>NZ_JAGIXS010000001.1 GCF_030014915.1 Pelomonas sp. V22
CGATGAACGCGTACTTCACCCGGACTGCTTGGCAAAGTACGCTGCGGCCTTTTTTAGGATGTCGCGCTCCTCGGTCATGAGCTCTGCGTGCATCTGCTTCAGCGTGCGCTGCTGCTTGCGGTTCTTGCCGGCCTCGGTCTTGAGCCATTGGGCCAGCTTCTCCGCAAACGGATCGAGCCGACTGCGGCTCTCACGCTTGGCATAGGCCGGCTCTTGGGCATCGCCGCGCAGGTACTTCCTGATGGTGTTGCGAGACAGGCCGGTGCGCCGGGCTATCTCGCGGATGGACAGCTGCTCGCGCAGGGCCCATCGCCTGATGACACTTAGTGTCGCCACGTCAATCACTCCAGTGCTCCTGCCGCAAATAGCGGCAGGGTAGGGTTCATACGTGGGTCAGGTTTGGATGGAAATTACTGCGGGTGGTGGGTCAGGATTCGGCGGAAATCAACAGACTTGCGACGTGCCGGCCAGGCGAATCGCTTTTTGAGGTCCGGAGGTCGGGCAGGTGTACCTAACTGTGCATCTACGGATCTGTGGCCCCGGTGCGTGGCAGCCTAAATCGCTGACAATGAATGCATGAATGATCCGGATGATGTTCCTCAAGTGCTCGGGGATGCGCTCTGGAATGAAGCCTTCAATGAGTTGAAGCTCCTTGCAAGGTCTCGCTTGCGCACCGTCGGTTCAGTGACTCAACTCAACACCACCGCACTGGTTCATGAGAGCTACCTCAAGCTGTCGCAGCGCGTGGGAACGGTGACCTTTCCGAGTCGAAACCACTTTTTCGCCTACGTCTCCAAGGTGATGCGCTCGGTCATTGTCGATTTGGTGCGAGAGCGCAATGCTGATCGAAGGGGCGGCGGGCTGATCCGAGTCACGTTGGAGACCGAGCCAGGTCTCGTTGCCTCCGAAGACGAACCGCTGCAGCTCGATGAGGCCTTGCGGACTCTGGAGCAGGTGGAGCCTCGCTTGGCGCAGGTCGTGGAAATGCGCTACTACGCTGGCATGACCGAGATCGAGATTGCCGAGGTCCTCCAGGTCACGGACCGCACCGTGCGGCGAGATTGGGAAAAGGCTCGCGCCATTCTCAAGACGATGCTCAGCTAGACGCCCACCGGCTGTCCGTTCTGGGCGGCGTTTCGCGTTGGAGACCCAATGAAGACATTGCCTTGCCCGCCGCAGCGCTGGAGTAGGTTCTCCGAGTTGCTAGATCAGGCCATGGCGCTGCCCGCCTCGCAGCGCAGCGGCTGGCTGGACACTTTGGGCTCAGCCGATGCCGATTTGCTCCAGCCGTTGAGGCAGGTGCTGGTGGGGTTGGCGGCGGTGGAGGAATCGCCTCAGTTCTTGGCGGAAATGCCGAGGCTGCCCCCTGAGCCGGCGCACGGGCAGCACGCGCCTGAGGACAGCGGCACCCCCACGCTGCAGGCGGGGCTGCGGGTGGGACCCTACGAACTCCTGCGCGAACTGGGACGGGGCGGCATGGGTGAGGTGTGGCTGGCGCGTCGGGTCGATGGTGCCTACCAGCGCGAGGTCGCCCTCAAGCTGCCTCACGCGCACTTGCTGGCGGGCACGGTGCGGGAGCGCTTTGAGCGGGAGCGCGACATCCTTGCCAGCCTCTCCCACCCCAACATTGCGCGCTTCTATGACGCAGGGCTCAGTGCCCATGGGCAGCCTTACCTGGCGCTGGAAGCTGTGGAGGGCTTGCCCATCACCCGCTGGGCTGACGAGCATCGGCTGGACCTCCCAGCGCGCATCCGCTTGTTCATTCAGGTGACCGCCGCGGTGGAGTATGCGCATGGCAAGCTGATCGCACACCGGGACCTCAAGCCCGCCAATGTGCTGGTCGATGCGGAGGGGCACGTGCGGCTGCTGGACTTCGGTATCGCCAAGCTGCTGCATGCCAGCGACGACGCCTCACCGCTCACCCGGTCCGATGTGCGGCTGGCCACCCCCGCCTACGCTGCCCCCGAGCAATTCACCGGTGGTGCCGTCAGCGTGGCCACGGATGTCTACGCCCTGGCGGCCATGCTGTTCGAGTTGCTGACCGGCGCGGCCCCCTTCGAAGCCGAGCGACACCGCCCGCGCCTTCGCGTGAGAGCCGACCTCGATGCCGATCCGCCACCCTTTGTCTCACAGCGCGTGGCGCCCGGCCATGCCGAGGTGATGCGCAGCACGCCCAGCCGGCTCAAACGCGCCTTGGCTGGCGATCTTGATGCCATCCTGTGCAAGGGGCTGCAGGCCCGCCCCGACGACCGCTACGCGTCTGCTGCTGCCTTTGCGGCGGACCTGGAGCGTCACCTGCGCAGTCAGCCCATCATGGCGCGGCACATCACCGGCCCCGTGCGCATGGCTCGCTTCGTACGCCGACACCGCGTGGGGGTGGCCTTGTCAGGCCTGCTGGCCCTGAGTCTCGTCGTCGGCGTTGCGGGCGTGGTGTGGCAGGGGCAGCGAGCGCTGGCCCAGGCGCGCCGCGCTGAAGCGGTAAAGGGCTTCGTGCTGGGCATCTTCAACGCCGTCGATCCTCGCCGACCCTCCGACCAACCGCGCGGCCAGATCACCGCCCGGCAGCTGATGGACCTGGCGTCGGAGCGCATCGACCGGGATTTCGAGCATGACCCCGCGTTGCGGATCGAGCTGCTCGGCGTGGTGGCGAATGTGTATGGATACTTGGCGGAGGACGACCGCTATGAGGTGCTGCACCGCCGCCAGATGGAGCTGGCTGAGAAGTACCTGGGGGTGACCGATCCGGTATACATCCAGGGGCTGCTGGTCGATGCCTACGGCGACATCTTCAGCCTTCACCCGGAGGCCGCCAAGGCGACCCTGGCGCGGGTTGACGAGCTCATCCGGCGTGCCGGTCTGGACGCTTCCGAGCAGCGTGCGGCCTGGTGGATGGCGCAGAGCGAAGTGCTGCGCGCCGTGCCGGGAGCCCATGCGCAGCGCGTCCAGGCGCTGGAGCGTGCCATTGCGCTGTACCGCCGGCATGCGCCGCAATCCGAGGACTACCCGGCCGCGCTGGCCAACCTGGGCAATGTGCACAACGCCCGCGAGGCCTGGCCGCAGGCGCAGGCGCTGTACGAGCAGGCCCTGGCTGTGCCCCTGGCCCCGGGGGCCAGCGAGGAGAACCTGTCGGTCATTCACACCAACCTGGCAATGTCGCTGATGGAGCAGGGGCAGGTGTCGGCCGCGCTGAAGCACTTCGAGACGGCAACAGCCCAGGCGCTGAGCACCTACGGCCCCAACCACAGCAACCACTTCCACGCCGTGGCCAACCACGCCCGCTGGCTGCACCGCCTGGGTGAGCGGCGCCGGGCCTTGGCGATGTTCGAGTCCCTGCCCACGCCCAAAGGCAGCGACGGCCCCGGGGACGACACGGCGCGCGAGTACCGCGGGGCAGCGCTGCTCATGGACGGCCGGCCGGACCTCGCCCTGAGCATCCTGCGCGGCGTGCAGAAGGACTACGCCGAACATATGAACCGGGAGGCGGACCAGCGCCGCCTGGACGGCTTGCTGGGCACGGCCTTGGCGCAAACCGGCGACGCGGCCGCAGCCCGGCAGCACCTTTGGGCTGCGCTGCAGGCCAGCGAGGCGCATGACGCACCCGATTCCGCTGCGCTCGCCTCGGCGCGCGAGCGATGGGCACGCTTCCTGCTGGACCAAGGCGATTCACAGGCCCAGCATCAAGGGCTGACACTGCTGCGGCAGGCCGTGCACCTGGGGGCACCTGGCGCGCAGCGTCGCGCTACCGCCGCGCAGTTGCTTGCCCACCTTGGGTTGGCCCGCGTGGCCTTGCTGAACAAGGACCTGACGGCGGCTGCCAATGCCCTGGCTGAGGCGCAGGCCGTTTGGGCCTCGCTGCCCGCCAGCCGCGAGCTGCGGCTGCAGAGTTATCTTTGGGCGGTGCAGGCTGAGCTGTTGCGGAGCCAGGGGCAGGCGGTCGCTGCGCAGGCCCTGCAGGCTCAAGCGGCCGCCTCGTCCGCAGGGTGGTACGCGCCCGAGGGGCCGCCGGCCGGGCTGGGGTGCACCGTCTTCACGCTGAAGGTCAGGGGTACGAGCTGCCGATCGTGAAGCGGTTGCCGTGGCCGGCCTCCGGGGTCATGGCAGCAGCGACGTGCCTGCGGGGCAGTTGAGTACGGTCTTCCTGCTCGCGAAGACGGCCTCGCATTGCCAGTCGTGATCCAGCGCCCAGCCCACCTCCAGGCAGTAGTTGGCGGTCCAGTCCACCACCATGCTGCGGCCATCAGGGTGGCTGACGATGGCGCTGGAGATCGGCGCTTCCTCCAGGGCTGCGCCGCTGACCTGCCCGCCGTAGGTCCGGTCCACTGTGCATCCAGCCGGCGCACGCAGTGTGTAGGTGTCGCGCCCGCGGAAAGGTGCGACCGGCTTGTCGTGGTTGTAGAGCAGATGATGGGCGCTCAGCTCACCGGGCTGCGGTACCCACGGACGATCCAATAACCCACCTTCGCGCATCCAGCCGTAGTTCTTCACGCGATTGACGCCATTGCATTGGCCACCCGAGATCCCCGGAAACTGGCACTGTGCCACCTCCCAGACCTTGGCGGAATCGACCTCCATGCGCTGCATCTTCTGGGCGGGTGCTTCCCAGGCCACGCGCTGCTGGGTGCCCTGCCTGCCTTGGGCGTCGATGAGTTGCACCAGCACGTCTGGGCTCTGCGATTGGGCAGTGGACGGAATGTCGACGAACACGGTGTCGTGCTGCCATATCGAGGGCGTCAGCACCAGCGCGCCGCCGGGGAAGCCCCCCACCAACCTGACTTGGCCGGGCGCCTTGCCAAAGCAGCGGCCCTGCAACAGCAGGGCGCCGCCAGGTGCCACGCGGCTTTGCTTCAGGCTGGCCACGCTGGGGCGATCCAGCACGGCGCTGCTGTTGCGCCCCACTGGGTAGTCCACGCCATTGCAAGTGATGTGGCCAGTGAGTGCGCCCAGGGGGGAGGTGCCGCTGAGGGCGCCAGGTCGCACACCCAGGCCCGAAGGGGGCGTCGTGGGCGGTGTGGTCTTCTGCGCCAGGGATGAGGCCTCGCGACGCAGGGCCTCGTTGGCAGCTGCGAGGCCCGTCGCCACGGGGGCGGCTTCCCCCGGGACTGCGGCGGTGTAGCGGCTCAGCTCGGCCGAGGCGCGCTCGCCCCGGCTCAAGACACGCACAGTCGGCTTGCCATTCGCACCCGTCGGGGAAGAGGGGCTCGGCCTGGCCATCGCGGCTACCCCTTGACGTGCCGGGGCCATGGTGGGTGGCGGGAGCGTGGGTGAGGGGGGTGTCATGGCAGGGGGCATCGCAGGTGGTGTGCTGCCTGGGTTTTGTGCTGCCGGCCCGCCCCAGTCGATGGCGCGCTGCGGGCGCGGCGCAGAGCCCTGGGCAAGCACCCCCGACGAGGCGGCGGTGGCGATCAGCGACGCAGCAAGCCAAGCCTGGCTGCGCACCAGGCGGTTCAGCCGGTGGGGCATGAGACTGGCGCGGCGGCGTAGGGAAGATGGGTTGTGCGTCATGGTGCGGCAGCGGGAGTGGAGTTCGTCTAGCTCAACGCGTCGCCATGCTGAATCCGGACAGCTGGACGCCCCTGCTCCGGTGCTGCCCGCTTACTCGGCCTCCAGCACCAACTCCACCCGTCGGTTGCGGGCCCGGCCTTGCAGGGTCGCGTTGCTGTCGACGGGGCGGCTGGCCCCAAAGCCGACGGTGCGAAGGCGGGAGCCCAGCCTGGCGTTGCGCTGCGTCAGTGCCGCCTGCACCGCCTGGGCCCGAGCCTTCGATAGCGCCAGGTTGGCCTCGTCGCTGCCGATGTTGTCGGTATGCCCTTCGAGGCGCCAAGTGGCGCTGGGTCGTGCGGCCTGCAGGGCTGCGACAAGGGTGTCCAGCGCGGCAGCGCAGTCGCTGCGCAGCACGGCGGAACGAAAGTCGAAGCTCAGTCCCGGCAGGACCACGCGGCGCTCCCGATCCAGTGCTGCGGTGAGGCGCGCAGCGTCGTCGGGGGCGGGCCAGTCGATGCGCACCACGGCCAACTCGTGCACCCCGATGCGCCAGCCCAGGGCGATGGGGTTGCGGGCATCGTCCAGCACGTCAAGCTGCACGGGTACGCTGTGGCCACTGCGGGTGCGCAGCTCACCAGCAGCACGCAGCACGGGCAGGGTCTGTGGCCGACCTCTCAGCAGGACGGCTCGGGGCGGTGGTGCGGCCTGGCGCAGCAACTCGCCGCTCAGCACCACCTCGCCGGCCGCGAAGAGGGCACCCAGACCCAGAGGGTCGGGCGCGCCTGGCATGAAGGCTGCGGGGTCTTCAACGATGCGCAGTGTGCTGCGCCCCGTCCGCAGCGCTGCCAGCACCCGGGTCGAGGGGCCCAGCGCGGTCGTGCCGGGGTAGTCTTCCTCGGCGTCGTCTTCAAAGCGGGGGCGGTAGGTGGTGGCCGAGGCCAGGTCCGTGTCGAGCTGCAAACGCAGGCTTCGCGATGGATGCGGGGCCGGGCCTCCGTTCGGATGGCGGCGGGTGGCTTGCAGTTCGATGCGCCAGCCCTGCAGCGGCGCTGGCAGGCGACCGAGAAGCGTCTTGGTGGATTCGTAGTCGCCTGCGCCGCTCTCGTGCACGGCGGTCGTCACGCGCAGCCCCGCCACGAGGGGCACGAGCAGTGGCGGCTCGGGCTCGGGGACTGCCCTTGCCACGATCGGCCAGGCCAAGCCCGCCAGCCATGTCCGCCGATTTAGGGGCGTTGCCATCAGCAGCTCCCTGCCGGGTTGCAGAGCTTGAGATGCAGCTTGTAGCGCCCCTGGGCCACTCGGTTGCCATTCTCCTGCGTAAGGACCTCGTCCAACACGAGGCCGGCCTTGGTGCGCTTCACGGGCAACTGGAGGGCGGTGCCGCCCGAGACGCGGGTAAGGAAGAAGCCCGCATCCTTGTAGGGCAGCTCGAAGGCCGTGGCCACGGGCACGATGCTCAGCGGCGAGACGATGACATAGACCACGCGAGCGTTGGCGGTGTAGTCGCTCGTGGGGCTGCCGATGCGCAAGCTGAGGCGGTCGTTGACGATCTCGCCCTCCACCGGCACGAGGAAACCATAGGGCTGCAGCATGGCGATGGAGGCTTTGCCGTCGATGTCGATGGGTTTTTCTTCTTGCAGCGTCCGGTCAGCGCTCAAGGCCATGCCGATGAGCGGCCGGGGGAGCAGGGCACGCTTGAACAGGCGTGCCCCGGCGGTGAGGTCTGGCCAGCCGATGCGGATGGCGTCTTCGTCCAGCGTGAAGCGCGTGGCCTGCCCGGTGAACTCGCCCTTGACGGCCACCGCCGCCCCGGCTGTGCTGCCCTTTGCGTAGCGCAGATCGAGCAGGCCCTTGAAGCTGATGTCGTAGGCCCACCATTTCTGGCCTGTCATCTGTGAGAAGAACTCGGCATGCATCTCGCCCTCGAAGTTGCCAGAGAGGCGCTCGCAGTAGCGGTCGAAGGCCTTGCCGGCTGTCCAGGCCGCCAGGTCGTTGAGCCGCACCAGCCAGTTCGCCCCCTTCTCCGAGGCGACCTTGGACAGCAGTTCGGCAGCGGATTTGGCGTTGGCCAGGCGCTGCTTGGGAGCAGGTTGAACCAGGCGCATCAGTTGACTGATGCCGAAGTCTTGCAGGGCCCCTTTGAGCAGTTCGCCCACGCTGGCGGCGCTGTTGCTCAGGGCCGAGGCGAGCTTGAAGCCCTCGGCCACCCGTTCCAGCGACTCGCAGGTCACGCTCGCGCGCCGGCTGGCTGCCAGTTGATTCACGATGCGGCGGCGCTCTGCCATGGCACTGCGGGTCCAGTCGTCGAGCCGGCGCGCAGCGAAGACGAGGGCCGGGTGCAGCGCCGGTTGGTCGGCCACGGCCGCGCGGATCGGTGCCAGCAGCGCGTCCACGTCACCGAGCTCGCGCATGTGTTGCTGCAGGCCCGGCCCGGCGGCGCTCCAGCGGGTGCGCAGCTCGTCGCGGGCGGGGTTGTCGGGCAGCTTGGCGATTTGCGCGTCGATGTCCTGGGCAATGTCTTGCGTCAACCGAGCCAGTTCGGTCAGCTCGGCCTTGGCGCTAGCCGCAGCCTGGTCGAGTGTGCTTGCCGCAGCGGCGCTGGTCATCACCTCGAAGCTCTGGCTGCCTCGTGCAGTGCCGGCGGGCGAGGTGGCCTCCACGCGGTAGCAGCCCGGTCCCTGCGTGACGGCGAAGCCCACGCTGAAGTCGCCGTTCGGCGCGGGCTGTGTGCGCAGCTCCACCGCCGCCTGCCCCTCGGGGGGGCGTGATGCGCAGCACCACGGCGCCTTTGCCGTCCAGCGGTGTCATGCCGGTGAGGGTCACGGGCTCGCCTGGCAGGGCGACGGACGGCTGTGCCAGCAGCGACACCCTGGCCTTGCCTCCCTTGTCGACGCCGGTGCCTGCCCCAGGGTTTTCGGCTTGCGCCAACCCGGCAGCCAGCGCCGCCCCCAGGAGCAGGCCGGTGGCCAGCTTCAGGGCTGTCATGGTGCCGCCAAGGCGCTCCGGCCCGCAGCTTCCAGCCGCTCGCCCAGGCCTTGCGTCATGCCCATGCCCACGACACCGAATGCGTAAACCGTGTGCCCCGCGCGGACAACGAGCAGCGTGGTGTCGGCGCCGGCCAAGTCGTCGGTTTGCAGCCAGGCCTCGTCGCCCAAACCTTCGGGCGCGCGCCCCGAGCGGCGGGTTTTCTCTCCGAGTGCGGCATTCACGCCCTTGCTGAGCTTGCTTTGCACGCTTGATATCGCCTCGAACAGCCGGGCTGCATTGGCAGCGTCAGGCAGCCGGTTGACGCTGAGCGTGAGCACGGGGAAGGGCATGTCCTCGCGGCCGCTGTTCCAACTGCAGTTCTCGGGCTTGTCGGCGGTGGCATGGCTCGTCGGCAGGCGCAGCACCAGCGCGGCCTGGGCCGGGCTCAATCGGGCGCAGGCTGTCGTGGATGCGGCGGGCGTGCTCGCCTGCTGCGTGTCGGGGGGCGGTGCGCTGCCATTGCAGGCCGCCAGCAGGGCCGGCAGTAGCAGCAGCGTCCATCGGCTGGGCGTGGCAATCATGGTGGTCGTCATGGCAGTGCGGTGCCGGCGGGGCAACTGATCACGGTTTTGCGGCTCATGTAGCTGCCGACGCAGCTCCAGTCGTGGTCGAGCGCCCAGCCGTACTTCACGCAGAAGTCGGCGCGCCAGTCCACGGCGACCGTGCGCTCGTCCAGGTGGGTGGCGGTAATGCCGGTGGCAGGCGCGTTGTTGGGAGGGCTCCAGAAGGTCTTCTCCGCAACGCAGCCTGCCGGTGCGCGCAGGCGGTAGACGTCACGCCCCTGGAAGGGCTCGACCGGCTTGTCCAGGTCGACGCGACGGTGCAGCGCGCCGATGGCCGTGGCGGGGAGGGATTCGGCGAGCCACTGCGTGTGCTGAGCGAGAAAGATGCCGAACAGGGGCTTGGCATCAAGACTCTGGAGCAGTTGTGCACCGGAGCGGCACACCGCGTCGAAAGGGGCCTGGTTGCTATCGCATTGCACGATCTCCCACACGCGTGCCGAGTCGACTTCCAGGATCTGGGGTGGCGCCTCCCAGGTGCCGGGCAGCTCGTTGGAGAGCACGCCTCGGGCATCGAGCAACTGCACCACCACCTGATGGCTGGCCACGCCATTGAGCTGAGGAATCTCGGCGTACACCACATCGTGTCGCCACACGGGGGTACTCAGTAGCAACTGCCCGCCCGGAAAATTGCCAATCAGCCGTACACGACCGGGGGTGGCGCCAAAGCACAGGCCGTTGAGCACCACGGCGCCGCCGGGGCCGATATGGCTTTGCTTCAGGTTGAGCAGTTGCGGGCCTGTGAGCGATGTGGCACCGCGGGTGGTGCGAGTCGTGTAGTCCACGCCGTTGCAGTGCTGGATGGAAATGGCGCCGCCGCTGGGGCGCAGCAGCGTGCTGGCCATGTTGCCCGGACCAGCGCCTTCGACGGACTGGCGCAGCGCCGCATTGGCTGCAGCCCACTGGCCTGCAGGTGAGGTGCCCAGGGTGTTCATGCCCTGGCCATGTACGGTGCGCGTCCAGGTGGCCTGCGTCATCGCCGGGCTGCCACCACGCAGCACTTGCATGGTGGAGGACTCACGCAGTGCCTTGATCGTGGTGTTGCGACCCTCAAAGCGAACGGGCTGGCTGTCGGTCAGGTTGGTCAGGTCCCGCGGTGTTTTCAGCTCGGGCAGACTGCCTTGCGCGAGGGTGTGCGCCCCATTGCCTGGTGGCTGCCTGGCGCTGAAGGTGGAGGGCGCCACTGGCGATGCCACTGCAGGCTGCACGGTAAGGGAGGGTGCACGGGGCGGCGCCGGCCGCAGGGTAGACGACAGGCCCGGCGCGGGAGCCGCCGAGGTGCTGCCCCAGTTGATGCCTGCCGAGGCGCGGGGCGCGGGTGGCGCGGGCTCGCCCTGGACCGGGTGAGCCAGTGCGAGCATGGCGGTGAGCACGGCCGAACGGGAAAGGTGTAGAAGGCGAGCAGGCATGAGCGTCATCCGGAGCAGGCCTCACCACCGACGCGGCAGCGCCGTGGGTGCGACGGGAGTGGTGCGCTGGGCGGGCCCCGCACGAGTGGGCGGCACGAGGACGGGTGCCGCGCGACTGGGTTGCGGCGTGCTGGTGGCAGGGCGCTGCCACAGGTCCGCAGTGCCGCGCTGAGTGAGCAGATCGCCAGGCTTGCTGCCCATGCCAGCGGGCCAGATTGCCATGATCTTCAGCTCGTACATCCGCCAGCGCCCAACCCCTGGTGCCTGCCAGGGCACATCCACGACATGGTCGGCCGCGGCACTCCAGCGCCGCTCGCCCTGAGTCGGACGCACCAGCAGCTCGCGTATCGGCATCTCCTCGGGACGACCCAGCTGCATGTCGCCAGACCAGAAGCGCACGTCAACCTCGGCCGGGTTTTGCGAGACCCAGGCCGCTGTCCACGCCGGCAGACGAAAGCCGTACGTGTCGACCCCGTCAGCCTTGTTGGGCGCGCGCGCGGGCCAATCCCCATCCTGGAAGTGAATGGCACGCAGCTGCGTGTGTTCATAGCGGCCGAGCAAGGACAGCATGGTGTCGCCGCGCTCGTGCAGGCGCTGGCTCTTGAACAGGGGCCTCTGCAGCACGTCGCATCGCGAGGCGGCTGTGGGGTGAGGCTCGGCACATGCGAGCACCTGGAACGCCGCAGCCAGCGGCCCCACTTCCCACAGCGGATAGAAGCTGACGCCCTGTGCTGCGCTGGTGCGTCCGTCGGCTCGCACCACCAGGAGTGCCGCCGGGCTGGGCGGCACTCCACGCACGTCGCTCGGCACCAGCAACTCGATGCGGTCATCGGTCCACTGCTGCACTGTCGCCACGATGACTGGTGCCGACTGCGCCAATGCTACGGTGCCTTGACCAGCAGGCCGGTCGAGCGCCTGCAGCACCACCTTGACCTGCCCGGGTGTACCGCCAAAGCAACGCCCCGTGACGATCAGGCTTTCGCCCGGCGCCACGACGTCGCTCCTGTCCTCGGGCAGTGCGGGCGGGGACAGGCGAAGGACGCCGTGATAGAACGCCTCCAACCCTTGGCCGCCCGTGACCCGGCTCACCTGTGGTGCTTCCGTCTCCAGGTTCCCGCAGCTTCCCGACAGCTTGGGATCACGCCCCAGGGCACGATGGATCGGTGACGTGCTGCCGGTGGAAGACGGTTCAGCCGCTGGGCCCAAGGCGGGCGGAGCTGGCGGGTTTGCACCTGGAAGGTTTACACCCGGAAGGTTGCGAGGCACGGCTCCGGTCCCTTGCGGCAACGGCGTGGACGCCCGTGGCTCCACGACTGCCGACGGGGCAGGAAGCGCTGGCGC
Organism: Pelomonas sp. V22; assembly: GCF_030014915.1. Taxonomy (GTDB): domain Bacteria; phylum Pseudomonadota; class Gammaproteobacteria; order Burkholderiales; family Burkholderiaceae_C; genus JAUASW01. The sequence goes on from NZ_JAGIXS010000001.1 coordinate 11,819, forward strand.
TGTCGGCAGTGCCCGCATGGCTGGTGCACCTGTCATCACGCCTGGCAATCCACGCGGCGACGGGAGCGGTGCAGGCGCCTGGCGTTGCGCGCCCTCCCAGTTGATGGCGGCCGACGCACGGGGCGCTGGCGGCAGGGGTTGGGAAGTGCTCGGACCGGAAGCGGCCCAGGCCGTGAGTCCAAGCACGGCGAAACGGTGGAGAAGGCGGCGCATGGTGGCTTCCTTGGCGAATGAGGTGCGGGGCCTCACGGCGTGTCGGCCTGCGGCGGGCTGGTATGCAGCGTGCGTGGCAGCGAGGGCCAATTGAGCAGACCGTCACTGCGGTCCGAGTTCTCCAGCAAGTAGCGCAGGGTTCGGTAGTTGTATTGATTCACCGTAACGCCTTGGTAGGCATGGCGGTGCGTCGCGAGGGCTTTCTCGGTGGCTGCCAGTCGCACTTCGAGGGCCTGCATGCGACGCTGCATGTGTTGAAGCTGAGCTTCCGGGCTTTGCAGCCCCTCAGGCAGCATGGACGCGCCAGCGGCTTGGGTGGGTTGCTGGCGCGCGGCGGCGGAGGCCGGCAGCGCTGCCTGGGCAGGGGAGGGCAACACCGGCGGCTGCGTCAGCGTTTGTGCGGCAGGGGGCGGGACCTGCCGCTGTACCGGCGATGGGGTACCGGGCTGCGCCGGCGCTCCCACGCCCCAGTTGGGCGGTGCCGTCTTGACCTGAGCCAGGGCAGCGCCGCCGCCCCACATAAGCAGGGCGGCCATCAAGGCGGTTAAGCAACGGGAGAGGCAGTTGGTGTTGACCATCGGCTTGGCGTTGATCGCAGTGCATCGACTTCCCAACCAACGCAGACCGAAACACGATCCGGACATCCAGGCGGTTTGTCGAGCCGTTACGCAACAGGCCTCCAGCGCGCCGCGGCCTCCGGGCGCGTTTTGCCTCGGCGCATGCCAGCCAGGTGCGCCGAAGTGGTAAGCCCAAGCCAAACCTTGCGGCACCGCATCACCAGCGGCCAAGCGACCAACCAGGGCCGATGCAAGGCGGCGCGAGTGGGCGTTATTGCATGCGGCCTGGGCCTCATGCCAGCGGGTGGTGGATCAATGGGTGGACATGTCCGTCTTTGACCCGAAGCTGCGTTCGAGCAGGGGATCTCCCCTCTTCACTGCAAGGACACTCCATGATCCTCAGCTTTCGCCCACCGCTCTGCACCGCGCTTTTCTGGTTGGCGGCCAGCGCATGTCCTGGCTTTGCCCACGCCCAGAACGCGGCCTGCGTCAAATCCCTCAGCCAGGCCAATCTCAAGCAGATCGACTCGCCCTCCTTTCATTCCATCAAGCGCTTCTCGGGCACGAGCCTCGAGGTCATTAAGGCCAACGGGAAGCTCTATCAGCGCATGGGTAGCGAGCCCTGGTCTGCAGCTCCTTTCACGGTGCAGGTCCTGCGTAATGCGGTAGCAGTCGCCGAGAAAGCCATCGTGAGCTGCGAGCGTGGCGGGATTGAGACCGTGGACGGCAAGCCGGCGCAGGTGTTCAAGTTTTCCGTCAAGGACCCGGTGGTCGGTGTGGTCGCGGCGCAGGTGTGGGTTGGCACGCAGGACGGCTTGCCTTACCGGGAGGAAAGCACCGCGGTCAAGGCCACAACCAGCTATGACAACGTCAAGGCACCAATGTAGGCCCATGTCCTGTTCTGCCTTCGGGTGGCGTTGGCGGTTCCAAGTTCTCCACCTTCGTCTCGTCAGTTGCAAGGACACCGCCGTCATGAATACGCCCCACTGCGCTCCTGGTTGTTTTTCCTCTGCACGCCGCTTTGCCTTGTGCGGCGGTATGACGTTGGCGCTCGCTGCTCTCGCGGGGTGTGCCAGCAAGGGTGCGCGCGAAGATTCGTCGGGCACCTCGCAGGCTCTGCGCAAGCTGCCGCGCAAGAGCCAGGAGCAACGCGTGGCCGTGGCCGTCTACGAGGTGAGCAGCAACTCGATGGAGCTGCCCTCGCGCGGGGCCACCGAGATGTTCAAGACGGCGCTGGTGAAGTCCGGGCAGTTCCGTGTGGTCGAGCGCGCCAAGCTGGCGCGCGGCGTTGTGGCCGAGAAGCAGCTGAACGGAGCCGGTCAGACCACGGGGACCGTGGCACAGCAGCCCTTGCGTGGCGCCGAGTACATCTTCCAGGCCGAGATCACCGAGATCAGCGCCAGCGGGAGCGGCTCGTCCACCGGGCTGAACGTGGCCGGACTGCAGCTCGGCGGCTCTGACAACAAGGATACCTTGGGCTTGGACATCTCCATCGTCGATGCCGCCACGGGTGACATCGTGGATGCCGTGAACGTGCGTCGCAAGCTGGCAGGCTCGTCGTTGAGCGTGTCAGGCGTTGGCGCGCTTGTCAGCCGCGTGATGGCCGAACGCGGCAAAGTAGCCAGCGCCTACACGCCCGAGGTGGCTCATAGCAGCAGCCGAAAAGATGGCCTCGATGAGGGCCTGCGCAGCTGCCTCGAAGAAGGCGTGCGCTTGCTGGCATTGCGTTTCGACGTTAAACCCGCACGGCCGGTTCCGTGACCCCAGCCCGTCGTTGAGCCTGAAAATTGACTCCACCATCGCCGCACTCAGGTTGCAATAGGGAGTGGGCAGTCCCCGCCTTTTGAATTAGCCCGGTGTTCAAGGCTGAGCGGTCTCTCGAGACGCTGTTCGTGCTACGTGCATTTGCCTCCCGAACGAACTAGGCGAAGCTTCCCGGGCTGTGTTGCGCGGACTCATGCGTAGCGCCGACCGAGCTTAAGACAAGGAGATGCGTCCCGCCACTCGCCCCGGGAACTCTGACACCACTGGTCAACGGCGAGGGTGCCTTCGCAGGCAGTCCTCAAGGTGTGCCTGATGGCTGTTGTGCCTCCCGAGGATGAACGAACAGGCGCATCAAGGCGTAAATGTCGCTCAAGGCGATAGTCGGTGCGAAGCCTGGCGCATCTGAAACGTCAACGCGTACACCTCGCTGTTTAAAGCTTGAGGTAGGTCTCGCGCACGAGCGGCGTTGAACTGGGGCAGGGGCACTGCCGCCAGCAACTGCGAACTCGCTAGCCGCTTCAATTCCCAAATGGCCTCCCTCTAGCGGGAGGCTTCTCTCACCGCAGGTGCGTCTTCCCGAAATTCAAGGCGAAACAGGGGCGTGTCATGCCAAGCCGATCCGATGCAAGCACAGGGGACGTTGGCATCGTAGGTTTGCTCAATGCGAACGACCGGCGCGACGCCGACGTCCGAATAGCAGACCCGTCAGAACCAGGCTGAGCGTGGCCGGCTCCGGCACAGAGCCATCAGGCGGCGTGTCACTCGGCAGCGCAAAGTCATGCCCGCTGGCACCCAGGGTGTTGAGATCAGCCACCGAAGGTGCGAGGTAGAAGTAGGAGGAGTGCCCGTAGTCGGCTTCGGCAAAGCGGCTCTTGGCATTGGCCGAGACATACGTGGTGGCATTGAGGCCGGCGCTGATCAGTAGCTCTGCACCGATCTGTGTGTCCAGCGTCAGCCAGTACCAGCCCTCGTCGTCTCTGTTGGAATTCCAGTTCAGCGACACCGTGGCGCCCGTCAAGTCCCGAAAGTTCACGTAGGCGCTTACCTCGGTCGCGAGGGCGCCGCCCATCTCGAAGCTAGGCGTGCTCGTCGTGCCCTCAATGTGAAGTGCCAGTTGGTACTGCACAGGGGTGCCCGCCGCCAGGCCGCCGCCCTTCACCAGCACGGTGTCGGCAAAGGTGCTGCCGATTTCGGATGCTGCGTAGTCCAGCGGATTGGTGCCCGGCGTCCAGGCTGGATTGGTGGACCACGACCAGGCCTTGAGCACCCCTGGTGCAGCGGACACACGGCCAAAGGCCTTGCCTGCGCCCGCCACGGCGGCGGTCTGCTCGATCGTCGTACTGGTTTGGGCCTGCGGCTGGTTCAGGTAGTTGAACTGCTGGTAGCCCACATCAGTCTGATTGGGACCAGGCGAGAAGCTATGGACATGGGTATTGACGATGCCGGTTGTTTGAAACACCGGGGAGGCCTGCGCGGCCGAACTGGCAACGCCGATCAAGGCCCAGCTGAGTAAGGCAACAGGCAGTCGCGTGGAAGGCAGAGTCATAGAGGTTCCCCGAGTTGAGCGCTACCAAGCCCTGTGCCTAGCAGTCAGGGTGGCCAACGCGGTCTCGTGGGCAACCCGGACATGGCGGGACTCGCCGCACGGAAGAATTCCGCTCAGCTCACCTCAGTTAAAAGCCTGGGCCAATGCCTGCAGCAACTCGTCCAGCTGCGCTCATGGGCACCGTGACGACAACCACGAGGCCACCGCCGAGACGGTGGAACCGCAGTCGCTGAAGCTGCTGGAGCAACTGCGCATCACTAGCCGTGTGGCCCCCATGCTGGGGCTAGTGACTATGGTGGTTCACATGGGCGCGGCGCTGGTGGAGGTATGGCGCGTCTTCGCAACAACGTGCTTGTCGATGCAACCCTTGCGTCACCGTTCGTTGAAAGGCGGCGTCTGAACCGGGGCGATTCAGCCTGCTGTTGGGCGAAGAGGCAATAAGGCTAGGGGGTGAAATGCTGTCGCACTCAAATGCAACGCAAGGTTGCGGAGCGTATTTGCTTCGTGTTTTGAGGGGCTAGGGGGTGAAATGCTGTCGAAAACAGGCATTTCTGGGGGGGGTGAAATGTCTTCGCCTTACTGCAAGCGGTCCGGGATCGGGTCCATGGGCGAGGCTGATTTGTGAGTTGACATAATACACATTGTCGATATTTAAGATCGATCCTCAGGCCCGAGAAAACACCACGCTGGCGCTCAGTCCGTGCCCGTCGAACCCTGCGTTCAGCACCAGTTGCGCATGCATCAACCGAGCGAAGCGTTGGCAGATGGCCAGGCCGAGGCCGGCACCTGCGCCTACGCGTGCGCCTTCTTCGCCCTGCGCCCAGCGTTTGAGCAACAGCTCGCGCTGTTCGGCCGGAATGCCCGGGCCCTGGTCGATGACCGACAGCCAGACTTCGCCGGCCACGCGGCTGAGCACCACGCTGACCGTGCCACCGCCTTCGGGCTTGCCGCCGTAGCGGAAAGCGTTGTCGAGCAGATTGCTGAGCAGACCTTCGACCAGGGCTCGGTCAGCGCGCACCAGCAGGTCTTCGTCCAGTCCGGAAGCCACCAGTTCGACGCCGAGTTGGTCGGCCTTGGGCAGGCAGCCGAGTACCTGCTCGCGCACGCAATCGTTGAGCCTCAGCTGCTCCATGCGCACGCCGGAGCTGGCCTCGTTGGCCAGGGCCAGCATCAACAGCTGTTCGACCGTATGGCTGGCGCGCTGCTCGCTACGCAGCACTTCCTGCAGCTGCTTGCGCCATTGCTCGGGATCGCTTTGCGCTAGGCCAAATTCGGCGGCCGCGCGCACGCCGGCCAAGGGAGTGCGCAGTTCATGGGCCACGTTGCCGGCAAATTCTCGCTGTTGTTCAAGGCTCTGGGCCACGCGCCTGAGCAGGTCATCGATGGACGATGACAATGAATGCAGGTCGCGGGTCGCTGCCCCCGTGGTCAATTGCTTGGGCAGCGGCGAGAGGTCGGCGGAGTCGCGTTCCTCAACTGACTCCTCCAGGTGCGTCAGCGGCCGCAATTCGCGGCGTATGACCCATCGGAACCACAGGATCAGCGTCAGCATGAGGAGCGTGCGCGGCACCAGCGAGGCCACGGTCAGCTGGTTCAGTACGGCGTCGCGGGCGCCGGTGGTCACGGCCACGGCGACCCGATATGGCTGCGGGTCCAGGCGTGTCAGCACCACCACCTTGAGCCTTTTCTGATCCCAATGCGAGTCGAGGAAAAGCGTGCCCGGCACCTCGGTCCAGTTGCCCGGGATGTGGGGCATCAGGCCGGCCGTGCCAGCGATCAGGCGGCCGCCGCGCGCTTCCACGGCGTAGTAGATGGTCTCGCTGGAATCGAACAGGATGGATTGCAGGTCTTCTTCGCGCGCATCCAGCACCAGCTTGCCGTTCTGCAGCTTGGTGTGCGAGGCCAGCAGCTGGGCATCGTCCAGGATGGATCGGTCATAGGCCTGCTGCATGAAATAGGAGCTGGTGTAGACCGAGATCGTGCTGCCAACCACCCAGCTCAGCAGCAGCGCCGGCACCAGCTGCCAGAGCAGGCGCGAGCGCAGCGAGGGCTTCTTCTTCAGCGTGGCGCTGCCGCTCACTGCTCGGGCTCCAGCAGGTAGCCGAGGCCACGCAGCGTGCGTATCGACGCCCCGCTGCCCTGCAGCTTCTTGCGCAGGCGCGAGACGAAGGCTTCGAGCGCGTTGCTGCCCAGCACATCGTCAAGGTCGGAGAGTTTCTCGGACAGCATCTTCTTGCTGACCACCCTGCCCGGCGGCGTCAGGAGCTCGCACAGCACGTCGAACTCGCGCGCCGGCAGTTCCATCTGCACATCACGCAGGTAGATGCGTCCGGCGCGGCGGTCCAGGCACAGGCTGCCGACCTGCACACGATCGTCCAGGTCCAGGCGGCGGCGCACCAGGGCTCGCAAGCGGGCCTCGACCTCGGCCAGCTCGAAGGGCTTGCCCAAGTAGTCGTCGGCGCCCGCATCCAGCCCCTGGATGCGCTCCTCGGTGCGGTTGCGGGCCGTCAGTATCAGCACCGGCGTGCGGTCACCGGCAGCGCGGGCCTCACGCAGTGCTTGCAGGCCGTTGCCGTCCGGCAGGCTGAGGTCCAGCAACACAGCGTCGAACTGCTGAACCTTCCAGAGCCAGCGGGCCTGGCCCAGGTCCGCAGCCGTGTCCACGCGATGGCCGGCCTGCTGGAGGCTGGTGGCCACGATGGTGCGGAGGGTGGGATCGTCTTCGACCAGCAGGATGCGCATAGGCGCGAACTGTAGCGATTGCGCGGGCTTGATCCCCGCGTCCGGGGTGGTGGGAAGTCAGGATCCGGTCAGGCGCTCCCGGAGATAAATGTTGCTGAAGTGTTTCCATCCTGTTGCCCTGGATTTCGACATGCTGACTTCGACCCCGGCCCGCCCTGCCCTGCGCCTGCTTCATCTGCTGTTCTCACCCCGCATGGCGGGTTCTGAACGCTACTGCGTCGATCTCGCGCTGCAACAGGCAGCCCAGGGGCATGAGGTCCATGTGGCGGGCCAGCCCGGTTCGGCCATGGAGCGGGCGCTGCAGGGCTCGGCTGTGCGCTTCCATGCCATTCGTTGGCCGGTGCTGCGCGGCCTGCAGATGCGCCGCCTGATGGAGAGGCTTGATCCGCAAATCGCCCATGCGCACCTGAGCCCCGCCTGCAAGGCGCTGGCCGGCGCACCCGAGCAGGTCGCCACGCTGGCAACGCTGCACGTGGGTTACAAGGCCCATCAGCATGGCGGCCTGGACGGCCTGATCTGCGTGAACCACAGCCAGCAGCAGCGCCTCGCAGGCTATGCCGGCCGGCATCGCGTGATCCCCAACTGGCTACCCCAGGCTTCGGTGTCGAGTGATAGTCGCGCCCGCTGGCGCGCTGTGCTGGGGCTGCGGCCCGACCAGCCCTTGGTCGGCGCGGTCGGTCGCCTGCATGCAAGCAAGGGCATGGACGTGCTGATCGAGGCCTTCAAGGCCCACGCGCCCGCCGAGGCGGTGCTGGCCATCGTCGGCGAAGGCCCACAGCGTGCCGCGCTCGAAAAGCTCTGTGCCGGCGATTCGCGCATCCGCCTGCTGGGCTTCCAGGAACAGGTCGGCGAGGTGCTGCAGGCGCTCGATTTGTTCGTCTCGCCCTCGCGCGAAGAATCCTTTGGCCTGGCGATCCTGGAGGCCATGGCCGCCGGCCTGCCGGTGCTGGCCACGGCCACCGAGGGCCCGCGCGAAATCCTGGCGGCGCGCCAGGACGAGTTGATCGAGCCCGGCTCGGTGCCGGCCCTCGGCCGTGCCCTGTGCATGAAGCTGGCCCGCCTGCAGGCCGAGGGTCTGCCCCGCGAGACGCATGACATGCGCGCCTTCACACCGCAGCGCGGCGTGGCCGCGATCGGCGAGCTGTATGGCCAGCTGTTGCTGGCCATGCGTCGCCGCCTGGCGGTGGAGCCGGAGTTGCAGGTGGCCCGCGCCCACCATGTTTAAGCGGCCGCGCAGCGACTTCTGGCAAGTCGGCATCGTGCCGGCCCACATCTCGAGCCTCAGTACCGAGGCCGCGCTGTCAGCCCAACGCGAGCAGATCCGCTGGCTGCCGGACCCGGGCCCCTGGCGTTACCTGGCCGATCCTTTCGGCATCAGGCGTGCCGGCCGCACCCATGTCTTTGTCGAGGCCTACGACTACCGGACCAAGCATGCGGTGATTGAGCGCCACGAGTTCGGCCCCGACCTCGAATGGCGAGACAAGAGCGTTGCGCTGGCCCGGCCCTTCCACCTCTCCTACCCCTTCGTGCTGGAGGACCAGGGCGAGCTGTTCATGGTGCCGGAGAGCCACCAGGCTGGCGAGATCGCGCTCTACCGTGCGCAAGGCTCGCTGGACCACTGGGTGCGCGAATGCGCGATGCTGCCGGGCCTGCCGGGCGCGGAGGCTTCGCTGATTCAGTACGAGGGCCGCTGGTGGATGTTCTTCACGCTGGTGGGGGCAGGTGCGCGCGATCAACGCGAGCTGCATCTGGCCTATGCCGATCAGCTCACCGGGCCCTGGCAGCTGCATCTGCTCAATCCAGTGCTGGTGGACCGCGCCGGGGCGCGGCCTGGCGGTACGCCCTTTGTGTCGGCCGGTGGCTGCCTCAACCTGCCGGTGCAGGACTGCAGCCAGACCTATGGCGGTTCGATTCGCCTGCTGCGTTTCATGCGGCTGAACGAGCGCGAGGTGGCGTACCGGCACCTGCCGGCTCAGCTGCGGGGCGAGCTGGTGTCTGCGAGTCATCAAGCCGGGCTGCACACGCTGTCGAGCTGTGGGGAGCTGAGCCTGATCGACTGCAAACACGTCTCGCGCGATCGTGGCCGTCAGTGGCTGGACCTGCAGCGGCGCTGGCAGCGGCTGCGGGGCGTGGCATCGCAGCTGCCGCATCAGCAGGCGGCCTGAGCGGCCCCTGCCTTGCTTCCATCAAGCGATCAGTAGCGACCGTTGTCGTTGGCGGCATCGACGTGGTAGTCGAAGTCGAAGCCATCTTCCTCGGTCTTGGCGATCACCGGCTTGTCCAGCGGGCGGAACACGCGACGGCGCAGGCGGTTCAGGCGCTCGGAGCATTCGACCTCGCGGACGACGCGCTCCAGGTCCAGCAGCATGGCGAAGGGATTGGCGGCAGCGCTCGGGGTGGTGTCGATCATGAGGGGCTCCAACGGTGTCATGGGTTGATGGAGCAACTCTAGGCAACGGCCCCAATTCCACCCAGTCGGGCCACCGCCAAAAGCCTTGTCGGACAACTTCCTAGGTAGTTGCCGCTAGTGAGGTGCCGTTCGTGAACTGGCTCACGAAAACCAGGCCGAAAGGGCCTCAGGACTGTGTCGGTCGGGCCGACCACTGGGGTTGCCGGGCGATTTCAGCGGCCGTGACTTTGTCCGCAGTCACCGCATATTCGTTGCTGCTGCGCTCCACGAAGTAGGCCGAACGGAAGCGTTGCAGCAGGCCTCCGAGGGCTTGGCGAGCCTGGCTGGAGGGGCCGTTGAAAGTCAGCGTCAGCGTGGTCATGGTCTTGTTCCCGTCAAAAGACCGGCCGATGAAAAGGGACCGGTGCTTCCTGAACGGGCGGGCACGAGCGCGGTTGACGCCTCGGCGCGCAGAGCCAGTGCGGGCTTAGCGCGCTGCCGCCAACACCTTGGCTGCGAGCGCCTCCCGGCCAGCACCGGTGGCGAAATCGGCTGCCGTGTTGCCGTTCTCATGCGAGAGCCGCACGTTCGCGCCCTTGCTGAGCAGCAACTCGGCCGTGGCGATCGGGGCATAGCGCACGGCCATCATCAGCGGCGTCGAGCCGTTGGGCGCACGGGCATCGATCTGTGCGCCCTGCTCCAGCAGCCAGGCAGCCACGCCGTTGTCAGGGCCGCTGCAGGCGTAGTGCAAAGGCGTCCAGCTCTCTCGGTTGATCTTGGCGCCGCGCTCGACCAGCTTCTTCACCAGATCCAGACGGCCGCGCAGGGCGGCCATCATCAGCGGCGTTTCGTTGGCGGCATTGGCCCGGTTCACGTCCGTGGCCGCATGGGCGATCAGGCGTTCGGCCGCCTGGAAGGACTCGCTGCGCAAAGCGATCATCAGCGCGCCGTTGCCGTCCTTGTCCGGCACATTGGGATCCACGCCGCGTTGCAGCAACTTGTTCAGCGAGCTCAGATGGTCGCGGTCGGCCGAGACCTGCAGGTCTCGCTCCTCCGGCGTGATCGCGGTGGCCAGGCCGGCGGCTGTGATCAAGGCCAGCGCCGCCAAAGTCTTGATGAGCTGTTTCATGCGGGCATCCTGAACAGAGCCCGGCAGTTGGCCGTGGTTTGCGCCGCGACCTGTTCCACCGGGACTTGCTTGACGGCCGCCAGCTGCGCCGCCACGTGCGGCACGTAGGCGGGGCTGTTGGTCTTGCCCCGGTAGGGAACCGGGGCCAGGTAGGGGCTGTCGGTCTCGATCAGCAGGCGCTCCAGCGGCAGCGCCTCGGCCACATCGCGCAGGTCCTGCGCGTTCTTGAAGGTCAGGATGCCGGAGAACGAGATGTAGAAGCCCGCCTCCACCGCGGCCTTGGCCACGGCCAGGTCTTCGGTGAAGCAATGGAACACACCGCCGGCCGCTTCGCCGCCCTCTTCCTGCAGGAGCCGCAAGGTGTCGGCGGCGCTGCTGCGCGTGTGGATCACCATCGGCTTGTTCGCGATCTTGGCAGCGCGGATGTGGGTGCGGAAGCGCTCGCGCTGCCATTCCATGTCAGCGAGGCTGCGACCGTTCAATCGGTAGTAATCGAGGCCAGTCTCGCCGATGGCCAGCACCTTGGGATGCCGGGCGGCCTGGACCAGCTCGGCCACCGTGGGCTCGTGCACGTCCTCGTTGTCCGGATGCACGCCTACCGTGGCCCAGAGCTGCGGGTGCGCTTCGGCCAGGCCAAGCACGGTGGAGAACTCCTCCATCGTGGTGCAGATGCAGATGGCCTGCTTCACCTGGGCGGCCTGCATGGCGTCCAGGATTTGCGGCAACTGGGCGCTCAGTTCGGGGAAGCTCAGATGGCAGTGGGAATCGATGAACATCGCGAGGGCCTCCACGGCCCGAAAAAAACTCAGATCGTCTGCGTTGGCTTGGACGAGGAGATCGAGGTGCCGAGCATCTCTTCGATCTTCAGCTTGATCAGGCGCGTCTTCTCGTCGGACGGAAAGCGCACACCCACGCCCTGGGTGCGGCCGCCCGAGGCATTGGCCGGCGTGATCCAGGCGACCTTGCCGGCCACCGGATAGCGCTGCGGGTCGTCGGGCATGGACAGCAGCAGGTAGATGTCGTCGCCGAGCCGGTACTCTCGGTTGGTCGGCACGAACAGACCGCCGTCGGTGAACATCGGCATGTAGGCGGCATAGAGCGCGCCCTTTTCCTTGAACACCAGCTGGATGACGCCGGGCCGGGCGCCCTGCGGTGCCGGTGCTGCTGCGGGAATGTCACTCATGGCCGCAGTGTACCCATGGCCTCGGCCATTGCGCTCTGGCCCTGGCCGACCAGCGATTCGAGCAACAGGCCAGCGTTGAGCGGATGCTCGGCATGCCGCATGGCTCGCTGCAAGACCTGACCCCAGGCCTGCAGCGGCGCCGCCTGACGCGGCTTGGGCAGGGCCTCGGCCGGGAAGTAGCTGGGGCCGGCGCCATGAGCGACGCGGACCAGGTCGTGGTTCAGGCGCTGCAAGGCATCGATGGCGCGAGGCACCGGCCAGTCGGAAACCGCAGAAACCTCGCCACGCGCCAGGCGCTTGGGCAGGGCCAGCCAGGCGGCGGCTGAGAGTCCGTCCTGCGCCCAGGCCTGGGCCAGGCGCGGGCGGCCGCCGGCGGCCTTGAGCAAGATCTCCGCTTGCTCCAAGCCCTGCTCCGCCAGCCAGCTCGCAGCCAGGGCCTGCGGCGGCAGCGTGAGGCTCAGCGCCTGGCAGCGGCTGCGGATGGTGGGCAGCAGGTCTTCGGGCGCATCGCTGGCCAGGACGAAGCGCAGCAGGCCCGAGGGCTCTTCCAGCGTCTTCAGCAGTGCGTTGGCCGCCACGGTGTTGAGTGCCTCGGCCGGATAGATCACCACCACCTTGGCGCGGCCCCGGGCCGAGGTGGCCTGGGAAAAGGCCAGGGTGGCGCGCACGGCGTCGATCTTGATCTCGCGGCTGGGCTTGGTCTTGCTGGCCTTGGTCTCGGACTCACTGGCTTCTTCAGTGAGGCCGAGGCTCTCTCGCAGCGCCTCGGGCACCAACAGCTGGAAGTCGGGATGGGTGCGCGATTGCAGCAGCTTGCAGCTGGCGCAGTGGCCGCAGGCCGGCGCCTGGCCCTCGCTGTCTTCGCACAGCCAGGCAGCAGCCAGCTCCATGGCCAGCTCGAATTGCCCCACGCCATTCGGACCCTGCATCAGCAAGGCATGCGAGCGCAGCGCGAGGGCGGCCTGCAGCGGCTCGTTCAGCCAGGGCAGCTTGTCGCTGCCTTTGTCGTTCATCACCATCCGCGCGACTCCAGCGCAGCCGTAACCTGGGCGGCCACCTCGGCCACCGAGACACCGGCGTCGATGCGAACGAAGCGAGAGGGCGCGGCAGCCGCACGCGCCGCATAGCCGGCGCGCACCCGGCTGAAGAAGTCGAGATCCTGCTGCTCGAAGCGATCAGCCTCGCGGGCCGCTGCGCGGCGCTGAGCGGCCACAGCCGGGTCCAGGTCGAACCACAGGGTCAGGTCGGGTTGGCGGCCTTGCAGCACCCATTGCTCCAGCGTGGTGAGCTGCTGCAGGTCCATGCCACGGCCATGACCCTGGTAGGCGAAGCTGGCATCGGCAAAGCGATCGCAGACCACGGTGTCGCCGCGCGCCAGCGCCGGCTCGATCACGCGCAAGAGATGGTCGCGCCGGCCAGCAAAGACCAGCAGGGCCTCGGTCAGGCCGTCCATGCCTTTGTGCAGGAACAGCCCGCGAATCGCCTCGGCCAGCTCGGTGCCGCCGGGCTCGCGGGTCTGCACGACGATGGCGCCGCGCTGTTGCAAGCGCTCGACCAGGGCCTGCAGATGGGTGGACTTGCCCGCCCCATCGATGCCTTCGATGCTGATGAATCTACCGCTGGAAAGCACGCTCAATGACCACGCTGATACTTGTTGACGGCGCGATTATGCGCGGCGAGGTCTTCGCTGAATTCGCTGGAACCGTCGCCCCGCGCCACGAAGTACAGCGCCCGGCTCGGCGCCGGATGCAGGGCCGCCTGCAGCGAGGCGGCGCCGGGCATGGCGATGGGCGTGGGCGGCAGGCCGCCGCGCGTGTAGGTGTTGAAGGGGGTGTCGGTCAGCAGGTCGCGCTTGCGCAGATTGCCGTCGAAGGCTTCACCGAGGCCGTAGATCACTGTTGGGTCGGTCTGCAGCGGCATGCCGAGCTTCAAGCGATTGATGAAGACGGCGGCCACCAGGCCGCGGTCGGCCGCCGCGCCGGTTTCCTTCTCGACGATGGAGGCCAGGATCAGCGCCTCGTCGATGCTCTTCAGCGGCAGGCCGGGCTCGCGCTGGCTCCAGGTCGATTCCAGCCGGCGCTGCATGGCGGCATGGGCACGCTTGAGCACGGTGAGGTCGCTGACGCCCCGGCTGTAGGCATAGGTGTCGGGGAAGAAACGGCCTTCAGCGGAGCTGCCCGCAGCGCCCAGGGCCGCCATCAGCTCGGCCTCACTCATGCTGGCGGTGGTGGGTTTGAGCGCTGGTGCTTTGGCCAGCGCGGCGCGGAACTGGCGCAGGTTCCAGCCCTCGATCAGACGCACCTGCTCCATCACCTGGTCGCCGCGCACCATCTTGGCGAGCAGCTCGCGCGGCGTGATGCCGGCGTGGATCTCGTAGCTGCCGGCGCGGATCTGGCGCGACTGGCCCGACCAGCGGAACCACTGGTACAGCAGCCTGGCATCGGCCTGCACGCCGGCCGCGACCCAGGCCTGGGCCACGTCGCGCGGCGCCGTGCCAGGTTCGATAGAGAGTTCGACGGCGGGCTTGTCCAACGGCAAGGGCGCCTGCAGCCACCACCAGGCGGCGCCGCCAGCAGCCCCGGCCGCCAGCACGATGAGCAGCAAGAGGCCGCCCAGCCAGCCCAGGCGGCTGGCGCGCTGGCTCCTGATTTTTTTCTTCTGACGATGGCGCTTGCTCAAGACCCGACGACCACTGGTGTTTGCGGGCGCTGATGATAATCGCGGCCATGACCGACACCTCTCTTGCAATCACCGGTGGTGCGCTGCGCCTGTCTGACTGGGGCGTCATGCGCGCCCAGGGCGAAGAAGCCGCCAAGTTCCTGCATGGCCAGCTGACCCAGGACACCGCGCTGCAGACGCCGCAGCAGGGCCGCCTGGCGGGCTACTGCTCGGCCAAGGGCCGGCTGCTGGCCCTGATGCTGGCCTTCAAGCGCGATGCGAACGAAATGCTGCTGGCCCTGCCGGCCGAGCTGTTGCCCGCCACGCTGAAACGCCTCTCGATGTTTGTGATGCGCGCCAAGTGCAAGCTCAGCGATGCCTCGGCCGAGCTGGCCTTGTGGGGCCTCGCGGGAGAGGCGGCGCGCGAGTTGCTCGGCGCAGACGTGCCGGCCGAGGTCTGGAGCGTCACCCACATCGGCAATGCGCTGGCCATGCGCCTGCCCGATGCCCTGGTCGATGGCGCCAGCTTGCCGCGCTACGCACTGCTGCAGGCTGCCGATGCGCCCGCCCCCGCCCTGCCCGCCCTCGATGCCGACAGCTGGCAATGGCTGGAGGTGCAGGCGGGCCTCGCCTGGGTGCGCACGCCGACGGTCGAGCAGTTCGTGCCGCAGATGATCAACCTGGAGCTGCTGGGCGGTGTCAACTTCCAGAAGGGCTGCTACCCCGGCCAGGAGGTGGTGGCGCGCAGCCAGTACCGGGGCACGGTCAAGCGACGCACGCTGCAGTTCGCGGTGGCGGGTGGTGGCTCGGCCCAGATCGGCCAGGAGATCTTCCACAGCGCTGATCCGGAGCAGCCGGCCGGCCTGGTGGCGGCGGTGGGCAGCCACGAGGGGCAGGTCTTGCTGCTGGCCGAGGTCAAGCTGGCGGCGCTCGAAGGCGGCAGCCTGCATCTGGGCAGCGCCGGCGGCCCGCAGCTCAGCCAGCGGCCCCTCCCCTACGCTGTCGCCGAACCGCAGTGAGCGCGCCTGAGCTCTACGTCTACTACCGCCTGCAGGCATCGCATGCGGAGGCTGCCTTGACGGCGTTTCGCCAGGCCAGCGCCGGTTGTGGCGTGCGTCTGCTGCAGAAGAACGATGAGGCGGGCTTGCTGACCTGGATGGAGACCTACGCGACGGCCGAGCAGCAGGCGCATGAACCGGACGTGGCTGCTGCCCTCGCGGCCTTTGTTGAAGGCGCGCGCCACCATGAGCGCTTTGCGCCCTTGCAGGCCTGACGCCCATGGATTGGGACCACCCGCAGCCTTTTACCGTGGCCCTGCAGCCGCAGCCGGCCGACATCGATGGCCTCAATCACACCAACAACGCCGTCTACGTGCAGTGGTGCGAGAAGGTCGCCTGGGCGCATTCGGAGTCGCTGGGCCTCGCCCTCGCCGACTACCAGCGCCTGGACCGTGCGATGGCGATTCGCCGGGGCGAGTACGACTACTTGCTGCCCTCGCTGCTGGGCGAGCAGTTGCTGCTCGGCACCTGGCTGACAGCCAGCGACGGCAAGCTCGCGATGGAGCGTCGCTTCGAGCTCAAGCGCGCGGCCGACGGCATCACGCTGATGCGCGGCCGCTGGGCGCTAATCTGCATCGAGATGAGCAGCGGCCGGCCGAAGCGGATGCCAGCGGAGTTCGTCGAGGTCTACGAGCGGGCGCTGGTCACTCGTAGGTGAACTTGAAGTCCTTCTGCAGGCGGCCGTCGGTTTCGCAGAGGTAGCGGTCCCGCACATGCATGTCGATGGCGAGGTTGAACTTGCGCAGCTCTCGGCGCTGAACACCGCCGGTCATCGAGCGCAGCTCGATCATCACCACGCGCCCACGCTCGACCTTCATCGTTGCCTGGACGTGGATCACACCTCGGTAGTCCAGCTCGGGTTTGGCCAACTCCGGCTGCCGGCTGCACTGGGCCTGCGGCGCGTCGGGGCCTGGCATCTGCGGCGCCGTTGATTGCGCGAAAGCCATCATGGGCAACGAGGTGGCGAGGGCCAGGAGGCCCCGGATCGTGTGTGACTTCATCTGCTTTGTTCTCCCTTGGGTTGACGAATATTGTCAGAGCCCGCGCACCATTTCCACATGGCCTATGCCCGCCTCCTCGAAGCGCTCCCCGCGCTCGAGGAAACCGGCCCGGCCATAGAAACTGATGGCGGCGAGCTGGGCGTGCAGCAGCACCTCGCGGTAGCCGCGCGAGCGACCTTCCCGCATCAGCGCGTCCAGCACCTCGCGGCCGATGCGGCTGCTGCGCATGCCGCGCAGCACGGCCATGCGGCCAATCTTGGCGACGCCGGGCACATGCTCCAGCAGGCGGCCTGTGGCCAGGGCGCGGCCGAAGCGGTTGTAGGCCACGGCATGCAGGCAGCCTTCGTCGGCGGCATCCCATTCCATCTCGGCCGGGATCTTCTGCTCGTTGACGAACACTTCCTGCCGGATGCGCTGGGCATCGTCGCCCAGCGATGACCATTCCCCGAGTTTGACCGTCACCATTGCTTCGCCGGCTTCGAAAGCCTCGATGGCAGCGCGCAGGGCCTGAGGCACCGCCTTGGGCACCTGGCTCGTGGCGTCGGCAAACACATAGACCAGCTCGCCATGAACCAGCAGTTCATCACCGCGGAACACGGCGGCCTGGA
Source organism: Pelomonas sp. V22 (assembly GCF_030014915.1). Classification (GTDB taxonomy): domain Bacteria; phylum Pseudomonadota; class Gammaproteobacteria; order Burkholderiales; family Burkholderiaceae_C; genus JAUASW01. The sequence continues at coordinate 28,667 of NZ_JAGIXS010000001.1, forward strand.
TCGTCATCGAGCTGTTGCCGATTTTCAGCGTGCGCACGCCGATCTCGAGCTGGTCGTCGTAGCGGGCCGAGCCCAGATACTCCAGCGTGGACTTGCGCACAAACAGGTCGCCGCCGAGCTGCTCCATGGTCTCGGCATAGGGCAAGGCCAGCGCGCGCCAGTAGCCACCGACGGCAGTATCGACATAGGTCAGGTAGTGGCCGTTGAAAACGATCTTCTGCGCATCGATCTCGGCCCAACGAACGCGCAAACGTTCGAAGTGGCGGAAGTCCTTGCGCTGGATGCTGTTCGTCATGCTCATGGATTCAATGCCTTCTTGATCGCTTGCGCGCAGGTCTCCAGCGCGGTGATGGCCTCGGGAATCGAGCGCCCCATCTTGATGAAGTCATGGGTCACGCCGCGCACCAGCTCCAGCTCGACCTCGTTGCCATTGGCGCGCAGGAGGTCAGCATAGGCGACGCCTTCGTCGACCAGCGGGTCACATTCGGCCAGCAGCACGCAGGCCGGGGCCAGGTCGCAATGATCGTCGGCCTCCAGCGGCGCGAAACGCCAGTCGCGCTTGTGGTTGTGGGCAATGTAGTGGTCGAAGAACCAGGCGATGGACGCGGCGTCGAGCAGGAAGCCATTGGCAAACAGCTTGTGCGAAGGCGTGTCGGCATGGGCCGTGGTGCCCGGCGTGATCAGCAGTTGCAGCGCAAGTTTCAAGCCGATGTCGCGCGCATGCAGGGCGCTGACCGCAGCCAGCGTGCCACCAGCGCTGTCACCACCCACGGCGATGCGTGTGCCATCCAGCCCCAGCGATTCGGCGGCGCTGGCAAGCCACTTCATCACGACCCAGCAATCGTCCACCGCAGCCGGGAACTTGTGTTCAGGCGCCAGGCGGTAGTCCAGCGAGATCACCGCCGCACCTGAGCGCAGCGCGAGCTGGCGGCACAAGCTGTCATGCGTCTCGATGCTGCCAATCGTGAAGCCGCCGCCGTGGAAAAAGAGCAGGACGGGCAGCCTGGCATCGCTTGGCGCATAGAGCCGCGCGGAGAGTTCGCCTTCAGCACCAGGCACGCTGAGGTTCTCGACCCGGGGCAGCGGCGCGCGCGGCAGGTCCAGGATCTCGGCGCCCATCAGGTAGGCGATGCGGGCCTGCTTCGGGGTGAGGCTGTGGAAGGCGGGACGGTGGGCGCGGTGGATGCGCTCCAAAACACCGGCCATGCGCGGTGTCAACAAGGTGCTACTCAAGAAAGGCTCCAGGGCTTAGGCTCGTCCCCATCAATCAAGCCCCGATTTTCACAGAGAGTGCAGCATGGCCCTGATCCAGTACCTGACCCAGATCCAGCTCGACTTCGGCGCTGCCGCCCTCTTGCCGCAGGAATGTGCGCGTGTGGGTATCAAGAAGCCTCTGGTCGTGACCGATGCCGGCGTGCGCGCGGCCGGGGTGCTGGACAAGGCGCTGGCGGCCTTTGGCGGTACGGCTTTGGAAATCTTTGACGCCACACCGAGCAATCCGACCGAGGCGGCGGTGCGCCTGGCCGTAGAGCAATACCGGAGCGCGGGCTGCGACGGGCTTGTTGCCATCGGCGGCGGCTCCAGCCTTGATCTGGCCAAGGGTGTGGCCATTGCCGCCACGCATCCCGGGCCGCTGAAGACCTACGCCACCATCGAAGGCGGGAGCACCAGGATCACGTCAGCCGTCGCGCCGGTGATCGCCGTGCCCACCACGGCCGGCACCGGCAGCGAGGTGGCGCGCGGCGCCATCATCATCGTGGACGACGGCCGCAAGCTGGGCTTCCACAACTGGGAGCTGATGCCCAAGGCCTCGATCTGTGACCCGGAACTCACCCTCGCCCTGCCCCCGCTCCTGACGGCCGCCACCGGCATGGACGCGATCGCGCATTGCATGGAGACCTTCATGTCGGCCGCCTTCAATCCGCCGGCCGATGGCATTGCGCTGGAAGGCCTGCGCCGCGGCTGGGGCCATATCGAGCGCGCGACGCGCGACGGAACAGACCGTGAAGCGCGCATGAACATGATGAGCGCCAGCATGCAGGGCGCGATGGCCTTCCAGAAGGGCCTGGGTTGCGTGCATTCGCTCAGCCATTCGCTCGGCGGCGTGAATCCGCGCCTGCATCACGGCACCTTGAATGCGATGTTCCTGCCGGCGGTGGTCCGCTTCAATGCCGCACACCCGAGCCTGCAAAACGAGGGCCGTCTGCAACGCATGGCGCAGGCCATGGGACTCGAAGGCAGTGATGCAGCGGGCCATGCGGTGGCCGAGGCGATCAAGGCCATGAATGCCCGCCTTGGCCTGGCCTCGGGCCTGGCAGCCCTCGGCGTGACCGAGGGCATGTTTGACGCCGTGATCGAACATGCCCTGCTCGACCATTGCCACAAGACCAATCCGCGGCTGGCCAGCGCCGAAGACTATCGGCAGATGCTGCGGGACTCGATGTAAGCAGGAACGAACGACGCAAAGAAAAGACCGGGCCGTGGCCCGGTCTCGTCATTCATGCTGGAGCCCCCTCTCGGAGGGGGCTGGGGGAGCGCAACGTTCACCGGCACGGTGAGCGCCGCAGGCGCTCAACCGTGCTTCTTGTCGAAGAACTGTTCGTCTTCGGTCGAGCCCTTCAAGGCTGCCGTGGACGCCTCGCGCTCGATGGTGGTGGTCACGGCGTCGAAATATCCAGTGCCCACTTCGCGCTGATGCTTCACGGCGGTGAAGCCCTTCTCGGCGGCGGCGAACTCGGCTTCCTGCAGCTCCACGAAGGCGCTCATGTTGTTGCGGGCATAGCCGTAGGCCAGGTTGAACATCGAGTAGTTCAGGCTGTGGAAACCGGCCAGCGTGATGAACTGGAACTTGTAGCCCATGGCGCCCAGCTCGCGCTGGAACTTGGCGATGGTGGCGTCGTCCAGGTTCTTCTTCCAGTTGAAGGACGGCGAGCAGTTGTAGGCCAGCAGCTTGCCCGGGAACTTGGCATGGATAGCGTCAGCAAAAGCCTTGGCGAAAGCCAGATCGGGCTTGCCGGTTTCGCACCAGATCATGTCGGCGTACTCGGCATAGGCCAGGCCGCGGCTGATGGCCTGGTCCAGGCCGTTGCGGGTGCGGAAGAAGCCTTCGACGGTGCGCTCGCCGGTGCAGAAGGGCTTGTCGTTGTCGTCGATATCGCTGGTGACCAGGTCACCGGCTTCGGCATCGGTGCGGGCCAGCAGCACGGTGGGCGTGCCCATCACATCAGCAGCCAGGCGCGCAGCGTTCAGCTTGGCCACGGCTTCGCGGGTCGGCACGAGCACCTTGCCACCCATGTGGCCGCACTTCTTGGCGGCGGCCAGTTGGTCTTCGAAGTGCACGCCAGCGGCGCCCGCTTCGATCATGGACTTCATCAGCTCGAAGGCGTTCAGCACGCCGCCGAAACCGGCTTCGGCATCGGCCACGATGGGCGCGAAGTAGTCGGTGTCGTTCTTGCCTTCGCTCCATTGGATCTCGTCGGCGCGCTTGAAGGTGGCGTTGATCTTCTTGACGACCTTGGGCACCGAGTCCACCGAGTACAGCGACTGGTCGGGGTACATCTCGCCATTGCTGTTGGCGTCGCCGGCCACTTGCCAGCCGCTCAGATAGATCGCCTTCAGGCCGGCCTTGACCTGCTGCATGGCCTGGTTGCCCGTGAGTGCGCCCAGGGCATTGATGAAGGGCTCGGTGTTCACCAGGCCCCACAGCTTCTCGGCGCCGCGCTTGGCCAGCGTGTGTTCGATCTGCAGCGAGCCGCGCAGGCGCACCACGTCGGCGGCGGTGTAGCCGCGCTTGATGCCCTTCCAGCGCGGGTTCTCGGCCCAGTCCTTCTCGAGGGCGGCGATCTGCTGTTCACGGGTCAAAGTCGTCATGGTGTGCTCCTGCTTAGCAAGTGGGTGGAGAGAGGGGAAGAAATGCGGTGACTTGATGGGCTCAAGCCTATTCCTCGCCAAGCGATGACGGAAGACTTATGTCTTATATAAGACTAAAAATCTTCTTCAATTAAAACAAAGACTTAAGTTCTGTGTTTTGGATTGCGAAATGCGTTTCGTCATGATGAGAAAATTTTGCGCAGTGCACCAATTTGATTTCGCACGATGTGAAATCACGCTTTCGCATTGCGGGATTCATGCCGAACGGCTGGCGCCGGCGCGACGCATAGACTGCCTGGCCATGACCACGCTGCACACCGCCCGCCTGCGCCTGGAGCCTTGTTGCCAGGACCATCTGCAAGGCCTTCACCGACTCAACAGCGATCCGCTGGTGATGCGCTACATCACCGGCAAGCCAGACACGCTGGAAGACACGCAGTCCATGATCGACCGCGTCCAGGCGCGTTGGGCGGATTGGGGCTATTCCTGGTGGAGCTTTTTTGATCGCGAGAGCGGCGAGCTGATCGGCGCCGGCTGCATTCAGCACCTGGACCGCGACGCCAGCCAGCCGCATGAGATTGGCTGGCGGCTGCAGCGCAGCCAATGGGGCAAGGGCTTGGCCTCCGAAGCGGCCGAGCGCATGACTTCCTTCGCCTTCGACACGCTGGAGGCGCCGCAGCTCACCGCCATCTGTGCACCCGACAACCTGGCCTCCTCCCGCGTGATGGAGCGGCTCGGCATGGCCTACCGTGGCCTCGAGCGCTGGTATGAGCGTGACTGGGCGACCTATGCGATCAGCGCCGGGCAATGGCGCGAGCGGGCGGCACGCCTCGCGAGCTACAGCCCGCCGACGAAGTAGCGCTTCAGCCCGGCCAGCACCATCTCGACGGCAATGGCCGTCAGCACGAGGCCCATCAGCTTCTCGATGGCCGAAACCACCGAATCGCCGAGCAGCTTGCGGATGCGGTCGCACAGCAGCAGGGTCAGGAAGGAGATGACCATGGCCGTGGCCAGCGCACCTATCCACTCCCAGATGCGCTCGGGCTGGCGCGAGGCCAGGAGCAGCACCGTGGCCATGGCCGAGGGGCCGGCCAGCAGCGGTACGGCCAGCGGGAAGATCAGCGGCTCCTTGCCGGGCTCGAGGCCATAGGACGAGTCGCCGCTCGAGCCGAAGATCATGCGTATCGCGATGATCAGGAGGATCACGCCGCCGGCCACCTCCAGCGAACGCTCCGACAGGTGCATGACCCGCAGAAAGGTCTCGCCGAAGAACATGAAGGCGAGCAGCACGCAGAACGCGATGCCGACCTCGCGCACGGCCACCCTTGTGCGTCGCGCCTTGGGCACCTCCCGCATGATTGGGATGAAGATGGGCAGGCTCCCCAAGGGGTCCAGCACCAGCAACAAAAGAATCAGGGCGGAGAGAAAGCTGTGGTCCATGGCCACTATTCTCGCCGCCCTGCCCTGATTTCAGTGCGGGATCAGAACGTACCGCTCAGTGAAACACCAATCGTTCTCGGCTTCATGTAATAAGCCTGCCGCACCGACTGAATGTTGGGCTGCTGCAGAACCTTGTGGTTGTTGCCGGCGTTCTTGATCGAGAAGTTCAGGTCCCACTTGTCGAAGTTGATGCCCCAGCTGGCGTCCACCGTCATGTAGGCCGGGCGGTCGTAGTCGGGCTCGCCGCGCACCAGCGAGCCGTGGCTGGCGCCGGTCCATTGCGTGTTCAGGCGGAACACGTTGTCCAGCTCGCCGAGCTTGAACAGGTACTCGCCGCCCAGCTTGAAGCTGTACTTGGGCACGCCCTGGATGCTGTCGCCCTTGCGGACGTTGGGCTTGCCGTCGTCGCCCATGCCCAGCGAGGGCACGTCTTCGGCGAACACCGCCTTGTTGTAGCCGCCGCCGCTGGTGAGCGTGAAGTTGGGCGTGACGCGCGCCTTCAGCTCGAATTCGACGCCGTCGCTGGTGGCCTTGCCAACGTTGGTTTCGAAGTCGAAGCCGGCGGTGGGCAGGTAGACGTCCTGCTGGATGTTCTTCCAGTCGATGTGGTACGCGGCCAGGTTCAGCATGACCTTGCCGCCCATCAGGCGCGACTTGCTGCCGACCTCATAGCTGCGCAGGCTGTCCGGCCCGAAGGCGGCGGTCTGAGCGAAGCTCATCCCGAGCTTGGCCAGGTCGCTGATATTGGCAGCGATAGCCGGGATCGGGCGATTGGCACCGCCCAGGCGGAAGCCGTCGGCCACGTTGGCATAGAGGCTGGTGTCGGCATCCACATCCCAGGTCAGGGCAAAGCGCGGCGTGCTCTTGTTGGCCTTGGTGTCGATGCCGGTGGTGGACGGGCCACCTGCGAAGAAGAAGTCGCCTTCGCGCTTGAAGCCTTCGCTGGAACGCAGGTAGCGCATGCCGACCGTGGCCCGCAGCGTCTTGCCGAAGTGATAGGTCAGCTCCCCGAACACCGAGTTCTGCTTGGTGTTGTAGTGGCGGGCGCTGAAGTAGCTGTTGTCACCCGCAAAGGCGCCGGTGTAGATGCCCGAGTCTTCCACCCATTGGTTCGGGTCATAGATGTTGACGCCGTTCTTGGTGAAGGCTTGCGTGATGCTGAACACCGGCTCGTTGTCGGCCACGTCGGTCTTGGTCGAGGCGCTGTAGAGGCCGGCCACCCAGGTGATGGGCATGCCGCCGTCCTGGTAGTCCTTGGACGCCAGACGCAGCTCCAGCGACTTCTGATCGATCTTGTTGTCCAGGTAGACGGCCGACGGCAAGTAGGTGACGATGCTTGCGACCGCCGGGTTGGCAATCAGGCTGCCGATGTAGCTCGAGTTGATGCTGGTGCCATCCTGCGTGCGATTGAACTTGCGCTGGTAGGTATTGGCGATGGCCGTGAAGTCGGCGAAACCGAGGTCGCCATTCAGCGTGATCGAGGGCACGGTCAGCTTGTCATCGCCCGGCTCGCGCATGATCTTGGAGGTCTGGAACAAGGGCAGCGCCTTGTCGGCATTGAACTCCTGGTAGCTGCCCACTGCGAGGTAGGAAGCGTCGATGTCCTTGCTCTTGCTGTGCTGGTAGAACAGCGCCGGCGTCAGGCTCCAGGACTCGTTGAACTTGAACTTGGCCGACAGCTTCAGCACGGTCCAGTCCACGTCGTTGATGCCCTTGTCGATCACCTGCAGCGTCTTGGGGCTGACCTGATCGATGTAGCCCGCGTCATGGCCGGCCTGCACGCCGATGCGCAGCGCGGCAACGCCGGGCTGCAACGGCACGTTGATCACGCCCTGCGCCATGTAGTTGGCGCCGCCATGGCTGGTGCTGCTGATCTCGGCCAGCACATCACCGCTGAAGCGCTTCAGGTCCGGCTGCTTGCTGATGAAGCGCAGCGTGCCGCCCATGGAGCCGGCACCGTACAGCGTGCCCTGCGGGCCGCGCAGCACTTCCACGCGCTCCAGGTCGAAGAAGCGCGGCTCGGCCGTGCCCTGGCTGTAGAGGTTGCGGGTGGTCAAGGAAACGTCGTCGAGGTAGACGCCCACGGTGGCCGAACCGGCTTGCGAGCTGACGCCACGAATTTCAATGGTCGAGAGACCGGCGCCGCCCTGGCTGCTGAACGAGACATTGGGCAGGTTGCGCGTGAGGTCGGCGAAATCGAGGATCTGGCCTTCCTTCAGCGCCTCGCCGCCAATGGCGGTGACGCTGAGAGGCACCTTGCGCGCGTCCTCGACCCGCTTCTGCGAGGTCACGACCACGGTCTCCAGCACCTGGCGGTCGGCAGCGGGCGCAGTGGCCGGGGCTTGCTGTGCCAGTGCGGGGGTGGCCATCGCGGCCAGGCTGGCGGCGGCGATGAGAGTCGGCTTGAAGTTCATGGCTAAAGCTCCTTGGGCAGGCGGCTGTTGTTTTGCAAAGCCGACATGCTGCAGAGCCTCGGCCCGCCAGGCAAGCGCCGAGATGACGCAAATGTTTCAGCTGTTGGTAGCGAACCACCTAGGGAGTTCTCCCCAGCTAGGGCTTCCACTGGTATGCAGATGACCTAGGCACGCGGATGGTGCAAGGCATGGATCTGCCGCAGGCGTTCCCGCGCCACATGGGTGTAGATCTGCGTGGTCGACAGGTCGGCATGACCCAGCAGCAATTGCACGGCGCGCAGGTCGGCGCCGTGGTTCAAGAGGTGGGTAGCGAAGGCATGGCGCAAGGTGTGCGGCGAGATGGGGCTGCGGATACCGGCCAGCAAGGCGTATTTCTTGACCAGGTTCCAGAACATCTGCCGGCTCATGCCGGCACCCTGCACGGTGACAAAGAGTTCGTCGCAGCGCTGCCCCGCCAGCAGACTTGCGCGCGCCTCCTGCAGGTAGCGCATCAGCCAGCCGTGTGCCTCCTCGCCAAACGGAACGAGGCGCTCCTTGTCGCCCTTGCCGGTCACGCGCAGCGCCGCTTCCTTGAGACCCACGTGCACGCTCTTCAAGCTGATCAGCTCGCTCACGCGCAGGCCGCTGGCATACATCAGCTCCAGCATGGCGCGGTCGCGCAGACCGAGGGTGGTGTCGGTGTCGGGCGCATGCAGCAAGGCCTCGACCTGGGCCTGGCTCAGGGTCTTGGGCACGCGCGGCGCCTGCTTGGCGTTGTGCAGGCGCAGCGTCGGGTCCTGCGTCATGCGTGCTTCGCGCAAGGCCCAGCGGAAATAGCGCTTGAAGACGCTCAGCCGGCGGTTGGCGCTGGTGGCCTTGCTCCTGGCCGTGTGGCGCTTGACCTGGTAGGCCAGCAGGTCGATTTCGCTGCAGTCGTCAAGCCTGCGCCGCGGCTCGGTGGCCAGATAGTCGGCCAGCAGCTGCAGGTCGCGCTTGTAGGCGGCCAGGGTGTTGGTGGAGAGCCCGTCCTCGATCCACAGCGCTTCCAGGAAGCGCTCGATGCCGGCCTGGCTTTGCTCGCGCGCTGATCGGTCCATCAGGTCCATCGAGGCACTCAGGGAATCGGCTGGTCCAGCATGCCAGCCTTCAGGCGCTCGTTGGTCGGCTTGACGCCCAGGAAGACCTTGAGCAGGGCCAGCATCGGCTCGTTGCCGGGCGCCGGCGTGCCGAAGGCCTTGCCGTTGACGGTCAGCTGCGTGCCCTGCTGGGGCACATGGTCCAAGTTGATCAGGTCGCCCTTGCGCAGCTTGCCGACCATCTGGATGTTCTTGATCAGGGCCGGCAGCTTGTCGGCCATCAACTGCTGCTCCTCGGGCGTGCAGTTGCGCCCAACGCCCTTGTGGATGGCCTTGATGAACTCCTCGACGCTGACACCCATCAGCATGCGCATCTGGATGCGCTTGGGGCCGGTGTTGGCAAACACGGCCTCGGCGGTGTCCGCCTTGCGGCTCAGGTACAGCGCCGTCAGATAGCCCTTGAAACCGTATTTGCCAAACAGGCCCACGCCGTTCAAGACCAGGGGGCTGCCCCCGAGCAGGATCTGGTCTTCGAAATCGTGGTCTTCGTAGCGCTTGCCCCAGCTGGGGGCGGCGATGGCGGCGGCGCCCAGCAGCAGCGCCCGTCTCGTCAGCTTCATGGTTTCTCCGTTGAGGGACGCTAGCCTAACGTGGTCGGCGGCCCCGTCGTCTACAGACTTTCGCTCAGCGCCCAGGCTATGTGCTCAGCAAGCAGGGCCGAGGCCTCTGGCCTTGCCTGCACCAAGGCGGCCCGTATTTCCCCGTTCTCCCCCGCCCGCAACGCATTACCCATGGCCACTGCCAGGTTGCGCCGCCAGCGCTGGATGCCGATGCGGCGTATCGCCGACCCCTCGGTGCGGCGCAGGAACTCGGCCTCGTCCCAGCGCCAGAGCTGCAAGAGCGTGGGCGCGCTCAGCGCCTCGCGCGCATCGAAGTCGGGCAGGCTGCTGCGGCCGGCGAACTTGTTCCAGGGACAGGCCAGCTGGCAGTCGTCGCAGCCATAGATGCGGTTGCCGATCAGCGGCCGCAGCTCGACCGGGATGGGCTCATCGCTCTCAATCGTCAGGTAGGAAATGCAGCGGCGCGCGTCCACCCGATAGGGTGCGGTGATGGCCTGGGTCGGGCAAACGTCGAGGCAGGCCGTGCACTGGCCGCAATGCGCTGTGGTCGGCGGCGTCAAGGGCAGCGGCAGGTCCACGAGGATCTCGCCCAGGAAGAACATCGAGCCGGCCTCGCGGTCCAGCGCCAGCGTGTGCTTGCCGCGCCAGCCCAGGCCCGAACGCGTGGCCAGTTCCACCTCCAAGAGCGGCGCCGAATCGGTGAACACGCGATAGCCGAGCGGGCCAATCGCCTGCTCCAACTGCGTCGCCAGCTGCTGCAGCCGATTGCGCAGCACCTTGTGATAGTCGCGCCCCCGCGCATAGACCGAGACCTGGGCCTGCTCGGGCGTTTGCAGGCCCTGCCATTCGATCGCCTGCCAGCCCTCGGGCGTGGCGGCCGGCAGGTAGTTCATGCGGGCGGTGATCACGCGCAGCGTGCCCGGAAGCAGCTCGGCCGGACGCGCGCGCTTGAGGCCATGGGCCTTCATGTAGTGCATGCTGCCGTGGTGGCCGGCCGCCAGCCAGGCGAGCAGGCCGGGCTCGGCGCTGGCCAGGTCGATACCGGCCACGCCAATCTGTGAGAATCCCAACGCGCCGGCCCAGCCGCGCAATTGTTCAAGCAGGGCTGCGCCATCGAAGTGCGCGCCCTGTTCACCCGGAGTCGAAGACATTTGGCCATTCTAGAAAGCCGTGAACTGCGCTGGCAGGACGAAGCCGCTTGCCAGCGATTTGCCGAAGCGCTGGCGCAAGCGCCGGGCCTGCTGCTGGCCAGCATCGAGCTGCATGGCAGCCTCGGTGCCGGCAAGACCACCCTGGTGCGGCATCTGCTGCGCGCGCTGGGCGTCGAGGGCCGCATCAAGAGCCCGAGCTATGCGGTGCTGGAGAGCTATGACCTCACGCAAGGCGTGGCCAGCCATTTCGATTTCTACCGTTTCGACGATCCCCGCGAATGGGCCGACGCAGGCTTTCGCGATGTCTTCATGGCCCCCGGCCTCAAGCTCAGTGAATGGCCCGAGAAAGCGGCCGGCATGCTGCCGCCAGCCGACCTGGCCATCCATCTGCACACCGAGGACGACGACAGCCGCCGGGTGCGCCTCGATGCAGGAACGCCGCTTGGCCTTTCGTTGCTGAAGGCGTTGGAGCAGCAAACATGAGCCGTCGCCAACTGCTCAGAAACGCCGGCAGCCTCGTGCTGCTCTTGCAAGCACCGCAGCTGCTACGTGCTGCGCCCAACGCCGCCAGCATCGTGGCCGTGCGCGTCTGGCCGGCGGCCGATTACACCCGCGTCACGCTGGAGTCGGACCGGCCGCTCGATGCCAAGCATTTCATGGTCGACAAGCCCGACCGCCTGGTCATCGACATCGAAGGTCTGGAGCTGAGCCCTGGCCTGCGCGAGCTGGTCAAGAAGGTGCGCGCCGACGACCCCTACATCTCCGGCGTGCGGGTGGGCCAGAACACGCCGACTGTGGTGCGCATCGTGCTCGACCTGAAGCAGGTCGCGGCGCCGCAGATCTTCACCTTGAAGCCGGTCGCGCCGTACCAGCACCGCCTGGTGTTCGACCTGCATCCGGCCGAGGAGCCCGATCCGCTCTTGGCCCTGGTGCGCGAGAAGGAACAGGCCGAGGCCAAGGCGGCGGCGGCCGTCAATGACGCGCTGGACGAACTGGTGCGCAAGATCGAGCGGCCGCCCGAGCTGCCCCGCAAGAGCGACCCGGCGGCCAGCGCGCTGCGCCCTGCCCCGCCGCCCGGCCCTTCGACGCCTGCCAGTGCGATGACGCCCGCGCCCGCACCCAGCCTGCCGCCGCCCTCGCAGCGCCAGCTGGACCGCCTGATCGTGATCGCCCTCGACCCCGGCCATGGCGGCGAGGACCCTGGTGCCGTGGGGCCCAGTGGCCTCAAGGAAAAGGACGTGGTGCTGGCCGTCGCGCTGAAGCTGCGCGACAAGCTCAATGCCAACCGCAACATCCGCGTGATGCTGACCCGCGATGCCGACTTCTTCGTGCCCTTGCAGGACCGCGTGCGCAAGGCCCGCCGCGTGCAGGCCGACCTCTTCGTCTCCATCCATGCCGATGCCTTCTTCACGCCGCAGGCGCGCGGCGCCTCGGTGTTCGCGCTCAGCGATGGTGCGGCCAGCAGCAATGCCGCCCGCTGGATGGCCGACAAGGAGAACGCCTCCGATCAGGTGGGCGGCATCAGCAATGTGAAGGTCAAGGACGCAGCCGTGCTCAAGACCTTGCTGGACATGAGCACCTCGGCCCAGATCAAGGACAGCCTGCGCCTCGGCGGCGAAGTGCTGGGCCAGATCGGCCAAGTCGGCCGCCTGCACAAGAAGCAGGTCGAGCAGGCGGGCTTTGTGGTGCTGAAGGCACCCGACATCCCGTCCATCCTCGTGGAGACCGCCTTCATCTCCAACCCGGAGGAGGAAGCCAAGCTGCGCGACCCGGCCTACCAGCAGAAACTGGTCGAGGCGCTGGCCACCGGGATCGCACGCTACTTCGCGAAGAATCCTCCGCTGGCCCGTCACCGGGCCTTGTCATAGCCCTTGCTACATCGAGGCCCGTCGAGGCCCCGGTGCCAGTCTCGGCAGCTCACTTCGGCTGCTTGACGATGCGCAGATAGGGCTTCGGTGCCTTCCAGCCTTCGGGGAACAGCGTCCTGGCGTCGTCGTCCGACACCGAGCCGGCAATGATCACGTCGTCGCCCTGCTTCCAGTTCACCGGCGTGGCGACCTTGTGCTTGGCCGTCATCTGCATGGAGTCGACCACGCGCAGGATTTCGTCGAAGTTGCGGCCCGTGGTCATCGGGTAGGTCATCATCAGCTTGATCTTCTTGTCCGGGCCGATGACGAAGACCGAGCGCACCGTGGCATTGGTGGCGGCGGTGCGGCCGTCCGAGCCACCGGCTTCATCGGCGGGCAGCATGTTGTAGAGCTTGGCCACGGCCAGATCGGTGTCGCCAATCATCGGGTACTGGGGCAGATGGCCCTGGGTCTCCTCGATGTCGGCGGCCCAGCGCGCGTGGTTGTCCACCGGGTCGATGGACAGGCCGATCAGCTTGGTGTTGCGCTTGGTGAACTCCGGCTGGATCTTGGCCATGTAGCCCAGCTCGGTGGTGCAGACCGGCGTGAAATCCTTGGGATGCGAGAACAGGATGGCCCAGCCGTCGCCGATCCAGTCGTGGAACTTGATCGTGCCCTGGGTGGTGGCGGCAGTGAAATCCGGTGCGATGTCGTTGATGCGCAAAGACATGGTGCTAGCTCCCGATGTGTGTGCCTGGTGAGGAAGGCGCGATCCGTCCGGCGCCGGTGGATCGCGTGGACCGAATTTAGTCCTTTGAAATGACTACTTTCCCAACGTGGCCGGCGCCGGCGGCACATGGCGCTGGATGGGCTTCCAGGTCTCCAGGCGCTTCAGCACATTGGCGATGGCCGCATCGAGCTGGGTGTCCTGGCCCTTGTTGACGGCGGCCGGGTCGAGTTCGACGTCGATATCCGGCGCCACGCCCTCGTTCTCGATCCGCCATTCGCCTTCCGGCGTGTAGAAGCGGAAGTAAGGCACCACCAGCGAGCCGCCATCGATCAGGTTGGGGTTGATCGAGATGCCGATCAGCCCACCCCAGGTGCGCTTGCCGATCAGCGGGCCGAGGCCCACGCGCTTGAAGGCATAGGGCATGAAGTCGCCACCCGAACCGGCGTCCTGGTCCACCAGCATGGCCTTGGGGCCGTAGATCGCGCCGCCGGGGGTGTCGAACACGAGGCCGTCGCGGTCCTTCCAGCTCGACAGGTAGGGCCGGCTCAAAAGCTCGGTCACGTAGTTGGCCGCCTGGCCGCCGCCGTTGCGGCGGTCGTCCACGATCAGGGCCTGCTTGTCGACCTGGGCGAAGAACATGCGGTTGAAGGAGCGGAAACCGCCGGTGCCAGTGTCGGGCATGTAGACGTAGGCGACCTTGCCGCCGGACTTCTGCTGCACGTACTGGTGGTTGCGCTCGATCCAGTCCCACTGGCGCAGCGCGGCTTCGTTGGCGATCGGTTCCACCACCACCTCGCGGCTGCCCTTGCCGCTGGCATCGCTGGCCACGGTCAGGCTGACCTGCTTGCCCACCAGGTTCTCCAGGCGCGAGTAGAGGTTCTGCTTGGCATCGACCTGGTGGCCGTTCACGGCCAGGATGAATTCCCCTGCCTTCACGTTGGCGCCCGGCGTTGCCAAAGGCGCCTTCATGAAGGGGCTCCAGCGGTCGCCGGCCAGCACCTTGCTCACCTTGTAGCGGCCGCTTTCCACCGTGAAGTCGGCACCCAGCAGGCCCACGCTGACGGTCGGCTCCGAATGCTGGTCGCCGCCGCCGATGCGGTTGTGGCCGACCTGCAGCTCACCAATCATCTCGACCAGCAGGTCGTTCAGGTCCTCGCGGCGCTGCACATGCGCGAGCAGCGGCAGGTAGCGCTTGTAGATGCCGTCCCAGTCCAGGCCATGCAGGCCGGCGTCGTAGAAGTACTCCTTCTCCATCCACCAGGTCTCGTCGAAGATCTGCTTCCATTCGGCACGCAGGTCAACCTTGGTGCGCAGGCCGGAGAGGTCGATGGGCTTGGGATCGAGCTTCTCCTTGGCATCCGAGATGTCGAGGCGGCCGCGCGATCCCTGCAGCAGGATCTTCTTGCCATCGGCGCTCAGGCTGTAGCCGTTCAGGCCAGTGCGCACCGAGACGGCCTTGCGCTCCTCGAAGTCGAAGCGGTAGAGCTCGCCACTGGCATCACCAAAGGTGGCCGGCAGCTCGTTGCTGATGCCGGGCTGGCGACGTTCCATGTAGAACAGTGCGCCGTCGGCGGCCACGGCCAGGCTGTCGTAGGCGCGTTCGGCCACCGGCAGCGCCACGATGCGCTGCTGCAGGCCTTCCACGTCCAGGCGCACCGGCCTGACCTTGTCGTCCTTCTTCTCGTCTTTCTTGTCAGCGGGCTTGGCAGCAGAAGCGGCCGATGCTGCAGGCGCAGCAGCTTCCGGCTTCTTCGCTTCTTCCTTCTTGGCGTCCTCGTCTCCACCCTTGGGCGGCAGCGGCGACTTGCCGTCGCTGGCCAGCACGGCGGCGTAGATGCCGGAGCGCACCGAACGTTCCTGCGTCGACATGTCGAGGCCGACCAGGGTCGGGCCGGCATTGATCGAGGCCGTGAAGAACAGGTAGTCGCCCTTGCTCGAGAACGCCGGATCGTCGGCATGGCTCAGGCCGTCGCTGACCGGGATCTGCTTGCCCGTCTGCAGGTCGGCGATGCGCACCTGGCTGAAGGAGTTGGCGATGGTCACGGCGTAGGCCAGGTAGCGGCTGTCCGGCGAGAACACGGCGTTGAAGCTGCCGCGGCGGCGCAGGCTGCTGTCGATCTTGTTCAGCTGGCCGCGCTTGGGGCCTTCGACCAGCGAGATCGTGTACAGGTTCAGGTGGTTGTCTTCCACCACCAGCGTCTGACCATTGGGCGACCAGTCGCGCAGCGAGAAGTAGCCGTTCTTGGGCAGCGGCAGCACCTCGGGCTTGCCGGTGCCGGTCTGGCTTTGCAGCACGATCTGGTGCTGCATGCCGGGGGCATCGGAGATGTAGGCGACGCGTTGCCCGTCAGGGCTCCACAGTGCGTCCTTCTCGCGCACGCCGGAGGTTTCGGTCAGGTTGCGCACCGAGCCGTCCTTGACCGGCACAGTGAACACGTCGCCACGGGCACTGACCACCACACGCTTGCCGGTGGCCGAGAGCTGGGCCGAGGTCAGGTTGCGGCCCGCGTCCTTCCACTGCGTGCGCGCCTGGATGGAGGCGGTGTTGATGCCGACGTTGATGTCGCGCGCGGCGCCGCCGTCGAGGCTCAGCTCCTTGATGCGGCCACCGACCTCGTAGACCACCGTGCGGCCGCTCGCCTCGACGCTCTTGACGTCCCAAACCGTTTCCTTCGTCAGCTGGCGCAGTGCCTTGGTCTTGCTGTTGTAGGCGAACAGATTGGCGGCGCCATCGTTGCGGTCCGAGATGAACACGACCTCGTCACCGGCCCAGACCGGGTTGGTGTCGCTCGCGTTGACGTGGGGAATCTGCTCCCACTGGTTGGTGGCCGGGTCGATGATCCAGACCGGCGGCGTGGTGCCGCCACGGCTCTGGCGCCAGCCGGCCGTGCCCACATAGGCCTGGCGGTAGGGGCGGTAGGCGAGCTTCTTGCCATCCGGCGACCAGTTGCCTTCGTAGGCCACGGCCTCCATCAGCTTGCGCTCGAAGCCGCCTTCGGCATCGATCTCGAACAGTTGGTTGCTGCGGTTGTTGGCCACCTCGCGCGAGGAGGCGAACAGCACGCGCTTGCCGTCCGGGCTCCAGCCGCTCACCACATCGGCCGACGGATGCCAGGTCAGTCGGCGGGGCTGGCCGCCTTCGGCCGGGATCACATAGACGTCGGTGTTGCCGTCATAGCTGGCGGAGAAGGCGATGCTCTTGCCGTCCGGCGAGAAATGCGGCGAGAACTCGGCCGCCGCGTGGGTCGTCAGGCGGCGCGGGTTGCTGCCGTCGCGGCCGGCGATCCAGAGGTCGCCCGCATAGACGAAAGCCAGCTGCGTGGCCGAGATCGTGGGCTGGCGCAAGAGCCGGGTCGGTTCTTCAGCAGCCTGCGCGGCCTGAGTCACGCCGACCAGGGCCAATGCCGCGACCAGCGCGGAAAGACGGTACTTCATGCGGTCTCCTTGTTGGGGCGTCGCAGCTTGGATCTCAGGCCGCCGCCGATTGCAATCAGGCCAGGGATGATGATCATGGCCCAGATGATTTTTTCGAGGTTCGCCTGCACCCAGGGCACATTGCCAAACAGGTAGCCGACCATGGTGATGCCCACAACCCAAAGCAGGCCGCCGCTGACGTCGTACAGCGTGAACTTGCTGCGCGTCATCTGTGCCACGCCCGCCACGAAGGGCGCGAAGGTGCGCACAAAGGGCATGAAGCGCGCGATCACGATGGTGATGCCGCCATGGCGCTCATAGAAGGCGTGGGCCTGGTCGAAGGCCTTGCGGTTGAAGAAGCGCGAGTTCTCCCACTGGAAGACCTTGGGCCCGAAGTAGCGGCCTATCGCGTAATTGCTCTGGTTGCCGGCCACGGCGGCCACGCTCATCAGGCTGATAGAGAGGCCGAGATCCAGCAAGCCCGTGCCGCACATCGCACCGACGATGAAGAGCAGCGAGTCACCCGGCAGAAAGGGCATCACCACGACGCCGGTCTCCACGAAGATGATCAGGAACAAGAGGCCGTAGATCCAGGCGCCGTGGGCCGCCACGAAGGTGGCGAGATGCTTGTCCACATGGACGACGAAGTCGATCAGCAGGGTGATGAATTCCATGGCGGCGCATTATGCGGTGCCACAGCAGAAACGAATGGCATGGCGAGATCAAGCTCTCACAATGGCCCGGTCGCTGATCCAAGTCCCTCAAGTCCCTCAAGTCCCTTTACCCCGATGAATGCCCTTCAATGGATACCGGTCGCCGGTGCCCACCTGCCCTGTGTGCTGCGCCGCCATCCCAACCCCAGCAAGTCGCCGCTGGTCTTCCTGCACGCCGGCGTCACGGACCATCGCCTGTGGCTCGCACAACTGCAGGCCTTCGGCGCCGAGCGCACCGTGCTGGCCTATGACCGGCGCGGCTATGGCGTTGCCGAGATCGAGACCGTGGGCCCGTTCTCGCACCTGCACGACCTCTGGGCCGTGATGGATGCGGCGGGCCTGCAGCATGCGGTGCTGGTCGGCTGTTCGCTCGGCGGGCGCCTCGCGCTGGAGGCGGCGCTGGACCGGCCCACCCGCGTGACTGGGCTCTTCCTGGTGGCGCCGGCCGTCAATGGCGCTCCCGTGCCCGAGCTGACCGAGGCCGAACAGCGGCTGGATGAGGCCATCGACGCCGCCGAGTTGTCCTGCGATTTCGACAAGACCAACGCGGCCCTGGCCGCCCTGTGGCTGGACGGCCCCACCAGCCCGGCCGGCCGCGTGGACGGCGAGGCCCGCACCCTCTTCCTCGACATGGACGACTTGATGCTGCGCGCGCCCAAGCCCGGCCCGGCCATCGAGGCGCCGCCCAGCTGGCCGCAGCTGGAACGGGTGCAGGTGCCCACGCATCTGCTGTGGGGTGATCTGGACCTGGCCTATTTCTCCGAGCGTTGCGAGCAGATGGCCGCACGCATCCCCTGCGCACAGCGCACCCTGATGCCGGGTGTGGCCCACCTGCCCTCGCTGGAGGCGCCGGAGGCCTTCAATGCGGCGCTGGCGGACTTTTTGGCCGGGCTGCCCTGACGGGCTCTGGGGATGACGCCGGCTTCCTACAATCCGGCCCATGGATTTGTCGTCTTCCCCCGCCCCGCGCCGCGAGATCCGCGAACTCCCCGATGAACTGATCAGCCAGATCGCCGCCGGCGAGGTGGTCGAGCGCCCTGCCTCGGTGGTGCGCGAGCTGGTGGACAACGCGCTGGATGCCGGCGCCACCCAGATCCAGGTCAAGCTGATGGCCGGCGGCGTGCGTGCCATCGTCGTCGAGGACGATGGCCTCGGCATTCCGTCCGAAGAGCTGCCGCTGGCGCTGCGCCGGCATGCCACCAGCAAGATCCGCAACCTCGATGAACTGGAATCGGTCGGCACCATGGGCTTCCGGGGCGAGGCGCTGGCCGCCATCGCCTCGGTGTCAGAGATGGCCATTGCCAGCCGCAGCGAGGGCGCGGCCCATGCCCACCGCATCGACGCCCGCTCCGGCGAGCTGAACCCGGCGGCACGGGCGCGCGGCACCAGCGTGGAGGTGCGCGAGCTGTTCTTCAGCACGCCGGCACGCCGCAAGTTTTTGAAGACCGATGCCACCGAGCTAGCGCATTGCGTGGAGGCCGTGCGCCGCCATGCGCTGGCGCGGCCCGATGTGGGCTTTGCGGTCTGGCACGAGGGCAAGCTCGTGGAGCAATGGCGCGCCGGCACGGCCGAACAGCGCGTGGCCGATGTGCTGGGCGAGGAGTTCGTGGCCGAGAGCCGCCCGGTGGAAGGCGGCGCCGGCCCCTTGCGCATCCATGGCCGCGCCGGCCTGCCCGAGGCCTCGCGCAGCCGCGCCGACATGCAGTACGTCTACGTCAACGGCCGCTTCGTGCGCGACAAGCTGATCGCGCACGGCGTGCGCTCGGCCTATGAAGACGTGCTGCACGGCCACCGCCAGCCCTGCTACCTGCTGTTCCTCGAAATCGACCCCAGCCTCGTCGACGTGAACGTGCACCCGACCAAGATCGAGGTGCGCTTCCGCGATGGCCGCGAGCTGCACCAGCGCGTGCGCTATGCCGTGCAGGATGCGCTGGCGGTGTCGCGCGCGGCTGAGGCTCAAACCACGAATGCCATCCAGGCGGCCCAGCAGGCGACAGCGGAGGCACCCGGCTATCGCCCCTCGCCCGGCAATCCGCCGGCCTGGTTCGGCAACGCCCAGACGGCCGCCGAAGCGCCGGCCCCGGCCTACGTGCCCAGCTGGCGCAGCAACACCCAGGTCTCGCTGGGCCTGGCCGAAGCCCAGGCGCTCTATGCGCCGCAGACGCCACTGCCGGTCGCCTTTGCCGAGCCCAGCGCCCTGCCCGCGCATGACTGGCCACTGGGCCGCGCCGTGGCGCAGATCCAGGGCGTCTACATCCTGGCCGAGAACGCCCAGGGCCTGGTCATTGTCGACATGCATGCGGCCCATGAGCGCGTGGTCTACGAGCGGCTCAAGGCCTCGCTCGGCGCGGCCGCCATCGAGTCGCAGCCGCTGCTGATCCCGGTGACCTTCGCCGCCACGGCGCAGGAGATCGCCACGGCGGAAGCCCAGGCCGAGGGCCTGTTGCGGCTGGGTCTGGACGTGGCGCCGCTGTCCAGCAAGATGCTGGCCGTGCGCGCCCGCCCGGCTGCGCTGGCCGGTGGCGACGTGGTGGAGCTGACGCGCGGCGTGCTGGCCGAACTGGGCCAGTTCGATGCCAGCCAGGCCATCGAGCGGGCCCAGCACGAGATCCTCGCCACCATGGCCTGCCATGGCGCAGTGCGCGCCAACCGGCAACTGACGCTGGACGAAATGAACGCCCTCTTGCGCGACATGGAGCGCACCGAACGGGCCGACCAGTGCAACCACGGCCGGCCGACCTGGCGCCAGCTGACGATGAAGGAACTGGACGCCCTGTTCCTGCGGGGCCGCTGAAGGCTCGCTTGATGGTCCAATAGCGTCCTAGCGAAAGTACCCATGGCCACCCTGAAACTGAACAAGAAGCCCGCCCCGCGCAAGACCACGGCGGACGGCGAGAAGCGCGCCCCGCTGCGCGGCAAGGGCGTGTCGCGCCCGCGCCAGACCCTCGAGCAGGTGCAGGCCGAGCGAAAGGCTTTCGAGCAGCGCCGCGCCGAAGAACGCGGCCCCAGCGAAGAACGCGGCCCGGCCCGCCCAGCTCGGCCAGCTCGTCCCGCAGCCCCCGGCGAGCGCCCGGCGCGTTCGGGTGACAGGCCGGCCAAGCCTTCCGGTGGTTTCCGCCGTGAAGAGCAGCAAGGCCAGCAGCGCAATGAAGGCCGTGCGCTGCCGCGTGGCGAAGGGCGCCCGGCACCGCGCGGTGAAGGCCGGCCCGCACCACGTGGCGAGGGTCGCGCCGCCCCGAGGCAAGACAGCCGCCCACAGCGCAGCGATGAGCGCCCGCCACGCCAATCTGACCGCAATGATCGCGATGACCGTGGTGGTTTCCGTGGCGGTGACCGCAACGAAGGCCAGTTCAACCGTGACGATGCCCCGCCACCGCGCCGCGATCAGCGCCGCAACACCGGCCCGCGCTTCGATCAACCCTACGGCCAGCAAGCGCCGCAGCCGCGTCAGCGCCGCGAACCCGTCGAACCGCCGCCCGAGGGCGAACGCCTGTCCAAGCGCATGGGCGAGCTGGGCATCGCCTCGCGCCGTGAGGCCGACGAGTGGATCGAAGCCGGCTGGGTGCGCGTGGACGGCAAGATGGCCCACCTCGGCCAGCGCGTGCTGCCCGACGCCAAGATTGAGGTCGACGACGCTGCCCATCAGCAGCAGGCGACCCGCGTGACCATCCTGCTGCACAAGCCCATCGGCTATGTGTCAGGCCAAGCTGAGGATGGCTATGAGCCGGCGGCCGTGCTGATCAAGCAGGACACGCACTGGGGCGAAGACACCTCGGGCATCAAGTTCCATCCAGGCCAGTTGCGCGGCCTCGCGCCCGCCGGCCGCCTGGACATCGACTCCACCGGCCTGCTCGTGCTGACGCAGGACGGCCGCGTGGCCAAGGCCCTGATCGGCGAGGACTCGTTGGTCGAGAAGGAGTACCTCGTGCGCGTCGAGTACGTCGGCCGCAATGGCGTCAAGAGCGACGAAGGCTTCACCGAGCAAGACCTGGCCCTGCTGCGCCATGGCCTGGAGCTCGATGGCGTGCAGCTGAAGCCGGCCAACGTCAGCTGGGCCAATGAGGACCAACTGCGCTTCGTGCTGCGCGAGGGCCGCAAGCGCCAGATCCGCCGCATGTGCGAACTGGTCGGACTCAAGGTGGTGGGCTTGAAGCGCGTGCGCATCGGCCGCATTCCGTTGGGTAAATTGCCGGTGGGTGAATGGCGCTACCTGACACCCTGGGAACGCTTCTGATGATGCAGCCGGTTTGTCTTGCCGGGCCGACCGGCACCGGCAAGACCGCTGCCGCGCTGAAGATTGCGGAGTACCTGCCGGTCGAGATCATCAGCGTCGATTCGGCCCTGGTCTACCGAGGCATGGACATTGGCACGGCCAAGCCGAGCAAGGCCGAGCTGGCGGCGGTGCCGCACCACTTGATCGACATCCTCGATCCGCTCGAGTCTTACTCGGCCGCCGAGTTCGCCAGCAGCGCCCAGCAACTGGCGGAAGAGATCCTGGCGCGCGGCAAGCTGCCGCTGCTGGTCGGCGGCACCATGCTGTATTTCAAGGCCTTGTTCGACGGGCTCTCGGCCCTGCCGCAGGCCGATGCCGAGCTGCGCGCGCAACTGGATGCCGAGGCCGAGCAGATCGGCTGGCCGGCCATGCATGCCAAGCTTGCCACTATCGACCCAGAGACGGCAGCCCGCCTCGCGCCGAACGATTCGCAGCGCATCCAGCGCGCGCTCGAGGTCTGGCACCTGAGCGGCAAGACCCTGTCGCAGCTGCATGCGGAGCCGCAGCGCAGCAGCGGCGTCGATTGGCCCCTGCTCTCGCTGGAGCCGCAGGACCGTGCCTGGCTGCACCAGCGGCTGGACCAGCGCTTCCAGCAGATGCTGGACCAGGGCCTGATCGATGAGGTGAAGGCGCTGCGCGCGCGGGGCGATCTGTCGCCGGACCTGCCCTCGATGCGCTGCGTGGGCTACCGCCAGACCTGGGAGGCACTGGACAGCGGCGATTTCAAGCATCTGGTCGAACGCGGCAGTGCCGCCACGCGCCAGCTGGCCAAGCGACAGATCACCTGGCTGCGCAGCATGCCGCAGCGCCAGGTGGTCGACTGCCAGCATCCGGACGCGGCCCTGCATGTGCTGGCCGCGCTGCAAAAAGCCCTGCGATGAGCGCCATGCTGGAGGCCCGCAAGCTCGCCAAGCGCTACGGCGACAGCACCGTGTTCAGCGGCCTGTCGCTGAACCTGGCGCCGGGCGAGCTGGTGGCCTTGCTTGGCGAATCCGGCTGCGGCAAATCCACCTTCCTGAACTGCCTGGCCGGGTTGGACCGCCCCGACGAGGGCCAGGTCTTGCTCGAAGGGCAGGACATCCATGCGCTCGCCGAGGCGGCCCAGGCGCGGCTGCGGCGCGAACGCCTCGGCTTCGTGTTCCAGGCCTTCCATGTGCTGCCGCACCTGGACGTGGCCGGCAATGTGGGCCTGCCGCTGCTCTTGCAGGGCCGTGAAGACGCGGCCCGCGTGACCGAAATGCTGGAGGCTGTGGGCTTGGTCGACCTTGCTGCACGCATGCCGCGCCAGCTCTCCGGCGGCCAGCTGCAGCGTGTGGCCATCGCCCGCGCCCTGGTCCACAAGCCGGCCCTGGTGCTGGCCGATGAACCCACCGGCAACCTGGACCCTCGCCATGCCGACGGTGTGCTGGAGCTCTTGCGCCAGCAATGCCGCGAGCAAGGTGCGGCCTGCCTGCTGGTGACGCATTCGGAGCGCGCCGCTGCGCTGGCTGACCGCCGCCTGCACCTCGGCGAGGCCGGCCTGGAAGCCCTGCCATGACGGGGTTGCGCTGGCTGCGACGCCTCTCGCTGCCGGCGCTGCGCCACCAGGCCGGACGCCAGTTGCTGGCCCTGGTGGCCGTGATGCTGGGCGTGGCCCTGCCCTATGCCGTCCACCTGATCAATGCAGCCGCACTTGGTGAATTCGCGGCGGCCGCCCGCAGCGTCGAAGGCCAGCCCGACCTGGTGCTGAGCCGCGATGGCGGCACGCTGGACCTGGCCTTGTTCGAGCGCATCGCCGCGCGGCCCGAGGTGCTGCAGGCCGCGCCGCAGATCGAGGCCAGCGTGCAGATGCGCCGAGCCGACGGTCAGGTTCGCAGCCTGCGCCTGCTGGGCATCGACGCCCTGGCCGCCACCGGCTTGAGCCCCGACCTGCTGGCCCGGCCGCTGAAGACCGAATCGCCCTTGCAGCTGTGGCTGGACCCGCAGCGCCTGCATCTGAACCGCGCTGCCGCCCTGTGGCTCGGTGAGCAGCAGGCGCTGATCGAGCTGCGCCATCCACAAGGCTCGCAGTTGCAGACCACCCGCCTGCAGCGCGGCGGTGAAGTAGCAGCCGGCGGTCCGCCGCTGGCGGTGATCGACATCGCCGGCGCCCAGGCCCTGCTCGGCCGCACCACGCTGGACCGGATCGCCCTGCGCTTGCAGAGCGGCGTGACAGCAGCGCAATTCCTGGCCAGTGCCGCGCTGCCGGACGCCGTGCACGCAGCGCCACCCGTTGACGCCGACGCCCGACTCTCCAGCCTCACGCAGGCCTACCGCGTGAACCTCGGCGTGCTGTCCCTGATGGCGCTGTTCACCGGCAGCTTCCTCGTGTTCGCGGTGGTCTCGCTGTCGGTGGCCCAGCGCCAGCCGCAGCTGGCCTTGCTGGGCGTGCTGGGCCTCTCGGGCCGAGAGCGCGCCGGCCTCGTGATGGCCGAGGCGACGCTGCTGGGCCTCGTCGGCAGCAGTCTCGGCCTGCTGCTTGGCTGGCTGTTGCATGGCGTGGTGCTGAAGCTGCTGGGCGGCGATTTCGGTGCGGCCCTGGGCATCAGCCAGGTCGCTTCTGCGTCGCTGGAGCCGCTGCCGCTGCTGGGCTTTGGCGCTCTGGGCTTGCTGGTCTGCCTGCTGGCCGCAGCGGCGCCAGCCCTCGCGGTGCGCGAGATGCCGGTGGCCCAGGTGCTCAAGGGCCTGGGCGGCACCTCGCTGCGGCGCTGGCCGGCCTGGCTCGGCCCCGGTCTGCTGCTGGCGGCCCTGCCGCTGGCGCTGGCACCGGCCTGGCAGGAACTGTCTCTCGGCGCCTATGCCGCCATGCTGTGCCTGCTGCTCGGTGGCATGCTGAGCCTGCCGCAGGCCTTGTCGCTGCTGCTGAAGCGCCAGCGCGGCACGGCCCTCGCGCGGCTGGCGCGTGCGCGGCTGCGCGAGCACAGTGGCGATGCCTTGCAGACGCTGTCGGGCGTGCTGGTGGCACTGGCCCTGTCGGTGGCCATGCTGGTGATGGTGGGCAGCTTCCGCGAGTCGCTGCAGCAATGGCTCACGCAGATGCTGCCGGCCGAGATGTACCTGCGCAGCGGCATCCGGGGCGGCGCGCCGCTGCCGCCGGCCTTCGTCGAGGCTGTGCAGCAAAGCCCGCTGTTCGAGCGCACCGCCCAGCAACGCACGGCCAAGGCCTGGCTGGCCGAAGCGGCAGCGAACGGGCAGGAACTGGCCTTGCTGGCGCGCGAGTTCGACCCGGGCCATCTGCCCCTGGTCGACCCGGCGGTGGCGACCCAGGGCCCGGCCTTCTTCATCAATGAGGCGATGCGCGACAGCCTGCGGCTGCAGCCTGGTCAAGGCCTGAGTCTGCGGCTCGCGGGCGGCGCCCGTCTCGATGGCCAGGTGGCCGGCGTCTGGCGCGACTACAGCCGCCAGAGCCCGGCCCTGCTGCTGGCCCTGGCCGACTACCGCCGTGCCAGTGGCGAGGCGGCAGTCAGCGAATTGCTGCTGTGGCCCAAGGCCGGAGCAGAGGGCGTGGTGAAGCAGCTGCGGGCGCTCGCGGCGGAGCCCGACGACATCGAGGTCGCCAGCGCCGAGGACCTGCGCACGCTCTCGCTGCGCATCTTCGATCGCAGCTTTGTGCTGACCCATGGCCTGCAGGCCGTGGCCCTGGCGATCGGCCTGTTCGGCATCGCCGCCAGCCAGTCAGCGCAGACGCTGGCGCGGCGGCGTGAGTTCGGCCTTTTGCGGCATCTGGGCCTGTCGCGCAGCGATGTGCTGGGCCTGCTCTTGCGCGAAGCGGGCTTGCTGGCCGCCTGCGGCCTGCTGCTTGGGCTGGTACTCGGCCTGCTGATCAGCGCGGTGCTCGTGTGGGTGCTGAACCCGCAGAGCTTCCACTGGAGCATGGAGATGCACATCCCCTGGCTGCGCCTCGCAGGCCTGCTGGCGGCGGTGTTCGTCACCGCCGTCGCGGCCGCGCTGCTGGCGGGGCGCCAGGCCCTGTCGGTCGATGCGGTGCAGTCGGTAAAGGAGGACTGGTGATGATGAAGATCGGCCGCCGCGCGCTCCTGCTCGCCGCCTTGCCGGGCCCGACTACCGCCCTTGCCGCCGCCGGTCTGCAGTTCCCGCGCGACCACGGCTCACATCCAGGCGAAGCCATCGAATGGTGGTACCTCACCGGCCTGATCGGTGCTGACGCGAAGCGGCCCGACTACGGCTATCAGCTGACCTTCTTCAGTCTGCGCGGGCCGGTGCACGGCGAGCATCCGAGCCCCTTCGCCGCGCGTCAACTGCTGCTGGCCCATGCCGCGCTGAGCGACATCAGGGGCCAGCGGCTGCACCACGACCAGCGGCTGGCGCGGGTGGGCTTCGAGCATGCGCGGGCGGCGGAAGGCGACAGCGATCTGCGGCTGTCCGACTGGACGCTGAAGCGCACCGAGCAAGGCTATGTTGCGGCCATTGCAAGCAGCACGGCCGGCTTTGCGCTGGAGCTGGCTTTGCAGACCACGCAAGCACCCTTGCAGCAGGGCGAGCAGGGCCTGTCGCGCAAATCGGCTGCAACCTTCAGCCACTACTACAGCCAGGTTCAGCTGCAGACCCGCGCCCGCTTGCAGATCGATGGCCGTCCTCTGCAACTGCGGGGCCGCTCCTGGCTGGACCACGAATGGAGTGGCCAGTTGCTGCCGCCCGAGGCCGAGGGCTGGGATTGGCTGGGCATCAACCTGGACAATGGCGGCGCCCTCACCGCCTTCCGCCTGCGTCGGGCCGATGGCAGCACGCTGTGGACCGGCGGCAGCTGGCGCAAGCCCGATGGCAGCCTGCGCACGTTCGCCAATGGCGAGCTGGCCTTCGAGCCGCAGCGCCGCTGGCGCAGCGAGCTCAGCAGCGCGCAGTACCCGGTGCAATGGCGGATCAAGAGCCCGCTTGGCGAGTTGCAGCTGGCGGCGCTGTTCGACGCGCAGGAGGTCGATGCCCGGCGCAGCACCGGCATGGCCTACTGGGAAGGTGTGGCCAGGCTGAGTGACAGCCGTGGCCAGCAGATCGGCTTGGGCTACCTGGAGATGACCGGCTACGCCGGCAAGATGCAGCTCTAGGGGCCGCTACAGCTTGCTCTGCGGCTTGCTGACGCGCGGCCGCGAAGGCAGCAGCTGTGCGTCGGCCCGCACGCAGTTGCGGCCCGCAGCGAGCGCCTCGCGCAAGGCGGCCTCGGTGGCCTGCACCAGCTGCTGCAGGGCTGCATGCTCTTCCTGCAAGGCCGCCACGCCGAGGCTGGCCGTGCATTGCAGGATCTGGCCCTGCCATTCGAAGCCCAGGCGCTCGGCGCGTTCGCGCAGCCGGTCGGCCACATCGAGGGCGCCCAGCGGGTCGGTGTCGGGTAACAACAGGATGAACCGGTCGTCGTCGAAGCGGGCCAGCAGGTCGGGCTGGCGCAGCTGGGCCTGGGCGCTTTCGGCCAGGGCGCGCAGCAGCAGCTCGCCGCAGCGCTGGCCGAAGCGATTCTGGATCTGGGCGAAATGATCGAGCTGCAAGAGCACCAGGGCGCAAGGCCGCTGATAGCGCCGCGCGGCTGACAGCTCGCGCTCGGCGGCATGCAGGAAATGCCGGCGGTCGCAGACGCCGGTGGCCGGGTCCAGCGTGCCCTGGCGGCCGAGCAGGCGCAGCGCACGGTCCAGCGGGTCGGCCAGGCCCAGCAGCAGCGCGCTGGCCGCAGCGGCGCAGATCAGCGAACCCACGCTGCCAAGCAACAAGGCTGTGCCCGGCGCGACGCCCAGCGGCACGCTCATCAAGAGGGTCAGGAGCAGGCCCGGCAGCCACAGCGCGGCGAATAGGCCGGCCCAGACCAAGGTGGCGCCATGGCGGCGCCGCAGTTCGGCCAGCTGTTGCAGCCAGCGCGGATGGTCGGGCGTGAGGTGGGACGACATGGTGGCGCGTGACCCTGGGGTACGCGCCTATTCAAACACAATGCGGGCCGCTGGAAAGCAGCCCGCACCCCTTATATCGGTGACACCGTGTGACCGATGGTCGCGGCTTCAGTGCGCGCCGCCGGCGTCCACCGGCGCGGCACCGATGCGGGGCGGCCGGCGCGTCATCCAGATGAAGGCGATCAGCACCAGGAAGAGCACGGCCGAGATCAGGAAGATGTCGTCCGCCGCCCGGGTGAAGGCCTGCTGGTCGATCTGCCGGTTGATCTGGGCCCAGGCCTGATCCACCGACATGCCGCTGCCGGTCAGCTTGGCCACCGCATCGGCCGCCACGGCGCTGCCCTGCCCCAGGTTCTCGACCATGTGCTGGTGATGCAGCGTGGCGCGGTTCTCCCACAGCGTGGTCGAGATCGACGTGCCCATGGCACCGGCCGTGATCCGCACGAAGTTCGACAGGCCGGCCGCCGCCGGCAACCGGTCCGGCGTGATGCCGGCCAGGGTCAGCGTGGTCAGCGGGATGAAGAAGAAGGCCAGCGCGGCACCCTGCAGCAGGGTCGGCACCATGATGGTGGCGAAGTCGGTCTGCGTGGTGAAGTTGGAGCGCATGGTCAAGACGACTGCAAACATCACGAAGGCAAAGGTCGCCATGGCGCGCGGGTCGAAGCGGCTGACGTTCTTGCCCACCACCGGCGACAGCAGGATGGCGAGCAAGCCCACCGGCGCCAGCGCCATGCCGGCGTCGGTGGCGGTGTAGCCCATCCACTGCTGCAGCCACAGCGGCAGCAGCACCACATTGCCGAAGAACAGGCCGTAAGCCACCGACAGCGTGGCCGCGCCCACCGCGAAATTGCGCCCGGCAAACAGCCTGAGGTCCACCACCGGATGCTCGTTGTAGAGCTCCCAGATCAGGAAGAACAGGAAGCCCACCACGGCCGTGACCGCCAGGATCTGGATCTCGCCGCTGGCGAACCAGTCGAGTTCCTTGCCCTTGTCTAGCATCAGCTGCAACGCACCGACCCAGATCACCAGGAGCGCGAGGCCTATGCCGTCGATGGGCAGCTTGGCCGTCGGCGTCTCGCGCTTCCTGTAGATGCTCCAGGTCAGGAAGGCCGCGAACAGGCCCACCGGCACGTTGATGTAGAAGATCCAGGGCCAGGAGATGTTGTCGGTGATCCAGCCGCCCAGGAGCGGCCCCACAACCGGTGCGACCAGCGTGGTCACCCCCCATAAGGCCAGCGCCGTCCCCGCTTTCTCGCGCGGATAGCTCGCGAGCAGCAGGGTCTGCGACAGCGGGATCATGGGCCCGGCCACCAGGCCTTGCAGCACGCGGCAGGCCACCAGCATTTCCAGCGAATGCGCGAAGCCGCACAACCAGGAAGCCAGCACGAACAAGAGCACGCTGGTCGTGAACAGGCGCACCGCACCGAAGCGGCGGGTCAGCCAGCCGGTCAGCGGCACCGAGATCGCATTCGCCACGCCGAAGCTGGTGATGACCCAGGTGCCCTGCACCGGGCTCACGCCCAGGTCACCGGCGATGGCGGGCAAGGACACGTTCGCGATGGACGAATCCAGCACGTTCATGAAGGTCGCCAGCGACAAGGCCAGCGTCCCCAGGATCAGGCTGGGCCCATGCAGCGGCGCCGGCTGAGCCGGTGCGTTTGCGGCGGGATTGCTCATCCTTGCACCTTGCGCGCCGCCATCGGCGTCGACTTGATCGCGCGGCCCAGGTTGGCCTTGATGATGCGGTCCACGTCGGCATCAGCCGCCGCTTCCGAGCGCTCGTGCACCTTGGTCTCGATGCTGGCCGCAGCGCGCGGCGCATCGACCAGCGACTTGCCGCTCTGGTCCGTCACGTCCACGTCCACATTCATCGACAGGCCCACGCGCAGCGGATGCTCGGCGACCTGCTTGGCGTCCAGCGCGATGCGCACCGGCACGCGCTGCACGACCTTGATCCAGTTGCCGGTGGCGTTCTGCGCCGGCAGCAGGGCAAAGGCTGCGCCAGTGCCAGCCGACAGGCCGACGATCTTGCCGTTGAACTCGACCTTCTTGCCGTAGACATCGGCCACCAGCTTGGCGGGCTGGCCGATGCGCAGGTGGTTCAGCTGGCCTTCCTTGAAATTGGCATCGACCCAGACCTGCTGCAGGCCAACCACGGCCATCAGCGGCGCGCCGGCGGCCACGCGTTGGCCGAGCTGCACGCTGCGGCGGGCAACCCAGCCATCCACCGGCGCCGGCAGCTCGGTGCGCTGCAGGGCCAGGAAGGCTTCGCGCACGCGGGCAGCGGCGCGTTGCACATTGGGGTGCTGCTCGGGCGGCACGCCGTCGGTCAGCACCTGGTTGCTGGCGAGCTGCTCGCGCGCTGCGGCCAGGGCCGATTGCGCGCCGGCGAGGCTGCTGTTGGCCGTGGTGATCTGGGCCAGCACATGCTCATATTCCTCGCGGCCCACGGCGCCAGTCTCAACCAGCGGCGCGCGGCGCTTGGCATCGCTTTGCAGGCGGTTGATCTCGCTTTGCGCGCGCTGCACATCGGCCTCGCGCAGCTTGATTTGGGCACCGAGGGTGCTGTTGTTGGCGTACAGCGTGCGCACTTCGCGGACGGTCTGGGCCAGCTGGCTCTCGGCCTGCTCCAGCGCCACCTTGGCGTCGGCCGGGTCCAGGCTCAGGAGCGGCTGACCGGCCTTCACGTAGTCGGTGTCGTCGGCATGGATGGCGCGCACCGTGCCGCCGACCAGGGGCGTGATCTGCACCACATTGGCCTGCACATAGGCGTTGTCGGTGTTCTCGACCTTGCTGCCGATCAGCTTGTCGTAGGCCACATAGCCGCCGAAGCCGAGCAGCACGGCCACGGTCAGGATCGTCAGCGCCTTGTTGCGCTTGCCATTGCCGTTGCCGTTTGCGTTGACGGGGGCGGTGGTTTGGTTGTTGTCGCTCATGGTGTTCTTCGCTTGCTGATTCAGTTCGTAGCTTCGTTCCAGCCGCCGCCGAGGCTGCGGGCCAGGTTCACTTGTTTGTCCAGGGCCTGGGCGCGCAGGTCGAGCGCCTGGCGCTCCTGCTGCAGCACCGCGAAGCGGGCATTGAGCACGGCCAACTGGCTGCCGAGGCCGGCCTCGCGGCGCTGCTGGGCCAGATCCAGCAGCTTCTGCGATTGCGTCAGCGCCTCGGCCTGCGCGCTGGTCTGGGCGCGCAACGACTGCAGGCCGGTGTACTGATCGCTGGCGTCGCGCACCGCTTCCAGCAGCGCGGCGTTGTACGAGGCCACGGCCGCGTCAGCCTCGGCGGCCGAGCCCTTCAGCTGGGCGCGCAGGCGGCCGGTGTCGAAGATGGGCAGGCGCAGCGAGGGGCCGAAGCCGTACTGGCGGCTGCCGGCATTGACCAGGTTGTCGAGGCCGATCGAGCTGAAGCCGGCGAAGGCGCTGAGGCTCACGTTCGGATAGAACTGGGCGCGCGATTCCTTGACCTGCTGCGTGGCCGCCTCGACGCGCCAGCGTGCCGCCACCAGCTCCGGCCGGCGGCCCAGCAGGTCGAGGCCCGGTGCCACTTCGGTTGGCCAGGGTTGGGCGGCGGGCAGTTGGGCTTGCAGGCTGTCCAGGGCTTGGGGCGACTGCACCGTCAGCGCCGCCAGTTGATGGCGCAAGAGCGTGGCTTGTTCGTTCAGTACCAGGCGCTGGCGGCGCAGCTCGGGCAGCGGCAGCTCGGCATTGCGCAGCTCCTGCGCGCCGTCGAGGCCGGCCTCGCTGCGCTGGCGGACCAGGGCCAGGGCGGCCTGGCGCTCACCCATCATGCGGTCCACCAGGGCGGCCTGGGCCTGCACCTGCGCGAGCGAGAGGTAGGCACGGCTGACCTGCGTGGCCAGCACCAGGCGGGCGGCGGCCATGTCGGCCAGGCTGGCCTTGTGCTGGCCGAGCGCAGCGTTCAGCGCGGCGGCATGCTTGCCGAAGAAGTCCCACTCATAGCTGATGCCGGCTTGCAGCGTGGCCGTCGTGCGAATGGTGCCAGCGACGGGCGGCGGTATCAGGCCGTGCTCGGTGTAGCGCTGGCGGCTGGCGTCGAGGCCCACACCCATCACCGGCTTGTCGGCCGCGCCGGCGGCTTCGACCACGGCGGCCGCCTTGGTGATGCGGGATTGAGCCAGTGCCAGATTCGGCGACTCGGCCAGGGCGCGGTCCACCAGGGCGTCGAGCTGGGCGTCCTTGAACGCGCCCCACCAGCGGCTCTCAAATGCCTGTCCGGCGGGCTCACTCAAACCCAGCTGCTGAGCCTGCAACGGCGCGGCCGCCTTGGGCAGTTCGGGGATCTGGGCGCAGGCGCCTAGCAGTGCAGCCGCGAAGGCCAGCAGGGTCGGTTGGAATTTCTTCATCATCGTCATCATTCGGACGCGGTGGCGTCGTTGTTCTGGGCGGCGCGCAGCGCTTCGCCATTGGCTGCGAGGCGTTGCAGCATGGAAACCAGGCTGCGCCATTCCTCTCGCGTGAAGCCGCTGAGCAGCTGGTTGAAGATGTCGGACAGCACGGCCGGCACCTCGGCCGTGGCCTGCTGGCCCAGCTCGGTCAGCGACACGATGACCACGCGGCGGTCTTCGCTGCTGCGCTCGCGGCGCACCAGCTCTTTGGCCTCCAAGCGGTCCAGCAGCCGGGTCAGCGCGCCGGGGTCGATGTTCAGCTCGGAGGCCAGCGTGGCCACCGGGCCGGGGCCTTGCAGGCGCAGGTGCAGGAGCGGCGCCCATTGCGCATGCGTCAGGCCGAGTGGGCCCATGTGGCGATCTGCCATGGCGACCACCGACCCGGTGATGCGCTTGATCAGCCAGCCGAGGCTCTCCTCGCGGCGGTAGGTCTCGGCGCTGTAGAACTTGACAGGCTTGGGTGACATGGGCTGAAATTTAATTGCCTAGGCAATGATTGTCAAGGCAATTAATCGCTGACAATCGCCGTCAGCCTTGCATTGCACGGGGTTCGCCCCATCTGGACCCGCCATGACCGAAGCCTCCCGACACGACCTCAACAAGGCACCGCCGCGTGCGCTGGGTGGCCTGCTGCCCTTTCTGATGCCCTACCGGGGTCGCATCGCGGCCGCCTTGCTCTTCCTGGTGCTGGCGGCGCTGACCACCCTGGCCTTTCCGCTGGCGCTGAAGGAGCTGATCGACCAGGGCCTGGTGGCCAGCGACCCGGGCGCGCGCATCATGGCCTTGCGCGAGCATTTCCTCGCGCTGTTCGGGGTCGGCGCCCTGCTGGGCCTCTTCTCGGCCCTGCGCTTCTATTCGGTGACCTGGCTCGGTGAGCGCGTGACGGCCGACCTGCGCAAGGCCGTCTATGCCCATGTGCTGAAGCAGAGCCCCGAGTTCTTCGAGACCACGCAGACCGGCGAGGTGCTGAGCCGCATCACCACCGACACCACGGTCGTGCAGACCCTCGTGGGCTCCAGCCTCTCGATGGGCCTGCGCAATACGGTGATGGGCATTGGCGCCATGGTCATGCTGATCGCCACCAACCCGCTGGTGATGACCCAGGTGCTGGGCATGCTGGTGCTGGTGGTCTTGCCGGCCCTCTATTTCGGCCGCCGCGTGCGCAAGCTCAGCCGCGCCAGCCAGGACCGCGTGGCCGACACCAGCGCCATCGCCGCCGAGGTGCTGAACGCCGTCACCGTGGTGCAGAGCTACACGGCCGAGGGCCGCGAAGCGAAACGCTTTGCCGAGGCCAGCGAGAGCGCCTTCGACACCGCCCGCAAGCGCACCCGCGTGCGTTCCATGCTGGTGGCCTTCATCATCACGGCCACCTTCGGCTCCCTGGTCTGGGGCCTCTACCAGGGCACGCAGGCGGTGATCGCCGGCAAGATCACGGCCGGCCATCTGGGCCAGACGGTCGTCTACGTCACCCTGCTGGTGTCCAGCGTCGCCGTGCTGTCCGAGGTCTGGGGCGACATGCTGCGCGCCGCCGGCGCGACCGAGCGCCTGGTCGAGCTGCTGAACACGCAAAGTCCGGTGCGCGAGCCCGCCACGCCGCAGGCCCTGCCGGCCAGCACCGGTGGCGCCTCTGTGAGCCTCGAAGGCCTGCGTTTCAACTATCCCTCTCGCCCGCAGCATGCGGCCCTCAGCGAGCTGAGCCTCGCCATCGAGCCCGGCCAGACCGTGGCCCTCGTGGGCCCGAGTGGCGCGGGCAAGAGCACGGTGTTCCAGCTGCTGCTGCGCTTCTACGACGCGCAAGCCGGCCGCGTGCGGTTGGACGGCGTGGACATCGCCGCCCTGCCCTTGCACGAGCTGCGCCAGCGCATCGGCCTCGTGCCGCAGGACAGCGTGATCTTCTCGACCAATGCGCTGGAGAACATCCGCTACGGCCGCCCCGAGGCGAGCGACGAGGACGTGAGGGCCGCCGCCAAGGCCGCCTTCGCCGACGAGTTCATCCGCCAGCTGCCTCAGGGCTACGAGACCTTCCTCGGCGAGCGCGGCGTGCGGCTCTCGGGCGGCCAGCGCCAGCGCATCAGCATCGCGCGGGCCATGCTGAAGAACCCGCCGCTCCTGCTGCTCGACGAGGCCACCAGCGCTCTCGATGCCGAGAGCGAGCGCATGGTGCAGGCCGCGCTGGAAGTGGCCATGCGCGACCGCACGACCCTGGTGATCGCCCACCGCCTGGCCACCGTGCAGAAGGCCGACCGCATCGTGGTGCTGGACCAGGGCCGCATCGTCGAGCAGGGTCGGCACGAGGAGCTGGTGCAGGCCGGCGGCGTCTACGCGCGGCTGGCGGCGCTGCAGTTTCAGGGCTGATCCAGGCTCCAAGGCCTCGGCAACCGGGACCTGAAGCCCCGGATTGCCGGTGCCCAGGGCGCCCCCTGGGTGCGGGGATGCCGTCCTTGGTTGACGCGCTTGGGGCCCTTAAACTCAGGCCGTCCCGTTGTCTGCCGTATGCGTCCTGGTTCCTTTCCGCCCCTTGCTGTTCAGGCCTGCCGAATGCTGGTGTGGTTGTGCGTCGCGGCCGGGCTGCTGGTCGGGCCGGCAGTTGCTGCGGAGGCGCCGCGGACGCTGGCGCAGGCCCAGACTGGGTTGACCACGGCCGAGCTGGTGAGTGCCATTCTGGGCTACACCGCCTGGATCGAGCCGGACCGCAACGGCCTGCTGCTGTGCGTCAGCCGTGGCGCAACGGACGCGGAGGCCATCCTGGCCCATGCCAAGCTCCAGCGCCTGCGCTGGCCGCTGTCGGGCCGCAGCATCGAGCCGGACGAACCGCCGCCCACCCCCTGTGACGTGATCATCTTCGAAGGCTGGCAAGCACTGCCGCAGCGGCAAGCTTTGCGCAGCCTGGCGGGGCGCCCCGTGCTCAGCATCGGTCAGGGCAGCGAATTCTGCAGCGATGGCGGGCTGTTCTGCCTGACGCCGGATTCCGCCGGTCTGCGATTCGAGGTCAACCTCGATGCGGTGTCGCGCAGCGGGCTGCGCGTTCATCCCCAGGTGCTGCGCCTGGCGCGCCCCCGGCCGCAGGGAGTGTCGGGATGAGCACGGACCTGCGCTCGTCCCCGCTGCCCTCGGTGGCCTCGGTGCTGCGGCGGGCCCAGCTGCGGGTGGCGTTGCTGACCCTGCTGGTGGTTGGCTCGGTGCTGATCGTCGGGATGCTGGTGTCCTTGCGGCTCAATCAGCTCAAGCACTTGAACCTGGTGGCTCAATCGCTGGCCTACACGAGCGAGGCTGCTGTGGTCTTCCGGGACGCGCGCTCGGCAGCCGAGCTGCTGGCCGACGCCGGAGCGCGCGACGAGCTGGCGGGCGCCCGCATCGTGCTGGCTTCGGGCGCCAGTCTTGCGCAATGGCAGCGCCCGGCGCGCTGGCCAAGGCTGGAAGCCGCCGTCGACATGCTGCTGCCTCTGCATGCCGAAGCCGAGATCCGCTTCCAGGCAGAAGTGGTGGGGCGGCTGCAGTTGCGTGGTGATGTTGCCCCGCTGCTGGTGGCCCTGGGCTGGTCGCTCGCTGCCGCTGCACTCGGCATGCTCCTGAGCGGCAAGGCCGTGATGCTGATGACCCGACGGCTCACGCAGATGATCGAGGCACCCTTGAGTGATCTGGCGGCGCAGTCACGCCACGTTCGCGAGGCCAGGGCCTACAGGACCCGAGTCCGCGGGGCCTCCATCCGTGAGATAGACGCGCTGGCCAACGATCTGAACGCGCTGCTGGACGAGGTGCTGGCGCGCGAAGCTGAGCTGCTCCACCGGCACGAGGCCTTGCAGTCCGACCATGCCGACCTGGCAGAGCGCGCCAGCCGCGACTCGCTCACCGGGGTGGCCAACCGCGCGCATTTCGAGCACCGGCTGGTCGAGGCCCTGGCCCGGGCCGATGCAGGCGGCACGCGGCTGGCGCTCTTGTTCATCGATGCCGACCGGTTCAAGCAGATCAACGACCAGCATGGCCATGAGGCCGGCGATCAGGTGCTCATCGCGCTGGCCCAACGCGTTCGCAGCGCCGTGCGCGAGCATGACCTGGTGGCGCGGTTGGGAGGCGATGAGTTCGTGGTGCTGATCGAGCCCTTGCGCCATGCCGACGATGCCCACCGCGTGACGCAGCAGATCGAGGCGCTGGTGGCGCGCCCGCTGGCCCTGCCGACCGCCGCCGGCCCCATCGAGATCACGCCCGGCATCAGCGTTGGCGTGGCCCTCTATCCTGACCATGGGCACAGCGCCGAAGCCCTGCTCAGGCACGCAGATGAATCCATGTACCGACGCAAGCGCGTGCGCCGGCTCAACCCCGCCGAGCAAGCCGTGAGCGACGTCTCGAGAGACTGAGCTCGCACTTGCAACGACCAGGCTCGGCCCATTTGCCCCCACAAGCCCATGAAGTTGATCCCACGCCGAAGCCTTCTCTGCCTGCCCCTGTCGGTCTTCGTGGCGGCCTGCCAGCAGGCGCCGCTGCAGCCCTCCGAGCTCTCGCGCCCCCAGCCTCTGACGGCAGTTCAGGCGCGTGCGCTGCGCGAGCTGGGCTTCGCGCCGGTTGGCGACGACTGGGCCCTGAACCTCGCGGCAAGCGTGCTGTTCGAGTTCGATTCCGATCAGGTCCGCCCCTTGCAGAAGCAGCAACTGGAGCGCATCGGCCGCACGCTGGCCCAGGTCGGCTTGCTGGGGCTTCGCGTGGAGGGCCACAGCGACAACGTCGGCGATGCCGAGTACAACAAGCGGCTGTCCTTGCGTCGCGCCGGTTCCGTTGCGCAGGTCCTGGCAGGCGCTGGCTTGCTGCGGGCCCATTTGCCGACGCAAGGCTTTGGCAGCGCCAAGCCGATTGCCGACAACGGCAACGAGCCCGGCCGGGCGCAGAACCGCCGCGTGGTGCTGATCGCCCCCTCGCTCTAGGCGCATGGGGCGAAAGCGCTGCCTGGCAGCGCGGGTGCACCCGCACTGCGCCAGAATCGCCCGATGAGCATGCGCACCCTCGTCGAACTGTTGATCCAGCACGGCACCCTGCTGGTTTTCTTGGTGACGTTTGCGGCGCGTGTCGGCCTGCCGGTGCCGGCCGCACCGCTGCTGGTGGTGGCCGGTGGCCTGGCGGCGAACGGCGAGCTCTCGGCCCCCGGCCTGCTGGGCGCCACCTTGCTGGCCAACCTGCTGGGCGATGCGGTCTGGTTCCAGGCCGGCCGCGCCTACGGCCACCGGGTGCTGAAGCTGCTGTGCCGGATCTCGCTGTCGCCGGATTCCTGCGTGCGGCAGAGCGAATCGATGATCGCCCGCTGGGGCGGCAGCTCGCTGCTGGCGGCCAAGTTCCTGCCCGGCATCTCGGTCGTGGCCGCGCCCATGGCCGGGGCGCTGGGCATGCCCTGGCTGCGCTTCCTCAGCTTCGACCTCGCGGCCGGGGCCCTGTGGAGCGGCGTCTTCCTCGGCCTCGGTCTCTTGCTCAGCGAGCAGATCCAGCAGACCCTGGACCTGCTTGCCAATGCCGGCATCGCGGCGGCGGCAGGCCTGCTGCTGATCGTGGCTGTGCTCGTCTTGCGCCGCTGGTGGCGCCGGCGCCGCTTCCTGCGTGACGTGGCGTCGCCGCGCATCTCGGTCAGCGAGGCCTTCGCGCTGATCGAGCAGGGGCTGGAGCCGATCTTCGTGGACGTGCGTGGCGAGGCCGGTCGCGCTGCCGATCCCCGCCATATCCCGGGTGCGTTGTCGCTGGAGCAACTGCGAATTCGCCGCGAACAGCAGGCGGCCTTGCCCAGCGACATCGAGCTCGTGCTGTATTGCAATTGCCCGAACGAGGTCTCGGCCGCCATCGCCGCCAATACCCTGGCCAGCCAGGGCTACACCCGCGCCCGCGCGCTGACGGGCGGCCTTGAGGGCTGGGCGCGAGCCGGTCGGCCTTTGGCCGGCACGGCCGCCGCGGCCGAGCTGTCGGCTGAATAGAATCCCCGCCATGCAGAGCGCCCCCTCCCAATACGAATCCTTCATGCGCCATGTGTTCGAGCATGGCGTTACCAAGGCCGACCGCACCGGCACCGGCACGCGCAGCGTGTTCGGCCACCAGATGCGCTTCAACCTGGCGGAGGGCTTTCCGCTGGTGACGACCAAGAAGGTGCACCTGAAGTCCATCATCCTGGAGCTCCTGTGGTTCCTGCGCGGCGATTCCAACGTCCAGTGGCTGCAGGAACGCGGCTGCACGATCTGGAACGAATGGGCGCGTGAAGATGGCTCGCTCGGCCCGGTCTACGGTGTGCAATGGCGCAGCTGGCCCAAGGCCGACGGCAGCCATGTGGACCAGATTGCCGAGGTGGTGAAGCAGCTCAAGACCAACCCGGATTCACGCCGCATCATCGTGAGCGCCTGGAACGTGGCCGAGCTGGACCAGATGGCCCTGATGCCCTGCCACGCCTTTTTCCAGTTCTACGTGGCAGACGGAAAGCTCAGTTGCCAGCTCTACCAGCGCAGCGCGGATATTTTCCTCGGCGTGCCCTTCAATATCGCAAGCTATGCCTTGCTGACCCAGATGCTGGCCCAGCAATGCGATCTGGCGCTCGGCGATTTCATCTGGACCGGTGGCGACTGCCACATCTACAGCAACCATTTCGAACAGGTGCAGACCCAGCTGTCGCGCGAGCCCCTGCCCTACCCGACCATGAACATCAAGCGCCGGCCGGCCTCGATCTTCGACTACGAGTACGAGGACTTCGAGCTGGTGGGCTATGAGTCGCATCCGGCCATCAAGGCGCCTGTGGCCGTATGAGCCCCGCACGGCCGCCCGAAGGGGCTCATTCCCGCTCGGCGGGACAGCGCGCAGCGCTCAGGGTGCCAACATGAGCTTGATCACCCTGATCGCTGGCGTGGCCAGCGATGGCGCCATAGGCCGCAACAACGAGCTGCTGTGGCGCCTCCCCGAGGACCTGGCGCATTTCAAGGCGCTGACGCTCGGCCACCCGGTCGTCATGGGCCGCAAGACCTGGGACTCGCTGCCCGAGCGCTTCCGGCCGCTACCGGGTCGGCGCAACATCGTGCTGAGCCGCCAGGCCGGTCTGCAATTGCCGGGCGCCGAGGTCCTGCCCAGCCTGGACGCGGCGCTGCAGGCCTGCCGCGATGTACCGCAAGTCTTCGTCATCGGTGGCGCGCAGATCTACGCGGCCGCCCTGCCCCTGGCGCAACGCCTGGAGCTGACCGAGGTAGATGCCGTGTACGCCGATGCCGACGCGCATTTCCCGGCCTGGGACACGCAAATATTCAAACCGGTGTCGCGCGAGTCGCATACAAGCGCCAGCGGCCTGGCCTTCCATTTCGCGCGCTATGAGCGCGCACACGAACCCAAGGAATCCTGATATGTCCGGACATGGTTTTCACGTCCACGGCCCGCACGACCACGAGCTGGAGCATGCGGCGCAGCACGAGCCCAAGGGCCTCGCTGGCCAGTTGGCGGTGATCACCGCCATTCTTGCGACGGTCGGCGCCATGTTCTCCTACATGGGTGGCGCCACACAGGCCAATGCCGGCCTCTACAAGAACGACGCCGCGATCAAGAAGACCGAGGCCGCCAACCGCTGGGCCTACTACCAGGCCAAGAGCAGCAAGCAGAACCTGACCGAGATCGCGCTGGACCTCTCGACCAGCGAAGAGCAGAAGGCAAAGTACAAGCAGAAGATCGAGCGCTACGAGGGCGAGAAGAACGCGATCAAGGCGGAAGCCGAGAAGCTCGAAGCCGAATCCAGCGAACTGGACCACAAGAGCGCGGAGCAGATGCACCAGCATCACCGCTGGGCCCAGGCAACCACGGCGCTGTCGGTCTCCATCGCGCTGGCCGCGATCGCCTTGCTCACGAAGAAGCGCTGGATGGAAGTCGCCACCATCGCCATGGGCCTCGTTGGCATCGCCCTTGGCGGCGTGGCCTGGTTCCACCTCTGACAAGGACGAAAACCATGAAGCTGGCGACCTGGAATGTGAACTCCTTGGGCGTGCGCCTGCCGCAACTGCTCGACTGGCTTGCCGCCAATCCGGTCGATGCCCTCGTGCTGCAAGAAACCAAGCTGACCGACGACAAGTTCCCCACGATGGAGATCGGCGCGGCCGGCTACCAGGTGCAGTGGTTCGGCCAGAAGACCTACAACGGCGTGGCCCTGATCAGCAAGACGCCGGCCGACCTGGTGGTCAAGAACATCCCGGGCTTTGCCGACGACCAGGCCCGCGTGATCGCTGGCGCCGTGAATGGCGTGCGCGTCATCGGCGCCTACTTCCCCAACGGCCAGGCACCCGACAGCGACAAGTTCGTCTACAAGATGGCCTGGCTCAACGCGCTGCGCGCCTGGGTGCAGGCCGAGCTGCAAGCGAACGACAAGCTCGTGCTGATGGGCGACTACAACATCGCTCCGGAAGACCGTGACGTCTACGACCCGGTGGGCTGGGCCGGCCAGATCCACTGCACGCCCGAGGAACGCGCGCATTTCCAGGGCCTGCTGGACCTGGGCCTGGTGGACGCCTTCCGCATGTTTGAGCAGGCGCCCAAGAGCTGGAGCTGGTGGGACTACCGAAATCTCGCCTTCCGCAAGAACCAGGGGCTGCGCATCGACCACATCCTGGTCTCCAAGGCCCTGCAATCAGGGGTCAGGTCTTGCGTGATCGACAAGCTGCCACGCAAGAACGAGCGGCCGAGCGACCACGCGCCAGTGATCGTCGAGATCGACCTCTGATCAGCCCGCCGCCCGCTCCCTGAGAGCATCGCGCAGCTCGGCCCAGCTGTAGCTGGCTTGCGCGGCCAGCAGGCCGAGCTTGCCGAATACCGGCGTCAGGCCATAGCGACTCAAGGCAGCAGGCAAGGGCTTGCGTCCGTGAATGGCATCGGCGAGCAACTCGCCGGCCACCGTTGTCGGCGCCACGCCGTGCCCCCCAAAGGCCTGGGCGAACCAGAGGCCCGGTGACAGCTCGCCGATCTGCGGCATCTTGTGGCGGGCATAGCTCATCAGACCGCTCCAGGCATGCTCGATGCGCACGCCAGCCAGTTGCGGGTAGACCTTCAGCATGTCGGCGCGCAGCAGCTCGGCAATGCGCTCCGGCGCTCGCTCCAGTGTCGAGATGCGGCCACCCCACAGCAGCCGGCGGTCGGGCATCAGCCGGTAGTAGTCAAAGGCAAAGCGGTTGTCGTACAGCGCTGCCGGTGTGCGGATTGGATTGAGCGCCCCAGACAGCGGCTCGGTAGCCATCACGTAAGTGGCAATGGGCAAGCGGGCGCCAGTCAGCTCGGGCAACAGGCCTTGCAGATAGCCGCCGCCGGCGATGACCACTTGCTGCGCCTCGAGGCTGGCGCCGTTCCCGGTCCAGAGTCGAAAGCCTCCGCCAGCCTTCGGTTCGAGGCGTGCCAGCGCGCAGTGCTCATGAACGCGCCCGCCGTCCGCTTCAATCGCTTGAGCCAGGCCCAAGGCGTATTTCAAGGGATGGAAGTGGAAAGCGTCGCGCTCCATCAGGCCGCAACCGTAGCGCTCGCTGTCCAACCAGTCGCGCACTTGCGCGGCATCGACCTCGTCCCAGACCGTGCCGAAATGCTCCCGCAGGAAGTCGCGCTGCGCCTGCATCTCGGCGCTGGCGCGGGCACTGCCGCGGAACCAGTTCAGGAGCAGCGCGCCGCCTTCGATGCGGTCGCAATCAATGGCGTGCCGCTGGATGCGGTCGCGTATCAGCCCCACGGCCGAGCGGCTCAAGGCATAGAGCTCGCGGGCCGGTCCGGGGCCGAGGTCCAGCAGCAGTTCGCGCGCGTCGCGGCTGTAGCCACCGAACACGAAACCGCCGTTGCGGCCGGAGGCGCCGTGGCCGATGCGCATGGCCTCCAGCACGGCCACGCCCCTCATGCCGCGCTCCTGCAAACCTCGCGCAGTGGCGAGGCCGGCAAAGCCGCCGCCTACGACGGCGACTTCAAGCTGAGTGCCGGTGCCGGCAAGCGAGGAGAACTGGATCTTCGGAGCGGTGGCGGCGTAGTAGCTGGCGGGCTTTGAGTCATTGGCAAGAGGCATGTGGCTATTCTGCCGCCGCCTCCTCCCGCATCAGGGCCAGGCACTCGTCGAGCAAGGCATGCAGGCGCTGCACGCGCTCATCGCCGAGTGTGGCGTTGACCGACAACTGTGCGCGCTTCCAATCCGCCTTCATCTCGGCGCGCTTGGTGCGGCCAACTGCTGTCACTTGCACCAGCAGGCTGCGGGCGTCTTCGCCGGGCAGTTGCTCCACCAAACCGGCGTTGACCAAAGGCTGCAGATTGCGGCTGAGCGTCGAGGCATCGAGCCCCATGCGTTTTGCGAGCTGCCCCGGCGCCAAGGGGCCGAGATGGTCGATGTGCGAGAGCAGCGAGTACTGCGTGGTCTTGAGTCCGGTCTCGCTGAAGA
Organism: Pelomonas sp. V22; assembly: GCF_030014915.1. Classification (GTDB taxonomy): domain Bacteria; phylum Pseudomonadota; class Gammaproteobacteria; order Burkholderiales; family Burkholderiaceae_C; genus JAUASW01. The sequence continues at coordinate 70,895 of NZ_JAGIXS010000001.1, forward strand.
AGGGCTCGCAGTGCTGCGACACAAGCCGGGCCAACTGGCGCAGCTTGAAGTTGGTGCAGCCCTGCGGGCTGCCGGGCTTTGTGGTGCGACTTGCCATGGCTTGATTGTATTTACAATAATTGCAGCTACAACAGTTTGGAGTCTCGCATGGACCAGTCCGTCAATCACGATCAAGTGCTGCAGCAATGGATGGCTGACGAGGCCGCCGTGCGAGCCCGCCTGCTGGCGAGCGGCGTCTCACGCCCCGACCAGGTCCGCGGACGCACCGGCTTGCAGATGATGGAGGCCATGCTGGCCGGGGAGCTTCCGCCGCCGCCGATTGCCGAGACGCTGGATTTCGGCCTGGTCTCAGTGGCCTTTGGCGAAGCGATCTTCCAGGGCAAGCCGCAACGCCGCCACTACAACCCGATGGGCAGCGTGCACGGCGGCTGGTACGCCACCCTGCTCGATTCAGCGCTGGGCTGCGCCGTCCACACGACCATGCCGGTCGGCCGCGGCTACACGACGCTGGAGTTCAAGGTGAACCTGGTACGCGCGCTCAACGAGAAAGTGCCACTGGTTCGCGCCATCGGCCGCGTGGTGCATGGCGGCAAGCAGGTGGCCACCGCCGAGGCGGATCTGGTGGGGCATGACGGGCGCCTTTATGCGCACGCCAGCACCACCTGCCTGGTCTTCGACCTACCGCAGGGCTGATGCCGCCTTGGCAAGGGCCGTGATGCGGCCCCAGTCACCCGCGTCCATCGCGTCCTGCGGCGTGAGCCAGGAACCGCCGCAGACCTTGACGTTCGGCAGCGAGAGGAACTGCGGTGCCGTCTCCGGCGTGATGCCGCCGGTGGGGCAGAAGGCAATGTCCGGGAAAGGGCCCGACAAGGCCTTCAAGAGGTTCACGCCGCCCACGGCCACGGCCGGGAACAGCTTCAGGAACTGGAAGCCGGCGCTGCTGGCCTGCATCACCTCGCTGGCGGTTGAGACGCCTGGCAGCAAAGGCAGGCCCACTTCCTTGCAGGCAGCGGCCAGGGCATCGGTATAGCCGGGGCTGACGCCGAAACGGCAGCCGGCATTCTTGGCCGCCTGCACATCGGCCGCCGTGCGCAGCGTGCCGGCGCCGACGATGGCCTCGGGCACGGCCCGGGCCATGGCCTCCATGGCCTGCAGGGCCGCCGGGGTGCGCAGCGTCACCTCCAGCACCTTGACGCCGCCGGCCACCAGGGCCTCGGCCAGCGGCACGGCATGCTCCAGCTTCTGGATCACGATGACGGGAATGACGGGGCCGTGGCTGGCCAGGCTGAGGGTTTCGGTGCTCATGGAGTTCACAACCAGGGTTAGAGCCAAGTCACGGCGCCTTCTTCGGCGGTTTTGACGTTGCGGCGCATGCCGCCGAACAACTCTCGGCCGAGGCCGTGGGCGTTGTCGTCGGCCTGTTCGGGGCTGATCTGGGCCTGCTCGCGGGCGCCCCAGTCGGTTTCAGATACCAGGGCGAGCAGTTCGCCCGTGGTGGCATCGAGTCGCACCAGGTCGCCATCACGCAGCTTGCCCAGTGGGCCGCCCGCAAGTGCCTCTGGCGACACATGGATGGCTGCCGGCACCTTGCCCGAGGCGCCGCTCATGCGGCCATCGGTCACCAGGGCCACCTTGAAGCCCTTGCCCTGCAAGACGGCCAGCGGCGGGGTCAGCTTGTGCAACTCGGGCATGCCATTGGCCTGCGGCCCCTGGAAGCGCACGACGACGACGACGTCGCGCTCCAGCTCGCCGGCCTTGAAAGCGGCCAGCATGCTGTCTTGGTCGTTGAAGATGCGGGCCGGTGCTTCGACGATGTGCCGGTCTTCCGGCACGGCCGAGACCTTGATGACGGCGCGGCCCAGGTTGCCGGCCAGCAGCTTGAGGCCGCCGGTGGCGCTGAAAGGCGCGGCCGCCGTGCGCACCACCGAATCGTCGCTGCTCGCGGCAGGCAGGTCCTGCCAGCCCACACCCTGTTCGCTGGTCACCGGCAGCCGCGTAAAGGGCCGCAGCGACTTGCCGGCTACGCTCAGTACATCCTCGTGCATCAGGCCGGCGTCTAGCAGCTCGCGGATCACGAAGCCCGGGCCACCGGCGGCCTGGAACTGGTTCACGTCGGCCGAGCCGTTCGGGTAGACACGGGCCAGCAGCGGCACGACACCGGAGAGCTCCGAGAAATCGCTCCAGTCGATCAGGATGCCGGCCGAACGGGCCACGGCCACCCAGTGGATCAGGTGGTTGGTCGAGCCACCGGTGGCCAGCAGGGCCACCATGGCATTGACGATGGCGCGCTCGTCCACGAGCTGGCCGATGGGTGTGTAGTCGCGCTTGGGGGTGATGCGCAGCGCGGTGCGCACAGCCTCGCGGCTCAGGCGCTCGCGCAGCGGATCGTGCGGATGGACGAAGGCCGCGCCGGGCACATGCAGACCCATGGCCTCGAGCAGCATCTGGTTGCTGTTGGCCGTGCCGTAAAAGGTGCAGGTGCCAGCGCCGTGGTAGGCGGCGGACTCGGCCTTCAAGAGCTCGTCACGCCCGACCTTGCCTTGCGCATAGAGCTCGCGCACCTTGGCTTTGTCGTTGTTCGAGAGGCCCGAGCTCATCGGCCCGGCCGGCACGAAGACGCAGGGCAGATGGCCGAAATGCAAGGCGCCGATCAAGAGGCCCGGCACGATCTTGTCGCAGATGCCGAGCAGCAGGGCCGCATCGAACACGTCGTGCGAGAGCGCGATGGCCGTGCTCATGGCGATGGTGTCGCGCGAGAACAGGCTCAGCTCCATGCCGGGCAGGCCTTGCGTCACGCCGTCGCACATGGCAGGCACGCCGCCGGCCACTTGCACGGTGGCGCCCTGCTTCGCCGCCTCGTCGCGTATCAGCGCCGGGTAGCCCTCGTAGGGCTGATGGGCCGAGAGCATGTCGTTGTAGGCCGTGACCACCGCCAGGTGCGGCGCCTTCTCGGCGACGATGCGCAGCTTGTCGTTGGCCGGCATGGCGGCCACGGCGTGGGCCACGTTGGCGCAGCCCATGCGCTCGATGCCGCGCTGGCGGCCGGCGAGCTTGGCGATGCCGTCCAGGTAGCGCTGGCGTGTGGCCGCACTGCGCCGACGGATGCGCTCCGTCACTTCGTTCAGGGTCTTGTGAGTCATGCAGCACGCGACGATGTAACTCGCCCGGGTGAAATCAAGTAACCATATTACAGGAGCGGAGGCACTCCCAGGTTACAGGACGGGTACGGCGGCCCACAAGCCGCACCACCGCAGCCAGCCGCTGGACCCGCCCGGTGGTTTGCTCAGCCGCCGGAACTGAGCCGCTCGCGGGCCTGCTCACCGCGCAGGCGTGCGAGGTCTTCCACCGTGTCCACGTCGACCAGCACGCCACGGTCTTCCACGTCCACGGCCTGGGCCGGATAGCGCGCCAGCAGGCGTCGGGCGCCTTCGTCGCCTTCCAGGGCCACCAGCTCGGAATAGAGCTCGGCGCTGAAGCCCACCGGATGGCCGCGCACGCCCCGGTACTGCGCGAAGGCGACCGGGTACTGTTCGATGGCGGATGCCACGGCGAGGATGGTGGCGGGTGTCAGCAAGGGCATGTCGCCCGGGACGATGAGCCAGCCCTCGGCATCGCCGGTGGCGGCCACGCCGGCCGCGATGGAGAAGCCCATGCCCAGCGGATTGGGCCGGCCGCTGCTGGCCAGCTCGGGCACCTTGATCACGTCGTTCGCACCCATCAGGCCGGTCACCATGGGGGCCAGCTTTTCGCTGCTCACCACGACCACACGCAGCTGGGTCTCCAGCGCATGCGCCACGGTGCGCGACAACAAGGTGCCCGAGCCCAGGCTCTGTTCGAGCTTGTGCCCATTGCCGCGAAAGCGCAGGCCGCGTCCTGCGGCGAGGACGACGACAACCGGTCGTCGTTTGATCATCGGTACTTCCTTGGTCTGCGGCAGACGGCCAGCTGGGCCGCCGGTTGCCGATGGGAGACAGCATGCAGTGCGCTCAGCGCACGAACCATAGGGTCCTGCACTTAAGGGAAGCCCTGCATAAGCCGCAGGGAATATCTGGCGAGAGAGATACTTCCGCCATGAGCAAACTCTCCGACATGCGCAAGAGCTACGAGCGCGCCGAACTCGAGGACGAGGCCGCAGCGGCCGAGCCGCTGGCCCAGTTCCAGGCCTGGTTCGACGAGGCCGTGAAGCTCGACGTCTCCGAGCCCAATGCAATGACGCTGGCCACCGTGGGCGCGAACGGCCGCCCCTCGACCCGCATCGTGCTGGTGAAGGATGTCGATGCCCGTGGACTGGTCTGGTACACCAACTACGACAGCCGCAAGGGCCAGGAACTCGCCGGGCATCCGTTCGCCGCGCTGCAGTTCCACTGGGTGGAGCTGGAGCGTGTGGTCCGTATCGAGGGCCGGGTCGAGAAGGTCGAGGGGCCGCAGTCCGACGCCTACTACCAGACCCGCCCGCTGGATTCGCGCCTGGGTGCCTGGGCCTCGCCGCAGTCGCAGGTGATCAGCTCGCGCGCGGTGCTGGTGGCCAATGCGGCCAAGGCCGCCGTGCAGCACGGCCTCAATCCGCCGCGCCCGCCGCACTGGGGCGGCTACCGCCTGGTGCCTGAGTACTGGGAGTTCTGGCAGGGCCGCCGCTCGCGTCTGCATGACCGCCTCAGCTACCGATTGCAGGCCGACGGCCAGTGGCTGCGCGAGCGACTGGCCCCCTGATTCGCCTGCCTCAGAAGCGGATCTGCACACCGGTCTGCGCCGCACGGCCCGGCAGCGGCGCATAGCCCCGGATGGTGAGCGGGCTGCTGGCGTTGTAGGCGAGCTGGTTGCCGAGGTTGTCGAGGCGCAGGTACCAGAGCGCATCGCTCTCGCCGATGCGGAACTGCCGCGCCAGCGCCACGCGCACCATGCCATAGCCGGGCGTTGCTTCATCGAGCGCCGGCACTCGGTCCTGGCGCGCCACGCCACGCCATTCGACGCGGCTGGACCAGGGGCCCTGGCGCCATTCGGCCGAGAGCACGGCCTTCATCGGCGCCAGGCGCGGCAAGGCTTCGCCGGTGGCCAGCTCGGTGCCACGCACGGCGTCGAGCGCCGCCGTCAGGCGCAGATTGCCGGCGGCCAGCTTCCATTCCTGGTGGGCCTCGACCTCGAAGCCCTGCAGCTGGGCTCGCACGCCCCGGTAGGCATAGACCGGCTGGTCGTCTTCGTGCTCGCCGGTGGCTTGCAGGGCGATGTAGTTGGAGAAGCGCGTGCGGTAGATGCCGACGCGCACGCCGGCACCGCCCTGCTCCCAACCGAGGCTCAACTCGGAGCCGCGCGCCTTTTCGAGGCCGAGCTGGGTATCGCCGCGCTCGAAGGCGCCGGTGGCCACGTGCACGCCATTGGCATAGAGCTCGGCGAAGGTCGGTGCCCGCTCGCTCTGGTTCAGGTTGAGCGACAGCTCCCACTGCGAGGCCAGATGCCAGTTGGCGCTGAGCGAGAGGCTGCCGGGCTTGAAGCGGCGCTGGTCCGGCCCGCCGAAGCGCGGCGTCGTGCTGTCGGTGCTGTCGCCGTCGGAGTTGACGCGGACCTGCTCGCGGCGGCCGCCGGCACTGAGGTGCCAGTCGCCCAGCTGCACTTGCTCCAGCACGAAGACGGCGGCACTGCGGGTCCGCGTGGTTGGCACCAGCGCTTCCTCACCGAGGGCCGAGAAGTCGCCGCGCTCGATCTGCGTGCCGACGATGCCACGCAGCAAGCCGATGGGCGCATGTTCGGCCTCGACACGCAGGTCCTTGCCCCGGCTGTTGAAGACCGTACCCACCGCACCATCACCTTCCAGTTCGCGGTGCTCGTAGCGGCTGCTGGAGGCCTGCCATTGCAGGCGGCGCAGCGGGCCGTCGTTCCAGCGGAACTCGCCGGCATTGGCCAGGCGCTCGCGCTGCATCTTGATCTTGACGTCGGGCTCGACGGTGACGCCGTAGTCGGTGCGATAGCTGTCCAGCGACAGGCCCACATAGCCGTTGCTGAACTGGCGCGAGCCACCCACGGCGCCGCCCTGGCTCTCGCTGGCGGAGTTGCGCACGCGGCTGCCGGTCTGGCCCTCGGGGTCGGTGAAGCGCGGCACGCGCAAGTCGTCGGTGCGGCGGCCGGCGATGTCGGCATGCCAGGCCCAGTCGCCCGAACCACCATCGAGCACGGCAGCAGCGCTGCGCTCGCCATTGGCGCCACCGAGGCGGAACTCGGTAACCCCGCTGAGCTCGTTTTGGCGCTGGCGCGGGATGCGGTTGTCCAGCGTGTTGACCACGCCGCCCAAGGCATTGCCACCATAGAGCAGCGCGGAAGCGCCGCGCAGCACCTCGACCCGCTCGATCACCAGCGGGTCCATGGGCACGGCATGGTCGAAGCTGAGGCTGGACGCGTCGACCGATGCGCCGGAGTTGCTCAGCAGGCGGACGCGGTCGCCATCGAGGCCGCGGATGGTCGGCCGGTTGGCATTCGGCCCGAAGTAGGTGGAGCTGACGCCGGACAGGCCGCTCAGCGTGTCGCCGAGCGAGGTGCCGCGCTGCAGCGTCAGCTCGTCGCCGGCGAGGCTGCGGAGCTGGCCCGGGGCTTCGCTGCTGCGCAGCGGATTGCCGGTCACGACGACGGTGCTCAGCTTCTCGGCCGATGTGGCGGCCGCTGTTGTGGCGGTCGTTGCAGCGGTCGTTGCGGCAGCGCCGCTGGCGGCCGGAGCCTCAGCGGGCGCGTTGTCGGCCCGGGCGAAATGAGGGAGGCAGGCCAGGGCCAGCGCGCTCAGCGGAAACAGCTTGGGGTTCTTGGACTTGAACATGGATGGAAGACTCAGCGGGCGCCCAGGCTCGCAAGAGCCGGACGCGAATGCACCTCAGCCCCGCAGCGACCCGACTTGGGGCGACACAGGGCACCTGATGGGGTTCAGGTCAAGGAGGGCGGGCCGCGAGCCCGGGTGACCGCCGGTGCGGTCTGAATCAAGCCGGCAGGCAGGGCCTGCGGTACCGCTTGCGCGGTGCTGAGCGCCTGCCAGGTCGGCGGCGCACAGTCGAAGCCCAGCTGCTGGTTGAGCTGGTCGAACAGCTGGCAGTCCTTGCTGCCGGCATCGTGGCCCAGGGCCTGCTTCTTCAGTTCCAGCTTCTGGCCGTGGACCAGGCCGTGCCATTGGCCCAGAGCCTGGGTGGCCAGCACCGTCGCGGCCAGCCACAACACGAGCCAGCCGAAGCGGCGGGTGCGTTGGCGCAGACGGTGAAGTGAGACTTGCATGGCGGGCGCTATTGTGCCGGCTCCGGCCGACTCAGGCAGTGTCCTTACGCATGAGGCGGGCGAAGGTCTTGCGGAATTTCTCGACCTTGCCGGCCACCACGAAGGCGCAATAGCCCTGGTCCGGATGCCGGGCGTAGTAGTGCTGGTGATAGGGCTCGGCGGGCCAGTAGTCGCGCAGGGGCGCGAGCTCGGTCACGACGCGTCCGCCATGCGCACGGTTGGCCTCGTCCAGCACCTCGCGGCACACCGCTTCCTGCTCCGGCGCCTCGAAATAGATGCCCGAGCGGTACTGCGTCCCCACGTCGGCGCCCTGGCGGTTCAAGGTGGTCGGGTCGTGGATCACGAAGAACACCTCGAGCAGCTCGCGCAGGCTGACCACCGAGGGATCGAAGTCGATGCGCAGCACTTCCGCATGGCCGGTGTTGCCGGAGCAGACCTGCTCGTAATTGGGGTTCTGCAACTGGCCCATGGCGTAGCCGGACTCGCAATGCTGCACGCCGCGCACCAGCTCGTAGACGGCCTCGGTGCACCAGAAGCAGCCGCCGGCCAGGGTGATGCGTTCCAGGGTGTTCATCGCCAGGTGCTCCGAAAGGCTTGCAGGGGCCGGCAGCATAGCGGAGCCACCATACCTATGGCGCCTCCAGGGCCAGCTCCACCTGGGGATCGCCGCCCTTGGGTGCGGCCAGGAACAGGCGTTCGTTGGGCACGCCGCGCGCGATCAGCGCATCGCGCACCAGCACGGCCCGCGCCAGTGCGAGCCGGCGGGCTGTCTCGGCATCGACGACGTATGAGTCCAGCAGCAGCTTTTCCATCTCGGCCGCCGGCAGGTCCTTGAGCAGGCCCACCAGGTTGCGCGGTCGGGTCTTCAGGTCCGTGCGCTGGTAGAGCGTGCGCAGCACCTGATCGCGGCTCGGCTGGGCCTTGGCATCGCGCCGCTGCTCGCGCTGGCGCTCGGCGTTCAAGGCCTGCTCCAGGCGCAGCGTCAACAAGGCATTGCGCTCGGCCTCCAGCGATGCGGAACCCGTGATGTTCAGGCGCAGCTGCGGCCGGTCGATCAGGGCTTTGGCCAGCTTGTCGAGCTTGGCCATGCCCTCGCTGCCCAGCTCGCTGTTGCCGGGCAGCATGGCCAGGCTGCTGGCATCTTCATGGCCGCCACCGGCCAGCAGACTGAAGGGCGACGTGAGCGCCTTGCCAACGAGGTTGAGGAAGAGCCGCCAGACCAGCCCCCCGACGCTGAACTCCGGGTCGTCGATGGAGCCGGAGATGGGCAGGTTGATGTCGATCACGCCGTCGCGGTCCTTCAAGAGCGCCAGGGCGAACTTGACCGGCAGCGAGGTGGCGTCCGGGCTGTCGACCTTGTCGCCGAACTGCAGCTGGTTGAGGATGACCTGGTTGTTGGCCTGCAGCTTCCCGCCGGGCGCGATCTGGTATTCGAGCTTGGTCGAGAGCTTGCCGCGTTCGATGGCGTAGCCGGCGTACTTGCCGGCATAGGGCGAGAGCGGCGCCAGCTCGATCTCGCTGGCCTGCGCCTTGATGTCCAGCGCCAGCGGACTCGGCTTGAAGCGCCCGCCGATCTCCAGCTTGCCCGTGCCCGCGACCTTGCCATGCAGCTCGACGGCGGCCATCTCGGCCTTGTCGCTCGCCAACGCGCCGACGCTGCCGCTGAGCTCGCTCAGGCGGGCGTTGTAGTTGGGGCGGATGAAGCGGTCGCTGAAGTCGATGCGGCCATTGCTGAGCCGGACGGGACCGAGCTGGTACTGCAGCGGCTTGGCCGCGGCCTGAGCGGGCGGCGTGGCGCCGGCATTGGCATTGGCCGGCTGGTTCAGGCCGCGCAGGTTGAACTGGCCATCGGGCGCGATATCGAGCCGGGCGAAGAATTCATCGAGCCGGGTTTCCGCCACGGCCACCCGGGTCGCTTCATCGGGCGCCACGGCGAACTTGAGGCCGCTGAGATTCAGGCCGCGCCAGCTGAGCAATTCCTCGCGGTTTTCACCGCGCGCCATGCGCAGCAACAGGTCGGCCAGTTGCAGGTCGCCGGCCAGCTTCAAGCGCGGGCCGGCCAGCTCCACATCGCCCTGCCAGCTGGCATCGGCGCGCTGCAGGCGCAGGCCCAGCTGCTGCTCGAGGTAGGGGCTGATGCCGCCGAGCGGCAGATGCTCGACCACCAGGCGGCCTGCGAGCTGCGGCTCGGGCAGGCTCAGCCGGCCCGTCCAGCGCAGCTTGCCGTTCTCGTCCACCTTGGCGCGGCCGTCTCGCACGGCGCCGAGCTTGAGGCTCAGCTGCATGGCGCTGCTGGCGGGCTTGCCCCAGGCCAGGTCCTGCAGCTTGGCGGCGATCTCGCTGGCCACCAGGTGGACCGGGCGCTGCGTGCTGGCGTCTTGCAGTTCGACCTGACCTTGTTCCAAGGTGAATCCCGCCAGTTGCAGCTGCCAAGGCGTGGGTGGATCACCCGGCTTTGCTTCGGCAGACGGCGGCATCCACCGCTCGAAGTTCCAGCCGCCCTCCCCGCCACGCTTGATCGCAAGACGCGGCTGCTGCAGCCGCAACTGGCCCAGCTGGACCTGGTGCTTGGCGGGCTGGATCTCGGCCTGGTCGAGGCTCAGGCGCGCCAGGCTCAGATCGGGCCCGGCCTGCAGTTTGTCGAGCAACAACTCGCCGAGTTTCACGACCGGTGCGCTGGCGGCCTCCATCGGCTTGTCCCACTGCAGGGCCGCATGGCTGGAGAGGCGGCCGCGCAAGGCCAGCGGGCTCACGGGCTTCAGGTAGGCGGCCAGGCTTTCCAGCGCAAAGTCCTGCAGGTCGGCATCGGCCTTCAGCGCCTCGGCGGACAACTGGCCCTTCAGCGCCAGCCGGGCGTCCTTCAAGCGGCTGGCGAGTTCGAAACTGGCGGCCTGCTTGCCGAGCGGCCACTGCAGGCCTTGCGCCTTGAGCTCGATGTCTTGGAGCAGCAACTGGGCGGCGGGCGCCGCATCGGTCCAGGCCAGGCTGGCCTTGCGCAGCGCCAGCTGATCGAGGGCCAACTGCCAGGGCTGTGCCGGCGCAATGGCCTGCGCGGGGGCGGCCTTCGCCGGCTCTGCATGGACCGGCAATTGCAGGCGGCCTTGCGCATCGCGGCGCAGTTGCAGGCCAAGGCCATCGAGCTCAATGCCGGCCAGGCGCAGGCGGCGCTGCAAGGGCAGCAGCTCGGCAATCTTCACTTGCAGCTGCTGCCAGGTCAGCCAGTCCTTGCCGGATTGGCTGAGCGCCCAATCCTTGGCCGCAAGCGTGCCGCTGAGTGTCAGCTGCGGTGCCTGCTTCTCGGGGCGGGAGAAGCTGAGCTTCAGGTCCAACGCCAGCTTGCCGCGCTGCAATTGCAGCGGCAGCTCCCTGGGAAGGTAGACGGCGTAGGGCTGCAAATCCGTCTCGGCCAGGTGGAAGTCCAGGCTGCCGTCATGGCGCGGGTCGAAGGGTCTCAGCGAGGCTTGGCTTCCGAAATTCACGCCGTTCAGCTTGCCCTGCAGACGCGGCAGCACCTGCACCTGCTCGTCGGTGTCCAGGCTGGAGATGAAGGGCAGCTCCAGGTCCAGTTGCTCGAGCTTGTGCTGGCGGCCGGCCGTCTTGTCGTCGAGCAGGACCTGGCCCCTGAGCAAGCGGATGTTGTACAGCGCGAAGTCCGGCTCTTTGCCCGCAGCCGGGTTCGGCTCGTTCGGCTTGGCGGCGAAGCGCTGGATCAGGTCGTCGACGCTCGTGTGGTCTTCATCGAGCCTCGACAGCCGCACCAAGGGCTGTTCCACCGTGAGCGAGCCGAGGATGGGGCTCAGGTGGATGAGCGAGCGCCAGGAGAGGCGCGCATCGATGCGCTGGACCTGCAGCAGGTCCTCGCTGCCCGCCGGCGCCGGCCCGATGCGCAGTTGCTCCAGCACCAGACCGAGGCGCCACGGCTGGAAATGCGCGGCCGCCACTGAGACCGGCCGGCCCAGCGCCTCGCTGGCCAGGCCCATGCCGCGCCCTTCGATCCAGCGCGGCAACAACAGCCAGGCCATCAGCAAGGGCAGGACGATCAGCAGTACGGGCAGCAGGAGCAGCCAGCGGCGGCGAATGGGCAGGCGCATGGGGAGATGGCGCATCGGCATCGGGAGTCAATCCGGCTGACATTGTGCGGCCCCTACGATATCGCCCATGCCATCTTCCAATGAAGCGCTCTACCTCTTGAAACCCCTGCTGCTCGCCCTGCTGCTGCCGCCGACGCCGGGCCTGATCCTCATGGCCCTCGGCGGCCTCTGGCTGCGGCGACGCCGGCTCGGCCTGTGGCTGATCGTGGCCGGCCTGCTTTACGGCTGGTTCAGTTGCACCGAATGGCTGGCCTGTACGCTGCAGCGCTGGCTCTTGAACCCGCCCCCACCCCTGAACTCGGCGCAGCTGGTGGCCTTGGCGAACCAGCCCGATACGGCGGTGCTGGTGCTGGGGGGCGGCAGCGTCGCCCAGGCGGCGGAAATCGAATTCGCGCCCGACCTGAGCCCGCTGTCGCTGGAGCGACTGCGCTACGGCATCTGGCTGGCGCGGCGGCTGCACGCGCCGCTGGGCTTTTCCGGCGGCATCTCACCGCTTGGCGGCACAGGCCGCAAGCCCGAGGCCGAGTTGGCCCAGCGCATTGCCAGCGAGGAATACGGCCTACCGCTGCGCTGGACCGAGAGTGGCTCGCGCGACACGCGGGAGAACGCCAGCCAGAGTCTGCCGCTGTTGCAGGCGGCCGGGGTGAAGCGCGTGCTGCTGGTCACGCATGTGATGCACCTGCCGCGAGCGCTGCGCGCCTTCGAGGCGCAAGCGCCGGCTGGCTTGACGCTGATTCCGGCTGGCGTCGACTACCGGCCCGAGGCGCCCTGGAGCTGGGGCGACTTCTTGCCCGGCAGCCCGGGCTTCCGCAAGAACCGCTACGTGTGGACCGAGGTGCTGGGCCTGATCTCCGGCCATTGAGCGGCGCCAAATGCTCGGCCCAGAAATGACAAACCCCACCCCGGGAGGGGTGGGGCGGACGGACACGCCGTCATTGGGGCTCCGGAGCGATTTGCTCCAGGGCTCCTGGCGCGCAAAGATTGCGCCAGAGGTTGAACCTGCGAACAGGCCCAACAACAGTAGGTGAGCGCACTAGCCAATACAAGGCAGCGGCCGGGCTGCAAACCCTAGTTGCCAGAACGCCCGAAAAGTTGTTCGAACAAGGCGTCGGCGCGCTGCTGCGCTTGCGGCTCCATCGTGATGGTGCGGCCCCATTCGCGCGGTGTCTCACCGGGCCATTTGTTCGTGGCGTCCAAGCCCATCTTGCCGCCGAGGCCGCTGACCGGCGAGGCGAAGTCCAGGTAGTCGATCGGCGTGTTCTCCACCAGGGTGGTGTCGCGCACCGGGTCCATGCGCGTGGTGATGGCCCAGACCACTTCCTTCCAGTCGCGGATGTTGATGTCCTCGTCCACCACCACGATGAACTTGGTGTACATGAACTGGCGCAGAAAGCTCCACAGGCCGAACATCAACCGCTTGGCATGGCCGGGGTAGGACTTCTTGATCGAGATCACCGCCATGCGGTAGCTGCAGCCCTCAGGCGGCAGGTAGAAGTCGACGATCTCCGTGAACTGCTTCTGCAGGATGGGCACGAAGACCTCGTTCAAGGCCACGCCGAGGATGGCGGGCTCGTCAGGCGGCTTGCCGGTGTAGGTCGAGTGGTAGATCGGGTCCTGCCGCTGCGTCAGGCGGCTGACCTCGAACACCGGGAACCAGTCCTGCTCGTTGTAGTAGCCGGTGTGGTCGCCATAGGGGCCTTCCAGGGCGTGCAGATAGCCGCCCACTTCCTTCAGCGGCACGCCGTCCTCGCTGTGGCCGGTGAAGCCGGGCGCCGCCGTGGGGATATGCCCTTCCAGCACGATCTCGGCACTGGCCGGCACCTGCAGCATGCGGCCGGCCTCGCCCACGCCTGTTTCGACGAGTTCGGTCCGGGAGCCGCGCAGCAGGCCAGCGAACTGGTACTCGGACAGGCTGTCCGGCACCGGCGTCACCGCGCCGAGGATGGTGGCCGGGTCGGCACCCAGGGCCACGGCAATGGGGAACGGCTGGCCAGGTTTGGCCAGGGCAAAGGCCCGGAAGTCCAGTGCCCCGCCCCGATGGGCCAGCCAGCGCATGATCACCTGGTTCTTGGCGATGAGCTGCTGGCGGTAAATGCCCAGGTTCTGGCGCAAGCGCGGTTGCGCCACTGACTGCGGACCGCGTGTGACCACCAGGCCCCAGGTGATCAGCGGCGCCACGTCGCCGGGCCAGCAGGTCTGGATGGGAAGGCGTTTCAGGTCTACATCGGGGCCTTCAAAGCATTCCTGCTGGCAGGCGGCCTTGCGCACCAGACTGGGCTTCATGTCCCACAGCGACTTGGCCATCTGCAGCAGCCGCCCGGCGTCCTTCAGGCCCTTGGGCGGCTCGGGTTCCTTGAGCCTGGCCAGCACCTGGCCGACCTCGCGCAGTTCAGCGAGGCTCTCGGCCCCCATGCCCAAGGCGACCCGCCGGGGCGTGCCGAACAAATTGGTAAGCGCGGGTGTCTGGAAGCCGGTGGGACGCTCGAACAACAGGGCCGGCCCTTCGGCGCGCAGCACGCGGTCGCTCAAGGCCGTCATCTCCAGCACCGGCGACACCGGCTCGGCGATGCGGCGCAACTCGCCCATGCCCTCCAATGCCGCCATGAAATCGCGCAGATCCCTGTATTTCATAACTATCAGTAATTTAGAAAAGGCCTTGTAGCCTTGACCGGTTATTTTTGGACCGTAAAATCCGCACGCCTTGCCAAGAGCAGGGTTAACCCGCGCTTCAGCCTTTCGGGAGGGATGGAGCGCGCCGCTGCCGATGGACGCCGTCCTGACCTGCGATCAGCCTTCAAGGGCTGTTGTGCCGGGTCTGAGAACAAAGGGCGGCCCATTATCACTGTCACCCGACGCTGCCACCGGCTCCGCAAGGCCGGCGGTGGATGAGGTGCAGAGAAGAAAGGAGTCACATGACAGCGCGTCGTGATCTGCAATCCCTGAGCGACAAGGCCAATGCCGCCTTGTCCCTGTTTTTCAAGGACATCGGCCAGGGTCTCCTGGTCGTCAGCCACAACACACTCGCCCTGGTGGGCCTCGCCGTGGTGACTGTCCTCCTGATGGTGCTCTCGCAAGCCGAGCTGCGCCACAAGTTCGAAACCGTGGCCCTGGGCTGGCTCAATGCCCGCAGCGAAGCCCGCGCCGAGGCCGAAGGCCGCCTGCTCGCCACGATGAGCGAGCCGGATGCGGTGAACCGCGCCACCGCCGCCTATCCGCGCGACCTGCCCCGCCAGCAAGCGGCCGTCGCGCTGTGGCTGGCGCGCAAGTACAAGGTCGCGCCCGAGCCGGTCAGCCGCCTGGTGCAGGAAGCCTGGTCGGTCGGCCAGCGCGCCCATGTGGAGCCGACGCTGATCCTGGCCGTCATGGCCGTGGAATCTGGCTTCAACCCCTTCGCGCAGAGCAGTGTTGGCGCCCAAGGCCTGATGCAGGTGCTGACCCGCGTGCACGACGACAAGTACGAGGCCTTCGGCGGCAATCTGGCCGCTTTTGATCCGATCACCAACATGCGCGTGGGCGTGCAGGTGCTGCGTGACTGCATCCAGCGCGCCGGCAGCGTCGAAGAAGGCCTGCGCCACTATGTGGGCGCCGCCAATCTGCCCGATGACGCTGGCTACGCCACCCGCGTGCTAGCCGAGCATGAGCAGATGAAGGCCATTGCGAATGGCAAGCCGGCACCGAAGCCGGTGGCCCCAAAGTCTGCCGAAGAGCAAGTTGCGCTTTTGCGCTGACTGAGCTCGGCGTCTGCCGGGATGGCAGGCGCTACACTGCGGGCTTCGCGCGACTGGCGATCAGGGCCGACCCTTCGGCCCGAGGTGGATACACCGTGGAGCGCGAGCGGCCGGGGCTAGGCTTTGCCCGTCCGTCAACAGCCGTTCGCCTGGGCAGCCCCGCAACTCTGCGCATCGCGTGGAGGTGCGCGTGGCGCCACCTCTTGAACACACCCACGAGCCACACATGTTTGATCGCAGCCAATCCACTCTCGCCCATGTCGACCCCGATCTGTGGGCAGCCGTCCAGCAGGAAAACCAGCGCCAGGAAGACCACATCGAGCTGATCGCCTCGGAGAACTACACCTCGCCGGCCGTGATGCAGGCGCAGGGCAGCCAGCTGACCAACAAGTACGCCGAAGGCTATCCAGGCAAGCGCTACTACGGTGGCTGCGAGTATGTGGACGTGGTGGAACAGTTGGCGATCGACCGCCTGAAGCAGCTCTACGGCGCCAGCTTCGCCAACGTGCAGCCGAACTCCGGCTCGCAGGCCAACCAGGGAGTGTTCTTCGCCCTGCTGCAGCCCGGCGACACCATCATGGGCATGAGCCTGGCCGAAGGCGGCCACCTGACCCACGGCATGGCGCTGAACATGAGCGGCAAGTGGTTCAAGGTCATCAGCTATGGCCTGAACGAGAAGGAAGAGATCGACTACGACGCCATGGAAAAACTGGCGCGTGAGCAAAAGCCCAAGCTGATCATTGCCGGCGCCTCGGCCTACAGTCTGCGCATCGACTTCGAACGCTTCGGCAAGATCGCCAAGGAGATCGGCGCCTACTTCATGGTCGACATGGCCCACTACGCCGGCCTGATCGCTGCCGGCGTCTATCCGAACCCGATGCCCCATGCCGACGTGGTCACCTCCACCACGCACAAGAGCCTGCGTGGCCCGCGCGGCGGCATCATCCTGTCGAACAGCGAAGAGATCGCCAAGAAGATCAATTCGGCCATCTTCCCCGGCATCCAGGGCGGCCCGCTGATGCACGTCATCGCCGGCAAGGCCGTGGCCTTCAAGGAAGCGCTGACGCCCGAGTTCAAGGCCTACCAGGAGCAGGTGGTCAAGAACGCCAAGGTGCTGGCTGAAACGCTGATCGAGCGCGGCCTGCGCATCGTCTCCGGTCGCACCGAGAGCCATGTGATGCTGGTCGACCTGCGTCCCAAGGGCCTGACCGGCAAGGAAGCCGAGGCCATCCTTGGCAAGGCCCACATGACCTGCAATAAGAACGGCATTCCGAACGACCCGCAAAAGCCCATGGTCACTAGCGGCATCCGCCTGGGTACGCCGGCCATGACCACGCGCGGGTTCAAGGAAGAGCAGGTGCGTGCCACGGCTCACCTGATCGCCGACGTGCTGGACAAGCCGAACGACGAGGCCGTGCTCGAGGCGGTCCGCGCCAAGGTGGCCGCGCTGACGCGCGACTTCCCGGTCTACCGCTGATCGACAAGGCCCATGCGCTGTCCTTTCTGCAGCCATACCGAGACCCAGGTCGCCGAGACCCGGGAATCGGACGAAGGCGACGTCATCCGGCGTCGCCGCCGTTGCCTGAGCTGCGACAAGCGCTTCACGACCTACGAGCGGGCCGAAATCGCCCTGCCCGCCGTGGTCAAAAAGGACGGTACGCGGGCCGACTTCGAGCCAGCCAAGCTGCGTGCCTCCATGCAGCTCGCGCTGCGCAAGCGGCCGGTCAGCATTGAGCAGATCGATGCTGCGCTGGCTCGAATCGAAGAAAAGCTGCTGGCCAGCGGTGCTCGCGAAATGCCCTCCACCAAGCTCGGCGAGCTGGTGATGCGCGAACTGAAGCGCATCGACAAGGTTGCGTATGTGCGCTTCGCCTCGGTCTACCGCAGCTTCGAGGACGTGGACGAGTTCCGCCAACTGATCCGCGACATTTAGCCCCAGTCGCGGCACCGGCCCCCACCAAGGTGGGGTGCCCCTCCCCTCCACGGAAGGAAAGCCAGCTTGAGCTGGCTTTCCTACATTGTGTTCACACCCACAGCGAACACCCGAGGAGGCTCTCATGTCCACATCCACAAAGAAGCACCAGCGCGGTCTGGGCCTGGTCGAATGCCTGATCAGCTGCGCCGTCCTTGGCACCCTGCTGAGCCAGGCCCTGCCGGCCATGCGCGAGCTAAAGCAGCGCCAGCAGGTCAATGGCCTGGCCGAAACGGTGATGACCGACCTGATGCAGGCCCGCAGCGAAGCCTTGCGCCTGGGCCAGTCGGTCCAGGTCCGCTTCAGCAGCCACCCCACGGGCAGTTGCTACGTGATGCATGTCGGTGCTAGCGGTGATTGCAGCTGCGACAGCGAAGGCCGTGCGGTTTGCACCGCCGAGGGCGCCCTGGCGCTGAAGGTCCAGTGGATACCGCTGCAACAAGCCGCCAGCGTCAAGGCCAATGTCGGCAACATGACCTTTTCGGGCAGCCGGGGCACCGTCAGCCCGACGGGCAGCATCGACATTGCCGCCACCGACCGCCGCGCCACGATACGTCACGTGGTCAGCCTGGCCGGTCGGGTGCGGAGTTGCTCCCCTGACCGCAGTGTCAGTCGCTTGAACGCCTGCGCCTGAGAAATTGATGCAAAGGCCCACGATCAGGGGGGCGACTGACGAACGGTTCAATCGGAGCGACGAGTGGTCATCGAGGGCTCAAGAGCCTGGGTGAACTGCCAATAATTGCTCATGTCTTTTCAATTCTTGCCACGGAACCGTCAACGCGCTCGGGCTGAAAAGCCCAGCCGGGGCTTCACGCTGATCGAGCTGATGGTGACCGTGGTGGTGGTTGGCATCCTGGCTGCGATCGCGCTGCCTGCCTACCAGCAATACATGTTCCGCAGCCGCCGCGCCGATGCCACGGCCGCGCTTGGCAATCTGCAGCAGGCGCAGGAGCGGTATCGGGCCAACCAGCAGAGTTATGCCGACGCGCTGGCAACCTTGGGGATCACCTCCAGCGTATCGCCCCAAGGGCACTACACGATTGCCATCACTGCTGCGGCAGCCACCGGCTACACGCTCACCGCCACGGCGCGCAGCAGCAGCCCGCAAAGTCGCGACACCGATTGCGCGCGATTCCAGTTGCAGATGAGGACCGGCAACTCGATCTACACCGCGCTCAGGTCCGACCTGAGCACCCCCAACAACAGCTGCTGGCCCCGATGAAAAAGCCTGCATTTCTCCGTCGTGGCGTAACCCTGGTCGAAATGCTGATTGTTGTCGGCATTCTTGGCATCATCGTGGCCGCTGCAGCACCGTCGATCGCCGACCTCATGGCGCGCCGGCGGGTGGAGATGGTGGCGGCCGAACTGGCAACCAACCTGGCCTATGCCCGCTCTGAGGCGGGCATGCGGCCGCAGAACGTCTACATCTACTTTGATGCGGCCGGCAGTTGTTACTCGCTGGTGTTCTGGGGCGGCGCCGGTGATTGCGATTGCACGCTCGGTGCTGGCAATGCCTGCTCAGCGCCGGGCGTCATTGCCACCGAATTCAAGACGGTTCAATTGGCCGGCACCGGCGGCGTCAAGTTGACCGCAACGGACAGCCCCATCACCTTCCAGTCGCGCCGCATGTCGGCCGCGCCCGACGGTGCCTCGGTCACGATCAGCAGCAGCCGGGCCGGTCAACTCAAGTTGAGTGTGAATGCCGCCGGGCGAGTAGCAAGTTGCAGTCCCGATGGCTCGATCACCGGAGTCGCGCGATGCTGAACGTGAAGCAGCTCCGGGCGCCGAGGGCGGGGCAACGCGGCCTGAGCTTGATCGAGGCCATGGTCGGGCTGACTGTGGGCCTGATCATCGTGGCCGGTGCCACCATGCTCGTGACGGCGCAAATCACCGAGCATCGCCGTCTGATGACGGAAACCCAGATGCAGCAGGACCTGCGCGCGGCGGCCGATCTGATACTCAGCGAGCTGCGCCGCGCCGGGGCCTGGGAGGGGGCAAGCAACGGCGTTTGGGCGCCTGGAGGTGCAGCAACGCCGATTGCCAACCCCTACACCAATCTCACGCCGAGCGCGGCAGGTACTGGCAGCACCATCACCTACCAAGTCACCCAAACGCTGCGCGGCTCTGGGCCAGCCGAAGACAACGTGGTCACGCCCAACGAGCAGCGCCGCTTCTTCTGGTCTGGCGATCAACTGTTCTACAGCCCGAGTGCTGCGGCTGGCACACCGTCGCAGCCGCTGACCGATCCCAACTCGATGAAGATCACGGCCTTCAGCGTGAACCAGGCCGTGCAGACCATCCCGCTCGACAATTTCTGCAACGTGCCTTGCGCTGCCGGCAGTTGCCCGCAACAGCTGGTGCGCCAGGTGGTCGTGTCCATCACCGGTGAGTCGGTCAGCACGCCCAAGATCGTGCGCCATGTGGAGCTCGGTACCCGCCTGCTCAACGACCGCATCGTGGGAAGCTGCTCATGAAGCCCGCGGCCTGGAATCTGAGCCAACGCCGGCAGCGTGGCGCGACCACGCTGGTGGTGGTCATGGCGCTGTTCCTGGTCGTGGCCATGCTGGCAGCCTTTGCCAGCCGCAACATGGTCTACGAGCAGCGCATCGCCAGCAACTATTACCGCGCCGGCGTGGCCTATGAGGCAGCCGAGGCGGGGGTCGAATGGGCCCTGGGCATGGTCAATGCCGACAGGATTGACACCACTTGCCAGAACAACGCTGCCGGCGACAGCCTGCGCGAGCGCTACTTGAACATCAATCAAAGCAGCCGAGCCATCACCCCGGTTTCGGCCAGCCCGAATGTGATGCTGGCCTGCCATTTCACCGACGCCAACACCTGGACCTGCCAATGCCCGACGCCGACGGCCGCAGCCCCTGGTGCGCTGGTCATGCCTGTCTTGGGGGCCTCCGGCCTGCAGCCGATGTTTGGCGTCGGATTCAAGGCAGGCACTCGCCCCGGCACGGCGCGGCTGACCGTGATCGGTTGCACCGGCCTCATCACCAGTTGCGCCAACAACCTGACCGCCGCCGGGAATGCGCTTGGCAAGGCTGAGCAGGCGGTGGACATCGCCCTGGTCAGTGCTGTCAAGATGCCGCCGATCAGCCCTCTGGTGGCCAAGGGCCTGATCGATCCGGGCAGCCCAGCTGCCCTGGGCCTGTTCAATTCGGCGCCCAACGGCCCGGGCATGCTGGTTCAGACGGGGCGGTTGCTGTCGCTGGCGGACTTGGCTCATGCGGAGGGCATCCCCGGCACTCCTGCCAGCGACTACATCATCACGGCCGACACCGCGATGCGCGACCAGACGGTCGAATTGTTCTTTGCCAGCTTTTTCGGCATGAACAAAGACTATTACCGCAACCAGCCCAAGATGCGCCAGATCGCTGCCGACGTCTGCGGCAGTGACTGTTCGGACCCCTTGCAGACACAGATCGCCGCTGGCGCGCAGATGTTCTGGCTGAATGCTGCCTCCACCTTCAGCAGCAATGTGACCCTGGGTGGCCCGACCAACCCGGTGGTCATCATCGTCGACGGCGATCTGACGATCAGCCAGCCCATCCAGATCTATGGCCTGCTCTACGTTCGCGGCAATCTGAGCTGGACCAACCCCAGCGGCGCAGGCATTCAGGCCACCGTGACCGGGGCCGTGGTAGCCGAAGGCAATGTCACCGTCGCGGGCCCGGGCCCGGTCAACATGGTCTATGACGGCACCGTGATGCAGATCCTGAACAACCAGCGGGGCAGCTTTGTGCGGGTGCCCGGCAGCACCTGGGACCAGGCACGATGAGCGCCCGCCCGCCCCTCAGTCGGCAACAGTTGCGCGGGGTGACCCTGGTCGAGGCCATGGTGGCGCTGCTGATCATGTCCTTCGGCATGCTGGCCCTGGTCGGTCTGCAAGCCAATCTGCGGCGCAGCGCGGACGTGGCCAAGCAGCGCGGCGAGGCCACCAAGCTCGCGCAGGTCGACATGGAAGGGACTCGATTCTTCGCCGCTCTCGATGCGGAGACCGCCCCCGCGGGGACTACGGCCTTCTCCGACATCGCTGCCTCGGCAGTTGAAAGCGCCGGCCGCGCGGACAGCAACGCCACGTTCTCGTTGAGCCGCACGGTTGTCTCCAGCGTCAGCCTGAACAGGCCGCTGACCTCCGTGGACGTCAACGTGCAATGGGTAGATCGAGCCGGCCAAGCGCAGAACGTGCGGCTGTCCACCTTTGTCGCCGCCATTGATCCAGGCCTCAGCGGCTCGTTGATGGTGCCGCCCGCGAATGGCGTTGCCAGCCGCAGGCCACAGAATCGCAGCGCCGACATCCCTGCGCCCGCTGCCGATGTGGGTGGTGGCAGGAGTGTGTTCAAGCCCGATCCCGCCGGCACCGTGGCCTGGGTCTTCAACAACATCAGTGGCGAGATCACCAATCTCTGTTCCGACTTGTCGGCGGGCACACTGCCTGCCGACGTGGACATCAGTGGCTGCGTTGCAACCAAGGCCTATCTGTTGAGCGGCTATGTGCGTTTTTCCCTGGTCTCACCACCCGATTCCGAACTGCCCAGCAGCTCTGCCTTTGCATTCGGGCTCAGCCTGGCGGTTGACACGCCTGAGGCGGAGTTCCCCTCGCCCGCGTATCAGTGCTACAGCCGCCTGCCATCCGCCACGATGGGGAGCTATTACTGTGCTGTCTTTCCCAGAAGCAGCACTGCCAGCCCCGCCACGCGACCAATCGATACCTGGGGCGGTCGCCTGGAGCTCGACGGCTTTTCGCTGACCAACTACAAGGTCTGCCGTTACTCGGCCGACTACGATGGCAACGGGAGCATTTCCAACGGCGAGCATCCCGCCACCTATGCCAAGGTCGCAGGTGCCCTGACGCGGCAGAACTTCCTCGTCATTCGCGCCATCGACGACTGCCCGGCCGGGCATGCAGCCTCCCCCAGCACGGGCGTGTTCACCAACACCGCGACGGTGCGTCACCAGTCGGCGCCCTGAGGCCTGGTTGCCCGCGCATGGCGGCTAGACTGCCGCCATGCCTGCCATTGCCCCTGACTCCGAACCGTTTGCCGATGATCTGAGCGCCATGCGCCGGGCTCTGGAGCTTGCGCATTCCGCCATCGGCCTGTCCGATCCCAACCCACGCGTCGGCTGCGTCATCGTCGATGCCAGCGGGCGCCTGCTGGGCCAGGGCCACACCCAGGCTGCCGGCCAGGCCCATGCGGAGGTGATGGCCTTGCGCGATGCTGCCGCCCGAGGGCATGAGGTGACCGGCGCTACCGCCCATGTGACGCTGGAGCCTTGCTCCCACCACGGTCGCACGCCCCCCTGCTGCGATGCCCTGATCGCCGCGGGCGTCAAACGCGTGGTCGCCGTCTGCGTGGACCCGAATCCAGCCGTCGCCGGCCAAGGCCTGGCCCGCCTGCGTGCCGCCGGCATCCAGGCTGAGCTGGGGCCGCTCGGCGAGCTGGGTGACCAGGCCCGTGAACTCAACATCGGCTTTTTCTCCCGCATGCTGCGCGGCCAACCCTATGTGCGGATGAAGGTGGCGGCCTCGCTGGACGGCCGCACCGCCCTGCCCGACGGCCGCAGCCAGTGGATCACGGCCGAAGCCGCGCGACGCGACGGCCACGCCTTCCGCAAGCGCGCCGGTGCCGTGCTGACCGGCATAGGCACGGTGCTGGACGACGACCCGCGCCTCGACGTGCGCCTCGTGGAGACCGCCCTGCAGCCGCTACGCGTGGTGATCGACTCGCGCCTGCAGACGCCGGCCACGGCCAGGCTCCTGCAGCCGCCCGGCCAGGTGCTGATCTACGCTGCCGAGGTCGATAAGGTCAAAGCTGCCGCCCTGCGCGCGCAAGGCGCTGAGATCGCCTGCCTGCCGAACGCCGCCGGCAAGGTTGACCTGGCCGCCGTGCTCGCGGACCTGGGCCGGCGCGGCATCAACGAGTTGCATGCGGAGGCCGGTCACAAGCTGAACGGCTCCTTGATCCGCGAGGGCCTGGTTGACGAGCTCTTGCTCTACCTGGCGCCCAAGCTGGTGGGCCTGGGCCGCGAGATCGCCAGCTTCGGCCCGCTGGAAAACCTGGACCAGGCCGTGCAGCTGGACTGGCTGGACAGCACCGCCGTGGGTGCCGACCTGCGCCTGCGTGCCCGCCCGAGCGGGCGTCTGGCGTCCTGGCTCGGCCCAATCGGGCAAGACCACAAGGCCTGAGCCCGGCGAGGGGCAGGCCCTGCCCGCCTACAATCGCGCCCATGCCCATATCTCCTGTTCCCGAGCTGGTCGCCGAGCTGGCGGCCGGCCGCATGGTCATCCTGGTCGACGAAGAAGACCGCGAGAACGAGGGTGACCTCGTCCTCGCCGCCGACCACGTGACGCCCGAAGCGATCAATTTCATGGCCAAGTTCGGCCGTGGCCTGATCTGCCTGACCTTGAGCCGCGAGCGCTGCGAGACCCTGCAGTTGCCACCCATGGCGCCCCGCAATGGCACCAAGCATGGCACGGCCTTCACCGTCTCCATCGAGGCCGCCACCGGCGTCACCACCGGCATCTCGGCCGCCGACCGTGCTCGCACGGTGCAGGCTGCCGTGGCCAAGGGCGCCAAGGCCAGCGACCTGGTCCAGCCTGGCCACATCTTCCCCTTGCAGGCACAAGACGGCGGCGTGCTGATGCGCGCCGGCCATACCGAAGCCGGCTGCGACCTGGCCCAGATGGCCGGCCTCAGCCCCGCCTCGGTGATCTGCGAGATCATGAAGGACGATGGCACCATGGCCCGCCTGCCGGACCTGGAAGTCTTCGCCGCCGAGCATGGCCTCAAGATCGGCACCATCGCCGACCTGATCGAGTACCGCAGCCGCAACGAGTCCCTGGTCAAGCAGGTCGCTGAGCGCACGCTCAACACCGCCCAGGGCGAGTTCGATTGCAAGGTGTTCCGCGACCGCACCGGCGCGGTCCACCTGGCGCTGAGCCATGGCCAGTGGCAGCCGACCGACGAAGTGCTGGTGCGCGTGCACGAGCCGCTGTCGGTGCTGGACCTGCTGGACGCCGGCCCCTGCAGTCATTCCTGGCCCCTGCCTTCGGCCCTGGCCGCGATCAAGCGCGAGTCGCATGGCGCCGTGCTGCTGCTCAATTGCGGCGAAGAAGCAGAGAGCCTGGTCGGCCGCTTGCAAGGCGAACGCAACCAGCCACCCGCCTCCACCATGGACCTGCGCACCTACGGCGTGGGCGCGCAGATCCTGCGCGAGCTGGGCATCCACAAGATGAAGCTGCTGGGCAGCCCACGCCGCATGCCCAGCATGACCGGCTACGGCCTCGAAGTCACCGGCTTCGTCGCCGCCAAGGAGTAAAGCCAGATGCAAGACGCCGACAAGGGCAGCACCGTCCCGAAGCTCGACGGCAGCCAACTGCGCGTGGGTATCGTCCAAGCCCGCTTCAATGCCGCGCTGACCGACAAGCTGGCAGAAAGCTGCAAGGCCGAGCTGCTGGCCCTCGGAGTGACCGAGCGCCACATCCGCCACGTCACCGTGCCGGGTGCGCTGGAAGTACCGACCGCCCTGCAGGCCATGGCCGACAGCGAGGACTACGACGCGCTCGTCGCCCTCGGTTGCATCATCCGTGGCGAGACCTACCACTTCGAATTAGTGGCCAACGAGAGCGGTGCTGGCGTGACGCGCATCTCGCTGGATCACCAGATCCCCATCGCCAATGCGATCCTGACCGTCGAGAACGAAGCCCAGGCCTGGGCCCGCGCCGAAGACAAAGGCCGCGATGCCGGCCGTGTGGCCGTCGAAATGGCCCTACTTTTGAAAGAACTGCAGTGAGCACCCCCAGCAACGAGAAACCCCTGCCCAAGCCGGGCAAGCCGAAGAACCTGGTCAAGAAGCCGGGTGCCAAGTCGGCTCGCCGCCGCTCGCGCGAGGCCGCCTTGCAGGGGCTCTACCAATGGCTGCTGACAGGCGATGAGGCCGGCGCCATCGACGCCCACATGCGCGAGCAGGACGGCTTCGACAAGGCCGACCGCGCCCACTACGACGCCCTCCTGCACGGCTGCATCCTCGAAGCCGCCGACCTCGACGCCGTGCTCTCGCGCCACGTGGACCGCGAGACCACCGAGCTCTCGCCCATCGAGCATGCCGTGCTGATGATCGGTGCCTACGAGCTGAAGCACTGCATCGACATTCCCTACAAGGTCGCGATCAACGAGGCCGTGGAACTGGCCAAGGGCTTCGGCGGCACCGACGGCCACAAGTACGTCAACGGCGTGCTGGACCGCGCGGCCGTGGACCTGCGCCCCACCGAAGTCACGGCGGTACGCGGCGCGCGATGAGATTGGCCGAGAGGCTCGATCACATCGAGCCCTTCTACGTCATGGAATGCGCCAAGGCCGCGGACGAAATCGCCCGTGGCCCGCTGTGCGATCCGGCCGCTGGCGGCCGGCGCATGATCTACCTGAACATCGGCGAGCCCGACTTCGGGGCGCCGCCCGCAGTGCAACAGGCTGCGCAGGCCTGCATCGAAGGCGGCCGCACCCAGTACACGCAAGCGACCGGCCTGCTCGCGCTGCGCCAGAAGCTGAGCGCCTGGTATCGCCAGCGCTTTGACCTCGATATCGCGCCGGAGCGCATCGTCATCACGGCGGGTGCCTCGGCAGCCTTGCAACTGGCCTGTCTGGCCTTGTTCCAGCGCGGTGACCAGGTGCTGATGCCCGACCCCAGCTACCCGTGCAACCGCCATTTCGTGGCGGCGGCGGATGCCCAGGCCGTGCTGCTGCCCACCGACGCGGCGAGCCGCTATCAGCTCACCGCTGCGCAGGTCGCTGCCGCCTGGACCGAGGAGACACTCGGCATCGTGCTGGCCTCTCCCAGCAACCCCACCGGCACTTCGATCGACCCGGCCGAGATGCAAAGGCTGGTGCAGACCGTGCGCGAGCGCGGCGGCATCAGCATCGTCGACGAGATCTATCTCGGCCTCAGCTTCGACGAACGCTACGGCCAAAGCGCCCTGGCCTGCGGCGAGGACGTTGTCTCGGTCAACAGCTTCAGCAAGTACTTCGGTATGACCGGCTGGCGGCTCGGCTGGCTGGTGCTGCCGCCGGCCCTGGTGGCACCGGTCGAGAAGCTGGCGCAGAACCTGTTCATTTGCGCCTCCACCGTGGCCCAGCACGCCGCGCTGGCCTGCTTCGAGCCGGCCGTCATAGAGGAATACGAGCGCCGCCGCGTCGCCTTCAAGGCCCGCCGCGACCTGGTCGTGCCGGCGCTGAACGAGATGGGGCTCACCGTGCCGGTCGAACCCGATGGCGCTTTCTACGCCTGGATCGACTGCTCGGCCTTCTCAAGCGACAGCTGGGACTTCGCCCACCGCCTGATGCGCGAGGCCCAGGTCGCGCTGACGCCCGGCCGCGATTTCGGCCGCGCCGACCCCGAGCGCTGGCTGCGCCTCTCGTTCGCCAGCAGCGAGGCCGACCTGCGTGAAGCCCTCGCCCGCTTGAAGGCGCTGCTGAAGCCATGAGCCACACCTTGTTTCAGCAAGGCCTGCGGGTCTACTGGGAAGATACCGATGCCGGTGGCATCGTGTTCTACGCCAACTACCTCAAGTTCTTCGAGCGCGCGCGCACCGAGTGGCTGCGTTCGCTCGGCTTCGAGCAGCAGAAGCTGCGCGAGACCGAAGGCCTGATCTTCGTTGCCAGCGCGACCTCGGTGCGCTACCTCGCACCGGCGCGGCTGGACGACTGGATCACAGTCTCGGTCGAGCTGCGCGAAAGCGGCCGCGCCAGCATGACCCTCTTCCAGCAGGCCCGGCGCGGCGATGATCTGCTGGCCGAAGGCGAGATCCGCATCGGCTGCATCAACGCCGCCACGTTCCGTCCCGCACGCATTCCCTCTTCCCTCTTGCAGGCCCTGCCCAAGCAATGAACCAAGACCTGTCCATCGTCGCCCTGATCCTCCACGCCAGCTTCACCGTCAAGCTGGTGATCGCCGCCCTGCTGGCGGTCTCGCTGGCCAGCTGGAGCGTGATCTTCAGCAAGCTGATCTCGCTGTCCAAGATCAAGGGCAGCAACGAGGCCTTCGAGCAGGAATTCTGGTCGGGCAAGAACCTGAACGAGCTTTACTCGTCGGTCTCCGCCAAGCAGAACGGTGCGCCGCTGGAGCGCATCTTCGTGGCCGGCATGCGCGAGTTCCTGAAACTGCGCGAGCGCCGCGTGCAGGAGCCGAGCGCCCTGCTCGATGGCGCCCGCCGCGCGATGCGCGCCAGCTTCCAGCGCGAGCTCGATGCGATGGAGTCGCACCTGTCCTTCCTCGCCTCGGTCGGCTCGGTCTCGCCCTATGTGGGCCTGTTCGGCACGATCTGGGGGATCATGCATGCCTTCGTCGGCCTGTCCAACCTCACGCAGGTGACGCTGGCCACCGTGGCGCCCGGTATCGCCGAAGCCCTGGTGGCCACGGCCATCGGCCTCTTCGCCGCCATCCCGGCCGTGCTGGCCTACAACCGCTTCGCCCGCCAGATCGACCGCAGCGCGATCACGCTGGAAACCTTCATCGAAGAGTTCTCCAACATCCTGCAGCGCAACGCCGGCCAGCCGGCCGCCGGGAAGTAAGCCATGCCCGCGATGAGCTCGCGCGGCGGCCGCCGCCGCACCATCAACGAGATCAACATGGTGCCCTTCATCGACGTGATGCTGGTGCTCTTGATCATCTTCATGGTCAGCGCTCCCTTGATCACCACTGGCGTGGTGGATCTGCCCAGCGTGGGCCGCTCCAGCCAGCAGCCGGTGCATGTGGTGCATGTGATCGTTGGAGCCGACGAGAAGCTGAAGATCCGCGTCGACGGCCAGGAGCCGCAGCCGATCACGCTCTCTGGCCTGGCTGATCGCGTCAAGCAGGCCCAGGATGGCGACCCAAAGACGCCCGTGGTGATCTCGGCCGACAAGGCCGTGCGCTACGAGGCCGTGGTGAAAGCCATGGACAAGCTGCAGGCCGCTGGCGTGCAGCGCGTGGGCCTGGCGGTACGCCAAGGGTCTTCGAGCGAGAACTGATCGATGCAGAACAGCACTCTGCAGATGCCTGGGCTTTCGCTGCGACCGCCGCAGCCGATAGCCATGGGCCGTGGCTTTGCCGTCGCCCTGGTGGCGCACGCCCTGTTGCTGCTGGCGCTGACGCTGAACGTGCAGTGGCACAGCGCTACGCCCGAGGCCTTCGAGGCCGAGCTGTGGTCGGCCGTGCCGCAGGCGGCAGCGCCCGCAGCGGTCGAGCCTGAGCCCGAGCCGCCCAAGCCGGTGGTCGAGGACAAGCCCAAGCCCCAGGAGCCCAGCGCCGAGGAGTTGCAGGCTCAGCGCGAAGCCGAGATCGCCATCGCCAAGGCCAAGAAGCGCGCCGAGGAAAAGAAGGAAGAGCAGCGCCTGGCCGAGATCCGCGAGAAGGAGCTGAAGGCCAAGCAGCTGAAGGAAAAGCAGGAGCGCGAAAAGCAGCTGGCCAAGGAAAAAGCGGAGAAGGCCGAGAAGCAAGAGAAGCAGGACAAGCTCGACAAGGCCAAGCAGCTTGAGAAGCAGCAGAAGGACAAGGCCGCCAAGGAAGCCGAGGCACGGCAGGAGAACGCCCGCAAGGACGCACTGCGCCGCCTGCAAGGCCTGGCCGGCGGCACCGGTGCGGCTGATGCCACTGGCACGGCCCAGCAGAGCAGCGGTCCCTCGGCCGGCTATGCGGGGCGCATCAAGGCCAAGATCCGGCCCAACATCGTGTTCGATGTAGGCGCCACGAATCCGGTGGCCGAGGTCGAAGTGCGCGTGGCGCCGGATGGCCGCATCATCTCCAAGCGCCTGCTCAAGCCCAGTGGCGATGCGGAATGGGACCGGGCAGTGGAACGTGCCATCGACAAGACCGAGATCCTGCCCCGCGACACCGACGGCCGCGTGCCGCCGGTGATCGTGCTGAGTCTCAGGCCGCGCGAATAGCGCGGACTTTCAGCGCCCTGCCTCGCGAGTCCTGCGGCGCCGCCACCAGGCGTCGACCGACAAGCGGCCCGCGCCCCACAAGGCGACGAACAGCAGCAGCACGCCCCACAGCTGATGGCCGGCCAGCGCGGCCGGCGCGATCTCTTCGAGGCTCAGCGCCGCCATCAGGTTGACCACAAACAGCCCCAGCGCGGCGAAGCGGCCGAAGAGGCCCAGCACCAGCAGCACCGGCAGTGCCAGCTCGCCCGCCGTGCCCATATAGGCCGCCAGTTCGGGCGGCAGCAGGGGCACGTGGTACTCGTCCTGGAACAGGGCCAGGGTGCTGGACCAGTCTCGCAGCTTGCTCAGGCCCGATTGGAAGAACACCTGGGCCACATAGAGCCGCGCGCCCAGCAGCGCCACCGACTGCAGCCAGGCCAGCGGCCGCTGGTACCAGTCGCCGCCACTGGCTGCCTGGCCGGGGTCGCTCAAGGGCTTGATCACCGCGCTCATCAGCAGGTTCATCAGGGTAGTCATTTCAGATCACTTCCACAGCTTGCAGCCAGGGCTCACGCAGCGCGCGCTGCAGCCAGGCCGAGAAATCGAAATCCGGATGGGCGGCCAGCGTGGCGTCGAGCGCCTCGCCGAGCGACAGCCCCGCCAGCAATCGATGAAAGAACAGCGTCTCAGCCACCGGCAGGTGTTCGCTGACGGCGCGCCAGTCGCGGCGCCAGACGAGCACCGGCCCGGCTTGCCGCTCGACGAGGCAAAGCCCGGGCATCAAGCGCAGCGAGAGCGCTGCGGCCTCATGCCGCCCATCGAGCCACTGCAAGGAATCAGCATCGAGCTGCGCATCCGCAGCCTGCTCCGCCTCGTGCCGGGCCCACAGCAGGCGCGCCTGGTCGACCAGCGTCGCCGGCACTTGCGGCTGCAAGGCCATGAAGTCCGCGAGGCCGCCGCCCCAGCGCGCCAGGTCGCCCTGCACGGGCGGCTGGCGGCGCCAAAAGGCCCAGGCCATGGCGGCGAACTGTTCTTCGCCCAGCTCTTCGTACAGTGGCGCGTAGACCGCCGCCAAGGCCCGCGCCGCCACCGCCTGGGCATTGACGCGATAGGCCTGCAGGCCGCGCTTCACGCCATGGGCCGCAGCGCTCAAGCCCTCGGCCGGCTCGCCGCTGAGCAAGGCTTGCAAGAGCGCCTGCTGGCGCTGCAACTCGGTGCTCATCGCCGCATCCTCGCGACGGCCTGCGCGGCTTCGTCCAGCAGCACATCGAGCGCCGGGATGTCGGTGTCCCATTCGATCAGGGTGGGCACCGGGCCGCAGTGGCGCAGCGCCGCTTCGTACAGCTGCCAGACCGCCGGGCTGACGCGGCTGCCGTGGTCGTCGATGACGATGTCGCCAAGGTTCGCATGGCCGGCCAGATGGATCTCGGCCACCTGTTCAGGCTCGATGCAGGCGATCCAGCGACTCGCCTGCTCGATGGCTCCGGCCTCATCGGCCCCGCTGTTCAAGGCATTGACCATCAGGTTGTTCACATCAAGCAGCAGCTCGCAGCCGCTTCTTTGGCAGAGCTCCATCAGGAACTGCGGCTCGGCGATATCGCCGGACTTCAGGCGCCAGCCCAGGTAGGCGCTGAGGTTCTCAACGGCGATTGGCCGCTTCAAGCGCTCCTGCACCTGCTGCACGTTGCTCACCATGATCGCCAGGCTGGCCTCGTTGAAGGCCACGGGCAGCAGGTCGTTGGCATGCACCACCGCGCCACCGGCCACCGGCACACGGGCAAAGCTCGCATGGTCGGAGACCAGCACGGGATCGATCCGTTCCACCAGCTGCGCCAGCCGCTCC
Source organism: Pelomonas sp. V22 (assembly GCF_030014915.1). Classification (GTDB taxonomy): domain Bacteria; phylum Pseudomonadota; class Gammaproteobacteria; order Burkholderiales; family Burkholderiaceae_C; genus JAUASW01. The sequence goes on from NZ_JAGIXS010000001.1 coordinate 101,683, forward strand.
AGATGCCAGGCATCGAGGCCGGCGGCCGAGCCCAACGAGAGCCCGACGCCGTGCAGACTGACCGGGTAGTGCTCGCGGGCCCCCATCAGCACCTGCAGCGTCGCACCGCCATCGGCAAAGAAGTTCTCCGAGTGGACCTCGATGAAGTCCAGCGCGGGCTGCCGAGCCATCAGCGCTGCGTAATGCGGCTGGCGCCAGCCGATGCCGATGGCGTCCGCGCGCATGGTTTACTTCTTGGCCTTGAGCTTGGCCTTGGCTTCGTCGGTGCTCATGCCGCCCTTGGCCTTGCAGCTGCCCTTGTCCACGTAGTTCCATTCCTCGGTCACGTTGTCGGCCTTGGCGAGGCCGGCGCAGGAGTGGCTGCCGCTCAGGTTGGAGCAGTCGTTCTGGCCAGCCTTGGCGATGCCGTAGCACTTCTCCTTGGTCTTGGTGTCCTTGGCATCGTGGGCCGAGGCGGCCTGGGCGAGGCCGAGGCTGAGGGCAGCGGCCAGGGCCGAGGACAGGATTTGCTTGGTCTGCATTGCTTGCTCCATCTGTGGTGTGGCGTGTCGGCCGAATGGCGCGACTGCCCTAGTGTCGCAAGAGCCGGCCAAGTCCTTACACTGCCCGGCGAAATGGATGCACAAGCCACCGACATCGCCCCGGCCCTGGAGAAGCTGCGCCCGCAGCTGCTCAAGTTCGCGCTCCTGCAGCTGCGCAACAGCGCCTGGGCCGAGGACGCCGTGTCCGAAACCCTGCTCGCCGCACTGGAGAAGCCGCAAGCCTTCGGCCGTCAGAGCCAGCTGAAGACCTGGCTGATCGGCATCCTCAAGCACAAGCTCGTGGACCAGATCCGCCGCAACTGCCGCGAGCTCTCGACCACCACCGAGGACGATGAGCAGAACTTCGAGGACGAGCTGTTCAAGGAAGACGGCCACTGGCGCGAGGTGCCGCCCGACTGGGGCGACCCGGAGCACAGCCTTCGCCAGGTGGAGTTCATGAAGGTGCTGGAGGCCTGCGTGGACAAGCTGCCTGGTCAGCAGGGCCGGCTCTTCATGATGCGCGAGTGGCTGGAGCTGGAGACGGAGGAGATCTGTAAGACTTTGCAGATCAGCCCGACCAACCTCTGGGTGATGCTGCACCGCGCCCGTCTGAGGCTGCGCGAATGCCTGGAACTGAACTGGTTTGGCCACAAGGAGAAGACGACGTGACGATGCCGCTCCGGCGTACCTGCAAGCAGGTGACGGCCCTGGTGCTGAGAGCCGAGGACCGCGCGCTGCCGCTCGTGGAGCGCCTGGCCGTGCGCTTGCACCTCTATGCCTGCACGGCTTGCACGCGCTTCACCGGCCAGGTGAAGCTGATGCGCAAGGCCACGGCCCGCTGGCGCAGCTACAGCGAAGAGTCGTCGGGCGACTAAGCAATCCGGGCCAGTGCGGTGCCGGCCGCCAGGAACGTGCCCGCCTCCGCCTGGCGCGCCAGGCGCCCGGCCCGGTGCGCCAGCACTTGCGACTCCATCTTCATCGCCTCCATCACGGCGACCAGCTCGCCCTCCTTCACCTCGGCGCCCTCTTCCACCTTCCAGGCCAGCAGATTGCCGGGCATGGGCGCTGCGAGAACAGCGGGATCGGACGAGGCATCACTCGCAGCCGCTACAGGCTGAGCCCCGCCGCTAGCGGGCAGCCCTTGCAGCAGCAGCGCCGGCAGTCCCAGACTGACGCGCCGGCCGTCGATCTCGACAGCGGTCCGCACCAGGGGCTGCTCATTCATGGGCTCGGCCCGCACAGCCGCCGCCAGGGTGTTCGCGAAGTCGGTTTCTATCCAGCGCGTGTGGACCTTGAAGCCGGCCTCGGCCGTGAAGTCGGCGTGCTTTACCACCTCGCGGTGGAACGGCAGCACGCTCGGCAAGCCCTCGATGCGGAACTCAGCCAGCGCACGGCGCGCTCGCGCCAGCGCCTGCTCGCGCGTGCTGCCTGTGACGATCAGCTTGGCCATCAGCGAGTCGAACGTGCCAGGCACCACCGAGCCGCTCGCCACGCCGCTGTCCACGCGCACGCCGGGGCCACCAGGCGGGTCGAAGCGAACGACCGGGCCCGGCGCAGGCAGGAAGCCGCGGCCCACGTCCTCGGCATTGATGCGGAATTCGATGGCATGGCAGCGGGGCGCCGGCGTCTCGGTGATGGAGAGCGGCAGGCCATCGGCCACGCGCAGTTGCTCGACCACCAGGTCGAGGCCGCAGGTTTCTTCGGTGACAGGATGCTCGACCTGCAGCCGCGTGTTGACCTCCAGGAAGGAGATGGCGCCGGTCTGGCTCAAGAGGAACTCTACCGTGCCCGCGCCCACGTAGCCCGCGCGCGCGCAAATGTCGCGGGCTGCGCCGTGGATGCGCGCACGTTGCTCGTCAGTCAGGAATGGCGCTGGCGCTTCCTCGACCAGCTTCTGGTTGCGCCGCTGCAGCGAGCAGTCGCGCGTGCCGAGCACGACCACGCGGCCCTGCTGATCGGCGATCACCTGGGCCTCCACATGGCGCGGCCGGTCCAGGAACTGCTCGACGAAGCACTCGCCACGCCCGAAAGCCACCGTGGCCTCGCGCACGGCCGACTCGTAGAACTCGGCCACTTCGTCCAGTTTCCAGGCCACCTTGATGCCGCGTCCGCCGCCGCCGAAGGCCGCCTTGATCGCAATCGGCAGGCCGTGCTGGCGCGCGAAGGCGACAACCTCCTCCGCGCCACTCACCGGCCCTGGCGAACCAGCCACGAGCGGGGCACCCACCTCCAGCGCCAGGCGGCGCGCCTGCACCTTGTCACCGAGCTGCTCGATGGCCTTGGGCGGCGGGCCAATCCAGGTGAGGCCAGCGTCGATGACGGCGCGAGCGAAGCCAGCGTTCTCGGACAGGAAGCCGTAGCCCGGATGCACCGCGTCGGCGCCGCTGCGGCGGGCCACGTCCAGCAGCTTGGCGATGTTCAGGTAGGTGTCGGCCGGGCGCGCGCCGTCCAAGCCCCAAGCCTCGTCGGCCACGCGCACATGCAGCGCATCCAGGTCGGGATCGGCATAGACGGCAACGGAGCCCACACCGTAGTCGGCGCAGGCGCGGGCGATGCGGACGGCGATCTCGCCGCGGTTGGCAATCAGGACCTTCTTCATGGTGTACGGCTCGGGTTCAGCGTGATTCGGATGGAGCGTGCAGCGGCGCGAAGCCGGCCACGACATGGAAGCGGACCTGCGCTCCGATGGGCAACTGGCCAGCCAGGTCCAGATGCCAGGGCGCGATGCAGGCGATGACGGGGTAGCCGCCGGTCAGTGGATGGTCGGCCAGGAACAGCACCGGCTGACCGCTGGCCGGCACCTGGATCGCGCCGAGCGCCGTGCCCTCGCTGGGCAGCTCGGCCGTGATGGCGCGCGTCAAGGGTTGCTCGCCCTGCACGCGCACGCCGATGCGGTTCGATTGCGGCGTGACGGTCCAGGCTTGGGAGCCGAACAGCGCCAGCGCCTCGGGCGTGAACCAGTCGCTGCGCGGGCCGAGCTGCACGTCGAGCGTGACGAGCTCGTTCGCGGTGGGCCAGCTTCGCGGCGCCTCCGGCGAACCGACCGGGGTCAGGTCTTGCCGTGAATTCAGTGTCAGGCGATCACCCGCGCGCAGCGGCGCCGGACCGACCTCTGCCAACGTGTCGAAGGAGAGGCTGCCCAGCACCGGCTGGCGTGCGAAGCCGCCGCGCGCGGCTACATAACTGCGCAGGCCGGCGCGCGGTTCACCGACCAGCAGGCGGTCGCCCTCGCCGAGAGCCAGCGGCGCATGGCGCGGCACGGGCCAGCGGCGGCCATCGGACGCGATCAGGTCCAGCGGGCCGTCGGCACCGGTCACGGCCACGACGGTGTCGCCCCGGCTCGTGAACTCGAAACCACCCTGGACGATTTCTATGCAGGCGCTGCCGGCAGGGTTGCCCACCAGCCGGTTGGCAGCACGCAGCGAGCCGCGATCCATCGCACCAGAGGCGGCCACGCCCTGCCCCGCCTGGCCGGGCCGGCCCAGGTCCTGCAGCAGGGCCTGCAAGCCGGGCTTGTTGATCTCCAATGCAGGTCCATCGCCCGGCATCTCGGGGACAGGCCCTTGACGGCCCAGCTCTTGCGCATTCGAAGGCCTTGGCCCGGCATCGACGAATCGCACACGCTGCCCCGGTTGCAGCAGGGCCGGCTGCTCGCGCTGCAGGTCCCACATCGGCGTGAAGGTCTGCCCCAGCAATTGCCAGCCACCCGGGCTGGCCTTGGGATAGACGCCGCTGAAGCCGCCGGCCACCGCCACAGCGCCGGGTGGAATGCGGGTGCGCGGGCTGGCGCGGCGCGGCAGCTGGCGCAGCAGCTCGTCGCCACCGCTGAGGTAGGCGAAACCGGGCGCAAAGCCGGTGAAGGCGACGAACCAGTCGCTGCCCGTGTGGCGCTGTACGACCTCTTCGGCCGTGATGCCCAGCAGGCGCGCAACCTCGGCGAGATCTTCGCCGTCGTAGTGAACCGGGATTTCAACGAGCGCGCCGTTGGCGGCTTCACGCTGGTCCAGCGGTCGGGCGATCAGCTGCGCCACCAGCTCATCGCGGCTGACGCGAAACGGGTCGAAATCGATCAGCAGCGTGCGCGCGCCGGGCACGATCTCGCGCACACCCTCGATGGGCGCCGCCTGCAGTGAGGCGAGCAGGCCCAGCGTTTGCGGCAGATCGTCGAGCTCGACCAGCAGCGCGTGTTCGGCGGCAGGCAGGATGCGCATCAGCGGGCCGCATCCATGAAGGGGCGAATCACCACGCCCTCAGCCTGCAGCCGTTCGCGCAGGCGCCGGGCCATGGCCACGGCGCCGGGGCTGTCGCCATGGACGCAGATGGAATCGGCGGCGATGCGGACCAGGCTGCCATCCACGGCGGAGACCGTGCCCTCGCGCACCAGTTGCAGCATGCGTTCGGCAACTGCGTCGGGTTCGTGCAGCACAGCGCCTGCTTCGTTGCGCGGCACCAGGCTGCCGTCGGCGCGGTAGCCTCGATCAGCAAAGGCCTCTTCCACCGTGTGCAGGCCGGCCTCGCGGGCCCAGTCGGCCAGCCTGGAGCCGGCCAACACCACCAGGGCCAGCGAGGGATCGACGGCCTTGACGGCGGCGATCACGTCCTGCGCCTGGCGCTCGTCATGCGCGATGAAGTTGTAGAGCGCGCCGTGCGGCTTGACGTAGCGCACGCGCGTGCCGGAGGCTGCAGCCAGACCTTGCAGAGCGCCGATCTGGTAGATGACGGCGGCGCACAGGTCGGCGCTCGCCATGTCCATGTTTCGGCGGCCAAAACCGACCAGGTCGGGGTAGGACACATGGGCGCCCACACAAACGCCCTGCTTGGCCGCCGCCCGCAGCGTGGTCAGCAGGCCGGCCGGATCGCCCGCATGGAAGCCGCAGGCCACATTGGCGCTGCTGACGATGGCCAGCATGGCGGCGTCGTCGCCCATGCGCCAGGCGCCATAGCCTTCGCCGAGGTCGCTGTTGAGGTCGATTTTCATGGCATCAATCCGGGTTCAATCAGTGAAGGCTGCCGCCCTGCTCGCGCAGATCGGCCTGGGTGCGCAATGCCGTTTGCAAGAGCACACGAAGGGCTTCGATCTGCGTGGCGAGCGCCATGCTGGGCAGGCCGGGCTTGCGCGCCGCCTGCTCGGGCAAGGCCGGCAGATGGACGAAGCCACCGCGCACGCCGGCCAGTTGCGGTCTGGTGGCGAGGCGGTGCATCAAGCCGTAGAAGACGTGGTTGCAGACGAAGGTACCGGCCGTGTTGGACACCGAGGCCGGCAGGCCGGCCTCGCGCAGCGCATGGACGATGGCCTTGATCGGCAGCGTCGAGAAATACGCAGCCGGGCCTTCAGCCTGCACGGCGCGGTCCACCGGCTGGCCGCCTGCGTTGTCGGCGATGCGCGCATCGTCGATGTTGATGGCCACGCGCTCCGGCGTGATCTCGGCGCGGCCGCCGGCCAGGCCCAGCGCCACGACCAGCTGCGGCACCGGGCCTTTCAGCAAGGCCTCGTCCAGCCGCTGCAGCGCGGCGCCGAACACGCAAGGCAGTTGAACGGCTTCGACCGTCACACCCTCGCAGGGCCAGCCGTGCAAGGCGCGCGCCACCTCCCAGGATGGATTGATGCCATCGTTGTCGAAGGGCTCGAAACCGGTGAGCAGCAGGCGATGCATGGCAAGCAGTCCTTCAGCGGAACATCAGGAGGTTGATCAGGAGCACGTTGACCGTGAGCAAGGCCAGGGCCGTGGGCACCTGGACCCGAATCACCGCATTCTTGTCCGGCAGCTCCAGCAGCGCGGCGGGCACGATGTTGAAGTTGGCGGCCATCGGCGTCATCAGGGTGCCGCAGTAGCCCGAGAGCATGCCGATGGCGGCCATCACGGCCGGATCGCCGTGGTACACGCCGACGAGGATGGGCACGCCCACGCCGCCGGTCATCACCGGGAAGGCCGCGAAGCCGTTGCCCATGATGACGGTGAACAGCGCCATGCCGACCACATACACCGTGGCGGCCAGGAAGCGCAGGTCCATGTTGATGTAGCTCGTGGTCACGTGCGCCACGGCCTTGCCCACGCCGGCATCCGAGAACACGAGGCCCAGCATGCCGAGCATCTGCGGCAGCACCAGGGCCCAACCCAGCGCATCGATCAGGCGCCGCGATTCGCGCAGGCCCTGGACAGGCGCCTCGCGGGTCTGCCAGCAAGCGAGGCCCAGAGCCACGATGCAGCCGAGGCCGAGGCTCACCAGCGTCGCGTTCTTCGCCTCGATCAGCGGCACGCCGCCGATGAAGAGATGCTTGGCCGACAGCGTGCCCGCCATCGTCAAGAGCGGGATGGCGAGGGCCGGCACGAAGAGCTTGTGGCCGAGGCGCTTGGCGCTGGCCAGCGACTCCGCCGCCGAGGGCAACTGGTGCTTGCCGGCGCCCACGCCGCCGAGGCCGGCGATCAAGGCCATCAGGAGCACGCCGGCGCCCACCCATTCGGGCGGCAGCAGGTGGCCGACCAGGAAGACGAGCGCGTAGAGGCCCCAGAAGAAGGCGCTGGTGAAACGCTTGGGATGCTGGCGGTCGGCCAAGGTCATCAGCGACATGGCGCTGAGCACGAAGCCGGCGAGGTAGAACAGGAGGTCAAGGGTCAATGTCATCTCATGACTCCTTGCGAGCGTCAGACGAGCCGGCGCCCAATTCCTGCTGCAGCGCCTTGTCCAGGCGGCGCAAACGCCAGGCATGGATCACGAAGGCCGCGATGGCGGTCGGTATGCCCCACAGCGCGATGCGCATGGGCTCGACGTCGATGCCGGCCTCGTGCAGGAAGGTGGTCATCAGGACGATGGCGCCGAAGGCCACGAAGATGTCTTCGCCGAAGAACAGGCCCACGTTGTCGGTGGCCGCCGCGTAGGCGCGCAGCTTCAAGCGCACGCGCTCGGGCAGGCTGCCGTAGCGCGCCTCGGCCGCACCCTCGGCCATGGGCGCGAGCAGCGGCCTCACCATCTGCGGATGGCCGCCGAGGCTGGTCAGGCCCACGGCCGCCGTGAGCTGGCGCGCGCCGAGATAGACGATCAGCAGGCGGCCGCTGGTGGCCGAGCGGATGCGCGCAATCCACTGCTGCGCATGCTGGCGCAGCCCATGACGCTCCAGCAGGCCGATCACGGCCAGCGGCAGCAAGAGGATCAGCGGCAGGTTGCGGGTCTTCACGAAGCCCGTGCCTATGGTGGCCAGCAGCTTCTGCACCGGGAAGCCCGCCGCCACGGCGGTGACGACGGCCGTGATGGCCACCACCAGCATCGGATTGAAGCGGAGCACGAAGCCCGCGATGATCACGGCCACCCCGATCAGGGGCCACAGGTAAGGATCGCTTGTCATGAGGTTGGCTGCTCCGTGCTGGGTTTATTGAAGAACAACAACAAATAATTGTTGAACAATTGATGAATTGTTGCCCTTTCATGCCAAAACGCATCCTGGTGCAAACCCGCAGTCTTGTTCCACGAAAGCAGACTGCCTGCGGGCAGAATGGCGTCCGGCATCCGCTGCCCCCGGCACCCCAGAACCAGGCCTCCTTCCGATGAAATCCAGCCCTCCGCCCGCCGCTACCGAAGTCGCAACACAGGCCACCAGCCTGAGCGAGCGCATCGCCGAGCAGCTGCGCGGCATGCTGACCGCCGGCGAGTTCCAGCCGGGCCAGCGCCTGTCGGAGCAATCGCTGAGCGAGCACCTGGGCATCTCGCGCAACACGTTGCGCGAGGTGTTCCGCCTGCTGACCAAGGACGGCCTGCTGCGCCATGAGCCCAACCGGGGCGTGTTCGTGGCTGCGCCCAGCATCGCCGCCATCATCGACATCTACCGCGTGCGCCGCCTGATCGAGTGCCAGGCCCTGGCCCAGGCCTATCCGCGCCACCCGGCCAAGAAGCGCATGCGCCAGGCCGTCGAGCGGGCGATCCGCGCCCGCGATGCGGCCGACTGGCAGGCCGTGGGCACGGCCAACATGGCCTTCCACATGGGCATCGTCGAACTGGCCGACAGCGAGCGCCTCAACCTGCTGTTCGCCCAGGTGCTGGCCGAACTGCGCCTCGCCTTCGGTCTCCTGCAGGACCCGGAGTTCCTGCATGCGCCCTATGTGGACATGAACCGCGACATCCTCGAACTGGCCGAGGCCGGCGAGTTCGCCCGCGCCGCCGCCGCGCTGAACGACTACCTGGTGCACTCCGAACGCATCGTGCTGGCCGTCTACGCTCGCAAGCTCGAAGAGGACAAGAAGCGGGACATGGCCTGAGTGTTGCCATGGTCCTTTGCGCTTAGCATTCAGGCCTGTTCATGAGAAGCAGCTGTTGGAGACCCACGCATGTCTGATCCGTCCGCCTCGATTCCCTGGCCCCATGACACGGTCAGGTCCGATCTCGAGGACGCAGGCAGCGCATCGACGCAAGCGCCCTTCTTCTGGCCCACGCCGCCCTACGCCGCCTATCCGCAGCCCATGGCGCAGCAGGTACCCGAGCCTTGCGAGATCCAGGGCCTCAACAACAGCCGCAGCAGCGGCCACCTGATCCGCTTCAAGCCGACCGAGCGCCTGGTGCAGATCAAGGTGCCGCCGGCGCGCGCGGCCATGCCCTTGAAGTTCGGCCAGTTCCGCGTGCTCAAGCTTTTGACGCCGCTGCCGGCCGCGCCGCGCGACCCGTCGGCGCATCACAACCCGCTGTCGCTGGACCACCGGCCGCGCGCCCCCTTTCGCCTGCAGTTTGTAGGCGGCGGCGACCTCAACGGCCTCACCATAGGCCATCACCACGACGGCCAGGGCCTGTTCCTGTTCGTGCCGCTGAGCGAGGACACCGACGAGGTCCAGCGTCTCTTCATCCCGCGTGAGGCCTTGGCGGACTTTGACGTCGGCGAGCGCATCGGCGACCTGCTGGTCAGCGCCCAGGCCGCGACGCTGGAGCAGGTCGAGGCGGTGGCCCGGGAGCAGGAAGACCTGCGCTCGCGCCGCGTCGGCGAGATCCTGGTGGCCAAGCAGATCGTCACGCCGGAACAGCTGCTGCAGGCCATCGAGCAGCAATCCAAGATGCCCATGGTGCGCATCGGCGAAGCCCTGCTGGCGCTGGAGCTGGTGACGCCCGAGCAGCTCGAGGAGGCGCTCGTTCAGCAGCGCCAGGACCGCTCAGTGCCGCTCGGTGAGCTGCTGGTGCGCAAGCGCGTGGTCAGCCGCCAGGCCCTGCAGTCAGCGCTGGCGCGCAAGATGGGCTACCCGCTGGTGGACGTGGAGAACTTCCCGGTCGAGCCCGATGCGGTGCGCAAGCTGCCGTTCGCCATCGCCAAACGGCTGGAGATGATGCCGCTGATGATGCGCGAGGGCCGCCTCGTCGTGGCGATGGAAGACCCGACCCGGCGTGATGCGATCGACGAGGCCGAGTTCATCACCCAGGTCAAGGTGGTGCCAGCGCTGGCCAAGGTCGGCAGCCTGCAGTTCGCCCTGCCCGGCGTGTACGACCGCTTCGGCGGCGAGAACGTCCCGCGTGGCGATCTCAACCTGCCCGCCTTCCAGGCCGACTTCGAACTCGACAATGCCGACAAGCTGATCGAGACGCTGGAGCGCGAAGGCCTGGAGCGCTCAAGCGGCCGCGAGGACGACTCGCAGATCGAGCAGAGCGACAACTCCCTGGTGCGCCTGATCAACACCATGATCATCGAGGCCCACACGCAGGGCGTGTCCGACATCCACATCGAGACGCTGCCAGGCCGCGAGAAGCTCAAGATCCGCTTCCGCAAGGACGGCCAGCTGCGCCCCTACCTGGAGCTGCCCCACACCTACCGCAGCGCCATGATCGCCCGCATCAAGATCATGTGCGACCTCGACATCTCCGAGCGCCGCAAGCCGCAGGACGGCAAGATCAACTTCGCCCGCTTCTCGGCCCAGCACCGGCTCGAGCTGCGCGTGGCCACCATCCCGACCAACAATGGTCTCGAGGACGTGGTGATGCGCATCCTGTCGTCGGCCAAGCCCATCCCTCTCTCCAAGCTGGGCTTCTCGGCCAGCAATCTGAGCCAGCTCAGCGAGGCCGTGGCGCGGCCCTATGGCATGGTGCTGTGCGTGGGGCCCACCGGTTCCGGCAAGACCACCACGCTGCACTCGGCCCTGGCCCACATCAACACGGCCGAACGCAAGATCTGGACCGCCGAGGACCCGATTGAAATCACCCAGGCCGGCCTGCGTCAGGTGCAGGTCAATCCGAAGATCGACTGGACCTTTGCCAAGGCGCTGCGGGCCTTCCTGCGCGCCGACCCGGACGTGATCATGGTCGGCGAAATCCGCGACCAGGAAACCGCCGAGATCGCCATCGAGGCCTCGCTGACCGGCCACATGGTGATGTCCACGCTGCACACCAACAGCGCGGCCGAGACCGTCACCCGCTTGCTCGACATGGGCTGCGACCCCTTCAACTTCGCCGACTCGCTGCTGGCCGTGCTGGCCCAGCGCCTGGTGCGGCGGCTGTGCCCGGCCTGCCGTGTGGCCGAACCGCTGAGCGATGCCGACCAGCAGGAGTGGCTGGACGACTACCTGCATGTGTTCCCGGTCGACCAGCGCCCTTCGCGCGCGGCGCTCTTGAAGGACTGGGTCTCGCAGCACGGCGTCAAGGGCCAGCTGCAGCACTACCACAGTCCCGGCTGCGGCCAGTGCGAGCACAGCGGCTACAAGGGCCGCGCCGGCCTGCACGAGCTCCTGATGGTCTCGCGCAATGTGCGCCGCCTGATCCAGACCGGCGCCCGCGCCGAGGAGATCCAGCACGCCGCACTGGCCGAGGGTCTGCGTACGCTGCGCCAGGATGGCATCGCCAAGGTGCTGACCGGCGTCACCAGCATGGCCGAGGTGCGAGCCACCAGCAATAGCTGACGCCAGGCTGTCAGCCTCCGGCCGAAATCGCTGGGACAAGTCCTGCTTGCAACCGCTTGCAGCCATCGGCGATAGTCGATGCAGCTTCATGCAGCAAAGGTGTTCCGATGGCGCAAGCGCAGGGTCTGCAAGGTCCGCAGGGGCCGCACGGCAACGGCGCGGTGCCACGCGCGGCGCTCGACGCCAAGCATGCGCAAGACATCGCCAGCTCGCATGAACGCTGCGTCGCCTTCGGCCTGAGCCCCGGCGCTGAGGCCGACCTCACCCGCCTCACCAGCGCCGGCCTGCAAGACCTGCAGCACCGCAACGCGCGCCTCTGTGCCCAGGCCCTGCCGGTGATGGAAATGCTCTACGAGCAGCTGACCCACGCGCAAAGCATGGTGCTGCTGACCGACGCCAGCGGCGTGATCCTGCATTCGCTCGGCGACCCCGGCTTCCTGCAGCGCGCTCAGCAGGTGGCGCTCTCGCCCGGCGCGCTCTGGTCAGAGGCGGACAAGGGAACAAACGCGGTCGGCACCACCTTGATGACCGAGCTGCCGACCCTGGTCCACGGTCAGGAGCACTACCTGCGCTCCATGCAGTTCCTGACCTGCTCGGCCGCGCCCATCTTTGACCACAAGGGCGCACTCCTTGGCGTGATCGACGTCTCCGGCGACCGCCGCTCCTACCATCCGCACACGCTGGCCCTGGCCACCATGTCGGCCCGCCTGATCGAGGACCAGTGGTTTGGCGACCGCTTCCGCCACAGCACGCGGCTGCAGTTCCACACCAGCATCGCCGGCCTCGGCACCTTGAACGAAGGCCAGCTGGCGCTGGACGAAGAAGGCCATGTGCTGGGCGCCAACCGGCGCGCGCTGGAGTTGCTCGGCCTGCCGGCGGCGGTGCTGCGGCGTGAAAGCCTGTCCAGCCTGTTCGGTCTCGGTTACGGCGAGGCTGTGGACCGCTCGCGCGGTGATGCCTCGCTGCAACTCCCGCGCGGTGAGCGCGTGCTGCATGCCAAGCTCAGCGTGCAACTGAATCAGCCGCTCTCGCGCCATCCCTTGTCGGCCGCCGAGGCCGCTGCGCCACGCAGCTTGTTCACACCGGCGCCACCGCCAGCGGCGGCGGCCATGCACAGCCTGCGCCAGACCGAGAGCCAGGCCATCCAGGCGGCGGTGCAAGCCAGCGGTGGCAATCTCTCGCTGGCGGCGCGGGCGCTGGGCATCGGGCGCAGCACGCTGTACCGCAAGCTGCGGGCGATGAACGGCTGAGCCTGCGCCTATCATGGCGGCCCGACAGCAGCCATCGTCCGCCATGAATCCCGACGCCGCCGTTCCCCGTCTCAGCAGCCTCTCGCATGGCGGCGGCTGCGGCTGCAAGATCGCACCCGCAGTGCTGGCCGACATCCTCAAGCACAGCGGCGCCAGCACCCTGATGCCGCCCGAGTTGCTGGTCGGCATCGCCACGGCGGACGACGCGGCCGTCTACCAGCTGAACGAGGAACAGGCCCTCGTGGCGACGACGGACTTCTTCATGCCCATCGTCGACGACCCCTTCGACTTCGGCCGCATCGCCGCCACCAATGCGATCAGCGATGTCTATGCGATGGGCGGCAAGCCCATCTTTGCGCTGGCCCTCGTGGGCATGCCGGTCAACGTGCTGCCGGTCGAGACCATAGGCAAGATCCTGGCGGGCGGCCAGTCGGTCTGTACCGCCGCCGGGATCCCGATTGCCGGCGGCCACACCATCGATTCGGTCGAGCCGATCTACGGCCTCGTGGTGCTGGGCCTCGTCCATCCCAAGCAGGTCAAGCGCAATGCCGACGCCCAGGTCGGCGACCGCCTGGTGCTGAGCAAGCCGCTGGGCGTGGGCGTGCTGTCAGCCGCGCTGAAGAAGGAGAAGCTCGATGCTGCCGGCTACGCGCAGATGATCGCCACCACGACGAAGCTGAACACGCCGGGCCCCGAACTCGCCGCCTTGAGCGGCGTCCATGCGCTGACCGATGTCACCGGCTTCGGCCTGGCCGGCCATGGCCTGGAGCTGGCGCGCGGCGCGGGCCTCAGCGTGCTGATCGACTGGGCCCGCGTGCCCTTGCTGGATGGTGTGCGCGAGCTGGCCGAGCGAGGCCTGGTGACGGGTGCCTCGGGCCGCAACTGGGCGTCCTATGGCGAGCAGATCGGCCTGCCAGAGGGCTTTGCAGTGGCCGACCGCGCCTTGCTGACCGACCCGCAGACCAGCGGTGGCCTGCTCGTCAGCTGTACGGAGCAAGCCCTGCCGGCGGTGATGGAGATCCTCCACCGCCATGGTTTCGACGACGCGGCCGAGATTGGCCAGGTCAGCGCCGGGCCGGCCGGGCTGATCCTCAGCGCTTGAGCAAGCCCAGCAGCGCCTCGGCCATGCGGCCGGCTGCCCCGCGATGCGCCGCGGCAAAGGCCTCGGCCCGGCCCGCCATGGCTTCACGGCGCGACGCATCGGCGATCAGGGCACGCGCCTGAGCCAGGCCTTGCTCCATGTCGGCCACACGCAAGGCCGCACCGGCTTCCAGCGCCAGCTCCGCAGCCTGGGCGAAGTTGAAGGTGTGCGGCCCCATCAGCAAAGGGCAGCCGCAGGCCGCCGCCTCGATCAGGTTCTGGCCACCGAGCGGCAGGAAGCTGCCGCCGAGCAAGGCCGCGTCAGCCAGGCCGTAGTACAGCGCCATCTCGCGCAGGCTGTCTCCCAGCCAGGCATCGGCCTGCCACGCCTCGCTGCTCGGCTTCTCGCCAAAGCTGCTACGCCGCGCGAGCCTTAGGCCCGCCGCCTCGATCAGGCCGGCCACTTCGTCAAAACGCTGCGGATGGCGCGGCACGATCAAGAGCAGCGGCCGGCTGGCGGCAGGCAGGGCGGCGAAGGTGCTCAGCAGCAGCGCTTCCTCGCCTTCGCGGCTGACGGCGAACAGCAGCACCGGCCGCTTCAACTGTGCGTGCCAGGCACGGCCCTGGGCCAGCAGGGTTTCATCGGGATGGAGGTCGAACTTCAGATTGCCGCAGACCTGCACGGCACCCACGCCGCTCTCGCGCAAGCGCCGTGCATCGGTTTCGGTCTGGGCCAGGGCCAGCTTCAGTGCTCGTGCGGCCGGCTCCATCAGCCAACGCAACCGCCGGCCTTGCCGGAAGCTCTTCTCCGACAAGCGCGCGTTGGCCAGCACCAGCGGCAAGCCCGCCTTCGCAGACTCATGCTGAAGAACGGGCCAGATCTCGGTCTCCATCAGCACGCCGATGGCCGGCCGCCAATGCCTGAGAAAACGCCGCACGGCGCCCGGCGTGTCGTAGGGCAGCCAGGCCTGAACATCGCCGGGCTGCAGCAGCGCGGCGCCGGCTTCGCGGCCGGTGGCCGTGCTGTGGGTCAGCAAGAGGCGCAGGCCGGGCCGCTGGTAGCGCAGCTCTTCGATCAGGGCGCGGGCGGCCAGCGTCTCGCCGAGCGAGACGGCATGAACCCAGAGGCGGCCCGCCTCGGCGGTGCCGCTGTACAGCCCCAGGCGCTCGCCCCAGTGCTGGCGGTAGGCCGCTTCGGCCGCACCGCGCCGCCACAGGCGCAGCAAGTACAGCGGCGTGGCCAGCCGCAGGAAGCTCGCGTAGAGCCAGCGGCTGATCGCTTCTTTCAATGGCCCGCCGCAAAGACGGCGTCAGGCTTGACGCGCTTCAGCTGCGCCACCACATCGTGCTGGATGCGTTCCAGCGCCTCGGGCGTGTGGCCCTCGAAGCGCAGCACCAGCACCGGCGTGGTGTTGGACGGGCGGATCAGGCCGAAGCCGTCGGCGTACTCGACGCGCAGGCCGTCGATGGTGATCACCTCCAGCGAGCCGGGGAACTCGGCGATCTCCTTCAGCTGCTTCACGACCTCGTGGTGCTCGCCCTCGGCGCAGGGCACGTTGATCTCGGGCGTGGCGAAGCTGTCGGGCAGCGCGTTCAGCACGGCGCTCGGGTCCTTGGAGCGCGAGAGGATCTCCAGCATGCGGCCGGCCGTGTACATGGCATCGTCAAAGCCGTACCAGCGCTCGTTGAAGAAGATGTGGCCGCTGAGCTCGCCGGCCATGGGTGCGCCTGTTTCCTTCAGCTTGGCCTTGGCCAGCGAATGGCCGGTCAGCCACATCAGCGGCTTGCCGCCATGCTTGCGGATCCAGGGCGCCAGGCGCTGCGTGCACTTGACGTCGAAGATGATCTCGGCGCCCTTGTTGCGCTTCAGGATGTCGGCGGCCAGCAGCATGATCTGGCGGTCCGGCATGATCATCTGGCCGTCCTTGGTGACGATGCCGAGGCGGTCGCCGTCGCCATCAAACGCCAGGCCCAGCTCGGCGTCGCAGGCGTGGACGATGCGCTTCAGATCCTCGAGGTTCTCGGGGCGCGAGGGATCGGGATGGTGGTTGGGGAAGTCGCCATCAACCTTGCTGAAGATGTCGATCACCTCGCAGCCGAGGGCGCGCAGGATGGCCGGTGCATTGGCGCCGGGGATGCCGTTACCGGAGTCGACGACGATCTTCATGGGGCGCGAGAGCTTGCAATCCGACACGACGCGATGCTGGTACTCCGCGCCGATGTCCATCTTGCCGACGCGGCCCTTGCCGCTGTCGTAGTCCTCGGCCTCGATGCGGCGGCGGATGCCCTGGATCTGCTCGCCATAGACGGCCGCGCCGCCCAGCACCATCTTGAAGCCGTTGTAGTCCTTGGGGTTGTGGCTGCCCGTGACCATGATGCCGGAGTTGCAGCCATGCTTGCCGCGCGTGGCGGCCACGTAGTACAGCATCGGGGTCGTGACCGCGCCGATGTCCACCACGTCGAGGCCGGTCGAGGCCAGGCCGCGGATCAGGGCCGCCGCCAGCGAGGGGCCCGAGAGCCGGCCATCGCGGCCCACGGCCACGGCCTTCTCGCCGATCAGCTTGGCCTCGGTGCCGAAGGCCCGGCCCAGGTGCTCGGCCATCTCCTCGGTCAGGCTCTGGCCCACGATGCCACGGATGTCATAGGCCTTGAAGGCGGAGGCTTGAACTTGCATGAAGGTCTCTCTTGTAGGGGTAGACAGCTCTGGACTGGCGGCGATTGTAGGCAGGGAGCGGAGGCGGCTTCGTGCCTGCGCCGTAACCGCCCAGCCCACCGCCTCGTCGATTGGCGCTGCGCCGCGACCGCCCGCGACCGATGCTGCCGCACCGCGCCGCATGGCTCCCTACACTGGCGCGATGACGACTTCCTGGAAGCAGCGGCTGCGCGGTGCACGGCGCGACTATTGGCGCCTCAACAAGCAGCGCGCCGAGCCGCTGTGGCTGGGCATGCTGCTGCATGCCGGTGTCGGTGCCCTGGTCGGCGATGGGTTCACCCTGCTCGCCGCCCTCTTCAGTGCCAACCTGTTGAAGCCGGACTTCTGGGTGCCCTACCTCGCCATCTCGGCCCAGCTGGGCGCCCTGATCGGCCTGCTTTGCCACCTCGGATTCAGGCTGATCGAGCGGCTGCTGCCGGCCGAGCGCCTGGAGGCCTTGAACCGGGGCACCGGGCGCGACAGCCTGCTCGTCTTCATCGCCCTGCCAGCCGTGCAAAGCGCCCTCGGGTTGGTGATGTACCAGACCTTCGTGCGCTCGCGGCACGAAGGCGTGCTGGTCGCACCGCGCCTGCCCGACAAGGGCAGCTTGATCACCTTCCTGTTTTGCGGCGCTGTCTTTGCGCTGCTCGCCTTCTGGCGCCTGCGCGCCCAGCTGAAAAGCCAGCTGACCCAGCAGCAGATGACCGAGGCCCAACTGCGCCTGCTGCAGGCGCAGATCGAACCGCATTTCCTGTTCAACACGCTCGCCAATGTCCAGGGCCTGATGGACTACGAGCCGGCCCAGGCCCGGCGCATGCTGGACGCCTTCACCGACTACCTGCGCGCCAGCCTGCAGCAGATGCGCGCTCAGGACGTCAGCCTCGGCCAGGAGCTGGCCCTGGTGCAGAGCTACCTGACCGTCATGCAATGCCGCATGGGCCCGCGCCTGCAGACCCGCATCGAGGTGCCGGCCGAGCTGCACGCCGCACGCATCCCTCCGCTGCTGCTGCAGCCCCTGGTCGAGAACGCCCTGCACCATGGGCTGGAGCCGCAGGTGCGGGGTGGCACGGTGCTGCTGCGCGCGCGGCCGCAGGGCGCGGGCTTCGTGCTGGAGATCGAGGACGACGGCGTGGGCCTCGCGCACAGCCGCCGCCATCCCAGGCGCGGCAACGGCGTGGCGCTGAAGAACATCCGCGACCGGCTGCTGGCAGCCTACGGCCCCAAGGCGCAATTGCTGATTGAAGAGGCCGCCAGCGGCCATGGCACCTGCGTGCGCCTGAGTTTTCCGGCCCTTCGCCCGGCGGCCAGCACGGCGACGCAAGAATTGACGATCTGAACCATGAGCCTTCCAACATCACCCGCCGCCCCCAGCGCCGTGCTGGCCGACGACGAACCCCATCTGCTGAGGGTGCTCCAGGACCGGCTGCGCGAGCTCTGGCCCGAGCTGCGCATCGTCGGCCTGGCCAGCAACGGCGTCGAAGCCGCCGAGCAGATCGCCAGCCTGCAGCCCGACGTCGCCTTCCTCGACATCCAGATGCCCGGGCTCAGCGGCCTGGAGGTGGCCCAGGGCATCGAGGGCCCGACCCGCGTGGTCTTCGTCACCGCCTACGACCAGCATGCGCTGGAGGCCTTCGAGCATGAGGCGTTGGACTTCGTGCTCAAGCCCGTCCGCGCCGAGCGGCTGCAACGCACGGTGGAGCGGCTGCAGCGCCTGCTGCAACCCGCCGCGCAAGCCGCGTCGGACGACCAATTGGCCCGGGTGCTGCAGCGGCTGATGCAGGCCCAGGCACCGGCGGCGAGCGATCCACCCCCAGGCCTGTTGCGCCATGTGCGCGCCAGCCAGGGGACGCAGATCCACCTGATCCCGGTGGACGAGGTGCTGTATTTCCAGTCGGACGACAAGTACACGGCGGTCCGCACGGCGGGCAGCGAGTACCTGATACGCACGCCCATCACCGAGCTGCTGCAGCAGCTGGACGCCGAGCAGTTCTGGCAGGTCCATCGCGCCACGGTGATCAATGTCGACTTCGTGCAGACCACGCGGCGAGACGACAACGGCCGCCTGCTCTTGCGCATGAGGGGCCTGGAAAGAGAGCTGGCCGTCAGCCGCGCCTACGTCCACCTGTTCAAGGCCATGTGATCGGGACGGGCCGGGGCCGCGGCTCGCCGTCCGTCGGCCGCGCTGTCGATTCGTCGCCGGCCCGGCGCGCGCCCTGGGGCCATCCCTCTAGGCTTCGCCCATCGTCACACCGACACTCACGCGCCATGCCCACCCTGACCTCCCTGCTGCAAGACTTCGGCTATGCCCGCAGCCGCTACTTCAAGTTGCACAAGCACCGCGACGAGAAGCTGTGGGCCCGCCTGCTGATCAGCAGCGCCTTTGCGCTGTTCTTTCCGAGCTTCTTCATGAGCCTCGGCGTGGTGTTCGGCCGGGCGCAGCTCAGCCTCGCCTCCGTGCTGGTCACCTTCCTGCTCGGCTTTTTCATTGCCTTCTGCATCCACGGCACCTACCGGGCCGTCGAGTTGCTGGCCTCTGAGAAGCGATTGGCCCGGCTCAACGCGGGCGGCTGGGGCGGCAGCCTGTTCTTTGCCGGCGTGCCCATGGTGATCATGGCGCTCAGCTTCTGGGTCTTCACCTGGCTGTTGCGGGTCGTGGCCGACGTCGAGGTCCGGGGATCGCCGTTCGACTCGGTGCGCGCAGCCAGCCAGTTCCTGTTCATCAGCCTGATGTTCGCCCTGGCCAGCATCTACATGGCCTGGCAGAGCAACAAGCGCAAGGCCCTGCAGCTGCAGGCCACCGAGGCCCAGCTGCTGCGCCTGCAGGCCCAGATCGAGCCGCACTTCCTTTTCAACAGTCTGGCAGCCGTGCAAAGCCTGATCGACCCGGCGCCCGAGCGTGCGAAGCAGATGCTGGAATGCTTCACCGACTACCTGCGCGCCAGCCTCGGCACGCTGCGGCTGGAGACCTGCCTGCTTGAGCAGGAGCTGCAGGCCGTGCAAAGCTATCTCATGCTCATGCAGATCCGCATGGGCGAGGAAAGGCTGCAGTTCAGCATCGAGGTGCCGCCCGCGCTCGCCAAGCTGAAGCTGCCGCCGCTGCTGCTGCAGCCGCTGGTGGAGAACGCCGTGATGCACGGCCTCGAAGCCAAGGCCGAGGGCGGCCACGTGCGCATCGAGGCCACGCTGTTGGACGGGTGCCTGCGGCTGCGCGTGGAGGATGACGGCCTCGGCCTCGCCGCCGCCCAGCGCCGCGCCAGACCCGGACATGGCCTCGCCCTGAAGAACATCCGTGAAAGACTGGTCGCCCGCCATGGCGAGGAGGCCAGCCTCAGCGTCACCCCGAGCGAGCAAGGCTGTGTGGCCGAGCTCATCCTGCCCCTGGACGACAAGAAGACCCCATGACCCGCGCCCTGATCGCCGACGACGAAGTCCACCTGGCCGAGTACCTGCGCCAGCAATTGAAAACCCTGTGGCCCGAGCTGGAGGTCGTGGCCCTGGCCCGCAACGGCACCGAGGCCGCCGCCCGCATCGCCGAGCTGTCGCCGGACATTGCCTTCCTCGACATCCAGATGCCCGGACTCACCGGCCTCGAGGTGGCCGAGAGCATCGAGGGCCCGACCCGCGTGGTCTTCGTGACCGCCTTCGACGAATACGCCGTCGAGGCCTTCGAACATGCAGCGCTGGACTATGTGCTCAAGCCGATCAAGACCGATCGCCTCGCCAAGACCGTCGAGCGCGTGCGCGCCGCGCTGGCAGCCCCTGAGTCGGAGCCCGACGCCGGCCTGGCCGAGGCTTTGCGCAAGCTCAGCCCGGTGCCAGCCACACCGGTCCCCAGCGCCAGCCGCCTGCGCTACGTGCGTGCCAGCCAAGGCGAGCTGATGCACCAGGTCGATGTGCGCGAGGTGCGCTTCTTCCATGCCGACGACAAGTACACCTGCGTGCAGACGGCCGACGCCGAGTACCTGATACGCATGCCCATCGCCGAGCTGGTGGCGCAGCTGGACCCCGATGAGTTCTGGCAGATCCACCGCTCGACCGTCATCAACCTGGCGCACCTGGCCGGCACGCGGCGCGACGAGACGAGCCGGCTGTTCGTTCGGATCAAGGGCTTGGAGCGTGAACTGCCGGTGAGCCGGGCCTACGTCCATCTGTTCAAGGCCATGTAGACGGGCGCCGCTGCTAGAGTGGGCCCATGCGGCGCTCGCTCATCATTGCCTCCACCCTGGCTGTACTGGGCAGCGGCACGGCGCTGGCACAAGTGCAGGAGCGCCTGCACTGGCTGGGCGGCGACCTGCCGCCCTTCGTCTGGCAGAGCGCCCAGGGGCCCCAGGGCTATGCCTACGAGCTGCTGGTGCTGATGGCACGCAAGCTCGGCCGACAGCCCGAGGTCGCCTTCTACCCCTGGGCCCGCTCGGTCAAGCTGACCCAGGAGGGCGAGGCCTATGGCGTGTTCCCGCTGGCCCGCACGCCCGACCGCGAGGCCCAGTTCCGCTGGCTGATACCGCTGGCCCATGTGCACTACAGCTTCTTCGCCCTGAACACGGCGCCCCATCCCCTCGGCCTGGAGCAGTTGCGAGCGCAGAAGGTCGTCGTGCTGCGCGGCTCGCCCATCATCAAGAACCTGCAGGCCCAGGGCTTCGCCGACATTGCCGAGGCCAAGGACTACCGCGACATGCTGCGCATGGTGTCGCGTGGCGTGGCCGTGGCCGCCTATGCCGGCGCGCCCATGCTGCAGGCGGCGATGCAGGCGTTCGGCTTCAAGGCGAGCGACTACCGCATGGTCGCCACGCTCGGCGATGCCGACCTTTACATGGGCACTTCGCTGCGCCTCGCCCCTGCCGAAGCGCAGCAATGGCTCGATGCCTATCGAGCCCTCGAGCAGGACGGCAGCGTGGGCCGCCTGCAGAAGAAATACCAGCTGCTGAAGGCCGGCGGGCACATGTCCGGAAACGGCCAGTAATTCAGGGGCAGCGGCCTAAGATGGCTGCATGTCCACGCTAGACGCCCTGCACTGCTACCCCGCCCTCCTGGCCCGCGACGCGCGCTTCGACGGCCGCTTCTTCGTCGGCGTCACCTCCACCGGCATCTACTGCCGCCCCGTCTGCCGGGTGCGCACCCCCAAGGCCGCCAACTGCCGTTTCTTCGCCAGCGCCGCCCAGGCCGAGGCCCAGCGTTTCCGGCCCTGCCTGAAGTGCCGGCCCGAGCTGGCGCCCGGCCAGGCCTGGAGCATGATGGACGCTTCGCGGACGCTGGCACGCCAGGCCGCCGAACTGATGGATGCCGGCGAGGCCGAGACCGTCGAGGCCCTGGCCCAGCGCCTCGGCATCACCGACCGCCACCTGCGCCGCATCTTTGCCGCCGAGCATGGCGTGAGCCCCTTGCAATACCTGCAGACGCGCCGCCTGCTGCTCGCCAAACAATTGCTGGCTGATACCGGCCTGCCCATCACCGAAGTGGCAGCCACGGCCGGCTTTGGCAGCCTGCGGCGCTTCAATGCCGCCTTCCTGGAACACTACCGGATGCAGCCCTCGATGCTGCGGCGCGGCTCGGTGGTGTCAGCCTGCGGTGAGCCGGCGCTGCGCCTGGCCTACCGGCCGCCCTATGCCGCCGAGGCGCTCTTGCAGTTCATTGCAGCGCGCGCCCTGCCGGGTATCGAGACCGTGGATTTCGAAGCGCGCACCGTCAGCCGCTCGCTGAGGCTGCGCCACGGCGGCCGCGAGCTGGCCGGCCGCATCGTCGTGCGCTTCGATGCCCATCAGCCGGTCGTGATGCTCTCACCCTGCAGCTCGGTTTGGGCCGGCGCGGCCGCCCTGATACCGCTGGTGAGGCGCTGGCTGGACCTCGATGCCGAGCCTGAGGCCATTGCCGAGCGCCTGGGCTCGCTCGCGGCCGCCACGCCGGGTCTGCGCCTGCCCGGCAGCACCGACCGCTTCGAACTGGCCGTCCGCGCCGTGCTGGGCCAGCAGATCACGGTGGCGGCGGCCCGCACGATTGGTGGCCGTTTCGTCGAGCGATTCGGCGAGCCTCTCGATCCCGAACAAGCCGCCCCCGGCGTCGATCGCCTGTTCCCCCGCCCCGAGCACATCGCCGAAGCCACGGTGGAGTCCATCGCCGAGCTCGGCATCATCCGCCGTCGCGCCGAATCGCTGATTGCCATTGCCAAGGCCTGGCCGCAGCTCGCCTTTGCCCGTGGCGATGGTGGCGTGGCCGAAGCCCTGGCCGGCCTCGAAGCCCTGCCCGGCATCGGCCCCTGGACCGCCCACTACATGCTGATGCGCGGCTGGAGCTGGCCGGATGCCTTTCCGCCGGGCGACGTGGTGCTGAAGAAAATGCTCGCCTTGCGCGAGCCCGGGCCCGACACCGCCGACTGGCAGCCCTACCGCAGCTATGCCGTGCTGCAGCTGTGGCGCGAAGCAGCCACCGCACCGAAGTGACCTCATTGAATGATTGAAGGACGACAAGCCATGCTTGCACAACAACGGATAGCCACGCCGCTGGGCCCCTTGACCGCCCTGCGCGACGACGAAGGCCTCGTGGGCCTGTGGTTCGACGGCCAGAAACACCATCCCGGGCTGCTGGATGCACCCGAGGCTGCGGCCGACCCGCTGTTCGAGCAAGTCGAGGCGGGCCTCGCCGCCTACTTCAAGGGCCAGGCCTTGCCGCAAGACCTGCCCCTGCATCCGCAGGGCACGCCTTTCCAGCGCGCTGTCTGGCTGGCGTTGCTGCAGATTCCGGCCGGCGAGAGCCGCAGCTACGGCGAGCTGGCCGCACAGCTGGGCAAGCCTGGCAGCGCGCGCGCTGTCGGCGCGGCCGTGGGGCGCAACCCGGTGTCCATCCTGATCCCCTGCCATCGCGTGCTGGGCGCCGATGGTTCGCTGACCGGCTATGCCGGCGGCCTGCATCGCAAGACGGCACTGCTGAAGCTGGAAGGACTGCTGCAGTGAAACTTGCCGACCTGAGCGAACTGGTCCTGCTCGCCGCCGTCTGGGGCGCGAGCTTCTTGTTCCTGCGCTGGGGCGCACCGGCTTTCGGGCCCATGACGCTGGCCGGCCTGCGGGTGCTCGGCGCGGCCCTGTTCCTGCTGCCCATCCTCGCCCATCGCCAGGGCCTCGCGGAGCTGCGCCAGGTCTGGCGCCCGATGCTGGGCCTCGGCCTCCTGACCAGCGCCATCCCCTTCGTGCTCTTTTCCTACGCGGCACTGTCAATCACGGCCGGCCTGTCCAGCATTCTCAATGCGACCACGCCGCTGTGGGGCGCCCTGGTGGCCTTCCTGTGGCTGAGCCAGCGGCTCGATGCGATGCGCGTGCTGGGCCTGATCGTGGGCTTCGGCGGCGTGGTGTTCCTGGCCTGGGACCAGGCCTCGTTCAAGCCGGGCGGCAGCGGCTGGGCCATCCTGGCCTGCTTGGCAGCGACGCTGAGCTACGGCCTCTCAGCCAGCTTCACCAAGCGCTACATGGGCGGCGTGTCGGCCATGACGCAGGCCGCCGGCAGCCAACTGGCCGCCGCCGTGTGGCTGCTGCCTTTCGCGCTGTGGTTCTGGCCGGCGGCGACGCCCGAGCCGCGCGCCTGGGTCAGCGTGGTGGGCCTTGCCCTGCTGTGCTCGGGCCTGGCCTACATCCTCTATTTCCGCCTGCTGCAGCGCGTGGGGCCGACCAATGCGCTGGCCGTGACCTTCCTGATCCCGGTGTTCGCGCTCTTGTGGGGCGGGCTTTTCCTCGGCGAGTCCTTGAGCCTGCACATGCTGGCCGGCTGCGCCATCGTGCTGCTGGGCACGGCGCTGGCGGTGGGCCTGATCAAGCGAGCAGTCCGGAGCGCCGCAGCACCGGCGCGATGAGGCCTTCGCGCCTCATTGCCTCCACGGCCTGCCGCCAGACCAGCAGCTCGGCTTCGGGCATGCCCTTGGAGGCGGCAAGCCAAAGCTGGACCTTTTGCAGCAGCGCGCCTTCGCGCACCGTGTCATAGGACAGCCCCATGCGCTTGAGGCCCTCGCACACCGAGTGGTCGGCCGTCAGCAGCGCATCAAAGCGCCCGAGCCGCAGCATGCGCAGCGCCACCTCGTTGCTGGTCACGAACTGCAGCCTGGAAAAGCCAGCCGCCTGCACCAGCTCGACCATGCCGGCCGAGCGCATGCCGCCAACGCGCAATCGCTTGGCGGCATCGAGGCTGCTGATGTCGACCCGGCTCTCGACCGGCGCAAACAGCATGAAGCGCACCTCGATCAGCGGCGCGATCCAGTTGAGCAGCGCTTCACGCGCCGGCAGGCGTGCCGACGGCAGCACGAGTTGCGGGCGAGCGAGCGAGGCGTCCTGCAGCGCTCGCGCAAAAGGCATCAATTCCAGCTGCAACTCGCGGCCGAGCCGCCTGGCCGCCAGCTGCAGCAGCTCGACCGCCGCACCGGCCACCTGGCCCCCGCCATCGCGGAAGGAGTACGGGGCGGCATCGCCGACCAGCACCCGGACGGCCGGATCGGAAGCAGCCCGGGTGAGACCGGTCGCACTGCCGAGAAGCAGGGGAAGAAGAAGCTGACGTCGTTGCATGATGGCGGCTCGTTGCCGCCGCCATGCTAAGCCTTCAGCAGGGCTTGCGCCGCGCGGTTCAGCGAATCCAGCACCCAGCTGCTGCCGTCGGCACGGTAGCCGAAGGTATTGGTCAGACCGAACAGGGCCAGGCTGCCGTCCTGGGCCATCGCGCCCAGTGCCATGAAGCCCTGGTCGGCCCCGGTGTGGAAGATGATGGCGCGGCCATCCACCTCGCTGCCCAGCCAGCCGAGGGCGTACTGCGCCGGCTTGAGGGCGCGCACCCGGCTCACATAACTCGCCGGCAGCGGTGTGCTGCGGCCCCGCAGGGCCTCGAGATGCCAGCGAAGCCACTGGCCATAGCTTTCGACCGCCAGGTTGGCGTCGCCCGAGGGCAGCAGCACGTCCCACCAGATCTGCAACTCGGCGGGCAGCGGCTGGGTCGCCTTCAACGCGGCGGGCGTGTCGCCCACATGGCCGCGCGGCTGCTCGGCAGCCTGGGGCGGCCCCCACTGCAGATCCAGCTTCAGCGGCTTGGACAGCAGCGCATCGAACAAGGCCTGGAAGCGCTGGCCGCTGGCGGCTTCGAGCATGGCGCCTGCCAGCGCGTAGCCGGCATTGGAATACAGGAAGTCCTCGCCGACCTTGGCAGCCGGCGCTTGGCCGAGCAGCCAGGCGCAGAAGAAGCGGCGGCGGCCGGTCTCGTCTGCCGGCAGGGGGCCTTCGTAGGTCGAGAGGTAGTCGATGAAGCGGGCCGGGTCATCCTCGCCCGTGAAGGCCGGCAGGCCACCCTTGTGATCCAGCAGCAGGGCGAGGGTCAGGGCTTGATAGCCGGGATGCAAGGCCCCCTTGAGTTCGGGCAGGAGCTCGGCGGGCTTGCTGTCCCAGCGCAGCAGGCCTCGCTCGACACACAGCGCCGCCAAGGCAGCCGTCATGGCCTTGGTGTTGGAGCCAATCATAAAACGCTCGTTGCCCTTGAGCGTCTGCCCACCCGTCAGGCGGGTGCTACCGGACACAGCGCGCAAGAGCTCTGCGTCAGGCCCGGCCATGCGCGCCAGCGCCACACCGACCAGGCCATCCTTGCGGCAGGCCACCGCCTGATCGTCCAGCGTCTTTTGCTGCTTGTAGCGGTCCAGCTCGCCGACCGGGTCCGTGATGGACTTGCCGCCACCACCACAGCCCGGCAGGCTGGACGCGGCAGCCGCCGCGCCCAGCCAGGCCATCAAGCGCCTGCGGCCCAACACGGCCACCGCTCGCCCTGCTCCTCGTTCCATCGAAATCTCCCTCGTCGTTGTCGATGGGGAAGATTCTGGAAAACCCGAGCTTAAGACTTGCCAAGTACGCTCAATTCGAAGCAGGCGCCGTGGCCGCCACGGCGGTTGGGCAGGCCTTCGACCAGGCGCATCCGGCCGCCGAGGCGCTGGGCCGCCTGCTGCACGATGGCGAGGCCGAGGCCACTGCCGGGCTGGCCGGGATGGTGGCCGCGCCAGAAGCGCTCAAACACCAGCTCGCACTGCTCGGCAGCAATGCCCTCGCCGTCGTCGCTGACGGCGAGCCGCAGGCCTTGATCGCTGCGGCTCAGGCTCACCTCGATGCGGCCGCCGCGCGGCACATAGCGCAAGGCGTTGTCGATCAGGTTCTGCAGCACCGACTGGAAGGCCGCCAGGTCCAGCGTCCAGGGCAGGTGCTCGGGCGCGTCCAACTCCAGAGTCAGGCCACGCTCCCTGGCCATGCCACCCTGGGCCGCGAGCAACTGGGCGCTGAGGCTGGCCAGGTCCACCGGGCTTGGTTCGATGCCGACTTCGCGGTCCAGCGCCGCCAGATCCAGCAGCTGCTGCGAGAGCTTGGCCGTGCGGCGTATCGAGGCCAGCAGTTGTTCGGCGGCTTCCTGGCGCTCGGCCTCGTCGCGTGCGCCTGTCAGCAAATGGGTCTGCGTGGCGATCACGGCCAACGGCGTGCGCAGCTCGTGGGCCGCGTCGTGCACGAAGGCGCGCTCGCGCGCCAGGCGCCTGCGCAGCCGCTCCATCAGGGCGTCAAAGGCCTGACCCAGCGGCCGCAGCTCGGCGTAGCGCAGGTCCACATCGAGGGGCGCGAGCTTGGGGTCGGCATCCACGCTGGCCAGGCGCCGCGCCAGGCGGCGCAGCGGCGCAAGGCCGGTGTAAACGGCCAGCCACAGCGGCAGCAGCACCAGCGGGAAGGCAATCAGCATCGAGCTGCCGAGCTCCAGCAAGAGCCAGCTCAGCACGCTGCGGTCGGGCAGCATTGGCTCGGCAATGCGCAAGGACCAACGCGGCCCGTCTTCGCGCCAGGTCCAGTGCCGGACGCCAAGCAGTTGCTGCTCTGCCATGCCGACCTGGCTCACGGCATCGCTCTCGGCGCTGGCATAGATGCGACGGCCTTGCGCATCGTAGAGCTGGAGCAGCAGATCCCCCGGCAGCAGCGCGGTCTCGCGGCGCAGCGCATTGGTGCGCGTCGCCAGCGAGTGCAGCACCCGCGCGGCTGTGGCCTCGTCGTCTATGCCGTCCAGCGCGCTGGCCACCAGGCTGCCGTACTGGCGCACGCCGGGGTTCTGCTTCATCGAGGCCTGGTACTCGAACCAGCTCTGCGCCAGCAAGACGGCCGACACCAGCACGAAGCACAGCATCAAGGTGCCCAGCAGGCGGCGTGCCAGGCTGGCCTGGAGCAGGCGGCGCAGCAAGCGCCACATCACAGGCTCTCCAGCCAGTAGCCCACGCCGCGCTGCGTGCCTATGCGCTCGGCCCCGATCTTGCGGCGCAGGTTGGAGAGATGCACCTCCAGCGCACCATAGTCCATGGCCTCGCCCAGCGGTGCCAGGCGCTGGGCCAGCAGCGGCTTGGCCAGCACGCCGCCGCGCTCGCGCGCCAGCTCGAACAAAAGCTGGTATTCCTTGGGCGAGAGCGCCAGCTCCTGGCCAGCGATCAGCGCGCGGTGGCGGCGCGGTTCTATCGTCAGGCTGCCGAACTGCCAGCTGTCGCTGGCCTGCTGGGCCGCGCGGCGCAGCACGGCGCGCAGCCTTGCCAGCAGCTCGGGCAGCTCGAAGGGCTTGACCACGTAGTCGTCAGCGCCGCCATCGAAGCCGGCCAGCTTGTCCTCGAGCGCGCCCAGCGCCGTCATCACGACGATGGGCGTGGCACTGCCCTGTTCGCGCCAGCGTGCCAGCAGGCTCTGACCGCTGCCATCGGGCAGGCCCAGGTCCAGCAGTACCGCGTCCTGCTCGCCCGGCTCCAGGCGCAGCGGAGCATCGGCAGCACGGCGCAGCCAGGTGCTGCTGTGGCCCTCCAGGCGCAGCGCCTTGTGCAGCGCGGCACCGAGGTCCATGTCGTCTTCAACCATCAGGATGTGCATGACGGCGATTGTCGGTGGCCCTCGTGACAGGCCACTCAAGTCATGGCGGGGCTCACTCGCCGGCCAGCAAGGCCTGCAGGCCGGCCTCGTCCAGCACCGGCACGCCCAGCTCCTGGGCCTTGTCCAGCTTGGAGCCCGCCTCGCTGCCGGCCACGACGTAATGCGTCTTCTTGGAGACTGAGCCGCTCACCTTGCCGCCAGCGGCCTCGATCAGGTCCTTGGCGGCGTCGCGGCTCAGCGTGGGCAGGGTGCCGGTGAGCACCAGGGTCTTGCCCACCAGGCGGCCCTCGCTGCCACTGCCCTCGGGCAACTGGGCCAGCAGTTCATCGCGCAGCGCGGCCAGGGCCTGCAGCTCCTGGCGATGCGCGCCCTCGCCCAGCCATTGCATCAGCGCGGCAGCGGCTTCGGTCGGCAAGGCAGCCAGGGCTGGCTCGCCGGCAGACTCCATGGCGGCCAGGCGACGCAAGTCCACCCCCTGATCGGCCAGCTGCTTGCAACGCAGCTCGGTGAGCTTGGGGATCTGCAGCGCGGCCAGCAGCACGGTGTCCTGCAGGGATCCGCGCAGTCGCGCGCTGGGCGCATGCTCGTCGGCCGGTTGCACGCCGGCGGCCAGCAGCGTGTCCAGCGCCTGCTGGTTCTTGGGCTCGGCAAAGAAGTCGACGATGGCCTCGGCCACGGTCGCGCCTATGTCGGGCAGCACGCGCAGCAGCGGCATGGGCGCGCGGCGCACCAGGGCGAGCTGGCCCAGCCAGTCGGCCAGCACCTTGGCCGTGGACTCGCCAACATGGCGCACGCCCAGCGCGAACAGCAGGCGAGCCAGCGGCGGCCGCTTGCTGGCTGCAATGGCTTCCAGCAGGTTCTCGGCCCATTTGGTGGCGACCTTGCCGGCCTGCACCGTCTCGGGCGTGACGCCGTCGCGCTCGTCGGCACGGCGCTTCATCTCGAGCAGCATGTCCAGCGTCAGCGCATACAGGTCGGCAATGCCATTCACATAGCCGAGCTCTACCAGGTTGTCGATGTAGCGCTCGCCAAGGCCTTCAATGTCCATCGCACGGCGGCCGGCGAAATGGCGGATCGCCTCCTTGCGCTGCGCCGGGCAGGCCAGGCCACCTGAGCAACGGGCCACCGCCTCGCCCTCCTCGCGCACCACATGCGAGCCACAGACCGGGCAGGCCGCAGGCAGGCGGTATTGCGGATGCAAGGGCTCGGACTGCGACATCAGCAGGTCCAGCCCGGGCAGCTCTCGCATCGGCCGCCGCTCCAGCACCACGCCGACGATCTCGGGGATCACGTCGCCGGCGCGGCGCACGATCACGGTGTCACCAATGCGCACGTCCTTGCGCTGGGCCTCGCCCTCGTTGTGCAGGGTCACATTGCTGACCGTGGTGCCGCCGACGAAGACCGGCGTGAGCCGCGCCACCGGCGTGATGGCGCCGGTGCGGCCCACCTGCACATCGATGGCCTCGACCGTGGTCAGCTGCTCCTGCGCCGGGTACTTGTGAGCCACGGCCCAGCGCGGCTCGCGGGTGACGAAACCCAGGCGCTGCTGCAGCGCGCGGCTGTTGACCTTGTAGACCACGCCGTCAATGTCAAACGGCAGGCTGTCGCGCAGACCGGCGATGCGCTGGTGGAACTCGACCAGGCCGGCCGCGCCCGGGGCCACGACCCGGTGCTCGCAGACCGGCAGGCCCATCGCCGCCAGCGCGTCCAGCAGTCCTGCATGGGTGTCTGGCACGGCCCAGCCCTGCACCTCGCCGAGGCCGTAGGCGTAGAAGCTCAGCGGCTTCTTGCGCGCCTGCTCGGGGTCCAGCTGGCGCACAGCGCCGGCGGCCGTGTTGCGCGGGTTGACGAACGTCTTCTCGCCCAGCTCGCGCTGGCGTGCATTGAGCGCCTCGAAGTCGTCGCGCCGCATGTAGACCTCGCCGCGCACCTCCAGCACCGGAGCCGCCACGCCCTGAAGCCGCAGCGGGATCTGGCCAATGCCGCGGACGTTCTGCGTCACATCCTCGCCGGTCTCGCCGTCGCCGCGCGTGGCGGCCTGCACCAGCAGGCCGTTCTCGTAGCGCAGGTTCATCGCCAGGCCGTCGAACTTCAGTTCGGCGGCGTACTCGATGGCCGGCGCATCGGCAGCCAGCTCCAGCTGGCGGCGCACCCGCTCGTCGAAGGCGATGGCGCCAGTGTCCTCGGTGTCGGTCTCGGTGCGGATGCTCAGCATGGGCACCGCATGGCGCACCGGCGCAAAGCCGTCCAGCACCTTGCCGATCACGCGCTGGGTTGGCGAGTCGGCGGTCAGCAACTCGGGATGGGCGGCCTCCAGCGCCTGCAGCTCCTGGTAGAGCTTGTCGTACTCGGCGTCCGGCAGCGTCGGTGCGTCCAGCACGTAGTAGAGGTGGGCATGGTGGTTGAGCTGCTCGCGCAGCTCGGCGGCGCGTCGGCTCGCGGAATCGAAATCAAGCATTCTGAAAACTCATTGGTCGGCCGGCACGCGCGTGATCATCACCTGGTCCACACGGTGGCTGTCCACGTCCACCACCTCGAAGCGCCAGCCCTCCCAGACCACCTGGTCGGTGCGCCGGGGGATGCGGCGCAGCATCACCATCAGGAAGCCGGCCAGGGTGTCGTACTGGCCGGCATGGGGCCAGGCTTCCAGCTCCAGCGCGCGCTGCACATCGGGGATGGGCGTGATGCCGTCGGCCAGGTAGCTGCCGTCGTCGCGGCGCACGATCTGCTCCTCGTCGTGCGAGGCGACGAGGCTGCCCATCACGGTGCTCATCACATCGTTCAGCGTGATCACGCCGACCACGAGGCTGTACTCGTTGACGATGACGGCAAAGTCCTCGAGCTTCTCGCGGAACTGGATCAGGACCTCGGACAGCGTCAGCCGGTCCGGCACCATCAGCACCTTCTTGACGATGGGGCTGTCGCGCAGCGCCAGCGGCTCGTCGCGCAGCACGCGCTGGAACAGGTCGGTGGCATCGACATAGCCAATCACGGCGTCGATTTCGCCGTCGCAAACCAGGTAGGTGGAATGCGGCTCCTCGGCGATGCGCGTGCGTATCAGCGCCTCCTCGTCGTCCAGCGACAGGTAGACGATGCGCTCGCGGGTCGTCATCGCGCTTTCGACGCGGCGGGTGTCGAGCTCGAACACGTTGTTGATGACCTGCTGCTCGGCGTCGGCCACCACGCCGGCCTGGTTGCCGGCCTCGGTCAGGGCGAGGATATCGTCGTGGGTGATGCTGTTGTCGCGGCCAGCGGGCAGACCCAGCAGGCGTATCAAAAGATCGGACAGCGCACTGAACACCCAGGCCAGCGGCTTGAGCACCGTGACCAGGGCCAGCATGGGAGCGATCACAGCCATCGCGAGGCGCTCGGGCTCGTTCATCGAGAGGCGCTTGGGCAGCAGGTCGGCCAGCACGATGAAGAGGCCGGTGATGGTGGCGAAGGAGGCCGCAAAACCGAGGGCGGCGGCGCGCTCGGGATCGGCGAACACCAGCTTCATCGCGGCCTCGAAATGCGGCGAGAGCACGCCCTCGCCGACGATGCCGGCCAGGATGGCCAGCGTGTTGACGCCGATCTGCACCACGGTGAAGTAATGGCCCGGGCGTTCCTGCGTGGCCAGCACGCGCGCGGCACGCGGATCACCCTCCTCGACCAGCTGTTGCAGCTTGAGTCGGCGGGCCGAGGCCAGCGAGATTTCGGCGATGGAGAAGAAGGCGCTGGCGGCAATCAGCAGCGCGATCAGCAAGAGGCTGGTGCTCATGGGCGGCAGTTTAGCCGCCGCCTCGCTGCTGAGAGACGGCGTTGCCGGGGTAGCGACAAGCGAACGGCTGCGTGCTAAGTTCCCGATGAGGCCCCAACAGCAATGTGCCGCACTTGCTTCACTCGGTTTCCCAAGCTTTTTTGCGCCGATTGGCGCCGGAGGACTGACGATGAAACTCTCGAATGTGCGTGTGGGCCTGCGCATGGGCCTGGGCTTCGGCACCCTGCTGCTGATGCTGCTGATGGGGCTTTATGCCGCGAACCGGGTCAGCCGGGTGCAGGACAACGTCATCGACCTGAGCGACAACTGGCTGCCCAGCACCCAGCAGATCGCCGGCATCAACGAAGCGCTGAACCAGATGCGGCGCGCCGAACTGCAGATGTTGCTGGGCGGCGGCGCCAAGGCCGTGGAGGACGAAAGCGCCCGCCTGGCCAAGCAGTGGCAGGTCTTGCCTCCTCTGCTGAAAGCCTATGGCGAAACGCTCAGCAGCGAGGCCGAGCGCGAACAGTTCAAGACCTTCAATGCCATCGTCGAGAGCTACCGCCAGAGCCAGGACAAATTGGTGGCCATGGTCAAGGCCGGCCAGCAAGAAGAAGCGCTTGCCTTTTTGCGCGGCGAATCGCGCAAGATCTTCCGTTCCACGGCCGATGCCATAGGCAAGCTGACCGAAATCAACACCCAAGGCGCCCAGACGGCTCACGCCGACGCCGAGTGAAGCTACAAGTCGGTGCTCTGGGGCCTCTGGACCATGGTGGCCGTGGCCGTGGCCATGGGCCTGGGCGCTCTGGTCGCGTGGCTGATGACGCGCTCGCTGACCCAGCCGCTGCGCCTGGCCGCCGATGCCGCAGACCGTATCGCCGACGGCGACCTGAGCACCGACGTGGACAGCAGCCGCGGCGACGAACTCGGTGACCTGCTGCGCTGCCTCTCCAGCATGCAGGAAGCCCTCAACGCCTCGGTCAGCACCGTGCGCCACAGCGCCGACTACATCGCCGAGGCGAGCCGCGAAGTCTCATCAGGCAGCGCCGACCTGTCGGCCCGCACCGAGCAGGCCGCCTCCAACCTGGAGCAGACCTCGGCCGCCATGCAGCAGATCACCGAGACGGCCCGCAACAGCGCCGCCTCAGCCAGCGAAGCCAGCCGCCTCGCCGCCAATGCTTCGACCGTGGCCGAGCAAGGCGGCACCGTGGTCTCGCGCGTGATCACCACCATGGACGGCATCCAGCAGTCCTCGCGCAAGATCAGCGACATCATCGGCGTCATCGACGGCATCGCCTTCCAGACCAACATCCTGGCCCTGAACGCCGCCGTCGAAGCCGCGCGGGCCGGTGAGCAGGGACGCGGCTTTGCGGTCGTGGCAGCCGAGGTGCGGACGCTGGCTCAGCGCAGCGCACAGGCGGCGCGCGAGATCAAGGCCTTGATCTCCAGCTCGGTCGAGCAGGTGGAAGCGGGCTCCCGCCAGGTCGCCGATGCCGGCAGCACCATGGGTGAAGTGGTACAGGCCGTGCGTCAGGTGACGCAGCTGATTGCCGAGATCGCTGGCTCGGTGCAGACCCAGACCAGCAGCCTGAACGTGGTCAATACGGCGGTCACCCAGCTGGACGGCATGACCCAGCAGAACGCGGCGCTGGTCGAAGAGTCAGCGGCGGCCTCCGAGTCGCTGCGCGAGCAGGCCGACAAGCTGGCTGAGGTGGTGGCGAGGTTCAGGCTGAAAGCTGCCTGAAGGCAGCGCGCGACCAAGTGCAGCGAAACGCCTGTCGGGCCAACGCTGAACCGCGCGCGACGCAAACTGGACTGCCAAAGAGGGATGTCAGCTTTCTTTACAGCGCGTCACCTGGCGCTAGAAGCCGAGCCTCCTAAATATTGATGAAATCATGACCTAAGTATCTGATTGAATTGGGAGAATTTCGGAATCACAGGGGATGGCACAAATGTTGCTTAGCACTGCGGTCGCCTTCGACGACGACCCTTTGCACACTCAACATCAGAGAGGACCTATGAAGAAGCATCTACTTTCGGCCGCGCTTGCGGTCGGCATGCTCGCAGCCACGGCAGCCAGCGCTGCCCCGATCGTTCTCACGTTCGAGGGCGCCGGCAATCAGGCGTCCCTCAACGGCTTCTATGGTGGCGGCACTGACAGCCTCGGCAACGCCGGCAGCAACTACGGCATCACTTTCGGCAGCAATGCGCTGTCGATCATTGACCAGGACGCTGGTGGCTCCGGCAACATTGCGAACGAACCATCTGGCAAGACGGTGATGTTCTTCCTGACGGGGTCGGCCGTCTTGAACTACGCAGCCGGGTTCGACACCGGCTTCTCGTTCTTCTATTCGTCGTCCACGGCGGCCACGATCAAGATTTACGACGACATCAACGCGACAGGCAACCTGATTGCCAGCATCGACCTCGCCGCTCAATTCGGCGCCAATGGATGCTCGGGCGATCCGACCGGCAGTTTCTGTAACTGGACCGCCGTCGGCGCCTCGTTCGCCGGCATCGCAAAGTCGATCGACTTTGGTGGCACCGTCAACCAGACCGCTTACGACGACATCACCATCGGTTCGGCAACTGCCGGTGATACGGGCGGCAAGGTTCCGGAACCGGCCTCGCTTCCGCTGGTCGCACTGGCGATGGCCGGTGCCGTGGTTGGCGTCCGCCGCCGCAACACCAAGCAGTGATCTGCCGCCTGCGGTGCGCCCGGCGCCGCAGGCCCATCGAGCCCACGAGCCGCATGGCTCGTGGGCTCGATGCATTTCAGCTGAACAGCCGGCGCGCCACCGCTGAACCGGCCGCCAGGTCGCGCGAAGCCAGCGCGCGGTACAGCGTGCCAAGCTCCTGGTCGATGGCGGCGAAGGCGTGCAGGTTGAGGATCTGGCTGCGGTCGTCGCAGATGTCGGCCTCGATGTCGCGGGCCAGGCCGCGCGCGGCTTCCTGCCAGGCGGCGAAAGGCTCCTGCGACTCGGGGGTCTGCGGCACGTCCAGCGCCAGCGTCAGCTCGCGCAGCGAGCTGGCCTGCGGGTCTTCGGCCAGGGCGGCTTGCGATTCGAAACTCAGGGTCAGGATGGGCGGCGCGCCCTCCTCGTCGGCCGACAGCACCAGGCGGCCCGGGATGGCACCCGGCACGAAGCCATGGCGCAAGGCCAGCTGCTGCACAAAGCCGAGGGTCCAGGCGGCATCGCGCGCGCGCAGCAGCACGGCCAGTTGGGCATCGTGCGCGCTGGCGAACTGGTCCAGCTCGCGAGCGCGGGCCACGACCTCCAGCATGTCGGGGAAGTCGACCGAGGCATTGATGCCATCGGCAAAGGCCTGCACCTTCTGCACGAACTCGCTGTACTCGATCTCGTTCAGCGCACCGCTGCGATTGGCCAGCTGCACCCCGGCCTGGAACTCGCCGTAGCGCTGGCCGGGCAGCGGCAGTTCCCACTCGCCGCTCTCGGTGTTCAGGCCTTCGATGTGAAAGGGCTTGGTGCCGGCGCGGCGGCTGGGCGGCATCTGCGCCGCCGCCATCTCGCCGCTGACCGGCGCTTCCAGGCTCAGCGTGGCAATCACGTCGATCAGCGCATCGATGCGGGCCGAGGGTTTGCGCGGCAAGAGGCGCGCGGCGGCCGGCAGCGTGTTGTCGAGCTCCGAGGCCACGGCCTCGCGGGCGTCGCCGAGGCTGGGCTCCTGGCGGCCTTCACCCATTTGCGGCTCGATGGCCGGGTCGGCGCGGCGCGGGCCGGCCTTGCGGGCGCTCCAGGCGCCATGGGCGATGACGCCGGCCAGGACCAGGCCGCCGAGGATTGCGAGCAATGCGGTCAATGTCATGAGGTGCTCAGGCTTCGGCCATCGTCAATGCGGCTTCCATGTCGACGGCCACGATGCGGGACACGCCCTGCTCCTGCATCGTGACGCCGATCAGCTGCTTGGCCATTTCCATGGCGATCTTGTTGTGGGAGATGAAGAGGAACTGCGTGCCGGCACTCATTTCGGAGACCAGCTTTGCATAGCGCTCGGTGTTGGCGTCGTCCAGCGGCGCATCGACTTCGTCGAGCAGGCAGAACGGCGCCGGGTTCAGCTGGAAGATCGCAAACACCAGCGCAATCGCGGTGAGCGCCTTCTCGCCGCCCGAGAGCAAGTGGATGGTCGAGTTCTTCTTGCCGGGCGGCTGGGCCATCACCTGCACGCCAGCGTCGAGGATCTCGTCGCCGGTCATCACGAGCTTGGCCTGGCCGCCGCCGAACAGCGTCGGGAACATGCGGCCGAAATGCATGTTGACCTGCTCGAAGGTCGCGCCCAGCAGGTCGCGGGTCTCGAGGTCGATCTTGTGGATCGCGTCTTCCAGCGTCTTCATCGCGGACTGCAGGTCGGCGTTCTGCGCATCGAGGAAGGTCTTGCGCTCGCGGGCAGTGGTGAGCTCGTCCAGCGCGGCCAGATTCACGGCACCGAGGGCGGCAATCTCGCGGTTGATGCGGTCGATCTCGCCCTGCAGGCCGTAGAGCTTGACCTGGCCCTCCTCGATGGATTTGGCGAGCGCCTCCATGTCCACAGCAGCAGCGGTAAGCTGCTCCATGTACTGAGCGCCGCCGAGCTGCGCGGCCTGCTCTTCGAGCTGCAGCTTGGTGATGCGCTCGCGCAGCGGGTCCAGGCTGCGCTCGAACTCCAGGCGCTGCTCGTCGGCCCTGCGCAGGCGCAGGCTCAGGTCGTCGTAATTGCCGCGCACGGCAGCCAGGGCCTGCTCGCGCTCGGCCTTCAATGCCAGGGCGTCCTGCAGGCCGGCTTGCGCGGCGGCGTCGTTCAGCGTGGTCAGCTCGTTCTGCAGGCTCTCGCTCGAGGCCTGGTTCTGCTGGACCTGGGCCTGCGCGGTCTCGATCGAACGCTGCAGCTCACCCCGGCGCGAAGCCAGCGCGCGGGCGCTGAACTGCGCCTCTTGCGAGCGACGCTCCAGCGCACGCAGTTGCTCGCGCGCTTCCGCCAGCTTGCGCTCGGCGTTGATCACGCCCTCTTCCAGCTCGGCGTGCTTCTCCTGCGTGTTGGCGAGCTGCAGGTCCAGTTCCTCGAAGCGGGCTTCGCCGGTCATGCGGCGCTCCTGCAGCTCTTCGGCCTGGGCGTCGATCTCGGCCAGCTCTTCCTCGAGCTGGCTGCGGCGGGTGCTGGCAGCCTCGGCTTGTTGCGACAGGCGCAGCAGTTCGACATGAAGCTGATGCGCGCGAGTCTGGGTTTCGCTCGCCTCGCGACGCACGCCGGCCAGGCGCTGGGCGGCCTCGGTGTAGGCCGCTTCGGCCCGCACCACGCGGGTCTTGGCGTCTTCGGTGATCAGGCCCTGGGCGCGCAGCTCGCGCTCCAGGTTCTCGATTTCCTGGGCGCGGGCCAGCAGGCCGGCCTGCTCGGAATCAGGCGCATAGAAGGCCACGGCGAACTGGCTGACCGCGTGGCCCTCGCGGGTCATGATGACCTCGCCGTGGGTGAGCTTGGACCGGCCGGCCAGGGCCTCGTCGATGGAACCAGCGGTGTAGACGCCTTCCAGCCAGTCGTTCAGCAGGGCCTTGAGCCCCGCGTCGTTCAAGCGCAGCAGCTCCGACAAGCGCGGCAGCGTTTCGTGCGTGTTGGCGATGCCGGCCGGTGGCGGCGAATAGAAGGCCATGCGAGCCGGCGGCGCATCGGCGGCGAAGGCGCGCACGGTGTCGAGGCGGCCGACTTCCAGCGCGCCCATGCGCTCGCGCAGTGCGGCTTCGAGTGCGTTTTCCCAGCCGGATTCGATGTGCAGCTTGGTCCACAGGCCGGCCAGGCCATCGAGCCCATGCTTGGCCAGCCAGGGCTTCAGCTTGCCCTCGGTCTGCACCTTCTCCTGCAGCGCACGCAGCGCTTCCAGGCGGGCCGAGAGGTCGGCCTGCTTGGCCAACTGGGCGTTGCCATCAGCCTGGGCAGCAGCACGGGCCTCGTCGAGCGCCGGCACCTGCTCGGAGAGTTCGTGCAGGCGGGCGTCGGCCAATTCGCGCTGCTCATCGGCGGCGGCGCTTTGCGTCTTCAGTTCAGCGAGCTTTTCGGTGTCCGGTGCGGCGAGGCCGGCACGCTCGGTGGCGAGTCGCTCGCGGCGTGTGCGCAGCGTGCGCGACTGTTCCTCGATGTTGCGGCTGTCGGCGGCCAACACCTGGATCTGCTGCTGGACCTGAGTCACGTGGACGCGCTGCTCGTTGGCTTTGCCCTGCGCGGCGCGCACCGCGTCTTCAATGGTCGGCAGGTTGAGCGACTGCTCCTCGGCCTGGGCAGCGAGGATCTCGCTCTGCTCCTCGGCCATGGCGATCTGGGTCGCGATGTTCTCGAGCTCTTCGGTGGCTGAAGCAGAACGCTCCTGCCATTGCTGGTCCTGCGCCTTCAACTCGGCGATGCGCTGCTCGACGCGGTTGCGGCCTTCGACCACATAGCGGATGCGCTCTTCCAGCCGGCTCACTTCCAGCTGGGCCTCGGCCATGCGGCCTTGGGATGCATGCAGCTCATCGCCCGCGGCGTAATGGGCCTGACGCACTGTCTCAAGTTCGGCCTCGACATGGCGCAGCTCAGCCATGCGGGCTTCGAGCGCATTCACCGCTTCCGACTGCGCGGCCTTGACCCGTGCTTCCTCACCCGCCGCATCGCGGTGCTTCAGGAACCACAGCTGGTGCAATTTGAGCGTGCCCTGCTCCTGCAGGCTGCGGTAGCTCGCGGCGACCTCGGCCTGACGCTCCAGCTTCTCGAGGTTGTTGTTCAGCTCGCGCAGGATGTCTTCGACGCGGGTCAGGTTCTCGCGCGTGTCCTTGAGCCGGTTCTCGGTCTCGCGACGGCGTTCCTTGTACTTGGAGACGCCGGCCGCCTCCTCGAGGAACATGCGCATCTCTTCCGGCTTGCTCTCGATGATTCGAGAGATCGTGCCCTGGCCGATGATGGCGTAGGCGCGGGGGCCAAGGCCGGTGCCGAGGAACACGTCCTGCACGTCGCGGCGGCGCACCGGCTGGTTGTTGATGAAGTAGCTGCTGGTGCCGTCGCGGGTCAGCACGCGCTTGACCGCGATCTCGGTGAACTGGTTCCACTGGCCGCCGGCCCGCGCGTCTTCATTGCTGAACACCAGCTCCACGCTGGCACGACTGGCCGGCTTGCGGTTGCCCGAGCCATTGAAGATCACGTCCTGCATGGACTCGCCGCGCAGCTCCGAGGCCTTGCTTTCGCCCAGCACCCAGCGCACCGCATCCATGATGTTGGACTTGCCGCAGCCGTTGGGTCCGACCACGCCGACCAGTTGCCCGGGCAGCTGGAAGTTGGTCGGGTCGGCAAAGGACTTGAAGCCCGAGAGCTTGATCGAGTTCAGGCGCATCGGTGGTGATCGAACTGCTAAGCCGTTGATTTATCGAAAGAAAAGCCCCTTCGCGGGGCTTTGTCTCGGGTCGGGATGATACCATCGGGCCCTCCCCAAAAATGCCTTGGCGTCTGCGTGCAGACCCGGGCGCAAGCATTGACCCCACATGGCCAAGAACACCTCTGCCGCATCGACCAAACCTGCGGCAAAAGCCGCCCCCAAGACCAGCGCAAAGCCTGCAGCGACGACTGGTACCAAGGCCGCCGCAAAGAAGCCCGGCAGCAGCCTGGCGCCCAAGCAGCGCGAGATGCCGCCCAACCCGCCCTCGCGCCCCAGCAAGGAGCTGCACGCCTTCCCGAACCCGGCGCCCGAGCGCGACTACGTGATCCAGTTCCAGGTGCCCGAGTTCACCTGCCACTGCCCGCTGACCGGCCAGCCCGACTTCGCCCACTTCACGATTGACATGATCGCGGACCAGTACTGCGTGGAGCTGAAGAGCCTGAAGATGTACTTCTGGAGCTACCGCGACGAAGGTGCCTTCCACGAGAAGGTGACCAACACCATCCTCGAAGACATCGTCAAGGTCACCAAGCCGCGCTTCATCCGCATCACGGCCAAGTGGTATGTGCGCGGTGGCATCTACACCAATGTGGTGGTCGAGCACCGCAAGAAGGGCTGGAAGCCCGAGCCGCGCGTCGACCTGCCGACGCATGGCTTTGAGTCCGGCCTGCTTCGCTGAGACGCACCAAGACTTGCCGAGCCTGCACTGAGCCGCATTTGGCCTTCGCCTCGAACTCCGCCCACCAGCACTACGCCGTCGCCGTGCGGCGCAGCCGCATCGATGGCTATGGCGTATTCGCGGCCGAGGCCATCCCGGCGGCAGCCAAGATTGGCGCGCTGACCGGCGAGGCCATCACCGTGGCCGAGGCGCGCCGCCGAGCGGAAGGTCGGCAGCGCCTGATGCTGGTCGAGATCTCGGCCAGCCGGGCGATCGACGCCACCCGCTCCGACGATCCGATGCGCTTCACCAACCACGGCTGCAGCCCCAATGCGCGCCTGCAGGTCGAGGGCGGCGAGATCGAATTCTTCGCATTGCGCGAAATCGCCCTTGGCGAAGAACTGACGGTCGACTACGGCAGCAGCCACCACGCAGGAAGACTGGCCTGCCGCTGTGGCGCGCCGGGCTGCGCGGGCTGGCTTTGAGGCCTGCGCAGCAGGCTGCCGAGCGCCCTCGCTCCCCTATCATCCGGGCCATGAGTTTTCCTGTGAATCCGCTGCTCGAGCGGCTGCATCCTTACCCGTTCGAGCGCCTGCGCGCGCTCACCCAGGGCATCACGCCCAACCCGGCCCTGCGGCCCATCTCGCTGGGCATGGGCGAGCCCAAGCATCCGGCCCCCGGCGTGGTCGAAGAGGCCTTGATGGCCAACCTGAAGGGCCTGTCTAGCTACCCGCTGACGGCCGGCGATCCGGCGCTGCGAGCCGCCATCGCCGCCTGGATTGATCGGCGCTATGGCGTGAAGCTGGACGCCGCCACACAGGTTCTGCCGGTCAATGGCTCGCGCGAGGCCTTGTTCGCCTTCGCGCAGACGGTGATCGACCCGACGCGGCCCGGCGCTACCGTCGTCTGCCCCAACCCCTTCTATCAAATCTACGAAGGCGCAGCCCTGCTGGCCGGTGCGCAGACCGCGTTTGCCAACAGCGACCCCGCCCGCAACTTCGCAGCCAACTGGAGCCAGATCGACGAGGCCACCTGGACCCGCACCCAGCTTCTGTATGTCTGCTCCCCAGGCAACCCGACGGGTGCCGTGATGCCGCTCGCTGAATGGCGCGAGCTGTTCGCGCTGAGCGACCGCCACGGCTTCGTGATCGCCTCGGACGAGTGCTATTCGGAGATCTATTTCCGCGAGGAGGCGCCCCTCGGCGCGCTGGAAGCGGCCCAGCAACTGGGCCGCACGGACTTGCGCAATCTCGTCGTGTTCAGCAGCCTCTCCAAGCGCAGCAATGTGCCGGGCATGCGCTCGGGCTTTGTGGCGGGCGACGCTGCGATCCTGAAGAAATTCCTGCTCTACCGCACCTACCACGGCAGCGCCATGAGCCCCATGGTGCAGGCCGCCAGCGTCGCCGCCTGGAACGACGAAGCCCATGTGCAGGCCAACCGCGAGCAGTACCGTGCCAAGTTCGCGGCGGTAACGCCGCTGCTCGCCGAAGTGCTGGACGTGGCCCTGCCTGACGCCGGCTTCTACCTCTGGGTGGGAGTCCCTGGCGGAGACGATGTCGCCTTCGCCCAGGGCCTGCTGGCTCAATACAATGTCGCGGTCCTGCCGGGCAGTCTCCTGGCCCGGGAGGCGCATGGGCACAACCCGGGCGCCGGACGAGTCCGCCTGGCCCTGGTGGCCGATCAAGCCGAATGCCTGGAAGCGGCCGAACGCATCGTCCGCTTCACGAAAACCTACCTAGCCTCCCCCTCCAAATGAGCCAACAACTGCAATCCGTCATCGATCTCGCCTGGGAAGGTCGCGCCTCGCTCAGCCCCGCCAGTGCGCCCGCCGAGGTGCGCGAGGCCGTTGAGCACGTGATCAGCGAACTCGACAGCGGCCGCCTGCGCGTGGCCGAGCGCCAGGCCGTCGGCCAGTGGACCGTGCACCAGTGGATCAAGAAGGCCGTGCTGCTGTCCTTCCGTCTGAACGACAACCACATCATGGGCTCGGGCGACCTGACCTTCTTCGACAAAGTGCCGACCAAGTTCGCCGGCATGAGCGATGAAGCCATCCGTGCCACCGGCGTGCGCGTGGTGCCGCCTGCCGTGGCGCGCCGGGGCAGCTTCCAGGGCAAGAACGTGGTGCTGATGCCCTCCTACGTGAACATCGGCGCCTACGTCGACGAAGGCGCCATGGTCGACACCTGGGCCACCGTCGGCTCCTGCGCGCAGATCGGCAAGAACGTCCACCTGTCCGGCGGCGTCGGCATCGGCGGCGTGCTCGAGCCGCTGCAGGCCAACCCGACCATCATCGAGGACAACTGCTTCATCGGCGCCCGCTCCGAGGTGGTCGAGGGCGTGATCGTCGAAGAGAACTCGGTGATCTCCATGGGCGTCTACATCGGCCAGAGCACGCCGATCTACGACCGTGAGACCGACACCGTGAGCTACGGCCGAGTGCCCGCCGGCTCGGTGGTGATCAGCGGCTCGCTGCCCAAGAGCGACAAGTACAGCCTTTATGCCGCCATCATCGTGAAGAAGGTCGACGCGGGCACCCGCGCCAAGACCTCAATCAACGAGCTGCTGCGCGCCTGAATTTCTTCCAGCAACAGGGAGTCCGCATGAGTGGTGGGAACATGGAGCGCATCCTGCGCCTGATGGCCGAGAAGGGGGCGTCGGACGCCTATCTGTCGGCGGCCATGCCGGTGCTGATACGCATCAACGGCCAGATGCTCCAGCTCTCCGATCAGCAGCTGACGCCCTCGCAACCTCGGCAGCTGATTGCCGAGGTGGTGGGCGAAGACGCACTGGAAGAACTGGACAAGACCGGCGAGCTGAACATGGCCGTGTCTGTGCCCAAGGTGGGCAGCTTCCGGCTGTCGGGCTTCCGCCAGCGCGGCTCCATCGCGGCTGTGTTCCGTCACATCCCGCACATGATCCCGTCGCTGGACAGCCTCAACCTGCCGCCCATCCTCGGCAAGCTGGTGCAGGAAAAGCGCGGCCTGATCCTGATGGTGGGCGCCACCGGCACCGGCAAGAGCACCACGCTCGCGGCCATGCTGGAGCAGCGCAACCAGAACATGGCGGGCCACATCCTCACCATCGAGGACCCGGTCGAGTTCCTGTTCAGCAACAAGCGCTCGGTGGTCAACCAGCGCGAAGTGGGCCGCGACACGGCCTCGCTGCAGGTGGCGCTGAAGAACGCGCTGCGCCAGTCGCCGGACTGCATCCTGATCGGCGAGATCCGCGACCGCGAGACGATGACGGCAGCGATCTCGTACGCGCTGTCGGGCCACCTGGTGTTGGCCACCCTGCACGGCAACAACAGCTATCACGCACTGAACCGGATTCTTTCGTTCTACACGCCGGAATCGCGTCCCGCCCTCTTGAACGACCTCTCTGCCGGCCTGAAGGCCATCGTCTCGCAGCGCCTGGTGCGTGCGACGGCGGGCGGCCGCGTGCCGGTGGTCGAGATCTTGCTCAACACCAAGCTGGTGTCCGAGCTGATCGAGAAGTCCGACTTCAACGGCGTCAAGGAAGCGATGGAGAAGTCCATTGCCGAAGGCTCGCAGGCCTTCGAGGAACATTTCGCCAAGCTGATACGCGACGGCGTGATCACCCGTGAGGAAGGCCTGCTCTACGCCGACTCGCCGACCAACCTGATCTGGCGTCTGCAAAACGAAGGCCCCGCCACCGGCAAGCAAGCGCCCAAGAAGGAAGAGCCGGCCAGCGACCAGGCCAGCTTCACCGAAATCCAGCTGGACGTGAAGGGCGAATGAACACATGAGCTCTACCCAGGCCCTCGTCGAAGCGCTGATTGCGCGCCCCTCGGTGACACCCGAGGATGGCGGCTGCCAGACGCTGATCGCCGAGCGCCTGGAGGCTGCGGGCTTTGTGTGCGAGCGCATGGACAGTGGGCCGGCCGATTTCCGCGTCAGCAATCTCTGGGCGATCCGCCGCGGCAGTGCGGCCGACGGCCCGGTGCTCGTGTTCGCAGGCCACACCGATGTGGTGCCGCCGGGCCTGCTGAGCGACTGGAAGTCGGCGCCCTTCGTGCCGAGCTTCCGCGACGGCAAGCTGTTCGGGCGCGGCGCGGCCGACATGAAGACCTCGGTCGCCGCCATGGTGGTGGCAGCCGAGCAGTTCACGGCTCAGCATCCGCAGCACCGTGGCAGCGTCGCGCTCTTGCTGACCAGTGACGAGGAAGGCCCGGCGCGCGATGGCACCGTGGTCTGTTGCGCCAAGCTGCGCGAGCGCGGCCAGCGGCTGGATTTCTGCGTCGTCGGCGAGCCCACCTCCGTGAAGCAACTCGGTGACATGGCCAAGAATGGCCGGCGTGGCTCGCTGAGCGGCAAGCTGCGCGTGCTCGGTGTGCAAGGCCATGTGGCCTATCCGCAGTTGGCCCGCAACCCCATCCACCAGGCCGCACCGGCGCTGGCCGAACTGGTGAGCATCGAGTGGGACCGCGGCAACGAGTACTTCCCGGCCACGACCTTCCAGATCTCCAACATCGCAGCCGGCACGGGCGCTGGCAATGTGATCCCGGGCGACTGCGTGCTGGACTTCAATTTCCGCTTCTCGACCGAGTCCTCGCCCGAGAGTCTCAAGCAGCGCGTGCATGCGCTGCTGGACCGGCATCAGTTGGACTACCGGCTCGAGTGGACGCTGGGCGGCGAACCCTTCCTGACGCCGGCGGGCAGCCTTTCGGAAGCGCTGGCCGCTGCGGTCGAGGCCGTGACCGGCCGGCGGCCCGAGCTCTCGACAACCGGCGGCACCTCGGATGGCCGCTTCATCGCCAAGATCTGCCCCCAGGTGATCGAGTTCGGCCCCATCAAC
Source organism: Pelomonas sp. V22 (assembly GCF_030014915.1). GTDB lineage: Bacteria > Pseudomonadota > Gammaproteobacteria > Burkholderiales > Burkholderiaceae_C > JAUASW01. The sequence continues at coordinate 146,569 of NZ_JAGIXS010000001.1, forward strand.
GCCAGCATCCACAAGATCGACGAATACGTGCCCGTGGCCGACATCGAGCCTTTGACCGCCATCTACCGGCGCACCCTGGAGAATTTGCTGCTGTGACAAGCACCCTGATCGCCTGCATCGAGGCACAAGCCGCCCGCCTGACCGAGGCGGGCGTTTCATTTGGGCATGGCACGAGCAATGCCTTCGATGAAGCCGCCTGGCTCGCTCTGTGGCGACTCTCGCTGCCGCTGAATTCGCTGGACGAGCACGCCGAGCAAGACCTGACCCCAACGCAGCTGGCCGAGATCGAAACCCTGGTGGGCGAGCGCATCGCCACCCGAAAACCGGCGGCCTACCTGACCCGTGAGGCCTGGCTGCAGGGCGTGCCCTTCTATGTGGACGAGCGCGCCATCGTGCCGCGCAGCTTCATCGCCGAGCTGATTGCCGACGCAAGCATCGACCCCTGGCTCTCGGATCAGACGAAGCGCGTGCTGGACCTGTGCACCGGCAACGGCAGCCTGGCCGTGCTGGCGGCGATGGCTTGGCCCGAGGTCGAAGTCGATGCCATCGACCTCAGCCCGGATGCGCTGGCCGTTGCCCGCATCAATGTCGACAAGCACGGCCTGCAGGATCGCATCCGCCTCCTGCAAGGCGACGGCCTGGCGCCAGCCAATGGCGAATACGACCTGATCCTGTGCAACCCACCCTACGTGAACAGCGGCTCGATGGCCAAGCTGCCGGCCGAGTATCTTGCCGAGCCCGAGCTTGCCCTGGCCGGCGGCGCAGATGGCATGGACTTCGTTCGCCAGTTGCTGGCCGCCGCGCCGAAGCACTTGAGCGCGCAAGGCGTGTTGGTGCTTGAGATCGGCAATGAACGCGAATTTTTCGAGGCTGCGTTCCCGCAGCTGGAAGTGGCCTGGATGGAAGCATCGGCCGGAGATGACCAGGTATTGCTGGTGACGAAAGACAGTCTGAACACATGATCACCCTGCGCAATATCACGCTGCGACGCGGCACCAAGGTCGTCCTCGACGACGCCAGCGTCACCCTGCAACCCGGCGAGAAGGTCGGCCTGGTGGGCCGCAACGGCGCGGGCAAATCCAGTCTTTTCGCGCTGCTGACCGATCGGCTGCAAAGCGACAAGGGCGAGGTCGAGATTCCGCGCCAATGGGCCGTCGGCGAAGTGGCGCAGAACATGCCCGAGACCGACATGCCGGCCACCGACTTCGTGCTGGAAGGTGACACCCGCCTGATGGCCGCGCGCAAGGCTCTGGAAGAAGCCGAGGCGGCCGAGGATGGCCATGCCATGGCCGATGCCCACGGCCTGCTGATGGATGCCGGCGCCTTTGACGCCAAACCGCGCGCGCAGGCCCTGCTGATGGGCCTCGGGTTCAAGGGCGCGCAGGTCGACGCGCCGGTGAACAGCTTCTCCGGCGGCTGGCGCATGCGCCTGCAACTGGCCCGAGCGCTGATGTGCCCGGCCGAGCTGATGCTGCTGGACGAGCCGACCAACCACTTGGACCTGGACGCCCTCGTCTGGCTGGAAGCCTGGTTGCAGCGCTATGAAGGCACGCTGATCATCATCAGCCATGACCGCGAATTCCTCGACGCGATCACCAAGGTGACCTTGCATCTCGACGACGCCAAGCTGATGCGCTACGGCGGCAACTACACGGCCTTCGAGGCGATGCGCGCCGAGCGCATGGTCTTGCAGCAGGCGGCCTTCGAGAAGCAGCAGGACCGCATGGCCCATCTGCAGAAGTTCATCGACCGCTTCAAGGCCAAGGCCAGCAAGGCCAAGCAGGCGCAGAGCCGCGTCAAGGCGCTGGAGCGGATGGAACGACTCGCGCCGGTGCTCACCGCGTCAGATTTCTCCTTCGAGTTCCGCGAGCCGGTCAGCCTGCCGAACCCGATGTTGATGTTCGATGAAGTGGCCTGCGGCTACGACACCGATGAAGGCGAGAAGATCATCGTGCGCGGCATCGACCGCTCGGTGCTGGCCGGCCAGCGCATCGGCATCCTGGGCGCCAACGGCCAGGGCAAGTCGACGGTGGTGAAGACGGTGGCCCGCATGCAGCGCGCCATGGGCGGCAAGATCACCGAGGGCAAAGGCCTCTCGATCGGCTACTTCGCCCAGCAGGAAATGGATGTCTTGCGGCCCGACGAAGGCCCGCTGATGCACATGGTCAGGCTGGCCAAGGAGGTCAGCCCCTCCGCGCGGGAGCAGGAACTGCGCGACTTCCTGGGCCAGTTCCGCTTTGTTGGCGACATGGTCAACCAGGCTGTCGGCAGCCTCTCGGGTGGCGAAAAGGCGCGTCTGGTACTGGCCATGCTGGTCTGGCAGCGCCCCAACCTCTTGCTGCTGGACGAACCCACCAACCACCTGGACCTGCAGACCCGCGAGGCGCTTTCGATGGCGCTCAACGAGTTTGAAGGCACAGTCATGCTGGTCAGTCATGACCGCGCGCTGCTGCGAGAGGTCTGCGACGAGTTCTGGCTGGTCACCAAGGGCGGCGTCGGCCCCTTCGACGGCGACCTGGACGACTACCAGAAGTGGCTGCTGGACCAGTCCAAGGAAGCGGCCAAGCTGGCCAAAGAAGCAGCAAAGAAAGCGGCTTCTGCACCGGCAGCGCCTGTCGTGGTGGCAGCGCCTCCTCCGCCTGCCCCCATTGCCTCGCGGGAAGACCGCAAGGCCAGCGGCCAGGCACGCCAGAAGCTGGCCGAGCAGACCCGCCCGCTACGCAAGGAAATGGAAGGCATCGACGCCAAGCTGAACAAGCTGGCCGACGAGCGCACCGCGCTCGAGGCCCAGCTCGCCAGCGGCTCAGCCACGCCGACCCAGATCGCCGATGTGGGCAAGCGTCTGAAGGCCATCCATGACGAGCTGGAAGCTGCCGAGCTGCGCTGGCTCGAACTGAGCGGCCAGGTCGACGCGATGCACGCTGCGGCCGCCTGAGCGCCTTTCTCGCTCTTCCCGCCTAACTCGCCAAAACGGCGGCTATCGCGACAGCCGCCGGCAGCGTCTGTACGAAGAGAATCTTCTTGCCAACCGTGGCCGCGCCATACACGCCAGCCACGACCACGCAGCCCAGGAAGAACAGCTGCACATCGGCCTTGCCGGCCAGCAGACCCCAGGCGAGTCCTGCCGCCAGGAAGCCGTTGTACAGCCCCTGGTTGGCCGCCAGCACCTTGCTGGCCTCGGCGAAATCGGGCTCCAGCCTGAAGACCTTGCGGCCCAGTGGCTTGGTCCAGAAGAACATCTCCAGCACCAGGAAATACAGGTGCAAGGCAGCCACCAGGCCGACCAGCACATTGGCGAGCATCGTCATTTCTTTGATCTCCATTGCAGCGAGCCGAGCTCGCAATAACCACATAAATTGTGCGCAATTTAATTGCGAACTACATTATCACCCATGGCACGCAGCAAGACACCCGGCAAGCAGAGCGCAGCAGCAGCAGCAGATTGGCTGCGGCTTGATCAGCAGCTCTGCTTTGCGCTCTATTCCAGCTCGCTGGCGATGACCAAGCTCTACAAGCCCTTGCTCGAGCCGCTCGGCCTCACGTATCCGCAGTACCTGGTGATGTTGGTGCTTTGGGAGCAGGACGGCATCAGCGTTTCCACCCTGGGTCAGCGCTTGTCGCTGGACTCGGGCACTCTGACCCCACTGCTCAAGCGACTGGAAGCTGCCGGCCTGATCAATCGCCAGCGGGCCAGCGATGACGAGCGGCGTGTCGAGATCTTCCTGAATCCCCAAGGCCTGGCGCTCAAGCAGCAAGCCCTGACCATACCGCCCCAGCTGGCCTGCGCCGCCGCCTGCTCGCTGGAAGAACTGAGTTCCCTCACCCGGCGTCTGCATGAGTTGCGACAGCAGCTCGGCGACGCCGCAGCCACCACCCTCACCCCACCCTGACAGGACCCATCATGGCCATCGAAAAAGCTCTCTACACCGCCCACGCCACCTCCACCGGCGGCCGCGAAGGCAAGACTGCCTCCAGCGACGGCGCGCTGAACGTCGCGCTGTCCACACCCAAGGAACTGGGCGGCGCCGGCGGCCCCGGCACCAACCCCGAGCAGCTGTTTGCGGCTGGCTACTCGGCCTGCTTCATCGGCGCGATGAAGGCCGTGTCGGCTCGCCAAAAGATCGCGCTGCCGGCCGAGGTCTCGATCTCGTCCAGCGTGAGCATCGGCCCGATGGCCGGCAAGCCGGGCGCCTTCGGCATCGCCGTCGACATGAAGATCTCGGTGCCCGGCATGGACCGTGCCGCCCTGGAAGCCCTGGTGGCAACGGCCCACGAGGTCTGCCCGTACTCGAACGCCACGCGCGGCAATATCGACGTGACGCTGACCGTCGCCTGATGGTCTGATCGCGGCCTTGCCCGGTCAGGCCAGCAGTTGCAGCAGCAACTCGACACGCGCCTTGACCGGGCTCAGCGCTCCCGCGCTGGGCAGCACGCCGCCTATCACTGGGCCGGCGTCGCAGCGCGTGCTGCGCAGCACACGAACGCCCTGCGCCTGAGCACGTTCCAGCGCAACGCTCAAGCGCACGGACAAGGTGCCATTCCCCGTGCCGGCCACCACGATGCCGTTCACACCTTGCGCCAGCAGCGCATCGACGCCCCTGCCATCGGCACCCGCATAGTTCTGGATCAGCTCCACCCAGGGCCAGTCCTTGGCGTCCTTTGCAATGCGTGACAAGCCCAGCGCCGAAGCCGACTCCGGCATTGCACCCAGCCAGCGCAGCCTGCCCTCCTCCACCAAGCCCAAGGGGCCTGACTCGACCGAGGCAAAGGCATCAACCGCATAGCTGTGCACCTTGCGCAGGCGCTCGGCGCCATGCACGCGGCCGTTCATCACCGCCAGCACGCCCGACTCCGCTTGCGCGGCCACCGCCACCGCATCCAGCAGGTTCTGCGGGCCGTCGGGCATCAGGGCCGTGGACGGCCGCATCGCCGCCGTCAACACCACCGGCTTGCCTGGCGCCAGCACCCGCTGGAGGAAGAAGGCCGTCTCTTCGAGCGTATCCGTACCGTGCGTGATGACAACGGCCAGGACCTCGGGCCTGGCGAGGTGCCGATCAACCGCTCGGGCCAACAACTGCCAGGTCGCGAAATCCATGTCCTTGCTGTCAAGTTGCGCCACCTGCTCGGTCTCAAGCAGATACGCCGCCAGCGGCGGTGCCGCCTGCACCAGTTGTTCGATGGACACCTGCCCTGCCACGTAGCCGACGTTGTCAGCCGCATCTGCCGCCTTGCCGGCGATGGTGCCGCCGGTTCCGAGAATGACGATGCGATCAGCTTTGTTTTGCAATTTGGAAATTCCTGGATGAAAATACAGCCACTGGATAAATACTCAGCCGCCGCTTGTAGCTGCAGCCCGCAGCCTGCCGAGGCAGCACCAACGCAAAGAGGACCTTGTGGACGACAGCCCCAAACTCACTGCCCGCCAACAGCAAATCCTCGACCTGGTGCGCGAGTCCATCGCGCAGACTGGCGCCCCACCCACCCGTGCCGAAATCGCCAACGAGTTGGGCTATCGCTCGGCCAATGCCGCCGAGGAGCATCTGCAGGCGCTGGCCCGCAAAGGCGTGATCGAACTGGTGGGCGGCACCTCGCGTGGTATCCGGCTGAAGTCTGACACATTGCGTGCCCTGAACGAGGCACGTGAGGCTCGCGAGCGCCAGTTTTCACTGCCCGTGCCCGGCATTGCGCAACTGAGCCTGCCGCTGGTGGGCCGAGTGGCCGCCGGCCATCCCATCCTGGCGCAGGAGCACATAGAGCAGCACTACAACGTCGAGCCCAGCCTCTTCGCCCGCAAGCCCGACTACCTGCTGCGGGTCAAGGGCATGAGCATGCGTGACGTCGGCATCGTCGATGGCGATCTGCTCGCCGTGCAGCGGGCAAGCGAAGCCAAGAACGGCCAGATCGTGGTGGCACGGCTGGGCGACGAGGTCACGGTCAAGCGCTTCAAGCGCGGCCGTAGCGGCATCGAACTGCTTCCCGAGAACCCCGAGTTCGAGCCCATCATCGTCAGTAACGGCGATGAGAGTTTTGCACTCGAAGGCCTGGCCGTCGGCTTGATCCGTTCCCAGTTCTGAGCCGCGACCACCAGCCCATGCCGCATCCGACCAAGGCCCAGCACCGCGACGAATGCAAAGAACTGGAGCAGATCCCTAACATCGGTCCGGCGGCCGCCGCCGATCTGCGACTGCTGGGCATCAAGACACCTCGCGAGCTGCGAGGCCGCGACGCCTTCGTGCTCTACCAGGAGCTTTGCGCCCGCACCGAACAGCGCCACGATCCCTGCGTGCTTGATACTTTCATGGCAGCAGTTGATTTCATGTCTGGCGCCGCGCCGAGCCCCTGGTGGCATTACACAGCCCAGCGCAAGGCGCTGTACGGGACGATCTGAATTGCTATTCTTGCGCGGCATCCTTCGGGCAACTCGGTAATGCGGGCCAATCACCCAACCAATTGCCGAATCATAATGTTCGATGAAGCTCTGCCAATATTGAATATTGGCGCAACAAAGAACTGAAAAGCCAAAGAAAAAGCCCCGACCGCATACGCAATCGGGGCTTTCGAATGTTGGCGGAGTGGACGGGGCTCGAACCCGCGACCCCCGGCGTGACAGGCCGGTATTCTAACCAACTGAACTACCACTCCGCGTGGGGTAATTTGTGCAGAAGTTTAATTTCTCAAACTCCTGCCAAGCTTACCAAACTTGCCCGTCTTTCGACGGAATTGCCCAGATAAATCTGGCGTCCCCTAGGGGATTCGAACCCCTGTAATCACCGTGAAAGGGTGGTGTCCTAGGCCTCTAGACGAAGGGGACTAATCCTTCTGCACCTGAACTGCGCGCCACTCAAGAAAACTTGGTGGAGGTAAGCGGGATCGAACCGCTGACCTCTTGCATGCCATGCAAGCGCTCTCCCAGCTGAGCTATACCCCCATTTGAATTACTTCAATCAGGGCGCGCTGTTCAAGCGTGTCACAAACTAACTATACCATCAAAATACAAGCGGCCAACTGAATGGCCGCTCATATCAGCAAACCTTGGCGGAGTGGACGGGGCTCGAACCCGCGACCCCCGGCGTGACAGGCCGGTATTCTAACCAACTGAACTACCACTCCGCGTGGGGTAATTTGTGCAGAAGTTTAATTTCTCAAACTCCTGCCAAGCTTACCAAACTTGCCCGTCTTTCGACGGAATTGCCCAGATAAATCTGGCGTCCCCTAGGGGATTCGAACCCCTGTAATCACCGTGAAAGGGTGGTGTCCTAGGCCTCTAGACGAAGGGGACTAATCCTTCTGCACCTGAACTGCGCGCCACTCAAGAAAACTTGGTGGAGGTAAGCGGGATCGAACCGCTGACCTCTTGCATGCCATGCAAGCGCTCTCCCAGCTGAGCTATACCCCCGGTTTGTTTGCATTCACTGTCCGCTTCCGCATTCAGTTTCAGCAGCCAACTTCGGTTACTTTGATCCTCAAGCCAGCGAGAGTATTTATTCTCCGAAGCCGCTTGCGATTCAATGTATCGCGCTGTTCAAGCAAGACCAAGAGTATAGACCGGTTTTCATCCCCCGCGCAAGCGTTCGATGACTTTTTCTTTGCTGAACAGTTCGAGCACCGCATCAACCGACGGCGTTTGCGCACGCCCGCAGACCAGAACGCGAACCGGGATGGCCAGTTGCGGCATCTTCAGGCCGTGCGCGGCGATCACTTCCTTGATCGCCGCCTGGATGGAAGCCTTGTTCCATTCGATCCCCGCGAACTTGTCGGCCAGCGCCGCAACAGCCGGCTTCACCGCTTCCGTGACATGCGCGGCCAGCTCTTCGCCCGAGGGCATGACGTCCGCGAAGTACATGCTGAGCCAATCTGCCAAGGCAACGGTGGTGGCGCAACGGTCCTTGAACAGACTGCACATCGGCTGCAACTGAGCCGCGTCGGCAGCAATGCCGCGCTTGGCGAGCTGGGCCGAAACCAGCGCGGCCAGACGACCTTCGTCGATCTGCTTGATGTACTGGCTGTTGACCCATTCCAGCTTGGCAGGATCCCATTGCGATGGGCTCTTGGACAAATGCGTGCCATCGAACCAGCTGACCATCTGTTCGCTGGAGAACAACTCGTCGTCGCCATGACTCCAGCCCAGGCGCGAGAGGTAGTTCAGCATGGCCTCGGGCAGGTAGCCGTTGTCTTCGTAGGCCGTCACGCTCACCGCACCGCGCCGCTTCGAAAGCTTCTGCCCGTCATCGCCGAGGATGATGGGCAGGTGGCCGAACACCGGCAGTTGGGCGCCCAGTGCGTTGAAGATGTTGATCTGCCAGGGCGTGTTGTTGATGTGCTCATCACCACGGAACACATGCGTAATGGCCATGTCCCAGTCGTCCACCACGACGGCGAAGTTGTAGGTCGGCACGCCGTCCGGACGCACGATGATCAGGTCGTCGATCTCGCGGTTGTTGATCGTGATCGGGCCCTTGACCAGATCATTCCAGGTCACGTCGCCGTCCACCGGATTCTTGAAGCGCACCACCGGCTGCACGCCTTCGGGCACTGCAGGCAGTTGCTTGCCGGCTTCGGGGCGCCAGGTGCCGTCGTAGCGGCGCTTCTCGCCGCGCGCGTCTTGCGCCGCCTTCATCGCCTCGAGCTGCTCGGGGGTGCAGTAGCAGCGGTAGGCCTTGCCTTCAGCGATCAGCTGATCGACCACCGCGTGATAGCGCTCCAGGCGCTGCATCTGGTAGATCGGGCCTTCGTCGTACTCCAGGCCCAACCACTTCATCGAAGCGAGGATTTGGTCGACCGAATCCTGAGTTGAGCGGGCCACGTCGGTATCTTCGATGCGCAGCACGAACTGACCACCGTGGTGGCGGGCATAGGCCCAGGAGTACAGCGCCGTGCGGGCCGTGCCCAGGTGCAGGAAGCCGGTGGGCGAAGGCGCAATGCGGGTGCGCACGGGAGTGGAAGCTTGTTGGCTCATCGGTTCTTCAAGGTGGAAAGGCCGCGCAGCAGATCGTCGGTGATGTCGTCCACATGCTCGAGGCCGACGGCCAGGCGGATCAAGCCCTGGCTGATGCCGGCAGCGCGGCGTTGTTCTTCGCTCAGGCGGCCATGCGAGGTGGTCGCCGGGTGCGTGATGATGGACTTGGTGTCGCCCAGGTTGGTGGCGATGCTCAGCACGCGGGTGCTGTCGATCACATGGAAGGCCGCGGCGCGCGCAGCCTCTGGTGTTTCACCCTGCAGTTCGAAGGACAGCACCGCCCCGCCCTGCCCGGATTGCTGGCGCATCGCCAACTCATGCTGAGAATGCGATGCCAGCGATGGGTAGTAGACACGTGCCACTTCGGGCCGAGCCTCCAACCAGTGCGCCACGGCCAGGGCCTGCTCGCTCTGGGCGCGCATGCGCAGCCCAAGCGTCTCCAGTCCCTTCAGCACAACCCAGGCGTTGAACGGCGACAACACCATGCCCGCCGTGCGCATCACCGGGCCAAATACGTCCTTGATCAGGCGCGTGGGGCCGCACAGCGCACCGGCCATCACGCGGCCCTGGCCATCCATGTACTTGGTGGCCGAATGCATGATCAGGTCCGCACCGAACTCCGCCGGCCGCTGCAGCGAGGGCGTCGAGTAGGTGTTGTCGACCACCAGCAGCGCATTCGCCGCATGGGCCATGTCGGCCAGCGCGCGGATGTCGCAGACCTCGGTCAACGGGTTGGTCGGCGTCTCGGCGAAGAACAGCTTGGTCGCGGGCTTGATCGCCGCCTGCCAGTCCTGCAGGTCGGTCTGCGAGACGAAGCTGGTCTCGACGCCGAACTTGCCGAACTCCTTGGCGAACAGATTGATCGTGGAGCCGAACACCGAGCGCGAGCAGATCACGTGGTCGCCCGCCTTCAAGAGGCCCATGCACAGCAGCAGGATGGCGCTCATGCCGGTGGAGGTGGCGATGGCGGCTTCCGTGCCTTCCATGGCCGCCAGACGGGTTTCCAGGCTGCGCACCGTGGGGTTGCTGGTGCGCGAGTAGGTGAAGTCTTCCGACGCGGCAAAGCGCTGCGCCGAGGTCGCGGCATCGGGCTGCACATAGGCGCTGGTCAGGAACAGCGCCTCGGAGTTCTCGCCGTGCTGGCTGGGCGGCAGGGCCGTGCGCACGGCCAGGGTCTCGGGGCGCAGACCTGCCGGCAGCGTGGCGCGCGCGATGCGGCGCTCTTCGTCGCTCATGCTCATCAGCCCTCCGTGCGGCTTTGCAGCGCGAGGCGCGTGCGGGCGGACTCTTCTTCCTCATCGCCTTGCGATTTGCGCTGGGCCTGGATGGTGGCGAAGTCCTCCACCGACACATCGCCGGTCACGTACTTGCCGTCAAAGCAGGACGCTTCGAAACCATTGAGCCCCGGGCGCAAGGCCGCGACCACGCGCTTCATCGCATCCACGTCCTGGTAGATCAGCGCATCGGCGCCGATGTAGGCGCGGATCTCTTCGATGGTGCGGTTGTGGGCGATCAGCTCTTCGCTGGTCGGCATGTCGATGCCATAGACATTCGGGAAGCGCACGGGCGGCGCGGCCGAAGCCAGGTAGACCTTGCGGGCACCAGCCTCGCGAGCCATCTGCACGATTTCCTTGGAGGTGGTGCCGCGCACGATGGAATCGTCCACCAGCAGCACATTGCGGTTCTTGAACTCGAGGCCGATGGCATTGAGCTTCTGGCGCACCGACTTCTTGCGGGCGCCCTGCCCCGGCATGATGAAGGTGCGGCCAACATAGCGGTTCTTGACGAAGCCTTCGCGGTAGGGCTTGCCGATGCGATGGGCCAGTTGCATGGCCGAGGGGCGGCTCGATTCGGGGATGGGGATCACCACATCGATGTCGCTCGGCGGCATGGTTGAGATCAGGCGCTGGGCGAGGGTCTCGCCCATGTTCAGGCGGGCCTGGTAAACCGAGATGCCATCCATCACCGAGTCTGGGCGAGCCAGGTAGACAAACTCGAACATGCAGGGATTGAGGCTCGGGCTGTCGTTGCACTGGCGGGTATGGACCTTGCCTGCCGTGTCGATGAACAAGGCCTCGCCGGGCTCCACGTCGCGGATCAGCTTGTGGCCCGTGCCCTCCAGCGCCACGCTTTCGCTGGCCACCATGAACTCACCGTCATCGGCCTGGCCGAAGCACAGCGGGCGAATGCCGAAGGGGTCGCGGAAGGCCAAGAGGCCATGGCCGGCGATCAGCGCGATCACGGCGTAGGAGCCCTTGATGCGCTTTTGCACCGCACGCACGGCCTCGAAGATCGAGTCAGGCGTCAGTGGCAGGTCGCGCGCCACGCGCTCGATCTCATGCGCCAGCACGTTGATCAGGACCTCGGTGTCGCTCTCGGTGTTGATGTGGCGGCGGTCGTTCTCGAACAGCTCGTCCTTCAGCGCATGGGCGTTGGTCAGGTTCCCGTTGTGCACCAGCACCAGGCCGAACGGCGCATTGACGTAGAAGGGCTGGGCCTCCTCCTCGTTGTAGGCATTCCCAGCCGTCGGGTAGCGCACCTGGCCGAGGCCCACCGTGCCCGGCAGCGCGCGCATATTGCGGGTGCGGAACACGTCGCGCACCATGCCGCGCGCCTTGTGCATGAAGCACTTGTGGCCCTGCATGGTGACGATGCCGGCAGCGTCCTGGCCGCGGTGCTGCAGCAGCAGCAAGGCGTCATAGATCAGTTGATTGACCGGCTGCTTGGAGAGCACACCCACGATGCCGCACATGATGGAGATCCTTGGTTTCTAGAAGCTTGCCGACACTAGCGCTCGTGACGCTCAGGCCGGGATGAATTTGACGAGTTGCTCCGGCAGCACCGGCTTGATGCCCTGCAGGAGCGCCAGCAAGGGCGGCGCGAGCACCGAATCCTGCCAGGACGGCGTCTCTCGCACCGGCGTGAGGCCAATCAGCAGCACGGCCAGCAAGGCGAACAGCACGCCCCGCAGCACGCCGAAGCCGGCACCGCCGACGCGGTCAACGAGGCTGAGCGGCGTGGCATGGATCAGCATTCGCACCAGCTTGGCACCCAGGCTCCAGACCAGCAGCACCAGCAGGAAGGCGACGACGAAGGCCGCGACCTGCAGCGTCGCCGGACTCATGCGCTGATCGGGCAGCCACTGGGCCACGATGGGCGACACATAAGGAGCAGTGAAGTAGGCAACGAACCAGCCCACGATGGACAGGATCTCGAACACCAGGCCGCGCCACAAGCCCACGCCGACGGAGATGGCCAGCAAGGCCAGCAGGATCCAATCGAGCGTGCTCATGCGGACTCCGCTGTCAAAGCGTCAGCACTTGCACCGGCAGGCCGGCGCTGCGGACCTTGGCGGCCGCCTTGTCGGCCTCGGCGCGGTCACCATAGGGGCCGACGCGCACGCGAATGCGCTTGCCATCGGCCGTCTCGACGGCTTGCGTATAGGTCTTCAGACCCAGCTTCTCGACCTTCATGCGGGCTTCCTGCGCGGCCTTGGCCTCACCGTAGGCACCGACCTGGACGATGAAGCGGCCCGGTGCCGCCTCGCTGGCTTTGGGGGCTGGCTTGCCCTCGAGCAAGGCCTGGATGCGGGCCGATTCGCGCGCCGCCTTGTCGGCGGCGGCCTTCTCGGAGGCTTTTGCAGCGGCCTTTTCAGCTGCCTTGTCTTGAGGCTTGTCGGTGTGCCTTTCTGCTGGCTTCTCAGCCGGTCTTTCAACCGGCTTTTCAATTGCCTTGACCGGCGGCTGGATCTTGCTCTCGCTCACCGGCTTGGTTTCGGTCGGCAGACTGGCCGCGGTTGCTGCAGGCTCAACCATCGGCTGCTGCACCGGCGCCGCAGCCACCAACTGAGAGGCCGGCGCAGCCGGGATCTGCAGCGGCGCCGCGCCTTCCTTGCGGGGAATGTCGATGGGCAGGTCCACCGGGATGGGGCGCGGCTGGGTTTCGAACACCAGCGGGAAGCCGATCACGCCGATCAGCACCAGCACGGCGGCGCCGATCAGGCGACGGCGGGCGCGCAGGCGCAGCTGCTGCACCGCGTCGGCCGAATCCGCCACCGGCTTGGCCGCCGGCTTGTCCGTACCGCGCTTGAAGAAGGACATCAAACCCATGGTTTTGGCAGGTTCCGGTGGAGGGGCTGGATAGCAAAGGCAATCAGGTCGGCAGGTGCTTGGCCGACTGCAGCCGCGGCACTCCGTTCTTGAGCACACCGCCCACGGTGTAGAAGGAGCCGAAGACCAGAATTCTATCAGCGGGGTCTGCGGCGGCCGCTGCAGCCGACAGGGCGGAAACCGGGTCGGCGTGCCTGTGAATTGAGGGCTGACCGGTCGTCTTCAAGCGCCCCGCCGCGCGCAGCGACTCGAAGGTCTCGGCCAGCGCGTCAGCCTTGGCGGCGCGGGGAATTTCGAGGTCGCAGAAATGCCAGTCGTCGACCAGGTGGGCGATGCGCTCGAAGATCTGCGCCAGGTCCTTATCGGCCATCGCACCAAACACCGCATGCGTGCGCGGGAAGAAGCCCATCTGGTCGAGGTTCTGCGCCAGCGCCGCCACCGCATGCGGGTTGTGCGCGACGTCCAGCACCAGGGCCGGCTGGCCCGGCACGACCTGGAAACGCCCTGGCAATTCAACCATCGAAAGCCCGGTGCGCACCGCCTGTGCGCTGATCGGCAGTTGCTGGTACAGGGCCTCGAAGGCCGCCAGCACGCCCGAGGCATTGAGCAGCTGGTTCACGCCGCGCAGCGAGGGGTAGGCCATGCCGGAGAAGCGCTTCTCGCGGCCCACCCACTGCCATTGCTGGCGGTCGCCGTTGAAGCTGAAGTCTTTGCCCAACTGGCGCAGGTCAGCGCCAATCTCGGCAGCACGCGCAGCCAGCGATGCCGGCGGCATCGGATCGCTCACCACCACCGGTCGGCCGGCCCGCATGATGCCGGCCTTCTCGCGGCCCACCGATTCGCGGTCCGGCCCCAGGTATTCGGTGTGGTCCAGGTCGATGCTGGTGATGATGCTGCAGTCGGCATCGATGCAGTTGACGGCGTCCAGGCGGCCACCCAGGCCCACTTCGAGGATGACCAGGTCCAGCGGCTCCTGGCTCAGGCGCCGCATGATGGCCAACGTGGTGAACTCGAAATAGCTCAGCGACACATCGCCGCGCGCCTTCTCCACGGCTTCGAAATGCGGCAAGAGCGAATCAGCCTCCACTGGCGCGCCGCCCACGCGGCAGCGCTCCTGGAAATGCACCAGGTGCGGCTTGATGTAGAGCCCGACGCGAAAGCCCGCCTGCAAGGCCACCGACTCCAGCATGGCGCAGGTCGAGCCCTTGCCATTGGTGCCCGCCACCATGATGACCGGCGCCTCGAACTTGAGGCCCAGCGCATCGCGAACGCGCGCCACGCGCTCCAGCGTCATGTCGATCTGCTTGGGGTGCAGGCGTTCGCAATGGGCCAGCCAGTCGTCGAGGTTCATGGATGTTCGATTCGCAAATGAAGACGGCCAGGCTTGAGGGCCTGGCCGCCGGTGTCACAAGAGCTTTTCAGGTTCAGGCGACAGCGTCGGCGCTCTGGCGCTGCAGCATGGCCAGTTGGCGGGCGATGGTTTCGCGCAGCTGGCGGCGGTCGACGATCATGTCGACGGCACCCTTTTCCATCAGGAACTCGGCACGCTGGAAGCCCGGCGGCAGCTTCTCGCGCACGGTGTTCTCGATCACGCGCGGGCCGGCAAAGCCGATCAGGGCCTTGGGCTCGGCGATCACCACGTCACCGACGAAGGCGAACGAGGCCGAGACGCCGCCCATGGTCGGGTCGGTCAGCACGCTGATATAGGGCAACTTGGCCTTGGCCAGTTTGGTCAGGGCCGCGTTGGTCTTGGCCATCTGCATCAGGGAGAGCAGACCTTCCTGCATCCGGGCGCCGCCGGTGGCGGTGTAGCAGATGAAGGGCGTCTTCTGCTCGATGGCGGTTTCGACGCCACGCACGAAGCGCTCGCCGACCACCGAACCCATGGAGCCGCCCATGAAGTCGAACTCGAAGCAGGCCACGACCACCGGCACGCTCATCACCGAACCGCCGATCACCACGAGCGCGTCGGTCTCGCCGGTGTTCTCCAGCGCTTCCTTCAGGCGGTCGGGGTACTTCTTGCTGTCCTTGAACTTCAGCGCGTCGACCGGCAGCACCTCCTGGCCGATCTCGTAGCGGCCTTCGCCGTCGAGGAAGGCATCCAGGCGGGCGCGGGCAACGATGCGGTGGTGGTGCGAGCACTTGGGGCAGACGTTGACGTTCTGCTCCAGGTCGGTCTTGTAGAGCACCGTCTCGCAGGACGGGCACTTGATCCACAGCCCCTCGGGCACCGTGCGGCGCTCGGCGGGGTCGGTTTGCTGGATCTTGGGCGGCAACAGTTTTTCGAGCCAACTCATGATTCAGTTCTCCTTGTGCTTTGGGTGACCGGCACCGGGCTCAAGCGTCCAGTGCCGCGCGGATTTCGGCCATGAAGGCCGCCGCAGTCGAGGCCACATTATCGCGTGGCTGGACCTCGAGCAATTGAACGAGGCGCGAACCGATGACCACGGCGTCCGAAACCGCCCCCACGGCCCGGGCCGTGGCTGCATCGCGGATGCCGAAACCGACACCCACGGGCACGCTCACATGCTGGCGGATGCGCGGAACGACCTCGGCCACCGCTGCCGTATCCAGGTGACCGGCGCCGGTCACGCCCTTCAGCGAGACGTAGTAGACATAGCCGCTGGCGATTCTCCCGATGCGGGCCATGCGCTCCTCGGTGCTGGTCGGGGCCAGCAGGAAGATCGGATCCAGTTGCTGGGTGCGCAGCGCAGCGGCGAAGCTCTCGGCCTCCTCCGGCGGGTAGTCGACGATCAGCACGCCATCGACGCCGGCTGCCTTGGCATCCGCCACGAAGCGCTCGACCCCATAGCGCTCGATCGGATTGGCATAGCCCATCAGCACGACCGGCGTATTGGCATCCTCGGTGCGGAAGCTGCGCACGAAGTCAAGCACCTTGGCGAGGCCGATGCCATGCTTCAGTGCGCGCTCGGCGGCCTTCTGGATCACTGGGCCGTCGGCCATGGGGTCGGAGAACGGCACGCCCAGCTCTATCACGTCGGCCCCGCCCTTGGCGAGTGCATGCATGATCTCGACGGTCGCATCCGGATACGGATCGCCGGCAGTGACGAAGGGAATCAGCGCCTTGCGGCCTTCGGACTTCAGCTTGGAGAAGGCGGCGGCGATGCGGCTCATTGCACACCTCCCTTCACCGAGTGGCCAGCCTGCGAAGGCTGGTCATAGATCTTGGCGCCCGACAGATCGGCCACCGTGCCCATGTCCTTGTCGCCTCGGCCGGAGAGGTTGACCAGCAGGTGTTGGTCCGGCCGCAGCGTCGGTGCCAGCTTGATGGCATGGGCGACCGCATGGCTGGATTCCAGCGCTGGAATGATGCCCTCGGTGCGGCACAGGCGGTGGAAGGCGGCGAGCGCCTCCTGGTCGGTGACGCCCACGTACTCGGCACGACCGATGTCCTTCAGGTAGGCATGCTCGGGGCCAACGCCGGGATAGTCGAGCCCGGCCGAAATCGAGTGCGTCTCGATGATCTGGCCGTCGGCATCCTGCAAGAGGTAGGTGCGGTTGCCATGCAAGACGCCTGGCGTGCCCGCAGTCAATGTTGCCGCATGCTTGCCACTGGCCACGCCCTGCCCTGCGGCCTCGACGCCGATCAGCTTGACGTCCTTGTGCTCGATGTAGGGGTAGAAGATGCCGATGGCATTGGACCCGCCACCCACGCAGGCGATCACCGCGTCGGGCTGGCGGCCGGTCATGGCCGGCATCTGCGTCAGGCATTCGTCGCCGATGATGCGCTGGAAGTCGCGCACCATCATCGGATACGGATGCGGGCCGGCCACGGTGCCGATGATGTAGAAGGTCGACTCGATGTTGGTGACCCAGTCACGCATCGCCTCGTTCAGCGCGTCCTTCAAGGTCTTGGATCCCGACTCCACCGGTACCACCGTGGCACCCAGCAGATTCATTCGGTAGACGTTCGGCGACTGGCGCTTCACGTCCTCGCTGCCCATGTAGACCACGCATTCCATGCCATAGCGCGCGCAGATCGTCGCCGTGGCCACACCGTGCTGGCCGGCGCCGGTCTCGGCGATCACGCGCTTCTTGCCCATGCGCTTGGCCAGCAGGGCCTGGCCAATGGTGTTGTTGACCTTGTGGGCGCCGGTGTGGTTCAGGTCTTCACGCTTGAGAAAAATCTGCGCGCCGCCAAGCTCGCGGCTCAGGCGGTCGGCGTGATAGATCGGGCTCGGGCGGCCGACGAAATGGGCGAGTTCCTTGTTGAACTCGGCGATGAACTCGGGGTCCTTGCTGTAGTGGGCATAGGCCTCGTTCAGCTCGTCCAGCGCGTGGATCAGGGTCTCGGCGACAAAGCGGCCGCCATAGGGTCCGAAATGCCCGCGGGCATCGGGTTGGTCGTAGGACATGAGGGTTTCCTTCTTCAGAGATTCGGTGCAGATGCAGCGCCGGCAATCTGCGCATCCGCCTCGCGGACCGCATCGCAGAACTGGCGCATCAGCGCGGCGTTCTTGAGGCCCTTGGCCTCCTCCACGCCGGAACTGACGTCAACGGCCCAGGGCCGGACCCGAAGAATCCCTTCGATCACATTTCCGGCATGCAACCCACCAGACAAAACGACTGGACGGGGCACGTTTGTTGGAAGCAGTGACCAATCGAAAACCTTTCCACCACCGCCATAGCCCTCGACATGAGCGTCGACGAGCAGGCCTGATGCCTCTGAAAATTGATGGGCGAAGTCTAGCAAATCGAAGCCCGGCGCCATGCGCGCGGCGCGCAGGAAGGGCCGGCCGGGCGCGCGGCAGGCTTCAGGCGTCTCATCGCCATGGAATTGCAAGAGCATGTTCGGCAAGGCAGCCAGGCCTTCAGCCAGCAGCGCGGGCGAGGCGTTCACGAACAGTCCCACCGGCGTGACGAAAGGCGGCAATCGCCGCGCCAGCGCGGCCGCACGGGCCGGGCTCACATAGCGCGGGCTCTTCTCGTAGAAGACAAAGCCTATGGCCTCGGCGCCGGCCTCGACGGCCACGTCCACGTCGGCCTCGCGGGTCAGGCCGCAGATCTTGATTCGGGTTCTTGCGTGCTGGTTCATGCCTTCATGCACCTGGCAGCCAGTCCAGGGCCGCGACATGCTCAGGGAGATGGAGATGGGCATCGTAGTACGGCCCGACGAAGTACAGCCCGTCCGGAGCGAAGGTCGGCGCCGCCACCTGGCGGTTACGCGCAGCCAGCACCTCGGCCAGCCATTGCACCGAGCGTGTGCCCGAGCCCACGGCGATCAGGCAGCCCATGATGTTGCGCACCATGTGATGGAGGAAGGCCGAGGCATCGAACTCGAAACGCCAATAGGCGCCGTGCTTCTTGATGTGGATGGCGCGCAGCTGCTTGATCGGCGACAGCGCCTGGCATTCGGCCGAGCGAAACGACGAGAAGTCGTGCTCGCCGATCAGCACTGCAGCGGCCGCGCGCATCGCATCGCCATCGAGCGGCCGGAACACCCAGCCGCAGGAGCCGGTCTCGATGGCCGGGCGCACGACGGCCTCGCGCAGCAGATAGGCATAACGGCGGCCGCGCGCATGGTTGCGGGCATGGAAGTCGGCGCCCGGAAACTCGCACCACTGGATCGCGATGTCCTTGGGCAGGTAGCGATTGCTGCCGCGTATCCAGGAGAAAGGATCGCGCTCCACCTCGGCATCGAAGTGCACGACCTGGTTCAGACCGTGGACGCCGGCATCGGTGCGGCCGGCGCAGATGGTGCGCACCGGGTGGGCCGCAAACTGGCTCAGCGCGGCCTCCAGTGCGTCCTGCACCGTGCCGCCACCCGGCTGGCTCTGCCAGCCCTTGTAGGCCTCGCCGCGATAGCTGAGGCCGAGGGCCACTCGTGTCGTCATGTTCTTCGATTCGGCAAAAGAAAAGGCGCCCGGCCGGGGCCGAGCGCCTTCGGATCAGGCTCGAGTATCGGTCAGCGGAGCTCGTCGAGCATCGCTTGGGCCTTGGCCTTGAGCACGCCGCTGGCCTTGGAGACCAGCTCCTGCAGCACGTCGCGGGCGCCTTCGGTGTCGCCGATCTGGCGGAACTCGTCGGCCAGCTCCAGCTGGCGCTGCAGCGGATCGCCTTCGTCCTCGCCAAGCGAGCCGGCATCGCCGAGATCGGGCAAGGCCATTTCCTCGCTGGCCGAAGGCGCAGCAGCCGGTGCGGCGGGCAGGTCCAGATCGATGGAGGACAGGTCGAAGTCCAGCGACGGAACCTGCTCGGCAGCCGCCGGTTGTGCAGTGTCCAGCTGATCCAGGTCGAACTCCAGATCGCCTTCGGGAGCCGCTGCTTCGGCGGGCTTGGCCGGCGGCTTGGAAAGGTCGAAGTCCATTTCCATCGGAGCCTGCTCGACAGAGATGGCCATGGCCTGCGTGGCCTCCATTGAGGTCGTGGCCGGCGCGTCGCCGCCACCCAGGTCCAGATCGAGGTCCAGGTCCAGGTCGCCGAGGCCGCTGGTCGGGCCCGGATCGCTGGCACGCTCCAACATCGGCTCGGTGGACATGCCGGCCGCATTCACCGTCTGCGGCAGCGTGCTGGCGTCCATCGGCTCAGGGCGGCCGCCCATGCTGGAGCTCAGCAATTGGGCCGGGGCGCCACCGGGCTGGTACAGCGGGTTGTCCGGGTCGATCTGACGGCCGAGCTCCTGGGCCTTGTCCCAGTCCTCGCCCTGCCCTTGCGTCTCGGCATAGAGATGCACGGCCAGTTGCTCGAAACCCTTGATGTCGCGGCGCTTGGCGTAGACCTCCAGCAGCTTGAGGCGGATCGCCATGCGCTCGGGGTTGGCGCGCAGGGCTTCCTTGAGGATTTCCTCGGCCTGCAGGTCGCGGCCATAGGCCAGGTAGACATCGGCCTCGGCCACGGGGTCCACATCACCGATGGCGTCGAGCTGGCTCAGCGAGTAGCTCATCGACGACTGGCCGGTGGTCGACTGATCGCGCGTGTCCACGCGCTGGCCGCCGGCCGAGCCGAAGAACGAATCCGGCTGCAGACGGCTTTCATGGAAGCCGGTGTCAGGCTTGGAGTTCTTGCCGGCGTTGCGGGCACGCAGACGGTACAGGCCGAAGCCACCCAGCAAGGCGATCAGGGCGGCGGCACCCGGCAGCATGAACGGGCTGTCGAGCAGGCCATCCAGCAGACCCGGCGCCTCGGCGCTGGTGATGGTCTTGGGCTTGGAGGCCGCTACCGGCATGCTGGCCGGCTTGGAGGCGGCCACCGGTGCGCTGGGCGGCGGAGCAGCCAGCGCGGGCGAGCTCGGCGGCGGCGCCACAGCAGCCGGTGCACTTGGAGGCGGCGCGGCCAGCTTGGCAGCCACGGCCGGCGAACTCGGGGGCGGCGTCACCGTCGGGGGTGCTGTCGGCGGCGGGGGCGGCGGGGCCACGGCCGGCTTGGCCGCGCTGGACAGCTTCTTCAGCTCTTCCACATTGCGGGTCAGCTCGGCCACGCGGGCGGCGGAATCTTTTTTCTCGGTGTCCTTGGACGCCTTGGCTTCCGAGGCTGCCACCCCGCCCTTGGAGAGCGTCAGCTTGTCGGGCGTGGCAGCAGGCGCTGGCTTGCGGTCTTCCACGGCCGTCTGCACCTGGCCCTTGGCCTGGCGCGGACTCTCGTCTTGCTTCATCACCGGCGCGGCACCGGCCAGGCGCTGGCGATAGCTCTCGAAGTCAGCGCTCTGCGCCACGATGATCTGGCGCGCCTCGCCGGGCGAGACGCTGGTCAGCTCGTCGCTGGCCGGCACCTGCAGCACCGAGCCGGACTTGAGGCGGTTCATGTTGCCTTCGATGAAGGCCTCGGGATTGGAGCGGAACAGGCCGACCAGCATCTGGTCCAGCGAAACGCCGGGCGCCTGGGTCTTGGCGGCCACGCGGGACAGGGAATCGCCTGGCTTGACCTGGTACTGGCTGGCATCCTGCTTGGGTGCCGGGGCGGCCGGCGGCGGCGTCACCGGCTCGGGGCGAGCTCTCGGCGCCGGGGCCGACGTGACCGGGCGTTGCGGGGCAGCGGCCACCGGCGGCGCTGCGGGAGTAGGTACGGGTGCAGCACTTGGCAGCGGCGTCGGCTCAGCAGGCGCGGGGGCGATCACCGGCGAAGTGGCCACAGCTGGCGGCGCGGCCTGGCGCGAAGGCGTGGCCGGCGGATCGAACAGCAAGGTGTATTCGCGCACCAGGCGGCCGCCGGTCCAGGTGATCTCCAGAATCACATCGACGAAGGGCTCCTGGACGGCACGGTCACTCTGGATGCGGAAATACGGACGCCCGTCAGAACGGCGTGCCAGTTGGACCTGGGTGTTGCTGAGGATGGCGTTGAACTCGACGCCGCTGGTGCGATACAGCTCGGCCGGTGCGATGCGCACCTTGAGCGACCCGGCCTCTTCAGCGCTGAGGCTGCTGACATCGATTTCGGCCCTCAGCGTTTCGCCGAGCGAGGACTGCACCGACAGACGGCCCAGGCCAAGGCCCCAGGAAGCCGTGGTGGTCAGCGTTGCAATCGCTGCCACCGCGACATGAGACAGGGCAAAGCGCCCCAGAGCGCTGGATTGTTTTTTCAAGGCGTCCCCCAAAACGACAAGGCGGGGCCGACAAGGGTCCCGCCTGTTCTTGCAATGATGGTCTCGTTGTCGGCTGCGTGCACGATGCCCTCAGTGACCGAACGGTCCGAAAACACAATAGCGGCAAGCATATACGCTGCAACCCTCATGCAAAGCGTGAATACGCCCCATGTCAGCGCTCTGATTTACCCCCTGTCACCGCTTGTAGCTTCAGGGCAACGGGGGACGGGAGCCAGCTAGGGGAATTACCGATCCAGCAGGATGCGCAGCATGCGGCGCAGAGGTTCGGCCGCGCCCCACAGCAACTGGTCGCCGATGGTGAAGGCGCCGACATACTCCGGGCCCATGGCCAGCTTGCGCACCCGGCCGACCGGGATGGTCATCGTGCCGGTCACGGCCACGGGGGTCAGGTCTTTCAGCGTGGCTTCGCGGGTGTTGGGCACGAACTTCACCCACTCGTTGTCGGCGGCGATCATGGCCTCGATGTCGGCCAGCGGCACGTCCTTCTTCAGCTTGAAGGTCAGGGCCTGGCTGTGGCAGCGCATCGCGCCCACGCGCACGCAGAAGCCGTCGACCGGGATGCCATCGGTGCCGAGGATCTTGTTGGTCTCAGCCATGCCCTTCCACTCTTCCTTGGATTGGCCGTTGCCGAGGTCCTTGTCGATCCAGGGGATCAGCGAGCCACCGAGCGGCACGCCGAAGTTGGCCGTCTCGGCTTCGGACAGCGAGCGTTGCTTGGCGATCACCTTGCGGTCGATCTCGAGGATGGCGCTCTTGGGGTCGTCCAGCAGCGAGCGCACCTCGGCATTCAGCGTGCCGTACTGCGTCAGCAGTTCGCGCATGTGCTGGGCACCACCGCCGGAGGCAGCCTGGTAGGTCTGGGTGCTCATCCACTCCACGAGGCCGGCCTTGTAGAGCGCGCCCACGCCCATCAGCATGCAGGAGACGGTGCAATTGCCGCCCACCCAGTTCTTGCCGCCCTTGGACAGCGAGTCCTTGATGACGGGCATGTTGACCGGGTCCAGCACGATCACGGCGTCATCGGCCATGCGCAGCGTGGAGGCGGCGTCGATCCAGTGGCCGTTCCAGCCAGCGGCGCGCAGCTTGGGGAAGACCTCGCTGGTGTAGTCGCCACCCTGGCAGGTGATGATGATCTCGCAGCGCTTCAGCTGCTCGATGTCGAAGGCGTTTTGCAGCTGGGTCTCGTTCTTGGCGAAGGCCGGGGCGGTGCCGCCGGCGTTCGAGGTGCTGAAGAACAGCGGCTCGATCAAATCGAAATCGCGCTCGGCCGCCATGCGGTCCATCAGCACCGAGCCGACCATGCCGCGCCAGCCCACCAATCCAACAAGTGTCGTCATCTCGTATTCCTCAATCGCTCTACAAAAAACAAACCCTCTAGGTTTCTTCTTCCCCGGCTCGCTTCGCCGGGTTTGTAGGGGCGAGACGAACCGGAGCTGAACTAGCCCTTAATGGTTTTGGTCATGGTGGTGACTGCCGTAACCACGGCATCACCCATCTCGCGCGTACCCACCTTCTGGGTGCCCTCGCTCCAAATGTCGGCGGTGCGCAGACCTTGGGACAGCACCGCTTGAACCGCCGCTTCGATACGAGCGGCCGCTTCGGGCTGGTTGAGGGAGAACTTGAGCATCATGGCAGCGGAGAGGATTGTAGCCAGCGGGTTTGCAATTCCCTTACCGGCGATGTCCGGCGCGCTGCCATGGCTGGGCTCGTAGAGGCCCTTGTTGTTCTTGTCGAGCGAGGCCGAGGGCAGCATGCCGATGGAACCGGTCAGCATCGCGGCCTCGTCCGAGAGGATGTCGCCGAACATATTGCCGGTCACGACCACGTCGAACTTCTTCGGCGCCTTCACGAGCTGCATGGCCGCGTTGTCCACGTACATGTGGTCCAGCTCGACGTCCGGATAGTCCTTGTGGACCTCGGTGACCACGTCCTTCCAGAACTGGAAGGTCTCCAGCACATTGGCCTTGTCGACGCTGGTCACCCGCTTGTTGCGCTTGCGGGCGGCCTGGAAGGCCACATGGGCGATGCGCTCGATCTCGGGGCGCGAATAGCGCATCGTGTCGAAGGCTTCTTCGCTGCCTGGGAAATGACCGTCCACCGCCGTGCGGCGGCCGCGTGGCTGGCCGAAATAGATGTCGCCGGTCAGCTCTCGGATGATCAGGATGTCGAGGCCCGCCACCAGCTCGGGCTTCAGGCTCGAGGCATGGGTCAACTGCTCGTAGCAGATCGCCGGGCGGAAGTTGGCAAACAGGCCCAGGTGCTTGCGCAGGCCGAGGATGGCCTGCTCGGGGCGCAGCGGGCGATCCAGCTTGTCGTACTTCCAGTCACCCACGGCGCCAAACAGCACGGCGTCGGCGGCCTTGGCCAGGTTCAGCGTCGCGTCCGGCAGCGGATGGCCGGACGCCTCATAGGCCGCGCCGCCCACGGGTGCGAATTCCAGCTCCAGAGGCAGATCGAGGACCTTCAGGACCTTGACCGCTTCGTTGATGATTTCGGTGCCGATGCCATCGCCCGGCAAGACTGCGATCTTCATTTCTCTGTATCCCTGTTCAGTCAGCCCACCAGCCGGTTGTTCAACCACGGCTTGGTCGCAATGCGTTCGGCCTCGAAGGCCTTGATCTTGTCGGCATGGCGCAGCGTCAGGCCAATGTCGTCAAAACCGTTCAGCAGGCAGAACTTGCGGAACGCTTGCACCTCAAAAGGCAGCTCGGTGCCATCGGGCTTGATGACGACCTGGCGCGGCAGATCCACCGTCAACTGATAGCCCGGGAAGGCCGCCACTTCGTCGAACAGCTGGGCCACTTGTGCCTCGGACAGCTGGATCGGCAGCAAGCCGCTCTTGAAGCAGTTGTTGAAGAAGATATCGGCAAAGCTCGGTGCGATCAGGGCGCGGAAGCCGTACTGATCCAGGGCCCAGGGCGCATGCTCGCGGCTCGAGCCGCAGCCGAAGTTGCGGCGCGCCAGCAGCACCGAAGCACCTTGATAGCGCGGTTGGTTGAGCACGAAGTCTGGATTGGGCCTGCGCGAGGCCGGGTCCTGGCCGGGCTCGCCACGGTCCAGATAGCGCCATTCGTCGAACAGGTTGGGGCCGAAGCCGCTGCGCTTGATCGACTTCAGGAACTGCTTGGGCATGATCGCGTCGGTGTCGACGTTCTCACGGTCCATCGGCGCCACGAGGCCTTGGTGGAGGGTGAACTTTTCCATCTCAGAATCCTTCTCAGGCGAGGCGTCGCACGTCGACGAAATGGCCTTGCATCGCGGCGGCCGCCGCCATGGCCGGGCTCACCAGATGCGTGCGGCCACCGGCGCCCTGGCGCCCTTCGAAATTGCGGTTGCTGGTCGAGGCGCAGCGCTCGCCCGGCTCCAGCCGGTCGGCATTCATCGCCAGGCACATCGAGCAGCCCGGCTCGCGCCATTCAAAACCCGCAGCCTTGAAGACCTGGTCCAGGCCTTCGGCCTCGGCCTGTGCCTTCACGAGGCCGGAGCCCGGCACCACGAGGGCCAGCTTCACATTGCCGGCAATACGGCCGCCCACGCGCTTGACCACGGCCGCGGCCTCGCGCATGTCTTCAATGCGGCTGTTGGTGCACGAGCCGATGAAGACCTTGTCGATGCGGATGTCGGCCAGCGCCTTGTTGGGCTCCAGGGCCATGTACTGCAGGGCGCGCTCGATCGCGCCGCGCTTGACGCTGTCTTTTTCCTTGTCGGGATCGGGCACGCGGTCTTCGATGGACAGCACCATCTCGGGCGAGGTACCCCAGGTCACCTGCGGGCGGATCTGCGCTGCGTCCAGCTCGACCACCGCATCGAAATGCGCGCCGGCATCGCTGTGCAGCGTGCGCCAGTAGGCCACGGCCTGCTCCCATTCCACGCCGCTCGGCGAGAAGGGGCGGCCCTTGCAATAGGCGATGGTCGTGTCGTCAACGCCGATCAAGCCGGCGCGCGCGCCGGCCTCGATGGCCATATTGCAGACCGTCATGCGACCTTCCATGCTGAGGCTGCGGATGGCCGAACCGGCGAACTCGATGGTGTAGCCGGTGCCGCCGGCCGTGCCGATCTTGCCGATGATGGCCAGCACGATGTCCTTGGCGCCCACGCCGCGCGGCAAGGCACCTTCAACACGCACCAGCATGTTCTTGGCCTTCTTGGCCAGCAGCGTCTGCGTCGCCAACACATGCTCCACCTCGGAGGTGCCGATGCCATGGGCCAGCGCGCCAAACGCGCCATGTGTCGAGGTGTGGCTGTCCCCGCAAACCACGGTCATGCCCGGCAGCGTGGCGCCCTGCTCCGGGCCGATCACATGGACGATGCCCTGGCGCTTGTCGTTCATCTTGAACTGCGTCAGGCCATGGCGGTCGCAGTTCTTGTCCAGCGTGTCGACCTGCAGGCGCGAGACCGGGTCGGCAATGCCTTGGCTGCGGTCGGTGGTCGGCACGTTGTGGTCGCTGACCGCCAGATTGGCCGACAGGCGCCAGACCTTGCGGCCGGCCAGATCCAGGCCTTCAAAGGCCTGCGGGCTGGTGACTTCATGGACCAGGTGGCGGTCGATGTAGAGCACGGCCGTGCCGTCGTCTTCGGTGTGGACGACATGCTCGTCCCAGAGCTTGTCGTAAAGCGTGCGTGCGCTCATGGCTTCTTCTCTTCCTTGTCAGCAGGACACAGCGCATCAACGAAGCGCTGCACCACGGTGGGCAGCCGCTCGACGCGGGCCACCCCCAGAACATAGTCGCGCTGCGCCCAGGGTTCTTCCAGGCGCAGCAGCTTGACGGCAAAGACTTGCGAAAAACGCTGGGCCGGGCCTTGCGGCAGCACGGCCACGCCGAGGCCGGCCTCGACCAACTGCGCGATCGCATCAAAGCCCCGCACAGCCAAACGCGCATTGAGCGTGCGGCCTCGGGCCAGCGCCTGCTCGCGCATCAGCTCCTGGGCCGAGGCGCCGGCATGCAGGCCGACGAGGTCGTAGTCCAGCAGATCATCGAAAGACACGGACTTGCGGCCCGCCAGCGCATGGCCATCCGGCACCAACACGGCCAGGCGGCCCTGGCTGTAGCTGCGGGTCTCGAGGCGGTTGTCAAGGATGGGCGGTGTGAACACACCGACGTCGGCCCGGCCTTCGGCCACGGCGGCCTGGGTTTCAGCGCTGGTCATGTCTTCCAGGCTGATGCGGATCTGCGGATGGGCTTGCAGGAAGCCGGCCATGTCGGCAGGCAGGCATTCGGCGATGGCCCCGGCGTTGGCTGCAATGCGCAGATGGCCCTTGATGCCCCGCGCGAACTCGACCACTTCGCTCTCCAGCGCATGCAGCGAGGCGTTCAGCGTGCGGATGTGCCGCACCAGAGCGCGGCAGGCCTCGGTGGGCTCGACGCCGCGCGCACGGCGCTCGAACAGTTGCACACCGAGGCGCGACTCCAGATCGGAGATGCGCTTGCTCGCCGCCGCCAGCGCCAGATGCTCGCGCTCGGCCCCGCGGGTGATGGAGCGGGTCTGCTCAATCGCCAGCACGAGGTTGAGGGTGGTGAGGTCGAGTCTCATGGCATCTAGCCCTTTCGGGATCGGTTTGGATTTTGCCTTCGCCAGATTCAAGGCAACTACGGCGAATTCCAATTGTGCATTCTTTGAATGCGAAGCCTCAAGACATTCCTGGCCGGAAGCTCGCGGCGATGGTGGCACTCGCAGCGCCCTGTTAACCTGCGGCCACCTGGCGACAAGACAGCCCGGGAGAGGCCTTGAGCGAATTCTCTGATTTGCCCACGAACAGACCGGAACCCGAGGGCGCGGGCGCCGCCCTGGCGCAGTGGGAGACCAACGACGATGGCCCGCTGTTGCGGCTGTCCGGCGACTGGCGAGGCCGCTCGGCCCTGCCCCCCTTGCCTGAATTGAATGCCGACGGTGCAGCGCTGCGCCTCGACGGCCAGGCCCTCACCCATTTCGACAGTGCCCTGCCCGCCGCGCTGTGGGCGCTGTGCCAGCGGAGCCGCTGCGAGCTCGATACCCGACTTCTGCCGCCCGGCCTGCGCGGCATGCTGGACCTGGTCAGCCGCGCCCCCGCTGCTGCGGAACCCAGTGCTTCCAACCGGAGCCGCCGCGCACGCTGGCTCACCCTGGTCGGCCTGGATTGGCTGGGCCGCTACCGGCGCACGCGGAACACGCTGGAGTTCACCGGAGCGGTACTGCAATCCCTTTACAAGGCCATGCGCGGCAGCACGGCCATGCGCGGCAGCACGGCCATGCGCGGCGAAGACCTGGCCACCCAGCTGCATGCCACCGGCCCGGCCAGCCTGCCCATCGTGGCCCTGGTGAGCTTCCTGGTCGGGCTGATCATTGCCTACATGGGCGCGGCCCAGCTGCAGCGGCTCGGTGCCCAGTCCTTCATGGCGGACCTCGTGACCATAGGCGTGGTGCGCGAAATCGCCGCGCTGATGACTGGCATCATCCTCGCGGGCCGCGTGGGCGCGGCATTTGCCGCCCAGCTCGGCAGCATGGAGGCCAACGAGGAAATCGATGCGCTGCGTGCCATGGGGCTCAACCCGGTCGAGCATCTGGTGCTGCCGCGCGTGCTGGCCATGGCCCTGATGGCGCCGCTGCTGACCACCTTTGCCGCTGTCGTCGGCATGGCGGCCGGCCTGCTGGTGGCCGTGGGCATCTTCCACGTGGAGTTGCTGGACTACCTCTACCGCAGCGCCAAGGCCCTGACCCTGGCCCATGCCGGCATTGGCCTGCTGAAGGGCACGGTCTACGCCGTGCTGGTGGCCTTGGCCGGCTGCCGCCAGGGCCTCTACGCCGGTCGCAGCGCCGAGGCCGTGGGCCAGGCCACAACCCAGGCCGTGGTGCAGGCCAT
The DNA here is from genome assembly GCF_030014915.1 of Pelomonas sp. V22. Classification (GTDB taxonomy): domain Bacteria; phylum Pseudomonadota; class Gammaproteobacteria; order Burkholderiales; family Burkholderiaceae_C; genus JAUASW01. Next base: position 175,032 of record NZ_JAGIXS010000001.1, read on the forward strand.
CATCTGGATCGTCATTGCCGCCTCGGCCCTGACCATCGCCTTCCAGAGGCTGGGCTGGTGATGAGCGAGCAAGCCCTCTTGCGTGCCGAGAACCTGTCGCTGAGCGTGGCAGGCCGCCTGTTGCAGAAAGATCTGAATTTCGACGTGCGGCCCGGCGAGATCCTCGCGCTGATGGGCGGCAGCGGCTGCGGCAAGAGCACCTTGATGCGCCATCTCGTCGGCCTGCAACAGCCCGTTTGCGGCCGCGTCCTTTATGGCGACGTGGACCTGGCCGAGGCCGATGAAGCCGAGCTGGCGCGGATCCGCAGCCACTTCGGCGTCATGTTCCAGTCCGGCGCGCTGTGGAGCTCGATGACCGTGGGCGAGAACGTGATGCTGCCGCTGACCGAGTTCGCCGACCTGGACGAAGAAGCGGTCGAGCAGGTGGCTCGCTTCAAGCTGGCCCTGGTCGGCCTGGATGGCGCCTTCGATGAAATGCCGAGCAGCCTGAGTGGCGGCATGAAGAAGCGTGCCGCCATTGCCCGCGCCATGGCGCTGGACCCACCACTGCTCTTCCTGGACGAGCCCTCGGCCGGCCTGGACCCGCTGACCTCGGCCCGGCTGGATGATTTGATCGTGAACCTGCGCGATCATCTGGGCACCAGCATCGTGCTGGTCACGCATGAGCTGAGCAGCATCTTCGCGGTGGCCGACCGCGCTCTATTTCTCGACGCCAAGGAAAGAACCATGACCGCGCTGGACGCGCCACGCCGCTTGCTGGAAACCGGGCCCGAGGCCGTGCGCGAGTTCCTGCGCGGAAGGGAAGGTGGTCCACGATGAGGAAGCGCCACGGCCACCCTGCCCTGCTGGGCCTGTTCGTCGTCACCGGGCTGATCCTGCTGTTCATCGGTGTCTTCGTGATCGCCGGCGGCAAGCTGCTCGGCGGCAAGGAAAAGGTGGTGATGTATTTCAACGGTTCGATCTACGGCCTGCAGGTCGGCGCGCCGGTGGTGTTCCGGGGCGTGCACCTGGGCAGCGTCAGTGCCATCGGTGTGGCCTACGACGGCGCCAACAACACGGTGTCGATTCCGGTCGAGGCCGAGCTGGAACGCGACATGCTCGGCAACCTCACTGGCGACCACCAGCGCGGCAGCACCCTGCCCACGCTCAACACCCTGGTGGCGCGGGGCCTGCGCGCCCAGCTGGGCCTGCAAAGCCTGCTGACCGGCCAGCTCTACATCGACCTCGACTTCCGTCCCGGCAAGGGCCCGGTGGTCGATGCACCCGAGCACAAGTACGTGGAGATTCCCACCGTCACCACGCCCTTCCAGGATCTGCGCAACCAGGTTGATGGCCTGGACATCAAGCGCCTGGTGGTTGACCTGTCGGCGTTGGCCAGCACCGGCCGGCGCATCATCGAAGGCCCAGAGCTGAGCCATGCGGTCAAGGACATCGAACAAGTGGCCGCCAATCTGCGCCGCCTGAGCGAGCAACTGGACCGCCGCGCCGGCCCCATGACCGAGGCGACCTTGGCCGCTCTGCAAACCACGCAGCAGGCCATGGAGCGCATGAGCAAGGCGGCCGTCACGGTGGATGGCGCGGCCGACCGCGTCAGCAAGACCTTCAATCCGGACGGCCCCATGGTGGCCGACCTGCGCCGCGTGGCCAACGAGCTGGCCCGCGCCGCAGCGGCCGTGGCTGACGCAGCCCAGGACGAAGCGCCACTGAACCAGAACCTGCAGCGCGCGCTGAAGGACATAGGCCAGGCGGCACGCGCGCTGCGCGAGCTGGCCGACACCTTGGACAAGCAACCCGAGTCGGTGCTGAAGGGGCGCAAATGAGCGCGATGAAATCGACAGTCACTCAGCTCGGCCTGCTGGCCGCCCTCGCCCTCGGCGCCTGCGGTACCTCGCCGCCGGTGCAGCTCTACCAGCTGCGGGCCGATCCGCCCGGCTACAGCCCTGCGCAGGCGCTCGCCGCCACCACCAACGCGGCCACCTGGGGCCTCGGCCCGGTCTTGCTGCCCGAGTACCTGGACCGTGACGCCATCGTCCGCGCCAGCGGGCAGGCCAGCCTCCTCACCAACCCTGGCGAGCGCTGGGCCGAGGCGCTGCGCGATGCCGTGCCCCGGCTCTTGCAGCAAGACCTGGCACGGCTGCGGGGCGGCGAATCGGTCTGGCGCATGCCCTTGCCGCCCGGCGTCGCGGCCGCGCGGCAACTGCGCGTCGAAATCCAGCGGCTGGATGCCGAGAGCGGCGGGCGCAGCGTGGTCCTGCAGGCCCGCTGGACCTTGATCGACACCAGCGGCGCAAGCCGGCCGCAAGTGGCCGAGCGGCGCATCGAGGTGGCCGTGACCGGCCCCGACACCGACGCCCTGGTCAGTGCCCACCGCAGCGCGCTGTGGCAGCTGGCACAGGCGATTGCCGGCCAGCCTTGATCAGCCCAGCGCCGCCACCACCTCCGGCGGCGCCTGCACCAGCTCGATCAGCACGCCCTCGCCGGCTATCGGGAACTCGTCATTGCTCTTCGGATGGATGAAGCAGATGTCGTAGCCGGCCGCGCCCTTGCGGATGCCGCCGGGGGCGAAGCGCACGCCGTTGGCCGTCATCCACTCGACGGCCTTTTGCAGGTCGTCCACCCACAGGCCCACGTGATTCAGCGGCGTGGCATGCACCGCCGGCTTCTTCTCCGGGTCCAGCGGCTGCATCAGGTCGACCTCGACCTTGTACGGGCCCGAACCAATCGCGCAGATGTCTTCGTCGACGTTCTCGCGCTCGGAGACGAAGTTGCCGGTGACGGTGAGGCCCAGCACATCGACCCAGAGCTTGCTGAGACGCTGCTTGTCGGGCCCGCCGATGGCGATTTGCTGAATGCCGAGGATCTTGTACGGCTTGGCGCTCATCACTCGAACCTCACTCGAATCGAAGAATGGGCTGATCGACCGACAGGCTCTCGCCCATCTTGGCCAGCACCTCGGCCACCTTGACGTCGCGCTCGGCGACGAGGATGTTTTCCATCTTCATCGCCTCGATCACGGCGAGGCGCTCGCCAGCTTGCACGACCTGCCCTGGCTGTGCGGCAATGTGGACCAACAGCCCCGGCATCGGCGAGAGCAGGAACTTGCTGGTATCGGGCGGCGCCTTATAGGGCATCAGCTGCTGCAGCTCGGCCGCGCGCGGCGAGAGCACGGTCACCTCGATGGCGCGGCCGTTGTGCTGGATGCGGTAGGCCAAGGGGTTCTTGGGCGTGCCGCGCTCGGCCTGGGCCGTGAACGGGCGGCCGTTGACGGTGCCGCTCAAGCGGATGTCGTTGAGCCGCGATTGGCAGACGATGCGGTAGCTCCAGGTCTCGGTGCCGTCGCTGACGTCGATCAGCGCCTCGCCTTGGCTACCGCTGAATTCGTAGACATGCATGGCGTGGCGCTCGAAGTCGCCATGGCCTTCGTTGACGACGGCCACATAGTCGTGCTCGACCTTGACCTCATGGCCCGCCATCTGGCCGCTGATGCCGGCGGCGCGCTCGCGTGCCTTGCGACGGATGAAACCGGCCAGCGCCACGAGGAAGAGTGGGTCGTCATGCGGCACGTCTTCGGCCAGGAAGCCGCCGCCGTACTGCTGGGCGATGAAGCCGGTGTTGAAGTTGCCGCTGGCGAAATCGGGGTGGGCCAGCAGGGCCGACTGGAACGGGATGTTGCTCGAGACGCCACGGATCACGAAGCCGTTCAGCGCCTCGCGCATCTTGGCAATCGCGTCCTTGCGGTCGCGGCCGTGCACGATCAGCTTGGCGATCATCGAGTCGTAGAACATCGGGATCTCGCCGCCTTCGTAGACGCCGGTGTCCACGCGCACGCCACCGAAATGTGCGCCCTCGTAGCTCTCGCCCTGCAGCGTCACCGTGCCCTGCTCCAGGTTGGCCTCGGGCGGCTGGTACTTCACCAGGCGGCCGGTGGAGGGCAGGAAGTTGCGGAACGGGTCCTCTGCATTGATGCGGCACTCGATGGCCCAGCCTTCGCGCTTGATGTCAGCTTGCTTGATGGCGAGCGATTCGCCGGCGGCCACGCGGATCATCTGTTCCACCAGGTCGAGGCCGGTGATGCACTCCGTCACCGGATGCTCCACCTGCAGGCGGGTGTTCATCTCGAGGAAATAGAAGCTCTGGTCCTTGCCGACCACGAACTCCACCGTGCCGGCGCTCTGGTACTTCACAGCCTTGGCCAGGGCCACGGCCTGCTCGCCCATGGCCTTGCGCGTTTCGTCACTGATGAAGGGCGACGGCGCCTCCTCGATCACCTTCTGATGGCGGCGCTGGATCGAGCATTCGCGCTCGTGCAGGTAGACGACATTGCCTTGCGCGTCCCCGAGCACCTGGATCTCGATGTGGCGCGGCTCCTCGACGAACTTCTCCATGAAGACGCGGTCGTCGCCGAAGCTGTTGCGCGCCTCGTTGCGGCAGGACGTGAAGCCTTCGAAGCACTCCTTGTCGTTGAAGGCCACGCGCAGGCCTTTGCCACCGCCGCCAGCGCTGGCCTTGATCATCACCGGGTAGCCGATACCCTGCGCGATCTTCACCGCCTCTTCAGGCGAGAGGATGGGCTCGTTGTGGCCGGGGATGGTGTTGACCCGGGCCTCGTTCGCCAGCTTCTTGGAGGCGATCTTGTCGCCCATGGCCGCGATGGAATAGTGCTTGGGGCCGATGAAGGCGATACCGGCCTCCTCGACGCGGCGCGCAAAGTCCTCGTTCTCGGACAGGAAGCCGTAGCCAGGGTGGATGGCCTGAGCGCCGGTCTTCTGGGCAGCCGCAATGATCTTGTCGGCCACCAAATAGGACTCGCGCGAAGGTGCGGGGCCGAGCAGCACGGCTTCATCGGCCAACTCGACATGGCGCGCATCCTTGTCGGCTTCCGAATAGACGGCAACCGTCTTGATGCCCAGCTTCTGGGCGGTCTTGATGACGCGGCAGGCGATCTCGCCGCGATTCGCAATCAGGATCTTGGTAAACATGGTGGTCTTCTCCTCGTTCCTGATCACAGCGGGATGTTGCCGTGCTTGCGCCACGGGTTCTCGAGCTTCTTGTCCTTGAGCATCGCGAGCGAACGGCAGATGCGCTTGCGGGTTTCGTGCGGCTGGATCACATCGTCAATGAAGCCTCGCGCGCCGGCGACAAACGGGTTGGCGAAGCGGGCCTTGTATTCAGCCTCGCGAGCCGCCAGCTTCTCGGGATCGTTCTTGTCCTCGCGGAAGATGATCTCGACCGCGCCCTTGGCACCCATCACCGCGATCTCGGCATTGGGCCAGGCGAAGTTGACATCGCCGCGCAAGTGCTTGGAGGCCATCACGTCGTAGGCGCCGCCGTAGGCCTTGCGGGTGATCACGGTCACCTTCGGAACCGTGCACTCGGCATAGGCGTAGAGCAACTTGGCGCCGTGCTTGATGATGCCGCCGTACTCCTGCGAGGTGCCGGGCATGAAGCCGGGCACGTCGACGAAGGTGATCACCGGGATGTTGAAGGCATCGCAGAAACGCACGAAGCGTGCGGCCTTGATCGAGCTCTTGATGTCCAGGCAGCCGGCCAGCACCAGCGGCTGGTTGGCCACGATGCCCACGGTCTGGCCGTCCATGCGGGCCATGCCGATGATGATGTTCTTGGCGTAGTCGGGCTGCAGCTCGAAGAAGTCGCCATCGTCGACCGTCTTGAGGATCAGCTCCTTCATGTCGTAGGGCTTGTTGGCGTTGTCGGGCACCAGGGTGTCCAGCGACATGTCCACACGATTGCCCGGGTCGCCGCTGGGGCGCACCGGTGCTTTCTCGCGGTTGTTCAGAGGCAGGTAGTTGAAGAAGCGCCGCAGCATCAGGATGGCCTCGACGTCGTTCTCGAACGCGAGATCAGCCACGCCGCTCTTGGTGTTGTGAGTGGTGGCGCCACCGAGCTCTTCGGCGGTCACTTCCTCATGCGTCACCGTCTTCACCACCTCGGGGCCGGTGACGAACATGTAGGACGAGTCCTTCACCATGAAGATGAAGTCGGTCATGGCCGGCGAGTACACGGCGCCGCCGGCGCAGGGGCCCATGATCATGCTGATCTGCGGGATCACGCCCGAAGCCAGCACGTTCTTCTGGAACACGTCGGCATAGCCGCCGAGCGAGGCCACACCTTCCTGGATGCGGGCCCCGCCCGAGTCGTTGAGGCCGATCACCGGCGCGCCGACCTTCATTGCCTGGTCCATCACCTTGCAGATCTTCTCGGCATGCGACTCCGAGAGCGCACCGCCGAAGACGGTGAAGTCCTGGCTGAAGCTGAAGGCCAGGCGGCCGTTGATCATGCCGTAGCCGGTGACCACGCCGTCACCCGGGATCTTGTTGTCCTGCATGCCGAAGTCCACGCAGCGGTGCTCGACGAACATGTCCCATTCCTCGAACGTGCCTTCGTCGAACAGCAGCTCGAGCCGTTCTCGCGCGGTCAGCTTGCCCTTGGCATGCTGGGCGGCAATGCGCTTCTCGCCGCCGCCCAGGCGCGCCTTGGCGCGCTTCTCTTCGAGCATCTGCTGGATGTCATGCATGGTCGGTGTCTCCTGAAAACTTGGACAGCAGCGCACGGGCTGCCGTTGAGGGCGCGAGCTGGCCTTGCAGCACTCGCTCGGTGATGGTCGAGAGCGCCGCGCGAACGGCGGGCGCTTCGGAAAACTGTTGCTTGAGCCCGGCCTGGATGCGCTCCCACATCCAGGCCAGCGATTGCTGCTGGCGCTTGGCGGCGAAGCTGCCGTTGCCGGCTTGCAGTTGCTGGAAGCGGCTCACCGCTTCCCAGAAATGATCGAGCCCTTCGCCCTTCAAGGCTGAGAATTGCATCACGCGAGGGTGCCAGACGGATTCGTCATGCGCATGGCCGTGCATGCTATGCAGGCGCAACGACGAGGCGATATGGGCCTGCGCACGCGTTGCAGCGGCATGGTCCAGGTCGGCCTTGTTGATGACCACCAGGTCGGCCAGTTCCATCACGCCCTTCTTGATCGCCTGCAGGTCGTCGCCGGCATTGGGCAGTTGCAGCAAGCAGTACATGTCGGTCATGCCGGCCACGGCGGTTTCGCTCTGGCCGACGCCGACGGTCTCGACGATGACGATGTCAAAGCCCGCCGCCTCGCAGACCAGCATGGCCTCGCGCGTCTTCTCCGCCACGCCGCCCAGCGTGCCGCTGCTGGGGCTAGGACGGATGTAGGCGCGCTGGTCCATCGAGAGCCGCTCCATCCGCGTCTTGTCGCCGAGGATGGAGCCGCCCGACAGGCTGCTGGACGGGTCCACCGCCAGCACCGCCACGCGGTGGCCGCGCGCGATCAGGAACAGGCCCAGGGCTTCGATGAAGGTGCTCTTGCCCACGCCGGGCACGCCGGAGATGCCAAGGCGCAGCGAGCGGCCGGTGCGCGGCAGCAGCTCGGTCAGCAGGGCATCGGCCTCCACGCGGTGGTCGGCGCGGGTGGATTCGAGCAGCGTGATGCTCTTGGCGATGGCACGGCGCTGCTCGGCACCCGGCTCCCCAGCGACCGCCGCAGCGAGGTTCATCAGGCGGCGACCTGTGCAACGGATTTTCGGATCTGCTCGAGCACGTCTTTCGCGCTGGCCGGGATCGGCGTGCCGGGGCCGTAGATGCCCTTCACGCCGGCCTCATAGAGGAACTCATAGTCCTGCGCCGGGATCACGCCGCCGACGAAGACGATGATGTCGTCCGCGCCCTGCTTCTTCAGCTCGGCAATGATGGCCGGCACCAGGGTCTTGTGGCCGGCAGCCAGAGTCGAGACGCCGACGGCATGCACATCGTTCTCGATGGCCTGGCGGGCACATTCCTCGGGTGTCTGGAACAGGGGGCCCATGTCCACGTCGAAGCCCAGGTCGGCATAGGCCGTGGCCACGACCTTGGCGCCGCGGTCATGGCCGTCTTGCCCCAGCTTGGCGATCATCACGCGCGGGCGGCGGCCTTCCGTCTCGGCAAAGGCCTTGATCTCGTCTTGCAGCTTGGCCCAGCCCTCGGCCGAGTCGTAGGCGGCGGCATAGACGCCGCTGACCTTCTGCGTGTCGGCGCGGTGGCGGCCGAAGACTTCTTCCAGCGCATCGCTGATTTCGCCGACGGTGGCGCGCAGGCGCACGGCCTTGATCGACAAGTCCAGCAGATTGCCTTGGCCGTTGCGCGCCGCTTCGGTCAGCGCGGCCAGCGCCGCTTGCACGGCAGCCGTGTCGCGCGTGGCCTTGATGGTGTTCAGGCGGGCGATCTGGCTGTCGCGCACTTTCATGTTGTCCACGTCGAGGATCTCGATCGGGTCTTCCTTGGCCAGCTTGTACTTGTTGACGCCGACGATCACGTCCTTGCCCGAGTCAATGCGGGCCTGCTTCTCGGCCGCGCTGGCCTCGATCTTCAGCTTGGCCCAGCCGCTGTCCACCGCCTTGGTCATGCCGCCCATGGCCTCGACCTCTTCGATGATGGACCAGGCCTTGTCGGCCATGTCCTGCGTGAGCGACTCCATCAGGTAGCTGCCAGCCCAGGGATCGACCACGTTCGTGATGTGGGTCTCTTCCTGGATGATCAGCTGGGTGTTGCGGGCGATGCGCGAGGAGAACTCGGTGGGCAGCGCGATGGCTTCATCCAGCGAGTTGGTGTGCAAGGACTGCGTGCCGCCGAACACCGCCGCCATGGCCTCGATGGTGGTGCGCACCACGTTGTTGTACGGGTCCTGCTCGGTGAGGCTCCAGCCCGAGGTCTGGCTGTGCGTGCGCAGCATCAGGCTCTTGGGGTTCTTGGCGTCGAAGCCCTTCATGATCCGGCACCACAGCAGGCGCGCGGCGCGCATCTTGGCGATCTCCAGATAAAAGTTCATGCCCACGGCCCAGAAGAAGGAGAGACGGCCAGCGAAGTCGTCCACGTCGAGGCCGGAGGCAATGGCCGTCTTCACATACTCCTTGCCGTCCGCCAGCGTGAAGGCCAGTTCCAGCGCCTGGTTCGCGCCGGCTTCCTGCATGTGATAACCCGAGATCGAGATCGAGTTGAACTTCGGCATGTTCTTGGCGGTGTAGCCAATGATGTCGCCGATGATCTTCATGCTCGGCTCGGGCGGGTAGATGTAGGTGTTGCGGACCATGAACTCCTTGAGGATGTCGTTCTGGATGGTCCCGGACAGCTTGTCCTGCGAAACGCCCTGCTCCTCCGCCGCGACCACGTAGCCGGCCAGCACGGGCAGCACGGCGCCGTTCATGGTCATGGAGACCGAGACCTTGTCGAGCGGGATGCCGTCGAACAGGATCTTCATGTCTTCCACCGAGTCGATGGCCACGCCGGCCTTGCCCACGTCGCCGGTTACGCGCGGATGGTCGGAGTCGTAGCCGCGGTGCGTGGCCAGGTCGAAGGCCACCGACACGCCCTGCCCGCCCGCGGCAAGAGCCTTGCGATAGAAGGCGTTCGATTCCTCGGCGGTGGAGAAGCCGGCGTACTGCCGGATGGTCCAAGGACGCACCGCATACATCGTGGCCTGCGGGCCGCGCAGATAGGGCTCGAAGCCAGGCAGCGTGTCAGCGTGCGGCAGATTTGCCGTGTCGGCCGCCGTGTAGAGCGGCTTGACCGTCAGGCCTTCGGGCGTCACCCAGTTCAGGGCCGAGACATCGCCGCCCGGGGCCGACTTGGCGGCCGCCTTGTGCCATTGCTCCAGCGTGGCGGCAGCAAATTCAGATGGGTTGGGCTTGGACTCAGGCATGGGGCAACTCCGTTGAAGGTGGCATCATACCGCCTCCGTTATTCATAATTATGAATTCAGAACTGGCTAGAATCTGACACGCCTCGCTTTTCAACACGCATGTCCGCTGCACCACCCCTCGCCCCCCGCGCCCTTTACCAGGAGGTCGCCGAACGCCTGCGTCAGCAGATCTTCGGCCGCGAGCTCGAGCCCGGCAGCTGGATCGACGAGCTGAAGCTCTGCGCTGAGCTCGGAATCAGCCGCACGCCGATGCGAGAGGCCCTGAAGGTGCTGGCCGTCGAAGGCCTGGTCACGATGAAGCTTCGGCGCGGCGCCTATGTCACCGAGATGAGCGAGCGCGATGTGCGCGAGGCCTACCAGTTGCTCGCCCTGCTGGAAAGCGATGCGGCAGCCCGCGTGGCCGAATCAGGCAGCGACGCCGAACTGGCTGAACTGCAAGGCCTGCATGAAGAACTCGAAGCCGCCATCGACCAGCGCGACGCCTTCTTCATCGCCAATGAGCGCTTCCACCTGCGCCTGCTGGAGATCGAGGGCAACCGCTGGCGCCATCAGATGGTCAACGATCTGCGCCGCGTGATGAAGCTGAACCGCCACCACTCCCTGTTCAAGCACGGCCGGCTGGCAGAGTCCCTGGCCGAACACCAGGCCGTGATGAAGGCCATCAGCCAGCGGGATGGCAAGTCCGCAGCGCGCCTGATGCGCGAGCATTTCGAAAACGGGCTGACGGCCGCGACGGCCGACGCCTGACCCCCCCTTCAGGCCGCGACCGCCCTCACCACGTACTGCAGCGGCAGCGCGTCGCGCACCGCGCCTTCAGGATCGCGCCCCATGGCCATGGCCATCTGCCGGATCGCGTTCAGGACCGGCTCGCGGCCCGGCTCGTCGAAGATGCGCGGCACGCCGGCTTCTATCCTGAAGCCGGCCGACTGGAACAGCTCGAAGAGGGTCACGCGGGTGAACCAGCGCAGATGGGTGCGGTCCAGCAAGCCGCCCGATTCATAGCGGAAGTCGCCCACCGACAGCCGACCCTGCAGGCTCCAGTGCTGGACATTCGGAATGCTCGCCACCACGCATCCTCCGGGCGGCAGCACGGCGCGGATGCGCTGCAGCACCTTCCAGGGGTCGCGCAGGTGCTCCAGCACGTCGCCGAACACCCAGCAGTCGCGCGACGCGTAGTCGCGGAACTGGCTGTCGTCGGTCGCCTCCAGGTCCAGCGCCTGCACGCCGTCGCAGAAACGCGCGGCGATCTCGGCGGCCTTGGGGTCCAACTCGACGCCGATGTAGTGGACGCCCGGCCGGCTGCTCTTCACCGCATGCGCCAGGGCGCCGGTGCTGCAGCCGATCTCGACAATGGCCTTGGCCGTGGCGGGAATCAGGGCCAGCAGGTCCGGGTTGTGGCCGGTGGGCGGCGGCAGCGCCTGGGCGGCCTGCTTGGCGCGCACCTCTGCAAACCATTCATCGAGGTTGTAGCTGCCCGTGGCCTGGCTGGTGCCCTGGCCGATGTGGTCCACATAGACCTTCTTTGTGCCCATCAGCACGTCGTTGCCGCACCAGTCCAGGTGGCGCAGCAGGTCCGACTTGCCGGCATCGTGCAGGGCCAGCATGGGCGCCACCATGGGCGCGCCATGCTTGATCGGCAGCGGCCATTGGCGCATCACCTCGACATTGCAGAGCATGCAGGGCGGATGCAGATAGGGCACGGCGCCGTAGGCATAGGGAATGTCGAAACCGTCGCGGTTCACATAGGCCACGCCGCCGGCGCCGTAGTCGCCGGGCTGCAGGGCTTCGGCCAGCAACTCGAGGAAACCATCGCGGCGGATCACGATGTCGGTATCCAGGAACAGCACCGGGCCGCTCAGGCCCAGCTCCGTGATCGCCCAGGCCATGCCAGGGCCGTGGTGGATGTTGTAGCCCATCACGTGCAGGGCCACGTTCTCGAAGCCGGCCGCCACCTCGCGGATCTTCTCCACATGCTCGGGCGTCGAGCCATCGACCACGTGCACCGGGTTCGAATAGAACTGCCGCAGCGAGCTCAACAGGCCCTGCAGCAGTTCGGGCGAGTTATAGGAGACGGCCACCACGGGAATGGTGTGGATGTCGACCTTCATGGGTTGGTTCCCTCCGCGCTGACTTGACCCACCACCTGCGCCGGATTGCCGGCCACGATGCTCATGGGCGGCGCTTCGAAGCCAGGCGTCACTACCGCGCCGGCCGCAATCACGCAGCCCCGGCCAATCTTCACGCCCTTCAAGAGGGTGACGCGCGAGCCGATGAAAACCTCATCGCCCACTTCAACGCCGGCCGGGCGCGGATCGGGCGAGCGACGGTGCGGCAGGCGCAGGTCGTGCGAATTGCTGTCCATCACATGCAACTCGGGGCCGACGAGCACATTGGCGCCGAAGCGGATGCTGGCGCCCTCGGAGATCAGCACGCAGCGGTTGTTGAAGACGCAGCCCGGGCCGATCTCGATCAGCGACTCGGGCGTCCGCGCCTCCACATAAGTACAGCTGTGCGCGCCGGGCGAGCGCGGCACGCCGAAGACGGCCGTGGCGTCGATGCGGATGCGGCCAGCGCCCTTGAACTGCGTGGGCGTCAGCAGGTTCAGCGTGCGGGCGCCCTGACCCGTCAGCTCGATCCGCCCACGCTCCGAGGTGTGGAAGAAATAGTGGATCAGGAGGCCGCGCACCCACAGTTCCAGGTCCAGCGGATTGCTGCGGGACAGTCGCTTGCGCAGGCCTTCGATGATGTTCAGCATGGTGCGAAGCCCGCCGGTTCAGAACTTGTGCAAGGCGAGGAACTCCTGCCAGATCGGCAGGAACTCGTCCTCCGCACCCGGCTCACCATCCCGCATGCGCGGCAGCACACGGCAGAAGGGCTGCATGTCTTCCTGCCCCGTGTAGCGCTGATGAAGGGCAGCGGCAATGCCGTCGTAGCACTGCCTCGCATGCTCCTCGCCCAGTTGGCCGATGCGCCGCGCGCCCACGGCCAGGGCGGCATAGCCCAGGTGGGCCGCCTTCATGTGCTTGCCGTAGAGCTGGTTGGAGTGCCCCTCGCCACCGGTGCGGAAGTGGCCGAGCCGGTCCTGGATGTAGGCGACCGGCCCGTTCAGGCTGGCAGCCAGGAAGGCTCCGAGGTCCCACAGGCCAGCGTAGGAGACGCCGCCGAACTCCGGCTTGAAAAGGAGCGCGGCCGACTGCCGGGTCATCACGCAATTGGAGAACTCGCCGAACCAGTTCTGGCACTTCGGGATGGTGGTGGTGAACATCGCGCCCGCGTCCAGCGAGACGACGCGGCTCATCGCCTGCAGCACGCCGGCCGGTATCGGCATGCCCTCGATGGGCTGGCCGCGCTCATTGGCCGTCCAGCGGGCGCTGATGCTGCAGGAGAAACTCCCGGCCCCATGGATCGCCCGGTGGGCGGCATAGAAGTCCGGGTAGATCACATCGTCATCCAGCAGCAGGTGCACCAGCTCGGTGCTGTTGTCCCAGAGCTTGAGCAGGTGCAGGAAGTTCTCGTAGGCACCGACGCGCGGCCCCTCGTGGATCTCGATCGGCAGGCGCTCGCGTGCCACCAGCATGGCGGGTGATTCCAGGATCTGGCGGAACTCCCCGCCCGGGCTGTCGTCCGAAACGATGATGCGGTGACTCTTGTGCGTCTGCGTGACCAGGCTGGTCATCAGCTCGACCATGTACTTGGTCTTGTAGGCAGGAATCAGCGTGGTGATTTGCATGGAATTGCGCAGGGGCGACTGTCGCCCGGATGGCCGGCGACGATGCGTGATTTAACTCGCGACTCATCAGGGTTCATGGGCAGAACAGCCAAGTATTGCTCCGGCTTTTGTAACCATTGTCGGGACGCCTGACCCCTAGCATGGTCGGACCCTGAAATCAGTCCGCCCGGAGCCCCCAATTGCCTGTTTTTATAGCAATATGTGGCCTCAGCAATATTTGTAACAAGCGTGCCCAGTTCCGGGCTTGCTTGTCGCTCAAGCGAAGCTTGCGACAAGAGTGCTCAAGTTGTGAGCACTCTTGTCGAAAACCGAATGAAGCGGGAAGGCCTCGTGCATGCGCCATGCGCGAACGCCTGCCCGAATGACAGCAATGGCGTGTGACACTGCGCCTGTGAGATCTGTGTCGAAGATGTCGCCCCTGGGTGGCAATTCAGCAATGAACCAAGTGAGTTAAAGATGGCCTCTATCATTTCCAGCCTCTCGACAGCACAGATCGCCAGTCTTGCCACTCAAACACTCGCCAAGCTGACCACCGAAGACTGGGCAGCTTTCAACTCCGACCAGATAGCGGCCCTCACAACCCGGCAAGTCGGCACGCTCGGCACCTTCGCCATCGCTTCGCTGTCCAGCGACCAGATCGCCAAGTTCCAGACCGAAGACCTGCGGGCGCTGTCCACCACGGCCCTGCGCTCGATGAGCACCGACCGGCTCGGTGCGCTGAACTCTGACCAGCTCGCGGCCTTTGGTACCAACCAGGTCTCGACCCTGACCACCACCCAGTTGGCCGGCCTCGTCAGCGACGATCTGAACGCCTTCACCAGCGACCAGTTCAAATCCTTCACCTCGGCCCAGATGGCCGGCCTGACGACCGACCAGATCGGCAAGCTGCAGACCGACGACCTGCGCGCCCTCAGCACCGGCGCCCTGCGCGCCCTGAACACCGCCCAGTTGGGCGCCCTCAACTCCGACCAGTTCGCCGCGCTGAGCACCACCCAGGTGGTGTCGCTTACCACGGCCCAGTTGGCGGGCTTGACCACCGACGACCTCAACGGCCTGACCAGCGACCAGTTCAAGGTCCTCGGTTCCGCCCAGGTGGCCGGCCTCACGACCGACCAGATCAAGGCGCTGCAGACCGATGACCTGGCGGCGATCAGCACCGCCGGCATCAAGGGGATGAATTCAGCCCAGATCGCCGCGATGAGCACCGACGAGGTGCGGGCGATGGGCACGGCCCAGTTCAATGCCCTCGGATCCAGCCAGCTGGCGGGGCTGCGAACCGACCAGATCGCCAAGCTGGAAACCGACGACCTGCGCGCCATTAACACCGGCGCGCTTCGTGCTTTGAACAGCGACCAATTCGCAGCACTCACGTCGGACCAGACCGCTGCCCTGACCTCGGCCCAGGTCGTCTCGCTGACCACTGGCCAGATCGCCGCCATGGCCAGCGACGACCTGAACGCCTTCACCACCGACCAGTTCAAGGTCCTGACCTCGCTGCAGATCGGCGCCATCGGTACCGACCAGGTGGGCAAGCTGCAGTCCGACGACCTGGCTTCGATCTCCACGGCCGGCATCAAGGGCCTCAACTCGGCTCAGATTGCCGCCCTGACCACCGATGAAGTGGTGGCCCTCGGCACTCAGCAAGTCGCTGCGCTGGGTACGGCCCAGGTGGCCGGCCTGCGCACCGACCAGATGGCCAAGCTGGAGACCGACGACCTGCGCGCCATCGGCACGGCCGCCCTGCGCTCGCTCAGCACGGACCAGCTCGGTGCCCTCGGCTCCGACCAGTTGGCCGCCATGACCACGGCCCAGGTCAACTCGCTGACCTCGACCCAGATCAAGGGCCTGGTCAGCGATGACCTGAACGCCTTCACGAGCGACCAGTTCAAGGCCATGGGCTCGGCGACCATCGCCGCGATCACGACCGACCAGATCAAGACGCTGCAGACCCAGGATCTGGCCGCCATCTCGACCGCCGGCGTGCGCGGCCTGTCTTCCGATCAGGTCGCTGCGCTGAGCACCGACGAGATCGTGGCCCTGGGCACAGCCCAGTTCGCTGCCATGACCTCGGCCCAGCTGGCCGGCCTGCGCACCGACCAGATCACCAAGCTGGAGAGCGACGACCTGCGTGCCATCAGCACCGCCGCGCTGTCCAAGCTGACGTCCGACCAGACCGCCGCGCTGACCAGCGACCAGGTCGCCCAGCTGACCACGGCCCAGATCGCCTCGCTGGCCACCACGCCGGTCAACCAGCTCGGCTCGTTCTCGACCGATGACATCCGCGCCCTGACCACGGCCCAGGCGGCCGCGCTGACCTCGGCCCAGGTCAAGGCCCTCGGCACCGACCAGATCGCCAAGTTCGAGACCGATGACCTGCGCGCGCTGAACACTGGCGCCATCAAGGCCCTCGGCACCGATCAACTCGCAGCGCTGAACTCCGACCAGATCGGCGCCCTCACCTCGGCCCAGGTCGTCTCGCTCACGACGGCCCAGGTGGCCGGCCTGCAGACCGACGACCTGAACGCCCTGGTCAGCGATCAGATCAAGGTCCTGAGCTCGCTGCAGATCGGTGCCATCACGACCGACCAGCTGAAGGCCATGACCACGGACGACGTGGCAGCCATTTCCACGGCAGGCATCAAGGGCCTGACCTCGACCCAGCTCGGCGCCATGACCACCGACGAGGTCGTGGGCCTCAGCACCGCCCAGGTGGCAGCCATGGGCAGCGCCCAGGTCGTGGGCCTGCGCACCGACCAGATGGCCAAGCTGGAAACCGACGACCTGCGCGCCATCAACACGGGCGCGCTGCGCTCGCTGAACAGCGACCAGCTCGGCGCCTTGACCAGCGACCAGTTGGCAGCCATGACCACGGCGCAAGTCAACTCGCTGACCTCGACCCAGATCAAGGGCCTGGCCAGCGATGACCTGAACGCCTTCACCAGCGACCAGTTCAAGGCCATGGCCTCGGCCACGATCGCGTCGCTGTCGACCGACCAGATCAAGACGCTGCAGACGCAGGACCTGGCCGCGATCTCCACCGCCGGCATCCGCGGTCTTGGTTCCGACCAGATCGGCGCGCTGACGACCGACGAAATCGTCGCGATGACGACGGCCCAGTTCGCCTCGCTCACCTCGGCCCAGGTGGCCGGCCTGCGCACCGACCAGATCACCAAGCTGGAGAGCGACGACCTGCGCGCCCTGAGCACCGGCGCACTGTCCAAGCTGAGCACCGACCAGACGGCGGCGCTGACCTCCGACCAGGTCGCCCAGCTGACCACGGCCCAGGTCGCGGCCCTGGCCACGACGCCGGCCAACCAGATCGGCTCCTTCTCGACCGACGACATCCGTGCGCTGACCACGGCCCAGGCCGCCGCCATCACCTCGGCGCAGATCAAGGGCATCGGCACCGACCAGATGGCCAAGTTCGAGACCGACGACCTGCGCGCGCTGAACACCGGCGCCATCAAGGCCTTGTCGACCGACCAGCTGGCCGCGCTGAACTCCGACCAGATCGGTGCGCTCACCACGGCCCAGCTCGTCTCGCTGACCACGGCCCAGGTGGCCGGCCTGCAGACCGACGACCTGAACGCCCTGACCACCGACCAGATCAAGGTGCTCGGCTCCGGCCAGATCGCGGCGCTGACCACCGATCAGCTGAAGGCCATGCAGACCGACGATGTGGCGGCGATCTCGACCGCCGGCGTCAAGGGTATGTCTTCGGCTCAGGTTGCTGCGCTGACCACCGATGAGGTGGTCGCCATGGGCACGGCCCAGTTCGCAGCGCTCGGCTCGGCCCAGGTGGCCGGCCTGCGCACCGACCAGATGGCCAAGCTGGAAACGGACGATCTGCGTGCGATCAACACCGCCACGCTGCGCGCCCTCAACACCGACCAGCTCGGCGCGCTGAACTCCGACCAACTGGCCGCGATGATGACCTCGCAGGTCAATTCGCTGACCTCCGCCCAGATCCAGGGCCTGGTCAGCGATGACCTGAACGCCTTCACCAGCGACCAGTTCAAGAACATGACGTCGGGCCAGATCGCGGCCATGACGACCGACCAGATCAAGACCCTGCAGACACAGGACCTGGCCGCCATTTCCACCGCCGGCGTCAAGGGTCTCTCCTCGGCCCAGGTCGCCGCGCTGACCACGGACGAGGTGGTGGCGCTGGGCACCGTCCAGGTGGCCGCGCTCGGCTCGGCCCAGGTGGCCGGCCTGCGCACCGACCAGATGGCCAAGCTGGAGACCGACGACCTGCGTGCGCTGAACACCGGCGCGCTGAGAGCCCTCAACACCGACCAGCTCGGCGCCCTGAACTCCGACCAGCTCGGCGCCATGACCACGGCGCAGGTCAACTCCCTGACCTCGACCCAGATCAGGGGCCTGGTCAGTGACGACCTGAACGCCTTCACGACCGACCAGTTCAAGAACATGTCGTCCGGCCAGATCGCGGCCATGACGACCGACCAGATCAAGACGCTGCAAACGCAGGACCTGGCCGCCATCTCGACGGCCGGCGTCAAGGGCCTGTCGTCCGACCAGGTCGCGGCGATGACGACCGACGAGATTCAAGCCCTCGGTACGGCGCAGTTCGCTGCCATGGGCACGGCCCAGCTCAACGGCCTGCGCACCGACCAGATCATCAAGCTGGAAAGCGACGACCTGCGGGCCATCAGCACGGGTGTGCTGTCCAAGCTGAGCTCCGACCAGATCGCGGCACTGACCTCCGATCAGGTCTCGCAGCTGACCACGGCCCAAGTCGCGGCCCTGGCCACGACGCCGGCCAACCAGCTCGGCGCCTTCTCGACCGACGACATCCGCGCGATGACCACGGCCCAGGCCGCGGCCATCACCTCGGCCCAGATCAAGGGCCTGACCACCGACCAGGTGGCCAAGTTCGAGACCGATGACCTGCGCGCCCTGAACACGGCCGCGATCAAGGCCTTCGGCACCGACCAGCTGGCCGCGCTGAACTCCGACCAGATCGGCGCGCTGAGCAGCGCCCAGGTGGTGTCGCTGACCACGGCCCAGATTGCCGGCCTGCAGACCGACGACCTGAACGCCCTGGTGAGCGACCAGATCAAGGTGCTGACCTCCACGCAAGTCGGTGCGATCACCACCGACCAGCTGAAGGCCATGACCACCGACGATGTGGCGGCCATCTCCACGGCCGGCATCAAGGGCCTCTCGTCCACCCAGATCGGCGCCCTGACCACCGACGAGGTCGTGGGCCTGAACACGGCCCAGATGGCCGCGCTCGGCTCGGCCCAGGTGGCCGGCCTGCGCACCGACCAGATGGCCAAGCTGGAGACCGACGACCTGCGTGCGCTGAACACCGGCGCGCTGAGAGCCCTCAACACCGACCAGCTCGGCGCCCTGAACTCCGACCAGCTCGGCGCCATGACCACGGCGCAGGTCAACTCCCTGACCTCGACCCAGATCAGGGGCCTGGTCAGTGACGACCTGAACGCCTTCACGACCGACCAGTTCAAGAACATGTCGTCCGGCCAGATCGCGGCCATGACGACCGACCAGATCAAGACGCTGCAGACGCAAGACCTGGCCGCCATCTCGACGGCCGGCGTCAAGGGCCTGCTGTCCGACCAGGTCGCGGCCATGACGACCGACGAGATCCAGGCGCTTGGCACGGCGCAGTTCGCCGCCATGGGCACGGCCCAGCTCAACGGCCTGCGCACCGACCAGATCATCAAGCTGGAAAGCGATGACCTGCGTGCGATCAGCACGGGCGTGCTGTCCAAGCTGAGTTCCGACCAGATCGCGGCGCTGACCTCCGATCAGGTAGCCCAGCTGACCACGGCCCAGGTTGCCTCGTTGGCCACGACGCCGGCCAACCAGCTCGGCGCCTTCTCGACCGACGACATCCGCGCGCTGACCACGGCGCAGGCGGCAGCCCTGACCAGCTCGCAGGTCAAGGGCCTGACCACCGACCAGATGGCCAAGTTCGAGACGGATGATCTGCGTGCGCTCAACACCGGCGCCGTCCGCGCCCTCGGCACCGACCAGATCGCGGCCCTGAACTCCGACCAGATGGCGGCGCTCAGCTCGGCCCAGCTCGTCTCGCTGACCACGTCCCAGGTGGCCGGCCTGCAGACCGACGACCTGAACGCCCTGGTGACCGACCAGATCAAGGTCCTCACCTCGGGCCAGATCGCCGCACTGACGACCGATCAGATCAAGGCCATGCAGACCGACGACGTGGCGGCGATCTCCACCGCCGGCGTCAAGGGCCTGACCTCGACGCAGCTCGGCGCCCTCACCACCGATGAGGTGGTGGCCCTGAACACGGCCCAGATGGCCGCGCTCGGCTCGGGCCAGGTGGCTGGCCTGCGCACCGACCAGATGGCCAAGCTGGAAACCGATGACCTGCGCGCCATCGGTACCGGTGCCCTGCGTGCGCTGAACAGCGACCAGCTCGGCGCGCTGACCTCGGATCAGCTGGCCTCGATGACGACCAACCAGGTCAATTCGCTGACCTCCAGCCAGATCCAGGGTCTGGCCACGGATGACCTGAACGCCTTCAGCACCGACCAGTTCAAGGCCATGGCCTCGGCCACGGTGGCTGCGCTGACGACCGACCAGGTCAAGGCGCTGCAGACGCAGGACCTGGCCGTGCTGTCCACCGCCGGCATCCGCGGCTTCAACTCGGCCCAGATCGCCGCGCTGACCACGGACGAGGTGGTGGCGATGACGACGGCCCAGTACGCCGCCCTCGGCACGGCCCAGGTGGCCGGCCTGCGCACCGACCAGATCACCAAGCTGGAAAGCGATGACCTGCGCGCCATCGGCACGGGCGTGATCTCCAAGTTCACGACCGACCAGTTCGCCGCGCTGACCTCCGACCAGGTGGCCGTGCTGACCACGGCGCAAGTCGCGGCCCTGGCCACGACGCCGGCCAACCAGCTCGGCGCCCTGTCCACCGACGACATCCGTGCCCTGACCACGGCCCAGGCCGCTGCCCTGACCTCTTCGCAGGTCAAGGGTCTGTCGACCGACCAGATGGCCAAGCTGGAGACCGATGACCTGCGGGCCATCAACACGGCCGCCATCAAGGCCCTGGGCACCGACCAGATCGCCGCGCTGAACTCCGACCAGATGGGCGCGCTGACCACGGCGCAGGTCAGCTCGCTGACCACCGCCCAGGTGGCCGGCCTGCAGACCGACGACCTGAACGCCCTGGTCAGCGACCAGATCCGCGTGCTGTCCTCGGCCCAGATCGGCGCGCTGACGACCGATCAGGTCAAGACCATGCAGACCGACGATGTGGCGGCCCTCTCCACCGCCGGCATCAAGGGCCTCAACTCGGCCCAGATCGCGGCCATGACCACCGATGAAACGGTGGCCATGACCACGGCCCAGTACGCCGCCCTGAGCTCGGCCCAGGTGGCAGGCCTGCGCACCGACCAGATCGTCAAGCTGGAAAGCGACGACCTGCGCGCCATCAACACCGGCGCCCTGTCCAAGTTCAGCAGCGACCAGTTCGCGGCACTGACCTCCGACCAGGTGGCCCAGCTGACCACGGCCCAGGTCGCAACGCTGAGCACGACGCCGGTCAACCTGCTGGGTGCCCTGTCCACCGACGACATCCGGGCCCTGACCACGGCCCAGGCCGCTGCGCTGACCAGCTCGCAGGTCAAGGGCTTCTCGACCGACCAGATGGCCAAGCTGGAGACCGATGACCTGCGTGCCATCAACACGGCCGCCATCAAGGCCCTGGGCACCGACCAGCTCGCTGCACTGAACTCCGACCAGATCGGCGCGCTCACCACGGCGCAGGTCAGCTCGCTGACCACCGCCCAGGTGGCCGGCCTGCAGACTGACGACCTGAATGCCCTGGTGACCGATCAGATCAAGGTCCTGTCTTCCGCCCAGATCGGCGCGCTGACGACCGATCAGGTCAAGGCCATGCAGACCGACGATGTGGCGGCCATCTCGACGGCCGGCATCAAGGGCCTCGGCTCTGCGCAGCTTGGCGCCATGACCACCGACGAGGTGGTGGCGATGAACACCGCCCAGTTCGCTGCCCTCGGCAGCAACCAGGTGGCCGGCCTGCGCACCGACCAGATGGCCAAGCTGGAGACCGACGACCTGCGTGCAATCAGCACGGCCGGCCTGCGCGCGCTCAGCACCGACCAGCTCGGTGCGCTGAACTCCGACCAGCTCGGCGCGATGACGACCGCCCAGGTCAACATCCTGACCTCGACGCAGATCCGCGGCCTGGTCAGCGACGACCTGAACGCCTTCACCAGCGACCAGTTCAAGGCCATGGCCTCGTCCACGGTGGCCGCCCTGACGACCGATCAGATCAAGACCCTGCAGACCGCCGACCTGGCTGCCATCTCCACCGCTGGCATCAAGGGCTTCGCCTCCGACCAGATCGGCGCGATGACGACCGACGAGATCGTCGCCCTGACGACGGCCCAGGTCAGCACGCTGAGCTCGGGCCAGATCGCCGGCCTGCGCACCGACCAGATCACCAAGCTGGAAAGCGACGACCTGCGTGCGCTGAGCACCTCGGCCCTGTCGAAGTTCTCGACCGACCAGTTCGCAGCGCTGACCTCCGACCAGATCGGCCAGCTGTCCACGGCCCAGATCGTGTCGCTGACCTCGCAGCAGCTGACCAGCCTGTCGACCGACGACGTGAAGGCGCTGACCACGGCCCAGGCCGCGGCGCTGACCACGGCCCAGGTCAAGGGCCTGTCGAGCGACCAGATGGCCAAGCTCGAGACCGACGACCTGCGTGCGATCAACACCGCCGCGCTGCGTGGCCTCGGCACCGACCAACTGGCCGGCCTGAGCACCGACCAGCTGAGCGCCCTGACCTCGGCCCAGGTGTCCTCGCTGACCACGGCGCAAGTCGCGGGTCTCGCGACCGACAAGCTGAACGCCTTCACCAGCGATCAGTTCAAGGCGCTGACCTCGGCCCAGATCGCCGGCCTCGGCACCGACCAGGTCAAGGCGCTGCAGACGGACGACCTGGCTGCCATCAGCTCGGCCTCGCTGCGCGGCCTGTCGTCAACGCAGATCGGCGCACTGACCACGGATGAGACCGTGGCCATGACGACGGCCCAGTACGCCTCGCTGACCAGCGCCCAGACCGCCGGCCTGCGCACCGACCAGATCGCCAAGCTGGAGACCGATGACCTCCGCGCCATCGGCACGGCGGCCCTGTCCAAGTTCGGCACCGACCAGCTCGGCGCCCTGAACTCCGACCAGCTCGGCGCGCTGACGACGACGCAGGTGAACTCGCTCACCTCGGTCCAGATCCAGGGCCTGGTCAGCGACGACCTGAACGCCTTCACGACCGACCAGTTCCGCGCCATGGGCTCGAACCAGGTCGCTGCCATCAGCAGCGATCAGGTCAAGACCCTGCAGACGGCCGACCTGGCAGCGATCTCGACGGCGGGACTGCGTGGCTTCAGCTCCGACCAGATCGCGGCCCTGACGACCGACGGCATCGTGGCCCTGGGCACGCAGCAGTTCGCGGCCCTGAGCTCGGGCCAGGTGGCCGGCCTGCGCACCGACCAGATCGCCAAGATGGAGACGGACGACCTCCGCGCTCTGTCCACGGCGGCCCTGTCCAAGCTGACGACCGAGCAGTTCGTGGCCTTCACCTCCGACCAGGTGGCCACGCTGACCAATACCCAGGTCACGGCGATCACCTCGGCCCAGGTCACGGCCATGGGCTCGGACGACCTGAATGCGATGAGCACGGCTCAGTTCGGCGCGCTCACCGCCACCCAGGTGGCCGGTATCACGGTCGGCATGATGGCCAAGCTGGAGACGGACGACCTGCGCTCGCTGAGCCTGTTCGGCCTGCGTGCCCTCAGCAGCGATCAGCTGAACGCGCTGACCACCGACCAGGTCGGCACGCTGACCAACTTGCAGGTCTCGCTGCTGTCCACGGCCCAAGTGGCCACCTGGGCGACTGACGATGTGCAGGCCCTGCGATCCGACCAGGTGGGTGCGCTGACGTCCAACCAGATCTCGGCCATGAACAGTGACCAGATCAAGACCTTCGCGACCGACGATCTTCGTGCCATGGGCACCTCGGCGCTCAAGGGTCTGGCCTCGGACGATCTGTCGGCCCTGAACTCCGACCAGATCAGCGCCTTCACCAGCGCCCAGATCGGTGCCCTGAGTTCCTCGCAGGTGGTGGGCATCGACGCCGCCGACATCGACAACATCAGCACCGACTCGCTGCGCGGTCTCACGACCTCGGCCCTGCACGCCCTGACGACCGATCAGTTCCTGGCCTTCACCAGCGACCAGATCAGCTCGTTCACGACGGCGCAGATCACCGCGATCACGACCGACCAGCTGAGGGCGATCACGACCGACGAGATGGATGCGCTCAGCACCGCCCACATCGCGGCGCTGAACTCCAGCCAGATCGGCGCGTTCTCGACGGATCAGCTGCGTCAGCTGGACTCGGATCACATCCACGCGTTCACCACCGCGCAGATGCCGGGCCTGACGACCGACCAGATCCGCTCGCTGACCACCGATCAGATCGACGGCCTCGACTCCCAGGACATCGCCAAGATGACGATGACCCAGGTTGCCGCCTTCACGTCCGACCAGATTGGCTCGATGACCGGCGAACAGATCGAAGGCATGGTCTCGGCAACGCCGATCATGCTGGACCTGGATGGCAACGGCATCACCACGCTGTCGGCCGCCCAGGGCGTCAACTTCGACCTGCTCGGCAACGGCAACACCCACAAGTGGGGCTGGGTCGGCGGCAACGACGGCCTGCTGGTGATGGACCTGAACCACGACGGTCTGATCAACGACGGCAAGGAACTGTTCGGCAGCGGCACGGTGCTCGCGAACGGCCAGCATGCGGCCAACGGCTACCAGGCACTGGCGGCACTGGACATCAACCACGACGGCAAGATCGACCTGCTCGATGCGGCCTTCAAGGACCTCAAGGTCTGGGTGGATGCCAACCACGACGGCAAGACCGATGCCGGCGAGCTCAAGGCCCTGCAGGATCTGGGCATCACCGAGCTCGACCTGAAGGCGCAGGCCAGCAGCGTGATCGACAACGGCAACCTGGTGGGCCTGGTGTCTGGCTACAAGACGGCCGATGGCAGCACGCACCAGATGGCCGACGTCTGGTTCGCCAAGGACGTCAAGCCCGAGGGCAGTGCCACGACCGAGCCCAAGGTCAGCCTGCACGAGGTGCTGGCGCCGCCGCAGGGCAGCGTGCTTGGCGATGCCTCGGCGTCGACCGGCTACGTGCCGCACCACGATCCGCTCAATGCGCACCTGCTGGCGCACAAGAAGCTGGACGAGGATGAGCGCCTGCCGCCGCTGATCTGATGAAAACCCGAGCGGGGCCCAGCGCCCCGCTCCCAAAGCCGCCCCGCCCCGGTTCATGCCGAGGCGGGGCGGCTTGCTTTATGCTGGGCCGCCTCGAACAAGCCACCACGAGATCACGTGAGCCAAGCTGCCTTCATCCATCCGAGTTCCGACGTGCAGAGCCCGCAGATCGGCGAAGGCACGAGCATCTGGCAGTTCTGTGTCGTGCTGGCCGGCGCCCGCATCGGCCGCGACTGCAATATCAATGCACAGTGCTTCATCGAGAACGATGTGACGGTGGGTGACCGCGTGACCGTCAAATGCGGCGTGCAGCTGTGGGACGGCGTCACGCTCGAGGACGATGTCTTCATCGGCCCCAACGCCACCTTCACCAACGACAAGCGGCCGCGCTCCAAGCAATACCCCGAGGCCTTCCAGCGCACCGTGGTGCAGCGTGGCGCCTCGATAGGCGCGAATGCCACCCTCCTCGGCGGCATCACCATCGGTGCCGGTGCCATGATCGGTGCCGGCAGTGTCGTCACCCGCGACGTGCCGGCCGGCGAGCTCTGGGTGGGCAACCCGGCGCGCTCGCGCGGCCCGGTCTGACATCAACCAGCATCAACCAAGGACTGAATCCATGCGACTGCTTCTCTCCAGCCTCGGGCTCGTGTTGCTGAGCGCCTGTGCCAGCGCTCCCTACGAGGGCTCGGCCCGCCAGCTTGAGGACCACCGCCTGCTGAAGGCCGAGCTCGATGCCTCGTTGGCCGGCTGGAACGAAGGCGACCTGCGCCGCCACCTGGGGCTTTACGACGAATCCATCACCTTCATGACGGAGAAGGGCCCACGGCCCGGCATCGCGCCCATCGAAGCCGCCTTCCGCGCCAAGTACTTCAACGGCGACAAACCCAAGCAGGCCTTGCGGATGGAAAAGGTGGTGATCCGTTCGCTATCGCCCGACTCGGCCCTGGTTACCGGCAACTTCATCCTCTCGGGCGGCGGCGAGCCGGACCAGACCGGCTGGTTCACGCTCGTGTGGCAGCGCACGGCCAAGGGCTGGAAGGCCGTGCACGACCACAGCAGCTGATCGGCCGCCTCAGCAGCTCGCGCGCACCGCCTTGATGACGCGCTCGATCTGCAGCTCGCTCATGCCCGGCCACAGCGGCAGGCTCAGGACCTCGCGGTGCATGGCCTCGGCAATCGGGAAATCACCCTCGGCATAGCCTAGTTCCGCATAGGCCGGCTGGCGATGCGGCGGCACGGGGTAGTGGATCAGCGTGCCTATGCCCTGCTCGGCCAAGCGGCGCTGCAGACCATCGCGATCCGCATGGCGGACCACGAACAGATGCCAGGCCGGCTCGGCCCAGTGCGGAACATGGGGCAGTTGCAGGTCACAGCCAGCCAGGCCTTCGAGCAGGCGCGCGGCAATGGCGCGGCGCTCATGGGTTGCGGCTTCCAGCAGCGGCAGCTTGGCGGCCAGCACCGCGGCCTGGATCTCGTCCAGCCGCGAATTGATGCCCTTGACCTCGTTGTGGTACTTCTTCTCCGAGCCGTAGTTGCGCAGCACTTTCACGCGCTGCATCAGCTCGGCATCGCGGCTGGTGACGCCGCCGCCGTCGCCGAAGGCGCCGAGGTTCTTGCCCGGGTAGAAGCTCCAGGCCGACACATCGGCCAGGCCACCCACCGGCCTCACCTTGTAGCGCGCGGCATGGGCCTGGGCGCAATCGTCCAGCACCTTGAGGTGATGGCGGCGCGCCACGTCCATGATGGTGTCCATGTCGGCCGGCTGGCCGTACAGGTGCACCGGCAAGATCACCTTGGTACGCGGCGTGATCGCCGCCTCGAGGAGGGCGGGGTCGAGGTTGTAGGTCTGCGCATCGGGCTCCACCGGCACCGGTTTCGCGCCGCACTGGCTCACCGCCAGCCAGGTGGCGATGTAGGTGTTGGAGGGCACGATGACCTCGTCGCCCTCGCCCACGCCCAGCGCCTTCAGGCTGAGGAAGAGCGCGTCCAGCCCATTGGCCACACCGGCGCAGTGCGCCGTGCCGCAGCTGCGGGCCCAGGCCTCTTCGAAGGCTGCGAGCTCCTTGCCGAGCAAGAACCAGCCACTGCCGGCCACGCGCAGCAGGGCCGCGTCTATGGCCGGCTGCGCCGCCCGGTAGGCCGGCTGCAAGTCCAGGAAGGGAATGGCTTCAACGGCCATCGTTGACTCCCCGAACAGCGGCCAGGAAGTCGTCGTAGTTGCGGATGTAGTCGTCGGCCGCATAGCAGTCCGAGGCCAGCACCAGCAGCACCGCGTCGCTGGAGAACTGGTACTGGATGCCCCAGACCATGGGCGGGATGTGCAGGCCCAGCTGCGGGTTGTCGAGCAGCAGCTCGTCGCGGCGCTCGCCATCGTCCACCACGATGCCCACGCTGCCCTTCACGCAGACGAGGAACTGGTGGCAGGCCTTGTGCGCATGCTCGCCGCGCACTTCCTTGCTGGGCACGTCGTAAACCATGAAAAAGCGCTGCGGCGTGAACGGCAGATGGGCGCCGACCTCACCGAAGCTGAGCGCGCCGCGCAGGTCCACGATCTTGGGCAGCTTGTGCAAGGCCGCGCCACGTGCCTGCAATGTAGGCAAGGTCGCGCCGGCGTTCAGGCTGCCGGCCAGGGCCAGCTGCGGCGTGTCGCGGTAACCGGTGATGTGGGCCGGGTTGCCGGCCACGATGGCATTGGAAGGCACATCGCGGGTCACGACCGCGCCGTCCATCACCAGGGCGCCGGGGCCTATGGTGATGCCAGGGCGGATGGTGGCGTTGGACCCTATGCTGGCGCCGGCCCGCACCAGGGTCTGCAGCGGCGCCTCGGGTTTGAGCTTGCTGCGCGGCGCCGGGTCGTTGGAGAAGGTCACGTTGGGGCCGATGAAGACGTCGTCCTCCAGCGTCACGCCATCCCACAGCTGCACGCCGCACTTGACCGTCACGCGGTCGCCGATGACGACCTGGTTCTCGATGAAGACGTGGTCGCAGATGTTGGCGTCCGCGCCGATGCGCGCACCTGGCAGCACATGGCTGAAAGCCCAGATGCGGCTGCCGGCGCCGACCTGGGTCGATTCCAGCAGCGCCTGCGGATGAACGTAGTAATCGATCTTGCTCATGGGGCGGATGATGGCAGGCCTCAGGCGGGCTGCGGCGCAAACAGTTGCTCGGCCGTGCGGAAGAGTTGGCTCCAGCTCTCATGGCCGCCACGCCAGTCCTCGCCGGCCTCTGTCTTGAAGATCAAGGTGTCGGCCACCGCACCGCTGGTGGGAATCAGCGTCGAGGCGACGGCGAACTTCAGCCTCGGGTTGATCGGCAGCAGCAGGCGGCGCATCTGGTTGGCGATGTCCATGGCTTCGTCCAGCGTGGCTACCTCGTCAGCCCGCACCATCAACAGATCCGGGGCGCGACGTATCAGCTCCAGCGTCTTCTTGCGCAGGTAGGCGAACTTGGCCCGGGCGATGGGCAGATGGGCCGGCACCTGCTCCGGCAGGATGCGGTGCGACTGCTCGCCGCCCACCACCGGCACCGACGGGAACTCGTGCATGAACATCAGGCCGGTATCGAGGTCGCGCAGGCAGCAGTCGTCCTTGATCAGCTCCCAGCGGCCGTCGCGCAGCAGGTCTTCATCCCGACCGAGCAGGACCGACAAGGCATCGACCGGCGTCATCAGCCAGTCGAAGAAGAAGGCTTGGTCCTGGCCGCTGTGGCGGCGGATCTGCCAGGCCACCTTGCAGTCGTAGCCCAGGCTCAGCAGTTGCATGGGAAGCGTCTCCCGCGTTTTCGAGATGCGGCGAGTGTCCCGCAGCGCGGGCGCCGCGGTCCAGCGAAGACGGCGGCAAATCAGGGCCAGACGCCCGCACCCTCAAAATACGGGGGGATTCCTGCGCCACTCTGACCGCTGCCCGGGCGACAGATGCGCTCCAATTCCCCCTGGATCCCAGACCGAGGCCAGCACATCCCATGAAGAAAGCATTCATCACCGGCGTGACCGGCCAGGACGGCTCCTACCTCGCCGAACTGCTGCTCGAGAAGGGCTACGAGGTCCACGCCATCCTGCGCCGCAGCTCGGTCTTCACCACGCACCGGGTGGACAGCTTCATCGACCACGAGCGCTTCAAGACCTACCACGGCGACCTGACCGACTCCAGCAACCTGCACACCCTGCTGTCCAAGATCGAGCCGGACGAGATCTACAACCTCGGCGCCCAGTCCCATGTGGCTGTTAGCTTCGAGGTGCCCGAATACACGGCCGAGGTCGACGCGCTCGGCACCATCCGCCTGCTCAACGCGATCAAGGACCTGGGCATCAAGCCGCGCTTCTACCAGGCCTCGACGTCCGAGCTGTTCGGTGGCCTGCCCGAGACGGCGCCGCAGAGCGAGGCCACGCCCTTCTACCCGAAGTCGCCCTATGGCGCAGCCAAGCTCTATGCCTATTGGGTGACGGTGAACTACCGCGAGTCCTACGGCCTGCACGGCAGCAACGGCATCCTGTTCAACCACGAGTCGCCGCGCCGCGGCCAGACCTTCGTGACCAAGAAGATCACCCAGGCCGTGGCCAAGATCCACCAGGGCCGCCAGGAGCTGCTGACGCTGGGCAACATGGACGCCAAGCGCGACTGGGGCTATGCCCGCGACTACGTCGAGGCCATGTGGCTGATGATGCAGCAGGAGCAGCCCGACGACTACGTGATCGCCACCGGCGAGACCTGGACCGTGCGCCAGTTCGTCGACATGTCCTTCGACGAGATCGGCGTCAAGCTCGACTGGGTCGGCACCGGTGTGGACGAAAAGGGCATAGACCGCGCGACCGGCAAGGTGCGCGTGGCCATCGACCCGCGCTACTTCCGCCCGGCCGAGGTGGACCTGCTCTGGGGCAACCCGGCCAAGGCCCGTGAGAAGCTGGGCTGGGTCGCCAAGACCCCCGTGCGCGAGCTGGTGCGCAAGATGGTGCAGTACGACCTGCACAACGACCAGTACGGAGGGCCCGAGCTGTGATCCTGGTCACTGGTGCCACCGGCTTCCTGGGCAAGCGCGTCTGCCGACTGCTGACCACGCAGGGCCGCGATTTCATGCGGACCTCGCAGTCCATGGGCCTCGACCTGCGCGACGCCGCCGCCACGCTGGCCTTCTTCGAAGAGCACCGCCCCAGCGCGGTGATCAACTGCGCCGCCTACGTGGGCGGCATCCAGTTCGGCAGCAAGCATCCGGCCGAGCTGTTCCACAACAACTTGCTGATGACGCTGAGCCTGCTGGCCGCCGCCCAGGCGACAGGCGTCACCCGCATCGTCAACCCGATCAGCAACTGCGCCTACCCGGCCGCCGCCACGCTCTTCAAGGAAGAGGAGTTCTGGGATGGTCCGCTGCACGACTCGGTGATGGTCTACGGCTTCGTGCGCAAGGCCTCCTGGGTTGGGTCCTGGGCCTACCAGCAGCAGTACGGGCTGGACGTGGTCAACCTGATCCTCTCCAACATGTACGGCCCGGACGACCACTTCGAGGAAGAACGCTCGCATGCCATGGGCGCGCTGATCATGAAGATCGCTGATGCCAAGCGCAAACAGACGCCGCAAGTCGTCGTCTGGGGCAGCGGCAAACCGGTGCGCGAGTGGCTGCATGTGGACGATGGCGCCGAGGCCCTGGTTCGCGGCCTGGCGGCGCCGGCCACCAACCAGCCGGTGAATGTCGGCGTGGGCCAGGGCATCTCCATCATCGAGATGGCCGAGCTGATCAAGCGCGTGGTCGGCTATCAAGGCGAGCTGGTGCTGGACACCAGCAAGCAAGATGGCGCGCCCTACAAGACGGTGGACGGCACCAAGGGCGCCGCCCTGCTCGGCTGGTCGCCCTCGCGCGATTTTGAGCAAGGCGTGCGCGACACTGTGGCCTGGTACATGGAACACGGAAGCTGAAGACGATGGCTGTGCAAGAAATCAAGGAAGGCGAGCTGGTCCTCGCCCGCCACATCCCCGCTGGGGACGCCTGGGGCGGCGGCCTCAAGTTCTTCTCGCCCGACGGCGACTACCAGCAGGTCGGCACCTGGGGCTACGACCAGGGCAAGCAGTTGCTGGCTCACAGCCACAACGAGGTGACGCGCGCCGTGCTGTGGACCCAGGAAGTGCTCTACATCCGCCAGGGCCGCGTGAAGGCCGAGGTCTTCGACACGAACGACCAGAAGGTGGCCGAACTGGAAGCCGGCGCCGGCGACATCCTTGTGCTGCTGCGCGGTGGCCATGGCTACGAGATCCTCGAGGATGGCACCCAGGTGCTCGAGATCAAGAATGGCCCCTACGTCGGCGCGGACGCCGATCGCCGCCGGCTCCAGCAAGCCTGAGCATGCGTCTGCATTTGGGATGCGGCCCGCGAGTGATCCCGGGCTTCGTCCACGTGGATCTCGCCGACCATCCGCACATCGATCACAAGGCGGCCATCAGCCCCTTGCCCTTCCTGGCCGACGACGCGGCCGAGATGATCTATTGCAGCCACGCCTTCGAGTACCTCGACGCCCTCGAAGCCAAGCAGGCGCTGGTCGAATGGCGCCGTGTGCTCAAGCCCGGCGGCCTCCTGAGGCTGGCCGTGCCTGACATCGCCGCCCTGGTCAAGGTCTACCAGCAGACGGGAGAGCTTTCGCGCATCCTCGGCCCTCTGTATGGCCGGCTGGAAATCAGTACTGAGGCCGGCCCCGCCACGCTGTTCCACAAGACCGCCTACGACGAAGCCACGCTCGGCCGGCTGATGCATGAGGCCGGCTTCGTCAGCATCCGCCACTGGGATTGGCGCCAGACCGAGCATGCGCAGATAGACGACTACTCCCAGGCCTATTTTCCGCACATGGACAAGGCCCATGGCCTGCTACTCTCGCTCAATCTCCAAGCCAGAAAAGCCTGAACCGCCATGTCCGCTCCCGAATTCATCCCGCAAATGCGCCCGCTGTTCGGCGAGGAAGAAAAGGCCGAGCTGGCCGACTATCTGACCGAAGACGGCTTCTTCACCGAGTTCAAGCGCACCGAGCTGTTCGAGCAGCAGATCGCCCACTACACGGGCGCGCGCCACTGCATCGTGGTCAACAACGGCACGGTGTCCCTCACGCTGGCCGCCATCGCGCTGGACGTGGGGCCCGGTGACGAGGTCATCGTCCCGAACTACACGATGATCGCCTCGCCCAACTCGGTGAAGATGCTGGGCGCCACGCCGGTCTTCGTCGACGTGGAGCCCGAGACCCTGGTGATGGACCTCGAGAAGGCCCGCGCCGCTATCACGCCCAAGACCAAGGCCCTGATGCTGGTCTCGGCCAATGGCCGCGCACCCAAGGCCGGCATAGGCGCGTTCCAGCAGCTCTGTGCCGAACGTGGCATCGCGCTGATAGAGGACTCGGCCCAATCGCTGGGCTCGTTCTACGCGCCCGACCTGCATGTGGGCCGCGCTGGCGCCATCGGCAGCTTCTCGTTCTCGGCCCCCAAGATCATCTCCACCGGCCAGGGCGGCGCCCTGATCACCGATGACGACATACTCGCCGAAAAGCTGCGCCGCCTGAAGGACTTCGGACGACGCGCCGGCGGCACCGACGTGCACGACTCGGTGGGCTACAACTTCAAGTTCACCGAGCTGCAGGCCTGCGTGGGCATTGCGCAGATGAAGAAGCTGCCGGAGCGCGTGGTGCGCAAGAAAGTGATCTGGCAGCGCTATGCCGAGGGCCTGGCCGGCATCCCCGAGCTCAAGCTGTTCGGCCATGACCTCAAGCTCTGCACGCCCTGGTTCATCGACTGCCTGGCCGAGCGGCGCGATGAGCTGGCCGCCCACCTGAAGCTTGCGGGCATCGGCACGCGCACCATGTATCCGCCGATCAACCAGCAGAAGGCCTATGCCCTGCCCGGCAGCCATCCGGTCTCGGAACTGGTGGGCCGCGATGGCCTCTGGCTGCCCAGCATGATCCAGCTGACGGACGCGCAAGTCGCGCGCATCTGCAGCGAGATCCGCCGCTTCTACGGCCGCTGATTCAAGCCCGGCTGTGCTCAGGCTGCAGCCGCCATCCACGGGAAGCCCTGCGGATAGCGCGCCCGCATCGCCGCGTTCTCGCGCTGCAAGAGCTCCAGCACGCGCGGCTGCAGTTCGGGCCGGGTGCGGTAGTTGACCGTGTACTGACCCGAGCAGCCGAAGTTCGTGAAGGCTGCTGCCAGCTGCGTGTAGAACACCCGGTCCTGCCCCCAGCCACCATGGAAATGGCTGGCGATGCGGTGGGCCGTGTCCACCTTCAGGCAATAGCAGTTGGTGTCGACCAGCTTCAGCGGGCCGGTGGCGCCCCAGGGCCCGACACTCTGCGATTCATCGTCGATCAGGTACTGGCCTTCCTCGCTGACCACGCGGCGCAGCGCAAAAGCCCATTGCCAGCCATGGCGTTCGATGGCGGCCACCAGGGCGGCGATGTGGTCGGGCTCGAACCAGTTGTCCTGGTCGAGGAAGCTGATGTAGTCGGTGTTGACCAGGTGCGACCAGGCCGCATAGACGCGGTGGCCGTAGAAGCCGTTGCGGCCCACGTTGTTGGGCAGCGTGGTGACATGAATGCCCGTGAGGTCCATGCCGGCCGTCGAGGCCTGAAAAGCCGCCACGAACTCGGGGCCGTCGATCACCACGTGCAGCTGGATGTCCGGATGGGTCTGCGCTCGCACCGATTCAATGGCCTGGCGCACCAGCGGCGCGCCGGTAGTGGGGATGACGATGGCAACGCTCGGCATGGCTGGCTTCTCGGTCTCTTGGGTTTGCCGATGATACGAAGGCCAGCGGCCGGACGATCCGGGCATCTGCGGGCAGCCGGTGGCCCAGTTCTGCGGGCCAAACCCGTACAAATCGGGGCATCGGCCTGCAGGCGGCGGCGCTAGCATCGCCGCATGGTCACGCCCCCCTTCTTCTCCGTCCTGATGCCCACCCACCTGCGGCCGGCGCTCTTGCGCCGCTCGCTGGGCTCGCTGCTGGCACAAAGCTGCCAGGACTTCGAGATCATCGTCGTGGCCGATGCCTGGGACCCCGAGAGCGCGGCCGTGGCGGCCGAACTGCTGCGGCCGCAGGACAGCTTCATCAAGCGACAGGGCAAGAATGGCCCGGCCACCAGCCGCAATGTGGCGATGGCCCAGGCACGCGGCGAATGGATCGTCTTCCTGGACGACGACGACAGCTTCGAGCCCCAGCACCTTGCCACGCTGAAGGCGGCCATCGCGGCCTCCAGCTCAGCCGTGCTGTTCACCGACTGCGCCGTCGTCACCGAAGACCGCACGCAAGCCGGCATGCCGCCGCTGTCGCGCCAGCAGCTGGACTTCAGCCGCCAGGACGTGAGCCAGCTCTGGGTCAAGAACTTCATTCCCAACCACGCGTTGGCCTACCGCCGCTCGCTGCTGGAGGGCATCACGTTCGACGCCCACATGGCCTCGCTGGAAGACTGGGAGTTCCTGGTTGCCGTCTGCGCCCGCGCCCTGCCCCAGCATTTCGCCAGCACCGGCGTGGTGATGCACAAGGACTATGTGAACCCCGGCACCCGCCGTGGCACGCAGGAGACCTCGTCCAACAACGTGGTCATCCTCGACTTCCTCTACACCTACCGCCGCTGGCCGGCGCCGACGCCGGAGCTGAAGGCGCAGCGCCAGGCCCTGCTGGCCGGCGTGGGCCTGAGCCTGCCGATCGAGTGGTTCTAAGCCATGCGGCATTTCGATGCCGAGGCCACTCGCGCGGCCCTGCCTTTTCCGGCGCTGATCGAGGCGCTGCGGCAGCTGTTCGTCGAGGGCTGCGAGGTGCCGCAGCGACACCAGCATGCGGTCGGGCAAGACCTGACGCTCCTGATCATGCCGGCCTGGCAGAGCGGTGGCCTGCTGGGCATCAAGACGGTCAGCATTGCGCCTGGCAATGCAGATCGCGGCCTGCCGGGGCTGTTCTCCAGCTACACCTTGTTCGATGCGCAGACCGGCCAGCCTCTGGCCATGCTGGACGGCAACGAGATCACCTCGCGCCGCACGGCGGCGGCCTCGGCGCTTGCGGCATCGCGCCTGGCGAGCCCCGCGGCGCGCAGGCTCCTGGTGGTGGGCAGCGGCCGCGTCGCAGCGCTCTTGCCCGAGGCCTATCGCGCAGCCTTGCCGGGGCTGGAAGAGATCCAGGTTTGGGCACGCCGACCGGAGGCGGCCGAGCAGATCGCCGAGCACTGGCGAGCGCTGGGCATCGAGGCGCAGGCCGTTTCCGATCTCGCCGCAGCCTGCCGTCAGGCCGACATCATCAGCTGCGCCACGCTGGCTCGCGAGCCTTTGATCCAGGCCGGGTGGCTCCGGCCTGGCAGCCACCTGGACCTGATTGGCGGCTTCACGCCGCAGATGCGCGAGGCCCATTCAAACTGCTTTGCCGACGCCGAACTCTGGGTCGATACCGATGAAGCCCTGTGCAAGAGCGGCGACCTGCTGCAGCCGCTGGCCGAGGGCCTGATCACGCCGGCCTCGGTGCGCGGCGACCTGGCGGCGCTCAGCCGGCTCGCCCCAGGGACGGCGCACAAGGCGGATCAGCGCACGGTGTTCAAGTCGGTGGGCACCGGGCTCGAGGATCTGGCCGCCGCGTGCCTGGCCTTCGCCCAGCCCTGATCAGCGCCCCACCAGGCGCAGCTCCAGGTCCAGGCCGTTGATGAAGTCGCCGCTGGCCGGCACGTCGACAGCACGCTCCACCAAGCCGCCAAGCCCCAGCTTGGCCGCTTGGTCGCGGTTGATGCGCAGCTTCAGCTTGCCGGGGCTGATCTGGTGGAACAGGTAGTAGCCATCGGCCGAACTGGTGGTGCTGGCCACGACCTGATCCTTGGCATCGACCAGTTCCAGCTGCGCATCGCCGATCACGCGGCGCTTGCCCTGCTCGACCAGGTAGACCGTGCCCTCGATCTCCGAGCTCGAGACCACCGGGAACTCCAGCAGCTCGACGCGGCCGGGCCTTGGCAGCACGCGCACACCGGGTGTTAGCGGCTTCCATTGCGGGTCTTCCAGCGTGGCTGGGTCGAGGGCGATGTCGGTGTAGCGGCCGGGTTGCAGACGGCCCAGGAAGGCCGTGCCATTCGCGTCGGTGAGCTTGGGATGGCGCCCGCCGCCGTTGAGGATGAAACCGGCGCCCTGCACCAGTTCTTCATCGGCATCGCGCCGGCCGTTCATGTTGCGGTCGACGAAAGCGCGTGCCGAGATCGCGCCGGTACCGGCCAGCGGCTGGCCGTCGAGCGTCCACTTGCCGCTGCGCGGATCGCGGCCGAGGGCCATGAACAGCTGCAGCCCCACGGCCAGCTCGCGCTGGCTGGAATAGCTGCCGCTGAGTGCCAGGCCGAACTCGCCAAAGTTCTTGCTGACGCCGGCCGAGACCAGGGTCAGGTTGGAATCCAGCGCATGCAGGAGGCCGCCGTTGATCTGGTAGCCGTCGCTCATGTTGCGGTCGGCGCTCAGCGCCAGCGCCTGCAGCTTGGAGGTGGGCTGCACGGTGTAGGCCAGCTGCGCGTTGAGGCCCACATTGGCCACGCGGCGGCTGACCTGCAGGCTGCCATCGGTGCCGGCGATGCCGGCACTGCGCTGCCAGCGCAGGTAGTTGGAGAAGGCCGTGCCGCTCAGGATGGTCGAGACGCGCCCGGCCAGCAGGTAGTCGTCCGGGCCTGCTGAGAGTCCGAGGCGCTGCGCATCCAGCGTCAGCGCCAGGGTCGGAAAACCGTCGGGCTTGACACTGCCGTTGAGCCTCAGCTGGTCGCGCTGGCGCAGGCTGCCGAAGCCGGGCAGGAACTGGTCGTTCTCGAACTGCCGCTGGGCCTGGGCATGCAGCAGGTCGACCGAGACCTTGCCCAGGCGCGTCTTCAAGCCCAACTCGGCCAGCGAGCCGCCACGCATGCGGGTCAGCTGGCCGCTGAGGATCATCGAGTTCAGGTAGCCCAGCAGGCCGATCTGGGCATAGTCGGTCGGCAGGCCGCCAATACCGCGGGGCCGACGCACCAGGCCGGCATTGGCGGTCAGCGATTTGCTCAGGCCGACGTCGACCTGGGCGATGCTGCGCACATCGCCGTTGTCGGCGTAGTGCTGGGTCATTGCATAGAAGAACTCGCCCGGCTTGATGCTGGCCTGGTCAAGCAGGAAGCTCTGGCGCTCCACGCGCAGCTGGCCGAGCGGGCCATGGAAGACCAGGCGGAACTCGTTCGGGCCGAAGGACAGCGGCAGGTCGTCGAAGGCGTACTGGCCATCGGCGCGCGAGGTCTGGTAGGCCAGCAGCGCGTCGTTGTAGTAGAGCGTGACGTCCCAGCCGGGCGGCAGGTCGCCGCGCAGGCTGTGGCGGTCGAAGCTCGTCGGCTGGTCCAGCGAGCGGTTGCTGACCGTCATGCCGCTGCCCTTGGAGGCGCCCTGCATGATGTTGCGGATGCTTGGCAGCACGATGTTGCCGGCCACGAAGGAACGCGCCTGCAGCGGCCCGAGCAGGCGCGCCTCGGGGTCGTGCCTGGCCAGCGTCATGCGCAGCTCGGGCTTGTTCACGTCGCTGGTCTTCAGCAGGTAGGCCGAGCCCTCCATGCCCAGCAGGTCGCTGGTGAGGTAGGCCGTGTAGGCACTGCGGCTCTGACTGCCGGCCGGGTTGCGGCGCACGTCCACTCCGAGCGACTGGTCAATGAAGGGCACGCCGGCCAGTGCCGGTGCTGAGTTCTGCAAGGGGTAGTTGGGCCGCTCCGTTGTCTGGATGCCAGCCAGCCTGGCGGCCTGGCGCTCGCGCTCCAGGCGTTCCTGCAAGGGCAGCTTCTCGCGCGGCTTGATGTGCAGCTGCAGGGTCTGCAAATCCATGCGCAGGTCCAGCGGCAGCCAGCGCGAGAGCAGCTGCGTCGAGACATAGATGTCCTCGCCGATGACGACCGCCATGCGCGGTTCGAACACCTGCTCGCGCCCGGCCACGCTGACCAGCGACTCCGCCAGATTCAGCGCGAACGGACGGTCCTCGCGCAGCACGATGCCAGTGGCATTGCCCTGCTCAGGCTGCACCTTGATGGCCATCGTCAGCAACCGCGACAGCTCGCCCAACGGCAGCAGCACCTGGCGCTCGTCCTGGTAGGCGCTGAAGCTGTCGGACAGCAGCTGACCATCCAGCAACACCTCCAGCACCAGCAGGCTGGACTCCATCTCGCTGGCTTTGCGCAGGGCGCGAGGCGCTGGGGCGGCGGCAGCAGTCACGGCAGGCGCAGGCGGCCGGGGCGGCGCTTCTCGCTCAAGCCGGGTCTGCACGGCCAGGCGCTGGCGGGCCTGCAGGCGCAGCTCGGCGGTCGGCAGGTTCACCGCCAGCTCGACCGGCAGCCAGCGCGACAGCAGCTGGGTCGAGACATAGATGTCATTGCCCACCACCTGCGCCATGCGCGGCTCGAAGCTCTGCTGGCGGCCGCCAATCGTCACGCGCGACTCCGCCAGGTTCAGCCAGAAAGTCTGGTCGGGCTGCAGCACGAAGCCACCGGCCACGCCCTGCTCCGGCCGCACCGTGATGCCGAGCACCAGCAGGCGCGACAGCTCTCCGAGCGGCAGCAGCACCTGGTAGCCGTTCTGGATGGCGTCGATGCGCGGGCTCAGCAGCAGGCCGTCGAGGCGCGCCGTCAGCGGCTTGAGCTGGACCGGGGGCGCTGCAGGCGCTTTCTCGATGCGGCGCGGGCTGCTGCGCGCCGGCTTGGCCTCGGCATCGATGGACGGCGGCAGAGCCAGCGCCGCCAGCGCAAGCAGGAGCAGACGGTGGCTTGGGGCGGGCGGGCGGCTCATCGTGGATGCTGCCGAAGCCTGCCCCGTGGCTCAGGGCAGGGTCAGGCTGGCTTCGGCCAGCAGCTTGCCGCCGGCCTCGGGCCGCTCGCGGTAGGTCAGCTTGAGCGTGCCGCCGGGCATGGGCGTGCCGGCCGGCAGTTGCAGCGGCAGGCGCGCGCGGCGTACCGCATTCGGTGCGTAGACGGCCACGCCACCAGCCTTGGCCACTTCCAGCGTGACGCCGGCGGCCGTGGTCAGGGTCACGAGCAGGTCGCCATAGACCGAGCGGTTGCCCTCGCGGCTCATCTTCAGGGCCAGCATGCCGCCGGGATTGGCAGCGCTCGGCGGGATGAGGCTCAGCTCCGAAAGGCCGACCGTGGCCTGCAGTTCGCCGTGGCGGACAATCACCGGGATGGAGGCACCCACCAGGGCCTGGATCACCACGCCCATCTCCTTGGCGCCGCGCTGGGCCACGGACTCCACGCTGCTGCTGCCGCTGGCCTCGGCCACGCGATCGATCTGCAGATGGGAGCGGTACTCGCCAGGCGCCAGGTCGGCCGGCTTGCGCAATTGCAGGCGCACGACCTGAGAGCCCCCCGGGGCAATCGTCACCTGGCGGGGCGAGAAGCGCACCAGGGCATCGGCGAACTGCTCGCCCGGGCCCGGCGTTTCTATGGCGATGAACTCGCCGTTCTCGCCCATGCGGCGGTTGACCATGTTGAGCCGGTAGGTCTCGGGGCTCTTGCCCTGGTTCATCAGCTCGATCTGCGCCGCCCCCTGGCGGCCCTCGAACACCACGCGGGTCGGGAACAGCACCAGGTCGGCCCAGGCGGCCGGGCTGCAAAGCAGCAGGAGCAGGCTGGCGGCCAGGCAGCGGCAAAGTGAGGAGGCATGCATGCGTGGATCCATTTCTGTGTCGGGACTATGCCGCTACTCGTAGTTGATGGTCACGGTGAAAAAGCCCGAATAACTGCCCGGTGCTTGCAGATTTCCAACAGTCAGCGTCGCGCCGACGGACAGCATCAGCGTCCCGCCACCGGACAGCGTGCCCACCGGTCCGGGACTGCTGACGAAGCTGTTCAAGGCCATGAAATGGCCGCTGCCGTCGTCGAGCTGGGTGGTGCCGTCCAGCGGCAGGCTGATCACCACATTGGCGCTGGGTGTGCCGCTCAAGGTGAACTGGGCCGCCGCTGGCAGAGCGCCCTGGCTGGTCAGCAACACGCCGCCGGTCTTGGTGCGCGCGCCGCCTGCCGTGAGCGAGATCGTGCCGCCGCCACCGGCCGAGAAGCTGCCGAAGGACATGTTGATGGAAGAGCTGATGCTCTGGCCGCCGCTCGGGCTGAACGCAAGCAGCAGGAACAGGGGAAACGCCAGCCGGAAGATGCGGCGCCGCCGGGCCTCAGTTGAAGGCCACGACGATGGCGACACGCTCATCCCCTTCGCGGGCCGCCTGGCCCTGCACGTTCGTGAGGCTCGCTGCCTCGGTGCTCATGCTGACGGCAGCCACCAATTCGCGCTGCAAAGTGCCGCCACCCAGCGGTGCCAGCAAGCCGTTCAGCGTGGCGACCAGGCCGCCCGCATCGGCATTGCGACCGGCCGCTATCAGCAGGCTCAGTGTGGAGCCGCCTTCGCCGCCCGAGCTGACGACGGCCGGCACGGTATTGACCAGGCGAATCAGCACGGACCCGGTGCTGGGGCTGGCCGCCCCCTGTTGCAAGGCCAGCACCTCGCTCACGCCGAACAGGCCGCCCAGCACGCCATTGATGTTGATGGGTTCGACCACGGTGGCCGACACGGCCGCTGCGGCGCCAGCGCGGCCTGTCGGCAAAGGTCCCGAACTGCCGGGCGAGCACAGGCCCGCCAGGGCAAGGACCAAGCCCAGCCGGCCGGCCAGCGGCCAGCAAAACCCGGGGCGATGGGTATTCTCCAAACGACGCATCTGAAGGTCCGGCCGAGGCCGGCCCGGCTCAGTTGTAGGCGACCGTGACTTTGACACTGCCGGTGTAGGTGCCGGCAGGCTGGGTCGAGCCCACGGTCAGCTTGGCGCCGACGAAGATGTAGGCCGCGCCCGAGCTCAGGGTGCCGGTGGCATCGGTCGTCGTCGTGGTTTTGCCGGTGGCGCCGCCAGAGGTGGCCACGGCCTCGCTGATCCAGGCAATGGCCATGGTGTCGGAGCCGCTGGTCAGCACGCTGTCGCTGCCGGTGTAGTCGATGGAGAAGGTGGCGGCACCGCTGCCGGTCACGTCAAAGCGGGCTGCGGCCGGGGCCGAACCGCCCGAAGGCAGGCCGGTGGTGCCGGACTTGGTGCGCGCGCCGCTGGTGGAGATGGTCACGTCGTCGTTGCCAGCCACCAGGTTGCCGAACACCATGTCGGCAAACTTGCTCACCGCAATCGGAATGAGCACCACGGCGGTGGCGCTGGCGGTGGCGTTGTCGGCTGCGCCGGCGGGGATGGCCGTCAGACCGCCCAGACTGGCCAACAGGGCTGCGGCGGTGCGGCGCAGCAGGGGGCGTTGCTGAAGCATCTTCATGAGCCGTCTCCTTGCAAACTGTGGCGGCCGGACCCAAGCGGGCCGCGAACCAACGACTTTGATAGGAATCAAAGATCACCCGTGCCGGCGATGGTAGTCCCGCAAGGGCCCTTCAGTAACTTATCGGCGCCCACCGGCCAGTATTCAAGTGGTTTTCACCTCATATGCCACAGTCCGCCACCTGAATCTCCCGATGGGGCACAAGAAAAGCACCGGCCCGCGCCGCCTCATCGGCTAGCAAAACAGCCAGGAATTGCCACCGATACCTACATGGCCGGCTGACCGTCTGCAATCCGCTGGATGGTCGGCCAGATATTCCACTTGAACAGCAGGTCGTTGCGCGCGGCGCGCAAGGCATCGACATTCACCGGGCGGGCCAGGATCTCCTCGATCATGGCCGGCGTCACGGTGGTGATGTCACAGGGCAGCGCGAAATAGGATTCGGCCGGGAAGAAATAGTCGATATTGCTGGCGCCCCAGTAGATGGGCACGGTCCAGGACAACAGCGGGTCGCAGATCTTCTCGCTCCAGGTATTGGGCAGGCGCACGTTTTCGAGCACCAGCGCATATTCATGGTCGATGAAGCCGCGCAATTTGCAGTTGCCGTTGTAGTTCAGCTCGCCCCGGAATGTGGCCGGGTTGATGAACTTGTCGATGCCGCGCCCCCAGATATCGATGT
Organism: Pelomonas sp. V22; assembly: GCF_030014915.1. Lineage (GTDB taxonomy): Bacteria > Pseudomonadota > Gammaproteobacteria > Burkholderiales > Burkholderiaceae_C > JAUASW01. Next base: position 216,760 of record NZ_JAGIXS010000001.1, read on the forward strand.
GCGGATATTCGCGGGTGAAGCGCGCCAGGAATTCGACGCGCAGCCGGTGCTCCAGCACCTGGCTGTACATGCCGCTGTTGACGCATGACAACCGCTTGGTCTTGGCCTGGTAGGGCATGGCCACCAGCTGATCGAAGGGCACGCTGATCCACCAGGTCGGCACGTTGTGGCACTTGGTGTAGCTGCCGTCGAACAGCATGTTCGACGGGAACTGGCGGCTCAGCCACGGCTCCTGGTGCGGCTCGCGCTCGAAGTAGATGACCTTGGAAAAGTCGAGCTTGTCCAGGTCCCAGTCGCGCGGCGTGCGGTCCATCACCACGATCAGGTCGGCCTGGCGCGGGTCGGGAATGCCGACCAGATCGCCCCAGATGCCGCGGTTGCCTGGCGTCTGCATGGCATAGCGCTGCAACATGCTTTGCGGGCTCTCGCCCCAGCCGCCCACAAAGGCCACCTTCTTCATCGTCGTCATGCCTTGCTGCCTTCGAATTCCAGGATGAGCTGCAGGTCCGCCAGGTCCTTGGGCTCGCGCCGTTTCCACTTCATCACCTTGACCACGTTCAGCGTGCAGAACTTCAGGCCGCGGTGGTAGAAGTGGTGCTGCGGGTTGTAGATGATCTCGTCGCGGTGCACGCCGTAGTGCTCGATTTCCTTGTTATGGCAACCGAGGCCCGGATGCGGCGTGGCCGGCGGCGGCTCGGCGTGGCTCAAGAAATCGAGGTCACGGCAATCGCGCAGACCGTAGGCCGCCAGCACGGCACTCGAGACCACGCAGAGGTCCTCCACATCCTGGCTCTGCATCACCCAGTCGCGGTAGAGCTGGAACCAGGCGTTGAAGCGCGGCTGCGAGAGCGGCCGGCCCTGGTTCAGGAAGGCCAGACTGTTGCCGTGGAAGACCGCGCTGGCGATCTCCCAGGTCTCGCGCCAGCTGTCATTGATGTGGACCGAGTGGTTCTCGCGGCCGTAGTGGGCGCGTATCAGGCGCTTGCACTCGATCAGCGGCTCGAGGCCCTCAGCCTCGATCAGGTAGACGCGCACGGCACCCGAATCACCGAAGCAGGCCTGCTTCTTGAAATGCAGTCCAGCATGGCCGTTCTCGGCCGTGCCTATCCAGGGCTCGTTCTCGTACAGCTGCAGCATGTAGTTGAACTTGCCGAGCTCGCTGAGCTGCACCGTTTTCGCATAGACGATGGTCGCAAAGCGCGACAGCAGCGCCTCGGCCGCTGCGCAGTCAATGCGGTCGGCGCCGAACAGCGAGACCGTGTGGACCTTGCGCTTGTGGCGGATGTACTCGAGCGCCATGGCGTCGCTGAACATCGGCAAAAGGCCGTTGGGCACGATGTCGGTCTTGTCGCGGAAGAAGGTCCAGTCGCACTGCGCCCTTCCGCTGGTGATCTGGTCCGTCGTGGCGGGCAGATGGCCGTAGGTGATGGCTGCCGCGACGCGGTGCGCGCCGTTGTAGGGCGAGCCCTCTTTCAACGGCACCGGCGGCGCGTCGGCGCGCCAGCCCTCGGCCTTGACCGAATCCAGCAAGGCATTGAAGGCATTCATGAAGTCATGCGGCCCGCTCTTGCGCGGCTCAGCCTCGAAGAAGCCGTTCCAGACCTTCAGATGCTCCAGGTACAGCGCCTGGTTCCAGACGCAAGCCACGCCCTTGTCGCGCTGGCGCGCGTACAAGGTCTTGGCATTGATGTCGAAGCGCAGCGGGGTGAGAAGTTCGCGGGGATCTTGAATGCTCATGGCTCAGCGCAATGGCGTCATCACGCCACGGCCCAGAGACCATAGCAGCGCCACTGCCTGCTGGCCATCGTAGATGGCGTTCACATGGGCCACGCGCAGGGAGTAGTACTCGGCTTCCGAACCCATCACGTCGAACAGCGATCGCCGGCCCAGTTGCTGCCATTGCTGCAGCGTCGAGGCGCGCACGCGGTCGCTGTTGCGAAGGATCTCGACCACGCGGCGGGCGCGGTCGAAGGCCGAGCTGGCGGATTCGTACATGTCAGCAGCGCGATAGAGACGTGATTCCACGGCATCCTCGCGCTGCAGCCGGGCGGCGGCCGCGCGCTTGCGGGCCGCGTCGACGCCGGCATCGGCACCCGGCGAGAGGATGGGGATGCTGACGTTGACACCCGCGCTCCATTCCTGGCCCTTGCTGAGGCCCGCGAGGGCGCCGGTATTGACGGCCGCGCTGATCAGCGGCTTGTTGTTGGCCGCCACCACCTCGGCGTAGCGGGCCTGGGCGCGCTCCTGGGCCTCGAGCTGGATGATGTCGGCGGCGCTGCGCGCATCGCGCTGGATCTCGGCCAGGTCGGGAATATTGGTCAGCAGGTTGGAATAGCTGGCACTGGGCGGCAGCGGCTCGCCAACAAAGCGCTTCAGGCGGATCTCGGTCTGGCGCAGTGCCGACATGGTCTGCTCGACGGCCATTTCGGCCTGCTGCTGGCTCTTCTGCGCCTGCACCAGTTCGCTGGCGCGGCCTCGGTCGGCCTTGGTGATGATTTCCAGCGCATCGACGAGGCAGGCCATCTTGCGCACGTACTGGCCATAGACCTGGGCCTGCAACACATAGCGGCTGCGGTCCAGGGCCAGCGAAACGGTATTCAAGGCCAGCTGCTGTTCGCTGCTGATCATGCCCTGACGGGCACTCTCGGCCAGTTGGGTGCGCCAGGCCGTGGTCTGGGCCACGCGGCCGAAGTCGAAGATCGGCGCGGTAGCGGTCAGGCCGATGCGGCCCTGGAAACCCTTGCGATCCAGGATGCCGTTGTTGATGCTGCCGAGGTGGTTGGCATAGCCATCGGCCGTGACGCGCGGCTTGCCGGCGTCCTTGGCCTCTTCCCAGTCGGCGCGCGCGGCCTGGGCGAGCAAAGTGATGGCACCCATGGATTGGCTGCGCTGCATGGCGCGCTCGACCAGTTCGAGGATCTGGGCGCGCGGGTCCACACCGCTCGTCTCGAGCATCGAGGCATCGCGGCCGCTGCCCGAAGGGCCGGCCTCGTCTTCGTTGCAGCCACGCTGCGCAGCCGCCGGCGTGAGGGCCAGCAAGGGCAGGCAGGCGAGCAAGGCCAGGGGAAATCTTGACATGCCGCTACTTCATCACGGATGAGCGGCTCTCAAAGGCCGGAACAGCGCCGCGCAGCGGGCGTTTATCGGCCGCGAAGCGTCAGGGCTTCAACGCTCCTTGAGCGCGTCGCGCGACTTCATCATCGGTTGCAGCAGGTACTGCAGCACCGAGCGCTGGCCGGTCTTGATCTCGACATTGGCCGTCATGCCAGGAATCACTGGCAGGTCTTCGCCCTTGTACTTCAGGCCCTTGCGTTCGGCGCTGATCAGGGCACGGTAGAAGCGGCTCTCGCCGCCGGCCACCTTCTCGCCGTCGACGATGGCGTCCGGGCTGATCTGCTCGACCTTGCCTTCCAGGCCGCCGAGGTTATTGAAGTCGTAGCCGGCCAGCTTGATCACGGCCTCCTGGCCCACATGGACGAAACCGACCTCCTTGGGCGGGATGCGGGCCTCGATCAGCAAGCGGGCGCCGAGCGGCACGATCTCCATCACGGCCGAGCCGCTGGTGACGATGCCGCCAATCGTGTTGGCGCGGATGTTCTTGACCACGCCCTTGACCGGCGAGCGCAGCACCGTACGCGTGAGCGCGTCCTTGCGCACGACCTGCTGCTCGTCCAGCATGCCGAGGTCGCTTTGCAGCTTCACGAGTTCAGAGGCCGCCTCCTGGCGGAAACGCCCCAGCCGCTCACTGCGCTGCTGGCGCAACTCGTTGACCTGGCGGGTGAGGCGCATCACCTCCACGTCGCTCATCAAGCCCTTGGCCGCCATCTGCTGCGAAACGCCCTGCTCCTTCACCAGCAAGGCGATGCTGCGGTCCATGGTGGAGAGCGCCTCTTCCAGCAGGCGCTGACGGGCCTGGAAGGCCTGCGTCTCGGCCTGCACCAGGCTGGGCTGGGCCTGCACCTCGGGCGGAAAGCTGAGCCTGCCGCCGCTGGATTCGGCCAGCAGACGCGCCTGCGTGGCACGCAGCGCGACGTAGCGAACCTGGCCTTCGTTCTGCTGCGCCTCGAAGCGGGTCGGGTCCAGCCGCGCCAGCTCCTGGCCGGCCTCGACTTGCTGGCCTTCGCGCACCAGCAGTTCGCGCAGGATGCCGGCCTCCAGGCTGGCAATCACCTGTTCGCGGCCGTCGGGCACGACGCGGCCCTCATTGCGGCTGATCTGGTCGACCTGGGCGAACGACGCCCAGGCAATCGCCGTGGCCACCACGGCCAGCAGCAGGTAGAGCGCCCACATCACGCGGGGCAAGGGCTCATCGACCTGGGCGGCCGCCAGGCTGCTGATGAACAGGCCTTCCTCACGCTGCGCGGCCATGGCCACCTTCTTCGCTCTGGGTCATCGGAAAAGGAAAGGTGCTCACACCGACGGTGAGCGCTGCACGGGCTGTGCGGACGGGTGCATGTGAAGATTCGACTGTGCGGCAGCCTGATCAGGCTGCGTCGGACGCACGCCCGAGAGCGCCGCCAACACCTGGTCGCGCGGACCATCGAGCACCAGCTTGCCAGCATCCATCACGACGATGCGCGTCACCAGCTCCAGCACCGCAGGGCGGTGCGTCACCACGATCAGCGTGCAGCCCTGTGTGGCGTCGCGCAGTTGGCGCAGGAAGGCGATCTCGCTCTGCGCATCCATCGAGCTGGTGGGCTCGTCCATCAGGAGCAGCTGGGGCTTGTTCACCAAGGCACGGGCCAGGGCCACCATCTGGCGCTGGCCGCCCGAGAGCAGGCCACCCATCTCGCCGACCGGCAGGTCCCAGCCCTGCGGATGGCCGGCGATCACGCGGTCCAGGCCGGTCAGCCGGGCCACTTCAACGAGACGGGCCGAGTCGATCTCGGCGCGGCCCATGGAGACGTTCTCGCGCAGCGTGCCATGGAACAGGCGCGGCTCTTGCGAAACGAAGCCGACGCGGCTCCGGAACTCGGCCGGGTCGATCTGGCGCAGGTCGATGCCGTCCACGTCGACCATGCCCTCGGTCGGCTGGTACAGGCCCGCCAGCAGACGCAGCACGGTGGACTTGCCACTGCCGATGCGGCCCAGCACGGCGATGCGCTCGCCGGCCTCGATGCGCATGGTCACGCTCTTCAGCACCTTGGGCGAGGGCGTGGCGCCAGTGGGCGGATAGGCAAAGCCGACTTCGCGCAGGCCCAGCCGGCCCGTGAAGCTGGACAGCGGCACATAGTTCTTGTCGGACTCGCGCTCGACCGGGCGGCTCATCATGTCGTCGATGGACTGCATGGCGGCACGGGCGCTCTGGTAGCGCGCTGCCAGGCTCACCACGCTCCCCAGCGGCGCAATGGCGCGGCCGGCGAACATGATGGCGCCGATCAGGGCGCCCGAAGAGATGGTCTTGTCCTGGATCAGGTAGACGCCCCAGACCAGCATGACGAGGGTGATCGCCTGCTGCAGCGTCATCGTCAGATTGCTGGACATCGCATGCATCGCCCGCATGCGCAGGCCGGACTCCGCGGCCACGGCATTGCTGACCTCGTAGCGATGCTGGAAGCGGCCTTCGGCGCCCGAGGTCTTGAGGTCTTCCAGGCCTTCGATCACCTCGACCAGGGAGCCCTGCAGCTCGGCCTGCTCGGCCATATTGGTGCGCACCGCGCGGCGCAGGTAGGCCTGCATGCCCAGGGTCAGGCAGATCAGCAGCGGCACCGCCCCCGCCACCACCCAACCCAGCGGGCCGCCGATCACGAAGGTCATCGCCACGAAGACGAGGATGAAGGGCAGGTCCGACACCACCGACATGCTGGCCGAGGTGAAGAAGTCGCGCACCACCTCGATCTGGCCAAGGTAGTGCGCATAGCTGCCGGCCGAGGCCGGCTTGTGCTCCATGCGCACACCGAGGGTCTGCTTGAACAGCTTGGAGCCGATGATCAGGTCGGCCTTGCGGCCGGCCAGGTCGATCAAGTGCGCGCGCAACTGGCGGGCGAACAGGTCGAACAGCAGGGCGAGGCCCGCGCCAATCGCTAGCGTCCATAGCGTGGCCATGGCGTCGTGGTGCGGGATCACCTTGTCGTAGACCACCGAGGTGACGATGCCCGAGGCCAGCATCAGCACATTGCTGAGCAGGGCCGCCAGCATGGCGCCGCGGTAGTAGGGAATGAAGCGCTTGAGCGTGCCCCACAGCCAGTGGCTGCCGCTGTCGCGCAGCAAGAGGCTGTTGCGGGCATTGGCCTGCGGCTGCTCCTGCGGCGTGACCAGCATGACGAAGCCGCCGTACTCGCTCTCCAGGTCGGCCGCCGTGACGCGGCAGATCTTGGGCTCGGGCCCAGGAAAGACCACATCGAACTCGCCACCCTCCCCCTTGCGTACCAGCACGCAGGCATCGCCACCATTCAGCAGCAGCACGGCCGGCAGCACCAGCGGGCTGATCTCAGGGATGGAGCGGCGCAGCAGGCCAGCCTCATAGCCGGCCTCGCGCATCATGCGCATGGCCTGGTCGGGAGCCAGCACGCCGTTGAAGGCAGCGCCCGCGCGCAGCGATGCGGCCGAGCGCGGTTTGCCATGATGCTGGGTCAGCCAGACCAGGGCCTGCAGCAGCGGATCACCCAACTCGGCGGCGCCAGCGTCGAGCGCGGGAGGATCAGCGGCAGGCGGCGGCGTGGAGCCGTCGGCGGCCAGGTAAAGGCCGCCGGCGCCCTTGCCGGGTCCGTCGAAGAAGGGGTCGTGGCGCTGCGGCACGGTGAATCGGTCCTACAAATCTCTCTCAGCCGGGCTGGCGCTGGCGGGCGGCCAGGGCCAGGCGTTCGAACTCGACCTCAAGATCGCGCACCAGGCCCGGAATGTCAAACAATTTGGACGAACGCCCCTGCTCCGCGAGGAAGCGCTTGTAGGAGGCGGCTCGCGCCGGGTTGCGGCCGATCTGGATGGCGCGCTGCTCGTATTCTTCCAGAGAGAAGGTCACCAGGTCCGGCAGGCCGACACTGGTGAGCAAGCTGCCGCACATGCGCGAGATGTAGCTGCGGCCCGAACGGGTCAGCATCGGCGTGCCCATCCAGAGGCAATCACTGGCCGTCGTGCCGGCGTTGTAGGGGAAGGTATCGAGCACCAGGTCGGCGAGCGTGAAGCGAGCCAGGTACTCCGGCGGCGCCACGCGCGGCGCGAAGATCAGGCGCTCCGCCGCCACCTCGTTCTCGGCCGCCACACGCAGCATGTTGGCCTGCGCCCATTCGTTGTCGGCCAGCAGCCACAACACGCTACCGGGCACGGCATGCAGGGTGCGCATCCAGGCCGAGAAGGTCTCTTCGTTGAACTTGTGGTTGTTGTTGAAAGTCGCGTAGACGAAGGCGTCTTCCGGCAGGCCGTACTGGGCGCGAGTGGGCAGCGGTCCGACCTCGCGCTGGCGGTCGCTGACCTGGTAGCAATGCGGCACGTAGAGCGGCTTCTCGGTGCAGTACGGCAGGTACTCCGGCGGCATCGTGAAGCGGTCGGCAATGATCCAGTCCACGCCCGGGATGGCCGAGGTGGCGGGCAGCCCGAGGTAACTGGCCTGGATGGGCGCCGGCCGGTAGGCGAGGATGTTGGGGCGAGCGCCGCTGGTCAGGCCCTGCAGGTCGACGATCACGTCGATGCCAGCCTCGGCAATCAGGCGCGCCGCCGTGATGTCGTCGACACCGGCCAGCGGCAGGCGCTTGTCCATGGCCTTGCGGATGCGGGCTTGCTGGGCCGTGCCGTCGTCGATGCTCCAGCACAGGGCATGGACCTCGAAGCGCTCACGGTCGTGCAGCTCGAACAGCTCGGGCGTAAGCAAGCCCACCGCATGCATGCGCAGGTCGCCCGAGAGGTAGCCAATCTTGATCTTGCCAGCGCGGCGCTGCTTGCCCGAGGCCTCCAAATGGAAGGCCGGGCCCTTGTACTTGACCACCTTCTCATGGACGAAGCGCTGGGCCGCCATCAGCTGTACGGCCGGGTCGTCGGTGGCGCTGAGCGTGGCCAGCAGCGAGGTGTTGACCAGCAACTGGTTGTGCGTGACCTCGCCCACCGGCTGGTAAACGGGCCAGTCGCACTGCTTCTGGCGGATGTGCACATAGTGCTGCTGCACGTCGCTCTGGTCGGCCTTCAGCTCCAGGCTGCGGCGCATCAGGGCCTGTGATTCGCCATAGCGGCGCTCGGTCTCGAGCAGGCGCGCGGCGTTGTTGATCGCATGCAGGCGCAGGTCCAGCGGGTCCGCACCCACGGCCTCGAAGCTCTCGGCTTCATAGACCTCACGCCATTCGGTCAGCGCGTCCTCGGGTCGGCCCAGGTGTTCGAGCTGGTGGCCCAGGTTCAGGCGCGCCTGGGCGAAACGGGGATTGACGGATAGGGCCAGGCGATAGACCTTCTCGGCCTCGGCATGGCGGCGCAGGTCGCCGAGCAGCGAACCCCAGTTGAAACAGGCCACATGGCGGTAAGCCGAGGGCGCGCCCATTACCCAGTTTTGGTAAAGCAGCAACAGCGCCTCGGTGCGGCCCTGCTGCTGCCATTGCTGGGCCAGCGCCAGCAGCTCCCCGAGCTGGAAGCCGCCCAGGCGGGCACGCTGCAACACGGCGAGGACGGCGGGCTCGGCTCGGGGGATGTCGACCGGGGCGGGGACGGGTGCGGCGTTCACGGCTTGGGCAAGCGTCTTCGCAGGGGGCGATGAAAGGTCCATGGGCAAGAGCAGCCGCCCTGACAGCGGCCTCCATTTGGGCTCGCCCGATGTTAGAAGCCCGGCCGCCTGCACGAGCCCTGGATTAGGCGCCCGAAAGCGCATCTATTCACGGCCGGCGTCATCTAGGGTTTATCTGTAGGAAATCTTCCTACAGCCGAATTGGGTGGAAACAGAACCGGAATATCCTGCCTAATCAAGGCATTAGAGCTGACTCCTGATGCTCAGAATCAAGAGAAGACCGGGCCGGAGGAGGCCTGGCCACCCTGACAGAACAAAGCCATGCTGAACGCATTCTTTAGTCGTTGGACCCGCAGCGCCCTCCCCGGCGACCTGCCCACAGCACCTGTCGCTACGGCGCGCTCGGGCAACAGCGTCGATTCGCTGTTCCAGAGCCTGCTGCGCCTGATCCCCGGCGAAGCCGACCCCTGGGGGCAGCAAAAGCCCGAGCCTCGCGGTGGTCGCAACCACCTGGTGCGCGCCCGCGCCGAGTTCCTGCGCGGCCTCACCGACGTGCAAAGCGAGTTAGCAGAGCCGCTGCAAACCGCCATCCGCCGCAGCCGCACGCTGCGCGATCTGTGGCATTTGCGCACCGCCGTCTATACCGAAGTGGCCCGCAGCCACAGCCAGTACGAGGCCGAGCGCCGCCTGGCCCAGCTCGACCGTTTTTTCGAGCCCGCCAGCGGCCGCCGGGGGCATTGAGATCATGCTGACCCTGACCCTGCGCGAAATTCCCGACTTCCCACCGCCCTGGGCGTTTGCCTCCCTGAGCGGCCTCGGCGAACGCCGCAACCGCAGCAGCCGCATGCGCCAGAGCTTTGTCGAGCTGAAGCTGGTCTGCACCCGCATCGCCGCCGAGGTGCCAGGCGCTCAAGGCGCCGAGCTGCAGCGCCAGGTGCGCCAGGCCTGCGAACCCATCGAGCTGTGGATGCTGCGCAGCACCCTGCTCGCCGCCCTGCCCGAGCATTGCGAGCTGGCCCTGGTCTACCGGGCCGACCTCGAACTGGCCATGGCGCGGGCCTTTCCGCGCCACCAGTCCCGCAGCTGAGAGCCCGTCAGGGCTCAGCCTCTGCCGAGAAAGTCCGCCTTGCCCAGTTCCACGCCCGCGTGGCGCAGGAGCGCATAGGTCGTCGTGGCATGGAAGAAGAAATTGGGCAGCGCGTACTGGCGCAGATAGTCCTCGCCCCGGAACTTCAAGGGCTCGCCGCTGCGGCGCGGAATCTCGATGGAGCGTTCTTCGCTGCCTTCCATGGCTGAGGCCGGCACCGACTGCACGTAGTCAATCGTCTTGCGAATGCGTGCGGCGAGTTCCTCCAGCGTCGCCTCGTTGTCTTCCCAGCGCGGCAGCTCCTGGCCGGCGAGGCGGCCGACACAGCCCTTGGCCGCATCGCTGCAGATCTGGATCTGGCGGGTGAAGGGCAGCATGTCGGGCGCGAGGCGCAGGCCGAGGTAGACCGCCGTATCGAACTTCTTGGCCTCCGCATTCTGCTTCGCAGCCTCCAGCCACTGCAGCATGTTGGACAGCGTCTTGGCGAAGATTGGCGCGCTGGCCGAATGCATGGAAATTGTCATCGCAGTCTCCTTACGAAAGACGCCGATGCTAGCGATTTGCCTGAGTCTTCGCTGGGTGAGGGTCGGGCACAATGGCCCGGCCCCGCCATGAACATCATCATCCTCGACGACTACCAGGACGCCGTACGCAAGCTGCGCTGCGCCGCCAAGCTGGACCATCTGCAAGCCAAGGTCTTCACCAACACAGTCAAGGGCATAGGCCAGTTGTCTGTGCGGCTGCGCGATGCCGAGGTGCTGGTGGCGGTGCGCGAGCGAACGCAGTTCCCGCGCCAGCTGCTGGAGAAGCTGCCCAAGCTCAAGCTGATTTCGCAGACCGGCCGCGTCGGCCCGCACATCGACGTCGAGGCCTGCACCCGCCTTGGCATCGCCGTGGCCGAAGGCGTAGGCTCGCCGGTAGCGCCGGCCGAGCTGACCTGGGCCTTGATCATGGCCTCGATGCGGCGGCTGCCGCAGTACATCGGCAATCTGAAGCATGGCGCCTGGCAGCAGGCCGGCTTGAAGTCGGCCTCGATGCCCGCGAACTTCGGCATCGGCATGCAGCTGCGCGGCAAGACCCTGGGCGTCTGGGGATACGGCAAGATCGGCGAGATGGTGGCCGGCTATGGCCGCGCCTTCGGCATGCAGGTGCAGGTCTGGGGCAGCGAAGCCTCGCGCCTGAAGGCCAGCGCCGACGGCCACCAGGCCGCCGAGAGCCGCGAGGCCTTCTTCGAGCAGTGCGATGTGCTGAGTCTGCATCTGCGTCTGGTCGAAGCCACACGGGGCCTGGTCACGCTGGAAGACCTCTCGCGCATGAAGCCGACCTCGCTCTTCGTCAACACCTCGCGGGCCGAGCTGCTGGCCGAGAGCGCCCTCGTCTCGGCGCTGAACCGGGGCCGGCCCGGCATGGCCGCCATCGACGTGTTCGAGAGCGAGCCCATCCTTCAAGGCCATCCGCTGTTGCGCCTGGAAAACGCGGTCTGCACGCCGCACATCGGCTATGTGGAGCAGGACAGCTACGAGCTCTACTTCGATGCCGCCTTCGACAACGTGCTGAACTTCGTCAAGGGCGAGCCCACCCACATCGTCAATCCCGAGGCGCTGAAGGTCCTGCGCTGATGGCCGACGGCACTGCCGAAAGACCGAGGCCCCAGGGGCCAGCGGCGCTGTTCTGGGCCTTCACCTGGCTCGCGTTGCAGGGCTTCGGCGGCGTGCTGGCCGTGGCCCAGCGCGAGCTGGTCGAGAAGCGCGGCTGGCTGAGCAAGGCCGAGTTCATCGAGCTGCTGGCCATCGCCCAGGTGCTGCCGGGGCCCAACGTGGTCAATATCTCGCTGATGATCGGCGACCGCTTCTTCGGCCTGCGCGGCGCCTTCGCGGCCCTGGCCGGCATGTTCGCCCTGCCTTGCGTCATCGTGCTGAGTCTGGCGGCGGTGTCCGAGCAGCTGCTGGCCCATCCGGCCATGGCCGGCGCGCTGCGCGGCATGGGCGCCGTGGCTGCCGGGCTGATCCTCGCCACCGGCCTCAAGCTGCTCGGCAGCCTGCGAGGCAATCCCATGGGTCGCGTGGCTGGTTCGCTGCTGGCGGCCGCCAGCGTGGTGGCCATCGCGGTGCTGCGCTGGCCGCTGATCTGGGCCGTGCTCGGCCTCGGTGGCCTCGGCATGCTGCTCGCCTGGCGACGCCTGAGGGAGGCCCGCTGATGCCGCCGGTCGACCTGCTGCAGCTGTTCCTGCATTTCCTGGCGCTCTCGCTGCTGGCGATTGGCGGCGCCATCACCACGGCACCCGAGATGCACCGTTATCTGGTGACCGAGCAGCACTGGATGAGCGACACCACGTTCACCAGCTCCATCGCCCTGGCCCAGGCCGCGCCCGGGCCCAACATCCTCTTCGTGGCCGTGCTCGGCTGGAACATCGCCGGCGCTGCCGGCGCTGCCGCGGCGATGGCCGGCATCATGCTGCCCTCCACCACCCTGGTGCTGTTCGCCACCCGCTGGGCCCGCGACAACCGCGAGCGCACCGCCGTCCAGGCCTTCAGCACCGGCATGGCGCCCTTGACCCTGGGCCTCATCATCGCCACCGGCTGGCTGCTGGCCCAGCCCTACCTGGCGGTGGCCGAGCACCGCCTCGGCACCCTGGTGCTGATCGCCGTCACCGTGGCGCTGACGCTGCGCACCAGGCTGAGCCTGGTGTGGATGGTGCTGGGCGGCGGCGTGGCGGGTGCCTTGGGCTGGGTCTGACCCCGCCCAAGCCTCAGCCTTCCTTGGTGCCGAAGATCTTGTCGCCGGCGTCGCCCAGGCCCGGGATGATGTAGCCCTGTTCGTTCAGATGGCTGTCGATGGCGGCCGTCCAGCAGCGCACATCGGGGTGGGCCTTGGTCAGGGCCGTCACGCCCTCGGGTGCAGCCACCAGCACCAGGGCGCGGATGTCCTTGGCGCCACGGCGCTTCAGGAGGTCAATGGTCGCAATCATCGAGCCGGCCGTGGCCAGCATGGGGTCCACGATCAGCGCGGTACGCTCATCCAGCTGGCCGACAAAGCGCTCGAAGTAATGCACCGGCTGCAGCGTCTCATGGTCGCGCGCGAGGCCGACGACGCTGACTTTGGCGTTGGGCATCATGTCCAGCACACCGTCCAGCATGCCGAGGCCGGCACGCAGGATGGGCACGACCGTGACCTTGCGGCCGGCGATCTGGTCGACCTCGGTCGGGCCGCTCCAGCATTCCAGCGTCGTCTTCTCCAGCGGGAAGTCGGCCGTGGCCTCGTAGGCCAGCAGCCGGGCGACTTCGCCGGTCAGTTCACGGAACTTCTTGGTCGAGATGTCGGCCTCGCGCATCAGGCCGATCTTGTGCTTGACGAGCGGATGTTTGACTTCGATGACGGCCATGGTCTGTACTTCTTTTTGGGGTGTGAGGTGGCTGGATTATCGGCGCTGGCGCAGCGCCTCAAACAGGCAGACGCCTGCAGCCACCGAGACATTGAGGCTCTCGACCGCACCCTTCATCGGGATGCTCACCAGCTCGTCGCAGGTCTTGGCCGTCAGCGCGCGCATGCCGTCGCCCTCGGCGCCCAGCACCAGGGCCACCGGGCCTTTCAGGTCCAGGTCATAGATCGACTTGGTCGCCTGATCGGAGGTGCCAATCACCCAGATGTTGCGTTCCTTCAGCTCGTTCAGCGTGCGAGCCAGGTTGGTGACCATGAAGTAGGGCACCGTCTCGGCCGCACCGCTGGCGACCTTGGCCACGGTGGCGTTCACGCCGACCGAATGATCCTTGGGCGCGATCACCGCTTGCGCACCGGCGCCATCGGCCACGCGCAGGCAGGCGCCGAGGTTGTGCGGGTCGGTCACGCCGTCCAGCACCAGCAGGAGCGGCGCGCCGCCCTCGCCTTCCAGCGCATCGAGCAGGTCGTCCAGCGAATGCTGTTGGGCCAGGGCCGTCACGCGGGCGACCACGCCCTGGTGACGCGGGCTGCCGCCAAGCTTGGTCAGGCGGTCGTCGTCGCTCTCGATCAGCTTGACGCCGGCTTCGCGGACGCGTTCGATGAACTGGCGCATGCGCTGGTCGCGCCGGCTGGCGTCGACATGGATCTCCTGGATCGAGGCCTGGGCGGTCTTCAACCGCACGGTGACGGCATGGAAGCCGAAGAGGATTTGCTTGGGTGCGCTCATCGCGCCATTGTCGCAGTCCAGGCGAACAAGAGGCCGATCAGCACTGGCTGGTGCAGCATGTAGAAGCTCAGGGACCAGCGGCCGAGCAGCGCCAGCGGCTGCAGTGGCGCGATCAGCGCGCCTTGCAGCCAGGCCGGCCGCGCGGCCAGCAGCCAGCGGCCGAGGGCAAAGCCCCACAGCATCATGCCGAACCAGGGCAGGAGCGGCACGTAGTCCTCGGTGATCGGCTTGGCCGTCGTGAAGCCCAGCCAGTTGCTCCAGCGGTTGTCGAAGAAGACATGCGAACAGAGCTGCGGCAAGGCGATGACGGCCGCGCCTATCAACACGGCGGCTGCCTGCCCCAGGCGAGGCCCGGCCCAGCGCAGCAACAGCAGCATCAAGGCCAGGCCATGCAGCACGCCGAAGCTGATCCAGCTCTGCGGGAACATCAGGGCCGAGCCGGCGGAAACGAGCAGCGCGCAGCCCACCACTTGTCCCCAGCGGCGCCAGAAGCGCGGCCAGCCGAGGCCTTGCGCCTGCGCCACCGCCTGGCCGAGGCCGGCGCAGAGCAGGAACAGGCTGACGATGGCGGTGCGCTGGCCGGTCCAGAACGGGTCGCGGTAAAAATCAGCCGCTGTCAGCTTGAAAAAGCGCAGGTCGAAACAGAAATGGAAGCCCGCCATCCAGACAATGGCGGCACCACGCAGTGCGTCGAGACGATCAAAGCGTGGCGATGGATGAGAGAGGCTGCTGGACATCAGGCGCGCAGTCTATGCCGGCCGGAGAATCAAACCGATGAAGATCATGCAGACCACCCGTCAGATGCTGCTGGCCGTTTTGGCAGCCCTTGCCACCCTGGCCACAACGTCGTTCCCTGCACAGGCCGGACCAGAGGCACAGCCGCGCCCCGTCACGCAGCGCGGCCCCTTCGAGCCCTCGGAGCAGAACAACATCAATGTGTTCCGCAAGGTCTCGCCCTCGGTAGTCCACATCACCACGCTGGACGTGCAGCGCGACCTGTTCTCGCGCAATGTGCAGGAGGTGCCGCACGGCACGGGCACCGGCTTCATCTGGGACGAGCAGGGCCACATCGTCACCAACTTCCATGTGATCCAGGGCAGCGACCTGTTCCGCGTCACGCTGTCGGACCAGACCAGCTTCGATGCCCGCCTGGTAGGCGCCTTCGTGGACCGCGACATCGCCGTGCTGCGCATCACGGCGCCGCGCGAGAAGCTGCAGCCCATCGCCATAGGCACGAGCCGCGACTTGCTGGTGGGCCAGAACGTCTATGCCATCGGCAACCCCTTCGGCCTCGACCAGACGCTGACGCGCGGCATCGTCTCGGCCCTGAACCGAGAGATCGATTCGCTGAACCGCCGCAGCATCCGCGGCGTGATCCAGACCGACGCGGCCATCAACCCCGGCAACTCCGGCGGTCCGCTGCTCGACTCGGCCGGCCGCCTGATCGGCGTCAACACGCAGATCTACAGCCCCAGCGGCGCCAGCGCCGGCATCGGCTTTGCCATACCGGTAGACGAAGTGAACCGCGTCGTGCCCAAGCTGATACGCGACGGCCGCTTCATCCGCCCGGCGCTGGGCATCACCTCGGGCCCGCCCCAACTGCATCAGGCGCTGCGCCTGCCCAAGGGCGTGGCCATCGTGGCCGTGGGCCCGCGCAGCCCGGCCAAGGCCGCCGGCCTGCAGCCCTTCAGCCGCGACCGCAGCGGCCGCATCGTCGGCGGTGACGTGATCACGGCCATCAATGACGAAGCGATTGCCGACCTGGACGACATGCTGAGCCTGCTCGAACGCCGCCAGCCCGGCGACACCGTGCGCCTGACGCTGTGGCGCGACGGCAAGACGCGGCAGCAGGCGGTGAAGCTGGCCGAGTCCGACCAATAAGCCCCAATAGACCCGGCCCGACAAGGGTCGGCGCCTCGCTCCTAGACTGCCTGGCATGAGTTCAGCCGTCCCCCTCTCCATCCTCGACCTCGCTCCCATCGTCGAAGGCGGCGATGCCGCCGCCGCGTTACGCCAGAGCATTGCGCTGGCCCGCCATGCCGAGGGCCTCGGCTACCAGCGCTTCTGGGTGGCCGAGCATCACAACATGGAAGGCGTGGCCAGCTCGGCTACGGCCGTGCTGATCGGCCAGCTCGCGGCCGCCACCGAGAAGATCCGCGTCGGCGCCGGCGGCATCATGCTGCCCAATCACGCACCGCTGACGATTGCTGAGCAGTTCGGCACCCTGGCCACGCTGTTCCCCGGCCGCATCGACCTGGGCCTCGGCCGCGCGCCCGGCACCGACGGGCCGACGATGCGCGCCCTGCGCCGCCACCTCTCCAGCGCCGCCGAGGATCGTTTCCCCGAGGACGTGCTGGAGCTGCAGAGCTACTTGGCGCCGGCGCGCGAGGGTCAGGTCGTGCGCGCCATTCCGGGCCAGGGCACCGAAGTGCCGATCTGGCTGCTGGGCTCCAGCCTCTATGGGGCGCAGCTGGCAGCCTACCTGGGCCTGCCCTTCGCGTTTGCCTCGCACTTCGCGCCCGAGCTGCTGATGCAGGCCCTCGACATCTACCGCAGCCAGTATCGGCCGAGCGCCCGTCATCCCAAACCTCACGCCATGATGGGCTTGAACATCATCGTGGCCGACAGCGACGAGCAGGCCGCCTATCTCTTCACTTCGCTGCAGCAGCGATTCCTGGGCATGCAGCGCGGCCAACGCGGGCCCTTGCCAAGGCCAATCGACAACATGGACGCGCTGTGGACAGCAAGCGAGAAAGCCGGTGTGCAACGCATGCTGGCCGAGGCGGTGGTTGGGTCACCGGCAACGGTACGCTCCGGCCTGCAGGCCACGCTGGAGCGTACGCAGGTCGATGAATTCATCGTCGCCTGCGGCGTGCACGATGCTGCGGCAAGGCAGCGCTCCTACTCGCTGCTGGCCGAGCTCTGGCGCTGAAGACCTACTCGCGCCAGTCGAAGCGCCACCAGGCCAGGCCGGCGAACACGGCGGACGACAGCAAGAGCACGGCACCGGCCTTGACGGCCTCGATCAGCTCCAACCCGCGCCAGGTCATCGCATCCAGGCCATCGACGGCCCAGCGCACCGGCACCACCAACGTCAGCTCCTGCATCCAGGGCGGGAACACAAAGCTTGGCACCCAGGCACCGCCCAGCATCACCATCAGCAAGGTCGCAAGGATGGCGAGGCCGCGCGTGGCCTCGGGTGAGCGGCCCACGGCCGCCAGGAAGAGCCCGAAGCCGGCCGTGAAGAGGCCGTAGCCGAACACCACCACGGCAAGGCCGAGCCAACTGCCCTGCACGCGGAAGCCGAAGATCAGCATGCCGCTGAGCATCACGAGGCCGAGGATGCTCGCAGCGATCAAGGCCGTGCTGCAGAAATGGCTGGCCAGCAGCGTGAAGCGCGACAGCGGCGCCGAGCGCAGCCGCAGCCACAGGCCGGCGCGGCGCGCGAGCAGAATGCCCACGCCCAGATCCACGCCCAGGAAGAGCACGAACTGCGCGCCCATGCCGGCAAAGGAATGGGCATAGCCGTTGTAGCCATGCTCGCCCGAACTGAGCGCCTGCTCCTGGAGCGTGAAGGGCATGCTCATGCCGCCGAAGCTGCCCTTGCCGTCATCGCTTGCCGATGCGGCCGAGGAAGCTCGGTTCTGCACCTCGCGCAGGCTGCCGAACAGCTTGCCGAGCGCCGCCTTGTCGGCCGCGTCCATGCCCTCGGCCTTGTCCAGGCGCGCGAGGCTCTCGTCCATCAGCTTGGCGCCGCTCTGGCCGCTGAAGGCATGGCTCATGGTCTGCTGCATCGCGTACTGCGAGAACATGCCGCCGAGCAGGCCCTTGGCCATCTTCTCGGACGGGTCGTAGACCATGCGGACCTCGGCCTTCTGCTGGCCCATCAGTGCGGCACCGGCCTTGTCGCCAAAGCCGGCCGGCAAGATCAGCGCGGCGCGCAGCTTGCCGCGACGGACCAGGTCTTCGGCCGTGGCCTGGTCGAGCTGCTGCAGGTCAAGTGACGCATCGGCCGCCATGGCCTTGACGATGCGCTGAGAAAGCTCGCTCTTGTCCAGGTCGGCCACGGCCACCTTGACGCGCAGCGGCTTGTCGTCGCCACCGCCGCCGCCGAACAACGAGCCGAAGAAAGCCGCGATCAGGATGGGCATGGCCAGGTTGATCGCCAGGGCGCGGCGGTTGCTCAGGTAGAGCCGGATCTGGACGCGTATCAATGCAAGCAAGGCGTTCATGGTCTTCTGCCCTCAATCTCTCAGGCTGCGGCCGGTCAGGGAGAGGAACAGCGCTTCCAAACTGGCGCGGCCCGAGGAGAGCTGCAGCACCTGCACGCCCTGCTGTTGCAGCTGCAGCAGCAGGGCCGGAACGGCTTCCAGCGTGGTCAAGCCCATGCGCAACTGCTCGCCCTGGCGCTCCAGGCTCTGCACGGCCGGCACGGCGCGCAGCGCGGCCTCGTCGGGCTCGCCAGCCAGACGCAGCTCCAGGCTGGCCGCCATCGGCAGGCGGGACAGCAAGGCGCCCAGCGTGTCAGAAGCAATCACCCGGCCCTGGTCCATGATGACGATGCTGTCGCAGAGGCGCTCGGCCTCTTCCATGTAGTGTGTGGTGTAGAGCAAGGCGCGGCCTTGGCTGCGCAGCTGGATCAGGGTGTCGAAGATGGCATTGCGGCTTTGCGGATCCACGCCCACGGTGGGCTCGTCGAAGATCAGCACGTCGGGCTCATGCAGCAGGGCACAGGCGATGTTGAGGCGGCGCTTCATGCCGCCGCTGAACTGCTCGACCTTGTCCATGGCCCGCTCGCTGAGGCCGGCCACCTGCAAGGCAGCGGCCACGCGCTGGCGGCGGGTCTCGCCGCCGAGGCCATAGAGCGAGGCGAAGGTCTCGAGGTTGGCCTGGGCCGACAAGGTTTCGTACAGCGCCAGCTCCTGCGGCACCAGGCCGATGCGGCGCTTCTTGGCATCGGCATCGCCGACCATGGCCTGGCCATCGATCAAGACCTGACCCCGGTCCGGCGGCAACAGGCCGCAGATCATGGCCACCGTCGTGCTCTTGCCGGCTCCGTTGGGGCCTAGCAGGCCCAGGGTCTGGCCGGCCTTCAGGCCGAGGCTGAGTTCGCTCACGACCTGACGCGAGCCGAATGATTTGCAAAGACCTTGGACCGTCAGCATCCGCGCCCTCCCCGCTCTGAAAAGTCGGCGGATGATAGCCAGGCTTTGTGCGCTTGGCGGAAGATTCCTGGGTCAGGCCGGCCAGCCACCTCTGCGTGCGGCCGGCCGGAATCTGTTGCCCCCGGGTCCTCCACTGGTACCCGGCAGGACGCCTGAAACCAGGGTCCCCTCTCTCCTCACAGCGGTGATCTCTGTCACCGCGGCGACATTAGAGTCGGGACCATGCGCCGCGGCAATCATGCTGCCCCAAGCTGATTGCGCAAATAGCCGTCGGTTATGCACGCAAGTCGCCGAGGAAAAGACTTTCGATCTGCGCGCGCAACCAGGCGATGGCAGGGTCGCTGCCCTGGGCGCTGTGCCAGTACTGGCGCACGAGGATGGGTGGCAGGGCCAGCGGGCAGTCGACGATGCGCAGGCCGGGGATGATGGACACGCGCCGGGCCACGTGCTGAGTGGCGGTGAAGATGTGATCCGACTGGGCCACCACATAGGGCGCGATCAGCAAGGAATGCACGCGCACCGTGATGGCGGCGCTGCCGGCGGCGTCAATGATGGCCTGCTCCACGCGGCTGAAGGCATGCATGCGGTCCGGCAGCGAGGCCACGATGTGCTGCTCGCGGCAGAAGGTGGCCAGGTCCAGGGTCTCGCCGACGCGCGGATGGTCCTGCCGCACCAGACAGACATAGGGCACCTCGTACATCGGCTGCGAGAGCACGCCGGGGCCGAAGTCGGCATAGGCGCCGAGCGCCAGGTCAACCTCGCCGTTGGCCAGGGCCGACTCGGTGTGGCGGCTCATCATCGGCACGACCTCGAAGCGCAGGCCGGGCGCGATCTGGCCGGCCCGAGCAATCAGCCGGGGCATGAAGTGGATGGCCCCCACCTCGGAGCAGCTGATGCGGAAGACCCGGTGCGAGCTGACCGGATCAAACGCTGGCTGCGCCCGCAGTTCGCCGTCGGCGATGGACAGCATGTCGGCGACGCCGACATAGAGCTGGCGCGCCCGCGCCGTCGGCCGCATGCCAAGCTTGCCGCGCAGGAACAGCTCGTCCCCGTAATAGCGGCGCAGCGAGGCCAGCGACTTGGACAGCGCCGGTTGGCTCAGGCCCAGATGGGCGGCTGCCGCCGTCAGCGAGCCCAGCCGGTAGATCGCCTCGAAGGCCCGGAAATGCAGCAACTCCGGTGAGCGTTCGGGGCCGTCGCCGGGCTGCTTCCCGCCCATGTCGGTCACCTTGCGGGCTGAGCGCAGGGCCGCTCCCAAGCCGGCCCGCGTTGGCGATGTGCTTGCCGGTCAATCCGGCGAGCATCGCCGCCCCCTTGGGGGGGCGAGTGCCGCGGCTCCGATCCCGCCTGCGCGGGATTGGACGGCACGAGCGCCATCGCCGTCTCGGCGATGGCCGGCCAAGGTACTCCTTGGACGAGGGGCTCCATCTCAGCCGATCCAGTGGCGCGCGTTGCGGAACATGCGCATCCAAGGGCTGAGTTCGCTCTTGTCGCCGCTGGTCCAGCTCATCTGGATGTTGCGGAACACGCGTTCCGGATGCGGCATCAGCACCGTGAAGCGGCCGTCCGCCGTGGTCACCGAGGTGAGACCGTCCGGGCTGCCGTTCGGGTTGAACGGATAGACCTCGGTCGGCTGGCCGTCGTTGCCCACATAGCGCATGGCGCGGGCCACCTTGGCCGCATCGCCGCGCTGCGAGAAGTCGGCAAAGCCTTCGCCATGCGCCACGGCGATGGGCAGGCGGCTGCCTTCCATGCCCTTGAAGAACAGGCTCGGCGAGGCCAGCACCTCGACCATGGCCAGGCGCGCCTCAAACTGCTCGCTCTTGTTGCGCGTGAACTTGGGCCAGGCTTCGGCGCCCGGGATGATCGGCGACAGCGCCGCCATCATCTGGCAGCCGTTGCAGACGCCCAGCGCGAAGCTGTCGCTGCGGGCGAAGAAGGCCTTGAACTGCTCGGACAGCACCGGGTTGAACATCACCGAGCGGGCCCAGCCTTCGCCGGCCCCCAGGGTGTCGCCATAGCTGAAGCCGCCGCAGGCGACGAAGCCCTTGAACTGCTCCAGGGTAACGGCACCGGCCTGCAGGTCGCTCATGTGGACGTCGTAGGTCTCGAAGCCGGCCTTGGCCATGGCATAGCTCATCTCGACATGCGAGTTGACGCCCTGCTCGCGCAGGATGGCCAGCTTGGGCTTGGCGCCGACGTTGATGAACGGCGCGGCCACGTCTTCCTTCGGGTCGAAGCTCAGATGCACGTGCAGGCCCGCGTCTTCCGCGCGGCCAGCGACGGCATGCTCGCTCTCGGCGCAGGCCGGGTTGTCGCGCAGTTGAGAGATGCGCGAGGACACTTCGTCCCAGGTCTTGTGCAGCGTTTCCAGCGGCGCGGCGAACACCTTCTTGGCATCCCGCCAGACTTCCATCTGGCCCGTCGTATTCGGCTTGCCGACCACATGGCTGCAGGTGGAGAGGCCGTGCTTGCGCAAGGTCTGCAGCGTGGCGTCGCGATCAGCCGTGGCGACTTGAAGCACCACGCCCAGCTCTTCGTTGAACAGCGCCTTCAGCGTCAGCTCTTCGCGGCGCGCGGCCACCTGCCCGGCCCAGTTCTTGGCGTCGCCGGCATCGGCCAGGCCCTCGCCTTCGGTCACCAGCATGTCGACATTGAGGCTCACGCCCAGATGGCCGGCAAAGCCCATCTCGCAGGCCGTGGCCCAGAGGCCGCCGTCACCACGGTCGTGATAGGCCAGCAGCTTGCCGTCTGCACGCAGCTCGTTGACGGCGGCGACCAACTGCTTCAGCAGGGCCGCATCGTCCAGGTCGGGCACGGCACCGCCGAACTGGTTCAGCGCTTGCGCGAGGATGGAGCCGCCCATGCGGCTCTTGCCTTGACCCAGATCGACCAGGATCAGCGAGGTGTCACCGGCCTGCAGTTGGGGCGTCAGCGTGCCGCGCACATCGGCGAGCGACGCGAAGGCCGTGATGATCAAGGACACCGGTGCGGTGACCTGCTGCACAGCGCCGGCTTCGTCCGTCCAGCGGGTGCGCATGGACAACGAATCCTTGCCCACCGGGATGGAAACGCCCAGCTCCGGGCACAGCTCCATGCCGACGGCCTTGACCGTGTCAAACAGCGCAGCGTCTTCGCCCGGCTCGCCGCAAGCGGCCATCCAGTTGGCACTCAGCTTGACGCGCGACAGCTCAATGGGCGCGGCCAGCAGGTTGGTGATGGCCTCGCCGATGGCCATGCGGCCCGAGGCCGGGCCGTTGACGGCCGCCAGCGGCGTGCGCTCGCCCATGCTCATGGCTTCGCCGGCGAAGCCTTGGAAGTCGGCCAGCGTGACCGCGCAATCGGCCACCGGCACCTGCCAGGGGCCGACCATCTGGTCGCGGCTGTTCAGGCCGCCCACGGTGCGGTCGCCGATGGTGATCAGGAAGCGCTTGGAGGCCACAGTCGGATGGCGAAGCACGTCGAATGCCACCTTGGACAGGTCCACGCCGGTCAGCTCGATGCGGCCGGCATCGCGCACGAGGCGCGAAACAACGCGGTGCATCTTGGGCGGCTTGCCCAGCAGCACGTCCATCGGCATGTCGATGGCGCGCTCACCGCCCTCGCCGTCTTCCAGCACCAGCTCTCGCTGCTCGGTCGTCACGCCGACGACAGCGAACGGGCAACGCTCGCGGTCGCACATGGCCTGGAACAGCTCGAGGCTGCCCGGCGCGATGGCCAGCACATAGCGCTCCTGGCTCTCGTTGCACCAGATTTCCTTGGGCGCGAGGCCGGACTCTTCCAGCGGCACCTTGCGCAGGTCGAAGCGCGCGCCGCGGCCGGCATCGTTCACCAGCTCGGGGAAGGCGTTCGAGATGCCACCGGCGCCCACGTCGTGGATCGCGAGGATGGGGTTGCGCTCGGCCAGGCCCCAGCAATGGTTGATCACTTCCTGAACGCGGCGTTCAATCTCGGGGTTGCCGCGCTGCACGGAGTCGAAGTCCAGGTCCGCTGTGTTGGTGCCTGCAGCCATCG
Organism: Pelomonas sp. V22; assembly: GCF_030014915.1. Lineage (GTDB taxonomy): Bacteria > Pseudomonadota > Gammaproteobacteria > Burkholderiales > Burkholderiaceae_C > JAUASW01. The sequence goes on from NZ_JAGIXS010000001.1 coordinate 239,835, forward strand.
AGCTGGCGGCACTGCCGCCCATGCCGATGCGCATGCCCGGGCCGCCGAGCTGGATCAGCAAGGAGCCGGCCGGGAACTCGATCTTCTTCGTCAGGTCGGCGCGGATCGTGCCCAGGCCGCCGGCAATCATGATGGGCTTGTGATAGCCGCGCTGCACGCCGTCCACTTCCTGCTCGTAGACGCGGAAGTAGCCGTTCAGGTTCGGGCGGCCGAACTCGTTGTTGAAGGCAGCGCCACCGAGCGGGCCTTCGATCATGATCTGCAAGGGGCTGGCGATGTGGGCCGGCTTGCCGACGTTGGTCGCTTCCCAGGGTTCGTTGAGGCCCGGCAGGCGCAGGTTCGAGACCGAAAAGCCGGTCAGGCCAGCCTTGGGCTTGGAGCCGCGGCCGGTGGCACCTTCGTCGCGGATTTCGCCGCCGGCGCCGGTGGAGGCTCCGGGGTAAGGCGAGATTGCCGTCGGGTGGTTGTGCGTCTCGACCTTCATCAGGACATGCGACAGCTCGGCACGGGCCTGGTACTGCGGGGCGCGCTGGTCGCCGGCCTGCATCCAGCGCTCGATCTGATGGCCTTCCATCACAGCGGCGTTGTCCGAATAGGCGATCACCGTGTGCTGCGGGTTCAGCTTCTCGGTGTTGCGGATCATGCCGAACAGGCTCAGGGCCTGGTCTTCACCATCGACCGTGAACTTGGCATTGAAGATCTTGTGGCGGCAGTGCTCGCTGTTGGCCTGGGCGAACATCATCAGCTCGACATCGCTGGGGTTGCGCTTCAAGGTGGTGAAGGCATTGACCAGGTACTCGATCTCGTCATCCGACAGCGCGAGGCCGAAGGTCTTGTTGGCCGACTCCAGTGCCGCACGGCCCTGGCCCAGCACGTCCACATGCTCAAGCGGCTGGGCGCTCTTCTCGTCGAACAGATGGGCGGCATCCTCGCGGGCCAAGAGCACGCTCTCGGTCATGCGGTCATGCAGGATCTCGGCGCAGGCCACCTGCTCCTCGCGGCTCAGCAGCTTCACACCGCCGAGCAAGCCGCTCTTCAGCGTGATGCGGTATTCGGTGACGCGCTCGACGCGATGGACCTGCAGGCCGCAGTTGTGGGCGATGTCGGTGGCCTTGGAGGCCCAGGGGCTGACGGTGCCGAGGCGCGGGGCGACGACGACCAGGGCGCCCTCTTCCGTCGGGCCTTCGTAGGCATCGCCGTAGTTCAGCAGTTCGGCGAGCTTGCTCTGGCCGGCGGCATCCAGGGCGGCGTCCAGCCAGACCCAGTGGACGTGGCGGGCATGGACCGCCGTGATCTTCTCGTTGACCGCCTGCAAGCGCGGCAGCAGGGCCTGGGAACGGAAAGCAGACAGCGCGTTGCCGCCTGCGAACGAGAGCAGATGCTTTTGGTGTGCCATGGAGTCCCGCGATAGCTGCCGGCCCGGGGTCGGGCTGGGCTTCAAGCTGCGGGATTCTACCGATGGCCGGGACGCTTGCCGGGCTGGGCCGGCAAGTTTCACCAGGCCGTAAGGCCTCTGCGCGATTACATGCCGGCCTTCATCGCGGCCACGATGGCCTCGGTGCGATCCAGCAGCGCGCCCTGGTCGATGGTGGTCAGCTCGCGGCCCTTCAGCACCTGGCGGCCGTTCACCCAGACATCGGACACATGCTCACGGCCGGCCACGTAGACGAGCTGCGCCTCGGGGTTGTAGACCGGGCGGCACTCCAGCGCCGACAGCGACACGGCCACCACGTCGGCCAGCTTGCCCACTTCCAGCGAGCCCAGATCGTCACCCCGGCCCATGGCCTTGGCAGCACGGATCGTGGCCATCTCCAGCGCCGTGCGGGCCGAGACGGTGGTGGCGTTCTGTGTCACGCCCTTGGCCAGCAGGGCCGCGGCACGGATCTCGCCGAACATGTCCTGGCGGTTGTTGGAAGCCGCTCCATCGGTGCCGAGGATGGTGTTGACGCCAGCCGCCTCCAGTGCCGTCAAGGGCTGGATGCCCGAGGCCAGCTTGAGGTTGGAGTTCGGGTTGTGGACCAGGTGCACGTTCTGGCGGGCCAGCATGCCAATCTCGTCTTCGGTCAGGTGGACCATGTGGACGGCGATCATGCGCTCGTTCAGGAGGCCCAGCTTGTTCAGGCGCTCCAAGGGACGCATGCCGAACTGCTTGACGCTCTCATCCACCTCGAACTGCGTCTCGTGAATGTGGCAGTGCATCTGCAGGTCGTGTTCCTCGGCCAACTTGCGCAGCTTGACGAAGGTCTCGTCCGACACCGTGTAGGGCGCATGCGGGGCCGAGGTCCAGTCCAGCAGCTTCTCGCCCTTGAACTGCTCGTAGGCCGCGAGGCCCTTGACAATGTAGTCATCCGGCCCAGAGGCATAACCGGTGGGGAAGTCGATCACATTGATCGACACGCCGGCGCGGATGCCCGAGTCGATGGCGGCACGGGCCATCGCGGTCGGGAAGAAGTACATGTCGTTCAGGTAAGTCACGCCGCCACGCAGGGCCTCGGCGGCCGACAGCATCGAGCCCTGGTAGGTCCAGTCCTCGCTGACCCATTGCTTCTCCAGCGGCCAGATGTGGTTCTGCAGCCAGTCCATCAGCGGCACGTCGTCGGCCACGCCGCGCAGCAGCGACATCGCCGAATGGGTGTGGGCATTGATCAGGCCGGGGATCAGCACATGCTCGCGCAGCTCGACCACCTCGGCGGCCGGGTACAGCGCCGCAGCTTGGGCCCAGGGCAGCAAGGCGGCGATGCGCTCGCCATCCATCACCAGGGTGTGCTGGGCCAGTGTGCCGGTGCCGGCCGCCATGGGGATGATCCAGCCGGCGTTCAGGAGGGTGATGCTCATGTCGGTTCCTTGTCTTGTCGATTCATCAATCATTCAAAGGCTGCGGCATAGAGCCGCAGCACACCGGCCGCATCCACGCCTATGCAGGCCTGCTGCACCGGGCAGCCGCTCCAGGGCGTGGTGGCGCCGGTGGGTTTGTGGTGGTCCTGGATGGTCTGGCCCTTGGCGATGCCATCCTGCACCACGCGCACCGGACCGGCACGCAGGGTGAACAGCGAGGGCTCGATCACATAGGCCGCCGCGCTGGCATCGTGCGAGTAGATGCCGCCAATGCCGTCACGCTCATGATAGAAGTCCTGGTAGTGGCGCGTGGCCTCCCACAGGAAGTCGCCCACGCCCTGCCCCTTGCCGCGCAGGGTCGCCAGGTAGTCGTGCTTCATCACGGTTTCCTGCGTCACGTCCAGGCCGATGATGACCACGGGCCAGGCGGCCGTGAAGACCAGGTCGGCCGCCTCGGGGTCGTTGATCACGTTGGCCTCGGCCACCGGCGTCACATTGCCGCTGTGACCATGGGTACCGAAGGCGCCCGCCATCACCACCACTTGCTTGACCTTGGCCGCGATGCCGGGATCGTGGCGCAGGGCCAGGGCCAGGTTGGTCATCGGGCCCACGGCGACGAGCGTGATCTCGCCGGGCTCGGCATTGACCAGATCGCAGATCAGTTGGTGGGCCGGGCGCGGGTCGAGCGTCTGCGCTGCTGCCGGGAGGCGGGCGAACATGCCGCCCAGCGCGTCGTCGCCATGCACATGGGCGGGGAAGTCGCGCCGCGCATTCGATTGCAGTGGGCCGCCAGCACCGGTCGCCACAGGTACCTCGATGCCATAGAAGCCAGCCAGCGCCAGCGCGTTGCGGGCCGTGGTTTCGACCGAAGCATTGCCGAAGGCCGCCGTGATCGCGCGCAGCTTGACCGAGGGATGGCGCGCGAGCAGGAACAAGGCCATCGCATCGTCGATGCCGGGGTCGGTGTCAAAGATGACTTGGTGTTGGACGTCGCTCATCAATCAAGGTCTCAGCTCAGTTCTGCACGGCGCGGCATCGCCGATTGCACGCCGCTGCGGCTGACCGCAATCGCCGCCGCCGCCTGCCCGAGGCGCACGGCCTCGATGGCCGTCATGCCCTCGGCCAGGCCGGTCGCCAGGCCGCCGACGAAGGTGTCGCCAGCGCCAACGGTGTCCACGGCCTTGACGGTCGCCGCGGACGCCGTTTGCACGCCCTCGCCCGTCACCAGCAAGGCGCCTTGAGCGCCCAACGTAACCAGCACCTGCCTGGGGCCGCGTTTCAGCAAGGCATGGGCTGCGGCCAGAGGCTCGGCCTCGCCGCTCATCTGCCCGGCCTCGGTCTCGTTGACGACCAGCCAATCGCTGACCGCCAACAGCTCGTCGCTGACCTGCAAGGCCGGCGCCGCATTCAAGACCGTCGTCACGCCGGCCGCACGCGCGATGGCGAAGGCTTCGGCAATCGCCGGCATCGGCACTTCCAGCTGAGCGACAACGACCTTGGCCGCCTGCAAGAGCGCGCGGCTGGCTTGCACGTCCGCCGGGCTCAGGTCGGCATTGCTGCCGGGCACATAGACGATGGAGTTCTCGCCACCCTCGCTGGCCACCATGATGACGGCGATGCCAGGCAGGGCTTGCGGATCGACGGTGCTGCCACTGGTGTCAATGCCTTCATCGCGCAGCGCCTGCAACAAGGCCTCGCCATGCTGCCGCGTGCCCACGCGCGAGACGAATGCGACCGAGGCGCCAAGGCGCGCAGCGGCCACGGCCTGGTTGCCGCCCTTGCCACCCGGGGCCATCACGAAGTCATGTCCGACCAGGGTCTCGCCCGGCGCCGGCAGGCGCAGCGAGTGGGACACCATGTCCATGTTCAGGCTGCCGACGACAACCACCTTGGCCTTGCTCATGGGTTCACCGCCGTGGCCAGGTTGCGCGGTGCGGCGCTGCTCTCGCGCACCACGAGGCGCGGCGTGAGCAGCACATCCTTCAACGGCGCGCCGGGGTTCTCGATGCGGTCAAGCAGGACCTTGCCGGCCTCGCGGCCCAGCTCCTTGATGGACACGCCCACCGTGGTGAGCGCCGGATAGACGAAGGCGCTGAGCTCCACGTCGTCGAAACCGACGACCGACATCTGCTCGGGCAGCTTCAGCCCGCTTTCGGCCGCTGCACGCAGCGCGCCAATGGCCATCATGTCGTTGCTGGCGAAGATGGCCGAGAGGCCCGCCGAACCGCGCAACAGCTGGCGTGCGGATTCGTAGCCGCCGGCATTGCTGAAGTCGCTCTCGATCAGCCAGTCGGCGCCGGGCTCGATACCGCGCTCGGCCAGCGCCTTGCGCCAGCCGTCGATACGCTCGCAGGCGACCTCGAACTCGGCCGGGCCGCTGATGCAGCCGATGCGACGATGACCCAGGTCCAGCAGATGGCGCACGGCCTGGTAGGCGCCGTCCTGGTTGTGCACCGAGACGCGGTCGGCCTTGGCGCCCGGCACCAGACGGTCGACGGTCACGGCTGGCACGGTGGCCAGCTTGAAGATGCGCGCCAGCGCAGCAGCATCGCCGGCCGAGGACAGCAGCAGGCCATCGACCCGCTTCTCCAAGAGCGTGCGCATGTACTGCTGCTGGCGGCGCGGGTCGTTGTCGGAGTTGCAGAGGAAGACCGAGTAACCGGCCGAGCGGCAATGGTCCTCGACGCCGCAGACCAGCTCGGCGAAGAACGGATTCTCCACGTTGGGGATCAGCACGCCGATGATCTTGGTCTCGCTCTTGCGCAGCGAGCGGGCCACGGCGCTGGGCAGGTAGCCGATTTCCTCGACGGCGGCCAGCACGCGGCGGCGCGCATCGGCGCTGACCGGCCGGGTTTCATTGAGGACATGGGAGACGGTGGTGAAGGACACCCCCGCCAGGGCCGCAACATCTTTGATCGTGCTCACGAATCCACGCTCTGTTTGCTTGTTGGAACAAGGCCCTTTTGCGGGCTTTGCGTTGTCTCTGGTGGCAAACGTTTGGCCACAGGGGCGCAGCATAGCGCATCGCCGTTTGTGCGCCAGCCATCGCCTCCTTTGCGCCGCCACGTTGCGCAAAGCCTGCGCGTGGCCCGCCCAGAAGAAAAGCCTTCCGGCGCGGGCGCTCGGAAGGCTTTCAAGGGATGGTGAGCGAGCTGGCGCAGGCGCCAGGCTGGCCCTCTAGATCAGCGTTGTGCGATGGGCTTGACGTCGCGGCTGGTGGCGCCAACGAAGAGCTGGCGCGGACGGCCGATCTTGTACTCCGGGTCGCCGATCATTTCGTTCAGCTGGGCGATCCAGCCGACCGTGCGGGCCAGCGCGAAGATGGCGGTGAACAGCGGCACCGGGATGCCGATGGCGCGCTGCACGATGCCCGAATAGAAGTCCACGTTCGGGTAGAGCTTGCGGGCGACGAAGTACTCGTCTTCCAGCGCGATCTTTTCCAGCGACATGGCCAGCTTGAACAACGGGTCGTCGTGCAGGCCCAGTTCGTTCAGCACTTCGTGGCAGGTCTCGCGCATCAGCTTGGCGCGCGGGTCGTAGTTCTTGTAGACCCGGTGCCCGAAGCCCATCAGCTTGACGTTGCTGTTCTTGTCCTTGACCTGCTTGATGAACTCGCCGATCTTGGCTTCGCCACCCATCTGCTGGATGTCGTTCAGCATGTTCAGGCAGGCCTCGTTGGCGCCGCCGTGAGCGGGGCCCCACAGGCAGGCCACGCCAGCGGCGATGGCTGCGAACGGGTTCGTGCCTGACGAGCCGCACAGGCGCACGGTCGAGGTCGACGCGTTCTGCTCGTGGTCGGCATGCAGCGTGAAGATGCGGTCCATCGCGCGCACCAGCACGTCGTTGGGCTTGTAGTCTTCGCAAGGCGTGGCAAACATCATGCGCATGAAGTTGCCGGCGTAGGACAGATCGTTCTTCGGATAGATGAAGGGCTGGCCGATGGTGTACTTGTAGGCCATGGACACCAGGGTCGGCATCTTGGCGATCAAGCGGATCGCCGAGATCTCGCGGTGCTCGGGGTTATTGATGTCCGTGCTGTCGTGATAGAACGAAGACATCGCGCCCACGAGCCCGGTCATCACCGCCATCGGGTGAGCGTCACGACGGAATCCGCGCAGGAAGAACTGCATCTGCTCGTTGACCATCGTGTGGTGCATCACGCGGTCTTCGAAGCTGGCCTTCTGGTCGGCGTTGGGCAGCTCTCCGTACAGCAGCAGGTAGCAGGTCTCGAGGTAGTCGCAATTCACGGCGAGCTGCTCGATCGGGTAGCCGCGGTACAGCAGCTCACCCTTGTCGCCATCGATGTAGGTGATGGTCGAGTTGCACGAGGCCGTGGACAGGAAGCCCGGGTCGTAGGTGAACTTGCCCGTCTGCGCGTACAGCTTGCGGATGTCGATGACATCCGGGCCGACCGAGCCCTTGTAGATGGGCAGATCCATTTGCGGACTGCCGTCAGAGAACGACAGGGTGGCTTTGACTTCAGACGGGGTCATGGTCATTCCTTTGGGGTTCCGGGGTAATAACTTCTCAAGCGACAGTTCTGAGCAGGCCCAGGACTTCTTGCACATCGGCGCGAACGAGTTCGCCTTCGGGTTCCTTGCGGCGCAGCAACAGGTCCATCAGGTCGTTGTCGGACAGGTCCATCAACACCCGCAAGCCTTCCGCCTGGAACTCGGTCAGCGTTGCCGCGTGGCGATTGAAGAAGCGCTCGATGAAGAGGTCGTTCTCCAAGAGGCCGCGCCGGCAACGCCAGCGCAGCTTGGACAACGCCCTCTCGTCAATCAGCGTGGCTTCCATGCTCGCCATGTCTCTATGTCTCTCAGCGACGGTCAGACCGCGCGGCGGACCATCAGTTCCTTGATCTTGCCGATCGCCTTGGTCGGGTTCAGGCCCTTGGGGCAGACGTCGACGCAGTTCATGATCGTGTGGCAGCGGAACAGGCGGTACGGGTCCTCGAGGTTGTCGAGGCGCTCGGCCGTGGCTTCGTCTCGGCTGTCCGCGATGAAGCGGTAGGCCTGCAGGAGGCCGGCCGGGCCGACGAACTTGTCCGGGTTCCACCAGAAGCTCGGGCAGCTCGTGGAGCAGCTCGCGCACAGGATGCACTCGTACAGGCCGTCCAGCTCTTCACGCTCCACCGGCGACTGCAGACGCTCCTTGTCGGGCGGCGGGTTGTCGTTGACCAGGTAGGGCTTGATCGAGTTGTACTGCTTGAAGAACTGCGTCATGTCGACGATCAGGTCGCGCACGACGGGCAGGCCCGGCAGCGGCTTGAGCACGATGGTGCCCGGCAGCGTACGCATGTTCGTCAGGCAGGCCAGGCCGTTCTTGCCGTTGATGTTCATCGCGTCCGAACCGCAGACGCCTTCGCGGCACGAGCGGCGGAACGACAGCGTGGGGTCAACCGCCTTCAGCTTGACCAGGGCATCGAGCAGCATGCGTTCATGGCCATCCAGCTCGACCTCGAGGGTCTGCATGTAGGGCTTGGCATCCTTGTCCGGGTCGTAGCGGTAGATCTGGAAAGTGCGCTTCATTTCATCAATCCTTTAGAACGTCCGGACCTTCGGGGGCACCGATTCCACCGACAGCGGTTGCAGGTTCACCGGCTTGTAGTCGAGGCGGTTGCCTTCCGAGTACCACAGCGTGTGCTTCATCCAGTTGGCGTCGTCGCGGTTCGGATAGTCGTTGTGCGCATGGGCGCCACGGCTTTCAGGGCGGGCGGCGGCCGAGATCATCGTGGCCTTGGCAGCCTCGATCAGGTTCTCGACTTCCAGGGCCTCGACTCGTTCGGTGTTGAAGACCTTGGACTTGTCCTTCAGGCCGATGCCACCAACTCGCTTGGCCACTTCAAGAATGTTCTTGACGCCTTCGTCCAGGCTGGCCTGCGTGCGGAACACGCCGGCATGCTTTTGCATGGTCGAGCGGATGTCGTTGGCGACGTTCTGCGCGTACTCGCCGTTCGTACGGTTTTCCAGTGCAGACAGGCGAGCCAGCGTGCGGTCGGCGGCGTCCTTGGGCAGCGGCTTGTGGTTCTTCGTCTTCAGGTTGAAGTCGACGATGTGGTTGCCGGCGGCACGACCAAACACGATCAGGTCCAGCAGCGAGTTGGTGCCCAGGCGGTTGGCGCCATGCACCGACACGCAGGAGCATTCGCCCACGGCATAGAGGCCGTTGATGATGTCGTTGTGCTTGCCGTTCTTCGGGATCACCACCTGGCCATGGATGTTGGTCGGGATGCCACCCATCTGGTAGTGGATGGTCGGCACCACAGGAATCGGCTCCTTGGTGATGTCGACGTTGGCGAAGTTGTGGCCGATCTCCAGCACCGAGGGCAGGCGCTTGGCGATGGTGTCGGCGCCCAGGTGGGTCATGTCGAGCAGCACGTAGTCCTTGTTGGGACCGCAGCCGCGACCTTCCTTGATTTCCTGGTCCATCGAGCGCGAAACGAAGTCACGCGGTGCCAGGTCCTTCAGCGTCGGGGCATAGCGTTCCATGAATCGCTCGCCATTGGCGTTGCGCAGGATGGCGCCCTCGCCTCGGCAGCCTTCGGTCAGCAGCACGCCGGCACCGGCCACGCCGGTCGGGTGGAACTGCCAGAACTCCATGTCTTCCAGCGGGATGCCGGCACGCGCCGCCATGCCGAGGCCGTCGCCGGTGTTGATGAAGGCGTTGGTGGAGGCAGCAAAGATGCGGCCGGCGCCACCGGTGGCCATCAGCACGGTCTTGGCTTCGAGGATGTGGACCTCGCCGGTTTCCATTTCCAGCGCGGTCACGCCCACAGCGTCGCCATCAGCGTCACGGATGATGTCCAGCGCCATCCATTCGACGAAGAACTGGGTGCGGGCCTTGACGTTCTGCTGGTACAGCGTGTGCAAGAGCGCGTGGCCGGTACGGTCCGCTGCGGCGCAGGCGCGCTGCACCGGCTTCTCGCCGTAGTTGGCCGTGTGGCCGCCGAACGGACGCTGGTAGATCGTGCCGTCCGGGTTGCGGTCAAACGGCATGCCGAAGTGCTCAAGCTCGTAGACGACCTTGGGTGCTTCGCGGCACATGTATTCGATGGCGTCCTGGTCGCCGAGCCAGTCGGAGCCCTTGACGGTGTCAAAGAAGTGATAGTGCCAGTTGTCCTCGCTCATGTTGCCGAGCGAGGCACCGATGCCACCTTGAGCCGCCACCGTGTGCGAGCGGGTCGGGAAGACCTTGGACAGCACGGCCACATTCAGGCCGGCCAGCGAGAGTTGCAGCGAGGCGCGCATGCCGGAACCACCGGCACCGACGATCACCACATCGAACTTGCGTTTCGCGAGGGTCGATCCAATTTGCATTTTCAAAGTCTCCACAGCACTTGGATCGCCCAGCCGGCGCAACCCACCAGCCAAACCAGGGTGAAGATGTGCAGCGCGAGGCGCACACCGACCGGCTTGACGTAATCCATCCAGATATCGCGCATGCCGACCCAGGCGTGGTACGCCAACGAGACGATCAGAGCGAAGGTAATGACCTTCATCCACTGCTGGCTGAAGATGCCTGCCCAGCGGTCATAGCCCAGCGGGCCCGGCAGCAGGATCTGCACCAGCAGCACGATGGTGAACAGGGCCATCAGGAGCGCCGTGACGCGCTGGGCCAGCCAGTCACGCAGGCCATAGCTCGCGCCGGTGACGACGCGCTTGGAACCAAAAGTTGTCATTGTGTTTTGCCTCGCGAATGCTGGGTGGCCATCAGTACAGGCCGAATAGCTTGGCGCCCAGGGCAGCGGTGAGCAGCAGGCTCAGGGCCAGCGTGAAGACCGCCGAGCTGCGGCCGAACTCCTTGGTGACGCTGTGCGTGGCGTCCATGTAGAGATGGCGCACGCCGGCGATGAAGTGGTGCAGGTAGCTCCAGATCAGGGCGAGGACGGCGAGCTTCACAAACCAGGCCGGCACAAAGCCGATGCCGCCGACGAAGGCGTTGGTGAAGGCGTCATAGGAAATTTCAGACGTGAGGCTGGTGTCGAACATCCAGATCACGAAGGGCAGCAGCATGAACATCAAGAGGCCGCTGGCCCGGTGCAGGATGGACACGTAGCCGGCGAGCGGCAGGCGGTACTGCAAGGCGTCGATCAGACGCATCGTTCCCGGTCTTTGTTTTGGAGTAGCAGCCATGCTGTTGCCTTCTTTGTAATTCGAATGAAACCCAAGGATTTTATTGCAACGCAACAGGGCTCCGACCCGCTTGGGGCGTGTTGCGTACCTGATGAATACCGAGGGTCAATTCAAGTCGTTGCGATAAAAGTGCGTTGAAGTGTTGTACAAGCCGCGCCGCAGTTCCACGGGCTTGTCGCCATAGGTGAAAGAGAGCCTCTCGACACTGAGCAAAGGCGTGCCGACAGCCACCTGCAAGAGCGCCGCCGACTCCTCATCGGCCGCCACCGCCTTGACCTTCTCCTGCGCACGGATCATGTGCACGCCGAACTCCGTCTCGAACAGGCCGTAGAACGGCCCGCGATGCTTGTTCAAGCGCTCGGTGGTCAAGCCCTTGAACAAATCACCGGGCAGCCAGATGTCGTCCAGCACCACCGGCCTGTCCTTGCCGTGCAGCAAACGGCGCACTTCCACCATGGGGTCGCCCGCACGCATCTGAAGCTGCTTGGCAATCCAGGCCGGCGCACGCTGGCGTTTGCAGTCCAGCAACTGGCGCCCCAGGCCCGGCTCCTGACCTTCATCAGGCATCAGGCGCAGGAAGCGGTACTGCTGCTGCTGCTCGGCATGGGTGGCGACAAAGGTGCCGCGCCCTTGCCGGCGCACGAGCAGATTCTCGGCCGCGAGTTCGTCAATAGCCTTACGCACCGTGCCCTGGCTGACGCCGTAGCGCTGGGCCAGTTCGATCTCGCTCGGGATGCCCTCGCCGGCCTTCCACTCGCCGCCCTGCAGACCGGCGATCAAGAGGCTCTTGATCTGGCGATAGAGGGGGCTGAACGAAGGGCCGGCATCGACCGGGCTCGATGCGCTGGCTGGTGCAGATGTGGACAGGGGCTCGCGCGGCATGGCCGGCATTCGAGCAGAAACCCTGAGTCCCGTCCACCCTCTGATGCCTGACATCTTCTATAAGACACAAGAGTGTGGGATTTGTGCGATGCAGCACAAAGAATCGGTACGCAAGATCGCTTATCCGGCCGCGTCGACTACGGGAATGCCCGGACTCTGGCCTACACTTTGCGACTGCCCCACCGGCAGCCGGCCGCGCAGAACGCTGACGCCGCCCAAGCTCGCCACCCGAACAGATTTTCATTTCCAACCTTTCGGAGAGAGTCCCATGAGCAAGAACCCCGTTCGCGTCGCCGTCACCGGCGCCGCCGGCCAGATCGGCTATGCCCTGCTGTTCCGCATTGCTTCCGGCGAGATGCTGGGCAAGGACCAGCCGGTGATCCTGCAACTGCTGGAAATCCCCGACGAGAAGGCCCAGAACGCGCTCAAGGGCGTGATCATGGAACTGGAAGACTGCGCCTTCCCGCTGCTGGCCGGCATCGAAGCCCACAGCGACCCGATGCAAGCCTTCAAGGACACCGACTACGCCCTGCTGGTCGGCTCGCGTCCTCGCGGCCCGGGCATGGAGCGCGCTGAGCTGCTCGCCATCAACGGCGCCATCTTCACGACGCAAGGCAAGGCCCTGAACGCCGTCGCTTCGCGCAACGTCAAGGTGCTGGTGGTCGGCAACCCGGCCAACACCAATGCCTACATCGCCATGAAGTCGGCCCCGGACCTGCCGGCCAAGAACTTCACCGCCATGCTGCGCCTGGACCACAACCGCGCCGCTTCGCAACTGGCCGCCAAGACCGGCAAGGCCGTGGCCGACATCGAGAAGCTGACCGTCTGGGGCAACCATTCGCCGACGATGTATGCCGACTACCGCTTCGCCACCATCGGCGGCGCCTCGGTCAAGGCCATGATCAACGACGAAACCTGGAACCGCGAAACCTTCCTGCCGACCGTGGGCAAGCGCGGCGCCGCCATCATTGCCGCCCGCGGCCTGTCGTCGGCCGCCTCGGCTGCCAACGCCGCCATCGACCACATGCGCGACTGGGCCCTGGGCACCAACGGCAAGTGGGTCACGATGGGCATCCCGTCAGATGGCTCGTACGGCATCCCCAAGGAAGTCATGTTCGGCTACCCGGTCACCTGCGAAGGTGGCGAGTACAAGATCGTCCAGGGCCTGGAGATCGATGCCTTCTCGCAAGAGTGCATCAACAAGACCCTGAAGGAACTGACGGACGAGCAGGACGGCGTCAAGCATCTGCTGTAATCGACTCGCCAACTCGGCAAGCTCAAAGGGTCGGCACATGCCGGCCCTTTTTATTTCCGCACCACCGAATGACCGCAGCCCTCCATCCCCGCCAGGCCCTGTTCGAAGAAGGCGATGCCGCCACCCTGCTACCCGTGGTCGACCACTACTGCGGTGTCGAGGCACGCATGCGCAAGAGCCTGGAGCTGCAGGCGCAGATGGGACCGGTGTTTGACATCACGCTGGACTGCGAAGACGGCGCCCCCATCGGCGGCGAGGTCGAGCATGCCGCCCTGGTGGCCGAGCTCTTGAACAGCCCGCTGAACCAGCATGGCCGGGTTGGCGCACGCGTGCATCCGCTGGACCATGCCTCGTTCGAGGCCGACGTGGACGCCTTGATCAGCCAGGCCGGCGCCCAGCTCGCCTACCTGATGGTGCCCAAGCCGCGCGCCGCCGCCGAGGTGGCCAAGGCCGTCGACTTCATCGATGGCTGTTGCGTGCGGCATGGCGTCAAGCAGCCGCCAGTTCACACGCTGATTGAAACCCATGGCGCCCTGCGCGAGGTGCAGCAGATTGCCGCCCATCCGCGCATCGAGTCCCTATCTTTCGGGCTGATGGATTTCGTCTCCGCCCATCGCGGTGCCATCCCCCGCAGCGGCCTCACGGTGCAGGGCCAGTTCAGCCATCCGCTGGTGGTCCGCGCCAAGCTCGAGATCGCGGCGGCGGCGCATGCGCATGCCAAGACGCCGTCGCACTGCGTGGTCACCGAATTCAAGAACGCTGCCGCGCTGCAGGAGGCAGCCACCCGAGCCGCGCGCGAGTTCGGCTACACGCGGATGTGGAGCATTCACCCGAACCAGATCCAGCCCATCATCGACGCCTTCGCGCCGAGCAGCGCCGAGATCGACGAGGCGGTCGAGATCCTGCATGCCGCGCAGGCCGCCCACTGGGCGCCGATCCAGCATCGCGACACCCTGCACGACCGCGCCAGCTACCGCTTCTTCTGGCATCTGTTGCAGCGCGCCCATGGCACCGGCCAGCCGCTGCCGGTCGAAGCACGCCAGGCCTGGTTCGGGACGACCTGATACATCGCTTACCGCCGCACCGTTTGTCGCCCATCCCGGCTTCGCTATGCTGGCAAACGCTAGGCCAGGCACCCAGCTGGCGCATCGACAATCGCCACAACTTCCAGCTGTACCCATGAACATCAAGCTTCGCGTCCTGAGCCCCCTTTCCTTCTGCCTGCTCGCCAGCTTCGGTCTGGTGAGCACAGCCAGCGCCGCCGCTGCCGTCGAGAAGGTCAAGCCGGTCAACCGCCTGGTCGCCAAGGCCAAGCCGCAAACCGCCGTGGCACCGTTGCCGCCGGATGAGCCTGCTGTCCTGAGCGAAGAACAAATGGCCGTGGCACCGCGCGTCCACCATGGCGACGTGCCCTGCGAGTTCAATCAGAAGGTCAGCATCACGCCCAACCCGGACCAGCCCGGCCGCTTCCATCTGCGCTTCGGCAAGATGGTCTACAACATGGCGCCCGAGCCCACCACCACCGGCGCCGTGCGCCTTGAAGACAAGAAGGCCGGCGTGGTCTGGCTGCAGATCCCGACCAAGTCCATGCTGATGAACAGCAAGATCGGCCAGCGCATGGTCGATGCCTGCGTGCATCCGGCCCAGATGGCCCAGGTGGCAGCACCCGCTCCGGCCGATGCCGGCATCGGCATCGCCCCGGCAGCGCCCGGCACGGCCAGCCGCTGAATCCCCACCGCTTTGTCCACGAAGGGAGGCTACAGGCCTCCCTTTCTCATGGTCTCTCGACATTCCGCCCATTGAAGTATGTAGAATCAATGCATACTTTCATCGTCATACTCGACGGAGCCCAGCATGGAAGCCACAGTTGCTGAACGCGGCCAGATCACCCTGCCCAAGGCGGTGCGTGATGCCCTGGGCCTGACCAAGGGCACGACGCTCAAGGTCGAGCTCGAAGGCGGGCGCATCATCCTGCGCAAGAACGTGGACGACGCCCTGCAGAAGCTGCGCGGCCGCTTCAAGCTGGCGGAAGGTTTCAAGAGCACCGACGAAGCCATGCGCGCCCTGCGCGGCCGCGCCCCTGGCGATCCCTACCCGCCTCCGAGCGAAGACGCATGATCGCGGTCGATTCCTCCGTGCTGATCGACGTGCTCACCGGCGATACTGAATTCGGCGAAGCCTCGGCGGTCGTGCTCGCGCAGGCGCTGGGCGAAGGTGATGTCGTCATCAGCGAAGCAGTGGTGGCCGAAATCCAGACCGTGCTGGACACCCGCGAGACCGTGATGGATGCGCTCAATGAATTCGGCATCCGCTTCGAACCCATCCAGGAAGCCGCCGCCGTGCGTGCCGGCCACATGCAACGCCGTTACCGCGACCGCGGTGGCAAGCGCGAGCGCGTCGTGGCAGATTTCCTGATCGGCGCGCACGCACTGCTGCAATGCAAGGCGCTGATCACCCGCGATGAAGGATTCTTCCGCGATTACTACAAGGGACTGAAGCTGATCGTGCCTCAGCCCCTTTGATCCCCGACAACCCAAGCCCCTCCCAGGAGAAGTCATGCTGCAAGCCTATCGCCAACATGTCGCCGAGCGCGCCGCCCTCGGTATTCCGCCCCTGCCGCTGGAAGCCAAGCAGGTCGCTGAGCTGATCGAGCTGATCAAGAACCCGCCCGCCGGCGAAGACGCCTTCCTGCTGGATCTCTTGACCCACCGCGTGCCCCCGGGCGTGGACGATGCCGCCAAGGTCAAGGCCTCGTTCCTCGCCGCCGTCGCCCACGGCGACCTGAAGGTGGGCCTCGTGTCCAAGGCCAAGGCCACCGAGCTGCTGGGCACCATGGTCGGCGGCTACAACGTGCACCCGCTGATCGAGCTGCTCGACGACGCCGAGGTGGCTGAAGTCGCTGCCGCAGGTCTGAAGAAGACGCTGCTGATGTTCGACTACTTCAACGACGTCGCCACAAAGGCCAAAGCCGGCAATGCGCACGCCAAGGCCGTGATGCAGAGCTGGGCCGACGCCGAATGGTTCACCTCGCGCCCCGAGGTCGAGAAGAAGATCACCGTCACCGTGTTCAAGGTGCCCGGCGAGACGAACACCGACGACCTGTCGCCCGCGCCCGACGCCTGGAGCCGCCCGGACATCCCGCTGCACTACCTGGCGATGCTGAAGAACACGCGCCCCGACGCGGCCTTCAAGCCCGAGGAAGACGGCAAGCGCGGCCCGATGCAGTTCATCGAGGACCTGAAGAAGAAGGGTCACCTGGTCGCCTACGTGGGCGATGTGGTCGGCACCGGCTCCAGCCGCAAGTCGGCCACCAACTCCGTGATCTGGGCCACCGGCCAGGACATCCCCTTCGTGCCGAACAAGCGCTTCGGCGGCGTCACGCTGGGCGGCAAGATCGCGCCGATCTTCTTCAACACGCAGGAAGACTCGGGCTCGCTGCCTATCGAGGTCGACGTGGGCAAGCTGGAGATGGGCGACGTCATAGACGTGCTGCCCTATGACGGCAAGCTGATCAAGAACGGCGAGACCGTGGCCGAGTTCAAGCTCAAGAGCGACGTGCTGTTCGACGAGGTGCGCGCCGGCGGCCGCATCAACCTGATCATCGGCCGCTCGCTCACCGCCAAGGCCCGTGAGTTCCTGGGCCTGCCCGCTTCCACGCTGTTCCGCCTGCCCTCGCCGCCCGCCGAGACCAAGGCCGGCTTCACGCTGGCGCAGAAGATGGTCGGCCGCGCCGTGGGCCTGCCGGAAGGCCAGGGCGTGCGCCCCGGCACCTACTGCGAACCGAAGATGACCACGGTCGGCTCGCAAGACACCACCGGCCCGATGACCCGCGACGAGCTGAAGGACCTGGCCTGCCTGGGCTTCTCGGCCGACCTGGTGATGCAGTCGTTCTGCCACACGGCCGCCTATCCGAAGCCGGTGGACGTCAAGACGCACCGCGAGCTGCCCGCCTTCATCAGCAACCGCGGCGGCGTCTCGCTGCGCCCGGGCGACGGCGTGATCCACAGCTGGCTGAACCGCCTGCTGCTGCCCGACACCGTGGGCACCGGCGGCGACTCGCACACCCGCTTCCCGATCGGCATCTCCTTTCCGGCGGGCTCGGGCCTCGTGGCCTTCGGCGCCGCCACCGGCGTGATGCCGCTGGACATGCCCGAATCGGTGCTGGTGCGCTTCAAGGGCGAGATGCAGCCCGGCGTCACCCTGCGTGACCTGGTGCATGCCATCCCGCTGTACGCGATCAAGGCCGGCCTGCTTACTGTGGCCAAGGCCGGCAAGAAGAACATCTTCTCGGGCCGCATCCTCGAGATCGAGGGCCTGCCGGACCTGAAGGTCGAGCAAGCCTTCGAGCTCTCCGACGCTTCGGCCGAGCGCTCGGCTGCCGGCTGCACGATCAAGCTGAACCCGGCGCCGATCAAGGAGTACCTCACCAGCAACGTCGTGCTGATGAAGAACATGATCGCCGACGGCTATGCCGACGCGAAGACCCTGCAGCGCCGCATCGAGAAGGTCGAGGCCTGGCTGGCCAAGCCCGAGCTGCTCGAAGCCGACAAGGATGCCGAATACGCCGCCGTCATCGAGATCGACCTGGCCGACATCAAGGAGCCCATCCTCTGCTGCCCCAACGATCCGGACGATGCCAAGACGCTGTCCGACGTGGCTGGCACCAAGATCGACGAGGCCTTCATCGGCTCCTGCATGACCAACATCGGCCACTTCCGCGCCGCGGCCAAGCTGCTGGGCGGCCAGCGCGACATCCCGGTCAAGCTGTGGGTCGCCCCGCCCACCAAGATGGACCAGAGCGAGCTGATCAAGGAAGGCCATTACGCCGCCTTCGGCACCGCCGGTGCGCGCACCGAGATGCCGGGCTGCTCGCTGTGCATGGGCAACCAGGCGCAGGTGCGTGAAGGCGCCACCGTGGTGTCCACCTCGACCCGCAACTTCCCGAACCGCCTGGGCAAGAACACGAACGTGTTCCTGGCATCGGCCGAGCTGGCCGCCATCGCGTCCAAGCTGGGCAAGATCCCGACGGTCGCCGAGTACCACGCCGAGATGGGCATCATCAACAAGGATGCCGCGAGCGTGTACCGCTACATGAATTTCGACCAGATCGAGGAATACGCGGACACGGCCAAGGGCGTGAGCGCCTGACCCCGTCAAAGCCCTCCCGAGCACCCCAAAGGCCCGCGATGCGGGCCTTTTTCATTGTGCGTTGCGCCTTGGCGATGCGGCTCAAGCCGCACAAGTTGCATTCCGTCGCGCCAGGGCTGCGAGGGCGGGTCCGGCTCGGAAGAATTCGTCGCCACGGGGCTGGGTCTTGCCGCCCCGCATTCGATTCGACACACAAGGAGGAGACATGCAATTCAAGAGCCGGGCCATCCCATCCGTGAGGCCCGTGGGCACCACAAGAAAACACAAGCTCGCTGTGGCCGGCCTGCTGGCCGCCATGGCACTAGGGCAGGCAGTCGCAGCCTCACCTCAGGTGGAGGCCTATCAGAAGGTTCAACAAGCCCGCACCGAGGCCGGCAAGAAGGCCGGCGATGCGGCCAGCCCGGCCCAGCTGCAACAGGCACGCCGCGAGCTGCAGGAGCAGATCGACTACGTGCGCAGCGAGGGCATCCGCGAGCTCAGCTACGGCAGCCCCTTCCTCGCCAGCCGCGAGCGCGACCTGCTGCTGGACCAGGCCGTGATCAGCGCGAGGCTGGGCGAAGATGAAGCCGCACTGGCCCAGTTCGAAGCCGCCTACGAGCTGGCCGTGCTGCCCAGCTCGGACAGGCTGAAGCACCCGGCCCTGGACCGCCTGCGCACCCACCCGCGCTTTGCCGCCCTGATGCAGCGCGAGCAGCAGGCTCAGGCCCAGGGCGAAGGCCGCGCCTACCTGGCCCAGGCCATGCCGGATGCCGCGCAGCGCGTGGCCGGGCTGTCCAGGCTCTGGGCCGAGGCCAAGGCCGGCTTTGTCCACTTCGACCATGTCCCAAAGCTGGACTGGGACCAGGCCTACCTCGACGCCCTGCCCCGCGTGCAGGCGGCCACCGATCTGGAGAGCTATTACCTGGAGCTGATGCGCTTCATGGCCCGGCTGGAAGATGGCCACAGCACGGTCGTGCCGCCGGCCGCGCTGCGCGAGAAGCTGATGAGCCGGCCGCCGCTGGACACTGTGATGCTGGAAGGCAAGCTGCTGGTACAGCGCGTGCGCAGCAGCAGCCTGGCCGCACAGCTGGCGCCGGGCGACCAGATCGAGGCCATCGACGGCAGGACGCCGGCCGATCACGTGGCCCAACGCCTGGCCGCGATCACCTCGGCCTCGACGCCGCAGGACCGCCAGAACCGCCTCTACAACCGATTCCTGCTCGCTGGCGCGGCCGACCAGTCGGTGAAGCTCTCGGTGCGCAAGGCTGACGGCCTCAGCGTCCAAGTGGACGTGGCACGCAGCGGCTACCAGGACCTGATCACGCCGGCGGCCTTCGAGTTCCGCCTGCTGCCTTCAGGCATCGCCTACCTGGCGCTGGACCATTTCGAATCGGATGCCGGGCTCAAGGCCTTTGAGCAAGCCCTGCCGCAGATCCTGCAGGCCAAGGGCCTGATCCTGGACCTGCGCCGCAACGGCGGCGGCAACTCCTCGCATGGCTGGTCCATCCTGTCCTACCTGAGCGACAAGCCCATCCCCACGGCCACAAGCTCGGTGCGCGGCGACAGCCCCTGGACGCAGGCGCGCTTCGGTTCGGGCAGCCAGCGCCTATTGCCACTGGAGTCGGCGCCCTACACCGTCAAGATCGCCCGCCAGAAGCGCTTTGACGGCCCGGTGGCCGTGCTGATAGGCGCCGCCACCTACTCGGCGGCCGAGGACTTCCTGGTTGGCTTTGACAGCCTGCAGCGCGGCCTCATCGTCGGCGAACCCAGCGGCGGCAGCACCGGCCAGCCCTTGCGCCTGTCGCTGCCGGGCGGTGGCTTCGGCCTGATCTGCGTCAAGCGCGATCGCTACCCTGACGGCCGCAGCTTCGTCGGCGTCGGCATCCAGCCTCAGCACCTGGCGAAGGCCACGCAAGCCGATCTGCGCCAGGGCCGCGACGCCGTGCTGGAGCAGGCCGAGCAATTGCTGACCAGGCCCCGCTGAAACAGCCGCCCCGCGCATCGGGGACGGACAACGACCGGTCGGGACAGGCATACTCATCCCGACCCGGTTTGCAGTACACACCACAGCAGGCCCGGCTCCGGGTCGGCCAGGGCCTGCAGAAGTGGCAGGCAGTCATGGAGCCACCGCACAGCGTGCTCAGCGAGTTGGAGCGGGCGCGCGAGATGCTCTACGCCGGGCGCTTGGATCAGGCCCGGCAGTTGCTCGATGCGCTCGACAGCAGCGTGGAGAGCGAAGAGGAAAAGCTGCTGCTGCGCATAGGCCGCATGCAGCTGGAGCTGCGCGCCAACCCGAAGCGGGCTGACGCCTCGACGCTGACCGAGTCCATGCAGGCCCTGGATCAGGCCGCGACCTACACGGCCGCGCCGCAGATCGAGGCGCTGGCGCTGTCCAACCTGTCCATCGTGCAGCTGCGCCTGCGGCTTTATCACGCCTCGCTGTCGCGCCTGGAGCGCGCTCATCTGCTCGCTGAGAAGGCGGGCGACGCGAAGCTGGCTGGCCGCCTGCTGGCCAATCGCTGCTATGTGCTGCTGCAGGCCGAGATGTACGCCGAGCTGGTGACGCTGGCGGAGCGGCTGCTGGAGCAGCCCGAGCGCTTCGAGCCGCGCAGCCTTCACCACGTCTACAACAATGCCGCCGTGGCCTGCACCAGCCAAGTGGAGCTGAGTGCCGAATGGTCCGAGCCGCAGGCGCTGTCGGGCTCGCCGCTGTGGCAAAAAGGCATGCGCTGGCATGCCCAGGCCCTGGCCATGGCCAAGCGTGAGAACCTGGCCTTCGAGCAGGTGCTCTCCACCATCAATGTGATGCTGAGCGCGGCCCTCGCCGGCGCGGCCGACATGGCACGCCGCCACCTGGCCGAGCTGCGCAAGCCGGAGGCTGCGCCGCTGATGGCCTTGCTGGACGGTGCCGAGGAAGGCTGCCGCCTGGTCGAACTGCTGCTGGCCTGGCAGGAGGGCAAGACGCCAGCCGCCTGGGCAGCGCTGCTGCAGTTCGAGCGCGAACTCAATCCGCTGGGCGAGAACATGCGCATGGTGCGCGAGCATGCGCTGCGTGCCATCGCGCGCCTGGGTCTCGCTGCCGGCGAGCCGGACCGCGCGGTCTGGGCCAGCCAGCAATTGCTGATCCAGCAGCGCCAGCATGTGCGGGACCTGTCGAGCAGCCTCGGCCAGACCATAGACGACGCTCTGCGCCTGCAGCGTGTGCTGGTCGACAACGAAGGCCTCAGCCGCCAGGGCAACGAGCTGGAGCGCTCGCTGGCCCAGCGCAACAGCGAACTCAACCTGGCGCTCTCGCGGGTCCAGGCCGAGGCCAGCATCCGCCGTGCTGCCGAGGCTGCGCTTCAGCAGGCCAACGAGGAGCTGGAGTTGCGCGTGCAGCAGCGCACGCAGGATCTGGAACAGGCGCTGCGCCAGTTGCTACAGCAGGAAAAACAGCTGGCCCTGGGGCGCGTGGTCGTGGGCATGGCCCATGAGCTCAACACGCCCCTCGGCAATGCGCGCATGGGCGCCTCGGTCATCCGCGAGCGCAGCGCCGAGCTCTTGCAGGCCCTGGAGCGCGGCCGGCTGCAGAAGCAGGCACTGGACGACACAGCGCGCACTCTGCACGACTGCGCCGCCCTGCTGGACCGCTCGCTCGATTCGGCCGGCTCGCTGGTGCAGCGGCTCAAGGCCTTGTCCACGGGTAGCGTGGCCGAACCGCCGAGCCGCTTCGACCTCGTCGGCCTGGTGCGCAGCATGCTGAAAGCACGCGGCGCGGCGCTGGCCGAACGCTTGGTCGACACCCGCGTCGAAGCGCCCGAGCAATTGCTGCTCGAGGGCTATCCGCAGGCGCTGCAGGACGTGCTGGGCGAGCTGATCGACAACGCGTTGCGCCATGGCCTCGATGGCCAGCGCGGCCGCCTGCAGTTCAGCATCGACCAGGAAAGCAGCCTGTGCAGCCTGCGCCTGCAGGACACCGGGCGTGGCATCCCGGCCGAAGACCTGCCGCGCGTGTTCGACCCCTTCTTCTGCGGCCAGCTCGGCCGGGGCGGCGCGGGCCTCGGCCTCAGCGTGGCGCGTACCCTTGTCGAGGAGCTGATGCGCGGCCGCATCGAGGTACGCTCGCTGGGTCGGGGCGGCACCTGCGTGGAGCTGCGGCTGCCGATGCGCCTCTGAAGCCCGCCAGGCCGAGCCGCGCTGCTAGCATGGCGCCGCCATGAAGTACGCCCACCGCTCCCTCGCCCCCGCCGTCGCTGCCCTCTCCCTGCTGTGCCTGAGCGCCCTCGCCCAGGCCGCCGAGCTGAAGCTGCGCATCCTGCAGACCACGGATGTGCACATGAACCTGCTGGACTACGACTACTACCAGGACCGGCCCAGCACCGAGTTCGGCCTCGCGCGCACCGCCTCCCTGATCAAGGCGGCGCGCGCCGAGGCGAAGAACAGCCTGCTGTTCGACAACGGCGACCTGCTGCAAGGCAACCCGCTCGGCGACCAGATGGCGCGCGTGCAACCGCTGGCCGAGGGCCAGGTCCATCCGGCCTACAAGCTCCTGAACCTGCTGCAGGTCGATGCGGCCAACCTCGGCAACCACGACTTCAACTACGGCCTGCCTTTTCTGCGCCGAGCCCTGAGCGGCGCCCGCTTCCCCTACGTGAACGCGAACGTGATGGAGGCTGCCAAGCCGGGCCAGCACGCCTTCACGCCCTATGTGCTGCTCGACCGTGAGTTCACGGACGAGGCGGGGGCGAAGCAGCGCCTGAAGATAGGCGTGATCGGCTTCGTGCCGCCGCAGATCATGATGTGGGATCGCCAGAACCTGGAGGGCCGCGTCATCGCCGCCGACATCATCGAGACGGCCCGCCGCATCCTGCCCGAGATGCGGGCCAAGGGCGCCGACCTGGTCGTGGTCATCGCCCACACCGGCATTGACAAGCATGAAGGCGGCCGCATGGCCGAGAACGTGGCGGTGCAACTGGCCCAGCTCAAGGGCGTCGATGCCCTGCTGCTGGGCCACGCCCATGATCAGTTCCCCGGCCCCAACTTCAGCAACTTCCCCGGCGTGGACCTGGGCCGCGGTCTGATCTTCGGCACGCCGGCCGTGATGCCGGGCCGCTGGGGCGACCACCTGGGCCTGATCGACCTGAGCCTGGACAAGGTCGACGGCCATTGGAAGGTCTTGAACAGCCAAGCGAGCCTGCGCCCCGTCCAGGATGCGCGGACGCGCAAGCCGCTGGTCGATGCCGATCCGCGTTTTCCCACCACCATTGCAGCCGAGCATGCCGCCACGCTGGCCCATGTGCGCAGCGAGGTCACGCGCAGCGAGGCCCCGGTGTTCAGCTACTTCGCCCAGGTGACGGACGACCCCTCGGTGCAGCTCGTGGCCAATGCCCAGCTGGCCTATGGCCGCCGCGTGGTCCAGGGCACGGCCTGGGAAAGCCTGCCGCTGCTCTCGGCCTCCGCGCCCTTCAAGGCCGGCGGTCGCCAGGGTCCCAGCAACTACACCGACATTCCGGCCGGGCCGCTGGCGATCAAGCATGTGGCCGATCTCTACGTCTACCCCAACACCATCAAGCTGGTGAAGCTCACCGGCGCGGAGGTGCGCGAGTGGCTGGAGATGGCCGTCAGCCAGCTGCGCCGCATCGACCCGCAGGGCCCAGCCGAGCAGGACCTGGTCGACCCGAACGCACGCTCCTACAACTTCGACACGCTGGACGGCGTGCACTACGAGATCGATGTGACCCAGCCAGCGCGCTACAACATCGATGGCGCCCTGGTGGCAACGCAATCGCATCGCATCCAGGGGCTGAGCTACGTGGGCCAGCCGATAGACGAGCGGGCCGAGTTCCTGGTCGTGACCAACAACTACCGCGCCACCGGCGGCGGCAACTTCCCGGGGCTGAACGCGACCCGCATCGTGATCGATTCGCCGGACGAGAACCGCGAGGCCGTGGCGGCCTATCTGGGGACCCAGCAAGGCGTGAATCCCAGCGCCGACGGCAATTGGCGCATCCGGCCCGTGCCCGGCATCAAGCTGCGCTTCGTCTCGGGAGCCGGCGGCATCAAGTACCTGGAGCGCATGCCGCAAGTCCGCCTGCTGCGGGATCGCGGCGACGGCTGGGCGGACTATGAATTGCGGCCCTGAATGGGCCTAGGACTGCCGAGATCCGGCGGCGGATCAGGCGTGGATGTCGAGCATCGCGCCTTCGGCTCGCACCTGGGTCTGCAAGACGCGCAGGTTGGCCACGAAGGCATAGGTGGCCGACTTCTGTTCGACCAGCTCGGTGGTTTCGGAGACACCCGGGTTGTCGGCCGTGCGGCTCGTGGCGCCGACGCCGCCACCGGCCAGGCTGGTCAGCTCCACGGTTTCGCGCTTGAAGTTCTCGGTCGAGAGATTGGCGACGTTGTGGGCCGACGCGCGCAGCCGCTCATTGGCGGCGGAGATGCCGGACAGGGCGGTTGACAGGCTGATCATGCGGTGGCTTTCGGATGCATCAGGCCTCTAAAGTCGGGCCGGATTCCCCGACTATCGGCGATAAACGCCCGAACTTTAGGAAAAGACCCCATAAATCCGGTCTTATTTTTCGACAATTACGTCCGAACGATGCCAAGCACCTGCACTGAGGCATCCCCAAGCTGTCTTGCCAAGGATGGAAACACCTCGCGGGCAAAAAGGGACGGCTGTGGTCGCGTGCCGGGAGGCCGGTTTCATGCCCTCAACCAGTCGCCTATCGCCTCGATCCACACCTGCGTGTGGCCCAGGCCCGGGATGGTCACGACCTCCGCGCCCGCTGCGGGCGCGAATACATCTGTGGTGCTCGATTTCGGCACGAGCGTGTCGGCATCGCCATGCCATATGCGGATGGGTCGCCCACGCAACCGAGCGGCACGCAGGTTCGGGGTGTTCGCAAGCCATGGAAACATTGCTTCCGTGCTCGCATGGGCATTCCAAAGCAGCTGCCCAGCGCCCGGGAACACACGCGGGTCTGTCACCGGATAGAGGCAAGCAATTTTGCGAAAGCTTTCTGGCTCATCACAGGCGTAATTGAGCAGCTGCAGCCCACCACGGCTTTGGACATAAAAAACCGGGCGAACTGACAGCCGCAAGCTGTCCAACCATGCCGCAATCTCACCATGGCGGGCACCATAGTCCTCAATCCCTCCATCCAAGCCCGGCCAATGTCGTCCAATGACAAAGAAGCCAGCTCGAACCAGGCCAGCGATCACCTCCTCGCCCACCCACTGCGCCAAGCCGGCAGGTCCAACTGGCGCAAGAATCAATGGGACCGCTGCGGCGTCTCCGCGAGTGAAAGTGCCGGCAGGAATCACTGGCCGAACGGAGGCAGCCGGAGCCTCGGGTGAACCGCCGCCGCATCCGGCCAGGCCGCCGGCGGCAGCAAACAAGAACGCACGTCGATCTGTCATGCAAAGGTCAGCGCCATCAAGGACCTAGCATCTTAGGTCGACTCGCGATGCCATCCATGGCACAGCCCGGCGGCTTTTCAAGCGCGCGAAATCTCCGCAGGACAAGCCCGCCCAGCGCAACGCACAGGCGATGTACGGCTGCTGCAAGCCCCGTGAGGCCCTAGCGGAACTCGGCTTTCGGCTCAGCCCGCCAGTTCCTCGTAGCCGCCGGCCGAGACGAAGACCCGCACCGTATCTCCGCCGGCCGCCTTGGCCTCGGTGCAAGCCAGGGCGCAGGCGCCCAGCACGGCATCGACCGTTTCCAGTGTGGGCTGCAGTTGCACCACGCCCACACAGGCCTTCACCCGCGTACGGTGCAGGCCCCAGCGCAGGCGGAAGCCGGCGATGGCGGAGCGGATCTTCTCGGCCACGATTTGGGCGTAGTGCTGGTCGCAGTCGGGCAGCAGCACGGCGAAATGGTCGTCGTCCAGGCGGGCCACCAGGTCGGAGGCCCGCACCTTGGTGATCAGCATCTGGCCGAGGCCATAGAGGAAATGGTCAGCCACCTCGCTGCCCATCGAGGCCGTGACCTCGCTGAACTTGTCTACGTCCACCCACAGCACCGACACCGGCTCGTGGCGGCGGCTGCCCACGTGCTCGGCCAGACGGCGCTCAAACTCGCGGCGGTTGGCCAGTTCGGTCAGCGAGTCGTGCTTGGCGGTCCAGGTCGGCTGCATGCGCAGCTGGCGGGCTGCGGTGATGTCTTCGATGATCCAGACGGCCTCGCCACCCGGTTGGTCCCAGTGCAGCGGCGTGGCCTGCAGGCGGCCCCAGAAGCGGCTGCCGTCACGCCGCACGTACTCGAATTCCTCGTCCAGCGGACGGCCGGCCACGAAGGCGGCGGAGGACTTCTCGTGCACGCCGTTGTGCGAGCCGTCAGACACATGGATGGCACGGGTCGGCTGGCCGGCCAGGTCGGTGTCATCGCCATGGCCGAACAGGTGGTTGAACTGCTCGCTGACCACCTCGAAGCGCTGATTCAGTACAAAACCCACGGCCACCGGCGAGCGCACCATCAGCGCGCGCATGCGTGCCGCGATCACCTCGTGGCCGGCTTCGGCGTTGTCGGGCTTGGTTTGCATTGAGGTCTCCTGGAACTGGCGTGCGAATAGCGGGTATCGCCATGATGCGACAACTATTGCAGGTGTACCGCGTTTGCCGCCTGACGGAAACCCCAATCGACCAAGCGCGACCCGCGCGAGCAACGCACCCGGCTGAAGGGCACCCGGTATTTCCGCCATGTCGATGCGGGCCGAATCGCTGAACAATCCGCGCCGGAACCTGCCGGCCACCGCCGGCACCCAGTGAGGGAGCCATTCATGCAATTCAAGCGACCCCAGCGCCCAGCGCTGGCCTGCCTGGGCCTGCTTAGCCTGCTGCTAGGCAGCGCCGCCCTGGCCCAGAACAACAGCAGCAGCGACCGTGTCGAAGGCCTGCGCGACAACACGCCGCGCTGGCATGCGCTGACCGAGGCGCGCCTCGTGCTGGCGCCGGGCAAGGTGATCGAACGTGGCACCGTGGTGCTGAAGGACGGCCAGATCGTGGCCGCCGGTGCCGACGTGGCCATCCCGGCCGGCGCGCGGGTCTGGAAGCTGCCGGGACGCAGCATCTATGCCGGCTTCATCGACATGTCCAGCCTGGTTGGCGTGCCTGCATCGCTCAAGCCACAGCGCGGCACGGGCGCCGGCAGCAACGCCATGAGCGGCCGCAGCGCCAGCAGCCGCAATGCACAGGTCCACCCCGAGCAATCGGTGGCCGCCGTGCTGGATCTGAAGGCCGACGAGCTGAAGGCCTCGCGCGAGCTGGGCTTCACCGCCGTGCTCGCCGCGCCGGCTCACGGCATCTTCCGCGGGCAGAGCGCCCTGCTCTCGGCCGGCGAAGGCCTGGATGCCAAGAACCTCCTGATCGCCACCGACGTGGCCCAGCACCTCTCGCATGAATTTGAGCGGGGCCGGAGCGCCGGCTACCCGAACTCGCTGATGGGCGCCGTCGCCCTGTCGCGCCAGACCTGGTGGGATGCGCGCTGGTACGGCCAGGCCGCCGGCAACGGCGAGCGACGCGAGTTCAACAGCTCGCTGGCCGCGCTGCAAAACGCCGTGCAAGGCAAGCAGCCCGTGGTCTACCAGGCCGACGATGAGCAGGACTTCCTGCGCATCGCCAAGGTACGCGACGAGTTCAGCCTCAAGGTGATCCTGCAAGGCAACGGCTTCGAGTACCGCCGCGCCGCCCAGCTGAAGGCGCTCGGCATGCCGGTCATCGTGCCGCTGAGCTACCCGGCCGCGCCCGAGGTCGAAAACCCGGACCTCGCCGCCGACGTATCGCTGCAGCAGCTGCAGCACTGGGAGCTGGCGCCCAGCAACCTCTCGGTGCTGGCGCAGGCCGGCGTCGAGTTCGCCGTCAGCCCGCGCGGCTTGAGCGATGCCAAGCGCGACTTCTGGCCGCGCCTGCGCCAGGCCGTCAAGCGTGGCCTGAGTACCGACGCCGCGCTGGCCGGCCTGACCACCGTACCGGCCAAGCTGCTCGGCCAGGCGCAGCGCCTGGGTCAGATTGCGCCGGGCCAGATCGCCAACCTCGTGATCGCCACCGGCGACCTGTTCGCCAGCGAATCGGCCGAGATCGAGCTGGCCTTCGTCGACGGCCGCGCCCTGCCCACAGAGGTCTGGCAGCGCAAGGACGTGCGCGGCCAGTGGAAGATCGCCGGCCAGGACAAGCCCCTCATGATCAGCGGCACGGCCGCCCGGCCGCAGCTCAAGCTCGATGGCAAGACCTGCGAAGGCCACCTGCGCGGCGACCAGCTCCACCTGCGCTGGCCCTGCGCAGGCGGCGAGAGTGCCGCCTGGCTGAACCTGCGCCTGCAAGGCGAGCGCCTGGTCAGCGACAGCTTGGTCGCCGAACGCGAGAAGCCGCATGCGGAAACAGCGCCCAAGGCCGAGCCCAAGGTCGAGTTGGGCGCCCTGCAGCGCTATCCGGCTGGCGCCTTCGGCGTGGCCGCCAAGCCCGAGAGCAAGCTGGTGCTGATCAAGGACGCCACCGTCTGGACCAGTGCCGCCGCCGGACAACTGGCCCGCGCCGACATGCTGGTACGCGACGGCAAGATCGCCGCCATCGGCGCTGACCTGAAGGCACCCGCCGACGCCCTGGTGATCGATGCCAAGGGCCTGCACCTGACGCCCGGCATCATCGACGCCCACTCGCACACCGCCATTGCCCGCGGCGTCAACGAAGGCTCGAGCTCGATCACCGCCGAGGTGCGCGTGGCCGACGTGATCGATGCCACCGACATCAACATCTACCGCGAGCTGGCCGGCGGCCTGACGGCGGCCAACCTGTTGCATGGCTCGGCCAACACCATCGGCGGCCAGAACCAGGTGATCAAGCTGCGCTGGGGCCTGGATGCCGAGGCCCTGAAGTTCAAGGAGGCCGCGCAAGGCATCAAGTTCGCGCTGGGCGAAAACGTCAAGCAATCGAACTGGGGCGACGGCAACAACACCCGCTACCCACAGACCCGCATGGGCGTGGAGCAGCTGTTGCGAGATGCCTTCCAGGCCGCGCGCGAGTACGAGGCCCGCTGGGCGGAATGGAAGCGCAACCCCAAGGGCAGCGAGCAGCCGCGCCGCGACCTGCAGCTCGACACCCTCGTGGAACTGCTGCAGCGCAAGCGCGAGATCCACATCCACTCCTACCGGGCGGATGAGATTCTGATGTTCACCAAGATCGCCAAGGAGTTCGGTCTCAAGGTCGCGGCCTTCCAGCATGTGCTCGAGGGCTACAAAGTGGCCAAGGAGATCGCCGAGATCGGTGCCGGCAGCTCCACGTTCAGCGACTGGTGGGCCTACAAGATGGAAGTGGTCGATGCCATTCCGTACAACGGCGCCATGATGCAGAAGGTGGGCGTCAACACCAGCTTCAACTCCGACAGCAACGAGCTGGCGCGCCGCCTCAACACCGAGGCCGCCAAGGCCGTGCGCTACGGCGGCATGAAGGAAGCCGAGGCGCTGAAGTTCGTCACCATCAACCCGGCCAAGCAGCTGGGCGTTGGCGACCGCACCGGCTCGCTGGAGGTGGGCAAAGACGCCGACTTCGTGCTCTGGAACGGCAACCCGCTGGCCACCACCAGCCGTGCCGAGCAGACCTGGATCGACGGCCGCCTCTACTTCAGCCGCGCCGAAGACGCCAAGCTGCGCGAGCAGCAACGCGTTGAGCGCGCCCGCCTGATAGCCAAGGCCGTCACGGCCCGCCTCACGGCCGGTGGCACTGGCGGCTCCGGCGCAGGCGGCCGCCCCGGCGCCGCAGCCGGCAGCGAACCCGGCGACCAGTTGGCCCTGGACGAAGCCCGTCTGCAGCAATGGCTGCACGAACAGGCCCGCTATGCCGAGAGCTACGGCAACGGCGAATGGCATGAATGCACCGAGGAGGTCCACCAATGATCAAGAAGCGCACCCCCCTGCTGGGCGCCCTCGCCCTGCTGCTCGCCGCGCTGGCGCAGGCCAATCCCAATGTGCCGCCGCCGGTGCAGGCCAAGCCGCTGCTGATCAGCAATGCCACGCTGCATCCGGTCAGCGGGCCGGTGATCGCCAACGGCCGCATGCTGGTCGAGGGCGGCCGCATCAAGGCCATAGGCGGTGCCGATCTGGCCGCGCCGGCCGGTGCCCAGGTCATCGACCTGAAGGGCCGCCACGTCTATCCCGGCATGGTCTCGGCCAACACGGTGATGGGCCTCGTCGAGGTGAGCGCCGTGCGCGCCACGGTGGACACGGCGGAGTCCGGCTCCGTCAATCCGAATGCCCGCGCCCTCGTTGCCATCAAC
The DNA here is from genome assembly GCF_030014915.1 of Pelomonas sp. V22. GTDB lineage: Bacteria > Pseudomonadota > Gammaproteobacteria > Burkholderiales > Burkholderiaceae_C > JAUASW01. The sequence continues at coordinate 270,316 of NZ_JAGIXS010000001.1, forward strand.
GCAGACTCCGACATCATCCCGGTGACCCGCGCCAGCGGCGTGCTGACCGTGCTGTCGGTGCCGCAGGCACGCGCCGGCACCGGCCTGGTCTCCGGCACCTCGGCCCTCGTGCAGCTGGATGGCTGGAACTGGGAAGACATGGCGATCCGCCCCGAGGTGGGCCTGCATGTGAGCCTGCCCACGATGCGCTCGATCGCCAGCGTCTTCGCCACGGCCGAGGCGCCGCGCGAGGAGCTGCGCCGCTCGGTCACGGCCAAGCTGAAGCTGCTGGACGAGGTGTTCGAATCGGCCGCCGCCTATGCCAAGGCCAAGGCCGCCGACGCCAAGACGCCGCTCGACACCCGCTGGGAAGCCATGCTGCCCGTGGTGCGCGGCGAGCGGCCCGTCTTCATCGATGCCGACGACCGCTGGCAGATCCGCCAGGCGCTGGACCTGGCCGAGCGCTTCAAGCTGAAGATCGTGATCGTCGGCGGCGCCGATGCGGCCGTCTTCGCTCCCGAGCTGAAGGCGCGCGACATCCCGGTGGTGATCGGCTCGCTGAACCGCCTGCCGCTGCGCCGCGACGACGATGTAGACGCGATCTTCCGCCTGCCGGCCGAGCTGTCCAAGGCCGGCGTGCGCTTCTGCATTGCCCGCGAAGACCGCGATCCGTCCAACGAGCGCAACCTCGGCTTCGAAGCCGGCCAGGCCGTGGCCTTCGGCCTACCGGCCGACGAGGCGCTGAAGGCGATCACGCTCTACCCGGCGAGCATCCTCGGTGCCGACAAGCTGCTGGGCTCGCTCGAAGTGGGCAAGCTGGCCAGCTTCTTCGTCAGCGACGGCGACCCGCTCGACATCCGCAGCAATGTCGAGCGCATCTTCATCCAGGGCCGCGAGATCGAGCTGAAGGACAAGCAGACCGGCCTGCGCGACAAGTACCTGCAGCGCTACCTGCGTTGATTCGCTGATGCGCTAGGTCTCGATGCGGACGAAGGTGGCGAAGCGCGGCAAGCCGCTGCCGGTCAGGCCACGAAAGCGGTAGCGCACCAGGCTGCCTATCGGTGGCGGTGTGCGCCGGTCCGCAGCGCTGAGACCGCTGCCGATGCTGAACTCCCGGCCCTCGGGGCTGCGCACGCGCAGCGCGCCCAGGGTTCCGCTCAGCGCGCCCTGGCCCGGCTCATGGGCGATGACCACGGCCTCGCCGTCATCCACCGGCTTGAGCTTGAGCAGCAGTTCGCTGCGGCCGGTCGCGTAGGCCGCGTCGGCACGATGCAGCATCAGGCCTTCGCCGCCGGCCGCCACGACCTCGCGCAAGCGCTGGTGCAGCACTGCCGAGGTCTCGATGCGCCCCTGGTCCACGGCCTGCAAACTCTCCCAGGACAGCGATTCCGCGAGCTGCCGCAACTCGGCAGCCCGCTGCTCGAAGTCGCCGGCGCCCTCCGGCAGTTCGAACAGCATGTAGCGCAGTGCCCGCCACTCGGCGTCCACCGGCTTGCTGCGCCGCACGGCGGCTGACGCGGCCTCGAAGCGGCCACGGCCCATCCACAGCTCGCCGTCCAGCGGCCGCGAGGGCAGGCGTGCCGTGAACCAATCCGGTGCCGCGATCTCCAGGCCGCTGCGAAACAGCAGACGGCGGCCGGTCCAGAAGGCGCGCACGCCGTCCAGCTTCTCGCTGACCAGGTAGCCGCGTGGGTCCAGCTTGGCTGGCGCGCTCTGCGCCAGCAGCAGGGCCGGTGGCGTTGTTGCAGCCCTCGCCGGCTGGACGAGCCAGCCGGGTGCCAGCGCGCCGAGCAGGCAGCGCGCGAAGTCTCGCTTGTCCATGAATCCCTCCGCGCCCTCTTTGATCGGAGCGATCGGGGCGTGGGATTCATTCTGGAGGGCCGCCAGCGGCCCTGCCTCCCGAACATGGTGGAGGTGGGCCGCCGCCTCGCGCCATCAGGCCGGCGGCGCGATCTGCTCGGCCCAGTCGTAGAGTGCACCGAGGATGGCCTGACCCCGCTCGTCGGCCTGCTCGCTCAGCGCGTCGACCTGCTCGAAGAAGCTGGAAAGCGTCAGCGCCCCACCCTCGCCGCCGTGCAGGCGCGCGGCGCAATGCGAGGTCCAGCGCTGCTGCTCCTCGCCGCTCAGGCTGGCCGGGAAGTTGCGCGCGCGCCAGCGAAACACCAGCTCCTCCAGCCGCTCGTCCTGGAACGTCAGCTTGCCCTGCGCGGCCCGGTCGGCCAGTTGCTCGGGGCTCAAGGCCAGCAGGCGCTGCAGCGCGCGGCGGTCATCGGGGGCGATGAAGCCGCCATAGAGGTCTTCATCCACATCGACCGGCGCGCCATCGCCGGGGCGCTTGAACACCTCGCCCCACAGGCCGGCCAGCAGATGGCCCTGCTGCTCCAGCTGCTGGGCGTTCAGCAAGGCCTGTTCCATGTCCAGTCCCCAGCGCTCGGCCATGGCCGGCGAGAGCGTCTTCAGGTTGGCGATCACCACCGGTGACTTGTTGACGTGGATGCTCTTGATCGGCAGCCGCGTCACGCCCTCGGGCAACTCGGCCTGCTTGGTGAACATGCGCTGGCGGATCGTCTCGGCATTGAGCGTCAGCAGCTCGGCCGGGTTCTCCGTGCAGTCCCAGACGATCAGCTCGTTCTTGTTGGTCGGGTGCGGCGCCAGCGGCCACACGAGAGCGATGCAACCGCGCTCCGGCGGATACATGCCGGAAATGTGCAGGAAGGGCTTGTTGCCCGCGCCGATCTCGGCCCAGACGGCCTCCTTCTTGCGCAGCTTCAGGCAGAAGTCCCAGAGCTTGGGTTGGGCGGTCTTGATCAGGCGGGCCAGGGCGATGGTGGCGCGCACGTCGGACAGCGCATCGTGCGCCGCTTCATGCGTGAGGCCATTCGCCACCGTCAGATGCTCGAGTTTGAAGGACGGGCGGCCGTCCTCATGCTGCGGCCATTGAATACCGTCTGGCCGCAGCGCATAGGCGCAGCGCACCACGTCGAGCAGGTCCCAGCGGCCGCAGCCGTTCTGCCATTCGCGGGCATAGGGGTCGCGCAGATTGCGCCAGAGCAGGAAGCGCGTGACCTCGTCGTCGAAGCGGATGGTGTTGTAGCCCAGGCCCACCGTGCCGGGTCGTGCCAGTTGGTCTTCGATGGCCGCAGCGAACTCATGCTCGGGCAGGCCCCGCTCGGCGCAGTCCTGCGGCAGGATGCCGGTCAGCAGGCAGGCCTCGGGGTCGGGCAGGTTGTCGGTCGGCGGCTGGCAGTAAATCATCAGCGGCTCGCCGACCTCGTTCAGGTCCAGGTCGGTGCGCACGCCGGCAAACTGCGTGGGCCGGTCGCGGCGCGGCACGCGGCCGAAGGTTTCATAGTCGTGCCAGTAGAAGCTCATGTCTTGCATGGCCGGCACGATAGCAGCCTTCGGCCACAGCCCTGGTTCAGGCCTTGGGCAGCACCTGGTCCAGGAAGCGCTCCATCGCCGCCAGCACCTGTTGCCGGTAGGGCTGGTGGCTGAGGAAGTGGTCGCCGCGTTCGAGCTTGATGAACTCGTGCGGCTTGCCGGCCTCCTTCAGCGCCGCGACCATGCGGACCGATTGGTCGAACTCCACCGAACGATCCACCGTGCCATGGGCAATCACCACCGGCACCTTGATGCGCTTGGCATGCAGGCAGGGTGAGGTGGCCTCCAGGCGTTCGCGGTCGTCGCTGGCATCGCCGACCTGGCGGCGAATCACCTCGCGCCGGCCGAACCGGCGCGCATCCTTGGTGAGTTCGACCAGGTCGGTCACTGGCGCAAAGGCGAAGGCGCCGCGGTAGAGCTCGGGCGTCTTGATCACGCCCATCAGCGCCGCGTAGCCACCATAGCTGCCGCCGACGATGGCCACGCGCTTGGGATCGGCCCGCCCGAGCTTGACCAACTCGGCCACGCCATCCTCCAGGTCTTCCTGCATCTCGAGGCCCCAGCGCCGCAGGCCGGCTTCCAGGTGCTTCTGGCCGTAGCCGGTCGAGCCCCGGTAGTTGAGTTGCAAGACCAGGTGGCCGCGGTCGGCGATGAAGCTGGACCAGTCGTCGAACCCGGCATGATCCGCCGACTGCGGTCCGCCGTGCGGCAGGACCACCAGCGGCAAGGGGCCGCCGCTGGATTGCGGCGGAAAAGTCAGGTAGCCGTGCAGGGGCAAGCCGTCGCGCGCCTTCATGCGGAAGGACTGGCGCCGCCCCAGCGGCTGACCCTTGAGCTCCGGATAGCTGTTGGCCAGCAGTTTCAGCGAGGGCTGGTCGCCAAAGCGCGCCAGGAAGAACTGCTCCGGCTCGCCCATCGCCGCCGAGCGCACGATGAAGAGCGAACCCGCCCGGTCGCGGCCGTTGAAGCCATTGGCCCGGTCCGGCAGCGCGGCATCCAGCACGGTCTGGTTCTCCTTGTAGGTCGGGTCCCAGAAGAAGCCGGACGAGCCGTCCATGGTGCGCATGCTGACACCCACAGCCTCGCCGCGTGCGTCGCGCACCAGCGAGCCGCCGAGGTCGTAGCGCTCATTGGCCAGCTTGAGCACCGGCTTGGCCTTGGGGTCGCCCAGGTCCAGCGTGAACACCGCCTCCAGGCCTTCGTGCCGCGTCGTCACGTAGAGCTGCTGCGGATCCAGCCCGAAGCCCAGCGGCGTCAAGGCCTGCCCCTCAAAGGCAGCGGTCTTGCTCAGCTGGCGCCAGTTGTTGCCGTCCGTGTCGCAGACCGAGATGGTCGTCTCGCCGTCTCGCGTGTTGCCGATGCCGATGCGCACCCGGTGCTGGGCATCGGTGATCCAGTTCCAGTTCCGGTCCCGCGAGGTGGCATGGGTGGTGCGCGATGCGGTGTAGACATTGACCTTCATGACCGCCGGATAGGGATCTTCCGAGCTGCCGGGCAAGGCCATCAGGATGTGCTCGGGATCGTCCGGCAGCAGGTCCACCACGTTGTCCTGCTGCCAGGCCCAGCGCAGGTTGGCCGACTGCGAGCCGCGCGGCCGCACCAGGTTGACCATGTTCTTGCCATCGGCGTCGATGGCCACCAGGCGGGTCTCGGTGGTCTCGATGCGGCCATAGCCACGCTCCTCGCGGATCGTGTAGAAGCCCAGGCTGACCAGCAGCCGCGTCGGGTTGGCCCAGGCCAGCCAGTTGATCGTGAACTCGAGGTTGTCGGTGCCCAGCACGCCGACAAAGGCACCGCCGTCCACCGCGCGGGTCACGATCATGCTTTGCTTGCCTTCGTTGACGATGGCGGCCAGCAGCTTGCCATCGGGCGAGAGCGCCAGCTGTTCCATCATCGGCCGCCGGGCGAAGCTTTCCAGCGGCAGGCGGCCCGACTCGGCCTCCGTGGCGGCGCGCACGACCAAGGGCGCCGTGCTGGCGGCCAGGCCCAGCCCGGCCTCGATCAGAGTCCTTCGTTTCAGCATCTCATTCCTCCCTGCATTTATTGAGATCTGCGGGCCGGATTCTGGCGATGCAGGCCGGGGTGCCGAAACGGTGCTTACCCAGGGAGCCCCCCATAATGCGGCCTCGCCTCAAGCGCCTGCCGACCACCGATGACCGCTGAATCCCGCCGCTTCCCCTGGCCCGAGTTCCTTGCCTCGCGGGGCTACACGCCCGGCCGCGTGGCGCTCATCTTTGGCGGGCTGATGGCCTTGTTCGCACTGCTGCTGTGCATCGCAGCGGCGTTGATCTATCCCAACCTGCCCGACCTGGACAAGCTGACCGACTACCACGCCAAGGAGCCGCTGCGCGTCTATACCAGCGACGGTCAGCTGATGGCCGAGTTCGGCGCCGAGCGGCGGCGCTACCTGACGCTGCAGCAGATCCCAAAGCGCACCCGCGACGCGCTGCTGGCCGTCGAGGACGCGCCGTTCTACGAGCATGACGGCATCTCCTTCAGCGGCATTGCGCGTGCGGTGGTGAACAACCTGTCCAACCCCTTCTCAGAGCACAAGAAGGGCGGCGGCTCCACCATCACCCAGCAGCTGGCCCGCGACATGTACCTGAGCAAGCGCCAGGTCTATTCGCGCAAGTTCGTGGAAATCCTGCTGGCGCTGAAGATCGAGAGCCAGCTGAGCAAGGACCAGATCCTCGAGATCTACATGAACCACATCTACCTGGGGCAGCGGGCCTATGGCTTTGCCGCCGCCTCGGAGGCCTACTTCGGCAAGCCGCTGGACCAGCTGAGCATCGCCGAGACGGCCATGCTGGTCGGGCTGCCCAAGAACCCCTACTACGCCAACCCGATCAGCAACCTCCAGCGCGCCAAGCGCCGCCAGCTGGTGGTGCTGGAGCGCATGCTGGACGTGCGCATGATCGGCCCCGAGGACTACGAGAGCGCCAAGGCCGAGAAGCTGCACATCCGCTCCGCCCAGGACCAGCGGCTGCATGCCGAGTACGCGGCCGAGATGGCCCGCCAGGTGGTGTTCGCCAAATACGGCGAGGAGGCCTACACGCGCGGCATCAATGTCTACACCAGCCTGGTGGCCGAGCAGCAGCAGGCCGCCTACAAGGGCCTGCGCAAAACGCTGATGGACTACGAGCGCCGCAAGGCCTACCGCGGGCCCGAGGGCTTTGTCGAGCTGCCCGACGACAGCAGCGAGGAAGACGCCGCGATCGGCCATGCGCTGAGCGAGCATCCGGACAATGACGAGCTGCGCGCCGCCGTGGTCACGGCCGTTGCGCCCGGCAAACTCAAGGCCAGCCTGCAAAGCGGCGACGAGATCACCATCAGTGGCGAAGGCCTGCGCTCGGTGCAGGCGGCGCTGTCTGACAAGGCCCGCGACAGCCTGCGCATCCGCCGCGGCTCCATCATCCGCGTGCTGCGCGGCGCGCCCAGCAAGGCCGAGCCGCAAGGCGCCTGGCTGGTGGCCCAGTCGCCCGAAGCCGAAGGCGCCTTCGTGGCGCTGGAGCCGGGCAGCGGCAAGGTGCATGCGCTGGTCGGCGGCTTCGACTTCGCCAAGAACAAGTTCAATCACGTGAGTCAGGCCTGGCGCCAACCGGGCTCCAGCTTCAAGCCGCTGGTCTACTCGGCCGCGCTGGAGCAAGGCCTGACCCCCGACACCGTGGTCAACGACGCGCCCATCACCATCGGCGACTGGGAACCCAAGAACTACGAAAGCCAGTACGACGGCCCGCTGACGGTGCGCCAGGCCCTGGCGCGCTCCAAGAACATGGTCACGGTGCGCGTGATGCAGCTGCTGGGCGCCGGCAAGGTGCGCGACTGGGCCGGGCACTTTGGCCTCGATGTGGACAAGCAACCCGACAACCTGACCCTGGGCCTTGGCTCGGGTTCGGTCACGCCGCTGCAGATGGCGCAAGCCTATGCGGTCATCGCCAACGGTGGCTACCGCGTGGCGCCCTTGCTGATCGAGAAGATCACCGACAGCAAGGGCCAGATCTTGTTCGATGCGGCCCCTGAGCCGCGCAGCGAAGAACAGCGCGGCATCTCGGAGCGCAATGCCTTCGTCGTCGCCAGCCTGCTGCAGGAAGTGACCCGCAGCGGCACGGCCGCGCGCGCGCAGGGATCGCTCCGCCGGCCCGACATCTACGGCAAGACCGGCACCACCAACGACGCGGTCGACGCCTGGTTCGTCGGCTTCCAGCCCAGCCTGGTCGCAGCGGTCTGGATAGGCCACGACAACCCCAAGCCCATGGGCGACCGCGAATCGGGCGGTGGCCTGGCCCTGCCGGCATGGATCGACTTCATGAGCGTGGCCCTGCGCGGCGTTCCGGTCAGCGAGATCCAGCCACCGGCCGAGGGCCTGGTACGCCAGGGCGAGGGCTGGGTGTTCGAGGAGTTCGCGGGCGAGGCCGGCCTGCAACGCCTGGGCATGGAGGGCAGCGCCGTCCCTGCGGCAAGCTCGGCTTCGGGCCCTTGATAACCGACTGACACCGCCCCTGTGCAGCCCGTCGGCTTGCTCCTATAGTCGACTGCACGCCTGATCACGCAGGCGTTGACTTGCACAAGGAGCACACCATGACGCGCACGCTGTTGGGCCTTGCTTGTCTCGCCCTGCCCACCCTGCTGGCGGCAGAGCCCATCGCCACGGATCGGCCGGACTTCGTCGAATCGGCCGCCACCGTGGGCAAGGGCCGCTTCCAGATCGAGACCAGCCTCGCCTGGGAACGTGATCGGGACGGCGCCTTGCGCAGTTGGACGCGCAGCACACCCAGCCTGCTCCGCATCGGCCTGGCCGACGACTGGGAACTCCGCTTCGAAACTGATGGCGCCATGCGCAGCCGCAGCACGGCGCTCGGCGTCAGGCAACGCGAGCGGGGCTGGAGCGATCTGTCCGTAGGTCTCAAATGGCATGCCTCGGATGGCGACGAGGCAACGGCCACGCCGGACACGGCCTGGCTGTTCCACGTCGATGGCGACACAGGCAGTCGCGCCTACCGCGGACAGGGGCTGCGCCCCTCGGTGCGCTTTGTCGCGGAATGGGAGCTGCCGGCCGGCTGGTCTGCCGGCCTGATGCCCGGCCTGTACATGGACCGCAATGAGGACGGCAAACGCTTCGTGGGCGGCATCCTGGCCGCCGTGCTGGGCAAGTCCATCACCGATCGACTGCGCGGCTTCGTCGAGCTGTCGGCGCAGCAGATCGCGTCCAGCCGCAACGGCGGCAAGCTGCTGACCTTCGACACCGGCCTCGCCTACCTGCTCGCCGACAACATGCAGGTCGACATGGCTGTCTCGCGCGGGCTGAACAAGACCAGCCCGGACCTCAGCTGGACCGTCGGCTTCTCAGCCAAGTTCTGACAGGAGTTCGCCATGGCTTTCGCGATGACGATTCGCCAACGCATGCTGGCCTTGAGCCTCCTGGGTCTGGCCTTCGTGCTGGCCGTCGCAGCCGTCGGCTACGTGGCCATGGGTCAGCTGGCCGCCGCCGCCGAGGAGCAGTCGCGGGCCAGCTCGGCGCTGCGCGCCCATCTGGAAGCGGACATGATGCATGACGCGCTGCGGGGCGACGTGCTGCGCTCGCTGCTGGCCTCGAGCAAGGGCCGGCAGGAAGAGCTTGCCGAGATCCAGAAGGACCTGGCCGAGCACACGCAGGAATTCCACGAGCACATGAATGCGCTCAAGGCCCTGTCGCTCAGCGCCGAGATTGATGCCGGCGTGCTGCGAACGCAGGGCGGGCTCAAGGCCTACATCGGCAGTGCCGAGGAAGTGGTGGGTCTGGCGATCCGCGAGCCGGCTGCGGCCGAGGCACGCCTGCCAGCCTTCCTCGTCAGCTTCAAGGCGCTGGAAGACGACATGGGCAAACTCAGCGACCTGATCGAGGCCTTCGAGAAGACCAGCGAGCAGCAGGCGGCCGAGAGCTCGACGCACGCACGCTGGCTGCTGGTTCTGGCCACGCTGACGGCGACCGTGCTGCTGTTGTCGATCAACGTTTACGTCGGGCGCGGCATCACGCAACCGCTGGCCGCTGCTGTCGCAGCGACCAAGACCGTGGCCGATGGCGACCTGACGCTCAGCATTGAAGGCGCCGGCCAGGACGAGACCGGCCAGTTGCTGGAGGCCCTGCAGCGCATGAATGGCCAGTTGGGCGAGATCGTGGGCCAGGTCCGTGACAGCGCGGATGCCATTGCCACCGGCTCGTCGGAAATTGCCAGCGGCAGCCTCAACCTGAGCCAGCGCACCGAGCAGCAGGCCAGCAGCCTGGAGCAGACCGCCGCCGCGATGGACCAGCTGACGGCCACCGTCAAGAACAACGCCGACACGGCGCGCCGCGCGGCCGAACTGGCCCTGAGTGCAGCCGATGTCGCCGCACGAGGCGGATCGGCCGTGGCCCAGGTCGTCAGCACCATGGGCGACATCTCCAGCAGCTCGAACCGCATCGCCGACATCATCGGCGTGATCGACGGCATCGCGTTCCAGACCAACATCCTCGCGCTGAACGCGGCCGTAGAGGCCGCCCGGGCCGGCGAGCAGGGCCGCGGCTTCGCCGTCGTGGCCGGCGAGGTTCGCACCCTGGCGCAACGCAGTGCCGAAGCGGCGAAGGAGATCAAGTCGCTGATCGCAGACAGCGTCAGCAAGGTCGAGGTCGGGAGCAGCCAGGTCGGCGAGGCGGGCCGCACGGTGCAGAGCATCGTCAGCGAGGTTGAGAAGGTCAGCCAGCTGATCGCCGAGATCAGCACGGCCAGTCACGAGCAGAGCCAGGGGATTGGGCAGGTCGGTGCCGCCGTCACCCAGCTGGACCGCATGACGCAGCAGAACGCTGCCCTCGTGGAGGAAAGTGCAGCCGCCGCCGAGAGCCTGAAGGTCCAGGCCGCGCGGCTGGCTTCGCTGGTCGCGCAGTTCAAGCTGCGCGGGCACTGAGGCGCAAGGGCGCGCTCAGCGCTTCTTCGCGATCACGCTTCCGATGGAATAACCGGCGCCGAACGAGCAGATCACGCCGAGGTCGCCGGCCTTCAGGTCGGCACGGTGGCGGTGGAAGGCAATGACCGAGCCGGCCGAGGCGGTGTTGGCGAATTCATCGAGGATCAGCGGCGCCACATCGGAGCCGGCCTCGCCACCCACCAGCTTCTTGATCACCAACTGGTTCATGCCGAGGTTGGCCTGGTGCAGCCAGTAGCGGCGCACGGCGGTGGGCTCGATCTGCAGCGCACCGAGGTGCGCCTCAATGTGGGCGGCGGCCATGGGAACGACCTCCTTGAACACCTTGCGGCCTTCCTGGCGGAAGGTCTTGTCGCGGCCATTCGGGTCGCTGTCTTCCATCCGGTTCATGAAGCCGAAGTTGTTGCGGATGTTGTTCGAGAACTGCGTGACGAGCTTGGTGCCCAGCACTTCCCATTGGTCCTTGGAAGTGGCTGTCTCGGCCCGCTCGATGATCACGGCGGTGCAGACGTCGCCGAAGATGAAGTGGCAGTCACGGTCTTTCCACTCGAGGTGGGCCGAGGTGATCTCGGGGTTGACCACCAGCACGCACTTGGCCGAGCCGCTCTTCACCGCATTGACCGCCTGCTCGATGGCGAAAGTGGCCGAGGAACAGGCCACGTTCATGTCGAAGCCATAGCCGCCAGCACCAATGGCCTGCTGGATCTCGATGGCCATGGCGGGATAGGCGCGTTGCATATTGGCGCTGGAGCAGAGCACGGCATCGATGTCGGCGCCGGTCTTGCCGGCTTGCGCCATCGCGTCCTTGGCCGCCACGACGGCGATCTCAGCCATCAGCGAGAGCTGGTCGTCCGGCCGCTCCTCGAAGCGCGGGTACATGCGGGTCGGGTCCAGCACGCCGCCCTTCTCGATCACGTAGCGCTGCTTGATGCCCGAGGCCTTTTCGATGAACTCGACGCTGGAGTGTGTCAGCGCCGTCTGCGTGCCGGCGGCAATCGCCTCGGCGTTCTGCGAGTTCTGCAGGTCCACGTAGGCGTTGAAGGCCGCCACCAGTTCCTCATTGCTGATGGTGTGCGGCGGGACGTAGATGCCGGTGCCGCTGATGACGACTGCGTTGTTGCTCATGTTTTCCTTCTTGCGAACTGCCAAATCTGGGCGCGATTTTACCGACTGGTGCATCGATGCCCCGAGATGGGTCCCGCATGCGTAGAATCGGGCACCGGGCCCAAATATTGAGGTCCGGTTTTTTATGCCCACCCTGCCCCGCTGCAGGCTTCAAGGGCCAGCCGGATTTCAAGTCAAGCGCTCGCAGCCCAGGGCCTGCACTGCTCAACGCAGCCCGAATGCGATCTTGGAAGTTCCATGGAAATCTTCGACTACGACAACATCCTCCTGCTGCCGCGCAAATGCCGCGTGGAGAGCCGCGCCGAGTGCGACACCTCGGTGGAGCTGGGCCCGCACCGCTTCAAGCTGCCGGTGGTGCCCGCCAACATGAAGACGGTGATTGACGAGCACCTCACCGAATGGCTGGCCGCCAACGGCTACTTCTACGTGATGCACCGCTTCGACCTGGACAACGTGGCCTATGCGGCCTCGATGCGCGACAAGGGCCTGATCGTCTCGCTCAGCTCGGGCGTCAAGCAGGCCGACTATGCGGTGATCGACCGCCTGGCGGCCGAGGGCGTGGGCGCCGACTACATCACCATCGACATCGCCCATGGCCATGCCGACAGCGTGCAACGCATGATTGCCCACATCAAGCAGAAGCTGCCCGACACCTTCGTGATCGCCGGCAACGTGGGCACGCCCGAAGGCGTGATCGACCTGGAGAACTGGGGCGCCGACGCGACCAAGGTGGGCATCGGTCCCGGCAAGGTCTGCATCACCCGGCTCAAGACCGGCTTCGGCACCGGCGGCTGGCAGCTCTCGGGCCTGAAGTGGTGTGCCCGCGTGGCCACCAAGCCCATCATTGCCGACGGCGGCATCCGCCACCATGGCGACATCGCCAAGAGCGTGCGCTTCGGCGCCTCGATGGTGATGGTGGGCTCGCTGTTCGCCGGCCATGAGGAATCGCCGGGCCAGACCGTCGAGGTCGACGGCAAGCTCTACAAGGAGTACTACGGCTCGGCCTCGGACTTCAACAAGGGCGAGTACAAGCACGTCGAGGGCAAGCGCATCCTCGAGCCCGTGAAGGGCAAGTTCACCGACACCGTGCGCGAGATGCAGGAAGACCTGCAGAGCTCGATTTCGTATGCCGGTGGGCGGTCCTTGTCAGACCTGAAGAAGGTGAACTACGTCATTCTCGGTGGGGAGAATGCAGGAGAACACCTCTTCATGTGATGCCCGCCGAAGCGGTCAAGGCACGCTTCTTACGGCGCTGCCTTGGCCGGCTTCGGATAGTGCTTCATCACGTCGATGGGCGCTGCATACGCCGAGCTCCAGGTCTGCTCATGCAGGGCCGCCACGCGGTCGGCCATGGCCTTGTCGCGTAGCACGATCTCGAGGTTGCGCGACTTGTCGAAGTAGCCGCCGCTCCAGTTGCTCGTGCCCACCCAGGCCAGCTCACCATCGATCACCATCGTCTTGGTGTGAATCACGCGGGCGAACGGCACGAAGCCGCCCGAAGCCTGCGGGAGGGTGACGATGCGGATCTCGATGCCGGGCAGCATGGCCAGGCTCTTCAGGTGGTCAATGGCCGGTTCCTCGGTGTTCCAGTTCGACACCATCAGCTTGACCTTGACGCCCCGCTGCACGGCGGCGCGCAGGGCGTTGTCGATCACGGCATAGAACGGCCGGCGGCCCGGCGCATAGCTGAGCGGCGCATAGTCCATCACCTGCACCCGCACCTCCTGCTTGGCCTGAGCCAGCAGGCGCGGCAGCACCTCTTCCGAGTCGCCCACGCCGAGCGGGTTCCAGGCCTTGGGGCTGGAAAGCAGGAAGGCCTTCTGCGCGATGTCGAAGCTGTCGGCCGCCGGCTGCGGCAGGCTCGGCACCGGCTTGCCAGCAGCCACCAGGGCCTGCGCCTGCCAGTCCTGCTCGAAGATGGCCTGGATCTTGGCCACCATCGCCGGCTCGCTGACGCGCAGGCCCGTCTCATGGATGTGCTTGAGCGCGCGCCAGTCGAAATTCTGGCTGCCCACGAAGGCCTGCTCGCGGTCCACGATGAAGTACTTGGCGTGGATGATGCCGTTGCCGCTGAGCTTGTTGTAGTCGAGCAGGCGGAACTCGATGCCGGGAATCTTCTTCAGCCGTTCCAGCGTGGCCGGCACCGACAGCTTCTGCCCCTTGTCCTCCATCAGGAAGCGGATCTTGACGCCGCGTACGGCGGCCGCTTCCAGCCTCGCGATCACCTCGTCCAGCGGCTCGCCGTCCTGGCCGGCCACATAGAACTGGGCAATCGCAATCTCTCGCTCGGCCCCGTCGAACAGCTCGCGCCAGACCCGCACGGGCTCGCGCAGATCCGGTGTTGGCAAGGCGGTTTCCACCGGCACCGTGTGGACCAGCTCGAAGCCGGGGATCGCGAAATCGGCGCGCGCCAGGCAGCTGCCGAGCGAGGCCAGGACGAAGGCAAGAAGGCGGAGACTTGGGCGCATGGGACAGCGGCTACGAGGCAGGAAGGCGATGGCCTGCAATGTACTCGTTCAGCCCAAGGTCAGCGCCGCTTCCAGCCCCGGATGGGCGTTGCGCAGCTCCAGCTGCGAGCCATGGGCCGTGGCCACCAGCTTGCACAGGCTGAGCCCCAGGCCCACGCCGCCGTCATGGCGGCTGCGCGCGGCATCGGGGCGGTAGAAAGGCTCGCCCAGGTGGACGAGCGCCTCCGGCGGCACGCCGGGGCCATGGTCACGCACGCTGAGGCGCACACCGGCGCCGGCCCGGCGCAGCGATACCAGCACCGGGCCGCGCGCCGCCTCGTTGTGCCGCATGGCATTGGCCACCAGGTTGCGCAGCAGCAGCTGGATGCGCATCACGTCCAGCGCCAGCAGGGGCAGGCCCGTCTCGATCTGCAGGGCCACGGCATCGTCGGTCACGGTCTCGCGCACCAGGGCGGCGAGATCGCATTCGCGCAATTGCAGGGCGCTGTGGCCACTGCCGAGGCGCTCGCTTTCGAGCAGGGCCGAGATCAGATCGCGCATCTCGCCGAGCTCCTGCAGCAGGGCCTCTTTGGAAGCGCTCTCCTCGATCAGCTCGGCATGCAGGCGCGCTCGCGTCAGCGGGCTGCGCAGCTCGTGGCTCATCGCAAGCAAGAGGGCTCGCTTGCCGTCCAGCATGGCCTGGATGTCGGCCGCCATCTGGTTGAAACGGTGCGCCAGGTCGCCGAGTTCGTCGCGGTGGAAGTAGCGGATGCGGTGGTCCAGATCGCCCCGGCCGAAGGCCTCGACGCCCATGGCCAGCGCCCGCAGCGGCCGCAGCATGCGGCGAATCTTGCCGAAGGCCAGGCCCAGCACCAGGAACAGCAGAAAGCCTGCCATGACGGCGCCGTAGTGGCCCTCCTGCGCGCCATAGAGGATCAGCCCGCCCAGTGCTGCCAGCAGGATGAACACGGCGATCAGCCGCGCGCCAATGGAATGCTTGAAATGCGCATGCTGGCGATGCCAGCGCTCATGCCAGCGCTGGCGAGCGCGCAACTGCCAGGCCAGCGGCCGGCGGTGACGGTGGTGCACGCGGCGCTGCAGCCGCCGCATCATGGCCCGATGCTGGGCGCGTTGTTCCGGGTTCAAGGCGCCGCTCCCGGCAGCGCAAAGCAGTAGCCCGCATTGCGCAAGGTCTTCAGTGCCTCCAGTGGCTCGAGCTTGCGGCGCAGGCGGCTGACCAGGATGTCGACCGCCCGCGTGTAAAGGTCCGCCTCCTGGCCGCGCAGCCGGTTGAGTATCTCGTCGCGCGAGAACACCCGGCCCGGCTCACGCGCCAGCAGCAAGAGCAGCTCGTACTCGGTGCTAGTCAGCTCCACGAGGCCGCCGACCCGGCGCACTTCACGCCGGACGGTGTCGATGGCCAGGCCCTCGAACTGCAGCTGACCCAAAGCTAGCGCTGGCGCGAGCCGCGTGCGCCGCAGGATGGTCTGCAGCCGCGCCGCGAGCTCGCGAGGCTCGAAGGGCTTGGCCAGGTAGTCGTCGGCCCCGAGTTCGAGGCCCACCACACGGTCGGTCAGGTCCCCACGGGCGGTCAGCATCAGCACGGGCATGTCTTTCCAGGGCTCGCTGCCGGCGCGCAGGCGCTTGCAGAACTCAAAGCCATCCATCTCGGGCAGCATGCCGTCGAGGATCAGGGCATCGAAGCGCTGGGCTTTCAGGCGCTGCAAGGCTTCGCTAGGCCGTGTCACCGCTTCAAGCTCAAAGTCGAAGCGCTGCAGGTACAGGGCCAAGGGCTGGGACAGCGCTTCATCGTCGTCGAGCAGGAGCAGGCGGTGCATCGCTTCATTGTGCCCGGCGACCCAGGCGGCTACGCAGGAGGAAGCGCAAGGCCTGCTGCTGGTCGAAGTCCAGCCCGTCGAAGAAATCGCCGGCGGCATCGACCAGGCCCGGACCGGCAGCGCGCAACGCTTCTAGGCGGGCGTTGAACAGTTCCAGCGCGCCCGCGCGGTCGAAATTTTCGCTGGCCACCAGGTCCTGCAGGCCGGCCGGCGACAACGCGCTGCGCAGGGCGCGACGCTGTCGCTGGGCCTGGTTCATCAGCTCGTCGAGTTGCTGCTGCTGGGCCGTGGTCAGGTCCAGGCGATGGGCCAGCATCTCGGCCTTGTCCTCGAAGTGCTGGCGGCCGTGGTGATGGTGATGATGGCCGAAGCCATGGTGGTGATGGTGGTGGCCGTGATGGCGACCATGGCGGTGAAACAGGCTCATGGCAAGGAATCTCATCATTTGCTCTCTCGTTGCGGTTGGGATGGAGCGAATGATTCCCGTCCCCGCCTCGCAGGGCATCTCAAGGCGGTATCGCTGGGTTTCGTTTTGTTTCGTCCCTGGGGCCGCCCTCTACAATCGCCCCTCCCCCGTTAGCCATTGATCTGGCGGCCCCTCACGGCCGCCCGCGAGCCATGACCGAACTTGCCAAGTCCTTCGAACCCGCCGCCCTGGAAGCCCATTGGGGCCCGCTGTGGGAGTCCCAGGGCCTTTACAAGCCGACGCTGGATACGAACCGCGAGTCTTTCTGCATCCAGCTGCCGCCGCCCAACGTGACCGGCACGCTGCACATGGGCCACGCGTTCAACCAGACCATCATGGACTCGCTGACGCGCTACCACCGCATGCTGGGCCACAACACGCTGTGGGTGCCGGGCACCGACCATGCCGGCATCGCCACGCAGATCGTGGTGGAGCGCCAGCTGCAGGAAAAGGGCCAGAACCGGCATCAGCTGGGCCGCAAGAACTTCGTCGCCCGCGTCTGGGAATGGAAGCAGCAGAGCGGCAGCACCATCACCCAGCAGATGCGCCGCATGGGCGATTCGGTGTCCTGGGAGCATGAGTACTTCACGATGGACGAGAAGCTCTCCTCCGTCGTCACCGACACCTTCGTCAAGCTGTTCGACGAAGGCCTGATCTACCGCGGCAAGCGCCTGGTGAGCTGGGACCCGATCCTCAAGTCCGCCGTGTCCGACCTCGAGGTCGAGAGCGAGGAGGAAGACGGCTCGCTGTGGCACATCCGCTATCCCATCGACGGCTCGGATGAATCGCTGGTCGTGGCCACCACCCGCCCCGAGACCATGCTCGGCGACACCGCCGTGATGGTGCACCCGGAAGACGAGCGCTACACGCATTTGATCGGCAAGCAGGTGCGCCTGCCCATCACCGGCCGCCTGGTGCCGGTGATTGCCGACGACTATGTGGACAAGGAATTCGGCACCGGCGTCGTCAAGGTGACGCCGGCCCATGACCAGAACGACTACCAGGTCGGCCTGCGCCACAAACTGCCGATGCTGACCATCTTCACGCTCGAAGCCAAGGTCAACGACGAGGCGCCCGAGGCCTATCGCGGCCTGGACCGTTTCGTGGCACGCAAGAAGATCGTGGCCCAGCTGGAAGAAGAAGGCCTCTTGGTCGAGGTCAAGAAGCACAAGCTGATGGTGCCCCGCTGCGCCCGCACCGGCCAAGTGATCGAGCCGATGCTGACTGACCAGTGGTTCGTGGCCATGACCCAGGCTGGCGCCAATGGCAAGAGCATTGCGCAAGAAGCCATCGAGGTCGTCGATTCCGGCGAAGTCAAGTTCGTGCCCGAGAACTGGGTCAACACCTACAACCAGTGGATGAAGAACATCCAGGACTGGTGCATCTCGCGCCAGCTCTGGTGGGGCCATCAGATCCCAGCCTGGTACGACGAAGACGGCAAGGTCTACGTGGCACGCACGGAAGCGGAAGCCCAGGCCAAGGCGCCGGGCAAGACGCTGACCCGCGACGAGGACGTGCTGGACACCTGGTTCTCATCTGCCATGGTGCCCTTCTCCACCCTCGGCTGGCCCGAGAAGACCATCGAACAGGACCTCTTCCTGCCCTCCTCCGTGCTCGTGACCGGCTACGACATCATCTTCTTCTGGGTCGCCCGGATGATCATGATGACCAAGCATTTCACCGGCAAGGTGCCCTTCAAGCACGTGTACATCCACGGCCTGGTGCTCGACGCACAGGGCAAGAAGATGAGCAAGTCAGAGGGCAATGTGCTGGACCCGGTGGACCTGATCGACGGCATCGCCCTGCCCGAGCTGCTGGACAAGCGCAGCACCGGCCTGCGCAAGCCGGAGAACGCGCCCAAGGTGCGCAAGGCCACGGAGAAGGAATTCCCGGAAGGCATCCCGGGCTACGGCGCCGACGCGCTGCGCTTCACCTTCGCTTCGATGGCCACGCTCGGCCGCAGCGTCAACTTCGACTCCAAGCGCTGCGAGGGCTACCGCAACTTCTGCAACAAGCTCTGGAACGCCACGCGCTTCGTGCTGATGAACACCGAAGGCCAGGACTGCGGCCTCGCGCATGAGCAAGGCCAATGCCCGCCCGGCTACATGACCTTCAGCAAGGCGGACCGCTGGATCGCCGGCGAGCTGCAGCGCGTCGAGATGGCCGTGGCACAGGGGTTTGCCGAGTACCGCCTCGACAACGTGGCCAGCGCGATCTACTCCTTCGTCTGGGACGAGTACTGCGACTGGTACCTGGAAATCGCCAAGGTGCAAATCCAGAACGGCGACGAGAGCCAGCAGCGCGCCACGCGCCGCACCTTGATCCGCGTGCTCGAGACCACGCTGCGCCTCTTGCACCCGATCACGCCCTTCATCACCGAAGCGCTGTGGCAGACGGTGGCGCCGATTGCTGGCCGCAAGTCGACCGACTACCTCGTGACCGCCGCCTACCCGGTCGCCGCGCCGGAGCGCATCGACCCCGCAGCCGATGCCTGGGTCGAGAACCTCAAGTCCATGGTCGGCACCTGCCGCAGCCTGCGCAGCGAGATGGGCCTGTCGCCCTCGGACCGCGTGCCGCTGCTGGTCGGTGGCGATACCGGCTTCGTCAAGGAAGCCGCCGCCATCCTGAAGACGCTGGCCAAGCTGGCCGACGTGCAGATCATCGACGACGAGGCCGCCTTCCAGGCTGCCAGCTCGATGTCGCCGGTGCTGGTCCATGGCGATGCACGCCTGGCCCTGAAGGTCGAGATCGACGTGGAGGCCGAGACCGCCCGCCTGTCCAAGGAGATCGCCCGCCTCGAAGGCGAGATCGTCAAGGCCGAGGCCAAGCTGGGCAACGAGAGCTTCGTGGCCCGCGCGCCCGAGGCCGTGGTAGCCCAGGAGCGTCAGCGCGTCGCTGAATTTGGCAATACCGTTGCGCGCTTGCGCGCTCAGCTGAATCAGTTGCAGAACCGCTGAAGCGGTTTACCGCCACCGTGGCTCGTCTGAAGGATCGGGCAGCTCGGCCGGGAACGTCGAGCGGAACTCGCCGGCGGGTTCCGGCGTGGCGGCGAGCAGCTCGTCGATGCGCCGGGCCACACCCCAGGCCGCCCGCGTGCGCGACTCCTTGGTCGTGCCAGACAGGCGCGGCGTGACCTGGATGCCGGCCAGGCCGTGCAGCGGCCGGTCGGGGTCCAGCAGGCCGGGCTCCAGGCTGTCGAACCAGGTCGCCAGCACGCGGCCTTCCTGCAGCACGCGAGCGAGCGCCGCATCGTCCACCAAGGCCGAATGGCCTGTGCAGATCAAGACCTGGCCGGGCTTGGCAAAGCCCAGCACCCGCTCGCCCAGCAGGCCGCGATAGCGCTGGAAGAAACCCAGCAGCACGGCGATGCCGTCGCTCATCTCCATCAGCTCGCGCAGCGGCAGGGGCTCTATGCCCCATTGGGCCCAGATCGGGTCGCTCTGGTGCAGGCTGGGGTCGTAGCCGACCACGCGGGTGCCGAAGGCCGGCAGCAGTTGCGCCAGCAGCTTGGCGGCCGGCGTGATGCCGATCAGGCCCACCGTGGCGCAACCCAGCTCGCGGCCGACCAGCATGCCGTCGCTGGACAGCACGGGCACGCGGCGCAGCATGGCCAGCAGGCCGCCGATGACGAACTCGGCCTCGGCAGCCGCCGTGGCCGTAAGGCTGCGCACCACCTCGACACGCGCGGCCCGGCAGGCCTCGGCATCGATGTTCTCGGCACCGCCGCTCATGCGGCCCACCACGCGCAGGCGCGGCGCGGCGCGGAGCAAGGAAGCATCCACCGCCACCGAGGGCGGCAGCACCACGGCCTGCACCTGGTGCAGGGCCTCGCGCAGATGGTGGGGTTCGGTGGCCAGGTCAGGGGCGTAATGCACGGCATGGCGCTCGGCCAGCCACTGCATCACTTCCGCCTCCAGCGGCTCGACGATCAGCATGCTCACAGCGCCACAAACTCCACGTTTGCCAGGGCGGGTGCAGCGGCACCCCATGCAACAATCGCCGGCAATTTCATCTGAGAGATTCTGGGCATGGCATTCAGCACGTCGGTCACAAAAGCAATCTTCCCGGTGGCGGGCTTGGGCACGCGCTTCCTGCCGGCTACCAAGGCGCAACCGAAGGAAATGCTGCCGGTGGTCGACAAGCCGCTGATCCAGTACGCCGTCGAGGAAGCCTATGCCGCCGGCGTACGCGAAATGATCTTCGTGACCGGCCGCCACAAGCGGCCGATCGAAGACCACTTTGACATGACTTTCGAGCTCGAGGTAGCCCTTGAACAGGCGGGTAAGGCCGAGCTGCTCGAGGTGGTGCGCAGCGTCAAGCCCGACGACATGGAATGCATCTATGTGCGGCAGGCCCAGGCCCTCGGCCTCGGCCACGCCGTCTTGTGCGCACAGCGCCTGGTTGGCAATGAACCCTTTGCCGTGCTGCTGGCCGATGACCTGATGGTCGGCCCCAGCGGCGGCCAGCCCATCCTCAAGCAAATGGTCGAACAGTACGCCGAATGGCGCGCCTCCATACTCGCCGTGCAGGAAGTGCCCCCCGAGCACACCCGCCGCTACGGCATCGTGGCCGGCTCCGTGGTGAACGACAAGCTGGTGGACGTGAGCCGCATCGTCGAAAAGCCGGCGCCCGAGAACGCGCCGTCGCGCCTGGGCGTCGCCGGCCGCTACATCCTGACGCCCGGTGTCTTCCACGAAATCGCCAACCAGCCGCGCGGCGTGGGCGGCGAGATCCAGCTGACCGACGGTATCGCCGGCCTCTTGCGCCGGGAAAAGGTGTTCGCCTACCGCTATGACGGCAAGCGCTACGACTGCGGCTCCAAGGAAGGATTCCTGCAGGCCAATGTGGAGCTGGCGCTGGCCCATCCCGAGCTCGGTGCGGGCTTCCGGAACTATCTGCAGGGCCTGGCCCTTTGAGTTCGAATCCCCGCCTGCCCCTCGCACTCATCCCCCAGCAAGAGACCCGACCCCACCTCGATTACCTGGATGGCTGGCGCGGCCTCGCAATTGCGTTGCTGCTGGCCGGGCACTTCTTTCCGGTGGACGGCATCAACCTGGGCGCGCTCGGGGTGAACTTTTTCTTCGTGCTGTCGGGCTGGCTGATGACGCGACTGCTGTTCGTCCAGCAGACGCCGCTGGCCACGTTCTACCGGCGGCGCATCTCGCGCATCCTGCCGGCGCACCTGGCATTCCTGCTGCTGGTCTCCGTGGCCTTGTACCTCACAGGCCGCCCGGTCAGCGCCAGCGAGACCGGGGCCGCCGCGCTGTTCCTGAACAACTACTGGGCGCCCGAGCCGGGCCAGGCTTTGATGCCCTTCGGCCATGTCTGGTCGCTCTCGGTCGAGGAGCATTGCTATGTGCTGCTGTCGCTGATCGCGCTGGCCGCGCGGCGCTGGCGCCTGCCGGCCGTGGCCGGACTCGCGCTGGCCGTCGGAGTCTGCGTGGCCAGCGCCCTCGCCTACGGCTGGCTCCAGCCCGGCCCGCAACTGCCGTTCGATCAATACTTGCGCACCGAGGTGGCCGGCTACGGCATCTTCGTCTCGGGCCTGATCTTCCTTGCCCTGCAGCGCTACCGGCCGAAAGCCGCGCCCGCCGCCCTGGTCCTGGCCCTGCTGCTCCTCGCCTGTGTGCTGCATTGGTGGTCGGTGCCGGCGGCGGCGCAGAAGATCCTGGGCGTGGGTGCCCTGGCACTGGCCGTCAACCTGCTGACGCTGACGGCACCCTGGCTGCAGCGAGCCCTGTCCTGGCGCCCGCTGTGCCTGCTCGGCACCTGGTCCTTCTCGCTCTACCTCTGGCAGCAGCCCTTCTACCTCTGGTCGCGGCCCGAGGATGGCACGGTCTGGTGGGGCCTGGCCGGCTCACTGGCGGCGGGCCTGCTGTCCTTCTACGCCCTGGAACAGCCGCTGCGCCGGTGGCTGAATCGCCGCTGGGACGGCTCCCGGGTGAACGCAGCCTGATCCTCTGGATCCACATCCCCGAAACACGGGGTTGGGCGTGCAAGCCCTAGTGACCCGGAACGATTCCGGTAGCACAGTCCGGCTATCTCATTGCAGCCACCACAGCCTGACGCGGTGGCATGGACCATGGATCCGCACGAATACCGCGCCCTGCCTTCGGAACAATTGCGCACCCGCGACCTGCTGTCGCTGATGCCGGCCCGGGGCGGCGTCGCGCTCGACATCGGCGCACGCGATGGCCATTTCTCGCTGCTGCTGGCCGAGCGCTTCGAGCGCGTGATCGCGCTGGACCTGCAGATGCCCACGATCCAGCATCCGCGTATCGACTGTGTGCAGGGCAATGCAGCGCAGATTGATCTGCCGGACAACTCGGTGGATCTGGTGTTCTGCGCCGAGGTGCTGGAGCACATCCCCACGCCCCTGCTGCCCCAGGTCTGCCGCGAATTGCAGCGTGTCAGCCGCTCACAATTGCTGATAGGCGTACCCTACAAGCAGGACATCCTGGTCGGCCGCACCACCTGCCGAGCCTGCGGCGGCGGCAGCCCGCCCTGGGGCCATGTGAACGCGTTCGATGAACAGAAGCTGGCCCATCTATTCAGCGGCTGCCAGGTGGCCGGGATGAACTTCGTCGGCAGCAACCGCGAGCGCACGAATGCCTTGTCGGCACGCCTGATGGACTGGGCCGGCAACCCCTATGGCACGTACTGCCAGGACGAGCCTTGCGTCCACTGCGGCCAGGCCCTGCAGGGTCCACCGCCGCGTGGCCTGCATCACAAGCTGCTGACCAAGCTGGCCTTCCTGGCCCGCTGGCCCAGCAGCGTCACCGCCCGGCCGCATGGCAACTGGATCCATCTGCTGCTGGACAAGCCCGTGCCGGCCGTCGCGGCGCGGGCACCCGCTCCGCGCGAAGCGGCGCTGGCTGCCTGACGCATTCGGGCTTTCAGACCAGCACTTCCACCACGCCCGCGTGACCCAGGAAGTCCTGCGGGCTCGCACTGGCACCGTAGGCCCCTGACTGGAACACCACGACCAGGTCGCCCTCCCGGGCCGCCGGCAGCTCCATCTTGTCGGCCAGCAGGTCCAGCGGCGTACACAGCGGGCCTACGGCTGAAGCGACTTCTCGTTCGGTCGCATCGGCGCGGTTGCCGATGGTGACGGGGTAGTTCTTGCGCACCACCTGCCCGAAATTGCCGGAGGCCGACAGGTGGTGGTTGAGGCCGCCATCGGTGACCAGATAGACCTGGCCGCGCGACACCTTCTTGTCAAGCACGCGGGTCACATAGACGCCCGCCTCGCCGACAAAATAGCGCCCCAGCTCGATCACCAGATGGGCCTCGGGCATTTCCTTCGCGGCCCGTTCCAGCAGCTGCGAAAGGTTGGCCGCGATGGGCGCCAGGTCCAGGCGCTCCTCGCCAGGGAAATAGGGAATGCCGAAGCCACCGCCGAGGTTCAGAAAGCGCACCGGCGCTGGTGCATCGGCGGCGAGGCGCAGGGCCAGCTCGTAGGATTTTTGCTGAGCCTCGCAGATCGCCTCGGCCTTGAGGTTCTGCGAGCCGGCGAACAGGTGGAAGCCTTCAAAGGCCAGACCCAGTTCGCCGATCCGCGCGAGCAGTTCCGGCACCAACTCGGCATCGACGCCGAACTGCTTGGGGCCACCGCCCATGCGCATGCCCGAGCCCTTCAGCTCGAAGTCCGGGTTGACGCGCACGGCCACACGGGCCGGCAAGCCCAGCTCCTTGGAGATGCCAGCCAGCAGCTCCACCTCGCGGAAGGATTCGATGTTCAGCAACACGCCGGCCGCCACGGCCTGGCGCAGCTCGGCCTCGCGCTTGCCGGGGCCGGCAAAGCTGACCTCGGCCACGTCAGCGCCGGCATCCAGCGCCACCTTCAGCTCGCCCGCCGAGGCCACATCGATGCCATCGACCAGACCGGCCATCACGCCGACCACGGCCGGCATCGGGTTGGCCTTCATCGCGTAATGCAGCTTGATGGCGGTGGGCAGCACGGCGCGCAGTTCGGCCACGCGGCGCTTCAGCAGGCCACGGTCGTAGGCATAGAACGGCGTCCGGCCCACGCGCTCGGCCAGGCGCGTCAGCGGCAGGCCACCAATGACCAGCTCGCCCTGCTCGATGCCGAACTGGGACATGGGCGCATGCACCGGCGGTGCCTTGCGGATGGGGAGTGCGGAATCAGACATCGGGCGAAATTCGGGCGGGCTTCAGAGATTGGCGATCCACTCGGTGGACAGCAGCTTGCGGTCGATCTTGCCGTTGGGGTTGCGCGGCAGCGGGCCGGCACGCTCGGCGATACCGGCCGGCACCATGTAAGCCGGCATGTGCTTGCGGCATTCGGCGGCGAGCTGGGCCTGGTCCAGCGCGGCGGCGCCTGCGGGCGGCGTGGCGATCACCTGGATCGCCTGTCCGAGCGTCGGATGGTCGACACCAAAGGCCACGCATTCGCCGACCAGCTTGGTGGCATAGAGGATTTCCTCGACCTCGGTGGGGCTCACGCGGTAGCCCGAGGTCTTCATCATCTCGTCGCGGCGGCCGATGAAGTACAGGAAGCCTTCGGCATCCTGGCGCACCGTGTCGCCCGAGAACACCGCGTACTCGGGCAGTTGCAGGCCAGCCTGGCGGCCAGGCGCACCGGCGGGCAGCAGCTTGTAGCGCTCGGCGGTTTTCTCGGCATCGTTCCAGTAACCCATGCCGACCAGGGCGCCGCGGTGCACCAGCTCGCCCGGCTCCTCGGGCGCGCAGGGCGTGCCGTCCTCGCGCAGCACCAGGATCTCGGCGTTCGGGATGGCCTTGCCGATGGAGTCGGGCCGGCGGTCCACCTCGTCGGGCGGCAGGTAGGTCGAGCGGAAGGCCTCGGTCAGGCCATACATGAGATAGGGCTTGGCGGCAGGCACGCGGGCGCGCAGCGCGTCGAGCGTCTCGCGCGGCATGCGGCCGCCGGTGTTGGCGAAGTAGCGCAGGTGTTCGTTGATCGCCGCCGGCCATTCCAGCTGCGTCAGCTGGATGTAGAGCGGCGGCACGGCCGTGAGGCCGGTGACCTTCTCGCGCTCCAGCGCCTTCAGCACGTCGCGCGGCATCAGGTAGTTCAAGAGCACGACGCGGGCGCCGCTGTGGAAGGCCGTGGTCAGCTGGCTGAAGCCGGCGTCGAAGGATAGCGGTAGCGCAGCGAGCAAGGTGTCGTCGGCGCGGTTCTCGAGGTACGAGGCCACGCTCTTGGCGCCGGCCACCATGTTGCGGTGAGACAGCACCACGCCCTTGGGCCGGCCCGTGGATCCCGAGGTATAGAGGATGGCCGCCATGTCGGTGTCGATCACCCGATGGCCGGCTCGCGCCGGCGTGGCCAACAGCTCGGTCCAGTCGAGCAAGACCTGACCCTGCGGCTCAGCCGTGGGCTTGGCGGTCAACACCACATGGGCGACGGTGGGACAGGCCTTCAATTCCTCGCCCAACAGGGCATGGCGCTCGGGCGAGGTGATCAAGACCCGCACGTCGCAGTCGCGCAGGATGAAGCCGACCTGCTCGGGCTTGAGCAGCGGGTTCAGCGGCACGAACACGAGGCCCGCGGCCGGCGCGGCGAAGCTGGCCACCACGGTCTCGAAGCGCTTCTCGAGGTAGATGCCGACGCGGTCGCCCCGGCCCAGGCCCAAGGCCATCAGCGCGGCGGCCAGCGCCTGCACCTGGCCGGCCAGCTCGGCATAGCTCAAGCTGGCGCCCTGGTAGCTCAGCGCAGCGGCGGCAGGGCTCTGTTCTGCGCTGCGCAGTATCAGGTGGTGCAGGTGACTGGCGTCGTTGCGGGCGTGCATGGGCTGGCAGAGGGCGAAAGGCTGAATGAAGCCGGCGCCAAGGCGCGGCCGATCAGCCGGGAATGTATCGCAGGCCCCGCGTGGCGCCCGTGAAGCAAGCCGCAGCTGACCTCTATTTGAGGGGCAATCGCGCACCGGCCTGCCTGGGCCCGGTTGTTAAGATGCCCGGCTACCCGGAACGCGCCCCGAGCGCCCAGCTTTCCCCATGCAAATCGAAGCCCAAGTCCTCCGCATCCTCGACGAGGTTCTGAGCCTGGACGGCCGCAGCGCCGCCTTTGACCGCAACACCCACCTGCTGGGCGCGATCCCCGAGCTCGATTCCATGGCCGTGGTCTCCCTGCTGACCGCGCTCGAAGAGCAACTGGGCCTGGTGGTCGATGATGACGACATCGATGGCGCCACCTTCGCCACCGTCGGCTCGCTGAGCGACTTCGTCAGCGCCAAGCTGGGCGCCTGAGGCCCTGGCAGGAGTTGCGATCGCCGATGGTTGAAGCCTTCTTTCTCGAAGCGCCCGACGGCGGCCAACGCTACTGCCTGTTCCATTCCAGCACTGCCGCGCCACGCGCGCTGCTGCTCTACATCCCTCCGTTCGCCGAAGAGCTGAACAAGACCCGCCGCATGGCCGCGCTGCAAAGCCGCGCCCTGGCGGAGGCCGGCATCGCCGTGCTGCAGATCGACCTGAAGGGCTGCGGCGACAGCAGCGGTGACTTCGGTGACGCCAGTTGGCAAGCCTGGCTGGACGACATCACCCTCGCTCGCCAATGGCTGCAAGCCCGGCACCCGGGCCTGCCGCTGTGGCTCTGGGGCCTGCGCGCCGGCTGCCTGCTGGCCAGCGCTGCGGCACAGGCACAGCCCGGCGTTGCCGGCCAACTCTGGTGGCAGCCCCCGGCCAGCGGCAAGCTGCTGGCTCAGCAGTGGCTTCGCTTGAAGGCCGCCGGCGAGATGCTGGGCGGCGGCGCAAACGCCGCCAAAGGCGCCATGGACCAGCTGCGCCAGCAGCTCGCGGCCGGCGAGGCCGTCGAGATCGCCGGCTACACCTGCGCAGCCTCGCTGATCCTTGGGCTGGAAGCAGCCACCCTGCAAGCGCCAGGCCCGCAAGCGCTGATTTGGCTGGAGCTGAGCCGCGACGCCGAAGCGCCTGCGCTCACGCCCGTGGCGACAAAGCAGATCGACGCCTGGCGCGCCGCCGGAACGCCGCTCACCGCCGAAGCTGTCAGCGGCCCAGCCTTCTGGGCCACGACCGAGATCGAGGAAGCCCCCCTGCTGTTGCAGGCCACCCGTCGCTTGCTGCTGGAGGCCTTGTCGTGAAGGAGCTCGCACTGCAATGGTCCTGCGCCGGCGAAAGCCAGCTCGGCATCCTGAGTCCGGCAGCGAGCGAGAGCAGCAGCGACCTGGGCGTGCTCATCGTCGTCGGCGGCCCGCAATACCGGGTCGGCAGCCACCGCCAGTTCACGCTGCTGGCGCGCGACATCGCCGCCGCCGGCCATGTCTGCCTGCGCTTCGACGTGCGCGGCATGGGCGACAGCGGCGGCGCGGCACGCAGCTTCGAAGCGCTGGACGATGACCTCCTCACCGCCATCGATGAGCTGCAGCGCCATGCGCCCCAAGTGCGCCGCATCGTGCTCTGGGGCCTGTGCGACGGCGCCTCGGCCGCCCTGCTCTACCTGCAGCGGCGTGGCGACGCACGCGTCGCGGGCCTCGTGCTGGTCAATCCCTGGGTGCGCTCCGTGCTGAGCCAGGCCCGCACCCAGGTCAAGCATTACTACCTGCAGCGTCTGCGCCAGCGAGAGTTCTGGGCCAAGCTGTTCAGCGGTCGCGTGGCCCTGGGCGCCATCGGCGAATTGCTGGGGGCGCTGAAACGTGCCTTCGGCCCGGGCGCCAGGAGTGCTGCCACGGTCGACGCCCATCTGCCCTACCAGGCCCGCATGGCGGCTGCCTGGCAGGCGTTTCCCGGGCGCATCTTGCTGCTGCTGAGCGGTGAGGATTACACGGCCAAGGAATTCCTGGACCACGCGACGCAAGACCCGGCCTGGGCGAATGCGCTACAGCGGCCCGGCCTCGACCGGCAAGATTGCCCAGGAATGGACCACACGTTCTCCGGCCCCGGCGGCAAGGCCCTGGCCGCGAGGCACACTTGCGCCTGGTTGGAGCGGCTGGCTGCCGGCTCCTGACGCGCCCTCGGAGACACCATGCCCCACTCGGATCACCCCATGCCTTCATCCCGCCTGCCCTGGCTGCGCGCGCCGCTGCTGGCCCTGCTGCTGGCCACTCCGCTGCTGGCATCGGCCCAGGAAGGCGTGACGAATCTCTGCGGCCAGTTGGGCAATGCCTATGGCCCTTTCGATTTCCGCTACGACCGGGACAAGCTGCCCATCGTGATTGGTGCTCACTTCACGCCCATGGTCGAGGCCTTGATTCGCGGCACGACGGCGCTGCGCCCGGGCGGCGACATCGACTACACGCTGCGCGCGATTCCCAACCACCCGAACGCCCTGCTGGCCATGGCCAAGCTGGCCGACCGGGAGCGCACCGACCAGCCCTCGGGCTCGCGCTACACGGTCGACTGCTGGTTCGACCGCGCCATCCGCTTCCGCCCTGACGACCACGTCGTGCGCATGCTCTACGCCAACTTCCTGACCGAGAAGAAGCGCCCCGACGAGGCGCTGCGCCAGCTCGAGGTCGTGCGCCTGCAATTGGCCAAGGACAACCCGCTCACCCACTACAACCTGGGCCTGCTCTACTTCGGCCTGCAGTTGCACGACAAGGCCCTGGCCGAAGCCCACCAGGCCCTCGCCCTCGGGTATCCGCGCACCGAACTGCAGGAGAAGCTGCGCGCCGCCGGCCGCTGGAAAGAGCCTGATGCGGCTGCCGAGGCCGCCTCGGCACCGGCCGCTGCGGCAGCATCGGGGCCAGCCAAGCCGTGAGCTCCCAGGCATCTCCGGCCCCTGCCGGCGAGTTGAGCCGGGCCAGCCCTGTCGCAGTCAGCAGCGCACAGGCCCTGAGCCAGCCCGCGCTTCCCAAGCTGCCCTTGCCCAAGGGGCCCGTGTTCGGCTGGGCCGCACTGCGCCATCGGCCCGCGCCCACCCTGCCATCGGTCGAAGACTTGCCGCAGTTGCGCTTCACCACCAGCGGCCGCGCCGCCATCCACCAGGCCCTGCAGTTGCTGAAGCTGCCGGCCGGCAGCGCCGTGCTGCTGCCCACCTACCACTGCCCGACCATGGTCGCGCCGGTGCTGATGCTGGGCCTGCAGCCGACCTACTTCGGCATCGATTCGGAGGGCCTGCCCGAACTCGCCAGCATCACGGCAGCGCAGGCCACCGAGGCCCGCGCCATGCTGGTCTCGCACTACTTTGGCCTGCCGCGCTCGCTCGCGGCCGTGCGCGCCTGGTGCGACGAGCGGGGCATCGCCCTGATCGAAGACTGCGCGCACAGCTACTTCGGCCAGGCCGGCGAGCGCGCCATCGGCCACTGGGGCGACTACGCCACCGCCAGCGTGTCCAAGTTCTTTCCCGTGCCGGAAGCCGGCGTCCTGGCCTCGGCCACCCGGCAGCTGCCGGCGTCCACCCTGCAGCCGCAGAGTTTCAAGGCCCAGCTGAAGGCCTGGGTCGACGTGCTGGAGATCGGCACCCGCCACCGCCGCCTGGCGGGCCTGCAGGCCCTGCTGGCACCGCTGTTCAGGCTCAAATCGGGGCCCGTCTCCACCCGCGTGGCGCCGGCACCCGCCGCCGACACCTCGGCCGACGAACTGATGCAGGGCTGCGACATGGGTCGCATCTCGGCCAAGCCGCTGGCACTGTCGCTGCTGCTGCGCGAGCACCTGCCGCAGGACCGCATCATCGCGCTGCGCCAGCGCAACTTCGCGCTCTACGAGCAATGGCTCGGCGAGCACAACGCCATGCCGGGCCTGGGCAAGAACGGCATTGCCGATTGCGCGCCCTATGTCTATCCGTTCTGGGTCGAGGACGCCGACCGGATCTACCACGCCCTGCGCGAGCAAGGCCTGCCGGTGTTCCGCTGGGACCGCCTCTGGCCCGGCACGCCCGAGCTGCCGCAGGACCAGGGCCGCCGCTGGAGCCGCCATCTGCTGCAGTTGCTGTGCCACCAGGACCTGGGCAGCGACGATGTGCAGCACACGGCCAGGCAGTTGCTGTCCCTGCTGCCTCAGCGCCAGCACCCGTCTCAACAGGAAGTCAGCCCCACATGAAATGGACCCGCACCGCCGCCAGCCAGCTGGCGCAGGACCCGCAGTTGCAGGCCGACTGGGACCGCCTGAACCAGCAACGCGGCGACCTGCCCTTCATGGGCAGTGCCGCGACGCTGGCCGCCCTTGACGTGTTCGGCCAGGGCGCCGAGCAGCTGCTGATCGGCCGCGACGCTCAGGGCAAGGCCCAGGCCATGCTGTTGCTGGAGCCTGCGGGCAGCCTGCGCTGGCAGACCTTCCAGCCCTCGCAGCAGCCGCTGGGCGCCTGGGTGGCCGAAGCCAGCCTCACGCCCGACGCGCTCGCACAAGACCTGCTCGGCTCGGGCCGGCTCGGCTTTGCACTGAGCCTGTCGCTGACCCAGCTCGACCCGCTGTTCGCACCGCGCGCCGAGGATGAGGCCCGCAGCCGCCACGATGGCTACATCGACACGGCCTGGGTCGACATCGCCGGCAGCTTCGACGACTACTGGGCCGCGCGGGGCAAGAACCTGCGCCAGAACATGAAGAAGCAGCGCAACAAGCTGCAGGCCGAGGGCATTGCCGTCGAGATGCGCAGCTTCGAGGCCGAGGCCGACATGGTCGGCGTGATCCAGCGCTACGGCGAAATGGAAGGCCGCAGCTGGAAGGCGCAAAGCGGCACCGCCATCACGCCGGACAACGCACAAGGCCGCTTCTACACACGCTTGCTGTCGGAGGCCGCCGCACGGGGCGAGGCCGTGGTCTACGAGCTGCTGTTCGATGGCAAGACCGTGGCCAGCAACCTCTGCCTGCGCCGGGGCACGACCCTGGTGATGCTGAAGACCACTTACGACGAGGCGCTGCAGAGTTACTCGGCCGCCTTCCTGCTGCACCAGGACATCGTCCAGCAGCTGCTCGAACAGCAGCGCATCCAGCGCCTGGAGTACTACGGCAAGGTGATGGAGTGGCACACGCGCTGGACCGACAACAAGCGCGAGCTCTATCACCTGACTTCGTTCCGCTGGGGCTGGCTGAAGGCCCTGGCAGCGCGGCGCGCCAAGGCGGCTGCGGCGGCTGCGGCAGCCGCTGAAGCCACCAAAGAGGCCGCCAAGGAGGCCGCCAGCGCGCCAGTGGCCAGCACGGCCGCACCTGCAGCGGAGACCAGCGCGCCATGAAATCGGTCCTGATGATTGCCTACCACTTCCCGCCGCTGGCGGGCAGCAGCGGCATCCAGCGCACCCTGCGCTTCGTCCAGCACCTGCCGAATTTCGGCTGGCAGCCGCTGGTGCTCTCGGCCGACCCGCGTGCCTATGAGCGCACCAGCGCCGACCTGGAGGCCGACATCCCGGCCGGCACCGTGGTGCGGCGCGCCTTCGCGCTCGACACCGCCCGCCACCTGTCCATCAAGGGCCGCTACATCGGCGCGATGGCCCGGCCGGACCGCTGGATCAGCTGGCGCTTCGATGCCGTTCGCGTGGGCATGGAGATGATCCGCAAACACAAGCCGGCAGCCATCTGGAGCACCTACCCCATTGCCACGGCCCACCGCATAGGCGCCGAGCTGCAGCGCCGCAGCGGCCTGCCCTGGATCGCCGATTTCCGCGATCCGATGGCGCAGGACAGTTACCCGGCCGACCCCAAGACCTGGCAGTCCTACAAGGACATTGAACGTGAGGCCGTGGCCCGCGCCGCGCTCAGCACCTTCACCACCCCGAGTTGCGTCGAGGAATACCGCCAGCGCTATCCGGCGCGCGCGCAAGACCTGGCCCTGCTGGAGAACGGCTATGACGAAGACAGCTTCGCCCATGCCGGCGAACTGGCCTCGGGTGGCCCGCTGAATCCAGGCGCAATCACGCTGCTGCACAGCGGCATCGTCTACCCGAGCGAGCGCGACCCCACCCAGCTGATGGCGGCGCTCAAACGCCTGCACGACGCCGGCGCCATCACGCCGGCGCGCTTGCAACTGCGCTTTCGCGCGGCGGTGGCCGAAGACCTGCTGCGCCGCCTGGCGAGCGAGCATGGCGTGCTGGACTATGTGCAGATCCTGCCGCCCGTTCCCTATCGCGAAGCGCTGGAAGAGATGCTGCGCGCCGATGGCCTCCTGCTGCTACAGGCCAGCAACTGCAACGCGCAGATCCCGGCCAAGCTCTATGAATACCTGCGCGCCGGCCGCCCAGTGCTGTGCCTCAGCGACCCGGTGGGCGACACCGCCCGCGTGCTGAGGGATTCGGGCATAGACGCCATCGCCCGCCTGGACGACGCGGCCGACATCGCCCGCCTGCTGCAGGCGTTCTGCCATTCGGGAAGCGTGTCACAGCTGCAGACGCTGGCCCGCTCCGATGCGATTGCGGCCGCCTCGCGACGCGGCCGCAGCGAGGCCCTGGCCGGCCTGCTCGAGCGAGTCAGCAGCTTGCCACCCAAGCGATGAGCACCCGCCGCGCCATCGCGTTCTCTTTTCTCGAT
The DNA here is from genome assembly GCF_030014915.1 of Pelomonas sp. V22. Classification (GTDB taxonomy): domain Bacteria; phylum Pseudomonadota; class Gammaproteobacteria; order Burkholderiales; family Burkholderiaceae_C; genus JAUASW01. The sequence continues at coordinate 302,883 of NZ_JAGIXS010000001.1, forward strand.
CGCTACGCCGCATTGGCGCTGTCGATCGCTGCTTCCTACATCCTGTCGCGGCTGATGACACCATCGGAGATCGGGGTCTACTCGGTCACCATGGTCTTCGTCTCGCTGGCCGCCGCCTTCCGCGACCTGGGAGCCGGCCAGTTTCTGCTGCAGAAGCGTGAGCTGGAGCCGCAGCACATCAAGGCCGTCTGGACCATCATGCTGGGCGCCGGTAGCGTGATGGCGGTGCTGATACTGCTGGCCGCCTGGCCGCTGTCGCTCTTCTACAAGGACCCTCGCATCATGCCCATCATGTGGCTGATCGCGCTGGGCTATGTCTTCAACTCCTTCGGCGCAATGAGCTATGCCTGGCTGATGCGCTCGCTGCGCTTCGAGGCCCTGGCCCTGATGCGCTTCAGTGCCACGCTGACGGGCACTGCGGCGACGCTGCTGCTGGCCTGGCGGGACTTCGGACCCATCAGCCTCGCTTGGGGCAGCCTGGTGACCGCACTGACCAATGCCGCCGTGGGCCTGTACTACCGCCCGGACAGCTTCCACTGGCTGCCGACCCGCCAGGGCCTGCGCGAGGTGCTGAGCTTCGGCAGCAAGGTCTCGCTGACCAGCATGGCAGGCACGCTGGGCAACGGCGCTCCGGAGATGGTGCTGGGCAAGCTGCAGGACCTGCATGCCGTAGGCCTGTACTCGCGGGCCAACGGCCTGGTCAGCATGTTTGCTCGCCTGGTGATGGATGCCACCAATGCCGTGGCCCTGCCGCTGTTTGCCCGCACCACGCGGGAGCAGGGCTCCAGCCGCGAGCCCTGGTTGCGCGCGACTGGCTACGTGACGGTGCTCGGCTGGAGCTTTGCCGCAGGCGTCGCCCTGCTCGGTGCACCGCTGGTGCTGCTGCTGCACGGTCCGCAGTGGGGCGAAGCCGTACCACCACTGCGCTGGATGGCCCTCGGCATGGCCGTGGGCCTGCCGGCGGCGCTGTGCCCACAGCTCCTGATCGGTGCAGGACAGGCTGGCCGGGTGTTGCGCCTGACGCTGTTCGCCACCGCCTGCCAGATTCTCTGCACCTCGGTGGGCGCGTTCTTCGGCCTCGAGGAGGCAGCCCTCGGCTTTGCTGCCGCGCAGTTGCTGAGCCTGGTCAGCTGGCTGCGTGGCGCCCGCGAAGTCATTGCCTTCCAGTGGAGCGAACTGGCTGGGCTGCTGCTGCGCAGCGCCTCCTGCGCGGTGCTGGCCGGTGTCGGCCCGCTGCTGATCGTGCTGGTCTACGGCACAGCCCCCGAGCATCCGGTCGCCCCGCTCCTGTGGGCGACGCTGGCCGGTGGAGCGCTGCTGCTCCTGGCCCTGCGCCTGGCCGCCCACCCTCTCTGGAGCGAATGTCAGCGCATGGCAGGCTTCTTGCGGGGCAAGCTGTATGGAAGCCCGCGCTGACGCCCGCCTACCTCGCCGCCTCGGCCTGATCCTGGCCGGCAGCATTGCCGACCCGGTACCCAGCACCCGCATCGCCCTGCTCAACCTGCTGCCCCAGCTGGCCCATGCTGGCTGGGAGGCCGTGCCCCTGCACGAAGGCCAACCCGCCAGCGAGCAACCTCAGCTGAAGCTGCGGGCTGCCGACATCGCCGCCCAGGGCATACGCCTGGTGATCTTTCAGAAGGTCTATGGCCAGAGCGCCGAGGCCCTGGCGCGCGAACTTGGTGCACTGGGCATTCCCTGCCTGTTCATGATCTGCGACCGCGTCGTGCCCAGCATGGCGGAGTCCTGCCCGGCCACGGTCACCGTGACGCCCTATCTGCGCCAGCTCTATCCGGCCGACCTGCAGTCGCGCATTTCCGTCATCCATGACGGCATCGAGCATCCGGAGGTCATCAAGACACGCTGGCATTCGGGGCGCGGCCAGTGGCTGCGGCCGCTGCGCGCCGTACTCGTGACCTCGGCGCGGCTCTACAGCCTGCCGGCTTTGCCGCCGCTGCCGGCCTGGTTGCGCGTCGACGTGATCGGCGACTACCCGCCGTCCAGCCATTTGCTGGAGCGACTCAGCAAGTACCGCCTGCACTGGCAACGCTTTCCGGCCGAGCGTCAGGCCCTGCTGCGCCAGGCGCTGAACCCGCACATTCGAACCCTGGCCTGGGATGCGCAGGGCGTCTACGAGCACCTGTGCGAGGCCGACCTGGCCATCATTCCTATCGACCGCCAACCGCCGCTGGGCAGCATGCCGCCGCCGGGTTGGAGCGTCAAAAGCGAGAACCGGCTGAGCCTCAAGATGTCGGTCGGCCTGCCGGTGATCGCGACGCGCATCCCGTCCTACGAGCCGGTGATCGAGCAAGGCGTCAACGGCTTCCTGGCCGACACGCCGACCGATTGGCTGGCGGCCCTGACCGAACTGCGCGACCCGAGGCGTCGCCGCGAGATCGGTGCGGCGGCGCGGGCCAGCGTTGTGGAGCGCTTTTCCGTCGAAGCCCAGGCCAAGGCCCTGCAGACCTTGCTGGAGCAACTGGACCGGGGCCGTCAGCAGCCATGAGCAGGGCGAGCCAGGCAGACTGCACGGCACCCGAGGTGAGCGTGCTGCTGCTTTGCTACAACCACGCGCGCTTTGTCGACGACTGTCTGCAGAGCGTTGCGACCCAGACGCTGACCGGCTTCGAGCTGATCGTCTGTGACGACGCGTCCACCGACGACTCGGTTGCCCGCATCGAGCTGGGCCTGCAGCGGCTGCAGTTGCAGGCCCGCTTCATCCGACATGCCAGCAACCTGGGCCTGTGCCCGACGCTGGTCGAGCTGATGGGGCTGGCGCGCGGCCGCTACATCGCCATGGTCGCCGCCGACGACCTCTGGGAGCCCGAACGCCTGGCGCAGCAACTCGCACTGCTGCGTCAGCATCCCGAGGCTGCCCTGGTTTACTCGGACGCCCACCAGATCGACGAGGAAGGCCGGCGCCTGCCGCTCAGCGTGATGCAGGCCCACCATGCACCCGAGCCGCCGCCCAGCGGCATGCTGTTCAGCGTGCTCGCCAATGGCAACTTCATTCCTGCCATGGCCACCCTGATACGGCGCGAGGCCATTGACGCCGTCGGCGGCTACGACGCCAGCCTCAGCTACGAGGACTACGACATGTGGCTGCGCCTGGCCGAGCGCTATCCCATCTTGCATCTGCCGGGCCGCCTGGCCAGCTACCGCATCGTCGAGAGCTCGATGGTGCGCACGCTGTTCCGCCGTCCGAACGGCGCGCACTACGAAACCTTGTTCCGCATCTGCGAGCGCTGGCTGAGCCGCGACCTGCTGAGCCCGGAGCAGCGCCAGCGCTGGACCGTCCGACAGGCTGACGCAGCCTATGGGCTCTTCTACGGCGGTCATCCACGCGCCCGTCAAGCACTCTGGACCGTGGCCCGGCGCGATGCCAAACGGCGCTGGCGCTGGCTGCTGATCGCCGGGATGTGTGCGATAGGGCTGCATCGTCCCCGACTTGTGGGGCTGGCCGGGCGGCTGAGGCGTCAGCACAGGGAATAATTCGCCGCAACCCAAGCATTGATCAACACCGCATGAATCAAGTCTCCGCACCGACGGTCAGCGCCACACTTCTGCACGCGGCGGGCCAGCCCCGTTTCGACGCCTCGCTGGGCGACAGCACCCAGGCCTGGCTCACACTGGCCGACGCTGCACCGGCGCAGCTGGCTCAGGTCGGTGGTGGCTTTGCCGTGGCCGTGCGACGCGTCGACGGTGCCATCTGGATGGCGGTGGACCGCTTCGCCGTCGAGACGCTGTGCTGGCGCATCGAGGACGGTGAGCTGCGCATCGCCACCCGCGCCGACGAACTCGGCGCCGGCCAGCTCGAATCCCAGGCCCTGTTCGACTACCTGCACTTCCATGCCATCCCCTCGCCGCACACCGTGTTCAGTGGTGTGCAGCGCCTGCCCGCCGGGCATTCGGCGCTGTTCAAGGACGGCAAGATCGAGGTGACGCCCTACTGGCAGCCAGCCTTCCGGCCGCAGGCCCAGCCCGACTTCGTGGCCCTGAAGGAGGAGTTCCGCCGCCTGGTGCAGCAAGGCGTCAAGCGCAGCCTCGGTGAGCACAAAGCCGCCTGCTTCCTCAGCGGTGGCACCGACAGCTCCACGGTGGCCGGCATGCTGGCACGGCTGGGGGGCAGCAAGCCGGCCAGCTACTCCATCGGATTTGAGGCCGAGGGCTATGACGAGATGGCCTATGCCCGCCTCGCGGCCAAGCATTTCGGCACCGACCATCATGAGTACTACGTGACGCCAGACGATCTGGTGCGCGAGATTCCGCATGTGGCCGCGTCCATTGATCAGCCCTTTGGCAACTCCTCGCTGCTGCCGGCCTATTGCTGCGCCAAGCTGGCCAAGAGCGACGGCGTGACCCGCCTGCTGGCCGGGGACGGCGGCGACGAGTTGTTCGGCGGCAATGCCCGCTACGCCAAGCAGCGCGTGTTCGGCTGGTACCAGAACGTGCCGGGCTTCTTGCGCGCCGGTCTGCTGGAACCGCTGCTCATGCACACGCCGCTCGGCACGCTACCGCTGGCACGCAAGGGCCGCAGCTACATCGAGCAGGCCGGCACGCCAATGCCGGACCGGCTCGACCTCTACAACCTCTTGACCCGCATCGGGCGCGCCGAAGTGCTGACGCCCGAATTCATGGCTCGGGTCGACCAGGCCGAGCCGCTGGGCCTGCAGCGCCAGGTCTGGAGCGCGGTTCCCGAGGCCAGCGAGCTGGACCGCCAGCTCGCCTTCGACTGGCGCTTCACACTGGCCGAGAGCGACTTGCCCAAGGTGCGCCAGGCTTGTGGCCTGGCCGGCGTCGAGGTCGGCTTCCCGCTGCTGGACGACGACCTCCTGGCCTTCTCGCTGCTGCTGCCCGAGGACTACAAGCTCAAGGGCAGCCAGCTTCGCTGGTTCTTCAAGGAAGCGCTGCGTGGCTTCCTGCCGGACGAAATCATCACCAAGAGCAAGCATGGCTTCGGCCTGCCTTTTGGTGTCTGGTGCACCCGCCATGCCGCACTGCGCGAGCTGGCCGAAGGCAGCGTGCAGGCCCTGGTCGGGCGCGGCTGGGTGCGCGCCGAATTCGCCCGTCGCCTGTTCGCCGAGCTGCTGCCAGCCCACCCCGGCTACTACGGCGAGATGGTGTGGATCCTGATGATGCTGGAGCAATGGCTGCAGGCGCACGGGGCCGATGGCAAGCTGGTGCGGCTGAGCTGACGGAGAGCGACGCCCATGCCTGAAGCAGCCCCTGCCGTCGTTCAGCAAAGGCTGGCCGCGTACACCGGCGCCCGCGAAGACATTGCCAGCCTCGTGCCTTGGCAGGCCCTGCACATCCTCGACCTCGGCTGCAGCGACGGCTCACTCGGCCTCGGGCTGAAGCAGCAGCGGCCGGAGCGGCGCGTCTGCGGCATCGAGTATTCGAGCGAGCTGGCCGCCCGGGCCGCCAGCCGGCTGGACGAGGTGCACGAGGCCGACCTGAGCCGGACCGATGCGCTCGAACAACTGAGCCGAAAAGACTTTGATTGCATCATCTGCGCCGATGTGCTTGAGCACCTGCAGCAACCGGAACGCTTGCTGGAGCAACTGCACGGCTTGCTGAGGCCCGGCGGCGTGTTGGTGGTCAGCCTGCCCAACATCCGCCACCTCTCAGCCCTGCGCGCCATCTTCCTGCAGGGCAGCTTTCCGCGCCGCCCGCGCGGCATCTTCGACGACAGCCATTGGCGCTGGTTCACCGTCGGCGACGGCCGCCGTCTGCTGGAGCAGGCCGGATATGCCCTGACCGACAGCAGCTACACGCTCCGCTGGGGCGACCAGGGAGGCGGCCGCGCCAACCGTTTGCTGAACCGCTGGTTCGGCCGCCATGCCGGGAAGATCCCTCCGGTCCGCGAGTTCCTGAGCTACCAGTTCGCCATGCGGGCCAGGTCTACCCGAAGCGCAGAGTCACCTATTGACACACCACTTGGGGGGTGACACAGGTTTGAAATCTGGCGACGATGCGCGGCATGAGCCTGCGCATCACCCCCTCCCCCCTACTCGCCCTGGCCCTGCTGACTGCCGCACTGTTGAGCAGTTGCGGCGGCGGTAACGGCGAAGACAGCAAGACCAGCACCGCACAAGGCAATCAGCGCAGGATTGCAGCGGCAGGCGGCACCGGAACGCCGGTGGCGCCGGTGCTGAACGGCAACTGGACCCAGCTTCCCAACCCCAAATACGCGCCGCCGGTCGGACCCTATGCCCGCGTATGGACCGAGATGCTGTGGGATCCGTTGCTGCATGAAATGGTGATCTTCGGTGGCAATGGCGCCACCGGTTACGAGAACGACATCTGGTCGTACAACGCCAGCACGACCAACTGGACGGTCATTGACCCGCAGGTCAACTGTCCAGGCAACTACGGCTTTGACAAGCCCAACGGCACGGACGACACGAACTTCAAGTACGACCCGGTCAATCGTCTGTACTGGATCTTCGGCGTGGCCAGCGGCTACCGCTGCCCTCCCTATGCCACCACACGCACCGCTGCCACCGGCACCACGGCCACCCAGGTCGTCGACCCCAGCCTGACCCCGCCCGCCAGTGGCAGCTACGTGCAATGGCACCTGCGTTCGGGCGGTTTTGACGTCCTTGTGAGCGGCTACGACGACAACGCCAAGACCCTGACCCTGGCCAGCCCCATCACTGGACTGAACCCGGGGAGCAGCTACCAGCTGTATGCAACCGCTGGTGCCGGCATCTGGTACTTCGATCCCGCCACCAAGACCTGGGTCGGCCAGGACACGCCGCCCGGCAACACCGGCATCACACCCACCGGCGCCCGGATTGCACCGGCCGTGGCCTATTCGGACGCGAGCGAAGCCTTCGTTCTGTTTGGCGGCAAATCGCTGGGCTCGGACAAGAGCGTCTGGCGCCTGGACGTGCGCACCAAGCTCTGGACTCAGTTGCCCGTGCCGAGCGGTGGCACGCCGCCTCACATGCGCGAGATGCTGAACTCCCTCGTCTACGACAAGGCCAACGACGTCTTCGTGCTGTTTGGCGGCGTCTGCTCATACGACGGGGTCTGCCCCGAGTACAGCAAGCCCGGGCAGACCTGGGTTTACCACCTGCCCAGCAACACCTGGACCAATATGAATCCGCCGGTCGCGCCGTCCCCCCGGGCGCAGCAGGTCATGAGTTACGACGAGGAGCACGGCGTCATCGTGCTGTTCGGCGGCGCCGAGGCCGGCACCGGCGAGGGTGTAGGTGCCAGCGACACCTGGTACTACCACGTTGCCAGCAACACCTGGACCCAGGTCAGCACGCCCACCACGCCGCCCGGCCGCTACCTGTCGCAGATCACCTATGACGCCGACCTGAAACGCACCGTGATCTTCGGCGGCCGCGCCACTGGCATGCTGGGCGACATCTGGGCCCTGAAGCTCGTCAAGGCCGTGGGCGCCCCCACCGTCGCCCTGACCTCCCCCACCGCCGGCAGCAGCTACTTCGCACCCGCCAGCATCAACATCAGCGCCGACGCCTCCGACGTGGGCGGCAGCATCAGCAAGGTCGAGTTCTTTGCCGGCGCCACCAAGATCGGTGAAGCCAGCAGCGCGCCCTATGCGTTGAGCTGGAACAACGTGGCGATAGGCAGCTATGCGATCACCGCCGTTGCCACGGACAACACCGGCATGACGGCGACCTCGGCTGCGGTCAACATCTCCGTCATCCCGGTGCCGAACGCGCCACCCACGGTGAGCCTCGGGGCGCCGATCAGTGGCGACGTCTTCACTGCGCCGGCCAGCATCACGCTCACCGCCAATGCGAGTGACAGCGACGGCACGGTCAGCAAGGTCGAGTTCTATGCCGGCAGCACCAAGCTCGGCGAAGCCACGTCGGCGCCCTGGTCCTACAACTGGTCCGGCGTGAGTGCCGGCAACTACAGCCTCAAGGCCGTCGCCACCGACAACGGCGGTGCCAGCACCACCAGCAGCACAGTCAGCATCGTCGTCAACCCGTCAGTCAACCAGCCGCCCGTGGTCAGCCTCACGGCGCCCACCGGGGGCAGCAGCTACACGAGCCCAGCCGCCATCACGCTGACCGCCAGCGCCTCCGATGCCGATGGCAGCGTGGCCAAAGTCGAGTTCTTCGCCGGAGCCACCAAGCTCGGTGAGAAAACCTCGGCCCCCTTCAGCTACGCCTGGACCGGCGTTGCCGCTGGCAGCTACGCCCTGAGCGCGCGCGCCACCGACAACAGCGGCGCCACCACCACCAGCAGCACGGTCAACGTCACCGTGTCCGACCCCGTGGGCAGTGGCCCCAGCGTCAATGTGGCCCTTCAAAGCAATGGTGGCGTGGCCTCGGCCTCGTCGGTCTATTCCACCGCCTATCCGGTCAGCGCCATCAACGACGGCAACCGGCGCGGCAACAACTGGGGCAACGGCGGCGGCTGGAACGACGCCTCGGCCAGCAGCTGGACCGACTGGGCACAGATCAACTTCAGCGGCAGCAAGACGATCAACCGCATCGTCGTGTACACGCTGGCCGACAACTACGCCAGCGCCCCCGAGGCGACGGCCAGCACCACGTTCACACAATACGGCCTGACCGACTTCCAGGTGCAGTACTGGAACGGCAGCAGCTGGGTCACCGTGCCCGGCGGCAGCGTCACCGGCAACAACTACGTGATGCGCGGCTTCACGTTCCCGGCCGTTACCACCGACCGCATCCGTGTGCTGGTCAGCAGCTCGCTCTACTGGTACAGCCGCATCGTCGAACTGGAAGCCTGGACCTCGGGCGATGCCGGCCCCAACACGCCGCCGGCCGTGGCCCTCACCTCGCCGCTGCCCGGCGCCAACTTCACGGCACCGGCCAGCATCACGCTGCAGGCCACCGCGACCGACAGCGACGGCAGCGTCGCCAAGGTCGAGTTCTTCAATGGCGCCACCAAGATCGGCGAGAGCACGACTGCGCCCTTCAGCTATGCCTGGACGGGTGTGACGCCCGGTGGCTATGTGCTGACCGCCGTGGCCACCGACAATGCCGGCGCCACCACCACGTCCAGCGCCGTGGCCATCGTCGTCAATGCGCCCAACGTGGCGCCCACGGTCAGCCTGAGCTCGCCCACCACCGGCAGCCTCTTCAGCGCGCCAGCCACGGTCAGCGTCAGCGCCAACGCGGCCGACAGCGACGGCAGCATCGTCAAGGTCGAGTTTTATGCCGGCGCTACCAAGATCGGCGAAAGCACGTCAGCGCCCTACGGCCTGAACTGGAGCGGCATGGCGGCCGGCAGCTACGTGCTGACGGCACGCGCGACTGACAACAGCGGCGCCGCGACCACCTCGGCCGGCGTCAGCGTCACCATCAACCTGGCGCCCACGGTCAGCTTGACCAGCCCGACTGGCGGCAGCAGCTACACGGCACCGGCCAGCATCACGCTCAGCGCCACGGCCGCCGACAGCGATGGCAGCATTGCCAAGGTCGAGTTCTATGCCGGTGCCAGCAAGATCGGCGAGGCCACTGCAGCGCCTTACAGCTTCGCCTGGACCAGCGTCCCGGCCGGCAGCTATGTGCTGACCGCGCGCGCCATCGACAACCGGGGCGCCAGCACCACCTCGACGACCAGCAGCATCACCGTCAACGCACCCAATGTGGCGCCCAGCGTCAGCCTCACGGCGCCAGCCGGCGGCAGCCTCTACACGGCACCTGCCAGCGTCACCCTGACGGCCAACGCCAGCGACAGCGACGGCATTGTCAGCAAGGTCGAGTTCTTTGCCGGTGCCACCAAGATCGGCGAGAGCCTGTCGGCGCCCTACAGCTTCAGCTGGAGCGGCGTCACGGCCGGCAGCTATGTACTGACCGCCCGCGCGACCGACAACAGCGGTGCCACCACCACCTCGGGCAGCGTGAGCATCACGGTCAACCCGCCGCCCAACCAGGCGCCGACGGTGAGCCTCACCGGCCCCGCCAACGGCAGCAGCTACACGGCGCCGGCCAGCCTCGTGCTGACGGCCACCGCGGCCGACGCTGATGGCACGGTGAGCAAGGTCGAGTTCTTTGCCGGCGCCACCAAGATCGGCGAGAGCCTGTCGGCGCCCTACAGCTTCAGCTGGAGCGGTGTGACGGCCGGCAGCTATGTGCTGACCGCCCGCGCGACCGACAACAGCGGTGCCACCACCACCTCGGGCAGCGTGAGCATCACGGTCAGCCCGCCGGCCAATGTGGCGCCCACAGTGAGCCTGACGGCGCCGGCCGGCGGCAGCAGCTACACCGACCCAGCAACGATCAGCCTGACAGCCTCCGCCAGCGACAGCGACGGCACGGTGAGCAAGGTCGAGTTCTTCGCCAATGGCAGCAAGATCGGCGAGAGCCTGTCTGCGCCCTACGCCTTCAGCTGGAGCGGCGTCACGGCAGGCAGCTATGTGCTGACCGCCCGCGCGACGGACAACAGCGGCGCCACCACCACGACGGCGGGCACCAGCATCACCGTCAACCCGGCCTCCGGCGGCAGTTCCATCAATGTGGCCCTGCAGGCCAACGGTGGCGTGGCCACGGCGTCCTCGGTCTACTCGACGGCCTACCCCGTGAGCGCCGTCAACGACGGCGACCGCAAGGGCAATCGCTGGGCCAACGGCGGTGGCTGGAACGACGCGTCGGCCAGCAGCTTCCCCGATTGGCTGCAGATCAATTTCAGCGGCAGCAAGACGATTGATCGCATCGTGCTGTACACACTGGCCGACAACTATGCGGCCGGCGTCGAGCCCACCGACAGCACCACGTTCACGCTCTATGGCGTTCAGGACTTCACGGTGCAGTACTGGAATGGCTCGGCTTGGGTCACCGTGCCCGGCGGTGCCGTGAGCGGCAACAACAAGGTGATGCGCTCGATCAGCTTCCCGGCTGTCAGCACCGACCGCGTCCGCGTCACCATCAGCAACGCTTTGTACTGGTACAGCCGCGTGGTGGAACTGGAAGCCTGGGGCAACTGAGCGACGGCAACTGGGCTGAAAGACAAAGGGCCGGCAATGCCGGCCCTTCTCATTGGAGCAGGACGGGGGTCTAGAGCCGGGCTTCGGGCCCGGCCATCAGGTTCTTGAGCAAGCGCAAGCCGAACTTGCCTCGGCTGCGGTCCCAAGGCGAGAAGCGCGGCACCTGGTGCAGGTCAGTGGCAGCACTGGCCGCCCCCCAGGCGGTGGAGACCGCGCTGTCAAAACCAAGGCGCTTGACGATGGCCACGCTGGCCGCGTCGTAGTCCTGCACCGGCTTGCCGTTCGGGTAGGCGAAATGCCGCACCGGCTCGCCGATTAGTTGCTCCAGCGCATCGCGCCCCTCAGCAATCTCAGTCTCGGCTTCGGCCTCGGACAGGCGCGCGAGGATGGGATGGTTCATCGTGTGGGCGCCGATCAGCATGCCGGCGCGGCGCAGCGCCCTCACCTGCTCAGAACTCATCATCAGGTTTTTCGGCAACTGCGCATGGCTGCGCTGTTGCAAAGCACCGGCCCATTCCTGTCGTTCACCCGGCTCCAGGTACTTGGTAGCCGAGAGCACGGCGCCAATGGCGGCGCGGCGTGCCTCTATCGATCCAAGGTCCAACTGGCCCAGCGCCGCAGCCGGCGTGCCCGTCAGGTCCAATGTCGCCTCCGGACACAAGCGTATCGACTCGATCACCGAGTCGTTCCACATGCGGCCCCCATTCAGGTAAGCGGTGGCGATGTAGAAGGTGGCCGGCAGGCCGTGCTTCTGCAGGATGGGCAGGGCGATGGCCTCGTTGTCGGCATAGCCGTCATCGAAGGTGATGGCCGCCGCCCGCGCCGGCAGGTCGCCGCGTTGGAGGCGGGCCATGGCCTCGTCCAGTGGCAAGACCTGGAACCAGTCCCTCAACCAGCCGCAGATGGCGTCGAAAGCCTGCCGGTCGATCTCACCCGGGAACAGCGGATCTGGCTGGTCCAGCACCCGATGGAAGATCAGGATGGACAAGCGGGCACGGGGCCCAGCCGGCGAGGCCAGCCCCATCAGCGTGCGGATCATGCCGACTCCGCCTTGGGGTCTGGCCGCGTCACCAGACCCAGCATCAGGTCCCAGCGACTGGTCTTGGTCTTGGTCTTGGCTTCGCTCAACCAGCCCTTGCCCTGCATCCAGACCCGTGTGGTCACCACCAGCACCATGACCACATAGGGCAGGTCGAAGTAGGACAGGCTCAGGAAAGCCCCGCCCACGGCAAAGGCCAGCAAACAGACCTGAGCCATGGTGCCAAGGTCGGAGCACCAGCGGGTCTCTGCTTGAGCCGCGCCGTTCTTGATCAGCCAGGACGCGCTGCGCCAGGTCGACACCCAAATGCCCAAGAAGATGAAGAGGCCGACAAAGCCGTGATTGCCCAGCACCTGGAAGTAGATGCTGTGCGCCGCATGCACGTAGTCGGGATAGGGCGAGAAGCGTGCGAACAAATCGGGCCGCGCTGCGTTGAAACCCACGCCGAACGGATAGTGGAAGGCCAGGTTCCAGGCGTTCCACCAGGCGCTGATGCGGCCCATGGCAGACCGATCCTGCTCGTAGGACTGGACCGAACTCATGCGCTCCGACCACTGGTCGGGCATCACGGCCAGCAAGGCCGCACCCACCACCAGCATCAGGATGGCCGGCATCAGCTTCTTCTTGGAACGCCACCAGAAGTACAAGGCCATCGCCACCGTGGCCAGCATGCCGCCGCGTGAATAGCTGCCCAGCGCCGAGGCGATGCAGAGAATCATCAGCACCGACATCACATGCCTCAGCAGCTTGCCGTCCATCTGCAGTTGCAGAAAGCGCAGCAGCGGCACGGTCATCACCATGGCCAGCGCGAATTCGTTGTTGTCGTAGATGAAGGAGCCCGGTGGTCCCCACACGCGATAGCTGCCGCCGGTCATCAGCGTGAAGAGCCCGCCCTTGGCGCCCAGCAAGGCGAGCGAGCCCACCGCCACCCAGCCCAGCAGCAGGATCTGCTTCTTGGTGTTGGCCAGGGCCAGGGCGACGAGGATCATGAAATCGATCTTCATGACCTTGTTCCACTGCGGATAGTCGCCATCGGTGTCGAGGCCAGCCAGCCAGGACAGCGTGATCCACAGCATGAACACGGTGAACCACTTGACCGGCGGGCCCAGAAAGGGGCTGTGCTTGTCGCGGGTGAACAAGGCACCGAGCAGCGTGGTCACCGCCACCATGGCGGCCAGCGGCGCGTCATAGGCGAATCCGTAGGTGTAGCGGTGCGGATTCATGATGCTCAGCCAAGTCCAGGCCAGGATGCCCACCCAGGGGCGCCGCAAAGCCGCCAGCGAGGCCAGCACGACGATGGTGATGATCAGTAAATCGCGCATGCGTTCAGGCGTTCAGGTCAGGGCTCAGACGGCGTGGCTGATGATGTAGCGGAACTTGCCGGACTTCTCGGGCGGGATGGTATCGACGATCTTGACCTCGACCTCCACCTGCTCGCCCAGCCGCTTCTTGAAGCCGGCAATGATGCGCGCCGGCGCGCCGGCATCGAAGCTGGCTTCCGGTACTAGCAGCACCTCGCAGCGCTCGCGGCTGTGCTGCACCACCTTGAAGGACGTGAGGCCCGGCAGGTCGCGCAGGATGTAGATCAAAGCCAGGCCATGCATCACCGTGCCCTCCGCCGTGATGACGAAATCGGTGCTGCGGCCCTGGATCTCCTTGAGCATCGGCAGGCCGCGGCCGCATGGACATTGCGCCGTATCCATCACCGCCACGTCACCGGTGCGGTAGCGGATGAAGGGGAAGTCGCTGGTGGCCAGGTGCGTGACGATGATCTCACCGGCCTCTCCCGGCGCGACGGGCATTCCATCCTTGTCGACCAGCTCGACGATCACGTCTTCGGCCGTCAGGTGCATGCCGCCCGACGGACATTGATGGGCAATGAAACCGGCATCACGGCCACCATAGCCGTTGGCCACCGGGCAGCCGAAGACCTCGGAGATCAGCGCTCGCTGCTCGTCGTAGAGGCGTTCGGAGGTGACGAAGGCGACCTTGATGCCGAGGTCGTCCATGCGCTGGCCCTTGGCGCGCGCATGCTTGGCGATGTGCGAGAGCGCCGACGGGTAGCCGAACAGCATGCGCGGCTTCTTGTGGCGGATCGCAGTCACGAAGCTGTCGAGCTTGGCCTCGCTCATCTCGAAGGCCGGCAAGAGCTCAGTGCGCAGCAGCTTGTCGCGGATCGCCTTGACGCGGTCCTGCGCGCCGAGCTCGATGGGTGAGCCCCAGACCACCATCTCGGGGTCGCCGATGTCCACGTCCCACCAGCGCGTGGCACGCCACTTGGCCGCCACGTCATGCGAGACGCGCTGCTTGCCGATGAAAAAGATCAGCGGCTCGCCCGAGGAACCGCCGGTGTTGAACCGGGCCAGGCCCTCAGCCTGATCGCTCTTGATGGCTTCGGTATTGGCGCGAATCACTGCCTTGGTCAGGAAAGGCAGGCGCTGCAGCTCCGAGAGGCTCTTGAACTCGCCGGCGGCAATGCCTTCACGGGTGAACAGCTCGCGGTAGTAAGGCACATGCCGCCCGACATTGGCCAGCAGCGCATTGAGCCGCTGGAGCTGCAGGGCTTCCAGCTCAGCCGGCTTCAGCCATTGGCTGCGCTCCATCTGCTTTCGCAGCGCCACCGAGTCGTGGTGCTTGAGCCGCTCATGCAGCGGGAACAGCGCGCCAGAGACGAAGCGGGTGTAGAGGGAAGGCATGGTGGATTCTGGCTCGCTCAGGAATGCTTGGCTGCCGGCGCGGCATGCGGTGGCAGATGGGCACGGTAGTGGCCGGCCAGCAGCGGCGCCACGCGGGCCCAGGTGTAGCGCTGCACCTCGGCCAGACCGGCCTGGCGCAATTGCTGCCGCAGCGCAGGCTCGTCCAGCAGGCGCAGCACAGCGGCAGCCAGCGCCGCTGGGTCTTTCGGCTGGACCAGGAGGCCGGTCTGTTCATGCAACAGCAGATAGGGCACGCCGCCCACATCGGTTGACACCACCGGCACGCCGCTGGCCATGGACTCGAGCACCGAGTTGGGCATGTTGTCAGCGAGGCTCGGGTTCAGCGAGATCGTGGCCTCGCGGTACAGCGCCGCCATCGCTTCGCGATCCAGGCGACCGGCAAAATGAATGGCACCGCCCTGCCCCAGCTCCTCGGCCAGCGCCTTCAAGCGGCCCAGCTCCGGGCCACTGCCGGCCACGGTCATGCGCACCGCCGGATAGCGCTCGCGCACCAAGGCCAAGGCGCGGATCGCGCTCTCGTTGTCATACAGCGGCTCCAGGTTGCGGGCCACCATCAGGTGCGGCGTGGCAGGTTCGTGCTCAGCCGGCTGGAAGCGCTGCAGGTCCACCACGTTCGGCACGATCTGCGCCTGGTAGCCATGGGGCGCGAACACCGCCTGCAGAAAACCGGACGGCACCAGCAGGGCCTGCGCGCGCTTGAGCGTCATCGCGACGACGGCGCCCGAAGATTCAAGAAAGCCGGCCGCCTCGCCCCCCCGGTAATTGACCATCACCGGCAGGCCACGCAAGCGTGCCAGCACGATGGCCGGCGCCGCATACAGATGCCAGGACCAGCCGGAGTTGGCCATCAGGTGCATCACGTCGTTGCGCCCTGCCGCGCGCCACAGCGCCCACAGATAAGGCAAGAGGCGGAAGAAGGCGCGCAGCATGGGGATACGCCCGACCCAGGCCGGCTTGAAGGCCGCGTTCGTCTGCACCAGTTCAACGTCAGCGCCCTCGCCACGCAGCAACTCCGAAAGCTGCCGGGTCTGATTGGCCATGCCGCCGGCTGGCGGCGGCAAGGGGCCGACCAGCAGGATGCGCAGGCGCTCGAACTCCTTCATCTCGCGCGTTCAGGCTGGCGCGCGGCGCGCACCCGCCAGCAGCCGCTCATAGACCGCCGGATAGTTGCTCACCGAAGCACGCCAGTTGCGCTCGTTCTCGACAAAGGCGCGGCCCTGTCGGCGCAGTGCGTCCCAGCTCTCGGGCTTGTTGAGCAGGCCCAACGTCGCTTCGGCAAGGGCCTCGGGATGGCCGGCCTTGAACAGCACGCCGGTCTGGCCGTCGCGTATCAGCTCCTTGTGGCCGCCCACGTCGGAGGCCACCAGGATGCGGCCCTGGGCCATCGCCTCCAGCGGCTTCAAGGGCGTGACCAGCTCGGTCAGACGCATCGAATGGCGCGGGTAGCAAAGCACGTCGACCAGGTCGTAATAGCGATTGACTTCGGAGTGCGGCACGCGGCCGGTGAACACCACCTTGTCGGCCACGCCGAGCTGCTTGGCTTGCTCCTTGAGTGCCGCATCCTGCGGGCCGCCGCCGACCAGCAGCAGACGCACGTCAGGCCGCTGGGCCAGCATCTGCGGCAAGGCCGCCATCAAGAGGTCCAGGCCTTCGTAGGCATAGAAAGAACCGATGAAGCCCAGCACCGTGCAGCCGGTGAGGCCGAGCTGCGCCTTCAGGGCCTCGTCGGGCTGGCCGCCAGGTTCAAAGTTCTCGATGTCCACGGCATTCGGTATCACCGTGACCTTGGCCGCCGGAATGCCGCGCGCCACGATGTCGGCACGCAGGCCCTCGCAGATCGTGAAGGCATGGTCGACCTGCTTCAGTGCATGGGTCTCCATGGCCCGCGTGATGCGGTAGCGCAGGCTGCCTTCCTTGGTCGTGCCGTGGTCCACCGCCGCGTCTTCCCAGAAGGCGCGGATTTCGTAGACCACCGGAATACCCAGCGCGCGGCCCACCTTGATGGCCGGCAGTGCATTGAGCACCGGCGAATGGGCATGGATGATGTGGGGTCGCAATTGCTCGGCCACCTGCTGCAGGCGCGCACGCGTCTGGCGCATCAGCTGCAACTGGCCGAGGCCGGGCAGGCCGCCGGTGGCCGGCGGCGTGCGGAAGAAGTGCCAGCCATCGACCGTCTCTTCGAGCGCGTCGGTCGCCTTGGGCCCGAGGCCGGCGGCGTGCTTGGGGCTGGTCAGGTGGTGGGTCTCCCAACCGAGCTTGCGCTGCTCGCGCAGCAGCGACAGCGTGCGAAAGGTGTAGCCACTGTGCAGCGGAATGGAATGATCGAGGACGTGCAGAACGCGGATAGTCATGCTCAGGCCACCGCCTCTTCGGCTTGTCGTGCGAGGCCGGTCACGTTCGCCCCGCCGTCCACGACCTGGCGCAGGAAGGCTTCGAACATCAACAGCGTCCACAGCGGCGCGCTGTAGTCATAGGCACCGCTCTGATGGCCATCGACCAGGTGGCGCAGGTACTCGGGCTGGAACCAACCGGTGGAGGCCAGGCGGTCGCCGAGGATGGCGTCACGCACGCGCTGCTTCAATGGCCCACGGAACCAGCGCGCCAGCGGCACGGCAAAGCCCATCTTCGGGCGGTAGAGGATGTCTTCCGACAGCTGCGGCTCCATCGCCTTCTTGAACAAATACTTGCCCTCCTGGCCCTTGATCTTGAGGTGGGACGGCAGCGTGGCCAGCCACTCGACCAGCTCATGGTCCATCAGCGGCTCGCGCACTTCCAGCGAGTGCGCCATGCTGGCGCGGTCGACCTTGGTGTTGATGTCGCCAACCAGGTAGGTCTTGGTATCGAGGTACTGGATCAGCGCCAGCGGATCGTCGGTATTGGACTTGGCGGCGTGATGATCGAACACGGCTTGTGCGTCGTACCCGGCCAGCTCGGCCTTGAATTTCTGGCTGAAGAGCTGGTCGCGCATCGGGCCGCGCAGGATGGAGACCGAATGGAAATAGGCCTCGACCGAGCTACGCGCCATGCCCTGGAAGGTGGTCTTGGCGCGGAACATGCGCGGCGCCCAGTCGGCCTTGGGGTAGATCTTCCCGAGCATGCCGAACAGCGGCTGGCGCAGGCCGGCCGGCAGGGCCGAGCGCATCTTCTCTTCCATCAAATGCATGCGGTAGCGGCGGTAGCCGCCAAAGCTCTCGTCGCCACCATCGCCCGACAGCGCCACGGTCACATGCTTGCGTGCCAGTTGGCAGACCCGGTAGGTCGGGATGGCCGAGCTGTCGGCATAGGGCTCGTCGTAGAGACGGGCCAGCATGTCGATCAGGTCGAAGTCGTCGCTCTTGACGATCTCGAGCCGGTGGTTGGTCTTGTAGCGATCGGCCACCGTCTGGGCAAAGGCCGACTCATTGAACTTGGGATCATCGAAGCCGATCGAGCAGGTGTTGACCGGGCCGTCCGAGATGCCGGCCATCGTGGCCACCACGGCGCTGGAATCAACGCCGCCCGACAGGAAGGCACCCAGCGGCACTTCGGCAATCATGCGCAGCCGCACCGACTCCTGCAGCCGCTCACGCAGCTCGTCGCAGGCGTCGTCAAGGCCGATCTTGTTGTCGAGCGTGAAGTGGACGTCCCAGTATTCGACCGGCTCCGGAATCGGTTGGCTGCGGCGGATCGTCAGGCTGTGGCCCGGGGCCAGTTTCTTGGCCTGCTTGAAGATGCAGCGCGGCTCGGCCACATAGCCGAGGGCGAAATACTCTTCGACCGCCAGCGGGTCGATCTCGCGGCGCATGCCGCCCTGCGCGTCCTGGTAGGCCAGGATGGACTTCATCTCGGAGCCGAACAGCAGCTTGCCGTCGTCCAGCAGCGAGTAGTACATGGGCTTCACGCCCAGGCGGTCGCGGGCGATGAAGAACGTCTGCTTGCTGCTGTCCCAGATCGCGAAGGCGAACATGCCGCGCAGCTTCTTGACGCAGTCGGGGCCCCAGGCCTCCCAGGCGTGCACGATGCATTCCGTGTCGCTCTTCGTGTGGAAGGCGTAGCCCAGTGCCTGCAGCTCGGCCATCAGGCTCTGATAGTTGTAGATCTCGCCGTTGAAGACGATGACCACCGAGCGGTCGGCATTGAACAGCGGCTGCTGGCCTGTGGCGATGTCGATGATGGACAGGCGGCGGTGGCCAAAGCCCAATCCTGGCTCGAGGTGCAGCGAGCCCTCATCGGGGCCCCGGTGCCATTGCGAGTCGTTCATGCGCTGCAACTGCTCGGGCGCGATGGCGCCGGTGCCGCGGGTGTCGAAAATTCCTGTGATACCGCACATGGCTGGTGATCCTCAAAGCGTCTCGTAGACGTCCTGGTAGCTGGCCATCATGGCCGCCAGGCTGAATTGCTGCAGCGCCCGCTGGCGCGCTGCCGCGCCATGGCGTGCGCACAGCGCCGCATCGCCAGCGTAATTCTCGATCATTGCGGACAGCTGCCGGACGTCGCCGGGTGCGAATGTGGCGCCAACCACGCCTTCCTGCACGAGTTCCACGTTGCCGCCGACGGCCGTGGCCAACAGTGGGAGGCCGGTCGCCATGGCCTCGAGCAGCGTGTTGGAGATACCTTCGTTCAAGGAGGGCAGCACGAACAGGTCCAGCGCCTGCATCAGCACGGCCACGTCATTGCGGGCGCCGGTGAACCATGTTTGGGGTTCAATGCCCAGCTCGGCAGCCAGGCCTTTCAGCTCGGCCAGCTGCGGGCCATCGCCGATCAGGGCGAGGCGCAGGCGCCCTGCCCACTCGGGCCGGCGCTGCAAGACCAGGGCAAAAGCCCGCAAGAGCGTCGCCTGGTCCTTGACCGGCTGGACCCGGCCAACGGTGCCGATCACGAAGAGGCCCTGACCGTGCAACTCAGCCGGTAGCAACTCATGCCGGCGCGGCTCGGCCGGCTGAAAGCGCTCGGTGTCGACGCCGTTGTAGATCTGGCGGATGCGCGAGGCGGCAATGCCCCAGTGCTCGCTCATGATGCGGCCCAGGTCGCGCGAGACGCAGACATAGCGACGCACCAGCGGCGCATGCAGGCGGCGCAAAAGCGCCAGCTTGCTGTGACGGCCATGCAGGTCGCCCATGTCGAAGCCATGCTCGCTGTGCAGGGTCTTGCGCCCGGCCAGGCGAGCTGGCAGCAAGGCATCCAGGCCGGAGAGATTGCGGCTGTGCACCAGGTCTGGCTTCAGACGACGGAACAGCTTGAACAGCTGCCAGCGCAGCTGCCAGACACCGATCCGCGAGCGATGCAGGGCGATCAGCTCCACGTCATCCCGCTGGATGCGGCGAGCAAAGTCCGGGTCGATGCTCTCTATGCAGACCAGCACATGGCGGAAGCGCTCGCGCGGCAGCCGGTTGATCAGGTTGACCAAGCCATTCTCCAGCCCGCCCATGTGGAGCTGGTGGATGACGTGGGCGACCAGCAGCGGCCTGTCGCCGGCCAGGCGTTCCGCCTTCATGGCAGTGCCTGGGCGGCGGCCTGCATCAGCAAGCCCACACCCAGCGGATTCAGATGCCCGTCTTGAGGGCTGACGCTCAGCGACAGCTTGGATGCTGCGCTGTGCTGCTGGTAGAGCGGCTCGGCATCGACCACGGTGAAGCCGCGCTGCCGGGCCAGGACCACGAAGGCATCGCGGTCCAGCAGCTGCGGAGAGGCCGCGGCCAGGGCGTCGCGCCGGCCGTCGACGACGAAAACCAGGCGGCCGGTGGCATAGGGCTTGATGCGCTCGAAGAAGCGCTCGACCACGGCGGCGACCATGGCGTCGTCCATCAGCCGACGCGCCCGGAGCTGGGCTTCATCCACCGCGGCCGGTACCGGCTTGCTGGGTACCGTGTCGTGCGAAGCGCCAGCGAAGGCCTGGGCCGGCAGGCGCGACACATCGACCTTCAGCTGCCCGGCCAGGTACTGGGCCAGGGCCGAATGGCGCAGCCAGCGCTTGGCCGCCGAGGGGCCGGGCTGGGTCTCGATGCGCGGCTGCAGGCTTTGGCGATCCAGGCAAGGGCCGTGGACATTGCCGGACCCGCACAGCGACTGGCGCAGATCGCCGGACTCCATCAACACGACGAAATCGCGCAGGCCCAGCTTCTCGCTGGCAAAGCGGATGCGCTCGGCATAGTCCAGCAGGGCCGAGCCTGGCCCGCCCAATGCATAGACCGGACGTTGAGACGGCAAGGCAGCAGCCAGTTGGGCGGCCGGCCTGTCCTTGGCGTCCAGCATGCTGGCCTCGACATAGCTGTCGCCGATCAGGCCGATGGCATTGGGGTCACGCGCGAAGTCGATCTCGGCCGCGAAGCCGAGGTTGTTGGCGCTCATGCGACGCGAGTTGCGCAGATCCCAGCCGGTCGAAACCTGCCAGCTGTGGCCCGGGGGATAGCTGAGTATCAGTGGGTCCACGTAGTAGCCGGTCAGCGTGGCCGTGGACACCGGCAGCAGGCGGAGCAGCAGCTCGGCCGCCACCAGCAGGCTGCCCACCCCAGCAAGACCGAGCGCGAGTTTGCGCAGCATCAGAAGTTGAAATAGATGAAGGCGCTGACCGAATCGCGGGCGATGTTGATCAGCAGCATGAGGAGCAGCGCGCACAGAGCGGCGCCGGCCAGCAAGGGCCGGATCGCGCCGGCCTGGGACATCTTGGCCTGCAGCCGTTCGCCGATGCGATTGCTGTTCGGCGCATACAGGGCGATCGCGCCCAGCACCAGGCACCACAACAGGCCTCGATCAGAGGGCAGGCCGGCATTCCAGAGCAGTTGCGGCGAAGCACCAGCGCCATCCAAGCCCAGCATGGCTTGCAGCACGCGCAGGGCGCCCTCCAGCGTCACCGCCCGGAAAAACACCCAGGCCAGCACCACCGCTACCAGCGTCAGCGCCCAGCTAGCGCCCCGGTACAGGAAATTCGCCACCAGGCGCTGGTGCAGCGCCGCCCCGAGCAGCGCCCGGTAGCCATGGTTCACGACCAGGTAGGCACCATGCAAGCCGCCCCACAGCACGAAGGACCAGCTGGCGCCGTGCCACAGGCCGCCAAGCAGCATGGTCGTCATCAGGTTCAGATGGCGCTTGAGCTTGCCGCTGCGGTTGCCGCCGAGCGGGATGTAGAGGTAGTCGCGCAGAAAGGTTGACAGCGAGATGTGCCAGCAGCGCCAGAACTCCGAAATGTTCTGCGCGCGGTAAGGCGAATTGAAGTTGAACGGCAGGCGGATGTTGAACATCAGCGACAGGCCGATGGCCATGTCCGAATAGCCGGAGAAGTCGAAGTACAGCTGCAGCGCATAGGCCACCGCACCGAGCCAGGCTTCGCTGCTGCCGGGCAGCACGCCGCCATCGGCTCCGTTGAACACGGCGTCCGCATAGGGCGCGATGCCATCGGCCATCACCACCTTCTTGAACATGCCCAGCGCCAGGATGGTGAGGCCGCTGACCAAGGCCGCCGGTACCGGCTTGTAGACCGCCGGGTCGCCGAACTGCGGCATCATTTGCGCATGATGCAGCACCGGCCCGGCCACCAGGTGCGGGAAGTAAGTGACGAACAAGCCGTAGTGGATGGCCCGCGTTTCCTTGACCTTGCCCTCGTAGGCGTCGACCAGGAAGGCGATCTGCGTGAAGCTGTAGAACGAGATGCCTATGGGCAGCAGGATGCGCCCAATGTGCCAGTCCATGCCCAGCACGGCATTCAGGTTGTCAACGAAAAAGTTGGCGTACTTGAAGTAGCCCAGCGCCGCCAGATTGAGCGCAATGCCCAGCGTCAGCCAGCGCTTGGCCTGAGGCTGCAGGCCTTGCCGCGCCAGGTCAACGATGCGCAGGCCCAGCGCGAAGTTGCCAGCGATGGAGCCGAGCAGCAGCAACGTGGCCACCGGCATCCAGTAGCCATAGAAGAAAACCGAGGCCAGGAACAGCCAGGCCGCTGCCGCCTGCTGAGAGCGCCGACCGAGCAGATAGAAGCCCAGCAGCGTGATCGGCAGGAACAGCAGCAGAAACGGTGCGGTCGTGAACAGCATGCGTGTCGGCGTGTGCCCGGTGAGCCGGCCTCAGGAAAGCAGGCCGGCGCCGGGCGGGAGGCGGAGCCTCAGAGACGCCAGACGCGGTAGCCCGCAGCTTCCAGCGCAGGCGCGTCGAAGGCGGCCTTCACATCGATGAAGGCGCCGCCCTTGACCATCTTCTTGCCCAGGTCGTCGACGCTGAGGCCGGCGTATTCCTTGTGCGCCACGGCGGCGACGATGGCGTCAGCGCGTGGCAGCTCGTCCCAGGGCAGCAGGCGCACACCGTACTCGTGCATGGCCTCTTCGGCCTCGGCCTGCGGGTCGGTCACGAAGACCTCCACGCCATAGGTCTTCAGCTCGTTGATGATGTCGATCACCTTGGAGTTGCGCAGGTCGCCGCAGTTTTCCTTGAAGGTCAGCCCGAGCACATTGACCTTGGCGCCCTTGATGTAACTGCCGGCGGCGATCATGTGCTTGATGGTTTGCTCGGCGATGAACTTGCCCATGCTGTCGTTGATGCGACGGCCGGCCAGGATGACCTGCGGGTGGTAGCCCAGCATGTCGGCCTTGTGGGTCAGGTAGTACGGGTCCACGCCAATGCAGTGGCCACCCACCAGGCCCGGCTTGAACTTCAGGAAGTTCCACTTGGTGCCGGCAGCTTCCAGCACCTCGGAGGTGTCGATGCCGATCTTGTCGAAGATGATGGCCAGCTCGTTCATCAGGGCGATGTTGAGGTCGCGCTGGGTGTTCTCGATCACCTTGGCGGCTTCGGCGGCCTTGATGCTGGAGGCGCGGTGCACGCCCGGGATGATGATGGTTTCGTAGAGCTTGGCCACCTTGTCGAGCGTCTGCGGCGTGTCGCCGGAGACGATCTTCAGGATCTTGGTCAGCGTGTGTTCCTTGTCGCCCGGGTTGATGCGCTCGGGGCTGTAGCCGACGAAGAAATCCTGCTTCCACTTGAGGCCGGACTCCTTCTCCAGCACCGGGATGCAAACCTCCTCGGTGGCACCGGGGTAGACCGTCGATTCATAGACGACAGTGACGCCCTTCTTCATGTGGCGGCCGACGCTGGTGGACGAGCCGATCAGCGGCTTGAAGTCGGGGATGTGGGCCTCGTCCACAGGCGTGGGCACGGCCACGATGATCATGTCGGCCTCTGCCAGCATGGCCGGGTCGGCGGTGTAGACCGCATGCTTGGCTTCCTGCACCTGCTCGTCGGTCAGCTCGCGCGAGGGGTCGGTGCCGCGCTGGCAGGCTTCGACCTTGGGCACCGAGATATCGAAGCCGATGGTGCGCATGTGCTTGCCGAATTCCACCACAAGGGGCAGACCCACATAGCCCAGGCCAATCACTGCAACAGTAGTCGCCATCTCGATTCCTCTTCTTTCTTTCTCTATTCCGAAATACGGTTAATTCTGGCCGCGGCGCGAAGCCTGCAGGCGCTGCTCGATGGCAGGCCAGTTCTCGCTCAGGAACTGCTTCAGCAGCGCCGGTGCGAGTTCGCTATTTTCTGCGGGGTTCAAGGTATACACGGTGACAGCCGCCGAATCATCGCCCTGCCCTTGCAGGCGGGCCGCTGCCGTGTAGAGCTTCACGCGCATATCACTGCTGGTGAGGTGACCATTGACCCAGTAGAACTGCCAGGCCAGCAGGCGCGGGGCGGCCGCGCCTTCGACGCCACGGATTTCGGTGCCGCGCACGGTGACCGAGCCGGCAGCCCCGAGATCCACGCTGGCCAGGGTCTCGCCGGTGCGGGCCCATTGCTTGTCGTGCGAGCGCACGGCCACGTTCTGCGAGTTGATCAGCTTGCTGTCGTAGCCCTGATGGCGGTAGTAGGCCAGGTGCAGGCCGACGGCACGGCCGTCCTTGGCATAGACGGCCTGCTGCTGCGCCGCCGGGTTCTCGAACACCGGCGCCCAATTGGTCAGCGGCAGCTCCTGCGCGGCCCAGGCGGCCAGAGCCGGCGCGGGCACGTTCAGCTCTCGCGGACCTTCATAGTGGTCCAGGCGGTTCAGGCCGATGCGCGGCAGGGCCAGCACCACGAGACCCGCCAGCACGAGGGGCCACAGGCCCTTGTCGGCCCCCGTCAGCGGTTGGTCGGCCACGCCCGCCTTGAACGCCAGTTCGGGCTGGCTCCAGCGCGCGCCGATCATGAACATGGCCAGCATCACGATGCCGAAGAACACCCAGCCGTAGATCAGGTGGTCCACGCCCACGGCCAGCTTGTTGCCCGAGTAATGGCCCAGCATCACGATGCCGTAGGCGCGCAACCAGTTGGCCACGATGGGCAGCACGATGGCCACGCCGACGAAGACCCAGCGCCGCTTCATCGAGTGGTAGTTCAGGTAGGCAAACAAGGTGCCTACCATCAACGAGGCGATCAGGTAGCGCACGCCGCTGCAAGCCTCGACCACCGACCAGTTGCCCGAGGGGATCACGAACTGCAGGCCTTCGCGGTAGACCGGAATGCCGCTGAGCCGCAAGGCCGTGACGGTGAAGTCGGCCGTGTGCTCCATCAGCACCGGCATCAGGAACTCGCCGATGGGCACGCAGAAGAACAGGAAGCCGAGCGGGAAGGCGATGTGCGCCGCCACCCGGGTGCCGAGCACGGCCGGCACGGACAGCACGATCATGGCCACGGCCATCAGCTGCGTCACCGAGTTGGTCGAGACCAGCTCGCCGAGCAGCCAGCCCAGGCCCATCACGGCCATGGGCAGCAGGAAGACAAAGCTCGGCCGCGGCTGCATCAGCGCCAGCTCGTGGCGACGGCGCCAGATCAGCCACAGCGCAATGGGTGGCACGACGAAGGCATGGGCAAAGGTCTCGGAGCGTTCCCAGATCAGCACCATGGCCGTGAGGGTGTCACGGAACAGGAAGCCGAGACCGAGCAGCAGCACGACCAAGGCCGCCAGCGGCTGGCGCCAGTGGGCGGGCAGCGCTGCGCGCGCAGGTTCTTGCACGACGTGGCTCATCCCACCATCTCCTCGGAGCGATTCAGGTAGCGATCAAGGCCCGACAGATGGGCCGTCCAGGCGTAAGACTTCAGCACGCGCTCGCGGCCGGCCACACCCACGGCGGCAGCCTGGTCTTGTGCATCGAGCAGACGTTCGATGGCGCGAAGGTAGTCGTCCGCCGATTCGGCCGCGATCAGTTCGGCGCCCTCTTGTACGTCCAGCGCCTCGACACAGCTGCGTGCCGCCACCACCGGACGGGCCATGGCCATGGCCTCCAGCACCTTGTTCTGCACGCCACGCGCCAGGCGCAGCGGCGCCACGACCACGGCCGCATGCTGCAGCCAGGGCCGCACGTCGGGCACCGTGCCGGTCACGTTGACGACATCGCTGGCCAGCGCCTGCACGGCCGGCGTGGGGCTGCGGCCCACGATGTGGAAGCGGATCTCGGGACGGCGCTCGCGCAGACGTGGCAGCACCTCGGTGGCGAACCACTGCACGGCATCCACGTTCGGCCAGTAGTCCATGGCACCGGTGAAGACGATGGGCACCTCGCCGGCTGCATAGGGCGAGGCACGGCCGGCATCCGGCTCGAAGAACTGCGCATCGACGCCATTGCAAAGCGCCTCGACCGGCGCCGCAGCGCTCTGCGGCGAGAGCTTGCGGAACAGGGCCACTTCCTTGTCGGTGACGAAGAACGAGCAGCGCGCCTTGTTGGCCACGCTGGATTCATAGGCCAGCAACCGCTCGCCTTCGCGCTTGTAGAGCCAGGACAGCGGCCAGCGGTGGGCGGTGCCGTAGTCGGTCCATTTGGCGGAATCGACGTCGACAAAATCCACGAGCATGGGCAGTTGCGGCAGCGTCTCGGCGTACTGCGCCATCGAGGACGAGAACACCACGACGGCGTCGATCTGGCCGCTCTCACCCAGTTGCTTCACCCAATCACCGAGGCCGGCATCGCGGTAGTACGGCAGGCTCAGCGCCTCGCCGTTCAAGAGGCCGCGCAGGCTGGCAATCTTGGCGCGCGAGGGGTGCAGCCGCGCCACATGGGCGCCGGCGCACATGGCACGCACGGTGTCCACATGCTGCTCGTCGTCAGGGTCATCGACGAAAGTGCCGAGGAAGACGCGGTGCTGCGCCAACAGGTGCTTGAGCAGATGGAAGGAGCGCACCTTGTCGCCCTTGTTGGGCGGGTAAGGCAGGCGGTGGACGAGCAGCAGGATATTGGCCATCTGACTCAGCCCAGGCTTCGAACAATCATCGGACCGAGCCAGTTGGCCCAGCTGATCGGCATGCGGCGCCAGGTCTTGATGAGGAGCTGGTACTTGGCATTGTTCGGGTTGTTCTGCGGAATGGCGTCGCGCTTGTAGAGCTGGTACTCGTAGTTCAGCGGCGTGGGTTCGAAGCCCCAGTTCTTCTTGAAGCTGTAGGAGCCCGTGCCCTGCTTGCTGCGGCCGTAGTCGAAGACCTTGAGCCCGCGCGCGCAGGCGCGGCGCATCAGCTCCCAGTACTTGAAGTCGTTGGCGGCGAGATCGCGGGCGCTTTCATCGTCGCCAGCGTAGTAAGGCAGGACCTCGTCGCGGAAGTAGAAGCTCAAGACCGAGCTTAGCGGGCGGCCATTGGCGTCGGTCACTGTCAGCACCTCGGCATCCTTGCCGAACTCCTTCAGCAAGGCCTCGAACCATCGGCGCGGCATGGCTGGCGTGCCATGGCGGTGGACGTTGTCGGCATAGAGCGCGAAGAAGCGGCCGGCATCGGCATCGATGTGGCTCTGCAATTCGTTCTTGATGCCCTTGCGCACCATGGCCCGCTGCTTGCGCGGAATGGCCAGCATGTTGGCCTCTTCCTCGCCAAGGATCTCTTTGCGGAAGGTGACGTAGAGGTCCTGGCGCGGCCAGTCGGCATTGCGGGCGTTGACCTGGCGCAACTCCAGATGCTCGGCACCGAGCTGGCGGGCGATGCTGCCGGCCTCAGCCTCAAGCGCCTTGGCCACGTCTTCGTCCTCCGCCACCACGCCGCCATAAACGGCGAACGGCAGCCCCACCAGCGCATGGCCGAACAAGCGGCTCTTCACCTGCGCCAGCGGCAGGATGCCGGCGATGCGGCCCTCGCGCTCGACGTAGAGGAAGAAGCAGGCATGGCCCCAGACGTCGCTGATCACACGCTGCCAGCCGGCGCGATGAAAGAAGGTGGCGGTGCTTTGCGCGAAGACGAACTCGTCCCAGCGCCGCATGCTTTCAGCGTCCTGCGATTGCAGGCGCTTGACGATGAGGCCTGTGCTCATCGCGCTGCAGCTGCAAGCGTTGCAAGCGCCTGGGCGCGGCGCCCCAGGAATATCTCATCCATCCGGCCCCAATCGAAATCGCGCAGCAGTTGGGCGATGCGGCCTTCCATGCGCTCGATGTTGACGTAGTGGCGGAAGCGGGTCTTGGCGTCGATGCCCTCGACGCGCGGCTGGCCGGCATCGATTTCCCAGGGATGGAAATAGAAGATCGCCGATTGCTGCTCGGCCTGGTTCACACGGCCCACCATCCAGCGTGAGAGCGCATAGGGCAGCAGGCGGAAGTAGCCACCGCCGCTCGAGGGCAGATTGCGGCCCGCGAGGCGCAGCGTGGTCGGCGGAATCTCGAGCAGGCCTTCGCGCACCGGGTAGGCAAAGCGAGGGGCATCGGGCATGCCGTAATGGTCGTGCTTGACCGGGTAGACGCTGGAGCTGTAGCGATAGCCTTGCTCCAGCAGCACGTCGAAGGCCCAGAGGTTGCCGGTGCCGATGGAAAAGCTGGGCGCGCGGTAGCCGAGCACGGCCTGGCCACCGATGTCTTCGAGCAGTTGCTTAGCGCGGCCGACGTCGTCAGCGAACTCCTCGCGCGTCAGGTCGCTGGCACGCTGATGGCCGTAGCCATGGCTGGCCAGCTCGTGGCCGCCGGCCACGATGTCGCGCACCAGTTGCGGATAGCGCTCGGCCACCCAGCCGAGCGTGAAGAAGGTGGCCTGCTTGCCCTCCTTCGCCAGCAGGGCCAGGATGCGCTGCACATTGCGCTCGACGCGGCACTCGCGCGAGTCCCAGTCGCTGCGCTTGATGTAGGGCGCGAAGGCGGAGACCTGGAAGTAGTCTTCCACGTCGATGGTCATCGCATTGCGCGTGCCGCGCTGAGTGGGCATCAACATCTTGGTCTGCCTGTTTGCTTGCTCAGTCGCCCAGCCATTGGTAGAGGTCGGCGGCGATGCGCTCGGCCGTGTGGCCATCCCAGTACTCGGGCACGCGGCCGCGCTTGCCCTGACCAGCAAGGATCTCGGCCACGCCGCGCAGGATGGCCTCGCGGTCGAGGCCCACCATGGTGTTGGTGCCCTGCTCCACCGTGATCGGGCGCTCGGTGTTCTCACGCAGCGTGAGGCAAGGCACGCCGAGAGCGGTGGTTTCTTCCTGCAGGCCGCCGGAGTCGGTCAGCACCAGGGTGGCGCCGCCCATCAGGCCGAGCATTTCAAGGTAGCCCTGCGGCGGCAGCACAGCCACGCGGGCCGGGTCCAGCAGGTCTTTCAGGCCGAAGCGTTCGATGTTGCTGCGGGTGCGCGGATGCATGGCGAAGACCAGCGGCAGGTCCTTGGCCACGGTGGCCAACACGTTCAAGAGCGATTTCAGGGTCTCGGCATCGTCCACATTGGACGGGCGATGCAGCGTAACCACGCCATAGCCCTTGGGATGCTGAATGAGTGCCGAGTCGAGCTGATGCGCGGCCAGCGTCTCGGCCGGCGAGCGGGCATGCGGGCGGCTGGCTTCCAGCGAGTCGATCATCACATTGCCGGCGAAGACCACGCGCTCCTCGGCAATGCCCTCGCGCACGAGGTTGGCCAGCGCGCTGCGCTCGGTCGTGTAGAGGCGGTCGGCCACCTGGTCGGTCAGGAGGCGGTTGATCTCTTCCGGCATCTTGCGGTCATAGCTGCGCAGGCCGGCTTCGACGTGCGCCACCGGGATGCCCTTCTTGACCGCCACCAGGGTGCAGGCCAGCGTCGAATTGACGTCGCCGACCACCAGCACGCAGCTGGGCTTGTGCTCGTCGAGCGCCGGCTCGAAGCGCTTCATCACCTCGGCCGTTTGCACGGCGTGCGAGCCGGAGCCGACTTCCAGGTTGATGTCGGGCGTGGGCAGGCCCAGGTCGACGAAGAGCTTCTTGCTCATGTCGGTGTCGTAGTGCTGGCCGGTGTGGACCAGCAGGGCCGGAATCGCCGGCTGGTGTTGGGCCAGGGCGCGCAGGATGGGCGCCATCTTCATGAAATTGGGGCGCGCACCGACGATGCACATCACGGGGGCCAGGGTCTTCACGGCTGCTTCGCTCATTCTCGGGTCTCGGTCGTGGTGGGCCGCACGGCCTTCACCAGTTTCTGCAGCAGACCCAGGGTCTGCAGATTGATCTTCTCCAGCCGCTGCAGGCTGGCTTCCAGGCGCTGGAAGCGCTCCAGTTGCTGGGCCTGGCTCAGCGCCGTGAGCTCGCCGTCGAGGCGGCTCATCTCGCTGTCGCGCAGGTCCAGGTCGATCTCGACATCGCCGGTCAGCGAGCTCAGATCATCCAGCTTGCTGGCCGTGGGCTTGACCGGCACGGCGGTTTCGGACTCGACGTCACGCAGCACTTCCTGCACATCGGCCAGGGCCAAGTGAGTCTTGCCGGCCATGAAGCCGAGCAGCAGCAGGCGGTCGCAGAGCGAGTTGATGCGGCGCGGAATGCCCTGGCTGGCCTTGTAGATGGCCGGGAAGGCGTCGGCCTCGAAGGTCGGCTTGCCGGCCGCACCGGCGCACTTGAGGCGGTGCTCGATGTAGCGCTGGGTTTCGTCTTCGTCCAGCGGGCCGATGTGGCAAGTGGCTGCCACGCGCTGGCGGAACTGCTCCATCTCGGGCCGCGCCAGGATGCCGCGGAATTCGGGTTGGCCGACCAGGAAGGTCTGCAAGAGCGACTGGTTGCTGAACTGGAAGTTGGACAGCATGCGCAGTTCCTCGACGGCGCGAGCCGAAAGGTTCTGCGCCTCGTCCACAATCAAGAGGCAGCGCTTGCCCAGGCTGACCTGGCTGACGAAAAACGCCTCGAGCGTCATCAGCAGTTCGGACTTCTGCAGGTCTTTGACGCGCACGCCGAAGGCGGCACCGACCATGCGCAGCGTGTCTTCTGCGTCGAGCTGGGTGGTGACCAGGTTGCCGATCACCACATTGCTGCGGTTCAGGCTGTCGAGCAGGCCGCGCAGGAGCGTGGTCTTGCCGGCACCGATCTCACCGGTGATGACGATGAAGCCGTCGTTGCGCAGCACGCCATAGTCGAGATAGGCCTTGGCACGGCGATGCTGCTTGCTGCCGAAATAGAAATTCGGGTCCGGGCTCAGCTGGAAAGGCTTGCTGCTGAGCCCGTAGAAGGCTTCGTACATGGCGGCTACTGAAACTGCTGGGTGAGGGTGGCGGTCACGGCGTTCTCGCGATAGGACTTCTGTTCGCTGCTGAAACGCGCGTGGCGCAGGCTGATCGAATAGGACAGGCGCTGCCCCAGCTGGCCGTTGACGCTGGTCAGCAGGGTCTTGAGGTCGGTCGTCAGGACGGTGGTGCTGCTGCTGGTCTGCTGATCTGCGGCACTCACGCTGACCGAAGTGGTTTGACTCAGCTTGTGCGAGAGGCTGAGTGCCCCCGAGCGCTGACGCAGCACGCCGCCACCGCTCAGGTCATCGCTGACATTGCTGAACGGGTCGAGCCGGCGGGTCTTGGCCTGGCTGAGCGTCAGCGTGGCCGTGCTGCGCAGGCCCAGCAGCGAGAAGGCGCCGGTCTGCGAACGGGTCAGGCTGGCCGCGCCGGACAGAAAGCCGCTGTTGGCAATGGCGTCGGCGCTGAGGCCGCTTGACAGCAGGAAGGCGCGCACCATCAGGTCGCGCTTGATGGGGTCGGGTTCCTGCGCCGTGAAGATGGCGTCGTAGAGCGCGTAATTGGTCTGGCGCGTACCGCCACCGACCGCGCCGGGGCCGTTGACGGCCTGGCTGTCGGAGTAGCGCCAAGACGAACGCAACATGCGATGGTTGAAACTCAACGAATGCGAGTTGCCATAGTGGTGGCGGCGCCAGTCGGCGTTCAGCTGCGTACGCTCGGTAGGCGTCCAGTCCGCACCCAGGCTGTAGGTGTTGCTGGTGACCTGGTCGAGCGTGATGAAGTTGCTGCGCTCCTTGCCGGCCTGCAGATTCAGGCCGAGGTCCATGTCGGGCCGGTAGCGCAGGCCCAGCATGCCGCTGTCGGTCGAGGTGGTGCGGGCGAGGCCGGACCCCTTGGCGCGCGATGCCTGGGCCGAGAAGTTCCAGTTGATGATGCGCTCGGCGCCCCCCAGGCCTTCCAGATTGAACGCGGCCTGGCCGCTGCGACCGTCGCCGAGGACGGAGTCCTTGACCCGGGTTTCGGTACCCGAAACGCTGGCGTCGTAGTTGGCCAGGCCAGCCAGCACACCGCGCAAGCGCGGTGCGATGGTCAGCGATGCCATCTGCGATTGGTTGGGGTTGCTCACATAGGAACTGACCGACTGTTCGGCGGCAAAGGCGGAGCGCGCCTGCTGGCCCAGCGAGGCCCGCATGTCAATGAGAAAACGGCCCTCAAGCAGGGCCGCACTTGCCTGCGAGAGCAGCCGGTGCTGCACCCGGTCGGCATAGGAGGTGCGGTAGTACATCAGCCCGTCCATCGAGTAGTCGAGCGATCCCCGCAGCATGCCGGTATTGCTGCGCACCGTGAGCCCCGGCGAGACCATGCCGATCACGGCCTTGTCCTTGGCGCCGCTGTTCAGACCGATGTTGTCGGTCACGGTGCCGCTCATGCTCAGCGAAGGCTTGATGCTGAGGCCACGGCGATCAGCACCGCCGTCATCGC
The DNA here is from genome assembly GCF_030014915.1 of Pelomonas sp. V22. GTDB lineage: Bacteria > Pseudomonadota > Gammaproteobacteria > Burkholderiales > Burkholderiaceae_C > JAUASW01. Next base: position 335,388 of record NZ_JAGIXS010000001.1, read on the forward strand.
TCTGCCCCCAGGCCAAGCCGGTCGCGCCGAGCAGCAGCAGCGCCTGGACCAGGCGGCTCACGGCCGGCATGCACAAGCCTTGTCCGTCATTCAGACTTGGCGTCATTGCCATATCCGTAGCCATAACCATAGCCATAACCGTAGCCATAGCTGCCTTCGGAGCTGGCATGGGCCTGGTTGAGCAGCATCATCTTGACCGGGCAGGTCTCGATGCTGGCCAACGCCTGCTGGACGGCGCCCTGCAGCGTCTTGTCGGCATGGACGACGATGACGATCTGGCCCATGTGGGAGGCCAGCACGCGCGACTCGGTGGTCAGCAGCAGCGGCGGCGAATCGAAGATGATGATGCGGTCAGGGTAGCGCTTGGCCATGTCAGCCAGCAGAGCCGTCATGGCATCGCTGGCCAGCAGCTCGGTGGCGCGCGGATGCGGCGTGCCACTGGGCAGGATGGTCAGCTTGTCGACGTTGGTGCGCAGCAGCACATCGGCCATGTCGACCTGGTTTTCCAGCACGTCCAGCAGGCCGGGGCCTTGCGGCAGGCCCAGCATGCGCAGCACCGAGGGACGCGCCACGTCGGCATCGACCAGCATCACGGTGTTGTCGAGTTCGGCGGCAATGCTCAGCGCCAGGTTCAGCGAAGTGAAGCTCTTGCCCTCGCCGGCCAGCGCGCTGGTGACCATGATCAGGTTGCCGTGCTCCAGCTTGTCGGCGCCCTTGCCCATCGCGTTCTTGATCAGCGGGCGCTTGATGACGCGGTACTGGTCGGCGATGAAGGTACGCGGCGCCGTCGGCACCAGGAAGCCCTGGGCACCCAGGGCCACCAGGTCGAGCTCGACACGTTTGGACTGCACGGCCGGTGCTTCGGGCTCAGCGGAAGGCAGCGTGGGCGGCAGGTCGGGCGACGTCGGCGCTTGTATCGGGGCGTCCGGCAGCACCACGCCGGCCTGACGGAGCTGTTCCAGCCGTTGTGCTGCTTGTTCGATCAGGCTGCTCATGCTCAACCCACCTGCTTGCTCATCAAAATCGCCATGATGGAGAGGCCCACGGCAAACACGGCCACCAGGCCACCGCTGGCCACGCCGAAGCGCACCAGGTCGACACGCGCGCGGCGCTTCTCGGCATCGCTGACCAGGCGCGACACCACGCCCAGGATGGGCAGCTCGGTGCGCAGGCGCAGCTCGCCGGCATCATGGAACACTGGCCGCAGCTGCGAGCCGACGAACGTCGTGAACACGCCCACACCCAGCGCCACGGCCAGCACGCCGGCCAGCAGCAGCAGGCGATTCGGCGCCACCGGCTTCGGGTTGGCACGCGGCGGGTCGATCAGGCGGAAGTCGGCCATGCCGCTGGCCACGTCCAGGTCACCCGAGATCGTTGCCTGCTCACGCTTGCTGACCAGCTCTTCGTAGTTCTTCTTGTGAATCGCGTAGTCGCGGTTCAGCTGGGCGGCCTCGGCCTCCACCTGCGGTGCGGTCTTGAGGGCATTCAGGGCGGCAGCGTAGCGGGACGAATACTCGTCAACCCGGGCACGCAAGGCGGCAATCTGGATTTCCTGCCCGGCAATCGCCCGGCTCAGTTCCTGGGCCATCAGGCTGCCGGTGTTGGCGCCGCTCAGCGTGGGCGGCGCGGCCAGCGCATTCTTGCGCTGCTCGGCCATTTCCTTGCGCTTCTGATCTTCCAGGTCCTTGATCAGCTTGCGGGCCGTGACCACATCCGGGTGCACCTCGGTATAGCGCTGCAGCAGACCATCCAGGTTGCGACGTTGAGCATCCAGACGCGAATCGATCTCAGGCGTGCTGATGGTGATGGCAGATTCCTGCAGCAGGCTGGCCGTGGTGGAGTCGCCGCCGCGCGTGCGTTCAGCCTCAAGACGGGCCCGGGCCGCAGCCTGGGCGTTGGTGGCTTCACGCAGTTCGAGGCGTGAGCGTTCCAGCTGCGTGCTGAGTTCGCCCAGGCGGGCGGCCGAGTCCTTGCCGTCACCGCTCATCAGTTGGATGTTGCGCAGGCGGAATTCCTTCAGGCGCTGCTCGGCCTCCTCCAGCTTGCTCTCGTAGGTCTTGATCTGGTCAGTAATGAAGCTCGCGGCGGTGGCCGTGTCCTTGCGGCTGGAACCGAGGCTGGACTCGATGAAGATGGTGACCAGCGACTGCACGGCGCGCTTGGCGGTTTCGGGATCGCGGTCGCGGTAGGACAGCGTGTAGAGGTTGTCACGGCCCACGCTGCTGATGCGCAGCTCGGCGGTGACGCGGTCAATCGTCGCTTCTTGCTCGGCCTTGGTCTGGTTCTTCAGGTCCAGGTCGGCCATGCGCACCAGCTTCTCGACGTTGGGCCGGTTGATCAGCGTCTTGCTGAGCATGCTGACCTGCATGTCGACATTGGGCGCCACGGCCATGCCGGACATCAGCGGCTTCAGGATCGATTGCGTGTCCACGTAGATACGTGCGCTGGCTTCGTAGCGGTCAGGCATGGTGAACACCACGACCGCACCGATGGCGCCAGCCACCCAGGACACGAGCAGGCCGTACCAGCGGTACTTCCACATGCGCCGGGCAATCGAGAAGAATTGAGCGAGCAGGAGATCCATCAAACTTACTTCAAACGAGAGGTGCCTGGCACCGGGGCATCCGCGCCGCAGCGAGGGCTGCGAACGCGATGCATCTGCGCGTGGATCGAGAGAGTTAGAAGAAGCTTTGCGGAATGATCAGGATGTCGCCCGGCCGCATTTCAACGTTGGCCGACACATCGCCACGCTTGATCAGGTCCTTGAGGCGCACGGAGTACTGCTTGTTGCCCTCCGACGAGCGCAGGATGGTGGCGCTATTGCCGGCGGCGAAGTCAGTCAGGCCACCCACGGCGATCATCACGTCCAGCAAGGTCATCTTCTGCTTGTAGGGCAGGAACTGAGGCTTGGCGGCCTCGCCAACCACGCGGATCTGCTCGCTGTACGGGCCCACAAAGCCGGTGACGATCACGGTCACGACCGGGTCGCGCACATACTTGCTCAGCTGCTTCTCGATGTCGCGGGCGATCTCGACCGAGTTCTTGCCCTGCGCGACCATCTCGTCGATCAGCGGCGCGGAGATCTTGCCGTCGGGGCGCACAGGCACTTGCATCGACAGCTCGGGATTGCGCCACACCATGATGTTGAGGCCGTCACCCGGGCCGATGATGTAGCTGTAATCCTGCTGCGCCGCAGCCGCCGGTGCCGGCGGCAGGCCGCGCGTGCTGGAGCAGGCACTCAGCAGACCGAACGAAGCCGCCAAGACCAGCCAGCCGCAGCGGCGCGAAATGGATGCAAACATAGTTTTCAAGGCAATTCCTATCGATGAACGTGGCGGCAGCGCCAGCGACGACAGCGTTGCTGCACGCACAGCACTGACCGGCGAACTGCTGATCTGCGGATCATGCCACAGGGCTTTGAGGCTTTTGTGCCCAGCAAACAGGGGGCTTGCGAGGGCGCGCGAGCAATATCGCACGGCGATTCGATAAGGCTGAAACTCCGAGCCCTCCGCCTTCGGTTGTCGGCCTGTCGGGGCTCGGCGATACTGCCGCGCGGCAGGTCGCCCGGCGGCCTGGGCAGCACCTCCGCCAGCAAAGGAATCAAATGCAGTTTGACTACGCCCGCGCCTTCTCCCGCAATATCGGTTGGGTTACCGAAGCAGAGCAGGCCAAGCTACGGAATGCCCGCGTCGCCATTGCCGGGATGGGCGGCGTCGGTGGCAAATATGTGGAGACCCTGGCGCGCCTGGGCGTCGGCAAGCTGGTCATTGCGGATTTTGACGAGTTCGACCTGCACAACATGAACCGCCAGGCCGGCTCTTTCATGTCCACCATGGGCCAATCCAAGCTGGAAGTGATGTCGCGCATAGCGCGCGACATCAATCCGGAAATGGAGATTCGCGCCTTCCCGCATGGGGTAAACGCTGAAAATGTCGATGAATTCCTGGAGGGCGTGGATATTTACGCGGACGCGCTCGATGTCTTTGCCCTTGATATTCGTCGGATGGTGTTTGCCAAGTGCAAGGAGAAGCACATTCCGGCGCTGACAGCCGCGCCGTTGGGCATGGGCACGGCCTTTCTCTATTTCGATCCGGCCGGCATGAGCTTCGAGGACTATTTCAAACTCGAAGGTCATGAAAAGGATGAGCAATTGGCACGATTCATCGTCGGCCTGTCGCCGGCCATGCTGAATCGCAGCTATCTTGTGGATCCGACGTCCGTCAATTTCGGCGAGCGCCGTGGCCCCTCCACGCCGATGGCCTGTGCCTTGTGCGGCGGCGTCATGGGTTCGGCCGTGCTCAAGCTGATGCTGGGGCGTGGCAAGCTGCGGGCGGCACCGTGGTCCATGCAGTTCGACGCCTACCGACAGAAGCTGACCTTCAACTGGCGCCCCTGGGGCAATGCCAATCCGCTGCAGCAACTGCTGCTGCTGTTTGTGCGTCCCTTGCTGCGTGGCCAGGTCAGCCGCTCGAAGTAGCGCCTGCGCAAGACGGCCAAGGGCCGGCGTCCGAAGGCGGCAGGCTGCTGCGGCCGTCCACCGAGTTCATTGAATTGACAGCCGGCGTAGCCGGCGCCAGGGAGTGATACGTGATTCGTCAACCGGTTTCCCCATCTCAGCGCCTCCTCGGCGGCACGGCACTGGCCGTTGCACTCCTGCTCGCCGCCTGCAGCAAGACCAGCGGCGACGACTACGATCTGGCCAAGGACAGCATGGCCAAGGCCGAGACCCCCACGGCCATCATTCATTTGAAGGCCGCGCTGCAGAAGGATCCAAGCCGCTGGGAGGCCCGCGCCCTGCTCGGCTATGCGCTCATGCGCACCGGCGATGCAGCCGGCGCAACTGTTGAACTGGAGAAGGCCTACGCCGCCCAGTTCAACCCGGACGAAGTCGTACCCGCCCTGGCCACCGCCATTCTCCAAACCGGCAAACCCAAAGTCGTTGTCGAACGCTTTGCCAAGCTGAAGATGCAAACGCCGGCCGCCACGGCCGCGCTGCAAGCCAGCCTGGGCATTGCCTATTGGCAGCTCGGAGAGAAGGCCGAGGCAGAGGCCGCCGTAGCCCGTGCCCTGGAAGCAGCGCCGGTGCAGAGCAATGCGCTGATGCTCAAGGCCAACATCGCCGCGAGCAAGGGCGACATCGACGGCGCCATCGAGCTGATGAACTGGCTGCTGCAGCGCAACCCCAAGGACCTGCAGGCCATGCTGCTGCTCTCGCAGTTCCAACGCAACGGCAAGGGCGATGCCGCCGCAGCCGAGAAGACGCTGCTGCACGCCGTGGAGGTCGAGCCCCGCTTTCTCGAAGCGCAGAAGTCCTTGCTGGTCTACCGGTTGGAAGCCAATGACGTCGAGGGCATGAAGAAGCGCCTGGCCGAGGCCCGCAAGGCCGCGCCCAAGCATTCGACCACGCTCTACATGACCGCCCTCACCGCCTTCACCGAAGGCGACATGCCGCGCGCCCGCGAAGCCTTGCAGCCACTGCTCAAGGTGAACAACAGCAGCGGCCAGCTGCAGTTGCTTGCCGGCTTGATCGAGTTCAACGCCAACTCCTTGCTCAAGGCTGAAACTCATCTGACCAAGGGCCTGCAACTGCTGCCCGAAGAAACTCAGCCGCGCCTTATCCTGGCCGACCTGTACATGCGCCGCGACCAGCCCGAGAAGGCGCTGAACGTGCTCGCCCCCCTACTGGAGCAAAAGCCACCACTGGCCGAGGCCGTAGGCGCTGCCGCCGACATCTACATGCACATGGGCGACATGACCAGGGCCGAGGCCTTGTACGTTACCGCCGCCCGCCTGGCCCCGGAAAGCAGCCGCACCAAGGTCGCCCTGGCAGCCGCCCGGCTGGCACGCGGCGCCGGCGAGAGCGAGTTGCGCGAGCTGGAGTCGCTGGGCCGGCTGTCCAAACCCACGGACGTGTTCGCCGAGATGGCGCTTTTCAATGCCCGCTTGCGCCTGAAGGACCTTGACGGCGCCATGAAGGCCGCCGACGCCATGACGCAGAAGCAGCCCAACAAGGCAGCACCCTGGGTCCTGAAAACCGGCATCTACGAGCTGAAATCGGATGCCACCAATGCCAAGGCATCGCTGGAGCGTGCCCTGCAGCTGGATCCCCTGCATTTCCGCGCCGCACTCCGCCTGGCCGCCTACGACGCCCTAGCCGGCAACTACGACGCAGCGGTCAAACGCTTCGACAACCTGCTCAAGTCCGATGCCAATCACACGCCGGCGCGGCTGGCCGTGGTCGATTTCAAGCGGCGCGCCGGCGCCAAGCCCGAGGAGCTGGTCAACCTGCTGGAAGCCACCGTGCGCGACGACCCGAGCAATGCAGTCGCCCGAGTCAAGCTGGTCGAGGAACTGATGCGTCAGGACCAAACCGCCAAGGCGCTCGATGCCGCCCAAGCTGCCGCGGCCGCCCTGCCCAATGACCCTCGCGTCTACGGCATGCTGGGCGAAGCCCAGATGCGCTCCGGCAACGTGGAGCTGGCCATTGGCAGCTTCGGCAAGCTGAGCAACCTCAGCCCCAAGGAACCATACCCGCCTTTCCGCCTCGCCGAAGCCCAGCTGAGCGCTGGCCAGCAGAAGGCGGCCATGGCCTCGCTCAGGCATTCGCTTGAGCTGCAACCGAACTACCTGGCCTCGCAGCGCGCCCTGACCGCCATCATGCTGCGCTCCGGCGACGCAGCCGGCGCCCTCAAGCTGGCTCGCACCATACAGAGCCAGCGCCCCAAGGAAGACATCGGTTTCCTGCTCGAGGGCGACATCGAGTCCTCGCGCAAGAACTGGTCCGGCGCAGGCGCAGCCTATCGCAACGCCCTGGACCGTCGCGCCAGCGGCGAGGTGGCTTCCAAGCTCTACCAGCTGCAGATCAACGCAGGCAATGCTGCAGCTGCGGCACAGTTCGAAAGCAGCTGGCGCAAGACCCATCCGAACGACGTGCAGTTCATCTCCTACCTCGGTGAGCAAGCCATGACGGCTGGCCGCTATGGGGACGCCGAAGCGCTGCTGCGCGAGATTGTGAAACTGGTACCGGGCCGGGCCAACGCCTGGTCGAGCCTGGCCTATTGCCTGCTCGAGCAAAAGAAGCCCGGCGCCCAAGAAGCCGCCGGCAAGGCCCTGCAAATCGCCCCCCAAGACCCCAATCATCACCAGATGCTGGCCCAGGCCCTGGCGGCCGATGGCTCCCTGCCCAAAGCGATCGCAAGCCAGCGTGAAGCCATCCGACTCTCGGGCGGCCGACCCAACTTCCGTTTCGGCCTCGCCAAGCTGCTGCTGCAGTCGGGTGACAAGGCGGCAGCCAAGGCCGAACTGCTGTCGCTGACCAGCATCAAGGAGGCTTTTGCAGGCAAGGAGCAACTGGCGAGCCTGCTCCAGGGACTCTGAATCGGGGTAAACACCTCCCCAAGCCTGTCGACAGCCTTTACAGGTAACTGAAACTACGCCACAGCAAATCAAATAAGTTGTTGATTTAAAAAGAAATGAGATAGCTGGCACACGGATTGCTTTTGAACGTACGTCCGCCTACCAAGGCCAACTACCAAGACGAATCCGACAGGAGCTCATGATGAAACTGATCAAGACCGCGATTGCAATGGCTGCCCTGCTGACCGCTAGCGTTGGCGCACTGGCAGGCACCTCGGTGGCCAATGCCATCCCCGCCGGCAACGTGCTGCTGTCGGATGACAGCGCCGAACGCTGGATCGATGTGAACAACAATGGCCTGCTGGACATTGGCGACAAGTTGCGTGGCATCGTCACGATCAACCAGAGCGGCAGCGCTCCGGCCACCCTGATCGGCGGCAATACCGCTTACAACGAACTGACCGCCATCTTCCAGACCGTCGTGACCGCCATGACGCCTGCAGGCAGCGGCCGCTTCGACTACACCTTCGCTGCTGACCCGGCCTTCGCCGCCGAATTCGCCTCCAAGGGCGCCACTGCCGGCACCGTCGGCCTGTTCTTCGAAGACAGCGCCAACGACTTCCGCCGTGCCAACTGCGGCGCTGGCGGCACCGCCGGCACCTACGCTGACTGCGAAGCTACCGCTACCGGCGGTACGCTGTGGGCCTCGTTCGGCCTCTCTGGCGGCTTCTGGACCGCTGCTGGTGCTGCTGGCGTCCCGAGCGCTGGCGCCTCCCTGCCGCTGACCACGCCCCTGGGCCAGTTCAGCATCGGCATGAACTTCATCACCAACAACACTGGCTTCACCTGGAACAAGGTCAAGTGCGTTGACCTGACCACGTTCGCCATCTCGGTGGTGGACTTCTGCGGCCAAGGCAGCATCATCGCTTCCGGTCGCGACATCGGTGACTCGACCGGCCCGTACGAAATCTTCGACGACGTGAACTTCACCGCCAACCGCGTGCCGGAACCTGCCAGCATCGCCCTGGTTGGCCTGGCTCTGCTGGGTCTGGGCGCAACCGCCCGCCGCAGCAAGAAGCAGTAATTTGCCCTCTGCTCTCCGCCTGATTGTTCAGGCGGAGACGCAAACAAAAAGGCGCCTGATTTCAGGCGCCTTTTCTTTTTGTTCGGCCAAAGTGGCCTGATCAGTATCAACCAGACCGGAGGCTGCGTATCAGTTCAGCAGGAAGCTGGCGGCCGGCGGCCGGCCATTGCGCACCTTGGGTGCGGCAGCATGGCCCAGGCGCAGGACCATGAAGGGCGTAGCGCCGGGGCTGAGTTCGCGCCAGCCCGCCTGCAGCCGCTGCTGGAGATCAGCCCGCACGTCGGTGGCGCCGACGAGTGCATAGAGAGGCGCAGCCGCATACACCGAGACAGCCAAGCCATTGGCATTGGCAGCCGCCCAAACCCGGAGCAACGCCCGGCCCGCACTGAAGGCGCCCTGCTCCACCGACCCGGTTGCTGCGATGCTGCACACATGCGGCGCGAGCCGGCAAGGCAGATCGGCGGCGCGGGCGCCCAGCATCTTGTGCATGCCAATCAGGTTCAGGAACTTTTGCAGGCCCCAGTGGCGTGATGACGAGAATCCCGGACGCTCCCAAGGAGCCACGCCCAGCGAAGCCGGCGCCAGGCCTTCGGTCGCGCCCTGCGACCAGCCCAGATCGAAGCGCACAGCTTCAAACAGTTCCTGATGCAGGGCAGGATTGGCAAATCGTTCGGTCTCCGCGGCACGCAGCAAGGCAAGCAAGGCGCGGCGCTGTGGCTTGCCGTCATGCCAGCCCAACTGGGTGCCGGGAACGACGCCCAGACCTAGGGACAAAACGCTTTGCTGAGCGACGTCCAGTGCCGGTCCTGTGAAACGAAGCTCCCGGTTGCTATGACGCTGACGCAGTGCCGCACCGGCCAAGGGATCTGGCTCGACGGCCCCAGGGGCCAGGCGCAAACGCACTGGCACGGCGGGATTACCAAGATCAAGTTCGGGCAGCAAGCGCCAGCCCAGGGCCGTCGCCTCGACACACAGGCTTTCCGCCACGGCGCCCAGTGAAATCAGGGTCAGCAGGCGGCGAGTCTGAGCCATCTGCCGCAGGTCGGCTGCCAGCGCGAGTTCCAGCGCATCGGCGCTGCAACGCAGCTTCCAGTGATGGTGGTTGTCGGCCGAGGGTGCCTGGACGGCCACTTCCAGCAGGCGCTGCAGGCGTGGGTCGTCAGCGGCAAGGGCAAGATCCGGCATGGGGTTCCTCGGGGAAAGTAGATCGATGGCTTGAGCCCGAACTCAGCGAGCCGACTCGGCCTCGACACGTGCCACCAGGCGTCGCAAGGGCGCGGCTGGGATGGCGTAGGAAATACCGCTGGGCTGGCCAATCACCGATTCATGACCTGCCTTGGCGAACACCATGCTGACCACACCCACCACCTGGCCGGTCTGCTGGTCCAGCAGTGGGCCGCCGCTGTTGCCGGGATAGGCGGTCGCGTCGAGCTGAAGAATGTCGATGGGGTCAGCGCGCAACTGCCTGACCAGGGCGGCATTGAGCCCTCGCGCCGACGGGCTGGGCAGCGCCATGTGCGTGATCGCGGCGATCATGCCGCGATGGGCAATTTGCGAGAAACCCAGAGCGCCGGCCAGCGGGTAGCCCAGCAGCAGCACATCCGTGCCTTCGGGCGCCATCGTATCCGGGCCCAGTTCCAGTGTGGCCGGCAACCTGCCGGGCACGACCGGCCTGAGCAGGGCCAGGTCGTTGGCCCGATCCATGGCCACCAGTTCCAGCTCGCGATACTCCTCGCGGCTGCCGGCTCGCTCGATGCGGATCGCCATGCGCTTGCCACTGTCCTGGCCGGGCTGGACCACATGCACATTGGTGACCAGCAAGCGCCCGTCGCTGACCGCGAATGCGGTGCCAGAGAAGCCGAAGCGCGGGCTGTCGGTGGGCGAATAAGTACCGATGGGAAACACCGCCGCCCGGCTGCGCGCCACCAGGGCGACGCGGTCGACCTCGGCTGCCGAAGCCACACCGGCCGCGGCCATCAGAGCCGCAGCAGCGCCCAGCAGTTCGCGCCGGCGCATCAGCTCAGGTCCTGGTAGGTCTGACCCATCTCGAAGGCCGAGATGCATTCGCGCCAGGGACGGTCAGACTCCTCGAAGCGGAAACCGTAGAAGCACCCTGCCTCGGTTTCCTTCACGCGGACGGCGCGAGCATGCAGCAGTGAGCGGCGCCCCTGGCCCAGCTCAATCCTTGCCACGCCATCCTGTTCCAGCGGCAGCGCATGCTTGCATTCGGCCTGGAAGCCGGAGAAAGAGATCTCAATCACATCCAGCACAAAGACCTGGGCACCTGCCCCATTTCCCATCTCGAACTGGCCAGGGCAGCGCATGGAGAAGCGGCGATGCCGACGCAGCGGATGGTGGGCGACCTCAGGTGTCGCAGCCACCATGGGCAGCACGCTGCGGTACTCGGGCTGGTCATAAATGGTCCAGAGCAGCGCCTTCTTGCGGTCGTCCATGGTGTCGAACACGGGACTGAGCTTGTTGAAAAAGTGGTCCAGCAGGGCCGGCGTCATCACTGGGTCGTTGGTCGTGTGGTAGGTCCGCGCCGGCCAGCTGATGTTGCTCATCTCGAGATCGTAGAAATACTTGTACAGGCTCTTGTGTACCGGCCGGTCGCCATAGGCTTTCTTGAACAAGCCAGGCGCACGATCCTGGTCGAAGCTCGCGCCAACAGCCGGCGCTCCATTGGCGAAGTCGTAGTGGTCGACCGTCTTTTCGACCAGGCGCTCAAAGGTCAGCAGCGCCTCGTACATCTCGATGCGATCCGGGTTGACGGCAATCACCAGGTGGCGGCTGTCGAAATAACGCTGGGTGTACTCGCGCATGAATTTCATCAGCGGGAACAGCACTGCGCCGCCGGTCTTGCGCATGGTGGGCGAGACCGCCAGGGCCGAGACCTCGCAGATCTGGCCGCCCCGGGCGCGCACCGGCTCCAGGTCAAAAATGGCCTGCAGCGGAAAGCCGAACACGCCTTCGCGGATCATCGAGATGGTGCCCACCACCTCGCCGTCGTACTTGGCGCAGAGCGTGGTCGTGGTCGGGAGCGCGTGGTAGATCGTGATGCGCATACCGCTGGGATCAGGCTTCATGAAGCCGGCGCCCACGTAGGCGTCATGCAGGATGCGGAAGCAGGCTTCCAGCTCCTCCTTGGTCTCCGCAATCTTCAGTTCGAGCCGGGGGTCGGGCCGTGGGTCGCAGTGGACCATCAGGCGCATCAGCGCGAAACGAACACCGCGCGGCAAAACGCCAAAGAGCTGGCGCAACAGCAGGTGAAACCTCTTACGCAAGCTGGAACGCTTGATTTTGCTCATGTGTTGTCTTGGACGGCCGCTGACTTGTAACCGCCCACGGGAGGCTAACAGAGCTACCCGGCAGCGCAAAGCCCGAAAGACGGTGACAGGCAAGGGGCGCCACACCTGCACGCAGGATGGGCGGTGGGCGGCCGCCGCAGCGGGCGGCCGCAGGCGGACATGTTCAGCGCTTGGCGTTACCCAGCTGTGTCAGCAGGCGCTGCACGTCGGCTTGCTGGGCGAAGGCCTGACCCAGGGCCGACAGCTGCGCCAGCTCCTTGCGGGCCTCGTCCTTCTTGCCGGCAGCCAGGTAGATCTCGGCCATGTGCAGGCGGTGCACATGCAGTTCGGGCGCCACCGTCAGCGCCTTGCGCTGCAGCTCGATCGCCCGGTCATGCTTGCCCGCCTTGGAATATACGCCGGCCGCCGTGTCGAGGATGGGTGCAGCCTCGGGCGCAAGGGCCACGGCCTTGTCGGCCATTGCCAGCGCCTCGGGGTCGCCGGTGCGGTTCAGCAGGAAGGCCAGGTTGTTGATCGCGAGCACGCTGTTCGGCTGCAACTGGATCACGCCACGGTACAGGCGGATGGCCTTGGGCAGATCGCCCGACACCATGGCGAATTCGGCCATGGCGGCCTGGAAGGTCACGTCCTTGGGATGCTTGTCCAGCCAGGCAGCCTCGTGAGCGGCAGCCTCCTTGTCCTTGCCCAGCAGGCGGTAGGCGCGGTAGAGCTTGATACCAAGCTCGTTCGACTCCTGCTTGCCCAAGCCGGTCTTGTACACGGAGGCAGCGCCGGCCACGTTCTTGGCCGCCATCTCGATATCGCCTTCCAGCATCCAGCCGATGGCTTCGTTCGGATAGCGCTGCTGAACCGACTTGGCCAGTTGGCGAGCCTCACCGGCCTGGCCAGTTTCAACCAGCAGCGGCACCAGCTTCATCTTGGCAGGCAGGTAGTCGTCGTTCAGACTCAAGGCCTTCTTCAGCTGCGCGATCGCTGCCGGCAGGTCCTTGCGCTTGACGTGAACCTCGGCCAAGTACATCAGCGGTGCCGCGGCGCGCGGCTGCAAGCGGCTCAGCTCGGTGTAGGCATTGACGGCCTGGTTCAGGTCGTTGCTGCCAGCGTAGGCCCGCGCCAGCAGGTCAATGAAACCCACATTGGCCGGGAAGGCCGCCTTGCCTTGCTGGGCGACCTCGATGGCCTTGGCAGCGTGGCCGGCGTCCAACTGGCTGCTCCCCAGGGCCAGCAGCGGAGCCGGTTCGCGCGGGAACTCCTTGACCAGGGCTTCGACCGCCTTGGTCAACACCTCGCGCGACTCACCCTTCTGGGCGCGCAAGCCGATGATGGCCAGCTTGGCATCCACAGAGGCCGGATTGGCCTTGACCACGCCCTCGAAGCGCTTGATGGCCTCGTCGGGCTTCTTGTCCAGCATGTCGAGGCCCGCCAGCGCCGTGGCGGCAGGCAGATAGGCCGGGCTGATTTTCAGTGCCTGCTCATAGGCCTCGCGGGCCTTGTCGGCCTTGCCTCGCAGGGCCTCGGTGCGACCGCGCAGCGTAGCGCCCTGGGGCTTGTCGGGCTGCTTGTGCTCCAGCAGCTCGATGGCCACCAGGGCCTTGTCGAACTCACGCCGGCGCAACAGCGCATTGATCAGCGCCATGTCGGCACGGGTGTCGGCCTCACCCTTGGCCAGGGCGCGCAGGGCATCGAGACCCTGCTGGGCATTGCCACGCTCGATCTGCGTCATCGCCACGGCGATCCGGCCGGGTGTGTTCTGCGGATCCAGCTTGACCAGCTTCGCGTACATCTCCTGCGCTGCGGCCGTCTCGCCGGCCTGCTGGTGCACCTCGGCCGCCAGGGCATAGGCCTCTGGCAGGCCCGGCGATTCGGCCAGCAATGGTTCCAGCGTGGCCAAGGCCTTGGCGCTGTCGCCAGCGCGCTGGTGGGTCTGCGCCAGCAGCATGCGCACGCCGCGAGCACTGGCTCTGGCTTGCAGAGCCATGCTCAGCTCGGTGGCGGCCTTCTGATAGTTCCCCAGCTGAAAGTCCACCATGCCGGCCAGGTGCAGGGCCTGGGCGCTTTCGGGGGTCATCTTCAGCAGGGCTGTTGCATGTTCCTCTGCCACCTTCAGGTCGCGCTTCTCGAGGGCAAGCATGGCGCTGTGGTAGCGCGTCATCGGATGGTTGGGCGAGACGGCATGCAGCGCCTCCAGCTGCTTGGCGGCCGCGTCCGCGTCACGCTTTTGCATGTAGACGGTGATCAAGCCTGCATGGCTGGCCACGTCCTTGGGATCGGCCGCCAATGCCTGCTGGTAGGCCTCGATCACTTCCTTGGCGTCGCGCTGCGAGGCCTGCAGCAGTTCGGCCTTGGTGCGCCAGGCCTGCGAGTTCTTGGGTTGGGCCTGCAGCAACTTCTGCAGCGCCTCCAAAGCACCTGGCATGTCCTTGGTGCCGGCCAGCAGGCGAACCCGCGTCAGCTGTGCCGGGGCGCTGCCCGGATCGTCGCGCAGCGCGGCATCGATCGCGGTGCGGGCCGCATCCACATTGCCCTTGGCCAGGTGGGCGCTGGCCAGCGCCACCTGCACCTCCGAGCGCAGCAACGGGTCCTGCAGCTTGGCATCGCTGAAGTCAGCCAGCAGGCGGTCCAGCTCGCCCTTGGCCAGGCGTGACTTGGCGGTCAGCGCACTCATCTCGTCATTGCTGAAGCCACCCTGGCGTGCCTTGTCGAGTTCGATCAAGGCGCCCGCCACGTCCCCCGACTGGAACAAGGCCTTGCCCAGCAGAAAGCGCGCCTCCGGCTGCGAGGCATTCTGCTGCAGCGCGTTCTTCAACTGGATGACGGCGCCCTTGGCGTCATTCTTCTCCAGCAGCTTCTTGGCCGAGGCCACCTGCTGCTCGGCAGATTCGCCAAAGCAGCCACTCAAGAGCGAGGCCGACAGGGCCAGGGCCATGCCGGCACCCAGAGCGCCCGGGCGGCGCGACGTCTTCTTGGCTTGCATCTTGTTCATTTGATTTGCAGTCGGTTGATCAGGTCATACAAGGTCGGGCGGCTGACACCCAGCAGTTCCGATGCCTTGACCATATTGCCGTCGGTGCGTGACAGCGCAGAGATGACGGCGGCGCGCTCGGCACGCTCGCGCACGGTGCGAAGGTCGAGCGACTCTTCGTCGCCCTCGGCGGAAGGCGGCACGGCGAGGCCCAGGTCGGCGGCCGTGATGCGGTCGCCATCGGCCATGATGGAGGCGCGCTTGACCAGGTTCTGCAGCTCGCGCACATTGCCCGGCCAGTTGTGAGCCTCGATGGCACGCACGGCGTCGTCGCTGAGCCCCTGCACCGGCCGGCGCATCTCGGAGGCATAGCGGCGCAGCATCGCATGCACCAGCAACACGGCGTCGCCGGCCCGGTCGCGCAGCGGTGGGATGTCGACGACGATCTCGGCAAGGCGGTAGTACAAGTCCTCGCGGAACCGCCCGTCGGCGATCAGGCCCTTGAGGTTCTGGTGGGTGGCGCCAACGATGCGCACATCGACCGCGATCTCCTGGCGGCCGCCCAGCCGCTCGATGCAGCGCTCCTGCAAGAAGCGCAGCAGCTTGGCCTGCAGCGGCATCGGCAGGTCGCCGATTTCGTCCAGCATCAGCGTGCCGCCATTGGCAGTCTCGATCTTGCCGACGGTGGTCTTGGTCGCGCCGGTGAAGGCGCCGCGCTCATAGCCGAACAGCTCGCTCTCGAGCAGGGCCTCGGGGATGGCCGCGCAGTTGATGGCGATGAAGCGGCCCTTGCGGCGCGAGGCATCGTGCAGGCCCTGGGCCAGAACTTCCTTGCCGGTGCCGCTCTCACCGAGCAGCAGCACGGTGGCATCGGTGGGGGCCACCTTTTCGACGGTGCGGCAGATCTTCTGCATGCCGGGGTCGCGCGTCACCAGGCCGCCCAGCACCTCGGCGTGCTGCTGCATCTGCAGGCGGCGGTTTTCCTGCTGCAGTTCGTGCAGACGGAAGGCGCGCTCCACGGTCAGCGCCAGCTGATCCGGGTCGACCGGCTTGGCGAGGAAGTCGTAGGCGCCGAGGCGTATGGCCCGCAGCGCATTGCTCTGGTCGTTCTGGCCAGTCAGCACGATGACCTTGACCGTCGGGTCCAGCTCGATCAGCTTCTCCAGCAGGGCAAAACCCTCGGTGACCGAATCCTGATCAGGGGGCAGACCCAGGTCCATGGTGACCACGGCCGGGTTGTGACGGCGGAACTGCAGCAGAGCGCTGGGCGCGTCGCTGGCCAGGGCCGACTCGAAACGGTCGAGCGACCATTTCAGCTGTTTTTGCAGGGCCAGATCGTCCTCGACGATCAGCAGGCTGGGCAGGCGTTCGACACTCATCGGGCGTTCATCAGGCCGAGATCGGACGCGGCTGTCGCATGAAACAGCGGCAGCAGCAAGGTGATACGGGTGCCCTGGCCGGGCTCGCTTTCGACATTGATCTTTCCTCCCAGCTCCTGGATGTACTGGTAGCTCTCGTAGGCGCCAATACCCATGCCGCTGGACTTGGTACTGCTGAACGGTTTGAACAGCTGGTTCTGAATGAAGTCGCGTGACATGCCGCAACCAGTATCGCCCACTTCAACCCGCGCATTGCTGCCGCCGGCATCGAGCACGAGCCAGACGCGACCTTGTACCGGAGTTGCATCGAAGGCGTTCTGAACCATGTGGCCGATCACACGTTCCACGCGCTCGTCATGGCCCCGCGTGCTGACCTCGGCCTGGATTTGCAGCTCCAACTGACGCCCCTTGCTGGTCGCCGCGGCTGCCAGCCGCCGGGCAATGGCCGCAAGGTCCACGCCGCCGGCCACGCCATGCGGATTGCCGCCCTCGCGCAGCTGCAGCATCAGCTGCCGCATCTTCTCGAGCGAGTTCTCCACGGTGTCCAGCATGTCCTGCTGGAACTCCGGGTTGTCGCGCAGGCGCTTGGCGTTCTTCATCATCAGCGAAAGCTGGGTGACGATGTTCTTGAGGTCGTGCACAACAAAGGCAGACATCTTGTTGAAGGCATCGAACTTGCGCGATTCCAGCAGCGCCTCGGTGGACTGCATCTGGGCCAGGAAGGACGCCGCCTGGCTGCCTGCCGTCTTGAGCAGGTCGCGCACCTCCCAGTTCAGTTCTACCGGCGTGCGCGGGCGCCCCAGCACGACAAAGCCGATCAGCTCGGTCGACATCAGGAGCGGCACGACCAGCCAGCTGCGCGGCTCCTTGGTGAGCCAGTCCGGCAGGGTCAGGTCTTGATAGGCGGGCGAGCCGTTGCGGTAGTCATCCAGGTCGATGATCCAGGCACGTTCGCGCAAGTAGGCGCACAAGGGAGAATCCGCGCCCTCGGTCTCATGCTGCTCGGGCATGTTCCAGATCGCCGTCTGCCGCCAGTCGTGCCGGTCACCACGCAGCATCCACAACATGCCCGAGGGGCTCTCCACCAGATTGGCCAGTCCGCGCACCACCGAAATGCCCACCTCCTGCGGCGCCGTGGTGCTCGAGAGGATGGCAGTGAACTGCAGCCACTCCTCGCGGTAGTCGTAGCGGTAGCTGAAGAAGTTCTTGCTGATGTAGACCCGCAACTTGGAGCGCAAGGTGCCCGACAGCAGCAGCATGGCCAGGGCCAGCAAGGCCACGAAGACCAGGGCCAGTTGCAGCGCCCTGCCCCAGTCGCCGCCGGTATAGCGCACGTAGTAGCCCACGGCCGACACCAGCAGCAGGTAGGCGCCGACCAGCAGCAAGGTGGCCGAATGAAAGACCGCTGCGCGCGAGACATGCAGCTTGCCCAGCCAGTTACCCTCGCGCCGCGAGGCCAGGTAGAGCAAAGGCACGGCCATCGCATGGACGGCGGCGCGCACATCGAAGGCATCGCTGTCGAAATGCTGGAACAGCGCGGCCTGCGAGAACACGAACAGGTCGAACACGAAGACGGCTGCAAGGCCGAGGCAGACCGGCTTGGCGTTCCAGCGAGCATCGCCGCGCGAGTTGCGCAATAGCTGCTCCACCAGCAGAAGGCCGACGACTGCCGCGGCAAGCGAGGCAAAGGCCATCTGTTGCTGCAGGCTGGCCGGCTGGTACGCCTGCAACTCACGGGCGAGCAGCAGCAGCGGCAACCCCAGCACGCTGAGCAAGGCCCACAACCTCAGCTGCCCCGGATCTCCGGCACCGGGCACCGACAGCAGGCCCAGGATGAAGACGAACCACAGCGCATAGCGCAGCGAATCGACCAGGGGCAGCGCAATGGTTTCAAGGGAATGCAGGCCGGTGCGCGGGGCTAGCAGGCCGAGCACGGCCCACAACAGGCTGGCCAGCAGGGCCGCCAGCAGACGCAGGGACAAGGTGGCGCTGGTGGTCTCGTCCCGCCGGAGCAGCTTGGCTCCGACGAGGATGGCGAAGGCGCCATAGGCCAGCGCCGCGAGCACGTAGCTCGCCGCAGCAAGATTGAGCATGCGCTATTCGATCAAGCGAGAGCGCCAGAGTGAATCGGCGCAAACGCTAGGGAAGCCCCGCGCCCGGGGCCCGGCTCGCCAGATGAGCGATGAAATCAGCGAGCGCCCTTGCCTGTCAGCACCACGGCAACGGTCTCAAGCAGGATCAGCAGGTCAAGGAACAGCGTGTGGTTCTTGACGTAGTACAGGTCGTACTGCAGCTTCTCAACCGAGTCTTCGATCGTCGAGCCGTATTCGTAGCGAACCTGCGCCCAGCCGGTGACGCCCGGCTTCACGCTGTGGCGAACAGCGTAGTAAGGGATCTTGGTGACCAGGTCGTCGACGAAGAACTGGCGCTCCGGACGCGGACCCACCAGGCTCATCTCGCCGCGCAGCACATTGAACAGCTGCGGCAGCTCGTCGATGCGCACCTTGCGGATGAACTTGCCGACGCGGGTGACGCGGTCGTCGTTCAGCGTGGCCCAGCGGGGCTTGCCATCCTTCTCGGCGTCGGTGCGCATGCTGCGGAACTTGACGACGTTGAACACCTCGCCATTGAGGCCCACACGCTCCTGGCGGTACAGCACCGGGCCGCGCGACTCGAGGCGGATGGCGATGGCGGTCAGGGCCATCAACGGCAGGGCCAGCAGCAGGATGGCACCGGAGAAGAGCACGTCGAAGACACGCTTGACCAGGGTGCGGACCACGCCTTGGTTGAAGCCGTCACCGAACACCAGCCAGCCGGCGTTCACGTGGCTGACCTTGATCTGGGCCAGGGTCTTCTCGAAATAGGTGGCTATATCGACAACACGGATACCGTAGAGCTTGCAATCCAGCAACTGGCGCAGCGGCATGCTGCCACCACGGCGCTCGGACAGGGCCACGACGATTTCGTCCACGCCCAGGGCCAGGGCCGTTTCGGTCAGCGAGCCACGCGGCTCGATCAGGGCCGAACGCGCGACCTCGGGATGCTCTTCATTCGGACCGGCGAAGTAGCCGAGGATCTCGGCATGCGGGTCAGCAGCGGCCAGCGTGCTGCCCACGGCCTTGGCGGCAGCGCCCGAGCCGAAGATCAGGATCTTGGTACGGTTGCGAGACTGCGCCACCGTGTGAGCGGCATAGACGCGGTGCACCATCACGGCAGCCACGGCGGCCATGGCGGCGAAGATCATCAGCTGACGGTTGCTGGCGTCGGTGGGCAGCAGGCCAAAAATGGCATAGGCCAGCGGCAGCCCGAACAGCAGGGCCAGCAGCGCACGGGCACAGGACTGCGTCACCGAGCGGTTGTGCACATGCTGATAGAAGCCGGTGGCGGAGTTGATGACGAACATGCCGCCAGCCAGCGACAGGCCGTGCGAAGCCGCGAAGGGGATGATTTGCTGGGCCGTGCCACCCTGGCTCAGCACCACGGCGATCACCGCGAAAACGATCAGTCCGACATCGAAGAAGACCTGAAGCAAGGTCTGCTTGTGCAGGTAGTGATTGAAGATCCGAATCATGCTATTCCCCGATCAGTCCGTAGCCCGGGGTCGCTCTCGCGAGCCACGGTCTGAAGTCGATACTGCCGAACACATCTGCTGAGCCTGGCGGCTGAGTCATGCGATCCTTGGCCCCCTGAGAAGCTGCGGTTGCCGGCAAGGCCTCCAGCGCTTCGATATGGGACGGGATCATGCCCGCCTGCCCCTGTCTTGAAAGCCCCCCGTTTAGAGGGTCGCTGCCCCTTGAAACGTGCAATCCGAACGCTTCGCGGTGCAGTGTCCCCAAGACATATTTCCTGCCGATGAACGAGCCGCGAGTAGATATCAGTTAAGCCCTCCCGCGAATGCATATGACGCCTGGGCTCGTGGCGTTTTCCACGGGGATTCGAAAATGCTTTCCGATATCCGTGCCGGCCTCTCACGCTGATATTTCGCGCCCATGAAAAAAGCCCACCGAAGTGGGCTTTCGTGGCGTGCAGGTGCAAGCAGATGTATCAGCGCACCACCGCAATTTGTTCACGCTTGCCGGCCTTGTAGGTAAACAGGGTCAGCGCGCCGTTCTTGATATCCCCTTTGGGATCGAAGGTGATATTGCCGGTAATGCCCTTGTAATCGGTGGTCTTGGCCAGCACCGGCAGGTATTTGGCCGGCTCGGCCGAGCCGGCCTTGACCATGGCGGCCACCATCACGTTGACCGCGTCATAAACATAGGGGGCATAGATCTGCACCTCGACGCCGAACTTCTTCTTGAAGGCTTCCTTGAAGGCGTCGGTGGACTTCTTGGCCTCGCCCTCGACGCCGCCGGCCTCGGCGCAGACCACCTGGCCGTCACCCATGGAGCCGACCGACAGCTCGGGCAGCTTGGCCGAGCAGATGCCGTCGCCGCCCATGAACTTGGCCTCGATGCCCAGCTTCTTCATGCCGAGCAGCAGCGGGCCGCCCACGGCATCCATGCCACCGAAGAAGATCAGGTCGGGCTTCTTGGCCTTCAGCTTGGTCAGGATGATGGAGAAGTCAGTCGACTTGTCGGTCGTGTACTCATGGCCCACGACATTGCCGCCAGCGGCCTTGACGCTCTTCTTGAATTCATTGGCCACGCCCTGGCCGTAGGCCGTGCGATCGTCGATCACGGCGATGGACTTGGCCCCCACCGTGTTCACCGCATAGCGGCCCAGGGCACCGCCCAGCAGGCCGTCGTTGGCCACCACGCGGAACGCGGTCTTGTAGCCCTTGGCGGTGTAGGCCACGTCGGTGGCCGAAGGGGAGACCTGCGGGATGCCGGCGTCGAAATAAATCTTGGAGGCCGGGATCGAGGTGCCGGAGTTCAGGTGGCCGACCACGCCGTTGACCTTGGAGTCGACCAGCTTCTGTGCCGCCGCCGTGCCCTGCTTCGGGTCGCTGGCATCGTCTTCGGCCAGCAGCACCAGCTTGACCTTCTTGCCGCCGATCATCACGCCCTTGGCGTTCAGCTCGTCGATGGCGAACTTGGCACCCAGTTCGTTGTCCTTGCCCAGGTGGGCACCGGTACCGCTGACCGGCGCCACGTGGCCGATCTTGACCACCAGGTCCTGTGCCTGGGCCACACCACCCAGGGCCAGAGCGGCCGCGCCAACGATCAGCTTCGTGTTCATCTTGATATGCATTGAATACCTCCGGGGATGGGCCGCCTGGGCGCCCAGTCTGTGTATCGATCAATAAAAGGGGACTGCAGCGGCGCGGACCTTACCCGAAATGACGGGCCTGCTCCAGGGGGGAAAGTCTGCGTCCCGGCCGTGCGAGTTGCGGCCAGCCGCAAGCTATCGGCCTTGTCAGTCACGCACCTCGTGGTGATCGAGCTGGTGGCCCAGCTCCTTGTAGCGCTTGAAGCGCTGGCGGCCCAGTTGCACCTGCTCCGGGTCGCGCGACAACACCTCCAGCACCCGCTCGAAGGCCTCGATCGGGTCTGGCATCTCCGCGCCAAGGTTCAGCAGCACCGGCCAGCCGCGCAGCTGCTCGGCCCGCTCGGCCAGCAAGAGCGGCGTGGCGGCCATCAGTTCGGGCTTGCCGGCCTGGTAGCGCATGTGCGGCACGAACTCGGTGGCCTCGAAGCTCCACAGCGCAGCATCCAGCCGCTCCAGCATGGCAGCAGGCGCCAGCACGCCGACCCTGGCACCGCTCTGCTGCGCCTTGCGCAGCAGCCGGCAGCAATAGGCCAGCCGGTCCGGCACCCCGGTATAGAAGCTGACCTGGGTCATGCGAGGGCCGCGGCTTACTTGGCTTGCGACAGCACGAAGTGGGTCAGCAGGCCGACCGGGCGGCCCGTGGCGCCCTTGGCGGCACCGCCCTTCCAGGCCGTGCCGGCGATGTCCAGGTGGCCCCAGCGGTACTTCGAGGCGAAGCGCTGCAGGAACTTGGCGGCCGTGATCGAACCGCCGGCACGCGAGCCCACATTGGCCACATCGGCGAAATTGCTCTTGAGGCCGTCCTCGTACTCGTCGTCCAGCGGCATGCGCCAGCAGGGGTCGAGCGCCGCTTCGCCGGCTGCGCTCAGCGAGGCCGCCAGTTCGTCGTCGCTGGCATACATGCCACTGCGGATGCCGCCGAGGGCGATCACGCAGGCGCCGGTCAGCGTGGCCACATCCACAACAACCGCCGGCTTGAAGCGCTCGGCATAGGTCAGGGCATCGCACAGGATCAGGCGGCCTTCGGCATCGGTGTTGAGGATCTCGATGGTCTGGCCCGACATCGAGGTCACCACATCGCCCGGCTTCAGCGCGCGGCCGCTGGGCATGTTCTCGCAGGCGGCGATGATCACCACCAGGTTCAGCTTGGGCTTCAACTCGGCCACGGCGCGCAGCGTGCCCAGCACCGAGGCAGCGCCGCCCATGTCGAACTTCATTTCATCCATCTCGGCGCCGGGCTTGAGCGAAATGCCGCCCGAGTCGAAGGTGATGCCCTTGCCCACCAGCACCACCGGTGCCACCGTCTTGGCCGCGCCTTCGTAGCGAGCCACGATGAAGCGCAGCGGCTCGTCCGAACCCTTGGCCACCGAGATGAAGGAACCCATTCCCAGCTTCTCGACCGCCTTCTGGTCCAGCACCTCGACCTTGATGCCATGGCTCTTGGTCAGCGCCTTGGTCTGCTCGGCGAGGTAGGTGGGCGTGGCGTAGTTGCCCGGGCGGTTGGCGCATTCGCGCGCCAGCTCGATGCCGGCGGCAATTGCCTCGCCGCGCGCCAGGCCGGCCTTGGCGGCCTTGGTGTCTTCCTTGCAGGTGATCAGGCTGACCTTGCTCAGCGCACCAGCCGCAGGAGCGCTGGGCTTGGTATGACGGTAGACGTAGGTCGATTCGGCCACCGCCTGCACGGTCTGCTCGGCAAGCGCTTCAACGCCGGCTTCGAAACCGACAAAGACGACTGCTGCGTGCGCAGCACCACGACCCTTCAATTGGCCCAGCGCGGCGGACAGCGCAGCGCGTGCGGCCTTCAGCGTGCCCTTGCCGGCGGCCGCCAGCACCAGGCGCGGCGCCTTGACGCCCGCCGGACGCAGCAGGCTCAGGCAGCGGCCGGCCTTGAACTCGAAATCACCCAGCTTGACCGCATCGGCCGCAGCCGCAGCCAGCGCCTTGTCCAGGCCTGACGGCAGCTTGTCGCCGGCCACGACGAGCAGCAGCGCGTCGGCGCTGGTGGCGGCCAGGGCGTCTTGCGACGCCGACAGAGTACGGAAGTCCATAATGTCTCGGTATAGAAGATAAAAAGTTCGCGAATGTTATTCGATTCCACTGTGCGCAAAGAGCTGGCCCGCAGCTTCGGCGTCACCCTGGTCGTGATCCTGACCATCGTTCTGACCATCATGCTGATACGCACGATAGGACAGGCTGCGGTGGGCACCGTAGCCCCGCAGGACGTGCTCTTGATGATGGGCTACCTCGCCCTGGGTCACCTGCCAACCATGCTGACGCTGTCGCTGTTCGTGGCCATCGTGGCCACGCTGGGGCGCATGTACCGCGAGTCCGAGATGACGATCTGGTTCGCCAGCGGCATCGGCCTCGCACGCTTCGTCAAGCCGGTTCTGCGCCTCGCGGTGCCAGTGATCCTGGCCGTCGTCGTGCTGGAGCTGATCGTCTGGCCCTGGGGCAACCGCAACAGCGCCCAGCTGAAGGAACGCTACGAGCGCCGCAGCGACCTCTCGCGTGTGGCGCCGGGCAAGTTCCAGAGCTCGCGCGACGGCTCCAAGGTCTTCTTCATCGAACGCGATGGCGACGACATGCAGACCGGCCGCAATGTCTTCATCCTTGCCGACCAGGCCAGCCGTGAATCGGTGACCACCTCGCACAAGGGCCGCATCGAGATCACCGAGGAGGACCGCTACCTGGTGCTGGACAGCGGCCAGCGCAACGAGATCAACAAGGACAGCGGCGACAAGACGCTGGCCCGCTTCGAGCAATACCGCGTGCTGACCGACCGCCGCGTGGTGAAGGCTGCGGACCAGTTGCCGCCCAAGGCACGCGGCACCCTGGAACTGATCAGCGAACCCACGCAAAAGAATCAGGGCGAGCTGACCTGGCGCCTCGGGCTGATCCTTGGCTGCGTCAACATGACGCTGCTCGGCATTGGCATGTCGGCCACCAACCCGCGCCGCCCCAGCAACTGGAGCATGCTGTTCGCGCTGCTGAGCTTCGTCGTCTATTTCAATCTGATCAACCTCAGCCAGTCCTGGGTCGGCAGCGGCAAGGCCAGCATGGTCAAAGCCCTGGTCGGCGTGCATGGCGGCGCCCTGCTGCTGGCGCTGAGCCTGATCTGGCTGCGCGAGCAGGGCAACCGCCTGAGCTTCGCGCGCCGCGCCAAGGTGATTGCTGCATGAAAACCGTCCGCCGCCTGCTCTACCGCGACATCGTCGGCTCGGTGTTCTTCGTGGCCCTGGCCTTCCTGTCGCTGTTCTATTTCATCGATTTCGTCGAGGAGCTGGACCGCATGAGCCGGGCCGGCGCCGGCGCCGGCCGGGCCGCCCTGCTCGCGGTGCTGGAACTGCCGGGCCACTTCTATGAGCTCTTCCCCATCGCCGTGCTGATCGGCAGCATCTATGCGCTGGCCCGCATGGCCCAGTCCAGCGAGTTCACCATCCTGCGCACCGGCGGCCTCGGGCCCGGCCGGGCGCTGGCGCTGCTGGCCACGCTGGGCCTGGCCTTCGCGGCTCTCACCTTCGTGGTCGGCGACTACGCGGCGCCCTGGTTCGAGCGCCAGGCCGAGCTGACGCGTGCGCGTGCCACTGGCAGCATCGCGCCCAGCCGCGGCGGCGCCTGGCTGAAGGACCGCGAGGCTCAGGGCGAACGCAGCTATTCCATCCATGTGAAGCAGGCGAGCGCCAACGGTGAGCTGCGCCAGGTGCGCATCTTCGAGTTCGATGCCACCGGCGGCCTCTTGAGCCGCCTGGCTGCCGCCACGGCCAATGTGGACGGCAAGGGCCTGTGGCGCCTGCATGACGTGCAGCGCACCCGATGGAGCGCCGGCACCATCAGCGACGAGAAGCTGGCCGAGTCCACCTGGCAAAGCTCGCTGACCTCGGGCGTGGTGGCCGCCGCCGTGCTGCCGCCCAACACCATGACCACCACCGAGCTCTACCGCTACACCCAGCATCTCTCGGCGCAGGAGCAATCGACCCAGGCCTACCAGATCCAGTTCTGGCAGCGCGCCTTCAAGCCGCTGGCCTGCCTGGTCATGGTGGCCCTGGCCCTGCCCTTCGCCTATCTGCATGCACGCGGCGGCGGCATCAGTTTCAAGGTCTTCGGCGGCATCATGCTGGGCATCAGCTTCTCGCTGCTGAACAGCCTGGCCGGCCATCTGGGCCTGCTGCAAGACCTGACCCCCTGGGCCGTGGCCGGGGCGCCCAGCCTGCTCTACCTTTTGATGTCGCTGGCGGCCTTCGGCTGGCTGGTGCGCTTCCGATGAGCAACACCATGAGCGACGCGACAAACAAGGGCAAAGCCGGCCTGCTGCTGTTCGCCCATGGAGCGCGCGATCCGGCCTGGGCCGGCCCCTTTGAGGCCGTCGTGGCCGCGCTGGCCCGGCAGCAGCCGGGCCTGGTGACGCGCCTGGCCTTCCTGGAATTCATGTCGCCCGGTCTTGAGGAAGCAGCCGGTCAGTTGGTGGACGCCGGCTGCTCGCGCATCGACGTCGTGCCCCTGTTCCTCGGCTCCAGCGGCCACGTGCGTCGCGACGTGCCGCCGCTGGTGGAGGCACTGCGTCTGCAGCATGGAGATGCCGTGCAGTGGCGCCTGCACGAGGCCATCGGCGAGCATGCGCTGGTGATCAATGCCATGGCCGCCGCCACGCTGGACTGGCTCCAACCCTGACAAGCCCACGACCATGAACCTGCACCAGTTCCGCTTCGTCCAGGAGGCAGCCCGCCGCAACCTCAACCTGACCGAGACCGCCAAGGCCTTGTTCACCTCGCAGCCAGGCGTCTCCAAGGCCATCCTGGAACTGGAGGAGGAGCTGGGCATCGATATCTTCTCGCGCCACGGCAAGCGCCTGCGCCGCATCACCGAGCCGGGCCTGGAGGTGCTCAAGTCGGTCGAGATCATCATGCGTGAGGTCAACAACCTGAAGCGCATCGGCGAGGAGTACTCCAAGCAGGACACCGGCACGCTGTCCATCGCCACCACCCACACGCAGGCCCGCTACGTGCTGCCCGGCCCGGTGGCGCAGCTGCGCCGCCAGCTGCCACAGGTGCGCGTGAGCCTGCACCAGGGCACGCCCGAGCAGGTGGCGCGCATGTTGCTCGACGACAGCGCCGACGTGGGTCTCGCGACCGAGTCGCTGGCCCAGATCCCTGAGCTGGTCACCCTGCCCTGCTACGAGTGGCAGCATGTGCTGGTGCTGCCGGCCGACCACCGCCTGGCGGCTGAAGACCACATCTCGCTGGAGCAGCTCGCCACCGAGCCGCTGGTGACCTACCACCCGACCTTCACCGGCCGCACCCGCATCGACCGTGCCTTTGCCGGCCGCCAGCTGACGCCGCAGATCGTGCTGGAAGCCATCGACTCCGACGTGATCAAGACCTATGTGCGCCTCGGCATGGGCGTGGGCATCGTGGCCGAGATGGCGGTTCGCGAAGACCCGGTCGGCGGCGACCTGGTGTCGCGGCCGCTGGGCCATCTGTTCGGCCAGAACGTCACCCGCATCGCCTTCAAGCGAGGCGCGTATCTGAGAAATTATGTTTATGCTTTCGCCGAGCTGCTGTCCGACCGCCTGAACCGCTCGCTGCTGGAGCGCGCCATGGGCGGCGAGGCCAGCGATTACGGACTCTGAACCTGCCACCCCGATGCCGCTGACCCTGCAAAGCCGATTGCCCCATGTGGGCACGACCGTGTTCTCCACCATGTCGGCCCTGGCCGCCCAGCATGGGGCCGTCAACCTGGGCCAGGGCTTCCCGGACTTCGCCTGCGACCGGCGGCTGATCGATGCGGTCGATGCGGCCATGCGCGCCGACCACAACCAGTACCCCTTGATGACCGGCGTGCCGGCACTGCGCCAGGCGGTAGCGGCCAAGATCGCCGCGCTCTACGGCCACCCCTACGACGCGGACCGTGAGATCACCATCACCGCCGGTGCCACCCAGGGCATCCTGACGGCGCTGCTCGCCGTCGTGCATCCTGGCGATGAAGTGATCGTGCTGGAGCCCTGCTACGACAGCTATGCGCCCAATATCGAACTGGCCGGCGGCCGCGTGGTGCGCGTGCCGCTGAGCAGCAGCTACCGGCCCGATTTCGAACGCATTGCCGCCGCGCTCTCGCCCGACACCCGGGCCATCGTGATCAACACGCCGCACAACCCCAGCGCCACGGTCTGGACCGAGGCCGAGATGCGCCAACTGGAGGCTCTGCTGGCCGGCAGCGAGGTGCTGGTGGTCAGCGACGAGGTCTACGAACACATGGTGTTCGATGGTGGCTTGCACCAAAGCGCGGCCCGCTTCCCGGGCCTCGCTGAGCGCAGCTTCATCGTCTCCAGCTTCGGTAAGACCTACCACGTGACGGGCTGGAAGGTCGGCTACGTGGCGGCGCCGGCGGCCTTGATGGCCGAGTTCCGCAAGGTCCACCAGTACAACGTGTTCACGGTCAACAGCCCGATGCAGCACGGCCTGGCCGCCTACATGGCCGACCCGGCGCCCTACCTGCAATTGCCGGCCTTCTACCAGGCCAAGCGCGACCTGTTCCGCGCCGGCCTGGCAGCCACGAAGCTGCGCCTGCTGCCCTCCGAGGGCAGCTATTTCCAGTGCGTGGACTACTCGGCCATCAGCGACATGGCTGATGCAGAGTTCTGCGCCTGGCTCACGCGTGAGATCGGCGTGGCGGCGATTCCCATGTCGGCCTTCAGCGTGGAGGCGCCGGTGCAGCGGGTGATCCGCTTCTGCTTTGCCAAGACCGAGGCCACGCTGCAGCAGGCGCTGGGCAAACTCGCCCAGCTCTGAAATCAGTGGGCGACGGAGGGGTCGCCCGTGATGTCCAGGTCGAGGTCCAGATCCAGGCCGTTCGAGGAGCCGCCATCCAGCGGCAGCACCAGGTCCACCGACTCGGCCGCCGTGCGGGCCGGATGCTCGGCCAGGTCGCGCGCCACCAGGTAGAGCATCAGCATGTCGCGCATCAGGGCCAGGTCTTGCAGATCGGCCGGCGCCATGGCGACCCGGCCGCCCTGCCACTGGCCGCCGCGCGACAGCAGGCCGCGCAAGAGATCCATGCTGGCGGCGTTGTCGATCCAGATCTTCTCCAGCAGATGCAGCACCTCGGGGCAGGCCGGCAGGCCCGGGCCGTCGCCGAGCGGCCAGTCCCAATCCAGCGTCGGCACGCCGAACTGATGGGCATAGCTCTCGCCCACCAGCTCAAAGGCCGAGCGGTCGCCCTGGCGCTGGTAGATCTCCAGCAACATCAGATAAGGCCAGGGGCTGACGGCACCGGTGAGCCTGCCACTCAGCAATTCGATGGCTGCACCATCCTGGCCCAGCAGCATGAAGAACTCGGCCTGCTGTTCGAGATCGATCAGGCTCTCGACCGACAAGGGCTTCTGAGCAGCCGCAGAGGCAGCCCGCGCGTCGAGCGGAATCGTCTGCTCGACCAAGGACACCGACAAGGGCTCGCTGTAGGCCGGGCGGCGCGCGACGGGCGGCGGCATCAGCATGGAATCGCTGACGAAATCGCCCAGCTGCGGAATCTGCACCGTGGAGTGGCCGCCGTGGTCCTCCTCGGGCGTCTCGACGGCGCGCAAGAGATGGGTGTCGTCCAGGTTGGCGCTGATGCGGGCCGCCAGACTCTGGGCCTCGGGTGGGGTTGATGGCGTCGGCACCGGAGTCGGCGCCGGCACCGCTTCGTCCAGCGGCAGCGGCAGGCTGGCCCCCGCCAGGCCCATGGCCTCGGGTTCGCGGCTCATGCGCTTGTTGGCATGCGGGGCCTGAGTCTTGACTTCGTTCCACCAGTTGGATTCGTGCAGCGCACGGTCGCGCGCCCGGGCTCGCCACAGGTAGGCACAGAAGGCAGCCAAGCCGGCCAGCAGCACGGCCAGCACATAGACCACCGGGTTCTGGTAGCGGGCCGAATGCTCTTGCTCCAACTGGTTGCGCAGCAGGGCCAGTTTGTCGGTGGTCTCGCGGCTCTGGGCCTGCATGCGCTGCAGGTTTTCTTCCAGGCGCTTGATCCGTTCGGCACCGGCATCCGGAGCCGGAGCGCTGGCTGCGGGCAGCGGCGCGGAGGCGGGCAGCGCCGTCTCCAGCGCCTCGGCCGGCTCCAGCTGAAGTCGGGGTTTGGGTGCCGGTGCGGGTTTGGCGCCGACGGCCGGGCCGGCGCTGGCCACGGTGGTGGCCGCTGGCTTGCGCGGCGGCTTCGCGGCGGGTTTGGGAGCCGAGGCCGCACGGGCAGGTGCACTGGCGGCTTCGGCCTCTCCGGCAGCGGCGACGCTCACCTCGTTGCTGCGAGGCGGGCGGCGAGCCGACGCGGGCTTGGGCGCAGGCGCCGAGGCAGCCTCGGCGGGCAACTGGGCCAGTTGTGGCGCCGCGGGCGACGCCGTGGGCGCAAGCAATTGACCGGGCCGGGCGTCGGCCGTCGACAGCGCAGCGCGCAGCTGCGGCGAATAGCTGCGCACAGCGGTATCCGGCAGACGGGCTTCCTGCGGCAGGTCGGTGCGAAGTGCCGGCGGGTCGACGAAGGCGGTGAACTGGCGGGTGAAACGGGTCGGGCAACCCAGCGACAGGCTAACGGTGACCAGCGGCTCGTCCACCGGCACCAGGCTTTGCACACGCACCGCGCGAACGGTGCTGTCGCTCTCGCCTTCCAATTGAACCTGGACCAGGCCGGCGGGGATGCGGGTCTCGCCGGCAATTACCTCGGCACGTGCGCAATCGGGGGTGAGGGCTTCATCGCCGCCCAGCTGGATGGGGAACACCAGGTTGAGCGGCTGGCCCAGCGCGGACAGCGTCAGCGGCCGTCCGACCCCCAGGGCTTGAGCCCCGTTTTGCGCGCCCAGCAGCAGCACCGCCAGCATCAGCGGGGCGAGCTTGGCAGCTTCTGATTGGCTAGTTCGCGCGAGGATGACGGGCTCCATGCCAACAGGCAAAGCTTGGATGCCGGGCACTCTATCACGGAGAGTTACAGCGCTCCCCGGGGGACTCCCCTTGACTCAGTGGTCGTAGCCGGGCATGCGGCGGTCAAGTCGGCGCAGCAGGCCCGGCCAGGCCAACGAACTGCCCTGCCCCCTGGTGGCTTGACGTGCCTGCTCCTGGGCCGTAGCGATGATGGCAGGGTCGATACGGATCAGTTCGCCGCCGCCCGCCTGCGCACGGATCTGGATGCTGCACACGGCCTCAAAGAAATACATGGCCTGGAAGGCATCGGCCACCGATCGGCCCACAGTTAGGAGGCCATGATTGCGCAGCATCAGGTAGTTATTGCTGCCGAGGTCATGGACCAGGCGGGGCTTCTCCTCGTCGCGCAGGGCCACGCCCTCGTAGTCGTGATAGCCGAGGCTGGAGAGGACGAAGATCGAGTGCTGCGAGATCGGCAGCACACCGCCCTGCTGGGCCGACACTGCCACACCATTGAGCGTGTGCGTGTGCAGCACGCATTGCGCATCGGGCCGCGCCGCATGCACGGCGCTGTGGATGGTGAAGCCGGCCGGGTTGACCGGGAATGGCGAGTCCTCCAGCTTGTTGCCATGCATGTCGATCTTGACCAGGCTGGAGGCTGTGATCTCGTCGAACATCAGGCCGTAGGGGTTGATCAGGAACTCGTCGTGCCGGTCCGGCAGCCGCGCACTGATGTGGGTAAACACCAGATCATCCCAGCCAAACATGGCGACGAGGCGGTAGGCGGCCGCCAGGTCGACGCGCAAGGCCCACTCCTCGGGGCTGCAGGTTTCGCGGCGAGACGGAATTTCGCTGGGCAGCGGCGGCATGGTGGCTCCGGTTCAAAAGCAAGGGTTGGCAGCTCGTGGACAATAGGCAAGGACGGCAAGCCCTTGCTGTCACGTCAGCGACAAGCCCATGAACAGCACGGCTCTTACAGCATCCGAACGCAGCACCATAGACGCAGGCTCGTGGTTCTCCAAGCTCTCGCCTGCCCTGCGCAACGACATTCTCTCGCGCGCCTCAGTGCGCCGCCTGGGCGACGATGCCCTCCTCTCCTGCCGTGGCGAACCCGCCGAGGAGTGGTGCGGCGTGGCCAAGGGCGCTGTGCGCATCAGTTCCGTCTCGCTCTCGGGCAAGCAGATCACCCTCACCTACGTGGAGCCGGGCACCTGGTTCGGCGACATCTCGCTGTTCGATGGCCTGCCGCGCACGCATGACGCCACGGCCCACGGCGACACCACGCTGCTCGTCGTGCGCAAGCCCGACTTCAAGGACCTGCTCTCCAAGCATGCCGAGCTCTACGAGGCCCTGCTGCGCCTGAACTGCCGCCGCCTGCGCCTGATGTTTGACGTGGTCGAGGACCTCAACACCCGGCCGCTCGCTTCCCGCCTGGCCAAGCAAATCCTGCTGCTGGCGCGCTCTTATGGCGTGCCGCAGGGCGAGGAAGAAATCCGCATCGGCCTGCAACTAGCACAGGAAGACCTGGCCCAGATGCTGGGCGCCTCGCGCCAGCGCGTGAACCAGGAGCTCAAGGGCTTCGAGCGCGATGGCGCGGTGCGGGTCGAGCCGACGCGCCTGGTGGTGCTGAGCAAAGACAAGCTGCTCGCGATTGCGAGCAAGTAGGGCAGCACCTCAGGGCCGTCGCGCAAGCGACTGATGACGATCAAGCCGCGCTCCACAATACCGCTTCCACTGAAAGCTGTAGCGATGGACGACAACACCGGCACCCGCGCCCCTTCCCAGGCCATGGACACCGACGCCCTGGCCGCCTGGCTCAGCGCCCATGTAGCCGGCTTCGCCGGGCCGCTCACCGTCGAGCAGTTCAAGGGCGGCCAGTCCAACCCGACCTACAAGCTCGTCACGCCGCAGCGCAGCTATGTGATGCGCTCCAAGCCAGCGCCGGTGGCCAAGTTGCTGCCCTCGGCCCATGCTGTCGAGCGCGAGTTCGCGGTGATGAGCGCACTGCGTGGCACGCAAGTGCCGGTGCCCGAGATGCTGGCGCTATGCGAGGACGAATCAGTCATCGGCCGCGCCTTCTACATCATGGAGTTCATGAGCGGCCGCGTGCTGTGGGACCAGAGCCTGCCTGGCATGAGCACCGAGGAGCGTGGCGCCATCTACGCCGAGATGAATCGCGTGATCGCCGCCCTGCACCAAGTCGATTTCGCGGCCCTGGGCCTCGCAAGCTACGGCAAGCCGGGCAATTATTTCGAGCGCCAGATCGGCCGCTGGAGCAAGCAGTACCAGGCCTCGGCGACCCAGCCGAACGAGGCCATGGACCGGCTGATCGAATGGCTGCCGGCCAACATCCCGGCCTCCGCACGCGACGAGGCGGAAGTGTCCATCGTCCATGGCGACTACCGGCTGGACAACCTGATGTTTCACCCGACCGAGCCGCGCGTGATCGCGGTGCTGGACTGGGAGCTCTCCACGCTCGGCCACCCGCTGGCGGACTTCAGCTACCACTGCATGTCCTGGCACATAGAGACCAAGGGCGCGGCACGCGGCATCGGCGGGCGCGACCTGGCAGCGCTCGGCATCCCGGATGAACTCAGCTACGTGCGCAGCTACTGCGAGCGCACCGGCCGCAAGGACGTGGCGGCCGTGATGGCCGACTGGAATTTCTACCTGGCCTACAACCTGTTCCGCATCGCCGCCATCCTGCAAGGCATTGCCAAGCGTGTGGAGGCGGGCACGGCGTCGAGCGAGAAGGCACGTGAGGCTGGTGCAGGCGCGCGACCCATGGCCGAACTGGCCTGGCAGTTCGCACAGAAAAGCGCGCAGGGCGCGCGCGCCCTCTCAACGCAGCGCTGAACAGCCTCAGTCGCGCGGCGGCGGGCTGGTGGGCTCTTCTTCAGGCGGCTGGCTCTGCCAGGCGATCGATGAGGTCGTCGGCCACGGCCCGTCCGTCAGGCGGCCATTGACGCGCTGCGCCTCACGCCCCGCCACTTCCATCAGCTTCAGGAAAGACTGGATCTGCTCCAGCACCGGCTCCTCCATCGAGGTGCGCAGGTAAGCGTTGCCGCGCATGGTCAGCAGCACGAAGGGTCGGCTGGCCGGCAGCAAGTCCTGACTGGCCTGGACCAGGGCCGGACTCAGGTCGCCATCGACCCAGGCGGTGGTCAGGTCCTTGTTGACGCCCACCGCGCCGAAACGCGAGCGCACCAGCTTGGAGGCGATCTGGCTGAGCTTGGGGAACATCACCAGCCAGCGCATCTCTTCCGGCGTGTCGGTGTCGACGCGGGTCTTGAGCGTGTCGGTGTAGGCCTCGAAGACGGTGTTCTCCAGCGACTCCATCAGCTCGCGCGCCAGCACCATCATCTGCAGGTCGGAGTGCAGCTTCAGCTCGCAGCGGATGCGCAGCTCGTTGCCGCTGATGTAGCTGCGCTGCGAAGGCCCCCACTCGATGCGCAGGTTGCCGACCGAGGCCTTGGGCTGCTCGATCACGAAACCGCGACCGTCGCGCACCTGCTTGAAGACCGCGCCGCGGCTGTCGGCCCAGTCGGCGACGCTGCGCCAGCGGGCAGCATTGGCACGGGCGACGAACCAGCTTTTGACTTGCTTAATTACCATGAGTCAGGACAATGCATTGGCCGGTTGATGCCGCTGATGACGAGCCATTCAGCAGCCTCGCGGTTGGCCGGATGGAGACCGACAAATGATTGAAGTTTATTCGTGGGCCACGCCCAACGGGCATAAGGTTCACATCATGTTGGAAGAATGCGGTCTGCCCTATCGGGTGATCCCTGTGGACATCGGCGGCGGCGCCCAGTTCGATCCAGCCTTCCTGGCGATCAGCCCCAACAACAAGATTCCGGCCATCGTCGACCCGTCCGGCCCCGATGGCAAGCCGATCTCACTGTTCGAGTCGGGCGCCATCCTGCTCTACCTCGCCGGCAAGACGGGCAAATTCCTGCCTGCCGACACCCATGGCAAGTATGAAGTGCTGCAGTGGCTGATGTTCCAGATGGGCGGCGTCGGCCCCATGCTGGGCCAGGCCCACCACTTCCGCATCTACGCGCCCGAGAAGATCCCTTACGCCATCGAGCGCTACACCAAC
The DNA here is from genome assembly GCF_030014915.1 of Pelomonas sp. V22. Taxonomy (GTDB): domain Bacteria; phylum Pseudomonadota; class Gammaproteobacteria; order Burkholderiales; family Burkholderiaceae_C; genus JAUASW01. The sequence continues at coordinate 369,672 of NZ_JAGIXS010000001.1, forward strand.
GAGGCACACCGCCTCTACAACGTGATCAACAAGCGGCTGGGCCTCAGCCCCTACATCGGCGGCAAGGCCTACAGCATCGCCGACATCGCCATCTTCCCCTGGCTGCGCTCCTGGAAGAACCAGGGCGTCGAGATGAACGACTATCCGCACCTCAAAGGCTGGTTCGACGAGATTGCCTCTCGGCCGGCGGTGCAGCGCGGCGTCGAGGTGCTGGCCAGCGCGCGCAAGCCCCTGCTTGACGACCAGGCACGCGAGAACCTGTTCGGCGCCATGCAGTACAAGCGCCATTGATGCGAGCAACCCGCCGGGGCACTGTCGGCCAGGCTTACATCCGGTACCCCCAGTGCGCGCCTCGGAGCCAGCCAAGCCACTGAAACGCAAGCAGAAAGTCCGAACTGGCATGCAGCTTGCTCGCGGCAGCCAAGAAATCCCATCGGAGTCTCATCATGCGTTTTGTCAAGAATGCCCTGGCACCCGTTTGCCTGGCATTTGCCGCCATCGGCAATGCCTCTGCCACGACCCTGCTGTTCAACGACTTCTCCAGTGTCGCCGGCATGCAGCTCAATGGCAGCGCCGCAAAGGTCGGCAGTGCATTGCGCCTGACGCCGGCCACCACCAGCCAGTCCGGATCGGCTTTCTCGACCACGGCTGTGTCGCTGGCTGCAGACGCCTCCTTCAGCAGCGCCTTTACTTTCCGCATCACGGATTCCGGCGGCATCTGCGACAGCGATGGCTGCGGCGCCGACGGCCTCGTGTTCGTGGTCCAGACCGTGGCCAACACGGCCGGTGGCGTGGGTGGCGGCATCGGCTACCAGGGCCTGCCCAAGAGCGTCGGCATCGAGTTCGACACCTGGAACAACGGCAGCTGGGACGACAACGACGGCAACCATGTCGGCATCGACCTGGGCGGCAATATCGACTCTGTCAGCCAGGTCCATGTGGGCACGCGCATGAACAACGGCAGCATCTGGAGCGCCTGGGTCGACTACAACGGCGTGACCGACCTGCTTGAGGTGCGCCTGCTGGAGGGCCTCGGCCCCCGCCCGGGCGCCGCCATGCTCTCCTACACGGTCGACCTGCCTGGCCAGTTGCTGACCACCGACGCCTTCGTCGGCTTCACCTCGGGCACGGGCTCGGCCTACGGCAACCACGACATCCTGGCTTGGCAGTTCAACTCGAGCTACGACCCCATTGGCACCATCGGTGGCAGCGTGCCCGAGCCGACCTCGCTGGCCCTGATGGGCCTGGGCCTGGCAGCCCTCGGCCTGAGCCGCCGACGCCAGCGCTGAGGCAACATTCGCCAGACGCACGAAGGGCCGGTCATGACCGGCCCTTTTTTATGACTGCTGCGGCAACGATGATCTGGCCTGCCCAGAGGGACTCGAACCCCCGACCTATTGCTTAGAAGGCAATTGCTCTATCCAGTTGAGCTATGGGCAGTGAGCGCAGAATTCTCGCATGGGGCTGCAGCTGGGTACTGGCAGCCCGCCCTGCATCAGATCAGCACGTTGAGGATGGCGTTGCCGATGCCCATCAGCGCGGCGCCCGAGATCAGGCCGGCGCAGATCGGTTCGCAGCATTCCACCCAGATGCGATGGCCCAGCGTGCCCGGCGCCTTCTTGTGGCGCAGGCTCATGACCCAGAACATCAGCGCGCCGACGAACATGGCGAACACCGACTCCGGCGGCAGCACCACGCCGAGGCCGATGGCCACGGAAGACAGCTTGAAGCGGCCCTTGGTGACGATCCGCGTCACTTCCATCACGATGGCCACCAGGGCCGCAACGACCATGGCGATCACGGCCGAGCTCGGCAGGTCCTTGACGCCCTTGGCGATCAGATCGGCCACGCCCTTCCACTGCATCACGGCCGGCATGGCGAACTGGTCGGAGACCATCGAGGCCGTCGTGCGCACGCCATTGGCGTCGGGCTGCAGAAACAGCAGGAAGAACAGCGGCACGCAGGCCATCACGCCGGCAAAGATGCCGATGATGTGGCCCACCACCTGGTGGCGCGGCTTGCCGCCGAGCATGTAGCCGGCCTTGATGTCGGACAGCAGATTGCTGGCGTTGGTCGCCACCTCAGCCGTCATGGCCGCCGGCACCAGGTTGCTGGCCGGGTTGCTGCTGTCGATCGCGCCCATCGAGAACTGGGTGATCTTGGACAGCGAGCCGGTCGGTGTCCACGAAGTCAGGGCCATCGAGTTCACGCAGATCACGGTCAGCACGAAGATCAGCGGCAGCGAGATGAAGCACAGCAGCCAGGGCACGCCGAAGAAGCTGTGCGTGAGCCAGACGCCGATGACGCTGAAGATGGGCACACCGACCCAGGAGATCCACAGCGGCACCTCGATGCCGGACAGCACGTCGGAGCCGGCCGACGCAGCAGCGCCGCCCTGCTTCTTGCCGAACATGGACTTGAAGGCATTGGTGAACAGCTCGGGCTTGGCCGCGAGGCTCACCAGGGCGCCGACCACCATCATGGTCACGCCCCACCACAGCGACCATTGGTTGACGATCTCGATGCGGCTCAGCGGCACCAGCGCGCCATTGATGCCGACGCGCGGCGCGATATCGCCGGCCTGGATCATCAGCGGCGCGAGCAGCAGGAAGTTGACGCAGGCGCCAATCATGCAGCTGGTGGCCACGGCGATGCCCATCAGGCCGCCCGTGCCTATCATGGCCAGGTCCAGCGTGGCGCGCAGGCCGAGCACACGGAAGTCGGTGCCGAGGATCTTGGGGATGGCCCAGTCCAGCTTGGCGGCAGCCTGGTAGTAGTAGGTGTCGATGCGTTCGTGCAGCACCCAGGCGGCTTGCGCGCCAAAGGCCTTGACCTGCAACAGCTTCATCCAGCCATCGCTGATGATGGCCTGGTAGATCGCGGCGCCCAGCGCCGTGAAGCCCAGCACGCGGGCCTTGAACATGCCCTCGCCAGCGTCGCCGGTGTAGAGCGAATCCAGCACCACGCCGCTGGCCCGGCCTTCGGGGAACGGCAGCTGCTCTTCATTGATGAAGCGCCGTTTCATCGGGAAGGCCACCAGCACGCCGAGGATGGCCACGACGATCATCCACAGCATGATCTGCCACCAGGGCGGGATATTGCCGGTCACCAGCATGTAGGCGCCGAGGCCGGCGTACAGCGGGCTCACCACATAGCCCGAGGCGGTGGCGATCGACTGGGTGCAGTTGTTCTCGAGGATGGTGAAGTCGGCCGCCAGGCCCGCGCCGTGCAGGATGCGGAACAGCGCAAAGGCGAGGATCACCGAGGTCAGGCCCACGCCCAGCGTGATGCCGGTCTTGGCGCCGATGTAGAGGCCGGTGGCCGAGAGGATGCCGCCGAGCATGAAGCCCATCAGGGCCGAACGCACCGTCAGCTGCGCCATCTCGCCACGATAGACCTGGCTGAACCACCACTGATCTTTCTGCCCCCGCGTCCAGTTGCGGGTTTGCTCGTCGGTCAACTGATGGATGGCCATGGATATCGCTTCTTGGTCGGTGACGATGGCGGCAACTCGGTCGCCACGGGGAGTGCCTTTTGGGCAGGTACCGGTCGGGTCCGGCGTTTTCGGCGCGCGATTTTCACCGGCCGCCGTCAGGAAGGCAGTCGGACTTGCCCGGAGGACCGCCCCCCGCAGAACGGTTCTTACAAAACGGCTCTTAAAAAAGCAAAAGCCCGCAGCGAGAAACTCGATGCGGGCTTGCTAGTTTTAATCTTGGTCGGAGTACAAGGATTCGAACCTTGGACCCCCTGCTCCCAAAGCAGGTGCGCTACCAGGCTGCGCTACACTCCGACAAGACCGCCATTCTAGCCTGATTCCACGAGCCTTCCGTCAGAAGTGATGAAAGCCGTGCGAATAATTTCTCCGGGCTGCAGCGCCGACACCGCACGGCGATAGCGGCGCAACTGCTCAACGTAGTCTGGGTTCCGCTCGGGCGCCGGGTTCAGCTTGTAGTCCAGCACCCACCAGGTCCTGTCATTCATGCAGACCAGGCGGTCAATGCGCTGATCCATGCCATCGAGGCTGACAGCCACTTCGTTGCCGGACCAGAGCAGTTGATCCGTCTTGAAGAATGGCGCGCAATCCTTGCTTTGAAGAATCGCCATGGCGCTGCGCTCCAGCGCCTGACTGCGCTTGGCATCAAGCCCATACATCTGGGCTGCGCTGGCCAGCAATCGCGGCAAGGCCTGTGGTGCCGGGCCGCTGGCCCATTCGAGCACGCGATGCAGGGCTTCGCCGAGCGCGGCGCTGGCCGGGTCCTCGGCTTCGCCTCCAGCGGCCGGACGCGGCGCAGGCAGCGGCGGGGCGGCTGGCAGATCCAGCCAGCGAGCCGGCACCGCCGCACTCAGCCCCCCTTCCCCGGATGGCGGCAGCCAGGGGGCCGACAGCGGTTGCAGACGACTCCACCAGCTCGCATGGCTGCCGGCACGCAGCGAGGGCGTGCGGCTCAGCACCAGGCGCGAGCGGGCCCGCGTCATCGCCACATAAAGCGCATTGAGTTCCTCACGCTGGCGCTGTTCGCGCTCTTCATCGAGCAGCGCCTGCAGTGCCGGCGGCGCCTTGCTTTCCGAGGCGAGGAAGGCCACGCGCTGTGGACGCTCTGCCTGCACCGGCCAGTCGATCAAGAGCGTGGCACTCTCCGCCCGAGCCGGTGCAGCCTCGGCATCAAGGAGGAACACCACATCGGCCTCCAGACCCTTGGCGCCATGCACCGTCAGCAATTGCACCGCCTCGCTCTCGGCCGGCGCGCTCAGGGTGAGCGCCCGGCTCTTCAAGGCACGGACGAAGCCATAGAGGCTCGCATAGCGGCCGCCATCGAGATCGAGCGAGAGCGCCAGCAGTGCCTCGATCGCGTGCACCCGCGCGCGCCGCTCCGACGGTGGCACGACGGCCAGCAGCCGTTGGATCAGCTCGCCCTCATGGACGATCTGGTCCAGCAGCTCATGCGGGCTGCGGCGGCCCACACGAGCCGACCAGGCGGCCAGCAAGCGTGCCGCGCGCGGCAAGGCTTCACCTGGCGCCTCACCGCATTGCAGCGCAGACCACCAGCTGCCATCGAATGCTGCCGACTGCTCGGCGAGCCACAGCAGGTCGGCCTCGCTGGCGCCGAACAGCGGGCTGCGCAAGGCATGGGCCAGCGAGAGCTTGTGACTGCTCGACGCCAGCACATCGAGCAGTGCAATCAGGTCGCGCACATCGGGCGCATCCAGCAGCGCCTGATCCTCGGGTGCCGCGTGGGCGATGCCGGCCGCCTTCAAGGCCTGGGCCAGCACGCGCAGCGGCTCGCGTTTGCGGGCCAGCACGAAGATCTGACCCGGCCTCAACCGCCCCGGGCCGAGCAACTCTTGAATCGCCACCACCACGGCCTGCGCCTCGGCCGCCCGGCGGTGCAACTCGGCCTCGCGGCGCGCCTGGCTGAGTGAGGGCCGCCAGGCCTCGTCCACGCCGTCGTCAGGCTTGCTGATTGAGGCCGCCGCCACTTCAAGATGGAACAAGCCATCCAGCGCGCCCGGCGCCGCCACCTCGGTCGTGTGGGCGCGGAAGTCCGGGTACTGCAGGGCCGCGCGGGCCGACTCGAACACCTCGTTGACCGCGCTCAGCACCGGCAGCGCATTGCGCCGCGTGTGATCACAGGCCAGCACCGCGCCGCCCAGCGCCTGCTGCACGAACTCGCGTGCAGCGGCGAACACGCGCGGCTCGGCTCGGCGGAAGCGGTAGATGCTTTGCTTGGGATCGCCAACGATGAAGACCGCCGGCGCATTGGCGCCCGCACCGGCATACGAAGCCAGCCAGCCGTACAGCGCATGCCATTGCAGCGGGCTCGTGTCCTGGAATTCGTCGATCAGCAGGTGCCGCACCTGCGCGTCCAGCCGCTGCTGCACCCAGCCCGACAGCTGCGGATCGGCCAGCAGCGCGAGCGCGCCACGCTCCAGGTCGTTCATGTCCACGAGGCCACGCTGCCGCTTGAGGCGCTCGAAGGCCTCGATCAGCACCAGGGCCAGGCGCGACATGCGGCGGTGGTCCTCGCGAGCCCGGTGCTGGGCACGGGCTCGCGCCAGACGCTCAAGCTGGTCGAGGCAAGCGCCGATCTCGGGGTCATCGCCCAGGCTTTTGCGGGGCTCCCCCTTGGCGGTGAAAAGCGCCGCCCAGACGGCTGCAAATGCAGCGTCTTCAGCCTCGTGCGTCAGCCCCAGCTCGACAGCGCTGCCGGCCTTGCGTGCCTTGGCCGTCTTGCCAGCGCCAAGCAGGACGCCGAGCGCAGAAAGCCGCTGACGCTGCCCGGCAAACAGCTGCAGCGGATCCACCAAGCCGTCGAACTCAGGACCGATGGCCTCCGCGCCGGGCATGCCATCCATCAAGGAGGATTCGGCGAGGCGCAACTCGACCCGCTTGTCGAAGGCCGCCTCCAGCCAGCGCTGCACCGTGTTGCGGCCACGCTCGGAGACCAGGGCCTGGTAGTCCGCCAGCAAGGCCGCGTCGGCGAGCACAGCGGTGTTGAAGCGCTGCCAGAGCTGGGGCATCAGCTCGCTTTCGTCTTCCAGCAATTGCAGCTCGGCGGAAATGCCTTCGCGCTGCAGGAGCTCCAGCGGCGCCACGCGCAGCAGCTGCGCAAACCAGGCATGGAAGGTGCGAATCTCGACCGAGCGTCCCTGTCCCAGCAAGCGCTCCTGCAGACCGGCCAGCAGCGGCTCGGCGGCACGAGCCTCTTCGGCCGCCATGCCACGCGCAATCAGTTCGCTGACGCGGCGCTCGGCCGTGCAATGCGAAAACTCATGCAGCCATTCCGACAGGCGCTGGCGCATCTCGCCGGCGGCCTTGCGGGTGAAGGTGATGGCCACGATGTCCTGCGGCGCAACGCCATCCAGCAGCGCACGCAGGATGCGCGAGACCAGCATCCAGGTCTTGCCCGCGCCAGCGCAAGCCTCGACCACCACGCTGCGGCGCGGGTCGCAGGCGATGGCATAGAAACGGCTGCGCTCGACCAGGCGAGCGTCCACGGTGTAGGCCGCTTGCATCACAAGGCCTCCTCGGACCAGTCGTCGCGCCGGCACAGGCCGCGCATTTCACAGAAGCCGCAGGCCCGGCCCTCGCCCAGCGCCGGCAGGGCCGCGCCCTGCTCCATCGCCAGCAGGTCCTGCTCCAGCCCGTCGATCAGCAAGGCGGCGCTGTGCTCGACGTCGGCATGGCTCACGGCCACGATGCCGCTGCTGTCGTCAAGCGCCAGGTACTCTGCCTGCAGCGCTGCGCCGGCGTCGCGCATCAGCGCGGCATAGACAGCCAGCTGCGTGTCTTCAGGCGGGCGGGCGACCTTGTCCTTCAGGCCGGCCACGCTGCCGGTTTTGTAGTCGATCAAGAGCAGGGAGCCATCGGCCTGACGGTCGATGCGGTCCAGGCGGCCGCGCAGGACCAAGGGCGCCAAGGCATGGCCAGACTCGCTCCATGGCTGCAGCTCGCGCGCCTGCTCGCCAGCCTCGTAGCGCGCACCGGCGGCCTCGTGCTCGGCGAGCCAGACCAGGTAGCGCTCGGCGAAGCGGTCAAAGCTCGCGCGGTAGGGCAGGAACTCGGCCGGTGGCAGGCCTTGCGCCAGCTCGTCGGCCAGGCTGGCCAGCAGCTCGGCATCGGGCTTGGCGCCACGCTCCTGATGGAAGCGATGCAGGAGCGCATGCAGCCAGCTGCCGTAGTCGCTCTTGTCGAGTTCGGCTTCCAGCTCGGGCGATTCCTGCAGCTTCAGCAGGACTCGGGCGAAGAATTGGTAGGGGCAGTCGCGCAGCGATTCAATGGCGCTGGCCGACAGGCTGGCCGGCACACGGCCGGGCGCCGCGGCGGCCGCCCTCGCCTGCGCTTGCGGCGCGATCTCTATAGGCGGGCGCGGATCGACCCAGGGCTGCAATCCCACATGGCCCGCGCGCTGCAGGGCCAGCGACAAGCGGTCGAGCAAGGGGCTGGCGGCCAGCGGCTCGCTGCCCTGCCGGGTGCAGCGCAAGAGCGTCAGGGCCTCGGCGCGCAGCAGCTGCGTGAAGGCTGCCGCGCTGGCTTCGCGGCGCTGCTGCAGCGTGGGCAGCCCAAGGCGTGCGGCCAGGCGATCGCTGATCAAGGCCGGCCCGGCCGTGGCCGCGCCCAGTTGCGCATCGGCACCGGGTAGCACGATGGCACCGAACGGCCGCAGCATGGCGCGGGCCAGCGGCGTCACCAGCACTTGCGCCTGTTCGGGCGCGGGGGGCAGGTACTGCTGGGCTTCCAGCGTCTGGTCTATCCAGGCCAGGAAGCCGGCCGCATCGAGCAAGGTCTGCTGCAGCATGTGTTCATGCGCGCTGCCGGGCCAGGGCTGGCGCTGCAGCCACAGCGCATCAAGCAAGGGCTGGCCGGCATCGAGGGCGATCAAAGGCTCCTCGGCCTGCAGGCGCTGCAGTAGCTGTTTCAGGCCATCCAGCCAGGCCTGCAGGCTGCGCTCGGACGGGCCTTCAGTGAACTGGCGCACGGCGCTGCGCGCCAGGCGCCAGAGGCTGAGGCTGGCCTCGGACAACTCATCGAAACGCACCGACTGCGGCGTGCGCCAGCCGCGCTTGCGGCACAGGGCCTCCAGCACAGGCAGGGCCTGATCGTCGAGGTGAGCGCGCAACTGGCGGCAGGTTTCGCTCTTCAGCAAGGCCAGCCATTCGTCCAGCGTGGCCTGGGGGGCTGCGGCTCGCAACAGGCTCATCAGGTGGGCGGCGGCCGGCGAGGTGGCGAGAGTCCAGCCGGTTTCATCGGCCAGGCCAACACCGCGACGCTCCAGCAAGGCCCGCACACGGCGCAAGAGCACGCGGTCCTGCGCGATCAGGGCCACCGGTGCGCGGCCGGCTTGCAGATGGGCCAGCACGGCGGCCGCGCTGCATTGCGCCTGGTCCTCGAAGTTCTCGCACAGGGCCTGTTCCAGCAGGGCCGGCGCATGGGCGACCTCGTCCAGTTCTAAGTCGGCCTTCAAGACCAGGGCCGGAATGCCGCGTGCCTCAGCGTCAGCCAGCAGGGCCTCAGCCAGCGGATCACTGCCGCCCGCCTGCAACACCATCCAAGCACTCGGGCGCAGAGCGAACAGCACATCAGTGGCGGCAGGCCGAGTGTCAGACGCCGCCCATTCCAGCGCGACCAAGCTCAGTGCCGACTCAAAGCGGCCCGGCGTCTCGGCCTGCACCGCGATGCGCGCCTCGGCCCAGAAGGCCTCACGCTGCTGCGGCGCACGCTGGTGGGAGGCCCGCAGCATCTGCTGGGCTGCCTCCACCAGGCGGTCGACGGCGAGGTCGAAGGCCCGGCCATCCTGGCGGCGCAGGGCCTGGGCCCAGGATTGTTGGGCCAGCAGGGCCTTGGCGCTCAGCGCGTCGATGGCGGCGTCGAAGCTGATCTGCAAGGCCTCGGCCAGGCCCGTCGGCGCCAATGCCGAGGCGAGGCTGTGCGTGGTCTCGACGCGCGGCAGCCAGCGGCCCTGCTGCATCCAGGAGCGCCGCGCCGGGGCCAGGTGTTGCGCGAACGGAAGTATCAGCACGGCATCGCGGGCTTCCAGACCCCGCTCGCGCAGCCAGCCAATGCCCTGCTCGGCCACCCGCGCCCAGATTGCCGCCGCCCCATGCTGCCCATCCAGCGGCAGGTTCATTCTGTCCATCGCTCCCCTTGCCCCTCTGCCCCGAGGGCTTCAGACCTTTGTGTCAGAATCATTGTGCATTGAACCCCGGCCGGCTCGGCCCGCCCAAGGACATTCCATGAGCAGCGAATTGATCAAACATATTTCCGATGCATCCTTCGATGCCGACGTGCTCCAAGCCGACAAGGCCGTGCTGGTCGACTACTGGGCCGAATGGTGTGGCCCCTGCAAGATGATCTCCCCCATCCTGGACGAAGTCTCCAAGGACTACAAGGACAAGCTGCAGATCACCAAGATGAACGTGGACGAGAACCGCGAAGTGCCGGCCAAGTTCGGCATCCGCGGCATCCCGACGCTGATGCTGTTCAAGGGCGGCCAGCTCGCCGCCACCAAGGTCGGCGCACTCTCCAAGGCCCAGTTGACGGCCTTCCTGGACGCCAATCTATAATTCGCTCCAACCTGTCGCCGCGAGGCACTCGCCAGAGCCCACCTCGCAGCGACAGCAGAACTGCCAACACGCCCCTCGCGGCGCGTGGACTCGGCGCCCAAGCTCCCTTGAATTTGTTTTTTGTTGGTTCCTGCCGCGCAATGTCTGCGGTCTGATTCCATAGGCAGCGCTGGTCGCCGAAGTATTTGTCCCATGGCTCTTGGCAGGGCCTCCGGACCACCCACCAGGGTTATTCCATGCATCTTTCAGAACTGAAAGCGCTTCACGTCTCCGCCCTGATCAAGATGGGCGAAGAGCTCGAGATCGACAACGTCGCCCGCCTGCGCAAGCAGGAGCTGATGTTCGCGATCATGAAGAAGCGCGCCAAGGCCGGCGAACAGGTGTTCGGCGACGGCGTGCTCGAAGTGCTGCCCGACGGCTTCGGCTTCCTGCGCTCCATCGAAGCCAGCTACATGGCCTCGACCGACGACATCTACCTGTCGCCGAGCCAGATCCGCCGCTTCAACCTCCACACCGGCGACATGATCGAAGGCGAAGTGCGCGTCCCCAAGGACGGCGAGCGCTACTTTGCCCTCGTCAAGGTCGACCGCGTGAACGGCTCGACGCCCGAGGAGAGCAAGCACAAGATCATGTTCGAGAACCTGACGCCCTTGTTCCCCAAGGAACAGTTCAGGCTTGAGCGCGACATCAAGGGCGACGAGAACACGGTCGGCCGCATCATCGACCTGATCGCGCCCATCGGCAAAGGCCAGCGCGCCCTGCTCGTGGCCCAGCCCAAGACCGGCAAGACGGTGATGATGCAGCACCTCGCGCACGCGTTGGTGGCCAACCATCCCGACTGCCACCTGATCGTGCTGCTCGTCGATGAGCGTCCGGAAGAAGTGACTGAAATGCTGCGCACGGTGCGCGGCGAGGTCATCTCCTCCACTTTCGACGAGCCGGCCGCGCGCCACGTGCAGGTCGCCGAAATGGTGATCGAGCGCGCCAAGCGCCTGGTCGAGATGAAGAAGGACGTGATCATCCTGCTGGACTCGATCACGCGCCTGGCTCGCGCCTACAACAACGTCCTGCCCTCGTCGGGCAAGGTCCTGACCGGTGGTGTGGACGCCAACGCCCTGCAGCGCCCCAAGCGCTTCTTCGGCGCGGCCCGCAATGTCGAGGAAGGCGGCTCGCTGACCATCATCGGCACGGCCCTGATCGACACCGGCTCGCGGATGGACGAAGTCATCTACGAAGAGTTCAAGGGCACCGGCAACTGCGAAATCCACCTGGATCGCCGCATGGCCGAGAAGCGCGTCTACCCGTCCATCCTGATCAACAAGTCCGGAACCCGGCGCGAAGAGCTGCTCCTCAAGCCCGAGATCCTGCAAAAGAGCTGGATCCTGCGCAAGCTGCTCTACAACATGGACGAGATCGAGGCGATGGAGTTCATCCTCGACAAGATGAAGGCTTCCAAGAACAACCACGACTTCTTCGACATGATGCGTCGGGGTGGGTGAGTGAGGACCGAGGACATGCCCTGCGGCATGTCCGACGCCTCATGAACGACGGCTCGCGTCCTGCGCGAGCCGGCCTGGCGATGATTGAAGGCCTTCGAAGCGCCACCTCAAGGTGGCGTTTCTCATTTCTAGGCTACAATCCGCGTTTTTCCGCCGCCAGAAAGTGCGCTCGCATGGTGCGAACGTGGCTCCCGGCACTGAAACAGCTACGGCGAGAGGTTCCCATGAAAGACGGCATTCACCCCAATTACCGCGACGTGGTCTTCGTTGACCAGTCCAACGGCTTCCAGTTCGTGACGCGTTCGACCGTCTCGACCAAGGACACGATCGAGATCGACGGCAAGACCCTGCCGCTGGTCAAGCTGGAAACCACCAGCGAATCGCACCCGTTCTACACCGGCCAGCAAAAGAGCATCGACAACCTGGGCGGCCGCGTCGAGAAGTTCCGCAACAAGTTTGCTCACATCCGCAAGTGATGGCGGCTGCTTCGGCAGCAGCACACAAAGAAGCAGCCGCGAGGCTGCTTTTTTTATTGCTCTTCGCGCATTGATTTGTGATGACTCGTCGGACGCCACAGCCAAGGTGCGGCAGGCGAGACCGACATGGGCAGGCAAGGTGTTCAGCCTTGCAACAACCCCAGCTTCACTCACATTTGGTCAGCTCGCCTGACGTAGTGGCCCGCCAGAGCGCAGTTACTGACGGTCTTGGCCTCGGGCACCTCCATCGCGAGCTGAACCGCTACTACCGGAAACTCCCTCATCAGCGCCTGCAGCTTCACCGGGAGCTCACAGATCAACCTTGCCCGCTGCAACGCGCAACAGCCTTGCCACAGGTCTGCCAGCGCTACGTGCTCAACGGCGCTTCAGCACGTGGATGAATTCATCGGCCTGGCTGGCCTGCTCGACCAGTTCGTTGCCGGTCTGGCGGGCGAAGGCCTGGAAGTCGCGCATGGAGCCGGGGTCGGTGGCCACCACCTTGAGCAACTGGCCGCTCTCCATCTCGGCCAGGGCCTTCTTGGCCTTGAGGATGGGCAGCGGGCAGTTGAGGCCGCGGGTGTCGATTTCCTTGTGGATTTGCATGGGCTGGCGTCTCGGTGGTTTGCTGCGGATTTTATGGCTTGGGCAGCTCCAGCCACTGGGGTTCGATGCCACGCGAGCGCAGCCATTGCGCCATCGCCTGGCCGGTGCCGGCGGGCCAGCAGCGCACCTCGGCCGGCGCGAGCAGCTTGTACTCGGCCAGCTCGGGCGAAAGACAAATCTCGCCGCACGCTGGCACATGGTAGGCAATGATGACCTGGTTCATGCGCTGGAAATCGTAGACACCGATCAGCGTCGGGGCGGCCGCGGCCGCCAGCCCAGTCTCTTCAAGCAGCTCGCGGGCGATGCCGGCCTCGGGCGTTTCTCCGGCCTCCATGAAGCCAGTGATCAGGCCGAAGAAGCGGCCCGGCCAGGCGGCATTGCGGGCCAGCAAGACCTGACCCTCGCGGTCCAGGCACTCGACCACGGCGGCCAGCACCGGCGTCGGGTTGTTCCAGTGAGTGAAGCCGCAGGCGGCGCAGCGCAGCCGCTCCTTGGGGCCACCGTCCTCGAGCTGGCTCAACCAGGCGAGCGGTCCCGCGCATTGCGGGCAGAAGCGGTAGTCGCCGCCACTGCTCATGCAGGAAAGACGCCGGTGGAGAGGTAGCGATCGCCGCGGTCGCAGACCACGAAGACGATGGTGGCATCACTGACCGTGCGCGCCAGCTGCAGCGCGGCCCAGCAGGCACCGGCGGCCGAGATGCCGGCGAACAGACCTTCCTCGCGGGCCAGACGTCGCGCCATGTCCTCGGCATCTGCCTGGCTCACATGGATCAGCTCGTCCACCGTACTCGGGTCGTAGATCTTGGGCAGGTAGGCCTCAGGCCATTTGCGGATGCCCGGGATGCGCGAGCCTTCCGAGGGCTGGGCGCCAATGATGCGCACGGCTGCGTTCTGTTCCTTCAGGAAGCGCGAGGTGCCGGTGATGGTGCCGGTCGTTCCCATGGCGCTGACGAAGTGCGTGATGCGGCCGCCCGTGTCACGCCAGATCTCGGGGCCGGTGGTCTCGTAGTGGACGCGGGGGTTGTCTGCATTCGCGAACTGGTCCAGCACGCGGCCCTTGCCGTCGCGCTGCATCTGCTCGGCCAGGTCGCGGGCATATTCCATGCCACCAGAACGCGGCGTGAGTATCAGCTCGGCGCCGAAGGCCTTCATGGTCTGGGCCCGCTCGATCGACAGGTCCTCCGGCATGATCAGGACCATGCGGTAGCCGCGCACCGCCGCCGCCATGGCCAGGGCAATGCCGGTATTGCCCGAGGTGGCCTCGATCAGCGTGTCGCCGGGCTTGATCTCGCCGCGCTCCTCGGCGCGCCGGATCATGCTGATGGCGGGCCGGTCCTTGACCGAGCCGGCCGGGTTGTTGCCTTCCAGCTTGGCCAGGATGACGTTGCCGCGCGCGGCCTGATCGGGGCCCAGAAGGCGCTGCAATCGGATCAACGGCGTGTTGCCGATCACGTCTTCGAGGGTCGGGTAGGGGGCGTGCTGCGGTCTGTCCATGGCGCGCATTGTGGCAGCCCCGGGAAGCCCCTGCGCGCATGGCATAATCCAGCCACTCAGCAGGTTTTGCTCCCGGCCCGGGTGGCGAAATCGGTAGACGCAGGGGACTCAAAATCCCCCGCCGCAAGGTGTGCCGGTTCGAGTCCGGCCCCGGGCACCAGGACAGAATCGGCTGAACGTGTTGTGCAAGACGCCCCGCAGGTCGGGGCTTTTTTGCGCCCGTACCGAGAACGCCTGCCGCATACACTCGGGCCTTACGCACACGTAGCCACGCCAGCGAGACCCATGCCCCAACTGCCGCCCCTGACCAAAGCCCTGATCCTGGCCTGCGTGGGCGTGTTCTTCCTGTTCGAGCTCATCCCCGGCGCCGGCTGGTTCGCGCTGTGGCCGCTGCAGTCCGGCAACTTCATGCCCTGGCAGCCGCTGACCTATGCCTTCCTGCATGGCGGCTTCACCCACCTGCTGTTCAATATGCTGGGCCTGTGGATGTTCGGCTCGGAGCTGGAGCGCGTCTGGGGCCGCCGCCGCTACGCACAGCTGCTGCTCGCCGGCGCGCTGACCGCAGCGCTGGCGCAGCTGGTGTTCTCTGTGCTGATGCACTCGAATGCACCCACCGTCGGTGCTTCAGGCGCGCTGTTCGCCTTGCTGCTGTCCTTCGGCATGCTCTTCCCCAACCGCATCATCACGCCGCTGATACCGCCGATCCCGATGAAGGCCAAGTACTTCGTCGCCATCTTCGGCACGCTGGAGCTCTTGCTCGGCACGCGCATCCTCGATTTTGGTCCGACCAATGTCGCCCACTTCGCCCACCTGGGCGGCATGCTGGGCGCCTATGTGCTGATCCGCTACTGGCGCACGCGCGGCCCGCGCCGCCTGCGTTGAACCCTCAGACCAGGCCTTCGCGCACCGTCGGGTAGCTCAGCCGCAATCGCAGCTCGCGCTTGAGGCGCGTGTTCAAGAGCCGGCGCGACTCGCTCATGAAGGACAGGCGCACGGGGCTCATCTGCGCGGCCGCCTCGGCACGGCTGATGCGCGGCGGGCGCGGCAAGCCACAGAGATCGGCCGCCAGGTCGAAGTAGTCGCCCATCAAGAGCTCGGTGTCGTCCGACACATGCACGGCCCGCTGCGGCAGCGCATGGAAGAGCGCCGCCACGCAGGCGCGCGCCAGGTCGTCGGCGTGGATGTGGTTGGTGTAGACATCGTCCTCGCGGCGCAGCACCGGCGCGCCGGTCTGCAGTCGCTCGCGCGGATGTCCACCCTCTCGGTCCGGCGCATAGATGCCGGGCACACGCAAAAGGCTCACGCGGCTGCCGAAGCGCCGCGCAAACAAGCGGATCTGCTGCTCGGCATCCACCCGCCGCTGCCCGCGCTCGGTGGCCGGCGCCAGCGCCCGCGTTTCATCGAAGCGAGCACCGTCGCAATCGCCGTACACACCCGTCGTGCTGACATAGGCGAGGCACTGCGGCGCACGGCGCAAGGCCAGGGCCTGCAGCAGATGGCGGGTGCGCCTGTCCTCGGCACCATTCGAAGCCGGCGGCGCCAGGTGCAGCACGTACTCGGCCAATCCGGCCAGGCGCGCCAGGCTCGCCGGTTCATCGAGATTGCCGAGCAGCGGCACCGCGCCTGCTTCGCGCAGCTCGGCAAACCGCCCTGGGTTTGACGTCAATGCAAACACCTGCCAGCGCGAGCCCAGCAGCTTGAGCACGCGCAGGCCCACGTCGCCGCAGCCAATGATCAGGAGGCGCGGCCGGCGCGAGGCAGACGGGGGCAAGGGCATTGGCGGCTCAGGCAAAATGGCGCCCGAGTGTACGGCCCGTGGCATCCAGCGCGGGCCGCCGTTTTTCCTGTCCTACCGCCTCCACAAATCCAGCCATGAATCTGCAGGTCACCGTCCAGCCCAGCGGCCGCGTCTACGAAGTCGACAGCGATGAAACCCTGCTCGCCGCCGCCATCCGTGCCGGCGTGGGCCTGCCCTACGGCTGCCGCGACGGCGCCTGCGGCTCCTGCAAGAGCAAGCTGCTGGAAGGCAAGGTCGTGCACCGCGAGCACCAGCACAAGGCCCTGAGCGTCGAGGAAGAAGCCGCCGGCTTCGTGCTGACCTGCTGCGCCAAGCCGCAGACCGACTGCGTGCTGGAAGCCCGCACCGTGCCGGGCGCCGGTGAGTTCGCCGTGCTGAAGCTCCCGAGCCGCGTGCTGAGCATGGAGAAGCCGGCCGCCGACGTGGCCGTGATCAAGCTGCAGCTGCCGGCCACGCAAAACTTCCAGTTCCATGCCGGCCAGTACGTGGAGTTCATCCTGCGCGATGGCGCACGCCGCTCCTACAGCATGGCCAACGCGCCCCACAACCTGGGCACGCCCGCCGCCATCGAGCTGCACATCCGCCACATGGCCGGCGGCAAGTTCACCGACCATGTGTTCGGCACGATGAAAGAGAAAGACATCCTGCGCATGGAAGGCCCCTTCGGCAGCTTCTTCCTGCGCGAGGACAGCGACAAGCCCATCGTGCTGCTGGCCAGCGGCACCGGCTTCGCGCCGATCAAGGCCATCATCGAGCGCATCCAGCACCTGGGCCTCACGCGCCCGGTCAAGCTCTACTGGGGCTGCCGCAGCAAGGCCGATCTCTACCTGCATGATTGGGCGCTGAACGCCGCCGCGAAGATGGACACGCTGGAGTACATCCCGGTGCTGTCCGAGCCGCAGGCCGAAGACAGCTGGACGGGCCGCACCGGCTTTGTTCATCAGCAGGTGATGGCCGACTTGCCGGACCTCTCCGGCCACCAGGTCTATGCCTGCGGCGCGCCCATCATGGTCGAGTCGGCCCAGCGCGATTTCATTGCGAAGTGCGGACTGCCCGAGGACGAGTTCTATGCGGACTCGTTCACCTCGGAAGCGGACAAGCACGGGGGCTGAGAGCCATGATGTTCAGCCCTCCGTATGTTGATGCCGCGCACTGCGCCGAGCAGTTGCGTGCGTTGGGACATGCCGTGCTGGCGCCCGCAAGTCTTCCCGCCACCATGGGCTGCGGGGCGGGCGAGTTGAGCGACCTGGCTGGCTTCTGGAACGACCTCCCCCCCGACAACTACCTGAAAGACGGCGGCCGCTATCGCTTCCGCCGCCACAGCAGCTTCGTCGTGGAGGGCGATGCAGTCACCCAATGCCCGCACCGCGCCCACTGGCAGCCGCTGGACTACAACGCGCTGCACGGCGGCATCGAGCGCCTGTTTGAGCCCATGGATCCGGCCGCAACTTCCCTACCCGCTTGGCAGCAGCTGCTGCGCGGTCTTGGCGGCATCGCCTCCGGATTGAAGGGTGCCAAGCCCTGGTTCGTCGAAGCGCACCAGTTCCGCATCGACACCACCGACGGCATTGGCCGGCCCACACCCGAAGGGGCGCACCGTGACGGCGTGGACCTGGTGGCCGTGTTCCTGATCGGCCGCCATCAGATCAAGGGCGGCGAGTCGCGTGTCTTCGAGGCAGCCGGGCCGCAGGGCCAGCGCTTCACGATGACCGAGCCCTGGACCCTGCTCTTGCTGGACGACGAGCGGGTGATCCACGAAACCACGCCCATCCAGCCGGAGGGCGGCCATGGCCATCGCGACACCCTGGTCGTGACCCTGCGTGCGGGCGGCTTCCAGGATCCGTGAGTCCGCGTCCTGCGTGAAGGCATGCCGGCTTGGCATGGCTTGATGCACAGCTGGCGAAGGCTGTCGGGGCCTGGCGCACCTAAAATTTGCGCGCTGCCACAAGCGGCTCCCGCCCGGCCTCCCCGGCTGGCTCCACGAACGCATCACGAATGCCAAGCACGACCATGAACGCCGTCTCCGACCTCGCCCGCGCGCTGCAAACCGCCCCCACCGCCTCCCTGCCCTCCTCGCTGTTCGGCCTGCCCGACCAGAAACCGCATGAGCGCGTGCTGCTGGCGGCCGACGAAGAGACCGGCCTCAAGGCCATCCTGGCCGTGCACAGCACCGCCCGCGGCCCGGCCTTCGGTGGCTGCCGCTTCTGGTCGTACGACAACGAGCTGGCCGCGCTGAACGACGCGCTGCGCCTCTCGCAAGGCATGAGCCTGAAGAACGCCCTGGCCAACCTGCCCTTCGGCGGTGGCAAGGCCGTGATCCTGAAGCCGGCCGCCATCAAGGACCGCACGGCACTGTTCGCCGCCTTCGGCCGCGCCGTGCAGTCGCTAGCAGGAGCCTACATCACCGCTGAAGACGTGGGCACAACCACGGCTGACATGCTCGGCATGCAGGCCACGACCCAGTACGTCTCCGGCATCCCGCGTGCCGGCGCCTTCGGTGGCGACCCCAGCCCCAAGACCGCCTATGGCGTGTTCGTGTCCATCGAGCGCGGCGTGAAGCTGGTGCTGGGCCGCGACTCGCTGGAAGGCGTGCGCGTGGCCTTGCAGGGCCTCGGCGCCGTGGGTTGGCATCTGGCTGAATACCTGCACAAGGCCGGCGCCAAGCTGGTCGTGGCCGACGTTGACGCGGCCAAGGTGCAGCGTGCGCAGGAGCAACTGGGCGCACAGGCCGTCGGCATCAACGAGATCCTGTCGGCCGATGTCGATGTGCTGGCGCCTTGCGCACTCGGCGCCTCGCTGAACATCCAGTCGATCCCGACGCTGCAAGCCAAGCTGATCGCCGGTGCCGCCAACAACCAGCTGGCCACCGCCGCCGATGGCGACGCGCTGCAGGCCCGTGGCATCACCTACCTGCCCGACTACCTGGTGAATGCCGGCGGCATCATCAGCGTGGCCCGCGAGTACCGTGGCGAAGGCGAAGAAAACGCCGTGATGGCCGAGGTCGCCCTGATCGCCAACCGCGTGGCCGAACTGCTGGATCGCGTGAAAAGCGAAGGCTCGACGCCCGGCCGCGTGGCCGACGCCTGGGCCCGCTCGCTGCTCGTGAAGCCGTCCTGAGCCTTCGGGTCAGCAAAGCAAAAAGGCGGCCTCGGCCGCCTTTTTTGTTGCTGACGCCGATCACTCGCCCAGGTAAGCGGCGCGCACCTTGGGGTCGTTCAGCAACTGCTCGCCGGCACCGGTCATGGTGATCTCGCCCGACTCCATCACATAGCCGCGATTGGCCAGCTGCAAGGCGCGGCTGGCGTTCTGCTCGACCAGCAGCACGGTGACGCCCTGCTGGTGGATGTCGTTCACCACCTCGAAGATCTTGTCGACCATGATGGGCGAGAGGCCCATCGAGGGCTCGTCCAGCAGCAAGACCTTGGGACGGGCCATCAGCGCGCGGCCCATGGCCAGCATCTGCTGCTCGCCGCCCGACATGGTGCCGGCCAGCTGCTTGGCCCGCTCCTTCAGGCGCGGGAACAGGGCGAACACTTTCTCGATGTCGGCCTCGATCTCGGCCTTGTCGTTGCGAATGTAGGCGCCCATCTGCAGGTTCTCGGTGATGGTCATGCGCGTGAAGGTGCCGCGACCTTCCGGCACCATCACCAGGCCCTGTTTGACCAGGTCCCAGGCGCCCTGGCCCTTGATCGGCTGGCCCAGGTAGCGCACCTCGCCAGCAGCGCAGGGCTGCAGGCCGGTGACGGCCTTCAGCGTGGTGGACTTGCCGGCACCGTTGGCGCCGATCAGGCTGACCAGTTCGCCCTGGCGCACCTCGAAGTCCACGCCCTTGACGGCCTGGATGCCGCCGTAGGCCACCTTGAGCCCGTTGACCGCGAGGAGGATGTTGCTGTCGTCGATTGCCATCTTGCTGATCTTCTTCTCGTCAGTGGTGCGCATGGGCGCCCAGGTAGGCCTCGATGACCTTCTCGTTGCGCTGCACCTCGGCCGGCGTGCCTTCGGCAATCTGCTTGCCGTAGTCCAGCACGGTCACGCGGTCGCACAGGCCCATCACCAGCTTCACGTCGTGCTCGATCAGGAGGATGGTGCGGCCGTCCTTGCGGATGCGGTCGATCAGCTCGCGCAGCACCACCTTCTCGGTGGCGTTCATGCCGGCGGCCGGCTCGTCGAGTGCAATCAGCTGCGGATCAGTGGCCAGGGCGCGGGCGATCTCGAGGCGGCGCTGGTCGCCATAGCTCAGCGTGCGTGCCTTGAACTCGGCCAGGTGGCCGATGCCGACGTAGTCCAGCATTGCCTGTGCATGGGTGGCGATGGCGGCCTCCTCGGCCTTGAAGCCGGGCGTGCGGAAGATCGCACCCAGGATGCCCGAGTGGCTGCGCACATGGCGGCCGACCATCACGTTCTCCAGCGCCGTCATCTCGGCAAAGAGGCGGATGTTCTGGAAGGTGCGGGCGATGCCGGCCTTGGCCACCTGGTGCACGGCCTGCGGCTTGTAGGCCTTGCCACCCAGCTCGAACGTGCCGGCGTCCGGCGTGTAGAGACCGGTCAGCACATTGAAGAAGGTGGTCTTGCCGGCGCCGTTGGGGCCGATCAGGCCATAGACCTGGCCGCGGCCAATCTGCAGCGCCACACCCGACAAGGCCTGCAGGCCGCCGAAGCGCTTGGACACGCCGCTCACGTTCAACACAAGTTCAGTCATGACTCTCGGCCCTCAGTTCTGTGCCTTGGGGGCGGCCTTGCCATGCTCAGGCGCGGGCCACAGGCCACGCGGGCGCAGCAGCATCACGCTGATCATGGCCAGTGCGATCAAGAGCTGGCGCAGGATGGCGGCATCGAGGCGGCCATCGCTCATCTCCTGCAGCGGGCCCGCCACGTAGCGCAGCACCTCGGGCAGGGCCGCCAGCAGCAGCGCTCCGAGCACCACGCCGGGGATGTGACCGATGCCGCCCAGCACCACCATGGCGACGATCATGATCGACTCCTGCAGGCTGAAGGACTCGGGCGAGACGAAGCCCTGGAAGGCCGCGAACATCGAGCCAGCCACGCCGCCGAAGGTCGCGCCCATGCCGAAGGCCAGCAGCTTCATGTTGCGGGTGTTGATGCCCATGGCCTTGGCGGCAATCTCGTCTTCGCGGATCGCCATCCAGGCGCGGCCGATGCGCGAGGTCTCGAGCCGGTAGCAGATCAGGATGCTGCCCAGCACCAAGGCCAGGAACAGGTAGTAGTACTGCGTGATCGGCGGCACCGTGAAGCCCATCAGCTCCAGCGGCTTGCTGAGGTCGTAGCCCCAGAAGTGGATGCCGTCGATCTCGCCGATGCCGCGCGGGCCGTTGGTGACGGTGTCCAGGTTGTTCATGAACACCCGGATGATTTCGCCGAACCCGAGGGTCACGATGGCCAGGTAGTCGCCGCGCAGCTTCAAGGTGGGCGCACCCAGCAGCGCACCGGCCAGGGCCGCGAGCGCCGCGCCGGCTGGTATCAAGAGCCACAGCGGCATGTGCAGGCCGTTCGGGAAGGCGGCGGCAAAGGTCTCGAAGTTCGTGCTCAGCTGCGGGCTCGCCAAGAGGCCGAACATGTAGGCACCGAGCGCATAGAAGGCCACATAGCCCAGGTCCAGCAGACCGGCATAGCCGACCACGATGTTGAGGCCGAGGGCCAGCATCACGTAGAGCAGGGCCAAATCGATGATGCGCATCGGGCCATTGCCGAGGCCGAGCGAAGCGCAGATACCGGGCATCAGCAGCAGGGCCACGGCCACCACCGCGTAGAGCACGAATTTGTTCTTGGTTTGCATGATGCTGGCCTCCTCAGGCGCGGTCCGCCACGCGCTCGCCGAGCAAGCCCGAGGGCCGCAGCGTCAGCACGAGGATCAGGGCCATGAAGGCGAAGATGTCGACATAGTTGCTGCCCAGCACGTCACCGGTCAGGTCACCCAGGTAGTTGCCGCCAATGGCTTCCAGCAGGCCGAGCAAGAGGCCGCCCAGCATGGCGCCGGCCAGGTTGCCGATGCCGCCGAGCACGGCCGCCGTGAAGGCCTTGAGGCCGGGCGTGAAGCCCATCATGTGCGTGACCGAGCCGTCCTTGGCCGCCAGCATCAGGCCGGCCACGGCAGCGAGCGCCGCGCCGATGACGAAGGTCATGGAGATGATGAAGTCGGGCTTGACGCCCATCAGCGCGGCGACGCGCGGGTTCTCCGCCGTGGCGCGCATCGCGCGTCCGAGCTTGGTGCGGTGGACCAGCCACAGCAGGGCAGCGAGGATGGCCACGGTCAGGCCCAAGATCACGCATTGCGTCAGCGTGATCACGGCGCCCGAACCCACGACCTGGTACTGCACATCGGGCAGCAGCTGCGGGAAGGCCTTGGGGTTGGGCTTCCAAATGATCATGGCCAGCGTCTGCAAGAGCAGCGAAACGCCCATGGCGGTGATCAGCGGCGCCAGGCGCGGTGCATTGCGCAGCGGGCGGTAGGCGATCTTCTCGATCACGAAGTTCAGGATCGTGCAGACGACGATGGCGCAGCACAGGGCCACCGCCATCATGGCCCAGCCCGGCAGGCCGCTCTCGGCCAGCGCGCCGACGACGCTCCAACTCACCAGGGCCCCGACCATCAGGATCTCGCCATGGGCGAAATTGATCAGGTTGATGATGCCGTACACCATGGTGTAGCCCAGGGCCACCAGGGCGTACATGCTGCCCAGTACCAGGCCATTGATGACCTGCTGGATCAAGGTATCCATCGAACTCTCCCAACGGAGCAGCCCTCGTGTGGCCGCTCCTCAGATTCTCACAAGCAGGCCGGTTGGGCCTAAAACAAAGGCCCGCGTCTTCGGTATGGCGCGGGCCCAGCTCAGCCTTCATTCAGTCCTGCAGGCGGGGGGATTGTAGAAGGGCCTGCGGCCCATCCCGTTCGTCAGAACCTGGTGGTAACCCGGGGTAACCGCTCAGGAATCGCCCTGCCCGGCTTCTTCATCCAGCTTGCGTAGAAAGCTGAGCTTCTCGCCAAGTTTCAGTTCAAGCCCGCGCGGCACGGGCTGGTACCAATTCGGCTCGGCCATGCCGTCGGGCAGGTAGGTCTCGCCGGCGGCGTAGGCATGCGGTTCGTCGTGCGCATAGCGGTACTCGTGGCCATGGCCGAGCTCCTTCATGAGCTTGGTGGGCGCATTGCGCAGATGCACGGGCACCTCGCGGCTCCTGTCCTGCTTCACGAAGGCGCGGGCCGCGTTGTAGGCCTTGTAGCCGGCGTTGCTCTTGGCGGCCATCGCCAGGTAGATCACGGCCTGCCCGAGCGCCAGTTCACCTTCGGGACTGCCCAGGCGCTCGAAGGTGAGGGCCGCATCGTTGGCGATCTGCATGGCGCGTGGGTCGGCGAGGCCGATGTCTTCCCAGGCCATGCGCACGATGCGGCGCGCCAGATAGCGCGGGTCGGCGCCACCGTCCAGCATGCGCGTCAGCCAGTACAGCGCGCCATCAGGGCTGGAGCCGCGCACCGACTTGTGCAGGGCCGAGATCTGGTCGTAGAAGTTGTCGCCGCCCTTGTCAAAGCGGCGCGCGTTGAGGCTCAGCGCATTGGTGATGAACTCGGCCGTGATCGCCGTGATGCTGCTCGCATCGGCTGCCGTGTTGCACTGCTCCAGCAGGTTCAGGAAGCGCCGCGCATCGCCGTCGGCATAGCCGACCAGGGTGGCGACGGCCTGTTCATCGAAAGTCAGATGCGCCAGCGCCTCGGCCTGAGCCCGCTTCAGCAGCTGGCGCAATTCCTGCTCGTTCAGCGACTTGAGCACATAGACCTGGGCGCGAGAGAGCAAGGCCGAATTGACCTCGAAGCTCGGGTTCTCCGTCGTGGCGCCGATGAAGGTGAACAGGCCGGATTCCACATGCGGCAGCAGCGCATCCTGCTGCGACTTGTTGAAGCGGTGGATCTCATCCACAAACAGGATGGTGTGCTTGCCCTGGGCGAGAAACTGCTGCGCCCGCTCCATGGCTTCGCGGATGTCCTTGACACCCGAAAGCACGGCCGACAGCGCGATGAACTCGCGCCCGAAGGCCGTGGCCGTGAGCCGCGCCAGCGTGGTCTTGCCGACGCCGGGTGGCCCCCAGAAGATCATCGAATGCGGCTTGCCCGACTTGAACGCGAGGCGCAGCGGCTTGCCCTCGCCGAGCAGATGGGACTGGCCTATCACCTCATCGAGCGTGGCCGGGCGCAGGCGCTCGGCGAGCGGGCGCTGCGGCGAGGGGCGCGATCCGGCTCCGGATGGAGGCTCGGGCAGCAGGTCAGGGAACAGCGAAGGCATGGCATCGGACATGGCGGCGATTGTCGCAGCCGCCGTGCCCTGCCTTCAGCGCAGGTTCAGTGCTGGCTCAATGCTTGACGAGCTGCGCGAGGGCGCGCTGACTCAGGCTTTCGGCCAGCGCCTGCTCGGGTTGCAAGACCTCGCCGAGGCCAGATTCACGCAGCAGGTTCGCCTCGTCTTCGCTGCGTGCGCACAGCAGCAGGCGGATGCCGGGGTTGAGCTGGCGCGCGGTATCAACCATGCGGCTGGCTTGCAGGCTGTCGCCGGCGGTGATCACCAACATGGCGGCGCGCGCCACATGGGCCTGGATCAGCACGGCCGGCTCGCTGGCATCGCCACAAACGGCCGGCAGGCCCTGCTCGCGCAAGGCCTCGACGCGCTCGCGCTGCATCTCGGCCACGACAACCGCCACGCCCTTGGCACGCAGGCTTGCAGCCAGCGGCGCGCCAACGCGCCCATGACCAACCAGCACGACCTGGTTCTGCAAGAGCGCCGGGTCCACCGAGGTGGGCAGCTCAGCGAGCGGATCGTCGCGCTGCTCCAGCTTGCGGGCATGGGCCGAGCGCTTCAGTATCCAGGCCTGGGCCGGCGCGATGGCCGAGAACAGCACCGAGTTCAGCGCGATGGAGATCAGCGCCCCGGCCAGCACCAGGCTTTGCGCCTCTGCACCGACGAGGCCAAGGCCACGCCCGAGGCCGATCAGGATGAAGGAGAACTCACCGATCTGGGCCAGGCTGGCGCCCACGGTCAGCGCGGTGTTCAGCGGGTAGCGCAGCATCAGGACCAGGGCCAGGGCTGCCAGCGTCTTGCCGACGATGATGACCGCGCTGACCAGCAAGACCTTGAGCGGCTCGTCCAGCAGCACGCGCGGGTCGAACAACATGCCCACGGCCACGAAGAACAGCACGGCGAAGGCATCGCGCAGCGGCAACGATTCATCGGCCGCGCGGTGGCTGTATTCCGACTCGCGCAGCATCATGCCGGCGAAGAAGGCACCGAGCGCGAAGGACACATCAAAGAGCTTGGCCGCCGCAAAGGCAACGCCCACCGCCGCCGAGATCACGCCCAGCGTGAACAGCTCGCGCGAGCCGGTGCGCGCCACGGCCCACAAGAGGCGCGGCAAGGCGCGCTTGCCGAAGATCAGCATCAGGGCGATGAAGGCAGCGACCTTGGCCAGCGTGATGAACACCGTCATCGCCAGGCCCGGGCCGAGCGCCTCGCCGCTCAGGAGGCCAGCGAGTGGCGGCAGCAGGACCAGCACCATGACCATCACCAGGTCTTCGACCACCAGCCAGCCCACGGCGATGCGGCCGTTGGCCGTTTCCAACTGGCCGCGATCTTCCAGGGCACGCAAGAGCACCACGGTACTGGCCACCGACAGCGCCAGGCCAAACACCAGAGCGGCACCGAAGCTCCAACCCCAGGCCAGCGCAAGACCTGCCCCCATGGCCGTGGCCACGAGGATCTGAACCATGGCACCCGGCACGGCAATGCGCTTGACCGAGAGCAGGTCGCCCATCGAGAAATGCAGGCCCACGCCGAACATCAGCAGCATCACGCCGATTTCAGAGAGCTGGCTGGCCAGGGCCATGTCGGCCACGAAGCCCGGCGTGGCCGGGCCTATCAGCACCCCCGCCAGCAGATAGCCCACCAAGGGCGGCAGCCGCAGCTTGAGTGCGACATAACCGAAGATCAAGGCCAGACCGAAACCGGCGGCCAGGGTGGCGATCAGGCTGACGTCATGGGGCATCGTCGCTGGGGTTCCTTGTAGGTGAGTGGATTGCTTACTGTTCGATCAGGTCGGCACCGGCCGGCAGCTGGAAGCGAAAGCGCTCGGCCGGGATGCTGGGGTTGGAGACAACGCCCGCGAATTCGAGCAGCGATTTCTGGCCAAAAGCATCGAGGATCTCGATGGCCGCCAGCTCGCCGCCCTTGAAGCCGATGCGCAGGGTCTGGATGCTGCCCTCGGCCTGGCGCGGCGTCGCGAGCACCCAGTCGAGCCCCTTGTCGCTGGGCTGGGCCTTGAGGATGAAGTCGCGCGAGACATTGCCGCCGGCCAGCAGGGCCGCCGGCGTGGCACCGAGGGCCTGGTCGATCTTGCGGCTGCTGGCCTGGTTCAGGTCGGGGTCGTAGATCCAGACCTTCTGGCCGTCGGCCACGATCGTTTGCTCAAAAGGCTTCTGGTAGACGAAGCGGAACTGGTTGGGGCGCTGAAACTCGAAGCTGCCAGACGACTTCTTGGTGCGCTTGCCATCG
Organism: Pelomonas sp. V22; assembly: GCF_030014915.1. Classification (GTDB taxonomy): domain Bacteria; phylum Pseudomonadota; class Gammaproteobacteria; order Burkholderiales; family Burkholderiaceae_C; genus JAUASW01. The sequence goes on from NZ_JAGIXS010000001.1 coordinate 396,151, forward strand.
GGCGCGGTGACCGTCTGCGTGAAGGTGGCGCGACCGCTCTTCACGTCCTTCAGGAAGCTGTTGAGCGTGTCGACCGAGTCGGCATGGGCGGCAGCGGCAGCGACACTCAGTGCAAGAGCCGCCAGAGACCGGGAGAGCAGGTTCATCATCGTCATTCCTCGCGCCTCGGCACGATCAGGTCGCGGCTGCCATTGGTGTTCATGGAGCCCACAAGGCCGGATTTCTCCATCTGCTCCAGCAAGCGCGCAGCGCGGTTGTAGCCTATGCGCAGATGGCGCTGCACCAGCGAGATCGAGGCGCGCTTGTGCTGCAGGACGATGGCGACCGCCTGGTCGTACATCGGATCGGCCTCGCCGTTGGCCTCGCCAGGCGCCGGGGCTTCGCCGCCCTCCCCGCCTTCGAGCACGCCGCCTTCGAGGATGCCTTCGATGTAGTTGGGCTCGCCGCCTTGCGCCTTCAGGTATTCGACGACACGATGCACCTCGTCATCGCTGACGAAGGCGCCGTGCACGCGCACCGGCAGTCCGGTGCCCGAGGCCATGTAGAGCATGTCACCCATGCCGAGCAGCGCCTCGGCGCCCATCTGGTCGAGGATGGTGCGGCTGTCGATCTTGGAGCTGACCTGGAACGAGAGGCGGGTCGGGATGTTGGCCTTGATCAGGCCGGTGATCACGTCCACCGAGGGCCGCTGCGTGGCCAGGATCAGGTGGATGCCGGCGGCACGGGCCTTCTGCGCGAGGCGGGCGATCAGCTCTTCGATCTTCTTGCCAACCACCATCATCAGGTCGGCCAGTTCGTCGATCACGACCACGATGTGGGGCAGGCGCTCCAGCGGCTCCGGCTCCTCGGGCGTGAGGCTGAACGGGTTGCCGATCTTCTCGCCGCGCTCGTCGGCGTCAAGGATCTTCTTGTTGTAGCCGGCCAGGTTGCGGACGCCCATCTTGGACATCAGCTTGTAGCGCCGCTCCATCTCGCCGACGCACCAGTTGAGCGCGTTGGCGGCCTGCTTCATGTCGGTCACCACCGGCGCCAGCAGGTGCGGGATGCCCTCGTAGACGCTCATTTCCAGCATCTTGGGGTCGATCATGATCAGGCGCACATCGCGCGCCTCGGCCTTGTAGAGCAGCGACAGGATCATCGCATTGATGCCCACCGACTTGCCCGAGCCGGTGGTGCCCGCCACCAGGCAGTGCGGCATCTTGGCCAGGTCGGCCACCATCGGCGCGCCAATGATGTCCTTGCCGAGGGCCATGGTCAGCAGCGAGGACGCATCGGCGTAGACCTGAGAGCCGAGGATCTCGGACAGGCGGATGGTCTGGCGCCGTGCATTGGGCAGTTCCAGCGCCATGTAGTTCTTGCCGGGGATGGTCTCCACCACGCGGATGCTCACGAGACTCAGGGAACGTGCCAGGTCCTTGGCCAGGTTGACGATCTGCGAGCCCTTGACGCCGGTGGCCGGTTCGATTTCGTAACGCGTGATCACCGGGCCCGGCGAGGCCGCCACCACGCGCACCTCGACCCCGAAGTCGCGCAGCTTCTTCTCGATCATGCGCGAGGTCATCTCGAGCGACTCGGGCGTCACCGACTCCACGCGCAGCGGTGCGGCGTCCAGCAGGTCGACCTGGGGCAGCTTGGTGTCGGCTGGGTCGCTGAACAGCGTCTTCTGGCGCTCCTTGGCGACGCGGGTGGACTTGGGTACCTCGATGACCGGCGCCTCGATGACGATGGGCACATGCTCCGCCACCACCTCGCGCTCGCGCTCGACCTCGACCACCTGCTTGCGTTCCAGCACCGCTTGCTCGCCGACCTTCTGGTCTTCGGCCATTTCGCGGCGCTCCTGGCGGCGTTCTCTCAGGCTTTCCAGCCAGGTGCCGAGCTGCTCGGCGAGGTTCAACCAGGAGAACCGGAAGGCCAGCGAGGCGCCCAGCAGCAGCAAGGCGATCCACACCACACCGGAGCCGGCGAAGCCCAGGGCCTTCATGCTCCAGGGCCCCAGCGTGTAGCCCCAGACACCACCGGCATGGCCGGGCAGCCGGGGCTCCCAGCCATAGAGACGCGACCATTCCAGTGCACAGCTGGCCGACATCAGAAGGACGAGGCCAAGGGCAAAGAGGCCAATGCCCCGCATCGGGTGCTCGGGGGCAGGTGTTGCCTCCTGCGCGCGCAGCACACGCGCCAGCGAGCCCAGCCACAGCCGCAGCGCGGCCAGCATCAACCACCAGGCCGAGTAGCCGAAGCAGAAGAACAGCAGATCGGAGAACCAGGCGCCCAAGGCGCCCACGCGGTTGACGAAGAGCTCGCGGCTGCCCGACACGGAAAACGCGGCGTCGGCGCGGTCATGGCTGACCAGGGCCAGCAAGGCCAGGCACCACAGCACGGCGCCGATGACCAGCCACAGAGGTGTGCGCATGGTGTACGCCGGCGGCGGCGGCGCGGCGCTGGCCTTCTTGCCCTGGCGCTTGTAGACCTTGTCAGCGGGTGCGGCGGCATCGCCGCCACCCAGCAAAGAACCTAAGGGAAAACTCATGCCGCGCATTGTGGCGCAAGCGAACCGCCCCTTCGCTCATGAGTTTTCACCAATCACAACCGCCTCGTCCCGAGGCGGCCAGCCTCAATCGTGCTGCAGGCGTTCCTTGATGACGACGGAGCCGTTCTCCAGCGTCTCGATCACGCCCTTGTCTTCCAGGTCCTTCATCACGCGGCTGACCATCTCGCGCGAGGCGCCGACGACCTTGGCCATGTCCTGGCGCGAGACCTTGCCACGGATGATCTTGATGCCCTTCTCTTCCTCGGCCATGTCCAGCAGCGTGCGAGCCACGCGGCCATAAACGTCCAGCAGCGCGAGCGACTCGATCTGGCGGTCGGCATTGCGCAGACGCGCGACCAGGCCGCGCAGGATGGCGTAGGACAGGCTGCTGCTCTCAGGCAGGCAGCGCGAGAACTCCATGCGACCCAGCACCAGCATGTCGGTCTGGACCTCGGCACGCACGGTGGCCGAATGCGGCTCGTTGTCGATCAAGCTCATTTCGCCCACGTAGTCGCCGGGCTGCAGCACGGCCAGGATGACCTCGCGGCCCCGGCTGTCGGCCGTCAGCACGCGGGCGCGGCCGTTCAAGAGGATGAACAGCGCATTGGACTTGGTCCCTTGCTCAACAATGACCTCACCGCGCTTGAAGCGGCGCTTGACCACGCTGTCCGCAATCGACTGGGCCTGGTCGGTGGTCAGCAGAGAGAACAGGGGCACCCTGCGGATCAGATCCAGGTTCGACAGCATCGCCATGTGTATAGCCTCCGGGTTGGATTGTTTTGCGATGACCTTGCTCAGCTTCGGGCAAGGCACGCACGCCTAAAATGGGCGCATTGTGCCAACTGCTTCACGCATTCACATAGGGTTTAGGCCGTATAAGCGCCGGCCAACACAACTTGTGTGCGTTGCAAGCAACCCCATCTAGCCTCCCATGACCCAGACCACCCAACACCACAAGCTGCTGATCCTCGGCTCCGGCCCTGCCGGCTACACGGCTGCCATCTATGCAGCGCGCGCCAATCTGCAGCCCACTTTGATCACTGGCATCGCCCAGGGTGGCCAGCTGATGACGACCACCGAGGTCGACAACTGGCCGGCCGACGTGATGGGCGTGCAGGGTCCGGAGCTGATGCAGCGCTTTCAGCAGCATGCCGAGCGCTTCAACACGCAGATGGTGTTCGACCACATCAACGAGGTCGATTTCAGCAAGCGCCCGTTCACCCTGAAGGGCGACAGCGGCACTTACAGCTGCGACGCCCTGATCATCGCCACCGGCGCCTCGGCCAAGTACCTGGGCCTGCCGTCTGAAGAATCGTTCATGGGCCGTGGCGTCAGCGGTTGTGCGACCTGCGACGGTTTCTTCTACCGTGGCCAGGAAGTCTGCGTGGTCGGCGGTGGCAACACGGCCGTCGAAGAAGCGCTGTACCTGAGCAATATCGCCACCAAGGTCCACGTGATCCACCGCCGCGACAAGTTCCGCGCCGAACCCATCCTCGTGGACAAGATGATGGCCAAGGTTGCCGAGGGCAAGATGGTGCTGCACACCTTCAACACCCTGGAAGAAGTGCTGGGCGACCAGAGCGGCGTCACCGGCGTGCGTATCAAGAGCACGAATGACGGCGCCGAGACCGAGCTGAAGCTGCAAGGCTGCTTCATCGCCATCGGCCACCAGCCCAATACCGACATCTTCAAGGGCCAGCTCGAGATGAAGGACGGCTACATCGTTACCAAGAGCGGCCTGAACGGCTTCGCCACCATGACCAGCGTGCCCGGCGTGTTCGCCGCAGGCGACGTGCAGGACCACGTCTACCGCCAGGCCATCACCAGCGCCGGCACGGGCTGCATGGCCGCCCTGGACGCCCAGCGCTATCTCGAGAACGCCAGCACCTGAGTCCGCACAGGCCCGCGCCACCCGGGATTCCCCGAATCCTGTGGCATAATCGCGGGCTTGCCTGTTGGATGGACCGCCCCTGCGGCGTTGAAGCTGGTCTTCAGCGACGTGGGTTTGACAGGCATAGAGCGGTCATGTGGCTGCAGCGCCTGTCGGTGCTGCAGCTGGGTAGATAGACATCAAACCGGAGAAGCGTCATGGCACGCGTCTGTCAAGTCACGGGCAAGAAGCCCATGGTCGGGAACAATGTTTCCCACGCCAACAACAAAACCAAGCGTCGGTTCCTGCCGAACCTGCAATACCGCCGTTTCTTTGTGGAATCGGAAAACCGCTGGGTGCGCCTGCGCATCAGCAACGCCGCTCTGCGTTTGATCGACAAGGTCGGTATCGACCAAGTCGTTGCCGATCTGCGCGCCAAGGGCGAGCTGTAATCGTCCACTAGGAAACAAGGAGAACTACCATGGCATCCAAAGGCGGACGCGACAAGATCAAGCTGGAATCCACAGCCGGCACCGGTCACTTCTACACCACGAACAAGAACAAGAAGACGACGCCCGAAAAGCTCGAATTCATGAAGTTCGATCCCAAGGCCCGCAAGCATGTCCTGTACAAGGAAACCAAGCTGAAGTAATTCAGCATGGGGCTTGAAAGCCTGACAACAAAAAACCCGCCGCTGGCGGGTTTTTTGTTTTGCACGCCGACTCGACGATCAGCGTCCCGAGGCCGTGGCCGTGCCAGCCGGCTTGCCGAATTCAGCCTTGATCCAGTCGTCCAGCATGCGCTTCTCAAAGCGCAGCTCATCGCCAGTCGAGTAGCGGTTGAAGCGGTCGAGGTAGCTCATGTCGGACACATGGGCCTTGCCTTCCTTGAGCACCCGATCGCCATCGCTGAGCTTGTAGCTCATGTCCATGGTCGGGATGGTCATCGGGCGCATCACGCGCAGGCGGTCCATGTGGCGACCCCAAGGCTCTTCTTCGCCCGCGAGGTTGATATCGGTGACCTCGATCACCAACTCCTGCGAGCCCGTCATGTATTTGGCCGCCTGGGCCTGCAAATGGGCCTCGATCTGCTTGAGGATCTCATCGCCATTGCCACGGAAGCGGTTGATGTCGGCGAAGCTCTCGGACCTGACGAACTTGACCGTGATCCCGGCCTGAGCCGCAGCGGCGATCGCCAGCAGGCCGGCCGCGAGCAACGGCTTGAGAATGAGCTTGGTGTTCATGGAGCCCTCCTTGGCGTCATGTGGATGGGCAAAGTATAGGCAGCGACCATGAAAAAGGCGCCGACTTGCGGCGCCTTTTACTCGCGTTAACGCACGCGTCGCGAACAGTCTCAGGCGCGGGCGGCGCGCAAGCTCATCGAGAAGGCACGCAGCTCGGCAATACCGCTTTCCTCGGCCTTGCGGCACCAGGCCTGCAAGTCACTGACCAGCTGTTCGGCCGACACATTGGTCCGGGTCCACATCTGGCGCAGCTCTTCGCGCATGGACACCAGCTTGTCCAGCGCGGGGCTGGCGGCGCGGGCGCCATCGATCTCGGCCTTGGCCTCGGCCGGGATGAAGTCGCTGTCACGGTGCAGCCAGCGCTTGGCCAGCTTGAACTGGGCCAGCTTGGCGCCGTTCTGCTCGCCTTGCGCCTTCAGCTTGGCCAGTTCGGCCGCGCAAGCAGCCTTCAGGCTGCGGCCATAAGCGGCCATCACTTCGTAGCGGTTGGCGATCAGGGCTTCCAGCGTGTCCTTGTCGGCCGGCTTGATCTCGCCGAGCTGCAGCTTGGGCGCGGTCTTGCGGACCTTGGCCCAGCCGATCATTTCCATGGCACGGATGTAACCCCAGCCGATGTCGAATTCGAAGGGCTTGACCGAGAACTTGGCCGACACCGGATAGGTGTGGTGGTTGTTGTGCAGTTCTTCGCCGCCGATCAGGATGCCCCAGGGCGAGACATTGCGCGAAGCGTCAGGTGCCTCGAAATTGCGATAGCCCCAGTAGTGGCCGATGCCGTTGATCACGCCGGTCGCCCAGACCGGGATCCAGGCCATCTGGATCGCCCAGATGGTGGCGCCGATGGCACCGAACAGCGCCAGGTTGATGACCAGCATCAGGCCAACGCCCTGCCAGGAATAGCGGGTGTACAGGTTGCGCTCGATCCAGTCGTCCGGCGTGCCCGTGCCGTACTTGGCCATGGTCTCCATGTTCTTGGATTCGGCACGGTAGAGCTCGACGCCCGTCAGGAGCAAGGCTTTCAGGCCGCGCGTCTGCGGGCTGTGCGGGTCTTCCTCGGTCTCGCATTTGGCGTGGTGCTTGCGGTGGATGGCGACAAACTCCTTGGTCACCATGCCCGTGGTCAGCCACAGCCAGAAACGGAAGAAATGCGAGGGGATGGGACCCAGTTCCAGCGCACGGTGCGATTGAGCACGATGCAGGAAGATGGTGACACCCAGGATGGTGAAGTGGGTCAGAACCAGGGTGTAGCCCACGATTTGCCAGACGCTGGCATCCAGCAGGCCGTAGCCAAGCCACTGCACCAAGGCATCGCGAACAATCATCAATTCATTCATTCAGTCCAAACCCTTACCCAACGACTGGGCGAAAAGAAGTGCTGGGATTGTAGGCGACGCGCTCTAAATCGCCGAGTGCCTGAACCGGTGGAATCCTTGAGCGCCGTCAAGGCGAGGCGGATTCCAGGCTCGTTCGTGCAAATTCAGCGCTTGGTCCAGACGGCGGCGAAGAAGCCGTCGGTCTGGTGCTGATGCGGCCAGAGCCGCAGATAGCCGTCGCTGCAGAGCTGGTCGGCATCCGCCACCTGGGCCTTGGCCAGCAGTTCGGCCGCCGGCTGGAACTCGAAATCGGGATGCGATTCGGTGAACGCGCGAGCGATGGCCTCGTTCTCCTCGTCCAGCAAGCTGCAAGTGGCATAGACCAGGCGGCCGCCAGACTTCAGCAGCCGGGCCGCGCTGTCCAGGATGGCCGTCTGCTTGGCCTGCAGCTCGGCGATGGCTTGCGGAGACTGGCGCCATTTGAGGTCCGGATTGCGGCGCAGCGTGCCAAGGCCCGAGCAAGGCGCATCGACCAGCACGCGGTCGATCTTGCCCGCCAGGCGCTTGATGCGATCGTCGCGCTCATGGACGATCTGGGCCGGGTAGACATTGGACAGGCCGCTGCGCGCCAGGCGCGGCTTCAGCGCATCGAGGCGGTGGCCCGACACGTCGAAGGCGTAGAGCCGGCCGGTGTTCCGCATGGCAGCGCCAATGGCCAGGGTCTTGCCGCCGGCACCGGCACAGAAATCGACCACCATCTCGCTGCGCTTGGCATCGAGCAACAAGGCCAGCAACTGACTGCCCTCGTCCTGCACCTCGACGCCGCCACTGGTGAAGATCTCCAGCTTGTTCAGGGCCGGCTTGCCCTCGGCGCGCAGACCCCAGGGCGAGAACGGCGTGGCCGTGGTGGCAATGCCGTTCTTGCTGAGCTGCTCCTGGGCTTCTTCGCGCTTGAGCTTGAGCGCATTGACGCGCAGGTCCAGCGGCGCGGCCTGGTTCATGCTGGCAACCAGAGCCTCAAAGCCCGCCTCGCCGAGGCGCTTTTGCAAGGGCTCCGCCAGCCAGTCGGGCAGGTTGTGGCGCAGCTTGGGCGCCAGTGAGGCTCGGTCGATGCTGGCCATCTGCTGCAGCCAGTGCCGCTCAGGCTCGCTCAGCGCGCCCTGCAGGAAGCTGTCGCTGCCCTGCCAGGCCAGCAGGCACAGGCGGCGCTCCAGCGGGCCGGAGCCCGACTGCGCGAGATGCTGCAGCAGCAGGCGCTGGCGCAGCACGGTGTAGACAGTCTCGGCCAGCGTGTGTCGTTCGCGCTGACCGAGGGCCTTGTTCTTGCGGAAGAAGCTCGAGACCACCGCGTCGGCCGGGGCATCGAGTTTGAGGACGCTGCGCAGGAGCTCGCAGCTCATTTCGAGAAGGGCATTAGGATGCATGCCGCGATTATCCCAGCCCCGATGAACGACGACGACCTGCCCCCGCTTCCCGACACGCCGACCGGCCGCTACCGCCATTACAAAGGCGGCGACTACGAGGTACTGGGCGTGGCTCGCCACAGTGAAACGCTGGAGCCCCTGGTCGTCTACAAGCCGCTCTACAACGCCAGCGGCCTGTGGGTGCGGCCGCATGCCATGTTCTTCGGCACGCTGAGGGTGGACGGCGTGGAGCGCCAGCGCTTCTCGCGCATCGAAGCATGAGCTTTTTGCAGCAACTGCGCATGCGGCCGCGCCTGCTGGCGTCAATAGCCGTCGGCGCCGCGCTGGCCTGGCTCTGGCCCGGCGCCCTGCCCTCGGTGACCCGCGCCCTGCTGGGCTGGACCAGCGGCGTCTGGCTCTACCTGAGCCTGATGTTCGTGCTGATGCACCGCGCCGACGCCCAGCACCTGAAGCAGCGGGCGCGGGCCCAAGCAGATGGCATGGGGGCGGTGTTGCTGCTCGCCGTCATCGGCGCTTTGGCCAGCCTCGCTGCCATTGCCCTGGAACTGAACCAGGTGCGGCACGGGCTCGACGTCGTCAAGGGCTGGCCTTATCTGCTGCTGGCCATCGGCACGGTGGCTGGCTCCTGGCTGCTGCTGCCCGTGGAGTTTGCGCTGGCCTATGCCAGCCTCTACCACCGCGGAGGCAACGGGCCGCACGGCCTGGAGTTCCCGGGATGCAGCGACAAGGGCGAGCTACCGGACTACAGCGACTTCCTGTATTTCTCGGTCACGCTGGCCGCGACCTCGCAGACCTCGGACGTGGCCGTCAGCGCCCGCCCCATGCGCCGCCTGGTGCTGGTGCAGGCCGTGCTGTCCTTCGTGTTCAACACCGGCGTGCTGGCCCTGACGATCAACGTCCTGGCGGGCCTGATCAGCTGAAACTCAGCTGAAGGACTGCGACTCGCCAGCGAGCTGGCGAACCCTGCCGCTCTCAAGCGCCAGCTGACCCGACACGAACCAGCGCACCGCGCTCGGGTACATGCGGTGCTCCAGCTTGAGCACGCGGGCAGACAGCGCGGCCTCATCGTCACCCGGCAGCACCGGCACCACCGCCTGGGCCACGATGGCGCCATGGTCCAACTCGGCCGTCACGAAATGCACGGTGGCGCCCGCAAACTTGCAGCCCATCCCGATGGCACGTTGGTGCGTGTGCAGGCCAGTGAACGCCGGCAGCAGCGAAGGATGGATATTGAGCATCCGATCCGCATAATGCGCGGTGAACGCCGGCGTGAGGATGCGCATGAAGCCGGCCAGCACCACGAGATCGGGCGCAAAGCCATCGATCACGCGCTGCAACTCGGCATCGAAGGCCTCACGACCTGACTGGCCCGGACCGAAGACCTTGTGATCCACCACGGCCGTGGCAATCCCGTGCGATTGAGCGAAAGCGAGGCCGGCCGCATCGGGCCGGTTGCTGATGACGGCGGCAATCTCGGCCGGCCATTGCTCGGCCGCGCGGGCCCGCACGATGGCCTCCATGTTGGAGCCGCGGCCCGAGATCAGAATGACGATGCGTTTCATCCGTCGGCAGTGTAGCTGCCTACAATGCCGCTCCCCCTCCCGAGCCAGCCATGAGCGACACCCCCATCCAGTCCCGCGAGCGCGTGCTCTCCGGCATGCGTCCGACCGGTGCCCTGCACCTGGGCCACTACCACGGCGCCTTGAAGAACTGGGTGAAGCTGCAGCACACGCATGACTGCTTCTTCTTCGTGGCCGACTGGCACGCCCTGACCACGCACTACCAGCAGCGCGAAGACATCGAGCGCAATGTCTACGACATGGTGGTCGATTGGCTGGCCGCCGGCATCGACCCCGAGCAGGCCACGCTTTTCATCCAGAGCCGCATGCCCGAGCATGCCGAGCTGTTCACGTTGCTCGCGATGAGCACGCCCTCCTCCTGGCTGGAGCGCATCCCGAGCTACAAGGACCAGGTCGCCCGCGACCGCGAGCTCGCCACCTACGGCTTCCTCGGCTACCCGCTCTTGCAGGCGGCCGACATCCTCATCTACAAGGCCTCGGGCGTGCCCGTTGGCGAAGACCAGACCTCGCACGTGGAAGTCACCCGCGAGGTGGCGCGCCGCTTCAACCGCCTCTACAGCCCCGAGGCGCCCATCCTGCCCGAGCCGCAAGCCCTCTTGACCGAGACCTCGCGCCTGAGCGGCCTCGATGGCCAGAAGATGAGCAAGAGCGCCGGCAATGCCATCGCGATGCGCGACGCGCCCGAGGTGGTCGAGGCCAAGATCAACACCATGCCCACCGACCCGCAGCGCGTGCGCCGCAGCGATGCGGGCAACCCGGCGCAATGCCCCGTCTGGCCGCTGCACCAGGTCTATTCGGACGAGGCAACCCGCGCCTGGGTGCAAGAAGGCTGCACCACCGCTGGCATCGGCTGCCTGGACTGCAAGCGCCCTCTGATCGAATCCATCCAAAAGGAGCAGGCCCCTTGGCGCGAGCGCGCCCAGGAGCTGCTGGCCGACCCGAAGAAGGTGCACTGGATCGTCGAGGTCGGCACCGAGCGGGCCCGCGCCGTCGCACGCAAGACCCTGCGCGAGGTGCGCGGCGCCATCGGCCTGGCCTACTGAAGCAAGACAGCGCGACATGGCCGTCCTGCACCTCACCGACATCGAGGCCGCCATCAACTGGTGGCGCGAGCGCCGGCCGAGCGCCGATGGCGTGCAGGCCTGCGCCGAGGTGCGGGCACTGGCCGAGGTCTATGGCCTGATGACCTACCACCGCCAGCGCTGCCGCGACGAGGAAGCCATGCCCCCGGCCGCCATGGACGCCTGGCTGGCCTGGTACGAAAGCACGCCCGACGCGCCCTGCATCGCCATCTGCTCCACCAGCCAGGGCGACGAGCTCTGCAAGGGCTGCGGCCGCACGTTCGACGAGGTGCAGAACTGGCCGGTGCTGACACCGGTGGAGAAGCGCGAGACCTGGCAGCGCATCACGCTGGAGGCCACGGCCTGGCGCTTCAACCGCTACGCCGAGCGCGCCCTCGAAGGCACGGGTACGGCCGACGGGGTCAGGTCTTGAGCGGCCTGCGCAACAGCCTCTCCCGCATCCTGCCGCTGGCCTGGCCGGTCTTCATCGGCCAGGTGGCCGTGCTGGCACTCTCCACTGTCGACACCGTGCTGGTGGCCCGCTACTCGGCCAACGACCTGGCGGCGCTGGCCATTGGCGCGGCCGTCTACACCACGGTCTTCGTCGGCCTGATGGGCGTGGTGCTGGCCGTGATGCCACTGGCTGGCCAGCATTTCGGCGCCGGCCGGCTGCGCGAAGCAGGCGACGAACTGCACCAGGCCGTCTGGGCCGCGCTGGGGCTCTCGGTCATCGGCCTGGCCATCATGCTGATGCCCGACCCCTTCCTGTGGATCGCGCAGACCACGCCCGAGGTCGAGGCCAAGGTGCGGCTCTACCTGCAAGCCTTGTCACCGGGCCTGCCTGCGGCCCTGCTGTTCACGGCCTACCGCGGCTTCAACACCGCCGTCTCGCGGCCCAAGATGGTGATGGCCTTGCAGCTCGGCGGCCTGGTGCTCAAGGTGCCGCTGACCGCCGCCCTGATCCACGGTTCGGCCGGCCTGCCAGCCCTTGGCGTTGCCGGCTGCGGCATCGCCACCTCCATCGTGCTGTGGGCCCAGGTGCTGGTCGCAGTCTGGCTGCTGCGCCGTGATGAGTTCTACGCGCAGTTCGGCCTGCTTGACGACCAGGGCCTGCACCGCCCGCGCTGGGCCGCGCTGAAGGAGTTGATGAAGCTGGGCGTGCCCATGGGCGGCTCCATCCTGATCGAGGTCAGCGGCTTCACCTTCATGGCCATCTTCATCGCGCGGCTCGGCGCCACGGCGGTGGCCGGCCATCAGCTGGCGATGAACCTGATCTCGCTGATGTTCATGCTGCCGCTGGCCCTGGCCAACGCCAGCTCCACCCTGGTGGCGCAGCGCCTCGGGGCACGCGATCCGCTCGACGCCCACCGGCTCGGCTGGCACGGCCTATTCACGGCCATGGCGCTGTCGGCCTTCAATGGCGGCCTGCTGTTCCTGCTGCGCGAACAGGTGCTGGGGCTCTACACCGGCAATGCACTCGTGATCGCGGCGGCGATGCCGCTGCTGGTGTGGGTCTGGATCTTCCACGTGGCTGATGCGGCGCAGACAGTGGCGGCCTTCGTGCTGCGCTCGCACCGCATCGCCACGGCGCCCATGGTCGTCTATGCGCTGGCGATCTGGGGTGTGGGCATCGGCGGCGGCTACTGGCTGGCCTTCAGCAACACCCTGCCCCGGCTCAGCGGCGCCCAAGGCTTCTGGTCGGCCGCCACGGCCGGCCTGGTGCTGGCCGCGGCCGGCATGACGGCCGTGCTGGCCTGGGTCCATAGGACCGAGGCTCGCGAGGCGGCATCAGCCGTCTGATTCAGCCCAGTGGCAGCGTCAGCACGAAGCAACTGCCGCCACCGTCGCGCGCCTCGCAGCGCACCGAGCCCTGGTGGCGCTGGGCAATCTGCTTGACCAGGCTGAGCCCGAGGCCCACGCCGCCCGCCTGTTCGGCATGGCCGGGCAGGCGGAAGAAGGGTTCGAAGATGCGCTCGCGCATTTCGGGCGGCACGCCAGGCCCGCGATCACAGACACGCAGCTGGGCCTCGCGCAGATCGCGCTGCATCTGCAGTTTCACTTCGCCGCCGCCGTAGCGGCGCGCGTTCTCCAGCAGGTTGCGCAGCGCGCGACGCAGGAGCCGCTCCTCGCCCAGCACACGCAGGTCGGACATGCCATTGCCCACGTCCAGCTCGGCGCCAGACTTGGCCGCCTCTTCGGCCGCCACGCCCAGCAGGTCCACCGGGTCACGGTGCGGCTCGCCACTGCCGCTCTCGAGCCGGCTGGCCAGCAGCACTTCCTCGACCAGGGCATCGAGCTCGCCGATATTGGTTTCAATCTCGCGGCGCAGCCGCTCGCGCTGGGCGGGCGACGCTTCCTCGAACATCGAGAAGGCCATCTTCAGCCGGGCCAGCGGCGAACGCAGCTCGTGGCTCGCGTTGGCCAGCAGGCTCTGGTGCGAGCGCAGCAGGGTTTCGATCTGGCCGGCAGCGCGATTGAAACTGGCCGCCAGGCGCGCGACTTCGTCCTTGCCCTCATCGTCGACGCGGTGGCTCAGGTTGCCCTCGCCGAAACGCTCGACGCCGCGCTGCAGGCCCTCGAGCCGTCGCGTCAGGCGGCGCACCACCGGGTAGGCACCGGCCGCCACCGCAAAGAACAGCAGCACCAGCAGCAGAGCCAGGGCCTCGCCACCCAGACGGTGGTTGAGCATGCCCAGGTTGAAAGTGTCTTCCCGCCGGGGCGGTGGACGCTGACCTTGAGCGCCGGCCGGACCACCAACCGCTGCGCCCTGGGGCCGGAACTGCCGCATGATGACCAGGCTGCGGCCGTCTTCCAGGTCCACGGCAAGACGCCGCGCACCGGGCTCGTCCTCGCGGCGCAGGAAGGCATCGGAGGCCGCAATGCGCTTGCCCTGCACATCTTCCAGTGCGATGGCCATGCGCAGGCGCTGGCCCCATTCGCGCAGCGAGGCGGCCTGGTCCTCGCGGGGCGCGCTGGCCGGTGGCAAGGCGCGATGCACCAGCAGGGCAATGGCGGTGAGGCGCTCGCTGGCCGCCGCATCGGCGCTGCCACGCTCCTGCTCGATCTGGTGCTGGAACAACCAGGCCGAGGCAAAGGCGAAGGCCGCCAGCACGAGGACGACGGTCAGGTAGATGCGGACGTAGAGCGCTTTCATTGCGGGGATTTTGCGTCAGCGCCGGGCCGCTCCCAAGCTGGCGCGCGGCAGCATCGTCCGGTGCATTCGCCCGACGATGCTGCGCCCCCTCGGGGGGCTGCTTGCGTACCCGCAAGCGGGGGGCAGCGTTCAAGCATCCGCATCCTGCTTGCGAGCAAAGACGTAGCCGGCACCGCGCACCGTCAGCACGCGGCGCGGAGCCTTGGGGTCTTCTTCGATGACTGCACGGATGCGCGAGATGTGAACGTCGATGGAGCGGTCGAAGGCATCGAGCGGATGGCCCTTCAACGCATCCATGATCTGGTCGCGCGAGAGCACGCGGCCCGGGCTTTGCGCCAGCACGACCAGCAGGTCGAACTGGTGGCTGGTCAGGTCGCAGGGCTTGCCATCCAGGCGGGCCAGTCTGGCCGCCATGTCGATCTCCAGGCGGCCGAAGCGCATCACCTCTTCATCGCTGGCACCCGGCTCGGCGCGGCGCAGCAAGGCCTTGATGCGGGCTTGCAGCTCGCGCGGCTCGAAGGGTTTGGGCAGGTAATCGTCGGCGCCGAGCTCGAGCCCAAGGATGCGGTCCATGGGCTCGCCACGGGCCGACAGCATCAGCACCGGCAATCGCTTCAAGCGCTGGTTGGCGCGGAGCTCGCGGCAGAAGTCGAGGCCGTCGCCATCCGGCAGCATCAGGTCCAGCACCAGCAGGTCGGGCAGGGATTCCTGCAGCGCCGCGCGGCCGGCCGTCAGAGAACCAGCCACCGCCACTTCGAAGCCGGCATGGCTCAGGTAGTCGCCCACCATGGCGGTCAGGCGGGCATCGTCATCGATCAGCAGCAGCTTGGTACTCATGGAAGCAGTCGGGGCGACCGGCCGGGCCGCAGGCTGCTCCGGGCTGGCGCCCCACGAGGGGCTGGTTGTGAGAGCGCTGAGCATAGCCCGACTGTCCTGTGCTTACTGGCTGGGCTTGGGGCCGCGCTTCTGCTCGGCCTGCTTCATGTGCTCGGCCATGCGGGCCTGGCGCTTCTTCATCTTGTCGGCGAACTTGGCGCGCTGCTCGGGCGTCAGCACCTTGGCAGCCTCGACGAAGGCCTGGCTCATGCGCTTGCTGGCGGCTTCGTGCTGGGCCTGGCGCTGCTGGCGCAGCGACTCGAAGGCGGCGGCATCGATGGTCGGAGCGGCAAACAAAGTCATGCCCTGCTCTTGCAGCTTGCGGCCGGCGTCGTGCTGGGCCTTCATGTCCTTCATGGCGGCGGCCATGATGGTGTGGATCTGCTTGCGCTGGGCGTCGGTGGCATCCACGTCTTCCAGCATCCGCTCCATGCGACCGAAAGGCATCATGCCTTCGGGGCCGCCAGGGCCACCGTGGCGGCCATGCCCGCCCATGGGCTGTGCTTGCGAGGCCAGGGCGGCCAGGCCCAGCAGACCGGCCAGGGCGAATTGCTTCAAGGTCTTGGTGCTCATCAGGGACTCCTCAACGGGGATGGTGTGAGCGAATGTTCGCGGCCGACCGTAACGCCGCCATGCCCTTGCGGTAAAGATCCGTAAACGAAAAAGCCGCCCCGAGAGGCGGCTCTTGCAGCAGTCGCTGACGCTCAGCGGATCGGCTTGAAGCGCACGCGCTTCGGGCGCGCGCCTTCCTCACCGAGGCGCTTCTTCTTGTCGGCTTCGTACTCGTGGAAGTTGCCGTCGAAGAAGAACCACTGCGAGTCGCCCTCGCAGGCGAGGATGTGGGTGCAGATGCGGTCCAGGAACCAGCGATCGTGGGAGATCACCATGGCCGAGCCGCCGAACTCCAGCAGCGCCTCTTCCAGCGCGCGCAGGGTTTCGACGTCCAGGTCGTTGGACGGTTCGTCCAGCATCAGCACGTTGCCGCCCTGGGCCAGGGTCTTGGCCAGGTGCAGGCGGCCGCGCTCACCGCCGGAGAGCTGGCCGACCATCTTCTGCTGGTCATTGCCCTTGAAGTTGAAGCGGCCAATGTAGGCGCGGCTCGGCATGATGAACTTGCCGACCACGATGTTGTCCAGGCCGCCCGAGACGTCTTCCCAGACCGTCTTGTTCGCATCCAGGCTCTGACGGCTCTGGTCCACGAAGGCCAGCTTGGCGGTCTTGCCGATCACAACCTCGCCGCTGTCCGGCGTCTCGACGCCCTGGATCATGCGGAACAGAGTGGACTTGCCGGCGCCGTTCGGGCCGATGATGCCGACGATGGCACCCGGCGGCACCTTGAACGACAGGTTGTCGATCAGCACGCGGTCGCCAAAGCTCTTGGTGACGTTCTTGAACTCGATCACCTCATTGCCGAGACGCTCGGCCACGGGAATGAAGATTTCGTTCGTCTCGTTGCGCTTCTGGTATTCGACGTCGGACAGTTCCTCGAAGCGGGCCAGACGCGCCTTGCTCTTGGCCTGGCGGCCCTTGGCATTCGAGCGCACCCACTTCAGTTCTTCCTTCATGGCCTTGGTGCGGGCGTCTTCGCTCTTCTGCTCCTGCTCCAGGCGGCGTTCCTTCTGGTCCAGCCAGTCGGAGTAGTTGCCCTTCCAGGGGATGCCGTGTCCGCGGTCCAGTTCCAGGATCCACTCGGCCGCGTTGTCCAGGAAGTAGCGATCGTGGGTGATGGCCACCACGGTGCCGGGGAAGCGCTGCAGGAACAGCTCCAGCCACTCGACCGACTCGGCGTCCAAGTGGTTGGTCGGTTCGTCGAGCAGCAGCATGTCGGGCTTGGACAGCAGCAGGCGGCACAGCGCCACGCGGCGCTTTTCACCGCCGGAAAGCACGCCGATGTTGGCGTCCCAGGGCGGCAGGTTCAGCGCGTCGGCGGCCAGTTCCAGCTGCAGGTCGGTGTTCTCGGAACCAGCGGCGGCGATGATGGCTTCCAGCTCGCCCTGCTCGGCGGCCAGGGCGTCGAAGTCGGCGTCTTCTTCGGCGTAGGCAGCATAGACCTCATCGAGGCGCTTCTTCGCGGCCAGCACGCCACCGATGCCTTCTTCCACCGCTTCACGGACGGTCTGGTCCGGGTTCAGCTTGGGTTCCTGTTCCAGGTAGCCGATCTTGATGCCGGGCATCGGGATGGCTTCGCCTTCGATTTCCTTGTCGACGCCGGCCATGATCTTCAGCAAGGTCGACTTGCCCGAGCCGTTCAGACCCAGCACGCCGATCTTGGCGCCGGGGAAGAAGGACAGGGAGATGTCCTTCAGGATGTGACGCTTGGGGGGAACCGTCTTGTTGACACGGTTCATCGAGAAGACATATTGCGCCATGGGGCTTCCTGGAATTGCTGGGGGATTTTGTTGAGGCTGCAGGCCTGGGCCCGCGCGCGACGCCGGCCGGCGCTGCGCTGAACGGCGCATTGTCGCATCTCGCCGCCGCTGCCCTTGCTACCAATGCGAGCCCTCTGTCCTGCAAAGGTCATGAGGGCAAACCTACACTGCGGCCTCGCAAGAAATTCGCATGAAAAAGATCGCTCTCTTCCTCACCGTTCTCCTCTCGCTCGTCGCCTCGGCCGGCGCCCAAACCCTGCGCTGGGCCGCCCAGGGCGATGTGCAGACGCTGGACCCGCATTCGCAGAACGAGATCCTGACCAATATGGTCAATGGCCAGATCTACGAGACCCTGGTCAAGCGCGACCGCCAGCTCAAGGTCGCGCCGGGTCTGGCCACCGAATGGAAGCAGGTCTCGCCGCTGGTCTGGCGCGTCAAGCTGCGCCAAGGCGTGAAGTTCCATGACGGCGCGCCGTTCACCGCTGATGACGTGGTCTTCTCCATCCAGCGCGCGATGGAACCGAACTCGCTGATTCGCGTCTACGCCGCGCCGGTGGGCAAGCCGCGCAAGGTGGACGCGTCGACCGTCGAGTTCCAGCTCGACAAGCCCAACCCGCTGTTCCTCGAACACCTGGTCCAGCTGTGGATCATGAGCAAGCCCTGGGCCGAGCAGCACAAGGTCACGCGCCCCCTGAACTTCAAGGAGCGCGAAGAAAGCTACACCGCCCTGCACGCCAATGGCACCGGCCCTTACCGGCTCGCCGAGCGCCAGCCCGGCATCAAGACCGTGCTGAAGCGCAACCCGGCCTGGTGGGACAAGCCGGCCGGCAATGTGCAGGAAGCGCAACTGATCCCGATTGCCAACGACGCGACGCGCAATGCCGCCCTGGTCTCGGGCGAGGTCGACCTGGTGCTGGACCCGGCGCCCCGCGACCTGGCCCGGCTGCGCCAGTCGCCCGGCATCAAGCTGGTCGAGGGCCTGGAGAACCGCCTGATCTTCATCGGCATGGACCAGTCGCGCGACAGCCTGCTCTACGCCAAGGTGCCCGGCGGCAAGAACCCCTTCAAGGACCTGCGCGTGCGCAAGGCGCTTTACCAGGCCATCGACATCGAGGCGATCAAGCGCCGCCTGATGAACGGCCAGAGCGCCCCCACCGGCGCCATGACGCCCTCGCCACTCGGCAGCTTCAACGACCCGCAGCTGGAGGCGCGTCTGCCGCTCGATCTGCCTGGCGCACAGAAGCTGATGAGCGAGGCCGGCTATCCAGAGGGCTTCGAGGTCACGCTCGACTGCACCAACAACCGCTACGTCAATGACGACGAAATCTGCCAGGCCCTGGCGGCGATGTGGAAGAAGCTGAAGATCACCGTCAAGGTCAACACCCAGCCGCGCGCCCTGCTCTTCCCCAAGCTCGAGAAGGGCGACACCAGCCTCTTCCTCTACGGCTGGGGCGGCGCCATCACCGACGCCGAGACCATGCTGACCCCGGTGCTGCGCTCGCGCAGCGAGCAAGGCGTGGGCTATGCCAACTTCGGCGGCTGGAAGGTCGAGAAGGCCGATGCGCTGGCCGCCGCCTCCAGCATCGAACCCGATCCGGCCAAGCGCGAGCAGCTGGTGCGTGGCGCCTTGCGCGAATACCGTGAAGCCCTGCCCATCCTGCCGCTTCACCGGCAGATGGCACCCTGGGCGATGCGTGGAAAAATCACGGCCCAGCACCGTGCCGACAACTGGCTGGAGCTGAACTGGGTCACGATCGCGCCATGAAGCCGCCGCTATAATGCGCGCCAACGCTGCACAACACAGTCTTTGTGCGGCGTTTCATTTTTTGAGCCAACGCACACGCCTCGCAGGGCCCTAGGACTGGCACAGCCGCAACAGCTGTGTGGCCCCGCAACTCTGGCACCGTGCTCACCAAGCAGTCAATGACCTTCGAATCCCTGGGCCTTGCAGCACCGCTGCTGAAGGCCATTGCCGACGCCGGCTACACCTCCCCGACCCCCATCCAAGCCCAAGCAATTCCCGCCGTCCTGCAAGGCGGCGACCTGCTGGCCGGCGCCCAGACCGGCACCGGCAAGACCGCCGGTTTCACGCTGCCCATGCTGCATCGCCTTGCCGCTGGCCAGCCGGTGAAGAACGCCCGCGGCCGCCCCATGGTGCGCGCCCTGGTGCTCACCCCCACCCGTGAACTGGCCGCCCAGGTCGAGGAATCGGTGCAGACCTATGGCAAGTACCTGCCGCTGAAGAGCATGGTGATGTTTGGCGGCGTGGGCATGCAGCCGCAGGTCAACAAGCTGCGCGATGGCGTCGACATCCTCGTCGCCACGCCGGGCCGCCTGCTCGACCATCACCAGCAAGGCACGCTGGACCTGTCCAAGGTCGAGATCCTGGTGCTCGACGAAGCCGACCGCATGCTGGACATGGGCTTCATCCACGACATCAAGAAGGTGCTGGCCATCCTGCCGCAGAAGAAGCAGAGCCTCTTGTTCTCGGCCACCTTCAGCGACGACATCAAGTCCCTCGCCGACCGCTTGCTGAACCAGCCGGCGCTGATCGAAGTCGCCCGCCGCAACCAGACCAATGACGCGATCGCGCAGAAGGTCCACCCGGTCGGCCGCGAGCGCAAGAAGGAACTGCTGGCCCATCTGATCAAGAGCGGCGACTGGCACCAGGTGCTGGTGTTCACCCGCATGAAGCACGGCGCCAACCGCCTGACCGACTACCTGAACGACCAGGGCATCAGCGCCATGGCCATTCACGGCAACAAGAGCCAGGGTGCCCGCACCAAGGCCCTGGCCGAATTCAAGAGCGGCGAGCTGACCTGCCTGGTAGCGACCGACATCGCGGCCCGCGGCATCGACATCGACCAGTTGCCCCACGTCGTCAACTACGAGCTGCCGAACGTGCCGGAAGACTATGTGCACCGCATCGGCCGCACCGGCCGTGCCGGCGCTCAAGGCGAGGCCGTGAGCCTCGTGTGCGTGGACGAGAACATCTTCCTGCGCGACATCGAAAAGCTGATCAAGCGCGAGATCCCGAAGGAGATCGTGGCCGGCTTCGCGCCCGATCCCAGCGAGAAGGCCGAGCCCATCGTGCTGGGCCGCATGACCATCGGCGTCGGTGGCACCCAGCGTGGTGGCCGTCCGGGCGGTGGTGGTGGCGGCCGTGGTGGCCGTCCTGGTGGTGGTGGTGGCGGTGGTCGCCCAGGTGCGGGTGGCGGTGGCGGCGGCCGTCCGGCCCACGCTGGCCAGGCACCGGCTCGCCAAGTCCAGGGCCGTCCCGCGCCGCAAGGCCAGGGCCGCCCGGCCGGGCAGCAGCCGCAAGGCCAGCGCAGCAGCGGCGCCCAGCCGGCACGCAGCAGCGATGGCAATCGAGGGGGTGGCAATGGCCAGCGCCGCGATGGCGGCCGCCTGACGCAGCCCAAGTCGCGCTGATTCCTTGACGCGAGGCAAACCGGGGTCCGCACCGCAAGGTGACGGGCCCTTGTTGTTGAGGGCTACGCCCCTAAGATCGGCGCCATGAAACTCAGCTTCCTCGGCGCTGCCGACAGCGTCACCGGCTCCCGCCACCTGCTCGACACCGGCGAGCAGCGCCTGCTGCTCGACTGCGGCCTGTTCCAGGGCTACAAGATGCTGCGCGAGCGCAACTGGGCGCCGCTCGGCGTGGCGCCGGTCACGGTCGACGCGGTCCTGCTGTCGCATGCGCACCTGGACCACAGCGGCTACATCCCGGCCCTGGTGCGGCAAGGCTTCCATGGCCAGATCTTCTCGACCGGCGCAACGCGCGAGCTCTGCGAGGTGATGCTGACGGACAGTGCCCACCTGCAGGAAGAGGATGCGCGCCATGCCAACCGCATCGGCAGCTCGCGCCACGAGAAGGCGCTGCCGCTTTACAGCGTGAAAGACACCCAGCGCGCCCTCGCCCATTTCGTCGGCGTGCCGCGCGATGGTCGGCTCAAGCTCGGCCACAGCGAGATCCGCTTCACGCCGGCCGGACACCTGCTCGGCGCCAGCTCCATCAGCGTCAGCCACGGCGGCAAGACCCTGGTCTTCTCCGGCGACCTGGGCCGCAGCAACGACCTGCTGATGCCACCGCCGCAGCCCATCGAGCAAGCCGATGTGCTGCTGATCGAATCGACCTACGGCAACCGCCTGCATCCGGCGCAAGACCTGGAACTGGCGCTGGCGCAGATCGTGCGCCGCACCTTGCAGCGCGGCGGCAGCCTGCTGCTGCCCAGCTTTGCCGTCGGCCGCGCACAGGCCCTGCTGCTCGTCATCCAGCGGCTGCGCCAAAGCGGCGAGATCCCGGCCGACCTGCCGATCTACCTGGACAGCCCGATGGCCCGCGAGGCCACCGAGATCACGCTCAAGCATGGCCGCCTGCTGCGCGTGAGCGCGGCCGAACTGCGCCGCCTGACCGATGGCGTGCACCTGGTGGCCAAGGCACCCGAGTCGATGAAGCTGGCTGCCGAAGTGGCGCGGCGCAGCGCCATCGTCATCTCGGCCAGCGGCATGGCCACCGGCGGCCGTGTGCTGAACTATCTGCGCACGCTGGCGCCTTCGGCGCGCCATCACATCTGCTTCCCCGGCTTCCAGGTCGGCGGCACGCGCGGCGCCAAGCTGATCGCCGGCGCCCGCGAGATCAAGATGCAGGGTGAGTTCGTGCCGGTGAATGCCGAGATCAGCCATCTCGAAGGCTTCTCCGGCCATGCCGATGCCGACGGCCTGATGGCCTGGATGCGCGGCTTCAAGCAGCCCCCGAGCCAGGTCTTCGTCGTCCACGGCGAGCCCGAGGCCAGCGACGCCCTGCGCAGCCGCATCCAGGACGAGCTGGGCTGGAACGTACGCGTGCCGCAGCACGGGGAGACCGTGAACCTGTGAGACGAGACATCCTGCTGCCCCTGTTGATGCTGGGCGCCGGCCTGGCCGTGTCCGCCCTGCTGCCGAACACCCCCCTGCCCTGGCTGGCTGGCATCAGCCCGCGCGCCCTGCTCACCCTGCTGCTGTTGATACTGTCGCTGCAGACCCTGGGCCAGATCGCGCTCGAGCGCCTGGGCCCGCAACTCGGCCTGGCCGTGGCCGGCCTGATCTCCGGCCTGGTCTCTAGCACGGCAGCGATCGCCTCGATGGGCCGGCATGCGCGGCGCACGCCGACGCTCGCCACGCCCTGCGCTGCGGGCGCCGTGATGTCCACTGCCGCCACCTGGCTGCAGGCCTTGCTGATGCTGCTGATGCTCGCCCCGACGGCCGCGCTCGCCTTCGCCCCGGCAGCCCTGGCCGGCCTCGCCGTGGCCGGTGGCGGCGGCGCCTGGCTGGCCAGGCGCGGCGGTGTGCGCGGCCGCGTCAATCCACGCGCCAAGCGTGCGCCGCTGCAATTGCGCGAGACGCTGCTGATCACCGGCCTGTTGCTGCTGGTGGCCGTGCTGGTGAATGCAGCCCAGCAGCGCTTCGGTGCACAGGGCCTGTTCGGTGCCGTGGCGCTGGCTGGCCTCGGTGACGCCCATGCGCCGGTGGCCTCGCTCGCCGCGCTGGAGGCCTCGGGCCAGATCAGTCTGCAGCAACTGCAGCAGGGTGTGATCCTGGCCATCGCCTGCAACAGCCTGACACGCTGCCTGGTGGCCAGCCTGAGCGGCGGCTGGGAGTTTGCGCGCTGGGTCATTGCGGCGCTGGCGGCATCGGCCACGGCGGCAGGCCTGGTCCTGCTGGCATGAAGACCACGCCCATCGTCCCAGCGCGGGTCGATTTCTCCACACCCGACACACTGCAGGCGCCCGACTTCGGCGACGTCTATCACAGCCGGTCCGGCGCCTTCGACCAGGCACGCCACACCTTTCTGAATGGCAACGGCCTGCCCGGCCGCTGGCAAGGCCGCACGCGCTTCGTCATCCTGGAAACCGGCTTCGGTCTTGGCAACAACTTCCTCGCCACCTGGGCCGCCTGGCGGGCCGATGCAGCGCGCTGCGAGCGCCTGGTCTTCATCAGCATCGAGAAGCATCCGCTGAGGCACGAGGACCTGGCGTGCGCGCACGAGGGCTCGCCGGAAGCGGAACTCGGCGCGCAGCTGATCCAGCAATGGCCGCCGCTGACGCACAACCTGCACCGCCTCGAGTTCGAGGCCGGCCGCGTGCAGCTGCTGCTGGCCTTCGGCGAAGTGCGGGCCTGGCTCATGGAGCTGGTGGCCGAGGTCGATGCCATCTACCTCGACGGCTTCGCACCGACGCTCAATCCCGAGATGTGGGATCCCTACACCTTGAAGCTGCTCGGCCGCCTGGCCCGGCCCGAGAGCACGCTGGCCAGCTGGTGCAGCGCCGGCCCGGTGCGCCAGGCCTTGCGCGCCGCCAGCTTCGAGGTGAAGAAGAAACCCGGCCTGCCGCCCAAGTGGCACATGAGCACCGCCCGCTTCGCGCCGCGCCACGTGTTGCAACGCCCGGCCGGCCGTGAGCCGCTGGCACCGCAAGCCCGCGAGGTGCTGGTGATTGGCGCGGGCCTGGCCGGCGCGGCCAGTGCCCATGCCTTGCGGCAGCAGGGCCTGGCCTGCACCGTGCTCGATGCTCACACCGGGCCGGCCGAGGAGGCTTCGGGCAATCCGGCCGGCCTGTTCCACGGCACGCTCAATCCGGACGACGGCCTGCATGCGCGCTTCAACCGCGCCGCCGCCCTCGCCACCGCCGCCTTGCTGGAACAGCTGCCGATAGCCGGCCTGCAACGGGGCCTGCTGCGCCTGGAGCTGGAGCGCGACCTGGCCCGCATGCAGGCGCAGATTGCCCGGCTCGGCCTGCCGCCGGACTACGTGCAGGCCCTGCCAGCCGAGGAAGCGGCACGGCGCTCGGGCCTGCCCTTGCAGCAGCCCGCCTGGTTCTATCCGGCCGGCGGTGCCCTGCCGCCGCAGGCCCTGGTGCGCGCGCTGCTGGCGGACACGCCCTTGTTGATGGGCCACCGCGTTGCGCGCCTGGCCCGCAGCGAGAGCGAAGGCTGGCAGGCCTTCGATGCAGAGGGCCGGCTGCTGGCACAGGCGCCCGCCGTGGTGCTGGCGGGCGGCCATGCGGCCCTGCCCCTGCTGCAAGACCTGGCCCCCGGCCTGCCGCTCCTGCGTCAGCGGGGCCAACTGAGCCAGCTGGCCGAGGCTTCGCCGCTGCCGCTGATGCCGGTGGCCGGTGCCGGCTATGCGCTGGCCGATGGCCGCGGCGGCCTGATTTGCGGCGCCACCTCGCAGGACGAAGACCCGGGCCCAGCATTACGCCAGGCGGACCAGGACCACAACCTCGCGCAATGGGCAGCGCTGGCCGGCCTCCCCCATGCGCCGCAGGCACCGCTCAGCGGCCGCGTTGGCTGGCGTCTGCTGGCCCCCGACCGCCTGCCCCTGGTGGGCGGCCTGCCAGCGCCGGGCTACAGCGGCCGCGATGACCAGCCGCGCCTGCTGCCACGCCTGCCTGGCCTGGTCCTGTGCACGGCCCTCGGTTCGCGCGGCATCAGTTGGGCGGCCCTGTGCGCCCAGGTGGCGGCGGCCTGGCTCACCGGCGCGCCGCAGCCGCTGGAATCCAGCTTGCTAGATACGATAGATCCTGCACGCTTCCAGGTGCGACAGACGCGCAAAAACCTGTCATAACAGCGCCTGTCGCACGGTTGATATCGAGACCCAGGGCATTCCCGCTATGGTGCTCGACGAACTTGGGAGACTTGCATGTTGGACAGTATTTTTTCCGGCCGATCCATCGGCCAACGCCTGGGCCTGGTGCTCAGCCTGGTGCTCTTGATCGCCTTCGCCGGCTCGGGCATTGGTTACTGGGCCTTGAGCCGCGTGGCCGCCGAGACCAACGACATGTACCAGAGCTCCCTGGTGACCGAGCGCATCGCCTCGGACTGGTACCGCAACATCACCAATGGTGTGAACCGCACCAGCGCCATCGCCGTCAGCAGCGACGCCAGCCTGGCCCAGTTCTTCGCCGCCACGGCCGCCGAGTCGACCAAGCAGTCCACCGAGTTGCAAAAGGCCCTGGAACAGCAGCTGACCACGCCCAACGAAAAGGCGATGTTCGACAAGCTCTCGGCCGCGCGCAAGGGCTATCTCAGCAGCCGCGATGCGGTCAGCGCCGCCAAGAAGGCCGGCGATGCCGACAAGGCCAAGCAGATCTTCGAAGCCGAGTTCCAGCCGGCGGCCGCGCAGTTCCAGGACGCGATCAAGCTGATCGTGCAGGCCCAGCGCGATGACCTCGATGCCGCCGCCAAGCGCGTGGAGTCGGCCAACAGCACGGCCCGTACCAGCCTGATCGTGTTCGCCGTCGTGGCCCTGGCCGTGGGCGCGACGCTCTCGCTGTGGCTCACGCGCTCGATCACCGTGCCGCTTCAGCAGGCCATGGAAGTGGCCGATGCCATCGCCAACTTCGACCTGACGCAGACGATCCAGGTGCGCGGCCAGGACGAGACCGGCCGCCTGATGGCCTCGCTGCAAGGCATGCAGCAGGCCCTGCTGAAACTGATCGGCGAGGTGCGCACCTCCACCGACAGCATCTCCACCGCCAGCGCCGAGATCGCCACCGGCAATCAAGACCTCTCCGCCCGCACCGAGCAGACCGCCTCCAACCTGCAGGAAGCGGCGGCCTCCATGATGCAGCTGACCGGCACCGTGCGGCAGACCGCCGACTCGGCCACCACGGCCAATCAGCTGGCCAACTCGGCCGCCGACGTGGCTCAGCGTGGCGGCAGCGTCGTGGCCCAGGTGGTCACGACCATGGACGACATCACCGCCAGCTCCAAGCGCATCGGCGACATCATCGGCACCATCGATGGCATCGCCTTCCAGACCAACATCCTCGCGTTGAATGCCGCTGTGGAAGCCGCCCGCGCCGGCGAGCAGGGCCGCGGCTTTGCGGTGGTGGCGAGCGAGGTGCGCTCGCTGGCCCAGCGCTCGGCCGAAGCCGCCAAGGAGATCAAGACCCTGATCAGCGCCAGCGCCGAGCGGGTCGAGTCGGGCAGCCGCCTGGTGCAGGACGCCGGCCAGACCATGGGCGACATCGTGGCCAGCGTGCAGCGGGTCTCGGACATCATTGGCGAGATCAGCGCCGCCTCGCGCGAGCAGAGCGACGGCATCAACCAGGTCAATGCCGCCGTCACCCAGCTGGACCAGATGACGCAGCAGAACGCCGCCTTGGTGGAAGAAGCCACGGCAGCAGCCGAAAGCCTGCGCGAGCAGTCCGGTCGCCTGGCGGGGGCCATCGGCGTGTTCCGGCTGCACTGAACTGGTATCGAACCATAAACATTGGTTATTTCTCAATAACCATCATCCGGAGAGCTTGGCAAGAGGGGGCTGCACCGACAGGGTTGGGCTGGATGGCCGGCTGTTGCCACCTGGGGCGATAGTCGCACCGTGCCAAAAGTCATTGCCTGCTGACATCACCCTACCGGGTGGCAAGGCACGAGCATGGAAACCAACCACAAGGAGACAGCCCCCATGAAAGCACGTCGTTCGCCAGCGCTCTCCAGCATCTGCCTGGCCCTGCTCACGCTCGCCCTGGCGCCGCTCAGCGCCCATGCCGACAAGGCCAATGCCGAAGGCAAGGCCCTCGGACACATCAAGAATTTCCCCGGCCACAGCCTGGACGACAACGACCAGGCCTACAGCCTGCGCGACATCGTGATCGACGCCGATGGCAGCGAGCATGTTCGCTTGGACCGCCGCTACAAGGGCCTGCGCGTGATAGGCGGCGACCTGATCGTGCGCTCGGACCGCAACGGCACCCTGGTCGAGATGCGCCGTACGCTGACGCGCGCACCCAAGGCAGAGCTGAAGCCGGCCATCAAGCAGGGCCAGGCGCTGCAGGCCGCCAAGGCCGCCCTGGGCGGTGATGCCAACGGCCAGTCGCCCGAACTGGTGATCTATGCCCGCGGCGACATGCCCGTGCTGGCTTGGGACGTGCTCGTGGTCGGCGAAGAAGCCGACGGCACACCGTTTGAGAAGCACGGCATTGTGTCGGCCGATACCGGCAATCTGCTCGACGTCTGGAACGACGTTCACACGGCTGCTGCCACCGGCACCGGCAAGAGCCTGTACAGCGGCAACGTGGTGCTGACGACCAACACGGTGACCGGTGGCTACGAGCTGCGCGACCCAAGCCGCGGCAGCACCTACACGATCAACCTGAACAAGAAGACCAACGGCGGTTCCGTCCTCACCGATGCCGACAACATCTGGGGCAACAACCTGACGAGTGACGCCGCCTCGGCGGCCGTCGATGCCCAGTACGGCACGGCCATGACTTGGGATTACTACAAGAACGTGCATGGCCGCAACGGCATCGCCAATGACGGCAAGGGCGCCTACAACCGCGTCCACTACGGCCGCAACTACGCCAACGCCTACTGGTCGGACTCCTGCTTCTGCATGACCTACGGCGACGGCGACGGCACGAGCCTGCGCCCGCTGGTTTCGCTGGACGTGGCCGGCCACGAAATGACCCACGGCGTGACCAGCCGCAGCGCCAACCTCACCTACTCGGGTGAATCTGGTGGTCTGAATGAAGCCACCTCGGACATCTTCGGCACCATGGTCGAGTTCTACGCGAACAATGCCAACGATGCGGGCGACTACCTGATCGGTGAGAAGGTGATGATCAAGTCTGCCTTTCTGCGCAGCATGATGAAGCCAAGCAGCGACGGCGGTTCCTCCGACTGCTGGTACTCCGGCGTCGGCAGCCTGGACGTGCACTACAGCTCGGGCGTGGCCAACCACTGGTTCTTCCTGCTGGCCGAAGGCACGAACAGCAGCTTCGGCAGCAGCCCGACCTGCGTGGCAGGCAACACCCGCGTGGCCACCGGCAGCGGCTCGCTCGCGGGCATCGGCCGCGACGCCGCCGCCAAGATCTGGTATCGCGCGCTGACGGTGAAGATGACCTCGAACACCAACTATGCCGGCGCCCGCGCCGCCTCGATCTCCGCCGCCAACGACCTCTACGGCGCCGGCTCGACGCAGGCCAGTGCTGTGGCTGCCGCCTGGTCGGCCGTCGGCGTCAACTGAGCGGTCCTGACCGATTCCTAACGCTGTAACGATTGGGGCGCCCTCGGGCGCCCCATTTCTATTCGCTCAGCGGCGTTGCCGGATCGGGTGGAACACCGTGCGCTGAACCCAGGTGCGCAAGCTGATGGCGCGGTCGCTGCTGCGCTCGGCCAGGTAGTTCAGCAGCAGCTCGTCCTGCACGAAGAGGCGACGGTCGTACTCACGCAGGCCTTCGGCGTTCATGCGCCGCAGCAAGGCCTCGTTCGGCAACTCGCCCAGGGCGCGCCCGAGGTCTTCAAGGCAGAGCCAGCGTTCCCGGTATTCCTCCTGAACGCGGACGTGCACGCCTTTGAACTCGTAGTGCAAGCCCTCGCGTTCATGCCAGCGTGCCCAGCGCAACCAGCGCCCGATGCCGCTACCGAGGCCAATCAGCTCGGGCGCCAGGAAGATGGCCCAGAGCGTCGCCGTGAGCACCAGGGTGACGGCCCAGTTGTGGAGCCAGTACTGCATCAGCAGCGTGCCGCCCAGGCAGACGGCGAGCTTGATCCAGCGTGCCGTGGTCATGTGCCAGCGCTCATGGCGCTGGGCGTCGTAGACCGGCTTGCCCCGCGGCATGCTGATGCTTCAGAAGCTCAGCGTCTTCACGCCGGTGGCCGTGCCCAGCAGGCAGACCGAGGCCTTGTTGCGGGCGAACACGCCCACGGTGACCACGCCCGGCCATTGGTTGACATCGGCCTCGAAGGCCTGCGGGTCACTGATCTGCAGGCCGCGCACGTCGAGGATGTGGCAGCTGTTGTCAGTCACCACGCCCGCACGCAAGGTCGCCGTGGCGCCCATCGCCGCAAAGCGGCGCGCAATCTGCGCGGCCGCCATCGGGATCACCTCGACCGGCAGCGGGAACTGGCCCAGCACCGGCACCAGCTTGGACTCATCGGCGATGCAGACGAAGCGCTCGGCCAGGTCGGCCACGATCTTCTCGCGCGTCAGCGCCGCGCCGCCGCCCTTGACCATGTGGCCTTGCTGATCGATCTCGTCGGCACCATCAATGTAGACCGGCAGGCTCTCGACTTCCGAGGCTTCCAGCACCTGGATGCCGAGGGCCTTCATGCGCTCGGTCGAGCGCACCGAGCTGGACACGGCGCCGGCGATCCTCAACCCGCTCGCGGCCAGCGCGTCGATGAACTTGTCCACCGTCGAGCCCGTGCCCACGCCGACGATGCTGCCGGCAGTCACGTATTGCAAAGCGGCCTGGCCGACCAGGGTCTTGAGTTCGTCTTGAGTCATGGCGATAGGGGTAAGCGGGAATCGATGCTGCATTATCCCCAGCCGCCCTTCCCTCCTCGCTCAGCCCGCGTAGAACTTGCCGTGGAAACCGTAAGTGACCCAGTAAGGCAGCCAAACCTTGGCCAGCGGCCCGGCGCTCAGCGCCTCGGCGTCGAAGATGCTCGCGAAGCTGCGCTGCCGGCGGGTGTCGTAGCACAGGCCCAGCAGCCAGCCCCGGCCCTCCTCGCTGCGGCCGGGCTTGGGCACCAGCACATGCTCCTCCACCACCACCTCGGGCCCGAAGCAGAAGCGCTCGCGCCGGCCGCTCTCCAGGTCCAGGTGCAAGAGGCCGTTGAATCCCCAGCGCGTGCCGGTGTCCATGGCCGTGGGGTAGTAGACATGGCGGTAGCGCTGTGCCACCACGCGCGGGTCGACCACCGGGAACTCGACCGTCTCGTCGCGCGCATGCAGGCTGATGCGTCCGCTGAGCAGGTCGATGCGCAGAAAGCGCGGCGTGGAAGGCTGGGGCTGCGAGGGCCGCTCACCACGCATCAGGCTGTGCAGCTCGGCATTGACAGCGGGCAGTGGCCGCGTTTGCACATAGTCAAGCTGCAGCTGCTGACCATCGTCCCAGCCATTGCCGAAGTGAAAGACCATGGCCGCCGGCATCTCCAGCACGCGGCGGCGGTTGAAGTCGGCTTTCTCGATCAGCAAGACCTGGGTCGCGTCGCGGCCCTGCCAGCGCATCGCGTCCAGCATGCTGGAGCCGGCCTGCAGCGCCTCGCGGTCCAGGGCGATGGGCGCCAGCAGGAAGACCAGGTAGCGCTCGGTCACCACGAAGTCATGCACCATCGCCGCCGGCATGGGCAGGGGCACGACGGCATGGCGCAGCAGCTGGCCTCGGGGCGAAATCTGGTACAGGGCCAGCAGTTTGCCGCTGGTGCCGAAGTTCCAGGTCATGCCGTCCGGTTCGACCTTGGGATGGGCCGAGAACGGCATGCCGGCAAGCTCGGGCGCCCAGGCCTTGGGCCCGCGCGTGGCGAGGGTCTGCGGATCCAGCTCATGGGCGCTGCCGCCCTCCCACAGCGCATAGAGCTTGCCATCCTGCAGCATCACGCTGGTATTGGCCACGCTGAGGCTGTCGGAGCCGGTGACCGGAATCTCCGGCTTGATCGCCGTGCCAAAGGCCGGCAGCAGGAAGCGGCCGGCCTCGAACTCGGCCTGGAATTTGCGCGTCTTCACGAAGCGCGCGCTGTGGCGCACGCGGCCGCCCTCGAAGCGCCAGGCCTGCACCAGGCCGTCGCCATCAAACCAATGGCGGTAGCGCTGGCCGGCGCGCTCCATCAGGCCAGGGCCGTTGCGGTAATAGACGCCCGCAAGCCCCGGCGGCAGGCGGCCTTCGACGCGCAGGTCGCGGGCCTCGAGATCCTGGCCAGCCAGGCCACGCAACGGCGCCAGCTCGGGCGCGTTCGCCGCAAAGCCCGCTGTAGGCAGGCCGAGGGCCAGGGCTTCCTGCAAGGGCCGCAGGGCGAGCCCGGTGGCGGCCAGGCCGGCTTGGAGAAGCTGACGGCGCTGCATGGCGGCCGCCGCTCAGTTCAGGCGCACGCTGATGCGCGCACCGGGCTTGACAGTGAACTTGGCCTGCTCGAAGCTGGCCGGCCCGAAGTTGCCGACGGCATTGTTGGAGAAAGCAAAGGGCTCCAGAGGCATGCCCATGGGATTGCTGTCCATCTTGCCGTTGCCATTCACGTCATGCAGCACGCTCAGGGCCAGATCGCCGCTCTCGGGCAGGTCCTTGATGCGCACGACGATACGGCCGCCCTCCTGCTTGCTGGCGGCCACGGTGGCCACCGCCACCGGCTTGCGCAGCCAGTTGCCGACATCGACAAAGGCCGCCACCATCAGCTGGCCCTCGGCCTGCTTCAGGCCCGTGACCTCCAGCTCGATCTCGGCGGCCTGGGCCAGCCCGGCCGTCATGGCTGCCGCCAGCAGGGCCAGTCGAACGCCCGTCTTGATTGCCTGGTTCATGGGGATCTCCTCCGTTCAGATTGATGAGGTCTGAACGATAGGAATCCCCGGCACGGCCGCCCAGCGCGATGAGACCGGGCGTCGAAAGGCGGCGCGAAATGCCGCCGGCCGGCGTCAGTTGCCGCGTCAGTTGCGGCGCTTCTTGACCGCTTCGGCCAGCTCGCGCAGCAGCGGCTCGGTCTGGCCCCAGCCCAGGCAGGCGTCGGTGATGGACACGCCCGGCTTCAGGTCGGCCTTGGTCTGGCCCGGGGCCAGGTCTTGCCGGCCCGGCTGCAGATGCGACTCGATCATCACGCCGGTGATCCGATGGTCGCCACCAGCGATCTGGCCAGCCACGTCGTGGCCCACGTCGATCTGCCGCTCGTACTTCTTGCTCGAATTGGCATGCGAGAAGTCGATCATCACCTGCTCGCGCAGGCCCGAGCCGCGCAGCGCCTCGCAGGCGGCGGCCACCGAAGCTGCGTCGTAGTTCGGCGCCTTGCCGCCGCGCAGGATCACATGGCAGTCGGCATTGCCACGCGTCTCGAAGATGGCAGCCGTGCCCATCTTGGTCATGCCCATGAAGGCGTGGCTGGCACTGGCGGCCAGCACGGCGTCGGACGCGACCTTGATGCCGCCGTCCGTGCCGTTCTTGAAGCCCACTGGGCAGGACAGGCCCGAGGCCAGCTGGCGGTGGCTCTGGCTCTCGGTCGTGCGGGCACCGATGGCGCCCCAGGCGATCAGGTCGGAGATGTACTGCGGCGACAGCAGGTCCAGGAACTCGGTGCCGGCCGGCAGGCCGAGGGCCGTCACGTCCAGCAAGAGCTGGCGCGCCAGGCGCAGGCCCTCGTTCATGTGGAAGCTGCCATCGAGGCGCGGGTCGTTGATGTAGCCCTTCCAGCCCACCGTGGTGCGCGGCTTCTCGAAATAGACGCGCATCACGATCAAGAGCTCGCCGCGCAGCTCCTGCTCGGCGGTCTTGAGCAGGCGGGCATAGTCCATCGCCTGGTCGTGGTCGTGGATGGAGCAGGGGCCGACGACGACCAGCAGCCGGTCATCGCGGCCATGCAGCACATCGCCAATCTCGCGCCGCGCGCGCTCCACCAGTTCCAGCGAGGCATCGGGCAGCGGCTGCTCGTCCAGCAAGAGGGCCGGCGAGATCAGCGGGCGCACGGCGCCAATTCGGGTGTCATCGGTACGGGTGGAGTCGGCGGTGGCGTCGAGAGCGTTCATGGCGGTGGTCCGGCAGGTCCTGCAAAGAGGGTCGATTATCAGCCGGCCTTCGAGCAAATGTTGCGATGCGACAATCGTGCCCCATGTCCCTCGTTCCCTACGCCCTCACCCGCCCCTTCCTGTTCGGCCTCGATCCCGAACATGCCCACGAGCTGACGCTGGGCTCCATCGCCCGGCTGCAGAACACGCCGCTGCAATGCCTGTGGTCGCAGCCCCGAGTGGCGGCCCCGGTGACCGTGGCGGGCCTGAAGTTCCCCAACCGCATCGGCCTGGCCGCGGGCCTCGACAAGAACGGCCGCTGCATCGACGGCCTCGGCGCCATGGGCTTCGGCTTCATCGAGGTGGGCACGGTCACGCCCAAGGGCCAGCCCGGCAATAAAAAGCCCCGCATGTTCCGCTTGCCGGAAGCCGAGGCGCTGATCAACCGCCTGGGTTTCAACAACGAAGGCCTCGATTCGTTCCTCGCCAACGTGCAGCGCGCCCACAGCTTCCGCGCCGCTGGCGGCCTGGTCGGTCTCAACATCGGCAAGAACGCGGCCACGCCGATCGAGAACGCGGTGGACGACTATTTGATCGGACTGGAAGGCGTGTTCCCGCATGCCGACTACATCACCGTCAACATCTCCAGCCCCAACACCAAGAACCTGCGCGCGCTGCAGAGCGACGAGGCGCTGGACGCCTTGCTCTCGCAGCTGCAGGCCCGCAAGCAGGAACTGCAAAAGCAGAGCGGCCGCAGCGTGCCCATGTTCGTGAAGATCGCGCCCGACCTCGAAGAAGACCAGGTGGCCGTGATCGCGCAGACGCTGCTGAAGAACGGCATTGACGGCGTGATCGCCACCAACACCACGATCTCGCGCGACGCAGTCAAGGGCATGGCCCATGCCGACGAGATGGGCGGTCTCTCAGGCAGACCCGTGTTCGAAGCCAGCAACCGCGTGATCCGCCTATTGCGCGCCGCACTCGGCAAGGACTACCCCATCATCGGCGTGGGCGGCGTGCTCAGCGGTGCCGATGCGCAAGCCAAGCTGCGGGCCGGGGCTGACCTGGTGCAGGTCTACACAGGCCTGATCTACAAGGGGCCGGCGCTGGTGAGCGAATGCGCCCGCGCGCTGTCGAAGATCTGATCAGGCGTAGTTGAGCTTGCGGGCCGCCTCGCGCAGCTCCGCGCGAAAGTCCGGATGTGCGATGGCAATCATCTCCTGCGTCCGCTGCTTCGCCGACTTGCCGCGCAGTTGCGCCACGCCGAACTCGCTGACGACGTAGTTGATGTCGTTCTTGCCCGTTGTGACATGCGTACCGGGGCTCAGCACCGGCACGATGCGCGAGATGCTGTCGTCCTTGGCGGTGGACGGCAGCACGATGAAGGCCTTGCCGCCGCGTGAGCGGTTGGCGGCGCGCACGAAGTCCACCTGGCCGCCGGTGCCCGAATAAGGCACCGGGCCCAGGCTCTCGGAGCCGCACTGGCCCAGCAGGTCGATCTGCAGCGTGGCGTTGATCGCCATCAGCTTGTCGTTCTGGCCCGCCAGATAGGGATCGTTGGTGAAGTCGACCGGGTGCATCTCGAGCCCCGGGTTGCGGTGCATGAACTGGTAAAGCTTCTTCGAACCCAGCGCAAAGGTGGCCACGCTCTTGCCCGGCAGATGGTTCTTGCGGCGGTTGGTGACGGCGCCGGCCTCGATCAGCGTCAGGATGCCGTCGCCGATCATTTCGGTGTGGATGCCCAGGTCCTGCTTGGCGGTGAGCTGCATCACCACCGCATCAGGGATGCCGCCGTAGCCGATCTGCAGGGTGGAGCCGTCGTCGATCATGTCGGCCACGTACTTGCCGATGGCCTGCTGCACCGGCCCGATCTTGGGCAGGCCCACCTCCGTCACCGGCTCGCTGCTCTCGACCACGGCCGCCACCTGCGAGATGTGCACCTGGCAGGCGCCGAAGGCGAAGGGCACGTTCGGATTGACCTCCAGCACCACGGCGCGGGCGCGGGCCACGGCGGCCATCGTGTAGTCGGCGCCGAGGCTGAGCGAGAAGTAGCCGTGTTCGTCCATCGGCGAGGCCATGGTGAACACCACGTCGGACGGGATCAGCCCGCGCGCGATCAGGCCCGGCATCTCGGAGAAGTAGCTCGGGATGAAGTCGACCCAGCCCTCCTTGCCGCCGGCCCGCGAGGCGCCACCGTAGAAGAAGGCCACATGCCTCACATGCTCGACCGTCTCGGGATCGAAGTAGCCGAACTTGCGCACCGGCAGGATCTGCGCCACCTTGACGTCGCGAAAGCTCCGGCGCTGCTCAGACAGCGCGCCCAGCAGGGTCGGCGGCTCGGCCACGCCGGTCGGCACGACGATGAAGTCGCCATCGCGGACCTGACGCAGGGCTTCGGTGGCGGATTGGAGCTTGTGGCGGTACTGGTCCTGGACGGAAGGCATGGCGGGCTCGCTGACGACGGGTCAAGCGCCCAGTCTGAACGCAACGCCTGACATGGACTTGACCCAGCGCGGTCTTGGTCGACCTGCCAGAATCCGCCCCCCTCCTGCCATTCATCCGAGACCTCCATGAGCACACCGATGTACGAATCCTCCGTCCCCGTTTTCACCCAGATGCTGGGCGGCCTGCGCGACGTGCTGGCCAAGGCCGAGGCCCATGCCACGGCCCGCAACATCGAGCCCATCGCCCTGCTGCAGGTGCGGCTCTTCCCCGACATGTTCAACCTGGTGCGTCAGGTCCAGATCGCCTGTGACTTCGCCACCGGCGTCTCGGCCCGCCTGGCCGGCGCTGAAGTGCCGGCCTATGAAGCCACCGAGCAGAGTTTTGCCGACCTGCAGGCACGCATCGCCACCAGCCTGGACTTCATTGGCAAGCTGAGCCCGGCGCAGTTCGGCGAAGCCGCTGCACGCGAGATCGTGCTGCGCCCGGGCACGCCCAAGGAGCGCCGCTTTGCCGGCCAGGCCTATCTGCTGCACTACGGCCTGCCTCAGTTCTTCTTCCATGTGGCCACCGCCTATGGCCTGATGCGGCACAACGGCGTGGAAGTGGGCAAGAAGGACTACATGGGCCAGTACTGAACCGGCCCATGCATGAAAGCGGGCTGAAGCCTCAGCCCGCGAGCACGCGCAAGACCTTCTTGAAGCCTTCGACGGCCTTGCCCTTGCGCGCCCGCTTGCTGGCATAGCCGGCCAGCGTGGCGCCCTTCAGCGGCTCGTCCTTGAGCTTGTCCCCCCGGCCCAGGCCCATAACCTGCAAAGCCGTGGTGAAGGCGGCCACGCTGATCAGCGCGTCCTTGGGTTCCAGGTCGATCAGGGTCAGGCCACGGCCGCCCTTGGGCTGGTGCTTCAGCTCATCCAGCGCGTAGGTCAGCAAGCGGCCATTGAGTGACAGACAGGCGAGCTGCATGCCGAGCACCTCGCCATGCGGCACGGCGGCTGGCGGCAAAGGCTTCTCTTCGCCTTCCAGCGACAGGAAGGTCTTGCCCGCCTTCTGACGGCCGACCAGGTCGCCGACTTGCGCGATCAGGCCGAAGCCACCGGTGCCCGCCAGCACCAGGCGCTGCGTAGCGCTGGCAGCGTAGTAGTGCGCGATCTGCGTGCCGCTTTCCAGCTCGATCATCGTGGTGATGGGCGTGCCGTCGCCACGGCCGCCAGGCAGCAGGGACACAGGCACCGAGTAGACGCGGCCGTTGGTGCCGAACACGATCAGCGGGTCCACGCTGCGGCAGGGGAAGGTGCCGTAGAGCTGGTCGCCCGACTTGAAGCTCAGTGCTGCGGGGTCCACCTCATGGCCCTTCAAGGCCCTCACCCAGCCCTTCATCGAGACAACCACCGTCACCGGCTCGTCGACGATCTTCACTTCGGCGCTGGCGCGCTTCTCTTCCTGGATCAGCGTGCGGCGGTCGTCGCCGAACTGCTTGGCGTCCGCCTCGATTTCCTTGACCACGGTGCGCTTGAGCACACCCGGGTTGCCGAGAATGTCCTGCAGCTTGGCTTGCTCCTCGCGCAGCTTGGCCAGCTCCTGCTCGATCTTGATCGCCTCCAGTCGCGCGAGCTGGCGCAGGCGGATTTCGAGGATGTCTTCGGCCTGGCGGTCACTCAAGCGGAAGTGAGCGATCAGCGCCGGCTTGGGTTCATCGCTCTCGCGGATGATGCGGATCACCTCGTCGATGTTCAGCAACACCTGCTGACGGCCTTCAAGGATGTGGATGCGGTCGTTGACCTTCTGCAGCCGGTACTCGGTGCGGCGCTGCACGGTGGCCAGGCGGTAGCCCAGCCATTCGCTGATGATCTGGCGCAGGTTCTTCTGCGTCGGGCGGCCGTCGGCGCCGATCATGGTCAGGTTGACCGGGGCCGAGCTTTCGAGGCTGGTGTGGGCCAGCAGCGTGTTGATCAGGTCCTGCTGCTCCACCGTGCGGCTCTTGGGCTCGAACACCAGGCGCACCGGCGCGTCCTTGCTCGACTCATCGCGCACGCCGTCGAGCACCGCCAAGAGCGAGGCTTTCAGCTGCATCTGCTCCTGCGTCAGCGCCTTCTTGCCGGCCTTGACCTTGGGGTTGGAGAGCTCCTCGATCTCTTCCAGCACCTTCTGCGAGCTGGTGCCATGTGGCAGCTCGTTGACCACCAGTTGCCACTGACCACGGGCCAGATCTTCGATCTTCCAGCGCGCGCGCAGCTTGAAGCTGCCCCGGCCGCTGGCATAGGCCGAGCGGATGTCGTCGGCACTGCTGATCAGCTGGCCACCGCCGGGGAAATCGGGGCCAGGCAGCAAGGTGTAGAGCTCGTCGTCCGACAGCTTCTCGTTCTTCAACAGCGCGACCGCAGCGGCCGCCACTTCGCGCAGGTTGTGGCTGGGCACTTCAGTCGCCAGGCCCACGGCAATGCCGGAGGCGCCGTTCAGCAGCACGAAGGGCAGGCGCGCGGGCAGTTGGCGCGGCTCGTCGGTCGAGCCGTCGTAGTTGGGCACGAGGTCCACCGTGCCTTCATCGATCTCTTCGAGCAGCAGGCGCGCGATGGGTGCCAGGCGCGCTTCGGTGTACCGCATTGCGGCGGCGCCGTCGCCATCGCGGCTGCCGAAGTTGCCGTGGCCGTCGATCAGCGGATAGCGCTGGCTGAAGTCCTGGGCCATGCGCACCAGGGCGTCGTAGACCGACTGGTCGCCATGCGGATGGAAGCGGCCCAGCACATCACCGACCACGCGGGCGCCCTTCACCGGCTTGGCGCCGGTGTTGCCCGAATAGCTCAGGCCCATGCGCTCCATCGAGTACAGGATGCGGCGTTGCACCGGCTTCTGGCCATCGCAGACATCCGGCAGGGCGCGGCCCTTGACGACGGACAGCGCGTATTCGAGATAGGCCTGGCGCGCGTAGTCGGCCAGCGTCAGGCTGGTGCCGTCATCCTCGGCCGGCGGTTCCGGAGGCGGCGGCGGCGCGGGCGGGGATGGTGGCGAGGGCGGCTGCTCCGCGTCGAAATCGAAGGAAAGGTTCTGCTCGTTGTTCTCGGTCATCGGGGACTGCCGTGGATTTGCAGGCTCTGGGCCGTGGCGGGCAGGCTGCGTTGCAGCAGCGCCCAGTACAGCTCCAGCACCAGGTGGACATGGGCCTGGGTCTCGGCGATGTCGGGCATGCGGCCGCCGTTGCGGCGCACCGTGCCTTCGCCGGCGTTCCAGGCCGCCAGGGCCGCATCGATGCGGCCGAATTTCTTGATGAGGGCGGCGAGCATCTGCGCGCCGGTGTCGATGTTGCGGCGCGGTTCCAGCAGGCGCTGCTGCTGGCCGGCCGGGGCCATGATCTGCATGAGCCCGACGGCACCGCGCGGCGACACGGCATCGCGCTTGAAACCGGACTCGACGGTGATCACCGCCTTCAGCAACTCCATATCGACGCCATGCCGGCTCGCTGCCTCGCGCAGCCAGGGCTGTACGGCCTTGACCTCGGGCGCGATCTCGAGCCAGGTCAGCAGCTCATGGCTGCCATCGAGCTTGCCCGGCACGCGGCCGATCTCGCTGCGGCCCATGACCAGGCTGTAGCGGCCATCGAGCTGGGTCGAAGCGAGATGGGCCACGCCGCCCGCATCGACATAGCCCCACAGCTGGGCCTGGGCCGAGCGGGCAAACAGGCTCAGTGCAAGCAAGAGAAAAACGCGAATCAAGCGCCCTCCTCGCCCAGTGCCACGCGGGCCTGGTATTCGCGGTCCAGCATCGACATCACGATCAGGCTGTCGTAACCATCGGCGCCCAGCACCTTGACGCTTTCGCGCAAGCGGCCTTCCTCGACAAAGCCTTCATCGCGGTACAGCTCTTGCGCGCGCACATTGAGCCCCTTCACGTCGAGCCAGAAGCGGTGCGCCTGCAACTGCGTGAAAGCCAGCTTCTTCAGCTGCCGCAAGCAGGCCCGGCCTATGCCCTGGCCCTTGGGGCCCAGCACGATGCGCTTGAGCTCCACCGAGCGGTTGGGATTGCGGCAACCTTGAAGGATCACGAAGCCGGCGCGCTCGGCGCCATCACCCACCTCAACAATGAAGTGACGCGAGTCCGGGAAGCGGATGGCGCCCTCGTGCTGCGTGCGCTCCCACGGCGTGATGAAGGGCAGGTTCGAGCCATCCTGCTCGACCGAGACCACATAGTCCAGGTCGGACAGCATCGTGGGCCGCAGGTGGACTCTCACCCTTGGCCCTCCTCAAAGCCGCGCAGCACGGCCACCACGTTGTGGCCGATCGCCTCGGTGGCGTAGCCGCCCTCCTGCAGGAACAGCGTCTTCGTCGCACCGAACGCGGCGATGCGCCGGCCCAGCTGCGCGAACTCGGGCCGGTCGAGCTTGAAGTGCGAGATCGGGTCCTCGACATAGGTATCCACGCCCAGCGACACGATCAGCAGCTCGGGCGCGAAGCCCGCCACCTGCGCCAGCGCGCCTTCCAGCGCGGCGAACCAGGCCTCGTTGCTCGCACCGGCCGACAGCGGGTAGTTCGCATTGAAGCCCAGGCCCGCGCCGGCGCCGCGCTCATCGGCATGGCCGAGGAAGAACGGGAACTCGGTACTCGGGTCGCCGTGGACACTGGCATAGAACACGTCGCTGCGCTCGTAGAAGATCGCCTGCGTGCCGTTGCCGTGGTGGTAGTCCACGTCGAGGATGGCCACGCGCGCCATGCCGCGGTCGCGCGCCGCCTGGGCGGCCACTGCCGCGTTGTTGATGAAGCAGTAGCCGCCGAAGAAATCGGCGCCGGCATGGTGGCCGGGCGGGCGCGTCAACACATAGGCCGAGCCCTCATCTCCGAGCGCCAGGTCGAGGCCGGTGAGCGCGGCCTGCGCGCCCCAGTACGAGGCCTCCCAGCTACCAGCGGTCAGCGGCGTGCCGCTGTCCATCGAGTACAGGCCCATGCGGGCGGCGAAGCTGGCAGGCTCCACGTCCGAGCGCAGGCTGCGCACCGGCCAGACGGCCGGGAAGGCGTCGCCCTCGCCGCCCAGAGAGCGCCATTCGGCATGCGCACCTTGCACGAAGCGCAGATAGGCAGGCGCATGCACGCGCTCCAGCGGCGCGATGCCGTGGTCAAAGGGGCTCAGGATCTCGCCGAGCTGCGCGGCCTGCACCGCCTGCAGCACATAGTCCGCCCGCGCCGGCACCTCGAAGGCGGGCACCAGCCGGCCTCGGAAGAACTCGTGCGTGGCGGCGTGCGCAGCATGCCGCTGGTTGTAGACCGTGCGCATGCCTAGATATCGACTTCGACCGAATCGCCGTGGATCTCCATCAGCTCGCGGCGCGAAGCGGCCTCTCCCTTGCCCATCAGCTTGTTCATCGCGTCCTCCGTCTGCGGCACGTCGAACAGGCCGAAGCGGATCACGGCCAGGCGCCGGGTCTCGGGGTTCAGCGTCGTGTCCCACAGCTGCTCGGCGCTCATCTCGCCGAGACCCTTGAAGCGGCTGATGCTCCAGGAGTTCTCGCGGGCACCTTCCTTGCGCAGCTTGTCCAGCGTCGCCACCAGCTCGCCCTCGTCCAGCGCATAGAGCTTGGCAGCGGGCTTCTTGCCACGTGCCGGCGCATCAACGCGGTACAGCGGCGGCCGCGCCACGTAGACATGGCCCAGCTCCACGAGCTTGGGGAAATGGCGGAAGAACAGCGTCAGCAGCAGCACCTGGATGTGCGAGCCGTCCACGTCGGCGTCCGAAAGGATGCAGATCTTGCCGTAGCGCAGGCCTGAGACGTCGGGCGAATCGTTCTTGCCATGCGGGTCCACGCCGATGGCCACCGAGATGTCGTGGATCTCGTTGTTCTTGAACAAGAGATCGCGCTCGACCTCCCAGGAATTCAGGACCTTGCCGCGCAACGGCAGGATGGCCTGCGTCTCCTTGTCGCGGCCCATCTTGGCGCTGCCGCCGGCCGAGTCGCCTTCCACCAGGAAGAGTTCGTTCAGGTTCAGGTCGCGGCTTTCGCAATCGGTCAGCTTGCCGGGCAGCACGGCCACGCCCGAGCCCTTGCGCTTCTCGACCTTCTGGCTGGCACGCTGGCGCGTCTGCGCCTGCTTGATCACGAGCTCGGCCAGCTTCTTGCCATGCTCCACATGCTGGTTGAGCCAGAGCTCCAGCTGCGGCTTCACGAAGGCCGACACCAGGCGCAAGGCATCGCGCGAGTTCAGGCGCTCCTTGGTCTGGCCCTGGAACTGCGGGTCCAGCACCTTGGCCGAGAGCACGAAGCTGGCGCGCGAGAACACGTCGTCGGGCATCAGCTTGACGCCCTTGGGCGTGAGGCTGTGCATCTCGATGAAACCCTTGACCGCGCCAAAGAGGCCGTCCTTCAGGCCCGACTCGTGCGTGCCACCGGCCACCGTGGGGATCAGGTTCACATAGCTTTCGCGCACCGGCGCGCCTTCCTCGGTGAAGGCCACGCACCAGGAGGCACCCTCGCCCTCGGCGAAGTTCTCGCTCTCGGCCGAGGTGGCGAACTGCTCGCCCTCGAACAGCGGGATCAGCGGGTCGTTGTTGAGCGTCTGCATCAGGTAGTCGCGCAGACCGCCCTTGTAGAGCCAGGTCTGGACCTCGCCCGACTTCTCGTTCTTCAGCGTCACGGTGACGCCCGGCATCAGCACGGCCTTGCTGCGCAGCAGGTGCACCAGCTCGTTCTTCGGCAGTTCCACCGCCTCGAAATATTTGGCTTCGGGCCAGACGCGCACCGTCGTGCCCTGCTTGCGGTCACCGCTGGTGGCGGCGCGCGAACTCACCGGCTCGACCACGTCACCATGCTCGAAGGCCAGGTTCGCCACCTGCTTGTCGCGCCAGACCTGCACCTCCAGCCGCTTGGCCAGGGCATTGGTCACCGAGACGCCCACGCCGTGCAAGCCGCCCGAGAAGCTGTAGGCGCCGCCCGAGCCCTTGTCGAACTTGCCGCCGGCATGCAGCCGGGTGAACACGATTTCGACGACCGGCACGCCTTCTTCCGGGTGCAGGCCGAAGGGAATGCCGCGGCCATCGTCGGCCACCGAGACCGAGCCGTCGGCATGCTGGGTCACGTCGATGCGCTTGCCGAAGCCGGCCAGCGCCTCGTCGGCCGCGTTGTCGA
Organism: Pelomonas sp. V22; assembly: GCF_030014915.1. Lineage (GTDB taxonomy): Bacteria > Pseudomonadota > Gammaproteobacteria > Burkholderiales > Burkholderiaceae_C > JAUASW01. The sequence continues at coordinate 438,584 of NZ_JAGIXS010000001.1, forward strand.
TCACTTCCTGGATCACATGCAGCGGGTTGTCGGTCCGGGTGTACATGCCGGGACGCTGCTTGACCGGCTCGAGGCCCTTGAGGACGCGGATCGAGCCTTCGCCGTATTCGGCGCTTGGGGTACTGCCTTTGGATGTCGCCATGGGCGGCGATTGTAGGGAGGGCGCAAGGCCGTTCGCGAGGCTCGCAGGGCTTAGGATGCGCGCTCTCATTTCCGCCCGAGCATGCGAAGCCTTCCCTCCCTGACCTGCCTGGCCCTTCTGGCCCTCATGGATCTCCTCGCCGGCCCTGCCGTGGCTCAGACGGCATCGCCCGAGCCCTTCAAGGCCAGCAGCCCGCTGACGCTGGAGCTGAAAAGCGCCCGCTGGTTCGATGGCCAGGTCTTCCAGCGCGCCACGCTCTACGTGGTGGACGGCAAGTTCACCCGCAAGAAGCCCAAGAAGGTCCACCGCAGCATGGACCTGCACAGCCAGTACCTGGTGCCGCCGCTGGCCGAAGCCCACAACCACAACCTGCAGAACGCCTGGGGCGTGGAGCACTACGGCCAGCGCTACCTGCAGGATGGCGTGTTCTACAGCGCCCAGCTCTGCGCCGACCCGGCCGGCACCGAGGTCGCGCGTGCCAGGCTGAATGGACACGATAGCGTGGACACGCTGTTCGCCAGCGCCTGCATCACCTCCTCCGACGGCCATCCGCTGGCCCAGCTGACGCCGGCCGCCCGCAAGGACGACAGCGCCGTGCTGGTGATGGACAGCGCGCTGGATGCCGAGCGCAAATGGGCCAAGGTGGCCGAGCGAAAGCCCGACCTGGTCAAGATCGTGCTGAGCAACCATGAGCGGCCCGAGCTGCGCGCGCGGCCCGACTTGCAGGGCCGGCTGGGTCTCAACCTCGACACCGCTGCGGCCGTGGTGCGACTGGCGCACCGCGATGGCCTGCGGGTCGTCGCCCATGTGGACAGCCCGCCCGACTTCGAGGCCGCCGTGAAGCTGGGCGTAGACCTGATTGCCGACCTACCCGGCTTCTTCAATCCGCTGGGCGAAGATCCGGAGCGGCTCCTGATCAGCCCCGAGGCGGCAGCGCGCGCGGCCCAGGCCAAGGTCGCCGTGATCACGGCCACCGCCGCGACCTCGCTGTTCCCGACCACGCCGCAGCAGCTCGACAAGCTGCGCAGCGTGCAGCGCCGCAATCTGGAGCGGCTCAAGGCGGCGGGCGTGCCACTGCTGGTGGGCTCGGACCTGTTCACCGGCACGGCCCAGGCCGAGATCAAGCAGCTGGCCGAATTCGGCGTCTTCAGCGCGGCCGAGCTTTTGAAGATGTCCAGCATGGACACACCGCAGGCCCTCTATCCCAAGCGCAAGCTCGGCTGCTTTGACGAGGGCTGCGAGGCGAGCTTTATCTTGCTCGGCACCGACCCGCTGCAGGACGCCAAGGCCATCACCACACCGCTCTTGCGCGTGAAGCAGGGCCGCATCCTGACCCAGATGGACGGCGTGGCCGACGGCGCCGAACAGCCCGGCATCAGCACCGACGCTCCGGCGGCGAAGAAGAAGGCGCCCACCAAGAAGCCGGCCCCGGCCAAAACCCAAGCTTCCACCAAGCCGGCCGCCAAACCTGTCGCCCCGGCGTCGGCAAGGAATTCCTGATCTGGCTACATTGGCCCGATGCAAGCCGCCGCCCCCACCCCCGCCGCCAAACTCTCGATGACCCAGGTGCTGCTGTGCGGCGCCATGATCGTCACGCTCTCGATGGGCATACGCCACGGCTTCGGCCTGTGGCTGCAGCCGATCACGCTGGAGCGGGGCTGGACCCGCGAGACCTTCGCCTTCGCCCTGGCCATCCAGAACATCGCCTGGGGCGCCGCCGGTCCCTTCGCCGGCATGCTGGCGGACCGCTTCGGTGCCTTCAAGGTGCTGATGGTCGGCGGCCTGCTGTACGCGCTGGGCCTGGTGCTGATGGCGCTGTCCACCTCGGGCCTCGCGTTCACCGGCAGTGCCGGCCTCCTGATCGGCATGGCCCAATCGGGCACGACCTATGCCGTGATCTACGGCGTGATCGGCCGCAATGTCTCGGCCGAGAAGCGCAGCTGGGCCATGGGCGTGGCGGCGGCCGCCGGCTCCTTCGGCCAGTTCCTGATGGTGCCGGTGGAGAACTGGCTGATCGCCGGCACCGGCTGGCAGAACGCCCTCTTCTATCTGGCTCTGGCGGCCCTCCTGATACTGCCGCTGGCCTTCGGCCTGCGTGAGCCCAAGGCCGCCGGTCCGGTGGGCCATCAGCAAAGCATCGGCCAGGCGCTGCGCGAGGCCTTCGGCTACCGCAGCTTCCAGCTCCTGATGGCCGGCTACTTCGTCTGCGGCTTCCAGGTCGTCTTCATCGGCGTGCACATGCCCAGCTACCTGAAGGACCATGGCCTCTCGCCCCAGGTCGCCACCTATGCGCTGGCGCTGATCGGCCTGTTCAATGTGTTCGGCACTTACGCGGCCGGCTCGCTGGGCCAGCGCTTCCCCAAGCGCTACCTGCTCAGCGGCATCTATGCGGCGCGCTCGGTGGTCATCGTGATCTTCCTGCTGGCGCCGCTGACGCCGATGAGCGTCTACATCTTCTCTGCCTTGATGGGCGTGCTGTGGCTCTCGACCGTGCCGCCGACCAATGCGGTGGTGGCGCAGATCTTCGGCATCCAGCACATGTCCATGCTCGGCGGCTTCGTGTTCTTCAGCCACCAGATCGGCAGCTTCCTGGGCGTCTGGCTGGGTGGCAAGCTTTACGACCTCTCGGGCAGCTACGACATCGTCTGGTACCTGGCCGTGGGCTTTGGCGTGGTGGCCGCGCTGATCAATCTGCCGGTGCGCGAGACGGCCATCGTCAGGCCCCAGGTGGCCGCCGCATGATGTTCAAACGCTGGCTGCTGTGGATCGCCGGCGCCGGCGTGCTGGGCCTGATTTTCATGGCCTATGCCCAGCCCTCGCTGGTGCAGCACCTGGCTGATCAGCTCTGGGCCTGTTTCTGATGAGCGAGGTCTCTCCCTGGCTGCGCCGCTGGCCCCAGGCGCTACGTCCCGGCGCCACGGCGCTGGATCTCGCGTGCGGCTCGGGGCGCCACCTGCGCCACCTGGCATCGCTGGGATTGAAAGTCGCCGGCGTGGACCGCGATGCCGCCGCCATCGCCCCGCTGCGAGGGCTGGCCGAGATCATCGAGGCCGACATCGAAAGCGGCACCTGGCCATTGGCGGGCCGGCAGTTCGACCTGGTGCTGGTCTGCAACTACCTGTGGCGGCCGCTGCTGCCGAACATCGTCGAGGCGGTCGCGCCAGGTGGCTGGCTGATCTACGAAACCTTCGCAGACGGCCAGCAGACCGTCGGCCGCCCGGCACGGCCCGAGTTCCTGCTGCAGCCGGGCGAACTGCTGCAGGCCTGCGCGGGGCTGCAGATCGTCGGCTATGAGAATGGCTGGACGGAGGAGGAGGCCGGGGTCAACGGCCGCTTCGTCCAGCGCGTTGCCGCCGTTCGGCTCGCCGCAGGCGGGCCGGCCCATCCCAGGCACGCCTTGCCCTGAGAGATCGCCCCGGCGGCTTCAGTAGAATCCGCCCAAATTGACCTAGGAACCCTCCCCCATGGAACCGATTGTTGGCAGCATCGTCGCGCTGATCACGCCGATGCACGAGGACGGCAGCATTGACGAGCCCGCGCTGCGTGCCCTGATCGACTGGCACATCGCCGAAGGCACGGACTGCATCGGCGTCGTCGGCACCACCGGCGAATCGCCCACCGTCAGCATGGAGGAGAACCGCGAGGTGATCCGCATCGCCGTCGAGCATGCCAAGGGCCGCGTGCCCATCCTCGCGGGCACCGGCGCGAACAACACGGCCGAGGCCATCGAGCTCAGCCACTACGCCAAGCAGGTCGGCGCCGACGCCACGCTGTCAGTCGTGCCCTACTACAACAAGCCTTCGCAGGAAGGCATCTACCAGCACTACAAGGCCATCGCCGAGGCCGTCGACATCCCGATGATGTTGTACAACGTGCCCGGCCGCACCGTGGCCGATATGGCGCCCGAGACCACCCTGCGCTGCGCCTCGCTGCCCGGCGTGTTCGGCGTCAAGGAAGCGACCGGCAACATCGAGCGCGCCGCCTGGCTGATCAAGAACGCCCCGCAAGGCTTCTCGATCTACTCCGGCGACGACGGCACGGCCATCGCCCTGATGCTGCTCGGCGGCCATGGCAATGTGAGCGTCACGGCCAACGTCGCCCCGCGGGCGATGAGCGAACTCTGCAAGGCGGCCCTCGCCGGCAATGTGCGCGAGGCCACCCGCATCCACTTCCAGTTGCTCTCGCTGCACAAGCAGCTGTTCTGCGAGCCGAGCCCGGCCCCGGCCAAGTGGGCGCTGTCGCGCCTGGGCCGCTGCGGCAAGGCGCTGCGCCTGCCGATCACCGAGCTGACGCCGGCCGGTCAGGCCAGCGTCGAGCAGGCGATGCGCGAGGCCGGGCTGCTCTGAAGAGCGGCCCTCGATCTCTGCTCTAATCGCACCCTCATCCTGACCCGGCACTGCCGTGGAGATTTCAAGCGTGATCCGTTACCACCAAGTTTCCAAGCAGGCCCTGCGCCTTTCGACGCTGGCCCTGGCTGTTGTCGCCCTGAGTGCTTGCAGTGCCTTCTCCGGCCTTGTGTCCGGCGACAAGGTCGACTACCGCACCGGCGCCCGCCAGACCACCGGCCTCGACGTGCCGCCCGACCTGACCCAGCTGGCCCGCGACGCGCGCGGCCAGGTGGCCCCAGGCGCCAGCATCAGCGCCTCGGCCATGCAGCAGCAACAGCAGAGCGCGGCCACGGCCGTGCCGAGCAGCGACAAGGTGGCCCTGAGCCGCATCGGCGAGTTGAAGGTCGAACGCAACGGCAACGACCGCTGGCTGTTCAGCCCGCAGACGCCCGAGCAGCTGTGGCCGCTGGTGCGCGGCTTCTGGCTGGACCAGGGCTTCGAGATCTCGCAGGAGCAGCCTGAGCTGGGCTTGCTCGAAACCAGCTGGAACGAGAACCGCGCCAAGCTGCCGCAGGACTTCCTGCGCAAGAGCCTCGGATGGCTGATCGACGGCATGTACTCCACCGGCGAGCGCGACAAATACCGCGTCCGCCTGGAGCGCGGCGCCAATGGCGGCACCGAGGTGCGCGTCACGCATCGCGGCATGCAGGAGGTCTACACCTCGAACTCCGAGAGCAAGAACACGGCCTGGCAGGCTCGTGCCAGCGACCCGTCGCTGGAAGCCGAGATGCTGTCGCGCCTGCTGCTGCGCCTCGGTGGCAAGGAAGAGCAGGCCAAGGCCGCTGCCGCCACCGTGACGGCCGCCGCCTCCGCCGCCGCGCCGGCCACGGCCGCCGATGCCCTGCTGCCCGGCGCCAGCCGCCGCGCCCTGAGCGATGTGCCCAATGAGTTGAAGGTGGCCGAAGGCTTCGAGCGCGCCTGGCGCCGTGTCGGCCAGTCGCTGGACCGCCATGGCTTCACCATTGAAGACCGTGACCGCAGCCAGGGCCTGTTCTTCCTGCGCTACGCCGACCCCAACATGGTCGGCAAGGAAGAGCCGGGCTTCTTCGCCAAGCTGTTCGGCGCCAAGGATTCCACCACCTCGCGCTACCGCGTCTCGGTCAAGTCCGAGGGCGAGAAGAGCACGGTCATGGTGCTGGACGACAAGGGCCAGCAGCAGACGAACGAAAACGCCAAGCGCATCCTCGGCCTGCTGATGGACGATCTGCGCTGAGTTCCGGACAGCGTTCTCGGTGAATGACGGCGGCCCGGTATTGCACCGCGCCGCCGTTTTCCATTCAGCGCCAGTGCAGGCCATCGCGCCGTATCCATTTCGCTAAGGGGGAACTACAAAGTCATGATGAAACATCACCTCAAGATCGTCGCCGCCAGCCTCGGCATCGCTTGCAGCCTGGCCGCGGCCCAGGTGCCGCCGCCAGCCACGCCGGCATCAGCGCCGACGCCGACCACAGCACCCACCACCGCGCCCAACCTGTCCGCGATGGCCGCCATGGCCGCAGCCATGGGCGGCGTGCCCGGGGAGCCGCGCCCCTATGAGCGCGTGATCACGCCCGACGCCACCACGCAGCGCGGCCTGCTGACGGTGCACATGGTCAAGGGCAAGCTGTACTTCGAAATTCCCAAGGCCTTGCTGGGTCAGCCGCTGCTGCTGGCGGCCACCGCCACGGCCGTGCCGGCCGGTGTCGAGCACGTGGGCCGCACGCTGAACCAGCAGCTGCTGAGCTTCAACCTGAAGAACAACAAGATCTCGCTGCAAGGCGTCTCGCAGTCCTATGTGAGCCCGACCGGGCAGGCGCTGGCGGGGGCCGTGCAGGACTCGCAGCGCGAAGCCATCCTGCTGACCCTGCCGGTCGATGCCTATGCCAAGTCGGGGGCGCCGGTGGTCGACGTGAGCCGTTTGTTCACCAGCGAATGGGGCGATTTCGCCACCCGCACGGCCCTGCGCGCCGTTGGCATGGACAGCAGCCGCAGCCAGATCGAGCAGTTCAAGGCCTTTGCCGAGAGCGTGCGCATCAACGCAACCCACACCTACAGCTTCGGCGGCACGCCGGCCATCCCCGGGCTGCCCGCGGCGCTGGCCGTGCCCGTGCGCAGCGGCACGGTAGACGTGGCCTACAACCTCGTGCGCCTGCCCCGCGAGGCCATGCGGCCACGGCTGGCCGACGACCGCATCGGCTTCCAGGAAGTGCGCCGCATCGACTTTGCCGTCGACGCCCACGGCATCAAGCCGCAGCGCCTGATCGCCCGTTGGCGCCTGGAGAAGCAGGACCCCGCCGCAGCGCTGAGCGAGCCGGTCAAGCCCCTGGTCTGGTACGTGGACAAGGCCACGCCCGAGTGGCTGATGCCGTACATCAAGCAAGGCGTCGAGTCCTGGAACGTGGCCTTCGAGGCCGCCGGCTTCAAGAACGCGGTGCAGGCCCGCCCCTTCCCGAGCAAGGCCGAGGATCCCGAGTTCGATGCCGAGGACATGCGCTACAACGTCATCCGTTGGGTACCCTCGGTCGCTGCCACGGCCTACAGCCAGGCCATCACCGACCCGCGCAGCGGCGAGATCCTGAACTCCAGCATCGTGCTGTTCCACAACATGATGCAGTTGGCACGCAACTGGTACGTGGTGCAGGCCGGCGCTGTCGACCCGCGCGCCCAGAAGCTGCCGCTGCCCGACCCGCTGATGGGCGATCTGATCGCCTACGTGGTCAGCCATGAGATGGGCCATGCGCTCGGCTTCCCGCACAACATGAAGTCCAGCTCGCTCTACCCGGTCGACAAGCTGCGCGACCCGGCCTGGCTCAAGACCATGGGCCATGTGGCCTCCATCATGGACTACAGCCGCTTCAACTACCTGGTCCAGCCCGAGGACAAGGTCGACCCGGCCCTCTTGATTCCCAAGGTCGGCCCCTATGACCTGTTCGCCACGCGCTGGGGCTACACGCCGCTGCCCAATGCGGCCACACCCGAGGAAGAGCGCAGCACGCTGAACGGCTGGCTGCGCGAGCAGGACGGCAAGCCCTGGCTGCGCTTCACCTCGCCCAACCGCTTGGGCGACGCGGGCGAGAACGTGGAAGCCGTCGGCGACGCCGATCCGGTGGTGGCCACGGGCCTCGGCACCAAGAACCTGCAGCGCATCGTCAAGCACCTGCCGGCCATGGCCCTGCAGGCCGGCGAGGACGACCAGTTGCTGGCCGTGCTGTATGACGCCGTCTGGAATCAGTGGACGGTAGAACTCGCCCATGTGCTGAACCAGGTGGGCGGCTACGACACGCAGAACAAACATGGCGAGCAAGCCGGCGCCACCTTCCAGGCGCTGGATCGGCAGCGCCAGTCGCGCGCCGTGCGCTTCCTGGCCGAGCAGCTGTTCGGCACGCCGCAATGGCTGTTTGAACCCGGTGTCATTGAGCGTCTGCCGCCGCAGGAACCGGCCGGTCGCCTGCAGTCCAACCAGCGCGGTGCCCTGCGCGCCCTGCTGGACCGCACCCGCCTGGCCCGCCTGCAGGACCAGGAGCTGAGTCTCGGCGACAAGGCCTACCGCCTGCCGCTGCTGCTGGCCGACCTGCGCCAGACCGTGCTGAGCGAGCTGGCGCCGGGCCAGCCGGCACCGGCGCCGCTGCGCCGCCGCATGCACCGCATCTACATGGAGCAGCTGACCGCCCTGCTGGCCAGCGACGAAAGCCGCACCGAGGCCCGTGTCGAGCTGCGCGGGCTGGAGCGCCAGTTTGCTGCCGCAGCGGCACGAAGCAGCAAGGACGCGATGCTGCAAGCCCATTGGGAACAGCTGCAGGACCTGGCCCGCAAAGCGCTGGACCCGCAAGGCCCGGCGCTGCCGGGAGCAGCAGTCACGCCCATCGTGGTCCCGCCGGTGCCCGCCCGCGGCCTGACGGTCGAAGAAAACAGCGCCGCCTGGCCGCTTTCGAACTGATACGGACCTCGGGTCGAGACATGCGCTTTTGCAGCCTGGGCAGCGGCAGCGGTGGCAATGCCACCCTGGTCGAGGCCAGCCAGGGCATCACCAGCACCCAGGTGCTGATCGACTGCGGCTTCAGCCAGCGCGAACTGAACCGCCGCCTGGAGCGCGCCGGCAGTGCGGCCACCGAGCTGGCCGCCATTTTCATCACCCATGAACATGGCGACCACATAGGCTGCGCGCTCGGCTTTGCCCAGCGCTGGCGCATCCCGCTCTGGATGAGCCGGGGCACCTGGCGGGCCGTCGGCAACGAGGACTTCGATCCCACCCTGCTGCACCTCACGCGTGACGGCGAGACGCTCGCCCTCGGGGACCTGGAGCTCCGGCCCTTCTCGGTGCCGCATGACGCCGAGGAGCCCTTGCAGCTGCGCTGCGGCGATGGCCTGCACAACCTCGGCGTGCTGACCGACGTGGGCTCTCCTGCTCCGCAGCTGCTGGCGGCCCTGCAGGGCTGCGACGCGCTGCTGCTGGAGTGCAATCACGACGAGGCGCTGCTGCGCGCCTCCAGTTACCCGGCCTCGCTGAAACGGCGCATCCTGGGGAGCCACGGCCATCTGTCCAACGAGACAGCTGCCGAGATCCTGCGCCAATGCCAGCATGCGGGCCTGGGCCGCGTGGTGGCGGCCCATCTGAGCGCCCAGAACAACCGGCCCGAGCTGGTCCGTGAGGCCTTGCAGCCGGTGATCCTTCAGGCGGCGCTCGAGGTGGCCGACCAGCTGGAAGGCACGGCCTGGTTTGACATCAGCTGAGCCTATCGGCGCTGTTGCAGCCGACCAGAAATGACAAAAGCCGCCGGGCTTGCGCCAGGCGGCTTGTGCGTGATCGGAGAGCCGATTACTTGCTGGCGGCGGCCGAAGCGGCGTCAGCGGCGGGAGCCGAAGCTTCCATGGCGGGAGCCGAAGCGGCTTCCGAAGCGGCGGGAGCCGGAGCAGCGGCGGGAGCCGGAGCAGGAGCAGCTTCTTCCTTCTTGCCGCAAGCAGCCAGAGCAACAGCAGCCAGCAGGGAGGCCAACAGGATCGACTTTTTCATCACTTTTCCTCAGATCTGATTGACGAAGAACTAATTACCGGTAATTTTTGAAGCATCGGGCACTTGCGTGCCCGAAGTTTCTAAGAGCAAGGCATGGAAGCCTCGAGCGCTCCCAACACCTAGCCGGCGATTGTAGCGGCTGTTTTAAAGCCGGCCTTAAAGTCCCAAGGTACTGGCAGCAAAGGACTCGCTGGAACGTTGCTCAATTGCATCAAACCACTGCCGGCTGAGCAGCTCATCGGCGCGAACGCCGGCCATCGGTGCGCTGATCGCACCTCGCCAATGCTCGGCATCGAACAGCCGGACGCAAGCCGCACCCGGTGCCAGCATCAGGCCGACGAGGTCCGAGCCGCTGAGCAGTTCGGGCTCGAAGGCCCGCGCTGCAATCAGATGACCCCAGTTGCGCCGCCAGGTGACGAAGCGCGGATGGCGCTGCTGCAGCGCCTCGAACTGCGGTGCGAGCATGCGCAGCCGGCGGTGCGGCCGGGCCCAGGCGGTCAGCAGATCCAGCACGGCGGGCTCGGAAAGCGGCCAGTGGACGAAGTCCGCATCCAGCCAGCAGAGCTCGCGAGCACCCTGCTTTTCGGCCAACACCAGCCCCTCGCGCAACGCGGCCACAAAGGCCTCTCTCCCGGTGAAGACGCCGTGTTCCATGGTCCGAATTCCCCCGGGGGTCAGGCCGCCTGTACCCAGCCGTCCTCGCACCACTGCGCCAGCAGGTCGAGTGCGCCTTCGGACAGGCCGGCCACCTCGCGAGCGCTCAGCTGGCGGCTGTCAGCCAACTGCTTCATCAGCTTGAAATCCTTGCCCCCCGCGCGGTAGGACTCGCCATTGATGAACACATGGTCGGCGTCGTAGAGCATGCGACTGCGGCGGTCCAGACTCACGCCCCGGCCGGGCTCAAGCGGCTCGCCAGGTTCGAAGAACACCCGCGGCTTGGGCTCGGTCAGCGCCTCGCCGAGCGAGCGTTCGAGCGCCCGCGGTTCGTTCAGGGCGCGCTCGGCGGCCTCACGTGCAAAGTTTTGCAAAGCCAACGGGATCAAGCCCGGATTGACGGTGGCTTCCTGCTTGGGGTCGGCATACATGCGGTTGGCGCGGGGTTCGTCCTCGTCGTCCATCAGGCGCTGCAGCAGGTCCTGGGCCAGTTCGGCGCGCCAGGGCGAGCGGAAGCCCACCGAACAGGTCATGCAATCCGGGCCCTCGGCCACGCCGTCATGGGCCCAGCCGGGCGGCAGGTAGAGCATGTCGCCGGCTTCCAGCAGGAACTCCTGCTCGGGCTGGAAGTTGGCAATGATCTTCAGCGGCACGTCTTCGCGCAGCACGGCGTCCTTCTGCGCGGCGATGCGCCAGCGGCGCTTGCCGGCCACCTGGATCAGGAAGACGTCGTAGGAGTCGAAATGCGGGCCGACGCCACCGCCCTCGCTGGCGTAGGAGATCATCAGATCATCGAGCCGCGCCTCGGGGCCGAAGCGGAAGCGGTCCAGCAGTTCACGGGCTGCGTCCGAGTGCTGTTCCAGTCCCTGGACCAAGAGCGTCCAGCCCGGCTTGCTGAACGGCGGCAGCCTGGGAACCGGCCCCTGACGCAGCGCCCAGCGACCCTCAAAGGCAGTGACCAGGCGCGACTCCACGTCCTCGTCGGCCGCCAGCTCGGCGAGCTGCTTGCGGTCGACCGGCGGCGTGATGCCGGGCAAGGCCTGGCGTACCAGCAGCGGCTTTTTCTGCCAGTGCTTGCGCATGAACTGCTCGGGCGAGAGGCCGCCCAGCAGTGGGGTGGTTGCGGTGATGTCCATGGCCGGCATTCTGCCCGCCCTGCGTTCCGGAATTGAGACGGCTGTCGTCCCGATTTCAGGACAGCTTGCCTTGCATCAGGGCCCGCTCACTGTGCAATGGGTTCGCTGAAGCTTCGATTCCGCCCTGGCACGCGTCCTGCTCATGAAGGGCCATGGACATCCAACGGACCTCTTCCGACCAAGCCTGGTGGCGCCGCCGCCAGCCACGCCTGGCACTGGCCGGCCTGGCCCTGCTCGCCCTGCTGGTGGCTGGACTGCGGGCGCGCCCGGCCGAGATGTCGGTTCGCTCGGGCACGGTCACCGTGGCCACGGTGGAGCGCGGCCCGCTGACCTTGAACCTGCGTGCCAGCGGCGTGCTGCTGCCGAGCGACGTGCGCTGGGTCGCCGCCCAGGCCGAGGGCCGGGTGGACCGCATCGAGGCCCAGGCGGGCAGCCGGGTCAGGGCGGGCGACGTGCTGCTGCGCCTGCTCAACCCGCAGCTGCTGCAGCGGGTTGAGGAAAGCCGCTGGTCCTTGCAGCAGGCCGAGGCCGAGCTGCGCGCGCTGCAGTCCACGCTGGACAGCAGCCAGCTGAACCAGCGCGCCGCCCTGCAGCGGGCCGAGCTGGCCCTGCGCAGCGCCGATCTGCAATGGGCGGCCGACCAGGAGCTGCAGAAGGACGGCATGGTCTCCAAGCTCGCCTACCAGCGCAGCCAGTTCAACGTGGAGCAGGCCAAGCAAAACCTGGCCCTGGAGCGCCAGTTGCTCGAGCGCTGCAGCGCCAACGGCCAGGCCCAACTCGCTGCCAAGCAGGCCGCCGTGGCCCGTTTCGCCAAGGCCTTGCAGCGCGACCGGGAGCTGGCCGCCGCGCTGGAGCTGCGCGCGCCCATCGACGGCATCGTGCAGGAACTGGCCCTGCAGCCGGGCCAGAGCGTGCTGCCCGGCGCCGCCCTGGCCAAGGTCGCCCGCGCCGACGCCCTCTACGCCGAGATCCAGGTGCAGGAAGCGCAGGCGCGCGACCTGGCGCCGGGCCTCTCCGCCTCGGTGGACCTGCGCAGCGGCACCCCGGATGGCGTGATCACCGGCGTGGTCAGCCGCGTGGCGCCCAAGGTCAGCAATGGCGTGGTCAAGGTCGACATCCGCCTGGAAGGCGCGCTGCCGCGCGGCGCCCGCCCCGACCTCAGCGTGGACGGCACGATAGAGCTGGCCCACCTGGCCGACACCTTGCAGGTGCAGCGCCCGGTGTTCAGCCAGGGCGAGACCGCTGCCAGCGTCTACCGCATCGGCCCCGATGGAGTGGCCGTGCCGGTCCAGGTGCAATTCGGCGCGGCGGCCGTGAGCCGCATCGCCATCAAGAGCGGATTGAAGCTGGGCGAGCGCATCGTCGTCTCGGACACCAGCGGCTGGCGCCAGTCGCAGCGCGTCAGCATTCAACAATGAACACCCAGATGGAGAACGAGGAGAAAACCATGAACGACAAACAGAACGAGATCGTGATTTCACTGCGCGGCATCGCCAAGACCTTCTTGACCGACGAGCTGGAAACGCGCGCGCTGGACGAAATCAACCTGCAGATCCGGCGCGGCGAGTTCCTGGCGGTGAGCGGCCCCTCGGGCTGCGGCAAGTCCAGCCTGCTCGCCATCCTCGGCCTCTTGGACAGCCCGAGCAGCGGCAGCTACGAGCTGGCCGGCCAGCGCGTGGACGGGCTGGACAACCGGGCCCGCGCCGCACTGCGCAACCGCCAGATCGGCTTCGTGTTCCAGGCCTTCAACCTGATCGGCGACCTGAGCGTGGAAGACAACGTGGCCCTGCCGCTGACCTACCGCAGCGACCTCGGCCGCGCCGAGCGCCGCGAGCGCGTGGCCGAGGTGCTGGCCCAGGTCGACATGGGCCACCGCGCGCGCCATTACCCGGCCCAGCTCTCGGGCGGCCAGCAGCAGCGCGTGGCCATTGCGCGCGCCCTCGTCGGCAAACCCAGCCTGATCCTCGCCGACGAGCCGACCGGCAACCTGGACTCGCGCAATGCCGAGCTGGTGATGCAGCTGCTGGCCGACGTGCATGCCGGCGGCGCAACGCTGTGCATGGTCACGCACGATCCGCGTTATGCGGCAGCCGCCCAGCGCACCGTCTCGCTGTTCGACGGGCGTGTGGTGGCCGACATGCCCACGCCTCTGCATGAGCAGTCCAGCCGCGCCGGCGCTGCCGAGGTGATCTGAGATGCGGAACCTCCTCGACGATCTGCGCCAGGCCTTCAAGTCGCTGGCCAAGGCGCCCGGCTTCACGCTGCTGGCCCTGCTGACTCTGGGCAGCGGCCTCGGATTTGCCATCTATTGCAGCGCCCTCTTCCTGGGCTCGGCCCGGGGCGACATCCCCTTCCCCGACGCTCACCGCCTGCTGCCGCTGGAAGCGACGCGCGACGGCGACCGCACGCAGTCCCGCAGCATCCACTACCTGGACTACCTGGCCTATGCCGCGGGCGTGAAGAGCTTCGAGGGCCTGCATGCGCTGACGATCTCCACGGTGACGCTGAGCGATGCGCAACACCGGCCGCAAAACTTCAAGGCCGCCCAGGTGCCCGCCGCCATCTGGCCCTGGCTGGGCCAACGCGCGGTGCTCGGCCGCCTGCTGCAGGCCAGCGACGAACAAGCCGGTGCGCCCCCGGTGGCCGTGATCGGCGCCGGCGTCTGGCAGAGCTTCTTCGGCAGCGACGCCAAGATCGTGGGCAGCCACATCAAAATCAACGGCATCGACACCGAGATCGTCGGCGTGGCGCCTGCCGAGTTGCGCTTCCCGATGAACCAGCAGGTCTGGACGCCCTTCGAGCCGCCAGCCGGCGCCGCCCGTGCGCAGGCTTACAGCATGGGCACGGCCCAGCATGTGATGGCCCTGGGCAAGCTCAGGCCCGACGCCACGCCGGCCCAGGCTCAGCTGGAGCTGAACCTCATCGCCCAGCAACTGGCCACCAGCTTCCCCAAGAGCAATGGCCGCGTCGGCGTGCGGGCGCTGAACTACAGCGCCTGGGGCTTCTCCGATGGCGACAGCATCTACCTGGCCCTCGCAGTCGCAGTAGGCCTGCTCTTGAGCCTGGTCTGCATCAACACCGGCAACCTGCTGCTGGCGCGGGCCAACGAGCGCCGGCAAGAGGTGGCGGTGCGCGCCGCCCTGGGCGCACCGCGCGCCCGCCTGATCCAGCAGATGCTGGGCGAGGCACTGTTGCTGTCGCTGGCCGCCACCCTGATCGGCATGTTCTTCAGCGCCTGGGCACTGGAGATCACGCAGCAGCAGATCACCCGCACCGCGGGCGAGCAGATCCCGTTCTGGCTGCATTTCCGCCTCAGCCCGGAGGCCGCTGCCTATGGCCTGCTGATGAGCCTGCTGGTCACGCTGGGCGTCGGTGGCCTGCCGGCCTGGCGCGCCTCGCGGGTCGATGTGGCAGCCGTGCTGCGCGACGGCCAACGCGGCGCCTCGGGGCGCGCCGCCGGCTATTTCAGCCGCGGCCTGGTGTGGGTGCAGATCACGCTGTCCAGCCTGCTGCTGCTGGTTTCGAGCGGCCAGAGCTACGAGGCGCAACAACGCTTGAATGCCAGTTCCGGGGCACGCATGGAAGACGTGCTCACGGCCCAGCTGGTGCCGCGCTTCCGTGTGTACCAAGACCCGGTTGCACGCGGCCAGCTGTGGGCCCGTCTGGAGACCGCGCTGCGCGAGCAGGCCGGTGGCTTCGGCGTGGGCCTGACGACCTCACTGCCCGGCGGCGGCGCGCGCTCTTGGGAGGACATGCAGCCCGAGGGCATGGTGGTGCAGGATGACCGTTACCCGGTCGTCGGGGCCTACAGCATCAATGCCGGCTATCTCAAGACCATGGAAGTCAAGCTGCTGGCCGGCCGCGAGTTCGATGCCAACGACCGGGCCGACAGCCTCAAGGTGGCCGTGGTCAACCGCAACTTCGCTGAGCAGCACTGGCCCGGCCAGGACCCGCTGGGCAAGCGCTTTGCCATCTCGCCCGACGACAAGAAGACCGGACAAAACTGGATCACCGTGGTCGGCGTGACGGCCCACATGACGCATGGCGTCAACAACCAGGAAGGCCGCGGCTTCCCCAATGTCTACCTGCCGCTCAGCCAGTCCGTGCCGGACCAGGTCGACATCGCCCTGGTCGGCGCACCCGACAACGCCGCCAGCCGTGAGCTGCTGATTCGTGCCGTGGCCAAGGCCGATCCGGCGCTGGCGCTGGAGCGTGTCTACAGCGCCGAGGAGCGCGAGCGCGTGGCCCAATCGGGCAATGACGTACAGGCCGCGCTGTGCCTGGTCCTGGGCCTGATGACCCTGCTGCTGGCCGTGACCGGCATCTACGGTGTGGCCAGCCGCGCCGTGACCCTGCGCACGCAGGAGATCGGCGTGCGCCGCGCCGTCGGTGCCAGCGACTCGGCCGTGCTGTGGTTGCTGCTGCGCCAGGGCCTGTGGCAGATCGGCCTGAGTCTGCCGCTGGGGCTGTTCCTCGGCTGGACCATCCTCGCCCAGATGGCCGAGATAGGGCCCGACCTGCTGATAGGCGCGGCCCTCGTGGGGTCGCTGATAGCGGCGGTCGTGATGCTCGCCACCTGGCTGCCAGCCCGCCGCGCCATCGCGCTGATCCCCAATGCGGCATTGCGCTATGAGTGAGTGGAGAATGCGCGCAACTCAGAACCCGCCCGCATGCCCGCCCAACCGCTGATCCTGGTCGTCGATGACGATGCCGCCGTGCGCGCAGCCCTGCGCATCTTCCTGAGAAGCGAGGGCTACGAGGTCGAACTGGCCGACTCGCCGGCGCAGGCGCTGGCCCAGCTGTCGACCTGCGAACCCGCCGTGTTGCTGGCCGACCTCAATTACGCCGCCGACACCACCTCGGGTGCCGAGGGCCTGGCCCTGATCAGGCAGATCAGCAGCCAGGACCCTGGCCTGCCCATCATCGCCATGACAGCCTGGGGCACGGTAGCCCTGGCGGTCGAGGCCATGCGCCTCGGGGCCAGCGACTTCATCGAAAAACCCTGGGACAACAACCGCCTGGCCAGCATGCTGCGCACGCTGAGCCAGCTGCGCCTGAGCCGCCAGGCCAGCCAACGGCTCGCAGCCGAAAACGCCTTGTTGAAAGCGTCGGCCTCGCCGGCGCGGCCCTGGGTCAGCGGCTCGCCGGCCATGCAGGCCCTGATGCTGCAAGTGCAGGCCGTGGCCGGCGCCGACGTGAATTTGCTGATCACCGGCGAGAACGGCAGTGGCAAGACCCAGCTCGCGCAGGCCATCCACCAGGCCTCGGCGCGGGCGGCCGGCCCGTTCATCAGCATCAACATGGGCGCGATCCCGGACAGCCTGTTCGAGAGCGAGATGTTCGGCCATGAGCGCGGCGCCTTCACCGATGCGCGCCAGGCCCGCATCGGCCGCTTCGAGCTGGCCGATGGCGGCACGCTCTTCCTCGACGAGGTGGGCAACATCCCGCTCAACCAGCAGGCCAAGCTCTTGCAGGTGCTCGAGAGCGGACAGTTCGAGCGCCTGGGCGCGGCCAAGGCCCGCCGCGCCGACGTGCGCCTGATCGCGGCCAGCAATGCCGACCTCACGCAGATGGTCGAGCAAGGCCTGTTCCGCCGCGATCTCTTGTACCGCCTGAACAGCGTGCAACTGCACCTGCCACCGCTGCGCGAGCGCGGCGAGGACATCCAGGCCTTGGCCGACCTCTACCTGGCCCGCTTCGCCGAGCGCTACCGGCGGCCGCTGCGCGCCTGGTCCGACGAGGCGCGCCGCGCGCTGGCCCTGCACCGCTGGCCGGGCAATGTGCGCGAGCTGGCGCATTGCATGGAGCGGGTGAGCCTGCTGGCCAGCGGCGAGCAGATCACGGCGGCCGACCTCGGCCTCGCGCCGCAGGCCTCGTCCTCGTTCGACCCCGAGGCGATGACGCTGGACGAAGCCGAGAAGCTGCTGATCGCCACCGCGCTGCGGCGCTCCGGCGGCAATGCGCTGCAGGCCGCGCAGGCACTGGGGCTCAGCCGCTCGGCCTTCTACCGCCGGCTCGAGAAGCACGGCCTGTGAGCAACACCCCGCGCTCGCGCCTGGGCTTCAAGAACCAGCTGTTCGCGCTGGCGCTGCTGGGCGGCGCGCCGGCCTGGGTGGCCCTTCTGGTGCTGGTGTGGCCCCTGCCCTGGCTGATCTATCCCAAGCTGCTGCTGCTCGCCGGCAGCGCTGCCATCTGGCTGGGCGCGGCCTGGGCGCTGCGCACGCGCGCCGAGTTCCAGCTGCAGACCATAGGCAATGTGGTCGAAGGCATGGCCATCGGCGACTACAGCCTGCGCCTGCGGCGCGCCAGCAAGCAGGACGAACTCGGCGAGCAGATCAACCGCCTGGCCGAGGTGCTGCACCGCGAGCGCCTGCGCTCCGAGCAAGCGCTGCGGCTCGTCGACAGCGTGGTCGACAGCATCGACGTGGCGATCTGCGTGTTCGACCCCGCGCAGCGCCTTTTGCTTGCCAACCCGACCGCGCTCGCGCTCCTTCAGCAACCGCGCGAGGCCGTGCTCGGCCGCAGCGCCGAATCGCTGGGCCTCGCCTCGCTGCTGGAGGCCGATGTGGAGCGCTTGCATGAGCATGTCTTCCCCGGTGCGGCGGGCCTGTGGCGGCTGAGGCGTCAGACTTACCAGGTCGAGGGCCAGGAGCAGCAGTTGCTCTTCATCACCGACCTGAAGCAGGTGCTGCGCAACGAGGAGCTGCAGGCCTGGCGGCGGCTGCTTCGGGTGCTGAGCCATGAGGTCAACAACTCGCTCGGGCCTATCGCCAGCCTGAGCGCCACCTTGCGCAAGCAGCTCGGGGCCGACGGCGGCAAGCTGAACCAGGACCTGAACCAGGACTTGGACGAAGGCCTGGCCATCATGCAGGAGCGCTCGCAGCACCTGGCCGAGTTCGTGCGCCGCTATGCCGCCCTCGCGCGCCTGCCGGAGCCGCGCAAGCGCGTGTTCGACCTGGCGGAACTGGTGCAGCGCCTGCCGGCCATGCTGCCCGAGGCCAAACTGCAACTGCAGTTCCAGGCCCCCGGTCCCCTGCCCTTCTACGGCGACCCGGCGCAGATCGAGCAGCTCCTGATCAATCTCTTGAAGAACGGCGTCGAGGCCGGCGGCGCGCCGCTGTTGCTGCAATGCCAGCCCGAGCCGCTGCAGCTCTGCCTGCTGGATCAGGGCTCGGGCATCGCCAACCCGGCCAATCTCTTCGTGCCCTTCTACAGCACCAAGCCCGAGGGCACGGGCATAGGCCTCGTGCTGTGCCGCCAGATCGCCGAGGCCCATGGCGGCGCGCTGAGCCTCTCGCCGCGCGAGGACGGGCCCGGCTGCAAAGCCGTGCTGCGCTTCGCGGCATCGCGGGTATGAAACAATCCGGCGATGCAAATTTCCGCCCCCTGCGTGGTCTCCCTGAGCTGGAGACTCGAAGACGCCCAAGGCCAGTTGATCGACGAACTGGCCGAGCCGCTTGAGTTTTTCTACGGCGGCCAGGACCTGTTCACCAAGGTCGAGGAAGCCATTGACGGCCAGGAGGCCGGCTTCGAAGCCAGCGTGGCCCTGGAGCCCGAAGACGCTTTCGGCGACTACGACTCCGGCCTCGTCTGCTTTGAATCACGCACGCTGATGCCCGAGAACGTGGCTGTTGGCATGCAGTTCGAAGGCATGCCCGAAGGCGCTGCCACCGAGAACATGCCGCCGGACGCGATCTACACCGTCACCGAGGTCTACCCCGAGCATGTCGTGCTGGACGGCAACCACCCGCTCGCCGGCATCGGCCTGCGCATGTACCTGAAGGTGCGCGACGTGCGCGAAGCGACGGAAGAGGAACTGGAAGCCGGCTCCATCGGCGAGCCGGTGTTCAGTCTTGTGACGAACGGCGCGCCTCCCGACGAGCCCTTGCACTGATCAGGTTTTTCCGGTCGAGCCGAAGCCACCTTCTCCCCGGTGGCTGGCATCGAATTCATCGACCCGCTTGAACGTGGCCTGCACCACCGGCACCAGCACCAGCTGGGCGATGCGCTCCATGGGGTTGATCACAAAAGCCGTCTGGCCGCGGTTCCAGCAGCTGACCATCAGCTGGCCCTGGTAGTCGCTGTCGATCAGGCCGACCAGATTGCCGAGCACGATGCCATGCTTGTGGCCCAGGCCCGAGCGCGGCAGGATGATCGCGGCCAGGCCCGGATCGGCGATGTGAATCGCGAGGCCCGTCGGGATCAGCGTGGTCTGGCCGGGCTCCAACGTGATCGCCTCATCGAGGCAGGCACGCAGATCGAGGCCGGCGCTGCCGGGGGTTGCGTAGGCGGGCAGCTGCTCGGCCATGCGGGCATCGAGCACTTTCAGGTCAACAGTGGTCATCGTGGGAGTCGCGCGGCGATCTCGCGAATCAGTTCGCGCGCCAGGCTCAGTTTGTCGTTGTGGGGAATCTCGCGGCTGCCTGCTGCATCGATCAGCAGCAAGGCGTTGTCATCGCGGCCGAAGGTGGCCGGGCCGAGGTTGCCGACGATCAGCGGGATGTTCTTGCGCAGGCGCTTCTCGCTGGCGTGCTTCAGCAGGTCCTGGCTTTCGGCGGCGAAGCCGACGCAGTAGGGTCGATCTTTCAGGGCGGCGACCGAGGCCAGGATGTCGGCGTTCTCGGCCATCGCAATGCTGGGCGCCGTGCCGGAACCATCCTTCTTGATCTTGTGCTCGCTGCTGGCCGCTGGGCGCCAATCAGCCACGGCCGCTGTGGCTATGAACACATCGTGGCGCGGGGCGCTTGGCAGCACGGCATCGAACATCTGCTGAGCCGTCTGCACGTCGATGCGGCGCACGCCACGCGGCGTGGGCAGATGCACCGGGCCGGCCACCAGGGTGACCTCGGCGCCCGCTTCACGCGCGGCACGGGCGATGGCAAAGCCCATCTTGCCGCTGGACAAATTGGTGATGCCGCGCACCGGGTCTATGGGTTCGAAGGTCGGGCCTGCCGTGATCAAGAGCTTCTTGCCGGCCAGCAGCTTGGGCTGCAGGAAGGCGATCACCTCGTCCAGCAGTTCGGCCGCTTCGAGCATGCGGCCATCGCCGATCTCGCCGCAGGCCTGGTCGCCATTGCCGGGGCCGAGCAGCGTGGCACCGTCGGCCGCGATCTGCGCCACATTGCGCTGCGTCGCCGGGTGCGACCACATCTCGCGGTTCATGGCTGGAGCGACCAGCAGCGGGCAGCGTTCCATCGGGCGCGCCAGCGCGGTGAGGCTCAGCAACTCGTCTGCCCGGCCCTGGGCCAGCTTGGCGATGAAGTCGGCGCTGGCCGGGGCCACCAGCATCAGGTCGGCCTCGCGGCTCAGATTGATGTGGGCCATGTTGTTGGGCTCGCGGGCGTCCCACTGGCTGGTCAGCACCGGCCCGTTGGACAAAGCCTGCATGGTCACGGCAGTAATGAACTGCTCGGCTGCCTCAGTCATCACGACCTGGACGGTGGCGCCGGCCTTGCTCAGCAGGCGCACCAGCTCGGCAGACTTGTAGCAGGCGATGCCGCCGGAGAGGCCGAGCAGGACATGCCTGCCTTGGAGTGGTAGCTGTGCATCCGACATGGGTGCGCACTCTAGCAGGCCCGGCCAAAGCGGCTATGGTTGAGCCCCTCCCCGCTACCCTGTCGCGCTGCCGCCTCCCATGCCCGTCGACTACCTCGCCGAACTCGCCTCGCCGGTGCGCACTGCGCGGGCGAACCTGCACCTCGGAGCCGGCCTGGCCTTCGTGGCCGGCGCGCTGAACGCCGGTGGCTTCCTGGCCGTGGGCCAGTACACCTCGCACATGACGGGCATGGTCTCGATGGCCGCCGACAGCCTGGCGCTGGCCCAAATCTCGGCGGCACTCGGCGCCCTGCTGGCCGTGCTGAGCTTCGTGACAGGCGCGTCGACTTGCGCCCTGCTGGTGAACTTCAGCCGCCGCCACCGGCCGGCCTGGGCCTTTGTGCCGACGCTGGTGCTCGAGGCCCTGCTGCTGCTGGCCTTCGGCCTGATCGGCAGCCAGTTGCTGCCGCACCAGATCGAGCGGGTTTCCCTGACCGCGCTGCTGCTGTGCTTCGTGATGGGGCTGCAGAACGCCCTGATCACCAAGATTTCGAATGCGGAAATCCGCACCACGCATGTGACGGGACTGCTGACCGACCTGGGCCTTGAACTTGGCAAACTGGCCTACTGGAACCGGGGCGGGTCTCAGCCCAAGGTGCTCGCCAACCGCCGCCGATTGCGAATTCATGCCAGCCTGGTGCTGGCCTTCTTCGTCGGCGGCCTGTTTGGGGCGCTGGGGTTCAAGCAACTGGGTTTCATTGCGACCCTGCCGCTGGCCGTGGGCCTGGTGATCCTGGCCGCTGCCAGCCTGGTCAAGGCGCCGCAGGGCGACGCTTGAACACCAGGTCCCAGACACCGTGGCCCAGCTTGATGCCGCGGTTCTCGAACTTGGTCAGCGGGCGGTAGGCCGGCTTCTCGGCATAGCCGTCGGCCGTGTTCTGCAAGGCCGGTTCTGCACTCAGCACTTCGAGCATCTGCTGGGCATAGGGCTCCCAGTCGGTGGCGCAATGCAGGTAGCCGCCCGGGGCCAGGTAGTTGACCAGCTTGGCCACGAAGGGCGCCTGGATCAGGCGGCGCTTGTTGTGGCGCTTCTTGTGCCAGGGGTCGGGGAAGAAGATGTGCATGCCGGCCAGCGAGCCGGGCGCGATCATGTGCTCCAGCACCTCGACGGCATCGTGCTGGAAGATGCGGATGTTCTTCAGATCCTGTTCGCCGATCAGCTTCAAGAGCGCACCGACGCCGGGCTCGTGCACCTCACAGCCGATGAAGTCGATCTCGGGCAAGGTTGTGGCGATCTGTGCCGTGGCGGCACCCATGCCGAAGCCGATCTCGAACACCACCGGTGCTGTGCGGCCGAAGGCCTCGGCCGGCTTCAGCCGCTCCTGCTTGAACGGCAGCACAAAGCGCGGGCCCAGCTCGGCCAACGCCTTGACCTGGCCCGTGCCCATGCGACCCGGCCGCACGACGAAGCTCTTGATCGGGCGGTGCTTGGAGGTGTCAGTCGCCTCCGGCTGGACGGGAGGGACGGGCTGATCGGACGGGTCGGCAGGCATGGGAACTCGGAATCAAGAACAGGGCCGGCAGTTTAGCCAACGCTGCCCATCACGATGGGCGTGGCGGCCACGGCCACGTCGGACAGCACACAGGCTTGCTGCACCGCCGCGATGGCTCGCTCGGCCGCAGCTTGATCAGCCGCATGCACGATGGCAATGGGTTCGCCAGCTGCCAGCTTGTCGCCCAGATGGCGGAAATTGCTGAAGCCAACGCTCATGTCGATGCTGTCGCTGGCCTGGCGTCGACCACCACCCAACTCCACCACGGCGAGGCCGATGTCGCGCGTGCTGACCTGGCTCAGGAAGCCGGCGCGCTGCGCAGGCACCGGCACGATGACCGGAGCCTTCGCCAGGTAGGCGTCGGGCTTGTCCATCAGATCGGCGGGGCCGCCAAGGGCCGCCACCATCTTGGCGAACTTCTCGGCGGCAGCACCGCTGTCCAGTGCGGCCTGCAGCTTGATGCGCGCGGCCGCCGTGTCGGCGGCCAAGCCGCCCAGCACCAGCATCTCGGCGCACAGCGCCAGCGTCACCTCGTGCAGGCGCGGCTCGCGCACCTCGCCGCGCAGGTAAGCGATGGTCTCGCGGATCTCGATGGCATTGCCGGCATCGAAGCCCAGCACCTCGTTCATGTCGGTGATCAGGGCGCGGATCTTCAGTCCGGCGCCGCCGCCCACGGCCACGATGCTCTCGGCCAGGTCTTGCGCCATCTCGCGGGTATCGCAGAAGGCGCCATTGCCGCACTTGATGTCCATGGCCAGGCCTTCGAGGCCGGCGGCCAGCTTCTTCGAGAGGATGCTGGCGGTGATCAGGGGCACGCTCTCGACCGTGGCTGTCACATCACGCGTGGCGTAGAAGCGCTTGTCGGCCGGAGCCAGGTCGCCGGTCTGGCCAATGATGGCGCAGCCCAGCGTGCGGACGATGCGATCAAAGTCTTCCGGCGGCGGTGTGACGCGGTAGCCGGGAATGGCTTCGAGCTTGTCCACCGTGCCGCCGGTGTGGCCGAGGCCCCGGCCGGCAATCATCGGCACATAGCCGCCGCAGGCCGCCACCATGGGCGCCAGCATCAGGCTGACCTTGTCGCCAACGCCGCCGCTGGAATGCTTGTCCAGCACCGGGCCGGGCATGTCAGGCCAGCGCATCACGCGGCCCGAGTTCATCATCGCGCGGGTGAGCAGCACGGCCTCGTCGCGGCCCATGCCGCGCAGGAACACGGCCATGCCGAGGGCGGCCACCTGGCCTTCGCTCCAGCTGCCGTCCACCAGGCCGCGCACGAAGTTCTGGATCTGCGCTTCGTCGAGCGCACGACCGTCGCGCTTGGCGCGGATGATTTCTTGGGCCAGCATGGACAACCTGCTTTTCTTCTAACTCAATAGCCGCTGGTAGACGCAGCAGCGGTACGCCCCGACAGCTGCGCCTCGATGTCGTTCAGCAAGCCGCTCGCGCCGAAACGGAAGCGCCCCGGCTGCACCGCGTCTGCACCCAGCTTGGCCGTAGCCAGCTCGATGTAGGCGGCGGCATCTGCCACCGTGCGGATGCCGCCGCTGGCCTTGAAGCCGGCGTTGGCGAGGCCGCTCGCCTTGATCTCGTTCAGCATCACGGCCGCCGCCTCGAGCGTGGCCGAGACCGGCGTCTTGCCGGTGCTGGTCTTGACGAAATCGGCACCGGCCATCAGCGCCAGGCGCGTGGCCTCGGCGATCAGCTCGGGCGTCTTCAGCTCGCCGCTTTCGATGATCACCTTCAGGGTCAGCGGCTGGCTGGCGTGGCGCACCTCGGCCAGGAACTCGGCCACCTCGCTGCCCTGCCCGGCGATCAAGGCCTGGTAGGGCAGGACCACGTCCACCTCATCGCCACCGGCTTGCGCGATGGCGGCGATATCGGCCAGGGCGCGCGGCAGGTCCAGCGCGCCGTCGGGGAAGTCGGCCACGGCCGCGACCTTGATGGCCTTGGGCAGCAGCGAGCGGGCCTGGGCCACGAAGCGCGGCCAGACGCAGACGGCGGCCACCGGGCCGTGCGCCGTCTGGGCGCGGCGGCACAGGGCTTCGATGTCGGCGGCGGTGTCGCCGTCGTTCAGGCTGGTCAGGTCCAGGCATTGCAGCGCTTGACGCGCGGCTTGCTCAAGCTTGGGCATCGCGTCAGGCCTTCAGCGATTCCAGGCCAGCGAGGCTGCTGATCACGGCGGCCAGGAAGGCCGAGGCGCGCTCGCCCGAGGCCTGGGCCTGCTGCAAGGTCAGCGCATGGGTCAGCGCTTCGGCCGACAGGCCGGCCGCCATATTGGTCATCAGCGCCAGGCCCATCACGCGCAGGCCGGCATGGCGCGCGAGGATGGTCTCGGGCACGGTGCTCATGCCCACGGCATCGGCGCCCCAGGCGGCGAACATGCGGATCTCGGCCGGCGTCTCGAACTGCGGCCCCACGGCCCAGCAATAGGTGCCCTCGCCCAGCATCAGGTTCTGGGTCTGCGCGATCTTCTTGGCGTGCTGGCGCAGTTCCAGGTCATAGGCCGTGCTCATGTCGACGAAGCGCTCGCTGCCCTGCTCGCCGATCAGCGGCGAACGCTGGGGTGCATTGATGTGGTCGGCGATCAGCATCAGGCTGCCCGGCGGCGTGTGGGCACGCAGCGAGCCCGAGGCATTGGTCTGGATCACGACCTGCACGCCCCAGCGCTTGAGGCTGCGCAAGGCGCCGGCCATGCCAGTGCAATCGCCGCTCTCGTAGGTGTGCGCGCGGCCGCGCAGCATCACCACGGCCTGCTCGCCGATCTTGCCGACGACGATCTCGTTCACATGGCCTTCGACCTTCGGCTGCGGGAAGGCCGGCAGCTCGGTGTAGGCCAGATGCTTGGCGTCCTGCACATGGCTCACGGCACCGGCCCAGCCGGAGCCCAGCACCACGGCCACGGCCGGCGCAGCGCCGAACAGCGCGTTCAGCTTGGCCACGGTGTCGGCGATCTTGGGTTCAAGGGTCTTGTTGTCGATCATTGTTGTTCTCCTGTGATGCTCAGAGCTTCAGATGCTCGGGGCCGAAACTGAAAGGCAGCAGGTCCTCGAGGGTCCATTGCTGCTGGATGCCGCGCGGGTCGCCGGCAATGATGAGCAGGTCCGGGCCGCCGAACTCGCGCAGCTTCTGCCGGCACCCGCCGCAGGGCGTGATGACGTCGGGACCCGGGCCGGTGACCAGCACCGCTTTCACGCTGCGGCCGCCCGCCATCAGCATCGCGCCGAGGGCCGTCGTCTCGGCGCACCAGCCTTGAGGATAGGCGGCGTTCTCGATGTTGGCACCCACGTGGATGCGGCCCTGCTCGTCCAGCACGGCGGCACCGACCGCGTACTTCGAGTAAGGCGAATGCGAATGTTGACGCGCACCCAGCGAGGCGGCCAGCAATTGCTGCCGCAGCGCGTCGGAAATCTCGAACATCGGCGTTCCTTCAGCGCTCTTTGATGTAGGGTCGGCCCAGCGCCTTGGGCGCCAGCGCCTGCCCGATGAAGCCGGCCAGCAGCACCACGGTGAGCAGATAAGGCAAAGCCTGGATGGCCTGCACAGGCACCTCGCCGATGCCCGGCAGCGACACGCCTTGCAGGCGGATCGCCACGGCGTCGAGGAAGCCGAACAGCAGGCAGGCGAACATCGTCGGCAGCGGTTTCCACTTGCCGAAGATCATGGCGGCCAGGGCGATGAAGCCACGGCCTGCGGTCATGTTGGGAGAGAACGAAGCGTTCTGCGCCAGCACCAGGTAGCTGCCCGCGAGGCCGCACAGCAGGCCGTTGATCATCAGGGCGGCGTAGCGCAGCTTGGTGACCGAGACACCGGCCGCATCGACCATCGCCGGGTTCTCACCCACGGCGCGCAGGCGCAGGCCCGGCTTGGTGCGCTGCAGGAAAAACCAGACGCCGGCCACGCCGGCAAAGGCCAGGTAGACCAGGATGTTGTGGCTCAAGAGGCCATGGCCGACGATGGCGCCCAGCCAGGGACCCAGCGCATCGGCCGCGCCAGCCGGCTCGCTCCAGGCCGGGATCAGGCCGGTCAGGCGCACATCGGCATCGACGGGCGGCGTCTGGCCGCCCTGTTTGAACCAGGCAATGCCCAGCACCACGGTCAGGCCCGCCGCCACCATGTTGAGCGCCACGCCCGAGACCACCTGGTCGCCCCGATTGGTGACGCAGGCAAAGCCGTGGATCAGCGAGAACAGGCAGGCCACGCCAATGGCGGCCACGAGCCCAAAGCCGGTGGAATGGGTGAGACTGGCGACAGCGGCTGCTGCAAAGGCAGCGGCGAGCATCTTGCCTTCGAGGCCGATGTCAATCACGCCGGAACGCTCCGACACGAGGCCGGCCAGCGCGCAGAGCAGCAGCGGCGTGGTGACGCGGAGCGTCGAACCCAGCACCGAGCCGATCAGGATCTCATCCATGGGCGGCTCCCTTCTTGTTCTTGAACGCCGCATAGAGCTTGGCGAACATGGGCGCGCTCACGGCCGCCATCGCACCGGCGAACAGCACGATCAGGCCTTGCGCCGTGACCACCATCTCGCGGCTGAAGCCGGGCATCTCGAAAGCCACCTCCACGCCACCCTGGTAGAGCACGCCGAACAGCAGCGAGGCGAGGATGATGCCGACCGGATGGTTACGGCCCATCAGCGCCACGGCGATGCCTGTGAAGCCGGCACCGGCCACGAAATCCAGCGTCAGCTTGCCCTGGACGCCGGAAATCTCGTTCACGCCGACCATGCCGGCCAGCGCGCCCGACAGGCCCATGGCCAGCAGCACCTGCATGCGCGGCTTGATGCCCGCGTAATGCGCGGCCTGCGGCGCGCTGCCCACGGCACGCAGGGCATAGCCCGCCCGGCTGCGCCACAGGAACCAGTAGACAAAGGCGCAGGCCAACAGCGCGAGGATCAGGCTCAGATTCAGCGGCGAGGACGGCAGCTCCACGCCGAATTTGGCAGCCAGCTCGTGCAGGGCCGGCATGCGCGCGGCGTCGACGAAGTCGGCGCTCTCCACCGCCATGCTGCTCTTGGGTCGCAGGTGGTTGACCAGCAGGTAGACGTTCAGGCTGCTGGCCAGGAAGTTGAACATGATGGTCGTGATGACGATGTGGCTGCCGCGCCATGCCTGCAGATAGGCCGGGATCGCCGCCCACACCATGCCGAACACGGCCGCACCCAGCACCAGCAAGGGCAGCAGCAGCGGCGCCGGCAGCAGCGGGCCGAGCGCCAGCGCCAGCAGCGCCACGCCGAGGCCGCCGAAGGTGGCCTGGCCCTCACCGCCGATGTTGAACAGGCCACCATGGAAGGCGACCGACACCGCGAGGCCGGTGAAGATGAAGGTGGTGGCGTAGTACAGCGTGTAGCCGAGGCCACGCACGCTGCCGAGCGAACCCTGTACCAGCAGGCTCAAGGCCTGGACCGGGCTCTGCCCGATCAGCAGCACGACGGCGCCGGTCACCAGCAAGGCAACCAGCAGGTTCCACAGTGGCAAGAGGCCAATGTCGATCCAGCGCGGCAGTGAGATGGCTTGATGGCTCATGCGGTGGCTTCCGTCACTTCGCTCGCCTGGGCCGCCATCAAGAGGCCCAGCGATTTCTCGTCACATTGTTCGATGGCCAGCTCGCCGGTAATGCGGCCACCGTTCATCACGACCACGCGGTCCGCGAGGGCCAGGATCTCGTCCAGCTCGGAGCTGACCAGCAGCACGGCACAGCCGGCATCGCGCAAGGCGCGCAGCTGGTTGTGGATGAATTCGATGGCGCCGATGTCCACGCCGCGCGTGGGCTGGCCCACCAGCAGCACGGTGGGCGCCTGGCCGATTTCGCGGGCCAGGATCAGCTTCTGCTGGTTGCCGCCGGAGAACTTGCTGGAGCCGAGGTTCTCGTCGCGCGGGCGCACGTCGAAGCGCTCCTGCATCTCGCGGGTCAGGCTGCGCATGCGCGCCTGGTCCATGCCCCAGCCCAAAGGCCCGGCCGCGTACTGTTGCTGGTAGCCCAGCGCCGCCGTCTCCCAGGCCGGGAAGCTCATCACCATGCCGCAGAGGTGGCGGTCTTCCGGCACATGGGCCAGCTTCAGCTCACGAGCCCGGCTGGGGTTGAGCCAGTTGCTCGCGCCAAACTTCTGGCCGGCCAGTTGCAGCTCGCCAGCGTCGGGCGCATGCATGCCGGACAGCACTTCCAGCAGCTCGCTCTGGCCATTGCCCGAGACACCGGCCACGCCGACGATCTCGCCGGCCTGCAGGCGGAGCATGATGTTGGAGAGCACCGGCACGCCCTGCTCGTTGCGCAGGCTCAGGCCTTGGGCGCTCAGGCGGGTTTCGCTGCCGGCCTTCGCAGCGCCAGCGGTGCGGCCCAGGTTGACCTTGCGGCCCACCATGGACTCGGCGAGATCCTCAGGATTCGTCTCGCCAATGGCGCAGGTCTTGATCACCTGGCCGGCGCGCATCACGGTGACGGCATCGCACAGGGCCATCACTTCCTTCAGCTTGTGCGTGATGATGATGATGGTCGTGCCGCGTTCGCGCAGCTTGCGCAGCGTCTCGAACAACTGCACGGTTTCCTGCGGCGTCAGCACGGCCGTGGGCTCGTCCAGGATCAGGATGCGGGCACCCCGGTAGAGGGCCTTCAGGATCTCGAGGCGCTGAAGCTCACCGACGGGCAGGTCGCCCACCAGCGAGTCCAGCCGCACTTGCAGGCCGGTCTCGTCCATCAGCTTTTGCAGGCCGGCGCGTACCGTCTTGGCACCCGGCTTCAGCCAGAAGCTGGGCTCGGCGCCGAGCATCACGTTGTCGAGGCAGGACAGCGTGTCCACCAGCATGAAGTGCTGATGGACCATGCCGATGCCGAGGGCAATCGCCTGGTGTGAGTTGGCGATGCTGACGCGCTCGCCACGCACCTCGATGTGCCCGCCGTCGGCCTGGTAGTAGCCGTAGAGGATGGCCATCAGCGTGCTCTTGCCGGCACCGTTCTCGCCGACGATGCCATGCACCGTGCCCTCGGCCACCGCCAGGCTCACGCCGCGATTGGCCCGCACGGCGCCGAAGCGCTTGTCGATCTCGCACAGGGCGACGGCTGGAGGCGCAGCCCCCGCGCCGCGTTTCAGTTCAGACATGCCAGAGCGCGTGCTATCAGTACTTGCAGGCGCCGTCGGCCATGTAGTCGGCCACCTTCACCTTGCCGGCGATGATGTCGGCCTTGTAGGCGTCGACCTTGGTCTTGAGCGCGGCGCTCACCAGCTTGGCGTTGTGCTGGTCCATGGCGTAGTCCACGCCGCCTTCCTTCAGGCCCAGCACCTGCACGCCGCCGGTCCAGCCCTTCAGCACGTTGTAAACGGCCACGTCCACGCGCTTGACCATCGAGGTCAGCATGGTGCCGGGTTGCAGGTGGTTCTGGTTGCTGTCCACGCCAATGGCCAGCTTGCCGGCATCCTTGGCGGCCTGATAGACGCCCGAGCCGGTGCCGCCGGCTGCGGCGAAGACCACGTCCGAGCCCTTGGCGAACTGGGCCTTGGCGAGCTCGCCGCCACGCGTGGGGTCGTTCCAGGCGGTGGAGGTGGTGCCGGTCATGTTGGAGAACACCTCGGCCTTGGGGTTCGCGACCTTGGCGCCTTGCTCGTAGCCACACTGGAACTTGCGGATCAGCGGAATGTCCATGCCGCCCACGAAGCCGACCTTGCCAGTCTTGCTCGACAGCACGGCCATGGCGCCAACGAGGAAGCTGCCCTCGTGCTCCTTGAACAGCACGGACTGCACGTTGGGTGCCTTCACTTCGGCATCGATGATGGCGAACTGGGTCTTGGGGAAGTCCTTGGCCACCTGCAGCAGGGCCGAGGCCTGGGCAAAGCCGATGGAGATGATGGGGCTGGCGCCACGCTCGGCCATGCGGCGGATCGCCTGCACGCGCTGGGTGTCGTTGCTGATCTCGAACTCGAGGTAGTTCTTGCCGGTTTCCTGCTTCCAGCGCTCCACGCCCCGGTAGGCCGACTCGTTGAACGATTTGTCGAACTTGCCACCCATGTCGAAGATCACCGCCGGGTCGGCCGCAGCCGGCAGGCTGGCAAACGCAGACAAGGCCATCGCGACCACGCCGAGACTGAACGAGGAGGACACAAGCTTCATGGGAATACCGATCTGGCTGTTGTGAAGGTGGCGCCTTGCCCGGCGCCTGCCGCTTTATATCGCGCCCTCGGGCCGGGCCCGAAGCTGCTTTGCCGGCATTTTAAGGAGCCGCAGTGTACAAGCAGCCTGCTGGAAATACTAAACGTTTGCGCCCCAGCATTGGCGCGTTTGCGCAAATTCTGAAAGCAGCTGCGGCGCATCCATTTGGGGAGGCTGATGCAGGCACCATTGCGGGGCGTCAAAGAACGTGCCGATTCAGGCACCCGACCAGGACAATGAGAATCAATCTCGTTTAAGATGCGCTTCATTGCTCTGCCCAAGCCCATGAAGCCCACCCACTCTCACACCACCCTGGCCGACGCCCAGATCGGCGCCGGCATGCTGGTCCATGCCGTCCAGGCACCGGCCGAAGCGCCGGAATGGGGCCCCTGGCTGGAGCAGATCGGCTTTGTGCCCGGCGAACCGGTGCGCCTGATGGCGCGGGCCGCACTGGGCGGCGACCCGCTGGTGGTGCGCATCGGCCATTCCACTTTCGCGTTGCGCAAGGCCGAGGCGGCCTGCATCAGCGTGCATGCCGCGACCTGAAGCGGCATGACACAGCACACCGCCCCCATCCACGTCCATCCGCCCGGCCTGCAACTGGCCCTGGTGGGCAACCCGAACTGCGGCAAGACCGCCCTCTTCAACCGCCTGACCGGCAGCCGCCAGAAGGTGGCCAACTACGCCGGCGTGACCGTCGAGCGCAAGGAAGGCCGCATCAAGACCAGCAGCGGCAAGCTGCTCCGCCTGCTCGACCTGCCCGGCACCTACAGCCTCTACCCGCGCTCGCCCGACGAGCGCGTGACCTGCGACGTGCTGGCCGGCCGCGCCAAGGGCGAGCGCCAGCCTGATCTGGTCGTCTGCGTGCTCGACGCCACCAACCTGCGCCGCAACCTGCGCCTCCTGATGGGCATCCAGCGCCTGGGCCTGCCCTGCGTGGTGGCCCTGAACATGGCGGACCTGGCAGCGCGACGCGGCATCCACATCGATGCCGAGGCGCTGTCGCGCAGCCTCGGTGTGCCCGTGATCAAGACCGTTGCCACCCACGGCGAAGGCATAGCCGAGCTGACCGCCGTGCTGGAGCAGCGCGACAACTGGCGCCCTCTGCAGATCTCGGGCATTGGCGGCCATGACCAGGTCGAACAGGCGGACCAGGCCCGCGTCAACAGCATCCTCGGCGAACTGGGCCTGGCAGCCCAAAGCAGCGAGCTGCCGAGCGACCGTGTGGACCGCTGGGTGCTGCATCCCGTTTTCGGGCCGGCGCTGCTGGCCGTGCTGCTCTTCCTGCTGTTCCAGGCCGTGTTCAGCTGGGCCGAGCCGCCCAAGGACCTGATCGAGGCCGGCGTGGCCTGGCTGGGCCATCAAGCCACGGCCCTGCTGCCCGACAACTGGCTGCGCAGCCTGCTGGTCGACGGCATCATTGCCGGCGCCGGCAGCGTGCTGGCTTTCCTGCCGCAGATCCTGATCCTGTTCTTCTTCATTCTCGTGCTGGAGGAGTCGGGCTATCTGCCTCGCGCCGCCTACCTGCTGGACCGCATGATGGGCTCGGTCGGCCTCTCGGGCCGCAGCTTCATCCCGCTGCTCTCGAGCTTTGCCTGCGCCATCCCCGGCATCATGGCCACGCGCTCCATCGCCAACCCGCGCGACCGCCTGGTGACGATCATGATCGCGCCGCTGATGACCTGCTCGGCCCGACTGCCCGTCTACGCCCTGCTGATCGGCGCCTTCATCCCGCAGCGCAGCCTCTGGGGCGGCATCGAGCTGCAGGGCCTGGTGCTCTTCGTCCTGTACCTGGCTGGCATCGTCGGCGCCATGGCCGTGGCCTGGGTGCTCAAGCGCTTCACGGGCGGCAAGCAGACCCGGCCGCTGATGATGGAGCTGCCCACCTACCACTGGCCGCATCCGCGCAACATCGCCATCGGCCTGTGGCAGCGGGCCGAGATCTTCCTGCGCCGCGTGGGCGGCATCATCCTCATCCTGACCATCGCGCTGTGGGCGCTGTCGAGCTTCCCGGGCGCGCCCGAAGGCGCCACTGGCGCCCCCATCCAGTACAGCATCGCCGGCTGGCTGGGGCGCGGCCTGGCCGTGATCTTCGAGCCGATCGGCTTCAACTGGCAGATCAGCCTCGCCCTGGTACCAGGTCTTGCCGCCCGCGAGGTGGCGATCAGCGCGCTGGGCACGGTCTACGCGCTCTCCTCCACCGCCGAAGACGCGGCCCAGGCCCTGAGCCCCTTGATCGCGCAGAGCTGGAGCCTGCCCACGGCGCTCTCGCTGCTGGCCTGGTATGTGTTCGCGCCGCAATGCATGGCCACGCTGGCCGCCGTCAAGCGCGAGACCGGCGGCTACCGCATGCCGCTGATCATGGCGGGCTATCTGTTCGGCCTCGCCTACTTCGCTGCCTTCGTGACCTACCGGGTGAGTGGCTGGCTGCTGGGTTGATGCCGCTATGCTGCCGGGCTTCGAGGAGACAAGAAGCCCATGCCCAAGAACAATTTCATCCGTACCGCCCTGACCACAGCCGGCCTGCTGGCCGCGCTGACACTGGGCGCCGCCCCTGCAGTCCAGGCCGCCACGCCAGCCAAAGCGAGCGCCAGCGAGGCCGAGGCGCAAGACCCGGCCTTCAATCGACTGAGGCATCAGTTCATCGAAGCGCTGTGGCAGGTCGACCCGGATGCCGCGCTCTACGCCGGCCGCTACGAGCAAGCCACCAAGCTGCCCCTGCCAGACGCGGCAACGCGGGCGCGGCAACTGGCTTTCGCAGAAGACTGGCTCCAGCGCTTTGCCGCCGTTGAAGAAGCGAAGCTCACCGTCAACCAGCGCACCGATCTGGCCCAGTTGCGCAACAAGCTTGAGTCCGACCGTTTCTACCTCGCCACCTTCCGCGAGTTCGAATGGAACCCGGCCGGCTACGGCGTGGCTGGCGCACTGGACCTGATGCTCAGCACCGACTACGCGCCGCTGCCCAAGCGCCTGCGCGCGCTGTCCGAGCGCATTGCCAGCATCCCGGCCTACTACCTCGCCACCCAGGCCAGCATCAAGCACCCGACGCTGGAGCACACGCAACTGGCCATCCGGCAGGCACCGGGCAATGTGAGCGTGCTGGACGACGTGGCCAAGGCCGGCCAGGCCGCCAAGGCCCTGAAGCCGGCCGAGAAGGCCTTGCTGGCCGAGCGCATCGCCGCTGCCAAGGCCGCGATCAACGGTCAGGTCGACTTCCTCAAGGGCATAGAGAAGAACCTGCTCGCCAACCCGGCCAGCGCCCGCTCCTTCCGCATTGGCGCGGCCCTGTACGAGCCCAAGTTCAAACTCGACATCCAGTCCGGCCGCACGGCCGAGCAGACCTACGAGAAGGCCCTGGCCGCACGCGAGCAACTGCTGGCGCAGATGGACCAGCTCGCCGACCAGCTCTGGACCAAGACCCTCGGCGACGCGCCCAAGCCCGCCGACCGCACCGCCAAAGTCGGCCAGGTCATCGCCAAGCTCAGCGAGCGCCACGTGGCCCGCGCCGATTTCTTCAAGGAAATCCGCCGCCAGATCCCGGTGCTGCAGGACTGGGTGATCAAGCACGACCTGCTCACCATGGACGCCAAGAAGCCCCTGGTGGTGCGCGAAACGCCGGTTTACCAGCGCGGCGTGGCCGGCGCCGGCATCGAGGCCCCCGGCCCCTACCGCCCGCAGGACCGCACCTACTACAACGTGACGCCGATGGACGACATCAGCGACGCGCAAGCCGAGAGCAATCTGCGCGAATACAACCACTGGATGCTGCAGATCCTCAACATCCACGAGGCCATTCCTGGCCACTACACGCAACTGGTCTACGCCAACAAGTCGCCTTCGCTGGTGAAGGCCTTGTTCGGCAACGGCGCCATGGTCGAAGGCTGGGCCGTGTTCAGCGAACGCCTGATGCTGGAGAGCGGCTACGGCGGCAACGAGCCCGAGATGTGGCTGATGTGGTGCAAGTGGAACCTGCGCAGCGTCACCAACACCATCCTCGACTACAGCGTGCACGTGAAGGGCATCAGCGAAGCCGAGGCCCTGGACATGCTGATCCGCCAGGCCTTCCAGACCGAACAGGAAGCCCGCGAAAAATGGCGCCGCGTGCAACTCAGCTCGGTGCAACTGACCAGCTACTTCTCAGGCTACAGCGAGATCATGGAACTGCGCGAAGCCCGCAAGGCCCAGCTCGGCGACAAGTTCAAGGTCAAGGGATTCAATGAGCAGTTCCTGAGTTATGGGAGTGCGCCGGTGCATGTGATCAGGGAGCTGATGATGCGGCGCTGATCGCACCGGCTGCACGCCGCCGCTCTCGGACGGGGGTTCAATTCCCCGGCTCACCCGAACTGCGCAGCAGCAGCAAGGCAAGCAAAGAAAAAGGCCCAAGTTGCTATCAACTTGGGCCTTTCGCACTCTTGTGCATCTCGCTGATGCTTGTTTGGTGGAGCCGGGGGGAATTGAACCCCCGTCCGTCAGCCATCACCGGGCAGATCTACATGCTTAGCCTTCTGATTTGAATCTCGCGGTCAACTCGCGCATGGGCACGCTAGCTTTCCCGCCAGTCACTGAATCTCGTCCCCTGCCGAGTGACCCGGCAAGGAACCAGCCAATGTGAGTGACTTCTCAGCTTTCGGTCTTGCGACTTGAGCCCGGCCCATTGGCCAACCGTTGAGAAGCTCATCTGCAATTAAGCAGCGAGTGCGAACGTAGAGTCGTTTGCAGTTACTTTGTTTCCAGATGGATTTACGAGGTGACTGGTCCTCGGCATGCCCCACTCCGGATCCGCACCCACGTCGAAACCTGGTCGGCCCCAGAAGACTGCAGATTATGCCAGTTGGTCGAAGTTCAAGACCCCGCCTTGCATATTTATGCAGAGCGGCGGCCAAGAATAACCATCAGGATATGCGCCAGATTCACTCAAGCGCGCAGCCAGCGCAGCAGCTCGGCGGGCGTGTGAGCGATCAGGTCGGCGCCCCAGTCCTCGATGGCCTCGCCCTGCCCCAGGTAGCCCCAGGACACAGCCACCGTCTGCATGCCGGCGGCGCGGCCGGCCAGGATGTCGCGGTGGTCGTCGCCCACGTAGATGCAGTGCTCGGGTGCCACGCCGGCGCGGCGTGCGGCTTCCAGGAGCGGCGCCGGGTGGGGCTTGGTGTGCGGCGTGGTGTCGCCGCCAATCACGGCCGCGGCTCGCACAGCGAGGCCGAGGCCGGCGGTCAGGGGCAAGGCAAAGCGTTCGGACTTGTTGGTGACGATGCCCCAGGCGAGGCCATCGGCCTCCAGCGCGTCCAGCAATTCAGGGACACCAGCAAAAGCCTGGGTCTGCTGTAACAAACGCAGTTCGTAGCGGTCGAAGAACTCGGCTTTCAGAGCCTCGAAGCGCGGGTCTTGCGGCGTGCACTGGAAGGCCAGGCCCATCATGCCGCGCGCACCGGCGCCGACCATGGGGCGCAGGTAGTCCACCGGCAGGGCCGGCAGGCCGCGCGCCAGCAGCATCTCGTTGGTGGCGCCGGCCAGGTCGGGGGCGCTGTCGACCAGGGTGCCGTCCAGGTCGAACAGCACGGCACGCAGCGCAGAGCCCAGGGCGGGCTTGTTCATCGCCATCACCGCGCTCATGCGGGTCTGCGCAGGGCCAGCAGGTAGTTGACGTCGGTGTCGGTGCCCAGGCTGTAGTGCTGGGTCAGCGGGTTGAAGCTCAGACCTTTGCTGCTGTGCAGCTCCAGGCCAGCGTTGCGGCAGTACTGGGCCAGTTCGCTGGGCTTGATGAAGCGGGCGTATTCATGCGTGCCGGCCGGCAGCATCTTCAACACGTATTCCGCGCCGACGATGGCCAGCATGAAGGACTTGAGGTTGCGGTTCAGCGTCGACATGAACACCCAGCCGCCCGGTTTGACGAGCGTTGCGCAGGCCTGCACCACGGAAGCGGGGTCGGGCACATGCTCCAGCATTTCCATGCAGGTCACCACGTCGAAACTGGCGGGCTGCTCAGCGGCCAGCGCCTCGACGGCGACCTCGCGGTAGTCCACGCCTTCGGTGCCGGCTTCCATCGCGTGAAGCTGGGCCACCTTGAGCGGCTTGGTCGAGAGGTCGATGCCCAGGACCTGGGCTCCCTTGCGGGCCATCGAATCGGCGAGGATGCCACCGCCGCAGCCCACATCCAGGGCTCTCAGGCCAGCGAGCGGGCACAGGCCGTCGATCCAGGCCAGGCGCAGCGGGTTGATCTGGTGCAGCGGTTTGAACTCGCTCTCGGGATCCCACCAGTGGTGGGCCAGCTCGCCGAATTTGGCCAGCTCTTGGGGGTCGGCATTGATCGTCATGGCGGGCGCAATCGTAGCGGATGGCGGAAAGTAAAAAGCCCCGCCGGGGCGGGGCTTTGTCGAACCTCCCAGGGGAGGTTTGAGACTCGGCGAACCGAGTGCTCAGCGAGTGCTTAGCGGTTGCGCGTGCCGACCACTTCGATCTCGACGCGGCGGTTCTTGGCGCGACCTTCAGCGGTCTTGTTGTCGGCCACGGGCTGCTTCTCGCCCTTGCCTTCGGTGTAGACGCGGTTCTTCTCGACACCCAGGCCCGTCAGGAAGGCCTTGACGGCTTCCGAGCGGCGGACCGACAGCTTCTGGTTGTACTCGTCGCTACCGACGCTGTCGGTGTGGCCGACGGCGATGATGACTTCGAGGTTGATGCCCTTGGTCTTGCTGACCAGGTCTTCCAGCTTGGACTTGGCTTCGGGCTTCAGGACAGCCTTGTCGAAGTCAAAGAAGGCGTCAGCAGCGAAGGTGACCTTTTCGCTGACCGGAGCGGCCGGGGCGACAGGAGCAGGCTTCGGAGCCGGTGCGGGAGCTGGGGCCGGTGCAGGAGCGGGGGCCGGTGCAGGAGCCGGTGCGGCGACCGGAACGGGCTTGGGAGCGCCGTCGCAATCCTTGGCGGCGGTGGCCGGCGTCCAGAAGTTGTTGCGCCAGCAATATTCGTTGGTGCCGTTCTTCCAGACGGTACCGTCGGTGGCGCGCCAGTTGTCGATCACCTGCGGTGCCGAAGCTTGAGCGAATGCACCGGAACTGGCGACAAGAGCGACTGCGAAGAGCGACGCCACGCGATTCAATTTCTTCATGATTCTCCTCTCAAGGAATGCCGCAGTGACCCTGCGAGAATGCCCATACACGGGGATTGAAACCTAAGCAGAACACCGCACATGCGGGTTTCTCCCAGGGACTCAACGATTGTGCCATAGGGCACTTGTCCGCCTGCATTGTGGCGCCCCGGCGCTGGGCGCTGCCGCACCATTGTTGCGCAGGTACTACAGCGCGGCGCGAATAGAATCTGCGCTTCCGAATCCATAGCATCTCGGCCCGCCCGCAAGGGTGCGAGCCGCGCCCAGCGCATGACCCAGTTCGCCAAGGAAACACTGCCCATCAGCCTTGAAGAGGAGATGCGCCGCTCTTACCTCGACTACGCCATGAGCGTGATCGTTGGGCGCGCCCTACCCGATGCTCGCGACGGCCTGAAGCCGGTGCATCGCCGCGTGCTGTTCGCGATGAACGAGATGGGCAACACCTACAACGCCAAGTACCGCAAGTCGGCACAGGCGGTCGGTGAAACCATGGGTAAATATCACCCGCACGGCGACTCGGCGATTTACGACACCATCGTGCGGATGGCCCAGCCATTCAGCCTGCGCCACATGCTGATCGACGGCCAGGGTAATTTCGGCTCCATCGACGGCGATAACGCGGCGGCGATGCGATATACCGAAATTCGCCTCGACAAAATCGCCCACGAATTGCTGGCCGACATCGACAAGGAAACCGTCGATTT
This sequence comes from Pelomonas sp. V22, assembly GCF_030014915.1. GTDB lineage: Bacteria > Pseudomonadota > Gammaproteobacteria > Burkholderiales > Burkholderiaceae_C > JAUASW01. Next base: position 476,919 of record NZ_JAGIXS010000001.1, read on the forward strand.
CGGGCCGAACTACGACGGCAGCCACAAGGAACCGCTGGTTCTGCCGACGCGGCTCCCGAACCTGCTGGTCAATGGCTCCTCCGGCATTGCCGTGGGCATGGCCACCAACATCCCGCCGCACAACCTGAATGAGGTCGTCGACGCCTGCCTGCATTCGCTGAAGAACCCGGACTGCTCGATCGACGAGCTGATGGAAATCATCCCGGCACCCGACTTCCCGACTGCCGGCATCATCTACGGCATCAATGGCGTGCGTGATGGCTACCGCACCGGCCGTGGCAAGGTGGTGATGCGCGCCAAGGTGCACTTCGAGGACATCGACAAGGGCGCGCGCCAGGCCATCATCGTTGACGAGATTCCGTATCAAGTTAACAAGAAGACGCTGCTGGAGCGCATAGCCGAGCTGGTCCACGAGAAGAAGATCGAGGGCATCAGCCACATCCAGGACGAGTCGGACAAGTCCGGCATGCGCGTCGTCATCGAGCTGAAGCGCGGCGAGGTGCCCGAGGTTGTCCTGAACAACCTCTACAAGCAGACGCAGCTGCAGGACAGCTTCGGCATGAACATGGTGGCGCTGATCGACGGCCAGCCCAAGCTGTGCAACCTGAAGGACCTGATCACGGTCTTCCTGGAGCACCGCCGCGAGGTGGTGACCCGCCGCACGATTTTCGAGCTCCGCAAGGCCCGCGAGCGCGGCCATGTGCTGGAAGGCCTGGCCGTTGCGCTGGCCAACATCGACGAGTTCATCGAGACCATCAAGACCTCGCCGACGCCGCCGGTGGCCAAGACGGCGCTGATGAGCAAGAGCTGGGATTCGTCCCTGGTGCGCGAGATGCTGAGCCGCGCCGAAGGCGGCAGCCTGGCCTACCGCCCGGAAGGCCTGCCCGCCGCCTATGGCATGCAGGACGACGGCCTCTACCGCCTCTCGGAAGACCAGGCCAGCGAAATCCTGCAGATGCGTCTGCAGCGCCTGACCGGCCTTGAGCAGGACAAGATCGTCGCCGAGTACAAGGACGTGATGGCCCAGATCGCCGATCTGCTGGACATCCTGGCCACACCGGCCCGCGTGACGACCATCATCAGCGAAGAGCTGGTGCAGGTGAAGCTGGAGTTCGGCCAGACCAAGCTGGGCGCCCGCCGCAGCGTGATCGAGCACAACGCGCAGGAGCTCGGCACCGAAGACCTGATCACGCCCACCGACATGGTGGTCACGCTCTCGCACACCGGCTACATCAAGAGCCAGGCGCTGAGCGAGTACCGCGCGCAGAAGCGCGGCGGCCGCGGCAAGCAGGCCACGCAGACCAAGGAAGACGACTGGGTCGACCAGCTCTTCATCGCCAACACGCACGACTGGATCCTGTGCTTCTCCAACCGCGGCCGCGTCTACTGGCTGAAGGTCTGGGAAGTGCCGCAGGGCTCGCGCAACTCGCGCGGCAAACCCATCGTCAACATGTTCCCGCTGCAGCAGGACGAGAAGATCACCGTCGTGCTGCCCCTGACCGGCGAGTTCCGCAGCTTCCCTGAAGATCACTTCATCTTCATGGCCACGGCCATGGGCACGGTCAAGAAGACTTCCTTGAAGGACTTCAGCAACCCGCGCAAGGCCGGCATCATCTCGGTGGACCTGGATGAAGGCGACCACCTGATCGGTGCCGCGCTGACCGATGGCAAGCACGACGTGATGCTGTTCAGCGACGGCGGCAAGGCCGTGCGCTTTGACGAAGACGATGTGCGCCCGATGGGCCGCACCGCCCGCGGCGTGCGCGGCATGATGCTCGAACCCGATCAGCGCCTGATCGCGATGCTGGTAGCCGAAGACGAAAACCAGAGCGTGCTGACCGCCACCGAAAATGGCTACGGCAAGCGCACCGCCATCACCGAGTACACGCGCCACGGTCGTGGCACCAAGGGCATGATCGCGATCCAGCAGAGCGAGCGCAACGGCCGCGTCGTGGCCGCCACGCTGGTCCATCCGGACGACGAAATCATGCTGATCACCGACAAGGGCGTGCTGGTGCGCACCCGCGTCTCCGAGATCCGCGAGCTGGGCCGCGCCACGCAAGGCGTGACCCTGATCGCGCTGGACGACGGCGCGAAGCTGTCGGGCCTGCAGCGCATCGTCGAGAACGATGCGAACGAGCAAGGCGCCTACGCCGAGGGCAGCGAAGCCGATGGCACCGACAACACCGCCGGCGACGACGCCTCCACCAAGGAATGAACTTGATCAACAAGCACACGCTGGCCGCCCTGGCCCTCGCCGCCTGCGCTGGCTTGGCCAACGCACAAGCCACGCCGGCCTCGGCTGCGGCTCCGACGGCTGCCAAGAAGGACTTGATCGCCAAGCTGATCGCCATCCAGACCGGCAACGCCGAGGGCCTCGCCAAGACCCTGGTCGCTGCGCCGCTGGGCCCCATGGGCCAGGAAGTGCGCATCGCCATGCAGCAAGTGCCTGTCGAGAAGCGCGAGGCCGTGGGCAAGGCCATTGATGCCGAGGTCAAGAAGTTCGGCGACGAGTCCGTGCCCCTGGTCAAGGAGCGCATCGTCAAGGTGGCGCCCGAGGTCATCGGCAAGTCGCTGGACGAGAAGTTCAACGAGGACGAGCTGCGCCAACTGGTCGCATGGCTGGAATCGCCGCTGGCGAAGAAGTTCGATGCCGTCAGCCCCGAGATGGGCCGAGCATTGCAGGAGCGACTGTTGGCCGACATGGGGCCCACGCTCAACACCAAGCTCAGCACGCTGCGCAACAACATCGTCAAGCACCTGGGCCTGACGCCGCCACCGCAGTCCGCAGCGCCAGCAACGGCTAACAAGCCCGCTGCAAAGAAGTAACCCGCGCCCTCCGCCGCAGCCAATGAGCCAACCCCGCCCGTTCAACTTCTCCGCCGGCCCCGCCACCCTGCCCGAAGCCGTGCTGCAACGGGCGGCCGAGGAGATGCTGAACTGGCAAGGCTCAGGCATGGGCGTGATGGAGATGAGCCATCGCGGCCGCGAGTTCATCTCGATCTACGAGCAGGCCGTGGGCGACCTGCGCGAGCTACTGCAGGTACCGACGAACTTCCGCATCCTCTTCATGCAGGGCGGCGGCCTCGGCGAGAACGCCATCGTGCCCATGAACCTGAGCCGAGGTGGCGTGGTTGATGCCGTCGTCACCGGCTCCTGGTCCAAGAAGAGCGCCCAGGAGGCGCGCCGCTATGCCGAGGTGCGCATCGCCGCCTCGAATGCCGACGATCAGCACCGCAGCCTGCCCGCGCCCGCGAGCTGGGCGCTCAGCAAGAGCGCGAGCTATGTGCATGTCTGCAGTAACGAGACCATCGACGGCATCGAGTTCCACGAGCTGCCCGACCTGAAGGCGCTGGGCAGCGACGCATCGCTAGTGATCGACTTCTCCTCGCATGTGCTTTCGCGCCCCGTCGACTGGGCGCGTGTGGGCCTCGCCTTTGGCGGTGCGCAGAAGAACATCGGCCCTGCCGGCCTCACCATCGTCGTGGTGCGGGAGGACCTGCTCGGCCATGCCTTGCCGATCTGCCCCTCGGCCTTCGACTACAAGACCGTGGCCGAAGCGGATTCGATGTTCAACACGCCGCCCACCTATTCGATCTACATCGCCGGCCTGGTGTTCCAGTGGCTGAAGGCTTTCAGCTACGCCGGCAAGAGCGGCCTGGCCGCTATCGAGCAGCGCAACATCGACAAGGCCACCCTGCTCTACAGCACGCTGGATGCGTCTGGTCTCTACGAAAACCGCGTGGCGGCGAACTGCCGCTCGCGCATGAATGTTCCGTTCTACCTTCGCGACGAGCGACTGAACGACGCCTTCCTCACCGGAGCGAAGGCGCGCGGATTGCTGCAACTCAAAGGCCACAAGTCGGTGGGAGGCATGCGTGCATCGATCTACAACGCCCTGCCGCTGGAAGGCGTGCAGGCGCTGTGCACCTACCTGAAAGACTTTGAGGCTCAAAATGGCTGAGGGCGCACCTGCCACCCCCGACCCGGCGCTGCTGGCGCTGCGCGACAAGATCGACGCGGTCGATCGTGAACTGCTGGACCTCGTCAACAAGCGCGCCGCGCTGGCGCAAGAGGTTGGCGAACTGAAGAAAAAGGAAGGCTCGGTGGTGTTCCGCCCCGAGCGCGAGGCGCAAGTGATCGACGGGCTCAAGACCCGCAATCCCGGCCCGCTGCGCGGCGAATCGGTGGCACCGATCTGGCGCGAGATCATGTCGGCCTGCCGCTCGCTCGAGACGCCCACGCGCGTGGCCTATCTCGGCCCGGCCGGCACCTTCTCGGAGCAGGCGGCGCTCGGCTTCTTCGGCACCTCCATCGTGCAAGTGCCCTGCACCAGCATCGACGAAGTGTTCCGCACCACCACGGCCGGCGCGGCCGACTTCGGCGTGGTGCCGGTCGAGAACTCGACCGAAGGCGTTGTCGCCCGCTCGCTCGACCTGTTCCTGACCACACCACTGTTCATCATTGGCGAGACCAGCCTGTTCGTGCGCCACAACTTGCTGCGCAAGGAGAACTCGCTGGAAGACATCCAGGCGGTCTGCGCCCATCCGCAGGCGCTGGCTCAGTGCCATGGCTGGCTGTCCACGCACCTGCCGCATGCAGAGCGCCGCCCGGTCTCCAGCAATGCCGAAGGCGCACGCCTCGCGGCACTGGACAAGCGCCTGGCCGCCGTGGCGAGCGAGCGCGCCGGCAGCGAGTACGGCCTGCACATCGTGGCGCCGGCCATCCAGGACGACGCCCACAACCGCACCCGTTTCGCCATCGTTACCCACCCGGACCGCCACCCGGCGCCAAAGGCCTCGGGCCACGATTGCACCAGCCTCGTGGTCTCGGTGACCAACAAGCCCGGCGCGGTGCACGACATGCTGGTGCCCTTGAAGGAGCATGGCGTCTCGATGTCGCGCTTCGAATCGCGCCCGGCGCGTTCGGGCCAGTGGGAGTACTACTTCTACATCGACCTGCAGGGCCACCCCGAGCAGCCGAACATGGCGCAAGCGCTGCGCGAGTTGCGCGCCGTCTGCGCCTACTTCAAGCTGCTGGGCACCTATCCTCTGGACGTGCATTGAGCGCAGCAGCAAGGCAGTAAGCAATGTTCAACCAGCTCGGCGTCATCGGTTGCGGTTTGATGGGCGGCTCGTTCGCGCTGGCCCTCAAGAAGGCCGGCCTGGTCAAGCGCGTGGTGGGCTACAGCAAGTCGCCCTCCACCACCGAGACCGCCAAGCGCATGGGCGTGATCGACGTGGCCGCCGAATCGGCACTCCTCGCCGTCTCGGGCTCCGACATCGTGCTGATCTCCGTGCCGGTCTCGGCCACCGAGCCCACGCTGAAGGCCATCCGCCACCTGGTCACGCCGGGCACGCTCTTCATGGACGTGGGCTCGACGAAGGTCGATGTGGTCGAGGCGGCGCGCCGTGTGCTCGGCGACAAGATGGCCAGCTTCGTGCCGGCGCACCCGATTGCCGGCAAGGAATCGGGCGGCATCCAGCATGCCGAGGCCGGGCTCTACCAGGGCCGCCAGGTCATCCTGACACCGCTGCCCGAGACCCTGCCCACGCTGGTGCAACGCGCCACCGATGCCTGGTCGGCGATGGGCACGCAGGTGCTCAAGATGACGCCGGAGAACCACGACGCCGCCTTTGCTGCCGTCAGCCACCTGCCGCATCTGCTGGCCTTTGCCTACTACCAGTCGGTGGCCAGGCAGCCGGCTGGCCGCGATTTCCTCAGCCTGGCCGGGCCGGGCTTCCGCGACTTCACCCGCATCGCCGCCAGCGAACCCACCGTCTGGCGCGACATCCTCATGGCCAACCGGGCCGAGGTGCTGAAGCAGTCTCGCGCCTTCCGCAAGGCGCTGGACCGGCTCGAAACCCTGATCGTCAGCGGCAACGCGAGCGGCCTGGAGGAGATGATCCGCCAGGTCTCCGAGGACCGCAGCCAATGGCAGATGGGCCAGCTGACCGCCCCGCGCTCGCAGCGCTAGGCCCCCTCTTTTCGTTTCCCGTTCATGTTCAAGATTCCATTCCTCGACCTGCCGCCGCTGCGTTCGGCTGCCGGCACGGTGCGCCTGCCGGGCTCCAAGAGCATCTCCAACCGCGTATTGCTGCTGGCTGGCCTCTCGGAAGGCCAGACCCTGGTCCATGACCTGCTGGATTCCGACGACACGGCCGTGATGCTGGCCTCCTTGAAGCAGTTGGGCTGCGAGCTGGAGCAGGTGGCCGGCGGGCCCTTGAAGGTGACTGGCATCGGCGCTCAGTTGCGCACCAAGGAGGCCCAGCTCTTCCTCGGCAACGCCGGCACCGCGATGCGGCCGCTCACGGCTGCGCTCGCCCTGCTGGCCGCCACGCAGGGCGGCAGCTTCGAGCTCTCCGGCGTGCCGCGCATGCATGAGCGGCCCATCGGCGACCTGGTCGACGCACTGCGCGGCCTGGGCTGCGAGATCGCCTGCCTGGGCAACGAGGGCTATCCGCCGCTGCGACTGACGGGCTCGTCCAAGCTGACGCTCTCCGAGCCGGTGCGCGTGCGCGGCGATGTGTCGAGCCAGTTCCTCACGGCGCTGCTGCTGGCCCTGCCCCTGGTGGCCGAGCAGGACATCCACATCGACGTGATCGGCGAGCTGATCTCCAAGCCCTACATCCACATCACGCTGGAGCTGTTGAAGCGCTTCGGCATCGAGGTGCGCCGCGAAGGCTGGCAGCGCTTCACCATTCCGGCTGGCAGCCGCTACCGCTCGCCCGGCGAGATCCATGTGGAGGGCGATGCCTCGTCGGCCTCCTACTTCGTGGCCCTGGGCGCCATTGCGGCCACGGGCGAGCCGATCCGCGTCGAAGGCGTGGGCAGCGCCTCGCTGCAGGGCGACGTGCGCTTCATCGAAGCGGCCGAGGCCATGGGCGCCGTGGTGCGTGCCGAGGCCAATGCCGTCGAAGTGAAGCGCGGCGCCTGGCCGCTGAAGGCGCTGGACCTGGACTGCAACCACATTCCCGACGCCGCCATGACGCTGGCCGTGATGGCGCTCTATGCCAACGGCCCCTCCACCTTGCGCAACATCGCCAGCTGGCGCGTCAAGGAGACCGACCGCATCGTGGCCATGGCCACCGAGCTGCGCAAGCTGGGCGCCGAGGTCGAAGAAGGGCCGGACTGGCTGCGCGTGCATCCGCTGCGCGACTGGCAGCCGGCCGCCATCCACACCTACGACGACCACCGCGTCGCCATGTGCTTCTCGCTGGCGGCCTTCAATGGTCTTGTCACCGAGGCCACCGTGCCGGTGCGCATCCTCGAGCCGCAATGCGTGGCCAAAACCTTCCCGGACTACTTCGAGACGCTGTTCGAGGTGGTCACGGCCCGGCCCGAAGACATTCCGGTGATCACCATCGACGGCCCCACGGCTTCCGGCAAGGGCACGCTGGCCGACGTGGTCGCCCATGAGCTCGGCTACTGGGTGCTGGACTCCGGTGCGCTGTATCGCGCCACCGGTCTGGCTGCCCGCCGTGCCGGCATCGACCTGGACGAGCCCGAGGCCGTGGCCACCGTCGCCGCCCAGTTGGACCTGCATTTCGCCAAGGGCCGCGTCTGGCTGGCCGGCGAGGACATCACCGAGGCCCTGCGCGAGGAAGCCTCGGGCCTCGCTGCCTCCCAGGTGGCCGCCCACGCGCCGGTGCGGGCCGCCCTGAACGAGCTGCAGCTCGATTTCCGCCGCGTGCCGGGCCTGGTGGCCGATGGCCGCGACATGGGCTCCATGGTCTTCCAGGACGCGCCGCTGAAGGTTTTTCTCACCGCCAGCGCCTCCACGCGGGCCGAGAGAAGGCATAAGCAATTGATTGCTAAGGGAATTTCGGCTAATATCGCGGGCTTGCGTGAGGACTTGGAAGCACGTGACGCCCGCGACAAAGGTCGTACAGCGTCGCCGCTACAGGCCGCCGCAGACGCGCTGAAGCTCGACAACTCGGCCCAGACCATTGAGGAATCAAGGGATCTGGTGCTCAGCTGGTGGGCCGAAGCCAGGCCGTTCAAGGGTTCAGCGTTGAACCAGTGAGCAGCCGGCCGCAAGGCCAAACCGGGCCCGCCGCCCTTCCTCTCGAACGTCAGTTCACCGAGGGCGGCGAACTCATCAACCTAACCCCGCAAGCTCTGCTTGCAACCGCCGCCCGTCAAACGCCTTGTCAGGTCGGCACAGGAAACACAATGTCCCAAACCCAAACCGCCCAAGCCTCCGGCATGGAATCGTTCGCAGCCCTCTTCGAGGAATCGCTGCAAAAAGCTGACATGCGTTCCGGCGAGGTCATCTCGGCCGAAGTCGTCCGTGTCGAGCACAACTTCGTCGTGGTCAACGCCGGCCTGAAGTCCGAAGCGTATGTGCCCATCGAAGAATTCAAGAACGACCAGGGCGAGCTCGAAGTCAACGTCGGCGACTTCGTGTCGGTGGCCATCGACGCCATCGAAAACGGCTACGGCGACACCATCCTGTCGCGCGACAAGGCCAAGCGTCTGGCCTCGTGGCTGTCGCTGGAAACCGCACTGGAGTCGGGCGACTTCGTGACCGGTACCGTGTCGGGCAAGGTCAAGGGCGGCCTGACCGTCCTCGTGAACGGCATCCGCGCCTTCCTGCCGGGTTCCCTGCTGGACACGCGTCCGGTCAAGGACATGAGCCCGTACGAAGGCAAGACCATGGAATTCAAGGTCATCAAGCTGGACCGCAAGCGCAACAACGTCGTGTTGTCGCGCCGCGCTGTGGTCGAAGCTTCGATGGGCGAAGAGCGCGCCAAGCTGCTCGAGACGCTGTCCGAAGGCGCCATCGTCAATGGCGTGGTCAAGAACATCACCGAATACGGTGCGTTCGTTGACCTGGGCGGCATCGACGGCCTGCTGCACATCACCGACATGGCATGGCGCCGTGTCCGTCACCCGTCGGAAGTCGTGACGGTTGGCCAGGAACTGACCGCCAAGGTCCTGAAGTTCGACGCCGAGAAGAACCGCGTCTCGCTGGGCCTGAAGCAGCTGGGCGATGACCCGTGGTTCGGCGTTGCTCGCCGCTACCCGACCAGCACCCGCCTGTTCGGCAAGGTCACGAACATCGCCGACTACGGCGCGTTCGTTGAAATCGAGCCGGGCATCGAAGGTCTGGTGCACGTGTCCGAAATGGACTGGACCAACAAGAACATCGCTCCTTCGAAGATCGTCTCCCTGGGCGACGAAGTCGAAGTCATGGTCCTGGAAATCGACGAAGACAAGCGTCGCATCTCCCTGGGCATGAAGCAGTGCAAGGCCAACCCGTGGGAAGAGTTCGCTGAGAACGTCAAGCGCGGCGACCGCGTCAAGGGCCCCGTCAAGTCGATCACCGACTTCGGCGTGTTCGTTGGCCTGGCTCAAGGCATCGACGGTCTGGTGCACCTGTCCGACCTGTCGTGGCAAGAAACTGGCGAAGCTGCCGTGCGCAACTTCAAGAAGGGCCAGGAAGTCGAAGCCATCGTGCTGGCCGTGGACGTCGAGCGCGAGCGCATCTCGCTGGGCATCAAGCAGCTGGACAGCGACCCGTTCACCACCTACACCTCGGTCAATGACCGTGGCATGTCGGTGACCGGCAAGGTCAAGACGGTCGACGCCCGTGGCGCCGAGATCGAACTGGCTGACGACGTGCTGGGCTACCTGCGCGCTTCGGAAATCTCGCGCGACCGCGTTGAAGATGCCCGCAACGTGCTAAAGGAAGGCGACGAAGTCACCACCATCATCGTCAACGTGGATCGCAAGACCCGCAACATCCAGCTGTCGATCAAGGCCAAGGACAACGCTGACCAGCAGGAAGCCATGCAGCGCCTGTCGGCCACGTCGGAGCGTGAGAACGCCGGCACGACGAGCCTGGGCGCCCTGCTGCGCGCCAAGCTGGACAACAACAACGGCTAAACTGTGACCCAACCGGCAACCCTCCGGGGTTGCCGCTGGTGACCGCCGCAGGCTCGCCACTCGATGAGGGTGCGAGCCTGTTTTTTTGCCAACACCACAAGAACATCCCATGACCCGATCCGACCTCGCCGCTCTCCTGGCCGACCGCTTTCCCCAGCTGACGCAGCGCGACACCGAGTTCGCCGTCAAGACCATCCTGGACGCCATGTCCGACGCGCTGGCCCGCGGCCACCGCATCGAGATCCGCGGCTTCGGCAGCTTCCAGGTCAACCGCCGCCCGCCCCGCATGGGCCGCAATCCGCGCAGCGGCGAGCAGGTGCTGATCCCCGAGAAGCTGGTGCCCCATTTCAAGCCCGGCAAGGCCCTGCGCGAAGCCGTGGACGCCCAGCCGCCCAAGACTGATTTCGCTGACGAATGACACCGGGCCGCGCCTAGAATCGCCGCCTGATGCGCTTGATCACCTGGCTCCTGCGAGCCTTCCTCTTCTTCGCCCTGTTCGCCTTCGCGCTGAACAACCAGCAGGACGTTGCCGTGCGCTGGTTCTTCGGCCACGAATGGCATGCGCCCCTGGTCATCGTGGTGCTGCTGGTGTTCGGCCTCGGCTGCGCCATCGGCGTGCTGGCCATGGTGCCGGCCTGGTGGCGGCACCGCCGCCTGGCGCGCCGCCAGCAAGACCTGGCCCCGGCCGCCCAGCCGAGCGGCGATTCCCTGAACCACTCCCCCCTGCCCCGCGATGGACTTTGACCTGCGCTGGCTGCTGATCGCCATGCCCGTGGCCTTCGCGCTGGGCTGGCTGGCCTCGCGCCTCGATGTACGCCAGTTGAAGCGCGAGCAGCGCGACGCGCCCAAGGCCTACTTCAAGGGACTGAACCTGCTCTTGAACGAGCAGCAGGACAAGGCCATCGACGCCTTCATCGAGGCCGTGCAGCTGGACCCCGACACCTCGGAGCTGCACTTCGCCCTCGGCAACCTGTTCCGCCGCCGCGGCGAATACGAGCGTGCCGTGCGCGTGCATCAGCACCTGCTGCAGCGCGGCGACCTGCCGGCCCATGAGCGCGACCGCGCCCAGCATGCGCTGGCGCAAGACTTCCTGAAGGCCGGCCTGTTCGACCGGGCCGAAGAAGCATTCCGGGCCTTGAGCGGCAGCCGCTTCGAGACCGAGGCCGAGCTGGCCCTGCTGTCGCTTTATGAGCGCTCGCGCGAATGGCGCAAGGCCGCCGACGTGGCCCGCCATCTGGAGCAGATGGGTACCGGCTCGTTCAGCAGCCGCATCGCCCATTTCCTGTGCGAACTGGCCCTCGAGGCCCAGGCCCGTCAGCAGGACGAGGAGGCCCAGAAACTGCTGGCCGAAGCCCGCAAGCTCGCGCCGCAGGCGGCCCGCGCCCATGTGCTGGCCGGCCAGATGCTGGCGCGCCGCCAACAGCCCGAGCAGGCCATGGCCGCCTATGCCGAGCTGCTGGCCTCCAACGCCGAAGCCTTCAACCTGGTGGCCAAGGACTATGCCGAGGCCGCGAAGGCGAGCGGCCTGCCCGAGCTGACCGAGCGCGCCCTGGACACGCTCAGCGCCCGCTACCAGCGTGCACCCAGCCTGCAACTGTTGCAGGCCATCTCCCTGCTGGATACCGAGCCCAGCCGCCAGCGCGAGCGCCTGCTGCGCCACCTGCGCGAGCAGCCCATGCTCTCCGCCGCCAAGCTGCTGCTGCAAGGCGGCCCGCTGCAGGGCGACACCGAGCAGGCCCTGGTCAGCACAGCGCTGGAGCGCGCCAGCCGGCCCCTGCAGCGCTACCGCTGCGCGGCCTGCGGCTTCGAGGCCCAGCACTACTTCTGGCAGTGCCCCGGTTGCCTGACCTGGGACTCCTACCCGCCACGCCACGTCGAAGAACTCTGATGACGACTCCCACCCTCCCCTCGCAGGAAGCGCCCGGCGTCGTGGCTCCAGACCGCGTCATCCTTTGCATGAAATGGGGCACGAAGTACGGCCCCGAGTACGTGAACCGGCTTTACGCCATGGTGCGCCGTCACCTGCGTGGCGAGTTCCGTTTCGTCTGCCTGACTGACCGCACCGAAGGCATACGCAGCGAGGTCGAATGCTTCCCGATTCCAAGCCTGGAGCTGCCCGCCGGCAGCCCGGAGCGCGGCTGGACCAAGCTGACCACCTTCAGCACCGAGCTGGTCGAGTCCTACGGCCTCAAAGGCACGGCCCTGTTCCTCGATCTCGACGTGGTCATCGTCGGCGACATCACGCAGTTCTTCTACGTGCCCGGCGAGTTCCTGATCATTCACGACTGGAAGCGCCCCTGGCGAATCACCGGCAACTCCTCGGTCTACCGCTTCGAGCTGGGCCGCCATCCGGAGGTGCTGGTCAAGTTCCGCGCCGAGTTCGACGCCATCCGCCAGAAGTTCCGCAACGAGCAGGCCTACCTGTCGGACGAGATGCAGGCCAAGGGCATGCTGAGGTACTGGGACGAAGCCTGGTGCGCCAGCTACAAGTACCACTGCATCCCGCGCTGGCCCACGAACTACTTCCGCGCGCCCTTCATCCCCAAGGACGCCCGCATCCTGATCTTCCACGGCGTGATGAACCCGCCCGACGCGCTGGCAGGCCGCAGCAACGGCAACTGGCGCCATGCCAAGCCCGCGCCCTGGATTGCCGATCACTGGCACGAGTGATGCTCCCCATCCTGTATGTGAACCTGGACCGGGACGCTGTACGCAGGCAGCGCATGGAGGCCGAGTTCGCCGGGCTGGGCCTGGCCGCTGAGCGATTCCCGGCCACGCTGTGGACAGCGCTGACGGACGCCGAACAATCACGTTATTACTCGCCCGAACTCAACACACAGCGATTCCACAAGCCCCTGGTCAATGGCGAGAAGGGCTGCTACGCCAGCCATCTGCGCGCCTGGCAATGGCTGCTCGACTCGCCGCATGCCGCCCTGGTCGTGCTGGAGGACGACGTCAAGCTCAAGCCCGAGTTCGGCGCGGTGGTGGAGGCCATTGCTGCCTTGCCTGCAGGCTGGGACATGGTCAAGCTGCTCGGCCGTCCCGCCACCGGCAAGCGCGAGAAGCTGCGTGGCCAGCGGCCTTTGACGGCGAGCAGCCAGCTCGTTGACTACGCCCGCATCCCCAGCTTGACGGCCGGCTATGTGATCAGCCGCAGCGGCGCCGAGAAGCTCGTCAAGAGCCGCCTGCCCTTCGGCCGCCCCATCGACGTGGACCTGCGCCACTTCTGGGAGAACGGCCTGGTCATCCAGGGCATCGAGCCGGCGGCCATCGAACTGGACGAGACCAGTTTCGAGAGCAGCATCGGCGACAAGCCCAAGGGCGGCCTGGCCGCGCGCTGGCGCAAGTTCCGCCACAAGGCGGCTTATTCCTTCCTCAACCGCTTGCACTCACGCTGAGCGGAGCACTCGCATGAACAACCCTGCCCGCAAGAACTACGACCACCTGATCGTCGGCGCCGGCTTCGCCGGCTCGGTCTGCGCCCGCATGCTGGCCGAGGCCGGCCGCAAGGTGCTGCTGATCGACCGCCGCGACCACTTCGGTGGCAATGCCTACGACCGGGTCGACGAGCATGGCGTGCTGATCCACCCCTACGGCCCGCACATCTTCCATACCAACAGCAAGCGCGTGTTCGAGTTCCTCTCGCGCTTCACCGACTGGCGCTTCTACGAGCACCGCGTGCTGGCCCAGGTCGGCGAGCAACTGCTGCCCATCCCGATCAACCGCACGACCATCAACAAGCTCTACGGCCTCAGCCTCACGGGCGACGAGGTGCAGGCCTACCTTGACAGCGTGCGCCAGCCCCGCAGCCCGCTCGCCACCAGCGAGGACGTGGTGCTGAACTCGGTCGGCCCCGACCTCTGCGACAAGTTCTTCCGTGGCTACACCAAGAAACAATGGGGCCTCGACCTGAGCGAGCTTTCGGCCGGCGTCGCGGCGCGCATCCCGACCCGCAATGACGACGACGACCGCTACTTCGGCGACAGCTTCCAGTTCATCCCTGCAGCAGGCTATGGCCGCATGTTCGAGCGCATGCTGGACCACCCCGGCATCGAGCTTCGGCTGAACTGCGACTTCCGCGAGCTGCGTGCCGAGCCGCCGGCCGAGCACATCGTCTACACCGGCCCCATCGACGCCTTCTTCGACCATTGCCATGGCCCGCTGCCCTACCGCAGCCTGCGCTTCGATCACCAACATCTGGCCGATGTCGAGCAGTTCCAGCAGGTCGGCACGGTCAACTATCCGAACGACCACGACTACACGCGCATCACCGAGTTCAAGCACCTGACCGGGCAACAGCACGCCGGCACGTCCATCGTGCGCGAGTACCCGCAGGCCGAGGGCGACCCCTACTACCCGATCCCGAGGCCCGAGAACGAGGCGCTCTACAAGCGCTATGCCGAGCTGGCCGAACAGCAGCAGGGCGTGACCTTCGTGGGCCGCCTGGCGCAGTACCGCTACTACAACATGGACCAGATCGTCGCCACGGCGCTGAAGGCCTGCGAGGAGATCCTGGCATGAACGCGCCATCGATCCGCCGCAAGAACCTGGTGATCCTGCGCGCCGGCGATGCTTCGCTGCACCGCGGCTGGATCGCCGATGCGAACCGCGACTTCGACCTCTTCATCAGCTACTACGGCAAGCAGCAAGGCCTGCACCAGGCCGATGCCGAGTACTACGAGCATCGCCCGGGCCCGAAGTGGTCCTGCATTGCCGACTTGATGGCCGAGCACGCCTCGCTGATCGACCAGTACGACGCCTTCTGGTTCCCCGATGACGACCTGGCCGCCACCACCGAGACGCTGAACCGCATGTTCGCGCTCTTCCATGGCTTTGGCCTGAGCCTGGCCCAGCCGGCCCTGACGCACGACTCCTACTACAGCTGGGACACGTTGCTGCAACGGCCCGAGTACGTGCTGCGCCACGTCGGCTTCGTCGAGGTGATGGCGCCGCTGTTCGACCGCGTGGCCTTGAAGGTCTGCCTCAAGACCTTTGGCGAAAGCCGCAGCGGCTGGGGGCTGGACTTGGTCTGGCCCAAGCTGGTCGGCAAGGGCCGCCGCGACGCCGTCGCCATCCTCGACGCGACGCCGGTCAAGCACACACGGCCGCTGGGTGGCGACCTCTACAAGAACAACCCCGAGCTCAACCCGCAGCGCGATGTCGAGAAGCTGCTCGCGCAATACGGCATGGAGTCGCAGCGGGCCACCAGCAAGTACGAGCTGCATGGCGGCATCGCCCGGGTGCAGCCGAGTTGGGGTGAGCGCCTGAGCCTGTGGCTGCGCCAGCTCAATGCGCAGCGGCGCATGCGCCGCACCCGCAAGCAGTCGGCCAGCGGCGGCTGAACGGCAGCCTGCTGCCAGCCTCGCCGCCTGAACTCAAGCCAGGAGAGGATGTGCAAGCGAAGACCGCAGGACAGCCAGCAGCGCAAGACCCGGTGGCGGCCCTGCCGCGCGCCGGCAACTGGGTGCGCACGCGCAGCCAGGTCCTGGTGTGCTGGGACGGCCTGAGCGAGCCCTGGTCCAGGATCCAGCTGGACGCGCCTGCGGACTTCGACTGGATCTTGTTCGACACCTCGGGCCGCCAGGCAGCCGGCCAGCGCCAGTTGCGCGGCCAGTCCTGCCGGGTGCTGTCGGCCGAGGTCGAAGGCAAGGGCCAGGTCTACCAGGCCCTGGCCGATCACTTGGCGGCCAACAGCGAGGTGCCGGACTACGTGGCGCTGATCGACGCCGCCGTCCTGCTCTCCACGAGCAGCATCAACCGCCTGCTGCACCTGGCTGCAAGCGAGGGCCTCGACGTCTGCGCGCCCGCGCTCAGCCACGACAGCAGCTGCGCCCACCGCTGGTCGCTGCGCCAGGCCAGCCTGATGTTCCGCGAGCTGGACTGGGTCGAGATGACGATGCCTTTCTATCGCGGCAGCCTCTTCATGGCCGGCCGTGAGCAGTACCGGGGCCATGTCTCGTCTGCAGGCATGGACTGCTACCTGATGCCCACGCTGCAGCAGCTCACCGGGCTGAAGCGCTGCGTGCTGGTGGATGCCGTGATGGCCTGCCACCGTCCGCCGGCCGGCCAGGGCCCGCAGGTCTACCGCAACGGCCGCAGCGCCGGCGAGGAAGCGGCGGCCGTCAAAGCCCATTGCATCGCCCTGATCCAGTCGCGCCAGCCCGAGCTGCTGCAGAGCGAGTGGTTCCGGCGCCTCTTCGAGCAAGGCCCTGCACGCTCGCGCTGGCAGCAGGTCAAGGACGGGCTGGGCCGGCGGCTGCGGCGCTGGCTGGAAGCCTCGACCTGATGAAGATCTGCCCCCCGGGGCCGCTGGCCTTACCGCATACTGGGCCCCACATACCGCCGCATCGGCCAGCAAGGGCTTGAGAGCAGCGGGACTCGTGGCAACAAGGGGGCGCCATGGATTCAGGCATCAAGCCGGGCGACGCCACCGGCCCGCGCCGCCGGCGGCTGTCTTTCGCGCTGGTGCTGACACCCTTGCTGCTGGGCAATGTGGTGATGCTGGCGCTCTGCATGGGCGGCTTCTACGTGCTGTCGGCCACGCGTGCCTATGTGGGTGGCGAGAGCCAATGGTCCAAGGCCCGGGCCCAGGCCATCGACGAGCTGCGCGCCTACGCGGCCAGCGCCGACCCTGCGCGGCTGCACGCCTTCGAGCGGGCCATGCAGGTGCCGCTGGGCGACCACCAGGCCCGCCTGGCCATGGACGAGCCGCAGCTCGACTGGCAGCGTGCCAGCGAGGGCTTCGCGCGCGGCCGCAATGCGCCCGAGGATGTGCCGGGCATGATCCGGCTTTACCGCTGGGCCGGCAGCAGCCGCCTGATGGCACCCGCCGTGCAGGCCTGGCGCCAGGGCGATGGGCTGATTGCCGAGCTGCAGGCCCTGGCCGGCGTCCTGCAACAGACCCTGAACGAAGACCCGGTGGCACGGCCGCAGCGCCTCGCGCAGACGCTGGCGGCGCTCGACCAGCTGGCGTTGAAGCTCCTGGAGCAGGAGCTGAGCTTCAGCGCCGAACTGGGCAAGGCCTCACGCGCCACGCTGCAGGTGCTCTCGGCCACCGTGGCCCTGACCGCCCTGCTGCTGACGCTGAGCGCCTATGCCATGCAGCGCTCCGGTCTGAAGCGCCAGGGCCGCTACGAGGCGGCGCTGGAGGCGGCCAATCACCGCTGGTCGCTCGCGGCCGAGGTCGATGGCCTGGGCGTCTTCGAATGGCAGAAGCACAGCGACCGCGTCTACCTCGACGCCCGCGCCTGCGCCGTCTACGGCCTGCCCATCAATCCGAACAGCCCCGATGGCCTGGAGGTGCCACGCAGCCGCGTGCGCGCCCTGGTCGACTCGAGCCACACCCCGGGCCTGCAGGCCGCGCTCGATGCCGCCGTCAGCGACAGCGGCACGCTGCGCCAGCGTTTCCGCATCCGGCCCGAGTCTTCGCCGGACGGCGAACTGCGCCATGTCGAGGTGACGGGCGCCATGCTTCGCGGCCAGCCCGGCGCCGGCGAGCAGCGCATGGTGGGCGTGATCAAGGACATCACGCAGCAATTGCAGCAGGAGCAGCTCGCGCTGGACAAGCAGGCCGCCGAGCGCAGCGCCGCCGCGCGCATGGAGTTCCTCTCTCGCCTCAGCCACGAGCTGCGCACGCCGCTCAATGCGGTGCTGGGTTTCTCGGAGCTGATGCTGATGGAGTCGAACGGCGAGGCACTGAGCGACAAGCAGCGCCACCGCATCCAACTGATCGCCGACTCGGGCCGGCACCTGCTCAGCCTGGTCAACGACGTGCTGGACATCAGCAGCATCGACGCCGGCCGCTTCAGCATCAGCTGCCAGCCCACGCTGCTCGCGCCGGCGCTGCAGGCCGCGCTGGAGCTGGCCGCGCCCGAGCAGCAGGCCTATGGCGTGACGATGGAACTGCAGCCGCTGCCACCGGGTCTGGCCGTGCACGCGGATGCACTGCGACTCGGCCAGGTGCTGGCCAACCTGCTCAGCAATGCCTGCAAGTACAACCGCCCGCAAGGCCTGGTTCGGGTGCAGGCCGAACGATTGGCCGAGCAGGTGCACATCAGCGTGCAGGACCAGGGCGCGGGCCTCACGGCAGCCGAGCAGGCCCAGCTGTTCCAGCCCTTCAAGCGCCTCGACAGCGGCGCGCACCGCCCGGGCACCGGCCTCGGGCTCAGCATCGCCCGGCTGCTGGCGCAGCAGATGGGCGGCGACATCAAGGTAGAGAGCCAGCCCGGCCAGGGCAGCCGCTTCAGCCTCATCCTGCAGGCCTCTGAAAGCTCAGAGCGAAAGTAGCAGCTGCTCGTAGCGCCGCATCATCAGCTTGCGGTCGTGATGGCGCATCGCATGGAGGCGCGCTTCCGAGGCCAGGCCGGCGGCATAGCCCGGTTCCAGCAGCAGGCGCTCCAGCACCGCGGCCAGCGCTTGGGGGTCGCGCTCGGGCACCAGCAGGCCGCTCTTGCCATGCTCGAACACGCCTTCCACGCCGGGCACGTCAGACGCCACGCAGGCACAGCCGGCGGCCATGCCCTCGAGCAGGGCCAGGGGCATGCCCTCCCAATGGGTGGAGAGCACAAAGATCTGCTGGCTCATCAAGAGCTGGGGCAGCTCCGCATGGTGGCCCATGAACCAGACCTGTGACCCGAGGCCCAGATCGCGCACCAGGGCCTCGGCCCGCGCGCGCAGCGCCGGCTTGCCGGTGCCGGCCAGGTGCAGCTTGGGCACCAGGCCGCGTTTCTTCAATAGCGCCAGCGCATGGATCAGCGTGAGCTGGTCCTTCTGGCGCGCGAAACGGGCCGACATCACGATGCCCGGCGCGCGCTCCTCGTAAAGCCGCTTCTCGGCACCGGCAAAGCGGCCGAGGTCGATGCCATTCGGAATCGAAAGCAGGCGTTCGGCCGGCATGCCCAGCTGAAGCAGACTAGCGCGCACGCTCTCGGACACGCCCACGATGCCTGCCGTGCGCCGCGCCAGCCAACGTGCCTGCCAGAGCTTGAAGGCCGAATAGCGTTCGCGCGAGTTGTGCTCCACCTGCACCATGGTCCGCACCCAGGCCGCGCGAGCCGCCCAGCGGCCGATCAGGTGCTCCGGAAAACCATGGGCCACCACCACGTCGGGCCGCCAGCGCCGGCACAGCCGCGCCAAGGCCCAGATCGAAAGCCAGTGGAACCAGCCCGGCACCAGCTCGACCCGCAAGCCCCGGTCACGCAGGGCCTGCACCTGGGCTTCATCGGTGTCGCGCTTGCGGCGCAGCACCAGCATGGCTTCGAGCTTGCGGCCTTCGGGGGCGGCGGCGACCAGGTCGATCGCCACCTGGGTGGCACTGGTGAAGCGGCCGGTGACGAAGTGCAGGACCCTCAGACGTTGTGATATCGATGGAAACTGCATGGTGGACCGGCAAGCAATGCAAGCGGACGCCAGCTCCCAGCGCTGGGGCTTCAATGGCGTCTCGGACTCCCTGGACGGCACCGAGTATCGCAACGATTCCTGCGCCGCGATCTCGCGATCACCCTGCAATCAGGGGTCTGTTGCCGCCGCGACAAGGGTCAGTTGTTGCCGGTAGAAGGCCTCGACTGCCTCGGTCGCGCGCTCAATGCGGTAGGGCGTCAGGTCGTAGCTGCGGCGCGCCGGCCGCTCCTCGGCCAGGCCAGCCAGGGCCTGCGCCATGGCCGGCACGTCGGCCACCGGCAGCAAGGGGCGCTGGATGGTGCCGGCCAGCAGTTGCGCGCCCTGCGAGGCCGTGGCCAAGACAGGCAGGCCGGCCGCCATGGCTTCCAGGAAGACCAGGCCAAAGGGCTCGGAATGGGCCGCGCTGACGAAGGCATCGAAAGCGCTGAACCACTGCTGCGGATGGCTGACGAAGCCCGGCATCAGCACCTCGGGCGGCGCCAGACGGCGCAGCCGCTCCCAGTCCCGCCCATGGCCAGCGATCACCAGGCGGCAGCCGGGCGGACGGGCCTGCCCGAAGGCCTCGACCAGCAGGTCCAGCCCTTTGCTGGCCTCCACACGGCCCAGCGCGCCGATCACGAAATCGCTGTCCGCAAAGCCCAGCTCGCGGCGCAGGCGCTGGCGGGCCGCGGGGTCGAAGGGGCCGGCCACGGTCCAGTTGTCGATCTGCGTGCAGTGCGACCGCTGTTCTGCCGGCACATGGGCCATCTGCCAGGGGGCGATGGCGATCAGCGCGTCCAACGAGCGATGCTGCTGGGGCTTGTAGTCGATGTGCAGCGTGGCCACCCGCAGGCCATGCCCTCGCAGGCCCTGCAAGGCCCGGCAGGCCCAGCTGAGGTGGGCATGGGCCACATCGAGCGGCAGCGAGCGCAGGGCCCGTCGTGCCGCCAGGGCCGCCAGAAAGCTCCAGCCGCCGACCAAGATCACGCGCACGCGCGGGTCGAGCCGATGGGCAATGGCATCGGGCCGCTGCTCGGCGGCGCGCCGGTGAAGAATCATCCAGACCTCGTGCTGCTGCGCCTGGGCATTGGCGAGCTCGACGGCATGCCGTTCGGAGCCGGCAAAGCGGTGGGTCAGGAGCACGTGGGCAATTTTCATCGGGGGTGGTCAGACGGGGCCGTCGCAGGCCACGGCGACGCGCACGATACACGAGAAAACCGCCCCGCCGCCCTCCCGCAGACTGCAGCGACAATCCGCCCCCATGACCGATGCCGCCGCTACCGCGCCCGACCTGAAGACCACCGCCCGCCGGGTGCTGCGCTATGTGGCCCCGCATCGCATCGGCCTGGCCTGGACCATCCTCGCCTACGTGGGCGCCGCCTGTACCGAGCCGCTGATCCCCGAGCTGCTGAAGACCGTCTTCGGCAAGGGCTTCCAGGCCTCGTCCTTCTCGGTCTGGTGGGTGCCCGTGGTGCTGATCGGCCTGTTCGCGCTGCGCGGCCTGTTCAGCTTCCTCGGCCAGTACATGCTGAACCGGACGCTGACCCGCTCGGTGATGGACATGCGCCGCTCGCTGCTGGATGCGCTCCTGAAAGCCGACGCCAGCGCCTACACCAGCCTGCAGCCCGGCGCGGCCGTGACCAAGGTGGTGAACGACCCGAACCAGGTGCTGACGCTCTTGAGTGGCACCGTGGTCTCGGTGCTGCGTGACGGCCTGCCCGCCGTCGCCATGCTCGGCTACCTGCTCTACCTGAACTGGCAGCTGACCCTGCTGTCGATGATCACCACGCCGCTGATGGCCTTCGTGGTCAAGAAGGTCAACCGGCGCGTGCAGCGGATCGGCGCGCGCAACTACGACGCCCAGCTGGAGCTGGTCAACAAGGTGGATGACATCACCCGCGCCTGGCGCGTGGTGCGCAGCTTCGACGCGGCCGAGCATGAGCGCGGCCGCTTTGCCGAGCAGGCCCTCAAGGTGCAGCGCAGCGCGCTCAAGGTCTCGGCCACCAATGCCCTGACCCAGCCGCTGTCGCAGCTGATCGCCAGCATTGGCCTGTCGCTGATCGTGAGCCTCGCGCTCTTGCAGGCGCGCCAGACCAACACCGGCGTCGAGGAGTTCGCCGCCTTCGTCACCGCCCTGCTCCTGATGACCTCGCGGCTGCGCCACCTGAGCGATCTGGCCCAGCCCATCACCAATGCCCTGGTGATCGCGCGCGGCTGCTTCAGCCTGCTCGACACGCCGGCCGAACCCGACCGCGGCACGCAAGACCTGACCCTGTCGCGCGGTGAGATCGAGCTGAAGGACGTGCATCTGCAATACCCCGGCGCCGAACGCCCCGCGCTGGACGGCCTCAGCCTCGCCTTCAAGCCCGGCCAGACCACCGCCCTGGTCGGTGCCTCGGGCGCCGGCAAGAGCTCGGTGATCCACCTGCTGCTCGGCTTCGGCCAGCCTGACAGCGGCCAGGTGCTGCTGGACGGCCACGACATCCAGGACCTGAAGCGTGCCGCGCTGCGCCGCCAGTTCGCCGTGGTCTCGCAGGACATCGTGCTGTTCGACGCCTCGGTGGCCGACAACGTGGCCTACGCCCAGCCGCGCGACCCGGCCCGCCTCGAGCAGGCCTTGCGCGCCGCCCATCTCTGGGACTTCGTGCAGACCCTGCCGCAGGGCGTCGAGACGCCGGTCGGCGCCAATGGCAGCAAGCTCAGCGGCGGCCAGCGCCAGCGCCTGGCGATTGCCCGCGCGCTCTACAAGGAGGCACCGATCTGGGTGTTCGACGAGGCCACCTCGGCCCTGGACACCGAGAGCGAGCGCGCCGTGCAGCAGGCGCTGGAACTGTGGCAGGGCAAGAAGACCCTGATCCTGATCGCCCACCGGCTCTCCACCGTGCGCGCGGCCGACTGCATCCATGTGATGGCCAACGGCCGGCTGCTGGAATCGGGCTCGCATGCCGAGCTGCTCGCCACTGACGGTGCTTACGCGGCCATGGTGCGGGCGCAGCACGACTGAGAGTGCTGATGCGGCGGCGCCTCTTGCTCTTGCTGGCCTCGCTGCCGCTGCTGGCCAGCGCCGCCAAGCCGCTTGAACTCAACCAGGCCACGCAGGCCCAGCTCGAGTCTCTCGCCGGCGTGGGCCCCGACCTCGCCGAGCGCCTGCTGAAAGCCCGCGACGCCAGGCCCTTCGAGAGCTGGGCCGACCTGCGCCGCCGCGTGACGGGCGTCGGCCCCAAACTCGCTGCCAAGCTGTCTGACCAGGGCCTGCGCGTGCAGGGCCAGCCTTACAAGCCCTGAAGCCAGGGCCGTTCAGCGCCCGCCTTCCACCTCGGCCACGCGCGCCTGCGCAAAACCGGCACTGCGGCGGCGCTGCTGGCGCGGGTCGAACGGCGGCGGCTCGCCGGTCCAGCCGAAGAAAGCCTGCACCTCGCTGCGGCGGGCCAGGGTGTCGGTGAAGCCGAGCGTGATCAGCTCTTCGGTGAAGTCAGGCTCGAACAAAAGATAGCTGGTCAGGGCCGAGCCATGGGCCGCCGGACCCTCGCCCGACACGCCCACGCTGCGCAGCAGGCCGCGCATGGTGGCGGGCAGGGCCGCCTGGTGCTTGCCGGCCATGTCGTCGATGCGGCGGCTGGGCGCGATCACCATCACCTCGACCGGGCGCAGCGCCGTCGAGCGGCGCGCCTCCGGCGGCAGCAGGGACAGCGTGTTGTTGATGCGTTGCATGCGCTCGATGTCGACGGCCAGCGCATCCAGAAAAATGTTGGACAGCGCATGGCCGGCGATCTGGGCCATGCTCGGGTGGGCCTCGGCCTGCGGCGTCGCCGCGCGCCGGCCCGGTGGCTCGTGCATGCGGCCGGCGCCGATCACGAGGATGCGCTCGGCACCGAGGTGGATGGCCGGCGAGATCGGCGCGCTCTGGCGCATCGAACCATCGCCAAACCACTCGGGCTGGCCTTCCAGGTCGAGCTGCTCGGCCGGGAAGATGAAGGGAATGGCCGACGAGGCCAACAAGTGCTCGATGGTCAGGCGCGCACGCACCGCCAGGCGCTGCGAGCGCAGCCAGGGCTGGATCTCCTTGAGCGTCTGGTAGAAGGTGACGTGCTGGCCCGAGCTGTAGCTGGAGCCACTGATGGCCAGCGCCTGCATGTGGCCGGCTTCCAGCATCTCGTCGAGCCGCTCCAGCCTCACCCAGCGGCGCAGCAGCTCACCGAGCGGCTCGTTGTCCAGCAGGCTCTTGGGCCGGCTGCGCTTCCAGCGCGCCAGCGCCCAGCCGAGGCTCATCATCGTGATCCAGCGTGCGCCGGTGCGTATCACGCCAAAGGAATCGGCACGGTAGACCTGGTCGACGTGGATGTTCTGCCAGATGTAGACCAGGCCATCGACGGCGGCATCGAAGTCGTCCGCCTGGCAAGCCAGTGTGGCCGCATTGATGGCGCCGGCCGAGGTGCCGGTGATGATGGGAAAGGGGTTACCACCTATCACGCCAGCATCGCGGCGCAGCTGCGCGAGGGCCTGCAGCACGCCGACCTGGTAGGCCGCGCGCGCGCCGCCGCCGGTCAGCACGAGGCCGGTGCTGGGTCGATCGGCGCTGTTCAGGTCGGACATGGAGGCGGCAGCATTCTCTTGGCGGCCATCATCGCCCAGAATCCCGGCGCCCGGGAGCGGGCTCGCCCCGGGCTGCGTCGTCATTGCAACGTCACTCGTAGACGATCTGCGCCTCGCCGAGCTTCTTCAGCGCCTCGTCGCAAGGCCAGAACTTGGCGGCCTCGCCGAGGTCCAGCTCGGCCACGGCGCCGGGCCGGCGGATCGAGAGGCGCAGCGGCAGGCCCTGCACCAGGCGGCCCTGCTCGGTTTCAGTGGCGCGCGCCGGCCAGGTCTTCAGCACTTCATCGAGCACCGGCATGGCCGAGCTCGGCGGCACACGCAGGAACTTGCCGAACTTGGCGCGGGCGGCGGCCAGGTCCCAGATCGCAGTGACATTCATGCGCAGCCCGCCCGAGAAGCGGTCGTTCTGCACCTTGCCCTGCACGATCAGGAGCTCGTCCTCGCAGAGCAGCTCCTTGTTGGCGTTCAGCAGCTCTTCGTTGGCCACGGCCTCGATGGCATCGCTCTTGTCGTCGAGCTTGAAGATGCCGACGCGGCCGCGATTGCCGTTGATGATGCGCAGGTCGCTGACGATGCCGGCCACCATGACGGGCTCGCGGCTGTCCTGCAGGTCGGCCACTTGGCGGCGCACCATGCGGCGCACCTCCTCGCCGCTCTGGTCGAACAGATGGCCGCTCAGGTAGAAGCCGATGGCGGTCTTCTCCAGCGAGAGCCGCTCCTTGATGCTCCAGGGCGCGGCCTCCACCAGCGGCGGCTCGGCCACCGAGGAGCCATGGGTGTCGTCGAAGTCGAACAGGCCGCCCTGGTCGGCATTGGCCGTCAGGTTGTCGGCATAGGTGTAGCCCAGGGCCACGCTGGCCAAGAGGCGTGAGCGCTCGGGTTCGATGCTGTCAAAGGCACCGGCCTTGATCAGGGCCTCGACCACGCGCTTGTTGACCGCCTTGCGGTCCACCCGGGCGCAGAAGTCGAAGAAGCTCTTGAAGGGGCCGCCCTCGTTGCGGGCTGCGACGATGGCATGGATAGCGCCGACGCCGGTGCCCTTGATCGCGCTGAGGCTGTAGTTGATCTTCTTCGGCCCCAGCGGCTCGAAACGGTGCACGCCCAGGTTGACATTGGGCGGCTCGAACTCGATGCCGAACAGCTTGGCATCGTTCAGCAGCACCTTGAGCTTGTCGGTGTCGTCCGATTCGATGGTCATGTTGGCCGCGTAGAACTCGGCCGCGTAGTGCGTCTTCAACCAGGCCGTGTGATACGACAGCAGCGCATAGGCAGCCGCGTGCGACTTGTTGAAGCCATAGCCCGCGAACTTCTCCATCAGGTCGAAGACCTCGTCCGCCTTGGCCTGGTCCAGCCCCTTCTCGGCCGCGCCCTTGCGGAACAGCTCGCGGTGGGCCGCCATTTCCTCGGCCTTCTTCTTGCCCATGGCACGGCGCAGCATGTCGGCGCCACCGAGGCTGTAGCCGCCCAGCACCTGGGCAGCCTGCATCACCTGCTCCTGGTAGACGAAGACGCCATAGGTCTCCTCCAGCACCTGGCCCAGCAGCGGATGCGGGTACTCGATCGCTTCCTTGCCGTGCTTGCGCGCCACGAAGGACGGGATCAGGTCCATAGGCCCCGGCCGGTACAGCGACACCAGCGCGATCAGGTCCTCGAAGCGCGAGGGCTTGGCGTCCTTCAAGAGCCGCTGCATGCCGGGCGATTCAAACTGGAACACGCTCTCCGAGTAGCCCTTGCCGAACAGGTCGAACACCTTCTTGTCGGCCAGCGGCACCTTGGCCCAGTCGAAGTCCTTCTGGTCCGGATGCCGCGCAACGATGAAGTTCTTGGCCAGCTCCAGAATGGTCAGCGTGGCCAGGCCCAGAAAGTCGAACTTGACGAGGCCGATGGCCTCCACGTCGTCCTTGTCGTACTGGCTCACCGCGCTGGTGGAACCAGGCTGCTGGTACTGCGGGCAGAAGTCGGTGATCTTGCCGGGCGCGATCAGCACGCCGCCGGCGTGCATGCCGATGGAACGCACCGTGCCTTCCACGCGGGCCGCCATCTCCAGCAGGCCGGCGACCTCTTCGTCCTGCTGCTCACGCTCCTCGATCTCGGGCGACTCATGGCGGGCATAGACCATCTTGGCCTTGGCCGGGTCGAAATCGGGCGGCAGCTTAGCGAGCGTCACCGTCTTGCCGGGCGGGGCCGGCACCAGCTTGGCGATGGAATCGACATGGCCGAAGCCCATGCCCAGCACGCGGCCGATGTCGCGCAGCGCGCCCTTGGCGGCCATGGTGCCGAAGGTGGCGATCTGGCTGACGGCAGAACGGCCGTACTTGTCCTTGACATAGTCAATGACGCGGTCGCGGTTGCCCTGGCAGAAGTCGATGTCGAAGTCGGGCATGGACACCCGCTCCGGATTCAGGAAGCGCTCGAACAGCAGGTTGTACTGCAGGGGGTCCAGGTCGGTGATCAGGAGCACATAGGCGACCAACGAGCCTGCACCCGAGCCCCGGCCCGGGCCCACCGGGCAGCCGTTCTCCTTGGCCCACTTGATGAAGTCGCCCACGATCAGGAAGTAGCCGGGGAAGCCCATCTTGATGATGGTGGCCAGCTCGAACTCCAGCCGCTCCACATAACGCGGCCGCTCGGCCTCGCGCTTGGCTTCATCGGGGAAGAGCTGCTGCAGGCGGAACTCCAGGCCCTCGAACGAGAGCTGGCGGAAGTACTCGTCCATCGGCATGCGCGAACCGTCGGCCAGGATGGGCGTGGGGAAGTCGGGCAGCTGCGGTTTGCCCAGCACCAGCGAAAGGCTGCAGCGCTTGGCGATCTCCACCGTGTTGGCAATGGCCGAGGGAATGTCGGCGAACAGCTTTTCCATGTCCGCCTGCGGACGGAAGAACTGGCCGGCGTTGAAGCGCTTGATGCGCTTGGGGTTGGCCAGGGTCTCGCCCTCGGCCACGCAGACGCGCGCCTCATGCGCCTCGAAGTCGTCCTCGGTCAGGAACTGCACCGGGTGCGTGGCCACCACCGGCAGCCGCAGCTCCGCCGCCAGCGGCACCGAGGCCGCCACCAGGCTTTCCTGGCCCGGCAGGCCGGCGCGCTGCAGCTCGATGTAGAAGCGGTTCGGGAAGATGCCGGCCAGGCGCTTGGCGGCCTCTCGGGCCTTGGCCCGGTCACCGTTGGTGAGCGCCACACCGACGGCGCCGTGCTGGGCGCCGGAGAGGCAGATCAAGCCTTCGTTCAGCTCTTCCAGCCATTCGAGCTTCAGGCAGGCCTGGTTGCGGATGACGTTCTGAATCCAGGCGCGCGACAGCAGCTCGCTGATGTTCAGGTAGCCCTGCTTGTTCTGCACCAGCAGCAGGAGCCGGGTCGGTGATTTGTCAGTGCCCTCGGGCTCCAGCCAGCAGTCCACGCCGAGGATGGGCTTGACGCCCTTCTTGCGGCAGGCGTTGTAGAACTTGATGCCGCCGAACAGATTGGCCAGGTCGGTGATGGCCAGGGCGACCTGCCCGTCCTTGGCCGCCGCCGCAGCGGCATCGTCGACTCTCAGGGTGCCGTCGACGACGGAAAACTCGGTATGGGTACGCAGGTGAACAAAAGCCATGCGCGATTGTAGGGAGCCCGCACAAGGCTTTGACCTGAGGTCAAAGGCATGGCGAATCGCCGCGAGGCGATGCATGGCTTTGCAGGTAGGCAAAAGCCATGCGCGATTGTAAATAGCGGGGTCGGCCGTCTCGCCGAACGCCAATCGCACAGGCTACGCACGAACCCGTAGTGCGGTCCGGGCGAGCTTCGCGCACGCTATGCTGACGCCCACCAAGATTCCAACCGTCAGCAGCCCCTGCTGACCGCCCGATTGAACGCCCGATGACCAAGCCCTTCCTGACCCTGTGCGCTGCCGCCGTGCTGGCGCTCTGCACCTTCTCCACCCTCACCGCTCACGCGGCCAAGCCCGCCAAGAAACCCGCTACCAAGACGGCCGCCAAGGCACCTGCCAAGGCCGCCGCCCCCGCCGCCAAGCAACCCAGCAGCGCCGAAGTGCTGGCGGCCGCGTCAGCCAGCGACTGGCGCGACGTCGCGCTCGACAAGTCCCTGCTGATGGAGCTGGCCTCGGGCCCGGTGGTGATCGAGCTGGCCGATGAATTTGCGCCCAAGCATGCGCAGAACATCGCCGCCCTGGTGCGTGCCGGCTACTTCGACCAACTAGCCATCATCCGCGTGCAGGACAACTACGTCACCCAATGGGGCGACGCCGAGGAGGAGCCCGGCAAGGCCCGGGCCAAGCCCGAGAGCCTGGTCAAGGCGCCGGTGGAATTCGACCGCGCGCTCAAGGGCCTCAACTTCACCAAGCTGCCCGATGCCGACGAATGGGCGCCGCAGGCCGGCTTCGTCAATGGCTGGCCGGTGGCCGCCAACCCCAAGACCGGCCGCGCCTGGCTGACGCACTGCTACGGCATGGTCGGCGCAGCGCGCGGCAACGAGCCCGACTCCAGCGACGGCAGCGGCCTCTACACCGTGATCGGCCATGCGCCGCGCGCGCTGGACCTCAACATCACCACCGTGGGCCGCGTGGTGCTGGGCATGGAGCGCCTCTCCGCCCTGCCGCGCGGCACCGGCACGCTCGGCTTCTACGAGAAGCCCGAGGAGCGCACGGCCATCCAACGCGTACGCATGCTGGCCGATGTGCCCGAGGCCGAGCGGCCCAAGCTGCAGATCCTGCGCACCGACACCGAAACCTTCCGTCGCTGGCTGGATTCACGCCGCCACCGCAGCGGCTGGTTCGTCCACAGCCCCGAGCGCGTGGACTTGTGCAGCGCCCTGCCGCCGTCGCGACGACTGCCCTGACCCACCCGCACCACCGGCCTCCGATCTGAGCAGTCCCCCCACCAAGCCGTACGGATCAAAGCCCATGCTGGAACGCCATCTGCAAGCGCTGGAAGCCCAACTGCCCGAGCTCTGCCGAGCGCTGGTCGATACCACCGAGAAACGCTTGCGCGAGGGCTCGCCACGAGACAGCGATGACACGACAAGGGCGGCGCTGAACGCCTGGCGCAGCCAGCAGCAGGCACTGGAGCCGCTGCTGCTGGCGGGCTTTCGGGGAGCACTTCGGCCCGTGGCCGCGCCGGTGCTGAAGGAACGGCCGGTGGTGCTCGACATCGACCAGCTGACCCTGGTCGACGAAGACCAGGCCGACCAGGCCATCGAGATCTCCCGCGTCATCCAGCAGATCGAGTCGCGCGCCGAATGGGAGCTGCGCGAACTCAGCCAGCTGGCCGCCAAGCTGGAGGGCGAAGGCAGCCTGCAGCCGGCGGCCTTTGCCCGCGCGCTCAGCGAGGCCACGGCCGGCCTCGGCACAGACAGGGCAAGCCGCGCGCTGTGCGTCTCGGCGGCAGCGGCCGAACTGGCCGAGGCGCTGCGCGACCTGGCCCACCAGGCCAGCCAGCGCCTGCGCGCCTGGGGCCTGGAGCCGGCCGGCTTTGCCGCCATCCTGCCCGAGGAGCGCGTGGTCGAGGACATCGACGTCAGCCGCAGCGGCGCCCTGCTCGATCTGCGCGAGCGCATGCACGCCAACGATCCGGCCCATACCCCGGCCAGCGACCACGACCAGACGGCCGAGCTCTTGAGCCAGCTGTTCATGCAGATCATGGCCGACCCCGACCTGGAGCCGCAGGTCAAGGAAACCATCTGCCGTCTGCAGGCCAGCGTGCTGCGGCTGGCGGTGGACGAGCCTGGCCTGCTCGGCTCGGACCAGCATCCGACCTGGGCCTTGATCAACCAGATCGCAGACCATGCCGGCGACCATCCGCTGTCCAGCGACCCGCGCGGTGGGCAATTCCTCGCCTTCGTCGAGCAACTGGTGGACCGCCTGAACCGGCCTGGCGCCGGGGCCGTGGCCGACTTCAGCCAAGCGCTCACCGAGGTGCGCGGCTTCATCCAGCAAGAGCAGGAAGACGAGCTGCAGGCCTCGGTCTTCGCGCGCCTCGCACTGTCCAAGCAGGAGCGCCATGACGAGCTGCTGCCGCTGCTGCGCCAACAGGTGCTGGAGCAGGCCCAGGCCTCGCACCACTTGAGCCCGCTTTTGTTCGAATTCCTGCTCGGCCCCTGGAGCGAGGCGCTGACGCGCGCCGTGCTCGAACAGGGCGAAGCGTGCGAGCTCACCCAGGATCTGCTGGACTGCGTCGAGGCGCTGCTGGCTTCGCTGGAGCCCACCCACAATGACACCGAGCGCAATGCCTTGCGCCAGCGCCTGCCGGCCCTGATCAAGCAGCTTCAGCGCGGCATGGACCTGATCGAGCTGCCGCCGGCTGACCGTGCGCCGGTGCTGGACGAGCTGATGCAAGTCCACCGCGAGCGCACCCGCCTGGCCGCGCCGGTACAGCCCCCGGTTGCGGTGGCCGCCATGGCGCCTGCACCGGTGGCGCCCCTGGCTGCGGCCATGCCCGGCCTCAAGCCGGTGGACCAGCTCAGCGAAGATCAGCTGATGGACGAGCTGCTGCCGCCCGAGACCGATGCCGACCAATGGGGCAGCCAGGAAACCAGCATCGCCGCCCTGCCCACGGTCCACATGGGACTCGACGACGAGACCGGTCCCTTGGTAGCCGCCGCACGCTGGACCGAGCAGTTGCAGCCGGGCACGCGGTGCAAGCTCTTCCTGCAGGGCCAGTGGACCAGCGCCCAGTTGCTCTGGCGCAGCGACAACGGCGGCTTCTACATGTTCACCAGCCAGTTGGCCGGCGGCCAGCATTCGATGACACGCCGGGCACTGGAGCGGCTGCGCGCCGAAGGCCTGGCCACCGACCTGGCTGGTAGCAGCCTGATGCAACGTGCCGTCACCGGCATGCTGCACAGGATGGTGCGCTGACACCTCGACCGGCAGTCCCGCCAGGACCAATGGCAGGGAGGCCTGCGCTGGCTATAGTGCGGCGCACCCGAACAGAGCCTGGAGGCCGCGAATGCGAGGATGGACGCTTGTCATGGGGCTGAGTGCCTTGATGGCATGGGCCGAGCCGGTACTCGGCCAGGAGCTGCGGCCACAGCTTTTTGCGCCCGGCATCATCTCCACCGGGGACGACGAATGGGGTTTCGCCATGAGCCCGGACGGCCGCAGCGTCTGGTTCAACAAGGCCGACCGGGGCTACCGCTACCAGGCCATTCTTGAGTCCCGACGGGGCAGCGACGGGCGTTGGAGCGAACCCGAGGTGGCCTCCTTCTCCGGCCGCTGGCGCGACATCGATCCGGCGCTGAGCCCCGATGGCAAACGCCTGGTCTTCGCTTCGCGGCGTCCCCTGCGTGAAGGCGAGCCAGCCCGCGAGGATTTCGATCTCTGGGCGGTGGACCGCCTCCCCGACGGCAGCTGGAGCGCGCCGTGGCACCTGGGCCCGCGCGTCAACAGCAGCGGTTCGGAGACCAACAGTTCCATCGCCGCTGATGGCAGCCTGTATTTCGCCGCCAACGGCCGCCCCGGCACCTCACCCCAATTGCGCACGCTGTACCGGTCGCGTCTCGGGGCTGACGGCTACGCAGAGCCCGAGCCCCTGCCGGCTCCGATCAACAGCGGCCATGACGAGTCCAACCACTGGATCGCGCCGGACCAGAGCCACCTGATCTTCCTGTCCAGCCGGCCGGGCGGTCACGGGCAGGCGGACCTCTACATCAGCTTCCGGAATGGCGAACGCTGGAGCAGCCCGCGCAATCTGGGGCCCAGCATCAACCGCGCGGGCAGCAGCGGCGCATTCACGCCCTTCGTGAGCGCCGACGGCGGCACGCTCTATTTCGCCGACCGCATTTCCAGCCAGTTCGACAGCCCGCCACTGCGGCCCTTGAGGCATGAAGAGATTCAGCGTCGCCTGCGCGCCCCTGGCAACGGCAATGGCGACATCTACGTCGTGCCCTGGTCCGCGGCAGCCTATCGCTGAGGGCGGCGGCCCGAGGATCCGTAAAATTCGGCCCATGCAAGAAGCTCAGGTCCTCAACATCTCCTCCTACAAGTTCGTCGCCCTGCCCGACTGCGCGGCGCTGCGCGAACTGCTCTACCAGCGCGCACTCGCCCTCGGCCTCAAGGGCACGGTGCTGCTGGCTGAAGAAGGCATCAACCTGTTCCTCGCGGGCACAGCCGAGGCGGTACGCGGCTGGGTGGCGCAGTTGAAGCAGGACCCGCGCTTTGCCGACCTCGATCCCAAGGAGAGCTGGAGCGAGGCCGTGCCGTTCAAGAAGCTGCTGGTCAAGGTCAAGGGCGAGATCATCCGCATGAACATGCCCACGGTGCGGCCCGACCAGGCCGAGCGCCCGCCAGCCGTGACGCCGGAGACGCTGTCGCGCTGGCTCGACCAGGGCGTGGACGACAGTGGCCGGCCGGTCGTGATGCTGGACACGCGCAATGACTTCGAGGTGGACTACGGCACGTTCGACAAGGCCATCGACTGGCGCATCAAGAAGTTCACCGAGTTCCCTGGCGCCCTGGCCGAGCACCGGGAGGAGCTGCGCGGCAAGACCGTGGTCAGCTTCTGCACCGGCGGCATCCGCTGTGAGAAAGCGGCCATCGTGCTGGAACAGCAAGGGCTCGATACGCCCATCTACCAGCTGGAAGGCGGCATCCTGCGCTACTTCGAACTGGCCGGCGGCAAGCATTACCACGGCAGCTGCTTCGTGTTCGACCAGCGCGAGGCCCTGGACGCCGGGCTGCGCACCCCTGAAGCGCTGGTGAGGCCGGACAGCGAAGCGCACCGCGCATGAAGTCAGGCCTGCTGCTGCGCGCGCTGGGCCTGCTGCTCATGGGCCTGTCGATCTCGGCGGCGGCCTTTTATGCGCCCGAGCGCTCGCTGCAGAGCCTGATCGCCAACTGGGCGCCCGCACCCTCGGACTTCATCGAGCTGCCGAACCCATCGTCCAGCCAGCTGATTCACCTGCGCGATCAAGGGCCGCGCGAAGACCCGCTGCCCATCGTGCTGATCCACGGCACCTCGGCCAGCCTGCACACCTGGGAAGGCTGGGTGTCAGGTCTTGCCAAGACGCGCCGCGTGATCACGTTCGATCTGCCGGGCTTCGGCCTCACCGGCCCGAGCGCGGATGGCGACTACAGCGACGAAGCCTATGTGCGCACCACGCTTGCCCTGCTCGACCACCTCAAGCTCAAGCAGGTGGTGTTGGGCGGCAACTCACTCGGCGGCCAGGTGGCCTGGGAGACGGCCCTGCTGCATCCACAGCGCGTGGCCGGCCTCGTGCTGGTGGATGCCGGCGGCCTGGCGGTCACGTCCGAATCGGTGCCGATAGGCTTTCGCATCGCGCGCCTGCCCGGCCTGCGCGTGGTGGCCCGCAACCTGCTGCCGCGCAGCCTGATCGAGAGCAGCGTGCGCAATGTCTACGGCGACCCCGCCAAAGTCACGCCGGCCCTGGTGGACCGCTACTTCGAGCTGACCCTGCGCGAAGGCAACCGCGAAGCGCTCGCCCGCCGCATGGACCAGCGCCGCCCCGGCTTCTATGCCGACCGGCTGCATGAGTTGAAGCAGCCCACCCTGATCCTCTGGGGTGGGCGCGATCACCTGATTCCGCCCGGCAACGCCGACGTCTTCGCCCGGCACATCGCCGGCAGCCGCCTGGTGATGTTCGACGCCCTGGGCCATGTGCCCCAGGAGGAAGATCCGGCCGCCACGCTCAAACCGGTACGGGAATTCCTGGACGGCATGACCACCGTTGCCGCGAATTAGAGCGGTTATATTGCCCCGCCGCTGCCGGGCCATCCGGGCCTGCAGCCAAGGGAGAGCGGATTGAACGACAACAAGAAAAACGGCAAGGCACGCGCCAGGCCGGGCCTGCTGCGCCGCTGGCGTGGGCGTCTCATCATCGGCAGCCTGGTGCTGGCCGGCCTCGGCTACTGGGCCTGGAGCAAGCGCCCGGTCGAGCTGCCGCCACCGCCCACCGGCGCCGTGGCCCTGGGTGACGTGAGCCAGATCGTGCAGGCGGCCGGCGTGCTGCAGGCGCAGAGCAAGGTCGACGTCGGCGCCCAGGTCAGCGGCCAGATCCGCAAGATCCATGTGCAGCTGGGTCAGAACATGAAGAAGGGCGAGCTGCTCGTCAGCCTCGACCCCGAACTGGCCCGCAGCGATGTGGCCCAGGCCGAGGCTACGCTCGATCAGCAGCGTGCCCAGCTCGAGAGCAACAAGGTCAGCCTCGCCATGGCCCGCCGCGAGGCCGAGCGCCAGCACCGCCTGCTGGCCGGCAATGCGTCGACGCCCATCGAGGTCGAGCAGGCCGACAACAGCCTGATCCGCATGGAAGCCGACCTGCGCGGCCAGACCGCCAACCTCGCCCGCCTGCAGGCCGACCTCGAAAAGAAGAAGCTCTCGCTCGGCTACGCCAGCATCACCGCGCCCATGGACGGCATGGTGGTGAACCTGCCGATCCAGGAAGGCCAGACGGTGATCGCGGTGCAGACCACGCCGGTGATGATGACGCTCGCCCAGCTGGACCAGATGACGGTGCGCACCCGCGTGCCCGAGGCCGACATCCAGTTGGTGAAACCCGGCCAGTTGGCCCGCTTCAGCACGCTGGCGGGCGATCTGCAGCGCTATGAAGGCAAGGTCCGCGTGGTGCAGCCCATCCCCGAGCGGGTCGGCAATGCGGTCTTCTACAACGTCTTGTTCGAGGTGGACAACAAGGCCCGCAAGCTGTTCTCCGACATGACGGTGCAGGTCGAGATCGTGACCGGCACGGCCAAGCAGGTGCCGCTGCTGCCCATCGCCGCGCTGGGCGAGCGCGATGCCGAGGGCCGCTACACGGTGCAGGTGGTCGATGCAGCGGGCAAGAACCCGCAGCCTCGCAAGATCAAGCTGGGCCTGCAGGACGGCAACAAGGCCGAGATCCGCGAGGGCGTCAAGGTCGGCGAGAAGCTGCTGCTGGCCCCCGTGGGCGGCCCCGGCGGCGCCCCGCCGTGAGCGCCCTGATCGAGCTGGACCAGGTCCAGCGCCACTACAGCATTGGCGACATCGACGTACCGGCCCTGGACGGGCTGTCGCTGCAGATCGAGGCCGGTGAGTTCGTCGCCATCGTCGGCGCCTCGGGCTCGGGCAAGAGCACCTTGATGAACCTGCTCGGCTGCCTGGACCAACCCACGGCCGGGTATTTCAGGCTGGACGGCGTGGACGTGGGTGAGCTGGAGCCTGACGAGCTGGCGCGGCTCAGGCGCGAACATTTCGGCTTCGTGTTCCAGCGCTATCACCTGCTGCCGCATCTCGATGCCGTGGGCAATGTGAGCCTGCCGGCCGTTTATGCCGGCGCGCCGCAGGCCAGCCGGCGCGAGCGGGCCGAGGCCCTGCTGGAGCGCCTGGGCCTGGCCGACCGCAGCCACCACCGGCCGAACGAGCTTTCGGGCGGCCAGCAGCAGCGCGTCTCGATCGCCCGCTCGCTGATGAATGGCGGTCAGATCATCCTCGCGGACGAGCCCACCGGCGCGCTCGACTCGCACAGTGGCGCTGAGCTCTTGCGCCTGCTCTCCGAGCTGCATGGCCGGGGCCACACCATCATCCTCGTGACCCACGACCACAAGGTCGCGGCCCATGCCCGGCGCGTGATCGAGATGAAGGACGGCAAGCTGCTCAGCGACAGCGGCACGCCGCCCGGCCATGTGCCCACCGGCCGCCCCGACACCGAAGGCCCGACGCTGCGCCAGAGCAGCTGGCTGCGCCAGCGCCTGGGTCAATGGGGGGAGGCCCTCAACACCGCCTGGCTCTCGCTCAAGGGCAACCGGCTGCGCAGCGCGCTGAGCATGCTGGGCATCTGCATCGGCATCGCCTCGGTCGTCACCATCGTGGCGCTGTCGGCGGCGGCGCGCGAGAAGGTCGAGTCCAGCCTGCGCGGTTTCATGTCGGGCCGCATCCCGGTCTACCCGGGCAACGACAAGCTGCCGCCCGGCGTGCAGCCCCGCGCCTTCCTCCAATCCGAGCTGGACACGCTGGCCGTGCTGCCGGGGGTCAAGGGCGTGGCGGTCAAGCGCGAGTCGCAGGTCAGCCTGCGTTTCAAGTCCAAGGACGTGCGCGGCAATGCCATTGCCGCCGAGGCCGGCGACCTGGCGGACCGCCGGATGAAGCTGGTCGAGGGCCGCGAGCTCAATGCGCTGGACATCGAGACCATGGCGAGCGTGGTGCTGATCGACGTCGCCACGCGCAAGAACCTGTTCAAGCCCGGCCAGACGGTGATCGGTGCCACGCTGATGGTGGAAAGCATGGCCAGCATGGCGGCCGGCCGCGGCATGAGCGACCCCAACAAGCCGCTCGGCGTGGCGCCGCTGCCGATGACCGTGGTGGGCGTCGTGGACAAGACCAATGGCAGCGAGTTCGGCAGCTGGGGCAACAAGCTCCTGATGCCGCGCAGCACCTACACCCGCAAGCTGGACAGCAGCACCGACATCCCTTCGTTCGACGTGCTGCTCGACAACAAGCTGCCGCCGGCCGAGGTCAGCGCCCAGGTCAAGCACCGGCTGCGCGCCCTGCATGGCCAGGAGGACTTCGGCATCCAGAACCTGGACGCCGAGTTCCGCGAGTTCCAGTCGGTCACCGGTGCGATCTCCCTCGTGTTCGCCGGCATAGGCGCCATCGCCCTCCTGGTGGGCGGCGTGGGCGTGATGAACATCATGCTGGTCTCGGTGTCCGAGCGAACCCGCGAGATCGGCATCCGCATGGCCGTGGGCGCACGCCAGGGCGATGTGCGGCTGCAGTTCCTGATCGAGGCCGTGCTGCTGTGCTGCCTCGGTGGCTTCGCCGGCCTCGTGCTCAGCTGGCTCGGCGCCCAGGCCATCAATGCGGCGCAGAAGCAGCTGGTCGTCACCATCTCCTGGCAGGCCTTGGGCCTCGCCTTCGGCATCTCCAGCCTCGTCGGCCTGGTGTTCGGCACGCTGCCGGCCCGCCGTGCCGCCGCCCTCAGCCCTGTCGACGCGCTGGCCCGCGAATGAATGCCATGAAGATTCCGCTCCCCCTTGGTCTCACGCTGGGCACCCTGTGCCTGCTGGCCGGCTGCAGCGCGCCGCTGATCAAGCCCGGCGAAGCACCGCAGGACCCGCAAGCCCTGCCTTCGCAATGGAGCACCCCGCTTGCCAAGGCCGCACCCATGGCCGTGGTGCGCGATGCCCAGCTTGCGGCGCTGCAAGAGCAGGCCCTCGCGAACAACCGCGACCAGCGGCTCACGGCGATGCGCTTGCGCGACGCACTGGCCCAGGCTCGGGTGGACGGCCAGCGGCTGTCGGTCCAGGCCAGCCTCAGCGCCTCGCGCAGCGAGAGCCGCCAGCTCGGTGGCGCGGGCCTGGCCGATGGCGTCGCGCGCAGCCACAGCTTCAGCGCCATGGCCGGCTACGAGGTCGACCTGTGGGGCCGCCTCGCCATGAGCGATCGCCTGCGCGAACGCCAGCTGGAAGCCCAGCAAGCCGACCAGCAGGCGGCCCGCGCCCTGCTGCTGGCCCAGATCGCCTCGCGCCATTGGCAGCTCGGCAGCCTGGCCTCACAAAAGCCCTTGCAGGACCAGATCCTGGCCCAGGCCGAGGAGGCACTCGCGATCACCAAGCTGCGCGTCAAGGAGGGCAAGCTGCTGCCCATCGAGGTGGACCGTGCCGCCGCCAGCGTGCAGTCGGCGCGCCTGCGCCGCTCCGACCTGGATCACGAGCTGCTGCAACAGCATCAGCAACTGGCCCTGCTGCTCGACCAGATGCCCGTTGGCGTGGTCGAGCAGGCCCATGCCGGGCCGCCGCTGGAGGCGCCGGCACCGCTCGCCCTCGGCACGCCGGCCGAGGTGCTGGAGCAGCGTGTCGACGTGCGCCGCGCGCGCCTGGCGGTCGATGCGGCCCTCGTGCACCTGCGGCTCAGCCAGACCACGCGCTATCCCTCGCTGCAGCTGAGCGGCGGCATCTCAAGCGGCAGCGCTGACTGGCGACGCTGGCTGGACCAGCCCCTCGCCTCGCTGGCCGCCAGCCTGGTCGTTCCCCTCGTGGACTGGCCACGCCTGGACCTGCAGCGCCAGCTGGCCCGCAGCGAGCTCGATCAGGCTGCCATCGCCCTGCGCGACACGGTCCACAAGGCCTTGGTCGAAATCGAGAGCCGGCTGATCGATACGCAGCGCGCCGGGGAGCAGGAATCCGCCGTGCGCCAGCGCCTGGATGAAGCCCGCCAGGCCGAACAGATCGCGGCGCTGAAGCTGGAGCTGGGCCTGATCAACCGTCTGGACTGGCTGCAGGCCCGCAACGCGCGGCTGTCGAGCGAGCAGGAGCTGCAGCAGCTGCGGCTGCGCCAGTGGCAACTGCATGCCGAGCTGTGCGCTTCGCTGGGCTTGGAACTGCGAGCCCAGTAGCTGCCATCAGGCGGATGGTTCGTCCTTCAACACCGCCAGCACATCCGAGCGGAACTCGCGCGAGTAGAGGATGCTGATCACGGCCACGGTGCCGCCCATGAAAGCCCAGGGCGAGAAGAACCAGCTCACCGCCGCGAAGGCGAAGTAGTAGGCGCGCAGGCCGTCGTTGAAGGTCTCGGCCGCCATGCCCATCAGGCGGCCGGCGCGGTCGGCAAAGGCTTCGCGGGCCGCGTCGCCCTGTTCGGCAAAACGCTCGAAGTCGGGCGCGGCCGCCACCAGCAGCGCGCCGAAGGTGTACTGGCGCATGCTCCAGGTGAAGCGGAAGAAGGCGTAGACGAAGATGGCAGCCAACAGGGCCAGCTTGAGGTCGAACACCAGGGCCGAGGTGCGGGCCGCGAAAGGCAGCTCGCGCACCAGCTCGGTGGCCTTCTCGCTCGCGCCCATGGCGGCCAGCAGGCCGCCGATGATCAGGATGGTGGTGGAGGCGAAGAAGGACGGGCTGGTCGAGAGGTTCTGCACCACCACGCCATCGATCACCCGCACCTCGCGGTAGGTGACCTGCAGCATCCAACGCCGGCGCTCGCGGTTGGTGGCCACCAGCAGCGAACCCTTGGACACCGACCAGCGTTTGGCCAGCGTGGCATAGCCCACCCAGCCCACGAAGAACAGCAGCAAGGCTGCCCAATCGGTGGCGGGCAGGGAGGTGAGGAGGGTGCGCAGGCTGTCCATGCCCTCCAGTTTAGGGGGCCAGATCGAACACCAGCAGCTCAGCGCCTTCGCCTTGCTCGATCTTCACCGATGCTTGCTCCTTCATCTGCAAAGCGTCGCCCGCCTTCAGCAACTGGCCGTTGACCACGGCCTGACCGCGCACCTGATGCACATAGGCCAGGCGACCGGCAGCGAGCGGCAGCTCGGCCGATTCGCTGCCATCGAACAGGCCGGCATAGAGCCGCGCATCGGCATGGATGGCCACGGCACCCTCGGCCGCATCGCCCGAGGCCACCAGGGCCAGGCGGCCACGCTTGTCGGCCTCGCTGTAATGGCGCTGCTCGTAGCCGGGCTTCACGCCGAGCTGGTTGGGCTGGATCCAGATCTGCAGGAAGTGCGTGTTCTGGCCCTGGGCGTTGTTGAACTCGCTGTGCATCACGCCGGTGCCGGCGCTCATGCGCTGCACGTCGCCGGGCTTGATCACGCCCGAGTGTTTGCCAAGTTCGGCACCACCCGCCTGGCCATTGCCCATCGAGTCCTTGTGGGCCAGTTCGCCGTCCAGCACATAGCTGATGATTTCCATGTCGCGATGGCCATGCGTGCCGAAGCCGGTGCCCGGGGCGATGCGGTCTTCGTTGATCACGCGCAGCGGCCCGAAGCCCATGCGGCGCGGGTTGTAGTACTCGGCGAACGAGAAGCTGTGGAAGGACTTCAGCCAGCCATGGTCGGCATGGCCGCGGTCGCAGGACTTGATCAGTTCCATCATGGTGTTGCTCTCCTTGTGTCGATGGAAAGACTGTAGGACCGAGGGTCGCTCTTGTGTCCCGGCGCGGCTTGAAGCCATCGTTCAAATATCATGAAGCCATGGCCCAAACCGACAAACGCAATGTGCTGACGCCCGAGGCGCTGGCCATGATGGACAGCATTGCCCGCACCGGCAGTTTTGCCGCCGCCGCCCGGGAGATGGGCAAGGTGCCGTCCGCCCTCACCTACAGCGTGCGCCAGCTGGAGGATGCGCTCGACGTGCTGCTGTTCGACCGCCGTTCGCGCCAGGCCCAGCTGACGGCCGCCGGCCAGGAGCTGCTCAGCGAAGGCCGGCGCCTGCTGCAGGAGATCGATGCCGTGGCCAACCGCGTGCGCCGCGTGGCCACCGGCTGGGAAACCGAGCTGACCATTGCGGTGGACGATGCCCTCGCGCGCCGGGCGCTGTTCGAGCTGTTCGAGAGCTTTTACCAGCTCGAAGGCGGCGAGCATGGCGAGGGCCCGCCGACCCGGCTCAAGCTGCGCACGGAGGTGCTGTCGGGCACCTGGGAAGCCCTGGTCTCGGGCCAGGCCGACCTGGCCATAGGCACGCCGCCGCAACTGCCCGGCAGCGCCGTGCAATGCGAGCCGCTGGGCGAGCTGGAGCTGCTGTTCTGCGTGGCGCCTCACCATCCCTTGGCCAAGGCCGAGGAGCCGCTCGCCGCCAGCACCGTGGCCGCCCACCGCGTGATCGCCGTGGCCGACACGGCGCGCCAGCTCACGCCCATCACCGCCGGCATCGTGCCGGGGCAGGATGTGCTGACCGTGCCCTCGATGGCAGTCAAGCTCGAATGCCTGCTGCGGGGCCTGGGCTGCGGTGGCATCCCGGCCAGCATGGCGCGCCGCCATCTGGAGGCCGGCCGCCTGGTCCAGAAAGCCACCTACCAGGGCCGTCGCACCGCCACCCTGCACTACGCCTGGCGCGACAGCGGCAACCAGCAGCCCGGCAAGGCCCTGGCCTGGTGGCTGGAACGCCTGAAGAGCCCCGCCACGCGCCGCGCCCTGCTGGAGCAGCACGAGGGGCTGCTGCTCTGATGTCCAGCGACCGCAGCTGCTACGTCGGCCGGTTCGCGCCCTCCCCGACTGGCCCCCTGCATGCCGGCTCGCTGGTCGCGGCCCTGGCCAGCTGGCTCGATGCGCGCGCCCACGGCGGCCGCTGGCTGGTCCGCATCGAGGACGTGGATGGCCCGCGCTGCGTGGCCGGTGCCGATCACCTGATCCTGCAGCAACTCGCCGCCTGCGGCCTGCTGCCCGATGGGGAGCCGGTCTGGCAATCGCAGCGTTGCGCGCCCTACGAGCAGGCGCTGGAACAGCTGCAGGCTGCGGGCCTAGCCTACGGCTGCGCCTGCACCCGCGCCGACATTGCACGTGCCCAGGAAGCTGCCGGCCAGGTTCAGCAAAGGCATGGCGAGCTGGTCTATCCCGGCACCTGCCGCGCCGGCTTGAACGGCCGCCCGGCGCGGGCCTGGCGCCTTTCGACCGAGAACAGCGGCAGGATCGAATGGACAGACCGGCGCCTCGGCGCGCAGACGCAAGACCTGGAACGCGAGGTCGGCGATTTCGTGCTGAAGCGCGCCGACGGCCTCTGGGCCTACCAGCTCGCCGTGGTGGTGGACGACGCCCTGCAAGGCGTCACCGACGTGGTGCGCGGCGAAGACCTGGCCGACAACACGCCGCGCCAGCTCTGGCTGCAGCGCCAGCTGGGCCTCGCCGCGCCGCGCTACCTGCACACGCCCCTGGTGCTGGGTGCCAACGGGGAGAAGCTGTCCAAGCAGAACGGCGCGCTGGCACTGGACCTGTCGGACCCGCTGGCCGCGCTGCGCCAGGCGGGCAACACCCTCGGCTTGCAGGCCGAGAGCACGAGCCTACCGGACTGGTTGGCCAAGGCGGTGCAAGCCTGGCGTGGCATGATGCCGGCCTGCTGAATTTCCCTGGAAGAGAAGGACTCCCACCATGAACACCACCGAGAGCGGCTTGCAGTTTGAAGACACGACCGAGGGCAGCGGCGCCGTTGCCAAGTCGGGCCAGGACGTCACCGTGCACTACACCGGCTGGCTCTACAAGGACGGCGAAAAGGGAGCCAAGTTCGACTCCAGCAAGGACCGCAACGATCCCTTCCAGTTCGAGCTCGATGCCGGCATGGTGATCCAGGGCTGGGACGAAGGCGTGCAAGGCATGAAGATCGGCGGCAAGCGCACCCTCATCATCCCGCCGCAGCTGGGCTATGGCGCCCGCGGCGCCGGCGGCGTGATCCCGCCGAACGCCACCTTGCTGTTCGAGGTGGAACTGCTGGGCCTGGCCGGCGGCGATGAAGAGATCTCGCTGGACCTGGCCACGCTGCCGAGCGGCCTGCAGTACCAGGACACCGTGGTGGGCGAAGGCGCCGAGGCCAAGGCCGGCGCCCGCGTCACCGTGCACTACACCGGCTGGCTCTACAAGAACGGCACGCGCGGCAAGAAGTTCGATTCCAGCAAGGACCGCCGCGACCCCTTCCGCTTCAAGCTGGCCGGTGGCGAGGTCATCAAGGGCTGGGACGAGGGCGTGCAGGGCATGAAGATCGGCGGCACGCGCATGCTGGTGATCCCCTCGGAGCTGGGCTATGGCGCGCGCGGCGCGGGCGGCGTGATCCCGCCAAACGCCACGCTGCTGTTCGAGGTGGAGCTGCTGGCCGTCTGATAGCCGGCTAGCAACAACCCAGGGGCCGCGAGGCCCCTTTTTCATGGGCCGAGCATTAGCATCGCCGCATGGACATGCTCGACCTGAACCACCTGCTGCACTACTGGAACGCCACGCAATGGGCGGCCAATGTGCTGATGCTGATGCACCTGCTCGGCGCCATGTTGCTCGGCCTGATCCTCGGCTACGAGCGGGCCTACCACGGCCGAGCGGCGGGCATGCGCACCTATGCCCTGGTCTGCATGGCCTCCTGTGCCGTGACCATCCTGGTGGGTTACCCCGACCAATGGTTTGGCGGCCATGTCTCCGGCGGCGGCGTGCCGCCGATGCTGGACCCGACGCGGGTGATACAGGGCGTGGTCACCGGCATCGGTTTCCTCTGTGCCGGCGTGATCATGCGCGAGGGCATGAACATCTCGGGCCTCACCACGGCCGCCTCGCTCTGGGCCGCCTCGGCCATCGGCATCGTGCTGGGCATGGGCTTCTATTTCGCTGCCATCGCCCTCACGCTCCTGTGCGCCAGCCTGATGATGTGGGGCGCCAAGCTGGAGAACCAGCTGCCCTCGCACCCGGCCATCTCGGTGCTGCTGCGCGGCGAGAGCGGTCGGCGCTTCACCCAGGAAGAGCTGGCCGCCTTCACCAACGGCCTCGGCTACCGCTTCGCCCCCGGCTCACTCAGCATCGA
This sequence comes from Pelomonas sp. V22, assembly GCF_030014915.1. Taxonomy (GTDB): domain Bacteria; phylum Pseudomonadota; class Gammaproteobacteria; order Burkholderiales; family Burkholderiaceae_C; genus JAUASW01. The sequence continues at coordinate 519,961 of NZ_JAGIXS010000001.1, forward strand.
GAAGCATGGAGGTCATGAGGAATGGCGCTTCGTCTGCACCGCCAAGCGCAACTACAAGGGCCAGACGCTCTGCCGCTTCACCAGCCATTTGCACGAGCTGCCTGGCGTGGCCGATTACCGGGTGACGCACGCGCGCAATTGAGCGCCGCGCAGCAGGAAGAAAAAAGGGCGGACCCGATGGGCCCGCCCTTCTTACTTCAAGAGAGGCTTACTCGCCGGTCGGCCAGCAGACCTGCTCGTCGATGCCCATGCGCACGGTCGTGATCACGGGACCGGCCGAGCTGTTGTCGGCCATCTTGGGGTCGAGGACCTTGCCAATGTAGTCGGCCATGGCAACCAGGTGGGCACGCTGCGTGCGGTCGGCGGCAGCACCGGCCTTGGCGGACAGCAGGCCGCGCAGGTCGATGAGCTCGGCACGCACCAGGGGCTTGCTGTCGTCGCCGGAAGCCGAGCCAGCGGCGTTGACACGCTCGCCCAGCAGTTCCAGGTAGACACGCTGCAGGTTGCGGCGGGCCGGCTGGATCTTGGCGCCGCTGTTCAGCTCGCCGAACACGCCGGCACGCAGGTCGGCCAGCAGTTCGTCGGCTCGGTAGGCCTTGTCGCCAGCAACGGCTTCCTGGTTCTGCAGGCGAGCCATGCGCGAGCGGTCCAGCAGGCCGCGCAGCACATTGCGCTGGCTGCCGAGCAGCATGTTGCCCGGAGCCGAGGGACGCAGGCGCTCCGTGATGGCCGGATCGAGAATCCAGCTCGGCGTGGCCAGCAACTGTTCGGTCAGGAACTTCACCGCGCGGGCCTGCTGGGCCTTGGGCGTGGCGGAGAAGATCGCGCCCGGCTGGTCGCCATGCTTGTTCTGCGTGCTGTAGCTGCCCACGACGGCGACCACATGGCCCAGCTCACGGTTCCACTGGCCCCAGGTGGCGCCGTACAGCTCTTCCAGCGCCTTGTCCTCGCGGGCATCCTTCAGCGTCATGCCCGGCAGCATCTTGACGATGCGCTTCAGGTTCTTGGTACCGAGCGTGGTGGCGGTCACCGCATCGGCATCGCCGACGGCCTCGGTGTTCTCGCCGAAGTCACCCTCGCCCTTGGGCGTGCTGAAACGCAGCCAGGGCTTGCTGTCCTGCTCGCGCACCAGGGCATTGAGCACCGTCTGCTCTTGCTCGGGCGTCTTGGCGCTTGGCACCGGCATATAGCCCCACTTGGTGGCGAACACGTCGTAGGGGCCGATCTTGGGGATCAGCAGTGCCGGGTCGACCTTGTCTTCCGGCTGCACCAGGTAGTTGAAGCGGCTGTAGTCCATCAGCGTGGCGACGTGGCTCATCTCCTTCAGCCACTTCGGGTCTCGCAGCTTCTCGACCGGGTAGAGCGAGCTGGACTTCATGTTGTGCGGGAAGCCGAGCGAGTGGCCCACTTCGTGCGTCACCACATAGGCCACCAGGTCGCCCATCAGGTCGTCGGGCAAAGGCAGCTTCTGGGCGCGCGGATCGACGGCGCCGGCCTGCGTCACGTACCAGTCACGCTGCAGCTGCATGATGTTGTGATACATGACGATGTTGGCGTTCAGGATCTCGCCGGTGCGCGGATCACTGAGGTGCGGACCGTAGGCGTTAGCCACGGGCGACGGCACCCAGCGGATGATGCTGTAGCGCACATCGGCCGGATCGAATTCGGGGTCTTCTTCCTTGGTCGGGAACGGGCGCGCCTGGATGGCGTTCTTGAAGCCGGCAGCTTCGAAGGCCACGTTCCACTCCTCCACGCCCCTCTTCACGTAGGGCACGAGGTTGGCCGGCGTGGCGCTGTCGATGTACCAGACCACCGGCTTCACCGGCTCGCTGACGGCCGCGGTCGGGTCCTTCTTCTCGAGGCGCCAGCGGGTGATCAGGCGCTCGCGCTTGCTCTCATGCTCGTCGCTGCCGTAGTCGACGCGCGAGATGCTGAAGAAGCCGACGCGGTCGTCCATCAGGCGCGGCATCATCGGCTGGTCGGGCAGCTTGACGATGTTGTAGGCCACGTTGACGCTGCCGCTGCGGGCCGGCGGCGAGGGCTGCGGCGGCATGCCGGGAATCGTCGGGAAGCTGATGGCGGGCATCAGGCCGTAGGTCTGCACGGCATCAACACGCAGGCTGCCAGCGAAGGCCTTGGAGCCGTCGACGAAGCTGCGCGAGCTGTCGAGGCCCGTACCACGCACGACCTGGCGGGCAGAGAAATCACCGACCTCGGTCGTGAACAGCTTGCTCACCTCGATCACCGGCGCGCCATCCTTGCTGAAGGCCTCGACCGGGAAGCTCGCGAGGATGGTGTCGCGCTGGGAGCCCTGCACGGCCGGGGCGATGGCGCGGTTGGGGTCGCTCACATAGGCATGCGAGACGGTCTGGAACAGGACCTTGTTGCCCTTCAGCGTGAAGCGCACCACGTCCTCGTTGATCTCACGGCCGACGTGGTCGGTGCCGGTAGGCACGGCCATGGCGGTGGCCACCATCAGCAGTTGCTGGTCCAGCATTGCCTTGGGGATCTCGAAGTACAGCTTGCTCTTGATCGTGTGGATCTTGAACAGGCCGTTCTGGCTCTTGGCGTCGGCCGTGACCACCTTGTCGTAGGGCTTGGGCTCGTCGGCACCCGGCGGCGGCGTGACGGCAGCGGCGCCCGACGCGGCGGCAGCGGGAGGCTTGGCGGCTTGCGGCGTGTCCTGGCCAGGCTTGCTCGGCGCGCTGGGAGCCGACGGCGTGGTCGGTGTCTTGGGGGCGGGTGCCTCGGCTGCCGTGGCTGCGGCGGCGATCAGGGCCAGCGACAGCAGGCTGGCCAGGGGGGTCATACGAAGGTGCATGGCAATCCCGCGTCTTTCTCTTGGAAGGATGGATGGGTGAAGCTGCTGGCCGCGCCACGAACTTGGCATTGCGGCGGCCGAGGCATCATAGGGGCGGCCGGTGCATCCCAGTCCTGGGATGAGCCCCGGTGTGCGGGCCTGACCTCTGGCACTGGAAGTCGGGCCAACAACGAGCCCAATGCCGCCCTCGACCCTGATCGCATGACCATGATCCAGTTTCAAGCCGCCCTGCCCCATCACATCGCCGCCTGCATCGTGCTGCGCGGCAAAACCCGGCAGAACGCCGTCAGTGCAGCACGGCTCGCGGAGCTCGGCGTGACCGGGGCCAGCTGGTCGGCCGACGTGCAGGCCGAGCGCCTGCTCGGCATCCTCGCCTTCGAAGGCGAGCAACTCGCCGGCTACTGCTTCGGCGACGCCACCAGCGGGGAGATCGTGGTGCTGGCCCTGCTGCCGGCTTTCGAGGACCAGGGCCTCGGCCGCGCGCTGCTGGACCGCGCCATGAGCCTGCTGCGCGAGCTCGGCCATCAGCGGCTCTTCCTCGGCTGCTCGGCCGATCCGGCCTCACGCTCGCATGGTTTCTACCGCCACCTCGGCTGGGTGCCTACGGGCAAGCGGGACCGCCTGGGCGACGAGGAGCTGGAGTTCCTGTTCGCCAGTGCCGAGCCCAGGCCAGCCGAGCGGCTGCGCGCCTACCTGCAGGCCTACGAGGCCAGGGACCTGGCACGCGTCGGGCGGCAGTTCGCGGACGACATCCGCCTCGTCGACTGGAACCTCGCGGTGCAAGGCAAGGCCGCTGCCCTGGATGAGACGCGCAAGAACTTCGAATCGGTGCGGTCGCTGAGCATCGAGCTGCTCGCGATCTACGAAGGTGAAGGCGACGGCGAGCACCGCGCCGCCGCCGAACTGGAAATCGTCATCGACGGCTCGCTGCACCTGCACGTCATCGACGCGCTGCGCTTCGACGCGGCAGGTCGCATCACCGAGATCCGGGCCTACAAGGGGCTGTGAGCCGGTTCAGGAAGAGCCGGCCTTCCTGGCTCGCTGATGCTTCAGCCAGCGGATCCGCAGCCAGCGCACCAGGGTGTAGAGCAGCAGGGTCAGCAGCGCCCATGGCAGGAAGCGGGCCAGCAGGACGACCATGTCGCCCAGCGCGCGCTGCAGGTTGGGCACGAAATCGCTCGCGGCCTGTGCCAGCGCATCGGGCCGCTCGACGATGCCCTCCTTGCTGAACAGCTTCAGGTGGAAGTCATCCATCTGCACGCGGTCCTTCAGCTCCTTCAGCCCGCGTTCCTCGCCCTCGATCTCGGCCTGCACCTCGTTGAGCTTCTCGACAATCTTCTGCAGGGCCTCGACATTGGCCTGCGGCTTGGCCATCAGGGCCTGTAGGCTGTCGCGGAAGGATTTCTTGATGGCCAGGCGGCGCTGGCTGTCGACGATGACGGCGCCGAGGTCCTCGGCCTCGGTGCGGTCCTCGGTGACCTTGCCCAAGGCCCGGGCCTTCTGCTGCAGGCCGGAGAGGAAGGTCCGCTCGACCTTCATGTCGACGTTGGCCTCCTGGGCCTGGTCCTGCTTGAAGCCTGAGCGCAGCACCACGCACTTGGCGGGCCCGGCGGCCTTGCAGGCCTCCACGATCTCCTGGTAGGCGCTCTTCAGGCGCTGGGCCTCCAGCTGCAGGCTCAGCTGGTGCGAATAGCTCATCTGGCTGCCGTCGCCCTGGCTCGCAGGCGCTGCCCGGATGGCCATCGCCTCAGGGGGCGGAATGAAGGCGGGCGCGGCCATGGCCAGGCGCTGCGGCGACATGTCGAGATCGACCCGCTCCGGCTGCGAGCGGCCACAGGCCGACAGCAACAGCATGGCGCTCAGCGCGCCCCACACAAGCCCATGATGTCCCTGCATTGCGCCCTCCCCGGCAGCGATGGCAATGCGCGGCATGCTAACGGCGGAGCGGCAGCGCCACCCCGAGGACAAGCCCGGGTGCGCCCGTGGGCCCTCAGTCGTACACGCCCTTCTCCGGCCTTCTCGCCAGCACCGCAATCGGCGGGGCCCAGCGGTCGCCACGGGTCTTCTTGGACGTGATCAAGGTGATCTCGCTGGGCTCGAAGACCTCGACGTTGTGCGTGATCGGCGTGGTCAGCAAGTACTGCGCGCGGGTCGAGCGCAGGAAGTGGCCGACCAGCTGGATGTTGCGCACGTCCAGGTGGGCAAAAGGCTCGTCGATGAAGACGAAGCCGCCGGGGGTCTCGTCGTCCTTCATCAGACCCACGAGCAGGATCAGGCTCTTCAGCACTTGCTGGCCGCCCGAGGCTTCGCCGTCGTTCAGGCCGACCTCGCCCTTGCCGTCGAAGTTGAACTTCACGTGCAGGCCGGCTTGCGCCAGCACGGTGTCGTCGTTGTCCAGGTGCGGCAATTCGGCCTGGGCATTGACGCCGGCCAGTTCGCCCAGTTCCTGCACGTTCTTCTTGTAGCGGCGCACCGTGGCGCGCAGCACGTCGATGTAGCGCTCGCGGGCATTGAAGGCGGCGATGCGCGCCATCTCGTTGCTGGCGCGGCGGTCTTCCAGCTGCGTGGTCTGCTCCAGCACCGAGACGCTCATGCGCGCATGGCGCTCCTGCACCTGTGGGTCGACCTCCCAGGTGCCGTTGGCCAGGCCGTTGTCCAGCTCCTGCTGCACATGGCGCATCGCGATCTCGGCCTGCTTGGCGTTCTCGAACTCGTCGCGCAGCGAGGCGATGCGGTTCGGTTGCACCCACGACACCGGGAAAGCCGCCCGCGCCTCGCGCGAGGCCTTGGCCGCTGCGCGCAGCTCGTCGCGCCGGCCTTCATGCTCGCGCTGCACACGCAGCACATTGGCTTCGCTGGCCTTGAGCCCGCCCTGCGCAGCCTCGTAGTCGCGCTCGCTGCGGGTGGCTTGCGTCAAGGCGCGGTCATGTTCCTGGTCGAGCTGGCCCATGCGGGTCGAGGCCTCGACACGGGCCTGGCGCAGCGCCGGCAAACGGGCGCGTGCTTCGGCGAAATCAGCGCCGCGCTCGGCCAGCTCCTGCGCGGCCTTGTGGCCTTGCGCCGCGCGCTGCACGTCCTTCAGCTGGCGTTCGACCTCGGCCTGCTCCTTGGCGATGCGGGTCAGCTCCGCGTCGTAGCGCGAGAGCTCGCGCTCCAGCGCGCCGCGCTGCGAGTCCAGCGCCGAGGCGCCGAACTGGTAGTCGCGCGGCTCGACCCACAGGCTGCGGCCGCCACGGCCATCGCGGTAGTAGGCATCGGGGGTGATCCACTCGCCCCCTGCGCGTGCGCCGGCCTCGGTGTCCTTCACGCAGCGGATGCTGGCCAGCTGGCGGAGCAACCAGCCCGGCAACTTGGCATTGACCTTCAGGGCCGCGAGCAAGGAATCCTTGGGCACCTGGGCTGGCACCGTTTCGCCATCGGCCACCACATAGTGGCGGTAGCGCTCCTTGGACGCGAGATTGAAGGCGCGCGACTCGTCACTTGAATGCGCGAGCACCACCACCCAGCGCGAGGGCCGCAACATGCCTTCGGCGGCAGCGCGCCAGGCCTCGTCGGCGATGTCGATGCAGTCGGCCAGCACATGGTGGGCGATGCCGGCTTCGTCGAGCGCCTTGCGGAAACGCGTCACCTCCACCGGCGGCGGCGGCAGGCGCTGGCCAGTCAGCGCATCCATCGCGGCTTGCGCCTTGCGGCTCTGGTCGTTGGCGCGGGTGTAAGCCTCGCGCAGCTGGTGCTGCTGGCCGCTCAAGCTGGCCAGGCGCTCGCCCAGCTCCGCAGCATCGGTTTCAACCGCCGCCAGCGCCTTCAGCTCTTCCTCGCGTTTGGCGAGCAGTTCGGCCGGCCGCTCGGCCTCGCGGGCCGCATCGAAATCGGCACGCGCCTGCTTGCGCTGGGCTTCGAGGTCGACGAGCTTCTGCTTGGCCGCCTCATGCGCGACGAAGAGGCCATGCAGCTCGGCGCGCTTGGCGCTCATCTGGCGCTGGTCTTGCGCCGCGAAGAGGCGCTGGCGGTGCAGCTCGCGCAGCTGGTTGGCGGTGCGCTGGCGGCCTTCGGCCCATTGCAGCACCGGCAGCACCTCGGTGGCCAGGCGCTCGCGTTCCTTCAAGCGCAGCTGGTACTGCTGATAGCTGTTGACGCGGTTGGCCAGGTCCGAGACCTGGGCCTGCGTGTGCGAGAGCTCATGCGCGGCCTGCTCCACTTCCTTCAGCAGCTGCTGCTGATGGTTGCGGGCCTGGTCGTAGCGGTCCAGTACTTCCTGGTCGCCGAAGACCTCGAAGACCAGGCGCAGCAGTTCCTTGGGAGACAGCTCGCACAGCCGGTCGGTCTGGCCCTGCTCCAGTGCCAGCACCCGGCCAATGGCGCGGGTCAAGCCGGCGGCTTCGAGGCGGCGCTTCCAGGCCTCAATGCCCAGCCATTCCTTCTCGGCATGCTGTGCCAGGGCCTCGATTTCATGCGCACCGTCGACCAGGATGTACTTGCGCTGCCAGTCGCCGCCATGGCGCTCGATGCGGCAGGCCAGCGTCACCTGATCTGCGTACAGCAGCGAGCTGGCAAACGGGCGGCTCGAGTTCTGGCGGCCGCGCGGGCGGTTGTCCACCAGGGCGCGCAGCCAGGCCGTGTCGGCATTGGCATGGCGCGCATAGGTGCGGAAGGTGCGGCCGCCCGAGCACTCGAGGCCCAGCAGCGTGCGCATCGCGTCGAGCAGCGTGGTCTTGCCCGAGCCGTTCGGGCCCGCGATGGTGATGATGGCGCCGTCCAGCGGCATGGAGACGCGCTGGCAGTAGTCCCAGTGCAGCAGTTCCAGCGATTGCAGGTGAAACATCAGGCGGGGCCCTCGTCTTGTTCTTCTTGATGTGCTCGTTCTTCGATCACTGCTTCCGGCGTCTCTTCTTCCGGCTCGGGCTCGCGGCGCTTGTCGATCACGGCCTTGGTTTCAGCACCGGCCACAGCATCGGTCGTGCGGCCGAGCACGTCGGCCAACGCGCCGTCGAGGATGCGCGGCGCCAGCAGGTCGTAGTCCAGCATCAGGTCCAGCAACGGGCCCTCGGCAATGTCTTCGCCGCGACGCAGGATGAAGCCGTGGCGCTCCAGGAGCTTCAGGTTCGAGTCGATGCGCAGCTTCTTGCCGAGCTGGTTACCAAAGTCGGCCAGCAGGCTGCGGTAGGACACCGAGGGCGCCACGCTGCTGGCCAGCGGCAGGGGCTTGTCGGTGGCAAACATCTCGCCCTGCCCGGCTTCCACGGCATCGGCCCGCGCCACCTGGCGCTGGCGCTTCGGGAGCACGATCAGCGACCACAGCACCACCAGCAGGGCCACGCCGTCGCGCGGCAGATCGAGGTTGTTGTTGGCCGCGAGGCCGGTCTCGCCGAACACCGCCGACTCGGCCGAGCGCAGCATGGCCACGCTGATGTGGTCGGCATAGAGGTTGTCCACGACGCGCAGGCCCACGGCGGCGAGGCGCTCGCCGAGGGCGGCCCAGAGCTCGTCGTCGATCAGGGCGCGCTTGACCAGCGCATGGCTGCGCGGCAGCCAGCGGCGCGCCAGCAGTTGCGCCGCCAGCAGCGCGGCATCGTCTTGCAGTTTTTGGCTCATGGATGGGGAGAGGAGGATTCTTCGGATTCAGGGGCGGCGGCCTCGGTGCTGCGCAGCAGGCCACGGCTCATCCAGCGCACGTATTCGTCGGCGATCTCGCCCTGCTCGGCCGACCACAGCACGCGCCAGGGCTGGCGCGCCATGTCGCCGGTGGCGCCGGCCAGGTGCTGGGCCTGCGGATCGCCGAGCAGCGGCAGCAGCTGGGCCCGATAGGCCGCGCGGGCATAACTGCCGCCGAGCACGGCCGGGGCCAGGTCTTGCTCGGCATGGCCTTCGCCGCTCCAGCGGTTCAGCAGCTGCTGCATCAAGGCCATTTCGGGCGGCAGGCTCAGCACGGCCAGTTGCCCCTCGGGCGCGGCCTGGCCTTGCGGCAGAGCCTCGGGCGAGCGGCCATCCAGCGGGCGGTCGCGCTCGAACTCGCCTTCGGCCATGTCCAGCAACTCATGCTGCGAGACCAGCACCGGCTGCACCGGCCGCGACAGCGCGCCGAGAGCGATGTTTTCGAGGAAATGCACGCCCTGCAGCCAGCGGCGCACGTCGGTGGTGGTGATGCCGGTGGAGCCCAGCGTCACGCGCTGGCGGTCGGCCTGCTGCAGCGCGCGGTTGAACTGGCTGGCCATGGCCAGCAGCCGTGCCTGCGCAAGGCCCAACTCGCGGGCGAGGCGCTCCAGGCGCGCGTTGCCGTCTTCCTGGGCCTGCTCAATGATGGCCTTCAGTGCGTCGCCGGCCTTGTCCACCAGCTTGAGCGCGCGCTCGAAACGCTGGCGCGCCCGACGCAGGTGGAACTCCGAGCCGCTGGCGATGGCGTCAGCGAATTCGTCATACAGGCGCGAGAGCTGGGCCTGCAGATGCTGCAGCTGGGCCGGGTCCAGCGTGCCGAGCTGGTGGGCGCCGGTGACGCTGGCCAGCAGCGAAGCCAGGTCGCCATCCTGCTGCGGGGCCCGGGCCAGCGGCGCCAGGAGGCCCACCACGCTCTGCGCCAGCGGCGTCACGCCGTACTGCTGGTTGGAGCCGTCCCAGGCCAGCAGCTCGGCCTCGCGCAGGCGCTTGAGCACCAGCTCCAGCGCCTCGTCGCGCAGCAAGTGGAAATGGCGGTTGAGGGTCTCGCGCGACACGCGCGACTCGGGCAACGCCATCAGCTCCAGGAACACCCAGACACGCAGGCGCACCAGGGCGGCCGGGCCATGGAACAGGGCCCGCAGCGCGTTCAGCTGGGCCTCGTTGCGCTCCAGCTGCCACCACAGCAGCGCCTCGGTTGGCGCGGATCCCTCACGGAAATAGTCTTCGAAGCGCAGCTCCGTCTCGTCCTGGACAGCGCTCGCCGCAGATGCGGTCTCGTCATGCATGGGACGGATTATCCCCGGGCGGACGGGCCGGTCCGGCTAGGGGAAGCCGGGTAGTGCCGGCCGCCACGAGCCCACGATCGGGGCGAAATGCGCACAAACAACCGGAACCAATCCAATGGCCGCTCGCGCCGGCCCGCGATTTCACTTCTTCATCAACAAGCCCTCGATACCCACCAGCTCGACATCACTGAGCACACCGAGATAGCGCTCGTAGTAGGGCTTGTGCGAAGCGCCAACGATGGCCAGGGCGCGCTGCGCCTTGCTGCGGCCCACGACCTCGCGGATGTTGGCCACCATGCGCAGGTTGCGCGTCTCCCAATAGGCCAGATACGCGCGGCCGGTGCGCTGCGGGCTGGTGTCGCCCGCTGCCGCACCGAAGTCGCCGCCCACCGCAAGCCGCGCCGCCTCGGCAGAGTTGGACCAGAGGTACCAGGCCAGCACATCGCCGCTCGCCACGGCCTGATCCAGCGCCTGCTTGTCCAGCTTGTGGCGGGTTTCGGCATGGGGGTTGCTCCAGACGCGCTTCATGTTCACGGCCCAGGCGGCCTCGTCGATGGGCCCGGTGGCGCGGTCGCCGGTGTGGTCGTCCACCGGGTAGATGCGCTCCAGCTTCAGCTTCAGGGCCAGCGGGATGGCGATGAAGGTGTCTTCGGAGCGCCGTGCCAGGCGCTTCTCGACCTGGGCGATCAGCTCGGCGCTGAGGTTGGCATCGGCCACCCGCTCGGCCGGGGCAAGGCGCCGCCACTGCAGGCTGGCCGAGGCCGGCTCGCCAATGGCCAGGAACAGCGCCACCAGGCGGCGGCGCTCCGCGGGCGTGAACTCGCGGCCAGCGGCCAGCGTCTGCTCCACCTCGCGTTCGGCCGCCACCGCATCCAGCTTCAGCAAGGCCCGGGCGGCCGTGGGATCGGTGCAATAGGTCTTGGCCGCGTCGTCGTAGGCGAACTCATAGGCACGCAGGTAGTCGCATTGGGCGCCGGCGATGGACTCGACGGCCAGCAGCTCGGGCTTGAAGGTCGCCAGCCGCTCGACCAGCGGGTCGAACAGTGCCTGCCGGGTCAGCGCCTCCGGCGCCTCGCGCAGATGCGTCGTGCCCAGCACGGCAATCTGCGAACGGCCACCACGCTGCAGGGCAGCCTGGTCGGCGATGTCGACGGCAGCCGCCACCGCCGTGGGCTGACTCGGCCCGGCCGGGCTCTGGGCCAGGGCGGCCAGCGAAGTCAGCAGAGGAATCAGGGCAAAGAGTTTTCGCATGGGTGAAACCGGGGTGTGATGGGGTTGAATCGTCGCGCCGCGACCGACCGCGACAGGCAGGGACCATAAGCGTGCAGCGCCGGCACCGGAAGGCCGCTGCGACAGAGCGTCAGTTCGCGGGCGTCAGATGCCGGCGCGAATCCAAAGGGTTTCTCCGCATGGGAATGCTCGAATCGCCTGTTGCGCGGGCACCAATGAGTCGGATTTGGAGGGGACAATGCCGGCCGATGTGGCACATGACTGTCTCCCCTGGGCCGATGCCGGCCCTTGATCGCTACCGCTGTCGGCCCGACGGCGGCGCAGCAGTTGCCAAGACGGAGCCGTCTTGAGCTCCACGCCAGGATCCCCCAGCTACGCGCCGACCCAGCCCTCCGAGCTTGAAGCGGCGCCGGCCGCCCTCCCGGCGGATGACGCGCCCTGGCTAGGCCGGCCCAGCCTGAACCTGGGCGGCGAAGGCCGGCGCTCGACACTGGCGCTCACGGTGTCACTGGTCTTCCATGCGCTGCTGCTGAGCCTCGCGTTCGGCAGCGCCGAGTTCGGCCTGCCGGGCCTCAGCTTCCCCTGGGAGCACCGGCGTGTCGAGGTGCCGGACCTGCGCGTGGTCCTGCTGCCGCAGCCGGCGCCACAAGCCATCGCCGAGACGCCCGCCGAGACGCCGCCCCAGGCCGCCAGCGAGCCGGCGCCCTCGGCCTCGGCCGCCGCAGCGCCCTCCGACTGGACCGGCCAGGTGCTGGCGCTGGCCGCGCAGGCGGCCACGGCGCCGGCCGTTCCGCTGAAACCCACGTTCACACCAGGCAGCAACACGCCGGCCGTGCCGGCCAAGCAGGTCGGCCGGGTGGACCCGCTGGCCGTGCCGCCGCCGCCGCCGCCGCCCTTGCCCGAGCCCACAGTGCTGGCGGTGGAGAAGCCGGAGAAGGCCGCCTGGAGCGTCACCGCCGCCTCCGCCGCCGCGCCCTCGCCCGACATCAAGGCCGCCTCCAGCGCCCCGAGCCCGCAGACCGACGACGCCTCGACCCGCGACCCCACCGAGGAAGCCCGGGTACGCAGCGAGCAGGAAGCGCGCGAGCGTGCGGCCGAGCTGGCCGAGCGCGAGCGCCTGCGCCAGGAGGCCCAACAGAAACAGGCCGAGGCCGCCGCCGAAGCTGCGGCCGCCGCCAAGCGCGAGGCCGCACGGCAGGAGGCCGCGCGCCTCGAGGCCGCCCGTGCCGAAGCCGCCCGCCAGGAAGCGGCACGCCAACTGGCCGCCAAGCAGGAAGCGGCCCGGCAGGAAGCTGCTAAGCAGGAGGCCGCTCGCTTGGAAGCCGCGCGCGCCGAAGCGGCGAAACAGGAAGCGCAGCGCCTGGCCGCTGCCAAGCTGGAGGCAGCGAAGGCAGAAGCCGCCCGGCTGGAAGCGGCCCGCGCCGAAGCCGCAAGGCAGGAGGCCGAGCGCCAGGAGGCGGCGGCCCGCGTAGCTGCAGCGGCCAAGGCCGAGGCGGCCAAGCAGGAGGCGGCGCGACTGGAAGCAGCAAGGCTCGAAACCGCGAGGTTGGAGGCGGCTCGCGTCGAAGCGGCCCGGGTGGAGGCAGCCGCGCGTGTCGAAGCCGAACGGCGCGAGGCAGCCCGCCAGGCCGAAGCCAAGCGGGAAGCCGCACGTCAGGAGGCCGCACGAGCCGAAGCCGCCGCCCGCCAAGAAGCTGAACGCCAGGCCACGGCGCGCCAGGAGGCTGCACGACAGGAAGCAGCGCGCGCCGAAGCCGCGCGGGTGGAAGCCGCGCGCCAGGCCGGCTTGCAGCAGGAGGCAGCACGGCTGGAAGCGGCGCGCCTCGCGGCCGCCAAGATCGAGGCCGCCCGGCTGGAAGCCGCGCAGGCGGCCGAGCAGCGCGAGGCCAAGCTTCGCGCCATCGGCAAGCAGTTGAACGAGGAAGCGGACCGCCGCGAGGCCGCAGCACGCCAGCAGCAGCAATCCAATCTGCCCTATTCGCTGAGCACCGCGCGGCGCGCGCGCTTGTTCGGCCGCATCGACCCGAATGCCGAACTGGTGCTCTATGCCGAGGCCTGGGCCCGCAAGATCCAGCTCAACACCACGGTGGAGGCGGTGCGCGAGCTGCTCAAGCAGCCGCACTCGGACCCGGTCGTCACGGTGGCCGTGCGCAGCGACGGCTCGGTCGAGACCATCACCTTCGTGCGCTCCAGCGGCCTGCCCGCCCTCGACGAGGCGGTGCGCCGCATCATCCAGACCCAGGCCAACTACCCGGCCTTCCAGCCGGCCCTGGCCCGCGAGTACGACGTGATCGAGATCCGCCGCACCTGGCACTTCGACACGGCCGTGCGGCTGGATTGAGACCACCCGGCCGATGGACGGCCGGCCCGACCTCAGTGCCGCTCGGCCTGCGAATCAGGCGCCCAGCCCCCACCCAGCGAGCGCGCCAGGTTCACGGCGGCCAGCAGGCGCTGCGTGCGGATCTGCGCCGCAGCGCGGTCGGACGCGAGGTTGCTGCGCTGAGCATCGGTGACGTCCAGGTAGCTCGACACACCGCGCTCATAGCGCGCACGCGCCACTTCATAGGCGCGTGCCGCCGCCACCTGGGCCTGAGCCTGAGCCTCGGCCTGCAACTGGCGTTGCTGCACGTCGGACAGCGCATCCTCGACCTCGCGCAGCGCCGTCAGCAGCTTGCCGCCATGGTTGGCCACGGCCTGGGCATAGCGCGCCTGGGCTGCCGCCAGGTTGGCCTTGTTGCGGCCGCCATCGAACAGCGGCAGGTTCAGCGCCAGCGGGCCGACGCTGAACTGCTGCGAGCTGTCCCGGCTCAGCTCGCGCAGCTTCTCGGAGGCGAAGCCGTAGTTGCCGGTCAGGCTGATCGAGGGGTAGAAGGCGCTCTCGGCCACGCCGACCTGGGCGTTCAAGGCGCGCAGGCCAGCCACGCTGGAAGCGAGGTCGGGCCGCTGGGCCAGCAGCTGAGCCGGCAGGCTGGTGGGGATGCTGGGCGGCAGTGGCAGCTCGCCGGCCTGGGGGGCCATCAGCGGCTCGCTCGGCGAGGCTCCGACCAGCACGGCCAGGCCATGCTCCAGCGCCTGGCGCTGGCGGCGCGCCTCGTGCAGATCGGACTCGGCATTGGCCCGCTCGACGCGGGCACGAGAAAGGTCCAGCTCGTTGGAGAGGCCGTTGTCGAAGCGTGCCGTCACCAGTTGCTCGGTCTCGCGGCGCGTGCCCAGGGCGCGCTCGAGGATGGCGATGTCGGTGTCCAGGCCGCGCAGCTGGTAGTAGCTGGCAGCGACCTGGCTGGAGAGCATCAAGAGCACGCCGTCGCGGTCCGTCTGCGCCACCAGGGCCTGGGCATCGGCAGCTTCGACAGCCCGGCGCACGCGGCCCCAGAGATCGAGCTCATAGGACAGCGATGCGCCGGCCGTGAAGTTCGTGCCTTCGACCGTGCGGCGGCCCAGCATGATGGCCTGCGAGGTGTTCTTGGAGCTGTGCGAGTAGCCGGCCGAGGTGCCGACGCCGAACTTCACGCCCTCGTCCGAGCGCACCAGACCCAGCTGCGCCCGCGCCTCCACGAGGCGCTGGAAGCTGGCTTCCACGCTCGGGTTGTCGCGCAGCGCGCGCTGCTCGAGCGCATCAAGCGCCGGATCTTTGAAGACGGTCCACCAGCTGGACGGCAGCGCGGCGTCCGCCGGCCTGACGGAGGCGTGGCGATAGCTCGCGGCCGCAGGCTCGAACTTGGGCGCGACGAAACTCGAACCGACGCTGGCGCAGCCGCTCAGCACGGCCAGCGCTGCGACAGCGATGGCACCACGGATCAGGGGCTTGTTCATTGCTTCTCTACCTCAATGTTCTGGTCTCAGTGCGCACCGGCACCGCCGCCCGAAGGAGACTTGGTCTTGTCGGCAAACCAAAGGACGGCGATGCAGGCGAACAGCACGCCGGCCATCATCAGGAAGCCGTCGTTGTAGGCCATCACATAGGACTCGCGGCGCACGATGCGGTCGACCACGGCGAGCGCCTGGTTGGCGGCCTGCGCAGGGTCGATGCCATTGGCGATGAAGCCCTGCGTCAGCTGATCCAGCCGGGCCTGCGTGGCGTCAGACAACAGCGTCACCGACTCGCCGATGCGCGCCGAATGGAAATGCTGGCGGTTGGTCAGCATCGACGCGAGCATGGCGATGCCGATGGAGCCGCCCAGGTTGCGCGTCATGTTGAAGAGGCTGGAGGCCGAGGGTGTGTCCTGCGGCGCGATGCCGGCCATGGCGAAGTTGGACAGCGTCAGCATGATGAAGGGCTGACCCAGGGCCCGCACCACCTGCGAGACCAGCAGCTGGTCGTAGCCCACGCTGGCATCCATGAAGCCGTTCATCAGGCAGGAGATGCCGAACAGGCCCAGGCCTATGGTGCACATGATGCGGTTGTCCAGCTTGGACGACAGCGCCGCCGCGACCGGCATGACGAAGAGCTGCGGCAGGCCGGCCCACATGATCACCTCGCCGATCTGCATCGGCGTGTAGTTGGCGATCTGGCCCAGGTACAGCGGCAGCAGGAAGGACGAGCCGTACAACGCCATGCCGGTGACGGCGGCCAGCACCGAGGCCACGAAGAAATTGCGGCGCAGGTAGAGGCCGAGGTCGACGAAGGGGTCGCGCCTCAGCATGCTGGTGGCCACCCAGCCTACGAGGCCCACCACGGCGAGCGTGGCGAAGCCGCGGATGAAGCCGGAATCGAACCAGTCCTTGGCATTGCCCTCTTCCAGGAAGATGGTGAGGCTGCCAAGGCCGAGGGCCATGAAGGCGATGCCCAGCCAGTCGGCGTTGGCGAGCAGCGACCAGTTCTTTTGATCCTTGTCGAGGCCGTAGAGGATGCCGCCGATGAGGAGCAGGCCGGGAATCCAGTTGATGTAGAAGATCGAGGGCCAGCCGTAGATCTGCGACAGGTAGCCGCCCAGCGTCGGGCCCATGGTGGGCGCCAGCGTGGCAGTGAGGCCGAACATGGCCATGCCCATGGCGCGCTTGGTCGGCGGCAGCTTGGCCATCACCAGGGTCAGGGCCATCGGGATCAGGGCGCCACCGGTGAAGCCCTGCAGCATGCGAAAGACGATCATGCTGGGCAGGTTCCAGGCCGCGCCGCAGAGCGTGGAGAAGACCAGGAACAGGGCCGTCGTCACGACCATGTAGGCGCGCAGGCCGAAAACGCGCGCCATCAGGCCGGTCAGCGGAATCACGACGATCTCGGCGCACAGGTAGGCGGTGGAGATCCAGGAGCCCTCCTCCTGCGTGGCCGAGAGCGTGCCGAGGATGTCCCTCAGTGAAGAGTTGGTGATCTGGATGTCCAGCACCGCCATGAAGGCGCCTAGCAGGCCGGCCGCCACGGCCAGCCAGGTGCGCAGGTCCACGCGCGCATCGTGTGCCGCGAGCATCGGCGCGAGCGCTGCCGACGAAGAGGATGAGGTGGCCATGGCCGTCTTCTTTACCGAAGCAGGCCGGCAATCAGCGCTTGGACTGACGCAGGTCCACCTCGACCACGGCCGACATGCCCGGCACCAGGCGGCCCGCGAGGCGCTTCAGGTCAGCCTCGGCGAACGCCAGCTTGACCGGCACGCGCTGCACGATCTTGGTGAAGTTGCCGGTGGCGTTGTCGGCCGGCAGCAGGGCGAACTGGTTGCCCGAGGCGGGCGAGAAGCTGTCGAGCCGGGCCTTCAGTTTTTCATTCGGCAGTGCATCGATGGCCACATCCACTTCCTGGCCGACTTGCAGGCCGGCCAGCTGGGTCTCCTTGAAATTGGCGGTGACCCAGACCTTGTCTTCCACCAGAGCGGCGAGTTGCTGGCCCGGCTGCACGCGCGCGCCGACCTCGACGCTGCGCTTGCCCAGGCGCCCCGCCACCGGCGCGACGATCTGGTTGTAGCCCAGTTGCTGCTGAGCGTCCTTGGCCTGGGCCTGCAGCACCTTGATCTGGGCCTGGAGCACGGCGCGGGCCGAGCGGGCTGCGCCGATCTGGGCTTCGGCCGCCAGGGCTGCGTCCTTGCGAGCGGCCAGGTCGGCTTGCGTGCTGGCGCGGGCGGCGATGGCGGCATCGAGCTCGGCCTTGGCCACGGCCTTCATCTGCGAGTTGTAGAGCTGGCTGTAGCGCTCGGCATCCTGGCGAGCGCGCTGGGCCAGGGCCTCGGCCTGCAGCACCTGGGCCTTGGCCGCACTCGCGGAAGCCTTGACCTGGGCGGTCTGGGCATCGGCCTGCAGCACCTGCTGCTCGACCGAGGCGATCTGCGCCTGGATCTGCTCCAGCTTGACGCGCTGGTCGGCCGGGTCGAGCTCGGCAATCAGCTGGCCTTGCTGCACGAGCTGGTTGTCCTCCACCAGCACTTTCGTGACCACGCCGGCGATGCGGGCCGACACCGGGTGCACATGGCCGGCCACGTAGGCGTTCTCGGTCTCGACAAAGTTCTGGCTGCGCCAGTACATGCGGCCACCGAAGCTGAGGCCCGCCAGCGCCATCACACCCAGCACGAGGAGCACGCGCGGCTTGCCCGGCGCCTTGGGCGCCGGCGTTGCGGCAGCGGCCGGCGCGATCCCGGCGAGAGCGACCGGCTCGGTCTTGGTCTGGGTGTTTTGCATGACGCGGACTCGGATTAATGAAATGAAGGCTGCGCATTATTTGCGCCCGCTTGTCACCTGTCAAGAAATGAAAATGTTTCATTTCATTTTGTTCTGTTTCGCGCTGGCTGATTTACAGTCTCGGCCATGCCCAAGCAGTCAGCCACGCGCTCGCCAGCCTTGCGCTCCCCAGCCAAGCCAACACCTATCAAGCCAACCTCAGCCATGCCCGCACCGGCCACCGGCACCACCAAGCCTCGCAGCCCGCGCGCCGCAGCCCGCAAGGCAGTCGCGCCCAAAAGCGCCGGGCGCCCGCGTGCGACCGAGGTCGAGGCACGCCTGGAGGCCTTGCGCTGCACGGCCGGCCAGCTCTTCCTCGCCAAGGGCTACGGCAATGTCAGCCTGGAGATGATTGCCCGCGAGGCCCGCGTGGCGGTGCGCACCATCTATGTGAAATTCGGCGGCAAGAGCGGCCTGCTCGCCGCCGTGCTGCAGGACAAGCGCCAGCAGTTCTTCGCGAACATGGACATGAGCACCGACACCCGCCCGGTGCGCGAGGTGCTGGACGATTTCGCGCAGCGCTTCTACACGATGATCACCACGCCCGAGGCCGCCGGTCTGCAGCGCATGCTGGCGGCCGAGGCCAGCAGCAACCCGGAGCTGGTGCAGACCTTTTTTGCCGAGGGCCCGACGATCTCACGCGAGGCCATTGCCCGCTACTTGAGCCGGCCGGAGGTTCGCGCCCAGTTGCACGACGACCTGCCAATGGCCCAGCTGCCGGTCTTCCTGATCAACTGCATCCTCGGCGACCAGATGTCGCGCATGCTCCTGCATCCTGACGAGGGCACGAAGGCCCAGCGCGCCAAGGCGCTGGCCGAGCGCATGGAACTGTTCTACCGCAGCGTGCTGCGCTGAGCAGGCTCAGCCAGCGGCGCTCAGCGCCCGTCCTGCTGCGACCAGAAATCGTCGATGTTCTTGAAACCCCAGTCGGCCGGCTGCTCGCGCCCGACGATGCGGTCGCTGCCGCGCGTCAGGTCCAGCAACTCCACCGGAATGGGCAGCTGCGACTTGGTCGAGAAGAAGACCTTGACCGTGGGCGCCACCAGGTTGCTCGGGTGCTGGTCCACCACCACGGCCAAGCGCCCTGACTGCAGCTTCACCAGCGTGCCCAGCGGATAGATGCCCACGCATTTGACGAAGGCCTGGAACACGGCCGGGTCGAAATGCCCCTGCCACTGCGCCATGCGCTGCACCGAGCCGGCCGGATCCCAGGCGGCCTTGTAGGGCCGGGTCGAGGTGATGGCGTCGTAGACATCGCAGACCGCGCCCATGCGCGCCAGCAGGCTGATCTGCTCGCCGGCGAGCTTGTGCGGATAGCCCGTGCCGTCCATCTTCTCGTGGTGGTGCAGGCAGACGTCCAGCGCCGATTCGGGCACGGCCCCGCCTTCCTTCAGCGCCTCGTAGCCGCGCACCGGGTGCGAGCGCATCAGATTGAACTCGTCATCGGTCAGCTGGCCCGGCTTGTTCAGCACGCCAAGCGGCATCATCATCTTGCCCACGTCGTGCAGCAAGCCTGCGAGGCCGGCCTCGCGGGTTTTCGCCTCGTCCAGGCCGAGCTGGCGGGCCAGCGCCACCATCAGGGCACATACGGCCACCGAGTGCATGTAGGTGTAGTCGTCCTTGGTCTTGAGCCGCGCGAGGCTGATGAGCGCCGACGGATTGCGCGCCACCGAATTGGCCACGTCCTCGACCAGGGGCAGGCATTGCTCGGCATCAACGGCCTTGCCGAGGCGCGCCTCGCCAAACAGCGTCATCACCTGCTGGCGTGAGCGGTTCACCAGGGCTGCAGCACGCGACATCTCGGCGGCGCTGGTGACGCGACCCGTGCTCCGGGTCGAGGCCTCGCGACTCGGGGGAAGCTCCTCGGCTGCAGATGCCGCAGGTTCTGGGGGCGCATGCAGTTCGGCCTCGGCCTCCAGGTCGTGCCCTTTGCTCACGTCGATCCAGACGGCAGGCACCTTGCTCCCTTGCAAGGCAGCAAGGTCAGCGGGTTCCTCCAGCACGAACTTGGTTTTCCAGAACGGGTGCGCCAGCCAAGGACCATCCAGCGCATGAATGAACATGCCGGTGCGGACCTGGGCGGTCGGGATCTTCTTCAGCATTCATCGACTCCGTCTGACACGCGCTGGCCCCGCATGAGGTCTCTGTCGCGCATTCTGTGATGCATTTCTGGTGCGCCACCACAGCAACGCATGACCTTGATCAAGAACCCTAAAAAACATGACTTCTCGCATGGCCCGGTCTGCCCGCACGATAGCCAAGCTTTGAGTCAGGCAGGGGATCGGGCCTTATCGAAAGGCTCGCCACCGTGATGGAGTGGGGGATAAGCCCCAGCCCCATTGCGCGATTTGCCCCGCACAAGCTAGGCGGAGGCTCGCCAAGTCGTTGATTCACATCAGCGCCGGGACGGATTGATGGCTGGCATGCGATTTGCGCCACTCAAGGCATCGCAACTGCCCATCTCGACGAGAACGCCATGACCCGCACGCTCCACCGCATATCCCTCCTTGCCACCGGCCTGATGCTGGCCGCCACGGCACAGGCGCAGAGCTATGGCTCGCAACTGCTGGCCTTCGACGAACTGCCCAAGCCTGCCTTTGCCGCCAATTTGCCGGACGGCTATGGCGGCTTCGACTGGTCGTCGAGCTACTACTACATGACCAACGAGGTCACCGGCAACAAGTACCTGGCCATGGGCTCCAGCAATGGCACCTACTGGCGCCACAGCGACGGCACGCCCTTCTATTTCGATGGCATCGACCTCTGGAGCCGCCGCGGCCTGGACGCCGTGGGCGACGTCTATTTCGTGCTCTACCTCAAGGGCAAGACGGTCTACAACGGCCTGACCGACAAGAAGGGCGGCCGCATCCGTTTCACCGGCGCGCCCACGATGATCCGGCCCAACTACACCGGCCTGGTCGACTACGTCGCCCTCGCCTTCGACAGCAATGGCAAGGACTGGAACCACCTCGCGCTGGACAACCTGCGCGTCCGCGTCGCCAGCCCCGCAAAGTAACCCGACCGACAGGAGACACCATGACAAGCATGCACTCGCCCCAAGCCGGCCGCCGGCAGCGGCTCAAGCCCCTGGCCCTCGCCCTGCTGCTGCTCGCCCCCACCTTCCAGGCCCGCGCTCAAGCGGTGGTCATGGCAGGCTCGTACCAGAACTTCGATGTGCTGAACAACACCGGCGGCGAGGCTTGCGGCTTCGAGATGGAGGTCTGGGGCGTGAACGCCGCCCAGCTGAGCCGCATCTTCCCGTCGAACTTCGATGCCAGCGTGATTCGCTACGGCTTCGGCAAGGCCACGGACTTCCCAGGCGGCACCTATGTGCGCTGGATGTCGCCCTATGACGCCGCTTCAGGGCGCTTCACGTCTTGCACGCCCAAGCCGGTGAACCGCAGCACCGTGCCCGGCGAGTCCTGCTGGACGCTGGGCATGCCCGGCACCTACGCGACGGCGGGCTGCGAGCATTTCGGCATCAGCACGAGCTATGTCAACCCGACCCGCATCCTGTACCGCTGGCTGCTGCCGGACCCGGCCAACCCTGGGCAACTGATCCGAGCAGGCACCGATGTATCACTGCCAGCGCCAATCTGGACAGCGCAGCCACCGGCCGATCCGGCGCTGCCGCCCGTGGTGGTGGCTGAGGTTCAGGTGCAGCCAGCACCGCCCGCGCCGGTGCCGAAGTACGGCGAGGCACAGTGGGTCAAGGTCTACAAGAACGAGCTCGACCGCAAGGTCGATCTGCATGAGCTGATGGGTGACAACCGCGCCGTCGTCGCCGCCGATGCCGCACATCAGGAAGTCAGCTGGACGCTGCTTCAGCAAGAGCCCCCCTCGGGCGGCAATCAGCGCCGGCGCGGCAAGCTGGTGAACCAGGGCAACCTCGGCAATGGCAAGCATGCCGTGGTGCGCCGCTACGAACACTACAAGTACGCCGGGGCCTTCGACCCGATCACCAACGAGGCCTTGTGCGCGGATGGCACCTGCACCGCGCCCAGCCCGGGAGAGCTAGGCGATGCCATCGGCGCGCAAAACGCAGCAGCCAACCTGGACCTGAACGCCCTGCGCGTCAGCGTCGCAGGCGCCGGCAGCGTGTCGTCCTCGGACAAGGTCTTCAGCTGTGGCAGCAAGTGCTACGGCGTCTACCCGCCCGGCACCACGGTCACGCTGACGGCCAAGCCGGATTCCGGCAATGCCCTCGCGCTGTGGTCCGGTGCCTGCGCCGGCAACGCCCTGAGCTGCACCGTGCGGCTCGATGCCGAGAAGTCGGTCTCAGCCCAGTTCAGCGCTGTTGCCGGTGGTGGTGGTGGTGGTGGTGGCGGCGGCGGCGGCGCGGTTTCCGGCGCCACGCTGACGGTCACCAAGTCCAAGACGGGTAGCGTCGTGAGCAGCCCCGCAGGCATCAGTTGTGGCGACACCTGCACGGCGAAGTACACGCTGGGCACGGCGGTCACACTGACGGCAGTACCGCTCGCTGGCGCCAGCTTCCTCGGCTGGAGCGGCGCCTGCAGCGGCAGCGCGCCGAGTTGCACGGTGGTGCTGGGCGCCGACGCCAAGGTTCAACCGAACTTCAGCAAGTAAGAGCCGCGGCCGTAAGGCTGGCGAGGGGACAGGGTGGCAATATTTCGGGCGACAAGGAGCCCGTATTCATGCCCCCTGCCTCTTCCAGTTCCAGCAGCCGTTGGCCGCAACGCCTGATCGACCCCACCACCGGCCTCGGCCTCACACGCTGGTTCGCGCTGGTGGGTGCCCTGTCCATCGGACTGTTCAGCCTGGGCATGGCCTGGCTGCTCAGCAACTACCTCGCGACCCGGATGCTCGAACGCGATGCGGCGCTCAGCCGCGACTTCGTGCAGAGCATCGCCAACATCCAGCAGGTCGGCAGCTTCTTCAAGGACCCCGACGGCCCGGAGAGCAAGGAAGTCACCGAATTCTTCGCCCACGTCGCTGCCATGCCCGACGTGCTGCGCGCCAATGTCTATGCAACCAACCGCCGGGTGTTGTGGTCCAGCAGAGCCGAGCTCATCGGGAAGACCTTCCCATCCAACGACGAGCTGGACGCAGCCCTGCGTGGGCGCGTGGTCGTCAACCGCGAGGAAGAGGATGAGGAAGAAGCCAACAAGGCACACAAGGCCGAACACCAGGGCTTGCGCGCCGACGTCATGTTCGTCGAAGACTACCTCCCGGTCTTCGACCAGAGTGGCAAGGAGCTGATCGGCGTGATCGAGCTCTATCGACAGCCGGATGCCCTGTTTGCCGCGATCCGCGCAGGCCAGCACCTGATGCAGCTTGGCGCCGTGGCAGGTGGAGCCATGCTGTTCCTGATCCTGGTTGGCTTCGTGCGCCATACCGAGCGAGCCTTGCAGGACCAACGTCGCCGGCTGATCGAGGCCGAAGCGCTGGCCATCGTCGGGGAGCTCTCGGCCGCCGTGGCACACAGCATCCGCAACCCGCTGGTCTCGATTCGAACCTCGGCCGAACTACACCACGAACTGGGTGGCGAACAGGCAGAGGTGCATGCAGAAACCATGCGCAACGTTGATCGCATCGAACATCTGGTGCGCACCCTGCTCACCTACGCCAGCGATCCCTCGGAACACCAGACCAGCGCCGACCTCGCGGCCGTGCTGCGGGATGCCGTGACCCGGTTTGCCCCAGAGCTGAAGAGCCAGGGCAAGCAGTTCTTGATCGACATGCCCCAGGAGTTGGGCAAGGTGGCCGCCGATCCCATGGTGCTGGCCCAGGTGTTCAATTCCCTGCTCGCCAACGCGGCCGAGGCCACCCAGGCCGGTGACCGCATCAGCTTGCAAGCATCGCGCCGGGGGCAGCAGGCCCTCATCACACTCGTTGACAGCGGCGCAGGCATAGGCGCTGCGCAAATGCAGAACCTGTTCAAGCCCTTCTACACCACCAAGCCCCGAGGCCTGGGCCTCGGCCTGGCCCTGTCGCAGCGCATCCTGAAGCGGCTGGGCGGCGATGTCGAACTGCACAGTCCTGCAGGCCAGGGCACGCGCGTGACACTGCATCTGCCCGTGACCGAACTGCCGGCCGACACGACGGGGGCCGCCGCTTGAACACCGCCTCGCGCTCCGACTTGCCAGAGAAGCCCGCCGTGTCCGGGCAGGCCATTCTCATCATCGATGACGAGGCCGTGCTGGCCCGCAACATCGCGACCTACCTGCAGCGCCTGGGCTGGACCACGCAAATCGCCGGCTCCGCCGAGGAAGGCCTCGATCTCTACCCCAGCTTCCGGCCTGACATCGTGCTGCTGGACCACAACCTGCCGGGCCAGACCGGGCTGGACGCGCTGGTCAAGCTGCGCGCGATGGATGCCGAAGCCCGCGTCGTGTTGATGACCGGCAACGGCGGCATCGAACTGGCCGTCTCGGCCATCAAGCAGGGCGCTGCCGACTACCTGGCCAAGCCGCTGGCGCTGAGTGAACTCCGCCTGCTGCTCGAACGGCTGCTCGCTCAAAGTCGGCTGCAAAGCCGTGTCGAGTACTACCGCCAGCGCGAGGCAGATCACAGCGGCCTGGACAAGATCATCGGCGAGTCCTCCCAGGTCACGGCCCTGCGAGAGCGCATATGTCTGATAGTCGGCGCGGAGCGGCAGCTGTCGGACGACAACCCACCCAGCGTGCTGATCCAGGGCGAGACGGGCACCGGCAAGGAGCTGGTGGCGCGCGCCCTGCATTTCGGCGGTGCTCGCGCGAGCCAACCCTTCGTGGAACTGAACTGCGGCGCCCTGCCCCCGCAGCTGATCGAGGCCGAGCTGTTCGGCTACGAAAAAGGCGCCTTCACAGACGCCCGCCAGCGCAAGATCGGCCTGGTGGAGGCCGCCAGCGGCGGCACGCTCTTCCTCGACGAAATCGGCGAGGCCGACCCGGCCACCCAGGTCAAGCTGCTGAAGCTGCTGGAGGACCGCAGCTTTCGCCGCCTGGGCGGCATCCGCGAGCAGCGGGCCAATGTGCGCGTGATTGCAGCCACGCACCGCCCGCTGGAGCAAATGGTGCGCGAGGGACGCTTCCGGGCCGATCTGTACTTCCGCCTGCGCATCATCGAAGTGCCGGTGCCCGCCCTGCGGGAGCGCGGCACCGACGTGCTGCTGCTGGCCCGGCATTTCCTGCAATGGCATGCCCAGCGCTACCGGCGCGAGCTGCCCGAACTCGGCGAGGAGTTGCTGCTGCCGCTGCAGCGCTACCCCTGGCCGGGCAATGTGCGAGAACTGCGCAATGCCATCGAACAAGCCCTGCTGCTTGCGCCAGGGCCTCGCATCGGGCTCCGTGAGTTCGGATTCCTGTCAACTGCGAGCAGCCAACAGCTGCCGCAGGGCAGCGGCGATGACGACGACGCAGACGATCTCAATCTCGAGCGCGCTGAGCGCCGCCTGGTGCAACGTGCCCTGCAGCGAAGCGGCAGCAATGTCACGCAAGCAGCCAAGCTGCTGGGCATCTCGCGCGACACCTTGCGCTACCGCCTGGAGCGGCTGAACCTGCGCGACGAAGACGCGGCCTGACGGGACCTGAGCGCCTGAAGCGGGTGGTATGGTGCCGCCACCCACTTTTCAAAAGGGCGACAATGGGCAAGACCCGGCTCGAAGCATTCAGCGATGGCGTGCTGGCCATCATCATCACCATCATGGTGCTGGAGTTGAAGGTGCCGCATGGCTCCGAGATCTCGGCCCTTGGCCCCCTGATGCCGCCCTTTCTCAGCTATGTGCTGAGCTTCATCTATGTGGGCATCTACTGGAACAACCACCACCATCTGCTGCATGCGGCCAAGCATGTGTCGGGCGGCGTGCTGTGGGCCAACCTCAACCTGCTGTTCTGGCTGTCGCTGCTGCCCTTTGCCACCGGCTGGATGGGCGAGAACCACTTTGCCGCCCTGCCCTCGGCCGTCTACGGCTTCGTGCTCCTGATGGCGGCGATCTCGTACTACATCCTGCAGCTGCGCATCATCGCGGCCGATGGCTCGAGCTCGGTGCTGAGCCGGGCCCTTGGCTCGGACTGGAAGGGCAAGCTCTCGCCGCTGATCTACATCAGCGGCATCGTGCTGTCCTTCTGCGTGCCCTGGGTACCGCAGGCGCTCTACGTGCTGGCCGCGCTGATCTGGCTGGTGCCAGACCGCCGCATCGAGCGCGTCATCGAGCCGCATGGCGGCTGAAGCCGCATCAGCGCTCAGTAGCTGATGCGGAAGCGCTGACCCTTCAGCGAGAGCACGGCGCCGTTGAGGCGGATCTCCTCCAGCACCAGCTTGCCGGCCACCAGGTCGCCCTCATGCAGCAGCTGGCCATTGAGTATCAGCATGCGGTTGGCCGGTGTCTCCGAATACATGCTGCCGCCGGACGTCAATGCCGGGATCTGGCTGCGCAGCTCGGCAGGCAGTTCGCTGAGCAGCGGCACCGGCTGGTCCTTTGCGGCTGCAGAGGCGGCGGGCTGAACCGGAGGCGCTACCACAGCCACCTGCGGCTGACTCACGACCGGCGCCTGGACGACGGTCGGCACATTCATTGGCGGCAACTGCTGCGGCGCGGGCTGCGGCGGCGCAGCTGTGGGCGCGGGCGCAAGGCCCTCGGGCCTGGGCTCGCTCAAGCGCAGCGACAGCCAGCCCCCAAGCAACAGCAAGGCCAGGGCCACCAGTGCAGCGGCCAGCCATTGCGCCCCATTCCAGCCGGCACGCCGACCCTCGCCCGTTACAGCACCATCGGCGCTCATCGCGTTCGACGGCTGGGCATGCAGGCCCGGCACGCGGCCACGCTCCCGTTCGGAATCGGCGCGGCGCAAGGCGTCAAGGATGAAGGACATGACTCTGTTCTCTTCTACTTCGTCGGCACGGCAGCGGGCAGCGGCGGCTCGTCGAAAGCCTGGGCCGCCCGGCCCAGTTGCATCAGGGTGATAGGCCCGGCCAGACCGTCGGCGCGCAGCCCCCGCGAGCGCTGGAAGGTAGCGACGCGGGCCTGCAAGCTGGCGGCGTCGGGCGCCGAGGCGGCCGCAGCGCGCGGCTCCTTGAACACGCGCAGCAACTGCTGATCGATCCAGGCCGCCAGCTCTTCGTTGATGCTGCTGCGGCCTGCCGTGAAACCGGGCGGCGAGCGCCACAAGGTGACGAACTCGCCCCGCCATTGCTTGCTCAGCGACAGCAAGCTCACCACCTGCTGCTGCTCGCCGGCACGCAGCACGGCATGGCCCTCACCGAGACCGGTGAGCGTCACGTAGCCGATCTGGCCGTCCTCGTCGTGCAGGGTCAGCACGGCCGGCCGGCCCAGCTGGCGCAGCAGGTTGAGGCCGCCCTCATTGCTCTTGAAACACAGCACCGGCGCTGCCAGCTGGCGCCAAGCCTGGCAGGGCTGGTTGTCGATCGGCCACTCCAGTCGCCAGGCGGCGGCCAGCAGGCTCCAGGCCTCGGCCTCGCTGCGCAACGAGGCGATGGGGCCCTCGCTGATCGCTGCCGGAACCGCTGAGCGGGCCGGCGCCGAGGCTGGCAGCGGCACGCTCGCCGCGGCGGACGCCATCACCGGAGGCTTCTCTTCAGGGCTCAGGCGCTTGGCCGTCACCGCCAGCACGCCGGCGGCGCCGAGCAGGCCGGCCAAGGCCAGGGGCCAGATCCAGCGCTGCCTGGACACGGCCTGGCCCGCGCCCTCGAAGACCTCGGCGGCCGCGCGGTCCAGCGTCTTGCGGTCGACCTGGTGGCGGCACAGCGCGTAGGCGGCCAGCAAGGCGCGGTCGCACAGCAGATTGATGCGACGGGGCACGCCACGCGTCAGCCGGTGGATGCGCCGCAGTGCCGCCTTGTCGAACGGCAGCGGGCCCGTGAAGCCGGCCACGCCGAGCCGGTGCTGGATGTACTGCGCGGCCTCGCCTTCAGACAAAGCCTCCAGGTGGAAGCGCGCGATCACGCGCTGCGCCAGCTGCTCCAGCTCGGGCCGCGCCAGCATGCCGCGCAGCTCGGGCTGGCCGATCAGCACGATCTGCAAGAGCTTGCGCTCATTGGTCTCGAGGTTGGTCAGCAAGCGCAGTTGCTCCAGCACCTCGGCCGAGAGGTTCTGGGCCTCGTCGATGATCAGCACATTGCTCTGGCCCTGGCCATGAGTGCGCAGCAGGAACTCGTTCAGCGGGTCGATGTACTGCTTGACCGTCACCGCCTCGCCGGCCGGATGCTCGTGAGCGACGTGGAACTCTTCGCAGACCGTCTTCAGGAGCTCGTGGACCGTGAGCTTGGGATTGAAGATGTAGGCGACGTTGCAGCCCTCGGGGATCTGCTCCAGGAAGCAGCGGCAGACCGTGGTCTTGCCCGCGCCGATCTCGCCGGTCAGCAGCACGAAGCCGCCACCGCCGCGCAGGCCGTAGAGCAGGTGGGCCAGGGCGTCGCGGTGCCGCTCGCTCATGAAGAGGTAGCGGGGGTCGGGCGCGATGGAGAACGGCTCCTGTTGCAGGCCGAAGAATTTCGCGTACATGGGCGGGGCAGTCTTGAAACTGCCCGCATGGTAGCGGTTGCAGCGCCGCGTTCGCGCCTAGGCGCGGCGGCGGTGGCGCTGGGCCCAGGCCAGGGCCAGGCATTCGCGCAGGCCAGCGATCAAGGCGGCCGTGACGAAGACCTGCTGGACCAGGCGCTGTCGGGTGGATGTCTGCATGGAACTCTCGGTCGCGGGAATGCAACGGGGTCATGCTCGCGTCATCAGATGACAACTTGATGGCGGCACGATGGCAGCCCAAGGTGACGACAAACCAAGCCCTTCCCGAGCTCGAGCAGCTCCTGCAGCTCCACGACCAGGCCGGCGGCGCGCTGCAGCTGCATGAGCTGGGCCGCGTGACCCTGGGCGAGCGCGAGCTGCCGCTGCTGGCCTTCACGCTCGGCAATGCCGACCCGGCGCTGCCCGCCGTGGGCTACTTCGGCGGTGTGCATGGGCTGGAGCGCATAGGCAGCGAGGTGGTGTTGGCCTTCCTGACCAGCCTGGTGACGCGGCTGCAATGGGACGAGAGCCTGCACCGCATGCTGGCTTCGATGCGCCTCGTCTTCATGCCCCTGGTCAATCCCGGCGGCCTGCTCCTCGGCACCCGAGCCAACCCGCGCGGCGTGGACCTGATGCGCAACGGGCCGATCTCGGCCGAGGCCGGCGCGCCGGCCCTGGTGGGCGGCCAGCGCATCAGCCCGCGCCTGCCTTGGTATCGCGGCGCTGAAGGCGCGCCGATGGAACAGGAGAGCGCTGCCCTCTGCGCCTTCGTCGAGCAGCAGCTGCTGCCGCACCGCTTCAGCATCGCGGTGGACTGCCATTCGGGCTTCGGCTTCGTGGACCGCATCTGGTTCCCGTTCGCCCACACGGCGCGGCCCATAGCCCATCTGGCCGAACTGCAGGCCCTGGCCGAGATGCAGGACCGCACGCTCCTGCACCACCGCTACACGATGGAGCCGCAGAGCCGCCAGTACCTCTGCCACGGCGACCTCTGGGACCACCTCTACCTGGCGAGCCGCGCCGAACATGCCGAGCAGGCCTTTCTGCCGCTGACGCTGGAGATGGGCTCCTGGCTGTGGATCAAGAAGAACCCGCGCCAGCTGTTCTCGCGCCACGGCATCTTCAATCCCTTGATCGCCCATCGCCAGCAGCGCGTGCTGCGCCGTCACCTGGGCTGGCTGGACTTCATCGCCCGGGCCGCCTGGAGCCACGAACGATGGCGGCCGCAGGGCGAGGCCCGCGCGCTGGCCCATGAAGCGGCGCTGGACCGCTGGTACCGAAGGCAGGCCTAGCCGAGCGCGCCTTCCACCGGGGCCAGCTCGCCTTTCAACTTCTCGATCAGGCGGTGCACGTCAGAGCGGGCGCTGTAGTCGAGGATCTCGAGCCGGCCATCGGCATGCTCGACCAGGGCCGTGAGGCTCTCGACCCAGTCGCCATCATTGCAATAGAGCACGCCGTCGATCTCGCGGATCTCGGCATGGTGGATGTGGCCGCAGACCACGCCGTGCACGCCGCGCTTGCGGGCCTCGCGGGCCACGGCCTCCTCGAAGTCCGAGACATAGCTGACCGCACGCTTGACCTTGAGCTTCAGGTAGCGCGAGAGGCTCCAGTACGGCAGTCCGAGGCGGCCGCGCAGGCGGTTCAGGTGGCGGTTCATCTTCAGCGTGAACTCGTAGGCCGCATCGCCCACATAGGCCAGCCACTTGGCGCATTGGATGACGCCGTCGAACAGGTCGCCATGCGTGATCCAGAGCCGGCGGCCGTCCGCCGTGACGTGGATGCATTCATCGACCACGTCGACGCCACCGAAGTTGTGCGCCACATAGCGGCGCGCGAACTCGTCGTGGTTGCCGGGCACGAAGACCACCCGCGTGCCTTTGCGGGCCTTGCGCAGGATCTTCTGCACCACGTCGTTGTGGCTTTGCGGCCAGTACCAGCTGCGGCGCAGCTGCCAGCCGTCGATGATGTCGCCGACCAGGTAGAGCGTTTCGCAATCGAGCTCGCGCAGGAAGTCGAGCAAGGCCTCGGCCTGGCAGCCCGGCGTGCCCAGGTGCAGGTCCGAGATCCAGGCGGTGCGCACGCGCAGGCTCGCGCCGGATTCTTCTGACATGGGGCTCATGGCGACTCCTGCTATGGATTCGCCCGGCATGGTGGCCGGCCCTGATGACGCCGGCGTGACCCCCGTTGCGGTAAGCCGTCAGCGCAAGCGCTGGTAGCGCACCAGCAAGATGCGCGAGCCCTTGGGCGAGGCGAACTCGGTGGGCCGCGCAGCGCCCGGCGCGAGCTGGTAGCAGAGGGTCAGGACTTCGTCTTCAAGCCGGTAGATGGCCGGTATCAGGCGGCCGGCGTTCGGCCCTTGCTGGCCCTGGATGTCGATGCGGGCCGGCAGCTCGGCACCCGGCAGCAGGCTGTAGCTGCCCTTGTCGCCGGCGAACTCATAGCTGCTCGCCGTGAGGTTGAGGCTGGCGCCCCGGAAATTGCTGACCGGGAATTCCTGGCCGGCCAGTTGGGCGCTCTGCGGCAGCCACTCGCCGGCCAGCAAGGGCGGCTTGGGCGCCTGGGCACAGGCGACGAACAGAAGCGGGGTCAAGATCAGCAGGGAGCGCCGGATCATGGGCAGGCCTCGACTCGGTCAGACCGACTGCCGGGCACGCCCGGTCGGCCGGATGGCGAGGCCGTTGTCATCGGCGACGCCAGGCATCAGCGCATCCAGGTTGGCGCGGACACGCTGCATCAGCTGTATCAGCAGGCTGCGGTCGTTGACGCTGAGGCCGCTCATGGCCTCGCCGCGCGCCACATCGGAGAGCCGCCAAATCTCGTCCAGCACCGGCAAGGCGCTTTCGCAGAGGTAGAGCCGACGGGCGCGGCGGTCGGTCGGGTCGGGCCGGCGCTCGACCAGACCCTCGGCCGCCATGCGATCGACCAGGCGGCTGAGCGTCATCGGGTCGGTGTCGGTCAGGAAAGCAAGGCGCGACTGCGAGATGCCCTCGTTGCGCTGCAGGTAGCCGAGCAGCTTGCACTGGGGCAGCGTGAGGCCCAGCGGCGCGGCATGGCGCTCGAAGTTGCTGGAATACAGGCGCGACAAGTCCTTCAGCAGAAAGCCGAAGCTACGCATGGGATCGAGGGTGGCAGGCGATGGAATCAAGAAACGGTGCCCCGGATTGATATCAATTGTTAGCTTGAAGCAATCCGCCTCATCCCACGCTGGGACTTACCCGGGTGGCAGCCTCTGCAGCCCCGTGCTGGGCGATGATGCGGCCTGCATTTCGCCCCCAACGCCCTGACCCAGGAGCCCATTGATGGCCGAGGACTTTGCCGAACACCGCCAGCATCCCCGCGTGAGCTTCTTCTCGCCGACCAATGAGCGCGGCCTGCTGCCCGACTGGGCCTTTCGCAAGGTGGAGTTCAACAAGGCACCGGCCGGCCTGGTGATGAACATCAGCGATGGCGGCCTGCAGGTGCTGGTCAGCGCCGGCGAAGACCTCAGCGCCGCCCGGCACGACGTGGTGCTGCTGATGGGCGAGGAAGCCGAGGATGCGGTGACCTGGTTCAACGGCGTCGTCGAGACCGCCTGGCAGCGACCGCTCGGCGACTTCGGCCAGCTCCTCGGCCTGCGCTTCGTCAAGCGCAATTCCACGGCCGAAAAGTTCCTGCTGAACTACCAGGTCGAGCCCGGCACCAATGTCTGGCTGCGCTGCGTGCTGATGCCGCTGAAGGCCTGAGCCGCAGCAGCGGCTTGCCTTACTTGTAGAAGGCCTCGACCTTGCCCTTGAGCTTGATCGTCAGCGGCCGGCCCTGACGGTCGACCTTGCGGCCCACCGGCACCTTGATCCAGCCCTCGCTGAGGCAGTATTCCTCGACGTCGAAACGCTCCTTGTCGTTGAAGCGGATGCCGATGTCAAACTCGACGACGGCGGCGTTGTAGTGCGGGCTACGCGGGTCGACGGACAGGTGGTCGGGCAGTTCAGGCTTGGCGGCGGTATCGCTCATGAGAGTGAAGCTTCAGAAAATCGATGATGAGCGGATTGTCCGGGATTCCGGAGCACTTTCTGCCCAGCCTCGCCCTGCCCCGCATCAGAACCTCAGCACCCAGCTGAGATTGACGGCCCGCAGGCTGTTGCGCCGCGTGGTGCTGCCGGCCGAGAAACCGTCCAGGTCCATCACGCTGCTGGAGAAGACATTGTCGGGAGCCAGCATGTTTGCGAGGCCGAGGCGCACCTGGGTCATGCGGTCCATGCGCCAGGAGACGAAGGCATCGAGCGTGCGCACGGCACTGCGCCGGGCGATCTGACGGTCGGTCTGAATGGTGCGGTAGCCGGGCTGCATCACCAGACTGCCACCCACGGTCCAGGCCGCGTAGCCGGGCAGGCGCCAGTCAAAGCCCATGTTGGCGAGCCAGGGCGGCTGCGATTCGAGCCGGTTGTCCGGCCCTTCAACCTGCTCCACGCGCGAACGGTAGAGGTTGAAGGCGGCGCGCAGTTGCAAGCCACTGTCGCGGCCCCGGCGGAAGAACATCGGCAGCCAGTCCTCGCCCCGGCCCTTGACCTCGAACTCCAGGCCCATGGTCGTGGCCTGTGCCAGGTTGACCGGGCGCGAGACCCAGCGCGGCACATCGACCACGCCCGGTGCCGGATGCTCTTCCAGGCTGATGCGCTGGCGGGTCAGGCCGTCGATGCGGCGGTAGAACAGGCCCATGCTGAAGATGCCGCCACTCGAGGGGTAGTGCTCGTAGTGCAGGTCGAAGCCTGTTGACAGTTCGGGCTTGAGCAGCGGGTTGCCTGCGCGGTCCGCCGCGATGGGCGTGTTGGTCACATCGCGCTCGTAGTTGCCGTTCAGCACATAGCGCGCCACCAGTGAATTGAGGTCGGGCAGCTTGAAACTGCGCGTCACGCTGGCGCGGATCTGGTCGCGGCCCTTGGGGTCGAAGCGGTAGTTGACGTGCAGCACCGGCGAGGTGGTGCGCGCGAGGTTGTTGATCGGCCCACTGCCATCGCTGCTGCGGGTGCGCACCTCCTGCACGCGCACGCCCGGAAGAAAGGACCAGCGCTCGCTGAGCGTCCACTCGTCCTGCACGAAGACGGCGGTCTGGTTGATGTCGGCCGCGAACGGGATGCCGGTGGCGCTGTCCAGACGCTCGACGCCGAAGTCCCAGACCCGGCGCAGTTCGTCGCGCTCGCGGCTTTCCACGTCGATGCCCATGACGAGCGTGTGCTCCTCACCGAGCGGCTGGTTCCAGCGCGCGCCTACGAGGCTGCGCGACTCCGCGAACTCGGTGCGCGAATCCCGCATGACAGGCACGCTGCCATCGGTGCGCAGCGACTGGTAGTGGCCGAGCGTGGTGCGGTCGGTGTCCTGCCAGGAGGCCTTGAGCTCGACCTTGCCGCCCTCCTTGAACTTGTGCTGCCACTGGCCGTTGAGGCGGCTCACCTCGCTCTCGCCCTGCGACTGCGAGCCATCGCTGGCAGTCAGCCAGGGTGTGCCCTGCAACGTGGTGAAGTCGCGCTGGCTGTGGCTGCGCGACTTGTTGTGCTGGTAGAAGGCACCGGCGGTCAGCGTATCCAGGTCGTTGAGCTTCCACTGCATGCGCGGCGCGATCTGGCCGCTGCTGCTGCGGCCCACGTCCTCGCCATGGATGGCCTGCTCCTGCACCTCGCCGGCCGGCGTGCGCGAGAGACGGTCACTCAAGTACTCGGTGCCCTGCGCCGTGCGGGACACGCTGACCGGCACCACGAAGGAGAAGCCGTCGATACGATCCCCCCACTGGAAGGCCTGGCTGCCGCCGGGCTGGACCGCGCGGTAGTTGAGGCCACCGCGCCATTCGCGGCTGCGCGAACGCGGTGGCTCGCGCAGCACGATGTTGATGGTGCCGGCCACGCCGGGGAACTCGGCGGTCGCGCCCTTGATGATCTCGATGCGCTCGACGTCGCCTGGGGCCAGGCTGTCCAGCGAGAAGCCCGGGGGCGCGTCCTCGCCATTGATCAGCACCTTGGTGTAGCCGCCGCCGAGGCCGCGCAGGCGCGGTGCGCCGTTGTCCATCGAGACACCGGGCAGGCGCTTGAGCACGTCGGTGACGTCGATGTCGCCCTGGCGGTCCAGCTCCTCGCGGCCGTAGATGGACATGGCCGCGTTCTGGCGGCGGCGGTTGCTCTCGTCGGACTCCGGCGCGCCGCTGATCTCCACGCGCGGCATGCTCTGCGTGCCATTCGCCGCGCTCGCGGCCATGGCCGCCTGTGGTGCGACCAATGCGGCCGGGGCGGCCGAAGCGGCTTGCCCCGGTGCACTGGCAGCCGGAGCGGGTGCCGGCGGCACCGAGGTTTGCGCATGCACGTCGAGGCTCAGCGCCAACGCCAGGATGGCGCTGAACAATGGGGGCCAGGTCTTGCGGGGGAGCGCCGCTGAGGCGCGCAGGCTGTAAGCAGATGTCACGAAGAAATTACAGCATGCACATGTAAAGCCTTTGTCTCCACGGCGCGCGCGGCTCGCACAATGCGCCCCATGAAGCCGGGTCAACGCGATACTGCGCAGCCCTCCCCCCACCGCTCCCCAGCAGAGAGAGTTCCAAGCCATGAGTTCCGCGCTTGCCACCGCCCTGATCCAGGCTCACCAACATCTGCAGACGCTGTCGGCCACCGACTGGCTGGTGCCCGATGCCAGCGCCATCGTGGCCACGCAGCATGGCGTGGTCGAAGCGCTGGACGGGCAAGCCGCGCGCTGCTGGAAGTCCGGCGGCCCGAGCCGCGATCCGCTGCGCCTGGGCCACTCACCCCTGCCCCACACCTGGCTGCAGCAATCGCTCAATGGCCTGCCCATGGACGCGAGCCAGCGGTGGCTGCCGCAGGGCGGCGCCGAGGCGGAGATCGCTTTCCGGATCGCCCATGAAGTGGATGCGGAGCTGGCTGCCGGCCTGGACCAGGCAAGCGCCCTCGCCCTGTGCGACGGCATGGCCCTGTCCATCGAGTTGACGGCCTCCCGCTGGCAGCAAGGCAGTGCCGCGCCCGACGCACTGCGCCAGGCCGATCTGCAATCGCATGCGGCCCTGCTGTTGGGGCCCTGGCTGCCCGTGCAGCCGGAGCGCGATTGGTCGGCCCAGGCCTGCGAGATCAGGATTGGCGAGGCCGAGGCGCTGCGCCGCATCGGCTCGCACTCACTGGTCGACCCGGCCTGGTTGCTGCCGCACTGGCTGCGCTTTGCTTGCCGCGATGGCCGCCGCGTGCCGGCCGGCAGCGTGGTCACCACCGGATCCTGGACCGGCAACCTGCCGCTGCGCCAGGGCGAGCGGGTGCTGATCCGCTTCGAGGGCCTGGGCGAGCTGTCGGTTCAGACCTGACGCTCTAGCCAGCGGGCCTGCGGGCCGAAGCTGGCAAGCTTGGCCTGCAGTCCCTCCGGCAAGGACGGCAGCTCGGCAAAGCCCTGGCGCTGCCAGTAGGCGAGCGAGTCCTGCACCGCGATCAGGCCGATGCGCGCAAGGCCCAGGGCACGCGCGCTCTGCTCGACCTGCTCAGCCAGAAGTCGCCCCAAGCCCAGCGAACGCCCGGCCGGCGCAACCGCCAGGTCATGCAGGTACAACAGTTCCGGCCTTGCGCTCGGTGTGATGTGAGGCGCGTTCAGTGCCGGCAGCGTCTGCAAGCAGACAGGCAGCGCCACCGCATAGGCCTGCGCCAACTCGCCCTGCATCGCGATCCAGCTGCTGCGGTGCGGCTCGGCGGCCAACAGCTTGGCTTCGAAGGCCCGAGCACTCTCCAGGAATTGCGCCTCGTAGCACTGGGCCTGCAAGGCCAGCACCGCTGGCACGTCGGCGGCACGAAGCAGCCGCAGCGCCACGCTGGTCATGCCGCGACCAGGCGCTGCCAGGGCCCGATGCCCAGCGGCGTGAACAGCCAGACGAAGCCCGCCACATTGGCCAGGACGCTCAGCCAGAAGACGCGGCGAAAGGCCGGCTTGCTGCTCTTGTGGCGCAGGATGTTCTGCGCCAGCAAGGCGCCCGGCCAGCCGCAGGCCAGGGCCAGGCCATGCAGCGTGGCCTCCTTGACCCGCCAATGGCCCAGGCGGGCGGCTCGCTTGTCCAGCGCATAGACGATGAAGCTGGCCATGCTCATCGACATGTAGATGCCCAGCACCGCCTGCGGCAGTGGCCAGGCCAGGTGGCAGAACAGCAGGAGCGCGGCAAAGCCAGGCACCAGGCCGATGCTGATGTCGCCCTTGTCGGCAGACGAGGCTTTGCGCTTTGGCGCTGCTGCGGGCGTGACTGGCTTGGGCTCAAGGCTCTGCACCTTCAAGGCGCGCGCCTTGCCTTGCGCATCCTGCCCAGGCAGATAGCTCAGCCTCTCACCGACAAAGGGCCGGCGTGCGCGCAGGCCGAAGGACTTGATGTGGACGAAAAGCTTGGGACCGCCGGCATCCGGCGTGATGAAGCCATAGCCCTTGGCGTCATCCCATTGGCTCAGTTTTCCGGTATCTCTGGTCGCTTCTGGCATGGCTGCTGATTGGAATGCAAAAAGCCCACCGAAGTGGGCTTCATGAGTTCAATCGCTAGAGCGATTGAATTGATCAGCGGTCAGCACGCGTTCAGCGGCCAAAGCCGCCGCGACGCGGGGCGCCGCCTTGCGGGCCGGGGCGCTTGCCCGGGCCGCCAGGGCCGCGACGGTCACCGCCGAACGACGGGCGGTCGCCGCCTTCACGCTGGAACGAGGGCTTGGCGCCAAAGCTGGGCTTGCCACCGAAAGCAGGCTTGTCGCCACGCGGCGCGAAGGCCGGCTTCTCGGCACGCGGCGCGAAGCCACGGTCCTGGCGGTCTTGGTAGCCGCCGTTGTCGAAGCCACGGTCATGGCCGCGATCAAAGCTGCGAGCCTCGAAAGGCTTGCGGTCGCCGCTGAAGCTGCGCGGTTCGGTCGAGCGGAAGCCCATGTCTTCACCACGGTTGCCTTGGTAGCCACCACCGTCACGGCTGAAGGGCTTGCCGCCACCGTCACGATTGAAGGTCGGGCGACCGCCATCGCGCTGGAAAGGCTTGCTGCCGAACTTGTTGTTGAAGCCGCTCTTGTTGGCATAGCCCTGGCGCGGGCCACGGTCTTCGAAGTGGCCACGCTCGCCAGCCGGACGCGGCGGGAAGATGCGCGGTTCTTGCGTCTTGGGCTCGAGGCCTTCGATGTGAGCCACCGGAATCTGCTGCGTGGTGAACTGCTGGATGCGGCGGATCATCGACACATCGTCACGGCAGGCAATGGTCACGGCCAGGCCTTCGCGGCCAGCACGGCCGGTGCGGCCGATGCGGTGCACATAGTCCTCGGCCTTCATCGGCAGGCCGTAGTTGATCACGTGGGTGATCGTCGGCACGTCGATGCCGCGGGCGGCCACGTCGGTGGCGACCAGCACACGCACTTCGCGGCGGCGCAGGGCCATCAGCACGCGATTGCGACGGCCTTGCGGCATGCCGCCGTGCAGCGGAGCGACGGCGTGGCCGATCTCGTGCAGGCGCTCGGCCAGCCAGTCGGCATCGCGCTGGGTGGACGTGAACACCACGGCCTGGTCCAGCGTCGACTCGCCCAGGATGGACTCGAGCAGCTGGTCGCGGTGGTGGTTGTTGTCAGCCCAGTGCAGGCGCTGGGTGATGTTCTCGTGGGTGTCGGTGTGCGAGGCCACGTCGACACGCACCGGGTCGTTCAGCAGCTCTTGAGCCAGGCGGCCGACATGGCCGGCGAAGGTGGCGCTGAACATCACGGTCTGGCGATTGGCCGGGGTGCGCTCGGCGATCATCTTGATGTCGTCGATGAAGCCCATGTCCAGCATGCGGTCGGCTTCGTCGAGCACCAGCATCTGCACGTTCTCGAGCACGGCCTTGCCGGATTGCAGGTGGTCGATCAGGCGACCCGGGGTGGCGATCAGGATGTCCAGCGAGCTGGTCAGCTGCTTGATCTGCAGCGGGTAAGGCATGCCGCCCAGCACGGTGCAGATGCGCAGGCCCGGCACATAGCGGCCGTAGGTCTGTGCGGCCTTGGCCACTTGCTGGGCCAGTTCACGGGTGGGGGCCAGCACGAGCACGCGCGGGCCGAAGTTCTTGCCACGCGGACGGGCGGTGTCGGTGGCGCGGTGGTCCAGCACCTTTTGCAGGGCCGGGAGGATGAAGGCAGCGGTCTTGCCCGAGCCGGTACGCGAGGAACCCATCAGGTCCTTGCCAGCCAGGCCGTGAGGAATCGCCTGGGCTTGCACTTCGGTGGCGGTCTCGTAACCGGATTCCTTGACGGCGCGCAGGAGAGCTTCGTGCAGGCCGAGTGTTTCGAATGACATCGATTTTCTTTCAACAAAACCATGCCTTGCCTGGCGAGAGCCGAGCAAGACAATTCCAGCCTCAGCTGTTTTGGCGCTGCAGGCAGGAACAGTGAAGTCGCTGGGAGACAAGCTCGCGTCGCACACCTGGTCATCGTCAAAGACGATGGCCTGATTCATTCAATTGGAATCAAGGGGCCGGTGCGGCGCCGGGGGAACAGTCAAAGCGACGGCATCGCCGCCGACCGAACCCGAGGGTGTTCAGTGCTGCGCTTGTGGATCTCTCGGAGATGGAGAGAAGCGGCCTGAACGAGGTCAGAGGAGACGTACGAACCCGCTGCATCCACCCCGTGGTGTTCTGCAGCGAAGCCGCGACTATAGCACACTAGGGTTTTTACTAGCAAGCCCGGCGGACATGATTTCTGGCCGCCGAGCGCTGGCTTCAGGCGCCGGCCGAGGCCAGCGCGTCCATCAGCAGGGCCAAATCGGCGGCGGCCAGGAAGGGGCGAGCGCCCAGTTCGTAGTCCAGGCCACCGGCCGGCAAGGCAGCGCGGCCGGCTTGTGCCCAGGACTGCACGGCGTCGAAGCTGCCAGTCAACATCAGGTGCCAGATGGGCAGCCCGCGACCCGTCTCGCCGTTGAGGCGGCGGGCTCGCGCATCGCGTTGCACCGGGTTCCAGGGCTGATCTGCATGCACCAGGGCAACCTGTTCATGCTGCAGATCGAGACCGGCACAGGCCGCGTCAGAGGCCAGCAGCAGCAGGCCCTCGTCGCCGCGCCAGGCATCGAGCTCGCCCTGCCGCTGCTCGGGCGATTGAGCCAGCAGCAGTTCGGCGACGGCCAGGCCTTCGGCTCGCAAGGCTGCGGCCAGCGCCTGCACGCTGGCGTCCTGCTGGGCAAACACGGCGACGCGCTGGGCGGCAGCCGGGATGATCTGCGGCAGTAGCTTGAGCAACTGCCCGCTCTTGATGGCCAAGGCCGCCGGCGACTGGGCGGACTGGCGCAAAACCTGCAATGCCGTCATCAGACGCAGTTGCTCGCTGGCACCCAGGTAGCGCTGCGACTGCCAGCGTGCCTGCAACTGGCGAAGCTGCGCCAGCGCGTCCTGATCCAGCGCCACCGACTCAGCCGACCAGAGCCGCTGATCCAGCGTCTCGGGCAGGCGCGGCAGCAGGTCCCGCTTGCGGCGGCTCAGCATCACGCTCTGCAGCAGCTCGCGTTGCTGGCGCTTGCTGGCGGCCGCCGCCTCTTTGTGCCATAGGGCCCAGGGGCCGCGACGATGCAGGTCCAGCCAGGCCACCATTTCGCCCAGCAGCGGTTCGCCGAGCAGCTCACGGTCGGCCAGCAAGAGCAGATGGGTGGTGGGCACCAGCGGCAGGGTTTCCAGCTGCTGCACGCCATCGACGATCAGTAGCTCGGCATCGGCCAGCGGCGCCTCGCCCTGCTGTAGCAGCTGCACGCCCTCGGGCCAGCCGCCCAGCCAGGCCTCGGCATCGGCGCGCCAGGCGGCATGGCGCTCTTCTGCCGCCAGCAGCACCACGCTGCCGAGGCCGAACAAACGGCGCCACAGCTGCAAGGCAGCCAGGGTCGCGGCACGGTGGCCGAGACCGAGGTCGTCGGCTAGCAGGCTGCGGCCGGCGCAGAGCGCGAACAGGGCTGCCTCCCATTGGAACTCGGGCAAAGGCTGGCGCAGGCCCGCCAGTTGCTGCAGATCAGCACCTTCGGCCATGGCGGCCTCCAGCCGCGCCAGGCGCTCGCGCGCATCGGCCGCATGGCTCAGCTGCTCCCACACCTCGGGCGCCACGCGCAACTCATGGCCCAGCTCGGCCGCCAGGTCCAGCAGCGGATCGAGGCGCTGGCCTTGCTCTGCGTCGAGCGAGGCCGACTCACCGAACAAGTCTTCAGCAGCTTCGCAGAGCGCCTCGGGTGCCGTCTCGCCAGCTCGCCAGCGCAAGCGGCGCTGCAGGCCTTGGGCCAGCCAGATCTCGCTGAAAGCCGGCGCAGGTGCTGTGGTAAGCGTGTCGCCAATCTGCTCCAGCAGGAACTGGCTGTGCTCGCAGCTGCCCTCATCGCTCGCAGCGAAGGGCGCGCAATTACAGCGGTAGTCACCAACACCATCACCGTGGACATCGAGCTGCAGCACCGCATCAGCCTGGCTGTCGCTCAAGACATAGCGCCCCAGCGCACCCTCGGCCGGGCGAGCAACGAACCCAAACCGTGGTGGCGCCACCTTGGCGGCACGAGGCGTCTTCTTTGCCGGCGGCTTGCGTGCCGTGGTTGCCTTCTTCTTGGCAGCGGGTGCGGCGGCCGGGACTTCCGGGGGCGGCTCCTGCACGGGGTCTTGGGTGACGGCTTGGACAGCGTCTTGGATCGCGTCTTGATGAAGGGTCTCGGGCACTGTCAGCGGCGCTTCAACAAGCGCAGCTTCCGCCTTGCGGCGGCTCTTGGTCGTGGTAGCCATGAAAAAGGGAGGGAAGGGATTCGGATTCAGGCGCCGGGCGCAGGAGGCGCGGCGCTGGGGGAGTGGGTGATCAGCTCGGCCGGGCACCAGCCCCGCAAGCTGTTGAAGAAGGCGAGGCTGCTGGCTTGGCGCAGATGGTCCAGGGTCAGTCTTGCCTCATGGATGCGGCCTTGCGCCAGCAGCTCATCGCGCAGCACGCCGGGCAGCAGGCCCGAGCCGAGCGCAGGCGTCAGCCAGCGGCCTTCGATCTGCAGCGCGATGTTGCCGAAGGTGCATTCGGTCAGCTCGCCGCGGGCGTTCCACAGCAGCAGGTCGAAGGCCGCCGCCGGCTTGTCTGCCGCGAAGGCCTGGTAGAGCTCGCGGCGGGTGGTCTTGTGTTGGATGAACTCGGCCGCAGCGCCATCGGTTTCGATGGCACGCGGCGCGAGGGCGAGAAGCACCGGCGTTGGCGTATCAGCCAGCGCCTGCAATTCGGTGGTGATGCGGCCGTCCGCCGCCACGGTGAGGCGCAGGCGCCAGCGGCCCGCCGGATGGGCGGCCGCCAGCTCGGCCAGCGTGCTTCGGACCTTGGCAGCCTGCAGCTTGATGCCGAAGTGATGGGCCGTGCGCTGCAGGCGCGCGAGGTGAGCAGCCAGCCGCACTACCTCGCCGTCCTGCAGGCGCAGCGTCTCCAGCGCCTCGATGGGCGCTTCGGCGCGGCGCAGAAAGCGCATCTTGGCCCGCCATTCGGCGATCTCGGCCTCAGCTGACGAGTCCAGCGTGATCGCGCTGCCGATGCCGCAGCGCAGACTGCCTTCGGCGCCCTGCTCCACCGTCCTGATAGGCACGTTGAAAGTTGCCACGCCGCCTGGCTGTATCAGACCCAACGCGCCGCAGTACCAGCCACGCGTCTCGGGCTCCAGCTCGGCAATGATCTCCATCGCCCGCACCTTGGGCGCGCCGGTGACCGAACCACAGGGGAACAGCGCGCCAAACACATCCGAAAGCAGTGTGCCAGGCCGGCTGACGGCCGTGACCGTCGAGGTCATCTGCCAGACGGTGGGCAGCGCGTGCAGCTCGAACAATCGC
Organism: Pelomonas sp. V22; assembly: GCF_030014915.1. Lineage (GTDB taxonomy): Bacteria > Pseudomonadota > Gammaproteobacteria > Burkholderiales > Burkholderiaceae_C > JAUASW01. The sequence continues at coordinate 561,837 of NZ_JAGIXS010000001.1, forward strand.
GGCACGCGCACTGAGCCCAGGGTGGCGATGCGGCCCATGTCATTGCGCAGCAGGTCCACGATCATCAGGTTCTCGGCGCGCTCCTTCTCGCTGGTGCGCAGATAGGCCTGGGCGGCCTCGTCTTCCACCACGTCGCGGCCGCGCGGCGCCGTGCCCTTCATGGGTTGGGCGGCGAGCAGCCAGGTGCGCGGCCCTTCGGGCAAGGCGCGCCAGTCGAAGAACAGCTCGGGCGAGACGCTGGCCACGCCGGCCTCGCGCAAGAAGATCGAGAAGCCGCCCGGCTGGCTGGCGTGCAGGGCGAGGAAGGTGCGGCCCAGATCAGGTGCAGCCGCTTGGGCCCGCACCCGCGTGGTCAGGTTGACCTGGTAGCAGTCGCCCGAGCGGATGTATTCGCGGATGCGCTCGATCTGCGCGGCCTCATCGGCGTCCTGCTGGCTGTCGTGCCAGCCGAGCAGGCCCGTGCCATCCACCGCCGCTTCGGGCCAGGCTTGCGGCTCATCCAGATAGACGGCGAACTCGGCCAGCGGCTGATCGCCGGCCTGCACCGCCAGCGCCTCGTCGAAAGCTGGTGCAGCCTCATAGCGCAGGCCGCCCAGCACCCAGGCTCCGGCACGCGCCGCCGCATGGGCCTCTGCCAGCACGGCGGCCACCTGGTCCGCTCGCTCGGCCCGCAGCCAGCGCGCGGGCGGCGCATAGAAAGCGCCACGCACGCGCTCGCCGTCCTCGCGGGCCAGCGGATGGCGGGGGAAGTCGAAGGCCGCCCAGAGATGCTCCGGGCGGTGCTGCTCACTCATGGGTGATGGACCGGATCGCCGGGTCTTCAGAGACTCAGCAGATGCTCGCGGTAGTAGGCGAGTTCGTCGATGGACTCGTGGATGTCGGCCATCGCCGTGTGGGCTTGTGCCTTCTTGAAGCCATCGAGGATTGCCGGCTTCCAGCGCTTGGCCAGCTCTTTCAGCGTGGTGACGTCCAGGTTGCGGTAGTGGAAGAACTCTTCCAGCTTGGACATGTAGTTCGCAAGGAAGCGGCGGTCCTGGCAGATGCTGTTGCCGCACATTGGCGACTTGTTGGCCGGCACGTATTGCTTCAGGAAGGCGATGGTCTGTGCCACCGCTTCGTCTTCGCTGATGGTCGAGGCCTTGACGCGCTCGATCAGGCCGCTGCGGCCGTGCGTGCCCTTGTTCCAGGCGTCCATCTTGTCCAGCGTCTCGTCGCTCTGGTGGATGGCGAAAACCGGGCCTTCGACGCGCACGTTCAGGTTCGCGTCGGTCACGACAACGGCGATCTCGATGATGCGGTCGCGGTCCGGGTACAGGCCGGTCATCTCGAGGTCGATCCAGATCAGGTTGGTGTCACTGATCGCCAGCTGAGGGGCTGCGCTCGGGGTGTCCGGGCTGCTGCTCATGGGAATTCCTTGGTTTCTTGTTGGGGCCGGATTGTCATCGCAATGCCGGCGGCACAGCCTCGCATTGTGGCAGCCCTACACTTCGGCCATGTCCTCCAGCGCATTTCTCCCTCCCCTGTCCGCACCGCTCGTGAGCCTGCTGTTCGCGCTGGCTCTCGTGGTCAGCCTCGGCATGAAGTTCTGGCTGAGCAGCCGCCAGATGCGCCACGTGATGCTGCATCGCGGCCAAGTGCCGGCGGCCTTCGCCGCCAGCGTGCCGCTCGCGGCCCATCAGAAAGCGGCCGACTACACGGTGGCCAAAGGCCGGTTCGGCCTGCTCGCCCTCGCCTTCGAAAGCGCCTTGCTGCTCGGCTGGACCCTGCTCGGCGGCCTCGATGCCCTGAACAGCTGGATCTACGGCCTCACCGCCGAACCGCTTGGCACGATGGGCTACCAGCTGAGCCTGATCGCCGCGTTCGCCCTGATCGGCATGCTGCTCGACCTGCCGTTCGAGCTCTGGAACACCTTCCGCATCGAGCAGCAGTTCGGCTTCAACCGCATGACGCTGAAGCTCTACGTGATCGATGCCGTGAAGGGGCTCTTCATCGGCGCCCTGATCGGCCTGCCGATTGCCGCCCTGATCCTGTGGCTGATGGGCGCTGCCGGCAGCCTGTGGTGGCTGTGGGCCTGGGGCGCGTGGATGGGCTTCAACCTCTTGATCCTGGTGCTCTACCCGACGGTCATTGCCCCGCTGTTCAACAAGTTCGAGCCGCTGGCCGACGAGGGCGTGAAGGTCCGCGTCGAGGCGCTGATGCAGCGCTGCGGCTTTGCGGCCAAGGGCCTCTTCGTGATGGACGGCAGCCGCCGCTCCGGCCATGGCAATGCCTACTTCACCGGCCTCGGCGCCGCCAAGCGCGTGGTCTTCTTCGACACCTTGCTGGAACGCCTGGCGCCCGACGAGATCGAGGCCGTGCTGGCCCATGAGCTGGGTCATTTCAAGCACCGCCATGTGCAGAAGCGCATCCTCAGCATGTTTGCCTTGAGCCTGCTCGGCTTCGCACTGTTGGGCTGGCTGTCGAGCCAGGTCGGCTTCTACCTGGGACTTGGCGTGCAACCGAATCTGGCGGCGCCGAACAATGCGCTGGCGCTCTTGCTCTTAATGCTGGCGCTGCCGGTGTTCGTTTTCTTCTTCACGCCGCTGGGCAGCCGCCTGTCGCGCAAACACGAGTTCGAGGCCGATGCCTATGCCCGCGCGCAAAGCAGCGGCGAGGACCTGGCCCGCGCACTCTTGAAGCTGCACGAGGACAATGCCGGCACGCTGACGCCGGACCCGGTGTATGCCCGCTTCTACTACTCCCATCCGCCGGCCAGCGAACGTCTGGCGGCACTGCAAGCCTCCCCATGAATCTGCTGCTCGCCCAATGCACGCCTCAACGCGAGGCCCTGCCGCTTGAACAACTGCCCGACTGGCTGGCGCAAGTGCCGGCCTGGCGCGCCGATCCCGAGCACAAGCTGATCGCGCGGCGCTTTGCCTTCGAGAACTTCTACCAGGTGATGGCCTTCGTCAACGCAGTGGCCGAGATCGCCCATGCCCAGGACCACCACCCGGAGATGCATGTGGGCTACTCGGCCTGCACCCTGAGCTACACCACGCATTCGGCGGGCGGCCTGACGGCGAACGATTTCATCTGTGCCGCGCAAGCTGACGCCCTGCCCGAGGCTTTCGGCGAATGAGCCGATTCGGCAATCTGGACTTGGGACTGGTGGTGCGCGGCCATGGCCGCCACTACATCGTGGAAGACAGCGAAGGCAAACGCCGCGTCTGCCACCCACGCGGCAAGAAGAGCGACTGCGTGGTCGGCGACCTGGTGCGCTGGGCCGAGACTGGCGATGAGGGCGTGATCGAGGCCGTGGAGCCGCGCCGCAATCTGCTGTTCCGTCAGGACGAATGGAAGACCAAGAGCTTCGCCGCCAACATCGACCAGTTGTTGGTGCTGGTGGCCGTGGAGCCGGTGTTCAGCGAGACGCAGCTGGCCCGCGCCCTGATAGCCGCCGAGAGCGCCGGCATCAGCACCCGCATTGCGATGAACAAGACCGACCTGCCCGGCGTGGCCGTCGCGCGAACGCGCCTGCAGCCCTACCGCGACATGGGCCTGGAGGTGATGGACGTGGCCTTCAAGGCCGACCGCGAGGGCTCGGCCGCCCAGCTCCAGCCCTGGCTCAACGGCAAGCGCACCTTCGTGATGGGGCCCAGCGGCACCGGCAAGAGCACCTTGATCAACCTGCTGATCCCCGACGCCCAGGCTCAGATCGGCGATATCTCGGTCGCACTGAACTCGGGCCGCCACACGACGACAACCACGCAGTGGTACTGGGTCGATGAAGCACGCGAAACGGCGCTGATCGACTCACCGGGCTTCCAGGAATTCGGACTCAAGCAGATCGAGGCGCAGCAGCTGCCGCTGCTGATGCCCGACCTGCGCGCCCATGCCGACCATTGCCGCTTCTACAACTGCACGCACCAGCACGAGCCCGGCTGCGGTGTGCGCGAGGCAGTGGATGCGGGCCAGATCAGCGCCTCGCGCTACCGCATCTACGGCGAGATCCTCGCCGAGCTGGTCAGCAAGCGCTACTGAGGTTCAGGCATCCAGGCGGGGCTGCGTGCTCTGCACTTCGCGAGCCTCGACGTCAACGACCTCGCCCACAGGCGCCGCGCGGCGGGCCTGGCCAGGTCGGAACTGGCTGGCGCGGCGGAATCGGCCCATGTCGATCACCGGCTTGCGGCCGCGCAGCAGGCTCCAGATCAGAAGGCCCACCATGGTCACGACAGCGACACCCAACAGCGCCAGCACGAACACCAGCGTGAACAGGCCCAGCAGCACACGGATCACGATGGTCAAGAGTCCGGACATCAGATTTCCTCAGAGAAAGACGGTTCAACCGCGCCCGACGAAGGGCATGGCCGAAGCCATCACGGTCATGAATTGCACATTGGCCGACAGCGGCAGCTCGGCCATGTAGAGAACGGCACTGGCCACATGGGCCACGTCCATGGTCGGCTCGATGGCGATCTCGCCATTGGCCTGGCGCACGCCCTTGGTCATCGGCTGCGCCATCTCGGTCAGCGCATTGCCGATATCGAGCTGGCCACAGGCGATGTCGAAGGCTCGGCCGTCGAGCGACAGCGACTTGGTCAGGCCGGTGATGGCATGCTTGGTCGCGGTATAGGGGGCGGAGTTGGGGCGCGGCGCATGGGCCGAGATCGAGCCGTTGTTGATGATGCGGCCGCCACGCGGCGACTGCTTCTTCATCAGGCGGAAGGCGCCCTGGGCGCTGAGAAAGGCGCCGGTGAGGTTCACGTCGACCGATTGACGCCAGTGCTCGACCGGCAGTTCGTCGACAGGCACGGAGGGCACGAAGATGCCGGCGTTGTTGAACAAGAGGTCCAGCCGGCCGAATTCGGCGTCGATGCGGGCATAGAGCGCGTTCACGTCCTCCGGGCGGCTGACGTCGGCGGCCAGGGGCAGCGCCTTGGCTGGGTCGGCGGACTGCGCGGCCGTTTCTTGCAGGGCTGCCATGCGCCGGCCCGCCAGCACCACCGTCCAGCCCCGCTCCAGCAGCACCAGTGCTGCGGCCCGGCCTATGCCGCTGCCGGCACCGGTCACGAGGGCAATCCTCTTGGAGCTATCGTTATTTGTCATGCATCCGCCTGTGGTCAGGCGAGATGATAGTCAGGCTCTCACTGAGCCGTGGACGAGGGGGCTTGCTGAGCAATGCGCTGGCCGTCGACCGTGCGCTGGCCTTCGACGACGACGCGCGGCAGCTGGGCCACGGTGTTCGTTTCGCGGGCCATCGCGATCTGGGTCGGAATACTCTGGCCAGTGATCTCGACACGCGGCAGCTGGTTGACGGCCACGTGGCGGTCATCCTGAGCGCTCATCGCGCCGGCGCCGACGGCGGCGATCATGATGGCAACAACGACACCCAGGCGCTTGATCTGGGCATTGCGGTCGTAGCAGTAAACAGTGTTCATCTCCAGGCCTCCTTAAGCCGTGCAGCGTTTCTTCTGGTGCTGCGATGGAGCGAACTATGCCAAGGGCAAACCCTAGTCAAAATCCGAATGCGATCAAGGGCCGGATCGGCCGACGAACTGCAGCCGGCAGCGACGAGCGTCGGGCCGCCGAGACGGTCAACCCAGGCAAACCCCTAGATCGTGGGCCACACTCACGAGCTCATCGCCCTCCGGCACCTGGCGGTTGTGTCCGGCCACGTCGGCCAGCGGCACACTGAGACAGCGGCCCTGCTGCAGGGCCAGCATGCGGCCGAAAGCCCCCTCCACCACCATGCGGGCCGCCTGCACGCCGAAGCGGGTGGCCAGCACACGGTCGAACGCCGTCGGCGAACCGCCGCGCTGCAGATGGCCTAGCAAGGTATGGCGAATCTCCAGGCTGCTGCCGGCACCCAGTTGGGTTTGCAGGCCTTCCATCAGGCGCTGCCCCACCCCGCCCAGCCGAGCCGGCGCGCCGGGTGCTGACTGCAGCACCATCTCTCCCCCCACCTCGCGAGCGCCTTCGGCCACGCAGACCAGGGCATAGCCCTGATTGGCGCAGCGCTTCAGGCATTGCTCGGCCAGCGCTTCGAGCCGGTACCCGCGCTCGGGGATCAGGATGGCGTCGGCGCCGCCCGCCAGGCCGCCTTCGAGGGCGATCCAGCCGGCGAAGCGGCCCATGGTCTCGACAATCATCACCCGGCCATGGCTGCGCGCCGTGGTCTCCAGGCGACCGAGGGACTCCGCCACCACGGCCACGGCACTGTCGAAGCCAAAGCTGCGCTCGTTGTGGGCGATGTCGTTGTCTATGGTCTTGGGCACCCCCACCACGGGCACGCCCAGGCGGGCAAAGCGCTCGGCGATGGTCATGGTGCCGTCGCCGCCGATGGCTACCAGCACGTCAACACCAGACCGGCCCAGCGTCTCCAGCGCGCGGGCCGATACGTCGCTGCCACCGGATCCGAAGTAATGGAACGGGTCCGCACGGTTGTGTGTGCCGAGCAAGCTGCCGCCTTCGTTGACGATGCCGCGCACGGCGGCCACGTCCAGCGGGCGCACCCGGCCCTCGATCAGGCCGAGGAAGCCGCGTTCGATACCCAGAATTTCGGCGCCGTGCTGTTCGATCAGGGCCAGGCTGATGGCCCGGATGACGGCGTTGAGCCCGGGGCAATCGCCCCCGCCGGTCAGGATGCCGACTCGCATGGAAGAACCCTCCTCACTGAGGGCATCCTGCCACCAGGGTCAGCCAAGCTCAAGGGCGCCATCCCGGCGCCGCTTGAGCAGGGTCAGGAAAGGCTCACTTGGCGGCCGAAGCGGCAGCCGCAGCAGCGGCGGCCTTGGCGCGCTCGGCCTTGACGGCCTTCCAGTCGAGGTCATCGTATTCCTTGCCCAGGCATTTGGCCTTGAGGTCGGTCTTGTCGTCCTTCAGCGCCTCAATGCGCTCGTTCAGCGCAGCCTTGGCTTCGTTGTGCGGCTCAACCTTCACATTGAGCGCCGCCTTCTCCTTCAGCAGAGTCTCACGCAGCTTGTTGTAGTCTTCGATGCGTGCCTGCAGGGCGGTCCGACGCTCATTGATGTCATTGACCTTCTTGAGCAACTCTTCTTTCTTGATCTTGCCTTCTTTCTGCTCCGCGATAAGAAGGTCGTTGGCCTTGTTCAGGCCCAGAACATCCTCATTCAGCACGGCGCCAGCCTTGTTGAAGTCTTCGGTTGCCTTGTTGCTGGCGTCCATCGCCGACTTGAGTTCTTCCTGCTTGGCCTCGAAAGCCTTGATCAGCGCCGGCAACACCTGCTCTTCGGCCTCGATGCGCTCATCAATCTCCTGGCACTCGCGGATCTGGTTGCGAGACATCAGCACCGGCTTCGGCTTGTCCACGACCGGCTTGCTGACCTTGTTGTTCTTGGGATCGACCTTGGCCTTGGGATTGGCGGTGGTCTGGGCCTGCGCCAGCGTGGACACGAGGGCGACGACGGTGACGGAGATCAGGAGACGTTTCATGTCTGACAGCTCGGTTGGCGCCCGGCCAAGCCGGGCTGTAAAACAAGGGCCGAATCATGCCACGAGCCGTGGCTGCGGATAATGCGCGGCTTCCCGCAAGCGTAAGACTCTGAAAGCGCCCATGGCACTGAAAGCCACCATCCACAAAGCCCAGCTGCAGATCTCCGACATGGACCGCCATGTCTATGGCGAACACAACCTGGTGATCGCCCGCCATCCGTCCGAGACCGACGAGCGCATGATGATCCGCGTGCTGGCCTACGCGCTGCACGTGCCGGCGGACGAGATGCGCGGCCGCCTGGAGTTCAGCAAGGGCTTGTCGGACGTGGATGAGCCCGAACTCTGGCAGCTCGACCTGACCGGCGACGTGGTGCACTGGATCGACCTCGGCCAGCCCGACGAGCGCCGCATCATGAAGGCCCATGGCAGGGCCGAGCGCGTCACGGTGATCAGCTATGCCTCCAGCACGCCGGTCTGGTGGGGCAACCTCGAGGGCAAGCTGATACGCGCTCCCAAGCTGGATGTCTGGCAGATCCCTGCCGAGCAGTCGCAAGCCCTCGCGGCCCTGGCCGAGCGCAGCATGCAACTGCAGATCAGCATCCAGGACGGCAGCATCTACGTCTCGACCGCGAATGCCTCGGTCGAAATCCACCCTCAGGCGCTGCGCCGGGCCGAGGCCCGCTGATCACGCAGGGCGTCAGCCGCCCTTGTCCTTGGCAAGCAGCTGCTTCACCCAGGCCGCCAACGCCGCATGCTCGGCGCGGCCGGCGGCTTCATCCTCGCTGGGCGTCTGGCCCAGCTGCTTGAAACCCAGCAGGCGCCCCTGCGGATCGAGCACCACGAAGCTCGGATAGCTGTTGATGCCCAGGCTCTGGTTGAAAGCCCGACTCTCGATCAGCACCGGCCAGTTCAGCTTGTGACGGTCCAGGAAGCGCTGGGCCTTGGCCTGGTCGTCAAAGGTCACGGCCAACAGGTTCAGCTCTGGGTGGAGCTCACGAAACTTGTTCAGCGAGGGAACCTCGGCGATGCAGGGCGCGCAGGCCTCGAAGAAGAAGCTGAGCACGCTGTACTTGCCGGCCAGCGTGCCCTTGTCATGCAGCTTGCCGTCCAGGCCCTTCAGCAGGAAATCGGGCAGCGGCTGGCCCGCCTTGACCTTGAAGGCAGCCGTCTCCTTCTCGCGCAAGGCCGCCGCCTCCTCGGCCGTCAGCTTCTTCTGGATCTGGAACTTGACCAGATTGCCGGGCGATGTCTTGGTCAGCGACCAGCCCTGCCCACCCTTCACCTGCGCCAGGAACTCGACAAACGTGAGGGACTTGCCCTGGATGTCCAGGTAGCTGAGCTTGGCGTCGGCATCGATGGACAACTGCTTGAGCAGTTGTCGCTCGCCCTCGGGCGTGGGGGGCACGTCAAACGTACCAGCATGGGCGGCGGCCGCACCCAGGGCGAGCGCACAGCTGAGCAGTGCGGGCAGGATTCTCTTCATCGTTGCGTCCTCGTTGGTGTTCGCAGGCGGGCGCATGCTAACCGCATTCCTGCGCGCTGAGAGCGGGCCAGCGGCCCGGGCTTTCGCGTCCTTCCTTCGGGTGAGCCCATCGTCGCCTGCTCGCGCACTAGACTCCAGCCACCCGATTCAACCGCTCTCATGGTGACGCTTGTCCACATCCCCTCGCCGGACGCTGTCCGCCCTGCTGCTGTGCTGCCAGACTCACATCACCACCCCCGCCATGGCTGACACCGCCCCCACCGACCCCTATCAATGGCTGGAAGAAGTCCAGGGCGAGCGCGCGCTCAGCTGGGTGCGCGAGCGCAATGCCGCCTCGACCCAGCAACTGCAGGCCCGCCCCGACTACGCGCCCATCCGAGCCGAGATGCTGGAGCTGCTGAACGCCAAGGACCGCATTCCCAGCGTGAGCCGCATGGGCACCTGGCTCTACAACCTCTGGACGGACGACAAGCAGCCGCGCGGCCTGTGGCGCCGCACTTCCCTGGCCGAGTTCCGCAAGCCGGAGCCGAAATGGGAGACCGTGCTGGACATCGACGCGCTCGGCAAGGCCGAGGGCGAGAACTGGGTTTTCGGCGGCGCGCAATGCCTGGCGCCCGACTACCGGCGCTGCCTCTTGATGCTCTCGCGCGGCGGCGCCGACGCGGTGGTGGTGCGCGAGTTTGATGCGGTGGCCAAAAAGTTCATCGCGCCGGCCGACGGCGGCTTCTTCGTGGCCGAGGCCAAGACCGATGTGGCCTGGCTGGACGAGAACACCCTCTTCATCGGCAGCGACTTCGGCCCCGGCTCACAAACCGACTCCGGCTATCCGCGCCAGATCAAGCGCTGGCAGCGCGGCCAGAAGCTGGCCGAGGCCAAAGTCGTCTTCGAGGGCGAGGCCAAGGACGTGTCGGTCTCGGCCCAGGTCGATCACACGCCGGGCCATGAACGCATCCAGTTCAGCCGTGCGCTGGACTTCTACAACCAGCTCAGCTTCCTCCTGCAGGGCGACAAGCTGCAAAAGCTGGACGTACCCACCGACGTCAGCACCAGCTTCTGGGGCCCGCGCCTGCTGCTCTCCCCGCGCAAGCCCTGGACCGTGGGCGGCCAGACCTTTGCTGCGGGCAGCCTGCTGCTGGCCGACAGCGCCGCCTACCTGCGCGGCGAGCGCAAGCTGCAGATCCTGTTCTCGCCCACGCCCACCCGCTCGCTGGCCGGCTACACCTTCACGCGCCAGCACCTGGTCCTGAACATCAGCGACAAGGTCGCCAGCCGGCTGGAGGAATGGAGCTTTGCCGACAAAGAGCCGCAGCATCGCGAGATCCAGGCGCCCTTCCCAGGCACGCTGAACACGGTCAGCCTCTATGACAGCGAATTGCCCAAGGACGAACTCGGCGAACACTACCTGGTCAGCTACACCGACTTCCTGAACCCGGGCAATCTCTCGCTGGCCAAGGCCGGCAGCGACCAGCGCGAGTTGCTCAAGACCCGCCAGCCCCGTTTCAACACCGAGGGCATGCGCGCCGAGCAGTTGGAGGCCGTGAGCAAGGACGGCACCAAAGTACCCTACTTCGTCGTCTGGCCTGCGGGTGCCAAGCCCGATGGCAAGAACCCCACCCTGCTCTATGGCTACGGTGGCTTCGAGGTCTCGCTGCAGCCCAGCTACTCGGGCGGCGTGGGCCGGGCCTGGTCGGCGCGTGGCGGCGTCTATGTGCTGGCCAACATCCGTGGCGGCGGCGAGTTCGGCCCAGGCTGGCACCAGGCGGCCACCAAGGCCAACAAGCAACGCAGCTACGACGACTTCGCCGCCGTGGCCGAGGACCTGATTGCGCGCAAGATCACCAGCCCGCGCCACCTCGGCATCATGGGCGGCAGCAATGGTGGCCTGCTGGTCGGAGCCACCTTTGTGCAGCGCCCCGAGCTGTTCAATGCCGTGGTCTGCCAGGTGCCGCTCCTGGACATGCGCCGCTACCACCAGCTCCTGGCCGGCGCCTCCTGGATGGCCGAGTACGGCAACCCGGACGATCCGGCCGAGTGGGCCTTCATCTCCAAGTACAGCCCCTACCAGAACGTCAAGAAGGGCGTGAAGTACCCCAAGGTTTTCTTCGCCACTTCGACGCGCGATGACCGGGTCCACCCCGGCCACGCCCGCAAGATGGCGGCGCTGATGCAGGCCCAGGGCCATGAGCTGCTGTACTACGAGAACATCGAGGGCGGCCACGGTGGCGCGGCCGACAACGAGCAGTCCGCCACCCTGCTCGCGCTCGAGTACAGCTATCTGTGGCAGCAACTGGGACGCTGATGGAACCCCTCGATATTGTTCAACGCATGGGTGGCTTCTCGGCCGAGGTCGAAGGCGAAGCGCTTGAGCTCGACTACATGCAAAGCGGCGGGCAGATCGTCTTCCACCACACGTTCACCGCCGATGCCTTGCGGGGGCGCGGCCTGGCTGGGCAGATGGTCGAGCATGGCTTGCGCTGGGCGGCCGAGCAGGAGCGCCCGGTCGTGGCCGCCTGCAGCTATGTGGCCGCCTGGCTGGACCGCCATCCGGCCTGGCAGCGCGTGACCGAGCCCACGCCGGTGCAACAAGTGCTGAACTTCTGGTTCGGCTCCCTGGGCAGTGCAGAAGATGATCAGCTGCGCGGCGCATGGTTCCGCAAGAGCGAAGTCTTTGATGAAGAGATCCGGTCCCGCTTCGGTGCCCTGCTGGAGCAGGCGCTGGCCGGCGGCTTGAAGGAATGGGAGCGGAGCAGCCATGGCAGCCTGGCCCGCATCGTCCTGCTGGACCAGTTCACCCGCAATGCCTTCCGCAACATGCCGCGCGCATTTGCCGGCGATGCCGAGGCGCTGCGCGTCAGCCTCGCCTTGCTGGAAAGCGGCAAGTTCAAGTCGCTGACGACGCTTCAGCGCTGGTTCGCCCTCATGCCGCTGGAGCATGCGGAAGACCTGGCGATGCAGGACCGTTCGGTGGCCGCCTTCGAACAGTTGGCAGCCGAGGACGAGCGGATGACAGGCGCGCTGGACTACGCGATCAAGCACCGCGAGGTGGTGGCGCAATACGGCCGCTTCCCGCACCGCAACGCCCTTCTCGGCCGCGAGAGCACGGCGGCTGAGCTGGCCTACCTGGCCCAGCCCGGCGCCGGCTTCTGACTTACGGCGATCAACGCGGCTCGCGCTCCTGCAGCACGCGCCACATCACCTTGCCGGCGCCGCTCTTGGGCAGGGCGTCGACGAACTCGACGATGCGCGGCACCTTGTAGGCCGCCATGTGCTCGCGTGACCAGGCCACGATGTCCTCGGCCGTGGTCTTGCCCTTGGCCTCGGCCCGCAGCACGACCACGGCCTTGACCGTCTCGCCGCGGTATTCGTCCTTGGCCGAAATGATGCAGGCCTCCTGCACCGCCGGGTTCTTGTAGAGCAGCAGCTCCACCTCGCTCGGCCAGACCTTGTAGCCGCTGGCGTTGATCATGCGCTTCAGGCGGTCGGTGATGAAGAAGTAGCCCTCCTCGTCCATGCGCCCCAGGTCGCCGGTGCGGAAGAATTGCTTGCCGTCGATCTCGATGAAGGCCGCTTCGGTCGCCGCCGGCTGGCGCCAGTAGCCCTTGAACACCATGGGCCCGTGGCTGACGATCTCGCCCACCTCGCCGATGGGCATCTCCTCCAGCGTGACCGGATCGATGATGCGCGAGTCCACGCCGTAGATCCCGATCCCGAGGCACTGCAGCTTGGCCCGCTCGGGCGGGTTGCCATGCGTGGGGGCGGCGGTCTCGGTCAGGCCATAGCCCTCGGCAAAGGTCAGGCCGAACTCCTGCTGCAGCCGCTCGGCCACCGCCGCCGGCATGGCGGCGCCGCCACCGCTCAAGTACTGCAGGCTGGAAAGGTCGAAGCTCTTGTAGTTCGGGCTGCCGAACAGGTCGATGATCATGGTCGGGATGCAGGTCCAGTGCGTGACCTTCTTCGCCGAGATCAGTCGCCCCGCCAGCTCGCGGTCCCAGCGCGGCATGATGACCACGGTCGCGCCAAGAAACACCGGACCCAGCACGCCATAGAGCAGGCCCGTGATGTGGAAGAAGGGCACGACCGCCAGGCAGACCGACTCGGCCGAGGCATGGCCCCAGAGCCCGCCGCCCACCGAGTTGCTCATCAGCGTGCGGTTGGTGTGCATGCAGCCCTTGGGCAGGCCGGTCGTGCCCGAGGTGTAGGGCAGATGGGCCATGTCGTCAGGTCCATTGCATTGAGCGCTCGGCTTCAGGCCGGCTGCCAGCGCATCGGCCCAGTGCATCGCGCCCTCAGGCAGGGCGACTTCGCGAGTCAACCAGGCAGCCATCGCCTCCGGCAAACCCAGCTCGGGCGGAATGCCACCGGCGGGCAGCGCATCCTGGTACTGAGTCACCAACACTTTCGCCCGCTTGTCGGCCTGCAGCTGCTGATTGGCTTGGTCGACGATGGCCGCCAGGTCGGCGCTGCAGATCACCAGCCGGGTGTCGGGATCGGTAAGGTAGTGGCCGAACTCTTCGGCCCGGTTCATAGGGTTGACCGGCACCACCACGGCGTCGGCCCGATTGATCGCGTAGAACGCGATGTGGAACTGTGGGCAGTTCTGCATATAGAGCGCCACACGGTCGCCCCGCTGCACGCCCTGGGACTGGAGCCACCCAGCCAGCGCCAGGGCTTGGTCCCGCATCTCCGCGTAGCTGATCGTCTGGCCGCAGAAGAACGTGGCCGCCTTGTGCGGATAGCGCGCCGCCGCCACCTCGAGGTTGAACCATAGCGTGGTCTCGGGAATCGCCAATTCGCGCGGCAACCGGCGCGGCCAGTGGCTGCGCTGCGCAATGCGCTGAGGGCTCAGGGACGGGGTGCTGCTCATCGGGCTTGTCTCCGCTATTGCTGCTTGCTTCGGGCCATTCTTGCCGCAGCCCCTACTTTGCACCTGTCGCTCACTCGACATGAACTCGACAGTCGGCCCCAGGGTTACACCCGGTTTTTGACAGAAAATGCCGGATCCCTTCTCCCTAGCCCGCCATGTCCACCATTCTTCAGCACCTCCCCGTCGGCCAGAAGGTCGGCATCGCCTTCTCCGGCGGCCTCGACACCAGCGCCGCCCTGCACTGGATGCGCCTGAAGGGCGCCCTGCCCTACGCCTACACGGCCAACCTGGGCCAGCCCGACGAGCCGGACTACGACGAGATCCCGCGCAAGGCCATGCAATACGGCGCCGAGAAGGCCGTGCTGGTCGATTGCCGCGCCCAGCTGGCGCACGAGGGCATTGCAGCGCTGCAGGCCGGCGCCTTCCACATCAGCACCGGCGGCATCACCTACTTCAACACCACGCCGCTGGGCCGTGCCGTCACGGGCACCATGCTGGTCGCGGCGATGAAGGAAGATGACGTCAACATCTGGGGCGACGGTTCGACCTTCAAGGGCAACGACATCGAGCGCTTCTACCGCTACGGCCTGCTGACCAACCCGGCACTCAAGATCTACAAGCCCTGGCTGGACCAGCTCTTCATCGACGAGCTGGGCGGCCGCGCCGAGATGTCGGCCTTCATGACCAAGGCTGGTTTCGGCTACAAGATGTCGGCCGAGAAGGCCTATTCCACTGACTCCAACATGCTCGGTGCGACGCACGAGGCCAAGGACCTGGAGCACCTGAACTCGGGCATCAAGATCGTCAACCCCATCATGGGCGTGGCCTTCTGGAAGGACGACGTGGTCGTCAAGGCTGAAGAAGTGACGGTGCGCTTCGAGGAAGGCGTGCCAGTCGCGCTGAATGGTGTCGAGTACCGCGACCCGGTGGCCCTGATTCTGGAAGCCAACCGCATCGGCGGCCGCCACGGCCTCGGCATGAGCGACCAGATCGAGAACCGCATCATCGAGGCCAAGAGCCGCGGCATCTATGAAGCTCCGGGCCTCGCTCTGCTGCATATCGCCTACGAGCGCCTGGTGACCGGCATCCACAACGAGGACACGATCGAGCAGTACCGCATGAACGGCCTCAAGCTCGGCCGCTTGCTCTATCAAGGCCGCTGGTTCGACCCGCAAGCCATCATGCTGCGCGAGACCGCCCAGCGCTGGGTGGCCCGCGCGATCACCGGCGAAGTGGCGCTGGAACTGCGCCGTGGCAACGACTACTCGCTGCTGGATACGCGAAGCCCCAACCTGACCTACAAGCCCGAGCGCCTGTCGATGGAAAAGGTCGAGGACGCGCCCTTCTCGCCGCTGGACCGCATCGGCCAGCTGACCATGCGCAACCTGGACATCGTCGACACCCGCGACAAGCTGCGCACCTACACCCAGGCCGGCTTGCTGACCTCGGGCGGCACCCACAGCCTGCCGCAACTCAAGGGCAAAGACTGATCCACAGCCGGGGCACCGGCGTAGAGAATCAGCGCCGCCAGGCCATCAAGGCCGAGGGAGCGGTGATGAAGAAGACGATGGTGTCCGTGACGATCCTGCTGGCCAGCCTGTGGGCGGCCAGCGCCCAAGCGCAGGAAGCTGCGCGCCCCGCCGAGGCGGCTTCGGCGCCCGCTGAGCGGAGCAAGCCCGGGGCCGGCGAGCGCCAGCTGCCGGCCGAGTCGGTCATCCACTCGACCGGCCAGGTCATGATCAAGGGCAAGGCCGTGCCCTACAAGGTGACAGCCGGCACCCAGCCGGTCTGGGACAAGGACGGCAAGGTCGTCGCCTCGCTGTTCTACACCTACTACCAGCGCACGGACGTGGCCAACAAGGACCTGCGCCCGCTGGTCCTGTCCTTCAACGGCGGCCCCGGCTCGGCCTCGGTGTGGATGCACATCGCCTACACCGGCCCCAAGGTGCTGAACATCGATGCCGAGGGCTATCCGCTCCAGCCCTATGGCGTCAAGGACAACCCGCACTCCATCCTCGATGTGGCCGACATCGTCTACATCGACCCGGTCAACACCGGCTTCTCGCGCATCCTCGACCAGAAGACCGACCGCAAGTTCTTCTTCGGCGTCAACGCCGACATCTCCTACCTCGCCGAGTGGCTGGGCGCCTTCGTCTCGCGCCAGGGCCGCTGGCAATCGCCCAAGTATTTGATCGGCGAGAGCTATGGCACGGCCCGGGTGTCAGGTCTTGCCAAGGAGCTGCAGAACAACCACTGGATGTATTTGAACGGCGTGATCCTGGTCTCGCCCACCGGCCTCGGCATCAAGCGCGACGGCCCGGTGCGTGACGCGCTGAGCCTGCCCTACTACGCCGCCACTGCCTGGCACCACAAGGTGCTGCCATCAGACCTCCAGCAGCGCGACCTGACGCCGGTGCTGGCCGAGGTCGAGGCATTCACGCTGAATGAATTCATTCCCGCCCTGGCCAAGGGCGGCTTCATCGAGTCGGATCAGCGCAAGGCCCTGGCCGCGAAGATTGCGCGCTACTCGGGCCTGTCCGAGACCACGGTGCTGCAGCACAACCTGGCCGTGCCGCCGTCCTACTTCTGGAAGGATTTGCTGCGCACGCGCGGCCAGACCGTGGGCCGGCTTGACTCGCGCTACCTCGGCATCGACCGCATGGAAGCCGGCAGCTCACCCGACTACAACGCCGAGCTGACCTCCTGGCTGCACTCATTCACGCCGGCCATCAACCACTACCTGCGCGAGACGCTGAAGTACAAGACCGACCTGAAGTACAACATGTTCGGCCCGGTCAACCCCTGGGACAACAGCGACGACCAGACCGGCGAGAACCTGCGCCTCGCCATGGCCGAGAACCCCTATCTGCGCCTCCTGGTACAGTCGGGCTACTACGACGGCGCCACCACCTATTTCGACGCCAAGTACACGATGTGGCAGCTCGACCCCAGCGGCCGCATGAGGGACCGCATGGACTTCAAGGGCTACCGCAGCGGCCACATGATGTATTTGCGCTCCGAGGACCTGGCCAGCTCGAATGAGCACATCCGCGAGTTCATCAAGAAGGCCACACCGGCCCCGGGCCAGGCAGCCAAGTACTGATCAGACCACCACCGGCTCCGGCTCCAGCCGGATGCCGAAGCGGCCGTAGACGCTCTCCTGAATGGCCCGCGCGAGCGTCACCACCTCGGCGCCCCGAGCCTCGCCCTTGTTGACCAGCACCAGGGCCTGCTTCTCGTAAACGGCCGCGCCGCCGACGCTTTTGCCCTTCCAGCCGCAGGCATCGATCAGCCAGCCAGCGGCCAGTTTCACCGTGCCATCGGGCATGGGGTAGTGAACGATGTGGGGATCGCGGCCGATGATGTCGCGGCACTGCTCCTCGCTCACCACCGGGTTCTTGAAGAAGCTGCCGGCATTGCCGATCACGGCCGGGTCGGGCAGCTTGGCGCGGCGGATCGCGCAGACCCAGTCGAAGATCTGGCGGGCATCCGGTGCCGTGATGCCGGTCTCCTGCATCTTGCGCTCCAGGTCCAGGTAGCCGAGCGAGGGCTGCCAGGGCTTGGGCAGCTTCAGCCGCACCCGCGTGATCACGCTCTTGCCCGCCAGGCCGCCGAAGCCGGTCTGCTTGAAGATCGAGTCCCGGTAGCCGAAGGCACAGACCTCGGCTGGCAGCAGGGCTTTGCGGCCGGTGACCAGGTCCACCACCTCGACCGCTTCCAGCCGGTCTTTCAGCTCGATGCCGTAGGCGCCGATGTTCTGCACCGGCGCCGCGCCGGTGGTGCCGGGGATCAGAGCCAGGTTCTCCAGCCCCGGAAAGCCCTGCTCGATGCTCCAGGCCACCGCCTCATGCCAGGGCACGCCGGCACCGACCTCGAGGATCCAGGCGTCCTCGCGTTCCTCGAGCAGGCGGATGCCAGGAATCTCGATCTTCAGCACCACGGGCTCGACATCCCGGGTCAGTACCAGGTTGCTGCCGCCGCCCAGCACGAACTTCTGGGTCCGGCCCAGTTCAGGGTGGTCCACCACCCGGCGCACATCGGCCTCGGAGCGGATGCGCACCAGGCGTTTGGCGGTCGCCGGCAGGCCGAAAGTGTTGTAGGGCTTGAGGTTGACGTCGGATTCGACGGTCAAAGCCTGCCCATTCAGGGGGTTCACAGAGGGAGACGACATGGCAGAATTTTCCCCTGTTTCTTATCGCTCACTGCAGAAAACCTCCCCATGCCCAGCTTTGATACCGTTCTTGAACCCGACATGGTCGAAATCCGCAATGGCGTGGACAACAGCGCCAAGGAGATCGCCACCCGCTTCGATTTCAAGGGCACGGGCGCTCGCATCGAGCTGAAGGACAAGGAAAAGGAAATCGTGCTGTATGGCGACAGCGATTTCCAGCTGGAGCAGATCAGCACCGTGCTAATCGACAAGCTGACCAAGCGCAAGGTCTCGATCACCTACCTGGACATGGACGCCAAGGTCGAGAAGCTGGGCGGCGACAAGGTCAAGCAGGTCTACAAGGTCAAGAACGGCATCGAGTCCGACCTCGCCAAGAAGATCACCACGGCCGTGAAGAACAGCAAGCTCAAGGTGCAGTCCTCGATCCAGGGCGACACGGTGCGCATCACCGGCAAGAACCGTGACGACCTGCAGCAGGCCATCGCCATGCTCAAGAAGGAATTCCCGGAAACGCCGCTGTCCTACGACAACTTCCGGGACTGACTGGCGCGAGCCGCCCAGCGCATGCGCTCCACCCTGCCCCGCCTGATTCTGCTGGTGAGTGCCCTGCTCTGCTGGCATGCGGGCGCCGCGGCCGGCGGCGTCAGCTTCAACGGCAGCCTCGGGAGCAAGGCGGCCCTGCTGTTGATCGACGGTGAGGCCCGCACGGTGCAGTTGGGTCAGATGGTCAATGGCGTCAAGCTGCTGGCCATCGAGGAGGACCGTGCCACGGTCGAGATTGACGGCCGGCGCCAGGTGCTGGTGCTGGGGGCTTCGCCGGGCCGCTTGAACCCCAGCGGGTCGGACAACGGCGCCGCCAAGCAGATCATCATGACCTCGGGGCCCGGCGGGCATTTCACGCCCACCGGCAGCATCAACAACCACAGCATCCAGTTCCTGGTCGACACCGGCGCCACCTCGGTCTCGATCACCCAGGCCGAGGCCGAGCGCATTGGCCTGCGCTACCGCAACGGCCGCCGCGTGCTGACCCAGACGGCCAACGGCGTGGTGCCAGCCCACCTGACCGTGCTCGACTCCATTCGCGTTGGCGATGTCGAGGTGCGCAATGTCGAGGCCATCGTTATCCCTGGCCAGATGAGCCACGTGCTGCTGGGCAACAGCTTCCTGACCCGCTTCCTGATGAAGCGCGAGAACGATGTCATGACGCTGGACTTGCGCTACTGACAGGCCCTGGCGGGCGCCGCGCAGCCCGTGCAAGAATCGCGCGCCACCACCTCCACCGAACGGACCGAATGACGCGCCTGACGCCACTCGCCTCGCTGCTCGCCGCCGCCGTGCTGGCCAGCGCCACGCCCTTGCTGCACGCCGCCGACAACAACGACAAGGCCGCTCGCTACTACGAGGATGCGCTGACGCGCTACCAGAAGAAGGACATGACCGGCGCCATCGTCCAGCTGAAGAACGCGCTGCAGATCAACAAGGCCATGCTGCCGGTCCAGGTGCTGCTCGGCAAAGCCTTGCTTGCCAATTCGGACCCGGTGGGCGCCGAGGTGGCCCTGAACGAGGCGCTGCGCCTGGGAGTCAGCCGGGTCGAGGTTATCGTGCCGCTGGCCCAGGCCATGTACAACCAGGGCAAGCACAACCAGTTGGTCGAATCGCGCCAGCTCGACTCCGCAGGCCTGCCGCCCGAGGTCCAGCAGCAGCTGCTGCTGATCAAAGCCCAGGCCTTTGGCGACCTGGGCCAGATTCCCAAGGCCCTGAAGGCGATCGAAGATGCCAAGGCGCTGACGCCGCAAGCCCCTGAGCCCTGGCTGGCCGAAGTGCCGCAGCGCATCAAGGGCCGCCAGTTCGCCGAAGCGGCCACGGCGCTGGATCGCGCTGCCAAGCTGGGCCCGCCTACCGCCGATCTGTACTTCCAGCGCGCCTCGCTGGCGCATGTGCAGGCCAAGCTGGCCGACGCCCTCGCCGCCTACGACAAGACGCTGGAACTGGAGCCCGAACACCTGGATGCGGCCCTGGCCCGCATCGGCATCTACGTGGACCTGGGCCGCGACAAGGACGCCGCCCGCGAGCTGGAAGCCCTGCTGGCCAAGAAGCCCAACGAGCCGCGCGCCCTCTACCTGAAAGCCCTGCAGGCCGACCGCACCGGCGACCGTGCCACGTCCAAGGCCGCCCTGGCTCAGATCACCAACCTGATGGACCCGGTGCCGCTGGACTTCATCCGCTACCGCCCGCAGTTGCTGCTGCTCGCCGGCCTCGCGCATTACGGCCAGGGCTCGCTGGGCAAGGCCAAGCCCTACCTGGAAGCGGCCCAGCGCGCCCAGGGTCCGAGCCCAATCGCCAAGCTGCTGGCGCGGGTCTACCTGGAAGACCGCGCGCCGGACCGAGCGGTTGAAGTGCTGGAATCCTATCTGCGGACCGCACCTGGCGACGCCAATGCCCTGACCCTGCTGGCCTCCATCCACACCTCGCAGGGGCGCCATGCCAAGGCCACCAACCTGATGCGCGAAGCCCTCGCCGGCAAGGACAACCCGGCCTTCCGCACCGTGCTGGGCCTCAGCCTGCTGCGCGGCGGCAAGACTGGCGATGCCATCAGCTCGTTGGAGCAGTCTTTCAAGGCCGACCCCGGCCAGACCTATGCTGGCTCAGCCCTGGTCACTCTTTACCTGCGCGAAGGCCAGAAGGCCAAGGCCGTGGCCATCGCTGAAACCATGGTGCGCAAGTCGCCCAAGAATCCCAGCCTGTGGATGCTGCAAGGCACGGCCATGTCGCGCTCGGGCGATGCCAAGGGCGCTCGCCAGGCCTTCGACACCGCACTGAAGCTCAGCCCCGGCCTGCCGGAGGCCGAGCTGGGCCTGGCACGGCTCGACGTCGGGAGCCGCGCCTTCGACGCTGCCAACACGCGGCTCTTGAACCTGTACAAGGCCGACGAAAAGAACATCGAGGTGATGCTGGAACTGGCCAACGTGGCCGAGATGCAGAACAAGCCGGCCGATGCCGAGCGCTGGCTGCTCAAGGCCGATGACAACGCCGGTGTCGGCGAGTTGCGGCCCGGCCTGGCCCAGGTCCATACGCGGATGCGCTTCAAGAACTATCCGCAGGCACTGGAGGCGTCCAAGAAGCTGCTCAGCAAGGCCCCCGAAGACCCGGACGTGATGGCCCTGCACGGGCGCGTCCAGCTGCTGAATGGCGACGTCCAGGGCGCCCGCACCACGCTGGCAGGCGCCGCGCGCCGCGCCGGCGTGGTCGTGCAATCGCTGCTGACCATCGCCGAACTGCAGATGCAGGCCCGCGACGCCACCGGCGCCAACTACTCGGTGGAGAAGGTGCTGAGCGTGGAGCCCAACTCGATCCGGGGACAGGCCCTGATGGCTGGTGTCGAGCTTCAGCAAGGCGAGCTGGCCAAGGCCGAGCGCCGGGCCAACCAACTGGTGCAGAGCCATCCCAAGTCGTCGGTGGGCTACCACCTGCTGGCCGACATCGCCCTGGCCAAGCGCCAGCCGGCCGCCGCCATCGAGCCGCTCAAGCGCGCTCAACAGCTGGAGCCCACCAGCATTGGCTTGCTGCGCCTGTTCAGTGTCCAGCAGAGTGTCGAGGGCGTTCGGGCTGCTGTCCAAAGCGCCGAGACCTGGCTGAAGCTGCGTCCGAGAGACGGTCAGGTGTTGCGCGCCGTGGGCGACGCCCATGTCCGCAACAAAGCACCGGACGCCGCCATCAAGGCCTATGAGCGAGCCCTCGCAGCAGACGCCAATGACGCCGAGGCGATGAACAGCCTGGCCTCGGTGCTGCTGACGCAACGCAACACCAAATCCATCGCCCTGGCCCAGCACGCGGTGCAGCTCGATCCCAACAATCCCATGTACCTGGACACCCTGGGCTGGGCCGAGTTCCAGCTTGGCCAGTCAGAGCGCTCCTTGCCCATGCTGCGCGACGCTCGTTTGCGCAACCCGGGCAATGCCGAGATCCGCTGGCACCTGGGTGCCGTGCTGGCCAAACTGGGCCGCAATGCCGAAGCGCGGGCCGAGCTCGAAGTGGCGGCCGCCAGCAAACAGGACAAGGAATCCGCAGAACAGGCGGCCAAGCTGCTCCAAACCCTCAAGTGAGGGGGGCGCAATCCGTCGGGACGCTTTACAGTCCGCCCATGGCAAGCTTGCAAGAAGCCTCTAAGTCCTTGATTCAATTGAAAACAAGATAGATGGCCCAATCCTTGCAAGCAAATGTGCCAACAGACCAAAAAATGGTCCGCTTAGCCAAGCTGGAGAATCCGATGAAAAAACAAATCTTGCGTTCCGTCCTGCTGGTGGCTGCCAGCTTGGTGGGCCTGGCCGCGACACCAGCAGCCCATGCCGCCACCTGGAACGGCACCTGGAACTACGACAGCTGCAGCAACTTGGGTGCCGCCGTGACCTGGGGCAATTCCTACAACTGCACCGACTCGGCACTGCCGAACGATGCCAAGATGAACATCTCGGGCTGGTCTTCCGACCTGAGCCCCTCCACCACGTTCGTGCCGGCCGCCGTCTACCCCTGGGGGTCTTCTGCCGGCTTCGGCATCGTGAACCGCGAGGAATGTGCGGTCGGCAGCGCGACGGTCTGCGACCCCGGCACCGGCCCCCACGCTGCAGATGGCGTGAGCAATCTCGACGGCTTCCTGATGAAGTTCTCGAACGGCCCCAGCGACATCGTCAAGGTGGCCCTGGAGTCCGTGCAGATTGGCTGGAACGGCAGCGATGACAAGGGCGTCACCACCAGCACCAAGGGCAACGCCTGCACCGGCTACTGCGACTCTGACATCTCGGTGTACTACTACACCGGCTCCAGTGATCCCAATATGGGCCTCGTCAGTGCCGCCAGCCTGAAGGGCGCGACCACCACTGTTGCCGTCAACGGCTGGCTGCTGCTGGGCACCTACAACGACGTGGGCCTGAACGCCAACAACACGGTCAACCTGGGCAACACGGGCAAGAGCTCCAGCTGGTGGCTGGTGACGGCCGCCAACACCACGACGATGGACGGCAATGCCGACGCCTTCAAGCTGCTGACCGTAGCCGGCACCGGCGAAACGACCAAGCGCACGCCGGAACCGGGCTCCCTGGCCCTGGCTGGCCTGGCCCTGTTCGGCATGGTCGGCCTGCGCCGCAAGGCCAAGCAAGCCTGAGCCTCAGCGCTTCAGCTTCAGAAAGCGGCCCGTTCGGGCCGCTTTTTCTTTGTCTGCTCGGCAGCAAGCCCGGACGAGCTTCAGCCCGTTGCCTCCTGTGCTTCGCCGTAGATACCGACGACGGGCTGCCCACCCGCGCGGACCATACCGCGGTACATGCCCTCGGTATTGAACGGCAGGCTGACCTCGCCATCGCGGCTCACAGCGATCAAGCCGCCCTGCCCACCCACACGGCCCAGCTTCTCGAACACCACACGCCGCGCAGCCTCGTCCAGACCCTGGCCGGCGTACTCCATCAGCGCCCCCACCTCCCGCGCAGCCGCAACGCGGATGAAGGCCTCGCCGGTGCCAGTGCAGGACACGGCGCAGCTCTCGTCGCTGGCATAGCAGCCCGCACCGATCAGCGGTGAATCACCGACCCGGCCGGGCAGCTTGTTGGTCATGCCGCCGGTCGAGGTGGCGGCGGCCAGATGGCCGGCTGCATCGAGGGCCACGGCGCCGACGGTGCCGAACTTCTTGCCTTCATCGATGGGCGTGCGGGCCTGGCCATCATGGTCCAGCAACGCGCCGGCGGCTTCGGCCCGGGCTCGATGCAACTGCGCCAGGCGCTGCGGCGTGCCGAACCAGCCGGGATCGACCATCTCCAGTCCCAGCTTTTCCACATAGGTTTCTGCGGCCGGGCCGATGAAGAGCAGATGCGCGCCTTGGTCCATCACCGCGCGGGCCGCCAGCACCGGATTGCGGATGCGGCTGACGCCAGCCACCGCGCCAGCGGCCAGCGTGCGGCCGTCCATCACGCTGGCATCCAGCTCATGGCGCTCATCGGCCGTGTAGACCGCGCCCTTGCCGGCATTAAAGAGCGGGCATTCCTCCAGCCTTCGCACGGCCTCGCAGACCACGTCCATCGCGCTGGCACCCGCTGCCAGCATGCGCTCGCCGGCGGTCAGGATGGCTTGCAACTCGGCGCGGTACTGCTGTTCCAGTTCGGACGACATCGTGCTGCGCAGCAGGGTGCCGGCGCCTCCATGGATGGCGAGGACGGGAGTTGGCATGGCGGGCGAATCCGGAGTTTTGACGGCTGGGCAGTGTAGGCAATGCGCCCCTTGTCTCGACAGAGACAAGGCAAATGCGAACGGTCGTGCTAAAAATCGCCATCGCCCGCGCTGCCTGCGGGTCGCTATGGATGGAGACGCCCACATGGACCTCAACTTCACCGCCGAAGAGCTGGCCTTCCGAGCCGAAATCCGGCAATGGGTGGCCGCGAATCTGCCGGCCGACATCAGCCACAAGGTACACAACGCGCTGCGTCTCAACAAGGACGATCTGCAGCGCTGGGCCAAGCTGCTCGGCAAGCAGGGCTGGCATGGCTGGGCCTGGCCCCAGCAATTCGGCGGCCCGGGCTGGAATGCCGTGCAGCGCCATCTGTTCGAGGAGGAATGCGCGCTGGCCGGTGCGCCGCGCATCGTGCCTTTCGGCCCGGTGATGGTGGCGCCAGTGATCATGGCCTTCGGCACGCTCGAACAGCAGCAGCGCCACCTGCCCGGCATCATGAGCGGCGAGGTCTGGTGGAGCCAAGGCTACAGCGAGCCCGGTTCGGGCTCGGACCTGGCTTCGGTGAAGTGCCGGGCTGAGCGCCAGGGCGACAAGTACATCGTCAACGGTCAGAAGACCTGGACCACGCTCGGCCAGTTCGGCGATTGGATCTTCTGCCTGGTCCGCACCGACCCCACGGTCAAGCCGCAGGCCGGCATCAGCTTCCTCTTGATCGACATGAAGTCGCCCGGCGTCACCGTGCGCCCCATCATCATGCTGGACGGCGAGCATGAGGTGAACGAGGTGTTCTTCGACAACGTCGAGGTGCCCGCAGAGAACCTCGTCGGCGAGGAGAACAAGGGCTGGACCTATGCCAAGTACCTGCTGGCCCACGAGCGCACCAACATCGCCGACGTGAACCGCGCCAAGCGCGAGCTGGAGCGGCTCAAGCGCATCGCCAAGGCCGAGGGCGTCTACGACGACACCCGCTTCCGTGACCAGATCGCCCTGCTCGAGGTCGACATCGTGGCCCTCGAGATGATGGTGCTGCGCGTGCTCTCGGCTGAGAAATCCGGTAAGCAGTCGCTGGACGTGGCCGGCCTTCTGAAGATACGTGGCAGCGAGATCCAGCAGCGCTACACCGAGCTTTTGATGCTCGCGGGCGGTCCCTTCTCCCTGCCCTTCATCCATGAGGCGATGGAGGCGGGCTGGCAGGGCGATTACGTGGGCGCCGCGCACTGCGCGCCACTCGCCAGCCACTACTTCAACTACCGCAAGACCACCATCTACGGCGGCTCCAACGAGGTCCAGCGCAACATCGTGGCGCAGACGGTCCTGGGCTGAGCAAGCGAACGAGGAGACAAGACATGGACTTCGATTTCACCGACGACCAGGAATCGCTGCGCGACGCGGTTCGCCGCTGGGTGGACAAGGACTACGGCTTCGAGCACCGCCGCACCATCGTCAAGGCGGGCGGCTTCTCGCGCGAGGCTTGGGACGGTCTGGTAGGCCTCGGCCTCACGGCCCTGGCCGTGCCTGAAGAACAGGGCGGCATGGGTTTTGGCGCCGTCGATGCGATGGTGGTGATGGAAGAACTGGGGCGCGGCATCGTGATGGAGCCCTATGCCCAGGCCGGCCTGATCGCCCCGGCCGTGCTGCGCCACGCGCCGGCTGCGGTGCAGGCCGACTGGTTGCCCAAGATCGCCGGCGGCGAAGCACTGATCGTGCTGGCACACCAGGAGCGTGGTGCCCGCTACAGGCTCGACAAAGTGACGACCCGGGCCGAGGGTCAGGTCTTGACCGGCGCCAAGAGCCTGGTGCCGGGCGGTGACCAGGCCGATGCCTTCATCGTGCCGGCCGAAACCGGCTCCGGCGTCGCCCTCTTCCTGGTCCAGCGCTCGGCCACTGGCGTGTCCACCCGCGGCTACAGCCTGCAGGATGGCTCGCGCGCTGCCGAAGTCAGCTTCGACAAATCACCGGCCGCCCTGCTGGTCGGTCCGGAGCAAGGCCTGGCGGTGCTGGAGTTGGCCGTCGACGTGGGCATCGCCGCACTTTGCGCCGAGGGCGTGGGCGCGATGGAGAAGCTGGTCGCCATCACGGCCGAGTACCTGAACACCCGCAAGCAGTTCGGCGTGGTCATCGCCAGCTTCCAGGCCCTGCGCCACCGCATGGCCGACGTGAAGATGCAGCTGGAACTGGCACGCTCGATGAGCTATTTCGCTAGCCTCAAGCTCGGCGAGGAAGCGCCGGCCCGCCGCCGTGCCCTGGCGCAAGCCAAGCTGCAGCTGTGCCACTCGGCCCGCTTCGTAGGCCAGCAATGCACGCAGTTGCACGGCGGCATTGGCGTGACCGACGAGTACATCTCCAGCCACTACTTCAAGCGCCTGACCGCGATGGAGATGCAGTTCGGCGACAGCCTGCACCAGCTCGCCGAGGTCAGCAGCCGCATGCAGGACCAGGCTGGCGTGTTTGCCTGAGCGCCCCTAGACTCCTCGGGCCAACCTGAGGAGTCTGCGATGCACAAGTCTCTTGCCCGTTTCCTGGTCCTTTGCCTCGTCGGCCTGCCCGTCCTGGCCGCGGCCCAGTCCATGAAACCCGGCCTCTGGGAAATGAGCCAGAAGCCCCAGCTCGATCCGGCCCAGCAGGCCAAGATGGAGCAGGCGCAAAAGCAGATGGCGGCCATGCCGGCCGAGCAGCGCAAGATGATGGAGCAGATGATGAGCCAGCGCGGCATGTCCATGAGCGCGATGGCCGGCGGTGTCATCAGCATCAAGAGCTGCATCAGCAAGGAGCAGGCCGAGCGACACGAGATGCCGGTCAGCGAGAACGGCCGCTGCAAGCACGACGTACAGCGCAGCGGCAAGACAGTGCGCTCGCATTTCGTCTGCACCGATCCGGCCTCCGAGGGTGACGGCGAATTCACCTTCGACAGCCCCGAGCACTACAGCAACAAGCTGACGATCAAGCGCGGCGACAAGACCATGGTCATCACCGGCGAGGCCCGCTGGCTGGGCGCGGACTGCGGCGACATCAAACCGCAGGCCACACACCAGCGTTGATGAGCGGCCCTTTCAGCGAGATTGCCGGCCTGCGCGTCGGCCACTTCAGCGATTCACGCCGCCCCACCGGCTGCACCGTCGTGCTCTGTGAGCAAGGCGCCGTGGCTGGTGTTGATGTGCGGGGCGCTGCGCCAGGCACGCGCGAGACCGATCTGCTGCGCCCCGAGAACACGGTGCAACAGGTGCATGCCCTCCTGCTCAGCGGCGGCAGCGCCTTCGGCCTGGATGCCGCCACCGGCGTGATGCGCTGGCTGCGCGAGCGCGGCCATGGCTTGCAGGTCGGGCCGGCCTGCGTTCCCATCGTGCCGGGCGCCGTGCTGTTCGATCTCTGGCTGGGCGACCCGCAGATCACGCCCGATGCCGCCGCCGGCTACGCCGCCTGTGAAGCGGCCAGCCAGCAGGCCGCCACCGGCTCGGTGGGCGCTGGTGCCGGTGCCACGGTGGGCAAGCTGTTCGGCCCGCAGCAGGCGATGAAGGGCGGCATCGGCGCGGCCTCCTTGACGCTCGCTGGCATTTGCGTCGCCGCGCTCGTGGCCGTCAATGCCGTGGGTGATGTGGTCGATCCAGCCACGGGCCAGGTGCTCGCTGGCGCGCGCGGCCCCGATGGCCGGATGCTCGGCACGATGGCGGCTGTGAAGGCCGGCCAGGTGCCCGGGCGCTTGCTCGCTGGCGCCAACACCACCATCGGCGTCGTGGCCACCGATGCTCGGCTGAACAAGGCAGAGGCCACCAAGCTGGCCCAGATGTCGCACGACGGCTTGGCCCGGGCGATCAACCCGGTCCACACGCCCAGCGATGGCGACGTGATGTTCGCGCTGGCGACCGGAGGCGCAGGCCGCAGCGCCGACCTGACCTGGCTCGGCGCCCTGGCCGCCGAGGTCACTGCGCAGGCCGTGCTGAACGCCATCCAAAGCGCCAGCGGCCTGCCCGGACTGCCGGCCCTGAGTGAACTGGCGAAGTGAGACGGAACAGCGAGCTTGGATAATGTGGCCATGCGTCTCTCCCAGATCCTCTACTCCCAAGGCTTCGGCACCCGCCGCCTCTGCAACGGCCTGATCTACAACGACGAGGTCAAGGTCAATGGCGAGGTCGTCGATGACCCCGATGCCGAGTTCGACACCAAAGACTTCGTGTTCGAGGTCAGCGGCAAGACCTGGCCCTTTTACGAAAAGGCCCTGATCCTCCTGAACAAGCCGAGCGGCTACGAATGCTCGCAAAAGCCCAAGCACCATCCGAGCGTGATGAGCCTGCTGCCCGGCCCCTTGCGCGAGCGCAACGTGCAGCCGGTGGGCCGGCTTGACGAAGACACGACCGGCCTCTTGCTGCTGACCGATGACGGCAGCCTGATCCACAAGCTGACCAGCCCCAAGCACCATGTACCCAAGGTCTACGAGGCGCGCTGCAAGCATCCGCTGACCGACGAGCAGGTGCAGCGCCTGCTGGATGGCGTGGAGCTGCGCGAGCCCGATGCGCCGGCGCACTACAAGCCCGAGCCGGCGCGCGCCGAAGGAGCCGAGAAGGTCGACGAGCACCTGCTGCGCCTGACTCTGATCGAAGGCAAATACCACCAGGTCAAGCGCATGGTGGCGGCCGTGGGCAACCGCGTCGAAGCCCTGCACCGGCCGCAGTTCGGTGCGCTGACGATTCCGGCCGATCTGCCGCCCGGCGGCTGGATCTGGATCGCCAGCCCAGCACAGATTTCGCCCTGATTTCGTGACGATGCGTGCGCTGCGGCGCCCGCACCACGTTCGGGGGTTGTTCCTAGGCTGAGCGGCTCGGGCCCTGTGCCGAAATCACTCCCAGTGAGTTTGGGAGCTTGAGCCACCCGCCGGCAGGCAACGGAGAAGACACCGCGCCAAGATCAGGCCGGCCGCCAGCGGGCAAGAGATGCCGATGACGATAGCCCCCACGTTGGGCCGAGGGAACCCGGGCCGGATGGCCCAGATCGCCGAGCAGGTGCGCGCCGAGCGCATCACCACGCTGTATGCCTTGAGCATGCCGCCGTTGCTGCTGGGCCTGCTGTTCAGCGGCTTCGCCGCCCTCATGCTGTGGCCGCACCTGGCCGCCCCCGTCCTGCTGCCCTGGCTCGCTGCCCGCGCCCTGCTGGTGCTGGTGCGTGTGGCCGATGTCCTGCAGTTCCGCCGTGCCCGACCGAGCGGCGCCGCCGCCCTGCCCTGGGAGCGCCGCTACCTGGTCTTGATGGCCCTGGACGCGCTGTCCTGGGGCGCCATGGGCTGGTTCTTCCACACACCGGCCGTGCCGGAACTCGACGGCATCGTGCTCGCCTCGGTCGTGGGCCTTGGGGCCATCGGCCTGATCTCGCTGGGCAGCCACTGGCGTGCCAATCTGCTGTTCTGCAGCCTGGCCTTCGCGCCGCTGGCCGCCTACCAGCTGAGCCTCGGCACGGCCACCGGCGCCTATGTGGCGGGTGGCTTTCTGATGCTGCTGGCCACGCTGTCCTTCGAGTCGCGGCGGCTGGAAGCCCATCACGACGAGCTCTTGCGCCTGCGCTTCGAGAACGCGCTGATCGCTGAGGAGCGCCAGACGGCCCTGCAGTCGGCTGAGCACTCCAGTACCAGCAAGAGCCGCTTTGTAGCCATGCTGAGCCATGAGATCCGCACGCCGCTGAACGGCATCCTCGGCATGACGCAGCTGCTGTCTCGCAGCGAACTCGGCATGCAGCAGCGCGAGCAGGTCGAGATCGTGCGGCGCTCGGGCCGCCATCTGCTCGCCCTGGTCAACGACATCCTCGATTTGGCCCGCATCGAGTCCGGTAAGCTGGCGGTGGACGCCGGGCCGGTCGATGTGCGGGAGGTGGTCGGCGACGTCTGCGCCCTGCTCGGCCAGAGTGCCCGCGAGAAAGGCCTGGCCTTCGATCTGCAGACCAGCCCCGGCCTGCCCGCCCTGGTGCTGGGCGACGCCTCGCGCATCAAGCAGGTGCTGCACAACCTGATTGGCAACGCCATCAAGTTCACCGAGCGCGGCCAGGTGCTGGTCCGGCTCAACACCGTGCTGGACATGCGCGCCGGGACGCTGTTGCGCTTTGTAGTGCAGGACAGCGGCGAAGGCATTGCCGCCGACCAACTGGAGCGCATCTTCGCGCCCTTCGAGCAGGCCGCCACCGGCCTGCGCCGCCAGGAGGGCGCGGGTCTCGGCCTGACGATCTCGCGTGAGCTGGCGCGTGCCATGGGCGGCGACCTCTGCTGCAGTTCCATCCCCGGCCAGGGCTCGCAGTTCGAGTTCACGCTGCCGCTGCGCGCCGTGGCGCCCCCGGTGGGCGAGCCCGCCGCCAACGACGAGGCCAGCAGCGGCCCGAGGCTGAGCGGCCGCGTGCTGGTGGTCGACGACAGCGCGGTCAACCTGCTCGTGGCCTCGGCCATGCTGGAAGCCAGTGGCATGCAGGTCGACCAGGCCGAGACCGGCATGCAGGCGCTCTCCCGCCTGCAGTCGCAAAGCTTCGACCTGGTGCTGATGGACTGCCAGATGCACGGCATGGACGGCTTCGAGACCACCAGCCGCTGGCGCGCGCTGGAGGCTGAGCAAGGCCGCGAGCGCCTGCCCATCGTGGCGCTGACGGCCAGCGCCGTGAACGGCGACCGCGAGCGCTGCCTCGCCGCCGGCATGGACGACTACCTGCTCAAGCCCTTCGAGCAGAGCGACCTGACGGCCGTGCTGGCCCGCCACCTGCGCACGGGCATTGCCCTCGCGGCCTGAGGTCGGGCGGCTGCCGGGGATAATCCAGGGCATGCATGTCTTCCGAGGTTTCCACCACCAGGGGCTTGCGCCCGAGTGCGCGCTGACCATAGGCAATTTCGACGGTGTCCACCGTGGCCACCAGGCCATGCTGGCGCTGCTGCGCTCCGAGGCCCGGCATCGCGGCCTGCCCTCCTGCGTGATGAGCTTCGAGCCGCATCCGCGCGACTACTTCGCGGCGCGCCTGAACAAGCCCGAGATGGCACCGGCTCGCATCGCCACCTTGCGCGACAAGCTCGGTGAGCTGGAGCGCTGCGGCATCGACCAGGTGATCGTCCTGCGCTTCGACGAGCGGCTGTCCAGCCTGCCGGCGCCTGATTTCATCGACAAGGTGCTGGTGCAAGGCCTGGGCGCCCGCTATGTGCTGGTGGGTGACGACTTCCGCTTCGGCGCCAAGCGCCAGGGCGACTACGCGACGCTGGATGCCGCTGGCCGCGCCAAGGGCTTCGACGTGGCACGAATGATGAGCTACGAGGTGCACGGCCTGCGTGTCTCCAGCTCTGCCGTGCGCGAGGCGCTGGCGGCTGGTCAGATGGAGGCCGCCGCTGCCCTGCTGGGCCGACCCTACTCAATCTCCGGCCATGTGGTTCACGGCCAGAAGCTGGGCCGCCAACTGGCCGAATCGACGCCGGGCGCATCGGATGGCTTTCGCACGCTGAACCTGCGCTTCAACCACGACAAGCCGGCCGCGCAAGGCATCTTTGCCGTGCGCGTCCATGGCCTCGCCGAAGGGCCGGTCGATGGCGTGGCCTCGCTGGGCGTGCGCCCCACGGTGGAAGACGCCGGCCGCGTGCTGCTGGAGGTGCATTGCCTCGACTGGCCAGCCGCGCTGGGCCCCGATGGGGCCTACGGTAAACTCGTGCGCGTGGAACTGCTGCACAAACTGCGTGACGAGGCCCGATTCGACGGCCTCCCGGCCCTGACCGAAGCGATTCGTCAGGACGTGGCGCAGGCCCGCGCCTACCTGGCCCAAGAGGCCGCCTCCTACGTCAAGGTCAGTCGCCAGACCACGCGCGACCGAATTTGAAGCGGCCCTGTGCCGCTCCCGCTGCTTGCTGCCGGCGCGCTGACTCTACGCGCGCCCTCCTCCTTACCGCGGGTCGTCCGGCCCGCCGCCTCTGATCGCACGCCATGACCGACGCCGCCAAGCCCGATTACCGCTCGACCCTGAACCTGCCCGACACCCCCTTCCCCATGCGCGGCGACCTGCCCAAGCGCGAGCCGGGCTGGGTCAAGCAGTGGGAAGAGCAAGGCACCTACCAGCGCCTGCGCGATGCTCGCGTCGGCTGCCCAAAGTTCGTACTGCACGATGGCCCGCCCTACGCCAACGGCCAGATCCACATCGGCCATGCTGCCAACAAGATCCTGAAGGACATGATCGTCAAGGCCCGCCAGCTGGAAGGCTTTGACGCGGCCTACATCCCCGGCTGGGACTGCCATGGCCTGCCGATCGAGAACCAGATCGAGAAGACCTTCGGCCGCGGCCTGCCGCGCGATGAAGTGCAGGCCAAGAGCCGTGCCTACGCCGGCGAGCAGATCGACGCACAACGCGAAGACTTCAAGCGCCTGGGCGTGCTCGGCGAATGGGCCAACCCCTATCGCACGATGGACTTCAAGAACGAGGCCGGCGAGATCCGCGTCTTGAAGCGCCTGTTCGAGCGTGGCTTCGTCTATCGCGGTCTCAAGCCCGTCTACTGGTGCTTTGACTGCGGCTCCTCGCTGGCCGAGTTCGAGATCGAGTATGCGGACAAGCAGTCGCCCGCCGTCGACGTGGCCTTCCTGTGCGCCGAGCCTGAGAAGCTGGCCACTGCCTTCGGCTTGAGCTCGCTCGCCAAGGAGGCCTTCACCGTCATCTGGACGACCACGCCCTGGACCATCCCGGCCAACCAGGCGCTCAACCTCAACCCCGAGCTGAGCTACGCGCTGGTGGACACGCCGCGCGGCATCTTCATGGTGGCCGAGGCGCTGGTCGAGAAGTGCCTGGCGCGCTGGAAGCTGGAAGGCTCGGTGCTGGCCACCACCGTCGGCAAGAACCTGGCGATGCTGAAGTTCAAGCATCCGCTGGCGCACGTGGATGCCGGCTACGACCGCGAAAGCCCGGTCTACCTGGCCGACTACGCCACGGCCGAAGACGGCACCGGCGTGGTCCATTCGGCACCGGCCTATGGCCTCGATGACTTCCAGAGCTGCGTCTCGCACGGCATGGCCTTCAAGGACATCCTGAACCCCGTGCAAGGCAATGGCGCCTACGAGGCCGAGCTGCCCTTGTTCGGTGGCCTGCACATCTGGAAGGCCAACCCGGTGATCGCCGAGGCGCTGGAGAACGCCGGCCGCCTGCTCTCGCACGTCAAGATCACGCACAGCTATCCGCATTGCTGGCGCCACAAGACGCCGGTGATCTACCGCGCCGCCGCCCAGTGGTTCGTGCGCATGGATGAAGGCGAAGGCTTGTTCACGCAGGACAAGGCCCCGAAGAGCCTGCGCCAGACCGCGCTGGAAGCCATCGATGCGACCAGCTTCTACCCGGAGAACGGCCGTGCCCGATTGCGCGACATGATCGCCGGCCGGCCCGACTGGTGCATCTCGCGCCAGCGCAGCTGGGGCGTGCCCCTGCCCATCTTCCTGCACAAGGACAGCGGCCTGCCGCACCCGCAGACGCTGGAGTTCATCGAGCGCGCCGCGCAACTGGTGGAAGCCGGCGGCGTGGAAGCCTGGGCCAAGCTGAACCCGGCCGACTGGCTGGGCGCGGAAGCCGACGCCTACAGCAAGGGCTCGGACATCCTGGACGTGTGGTTCGATTCGGGCTCCACGTTCCAGCATGTGCTGAAGGGCAGCCATGCCGGTGCCGCTCACGCGGAAGGCCCGGAAGCCGACCTGTACCTGGAAGGCCATGACCAGCACCGTGGCTGGTTCCATTCCTCCTTGCTGATCGCCTGCGCCTTGTATGGCCGCGCGCCCTACAAGGGCCTGCTCACCCACGGCTTCGTCGTGGACGGCCAGGGCCGCAAGATGAGCAAGTCGGTGGGCAATGTGGTGGCGCCGCAAACGGTCAGCGACAAGATGGGCGCCGAGATCCTGCGCCTGTGGACGGCTGCGACCGACTACTCGGGCGACCTGGGCATCGACGACAAGATCCTCGCCCGCGTGGTGGACGGCTACCGCCGCATCCGCAACACCCTGCGCTTCCTGCTCGCCAATGTGGCGGACTTCGATGCCAAGAACGACGCCGTGCCGCTGGAGCAGATGCTGGAAGTGGACCGCTACGCGCTGGCCCGTGCGGCCGAGTTCCAGGCCGAGATCCTGTCGCACTACCAGCGCTACGAGTTCCATCCGGTGGTGGCCAAGCTGCAGGTCTATTGCTCGGAGGACCTGGGCGCGTTCTACCTGGACGTGCTGAAGGACCGCCTCTACACCACGGCACCCAAGAGCCTGGCCCGCCGCTCCGCACAGACTGCGCTGTGGCAGATCACGCACGCGATGCTGCGCTGGATGGCGCCCTTCCTGAGCTTCACGGCCGAGGAAGCCTGGCAGGTGTTCGACGGCGATCACGCCGGCAAGAGCATCTTCACGGAGACCTACTGGCAGTTCGGTGCCGGTGCCGACGACACAGCCTCGCTCGCCAACTGGGCCCGCATCCGCGAGATCCGGGAAGCGGTCAACAAGGCGATTGAAGCGGTGCGCACCACCGGTGCGGTCGGTTCCTCGCTGCAAGCCGAGGTGGCCCTGGGTCTCCCGGCCGACGATCTGGCCCTGCTGCAAAGCCTGGGCGAAGACCTGCGCTTTGTGCTGATCACCTCGGCGGCTTCAATTGCTGCGGCCGAGGAGTTGAGCGTGGCGGTGGCCCCATCTGCTCACCAGAAGTGCGAGCGCTGCTGGCACTACCGTGCCGACGTGGGCGCGAACGCCGCCCACCCGACCCTGTGCAGCCGTTGCGACAGCAATTTGTACGGCGAAGGCGAAGCTCGCAGCATCGCCTGATCCATCAGGCGAACGGCCAAAGAACAAGGGGCGCCTCGCGGCGCCCCTTTGTCATGGCCTCACGGGAAGGCCGGTACGTTGGGCTCCAGGCCCTCGAAATGCGCCTCCGGATGGGTGCGCTCGAGCAGTTCCTCGATCTCGGTCACGCGCGTGCGGGGCACGTCGACCATCAGCAAGTACATGCCCTTGGAGATCGGCTCCTCGAAGCGCTTCAGGCGCCGGCTTGGGGTGGAGCTGCCGATCATGCTGGACGACCAGGTGCCCAGCACGGCACCGAGGCCGGCCAACGCGATCACCACGGCCTGCGGCGCGGCGCCCGTGCCGGTGAGCACGTAGGCGGCCACCACGCCACCGGCGGCACCGAGGCCAGCGCCGACCAGCAGGCCGGTCTGGGCCGCCTCGACGAGGTCGGAGGTCTGCAGGATGTTGGCCGCATGCAGGCCGGTCATGTCGGCTCCGTCTGCGGCGACGAAGTGGATATGGCGATCCGAGACCCGGGCCAGCAGCAGCTCGTTCATCGTCTTGCGGGCTGCCTCAAGGTCGGGCAGCAACCAATAGATGCGTTTGCGCATGAATCACTCCTAGCCCCGGGGGGTTGGGGCGGCGCTCGCCGCGCGGCCGGGTGCGATCTTTTTACTCCTGCCCCCAAGGGTCCGCAAGACCGGAGGCGCGGGGGAAAACGCTACAGTAGCGGCCACTT
Organism: Pelomonas sp. V22; assembly: GCF_030014915.1. GTDB lineage: Bacteria > Pseudomonadota > Gammaproteobacteria > Burkholderiales > Burkholderiaceae_C > JAUASW01. Next base: position 597,466 of record NZ_JAGIXS010000001.1, read on the forward strand.
ACGACAACCGAATCTCCTCAGCTCGCTTGCCCATGGCCTTCAAACAGAGTAGCTCGCCCCGCCTGATCCAGTGGCTGATGATCGCCCTGCTGGTGATCATCACCGACCAGCTGACCAAGGTGCTGATCGTCTCGCAGTTCCAGTACGGCGACAGCCGCTTCGTCACCAGCTTCTTCAACCTGGTGCGGGCCCATAACACCGGCGCCGCCTTCAATTTCCTGGCCCATCACGACGGCTGGCAGCGCTGGTTCTTCGTCGGCCTCGGCTTCGTGGCCACCGGCTTCATCGTCTGGCTGCTTCGCCGCCACGGCCACCAGACGCTGTTCGCCTGGGCGCTTTCGCTGATCCTTGGCGGCGCGCTCGGCAATGTGATCGACCGCCTCTGGCATGGCTATGTGGTGGACTTCCTGCAGTTCCACGCCGGCGGCTGGTATTTCCCGTCCTTCAACGTGGCCGACAGCGCGATCACGCTGGGCGCGGTGCTGCTGATCCTTGACGAATTGCGGCGCGTCAAGCGCGGCTGATTCTTCGCGGCGACGGCTGCTGGAAACTACGCTGGTGCAGGCCGGCCCACCGACCTAGGCTGCTGGCGCAAAGGAGCGCACAAGCAAGATGGCAGACCCTGGGAAAGAAAGCAGCAAGGCCGACGAGATTTCCGCCTTCGACCTGCCCCTGAACGCGCTCGGCCTCACGCAGCCGTTGCAATGGCTCGCCCTGGGCTGGCGCGATTTCCGCCGCCAGCCGCTGATCGGCCTGTTCTACGGCTTCTGCTTCATGGCCATGGGCTGGGCCCTGCTCGAGACCTACCAGCGCTCGCCGGCCTGGATACTCTGGCTGTCGGCCGGCTTCCTGCTGCTCGGTCCGCTGCTGTGCATGGGCCTGTACCAGGTCAGCCTGCGACTGGAGCGCGGCCAGCCCCCTTCGCTGGCCGACTCAATGACGGCCTGGCGCACCCGCACCAGCCAGCTCGCCATCTTCGGCTTTGCACTGCTGATACTCGAGATGCTGTGGGGCCGCTCGGCCCTGGTGGTGTTCGCGGTCAGCTTCGACGGCATGCCCGAGCTGGGCGGCTCGCTGCTGAAGCTGCTGGAGCCCGAGAACTACGGTTTCATCATCAGCTACCTGTGCGTCGGTGCGGTATTCGCCGGCCTGATCTTTGCCATCAGCGTGATCTCGATACCGATGATCCTCGATGAGCAGGTCGACGCGATCACCGCAGCGCTGACCAGCCTGCGCCTGTGCCTGACCCAACCGGGCGTGATGCTGGTCTGGGGCGCCCTGATCACGCTGCTGGTCCTGCTGGCCATGCTGCCGGGCTTTGCCGGCCTCCTGGTGGTCGGGCCGGTGATCGGCCATGCAAGCTGGCATGCCTACCGCGCGGCCCTCGGCGCGCGATGAAGCGGCGCACTCACAAGCTGTCTCAATTGGAGGCCTCAAATACGCGCCACAATGCGCGCTGCCGCACCGACCACCCATGCTTGATTTCTCCAGCCTGACGCATTACGACTGGCTCGACACCCCGATGTGGGTGTTCGACCCCAAGGCCGAGCGCAATCTCTGGGCCAATGCGGCTGCGCTGAGCTTCTGGCAGGTGGAGAGCGCCGAGATGTTCCTCTCGCGCAACTTCCAGGACCCGACCGAGGCCGTACGCGAACGCCTGGCTGTGACGGCCGCCGACCATGTGCAGGGCAAGATCGTGCGCGAGCAGTGGACGCTCTATCCCAAGGGCCAGCCGGTCACGGTGATGCTGGCCTCGCGCGGCATCCACACGCCGGACCGGCGCCTCGTCATGCTGATGGCCGCCCAGTCCCTGCCGCATGGCACGGATAAGAGCATGCTGCGCGGCGTCGAGGCGCTGCAGCACACAACGGCCCGCATCGCCATGTTCAGCCTGCGCGATGGCCAGACCCTCTTCCTCAACCCGGCCGCCGCCCTGGCCTTCGGCGTGCAGGCCACGCCTGGCGCGCTCGGCTTTGCCGATGTCTTCGCCAGCCCCGACCTCGCCTCCCTGGTACGCCGCCATGTGCAGGGTGGCAAGAGTTTCCAGGCCGAGCTGGAGCTCAACACCGTCGAGGGCATACGCTGGCACAGCATCGATGCCCGCCCGATGCGGGACCCGGTCAGCGGCGACCCGGTGCTGCAGTTCAACGCACGCGACATCAACGACTTCCGCCTCGCCCAGCAGGCACTGACCGTGGCGCGCGAAACCGCCGTCGCCGCGAGCCAGGCCAAGAGCACCTTCCTGGCCAATATGAGCCACGAGATCCGCACGCCCATGAATGGCGTGCTGGGCCTCACCGAGCTGGTGCTCCAAACCGAGCTGGACGAGCGCCAGCGCAAGTTCGTGCAGATGGCGCACGACTCGGCCAAGTCGCTGATGGGCCTGATCAACGACCTGCTGGACGTGGCCAAGATCGAAGCCGGCAAGGTGGCGATCGAGCACCAGCCCTTCACCCTCTACGACTGCCTGCGCGAATCGACCCAGCCACTGCAACTGCAGGCGCATGAAAAGGGCTTGCTGCTGGGCGCGCGCGTGCAGCCCGGTGTGCCGCCCTTCCTGGTCGGCGATTCGCTGCGCCTGCGCCAGGTGTTGACGAACCTGGTCGGCAACGCGGTCAAGTTCACCGAACGCGGCGAGGTGCGCATCGAGGTGCGCCGCCTCGACGAGGGCCGAGCCGGCAGCGGGCCGGAGCCGGTGCACCTGTGCTTCTCGGTCAGCGACACCGGCCCAGGCATGAGCCGCGACCAGATCGCCCGCATCTTCGACCCCTTCACCCAGGGCGACGCCAGCATCACGCGGCGCTTTGGCGGCACCGGCCTCGGCCTCACCATCGTGCAGCGCCTGGTGGCCCTGATGGGCGGCCGCGTGCATGTGGAAAGCCAGGTCGGCACCGGCAGCAGCTTCAGCTTCGAGATCACCCTGCTGCGCGGCCCCGACCCCGCGCTGGCCGCCTCAGACGAGCAGGACGCCTGAGCCCGTCGTCGTGCGGGCCTCCAGCTCGCGGTGCGCCTGGGCCACCTCGGCCAGCGGGTAGCGCTGCGAGACGTGGATCTTGACCTGGCCGCTCGCCACCACCGAGAACAGATCGTCGGCCATGGCCTGGCTGTTCTCACGCGTGGCCAGGTGGGCGAACAGCGTGGGCCGTGTCAGGTAGAGCGAGCCCTTGGCCGCCAGCAGGCCGGTGTTGAACGGCGGCACCACGCCCGAGGCATTGCCGAAGCTCACCATCAGGCCGAAGGGGCGCAGGCAATCGAGCGAGCCCTCGAAGGTGTCGGCACCCACCGAGTCGTAGACCACCTTCACACCCTGGCCGCCGGTGATCTCGCGCACCCGCTCCGGGAACTTTTCCTTGCGGTAGTTGATCGCAACGCTGGCGCCATTCGCGAGGGCCAGCGCGCATTTCTCGTCCGAACCGGCGGTGGCGATCAGCTGGAGGCCGAGGGCCCGCGCCCATTGGCAGGCGATCAGGCCCACGCCGCCGGCGGCGGCATGGAACAGGATGTAGTCGCCCGGCTGCAGCCCATCCTGTGGCAGCGTGCGGCGCAAGAGGTACTGGGCCGTGAGGCCCTTGAGCATCATGGCGGCGCCGGTCTCGAAGCTGATCTCGTCCGGCAAGCGCACCACCGCGCGGGCCGGCATCACGCGGGCCGTGCAATAGGCGCCGATGGGCTGGCTGGCATAGGCCGCGCGGTCGCCCACGCGCAGGTGCGTGACACCCTCGCCCACCGCCTCGATCACGCCGGCGCCTTCCATGCCCAGCGTCTGCGGCAGCTGCAGCGGATAAACGCCGCTGCGGTGGTAGATGTCGATGTAGTTGAGGCCGCAGGCCCGGTGGCGGATGCGGATCTCGCCAGGCCCGGGATCGCCCACCTCGACGCTCTCCAGCTTCATCTGCTCCACGCCACCAGCCTGGTGGATTCGCACTGCGGTCTCTGTCGCCATCGCATCACTCCGGTTTGGGAATTCCGCTATCGTGCCAGCCTTTGCCTGTTCCCGCCCGCTCCTGCCCGAGCGCGCCATTCCATGAAGCTGTCCCCCCGCCTGGCCCTGCTGTTGACCATGCCGCCCCTGCTGTGGGCCGGCAATGCCGTGGTGGGCCGCCACATGGCGAGCCAGATTCCGCCGCTCCTGCTCAATGGCCTGCGCTGGGCCCTGGCGGGCTTGCTGTTGCTGCTCATCGCACCGAGCGCACGGGCCTTGCTGCGCAGCCCGGCGCCGCTGTGGCAGCGCTGGGGCTATCTGGCCGTGGTCGGCTTCCTCGGCATGGGTTGCTACAACGCGCTGCAGTACCAGGCACTGCGCAGTTCCACGGCGCTCAACGTGACCCTGATCGCCGCGAGCATGCCGCTCGGCATGATGATGGTCGGCGCCCTGGTCTATGGCGAACGGCCGACGCGACGCCAGCTCGCGGGCGCCCTGCTGTCGCTGGTCGGCGTGGCCTTGGTGCTGGCACGCGGCTCCTGGGCAGCGCTCTTGCAGGTGCACTTCGTGGCCGGCGACCTGCTGATGCTGCTGGCCGTGCTCAGTTGGTCGATCTACAGCTGGCTGCTCGCCAGGCCGCCCGCCAGTCTGCGCGCCGAGCAGGCGCCCGGCTGGGATTGGGCCGCCATGCTGATGGCGCAGATCGCCTTCGGTGCGCCGATTGCCCTCGCGATGGCGGGCATCGAACAGGGCTACACCGAGCAGGCGGTGCACTGGGGGCCAGGTCTTGCCTGGGTGCTGGCCTATGTGGCCATCGGGCCCTCGCTGATCGCCTACCGCTGCTGGGGCCTCGGTGTAGCCCAGGCGGGGCCGGCGCTGGCGGCCTTCTTCGTCAACCTGACGCCGCTGTTCGCGGCCCTGATGTCGGCCGCCCTGCTGGGCGAGTGGCCGGCCTGGTACCACGGCGCGGCCTTTGCACTGATTGCCGGCGGCATCGTCGTCTCGGCCGGCCGGCGCTGAGCACTCTTACATCCGCTGGCCGCTGAAGGTGCCGCTGCCCGGCGCGCCGCCGAAGCGCCAGGTGCCGCTCAGCGCGCCGCTGGCGCCATCGATGCGGCCGCTGAAGATGGCGGCGCCGGCATTGCCGGTGGCGGCGAGGTTCAGCTGGCCAGACGGGTCGACCCGGCCGACGATGCTGAAGGCACCGGTGGCGTTGGAGACGCCCTGGCCGCGCACCAGCCCATTGGCGCTGACGCTGACCTGGAAGCTGCCCTGATCGGCGCCACCGAAATTGCCAGAGAATTGGCCCGCGATGCCTGTGCCCACGGGCTGCACGACCGGCGGTTGCGGTGCTGCTGCAGTCTGCTGCTCGGCACCGACCAGGGTGCGCTGCACCCAGCCGCTGAAATTGGCGGCGTCAACGAACGCGAAGCCATTCTTGACCTCGCCGCTGGCCACCAGGTCGTCGTTCTTGCTGAGCGTGGCCACGACCTTGGACTCGCGCGAAGCCTCGGCATAGACCTTGACGTTGGCGATCTTGGCATGCAAAACCTGGCCGGCCGGCTGCGGCGCCTCGGCCTTGGTCGAGCCGGCCGCGTTCACGTCGCTGGAGGCACTGCTGGTGCGGATCAGCTGCTCCTTGTCGCGGATCTCGAGCACGATCTTGTTGTAGTTGTCGAGGAAGCCGGCCGCGACCATCTTGCCCTCCGGCGTGCTGGTGTAGCCGCCAAGGCCACCGACCACGCCGCCGCCAAAGCCCCAGCCGCCGATGCCGAAATCGGTCTTGCTGGCCTTGCCCTCGGCCGCTGCCACCTGGATGCTGGAGCGCACGTCGGCCACCATCAGGCTCGTGGAGGCTTCCTTGAACTTGAGGCTGCCGGCAATGGCGCCCAGCACGCCGAGCTTGCCCCCGAGGAAGCCGCCGATGCCGCCGGTGTTGGACGAGCCGACCTGCACATTGGGTGTCATCACGAAGTCGGCCGCCTGCATCTGGCCCTTGCCGACGTTCGACTCGGCACGCAGATCACCGCCGGCCGCCAGGGCCCGCTCCTGCTGTATATTGGCCATGGCCTGGCCGCGCTCGACCACGTCGAAGCAGCCGGACTTCTGGATCATCAGGCGGAGAAGCGCGGCCGGCGAACCAAGGCCATAGGAGGAGATGTGATGCCAGCCCTGCTGAGGCTCGACCACCGCAATGGTGCCCAGCTTCTTGGCACAGGTCTCGACTTTGGAATCACTCTCGGCACGGGCCGCCGCTGCGGCCAGCATCAGTCCTGCGACCAGGACCAGCATTTGTCTTTTCATTGATGGAACGCCTCCGCTGTCATGGGTGGGGGTCACCCAAATCAGCGGGGCATTCTGCCGCAGCGTTTCGCTTCGGGAATCCGGCGGCGTAACCAATTCCTACGGCAAGTTCAGAAGCGCTTGCCGCGCCTGATCAGGGCCCGACCAGGGTGCGCTGCACCCAGCCGCTGAAGTTGGCCGCATCAACGCGCACAAAGCCGTTCTTGGCCTCGCCGCTGGCCACCAGGTCGTCGTTCTTGCTCAGCGTGGCCACGACCTTGGAGTCGCGCGAAGCGTCGGCATAGACCTTGACGTTGGCGATCTTGGCATGCAGGACCTGGCCGGCCTGCTGCGGTGCCTCGGCCTTTGTGGAGCCGGCGGCGTTCACGTCGCTGGAGGCGCTGCTGGTCTTGATCAGGCTGTCCTTGTCGCGGATCTCGACGACGATCTTGTTGTAGTTGTCGAGGAAGCTGGCCGCCACCACCTTGCCCTCGGGCGTGCTGGTGTAGCCGCCCATGCCGCCGACCACGCCGCCGCCATAGCCCCAGCTGCCGACCGAGAAATCGGTCTTGCTGGCCTTGCCTTCGGCGGCCGCCACCTGGATGCTGGAGCGCACATCGGCAATCATCAGGCTGGTGGAGGCTTCCTTGAACTTGAGGCCACCGGCAATGGCGCCGAGCACGCCGAGCTTGCCGCCCAGGAAGCCGCCGATGCCGCCGGTGGTCTTGGCACCGACCTGCACATTCGGGGTCATCACGAAGTCGGCCGTCTGCATCTGACCCTTGCCGACGTTGGACTCCTGGCGCAGTTCGCCGCCCGCTGCCAGCGCGCGCTCCTGCTGGATATTGGCCATGGCCTGGCCGCGCTCGACCACGTCGAAGCAGCCGGACTTCTGGATCATCAGGCGCAAGAGCGCCGAGGGCGAGCCGAGGCCGTAGGACGAGATGTGCGCCCAGCCCTGCTGCGGCTCGACCACCGCGATCGCGCCCAGCTTCTTGGGGCAGGTTTCGACCTTGGACTCGTCCTCGGCACGTGCGGCCGTGGGCAGCAGGGCCAGTTGCAACAGGCCGAGGGCTGCCAGCAGGGCCGAGGTCTTCTTGTTCAGGATGCTCATCGCAAGACTCCAAGATTGCAAAGTGAGGGATCGCCCGGATTCTTGCGCCGCCCGGAAATCGGCGCCAGCCCCTGAAGCCGATATGCAGTTCAGGCCGATTCAGGAGCCCGGCCGCAGTAGCAGGCGATGCCGCATCTCACCCGGCATGAAGGGCAAGGCCTGCCCTTGCAGCCAGGCCTCGTGGTCGGCCCGGTAGAAGGGCGACAGCGGATGGCCCGACTGGCCGCCTGGCACGGCGAGGATGCCCTGCTCCTCGCGGCCTGGCGACACCACCATGCGCTCGCTCTGGCCATGGCTGCCCACCTGCACGCGCGGCATGTGGCGGTCGCCGCCCATGGGTGTGGCCGGCATGTCCAGCCAGGCCGCAAGCCAAGGCACGGCGCTGCTCAAGGGATGCTGGATGGCGGCACGGTTGTGCTGCCCCCAGCCGGCATCGGCGAGCGCGGGCGTTTTCTTCAGCACGGCGTTGCGGCTGTCCAGCACGGCCTGACGCAGGAACTCGTCCCAGGTCTTGAAGCCCTTGGGCAGGGCATCTTCACGGCGGGCCTGCAGCAGGGCCCAGCCGGGCGTCTCAGGCACCCACTTGAGGTCGCGCACGCGCAGCTGCTTCGCTTCCAGCTGGGCCGCCAGCGGCGCGAACAGCTGCTCCAGCACTCGATCACGGAAGGCGCGCACCAACGTGTAGCCCACGGCATCGGGCGCGGCCTCTGCGGCGCTGCTCTCGACGAAGCCGCGATACGCCCCCAGGTCATGCGCCGCCATGAACTCGGGCTTGAGCACCTGTTCCAGCAGCAGCTGGCGCCAGCGCTGCAGGAAGACGGCACGCCGGTCCAGCTGGATCGCATGCAGCGAGGCCTCTTCATGCTTGGGCGCAGCACGCAGGTCGTCGCGGATCTGCTGCCCGCGCGCGCCGAGGTCATAGCCGCCATTGCCGATGAGAGCCAGCATCTCGCCGCCGACCACGCGGGCATTGGCCGTCCACAAGAGCCCGTCAACCGGATCGAGCAGGCGCGGATGCTGCTCGAAGCCGGCATAGCCCTGCCAACCCTGGCCGGCCACGCTCCAGTCCTGCGGCGTGTCGAGGTCGGGCAGGTGGCGCAGCGGCACGGCGCCGGCCAGGGTCCAGCCAATGCGGCCACTGGCATCGGCCACCAGCATGTTCTGGGCGGGCAGCCCGGCACCGACGGCGATCTTCATGGCCTCGTCGAGGCTGGCGGCGCGGCCCAGGTCCTGCACGCGGAAGTTCAGCGCCTGGGGGTCGTGGGCCACCCAGCGCAGCGCATAGCCTTCGAAGGGCGCGGCGAGCAAGGGACCCCATTCGCTGTCTTTGAACTCCACCTCCACCGGCGCCCCACCGGCCACAGCAATGCGCTCGACGCGGCGCTGCAGCGGCTTCTCGCCCTGCGGCGTTTGGTAGTGGGTGCCAGCGGCATTCAGCTTCAAGGCCACCACATCGGCCCAGTCGGCCGTGGCATTGGTGAAGCCCCAGGCGATGTGGCCATTGCTGCCGGCCACGATGGCCGGTGTGCCGGGCAGGCTGACGCCACTGACCCGCCACTCGCGGCCATCGCGCTTCCATTGCAGGCTGGCCTTGAACCAGGTGCCGGGCACGCGCAGGCCGAGGTGCATGTCGTCGGCGAGGATGGCGCCGCCATGGCGGCTGCGCGAGGCGGCAACGGCGAAGTTGTTGCTGCCGATGTCGCGGCTGTCGCGCAGCTCGCAATCGCTGCAGGCCGTGCTCAGCGCACGCCAGGGCCACGGGCTTGCGGGAATGGCCAGGGCCTGCACCGGGCTCGCATCCAGCGATGCCTGCCAGTCGGCGCTGTGCTGAGTCAGGAAGGCGTACCAGTCGGCACTGACGCTGGATTTCAGCAAGGCCATGGCCAGGTCGTCGCGCCCCTGGGCGCTCTGCAGGTCCAGGTACATGCCATAGACGGCCAGCAGCGAGTCGGGCGGCGGCCAGGGCAAGGGCGACTGGCGCAGCAGGCCGTATTCGAAGGGCCTCACCGTGAGGCGCTGCAGGCCTTCGTTGACGCCCTCGGCATAGACCTCGAGCAGGCGGCGCTGCTCGGCCGGCAGTCCGGCGAGGATGCGCTCGGCACGCTGGCGGAAGGCATGCAGGCGCCGCCCCTGGTCCAGCGGCAAGGCCTTGGCGCCGACCAGGGCGGAGAGCTCGCCAGCGGCATTGCGCCGCATCAGGTCCATCTGGAAGAAGCGCTCCTGGCCATGCACGAAGCCGAGGCCGCGCACGGCATCGAGCTCGCTCTCGGCCTTGACCGTGAGGTAGCCGCGCTCGTCGCGCAGCAGTTCCACCGGTGCCTGGACGGCGCTGGTGGCCTCACCGTCCAGTTGCGCCAGACTGCCCCTCAGCCCCAGATACAAAGCCGCCGCCAGCAAGGCAATCAGCAGCAACAGACCCCAAAGTACGCGGCGTATCCACAGCATCAGCAAGTCCCAACGATGACCTGCCAGGGATTCTCAGCCCGGCATGCAGCTCGCCGGGAGCCCCCATCCACAGACTGTTGGATCAGCGCCAACGCGTCAGCAGCCAGACGCCGCCCATCACCAGCACCGTGCCGGCCGCCACCCAGGGCGTGAAAGGCTCGCCGAGTATCAGCACGCCCATGAGGATGGTGGACATCGGGCCGATCATGCCGGTCTGCGCGGCCAGCGTGGCGCCTATGCGCTCGATGGCCATCATCACCATCAGCACAGGCGCGAAGGTGCAGGCTGTCGCATTGAGAAGGGACAGCCACAGCACAGTCGGCGCCACCTCCGCGAGGCTCGAGACCGGCCGCAACAGCAGGAACTGGGCAATGCACAGCACGCAGGCCACCGAGGTGGCGAGGCCGGTGAGGCGCAGCGCGCCGAGCCGGCGCACCTCCTCACCGCTGTACATCAGGTAGAGCGCATAGCTGAGCGCGCTGCCGAACACCAGGGCCGCGCCCAGCATCACATCGCTGCCCTGCAGGTGCAGCTCCTGGCCGAACACCACCAGCACGCCGGCATAGCTGATGGCCAGCGCCCACAGCTGGCGCGCCTGCACGCGCTTGCCAAGCAGGGCCCAGCTGAGGAAGAGCACCAGGGTCGGGTTGAGATAAAGGATCAGGCGCTCGAAGCTGGCGCTGATATAGGCGAGGCCCGCGAAGTCAAGGTAGCTCGCCAGGTAGTAGCCCGAGAAGCCTAGGCCCAGCAAGGCCAGCCAGTCACGCCGCGTGAGCGGCGGCTTGCCGCGCCCCGCCCACCAGGCCAGCAGCAGGAACATCGGCAGCGCAAACAGCATGCGCAGCATGATCAAGGTGACCGCATCGACGCCGTGGCGGTAGGCCAGCTTGACGATGATGGCCTTGCCCGAGAAGGCGATCGAGCCGGCACCCGCCAGCATCAACCCAGGGACAACGGAAGCAGCAGGACTGGAAGACGAAGAAGGCGAGCCGGGCATCGGCCCATTCTGTCAGAGGCCTTGTGCGGCCAAGGGCGCTTCCAACGGCGTGAGCAGCCGACTCATCAAGTCACGAACGCTGCGCACTTGCTTGCCGAAGGGCAGGCTGCCCTGGCCGCGGAAGAACAGACCCTTGGCCGTGTCGCCGCGCAGCGCGGCGGCGAGCTGGTTGTCGATGCAGAACTGGCCCCAGTCCTTGAGGCCGTCGCGCAGGCCGCACTGGGCCAGGCAGTCGAAGGCCTTGGTGCAGCGGCTCTTCAGCTGGGCCACGGCCTGCAGCTTGGGCTCGGCCTTCAGGTAGGCGCGCAGCCAGGGCGTGGCCACGGCGCGGGCCGGCAAGCCGGCCACGCTGGTGAACTCGACCATGTTTTCATCGCGGGCCTCGGCCAGCACGCGCTTGAAGGCCTCATCCGCGTCACACTCCAGCGTCACCGCGAACGGCGTACCCAGCTGCACGCCGGCTGCGCCGAGGGCCTGCAGCCGCGCGATGTCCTCGAAGCTGCGCACGCCGCCGGCAGCGATCAGGGGAATGTCCAGGCCCGCACGCTGGAAGAACTCGCGGCACTCGGGAATGACGCGCTCGAAATCAAAGCGCGGGTCGTTCAGGTCGGCGATGCGGGCCGCGCCCAGGTGGCCGCCTGCGAGGCGCGGATGCTCGATCACGATGGCATCCGGCAGGCGCTTCTTGCGCTCCCATTTCTTGACGATCAGCTGCACGCCGCGCGCATCGCTGAGGATGGGAATGAGGGCGGTGTCCGGATGGTCTTGGGCCAGCTCGGGCAGGTCCAGCGGCAGGCCGGCGCCGACCACGATGGCGTCGATGCCGCACTCCAACGCCTTCCTGACCGAGGCCGCGTACTCGCTGACCGCGCGCATGATGTTCAGCGCCACCAGGCCCCGACCTTCGCTGCGCTCGCGCGCACCGGCGATCTCGCGGCCCAGGGCCTCGATGTTGGCCTCGTTGATCACGCGCTTGGCTTCATCGCCATGGCAATGGCCTTCGGTGCGAGCCATCAGGTCGGGATGGTGGCGCCGCAGGTCCACCGAGCTCAAGGTGCCCATCGCGCCCAAGGCGGCCACGCTGCCCGCGAGCCGCTGGGCGCTCACTCCCACGCCCATGCCGCCCTGCACGATGGGCAGCAGGCGCCGGCCACGCAGGCTCAGCGCACGCAGGCCGCTGCGCTGCAGCAGCGAATCAAGATCGGCAGGAATGGAAGTGGCAGGCATGGCGGCTTGGAGAAAAGCCGCCATGCTGACGGCGCGAGCGCGCGCCGTCCTTGATGTGCATCAGCACATCATCAACGCCAAAATTTTCCGTCGGGGCCGATGATGGCGATGTCGGCGAAATCAAGGCCGCTGTGCTTCTTGCTGTTGAAGCTCAGCTCCAGGCCGCCGAGGTCGTAGCGCTGGATGCTCTCCAGCGACTTGACGAGGCCGATGCGGTTCAGGTCCTTGCCGGCGCGGCGCAGGCCTTCCACCAGCACCTTGGCCGAGGCAAAGCCTTCCAGGTGGGCCGCGCTCAGTTCACCAAGGCCGCGCGCCTTGGCCTGCTCCTGGGCCTGGCGCACCAGCTCGGTGGAGGCGGAGCGCTCGTTCGGGAACAGCTGGGTGACGATGACGCCCCGGCCCTGCTCCTTCAGCAGCTTCACGAAAGCCGGGCTCGCATTGTTGGACAGGGTCACGACCTGAGCCATGGAGCCGGCATTGCGCAGCGCGGCCACAAAACCGGCGGCGGCATCGGCCTCGCAGACCAGCAGCACGGCCTGCATGTCGGCCTTGGCCAGTTGCTGCGCGAGGGCCTGGTAGGCCGCCGCATTCGGCGAGAACTTCAGGTGCGCACGCGGCCGCATGCCGGCAGCGCTCAGGCCACGCAGTGCTGCCTGGGCCGCGTCGTTGCCGAACTTGTCTTCGGACTGCAGCACGGTGAGGCTTTGCACGCCCATGTTGCGCAGATGGGCCACGGCCCGCTCGGCCTCGCGGTGGTAACCGGCGCGCACATTGAACACATAAGGATTGACCGGGTCATGCAGCAGCAAGGCGCCACTGGTGGGTGCCACCAGGGCCAGCTTGTGCTGGGCCAGCAGCGGCAGGATGGCCTCGTTCTGCGAGGTGCCACCGGTCATGAACAAGGCGAGCACGCCCTGGTCAATCAGGGTCTTGGCATTGGCGGCGCTGTTCTTGGGGTCGAACTTGTCGTCCAGCGTCAGCAGCTCGATCTTCTGGCCGCCCACGCCGCCGGTGGCATTGATCTGGTCGAAATAGAGCTTGGCGCCATCGCGGTTCTGCTGCGCGATCAAGGCCGAGGGGCCGCTGAAATCAGCGGTCTGCCCGATCTTGATCTGCGCCTGGGCAGCGCTGCCCAGCAATGCCATCGCCACGGCGGACACCATCAGGCCCAGCTTCCTCATCGCCCACCCCTCTTGTTGAAATGTGGCGCATTGTGGCGGGCGGGTCTCGCACGAACACCGGTGGAATCCCGGTGCCGTTGCCGGCAAAACGTGAAGAAATTGCAGTGCCGAAAGAAAGTCGCCGCCCGTGGCCTGAACCAGGGGCGGCGGTGCTCATGAAGCTAGGCTCAGGTCAATGGATGCCGTGCATCTTGCGTTGCATCCACTTGTTCAACAGCATCATCACGAGGCCGGCGGCGATCGGGATGATGGTGAAGATCAGGAAGAAGGTCGACATCGAGTAGGCGTGGGCGATGTGCTCGATGTAGGAGCCCGTCATGCCGGCCAGGAAGTTGCCAATGAAGGTGTTCAGGAACCAGACGCCGAACATCAGGCCCAGCAGGCGCGGCGGCGCCAGCTTGGAGATGTAGGACAGGCCCACCGGCGACAGGCACAGCTCGCCCATGGTGTGCAGCAGGTAGGCCAGGGTCAGCCAGATCATGCTGACCTGGGCCGTCTTGGCACCGTTCGGGATGCCGGCGGCGCCATAGGACAGGCAGGCGAAGCCAAGGCCCAGCATCACCAGGCCGAGGCCGAACTTGATCGGGCCGCTCGGGTTCCAGTACTTGCCCCAAAGCTTGGAGAACATCGGTGCCAGCACCACCAGGAACAGGCTGTTCAGGATGCCGAACCAGCTGGCCGGCACGCTGGAATCCTGGTTGGCGAACTCGCGGCTCAGCATCCAGACCGTCAGGTACCAGATGCCGCCAATGCAGCCGACCAGCAGCAGGTTCGAGAGCAGGTAGCGCTTGGCCGTGCCGAAGAACAGCTTGATCAGCAGCCAGGTCAGGATCAAGAGCGGGATGACGGTGATCAGCGTGTTGACGATCTTGAAGGTTGTGCCGGTCGAGCCGGTGAGGCTGCGGTCGGTGAAGTCACGCGCGAAGATGGTCATCGAACCGCCGGCCTGCTCGAAGGCGAACCAGAAGAAGATGGTGAAGAAGGAGAAGGTGAAGATGGCCTTCAGGCGGTCCTTCACCACGTTGGCCGGCGCCTCTTCGACCACCGGCGCCTCTTCAGCCTTGGCTTGCGAGAGGCTGAGGCCGATCTTGCCGAAGATGCCCTGGCCAAAATAGAACTGCAGCGCGCCGAGGATCATGAAGACCGCAGCCAGGCCGAAGCCGTAAGACCAGGAGATCTTCTCGCCGATGTAGCCGCACAGCAGGATGCCGAAGAAGGCACCCGAGTTCACGCCCATGTAGAACAGCGTGTAGCCGCTGTCACGGCCACCTTCGTTGTCCTTGCCGTAGAGCTGGCCCACGATGGCCGAGATGTTCGGCTTGAACAGGCCGGTGCCCAGCACCACGAGGGAGAGGCCGAGGAAGAAGCTCGGCTTGCTCTCAAGAAACAGCGAAATGTGGCCGGCGGCGATCATCAGGCCGCCGATCACGATGGCGCGGCGCAGGCCCAGCACCTTGTCGGCCAGGTAGCCGCCGATGATGGGCGTGAGGTAGACCAGGCCCGTGTACCAGGCGTAGAGCTTGCCGGCTTCCTGGGTGGTCCAGCCCCAGCCGCCGTTCAGCGTGGTGGCGGTCAGGAACAGCACCAGCAGCGCGCGCATGCCGTAGTAGGAGAAGCGCTCCCACATTTCGGTGAAGAAGAGGACGAACAGTGCGTCGGGGTGTCCGAGGATGGTGTGCGGCGTGGCCGCGCTGCCGGCGCCAGACGCGGCGGCGCCCGGCTTCAGGATGGTGGTGGTCGAGCTCAAATCTGAACCTCAGTAGAGGAAGACAAACTGCGAGGGCCGGGTGCTGATGGCACCGCCGCCTCGCTCGGGGGTCAAAAAACAACCGGGCCGGATTGTCGCCGCTGGTTACTCAGGGTTACCCCGGGGCATTCCCCACCCCCGCCACCTGCCCTTCCCCCTCAACTGCGGGGCGGCTCCCACAACTCGATGCGATTGCCCTCGGGGTCCATCACCCAGCCGAACTTGCCGTATTCACTCTCGTCCACCTTGTCGTCCACCTGGCAGCCCTCAGCCCGCAGCGCGGCCAGCAGGCCCTGCAGGTCGGGCACACGGAAATTGATCATGAAGGGCGAGTTGCTCGGCGCGAAGTACTTCGTGTCGCCGTCAAAGATGGTGAACAGCGTCATGCCGTCAGGCTCATGGCGCTCCGGCGTCTGCCACATGAAGGCCGCGCCGCCCCAGGCAGCGATGTCCAGGCCCAGGTGCTTGCGGTACCAATCGCGCAGGCTGGCCGCGTCGCGCGCCTTGATGAAGATGCCGCCGATGCCGCTCACTCGTTCGCTCATGACCGTCTCCTGTGTTGAGTGCGGCAATTTTGCAACCACTCGGGCGCGGGGCCGTGAAGTCCGCACGCCTATCGCCATCGCGTGCGGTCAACGCCCCCAAGATCCTTACAAACCCGCCCTCGCTTGGCCGATGCTCCGACCTTGAATTCGTCAGACCCCGGCCGCGAGAGCCTTGGGGCGTGGTCGCCGGGGAGTCGTCGTATGGAGTTCGACCGATGAGATACACAGACAGCATGGAGCGCAGTGCCGAGCACCTGCGCGCAGCCCTGGCGCAGATGACGCGCCAGAGCGCCGCCCTGCATCCCACCAGCTACGCCATCTGGTACGAGTACGTCAGTGGCCGCAACCCCGACCTGCGCCACGCGATGAACCAGGCGCTGCAAGGCGGCGCCACGCTGGACGAGGCCCAGACCTGGAGCCTCTACACCAGCCATGTGGGTGAATGGGACACGCCCGGCGCCCGCCGCATCAGCGAAGGCTTTCAGCGCGTGCTGAACGGCATCTCCGCCTCGGCCGCCCATGCGGGCGACCACACGGCACGTTTCGGCAACGAGCTGAACGAGCTGTCGCTGAAGCTGGAGAAGGATGCCGCACCGGCCGAGACGGTACGCGAGATCCTCTCCGGCGTGCGCGAGCTGAGCGGGGTGATGGAGTCGCTGCAGCACAAGCTCGATGCCAGCCGCCATGAGATCGCCGAACTGCGCCGCGAGGTCGAACAGGCGCGCAATGAAGCGCTGGTGGACGCCCTCACCGGCCTGGCCAATCGCCGCGCCTTCGACCAGGAGCTGGCCCAGGCCATCCAGAGCGGTGAGAGCCTGCAGGCGCCCTGCCTGATGCTCGGCGACATCGATTTCTTCAAGCGCCTGAACGACAGCTACGGCCATGCCTTCGGCGACCAGGTGCTGCGCGGTGTGGCCCAGACCCTCAAGGGCCTGGCCGCTGCACCGGCGCTCGCTGCGCGCGTGGGTGGCGAAGAGTTCGCCGTGCTGCTGCCCGGCAGCACGCTGCAACAGGCCCAGGCCCTCGCCGAGCAGTTGCGGGCCAGCATCGCCGCCGGCCGCATACGCCGGGGCTCGAGCAAGCAGGACGACGAGCGCGTCACCCTGTCCTTCGGCGTCACCCAGCTCGCCATGGGCGAGAGCGCCAACGAGTTCTTTGATCGTGCCGACCGTGCGCTTTACGCATCAAAACGCAGCGGCCGCAACTGCGTGACGGTGCTGGCCGCACGCGCAGCGGCCTGATGTGGCGAACCAGGTCTTGAGCGCGGCGACTATCTGCTAATCTCGGCCCGCACAGCCGCCTGCGAGCGGCGATTACTCGGGAGTGAGTCGTCTTGCTGCTGAAACAGTCTTCCCTGCGCTATGCGGTGGTAGCGGCATTGGGCCTCGGCCTGCTGCTGCCCACCATCGCCTCCTTGGTGCTCGAGATGAACTACGCCGAGAGCGTGGCCAAGGAAGACCTGCAACGTGACCTGAGCCGCAGCACCGAGGTGCTGGCCCTGTCGCTGGCCGAGCCGGTCTGGCAGGTCTCGCCTGACCTGGCCGAGCCGATGATCAAGGCCCAGGTTAACGACCCGCGCTTCGTCTCGGTGCTGGTGGTCGAGCCCTCCAATCCCAAGCCCTTCTACGAGACGCCGCAGCGCGCCGACGTCGACCCCAAGCTGACGCTGAGCGAAACCCGCCCGGTGCAACGCGACGGCCGCGAAATCGCCAAGCTGACCGTGGTGATGAGCGCCGAGCCCTTCCTGGCGCGCAAGCGGGCCGATCTCTGGAACCAGGTGCTGCGCACCGCCGCCACCTTGATCATCTGCGCGCTGGCTACGCTGGTGGCGCTGCGCACTCGCGTGCTGCAGCCCATGAGCCGGCTCAGCGCCGCCGCCGAAGAGCTGGCCGCCGGCCACCTCGAGAAGCCGCTGGAGGTGGCCGGCGGCGACGACGAGATCGCCCGCGTCGGCACCGCCATGGAGCGCATGCGCCAGGCCCTGCTGGCGGCCTTCGAATCGCTGCGCATGCACAACAACACGCTGGAAGACCAGGTCTCCCAGCGCACCAATGAACTGACCCGCGCCAACAACGAGCTGACGACCACACTGCGCAACCTGCAGACCGCGCAACGCGAGCTGGTCGAGGCCGAGAAGCTGGCCTCCTTGGGCCGCCTGGTGGCCGGCGTGGCCCATGAGCTGAACACGCCGCTGGGCAACGCCCTCACCGTGGTCTCGGCCCTCGAAGACCGCTACAACCAGCTCGACCAGATGATGAGCTCGCAGACGCCGATACGGCGCAGCCTGCTCGAGGAGCTGGTCAAGGACACGCGGCGGGGGCAGGACATCCTGCAGCGCAATGTGCAAAAGGCCGCCGACCTGGTGCGCGACTTCAAGCAGGTAGCGATCAACCAGACCAACGATGCGCGCGGCGAGTTCGACCTGACCCGCGTCGTCGAGAGCCAGCTGGTGATGGTGGAACCCAGCTTCAAGCGCACGCGCTACGAGATCGTCACCGAGCTGCAGCCCGGCCTGCTGCTGGACAGCTACCCCGGCGCCCTCGGCCAGGTACTCACCAACCTCTTGATGAACGCCCTGCTGCATGGCTTCGACGGGCTGGAGCAAGGGAAGGTGCGCATCAGCAGTCGGCGCATCAGTGACGACGAGGTGGAAGTGAGCGTGGAAGACGACGGCCGCGGCATGGACGAATCAGTGCGACGCCAGATCTTCGACCCCTTCTTCACCACCAAGCTCGGCACCGGCGGCTCGGGCCTCGGCATGCACATCGTGCACAACATCGTCACCAATGTGCTGGGCGGCAGCATCGAGGTGATCAGCGCGCCCGGCAAGGGCTGCCACATGCTGGTGCGCATCCCACGCGTAGCGCCCGAGCGGGCATCGGCTGACGAGGCCGGCGGCTGAGCCGCTGCAAGAAAACGGGCCGCGCCGGTTTCAGCGCGCCGTGGCCGGCATCAGCCTTTCCTTGACCTCGAGCTCGGCGCCGGGGTCGAGCTCAATGGCCACCTGGGTACAGACGGCCCGGCACAAGGCGGCCGTGCGCTCGCTCTGCAATCGGTAGTAAATCTGGGTGCCCTCGCGCCGCTTGGCCAGCACGCCGCTGCGGTACAGCGTGGAGAGGTGCTGCGACATATTGGGCTGCGTGGTCTCGATCTCGCCCAGCAGCTCGGAGACGTTCTTCTCGCCGTGGCAGACCGCGCTGATGATCTTCAGGCGAATCGGCGTCGAGAGCAGCGAAAACAGCTCGGCGACGGACTCGAAAACCTTGTCTTGCAGCGGATTGGCATCCATGGACGGCGGTGCTCCAGAGGCGGTGGCGCGATTCTATTCTTTGCCGCCGCTGCGCTTGGCGACACGGCCTTGGCCTGGATCAAGCTGTCTGCGGTGCGCACGGCCGAACATATGCGCATCAACTGATGGACACGACACCATGCCCAAGCAATACCGTGAGATCACCGCCGAGGTCTCGGCCTCGCTGGCGCGGCTGCGCGCCGACATGCCCGACACACTGCGCGGCTTCTCGGCCCTGGCCCAGGCGGCTGGGCGCGAAGGTGCCCTCGACCGCAAGCACAAGGAGTTGATCGCCATGGCGCTGTCGGTGGCGGCGCGCTGCGACCCCTGCCTCGGCTTCCATGCCGAGGCCCTGGTCAAGCTGGGGTGCAGCCGCGCCGAGTTCGAGGAGATGCTGGGCATGTGCGTCTACATGGGCGGCGGGCCTGCGCTGATGTACGCAGCCCATGCGCTCGATGCCTTCGAGCAATACGGTGGCGAGGCCGCTGCGCCGCTCAGCCGGCAAGCCTGATCACGGTCTTGCCTGCTCCATCAGCAGGTAGGTGTTGTACGCGTTGATGCGGTTGGCTGCGCCGAACAGCGGCAGCTTCTCGAAGCGCGACCAGTCGGTGCGTGCGTAGGCCTCGTCGAAAGGCTCCATCTCGCGCGCCGCCGCGCCCATGGTCTGGCGCAGGTAGGCGAGGTAGTCGCGGGTCAACTGGAGGTCGGCCCGCGCGGTCGTCGACAGCGGCCCATGGCCGGGCACGATCAGCTCGGCATCGAAGCCCAGCAAGCGGTCCAGCGCAACGATCCAGCGGCCGCTGTCGGCCTGGCCGACGAAGGGAATCCGCCCGCGGAACACCAGGTCGCCGGCCAGCAGCAGCTTGAGCTGGGGCACGTAGACGACCAGGTCCTCGGGTGTATGGGACGGGCCCACCGGCATGATTTGGAAATCGAGGCCGCCCAGCGTCAGCGTCAGCGGGCCGGCTATCCAGCGGTCCGCCGGCACCAGCCTGGTCTGCTCGTTGATCCAGGGCTTCAGCTGCTCGCGGCTGGCCTGCAGGCGCAGCGCCGCCGTCTCGGAATACAGGTAGGTGCGCCCTTGCTCATGGGCAATCACTTCGGCCCCCAGCGCCTTGAAGGCCTGCAGGCCGTAGACATGGTCGGCGTGGTAATGGCTCAGCACCAGCTTGCGTATCGGCTGCGGCGTGATCCGGCCGATGGCGGCAATCAGTTCCTCGGCCAGCGCGGGCGAGCCGAGCGCATCGAAGACCAGCACGCCCTCGCTGGTGACGACGAAGGCCGCATTGGAGATGTTGTTGCGGTTCGCCGCCGTGCCGAGAGCCGATTCGCCCTGCACCATCCAGGCCTGGGCATTGAGTTGCTGAAGTTGCAGGGACTGGGCCGATACGTTCAGCGGGAGCAGCAGCATCGCCAGCAAGACAGGCAGCAGGCTGCGGAGACTGCGAGGGGGCATACACAGGGGCATCGAAAATCCTAGGGCAAGGCCTGGTCCAGCGGCGGATGCTCGACGCCCGGTGCGCGATGGTCGACCAGCCGGTCCGTCACGGCCGCCGCCAGCCAGATCGCCGACAGCGTGACCCAGGCCGTGACCGTGAACACCGCCGCACCCGACAGGCCCGCGCCGACCGCGCAGCCCCCGGCCAACATGCCGCCGAAGCCCATCAGCAAGGCACCGAGTAGGTAGCGGCGCATGCTGGCGCCCCCTGAAAAGCCTTCGAGCTTCAGCTCGCCGAACAGCGCAGCCGCCAGCAGCGCGCCAACGAAGACGCCGGGTATCAGGCCGAGGTCGAAGCTGGGCGGTCGGTCGGAAGCAAATAGCACGCGCACCAGCAGCTCGGCCGAGGGGCCGGTGAAGCTGAGCGCCTGCACGGGCACGGCTTCGGCCTCCAACCCCAGGCTCGCAACAAAGGAGGTGTAGGCCCAGGCTGCCGCGACGCACAGGCCTATCACCACGGCGCCCAGCCAACCCCAAGGAGGCACGCGCTGGCGACGGGCCCAGCGGATCGCGGCCAGCAGCCAGAGCAGGCCCAGGGCCAGCGCGCCGGCGCGTCCCAGGCCGGTGATGGCAATCAGGTCGCGGGCGGGGCCGCCCTCGACGGTCCACCAGCCCGAGATCCACCCGCGCAGCGGCGCCAGCATGCCCGTCCAGGCGGCCTGTGCCGTCACGGCGAACACCAGGCCCGACAGCAGCGCGCGCAGATTGCCCTGGGCGGCCAGCACCAGCAGGCGGCTGGCGCAGCCACGCGCCAGGATCATGCCCACGCCGAACAGCGCACCGCCCACGGCCGCGCCCGACAGACTGCCGCGCGCCGCCAACTGGCGTGCCGTGCTCACATCGGCCAGCCCCAGGGCCAGCAGACCTTGTGTGGCAAGCAAGGCAGTGGCAAAGGCAAACAGCCAGACCGTCAGCTTGCCACCCGGCATGCCGGCCGCGAACTCGATGGTCGCGGCCCGCAGGCAGAAGCGCGAGCGCTGGGCGAAAAAGCCGAACGCCAGGCCTATCAGCAAACCACCCACACCCAGGGCCCGTGCCTGGCCCAGCGACTCGATCCAGGTTTCCAGCAGGCCCACGGGCTCAGGCCAGCAGGCCGGGGTTGCCCTGCACGCCGATCAGCCTCGGCGTGTTGATGCGGCGCGTGCTGACACGGCCGTGGTTCTTGAGCCAGGGCTCGACCAGGTCCCAGACCATGCGGCCGCCGCTCTGCTCACGCGCGCCTTCGGCCACTGGCGCCCAGCCGGCCACCTTGTAGCGCTTGCCGGCCTCGATGGGCTTGCCGTTCAAGCGCATGTCCTGGATGCGCGAGCCCATGGCGGCGCCCGGCTCGCAGGCATAGCTGAGACCGCCCACACGCACCATGTCGCCCCCTTGCTGGTAGTAGGGGTCAGGGTTGAAGAGGTTGTCGCAGACGTCTTCCAGCACCGTCTTGATGGTCTCGCCCGTCATCTCGGTCAGCGTGGCGTAGGAGTAGGTGGTGGCCAGTTGGTCCATCATCAGCTCGCGCGTGATGGCCTCGCCCGGCAAGAGGCTGCTGCCCCAGCGGAAGCCCGGCGAGAAGGCGATCTCGGCGCCCTGCTGCTCCATCAGCGCATCGACGATCAGCTGGTCCCAGCTGCCGTTGAAATTGCCGCGCCGGTACAAGAGGCCGTCGCTGACGGCGAGCTGCTCGGAGAGCTTCGCCTCGTAGGGCTTGCGCAGCTTGGTGATCAGCGCCTGCATCTCCGCATCGGGCTTCAGCATGTTGGCAAAGACCGGCAGGAGCTTGTAGCGGAAGTCGCTGACCCGTCCGCCCTTCACCTCGAAATCCAGCACGCCGAGGAACTTGCCGTTGCTGCCAGCATTGGTGACCAGCGTCGTGCCGCCAGCGTTCTTGACCGGCACCGGCACCGGCACGCCGTCATGCGTGTGGCCACCGAGGATGGCGTCGATGCCGCGCACGCGAGAGGCCAGCTTCAGGTCCACGTCCATGCCGTTGTGCGACAAGAGGACCACGACCTGGGCTCCCTTGCCGCGCACTTCATCGACCATGGCCTGCACGCCCTCTTCCTGGATGCCGAACGACCAGTCGGCCACCAGGTAGCGCGGGTTGGCGATGGGCGTGTAGGGAAAGGCCTGGCCGATGACGGCGCAGGGCACGCCGTTGATCTCGCGCATCACATAGGGCTTGAACACCGGATCGCCGAAATCGGCGGTCTTGACGTTCTGGGCGACAAAGTCGAGCCGTCCCTTGAAGTCCTTGTCGAGGATCTCCTTGACCCGCTCCATGCCATAGGTGAACTCCCAGTGGCCGGTCATCACGTCCACGCCGAGCAGCTTGCAGGCATCGACCATGTCCTGGCCCGCCGTCCACAGCGAGGTGGCCGAGCCCTGCCAGGTGTCGCCGCCGTCCAGCAGCAGCGCGCCGGGGCGGCTGGCCTTCATGCGCTTGACGAGGGTGGACAGGTGAGCAAAGCCGCCGACCTTGCCGTAGCGCTTGGAGGCGCGTTCGAAGTCCAGGCAGCTGAAGGCATGGGCAGGCAGCGAACCCGGGCGCAGGCCCGCGCTCTTCAGCAAGGCCTCGCCCACCAGGTGTGGCGTTTGGCCGCGCATGCCACCCACGCCCAGGTTGACGCTGGGCTCGCGGAAGCGCAGCGGCAGCAACTGCGCGTGGCAGTCCGTCATGTGCAGCAAGGACACCTGACCGAAGCGTGGCAGCTCGTAGAGCCCCGCTTCGGCCGTGGCCGCATCGGCCTCGGCATGGCGGCCGAGGTTGAGGCCGGCTACCGCAGCGGCCGACAAGGTCTGCAGGAATTCGCGCTTGGAAAGGCTCATGCTGGGCTGCCGGCGCTCACTGGTTGACCGGCGAGCGCGGGTCCAGCAGCAAGGCCATCACATGGCGGATCTGCTGCTCGTCCAGGAGACCCATGTGGCCGAAACGCGGCATGTTGGAACAGGCGTTGTAGGCCTTGGAATTCCACAGCTTGGTCCAGGTGTACTGGACGATGGGCGCAGTGGCTGGGTCGGCCACGTCCTTGACGCCACGGATCTTGCCGTAGTTGTAGAGGCTGGGGCCGATGCTGCCAAAGGACAGCTCTTCCTTGCTGATCTGGTGGCAGTTGTAGCAGCTGGCGCCATTGCTGGCGGGGGCGGCGGACTTGTCGGTCCAGGTCATGCCACGGCCGTTCTGGGCCAGCTTCTCGCCTTCTTTCCAGTCGCCGATGTACTGGCCGCCGGCCGGCCATTTGATCGAGGCCAGGGCCTCGGTCTCGATCTGCTTGGCCACGGCCTCGCTGGGCTGCTGGTCGCTGGAACAGGCCTGCTGACCGAGGTCCTGGTTGAGGCGCTGGGTGGTGGCAATGCCTTCGTCGCGGAACGAGGCCTGCAGCATGGCGAGTGCCTGCGCATCGAGCTCGGCCGAGCCCGGCAGGCTGGCGCAACCGGCCAGGGCCACCGCGCCAAGCACCAGGGATGGGAGGGTCTTCATCGCTTGTCTCCTTGTGGCTTGATCAGCGCTTGAGGCCCGGGGCGATGGACTCGGCCCCCTTGGCATTGACGCCCATGTAGACCCCGAGGGCCACGGTCACTTCCGAGGCATAGCCCGGATAGGGGAAGCGCTGCTGGCGG
The DNA here is from genome assembly GCF_030014915.1 of Pelomonas sp. V22. Lineage (GTDB taxonomy): Bacteria > Pseudomonadota > Gammaproteobacteria > Burkholderiales > Burkholderiaceae_C > JAUASW01. Next base: position 621,320 of record NZ_JAGIXS010000001.1, read on the forward strand.
TAGCAGTCGTTCAGGCGCCGTTGCATGCTCCACAGCTCGCCGCTGGAGACGCGGTAGGCCGGCCAGGCGGCGAAGCCAATGCCGTCGCCCGGGTTCTTGGTGAGGTTGGGCAAGTCCTGCATGCGGATGCGCTTGCCGTCCTCGCCATGGCAGGAGGCGCAGGAGAAATCCATGGGCCCGCCGCGGAAGAAGAAGGCGCGCTTGCCGAGCTCATACATGCGCCGCTCTTGCGCATGGGCTTGCGGCAGGTTCATGCGCGAACCGCGCGACTCGGAGGAGATCCAGGCGACCAGGGCCTCCATGTTGGCCTGCTCGCCCTTGCCGAACGGCGTCTTGGCAATCTCGGCCGCATCCAGGCCCTGCAGCGTGCTCATGCAGGTCAGGAGGCGTGACTCCAGGTCCTGCACCTTCTGCGTGTCGGCAAACCAGCGCGGCAGCTCGACAAAAGCGCCCTTCACCACGCCCGGGCCCTTGCCCAGGTCACAGCGCTCCATGGATGCGTTCTTGGCGCCGCGCTTCTGTTTCCAGAGCGCCTCGCCCTTGGCCTCGAACAGCTCGGCGGGGTTGCCGTCGGCCAGCATGGCGCGGTACTCGGCAATCGCCTCGGCCGAGCTCTTCTGCGCGAGGGCCGCGCCGAAGGAACCGGCCAGGCCAACTGCCAGTGCCGCATGAATCAGCGTTCTCAACTTCATCGCTTGTCTCCGTTTGACGCGAGGCGCGTGGCCCGGCGCTCTTGTTGTTCGAGCAATGTCTCGGGAGCCGCAGGCTCAGGTCACGACGGCTTCGTCGGTGCGCTTGTCACCCTTGTTGTCGGTCCAGCTGATGCTGACCTTGTCGCCGGCCTTGCCGCCCTTGATGGTGAACTCGGTGAACGGGTTCTTGGAGACCGAAGCTCCCCATTCGGCCGTCATGACCACCTTGCCGTTGAGCGAGGCCGTGACCTCGTTGATGTGCCAGGCGGGAATGGTCTTGCCCGCGCTGTCCTTGCGCTGACCGGACTCCATTTCGTGGGCCATCAGCACCTTCACATTGACCTTGTCGCCACTGGCCTGGGCGCGGATGCGCATCGGATCTGCCATGGTGTTCTCCTGATATGTGTTGCGTTGTGCTAAAGGAAGTGGGGCTCAGCCGCCACATCCCCCGAGCGTGACCTTGACTTCCTTCTGCGCGAACAAGACCTTGTTGTCGTGGGTCACCGCCACAGCGAACACATTGGAAGACTGGCCCATCTTGGCGCGCGCCTTGACCGAGGGCTCGACCTCGGGCGTGAGATTGAACACCGCCACCAGGGGCGCGGGGTTCTTCTCGACCAGCAGCATCAGCTGCTTGATGTTGGGCAGGGTGCTGGCCACGGCCATCTGGACGACGGCGCCGTTCTCGGCGATGTCGGCCGCCGTGATCGTCACGTCACGGCTCTCGACCGGTGCGGCATAGCCGAGCAGACGGGCCACGTCGGCCAGGGTCTTGGCCTCGAACACGCCCTTGCCGGCCATCGGACCAGCGGCTTCAGCCGCCTTGCCGAACAGGCCAGAGGCCAGCATCAGCGAGGCCACCTTGGCGCTGGTCGCCAGCATTTCTCGGCGGTTAGCGATCATCGTCAGTCTCCTTCGTTGGAATCGAATTCAGGGCCGGCGGTTCAGCGCGGTGCGCCCGCCGCCAGCCAGCGCGCAATCATGACAGCATCGGCCTCGCCGAGCGACTGGGCGGGCATTTGCATGCTGCCCCAGACGCCCGTACCGCCGCTGCGGATCTTGCCGGCCAGATAGCTCTCGGCGTCGGCACGGCCGGCATAGCGCTTGGCCACTTCCCGGAACGAGGGGCCGACCACGCGGCTTTCCAGGCCATGGCAGCCGCTGCAGCTGTGCTTGTTGAGAAGCGCCGTTGGCATGGCCGCTTGTGCTGCAGCTGCCGGCTTGGGCGGCGCGGGCAGGACCGGGCTGCCGGCCGGGCGGCTGGTGTCGGCGCCGCGCTGCGCACCCACGCCTCGGTTCTGCTCGGCCAGGTTGCCATGGGCATTGCGGGCGTGTTCGGGCAAGGACGAGGCGAGCCGCGTTTCGACAGGACAGTCCTTCATGCAAGCGCTGTTGTGCGTGTCGGGGCCCTTGGCTTTCGCCATGCTGCCCGGCCACAGCTTGTGGTCCAGGCTCATGCCGAGCCGGTTGGGCATGCGGGCCTGCACCTCGGCGATGTTGCGGTCCGACAGCTCGTAGTCGGCGGGCAGCACATCGCCCAGGTTCAGCAAATAGGCCGTCACCGCATAGACCTCGTCGGGCTTCAGGGACTTGGGCGCGTTCCAGGGCATGGCGCGGTTGATGTAGTCCCACAGCGTCGAGACCGTGGCCACCTTCATCAGCGTGGTGCGGCTCGGGTAGGCCTTGTCGTTCAGGCGCGCCACATGGCCGGTCTTGACGTCCTCAGCCGTCGTGCCGCCGACCAGCGGATTGAAGACCTCGCTGCTCTCGCCAAAGGTGCCATGGCATTGGGCGCATTTGCCCTCCCAGACCGCCTGGCCGCGCGCCACCGTGCCGCTGCCCTTGGGCAGGCCCTTGAAGTCGGGCCGCACGTCGATGTCCCAGGCCGCAATTTCCTTGGGTGTGGCCGGTCGGCCAATGCCTTCGTAGACCTTGGCCTGAGCCGCCGCCAGGCCAGCGAACAGGCCGAGCAGCAGCAAGGCACCCAGGCGGCGCAGATCAGCCCAGTTGCACATTGCGCACCTCGCCATCCGCTTGCACCAGCCAGGTCTGGATCGCATTGTTGTGATAGATCGAACGGCTGCCGCGCACCTCGCGCAGCAGGCGGTAGCTGGGCTGCACGAAGCCGGTGTCGTCAGTCGCCCGGCTCTGTATCAGCGCCGGCTGGCCATCCCAGGTCCAGTCGATGTTGAAGCGGGTCAGGCACTTGCTCATCACCTGACCCTCCAGCCGTGCCGTGCGCCAGTTGCGCCCGCCATCGACCGAGACATCGACCTTCCTCACTTTGCCCCGGCCCGACCAGGCCAGGCCGCTGATGTTGTAGAAGCCCTTGTCGAGCAAGACCTGGCCCCCGGAAGGCGTGGTCACCACGCTCTTGCATTCCTGGATGCTGGTGTACTGGCGGTGCTGGCCGCCTGGCATCAGGTCCATGTAGTGGATGGCCTCGTCCTTGGTCGCCCAGGGCTGGTCGCCCACCTCGATGCGGCGCAGGTACTTCACCCAGCTCACACCCTGCACGCCGGGCACCACGAGGCGCAGCGGATAGCCGTTCTCCGGCCTCAGCATTTCGCCGTTCTGGCCATAGGCCACCAGCACCTCGCCGCTTTCCACCATCTCCATCGGGATGGTGCGTGACATCGAAGAGCCGTCGGCACCCTCCGCCAGCACATAGCGGGCACGCTTGTAGTCGACGCCGGCCATGTCGAGCAGGACGCGCAGCGGCACGCCGGTGAACTCGCTGCAGCTCAGCATGCCATGCGAGTACTGCACCGTCGGCACGGCCACATTGCCCCATTCCATGCCGGTGTTGGCGCCGCATTCGATGAAGTGGAAGCGCGAAACCGAGGGCAGGCGCATCAGCTCGTCCATGGTGAACACCAGGGCCTGCTTCAAGAGCTTGGCGTCCGAGCCATTGATCATCAGGCGGTGCTTGCTGGGGTCGATGTCCCACCAGCCCTGGTGGTGGCGCTCGAAATGCAGGCCGCTGGGCGTGACGATGCCGAACAGCGATTGCAGCGGCGCGAAGGACACGGAGGCCTGCGCCGTTTGCGTCAGGCCCGGGCTCTGGCGCCGCTGCACATTGGATTCGTACTTGGAGGGCTTGCCATAGCCATCGGTCACCACCGGCTGGCCCAGGCCCTTGCTGTGCTCGGGCAACTCGAGGATGTTGGGATCGCCCTCGCCCGCCGGCTTGGACTGGGCCAAGACCAGAGGCGCTGCACCGGCTGCTGCCGCCGCCGTGAAGGCCTGGCGCAGAAAGCCGCGCCGGCTCGCCTTGGCCTCGGCAAAGACCTGGCGCACGCCAGCCGCGTCAATGAAATTCTCCGGCGCCTTGATCAGGCGCCCCGTGCGGCCCGGCTCGTGCTCGGCACTCACCGGCAACTCCAGGCCTGGTCCAAGGCATTGAATTCAAATATCACCATGGACGGATATTGACTTCAAACCCACCGACAGCGTGCGGGGGTTTGTACCGAGCCCGGAATGAAGAACGCCCCGGCGGTCAGAGACCGTCGGGGCGTTTCAAAGGCTTGAGACCTTGGTGGGCGGTGCAGGGTTCGAACCTGCGACCCCTGCCGTGTGAAGGCAGTGCTCTACCGCTGAGCTAACCGCCCCGGTATTGGGTACCGGGAATTACGACAACTGATGCGACACATTTCAGAACTGGTGAGGCCGATACGATTGCCGGACTCTTGAATTCTGGTGGGCGGTGCAGGGTTCGAACCTGCGACCCCTGCCGTGTGAAGGCAGTGCTCTACCGCTGAGCTAACCGCCCGGTTTTGTCGCGTCTTTTTCAACTAGCAGCTGACTCGTCATCAGCCACCAACCGGGAAGCCCGCGATTATGCCATGGAAAATTTCAAGCGCCAGCAACTTGCCAGATTCTTTTGCCGCCTGAGGCCTTGTCCAGGTCGGCCAGCACCGCGTCGTGGGCCGCCAACTCGTCGGCAGAAGCCTGCGGTACCGGCAGCTCGAAGCGGCTGAAGTCGATGGCGACCGGGCCCAGATCATCCGCACCAGTCGCATTGCTGTCGGACGCCTCGTCCATCAGCAGCGCGTCCTGGCCGCGGGTCAGGCGGATGTAGACCTCGGCCAGCAGCTCCGCGTCCAGCAAGGCGCCGTGCAGTTCGCGCTTGCTGTTGTCGACCTCGAGCCGGCGGCACAGCGCATCCAGCGAATTGGCCTTGCCGGGGAACATGTCGCGCGCCATCAAGAGCGTGTCGCGCACGCTGCCCACGATGTCGGTGATCGGCGGCTTCTTCAGGCGCTTCAGCTCGGCATTGATGAAGCCGATGTCGAAAGGCGCGTTGTGGATGACCAGCTCGGCGCCTGCCAGAAAGCCGAGCAATTGCTCGGCAATCTCGGCGAACTTGGGCTTGTCGGACAGGAAGGCCTCGGTCAGGCCGTGGACACGCAGCGCGTCCTCATGGCTGGCCCGCTCGGGGTTGATGTAGAGGTGCAAGTTGTTGCCGGTCAGCTGGCGGTTGACCATCTCCACGCAACCCACTTCGATGACGCGGTCGCCGCCCTCGGCATGCAGGCCGGTGGTTTCGGTGTCGAAAAAGATCTGACGCATGGCTCAAGCTCCCTTCTTGCGCGAGGCCCACGCCCAGATCGCAATGCCGGCCACGATCATGGGCACCGACAGCCACTGGCCCTGGCTGAGGTTCAGCGCGCGGTAGCCGAGGAAGGAATCGGGCTCGCGGAAGAATTCGGTGACGAAGCGCTGGGCGCCGTAGCCGATCAGGAACAGGCCCGAAACCTGGCCGGTACGGCGCGGCGCGCGGGCATAGAACCACAGCAACAGGAAGAGGAAGACACCCTCGCCGATCAGCTGGTAGATCTGCGAAGGATGGCGCGCCACCGGCACGGCCTCGTGAGCCTGCGGGAACACCATGGCCCAGGGCAGGTCTGCGGGCGCCTGACGGCCCCACAGCTCACCGTTGATGAAATTGCCGATGCGGCCGGCCCCGAGGCCCGTGGGCACACAAGGGGCGATCAGGTCGGTCACCTCGAAGAAGCGGCGGCCGCGCAAGCGGGCGAACAGAATCATCGCCACGATCACGCCAAGCAGGCCGCCATGGAAGGACATGCCGCCCTCCCAGACCTTGAGCGCATCGAGCGGGTGCTCCAGGTAGAAGGCCGGCTTGTAGAACAGCACATAGCCGAGGCGCCCACCCAGCACCACGCCGAGCACGCCGAAGAACAGGAGGTCGTCCACGTCCCGGCGCGTCCAGCCTGCGGCGGCATGCCAGGGCTTGGCAACCTGACGGTTGGCCAGCCACAGGAAGAGGCCGAAAGCCGCCAGGTAGGTCAGGCCATACCAGTGGATGGCCAACGGCCCTAACTGCAAGGCAATGGGATTGAACTGCGGATGAACCAGCGGCATGGGGCTTCAGGGTCGGGGCAAGGCGCGCATCATAGCCAGCGCGCCCCACCCTCCCCGCCTTCAGCCCAGCTCGGCCAGGCGCTTTTTCGCGTCTTCCAGGTTGCGCGCGTTGGCGCTTTTGTCAGCCACGTAGCGTTGCAGCGCTGCCCTGGCCTGGGCCTTGTCGCCCTTGGCCAGCCAGGCCAGGCCCAGGCGGTAGTCGATGGGGTAGGTCGCGCCTCCCTCGAGGCCGCGGGCGCGCTCCAGCAGCGCCAGCGCTTCGTCGGGCTTGTTCTGCTCGGTCAGCACGCGGGCCAGGCCATAGGGGCCGGCCGCATGCTCGGGGAAGTCGTGCTGCAGGCGCTCGAACGTGGCACGGGCCGAATCGGCCTGCTTGGCGCTCAGTTGCGCCGCTCCCAGCTGCGACCAGGACTTGCGCAGCATCTTGCGCAGCTCCAGGTCCTGGCCGGGCTTGACCGCCGCCAGCTCGCGCTCGACCACGGCCCACTGCTTGTCGGCCGAGGCCTGCTTGGCGCGCAGGAACTTGGCATGTTCCGGGTTGAGCTTCTCGGATTCCGCAATTAGGGTCTGGGCCTTGTCGACGCCGCCGCCCACGATGCCCGGCGCCATCAGGTAGTACTGCAGCAAGGCCTCGCGCGCTTCGTAGAGCTGAGGGTCCAGCTCGACCGCTCGCTTGAGGTTGTCACGCGACTTGCCGGCCAGCGAGGGCATGCGGAACACGCTGGCATTCATGGCCTGCGTGCCCGCCAGCGAGCCCAGCACATAGTGACAGAGCGCTGACGGCGACTGCTTGCCCGTGCACTGCTCCAGCCGGTTGACGGCCACATCGATCTTCTTCTCTTCACCGAGGTTCATGGCGACCAGGCCCAGGGCCGCAATGGCCTCGGCGTCGCCCGCCTTGGCTGCCAGCCGCGCCTGCGCCACACGCTCCAGCTCCAGGGTCTTGCCCGAATCGAGCAGCGACTGCAGCTGCGCGTCCTTGAATTGCGCCTGCGCCGTTCCCAGGGCCAGGCCCAGCAACGCTGCCAGCGCGCTCCTTCGGCATCTGCTGTGGTTCATCAGGGTTTTCTCCTCCGGTTTGTTTTCTTGCCGTGACTCAACGGCCTTCGCCCTCCGTCGTTGCCCGGGAAACTACCGAGCCCTCCGACTGACTTTGGACACTTGCTCCTGCGACCGCAGCTGCGATTTCGCATGAGCGACAAAACGCTGCACCGCCGGTGCGGCATCGGGTCGCCAGATCAAGCTGGTCTCGCACACCGGTGCCGCGTCGCGGACCCGTTTGTACACGACGCCGCTGCGCTGCAAGCCCATCAGGCCCTCGGGCACCCAGGCCACGCCGATGTCCGCCGACACGAGGTTGACGATGGTCTGCATCTGTATGGCCTCCTGCACGATGCGCGGCGTGGCGCCATGGTCGCGGTAGAAGGCCAGCACCGCATCAAACAGCGATGGCGCGATCTCGCGCGGGAAGATCACCAGCGGCAAAGCCAGCACCTGCTTGGCGGCGAGGCGCTGGCGAGCGGCGAGCGGCTCCTCGGCGCTCATGGCCAGCACCAGGGGCTCGCGCGCCACCGTCAGCGCCTCGAAACCGGCCGGCAAGGCGCCGGGCGCATGGATGATGAAGCCTGCGTCCAGGTCGCCGGCGGCGAACTCGCGCAGTTGCACGTCCAGCGTGGCCTCGCGCAGGCTCAGCTCGATCTCGGCATGCTGCTCGCGGAAAGCCCGCAGCCAGCGCGGCAATTCACCATAGCCCACCGTCGAGACAAAGCCGAGGCGCACCCGGCCGCGCTGGCCTTGCGCCGCCGCCTGCACCAGCGGCGCCAGCGCCAGGCTCTCGGCAATCAGGCGCTGGGCCGGCGCCAGCAAGGCCGCACCGGCCGGTGTCAACGCCACCGAGCGGCTGGTGCGCTCGAACAGCGCCGCGCCGAGCTCGGCCTCCAGCTTGCGTATCGCCATGGTCAGCGGTGGCTGGGTCATGTGCAGGCGCTCGGCAGCCCTTCCGAAATGCAGCTCCTCGGCCACGGCGACGAATTGGCGCAGGCTGCGCAGCTCGATCATTGATACCTCCCGCGAATCAATCCAGGCCAAAGAATATATTTGATCAGCAGATCGCCGGCCGGGATACTGCCGCCTGTCCACAGCTGAAAGCCGCACGCCATGAGCTACAACCGCCGCTCCAAGAACATCACCGAGGGCGTTGCCCGCGCCCCGAACCGCTCCATGTACTACGGCATGGGCTACGAGGAAGGCGACTTCGGCAAGCCGATGATCGGCATCGCCAACGGCCACTCCACGATCACGCCCTGCAACTCCGGCCTGCAGAAGCTGGCCGACGCCGCCGTCATCGGCCTGAAGGCCGCTGGTGCCAATGCCCAGCTGTTCGGCACGCCGACCATCTCCGACGGCATGGCCATGGGTACCGAGGGCATGAAGTACAGCCTGGTCTCGCGCGAGGTGATCTCCGACTGCGTGGAAACCTGCGTCGGCGGCCAGTGGCTGGACGGCGTGATGGTGATCGGTGGCTGCGACAAGAACATGCCCGGCGGCATGATGGGCATGCTGCGCGCCAATGTGCCGGCCATCTACATCTACGGCGGCACGATCAAGCCGGGCCACTACAAGGGTCAGGACCTCAACATCGTCAGCGTGTTCGAGGCCGTGGGCCAGTTCAGCGCCGGCAAGATGAGCGAGGAAGACTTCTGCCAGATCGAGAAGCGCGCCATCCCCGGCAGCGGTTCCTGCGGCGGCATGTACACGGCCAACACCATGAGCTCGGCCTTCGAGGCCCTGGGCATGAGCCTGCCCTACTCCTCCTCGATGTCCAACGTAGAGAACGAGGTGGTCGAGAACACCAAGCGGGCGGCCGAGGTCCTGGTCGAGGCGGTCAAGGCCGACCTGAAGCCGCGCGACATCGTCACCAAGAAGGCGATCGAGAACGCGGTGGCCGTGATCATGGCGACCGGCGGCTCCACCAATGCCGTGCTGCACTTCCTGGCCATCGCCCATGCGGCCGAGGTCAACTGGACCATCGATGACTTCGAGCGCATGCGCAAGAAGATCCCGGTGCTGTGCGATCTGAAGCCCAGCGGCCGCTTCCTGGCCGTGGACCTGCACAAGGCCGGCGGCGTGCCGGCCGTGATGAAGGAGCTGCTCAAGCACGGCCTCTTGCATGGCGACTGCATCACCATCACCGGCAAGACCGTGGCCGAGAACCTGGCCTCGGTGCCGGATCTCGGCGCCGAGCAGGAAGTGATACGCCCCGTCGAGAAGGCCATCTACGCGCAAGGCCACCTGGCCATCCTGCGCGGCAACCTCTCGCCCGAAGGCTGCGTGGCCAAGATCACCGGCCTGAAGAGCCCGGTGATGACCGGCCCGGCCCGCGTGTTCGAAGATGAGCAATCGGCGCTGGCCGCCATCATGGCCAAGCAGATCCAGGCCGGCGACATCATGGTGCTGCGCTACCTCGGCCCCAAGGGCGGCCCGGGCATGCCCGAGATGCTGGCCCCCACCGGCGCACTGATCGGCCAAGGCCTCGGCGAGAGCGTGGGCCTGATCACCGATGGCCGCTTCTCCGGCGGCACCTGGGGCATGGTGGTCGGCCACGTGGCGCCCGAGGCCTACGAAGGCGGCACCATTGCCCTGGTGCAGGAAGGTGACTCCATCACCATCGACGCCCACCAGCTGCTGCTGCAGCTGAATGTCGGCGAGGCCGAGATCGCCAAGCGCCGCGCCGCCTGGGTCAAGCCGGCGCCGCGCTACACCCGAGGCGTGCTGGCCAAGTTCGCCAAGAACGCGTCGAGCGCCAGCTCGGGCGCGGTGCTGGACCGCTTCGAATAAGGCGCGAAGGCAGGTAGCGGCTCACTTGCGGCGCGATTGCTCGTCGCCGCGCCCCAGCGCTTCCATCTGCTTCTGGCGCCGCGCTTCCTTGCGCTGCTCCAGGCGGTCCATGGCGAGCCGCTGGGTGCGGCCGCTGCTGTCCGACCAGGCCCACCAGACGGCGGCCAGACCAAAGGGTGACAGGATCCAGAGCCAGCTGATGTGCTCGACCGGCCCGAAGCCGATCAGCTTCAGCACGATCCCGAGCACGCCGATAGCGATAAACAACATGATGTTCTTTCCCCTGCTGAACTGCGCTGCATCGGCGCTGACGCGTGCATACAATCGTTCGCAGTTCTTTCTCTGGGCAGACTGTAGTCCAGAACGATCACCCTCCCCCGAAAGGAAATCATGAAGCGCTCCTCCTGCCTGATTGCCCTCGCCGCCAGCCTGCTGGCCGCCCCCGCCGCCTTCGCCAACGCGGACCTGGCACAGAAGAAAAACTGCATGAGCTGCCACCAGGTCGACAAGAAGGTTGTCGGCCCCGCCTACAAGGATGTGGCCGCCAAGTACAAAGGCCAGAAGGATGCGGTCGCCTACCTGACCGAACGCATCCTCAAGGGCAGCGTGCCCGGCAAGATCGTTTTCGGCGGCCCGATGGGCATGCCGCCGAACGCTCAGGTGACCGAGGCCGAAGCCAAGCAGTTGGCCACCTGGGTGCTGTCGATCAAGTGAGGCTCGCGGCACTCGCCGCAATGACAAGAAGGCCGTGCTCAGCACGGCCTTTTTTGTGGGCGCAGCTCAGCGCCGAGGGCGCACGGACCACACCGGGTTGGCGTTGAAGTCGGTCGCGATCTGGCCCCAGTTCGAGGCCGCGCGCATGCGGTCGTAGGCCGCCTGCGCGCCGGAGGCGCCATGCTCCACTGCATAGGCCAGGGCCGGCTGCAGATTGCCCCAGTAGCTGGTGGACTCGGGGTAGTTGCCGCCGCGCAGATCGCCCTCGCTGCGCGGCCCCGGCAGGCCGGCGCTGAAGGTGGCGTCGTACAGCGCGCCCATGCTGGCGGGCCAAGGGCCTTTGCCCCCATCCCAGTCGGGCAGATCGACCAGCGCCACCACCATGTTGTAGACACCCGCATCGCGGTACAGCCACTCGCTCGCGCCGGTACCGCCGAAGCGGCCGACGATGCTGCGCGCCTTCCAGGCGAAAAACTCCCCGAGCCGCGTGCGCGCCGCCTCGCTGATCGACGGATTCATTGCCAGCGTGTAGCCGTAGGCTGCGGTGTAGAAGTCCTGCATCCAGGCCGCCTCCGTGACCTTGCCATCGGTGGCCGTTCCATAGGCGTCGCCATAGGGTGTGACGATACCGAACGGGTGATTGGGCTGAGCCACGAAGGTGGCGTGATTGAAGTCGATGTTGGCTTCCAGCGAGCGGATCAACTCGGCCCGCAGCGCGGTGTCGGCATCCGGCGTCAGGCTGGCGGCCTGGGCCAGCGTGCGCACCGCCCAGGCGGCGCCACGCACGGTGTTGGCCCCGGCATTGGACTTGAACAGCCCCGCGCTGCCATTGCGGTTCGGGTAGGGGCCACCATCCACATTGTTCAGGTAGTTGTAGGTGGCCGCGAACTGCAGCTGCTCCATGAAGAACCAGCGCCCGCTGACCAGGTAGGCCAGGAAGCCGACTGAGGGGTGGTGCGAGATGGCCCAGGCCGGCGCGGCCGTGCCGCTGCCGGCCACCGGATGATCGTCCGTCGTCGAGGCGTTGAGGCTGGTCTTGGGGTAGCTGCTGAACAGCAGCGGGCGGTTGGTCTTCTCGTCGCGGTAATGGATGCTCCAGCGGCCGGCGCTGTAGCCGTTGCGCTGCAAGCCGGCCCAGAGCCCCGGCGCTTCGGTGCAGAAGTACAGAACGTCCCATTCCGGCAGCAGGCCGATGGTGGGCTGATAGCCCGCTGTGCTCATGCCGGCCGTGAAGCCGCCCAGTTGCAGCGGCGTGAACGTGGCGGGCAGGCGCGCCACGGCGGCGGCCGTGGCCGGCACCGTGGCCGAGTAGCTGGGCACCAGGCGCGTCGACTGCAAGTACAGCGGTTCATGCCGCACGCTGACCTGCGGATCGCTACCCAGCCAGTGTGAAAGCCCGGCGCCATCGAGCAGCGGCGTGCGGCAATGGTGGGGCAGATCGATGCTGCGGCTGAAGCGGCTGCTGCCGCCCAGGCTGAAGTTGTAGCTGGCGCTCTTGTTGGTTGATCCGGCCACGCGGATGTAGCCGTTCTCAATCCAGGGCAGGACCTCCACGGCACCGCCGGCATACAGGCGCACTTCCAGCCAGGCCACCAGATGGGCATCGCTGCCCACCGGCTTGCGGTAGATCCAGGACGACATCTCGGGCCCGGCCACCCAGGCGAGGAAGGGGCTGTCCCAGTCGCTGCCCGACCAGGCGGCCGAGCCCAGGCTGCCGGCGTCGATGCTGGCGCTCAGGCCCGTGGCCTTGAGTTCGGCCAGCCCCAGGTCCGTGGCCGCCGCAGTCGGCGCCTGGGCCGTGAAGCTCAGCGTCGAGGCCTGGTTGGCCTGCAGGCTGCAGCGACCCGACACGACGGCGAACTTGGCGCTGCCGTCCGGCCAGCGGTTCTTGACCACGCACTGGCTCTGCGCGATCGAAAGCACCGGCACCTGGCCGGCTGGCACATCGCCAGCGCGGAAGGCAAAACCCAGCGTGAACGGATGCGTGCCGGCGCTCGGTGCCTGCAGGCTGAACTGCATGGCGCCGACCGGCGAAGGGGCTGGGGCTGGGGCTGGGGCTGGGGCCGGCGTTGGCGCCGGTGCAGGGGCCGGCGTAGGAGCAGGCGTCGGCGCCGGCGTGGGGGCGGGTGTGGGCGCCGGTGCTGGCGTGGGGGCAGGAGCAGGGGCTGGCGTGGGCGCAGCCCCTCCTCCTCCGCCGCCGCAGGCGCTCAGCGTGGCAGCCCCCAGGCTGCCGGACATCAGCCGCAAAAAGTCGCGCCGGCCGGACCGCGTTGCTCTTATCTTCGTCATCGTCAGGTTCCCAGCGGCCGCCACAGCTGCATCACGCCGTCATGGACCATGCCATCGGCACACAAGGCCTTGTAGCCCGGCCCGTCGCTCCAGGCGAAGCAGCGCAGCCAGGGGATGTAGCGCCAGCGTGAAAGCGCCTGGGCGCCCCCTCGGTCGTCGCCCGGCGGCGGCGTCTCCCAGGCGGCGTTGGCAAAGGGCTCTTCCCTCCAGGTCCAGTTGCACTCATGGAACTCGAGGCTGCTCGGTGTGAGCTTGAGCACGCGGTTGGCGCCGTAACCCTCGTAGATGTAGAAGGCCTGCGTGACGCCGCACCAGTCCACACCGAAGCCGGCACCACGCACCGTCATGGCCGGCCAACGGTTGCCGGCCATGCGCACGGGGCGTCCGCTGCTGAAGTCCAGCACCTCGCCGAGCACCGCCGTCTGCCCGTACTGGCACCAGAAGCCGACGGCCATGTCTGTCTCGGCCACGTAGACATGGCGCGCGTAATAGCCGCCGAAGGCATAGACATTGCCGGCCGGTTGCACAGCGAAGGACTGGATGGTGCGCGGGTGCGACTGCGTCCAGTCCAGCATGTTCATCGTCGGCTGCTCCATGGCGGCCCACCACAGGCGCTGGCGCCGCGTGTCCTCGATGCTGCCGGCATAGGGCGACTGGGCACTGGCACCGGTGCCGGTGGCGAAGCGCGACCAGACACCGCTGGCCAGGTCCACCGCATGCGGCTTGGCGCCTGAGGTGCTGCCGCCTATCAGTTGAGGCAACACCCAGGAGCCCTTGGCGCCGCTGCCCGACACGCCCGGCGGCACATAGGCCGGGTAGTTGTAGGTGTGCAGGCCGGGGACGATGTAGCTGCCTTCATGGAGATAGTCGTAGAACTGAGGATCCAGGCCGGTCATTTCATCGGAGGCAAGATAGCTGGTCGCCGGCATGGCTGGCCCGACACGCGACCATTTGCCCGTCGTGAAGTCGAAAAGGTAAAGGCCACTGTCATTGCCACCGCCATGGCCGCCACCGTAGAAGATCAACGCGCCATGGGGTGAAAAGCCGGGCGCAAAGGCCGCGCCGGTCCAGTTGCGCCAGCCAGCCGACTGCTTGGTGGAGCCCGAGTACCAGCAGTTGTTGGCCGGGCAAGGGTTGAAGGACGACAGGTCGTTGAGGCTGATGTTGGCACTCTGCCCCGGGCCAGGCACATAGGCCGCGATGGCACTGGGCACGCTGGGCGGCACGGCGGGCGGCAAGGGGTCTGGCTTGACGCGGCCGGGCGTTGGCGCGGGCGTGGGGGCCGGTGTCGGAGCAGGCGCGGGTGCTGGCGTCGGTGCCGGGGTGGGTGCGGGCGTGGGTGCGGGGGTCGGCGCCGGTGTGGGAGCAGGCGTGGGTGCAGGCGTCGGAGCCGGCGTGGGCGCTGGCGCCGGAGTCGGGCTGGGCACGGCTGCTGCGCTGCTACCGCCACCACCACACGCACTCAGCGCACCCGAGCCGGCCAACGCGCCCAGGCGGGCCAGAAAAACACGCCGGTTGCGCGCCTTTTCGTCTTCATCAAATTCCATGGACCGTACTGGAACACAAACTTACAGGCCAAGCTGCAAGCAATGGAAAGCGAATTTGGGGCTTGACATGAAAACAGGCCCCGTAGGGCCTGCTTTTCTGCTCATGCAACACCGATCAATATGCTTGACCGAGCTGCTCAAGGATCGCCGGATTCTCAAGGGTGCTCGTGTCCTGCGTCACCGACTCCCCCTTCGCCACCGAGCGCAAGAGACGCCGCATGATCTTGCCCGAGCGGGTCTTGGGCAGATTGTCGCCGAAGCGGATGTCTTTGGGCTTGGCGATGGGGCCGATCTCCTTGGCCACATGGTCGCGCAGCTGCTTGGCGATGGCCTTGGCTTCGTCGCCGCTGGGGCGCGGGCGCTTCAGCACCACGAAGGCGCAGATGGCCTCGCCGGTAGTGTCGTCGGGGCGGCCCACCACGGCCGCCTCGGCCACCAGCTCCGTGCAGCTGACCAGGGCCGATTCGATTTCCATCGTGCCCATGCGGTGGCCCGAGACGTTCAGCACGTCGTCGATGCGGCCGGTGATCGTGAAGTAGCCGGTCTCGGCATCACGGATCGCGCCATCGCCCGCAAGGTAGTAGCCCTTCAGCTCGCTCGGGTAGTAGCTCTTCTTGAAGCGCTCCGGGTCGCCGTAGATCGTGCGGATCATCGAAGGCCAAGGCTTCTTGACGACAAGGATGCCGCCCTGCCCGTTCGGCACATCATTGCCGGTTTCGTCGACGATGGCGGCCGTGATGCCCGGGAAGGGCAAGGTGCAGGAGCCCGGCACCAGGGTGGTGACGCCAGGCAGCGGCGTGATCATGTGACCACCGGTCTCGGTCTGCCAGAAGGTGTCGACGATGGGGCAGTTGCTGCCGCCCACATGCTGGTGGTACCACTCCCAGGCGGCCGGGTTGATGGGCTCGCCCACCGAGCCCAAGAGGCGCAGGCTCGAGAGGTCGTAGTTCTTCGGGTGCACGGCCTCGTTGGTTTCGGCGGCCTTGATCAGCGAGCGGATCGCCGTCGGCGCCGTATAGAAGATGGTGACCTTGTGCTTCTGGATCATCTGCCAGAAGCGGCCGGCATCCGGATAAGTCGGCACGCCCTCGAACACGACCTCGGTGCCACCCAGTGCCAGCGGGCCATAGCTGATGTAGGTGTGGCCGGTCACCCAGCCGATGTCGGCCGTGCACCAGAACACATCGTTCGGCTTCAGGTCGAAGGTCCACTTGGTCGTTAGCGCCGCGTGCAGGAGGTAGCCGCCGGTGCTATGCTGAACGCCCTTGGGCTTGCCGGTCGAGCCCGAGGTGTAGAGCAGGAACAGCGGATGCTCGGCCTCCACCCATTCCGGCTCGCAACTGGTGGATTGGGAGGCGGTCAGCTCATGCAGCCACAAATCGCGGCCGGCCACCCAGGCGATGTTGCCGCCGGTGCGCTTGTAGACGATCACGTCCTTCAGCGTGGGGCAGCTGTTGTCGGCCAGCGCCTCGTCGACGATGGACTTCAGGGGCAGCGACTTGCCACCGCGCTGCTGCTCGTCGGCTGTGATCACCATCACCGCGCCGGCGTCCTGCACGCGGTCGCGCAGCGACTGCGCCGAGAAGCCGCCGAACACCACCGAATGCGTGGCGCCGATGCGAGCGCAGGCCTGCATCGCGGCCACACCCTCGACCGACATCGGCATGTAGATGACGACACGGTCACCCTTCTTGACGCCGCGCGCCTTCAGCGCATTGGCCAGCTGGCTCACCCTGGCCAGCAGCTGGCTGTAGGAGACCTTGTCGACCGAGCCATCGTCGGCTTCGAAAATGATGGCCGTCTTGTCGCCGAGGCCGGCCTCGATGTTGCGGTCCAGGCAGTTGTAGGAGACGTTGAGCAGGCCGTCTTCGAACCACTTGAAGAACGGCGCATCGCTGTCGTTCAGCACTTTCGTGAAGGGCTTCTTCCAGCTCAAAAGCTCGCGCGCCAGACGCCCCCAATAGGCCTCATGATCGGCCTCGGCCTCGGCCACCAGGGCCTGGTAGCCAGCAGGGCCCTTCACATGGGCTTCGGCCATCCAGGCCGCGCTGGGCGGGTACTTCTTGAGCTCGCTCATGAATTTGTCTCCTCGGGGGATTTGAATGCGGACTGCTGCGCACTTTGCGTGTCGTCTCTGACGAACCGCTTACTCTAACCGTGAAGAATGACCATCCAGGGCTCCACCTAGAATCGGCGGGACTCTTGAAACCCCCTCGTAACGGACCCTGCCGATGAGCTCTCCCAGCCCCCAGCGCCCCCTGCCCCGCTTGATCTTTGCCAGCCGTTGGCTGCAGCTGCCGCTGTACCTGGGCTTGATACTGGCGCAGGCGGTCTATGTGTTCCAGTTCTGGACCGAACTCGTGCATCTGGTCGAGGCCGCCTTTGGCAACCAGGACGCGCTGGCCACCCTGGTCAAGAGCATTGGTTACAAGGCGGCGCCCATCAAGGATGCGCTCGGCAACATCACGGGCTACGAGCCTCTCACCAAACTCAACGAAACCGTGCTGATGCTGGTCGTGCTCGGCCTGATCGACGTGGTGATGATCTCCAACCTCTTGATCATGGTCATCGTCGGCGGCTACGAGACCTTCGTCTCCCGCATGGACCTCGAAGGCCATCCTGACCAGCCGGAGTGGCTGAGCCATGTGAACGCCTCCGTGCTTAAGGTCAAGCTGGCCACGGCCATCATCGGCATCTCGTCCATCCACCTGCTCAAGACCTTCATCAATGCCGACAACTACACCGAGAAGGTGCTGCTGTGGCAGACGGTCATCCACGTCGTGTTCCTGCTGTCGGCCATGGCCATCGCCTACACCGACCGCCTGCTGAGCGCCAGCCATGGCGCGGACGAGCACAAGCACTGAACGAACAAGCACTGCGTCAGGCATGGGCAATGCTGCCTGCCTACACTTCCCGCATCGATTCCTGAGGTATTCACGATGAGCACCACCACGATCAAGTACGCCGACCTGGTCGACAGCGTCGCCGCTGCCCTGCAGTACATCTCGTACTACCACCCCACCGACTACATCGCCCACCTGGCCCGCGCCTATGAGCGTGAGCAAAGCGCCGCCGCCAAGGACGCGATCGCCCAGATCCTGACCAACTCGCGCATGTGCGCCGAAGGCCGCCGCCCGATCTGCCAGGACACGGGCATCGTCAACGTGTTCCTGAAGATCGGCATGGACGTGCGCTGGGAAGGCTTCCCCGGCTCCATCCAGGAAGCCGTCGACGAAGGCGTGCGCCGCGGTTACCTCGATCCGGACAACAAGCTGCGCGCCTCGGTGCTGTCAGACCCGATCTTCGAGCGCAAGAACACCAAGGACAACACGCCGGCCGTGGTCTTCATGGAAGTCGTGCCGGGCAACACGCTGGACGTGACCGTCGCGGCCAAGGGCGGTGGCTCCGAGAACAAGAGCAAGGTCTACATGCTGAACCCCAGCGACAACATCGTCGACTGGGTGCTCAAGACCGTGCCCACCATGGGCGCCGGCTGGTGCCCGCCGGGCATGCTGGGCATTGGCGTCGGCGGCACGGCCGAGAAGGCGGCACTGCTGGCAAAAGAATCGTTGATGGACGACATCGACATGTACGAGCTCCTGCAGCGCGGCCCGCAGAACAAGCTCGAAGAGATGCGCATCGAGCTGTACGAGAAGGTCAATGCCCTCGGCATCGGCGCGCAGGGCCTCGGCGGCCTGACCACGGTGCTGGACGTCAAGATCAAGACCTACCCGACGCACGCGGCCAGCAAGCCCATCGCCATGATCCCGAACTGCGCGGCCACCCGCCATGCGCATTTCGTGCTGGACGGCAGCGGCCCCAGCTACCTGACGCCGCCGAGCCTCGACCTCTGGCCCGACGTGCACTGGGCGCCCGACTACAACAAGAGCAAGCGCGTTGACCTCAACACGCTGACCCCGGCCGAAGTGGCCAGCTGGACGCCGGGCCAGACCCTGCTGCTCAACGGCAAGATGCTGACCGGCCGCGATGCTGCCCACAAGCGCATTCAGGACATGTTGGCCAAGGGCGAGAAGCTGCCCGTGGATTTCACCAACCGCATCATTTACTACGTGGGCCCGGTCGACCCGGTGCGCGACGAAGTGGTGGGCCCGGCCGGCCCGACCACGGCCACGCGCATGGACAAGTTCACCGAGATGATGCTCGCAGAGACCGGCCTGATCGCCATGGTCGGCAAGGCCGAGCGCGGCCCGGTCGCCATCGAGTCGATCAAGAAGCACAAGAGCGCCTACCTGATGGCCGTGGGCGGCTCGGCCTACCTGGTCTCCAAGGCCATCAAGGCCGCCAAGGTCGTCGGCTTTGCCGATCTCGGCATGGAAGCGATCTACGAGTTCGACGTGGTCGACATGCCGGTGACGGTAGCCGTCGATGCCGGCGGCACCAGCGCCCACATCACCGGCCCGGCCGAGTGGCAGCAGAAGATCGCTGCCGGCAAGCCGGTTGGCATCCCGGTCGTGCAGGCCTGAGTCCCCACCACTCACGCAAGCCGCCTTCGGGCGGCTTTGCTTTAGGGGGTGGGCAATTCGCCTATGGCTGGGTCCATAGGACCGCTCCTATACTCGCGCCGCCTTTGCAAGCGGGAGTACGCGATGCAGCCCTGGATCAAGCGCAGCCTGACGGCAGTGATCGGCCTGGTTTTGCTGATGGTGGCCGTGGCCGCCTTCGGGTTCTGGCAGAGCGAGCGGCGCATGCAACGCGTCGTCGAGGTCAAGCCCTACCCGATCACGGCGTCCAGCGACCTGGCACGGGGCCGCTACCTGTACGAGACCCGGGGCTGCGCCGAATGCCATGGCGCCACGGGGGCGGGCCGAGCCTTCATCGACAGCCCGGACATGCGCGTCAAGGGCCCCGACATCAGCACGGGCGGCGCCGCCAAGGCCTACCGACCGGAGGACTGGGACCGCATCCTGCGCCACGGGGTCAAGCCCGATGGCCGGCCCGCCTTCATCATGCCGAGCGAGGACTACAACCGGCTCACCGATGCCGACCTCGCGGCCCTGGTCGGCTATGTGCAGTCGCTGCCTGCGGCAGGCGGCACGGGCGTGGAGATCAAGATCCCGCCGCCGGTGCGCATCCTCTACGGCCTCGGCCTGATCCAGGATGCGGCCGCCAAGATCGACCACGCGCTGCCGGTGCAGCAACCGGTGCCGGAAGCGCTCACCCCCGAGCATGGCCGCTACATCGCCACGACCTGCGTGGGCTGCCATGGCGAGCATTTCTCGGGCGGCAAGGTCCCCGGGGGCCCGCCCGATTGGCCGGCTGCGGCCAACCTCACACCGGGCGAAGGCAGTGCCATGGGCCGCTACCCGGATGCGGCCTCTTTCAGCGCCATGATGCGCAGCGGCCAGCGGCCCGACGGCACGAAGATCGCCGTCATGCCCTTCGAGTCCTTCGGCAAGTTGAACGACCTGGACCTGGGCGCGCTGCGGCTCTACCTCGCTTCGCTGCCGGCACGCCCGGCCGGCCAGCGCTGAGGCCCGCTCTGACACGCAGGCGACCCTGCTGCTGCACGATGCCGGCCACAATGGCCGGCATTGTTTTCTCGGCGAGGAGCCATCGATGAGCGACACCCAAATCCAGGCCTGGGCGGCCCATGCCAAGGACCAGCCGCTGCAGCCCTACAGCTACGAGGCAGGCCCGCTCGGCGACGAGGAGGTGGAGATCCGCGTCGAGCATTGCGGCATCTGCCATTCCGACCTCGCCATGATCGAGAGCGAATGGTTCCCCACGAACTACCCGGTCGTGCCCGGCCATGAGGTGGTGGGCATCGTCACCGCCGTAGGGCCCCACGCCAAGGGCCGCCAGGTCGGCCAGCGCGTGGGCATAGGCTGGCACACGGCCAGCTGCAGCCATTGCAACTTCTGCCTGGGCGGCGAGCAAAACCTCTGCAACCAGCGCCAGCCCACCATCATCGGCCGCCACGGCGGTTTTGCCGACCGCCTGCGCGCGCATTGGAGCTGGGCCGTGCCGATTCCCGAGGGCCTCGACCCAGCGGCCGTCGGCCCCTTGATGTGCGGCGGCGGCACGGTCTTCCTGCCCTTCGTCATCAACTCAATCAAGCCGACCGACCGCGTCGGCGTGGTCGGCATCGGTGGCCTCGGCCATCTGGCCGTCAAGTTCGCGCGGGCCTGGGGCTGCGAGGTCACGGCCTTCACCTCGTCGCCGAGCAAGCGCGAGGAGGCGCTGTCGCTCGGTGCGCACCGCACGGTCTCGAGCATCGACAAGGCCGAGCTGAAAGCCGCCGCCGGCTCGCTGGACTTCCTCCTGGTGACCGTGGGCGCCAGCCTGGACTGGGACGCGCTCATTGGCACGCTGGCGCCCAAGGGCCGCCTGCACCTGGTGGGTGTGGTGACCGACAAGCTGCAGCTCAAGAGCGGTGCCCTGCTCTCCTGGCAGCGCGGCCTCTCGGCCTCGCCCACGCCCTCGCCGCGCCTCCTGGCCACGATGCTGGACTTCGCCGCGCGGCACCAGATCCTGCCCCAGGTCGAGCGCTTCCCCATGAGCCGCGTCAACGAAGCGCTGGACCACCTGCGCGCCGGCAAGGCGCGCTACCGCATCGTGCTGGACGCGGACTTCTAAGCGCAGCGCGCTCAGCGCACCCTGAATACGCCCACCAGGCCGCCGAGGCGCGCGGCCTGCTCGTTGAGGCTCATGGCGGCAGCCGTGCTCTCTTCGACCAAAGCGGCGTTCTGCTGGGTCACCTCGTCGAGATGGCCCACGGCCTGGCTGACCTGGGACAGGCCGCTGCTCTGCTCGCGCGTGGCCGCCGAGATCTCGCCGATCAGGCTGCTGACGCGCTGCACCTGCTGTACCAGCTCGGCCATGGTCTGGCCGGCCTGCTGCACCTGCTGGCTGCCGCCCTCGACCTTCTCGACGTTCTCGGCGATCAGGCTCTTGATCTCGCGGGCCGCCTGGGCGCTGCGCTGGGCCAGCGAGCGCACCTCGCTCGCCACCACGGCAAAGCCACGGCCCTGCTCACCGGCACGCGCCGCCTCGACGGCCGCGTTCAAGGCCAGGATGTTGGTCTGGAAGGCGATGGAGTCGATCACCGAGGTGATGTCCGAGATCTTGCGGCTCTGCGCGCTGATCGCGTCCATGGTCTGCACCACCTGCTGCACGACGGCACCGCCCTCGGCTGCCACGCCGCTGGCACGGTTGGCCAGGTTGCTGGCCTCGGCCGCGGAGTCGGCGTTGTGGCGCACGGTGGAGGCGAGCTGCTCCATCGACGCAGCGGTTTCCTGCAGGCTGCTGGCCTGCTGCTCGGTGCGGTTGGACAGGTCCTGGTTGCCGGCCGCGATCTCGCCGGTGGCGCCGGTGATGGACTGGGCGCTCTGGTTCACGTCGGACACCAGCGAGCGCAGCGAATCTCGCGTGCGCGCCAGCGAGAACATCATGCTGTGCTGATCGCCCGCGGCCACCGGCACCTCGGCCAGCAGGTCACCGGCGGCCACGCGCTCCAGCACCTCGCGGGCCAGGGCCGGGTCGCCGCCCAGCTCTCGGCGCATCGAGGCCCGCAGCTGCAGGAAAAGGAAGGCACAGACTGCGAGGCACAGGGCGACCAGGCCCAGCACCCAGGCGCGCGCCTTGCCCATGGCGGCACCGGCTTCCACGCGGGCCGCTTCCTTGTCGGCCGCACTGCTCTTCTTCAGCTCCAGCAGCTCGCCGCGCAGCTCGCGCCAGGCAGGCGTCTCCTGCTTGTTGATCAGTTGCACGGCCGCTGCGCCGTCCTGCGGCGCCAGGGCCACGACCTCGGCCTGCACCTGCGCCAGCTTGCGCCGCATGTCGACCATGGCGGCCAGCTTTTTCTTGTGCTCGTCGCCGGCTGCAGCGGTGGCGCCCTGCGCCGCCTTGTCATAGGCCTTGGCGGCGTTGTCCAGGTTCTCGTAGGCCTTCTTGTTGGCCGAGTCCAGCGCCACATTGCGCAGCGCCTGGCCCATCTGCAGGCCCTGGGCGTACATCTCGGCCACCTCGCTGGCCAGGGCGTCCTGCCGGCTGAAGTAGTCGCCGAGGCGCGTCTCCAGGCTGGACGTGCCCAAGCCCACCACGGCGCCGAGTACCAGCACCAGTGCCGCCGGCACCAGCTGCGACACCATCACTCTTTGCATGAAACCCATGATTTTGCTCTCCCGCTGAACTGCGATGCGCGGCAATGCTAGTGAGCTGCGGCCTTGAGGGCACATGACAGCATCGCGAACGCGGGCATTTGTGCGCGCCCGCAGCCGCAGCCGCACGGCGGCCGCCGGTCCTTCGAAGCGCCTAGCGCCCGGCCGGGCGCTGCGCGCCCAGATTGCGCCAGAGCTTGTTCACCAGCTCCGGATGGCGGGACTGGAAGTCGCGGCTGACGATCAGGTAGAAGCGCAGCACGTTGAACGGCGTCTCCAGCGGCTCGATGCGGGCGCCGTACTGACGGGCGAGCAGTTGGCGGCCCTGCGCCTCCTGCATGACCACGGCGGCGATGCGACCCCGGTCCAGCTTGGCGAACAGCTGGTCGGCCGAGGTGGCCTTGTCGTCGATCAGCACCTCGAGCCGGTCCAGCGGCACGCCATAGGCAAAGCCGAACTGCACACCCACCGGCTCGTCGCCCACCTGCAGGAAGCGCTGGCCGTCCCAGCTCACCGGGCTGCCGATGCGGCGGTAGACCAGGAAGCGCACCGCGCCGAGGCCGCGCTCGGCATCGGGCTGCGGCGGCTCGCCGCGCATCGGATAGGCCAGCCAGGCCCTGCGCTCGGGCGCGTAGATGCCGACCAAGGCGTCGGCCTGACCGCTCCTCGTGTCCTGCAGGCAGCGGGCGCGCGGGGCGATGCGGTTGTCCACCTGCAGATCGAGTTCGCGCGCGGCGGCCCGCACCGCCTGCTGGAACAGACCGTTGCCGTCCGGCAGGGTGTAGGGATAGAAGGAGCTGTCGGCGGTGCAGAGCCGCAGCGTCACGGCCTGTGCGGCCGGCACCATCAAGGCCAGCACGGCCATCGCTCCCACCCACCGCCGCACGGCATTGCGCATGCTGGTCTCCCTGCGTGTTTGCCGCAGTCTAGGAGCCGCTCGCCGCCTGATGCAAGACCCGTTGCGGATAGGGAATCTCCACGCCGAGGCCTTGCAGCGTCCGGAGCACGGCGAGGTTGACGTCCGAGCGCACGCCGCCCTGGCCGTTTTGCGGATCACCGATCCAGAACGTGACCGTGAGCTCCAGACCATCGGCCGCGAAGTTGCTGAGCTGCACGCCCGGCTCGGGCGTGGCCAGCACGCGCGGCACGCTGGCCACGGCGGCAGCCAGGCTCTTCATCACCTGCTCCACATCGCAGCCATAGGCCACCTGCACGACGGTGCTGAGCAGCACCTGCGGATCGGCCAGCGAGCTGTTCTCGACGCGGGTGGTGATCAGGGTCTCATTGGGCACGATGGCCTCGCGGCCATTGAGTGCGCGGATCACGGTGTAGCGGGTCTTGATGTCGCTGATGCGGCCCTCGAAGCCGTCGACCTTGACCATGTCGCCAATGCGCAAGCTGCGCTCGGCCAGGATGACGAAGCCGCTCACATAGTTGGCCGCCAGCTTCTGCAGGCCAAAGCCAATGCCCACGCCCAGCGCACCGCCGAGCACGCCAAGGGCCGTGAGATCAATGCCAGCGGCCGACAGCGCCACCAGCATGCCGACGAAGAGCAGGGCCGCACGCGTCAGGCTGACCGCGATCTTGCGCATCGACAAATCGATGCTGCTGCTCTGCATCAGCCGCGCCTCGATGACCGAGGAGATCCACAGCGACAGCACCAGCACCACAGTGGCCGCGAGGCCGCCCTGCAGCATGTCCAGCAGCGTGACCGGCTTGCCGCCTATCTTCCAGGCATAGCTCTCCAGCTCCTTCAGCAGGTCTGGCCACAAGCCGGTGATCCAGATGATGGAGCCGAGCCAGGCCACCCAGGAGACAAATCGCTCGACGAGGCGCATGCCCGTCGATTCGGGCATGGCCACCGTCAGCACCCGCACGGTGAAGCGGATCGCCAGCAGCGACACCAGCACCGGAATGGCCAGCTTGAACAAGGCCAGGTGCACGCCGAAGTGGATGAGCAGGCGCCGCGCGCCAAAGGCCAGCAGCAAGGCCAGGGCCGGGAACAGCACGCCATCGATCACATGGCGCCCGAACAGCACCGACAGCGGCCGCTGCTGGTTGGCCGCGCGGGCACTGGCCACGCGCCAGACGATCAGCCAGGCAAGGCCGAGGCAGGCCAGCAGCGAGGCCAGCTCGGTCAGGGCGGCGGGTTTGAGCAGGGCCGCAAGAAGCTCTTGCAGCTCATTCATGCTGAGCGGTTGATTCATCGAGACAAGAAACAGGGGGGCAGGAGGGAAATCAGATACCGGCCAGCGTGCGTAGGTGCACGCCGACGCTGCGGGCCAGCGCGCCGAGGGCATAGCCACCCTCCAGGCAGGAGACGATGCGGCCCTTGGCATGGCGCTCGGCCACGCTCATCACCCGCTGGGTGATCCATTCGTAATCGGCCTCGACCAGGCCGAGCTGGCCCAGGTCGTCCTCGCGGTGGGCGTCGAAGCCGGCCGAGATGAAGATCATCTCGGGCCGGAAGGCCTCCAGCGCCGGCATCCACTGGGCTTCGATCATCTCGCGCACCTCGCCGCCCCGGGTGTAGGCCGGGATGGGCAGGTTGACCATGTTCTCGCCCTTGGGCACGGCGCCGCTGTAGGGATAGAGCGGGTCCTGGAAGATGCTGACCATCAGCACGCGCTCGTCGCCGGCAATGATGTCTTCCGTGCCATTGCCGTGGTGCACATCGAAGTCCACGATGGCCACACGCTTCAGGCCGCGCACGTCCAGTGCATGGCGGGCCGCCACGGCCACGTTGTTGAAGAAGCAGAAGCCCATGCTCTGGTCGCGCGTCGCATGGTGGCCGGGCGGGCGCACGGCGCAGAAGGCGTTGTCCGCCTTGCCGTCTATCACCAGGTCGGTGGCCTGCACGGCGGCGCCGGCGGCGCGCAGTGCGGCGGCCCACGTATGCGGGCCGGCCACGGTGTCGGGGTCCACGGCGCGTGATTCGCCGCTCGCGGCCAGGCCTTGCAGCAGCTCGCTCAGCTCGGCCACGTAGCGGTGGGTGTGGGCCAGTTCCAGGTCAGCGAGCCGCGCCGGCTCTGCCTCGTGCCGCTCCAGCGCCAAGTCGATGCTGCTCGCCAACAGCCAGTCTTCGATGGCGTCCAGGCGCTGCGGGCATTCAGGGTGGCCGCCTCCCATGTCGTGGCGGCGGCAGGCGGGATGGCTGAAGTAGGCGGTCGGCATGCTGGGCTGGATTCGGTTAAGGTCGCCGCATGACGCAATCAACGAAAGAGTCTCAAGCCCAGGTGGCCCGGCAACTCGGCGACTTGCAACGCCAGATTAGCACGATCATCAAGGGCAAACCCGGCCAGATCCGCGACGCCGTGGCCTGCCTGATCGCCGGTGGCCACCTCTTGATCGAAGACCTGCCCGGCGTCGGCAAGACCACGCTGGCCCATGCGCTGGCCGTGTCCATGGGCCTCAAGTTCTCGCGCCTGCAGTTCACGGCCGACCTGATGCCGTCCGACCTGCTGGGCGTGAGCATCTACGAGAGGGAGAAGGCCGGCTTCGTCTTCCATCCCGGCCCGGTATTCGCCCAGGTGCTGCTGTCCGACGAGATCAACCGTGCCGGCCCCAAGACCCAGAGCGCGCTCTTGGAAGCGATGGAAGAG
The DNA here is from genome assembly GCF_030014915.1 of Pelomonas sp. V22. Taxonomy (GTDB): domain Bacteria; phylum Pseudomonadota; class Gammaproteobacteria; order Burkholderiales; family Burkholderiaceae_C; genus JAUASW01. The sequence goes on from NZ_JAGIXS010000001.1 coordinate 647,506, forward strand.
AACCAGGTCAGCATCGATGGCGCGAGCCATGCCCTGCCGCAGCCCTTCTTCGTCATCGCCACGCAGAACCCGAGCGAGCAGCTCGGCACCTATCCACTGCCCGAATCGCAGCTGGATCGCTTCCTGATGTGCATCTCGCTGGGCTACCCCGACAGCGCCTCGGAACGCGAACTCTTGATGGGCCAGGACAGCCGCGAAGCCATCCGCGCGCTGCGGCCCTTGATGACGCCGGCCGATGTGCTGACCGCACAGGCGGCGGTCAAGACCATCCATGCCTCGCCGGCCCTGCTCGACTACCTGCAGGCCCTGATCGCCGCCACGCGCTCGGGCCAGTGGTTCAGCGAGGGCCTGAGCCCGCGCGCCGGCCTCGGCGTGCTGCGAGCCGCACGCGCACGCGCCCTGCTCGACCAGCGCGACTTCGTGGCACCCGACGACGTGCAGGCCATCCTGCCGCAGACCATCGCCCACCGCCTGCGGCCGCGCGCCGGTGCCGGTCGGGGTGCGACCGAGCAGGTGCGCGCCATGATCGAAGCAATACCGCTGCCCTGATGGCCGGCTCGATACGCCAGCGCATCGACGCCTGGTGGGCCGCCCGCCACCAGCGGCGCGATGTGCACCTGATGGGGCAGAACAACATCTACATCCTGCCCAGCCGGCCGGGCCTCGCCTTCTGCGCCACGCTCTGCGTGCTGCTGGTGGCGTCGATCAACGACCAGCTGAGCCTTGGCTACATGCTGACCTTTCTTCTGGCCGGTGCCGGCTTTGCCTCCATGCACAGCACGCACGGCAATCTGCGCGGCCTGCAGCTGGACCTGCGCGAGCCCGCGCCCGGCTTTGCCGGCGGCGACCTGCAGCTGGAGGTCCGTGTGCACAACAGCGGGCGGGCCCGCTACGGCGTCGGCATCCGCGTGCAGGAAGACGGCGAGACGGCCTGGTGCGATGTGCCCGAGAAAGGCCACGCCCTCGTCCATGTGCGCTTCAAGGCGCCAGGGCGCGGCCTGTGCGAGCTGCCGACGCTGCGCATCGAGACCCGCTTCCCGCTCGGCCTGTTCGGCGCCTGGAGCATCTGGCGGCCGGCGGCCAAGGTCTGGGTCTATCCGGCGCCCGAAAGCCCGGCTGTGCCCTTCGCGCCCAGCGCCCAGACGGCCGAGGCCGGCGAGGTGAGCGGTGCCGCCCTGGTGCCGGGCCAGGACTTCGAGGGCGTGCGCGCCTACCGGCGCGGCGACAGCCTGCGCCAGGTGGTCTGGAAGAAGGCCGCCCTCGCGCTAGAGCAAGGCGGCACGCTGTGGGTGCGCGAAACCCGCGCGCCGGCCAGCCAGCGGCTTTGGCTGGACATTGCCGACACCGCCGGCCGCGACTGGGAGGCCCGGCTCTCGCGCCTCTGCGCCTGGGTGCTGGCGGCCGAGAGCCAGGGCCACCCCTATGGCCTGAAGCTCGCCGGGCAAGACCTGGCACCGGCGCAGGGCGCCGAGCACCGCCGCGCCTGCCTGGAACTGCTGGCGCTGGCGGCGCCGGGGCGGTCCTCATGAGCTGGCTCTCCGAGCGCCTCGCCCGGCTGCCGCGCGACACCCGCGACACCCTGTTCCTGCTCGCCACCATCGCCGCCACGCTGCTACCCCATGCCGACCACCTGCCCTGGTGGTGCAGCCTGATGACGGCGCTGGTGCTGCTCTGGCGCGGCCAACTGGCCTGGCGCGGTGCCGCCCTGCCCGGGCGCTGGGGCCTGGTCGCCCTGCTGGTGATCACCGCTGGCCTGACCTGGCTCAGCTTCCGCAGCCTGATAGGCCGCGAGCCCGGCATCACCATGCTGACCCTGCTGATGGCGCTGAAGACGCTGGAGCTGCGGGCCCGCCGCGATGCCTTTGTGGTGTTCTTCCTCGGCTTCTTCCTGGTCCTGACCGGCTTTCTCTACTCGCAGTCGCTCCTGACCGCGCTGTGGATGCTGCTCACGGTCTGGGCCCTGCTCAGCTCCGTCGTGCTGGCCCAGATGCCCATAGGTCAGCCCTCGCTGCTGCTGGCCGCGAAGCAGGCCGCGCGCAACACGCTGCTGGGCCTGCCGCTGATGCTGGCGCTGTTCTTCCTGTTCCCGCGCATCGCGCCGCTGTGGGGCGTGCCGGCTGATGCCGTGGGCAAGACCGGGCTGTCGGACCGCATGGATTTCGGCGCCATGAGCGAGATCGCCAACGACGACAGCGTCGCCATGCGCCTGAAGTTCGAAGGTGCGGTGCCGCCGAGTTCGGCCCTGTACTTCCGCGGGCCGGTGCTCTCCAGCTTCGACGGCCGCAGCTGGCGGCCCAGCAAGCGCGCCATGCCCATGCGCGATGCAGCGCCCCGGGTCGAGGGCGCGCCACTGAGCGTCGAGGTGACGCTGGAACCGCTGCGCATCCCGGTGCTGCCACTGCTGGAACTGGGCCGCGAACCTCCGGGTGCCGCCTGGTCGCTCGACCAGATGCAGCTGCGCCGGGGCGCCGAGCTCGAATGGCTGGCCAGCCGGCCAGTGACCGAAAGGCTGCGCTTCACGCAGCAGGTCTGGCTCCAGCATCAGCATGGGCCGCTGGCCCGCACGCCCACCTTGCGCGAGTACACCGCCTTGCCACCAGGCCTCAACCCACGCACCCTGGGCTGGGCCTTGGCACTGCGCAATCGCATGGGCCAGGACGCCAGCACGCCAGCACTGGTGGAAGCCGTGATGCAGCACATCCGCACAGCCGACTTCATCTACACGCTGGAGCCGGGCCGCTATGGCGAGCAGAGCCCGCACCTGATCGACGAGTTCTGGTTCGACCGGCGCCTGGGCTTTTGCGAGCATTTCGCCGCTGCCTTCGTCGTCGTGATGCGGGCCATGGATGTGCCGGCCCGCGTGGTCACCGGCTTCCAGGGCGTGGACCCGATTCCGCAGGACGGCTACCTCATCGTGCGCAACAGCAATGCTCACGCCTGGGCTGAATACTGGGTGCCCGGCCGCGGCTGGGTTCGCGCCGACCCCACGGCGGCCGTCGCGCCGGAGCGCATCAACGCCGGCCGCTCACTGCAGCCCGCGCCGGGCGCGATTGCGGGCGTGATCGGCAGCATGAGCCCCGCGCTCTGGCGCGGCCTGCGCAGCAGTTGGGAAACCCTCAACAACCGCTGGCAGCAACTGGTGCTGAACTATTCGCGTGGCGAGCAGTTCAATCTCCTGAAGGGCCTGGGCTTCGAGCAGCCCGACTGGACCGCGCTGGGTCAGCTCGTCGCCGGCCTGATCCTCACGGCCACGCTGATTGGCTGGGGCTGGATGCGCTGGCAGCAAAGGCCGCACGACGCCTGGAGCCGTCAGCGCAGTCGTGTACTGACGCTGCTGCGCCGGCTGGACGTGCAGGCCGAAGCGCACCAAGGCCCCCGGCAATGGGCGACGCTCTTGCAGCAGCGCCATGGCGAGGCGGCACGGCCGCTGGTGGAGCTGTTGCTGGCGCTGGAGGCTTCGCGCTACGGCAGTTCCGCAGTCGCGCAGGATTGGCGGGCGCGGCGGCGCTGGTGGGCCAGGCTGCGCGCGGCAGGACGTATGCTGCGGGCCAATCGCTGAGCCCTTGCTGTTGCCCGTCCCTCCATGATCCTGAGAATCCTCGCGCTGAGCGTCGCCCTCGCGCTCGCTGCCGCGCCCCTTGAAGCCGCCACGCAGAAGCCCTCCAAGTCCAAGCCGCTTGCCAAGAAGGTCCGCGACGCCGCGCCCCGCCCGCTCGGTGACCGCGCCGACATGCGCCAGTTCGCGGCCGAGCTGGCCGCCGAGCAGGGCTTCGACGCGGCCCTGCTGCGCCGCCAGTTGGCCGCCGCCAAAATCGTGCCGGCCGTGCAGCGCCTGATCATGCCGGCGCCGGTGGGCGCGACCAAGGACTGGGGCGCCTACCGCGCCCGCTTCATCGAGCCGCTGCGCCTGCAGGCCGGCCTCGCCTTCTGGGCCCAGCACGAGGCCGCCCTCACAAGGGCCGAGGAGCGCTTCGGCGTGCCGGCCTCGGTCATCATGGGAATCCTTGGCGTCGAGACCTTCTACGGCCGCATCATGGGCGGCTTCTCGGCGCTCGACGCCCTGGTCACGCTCAGCTTTGAGTTCCCCAAGGGCCGCAGCGACCGCAGCGCCTTCTTCCGCCAGCAGCTGGTGGAGCTGCTGCTGCTGGCCCGCCACGAAGGCCTGGACCCGGCCGGCTTCAAGGGCTCCTACGCCGGCGCCATGGGCTACGGCCAGTTCATGCCGGGCAGCTGGAACCGCTATGCGCTGGACTTCGATGGCGACGGCCAGATCGACCTGATCGGCAGCCCGGTCGACGCCATCGGCAGCGTGGCCAACTTCCTGGCCGAGCATGGCTGGCAACGCGGACAGGCCAGCGACTACACGCTGCAGATGCCGAGCGAGACCACGGCCCGCGCGCAAATCGCGCAACTGCTGGCGCCCGACATCCGCCCCACGTTCAGCGCCGCCCAGCTGCAGGAGCTGGGCGCCCAGCCCTCCGACGCCGCCTTGCAGCACGCTGGCCCCATGGCGGTGATCGAGCTGCAGATGGGCGACAAGGCCGCCCCGGTCTACCGCCTCGGCACGCAGAACTTCTATGCGCTGACCCGCTACAACCAGTCGTCCTACTACGCAATGACGGTGATCGAGCTGGGGCGGGAGCTGCAGGCGATGCGGATGATGGGCACGGCGCAGCCGCCGGCTTCGCCAAACTCGTGAGCCGGCAGGCCGGCAGGGTTTTGGCAGATGGCCAGGAACCGCCAGCGCGGGAATTTATGCTCACCAGTCATTGACCAGCTCAGCGAGATTGACATGTCGTTTCATTCAAGATCAGTTGCATGCCTGTTCCTTGCAGCCATTTCCATGTCTGCAGTGGCCCGCAATGCGGAGCGACCCGATGCGGGTTTTCAGCAAATGCTGCCGACACTGCAAGTTTGGCGGCGACATTTTCATGAGAATCCAGAACTCGCTTTCGCTGAAAGGCGCAGCGCTGAGTACATTGCGGCTGAGTTGAAGAAAATGGGGCTGTCGCCCAAGTCCGGAATTGCCGGCACGGGTGTCGTCGCCATCATCGATAGCGGCCGACCGGGGCCCGTCGTTGCATTGCGCGCCGACATGGATGCCCTGCCAATCGAGGAGCAAACCGGCCTGCCCTTTGCAGCCAAAGCCCAAACCACGGTCGACGGCAAGAAAATATCGGCCATGCATGCCTGTGGCCACGACATGCACATGGCCATGTTGCTGGGCGCCGCTCAATGGTTGTCAACGCACCGCCAACACTTTCGCGGGCAAGTCAAACTGCTGTTTCAACCCGCCGAAGAAGGATTGCCGAACACCAGCAGCGGCGCCGAACGCATGGTGGCCGACGGCGTCCTGGACCACCCCAAGGTCGACGCCATGTTCGGTTTGCATGTCGGCATCACGCCCGCACGCAGCGGCCAATTGTCGTGGCGCTCCAATGGCATCATGGCCGCCGGCGATTCTTTCAATATCGAAATCAAAGGTCGCCAGACACACGGTGCCTTGCCGTGGCAGGGGAACGATCCGATCGTGATTGCGGCACAAACGGTTTTGGCCCTGCAAACCATTGTCAGTCGCAATATCGATTTGACCCGGGCACCTGCAGTGATCAGCGTGGGCGCGATTCATGCCGGGCAACGCGGCAATGTGATTCCGGAATCGGTGCAGATGAATGGCACCATTCGCACATTCGACCCCGCGATGCGGCAACAAATACTGCAGCGCGTGCGCGATACCGCCAAATACATTGCGCAGGCTTCCAATGCGGAAGCCGTGGTGACTTTCGATCCCGGCTACCCCATCAACTGGAATGATCCGGCCCTGGTGCAGCAAATGGCCGGAACCCTCAAACGGGTCGCCAGGAACGGCTTTGACGAAAATGTTTCGGCGAGCCCGACGTCGGAAGATTTTGCCTATTACACGCAGCGCGTGCCATCGCTCTTCTTCTTTTTGGGGGTGAATGGAAAGGCAAGCAGCGATGCGCAGGGCGCATGGTTTGCAAACCATTCTCCCCGGTTCAATCCCGACGAAGAGGCGCTGACAACCGGGGTCGAGGCTTTGACCCAACTGGCCGTGGACTATTTGAACGCCAAGAAAAACTAGGCCGCCAGAGATACTGAGGTCGCCTTGCCTTGTGGATTCAACAGCGCACTCGACGGCCGGGCGTTCGCCGCGCCTCAGCCGCCCGCCTCGCCAAGTTCGGGGCCAAGCGCCTCGCCCTCAAGCGGCCGGCTCTGCCAGTAGCGCCGCTGGCTGTCACGCTGACAGTTTGGTGACGCGTCCTGGCTGCGCCAGCGCCACGCACCGCAATCCGCTGAGTTCCAGACCTTGATGCCCTCGGCCTGGTAGCGCGCCAGCACCTCGAGGGCCGGGTGGCCGAAGCGGTTGCGGTAGCCGGCCTGGACCAAGGCCATGTCCGGTGCGACCGCCGCGAGGAAAGCTGCCGTCGACGAGGTCTTGCTGCCGTGGTGCGGTACCAGCAGCAGCGTGCTGGCAAGACCTGCCCCTCGTTCCAGCAAGTCACGTTCCTGCGCCGCCTCGATGTCGCCGGTCAGCAGGGCCGAGCGGCCCTCGGCATCGACCACACGGACCACACAGGACAGGGCATTGCTCTTGACGGAAGCGCGGTAATCACCGCCCGCAGGTTGCAGCACTTCGAAACTCACGCCATCCCATTGCCAGCGCTGGCCGGCCTGGCAGCGGATCGTCTCGCGGCCGCGCAGCAGCGCATGGCCGGCCTCCAGCGAACTGCTGAGCGAAACGACCTGCAGGCCGCTCAGCAACGCGGCAGCGCCGCCCACATGGTCGCTGTCGCGGTGGCTCAGCATCAAGACATCCAACCGCCGCTCGCCGAGCGCGCGCAGCAGCGGCAGCAGCACGCGCTGGCCCGCGTCACTCTCCGGCCCCCATTGCGGGCCGGCGTCGAAGAGCAAGGCATGCTGTTGCGTGCGCACCAGCACCGCCATGCCCTGGCCCACGTCGGGTGCCAGCAGTTCGAAGCGCCCTGCCACCGGCCGCTCGGGCGCTGGCCACAACAAGGCGAGGGCCAGCGGCGGCCCGAACAGGCGCAAGCGCCAGGGCAGCGGCAGGACCAGCAGCGTGCCGCCCAGCAAGCCCAGCGCCTGGGCCCAGAGTGGCGCCACCGGCAGCCACCAGACGGCGCCGGGCAGGCCTTGCAGCCCTTGCAGATACCAACGCAGTCCCTCGGCACACCAGGCAGCGACCTGCCAGAGCCAAGGCAGCAACGCGCCCGCCAGGGCCAGTGGCGTGATCACCAGGCTGACCAGCGGTATCGCCACCAGGTTGGCCAGCAGGCCCACGACAGAGAGTTGCTGGAAGAACAGCAAGGTGAGCGGCGCCAGGCCCAGCGTGGCCACGCCCTGGGCTCGCAGGCCCGCCAGCAGGTGCGCGCGCCAACCTTTGGGTGGCGCCTGGCCGCCTGCCATGAGCAAGCCCACGGCGGCAAACGACAGCCAGAAGCCCGCTTGCGCCACGGCCCAGGGGTCGACCAGCGTCACCAGGGCCGCAGCCGCCAGCAACTGCAAGGGCCAGGGCCAGCGCAGGCCGGCGCTGCGCAGCAGGGCCACGCCGGCCAGCATCCAGACCGTGCGCTGGGCCGGCACGCCCCAGCCGGCGAACATGGCGTAGGCCAGCGCCGTGATCACGCCCGCCCAGCAGGCCACCACGGGCGCCGGCAGCCACAGGCAGGCCCGGCTGCTGCGCCGCCAAAGCGCAAGCACCAGGGCCTGCGACGCCCAGGCCAGCATGGTGACGTGCATGCCTGAAATCGCGACCAAATGGGCGATACCCGTGTCCCGGTACAGCGCCCAATCGCCCCGGCCTATCGCGGCCTGGTCGCCGAGACTCAGCGCTGCCAGCAGCGCCGCATGGCCCGGATCGGCAATGCGGCGCTGGATAGCCTCGCGCAGGTCTTGCCGCAGGCCGTCGATCTGCGACCAGCGTGAATCGCTGAGGCGCTGCGGCAGCACGGGCCTCAGCACGCCGGTGGCGCGAATGCCTTGCTCGAGCAGCCACAGCTCGTAGTCGAAGGCATGGGGATTGGACAAGGCATGGGGCCGGCGCAGCCGCGCCACCAGCTCCCAGCGCTGGCCCGCTCGCCACGGCTGCAAGGCGGCCCCTCCGCCCTCCTGGGCATACTGGCTCAGCAGCAGCTCGCGGGGGATGGTGGGCAAGACCTGGCCCCGCTCATCGCGCGCTTGCTCGACGCTGAAGCGAAAGCGCCAGCCGGGTGCCCCCAGTTGCCCCGGCACGGCCTGCGGCAAGGCGGTGACCTGGCCCTTCAGCCAGACATCGCGCCCCTCCCAGGCGGCCGGCAGCTCCTCGGCCAATCGCTGCTCAGCGCGCCAACTGCCAAAGGCCAGCGCGACCAGCGCGGCGAGCAGCAAGCTGAGCCCCCACCATCGCCACCGCCATGCCAGTACCGCCAAACCGGCGATCAGCAGCACCAGCAGGGCGAACTCGCCTTCACCCGGCAGGCGCGGCAGCGCCTGCAGCAGCCGCAGGCCGAGCAGCCAGCCCATCAGTGGGCCGGCCAAGTCCATGGCCGTCATGGCCGTCTGTGCGCGGCTCCCCATCTCCTCCCCCGGTGTAGGATGCCGGCCAATTTCAAGTCAACGAGGGCGCCATGAGCAACACCAACAATGTCTATGACAAGCTGAGCGAACTGGGCATCACGCTGCCGCCCGTGGCAGCGCCGGTCGCGGCCTATGTGCCCTTCGTGCAGAGCGGCAAGCTGGTGTTCCTGTCGGGCCACATCGCCAAGAAGGACGGCAAGCCCTGGGTCGGTCAGCTGGGCCGCGACACCGATACCGCCACCGGCCAGGCCGCCGCGCGCGCCATCGCCATCGACCTGCTGGGCACGCTGCACGCGGCCGTTGGCGATCTGAACAAGGTCAAGCGCATCGTCAAGCTGGTGAGCCTGGTCAACAGCACCGGCGACTACACCGAGCACCACCTGGTGACCAATGGCGCCTCGGAGCTGATGGCGCAGGTCTTCGGCCCGCAGGTCGGCGCCCATGCACGCGCCGCCTTCGGCGTGGCCCAGATCCCGATGGGCGCCTGCGTCGAGATCGACATGGTGGCCGAGGTCGAGTAAGCCATGACGCTGAAGCCTGCCCGCGTCCTGCTGCTGATCTGCCTGCTCTCGTTTGCCGGCGTCGCCGCCGCGCTGATTGCCCAGCATGGCTTCAAGGTGCGGCCCTGCCCCTGGTGCGTGCTGCAGCGCTTCATCTTCATCGTGATCGGCGTGGTGGCGGGCCTCGGCTGGCTGCTGCAGCGCTTCAAGCCGGCCTTGCTGGCCAGCCTCGTGGCCGTGCCGCTGCTGGCCCTGGCGGGCCTGGCCTCGGCCTGGTACCAGCATGACGTGGCCAGCAAGATGGCCTCCTGCGACCGCACCTTCGCCGACCGCGTGCTGACGGATCTGGGCCTTGAGGAACTGTGGCCCAAGGTCTTCATGGTCACGGCCTCCTGTGCCGATGCCGCCGGCTACCGCCTGCTCGGACTGCCCTACGAGATCTGGAGCGGCGCGCTGTACGGCCTCTTCATTGCCCTGCTGATGTGGGCCCTGAAATCGCGCTCGCGTTGATGCAAGCCTGACCCGGCTCAACATGGCGGGCGCGCAGGCGCCTTAGTCTGGCGGGATGGCTCATCTCCAAGACCCCGTCCTCATCATCGGCGCCGGCCCGGCCGGCCTGTCCATGGCCGCCGCGCTGGCCGATGCCGGCGTCGCCACCACCGTTCTGGAGGCCGCCTCGGAGGCGGAACTCGCTAATCCGCCCGAAGACGGCCGCGAGATTGCGCTCAGCCACCGCGGCATGGCCGTGCTGCAGTCGCTGCAGGCCTGGCAAGACCTGCCGCCCGAGGCGATCTCTCCGCTGCGCCAGGCCCGCGTCTTCAACGGCAGTGCTTCGAACTCCCTGCACTTCGATGGCGGTGGCGCCGAGCGCCTCGGATCGCTGGTGCCCAACCACTGGCTGCGCCGCATCGCCTGGCAAGGCGCGCAGCGCCGCCCACTGGTGCAGTTGCGGACCGAGACCCGCGTCACCGCGTTGGACCTGTCCGCCCAAGACCATGCGCTCGTGAGCCTGGCGGGTGGCGAGCAGTTCCGGGCGCCACTCGTGATCGCTGCCGACAGCCGCTTCTCCGCCAGCCGCCGCCAGGCCGGCATAGGCGCCGAGATGCGCGACTTCGGCCGCAGCGTGCTGCTGTGCCGCATCGAGCATGAGAAGCCGCACCAGGACCAGGCGCTGGAGTGCTTCCACCATGGCCACACCATGGCCTGGCTGCCTCTGGGCGCCGAGTCGCCGCGCCTCAGTTCGCTGGTGCTGACGCTGCCCACCGACCAGGCTGAGGCCCAGCTCCGCTGGAACGACGAACAGTGGCTGGCCTGGGTGCAGCAGCACAGCAAGGACCGCCTCGGCACGCTGCGCCTGGCTGGGCCGCGCCACCACTATCCGCTGGTCGCCACCTATGCCCATCGCTTCGTGGCGCCGCGCTTTGCCCTGATCGGCGATGCCGCCGTGGGCATGCACCCGGTCACGGCCCATGGCTACAACCTCGGGCTCTACGGCATCGAGACCCTCGCCCGCTGCCTGAAGGGGGCGGCCGACCCCGGCGATGCGACGCGGCTCGCGCGTTACGCCGACGAGCACCGCCGCACCAGCTGGCCCATCTACCAGGGCACGAACGCGGTCGTGCGCCTGTTCACCGATGAACGGCCACCGGCCCGGCTGCTGCGCCAGGGCGTGATCGCGCTGGCCGAGCGGCTGCCGCCCTTGAAGTCCTTGATCACGGCCCAGCTGACGGCACGCGGGCCTGTGACTCTCGCCAGCCTCAGCGGCCGCTGACGATGCCCTCGCGGCGCGGGTCGGCACCGCCCAGCAGGCGGCCATCGGCCATGCGCCGTATGGCCTGCAGGCCGCTGGTCAGCTCGCTCTGCTGCACCTGGTGGCCGCGCTCCCGCAATTGCTGCTGCAGCTCGGCGGGCCATTGGCCGAGTTCAAGGTAGAGCGGCCCCGTGTTCATGCTGAGCACATTGGGCAGGTCGATGGCCTGCTGCGGCGTCAAGCCCCAGGCCAGCGTGGCCAGCACGGTCTTGGCCGTGAACGAGATGATGGCCGGCCCACCCGGCGCACCGAGGCTCATCAGCAGGCGGCCGCTCTTGGCGTCGAACACCAGGGTCGGGCTCATGCTGGAGCGCGGGCGCTTCAGCGGCTCGATGCGGTTGGCCACCAGACGGCCGTCGGCCTCGCGCGGGCGCAAGGAGAAATCGGTCATCTGGTTGTTGAGGAGGAAACCGCCGGCCAAGCCCGTGCCGCCGTCGCTCATGATGCGGGCGCCAAAGGCCGCCTCGATGGTGGTGGTCATGGCCACGCCCCGCCCTTGCGCATCGATCACGCTGATGTGGCTGGTGCCGAACTCCGGCTGATCGCGCTGCGGCGCCAGCGCGGTGACGGCGCTGCGCGGCTGGCCGGCCACCGCCTGGCCCATGCTTTGCGTGCCTATCAGGGCGGCGCGCCGCTTCAGGTAGTCATCGTCGAGCAGGCTTTGCCAATCCCCCGCCGGTGCGGGCACGAAGGCCGGGTCGGCGATGTAGAGCGCGCGGTCCGCGAAGGCGAGCTTGGAGGCCTCGGCATAGCGATGCAGCCATTCGGCGCTCGGCAGTCCGTTGGCCTGCAGCGGTGTGCTGGGGGCGCCACCGTAGTCCAACAGCTTCAGCACCTGCACCAAGGTCAGTTGCCCCGACGACGGCGGCGGGAAGCCGCAGACCTTGTACTGCTGGCGCCAGGTGGCGCAGAGCGCCTCGCGCTGCAGCGGCTGGTAGGCCTGCAAATCCTCGGCGGTCAGCACGCCCTGACGCGCCTGCACGCGACGCACGATGTCCTTCGCCACGACACCCTGCTGAAGCGCAGCTGCCCCCAGCTCGGCCACGCGTCGCAACACGGCCGCGAAGGCGGGGTTTTTCAGCACATGACCGACCGCCCAGGGCTTGCCCTCGGCGTCGAAGAAGTAGCTTCTGGACTGCTCGTCCTTGACCAGCAGGCGGTCCTGCGCCAGCAGCTTGTTGAGGCGCGGACTCACCGCAAAGCCCTGCTCCGCCAGCTCGATGGCCGGCTGCATCAGCTGGGCCCAGGGCAGGCGGCCATGCTTGGCATGGGCCGCCTGCAGCATGGCCAGCACGCCCGGCGTGGCCACGACACGGCCTTCGCCGTCCGCCACGTTCATCGGCCGGCCATCGGGGCGCAGCAGCATGTCGGCTGTGGCGGCGGCCGGAGCGGTCTCGCGGCCGTCCCATGCCACGACCTTGGCACCGTCGAACAGCATCAGGAAGGCGCCGCCGCCTATGCCGCTGCTCTGCGGCTCGACCAGGTTCAGGGCCATCTGCACCGCCACGGCCGCATCGAGCGCGTTGCCGCCCTCGCGCAGGATGCGCGCGCCGGCCGCAGCGGCCAGCGGATTGGCGGCGGCGACCGCCTCCTGCTTGTAGGCCCAACCCGGCTTGGGCACGAGGCCCGTCGCGCCCTCGGGCAGGGCGTCCGGCGTGTCCGCTCGGGCGATGAGGCTGAGGCTCAGCGCCAGCAGGGCGCTACAGGTTCGGAGGGCGGGGTGATGCATCGGCCCATCATAGTGAGCGAACGGCTTCCTCTTTCGGCAACTGCTTCAGAGCCAGGCGACGGCCGCCGCTGGCAAGCTGGCCGGGAGCCAGGATCTCGACCTGGAAGGCATAGTCCTGCACGCCGCTCGTGCCGTTGCCCTGGCAGTCCAGGCTGCTGACCGCGCGCTGCAGGGCCGGCCGGTAGGCGCGCGGCCCGCCGCTGGCCTTGACCTGACGCACCACACCGTCCTGCACGCGGAAGCGCACATCGACCAGACCGCTCTGCTCTTCGCGGGCAAAGGCCGCCGTCATCGCCTCCTCAAGATCGGCCAGCACCGTCGGGCAGGCCTTGGCGACGTCGGTCCGCGCAGGGGACTTGGACTTCCCCTCGACCTCGACGCGTTGCAGGTCGGCCGCCATGGTGGCGGCATTGACCAGCAGCAGGCCGGCCAGGGCCAGTGATGGGATCTTCTTCATGGGGTCGCTCCTTGATTGACGTGAGACATGTGGGAAGTCACGGTCGCCTGACACCTTGATGGCGCGTCTTGCGAAACCGCGTGCAGTCAATGCTAGGAAGCGATGGCGAGCAACTCCACGCGAAGCGGCACGAAGCACGGATTTCCGGTACCGAACGACGGAACCCCGCGAAGCTCTGCGACGAACGCCGCGACGAACGACGGCCCGCGCCGACGAGTCGTGCCGGCTCTCATGACTTCCGGCCGGCGGCGAGGCCGCCGCTCAGCCGAAAATGCCGATGTTCTTCAGCGAGTAATTGCCGATCTGCGGCATCACCAGCGGCAGGTTGGTCGCGCTGACGCCCATCCACGACGCCAGCGTGGCGCCGAGCTGGTCCACCGAGGTGGTGGGCAGCAAACGGCCCTGGCCCACGTCATCGGGTCCGTTGACGGACACCGAGGGCAACTGGCCGAAGAAGCGTCCGCCCTTGACCGCGCCACCCATCACGAAATGATGGCTGCCCCAGCCGTGGTCGGAGCCGTCGCCATTGCTGGTCAGCGTGCGGCCGAAGTCGCTGGCGGTGAAGGCCGTGACCTGGTCGTTGGCGCCGATCTCGACCATGGCGTCGTGGAAGCTGGCCATGGCGTTGCCGATATTGGTCAGCAGGCCCGGATGCTGGTCGGGCAGGAAGTCATGCAGGTCGAAGCCGCCCAGCGACACGAAGAAGACCTGGCGGCTCGCGCCCAGGCTCGAGCGCGCAGCGATCAGCTTGGCCACCATCTGCAACTGCGTCGCCAGGCTGTTGGCGCTGTCGAACGTGGTCTTCAGCGCCGGCAGGCCGGCCAGCGCCGTGCTGACGATGGATTGCGCACTGACCGAGCGGCTGACCACGCGGTTGAGCTCCTCCTCCATCCAGTGCGTGCGCTGAGCCGTGATCAGGCTGCGCAGGGCATCGGCACAGGCCTGTGAGCCGTACATGGGCTTGGTGACGCCATTGATGGCCACGGCGCCGCTGGTCGAGAGCTGGTACTGCACGGCCTGCTTGCCCGACATGAAGACGGCGTTGCCCGAGACATTGATGCAGGTGAAGGTGGCATTGCCATTGCCGCCCATGAAGAGGTCGCCCATGCGGCCGCCCCAGCCCGAGACCGCGCCCTCGGGCGTCGAGGCCTGCCAGACGCTTTGCTGGTCGTTGTGCGAGAACAGCTTGGGCGGCAGCGGCACGCTCTGCGCCTTGTACTGGGCCAGCGTGGTCGGCTGCACCAGGGTGCCCACATTCAGCAGCACGCCCAGGTGGCCCGCATCGAACAGCCGCTTCAAGGGGCCGAGTTGCGGCGCCAGCGCCATCTGGCGGCCGTCGGGCAGGGCCACCGACGGCGTGAGCGCGGTGGCGGTCAGTTGGTCGCGCGGCGTGGCAATCGTCTGGCGGATCGTGGCGTAGGCGTTGTAGCTCGCCTGGTCATAGGGCACCAGGGTGTTGCCATAGTCATTGCCGCCGTAGAAGAAGATGCAGACCAGGGCCTTGTAGTCCGCTGGCGCGCTCTGCGCCGCAGCCTCGCCGATGGCCGCCAGATTCAACGCCCAGGGTGCGGCCACGCCGGTGACGCCGAGCGCTGAGGCACGGCGCAGGAACTCGCGGCGCTGCATCTTTTTCAGGTGGGAGATGTTGCTCATGCCGGCCTCATTTCTGTACTTGATATTCGGGCGAGCCCATCACGAGAAGGATGGTGGCCTGGATGCGGTTGAGCCGCGCGGTGTCGCTGCTGGCCGTGATGCTGCCGACCGCCGTCTTGATCGTGTTCAGCGTGGCAGTGCTCAAGGCCCCGGCGGCCAGCAAGAGGGCCCAGCGGTCGACGAGGTTGCCTGCATCGTTGGCCACGCTCAGCTCGGCCGTGTAATTGGGCTTGAGCTCCCCCACGCCGCTGGCGATCAGGATCTGCATGTAGTTCAGGTAGCCGGCCACCGTGCTCTCGTTGCAGAGCTGGAACTCAGGCGCCGTGATGCCAGCCGTGCCCAGCGATGAGTTGGGCGGCACATAGCCGGGCCGGAAAAAGTTGAACACCGAGGGGCTGCGCATCGGGCTCTGGCCGAGGCGCGTGGCCGGGTCCGAGAGATTGCCCACGTTCCACAGCTCGGTCGGCGAGGTCAGCCCGGCATTGCGCGCCCATTGCACGAAGCGCTGCACCGGCTCGCGCAGCTTGCCGCTCGCGTTGCCGCTCGGGGCGCTGCGGGCCTCGGTGTCGAGCAGGATGGCCTTGAGCACGGCCTTCAGGTCGCCGCGCTGGCCGCTGCCATTGTTGTTGAACACCGTGGCGACCCGCTGCACATAGGCCGGGCTCGGGTTGGAGCACACGAGGCGCTGTATCAGCTGCCGGCCGATGAAGGGACCGACGTTGGGGTGGTTGGCCAGCGTGTCCAGCGCCGTCTTCAGCGCCGTCGGGCCATCGGCCGAGGCCGGGATGTCGACGTTCAGCACCTTTTTGGCGCCGGTCGAGAAGCGGCTGGCGATGTGGACCATGGGCCGCTTGGCGTAGCCAGGATCGGCGGCCTGGGCGTTGTCGAACTCCCAGCCGGTGAACACGCGAGCCAGGTCGGTGATGTTGGTCTGGTTGTAGGTGTCGATGGCCTTGCCATCGGCGCCCAGGGTGGGCGTGCCGTCAAGGTTGAGCTGAACCAGGCCGATGGTGAAGAGCTGCATCACCTCGCGTGCATAGTTCTCGTCGGGCACACGGCCGGTGGCCGTGTCTTCCTTCTTGTTGCCGCGCATGTTCAGGTAGACACCCATGGCCGGCGACAGCGTCACGGCGTTCAGCAGGTCGCGGTAGTTGCCGAAGGCGTTTTCTTCCAGCCAGTCCACGTAAGCCGCCGTGACGAAACCACGCCAGCTGACCGGGATGCCGTTCATCGAGGCCACGAAGATCTCCGACAGCGCCAGCACCATGCGCTGGCGCAGCTGGTCGGGCGAGGCAATCAGCTTGCGCCAGATCGTGTTGTCGGCGCCGTTGAAGCTGTTGATGTTGGCGGCCACCGCATAGCCCTTGTCCACCATCCAGTCGTAATGGCCTCGGCTGCGAGGCATCGCCAGCTGGGCGTCGACCCAGGCTGCGTAGCCACTGGCACGCACGGTGGCGATGTCGGCCGTGCTGGCGGCAAAACCGGCCTGGGCCAGGAAGCGCGCGGCCTCGGCCTCGGTGGGTTGTGCTGGTGGAGGTGGGGGAGGCGGTGGCGGCGGAGGGCTGGGTGTGGGCACGGGCGCTGGACTGCCGCCCCCGCCGCCACCTCCGCAGGCGCTCAGCAAGGCGGCGCTGGACCAGACCGGCAGTGACGCGGAACCAGCCTCGCCGGCATCGATGACCGGCTGCTCGGCGGGTGGCGGACAGTCGCACGTCACCGCGTTTTCGGGGACGGGCACCATGGTCTGCAGCGATTCTTTAGCCATCTTCGACCTCGACATGCGGTACCGGCGATTAGACGGCAGGCCCGATGCCTCCTCGCAAAACCAGCCGTAAAGAAATGCAAGCTCCTGCGTCCGCCAAGTTGCGCGACCATCGCCCAAGCCAGGCCGCCGTCCGTGAATTAATACCGGCGGGCTTGTCGCTAGGGTTTACACGGACTCCGGCAGATCGTCAGGATTTATTGCAAATCAACGACTTAGCTCCTTGGCACGGAATCTGCTGAGCTAAAGCCATCCCTCACCTCTTCGATTGCAAAAAATGCTGAACAAACTCACCCGCGTTCTCGGTCTGGCCGCTCTGATCGCTGCCGCTGCTCCGGCAGCCCAAGCTGGTGTCGTGACCTTTGGTTCGCTGACCAACTACACGAACTACACCGAGGCCGGCATGGCCATGACGGCCAACACCGTCTGGAACTGGCCGGGTGCCGGCATGGCCCACATGGACAACGGCACGGCCGTGTTCAAGCTGGCCAGCGGCGGCTACTTCAATCTGGACGGCGTCGACATGATCGCTGCCGGTGGTTCTGGCAACGCCCGCTTCACGGCCTACTACGACGGCGCCCAGGTGGCCTCGGTCGACATCGCCGGCAATGCCGGTCACTACAACTTCAGCATCGACTTCGACGTCATCAACGAGTTCCGCGTCGCCGTGCTGGACAGCCACTTCACCTTCGACAACCTGACGTTCTCGGACGCCGGCACCGTGCCCGAGCCGGTCTCGCTGGCCCTGGTCGGTGTGGCCTTGGTCGGCGTTGGCGCCGCCCGCCGCCGCAAGGCCTGAGTCTCCCGACTCCCGCCAAAACAAAGGCCGGCATTGCCGGCCTTTGTCGTTGCTGGCACCGCCGCGAAACTCAGACCAGCGGCACGCCCGTCTTGCTCTGCACGAACTCGCGCGTCACGCCCTCGGCCAGTTCCACGAGCTTGAGGCCCTGAGGCGTCACGTCCATCACGGCGAGGTCGGTGATGATGCGGTTGACCACGCCCTTGCCGGTCAGCGGCAGCGTGCATTGCGGCAGGATCTTCAGGTCTTCCGTGCCGTCCTTCTTGCGCGCCACATGCTCCATCAGCACGATCACGCGCTTGACGCCGGCCACCAGGTCCATGGCGCCGCCCATGCCCTTGACCATCTTGCCGGGGATCATCCAGTTGGCCAGGTCGCCCGTGGCCGTGACCTGCATGGCGCCAAGGATGGACAGGTTGATCTTGCCGCCACGGATCATCGCGAACGAATCATGGCTGCCGAAGATCGAGGAGCCGGGAATGGTGGTGACCGTCTGCTTGCCGGCATTGATCAGGTCGGCGTCGACCTCGTCCTCGGTCGGGAAGGCGCCGATGCCCAGCATGCCGTTCTCGCTCTGCAGCCAGACTTCCTTGTGCGCCGGCACATGGTTGGCCACGAGGGTAGGGATGCCGATGCCGAGGTTGACGTAGAAGCCGTCTTCGAGCTCTTGGGCGGCGCGGGCCGCCATCTGGTCTTGGGTCCAGGCCATGGTCAGTTCCCCTTCTTCTCAGACAGAGTGCGCTTCTCGATGCGCTTCTCGGGATTGGCGTTCACCACGATGCGGTGCACGTAGATGCCGGCCAGATGGACGGAGTCCGGATCGAACGTGCCGGTGGGCACAAGCTCCTCCACTTCCACGACCGTGATCTTGCCGGCCATGGCGGCGGCCGGATTGAAGTTGCGCGCCGTGCGGCGGAACAGCAGGTTGCCGCTCTCGTCGGCCTTCCAGGCCTTGACCAGGGACACCTCGGGCACCAGGGCCCGCTCCATCACATAGGTCTGGCCATCGAACTCGCGCAGCTCCTTGCCCTCGGCCACGATGGTGCCCACGCCGGTGCGCGTGAAGAAGGCCGGGATGCCGGCACCGCCGGCGCGCAGCTTCTCGGCCAGGGTGCCTTGCGGCGTGAACTCCAGCTCCAGTTCGCCGGCCAGGTACTGCCGCTCGAACTCCTTGTTCTCGCCCACATAGCTCGAGATCATCTTCTTGATCTGGCGCGTCTCGAGCAGCTGGCCGAGACCGAAGCCGTCGACGCCGGCGTTGTTGGAAATCACCGTGAGGTTCTTGACGCCGCTGTCGCGCAGCGCAGCGATCAGGGCCTCGGGAATGCCGCAGAGGCCGAAGCCGCCGACGGCCAGCAACTGGCCGTCGCGGACGATGCCGTCCAGCGCTGCAGCCGCGCTGGGATAGAGCTTGTTCATGGGTTTGTCTCCAGGGACTCGGAACGCCGGCTAGCGTACTACGCAGGCGCGGCTCGGGTCGTTACGTAAATTCGCCTACGCAGCGGCCCCAGCAGACAAGCCTGCAGCGTTCGCTGGCTGATCCACACCCCGCCCGGCGCCCTATACATTACGGCCCATGACGCCCCAAGCCCTGCAAGACAGCATCCCCGCCATCTTCGCGCCCTGGATCATCGCCATGGGCTTCGAGGTGGCAGACGCCGGCGACGACTTCGTGCTGCTGCGCATGCCGGTGCGCCCCGATTACATCCACGTCGGCGGGGTGATGTGCGGCCAGGCGGCCATGGCGGCGGCCGACACCGCCATGGTGCTGGCCCTGGCCAGCAAGCTGGGGGGCTTCAGGCCCATGACCACGGTGCAACTGCAGACCAGCTTCCTGCGCCCGATCTCGGGCAGCGCCTGCACGGTCCGCGCCACGGTGCTGCGCTCGGGCAAGAGCCTCGCGTTCGGCAGCATCGACATCGCGGATGAGCAAGGCCGGCTGGCCGTCCAGGCCACCACCACCTACGCGCTGCTCTGATGTCGCTGGACTACCGCACGGCCTTCGATCTCGCGCCCATAGGCCTGATCCTCTCCGAGCAGCGCATCATCCGCGACTGCAACCAGCATGTGCTGGCCATGTTCGAGGCCGAGCGCGAGCAGCTGATAGGCCAGAGCTTCGAGCTGCTCTACCCTTCCCCGGCCGAGTTCCAGCGCACCGGCGAGCGCATCCTCGCCAGCCTCGACGCCGAGGGCTACTACGCCGACGACCGCATCATGAAGCGCGCCGGCGGCCAGCTGTTCTGGTGCCATGTGACCGGCCGCGCACTGCAGCGCGAGGACCCCCATGCCAGCGGCATCTGGAGCTTCGAAGACCTGTCCAGCCACCGCCAGCTGACCGCCACGCTGACCGCGCGCGAACGCGAGATCGCCGCCCTCTTGATCGACGGCCTGACCAGCAAGCTGATCGGCAAGAAGCTGGGCATCAGCCCGCGCACCGTGGACGTTTACCGAGCGCGGCTGATGAAGAAATACGAAGCAGCCACGACACCGGAGCTGGTGCACAAGCTCTTGATGGCCTGAGCGCTGGCGCGCTTCAGCGCGTCATCTTCACGGGGTCCATGTCGCGGATGTAGAACACGCCATCCCATTGATGGCCGAGGCCCGAGCCTGCATAGGGCATGGAGTAGCCAAACTCCATCTTGCGCTCGGCCAGGCCGGACTTCAGCGGCTGCGGCGCGTTCAGGAAGGCGAACGCGGCCTTGCCGGTTTCAAAGGCCGACTCCAGGCTGCGCGGATAGGCCGGCGGCATCACCTGCACCTCGCCGGAAGCGAACTCCAGGAAGCTGCCCTGCAGCGCCGTGAGGTTGAGCACGTAGTAGTCGCGCCCCAGCTTCTCGCCGAGCACATCGCCGGCGTAGCGGTGCTGGTCGTCGAACCGGACGCCCCGCGCCACGTGGATGGTATGGGCCCAGATCACCGCCTTGCGGCCGGGGTAGAGCTTGTCCAGCTGCCACAGCACGTTCTCGGCCATCTCGTGGTCGCGCTGGTAGTCGCCGCGCCAGAAGTTGACCGCCTGCGCCTGCAGGCCGGCCAGACTGCGGCACAGCAGCTCGTCCCCGCCCGGAGCGGCGCACAGCGTCTGGCGAAGGCGCCGGGCCAGCGCCTCGAACACCTGCTGCTCGGCGGCTGGCGGTGCCTCGCGCTTCATCTGCATCAGCGGGTCGGCCAGGCGCACGAAGAGCGGCCAGTCGGCGGCATCGCCCTGCAGCCTTGCGCGCAGGCGCGGCAGCAGCTCGGCACGGCTGTAGCCGCCGCTCAGCTGGCTGTCGATGCCGGAGAGCAGCAGCGGCCGCGGACCAGCCTGCTGCTCGTCCAGGTAGCGCAGCAGCCCCCGGCCGGCATCGCTATTGGCATACATGTAGAACACGTTGCCGGAGGCCAGCGCATCGAGCTTCTCGCCGCGCTGCATGGCCTGCTGCAGCTGCGCGATGTCGAACACGCCGCTCTCCAGCAGCAGCACGTCGAAGCCCTTTTGCTCATGCAGGTAGCGCAGGAGCCGGGTCTTGAGCTCGAACTCCTGGCGGCCGCCGTGCGTCTGCTCGCCGAGGGCCACGACGCGAGCCCTGCCCACGGCATCGCCAAAGGCCTGCAATTGCGCATCGCTCAGCTCGGCCGCCCGCCCGGCCTCCATGGGCCGCATGCGCTGCCTCACCTGCGCCATCGCCTCGTCGGCGGCCGTTGCCGCCAGCGGCAGCTGCAGCAGCAGAAAAGCTGCCAACAAGGCCCATGTTCTCGTCATCGTCTGCACCCGCTCCTCCTGTGGAGGGCGCAGCATAGGCGGCACGCAACCCGCAGCCGAAAGTCTGCGTCAGCGGCCTGCTAGGGTCGGGCCCGCGACCAGATCGGCCCGGCATCGTCGATGCGCACATGCTGGCTCGCAGCGAACCCGCGCGATCTCAGCACCCGCAGCAAGGCCGGCGGCACGTCGCCCGCCTGCGCCACGGCCGACTGCGCTGCCGCGTCGAGAAAGGACAGGTAGAGCAGCTGGCGCGGCAGCAGGGCTGCCAGATGGCTGCGCCAGGCCTCGCCCATCTCGGCCTGGGCCGCTGCCGGGTCGCAGGGGCAGAAATGCGCGCCCAGGCCCTGCCAGAACGGCGAGCGGCCAGCCGCATCGCGCCAGCCGGCCAGCTCGACCACCAGGCGCTCGCCAAAGCGCTGCGGCGCGGCCGCGATGCGCTCGAACGCGGCATCGATCAGCCGCTGCAGCGCCTGCTGCTGCAGCGCCTCGGGCAGGCCGGGCGCGCAGGCGATGTCGGCCAGCTCGGCATCGCCGGTACGGTCATTGCCCAGCAGCAAGGTGGCCTGGCGCTGGAACAGGCCCAGCTCGGCCGCCGCATGCACGGCCTGGCCCACGTGGTAGCTGTAGCGCGGCAGCGTGAGGCCCAGCTGCTCACGCAAGCGCAGGCAGGCCAGCGCGCGATCATCAGCGTCGACGGCCAGCCACAGGCCCTCGCCCGCCACGGCCGTGTCGGTGTCGACCGGCGCACCGGCCTGGTTGAGCCAGCCAGCCAGGGCCGCCGCATCGGCCGGCACGGCGGCGCGGATCCTGATCGCGTTCATGCCAGGTCCTCCAAGGCCGCAGCGGCCACCGGCGTCACGGTGAGGCGCCCGCCCTCGTCCAGGCCGAGGCGCTGGACAAGTTCGTGGTCGGGCGGCAGCGCCTGCACCACCGTCGGCAAGGCCGCGAGCACGGCGCGAAAGCCCGCGCGGTCGCGCCGCGCTGCCACATGCCATTGGCCCGGGCCCAGCACCACGCTGCCGGCGCGAAGCTGCAGCTCCCGCGCCTGCCTCACGCTGCGCAGCAAGGCCAGGCTGGCCTCGACCGTGGGGCCACCGTCGAAGATATCGACATAGCTGTCGGCATCGAAGCCCTCGTCCAGCAGGATGGAGAACGGCAGCTCGCCCACCGGATGCAGCTGTCCCAGCGCGAACTGCGCGCTTTCGGGCAACAGCGTCACGTGGATCGGTGAATGCGGCATCAGGTCGGCGATGAAGGCCTTGCTGCGGCCGCCTGTCAAGGCCTCGGCCTGCGGATAGTCCATGTTGAAGAAGCGCCGGCCCACGGCATCCCAGAACGGGCTCTGGCCTTGTGCATCGACGAGGCCGGGATGCTCGGCCGCGATGCGCTCGCTGAAGCGCTCGGCGTGCTGGCGGATGAAGAGCAGGCGCGCGCGCGACAGCAGCTGCGGCGCGAGGCCCTGCTCGTAGGCCGGCTCGATGTAGAAGGAAGTCAGCAGCGTGCAGCCGGTCAGGTCGTGGCACAGGTGCAGGGTGTGCATGCGCTGGCTGACTCGCAGCGCCCGTGAGGCATGGACCACGAACTCGTTGCGGTAGCTGTAGAAGCGGTCGTGGAAGCCGGCGCTGGCCGCAATGCCGCTGCAGCCGATCACCCGGCCGGCGCGCACATCCTCCAGCACAAAAAGATAGGTCTCCTCGCCGCTGGCCGCGTCCTCGCTGCCAAAGGCCTGCAGCGATTGCTCGATGCGGGCGCGCAGCTTCTCGCGGTCGTTCGGCAGCGAGCTGATGCCGTCTACCGAGGCGGCGGCCAGGCGCTCCAGCGCCGCCAGGTCGCCGGGCGCCACCGAGCGCAAGAGAAAGTCTTCAGGGCTGCTCATGGCTGCTCTTTCGGCGCGCGTTCGCGCCAGGCTGCGGCCCGCTGGCTGCGCTCGTCGCGCGGCGTGTGGCCGAAATGGGATTTGTAGGCATTGGAGAAATGCGGCCCCGAAGCGAAGCCGCTGGACAGGCCGATCTGCAGGATGGACTGGCTGCTCTGCTGCAAAAGTCGCTGGGCTCGCTTGAGCCGCAGCTCCAGGTAATAGCGCGAGGGCAGCGCATCGAGGTGCTGCTTGAACAAGCGCTCCAGCTGGCGGCGCGACAGTCCGACAAGACGCGCCACATCCTCGGTAGGCAGGGGCTCACTAAGGTTGGCCTCCATCAGGGCCAGCGCCTCGGTCAGCTTGGCGCTGCCGGCGCCCAGGCGTTCGGTGATGGGCTGGCGCTGGCGTTCGGCCGCACCGCGCGCGCGCTCCATGCCGAGCATCAGGGCCAGCTCCTGCGCCACGCGCTCGCCATGCTGACGAGCCGACCAGGCCACGAGCAGGTCCAGCACCGAGGTGCCGCCGGCGCCGCTGAGCATGCGGCCTTCGGCAGCGATTTCCCACACGTGGGTGGACCAGACCACGGCCGGATGGTCCTGCATCGCCGCGTCGGCGAGCGGCCAGGCGATGGTGGCGCGCTGGCCGTCCAGCAGGCCGGCCCCGGCCAGCAGTGCGGCGCCGCCGTCGATGCCGGCCAGCACTGCGCCGGCCGCTGCCTGCGAGCGCAGCGCGTCCAGCAGCCAGGGCGACGCGGGCGCTGCTTCGCCAGCGATCACGAAAAGCAGATGCCAGGCCTCTTGCGGCGCCAGCATGCGGGTGTCCAGCTGCACGCCACCTGCGGCCGCCAGCAGGCCGCCGCTTTCAGACAGCAGCCGGCTCTCGTACCGTGCCTCGTCCTGCAGTTCGTTCAGCGCCTGCAGCACCTCCACCGCGCCGGCCACGGCCAGCAGCGAGCAACCCGGCAGCAGCAGCAGGCCGCAGCAGCGCCGGGGCAAGGCCACCGTGTTCACATCACTGCCAGCCAATCAGGTGCGGAATCGCGAGCAAGGCCAGGGCCATCACCAGGTACAGCCCCTGCAGCGGCAGCATCCAGCGGGCCCACTTGGTCCAGGGAATGCCAGCGAGGGCCAGCACGCCCACCGTGATGCCCGAGGTCGGGATCATCGGCGTGGTCAGCTCGCCGAACTGGAAGGCCAGGATGGCCGTCTGGCGGCTCACGCCCACCAGGTCGGCCAGCGGGCCCATGATGGGCATGGTCAGTGCCGCCTGGCCGGTGCCGGAGTGGATGAAGAAGTTGATCACCGACTGGATCAGGAACATCTTCTGGGCCGAGAAGGTCGGGCTCTCGCTCTGCACATAGGGCACGAGCGCATGCAGCATGGTGTCGACGATGTGGGCGTCGCGCATCACGACCACCGTGGCCTTGGCCAGGGCGATCACCAGGGCCGTGCCGACCAGGTCGCGCGCGCCTTGCAGGAAGGCATTGACCCAGTCGTCCGCCGAGAGGCGCGCCACCACACCCACGCCGATGGCCATCACCAGGAAGAGCGCAGCGATCTTGTCGATGTCCCAGCCGAACTTGACGACGCCGAGGATCATCACGCCGAGGCTGCCGGCGAAGAGGAACAGCACCAGCTTGTGCGTGAGCGTCATGCCGGCGAAGTTGTCGAACTCGGCCAGGTTCAGCGTGCGGCGCTTCTCCAGGTCCATCTCGTAGGTCGGGCTGAGCGTGGGTTGACGCTTGATGCGCGCCGCGTACCACATCAGGAAGGCGATGGTCACCGTGGTCGCCACGAACCAGCAGATCAGCCGGAAGCCTATGCCCGAGAACAGCGGCACGCCGGCAATGCCCTGCGCCACGCCCACGTTGAAGGGGTTCAGGAAGGCGGTGGCAAAGCCGACCTGGGAGCCGACGAAGGGAATCGAGATGCCCACCACCGTGTCGTACTTCAGCGCCAGCGCGAGCGGAATGAAGATCAGCACGAAGGGAATCGCCTCCTCGGCCATGCCGAAGCTGGCCCCGCCCAGCGAGAACAGCGTGACGAAGGCCGGGATGGTGGCTGCGCGCACAAAGGCAGAACGCGTGTGGGCCTTGGCCACCGACTTGATCAGCGAGTCAATCGCCTGGGTCTTGTGCAGCACGTTGAACACGCCGCCGACGATCAGCACGAAGCCGATGATCAGCGCCGCCTCGACGAAGCCCTTGATGGGCGCGATCAGGAGCTCCACCGGCCCTTGCGGGTTGCTGGCGATGTAGCGGAAGGAGTTCGGGTCGATGACCTTGCGGCCATTGAGCATCTGCGTGTCGTACTGGCCGCCCGGCACGAACCAGGTGGACAGCGCGATCAGGGCCAGGAGGCCGAACAGCAGGACGAAGGTGTTGGGGAACTTCAGTTTCATTGCGTCCGGCCCCGCGGCTTACATCGACAGCAGCTTGCCGCTGCGGAAGGCCTTGGCGCCGGCGATCTTGGCGACGCGCATGCCGCGCGAGGCATAGCGCCGCGCCACGCGAGCGAACAGCACGCCGGAGACCGTGGCACGCAACTCGCTGCGCTGGTCGCTCAGCGGGTCGACGATCTCGGCCACCAGCTCGCCCGCCTGCACGGCATCGCCCGGCGCCTTGCTGAACACGATGAGCCCGGCATGCGGCGCCGCGAGGGGCTCCACGCCTTCCAGCGGCGTGGCCTCGCAGCGTGCAGCCGGCATGGCCGGCGCGGGCCCGGCCACGTGGCCCTGGTCCTGCAGCCAGGCCACCAGGGCGGCAGCATCCTGGCGCGCCAGGCCGTCCTCGACCTGGTGCTCGCCGCGCAACTCCACGGTGACGGAGACGCAGGCGTTCGGGATCGGATGGCCGGGCAACTGCTCGGCCAGCTCCCACCAGTGGCGGGACAGCGATTCGTCGAAGGGGTCGTCGCCCGAGACCTTGGCCAGCAGCACGGCCTCGGCGCCCATGCGCGTGGCCAGCTGCATCACCGGCTCTGCGAGCGGCGTGCCGGTGTAGAGGTGCAGCACGGCCTCGTTGTCGCAGTGCAGGTCCAGCACGATGTCGGCATCGGTGGCCAGGGTCTGCAGCAGCTTCTTCAGCGCCTCGGTCTCGGTCTGCGCCTCCCAATCGGCCAGCACGGCCAGGCCCTCGCGGCGGATGGTGGCGACATTGGCCGCCGCATCAGCACCGAGCTTGCCTTGCAGCCGCGCGAGCAAGGGCGGCGTGAGGTGCTTGTAGAGCCGGTTGAAGTTGACGCCGGTGGCCAGGTCGAAGCGGCCGAACAGCGTGCCCTGGATGTCCTGCGCCAGGCCGATAGGGTTGGCCATGGGCACCAGCACGATCTCACCGGCAATCAGCCCGGCGGCATCGAGCTGCTGCAGCTGCTCGCGCAGGTGCTGGGCCACCAGCATGGCGGGGATTTCGTCGGCATGCAGCGAAGCCTGGATGTAGACCTTGCGGCCGCTGGTGGCCGTGCCGAAATGCAGGACCCGCAGGGTCCGCTGGACGCCGGTGCTGGGTGATGGCAGCGCGTGATGCTCGATACGCATTCGTGATGTCTCTCAGGGAGTGGCCGTGATCGGCGAGTAGAAAGGGCGCGTGATTTTGACCGGCTGCACATCCAGCCTCAGGCCCAGCAAGGTGTAGTCGTCGCCACCGGACCAGGCCAGGCTGTCGGCGGCTTTGTAGAGGCGGAACTCGAAACCGAGGTCGGGCTGCGGATCCTGCGGCGATGCGCGCCCACGGAAGGCCAGGCCGCGCAGCTCGGCGTGCGGGCTGTCGATCAGCAGGGTCATGGCGCGCACGATCACATTGTCGGCCAGCATGTCGATGAAGAAGGGCTCGGCCTGGAAGCGCGGCTTGAAGTCCGCCGCCCGCGGGTTGACCTGGGGGCCGGCCAGCTTCTGGCTGGACGGCGTGCTGATGCCGGTGGCGAGGTCGTGGCGGTCGCCATGGTCGAGGTAGCTCAGGCGCACATTGCGCAAGTTGAAGGCACCCAGGGCCTCGTTGCTGCGCGCCTCGCGCAAATCGACCAGCAGGGCGCCGCGCGCCCCTATCACCTCGACCTCAGGGCCGCGCATGACCACGGCGCTGTCTTCCTCCACACCGAGGCCCAGCTTGAGGCCGCGCGCCTGCATCAGCGGCAGGATGCGGCCTATGCGGCCCCGCTTGAGGAAATGCTGGTCGACGAAGACCTCACTCTCGATGAAGCCGAGGCCCCGGTCCCATTCGCGGCCTTCGCGCATGCGGCCTTGCAGCACGGCGATGCCGTCGGGAGCGTCGCGGAACATGGTGCGGCTCATGATGGCAGCGCCCGCGCTGGAGCCGGCCACCACGCCGCCCCGGCGGTAGACGGACCAGATCGCCTTCAGCATCTCGGTCGGCTCGCCGCCGGGCTGCAGCGTGTCGACGATGTACTCCTGCGAGCCGCCGGAGAAATAGACACCCGTGGCGCCCTGCACTTTCTGGATCAGGGCCGGGTCGCTCAGGCTGGCCTTGATGTCCACATCGGCCAGCTTGGGCGCCACCGGGATCAGCTCGGCCACGGCGCCGTGCTTGGCCAGCACCTCGACGATCTGCTCGGCCGCCCGCTGCGGATTGGCTGCCGCCGTGGCGAAGACCGCGATGCGGCTGCCCGGCCCACCCGCCGCCGCAACCACGCGCTGCCAGACGGCGGTGTTGTCGGCCTTCAAGGCGCCGCCGATGGCGATCACGGTGCCACGCGCAGGCTCGGCGGCGACAGTGGCAGCAGCGGCCGGCAGCGGAGCGGCCACGGCCAGCGCCAGCGAAAGCACAGACAGCACAGACAGCAGCGAGCGGCGGCTGAGGCGTGGGAGGCGGGGGCTCAAGAGGTCGGGCATGGCGCCATCTTGGCAGCGGCCCTCAGCCCTCGCCATCGGGAAAGGCCGCAGCCCGCCCCTATCGGGCGGCCGGCGCAATTGCATGTCGCTTTGAAGCAAGGCTGCAACAGGGGTGTCGGCGGCTCATTGCAGGAAAGCGACGCGATCTTGCACGCATGTGACCCTTGCGAAATTACCCGGTAGGCAGCCGGCTTGGCGCGCTCCTAGAGTGAATTGCATTCCAGGTTTTGCCCTCCTCCCCTGTCTCCCTCCCCCTCTCTCTCCAACCACAAGGCTGTTCACAATGACACGACGCAAGTCCGCCCCGTTCGAGCTGCAACGCATGGCCCATGCCGCGCTGCTGATGCTGGCCGCTGCCAGCACAGCCCAGGCCCAGGCTCAAAACCCGACCCCGGACAACAAGCTGGAACGGGTCGAAGTGACCGGTTCCAGCATCAAGCGCCTCGACGGCGAGGCCGCACTGCCGGTCGAGGTGATCAAGCGCGAAGACATCGCCAAGACCGGTGTCACCACCGCCGCTGAACTGCTGCAGAAGATCACCTCCAACGTCGGCGGCCTGACCGACGGCGCCAGCACCAGCGATGTGATGGGCGGCCAGCGCGGCTTCAACGGCGCCAACCTGCGCGGCCTCGGCACCTCGTCCACGCTCGTGCTCTTGAACGGCCGCCGCCTTGCCAACTTCGCCTCGCCCGGCGACAACGCTGGCGTGGACCTGAACAGCATCCCGGCGGGCGCCATCCAGCGCGTCGAGGTGCTCAAGGACGGTGCCTCCGCCATCTACGGCACCGACGCCATGGGCGGCGTGATCAACTTCATCACCCGCAAGGACTACCAGGGCGCCGACCTCTCGGCCTATGTGCTCGGCACGCAGCAAGGCGGCGCGGGCAAGCGCAGCTTCAGTGCTTCAGCCGGCATCGGCGACCTGGCGCGCGACCGCTACAACGCCTTCATCAGCCTGGACCTGCAGAAGACCGACCGCCTGGAGGCCACGCAGCGCGACTTCGTCAAGGAGTACGACCTGCCCGGCCGCCTGCCGCCACAAACCTCCAGCACCACCTTCCCGGCCAACGTGGACCTCTCGACCGCCCAGCTGGCGGCCTTGAACGCCTTCGTGCTGGCCAACCCCGGCACGGCCATCAAGGGCACGAACACCAACGGCACCTGGAATCCGGGCGGCCCGAACTCGGGTGCACGCCGCGTCAATTTCGGCCGCGCCTCCTGCACCGGTGGCGACAACCCGAACTCGGTCGTGCCTGATGGCTTCGGCGGCCGCGAGGGCTGCTCCTACGACTATGTGAAGGGCTCCGAGCTCTATCCCAACAGCGACAAGCGCAGCCTGCTCGGCCGCGCCACCTTCCAGGTCGCCGACGACCACCAGCTGTTCACCGAGGTGCTGCTGGCCCAGGCCAACACCGACTACGCGGCCTCGCCGGCCACGGTGCGCTTCCGCGTTGCCTCCGGCATCAGCCTGCCGACCTCGCTGCAGGCCGTGACCGGCGTCACCGGGCCGCTGGACTTCCGCTTCCGCCTGGAAGACGCCGGCCGGCGCACCAGCCGTGTCGAGAGCGAATCCTCCCGCCTGGTGGCCGGTGCCGAAGGCCGCTTCGGCAGCTGGGACTACACGACGGCACTCAACTACAGCAGCAACAAGGCCACCGACGCCGACCTGTCGGGCTGGGTGTCGTTCAGCAAGCTCGAAGCCGGCATCCGCGACGGCAAGTACAACCCCTTCGTACGCGCCACCGACAACAGCGCCGGGCGGGCCTTCATGGAGTCGATCCGCATCAACGACGCCACCCGTTTCTCCAAGGGCACCTCGACCAGCCTGGACGGCAAGCTGACACGCTCGCTGGCCACGCTGGAGGGCGGCGACCTGATGCTGGCCCTGGGCGCCGAGCTGCGCCGCGAGAAGGTGGAGTTCAGCGCCACCGACGCGCTGAAGGCCAACGACGTCAACGGCGACCGTTCGAGCTCCGGCGCCCTGCTGGCCGACGACAGCCACACCCGCAACGTCAGCGGCATGTTCGCCGAGCTGAGCGCTCCGTTCACCAAGACGCTCGAGGGCCAGTTCGCGATCCGCCACGACAGCTACGGCGGCGTCTTCGATCAACGTACCGGCGTCACCTCGCCCAAGACCAGCACCACCAATCCCAAGCTCGGCCTGAGCTACCGCCCCAGCAAGCAGCTGCTGGCCCGCGCCTCCTATGGCACGGGTTTCCGCGCGCCCTCGGTGTCCGAGCTGTTCCTGCCGGTGCGCTCCAGCACCACCAACAGCTATGTGCGCGACCCGGTCTCGGGTGAAGTGGCGCAGATGCCCATCGACCGCTACTCCAACCCCTCGCTGAAGCCCGAGACCTCCAAGCAGGCCAGCCTCGGCGTGGTGTTCGAGCCCTCGCGCAACTGGAACGGCAGCGTCGACTACTGGCGCATCCGCAAGTCCGACATCATCTCGGACATCGGTGAGGAAACCATCTTCACCAACCCGGTCTACTACAACAACCCGGCCATCGTGGAGCGCGACAGCGACGGCTTCGTCAGCAACGTCGTCGTCACCAAGGAAAACCGCGGCAAGCTGAACACCTCGGGCTTCGACATCTCGCTGGCCTGGCGCGGCGACCAGACCGACTGGGGCCGCTTCGGCGCCAGCGTCTCGGGCACCCTGGTGACCGAATACAAATTCAGCACCGACCCGCGCTCGCCCCTGGTCGACGGTCTCGGCAAGTTCCGCGACGACAAGGCCGTGCAACGCTGGCGCCACAAGGTCAGCCTGGACTGGGAGCAAGGCCCGCTGACCCTCACGCTGACCAACAACTACATGGCCGGCTACCGGGACCAGAACACGCCAGGCCTGGCCGCCGAGGCCTGGAACAACCGCGACGTGTCGGCCTACTCGCTGTGGGACCTGAGCGGTGTCTACAAGTTCTCGCCCGAGCTGCGCCTGCGCGTCGGCGTGCTGAACCTGCTGAACACGGCCCCGCCCTTCACCAACCAGTCGCGTTACTTCCAGGTGACCTGGGATCCGACCTACGGCGACCCGCGCGGCCGCTCGTTCTTCGCCAGCGTGAACTACAGCTTCCGCTGAGCGGCACTGCATAGTACGGCGCTGCGGCCGCCCCACCTGGGGCGGCCTTTTTGTTGGCCGGCTCCGCCATGCAGCCTGACCTGGCCTTGCCGGATCCTGACTGATGGATGATGCGGCCCATGCACCGCTCTCCATCCCCTGCACGCCTGCGCCGACCACGCCGCATGGCCCTTTCCGCGTTCACCAACCAATCCGCCTGTGCCCTGCTGCTGTCGATCGCCGCTGCGGCTGCCGGAGCGCAACAAGCCACGGAACCCGCCACCGGTCCGACTCCGGCCAGGCTTCGCTCCAACGACGCCCTGCTGACGCTGGACTATCAGGCCATCAAGGTGCCGGGCGACCGCGCACTTGATCTGTTGGGAATCCATGCCTACACCCGGGTGCTGGATGGCCTGTACCTGGGCGGCGGCTTCTATGCCCCGGCGCTCAAGGGCGACTACGGCGGCTTCGTCGCTGCCGACGTCGGGCTGCATGTGCGACGTCGGCTGAGCGCTTCGCTGCTTGCCACAGCCGGCCTGTCCTTCGGCGCGGGTGGCGGTGGGCGCAGTGTCGAGCACAGCAAGCTGCTGTCAGGCACCGGCGGCTTGCTGCGCGCCCACGCTGGCCTGGCCTACGACTTCGGCGAGTTCACGCTTGGTGCCGGCCTGTCCCGGATGAAGTTCCGCAAGTCGCTGATCGACGGCACGCAGCTCAATGCCTACGTGGAAATCCCGTTCCGCTACCTGACCGGGCGCCATGCGGACCACGGCCACACCCTCAGCGCCGCCGACGAGGGCCTGGCCCGGTCGCAGATGGGCGAGACCCTGCTGAGCTTCTCGTTCGACAACTACAAGCAGATCGATCCGCAGGGCACGAGCCAGCGCAACATCGGCCTCGCGGACCTGCAGTTCGCGCACTTCCTCGGCGCCGACACCTACTGGTTTGCCTCGCTGGGCATGGGCTACCGGGGCCTGCCGCTGTACAACCAGTTGCTGGGTGGTCTCGGCCGACGCTGGCGGCTGGACGGCGGGCTCACGCTCTACGGCCAACTGGGCCTGGGCTCGGGCGGCTATGCGCCCACGGTGATGGCCACCGGCTCGGGCCTGCTGCTCTATCCACGGCTGATGGCCGAGTACCGGCTGAGCCGCGACCTCGGCCTGGCCGCGACGCTGGGCTACATGGCGGCGCCCGATGGCAGTTCACGCAATGCGAGCTATGGCCTGGCCCTGATCCGGCATCTGGGCTCAGGCTCGGGCTCGGGCTCGGGCGGTGCGACCGCCGGGGCGGGCCGCTATCAGGGGCTGCGCCTGTCGGTGTTCCACCAGAGCGCGGACCAGTTGCGCTACCGCGGCATCGAGCGGCCGGGCTTGAAGATGGTCAGCCTGCAGCTGGACCTGCCGCTCAGCCCGCATCTCTACCTGCCCCTGCAAGCTTCGGGCGCCTACAACGCCTACCTGGGCTATCCGGGCTACGCGGAAATCCTGGCGGGCCTCGGTCTGCAGACCCGCACGGGGCCGGGCGAGCGCCTGCAAGCGTTCGGGCAGTTGCTGGGCGGCGCCAACGTGCATGGCCGCACGCTCAAGGCGGGCGTCGGCCTGCGCTATCTGCTCGACGAGCGGCTCGCGCTGCAAGTGAGCCTCGGGCAGACACGGGCCACCAGCGCCGGCGGTGGACGCTTCAGCGCGAACAACCTGGGCCTCGGGATGGACTACCGCTTCTCGGTGCCCAGCCTCTGAGCGTGCCAGCGAGGCACGGGCAATGTGTGGGCAGGGTTCAGGTCGCCTTTGGCGCTCGCGGCTGCAGCTCGCGCAGCGCTTCCTTGCCAATGCTCCTCGGTGCCGCCTGCGTCGAGGCCGCGAGGCCTTCGCCCTCGACGCGATCACTACCGAGACGCGCGACGCGTATCACCATAGCCATCCCCTTGTGATGCAGTAACCGGGGCAATGCTGGCGCCCAAGCCTTGGTCTGGCGCGATCAGCGGCCAGGCGCCGTCGCCAGCGCCGTCCTCAGGCCAGACCCAGCTCGGCCTTGATCTGCGCCAGCTGCGCCTTCAGGCCCTCGATCTCCGCGGCCTGGCGGGCCTGCTCGGCGCGCAGCTGCAGGATCTCGTCGTCGCGTGAAGCTGGGTCGCCTGCAGCGGCGGCTGGTGCGGCGTCGAGCACCTCGCCGCACAGCAGGTGGGCCCAACGGCTTTCGCGCGCACCGGGTGCTCGCGCCAGCTTGACGGCCAGCGGCGGCTGACGCTCGGCCAGTTCGGCGAGGAAGGCCTCGACCGAGGAGATGTCGGCAAAGCGGTGCAGCCGCTCGGTGTTGCTGCGCAGCTCGGCCGCCGTCTGCGGGCCGCGCAGCATCAAGAGCGTGAGCAGGGCCTCGGCCTGGCCGGGCACATTGATGCCGCGCCGGAAGTTGTGCTCGTAGCGCTCGACCCGGCTGCCGCTGACGCGGTTGACGAGGCTCATGCCGCGCAACTCGTCCAGCGCGCGCAGCACCTCGTTCTCGCCGGCGTTCATCACCGGGTCGCGCGAGGTCTTCTGGTTGCAGCCCATGGTCAGGGCGTTCAGGGACAGCGGGTAGCTGTCGGGCACGGTGAATTGCTTCTCGACCAGGACGGCCAGCACGCGCGCTTCGAGCGCGGTCAGAACTCTCAAGCTCATTGATTCACACTCCGAAGCCGTCGTCGGCCTGCAGCACCGCGCCATTGATGAAATGGCTCTCGTTGGCGCACAGCATCAAGAGCGCCGTGTCCAGGTCCTGCGGCTGGCCCACGCGCTTGCGCGGCAGCAGCTCGATCAGCTTCCTGCCCTGCTCGGTGTCCCAGTGGTGGTGGTTGATCTCGGTGTCGATGTAGCCGGGGCAGATCGCGTTCACATTGATGCCGTACTTGCCCCATTCCAGCGCCATCGCGCGGGTCATGTGGATGACGGCGGCCTTGCTCATCGAATAGACGCCGATCTGGCTCAGCACACGCAGGCCGGCCATCGAGGCAATGTTGACGATGCGACCGCCGGTGAAGGTGCCGGGCGCCGCGCCGCGAGCTCGGGCCAGCATGCGCTTGCCGACTTCCTGGGCCACGAAAAAGGCGCCGCGCACATTCGTGTCCATCACGAAGTCGTAGTCGTCGCTGCTCACGTCGGTGAGCTTCTGCGTGGTGCTGACGCCGCTGTTGTTGACGAGGATGTCGATGGTGCCCATCTCGGTCTCGGCATGGGCCACGGCCGACTTGATGCTGTCCAGGTCGGTCACGTCCAGCTGCACCACATGGGCATCGCCGCCGGCGCCTTCGATCTCGGCACGCAGGGTCTTCAGCCGCTCGACGCGGCGCCCCGCCAGCACCACGCCGGCACCGGCCTTGGCCAGCGTGCGGGCGAACTGGGCGCCGAGGCCGCTGGAGGCGCCGGTCACCAGGGCCACGCGGCCCTCGAGGTCTATGGGATAGCTCATCGTCTGTCCTTCAGGAATCGGGAGAAAAACCTGGTGGAAACGATAGCACGCGGCCTCTGGCGCCAAGCCTCGCGGATCCCACGGCAGCGAGGCGCCGCCGGCGGGATTTAGGAGGGGCTCCCAAGTTAAATAGCACGATCGTTCTTTTTTGAAATCCCACCAGTAGAATCGCCCGCCAACAAAGGCCCCTGCCGCAAGCCCAAAGGACCCCAATGACCTCCGCAGAACTCCTCGCCCAATACGGCCCCCGCGACAGCATGGACTACGACGCCGTCATCGTCGGCGGCGGCCCCGCTGGCCTGGCCACGGCCATCCGGCTGAAGCAGCGCGCCGCCGCCGAGGGCAAGGAGATCTCGGTCGTGGTGCTCGAGAAGGGCTCGGAGCCCGGCGCCCACATCCTCTCCGGCGCGGTGATGGACCCGCGCGCGCTGAGCGAGCTGATCCCCGACTGGCAGGCCCAAGGCGCGCCGCTCGGCCAGGCCGTGACCGGCGACGACATCCTCTTCCTGTCCGAGACCGGCAGCACGCGCACGCCCGACTGGCTGGTGCCGCGCAACTTCCACAACGACGGCTGCTATGTGGTCTCGCTGTCCAATGTGGTGAAGTGGCTGGCCACGCAGGCCGAGGCACTCGGCGTGGAGATCTTCCCCGGCTTCACCGCGGCCGAGGTGCTGTACGACGAGCAGGGCCGCGTCAAGGGCGTGGCCACCGGCAACCTCGGCATCGGCAAGGACGGCCAACCGCATGACGGCTTCCAGCTCGGCATGGAGCTGCTCGGCAAGTACACGGTGTTCGCCGAAGGCGCACGCGGCCACCTCGGCAAGCAGCTGATTGCCAAGTACCAGCTCGACGCCGGCAAGGACCCGCAGACCTATGCCATCGGCATCAAGGAGCTGTGGGAAGTGCCGGCCGACAAGGCCAAACCCGGCCTGGTGGTGCACACGGCAGGCTGGCCGATGACGGACGACACCTTCGGCGGCGGCTTCCTCTACCACCTGGAGGACAACAAGGTCACCCTCGGCTTCGTGATCGGCCTGGATTACCAGAACCCCTACATGAGCCCCTTCGAGGAAATGCAGCGCTGGAAGACGCACCCCGCGATCCGCGCCCACATCGAAGGCGGCAAGCGCATCGGCTACGGCGCCCGCGCGATCAACAACGGCACGCCGCAGGCCCTGCCCAAGACCGTGTTCCCGGGCGGCGCCCTGGTCGGCTGCGATGCCGGCTACCTGAATGCTGCGCGCATCAAGGGCAGCCATGCGGCAATCAAGTCCGGCATGCTGTGCGCCGATGCGATGGCGGACGCGCTGTTCGCCGGCCGCGCGCAGGATGAGCTGGCCGCCTACCCCACGGCCTTCGAGGCCAGTTGGCTGAACGAAGAGCTGCAGCAGACACGCAACTTCAAGCTCTGGTTCAAGAAGGGCAAACTCACCGGCCAGCTGATGACCGGCATCGAGCAATGGCTGCTGCCCAAGATCGGCGTGGCCTCGCCGCCCTGGACCCTGCATGGCAGCAAGCGCGACAACGAATGCCTGCGCCCCGCCGCCGAATGCCAGCCGATCGCCTACCCGAAGCCCGACGGCAAGCTCAGCTTCGACAAGCTCTCCTCGGTGTTCATCTCGAACACCAACCATGAAGAGAACCAGCCGGCCCACCTGACCTTGAAGAACGAGGGCGTGCCGGTGGCGGTGAATCTGGCCAAGTACGCCGGCCCCGAAAGCCGCTATTGCCCGGCCGGGGTCTACGAGTTCGTCAAGACCGATGCCGGCGAGGACAAGCTGCAGATCAACGCGCAGAACTGCGTGCACTGCAAGACCTGCGACATCAAGGACCCGACGCAGAACATCGTCTGGGTCACGCCCGAGGGCGGTGGCGGGCCGAACTACGCGGGCATGTGATCGCCGTGTGATCGCAAGGCAATCGTAGAAGGGGCGACCGCGGTCGCCCTTATTTCCGTCTACAGCTTGTAGTCGTAGCGCAGGAAACCTCCATGCTGGCCCACGCGGTCGTAGAGGCGGCGGGCCCGTGCGTTTGTGTGGTGGGTCAGCCAGTAGTAGCGCGCCGCGCCCCGGCCTCGCGCCACGGCGGCCACCGCCTCGATCAGCGCCGCCGCAGCGCCCTGCCCCCGCGCGTCCTCGGCCACGAACAGGTCCTGCAGATAGCAGACCCTGTCGCTCCAGGTCGAGGCATGCATCAGGTAATGCGCGAGGCCGATGACGCGGCCGCCCTGCAGCAGCACGAGGCCGTGAGCCTCCTGGCCCGCCAGCAGCTTCTGCCAGGCGCGCTCATAGCCGGCATCGTCCAGCTCGGTTTCATAGAACTGCTTGTAGCCGCGAGCGAGCGGCTCCCAGCCGGCACGGTCGCCGGCCTGCAGCGGGCGGATCTCGAAATCGCTCATCACAGTCCCAGCCTTTCCATCCAGTCCACCATCTCCTGCCCACGCGCGCCCTGCCCGGCGAAATGCGCGCGCACCCGTTCGCGCTCGGCCGCCGCGCGGTTCTGGCTCAGCTTGGCCTTGGCCTCACAGCGCGTGACGCGGATGCGGAAGCCGACGATGGCGCCGAGCAGCTTTTCCTTGAAGTCCTCGGGCAGCGCGATCCACTTCGCTGCATAGCCCGGCTCGTGGCGCGCGATCAGCCGCTTGAGCAGATGGTCCTTGGCGAGCGGCTGGTCGACCAGCTCGATCCGGCCATAGACATGGGCCGCCAGGTAGTTCCAGGTCGGGACGGCGAGGTGGGTGGCGTAGTGGCTCGGCGAGACATAGCCGTCGGGGCCACCGAACACGGCCAGCACCTCGCCCTGCTGCTCCAGCCAGCCCCAGTGCGGATTGGCGCGCGCCATGTGGCCCTCCAGCCACCAGCCCCCTTCGTCCTCACCCCAGGACAGCGGCAAATGGCTGACAAAGGGGCGACCGTCGGCATCCGGGCCTATCAGCGCGGCCAGCGGCCGTTCCTCGATCAACTGGCGCACCAGGGCCAGATCGTTCAACTGGAAATGGGTGGGGTTGTACATGGCTCCTCTCGTCAAAGTGAACCGACTGTAGGGCGCTGCTTGGTACGATGAAAGCTCCAATATCCGCCAATTCCATGGAACCAATCGACGCCAGTCTCGGCCTCGACGCCGCCGGCATCGCCCTCTTGCCCGGTGCCCAGCTCGGCACCCAGCTGCATGAGCAGCTGAAGGCGCGCATCCTGCAAGGCCAGCTCCCGGCGGCGCTGCGCCTGCCCACGACGCGGGCCCTGGCCGAGGCGCTCGGCATCTCGCGCAATACCGTGGTGCGGGTCTATGAGCGGCTGCTTTCAGAAGGCTATCTGCAGACCCGCGTGGGCGACGGTACCTACGTCGCTGCCCTGCGGGCCACGCCATCCCGCACCGTGGTTCATCTGCCCACCGAACCCGCGCCGCCCGACACGCCAATGTGGGCACGGGTCCAGGCCTTCACGCCGCCCCGGCGGGTCGAGGGCCCGCCGCGCGCCTTCCGTCATGGCGTGCCGGCGCTGGAACTGTTCCCTGCCGAGACCTGGTCGCGCCTGCTGGCGCGCTTCTGGCGGCGCAGCGATGCCGGCCTGCTGGGCTACACCGAGGCCGCCGGCCTGCCGCGCTTGCGCGAGCTGATCGCCGCCTACCTGAGCCACAGCCGGGGCCTGCATTGCACGGCCGAGCAGGTCATCGTCACCAGCGGCGCCCAGCAGGCGATCTCGCTGGCCGCGCTGGCCCTGCTGAAGCCCAGCGACCGCGTGGCCGTGGAGTCGCCTGGCTACCGCGCGGCGGCGGCGGCCTTGTCATTGACCGGCGCCGAACTGCTGCGCGTGCCGGTCGATGCCGAGGGCCTGCAGGTGGCGGCGCTGGAGGCGCTCGGTCCCTGCCGCCTGGTCCATGTGACGCCTTCGCACCAGTTCCCGTCCTGTGTCGCCATGAGCCTGCCGCGCCGGCTCGCGCTGATCCACTGGGCCGAGCGGCAGGACGCCTTCCTGCTCGAGGACGACTACGACGGCGAGTACCGCCACGCCGGCCTGCCGCTGGCGCCGCTGGCCTCGCTGGACCGCAGCCAGCGCACGCTCTATGTGGGCAGCTTCTCCAAGCTGCTGGCGCCGGGCCTGCGTCTCGGCTACCTGGTGGCACCGGCCGGCTTCGCCACCGTGCTGACGCGCTTGCGCGGCCTGCTGGACCGCCATTCGCCCATCGCCGAGCAGACCGTGCTGGCCGACTTCATCGAGCAAGGCCATTTCCTGCGCCACCTGCGCCGCGCCCGGCGCGCCGCCACGCAGCGCCGCGATGCCCTGCTCGAAGCCTGGCAGCGCGAGTTCGGCAGCGCCCTGCCGCTGGCGCCCATTGATGCCGGACTGCATGCACTGCTGCCGCTGGAGACGCCGGCGCAGGAGGCGCGCCTGGTGCAGCTGGGCCGCGCCGCCGGGCTGGAGCTGGCCGGCCTGCGCGAAGTCGGCGGCTTGCCCTCGCACAGCAGCCGCGCCGGCATCGTGTTTGGCTTTGCGGCCGTGGCACCCGCGCAGCTGCGTGGGGCGGTGCGCAGCCTGCACAAGGCCTGGAACAAGGGCTGATGCGCTTGCACCCAGCGCCAGCCGCCTATAGATTGCGGGCTCCGCGAACACGCGCTCGATCCCACCCGCAATTCCACACAAGGCAGCAGGCACCACGATGAGCGAACCCCGGATACGCGTCGGCATAGGCGGCTGGAACTTCGAACCCTGGCGCGACAACTTCTATCCCAAAGGCTGGTCGCAAGCCCGCGAGCTCGAGTACGCCAGCCGCCAGCTGACGGCCATCGAGATCAACGCCACCTACTACAGCTCGCAAAAGCCCTCCACTTTCGCCAAGTGGCGGGCCGAGACACCCGCCGGCTTCATGTTCTCGCTGAAGGCCTCGCGCTTCGCCACCAACCGGCGCGTGCTGGCCGAGGCCGGCGAATCGGTGCAGCGTTTCGTCGAGAGCGGCATCGCCGAGCTCGGGGACAAGCTGGGCCCCATCGTCTGGCAGTTCGCACCGACCAAGAAGTTCGATGCGGCCGACTTCGAGGCTTTCCTGAAGCTGCTGCCAGCAGCCGTGGGGGGCATTGCGCTGCGCCACGCGATGGACGTGCGGCATGAGAGCTTCAAGAGCCCGGCCTACGTCGCCTTGGCGCGCCGTTACGGCGTGGCCACGGTGTTCACCGAATCCGACGACTACCCAGCCATCGCCGATGCGACCGGCCCCTTCATCTACAGCCGCGTGATGCGCACCGCCTCCGAGCTGCCCGCAGGCTGCACGCCCGAGGTGCTGGACGGCCTGGCCGCCAGCTGCCGCGCGTGGCACGACGGTAGCCAGCCCACGGGCCTGCCGCTGGTCGAGCCTGCAGGGACCGACGGTGCCGCCCGCGACGTCTTCCTGTTCTTCATCAGCGGCGCCAAGGAGCGCGCGCCGGCCGCTGCCATGGCCCTGATTGATCGCCTGAAATGAGCCCCATGAAACGACTCTGCCTCGCCCTGTTCTGCGCCGCCCTGCTCTCGCCCACCGCCCAGGCTGCGGAGAAGCGCGACGTGACCATCACCCGCGACAACTGGGGCATCGCCCACATCCACGGCAAGACCGACGCCGACGCGGTCTTCGGCATGATGTACGCCCAGGCCGAGGACGACTTCAACCGCATAGAGACCAACTTCCTGCAGGCCCTCGGGCGCCTGGCCGAGGCCGAAGGCGAGTCGGCGCTGTACCGCGACCTGCGCCAACGCCTCTTCATCAACCCGGCCCAGCTGAAGCGCGACTACGCCAGCAGCCCGGCCTGGCTGAAGGCGCTGATGAACGCCTGGGCCGGAGGCCTCAACCTCTACCTCGCCAAGCACCCCGAGGTGAAGCCACGCGTGCTGACCCGCTTCGAGCCCTGGATGGCTCTGGCCTTCAGCGAGGGCAGCATTGGCGGCGACATCGAGCGCGTCAACCTCAAGCAGCTCGAAGCCTTCTATGGCAAGACCCGACCCCAGCAAGTGGCACTGGCCGCCGAGGCCATGCCCGTCACCGTGGAGCCGACCGGCTCCAACGGTTTCGCGGTCGCGCCCTCGCGCAGCGCCTCGGGTCATGCCCTCTTGTGGATCAATCCGCACACCTCGTTCTTCTTCCGCTCCGAGCAGCAGGTGACCAGCGATCAAGGCCTCAACGCCTATGGCGCCGCCACCTGGGGCCAGTTCTTCATCTACCAGGGCTTCAACCCCCGCGTTGGCTGGATGCACACCTCGAGCCAGGTCGACAACATCGACGAATACCTGGAGACCGTGGCGCTGAAAGGCGGCCGCTGGCACTACCGCCATGGTGGCGCGCAGAAGCCGCTGCAGCAGCAAGAGATCACGCTCAGCTACAAGGCAGCCGACGGCTCGCAGGCCACGCGTCGCTTCACGACCTACCGCAGCCACCATGGCCCGGTGGTGCGCCAGGATGGCGAGCGCTGGGTCAGCGTGGCCCTGATGGAAGCGCCGCAAAAGGCCTTGATGCAGAGCTTTCTGCGCACCAAGGCGCGCAATCTGAAGGAGTTCCGCGCCACGCTGGACCTGCACACCAACTCATCCAACAACACCGTCTATGCCGATGCCGACGGCAACATCGCCTACTTCCACGCCAACTTCATCCCGCGCCGCGACACCCGCTTCGACTGGACCCAGCCGGTGGACGGCAGCGACCCGGCGACCGACTGGGGCAAGCCACTGAGCGTGGATCAAAGCCCCAAGGCCATCAACCCGGGTAGCGGCTGGGTGCAGAACGTCAACGACTGGCCCTGGTCAGCCGCCGGGCCCGAGCACAGCCCTCGCCAGCA
Organism: Pelomonas sp. V22; assembly: GCF_030014915.1. Taxonomy (GTDB): domain Bacteria; phylum Pseudomonadota; class Gammaproteobacteria; order Burkholderiales; family Burkholderiaceae_C; genus JAUASW01. The sequence continues at coordinate 688,554 of NZ_JAGIXS010000001.1, forward strand.
GGACTTTCCGGCCTATGTGGACGCCGGCAGCGAGCAGCCGCGCGGCGTGCATGCGGTGCGCCTGCTGAGTCAGCGCAGCGGCTTGACGCCTGAGTCGCTGGCGGCCCTCGCCTTCGACCCGGACCAGCCCGCCTTCGAATGGATGCTGCCGCGTTTGTTCAAGGCCTTCGAGGAGACGCCGGCGCTCAAGGAGAAGCTGGCCGAGCCCATCGCCCTGCTGCGCGGCTGGGACCACCGCTGGTCCAACGAATCGGTGGCCAACACGATTGGCAATCTATGGGCCGACGACCTGTGGTCGCGCACCTCGGAGCCAGCCCGCAAGCGCCGCATGGGCATCTACCCGTACATCGAGAAGCATGCGACCAACGAAGAGCTGCTGGCCTCGCTGACGGCCGTGGTCGAGCGCCTGCAGGCCGACTTCGGCAACTGGCGCCAACCCTGGGGCGAGATCAACCGCTTCCAGCGCGAGAGCAGCGCCATCGTGCAGCCCTTCAGCGACGACAAGCCGAGCATGGCCGCGCCCTTCACCTCGGCGCGCTGGGGCTCGCTGGCCTCATTCGGCGCCAACCGGTATCCCGGCACCAAGCGCTTCTACGGCAACAGCGGCAACAGCTTCCTCGCTGCCGTGGAGTTCGGCCCGCGCCTGCGCGCCATTGCCATCAGCGCCGGCGGCCAGAGCGGCCATGCTGATTCGCCGCACTTCAAGGACCAGACGCAGCGCTACCTCGATGGCCGGCTGCGCGAGGTACTGTTCCATCCGGATCAGCTGGCAGGCCAGGTGGCCAGGCGCTACAGACCAGGCGACTGAGGGCCACTAGCGTCCTGCCGAGGCCCGCACGATACGGCCCTTGCCAGCGCGCTTGGCCCTCAGCAGGGCCTGGTCGGCCAGGGTGAGCAGCTCTTGCGCATCGACGCCGTCCTGCGGTGCCAGGGCCACGCCCACGCTGGTGCCGACCTGCACCGAGAGGACGCCGCCCAGGTCCACCGGCTGTTCGATGGCCTCGACCACTCGCTCGACGATGGGCCGCCATTCCTCGGCCTCGCTGAGCACGGTGAGCAGCAGCACGAACTCGTCACCACCTACGCGCGCGGCCGTGTCATGGCCACGCAGCGCCTGCTGCAGCCGCTGCGCGATCTGGGCGAGCAGCGCGTCGCCGGCGTCGTGGCCATGCTGGTCGTTCACTTGCTTGAAGCCATCGAGGTCGAGGTAGCAGACTGCCACGTGCGTTCCGGCGCGCTGTGCCGCCGAGATGGCCTGCGCCATCCGGTCCGACAGCAGCAGGCGGTTGGGCAACTGGGTCAGTGCATCGTGGAAGGCGATGTGCTCGATCTGCGCCTGCATCTGCTTGAGCGCGCTGATGTCGACCATGGTCCAGAACGATTGATCGCCTTCGATGCTGACGCCGCTGAGGTCGATCCACAGCAGATGACCGTCCTTGTGCCGCATCTGCAGCTGGGTGCGGAAATGAAGGCCCTGTGCCAGCAGCGGATAGGCGGCCGCACCCAGCGCCTCGAAGGAGGCATCGTCCGGATAGAGCAGGCGCGCCGACTGGCCGTCCAGCTCGCCCGGGGCGTAGCCGAAGATGCGGTCCAGGCCCCGGTTCTTCCAGACGGCGATGCGCCCTTGCAGCTTGATCATGCCGACGATCTCGCTGTCCAGCATGGCGCTCTGCTCGCGCATCAGGCGCGCGGCCTCGTGACGGGCTTCATGTTGGGCGGTGACGTCCTGGCTGGCGCTGCGGCTCATCAGGAACTCGCCATCCGGCCCTCGGATGGCATCGGCCGTGATGCGCAGGATGCGCGAGGGCGCGCCGGGCGGCGCGATGCGGACCTCGACGCCATCGAGACGCCCTTGCGCCTTGGCCCGCTCAAAGCGCACGGCAAACTCGGCCCGCCCGCTCTCGTCGAGGAATTCGCTCATGTGCGCGCGGCCCATCAGCTCCTCCTTGCTGCGGCCCAGCCAGGCGGCCATGGTCGCGTTGACGTGGACGATCACGCCTGCTGCATCGAGCGAGTGATAGCCGCAGGGGGCGTTGTCGTAGAGGTCGCGGATCTGCGCCGCCGAGCTCTCGATGGCGGCGAGCATGCGCTTGCGCTCGGTCACGTCGCGGGCGGAGCTGAAGATGAAGCGCTGGCCGTCGATGTCGGCCACGCTGAGATGCAGCTCCACGTCGATGAGGCTTCCGTCGTCGCGGCGGTGCTGCACCTCGACGCGCTGCTTGTCGCCGGCCTTGATCTTGGCCAGCCAGGCCGAGATCTGCGCCTCGTCCTGGTTGGCGTCCCAGCTGCTGATATGGCGGCCGAGCAAACGCTCGCGCGTGGAGCCCAGCATCTCGGCGAAGGAATCGCTCATGGCCACCAGGCGGCCCTGGCTGTCGACGATGTGGATGCCGTCGCCGGCCACGCGCTGCAAGGCGAGCGTGCGCCGCGTGGCAGCCGCCAGCTCGCGCACGCTGCGCGCTTCGCGCCGGCCAGCGGCATAGATGGCCAGCGTGGCCCCGAGTATCGGCAGCCAGGCCAGCAGGGCGAGCAGCGAGACCTGCCAGACCTGGGCGCGCCAAGGCGCGAAGAAGCGCTGGTTGTCCAGGCCCGCCAGCACCACGAAAGGCCAGCCCTCGACGCGGCGGTAGGCGCTGGTGCGCTCCACGCCATCGGACGCGAGGCGCGAGACCACCAGCCCATGTTCAGTATTCAGGCGCAGCGCCTGCTGCAGCTCGGCCGAGATCGGGTGGGTGTCGATGGCCGGCACGGTCGGGTTGCCCGACACATGGCGAGCCACCAGGCGCATGTCCTCGGTGCGCAGCGAAATGGCGTCGCCCGGCTCGAGCTGGTAGTGGGCAAAGAGCTGCCTGAAATGCTCGGTGGTCACGCTCGCATAGAGCAGGCCGGCGAAGCGGCCTTCAACCATCACCGGCCGTGCCAGGCCCACGACCCAGTGACCCGACACGCGCGACTTCACGGGACCGACCAGCACCACGCGGTCCTGCTGCTGGCGCGCCCGGATGAAGTAGTCGCGGTCGGCAATGCTGACCGCCGCGCCTTCATTCAGCTGATTGCCCCAGCGCACCTGGCCCTCGGCATCGGCCATGCGAAAGCCCTCGACGGCCGGCAGAAAGCGCTGGTGCGAGCTCAGCGTCTCGTTGACCTCGGCATCGCGGAGCGGACCGCGCCGGCGCAGCGCCGCAATGCCTTCCAGCGTGGCCTGCATCATGGCGTCGACACGGGCGAACTCGGAGGCCACATTGGCCCGCGCGATGGCGACCAGGGCATCGGCGCTCTCGCGGGCTCTCGCGTCAAAGGCGCGGTGGCTGGTGTGCAGCAGCAGAGCGACCAGGCCGGCCAGCAGCAGGGCCACGGCGAGATTGGCCAGGGCCAGCGCCATGACCAGGCGGTGGCGCCTCTGGCGCTCCTGTTGGACGGAAGGCAAAGACTGGCCCAGCGGCATCTCGGTTCAAGCATCCTGCGGTGTCGGCAACCGCTTGCAGCGATTCTGCGGTATCTGCTGCCGATTCCGCACGACCTGACACCGAGGATCGGCCCTATCCGCCAGCAGGTGCTCCAGCCGCCATCGCAGCCCCGGCTTGTCGACGCCGCCAGGCGGCCGGCGGCATGCCGTACTCGCGCCGGAAAGCGCGGCTGAAGGCGGTGTCGGTCTGGTAGCCGATCTCCTCGGCAATCTGCGCCAGCGGCGCATTGCTGCGCGCGAGCAGGTTGGTGGCGAGCAGCATCCGCCATTGCGCCAGGTACTGCATGGGTGACTGGCCGACCAGTTGCGAGAAGCGCTCCGCCAGCACCGAACGCGAGCTGCAGGCCTCCTGGGCCAGCGCCTCCAGCGTCCAGGCGCGCGCCGGCTCGGCATGCAGGGCGCGCAAGGCCGCACCGACGATGCGGTCGTTGACGCCGGCCAGCCAGCCGGTGCGCTCACCCGACTGCTCGTTCATGTGGATGCGCAGCACCTCGATGAACAGCACCTCGGCCAGCTTGGCCAGCAGGCCCTGGCCGCCCGGCCGGGGCGAGCGCGCCTCGGCCAGCGCATAGCGCACCGAGGCCTCCAGCCACAGGCCCGCATCCGAGCCTCGCACGCTGACCTTGAGCACCGGCGGCAGGCCGGCCAGCAGCATGCGCGCCAGCCTTGCGTCGCAGGCGAGGTAGCCGCAGACCAGCTTGGTCGTGGCACCGCCACCGCCATAGGCCAGCAGGCGCGGCCGCCGGGCCAGCACCTCGTGCAGGCGCGCGCCCGTGGCCGGCGGCAGGCCGGGCGCCGAGCCCATGCGGTGCGCATGGCCCTGCGGAAACACCACCACGTCGCCAGCCACCAGGCGCAGCGGCTCAGCCTCGCCGAGCTCCACCCAGCATTCGCCCTCGGTGATCATGTGGAAGATCACGACCCGCTCGGCCGTGGGCTCCAGAAACGGTGCCGCCGCATCGGCATGCGGCGCCTGGTAGCACCAGGGCGCGGTGAAGCGGCCATGCAGGAAGATCGCACCGACCAGGCGGACCACGCGTAGCGTCTGCGACAAGGCATCCATGGGCCGGCCTCAGATCGCCATCACGTCGACACTCAAGCTCAGCGGCGTGGCCTGCTCCACGAGGCCGCTCACCGGCGCGCAACTGGCCACCGAAGCCACCAGGGCCTGCAGCCGCTCGGCCGGCACGCCCGGCGCGCCTATTCGCACCCGCAGCTCCACGGCCAGTGGTCCGGCCGGCACGGCGTGGCCATCGGCATCGGGAATGGCCAGCACGCCGCGCTGGTCGGAACGGCTGGTGGCGCGCGCCTCCAGCGTCTGCAGCACGATGCCCTCGGCGGCCGCCGCCATCGCAATGCGGGTCACGGCGCAAGACGCAAGGCCGGCACGCCACAGCCAGCCGGGCGTCATCGCGCTGTCTTCGCCGCCGATCTCGGCCGGCATGTCGGTCAGGACCGAACGGCCGGTGTCGCTGTGCACGCTGGTGCGCAGCCCGCCGTCCCAGCGCGCCGTGGCAGCCGAGTCCTGGCCGATGCCGGCCTGCGGCTTGCGGCGCAACACGGCGCTCACCCGTTCCATCGAGGCGGCGATCCTGTCCATGCTCATGGCGTCTCTCCCCTGACAACAGCTGCGGCGATTCTGCGGCGACAGGCCCGCCACCACCAGCACCGCAAGCCTGTCTCTGGCGATTGGCGGACGCTGGGGCAAGAGCGGGCGACGATCAGACAGGACGGCGGCATGCCACCGCCACGACAGTGGCCTGCCACGCCGCTGCGCAGCCCTCCCTCCTTGCAACCGCCACCGGAGATCCACATGAATGCACCGCTTGACCTCGCCGCCCTCAAGACCCGCCAGCAAGCCGCCTGGGGCAGCGGCGACTACGCCGTGATCGGCACCACGCTGCAGATCGTCGGCGAGACATTGGCCGAAGCCGCCGACCTGAGGACGAACGAGCGGGTGCTCGACGTCGCCGCCGGCAACGGCAATGCCACGCTGGCCGCCGCGCGGCGCGGCTGCCTCGTCACCTCGACGGACTATGTCGGCAGCCTGCTCGAGCGAGGCGCTGAACGCGCACGCGCCGAGCGGCTCGACGTGCAGTTCCAGGTGGCCGACGCCGAGGCCCTGCCCTTTGCTGACGGCAGCTTCGATGCCGCCCTCTCCACTTTCGGCGTGATGTTCACGCCCGACCACCGGCGCGCGGCCGATGAACTGGCGCGCGTGGTGCGCCCCGGCGGCCGCATCGCCCTCGCGAACTGGACGCCCGACAGCATGGTCGGCCGCATCTTCAAGCTGCTCGGCCGCTACGTACCGCCGCCAGCCGGTGTGCAGCCTCCATCGCTGTGGGGCACGGAGGCGCATCTGCGCGAGCTGTTCGGCAACAAGGCGGCCCGGCTGCAGATCACACCGCGCCAGTTCGTGTTCCGCTACCGCTCGGCGCCACATTACGTCGAGGTCTTCCGCCAGTGGTACGGGCCGGTGAACAAGGCCTTCGCGGCCCAGACGCCCGACAAGGCGGAGGCCCTGGCGAGCGAATTGATCGAGCTGCTGGAGGGGCTGAACCGCGCGGGCCCGAGCTCCCTGGTCGTGCCGGCCGACTACCTCGAAGTCGTCATCACGCGCGCCTGAAGGTGACCACCGGCGTGATGACCGGCGTGAATGCGGACGATCGCCTGCAGCGCCGCATCCAGCGCTACGGCTGGGACCGCGCGGCCGAGGCCTATGCGCGCCATTGGCACGGCCCGCTGGCCGGCCTGCAGGACGAGCTGCTGGCGCTGGCCGCACCGGCGCAGGGCGAGGCCGTGCTCGACGTGGCCTGCGGGCCCGGGTTGCTCTCGGCTGCGGCCGCCCGCGCCGTCGGCTCGACCGGCCGCGTGCTGGGCGTCGACCTGTCGGAGGCCATGGTGAAGGCGGCCCGCCAGCAGGCCGAGGCGTTCGGTCTTGTTCAGGCCGGCTTTGCACGCATGGATGCGGAGCAACTTGCCTTGCCCGACGCCGGTGTGGACGCCGGCTTCGATCTCGCGCTGTGCTGCCTCGGCCTGATGTACGTGCCGGACCCGGCGGCCGCATTACGCGAGCTGCATCGCGTGCTGCGCCCGGGTGGCCGAGCGGTGCTGGCGGTCTGGGGTGAGCGCGTGCGCTGTGGCTGGGCGCCGCTGTTCGGCATCGTCGATGTCGAGGTTCGCAGCGAGGTCTGCCCGCTGTTCTTCAGCCTGGGGCAAGGCGATGCGCTGGCCCGGCTGTGCGCCTCCGTCGGCTTGCAGGTCAGCCTGCAACGGCGCCGCAGCGACGCGTTGCGCTACCCCGATGCTGACGCGGCCTGCGCAGCCGCCTTTGCCGGCGGCCCGGTCGCCCTGGCCTGGTCGCGCTTCGATGCTGAGACACGGACCCGCGTACAGGGCCGCTATCTCGACGCCATCAAGCCCTGGGCCGACGGCAGCGGCTATCGCGTGCCGGCGGAATATCTGATCGCTGTGGTGCGACGTGTGGAGGCTCGGGAGAAAGCGGGCCGGAAATAGAAAAACCCGCCACAAGGGCGGGTTTCCATACTTTCTGGCGGAGACGGAGGGATTCGAACCCTCGATGCAGGTTTTGCCCACATACTCCCTTAGCAGGGGAGCACCTTCGGCCACTCGGTCACGTCTCCAGAAGAGCCTCGCAGTATAGCAGCGTTTTTCTGGCTCTCCGGCGAATCAGGCCGAAACTTCCTGGTCGAGATCGAAGGCCTTGTGCAGCGCGCGCACGGCGAGTTCCATGTACTTCTCGTCGATGACGACGCTGGTCTTGATCTCGCTCGTGGAGATCATCTGGATGTTGATGCCCTCTTCGCTCAGCGCGCGGAACATCTTCGAGGCCACGCCGACATGCGAGCGCATGCCGATGCCGACGATGGAGACCTTGCAGATCTTCGGATCGCCCATCACGCGCGCGGCCTGCACGGCCGGACCGACGACCTTCTCGAGCAGTTCCATCGTGCGCGCGTAATCGTTGCGGTGCACGGTGAAGGAGAAGTCGGTCTTGCCGTCTTGCGAGACGTTCTGGATGATGACGTCGATGTCGATGTTGGCGTCGGCCACGGGGCCGAGGATCTGGAAGGCGATGCCGGGCTTGTCGGGCACGCCGAGCAAGGTCACCTTGGCTTCGTCGCGGTTGAAGGCGATGCCGGACACGACGGCTTGTTCCATGTTTTCGTCCTCTTCAAAACTGATCAGGGTGCCGGACTTGGCTTCCTCGTTGATGTCGATATCCCAGGGCGTGAAGCTCGAGAGCACGCGCAGCGGCACACGGTATTTGCCGGCAAACTCGACCGAGCGGATCTGCAGGATCTTGGAGCCGAGGCTCGCCATCTCCAGCATCTCTTCAAAGCTGATCGTGTGCAGGCGGCGCGCCTCGGGCACGATGCGCGGGTCGGTGGTGTAAACGCCGTCCACGTCGGTGTAGATCAGGCATTCGTCGGCCTTCATCGCAGCGGCGATGGCCACGGCAGAAGTGTCCGAACCACCGCGACCCAGGGTCGTGATGTTCATGTCCTCGTCCACGCCCTGGAAGCCGGCGATGACCACGACCTTGCCGGCCGCCAGATCGGCGCGCACGCGCTTGTCGTCGATGCTCTCGATGCGGGCCTTGGTGTAGGAGGAGTCGGTGGCCACGGGCACCTGCCAGCCGGTGTAGCTGACGGCGTCCATGCCTTCGGCTTGCAAGGCGATGGCAAGCAAGCCGACCGAGACCTGCTCGCCGGTGGCGGCAATCATGTCCATCTCGCGCATCAGCTCGGGGCTGCTGCTGGCGGGCTGCAGTTCCTTGGCCAGGCCCAGCAGGCGGTTGGTCTCGCCGCTCATGGCCGAGGGCACGACCACCATCTGATGGCCGGCTCGCGCCCATTTGGCGACGCGCTTGGCGACGTTGCGGATGCGGTCGGTGGAACCCATCGACGTGCCGCCGTACTTGTGAACGATCAGTGCCATTTGAATTCTTCTGGGATGCGCGGAATTCGGGGGATGCGTCGCAGCGAAGCGCCGCATGCATGCGAGCCGTCGATTCTAGCTATCGCAATGCAGCAAAACCCTGATGACGATTACAGGCGGGCGTCAGGAATCCAGCTGAGGCGGAGCTGCGGCGCGCCTGGTTCGGCGAGGCGGCGCGCGTCCATTCCAAGGCCCGAAACGAAGACCAGCTCATCACCACAAAACAGCAGCGGCCCCTGGCGTAGCCAGGCCGGAACCGCCTGATCCTGAAAGCATTTCTTGAGGCTGCGTGGCAGGCCTTTGACATGCGGCTGGAACTGCTCGCCGCCGCTGCGTTCGCGCATCGTCAAGCATCGCAAGACATCTTCCGAAGCCCCTTCGTTCTGCACCAGCTCGACCTGCCAGGCGCCCTGCCACCCGGGCTGAGGATAGAGGCCGGGGCGGCTGAGGTCGAGTTGCAGGCTGGATCGGGGCGATACAGGCGACGCTGGCGCCACCGCTTGCAGGCTCAGCAGGCCGCGATAGAGATGCAGCTCACCGGCGGCGCAAGGCCAGCGGCCGTGGACTTCGGCCTCCTCCAGCAGCCGCAGGACCAAGCTGGCTGGTGCGGGGTCGTCAAGCACCTGCAACAGCCAGGCACGCAGCGCGTTGCTGGCGCGGGCCGGCGAGAGTTGGCGAAGTTGTCGCAGGTCCAGGCCCGCCTCGCTGGCCAGCAGGGCCAGGTCATGCGCGGCCATCTCTCGCTGCAGATCCAGCGCCTGTTGCGCCCATTGCGCGGACTGGGCCAGCGCCGCCTCGGCCTGCGGGAAGCTCTCGCTCAAGACCGGCCAGACCTGCAGGCGCAGGCGGTTGCGGGCGTAGCGGGGATCCAAATTGCTGTCGTCGTCAATGAAACCAAGGCCATGGGCTTGCAGATAGGCCTCGACAGCCTCGCGAGATCGGCCGAGCCAGGGGCGGACCCAGGTGAGGCCACCACGCTGCTGCAAAGCCGGCATCGCCGCCTGGCCGGCCACGCCGGCACCGCGCAGCGACTGCAGCAGGAAGGTCTCGGCCTGGTCGCGCCGATGCTGGGCCAGCAGCAGCAGGTCGGCGCCCTGCTCCTTGGCCATCGCTTGCAGTGCCTCGTACCGACCCTCTCGGGCCCAGGCCTCGATGCTTTGCGCCGCACCGGGCTGGCCGTCCAGCCGACGGAACAGGAACTGCACCGGCAGCCCCGACGCCGCCCAGGCCTCGCATTGCTCGCGGCAATGCGCCAGCCAGTCGTCGGCATGGGCACTCAGGCCATGGTGGACATGCAAAGCAAGAACCCGCAGACCCAGGTCTTGGGCGCTGCGGGCTGTCGCATGGAGGAGCGCAGTGGAATCACGGCCGCCGCTGTAGGCAACGGCAACGACCGGACTATCCGGCAAGGACTCAGCGGTTCTTGGTGTCGCCGAAGCGGCCATAGGCCTGCAGGCGCTCGTAGCGGCGCTCCAGCAGGGCGTCCGGCTTCAGGTCGCTGACCTGGCGCAGGGCGTCGCCGAGGGCGCGCTTCAGGCTGGAAGCCATCTGCTTGGCATCGCGGTGGGCGCCGCCGACCGGCTCGCTGACGATCTTGTCGATCAGGCCCAGGGCCTTCAGGCGGTGGGCGGTGATGCCCAGGGCCTCGGCCGCCTCGGAGGCGCGGGCGGAAGACTTCCAGAGGATGGAGGCGCAACCTTCCGGCGAGATCACCGAATAGGCGGCGAACTGCAGCATCAGCACCTGATCAGCCACGCCGATGGCCAGGGCGCCGCCGGAGCCGCCTTCGCCGATCACGGTGGCGATGATGGGCACTTCCAGCTGGGCCATCTCGAAGATGTTCTTGCCAATGGCCTCGGACTGACCACGCTCCTCGGCACCGATGCCTGGATAGGCGCCCATGGTGTCGATGAAGGTGAAAACCGGCAGGCCGAACTTCTCGGCCAGTTTCATCAGGCGCAGGGCCTTGCGGTAACCCTCGGGGCGCGGCATGCCGAAATTGCGCAGCGTGCGCTCCTTGGCGTCGGAACCGCGCTGATGGCCGACGATCATGCAAGGCTGGCCATTGAAGCGGGCCAGGCCGCCGACGATGGCCGGGTCATCAGCGAAATGGCGGTCGCCGTGGAGTTCCTGGAACTCGGTGAACACCTCTGCGCAGTAGTCCAGGGTTTGCGGGCGCTGCGGATGGCGGGCGATCTGGTAGACCTGCCAGGGCATCACATTGCCGTAGATGTCCTTGGTCAGCTGCTGGCTCTTCTTGGAGAGGCGGTCGATCTCTTCGGAGATGTCGACGGCCGACTCGCTTTGCACGTAGCGCAGCTCTTCGATCTTGGTTTCGAGCTCGGCGATCGGCTGCTCGAATTCGAGGAAGTGTTTCTTGCTCATCCTGCTAGGGTCTCTCAGTGATGATGGGCCTTGTCGGCGGGCGGCTCAATGGAGCCGGGCGCGGGAGGCTGCCAGGGCGTCAGTAATCCACAGGCAGCGGATCGAGGCTGCGCCAAATGTACCATGTGGCTACCGAGCGGTAGGGAGCCCAGGCCTCGCCCACTTCGCGTGCCTCGGCCCGCGATACCGGCTCGCCGGAGAAGTAGTTTTCGCTGATGCCCTTGAGCAGGCCCAGGTCGTCCAGCGGCATCACATTGGGCCGCATCAGGTGGAAGATCAGGAACATCTCGGCCGTCCAGCGGCCGATGCCGCGGATCGCCACCAGCTCCTCGATGATGGCTTCGTCGTCCATCTGCTGCCATTGGCGCACATGAACATTGCCAGCCTCGAAGTTCTGCGCCAGGTCACGTAGGTATTCGATTTTGCGGGCCGACAGTCCGGCCGCCCGCAAGGTCTCGACGGCCAAGCCGAGCACCGCCGCCGGCTGGATCTTTGAAGACGGGCCATCGGTCAGTGCCGCAAAACGGTTCCAGACCGCCTGGGCGGCCTTGACCGAGATTTGCTGGCCGACGACCGAGCGGGCCAGCGTCGTGAACGCGTCGCCCTTGCTCTGCAGCCTGGCCTCGCCGAACTGGGGGATGAGCTTCTTCATCACCCGGTCGCGCTTGACCAGGTGGCGGCAGGCCTCATCCCAATACTCCGGGGTCACCCCCGCCGATGCGCGTGCCATCCGCTCAGGCCTTCACCCAGGAGGTGCCTTGCGGCGTGTCCTTCAGCTCGATGCCCTGGGCGGCCAGCTCCTTGCGGATGCGGTCGGCCTCGGCAAAGTTCTTGGCGGCCTTGGCGGCGGCACGGGCGTCGATTTGCGCCTGGATGGCGGCTTCATCGAGGCCGCTACCGCCTTGCAGATAGGCCTTGGGCTCTTGCTGAAGAATACCCAGCACGCCTCCGAGGGCCTTCAAGAGACCGGCGCGTTCGGCCGAGCGTTCGCGGTTGACCTCGCCGGCCAGTTCGAACAGCACGGCCAAGGCGCCCGGCGTGCCGAAGTCTTCGTCCATCGCGGCCTTGAAGGCGGCGGCGCTGGGCTCGCTCCAATCGATCGCCACCTCGGCCGGCGCCACAGCGTCGAGCGCCGTGTACAGGCGGGTCAACGCCGTGCGCGCATCTTCCAGGTGGGCGTCGCTGAAGTTGAACGGGCGGCGGTAGTGCGTGCGCAGCATGAAGAAGCGCAGCGACTCGCCGTCGAACTTATGCAGCACGTCGCGGATGGTGAAGAAGTTGCCCAGGCTCTTGGACATCTTCTCGCCGTCGACATTCAGGAAGCCGTTGTGCAGCCAGTAGCGGGCGAACGGATAGCCCGCGCCCTGGCTCTGGGCGATCTCGTTCTCGTGGTGCGGGAACTGCAGGTCGGCACCGCCACCGTGGATGTCGAAGCTCTCGCCCAGCAGCGCGCAGCTCATGGCCGAGCATTCGATGTGCCAGCCGGGACGGCCTTCATGGAAGCCGGCGGGGCCGCCTGCCCACTTGGCATCGGCCGGCTCCTCGGCCTTGGCGGCCTTCCAGAGCACGAAGTCCAGCGGGTCCTGCTTGCCCGAATCGACGGCCACGCGCTCGCCGGCGCGCAGGTCGTCGAGGCTCTTGCCGCTGAGCTTGCCGTAGCCCTCGAACTTGCGCACCGCGAAATTGACGTCGCCATCGGCCGCGCGGTAGGCCAGTCCGCGCTGCTCGAGGCGCTCGATCAGGCTCAGCATCTGCGGCACGTAGTCGGTGGCGCGCGGCTCCTGGTCGGGCGAGAGCAGGCCCACAGCCGAGAAATCTTGGTGCATGGCCGCGCTCATCTCGTCGGTCAGCTGCCGGATGGTGATGCCGCGCTCGACGGCGCGTTTGATGATCTTGTCGTCGATGTCGGTGATGTTGCGCACGTAGGTGACCTTCAGGCCGCTCGCACGCAGCCAGCGGTAGATCACGTCGAACGCCATGTTCATGCGCAGATGCCCCATGTGGCAGAGGTCGTAGACCGTGATGCCGCAGACGTACATGCGCGCATGGCCAGGGTCGATGGGGGCAAAAGGCTCGACCGCGCGGGTCAGCGTGTTGTAGATGCGCAGGGACATGGGACTTCTGGTGACCGCGGCCTCGGCTGCGAAAGCCGGCGGCGCGGGAATTCTTCGATGCTTGGGTGCTTCTTCTGGGTGCGGGGGCGGCTGGCGCCGGCCCTGGATGCACCAGGGCGCGTTTGGCGGCAGCGCCTTAGAATGCCAATCCAGTATACCGACAGGGGTCTGGCATCGCGCCAGCACTGACCCTGCCCCGGCGTGCGCATCCGCACCGCAACCCGAAGAATCACCACGATGTCCACCCTCCGGCGCCCCGCGCGGCTTCTTGCCCTCCTGGTCCTCGCCCTGCCCCTGGCGAGCTTCGCCATCGCGCCGCTCGATGAAGCCCAGGCCCTCTGGCACGCCGGCAAGCAAGTCCAGGCCATCGCCGCTGTCGAGCGCCTGGTCAGCCAGTCGCCCAACGACGCCAAGCCGCGCTTCGCACTGGCCGTGATGCGCATGGAACTCGGTGAGCTCGACGCGGCCGCCAAGCTGTTCACCGCGCTGACGCAGGACTTCCCCGACCTCGCCGACCCCTTCAACAACCTGGCCGTGATCCAGGCCGGCCGTGGCGAGCTCGATGCCGCCCGCCTGGCCCTGGAACAGGCCGTGCGCCTGCAGCCCGACCATGCGCTGGCGCAGGAGAACCTGGGCGACGTGCTGTTGCGCCTGGCCGCTCGTGCCTATGAGCAGGCCGCCAAGCTGACCAGCCCCACGCAGGCCCAGGCGAGCCTGAAGCTGAGCCGCTCGCGCGAGCTGATCGCCAGCAACGCACGCAACAACGACAGCAAGCGCTGAGCCACAATCACTCTCTCGCCGGCCCAGCCTGGCGGCATGCCCATCCACTCAGAGACCAGACCGCCGATGAAACGCCTCGCCTCCAAGAGCCTGCAAGCCCTGGCCGCCCTCAGCCTCAGCCTGGCCTTCAGTGCTGGCGCGCTGGCGCAGACCGTGGTCAAGCTGACGACGACCGTCGGTGACATCCGCGTCGAGCTCGATGCCGAGAAAGCGCCCAAGACTGTTGCCAATTTCATCGCCTACGTGAAGGCCGGCCACTACAACGGCCTGATCTTCCACCGCGTGATCGAAAACTTCATGATCCAGACCGGCGGCTACACGACCAAGCTCGAAGGCCGCCCGACCAAGGCACCGATCCCGCTGGAGAGCGCCAACGGCTTGAACAACGTGCGCGGCAGCATCGCCATGGCGCGCAGCAGCAATCCCGACTCGGCCACCTCGCAGTTCTTCATCAACACGGTCGACAACCCCGGCCTCGACGCCGAGAACGCCCGCGACGGCAAGGGCTATGCCGTGTTCGGCCGCGTCATTGAGGGCATGGAGGTCGTCGACCAGATCCGTGCCGTGCCCGTGGCGGCCAAGAGCGATGCTTTCCAGCACCTGCCGCTCACCCCCATCCTGATCACCAAAGCCATTGTGGAGTCCAAGAAATGAGCCATACCGTCGAACTGCATACCAACAAGGGCGTGATCCGCATCGAACTCGATGTCGAGAAGGCGCCGCTGTCCGTCGCCAACTTCCTGAGCTACGTGCGCAAGGGCCACTACGACGGCACGATCTTCCACCGCGTCATCAAGGGTTTCATGATCCAGGGCGGCGGCATGGAAGCCGGCATGAAGCAGAAGTCCACCGACGCGCCGATCCAGAACGAAGCCAACAACGGCCTGACCAACGATCACTACACGCTGGCCATGGCACGCACCAATGCGCCGCACTCGGCCTCCAGCCAGTTCTTCATCAACACCACCAACAACGGCTTCCTGAACTTCAAGTCCGAATCGCCTTCGGGCTGGGGCTATGCCGTGTTCGGCAAGGTGGTCGAGGGCAAGGACATCGTCGACGCGATCGAGAAGGTCAAGACCGGCCGCAGCGGTTTCCATGACGATGTGCCGCTGGAAGATGTGGTGATCGAGCGCGCGGTTGAAGTCAATTGAGACGCCGGCGTTCGCCAGCCTGATCGCGCCGTCCAGCTGGACGGCGATTGATCTGCTGTCGGACCTGCACCTCTCGCCCGCCCTGCCCCGCACGGTTGAGCGCTTGCGTCGCCATCTGGCTGAAACGCCGGCCTCGGCGGTGCTGCTGCTCGGCGACATCGTCGAGGTCTGGCTCGGCGACGATGCCCGCTTCGAAGGCTTCGAAGCCGAGATCACCGCCCTGCTGCGCGAAGCCGCCCAGCAGCGTCCGCTGTTCTACATGATCGGCAACCGCGACTTCCTGGTCGGCGAGCAGATGCTGGCCGACTGCGGCATGCAGGCGCTGGCCGACCCGACGGTGCTCCGCGCCTTCGGACAAGAGATCCTGCTGACGCATGGCGACGCACTGTGCCTGGCTGACCTTGAGTACCAGCACTTCCGCGCCATGGTGCGCGACCCGGCCTGGCAGCAACGCACGCTGGCCCAGCCGCTGGCCGTGCGCCAGGCCTTGGCCAAGCAACTGCGCGATGCCAGCCAGCAAAAGCAGGCCGCACAGGAAACCTACGCAGACCTCGACACCGAGGCCTGCGTGGCCTGGCTGCAAGCGGCCGGCTGCACGCAGATGATCAATGGCCACACGCACCGGCCGATGACGCATGAGCTGGGCCAAGGCCTGCAGCGCCACGTGCTGTCCGACTGGGACTTCGATGACGAGTCGCCGCGTGGCGACGTGCTGCGCCTGAGCGCCGCCGGCCTGCAGCGCATCCAGCTGAGTTGAGATGTTCGGCCGCCTCCTGAAGGCCTGGCAACAGCGCCGCGAGGCCGCGCTACTGCAACGCCACGCCATCCCCGAGCCGCTCTGGCAGTTGACGCTGGCGCGCTATCCCTTCGTGAACGCCCGCAGCCCGGACGACCTGATCGAGCTGCGCCGCCTCTGTTCCCTGTTCCTCGCGCAAAAGGAATTCCACGGCGCCGCCGGCTTCGTGGTCACCGACGAGGTGGCCCTCGCCATCGCGGCGCAGGCTTGCCTGCCCATCCTCAAGCTGGGGCTCTCCTGGTACGACGGCTTCGTCGGCATCGTCGTCCATGCGAACGAGGTGCTGGCGCAGCGCGAGTCCATGGATGAGGACGGCGTCGTCCACCAGTACGAGGAGCTGCTGGCCGGCGAGGCCATGGAAGGCGGCCCGCTGATGCTGGCCTGGAGCGAGGCCGACGCCAGCATCGAGCCGGGCGACAGCGTCTACAACGTCGTCATCCACGAGTTCGCCCATGTGATCGACATGCGCGATGGCTGGGCAGACGGCGTGCCGCCGCTCGCCAGCACCGCCGAGCGCGAGGCCTGGCTGGACGTGATCGAACCCGAATGGGCCGAGTTCTGCGAGCGCGTCGATGCCGGCGAGGTGACGCTGATCGATCCCTACGGCGCCGAGAGCCTGGAAGAATTCTTCGCCGTGGCCGTGGAGGCCTTCTTCGTCGCGCCGCTGGAAATGAAAAACGAGCAGCCGCGTTTGCACGCGCTGCTCGCTGGGTTCTTCAAGCAGGGCTGAAGTTTCAACCCTCCTTCAGTCCGTCAGTTCGTGGTCGCCGGCTCCGCCTTGGGCTTGTTGTCCTTGGCTGGTTTCAGCGGCTGGATGTCGAGCGTGGTGTTGCCCTCGGCATCCACATCCACGCTCAGGCGGCCGCCGTCGACCAGCTTGCCGAACAGCAGCTCGTCTGCCAACGCGCGGCGGATGGTGTCCTGGATCAGGCGCTGCATCGGGCGCGCGCCCATCAGCGGGTCGAAGCCCTTCTTGGCCAGGTGCTGCCGCAAGGCATCGCTGAAGGTGACCTCGACCTTCTTCTCGGCCAACTGGCTCTCCAGCTGCAGCAGGAACTTGTCGACCACGCGCAGGATGATCTCTTCGTCCAGCGCGCGGAAGGACACGATGGCATCCAGCCGGTTGCGGAACTCGGGCGTGAACAGGCGCTTGATGTCGGCCATCTCGTCGCCCTGCTCGCGGGCGTTGGTGAAGCCTATGGTCGACTTGTTCATGGTCTCGGCGCCCGCATTCGTCGTCATGATGATGATGACGTTGCGGAAGTCGGCCTTGCGTCCGTTGTTGTCGGTCAGCGAGCCATGGTCCATCACCTGCAGCAGGACGTTGAAAACGTCGGGATGCGCCTTCTCGATCTCGTCGAGCAACAGCACCGCATGCGGCTTCTTAGTGATGGCCTCGGTGAGCAGACCGCCCTGGTCAAAGCCCACATAGCCCGGCGGCGCGCCGATCAGGCGGCTGACGGCATGGCGCTCCATGTACTCCGACATGTCGAAGCGGATCAGCTCGATGCCGAGGATGTAGGCCAGTTGCTTGGCCACCTCGGTTTTGCCGACGCCGGTGGGGCCGCTGAACAGGAAGCTGCCAATCGGCTTGTCCGGCTTGCCAAGGCCCGAGCGCGCCATCTTGATGGCGGCGGCCAGCGCATCGATAGCCGGTTCCTGACCGAACACCACACTTTTCAGATCGCGGTCCAGGCTCTTCAGCTTGCCGCGGTCGTCGGTCGACACCGAGGCGGGCGGGATGCGCGCGATCTTGGCGACGATGTCCTCGACCTCGGCGCGCGTGATGGTCTTCTTCTGCTTGCTCTTTGGCAGGATGCGCTGGGCGGCACCGGCCTCATCGATCACGTCGATGGCCTTGTCCGGCAGGTGGCGGTCGTTGATGTACTTGGCGGACAGCTCAGCAGCCGCCTGCAAGGCACCCAGCGCGTACTTGACGCTGTGGTGCTCCTCGAAGCGCGACTTCAGGCCCTTGAGGATCTCGATGGTCTGCTCGACCGAGGGCTCGTTCACATCGACCTTCTGGAAGCGCCGCGACAGCGCCGCATCCTTCTCGAAGATGCCGCGGTACTCGCTGAAGGTGGTGGCGCCAATGCACTTCATCGCGCCCGAGCTCAGCGCGGGCTTCAAGAGATTGCTCGCGTCCAGCGTGCCGCCCGAGGCCGCACCGGCGCCGATCAGCGTGTGGATCTCGTCGATGAAGAGGATGGCATGCGGCTGCTCTTTCAGCTGCTTCAGCACGGCCTTGAGGCGCTGCTCGAAGTCGCCGCGGTACTTGGTGCCGGCCAGCAGCGCGCCCATGTCCAGCGAATAGACCACCGACTCGGCGAGGACCTCCGGAACATCACCTTCGGTAATCCTCCAGGCCAGGCCTTCGGCAATGGCGGTCTTGCCCACGCCAGCCTCGCCGACCAGCAGCGGGTTGTTCTTGCGGCGGCGGCACAGCACCTGCACCACGCGCTCGACTTCGGGCTCGCGGCCGATCAGCGGGTCGATCTTGCCTTCCTTGGCCTGCTGGTTCAGGTTCTGCGTGAACTGCTCCAGCGGCGAGCCCTTGCCCTGCGGCTCAGCTTCCTCGCGCTCGCTGCTTTCCTGGCCGCTGCCATTGCCTTCCGAGCCCTTCGGGGGCTCGGGCGGCTCACTCTTCTTGATGCCGTGGGCGATGTAGTTCACCACGTCCAGGCGCGTCACACCCTGCTGGTGCAGGTAATAGACGGCGTGCGAATCCTTCTCGCCGAAGATGGCCACCAGCACGTTGGCGCCGGTCACTTCCTTCTTGCCGGAGCCGGTGGACTGCACATGCATGATGGCGCGCTGGATCACGCGCTGGAATCCAAGCGTGGGCTGGGTATCGACTTCATCGGTACCGCCCACCGTAGGCGTGTTTTCCTTGATGAACTGCGACAGGCTCTTGCGCAGGTCTTCGATATTGGCCGAACAGGCGCGCAGCACTTCGGCCGCGCTGGGGTTGTCCAGCAGGGCCATCAGCAGGTGTTCCACGGTGATGAACTCGTGGCGCTGCTGGCGTGCTTCGACAAACGCCATGTGCAGGCTGACTTCAAGCTCTTGGGCAATCATGCGGCCTCCATAATGCACTGCAAGGGATGGCCTGCACGCCGCGCGGCAGCCAGCACCAATTCAACTTTCGTAGCGGCCACGTCCTTGGTGAACACACCGCAGACGCCCCGCCCCTCGTGATGGATTTTGAGCATGATCTGGGTCGCCGTATCCAGATCGTGGCGAAAAAATTCCTGCAACACCATCACGACAAACTCCATCGGCGTGAAATCGTCATTCAGAAGCAGCACCTGGTAGAGGCGCGGCGGCTCGGTTTTCTGCGGCACGCGCTCCAGCGTGGTCGTGCCGTCCACGTCCTCCCGGCCGGGTTTGACGACAGGGGGCGCAGGCGGCTGACGGGGGGTCTCTGACATGGCTTCAATTCTATCGATTGGGCCAGGGCGCCGCCCGCCACCGGCTGCTAACCCATCTGGGGACGCCGGCCTTAGGCACAAGTGTCGATAGCCAGCTTTCGCACCACCCATACGGGTGGGCCCTCCGGGTCGCTACGAGATTGACACGACGCTGACAAGCCTTTGAGAATCCGCCTCGGTGCGTTAGACACCGGGATGGAGAATTGGAGAAAGTATGCAATCAGGAACCGTCAAATGGTTCAACGATGCCAAAGGCTTTGGCTTCATTGAACCCGAACAAGGTGGCGAAGATGTTTTCGCTCATTTTTCGGCGATCAAGATGGAGGGTTTCCGCACGCTGCGACAGGGTGGACGCGTGACCTTTGAGCTGGTGCAAGGCCCCAAGGGCCAGCTGGCGCAGAACATCACGCCGGTGGAAGGCGAAGGCGAGATGCCACCGCCCACTGCGCAGGAGTCCAGCCTGAGCGCCGCCGCCTGAGGCGAGAAGTCAGGCATCAAGACGAAGGCCCGCTGCAAGCGGGCCTTTTTGCTGGCGAATCGCAACCCACGAGAGCGGGCTGCCTGCGACTCACATGTGGTCGATCATGACCTGGCCGAAGCCCGAGCAAGACACCTGGGTCGCGCCGTCCATCAGGCGGGCGAAGTCATAGGTCACCTTCTTGCTGGCGATGGCCTTCTCCAGCGCGCTGATGATCAGGTCGGCCGCTGCCGTCCAGCCCATGTGGCGCAGCATCATCTCGGCCGACAGGATCTCGGAACCGGGGTTCACGTAGTCCTTGCCGGCGTACTTGGGTGCCGTCCCATGCGTGGCCTCGAAGCAGGCCACCGAGTCCGACATGTTGGCGCCCGGCGCAATGCCGATGCCGCCCACCTGGGCCGCCAGCGCGTCGGAGATGTAGTCGCCGTTCAGGTTCAAGGTGGCAACGACCGAGTACTCGGCCGGGCGCAGCAGGATCTGCTGCAGGAAGGCGTCGGCAATCGAATCCTTGATCGTGATGGTCTTGCCACTCTTCGGATTCGTCAGACGGCACCAGGGGCCGCCATCGATCAGCTCGGCACCGAATTCCTTCTGCGCCAGCGCATAGGCCCAGTCACGGAAGCCACCCTCGGTGTACTTCATGATGTTGCCCTTGTGCACGATGGTGACGCTGGGCTTGTCGTTGTCGATGGCGTACTGGATCGCCTTGCGCACCAGGCGCTCGGTGCCTTCTCGTGAGACTGGCTTGATGCCGATGCCCGAGGTCTCGGGGAAGCGGATCTTCTTGACGCCCATCTCCTCCCGCAGGAACGTGATCAGCTTCTTGGCCTGTGCGCTCTCGGCCTCGTACTCGATGCCGGCGTAGATGTCCTCCGAGTTCTCGCGGAAGATGACCATGTTGGTCTTCTCGGGTTCCTTCAGCGGCGAGGGCACGCCCTTGAAGTACTGCACCGGGCGCAGGCAGACGTAGAGGTCCAGTTCCTGGCGCAGCGCCACGTTCAAGGAGCGGATGCCGCCGCCCACCGGCGTCGTCAGCGGGCCCTTGATCGAGACCACGAACTCGCGCAGCGCGGCCAGCGTTTCTTCCGGCAGCCAGACGTCAGGGCCATAGACCTTGGTCGACTTTTCGCCAGCGTAGACCTCCATCCAGTGGATCTTCTTCTTGCCGCCATAGGCCTTGGCCACGGCCGCATCGACGACCTTGAGCATCACCGGCGTGATATCGAAGCCAGTGCCGTCGCCCTCGATGTAGGGAACGATGGGCTCGTCCGGCACATTAAGCGACATGTCGGCGTTGACGGTGATCTTGGCGCCCTGCTCAGGGACCTTGATGTGCTGGTACATGGGGAAGCGTCTCCGAAATGATCGAAAAAATTCTAGCGCGGGCCTGATATGAGAAAGCCGGCACGAGGGCCGGCTTGCATCTGGCGATCAGCGCGCGATCAGCCAGCCACCGAGGCCAGCGCAGCGTTGAAGGTCGCGCTCGGGCGCATCACAGCCGACAGCTTGGCCATGTCGGGCAGGTAGTAGCCGCCGATGTCGACCGGCTTGCCCTGCACCGCCGCCAGTTCGGCCACGATGGCGGCTTCCTTCTCGGCCAAGGTCTTGGCCAGCGGCGCAAACTTGGCGGCCAGCTCGGCGTCCTCGGTCTGCGCAGCCAGGGCCTGGGCCCAGTACAGCGACAGGTAGAACTGGCTGCCGCGGTTGTCCAGCTGGCCGGTCTTGGGACTGGGGTTCTTGTTGTTGTCCAGCAGCTGGCCTGTGGCGGCGTCCAGCGTCTTGGCGAGCAGCTTGGCGCGGGCGTTGTTGTTCTTCAGGCCCAGGTCCTCGAGGCTCACGGCCAGGGCGAGGAACTCGCCCAGCGAATCCCAGCGCAGGTGGTTCTCTTCCACCAGCTGCTGCACATGCTTAGGAGCCGAGCCACCAGCACCCGTCTCGTACATGCCGCCGCCGGCCATCAAGGGCACGATGGACAGCATCTTGGCCGACGTGCCCAGCTCCATGATGGGGAACAGGTCGGTCAGGTAGTCGCGCAGGATGTTGCCGGTCGCGCTGATGGTGTCGAGGCCACGGATCACGCGCTCGAGCGTGTAACGCATCGCACGCACCTGGCTCATGATCTGGATGTCCAGGCCCTGCGTGTTGTGCTCATGCAGGTACATCTTGACCTTGGTGATCAGCTGGGCCTCGTGCGGGCGGAACTGGTCCAGCCAGAACACCACCGGCATGCCCGAATTGCGGGCGCGGTTGACGGCCAGCTTGACCCAGTCGCGGATCGCGGCGTCCTTGCACTGGCACATGCGCCAGATGTCGCCCTGCTCCACGTCCTGGCTCATCAGCACTTCGCCGCTGTCCAGGTCGGTGATGTTGGCGACGCCGTCTTCGGAGATCTCGAAGGTCTTGTCGTGAGAGCCGTATTCCTCGGCCTGCTGGGCCATCAGGCCGACGTTCGGGACCGTGCCCATGGTCTTCGGATCGAAGGCGCCATGCCACTTGCAGAAGTTGATCATCTCCTGGTAGATGCGGGCGAAGGTCGACTCCGGCATCACGGCCTTCACGTCCTTCAGGCGGCCATCGGCGCCCCACATCTTGCCGCCGTTGCGGATCATCGCGGGCATCGAGGCGTCGACGATGATGTCATTAGGCGAGTGGAAGTTGGTGATGCCCTTGGCCGAGTCGACCATGGCCAGCTCGGGGCGGTGCTCGTGGCAGGCGTGCAGGTCGCGCTTGATCTCGTCCTGCTTGCTCTGCGGCAGCGTGGCGATCTTGTTGTACAGATCGACCATGCCGTTGTTGACGTTGATGCCCAGTTCGTCGAACAGCTTGCCGTGCTTCTCGAAAGCCTCACGGTAGAAGATGCGCACGCAGTGGCCGAACACGATGGGGTGCGAGACCTTCATCATCGTGGCCTTGACGTGCAGCGAGAACATCACGCCGGTCTGGCGCGCGTCTTCGATTTCCTTCTCATAGAAGTCCAGCAAGGCCTTCTTGCTCATGAACATGCTGTCGATCACCTCGCGGTCCAGCAGGGCCACCTTGGGCTTCAAGACGATGGTCTTGCCACTCTTGGTGATCAGCTCCATCTTGACGTTGCGCGGGCGGTCCAGCGTCATCGACTTTTCGCCGTGATAGAAGTCGCCGGCATGCATGTGCGAGACATGCGAGCGCGAGGCCTGGCTCCAGTCGGCCATGCTGTGCGGGTTCTTGCGGGCGTATTCCTTGACAGCCTTGGGAGCACGGCGGTCGGAGTTGCCTTCGCGCAGCACCGGGTTCACGGCCGACCCGATGCACTTGTTGTAGCGGGCGCGGATGTCCTTCTGCTCGTCGGTCTCGGGCTTCTCGGGGAAGTCGGGGATCTTGTAGCCCTTGTCCTGCAGCTCCTTGATGGCGGCCTTCAGCTGGGCCACCGAAGCGCTGATATTGGGCAGCTTGATGATGTTCGCTTCGGGCTTGAGCGTCAGCTTGCCGAGGGCCGCCAGGTTGTCGGTCACGCGCTGGTCTTCGGACAGGCATTCGGGGAACTGGCCCAGGATGCGGCCGGCCACCGAGATGTCGCTGGTCTCGACGTTGATGCCCGCCGGTGCCGCGAACGCACGGACGATGGGCAGGAACGAGGCCGTGGCCAGCAGCGGCGCTTCGTCGGTCAGGGTGTAGATGATGGTCGGTTGCTGAGTAGTCATGAGGTATCCAGATCGGCCCATCAAACAGGCCCGAGGGTGAACAACTAGAGCGGCGATTCTAGGGCAGGTGCGTGGGCTGCGGGTCCAAGTCTTATATAAGTCTTGGCCTTGATCGGCAGCTCAGACGGGCAGGCCGCAGAGCGCCGCGACCTGCAGCCAGACACCGTGCCCCAGGGCCCAGCCGGAGGCCGCGATCAGCGCCAGGCCGGCAGCACGCACCGCCCAGGCCATGCCCCGGGCGCCCACGGCCTTCAGCAGCAGGCCCGGGCCGAGCGCCAGGCCCGCGCCCGAAGCCGCAGCAAAAGAGGCCATCACCAGGGCACCCGCCGCCGGTCCGCTGGCGAGGCCGGCTGTCAGCAACGCCGATTGCAAGAGACCGCAGGGCCAGGCCACCCACGCGAGGCCCACGAGGCCCGAGCGTGCCGGCGCCGACAGCACGACCCGCCCTGCCCCCGGCGGCGCCAGCGTCGCCACTTCGGCCTGCCGGCCGATCCGGCTGAGCCAGGCCGGCTGCCGTGCGAACACCAGCAAATAGAGGCCGAGCAACAGGGCCGCGCCATGGACCAGCAGCCACAACGGCCGCAACCAGGCCGCTGCGCCGCCCAGCCAGGCCAGGGCGCCCACGCTCGCCGCCACCACGGCACCGCCCAGCGCATAGCTGAGCAGCCTGCCCAGCTGGAACGCGCCTGCCGCACTGCGCCCGCCGCTTCCGCAGGCCGCAGCCGCCGGGCCGCACATGGCCAGGCAATGGGGCGTGCCGGCCAGGCCCATCATCAGGGCCGAGCCGGCGAGTGCGAGATCGAGCATGGGTTCAGATGATGCGCGAGAACCGCGCGCGCTGCTGATCAGCCTGCAGATAGCGGTCGAACACCATGGCCACGGCGCGCACAAAGTACCAGCCCAGGGCCGTCACCTGGATGGCGCCGTCTTCCAGCTCCACCATGCCAGTCTCGGACAATGCGCGCAGCCGCTCCAGCTCGGGTGCGAAGTAACGCTTGAAGTCGACCAGATGCGCCAGCTCGATGGACTCGAACTCCACCCGACCCTGGCACATCAGCGCCATGATGACGGCGCGGCGCACCAGGTCGTCCCGGTTCAGCGCGAGGCCGCGCGTGACCGGCAGCTCATCCTGCCGCAGCGCGTCGTAGTACTCGGGCAGCGTCTTGACGCTCTGGCTGTAGGTGGCGCCCACGCGGCCGATGCTGGAGACGCCAAGGCCGATCAGGTCGCAATCCGGCTGCGTGCTGTAGCCCTGGAAGTTGCGATGCAGCCGCCCCTGGCGCTTGGCCACGGCCAGCGAATCGGTGGACAGCGCGAAGTGGTCCATGCCGATGTAGCTGTAGCCGTTCGAAAGAAAGCCGCCGATGGCGCCAGCGAGCATCTGGATCTTGTCGGCCGCCTGCGGCAGCTCGGCCGCGTCAATCCGGCGCTGCGGCTTGAATCGCTGCGGCAGATGAGCATAGCCGTAGAGCGCGATGCGGTCCGGCTTCAGGGCCGACACCTGGGCCACCGTGCGGGCGAACGAGGTTGGCGTCTGCAACGGCAGGCCGTAGATCAGGTCCACGTTGATCGATTCGAAGCCGAGCGCGCGCGCCTCCTTCATCAAGCTCACGACGCTGTCATGGCTCTGGATGCGGTGCACCGCCTTCTGCACCTCGGGATCGAAGTCCTGCACACCGAAGGACAGGCGGTTGAAGCCGATCTTGCGCAGATGAGCCAGGCGTTCCGCGTTGACGGTGCGCGGGTCCACCTCGATGGACACCTCTGCCGTCGGCTGCAGGCGGAAGGCCTGGCGCAGGTCGGCCATCAAGGCCTCCAGCTCGCCATCATTCAGAAAGGTCGGCGAGCCGCCGCCGAAGTGCAGTTGCGACACCTGCGGCTGGCGGTCCAGGTGGCGCAGCGTCAGCGCCAGCTCCTTGCGCAGGGCCACCAGATACTCGCCGGCCCGCTCGTGGTGCTTGGTGATCACCTTGTTGCAGGCGCAGTAATAGCAGACCGATTCGCAGAACGGAATGTGCACATAGACCGACAGCGGCGCGCTGCCGCCGACCATGGCCTTGCGCTGCTCCAGTGCCTGGATGTACTCGGTCTCGCCAAAGGCCTCGACAAAGCGATCAGCGGTCGGGTAGGAGGTGTAGCGGGGCCCGGCAACGTCGAAGCGGCGCAGCAGGTCGGCATCGATGCCGGCGGGTGTTTCATGAAGCGTCTTGACCATGAACGCTACTCTGCCAAGCGCACAGGGATGAGACTTGATCCGCATCAATCTCCCTGCGGGTGCGGCAACGAACAATGGCCCACACATTGAGGATCATCATGTTGACCGACACCGCCACGAGTGCCATGACCGCCACCAGCCCCATCAAGCCCGAACCCTTCAAGGTCGCCTGCTCCAGCTGCAATCTGCGCGAGCTGTGCCTGCCGGTGGGCCTGAGCCAGGAAAACATCGACCAGATCGACAGCCTCGTGGGCCAGCGCAAGCAGGTGCCGCGCGGCGAGGCCCTGTTCCGCACCGGCGACGTCTTCCAGTCGATCTTTGCGGTGCGCACCGGCTTCTTCAAGACCTGCGTGTCCTCGGAAGACGGCCGCGACCAGGTGACCGGCTTCCAGATGGCCGGCGAGCTGCTGGGCCTCGACGGCATCAGCGGCGACCGCCACAGCTGCGACGCCGTGGCGCTGGAGGATTCGCAGGTCTGCGTGATTCCGTTCAGCCGCCTGGAAGAACTCTCGCGCGAGTTCAACGAGCTGCAGCGCCAGTTCCACAAGATCATGAGCCGCGAGATTGTGCGCGACCATGGCGTGATGCTGCTGCTCGGCTCGATGCGCGCTGAAGAGCGCCTCGCCGCCTTCCTCCTGAACCTCACGCAGCGCCTGCAGGCCCGCGGCTTCTCGGCCTCCAGCCTGGTGCTGCGCATGACGCGCGAAGAAATCGGCAGCTACCTCGGCCTCAAGCTCGAGACGGTCAGCCGCACCTTCTCCAAGTTCCAGGAAGACGGCCTGCTCGAGGTGAAGCAGCGCCAGATCCGCATCGTCAACCTGCCGGGCCTGCAACAGCTGGTCAACGGCACGAACTGCGCCGCCAACTAGCGGAAACTTCGCGGACCGAGCGCCGGGCCGCTCCCAAGCCGGCCCGCATTGGCGATGTGCTTGCCGGTCGATCCGGCGAGCATCGCCGTCCCCTCGGGGGAGCGAGCTCGCACCGATCAAGCGCCTGCGCGCTCGATCGCGGCTGGCAAGCGCCAACCGGCATGCTTGCCGGTTGGCCGGCCAAGGTACACCTTCGACGAGGGGCTCCGTTTCAGCGGGGCCAGTGAGGGGCGTTTCGGCGCCCCTTTTCTTCTTCATCCGGCAAGCGAGCCAGCAGCACGCTGATGCCGCAGGCGATGCTGATCACCAGCCACAGCACCAGGAAGCACAGCGTGTAGGTGCCCTGGATTGAGAGGCCCAGCCGTTCGCTGACCCAGAGGTCGCTGGGATCGACCCCGGCGAAGATCAGCGCCTCCAGCACGCCGGCCATCAGAAAGGCCGGCCACAGCACGACCATGGCGAGGCCCCGCCCGCTGACCGGCTCGGTGCTCATTGGCCGCCCGTGGCCGCGTGGTTGCGCGCCCGCATCGCCGGCTGCTGGGCAGCATCGTCGATACCGTCGGCCGAGGGCCGCGAGGCCTGCTCGATCACCGGGTCGGGATGGGTGATGGCCAGGGTCAGCGTGGCGAAGCTCGCCACCACCACCGCAGCCGGACCACCCAGCACCAGCCACATGAATCGATAACGCCACCAGGGCTGAGCTGCAGTCGTTGCGTCGGACATGGGGACTCCTTGTTTTGCACTCATCGTGGCACCACGAAGGTGGATTTCTCGGCCAGCGGGGCCGCACCCGCGCCGTCCAGGACAAACTCGATGTGCTGAGCGCCAGCCCCCGCCGCTGCGGCGGCCTCGGGCGGCAGGCGCAGGGACACCGTGACCCAGCGCGCCTCGGCCGGCGCCAGCGTGAGATTCATCGGTGCTGCGAGCTTCAGGCCCTGCAGACCGCGCGCATCAAGCCGCAGCGTCTGCTGCTGTTCGGTGGCATTCATCAGCTGCACGCGGTACACGTTCTCGACCAGGCCATCCTCGACGATGCGGGCCAGGCTGGCGCGGTCACGCACCACGTCCATGCGCACCGGGGCGCGCGTAGCCAGGCTGTACACCAGGGCGGCACAGACCAGCAGCAGCACGGCCGAATAGACCAGCACGCGCGGCCGGAACATGCGCCGTATCAGCTGCAGCTTGGTCAGGTGCTGCGACAGACCGTTCTCGGTGTCGTAACGGATCAGGCCGCGCGGGTAGCTCATCTTGTCCATCACGTCGTTGCAGACGTCGATGCAGGCCGCGCAGCCTATGCACTCGTATTGCAGGCCCTTGCGGATGTCGATGCCAGTCGGGCAGACCTGAACACACAGCGTGCAGTCGATGCAGGAGCCGAGGCCTTCGGCCTTGGGATCCGCCTTCTTGCTGCGCGAGCCACGCGGCTCGCCCCGCTCGGCGTCGTAGCTGATGATCAGCGTGTCCTTGTCGAACATCGCACTCTGGAAGCGTGCGTACGGGCACATGTACTTGCAGACCTGCTCGCGCATGTAGCCAGCATTGCCGTAAGTGGCGAAGCCGTAGAACAGCACCCAGAAGGTCTCCCAGGGACCGAGGCCGAAGCCCATCACCTCGGCCGCCAGCAGCTTGATCGGCGTGAAGTAGCCGACGAAGGTGAAGCCGGTCCACAAGCCGAGGCCTATCCAGGCGACCTGCTTGCCGCTCTTGCGCCAGAGCTTGTTGAAGTTCCAGGGCGACTTGTCGAGCTTGATGCGGGCCTGGCGGTCACCCTCGAAGAGCTTCTCCACCCACATGAAAATCTCGGTGTAGACCGTCTGCGGGCAGGCATAACCGCACCACAGTCGCCCGGCCACCGCTGTGAACAGGAACAGCGCGTAGGCCGAGATCATCAGCAGCGCCGTCAGGTAGATGAAGTCCTGCGGATACAGGACCAGGCCGAAGATGTAGAAGCGCCGGCTGCCGAGGTCGAACAGCACGGCCTGGCGGGCGTTCCATTCCAGCCAAGGCAGGCCGTAGAACAGCAGCTGCGTGCCCCACACCAGCGCCCAGCGCCAGGCCGCGAACCAGCCGTGGACGGCACGCGGATGGATCTTGTCCTGGGCCTTGTACAGCGAGATGACCTGGACGCTGGAATCTTCGGACTGATTCATCGGGAACTTACTGC
Source organism: Pelomonas sp. V22 (assembly GCF_030014915.1). Lineage (GTDB taxonomy): Bacteria > Pseudomonadota > Gammaproteobacteria > Burkholderiales > Burkholderiaceae_C > JAUASW01. The sequence goes on from NZ_JAGIXS010000001.1 coordinate 717,048, forward strand.
TTGGCCCCGCTGTGCGAGAGCGACCAGACATAGGCTGCGAGCACGTGAATCTGGTCAGGACTCAAGCGCGACTCGTGGGCCGGCATCTGGTTGGTCTTGCCCTCGTTGATCATGCGCATCACCGCCTCTTCGCCCCAGCCGTGCAGCCAGATCTTGTCGGTCAAGTTGGGGGCGCCCAGGGCCTGGTTGCCCTTGCCGTCCATGCCATGGCAGGCGGCGCAGGCACCGAACTTGGCCTTGCCCAGTTGCGCAGCGATCGAGTTGTGCGGGCTGCCCGAGAGACTCAGCACATAGTTGGCGACGTTCTTCACGTCTTCGGCACCACCCACGGCTGCCGCCATGGGCGGCATCTGGCCCTGGCGGCCCTTGCCGATCGTCTGGACGATGGTCTCGTGGCTGCCGCCATAGAGCCAGTCGTCGTCGGTCAGGTTCGGGAAGCCCTTGCTGCCCTTGGCGTCGGAGCCATGGCAACCCGCGCAGTTGTTGGCGAACAGGCGCTCGCCAATGCCCATCGCCTGCGGATCCTGGGCCAGCTTCTCAGCAGGCTGGCCTTGGTACTTGGCGTAGACCTGGGCCATGGCTTCCTGAGCCTTCTTCATCTCCTGCTGGTGCTGGCCCTCGCTGCTCCAGCCGAGGCTGCCGGCCATGGCGCCGAGGCCAGGATAGAGCGCCAGGTAGACACCGGCGAACACCACAGTCAGCACGAACAGGCCCATCCACCAGCGCGGCAGCGGGTTGTTCAGCTCACGCAGGTCTTCGTCCCAGACGTGGCCGGTGGTGTTGTCATTGGCCATCACACGGCGTCGCGCCGCGATGATCAGCAAAAGCAGGCACAGCACCAGACCCACGATCGTGGCGCCAGCCACGAACCAGGACCAGCTGGCAGAAACAAAATCACTCATTGCTTGCTCCTTGCGAGCCCGGCTGTTCGTCGGCAAACGGCAGTGCGGCAGCTTCATCGAAGTTGCGCGCGCGCTGGTAAGCCCACCACACGATGGCGCCGAAGCAGGCCAGCGACAGCAGGGTCACGACGATTCGAATTTGGTTGAGATCCATGACAGGGCCTCGCTTGCTTATTTCACCGAGGTGCCCAGCACCTGCAGGTAGGCGATCACGGCTTCCAGCTCGGTCTTGCCCTTGACGGCTTCGGCAGCACCGGCCACTTCCTCGTCGCTGTAAGGCGCGCCGAGGGTGCGCAGTACGCTCAGCTTCTTGCCCATGTCGCTCGCGTCGACCGGGCTCTTGGCGAGCCAGGGGTAGGCCGGCATGTTGGACTCGGGCACCAGGTCGCGCGGGTTGGTCAGGTGGATGCGATGCCATTCATCGCTGTACTTGCCACCCACGCGCTGCAGATCGGGTCCGGTGCGCTTGCTGCCCCACTGGAATGGCCGGTCGTAGACGAACTCGCCGGCCAGCGAGTAGTGGCCATAGCGCAGCGTCTCGGCGCGGAAAGGGCGAATCATCTGCGAGTGGCAGTTGTAGCAACCTTCGCGCACGTAGATGTCGCGGCCTGCCACCTGCAGCGCCGTGTAGGGCTTGAGGCCGGCTACAGGCTGCGTCGTGGAACGCTGGAAGAACAGCGGCACGATCTCGACGATGCCACCGACGATGACCGTCAGCAGCACCAACACGATCATCAGGAAATTGCTGGTCTCGATCTTCTCGTGACCGGAAACGGTTTTGCTTGCCATTGATTGTTCTCCTCAGGCGTGGGCCAGCACGGGCGGCACGGCCACCGGCGTGGTCTTGCCAGCCTGCACGGTCTTCACCACGTTCCAGGCCATGATCAGCATGCCGCTGAGGTACAGCAGGCCGCCGGTGAGGCGCACGACATAGAACGGATAGGTGGCCTTGACGCTCTCGACGAAGGTGTAGACCAGGGTGCCGTCCGGATTGACCGCACGCCACATCAGGCCTTGCATCACGCCGGCAATCCACATCGCGGCGATGTAGAGCACGATGCCCAGGGTCGCGATCCAGAAGTGCAGCTCGATGGCGCGCTTGCTGAACATCTCGGTGCGGCCATACATGCGCGGGATCAGGTGGTACAGGCAGCCCATCGAAATGAGGCCCACCCATCCGAGCGCACCGCTGTGCACGTGGCCGACGGTCCAGTCGGTGTAGTGCGAGAGCGCGTTGACCGTCTTGATCGACATCATCGGACCCTCGAAGGTCGACATGCCATAGAAGGACAGCGAGACGATCAGGAACTTCAGGATGGGGTCGTCACGCAGCTTGTGCCAGGCCCCGCTCAGGGTCATGATGCCGTTGATCATGCCACCCCAGCTCGGCGCCAGCAGCACCAGCGAGAACACCATGCCCACGCTCTGCGCCCAGTCCGGCAGCGCCGTGTAGTGCAGGTGGTGGGGGCCCGCCCACATGTAGGTGAAGATCAGCGCCCAGAAGTGGACGATGGACAAGCGGTAGCTGTAGACCGGACGGCCAGCCTGCTTGGGGATGTAGTAGTACATCATCCCGAGGAAGCCGGCGGTCAGGAAGAAGCCGACGGCGTTATGGCCGTACCACCACTGCACCATCGCGTCCTGCACGCCGGCGTAGGCGGAGTAGCTCTTGAAGAGGTTCACAGGCAGTGCCGCGCTGTTGACCAGGTGCAGGAGCGCCACGGCAATGATGAAGGCGCCAAAGAACCAGTTGGCCACGTAGATGTGGCGGATCTTGCGCGTGCCCACGGTGCCGAAGAACACGATGGCATAGCTGACCCAGGCGACGGTGATCAAAAGATCAACCGGCCACTCCAGCTCTGCATACTCCTTGCCGCTGGTGATGCCCAGTGGCAGCGAAACTGCTGCAGCAACGATCACCAACTGCCAGGCCCAGAAGGTGAACCAGGCCAGGCCAGGCGCAAACAGCCGCGTCTGGCCGGTGCGCTGAACCACGTGGTAGGACGTGGCGAACAGCGCGCAGCCCCCAAAGGCAAAAATCACCGCATTGGTGTGCAGCGGCCGCAGGCGGCCGTAGCTGAGCCAGGAGATGCCTCCCAGAAAATCGGGCCAGGCCAGTTGGGCGGCGATGATCACGCCCACCAACATTCCGACCACGCCCCAGAGGACCGCCGCCAGCGCGAATGCGCGGACCGGTCCGTCCTCGTAGTTGATCGCCGTACTCGGCGCAGTTTGGGCCATTGCCACACTCCTTTTCAGTCAATGCGCTTCAATGAAAGGAATTGTTCGGTGGCCGCTCAGCGCGAGCCTTGATCGCCATCAACCACCGGCAAGTCATCGTCAATAATTCGCCCGCCTTCGCGCTCCAGGTCGTCCAACTGGCCACTGTTGAGCGCCCAGCCGAACAAGCCGATCAGCACCAGCACCAACAGCACCGACAGTGGGACGAGCAGGTAAAGGGATTCCATCGCTCGCTTCCAGTTCAGTTTCTGCTCAGACGCAGGGCATTGGCCACCACGGCCAGCGAGCTCAGCGCCATCCCGAGGCCCGCCGCCCAGGGCGGCAGCCAGCCGGTGAGCGCCAAGGGCACACAAGCCAGGTTGTAGAGCGCCGCCCAGGCCAGGTTTTGTACAACCACGCGGCGCATGCGCAGGGCCAGCAGGCGCGCGCGCGGCAGCTCGGCCAGCCGTTCGCTGATCAAGACGGCATCGGCTTCGGCCCGGGCCAGCAAGGCGCCCTGCCCCATCACCACGCTGGCATCTGCACGCGCCAGCACCGGCGCATCGTTGATGCCATCGCCGACCATCAAGACCTTGTGGCCAGCGGCCTGCAGCTCGGCCACCACAGCCAGCTTGCGCTCGGGGCTGGCGCCGGCGATGCAGCGCTGCACGCCGGCCGCCGCCGCCACACGCTCGACCCGCTCGGGCGCGTCGCCCGACAGCAGCAGGGTTTGCACGCCGGCGGCATGCCAGGCCGCCATGGCCTCGGCGGCGCCGGCTCGCAACTGTTCATCGAACTGCAGCCACAGCAAGACCTGACCCTCTTTACCGAATGCCAACTGCGCCCGACCGTCCGAGGGATCGCGCCCCTCGCCCACCCAGGCTGGCGCGCCAAGGCGCCAGAGACGGCCGCTCAGGTCAAAAGCCTCGAGACCTCGGCCCGGGAGTTCGCGCACGTCGCGCCAGTCGGCCTGCGCTTCGGGCCAGGCCCGCGACAGCGCCTGCGACAGCGGATGGCGCGACTGTGCCGCCAGTGCCGCAGCCTGCGCGGGCAAGCCGGCGTCGGCGCCCTCGGCCAGCCATTGCTGGCGCAGCTGCAGTTGCTCCTCGGTCAGTGTGCCAGTCTTGTCCAGCACCAGCATGTCGATCTCCGCCAGCGCCTCCAGCAACTCGGTGCGGCGCAGCAGCAAGCCGCGTCGCGCCAGCGCGCCGGTGGCTGCCACGCGGGCCGCCGGCGCCGCCAGCGACAGTGCGCAGGGGCAGGTGACGATCAGCACCGAAACCGCCACCCAGACCGCACGCCCCGGTTCATGCCACGACCACCAGGCTGCCGCCAACGCGGCCAGCAGCAAAACGACCCACAGGAAAGGTCCGGCCACGCGTTCGGCCAGCGCCACGCCGGCCGGCTTCTGGCTCAGCGCCTCGCGCATCAACTGCACGATCGCCTCATAGCGGGTGTCGGTACCGACGCGCTCCACGCGCACCAGCAGCGGAGCATCGAGATTGAGGCTGCCGGCGACCACGCCGTCGCCCGGGCCCTTGGCCACCGGCAAGGACTCGCCATTGAGCAAGGCCTCGTTCACGGCACTGCAGCCCTGCTCCACCCGACCATCGGCCGCAAAAGCCTGGCCCGCGCAGACGCGCAGCAGGTCACCGGCGCGCAGCCGGCTCGGATGGATCTGCTCGCTGCGGCCTTCGGCATCGAGGCGCTCGGCCAGCTCGGGCAGCTTGACCGCCGTACGCTCCAGCTCCTCAGCCGCGCGATGGCGCCAGCGCAACTCGAGGTAGCGCCCGGCCAGCAGGAAGCTGACGAACATGGTCAGTGAATCGAAATAGACCTCGTGGCCGAACAAACCGCCGGGCTCGAAGGTGGCGCCGCTGCTGGCCACGAAGGCCACGATCAGGCCCAGGGCCACGGGCACGTCCATGCCCAGCTGGCGCTGGCGCAGTTGCCGCCAGGCACCGCTAAAGAAAGGCGTGGCCGAGAACAACAGCACTGGCAGGCTCAGCACCCATTCCCCCCATTGCAAGAGGCGCACCAGGTCGGGCGCCATCTCGCCGGGCTCGGCCCAGTAGATGGGTGCGGCGAGCATCATCACCTGCATCATCATGAAGCCGGCCACAAAGAGCCGCCACAGCGCCTGGCGTTGCTCGCGCTGGCGCAGTTGGCGGGCCTCGGCGGCCACATCGGGCACGGCGCCATAGCCGGCTTTCTCTATGGCCGCCACCAAGCGGGCCAGCGTGGTCTGGCCGGGCTGCCAGCGCAGGCTCAGCCGCGCTGCGGCCGCATGCACCGTGGCGGCCAACACGCCGGGCTCGGCCAGCAAGGCCCGCTCGACGATGCCGGCACAGGCCGCGCAATGCAGGCCCGAGAGCTGCAAGGCAGATAGCGCCTGCTCACCCTCCCAGCGCGTGAAGGGCGCCAGCAGGGCCGGATCGTCAGGAGGGGCTGGAATGGCGATGCTGGGTGCAGTCATTGAGGGCGAACGCAACAAGTGCGTCGCTCCATAATCTACACAAACTGCATGATTTCCACATGATTCAAATCAAGACTCGCGCCGGGGCCGGCCTCGCCCTCGCCTTGGCCTGCAGCGGGGTGTCGGCCCAGGACCATGCCCAGCAACTGCCCAGCATCCAGCTCGGCGCCGGCATGCACCTGATCCAGGCCGAGGTGGCGCAGTCCGACGAGCAGCGCGCCATCGGCCTGATGCACCGGCCCAGCATGCCCGCCAACAACGGCATGCTCTTCGTGTTCGAGCAGCCGCAGCCGCAGTGCTTCTGGATGAAGAACACCTTGCTGCCGCTGTCCATCGCCTTCATCGCCGACGACGGCACCATCGTCAACATCGAGGAGATGAAGGCCCAGACGCTGGACTCGCACTGCTCGGCCAAGCCGGTGCGCTATGCGCTCGAGATGAACACCGGCTGGTTTGCCAAGAAGGGCATCAAGCCCGGCACGAAGCTGCGCGGCAAGCCCTGGGGGCAATGAAGAAAGCCGGCGCGAGGCCGGCTTTCTTTTGGGGCAAACCCGATCAGGCGTAGTTGGCCTGAGCGAATTCCCAGTTCACCAGGTTCGAGAGGAAGGTCTCGACGAACTTCTGGCGCAGGTTGCGGTAGTCGATGTAGTAGGCGTGTTCCCACACGTCGACGGTCAGCAGGGCCTTGTCGGCGGTGGTCAGCGGCGTGCCGGCGGCACCGGTGTTGACGATGTCGACCGAGCCGTCGGCCTTCTTCACCAGCCAGGTCCAGCCCGAACCGAAGTTGCCGACGGCGCTCTTCACGAAAGCTTCCTTGAAGGCGTCGTAGCTGCCCCACTTGGCGTTGATGGCATCAGCCAGCGCGCCGCTCGGAGCACCGCCGCCCGCCGGCTTCATGCAGTTCCAGAAGAAGGTGTGGTTCCAGATCTGGGCGGCGTTGTTGTAGATGCCGCCGCTCGAGGTCTTGACGATCTCTTCCAGCGTCTTGCTCTCGAACTCGGTGCCCTTCTGCAGGTTGTTCAGGTTCACCACATAGGCGTTGTGATGCTTGCCGTGGTGGAACTCCAGCGTCTCGGCGCTGTAGTGCGGTGCCAGGGCGTCCTTGGCATAGGGCAGTGCGGGCAGGGTGTGTTCCATATCAACTCCTTGTGATGTTGGGGGGTGACGCAGGTCGGCGCCGATTGTAGGCAGCGATCCTCAAACCCTTTTGTCTGTACGGACGACATCGAGGTCGGCCGTGCCGTCGGCGAGCACGGCCTTGACCTGCTGGCCTGGCTGCAGCTGAGTGACCGAGGTCAGCGCCTTGCCGGAACCGTCGTCCAGCCAGGCATAGCCGCGCGCCAGTACGCGGGCCGGGTCGAGCGCGGCCAGGCGGGCCTGCAGGCTGTCCAGCCGGCGCTCCTGCGTTTGCAGATGCGTCGGCAAGGCGCGACCGCGACGGGCGTCCAGCACCTCCAGCTTCTGCTGCTGGATCTGCTGGCGCGTGGGCAAGACCTGGCCCCAGCGCTGGGCCAGCAAGGCCAGGCGGCGGCGCTGCTGTCCGAGCGCTTGGCCGGGACGGGCGAGCCGCAGGCCGGCGCGGTCGAGCCGCTGGGCCGCACCGTCGAGCCGCTGCTGCACGCGGCGCTGCAGCGCGCGGGCCAGGCCGGCCAACTCGGCCAGGCAGACCTCGCGCTCCGGCGCTGCCAGCTCGGCAGCGGCCGTGGGCGTGGGCGCGCGCAAGTCGGCCGCCAGGTCGCAAAGCGTGATGTCGGTCTCGTGGCCGACGCCGCAGATGAGCGGCATGTCGGAGGCCGCCACCATGCGCACCAGGCGCTCGTCGTTGAAGGCCCAGAGGTCTTCCATCGAACCGCCACCACGGCACAGGATCAGGGCATCAACCTCGGCTCGATCATTGGCCGTGCGCAGGGCCTTGATCAGGGCGGCCGGCGCTTCCGCGCCCTGCACCGGGCTCGGATAGATGATGACATCGACTTGCGGCGCGCGCCGGGCCAGCGCCGTCAGCACGTCATGCAGGGCTGCGCCGGCGGTGGAGGTGATCACGCCCAGGCGGCGGGGGAAGGCCGGCAGCTCGCGCTTGCGGCTGGCGTCGAAAAGGCCTTCGGCTTCCAGCTGGGCCTTGAGCCGCAGGAACTGCTCGAAGAGCGCGCCGGCACCGGCCTGGCGCATGGCCTCGGCCACGAACTGCAGCTCGCCGCGCGGCTCGTACAAGGCCAGGCGGCCGCGCAACTCCACCAGTTGGCCATCGCGCGGCACAAAGCCAAGCATGCCGGCCGCCCGGCGGAACATGGCGCAGCGCATCAGGGCATTGCCCTCGGCGTCTTTCAGGCTGAAGTAGCAGTGGCCGCTGGCCGCCCGGGTAAAACCCGAGATCTCGCCCTGCACGGTGACGACGGAGAAGCGCGCCTGCAGGCTGTCCGAGACGGCCGCCAGGAGGCCCGCCACCCCCCAGACCACACGTTGCGGCGCGGCTTTGAAGGGCTCAATCATGCGCAAAGCCATTGCTGGCGCGGGTCCAGAACTCCACAGCCGCGCCAATACTGGGCTGGCGGGCCATGTCCGGTGTCACGGACTTGTCACGAGGGGGTAACTGCTTGAATCTCAAGACCTTTTTCCTGCTCAAGAATGAGGCATTCTGTTCCAGGGCGCATTCCTGCGTGCTTCGCGACAGTTGCGCGCAAATTTGCCCACAAAGTTATCCACAGCATCGGTGGATTGTTGGCGGGTTCACCCGGCCGAAAGCGGCTGCGGCTTGGGCCCATAATCGCGCGCTGAACGCCGGCACCGGGCCGGCAGCTGCATCGCAAGCCTCGGAGGGACGCCCTTGTTTTCGATCATACAAGCCGCTGGTTGGCCGATTTACCCGCTCCTGCTGTGCTCGGTGGTGGCCCTGGCCCTGGTCATCGAACGCATCTCCAGCCTGCGCCGCCGCCGCGTCACGCCGCCGCGCCTGCTGGACGAGGTGCTGAGCGTCACCAGCCACAGCCTGCCCAGCGCGGATGTGGTGGAGAAGCTGGCCGACAACTCCGTGCTCGGCGAGGTGCTGGCCAGCGGTGTGCGCGCCGTCATCGTCGAACCGCGCATCACCGAGAACAAGCTGCGCCAGGTCTTCGAGCTGGCCGGCCGCAGCGCCATCCACCAACTGGAGCGCTACCTGAACACGCTGGGCACCATCGCCACGGCGGCACCGCTGCTGGGCCTGCTGGGCACGGTGGTCGGCATGATCGAGATCTTCGGCAGCCAAGGCCCGAGCGGCGGCAACCCGGCGCAGCTCGCGCATGGCATCTCGATCGCGCTCTACAACACGGCCTTCGGCCTGATCGTGGCCATCCCCTCGCTGATGTTCTACCGCTACTTCCGGGGCCAGGTCGAGGAAATCATCCTGGAGCTGGAACAGTCCAGTGACCGCATGCTCGGCCACCTGATGCGCTTTGCGATCCAGCAGCCGCCTGTGGCCCCTGGCAACGGCAATGGCAATGGCAATGGCAACAACAAGGGCTGAGCCATGAAGTTCAGACATCGTCGCGCCGAGGAGCCGGAGATCAACCTGATCCCCTTCATCGACGTGCTGCTGGTGATCCTGATCTTCCTGATGCTGTCGACCACCTACAGCAAGTTCACCGAGCTGCAGGTCAATCTGCCGACGGCCAATGCGGAGAAGCTCAAGGACCGGCCCACCGAAGTCATCGTGGCCGTGGCAGCTGATGGCCGCTATGCGATCAACAAGCAGCTGGTGGACGGGCGCACGCCCGAACTGCTGGCGGCCGCCTTGCGCGCCGCCGCCAATGGCAATGCTGATGCGGTGGTGATCGTCTCGGCCGATGCGGCCGCGGCCCACCAGTCGGTGATCAATGTGATGGACGGGGCGCGCCGCGCCGGTCTCAACCGGCTGAGCTTCGCCACCCAGGGCTCGACGCAGTGAGTCTGGAGGCGCGGGTCCAGCGCGCCTGGAGCGAGGGCGGGCTGCTCGCGCTGGCACTGCGGCCGCTGGGCTGGCTTTATGGCGGCCTGCTGGCACTGCGCAATGGGCTCTACCGCTTCGGCGTCAAGAAGGTCGCGGAACTGCCCGTGCCGGTCATCGTCGTCGGTAACTGGATCGTCGGCGGTGCAGGCAAAACACCGACCACGCTGGGCTTGCTCGACCTGCTGCAACGTGAAGGTATCAGAGCCGGCGTGATCTCGCGCGGCTATGGCCGCAGCGATGAAGAAGGCACGAGGCTGATTGGCAGCGACAGCCTCGCCACAGAGGTCGGCGACGAGCCGCTCCTGATCCATCTGCGAGGCAAGGTGCCGGTAGCCGTGGGCCGCGACCGCGTGGCCGCCGCCGAGGCCTTGCTCGCCGCCCATCCACAACTGCAAGTGCTGATCAGCGACGATGGCCTGCAGCACCTGCGCCTGCCGCGCGCGCTGTCGGTGCTGGTGTTCGACGAGCGCGGTATCGGCAACGGCCGCCTGCTGCCCGCAGGCCCGCTGCGCCAGCCGGCCTGCGAGCAAGTGCCGGACAACAGCCTCGTGCTCTACAACGCCGCCGCGCCGAGCACCGCGCTGCCCGGCTTCCTGGGCCGGCGCAGGCTCAGCGGCGCGGTCAGCCTGCAGGACTGGTGGCAGGGCCAGCCGGCTGAGATGGCCACGCTGGAATCGTTGCAAGGCCGGCCACTGCTGGCCGCCGCCGGCATGGCCCAGCCGCAGCGCTTCTTTGCGATGCTGCGCGAGCAGCAGCTGCAGATCGCCGAGTTGCCCTTGCCCGATCACGCCAGCTTCAGCCCCCTGCCCTGGCCTGTAGACACGGCCGAGGTGCTGGTCACCGAGAAGGATGCCGTCAAGCTGCGCCGGGAGGCTGTGGGCAGCACGCGGGTCTGGGTGGTGGCGCTAGACTTCCGACCCGAACCCGCGTTCGAGCAGGCCTTGCTCGAACGCCTCAAGCCGAGACTTTCGAATCATGGATAACCGATTGCTGGAACTGCTGGTCTGCCCCCTGTGCAAGGGCCCGCTGACCCTGCACCGCAGCGAAGGCCAGCGCGAGCTGATCTGCCACGCCGACCGCCTGGCGTTCCCGGTGCGCGACGACATTCCGGTGATGCTGGAAAACGAGGCCCGCGCCATCGACGCGGCCGAGATGGAAGCGCTCAACGCCGCGCGATGAGCTTCACCGTCGTCATCCCTGCCCGGCTCGCGTCCACGCGCCTGCCCAACAAGCCGCTGGCCGACATCGCCGGCCTGCCGATGATCGTGCGCGTGGCACGCCGTGCGGCGCTCTCCAAGGCCAGTCGCGTCGTCGTGGCCACCGATGCGCCCGAGGTGCTGGCGGCCTGTACGGCCCATGGCGTCGAGGCCATCGCCACGCGGGCCGACCATCCCTCGGGCAGCGACCGCCTGGCCGAGGCCTGTGAGTTGCTGAGCCTCGATGGCACGGACCTGGTCGTCAACGTGCAAGGCGACGAGCCACTGATCGCGCCCGCCATGATCGATGCCTGCGCTGCCCAGTTGCAGGCCCGGACCGACTGTGTGATGAGCACCGTGGCCCATGCGCTCGAGGACGCGGCCGAGTTCGCGAATCCGAATGTGGTCAAGCTGGTGACTGATTTGCGTGGCACGGCCCTCTACTTCTCGCGCGCGCCCATCCCCTGGTGGCGTGATGCGGCCTCGCCGCCCGGCCCGCAGCCCGGCGCCGCGCTGCGCCATGTGGGCCTGTACGCCTATCACGCGGCCTTTCTGCGCCGCTTCCCGACGCTCTCGGTCAGCCCGCTCGAGCGCATCGAATCGCTGGAGCAACTGCGGGTGCTGTGGCACGGCGAGCGCATTGCGGTGCATGTGAGCAGCGAGCGCCCCGGCCCTGGCGTCGACACCCCCGAAGACCTGGAGCGCGTGCGCGCCCTGATCACGGCCGGCCATTGAACCGAGCGGCTGGCGGGCGAGTTTCCAGCCAGCGTCAATCGGCGCGCGCGTCAGCTTGGTGCAGGGCGGCCCATGCTATCCTCGCGCGCAGTTTTGCGGGGCGCTTTACCTGTATGGCGCCCTGCCCTGAGTATTGAGGAGACCCCGTGCGACTGATTCTTCTGGGCGCCCCCGGCGCCGGCAAAGGCACCCAGGCAGCCTTCATCTGCCAAAAGTTCGGCATCCCGCAAATCTCCACCGGCGACATGCTGCGCGCGGCGGTCAAGGCGGGCACGCCGCTGGGTCTGCAGGCCGATGCCGTGATGAAGTCGGGCGGCCTGGTCAGCGACGACCTGATCATCAGCCTGGTCAAGGAACGCATCGCCCAGCCTGATTGCGCCCAGGGTTTCCTGTTCGACGGCTTCCCTCGCACCATTCCGCAGGCCGACGCAATGAAGGCCGCCGGCGTCAAGCTGGACTATGTGCTCGAGATCGACGTGCCCTTCGAGGCCATCATCGAGCGCATGAGCGGTCGCCGCTCGCACCCGGCCTCGGGCCGCACCTACCACGTCAAGTTCAACCCGCCCAAGGTTGAAGGCAAGGACGACGTCACCGGCGAGGACCTGGTCCAGCGCGACGACGACAAGGAAGAGACCGTCAAGAAGCGCCTCGAGGTCTACTCGGCCCAGACGCGCCCGCTGGTGGACTACTACTCGGGCTGGGCCGCAGCGGGCGACACCCAGGCGCCGCAGTACCGCCGCATCGAAGGCATTGGCACGGTCGACGAGATCACCGGCCGCGCGCTGGCAGCGCTCGCCTGAGTCGCCCCCGCATCGAAATCCGAAAGGCCGCCTTCCAGCGGCCTTTTTATTGGTCGACAATTGACGTTTACGTCAACGTAAGGAAGAGACATGGACATCGCAGGCAAAGTATTCATCGTCACCGGCGGCGCCTCGGGCCTGGGTGAAGGCACGGCACGCATGCTGGCGCGCGAAGGCGCGAAGGTCGTGATCGCCGACTTGCAGGCCGAACGCGGCGAGGCCATTGCGGCCGAGCTGGGCGGCGCCTTCGTGCGCTGCGACGTGAGCCAGGAGGCCGACGGCCAGGCCGTCGTCGCCAAGGCCTTGTCGCTGGGCAAACTGATGGGCCTCGTCAACTGCGCCGGCATCGCGCCCGCCACCAAGACCGTGGGCAAGGACGGCGCCCATCCGCTGGCCAGCTTCACCAAGACCATCACGGTCAACCTGATCGGCAGCTTCAACATGATCCGCCTGGCCGCCGAAGCCATGGCCAAGAACGAGCCAGAAGCCACCGGAGAGCGCGGCGTGCTGATCTCGACGGCCTCGGTGGCCGCCTACGACGGCCAGATCGGCCAGGCGGCCTATGCCGCCTCCAAGGGCGGCGTGGTCGGCATGACCCTGCCCATCGCCCGCGATCTGGCCCGCAACGGCATCCGCAACATGACCATCGCTCCCGGCATCTTCGGCACGCCGATGCTGTTCGGCATGCCGCAAGAAGTGCAGGACGCGCTGGCCGCTAACGTGCCCTTCCCTTCGCGCCTGGGCACGCCGGCCGACTATGCCAAGCTGGTGCACCAGATTGTCACCAACGAGATGCTGAACGGCGAAGTGATCCGCCTGGACGGCGCGATCCGCCTGGCGCCGAAGTGATGCCAGAAGCCGCGACAGCGCGACAATGAAAAACGGGCCCCGAGGGGCCCGTTTGCATTTCAGCGTCTTGCCTGTCTAAGGCGAGCTGCTTACTTGGCGCCGCGCGTCTGGATCACCCACAGGCGGGCCAGCTCGGAAGCGGCATTGTTGGAGCTGCCGCGCGAGGCAGCCTTCCATGCGGCTTGTGCCTTGCCGATTTCGCCACCGTTGTAGTAGGCCAGGCCCAGGTACAGGTTGGCGTCCTCGGTGCTCTTGACGCCCTTGTCGATGGCGGACTTGATCAGCTGAGTGCCCTTCAGCGTGTCACCGCGGAAGGCCGTGGCCAGACCCAGCGACACCAGCGGCGTGCCGTCCTTGGACTCGGAAGCCACCTTCTCGGCTTCGGCCGAAGCGGCCTTGGCGTCGGCGATCTTCTTGCCCAGCAGGTCGGCGAGGCGCTTGTGGCGGGCACCCTCGGCACCCTGACCCAGCACGCCAGCGGCGATGCCCTTCTCGACGATCTTCTTGCCTTCGTCCGGATAACCGGCCTGGGCGGCCAGCTGGGCCATTTCCATGTAGTCGTCGGCCTTGCTGATGTTGCCGGTGACCAGCTTCAGGCGGTAGACGTCCAGCGTGTACTTGTCGGAGAAGTACTTCTTCTGGGTCAGGCCGGCCAGGACCTGGGTCCACATTTCCTTGGTCGGGTAGAAGTTGAGCTTCTTCTCTTCAATCAGGGCAACAGCGGCGTTGTCCTTCTGCTTCAGCGCTGCGAAGTGGGCCAGGTCCAGCTTGTCCTTGGACGGCATGCGGCCGGCGGCTTCATCGGCCTTCAGGTCGGCCATGGCGTCTTTCAACACGGTGGCCATGTCGCCCGATTTCACTTGAGCGTTCAGCTGCACCTGCTTCATGGCGGGGCTGGCGCCACCTGCTGCGAAGTACTTGTTGGCCCATTCCAGCGCCTTGGCCGAATTGCCTGCGCGGAGGTAGGTGCCGGCGATGGTTTCCATCGTGCGGACCTGGCTGGCGGCGTCGATCTTGCCGGCGGCCTTCAGGGCCTCGAAGCCCTTGACGACCTGGTCGGCATCGCCAGCGCCCGAGGCAGCCGCCATGCGCATCTGCTCGATGGTGGCGTTCTCCGTGGCGTTGCGGCCGGCCACGCCTTCGGCGTCACGCACCTTGGCCAGGGCTTCCTTGTACTTGGTGGCCTTGATCAGGGCCTGGGCATCCTTCAGGTGCTTGCCGACCTCGGGGCGCACGCCTTCAGCCTGGGCCTGGGCTTGCGCAAAGCCGACGCCACCTTCAGGCGTGGCGCCGATCACGAAGGCTGCGGCGCCAACGGCGACTGCGGCCAGAGTCTTGAGTTTCATCTCGAATATCTCCCGAAAGTAAAAACGCGCGGCCCTTGCGGGCAGCGCGTTCATCAAAGCTTGATGGCAATCACTTGGCAAACTGTTCGTTGCCAACCATGCCCATCTTGGTCAAACCATGGCGCTGCACCGAGGCCATCACCGCGGCGACCACACCATACTCCACCAGCTTGTTCGGCTTGATGTGGATTTCGGCTTGATCGGCCACGGCCATCTGGGCTTGTTCGCCCAGGCGGCTGTCGAGTTCGGCCATGCTGGCCACCGGCACGCCGTTCCAGCTGACGACACCGTCGAAGTCGATGAACAGCTCAACGACCGTCGGCTCCTTCGGGGGCGTCTGGTTGTTCGGCGGCGGCATGTCCAGGTTCACCGAGTGCAGCTGGATGGGGATGGTGATGATCAGCATCACCAGCAGCACCAGCATCACGTCAATCAGGGGCGTCGTGTTGACGTCCATCATGACTTCGGGTTCGTCGCTACCCGAAGAGCTACCTACATTCATTCCCATGCTTGGCTCCTAGCTTCAGTTGCGAGCCGGAGGCTCGGTGACGAAGCTGATCTTCATGATGCCAGCGCGCTGGCTGGCATAGATGACCTTGCCAACCGACTCATAGCGCGCACGATCGTCACCGCGGATGTGGACTTCGGGCTGAGGGTTCAGCACCGATTTTTCCTTCAGGCGGGCGACCAGCGTCTCCATGTCGGGCACCAGACCAGTGTTCCAGTAGACGTCGCCGTCCTTGGTCACTGCGATTTCGATGTTTTCCGGCTTGGTGACACGGACGATGTTCGTCTCTTTGGGAAGAGACAGATTCACCGACTGGGTCACCACCGGGATGGTGATGAGGAAGATGATCAAGAGCACCAGCATCACGTCCACGAGGGGCGTGGTGTTGATGGTCGAGACCACCTCATCATCGCCGGAAGAGGATCCGACGTTCATTCCCATGATGGGTTCTCCGGGAAGCGGGGATTAACGCTTGGCGCGGTTGCCCATCAGCACGCCGTGCAGGTCGGCGGCGAAGGCACGCACTTGGCCCATGACGGCCTTGTTGCGGTTGACCAGCCAGTTGTAGCCCAGCACGGCCGGCACAGCGACGCCCAGACCGATGGCGGTCATGATCAGCGCTTCACCCACCGGGCCTGCCACCTTGTCGATGGAAGCTTGACCAGCAACGCCGATGGCGGTCAGGGCTTGCAGAATGCCCCACACCGTGCCGAACAGGCCGATGAACGGCGAGGTCGAACCGACGGTAGCCAGGAAGCCCAGGCCCGAACCGACGCGGCTGTTGACTTCACCCACGGCGCGCTCGACGTTCATCGTGACCCAGCTGCTGTGGTCAATGTTCTCGGTCAGGGCGCCTTCATGGTGCTCCGAAGCCTCGATGGCCGAAGCAGCGATGAAGCGGAAAGCGCCGGTGTCCTTCAGGCCCTTGACGCCGTCAGCCAGGCTGGCCTTCTTGAAGAAGGTAGCGCGGACTTCCTTGGCTTCGTTGGACAGCTTTTGCGTGTCCCACAGCTTGGTGATCAGGATGTACCAGCTGCCCATCGACATGATGGCCAGCAGGAACAGCACGCCCTTGGACACGGCGTCGCCGTGCGACAACATGTGGCCCAGGCCGTAGGGGTTTTCTTCAGCCTTAGGAGCAGCGGCGGCAGCCGGAGCCGGAGCGGCTTCGGTGGTCGGGGCAGCAGAAGCAGCGTCAGCGGCTTGAGCGAAGGAGGCTTGCGAGGACAGCGCCAGGGTCGCGGCCATTGCAACGGCGGCCAGGAAGCCGGAGATACGAGAGATCATGGAGTCAACTCCTAGGAAGAAATCGGATATCGATCGGATATCGGTTTTGGGGAACGAGGGGGCCTTGGTCCAGGCCCGCCTCATGCGAACGTTGCGGGGCGAGGCTTATTCGATGCGGAACTGGAATTCCTGTTCGAACACGTGGTCGCCCGGGCATTCATAGGAATCCTTCAGGGTGGCCTCGATCGCCTGGTTCATGGCGCGCAGCGCTTTGCGGTCGACACCACCGCGCATGCTTTGCAGTTCCACCGAGACCACGCGGCCCGCCTTGACGGTGGCGGTGGCCTTGATCAGGGCTTCACCGCTCCAGTTCATGGCGGGAGCCTCAGGCTTGCCCATCTTGGTGCAGACCATGGCGGCGGTGACCTTGCCGGTAGGCGCAGCCGGGGCGGGAGCCGGAGCCGGGCGTGCCGGCGGCGTCGGAGCCACGTCACGGACGGGAGGCGGCGTCGCCGTCGTCGGCGTGGTGATCACGGCCGGCGGTGCCGGGGCGGTGATCACCACTTCAGGCGGCGGCACGAAAGGCGGCGGCGGCGTGTCCAGCTTGGGCGGCGGCGGCTCGACCTTCTTGATTTCTTCGGGCGGCTTGACCTTCTCTTCGATCACCTTGGTTTCGATCGGCTCGGCCACGGCCTTGACGATCTTGCGCGCGAGACCACTGGCCAGCGCCCAAATGATCAGGATGTGGATCAGCACAACGATGCCGAATCCAGTCGCGCGCGATGTGCCCTTCTGTTCTTGCGCAAAGTTCATGCGCGCTCCTTCATAAGACTGCCAATCTTTTCCATCATCAGATGTGGGGGTTGTTGACCCTGCACAGCGCCCGCTTTGAAAGTGTTAACAAAGTCCCCAGCTTGGAAGCCGGGCCGAAAAAACTGCAAATCGCTGGCCGTGCGAGTCGCCAGCAGAACTGCGCGGGATGGGCACTTTCGCACCACTGCGCCCCGACTACAAGAGGGGCACTGCGCAACCGCCGGCTACACGAAGATCAAGTCTCAAATCACTGGGTCAGATGGAAAGCCATCACTCAACAAAAATGCCCGCTGGCCAGGGACCTGCGGGCGACTTCCGGGGGGTGGCATGCGACGACGTAGCAGAACTACTCGTCAGCCTCCCTCGAACGCCTCCCATCATAAATGAGCAGCCCCCTAGCTTGGCCCTGGGGAATTCCCCAGCTTCCCTGCGAGAGCGCCTTGTCAAGCGGCTTTCCGACCGATGACCAAGCACACTGCACCCCGTCATCGGCTTTTGGTATTTTATTGGTATCGAAAAGCGTTACGGGTTCCGGAGATAAAGGGTTTTTACTTAGACTGCAGCCGCTTGCGCGCACAGCGCCCGGCTCAATGCCGATGCAGGTGAGGGTGGTGGTGGTGCTCCGCCGCCCAGCCGATCAGCACCTCTCGCCCCTGCACATAGAGCTCGGCCTTGGCGCCCACGGGCAGGCAGACCTTGGTGCGCACATGGCCGAACGGCAGGCCCGTCAGGATGGGCGTGCGGGTACTGGCACGCACCCGCTCGATGGCCGTCTTCAGCGTGTAGCCCCGGTCCAGCGGTGACTTGCGCCAGCCGCTGAAGTCGCCCAGCACGATGGCCTTCTGCGCATCCAGCACGCCCGCCTGCTGCAGTTGCAGCAGGCTGCGCTCCACCCGGTAGGGATGCTCGTTGACGTCTTCCAGGAACAGGATGCCGCCCTTGATCTGGGGGAAATGCCGGGTGCCGAGCAGCGAGTTCAGCACGCAGAGATTGCCGCCCCACAGCTGGCCGCGCACGCCCAGTTCCTCGAAGCCGGCCTCGGTGCGAAAGCCCACAGCCTCCAGTGCACCGCTCATGGCCTCGGTGAAGCAGTCCTGCGTGATGTCGTCGACACCGCCCTCCTCCTCGCTGCGGCCGAAGTCGTCGCAGGCCAGCGGGCCCGCCCAGCTGATCGGGTGGTGCCCCTCCTTGGCATGGGCCAGCAGGCCCAACTGCAGCGAGGTCAGGTCGCTCTGGCCGACCCAGCGCGTGCCACGCTCGGCGCTCTTGACCATCAGCTTCCAGTCGATCTGGTCCAGCAGGCGCGTCATGCCGTAGCCGCCGCGCGAAGCCAGCGCAACGTGGGGGCCGGCCTTGGCGATGCGGTGCAGGGCCGCCAGGCGCGTGGCGTCGTCACCGCCGAAGCGCTGGTGCTTGGCCAGGGCGCTTTCGTCGATCTCGACATCGAAGCCCAACTTGGCCAGGCGCTTGGCCGCGCGCTTCAGCGGCTGGGCCTGGGCCAGCACGCCGGCCGGGGTGTAGAGGGTCAGTGAGCTCATGGTTTGTATTCGTCCAGGTGAATGGCCTCCCCGGTGGGGATGGGCTCTTGGTCTTGAGGGGCGGCGGCGCGCGCGCGGTCGCGGCGCTGGCGGGCCTGCTCGCGGCGTTCGGCAAAGAAGTCGCGCAGCAGCTTGGCCGCCGGCTCGGCCAGCACGCCGCCCTGCACAGCCGTGTGATGGTTGAGCTGAGACTGGGCAAACAGGTCCAGCACCGAACCAGCCACGCCGGTCTTGGGATCGGGTGCGGCGAACACCACGCGCTTGAGCCGCGCATGCATCATGGCCATGGCGCACATGGCGCAGGGCTCCAAGGTCACATAGAGCTCACATTCCGGCAACCGGTAGTTGCCAAGCAGCGTGGCAGCGTGGCGCAGCGCCACGATCTCGGCATGGGCCGTGGGGTCATGCGTGGTGATGGGCCGGTTGTAGCCGGTGGCGATCACCTGGCCTTGGCGCATCAGCACGGCACCGACCGGCACCTCACCGACCAGCAGGGCGTTGTGGGCCTGGGCCAGCGCCAGGCGCATCGCGTATTCGTCGGCGGGGAGAAGCGGGTCGTCGGTCATGGCAGAAGGGGCGCGGGCAGTGTAGCAAGCCGGCTATGCTGCCGGCCGATGAAGGACGAGGAAGAACCAGGCCCGGCGGCCCTGCAGCACGACCTGTTCGGCGAGCCCATCGCGGCGCCGGCAAACAAGGCGCCCAAGGCTTCCAACGCAGCCGCCAAGGGCAGCAAGATCAAACCCCAGTTGCCGAGCGACGAAGTGCTGGCGCTGGCCGCCGCCCTGCCCGCCCAGGCCCGCCTGGGCTGCTCGTCCTGGAGCTATCCGGGCTGGCGCGGGCTGGTCTGGGATGGCGAATATGCCGAGACCCTGCTCTCCCGCCACGGCCTGGCCGCCTACGACCAGCAGCCGCTGATGCGGGCCATCAGCATCGACCGCGGCTTCTACCAGCCGCTGACGGCCAGCCAGTACCAGCGCTACGCCAGCCAGGTCAGCGCCGATTTCCGCTTCACGGTGAAGGCGCCGGCCCTGGTCAGCGACGCCCAGATCCGCGCCGAGGATGGCCGAGGCCGCGAAGCCAATCCCGCCTTCCTGGACCCGACCTTGGCCGTGCAGCAGTTCATCGAGCCAGCGCTGGAGGGCCTGGGCAGCAAGATCGGCGCCCTGGTGTTCCAGCTGAGTCCGCTCTCAGGCTCTCAGCTCTCGCGCATGAACGAACAGTTCGAGCGCCTGGAACGCATGCTCGACGCCCTGCCCAGCCTCACCAGCGCTGCTCCGGAGGCCGCCATCGCCGTGGAGGTGCGCGACCCACAATGGCTGCAGCCGCGCCTCGTGGAGCTGCTGCGCACCCAGGGGGCCACCTACTGCCTCGGCCTGCATCCCAAGCTGCCGCCCATCGAAGACCAGCTGTGGCTGCTGCGTGCGCTGTGGCCAGGCCCGCTGGTCGGCCGCTGGAACCTGAACGCCTGCCACGGCCCGTTCGGCTATGCGGACGCCGAGAAGAAGTACGGCGACTTCAGCCGCATCATCGACCCCGACCCGGCCACGCGCGCGGTGCTGGCCAAGATAATACGCGGCACCACGGCCGCCGGCCGCCCGGCCTATGTGACGGTGAGCAACCAGGCCGAGGGCTGCGGACCCTTGAGCGTCCAGGCCCTGGCCCGCGAGATCATCAGCCCGGGCTGAGCCTTCAGGGCTGAGCGTCCGAGGCCTTCGCGGCCGCCTGATCGATGGCACTCTGCACCTGCGCCCCCACCGCTGCTGGTGCAGGCAACTGCCCTACGGAGGACGATGCCGCCGAAGCGCCTGCCACCGGCTTGGCCACTTGCGGCACCAACTGCTTGGCCTGGTTCTTCATCATGAACATCACGATGGCAAAAGCGACGACCAGTCCGAGGATGCTGAAAGCTGCGCGCATGTCTTGTCGTCCCTTGGGCGTTAGTGAAGAGGTTCAGCCCCGCAAGGTCCAGCGCCCCAGCACCACATGCCGGGTCTGGCCTATCAGGCTGTCGATCAGCAGGAACTCGGTCGCCGTCCAGTGCAGCGGCTCCAGCGCCTGCAGCTCAATCAGGGCGTCATCGTAGAGCAGGGTCAGGTGCGGCGTGAACTTGCCGCGCAGCCCTGTCCCCCCGGCTGCCTGCAGATGCACGCCCAGGCTGCGATGGAAGGCCCGCAAGGGCTCCAGTGGCTCGCCCGCCAGCAGCACCAGCGGGTTGTTGCGCCGGTTCTGCCGGCCAAAGCTCAGCACAGCATCCAGGCAGATGGGCACGGCCGGCGCATGCAGGGCCTGGCCGGCTTCCAGCAGGCGGCGCACCAGGTCCGCCGGAAAGGCCGGGAAATCGCCGACGTGATGCAGGGTGATGTGCAGATGCTCGGCCTTGAGCGGCCGGCCCTTGAGCCCGAGCGCCTGACGCAGCGCGGCCAGCCGCTGCATGATCAGCCCGGCGATCTGCGCATCCGGTCGCAGCGCGAAGAACAGGCGGTCGGTCGGCCGAGCCGTTGAGCTGGCGGCAGGGGTGTCGGGCATCGGCCAAGCCTAGCGCATGAGCTGCGGTGATGGCCAGACCCGCGTTGGCGATGGCCGGCCAGCGGCCGGACGCGCGGCCAGCCTGAATAATCGCGGCTTTGCCGCTCGCGAAAGCACGAACCCGCCATGGTGCTCAACTACATCTGGATCGCCTTCTTCCTGGCCGGCTTCGGCGTGGCGCTGATACGCCTGATGCAGGGCGACCTGCTGATCTTCAGCCAGGTGCTCAGCGGCATTTTCGACACCGCCAAGACCGGCTTCGACATCTCCCTCGGCCTCGTAGGCGTGATGAGCCTGTGGCTCGGCATCATGAAGATCGGCGAGAACGCCGGCGTCATCCAGCTGTTCGCGCGCGCCATTGCACCCTTCTTCTCGCGCATCTTCCCCGAGGTGCCCAAAGGCCATCCGGCCGGCGGCTCGATGGTGATGAACTTCTCCGCCAACATGCTCGGCCTCGACAACGCGGCCACGCCGTTGGGCCTGAAAGCCATGAAGGAGCTGCAGGAGATCAACCCGCAGAAGGACACGGCCAGCAACGCGATGATCATGTTCCTGGTGCTGAACACGGCCGGCATCACCTTGATCCCGACTTCGGTGATTGCGATCCGCCAGACCATGGCCATCGACCAGCACCTGGTGAACTTCAACGCGGCCGACATCTTCCTGCCCACGCTGATCGGCACCTTC
The DNA here is from genome assembly GCF_030014915.1 of Pelomonas sp. V22. GTDB lineage: Bacteria > Pseudomonadota > Gammaproteobacteria > Burkholderiales > Burkholderiaceae_C > JAUASW01. The sequence continues at coordinate 738,835 of NZ_JAGIXS010000001.1, forward strand.
ATCAGCTTCGTGGCCGGCCTGGTGGCCGTGGCCTGGGTGCAGAAGATCAAGCTCTACAGCGCGCCCATGCTGGCCTTCTTCGGCGGCTTCGCGGCGCTGATGGCGGGCCTGTATGGCTGGCTGCACAACTACCCGCCGGAAGAGATGTCGCGCTACATCGGCCTCCTGGGCAGCCTGGTGATCATGAGCATCATTGTGGCCTTCGTCGCCGTGGGCGCCTGGCGGCGCATCAATGTCTACGAGGCTTTTGTCGAGGGTGCCAAGGAAGGCTTCGGCGTGGCCGTGCAGATCATCCCGTACCTGATCGCCATCCTGGTGGCCATCTCGGTGTTCCGCACCACCGGCGGCATGGACTACCTGATACGCGGCATCGCCTGGTGCGTGGGCGCCATGGGCCTGCCGACCGACTTCGTGCCCGCCCTGCCCGTGGGCCTGATGAAGACGCTGTCCGGCAGCGGCGCGCGCGGCCTGATGGTCGACGTGATGAAGACCTACGGCGTCGACTCCTTCCAGGGCAAGCTCGCCGCCATCATCCAGGGCTCGACCGAGACCACCTTCTACGTGCTGGCGGTCTACTTCGGCAGCGTCAACATCAAGAAGACCCGCTACGCGTTGACCTGCGGCCTGATTGCCGACGTGGTGGGCCTCGTCGGTGCCATCGTCGTCGGGTACTGGTTCTTCAAGTGAGGCGCCCGGCGCCCTCCGCTTAGACTGCCGCCATGCAACTCAAGATCGTCGTCTATTCCAAGTCCGCCTGCCCGCAGTGCGACATCGTCAAGAACCTCCTGAAGGCGAAGAACCTCGCCTACGAGGAAATCAAGATCGATGACGAAGAGCAGCGCATGGCCTTCTATGAAAAGTGCGGGCCGTCGGTGCGTGCTATGCCGCAGGTCTTCATCAACGAGCAGCGTGTGGGCGGCGTGGCCGGGCTTCAGGCGGCATTTGCGCAGCTGAAGCTCTAAGACTCGGGCGAAGGCTCAGGGCTGCGGAAAAGTCCAGCGGCCGAGCACCACATCCTCGCCCTTGCCGAACTTGCCGTTCACCAGCACGAACTCGCTGGGCGTCCAGCTGATCGGGGCTATGGGCTGTTGCTCAACCGCCATCACGTCTTCCAGCAAGGCCAGATGCGGATTGAAGCTGGCATAGCGGTAGATGCCTGCAGTCTTAAGCGAAGCTGTGAGCTGCGCGTGGAAAGCCTTCAAAGCCACAAGCGATGCCTCGCCAGGCAGCAGCACCAAGGGATGCTTCTTGGCATCACGGCGCTTCAAGCTTGAGGCCTGATCCAGCTTGACCTCGAAGGCTGCAGCGCTGAACGAAGCCGCAGCGGCCATCGCCTTGTCAGCGAGCTCTTGCGGAAAGCGCACGAAGTCGCCGAGATGGTGAAGCGTGATCTGCAGCTCTTCGGCCTTCAGGGGCGCACTGAGCAAAGCCTGCTCGGTACGCAGGCGCTCACGCGCGGCCTCGATGCTGGCGAGGGCCGCCGCGTCCGGGCGCAGGGCAAAGAACAGTCGGTCGGTGAATTTGTCGGGACGTGCGGCCATCGCGGTGCCTCCAGTCAATTGATCATGTTTGTCGGCACGGCCAGGTCGGGCGACCGGCTCATTCCCATTCGATCGTCGCCGGCGGCTTGCTCGACACGTCGTAGGTCACGCGGTTGATGCCGCGCACTTCGTTGATGATGCGACCCGAGCAGCGCTTCAGCAGGCTGTAGGGCAGCTCGGCCCAGTCGGCGGTCATGAAGTCGCTGGTCTGCACGGCGCGCAGGGCCACCACGTAGTCATACGTGCGGCCGTCACCCATCACGCCCACGCTCTTCACAGGCAGGAAGACGGTGAAGGCTTGAGAGGTCAGCTCGTACCAGGTCTTGCCCGTGGCTTCGTCCTTGGTATTGCGCAGCTCTTCGATGAAGATCGCATCGGCGCGGCGCAGCAGGTCGGCGTAGTCCTTCTTCACTTCCCCGAGGATGCGCACACCAAGGCCGGGGCCGGGGAACGGGTGGCGGTAGACCATCTCGGGCGGCAGGCCCAGGGCCACGCCCAGCTCGCGCACCTCATCCTTGAACAGCTCGCGCAGGGGCTCCAGCAGCTTCAGGCCCAGTTGCTCGGGCAAGCCGCCCACGTTGTGGTGGCTCTTGATCGTCGTGGCCTTCTTGGTCTTGGTGCCGCCGCTCTCCACCACGTCTGGGTAGATCGTGCCTTGAGCCAGGAAGGTCGCACCCTTGTGACCCGCGCCCGAGGCCTTCAGCTTCGCGGCTTCTTCCTTGAAGACGTCAACGAACAGGCCACCGATGATCTTGCGCTTCTTCTCGGGGTCGGTGACGCCGGCCAGCTGGCCGAGGAACAAGTCTTCAGCCTGCACGCGGATCACCTTGGCGTGCAGCTTGCCTTCGAACATGTCCATCACCATGTCGCCCTCGTTCAGGCGCAAGAGGCCGTGGTCAACGAAGACACAAGTCAGCTGGTCGCCGATGGCGCGGTGGATCAGCGCAGCAGCGACCGACGAGTCAACACCGCCCGAGAGGCCAAGGATGACCTCTTCGTCGCCCACCTGCTCGCGGATCCTCTGGACGGCTTCCTCGATGTAGTCGCCCATGATCCAGTCGCCCTTGCAGCCGGCAATGCCGAGCACGAAGCGCTCCAGCATGGCCTGGCCCTTCAAGGTGTGCGTCACCTCGGGGTGGAACTGGACGGCGTAGTAGCCCTTCTCCTCGTTCGCCATGCCGGCGATCGGGCAGCTCGGCGTGGAAGCCAACAGCTTGAAACCAGGCGGCAGCACGGTGACCTTGTCGCCATGACTCATCCAGACCTTGAGCATGCCGTGGCCTTCTAGCGTGGCGTGGTCTTGAATGCCATCGAGCAGCTTGGTGTGGCCATGGGCGCGCACCTCGGCATAGCCGAACTCGCGGTGGTCGCTCCACTCGACCTTGCCGCCCAGTTGCACGGCCATGGTCTGCATGCCGTAGCAGATGCCGAGCACCGGCACGCCGCTGTCCCACACGGCCAGCGGCGCGCGCAGCTCGTGGTCCTCATAGGTCGAGGCATGGCTGCCCGACAGGATGATGGCCTTGGGCGCATAGCTGCGGATGAAGTCGTCCGACACATCGTTCGGATGGATCTCGCAATAGACATGGGCCTCGCGGACACGGCGCGCAATCAGCTGCGTGACCTGGGAGCCGAAGTCGAGGATCAGGACTTTGTCGTGGTTCATGGTGGGTGCTCGAGCTCGTGAAGATTCAGAAGATGGTGTTCAGGCCGCTGCGGGGCTGGCCGCGCGCTGGCGGGCGAAATGCCGCCAGGCAAAGAACAGCGCGAGCGCCTGCAGGGCCGCGCAGAAATAGAAGGGAGCGCCGATGCGCCAGTCGCCGTGCGGCAGTTCGGAAACCGCGTGCAGCAGCGTTGCGCCCAGCACCGGCGCGATCACGGCCATCATGCTGTTCAGCGAGGACACGGCGCCCATGGTCTCGCCCTGGTTCTTGGCATCGGCCGCGTTGGAGATCAGGCTCTGGATCGCAGCGCTGGAGGCAAAGCCCAGCACGTTCAGGAAGATGATGGCGATCATCATCCAGCCCTCGGTGGCCGCGCCCCAGACGAAGTTGGTGACCGTGCCCGAGGCCAGACCGAGGATGACCAGGCGCTGCGGGCTGAAAGCCTTCAGTAGCTTGGGCAGCAAGAGGCCCTGCACGATCACCGACATCACGCCCACGGCGAACAGCGACCAGCCGTTTTCCTTGGGGCCCCAGCCAAACTTGAAGCTGGTGTAGAGCACCCAGCTCGTGTGCAGCACGAACTGCGCAAGGCCGGCCAGCGCGATCACCCAAACGAGAGGCCCCACGCCGCGCAAGGCGGCGAGCTTCTGGAAGGCGCTGACCGGGTTGGCCTTGCGCCAGTCGAACTGCCGGCGCTGCTCCCGAGGCAGGGACTCGGGCAGCACGAAGAAGCCATAGCACCAGTTCACCAGAGCCAGACCACCAGCGACGAAGAACGGCAGGTGCAGGTTGATCGAGCCCAGCATGCCACCCATCACCGGGCCGAGGATGAAGCCCATGCCGAAGGCCGCACCCAGCATGCCGAAGCGCTTGGCGCGCTCCTCGGGCGGCGTGATGTCGGCCACATAGGCATTGGCAACAGCGATGTTCGCCTGCATGGCCCCGCTGACGAGGCGGATCGCGATCAGCATCCACAGCGCGGTCGCCATCGCGGTGACGAAGAAGCTGAGCATCAGGCCGGAGAAGCCGAGCAGCAGCACCGGGCGCCGACCGTATTGATCGGACAGCGCGCCGAGGATGGGCGAGGTCAGGAAGTTGGCGAAGCCGAAGGCAAAGGCCACGGCGCCGTACCAGAAGGCGTGGTCGGCCTGATTGGCCGTGAAGGTGCCCACCAGCGGCGGCAGCACCGGGATGATCAGGCCGATCGAGATCATGTCGATCAGCACCGCCACCATGATGAAACCCATGCCGGCGGATTTGGTGGGTCGGCTGGGAACGCTGCTTTCGCTCACTGCGTCGAATTCCTTAAGTGAGGAACGGGGCACTAGGCCCCGTTCGTCAAACCGCTAACGCCTTATTCAGAGCGGTAGTTCGGTGCTTCCTTGGTGATCTGCACGTCGTGGACGTGGCTCTCACGGATACCGGCCGAGGTGATCTCGACGAACTCGGCCTTGTCCTGCATGTCCGCAATCGTGGCGCAACCGCAGTAGCCCATCGAGGCGCGCAGGCCGCCGGCCATCTGGAACACGATGGCGACCAGCGAGCCCTTGTAAGGCACACGACCTTCAATGCCCTCGGGCACCAGCTTGTCGGCGTTGGGGTTGCTGGTCTCGTCGTTTTCCTGGAAGTAGCGGTCGGCCGAGCCGGCCTTCATCGCGCCGATCGAGCCCATGCCACGGTAGCTCTTGTACGAGCGCCCCTGGAACAGCACGACCTCGCCCGGCGCTTCCTCGGTGCCGGCGAACATGCCGCCCATCATCACGGCGCTGGCGCCGGCGGCGATGGCCTTGGAGATGTCGCCCGAGTAGCGGATGCCGCCGTCGGCAATCAACGGCACGCCCGTGCCCTTGAGCGCGGTGGCCACGTAGTCGATGGCGGTGATCTGCGGCACACCCACGCCAGCGACGATGCGCGTGGTGCAGATGGAGCCCGGGCCGATGCCGACCTTGACGCCGTCGGCGCCCGCTTCGGCCAGGGCCAAAGCCGCAGCGCCGGTGGCGATGTTGCCGCCAATCACGTCGACCTGCGGGAAGTTCTGCTTGACCCAGCGCACGCGCTCGATCACGCCGGCGCTGTGCCCGTGGGCCGTGTCGACCACGATGGCATCGACGCCGGCACGCACCAGCAGCTCGACGCGCTCTTCCGTGCCCTCACCCACCCCGACAGCGGCGCCGACGCGCAGCTTGCCTTGTGCGTCACGCGCGGCGTTCGGGAAGTTGGTCTGCTTGGTGATGTCCTTGACGGTCATCAGGCCGCGCAGCTCGAAAGCGTCGTTGACGACCAGCACGCGCTCCAGCTTGTGCTTGTGCATCAGAGCCTTGCCTTCGGCCAGCGAGGCGCCTTCCTTGACATAGACCAGGCGCTCGGCCGGGGTCATGATCTCGCGCACCGGGGCATCGTTGCGCGTTTCGAAGCGCAGGTCACGGCCGGTGACGATGCCCACGACCTTGGCCCCCTGCAGCACCGGGAAGCCGGAGATGCCATGCTGCTCGGAGAGCTGCTTGACCTGGCGGACCGTGGTCTCGGGGGTGATGGTGATCGGGTCGCGCAGCAGGCCCGACTCATAGCGCTTCACGCGGGCCACCTCGGCGGCCTGCTGCTGCGCGGTCAGGTTCTTGTGCACGATACCCATGCCGCCTTCCTGGGCCATGGCGATGGCCAGGCGGGCTTCCGTCACCGTGTCCATGGCGGCAGACACCAGGGGCAGGTTCAGGCGGATATTGCGGGTCAGTTGGGTGGCGAGGCTGGTGTCGCGAGGCAACACCTGGGAGAAGGCTGGCACCAACAACACATCGTCGAAGGTGAGCGCTTTGCCGAGAAGGCGCATGTGGGAGGCTCCAGACGCAAAGCGGCATTATACGGAAGCAGTTCACGCTCCCGCTCTGGTTGGGGTCAAGCCCTGCCAGTACACTCCTGCGCACCCCTGCAGTAACGCCCCTCGGGCGACGCCCCATGCGACTGTCGCGACTGTCTCCCACGCTTTGCCTCCTGCTTCTGCTGACCCTGGTGGGCAGCGCCCAGGCCCAATGGAAATGGAAGGACAGCAGCGGCAACGTGCAGTACAGCGACCGGCCGCCGCCGCCGGGAACGCCCGAGAAAGACATCCTCCAGAAGCCGCCACAGCGCTACCAACCGGTGGTCGTGCGCCAGCTGGGCGCCAGCGCCCCGGAAGCTGCTGCAGCAGCCGCGCCGGCCAGCGCCGCCTCCCGCCCCGATGCCCAGGCACAGGCCCGCCAGCGCCAGCAGGAACAGGAGCAGGCCGCCAAGCAGAAGGAAGAAGAGCGCAAGCAGGCCGCCCAGCGCGCCGAGAACTGCCGCAATGCCAAGGGCCAGCTGCAAATGCTGGAAAGTGGCGTGCGAGTCAGGCAAACCAACGCCCAGGGCGAGCCCGTGGTACTGGACGACAAGCAGCGCGCCGAAGAAATGCAGCGCTCGCGCGCCGTCATCGCCAGCGAATGCCGCTGAGCTCGCGGCAGCCGAGTTACCACCTGCGCCGGCCGCCAATCAACGACAGGTCTTGCCGTTGAATCAACGGCTGGTCTTGCCGCCCAGGGGCCTGTGCCTCGACACGATGCGCTCGCCGCGCGCCTTGTAGCGCTGGCGTCGCGCCTCCTTGGGGTCCACGGTCAGGGGGCGGTAGACCTCGATGCGGTCCTGATCACGCAGCGCATGGCTGAGCGGCTGCTCCCTGCCCCACACGCCCAAGGCCAGCTCGGCCAACTGCGGCAACTGATCCGCAAAGGCGGCGCAGCTGCGCAAGCCCTGTTCCAGCGTGCTGCCGTCGGCCAGATCGAGCCAGGCATGGCGCACATCGCCGGCCTGCGGGCTCCACACCAGCTCGACGCGTATGCGCCCCGGCTGCAACTCAGCGAGCGCCATAGACGCTCTCGGCGCGCTGCACGAAGCTGTCGACGAAGGTATTGGCCACACGGTCGAACACCGGGCTGACCACGGCCTCCAGCGCCTTGCTGGAGAAGGCATAGCAGAGATCGAATTCGATCTTGCAGGCCTGCGGCCCGGCCACGGCGGGCTCGGCGCCCGGCTTGCCCAGCGGCAGGAAGAACCAGTTGCCCTCGAGCTTGGAGAACGGGCCATCGACCAGCTCCATGCTGACGCGGCGGTCGGTCTCGTGCGTGTTGCGGGTGGTGAAGGCGTGGCGCACGCCGGCGTAGGCGAGCCCCAGCTTGGCGGTCATGCCGCCCTCGTGCTGCTCGAGCAGCTCGGCCCGTTCGCACCAGGGCAGGAACTCGGGATAGCGGGAAATATCGGTGACCAGCTCATACATCTCGCGCGGCGAATACCAAAGCAGGACGGATTTTTTGACGTGCTTCATACAATGCAGGCCATTCTATTGGCGGCACCCGCCGCAACATCGGTCCTCATGTCCATCGCTGAAAACCGCCGCGCCCGTTTCGAGTACCACATTGAAGAGCAGTTCGAGGCCGGCATGGTGCTGGAAGGCTGGGAGGTCAAGGCCGTGCGCGCCGGCCAGGTCCAGCTGACCGACGGCCACGTGATGATCAAGAACGGCGAGCTGTTCCTGATCGGCTGCCGCATCAATCCGCTGCGCACCGCGTCCACCCACGTGAACCCGCTGGCCGACCGGACCAAGAAGCTGCTGATGAAGAAGGACGAGATCCGTCGCCTGATCGGCAAGGTCGAGCAGAAGGGTTTCACCATGGTGCCGCTCAACCTGCACTACAAGGGCAGCCACATCAAGTGCGACATTGCCCTGGCCAAGGGCAAGGACAAGGCGGACAAGCGCGAGACCGAGAAGAAGCGGGATTGGGAAAGGGAGAAAGGGCGCTTGATGCGCCACGCTGTCCCGTCAAACAAGGCCTGATTCGAGCGCCTGTTCGAGATCGGCCCGCAGATCGGCCTCAGCCTCCAGCCCGATGGCAAAGCGCACCAGCGGCCCGCGCGCAATCGGCATGGGCAGCGAACGGCTCTGGCTCATGTTGTAGGGTACGGCGAGGCTCATCGGACCGGCCCAGGAGTAGCCGATACCGTACAGCTCCAGCGCGTCGATGAAGGCATCGACCTGCTTCTGCGTGTACTCCGGCTTGAACACCACCGAGAACAGGCAGGCTGCGCCGCCGCTGCTGCTCTGCAGCCAATGCTGGTGGCCCGGCGAGCCGGGCAGCGCCGGGTGCAGCACCTGGGCCACCTCGGGCCGCGTTTGCATCCAGGCCGCGAGCGCGCGCGTCGTTGCGTCCTGGGCGCGGTAGCGCAGCTCCAAAGTCGGCAGCGAGCGCAGCACCAGCTCCACATCGTTCTGGCCAAGGCCGTAGCCCAGGTGCTCGTGGCAGTTGTCGATGCGGTCGCGCAAGGCGCGGTCGCGGGTGTAGACACCGCCCATCAGCACGTCGGCACCGCCCGACTGGTACTTGGTCAGCGCCTGCATGGAAATGTCGACACCCAGGCCCGGCGCGATCTCGAAGGCATTGAAGGCCACGCCCGCGCCCCAGGTGTTGTCCAGCGCGGTCAGCACGCCGGCCGCCTTGCAGCGCTGCAGCAGCCCGACCAGGTCCGGAAACTCCAGCGTGATCGAACCGGCGGCCTCGAGCCACACAAGCTTGGTCTGCGGCGACAGCGGCAGCGCGGCTGCGTCGAGCGGGTCGTAGAACTTGTGGCTGATGCCCATGCGCGGCAGATAGTCCTGCGCCAGCCAGCGGTTCTGGCCGTAGACGTTGTCGGGCAGCAGCACCTCGTCGCCAGGCTGCAAGAGCGCCAGATTCACGACGGTGATGGCCGAAAGGCCCGAAGGCGTCAGCAGGCAATGCTCCGCGCCTTCCAGCGTGGCGAGGCGCGCCGCCAGCGTGTAGCTGGTGGGCGTGCCATGCAGGCCGTAGCGGTAGCTGAGACCGTCGCGCGGGCGCGGCCGACGCAGGTCGGCCGTGTCCTTGAACAGCACGGTCGAGGCCTTGAACACGCCCACCGGATGGGCGGCCCAACCCTCGGGCGGCTGGTAAGGATGGTGGATCTGCTCGGTAGCGAGGGCGCGCTTCTTGTGGCTCAAGAGGCGCTCCTTCAGATCGGCATGCCGACGAGGTCGTGGCCCTCGGCCGCGACGATGCGCACGCGCGTGAACTCACCCACCTTCAACGTCTTGCTGGCCTTCTCCGGCGGCAGGATTCGCACCGTGCCGTCGATCTCCGGCGCATCCGCGTAGGTACGGCCCACGCCGCCCTTGCGGCCCAGGGCCGGCGCGGAATCGACCAGCACCTGCATGGTCGCGCCAATGCGCGAGCGCAGCTTGTCGGCCGAGACCTGCTCGGCAATCGCCATGAAGCGCGCGCGGCGCTCCTCGCGCACTTCGTCTGGCAGCGCGCCGGCCAGCTCGTTGGCGCTGGCGCCTTCCACCGGCGAATAGGCGAAGCAGCCGGCACGGTCGATGCGGGCTTCGTTCATGAAATCGAGCAGGTACTGGAACTCGGCCTCGGTCTCACCGGGGAAGCCGGCGATGAAAGTCGAGCGGATCACGATCTCGGGGCAGATCTCGCGCCAGCGCGCGATGCGCTCCATGTTCTTCTCGCCATTGGCCGGGCGCTTCATGCGCTTGAGCACATCGGGGTGGGCATGCTGGAACGGCACGTCCAGGTAGGGCAGCACCAGGCCTTCGGCCATCAGGGGCAGCACCTCGTCGACGTGCGGGTACGGGTACACATAGTGCAGGCGCACCCAGGCGCCATGCTGCTTGGCGATCTCGCCGAGCTGGGCCACCAGGTCCAGCATCTTGGTCTTGACCGGCTTGCCGTCCCAGAAGCCGGTGCGGTACTTGACGTCGACACCGTAGGCGCTGGTGTCCTGGCTGACGACCAGCAGTTCCTTGACGCCCGATTCGAACAGCGCCCGTGCCTCGTTCAGCACGTCGCCGATGGGCCGCGACACCAGGTCGCCGCGCATGCTCGGGATGATGCAGAACGAGCAACGGTGGTTGCAGCCCTCGCTGATCTTCAGGTAGGCGTAGTGCCTGGGCGTCAGCTTGATGCCGGCGATGCCGCGCGCCTCGGGCACCAGGTCGATGAAGGGGTCGTGCGGCTTCGGCACGTGGGTGTGGACGGCGTCCATCACCTCCTGCGTGGCATGCGGGCCGGTGACGGCCAGCACGCTCGGGTGCATCTCGCGCACCAGGTTGTCGCTCGAGGGGCCAGCCTTGGCGCCCAAGCAGCCGGTGACGATGACTTTGCCGTTCTCGGCCAGCGCCTCGCCGATGGTGTCCAGGCTTTCCTTGACCGCATCGTCGATGAAGCCGCAGGTGTTGACGATCACCAGGTCGGCACCGGCGAAGGTCTTGGAGGTTTCATAGCCTTCCGCACGCAGCTGCGTGAGGATGAGCTCGGAATCGGTCAGGGCCTTGGGGCAGCCGAGGGACACGAAACCGATCTTGGGCGCGGGATTTTGGACGGCGGATTCACTCATGCCGCGATTGTCCCTCATCCCCGCGACCGGGCAACGTCCCCTAGCCGGGCCAGCGGCGCCAGGATTAGCATCGGGCCCATCGGCCTCCGGCGTTCCTTGCAGTACCCCTCCCATGTCCTGGTTCCGCACATCCGCCCTGCTCGGCCGTCTGGGCTTGCTCGCTTGTTGCGCCCTGCTGCTTGGCCAGGCGCTGGCTGCGCCCGTTTGCGAACGGCCGCTGCGCATGGCCGTCGAACAGCGGCCGCCCTATCTGTTCATGACCGCCGAAGGCCAGATGCAGGGCTGCGACATCGAGCTGGTGCGGGCCATCCTGCAGCAGGCCGGCTGCACGCTGGAGCTGGTGCCGGAGCTGCCCAGGCGGCGGCGCTACACCATGTTCGTCACCGGCGAGATCGACATCCTGCCCGCCGCCTCGATGACGGCCGAACGGCGCGAGGTCGCCTGGTTCAGCGCGCCCTACTTCGTCGAAGCCGTCGCGCTGTTCGCCCTGCCGGAAAAGGCATCGAAGCTGCAAAACATCAAGAACTTCGAGGACATTCGCTCACGGCGCATCAGCCTCATCAGCCAGAGCTTCGGCTGGTTCGGCGACGCCTTCGAGGCCTACAAGCCAGCGCTGCAGAACGACGGCCTGCTGTCGCACTACGACCAGCTGGGCAATGCACTGCAGATGCTGAAGCTGGGGCGCGGCGATCTGGTCCTCGCGGACCGGGCAGCGATGCGTCAACTCGCGCAACAGCAGAAATTCAAGCTGATCGAGCTCGACTACCTGCCCCTGCAGGGCGCGGCCCGGCTGATGCTGAGCAAGCGTTCGATCAACGAGGGCCAGTTCCGAGCCATCGACGCGGCCCTGCAAAAGCTGGAAGACAGCGGCGCCTTGAAGCAGATTCGCAGCCGCCACGGATTGCAATGAAGACCGCAGTGTTGGCCTGAGCTGCGGCTGCTTACTTCTTCGGCGGGAAGCCGGGCATGCCGGGGAAGGCTTTCTGCATCTGCTCGCTCATCTGCTCGAGCAGGTTCTTGCTCTGCTCCACGTAGCCGCCCATGCCGCCCATCAGGCCCTGCATCATCGGCGACTGCGTGCCCATGAACTTGGCCCAGGTCTCGGGGCTGAACGCGAGGCCCGGGCTCTGGTCGACGAACTTCTTCTGCATCTCGGCAAAGGTCTGCATGTTCTTCTCCAGATACTCGCCCATCACGCCCTGCATCGCATGGCCGTAGAAGCGGATGATCTGCTCCAGTGACTGGGTGGTGAACATGGGCACGCCGCCGGTTTCTTCCTCGAGGATGATCTGCAGGAGGATGGAGCGGGTCAGGTCTTCGGCGGTCTTGGCGTCACGCACTTCGAAAGCCTGACCATCCAGCACCATGGCCTTGACGTCGGCCAAGGTGATGTAGCTGCTGGTCTTGGTGTCGTAGAGACGGCGGTTGGGGTACTTCTTCAGGATGCGCAGTTCGGGCGCCGCCTCGGCCGCGCCTGCTGTCTTCTCCGTCGTCTTGCCTCTGCGGGCAGTCGCCATCGCTTGCTCCTATATTGCGTTGCAGCAAGATTCTAGGAGGCCCCCATGGGGGCGGCGGACGGGTTTACCCCCGAGCTCCCGTTCAAACGGCGCTGCGCGCACGGGCTGGATGGAAGGGCGAGCGTTCTTTGGCGGCTGAAGCTTTTTGAAATAACTTCAATATTGCACAACCACGAGCCCGACAAACCGCCAGCTCAGCGTTTGCTGGAACTCAATGCGGCAACACGACGACGAGCATCGTCTGCCCCCTCAAATGCCAGGCCCGGACTCAGCGCCGCCTTGTAGCTCTCCAGCGCCTGATCGACTTGCCCGCGCTTCTCCAGCACCTGACCGAGCCTATAGCGCAGATACGGCGCGCCAGGGACCTGCTTGACGGCCTTGGCCAGCGACTCCTCAGCCCCCGCCAGATCGCCACGCGCCTCCTGAACGGCGGCCAGGGTATCAACATAGCCCACCGCGCCTGGCGCCAGAGTCAGGGCTCGCTGAATCCATTCCTGCGCCTGGGGCAGGTCGCGCTTCAGCTTGGCCGCCAGCCAGGCCAGGTTGTTCCATGCGCCGTGCATTTGCGGATCGGCCTCGGTGGCTCGCTTGTAGCTGGCAAAAGCATCGCCGTCTTTGCCGACAGCCTCCTGAATATTGCCAAGCTTGAACAGCAGCACACCCGACGCAGTACGCGGACTGGCCGCGACATAGCGCTCCAGATCCTTGACCGCTTCATCGCCACGCTTGGCCGCGAGCAGCACGTCTACGCGCGCCAACTGCGCTCGCTGCAAGTTCGGCTCCAGTGCCAAGGCCTTGTCGACCGACGCCAGCGCCTGATCGAAAGCGCCCTGACTGCTGCGCAGTTCGGCAATCGCCAGCAGCGGCAGGGGATTCTTGGGCGCCACCTTGGCCGCCTGCTCGAAGGCAGACATCGCGGCGCCGACATCCTTCGCGGCGAGATGCGCCCGCCCCAGGCCGTACGCAGCGCCGGGCAGCGCCGGATTGGCGCTCACCGCCCCCTTGAAGGCTGCCACCGCGTCAGCCGCTCTGCCAGCACTCAGGTACATCTCACCCAGATCCAGATAGGGCGCAGCGAACTTGGGATCCAGCTCGATCGCACGCTTCAGGTGGCGCTCCGCCTCAGCATTGCGGTTCGTGCCCGCAGCGAAACGTCCCATGGTGGCCGCCACGACGGCCGACTTCGGCGCAACCGACTGGGCGCGCTGCAACAAAGCGTCGACAGCCTGAGGGCGCGAGCGCCGCAACTCCAGGTCGGCCATGGCCAGCAAGGGCTCATAGGCCTTGGGCTCCAGCTTGGTCGCCTGCAGGAACAGGACCTCGGCGGCATCCAGGCGCCCAGCATCCAGGGCCGCGTACCCCTTTTGCCAACTGGAGAGCGCTTCGGCGTTCTTCAGTAGCAGGCTACCGGTTACGGCCTGGACCGGCCCCTCCGCTTTAGCCCCAGCCCGCTCGGGCTCCACCACGACAACACCCGCGCTTGCATGGGCGGCAAACAAGGCCATGGCGACAAAGGCAAGCAAGCGGCTGCTGGGTTTCATCATCATCGTGGCAGCCCTGGGCGGGGTTGCTGGGGTTGTATTGCAATGATTCTAGCGACGCCAAACACCTGCGAGATGGACGCATCCAGGGGCCTGAAGCCAGGGAGGAGAGCGGCCCTCAACGGGCTGTTCATTTGTCGAATTTCTTGACAACTCGATCACAGTTCGCCCAAACAACCGCGCTAAGTCATTGTTTCATACAAAGACCGACGGGCTGGCATATGGATTGCTTGACCTCGTACGTAAGCAGCCAAGCTCCGTGACGAAGCAAGGCTGGATAGAGGCGCAACTTGTAGGAAAAGGAACCATCGTGAAGACCAATTTCAAACTACTCAGCGGCCTGCTTCTGGCCTGCGGCTTTGTTGCCGCGCAAGCAGCTTCCACCGTCCTTGATACCGGCGTGCTGCGCATGGGCGTGGCGGACAACGGCGGCCTGGGCGCCCTTGGTGTCGGCCTGGTCGGCCCCACCGGCGACGCCATCACCCCCGGATGCCTTTGCGAAGGCTGGGGCGCGGCGGCTGGTGGCAGCAGCGGCTACGTCTATGGTCTTAACGGCTCGGGCATCACCTCCGCCTTGACGACCACGACCACCGCCAGTGGCTCAGGTCTGTATGCACAATCGGTGGTTCAGATGAGCAACGGCCTGCAGGTCACGCAAACCTACACCTATGCCGCCGGCGGCTCGCTGTTCAAGGTGTCCATCACCTTGACCAACACCACGGCCGGGTCGCTGAGCGACGTCCGTTACGCCCGCACGCTGGACTGGGACGTCACGCCCGGCTTCTTTGGCAGCAACTACACCACCGTCTACGGCGGCACACCGACCGGCCCCGGCGGCCGCGTCCTGACCACGTCCACCAACCCGTTCGCGGTGCCCGACCCGATGGTGTTCCGCGGCCAAGAGAAGGACCTCAATGTGGTCAACTCCGCCGGCGACAAGGGTGGCTTCTTCGTGTTCGGCTTTGGCGAACTGCTGACCGGTGCATCCGTGTCCTTTGACACCTACATTGGCGCCTCGCGTACCGTGGGTGGTCTGAAGGCCGCCCTGGGTTCGGTGGGCGTCGAAGCCTACTCGTACACGACCGGCAACAGCGTGGCAGATGGCGACTGGGCCCCGGCCTATGGCTATGGCTTCGCAGGCCTCGGCCTCCCGCCTTCGCTGCCGGGTGGCGATGTGCCTGAGCCCGCCTCCATCGCCCTGATCGGCGTGGCCCTGCTGGGTCTGGCAGCTTCGCGTCGCCGCAGCGCCTGATTGAGTTCAGCCCTCGGGGCTACCCAGCGCCAGAAAGCCTCCGCAATGCGGAGGCTTTTTTCTTGGTCGGGCGAAGATGGCGCAGAACATGCAGCAGTGCAACGTCCTGGATCCACAGCGCAAAGCAAAAAGCCCGACAGATCAGAGATCTACCGGGCTTTGCTGTTCCTCACCTAGGGCAAGGCCTACCGATTGAGACAAGCACTGCTTGCCGTCTTGTTTGGTAGGCGCGATTGGATTCGAACCAACGACCCCCACCATGTCAAGGTGGTGCTCTAACCAACTGAGCTACGCGCCTGAAGAGCTTCGCACTATAGCATGGATTTTTTGGTCATCCGGGAACTTGGCATCAAAACTTCCTCGTTTCACTTGCGGCGGGCCGCGCGCACGCTGGGGATCTGGGCCACGCTGCGCAAGACCTGGCTCAGCTTGGCGGAGTCGGCGACCTCGACGGTGAAGCTCATCCAGGCCGTGTCGTTGCCGGCCTTGACCGACTGCGTGTTCACGGCAGTGACATTGAGCTTTTCCTTGGCGAACACTTCCAGCACATCGCGCAGCAGGCCCTGGCGGTCACTGGCCTCGACGAGCACATCGGCTGGGTATATGCCGCCCTTGCCCTCGCCCCAGGTCACGGCGATCACGCGTTCGGGCGAACGCTGGCTGATCTCGCGGAAGTTCGTGCAATCGCTGCGGTGAATCGCGACGCCCTTGCCGCGCGTGACGTAGCCGCCGATCGCATCCGGCGGCGCGGGCCGGCAACAGCGTGAGAGATTGGTCAAGAGCGAGTCGATGCCCACCACCAGGACGCCGCCCTTGGGCATGCCGCTCTGAACCGGGCGCGTGCGGCGCTGGGCCAGCCACTCGTCTTGGTCGGGCTCAGGTTCGGGTGGGCGCAGCAGCAGCTCGATATTGCGCAGCGAGTATTCATCCTTGCCCACCACCTCGAACAGCGCATCGGCATTCTTGAAGCCCAGGCGCGCGGCCAGGTCCTCAAGGCGGATGGCCGTCTTGCCTTCGCGCTGCAGGATCTTCTCGACCAGTTCGCGGCCCTTGGCCACCGTCTCGGCCTGCTGCAGTGCATTGAACCAGGCCCGCACCTTGGAACGCGAGCGCGGGCTCTGCAGGTAGCCGAGTTCGGTGTTGAGCCAATCCAGCGAGGGGCCGCCCTCCTTGATCGCGGTGATTTCCACCGTCTGGCCACTCTTCAGCTTGGTATTGAGCGGCACCATCGCGCCGTCCACCTTGGCGCCCCGGCAGCGATGACCGAGGTTGGTGTGGACCGCATAGGCGAAGTCGATGGGCGTCGCACCCGCGCTGAGCTCGACGATGGAAGCCTGCGGCGTGAAGACGTAGATGCGGTCATCGAACACCGCCGCCTCGGAGGCCGTGGTGTCACGCTCCCAGGCCAGCAGCTGATGCAGCACGGCGCGGCGCGCCTGCGCGACCTGCTCTTCAAAATCACCAGCGGCCGAAACGCCCGCATAGCCGCGCGCGCCCGCCTCCTTGTAGGCCCAATGTGCGGCCACGCCATGCTCCGCATGCTCGTGCATGGCACGGGTACGGATCTGCACTTCCATGGCCTTGCCGTCAGGCCCCAGCACCACGGTGTGCAGCGACTGGTAGCCGTTCGGCTTGGGCCGGGCGATGTAGTCATCGAACTCACCTTCCACCGGCCTGTAAAGCTCGTGCAGGCGGCTCAGCACCGCATAGCACTCGGGCACGCCCGCCACGATCACGCGGAGCGCCCGCAGGTCGAAAACACGCTCCAAGTCCAGGCGCTTGCCCTGCATCTTTTTCCAGATGCTGTAGAGATGCTTGGGCCGGCCCTGCACCTCGGCGGCGATGCCTTGCGTGGCCAGGTCGGCCTGCAACTGCTGCCGAACCGATTCGATGCGCTGCTCGCGCTCCACGCGCTTCTCGTGCAGCGCGCGGGCGATGCCGCGGTAGTCCTCGGGCTGCAGGAAGCGGAAGGAGAGGTCCTCCAGTTCCCACTTGATCTGCCAGATGCCGAGCCGGTTGGCCAGCGGCGCGAAAACCTGCTGCGACTCGGCCGCCAGGTCCTGCGGGCAGACCGTCTTGCTGGCGGCGAAGTAGCGCAGCGTCTGCAGGCGCGAAGCCAGGCGAAGCAGCACCACGCGCAGATCATGCGAGAAGGCCAGCAGCATCTTGCGCACGCGCTCGGTCTGCGTGGCGCGCTGGTCCTCGCCGACCTTGGCGGCGCGCGCTGCCCGCTGGATCTGCACCAGCTTGCGTGTGTGCGTGACCAGGCTGGCATACGACTCGCCGAAGGCCTTGGCCACGATCTCCTCGGGCTTGTTCAGGAAGTCACCGGCATAGACCAGGTAAGAAGCCGCCTGCAGCGCCGGCGCAGCGCCGATGGCCGCGAGGATGGCTGCCACGCCGTCTGCATGGGCCAGGGCCTCCTCACCAGTGTCCAGCGGCTGGCCGGCCAGCAGCGGCTCGGCGAAGGCGCGTGCGCGCTGCACCTCGGCCGCATCGGCCGGTTGCGCTGCAAAGTCGAGGGCGACGATGGGGGCCGATGGGCCACCCTGGGGAACTGTCTTCATCCGCGAAACAGGAACTTCGAGATCGCGGCGACCTGCTCGGGCGCCTGCAAGGTGGGGGCGTGACCGATGCCAGCAAACTCGACCAGTTCGGCATGAGGGCCGCGCTCCGTCATCGCATCGGCGGTCTTGGCCGAGAGCAGGTCAGATTCGGCGCCCCGCAGCAGCAGCGTCGGGGCACGCAGCGCATCCCAGGCAGCCCAAAGGCCGGCCTCGCCCGCTGCCACCTGTTCAGGCGTTACGTCAGCCAGCGTGACCGCAATCGAGGGGTCGTAATGCAGGCGCAGCCGATCACCCACCTGGCGGAACATCGGCGTAGAAAGCGCCAGCCATGCATCGCGCGTATGTGGCCCGAAGCCCAGCGAGACACGGCGCAGATAGTCAGCGCCCTCCTCCAGCGTGGCGAAGGTCGGCCCTTTGCCCAGGTACTGCGCAATGCGCTGCAGCGAGGCGAACTCGATGGTCGGTCCCACATCGTTGAGCACCAGGCGTCGCACCGGGCTGTTGCGCTGCGCAGCAAGGCCAAGGCCGATCAGGCCGCCCATCGAGGTGCCGATCCAATCCACCTCCTCCACGTCGAGCCGAGCGATCAGGGTGACCATGTCGGCCACATAGGTCGGGATCTGGTAGTACTGCGGATTGCTCAACCAGTCCGAATGACCGCGCCCCACCACGTCGGGGCAGATCACGCGGTACTGCGTCTGCAGCACACGGGCCAGCAGGTCGAAGTCGCGGCCCTGGCGCGAGAGGCCGTGCACGCAGATCAGCACCGGCGCATCCGGCCGGGGGCCTTCCCACTCCCAATAAGCCATGTGATGCAGGCCCGCCGGGCTCAGGCACTGGACACGCTTCAAGGTGGGGGCTGACATTGTTTGTATCCTTGCGACTTTGTTCGCTGATTCCGTCTCGACCATCCTAGCAAGCCAAGAAGGACTTCCCATGTTGTTGAAAGGCAAGACCGCCCTCGTCACCGGCTCCACCAGCGGTATCGGCCTGGGCATCGCCCTGACCCTCGCCCGCCAGGGCGCCAATATCGTGCTCAACGGTTTCGGCGACCATGAGGGGCCCAAGGCCGAGGTCGCCAAGCTCGGCGTCAAGGTGGGCTACCACGGCGCCGACATGAGCAAGACCGCCGAGATCGAGGCCATGATGGCCTACATCGAGGCCGAGTTCGGTGGCTGCGACGTGCTCGTGAACAACGCCGGCATCCAGCATGTGGCGCCGGTGGAAAGCTTTCCGGCCGAGCGCTGGGACGCCATCATCGCGATCAACCTCAGCTCGGCCTTCCACACCACGCGCCTCGCACTGCCTGGCATGAAGAAACGCGGCTGGGGCCGGGTGCTCAACATCGCTTCGGTCCATGGCCTCGTCGCCTCGGCGCAGAAGTCGGCCTACGTGGCGGCCAAGCACGGCATCGTCGGCTTCACCAAGGCCGTGGCGCTCGAATCCGCCACCAGTGGCGTGACCGTCAATGCGATCTGCCCGGGCTGGGTGCTGACGCCCTTGGTGCAAAAGCAAGTTGATGCGCGTGCCGCTGCCGACGGCGTGGACGACGCCGAAGCCAAGCGCCGCCTGCTGGCCGAAAAACAGCCTTCGCTGCAATTCACCACGCCCGAGCAGTTGGGCGAACTGGCGGTCTTCCTGTGCTCAGACGCCGCCAGCAATATCCAGGGCCAGGCCTGGGCGCTGGACGGCGGCTGGACCGCGCAATAAGACTTGCGGGCGTTCAGATCCAGCGGCGCTCATGGATCCGGCTTTGCCGGGCCATCGAGCGCGCCCCCTTGAGGGGGAGGCGCAGCGCGCCTCGGGGGTGGTCAACCAAGCTCCGACTGCTTCTCGATGATGCGGGACACCAGGCCGTACTTCACGGCCTCGTCCGCGCTCATCCAGTAGTCGCGTTCCATGTCGACCAACACTGCGTCCAGCGGCTTGCCGGTCTGCTTGGCGATGACGGCAGCAATGCGCTCGCGGGTCTTGATGATCTCGCGGGCCATGATGGCGATGTCGCTCGCCTGGCCGCCGGCGCCGCCAGCCGGCTGGTGGATCATGAAGCGCGTGTTGGGCAGGCACAGGCGGCGCTCCTTCGGGGGCGCCAGGAAGATGTGGGCGCCGGCACTGGCCACCCAGCCGGTGCCCAGCGTCGTGACCGGGGCCTTGATGAAGCGGATCATGTCGTGGATCGCATCGCCCGATTCCACATGGCCGCCCGGGGACGAAATCAGCATCGTGATCGGCGCATCCGAATCAGCGGCCAGTGCCAGCAGGCGGCGGCAGGTGGCGTGCGCCATCTTGTCGTCGATCTCGCCGAACACCATCACGAAGCGTGACTTGAAGCTCAGCTGCTCCTCGAGCTTGTCGGTGGCTTCGGGCTTGGCGGTCTTGTCGTCGGCGGCGTTGCGGTGCATCTCATTCATGGGCTTGTTCCTCAGCAAAGTGCCTGCATTGTTGCCCAGCTTCGCTGGCCTCACTTGTTGACCATGTTCATGAACACCGAACCGCTGACCGACACGCTGACCGTGGCCCGGCCCGACTCGATGGGCAGCGGCGCGTTCATGGCCGGTGCCATGGCCTTCATTTCCATCAGGCGCATCGCAGGCGCAGCGTCACTCGTGTTGACGCTGACCTCGCCGATCGAATAGCCGGCATAGCCGAACTGGCGCGCATAGTCGCCGGCCTGGCTGCGAAAGCGCTGGATCGCCTCACCCACCACTTGCGCCTCCGCCTTGGCCCGCGCCTCGCGCGACAGCTGAAAGCCGGAGCGCGAGATCGCCATGGTGTTGATGCGGCCGCTCAGCGCCGCAATGGCCACCGTGTCGCGGCCTTCGACGATCAGTTCGGCCTGGCCCTGCCAGCCGTTGATGCCGCCCTTGGGCGAGTAGCGCGGGTAGAGCGAGAAATTGCCGGTTTGCACATCGACCTGGCCCGGCTTGGCGATCTTGCGGGCTTCAGCGAGGGCGGTATCAAGCGCGCTCTTCAGGGCGGCCTGCACCACGTTCGGGTCTGTGCCTTCGCGGCTCGTGGAAAAGCCCAGGCTCAGCACATCCTGCTGCACCTCGGTGCTCGCGCTGACGCTGAAGGACAGCGAATCGCGGCGCAGCGGCTCCACCGCCTGGGCCTGGCTGCCGGCAGCCAGCGCGAACAAGGCCAGGGCGGCGGCATGTCGCTTGATCAATTTCATGGGGCGTCCTCCATCTCGTGAAAACCTGACGATAACGCGCGCAGGCGGCTCGGAATTGTTACGGGGCTGTAACGACGCTCCCGCCCCGCTTGCCCCCGCAAAAAACCTCGCCACAATGCGCCTGTTACAAATTCAGGAGCGTCAGCCATGAACGCCGCGAACGCCAAACCCAACAAGATCCTGGTCGTCGATGACGACGCGCGCATCCGCGACCTGCTGCGCCGCTACCTGACCCAGGAAGGCTTCGAGGTGCTGCTGGCCGAGGACAGCCGCGCGCTGAACAAGCAGCTGACGCGCGAGAGCTTCGACATGATCGTGCTGGACCTGATGCTGCCTGGCGAGGATGGCCTGTCGATCTGCCGCCGCCTGCGCGCCAACAACGACATGACGCCCATCATCATGCTGACCGCCAAGGTCGAGGACGTGGACCGCATCGTGGGTCTCGAGGTGGGCGCCGACGATTACCTGGCCAAGCCCTTCAACCCACGCGAGCTGCTGGCACGCATCAATGCCGTGCTGCGCCGCCGCCCCGCCATGGAGGCACCCGGCGCGCCAACCAAGGAGGCGCTGACGGTCAGCTTCGGCCCCTTCGAGTTCGACCTTGGCCTGCGCAAGCTCAGCAAGAACGGCGAGCAGCTGCCGCTGACCACCGGCGAGTTCTCGATGCTCAAGGCGCTCGTGCGCCACCCACGTCAGCCGCTGTCGCGCGACAAGCTGGCCCAGCTGGCGCGCGGCCGCGAGTTCGAACCCTTCGACCGAAGCCTCGACGTGCAGGTCTCGCGCCTGCGCAAACTGCTCGAAGACGACCCCTCGCAGCCGCGCTACATCCAGACGGTCTGGGGCGTGGGCTACGTCTTCGTGCCGGACGGCGCAGCCTGACTGGGCCGTCCCCGGCATGACTCAGCCTCGGCTGGCGCTGAATCTTTTCTGGCGCACCTTCGCCCTGCTTGCCCTGCTGCTG
Source organism: Pelomonas sp. V22 (assembly GCF_030014915.1). Lineage (GTDB taxonomy): Bacteria > Pseudomonadota > Gammaproteobacteria > Burkholderiales > Burkholderiaceae_C > JAUASW01. The sequence continues at coordinate 760,475 of NZ_JAGIXS010000001.1, forward strand.
GTGGGCAGCGTGCTGGCCTGGCAGCAGACCTTCAAGGCGCTGGAGGCCGAGCCGCGCGCGCTCGAGGCCGCGCAGCAGCTGGCTGGCCTGGTCAACCTCAGCCGCGCAGCGCTGGCCGATGCCGACAGCATCAACCGCGTGGCCGTGGTCAAGTCGCTGAGCCGCAGCGAGGCGGTGCAGGTCGAGGTGGCCGAGCCCGGCGACCGCTGGCTGCCCTACAACGAAACCTCGTTCTCCAACCGCCTGGCAGCCGAGCTGCGCAGCAAGCTCGGGCCCGACACCATCGTGGCCCGCGAAGTCAACCAGGTCGGCGGCCTGTGGGTGCGCTTCAGCATCGAGGGCGATGCCTATTGGCTGCGCACCAGCCCGGCGCCGCTGTCGGTCTCGCTGAGCGGCAACGGCTGGTGGGCCCTGATCGCCCTGGTGGCCACGGCCCTCGGCTCGGCCGGCGTGGCACGCTTGATCAACCAGCCGCTGCGCGAGCTTTCCATCGCCGCCGGGCGTATCCGCGAGGGCGAGTACGACTCGCGGCTGGACGAGAGCACGCTCACCAGCGAGATCCGCGAGGTCAACATGGGCTTCAACCGCATGGCGCGCGAACTGGCGCGCATGGAAGAGGACCGCACCGTGATGCTGGCCGGCATCTCGCACGACCTGCGCACGCCGCTGGCCCGGCTGCGGCTCGAAGCCGAGATGAGCGTCAGCGACGAGCAGGCGCGCCAGTTCATGGCGCAAGACATCGACCAGCTCGATGCCATCATCAGCAAGTTCATGGACTATGCGCGGCCGAACGAGACCAAGCTGAACGCGATCAACCTGGCCGACTTGGTCGAGCGCGAGGCCATGGCCTTCCGCGATCCGACGCAGATCCGCATCAGCGCCGATGTGCCTCAGCATCTCAAGGTCTGGGCCGACGAGACCGAGCTGGGGCGCGTGCTGCTGAACCTGTTCGAGAACGCGCGCCGCTACGCCCGCGAGGGCGAGGAGCCGGCCGAGGTCGAGGTCGACACCTTCGACCTCAAGGACGGGCAGGTGCTGCTCAGGGTGCGTGACCACGGGCCCGGCGTGCCGCCCGATAAGCTGACCAGCCTGACCACGCCCTTCTACCGCGGCGATGCGGCCCGCACGGCGGCCACCGGCGCCGGCCTCGGCCTCGCCATCGTGGACAAGTCACTGCAGCGCATAGGCGCCAGGCTGGAGCTGGCCAACGCCGAGGGCGGTGGCCTGCTGTCCCTGATCACACTGCGGCTGGCTTCGTAGCCGCGACGAGCAGGCAGACGGCGCGCGTCTCGATGGCGCGGCCCTCGCCAACCGGCCCCATCTTCTCCGCCGTCTTGGCCTTCACATTGACCTGGCTGAGGTCGATACCGAGGACCTCCGCGAGGCGCGTGCGCATGGCCAGGATGTGGGGCGCCATCTTGGGCGCTTGCGCCACGATGGTCGAGTCGATGTTCACGATCTGCCAGCCGGCCTTGCCCACGCGCCGGTAGGCCTCGGCCAGCAGCACCATGGAATCAGCGCCCTTGAACTCGGCTGCGGTGTCGGGAAAGAGCTTGCCGATGTCGCCCAGCGCCGCGGCGCCCAGGAGCGCATCGGTGATCGCATGAGCCAGCGCGTCGGCATCCGAATGGCCCAGCAGGCCATGCGTGTGGGGAATGGTGATGCCGCCCAGCACCAGGGGCCGGCCAGTGACCAGGGCATGGGTGTCCCAGCCCTCGCCGATGCGGATGTTCATGATCAGCGGCTCCTCAGCAAGCGCTCGGCCAGCGCGAAATCCGCCGGCCAGGTGACTTTGAAATTTTCCAGGCTGGCCTCGACCAGCAAGGGCGCGAGGCCCAGGGCCTCGATGGCGCTGGCCTCGTCGGTGACGGCGTCGCCAGCCTTCAGCAAGGCCTCGCGCAGCAGGCCGATGCGGAACATCTGCGGCGTCTGCGCGGCCCACTTGCCGCGCCGGTCCAGCGTCGCGCGGGCACGGCCTTCGTCCGACTCCTTCAGAGTGTCGGCCAGCGGCAAGGCCAGGAGGCCGCCGACAGCATCGCCCTGGCAGGCCGCGATCAGTTGCTCAATCCATTCGGGACGCACGAGGCAGCGCGCTGCATCGTGCACCAGCACCCAGTCCTGCTGGCTCGCGCCGCGCGCCAGCAGCGCTTCCAGGCCGGCAGCCACGGTGGCGGCACGGGTGGCGCCGCCGCAGCGTGCCAGCCAGGCCTGCTCGCCGACGAAGCCCGGCAGGGCTGACTCGAAATACGCATCCTCGGGCGAAATCACCACCAGGGTGGCACTGAGCGCTTGCACCGACTGCAGGGCGGCCAGCGTGTGCGCCATCAAGGCCTGGCCGGCCAGGGTCACGTACTGCTTGGGGCGGTCGGCACCGGAGCGCTCGCCCACGCCGGCAGCGGGCACCAGGGCAAAGGCCCGGGCCGGCTGCGCCGGACGGAGATTTGTCATGGCGCGGATTCTAAGCAGGCGCTGCGGCGGAGTATGCTGGACCGGCCCTGCCTCGCGGCGCCCGCTGTTCACCGGCCCGGTTCATGACACTCACGCTCCCCACCTTCTGCGGCCTGCTGCTGGCCGGCCTGACCAGCGCCGCCCAGGCCCTGGACCGCTCCGGGGAAGCCGATGCGGTCCGCCTGATACAGCAGGCGCAGGACTATCTGAAGCAGCATGGCACCGACAAGGCCCTGGCCGAGTTCAACCGCCTGGACAGCCCGTTCAACAGCCAGAGCCCCATCAATCCGCACGGCGATCTCTACCTGTTCAGCCTGGCCCCGGACGGTTTCCAGATCGTGCATGGCAAGAACCCCAAGATCCGCGGCAAGGTGATGATCGAGATGCGCGACGTCGACGGCGTCTACCTGATACGCGAGATGGTCAAGATCTGCTTCGAGACACCGGCGGGCAAGGGCTGGGTCCGGTACAAGTGGCCGCATCCGATCACCAAGGTGGTGGAGCCCAAGCGCGGCTATGTCGAACGCGTGCCGGGCGTGCCCACGCTGTGCCTGGGCACGGGCATCTATCGATAGGCCGGCTCGCCGAGTCGCATGCGCACCTTCATCGAGCGAATCAAGCGTCTTGCCGAGACCACACGCGGCGCCAGCCTGGTGCTGCTGTTCTTCGTCGCACTGACGCTGCTGGCCATCGCGGCCCAGACCGCGCTGGCCATACGCCAGGACAAGGCCCTGACCCTGAGCTCCGAGCGCGAGCATGGGCTGACGGCCGTGCGCCTGCTGGAGGAGCATGCCAAGCAGATCCTCAACGAGGCAGCAGGCAACATCGATGCGCTGGCGCGGGCCATCGAGGTGGCACGCGAGGGCAAACCCGCCAACGATGCCCTGATACGCAAGGTGCTGGCCGATGCCCAGCCCCTCAACCGCATCCTCACCTCGTTCCAGTACGTCAACCTGCACGGCGTGGCCTCTGTCAGCACGATCGACTATCCGGCCTACCAGACCGACGCCGATGACCGCACCTACATCCCGCTGTTGCTGAGCCATCCGGATCAACGCGAGCCGGTGCTGGGTCGGCCCTTCGCCCGCTTCTACGACGGCGAGCTGATCCTGCCGCTGGCTCGCAGCTTCACGAGCAGCGATGGCCAGCCTCTGGGGCTGTTGAGCACCGATGTCAGCGTCTCCTATTTCAGCAAGTTCTATGTGCCGCTGGCCCGAGACGGCAATGCCCTGGTGGCCCTGGTATCGGACGACGGCCACCTGATCGTGAGGGCGCCGCAGCAGGGCGACGAGGTGGGCGCCGACATCTCCAGCTCGCCGATCCAGCAGCGCTTGCGCCAGCCGCAGCGAGAAGGGCAGTTCGAGGATGCCGGCCTGCTGGGCGGCGGGGTGGCCGCGCCCCGTCTTTACTTCTACAAAAAGGTGGCGGGCTTCCCGGTCACGGCGATCTATGCGCGCGAGCTCGATGACGTGCTGGCGCCCTGGCAGATCCGCAGCCGCGACCGCATCGTGTTCTCGCTGGCCATCATGGTCTTTGTCGGCCTGCTGAGCTTCTTCCTGCTCTGGCACATCCGGCGGCTGAACAAGTCGCGCACCGAGCTCTCGCGCAGCGAAGCCAGGTTCGGCAGCGTCTTCCTGCATTCGCCGGTGCCGCTTTCGCTGGTGCGCCTGTCGGACGACCGCATCGTCGCGGCCAACGAGGCCATGCTGGCCTTGTTCCGCTACCGGCGCGAGGACTTCGTCGGCCGCACGCCGGCCGAGCTGAAGGTCTGGGCCGACTACGCCGACCGACAGCCCTACCTGGAGCGCATTACCGCTGACGGCCATCTGAGTCAGTACCCGGCACGCATGCGCAACCGGGACGGCCAGCTGATGCACTGCATGGTCTCGGTCCAGGTGTTCGAGGGCGAGGAAGGCCGCATCGCGATCTTCTCGGCCATCGACGAGACCCAGCAGCGCGAGGCCGAGGCAAGGCTGCGCCAGCTCGAGCAGCAACTGCGCGAGGCCCAGAAGATGGAGGCCATAGGCACGCTGGCCGGCGGCATTGCGCACGACTTCAACAACATCCTCGCCGCCATCCTCGGCAACGTGGGCATGGCCCGTCAGGACGTGCCGGTAGACCACGGCGCACGCAGCTTCCTGGACGAGATCAACAAGGCCGCCCTGCGCGCCCGCAGCCTGGTGCAGCAGATCCTCGCCTTCAGCCGCCGCCAGCCGCACCAGATGCTGGTGCAACCGCTGCGGCCCATCGTCGAAGAGTCCTTGAGCCTCTTGCGCGCCACCCTGCCCGCCCGCGTGGCCCTGGACCTGGACCTCAGCGAGGAAGCGCTGAGCCTGGAGACCGACGCCACGCAGCTGCAGCAGGTGCTGATGAACCTCTGCACCAATGGCTGGCACGCGCTCAGCGGCAGCACCGGCCGGTTGAGCGTGGGCTACGGCCGGCTGCGGCTGGACCACCCGGCCGACCCGCGCCTCACACGCCTGCCGTCTGGCGACTACGTTCACCTGTGGGTGGGCGACAACGGCGTGGGCATGTCGGAGGAGCTGCAGGCCCGCGTCTTCGAGCCCTTCTTCACCACCAAGCCGGTGGGCCAGGGCACGGGCCTCGGGCTCGCCGTGGTGCACGGCATCGTCACCGCCCACCGCGGCGCGATCACGGTGGACAGCAAGCTCGGCGCCGGCACCACCTTCCACCTCTACCTGCCGCTGGCGGATGCGGTCGCAACGGGCCAAGACCCGCTGTCGCCACAGAGCCTGCAGGACGGCCAGGGGCAGGGCCATGTGCTCTACCTGGATGACGACGAGGTGATGCTGCTGATGGTCGAGCGCCTGCTCAAGCGCTGCGGCTACGAGGTCAGCTGCTACCAGCAGGCCAGCGAAGCGCTGGCGGCGCTGGCCGAACCGGGCTGCGATGTGCGGCTCTTCATCACCGACTTCAACATGCCCGACATGTCGGGTCTGGAGGTGGCCAAGGCGGCCGCCGAGCTGCGGCCCGGCCTGCCGCTGATCATCACCTCGGGCTACATCAACGACGAGTTGCTGGCCGGCGCCGAGGCCCTGGGCGCCTGCGCCGTGCTGCAGAAGCAGAACACCCTCGACGAGCTGCCCGGCCTGGTGCGGCGCTGCCTGCAGCCGCCCTGAAGGGCCTGCAGGCCGGCCGCTACACTGCCAGGCCGCGCCCACCCGACCCCATGCTGATTTCCGACCTCCGCCAGCGCCTGCACGCCCTGGGCGCCCTGCCCAAACACGAGCAGCGCGTGCTGCGCGACTGGGTGCAGGCCAAGCCGCACGACAGCGGCCGGCGCCGGCCCGAGCATTTCCTGCCCCTCGCCCTGCGCGAAGCCCTGCCCGCCCTGGATGTCGAGCTGGCCGCGCTGGCCCGCGTCGTCTCCGAGCATCCGGGCGAGGACGGTTCGGTGCGGCTGCTGGTGGGCCTGGCCGATGGCCAGATGGTGGAAAGCGTGCTGCTGCCGCGCGACGGCCTGTGTGTATCAAGCCAGGTCGGTTGCGCCGTCGGCTGCAGCTTCTGCATGACCGGGCGCGAGGGCCTGATACGCCAGGTCACCAGCGCCGAGATCGTGGCCCAGCTGGTGCTGGCCCGGCAACGCCGGCCGGTCAAGAAGGTCGTGTTCATGGGCATGGGCGAGCCGGCCCACAACCTCGACAACGTCTTGGAAGCCATCACCCTGCTCGGCCTGGAAGGCGGTATCGGCCACAAGAACCTGGTGCTCTCCAGCGTTGGCGATCCGCGCTTGTTCGAGCGCCTGCACGCCCCCGACCTCGGCCCGGTCAAGCCGGCGCTGGCGCTGTCGCTGCACACCAGCAAGGCCGAGCTGCGTCGCGAGCTGCTGCCACGTGCGCCGCGCCTGAGCCCTGAGGACATCGTCGAGGCCGGGGAGCGCTATGCGCGTTTCAGCGGCTACCCGATCCAGTACCAGTGGACCCTGATCGAGGGCGTCAACGACGGCGCCGAGGAACTCGACGGCATCGTGCGCCTGCTCAAGGGCAAGCGCGGCCTGCTCAACATGATTCCCTACAACCAGATCCCCGACCTGGCCTACCGCCGGCCGAGCTGGGAGCGGGCGCGCTCGATTGCGGCCGAGCTGCATGCGCGCGGCGTGCTGACCAAGCTGCGCGACTCCGCCGGCCAGGACGTGGACGGCGGCTGCGGCCAATTGCGGGCCCGCAGCCAGGCTGGCGCGCAGCCCCTACGCCTGCTGCGCCAGGCGGGCAAACCCTAGATTCACCCCACGGGCCGCGCAGTTTTCCACACGGAAACCCGCCCCCACGCCTCGGGGGGACCTAGGGCAGACCCGTAAATCCCAAAAGTCACGACCTCTCCATCATGTTGACGATGCGCAGTGCGGTTTCGCCCTGTGCGCATTGAACAGGGTGGGCCGTACCCCGGCTCGCTGCGGTTTTCATCGACACCAAACGAGGTCACTATGAACTTGGCAAAAAAATGCCTTTTGGGACTGACAGGGATTGCCATGGCGGCCAGCGCCTCCGCCGGCACGATCTACAGCGAAGGCTTCAACAACCTGGCCACTTCGGGCTGGATCCTCACCAACAACAGCGCCACGCCTGGCAACAACTGGTTCCAGGGCGGCCCTGAGATCTTCACGGCCCAGAGCGGCCCTGACGACTCCTTTGCCGCAGCGAACTGGCTGAGCTCGTCCACCGGTTCGGGCGCCTTGTCCAACTGGCTGATCAGCCCCGAGATCATGGTGGGAAGCGGCGCCACCCTGCACTTCGCGGCACGTGGCGACATGGCCGAAGGCTTCTTCGACACGATCAAGGTCTACTTCAGCGCCGGAAACGGCACCGACACCGCCGGCTTCAGCCTGCTGGGCACCCTGACCGCCCCGACCGACGGCTGGATGGACTTCAGCTACCTGCTGCCCGGCGCCACCTCCGGCCGCATCGCCTTTGAATACGCAGGCCTGGCCGACACCGCCAACTACGCCGGCATCGACAGCGTCAGCGTCGTGCCCGAGCCGGCCAGCTTCGCGCTGGTGGGCCTGGGCCTCGCCGGCCTCGGCATCGCGCGCCGCAAGAGCGCCCGCAAGAACTGAAAGACAAGTCTCTACCCGCCTGTCGCACCGGTTCGGCAACCCCGCGCCGGCGCGATCTCCTAGCTTGCACAACAACTGCATAAAGGAATCGTCATGTTCAAGAGGATCAAGACCTCCCGCACCGAGGGGCAGCAAGCCCTTCGTGTGGGGCTGGCCGCGGCTGCGGCCGTGATTGCATTTGCGGCAACGCCGCTGGCTCAGGCAGCCGATGCCAAGGCTGGCCTGCGCGTGGCAAAGGACCCAGTAACGGGTGAACTGCGCGCCCTGACCTCCACCGAAGCCGCCGAACTTGACGCAGCGGCCGCCAAGGCCAAGGCCTCCGCCAATGCTGGCAAGCGCAAGGCCGCCACGGCCGTGACCCAGCAGGAAATCCAGCATGCCGATGGCACCGTGGAAATGCCGCTGGACGAGAGCAGCCACATGTACTCGGTGGCCGTGCGCCGCGCCGACGGCAGCGTCGAATACCAATGCGTCCATGGCAAGCCGGCGGTCGACGCCATCCTCAAGGGCAAGAAGCCCGCTAGCAGCAAGGCTGTGAAGGCACACCAGGAGCATGGCTATGAGCTCAAGTAAGCAACAAGCACTCTTCAAGACGCTGATCGGCTCGCTGGCACTCGCTGGCAGCCTGGTGGCCAGCCAGGCCCAGGCCGCTGCGACCATCATCATCAACAACATCAATGCGGCAGGCATCGGCTTCAACGACACCACGCCGGCCGCGCCGGTTGGCGGCAACCCGGGCACGACGCTGGGCGCGCAGCGCCTGTTCGCGTTCACCTACGCGGCCAATCTGTGGGGCGCCACGCTCACCAGCAACCAGCCCATCATCATCAATGCGCAGTTCAGTGCCCTGACCTGCACGGCCACCAGCGCAACGCTGGGCAGCGCCGGTGCCACCTCGGTCTTCCGCAACTTCGCGGGCGCACCGAAGACCGGCACCTGGTACTCCTACGCGCTGGCCAACAAGATCGCCGGCACCTACCTGGGCACGCTGAACGCGGCGCAGATCAACGCCAACTTCAACGTGAACCTTGGCCAGTCGAACTGCCTGGCCGGCAGCCCCTTCTACCTGGGTGTCGATGGCAATCACGGCTCAGCCGTCGACTTCGTCGCCGTGCTGCAGCACGAGATGGGTCATGGCCTGGGCTTCCAGACCTTCACCAACGGCCAGACTGGCGCCTATCTGAGCGGTGCCCCGTCCATCTGGGACCATTTCCTGATGGGCACGGCCACCGGCCTGCTGTGGAAGGACATGACCGCCGCCCAGCGTGCAGCCTCGTCGCTGTCGGTGGACAAGCTGGTCTGGAGCGGCCCGATGGTCAATGCCGCCGCGCCTTCGGTGCTGCGCACCGGCGATGCCGGTGTGTTCATCTCGGGCTCGGGCGCTGGCACCACGGCGGGCCTGCATGCTGCCGGTGAAGCCAGCTTCGGCGCTTCGCTGACCACGCCGCGCACCGGGCAGGTCATGCCCGTGCTCGATGGCACTGCACTGAGTCTGGCCTGCTCACCGATCACCGGCACCAATGCCACGGCGATCCGGGGCAACATCGCCCTGGTGAGCCGTGGCGTCTGCGGCTTCACCATCAAGGTGAAGAACGCGCAGGACGCAGGTGCCATCGGCGTGCTGGTGGCCGACAACGCCGCCGGCGCCCCGGCCGGCCTGGGCGGCACGGACCCGAGCATCACCATCCCTGCGGTGCGTATCTCGCAAGCGGATGGCGTGGCTCTGCTGTCCAAGCTGACCACCCGCTCGCGCACCGGCTCGACCGTGATCGCCACGCTGGGACTGTTCGGCACCAAGATGGCGGGCGCCGATTCCCTGGGTCGCGTGATGATGTTCGCACCCAACCCCTACCAGAGCGGCTCCTCGGTGTCCCACTTCGACACCACAGCCACCCGCAATCTGCTGATGGAGCCGGCGATCAATGGCGACCTGACCCAATCGGTCATCCCGCCGCTTGACCTGACCTACATCCTGCTGCAGGAAATCGGCTGGTAAGCAGCCACCGAGCGCGCAAAACGCGAAGGGGCACGGCGCAAGCCGTGCCCCTTTTCTCATGGCCGCAGCAGCGGCGGATCAGTCGACCTTCATCTGCACCCGCACCATCTGGAAGTTCACCGCCGTGCCCGCCTGCTGCAGCGAGACCAGGCGGAAGTTCATGTTGTCGGCACCGACCTTGTAGACGCGCTTGCCGGACTGGCGCTCCTCGTCGGAGCAGCTGAGCGTCTTGTCGTCCGACTTGCCTTCGCGCTTGGAACGCGGCGGTGCCTTGGCGCACTCCAGCACCTTGCCGTACTGGGACAAGGCCTTGACGTAGAAGCCGGTGATGGCCTCGATGTCATCGCTGCTCATGAACTTGCGCACCTGGAGCTTGAAGCCAAACGCTCCGCCCCACAGGCCGAGCGTCAGGGCCGCCTTGTCCTGCTCCTTGTCGAGCTGGGCCACGGCGCCGGGATAGGCCGGAAGGCCTATCTCACTCAACGAGGCGTCTTCACGGAATTCGGCGCCGGCCTTGAAGCCCTTGCCATCGGCATGGGCCGGCGCGCTGATCAGGCTCGCGGTGCCGATCAGGAGGGTGGTGGCAGTGGTGAAGAGCTTGTTCATGGCAGGTCTCCCAAACAAAGCGTTGCTGATGGAACGCAATGTAGGGAGAGCGCCAAGGCCCGCCAAGCAGGCTGCGACAGGCTGCACCAGCCGCAGCCTGGAATGCATTCAGCTCAGGGCTTCTGGGCCTTCTGGGTAGCCACCCAGTCGCGCACCAGCTCGGCAAGCACGCTCATCGGCACCTGACCCGAGGTCAGGATCAGGCGGTGGAAGGCCTTGATGTCGAAACGCGGACCGAGCGCAGCTTCTGCTTCGCGGCGCAGCTTGCTGATCTCGAACTGGCCGATCTTGTACCCGAGGGCCTGGGCCGGCATCACGATGTAGCGCTCGACCTCGGCCACCACGTCGCTCTCGGCCATCGAGGAGTTGGCCAGCATGTAGTCGATCGCCTTCTGGCGGCTCCAGCCCTTGTGGTGCAGACCGGTGTCGACCACCAGGCGCATCGCGCGCAGCTGCTCGTCCGACAGGCGGCCGTACCACTGGTAGGGGTCGGTGAAGAGGCCCAGCTCCTTGCCCAGGCTCTCGGCATAGAGCGCCCAGCCTTCCACATAGGCGGTGTAGGCCGTGCCGAAGCGGCGGAACTTGGGCAGGTCCTTGTCTTCCTGCGCGATGGCCACCTGGAAGTGGTGGCCCGGTGAGGCCTCGTGCAGGGACAGCGTCTCCATGCCGAAGATGGGCTGGGCCTTCAGGTTGAAGGTGTTGACGTAGAACACGCCCGGGCGCGAGCCGTCGGCCGAAGGGCTCTGGTACGAAGCACCAGCCGCGCTCTGCGCGCGGAAGGCCTCGACCTCACGCACCTCGTAGTCGGCCTTGGGCGCGATGTCGAAGAGCTTGGGCGTCAGCGCGTTGATCTTCTTCTGCAGCTCGCGGTAGCCGGCCAGCAGATCTTCCGGCTTGGTGTAGTAGTAGCGCGGGTCGTCCTGCAGGTGAGCGAAGAAGGCCTTGAGGTCGCCCTCGAACTTGACCTGGCGGCGCACCGCATCCATTTCGCCGAGGATGCGGGCCACTTCCTTCAGACCCATCTCGTGGATCTCGTCGGGCGAGAGTGCCGTCGTCGTGTTGCCGGCCACGCGGTAGGCATACCAGGCCTTGCCATCGGGCAGGTCGGACCAGGCGGTGCTGGTGCGGGCCTTGGCCAGGTACTCGTCGCGGACAAAGGCATGCAGACGCTTGTAGGCCGGCATCACCTGGTCCTTCAAGAGCAGGCGCATCTGCGCACTCAGGCGTTCGCGGTCAGCGGCGGGCACGGCCTCGGGAAAGCTCTTGAACGGCCCCCAGAACAGCGTCTGCTCGGGCTCGTCCTTGATCAGCGCGGCCAGCTGCGGCACCACCTTCTCCATCACCGGGCGGGGCTGGGTCACGCCCTTGTCCATGCCGGTGCGCATATTGGCGATCATGCCGTCGAACATGGGCACGGCGCGCGACAGGCGCTTGATCCAGTCCTCGTAATCCTTGCTGGTCTTGAACGGCTGGATCGAGCGGCCCGACCCCAGCTGCGCCAGGAAGCCCGGCATGCTGCCGAACTGGTTCAGCGGCTGCATCCAGTCGGGGAAGCGATTGCCCGCCAGGCCCTCTTCCAGGTTGCGCTGCATGATGGCCAGCGACAGCCGGTCTTTCGCGTCCAGCGCCTCGCGCCTGAAGCCCTTCAACGCCTTCAGCTGCGAGGCCAGATAGGCCTGACTCTCGGCGCGCCAGGCGGCGCTGGTGGTGTCGGGCAACTGGTCGTTGTAGCGCGGGTCGCCGAGCGAGGTGGCCAGCGTGGGCGAGCGCTTGAGCGTCTGCTCCCAGCTGCTGTCCAGCCATTGCTTGAAGCGGTCGCTTTCACTGGCGGGCGTGGCCTGTGCCAGGGCGGCATGGCTCAAGGTGGCGAGCGTGAGGGTGGCGAGCAGGGTGCGCATCGGCGAAGGCTCCGTTCTTGTCTGCACAAGGGTCTGTGTAAGTGGCGCGGATCATATCGGCAGGCTCGCGGCCCCATCCCTACAATGAGCGCAGGCCCCGTCTCGGGGCTGAACTCATTTGTGCGCCCCTGTCATGCAGCTGCCCCTGATCGCCCCCGGCAAGAAGTTCTCCCAGCCCCGTCCCACCGGTTCCGCCGACGCCCTGCTGCTGGCGCGCTTCTGCCTGCAGCAGCGCGAGGCCGGCCGGCTCTCGGCCGTGATCTGCGCCGAGCCGGGCGATACCCAGCGCCTCGAGGACGAGCTGAAGTTCTTCGCGCCCGAGCTGCGCGTGGCCGTGTTCCCCGACTGGGAGACCCTGCCCTACGACACCTTCAGCCCGCACCAGGACCTGATCTCCGAGCGCCTGGCGACCTTGTGGCGGCTCTTGCAATCGCAAGGCAAGCCGGTCGATCAACGCGATGTGGACGTGGTGCTGCTGCCGGCCACCACCGCCCTCACCCGCCTAGCGCCCACTAGCTTCCTCGCGGCCACCACCTTCAACTTCAAACAGAAGCAGCGGCTTGACGAGGCCTCGCTCAAGTCGCAGCTGACCCTCGGCGGCTACACGCATGTGAGCCAGGTGGTCTCGCCCGGCGAATACGCGGTGCGCGGCGGCCTGATCGACCTCTTCCCCATGGGCTCGCCCGTGCCCTACCGCGTCGACCTGTTCGGCGACGAGGTCGATTCCATCCGCACCTTCGACCCCGACACCCAGCGCAGCCTCTACCCGGTGCCCGAGGTGCGGCTGCTGCCGGGCCGCGAGTTCCCGATGGACGAGGCGGCGCGCAAGGCCTTCCGCGCCCGCTGGCGCGAGAAGATGGACGGCGACCCGACCAAGTCGCGGATCTACAAGGACATCGACCAGGGCCTCGCCACCGGCGGCATCGAGTACTACCTGCCGATCTTCTTCGAGCACTGCGCCTCGGTCTTCGATTACCTGGGCGAGGCCTGCGCCCTGGCCCTGCATGGCGAGGTGGACGAAAGCCTCAGCCGCTTCTGGACCGATACGCGCGAGCGCCACCGCTTCCTGCAGCACGACCCGGACCGGCCCATCCTGCCGCCGGAAGAGATCTTCCTGAAGGTCGAGGACTTCTTCGCCCTCACGCATCCGCATCCGGTGCTGGCGGTGCGCGGTGCCGAGCCCGTGGACTACGCGCGGCCCCTGCCCGACGTGAGCGTGGAACGCGGCGCGCAAGAGCCGCTGGCCCGCCTGGCCGCGCACCTCAAAAGCACGCCGCACCGCGTGCTGCTGCTGGCCGAGAGCGAAGGCCGGCGCGAGAGTCTCCTGGAACTGCTGCGCGACAACAAGATCGATCCGCCCAGCGTCGCCAGCCTCGTCGAGTTCGAGGCCTCCGACGAGAAGTTCGCCATCATGGCCGCGCCGCTGGCGGCCGGCTTCTTCTGGCGCGAGGATGGCCGCGAGCTGCAGCTGTTCACCGAGACCGAACTCTTTGCAACCACGCCCACCACGCGGCGGCGCCGCAAGCAGGAGCAGGTCAGCGACGTCAATGCGCTGATCAAGGATTTGTCGGAACTGAAGGTCGGCGACCCGGTGGTGCATGTGAACCACGGCATCGGCCGCTACCAGGGCCTGATCAACATCGACATCGGCGATGGTGCCAGCGAGTTCCTGCACCTCGAGTACGCCGACAAGGCCACGCTCTATGTGCCCGTCGCTCAACTGCACCTGATCAGCCGCTACACCGGCGTCTCGCCGGAAGAAGCGCCGCTGCACAAGCTCGGTTCGGGCCAGTGGGAAAAGGCCAAGCGCAAGGCCGCCGAACAGGTGCGCGACACCGCCGCCGAGCTGCTCAACCTCTATGCCCGACGCGCCGCCCGCGAGGGCCATGCCTTCCGCTATTCGGGCCACGACTACGAGGCCTTCGCCGCCAGCTTCGGCTTCGAGGAAACGCCCGACCAGCGCGCCGCCATCCATGCGGTGATCCAGGACATGATCAGCCCCAAGCCCATGGACCGCCTGGTCTGTGGCGACGTGGGCTTCGGCAAGACCGAGGTGGCGCTGCGCGCGGCCTTCGTGGCCGTGATGGGCGGCAAGCAGGTGGCCCTGCTGGCGCCCACCACGCTGCTGGCCGAGCAGCATTACCAGAACATCTCCGACCGCTTCGGCCGCTGGCCGATCAAGGTGGCCGAGATGAGCCGCTTCCGCTCCGCCAAGGAGATCAAGGCCGCGATGGAGGGCTTGGCGGACGGCACGATCGACATCGTGATCGGCACGCACAAGCTGCTCTCGCCCGACGTCAAGTTCGCACGCCTCGGCTTACTCGTGATCGACGAGGAGCACCGCTTCGGCGTGCGCCACAAGGAGGCGATGAAGGCGATGCGCTCCGAGGTGGACGTGCTGACCCTGACCGCCACGCCGATCCCGCGCACGCTGGGCATGGCGCTGGAAGGCCTGCGCGACCTCTCGGTCATCGCCACCGCGCCGCAGCGCCGCCTCGCCATCAAGACCTTTGTGCGCGCCGAAGGGTCCAGCACCATCCGCGAGGCCGTGCTGCGCGAGCTCAAGCGCGGCGGCCAGGTCTACTTCCTGCACAACGAGGTCGAGACGATTGAGAACCGCAAGCAGAAGCTCGAGGAGCTCTTGCCCGAGGCCCGCATCGTCGTGGCCCACGGCCAGATGCCCGAGCGCGAGCTGGAACGGGTGATGCGCGAGTTCGTCGGCGGCAAGCACAACGTGCTCTTGTGCTCGACCATCATCGAGACCGGCATCGACGTGCCGAGTGCCAACACCATCGTCATCAGCCGCGCCGACAAGTTCGGCCTCGCGCAGCTGCACCAGCTGCGCGGCCGCGTCGGGCGCTCGCACCACCAAGCCTATGCCTACCTGATGGTGCCGGACATCCAGGGCCTCACCAAGCAGGCCGCCCAGCGGCTGGAGGCGATCCAGCAGATGGAAGAGCTGGGCTCGGGCTTCTACCTCGCGATGCACGACCTGGAGATCCGCGGCGCCGGCGAGGTGCTCGGAGAGAACCAGAGCGGCAACATGATGGAAGTCGGCTTCCAGCTCTACAACGACATGCTCTCGGAAGCCGTGCGCTCCTTGAAGGCCGGCCGCGAGCCCGATCTGCTGAGCCCGCTGTCGGCCACCACCGAAATCAACCTGCATGCACCGGCCCTCTTGCCCGATGCCTACTGCGGCGACGTGCATGTGCGCCTGTCGCTCTACAAGCGCCTGGCCACGGCCGAGAAGCCCGAGCAGATCGACGCCATGCTGGAAGAGATCACCGACCGCTTCGGCAAGCTGCCGGCGCAAGGCCAGACGCTGTTCGACACCCACCGCCTGCGCGTCCTGGCCAAGCCCTATGGCGTGCAGAAGATCGATGCCGCGCCGACGCTGATGAACATCAGCTTCCGCCCCAACCCGCCGATCGATGCGATGCGCGTGATCGAGTTGGTGCAGAAGAACCGCAACATCAAGCTGGTGGGCAACGACAAGCTGCGCATCGAGAAGGCCCTCTCCGACCCGAAAGACCGCGCGCAAGCCATCCGGGAAATCCTGCGCCTGCTGGGCCAACCGACCCGCAGCAACTAGCCGCTTCGTTTGGCCTATGCCTAGGCATAGGCTAGACTGATCCGAGACGCCCAGGAACCACCATGCCCAGCGCCAAGGAAAGCTCCCCCGCCTACGCCGGCGACACGCCGGAGCGCCATGTGCGCCTGTTCCGCAATGGCGCGAACCAGGCGGTGCGCATCCCGCGCGAGTTCGAGCTGCCCGGCAGCGAGGCCCTGATGTACCGCGATGGCGAGCGCCTGATCATCGAACCGATCAAGCCGCGCCATCCCAAGGGTTCGCCGGCGGCGCTGCTGGAAGCGCTGGAGCGGATGGCCCTTGATGGGCCTATCGACGTGGAGTTTCCCGACGTCGACGCGGGCCTGCTGCCGCTGGATGACATCGACCTGAGCGAGCCCGGGTCTTGAGCGCGCCGGTCTATCTGCTGGACACCAACATCGTCTCCCGCATGATGCGCGAGCCCGCCGGCGCAGCCATGGCGAGGGTGCGGGTCCTGCTGGCTGCGGAAACCGGCGCCAGCGTCTGCACCAGCATCGTGGTTCAGTGCGAACTGCTCTATGGGCTGCGCAAGACACCCTCTGCCCGCCTGCAACAGAACTACGAGCAGGTGATGCGCCCATTGCCGGTGCTGCCGCTGGACGACAGCGTGGCCGAACACTACGCCCGCCTGCGCACCGAGCTCGAACGCGCTGGCACACCCATTGGCGCGAACGATGCGCTGATCGCCGCCCATGCGCTGGCGCTGGAGGCCACCCTGGTCAGCGCCGATCCCGAATTTGCCCGGGTGCCCGGGCTGAAGACCGAGAACTGGTTGAGTAGTCCTTGATGAACACCCCCACCGAACTTGCGCCCGGCCTCGTCGTCCGTGGCTTCACGCCCCCGCTGGGCCTGGCCGACTTCCGGCTTGCCGCCTTCGACATGGACTCAACGCTGATCAACATCGAGTGCATCGATGAAATCGCGGCCGCCGCCGGCAAGAAGGAAGAGGTTGCAGCCATCACCGAGGCGGCCATGCGCGGCGAGATCACCGACTTCAAGGACAGCCTGCGCCGCCGCCTGGCCTTGCTGAAGGGCGTGCCCACCACCGCCTTGGACCAGGTGCTGGCCGGGCGCCTGAAGTTCAACCCCGGTGCCCGCGAGCTGTGCGCAGCGCTGAAGGCGGCGGGCTTGAAGCTCGTGCTGGTGTCTGGCGGCTTCACCTTCTTCACGCGCTTCGTGGCCAGCGAACTGGGCATGGACTATGTGCGCAGCAACGAACTGGAGATCGCCGACGGCGCCCTCACCGGTGGCCTCGTGATGCAGGCCTGGGGCGAGATCTGCGACGGCGAGGAGAAGCGTCGCATGATGCTGCAATGCGCCGCCGAGATCGGCGCCGAGCCGCGCCAGTGCATCGCCGTGGGCGACGGTGCCAACGACCTGCCGATGATGGGCGCGGCCGGCCTGTCGGTGGCCTTCCATGCCAAGCCCAAGGTCCGCGAGCAGGCCATGGTGGCCATCAACGCAGGCGGCCTGGACCGCCTGCTGAGCCTGCTCGCCTAAGCCTGCTTGCGGCCGAAGCGTCGCACGCCGCCGAGGCCGCACAGCGCCACGCCGAGCAGCAGGGCCGAGCTAGGCTCCGGCACACGTGCTGCGGCTGAGCCGAGGCGCAGGTCGTCGATGCTCATCCCGTAGTAGCTGTCGCGGCTGTAGAGCGAGAAGCCGGCAATGTCGGCCACGCCGCCCTCGCGGGTGAAGGCGTAGTAGCCGTCGCTGACGCCGCTCAGCAGCAAGGACTGGATCAGGCTGCCGTCGGCGCGGTACAGCGCCAGCGTGGCGCTGCCGCCGTCACCATCGCGCAGGTAGAAGCCGAGGCCCGACTGGCCCGACGCGAAACGCGCCGAGATCGAGCCGAAGCCGAACGGGTCGGCCCCATCGGCCATGGTCGGGCCAATGCCGGCCAGTGCATTGCCACGCGCATCACCGTAGTCGTAGGTGCCGAGGTTGTGGTCGTTGGCGCCGGCCAGCACGGTGAGGCCGGCGGTGGGCGCGCCGGTCGAGAGGTCGTCGAACCAGTCTTGCGCCACCACGCCGGGGCGCGGTGCCTTGGTCACGGCCAGCACCTGGCCGGCGAAGCGCTCGCCGAAGGTCACGCCGCCGCTGACGACCAGGCCGTTCAAGAGGTCAGCTGCCAGCTCGTTGAACGTGATGGTCGAGCCAAGCAGGCTCCCATAGCTGGTGCTCAGCACGGGGCCGGCCTGGGCCGCACCGTGCAGGCCCAGCGTCACCGCCGCGAGGGCCAGCAGTCGTTGCTTCATCGTCTTCATATCAATGGTCTCCTGTCTTGTGGATGCCGGGCATCAGCGGCCGCCGCCGACGATGCTCACGTTGTCGAAGTTGGCCGTTACGGCGGTGGTGTTGCTGCCGGACGAGAGCGCCAGGCCCACGTAGAGCGTGCTGGCCGTGACGTTGACGTTGGTCTTCTCGGCCCAGGTCACGCCGTCGTTCGAGGCGGCCGAATACAGAGCATTGCCACGGCGCTGCACACGCACCCACACCGGCGGTGTGGACGTGCTGAAACCGGCGAGGCTGCTCTTGTTGTTGCCGTTGATCGCGGCGCGGATATCGCCGGTGCTGGAGTAGCGCGCGGTCCAGGCATAGATCGGCGTGCCGCTCAAGGCCTCGATGGCCACCACGCCGGCCCGGCCGGCGTCGCTGCTGCCGCCCTGACTCACGATGCGGGCGGTGAAGGTGAAGTCGCCGCTCAAGCTCGTGTACTTGAAGTTGAAGGCATAGGGCGCGCCAGTGTTGACCGTGCCAGCGCCGCTCATCGTGTAGACGCCATCGACATAGCTGCTGGCCGGCACGGTGGCAGTGACGGCGCTGCTCATCAGCTGCTCGCCGCTGCCGGTGCTGCAAGGCAGGGCCGTGGTGCAGGCCGGGCCCGACGGGGACGGTGCGGGCGCAGGCGTCGGCGACGGCGAGGGAGCCGGTGTGGGCGCTGGCGTCGGAGCCGGCGGCGGCGAGGCCACCGGCGTGCCCGGCGCCGGTGCCGGCGTGGGGCCGGCCAGGGCAAACATGCCGAGGCGGCCGGCACCAGCCGACTGCTTCAGCGCAACGCGCAGGTTGTCGGCCGGCAGCAGCGTGTAGGCGTAGGGCGGCACCCAGTTGTTGGCCACCGGCAGCGAGTCACAGCCCTGCAGCTCGGCATCGATGATGTCCAGCATGGGCTTGCCGTCGTCACCCTTGTCGCTGATGAAGCGGTGGCCCGAGCTGCGGAAGCTGATCGCATCCTTGCCGCCGGCCAGCTTGCCGCAGAGCTCCTTGGGCTTGAGGCCGGTGAACTCGTAGAAGTTGCTTTCCGAGATCACGTCGGACTGGTAGCGCACGTCCAGGCCCGACATGAACTTCAGGTCCGAATTGGAAGTGCTGGTGCTGCCGCTGATGAGGTTGTTGTAGAGGTGCAGCTGGCCGAAGCGCACCAGCGGCAGGCGCGAACCCGTGCTGTCCCACCAGTTGCCGGTCAGCGTCACATGCAGGCGGCCGGCATCGCTCCAGGCACGGCCCGAGTCGCCGTTGCCGACCAGGGTCAGCTTGTGGTGCTTGCTGAAATAGCTGTTGGAGACGGTCACGTAGTCGGAACCGCGCACGATATCGAGGCCGCCGTCGTGGCGCGTGTCGCTGGCCAGCGAGTCGGGCGTGTCGCCATCGCTGATCGCCACATGGTCGATCCAGATGTACTCGCCCCGCGTAATCGCGATGCCGTCGGCATAGGCGTTGTCGCTGTCCTCGGGGTTCACGTCCCAGGGCGTGTCGATCAGGAGGTTGCGGACGATGATGTTGCGGGTCCAGGTCGGGAACAGTTCCGGGTCCTTGCCGTCGGCCACCCATTTCTTGAAGTCGGCCTCGGCACCGGCCGATGTGGTCTGCGCTTCCTTGCCGATCAGGATCTGCGTGCCGGTGATGCGGGCGGGCTTGCCGCTGGCGTCGTTGATGCCCACCAGCGTGGTGTTGGACGGCACCGAGAACGAACCGCCCTGCTTCTGGTCCTCATAGCTGGTGTACTCCTCAAACACCGTGTTGCCGTTCTTCCAGCGAAAGTCGATGTGGCCGACGATGCGGATGATCTTGGGCTCGTTCCTGGCCTCGCGCAGTGCGGCCAGCAGTTGCTCCTTGTTGAAGACCGTGTAGACGCGGTTGGCCGCCGCGCCGGAGCCGCCAGTCACCACCAACTTGCCCTGGCGCGAGTAGCTGTGCCAGCCGATGTCGGGCGCCACTTCGCGCTCGAAGGTGAGCACGCCGCCGGTCGGGTCGGTCGTGGCGAACTGCCAGGCCGGCAGCACCGGCGCCTTGCGGTAGTTGGCCGGCGAGTGCAGGCCGCCGGTCAGCACCGGCGCGGAATAGGTGCGGTCGCCGATGTCGAACAGCAGCGGCGCCGTCGTATCAGTGAGGCTCACGGCATCAATGGCGGGCGCGGGGGCCGGCGTCGTTGGCTTGGGCAGGCGGGCGGCCTGGGCCTGCACGGTGGGGCCGGTGCTGGCCACGGCGCTCTGTGCCGTGGCGCCCGAAGCGCCCGAAGCGCTCGCCCGGTTCGCCGCGTCCTCGCCGCCGCCGCAGGCCGTGAGGCCCAGCGAGATCGCCGATACCAGCAGCGTGCGGCGCTGCAGCCGTTGGGGGTCCTTGCTTCGCTTCATGCGCATGTCTCCTGCGCCGGTGCCATCGGTGGGCCCGGCTTGTCTGTGGTGGGGGTCTTGCAGGCGCGAACCGATCCGCAGCGTGGCCGCTGGGCAGCGCTGGCATCGGGACGGCCTGGTCTTCGTCGGCAACAGGCCGAATGGGGGAGAAGAACGCGCACCCGGCGAAGGCGGGCGCGTGGGGCGCGGCGCGACGGCAGCAGGCGGTCGGGCCGCGGGCTTGCTCGGGGGGCAAGCGCGGGTCAGCAAGGACGGGCGCGGTCAGCGCGCCACTGGCACTGCTGTTTCGAAACAGTGTTCCGGTTTCATGATTTTGGGTCTATGCAGGCATTCCCTGCCCCGCGTTCGCGGGCCCGGGTCGGCACTGATGCCGCGGGCCGACGGTTTCGGCGGCTGCTTGCCATTGCTCAGGCGACAGCCGCCGCGTCCGTGCAGAATCGGGCAAGCGGTGCCAGTCTCGCCGGTTCAAACCAGCCGCCCAGGGAGTGAAGCGATGAGCAATCTGGCTAGCGGGCCGCAAACGCCGCCGCTGAGCATCGATCAAGAGCGCGCCGTGGCGGGCCTGCAGCGCGAGGTGCTGGAGGCCGTGGCCCTCAGCCGCCCGCTGGCTGCGGTGATGGACCTGCTGTGCCGCCGCGTCGAGGCGCTGGCGCCCGAGGTGCTGTGCACGGTGCTGGCGGTGGACACCGGCGGCCAGGTCCACCCGCTCGCCGCGCCGGGTCTGCCAGCGGCCTTCAGCCAGGCCCTCGAAGGCGCGTTGATCGGCCCCAAGGCCGGCTCCTGCGGCACGGCGGCCTGGCGGCGCGAGCCGGTCGAGGTCAGCGACATCGCCACCGATCCGCTGTGGGATGACTACCGTGCGCTGGCCCAGAGCTTTGGCCTCGCGGCCTGCTGGTCCTCGCCCATCCTGCTGGACCAGGGCCGCGTGGCCGCCACGTTCGCGCTGTACTACCGCGAGCCGCGACCGGTGGCGCCCTTTCACCGCTTCATGGTCGAGGCCTGCGTGCACCTGTGCATGGTGGCGCTCAAGCATGAGGAGCACCAGCGCCGCATCGAACGCCTGGCCTACTACGACAGCGTCACTGGCCTGCCCAATCGCACGTTGCTGGCCGACCGCGCCGGCCAGGCCCTGCAGGTGGCCAGCAAGCTCAGCCTGCCCACCTCGCTGCTGCTGCTGGACATCGACCGCTTCAAGACCGTCAACGATTCCATGGGCCATGCCATGGGCGACCAATTGCTGCTGGCGATTGCGCGGCGCCTGCAGGCCGGGCTGCGCGAGACGGACACGCTGGCCCGCCTGGGCGGCGACGAGTTCGTCGCCCTGCTGCCCGACTGCGATGCCGCCGCCGCCATGCAGGTGGCCGGCAAGCTGCTCGCCATGCTGGCGCCGCCCCTGGCGCTGCCCGGCCGCGAGAGCCTGAATCTCACGGCCAGCATCGGCGTGTGCACCTCACCGGACGACGGCCACAACCTGGAGCAGTTGCTGAAGAACGCCGACCTGGCCATGTACGAGGCCAAGGCCGCCGGTCGCAACTGCGCGCGCTTCTTCCTGCGCGAGATGAATGCGGCGCTGGACGAGAGGCTGAAGCTCGAAGGCGCGCTGCGCCATGCGCTCGTGAACGGCGGCCTGTCCTTGCATTACCAGCCCAAGCGGCGCCTGGCGGACGATGCCCTCGTCGGCGTCGAAGCCTTGCTGCGCTGGCAGGACCCCACCCTTGGCAGCGTGCCCCCGGACCGCTTCATCCCGGTGGCCGAGGAAAGCGGCTTGATCAACGCCGTGGATGCTTGGGTGCTGGAAGCCGCCTGCGCCCAGATGGCGGCCTGGCGCGAGGCCGGCATCGCGGTGCCCTCGGTGTCGGTCAATGTCTCGCCGCTGCGCTTCCTGCAGGACGACGTGGCCACCCATGTGCGGCAGCAACTGCAGCGGCACGACCTGCACGCCGAGCAGCTGACGCTGGAGGTCACCGAGCGCCTGATGCTGGACGACGACGGCGCCGCCCGCGCGCAACTGGCCGAGCTGGACCGCATGGGCGTGCAGATCTCGGTCGACGATTTCGGCACCGGCTATTCCAGCCTCAGCTACCTGAAGCGGCTGCCGCTGAGGGAGCTGAAGCTGGACAAGCGCTTCGTCGCCGACCTGGCAACCGATGCCGACGACCGCGCCCTTGCGCGGGCCGTGATCGGCATAGGCAAGGGCCTCAAGCTGACCGTGGTGGCCGAGGGTGTGGAGACCGAGGCGCAGCGCCGCATCCTGCTGGAGGCGGGCTGCGAGGTGGCGCAGGGCTGGTTGCTGGGCCGCCCGATGACGGCGGCGGCACTGGCAGCGCAGTTGGCCGGCCGGGCTTGATCGATCAGGGCTTGACGGCCACGCCGTCCTTCATCACGAAGCCGACCTTTGTCATCAGGCTGATGTCGCGCAGCGGGTCGCCATTGACAGCGACGATATCCGCCAGCTTGCCCGGTGTGATCGTGCCCAGTTGGTCGCTCTGGCGCAGCAGTTGCGCCGCGTTGATGGTGGCGGCCCTGATGGCCTCCATCGGCGGCATGCCGGCTTCGACCATGTAGACGAACTCCAGGCCGTTCGTGCCATGCGGGCCCACGCCGGCATCGGTGCCGAAGGCGATCTTCACGCCGGCCTTGTAGGCGCGCCCGGCGGTGGCCTGGATCAGCGGGCCGATGGCCGCGGCCTTGGGCCTCACCACCTCAGGGAAGTAGCCGTCGATCTTGGCCTTCTCGGCCACGAACTTGCCGGCCGAGATGGTCGGCACGAACCAGGTGCCACGCGCCTTCATCTCGCGCATGATTTCATCGTCCATGTAGGTGCCGTGCTCGATGGAATCGACGCCGGCCTTGACCGCCCGCATGATGCCGTCGCGTCCATGGGCATGGACGGCCACGGCAAAGCCGTAGTCACGCGCGGTCTTGACGATGGCCTCGACCTCGTCCTCCATGAACTGCGGGTTCTGGCCGTTCTTCGCAAGGCTCAGCACGCCGCCGGTGCCGGTGATCTTGATCAGGTCGGCACCTTCCTTGTAGCGCTGGCGCACGGCCTTGCGGGCATCGGCCGCGCTGTTGATCACGCCGCCCTCGGGGCCGTGGTCGTGCATGAGCTCCATGTTCAAACCATTGGTTGGATCGGCATGGCCACCCGTCGTGCCTATGCCCTTGCCGGCCGCGAAGATGCGCGGGCCCTTGATCCAGCCCTTGCGCACCGCGTCACGCAGGCTGATGGCCAGGCCTTCGCCGGCGCCCAGGTCGCGCACCGTGGTGAAGCCGGCATTGAGGGTGCGCGTCAGGTACTGCGTGGCGCGCAGCGCGTAGTCGGCAGGGTTCAGGTAGAAGCGCTCGGCATAGCCGCCGGCGCCACTGCCCTCGTGCGACACATGCACGTGCATGTCGATCAGGCCCGGCATCACCGTCTGCGTGCGCAGGTCGTGATACGGCGCATAGCCCTTCGGGTCGAGGTAGCCGGCCTTGACCTCGCTGATGCGGCCGTCCTTGATGACGATGGACATCTGCTCGAGCACCTTGCCCTGTTCGACATCGATCAGCCGGCCGGCGTGGATCAGGGTGTCGGCTTGCGCAAGACCGGCCAGCAGGGCGGCGGCCAGGGCGATGGAGAGGCGTTTCATCATCGGCATGCGTTGCTCCGTAGCGGGTGCGCGGCAGTGTAGCCAGCGACACGCCGCTGCGGTGGCTACACGTGCGAGCCACGCTAGGGGTTAGCACGCCCCTGGCTGCTTGCTAGAGCCGCAGGGACTGCTGGGCGGCGCGAATCTCGGCGGCCGCCTGCAGGCGCTGCCGGCGCTGGTCTTCGACGACCTCGGCCAGTTGCTGTGCCAGGCGCTCGGCCTGCTCCGCACGCCCCCGGCGAAGGGCCAGCGCCCTCGCCGTGCGCAGCACCTGCTCGCGAAACTGGGCGTTGGACGAGTCCCCCAGGTGGCGCAGCAGCTCGGGCACGCGCGCGGCTGCCTGTTCCAGGCGATCCTGGCGCAGCTCCACCTCGCAGAGCGCGTGGGCCAGTGAATCGCGCAACGGCGCGCTGCTCAGCGAGTCGGACAGCTGGCGGGCCTGCTCCAGCAGTTGCGCAGCCTCGTCCAGCCGGCCGCCGCACAGCAGACCATGGGCGATATTGAGCCGCAGCACGGCGCGCTGCCAGGGCGACATGAAGGGCTCGTCGAGATGGCGGCGAGCCTGGTTGGCCAGCAGCAGCAGGCGCTGGCCCCAGGCCGCAGCCCGGTCGAACTGACGGTCATCCAGCATGGCCTGGTGCGCAAACACGCCGGCCATCAGCGCATTGGCATAGCTGCGAACCAGGATCTGGCCATCGGCCGACTCGCGCGCTCGCGACAGGGCCTGCAGATGCAGGCGCTCCGCCTCGTCGAACTCGCCCAGATGGGCCTGCACATGGGCCAAGGCCGCCAGCGCGGCGGCCAGCGTTTCGAACAATCCCTGCCGGTCCGCCAGGGCAACGGCCTGTGCAGCCAGCGGCAGACCCTCCTCGGGCAGGCCGGCCGAACAAGCCGCCAAAGCCGCGAGTTCCAGGCAACGCACGCGGTCCGCCGAGGCCAGGGCTTCGCCCAGTTGCTGCGCGCCGCGCAGGGCCGATGCGAAGGCTGCGGCATAGCGGCCGGCCCGCCAGGCCGCTTCGGCCTGCAGCTGAGCCGCCCGGGCGGCGCAGCGCAGCGCCTTGTGAGCGAGGCCCTGGGTCTCGGCTTCGGCGGCGAACGCAGCGGCTTCATCCAGGCGCTCGGCGGCCAAGGCGGCGCGCGCCTCGTTCAGCAGCGGCTCGCAGGTCCGCGTGATGGTGGGCGCGCTCCGGGACTGCATGGCGGCCTGGCCTGGGTCGTCGTGCCGCTAGCCGGCCCTGGCATGCAGGGGCGCAGCACTGATCACCACGCCATCCGCATCGGCATAAAGCCATTCGCCCGGGCGTATCAGCAGGCCGTGCAGCTGCAGGGCCAGGTCGACAACGCCCTGCCCCTGACGCTCCGTGGGCATGGGCACATGGCCCAAGGCCAGGATGCCGACGTCGGCCGTCCTGAGCTCGGCAAGATCACGCACGCAGCCGTGGATCAGGAGCCCGGCCCAGCCATTGCGCGCGGCCGCAGCGGCGAGATTGCCGCCGAGCAGCGCACGCTGCATCGAGCCACCCCCATCGACCACCAGCACGCGGCCCTCACCAGGGCCTTCGACGGCGGCCTTGATGCGGCTGTTGTCGTCCAGGCAGCGCACGGTGCTGATCGCCCCGGCAAAGCTCGTCTTCCCACCATAGCTGCGGTAGAGCCCGCCGGGCAGCACCCTCAGCACCCCGCTTGCGTCGGCCTTGTAGGCATCGCAGAGGTCACAGGTGGAAAAGGTGGTTGGCGTGCTCATGAGGGATCGATCATGCCGGCTTCAGGCCGAGGGGGCCAGCACCACGATCGCCTGGCCTGCCAGCTGCACACGCTGTCCGGCCCGGATCTTGGCCGTCTTGCGGCTTTCGGCCCGACCATCCACCTGCACCTGGCCCTCGGTGATCATCACGCGCGCGCGGCCACCGCTCTCGGCGAGGCCGGTGGCCTTGAGCAGCTTGTCCAGCTCGATGTATTCGCCACGCAGTTCGAAGGAAATGTCTTGCATGCGGTGATTGTCGCGCAGGGGCGGCCCGGAGTCCCCATGCCCGACCCTGTCCCTTCATTTCCTGCCAAGCCGCTGACCGGGTCGTGCGTACCGTGCCGCCATCGGGTGGCCATGCACAGCCCCCGCCTGCCGGACGCGATCAAGGCCCGACTGAACGCGCCGGCACGACGCTCCAGCGCCCGGGCCGGCCGCGGACGCGCAAGCCCTGGCGCACACCACGCCCCCAGAAGACCAGGATCCCGAACGCGAACATGCCCGCCAGCACGAACGGCAGGTTGCCGTTCGGAGGGATATCGCGCAATTCGCCGCTGCCAATCTGGCGCTGCCAGAGCTGGATGCGCTCGCCCACCTGGGCATGCCGCAGCTGGTTCTTCGAGCCCGCGGCATAGACGTGGCGGGTCTTGCGCCCCAGGGCTTCATCGGTAGCGCTCAGGGTCAACACGGTGTAGGTCTTGGAACCCGTGCTGCGCACCTCGCGCGCCAGCACCTGCATCTCGAGTTGCCGCGCCTGACTGCGATAGCGCTCGCCCTCCAGATGCCCCCAGTAGCCGCCCGCCGCCAGCAGGCTGGGGAAGAGCATGAGCAGCAGCAGATCACGCAGCCATCGGCCCCAACCGGGCGGCCGGCCCTCGTCGGGTCGCTCCTCCCCGCCGGCCGACCAGCGCAGCCCCTGGCGCCAGGGCGCCTCCGTCTCACCCTCGCCGCCGCAAGCCAGGAAGGCCTGCAGCCGGCGCAACAGCTCGGCCCGGCTGAGATCGTCGCGCTGGCTGCGCAGTACCGACTCGTCGGTCTCGAGACACTCCAGCGCGAAGCCGCTGGCCGTATCCCCGGCAGCTTGCAGCACTCGGCCCGACGGCGCCTCCAGCACCACGAAACTGCCGGGCGCGCGCCCCCAGCCCTTCAGTGCGTCGGCCAGGGCTGCAGGGTCATCGAGCTGGATCGTGGCGCCAGAGTCCCAACTGAGGCGCATGCCCGCGTTCAACGCCCGGCCAGACGCAGGCGAGCCGACTCACGGATCGCAGCGAGCGTGCTGCGGCTGGTCGAGACATCGGCATCGAGCCTCAGATGCATCAACGTGGGCTGATCAGGGCGTGCCAGAGCCTCGCGCAGGGCGGGTTCGAACTCCCCGGTTCGCTCCACCCGTACCGCCCGCCAGCCATAGGCTTCGGCCAGCGCGGCGAAGTCGGGATTGAACAAATCGCTGCCCGAGACCCGGCCCGGGTACTCGCGCTCCTGGTGCATGCGGATGGTGCCGTAGGTGCCGTTGTCCACCACCACCGAGATCAGCTTCTTGGCGCCATAGCCGGTGGCGGTGGCGAGCTCCTGGCCGGTCATCAGGAAGTCGCCATCGCCGGCGATGTTCACAACCCAGCGGTCCTGCAGCAGGGCCGCAGCCACTGCCGCTGGCACGCCATAGCCCATCGCGCCGCTGGTCGGCGCCAGCTGCGTGCGGCCATGCTGATGCAAAGCCGTGTAGGGATGGAAGCGATGCAGCCAGCCGCTGTAATTGCCGGCGCCATTGGTGAAGATCGCGCCCTCGGGCAACTGCGAGGAAAGCTGGGCCACGACCTCCGCCATGTCCAGCGGGCTCACGGGCGTGGGCACGCGGTTGGCGATGTAGTCGGCATTCGCGCTGCGGGTCCAGTCGGACCAGACGAGCTCGGCAGGCGGCTGCAGTGATTCCAGGGCCTGGGCCGCGCAGCCCATGCTGGCATTGATCATCAGGTCCGCCGCGTAGACACGCCCGAGTTCCTCCGCGCCGGCATGGATGTGGACCAGTTGCTGCTGCGGTCGCGGTGCCTGCAAGAGCGTGTAGCCACTGGTCGTCATCTCGCCGAGGCGTGGGCCGATGGCGATGATCAGGTCAGCCTCGCGCACCCGCGCCGCCAGCTTCGGATTGATGCCGATGCCGACGTCGCCGGCATAGTTCGGATGGCGGTTGTCGAACAGGTCCTGGAAGCGGAAGGCGCAGCCCACCGGCAGTTGCCAGGCCACGGCAAAGCGCTGCAAAGCGGCCGTGCTGTCGGCGCTCCAGCCACCACCGCCGGCGATCACCAGGGGCCGCTTCGCCGCCAGCAGCCGCGTGCGCAACTCGGCCAGGGCGGCCGGCGTCGGCGCGGCCTCGGCGGCACGCACTTGCGGCAGCACCGGCGCCGTGGTCATGCGGGTCAACATGTCCTCGGGCAGCACCAGCACCACCGGGCCGGGCCGACCCTGCATCGCGGTGTGGAAGGCGCGCGCCACGTACTCGGGCAGGCGGTCAGCGTCCTGCACCTCGCCCACCCACTTGGCCATGCCCAGCGTGCCGGGCCCGAACATCTGGCGGTAGTCCACCTCCTGGAAGGCCTCGCGATCGCGCTGGTCGGCCGCCACCTGGCCGATGAAGAGAATCATCGGCGTCGAATCCTGGAAAGCCGTGTGCAGGCCGATGGACGCATTGGTCGCGCCGGGCCCGCGCGTGACGAAGCAGATACCTGGCCGCCCCGTCAGCTTGCCTTGCGCCTCGGCCATGAAGGCCGCCCCGCCCTCCTGCCGGCAGGCTATGAAGCGGATCTTGTCGCGGTACTCGTGGAAGCCATCGAGCACGGCGAGATAACTCTCACCGGGAACGCCAAAGGCATCGGTCACGCCCTGGGCGATCAGGGCTTCGACGAGAACGTGTCCGGCGAGACGGGCGCCGGCTTCAGAGCGAGGGCTGTTCATGAAGGCCGACTGTAGCCGCAGCTCGAACAGGCGCTGCAGGAAGCAGATCGCCCTCGTTTGATCTGCCGCAGCCCTCAGCCCCGCCTCGCCGCCTCGATCCCGGCAATGTCGATCTTGCCCATGCCCATCATGGCTTCGAACACGCGCTTGGCGAGCGCGCGGTCCGGGTTGGCCAGGGCATCGGTCAGCACGCGCGGCGTGATCTGCCACGACAGGCCCCACTTGTCCTTGCACCAGCCGCAGGCACTGGCCTGGCCGCCGTGGCCGACGATGGCGTCCCAGAGCCGGTCGGTCTCGGCCTGATCGTCCGTCGCCACCTGGAAGGAGAAGGCCTCGGTGTGCTTGAACATCGGGCCGCCGTTCAGGCCCAGGCAGGGGATGCCGATCACCGTGAACTCCACCGTCAGCACATCGCCCGCCTTGCCCATCGGGTAGTCGGCAGGGGCGCGGTGCACAGCCTTGACGGCGCTGTCGGGGAAGGTGCGGGCATAGAACTCGGCCGCTTCCAGGGCCGTGCCGTCGTACCAGAGGCAGAGGGTGTTCTTGGGCGTCATGGGCGAGCTCCGGCGCCCTGGGGGCGCTGTGGTCAGGAGGCTGACTGTAGCCGGCGCCGCATCATGCCCACACCCACCAGGGCCGCCGAGCCTATGCCCAAGCACAGGGCCAGGGCCGAGCCGCCGAACACGGCCTGCGGATGGCCGCCGTCCAGCAGCGCGCCGAACACCGGCGCGGCCAGCGCAAAGCCCACGTCCAGGCCCGAGTACACCGTGCCGTAGACACGGCCGGTGGCGCCGGGGGGCGCGGCACGCTTGATCAGCATGTCGCGCGAGGGGCCGGCCAGGCCCGTGCCAAAGCCGGCCAGCGCGGCGGTGGCAGCGGCGGCGAGCGGCGGCAGCCAGCCGCTCGCCGTCAGCAGCAAGAGCAGCGCGGCCAGGGCCATCGCCGCCGCGATAGCCCGCTCCAGGCGCTCGACGCGTGCCACCAGGAAGCCGCCTATCACCATGCCGGCGGCGCCGCTGAGCATGTAGCCGGTCACCACGTAGGCCGTGAGGCTCACCGGCAGGCCGTACATCTGCTGCAGAGCCGGGCTGGCGAAGCTCTGGATGGCCGACAGCGCCGCCGTGGTCCAGAAGAAGAAGCTGAAGCACAGCCAGACCGAGGGCAGTTTCAGAAAGGCCATCGGATGCTCGGGCTTGGCGCCGGGCGCCGGCTTGGCGTGGGCCCAGCTGCCTTCGCGGTCATCGATGGCCCGGCGCTGCCAGATCAGCAAGGCCAGCACCGTGAGCGCGATCAGGCCCGTGCCGACATAGGCGAAGCGCCAATTGCCCGTGGCCTGCGCAATGCCGATGGAAAACACCGGCGCCAGCGCCCAGCCGAGGTTGCCGGTGATGCCGTGCACCGAGAACGCATGGCCCAGGCGAGGCTGTGAAACACGCTTGTTGAGGATGGTGAAGTCCACCGGATGGAAGGGCGAATTGCCCAGGCCCGCCAGCGCCGCCGCCAGCATCAGCCCGCCAAAGCCGCCGGCAAAGCCCGCTGCAATCGAAGCCAGCACAAAGCAGCTCAGGGCTGCAAACAGCACCGGCCGGGCGCCGATGCGGTCCACCACAAAGCCGGCCGTGGCCTGGCCAATGCCCGAGATCACGAAGAAGGTGGTGACCAGCAAACCCAGCTGCGAATAGCTCAGGCCGAACTCGCTGATGAAGGCCGGAAACAGCGGCGGCAGCAGCATGTGGAAGAAATGAGAAGTGCCGTGCGCCAGGCCGATCAGGCTGATCGTGCTGATGTCGCGCCGGGCCTGGGCGCGCGGGTCGAGAGCGAGGGTCGCAGTGTTCATGGAGCCAATGTAGGCCGAGGGGTCGCGGCCGGCATGCGATAGTTCGACAAACATTGTCGAATTCCGGCCATGCCCCCCTCCAAGAACTCCTCCAAGCCCATTTCAAAGCCCGGCGCCCGGCCATCCCGGCGCTCCTTTCCTCCGGTCGACCCCTCGCTGTACGAGCCCACGGCCGAGCGCCCGGTGCGCGGCAAGGCGCGACGCATGGAGCACCAGATGGACATCCATCCGCATCACCACGACTGGTGCCAGCTGGTGTTCTCGACCAGCGGTGCGGTGCGGGTGGGCACCGAGGCGAGCACCTTCATCGTGCCGCCCTCGCGAGCGGTCTGGATTCCGGCCGGCATCACCCATGCGGTCACCGCCATCGAGCAGGCCGATCTGCGCACCTTGTACCTGCTGCCGGGCTTGCTGCAAGAGCCCGCCTGGTCCGAATGCCGGGTGCTTGAAGTGGCGCCGCTCTTGCGCGAACTGGTGCTGCAACTGGCCACCGATCTGGATGCGCAGATCGAGCCACGCCGGGAAGCCCTGCTGACCGAGTTGATACTCGACGAACTGAAGCGTGCGAAGGCGCTGAGCCTCGGCATTCCGCTGCCCAGCGACACCCGCCTGCGCAAGCTCTGCCAGGCCATGCTGGACGCCCCCGAGCGCCAGCAAAGCCTGGAAGCCTGGGCGGCCGAGGTGGGTGCCAGCCCGCGCACGGTGACGCGCTTGTTCCGCGATCAGCTGGGCACCAGCTTCAACCAGTGGCGCTCGCAAGTGCTGCTGGCCCATGCGCTGACCCTGGCCGCACGGCGCCGGCCCATGAGCCACATCGCCGCCGAGCTGGGCTATGCCAATGCCAGCGCCTTCTCGGCCATGGTGAGGCGCACCGTGGGCATGCCACCGAGCCGGTTCTTCTCGGCGGCCTGAGCGGGCCTGAGCGGGCCAGGCCGTGGCGATGTGCGTAGTTTCCACATCGGCAAGCGGCAGCCCCCGCCCCTAACATCGCCGGGCCATCAGGCCAGGAGTCGTTCGACGTGCGCATTCCCGATTGGTCCCCCGAACTCAAGCCCCAGCCGCAGGCGCTGGTGGACGCCATCCGCGCGCGGCGTGGCGGCTCGCTGATCAACCTGGACCTGGCCCTGCTGTGGAGCGAGCCCCTGGCGCGCGGCTGGAACGCGCACCTCAAGGCCGTGCGCAGCGAGCTCGGCTTCAGCCGTGAGCTGCGCGAGCTGGCAATCTGCACCGTGGCCCTGCTCACCGGCGCGGCCTACGAGTACCACCACCACGCGCCCGACTACCTGACCGCGGGCGGCCTGCAAGCCACACTCGATGCGCTGCAGGCCCATGTGGCAAGCGGCTCGCGCGAACGCTGCAGCGACCCGGCTTTCACGGCCCTGGATGCCCTGGTCGTGCAATACGCGCAACAGATGACGCTCGACGTGCGCGTCGACGACGCCGTCTTCGAGGAACTGCGCCAGCGACTCGATGACAACACCGCCCTGGTCGAGCTGACCAGCGCCATCGCCACCTACAACATGGTCGCGCGCTTCCTGGTGGCGCTGCAGATCACGCCCGAAAACCACGACGGAGAACCACGATGAAACGCCTCACCACCCTCGCCCTCGCCCTGCTCGCCTTCGGCAGCGTCCAGGCGGCCGACGACGTGATACGCCTCGGCAACCTCAAGCTCGCGCATTTCGCCGCCGTCTCCTACATCAAGGAGATCGCGCCCAAGTGCGGCATCAAGGTCGAGGAGAACATCTTCGCCAAGGGCCCTGACGTCATGCAGGCCATCATTGCCGGCGAACTGGATGTGGGTGCCACCGCCTCCGAAGCCGCCGTGGCCGGCCGCTCCAAGGGCGTGCCCATCTACGTGGTGGCGGGCTTTGCCACCGGCGGCGCACGCCTGGTGGCGCGGCCCGACGCTGGCATCAAGTCGGTCAAGGACCTGAAGGGCAAGAAGGTCGGCGTGACCCGCGGCAGCATCCAGGAGCTGCTGCTCGCTGCCGAGCTGGCCCAGCACGGCCTCAGCTCGGCGGACTCGCCCGGCAAGGACGTGCACATCATCTACCTCGGCTATCCCGACCTGAACCAGGCGCTGCTGGGCAAGAACCTGGACGCCATCATGCAGACCGAGCCGCAGTCCTCGCAGGCGCTCAACAAGGGCTTCGGCGTCGAGGTCCTGAAGCCCTACGACACACCCATAGGCTCGCCGGTGCGCACCCTCGTGATGACCGAGAAGTTCTACAAGGAGCGCCGCCCGCTGGCCGAGAAGTTCATGCGCTGCTTCGTCGAGGCCACCAAGACCTTCATCGACGACAAGGCGCTCGCCGAGAAGTACGTGACCCAGACGGTCTTCAAGGGCCAGATCACCAGCGACGACTTCAAGGACGCCATCGGCAACGCGCCCTATTCCTACGACATCACGCCGGCCCACATCCAGACCACGGCCGACATCATGTTCAAGCAGGGCGTGGGCAAGATGACGGCCGCGCCGGTGGCGACCGACTGGGTCAAGACCGACCTGCTCGACGCGGCCAAGAAGGCGCTGAACGTCAAGTAAGCGCGCATCTCATGGCAACTTCAAAACGCAAACCGCGCTGGCGCGAGCTCGGCGCCGGCTTCGTCGTGCCGGTGGTGCTGATAGCGATCTGGCAGGCCGCCGCCTCGATGGAGCTGGTCAACTCGCATGTGCTGCCTTCGCCCTGGGCGGTGCTGACGCGCTGGGTCGCCTACCTGCTACCCCAAACGCCCTATGCAGACGGCAACTGGCTGGCCTGGGCCGTCTCGGGCGAGCTGATCAAGGACTCGCTGGGCAGCTTGTACCGCGTGGCGGTCGGCTTCCTGATCGGTGCCGGCCTCGCGCTGCCGCTGGGCCTCGCGATGGGTGCGAGCCAGACGGTCTACGCCTGGCTCAATCCGCTCACGCAGGTGCTGCGGCCGATTCCGCCGATTGCCTACATCCCGCTGTCCATCCTGTGGTTCGGCCTCGGCAATCCGCCGGCCATCTTTCTGATCGCCATCGGGGCCTTCTTCCCCGTGCTGATCAATACCATCGCCGGCGTGCGTCAGGTCGACGGCATCTACATCCGCGCGGCCCGCAACCTCGGCGCCAGCCAGCGCACGATGTTCCTGCGCGTGATGCTGCCGGCTGCCGTGCCCTACATCCTCTCGGGCGTGCGCATCGGCATCGGCACGGCCTTCATCGTGGTGATCGTGTCCGAGATGATTGCGGTGAACAACGGCCTGGGGTTCCGCATCCTGGAGGCCCGCGAGTATTTCTGGTCCGACAAGATCATCGCCGGCATGATCACCATCGGCCTGCTGGGCCTGGCCATCGACGGCGCCGTGAGCAAGCTGAACAACCACCTGCTGCGCTGGCACCGTGGCCTCGAACATTAAGACGAGCATGAGCGATAGCCATATCAGCATCCAGTCGGTGCACAAGATCTTCCAGACCGATGACAAGGAAGTGATCGCCCTGAAGGACATCAACCTCGAAATCCCGCGCGGCCAGTTCGTCTGCCTGCTGGGCCCCTCCGGCTGCGGCAAGTCCACGCTCTTGAACGCCATCGCCGGGTTCTCGCTGCCCAGCTCGGGCGAGATCACGACCGAGGGCCGGCCGGTCACCGCACCCGGACCGGATCGCGGCATGGTGTTCCAGGAGTACGCGCTGTTCCCCTGGATGACGGTCGAGAAGAACATCGCCTTCGGTCTCGAGATCAAGGGCATGGCGGCAGGCGAGATCGCCACGCGGGTCGAGGCGCTCCTGCGCAAGCTGGGGCTCTTCGACTTCCGCCACCGCTTCCCGAAAGACCTGTCGGGCGGCATGCGCCAGCGCGTGGCCATCGCCCGCATCCTGGCGCTGGATTCGCCCATCCTCCTGATGGACGAGCCCTTCGGCGCGCTGGATGCGCTCACCCGCCGCAACCTGCAGGACGAGCTGCTGCGCATCTGGGCCGAGCTCGGCAAGACGGTGATCTTCGTGACCCACAGCATCGAGGAGGCGATCTACCTGGCGGACCGCATCGTCGTGATGACCTACCGCCCCGGCACGGTCAAGCGCGACCTCATCGTGGACCTGCCGCGCCTGCGCGACCCGGCCTCGGCTGATTTCAATGCCTTGAAGCGAGAGCTGGGCCAGCTCGTGATGGAGGAGCAGCAGCGCCACCACACGGCCGAACTGGCGGCCGCCGTCGACTGAAGGACCTCAGTGGTAGCGGGCCAGGATGGCCGCCAGCTCGCCGCTCTCCACCACCTCGCGCACGGCCTTGTTGATGCGCGCGGCGGCAATGCCTGTCTTGGGTGCCAGCAGGCAGTGGGTCTGGGCCGAGTCCACGGTCTTGACGATGAGCATGCGTTCCTTGGCGGGCCGCTGCCGGTTGAACCACTCGGCCACGAAGCGGTTGGTCACGCCATAGGGCGTGCGGCCAAGCGCCAGCTTCTCCAGCACCTTCTCCTGCGTGGGCGCCACCTCGCGCCTGAGCTGACCGCCCTCGAACCAGGCCTCCAGCGTCGGGTAGCGATAGCCCAGCACCACGCCCACACCGACCTGGCGCAGGCTCTCGAAGGCCGGCGGCCGGCTGTCCTGCCCGGGCGGAGCCAGCAGCACGTCGTCGATGCGCAGCAGCGGCACCGTCCAGCGCTCGGCCGGTGGGGGATTGGTGTACCAGGCCGGGCTGATCGGGCAATGCAGGTCGACCGTGCCCTCCTCCAGCGCCCGGTCGACCCGGCGCGACGGCAGGATGACGAAGCGCGCCTGCGCACCGGCTCGCACCGCGATGCGGCTCATCAGCTCGAACAGAATGCCCCCCTTCACCTGCCCCTGCTGCACGTCCGCAAACGGCATGGCCCAGGTTTGTCCGAGGGCAAATCGCAATTCATCCGCCTGAGCGCCCGTCAACAAAAAGAATAAGAGGCTGCCTCCCAGCCCCCGTCGCCAATTCCATCTCATGAGCGGCAGTTTAGGGCCCTGCGCTAGGATGCCGGCCATGGATCAGGTTCTCTTCGACTACACCCGCCAAGACGCCGCTGGCGAGAGCTGCACGGCCCATGCCTGGGCCAAGGTGCCCGCCCCGCTCAGCCCCGAGCAACGCCAGGCCCAGAAGGCCCGCGCGGCCGCCCTCCTGAAGCAGCACAACGCGGTGCTGGTGGCGCACTACTACGTTGATGGTGACCTGCAGGACCTGGCGCTGGAGACCGGCGGCATCGTCTCCGATTCTCTGGAAATGGCCCGCTTTGGCCGCGACCATGAGGCCCAGACCCTGGTCGTCGCCGGCGTTCGCTTCATGGGTGAATCGGCCAAGATCCTGAGCCCCGAGAAACGCGTGCTGATGCCCGACCTGGACGCCACCTGCTCGCTGGACCTCGGCTGCCCGGCTGATGAATTTGCGCGCTTCTGCGATGCCCACCCGGACCGCCAGGTCGTGGTCTACGCCAACACCAGTGCTGCGGTGAAGGCCCGCGCCGACTGGATGGTCACCAGCTCCTGCGCCCTCGACATCGTGGCCGATCTGCATGCCAAGGGCCAGAAGATCCTCTGGGCCCCGGACCGCCACCTCGGCCGCTACATCCAGGAGCAGACCGGCGCCGACATGCTGATGTGGAACGGCGCCTGCATCGTTCACGACGAATTCAAGGGCCTGGAGCTGGACCTGCTGCGCGAGCAGCACCCGGACGCCATGATCCTCGTCCACCCCGAGTCGCCCAAGAGCGTGGTCGAGAAAGCCCATGTGGTCGGCTCCACCTCGGCCCTGATCAAGGCCGTGGTCGAGGGCAAGGCCCAGGAGTACATCGTCGCCACCGACAACGGCATCCTGCACCGCATGCGCCAGCTGGCGCCGGGCAAGACCCTGATCGAGGCACCCACCGCTGGCAATGCCGCCAGCTGCAAGAGCTGCGCCCACTGCCCCTGGATGGCGATGAACGCCCTGCAGGGCATCATCGACTGTCTGGAGTCGGGCAGCGGCGTGATTGAGGTGGAGGAGCCCATCCGTGGCCAGGCCGCCGGCTGCATCGAGCGCATGCTGGACTTCGTCGCGGCCCACAAGCTCAAGGCCGCCGGCATGAAGAGCGGCATCGGCGCCGCCTGAGAACGCCTGAGGGCACGCTTCCTCGGTTTCCTTTGACTAGGGTCAGCGCTAGCGCTTGGCGCGGGCCGCTCAGGCTATAAAGTCCGCATATCGCCAGACTTGAGTAGCACCACCATGCAAACCTCCGACTTCAGCTCGCTCTACAACCACCACGAACGCGAGGTGTTCGCCACCGTGCTGAAGCTCTCGCCGCAGTTCCCACAGATCGACACCAACGACCTGCTCGTGGACGTGGCCTGCGTAGCGCTGAACCGCCTGCCGCCGCGCTACATCCGCCACGAGGTGGACTTCTCGTTCTACCTGACCGAGCCCGAGCGGCTCGAGATCGACTCGGCCATCAATGAGTCGGTGCGCTACGCGTTCAACTTCGTGCAGGCCCGTCGGGCCTTGCACGCGGCGAGCTGACGGTTCAACGCCGCCGGCGTTCGGCGATCAAGACCGTCGGGAAACTCGCCGGCAGCGTATCCGGGTAGTCGCGGCTGTAATGCAGCCCGCGGCTCTCATGCCGGAGCAGGGCCGAGCGCACGATCAGCTCCGCGCAGTCCACCAGGTTGCGCAGCTCCAGCAGGTCGCGCGTGACGCGGAAATTGGCGTAGTAGTCGTCGATCTCGCTGCGCAGGAGCGCAATGCGATGCAAGGCCCGCTCCAGCCGCTTGGTGGTGCGCACGATGCCCACGTAGTTCCACATCAGGAGCCGCAGCTCGTCCCAGTTGTGGGCGATCACCACCTGCTCGTCGGCGTCCTCGACCTGGCTTTCGTCCCAGGCCGGCGGCGTCGCGGTGCCAGGCCGCGCCTCGGCCACGATGTCGTCGGCGCAGGTCTGGCCCAGCACCACGCATTCCAGCAGTGAATTGCTGGCCAGGCGGTTGGCGCCATGCAGGCCGGTGTAGCTGGTCTCACCCACCGCATAAAGCCCCGGCAGGTCGCAGCGGCCGCGCAGGTCGGTCACCACGCCACCGCAGGTGAAGTGCACGGCCGGCACCACCGGAATGGGCTGCTGCGCAATGTCGATGCCGAGCTTCAGGCAGCGCGCGTGGATGGTCGGGAAGTGTTCCTTCAGGAAAGCCTCGCCCAGGTGCGTGGCATCGAGCCACACATGGTCGACGCCGTGCTTCTTCATCTCGAAGTCGATGGCGCGGGCCACGATGTCGCGCGGGGCCAGCTCCAGTCGCTCGTCATGCGCCGCCATGAAGCGCGTACCGTCCGGCAGCTTCAGGTAGGCGCCCTCGCCTCGCAGTGCTTCGGTGATCAGGAAGCTGCGCTCCTGCGGGTGATAAAGGCAGGTCGGGTGGAACTGGATGAACTCCATGTTCGCCACCCGGCAGCCGGCCCGCCAGGCCATGGCAATGCCGTCGCCCGTGCTCGTGTCCGGGTTGGTCGTGTAGCGGTAGACCTTGCCGGCGCCGCCGGTGGCCAGCACCACGGCGCTCGCGGCCAGGGTCTCGACCTTGCGGGTGTCGATGTCCAGCGCATAGACGCCATAGCAGCGCGGCTGCTCGTCGCGCTGCAGGTGGCGCGAGGTGATCAGGTCCAGCGCCATCCAGCGCTCGCGCAGGCTGATGTTCGGGTGGGCCTTGGCGGCCGCCAGCAACTGGTCGTGGATGGCCTTGCCGGTGGCATCGGCCGCATGGGCGATGCGGCGCACCGCATGGCCGCCTTCGCGGGTGAGGTGCAGTCCGAGCGGGCCGTCGTCGTCGGGCGTGAAGGGCACGCCCTGCTTGACCAGCCATGCCACCGCCTGCGCGCTGCGCTCGGCGATGAAGCGCGCCGTGGCTTCGTCCACGAGGCCAGCGCCGGCGTCCTGGGTGTCGCGCACATGGCTGTCGATGCTGTCGTCGCTGCCGAGCACACCGACGATGCCGCCCTGGGCCCAGGCCGTGGCGCTTTCGGTCAGTTCGCGCTTGGCGAGCACGACGACGGGGAGCTTGTCAGCAAGATGGAGCGCAACGGTCAGGCCTGCGAGGCCGGCACCAATGATGACGACGGGAGAGGCGGCTGGCGCGACGGCAGTGGCGGTCATTCGGTCACGCCCCTTTCATCGGGGCGTCATGCGGAAGGTGGACCGATTCTAAGGAGGCCTTGAGCTGCGGTCCGCTCAGGGTCTTGAGCGGACCGCCACGGCTCAGTGCACCACGCGCTCGAAGGAGAACTCGCCGCCCTCGATGTGCACCGGGATCACATCCTTGGGCCCGAAGCGGCCCTGCAGGATCAGCTTCGAGAGCGGGTTCTCGATGCGCTGCTGGATCGCGCGCTTCAGGGGCCGCGCGCCGAAGGCCGGGTCGAAGCCCACCTTGGCCAGTTCGGCCAGCGCATCCTCGCCCACATCCAGGCTCATCTCGAGCTTGGCCAGGCGCTCTTCCAGGGCTCGCAGCTGGATCTTGGCAATCGCCGCGATGTTCTTGTTGTCCAGCGCATGGAAGACCACGGTCTCGTCGATGCGGTTCAGGAACTCGGGCCGGAAATGCGCCTTCACCTCCTCCCACACCGCGTCGCGAATCACCTCGCTCGGCTCACCGGCCAGCTGCATGATGTGCTGCGAACCGAGGTTGCTGGTCATCACGATCACGCAGTTCTTGAAGTCCACCGTGCGGCCCTGGCCATCGGTCAGGCGGCCATCGTCCAGCACTTGCAAGAGCACGTTGAACACGTCCGGATGCGCCTTCTCGACTTCATCGAGCAGCAGCACGCTGTAAGGCTTGCGGCGCACGGCCTCGGTGAGATACCCGCCTTCGTCGTAGCCCACGTAGCCCGGAGGCGCGCCGATCAGGCGCGACACCGAATGCTTCTCCATGAACTCGCTCATGTCGATGCGGATCATGTGGTCTTCGCTGTCGAACAGGAAGCCGGCCAGGGCCTTGCACAGCTCGGTCTTGCCGACGCCGGTGGGGCCGAGGAAGAGGAAGCTGCCCAGCGGCCGGTTCGGGTCCGACAGGCCGGCGCGTGAGCGGCGGATGGCATCGGCCACGGCCGTGATTGCCTCGTCCTGGCCCACCACGCGCTCGTGCAGCCTGGCCTCCATCTTCAAGAGCTTGTCGCGCTCGCCTTGCAGGAGCTTGGAGACCGGGATGCCGGTGGCGCGCGCCACGACCTCGGCGATTTCTTCCGAGCCGACCAGGGTGCGCAGCAGCTTGTTGGGCGTGCCGCTGCCGCTCTTGCCGGCCTCCTTGGCCTGCGCGTCCTTCAGGCTCGCCTCCAGCTCGGGCAGGCGACCGTATTGCAGCTCGGCGACCTTGTTGAAGTCGCCCTTGCGCTTCAACTCCTCGATCTGCTGTTTGATGCGGTCGATCTCTTCCTTGACATGGGCCGAGCCCTGGGCCTGCGCCTTCTCGCTGGTCCAGATTTCCTCCAGCTCGGCGTACTCGCGACCCAGCTTCAGCAGCTCTTCCTCGATCAGGGCGAGGCGCTTCTGCGAAGCCTCGTCCTTCTCGCGGCGCACGGCTTCACGCTCGATCTTCAGCTGGATCATGCGGCGGTCCAGCTTGTCCATGACCTCGGGCTTGGAGTCGAGTTCGATCTTGACCTTGGCCGCGGCCTCGTCGATCAAGTCGATGGCCTTGTCGGGCAGGAAGCGGTCGGTGATGTAGCGGTGGCTCAGCTCGGCGGCGGCCACGATGGCCGGGTCGGTAATCTCGACGCCGTGGTGCACCTCATAGCGCTCCTGCAGGCCGCGCAGGATAGCGATCGTCGCCTCCACGCTGGGCTCATCAACGAGCACCTTCTGAAAGCGGCGCTCCAGCGCCGCGTCTTTCTCGACGTACTTGCGGTACTCGTCCAGCGTGGTCGCGCCTATGCAGTGCAGCTCGCCGCGCGCCAGGGCGGGCTTCAGCATATTGCCGGCATCGATGGCGCCTTCAGCCTTGCCGGCACCCACCATCGTGTGGATCTCGTCGATGAAGAGAATGATGCGGCCTTCGTCCAGGGCCACTTCCTTCAGCACGGCCTTCAGCCGCTCCTCGAATTCGCCGCGGAACTTGGCGCCGGCGAGCAAGCCCGCCATGTCCAGCACCAGCACGCGCTTGTTCTTCAGGGTCTCGGGCACCTCGCCGTTGACGATGCGCTGGGCCAGGCCCTCAACGATGGCGGTCTTGCCCACGCCGGGCTCGCCGATCAGCACCGGGTTGTTCTTGGTGCGGCGTTGCAAGACCTGGATGGCACGGCGGATCTCGTCGTCGCGGCCGATGACCGGGTCGAGCTTGCCCAGGCGGGCGCGCTCGGTCAGGTCCAGCGTGTATTTCTTCAGCGCCTCGCGCTGGCCCTCGGCTTCCTGGTTGTCGACCTTCTGGCCGCCGCGCACCGCCTCGACCGCAGTTTCCAGCGCCTTGCGGGTCAGGCCGTGGCCGCGCACGACACCAGCCAGATCTGTCTTGGCGTCGGCCAGGGCGAGCAAAAACATCTCGCTGGCGATGTAGTGGTCGCCACGCTTGGAGGCTTCCTTCTCTGCGGCCTGCAGCAGGCTCACCAGGTCACGGCTGGCGCCGACCTGCTGGCCCTCTCCCTGCACTTGCGGCAGGCCGGCGAGCAGGCTGTCGAGCGCGGTCTTCAGCGGGGGCACCTGGACGCCGGCACGCTCCAGCAGTGCACGCGGTCCGTCCTCCTGCTGCAGCATGGCAGCGAGCAGATGCACAGGCTCGATGTAGGGGTTGTCGCGCGTGACGGCCAGGCTCGAGGCCTCGTTCAGCGCTTCCTGGAAACGGGTGGTGAGTTTGTCGACTCGCATGGGAAAAATCCTCCGGTTCGCGAGCAAGTGGGACTCAGGATGCCCATTTCAAGGGGCCGCCGGACTTCAGACCTTGTCCAGCATCAAGCGGATCAGCTGCATGCCCAGGGCTGCCGCCGCCAGCGAGCCCAGCACATGGGCGGCCGCATGCCCCAAGGCCAGGCCGAAATGCCCGCGCTGCAGGAGCGAGAGCGATTCACCGGAGAAGGCCGAGAAGGTGGTCAGGCCGCCGAGGAAGCCGGTCACCAGCAACAGCTTGAGCAGTTCGTCCGGCTGGCGGCCAAACCATTCCAGGGCCATGCCGATCAAGAGGCCGCCGACCAGGTTGACCGCCAGCGTGCCCAGCGGAAAGCCCTGCCAGCTGGCATTCCACAGCAGGCCGGCACGCCAGCGGGCGAGCGCCCCAACAGCCGCTCCCGCGGCGACAGCGACGGCGTGCAGCGCACTCATTGCGCATTCCCCGACGTGATGCCCCAGCGGGCCAGGGCCTGGTCGTCCGCCTCGCGGGCGTCCACCCACTGCGCGCCATCCGGGCCATGCTCCTTCTTCCAGAACGGTGCCTGGGTCTTCAGGTAGTCCATCAGGAACTCGCAGGCCTCGAAGGCCTGGCCGCGGTGGCGCGAGGCCACCAGCACCAGCACGATCTGCTCCCGCGCCGCCAGCGGCCCGACGCGGTGGATGACCCGGGCGGCGCGGATGTCGAAGCGCTGGAAGGCCTCGTCGATCATCGAGACGATGGCCGCCTCGGTCATGCCCGGGTAATGCTCCAGCTCCATCAGCTGGACCGGCCGGCCGTCGGCGGCATCGCGCACCGTGCCGACGAAGGCAACGACCGCGCCAATGCCGCCGTCGGCATCGCGCAGGGCGGCCGTCTCGGCCGTGAGGTCGAAATCCTCGGTCTGGATGCTGACGCTGCGCTGGGGCTTCATGGGGCTCTATTTTGCGGCCTCATGTGTCACCATGGTCCATTCATGCGCGCCAGCGGTCCGGCCATCCAATTTCGTTTCGGCGATCACACGGCTGTTGGATACTGCGCCCCGCGGCAGACGGCCGCATTGCCTTGAGAGGGGAACACACCATGGGCCTGATGAGCTTCATCAAGAAACAGTTCATAGACATCATCCAGTGGACCGAGGAGAGCGACGGCACGTTGGCCTGGCGCTTCCCCATCGCGGACATGGAAATCCAGTACGGCGGCTCGCTGACCGTGCGCGAGTCGCAGATGGCGGTGTTCGTCAACGAAGGCAAGGTCGCCGACGTGTTCGGCCCCGGCATGTACAAGCTGACGACGCAGACCCTGCCGGTCCTGACCTACCTGAAGAACTGGGACAAGCTCTTTGAATCTCCGTTCAAGAGCGACGTCTACTTCTTCAGCACCCGCCAGCAAATCGACCAGCGCTGGGGCACCCAGCAGCCAGTGACGATCCGCGACAAGGACTTTGGCGCCGTGCGCCTGCGCGCCTTCGGCAACTACGCCTACAAGATCGTCGATCCCAAGCTGTTCCACCAGCAGATCTCGGGCACCCGCGAGCAGTACACGGCGGCCGAGCTCGATGGCCAGTTGCGCGGCCTGATGCTGCAGCACATCAGCGATGCGGTGGCGCAAAGCGGCATCCCCTTCCTGGACCTGGCGGCCAACCAGGTCGAGTTCGCCAAAGCGCTGCAAGAGGCCACGGCGCCCTCCTTCGAGGCCATTGGCCTGAAGCTGGAAGGCGTGACGCTGCAGAACGTCTCGCTGCCCGAAGAGCTGCAGAAGATCCTCGACCAGAAGATCGGCATGGGCATGATCGGCCAGAACATGGGCCAGTTCATGCAGTACCAGACCGCCCAGTCCCTGCCCGAGATGGCCAAGGGCGCAGCCGCCGGCGGCGGCATCGCCGGCGATGCCATGGGCCTCGGTGCCGGCGTGGCCCTGGGCCAGGTGATGGCGCAGCAGCTGCAAGCCGGGCTGGCCCCGGCTGCCCATGCGGCTGCCGCGCCAGCGGCCCCGGCGGCGCAGAGCGCGGACGACATCATGGGCCTGCTCGAGAAGCTCGGCGACCTGAAGGCCAAGGGCATCCTGACCGAGGAGGAGTTCTCGGCCAAGAAGGCGGACCTGCTCAAAAAGCTAGGCTAAACCTTGGTGGATAGCACCACCCCGCAGCGCCGCTGGTCGGCGCCCTGCCCCAACTGCGGCGCGCCGGTCGAGTTCGCCTCCAGCGCCTCGGCCAGCGCGATCTGCAGCTTCTGCCGCAGCACGCTGCTGCGCGAGGGCGAGGCGCTACGCAAGATCGGCCAGAGCGCCGAGCTGTTCGCGGACCACAGCCCGCTGCAGTTGCAGGCGCGCGGCCGCCATGCCGGCGCCGATTTCACCCTCGTCGGCCGGCTGCAGCTGCGTTACGAGGGCGGCGTCTGGAACGAATGGCATGCGCTCTTCGACAGTGGCAAGAGCGGCTGGCTGTCTGAGGACAACGGCGCCTACGTCTTCGCTTTCGACGCGCCCTTGAGCGAGCCGGCGCCGGCCTCGCACACCCTGGTCGTCGGCGCGCAGCAAGTGCTGGCCGGCCAGGGTTGGCGCGTGGCCTCACTGACCCTGGTCACGCTGGGCGCGGCCGAAGGCGAGCTGCCCCGGCCGCCGCTGCCCAAGGCGGGCGAATTCCTGCTGGCCGACCTGCGCAACAGCCAGGATGAAGTCGGCACGCTGGACTACTTGAGCGAGCCGCCGCAATGGTCGGTCGGCCGCGCGGTGCGCCTGGCCGATCTCGCCATGAGCGGTCTGCGCGAAGACAGCGAGGCCACGCTCGCCTCGCGCGCCATGGCCTGCCCGAGCTGCG
Source organism: Pelomonas sp. V22 (assembly GCF_030014915.1). Lineage (GTDB taxonomy): Bacteria > Pseudomonadota > Gammaproteobacteria > Burkholderiales > Burkholderiaceae_C > JAUASW01. The sequence continues at coordinate 804,507 of NZ_JAGIXS010000001.1, forward strand.
GCGCGGCGCTGGAGCCCAAGCTCGGCATGACCAAGTCCATGGTCTGCGGCCAGTGCCATGCGGTGGTCGACATCTCCGGCGGTGCCGGCGCCGACCTGGAGCACTACGCCCAGGCCAATGGCATGGAGCCGCAGATTCCGCTGGGCCGCACCGGCACGCTGGCCCTGCAGCCCAATGGCAAGCCGCTGTACTGGCAGGTGGTGGGCTACCAGGAGCGCTGCGACCTGCCCGCGCCCGGCGATGACGACGAACAGACCTTCTGGCGCGAGTACCTGCTCTACAACCGCATGGAGGGCTTTGCCTTCCTCGTGGACACCGAGGAAGGCTGGAGCCTTGTGCGGCCGCTGACCGGTGTACCGAAGCCGGCTGGCGGCAGCGATGTGGAATGGCAGGGCCGGCGCTTCAAGCAGCGCTGGCAGTACGCCGCCAAGACCACCTATGTGCTGGGCGAGTTCTACTGGCGCGTGCAGCGCGAGGACCGGGTCCAGGTCGGCGACTACGAGAGCCCCCAGGAATTGCTGAGCAGTGAGCGAAGCAGCAATGAGGTCACCTGGTCCCTCGGCCGCAAGCTCGATGCCAGCGAGGTAGCCACAGGCTTCCGCCTCGCGCCCGAGCGCGGTGCGGCCCTGGCCCGCGACGCCGGCGCGCTGAGCAGCGGTGGTGGCGTGCTGCGCACCATCGTCATCGTGGCGGTGCTGATACTCGTCCTAATCCCGCTGCTGCGCGCCTGCGCCAGCGACGATTGTCAGAGCTACAAGAACGCCTATGGCGAAGCAAGTGCCGAGTACCAGCAATGTCGGCGCAGCAGCAGCGGCAGCGGTGTGCGCCCGGGCTACACCGGTGGCTCCTGGGGTGGCTCGGGCAGCAGCGGTGGCGGCCACAAGTAGCCGCCGCGACGGACCCAGACGAACGAATGCATGAACAAAAATATGTCTCTCTACAAGGAGCACTGAGATGAGCGGTTTCGAATTCCTCAAGCCCGGCGTCGTGCTGGGATCCATCCTCTACGCCGTGATCGGCGTGCTGGTGTTCTGGATCAGCTTCGTCATCATCGACAAGCTGACACCCTACAAGCTCTGGGAAGAAATCGTCGAGCACAAGAACCTGGCCCTGGCCATCGTCGTGGCCGCCATGTGCATCTCGATTGGACTGATCGTTGCAGCCGCCATCCACTGAAGCGCCCGCAGAGGCGCCGACCCAGCGCGTCTCCCTGCCCGAACTGCTGCTGCTCGCCAGCGTCTTCGTGGTCGCGGCCTGCGGCCTGGTCTACGAACTCGCCGCCGGCGCGCTCGCCAGCTATTTGCTCGGCGATTCGGTGCTGCAGTTCTCCACCATCATCGGCACCTATCTGTTCGCCATGGGCCTCGGCTCCTGGCTGTCGCGCTTCGTCGAGCGGCAGCTGGTGGCGCAGTTCCTGCGCATCGAGCTGCTGGTCGGCCTGATAGGCGGGCTGATGCCGGCGGCGCTGTTTGCGGCGCACAGCCTTTTGCCGCCCAGCCATCTCGCCGAGTTTCGCTGGCTGCTCTACGCCCTCGTGCTGCTGGTCGGTGCGCTGGTGGGCCTGGAGATTCCGCTGGTGATGCGCATCCTGAAGCACCAGTTCAGCCATCGCTATGCGCTGAAGGACCTGGTCTCGCAGGTGCTGACCTTCGACTACCTCGGCGCCCTGCTGGTGGCGCTGGCCTTCCCGCTCTTGCTGGTGCCGCAGCTGGGGCTGATACGCACCGGCATCGCCTTCGGCCTGCTCAATGCGCTGGTGGCCGTGTGGGCCTTGTTCCTGTTCAGGCCGCAGCTGCGGCGCTGGGGTGCGCACGCTGCGGCCTGTAGCCTCACGCTGCTGGCCCTCACGGCGGCGATGCTGGGTGCCGAGCAGCTGAGCAGCTGGGCCGAGGAGCGCTTCTATGGCGAGCAGATGCTGGTGCGCGAGTCGAGCGACTACCAGCGCGTGGTCGTCACCAGCGGCCGCAACGGCGTGCGCCTGTTTCTGAACGGCAACCTGCAATTCCATTCGCGCGACGAGTACCGCTATCACGAGGCCCTCGTCCATCCGGCCATGGCTGGGCATGGCGCCCCGAAGAAGGTGCTGGTGCTGGGCGGTGGCGACGGCATGGCGGTGCGCGAGATCCTCAAATACCCGAGCGTCGAGAGCATCACGCTGGTGGAGCTGGACCCGCACATGACGCGCCTCTTCTCCACCTTGCCGCTGCTGCGCGAGCTGAACCGCGATGCGCTTTTGAGCCCCAAGCTGAAGATCGTCAACCTTGATGCCTTCGGCTGGCTCGGCCAATTGCCGGCCGACGAGCGCTTCGACGTGATCGTGATCGACTTCCCCGACCCGTCCAATTTCTCGCTGGGCAAGCTCTACACCACCAGCTTCTACCAGCTGATCGACCAGCACCTCAGCGCCTCGGGCTATGCGGTGATACAGACGACCTCGCCGCTAATCGCACGGCGCAGCTTCTGGACCGTGGCAGCCACCGTAGAAGCCGTGGGCCTCACCGCAACGCCGTATCACGCCCATGTGCCGAGCTTCGGCGAATGGGGCTTCATCCTGGCATCGCGCCGGCCGTTCGCGCCGCCACGCGCGCTGCCCGAGGGCCTGAAGTTCCTCAGCGTGCAGAGCCTGCCGGCCCTGCTGGACTTCCCGCCCGACATGGCGCGCCCATCAGGGCTGGAGCCCAACCGCCTGTCCAACCAGCAACTGGTCCACGAGTTCGAAGCCGAATGGGGCAAGGTCCATTGATCTCCCGGCGCGGTCTGCTGGGCGGCGCTGGTGCCCTGGCCCTCGCGGCCTGCGGGCGTGAACCGCAGCAGCTGCAAGGCGGCTGGGTCGGCGCCACGCCGGCGCGCGGCCACCGGTTGCGCCAACCCTTGCCGAGGCCGGGCGACGCCCCGCTCAAGCGCACCGGGGTCTTGATCGTCGGCGGCGGCGTGGCGGGCCTCGCCTGCGCCCGTGCGCTGCAACAACGCGGCGTCGATTTCGCGCTGCTGGAGCTGGAAGACCAGGCCGGCGGCAATGCACGAGGCCATGCGATGCAGGGCCTGCCCTGCCCGCTGGGCGCGCACTACCTGCCGCTGCCCGGCCCCGCCGCACCCGAGGTGCAGCAGCTGCTGATGGAGCTGGGCCTGGCACGCGAGCAGATGGGCCGCGTCGTCTACGACGAACGCCATCTCTGCCACAGCCCGCAGGAGCGGCTGTTCTTCGAGGGCCACTGGGTCGAGGGACTGCTGCCGCCCGCCGACGGCGCGAACGGCCTGGCGCAGTACCGCCGCTTTGGCGCGGCCGTGGGCCGGGCTCAACGCCAACTCGGCTTCGCGATGCCGACCCACCGCGCAGGCTGGCGCGCGGGCCATGCGGCGCTTGATGCCCAGACCTTCGATCAATGGTTGGATGCTCAGCAGCTGAACGACACCCGCCTGCGCTGGTACCTGGACTACTGCTGCCGGGATGACTTCGGTGCCGGCAGCAGCGTGGTCTCGGCCTGGGCTGGCCTGCACTACTTCGCCAGCCGACACGGCTTCCATGCGCCCGGCGATGCCGAGGCCGAGCGCGAGCCGGTGCTGACCTGGCCCGAGGGCAATGGCTGGATCACCGCGCGCATGGCGGCAGGCCTGGGTGAGCAGTTGAAGCCGGGCCGCACGGTGCTGCGCGTCGAGCCAGGCAAGCACCAGGTCGAGGTGCTGGCCTGGAATGAAACGGCCGACGCACCGGAACGCTGGTCAGCCTCGCAGCTGGTGCTGGCCACGCCGCTCTTCATTGCGCAGCGCCTGCTCGGCGACGCGGCGCCGGCCGCCTTGGTTGAAGCCAATCGAGGCGCGCGCCATGCCCCGTGGCTGGTGGCCAACCTGCTGCTGGCTGGGCCCTTGCTGGACCGCCCCGGCGCACCACCCGCCTGGGACAACGTCGCCTACGGCAGCCGCCTCGCGCTGGGCTATGTGGACGCAGGCCACCAGGGCCTCTCGCCGCAGCGCGGCCCCACCGTGCTGAGCAGCTACTGGGCGCTGCCGGAATCGCAGCGCCCGACCCTGCTGCAAGAGCCTTGGCAGGCCTGGGCTGGCCGCGTGCGAGTCGAAATGGAACAGTTGCATCCCGACCTGCCCGAACAGTTGCAAGGCATCGACATCGCGCGCTGGGGCCATGCCATGAGCATCCCGGTGCCGGGCCGGCGCGGTTCAGCCGCGCTGCAAGCGCTGCGAATGCCGCATGGCCGCATGCACTTTGCGCATGCCGATCTGGCCGCCTACTCGGTGTTCGAAGAGGCCTTCACCCTTGGGCATGAAGTCGGCCACACTGCCAAAAGTCATTGATCTCAATTTGTGAAATGCGGGTTAACCGCAACAGTACAAGCCCTTTGGGAAAAACCCTTGCTAGCATGGGCCCGCCCCCGAGAGGAGGGGTTAACCGAAAGAGATCACGACCATGAAGAAGATCATTGCCCTGGCCGCCCTGGCCTTCATCGCAGCCCACGCTTCGGCCGCTGACAAGACCTGGTACATCGGCGGCGACGTCGGTTCCACCCAGTTCAAGGCCGACGGCGACAAGGAGCGCAAGACCGGCTTCGGCGCCACGCTGGGCTACTCGCTGAACGAGAACGTCGCATTCGAACTGCAAGCCCGTCGTCTGGGCAAGGCCTCGCTGACCGAAACGGTGGGCAGCGTCAACTACACCACGACCCTCAAGGCCAACTCGCTGAGCGTCTCCGTCCTGGGCATCCTGCCGCTGAACAACGAGTTCTCGCTGTTCGGTCGCCTGGGCTACGCGCGCAACTCGCTGGACCTGTCGACCAAGGCTTCGAACGCCGCTGGCACGGTCTCGTTCGACGGCCACAAGAACAAGGCCCTGTTCGGCTTCGGCGCCGACTACAAGATCAACAACAACCTGAGCCTGCGTGCCGAGTACGTGAACCTGGGCAAGAACAAGGTCAACGTCGGCGGCATCGGCGAACTGGAATCCAAGATCCAGCAATTCAACGTCGGCGCGAACTACGCGTTCTGATCCCTCCGGGGCTCGACGACAAAGCCCGCCTCGGCGGGCTTTCCTTTTTGTGGGCGCCCATTCAACCCCGCTGCAGGGCTTGCCGCTTGGTCGCGCCCGGCGCAAACGCGGCGCAGAGGCTGGTCATCAGCCGTTCCGCCTTGGTGCTGTTGTCCTGCCCGAGGTTGCAGACATAGACGTCCAGCGTCACGCCGCCGCGCTCGGGCCAGGTATGGATGGCCAGGTGCGACTCGGCCAGCAGTACCACGCCTGTGATGCCGCTCTGGCTCTCGCCCGGCGCCGGCTCGAAGCGATGGAACAGTTCGGCCACGGCGCCAAGGCCGGCCTCGGCCACAGCCTCGACGCACAGCGCGCGCAAGGCCGCGCAGTCGGTCATCAGCGACTGTGTCGGGTTGCAGCCGCTCAGGTCGGCGGTGAGATGAAGCCCTTGCATCGTCAGCCGCCTGTGACCGGCGGGAAGAAGGCGACTTCGGCGCCGTCCTGTATCACGACGGACTCGTCGCACATCTGCTTGTTCAAGGCGCAACGGACAGCGCGGCCACGGGCAAGCACGGTGGCGTGGGCCTCGCTGCTGGCGATCAGACGATCACGCAGCTGCGCCAGGCTCAGGCCCGCAGCATCGACCTGCTCCGTACTGCCCAAGGCTTCGCGCAGCGAGGCGAAATAGCGGACGGTGATCGTCATTTGGGCACCCATCGGCCTGCGGCCTGTCCCGCCGAGCGGGAGCGAGCGTGCTTGGGGCGGCCCTGTGCGGCGCTCATGACAGCAGCTCGGAGAACGGCAGATAGCTGACGGCATCACCGGCAGCAATCGTCGTGGACGGCGGGTTGTCGACCAGGCCATCGCCCCAGACGGCCGAGCTCAAGACACCCGAACTCTGATTGGCGAAAAGCTCCAACCCACCCGCATCGTTCAAGCGCGCACGCAGGAACTCGCGGCGCTTGTCGGCCTTGGGCCAATTGAAATCTGCTCGCACTTGCAGCCGGCGCGGAGCCAGCTTGGCGGCGCCTTGCAATCGCAGAATGACCGGCCGCACCAGCAAGAGGAACGTGACGAAGCTCGACACTGGATTCCCAGGCAGGCCAATGAACCATGGGTCCGCCACCTTGCCAAAAGCCAGCGGCTTGCCGGGCTTGATAGCGATCTGCCAGAGGTCCAGCGAGCCTTCGGCCTGCACGGCCGGGCGCAGATGGTCCTCCTCGCCGACAGAGACGCCGCCCGAGGTGATGATGAGGTCCGATTGAGCGGCGGCTTCGCGCAGGGCGGCGCGCGTCGCATCGAGCTTGTCCGGCACGATACCGAGGTCGATCACTTCGCAGCCCAGGCCCTGCAGGAGGCCGCGCAGGGTGAAGCGATTGCTGTTGTAGATCGCGCCGGGCTTCAGCGGCTCGCCAGGCATCACCAGCTCATCGCCCGTGGAAAACAGCGCCACGCGCACGCGGCGCGCCACGCTCAAATGCGCAGCGCCGACCGAGGCCGCCAGACCGAGCGCGGCAGCATCCAGGCGATGACCGGCGGCCAGCACCACGCTGCCCTGCTCCACGTCTTCGCCGCGCCGGCGTATCCATTGGCCGCTCTGCACGGCGGTATTGATGCGTACGCTGCCCAGGCCTTCACCTGGCAAGGCCTCGCATTGCTCCTGCATCACGACGGCGTCGGCACCGAGCGGGATCTGGGCGCCAGTGAAGATGCGTGCGGCCGTGCCGGCCTGGTGCTGCGCGCCGATCACGCCGGCTGGCACCCGCTGCGCCACCGGAAGCACGACACCGGGCTCGGCAACATCGGCCGCGCAGAGCGCATAGCCATCCATGGCCGTGTTGTCGGCCGGCGGCACATCGATTTGCGAACGCACCTCGGCGGCCAGCACGCGATTCAGCGCTTCAGCCGTGGGCAGGCTTTCGACCTGGCCCAGCGGCACCACCTGGCTCAGGAGCCGGGCGAGCGCATCGTCCAGGCTTTGCAGCGCCGGCCGGGAGGCTTCAGACATGGTCGCTGATGAACTGCTTGACCGCCAGGGCGTCGGCCTTCATCTCGGTCACGCGCTTGGGCAGGGCCTCGATGTTCTCGAGGCCGGCCGGGCGCGGCGGCTCGATGTCCAGCGCCTCGCGGATGGTGGCGGCGAACTTGGCCGGCAAGGCCGTCTCCAGCACCAGCATGGTCACGCCAGGCTCGCGCTGCTCCAGCGCCACCTTGAGGCCGTCGGCCGTGTGAGTGTCGATCAGCTGACCGTAACGTTGATGGCAAAGCTTGATGGTGGCCAGGCGATCCGCATGCGTGCTGCGGCCAGAGCTGAAACCGAAGCGGGCGATGGCCGCATGTTCATCGACATTGAGCGCAAAGCCACCGGCACTGAACAGCGATTTGACGCGCGCACCATCACGACCCAGCAAGTCGTAGACGAATCGCTCGAAGTTGCTGGCCTTGGAAATGTCCATCGACGGGCTCGACGTTTCATGCGTCTCGGCACTGCCGCGCGGGCGGTAGCTGCCGGTGCGGAAGAACTCGTCCAGCACGTCGTTCTCGTTGGTGGCCACCACGAGCCTGGCGATCGGCAGGCCCATCATCCGGGCCACATGGCCGGCGCAGACGTTGCCGAAGTTGCCCGAAGGCACGCAGAAGCTGACCTTCTCGCTGTTCGATTTCGTGGCCTGCAGGTAGCCGGCGAAGTAGTAGACGACTTGCGCCAGCAGCCGCGCCCAGTTGATCGAGTTGACCGTGCCGATCTTGTGCTCGCGCTTGAACGTCAGATCGTTGGACACGGCCTTGACGATGTCCTGGCAGTCGTCGAACACGCCATCAATGGCGATGTTGTGGATATTGGCGTCCTGCAGGCTGAACATCTGCGCCTGCTGGAAGGGGCTCATGCGGCCCAGCGGCGAGAGCATGAAGACATTGACGCCGGCCTTGCCGCGCATCGCGTACTCGGCGGCACTGCCGGTATCGCCCGAGGTGGCGCCGAGGATGTTCAGGGTCTCGCCACGGCGGCCAAGTTCGTACTCGAACAGCTGGCCCAGCAGTTGCATGGCCATGTCCTTGAAGGCCAGCGTCGGGCCGTTGGACAGGGCCTCCAGCGCAAGGCCGGGCTCGAGTTGCTTGAGCGGCGTGATCGCCGTCGTGCCGAACACAGCCTCGGTGTAGGTGCGCTCGGTGATCGCGCGCAGGTCGGTGGCCGGGATGTCGTCGATGTACAGCGACAGGATCTCGAAGGCCAGCTCGGCATACGAGAGGCTGCGCCACTTTGTCAGCGTGGCATCGCTGATTTGCGGATAAGAGACCGGCAGATAAAGGCCGCCGTCCGGCGCCAGGCCTTCCAGCAGGATCTCGCAGAAGCGGCGTTCGGTCTGGTCGCCCCGGGTGCTGATGTACTTCACGCCAGCTCTTCCTTGCGCAAGCGAACGATGGGTGCCAGCACGGTGGGCAGTGCCTGCATCAGGGCCAGCGCCTTGTTCATACGGCCTTCGACGGTTTCATGCGTCAGGATGATCAGGTCGGTCTGCTTCTCGCCTTCCGCCGATTCACGCTGCAGCACGGCATCGATGGAGATGTCGTTGTCGGCGAGGATGGTGGTGATGCGCGAGAGCACACCGGCTTCGTCGGCCACGCGCAGGCGCAGGTAGAAGCTGGTCAGCACCTGGTCCATCGGCAGGATGGGCGTGTCGCTGATCGCATCCGGACGGAAGGCCAGGTGGGGCACGCGGTGCTCGGGATCGGCGGTGTGCAGGCGGGTGATGTCCACCAGGTCGGCGATCACGGCCGAGGCCGTGGGCTCGGAGCCCGCGCCCTTGCCGTAGTACAGCGTCGTGCCCACGGCATCGCCCTGCACCACGACGGCATTCATCGCGCCTTCCACGTTGGCGATCAGGCGATTGGCCGGGATCAACGTGGGATGCACGCGCAGCTCGATGCCGTTCTCACGACGACGCGTCAGGCCCAAGAGCTTGATGCGGTAGCCCAATTGCTCGGCGTACTTGATGTCGGCGGCCTGCAGCTGCGTGATGCCTTCGACATGGGCCTTGTCGAACTGCACCGGGATGCCGAAGGCAATGGCCGACATGATGGTGGCCTTGTGCGCCGCGTCCACGCCCTCGATGTCAAAGGTCGGGTCGGCCTCGGCATAGCCGAGGCGCTGCGCCTCCTTCAGCACGGTGGCGAAGTCCAGGCCCTTGCCGCGCATTTCCGACAGGATGAAGTTGGTTGTGCCGTTGATGATGCCGGCGATCCATTCGATGCGGTTGGCCGTGAGGCCCTCGCGCAGCGCCTTGATGATGGGGATGCCACCGGCCACCGCCGCCTCGAAGGCCACGATCACGCCCTTGGCATGAGCGGCCGCGAAAATCTCGGTGCCGTGCACGGCCAGCAGGGCCTTGTTGGCGGTGACCACATGCTTGCCGGCGGCAATCGCCTCCAGCACCAGGGTCTTGGCCACGCCGTAGCCGCCGATCAGCTCGATGACGATGTCGATCTCGGGATTGGCGATCACCTGGCGGGCGTCGCTCACCACCTCGCAGGCATCGCCGACGATGCTCTTGGCGCGGGCCACGTCGAGGTCGGCCACCATCGCAATCTCGATGCCCCGGCCGGCGCGGCCGCGAATCTCGGCTTGGTTGCGGCGCAGCACGTTGAAGGTGCCGCTGCCCACGGTGCCAATGCCCAGGAGGCCGACTTTGATCGCTTGCATAGGGAGGTCTCGGTTTCGTCTCAGAAGAGAAATTGGATATCGGGCTCAGCGGCCAGAACGTTTTCGGTAATGCGACAGGAAGCGCTCGATGCGGCCCACAGCCTCCGTGAGGTCATCGGAGTTGGGCAGGAACACCAGGCGGAAGTGATCGGGGGCGGTCCAGTTGAAGCCCGTCCCCTGGACGATCAGCACCTTTTCCTCGGCCAGCAGTTCGTAGGCGAACTGCTGGTCGTCCTCGATCGGGTAGATCTTGGGGTCCAGGCGGGGGAACATGTAGAGCGCCGCTTTCGGCTTGACCACGCTGACGCCGGGAATCTGGGTCAGCAGGTCATACGCCAGGTCGCGCTGGCGGCACAGCCGGCCGCCGGGCGCCACCAGGTCCTTGATGCTCTGGTAGCCGCCCAGCGCCGTCTGGATGGCAAGCTGGCCCGGCGTGTTGGCACACAGGCGCATCGAGGCCAGCATGTTGAGGCCGGTGATGTAGTCCTTGGCGTGCTTCTTCTCGCCGGAGACGATCATCCAGCCGGCGCGGTAGCCGCAGCTGCGGTAGTTCTTGGAGAGGCCGTTGAAGGTCAGGCACAGCACGTCGTCGGCCAGTGAGGCGATGCTGGTGTGGACATTGCCGTCGTACAGCGTCTTGTCGTAGATCTCGTCGGCCATGATGATCAGCTGGTGCTGACGGGCCAGTTCGACGATCTGCAGCAACAGGCTCTCGGGATAGAGCGCGCCGGTCGGGTTGTTCGGGTTGATGACGACGATGGCCTTGGTGGCCGGCGTGATCTTGCGCTTGATGTCCTCGATGTCCGGGAACCAGTCGCTGCTCTCGTCGCAGATGTAGTGCACCGGGTTGCCGCCCGAGAGCGCCACGGCGGCGGTGTAGAGCGGGTAGTCGGGCGCCGGCAGCAGCACCTCGTCGCCGTTGTCCAGCAGCGCGTTCAGCGCCATCACGATGAGCTCGGAAGCACCGTTGCCGAGGTAGACGTCGTCGATGCTGACGCCGCGGATGTTCTTTTCCTGGCAGTAGTGCACCACCGCCTTGCGCGGCGCGAACAGGCCCTTGGAATCGGTGTAGCCGGCGGCCTCGGGCAGGTTGCGGATCATGTCTTGCACGATCTCGTCCGGCGGCATCAGGCCGAAGGCGGCGATGTTGCCGATGTTCAGCTTGATGATCTTCTGGCCCTCTTCCTCCATCGCTCGCGCCTTGTCGAGCACGGGTCCACGGATGTCGTAACAGACATTGGCCAGCTTGCTGGACTTGGCGACGGGCTTCATCACGGGGTGCGCACTCCGGGGCAAAATTGGAATTTGACCACAGGGTAGCAGGGCTTTCCCCAGGGCCGCCCGGGCCGCTTTCGCAAACAACGCAGGCTCGCTTCGCGGCGACCCATGCCTTCCACGGATCCCCATGAAATTCCAGCTCGACGAACAGCAAGGCGGCAATGCCATCTCGCGCCACGACGGCCAATGCGTCTGGGTCAACAACCAGCCGCATCGCACGAGCCTGCTGGTGCCCTGGCGCGGCGAGGTGCAAAGCTGGGCCTTGCCCCGCTTCGAAGACCTGAGCGAGGCCCACTTCGAGCAGATCCTGGCGCTCAAGCCCGAGCTCGTGGTGTTCGGCAGCGGCAGCAAGATCCGCTTTGCCCGGCCCCAGCTCTACCGCAGCCTGATCGAGGCGCGGATCGGTGTGGAAACCATGGATTTGGGCGCCGCTTGCCGCACCTACAACGTGCTGGCCAGCGAGGGCCGCACGGTGCTGGCGGCCCTGTTGATAGACAGCGAATGAGCACTCGCCACCCGGGGCGAATGATTGACGCCTGAAGCGACCTCAGGAGTGGGGTTGCCGTTCCACGTATAATCGCTGGCTATGCCCATCCGGGCAGCACTACAGTCTACACAACGCCACATGACGCCAGCGCTCAACAAACCTCTCCCGGAAATTGAAGCTCTCGCCACCGGCGGCGTGAAGTTCACGCCTCATGCATTCCATGGCCAGATTGTGGTCTTGTACTTCTACCCGAAGGACAACACCCCCGGCTGCACCACCGAGGCGATGCAATTCCGCGACCGCCACAAGGACTTCGTGAAGGCCGGCGCCGTGGTGCTGGGCGTGTCGCGCGACAACATGGCTTCGCACGACAAGTTCAAGCAGAACCTTGAGCTGCCCTTCGAGCTGATCGCCGACACCGAAGAAAAGCTGTGCCACATGTTTGGCGTGGTCAAGAACAAGATCATGTACGGCAAGAAGGTCAAGGGCATCGAGCGCTCCACCTTCCTGATCGACGCCAGCGGCGTACTGCGCGAAGAATGGCGCGGCATCAAGGTGGCCGGCCACGTGGACGAAGTGCTCAAGTCGGTCAAGGCCCTGAAGAAGGAAGCAGCCTGATAGCTTAGGCGCCCTTCCCGGCACCGCAGAGTCGGCGTTTCCCCTTGGAACGCCGACTTTTCTTTTGCCCCGTCGCTTTTTGCACAGCAGCCCTGCTGCGCGCGCAGCCAAGCCGGAAACCGTCATCCGGCATGTGCATAATCAGCCCATGCCCGAGGGTCGCCAAAGCCGCACCAACCATGAAGCCGCACAGCAGCCTGTGCGGCTTTTTGCTTTTCGGCAGCCCTCGGCATCGGCCCCCGTGGCTTGTTCCGCCCCTGGCATTCACCTGAGAGGGCGATTCAGCCCGCCCTGACACCAAGCCTCATGCCTCTGCCCAAAGCCCCCACCAAGCGCGCCAGCCGACTCGAATCCACCGCCTTCGCCACCACGCTGACTGTCAGCAAGCCCCCCGCCGCGGCAAAACCCACCGCCCGCCCGGCCCCGGCTGCCAACGAAGCAAGACCCCTAAGCATCGTGCCGACCGTGGCCCGCTCCCCTGAAGCCCAACCCACGCCCGCCGCCCCGGCCGTCAAGCCAGGCAGCAGCCGCGCTGCGCCCGTTGCCGGTGCCAAGCGAGGTCCGGCCAAGTCCAAGAGCGTGGGCAACCCCAAGCTCTTCGTGCTGGACACCAACGTGCTGATGCACGACCCGATGAGCCTGTTCCGCTTCGAGGAACACGACGTCTACCTGCCCATGATCACGCTCGAGGAGCTGGACGGGCACAAGAAGGGCATGACCGAGGTCGCCCGCAATGTGCGCCAGGTCAGCCGCGAGCTGGACCAGCTGGCGGCCTCGATGAAGAGCAGTAACCTCGAGGAAATGGCCAAGGGCCTGCCGCTGGACCACACCGGCCACCGCGAGGCCGGCGGCAAGCTGTTCTTCCAGACCCAGCTGATCGACATGCCGCTGCCGCAGGGCCTGCCCCAGGGCAAGGCGGACAACCAGATCCTCGGCGTCGTGCAGGCGCTGAAGAAGCTCGACCCGCAGCGCGAAGTGGTGCTGGTGTCCAAGGACATCAACATGCGGATCAAGGCGCGTGCCCTCGGCCTGCCCGCCGAGGACTACCGCAACGACAAGACGCTGGAAGACTCCGACCTGCTCTACACCGGCGTGCAGCCGTTGCCGAGCGACTTCTGGGAGCGCCATGGCAAGACCATGGAGAGCTGGCAGCAAGGCGGCCTGACCTACTACCGCATCAGCGGCCCGCTGGTGCCGACGCTGCTCATCAACGAGTTCGTCTATCTGGAAGCCCCGGGCGCGGCGCCGCTGTATGCCAAGGTCACCGAGATCACCGGCAAAACCGCCGTGCTGCGCACCGTGAAGGACTACGGCCATCAGAAGCATTCGGTCTGGGGCGTGGCCTCGCGCAACCGCGAACAGAACTTCGCGCTCAACCTGCTGATGGACCCCGAGGTCGACTTCATCACCCTGACCGGCACGGCCGGCACAGGCAAGACCTTGATGACGCTGGCAGCCGGCCTCTCGCAGGTGCTCGATGAGCGCCGCTACAGCGAGATCATCGTCACTCGCGTGACTGTGCCGGTGGGCGAGGACATCGGCTTCCTGCCCGGCACCGAGGAAGAAAAGATGGGCCCCTGGATGGGCGCCCTGGACGACAACCTCGAAGTGCTGGCCCGAGGCGACAGCGGCGCTGGCGAATGGGGCCGCGCCGCCACCAACGACCTGGTGCGCAGCAAGATCAAGATCAAGAGCCTGAACTTCATGCGCGGCCGCACCTTCCTCAACAAGTACGTGATCATCGACGAGGCGCAGAACCTGACGCCCAAGCAGATGAAGACGCTGATCACCCGCGCCGGCCCGGGCACCAAGATCGTCTGCCTGGGCAACCTGGCGCAGATCGACACGCCCTATCTGACCGAGGGTTCGTCGGGCCTCACCTATGCCGTGGACCGCTTCAAGGGCTGGGCCCACAGCGGCCATGTGACGCTGGCACGCGGTGAGCGTTCGCGCCTGGCTGATTTCGCTTCCGAAGTGCTGTGACTCTCTATGTAAGCGATCTAGACGGCACCCTGCTCGACCCTCAAGGCCAGCTCGCGGATTCCACGCGCGCTGGCCTCAGCCGTCTGCTGGACGAAGGCCTGACCTTCACCGTCGCCAGTGCCCGCCACATCGTCTCGATCAAACAGTTGCTGGGCGACCTGCCCCTGCAACTGCCGGTGATCTCGTCGAATGGCGCCTACCTGAGCGACTTCGCCAGTGGTCGCCACGAGATGGTCAACGCGATGGAGCCATCGCTGGCACAGGAAGTGTTCGCGCTGATACGCCGGCACGGCAAGATGCCCTTCGTCGCCACCCATGGGCCGCAGGGCGACCAGCTGTTCTGGCAGTCGGTGCACAACGAGGCGCAGCAGCGCTTCGTCGAGGAGCGCCACCGCAACCGCGACCCGCGCTTCCGGCAGGCCGAAAGGCTGCAGGATGTGCTGCACGACCCGGCCGTGACCATCGTCGTCGTCGACCGTGCCGAGCCCTTGCAGGCGCTGATGGCCGAGGTCGAGCAGCTGGCCGCCGGCCGGCTCGAGATCCACATGAACGAGGACCTCTACCGCCCCGGCTGGCCCTGGCTCACCATCCACGACCGCCGCGCCACCAAGGACCAGGCAATCAAGACGCTGGCCGAGCGCTACGGCCTGCACGAGCGCGAGATCGTGGTTTTTGGCGACCATGTCAACGACGTCAGCATGCTGCGCGCCGCCCATCGCGGCATTGCTGTGGGCAATGCCATCGATGCGGTCAAGGCCGTCGCCCATCAGGTCATCGGCCCGCATCACGAGGACAGCGTCGTCCGCTTCATCGAGACCGACTGGCGTCGGCCTCTCTAACCCCCAGGCACCATGAAGAAAATGCTTGCGCTGCTGCTGGCAGCCGCCCCCCTGCTCTCGATGTCGGCCACGCTGGACCCGCAGAGCTACGCCCGCTACGACCAGGTGCGCGTGCAATCGCTGCACCTGGACCTGAAGGCTGATTTCGAGCGCAAGACGCTGGCCGGCTCGGCCGAGCTGAAGCTGCAGTGGAGCGACAAGAACGCCCGCACGCTGGACCTGGACACCAGCGAGCTCAGCATCAGCAAGGTCGAAGCGCCGGGCAGCGGCAAGTCCTGGATCGCACTGCCCTTCGAGCTCGACAAGCTGGAAGCGGGCAAAGGCCGCGCGCTGCACATCGACCTGAAGGGCCTCGTCGCCCAGCCGGCCAGCGTGCGCATCCACTATGCGACAGCGCCCACGGCCAGCGCCCTGCAATGGCTCTCGCCAGCGCAGACGGTGTCGGGCAAGCATCCCTTCATGTTCAGCCAGTCACAGAGCATCAACGCCCGCTCGTGGGTGCCGCTGCAGGACACGCCGGCCGTGCGCTTCACCTACAGCGCCCATGTCGAGGCGCCCCCCGGCCTGCGCGTGGTGATGAGCGCGGACAACCGGCCCGAGGTGAATGGCGAGGATGGCTGGAACTTCCAGATGCCGCAGCCGATTCCGGCCTACCTGCTGGCCATTGCCATCGGTGAGCTGCAGTTCCGCTCGCTGGGCCCGCGTTCGGGCGTCTTTGCCGAACCGCAGCGCCTCCAGGCCGCGGCCTACGAATTTGCCGACACCGAGCGGATGATCGCGGCGGCCGAGTCGCTGTACGGCCCCTACCGCTGGGGCCGCTACGACATGCTGCTCTTGCCGCCCTCCTTCCCGTTCGGTGGCATGGAGAACCCGCGACTCACCTTCCTCACGCCGACCATGATTGCCGGCGACCGCAGCCTCGTGGACCTGATCGCCCATGAGCTGGCGCACAGCTGGTCGGGCAACCTGGTCACCTACGCCAGCTTCAAGCATGGCTGGCTGAACGAGGGCTTCACCACCTACGTCACCACCCGCATCGTCGAGGCGCTCTATGGCCCCGAGGTGGCGACCATGCACCTGCAGCTGGAAGAGGAAGAAGCGCTCGAATCGCTGAAAGGCATCGCAAAACCCAAGCAGGCCCTGATCACCCACGACCCCGACACCTCGGCCGAGTTCCACACCAACGGCGGCCTCGCCTATCCCAAGGGCGCCTGGCTGTTGCGCACGCTGGAGCAGCGGGCTGGCCGCGCGGTGTTCGATCCCTTCCTGCGCGGCTGGTTCGATGAGCACGCCTTCCAGAGCGTGACGACGCAAGAGTTCGTCGACTACCTGAAGGCCCGCCTGCTCGCCAAGCATTCGCAAGTGATGAGCGAGGCCGAGCTGGACGAATGGATCTACGGCCCGGGCATTCCCGCCTCTGCCAAGCGCAGCGAATCAGCCCGCCTGGCCGCCCTGGACAAGCAGCGTACCGCCTGGCTCGCCGGCACGCTCACGAGCGCCCAGTTGAATGCCAAGCAATGGCAGGCCATCGAGTGGATGAAGTTCCTCAACGACATCGACGGCAAGGCCACGGCCGCGCAGCTGAAGGAGCTGGACCAGGCCTATGCGCTTGCCGGCACCGGCAACCAGGAGATCGCCTTCCGCTTCTATCGCTCGGCCATCAAGGCCGGCTACGGGGTGCGCGAGCCGCTGCGCCAGTTCCTCCTGAGCGTGGGTCGCATCCGCATGGTCAGCCCGCTGTACGCGGCCCTGCTCAAGAACCCCGGCGACAAGGACTGGGCCCTGGCCGTGTACGCCGAGGCGCGCGAGCGCTACCACCCGCTGACGCAGCGCAGCTTGAACCGCATGGTCACGGGCGCCCAGCAGCCGGTGGCGGCGGCAGCATCGACCGCATCAGCCACCGGCCGCTGAGCGTTCGCCCCGCTGCCCTCAAGCAGAGGCCAGCAGCGCTTTGATCTGGGCCAGCGCCGTCGGGTCCTCGATGGTCGAGAGGTCGCCCGGGTCGCGGCCCTCGCAGACCGCCTGCAGGGCCCGGCGCAAAAGCTTGCCCGAGCGCGTCTTGGGCAGCACGGTGACAAAGCGAACCCGCGCCGGCCTGGCCACCGCGCCGAGCTGCTCATCCACGCGCTTGATGATCTCGGCCTCGTGGCGCAGCGCCTCATCCGGCGTGGCGGCCTTGCTCGGGTCCTTCAGCACGACAAAGGCCATGGCCACCTGGCCCTTCAACTGATCGGCCACGCCGACCACGGCCACCTCGGCCACGTTGGCATGGCTGGACAGGCTCTCCTCGATCTCCCGCGTGCCGAGGCGATGGCCGGCGACGTTGATCACGTCATCGCTGCGGCCAAGGATGAAGTAGTAGCCGTCCTCGTCGCGCACGCCCCAATCAAAGGTCGAGTAGAGCTGGCGGCCGGCGATGCTGGACCAGTAGGTCTTGACGAAGCGCTCGTCGTCGCCCCACACGGTTTGCAGACAGCCCGGCGGCAACGGATGGGCGATGGCGAGCAAGCCCTTCTGATTCGCCCCGACGATGTCTTCACCGGTGTTCTCGTCCACCAGCTTCATGTCGTAGCCGTACATGGCCTTGCCGGGGGAGCCGAACTTGCTGGCCGTGGGCTCCACGCCATTGGCCACGGTGAGGATGGGCCAGCCGGTCTCGGTCTGCCAGTAGTTGTCGATGATGGGCCGGCCGAGCGACTCGGCGATCCAGCGCGCGGTGGGCTCGTCCAGCGGCTCGCCCGCCAGGAACAAGGCCTGCAGCGAAGACAGGTCGTACTTGCTGAGAAAGGTCGGATCGCTCTTCTTCAAGACCCGCACTGCGGTGGGCGCGCTGAACATCACCGTGACCTTGTAGCGCTCAACGAGTTCCCACCACACGCCGGCATCCGGCCGCGTGGGCAGACCCTCGTACATGATGGTCGCCATGCCGGCCAGCAGCGGGCCGTAGACGATGTAGCTGTGGCCCACCACCCAGCCAATGTCGCTGGTGGAGAAATAGGTGTCGCCCGGCTTGCCGCAGAAGATGTGCTTCATGCTGGCGGCCAGTGCCACCGCATAGCCGCCCACGTCGCGCTGCACGCCCTTGGGCCGGCCGGTGGTGCCGCTGGTGTAGAGCGTGTAGCTGACCTCGTTGGATTCCAGCCAGGTGCAGGGCACGCTGTCGTGCAGGTGGCGGTTGCGCTCGGTGGCGTAGTCGAGGTCGCGGCCCTCGACCCGGCTCATCTCCGCGAGCCCCCGGTTGACCATCATCACGCGGGCCGGCTTGTGGGCCGAGAGCTTGATCGCCTCATCGAGCAAATGCTTGTAGGGCACGACCTTGCCCGAGCGGCTGCCGGCGTCGGCACTGACGACCAGCTTCGGCGTGGCGTCCTCGATGCGCTGCGCGAGGCTCACGCTGGCGAAGCCGCCGAACACCACCGAATGGATGGCGCCAATGCGCGCGCACGCCAGCATCGCAAACGCGGCCTCGGGAATCATCGGCATGTAGACCAGCACGCGGTCGCCGCGCTGCACGCCCTCGGCCAGCATGATGGCCGCCATGCGCTCCACCTCGGCCTGCAGTTCGGCAAAGCTGTAGACGCGCTCCTCGCCGGTTTCGGTCGACACCCAGATCAGCGCTCGCCGGTCCGCATGATCGCGGGCGTGGCGATCCACCGCGTTGTGGCACAGATTGGTGGTGCCGCCGACGAACCAGCGCGCGAACGGCGGCTGGCTGGCATCGCAGACCTGGGTGTAGGGCGTCTGCCATTCGATCAAGCGAGCCTGCTCGGCCCAGAACTCGTGGCGGTGATCGATCGACCGTCGGTAGAACTCGGCATAGCTGCTGCCGGTGCTTTGCGTGGGGGCATTCATGGGCTTGTCTCCTGTGATTGCCAGGCATTTCAAGCAGGCGCACTGACGACAGTCTGACCGGGCCGTGAACAAGCGCACCGGATTTGCGTTTGCGCAAAGCGAGCGAGCCCAAACCGAGGGCAGGCCTGTGGTCCAATCGCGGGTTTTCCCGCGTTTTCGGCCCTGCTGGCCTTCTCTTCGCCCCCTCTTACATTGCCTTTCTTGACACGGCCACGACCGGCTCCTTAAGCTGCGCGGCCGAGTCCCGACATGCTCCATCGCCGACGCGTGCTCACGCGCCCCCTCCCCTGCCAGCGTTCTGCATGGCGCCAGCTTGCTGGTGCGGCCCTGCTGTGCCTGGCGGCCGGCAGCGCAGCGGCCCAGCAAAGCAGCAGCGGCGCCCCGGTACCGCCCCCCGGCATGGTGACGGGCGCGTGGGGCCAGGCCCAGCAGCTGATGCAGCAAGGCCCGCAATCAAACACCGCCGCCGTGGCCGGCCCGAGCCAGGTCGGCAACGACCCGGTCAGCCGCTTCCTGCAGCAGCGCGGCCTCTTGCAAAGCCCGGGCTCGACCAAGATCCTGAACCAGGTCCGCGACACCGCCTCCGACCTGGTCCTATCGGCCATGAACTTTCTCGGCGTGCCCTACAAGCGCGGCGGCAATTCCGAGGAAAACGGCTTCGACTGCAGCGGCTTCACCCGCTACATCTTCGAGATGAGCGTCGGCATGGTGCTGCCGCACCGCGCCGAGGAGCAGGCCGGTCTCTCCAGCCTGACGAGCGTGCGCAAGGACGAACTCAAGCCCGGCGACCTGGTGTTCTTCAACACCATGCGCCGCACCTTCTCCCATGTGGGCATCTACGTCGGCGAGGGCAAGTTCATCCACGCGCCGCGCACCGGCAGTGCCGTGCGGGTGGAAGACATGCGCGAGGCCTACTGGTCCAAGCGCTTCACCGGCGCGCGACGGGCGAATCTGGCGGGCGGTGCGCCGGCCGCCGAGGCGGCCGGGACGGCGCTGACCGTCGCGCACTGACCATCACGCACAGAGCGCAAGCAATCTAGCGCCCAAGCCTCCGGGGAGTACCGCATGCCCATCCCTGCAACGACAGGCGCATTCGCCATCGTGCCGAGCAATGACCTAGCGGCTGCCCTGAAGTTCTGGGAGCGCCTCGGCTTCCAGCGCACCGGTGGCGATGCTCACTACCTCATCATGACCGGCTGGGGTTGCGAGGTGCACCTGACACAGGCGGGAGGCGGCCCCTGGCGCGTGCCCGAAGAGCACAACCCGTTCGGCGTATTCATCCGCACGCCCGAGGTCGATGCCATCGCCGCGCTTGTCGACGACCTCATCATCCGCCCGGGCGGTGTGCTGCGTCACCGCGAATGGGGCCTCTACGAAGTGGGCGTGTGCGGGCCCGATGGCCTGCTGGTCCGCATCGGCTGGCCCTCCCATCTGATGCCGAACAGTCCGGCTGCAGGTGGCGACTGAGCTTTGCCGCGCTGGGGCTGGTGCCGCAGCGGATGGATGAGGATTGATGCGGTTGGCAACGGCGCCCGCTGTCATACCATGGCCCCATGCCCCGCCCCATGCTGCCCCTGGTCCCGCTGCTGGCCCTGCTGCTGACCTTGCCGATGAGCGCGGGCACCGCCCTCGCCCAGACCTGCCCGCGCCCCCTGATCGCCGCCATGTCTTCGATGAGCGTGAGGCCGGGCGCGCAGGCATCGCCGCTGGAGCGCATGGCCGAAGAGCTGATGCTGGAACTGGCCCGGCGCAGCGGCGTGCAGATCGAGCGGCGAGAGATGCCACGCGTCCGCGCCTTCAACGAGTTCAAGAGCGGCTCGGTCGATCTGGTGCCCATGGCCACGCGCACCGATGAGCGAGAAGGCTGGGGCCGCCTGCTGCCGCTCGGTCGCGCCAAGGCCATGCTGATGGTGCGCAAGGATCGCACGGCTGCGCTTCGCAAGACCGAGGACCTGTTCGCGCAGCCGCTGACCGTGAGCCTGGTGCGCGGCCAGGCCTTCGGCATGCGTTTCGACAACCTTGTTGAGAAGCTGGAGCGAGCCGGCCGGCTCAGTCTGCTTGGAGACCAACTGACCATCGTGCGCATGCTCAAGGCCGGCCGCAGCGACGTCGCTCTCGGCCTGCCAGCCGTGTTCGAGTCGGCCTTCGTGGCCGAAGCCTGGCTCGACGAGATCCGCGTCATCGACCTGGACCTGGCCGATGCCGTCGACGAAGGCACCTACGTCTCGCGCCTGACACCCGCCGCCTGCGTGGACCGGCTCGAGCGGGCTAGCGAGCAGTTGCGCGAGAGTGGCTGGTATCGCGAACTGCAGGCACGGTATCTGGCGCCGGCGATGCGCCAGGGGCTGCTGCCTTGAACGAGTACAGCGAGTGCCTTTCCTGATCGAATGAATTTTCAGCCCCCTGTCGATCAGCGCGAAATCCCAGCGTCATTCGTGCGGCGGCTCATGTCGAGCTGCCACAACCCCAGAGCCCATTGGCAAGGAGCGATGAGATGCAATACCTGTTGATGATCTACAGCGATGACCAGGCGCTGGAAGCAGCCGGCCCGGAAGTGATGCCGCGCGTCGTGGCCGAGTTCGACGCCTACACCGAGGCCCTGCAGAAGGCCGGCGTGCTGCTCGGCGGCGAAAGGCTGCAGCCCGCCGAGATGACCACCACCGTGCGCGTCAGCGGCGGCAAGACCCAGGTGCTGAACGGCCCCTATGCCGACACCAAGGAGCAGCTCGGTGGTTACTACGTCATCGAGGCGCCGGACCTGGATGCCGCCATTGCCTGGGCGGCGCGCTGCCCAGGCGCCAGCTACGGCACGATGGAAGTGAGGCCGGTCTGGGCGATGTAGTCGCCACGACGCTGGAGGCGGTGATACGGCGCAGTCACGGCCGGCTCATCGCCTTGCTGGCAGGCCGCAGCCGCGACCTTGCGGGCGCCGAAGATGCGCTCGCCGAAGCCTACGCCGCCGCGCTGAGAGACTGGCCCCGCGCGCTGCCCGACAACCCGGAGGCCTGGCTGCTGACGGTGGCCCGGCGTCGGCTGATCGATGCCGTCCGCAAGCAGCAACGCGGCGATGAGGGCGCGGCCGAGTTGGAGGTCATCGGCGAGACGGTCACCCTGCCTGCCGACCCCACCGCCCTGCCCGACCCGCGCCTCGGCCTGCTGTTTGCCTGCGCACATCCGGCCATCGCGCCCGAGGCCCGAGCGCCGCTGATGCTGCAGGTCGTGCTCGGGCTCGACGCAGCCACGATAGCCGCAAGCTTCCTCGTCGCGCCCGCAGCGCTGGCGCAGCGTCTGGTACGGGCCAAGGCCAAGATACGCGCGGCGGGCATTGCGTTCTCCGTCCCCGAACCTGCCGAACTGCCGGCCCGGCTGGAGGCGGTGCTGGATGCGATCTATGCCTGCTATGCCGAAGCCTGGGCCGATGCCAGCGGCAGCGAGGCCCGCTGGCGCAACCTGCGCGAAGAGGCCCTCTGGCTGGCCCGCCTGCTGGCCTCGCTGCTGCCCGATCAGCCCGAGGCCCTGGGCTTGCTGGCCCTGCTGCTCTATTGCGAATCGCGCCGCGAAGCCCGCCTCAGCCCGGCCGGCGACTATGTGCCGCTTGCCGAGCAAGACCTGACCCGCTGGGACCATGCCCTGCTCGACGAAGCCGAGGCCCTGCTGCGCAAGGCCAGCGCTGGCGGGCCGACCGGGCGCTACCAGCTCGAAGCGGCCCTGCAGTCCGCCCATGCGAGCAGCCGGCGGCGCGGCCGCATCGACTGGGCGGCGGTGGTCGCGCTGTATGAGGCCTTGATGGTGCTGACCGGATCACCGGTCGTCGCGCTGAACCGCGCCGTGGCGCTGGCGGGGCGCGACGGGGCTGCTGCTGGGCTGGCCGCGCTGGATGGGCTGGCCGCTGACCTCAGGCTGCAGGACTACCAGCCGTTCTGGGCCGCCAGGGCGGAGCTGCTGGCGCGCGCGGGGCGCGGCACGGAGGCGGAGGAAGCGTATCGGCGGGCGATAGGCCTGGAACGCGAAGCGGCGGTACGGGCCTACCTGCAGCGCCAGTTGGCGGCTCTCGGCTCTGGCTGAAGGGCTTGGGCCGGGTCGCGGTTAGAGTCCTACTTCCCTTTCATTCCACGTTGCCGGGAGTCCTGATGAATCGCCCTCTTCGCGTGCTCAGCTGTGTCATGTCCACGCTCCTGTTGTTCGGCGCTGCGCAGGCCCAGCAGGCACTGACACCGGCGCAGGCCGAACTGCGCGCCATCTACCAGGAACTGGTCGAGATCAACACCACCGACTCGGTCGGCAGCTGCACGAAGGCCGTCACGGCCATGGCGGTGCACCTGAAGTCGGCCGGCTATGCCGATGCCGACATGCAGATCCTGGCCCCGCCCGGCAAGCCCCAAAAGGGTAACCTCGTGCTGCGCCTGAAGGGCAATGGCACGAAACGGCCGCTGCTGCTGGTGGCCCATGTGGACGTGGTGGAAGCGCGCCGCGAAGACTGGACGCGCGACCCGTTCAAGTTGGTGGAGGAAGGCGGCTACTTCTATGCCCGGGGGGCTTCGGACAACAAGTCCAATGCCGCGATCTACGTGGCCAACATGATGGCCTTCAAGCGCGAGCGCTGGGTGCCCAACCGCGACATCATCCTCGCGCTGACCTGCGACGAGGAAATCATTCCCTCGCCCACCAACGGCGTCGAGTTCCTGCTGCGCAACCACCGCGAACTGATAGACGCGGAACTGGCCTTCGACGAAGGCGGCGGCGGCAGCATGGACGACAAGGGCCGGCCGGAATTCCAGGGGCTGAAGGTCGCCGAGAAGATCTATCAGACCTTCGAGATGGTCGCCACCGATCGCGGCGGCCACAGCTCGGTGCCGCGCCGCGACAACCCGATCTTCGACATCGCCGAAGGCCTGACCCGGCTGGCCGCCTACCAGTGGCCCGTGACGCTGACGCCGGCCACGCGGGCCTACTACGAAGGCATGTCCAAGCTGGCCAAGGGCGAGGAAGCCGAGAACTACAAGGGCATCTTGAAGGAACCGATGGACGGCGCCGCACTCGCGCGCCTGCTGAAGAACGACTACCAGCGCGCCCTGCTGAGCAACACCTGCGGCGTGACCATGGTCAACGCAGGGCATGCGCAGAATGCGCTGCCGCAGCGCGCCGTGGTGACGGCGAACTGCCGCATCCTGCCGGGCAACAAGGTGGCCGATGTGCAGGCCACGCTGCAAAAGCTGATGGGCGACAGGGTCAAGGTCATGCCGGCGCACGAGGCGGTGGAAGCACCGGCTTCACCGATGCGGCCCGATCTGCTGGCCGCGTTCTCGGAAGTGAACGCCGAATTGTTCCCTGGCGTGCCCGTGCTGATCACGATGTCGGTGGCAACGCAGGATGCGCGCTTCCTGAACAAGGCGGGCATCTGGACCTACGGCATGAGCGGGTCGTTCCGCAATTCCTCGGGCACGCATGGCTTGAACGAGCGGATGCGAGCGGCTGCCTTGTACGAAGGCCAGGCCTTCCTCGGCAAGCTGATCCGCAAGGTGCAGTAGCAGCCCGTCGGCCAGCGCCGACAGGCTGCAATGGCGGCAGAGCGGCACCCCGGGAAAGGGCCGCAAGCAGACTCAAGCGGCCTTCTTCGCCACCAGCGTCAGGATGTCATAGCTCGCCACCAACTCGCCGCGCTGGTTCATCACCTGCACGTCCCAGGCCACGACGCCTTGCGGCGGTTGATCCGGGCGGTTGCCACGGTCGATGCGGCGCTTGCAGGTGAGGCGCGCCTGGATGGTGTCGCCGATGGCGACCGGGTTCACAAAGCGCAGCGTGTCGAGGCCGTAGTTGGCCAGCACCGGGCCCGGGGCCGGCGAGACGAAGAGGCCGGCAGCGGCGGAGAGCACGAAGTAGCCGTGCGCGATGCGCTGGCCGAACTGCGTGTCCTTGGCGGCGATCTCGTCGAAGTGCATGTAGAAGTAGTCGCCCGAGATGCCGCCGAAGTTGACGATGTCGGCCTCGCTGACGGTGCGGCGGTGCGTGAGCAGCGAGTCCCCGACCTGGATCTCCTCGAAGTGCTTGCGGAACGGATGGACCACGTCCTCCTGTACCTTGGCGCCGCGCTGGTATTCACCGGTGATGGCGGTGAGCATCGTCGGTGAGCCCTGCACCGCGCAACGTTGCAGGTAGTGCTTCACGGCGCGCAAGCCGCCGAGTTCTTCGCCACCGCCGGCGCGGCCGGGGCCGCCGTGCTTCAGCTGCGGCAGCGGCGAGCCGTGGCCGGTGGATTCGGGCGCGGCATCGCGGTCCAGCACCAGCACGCGGCCATGGAAGGCAGCGGCATGGAACACGGCTTGCGCGGCGATGGCCGGCGTCTTGGTGACGACCGAGCCCACCAGGCTGCCGCGGCCCTTGGCGGCCAGGGCCAGCGCCTCGTCCAGATCGTCGTAAGCCATCAAGGTGGACACCGGGCCAAAGGCCTCGACGTTGTGCACGGCCTCGTTCTGCATGGGCTTGCGGCACAGCAAGAGCGTCGGCGCGAAGAAGGCGCCCTCGCCCACCCCCTCGCCCAGCGGCGCGAAGCCGTCCTTGGCGCTCAGCACGATCTCATTGCCGGCGCTGAGCAGCGCCACGCGTTCGGCCACGTCGGACTGCTGGTCTTTCGATGCCAGTGCGCCCATGCGCACGCCTTCGATGGACGGGTCGCCCACCTTGATCTTGGCCAGGCGCTCGCGCAGCATCGCGGCCACGGCGTCGATGTGCTTGGCGGGCACGATGGCGCGGCGGATGGCCGTGCACTTCTGGCCGGCCTTGGCGCTCATCTCGCGCGCCACTTCCTTGACGAAGAGCTCGAACTCAGCATCGTCCGGCGTCACGTCCGGTGCGAGGATGGCGCAGTTCAGGCTGTCGGCTTCCGCGTTGAAGGGGATGCTGCGAGCGATCAGGTTCTTGTTGACGCGCAGCATGGCGGCCGTGTCGGCCGAGCCGGTGAAGGTGACCACGTCGGTCTCTTCCAGGCGGTCCAGCAGGTCGCCCGAGCCGCCGATGATCAACTGCAGCGCGCCGGCCGGCAGCAGGCCGGACTCATGAATCATGCGCACGCAGGCTTCGGCCACGAAGCTGGTGGCCGTGGCCGGCTTGACGATGCAAGGCATGCCCGCGAGGAAGCTCGGGGCGAACTTCTCGAGCATGCCCCACATCGGGAAATTGAAGGCGTTGATGTGCACCGCCACGCCGCGCTTGGGCACCAGCACATGGCTGCCCCAGAACTGGCCGGCCTTGCCGAGCTGCTGCGCCGGCCCTTCATGCACCACGTTGCTGGAGGGCAGCTCGCGCCGGCCGATGCTGGCGTAGGCGAACAAGGTGCCGATGCCGCCTTCGATGTCGATCCAGGAATCGGGCCGCGTGGCGCCGGTGTGGGCCGAGATCGCATAGAGCGCCTCCTTGCGCTCCATCAGGTAGGCGGCCAGCGCCTTCAGGGTGGCGGCGCGCTGTTGGAAGTCGAGCTTCAACAAAGCAGGCAAGGCCTGACCCCGTGCGAAATGCAGGCTCTCGGCGAAGTCGATCTCGTCCGCATGCGTCAGCGCCACGGGCTTGCCATTGACCGCACTGGCCAGCCGGCGGCCGGCGTTGGCGCCTATCCAGCGGTTGGCGATCAGGCTTTGGAGGATGGGGGGATGGGTGCTCATGGCAATCTCGATGCGGGGTATGCGGTGGCGCCTCGGCGCGGATCTGGCGGGCAAGGGGCGTAGCGAGCGGGTCGAGGTCGGGTCAGCGGCGCACAGCCGTACTGACGTACGGCGAGCACCGCAGGCCCGAGATCGGCCCGCGCAGTAGCCCAGTGCCCGTCAGATTACGGCTGGTACTTCCAGGTGCCGTTCTCGATCTTGACCATCACGCGGGCGCGCTGGTCCAGACCCAGGTGGTCGTTCGGCGACATGTTGAAAACGCCGTGCGCACCGGGCACTTCCTTCAGGCCTTCCAGCGCATCGCGCAGGGCGGTACGGAAGGCTTGCGTGCCGGGCAGGGCCTTGGTCTTGAGCGCAGCGGGGATGGCGGCAGCCAAGAGCTGGCCGGCGTCCCAGGCGTGGCCGCCGAAGGTGGACACGGTGCCCTTGCCGAAAGCGGTTTCGTACTTGGCCTGGTAGTCGGCGGCGCTCTTCTTGACCGGATGGTCGGCCGGCAGCTGCGCCGTCACCAGCACGGGGCCGGACGGCAGGAAGGTGCCTTCCACGTCCTTGCCGCCCACGCGCAGGAAGTCGTTGTTGGCCACGCCATGGGTCTGGTACATCTTGCCGGCGTAGCCGCGCTCCTTCAGCGACTTCTGAGGCAGCGCGGCCGGCGTGCCCGAGCCGGCCACCAGCACGGCATCAGGCTTGGCGGCCATCAGTTTCAGCACCTGGCCGGTCACCGAGGTGTCGGTGCGGTTGTAGCGCTCGCTGGCCACGATGGTCAGGCCCTTGACGCCTGCGATCTTGTTGAACTCGCCGTACCAGCCTTCACCGTAGGCATCGGCAAAGCCGATGAAGCCCACGGTCTTGACGCCTTGCGAGGCCATGTGGGTGGCGATGGCCAGGGCCATCATGATGTCGTTTTGCGGGGTCTTGAAGACCCAGCGCTTCTTGGCGTCAACCGGCTCGACGATGCGGGCCGAAGCGGCCATCGAAATCATCGGCGTCTGGCCTTCGGCGACCACGTCGATCATGGCCAGCGAGTTGGGCGTGACGGTGGAGCCGATCACCACGTCCACCTTGTGCTCGGTCAGGAATTTGCGGGTGTTGGCCACGGCCTGGGTCGTGTCCGAGGCGTCGTCCAGCACGATGTAGTTGACCTTCTGGCCGGCGATGGTCGTCGGCATCAGGGTGAAGGTGTTCTTCTCGGGGATGCCCAGCGAGGCCGCCGGGCCGGTGGCCGAAACGGTCACGCCCACATTGATATCGGCTTGTGCCGCCACGGCCAGGGTCGCTGCGGCCACGGCCAGCAGGTGCTTGCTGATCAACTTCATCATCGTCTCCTGTTGAATATCGTCGTTCGTCAAACAGAGGGAGCGGCGGCGGCATTCACCGCGCCAAGTCCACCAAAGAAGAGGTCGGCCACCATCGGGGCCATCGCCTCGTAGCTCAACTCGCCATCCGGCCGCAGCCAGGTGAAGGTCCAGTTGATCATGCCAAAGAGCAGCATGGTCAGGGGCTTGTGCAGGCGTGCGGCCTCCAGCTCGGGGCGCACAGCGGCCACGGCATCGGCGAAGGCCGCCACCACCTGGCGCTCGATCACGAGCAGGCGCGCGCGGTCTTCGTCCTGCAGGAACTTCACGTCCTCGGTCAGCACGCGATGCTGGTACTGGGCCTCGCCGTACTCCTGCACGAAGCGGCGTATCAGCTCACGCAGATGCGGCTCGGGGGCCAGGTCTTGCGCCTGCACGTCCTCGACCAGCGCGGCCAGCGTCTGCACATGGTCCTCGCAGATCTGCACCAGCAACTCGTGCTTGTCGCGCACGTAGTGATAGAGCGTGGGCTTGGAAACGGCGCAAGCCTCGGCCACCTCGTTCATCGAGGTGCCGGGGTAGCCCTTGGCGGCGAACAGGCGCGCGGCCTGTTCCAGGATCTGTTCGCGGGTGGCATCGAAGCCGGCGGCGCGTCCTCTTGGCATTGTTTGTCTTGTGAGTTCAGCGTTCGTCGAAGGAGATGACCACGCGCGGGGTCAGCGCGTGGGCCTGGCAGCTCAGGATGAAGCCGGCAGCGATCTCATGCTTGTCGAGCGCAAAGTTCTTGTCCATCCGCACTTCACCTTCCAGCAGTTTGCAACGGCAGGTGGAGCAGACACCGCTCTTGCAGGAGAACGGCACGTCCATGCCGGCACGCGCAGCGGCGTCGAGCAGGCTGGGGTCGGCCTTGGTGAACTCAATCTCGCGGCTGACGCCGTCGCGGATGACGGTCACGAGCGCAGCGTCGGCATCGCCCTCGCGCACCTCGTGCGGCACGGGCCGGCCGGTCTGCATCTCCACGGTGCCGAAGCGCTCCACATGGATTCGATCCTCGGCCACGCCAGAGGCTTTGAGCACGGCATCGGCCGCCTCGTTCATCTCGAAGGGGCCGCAGACATAGGCCTCGTCGATGCCCGCAGCAGGCACCAGGCTGGCAAAGAAGGCCGCCAGCTTGCCGGCATCCAGGCGCCCGGACTGCAGCGGTGCATCGGTGGCTTCGCGCGAGAACACATGGTGCAGGGCCACGCGGGTGAGGTAGCGGTTCTTCAGGTCCTCGATCTCTTCCTTGAACATGGTGCTGGCCGGGCGGCGGTTGCCATAGATCAGGGTGAAGCGGCTGCCGGGCTCTCGCGCCAGCACGGTCTTCATGATGGAGAGGATGGGCGTGATGCCCGAGCCGGCGGCAATGCCCAGATGGTGGCGCCCGGCGCCGCCCTCCCGCACAACATCCTGCGTGCCCTGAGCTGCACCTTCACGCGCCTGGCCAAAACGCCCCTGCGGCGGGAAGACCTGGATCACATCGCCGGCCTTCAGCTGCTCATTGACCCAGGTGGAGAAGCGGCCGCCCTCCACCTTGCGCACGCCCACGCGCAGCTCGCCATCGTCCACGCCGGCGCAGATGGAGTAGGAGCGGCGCAGGTCCTGGCCGTCGATCTCCTGGCGCAGGGTCAGGTATTGCCCCTGCGTGAAGCGGAAGGTCTCGGCCAGTTCGGGCGGCACGTCGAACGAGACGATCACGGCCTCGTCGGTGTCGAGGCGCACCTCGCGGACCTTGAGCGGATGGAAGTGAAGACTCATGGCGGTCTCTTGTTCAAATAGGTTTGAAATGTTCAAACGGCTCGCGGCAGCTCAAGCAGCGGTACAGCGCCTTGCAGGCCGTGGAGCCAAAGGCCGACAGCTTCTCGGTGTGCTCGGAGCCACAGCGCGGGCAGGCCAGCTTGGTGAGCGAAGCGCGGTGCACGAGGCGGATCGGCTGCGGGCCGCTCGCGGGCCCGGGCGGCGCGATGCCGTAGTCCTTGAGCTTCTGCTTGCCTTCTTCGCTGATCCAGTCGGTGGTCCAGGCCGGGGCGCGCTGCATCACGATCTCGATTTCGCCGAAGGCGGCCAGGGCGGCGCGCACATCGTCCTGGATCAGCTCGGTGGCCGGGCAGCCTGAATAGGTGGGCGTGAGCACGACCTCCAAACCACCGGCCGTCTCGCGCAGGTCCCGCACGATGCCCAACTCGGCCAGCGTGATCACCGGCACCTCGGGGTCTGGAATCTGGCGCAGCACCTCCCAGGCGGCTTCCAGCCGCCCGCAGGAATTGGCCAGTGGCAGCGGCGTCATTACCACTTGCCTCCGGGATAGGCGCGCTGCAGGTATTGCAGGGTCGCGAGCAGGTGGCCCATGTGCTCGCTGTGCATGCCGCGCCGGCCTTCGCTGCGGAAGGCACTGTCCTTGGGGACGGCAACCTGGGCCTCGCCCAGCACCTCGGCAAAGGCGGCGCGCCAGTCGTCCTTCAGGTCCGACCAGGCCGGGCCCAGGCCTTGCGCAGCGGCTGCAGCATCCACGGCGTCCGCATCGAACAGCTCGTTGAAGTAGGGCCAGAGCGTGGACAGCGCGGCGTTGATGCGCTGCGCCGATTCCTCGGTGCCATCGCCCAGGCGCACGACCCAGTCGGCCGCATGTTGCTGGTGGTAGGCCGCTTCCTTCACGGCCTTGCCGGCTATGGCCGCCACTTCCGCATCGCTCGACTGCTCAAGCCGGCGCCACAACAACAGCAGCCAGGTGGCGACGCCAAAGTTGCGCAGCTGCGTCCAGGCGAAGTCGCCGCGAGGCAGCTCCATCAGCACCGGATTCAGGTACTGGCGCTCGTCGCGCAGGAAAGCGAGCTGGTCCTCGTCATGGCCCTGGCCGTCGAGCTTGGCGGCATGCGTGAGCAGCGCGCGCGCCTGGCCAAGCAGGTCCAGCGCGATATTGGACAGCGCGATGTCTTCCTCGAGGATGGGCGCATGGCCGCACCACTCGCTGATGCGTTGGGCCAGGATCAGGCAGCTGTCGCCAATGCGCAGCAGGTACTGGACTTCGGGGGCCGAGCCCACCTTGATCGATTGCTGAGACATGGCGATCACATGTGGTTGAGCGCGTCGGGCAGCTCGTAGAAGGTCGGGTGGCGGTAGACCTTGTCTTCCATCGGGTCGAAGTACATGCCCTTCTCGCCCGGGTCACTGGCCACGATCTGGCTGGACAGCACGACCCAGATGCTCGTGCCTTCCTGGCGGCGGGTGTAGACGTCACGGGCCATCTGCAGCGCCATCTTGGAATCAGCCGCATGCAGGCTGCCGCAATGCTTGTGGTCCAGGCCCGCCTTGTTGCGGACAAAGACTTCCCACAGCGGCCATTCGTTCTGAGTGGTGGTCGGCGTCGTGCTCATGCTGCTTGTTCCTTGGTAGCTTGCTTGCGGGAATGGGCCAGCGCGGCTTCGCGCACCCAGGCGCCGTCTTCCCAGGCCTTGACGCGGGCGCCGAGGCGCTCGCGGTTCATCGGTCCGTCGCCATTGACGACGCGCCAGAACTCCGACCAGTCGATGGCACCGAAGTCGTAGCTGTCCCGCTCGGCGTTCCACTTGAGGTCGGCATCCGGCACGGTCACGCCGAGGATCTCGGCCTGCGGGATGGTGGCATCGACGAACTTCTGGCGCAGGTCGTCGTTGCTGATGCGCTTGATGCCCCAGCGCATCGACTGCTCGGAGTTCGGCGAATCCTTGTCGGCCGGGCCGAACATCATCAGCGACGGCCACCACCAGCGGTTCACCGCGTCCTGCACCATCGCCTTTTGCTCGGGCGTGCCTTCACGCATCATCACCAGCAGCGATTCATAGCCCTGGCGCTGATGGAAGCTCTCCTCGCGGCAGACGCGGATCATGGCCCGCGCATACGGCGCGTAGGAGCAACGGCACAGGGGCACCTGGTTCATGATGGCCGCGCCATCCACCAGCCAGCCGATCACGCCGATGTCCGCCCAGCTGAGCGTCGGGTAATTGAAGATCGAGCTGTACTTGGCCTTGCCGGTGTGCAGCGCATCCAGCATCTGGTCGCGCGAGGTGCCCAGCGTTTCGGCTGCCGAGTAGAGGTAGAGGCCGTGACCCGCTTCGTCCTGCACCTTGGCGAGCAGGATGGCCTTGCGCTTGAGCGTCGGCGCGCGCGTGATCCAGTTGCCCTCGGGCAGCATGCCCACGCATTCCGAATGCGCATGCTGGCTGATCTGGCGGACGAGCGTCTTGCGGTAGTGCTCGGGCATCCAGTCCTTGGCCTCGATGAAATCGCCGGCGGCAACGCGGGCCTCGAAAGCCTCTTCGCGTTGCGCGTCTTCGGCGCTGCGAACCTTGGCTGCCTGGTCTTGTGGACCGACGCTCATGGCTTGGGTGTACATGCTGTGGCTCCTTACTTGGGTCTCTTGTCGATGACGCGCCGGGCCTTGCCCACCAGCGTGCGCTCGATCGAGTCTGGCGCACCAACGACGACCTTGGTGCTGACGCCGATCAAGGTCTTGATGCGGTGCTGCAGGTGCTTGGCAATCGCGCCCACGTCGCTGCCCACGGCGGCCGGTTGCAGTTCGCAGCGCACCAGCACCTCGTCGAGGTTGCCATCGCGGCTGACGACGATCTGGTACTGGCCCGAGAGCTGCGGCTCGGCCAGCACCAGCTCCTCCACTTGTGTGGGGAACATGTTGACGCCGCGGATGATCAGCATGTCGTCGCTGCGGCCAACGATCTTGCCCATGCGGCGCATGCTGCGCGAGGTCGGCGGCAGGAGGCGCGTCAGGTCGCGCGTGCGGTAGCGAATGATGGGCAGCGCTTCCTTGCTGAGCGAGGTGAAGACGAGCTCGCCCTCTTCCCCATCGGCCACCGGCTCGCCGGTCTCGGGATTGATGATCTCGGGATAGAAATGGTCTTCCCAGATCACCGGGCCGTCCTTGCTCTCCACGCATTCGCTGGCGACGCCAGGGCCCATCACTTCCGAGAGGCCGTAGATGTCCACCGCGTCGATGCCGGCCTTGCCTTCGATCTCGCGGCGCATGGCCTCGGTCCAGGGCTCGGCGCCGAAGATGCCGATGCTGACCGACATGGCACGCGGGTCCAGTTGCTGGCGCTCGAACTCCTCGATGATCACCTGCATGTAGCTGGGCGTGACCATGATGATGTCGGGCTTGAAGTCCTGGATCAGCTGCACCTGCTTCTCGGTCTGGCCGCCCGACATCGGGACGACGGTGCAACCCAGTTTCTCGGCGCCGTAATGCGCGCCCAGGCCGCCGGTGAAGAGGCCGTAGCCATAGGCGATGTGGACGATGTCGCCGGCACGGCCGCCCGCAGCGCGGATCGAGCGGGCCACCAGGCCGGCCCAGGTGTCGATGTCGCGGGC
Source organism: Pelomonas sp. V22 (assembly GCF_030014915.1). Classification (GTDB taxonomy): domain Bacteria; phylum Pseudomonadota; class Gammaproteobacteria; order Burkholderiales; family Burkholderiaceae_C; genus JAUASW01. The sequence continues at coordinate 837,588 of NZ_JAGIXS010000001.1, forward strand.
GGTGTAGCCAACGACGGTCGGCTTGCCCGTGGTGCCGGACGAGGCATGGATGCGCGACACCTTTTCGCGCGGCACGGCGAAGAGGCCGAAGGGGTAGTTGTCGCGCAGGTCCTTCTTGGTGGTGAAGGGAAACTTCGCGAGGTCAGACAGCTGCTTCAGGTCGCTCGGGTGCACGCCCTTGGCGTCGAACGCAGCCTTGTAGTGCGGCACGTTCTCGTAGGCATGCGTGAGCGACCAGCGCAGGCGCTCCAGCTGCAGCGCCTGCAACTCGTCGCGGCTGGCAGTCTCGATGGACTCCAGCTCGCCGGGGGATGGGTTCTTCACAGGCATCTGACTTCACTCCTGGATTTGCACGACGGGCTTGCCCTTGAGCCGGTACGAGCGGCCGCGGAACAAGGCAATCAATTCATCGCGTTGGTTGCGCACGGTGATGTCGTAAACACCGGTGCGGCCGGACAGCTGCACCTCCTCGGCCACCGCAATGAGCCGGTCGCCGAGCCGACCCGGCGCCACGATGCTGACGTCGAAGCCCGAGGCCACGGTCATCTCGTTGTAGGCATTGCAGGCGAAGGCGAAGGCCGAATCGGCCAGCGTGGTGATCAGGCCGCCGTGGCAGATGTCAAGGCCGTTGAGCATGTCTTCGCGCACCGTCATCGCGAGCGTGGCGCCGCCTGGAGAGATCGCGAGGATCTCCATGCCCAGGCCCTTGCTGGCGCGGTCGTTGGCGAACATGGCGTCGCGGACGGCTTCGGCGATTTGCTGGGGATTCATCAGCGATCCTTGAACTGCGGCGAGCGCTTTTCCATGAAGGCTCGCACGCCTTCGCTGTAGTCATGCGCGAAGCCCAGCTGGCTCTGCATCATGGCCTCCATGCGCAGCGCGTCCTCGTAGTCCTGGTCCATGGCCTGGTCAATCAGGCGGCGGGTCTCAGCCAAGGCCCGGCTCGGCATGGCAGCAAGCTTCTGAGCCATGGCCATGGCCTCGCTCATCAGCTCAGCATCGGGCACGGCGCGGGCGATCAGCCCGATGGAGGCGGCCTCGGCCGCCTTCAGCTTGTCTCCGAGCAGGGCCAATTGCAGAGCCTTGGCGCGGCCGACCAGGCGCGGCAAGAGCCAGGTGCCGCCGCAGTCCGGGATCAGGCCGATCTTGGAGAAGGCCTGGATGAAGCTGGCGCCCTCGCCGGCAATCACCAGGTCGCAGCCGAGCGCGAAATTGGCGCCAGCGCCGGCGGCCACACCGTTGACGGCGGCGATGGTCGGCACCGGCATGGCGCGCAGCTGCAGGGCCAGCGGGATGTAGTAGCCGTCGAGCAGATGACCGATGTCCTTGGGGGCGGCGTCAGGGCTGGTATCGGGCTTGACCAGCGGGTCGCCCAGGTCCTGGCCGGCACTGAAGGCGCGGCCGGCGCCGGTGATCAGCACAGCCTTCACGGTGGCGTCTTCGGCCGCCTCGGCCAAGGCCGCGCGGGTCTGCGCCAACATGGCGGCAGTGAAGGCGTTGAGCGCGGCCGGGCGGTTCAGCGTCAGCACGCGCACCGCGCCCTCGTTGCTGATCAGGATCGCGGTTTCGGGTGAATCGGACATGGTTTCGCGGACTCCTCGCCGTGTCTTTGTGCTCGATCAAACACTCTTGACCGACCGGTCGGTAGATCGTAAGGTCGCACTTGATTTGGCGCAAGGCCGCCACCGCCCCGATTGACCGGGGTTAACCCGGAGACCCTCCATGCCCTGCTATGCCATCGACGGCGTGATCCCCGTCGTCCACCCCAGCAGCTACGTGCATCCCACCGCCGTGCTCATCGGCGACGTGATCGTCGGCCCGGGCTGCTACATCGGCCCCTGCGCCTCGCTGCGGGGCGACTTCGGCCGCATCGTGCTGATGGAAGGCGCGAACGTGCAGGACACCTGCGTGATCCACGGCTTCCCCAAATCCGAGACCGTGGTCGAGACCAACGGCCATATTGGCCATGGCGCCGTGCTGCACGGCTGCATCGTGCGCCACGACGCCCTGGTCGGCATGAATGCGGTGGTGATGGACGAGGCCGAGATCGGCGCCTGTTCCATCGTCGCGGCCAGCGCCTTCGTGCGTGCCGGGCTCAAGTTGCCCGAGCGCTCCTTGATCGCCGGCGTGCCGGCCAAGGTGCTGCGCGAGCTGTCCGACGACGAGATCCGCTGGAAGCTCGAAGGCACCGAGACCTACCAGCAGCTGACGCGGCGCTGCCAGGCCACGATGGTGGAAGTGCAGCCGCTAGCAGAACTCGAGGCCGAGCGACCGGCGCTGCAGGTGGGCTCGGAGCACCAGACGCTGGTGGCCCGCAAGGGCTGATCCGCTTTCAGTGGTGCAATGCAGGCAATGAACCCCGAACCCGTCGATGACTTCCTGACCGAGCTGCGCCGCAAGGACGCCGAGCGTTTTGCCCTGATCGACCGCACCCGCGAGCTGATCCACACCGCCGGCCCGAGGCTGCGCGAAGAGGTGCGCTATGGCGGCCTGCTGTTCTCGGCCAGGTCGCCGGTCTGCGCACTGTTCTCCTACGACAAGCACCTGGCGCTGGAGTTCAGCCGAGGCAGCGAGCTACCGGACCCGCACCAGGTGCTGGAAGGCGAGCAAGGCAAGCGGCGCCACATCAAGCTCGTGAAGCTTGGCGATCTGTTCAAGAAGAATGTGCGTGAGTATCTGGAGCTGGCCTTCGCCGCCGAGGCCGCCACGCCGGCCAAGAAGCCGCGCCGCTGAGCCGCGCGCTGATCGCACCGTGACTTGGGGAGGGCCGCCCCGGCCACCACCATAATCCGCCGCTTCAAAACAAGCTGAAGGTCGGACCGTGCGTCTTGTTCTCCACTCCCTCCTGCTGGCCGGCTGCGCCACCCTGAGCCTGGCCGCACAGGCCCAGACGCCTTGGGTCGTCAAGCAGCAATGGGTCAGCGCCCATGAATCCTTCCTGGCCTCCGACGCCCTGCAGGGCCGCAAGAGCGCCAGCCGCGACGAGACCATCGCCGCCGTCTACGTGGCCTCGCAGTTCGAGAGCTTCGGCATCAAGCCCGCACCGGGCATGGGCAATAGCTACCTGCAGACCGCCGTGCTGCCCAAGCCGCGCCTGGATGGCACCGGCCGGCTGAACATGGCCGGCAAGGTCGAGGCCAGCGGCCTCACACTGTTCACTTCGAGCGGCCAGGCCATCAGCGGCAAGCTGAGCTTGGCAGCCTCCGAAGACCCGAAGGCGCTCGGCACCGAAGAGATCGTGCTGGTCAAGGGCCAGGCCCGGTTGATGGACTGGTACCAGACGGCGGCACGACAAGGCGCCAAGCTGGTGATCGCCCGCGAAAGTGAGGAAACCCGCAAGCTGTACGCCCAGATGGGCGGCCAGCCCCGCCTGATGCGTGAAGGCAGCGCCCAAGGCAAGCCGCGCCCCACCCTGCTGACCGTCCCGGCAGCGCTGTACGACCAGTTGGCGGCCGCCGCAGGCCAGGCCATCACCCTGGAGCCGCCGGCCATCGTCGAGGACAAGCTGATCACCACCAATGTGATCGGCCATCTGCAGGGCAGCGACCCCAAGGCCGGCACCCTCCTTTTCTCGGCCCACCTGGACCACCTGGGCCTGCAGTCCGATGGCGTGACCATCATGCATGGCGCCAACGACAACGCCTCGGGCGTGACCGCCGTGCTGGAAGTGGCGCGCGCGCTGGCGGCCGGCGAGCGCCCCAAGCGCTCGGTGCTCTTCGTCTGCTTCGGCGCGGAGGAAATGGGCCTGCTGGGCGCGACCTACTTCGCCAAGAACCCGCCGATCCCGCTGACCGAGATCATCGCCAACCTCGAGTTCGAAATGATTGGCGCGCAGGACCCCAAGCTGCCGGCGAAGACCCTGATGATGACCGGCTTCGAACGCTCGGACTTCGGCGAGACCATGAAGGCCCGCGGCTTCCAGATCACGGCCGACCCCTATCCCGAGCACAAGTTCTTCGAACGCTCCGACAACTACCAGCTGGCCCTCGCCGGCATCGTCGCCCACACCGTCTCGGGCTGGGCCACCACGCCCACGTACCACAAGGCCGACGACGACATCGCCCACCTGGACCTACCCTTCATGACGGCGGTGATCCAGTCGCTGATCGAACCGGCCCGCTGGCTGGCCAACAGCGACTACAAGCCGATGTGGAAGCCGGGCGGCAAGCCTACGCGCTGAGACTCCGCAGCAGCGCCTGACGATCCGGCGCAAAGGCGCCCGCCGCCGTGCAGGCCAGTGCGCCCGCCGTGACCGCCCAGCGCAGGTGCTGCTCGCCGGGGCTCTGCTGATGCGGCGGCTGCTGCATCAGGCTGGCCAGCAGGCCGGCCATCGCGGCATCGCCGGCGCCCACGGTATCGATCACCGCGACCTCGGGCGGCATCAAGCTCCATTGCTGGTCGCCGCGATACAGCGTGGCGATACCGGCGCCCCGGGTCAGCAGGATCCAGGCAGTGGGGGCCCAGGCGCGCAGCTGAGCCTGGCCCGGCGCGGCATCGCTGCTGCGGAACAGGCGACGCAGGTCCTCGTCTGAAACCTTGATCGCGTCGACCAGGCCGCACATGCGCTCCAGTGTGGGGTCGTAGTGCTCGTCCATCACGGCTCGGAAATTCGGGTCGTAGCTGATGCGCTTGCCAGCAGCCTTGAGCTGGGCGGCCAGGGCCAGCAGGCGAGCGGCCAGCGGCTCGCGCCACAGGCCGAGGCAGCCGAAATGCGCCCAGTCCAACGCTGCTTCCCAGCCATCGGGCAGGGCCGCCGGATCGAAATGCAGATCGGCGCTGTCCTCGCCGATGAAGAAGTACTGCGGCGGCGCCGTCTCGTGCACCACGGCCAGCAGCGGTGGCTTGTCCAACTGCTGCAGGAAGCGCAGGTCCAGCCCGGCCGCCTCGCTCTCTCGCCACAGGGCCTGGCCGAACAGGTCGCGGCTGATGCCGCCGCCGAAGGCGCTGGCCACGCCGAGGCCGGCCAGCGCCCGCGCCACGTTCCAGGGCGCGCCGCCGCAGGCCGACTGCCAGGTGTCCGGGCCCGTGCGTATCAGGTCCGTCAGGGCTTCGCCGAAGCTGACGCAACGGGGCAAGGGCTTGCGCATGGTCAATGGTTGAGGCTGGATCGCCCCGCACTGTAAGCCCCAGGGCGGGCCGGGCCTGGCCACGCGGGCACAATGCGGGCCATGTCGGAGCGCGTCATTCCCCTGGTCGACCACAGGCACTCGCTGCCCCTGCCGCCGCCGTTGGCGGCCCAAGGCGGCCTGCTGGCCGACGCCCTCGGCCGGCCGCTGCGCGACCTGCGCATCTCGGTCACCGACCGCTGCAATTTCCGCTGCAGCTATTGCATGCCCAAGGAAGTGTTCGACAAGCACCACAGCTTCCTGCCGCATGCCGAGCTGCTGAGCTTCGAGGAGATCACGCGCCTGGCCCGGGTTTTCGTGGCCCAGGGCGTGCAGAAGATCCGCCTGACCGGCGGCGAGCCCCTGCTGCGCAAGCACATCGAGCGCCTTGTGGAAATGCTGGCCGCGCTGCGCACGCCTGAGGGCGCACCGCTCGATCTGACGCTGACCACCAATGGCTCGCTGCTGGCCCGCAAGGCCAGAGCGCTGAAGGACGCCGGCCTGCAGCGCATCACGGTGAGCCTGGACGCGATGGACGACGCCATCTTCCGCCGCATGAACGACGTGGACTTCCCGGTCGCCGAGGTGCTGGACGGCATCGCCGCCGCACAGGCCGTGGGTCTCGCACCCATCAAGGTCAACATGGTGGTCAAGCGTGGCGTCAACGACCACGAGGTGATGGCCATGGCGCGGCATTTCCATGGCACGGGCGTGACCCTGCGCTTCATCGAATACATGGACGTGGGCGCCACCAATGGCTGGCGCATGGACGAGGTCTTGCCCTCGCGCGAGCTGCTGGCACGCCTGCAGACGGAGTTCACGCTGAAGCCGCTGGGCGCCAGCACGCTCGGCGAAACCGCCGAGCGCTGGCAGCATGCCGACGGCGGCGGCGAGATCGGCCTGATCTCCAGCGTGACCCAGGCCTTCTGCGGCGACTGCAACCGCGCCAGGCTCTCGACCGAAGGCAAGCTCTACCTCTGCCTGTTCGCCCATGCCGGCCACGACCTGCGCGGCCTGCTGCGTGGCGGGGCGCAAGACGAAGACATCGCCGGCACCCTGGCCGCCATCTGGTCGGGCCGCAAGGACCGCTATTCGCAGCTGCGCGCCAGCGGCGCCTCTGTCCCGAGCGAGGTCCGCAAGGTCGAGATGCACTACATCGGTGGATGAAGCCTTGAATTCCAGCGCCGACCGCCTCGCCTGCCGCATCCGAGTGATGCGCGAGGACGACCTGACCCAATACAAGCAGCTGCGCGACGCGATGCTGGCCGGCTTCGAGGAGGCCTTCACCTCCGACGCCGAGACCGAGCGCAGCCGCACGGCCGATAGCTACCGCAACCGCCTCGGCATGGCGGCCGGCGGCCACAACCTGTTCACGCTGACCGCCTGGCTGGGCGAACGCATGGTCGGCGCCATCAGCGCCGAGTTCGATCCGCGGGCCAAGGTCCGCCATGTGGCCCATATCGTCGGCATGATGGTCCTGCCCGAGCTGCAGGGCCTGGGCCTCGGGCGCGCCCTGCTGGCGCAGGCGCTGGAGATGCTGGAAGGCGAGCCCGTGCTGGAGCAGGTGACGCTCTCCGTCAGCGCCGGCCATGCGGCAGCCGTGGCGCTGTACGCGCGCTGCGGCTTTCGCCGCTATGGCCGCCTGGAGAACGCCCTCAAGCTGCCCGATGGCCGCTATGTGGACAAGGACCTGATGTGCCGCCCCCTGCGCGTGCCGGGCGCCACCCCATGACACTGCAAGAGATCGCCGCCTCGCTGCCCGGCTACGAGCCCGAGTCGCTGTGCCTGGAGCGCGCCTGCGCGTTCATCGCCCGGGCCCTGCCGCCGCCAAGCCCGGCCCGCGAGAGGCTGCCGCTGCAGGCCCTGCTGGGCCGCGTGCTGGCCGAGGACCTGATCTCTCCCATCAACGTGCCGGCGCACGACAACTCGGCCATGGACGGCTATGCCTTCAGCGGCGCCGAGCTGCGCCCCGGCCAGCCCACGGTCTTGCGCATCGCCGGCACCAGCCTGGCCGGTGACGAGCCGACCGGCCCACTCGCGGCCGGCCAGTGCCGGCGCATCATGACCGGCGCGGCCTTGCCGCCAGGGCTGGACACGGTGGTGCCGCAGGAGCTGGTCCAGCGCCCCGATGGCGAGCACATCCTGATCCCCGCTGATGCCTTGAAGCCCGGTGCCAACCGCCGCCTGGCCGGCGAAGACCTGGCACGCGGCGAGCAGGCCCTGGCCGCCGGCCGCGTGCTGAAGGCCCCCGACATCGGCCTGCTCGCCTCGCTGGGCCAGACCGAAGCCGCCGTGTCCCCGCGCCTGCGCGTGGCCCTGCTGTCCACCGGCAGCGAGCTCTGCGCGCCGGGCCAGGCCCTGCAGCCAGGCCAGATCTACGACAGCAATCGCTACACCCTCACCGCCCTGCTGCAGCGCCTGGGCTGCATCGAGGTGATCGACCTCGGCCTCGTGAAGGACGAGCCGGCCGCGCTGCGCGAAGCCTTTGCCGAGGGCGTGGCGCGGGCCGATGTCTTGATCAGCTCCGGTGGCGTCAGCGCCGGCGATGCCGACCACACCAAGCGCGTGATGGCCGACATGGCGGAGACGGGCGAGCTGCTCTTCTGGCAACTGCTGATGCGCCCCGGCCGCCCGCTGGCGCTCGGGCGCCTGCCGCGCGCCGATGGGACGGCCGCGCTGCTGTTCGGCCTGCCCGGCAATCCGGTGGCCGTGATGGTGAGCTTCTATGCCCTGGTGCGCGAGGCCCTGCTGCGCCTGGCCGGCGCCACGCCCGCGCCGCTGGCCATGCTGCGTGCCACCAGCCTGCAAGGGCTGCGCAAGAAGCCCGGCCGCACCGAATACCAGCGCGGCATCGTCAGCCGCGCACCCGACGGCGGCTGGCAGGTCGAGACCACCGGCGACCAGGGCTCGGGCATCCTCTCCAGCATGAGCCGGGCCAATGGCCTGATCCTGCTGGCGCACGACCAGGGCAGCGTGGCGGCGGGCGAGGCCGTCGATGTGCTGCCTTTTGACGCCCTGATGTAGCTCGCACCAGGGTTTGCAGGGACGCCATCTGTCGGCTTTTTGACAGCAGGCTGCCAAGATGCTGAACTAGCATCGACACATCGGGCCCAGCCCGCCAGCAGAACCAAGGAGACCGTCATGGCCAGCCCCTTCCGCCCCGCCATCGACCTGATGGCCCAGTACGCGGCTTATCACCGCGACCGCCGCAACATCGCCACGCATTTCGTCGGCATCCCGCTGATCGTGTTCGCCATTGGCGTGCTGCTGGCCCGCGCCAGCTTCAGCGTCGACGGTTTCGCGCTCAACGGCGCCTGGGTGCTGTGGGCCCTCAGTGCGCTCTGGTACCTCACGCGCGGCGAGCTGCTGCTGGGCCTGGCCACCGTCGTCGTCAATGGCGTGCTGATGGCCCTGGCCTCGCCACTGGCCGAGGGCTCGATGCTCTCCTGGCTGGTCTGGGGTGTGGGCAGCTTCGTGGTCGGCTGGGTGATCCAGTTCGTCGGCCACTACTACGAGGGCCGCAAGCCGGCCTTCGTGGACGACCTGGTGGGCCTCCTGGTCGGCCCGATGTTCGTCGTCGGTGAATGGCTGTTCGCCCTGGGCTGGGGCCGCAGCATGCTCGGCGAGATCGAGCGCCGCGTCGGCCCCACGCACATCCGCGACCTGGCCCATCCGGCCACGTGAGCCGCGGCTTTCGGCGGCTGCGCCGCGCCGCACTGCTGCTGGCCCTGCTGCTGATCGCGGCCGGGCTTTACGTCTACGTGCAGATGCAGCGGCGCCCGCCGCTGACGGGGCTGGACACCCTGCTGCTGCCGGCCGCAGCGCCGCAAGCCGGCCAGCTGCGGGTGCGCTTTGCCGGCGTCAGCACCCTGCTCTTTGACGACGGCGAAACCGCCTGGCTGGCCGACGCCTTCTTCAGCCGGCCGCCGGTGTCGGCGCTGATGGGCCCGATCTCGCCGGACCTGCAGAGCGTCGAAGCCGGCTTGCAGAAGCTGGGCATCAGCAAGCTCGCAGCCGTCGTGCCGCTGCACTCGCATTACGACCATGCGATGGATTCGCCCCTGGTCGCCCAGCGCACCGGCGCCCTCTTGGTGGGCTCGCCCTCCACGCTGAACCTCGGCCGTGGCGCAGGCCTGCCGGCCGCGCAACTGCGCGAGGTGCGCGATGGCGAGAGCCTGCAGCTCGGCCGTTTCAAGCTCAGCTTCATTGCCTCGCGCCACTCGCCGACCTGGTGGAGCGATGGCAATGGCCATGAAGACATCGAAGCGCCACTGAAGCCGCCGGCCCTGGCCAGCGCCTGGCGCGAGGGCCAGGTCTGGTCGTTGCTGGTCGAGCATGAGGGCCGCAGCATCCTCGTGCAGGGCAGCGCCGGCTTCGTGCCCGGCGCGCTGCAGGGCCGCCGCGTCGACACCGTCTTCCTCGGCGTCGGCACGCTGGGCAAGAAGAACGCCGCCTACCGCGACGGCTACTGGCGCGAGGTGGTGCAGGCGAGCGGCGCGCGCCGCGTCGTGCCCATCCACTGGGACGATTTCTGGCTGCCGCTGCCGGCCGACGGCTCGCTGCCCCAGCCCATCGCCTACCTGATCGACGACTTCGGCAGCACCCTGGCCGACCTGCAGGCGCGGGCCCGCGCCGAGCAGCGCGAGGTCCGCCTGGCGCCGCTGTGGCAGGCCTTCGATCCCTATCCTCAAAGCGCCAAGCCATGAGCAGCATCCTCATCATGGGCGCCGGCTCGGTGGGCTGCTACCTCGGTGGCTGCCTCGCGGCTGCTGGCCTCGAAGTTCATTTCGTCGGCCGCCACCGCGTGATCGCGGCACTGCGCGAGCGGGGCCTCAAGCTCAGCGATCTGAACGGCCGCGAGCAGCAGCTCGCGCCCGAGCAACTGCATCTGCACGAGCAGCTGCCGCCGGGCCTCGCGCCCAGCGTCATCCTGTTGTGCGTGAAGAGCGGCGCCACCGCCGAAGCGGCGGCCGAGCTGCAGGCGGCGTTGCCACCGGGCAGCCTGGTCGTGTCCATGCAGAACGGCATTGGCAATGCCGAGCGCGCCCAGGCTGCTGCTCCTGCGCTGCGCTGCCTGCCAGGCATGGTGCCGTTCAACATCGCCGAGCTGGCGCCGGGGCATTTCCATCGCGGCACGGCCGGCGCGCTGATGGCACAAAGCGATGCGCTGCTGCAGCCGCTGCAAGCCGCCTTCTCAGCGCAGGGCCTGGGCTTCAAGCTGTTGCCCGACCTGCGTGCGGTCCAGTGGGGCAAGCTGCTGATCAACCTGAACAACCCGGTGAACGCACTGTCCGGCCGGCCCTTGCGCGAGCAGTTGCTGCAGCGCGGCTACCGGCGCTGCTTCGCCGCCTTGCAAAGCGAGGCGCTGGGTGTGCTGGCCGCTGCCGGCATTGCGCCGGCCCAGCTGGCGGCCCTGCCTCCGCAGCGCCTGCCCCTGCCCCTGCTGCTGCGCCTGCCGACCTTCGTCTTCGAACGGCTGGCCAAGCGCATGCTGCAGATCGATGCCAAGGCCCGCTCCAGCATGGCGGACGACCTGGCCCTCGGCCGCGCGACCGAGATTGACGCGCTCTGCGGCGAGGTCGTGCGCCTGGCCGCCAGCCAGGGCCGCAGCGCGCCGCTGAGTGCCCGCATGTGCGAGCTGGTGAAGGCCTATCCGCAGCGCGGACGGCCCTATGCGCCGGACGAGCTGGCCAAGGCGCTGGGGCTCTGAATGAGCGGCACCCAGCGTCGGCTCGCGGCACGGCTGGGTGCACTCGCTACTGCACTCTCGGCAGTGTCAGCACTGTTGGCACTGCCAGCGCACGCGGCACAAGCTGCCGAAGTGCCACCCAGCGTGACCTTCCTGCTGCCCGAGACGCCCGCCGTCTTCGTGCGCGATCCGGCCACCGGCGTCTTCAGCGGCCGGGGCATTGCCATGCTGCGCCGCCTGGCCAAGGTGGCCAACCTCGCGGAGCCGCAGTTCGAGCAGACCGTCACCGCCAGAGCCCTGCTTGACGCCAGCACTCGGCCCGGCACCTGCGCCGTGGGCATGGGCCGCTCGCCAGAACGCGAGGCGCTGTTCCAGTGGGCCGGCCCGATCTCGCGGGCGGAGCTGGTGCTGCTGGCCCGCGCCGATGACACCCGCAACTTCACAAGCCTGAGCGACGCACGCAACCTGAGCATTGGCGTCATTCGCAACTCGGTCGCCGCGCAGCAACTGCGCACCCAGAACCTGCAGATCGAGGAAGTGGCCGACGACGCCACCAACCTGCGCAAGCTGCAGGCCAAACGCATCGACCTGTGGGCCGCCAACGCCTTCGTGGCCAAGGAGGAGATGCGCAACGCCCTGCCCCCGCCGCCCAAGACCGTGCTGAGCTTCGGCCTGATCGAGACGTTCATCGCCTGCCATCCACAGCTCAGCGAGGCGCTGATGACTTCGATACGCCAGGCCGTGGCCACGCTGACGCGCGAAGGCGCGTTCTCCACCATCAAGCCCTGAAGCATGGCGACCACCACCACCGCCGCTGGCTACTCCGGCACACCGCTGGCCAAGAAGCTGGGCCTCAAGGAGGGAAGCCAGGTCCTGGCCCTGCATCCGCCCGCCGGCCTGGCCGCGCTGAAGGACTTGCTGGCGCCGCTGCCGCCACAGGTGGTGTTCCAGAAGACGGCCGACACCAGCACCGACCTGGTCCTGCTCTTCGTCACCGAGCGCAGCGTGCTGGCGGCGGCGCTGGATCAGCTGCCAACGCAGTTGCGCCCCGACGCCGCGATCTGGGTCAGCTGGCCCAAGAAGGCCTCGCGCCTGCCCACCGACATCACCGAGGACGTGATACGCGAGATCGCCCTGCCACTCGGCCTGGTGGACATCAAGGTCTGCGCGGTGGACGCCACCTGGTCCGGGCTCAAACTGGTGCGGCGCAAGGCGCTGCGCTGAACCGATCACCTGGAAGGAGCACGAGCATGAGCGAAACCTTCGAAGGCGGCTGCGACTGCCGCCGCATCCGCTACCGCCTCGTCGAGCGGCCGCTGTTCGTCAACTGCTGCCATTGCCGCTGGTGCCAGCGCGAGAGCGGCTCGGCCTTTGCGCTGAACGCGATGATAGAAACCGACCGGCTGCAACTGCTGGGCGAGGCGCCCGAGCTGGTGGACACGCCCTCGGCCAGCGGCGCAGGCCAGCAGATCGCGCGCTGCCCGCAATGCCGCGTGGCGCTGTACAGCCACTACGCGGGTGCCGGCCCCTTGATGGCCTTCCTCCGCGTCGGCACGCTGGACGAGCCCGACCGCTGCCCGCCCGACATCCACATCTTCACGACGACAAAGCAGCCCTGGCTGCAACTCGGCGACGGCAAGCCGGTGATGGCCGAGTATTACCGGCGCGAAGAGCACTGGCCGGCCGCGAGCCTGACACGCTTCGAGTTGCTCAAGCCCCGGATCGCGGCCTGGCGTGCCAACCAGGACAAGGACCAGGGCAAGGCTTGAAGCGGCGGCGGCGCAGCGCAAGAATCTCCGGGCCGGCGGCAGCACGCCTCCAAGGAGATTCCCCATGAGCTCAGCCATCGCGTTCAACATCGTCCGCTTTCGCGTCAAGCCCGGGCGCCAGCAGGCCTTCCTCGACGCCCACCGTCGCGCCGATCCCGGCTTCATCGGATTCCGGCGCGGCAGCATGGTGCAGACCGGCGAGCGCGATTTCTGCCTGGTCGGCGAATGGGACAGCTTCGCCAGCATCGCCGCTGCACGGCCGCAAATGATCGCAATGCTGGACAGCTTCCGCGCCGAGCTGGAGGACCTGGGCAACGGCCTCGGCCTGACCGACCCGGTCTCAGGCGAGGTGGTGATGGAGCTTGGCAAAGCCTAGGAAAAACTTCCCGGACACCCGGCGGGCCCGTCTAGCATGCGGGCCCATGACAAGCATCCTGCGCACCCTCACCACACTGGCCATCGCCCTGCCCCTGGCCGCAGAGGCCCAGTCCAACACCAACTGCGACCTGCACTACCGCGTCACACCGCGCTACGACAGCCAGCCGCGCCAGCTCGAGGTAGAGCTGACGTTTGCTGCTGAAGGACGGCGCGAGAGCTGGCTGCGCCTGCAGGCGGGCTGGGCCGGCGTCAACGACTATGGCGCCTCGCTCACCCCAGCCACCGAGCAGCCGATCGGCGTGCGCCTGCTGGCCAGCGACAACATCAATCGCTGGAAGGTCGAGCACGAGCCCGAGGGCCGGGTCTCGGTGCGCTACCAGATCCGCGCCACGCTGGCCGACCCGGACGACGGCAAACCGCAGAAACAGGAGCATCTCTACCGCACGCAGATCGGCGTCGACTGGTTCCAGTTCTTCGGCTATGGCGTGCTGCCCAGCGTCGAAGCCTGGGGCGATGAGCGCAACGGTCGCATGTGCATGAGCCTCGCCCAGCCGGCGGCCAGCGTCGGGCCGTTGCTCGGCAGCTATTTCGATGGCCGCGTGCAGCCGAGGGCCGAGGTGGCCCTGCAGGGTTCGCAGGCCCTGCTGCGCCATGCCGTCTTCGCCGGTGGCCCGGGTTGGCGCGTCGCGGAGCGGCCCTTGCTTGGCGGCCCGGTGGTCACCGCCAGCCGTGGCACGCAAGGGCTGGACGATGCGGCCTTCGCCGACCAGGTCGCACGGCTGCTGGAGGCCCATCGCCGCTTCTGGGGCGACCAGAGCACGCCAAGACAGTCCGTGCTGCGCACACCCAACCACGCCAAGGGCAACAACGGCGGCACGCTGGTGCATCAGGCCGCCGTGCTGCACGTCAGCCCCGACTTCGGCCCCAGCAATGACAGCTTCGAGTTCCTGATCGGCCACGAGAACCTGCACCAATGGCTGCCCAATCGCCTGGGCGGCCGCGGCGCCGACGACGCGGATCAGGCGGCGCGGCACTACTGGATGTCGGAAGGCTTCACCGACTACTACACGCACCGCCTGCTGCTGGCCGGTGGCCTCTGGACGCTGGACCGCTATGCCGAGCAGCTGACCCGCGCGCTGCGAGCCTACTGGCGCTCGCCGGCCCGCAATGCCACGGCCGAGAGCATCGCGCCGCGCTTCTTCAGCGACCGCGACGCCGGCCGCCAGATGTATGTGCGCGGCGAGTTGCTGGCCATGGGCTGGGACCGCGAGCTGCGCCGCAAGAACCCGGCCGGGCTCGACGCCCTGCTGCGCGGCTTGATGCTGCCCGCCGAGCAGGCCAGTAAGGCCGAGCAGGCCCACGAACGCGTGCTGAAGGCCTTGACCACAGCACTGGGCAGCCAGCCCCGCGAACAGGTGCAGGCCCATGTGGCCGAGGGCCGCAGCTTCGAACTGGACGAAGGCCTGGCCGGCCCCTGCTTCGCGATGGGTTGGGCCGAGGTGCCCCGGTGGGTGCTGGGCTTCAATCCCGCTTCGCTCAGCAAGCACAGCGCCACCGACGTGCTGACCGACGGCCCGGCCCACCGCGCAGGCCTGCGCGAGGGCATGGTGCTGAAGGCCTGGTCGATCTTCGGCGGCGACGTCAGCAAGGAGGTCGTGCTGAAGGTCCAGACCGAGGACGGCGACAAGGAGCTGCGCTACCTGCCACTTGACGGCAAGAGCGACCGCCTGCCCAGCCTCACGGTGCGCCCCGGCGCGGCCACCGACGCCGCCTGCCAGGCCTGGATACGCCGCTGAAAGAGGGCGCGGCTTCAGCTGCGCCAGAACTGCAGGGCCTGCTCCACGCCGCCCTTGCGCGAAGGCCCGGCCGGGCGGCGCAGCGGCGTGCCAAGCGCAATCCAGCCGACCAGGATCTCGCCGGGCTCACAGAAAGCAGCCGCGAGACCGGGGTCGCGCACCTTGGCGCCGCTGAGCATCTTGCCGCCATAACCCATCAAGTGGGCGGCATTGAGGAAGTTGGCCAGCGCACCGCCAATGGCCGCCCATTGCTCATGCACCGGCACCTGCGGATGGCCCATGTCCAGCCGTGCCACCACGGCCACACTGACCGGAGGCCGCAGCGCGCGCTCGGCATCGAGCTCGGCGCCGGCCTCGTCCTTGCCGGCGGCACGGGCGGCCGCCGCGAAGAGCTCGGCCATCTGCTGGCGCGCCTCGCCGCGCACCGCCTTGAAGCGATAGGGCAGCAGCTCGCCATGGTCGGGCGCGCGCAGCGCGGCCTGCACCATCAGGGCCAGTTGCTCGTCGTCGGGGCCGGGCTCCACCAGGTGCTTGGGGCCGACGGAGTAGCGGCTCATCAAGGCTTCTAGAGCCTGCAGGGCGGAGGTCGTTGCGTCATTCATGCTTCAGAACACCAGGCAGCGCCAGGCCGGGTCGGCCAATCGGGCCATGAACTGTACGGCCCCGCCATGGCCCGAGCATTCGGCGATCAGCGCATCGCGCTTCAGGCCCTGCGCCGCCAGCGCATCGGTGCAGGCATAGAGCCGGGCGCCGTGGCCGACGGCCTCCTGCATCGCCTGAAGCACGGTCTTTTCGTGGCGCTCCGAGGCACGCAGCGCGGCGGCCACGCCCGGTTGCAGCAACAGCACCGAGCGGGCCGAGCAATAGATCTCGACCTCGAGCTCCATCGCCGCCGCCGCCGCCGCATGGAAGAACGGCGTGGCCAGGCGTGCCGGCTTGGACGGGTCGGCTGCCCAGAGCAGCAGGGCTACGCCCTTGACCGTCATTGCAGCTGGTTCAGCCATGCGTAGTGCTCCATCGCCGCGCGCGCGGCCTCACCTTGCAGCAGTTGGTGGCGCTCGGTGTCCAGGCTGTGCGGTCCAAGCCGCAGCAGCCAGCCTTCGCCATAGCAATCGGCCAGGATCAGCTCCGGCCGCTCGGCCAGCTGCGCATTGATCTCCAGCACCTCGCCGGAGAGCGGCGACTTGACCGAGACGATGGACTTGGCCAGCTCGACCACCGCCATCGAGCGCCCTTGAGCGATTTGCTCGCCCACCGGCTTGGGCCGGCACATGTAGATCTCGCCCGAGGCCTTGAGCCCCAGCGCCGTGATGCCGAGGCGGGCCGAGCCATCGGGCAGCAGGCGGGCCCAGGTCTGCTCGTCCACCAGGTAGAGCAGGTCCTCGGGCAGCTCGGTACCGGCGATCAGCATCGCCGGTACCGAAGCCAATGGCGGAAGAGAACAGGAGTCGAACCTGCCCGGCGACGCATGGCGCCACCCACCGGGTTTGAAGCCCGGCCGACACACCGGTGTCGTCTCTCCTCCGTTGAAATCATTCCGCACCTCACGCGGCCCGCTCCTCGGCCAGAAACAGCCGCGAATCGGCCCGCAGCTTGTGCAGGTCGCCGACGCGGCGCAGCAGCCCCACGCGGTCGAAATACTCCAGGACCTGGATCGCCCGTTTGCGCCCCAGGCCCGTGGCATCCCTGAAGCCCGCCGCCAGCACCTGGCCTTCAGGCCCCGCCGCCAGGCCGCGGGCAATGTCGGCCAGCTTATGGATCTGGGGCGCGCCGTAGTAGAGGTTTTTCACCACCTGGTGCAGCTCGCCCTGCTGGGCCAGGCGGGCCAGGGTGCTGCGCATCAGGGCCTCGCTCTCGCCGCTGTCTCGGGCCAGGTCGCGGGCCCAGGCGCCTTCGAAGCCGGCCTCGGCGAGCCGGGGTGCCACCTTCTGCGCGATGCGCTGCTCGGCCGCCGAGAGCTGCACGCCATGGGCCGGCAGATGCACGAAGCTGCCGCGCTGCGCCAAGCGGCCTTGCGCGCGCAGCCGCGCCAGCAAGGCGAGCCACAGCGGCTCGGGCAGACGCGGCGCACACACGCGGCGCAGGCGGCCAGCATCGGGGCCCAGTTCCTCGGGCTGGCGCTGGTGATAGTCCGCCAGGCGCTGCAGCAACAGGCCGGCCCAATGCTCGGCGGCCGCGTCAGCCAGCGCCCAGGCCGAGCCACCCTCGCGCACTTGCAGCGCCGCAGCCAACGCTGGTGGCTCGCGCAGGCCTTCGGCCGCGGCAAAGCGTGCGAGGTCCACACCCAGCGGCGCAGCCTCCAGCAAGGCCTGCAGGCGCGCCTCGGGCTCGGGCAGCTGCAGGGCCGCCAGCTCGGCCAGACGCTCCGGCGTGCGGCGGTAGCGCGTGGGAGCAAAAGGGTCAAGCACACGCCCGCCGGCCATCGTGCGGCTGGCATTGGCATCGCGCAGCACGATGCGGTCGCCACGCCAGGCCGCCACCGGCTCGCGCAGCAGCAGCTGCACCAGCGCTTCGCCGCCGGGCTCCAGCTGCTCGCGACTGAGCACGGCGACCGTGCCCATCACGGACTTGGAGCCGATGTGCACATGGACCACTGCGCCCGAACGCAGGGCTTTGGCCTCGGCCGGCCAGAGCTGCAGGCGCGCATCGAGCCGCTCGGTCTGCAGGCGCACCGCCGGATCGACCAGCCACTGCCCGCGTGCCACCTCATCTTTGGCGATGCCCACCAGGCCCACGGCACAGCGTTGGCCGGCCAGCGCCTCCCCAACCGCCGCGTTCTGCGCATGCAGGCTGCGAACGCGCAGCATCGAGCCGCGCACATCCGGCGTCAGCGTCAATTCATCACCGATGCGGACCCGCCCTGCGTGCACGGTGCCGGTGACCACCGTGCCAACGCCATCGAGGCTGAAGGCCCGGTCGATGGCGAGCCTGAAAGCAGCCCCCGCCGCACCACGCTGCGGCAGACGGGCTGCGACGTCGAACAACAGCTGGCGCAGCGCATCCAGACCCTGGCCGGTGGTGGCTGCAACCTCGAGCACCGGCGCCAAAGCCAGCGAGCTACCAGCCAGCAGCTCCGCGATTTCACTGCGCAGCAAGGCGATGCGCTCGGGCGAAGCACGGTCGCACTTGGTGATCAACACGGCGCCACTTGAGATACCCAACAGGCTCAGCACGGCCAGGTGCTCGCGGGTCTGCGGCATCACGCCGTCGTCGGCCGCCACCAGCAGGAGCGCGAAGTCGATGCCGGTGGCGCCGGCCAACATGGTGTGGACAAGGCGCTCGTGGCCCGGCACGTCGATGAAGGCGATGCGCTCGCCAGTGGGCGTGGGCAGGAAGGCGTAGCCCAGCTCGATGCTGATGCCGCGCTTTTTTTCCTCGGGCAGGCGGTCGGTGTCCACGCCGGTGAGCGCTCTCACCAGCGTGGTCTTGCCGTGGTCGATATGACCCGCCGTCCCTACGATCATGTGCCTACGATCACGGTGACCTCAGACGATCTCTTTCGCGCTGATCACGTAGCGGAAGTTGTCCGGCGCCAGCTCGTCGAAACGGCCGCTGCGGTTCTCGCCCTGCGGATACATCAGAAAGGCCAGCGAGGCCTTGCCGGCACTGCCGGGCAGCATCAGGTCGTGCGCCCGGTTGTAGCCGACCCAGTTGCCCTCCCAGCTGCCGAACAAGGCCTTGTCGACCGGTGCGACCACCGGATGCTTGCGGTCCTTGATCCAGTCGGCCGTTTCCTGCCGCGCGACCTTGAGCACGTCGGCCGGGTCCATCGCCACCCAGCCGCGCTGCTTCAGGTAGACCTCGGCCCGGCAATGCTGGGCGCCCTTCAGCGCCGCCGAGTTCGCACCGAGCTCCTTGTAACCAAAGGCTGAAGGCGCCACACGCAGGCCGTAGATGTCGCGGGCCGGCACGCCCACCGCGCGGTTCAGGCCCACGAAGATCGCATTCAGGTCCGCGCATTTGCCACCGAGGTTGCCGGTCTCCAGCATGGCCTTGATGTCGCCGATGCCGCAGCCGCGCACCTTGGGTTCGCGGTGGGCATTGGCCACCACCCAGTCGTAGATCGCGCGGGCCTTGTCGGCATCGGTCCTGGCGCCGCGCGTCACTTCGAGGGCCGTTTTGCGCACGATGCCATCGAGCGGCAGCAACTCGGTGGGCGCCAGAGCGGCGCGCAGCACCTCGGGGTCTTCTGCCACAGGCGCGCCCTTAGTGCCCCAGTCGAGCACGCGGTTGCGCGTCTGCACGCGCGTGGTGACCGAGAGGCTGGGTTCCTTCACCGCATCGCCGAACTCGGCATACAGCATGCGCGTGTCACGCGCCGCATCGGCCACCACTTGCGCCTGTGCGGCATTGCCGGTCCAGCTGTGGCCCAGCGTGCGCTGGTAGTCGGTCTCGAGGTCAGGCAGCGGCAGCCAGAGCTTGGTCGTCCCCTGCGGGTCGGCCACGGTGACCGTGAGCGTCAGATCGAACGTGCGCCACCCGGGGCTGGGCTGCGGCGCGAAGCGGCGCTCCTGGGCCCAGGCCGGGAGCCAGGTGCCGGATGCAGCCAGGGCGGCAGCGCCGGTGATCAGGGTTCTGCGATGCATGCTCATGTCGTCATTCCTTTCTCTACTCAAGCCTTGAGATAGCGCGCCACCCATTGGCGCATGTCAGAGCCATTCCAGTCGCGCTCGCCGACCACGCTGGCGCGGGCCAGGCCGGCCTTGTCGATCAGCACCGTGGTCGGGAACGCGCGCACGCCGAAGGCGCGCGACACCAGGCCGTCGGCATCGCGCAGCACCGGCAGCGAGAGCGGCATCTGATCCATGAAGCGCTTCAGCGCGGCATCGGTCTCGCGGAAGTTGATGGTCACGACGATCAGGCCTTGCGGCCCCAGCGTGGTGTCCAGCAACTCCAGCGAAGGCAGCTCGGCGCGGCAGGGCTCGCACCAGCTGGCCCAGAAATTCAAGAGCACGGCCTTGCCGCGCTGCTGGGCGAGCGACCAGGGCTGGCCCTCGGGAAAGCTGTTCAGCTGCAAGGCCGGCGTGGCCTGGCCCTTGGGCCAGGGACGTTCGGCGGCCTCGGCCCGACCCTCCGCAGCCGCCAGGCAGGCTGCACCCGCGAGCAGGATCTGGCGGCGGCGCTCGTTCAGCGGCTTCATGCCAGGGCCTCCTGCAGGAGCGGCAGCTGCAGGCTGAACTGCGCTGCATCGTCCAGGCAGCGCAGGTCCAGCCAGAGCTGGTCTTCGGCGATGCGGCCAATCACCGGCAGCGGCAGCGCGCGCAAAGCCGCCGAGAGACGTTCCAGCGCCCTGCCCTGGCCCTTGGCCGCGACTGGCGCGATGGCCAGGCCCGCCGACGGCAGGCGCTCGATGGGCAGCGAGCCCGAGCCGATCTGGCCCAGCATGGCGCTCACCCGCACCGTGTAGTGCGGCGCCAGCGCTGCCGCGAGCAGTGGTGCCAGTGCCTCGGCCTGCGCCTCGATCTCGGCCAGCGGGCGTGTCAGCAGGCGCAGCGTGGGCAGGTCCTGCGTCAGGCGTTCGGGCCGCAGGTACAGGCGCAGCGTGGCCTCCAGCGCGGCCAGCGGCAGCTTGCTCATGCGCAGCGCGCGCTTCATCGGGAACTTGCGGATGCGGGCTATGTACTCGCGCTTGCCGACGATCAGGCCGGCCTGCGGGCCGCCGAGCAGCTTGTCGCCGCTGAAGGTCACCACATCGCAGCCGGCTGCCAGCATCTCCTGCGGCATGGGCTCGCGCGGCAGGCCCCACTGCGAAAGGTCGACGAGGGCGCCACTGCCGAGGTCTGTGACCAGCGGTAGCCCGGCCGCATGGGCGATGGGCGCCAGCTCCGCCTCGCTCACCGCCGCTGTGAAGCCCTGCACCTGGTAGTTGCTGGTGTGGACCTTCATCAGCATCGCCGTCTGCGGCGTGATGGCGCCGGCATAGTCGCGCGCATGGGTGCGGTTGGTCGTGCCCACCTCGACCAGCGTGGCGCCGGCGCTGGCCATCACATCGGGCATGCGGAAGGCACCGCCGATCTCGACCAGCTCGCCGCGCGAGACGATCACCTCGCGCCCGCCGCCCAGCGCGGCAATGGCCAGCAGCACGGCGGCCGCGTTGTTGTTGACCACCGTGGCCGCCTCGGCGCCGGTGAGATCGCACAGCAGGCCTTCGACAAGGCTGTCGCGGTCGCCGCGCCCGCCGGACTCGAGGTCGTACTCGAGGTTGTTGGGGCCGCTCATCAGGGCCAGCAACTGCTGCAGCGCCGCATCGGCCAGCAGCGCGCGGCCGAGGTTGGTGTGGATCACCGTGCCGGTGAGGTTGAGCACGGCGCGCATGCGGCCTTGAAGGCGGTACGACACGCGCTGCTCCAGCTGCGCGTCGAGCGCATCCGGCGTCAGCTCGTCGAGGCTCAGCGCTTGCGCCAGCGCGCGCAGCCGCAGGCCGTCGAGCAGGGCCCGCGCCTCGCCGGCCACCAGCGTGTGGCCCTGCTCGTCCACCAGGGCGGCCACGGCGGGGCGGCGCAGCAGCTTGTCTATCGAGGGCAGGTCCTTCGGGGCTGCCTTCGAGCCGTGAACCACGGACTCTCGGGGCGCAGCCATCAGGGACTCCCGGGTGATGGATCGGGTGGCCCGGCTTCTGTCTCGGGGTCGCCGAACAGCAGCATCAGGTTGTGGCCATGGCGCTGCAGGCCGCTCTCGGCCAGCAGCAGGTCCAGCGTCAACGAGGCCAGGTCGTCGGCCTGCGGCTCGACGTTCTGATCACGCTCCATGTGGACGATCTTGAGGTAGTGGCCGCAGCTGTCACAGCACTCGGCCTGCACCACCGCCTGCTCGCCGGCGCTTTCACCCGACAACGCAGCCAGCGACTGGTAGCTGATGCCCTTGGTGCCCTGGCAATGGCTGCACTTGATGCGAACGTAATGCCACTGGCTGGCACAGAGGCTGCAGGCCAAATAGCGGATGCCCGAGCCCTCGGCACCGATGCGGCTGATGCTGGCGCTGGGGCGCGAACCGCAGCAGGGGCAGGTGGTGGGGTCGTCGGTGCGGCCGAAGGGTGCGAGCGCACCGGGCCGGGCCTCGCGCTCATGCCGGGCCTGCAACTGCTGCGCGAGGCGCACCCAATGCACCTGCAAGGCGGCCGCCACCAGCGGCGCGGCGCCGAGGTCCAGGCCCAGCATCAGGCCTTCGAGCAGGCGCTCGGCCTGGCGGTTCAGGTGCTCGTCGCTGGCTTGCACCAGTTGGTGGGCGGTGTCGCGCGCCGGGCCCACGGCGAGGCGTGCGGCCAGCAGTTCCATCAGCGAGCGCAGGCCTTCGCGCCAGCGGCCGTCCTGCAGGCCGAGGGCCGGCGTCAGCAGCGGCAGGCCGGCATTGGCGGCAGCTTCGATCTGCTCGGCCGTGGGCAGCTCCAATGCCACCGCATGCTTGAGCAAGGCGTGCTGCACCTCTGCCAGCTCGGCCAGGAAGAGCAGGTAGTCGCGCATCGCATGGCCCGCGGCCAGCTGGCGCAGGCGCAGCGCCCGCTCGGCGAACACGCCAGGCTCGGGCAGGCGCAGAAAGCTCAGCTGCTCGCCGGCGCGAACGGCGATTTCCTCTGGCGAGAGCAGCGGTGTGCCTGCGGTCAAGGACATGGTGCTCCGATCATCAGCAACAGCATCAGTAACAGCGACATCGAGCACCGATTGTGGACCTGGCGATCGTTCATTTGCCCCCGGTCATGTCTCTATGCCACAGCGCATGGTTCTGCTTGGCCCAGGCCTCGGTGACGGTGCCGCGCGTCATCGCACGCACCGTGCCCTTGACCCAGATCGCCGCATAGACATGCATGATCACGCCGAGTATCAAGCCGACGGCGGATGCGGCATGCAGCACGACGGCGAAGCGCCGCAGCAGGATGGGAAAGCTGCTGGCGAACCAGGGCTGCCAGAACATCACGCCGGTGACCAGCAGGATCAGCAGGCAGGCGCTCATCAGCCAGAACACGCCCTTCTGCCCGGCGTTGTACTTGCCCACGGGTGGCATCTTGCTCTTGTCGCCGCGCAGCATGTCGCCGCTGTGCTTGCGCCATTCCTTGTCGGCCTCGTTCAGCAGGTTGTCGCGCCAGAGCTTGGCGAACAGCAGCGCGAAGGCCAGCACCATGGCAAGGCCGATGAAGGGGTGGAGGATGCGCGCCCACACGCCCCCACCCAGCAGGCTGCTGAGGAAGTAGAGGCTGGGATGAAAGAAGGCGAGGCCGGAGGCGGCAGCCAGCACGAACAAAAGGGCGATGACCCAGTGGTTCATACGGTCGCCGTCGGTGTAGCGCTGCAGGAGTCTTTGCTTGTTGCTCATGATCGGCTCCTTCAGGCGTCGGCCTTTTGATCGGCATCCTGATCGACATCGTCCTTGGTCTCCACCGGCCCCACCTTCATGTAGTGGAAGAACCCGGCAAAGACCGCGCCGATCATGGCTGCCACCGCCAAGGGCTTGGCCACGCCCTTCCAGAGCGAGACCAGCGGGCTGATCTTCGGATCGGCCGGCAGGCCGTGGTAGAGCTCGGGCTTGTCGCCGTGTTGAAGCACGTACATCACATGCGTGCCACCCACGCCCGGCGGGTCGTAGACGGCAGCCTGCGCATAGCCGCGCTCCTTCAGGTCGACGATGCGCTCGGCGCCGAAGTCCAGCATGTCTTCCTTGGCGCCGAAGCGGATAGCGCCGGTGGGGCAGGCCTTGACGCAGGCCGGCTCCAGGCCCACGCCGACGCGGTCGGAGCAGAGGCTGCACTTGTAGGCCTTGCTGTCGACCTTGCTGATGCGCGGCACGTCAAAGGGGCAGCCGGTGACGCAGTTGCCGCAGCCTATGCAGTGCTCGGAGATGAAGTCCACGATGCCGTTCGTGTATTTCACGATGGCGCCGGGGGCCGGGCAGCTTTTCAGGCAGCCGGGGTCTTCGCAGTGCATGCAGCCGTCCTTGCGGATCAGCCATTCCAGCTTGTCCTGCTCGACCTCGACCTCGGAGAAGCGCATCACGGTCCAGGACTGCGGCGTGAGGTCGCGCGGATTGTCGTAGGTGCCCACGGTGTCGCCCACGTCGTCGCGCAAGTCGTTCCACTGCATGCAGGCCACCTGGCAGGCCTTGCAGCCTATGCAGGAGGAGACGTCGATCAGCTTGGCCACCTCGATGCCATGCCGGGCCTGGGGGCTCGGCGTGGTGGTGGCGGAGCGCAGCGCGATGTCGAGAGATTGAAGTGATGACATGGCGTGCTCCCTCAGGCTTTCTCGAGGTTGACGATGAAGCTCTTGTACTCGGGCGTCTGCGTGTTGGCGTCGCCCACGAAGGGGGTCAGCGTGTTCACAAGATAGCCCGGCTTGGCAACACCGACAAAGCCCCAATGGTTGGGCAGACCCACGGTGTGCACCCGCTTGCCGTCCACATCAAGCGAAGCAATGCGCTTGCTGACCACCGCCACGGCCTTGATGAAGCCGCGATTGCTGCTGACCTTGACCCAGTCTCCGTTGGCGACACCCTTCTCCTTGGCAAGCTCCTCGCCGATCTCGACGAACTGCTGAGGCTGCACCACCGCACTGCTGCGCACGTTCTTCGTCCAATAGTGGAAGTGCTCCGTCAGCCGGTAGCTGGTGGCCACGTACGGGAAGTCCTTGGACGTGCCGAAGGCCTCCATGTCGCCCTTGAACACACGGGCCGCCGGATTGCTCTTGGCCTTGGCATTACCCGGGTGCAAGGGGTTCGCAGCCAGCGGGGTCTCGAAGGGCTCGTAGTGCTCGGGCAATGGGCCCTCGGCCATGCCGGTAGGCGCGAACAGGCGCGCCACACCTTCGGCCGTCATGATGAACGGGTTGACCCGGTCCGACTCGGTCGGGTCGGCATCCGGGCGGATGTCAGGCACATCCGACCCGACGTAGCGCGTCCCGTTCCAACCCACCAGCTTGCGACGGGGATTCCAGGGTTTGCCGTTGGCATCGACCGATGCAGCGTTGTAGAGGACCCGGCGGTTCACCGGCCAGGCCCAGGCCCAGTTCAGCGTCTGCCCGATGCCGTAGGGGTCGCTATTGTCCCGCCGCGCCATCTGGTTGCCGGCTTGCGTCCAGGCGCCGGAGTAGATCCAGCAACCACAGGCCGTCGTGCCGTCGTCGCGCAGCAGCGCGAAGCTGGCCAACTGCTCGCCCGCCTTGGCCAGCACCTTGGTCGCATCTTTCGGATCCGTCACGTCAGCCAAGGCCTTGCCGTTGTATTCCTTGGCCAGCTCTTCCGCGGAAGGGCTGTTGGGAATCAGGTAAGGCCAGGTGAGCTTGACGATGGGATCGGGGAAGGCGCCGCCCTCCTTGGCGTAGGCCGCTCGCATGCGGGTGAAGAGCTCCGCGATGATCTCGATGTCGCCCTTGGCCTCGCCCGGAGGCTCGGCGCCTTTCCAGTGCCACTGCAGCCAGCGGCCGGAGTTGGTCAGCGAGCCCTCTTCCTCGGCGAAGCAGGTACTGGGGAAGCGGAACACCGTGGTCTGAATCTCCTCGCTCTTCACGTCGTTGTGCTCGCCGTAGTTCTTCCAGAACTCGGCGGTCTCGGTGTTGAGCGGGTCGATGATGGCCAGGAACTTGAGCTTGGAAAGGCCGGCGATGATCTTCTTCTTGTTGGGGAAGGAACCGACCGGGTTGAAGCCCTGGCAGATGTAGCCGTTGAGCTTGCCCAGGTTCATCATCTCGAAGGCTTGGAGGACGTCGTAGGTCTTGTCGAGCTTGGGCAGATAGTCGTAGGCCCAGTTGTTCTCCTTGGTTGCGGCCGCGCCCCACCAGGCCTTTTGCAGGCTGACGAAGAACTTCGGGAAGTTCTGCCAGTAACTCATCTGGTTGGGCCGCAACGGCTTGATCGTGCGGGCCTTCAAATAGATCTCGAGATCCTGCTCTGCATCCTTGGGCATGCTCATATAGCCAGGCAGCAGATGCGACAACAGACCCAGGTCCGTCAGACCCTGGATGTTGGAATGCCCACGCAACGCATTCATGCCGCCGCCTGCCAAGCCGATGTTGCCGAGCAGCAGCTGCACGATGGCGCCAGTGCGAATCATCTGCGAGCCCTGGCTGTGCTGGGTCCAGCCCAGGGCATACATGATGGTCATCACCTTGTTCGGCTTGGACGTCTCGGCAATCATCTCGCAGCACTTCAGGAACTTGTCCTTGGGCGTACCGGTGATCTTGCTGACCATCTCGGGCGTGTAGCGCGAGTAGTGCTGCTTCATCACGTTGATGACGCAGCGTGGGTGCTGCCAGCTCGGGTCGACCTTGGCGAAGCCCTTGTCGTCCATCTCGTAGCCCCAGCTGGACGGGTCGTACTTGCGCTTGGCCTCGTCGTAGCCCGAGAACAGGCCATCGTTGAAGCTGTAGGCCTCGCCGACGATGAAGCTCGCGTTCGTGTAGTGCTTGACGTACTCGTGCTGGATCTTGTCGTTGGCCAGCAGGTAGTGGATGACGCCGCCCAGGAAGGCGATGTCCGAGCCCGCGCGAATCGGCGCGTAGTAGTCGCTCATGGCGGCCGAGCGTGTGAAGCGCGGGTCCACCACCAGCAGCTTGGCCTTGTTCTTGTGCTTGGCCTCGATCACCCACTTGAAGCCGCAAGGATGAGCCTCGGCGGCATTGCCGCCCATGATCAACACGAGGTCAGCGTTCTTGATGTCCACCCAGTGGTTGGTCATCGCACCGCGCCCAAACGTCGGGGCCAGACTGGCCACCGTCGGGGCGTGTCAAACGCGCGCCTGGTTGTCGAAGACCTGCATCCCCATCGAGCGCATCGTCTTCTGGGTGATGTAGCCCGATTCGTTGGAGGAGGCGGAGGCACACAGCATGCCGGTACTCAGCCAGCGATTGACCGTCTTGCCGTCGGCGTTCTGCTCAATGAAGTTCGCGTCGCGATCCGCCTTCATCAGCTTGACGAGGCGGCCCATCGCTTCATCCCAGCTGACACGCTTCCATTCCTTGCTGCCAGGCTCGCGGATCTCGGGCCACTTCAGCCGGTTGGGGCTGTGTACGAAGTCGAGCAGGCCGGCACCCTTGGGGCACAGCGTGCCGCGATTGACCGGGTGGTCCGGGTCGCCCTCGATGTGCATGATCTCGCTGGTGACGTTCTTGGCCTTGTCGCCGAGCGAATACATGATGACGCCGCAGCCCACCGAGCAGTAGGGGCAGGTGTTGCGGGTTTCGGTGGTACGGGCGAGCTTGAAGTTGCGCGCTTCGGCCAGGGCGGCCGTGGGCGAGAAGCCCAGCGCGACAAGACTGGATGCGGCCAATCCCGCTCCACTCACCCGGAAGAACTGCCTCCGGTTCATATCCATCGGGTCGTCTCCTGCTGCGGGCTCACCCGCTTGTAGTGCGGCCGTCACGCGACACGTAGCAGTGATTCCCTCACATCCGGGCGCCGCTGTCCACTGCGGGGCATCCCAGGACGGGCGCCGGGCCGCATCGCGCCCAGCCCCGGCGTAAACCCTAGGTCTATCAGCTGTTCTTGGAGACGGTGATGGTCGGGAACTTGGCCGAGAAGTCCTTGGCCTGGGCCGCGATCTTGATCGCCACCTTGCGGGCCAGGGCCTTGTAGAGCGAAGCCACCTCGCCATCCGGCTCGGCCGCCACGCTGGGCTTGCCGGCATCGGCATGCTCGCGGATGGACAGCGCCAGCGGCAGGCCGCCGAGGTAATCGACGCCATATTGCTGGGCCATGCGCTTGCCGCCATCGGCGCCGAAGATGTGCTCGGCATGGCCGCAGTTCGTGCAGATGTGGACCGCCATGTTCTCGACGATGCCCAGGATGGGCACACCCACCTTCTCGAACATCTTGAGGCCCTTCTTGGCATCGATCAGGGCGATGTCCTGCGGCGTGGTCACGATCACGGCGCCGGTCACCGGCACACGCTGGGACAGGGTCAGCTGGATGTCGCCGGTGCCGGGCGGCATGTCGATGATCAGGTAGTCCAGGTCTTGCCAGCGGGTCTGGCGCAGGAGCTGATCGAGTGCCTGCGTGGCCATGGGGCCGCGCCAGATCATGGCCTGGTCTTCCTCGACCAGGAAGCCGATGGACATCAGCTGCACGCCATGGCTGATGTGCGGCTCCATCATCTTGCCGTCCTGGCTTTCCGGGCGGCCGCTGACGCCCATCAGCATCGGCTGGCTGGGGCCGTAGATGTCGGCGTCCAGGATGCCCACGCGGGCGCCCTCGGCAGCCAGGGCCAGGGCCAGGTTGGCCGCCGTGGTGCTCTTGCCCACGCCGCCCTTGCCCGAGGCCACGGCGATGATGTTCTTGACGCCGGGCAGCAACTGCACGCCGCGCTGCACCGCATGGGCGATCACCTTGCTGCGCAGCTCGACGCTGACATTGCCGACGCCGGGCACGGTGCGCGCGGCCGTCACGAGGGCACTGCGCAGGCTGTCGATCTGGCTAGCGGCCGGATAGCCCAGTTCCACCTCGAAGGCAACCTGGTCACCCGCGATGCGCAGGTTTTTCAGCTGGCGGGTGGAGATGAAATCCTGGCCGGTGTTGGGATCAACGACGGATTGCAGGGCTTGCAGCAGGCTGGCTTCGGTGATGGCGCTCATAGGCGCCGGAGTTTAGTTCCGACTGCACATCCCTCCGGGATATGAGTCTTCTCTGAAGCGCAAGCGCTTTAGTTCCGACTGCAGACCTCCGGGATATGAGTCTTCTCTGAAGCGATAGCGCTTTAGTTCTTGGACAGAGCCAACATGCCGCCGAAGGCCATGAAGGTGGCGCCGCCCACCCGATTGAGCGTGCGGCCGCCCCGCTCGCTCTTCAGCCAGTGCCGCGCGCGCTGTGCGCACAGCGCGTAGCCGCTGTGGATCAGGATGACCAGGGCCGCATAGCTCAGCACCAGCAACACGAACTGCGGCACATGAGGGGCGTCGTGGGCGATGAACTGCGGCAGCACCGAGAGGAAGAAGAAGATCGCCTTCGGATTGGTGAACTGCAGCGACAGCGATTCCAGGAACAGCGCCATCGGCTTGCGTGGCGGCTCGCCCTCCTTCAGGTCTTGCAGCGCGAGGCCCGGCGAACGCCACAGCTTGACACCCAGCCAGACCAAGTAGCCGGCACCGACGATCTTGATCAGGGTGAAAGCCAGGGCCGAGCTGGCCAGCAGCAGGCCAAGGCTGGTGGCCGATATGGCCGCCACGATGGTGGCGCCGCTGGCGATGCCGAGGATGCCGGGCAGGCTGGCTCGCCAGCCGCTGCGCAGCGCATTGCTGAGCGTCATCAAGACGCCCGGGCCGGGGCTCAGCACGGTGGCACTGGCCATCAACAGAAAGAGGAAATACAGGCGCATGGGCGGCAATGCTATGCCAAGCCGGCCAATCGCTCAGCCACTTGAGCGACAGATTCCCCCTCGCCTGCCTAGAGTGCCGGCATGGATCAAGCAGCCCCCGCCCCCACCGAACTGATCGCCCTGAGCGACGGCCTCCCCAACCAGCTCGAAGGCCACTGGCCCGACCGTCATTGCCGGCAGCTCACGCGGCTGGAACTGCATGCCTACCGGTGCGCCGGCCCAGCGCGAGGCCGCGCCCTGGTCTACGCCGGCGGCGGCTATCTGCAGCTGGTGCACGATAAGGAAGGCGTGGAAGTGGCCCGCTGGCTCAACGCGCTCGGGCTGGATGCCTATGTGGTGATGCACCGCCTGCCGGGTCAGGACGACGGCCGGGGTGGCGTCTGGCCCTTCGACCAGGCCTTGCAGGACGGCCTGCGCTGCCTGGATCACCTGGCCACGCTGCCGCCACTGCCGCTGCTCCATGTGGGCCTGTCCTCCGGCGGCCATCTGGCCGGCGTGATGGCCTGCCAGCCCCATGCGCTGCAGGCCTGCGGCGCCGTGATCGCCTACGCGCCGCTCAATGCCAATCACCGTCGCTACAAGGCACCGGCCGGCAAACCAGACTTCCCGCCGCCCGAG
Source organism: Pelomonas sp. V22 (assembly GCF_030014915.1). Taxonomy (GTDB): domain Bacteria; phylum Pseudomonadota; class Gammaproteobacteria; order Burkholderiales; family Burkholderiaceae_C; genus JAUASW01. The sequence continues at coordinate 867,233 of NZ_JAGIXS010000001.1, forward strand.
AAACAGGCCTTCTACGACGCCTGGCCCATAGGCATTGCGGCCGAGCCCCATGGCTTGCCACGCATGCCGGTGTTCCTCGCCTATGCGCTGCACGACGCCATCGTGCCCATCGACCATGCGCTGAACTTCATCAAGGCCCTGCAGCAGACCGGCGGCCAGGTCGACGCCCATGTGTTCGCCGACGCGCCGCACGGCTTTGCCCTGCGCGAGCTCGAAGGCACGCAGGCGCAGTGGCCGCTGCTGGCCGAGCGCTGGATCGAGGCGCGGCTGGCGCCTTGAGCGCCAGCGGTTCGTTCAGCGCGCCACGCGCCTGGCGAAATCGGCCACGCCCTCGCGCGTGCGCTCCAGTTTGCGGATGCTGCCGTCCTCGTTGAACTGCAGGTACTCGGCCGCCACATGGCGCTGCTTCTTGGCGCAGGCGGCGCCGGGTGTGTCCAGCCAGCGGTGATAGAACAGCAGCCACTGGCCCTGGTACTGCACGATGGAATGGTGGTTGTTGCCGTTCTCCGGCTCCATGAACACGCCGCGATAGGTCCAGGGGCCCTTGGGCGAGCGGGCCGTGTAGTGGCTCAGCGCGCGGTTGTTCTCCGGCATGGTGAAGTAGTAGAGGCCCTGGCGCTTGAACACCCAGGGGCCTTCCATCTTGGGCTCGTAGCCGCCCATGTCCATCTTCTGGAGCCCGCCCTTGAGGCCACGCAGGTCGTCGGCCAGCTCGACCACGTGGTAGTCGGCGCCGGAGCCGTGGAAATAGAGGTAGGCCTTGCCGTCGTCGTCGATGAACAGCGCGGGGTCATTGGCATAGGGCTTGCGCCACAGCGGGCCGCCAATCATGTCCTTGAAGGGGCCGGTGGGCGAATCGCTCTCGGCAATGCCTATGCCCATCCACTTGGTGCTGCGCTTCGGGTCTTCGCGGTCCTTGATGCCGGTGCCGGCCGGGAACACCAGGTAGTACTTGCCGTTCTTGTAGGCGGCATCGGGCGCCCAGGCATAGTCGTCCGCCCACTTGAGGTCCTTGATCGCCAGCACTGGGCCATGGGCGGTCCAGTTCACGAGGTCGGTGGACGAGAAGGCATGCCAGTCCTTCATGTGGAAGTCCTGCTGGCATTCCTCGTCATGCGAGGTGTAGAGGTAGAGGCGACCGTCGGCCCAGACATGGGCGGACGGGTCGGCCGTGCGCAGCATCGCGCCCAGGTTCAAGGGGTTCTGCGCGAGGCTGGCCCGCCAGGGCAGCAGGCCCAGTAGCAGGGCCGGCAGGAGCCAGGGCAGCGAGCGTCGGGTCAGCGGCTTCATGGTCATTTCCCGTGGGGTCTAGGGGCTGCAGGTGCCGGCCTGTAGCTCGGCGCCGTCGAACATCAGGCCGGCTTGCGCCGTGCGCAGCCGGAGCTTCTCAGAGGCGCGTACTTTCAGTGTCAGCATGATCGTCAGGCGATTGGAGAGCACGCCCTGGGCCCAGGCGGCATCCTGCTCGCCACGCGGCCAGCGCAAGGCAAGGACTGCCTCCTCATCATCGCGCAGCAGTTCGGCCTGCCAGGCCGTGGCCCGGTCGGACGGGTAGCTGGGCAGCAGGTGCACGCGCAGGCAGGCCGCCCCGGCGAAGCCCGGATCGGCCGCCAGCCGCAGCGTGGCCCCGGCTTCGCGCGCCATCAGCACGCCCTCGCCTCGCCCCAGGCCGGCCAGGCGCTGCCAGCCTCGCTCATCGCTCACGCGCAAACTGGAGAACAGGCCGGCCGGTGCTGTTCGCTCGGATGTCACCGGCGCCAGATCGGCAGCCGCGCGCCGGAGGTCTTTCAAGGCATCGTCGGAACGGCCACCCAGGCCAGGTGCAGGCAGCAGCGGCGCCTGCAGGCGGAAGCTGGTCCAGAGGCCATCGGCCGGCTCCTCGGCCAGGATGCCGGCCCATCGACCCTGGTTGTAGCGCGCGGTCAGGGCCTTGAGCCGGCGGTCGGCGCGCACCGCCTGCGCAGCGAGCAGGCGCGCGGCGGCGGGGTCACGCTCCAGCGTCGTCGCGTAGCGCTCCAGGGCGAAGAAGCGCTCGTTGGCCAGGGCCGAGGCGCGCAAGGGGTATTCCACAAGTTGGAAGAAGGCGGCCGCCTGCTGCGGCGCCATCTTCGGGCGCAGATGATCGAGCGAAATCAGCAACTGCCGGAAGCGCTGCAGGCGCTCGTCGATGGCGGCGGCCGAAAGCCCGCTGCGGCGCTGCCGCTCACCGGCCAGGTGGTATTGCAGGTGCTCGGGGCGGCGCCCGAAGTTGAGCCGGTAGTAGCCGTCCCAGAGCTGCGCCACGGGTTCGCTCGCTGCCGGGCCGAACAGGCGCGCCGCGAGGCCACGCAGATAGTCCTGCTGGCTCAGGGCCGCGACGCCACGCGGGTTCCAGGCCAGGTCGAACCAGTGGCTCAGGTTGATCTCGGCGGGCTTGATGTCGCCGGCATTGACGATCCACACGCGCTCGGCGCCCGCATCGAAGGCCCGCAGCATCTCCGCCGCGACAAGGGCTGGCGGCGTGGTGCTGAGCCAGAGGTACGACAGCGGCGCGCCGAGATAGGACAAGTGGTAGTAGACGCCCGAGCCGCCGCTGCGCCGCTGCTGCTCGGCATCGGGCAGTTGGCGGATGTAGCCGAAGTTGTCGTCCGGCCAGACCAGGGTCACGTCCTCGGGAATCGACAGGCCGGGCGGCTCACGCATCAGGGCCAGCACCTCCTTGTAGGGCACGAAGATCTGCGGCAGCCGGGCCGGATTGCCAACCTCCCGCGCCAGCAGCTCGCGCTGGTCGGCGATCAGGCGAGACAGCAGGGCCTGCTTGGCGGCCACGCTGCTCGCGCCCTGCATGGCCGAGTCGTGGATGCCGCGCATGCCGAGGGTGTAGAGGTTCTCGTAGCGCCCGTTCGCTTGCAGCCGCTCGCGCCAATAGGCGCGCACGCCCTCGGGATTGGCCGCGTAGTCGTAGCGCTCGGGCTTGTCACGCCATTCCGCCACGTTGTTGCGCAGCAGCGGCTCGGCATGCGAGGAGCCCATCACGATGCCGTAGCGCGAGGCCAGTGCGGCGTTCTCGGGCCGCGCGTTGAAGGCGCCCGACACCTGGTGCATCGCCGGCCACAGGGTGTTGGCCTTGAGACGCAAGAGCAGCTTGAACACCTGCTCGTAGCTGCGCGGGCCTATGGCGCCGGCCTCGGGCTCGAAGGTCTGCGAAGCCCAGGGGAACAGGCCCCAGTCCTCGTCGTTGATGAAGAGGCCGCGGTAACGCACCGCCGGGCCTTCGGTCCAGGGCTTGGGCAGCGACAGGTACAGGAGGCCGCGCTTCAGCGGCGCGACGTCGGCCCACCAATGCCAGGGTGAAACGCCGAGGGCCTGCGACAAGGTGTAGACGCCGTAGGCCGTGCCCCGCCGGTCTGCGCCGGCGATCACCAGGGCCGCCGCCACGCCGGGCGCGGGCTGGCGAACCACGGCCAGGGTGAAGCATTCCCAGCAGCCGGCCAGCGGTTTCAGATCCAGTTTTCCCGAGGCTGCCAATGCGTCAATGGCGGGATGACGCCCGGCCGTGCCGACCCAGATCTGCAGGCCGGTTCCGGCCGCAAGACCGAGCGGCCCTGCGCCGGCTCGCAGGCCCAAGCGGCGCAAGTCCAGGGCCAGGTCTTGCGCGACGAACATCTCGAGCGGATCGGCATCGACGGCATGCCAGACGTCCGCGCCCTGCAGGGCCACTCGATCAGGGCCAGCAGTGGTCGACACCTGCAGCTGGGCCCGGGCCGGCAGCCACAGCCCCAGTGCGAGCAGCAGCGCTGCCAGGGCGCGCAAGCTCATCGCCGACTGCCGAAGAGCTGGCGCAGGTCCGGCGGTGGCGCGTCGCGATCCACGCTGAGCCAGCCGTCGTCCCCCAGCTTCAGCTCGGCGACCTGGATCACGCTGCGCTGGTGGTAGCGGTCGTCGATCGCCGCAGCGGCCTCGTTGCCCTGGTGGACGAAGTAGAAGATGAAGGCGCGGCCGCCCACCACGACCACGTCGGGATGCTGGCCCTTGGCCCGATCCGTGTCATGGCGGCCGGGCTCGGCAAGCAGGCGGGCGGGCTGCTCCTGCCACTGCACGGCGTCGCCAGAGCGCATCACCAGCAGGCCGCGCCAGAGGTCGGCCACCAGCCACCATTGCTCCTTGAAGCGGAACACCTTGGGCCCTTCGGCCGCACCGGCGGTCACCGGGCCCAGGAGCTGCCATTGCTGCAGATCGGCGCTGTCAGCGGCGAAGAGCTTGCTGCCTTGCGCCTCGTCCTTGAACCACAGCCGCCAGCGGCCATCGGCCAGCCGCACGACCGAGGCGTCGATGATGCGCTGCGAACCGAGGTCGAGCTGATCGGCGCAGTGCCAGCGACGCAGGTCGGTGCTGGTCAGGTGCTGCAGGAAGCGCGTGCCGGTCCAGCGCGAATGGATGCCCGGAACGACGGTCAGCCAGAGGTGGTAGACGCCCTCGTGCTCGAGGATCTCCGGCGCCCAATGCGTGCTGCGATCCACCGGCCCGCCCGTGCATTCGGACGGGAACTCGGCATCGCCCTCGCGCTGCCAGGTGTTGCCATCCTCGGTGCTGGCGATGGAGACGCGCGTGCCATGCACCCAGCTCACATCTTTGGGATCTTCGAGCCGCAGCGCGGCGCGGCGGTTGGTATAGAACATCTCCCAGCGCCGCAGGCCTTGGTTGAACACCAGGCTCACGTCGGCCGCGCCATCGAACAGCGGATCGCGGTACAGCGGGCGCGGCGCCTGGGCTGCAGCCGACTGGCTCAGCAGCAAGGCGGCGCCGAGGCACAGGAGGCGGATGAGGGCATGCATGGCGAGGGCAGCAGGATGAGGGCCGCGCCACCATAGCCGGCGCCCCGTCGAGCGTCATCAGCCTGCGCAGAACGCTCAGCAACTTGCTTGCTTTGACAAAGCAACTGGCTTGCTTCGAAGAGTGAGCGCCCAACGCAAAAGGGACCTGCTTTGCAGCAGGTCCCTTTGACGATTCGGGAGATTTGGTGGGCCCTGAAGGATTCGAACCTTCGACCAACGGATTAAGAGTCCGCTGCTCTACCAACTGAGCTAAGGACCCGAATTCTGGTCCGCTTAGGAGTTTCGTGGTGGGCCCTGAAGGATTCGAACCTTCGACCAACGGATTAAGAGTCCGCTGCTCTACCAACTGAGCTAAGGACCCACGAAACCACTAATGACTGGTGGGATGTGCAGGATTCGAACCTGCGACCAACGGATTAAAAGTCCGCTGCTCTACCGACTGAGCTAACATCCCTCCTTCAGCAGAGCCTCACATTATAGGCGAGTTTTTCAGGGCCCCGCAAGATGTTTTTAGCTTGCTGCTCTGCGCAGAAATGCTTCGATCAACTCGGCCGCTGCAACCATGCCGAAACTCGCAGTGACGGTGACGCTGGAACCATATCCCGCGCAGTTGAGGCTGCCATCCACCTCGCAAGCCTCGCCCTCCTCGCCCACCGGACGGTGCACCGCTTCGCGCGAGAAAACACAGCGCACGCCCATCTTGCCCTGACGCGGCGCGCCGTTGTGCTTGCGCAGCCGCTGGCGCAATGAAGCCAGCAAGGGGTCATGTGTTGTCAGCGACAGGTCTTCCAACTCAATCAGGTGCGGCGCGCGCTTGCCGCCGGCCGCGCCCACGGTGACGAAGCCGACCTGCTCGCGCCGGGCCCAGTCGGCCAGGCAGGCCTTGGCCCTGATCTGGTCGCAGGCATCTATGAGGCCATCGGGCCGATCGCCATTGAGCAGCGAGGGCCAGTTGTCCTCGTCCACGAATTCTTCGATCAGGGTGATACGGCAAGCGGGATTGATGTCGAGGATGCGCTGGCGCAGCGCCTCGACCTTGGCCATGCCGACAGTCGCGCCCAGCGCCTGCACCTGACGGTTGATGTTGGATTCGGCCACCTGATCGAGATCGATCAGCGTCAGCGCCGCCACGCCCGAGCGCGCCAGCGCCTCGACCGCCCAGGAGCCCACGCCGCCCAATCCGACCACCGCGAAATGCGCCGAGCGCAAGCGCCGGTAGCGCACTTCGCCATAGAGCCGGCGCAGGCCGCCGAAACGCCGCTCGGCGTCGTAGTCCTCGAGATCATTCATCGTCAAATGCTGCGCTCAACGCGCCAGATTTGGTAGCGCAGCGCCAGTACCGCGCCCCCCATGATGGAGGCCAAGGCGATGAAGCTGCCAATGCTCAAGGTCGACAGTCCCGAAAGCCCCTGCCCCACCGTGCAGCCCAAGGCCACCACGCCACCAACGCCCATCAGGAGCGCGCCGATCAGGTGATTGGCCGTGTCCTCCACGCCGCGAAAGCCTTCCCAGCGGAAGCTGCGGCTGACCAAGGCCCAGATGCCCGCACCGACGACCACGCCCAGCGTGTTGACGATGGCGATGGTCAAGACCTTGCTCTTGTCGCTGAAGAACATCAGCCAATCGAGGCTGTAGGCCATCGGCGAGACGAAGCTCATGCCTTCCATGCGGTCGCGGCTGGTGCCGCCGATGAAGGCTTCCTGCAGCGTGTTCGGATCCTCGGCCACATAGCCGAGCTTGCCGCTGACCCACCAGATGCCGGCTACCGCGAGGCCACAACCGACACCGCCGAGCAGCGCATCCAGGCTGCGCCCTTCCGGCTTCCACAAGGCCCACGCCAGCAGGCCACCACCGAGCAAGCCGCCCATCCAGGCCGCCGCCTGTGGCTTGGCGAGGCCCAGCGGCGAAGCCAGCAGACTGGGCAAGTCCTGACCGGCAGGCAGCGTCATGGCCACCTTCTCCAGCGTCTCGACCCGCAGTACGGCAGTGATGCCCTTGAGCGTGGCAAAGGCCGCCAAGCCCATCACGAAGAAGACGAACAGCGACTTCAGATTGCCCGCGCCTATGCGCACCAGCGTCTTGCTGCCGCAGCCCGAGGCCAGCACCATGCCGAAGCCGAACATCAGGCCGCCGACGATGGATGAGAGCCACAGGAGGCGCGGCGCTGCATAGACCGTCTTGCCCGCGTCGACCCAGCCGAGCGCCACCATGCCGTTGAAGCCCAGCATCACCACGCCGGCCGCCAGCGCCCACATGCGCATGCGGCTCCAGTCGCCCATGTTGACCACGTCAGACACCGCGCCCATGGTGCAGAAATGGCTGCGCTGCGCGATGGCGCCGAACAGCACGGACAGCGCGAAGGCGACCCACAGCACCTGGGTGTTGAGGGCGTTGATGTCGATCTCTTGCATGGGCGCGAATTGTAGGAGGGGCAAAAAGAAACCCCGCAGGCACGGGCCGGCGGGGCTTCTGGCAGAGAACGGGCGAAGCGTTCGGCGCTTGGCTTTTTACTTCAAGGAACCCAGGCGCTCCTTGGCGGCCTTGGCCGCTTCGGTGCCGGGATAGGTCTTGATCAGCTCTTCCAGGCTCTTCCTGGCGGACTTGACGTCCTTCAGGTCGGCCTGGCAGTTGGCCAGGGTCAGCGCGGCATCGGGTGCGCGCGGATGGTCCTTGGCGGCGGCAATGAAGGCCTTGAAGCTGACGATCGCGTCCTTGCAGTCGCGGTTGCCGTACTGGGCAATGCCCAGCGAGAAGCGCACCGAGTCGGCATAGCCGCTGGCCGAGTAGCGGCGCAGGAAGGCCTGCAGTGCGGCCTCGGCCTCAGCGAAGTCACCGCGCTTCACGAGGCCGGTGGCGGCTTCGTACTGGCGGCGTTCTTCCGGGTCGACCTGGAAGTCCTTGCCGTCGAGCGTGACCTTCTGCGGCTCCAGCGGACGCAGGCGCGATTCCAGCGCCTGCACCTGCTCGCCGAGCTTGCGCTGGGTCTCGGACAGCTCGCGGGCGAGCTGCTCGTTCTGGCCGCGCAGCTTGGCCACCTCGGCGCGCAAGGCCTCGATCTGCCCGTTCAGGTCGAGGATGCTGCGCCGCAGGGGCAGCAGCATCTCGTTCATCTGGGCAGACAGCGCATCGATCTTGGCCTTTTGCGCCTCGTCGTTCTGCTTGACTTGGGCGCGCAGGTCCAGCACGGCCTTGCGTGCCTCGTCGTCGGCAAACAGGGCGGCCTGCGCAGGCAGCCAGGCCAGTGTGGCCACGAAGGCCACCAGTGCGGATGCGCGCCGGATCATCACTTCTTGTCCATCAGTTCAACGCGACGGTTCTTGGCCCAGGCTTCTTCGGTGCTGCCCATGGCGGCCGGACGCTCCTTGCCGAAGCTGACGGGCTCAACGCGGTCAGCGGCCACGCCCAGCAGGCTCAGCGACTTGGCCACGGCTTCGGCACGCTTCTGGCCCAGGGCCAGGTTGTACTCGCGGCCACCGCGCTCGTCGGCATGGCCTTCGAGGTTCAGGCGAACGTTCTTCGACACACCCAGGCGCTTGGCGTGGGCTTCGACCACGCCACGGTAGTCGTCCTTGACCACATAGCTGTCGAAGTCGAAATAGATGACGCGCTTGTCAGAGACGGCGGCGGTCTGCTCGGCGTCGATGTCGACCTTCACCACCTTGGTGTCGGAGACGGGTGCCACGGTGGGCTGAGCCTTGGTCTCGACCGGCGGTGTCGGCGTGCGGGTCTCGATCTTGGCCGGCTCGTCCAGCTTCACCGGCGTGCTGCAGGCTGCCAGTGCGGCGGCGGCCACCAGGGCCAGCAGAACCTGGCTGTGCTTGATCATCTTCTTCATTTCATTCACTCCTTGGAAAGGGTCATCGTTGAACTTGTAGAGAACAGGGCCGATCGTTCAACGACCGAACGGGCCCCAGGTTGGTTCGCGCATGTCGGCGCTGCTCGCGATCAGCTTGGCCTTGATCTTGCCGTCCAGCGTGGTGGTCATCAGCGATTCTCGGCCGCCCGAGCGCGTGGCATAGACCAGCAGGCGGCCATTGGGCGAGAAGCTGGGGCTCTCGTCATCCAGCGTGTCGGTGATCTGATTGACCGTGCCGCTGGCCAGGTCCATCACGCAAAGCTTGAAGTTGCCGCTGGTGCGCGTGATGTAGGCCAGCGTGCGGCCATCGGGGCTGATGGCCGGGCTGATGTTGTAGCTGCCGGTGAAGGTGACGCGCTCGACGCCGCCGCCGCTGGACGACATGCGGTAGATCTGCGGCGCGCCGCCCCGGTCCGACACGAAGTAGATCGAGCGGCCATCGGGCGAAAACACCGGCTCGGTGTCGATGGCCGAGCTCTGCGTCAGCCGGCGCGGCTCGCCACCATTGCGGTTGATGATGAAAAGCTGCGAGCCGCCCTCGCGCGACAGCGTCATCGCAATCTGCGAGCCATCGGGCGAATAGGCGGGTGCGCTGTTGCTGCCCCGGAAGGCTGCCAGCTGCCGGCGCGCGCCGGTCGAGAGGTTTTGCGACCAGATCACCGCCTTGCGCGCCTCGAATGACACGTAGGCGATTTCCTTGCCGTCTGGGGCCCAGGCCGGCGAGATGATGGGCTCGACGCTGGTCAGCGACTCCTGGCCGCCCTCGCCATCGGCATCGGTGATCAGGAGGCGGTAGCGGCCACCGGTCTTGGTGACATAGGCCATGCGGGTGGCAAACACGCCGCGCTCGCCGGTCAGCTTTTGGTAGATGGTGTCGGCGATCCGGTGGGCCGCGAGCCGAACGTCATCGGGATGGACGGCATGACTCTCGCCGCCCAGGTCCGCGCCCTTGACCACGTCCCAGAGCTTGAAGCGCAGGTCGATGCGGCCATCAGCAAGGCGCGTGGCCGAGCCGCCCGCCAGCGCGTCCACATTGCGGGCACGCCAGTCGGCGAAGGCAGGCTGGCTGGTTTCGCTCAAGGGAGCGGCGGCATCGATCACCCGAAACTGGCCGCTGCGCTCCAGGTCCGCCTTCACGATGGCGGCGACGGCCTGGCCGGCCACCGATTCGTTGAGGAAGCTGGGGATCGAGATCGGCATCTGCGCCGTGCCGACGCCGGCGATCTCGACACGGAACTGGGCCCAGGCCGGCAGTGCCAGGCCGGAAGCGGCGGTGGCGGCCAGCAGTTGGCGGCGGGACAGGCGGGGGGTCGAGGCGGCTTGGGGCTGATCAGGCATGCGCATGAAAGGGGATGGCAGCGAAGCAGGGTTCCGATGACTTCGAGGCCGCAATTCTGCCTCAGCCGCGCCCTGCCTCCCGCGCAATCTCCGCACAAGCCTGTAAGGGATGGTGGCGGGCAGCCCCGCCTCCCCGCGCCCTGCCCTGATTCAGACCCAGCGGAAGCGCCGCACCGCCAGCCCGAACAGCACCACGGCCCAGGCGCCCACGATGGCCATCGCCTGGCCCTGGCTGGCCAGGGAGGCGCCGTCGTTGAACACGGCCCGCAGCGCGCTCAGCAGCGGTGCCAGCGGCAGCGAAGCCGCAGCCAGCTGCAACCAGTGCGGTGCCGCATCGAGCGAGAAGTAGACGCCCGACAGCAGCATCAGCGGCAGGAACACCAGGTTGGCGATGCCGCCGTAGGCCTCCACGGTGCGAGTCAGGCTGGCCAGCACATAGCCCATGGCGATGAAGCAGGCGGCGCCCAGCAACAAGAGGGCGAACAGCGCACCGAGACTGCCCTCGCTGCGGATGCCGAAGACCAGCCAGCCGGTCAAGAGCAGCGTGACCGCCCCGGCCGTCATGATCACGAGGCGCACGCCCAGCTGGGCCGCCAGGTAGGCTGGCTTGGACAGCGGCGTGGCCGCCAGGCGCTTGTAGCCGCCCTTCTCGCGCATGGTCACGTCCACCATGCCGGTCGAGAACACGCCGAGCATCACCAGGTTCAGGCCGAGCAAGCCCGGCAGCAGATAGGCAGCGTAGTTGTGGGCATGGCGGCCGCCCGGGCTGCTCATCTCCACGGGCAGGCGAGCCGGCGGCTCGGCCCCCTGGCGCCGCGCCTGGGCCACCAGGAAAGCCTGCTGCACCAGAGCCTCAGCCTGGGCGCCTTGAGCCGCCAGATAGCTGTTGAGGCGCAGCCGGTACTGGCCGCCCTCACCCTCCAGCAAGGCTGGCAGCTTGCCGGCGCGCCAGCGCTCATCGGCCGCCTCGACCGTGACGGTCTCGACCTCGAGGCCCCGCTCGGCCAGCGCCGTGCGCATCAAGGCATCGTCCGGCGAGCCTTGCTGCGACTGCGCCCAGACCAGGTGAGCCGTCGGCGGCTTGCCACCGCCGAACACCGTGCCGAGGCCGAGCAGCATGACGATGGGAAAGGCCAGGGTCCAGAACACGGCGGCCGGCAGGCGCAGGTAGACGCGCAGGCCGAACGTGAATTGCTTGAAGAAGATGCGGAAGTTCATGGTGCTCGCTCAATCCCTCAGGCTGCGGCCGGTGCGCTGCAGAAACACGTCTTCCAGGCTGGCACGGCGCACATGCAATTGCCGCATCGGCAGGGCCAGGGTCTCGACGCAAGCCAGCAGTTGCTGCAGCTCGCGCTTGGGGTCTTCGAGGCGCACGGCCCAGTGCTCGGCCTGCACCTCCACCGGCCGGCCCAGCTGCCGTGCGAACTCGTCGGCGGCCGGCGGCGCCCCTTCGAACTCGATCTCGGCAATGGTGGGCTGGCCGAGGCCAGCGATCAGCTCGCGCGGCGTACCAAGCTGCAGGATCTGGCCCTGGTCCATGATGCCGACGCGGTCGCACAGCACCTCGGCCTCGTCCATGTAGTGCGTGGTGAGCAGCACCGTGCGGCCCTCGGCCTTCAGCCGCCGCACGATGTCCCACAAACCCTGGCGAGCCTGCGGATCCAGGCCGGTGGTCGGCTCGTCGAGGAACACCAGCTCGGGGTCGCCCACGAGGGCCAGCCCGAGCGCCAGGCGCTGGCGCTGGCCGCCGCTGAGCTTGCTCTGGTAGGCGCCGGCCTTGTCCTGCAGCTGCAGCAGGGCCAGCAGCTCCGCCACCGGGCGCGGCTTGGCGTAGTAGTTGGCGAACAGCGCCAGCGCCTCGCCAACCTTGATCTTGTCGTCCAGCTGGGTGCTCTGGAACTGCACGCCGATGCGCTCGCGGATGGCGCGCTCCTGCGTCTTGTAGTCGAGGCCCAGCACGCGAATCTCGCCACTGTCGGGCCGAGTCAGACCTTCCAGCATCTCCATGCTGGTGGTCTTGCCGGCACCATTGGGCCCTAACAGCCCGAATACCTCACCACGGCGCACCTGAAGATCCAACCCACGCACCGCATGCACGTCGCGGAAACGCTTGTGCAGGCCTTGTGCCTCGATCGCCCAGTCTTCCATCCCGACCTCCTCGTTGGAGCGCGGATTCTGTCGAGCAGCCGCCGCCGGGCTATAGGTAATAGCCCCAGGCGAGGATCTCAGAGCAGCACGATGTCGTAATGCTCGGTCTGGTTGGTCGGCTCGGCCGACAGCGAGATCGGCTTTCCGATGAAATCCGACAGGCCGGCCAGGTGCTGGCTTTCCTCGTCGAGCAGCATCTCCACCACGTTGGCGGCGGCCACGACGCGGAACTCCTTGGGCGAGAACTGGCGGGCCTCGCGCAGGATCTCGCGCATGATGTCGTAGCAGACCGAGCGCGCCGTCTTGACCTGGCCGCGGCCCTCGCACGTGGGGCAAGGCTCGCAGAGCATGCGAGCCAGCGATTCGCGGGTGCGCTTGCGCGTCATCTCGACAAGGCCCAGCTGCGTGAAGCCCCCCACTGTCACCTTGGTGCGATCGCGGCTCAGCTGCTTCTTGAACTCGCTCAGCACCGCGCTCTTGTGCTCCTCGCGCGTCATGTCGATGAAGTCGACGATGATGATGCCGCCCAGGTTGCGCAGGCGCAGCTGGCGCGCGATGGCGCCGGCCGCCTCGAGGTTGGTCTTGAAGATGGTGTCGTCGAAGTTGCGGGCGCCGACGAAGCCGCCGGTGTTGACGTCGATGGTCGTCATCGCCTCGGTCTGATCGACGATCAGGTAGCCACCCGACTTCAGGTCCACGCGCCGCGCCAGCGCCTTGTCCAGCTCGGCGTCGATGTTGTTCAGGTCGAAGATCGGCCGCTCGCCCCGGTAATGCTCCAGCTTGGCCGTGGCCGCCGGCATGAAGTGCTCGCCAAAGGCCTGCAGCACCTCGAACTGCATGCGTGAGTCGATGCGGATGGAGCCGGTGCGCTCGGTCGTCAGGTCGCGCAGCACGCGCTCGACGAGGCTCAGGTCCTGGTGCAAGAGCGTGCCGGGCGGCGAGCGGAACGAGCGCTCGCGGATGGTCGCCCAGGTCTTGCGCAGGTAGGCGATGTCGGCCGCCAGTTCCTCGTCGCTCGCGTCCTCGGCATTGGTGCGCAGGATGAAGCCGCCACCACCGCCCTCCTCCGGCTTGCCGACCAAGGCCTGCATGCGCGTGCGCAGCTGCTCGCGGGTCTCGGGCGAACCGATCTTCTGCGAGATGCCGATGTGGTCGTCCTGCGGCAGGAAGACCAGCATGCGGCCCGCGATGCTGATCTGGCTGGACAGCCGCGCGCCCTTGGTGCCGATGGGGTCCTTGATCACCTGCACCGTGAGGGCCTGGCCCTCGAACACCAGGCGCTCGATCGGCGTGGCCACGCCGGCCTCGTTGTGATGGGCGCGGCCATGGCTCGTGCCGTTCACATGCAGGTCGGCCACGTGCAGGAAGGCCGCGCGCTCCAGTCCGATGTCGATGAAGGCCGATTGCATGCCCGGCAGCACGCGGGCGACCTTGCCCGAATAGATGTTGCCAACCAGGCCGCGCTCCAGCGTGCGCTCGATGTGCAACTCCTGCACCGCGCCGTTCTCGACGACGGCCACCCGCGTCTCCTGCGGCGACCAGTTGATCAGAATGTCTTCCATAGCCTTCACAAGCCCCAGGGTTCGAGCAGTTGCGCCGTCTCGTAGAGCGGCAGGCCCATGATGCCTGAGTAGCTGCCGGCGATGTGCGAGATCCAGACCGCCGCCTCGCTCTGGATCGCATAGGACCCGGCCTTGCCGAAAGGCTGGCCGCCGTCCACATAGCGCTGCAGCAGCGCTTGCGACACCGGCGCGAACTCGACTTCGGAAACGCTGAGCCGTGCATCGCGGCGATCGCCGAGGCCCACGGCCACGCCGGTAATGACGCGGTGCCGGCGGCCGGCCAGGCGGGTCAGCGTGGCCAGCGCGTCGGCGGCATCGAGCGGCTTGCCGAGGATGTCGTCGTCGATGGCCACGGTCGTGTCGGAACACAGCACCGGCGCCGGCGGAAGGCCACGAGCTTGCAGGCGCCGCAGCGCCGCATCGAGCTTCAGCTGGGTCACGCGCTCTACATAGGCCTCGGGCTTCTCGCCCGGCAGCACCACTTCCAACGCCTCGGCATCCTCGTCCGCATCGGCGAGCAGGAGCTCGGTCTTCACGCCGATCTGGTCCAGCAGCTGGCGGCGGCGCGGGCTCTGCGAGGCCAGGTAGATGAAATCGAACGGCAAAATGGCGCTCACTCTCGGTGGTAGGGATGGTTGACCATTACCGTCCAGGCCCGGTAGAGGCCTTCGGCCAGCAGCACGCGGGCGAAGGCATGGGGCAGGGTCAGGTCGGAGAGGCGCAGCGTCTCGTCGGCCGTGGCCTTGAGTTCTGGATGCAGGCCGTCGGGCCCGCCGATGATCAGCGCGACGTCGCGGCCCTCGCCCATCCAGAGCTTGAGCCGCTCGGCCAGTTGCATGGTCGTGCGCTGGTGGCCGCGCTCGTCGAGGATGATGCGGCGCACACCTTTTGGCAAAGCCGCTTCGATGCGCTGCGCCTCGGCCGCCATCATCTGCTCGACCGATTTGCCGGCGCCGCGTGGTTCGGCCTTGACGGCCTTGAGCTCCAGCTTCAGCTCGGGCGGGAATCGCTTGGCGAAGTCTTCGTAGGCCGTGTCAGCCCAGGCCGGCTGGCGCTGGCCGACGGCAACCAACCACAGGCGCATCGCCGATCAGCGCGCCGTCTTCTTGGCGGGCGCGGCTTTGCGGGCGACGGGTTTGGCGGCGGGCTTGGCTGCCACGGCGGTCTTGCGTCCGACCGTCTTGGTGGCGACCTTCCTCGCCGGCGCAGCCTTCTTCGCTGCCGGCTTGGCTGCACCGACCTTGATGGTCTTCACCGGCGCTTCGGCCGCCTTCTTGACACCACCCACGCGAGTGGCCGGCTTGCGCAGCGGCGGCTTGGCTGCTGCGGCAGACTTCTTGGCGGCCGGGGCTGCCTTCTTGGCAGCGGGTGCGGCCTTCTTGGCCGCAGGCGTCTTGCCTCCGGTGACCTTGGTGGGCGGTGCCGAAGGCGCCGTCTTCTTGGCAGCGGCCTTGGCGGGCTTCTTCTTGGCCGGGGCTTCTTCTTCCGGCTCCGAAGCCTTGACCAGGCGGACCTCGCCATCACCCAGCTTCAGCTTGACCGGCTTGCCGCCCCAGATTTCCTCGAGGTGGTAGTAGTCGCGGATGGCCGGCTGCATCACGTGGACGACGGCGGCACCGCAGTCGACGATGATCCATTCGCCGTTGTCTTCGCCCTCGGTGCGCATGACCTGCAGGCCGCGCCCCTTGACCGTTTCTCGCACGCTGGAGGCCAGCGCCTTGGTCTGCCGGTTGCTGGTGCCCGAGGCGATGATCACGCGCTCGAACAGCGGCGACAGATGCTCGGTGTTGAAGACCTGGATGTTCTGGGCCTTCACGTCTTCCAGACCATCGACGATGGCGCGCTGCAGCTTACGAATGTCCATTCAGTACTCACTCTTCTCGTAGAGGCGGTGCTGGGCAATATAACCCGCGACCGCGTTGCCCACCATGGGGCGGATGTCCTCGCCGCGCATCACTTGTTGACGCACGGCGGTGGCCGAATGCGCCATGGCCGGCAGGGCCAGTGGCAGCATTCGATGGGGGGTGGCCTGCAGCTCTGGCGCAGCCTTCATGGCCTCGCCAGCGCGCGCCGCCACGGCAAGGGTGGCGCGCTGCAGGATCTCGGGCCAGTCACGCCAGGTGTTCAACCTTGCGTACTGGTCCTGGCCGATGATCAGGAACAGCTGCTCGCCAGGATGGTTCACCGCTCTCTCGCGCAGCGTCTCCACCGTGTAGCTGGCGCCACTGCGACGCAACTCGCAGTCATCCAGTTCGAAGCGCGGCTCGCCGTCCATCATCAGCTGGACCATGGCGCACCGCTGCTCGGCCGGGGCCAATTGTCGCCCAGCTTTCTGCCAGGGCTGCCCGGCGGGTATCCAGAGCAGCTTGTCGAGCTTCAGCTCGGCCAGCGCGCAATCTGCCAGCGCCCGGTGAGCCAGGTGCGGCGGATCGAAGCTGCCGCCGAACAGGCCCACGCGCGGGCCTTGCATCAAAGCCATAGATGCGTGGCCGGCTCGTCGGCCCAGTCACGCGGGCGCAGGAAGTCGCTGTAGAGCTTCGCTTCGGGCGTGCCCTCTTCGGGTTGCCAGTCGTAGCGCCACTTCACGAGGGGCGGCATCGACATCAGGATGGCTTCGGTGCGGCCGCCCGATTGCAGGCCGAACAGCGTGCCGCGGTCGAACACCAGGTTGAACTCGACATAGCGGCCGCGCCGGTAGGCCTGGAAGTCGCGCTCGCGCTCGCCATAGGCATAGCCCTGGCGGCGCTCGACGATGGGCAGATAGGCCGGCAGGAAGGCATCGCCGACCGAACGCAGCGTGGCGAAGGCCGCGTCGAAGCCACCTTCCGCATAGTCGTCAAAGAAGATGCCGCCCACGCCACGCGGTTCGTTGCGGTGCTTCAGGAAGAAGTACTCGTCGCACCAGGTCTTGAAGCGCGGATGGAGGTCGGCGCCATGCGGCGCCAGCGCGTCCCTGCACACCCGATGGAAATGCTGGGCATCGCGCTCGAAACCGTAGTACGGCGTCAGGTCCATGCCGCCACCGAACCAGACCACCGGCTCGCGGTCCGCCGGCATGGCGGCGAACATGCGCACGTTCATGTGCACCGTCGGCACGAAGGGGTTCTGCGGGTGGATCACCAGCGAGACGCCCATGGCCTCGAACGGCGCACCCGCCAGTTCGGGCCGGTGCTGGGTGGCCGAAGGCGGCAGGACCCGGCCCTGCACATGCGAGAAATTGCAGCCGCCCCGCTCGAACACGGCGCCGCCCTCTATCAGGCGCGACAGGCCATCGCCTTCCAGGCGCCCGCCCGGTTCGCGCTGCCAGCCGTCGCTGATGAATTCACCGCCATCGGCCGCCTGCAGGCCTGCCACGATGCGCTCTTGCAGGTCGAGCAGATAGCTGCGTACCGCTTGCGTGTCCATGCTCATGATCCTCAGGTTCTCAGCTTGACCGGCGCGGCCAGTTCGGGCCGCTTGCCTCGGTAGGGCGCCAGCACCTTGGCAAACAGCGCGAAATCGCGCTCGGCGTCACCGCTCAACTCGACGAAATCGGTCAGGCCCACGGTCTTGGTCGCGAAGTCGAAATAGGCCAGGCCCACCGGCGCTTGCGCCTGGACGGCCACATGGTAGGAGCCCGAGCGCCAGCCCGAGACCAGCGAGCGCGTGCCCTCCGGTGCGACGGCCAGCCAGAACAGCTCGCCGGCCGCACGCGCCGCTTTCATCTGGTCGGCAGTATTGCCGACCAGGCCGCTCGCGTTGGCCCGGTCCACCGGGATGCCGCCGATGCGGCGGGCAAAGGGGCCCAGCAGCGGAATCCGGAACAGGCTGTCCTTGCCCCACCAGCGCGCCTGGATGCCGAACGACCACTTGACCAGCACGCCGAGAACGAAGTCCCAGTTGGACGTGTGGGGGTAGACCATGATCACGCCCTGCCCGGCTGGGAGGCCGTCATAGCGCAGGGTCCAGCCGGCCAGGCGCAGGACGCCGCGCGCCAGCGCGCTGCCTGGCGCCTTGAACTCGGCCCGGCCCGGTATCAGGCGCGGCAATTCGTTGGGGCTCGCGCTCAACGCTTGACCGCCCGGTGGCCGATGTCCTGCCGGTATTGCTTGCCGGCGAACTGGATGCTCGAAAGCGCCTCATAGGCATGCTGCTGCGCGGTCTTGACCGACTCGCCCAGCGCGGTGACGCAGAGCACGCGGCCACCACTGGTGACGAGCGTGCCGTCCTTGTCGGCCGTGCCGGCGTGGAAGACCATCGCGTTCTCGCTCTCCGCCGGCAGGCCGGTGATCGCATCGCCCTTGCGCGGGTTCAGCGGATAGCCCTCGGCCGCCAGCACCACGCCTAGCGCGACGCGGCGGTCCCACTGCAGCTCGACCTGGTCCAGCGTGCCGTCGGTCGCATGCAGCATGACCTCGAGCAGATCGCTCTTCAGCCGCATCATGATGGGCTGGGTCTCGGGGTCGCCCATGCGGGTGTTGAACTCGACCGTGCGCGGCTGGCCGTGGCTGTCGATCATCAGGCCGGCGTAGAGGAAGCCGGTGAAGGGAATGCCGTCACGGGCCATGCCCTGGATGGTCGGCATGATGATCTCGTGCATCACCTTGGCATGCACATTGGGCGTCACCACCGGCGCGGGCGAGTAGGCGCCCATGCCACCGGTGTTCGGGCCGGCATCGCCATCGAGCAGGCGCTTGTGGTCCTGGCTGGTGGCCAGGGAGATGACGTTCTTGCCATCGCACAGCACGATGAAGCTGGCTTCCTCGCCCTCGAGGAACTGCTCGATCACCACGCGGGCGCCGCCCTCGTTGTGAACCACGCCGAGCTTGTTGTCCGCGAGGATCCAGTCGATGGCCTCATGGGCCTCGGCCAGCGTCATGGCCACGACCACGCCCTTGCCCGCCGCCAAGCCGTCGGCCTTGATGACGATGGGCGCGCCGTTCTTTTCCACGTAGGCGTGGGCAGCGACCGGGTCGGAGAAGGTCTCGTAGGCTGCCGTGGGAATGCCATGGCGCTTCATGAAGTCCTTGGCGAAGGCCTTGCTCGATTCGAGCTGGGCCGCCGCCTTGGTAGGGCCGAAGATGCGCAGACCACGGGCACGGAACTCGTCCACCACGCCGGCCGCCAGATAGGCCTCGGGGCCGACCACGGTCACCGCGATCTTCTGCTCGACGGCGAAGTCGGCCAGCGCCTTCACGTCCGTCAGCGCCACGTTCTTGAAGCGCTGGTCGTGCGCCGTGCCGCCATTGCCCGGCGCCACGAAGATTTGCGAAACCCGCTCGCTTTGCGAGAGTTTCCAGGCCAAGGCGTGCTCGCGCCCGCCATTACCGATCACCAATACTTTCATGCGGGAAGACTCGCGTTGTGATACAGGGCCTGGGTGTCGTCCAGGTCTTCGAGCATGTCCAGCAGCTTCTGCATGCGTTCGGCGTCTTCGCCGGCCAGCTCAATGGTGTTCTCGGGGCGCATCGTCACCTCGGCCACGTCGGCCGTGAAGCCAGCGGCTTCCAGGGCGTTCTTGACGGCTTCGAAGGCGGTGGGCGGGGTCAGCACCTCGATGGCGCCGTCGTCGTCGGTGATCACGTCGTCGGCGCCAGCTTCCAGCGCCACCTCCATGATCTTGTCTTCCGAGGCACCCGGCGCGTAGATCAGCTGGCCGCAATGCTTGAACTGGAAGGCCACCGCGCCTTCCGTGCCCATGTTGCCGCCGTACTTGCTGAACATGTGGCGCACCTCGGCCACGGTGCGGACGCGGTTGTCGGTCATCGTGTCGATGATGATGGCCGCGCCGCCGATGCCGTAGCCCTCGTAGCGGATTTCCTCGTAGCTGACGCCCTCGAGGTTGCCGGAGGCCTTGTCGACGTTGTACTTGATGCGGTCGGCCGGCATGTTGGCGGCCTTGGCCTTGTCGATGGCCAGACGCAGGCGCGGATTGGCGCTGAGATCGGCGCCGCCCTGGCGGGCCGCGACGGTGATTTCACGGATGATGCGGGTCCAGACTTTGCCGCGCTTTTCGTCTTGGCGCCCCTTGCGGTGCTGGATATTGGCCCACTTCGAATGACCTGCCATCTTGGCTTGCTCCTGGCCTGCATATTGGTTGGATAGACTGCGATTTTAGTTCCGACCCGGAGCCCGCCCGATGGCCGACCCAATCCTGCTGGCGCGCAACGCCGCCACCGAGTGCCAACTGCTGCCCCAGCTCGCCAACCGGCACGGCCTGATCACCGGCGCCACCGGCACCGGCAAGACCATCAGCCTGCAGAAGCTGGCCGAGTCCTTCAGCAGCCTCGGCGTGCCGGTCTTCATGGCCGACGTGAAGGGTGACCTCACCGGCATCTCGCAGCAGGGCAAACCCTCGGAGAAGCTGCTGGCCATCCTGAAAGAGCGCGGCATCGAGCCGCCAGCCAGCGCCGCCTGCCCCACCACGCTGTGGGACGTGTTCGGCGAGCAAGGCCATCCGGTGCGCGCCACCGTCTCCGACATGGGCCCGCTCTTGCTCTCGCGCATGCTGGCGCTGAACGAGACCCAGGGCGGCGTGCTGCAGCTCGTCTTCAAGATCGCCGACGACAACGGCCTCTTGTTGCTGGACCTGAAAGACCTGCGCGCCATGCTGCAGTACGTGGGCGACAACAGCGCGCAATTCACCACCGAGTACGGCAATGTCTCGGCCGCCTCCATCGGCGCCATCCAGCGCGGCCTCCTGCAGATCGAAGCCCAGGGTGGCGACAAGTTCTTCGGCGAGCCCATGCTCAACATCGCCGACCTGATGCAAACCGAGTCAGGCAATGGGGTCATCAACATCCTGGCCGCCGACAAGCTGCTGGCCGCGCCCCGCCTCTATGCCAGCTTCCTCTTGTGGATGCTGAGCGAGCTGTTCGAGACCCTGCCCGAGGTCGGCGACCTGGAAAGGCCCAAGCTCGTCTTCTTCTTCGACGAGGCCCACCTGCTCTTCAAGGACGCCGCGCCGGCCCTGGTGGAGCGCATCGAGCTCGTGGTGCGCCTGGTGCGCTCCAAGGGCGTGGGCGTCTACTTCGTGACGCAGAACCCGCTGGACATTCCCGACACCGTGCTCGGCCAGCTCGGCAACCGCGTCCAGCATGCGCTGCGCGCGTTCACACCACGCGACCAGAAAGCGGTCAAGGCCGCGGCCGAGACCATGCGCGCCAAGCCCGGCCTCGACATCGAGACCGCGATCACCGAGCTGGCCGTGGGCGAGGCCCTCGTCAGCCTGCTGGACGAGAAGGGCCGGCCCAGCATCACCGAGCGGGTCTTCGTGCTGCCGCCCGGCAGCCAGATCGGCCCGATCTCGGCCGAGCAGCGCCAGGCACTGATCCAGAACTCGCTGGTAGCCGGCGTCTACGAAAAGGCGGTGGACCGTGAATCGGCCTACGAGAAGCTGAAGGGCAAGCCGGCGGCCACCACGCCACCGGCCCAAAGCACCGGCGGTTCCGCATCGATGCCCACGCCCACGACGGCCCAGCCGCCAGCTCCCGCCGATGACGGCGGCGGCCTGCTCGGTGGCCTCAAGGACGTGCTCTTCGGCACCACCGGCCCGCGCGGCGGCCGCCATGAAGGTCTGGCCGAAGCAGCAGCCAAGTCGGCGATGCGCTCGATCGGCTCCTCGGTGGGGCGAGAAATCATCCGGGGGGTGCTGGGCAGCATCCTCGGCGGCAGCAACAGCCGCCGCCGCTGACGCCGACCAGCACCCACCGCTGGCGCCGGCCGGCCGCATTTCGCGCCGGCCTGAAACCCCTGGTCGCAGCCGCATGGCGGGGCGGTGGCCCGAGGTTCAGCATCCGGCCCATCAACTTCACCGAACACAGGATCCGCCATGCAAACGCTCACCATGATTCTTGCCAACGTCCCCGTCTGGGTCTGGGCCTTGCTGGCCTTCATCATCGCCATGGGCCTGCGCCTGAGCCGCGAGCAGCGCATGTCGCGCAGCCGCCTGCTGCTGGTACCGGCGATCTGGCTGGCGTATGGCGCCTGGGGCGTTGAAGCCACCTTCGGCCTCAACGCCGCACCGCTGCTGGCCTGGGCTGCCGGGCTGGCAGTCAGCGTCAAGCTGGTCCGCAGCAGCGGCTGGGCCAGCCTGGTCCGCAAGGAGGCCGGCCTCTACGTCGTGCCCGGCAGCTGGATCCCCATGGGCCTGATGCTGACCATCTTCTGCGCCAAGTTCGCCCTTGGCATGGGCCTGGCCATGAACCCGGCCCTGGCCCATCAGACCGGCGTGGCCCTCGGCTTCAGCGCCCTGTTCGGCCTGCTCAGCGGCGCCTTCCTGGGCCGCTCGCTGAACATCCTCAGCGCCGGCCGCCACGCAACCAGCCCGGCCTTTGCATGAGCCACACCATCCCCTGGAGTGAACGCAGCCGGCGGGACTGGCTGCATTGGGCCGCCTGGCAGGTCGGCACGGTCGCGGCGGCCGGCCTCGCAGTCACCATCGGCCTCGTGCTGCTGCTACGCCAGCCCTTCAGCACGACCCTGGTGTTCTGCCTCTGCATTGCCGCCGGCTGCTCGATCCTGGTGCAGGCGCTGCGCACCGGTGCCGACCTTTTGCTGCCGCGCCTGCTGCGCCGCCCCACGCCGGCCTGGTTGCGCGAGCCTGTCAGCCTGGTCTTTGGCACGGCGCTGGGCTACCACCTGGGCAACCAGCTCGGCTCCCTGCTGACCGGCATTGCCAGCGCCGGCATCTTCGACGTGAGCCCGCGGCGCGCGTTGACCATGCTCTTCATCGCCCTGGTGCCCGGCATCGCCATCACCGTGTTCTTCGTCGGCATGAGCCGCCTCCAGAAGGCCGAGACCCAGGCCCAGCAGGCCGCCCGCATCGCCGCCGAGACCCAGCTGCGCCTGCTCGAATCGCAGCTCGAGCCGCACATGCTGTTCAACACGCTGGCCAATCTGCGTGTGCTGATAGGCATGGACCCGGCCCGCGCCCAGGCCATGCTGGACCAGCTGATCGCCTTCCTGCGCGCCACCTTGCAGGCCTCGCGCAGCATCAGCCATCCGCTGTCGGCCGAGTTCGCCCGGCTGACCGACTACCTTGCCCTGATGCAGGTGCGCATGGGCGCCAGGCTGCAGCCACGTTTCGAGCTGCCGGCCGAGCTGACCGGCGTCGAGATCCCGCCGCTGCTGCTGCAGCCCTTGGTCGAGAACGCGATCAAGCATGGGCTGGAGCCGCATGTGGAAGGTGGTGAGCTGGTCGTCAGCGCTGCGCGCGAGGCCGAGGGCAAGGGTCAGGTCTTGCTCCTGCAGGTGCGCGACAGCGGCGCCGGCCTGTCTGACACGCCCGACACCGCCGGCACTGGCTTCGGCCTGCAGCAGGTGCGCGAGCGCCTGGCTACCCGCTACGGCCCAGGCGCCCGCCTGGACATTGCCCCGGCCGCCGGAGGCGGCACCCTTTGTTCGATCCGCATCCCGCTGCCATGACCGCATCCCTCCCCACCGCCCTGATTGCCGAAGACGAAGCCCTGCTGGCCGAGAACCTGCGCCAGGAGCTGGCCAAGCTCTGGCCCGAGCTGCAAATCGTGGCCCAGGCTGCTCATGGCCTGGCCGCCGTCGAGGCCGCGCTGGCCCACAAGCCGACGATCTGCTTTCTCGACATCCGCATGCCCGGCATGACCGGCCTGGAAGCCGCAGCCGCGATGGCCGAGGACTGGCCCGAGGGCGCACCCTTCCCCAAG
This sequence comes from Pelomonas sp. V22, assembly GCF_030014915.1. Lineage (GTDB taxonomy): Bacteria > Pseudomonadota > Gammaproteobacteria > Burkholderiales > Burkholderiaceae_C > JAUASW01. The sequence goes on from NZ_JAGIXS010000001.1 coordinate 890,610, forward strand.
CTGGTCTTCGTCACCGCCTATGACCAGTACGCGCTGCAGGCCTTCGAACATGCGGCGGTGGACTATGTGCTGAAGCCGGTCCAGCCTGAGCGCCTCGCGCAGACCGTGGCACGGCTGAAGGCCTCGCTGGCGCCTCAGCAGGGTGACGATGCGCTGCAGGCCGCCGTGCAGCAGCTGCGCGGCCTGCTCGGTGCCACGCCCGTGGCCGCCGCAGCACAGCCGCTGCGCCTGCTGCAGGTCAGTGTGGGCGCCAGCATCCTGATGGTGCCGGTGGACGAGGTGGTCTTTTTCGAGGCGGCCGACAAGTACGTGCGCGTCATCGTCGAAAACGGCAAGGAGCACCTGGTCCGCATCTCGCTGCGCGAGCTGCTGCCGCAGCTGGATCAGTCACGCTTCTGGCAGATTCACCGCAGCATCGTGGTGCGCAGCGACGCCATCCAGCGCGCCGTGCGCGACGAAGCCGGCAAGCTCAGTCTGCATCTGCATGGCAGCAAGGAGCGGCTGGGCGTGAGCCGGATGTACGCCCATCTGTTCAAAGCCCTGTAGAGCCCGAGGACTGCCCCAGGTAGGCCTGCTGCAGTTGCTGCTGGGCCTTGGAGATCGGGTCGGTGCTGGTGTTGTTCGTCTGCTTGCCGTTGGCCAGCTTGGTGGCGGCGCTCAGCAGTGCGTCTTCCTGCTTCTTCAGCGCCGTCAGGCGGCTGGCGAGGCTGGTCAGCGTCGAGCTGAGCCGGCTGGAGCTGCCAAGCCCGGCCTCGGCCAGCTTGCCTGTGGCCGTGCCCAATTGCGAGAGCGCGCCTGCGACGTTGTTGCCGGTCTTGGCCAGCGCGGTCTTGAGCGCGGTAGCGTCGAGCTTCAGCGTGCCATCCGCCTGTGCCGTGAGGCCGAGCGAGTTCAGGCTCGGCGAGGCCGTGCGCTGCGCCAGCACCCGCCGCAGGTCGCCCAGCAGGGTGCTGGTGCCGAGGTTTGATCCGCCTTGCGTGAACGACTGACGCGCCGTGGTGACGGCCGCGTTGTAGTCGGCCACGAAGGCTTCGAGGCTGGCCTGCACGCTGGCCGGCGTGCTGTTCGCGTTCAGCTTGCCCAGGGCGCCGGCGGTGCTGCCCAGCGAGGCCAGCGCCGCCTTGTGCTTGCCCAGCATCGACAGCGAGGTCGCGGTCGATTGTTCCTGCGCCACCACACGCTCGCGCGCCTTGGCCAGGGCCGGCGAGATATTGACCAGGCTGTCGGCCGTCTGCTGGCCCTGCGAGCTCTTGCTGGTGCTGGTCTGCGACAGCAGGCTGTCGCTGCGGCTGCTCGTGCTGAGGATGCTTTGCAGGTCCATGGTCTTCGTTGATTCATTGCCAGGCCGACGAGGGTAAACCCCGGCCAGCGGGGCCAGCGCCGGATAAGCCGGGTCTTGCCGGCCTTGATCGCCCCGGCAGGCCGAGCACCCGCGCAGCGATTGGCGCCCTCCAGTCGCCACCGGCGCCCTGCCCTGGCCATTCGTCACATGGGCTTGGACCGGGTGCGGCCCGCTCCACAGAATCCGCTCCATCCCAACCGACACCCACGGAGAGCGCCATGAACGACAGCAACGACTACGGCAACCACAGCACCACCCCGCTGAGCACCGAGCAAGCCCTGCACAAGGCCGCCAAGCGCCGCGTCGAGCAGAAGATGGGCTTCTACACCCATGCCCTGGTCTATGTGCTGGTCAACCTGGGGCTCTTCCTGCTGAACAACATGGGCGACTGGAACAACGGCATGTTCGAGCACCACCGCTGGCATTTCATCCCGATGATTCCCTGGGGCATTGGCCTCGCCATCCACGGCGTGGTCACTTTCTTCTCGCTGCAGGGCGGCGACCTGCGCCAGCACATGATGGACAAGGAGCTCGAAACCCTGCGCCGCCGCCAGCAGCGATAATTCGCGCCCAAGCAAATTGCACAGCCCCGGACCGGCGCCGGGGCGCTTCTATGTCCCATACCAGCGACGACGCCAAGCCTGTCAGCAACAACTTCTTGCGCGCCATCATCGAGCGCGACCTCGACGCCCATCTGACGGACGGCCGCAAGTTCGCCGGCACGCCCGGCGACGCGGCCCATCACGAGGCCGGCCAACCGGACCCGGCCAAGATCCGCACCCGCTTCCCGCCCGAGCCGAACGGCTACCTGCACATCGGCCATGCCAAGAGCATCTGCCTGAACTTCGGCCTGGCGCGCGACTACGGCGGCATTTGCCACCTGCGCTTCGACGACACCAACCCGGAGAAGGAAGAGCAGGAATACGTCGACGCCATCAAGGAGATGGTGGCCTGGCTGGGCTGGGACTGGGACGTGGGCGGTACCTCGCACCTGTTCTACGCCAGCAACTACTTCGACTTCATGTACCGCGCGGCCGAGCACCTGATTTCGCAGGGCCTGGCCTATGTGGACGAGCAGACGCCGGACGAGATGCGCGCCAACCGCGGCGACTTCACCACGCCGGGCAAGGACAGTCCCTTCCGCAGCCGCACGCCCGAAGAGAACCTGGCCCGCTTCCGCGAGATGCGCGATGGCCAGCATGCCGATGGCGCGATGGTGCTGCGCGCCAAGATCGACATGGCCTCGCCCAACATCAATATGCGCGACCCGGCCCTGTACCGCATCCGCCGCGCCACCCACCACAACACCGGCGACCAGTGGTGCATCTACCCGATGTACACCTTCGCCCACCCGATTGAGGACGCGCTGGAGCGCATCACGCACTCGATCTGCACGCTGGAGTTCGAAGACCAGCGTCCGTTCTACGACTGGCTCTTGAACGCGCTGGCCGACGGCGGCCTCTTGGCCCGCCCGCTGCCGCACCAGTACGAGTTTGGCCGTATGAACCTGACCTACGTCGTCACCAGCAAGCGCAAGCTGAAGCAACTGGTGGACGAGCAGCACGTGACCGGCTGGGATGACCCGCGCATGCCCACGCTCGTCGGCATGCGCCGCCGAGGCTACACGCCGGAATCGGTGCGCCACATGGTCGAGTCCACCGGCGTGACCAAGACCAACTCCTGGCTGGACTACTCGGTGCTCGATGGCTACCTGCGCGCCGACCTGGAAGGCAAGGCCGCCCGCGCCAGCGCCGTGCTGGACCCGGTCAAGCTCAAGCTCACCAACTGGGCCGAGCTGTTCGGCAGCCTCGAGCACAAGGAAGCCTGCCACGCGCCGGCCCATCCGCATGTGCCCGAGCTCGGCACGCGCCATTTCACGCTGGGCCCCGAGGTTTGGATCGAGCGCGAGGATTTCCAGGAAGTGGCGCCCAAGGGCTACCACCGCCTGTTCCCCGGCAACAAGGCGCGCTTGAAGTACGGCTACATCATCGAATGCACCGGCTGCGAGAAGGATGAAGCCGGCAACATCACCGCCGTGCTCGCCACGATCGTGCCCGACACCAAGAGCGGCACGCCGGGCGCCGACGCGGTGAAGGTCAAGGGCGTGATCACCTGGGTGGGCGCGCATGAGGCGATTGCCGCCGAGGTGCGCCTGTATGACCGCTTGTTCACCGAAGAGCAGCCCGATGCCGGTGGCCGCGATTTCCTCGAGGTGCTGAACCCGGGGAGCAAGAAGGTCGTGACGGCCTACCTGGAGCCCTCGCTGGCTGCTGTGTTGGCGGATACCAAGTTCCAGTTCGAGCGACATGGCTACTTCGTGGCCGACCGTGTGGATCACAAGGCGGACAAGCCGGTGTTCAACAAGATCACGGGGTTGAGGGATAACTTCTCGAAGTAAGTTGCGATAGCACTTCTCGATGTAGTGGTGACGGCGCCTGCGGGCGCCGTTTTCTTTTGTGTGCCTAGGCAGCTCAGATCAGGCCCGGCCCCGCCCGCTCTGAGGCGCAGGCGTACAGGTTGGCCCGGTGGGCCAACTGCCCTCGGTGCTCGCAGCCCGGGTCGCGGCGCGTAACTCTCTACGCTCCCTTCGGTGCGCTCCGTTCAAACAGACGCGCCGAGTCAGATGTTGAAGCGCGCATTCGCGCGCCGACCCTGGCTGCTGCGCTCTCGGCTGTACGTATGATGCGCCCCAGATCGAGCGGCGCCGGGCCTTCAGCACCATCGTGGCAGGCGAAGGAATCGCGACCGTGCACTGCGGTTCGCTCGGCCGTGGCTGGGGCCTCTGCCGGGCCCTTTGGCGGTGCCGAGAAGCACAGGAGCCTGGGACGCGCGCTTGCGCGCTTCAACTTCTAGCTTGGGCGCGACTGTCTGACCAAAGCGAACCGAAGGGAGCGGCGGGAGTTTCGCGCCCGTCCCAGGCTTCGAGCATCGCAGGGGAGTCGGCCCACAGGGCCGACCGCCGCCTCCGGGCCCGGCAGAGGCCCCAGCCACGGCTGAGCCGGCACAGCCTCCGCAAAGAGAAACGGCGCCCCAAGGCGCCGTTTCCAAAACCATCCGCAACCCTTTACGGCTTCAGATGTCGCACGAAGAAATCCGTCTGCGTCTTCGCCAGATGCAGGCGCGACTTGCGGCCAGCAATGCCGTGGGCCTTGCCCGGGTAGATCGTGGTCTCGAAGACCTTGCCTTCGTTCTGCAGGGCCTCGATCAGCTTGAGCGAGTTCTCGAACAGCACGTTGTCGTCGGCCGTGCCGTGCACCAGCATCAGCGGCTTCTCCAGCAGCTTGGCGCGCGGGATCAGGTTGGCTTCGGCGTAGGCCGGGGCCTTGCCGCCATCCGGAGCGATGCCCAGGTAGCGCTCGGTGTAGGCCGTGTCGTAAAGCGTCCAGTCGGTCGGCGGCGCGCCGGCGAAGGCGGCGGCGAACGGCGTGTCGGCATCCAGCATCGAACGCGCAGCCAGGAAGCCGCCGTAAGACCAGCCGGTGAAGCCGATGCGGGCCGGGTCCACGCTCGGCACCAGCTTGGGCAGTTGGCGCACGGCGGCGAACAGGTCGGCCACCTCGATCTTGCCGATGGCGCGGTAATGGGCATGCGTGAAGTCGCGGTCACGGTTGGCCATGCCGCGCGTGTCCACCGTCATCACGCCAAAGCCGAGGCGCTGCCAATAGGCTTCGAGTGCCATGCCGCCGCTGTAGCGCCAACCCACCGACGAGCCGTGCGGGCCGCCATAGGCCTGCACGATCACCGGGTTCTTGCCCGAGGCCGAGGCCTTGAGCGGCGGCGAATAGGTGGCGTTGAGCTGGGTCTTGCCATCGGCCGAGAGGATCTCCAGCACCTGCTGCTCCGGCACGATGCGCGCCAGCAGCGGGTCGGCCGGGCTGCCCTTGACCTCGATGGGCACAGCCTTGCCGTCCAGCGCGATCACGCGGGTCTCGGGCGGCTTGCCCCAGCTCGATTCGCTCATCAGCAGGCGCGTGCAGCTCGCATCGCCCGAGGCACCGCGCGTACGGCGCGGCTGGCCGGGGTCGATCATGCGGGTCTTGCCGTTCAGATCGGTCTCGAACAGCTCCTTGCCACGGCCGCGCTCGGTCACGCCGCTGAAGACGATGCGCTGGTCGGCGGCGCAGACCACGCCGGCCACCATTTCGCTCTGGTGGGTCAGTTGCTTGACGTCACCGTTCACCCGGTCCAGCAGCCACAGCTGGCGGCGGCCGCTGCGCTCGCTGGACCACAGCAGGGCCGGCTGGCCGGAGAGCTTCAGGGCTGGCAGTTCGCGCAGGTCGTTGTGCAACTCGACCCAGGCCGGGTCACGCTCGCTCAGCACAGTGCGTGCCGTGGCGCCGCTGTACTCGACCAGGTCCAGGCGGGTCTGGTCGCGGGTCAGCCATTGCAGCCAGGGCTTGCCATCGGCAAACCAGCCGGCACGGGCGATGTACTCGGCCTCGGTCGGCAGCGGCAGCACCGTGCTGGCGCCGCTGGCCACGTCGATGTTCAGCGCGCGCAGCTTGGCGTTGGGCTGGCCGGCGCCGGGGTAGCGCTGCTCGGTCATGGCCGTGCGGTCGGCAAAGATCTGTGCCCGCACCTTGATCGGCACGGGGCTCTCGTCGACTTCAATCGCCAGCACGGCCTTGCCATCCGGCGACCACCAGAAGCCCTTGTGGCGGTCCAGCTCTTCCTCGGCGATGAACTCGGCGAGACCGGTGCTGACGGTCTTGCTGCCGGTCGTCGTCAGACGCTTGGCGCCGCCTTCGCTCAGCGATTGCACGTACAGATCGCCGCCCTTGACGAAGGCGACCTGGCGGCCGGCCTTGTCGCACTGCGGCTCACGCGCCGGGTCACCGCCGGCCTCGGTCAGCTTGCGCGACTTGGGGGCGGCATCGCCATTCAGCTCGACGGCATACAAGGCGCCCGACATCGGCACCAGCAGGCGCTTGTCTTCCTCGCCGCACCATTGGTAGGAGAGGATGCCGCCACCGCTGATGCGGCGGCGCTCCAGGGCCATCTTCTCGGCTTCGGTCAGTTCGGCCTTGGCGTTGCCGATCAGGTCGGACATGGCCAGCAGGCGGCGCGGCTTGCCCGCCGGCAGCGGCTGGCCCCACAGCTCCATCACTTCGCTGTCGGATTCCGAAGGCTGCAGGAAGGTCAGCCACTGGCCGGCCGGCGAGACGCTGGCGGCACGCGGCAGGCGGCCCGCCAGCGGCGGATCGGCATAGATGCGGTCCAGGGTCAGTTCATTGGCTGCGGCCGGGGCGGCCAGCAGCGGGGCGGCGCTGGCGGCCAGGGCAGCGGCCAGCAGGGTGAGGGTCAGGGGTTTGCGCATGCCGCATGCTAAGCGCTGCCGGCAGCGCCCACCATGCGGGGCTCACCCCATGACTTCAGTCACCGCACTCACGGACTTTGGGGGCCGAGTACTCGTCGCCTATCACCGCACGGGCGAACAGGTAGTTCTCCAGCGCACGTGGGCTCAGGTCGTCCAGCGGCACTTCGCCACGGGCATCACAGGGGAAGGCCAGTGCGCGGCCGCTGTGATACAGCGACTGGAAGCGCAGCTCGAAGTGAGCGGCGGACTGCATCGAAAGACCGTGCTTGCTGTTGCTTTCCATGGTGGGCTCCTGCTCGGCATGACTGCCTCTTGAGTACAAGACTAGGAGCCCTTGGCGGAAGCGAGCGTGCAATAAGCCGCAGCTTTCCCCGCCACCCGCGATTCAAGCCCGCGACCCGGGGGGATGGCGGACGAACGGCACCCTTCAGTCGAGGGGCGCCAGATCAGCCAGCCTGCGCACTTTGACCTTGCGGCCCTTGAGCTTGCCGTTCGAGAGCCGCTTCACCACCTCACGGGCAATGGAGCGCTCCACCGCCACATAGCAATGGAAGTCGGTGACGTGGATCTTGCCGATCTGCGCGGCCGCGAAGCCGGCCTCGCCGGTCAGCGCCCCGAGGATGTCGCCCCGGCGGATCTTTTCCTTCTTGCCGCCGAGGATCTGCAAGGTGTCCATCGCCGGCAGCAGCGGCTCTTTCGAGGCAGCTGTCATCTCGGCGAGCGGCTGCCACTTCAGGGCATGGCCGAGCAGCTGTTCGATGCGGCCGATGCGGCCCATCTCATCGAGGCTGGCCAGGTTCAGCGCCAGGCCTTCAGCGCCGGCACGGCCGGTACGGCCAATGCGGTGCAGATGGCTCTCGGCATCGGCCGCGATGTCCACGTTGATCACGCATTCCAGCTCCTCGATGTCGAGGCCGCGCGCCGCCACGTCGGTGGCCACCAGCACCGAGCAGCTGCTGTTGGTGAACTGGATCAGGACCTGGTCACGCTCGCGCTGCTCCAGCTCGCCATGCAGGGCCAAGGCCACGATGCCTTGCGCCTGCAGCACGTCCACGAGGTCGCGGCATTGCTGGCGCGTGTTGCAGAAGGCCAGGGTGCGCGCCGGGCGGAAGTGCAGCAGCAATTGCGAGACCGCATGCAGGCGCTCGCCCTCCGCCACTTCAAAGGCGATCTGCTTGATCTGGCGCGGCGCGGCGGCGCTCTCTGCCTTGACCGTCTGCGGATCGCGCATGAAGCGCTGCGCAAGGCCGGCCACACCTTCCGGCCACGTGGCCGAGAACAGCAGCGTCTGGCGGTTCTTGGGCGCGGCCTTGGCCACGGTGGCGATGTCTTCGACGAAGCCCATGTCCAGCATGCGGTCGGCCTCATCCAGCACCAAGGTGTTGAGCTGAGAGAGATCCAGCGTGCCGCGCTCCAGGTGGTCCAGGATGCGGCCCGGCGTGCCGACCACCACATGGGCGCCGAACTCCAGGCTGGCGATCTGGTTGCGCATGGGCACACCGCCGCAAACGGTCAGGATCTTGATGTTGTCGGCCGCGCGGGCCAGCTGGCGCAGCACCTCGGCCACCTGGTCGGCCAGCTCGCGCGTGGGGCACAGCACCAAGGACTGCACGTTCAGGCGCGCGCCGTCGAGGCGATGCAGCAGCGAAAGACCAAAAGCCACGGTCTTGCCGCTGCCGGTCTGGGCCTGGGCGATCAGGTCGCTGCCGGCGAGCGACTTGGGCAGCGAGAGCGCCTGGATCGCCGTCATCTCGGTGAAGCCCAGCTGGGCGAGATTGGCCTGCATCGCGGCGGACAGCGGCAGGACGGAGAAAGACTGCGGGGACGTGTTCATCGCGGGATTATCCCAGGGCGCCCCTTTCAGCCCTTGTTCGAGGCGCCTAGCGGCTGGGCAGCCGGTACATCCACACCGCCACGCAAAGGCAGATCGCCGCCGGCAGCCAGCACCAGGCCAGCGGCAATCGCCAGGCCGCCATCGCGGAGCCGAAGGCCATCATGGTCCAGGCCAGTTGCTTGGCGCGCAGCGGGATGGCGCCGCGCTCGCGCCAGTTGCGCACCATGGGCCCAAAGCTGCGGTGGTTGAGCAGCCAGGTCTCGCAGCGCTCGCTGCCGCGTGCAAAACAGAAGGCAGCGAGCAGCACGAAGGGCGTGGTCGGCAAGAGTGGCACGAAGATGCCGATCACACCGAGCGCCAGGGCCGCGAAGCCGGCCAGCAGCCACAGGCCGCGCACCCAGAGCGGCCTGTGAACGCTCATGCCGTGGGCAGCACGTCGAAGGCCACCGTCAGGCGCGGCGACTCATCCTCGAAGGGCACGGTGCCATGCCACATGAAGGACGGGAACAGCACCAGGCGGCCGACGCGCGGCTGCACGGCCTGCTGCGCGCCGAGGTCGAAGTGGGTGGACTCGAAATCGGGCTGGCCGAAGCGAATCCAGCCGGCCTTCTTCTCCTCATCGGCCACGGCCTGCGGCAAGGCCACGTAGTAGCAGGAGCTGATCCAGCCTTGCGGATGCAGGTGGTTGGTGTGGTAGCCGCTGCTGTCCAGGCGCGAGGACCAGGAGCTGTTGAAGCGCCAGCCCTTGGCCACGCGGGCGCGCAGCGGATGGCCGGTGTCGGGCGGCAGCTGGCGCAGCGAGGCCACATAGCTGTCCACCGCTTCGGCGATGCGGCGCTTCAGCGCCTGCACGAGCGGCAGGTTCAGGTCCAGCACGTTGCCCAAGGTCTGGCTGCCGTGGCGCAGCGTCTGGTCGATCGGTGCGCGGGCGTCGCGGTGCAGCGATTCCAGCTCGGCCGCCAGCGCGGCATTGAAGCTCTCCATGTCCGCAAAGCCTTCGGGCGGCGCCAGGTCGAAGACCTGGATCTGCCGGGCCGGGTCGTTCAGCCAGTCGGACTGCGCCTGGTTGCCGCTGGCACGCCAAGCCGTGCCGAGCAAGGCCCAGGCCTGTTGGTCGAAGGGGTTCAGGCGCACGGCCCGCTCGGCCTGGGCTGTGGCCATCGTGGCCTCGCCGGCCTGCAGCAGGCTGCTGGCGAAATTGGCGCGGGCCGAGGCGTCCTCCGGGCCCAACTCGACGGCACGGCGATGGGCCTTCAAGGCCTCGTCGCGCCGGCCCAGCCGCATCAGGGCCTGACCGAGTCCATCGTGATATCCGCTGGCCTCGGCCCGCGCCAGCGCAGCCTGGAAGGCAGCCACCGCCTGCTCATGCCGGCCGGCCTGCAAGAGCAAGCGCCCCTGAATGCCCAGCGGCAGCGGATGCGGATGACTGGCGGCCGCTGCCTCCAGCTCGGCACAGAAATCCTCATGGCCGAGACGCCAGCGCAGCCGGGCCAGGTCGTACAGCGACAGCGCATGCAGCGGCTGGCGCTTCAGCGCTTCGCTGTAGCCGGCCAGAGCCTCATCCAGGCGGCCCAGGTTCTGCAGGCTGTTGGCCCGGTTGTAGTGGGCATCGGCCACGTCAAGGCCGAGGCGCAGGGTTTCGTCATAGGCATGCAGGGCCTGTGCGTGGTGACCGAGGGCCTGCATCACCGTGCCGGCGTTGTGGTGCAAGGCCGCGCGGCGCGGCTCCACCTCCAGGGCCTGATCCAGCGTGCGCAGCGCGACCTCCAGCCGCCCCTGCTCCTGCTCGATCATGGCGCGCAGTTGCAGGCATTGCGCCAGCAGCTCCTGGGCGGGCGGCCGCAAGCGCAGCGCATCGGCCAGTGAGCCCAAAGCGGCCTGCTGCTGGCCCAATTGGTGCAGCGCGCGGGCGCGGCTGTAATGGGCTTCCATGAAATCCGGCTTCAGCTCGATGGCCTGGCGGTAGCAGGCCTCGGCCTGTGGCCAGCGGCCCAGGTCCTCCTGCAGATCGCCCATCTCGCGCCAGACCTGGGGCTGACGCACCTCCTGCTCCAGGCTCTGGCTGAGCCATTGCTCGGCGGCCATGAAGTCGCGCCGGTCCTGGGCGCAAAGCCCCAGCAGACGCATCAGATCGGGCTGCTTGGGCAGGGCTTCCAAGGCCTTGTGGAGGCGCTGTTCAGCAGCCTCGATGCGGCCTTCGCCGCGCTCGCGCAGCGCCTGTTGCAGGGTGTCGTGAAGTAAGTTTCCGTCCATGGGCGCAGTGTAGAGTCCTGCGCAACCCCGCCCTGCACCGGACCCCTCCATGCCCACCATCACCTGCATCGAAGATCTGCGCGTCCTGGCCCAAAAGCGCGTGCCACGCATGTTCTACGACTATGCCGACTCAGGTTCCTGGACCGAGGGCACCTACCGCGCCAACGAGGCCGACTTCCAGGCCATCAAGCTGCGCCAGCGCGTGGCGGTCAACATGGAAAACCGCAGCACGGCGGTCGAACTGGTCGGCCAGGCCGCCAAGATGCCGGTGGCCATCGCGCCCACCGGCCTCACCGGCATGCAGCATGCCGACGGCGAGATCCTCGCAGCCAAGGCGGCCGAGGCCTTCGGCATCCCGTTCACGCTGTCGACGATGAGCATCTGCTCCATCGAGGACATCGCCGCCCACACCAAGGCACCCTTCTGGTTCCAGCTCTACATGATGCGCGACCGCGATGCGATGGAACGCATGATCGAGCGCGCCCGCGCCGCCCGCTGCAGCGCCCTCGTGCTGACGCTGGACCTGCAGGTCATCGGCCAGCGCCACAAGGATTTGAAGAACGGCCTCACCGCCCCGCCCCGCCCCACCCTCGCCAACCTGATCAACCTGGCCACCAAGCCGCGCTGGTGCCTGGGCATGCTGGGCACGAAGCGCCGCACTTTTGGCAACCTCGTGGGCCATGTGAAGGCGGTCACCGACATGAAGTCGCTCGCCTCCTGGACCAATGAGCAGTTCGACCCGCGCCTCTCCTGGGCCGACGTGGAATGGGTCAAGCAGCGCTGGGGCGGCAAGCTGATCCTCAAGGGCATCATGGATGTGGAAGACGCCAAGCTCGCCGCCAACTCCGGTGCCGACGCCCTGGTCGTCAGCAACCATGGCGGCCGACAGCTGGATGGCGCCGAATCCAGCATCCATGCGCTGCCGCGCATCATCGATGCGGTGGGCAGCCAGATCGAGGTCCACATGGACGGCGGCGTGCGCTCCGGCCAGGACGTACTCAAGGCCTGGGCCCTGGGTGCGCGCGGCGCCTGGATAGGCCGAGCCTTCCTCTACGGCCTCGGCGCCATGGGCCAACCGGGCGTGACCAAGGCCCTGCAGATCCTCCACAAGGAGCTCGACGTGACCATGGCCTTCTGCGGCCACACGCAGCTCAAGAAGGTGGACCGCAGCATCCTGCTGCCGGGCACGTTCCCGACGGCCTGAGCTCAGGCCGCCATCGCGAGCAGCAAGGGCCGCAGCAAGGGCACCAGCAAGGGCACCAGCAACAGCGCGGCCAGCACAAACATCGTCAGCGCGATCAACAGATCGAGCACCTGCCAGGCGCGCGGCCGCGCGAACCAGGGCGCCAGCCAGCGCGCGCCATAGCCGAGAGCGCTGAACCACAGCGCGCTGGCCGTGCAGGCGCCGGCAATGAACCAGGGCTGCAGCGCCGCCGGTTGCTGCGCGCCCAGGCTGCCGACCAGCAGGACCGTGTCCAGGTAGACATGCGGATTGAGCAGGGTGAAGGCCGCCGCTTGGGCGAGAGCGGCGGCGAGGTGCAGGCCCGCCCCGCCCTCGGTCGTTCGCAGTTCATTCGACTGCCGCGCCCGCTGCAGCGCCTGCCAGCCATACCAGGCGAGGAAGCAGGCACCGGCCAGCGACAGCGCCCGCGCGAGGCCCGGCCGCGCGCCCAGCGCCTGCGCCATGCCCAGCACGCCGGCCGTGATCAGGCTGGCATCGGCCAGGGCGCAGAACATCACGATGGTGCCCACATGCTCGCGTCGCAGACCCTGGCGCAGCACGAAGGCGTTCTGCGCTCCTATGGCGACGATCAGGCCCAGGCTCAGCGCAAGGCCCTGGAAGAAGACGGCGATGAGCGGCGAGGCGCTTGGAACTGGAAAACTCATGCGTCCAGTCTGCCGGGCCGCTACGATGAAGCCAAACTAATTCCACTAAACCTGCTTCAGCAAAACTTCATCGCCAAGCATGCTGGACTATGCCGCTCTCGCCGCCCTGGCCGCCGTCGTTCGAGAGGGCAGCTTCGAGCGCGCCGCCCGTTCGCTGCATGTAACGCCCTCGGCCATCTCGCAGCGCATCCGCCTGCTGGAGGAGCGCATGGGCGGCGCCCTGATCGTGCGCGGCCAGCCCTGCACGGCCACCGAGGCCGGCCGTCGGCTCTGCCGGCATGTGGACGAGGTGCGCCTGCTGGAGCAGCAGTTGCAGACGGCCTTGCCAGCGCTGAGCCCGGAAGAGGCCTTGCCGCGCGTGCCACTGCCGATCGCTGTCAATGCCGACAGCCTGGCCACCTGGGCCGCGCCGGCCCTGGCCGTGTTCGGCGCGAGCCAGCCGGTGCTGCTGCAGGTGCTGATCGACGACCAGGACCACACGGCCGAGCGCCTGCGCAGCGGCGCCGTGCTGGCCGCCATCACCGGCTCGGCACGCCCGGCCGCCGGCTGCAACAGCCGGCCGCTGGGTGCGATGCGCTACCGCGCAGCCGCGAGCCCCGCCTTCATGCGCCAGCACTTTGCCGAGGGCGTGGGTGCCGGCAGTCTGGCGCGCGCGCCCAGCCTGGCCTTCGATGCCAAGGATGAGTTGCAGGAGCGCTGGGTGCGCCGCCTCTGCCACCGGCATGTGGAGCTGCCCAGCCACCGCCTGCCCTCGACCCAGGCCTTCGTCACCGCCACGCTGGCCGGCATGGGCTGGGCCCTGCATCCCGAATCGCTGATCGCCGAGCACCTGGCCGAGGGCACCCTGGTCGAGCTGGTCAGCGATCTGCCGCTCGACGTGCCGCTGCACTGGCAGCACGCGCGCGCCGCCTCGGGCCTGCTCGACGGGCTGACCAGCATGGTGCTGCTGGCGGCGCGTGCGGCGCTGCGGCAAGGTGAGGAGCTTGAAGAATGACGATGACTTGCCTGCAATCCCAGGTCTCGGCACTGCTGCTGGCCCTGCTCGCCTCGGCCGCTCAGCTCACCGAGGCCGCACCCTGCCCCACACCGCCGCCTGCCTTGCAGGACATGCAGGGCAATGGCTACTACAGCGACAAGAACCACTCCATCGTCGACCCGCAGCTCAAGGCGCAGAACGAGGCAGCGGCCAAGCCCTTCACCGATTTTGCCGACCAGGTCAGCCGGCGCGCCGACCGGGTGCTGGCCGGCGCGCCCGATGCAGGTGATAGCGCCGAATGTGCGCTGACCTGGCTGCAACAATGGGCAGCAGGCGATGCCATGCTCGGCCACATCGCCAGCAGCCAGGCCCAGTACCTGCGCAAATGGACGCTGGCCTCGCTGTCGCTGGCCTATCTGAAGCTGCGGTCGCGCGCCGAGGCGGCCCAGCGCGAGGCCATCGATGCCTGGCTGCGGCGCGTCGCCCGCGCGTCGCTGGAACACATCCGCCACAGCAAGGCAGCGCGCAACAACCATCACTACTGGGTCGGCCTGGCCGTCATGGCCACGGCCAGCGCTACCGGCGACGCGACGCTGCGCCAGGACGCGCGCGAGCTGTTCGACGAAGCCCTGAGCGATATCCAGGACGACGGCAGCCTGCCGCAGGAACTGGCCCGCGCTGGCAAGGCCCTGGCCTATCACAACTACGCCCTCGCGCCGCTGGTGCTGATGGCCGAGCTGGCGGCCCGCGAGGGCGAGGACTGGTACGCGCTGCGTGGCGCGCGGCTGGACCTGCTGGTGGAACGCACCGCAGCGGGCATCGCCGACCCGGCCTGGTTTGTCGCCCGAACAGGGCTCAGCCAGGAAGTGCCGCGCGGCGGCATCACCGGCTGGGCCCTGCTTTATGCGCAGCGCGGAGCGGCCCGCTCGCAGCGGGTCTCCGGCCTGCTCACCCAGGGGCTGCTCCGCAATGTGACCCTGGGCGGCGACCTGCAGCTGATGGCCGCCCGACGGTTCTTCAGCAATCCTTGACTTGCGCTGGCCCGGCTATGCCCCGACGATGGCGCGGGGCCGGTTGCGCTCGGCAGGCCGGCGAGATCTTCAACAGGGAGTCGTTCATGCCATCTTTGAAGAACATCAGCATCGCCCGCAAGCTCACGGCGGCCTTCGTCATCATGCTGGCTCTGCTGGCCGGCCTGGCCTGGTTCGCCAACAGCCGTCTGCGAGTTGTCCAGGATGATTCGCGCCAGATCAGCAGTGTCTGGCTGCCGGCCGTGCGCCTGGCTGGCGTGATAGACGCCAGCGCCTCGGATTTCCGCATCGGCCTCCTGCAGATGATGGCCGCCACCACGCCCGAACAGACCAAGATCGCCGAAGGCAATATGGCCAAGGCCCAGGAAGAGCTGCGCACCGCACAAGCCGACTACCGGCCACTGATCAGTACCGACGAGGAGCGCCGGCTCTTCGACAGGTTCAGCGCGGAGTGGGCGCGCTACCAGCAACTCGCCGGCACCGCCGCGGCGGCCGTGAGGGCCGGCAATGTGGACGAGGGCCGCAAGATCCAGGGCGGCGAGGCGCGCCAGGCCTACCTGGCGGCCAGCAAGCTGCTGCAGGACCTCGTCGACCTGAACGCCAAGGGCGCTGAGGCCTCGGCCGACCATTCGGAGACGGCCTTCAAGTCGGCCCAGCTGTGGCTGATCGTGGTCTCGGCGCTGGCCGCCACCGCTGCTATCGCGATGGCGATCACGCTGGTTCGCGCCATCACGGCGCCGCTGGCCCGGGCCGTGCAGGTGGCCGACCAGGTGGCCGATGGCGATCTGAGCCAGCGCATCGCCTTCGAGGGCAGCGACGAAACCGCGCGCCTGCTGGCCGCGCTGCAGCGCATGCAGCAGGCCCTGGCCGGCACGGTGGGCACGGTGCGCCAGGGCGCCGAGTCGGTGGCCGCCGCCAGCGCGCAAATCGCGCAAGGCAATGTGGACCTGTCGGCCCGCACCGAGGAGCAGGCCTCCTCGCTGGAGCAGACCTCGGCCACGATGGAGCAGCTCAGCGCCACCGTGCGCCAGAACGCCGACAGCGCCCAGCAGGCCAACCAGCTGGCCCAGAGCGCGAGCCAGGTGGCGCGCGACGGCGGCGCCGTCGTGGGCGAGGTGGTCAGCACCATGCGCGGCATCGAAGACAGCTCCAAGCGCATCGCCGACATCATCGGCACCATCGATGGCATCGCCTTCCAGACCAACATCCTCGCGCTCAATGCGGCGGTCGAGGCGGCGCGTGCTGGCGAGCAGGGTCGCGGCTTTGCCGTGGTGGCCGGCGAAGTGCGCACGCTGGCCCAGCGCAGCGCCGAGGCGGCCAAGGAGATCAAGACGCTGATCGGTGATTCGGTCGAGCGCGTGCAGACCGGCACCCAGTTGGTCGACCGTGCCGGCAAGACCATGGGCGACATCGTCAGTTCGGTGCAGCGCGTGGCCGACATCGTGGGCGAGATCAGCAGCGCCAGCAGCGAGCAGAGCTCGGGGATTGCGCAGATCGGCGAGGCCGTCACCCAGCTGGACCATGCCACGCAGCAGAATGCCGCCCTGGTGGAAGAAAGCACGGCCGCCAGCGAAAGCCTCAAGGCCCAGGCAGCCAGGCTGCTCGAGTCGGTGGCGAGCTTCAGGCTCGCGAACGGGGCGCCGGCCCTGCGGCTCGCGCGGGTCGCGACGCCGGCCCGGCAGCGGGACCCCTCTCTGAGCGCCGCCGACAACAGCTGGGCCGGCTACTGAAACCGGCCGGTGCTCAGCGCGGCTTGGCGAACAGGTGCAAGGCGTTCGCCACCTTGCGCAGCGCCGGCTCGTTGAACGGGCGCTCCATCACCGAACGGCCCTGCAGCAGCAAGGTGCTGGAGCCGCCGCCATCAAGGTTGATGGCATCGACCGCCCCCAACTGCGCCATGACGGCCGAAAGCTGGACGAGCGTGAGGCCGAGCACCGGCGGGCGGCGGCCTTCGGCCAGGGCGATGATCAGGTAGCGGCCCGTCGCGTCCAGGCCCACGGCCGTGCGCGGGTGCGTCATCGCGCAAAGGTTCTTGCAGCTGGCATCGTCCTCGGCCGTGCGCTGGCGCCCATGGTCCAGCAGCCAGGGTGTGCCCGCCATCACGTTGTGCCAACCCGGTCTGGCCTGCTCAGGTTTCAGCTCAATCTGGCAGCGCTGGGCGGCATCGCAGGCCAGCAGCGGGCTCTTCGGCACCTCGAACACCGGCGCCCAAGCCTGGCCGTCGCTGATCGTGATGCCGCGCACGTCGAAAGCCTTGTTGAAGAAGGAGACATTGATGCTGGCCAGCGCGCCGCTGCTGCTCTGCATCTGGTCCACCGATTTACCGCGCTCGGCGGGCGGCGAGACGCTGATCCTGACGGTTTGCAGATCCACGCGCAGCGCATGCACCACGCTGTCGGGGAAGGGGCTGATGCGCGCGTAGTCCAGGCCGGGCTGGTTTGCTTGGTTTGCCTGGAATGGCGCCGGCACGCTGGCGCAACCGGCCAGTGCGGCCAGCAGCAGCAAGCACAGCAGCATCCGCCTCATGTGGCCTCCCGCGCATGGGCCCACAGCAGCTGCTGCAGGCGCTCTTCGAACAAGGGCAGGCTGGAATGCCGGCCGCGGAACTTCTCGGGGTCGGCGCCCTCGCCCGAGATCGCATAGGCGATGGCATGGCCGCGCTCGGGGTCGATCAGGAGGCCCGAGTGCAGGCCATAGGCAAAGCCCAGGTGGCCCCAGGCCTGCAGGCCCGGATAGACACGGTCACCGCGTCCGTCTGCGCTGCTTCGGTCGATGAAATGCTGCAAGCCGAGACCCCAGGCCTGGAACAGGCCGCCCAGGTTGTCGCCGTTGGCAGGCTCGGCGGCCTTGGCCTCGAAGCGCCAGTGCTCGCTGCACATCTGGCGCACGCTGGCCGGGCTGAGGAAGGCCTGGCCGCCATGCCGGCCCTCGTTCAAGAGCATGCGGGCGATCACGCCCAGGTCCTTCACGCGCACGCGCAGCCGACCCTGCGGGCCGAAAAGCGTGCCATTGCTGCCGAGTTGGTAGCCGGCCAGGCCCTTGAAGGGCTTGGGTGGCTCGCGGCTGAAGTCGTCCACCTGCGGCACCCAGGGGCCGGCGGTGTCGTAGGCCTGCTCGCCGGTGCGCTTGCGATAGAGCACGGCCACCTGGGCCAGTTGATCCGGCGAAAAGGCCGAGGCATCGAAGCCACCCTTCATGCCCAGCGGGTCCAGCACCAGCTGCTGCATCAGGCGGTCGAAGCGCTGGCCGGCGGCCACTTCCATCAGCGAGGCCAGCACGCCGTAGTTCAGGTTGCAGTACTGGAAGAAGCGACCCGGCGCCTGCGCGCCCCAGGCCTTGGCCGCGATGCTGCCCTGCGGGCCGAGCAAGCCTTGCAGCGTGGCGGGCAGCTCGAAGAACAGGCCGCCTTCGTCGGTCAGGCCCGAGCGGTGGCTGAGCAAGAGGCGCGGCGTGATCGCCACCTCGGCAAAGCGCGGATGGCGCAGCTTGAAGCCGAGGCGCGCAGACACGTCCTCGTCCAGGTCGATGCGGCCCGCCTCCACCAGGCGCATCAGGCCGAGCAGCACCACGAGCTTGGTGACCGAGGCAATGCGGAACAGCGTGTCGGGCGTGACCGGCAGCGCCGGCCGGCCTTCAGCCGCCATCACGCGCTGGCCCAGCTGCCCCTCGAAAACCACCTCGCCCCGGCGTATCACCAGGGCGCTGAGCCCGGGCAGCGGGCACTCGCGGTCGTCCAGCAAGGACTGCAATTTTTGCGTTAGCGATTCAGCAGCAAGGGCAGGGAGGCTCAGGCTGCCACCGGCGCAGGCAGCGGCCCAGGCGAGCAACTGGCGGCGCTGGATCTCATGCATCGCCGTCGTCCTCGGTCTCGGCCGGCTCGCGCGTCGTCACGATGGGGCGCATGACCTGGACCTCGAAGCGGTAGCGGTCGGCGCGGTACAGGGTCTTGGCGTACTCGACCACCTCGCCCGAACCCGCATGCGAGAGCCGCTCCACCAGCAGCGAGGGCGAGAACGGCGCCACGCCGAGGGCCCCGGCTTCCTCCTCGTTCAGCACCGTGGCCTGCAATTGCTGGCTGGCGGCGCGGATCTGCAGGCCGTAGCGCTGCTCCAGCAACTCGTAGAGCGAGCCGGTGGCCAGCACGGCCGCATCGAAGCCGGGCACACGCGACTGCACCAGGTAGACGGTCTCCAGCGCCATCGGCTCGTCGCTGGCCAGGCGCAGGCGGCGCAGCTCCAGCAGCTGCGTGCCGGGCATGACCTTGAGGCGCTGCGCCAGCTTGGCGCCGGCTGCCAGCACGCGGCTGCCCAGCACCTCGCTCGAGGGAATCAGGCCGCGCTGACGCATCTCTTCGGAGAAGGACATCAAGAGCGGCTGCTTGACCACCGGCTGGCCCGACACAAAGGTGCCGGCGCCCTGCCGGCGCTGCAAGAGCCCGTCTAGCTCGAGCTCACGGAGGCAGCGGCGCAAGGTTTCGCGCGCCACCTCGAAGCGCTCGCTCAGCTCGCGCTCCGGCGGCAGGCGGCCGCCCTCACCGTTCTGCTGGATCAATTCCAAAAGCCGCAGCTTGAGCTGCTCGCGTTTCTGATTGCGGTCCGGATTCATGAGGGCAGAGTCTCCCCAGGGCCGTCGCTGCGGCGATTGGTTTGCAGATGGTCTAGCAGCAATCCAAGCCGCCAGACCACATCGGGTCGATCAGGCGGCGAGTGTAGCCAGGGAGCAGACCATGGGCAGACCAAATATCGCGGACAGGGCTGTCGAACGCCCGACCGAGGGCAATCCACTAGCGGCCCGCCGCCCGCGCGTTGCGAGACTCCACAGCGATGCTGGACGCCCGCCCCTTTCCCCTTCCCTTTGCTTGATTGCCCTGACACCTGACCATGCTGCACCCCCTGCGTTTGGGCGAACTCACGGCCACGGTGGCGGCCTGCGGCGCGGCCCTGCGCAGCCTGCGCCGGGGCAGCGAGGAACTCCTTGTCGCGGCCGAAGGCGATGAGCCCGCCTGGCCCACGCTGCAGTTCCCCCATGTGGGCCGGCTCCGGGGCGGCGGCTTCGAGCATGGCGGCCGCCGCTATGTGCTGCCGCCGCTCGGCCTGGCAGCACGCAGCGAGTTCCGGCTGCTGGAACGCACGGCCCACAGCCTGAGCCTGAGCCTGCGGGCCGATGCCCACAGCCGGGAGTGCTACCCCTTCGACTTCGAACTGAAGCTCAGCATCTGCCTGCGCGCCGATGGCCTGGCCGTGGATTACCGCGTGCACAACCGCGGCCTGGAGCGCCTGGCCTTCAGCCTGGGCTCGCAGCCGGCGCTGGCTCTGCCGCTGGCGCCCGGAGAGACGCTGGAAGACTGGTCGGTGGTCTTCGACAACGCCGAGGCGCCCGAGGTCTATCGCCACGAGGGCGAACTGCTCGCCGCCTTGCCGCAAGCCTTTGCGTTCAGCCAGGTGCAAAGCGTGCGCCTCGGCCAGCCGCATCTCGAGGCCGGGCCGCTGGTCTTCAAGAACATCAATTCGCGCCGGCTCGACCTGGTGCATAGGCGGCGGGGCCGCCGCCTGTCCCTGCACACCGGCGGTGCGCCGCACCTGGGCCTGTGGCCCACGGCCGGCGGCGTCTGCATCGCTCCCTGGTATGGCGTCGACGACGACGCGCAAGCGCCGCTGGAGCTCCTGGCCAAGCCGGCTGCCATCCAGTTGCCGGCCGGCCGCGCCTTTGTGGCGGGCTATCGCATCGAGCTGGGCTGAGCCCCCTAGGGAATCCGCAGCTCGTACAGGGCGCCACCGCCGCTGCCCGCACTCAAGCGGCTCTGCCCCTCGCGCGCCCGGTTGCGATGCGCCTGGGCCACGGCCGTGCAGACCTGCAGTCCGAGGCCGCTGCTGTGTTCGCCGGGCGCTGCGGCCTCGGGGCCCGGGCCGTCGTCGGCAATGCTGAAGACCAGCATGCCGTCTGCGTCCAGCGCCACCGTCAGGCGGATATGGCTGCGGGCGTAATGCAGGGCGTTGTAGAGCGCCGAGTCCAGCGCGAGGCGAAGCAGGTGGCGATCACAGACCCAGGCGGCCGGCAGCTGCTGTTGTGCCTGCTCCAGCGCCTGCGCCTCGATTTGCAGGCGGCCGCCGCTGAGCAGCCGCGCGTCGTCGGCCAGCTCTTCCAGCAACTGCAGCGGCGATTCTTCCTGCAGGTGCACCGGCAGGCGCCGGCCCGAGGCCAGGCGCTGGGTCAGCAGCAGGCCACTCAATCGGTGCGTTAACGCCAGCGCCTGCGCATGGCTGCAGGCAGCCAGCTCGCGGGCCTCGCCGGTGTCGGTGAGCGGCTGCAGGCGCGCCAGCGAATCGGCCAGCAGGGCCAGCCGGTTCTTCAGGTCGTGGACGATGACGCTGTCCAGCAGCTCGCTCATCGCTTGGCCTCCGCCCTCATGCCTTCACCCGCTCGCGGAAGAACTTGCGCGCCGCCGCCACGCGGTCGTGATTGGGATGGCGGGCCGCCAGCTGATCCAGCAGCTCGCGCGCCCGGCCGGCGTGTTGCTCGGCCTGGCCGAGGCGGTTCATCGCGATCAGGTAGAGCGTGCACAACTCGATCTGCACGCTGAAGTTGTGCGGCGCGCGCTGCAGCGCCGCCTCGCCAACGACGATGGCCTGCGCCAGATCGCCGCCGCGCTTGGCCTGCTGCAGCTGCTGCAGGGCCTCGACCACGTCCTTGCCTTCGCGTTCGACCTGCTCGCGGCAGGCCTCTTCGACCGCCGTGCCCTTGGCCGATTTCAGCGCGGCGGCCAGCATCATCGGCTGGTCGGAATTGTTGCGGGCCACGGCCAGGATCAGCTCCTGGCCCAGCTCCAGATGGCCGGTGGCCAGGGCCGAGCGGGCCATCAAGAGCTTGTGAGCATCGGGCAGGTCCGTCAGGCCGCCGCCCTGCTGGGCCTGGGCCATCAGCTCGGCCGCCTTGTCGGCCTGGCCCAGCTGCTGCAGGCCCTGGGCCTGCAAGGCGTTGCCGAGGGCCCGCGCCGCCGGCAGGTCGCCGAACTGCCGGCCCTGCTCCTGTGCCACCTGCACGCCACGGCCGACCTCGCCCTTGTCGATCAGGGCCTGGGCCAGCAGCATGCCCTCGTGATGGCTGCGCTGCAGCGCGTGGCGATTCTTGGTGACGGCCGACTCCAGCGCGCGCACGGCCAGCGCCGCATCGCCGTTGGCCTGCGCCAGCTCGCCGAGCTTGATCTTGCGCTCGGCATTGGGCGCCAGTTCGGCCAGGGTCTGGGCCAGCGCGAGCGCCGCCGCCGCATCGCCACGCTCCTCGGCCAGCTCGAGCAGCAGGTCGTAGGCGGCGGCGTAGTCGGGCTGGCCCTGCACCAGGCGCTGCAGCACGCCCTCCGCCTGCGGCGCGCGACCGAGGGCGCGCAAGGCCTGGGCCTGGCCCAGCTGCGCCCAGGCGAGCTCGGAGTTGAGCGTGAGGGCCTGCTCGTAGCAGGCGCGCGCATCCTCGAAGCGGGCCAGCTTCATCAGCGCGGCGGCCTTCTGCTTGTAGCCCTCGCCGCGCGTGGCATCGGCGCGCTGGATGAACTCGTCGGCCACGGCGATGGCCTTGTCCCAGTCGCGTGCATCCATGGCCACGAGCAAGGGCGCCAGCTGCTGCTTGCGCGCGGCCAGGGCTTCGATCTGGCGGGCCAGCAGCTGGTCGGTGAAGGGCTTGAGGATGTAGCCGTCGGGCTGGTAGTCGCCGGCGGCCAACACATCGGCACGCAGCGAGTTCGCGGTGATGTAGATCCAGGGCGCGAGCGGATTGACAAGGCGGTTGCCGCGCGCAGCCTCGAGCAGTTGCTGGCCGTCGGCGCCCTCGCCCAGGTTGTAGTCGCAGAGCACCAGGTCGAAGCTGCCAACGCGCATGGCCTTCAGCGCCTCGTCGGCGTGCGCGGTCATCACGACCTGGCGGATGCCGAGCCGGTAGAGCGACTCGCGGATGATCTGCCGCATCTGCTGCTGGTCTTCGACCATCAGCACCCGGAACGCGCTGATGGGCTTGCTGGCCGGTGGCGCCACGCCTACTCCCTGCAGAGTCTTGCCGGCACCAGTATCGTGCAAAAAAAAGGCCCGCAAGCGCGGGCCTTTCCGGGGGGCAGTGTGCTTGCAGGATTACTGCACGCCCATTTCCTTCAGCAGGTTGTCGGCCTTGTCGACCACCTTCATCTGCCACTGCATGTAGCGGGCGTCCAGCACGATGGAGCGGACCATCTTGGGGTTGAAGTCCACGTCGGCGATCACGGCATCCAGCGTGCCGTCAAACAGCAGGCCCACCAGCTCGGCCTTGGCGTTCAGCACCGGCGAGCCGGAGTTGCCGCCGGTGGTGTCCAGCGTGGCCAGGAAGTTGACCGGCACATTGCCCAGTTCCTTGGCAGCGTACTTGTCGTAGTGCTTGGCCTTGATGGCGGCCAGCTGAGCGACCGGCGCATTGAACTCGCCCGTGCCCGTGGCCTTGGCGCTGACGCCGGCCAGGGTGGTGAACGGCGTCCAGTTGCTGCCATCGGCGCCCGGCGTGCGGCCGGTCACCTTGCCGAAGCTCACGCGCAGCGTGCTGTTGGCATCAGGGTACAGGGCTTCCTTGCGGCTCGCCTTGTAGGCCATCAGGGCCTTCATGGTGCTGGTGTAGGCCTGCTGCACGCGGCCGCCCAGTTCCTTGTCGCGGGTCTCGCGGGCTTCGTCGTCGGCGTACAGGGCCACGGCGGCCTTGATGAAGGCGTCGTCGCTGGCCTTGAAGTCGGCCGGCTTCTTGCCGACCCAGGCGGCGCGCTCGGCGCGGTCAGCCAGCTTGGAGCCGGCGTACAGCACATCGAGGCGCGCCTTGACGGCGGCTTCGTTCATGCCTGCCGTCAGGCCCAGGGCCGACAGGAAGGTCTGGTTCAGCGTGTTGGCCGGCTGGGCCAGGTACTTGACCAGGAAGTTGGCGGCGATGGCCTTGTCGACCTTCTCGTCGTAGCGGCGCTCCAGCGACTGCAGGCCGGCGTTGATGCGGCTCATGTCGCGGACCTGGTAGCCGGACTTGCGCTCGGCATCAGGCTTCTGTTGCTCTTCGGCCAGCTTCACCAGCATGCGGGCGGTGTTCAGCAGCGTGGGGCTGCCCATGCCCATGGCGGACTCGGCCTTGCCGATGGCCTGGCGCTCGGCGATCAGCTTCTCGGCCGTGGCGAAGTCGGCGGCCCATTCCTTGGCGCGCTTGGGATCGGCATTGACCCAGGCCTTCAGATCGGCATAGCCCTTTTGCTTGCGGTCCAGGATGTCGGAGCCGATGTAGCTCTCTTGCTGGCCCTGGAAGTTCTTCATCGTGTTGTTCAGGCCGGCGACCGTGCTGGCGTACTTCAGCTCGGCGTCCTTGCGGCCTTCGGTCTCGGCCTTGATGATGGCCAGACGCTGCTCGAAGGAGCTGATCACGGTGGGCTGCTGCCAGCTGAACGTGAAGTCCACTTCCACCGGCAGGCGATAGCGGTTGGTGCGGCCGGGGTAGCCGGTGACCATCACGAAGTCGTTTTCCTTCAGCGGGCTGCTGGCCAGCTTCAGGTAGGACTTGGGCTGGTAGGGCTTGTTGTCCTTGCTGTAATCGGCCGGCTTGCCGTCCGGGCCCACATAGGCGCGGTAGAAGCTGTAGTCGCCGGTGTGGCGCGGCCACATCCAGTTGTCGGTGTCGCCACCGAACTTGCCGACGCCGTCGGCCGGTGCGTGCACCAGGCGCACGTCACGGATTTCCATCTGCTTGATCAGCTGGTACTGCACGCCACCGTAGAAGCCGTAGACGTTGCAGCGGTGGCCGGCGTCCTTTTCGCACTCGGCGACCAGGGCCTTCTCGTTGGCTTCCATCGCATCGACGCGGGCCTTGCCGGTCAGCGAGGCGACCTTGGCGTCGATCACGCGGTCGGTCACGTCCTTGACCTCGGAGGTCACGAAGACGCGGCTGCCCGGAGCGGCCGGCAGCTCATCGGCGAAGGTGGCGGCCAGGAAGCCGTTCTTGATCAGGTCGCGGTCCGGGCGCGAGTTGTACTGGATGCTGCCGTAGGCGCAGTGGTGGTTGGTCACCACCAGGCCCTGCGGCGAGACGAACGAAGCGGTGCAGCCACCCAGGCTGATCACGGCGTTCATCGGGAATTGGGTCAGGTCCTTCAGCTTGGCCGGGTCCAGGGCCAGGCCGGCGGCCTTCAGCGGGCCGGCGATCTGCGGCAGTTGCGAAGGCATCCACATGCCTTCTTCGGCATGGGCGGCACCGGCGGCAGCCAGGGCCAGGACGGCCAGGCTCAGCGAGGAGAGCTTTTTCATTGACTTCAGGTCCAGGTGGGCGCGCCGGGATTGGCGCGGGAGCAGTGGCCTTGTGGGCCGAACAGCAAAGCGCAGAAGACTAGCATCGATCTAAGGGTTTCCCCATAAGGCTTGTCCGCATGACGAAAGTCACCCCACCCCGGCGCCGTGCAAGCCGATACAAAAAAATAGTCTGCGGCGGCCCGCCCATCCCCTGGCATCCGAGCCCTGATCGCGCGATAAAGAAGCCTGACGCCAAACTGACAGGAGCGCATCATGACCCTGCGCCAACTGAGCCTGATCAAGCGCTGGCTGCGCCTGCATCCGCGCGGCCATGCGGTCGAGTTGCAGGCCTGGGACATGGTGCTGACCGCCTGGCTGATGGGCATGCTGGGCGTGCCGGTGGCCCTGATGCTGGACGCGCCGCAATGGCTGGCCGTCTGCCTGCCCGCCTATTTGCTGCCCGAAATGTACTCAGCCGCGCGGGTGCGGCTGCACCGGCGCGGCGTCTTGCGCTGCGATTACCAGGAACTGCTAGCCCCTCGCCCTCGGGGTACCTCGGGCGGTCCCCCAAGGGGACGGCGATGATTGCCGGGTTGACCGGCAATCACATCGCCTGAGCGGGCCGGCTTGGGAGCGGCCCTGCGCTCGGCCCGAATACCTTTGTCCGTTGGGGTCAGTGGATCAGGCCGATCCACTCGCCCGCGCTCTGGTAGCTCTCGAACAAGGTCAGCGAGAGCTCGCGCAGTTCGGCATTGCTGCTGGCATGGCCCTTGGCCAGGCGCTCGAAGGCGTAGAGGCGGTCGTAAATCATGCGCGTGGGCTGAACGCTGGCGCCCTCGCGCTGCATCAGCTGCTCGAAGTGCTGGAGCTCGCCCATGGCGACCGGGCCGGCGATCAGGCTGCCGAGGTCGAAGGAGTCGTCCTGCCACAGGGCGCCGGCGTGGGTGGCGGGAACCAGATCGAGCGGGATGAACATGTGGGGCCTCAACGACGGAGTGCTTGTTGCCGCCATGATGCGGGCCCGTCGCAAAACTTAAGCCCGAATAAGCAGGCAAAGACCCCGCTTATTCGGCTCAAGCCAACTGCCCCTCAGCCGACGCCAGGCCGGCCGTGCAGCGCCGGCCCGGTCACCTGGATGAAGTCATCCAGCTTCTGGCACCAAGTCGCGGCCGGGGCTTCCAGCTCGTCGAGGCGCAGGATCTCGATGCCGGCGTCGAGCAGCATCTTGTCGGAGGCGCCATTGCTGGCCACGTGGTGCGACTTCTTCTCGAGAAAAACCACCCGCTTGATGCCCACCTGGATGATGGACTGGGCGCAGCGCGGGCAGGGGAACTGGGTCGTGTAGATGGTGCTGCCGGTCAAGGGCAGGACCACGCAGTTGAGGATGGCATTGACCTCGGCATGGACGATGTAGCTGTGGCGCGAGCGCAGCGGGTTGTCGTCCTCGTCGGCCCAGTAGCTCTCGTCCTCGTCGTTGCAGCCGCGCGGCAGGCCGTTGTAGCCGACGCCGAGGATCTTGTTGTCGCTGCTCGCAATGCAGGCGCCGTTGCGCTTGCGGCCGTCCTTGGAGCGGGCGGCGGCCAGCAGGGCGACGCCCATGAACATGGAATGCCAGTGGATCAGAGGTGTGTTGTGCATGGCGGGCAAAGTGTACTCAGGCCGCACGCGGCGCCTCCCTAGAATGCGCCGCCGTGGACCTGCAAGAGATGCTGACGAAGTCGATCTGGGGCCGCAACCTCGGTGCCGCCGAACTCGGCCGCGTGCTGCGCGATGCGCGCGAGCGGAGCGTCGCGACGGGCGATGCCATCGTGCGCAGCGGCCAGGCCGCCGAACACTGGTGCGGCCTGATCAGCGGCTTCGGCAAGATGAGCGTGGGCTCGGCCGATGGCCGCGAGACCAGCCTCACCAGCATCGCCAGCGGCGGCTGGTTCGGCGAGGGCACTTTGATCAAGCGCGGCTCCTGGCAGTACGACGCCGTGGCCCTGCGCGACTGCCGCGTGGCCCTCGTGCCGCGCGAGACCTTCGAATGGCTGCGCGCCACCAGCCTGCCCTTCAATCACCACCTGCAGGTACTGATGAGCGCCCGCATGGGCCAGTTCATTGCCCGCATGTGCGATGACCGCCTGCTCGATTCCACCGCCCGCGTGGCCCATGCGCTGGCCGGCCTGTTCAACCCCGAGCTGTATCCGGACCCTGGCAGCTTCATCGACATCCGCCAGGCCGAGCTCGGCCAGATGGCCGGCGTCTCGCGCCAGCGCGCCAACCGGGCGCTGCAGTTGCTGGAGCAGCAAGGCCTGGTGAAGGTGGAGCGGCGTGGGATCGAGGTGCTGGACCTGGCCGGCCTGCGCAGCTATTGACCACAAAGGCCGTCAGGGCCGCCGGGGCCAGGCCTCGATGGCTTGCGGGCAAACCCGCATCCGCCCGGCTTGTCAGCGTCGCGTAATTCGAGGACAGTCGCGCCCATTCCAAATCCGAGCCGGGATCCCGCCTTGTCCTCCGTACCTCTTGCCGCCATGCCGGCAACCCCTGCCCCCTTCATGCGCGGCGACCGCGCCTTCCTCGGCCATCCGGCTGGCCTCGGCTGGCTGTCGTTCTGCGAGCTGTGGGAGCGCTTCTCCTACTACGGCATGCAGACGCTGCTGGTGCTGTACCTCAGCAACTACCTGTTCCTGCCCGAGAACATCGGCCAGGTCGCTGGCATCCATGCGCTGCGCTCTGCCATCGAGAACGTCACCGGCCCGCGCTCGACGCAGCAGCTGGCCTCCATCGTTTTCGGCCTCTATGCCGGCCTCGTCTACCTGACACCGATCTTCGGCGGCTTGCTGGCTGACCGCCTGCTCGGCCGCACCAAGACCGTGGTCCTCGGCGCCAGCCTGATGGCGCTCGGCCATTTCCTGATGGCCTTCGAGGTCTTCTTCCTGCTGGCCCTGGCCTGCCTGTTGCTCGGCGTCGGTTGCTTCAAGGGCAATATCGCGGCGCAAGTCGGCGCGCTCTATGCGCCGGGCGATCAGCGCCGCGCCAGCGCCTTCCAGATCTTCATGCTGGCGGTCCAGATCGCCGTCATCCTGGCGCCCATCGTCTGCGGCACCCTCGGTGAGAAGGTCGGCTGGCACTGGGGCTTCGGCGCCGCCGGCGTGGGCATGGTGATCGGCCTGTTCGTCTACCTGGCCGGGCGCGGCTGGTTGCCGCCGGAAACGCCGCGCGGCGCCAACAAGGCTGCCGAGGCCGAACCCCGCGTGCCCATGAGCAGCCGCGACAAGGCCCGCTTCCTGTTGCTGGTCTGCCTGATCCCGGTGCTGATGCTGACCATCGTCGGCAACCAGCAATTCCAGAATGCCTTCCCGCTGTGGTCGCAGAAGCACATGGACATGGTGCTGATGGGCTTCGAGGTGCCGGTGACCTGGCTGCAGGCCATCGACGCCTTCTTCAGCACCGCCACCATGCTGGCCTCGCTGGCCTTCTGGCGCTGGTGGGCCACCAAGCGCCGCGAGCCCGACGAGGTGACCAAGATGGCCCTCGGCGCCCTGCTTGCGGCCAGCGCCCCGGCCTTGCTGGTGATTGCCTCGCAGATGATTGCCGGCACCGAGCAGAAGGTCAGCATCGCCTGGACCATGGGCTATGCCTTCCTGAACGACCTCGGCTTTGCCAACATCCTGCCGGTGGGCCTGGCGCTGTACTCGCGCGCCGCACCGCGCCGCATGGAAGGCATGTTCATCGGCATCTATTACCTGCACCTGTTCATCGGCAACACCTTCGTCGGCTGGCTGGCCGGCTTCCTGAACGAGATGAGCGGCACCCAGTTCTGGGCCCTGCATGCGGGCCTGGTGGCGGCTGCCGGCGTGCTGCTGCTCGCGGTGAAGCTGGTGTTCGGCAAGGTGCTGGAGCCGGAAGCGCAGCCGGCCGCCTGAAGCCCTTGTCGATTTGCAGGCTCGCCATTCGTCGTGATGTCAGAGCCGCAACCGCGGCTTGCAAACTCAATTCAAGGAGAACGACATGCGCGTGATGGTGATGGTCAAGGCGAGCCCGCAATCCGAAGCAGGCGAAATGCCGAGCACGGCCCTGATCGAGGCCATGGGCAAGTACAACGAGGAACTGGTCAAGGCCGGCATCATGCAGGGCGGCGACGGCCTGCACCCGAGCAGCAAGGGCAAGCGCGTGCTGTTCTCCGGCACAAGCCGCACCGTGATCGACGGCCCCTTCACCGAGACCAAGGAGCTGGTGGCCGGCTACTGGCTGTGGACGGTCAAGTCCATGGACGAGGCCCTCGAATGGGTGAAGCGCTGCCCCAACCCCATGCCCAGCGACTCGGAGATCGAAATCCGCCCGCTGTTCGAGGCCGAGGACTTCGGCGCCGAATTCACGCCCGAACTGCGCGAGCAGGAAGAGCGGCTGCGCGCCGAGATCGAGGCCCGCAACGCTTCCTGAAGCTGAGCCTCAGAGCAGGCTCACGCCGGGCAGGTTCAGCAGCGAGGTCTCGCGCATGATGCGCACGAAGTCGGCCATGAAGGGCTTGCCCGCCCCCTCGCTGCTGCTCACCGCATAGAGCCGCCCGGTAAGCCCCGCCTCGCCGATGCGCTGGCGCGCCACATAGCCGCGCGCCAGATAGCCCTCCACCGCCCACAGCGGCAAGGCCGCCAGGCCCCGGCCGCTGGCTACCAACTGCAGCATGGCCACGGTCAGCTCGCTGGTGCGCCGCGGCGGCGTGATGCCGGCCGGCTGCAGCACGCGGCGCACCAGGTCCAGCATCTCGTCGGGCACCGGGTAGGTGATCAAGGTGTGGTCGGCAAAGTCGGCCGCTTCCAGCCAGGGCTTGGCGAGCAAGGCATGGCCCTTCTGCAGCAAGGCCACGATCTCGAAGCTGAACAGCGGATGGACGGCCACGCCGGTTTCGTCTTCATCGACCTCGGACACGATGGCCAGCTCGGCGCGGTCCTGGTGCAGCAGGCCCACCGGGTCGGCATGAAAGCCCGAGACGATGTCCAGCTCCACCTCAGGCCAGCGCGCGCGGAAGGCGTCCATCGCTGGCATCAGCCAGTCGAAGCAGGTGTGGCACTCGACGGCGATGCGCAGTTGGCCGGCCGAACCCTCGACCAGGCGGCGCACATCGCGCTCGGCCTCGTCCAGCTGCGGCAGCACCAGGTCGGCCAGGCGCAGCAGCCGCTGGCCCACCGGCCCGAAGCTCACCGGGCTCGATTTGCGCTCGAACAGCGGCGCGCCGTAGTGCTCCTCCAGCGCCTTCAGCTGGTGCGACAGGGCCGACTGCGTGAGGTTCAGCAACTGCGCGGCCCGCGAGAGGTTGCCGGCCTGGCGCAGGGCCTGCAAGGTTTTCAGATGGCGCAGTTCGAGCAGGGATTGCATGAGCGAGATTCAGAGTGATCAGCAAAAGGTTTCGTTTGAATCATAGAGGTGGATCCGGGAACATCCCCCGGTTCATTCATTCGATTCGATTGCAAACATGATTCGTACTCATACCCTCGGCTTCCCGCGCATGGGCGCACAGCGCGAGTTGAAGCAGGCGTTGGAGCGCCACTGGCGCGGCGAGATCACGGCCGAGGCGCTGGAAACCACGGGCCGCGAGCTGCGCGCCCGCCACTGGGCCCTGCAGCGCGAGGCCGGCCTGGATTTCGTCACGGTCGGCGACTTCGCCTTCTACGACCACATGGCCAATCACATCCAACTGCTGGGCAGCGAACCGGCGCGCTTCGGCTTCACGGGCGAGGAACCGGCCCTGCAGCGCTACTTCACGATGGCGCGCGGCGAGGCTGGCGAACACAGCCACAGCTGCTGCGCGGGCCATGCAGCGGCCGAGGTCCATGCGCTGGAAATGACCAAGTGGTTCGACACCAACTACCACTACCTGGTGCCCGAGTTCGATGCCACCTCCGACTTCAGCCTGCATGCCGAACGCCTGTTTGCCGAACTGGCCGAGGCGCAGGCGCTGCAGCACAGCGCCAAGGTCGTGCTGGTGGGGCCGGTCAGCTTTCTGTGGCTGGGCAAGTCCAAGCATGAAGGCTTTGATCGACTGAGCCTGCTCGGGCAGTTGGTCCCGGTCTACCTGGACCTGCTGACCCGCCTCGCCGCACGCGGCGTGACCTGCGTGCAGATGGACGAGCCGGTGCTCGGCCTCGACCTGCCGCCGGCCTGGGCCGAGGCGCTGCGCCAGGCCTATGCCGCCCTGGCCGCTGCCGGCCAGCACATCCTGCTGGCCACCTACTTCTCGCCGCTGCGCGAGAACCTGGCCCTGGCCTGTGAGCTGCCCGTAGGCGGGCTGCATGTGGATGGCGTGCGCGCGCCGGAAGAGTTGGTGGCCGTGGCCGCACAACTGCCGGCGGAGCGCGACCTCTCGGTCGGCATCGTCGATGGCCGCAACATCTGGCGCGCGGACCTCGACCAGGCCTTGCTGACCCTGCGCAAGCTGCAGTGGCAGCGTGGCGGCCGTTTGTGGATCGCCCCCTCCTGCTCGCTCTTGCATGTGCCCATCAGCCTGCGCGAGGACGCAGCGCTGGACAGCGAGCTCGCCAGCTGGCTCTCCGGCGCGGTGGAGAAGCTGGCCGAGGTCAAGCTGCTGGAGCGCGCCCTGTGGGACTGCCACCGCCTCGAAGTGGCCGCCGCCCTGGCCGGCTCGCGCCGCGCGCTGGCCAAGCGCGCCGCAAGCAGCCGTGTGCAGAACCCCGAGGTCGCTGAACGCCTAAGTACCCTGCCAGCCAAGATCGACCAGCGGCACTCGCCCTTCCCCGCGCGCCAGGCCTTGCAACGTGACCGCCTGCGCCTGCCCGTCTACCCGACCACCACCATAGGCTCCTTCCCGCAGACGGCCGAGATCCGCGCCGCCCGTGCCGCCTACAAGCGCGGGCAACTGGCCGAGGCCGACTACCGGGACGCGATGCAGCATGAGATCGCCGAGGCCGTGGCCCGCCAGGAGGCGCTGGGGCTGGACGTGCTGGTGCACGGCGAAGCCGAACGCAACGACATGGTCGAGTACTTCGGCGAGCAGCTCGAGGGCTTTGCCTTCACCGCGAACGGCTGGGTGCAGTCCTACGGTTCACGCTGCGTCAAGCCGCCCGTGCTGTTCGGCGACGTGTCGCGCGCCAAGCCGATGACGGTGGACTGGACCGCCTACGCGCAAGGCCTGACCCCGAAGCCCATGAAAGGCATGCTGACCGGCCCCATCACCATCCTGCAATGGTCCTTCGTGCGCGACGACCAGCCGCGCGCCACCACCGCCCTGCAGATTGCCCTCGCCATCCGCGACGAGGTGCAGGACCTGGAGCGCGCCGGCATCGCCATCATCCAGATCGACGAGCCCGCCATCCGTGAAGGCCTGCCGCTGCGCCGCAGCGAGTGGCGCGCCTACCTGCAATGGGCGGCGCGCGCCTTCCGCGTGTCAGCCAGCGGCGTGGGCGATGCAACGCAGATCCACACGCACATGTGCTACTCCGAGTTCAACGACATACTGCCCGAGATCGCCTCAATGGACGCCGACGTCATCACCATCGAGACCAGCCGCTCCGACATGGAACTGCTGCGCGGCTTCGGCGACTTCAACTACCCGAACGAGATCGGCCCCGGCGTCTACGACATCCACTCGCCGCGCGTGCCCTCGAGCAGCGAGATGCTGCGCCTGATGAAGAAGGCAGCCGAGGTGATCCCGCCCGAACAGCTCTGGGTCAACCCGGACTGCGGGCTGAAGACGCGAGGCTGGGTGGAGACCGAGGCAGCGCTGCGGCAGATGGTGGCGGCAGCAAAAGAACTGCGCGACGAGATGGCCTAACCCACCAACGGATGGCACCATACGGCCCGACCCAACAAGTCAGGCTGCGAACCCTGGTGCCATTCGACCCGACCCCGCTTCCCCAGAGCCTACAAACGCACCGCGTGCATGCCGCCACCCTCGGTGCCGTCACGGCCGGCGAAGTTCGCTTCGCGCCGCTGAAGGCCTTGTGGTTCATCGGCATGGCGTCATCCGCCGGCATCGGTGGTGCACTGTTCTTCAGCTGGAACGCCCTGCTGCTGTTCTTGGTCGCCACGGGCACAGTGCTGCTGTTCGGGCACTCGCTTGGCAGCCATCGCAAGCTGATTCACAACAGCTTCCAATGCCCGCGCTGGCTGGAGTACCTGCTGGTCTATCTGGGTGTGCAGGTCGGCTTGGCCGGGCCCTTGGGCCTGCTGCGCCAGCACGAGCTGCGCGACTACGCGCAGCGCTTGACCCACTGCCACGACTACCTGCGCCACGGCCGCTCGTTCTGGGTCGATGCCTGGTGGCAGCTGTGCTGTGAGATACGGCTGGACCATCCACCAGACATCGAGATCGAGACCCGCATCGCCAACGATCGCTTCTACCGCTTCATCGAACGCACTTGGATGGCTCAGCAAGTGCCGGTGGCTTTGATCTTCTACCTTTGCGGCGGCTGGGCCTGGGTCTTCTGGGGCGTCTGCGCTCGCATCACGGCCGGCGTCTTCGGCCATTGGCTGATCGGCTACTTCGCCCACAACCACGGGGCCATGCATCACGAGGTGCGCGGCGCGGCGGTGCAAGGCCGCAACGTCCGCTTTACGTCCCTGCTGACAATGGGCGAGTGCTGGCACAACAACCACCATGCCTTCCCCGGCTCGGCACGGCTGGGGCTCTACGCGGGTGAATGGGATCCGGGCTGGTTGGCACTCCTTGCACTGCAGCGTGTGGGTTTGGTAGGCATGCTGCGCCTGCCGGCCGACCTTCCGGCACGCCCCGAGTTGGTGGTCCTCGCACCGGCTAGCGCGGCAGGCGATCCTCCCATCAAGCTTGAACCCACCGAGATATCGGCGTGATGAACTGCCCAACAGACAGCCCTGAACAGCCCCCAGCAGGATCCGGTGAGCCCGCCGGACTGCCGCCACGCACCCTGCCGTTTGCGAAATGGTGGCCCTTCCTGAGCGGCGCCCTGCTGGGCATAGTCCTGCGGCTGATCTTCTCCGGCAATGCAGGCAATGCCTTCACGGCGATGGATACGGCCTTCATCTACTTCGTGCCGGTGGCCGTTGGCGGGCTCGCGGTCTATGTCGCAGAGACCAGGCAGCGGCGCTCCTGGCGCTACTACCTCTGGGCACCAGTGCTGGCCAACTCGCTCTTCGTGCTGGGCACCCTGCTGATACTGATCGAAGGCGCCATCTGCGCGATCATCGTCCTGCCTCTGTTCGGCCTCCTGGGCGCGGCGGGCGGCCTGATCATGGGCATCGCCTGCCGGCTGACCATGAGCCCACGAGGTGTGGCGCTCAGCCTGTCCGCCTTGCCCTTGCTGTTGGGCGGCCTGCCTGCCCCGCTACCCAATCCAGCGCGCATCCAGGTGATTGAGCGGACCGTGCAGATCGAGGCCCCGCCCGAGCGAATCTGGCAAGAGCTGCACGGCACGCGGGACATCCGCCCCGATGAGGTCGAGCATGCCTGGATGTATCGCATCGGCGTGCCCTTGCCGCTGGCCGGCGTCACCGAAACCTCGCCCGAAGGCAGGGTTCGCAAAGTCACGATGGGCAAGGCCATCCACTTCGAACAGGTCGCCGCCGAATGGGAACAGGACCGCCACGTGCGCTGGACTTACCGCTTCCAGAAGGACTCGATCCCGCCGGGAGCGCTGGACGATCACGTGACGATTGGCGGCCACTACTTCGACCTGATCGACACGGCCTACACCCTGACCCCCAAGGCAGGACAGACGACCGAGCTGCGCATACAGATGCGCTACCGCGTCAGCACCCAGTTCAACTGGTACGCCGATGGCGTGGCCCGGCTGCTGATCGGCAATTTCGAAGACGTGATCCTGCAGTTTTACCGCCGCCGCGCCATGCGGCAGGCCTGAGCGGAGGCGTCAGCCGTTTGCGGCCGGCACAAACTCCACATCAGCAATCCAGTTCCGCTGGCGGCGTGCGAGCCGGTCGCCCACACCTTCACCGTCGAAGTCCGCCGTGCCTCGCGCCAGTCGCGCCGGGTCCAGCCCTTCCATCGCGTTGATGCTGACCACGGCATACAGCCGGCCCTCGATCTCGCTGGTCACCAGCGGCACCACGCCGCAGACCGCGCAGACATGGAACTCGGCCGTCTTGGTGCCGAACGCATAGCGGCTGACCGCCGCTGGGTCTCGCACCCGCACCTTCAGCGCGCCGGTGGCGCAGGCCGTCCAGACGCCGCCATGCTTCAGGCAGAAGCTGCAGCCGCAGGCACGGGCCGGGATCTGCGTGGGCTCGGGTGTCCAGAGCAGTTCGAAATGGATGTTGCCGCAGTGGCATCGACCGGGGATGAGCATGGGCGGATTCTGACGGCTGGGCGACGGCTGCGCTATCGAAGGCTTCAGGGCTTGCGATGGGGCGGGCACGAGCAGCTTGCGGGTAAGCTCCGCGCACCCCCCGACAGCCCTGGAGCCCTGCATGCGAGGCGTGATCATTGCGATAGCCCTTTTCCTCGGCATTGCCGTCCCCGGCAGCTTCGCGGCTGCTGCCGCCGCACCCGCGCAGGTCCAGGCCCTGAAGATCACCATCCTCTCGACAATGGTGGCCGACTACGGCACGCGGGGCGAATGGGGCTTCTCGGCCCTGGTGGAGGCCGATGGGCGCAAGCTGCTCGTTGACACCGGGCTGGCTCCCGGCACCGTGCTCGAGAACGCGAAGGCGCTGGGGATTGATCTCTCCGACGTGAAGGAGGTGGTGCTCACGCACAACCATGACGACCACACCGGCGGCCTGCTCTCGCTGCGGGAAGCGCTCCGGGCCAAGAACCCACGAGCGATGAGCCGTGTGCATCTGGCCTCGGCCGCCTTCGCCAGCCGTCCGCATTCAGGTGCGGAGTCCAACTACCTGCTGCAGCATCGCGCCGAGATGGAGAAGCTCGGCATCCAGTTCATCGCGCATGACGAGCCCGTGGAGCTCCTCCCGGGCCTGTGGTTCAGCGGCCCGGTGCCGCGCAAGTTTCCCGAACGCAACTGGTCCGGCAGCGGCAAGCTGGTGTTGCACGGCGAGACGATGGAGGACACGATTCCCGAGGACTCCGCCATTGCGATCAACACGGCCAAGGGCACGGTGCTGCTGTCCGGCTGCGGGCACGCGGGCGTCGTCAACACCATGGCGTACTCGCAAGAGCGCGTGGTGCCCGGCCGCCCCATCGTGGCGCTTGTCGGCGGCTTCCACCTCTTTCAGCTGAAGGATGAACGGCTCGAATGGACGGGCCGGCAGATGCAGGCCTTCGGCGTGAAATGGCTGCTGGGTGCCCATTGCACGGGCTTCGAGGCGGTGTACCGCCTGCGCCAGCAGCTGCGCTTGCCCCGAGAGGCCGCGCTGGTGGCAGCCATCGGCTCGCGCTACAGCCTGAAGGACGGCATCACGCCAGATGAATCGGGGCTGACACGCTGAGCCGGCGGCAGGCGCCGGGCTCGCTGGTGACCTGCCTCTAGAGGGGTCGCCCAGGATGTTTGGTCAAATAGCGGCTTTCCAGCCCGCCGTACGACCTCTTCATGCCCAAGACCTCTCACAAGCCTTTCGTCATCGGTGTCGCAGGGGGCAGCGGCAGCGGCAAATCGACCGTCACGCGCCAGGTGCTGGCCGCCATCGGCGCGGAGAACGTGGCCGTGGTGATGCAGGACGACTACTACAACGACCAGTCCCACATGGAGCCGGAAGACCGTCGCAAGCAGAACTACGACCATCCCGATGCCTTCGACTGGCCGCTGATGACGCAGCACCTGGCCGCGCTGCGCAAGGGCGAGGCCATCGAGATGCCGGTGTACGACTTCGCGGCCGACAACCGCTCCAGCAAGACCATCACCGTGAAGCCCGCGCCGGTGATCGTGGTCGAGGGCCTGTTCGCCCTGTACGACACCAGGATGCGCAACATGATGTCCCTGAAGATCTATGTGGACACGGCCTCGGACGTGCGCTTCATCCGCCGGCTGCAGCGCGACATGTCGGAGCGTGGCCGCAGCGCCGAGTCGGTGATGAACCAGTACCTGGAAACCGTGCGTCCCATGCACAAGCAGTTCATCGAGCCGACCAAGCGCAACGCCGACGTGATCCTGCCGCACGGCGCCAACGGGCCGGCGGTGGACATCATCACGACCAAGGTGATGAGCTTGTTGCAGCCGAAGTAGCGGCCCTGAGCCTTGGCGCGCCGGTAGGGACGTTCGGAGACCTCGAGGACCGTAGACCGGCTATTGCTTCTTGGGCTCGGCGGGCAGTGACGTGAGCACGACGGGGCGGGTCGACAGGGCGCTCGCTTCCATCTGAGACTTGCCCTCCTTCAAGGCAGCGCTGTCCGACAGGATGCTGACCGCCTCATTCAGGAGCACGTCGACGACGGACTTCTGCGTCTTCTCGATGGCCAGGTCCTTGCTGAGCTTGCGCTCGTTGAACTGCAAGCCATCGTCCGCCAGCACGCCAGCCGCTCCGCTGCCGCCAGCGCCCAGGATGGCGCTCAGTCGAGCCTCTGCATCGGCGCGCTCCTTGCGCCGCTTCGCTTCGTTGAGCGAAATCACATTGCTCTTGCGACGCTCCTGGGCCTTGGCAAGATCGCCCAGGAGGCCCTGGTATTCCCGGTCGCGTTGCACCCGGCTCTCGTGCCACGCCAGCAGGCGCGGAACCTGGGCGGTGACCAGACCCACAGGCACGTAGTCCACCGCCTGGATGCGGGTCCACGGCAAGGCGTTGCCATAGCTCGATTCGCCGAGCGAGGCCTCGTCGCCGCTGGCCAAAAGACTGATGTCCGGTGTCACGCCGCGCAATTGCGTCGTGCCCCCGTTCACCCGGAAGAACTGCGCGATGGTCAGCTTCAATTCGCCATACACGGGGCTCGCATTCTTGGCGATCTGGTCGAGGTCTGCCACGGTCTGGACCGTCCCCTTGCCGAAGCTGGGTTCGCCGATGATGAGGCCCCGGCCGTAGTCCTGAATCGCGGCCGCGAAGATTTCTGACGCTGAAGCCGAGGACCTGTTGATCAGCACGCCCATCGGCCCGTCCCAGGCCACGCCGGTATTGACGTTCCTTTCGACGCTGATCTCGCCGCGGGCATTGCGGGTCTGGACCACCGGCACCTTGCCGACGAACAGGCCGGTCAGGCCAACGGCCTCCCGCAGCGAGCCGCCGCCGTTGTTGCGCAGGTCGATCAGCACAGCCTCCACCTTCTGGGCCTTCATGTCGGCCAGCAACTGCGCCACGTCACGCCCGGCGCTGCGGTAGTTCTTGTCACCCTTGCGCAGCCCGTCCACATCCTCGTAGAACGATGGCAGGGTGATCACGCCGATCAAGCGCTTGCCTTCACCCGTCGCCACCGAATAGACCTTGCCCTTGGCCGCGCTGTCCTGCATCGTGATGGTCTTGCGGACCAGGACCACGGTCTTCATCGGCGCATCAGGCCCCTGGTCGGCGGGCAGGACATCCAGACGCACCGTCGAACCCACGGCGCCACGCACCAGCGCGACCGTGTCGTCCAGGCGCCAGCCGACCACATCTTCCGGGGGGCGGTTCTCACCTTGTGCGACGCCCACGATGCGGTCGCCCACCTGCAGCTTCCCAGACAGGAGGGCGGGCCCGCCGGCCACCAATTCCCGGATGGTGGCGTAGCCGTCGATATCGGTCAGGACGGCGCCAATGCCCGCCAGGGACAGGCGCATCGAGATGTCGAAGTTTTCTGCGGCGCGCGGGCCCAGGTAGTTGGTGTGGGGCTCGATCGCCGTCGTGTAGGCATTCATGAACGCCTGGAAGGCGTCGGTGGCCTTGATCTTGCCGATGCGCTTCTCGGCGCTGTCGTAGCGCTTGTCGAGCACCTTGGCGATGGCCGCATCGTCCTGCCCGGCGAGCTTGAGCCGCAACCAATCGTTCTTCACGCGCTTGCGCCACAGGTCCAGCGATTCCGCCTCGGTCGCGGGCCAGGGCTGGTCCTTGCGGTCCATCATCAGCGTTTCATCGCCGCTGAAATCGAAGCCCTTGGGCAGCAGGCTGCGGGCATAGGCCATGCGCTCGACGGCCCGGCGTTCGTACAGATTGAAAATCTCGAAGGGCACCCGCAAGTCCCCGCCCAGGATCGCGTCGTCCAGCCGGCTCTTATCGACAGCCAGGCGGTCGACGTCCGATTGCAGGAAGTAGAGCTTCTCGGGGTCCAGCGCCTTCAAATACTGGTCGAACATCTTGTTCGACAAGGCATCATCAAGCGGGACGGCCTTGTAATGAAAGCGAGAAAGCAGCTCTGCAGCCAGCCGGGCCGCCTTCGCATCCTGCGCCGCCGGCTGCAGCGGCGGCGGGTAAGCAACCCCCGAGTCCGCCGCAACAACCGCAGTTGTTGCGAAAGCCAGAGCCAGCAAGAACCCCATCAGCTTTTGTTTCAATCTCACTCACTCCACCACGGTTGAACCGAAGAACTCAAGGTCGATGCCATCCCGGGTCGCTGGTCTGGTCGTTTGCACTGCCAGGACCTGAGCGCCGGTTGGTTGGTCCTCGAAGGATACCGACTGACCGGATACTGCCACGAGTCACGGATGCTGACGTTCGTGACGGGCACCTCGACAATCAAGTGCTCTGCTTTCTTGCAGCCCTCCCCACTTCTCATCATGGATAAATTCTTGCTGCAGCAACAGGTGCTGGAACGGCTCGCCGAAGACCTGCTGCATGTCGAACGCGCAGCCCGCGCGGCGCATGAAACGGCGACTCACGAGGAGAACATCGCCGAGAACAAGTACGACACGCTGGGGCTCGAAGCTGCTTACCTGGCCACCGGGCAGGCCCGTCGCGCCGAGGCCATCCGCCAGGCGATGGCCAACTGGCGCCAATTCCGCCCCAGCCCCTACGACGCCAGCAGAGGCATTCAGCTCGGCGCGCTGGTCTGCCTGGTGGACCTAGACGGCAAGCAGCAGCATCTTTTCCTCGGCCTGGATGGGGGCAGCATGAGCTTGGTGATCGAGGATCAGCTTGTGCAGGTCATCAGCAGCGAAGCCCCATTGGCCAGGGCCCTGCTGGGCAAGTGTGAAGGCGACGAGGTGTCGATACAGATCGCTTCCGTCAGGCAGCAGTTCGAAGTGCTGCGGGTTCATTGAGCCGCAAGCATCGACACCCACACGCGAAGGACTGGGGGGGCGGCCGCTCAGACCTTGGCGAGGAAAGCCGCCGCGTCACCGGCTTCACACGGCCAATCCGCGAACACGGCAACCAGCTTGCATTCCACGCAGTGGCAAGCGATGTAGTACCAGCGCACGTCATGGGTGCCCTGGTGCACGGAGACGCCGGACATCAGCTCGAACACCTCGTTCTCGCACAGGCATTCGTGCGTCTCGGGCGCGGCTCCTTCAACATGCTCTGCACTGTCGCCCATCAGGTGTTCCTGCCCGCAGTCGGTGCAGGTGCGGATGGCCACACCGGCCTCTTCATCGGTCTGCAGCGCAAAGGTCCGGCAACCACAATCGCATTTGGACGCGGCAAACCGGGTGGCCTCATGGCGATTCTCAATGCTGTAGCTGCGCAGTTCGGCTTGGGTGTCGCCGGACGTCGTCCCGTACCAGAACTCGCCCTTCTTCGTCAGTGCCATTGATGCTGCTCCATTTCCCAAGGGGGTGGCTCGGCGGGCCTGACATCAGGCTTGCCCCGCTCGTCAGGGCGCAGAACTTTCGGTAAACGCCATCGATTCACAACTTCGCAAGACCGAAGCGCAGAGCCATGCGCAGACAGTGGCTCGCTGCTTCGATCTTCTGGGGCGGTGATTTACGCGGCCTGCAGTGTCGGGTAGTCCGTGTAGCCCTTGGCACCACCGGTGTAGAACGTGTTGGAGTCAGGTGCGTTCAGCGGTGCCTTGGCCTTGATGCGTGCAGGCAGGTCTGGGTTGGCAAGGAAGGCTGTGCCAAAGGCCACCGCGTCGAGCTTGCCTGCGGCAATGGCAGCCTCGGCTTCATCAGGGCTGTAGCCCATGTTGCCTACCAGCACGCCCTTGTACTTCTCACGCGCTACCGGCATGACATCGGCCTTCTGCACGCCGAAGAAGTCGGCTCGCATCACGTGCAGGTAGGCCAGCTTGTAGGCATTGAGCTTGTCGGCCAGGAAGCCGATGAGGGCCACCGGGTCGCTGTCCTTCATGCTGTTGTAGCTGTTGAGCGGCGACAGGCGCAAACCCACACGCTCGGCACCGATGGCCTCGGTCACGGCGGTGAGGACTTCGAAGAGCAAGCGCGCGCGGTTTTCCAGCGAACCGCCATAGGCGTCGCTGCGCTGGTTGGGCGTGTCGCGCAGGAACTGGTCGATCAGGTAGCCGTTGGCGCCGTGCACTTCCACGCCATCAAAGCCGGCGGCGATGGCGTTGCGTGCGCCTTGGGCAAACGCGGCCACGATGCCAGGAATCTCTTCGGCGGCGAGGGGACGCGGCACCGCGTGCGGCACCTTGCCTTGGGGCGTGTGGATCTCGCCCTCGATGGCGGTGGCGCTGCTGGAGACGATGGGCGCGCCATCGGCGGCGCCCGGGTAGGCTGCGCGGCCAGCGTGCCATATCTGCATGAAGATGCGTCCGCCCTTGGCATGCACCGCGTCGGTCACCTGCTTCCAGGCTGCAATCTGCGCGTCGTTGTAGATGCCAGGCTCATTGACGAAGGCCGATGTCCCGGGCGCCACCATGGTGCATTCGGTAATCAGCAGGCCCCCGGTGGCACGCTGGCTGTAGTACTCGGCCATCAGCGCGTTGGGCATGTGGCCAGCGTCGGCACGGGTGCGGGTCAGCGGTGCCAGGAGGATGCGGTTAGGCAGGGTCAGGGGGCCAACTTGAATCGGATTGAACAGCATGGTGATGAGAGGCGTGGTTGCTTGAACAGAAAACAGGGTTGACGGTAACAGCTTCCAAATACTCGGACTTTGCCAGGGTCACTGAAGACAGATCAGGGCCGCGCGCGGGGCCCGGCCCATGTGGCGAAAGCACGTACCGCGCTGATGGAGGTGAAGCTCCGGGCGACAAGCCCGCCACTCAGACCGACTCTCGCAGCATCAGAAGGTCTCGCGAGGCCCGGCCGTTTCTGCGACATCGCGGCGCTCAGAGACGCTCTGCCGTCGTGACGGCATGTCAAATTTCAGACAGATGTGAGGCGGCCTGACAAGCCGGCATTGCAGGCCCGCTCAATTCCTCGCCGAACCCGTGGCGAATTTCGCCTCCAGCGTCAGCCTTGCTCGGGAGAGAAATACAGGGTCTTGCCGCACTGCGGGCAGAAGTGCTCGCGATGAAAGGTTCGATTCATCAGCGCGCGCACTTGGACCCGGTTGCCTCCGCAAGCGAAGCAGCTCAGGCGGCCCGACTGCGCATGCTTGGGATAGGTCTTGCAGTACCACTGGTAGTTCATGGTCTGGAAACGGCTGATCTGGCGCCACTGGGTGACCAGGACCAGCAGGCCGATCACCATGAACGGCACGCTAATCATGAGGTCGTCGAGCCGTCCATCGCCGGATAGAACGCGGAGCGAATAGACCAGGCCGCCCAAAATGAACGCACCACAGAAAACAGCCAGAAAGATCTTTTGAAGGGTGTATTTCATTGCAGGCAATTTCTTTCGGTTACAGCGCAGGTGCGCTTGATTTCATTGAGAAGCAAGAGCGAAGGGCCACCATGGCCCGAAACAGGCGGTGATTGCTCGGCGGCACCATCAGCCGACCGGGCCGGCGCAGCGAAGTTCGACCCGCACCATTTCGTCATAACGTGCGTGGCACGCTGGGAATGGAGTGGCGGGTGGCCGTTCATTTTGGTCGGCACCATGCCGACCGATGAACAAAAGGATGCCGGAGGCGTGACACATTTGCCTTGCCGAAGCGACGAACGCCCCTCATTCAGCGACCGGCATGGCGCTGGCGCGACAAGACCTGCATCAACGCAGCGGGCATCTCGCCGCCGGGCGAGGGCAATGTGAGTTGTCCGACGCCGGCCCTTCTGATTCACCCGCCCATCACCGCCGCTCGCGCCACCACAGCGCCAGCGCCCCAAGGCCGAACAGCAGCGCAAACAGCCACGCAGGCACTGGCACGGCCGCGGCAGTTGAATGCGCCGCCGCAAGCGCCGCGGCCGCTGCCAACGCCTCCGCCCCCTCGCGCTTGATCCCCCGCTGCCATTGCGGCCAAGCGTCCTGGCTGAAGACATACATCCGCGCCGACGCAAGCTTGCCATCCGCCGGCGCAATCACCATCCATCCCGCAGCACGCGGCCACAGCGCCGCGCAGGCATCGTCGGCCCGATCCGCACGCCGCTGCAGTTGCAGCCGTACCTTGTCAGCGGGCACCTCCGCCGTCAGCTCACCCGCCCCACCGCGCAGGCAAACCACCGCACGATCGCCCACCAATGGCATGGCATCCGGGAACACCCATTGCGCCTCGCGCTGCTGCCGCAAGCCGGCCTGGTCAAGCACGGTCTGCCACCAACTGCCGAGCAACTGCGGCGCGTTGATCGCGTGGCGGTGCCAGTCGCTGAGGCCGAGCCAGACGATGCGGCCCCGCTGCCAGGGGCGATGCCACAGCCAGGGCTTGTCGCTCGCGTTGGCGCTCCAGGCGCTGCGCGCATTGGATGAAGGCCGCAGCGCAACCGTCGATAGCTCCAAGCCCGGCAAAGGCTGCAGAACGGCAGGTTCCTGCGGTGAGAGCGGCAGCAGCAGCTCACGGCTCCACACGCCGGCATCGCGGGCGTTGCCGGCCAGCACAACCAGCGGCACGCCCTGCCCCACTTGCGCCAGCAAGGCTTGGCGCGCACTGGTGGCGAGGCTCTCGAAGTGGGCCGCGTCGATGACGATCAGTTCGGGCACGGCCATGGTGCTGCGCGGGGTTTCGGCGCGGGTGACGGTCTTGCCCAGGGTCAGTTGCCAATCGAGATTGGCATTGCTGGTCAGCAGCAGCTGGTTGAGCGCCTGCGCGTCGAAGGACGGTGCGCCGAAGCGGCCCTGGACCTGCAGCGGCACACTTTCCCGCACGTCCAGTGGCACGGGACCCTGCTCCAACGGCTTGCCGGCAGCATCGAGCACGCGGGCCTGCAGCACCATGGCTTCAGCCACCGGCGGCAGCCAGCTCACGCTCGCCTCAGCGCCGCTGGCGCTGGTCTGCGCAAGCAGGCTGCCGTTTTCGTCGAGCAGTTGCAGGCGCCAGCTGGCGAGCGGCTGGCTGCGCTTGAGCGTCAAGCTGAACGTGCGGCCCAGGGCCAGCTGGCGCGGGAAGTCGAGCTGGATGCTGGGTTCGCTAGCAGGCGCTCGCGCGGATGCCTGCGCGCGTTCGCCTGGCACGGTCGGATCGGCGACCAACAAGGCGAGGCCCGCCGCCGCGAGCAAGACCAGTGCGGCTTTGACCCATTGGCGCGAGCGCAGGTAGAGCCCGGCACTCGCTAGGCCGATCAGCGCCACCACGATTGCCAGCAGCAGGGGCCCGCTCATGGCACACGCCTTTGCTGCCAGGCCTTGCTGAAGGGCGTGGCCGTGGCCGGCTCGGCCTGCAGGCGCACGCCGGCTTCGGTGATGCCGCTGCGCAGCCAGGCGCGCAACGCGGGACGGCAGGTGCCGCAGCCGTCCATCACGTCCTGCAGCGCACGCTGGGCGGCCAGGCGGTCTTCGTCGGTGCGGATGCGTTCGCGTATCCAGTCCTGCGCGATGCGGCTCCACAAGGCCGGCAAGGCGGC
This sequence comes from Pelomonas sp. V22, assembly GCF_030014915.1. Classification (GTDB taxonomy): domain Bacteria; phylum Pseudomonadota; class Gammaproteobacteria; order Burkholderiales; family Burkholderiaceae_C; genus JAUASW01. The sequence goes on from NZ_JAGIXS010000001.1 coordinate 935,136, forward strand.
CTGCTCGCTGTCCAGCGCGGACATCAATTCGCGCAGCGGCGCCGGCACGGTCTCAGGTGCCGCGCCCTGCTCGCGGCGGTAGGGTGCCGTGCCCACGGCATCGCCGCTCATGCGTTTTTCTTCCTTGATGGGCGGTGGCGCGAAGGCCGTGCGGTGCAGGTAGATGCGGTCGGCCTGCTGCAGTTGCTTGATCGCCTCCAGCGCCTTGTATTCGTGCGGCAGGGCCGGCTGCGGAGAAACAGCGCGCAGCTGCTTCTCGGCGTCCCACATGGCCGAGAGCGCGCGTCGCAGGGTCTTCTTGGTGGCCTCATCGAACAGCGTCGCGTTCTCGGCCTGGTCATGCGCGTGGCCGAAGCGGTGCAGGATGTCCTGCTTCTCATCACCACCATGTTGGCCCCCATGCTCATCGCCATGGTCATCGCCAAACAGGCTGGACTCCTCGCCGAGGAACTGGCCATAGCGCAGGCGCAGGCGCGACTGGTCGGCCGCGATTGCTTCGCTGCGTGCGCGCAGCTGGCCGGGCGGAAAGCGCGGGTTGGCCTTCAGCTCGGCGAGCAATTGCTCGGTGTCGATGATGATCTGGCGCTGGCTGCGCAGGTTCTCGGGCTTGGCCAGCATGGGCAGGGCCGAGCTCTCGGTCTCGGCCGCTTGCAGGCCCGGCAGCCGCAAGGTGTAGGTGGGCGAGCTGACGATGTGCGGGCGCGGCGCGGCGTTGTCGGCCACGCGCACGAAGAAGTAGAGCTCGTCGCCCGGTTCCATGCCGAGCTCGGACAGCAGCCAGGTCTTGTCCCAGCGGCGCTGGCGCGGGTCGCTGGACTGCGGCAGTGGCATCTCGCGGTCACTGAAGCGGATGTTCTCGCCACTGCCACGCGCCAGCGTCAAGTGCAGGCTGGCGCGGTCGATCCTGTAGTCATCGCTGACGGTCACGGCGATGCGGGCCGAGCGTGCCTCGCGGGCCAGCACCTGGATCAGCTCATCGGGTGATTCGATGGTGATGCGCGGCGCCAGGTCGGGCGTGACCAGCACCGTGTAGCGCTGCCCTTGCCAGCGCCAGAACATGGCCTCGTTGGCCTGCCAGCTCGCGCAGCGTGGTGAGAGTGGCAGTCGGCTGCCGTCGCTCAGCTCGATGAACGCGGCTTCTGCGGGCCCGGTCTTCAGGCACCAGCGGATCTCGCTGTGCTCGGGCACCTGCAAGGCCTTGGGCGCGGTCTCGTAGGCGGCAATGCCGGTGTAGGCCGGCGGCGTGACCTGCAGCATCAACTCGTTGGCGGCCGCCGCCGCAGCTGGCATCGCCTGCGGTGCAAGACCGGACGAACGAGCCGGCCACAGCCACAGCACCGCCGCTGCGGCGAAGCTCAGCGCCAACCAGCGCCAATCGAAGCGAGCCTGCACGCTGGCGATGCGACGCAGCGCCTCGGCATCGACCGCCTGCGCGAGCCGGCCCAAGAGGCGCTGCTGCTGCAAGCGGGCCAGCGGTGACTCTGCTTGCTGCAGCAAGGCACTGCTGTCTTCCAGCGCCGGCACGGCAGCGTCCAGCCAGCGCGGCCACTGTCTCGCCGCCTGTTGGCGCAGGCGCCAGAAATCGAAGGCCAGCACCAGCACGGCGACCAGCAAGCCCGGCCATGAGCGCAAGAGCAGCCAGGGCAGCAGCAGCGCCAGCCACCAGGGCCAACGCCGCAACGTCAGCGCGCGCAAGAGGCGCGGCTGCAGGGCCGGGTAGGCGTCAGCGGCGGCGGCGGACATGCGCGAGCCCCCTTTCCAGCGCGAACAGCAGGGCCAGCAGCGGCGCGAGCCAGGCGTGCAGCGCGCCAATGGGCAGCAGAGCCGGCGTGGCGCCCGCTGCAGCCGCCAGCGTCATCGTGGGTGCGGCATAGGCTTCGGGCGCATGCGCGAGTGCCTGCCAGCGCTGGTAGAGCGAGCGCGCGGCAGTGATGTCCTGCAGGGCCGCTGCATCCACGGCCAGCACGGCGGCGCGCGCGCCCTCTTTCGTCTTCAAGGCACTGCGTTCGGTGGCCCACCACAGCGGCGCCTGCCAGCGTGCGTCGGGGGCTTCGGGCTTGTCCCAGACGATCAGCTCGGTCCTTTCGTTCGGTGCTTCGTCGATCAGGTAGCGATCCCGCCCCTGGCCTGCGCTCTCATAGGCCTTGAACAAAGCGCGCCATTCGGCGGCACGCTCACTGGCGATGACGATACGGCGCTCTCGCTTCTCGGCGGGCAGCGGGACGAGCTGCACACGCAGCGCCAGTGGGTGGGCGAACTTCGGCGCTTCGATGGCCATGGGCACGGCATCGCCACGGGCCAGCAGCAGCCAGCGGGCCTCGGCCTGCCATTCGCGCTCGTGCGCAGCCAGCCAGGCGAGCGCATCGCCCTCGGGCAGCTCGAGGCGCCGCGCGTCCTGCATGCCGGCCTCCTTGATCTGCGCCTCGACCCAGGCCGAATCGGTGCCGCGGGTCACCAGGACGGTATCGCCTCGCCAAGCAAAGGCTACCTCGGCCAGCCACGCAATCACGCCAATCAGCAGCAGGCAGCGGATGAGCAGCAGCAGGCGCTCGACCCAGACCCACACGCGCTGCTGCTGCGGCGGCGCCTTGGGCAAGAAGCGAGCGGTGGCGAGCAGCTCGGCCTTCAATCGCTGGCGCTTCTCGCGGTGCCACCAGATCGGCAGCAGCAAGACGGGCAAAGCCCACCACCAAGCAACAAAGGCCGAACTCATGCCCGCCCCGCCAATTGCAGCCAACTGCGCAGCACCGAGCCCACGGCTTGCTCAATCGAAGCCGTGAGCAGCGGCATGTCGTGCTGCCGGCACTGGGTCTTCACCGCCTCGAAATGAGCACCGCGCGCCGCGCGATAGGCCGCCTTTGCCTCGGCGTCGAAGCGATGCAGGCCTTCCGCCTGCTCGGGGTCGCGGTAGGCGCCACCACTGGCGAAACTGGCTTCTTCCTCGGCCTGCGTGGAGAGGCTCAGCAAGCGCACGTCATGCGAGAGGTGGCGCAGCCGCAAGAGCGCTTCGGACAACGGCGAGGGCCAATCGAGGAAATCGCTGACCGCGAAGATCAGGCTCGGCGAGCGCGCGAAGTGCAGGTGGGCGCGCAGCGTGGGCTCATCAGGCAAGCCACCGCCCGCCTCCACCCGGCTCAGCTGCGCCAGCACCTTGTGCAGCTGGCGCGGCCCGCGCGAGGCCGGCGTGAAGGTCACGCGGTCCTGGCCCGCGAGGATCAGGCCGAAGGCATCGCCCTGGCGCTGGGCCACGGCCGCGATGCAGCCAAGCACGGTGCGCGCGAACCAGAGCTTGGTGAGGCCCTCGATGCTGCGGCTCGGCTCGGCCATGGAGGCGCTGGTGTCAAGCAAGAGCCAGATCGCCACATGGCTGTCGCGCTCAGCTTCGCGCACGTAGTAGCGGTCCACGCGGGCCAGCAGCTTCCAGTCCACGCGCCGCCATTCATCGCCCGGCACATAGGCCCGGTACTCGGAAAACTCGACGCCTGCGCCGCGCTCGCGGCCCGCATGCAGGCCATGGCCCAGCCCCGCCAGCACATGGCGGATGACCAGGTCCAGATCGGCCGTCTGGGCCAGCAGCGACGCGGTCGCCAGCATGCCCGTCAGTCCACTTTGATGTCGTTGCGCAGCGCCGCCAGGATCTCGGCAATCGCCACTCCATCGGCCTCGGCCTCGAAGTTGCGCAGCACGCGGTGCGCCAGCACCGGCAGGAGCATGGCGGCGATGTCTTCGCGCGTGACGGCCAGGCGGCCGTGCATCAACGCTCGCGCCTTGGAGGCCAGCACCAGGGCCTGGCCGGCGCGCGGGCCGGCGCCCCAGCCCACATGCTTCTTGACGCTCGCGACCGTGCTCTCCTGCGGCCGCGTCGCACGTACCAGGCGGGTGGCATAGCGCAAGAGGTGCTCGCCGATCTCGATGTCGCGCACCAGCTGCTGCAGGCGCAACAGCGTGGCTACGTCCATCGCGGGCACGGCATCGGCGAGGCCCGCATGCGTGGTGCGCGAGACCATCTGCATCTCTTCGTCTTCGCTCGGGTAGCCGACGTCAATTCGCAAGAGGAAGCGATCCAGCTGCGCCTCGGGCAGCGGATAGGTGCCGGCCTGCTCGATCGGGTTCTGGGTGGCGAGCACGAAGAACGGCTGCGGCAAGCGGTGCGTCTGGCCAGCGAAGGTGACCGAGCGCTCCTGCATCGCTTCGAGCAGGGCCGATTGCGTCTTGGGCGGTGCGCGGTTGATTTCGTCGGCCAGCAAGACCTGCGTGAACACCGGGCCGCGCTGGAACTTGAAGACGCGCTGATGCGTGCTCTGGTCTTCTTCCAGGATCTCGGTACCGACGATGTCGGACGGCATCAGGTCGGGCGTGAACTGCACGCGACGGAACTGCATGTCGGTGGCCTGCGCCAGCGACTTCACCAGCAGGGTCTTGCCGAGGCCGGGCACGCCCTCCACCAGCGCATGGCCGCCGGCGATCAGGCAGATCACCAGCGACTCGATCACCTCGGCCTGGCCGATGATGACGCGCGACATGCTGGCGCTCAGTTCCTTCAGCTTGACGGTGAGCGAGGCAACCTCGGCTTCGCTCCAATCCTTCGCATCGATCTCAGACACTTCAAGCTCCCAACGCGTATTGAATGATGTTGACGGCAAAGCGCGTGTTGTCGATGGCCAGCCAGCGCTTGTTGCGGAAGTCGTAGTCCCACTCGCAGCCGTAGTCCTTGTTGCTGTAGAGCAGGCGGATGCGGCCGTTGATCTCCACGGCCTTCAGGTAGTCGTGCACCAGGTCGTCGCCCCAGCCATTCAGCTCCACGCCGGTGTTGGGCGGGCCGTCGAACTTGAAGAAGCTGGAATAGATCGGGTGCTTGTTGCTGATCTTGCGCAAGGCGTTGCCGCCAAACATGCGCGCCACCTCGGCCTCGAAGGACTTGGCAAACAGGCCGTCGATGTCGTGGTTGCAGTCGTCAACGAACAGGAAGCCGCCGCCCTTCACATAGCGCTCGAAGTTCTTGCGCTCGGCCGGCGTGAACTGCACCAGCTTGTGCCCAGCCAGGTAGCAGAACGGCGCTTCCAGCATCTTGGGGTCGGACAGCGCCACCACACGCTCGACCGGATCGACCCGCAGCGTCGTGTACTCGACCAGCGAGTTCAGCACATTGCTGGGCATGCGGATGTCGACATCCCAGTCGCCGGACTCATAAATCAGGCGGGTGAAATAGAAATCGAACGAACCCGCCATGCCCTCTGCTCAGCGCTCTCTCAGACTGCGTCGGACAGCGAGGTGAAGTTGAAGTCCCGGACCTTCATTGCCGGCACCACCGCACGCCGGCCGCCGCCCATCACCTGCGTGCGGCCCAGCTCGTCGATGTTGTTGAGCATCGTGACGGGGCTCTCGTTGAAGCGGAAGTTCTTGATCGGGTACAGGATCTTGCCGTTCTCGATGTAGAAGGTGCCGTCGCGCGTGAGGCCGGTCACCAGCACCGACTGCGGATCGACCGAGCGGATGTACCAGGTGCGCGTGACCAGCACGCCCTTCTTGGTCGAGGCGATCAGCTCCGCGAGTGACTTCGTGCCGCCGGCCATGATCACATTGCCGTTGCGCCCCGGTGCCTTGATGCCCTTCTTCTCGGCCCAGAACGGCGAGTATTCGAGCGACTCGATCTTGCCGTTCTTGATGATGCTCTGGCGCTCGCGCGCCTGCATCGATCCGCTGTCCCAGGGGCGCACCGGGGCGTCCTTGTCCCAGGGGTCGGCCCAGACATTGACCTGCTCGTCGAACAGCTTTTCGCCGAGGCGCGTTCCGCCGCCCTTCTTGGCCAGGAAGCTGCGTCCCTCCTCGGCCTGGCGCGCATCGAAGGCGCCGAACATGAAGCTCAGGATGTCGCTCGAAGCGGCCGGCTCCAGGATCACCGTGTAGCGGCCCGGCTCCAGCGCCTTAGCATCGACCGAGCGCAAGGCCTTCTCGATGGCGACGCTGGACGCTTCGCGCGGGTCGAACAGGCTCACGTCGTTGGCGCTGCGCGTGACCCAGCCGGAACCCCGGCCGTCTTCGGTGCGCGTGGTCACCGTGAACTCGACATTGGTCGACTCCTGATAACCGAACACGCCCTTGGAATTGGCGATCGCCTCGAAGCCCGAGCTGTCGATGAAGAAGCCGGCCGCCTGCAGCTTGCTCTTCCGGCTCTCCTCGATGCTGTGGGCTGCCACCTGCGCGCGGAACTCGGGGTCGATGGCGGCCGTGGTCTTGGCAAAGGTGGCCGAGGCCTTGAAGGCCTGCGGCCCCACGGCCGAGGTGAACTCGGGGTTCTCGGGCGCGAGGCGGGCCACGTCTTCGGCGCGGCGCACCAGTTTCTCCAGCGACTTGTCGTCGAACTCGTTCAGCGAGGCCGAGCCCTGGCGCTTGCCGAAGGAGACGCTGACGTTGATCTGCGTGTCTTCGTTCAAACCGGCTGTCGAGACGCTGTTCTGCGCGTACCGGATGTTGCCGGTGCGGCTGCCCTGGATGGTGACGCGGCACTCATCGGCCTTGGAGTAGCCCAGCACCTTGTCGCAGATGAGCTTGGCTTGTTCCTGCATGATCTTTGCTTTCATGGCTTGATTACCCAATCTTGCGAGCGGTGTTGATGACATTGATGCCGTTGAAACGGGCGGTGCTGGAGCCGTGCGACACGGCGCTGACCTGGCTGGGCTGGCCCTTGCCGTCGAAGAAGGAACCGCCCATGCGCCAGTCGCGCTGGTCGCAGATGGCGCTGCAGGCGTTCCAGAACTCCTGCGTGTTGGCCTGGTAGGCCACGTCTTCGATGGGGCCCACGATCTTGCCGTTCCTGATCTCGTAGAACAGCTGGCCGCCGAACTGGAAGTTGTAGCGCTGCTGGTCGATGGAATAGGAGCCGCGGCCCAGGATGTAGATGCCCTTCTTGACGTCCTTGACCATCTCGTCGGGCGTGAGCGGCTCGGTGCCAGCGGCCAGCGAGACATTGGGCATGCGCTGGAACTGCACGCTGTTCCAGCTGTCGGCGTAGGAGCAGCCATGCGAGGCGCTCTCGCCGATGATGTGGGCCTGGTCGCGCGTGGCCTGGTAGTTCACCAGCACGCCGTCCTTGATGATGTCCCAGCGCTTGCAGGCCACGCCTTCGTCGTCGTAGCCCACGGCGCCGAGCGAACCCGGCGTGGTCTTGTCGGCAAAGAAGTTGACGCGCTCCGCGCCGAACTTGAACTGCTTGGTGCGCCACTTGTCGAGCGTGGCAAAGCTGGTGCCGGCGTAGTTGGCCTCATAGCCCAGCACGCGGTCCAGCTCGGTCGGGTGGCCCACCGACTCGTGGATGGTCAGGAACAAATGATCGGGGCTCAGCACCAGGTCGTACTTGCCGGGCTCCACCGACTTGGCCGTGAGCTTGTCCCGGGCCTGGCGGCCGCAGGCGCGCGCCTCTTCGGCGAGATCGATGCAGTTGCGGTACAGCGTGGTCACGCCGCCGGCGGCCTGGATGCGGTCGGCCGGCTTCGCTTCGAAATACTCGAAGCCCATGCCCACCGGCGAGGCCAGGCTCTCGCGGGTGCGGAACTTGCCGGTGGCCTTGTCCACGGCCGTGGCCGTCATCGGCGACCAGAGGCGGTGGATGTCCTGGTCGATGTAGGAGCCGTCGGTCGAGGCGAAATACTTCTGCTGGTTGATCTGGAACAGCGAGGACTGCATGAAGCTCGCGCCCGCATCCAGGCCCGCCCGGTTGGCCGCGATCAGCATGTCGGCCTTGTCCTTGATCGGCACGGCACGCCAGTCCTTCAAGACCGGCGTGGCCCAGGCCACCTCGCCCACGCCCTTGACCGGCGCGAGCTGCAGCGGCTCGCTCTGCAGCTTGGCATTGGCCTTGGCAATCGCCACGGCCTGGCGCGCCGTGCCGGCCACGGCATCGGGCGAGAGGTCGTTGGTCGAGGCAAAGCCATAGGCCCCGCCGGCGATCACCCGCACGCCCACGCCGAGCGACTCGGTGTTGACGATGTTTTCCACGCGGGTGTCGCGTGTGGTGACGAACTGGTTCAGGTAGCGGCCTATGCGCACATCGCAGTAGCTGGCGCCGGCCTGCGTGGCGGCATTGAGCGCCACGTCGGCCAGCGTCTTCTTCAGCGCCGGCGCGACGGGCTTCAGCAGCTCCTCGGCCGCAATCGCGCGGCCCATCACCGGCACCAGCAAGGTTCCGGCCGCAAGGCCGGACAGGTTCAGAAAACGACGCCTCTCCATACAACTCCTAGGGATTGGGCTCAGACCGCGTCAGAGAGGCTGGTGAAGTTGAAGTCACGCACCTTCATCGCCGGAATCATCATCTGGTAGGGCACCTCGTCGCCACCGATGATCACGGGCTTGCCGATCTCCTCGATGTTGTTGAGCATGGTGACCGGGCTCTCGTTGAAGCGGAAGTTCTTGATCGGGTGCTTGATCTTGCCGTTCTCGATGTAGAAGGTGCCGTCGCGCGTGAGGCCGGTCAGCAGCACGGTCTGCGGGTCCACCAGGCGGATGTACCAGGTGCGCGTCACCAGCACGCCCTTCTTGGTATTGGCAATCAGCTCGGCCGTGCTCTTCTTGCTGCCGGCCATGATCATGTTGCCGTGGCCTGCAGTGGGCTTCACGCCCTGCTTCTTGGCCCAGAACAGCGAATAGTCCAGCGCATTGACGCGGCCGTTCTTGATCACGTCGGTGCGCTCGCGGGCCAGCATCGAGCCGCCGTCCCAGGGCAGCACGCCCACGTCCTTGTCCCAGGGGTCGGCCCAGATGTTGACCTGCTCGTCGAAGAGCTTGTCGCCCCGGCGGTTGCCGCCGCCCTTCTTGGAGAGGAAGCTGCGGCCTTCGTCGGCCTGGCGCGCATCGAAGCCGCCGAGCATGAAGCCGATCAGCTCCGAGGTGGCGGCCGGCTCCAGGATGACCGTGTAGCGGCCCGGCTCCAGCGCCTTGGCCTCGACCGAGCGGATGGCCTTTTCAATCGCCACCTCGGCCGCCTCGCGCGGGTCGAACTGCGCGGCATCGCCGGCCGTGCGCTTGACCCAGCCCGAGCCGCGGCCGTCTTCGGTGCGCACGGTGCAGGTGAAGTCGAGGCCGGTGCTCAGCTGATGGCCGTAGACGCCGTTGGAATTGGCAACCGTCGAGAAAGCCGTCTGGTCGGTGAAAAAGCCGGCCGTGGTGAGGCCCTTCTTGCGGCAGGCCTCGATGGTGTAGGCCGCCGCTTGCGCGCGGTAGCCGGCATCGATGTCGGCCGTACGCTGGCTGAAGGTGGGCGTCGCCTTGTAGGCCTGCTTGGCCACGGCCGGCATGAACTCGGGGTTCTCGGGCGCCAGGCGCGCCAGGTCCTCGGCGCGGCGCACCACTTTCTCGAGCGACTTGTCGTCCAGCTCATTGATCGTGGCCACGCCCTGCTTCTTGCCGAAGGCGACGGACACCACCAACTGCGTGTCTTCCACCAGGCCGGCGGTGGACACGGCGTTGCGGGCAAAGCGCACATTGCCGGTGCGGCTGCCGTTCAGGTTGACCGTGCACTCATCGGCCTTGGACAGCGCCAGGATCTTGTCGCACAGGCGCTTGGTTTCATCGGGGCTCAGGAGCTTCATCTCGGGCTCCTGCCTCAGCCGATCTTGCGGGCCGTGTTGATCACGTTCACGCCATTGAAGCGCGTGGTCGAGGAGCCATGCGAGACGGCGCTCGATTGCGAGGGCTGGCCCTTGCCGTCGAAGAAGGAACCGCCCATGCGCCAGTCGCGCTCATCGCAGATGGCGGTGCAGGCGTTCCAGAACTCCGTGGTGTTGCTCTGGTAGGCCACATCCTCCAGCGGCTGGGTGATCTTGCCGTCCTTGATCTCGTAGAACAGCTGGCCGCCGAACTGGAAGTTGTAGCGCTGCTGGTCGATGGAGAAGGAGCCGGCACCGACGATGTAGATGCCCTTCTTGACGTCCTTGATCATCTGGTCGGGCGTTAGGGGCGTCTTGCCCGCAGCCAGCGAGATGTTGGGCATGCGCTGGAACTGCACGCTGCTCCAGCTGTCGGCGTAGGAGCAGCCATGCGAGGCGTTCTCGCCCAGCATGTGGACCTGGTCGCGCGTGGCCTGGTAGTTGACGAGGATGCCGTCCTTGACGATGTCCCAGCGCTTGCAGGCCACGCCTTCGTCGTCGTAGCCCACGGCGCCCAGCGAGCCGGGCACCACCTTGTCGGCAATGATGTTGACGCGCTCGGCGCCGTACTTGAACTTCTTGCTCTGCCACTTGTCCATCGTCGCAAAGCTGGTGCCGGCGAAGTTGGCCTCGTAGCCCAGCACGCGGTCCAGTTCGGTCGGGTGGCCCACCGATTCGTGGATGGTCAGCCACATGTGCTCAGGGCTCAGCACCAGGTCGTACTTGCCCGGCTCCACCGACTTGGCGGTCAGCTTCTCCTTGGCCTGGCGGCCCGAGGCGCGCGCGTCCTCGATCAGGTCGTAGGAATTCTTGTAGAGCGTGGCCACGCCGCCGGCGGCCTGCACCTTGTCTTCGGCCTTGCCGTCCAGGTATTCATAGCCCATGCCCACCGGCGACGAGAGGCCCTGGCGCGAACGGAACTTGCCTGTGGTCTTGTCCACGGCCGTGGCGAACACCGGCATCCAGATGCGGTGCACGTCCTGGTCGATGTAGGAGCCATCGGTCGAGGCGAAGTACTTCTGCTGGTTGACCTGGAACATCACCGACTGCATGAAGCTCGCGCCAGCATCCATGCCGGCCTTGTTGGCGGCGATCAAGAGCTCGGCCTTGTCCTTGATGGGCACGGCGCGCCAGTCCTTCTTGATGGGCGTGGCCCACGAGACCTCGCCCACGCCCTTGACCGGCGCGAGGCGCACCGGCTCGGTCAGCAGCTTGGCATTGGCCTTGGCGATGGCCACGGCCTGGCGCGCGGCATTGGCCACGGCATCGGGCGACATGTCGTTGGTGGCCGCGAAGCCGTAGGCACCCCCGGCGATCACGCGCACGCCGACGCCGGCCGATTCGGTGTTGACCACGTTCTCGACATTGAGGTCGCGCGTGGTGATGAACTGGTTCAGGTAGCGGCCGATGCGCACATCGCAGTAGCTGGCGCCAGCGGCCGTGGCGGCATTCAGCGCCACATCGGCCAGGGTCTTCTTGAGCTTCACCGCCATCGGGCTCAGCAGGTCTTCCGCCGCCACGGCGCGCCCGAACACGGGCAGCAGCAAGGAACCAACGGCCAGGCCGCTGACATTGAGGAAAGAACGGCGTTCCATAGAGGGAATCTCCTGAGACGAAAGCCAAAGAGCCCGGACGAGGGGCACGAAAAACTTCAAATCACCGGGACCAGCGCGAACGGCGGCAACCTTAGCAGCGAAACACCCACGGCAGGCGGGCTCAGCGCAGCGGACGCAATGACAGGCGCACGCATGATGGCGAGGCGCCGAACTGCGCTGGAGTGCCGGATTGCATTGAGGGAGAAGGCCGATTGCGGGCCCCTACAGGATCGGCTAGCCACCCTCGGCACAGAGGGAAAGACCCAGGGCCGGCCCGCTGCCGAGCAAGGCCGGCTCGTGGCAAGCTGTTGGCTTCTCACAGCAAGGACTAACCCTATGAACAACAGCTCCCTGCAAAACCTCGCCCTGCTCATGGGCCGGCTAATGATGGCCTATCTGTTCCTGCCGGCCGGCATTGCCAAGCTGATGGGCTTTGCCGGCACCGTGGGCTACATCACCTCGGTCGGCCTGCCGATGCCGCAGGTGGCAGCGGCCGCTGCGCTGGTGGCGGAGATCGCCGGCGGCATCGCCCTGATCCTCGGCCTTTGCACGCGTTGGGCAGCGCTGGCGCTCGCGCTGTTCACCCTGGTGGCGTCTTTCCTGTTCCATGCCTACTGGGCAGCACCGGCGGATGCGCAAATGATGGTGCAACTGCTCTTCAACAAGAACATCGCCGTGGCCGGCGGGCTCTTCATCCTGGCGGCCTGCGGTGCCGGCGCCTGGAGCTTCGACGCCAAGCGCGGCCGGGGCTGAACTCTCTCGCCGCCACTAGCGGCTGGCGGCGTCCGGCATAGGTTCGGGATGGCGGGCCCGCCAGGCCCGCATCGCCTGACGGTAGGCATCCATCGCCAGGTCATGCAGATCGAAGACGCAGGGATCGCAGCCATTGCCACAGCAGGCATCGAGGTCCGGCTGATGCGGCGGCTGGGGCATGGGGTCTGCGTCCTGGGCAGCTTCGGAGGTCATTGGCAAGGATCGTCCCGCAAGGCCTGAACTCAGGGCTTGGCCTTGGCCTTCTGCTCTTGCACCTGCTGCCGCCAACGCTGCTCCGCCGCATCGGCATAGGCCGCGCAGGTCAAAGGCTTGGGATGCGGCTGGGCAGCGTCGGCATAGTTCCAGCCGCTCTGGTCCGGATGGGGCGTCAGCAGCAGGTCGCAGGGCAGCTTGCGGACGACCTCGGCACTGCGCAGATAGGTTTCCAGCAGCTTGGGATAGGCCGGGTTGCCCGCCAGCTGATAGCCGGGCGCGCTGAGGCTGTCGGCGTACACGGTGCGCACGGCGGCGCCCTTGCGGGTATCGGTCCAGGCCCAGCTCATGCTGCCCGGCGTGTGGCCCGGGGTGAAGGAGACGGTGAACGCCATGCTGCCCAGCTTGACCACCTCGCCGTCTTGCAAGAGGCGGTCGGCCTGCACCGGCGGGAACACGATGTCGTCGCCGAAATGGATGTCGTTGCTGCCGCCTCGCGCCAGCAACACGGCCGACTCGGCATTGCTGATCAGCGGCGCACCGGTGGCTCGCTTGATGGCAGCCAGCGGCCCGGCGTGGTCGGCATGGGCATGGGTGTGCAGGATGTAGCGCAGCTCACCGGGCGCCACGCCCAGCTTCTTCATGTTCGCCAGCAGCAGGCCCGCCACCTGCGGCATGCCACCGTCGATCAGCACCGCACCCTCTGAAGTCTTGACCAGCAAAGCCGTGATGTTGGCCGTGCCGATCTGCCAGACATGGTCGCTGATCTGCAAGGGCTCGATAGGCGTCAGCCAGCTCGGCTGGACCGTGTAGGCCTGCAGTTGCGGCAGCGGCTCGTGGGCCTGGGCGGCCAGGCTGGCCGCAAGCAGCAAGGCGAGAGTGAGCGAGGAGGCGGAGAGGCGCATGAGGAGGTGATTGAGGAGGTGCTTGAAGCTGAGGCCGGCAATTTACCCCCGCCAGGCGGGGGTCACTGCTTGCGAGGGCGAGTCGCCTCGCATACTATGTATATACATTATGCACAGTGGACTGATCATCTCCCAGGCCGACGCCCGGCCGATGTACCTGCAGATCATGGAGCAGATCCGGCTGCGCATTGCCGCGGGCGACTGGCCGGCCGGCAAGGAACTGCCCTCGATCCGGGCGCTGGCGGCCGACCTGCAGGTCAGCGTCATCACCGTCAAGCGTGCCTACCTGGACCTGGAGTCCGAGGGCGTGATCGTCACGCGGCATGGCAAGGGCTCCTTCGTGGCCGATGCGCAGGACCTCGCCATCGGCATGCACCACGCCGAACTCGAAACCCATCTGCGCGCTGCCGCCGGCATCGCCCGCAGCCTCGCCATGAAACCCAGCGAACTGATAGACCGACTGCGCCAAGCGATGCGCGACGAGGAGAAAGCCGAATGAGCACCGCCCGGCCGCCCGTAGGGGCTCACTCCCGCTTGGCGGGACAGCGCGTAGCGCGAAGGGTGCACCAATGAACGCCAAGGCGATCGCGATGAACGGCGTGCGCAAGAGCTTCCGCTTCTTCACGCTGGACGATGTCTCGCTGGAGCTGGAGCATGGCCAGATCATGGGCCTCGTGGGCCCCAATGGCGCCGGCAAGAGCACCACCATCCGGCTGCTGATGGGCTTGCTCGCGCCCGAGGCCGGCGGGATCCGCCTGATGGGCCACGCCATGCCCGACGAGCAGGCCGCCGCCAAGCGCGACGTGGCCTTCGTCAGCGACGACATGCGCCTGTTCCCGCACGCCACGCTGGCCTGGCACATGGACTTCGTCGCGTCCCTCTACCCGGGCTGGGACCCGGCCTATGCCGCCCTCCTCCTCAAGCGCTTCAACCTGCATGCCGCGCAGACGATGAAGAGCCTCTCCAGCGGCGAGCAGGTCAAGGCGCTGCTCTTGCTCGCGCTGGCCCGCCGCCCTCGCCTGCTGGTGCTGGACGAGCCCACCTCCGGCCTCGACCCGGTGGCACGCCATGAGCTGCTGACCGAGCTCATGGACGTGCTGCGCGACGACAGCCGCTCCATCCTCTTCTCCTCGCACAACACGGTGGACGTGGAGCGCATCTCGGACCGCATCACCTTCATCGACCGCGGCCGGGTCGTGGCCGCCAGCGACAAGGAAGATTTCCTGGAGAGCTGGCGCCGCATCCAGTTGCGCCTGCCCGCAGACACGGCCCTGCCGGCCTTTGCCGAGATCGTTCGCAGCGAGCTCGACGGCAGCTTTGCCACGCTCACCACCAACCGCTACTCCGAAGAACTGCTGGCCCGCTTCGGCAACAGCGTGCAGACCGTGCAGCGCATGAGCCTGGAAGAGATCTTCGTCGCCACTGTCATGCACAACCGGGAAGCGCGGGAGGCGCTGGGCCAATGAACACCGTCATGCGCAAGCTCGTGCTCAAGGAGCTCTATCTCTACCGCTGGCTGCTGATCGGCGTCGTGGCTGCAGGCTTTGTGGGGCTCGTGGTCGCTGCAGGTGGCGAGGTCGCGTTCAACGTCGGCTTCCTGCTCTGGATGACGGCCCTGATCGCCCTGGGCGTGATGCTCGCGCTGTTCGGCGTCTCGCAGGAACGCAAGGACCGCGCGCTGCTGTTCGTGATGAGCCTGCCGCTCTCGCCGCGCGACTATGTGCGGGCCAAGCTGCTGGGCCTCCTGCTCTGCTTCTTCATTCCCTGGGCCTTGCTGACGGCCGGTGCGGCCACGCTGATCCTCCTGATGCCCGGCATTCCGGACGGCTTGCTGGTCTACGCCCTGCTGCTGTGCTTCTACCTGCTCCTGAACTATGTGCTGGTGCTCTGTAGCGCCCTGCACGTCAGCTCGGACGCGGGCATGGGCGGCGTGATCATCCTGACCAATATGTCGGTCACGCTGTTCATGATGGGCGTGGGCCGGCTGCCAGAGATCGCGGCCCACATGCTCTCGCCCACACCGGTCTGGAGCCTCAGCTTCTGGCAGGTGCTGGGTGCCGAGATCGGCATCACGCTGCTGCTGCTTTGCCTGCCCCTGTGCTTCGCCGCGCGCCGCCGCGACATCTCCTGAGGAGTCGGCCATGAGCCCTTCGCAAGCCTCAAGTCCCGAGCGGCTGCACGCGCTAGACGCCCTGCGCGGCTTCGCGCTGCTCTTGGGCGTGGCCTTCCACGCCACCTTGTCCTTCCTGCCCGACATGCCCAAGGGGCTCTGGGCCATGAGCGACAACTCGCCGAGCCCCTTCCTGGCCGACGCCGGCTTCGTGGCGCACAGCTTCCGCATGCTGCTGTTCTTCTTCATCGCCGGCTACTTCGCGCGCCTCTTGCATCAGCGAGCCGGCACGGCCGGCTTCTGGGCCAATCGCGGCAAGCGCATCGCGGTGCCGATGATCGTCGGCTGGCTCTTGCTGTTCCCGGCCATCGTCTTCGTCTGGTACCTCGGCCTGCAGAAGGTGTTCAACGGCGCGCCGCCGGCACCACCGGCGATGGGCAAGGAGTTTGGCGCACTGCCGCTGTTCCATCTGTGGTTCCTCTATCAACTGTTGTGGCTTTATGCCGGTGCGCTCTTGATACGCGGCATCGTCGCGAAGCTGGACCCGAATCAGGCGCTGCGGTCGCTGGTGGACAAGGCCGTCGTCACCTCGCTGCGCTGGCCGCTCGGCGCCTTGCTGCTCGGCCTGCCGCTGGTGGCCAGCCTCTTGTCGTTGCCGATGTGGTTCCCGTGGCTTGGCATTCCAACGCCGGACCAGACGCTCGTGCCACAGCTGCCGGCCACGGTCGGCTTCGGCACCGCCTTCGCATTCGGCTGGCTGGTGCATCGCTCCAACGGCGCACTGCAAGCGCTCACGGCGCGCTGGCTGCCGCATCTGCTGCTGGCGATCACCGCCTCGGCGGTCTGCCTTTACCTGATGAAGACGCAGCCGCTGATGGCGATGCCCCAGAACATGAAGATCACCTTCGCGCTGGCCTATGGCGTGTCGGCTTGGGGCTGGACATTCGCCCTCACCGGCCTCGCGCTGCGTTTCCTCCCAAGCCACAGCCCCGTGCGCCGCTATGTCGCAGATGCCTCGTACTGGATCTATCTCGCGCATCTGCCCGTGGTGGTCGCGCTGCAGGTCTGGGTCGGTGACTGGCCCTTGCACTGGAGCCTGAAGTTCCCCTTCGTCGTGCTCGTGAGCCTCGGCTTGCTGTTCCTGAGCTATCACTACCTCGTGCGAAGGACCGTCATCGGCAAGGTCTTGAATGGCAAGGTCTACCCACGCCACGCGGCGGCCGCGACAACAGTACCCATCGAGCCAAGCGGCGATGTCGTCGCCTCCTTGTGCGCCGTGTCCAAGCGCTACGGCGCCCTCGAAGCGCTGAGCAGCGTGGACCTGGAACTCAAGCGCGGTGAGCTGCTCGCGCTGCTGGGCCCCAACGGCGCCGGAAAGTCCACCGCGATCTCGCTGTGGCTGGGTCTGAATGATGCCGATACCGGCGTGGTGCAACTGCTCGGTGGCTCGCCGCAAGACATAGAGCAACGCCGCGGCCTCGGCGTGATGATGCAGGACGTGGAGCTGCCCAAGGACCTGAAGGTGCGCGAGCTGGTCGGGCTCTCGGCCAGCTACTACGACGACGCCATGAGCGTCGATGAGGCCCTGCAGCGCGTCGGCATCACGGCCTTGGCCAAGCGCCCCTACGGCAAGCTTTCAGGCGGGCAGAAGCGGCAGGTCCAGTTCGCCATCGCGATCTGCGGCCGGCCCAAGGTGCTGTTCCTGGACGAGCCCACGGTTGGCCTCGACGTCCAGGCGCGCGAAGCCTTGTGGAACAACATCCGCGCCCTGCTGCGCGAAGGCTGCTCCATCCTGCTCACCACCCACTACCTCGAAGAAGCAGAATCGCTGGCAACTCGCGTTGCGGTGCTGGGCAAGGGCCGCGTCATCGCCTCGGGCAGCGTGGAGGAAATGCGCTCGCTGGTCTCGCGCCGCCACATCTCCTGCCAGACCACGCTGGGCGCCGCCGAAGTTCGGACCTGGCCAGGCGTGGTCGAGGCTACGGCAGACGAGGACAAGCTCGCCATCGTGGCGACCGATGCTGAAACGGTGGTGCGCCGGCTGCTCGCCGCCGACGCCCAGCTCGCCCGCCTCGAAGTGAGGCAGGCCGGGCTCAACGATGCCTTCACCGTGCTGACCCAGGAGGCCGCATGAACACAATGACCCAGGCCATGCCGATGCCCGTTCATCGCCGGCCAAGCGCCTATGCCTTCGAGATCCGCCTGGAGCTCGTGCGGCTGCTGCGCTCGCCCGCTTTCGCCCTGCCTGTGTTGCTCTTGCCGGTGGCCTTCTACTTGCTCTTCGCCTTTGCCGTGGCCGGCGAGATGGTGGCCAAGGACCCCGACGCCGGCCGCTACATGTTTGCCGGCTTCTCGCTGATGGCGGTGACGATGGCAGCGCTCTTCGCCACCTGCCCGCTGCTGGCGCAGGAGCGCGAGCAAGGCCTGCTGACCCTCAAGCGCGCTCAGCCTGCACCGCCCGGCGCCTGGCTGGCCGGCAAGCTGGTGGCCGGCGTGGTGTGCGGCGTGCTGGCCTACCTGCCTATCCTGATCGTTGCGGCTGCGACCGGCCAGGCGCATCTGAGCGGCTCGCAGCTGACGGCCATGAGCGCCGTGCTCGTCGCCGGCACGCTGCCCTTCTGCGCGCTCGGCGTGATGCTCGGCTCCCTGGTCAGCGGCACGGCCGCGCCGGCCTATGCCAACCTGATCTACCTGCCGGGGCTCTACCTGTCGGGCGTGTTCTTCCCGCTGCCCAAGTCCATGCACTTCCAGGTGCCGGTCTGGCCGCAGTTCCACCTGGACCAGCTCGTCTTCGCAGCCGGCGGGGTGGACAAGTTCCGCTTCATCCCGCCCGAGATCGCCGCCGCCGTGCTGCTCGGGTTCACGGTGCTGTGCAGCGGCGTGGCGATCTACCGGCTGAAGCGCAAGGGCTGAAGAAGCCGGGCTGTCAGTCGCCGGCAGCGCTACTCGCGAGCGCCGGTGTCGTGATCTCGCCCGGCACGCGCTTGCGAGCGAACAGGGTGTACATCGTCGGCACGACGAAGATGGTGAGCAGCGTGCCCACGCTCATGCCACCGACGATGACCCAGCCGATCTGCTGGCGGCTCTCCGCGCCAGCGCCGGTGGCCAGGGCCAGCGGCACGGCGCCGAGCACCATGGCGCCGGTGGTCATCAGGATGGGGCGCAGCCGCAGCGTGGCCGCCTCGACCACGGCTTCAGTGACCGTGCGGCCCTGCTGGCGCAGCTGGTTGCTGAACTCGACGATCAGGATGCCGTGCTTGGTGATCAGGCCCACGAGCGTGATCAGGCCGATCTGCGAATAGACGTTCAGCGTGCCGCCCGCCCATTGCAAGGCCGCCAGCGCGCCGACCATCGACAGCGGCACCGACAGCATGATCACGAAGGGGTCGATGAAGCTCTCGAACTGCGCCGACAGCACCAGGAAGATGAACAGCAGTGCCAGCACGAAGACGAGGCCCAGCGCGCCACTGGCCGCGCGGAATTCGCGGCTCACGCCGTTCAACTCGGTCGAGTAGCCGACCGGCAGGATCTTGCGCGCCGTGGCATCGAGGAAGGCCAGCGCTTCGCCGGTGGAATAA
The DNA here is from genome assembly GCF_030014915.1 of Pelomonas sp. V22. Lineage (GTDB taxonomy): Bacteria > Pseudomonadota > Gammaproteobacteria > Burkholderiales > Burkholderiaceae_C > JAUASW01. The sequence goes on from NZ_JAGIXS010000001.1 coordinate 953,931, forward strand.
CCCGGCGCCAGGTTGGCCGTGACCGAGACCGAGCGGCGCTGGTTGAAGTGGTTCAGCTCGCGCGGGCTCACGGCCTCACGCACCTTCACGAGGCTGGACAGCGGCACCATGGTGTCGTTGCGGCCACGCACGAAGAGGCGCTCGATCTGCCGGGGCGTGACGCGGCCGGCGGCCTCGGTCTGCACCATCACGTCGTACTGCTCGGCGTCGCGCTTGTAGCGCGTCACCACGCGGCTGCCCAGCATGGTCTCGACCGTGCGCGCCACGGTTTCCACGGCCACGCCCAGATCGGCCGCGCGCTCGCGATCGACGTCCATGAAGATCTCGGGCTTGTTCAGGCGCAGGTCGGTGTCGGGCAGCACGAAGCCGGGGTTCTTGGCCAGCTCGGCCATGAACTGCTGCGTCACCTTGGCCAGGTTCTCGTAGCTGTCGCCGGTCACCAGCACATAGTTGATCGGCCGCTCACGGAAGCCCTGGCCCAGGCTCGAAGGCGTGATCGGGAAGGCCTGCACACCCGGCAGTGCGCCCATCTGCGGCAAGAGCGCGCGCGCCAGCTCGGGCGTCGAGCGCTTGCGTTCGGCCCAGTCCACGGTGCGCATGATGGCCGTGGCCTGCGAGACATTGCCGCCGCCGAGGAAGAAGAAACGGCGGTCGAACTCGGGGTAGCCGGCCGTGATCTTGTCGATGGCGTCGAGGTAGCGGGCGGTGAACTCCAGCGTCGCACCGTCCGGCGCGTTTACCGGCATGATGATCACGCCCCGATCCTCCAGCGGCGCCAGCTCCGACTTGGCCTGCGTGAACAGCCACCAGCTGCCGCCACCACAGGCCAGCATCACCAGCACCACGATCCAGCGCTGGGCCAGCGCCGCGCGCAGCAGGCCGGCATAGCGGTCGCCGATCCAGACCAGCACCGCCTCCACGCCACGGTCGAAGCGATTGGGCTTGGGGTTGTGGCGCAACAGCTTGCTGCACATCATCGGCGTGAGCGTCAGCGCGACGAAGCCCGAGACCACGACCGCGCCCGCCAGCGTCAGCGCGAACTCGACGAACAGCCGCCCGGTGCGGCCCGGCGTGAAGGCCAGCGGCGCGAACACGGCGGCCAGCGTCAGCGTCATGGCCAGCACGGCGAAGGCGATTTCCTTGGCACCCTTCAACGCTGCCTGGAAGGGCTGCATGCCCTCCTCGATGTGGCGGTAGATGTTCTCCAGCACCACGATGGCGTCGTCCACCACGAGGCCGATGGCCAGAACCAGGGCCAGCAGAGTCAAGGTGTTGATCGTGAAGCCGGCGGCCGCCATCAGCGCGAAGCTGCCGATCAGGCTGATCGGGATGGTCACCAGCGGAATCACCGAGGCGCGCAGCGTGCGCAGGAACACGAAGACCACCAGGGCCACCAGCACCACAGCCTCGGCGATGGTGGCGTAGACGGCCGAGATCGAACGGGCGATGAAGATGGAGTTGTCGTTGGCCAGGCGCACCGTGAGGCCCGGGGGCAGGTCTTGCCTCAAGGCAGGCAGCAGCGCATTGACACCGCCCGCCACATCGAGCGGATTGGCCGTGGCCTGGCGTATCACGCCGAGGGCCACCGCCGGCACGCCGTTGAAGCGCACGCGCGAGCGCTCGCTGACGGCGGCCTCCTCGATGCGGGCCACGTCCTTGAGCTTGACGCTGAAGCCACTCGTGGACTTGAGCACCACCTCGCCGAACTGGGCCGGCGTGTTGAGGTCGGTGCGCGAGGTGACATTGAACTCGCGCTGCTGGCTCTCGATGCGGCCGGCCGGCACCTCGAGGTTCTGCTTGCGCAGCGCGTCTTCCACGTCCTGCACGGTGAGGCGCAGCGCGGCCAGGCGGTCGGCATCGAGCCAGATGCGCATCGCGTAGCGGCGGTCCCCACCGAACTGCACGTCCGCCACGCCGGGAATGGTCTGCAGGCGAGGCCGCACGACACGGTTCACCAGGTCGGTGATCTGCAGCGGGTCCAGCGTCTCGCTGCTGAAGGCGATCCAGATCGTCGGCGAGGCATCGGCCTCGACCTTGGACACCACCGGCTCGTCCACCGCCGTGGGCAGGCGGCCGCGCACGCGGGCCACGCGGTCGCGCACGTCGGCGGCCGCATCGTCGGGGTTCTTCTCGAGCTTGAAGCGCACGCTGATCTGGCTGGACTCGGAGCGCGAGAACGAGGTCACCACGTCCACGCCGTCGATGCCCGAGATCGAGTCTTCCAGCGGCTTGGTGACCTGGCCTTCGATCACCTCGCTGGAGGCGCCCACGAGGCGGGTGCTGACCGTGACCACCGGCTCGTCGATGCGCGGGTACTCGCGCAGCGAGAGCTTGTTGAACGACACCAGGCCCACGAGCAGCAGCACCAGGGACATCACGGTCGCGAAGACCGGACGGCGGATCGAGATTTCTGAGAGGCGCATGGCGGCCGCTCCTTCAGCGCAGGGCGGTGGACGGCGCCGGACCGGCCGGGCCGCCGCTGGCGACCTCCACCGCCTTGAGCGGCTGGCCATCGCCCCGGTTCAGCCGCGCATGGCCGGCCGTCACCACCTGGTCGCCCTGCTTGACGCCACCGAGCAACTCCACGCGGCCGGGCTGGCGCAGGCCGAGCTTGGCCTCGATCTTCTGAGCGACCAGGCCATTCGGGCTCTCGACCGCCTTGATCACGAACTGCTTGCCGCCCTGCGGCACCAGGGCCTCCTCGGGCACCATCAGGGCCTGCTGGCGCGCCGCGAAGACGAGGCGCACGCGGGCGAACAGGCCGGAGCGCAGGCTGCTCGTGTTGCCGTTCAGGCGGGCGCGCACCAGCAGCGAGCGGCCGTTGACATCCAGCAGCGCGTCGCTGGCCTCGACTTGCGCCTTCAGCTGCTGGCCGGGCAAGGCATCAAGCGACACCTCGACCGGCTGGCCCCGGCGCAGGCGCGGCACATCGCGCTCGGGCAGGCGGAAGTCCACCCACATCACGGAGGCGTCTTCCAGGCTCACGAGCTCGGCGCCATCCTTCACGTAGTCGCCGAGGTTCACGGTGCGGATGCCGGCCACGCCGTCGAACGGCGCCAGCAGGCGCATGCGTTCCAACTGGGCGCGGCTCAGCGCCACCTGGGCATCGGCCACCTGCAAGGCGGCCTGGGCCTGGTCGACCACGCTGGCGGACACGAAGCTCTGCGCCAGCAGCTCGCGGTTGCGCTGCAGCTGGGTGCGGGCGATGGCGGCCTGCGCCTCGGCCTGCTGCAATTGCGCGGCCTGCAGGCTGTCGTCCAGCTGAATCAGCACCTGGCCCTTGCGCACGCGCTGGCCATCGGCAAAACCGATCTTCACCACGCGGCCGCTGACCTCGGGCTTGAGCAGCACCGACTGCTGGGCGCGCAGTGTGCCCACGGCCTGGGTGTCGTCTTCCAGCGCCATGGACTGAACCCGGCCCAGCTCCACCGTGACCGGGCCGCCGGCCGCTGGGGCCGACGCTGCCTTGGCCGAGCCCGCCACTTCGGCGGTCGCCGAAGGCGTGCGGTGCTGCCACCACCAGGCACCGGCGCTGAGAGCCGCCAGGGCGGCAATGGCGATCAAGGGCGTGGCGCTGATGCGGCCGCCCTCTTTGACTTCATTGATTGGGGTCATGCTTGTCTCCAGCGCGCACTGTAGCGACTGCCGCAAGCCATGACTTCAGTGATGGGCGCTGCGCAATCAGGCCGCGTTTACACCCCTGTTGGCCAGCGCATCGGCGCGCTCATTGCCCGGGTCGCCGGCATGGCCCTTGACCCAGCGCCATTCGACCTCGTGCAGCTTGCACAGCGCCTCCAGGCGCTGCCACAGCTCCACGTTCTTGACCGGCTTGCCATCGGCCGTCTTCCAGCCCCGGCGCTGCCAGCCCGAGATCCACTCGGTCATGCCCTTGCGCACGTACTCGCTGTCGGTATAGATCGTGATCTTGCAGGCCCGCTTGAGCGAGGCCAGCGCCTCGATGGGGGCCGTCAGCTCCATGCGGTTGTTGGTGGTGCTGGCCTCGCCGCCCCACAATTCCTTCTCATGCCCGGCCGACGACAGCCAGGCCCCCCAGCCGCCACGGCCAGGGTTGCCCTTGCACGCACCGTCGGTATAGATCACCACGACGGGCTTGGGCATGGGAACAGATTTGGATTCGCTCATCGATGCTTCTGTGTTTGTTGTTGGTGTGTGTGATGCCCGACCTGGGTCACGACGGCCGGCGCCGCCTGGGCCGCCCGCTTGCTGCGCTTGGCCAGGCCGATGAGGCGCATGCCATGGACCCGCTTGACCGCCACAACGAAATAAACCGCACCCAGCACCGGCCACCAGCGCTGACCGATGCGCTCGATCCAGGACCAGCGCTGCAGCCATTTGTCGCTGCGCAGCGGTGGCGCATAGCCGCCGAACTGCGCCGCCTCGACCTCGAAGCTCAAGAGCCGCAACCAGTCGCGCAGCCGCCAATAGCCAATGAAGTCGCCGGTGCGCGGCATGAAGAGCCGGTGCCTGGCGCCGAACAGCCGGCCAAGATTCTGCCGCAAGCCCCAGAGGCTGGCGGGATTGAAGCCGTTGATGACGACCCGGCCTTCGGGCCGCAGCACCCGCTCCACCTCGCGCAGCGTGCGGTGCGGATCGCGCGCCAGCTCCAGCGCATGCGGCAGCACGATCAGGTCCAGGCTGTTCGATTCGAAAGGCAGGGCATCGAAATCGCAGCGCAGCACCACGCGGGCCGCCGGCCGCTGCTCCTGGCCGTCCTGCGCCAGCCAGCGCTGCGGCATGCGGTTGGCGCGCAGCGCGTCCAGCTCGGGCAGGCCGAGCTGCAGCGCATGGAAGCCGAAACGGTCCGCCACGGCCGCGTCCAGGCGCAGCTGTTCCCAGGCGAGCAGATAGCGCCCCGGCGGGGTCTGCAGCCAGTCGGCCAACTCTACAATCGAGGCATCACGCGTCATTCATGAAACTCGTCGCCCTGCCCGCTTTCTCGGACAACTACATCTGGATGCTCCACGATGGGGTCGAAGCCCTCGTGGTCGATCCGGGCGACGCAGCACCCGTGCTGTCGGCACTCGCCGACCAAGGCCTGCGCCTCGCGGGCATTCTAGTGACCCATCACCATGCCGATCACGTCGGCGGCCTGGCGGCGCTGCGGCCGCACGTGCAGGGGGCCATCAGCGGCACCGGCACCGAAGGCATCAGCGGGCTGGACCGGCACGTGGCCGAGGGCGACACCGTCGAACTGCTGGGCCAGCGCTTCGAGGTGATCGAGGTGCCGGGCCACACAGCAGGCCACATCGCCTTCTTTTTGCGCCAGCCCTCCGACGGCTCGGCACCGATTCTTTTCTGTGGCGACACGCTGTTCTCCGGCGGCTGCGGCCGTTTGTTCGAGGGCACGCCGGCACAGATGCTGGCCTCGCTGGACAAGCTGGCCGCCCTGCCGGGCGAGACGCGCGTCTGCTGCGCCCATGAATACACGCTGTCCAACCTGCGCTTTGCAGAGGCCGTGGACGCTGGCAATGCCGAGCTGGCGGCCTACGTCGCCCGGTGCCAGGTCTTGCGCGAGCAGCAGCTGCCCACGCTGCCCTCCAGCATCGCCACCGAGCGGCAGATCAATCCATTTCTGCGCAGCAGCGAGCCGGCCCTGCAAGCCAGCGCCCGGCTGCACGCCTCCACCTCCTCCACACCCCTTGCCGCCGACGCTGATCGCGTCGCGGTGTTCGCCACCTTGCGGCAATGGAAGAACGAATTCAGATGAAGCACCTGCCCGACTTGAAGCTGCGCCCGCTGCTGCTCGCCCTCTCTGCAACTTTCCTGAGCGCCTGCGCCAGCCTGCCCACGCCGCCGGCCGAGGTACCGGCACCGGTGCTGGCTGAGCCCACGCCCGTGGCCCCGCCGCCGGCGCCGGCCGTGGTCGCCCCAGTGGCCATCGAGCCCGCTGCCAAGCCCGACACCACGCTGCTGCAGGACAGCCTGAATCCCGATCGCAAGATCGACCTCAATGCCCCCATCGCCCATGCCGACCTGTGGGAGCGGGTGCGCAAGGGCTTTGCCATGCCCGAGTTGGACAACGAAGGCGTGCGCCGCGCCGAAGCCTGGTACAGCGCGCGGCCCGACTACGTGGACCGCATGACCGAGCGCGGCAGCCGCTACATGTTCCACATCCTGGAGGAGCTGGAGAAGCGCGGCATGCCGTCCGAACTGGCCCTGCTGCCCTTCGTCGAGAGCGCCTTCGTGACGGACGCCAAGTCGCGCGCCAAGGCCGTGGGCATGTGGCAGTTCATGCCGGCCACCGGCCGCGACTTCGCGCTGAAGCAGAACATCTTCCGCGACGACCGCCGCGACGTGCTGGCCTCGACCCGCGCCGCGCTGGACTACCTCGGCCGCCTGTACAAGCAGTTTGGCGACTGGCATCTGGCGCTGGCGGCCTACAACTGGGGCCAGGGCAATGTGGCCAAGGCGATTGCGCGCAATGAGAAGGCCGGCCTGCCGACTGACTACGACAGCATCAAGATGCCGGACGAGACGCGCTACTACATCCCCAAGCTGCAGGCGGTGAAGAACATCGTGCTCGATCCGACGCGCTTCTCGCTGAGCCTGCCGCCGGTGGCCAACCATCCGTACTTCCTCAGCGTCAACATCGACCGCGACATCGACGTGGACCTGGCCGCGCGCCTGGCCGGCATGGAGATCGACGACTTCAAGCTGTTCAATCCGCAGATGAACAAGCCGGTGATCCTGGCCAATGCCACGGCCCAGCTGCTGCTGCCCTACGACAACGCTGGCCGCTTCGTCACCAACCTCGCCTCGCACCGCGGCCAGATGGCCAGCTGGACCGCCTGGGTCGTCCCGAAGACGATGAAGCCGGCCGATGCGGCCAAGCAGGTCGGCATGACGGAAGCGCTGCTGCGCGACATCAACAAGATCCCGCCCAAGATGCTGGTCAAGGGCGGCTCCACCCTGCTGGTGCCACGCACCGCCAAGCGCGACCAGGACGTCTCCGAGCACCTGGCCGACAACGCCAGCATCAACCTCGCGCCCGATGTGCCGCCGCTCAAGCGCGTGACGCACAAGACCGGCAAGGGCGAGAGCGTGACCACGGTGGCGGCTCGCTACAAGGTGAGCACGGCCCAGGTGGCGCAGTGGAACAAGGTCTCGAACAAGGCCTCGTTCAAGCCGGGCCAGGTGGTGGTGCTCTTCCTGAACCCGGCCCAGGCGGCGGCGCCTCAGCGGGTGGCGAGCAACGCCAAGCCGGCGCAGAAACCGGCGGCTCGCTCACCGGTCAAGCCGGCGCCAGCGCGTGTGGCTTCAGCAAAACCTGCCGGCCAGCCGCAGATCAGATGAAGAACAGGGCCACGCTGATCGCGAGGCCCACAGCCCAGACCAGCGAACGCAGGCTCGGCTGGTCGCTGAGGTAGAAATAGATGTAGGCGATGCGGACCATCACGAAGCTGATGGCCAGACCATCGACACGCCCCTGGGCGGTGCCCATCTGCTGAGCCGCCAGCACACCGGCAATGAACAGCGGCAGCGCTTCGAAGCCATTGGCCTGCGCCGCATTGGCGCGCGCCTGCCAGCCTTCCAGATTGGCCAGCCAGCTGCGCGGGTTGTGGTTATCAAAGCCGCCATCGCGGCGGCGCTTGCCATAGCCCTTGGACTTGGCCAGGGCCGCACTGAGAACAGGCAGCAGGCAGGCGGCAATGAGGCAGTAGTTGGCCAAGGTCACGGGGTAACTCCTTGTCGGCTTCCAGCAATTTCTTGCGATTCTTAGCGACGATCGACCAGCGCATGGGCGATGGTGCCCAGGTCCACATACTCCAGCTCGCTGCCCACCGGCACGCCGCGCGCGAGCCGTGTGGCCCGCACCTGGCGCGAACGCAAGGCCTCCCCGAGCACATGGGCCGTGGCTTCGCCCTCGGCGGTGAAGCTCGTGGCGAGGATCACCTCCTCGACCCGGCCATCCTGGGCCCGCGCGAGCAACTGCTCGGCGCCGATCTGGCGCGCGCCAATGCCGTCCAGCGGGCTCACGCGACCGAGCAGCACGAAGTAATAACCCCGAAATGAGCCGGTTCGCTCCAGCGCCGCCTGGTCAGCCGGCGTCTCCACCACGCAGAGCAGGCGCGCATCGCGTTGCTCATCGGCGCAGATGGGGCACAGCGCCGCCTCACTGAAGGTGTGGCAGCGCTCGCAATGGCCGATGTCGGCAGCCGCCCCGGCCAAGGCCTTGGCCAGCACCTGCGCCCCCTCGCGGTCATGCTGCAAGAGGTGGTAGGCCATGCGCTGGGCCGATTTCTGGCCCACGCTGGGCAGGCGCCGCAGCGCCTCGATCAGTGCTTCAAGAGCGGTCACACGGCCTTCCGCAGGGCCGCCCCAAGGAAGGCCGACGCCCCCTCGGGGGGCAGCGAATGAAATTCGCGTGGGGGCTTCATCCTTCAGAAAGGGAATTTCATTCCACCAGGCAAGGGCATGCCGGCGGTCAGCTTGCCCATCTTGGCGCTGCTGACCTCTTCGGCGCGGCGCAGGCCGTCGTTGAAGGCGGCGGCGACCAGGTCCTCGAGCATGTCCTTGTCGTCGGCCAGCAGGCTCGGGTCGATGCTGACGCGCTTGACCTCGTGCTTGCAGGTCATCTGGATCTTCACCAGGCCCGAACCCGACTGGCCCTCGACCTCGATGGTGGCGAGTTCGTCCTGGGCTTTCTTCAGGTTGTCCTGCATCGCCTGGGCCTGCTTCATCAGGCCGGCGAGTTGGTTCTTCATCATGGTCGTATCTCCTAGGAATTCAGCGGTTTGATCGACCCGGGCACGATGCGTGCCGTGCGGAACTGCTTCATCAGCTGCAGCACCTGCGGGTCTTGAAGAATGATTTGTTCGGCCGCCCGCTGGCGGGCCTGCGAGGCCGCGAGCTCGCGCAGCGCGGGCGAATCGGTGGCCACGCCAGCTTCCAGTGCCACTTGCTGCGGCGAGCCGAGGGCAGCGCTGAGCGCGGCCTGCAATTTGTCCTGCAGGGCTGGTTGGCGCAGCGACTCGCGCTCGACGCGCAAGCGCCAGACGCCGCCCTGCTCGCCGAGGCACTGGGCCTGCATGGCCAGCTCGCGGGCAAGCGCGGTCAGCCCGAGGTCCTTGACCAGCAGATGCCAGCGCTCGCCCTCGGGTGTGGGCTGCAGTTCAGGCTCGTTGCCGGCGGTCGAGGCATAGGTCTTGGCGCTGGGCGCAGGCGCTGAAGTCGCCTCGGCAAAAGGGCGCCCCTCATCGTCAGCCATGGGCGCGTCGTCCAGCCAGGGCGGCGGCTCGTCGCCAGCGGCCTCGATTTCAGGCTCGGGCTCGGCATGGACCACCGGGCGCGGGCGCAGGCGGGCGCTGGGGCCATCGGACTCCACAGCGGCCGGCTTGGCGATCATCGGCGCTGGTGTCGGGGTCGGGGTGGATGCCGGCGCAGCCACGGGCGCCGCGGTCGAGGCCAGGGTCGGCGCTTGAGCGATGACGGGCTCGGCGGCCGCAACTGGCTGGAACTGCGGCTGCGGCTTGGGCTCCTCAACGCTCAGCACGGTGACCGGCGGCGCAGGCGCCACCGGCACCGCCGCCACGGCCGCTGCACCGCGCAGCAGCGGCGCACTCGCGGGCCGGGCTGCGCCGGCAGTCTCGCCACGCGGCAGCTGCAGGCCACCGGGCCGGAAGGCCAGCATGCGCAGCAGCACCATCAGGAGGCCGGCGTATTCATCGGGCGAGAGGCCCAGCTCGGCACGGCCGTGCAGGGCCATGCTGTACATCAGCTGCACCTCGTCGGCCGGCAGTGCGGCGGCGAGGCGGCGCGCTTCGGCACTGTCCGGGTCGGCCTCGTCCAGCGCGGCCGGCGCGGCCTGCGCCACGGCGATCTGCTGCAAGAGGCTGGCCAGGTCTTCCAGCGTGCCCGCGGCCGAGAGGCCGAGGTCGCGCAGGGCATCGGCCTGGGCCACGACGTCGGGGCCGCTCGCGGCCACCAGGGCATCGAGGATGGCGACCACATGGCCGCGGTCCACCGTGCCCAGCATCTGGCGCACGCCGGCCTCGGCCAGGCTGCCCGCGCCGAAAGCGATGGCCTGGTCGGTCAGCGACAGCGCGTCGCGCATCGAGCCCCGTGCAGCGCGGGCCAGCAGGCGCAGCGCGCCGGGCTCGGCCGCCACGTTCTCGGCCTGCAGCACGCTGGTCAGGTGCGAGAGCACGGTCTGCGGCGCCATCGGGCGCAGATTGAACTGCAGGCAGCGCGAAAGCACGGTGACCGGCACCTTCTGCGGATCGGTCGTGGCCAGCACGAACTTCAGGTACTCGGGCGGCTCCTCCAGCGTCTTCAGCATGGCGTTGAAGGCGGTGTTCGAGAGCATGTGGACTTCGTCGATCATGTAGACCTTGAAGCGCCCCACCACCGGCTTGTAGACCGCCTGGTCCAGCAGCTGCGAGATTTCCTCGACGCCGCGGTTGGAGGCGGCATCAAGCTCCACGTAATCGACGAAACGGCCGGCATCGATATCCCGGCAGGCCTCGCACACGCCGCAGGGGTGTGCCGTGATCGTGCCCTGCCCATCGGCGCCGGTGCAATTCAAGCTCTTGGCCAGGATGCGCGACACCGTGGTCTTGCCCACGCCCCGGGTGCCGGTGAACAAATAGGCATGGTGCAGCCGCTGCTGCGTGAGCGCATTGGCCAGGGCCTGCACCACATGCTCTTGGCCCCGCAGCTCTTCGAAACTGCGGGGGCGATATTTCCGCGCCAGAACCTGGTAACTCATGAAGGCATTCTATGTGCCCCTCGCCCAGGCCCCCGGGCTGCGCCCGGGGGCTGGTCGGTCCCCCGAGGGGACTTGCTTGAAGCCGGGATCGACCCGGCCTCAAGCCTGTTGGCACCCGCCTAGGGGCGGCCCTGCGCCGGGTGCAATACCGGATACCAATACCCGGCTGGACGATAATCCCGCGCCATGAGCACGCACGCCCCCTCCTCCCCCGACACCCTCAGCTACGAACAAGCTGGGGTCAACTACGACCTGATTGATCCGATGAAGATCGCGGCCCAGCGCGCGGCCGCCGCCACCGGCGCCCACCTGGGCGGCCATGGCTTCTCGGAGGTGCCGGCCTCGCGTGGCGAGTCCGCCTATGTGGTGGATGTGGGCCCGTTCTACCTGGCTTCCATCGTCGAATGCCTGGGCACCAAGACCCTGGTGGCTGACGAGATGGCAAAGCTCACGGGCAAGAGCTTCTTCGCCGGCATCGCACAGGACACCATCGCCATGGCGATCAACGACCTGATCACCGTCGGCGCCACGCCACTGGTCGTGCAGGCTTACTGGGCCGCCGGCGGTTCCGACTGGTTTGGCGACAAGCTGCGCGCCAATGAACTGGTGGCCGGCTGGAAGAAGGCCTGCGACACCTGCCAGGTGGCCTGGGGCGGCGGCGAAACGCCGGCGCTGGCCGGCATCGTCGAGGACGGCCGCATCGACCTGGCTGCCTCCTGCACCGGCCTGATCAACCCCAAGGAGCGCCTGTCGGTCGGCGACAAGCTCGGCGCCGGCGATGCCATCGTGCTGCTGGCCTCGAGCGGCATCCATGCCAACGGTCTGTCGCTGGCGCGCAAGCTGGTCGAGCGCCTGCCAAACGGCTACCTGACCGAGATCGAACCCGGCCTCAGCTACGGCGAGGCCCTGCTGGCGCCCACCGTGCTGTATTCGCCGGTCACCGAGGCGCTGTTCAAGGCCGGCATCACGCCGCACTACTGCGCCAACATCACCGGTCACGGCTGGCGCAAGCTCTTGCGCCACCCGGCCCAGTTCACCTACCGCATCCACACGGTGCCGCCGGTCACGCCGGTGCTGAAGTTCATGCAGGAGCAGGCCAAGCAGGACGACCGCGAGGCCTATTCCACGCTCAATATGGGCGCCGGCTTTGCGATCTTCGTGAAGGCCGAGGACGCGCAGCGCACGGTCGAGATCTCCAAGGCCTGCGGCATCGACGCCTGGGTGGCCGGTGCGCTGGAAGCAGGCCCCAAGCAGCTGCTGATCGAGCCGCTGAACATCCGCTTCAGCGACGACGACCTGCAACTGCGCTGAGTCGCACAAGCCGGGCTCGCGATGGACTGGTTCTACCCGCAGATGGTCCAGCTCCACGTCGTCATGGCGTGGGCCAGCTTGCTGCTGTTCATCGGTCGCGGCCTGGCCTATCAGCTGGGCGTGGAGTGGGCCAAGGAAGGGCCCATCCTCATCCTCGTGTTCGGCGCCAACACGCTGATGATCATCACCGGCCTCAGCCTCTGGGGCTCGCTGTACTACAGCATTCCGCGCGATGGCTGGCTGCTCGGCAAGCTGATCGCCCTGCTGGTCTATTTCGGCTGCGCGCACATTGCTTTCGGCGCTCATCCGCAGCGCTCGCTGGGCTACGCCGCTGCCGTGCTCGCGATGGTCTACGCCATGGCCGCCGCCTACACGCGCCAGGGGCTGCTCGGCTTCTGAATCGTCGTCCGCTTCGCCTGGAGCCGCTCTCGCCTCGCATACAATGCGCCTCGACGGGCCTCCTCGCATGGAAGCGCGGCCAACCGGGTCAGGTGGGGAACCAAGCAGCCCTAGCCGTTGCAACCAGTGCCGGGGTCAGGCTCGTCACCCCTCCCCTCGAGTTCCTCTCACCCATCCCCCTCACTTTCAGCACCGGCGAATGTATCGACCGGTAAGAGTCGATGCGTCGCGTCCTCGCTCGCGCCTCGGCGGCCGTTGCCAGCTCACGTTCATCCACAACGGAGCTTTCAAATGAAGTCGCGCCGCACTCTGCTAGCCATCACCGCCCTGCTGCTCAGTTCGCTGCTGAGCGGCTGCATCGTGGTGCCGCTGGGACACCACCATCGCCATCGCGGTTACAGCGCCGAACGCGGCCATGACGGCGGCGGCTACGACAGGCACCACGACCGTCGCTGAAGCCCGCCATCGGCCTCAGCTCGCCTGACGGAAGGCCATCACGGCCTGGTTGCGCAGCGTGCGCAGCAGCGAGAGCTCCTTCTCGCCCAGGTCGATGCTGCCGGGCTCGGGCTTGTCGGCATAGATGAGGCCGAAGGGCGAGCCCTTCAGCGCCATAGGCAGCAGCAGGAAGCTGCCGGCGCGCAGGTGCTGCTGATGCCAGAGCGGCAGGCGCTCCGCGATGTTGCCTTGCGATGCGTCTGCGATCAGCGTATCGGCCCCCTTCAACGCCACGGCGCTGAAAAGGTCAGGCAGACCGCCGGCCGGCACACGCAGCGGCACCTTGAACAAGGGCACGACCGCTTCCACACCGACGCCGAGGCCGAAGCGGCCGGTCAGTGTCTCGGTACGCGCATCGCGCAGGCAGAAGACCACGCGGTCGAAGCCGAGACCCCGGTACATGGTCTCCAGCACCATGCGCAGGATCTCGTTGAGCTTGACGCTCTCGACCATCGCGTCGGTGATGTCCTGGATGCCGGCGGCGAGCACTTGCGCGATCTGTTCGCGCGTGTTCGGCTGCTGGATCACCTGCGTCACCTCGAACGTGGCCTGCAGCTGATGCGGCGACAGCGAATCGCTGGGCGCCGGCGTCAAGGGGGCCAGCAGGCGCTGGGCCGGTGAATTCTTGGCCGGCAGGATGTCCATGGCCACGGCGAGCTGCGACAGCTTCTGGCGCGCCTGGTCGGCCGCCTGGTCGAAGACCTCGGCCGTGATGCCGAGGGCCCGCGAGTAGCGCTGCGCCATCGCCCGCACCTTGGCATGGGCCTCGCTCGGGTCGCTTTGCAAAATCACATCGGCCACGTCGTTGGCGGCGCGAGCCAGCCAGCGCTGGCGTTCGACCGGGCTGTCCAACTGCCTGACCGGCGGCTCGCCATCGGGCCGGCGCATCGCACGCTGCAGGATGTCGGGCAGGCCCCATTGGCGGGCCACGCCTAGGCCCAATTGCTCATAGCTCAGGCCCAGCACCTGGGTGGAGGCCAATGCCTCGCTGACCGGTGCGGCCAGCTTCTGCGGCCCCTCGCTCTGCCGCTCACTGCGCAGCATGCGGCGCACCTGCTGGGCTTCCTCAGGGAAGTAGAACTCGGTCAGCGCGCGGCCCAGGTTCTGGAACATCGCGCACAGGAAGGCCTCTTCGCTTTCGCGCGAGTTGGGGCTCAGCTCGCGCGCCAGCGAGGCTGCCATCAACGAGCGCAGGAATTCCTCGCGCAGTTGCTGGGCATGGGCCTTGTTCTCCATGCGCTCCAGCACGATCAGCGACAGCGCCAGGTTGCGGATGCCGGCAAAGCCGATCAACGCCGCCGCGCGCGAGACGGTGGAGATGCTGCCGCCGCCCGCATGGCTGAAGTGCGCGGTGTTGACCATGCGCAAGAGCTTGTGCGTGAGCGCCACGTCCTTGAGGATCTCGTTGGACAGGTTGGCCAGGCTCTCGTTCTCGGAGGCTGTCAGGCGCTGGATGCGCGAGATCGAATCCGACATCGCCGGAAAGTCGCTCTTGTGGCGCATGCGGCGCAGCAGGAACTCGAGCGCCGCGCGGTCACCGCCCTCGCTCGCCTCACCGGCCTGCGCCGTGGGATGCAGCCATTCGGCCAGCGCATCCAGCATGGCCTTGGCCGAGGGCCAGCGGGCCCGCGCATCGCGCGCCAGGCCGCGCTGCACGATGGCGCGCAGCGCGTCGTCCACGTCGGCACCGAGGCCTGCCGGCAACTGCAGCTCCTGCTCGGTGACGCGGCGCACGGCGCGCCAGGGATCGGGGTCGTAGTTCAGGCGCTGGCCGGACAGCATCTCGGCCAGCATCACGGCCGCCGCGAACACATCCATCACCGGCGTCGGCGCTTCGCCGCGCGCCGCCTCCGGCGAGATGTAGCCCGGCGTGCCGACGATGCGCTGCGGCTTGCCCGCATCGCTCATGCGGGCGGCGATGCCGAAGTCCATCACGCGCGGCCGGCCCTTGGCATCGATCAGGATGTTGCTGGGCTTGAGGTCGCGGTGCACCACGCCGGCCGCATGGGCGGCCAGCAGGCCATCGAGCACGCCCAGCATCAGCTCGACCGCCTCGCGCGCCTTCAGGCGCGGCTTGCCATGCAACTGCTCGGCCAAGGTGACACCGGCCACGTATTCGAAGACCAGATAGGCCTGGCCGTCCTGCACGTCGGCCTCGAACACCGGCACGATGTTGGCGTGGGTCAGGCGGCTGACGGCGCGGGCCTCGTGCAGCCATTCATCAACGCTGTGCCGGTCCGCACCTGGCCGCAAAAGCTTGAGCGCCACCTCGCGATCCAGGCGCGGGTCATGCGCCAGCCAGACCGTGGCCTGCGCGCCCTCGCCCAGGCGGCGCAGCAAGCGGAAGCGGCCGATCTGCGGCGGCAGCGTGGTGTTGTGGGAGTCGGGACCGGCCATGGATGCCGCCCCTTCAGCGATTGCCGCTGCCGGAAGGCCCTGCATCACCGGCGCTGCCGCTCGCCACGCGGCTGCGCAGGGCCGAGGGGCGCGGCGCGTCAGGCGCCTCGGCCGTACCGGTGGCCACGCGCTGCACCGGCTCGCCGCTGCCATTTGGGGCCGGCGGCTGCAAGGCCAGCATCACCTCGCGCAGGCCGAGGCCCAGCACCCGGGCGTAGCGCCGCGTGGCCAGCTCGACGCCGGCCTTGCGCCGTTCCTCGGGCCCGGCCAGCGCATCGACCAGTTCGTTGGCCAGGCTGCAGGTCAGGCGCAGCAGGTCAGCATCGCTGTCACCGGAGCGCACCGGCACATCCGGCGGCTGGCGGCGGATCATGTGCAAGAGCTCGTCACCCAGCGACCAGTAGCGCGCCACGCCAGCACCCAGCGTTTCAAGATCGGTGCCCAGCACCGCGTAGGAGGCCGCCTCTTCGCTCATGCCTGCCGGGTTTGGATTGGCCTCGGTGGGTTCGGGCGGCTGCATCAGCTGCTTAATCTGCAGTGCATCGTCGGGGAAGTGGTATTGCAGCAGCAGACGGCCGAGGTTCTGCATCAGCGTGATCAGGTACACCACCTCGCCGTCGTAGCCAGCGGGCCGCAGGGCCTGCGCGATCTCGCCGGCCCTGCGCACGCGCTGCATCAGCGTGCGCATGCGTGCGGCGTTCTGCTCGTTCAGGATGCCGGGCCACTGCTTCACAGCACGCGCGGCCTGCTCGACGCCATTGAGGCCGACCATGGCGATGGCTCGCTGCATATTGAGTACGGCACCATCGCCGGCATTGCCCTGCATGCGCAGGGCATTGTTGACCCGGCGCAGCATCTCCAGCGAGAGCGCCATGTCCTCGAGGATCAGGTTCGAGACTGCGCTGGTGTGCGTGGCTTGCATCGAGCTGGACTGGGCCACATGCAAGAGCTTGCTGCTGGTGCTGGGCAGATGACCCAGGCGCTGGATGCGGTCGATCATCGCGGCCACCGGCCCGCCCTGCTCTTGCGAAGCGGCAGCACGCCAGCCCTCCAGCGCGCGCAGGAAGACGCGGGCGCTGTGATAGCGCTGGCGCTCCTGGTTGGCGGTGGCGCGGTTGGCAATGGCGCGCAGCGGCGCGGGAATGGGATGCGGTGTCTCGAAAGGCAGGCGCACCATCTCCTGGCCCTGCGGCTGCATGCGCTGCACCACCTCGTGCAGGTCGGCCACGTCCAGCACCAGGCGGCCGCTGAGGCCGCGGTGCAGCAGGAGGCCCATGCAGACCACGTCTTCCTCGGCTGACTCGCGCACTGCGCGGCGCGTCACGGCATTGAAGTCAGCCGTGGCCGGGAACACCTCCTGCGCGGCCTCGAGGCCCAGCAGGCGCACATGGCCGGCCGTGTCGATGACCAGACTGGCGGCCTGCAGGTCACGGTGGGCATGGCCGGCCTCATGGGCAAAGGCCAGCCCGTCCAGGCCCTGGACCAGCCAATGCGCCAGGTCCAGCGGCAGCGGATTCGATTGGCGCGTCAGCCGCTCTTCCAGGGTCTCGCCGAGCGCCCGGTCATAGGCCAGGTAGGGCCATTGCTCGACCTGGCCGACCTCGACCACATGGGCGAGGTTGGGATGCTGGACGCGCGCGCCGGCTTGCGCCATCTTGAGCCAGTGCTCCAGCGCCGCCGGGCTGTTGGGCGCCTGGCGCGGCATGCTGAGCATCATCTCCTGGTTGCTGCGGGTGTCGAAGACCAGCCACAGCATGCTGCGCACGCTCTTGTTCAGCAGGGCGCGCAGTTCGAAGCGGCCAAAGCGCCTCAGAGGGGTCGAGGCTGTGGCGTTGCCGCCGGGGACGCTGGGGTTGTCGGACACGAGAAGATGAGATGGAAACAGTTTGTTCGAGTTTGCTCTATTTGAACTGCCGCTGGCAGAGGGCAATCGAGAGAACTGGCCTCAATAGCGTGAGGAATTCAGACACTGATCTGAGCCCACACCTTCTCTAGCCTCTTGACACTGACCGGCTGCGGCGTGCGCAGCTCCTGCGCGAACAGGCTGACCCGCAGCTCCTCCAGCTGCCAGCGGAAGTCGGCCAGGCGAGCGTCGGCCTGACCCTTGAGCTCGGCCACGCGGCGCTGGTAGCGCTGCTCCAGCAGCCGCAGCTCGGCCAGCAGCTTGCTGTCGCGGGCCGGGTCGGCGCGCAGCTTGTCCAGCCGCACGGTGACGGCCTTCAGGTAGCGCGGCACGTGCTGAGCCTGGCTCCAGGGCGTGGCCGCGACGAAGTTTTTGGGGATCAGGCGCTGCAGCTGGGCCGTGATGTCGTCAGCCGCCTCCTTGGGCGCGCGGGCATCCTTGAGCTTGCGCACCGCTGCCTGGTAGTCAAGCAGGATTTGCAGCGTGAGGCGCGCCACTTCCTGCGCGATCAGGTTCAGGCGGGCACGGCCCTCATCGATGCAGCGCTTGAAGGCGAACTCGTCGGCCGGCAGCGGCTCGGCGAGGAAGGCCCGGTCCAGTGCGATGCCGATGATCTGGTCGCGCAGGTCCTCGGGCGTGCCGAGGGCCATGTAGGCGACGGCCATCTTCTGCAGGTCGGGGATGTTTTTCTCGAGGTACTTCAGCGGCTCCTTGAGCTGCAGCGCAACCAGGCGACGCAAGCCCAGGCGGTGCTTGCTCGCCGCCACCTCGGGCTCGTCGAAGACCTCGATCTCCACATGGGCGCCCTTGTCGATCAAGGCCGGAAAGCCGATCAGGGTCTGCGGGCCGCGCTTGACCTCCATCAGCTCGGGCAGCTCACCGAAGGTCCAGGCCGTGTATTGGCTTGCCGCATCCTTGACCTGCGCTTTGGGCGCTGCCGCGACCTCGGCCCGGATACCGCCCTTGGCCACCGGCGCGGCCGCAGGTGCGGGCGCCGCCGCCGGCAGCTTCAGTGCCGCAAGCGCCTGGAAGGCCGAGCGCGCCTGCGAGCCCAGCTCGGCCTTCAGCGCCGCCAGGTTGCGGCCCTGGCCCAGCTGGCGGCCATGCTCGTCGACGATGCGGAAGTTCATGAACAGGTGCGGCTGCAGCTGCTCCAGCTTGAAGTCGTTCTTCTGGATCGCCAGCTGGGTGCGCTCCTTCACCGCCTTCAAGAGCACCTCAACGAGACCGCCCTGGCCGAAGGGATTCAGCTCGACGAACTCGGCCACAAAGTCCGGCAAGGGCACCAGGCGGGCGCGCGGCTTCTGATGGAGGCTCTTCAAGAGCGCCATCACCTTGGCCTCCAGCATGCCGGGCACCAGCCATTCGCAGCGCTCCTCGCTGACCTGGTTCAGTGCGTAAATCGGCACATTGACGGTCACGCCGTCGCGCGCATCGCCGGGCTCGTGCAGGTAGCTGACCGTGCAGTCCACGCCGCCCAGTCGCAGCGTTTTGGGGAAGGCATTGCCAGTGATGCCAGCGGCCTCGTGCCGCATCAGCTCCTCGCGGCTGAGCATCAGCAGCTTGTCGTTGGCCTTGCTGGCGTGGCGGTACCACTTCTCCAGCGTAGCGCCCGAGCACACATCGGCTGGCAGCTGCTGGTCGTAGAAGGCGTAGATCAGCTCGTCGTCGACCAGCACGTCCTGCCGGCGCGATTTGTGTTCCAGCTCCTCGACCTTCTTCACCTGGCGCTGGTTGTGGGCCAGGAAGGGCAGGCGGGTTTCCCACTCGCCATTCACGAGCGCTTCGCGGATGAAGATCTCGCGCGCCGCCGCCGCATCCACATTGCCAAAGTTCACGCGGCGGTTGCTGTAGATGACGATGCCATAGAGCGTGGCCCGCTCCAGCGCGATCACCTCGGCCGCCTTCTTCTCCCAATGCGGCTCCAGCAGCTGGGTCTTGATCAGGTGGCCGGCGATGCCCGGCAGCCATTGCGGCTCGATGGCGGCGATGCCACGGCCGAACAGCCGCGTGGTGTCGACCAGCTCGGCAGCAACGATCCAGCGGCCCGGCTTCTTGGACAGGTGCGCGCCCGGATGGCGCCAGAACTTGATGCCGCGCGCGCCGAGGTACCAGTCATCGTCATCGGCCTTCAGGCCGATGTTGCCGAGCAGGCCGGCCAGCATCGACAAATGCACCTGCTCGTAGGTGGCGGCCGCACCGTTCAGGCGCCAGCCATGCTCGGCCACGACGGTGTGCAGCTGCGAGTAGATGTCGCGCCATTCGCGCACGCGGCGCGGGCTGACAAAGTTGTCTCTCAAGAGCTGCTCATGGCGGCGATTGCTGAGCTTGTGCTCGCCCTCGCCGCCTCTGGATTCCCCGAGCCACTTCCACAGCTTCAGATAGCCCATGAACTCCGACTTCTCGTCGTCGAACTTCTTGTGCTTCTCGTCGGCGGCCTGCTGCTGCTCCATCGGCCGGTCGCGCACGTCCTGGCCGCTCAAGGCGCTGGCGATGACCAGCACCTCGGAGAGCGCGTCGCGTGTGCGGGCCTCGAGGATCATGCGGCCCACGCGCGGGTCCAGCGGCAGCTTGGCGAGCTCCTTGCCGATGGCAGTCAGCTCGTTCATGTCGTCCACAGCGCCCAGCTCGGCGAGCAACTGGTAGCCGTCGGCGATGGCCTTGCGCGGTGGCGCCTCGATGAAGGGAAACTCCTCCACCGTGCCGAGGTGCAGGGCCTTCATCCGCAGGATCACGCCGGCCAGCGACGAGCGCAGGATCTCGGGGTCGGTGAAGCGGGGCCGCTCGTTGAATTCCTTCTCTTCGTAGAGCCGGATGCAGATGCCGTTGCTGACGCGGCCGCAGCGGCCGGCGCGCTGGTTGGCGGCCGCCTGGCTGACTGGCTCGATCTGCAGCTGCTCGACCTTGTTGCGGTAGCTGTAGCGCTTGACGCGGGCGAGGCCCGGGTCGATCACGTAACGGATGCCGGGCACCGTCAAGGAGGTTTCAGCCACATTGGTGGCCAGCACGATGCGGCGCTGGCCGTGCGGCTCGAACACGCGGTCCTGCTCCTGCTGCGAGAGCCGCGCAAACAGCGGCAAGACTTCGACTCCGGGCGGATGGTGCTTGCGCAGCGCCTCGGCCGCCTCGCGGATCTCGCGCTCGCCGGGCAGGAAGACGAGCACGTCGCCCGAGCCCTCGCGCCACAGCTCATCCACCGCATCGGTGATCGCGTTGTTGAGGTCGTACTCGCGCGATTCCTCGAACGGGCGGTAGCGCTGCTCGACAGGGAAGGTGCGGCCCGAGACCATCAACACCGGCGCAGGGCCCTTGCTAGATTCGAAATGCTTGGCGAAGCGATCCGCGTCGATGGTGGCCGAGGTGACGATCACCTTCAGGTCCGGCCGTCGCGGCAGCACCTCGCGCAGATAGCCGAGCAGGAAGTCGATGTTCAACGAGCGTTCATGGGCCTCGTCGATGATGATCGTGTCGTAGGCCTTCAGCAGCGGGTCGGTCTGCGTCTCGGCGAGCAGGATGCCGTCGGTCATCAGCTTGACGCTGGCGCCCGGCTGCAGGCGATCCTGGAATCTCACCTTGTAGCCGACGATCTCGCCAAGCGGCGTCTTCAGCTCTTCGGCGATGCGCTTGGCCACGCTGGAGGCGGCGATGCGTCGTGGCTGCGTATGGCCGATCAGCTTGCCGGTGTTGGCCCGGCCACGGCCCAGCGCCAGGGCGATCTTGGGCAGCTGCGTGGTCTTGCCCGAGCCGGTCTCGCCACAGACGATGACGACCTGGTGCTCGCTGATGGCACGGGCGATCTCCTCGCGCCGGCTGGAAACCGGCAGCGAGTCGGGGAAGGTGATCGGTGGCAGCGGATTGGCCGGGATCGGCGGGCGGCGCGGGGCGGCCGCTTTCGCTGCGGGAGGAGCGGGGGTCTTTTCTTTCACGAGGCGCGGATTATCCGCGCCCCGCCGTGTCTGCCTGCCTATCGCAGACGCTGCGGCACAATTCGGACATGAGCCTGGTCTTCCCCCACACCTTCGTCCCCTGGTTTCGCTCGGTCGCGCCCTATATCCACGCCTACCGGGGTGAGACTTTCGTCGTCGGGATGACCGGCGAGCTGGTCGAGGCCGGCAAGCTGAACAACTTCGTGCAGGACCTGTCCATCCTGCATGCCATGGGCATCAACCTGGTGCTGGTGCACGGCTTCCGGCCCCAGGTCAATGAGCAACTGGCTGCCAAGGGTCAGACGCCACGCTACAGCCACGGCATCCGCATCACCGACGCCATCGCCCTGGATTGCGCCCAGGAGGCCGCCGGTCAGCTGCGCTTCGAGATCGAGGCCGCGTTCTCGCAAGGCCTGCCCAATACGCCGATGGCCAATGCCGCCGTGCGTGTGGTCTCGGGCAATTTCCTGACCGCGCGGCCCGTGGGCATCGTCGATGGTGTGGACTTCCAGCACAGCGGCGTGGTCCGCAAGGTCGACGCCTCGGCCATCCAGCGCGCGCTGGACATCGGCGCCGTGGTGCTGCTCTCACCGTTTGGCTTCTCGCCCACCGGCGAGGCCTTCAACCTGACGATGGAAGACGTGGCCACCAGCACGGCCATTGCGCTGCAGGCCGACAAGCTGCTCTTCGTCTGCGAAGTACCCGGCGTGCGCGAGAACCCGGACGACCCGGACAGCGCCATCGACACCGAGCTGGCCGTGGCCGACGCCAAGCGCATGCTGGCCAAGCTGCCGCGCCCCACGTCGCCCACCGACGTGGCCTTCTATCTGCAGCATTGCGTCAAAGCCTGCGAGGCCGGCGTCGAGCGCTCGCACATCCTGCCGCTGGCGGTGGATGGCGCGCTCCTGCAGGAGGTCTACACCCACGATGGCATCGGCACCATGGTGGTCGACGAGAAGCTGGAGAGCCTGCGCGAGGCCAGCTCCGACGACATCGGCGGCATCCTCACGCTGATCGAGCCCTTCGAGCGCGACGGCACCCTGGTCAAGCGTGACCGCACCGAGATCGAGCGCGACATCGAGCTCTACACGGTGATCGAGCACGACGGCGTGATCTTCGGCTGCGCGGCACTCTACCCCTACGTGGAAGCCAAGACGGCCGAGATGGCAGCGCTGACCGTCTCGCCAGCCGTGCAAGGCCAGGGCGACGGCGACCGCATCCTGAAGCGCGTGGAGCAGCGGGCCAAGGCCATGGGCCTTTCGAGCATCTTCGTGCTGACCACGCGCACCATGCACTGGTTCATCAAGCGCGGTTTCCAGCAGGTCGACCCCGACTGGCTGCCCGAGGAACGCAAGCGCAAATACAACTGGGACCGGCGCTCGCAGGTGCTGGTCAAAAAGCTCGCATGAGCTTTTCGCTAAAAGACTCGGTTAAGTTCTGTCTTTCGCCAAGAAGCTCGGCTGACGGCCGGGCTATTGCCGGCGCGCTACAGTGCGCGCCGTCCGTTTAATGATTCATCGATTTAGAGGTTCTGCCATGGCTCGCACCGTTCAATGTGTTTATCTGAAGAAGGAAGGCGAGGGCCTGGACTTCGCGCCTTATCCCGGCGAACTGGGCAAGCGCATCTATGACGGCGTCTGCAAGGAGGCCTGGGCTGCCTGGATGAAACACCAGACCATGCTGGTCAATGAAAACCGCCTGAACCTGGCCGACCAGCGCGCCCGCCAATATCTGGCGCGACAGATGGAGCAATTCTTTTTCGGCGGCGGCGCCGAGCAGCCGGCGGGGTATGTGCCGCCCGCTGCCTGACGCACAGCGGCCAGAAAACGCCTGAATGGGTGTCTTGCAATTCCGCCGGGCGCCCCGGGGTTTTGTATAAACCGGCATTTGTTGCGAATTCGTTGCATATTCACCGCAGTATCTTTGGCAGTTCTCGTGCCTATAATCAGGCCGAACCACACCCCTGGCCCTGATTACTCGCGAGGATTTGCATCTATGGCATTGCTCAAAGACCTGCTGGCCCAACGCGCCGCACTCGATCAACAGATTTCCGAAACCAAGGAACGCGAGCGCGCCGACGCGATCAACAAGGTGAAATCGCTGATGTCCGAATATGGGCTGACGCTCGCCGACTTGAACAGCCGGCCGGCCAAGGCAGCCAAGACCACCACCAAGGTCGCCGCCAAATACCGCAATCAGGCCACCGGTGAAACCTGGAGCGGCCGTGGCCTGCAGCCCAAGTGGCTGAAGGCCGCCATCGCCGGCGGCGCCAAGCTCGACGACTTCCACGTCTGAGCCTGTAGTTTCAGCCCGACCGCACCACCAAAGCCGCCTCTGGGCGGCTTTTGTTTTTCTTGCGAGGCCTGACCACCGCCACCCCGGGTTTGCTCGGCCACCCATTTGCAGGCCAGCGGTCGATATTGGGCGCAGCGGGGCATTACCCGCTGCTAGCATCGCGGCCTGCCGCCGCCCTGCCTGTTCGCCGCCCGCCAAATCCCGTGGACGATTTGCTGCCACCGTCACCCGATGCCGACGCCCGTCCACCACGCCGGCGCAGCCGCTGGCCTGATGGGCGGGTAATGGTACCGCTGGGCCTGGCTTATTTGGCGGGCGCACTGCTGATACTGATGAATTCGGCGGCCGGCGGATATTTGCTGAGCAACGTCCTGGCCTTGGCCGCGCTGGCCCTGCCCATACTCTGGCTCGCGGTCCGCCTGCGGCAATTGCGACGAGACCAGCAATGCTGGCATGAGCTTGCCGACCAGGCGGGCAGCGCCAGTTGCGAATGGGATTTGCCAAGCGGCACACAACAGGCCTCGGCGCTGTGGCAAGACTGGGCGGGCACACAGGGCGACTGGCTGGACTGGCTGGAGCGCTGCCATCCGCTGGACCGCTCGGCCGCCCTGGTGGCGCTTCAGGACCTGCAACAGCAGCCGGGCAAGGACCGCCTGAGCCTGGTCCTGCGGCTGCGCGCCGCCTCGGCCGAATGGCAGGACTTCCGCCTGCACCTGCAGGTGCTGCAGCGCGACCGCCAGGGCCGGGCCCAGCGGCTGCGCGCCTGGCTGCAGAACATCGCCTGGGAGCGCAGCTCGGAGGAGCGCCAACGCCTCGCCACCCATCTGTTCCAGCATCTGCATGAAGGCCTCGCGGTCGTTGATCCGCAGCTGAACGTGGTCGATGTCAACCCAAGTTACTGCCGCCTGCTCAAGACCAAACGCGAGCATCTGCTCAAGCTGCCGGCCCTGCCCGTGACCAGCAGCGTGCTCGCCGACGCCGGCCACGACCTGGCGGCGCTGCGCGAGGCCCTGCGCCTGGACGGCCTCTGGCAGGGCCTGGTGCGTGTGCGGCGCGGCGATGGCGAGCTGTGCGCCTTCCAGGTCACGCTCGCCAGCGTCGACGAGGCTCAAGGCCCCACGCGCTACCACGTGCTGACGCTGGCCGACAGCCATTCGCTGCAGCGCCCCGACGAGCTGGCCCAGCAAGCCCGCCACGACCCGCTCACCGGTCTGCCCAACCACGGCGAGCTGCTGCGCCTGCTGGAGGATGCCCTGCCCCTGAGCCAGCGCGAGGGCTTCATGCTGTGCGTCTGCTGCCTGGACCTGGACGGTTTTCGCCAGCTCAACGAGCGCCATGGGCAGGCCGGCGGCGATCAGCTGATCCACCAGGTAGCCCTGCGCCTGCGCGGCGCCTTGCGCGGTGCGCCGCAATGGCGCGACCGGCTGGCCCGGCTGGACGGCGACGAGTTCGCGCTGATCCTGCGCTGCAGCAGCCAGGAAGAAGCGGAGCGTGCGCTGGAGCGCCTGCTCAATGTGCTGCGTGCGCCGCATGTGCTGCCGGGCAGCTCGACGCCACTGAGCCTCACGGCCAGCATTGGCGCCACCCTCTACCCGCTGGACCCGAGCGATGGTGAAACCCTGGTCCGCCACGCCACCCAGGCGCTCCACCAGGTCAAGCGCAATGGCCGTGATGCCGCCCGCTTCTTCGACACCGAGAAGCGCGCCCGCAAGGAGGCCCAGGCCCTGGCACTGGCGCGCATGCAGGAGGCGCTCGACTCGCAGGAGCTGCTGCTCTACTACCAGCCCAAGGTCGACATGCGCCAGGCCCGCGTGCTGGGCATGGAGGCCCTGCTGCGCTGGCAGCATCCGCAGCGCGGCCTGCTGGCACCGGCGCATTTCCTGCCCCTGCTCGAGGGCACGGGCCTCGGTGTGCGGGTGGGCGATTGGGTGATCGAGCAGGCGCTCAAGCAGTCGGCCGCCTGGCTGGCCCTCGGGCTGCGGCTGGACGTCAGCGTCAACGTGGCGGCCCGCCATCTGCAGAGCGCCGATTTCGGCCAGCGCCTGCAGGAGTTGCTCGGGCGGCACGACCCGCTGGTGGCCCATCACCTGACGCTGGAGGTGCTGGAGTCGGCGGCCCTGGCCGACGTCGACGCCACCCACGCCCTCTTGCAGCGCTGCCGGCGCCTCGGCGTGCGCTCGGCGCTCGACGATTTCGGCACCGGCTATGCCAACCTCACCTACCTGAAGCGACTGCCCGTCGACGTGCTGAAGATCGACCGCTCCTTCGTGCAGAGCATGCTGGCCGACGAGCAGGACCGCGCCATCGTCGAAGGCGTGATCAAGCTGGCCCAGAGTTTTGGCTGCGGCGTGATCGCCGAAGGCGTCGAATCACCGGCCCACGCGCAGGCCCTGTTGAAGCTCGGCTGCAACCAGGGCCAGGGCAGCGGCATCGCCTCACCGATGCCGGCCGAGGAGGTCGCCGCCTGGGTCCAGGGCTTCGTGCGCGGTGGCTGGCCGGGCCCGGTGCGCCAGCCCGTCACGGTAGACTGAAAGGGTGATCCCACCCGGCTTTATCCAGGACCTCTTGGCCCGCACCGACATCGTCGATGTGGTGGGCCGTCACGTCGAATTGAAGAAGGGTGGCGCCAACCTGATGGGGCTCTGCCCCTTCCATGGCGAGAAGTCGCCGAGCTTCTCGGTCAGCCCGTCCAAGCAGTTCTATCACTGCTTCGGCTGCGGGGTGAACGGCAATGCGATCAGCTTCCTGATGGAGTACAGCGGCCTCGGTTTCGTCGAAGCCGTGCAGGAGCTCGCGCAAGGCGCCGGCATGCAGGTGCCAAGCGACGAGCGCTCGCCCCAGGAACGCGAGCGCGCCGCCGAGCACAAGAAGCACCAGGCCACGCTGAGCGAGACGCTGGAGCGGGCGGCCGGTCACTACCGCACGCAGCTGAAATCGAGCCCCCGCGCCATCGACTACCTGAAAGGCCGCGGCCTCAGCGGCCAGATTGCCGCGCGCTTCGGCCTAGGCTATGCGCCCGAGGGATGGCGCGCCCTGGCCAGCGCATTTCCGTCCTACGACGACCCGCTGCTGGTCGAGTCGGGCCTGGTGATTGAAAAGCAGGCTGAGGACGAAGTGGCCGGCGGGCCGAGCGCCGGGCCGCCCCAAGCCGGCCCGCATCTCATCGGGGGACCGACCGCCGTACCCGGTGGGCGAGGGGCTGCATCCAAGCGGTATGACCGCTTCCGCGACCGCGTGATGTTCCCGATCCGCAATGTGCAGGGCGAGACCATTGGCTTCGGCGGTCGCGTGCTGGACAAGGGCGAACCCAAGTACTTGAATTCACCGGAAACGCCGGTCTTCCACAAGGGCCGCGAGCTCTACGGCCTGTTTGAAGGCCGCGCCGCCTTCCGCCAGCGCGGCTATGCCCTGGTGGTCGAGGGCTATATGGATGTGGTCGCCCTGGCCCAGCATGGCTTCGGCAATGCGGTGGCCACGCTCGGCACAGCCTGCACGCCCGATCATGTGCAAAAGCTGTTCCGCTTCACCGACTCGGTGGTGTTCAGCTTCGACGGCGATGCCGCCGGCCGCCGCGCGGCGGTGCGAGCCTTGGAAGCTTCGCTGCCCCACATCAACGAGATGCGCACCGTGCGCTTCCTGTTCCTGCCAACCGAGCACGATCCCGACTCCTATGTGCGCGAGCTCGGAGCCGAGGCTTTCGAGCGCTGCATAGAGGCGGCCGTGCCACTGTCACGCCAACTGGTCGAGACCAGCGCCGAAGGCTGCGATCTCGGCAGCGCCGAGGGCCGGGCCCGCATGCTGTCACGCGCCAAGCCGTTGTGGCTGGCGCTGCCGGACGGCCTGCTCAAGCGCCAGTTGCTGGGAGAGCTGGCCAAACGCGCACAGCTGCCGGACCAGGAGCTGATGTCGTTCTGGCAGGTCGCGGCGGCCCCCAGGCCCGCCCCGGCCAGCGTGCAGGAACATGTGCTGGCCGAAGGCCCGCCACCCGAGTATTTCGATGCCGGCGATGAACACTTCCACCACCCCGCACCCAGCCAGCAGGTGCCGCGCCGCAAGCCCCAGCACCCCGCCGCGCAGCGCAAGCCCTGGCGCAAGGACTGGAAGCGTGATCCCGACGACGACATGCCGCGCCTGCCACGCCGCGCACCGCCCGGCCCGGCCGACGTGGCCCTGCGCATGCTGCTGCTCAACAGCCTCTGGTGGGAGCAGCTCAGCGCCGACGACCAAGGCTTGCTGCACGACCTGCCCGAGCCTCATGGCCCGTTGGTGGCCTGGCTGGAACGCTTCCTGGTCAACCATGGGCCCGGGCCCTGGACCGTGGTCGAGGCCGCGCTGACCGACGAAGGCCTGATCGAGCAGGTCCAGGCCCTGGGCGGCTGGGACCATGCCGAGGAAGCAGCGCTGGATGATTTCCGCGCCGTGCTGAGAACCCTGCTGATCTCGAGGCTGGAGGAAGAACAGCGCCTGATCACCAGCGCTGGCGCCGCCGCCGACCTCGGCCGCTACCGCGAGCTGAACGAGCAGATCCGACTCCTGAAGCAGCTCAAACCGGCGGCTTGAGCCGATTTTTTGAACCTGCTCGTCAAATAGACGATAATTCAGGGTTTTCGCGCGCGTCGTCAAGAGTGACGGCAGCTTGAATGCCGGACCCGGCCACCCAGCGAAACTGGGCACCCATCGAGGTATCAAGGCCACCTTTTCCGCCAGGGCTGCAATTGCAAACGTTCACGCCAACTTGAACGCGCCGCATGTCGACACCATCTCCGTGGCTCGGCATGCCTGAAAAGCCGCCTGGGGGCCGCCTTCGTTGCCGTGCGAAGGTTCTGGACCCAGGTGGCCGCTGCATTGCCCGCCCAAAAAATATTTCGACCTGCACCGACCCCAAGGATCTGCATGACTGCCAAGAAACCCGCATCCAAGGCCAGCGTTGCCGCTGAAGCTGAAATTGTCGCCAAGAAGCCTGCCGCCAAGGTCAGCAAGGCTGCCAAGGATGCCGCCCCCAAGGCAGTGAAGGCAGAGGCGCCGGCCAAGAAGGCCGCCAAGGCGGCAGCCGCCGGCGATGACAAGCCCAAGCGCGGCCGCAAGCCCAAGGAAGAGACCACCAGCAAGAAGGCCGCCAAGGCCGAGGCCGATGAGGAGGACTTCTCCGACATCGACGCCGAACTGGAGGGCGAGGTTGAGGAAGTCGCTGAGGTCGAGGAAGTCGCCGAAGACAAGCCCAAGGCCAAGCCACTGCGCATGAAGGTTTCGCGCGCCAAGGAGCGCGCGCTGATGCGCGAGTTCGGCCTCGAGGAAACCGCGCTGACCGAAGAAGAAGCCGCCAAGCGCCGCCATGAGCTGAAGACGCTCATCAAGATGGGCAAGACGCGGGGCTTCCTGACGCACCAGGAAATCAACGACCACCTGCCAGAGAAGCTGGTCAACGAGGAAATCCTCGAGGCCATCATCTCCATGTTGAACGACATGGGCATCGCGGTGTACGAGCAGGCACCGGACGCCGCCACGCTGCTGATCCAGGGCAACGCGACGACCACCTCGACCGAAGAAGAAGCCGAAGAAGCCGCCGAGGCAGCGCTCTCGACGGTGGACTCCGAATTCGGCCGCACGACTGACCCGGTGCGCATGTACATGCGCGAAATGGGCACGGTGGAACTGCTGACCCGGGAAGGCGAAATCGAGATCGCCAAGCGCATCGAAGGCGGCCTGCAAGCCATGATGCTGGCCATCTCGGCATCGCCCACCACGATCGCCCACATCCTCGAGTTCGCCACCAAGATCCGCGCCGGCGAGATGCAGATCTCGGAAGTGGTCGACGGCTTCGTGGCCGCCGACGAGGCCGACGACTATGTGGCCGAGGAAGACTTCGACGAATTCGACGAAGAAGACGACGACGACGGCAATGGCGGCTCCAAGGCGCTGACCAAGAAGCTCGAGGAGCTGAAGAACGCCGCGCTGATCAAGCTCGACAACCTGTCGGCCAACTTCGACAAGATGCGCAAGGCCTTCGAGAAGGACGGCTACCGCTCGGCCTCCTACGACAAGGCCCAGCACGCCATCAGCGCCGAGCTGATGACGATCCGCTTCACGGTCAAGACCATCGAGAAGCTGTGCGACATCCTGCGTTCGCAGGTCGACGACGTGCGCCGCTACGAGCGCGAGCTGCGCAAGATCGTGGTCGACAAGTGCGGCATGCCGCAAGAGCACTTCATCAAGACCTTCCCGCCCAATGCGCTGAACCTGAAGTGGGCCGAGAAGGAAGTCGCTGCGAACAAGGGCTACTCCACCGTGCTGGCGCGCAACCTGCCGCCGGTGCAGGAGCTGCAGCAGAAGCTGATCGACATCCAGGCCAAGGCCGTCGTGCCGCTGGAAGACCTGAAAGAGATCAACAAGAAGATGAACGAGGGCGAGAAGGCCTCGCGCGACGCCAAGAAGGAAATGATCGAGGCCAATCTGCGCCTGGTGATCTCGATTGCGAAGAAGTACACCAACCGCGGCCTGCAGTTCCTGGACCTGATCCAGGAAGGAAATATCGGCCTGATGAAGGCGGTGGACAAGTTCGAATACCGTCGCGGCTACAAGTTCTCGACCTATGCGACCTGGTGGATCCGCCAGGCCATCACGCGCTCGATCGCCGACCAGGCCCGCACCATCCGCATCCCGGTTCACATGATCGAAACGATCAACAAGATGAACCGCATCTCGCGCCAGCATTTGCAGGAATTCGGCTTCGAGCCCGATGCCCCGACGCTGGCCGAGAAGATGGAGATCCCGGAAGACAAGATCCGCAAGATCATGAAGATCGCCAAGGAGCCGATCTCGATGGAAACGCCGATCGGTGACGATGACGACAGCCATCTGGGCGACTTCATCGAGGACACCAACAACACGGCGCCCATCGAGGCCGCGATGCAGGCCGGCCTGCGCGACGTGGTGAAGGACATCCTCGACTCGCTGACCCCGCGCGAAGCCAAGGTGCTGCGCATGCGCTTCGGCATCGAGATGAGCACGGACCACACGCTGGAGGAAGTCGGCAAGCAGTTCGACGTGACCCGCGAGCGCATCCGCCAGATCGAAGCCAAGGCGATTCGCAAGCTCAAGCACCCGAGCCGCAGCGATAAGTTGCGTACCTATCTCGACAATCTGTAATCAGATTGCCGCAGGGCGACAGCCGCACCAGGGCCGGATTTATCCGGCCCTTTTGCATGCCCGCACGCCGCTACACTGCGAATAATTTCACGCCCTGCCCGACTCAACCCAGCCCATGACCCAGATCCGGGAACGCACCGTCCTGTTCGCTGACCTCCGAGGCAGCACGGCGTTGTTCGAGACCCTGGGCAATGCCGAGGCCACCTCGGTCGTCACCCACACGGTGGGCGTGATCGCCCAGGCGGTCGACGAATGCGCCGGGCAGTTGATCAAGACCCTGGGCGATGGCCTGATGGCTGTGTTCGAAGGACCGGCCGATGGCGTCAAGTCCGCCATCCGCATGCACGAGATGCTGGAGCGCGTCGTGGCGCGCGGCAAACAGCGCGGCGCCTCGCCAGGCCTGCGCGGGCTCAAGCTGCAGGTGGCGCTGGCCCGTGGCGAAGTCGTGGAGATGGGGGGCGACTGCTTCGGCGACGCCGTCAACGTGGCCGCCCGGCTGATCGACCATGCGGGTGACAACGAGACCCTGATTACCGCCGAAGTCCTGAACGGCCTCACCGCAGCCCGCAAGAACCGCTTCCGCAGCCTGGACCGCATTGCGGTGCGCGGCCGGGTCGAGCCGGTCCATGTCTATGTGCTGGACCAGCCGAGCCAGCAGGGCGATGCCGCGGCCACGCAGTTCGGCGAGGTCGTGCCGCATGCCGAACCCGACGGCATCCGCCTCGTCTGGCAGGACCTGGACCGCGTGTTCGACACCTCGTCCATGCCCATCGTGCTGGGCCGCAGCGTGCAGGCCACCTACTGCATCACCGATGGCCGCGTGTCTCGCTCGCACGCTCGCATCGACTGGCATGGCGGTGTGTTTTCGCTGACCGACCTCAGCTACAACGGCACCTTCGTGCGTTTCGGCCCCGTGGGCGAGATCCTCTCGCTGAAGCGCGGCAACTGCACCCTGCACGGCAGCGGCGTGATCGGCCTCGGCGGCCCGCCGATGGACAATGATTCGCCGACGGTGCGCTTCGAGGTCCTGCATTTCTCCGACACCGAGCCGCTGTCGCTGACCGGCCCGCGCAGCCGCGGCTGACCCTTCGCATTCTTCACACATGGCTTTCAACGCAGAACCCGCCTACCGGCATGGCGACGCCGCGCGCACCGCCGTGCTGCTGTGCAACCTCGGCACGCCCGAGGCGCCCACCGCCGCCGCCACGCGCCGCTATCTCGCCGAGTTCCTCGCCGACCCCCGCGTGGTCGAGATTCCCAAGCTCCTGTGGCTGCTGATACTGCACGGCATCATCCTGCGCGTGCGTCCGGCCAAGTCGGCCGCCAAGTACGCCAGCATCTGGCTGACCGAAGGCTCGCCGCTCAAAGTCTGGACCGAGAAACAGGCCAAGCTGCTGCGCGGCTACCTCGGCGAGCGCGGCCATCAGGTGCAGGTGCGCTATGCGATGCGCTATGGTCAGCCCGCCATCGCAGCCGAACTCGACGCGCTGAAGCGCGAGGGCGCGACCCGCATCCTCGTGCTGCCAGCCTATCCGCAGTATTCGGGCGCCACCACGGCCAGCGTGATCGATGCGGTGGCGCATTGGGCCGTGAAGACGCGCCATGTGCCCGAGCTGCGCTTCGTCAACCGCTACCACGATGACCCGGGCTACATCGCTGCCCTCGCTGACAGCGTGCGCGCTCATTGGCAGCGCGAGGGACGCCACGAAATGCTGGTGATGAGCTTCCACGGCATGCCGGCTCGTACGCTGGCCCTCGGCGACCCTTACCACTGCGAATGCCTGAAGACAGGCCGCCTGCTGGCCGAGGCCTTGCAGCTCACGCCCGAGCAGTACCGCGTCACCTTCCAGAGCCGCTTTGGCAAGGCCAAGTGGCTGGAGCCGTACACCGAGCCGACGCTGGTCGACCTGGCCGCCAAGGGCCTGAAGAGCGTCGACCTGATCTGCCCCGGCTTCAGCGCCGACTGCCTGGAGACGCTGGAAGAGATCGACCAGGAGGCGCGCGCTGCCTTCCTGGCGGCCGGCGGGCAGGCTTTTGCCTACATCCCCTGCCTGAACGACAGCCCGGCCGGCATGCGCGCCCTCACCGACCTCGCCGAGCAGCATCTGCAGGGCTGGCCGACCGTGCCAGCGGCACCGGATCCAGCGCAGCGAGAACGCGCGCTGGCCGCAGGCGCAGAATCCGGCCCATGAAGGACAAGCAAGCCACGCAGGACGGCCTGCGGCTGGACAAATGGCTGTGGGCAGCGCGCTTTTACAAGACTCGCGCGCTGGCGGTCGAGGAGATCGGCAAAGGCCGGGTCGAGATCAACGGCCAGTCGGTCAAGCCCTCGCGGGACATGAAGCTCGGTGACCGGGTCAAGCTGCGCCAAGGCGCGGTCGAGCGCGAGGTGATCGTGCGTGGCCTGAGCCATGTGCGCGGCCCGGCACCGCAGGCCCAGACGCTGTACGAAGAGACGCCCGAGAGCATCGCCAAGCGCGAACAGGCGGCCGAGAATCGCCGCCTGGCACCCGAGCCAGCCGCCAGCATCGAGCAAGGCCGGCCGACCAAGCAGGACCGCCGCCGCCTGGGCGATTGGGAGCGCTGGAGCGCCCAGATCGACTGATTTTCTGCGTTGGGCACGGGTTTCTCCCTGGCCGAATGCGAAAATCCGCCTCTTGAAGTTTTGGACAAGCGCTCCATATGGAGCGCTTGCCTCTTTTGGCATCCCCGTTGTTGGCCCCAGAGACCATGAGCACCGAGAACACCCCCCCGCAAGAACACCTCGAGCCGGCCGCCACTGAAGCCGCCCAAGACAACAGTGTCGAGACCCAACTGGCAGAAGCCCAGGCACGCCTGGCCGAGATGTCGGACGCCTATCTGCGCGCCAAGGCTGAGGTCGAGAACATCCGCCGCCGTGCCGATGAAGACATGAGCAAGGCCCGCAAGTACGCCGTCGAATCCTTCGCTGAAGCCATGCTGCCGGTGATGGACAGCATGGAAGCGGCCATCGCGACGCCCGACGCCAAGGTCGAGACCGTGCTGGAAGGCGTGCACGCCACCAAGCGCCAGCTGGCCGCCGCCCTCGAGCGCAACAAGGTGGTCGAGATCAACCCGGCTGCCGGCGCCAAGTTCGACCCGCACCAGCACCAGGCCATCTCCATGGTGCCTGCCGAGCAGGAGGCCAACACCGTCGTGGCCGTGCTGCAAAAGGGCTATCTGATCAACGACCGCGTGCTGCGCCCGGCCCTGATCACCGTGGCTGCCCCCAAGTAATCCACAAACTTATTCACAGGACGCCGCCCTTGAATCGCGGCGAGCTGTCCACAGATTCACTGCATCCAAGCATCCCCTTCAGGAGAAAAACATGGGAAAGATCATCGGCATTGACCTGGGCACGACCAACTCGTGCGTGGCGGTCATGGAAGGCAACACGACGCGTGTGATCGAGAACGCTGAAGGCGCTCGCACCACGCCGTCCATCATTGCCTACCAGGAAGATGGCGAAATCCTCGTCGGCGCCTCGGCCAAGCGCCAGGCCGTCACCAACCCCAAGAACACGCTGTACGCGGTGAAGCGCCTGATCGGCCGCAAGTTCACCGAGAAGGAAGTGCAGAAGGACATCGAGCTGATGCCCTATGCCATCGCCGCCGCCGACAACGGCGACGCCTGGGTCGAAGTGCGCGGCAAGAAGCTGGCCCCGCCGCAGATCAGCGCCGAAGTGCTGCGCAAGATGAAGAAGACCGCCGAAGACTACCTCGGCGAAGAAGTGACCGAAGCCGTCATCACGGTGCCTGCCTACTTCAACGACGCGCAGCGCCAGGCCACCAAGGACGCTGGCCGCATCGCTGGCCTGGACGTCAAGCGCATCATCAACGAACCCACCGCAGCAGCCCTGGCCTTTGGCCTGGACAAGCACGGCAAGGGCGACCGCAAGATCGCCGTGTATGACCTGGGTGGCGGCACGTTCGACGTGTCCATCATCGAGATCGCCGACGTCGATGGCGAAATGCAGTTCGAGGTGCTGTCGACCAATGGCGACACCTTCCTGGGCGGCGAAGACTTCGACCAGCGCATCATCGATTTCATCGTCACCGAGTTCAAGAAGGAACAAGGCGTCGACCTCACGAAGGACGTGCTGGCCCTGCAGCGCCTGAAGGAAGCCGCCGAGAAGGCCAAGATCGAGCTGTCGAACTCCTCGCAGACCGACGTCAACCTGCCCTACGTGACGGCTGACGCTTCGGGCCCCAAGCATCTGAACATCAAGCTGACCCGCGCCAAGCTGGAGTCGCTGGTGGAAGAGCTGATCGAGCGCACCATTGCTCCCTGCCGCACTGCCATCAAGGACGCTGGCGTTTCGGTCGGCCAGATCGACGACGTGATCCTGGTCGGCGGCATGACCCGCATGCCCAAGGTGCAGGACAAGGTCAAGGAGTTCTTCGG
Organism: Pelomonas sp. V22; assembly: GCF_030014915.1. GTDB lineage: Bacteria > Pseudomonadota > Gammaproteobacteria > Burkholderiales > Burkholderiaceae_C > JAUASW01. The sequence goes on from NZ_JAGIXS010000001.1 coordinate 988,954, forward strand.
CAAGGAGCCGCGCAAGGACGTCAACCCTGACGAAGCCGTGGCCGTGGGCGCCGCGATCCAAGGCCAGGTGCTGGGCGGCGAGCGCAAGGACGTGCTGCTGCTGGACGTGACGCCGCTGTCGCTGGGCATTGAGACCCTGGGCGGCGTGATGACCAAGATGATCGCCAAGAACACGACCATCCCGACCAAGTTCAGCCAGACCTTCTCGACCGCTGACGACAACCAGCCGGCCGTGACCATCAAGGTGTACCAGGGCGAGCGCGAGCTGGCTCAGGGCAACAAGAGCCTGGGCGAATTCAACCTCGAAGGCATCCCGCCGGCACCGCGCGGCACGCCGCAGATCGAAGTGAGCTTCGACATCGACGCCAACGGCATCCTGCACGTCGGCGCCAAGGACAAGGGCACGGGCAAGGAAAACAAGATCACCATCAAGGCGAACTCGGGTCTGTCGGAAGCCGAGATCGAGAAGATGGTCAAGGACGCCGAAGCCAACGCCGCGGAGGACAAGAAGAAGGTCGAGATCGTGCAGGCCAAGAACCAGGCCGACGGCATGGTCCACAGCGTGCGTAAGTCGCTGGGTGAGCATGGCGACAAGATCGAGGCCGCCGAGAAGGAAGCCATCGAGGCCGCCATCAAGGACCTGGAAGAAGCCATCAAGGGCGACGACAAGGACGCAATCGAAGCCAAGACCGAAGCCCTGATGAAGGCCAGCCAGAAGCTCGGCGAGAAGGTCTACGCCGAATCGCAGGCGGCGCAAGCTGCGGCCGGTGCGGCGGCTGGTGCCCAGCAAGCCGAGCAGCCGCAGGCGGCCCCGGCCGGCAAGCCTGCCGCTGACGACAACGTCGTCGACGCCGAGTTCAAGGAAGTCAAGGACAGCAAGTAAGACCAAAGAGCGGCGTGCCGATGGCGTCCCACCCGACGCCCTCGGCCGTCTCTGACGCCGCGCAGGCCCTTCACGGGGTCTGACGCGGCGCAACTGTTTAAAAGCCAACGCTCGCGAAAGCTCCCATGGCAAAGCGTGACTATTACGAAATCCTCGGCGTCGCCAAGAACGCTTCCGAGGACGACATCAAGAAGGCCTACCGCAAGCTGGCCATGAAGCACCACCCCGACCGCAACCAGGGGGACGGTGCCAAGGCGGCCGAGGAGAAATTCAAGGAGGCCAAGGAGGCCTACGAGATGCTCTCCGACGGCCAGAAGCGCGCGGCCTACGACCAGTACGGCCATGCCGGCGTCGACCCCAACATGGGCGGCCGTGGCGGCCCGGGCGCGGAAGGCTTTGGCGGCTTTGCCGAGGCCTTCGGCGACATCTTCGGCGACATCTTCGGCGGCGGCGCCGGTGGTGCCGGCCGGCGCGGCGGCGGCCAGCAGGTCTACCGCGGCAGCGACCTCTCCTACGCGATGGAGATCACGCTGGAAGAAGCGGCCAAGGGCAAGGAAACCCAGATCCGCATCCCCAGCTGGGAAGGCTGCGAAACCTGCAAGGGCAGCGGCGCCAAGCCCGGCACCAGCGCCAAGAGCTGCGGCTCCTGCAATGGCTCGGGCACGGTGCACATGCGCCAGGGCTTCTTCTCGGTGCAGCAGACCTGCCCGCACTGCCATGGCAGCGGCAAGATCATTCCCGACCCCTGCACCAGCTGCAATGGCCAGGGCAAGATCAAGAAGACCAAGACGCTCGAGGTCAAGATCCCGGCCGGCATCAACGAGGGCATGCGCATACGCTCTGCCGGCAACGGCGAACCGGGCGTCAACGGCGGCCCGTCGGGCGATCTCTACATCGAGATCCGCATCAAGCAGCACGAGATCTTCGAGCGCGACGGCGACGACCTGCACTGCACGATGCCGGTGTCCATGACCACGGCCGCGCTCGGCGGCACGATCGAGGTCCCGAACCTCACCGGCAAGGCAGAGATCGAGCTGCCGGAAGGCACGCAGCATGGCAAGACCTTCCGCCTGCGTGGCAAGGGCATCAAGGGCGTGCGCTCCAGCTATCCCGGTGACCTCTACTGCCACATCAGCATCGAGACGCCGGTCAAGCTGACCGAGTACCAGCGCAAGCTGCTGAAGGACCTGGACAAGAGCTTCAAGGAAGGCGGCGAGCGCCACTCGCCGAATGCCAAGAGCTGGACCGACCGGGTCAAGGACCTGTTCAAGTAAGCCCGCCAACCCGGGCCCGGAACGCCGCCGCTCCGCTGGGAGCTGCGGCGTTTTTTTCTGCCGCCGTGCATTTGTCACGCGGGTCAGGCAGCACACCGGGGCAGGCCCCGACTGCAATCCGTGCGCTCTGCGCCTACAGTTGCAGCACAAACACAAGATCCGAATCGTTGGTGAAACCTGTTCTTTGCCCTTGCGCCCGGCCTGGCCGTGCGCCCACGACGGGCTGCCGCCCATGCTGCGATGCGAATCCTTGACGACAGCATCCAGCAGGCCAGCGCGCTGATCATTGACGCCAATGCCAACTCGCGCAGCCTGATGGCCGCGCAGCTGCGCGACCTCGGCGTCGGCAATGTGCGCCAGACCACGCGGCTGCGTGATGCCCGCGTGATCCTGGAGAACAAGGCCTACGACATCGTCCTGTGCGACTACCACTTCGAGGGCAGCGAGCAATCGGGCCAGCAGTTGCTGGACGAACTGCGCCGCGAGCAATTGCTGCCCTACTCCACCGTCTTCGTGATGGTGACCGGTGAGGCCACCTATGCCGTGGTGGCCGAGGCGGCCGAGGCCGCACTCGACGCCTACCTGATCAAGCCCTACACCACGGCCTCGCTGGCCGAGCGCCTGGCCAGCGCGCGCTATCGCAAGCGCGTGCTGAAGGACATCTTCGAGGCCATCGAGAACGAGGACTTCGCCACCGCTGCCGCCCATTGCATGAAGCGCTTCGAGGCGCGTGCGCCGTTCTGGCTCTATGCCGCGCGCATCGGCGCCGAGCTGCTGCTGCGCCTGGAGCGCCATGCCGAGGCGCGCCAGATGTACGACGCCATCATCGAAGCCAAGACCGTGCCCTGGGCCCGCCTCGGCGTGGCCCGCGCCGAGCTGGCCTCGGGCAACCTGATCGGCGCGCGCCGCACGCTGGAAGTGCTGATCGGCGACATGCCCGACCACGCCGACTCCTACGACATGATGGGCCGCGTGCAGATGGAGCAGGGCGAGGTCACGGCCGCGCTCGAGACCTACCGCACCGCCGCCCGCCTGACGCCCGGCTGCATCCTGCGCACCCAGCGCTGCGCCACGCTGGCCTTCTATGCGAACGAGCGCGACGAGGCGATCCGTTTGTTCGAACGGACCATGGCCAATGGCCTCAAGTCCAAGCTCTTCGATGCGCTGAACCTGGTCTTGCTGGGCCTGATGCGCTTCGACAACAAGGACGGCAAGGGCCTGGCCTATGTGCAGGACTGCCTGACCCAGATGAGTGAGCGCGCCGATAGCGGCATGCGCATGCAGCGCTTCGAGCAGGTGCTGCGGATTCTCAGGGCGCTGTATGGCCGCCAACTGGCCGAGGCCCTTGCCCTGACACGGGATCTGAGCACTCAATCGGAACGTCCGGACTTCGACCTGGAGTCCGCCACGCTGCTGGTGGCCGTGCTGGTGCGCCTGCATGCCCAGGACATCCAGCTCGAGGAAATGGATGCCACCATCACCCGGCTCGGCCTGCGCTACTGCGTCTCCAAGTCGAGCACCGAGCTGATGGTCGCCATGACCGAAGCCAATGAGGCCGCCGCCACCGAGCTGCGCGACTGCCATGCCCGCATCTTCGGCGTGGCCGAGACCGCCATGCGCTACTCGATGCGCCATGAGGCCCGCATGGGCGTGGCCCTCTTGATCGAGCAGGGTGAGCAGACCCGCAACGCCAAACTGATCGACATGGCCAGCCTGGTGCTGCAGCGCCATGCCGAGAAGGTGGCCGATGCGGCCGAGCTGGCCCAGCGCATCGAGGAGCTGCAGGCCCGCTGGGTGAGGCCGCTCGGCACGGCCCTGGCGCGCAATCAGCGTGCCGTGGGCGGGCTCGCGCTGCGCACCAAGGCCGCGCCCAAGACGGTGGCGGCCTGAGCGCAAGCTGGGCTTCATCGGGCTGCGCCACAATGCGCGCCATCGACACGATGCCCCCACTCGCATGCGCGCCCTCTTCCGCCTGTTCGGCAAGCCCACCCTCGATTCACCGCTGACCCTCGCCTGGCTGGGCGCGCTCTGGCTCGGCCTCTTCAGCAACTGGCCGCTGTGGCAGCGCATGCTGGCCCTGCCCGAGCTGGCCAATGGCGGCGGCCGCGTCTTCATCCTCGTGTTCGCCGGCATGGTCACGGCCGTGCTCGGTGCCCTGCTGAGCCTGTTCGCCTGGCCGCGCCTGATCAAGCCGGCCCTGGCCGTGATGCTGCTGAGCGCCGCCGCCCTGGCGCACTTCATGGGCAGCTATGGCACGGTGATCGACCCCACCATGGTGGTCAACATCCTGCAGACCGACGTGCGCGAGTCTCGCGACCTGCTGAGCATCGGCCTGCTCTTGAGCCTCTCGATGCTGGCCTTGCTGCCCATCGCCTGGCTGTGGAAGCGCAAGCTGCATGCCCACCCCTGGCCGGGGCGCCTCGGCCGCAACCTGCTGGCCTTTGCCGCTGGCCTCGTGCTGGCCGTGGGCCTGGCCCTGAGCTGCTTTGCCGACCTGGCCTCGACCATGCGCAACAACAAGTCGCTGCGCTACATGATCAGCCCGGTCAACCTCTATTACTCGCTCGGCTCGGTGCTGGCCGCCAAGCGCGCCGAGCCCAAGGGCCCGCCCGAGGTGATTGGCGCTGACGCCAAGCTCGCGCCGCGCGAGGCCGGCGCCAAGCCGCGCCTGTTGCTGCTGGTGGTCGGCGAGACCGCCCGCTCGGCCAACTTCTCGCTCAATGGCTATGGCCAGCCGACCAACCCGGAACTGGCCAAGGCCGACGTGCTGAGCTTCCGCAAGGTCTCTTCCTGCGGCACCAGCACGGCCGCCTCCCTGCCCTGCATGTTCTCGCCGCTCGGCCGCGAGGCCTTCCTGGAGCAGAAGCGGCCGCAGGAGACGCTGATGGACGTGCTGCAGCGCGCCGGCCTCGCGGTGCTGTGGCTGGACAACCAATCGGGCTGCAAGGGCATCTGCGAGCGCGTGCCCAATGCCATGGCCGCCCAGCCCGTGAAGGGCGCGGCGCCGCTGCCGGCCGGCCTTTGCGATGGCGAGGAATGCCTGGACGGCGCGCTCGTGCAGGGCCTGGACGAGCGCCTCGCCGCGCTGGACCCTGAACGCGTGGCACGCGGCGTGGTGCTGGTCATGCACCAGATGGGCAGCCATGGCCCGGCCTACTACAAGCGATCGCCGGCGGACCGCAAGCCCTTCCAGCCCGAGTGCAAGTCCAATGCCTTGCAGCAATGCGAGCGCCAGGCCGTGGTCAATGCCTATGACAACTCGATTGCCTATGCCGACTGGCTGCTGGCGCGCGGCATCGATTGGCTGAAGACCAAATCGGACCGCTTCGACACGGCCCTGCTCTATGCCTCAGACCACGGCGAATCGCTGGGCGAGAACAATCTCTACCTGCATGGCCTGCCCTACAGCATGGCCCCCAAGGAGCAGACGCACATCCCGATGATCCTGTGGCTGCCCGAGGCCAGCAGCCAGGCACTGAAGCTCAAGAGCGGCTGCCTGAAGAGCCGCCTGGACCAGCCCTTCTCGCACGACCAGCTGTTCCACACGGTGCTCGGCTACAGCGGCGTGCAGAGCCAGGTCTACCGCAGCGACTGGGACATTCTGGCCGGCTGCCGCTGATTCCGAACGAGAGTCAGAACAGCTCGCCCTGTGCCGCGTCTGCTGCGACCGCCGCACCCGGCGGCCTGAAGCGGCTCAGGTCCAGCGGCGCTCGCTCGCGCATCAGGCCAAAGCGGGCGGCGGCCTTGTTGAGCCGCTGGCGCAGCAGTTGCGCCCAGATACCTTCGCCGGTCATGCGGGTGCCGAAGTTCGGGTCGTTGTCGCGGCCGCCGCGCATCTCGCGCAGCCGGGCCATCACGCGCGCCGCCTTGTCGGGCTGGTGCTGCTGCAGCCAGTCCTGGAACAAGGGGTCGACCTCCCAGGGCAGGCGCAACGGAATGCTGAAGGCCATGCTGGCGCCGGCCTCGGCGGCCGCCTCGAGGATGCGCTCCAGCTCCGGCTCGTTCAGGAAGGGAATGAGGGGCGACACGCTCACGCCCACCGGCACGCCGGCCTCGGCCAGGGTCTTGATCGTGCGCAGCCGCCGGTGCGGCGCGGCGGCGCGCGGCTCCAAGGTGCGGGCCAGATGCGGGTCGAGCGTGGTGACCGACACATAGACGGCCATCTGGTTGCGAGCCGCCATCGGTGCGATCAGGTCGAGGTCGCGCTCGATGCCGGAGGACTTGGTCACGACCGAGAACGCATGCTCGCATTCGGCCAGCAGCTCGACGATGCGCCGCGTGATCTGCAGTTCGCGCTCCACCGGCTGGTAGACGTCGGTGGCCGTGCCCATGCAGAGCATGCGGGGCTTGTAGCCGGGCTTGCTCAAGGCCTCGCGCAAGCGCTCCGGCGCATTCATCTTGGCGATGATGCGGGTCTCGAAATCGAGGCCGGGCGACATGTTCAGGTAGCTGTGGGTGGGCCGTGCGAAGCAATAAATACAGCCGTGCTCGCAGCCCCGGTAGGGGTTGATGGAAATGTCGAAGCCGATGTCGGGCGACTGATTGGTCGAGAGGATGGACTTGGCCTGCTCCTCGATGATCTGGGTGGCTGGCGGCAGGTGTTCCTCGCTCGCCTCCTGCTCCAGCGAGCCCCAGCCGTCGTCATATTGCTCGCGCAGGTCCTTGCTGAAGCGATGCTTGATGGCCCAAGCACTGCCCCGGCCTTTGAGCGCATCGGCCTGGACGTAGAGCGGCTGGGCCAGGGCCGGTTTGGCATTGGTACTGGGCTTGAAAGGCATGCTGTATTTTTATACAGCCTCAGGAAATCCGCCAGACCAGGAGCAACGGGCTGAGGCAACAATCGCGGCCTGCTCTCAAGGGAACACAAGCATGAGAAATCGAGTCCTCGCCTGGGCGCTGCCGGCACTGCTGGCCCTGCAGCTCTGCGGCAACAGCGTGGCCGGCCCGCAACTGCCGCCGGCCCGCTTCAGCGACCCGGAGCGCCTGCCTCGCCTCATGAAGGCCTTGCCGGCCATCGAGCAGATGATGCGCGACCGCATGCAGGACGCTGGCATCCCGGGCCTGGCCTTCGGCATCGTCATTGATGGCGAGCCGGTGCTCTTGAAAGGCCTGGGCCTGCGCGACCAGGAAGGCCATGCGGTCGATGCCGACACGGTATTCCGCATCGCCTCGATGACCAAGAGCTTTACCGGCCTCGCCATCCTGAAGCTGCGCGACGCCGGCAAGCTGCGGCTCGATGACCCGGTCTCGCTGCATGTGCCCGAGCTGGCACGCTGGCAGGCCCCGACGCGCGACTCAGGGCCCATCACCGTCCGCCAGTTGCTCGCACACCTCGGCGGCCTGCCCGAAGACAACCCCTATGGCGACCGCTTCCTCGACATTTCGCCGCGCGACTTCTCCGCCTGGCTGGCCAAGGGCGTGCCGTTCTCGACGGCGCCGGGCAGCAGCTTCGAGTACTCCAACCTTGGCTTCATGATCCTCGGCCAGGTCATCAGCCAGGCCTCGGGACGGCCCTACCAGCAATACATCCGTGAGGAGATCCTGCGGCCGCTGGGCATGAAGGCGAGCGCCTGGGGCCCGGCCGAGGTGCCGCGTGAGCAGCTCGCCCTCGGTTACCGCAAGGAAGGCGACAAGCTCGCGGCCGAGCCTATGCTGGATGACGGCGTCGGCGGCGCCATGGGTGGCTTGCTGACCAGCGCCCGCGACCTCTCGCGCTATGTAGCGATGATGCTCTCGGCCTTCCCGCCGCGCGACGATGCCGAAAACTCGCCGGTGCTGCGCCGTACTTTGCGCGAGATGCAGTCCGGTCTCGGCGCACCAGCGATCTCGGCGATGCGCCCGCTGGCGGGCGGTCCGCTGAGCGCGCGAGCCCGCAACTACGGCTTCGGCCTCGGTGTCACCGACGACTGCCGCTGGGGCACGGAGGTGGGCCATTCGGGCGGCCTGCCGGGTTTTGGCTCGCACATGGTGTGGCTGCCCGAGCGCGGCGTCGGCGTGTTCGTGATGGCCAACCTGACCTATGCGCCGGCCGGCGGCCTCGCGCGCCAGGCGCTGCAGATGCTGCTCGATACCGGCGCGCTGCAGGCGCGCGAAGCCCAGCCCTCGCCGGCCATGCTCCGCGTTGCTCAAGACACGGTGGCCCTGATCGACAAGTGGAGCGACGCACGGGCCGAGGCCCTGGCGGCCTTCAATCTCTTCCTCGACCGCCCACTGGACAAGCGCCGCAGCGAGATTGCCGCGATGCGCGAGGGCCTGGGCAGCTGCAAGTTCGGCTCCTTCAAGGCCGAGAACGCACTGCGCGGCAAGCTGCGCATTGCCTGCGAGCAGGGCTGGCTGGACGCCACGATGACGCTGGCGCCGACCGATCCGCCGCTGATCCAGCACCTGGAGATGCAGGCCACGCGGCCGGCCTCGGCCGAGCTCGTCGAGCTGGCCCGGGCGCTGGCCCGCGCCCACACGAATGGCGGCAACGACCTGCGCCTGGCGCCCGCGCTGCGCCGTGCCGACCTGGCCATCACGCTGCAGGCCAACCAGCAGGTGCATGGCACCTGCACGGTCGGCGAGCAGATCGGCGGCGATGGCAAGACCACGGCGCGCTTCAAACTGGCCTGTGAACGCGGCGGGGCTGAGTTGAGCTTCGGTGTCGAGGCCGGCCGGTTGAGCCGGGCCCGCTTCACCGAGCCCGATGGCGGCAGCTGCATGCCCTGAACACAGGGTGCGTCAATTTTCGGTTAGCAATCCCGCATCAATCAGGAAGCGCGACGGCGACTGCGGATTGAAGCCAAGCGTCAGGCGATGGCGGGCCCGCGTCATCGCCACATAGAGCAGGTTGCGGTTCTCCGCCGCGCCTGCCTCGCCAACGAACTCGCCCCGGCTGAGGTGCGGGATCAGCACATGGTCGAACTCCAGGCCCTTGGCAGCCTCGATGCTGGAGAGCGTGACGCGCGGCTGCCCGCGCTGGCGCTGCTGGACCTGGGCCAGCGCATGCAGCAGCTGGAAGGCGTCAGCCACGCTGGTGTCCTCGGCCAGCACCAGCTGCACCAATTGGGCGATGTTGTCGCGCACCTGCAGGATGTCCTCGCGCCGGACCAGCACCGCGCGCGCCAACCCGGCTGGATCGAGCGCCTGCATGAAGCCCTGCGAGAAGGCGCGCAGCCCGCCGCTGCGAAGAAGCTCCATGGCCGCCTGCAAGCGGGGCAAGGCAAAGCTTGAAGCCGTGCGCAGCACCTGGTTGGCAATGAAGTCGCGCATGCCGTCAGGCGGCGCCGCCGCTTCGTCAATCGCGCGGCGCTGCGCGGTGACGGCGTCGACATGGCGCAGCTCGGTGCTGTCGATCCAGGCGCCGCTGAATAGCATCAGCGCCTCCAGCACCTGGGCGCGTTGAGCCTTGTCGACAAAGCCCGAGTAGTCGTCGATGCCGAAGGCCTGCAGACCGCGCACCAGCAGCACCTCGCGGCGCTGCAGGAAGGGCCGCAGGTCTTGCGTCGCGTAGCCAATGCCCAGCTTCAGAAGCTCTCGCTCGATCAGCACGGACTGAGAGGGCCGGCGCAGCAGCAGGCGCAGCTCCTGGTGCTCCGACTGGGCCAGATGCTCCTGCGCGAGCCGCGCAATGAACTGTGCCTGCAACGCATGGGATTCCGCTGGCAGCAAACGGACCTCGGTGGCACGCGCGCCCGCCGCCGCATAGGGCTTGCGGGCCAGTGCTCCCGCCGCCTGGGCGAGCGTCGCGCCGAAGCGATGGCTGGCCGTCAGCGGCAGGCGCAGCGGCAGGCCGATCTCGCGCTCGAAATGCTCGCCCATGAAGCCAGCCTCGGCCGCAGCCTGTGAATGGATGACCTGGTCGCGGTCGCCGACGCCGACGAACGCAGCGCGGCGGTTGTGCTGCAGCAGCCCCTTCAGCAAGGTGAACATCGCTCGGTTGGTGTCGTGCATTTCATCGACGACGACCAGGGCCAGGCCGAGGTCCAGCGGCGAAGCATCGCCGGCCGCCAGGCCCTCCTCACCGACCAGGGCGCGGGCCAGGTCGTAGCAGGCATCGCCCTCGTGGCGAAAGGCCGGATGGTCCGGATGCCCGCCCCGGCGTATGGCCTCGTAGGCACCGCGCACGCGCAGCGTGAAGTAGTCGCAAGCCAGTTCCTCGGCCTGCTCCGGGCTGGCTGCGCCCTCCCAGGCCTGCTGCTCGATGCGCAGCCCGCCCTTGAGCACGGCGAAGGATTGCAGCAGGCCCTCGACCAGCGCTTCCGACGGCGCGGTCATGGCCAGCTCGTCCGGATAGCGCTCATCGGGCCAGCTCTGGGCACGCTCGATGGCGCGCAGCACATAGGGCCGGACTTGCTCCAGGCTCATCAGTTGCTGGACGCCCGGGCCTTCGATGGCCTTCAAGACCTCGGCGCTGAAGGACTCGAAGGTGTGGATGCGCAGCGCCGCGACCTGCGCGGGCGCAACGCCGATCAGGCGCAGCTGCGTCTGCAGGGCCTGGACGGCCGGCGCCGTGTAGGTCAATGCCAGCACCATCTCGGGACTGGCGCCGCGCTGAAGCGCCTGGGCAATGCGCAAGGCCAGCGTGGTGGTCTTGGCCGCGCCGGCATTGGCCTCGATCAGCAGGTGTCGGGCGCGGGTGGTCTGGATGAGCAATTGCTCGCTGCTCGGCCGGATCGCCGCAGGGACGAAGATCGGGTCGGACATCGCAGCCTCTAGCGGGCGCGGTCCATCAGTATTCGGCACCGGCCGGGCTCACGTAGCCAGGCGCCAGGTTCTCGAACTTGGTGTGCATGCGCTGGAAGGCGAGCTTCACCGTGCCGACCGGACCATTACGCTGCTTGGCGATGATGATCTCGGCCACGCCCGGCTCCTTGCACTCTTCCTTGGTGTAGTACTCGTCGCGGTAGATGAACATGATGATGTCGGCGTCCTGCTCGATGGCGCCCGATTCGCGCAGGTCGGACATCATCGGCCGCTTGTCGGGCCGCTGCTCCACCGAGCGGTTCAGCTGCGACAGCGCGATCACCGGGCACTTGAGCTCCTTGGCCAGGGCTTTCAGGCCGCGCGAGATCTCGCCGATGACGGTGGCGCGGTTCTCTTCATTTCCGCCGCCATTGCCGCTCATCAGCTGCAGGTAGTCGATGATGATCAGGCCCAGCTGGCCGCTGATGCGGGCCTGGCGGCGCGCGCGGGCGCGCACCTCAGAGGGGCTGAGGCCCGGGCTTTCGTCGATGTAGATGTGGGCCTTGCCGAGCTTGTCGACGGCCTCCGAGAGGCGGCCCCATTCGTCGTCGTTCAGGCGGCCCAGGCGAAGGCGGCTCTGGTCGATGCGACCGACCGAGCCGACCATACGCAGGGCCAGCTGGGCCGCGCCCATTTCCATGGAGTAGATGACGACGGGCAGGCCTTCGTTGATGGCCACGTTCTCGCCGATATTGACCACGAAGGCGGTCTTGCCCATGGAGGGGCGTGCCGCCAGGATGATCAGGTCGCCGGGCTGGAAGCCGGCGGTCATGTTGTCGAGGTCGTAGAAGCCGGTGCGCACGCCGGTCACGTCCTCGGCGCCGTTCTCGGCCAGTTCGTTGACGCGGTCGATCAGCGCCACGATCAGGTTGTCCATGCTCTGGAAACCCTGGCTGCTCTTGTTGCCTTCCTCGTTGATGCGGAAGATCTTGCCTTCGGCCTCGTCGACGATGTCCTTCACCGCCCGGCCCTGCGGGTTCATGGCGGCGCTGGCGATCTCATCGCTGGCCGTGACCAGCTTGCGCAGCACAGCGCGCTCGCGCACGATTTCCGCATAACGCCGCAAGTTGGCGGCACTTGGCACACTCTGCGCCAGCGCGTTCAGGTAGGGCAGGCCGCCGCAGTCCTGGGCCTTGCCGAGCGAGGTCAGCTCTTCGAACACGGTCACCACGTCGGCTGGCTTGCCGGTGTTGATCAGCTTGCCGACGGCGGCAAAGATCTGCTTGTGCTCGAAGCGGTAGAAATCGGTGTCGGTCAGCAGGTCGCCGGCGCGGTCCCAGGCGCTGTTGTCGATCAGCAGCCCCCCGAGCACGCTTTGTTCGGCCTCGACCGAATGCGGCGGCACGCGCAGGCGGGCGACTTCGTCGTCAGAACCACTGGAAGACGAGGCGGTAGAGAAGATCGCAGACATGGAAGGGACTATACGGTTGGCCTGCCGTCAGGCCTGTGGACAAGCCTGTGGAAATGCTTGGGGCTGGTCTGTATATCGCAGCCCGCAAATAAAAAAGCCGATGACCAAGTCATCGGCTTTTCTTGCCGCCCGCGCAAGCGCGGGCGAGCGGCACTACTTATTCAGCGTCGGCAACCACTTGCACCGAGACTTCCACCACCACGTCGGTGTGCGGAGCCACGGCCACGGTGAACTCGCCAACGGTCTTCAGCGGGCCATTGGGCAGGCGGACCTGCGCCTTGGCGATCGTGAAGCCCAGCTTGCCCAGCGCGTCAGCGATGTCAGCATTGGTGACCGAGCCGAACAGACGGCCGTCCACGCCAGCCTTCTGGGCGATGCGCACGGTCTTGCCGTTCAGGCTTTCGCCCAGGGCGGTGGCGGCTGCCAGCTTTTCAGCGGCGATCTTTTCCAGTTCGGCGCGCTTGGCTTCGAATTCCTTGATCGCGGCGGCCGTGGCACGGCGTGCCTGGCGGGTCGGGATCAGGAAGTTGCGTGCGTAGCCGTCCTTGACCTTGACGACGTCGCCCAGGTTGCCGAGGTTCGCGACCTTTTCAAGCAGGATGATTTGCATGTTCGGTAACTCCTCAGACCTTGTGCTGGTCGCTGTACGGCAGCATGGCCAGGAAACGGGCGCGCTTGATGCAGACCGTCAGTTGACGCTGGAAGAAGGCGCGCGTGCCGGTCAGGCGAGCGGGCGTGATCTTGCCGTTTTCGGCGATGAAATCGCGCAGGGTGTCGATGTCCTTGTAGTCGATCTGCTCGACACCGGTGACGGTGAAGCGGCAGAAACGCTTGCGACGGAACAGCAACGATTGTTGGTTGCGCTTGGGCTTCTTGTCTTTGGAGAAGCGACCTTTACCACGTGCGGGAGGCATAGTGATGTCCTTGTTAATTCAATCCGGTATCGAACGAAGGGCTGGCTGATTGGCGGTCCAGAGCGGTGACGTGGAAGATGGTTCCACGGCCGTTGCGCTGGTTGCTGAGAAACCCCTTGAAGAGGGCATTCCCACCGACACCAAGCGCCTGGATGCTCCGGCAGATCTCTCCGATGGCCACCGCCTTGATCTCCATGGAGACTTTGCGGGGCCTGCCTGCTTCGATCACCTCGGACTCCGCTTTGAGCGTGAAGTCCTGGGCGGTCAAGCCGGCCGGTGTGTATCTGACGAGGCCCAACTCCTGTATTTGCGCTTGCAGAACCAGCTGGTTCATGGGGCGCTCATGCGGAACTGGTCCAGTGCCGACCCAATCAGCTTAGGCGTTGGCGTCTTGCGGGGCCTTGCGGGCCTCTTCGCGCTCGACAGCCTTCATCATCACCGACGGCGTGGTCTCGGCCTTGTCCTTGGCCACGGTCAGGTGACGCAGCACGGCGTCGTTGAAGCGGAAGCCCGTTTCGAGTTCAGCCAGGACTTCCTTGCTGCATTCGATGTTCAGGCACAGGTAATGGGCCTTGGCCAGCTTCTGGATCAGGTAAGCCAGTTGACGGCGGCCCCAATCTTCGACGCGATGCACTGCACCACCGCCAGCGGTGATCAGGCCCTTGTAGCGCTCCAGCATGGCCGGAACTTGTTCGCTTTGATCCGGATGGATCAGCAGAACGATCTCGTAATGACGCATAAACACTCCTTGTGGATTCCAGACCCTTGATTGAGCCAGTGGAAGCCGTCCCAACAGCGTCAGCAGTCGTGGGTACGGCAAGGGAAGCCCGCGAGTATACCCTGATCGAGCGGCGATGGCCAAGCCGTGCCGGATTCAGTGGGCGGGCGGCGCCTGCAGATGGTCGACCAGGCCCTGCTGCTGCGCCGAGGGCGCCCGGGTCAGCAGGCTCACCAACACGCAGGCGGCAAAGGCGGCCGGCACGCCGAACAGGCCAGCCGACAGCGGCTGTATGCCCCACCAGAGCTCGGGCGGCCCGGCCAGCTTGAAGGCCGAGCGCAGCCAAGGGTGGGCGGTGACCATGTAGTAGGCCGTGATGGCCAGGCCGGTCAGCATGCCGGCGATCGCGCCGGGGGCATTGGCCCGCTTCCAGAAGATACCGAGCACCAACACCGGAAAGAAGGCCGCGCCCGCGAACGAGAAGGCCGCCGTCACCAGGAAGAGGATGTCGGCCGGCTTCTGCGCCGCCACCGCCGCTGCGGCCAGGGCAGTCAGCAGCAGCAGGGCCTTGGACATGGTGACGCGACGTGAGGTCGAGGCGCGCGGATTGATGGTGCGGTAGTAGACGTCGTGCGACAGCGCACCCGAGATGGTCAGGAGCAGGCCGTCCGCCGTGGACAGCGCCGCCGCCAGGCCGCCCGCTGCCACCATGCCCGAGACCACATAGGGCAGGCCCGCCATCTCGGGCGTGGCCAGCATGATGATGTCGCCGCCAATGCGCATCTCGCCGAGCTGCAAGAGGCCGTCCTTGTTGATGTCGCTGACCGAGAGCAGGCTGGAATCCACCCTCGCCCACTGCGAGATCCAGGCCGGCAACTGGTCGAAGGGTGTGCCCACCAGGGTGTTGAAGACCTCGTACTTGACCATCACGGCCAAGGCCGGCGCTGTGAAGTAAAGCAGGCAGATGAAGAACAGCGACCAGCCGACCGAACGCCGCGCCTCGGCCACGCTGGGCGTCGTGAAGTAGCGTACCAGGATGTGCGGCAGGCCGGCCGTGCCGACCACCAGGCAGAACACCAGGGCGAGGAAATTGCGCCGCGATTCGCTGAACTCTCGCTGTTCATCCGGGCTGCCATTCGGGTCGCCCGCGAACTGCTGGGCATGCGGCGGCATGCCGCCGAGCGGCTTGGCCCGCTGCTCGGCCTGGGCCTGGGCGCGGCGCCATTGATCCTCGGCCTCGGGTGGAGTGCGGGGCAAGGCGGCCCGGCGCTTCTCGGCGGCCTGGATCTGGGCCAGCGGCGCGTCCTCGGCCTTCAGCGCCGCCACCTGGCGGGTTGCAGCCAGACGCTCGCGCGCCAATGCCGCCGGCACGTCCTGCAGTTTCTCGTTGTAGTCGCTGGCATTCTTGGCAAAGGCTTGCATCACGGCCAGCTCGCGCGGGTCGTTCATCAGCTCGCGCTCGCGGGTGCTGACGCTCTGCAGCTGGTAGCCATAAGCCAGCTGAGGTATCGGTGCGCCGGTCTGCTTGATCGACAGCCAGACCACCGGCACCAGGTAGGCAATGATCAGGATGATGTACTGCGCCACCTGGGTCCAGGTGACAGCCCGCATGCCACCAAGAAACGAGCAGACCAGCACACCTCCGAGGCCCACGAACACGCCGATCTCGAAGGTCAGGCCCGAGAGCCGCGTGGTGATCAGGCCGATGCCGTAGATCTGCGCGACCACGTAGATGAAGGAGCAGAGGATGGCCGCCGTCACGCCGACCAGGCGCACCGCGTTGCCGCCATAGCGCTCGCCCAGAAAATCGGGCACCGTGTAGCGGCCAAACTTGCGCAGATAGGGCGCCAACAGCAACGCCACCAGGCAGAACCCGCCGGTCCAGCCGAGCACGAAGGCCAAGCCGCCATAGCCCGACAGGTAGAGCGTGCCTGCCATGCCGAGAAAGGTGGCGGCGCTCATCCAGTCGGCGCCGGCGGCCATGCCGTTGTAAAGCGCCGGCACACGACGGCCGGCCACGTAGTACTCGTCGGCATCCGTCGTGCGGCACAACACGCCGATGCCGGCATAGAGCAGCACCGTGCTCAAGAGGAACAGAAAGCCTATCCAGCTCTTGGGCAGGCCCATGTGCTCCAGCACCGCCAGCAACAGCACGAAACCCACGAAGCCCACGGTGAACCAGGCATAGATGCGGTTCAGCCGGCGCGAGAAGCCTTGCGCTGCGGAGGTCGGGGCGGGAGCGGACATAGGCGGGCGATCATGCCGCCGCACGGCGCGGGCTGTCGATTCAGACGAACCCGCGTGACGCCGCATGGCGTGCTGCGCCCTTCCCTGCTGCGCCCTTCCCTGCTGGGCCGCTTACTTGCGCTCGGCCAGGCGCTGCCAGGTCTCGATCACCGTGTCCGGGTTCAGCGAGATCGAGACGATGCCTTCCTGGGCCAGCCAGTCGGCGAAGTCGGGATGGTCGCTGGGGCCCTGACCGCAGATGCCGATGTACTTGCCGGTGGCCCGGCAGGCGTTGATGGCGCGCGAGATCATGGCCTTGACGGCAGGATCGCGCTCGTCGAAGTCGCCGGCCAGTTGCTCCAAGCCCGAATCGCGGTCCAGGCCCAGCGTCAGCTGGGTCAGGTCGTTCGAGCCGATGGACATGCCGTCGAAATGCTCCAGGAACTGGTCCGCCAGGATGGCATTGCTCGGGACCTCGCACATCATGATGATGCGCAGGCCGTCCGTGCCGCCCGAGGCCGCGCGCTTGAGGCCGCGCTCGGCCAGCATGCCGACCACGCGTTCGGCCTGGCGCACCGTGCGCACGAAGGGCACCATGATCTCGACATTGATCAAGCCCATGTCGTGGCGCACGCGCTTCAGGGCTTCGCATTCCATCGCGAAGGCATCGCTGAACTCACCGCTGATGTAGCGCGAGGCGCCACGGAAACCCAGCATCGGGTTCTCTTCATCGGGCTCGTAGCGCGAGCCGCCGATCAGCTTGCGGTACTCGTTGCTCTTGAAGTCCGAGAGACGCACGATCACTGGGCGCGGGAAGAAGGCGGCGGCAATCGTGGCGATGCCCTCGACCAGCTTGTCCACGTAGAAGGCGCGCGGCGAGGCATGGCCCCGGGCCACCGACTCGACCGCCTTCTTCAGGTCGGCATCGATGTTCGGATAGTCCAGGATGGCCTTGGGGTGGACGCCGATGTTGTTGTTGATGATGAACTCAAGGCGGGCCAGGCCCACGCCGCTGGACGGCATCTGCGCGAAGTTGAAGGCCAGCTGCGGATTGCCGACGTTCATCATGATCTTGATCGGGCAGTACGGCAGTTCGCCGCGATGCACCTCGCTGACCTCGGTCTCCAGGAGGCCGTCATAGATGTAGCCGGTGTCGCCTTCCGAGCAGGCCACGGTGACCAGTTGGCCGTCCTTCAGCTTCTCGGTCGCATCTCCGCAGCCCACCACGGCCGGGATGCCCAGCTCGCGCGCAATGATGGCGGCGTGGCAGGTGCGGCCACCTCGGTTCGTCACGATGGCGCTGGCACGCTTCATCACCGGCTCCCAGTTCGGGTCGGTCATGTCGGTCACCAGCACATCGCCCGGCTGCACGCGCTCCATCTCGGCCACGCTCTCGACGAGTCGCACGGGCCCGGTACCGATCTTCTGGCCGATGGCTCGACCTTCAACCAGCACGGCGCTGTGACCCTTGAGCTTGTAGGTGTGCTCGACCTGGCCTTCGGCCTGGCTCTTCACCGTCTCGGGGCGGGCCTGCAGGATGTAGAGCTTGCCGTCCTCGCCGTCGCGGCCCCATTCGATGTCCATGGCGCGGCCATAGTGCTGCTCGATGATCAGCGCGTACTTGGCCAGCTCGATCACTTCCTCGTCATTCAGCGAGTAGCGATTGCGGGCCTCGGGCACGGTGTCCACGGTCTTCACCAGCTTGCCCGACGCAGCCTTCTCTTCCGGCGTGGCGAACTCCATGCGTATCAGCTTGGAGCCCAGGTTGCGGCGGATGATGGGCAACTTGCCGTTCTTAAGCGCCGGCTTGTGCACATAGAACTCGTCCGGGTTGACGGCGCCCTGCACCACGGTCTCGCCGAGGCCGTAGCTGGAGGTGATAAAGACCACGTCCTTGAAGCCGCTCTCGGTGTCGATGGTGAACATCACACCGGCCGAGCCGAGGTCGGAGCGCACCATGCGCTGCACGCCGGCCGAGAGGGCCACGTCCGCATGGGCAAAGCCCTTGTGCACGCGGTAGCTGATCGCGCGGTCGTTGTAGAGGGAGGCGAAGACCTCCTTCATCTTGTGCAGCACCTCTTCGATGCCATGCACGTTCAGGAAGGTTTCCTGCTGGCCGGCGAAGGAGGCGTCCGGCAGGTCTTCGGCTGTGGCGGAGGAGCGCACGGCGAAGCTGACGCCCGGGTTGTCGGCGGTCAGCTTGGCAAACGAGCTGCGGATCTCGGCTTCGAGGGCCGCCGGAAAGGGCTGCGCCTCCAGCCAGCTGCGGATCTCGGCGCCGGCCTCGGCCAGCGCGCGCACGTCGTCGGTGTTGAGCGTGGCCAGGCGCGCCTCGATGCGCTTGTCCAGGCCCTCGTACTTGAGGAACTCGCGGAAGGCGTGGGCCGTGGTCGCGAAACCGCCGGGCACGCGCACGCCGGTGGCGGCGAGCTGCGAGATCATTTCGCCGAGGCTGGCGTTCTTACCGCCAACGACCTCGACGTCGTTCATTCTCAGATTCTCAAACGGTACGACCAGGGCGGTCGCGTCAAAGCGAGAAGACATGGGAGGGCTCCGTGATGTTGTGAATCTGGGGCTCCCGCCGACCGCAGGTCGGCGCAGGACGCGGCTTCGGACGATGCCACCCACCCAGCATTTCTGGATTCTTGTGGGGTGTGGAGGGGGGACATCGGAGGCGTCGCTGGTGGCGTGTCGGGCGATTCTACGGGGAAGCGCCACTATGATGAAAAGAGTTCCATGAGGGTTACAGCATGCCCAACCGCACCGTGTATTTCGTCTCGGATGGCACCGGGATCACCGCCGAAACCTTCGGCAACTCCATCCTGGCCCAGTTCCCGGGCAAGCCCCGCCATGTACGCCGTCCCTTCGTGGACACGGCCGAGAAGGCCTACGAGGTCTGCCGCGAGATCAACGAGACCGGCGAAACCGAAGGCCAGCGCGCCATCGTCTTCGCCACCCTGGTGAACCGCGAGGTGTTGGCCATCGTCCGCGAGCATTGCAAGGGCAAGGTGCTCGACATGTTCGGCACCTTCATCGAGCCGCTGGAAGAAGAATTCCAGGTCAAGAGCAACCACCGCGTGGGCCGCTTCTCCGACGTGGCCAAAAGCCAGGAGTACCACGACCGCATCGAGGCCATCAATTTCTCGCTGGCCCATGACGATGGTCAATCGGCCAAGAACCTGGCCTCGGCCGATGTGATCCTCGTGGGCGTGAGCCGCTGCGGCAAGACGCCCACCTCGCTCTACCTGGCCATGCAGCATGGCATCAAGGCAGCGAACTATCCGCTGATCCCCGAGGACTTCGAGCGCGGCAAGATCCCCGCCTCGCTGGCGCCGCACCAGCGCAAGTGCTTCGGCCTGACGATTGACCCGGACCGGCTCAGCCAGATCCGCAACGAGCGCCGCCCGGGCAGCAAGTACGCCGACCTGATGAATTGCCGCTACGAGGTCAACGAGGCCGAGACCATGATGAAGCGCGCCGGCATCTCCTGGCTCTCGTCCACGCACAAATCCATCGAAGAGATCGCCACCACCATCCTGCGCGACATCCGGCCGGACCGGCTGATCTACTGATCCGGCCGGGCCCAGCCAGGCCCGCCGTACTCAGCGCGGCAGCGTCAGCAGGTAGTCCACCACGGCCACGGCCTGGGCATCGCCGCCGGCCATGCTGGGCGAGGTGATGTAGCGGCCGTTCACCGCCAGCGAGGGCACGGTGTAGGCATCGCCCAGATAGCTGCGGATCAAGGTGTCGGCCTGCGAGCAGCGCGTCTGCACCGAGAAGCTCTGGTAGAACTGCGCGAACTTCGCTGCATCTACGCCCAGCTTGCTGAGCCCGGCCTGCATGCCCTTGAGCTCACCCATGCCCTCCTGATCAGCCTGAACGGCAGCGAACACCTGCACATGCAGCGACTCGCTGAGTCCCAAGGCCTGCAGGGTGAAGAACAGGCGCTGATGGGCCTTGCTCGCGCCATGAATGATGGCCGGGCTGCGGCGGAAGCTCACCTGGGCCGGCTTGCGCGTCAGCCACTGGTTCAGCGTCGGATCGAAGCGGAAGCAGGCCGGGCAGCCATACCAGAAGAACTCCAGCACCTCGCCCTTCTCGTTCGAGATCGGCTGGGCGACCTGCAAGCGCTTGTAGTGCTTGCCCTCCACGGGCGCACCTTGTGCCCATGAGGGCAGGCTCAGGGCCGCAGCGGCCATGCCACCCGCTTGCTGGAGAAAAAGGCGCTTGCTGATCATTGAAGGCTCCCTCGGGCGGTCATTGCGGTGCGCGGATTCTGCATGGTTTTGGGCCGGCCTCAATGAGGCCAGGCTTAAGCCCACCGCCGTCAGGCCAGGCGCTGCCGCGCCGACTCGTACAGGCAGATCGCGGCTGCCGCGCCGACGTTCAGCGACTCCTCGCCACCCGGCTGAGGAATCCCCACCGTCAGCGCACAGCGCTGCATCAGGCTCTCCTGCACGCCCTGCCCTTCATGGCCCATCACCCAGGCGCAGGGCCTGGGCAGCTGGACCTGATGCAGCTGCGCCTCAGCGTAAGAGCTGGTAGCGATCAGCGGCACCTGCAGCGCCTGCAGGTCTTCGGGCGCCAGGCCTTCGATCAGGCGCAGACCGAAATGCGCACCCATGCCGGCACGCAGCACCTTGGGGCTCCACAGCGCGGCCGTGCCCTTGATAGCCAGGATCTGGCTAAAGCCGAGGGCCGCCGCACTGCGCAGGATGGTGCCCACGTTGCCGGCATCCTGCAGCCGGTCCAGCACCACGGAATCGAGACGCGGGGTCAGGTCTTGCCTCGCCGCATGCGGCACCTCGAAGCCGATCTGCGCCGGCGACTCCAGGCCGCTGAGGGTCTTGAACAGCGCCACCGGCACGATCAGCACGCGCGGCGCGGCCTCGGCAATGGCGCGCAGCGCCGCGTCGCTCCAGGCCGCTTCGGTGATCACCGCCAGCAGCACCGGGTGGGCGCGCTGCAAGGCCGCGCGGGCCAGGTGATCGCCTTCCAGCCAGACGCTGCCGATCTTGCGGTAGGCCCCGGCGTCGGCGGCGAGCTTGCGCAGGCGCTGCAACACCGGGTTGTCGCGTGAGCTGATGTGTTGGATCTTGCTGTCGCTCATGGGGTGATCAACTCGCGGACCGGGGCAAAGCTGCGGCGGTGCCAGCCGCTCACGCCATGCTGGCGCAGCGCCGCCAGGTGCTCGGCCGTCGGATAGCCCTTGTGGGTGGCAAAGCCGTATTCGGGATGGGCCTCGTGCATGGCCAGGCAGAGCCGGTCGCGGTGCACCTTGGCCAGGATGGAGGCTGCCGAGATGGCCGGCACCTTGGCGTCGCCCTTGACGATAGCCTCTGCCGGGATCTTCAGCACCGGCAGGCGGTTGCCATCGACCAGCACCTGCACCGGCTTCAGCCTCAGGCCCTCGACCGCTCGGCGCATCGCCAGCATCGTGGCCTGCAGGATGTTGATGCGGTCGATCTCCTCGACCGTGGCCTCGGCGATGCAGCAGCACAGGGACTTGGCGCGGATCTCGTCGAACAGGCGCTCCCGCTTCTTCTCGTTCAGCACCTTGGAGTCGCCAAGGCCCTGGATGGGTTGCTCGGGATCGAGGATCACGGCCGCCGCCACCACGGGCCCGGCCAGCGGGCCGCGTCCGGCCTCGTCGACGCCGGCCACCAGGCCGGGCACGACCCAGGACAGGCCCAGTTGCTCAGGCTCGGGCAAGGACTTGCGCGATCGCATCGGCGGCCACCTGGGCCGTGTTGCGGCGCAGGAGTTCGTGTTGTTCGGTGAAGCACTGGCGCACGCGCTCGCAGCGCGCCGGATCGTCCAGCCAGGCGAGGCCTTCGCGGGCCAGGTGCTCTGGCGTGCATTGGTCCTGGATCAGCTCGGGCACCAGGAACTCGCGCGCCAGCACATTCGGCAGGCCGTACCAGGGCTGGTAGTTGCGGCCCTTGATGCGCCACCAGTTGAAGGCGTGCATCTTGTAGGCGATCACCATGGGCCGCTTGAACAGCGCCGCCTCCAGCGTGGCCGTGCCGCTGGCCACGAGGGTGATGTCGCAGGCCGCCAGGGCCTCGTGCGAGCGGCCGTCCAGCACGGCGAGGTTCAGGCACTTCGCATGCCGCTGCAGCATCGGATCGATCAGGCCGCGCAGGCCCGGCGCCACCGGCATCACGAACTGCAGGCCCGGCTTGGCCGCCTGCATCCGCTGCGCGGCCTTCAACAGAGGTTCGGCGATGTAGCGCACCTCGCTGCGGCGGCTGCCGGGCAGCAAGGCGACCACGGTGGCATCAGCCGGCAGTTTCAGCAGTTCTCGCGAGGCCGCTTGCGGCGGCTGCATCGGTATCGCATCGGCCAGCGGATGGCCGACGTAGGTCGCACCGATGCCGTGCTTGTGCAGCAGCTCGGGCTCGAACGGGAACAGGCACAGCACATGGTCGGCCGAGCGCTTGATCTTTTCGACCCGCTCGGCGCGCCAGGCCCAGATCGAGGGGCAGACGAAGTGCACGGTCTTGATGCCGCCCTCGCGCAACCGCTGCTCGAGGCCGAAATTGAAGTCCGGCGCGTCAATGCCGATGAAGGCCGCGGGCTTCTCGGCCAGCAGCCGCGTGCCCAGTTGCTTGCGGATGGACAGCAGCTCGCGGAGGTTCAGCAGCGCATCGACATAGCCGAAGATCGAGAGCTTGTGATGCGGCCACCAGGCCTCGAAGCCCTGCGCGGCCATCTTGGGGCCGCCGATACCAGCGGCAGTCAGCCCAGGCCAACGGGCCTTCAGGCCCTGCAGCAGCAGGCCGGCCAGCAAGTCACCGGAGGCCTCGCCGGCCACCATGCCAAGCCGAGGCGCAGTGTCTTGACTCATGGCTTAGCGGACGATGCCGCGCTGGGCGGAGCTCAGGAAGTCCAGCATCAGCTGCACCTGAGCGTCGCCGCCCTGCCCGCGCAACTGGCCGATCTCGGCGATGGATTGCTCGAGCGTGAGGCTGCTGCGGTAGAGCAGCTTGTGGATCTGCTTGACCACGGCCAGTTGCTCGCTCGTGAAATCACGGCGGCGCAAGCCCACCAGATTCAAGCCGCGCGCAGACAGCGGATGGCCGTCGACCATCATGTAGGGCGGCACGTCCTGCGACACATGGGCCTGGAAGCCCACCATCGCGTGGTCGCCGATGCGCATGCGCTGCAGCACGCCGGTGAGGCCGCCTATGGTGACCCAGTCACCAACGACGACATGGCCGGCCAGCGTCGCGCCATTGGCCAGCACACACTGGTTGCCCAGCACCACGTCATGGGCCAGGTGCACGTAGGCCATGATCCAGTTGTCGTCGCCGACCCGGGTCTCGCCGCGGTCCTGCACCGTACCAACGTTGAGGGTGCAGAACTCACGCACCGTGTTGCGGTCACCAATGACCAGGGTCGTCGGTTCGCCGGCGTACTTCTTGTCCTGGTTGGCAGCGCCGATCGAGCTGAACTGGAAGAAGCGGTTGTCACGGCCAATGGTCGTATGGCCTTCGATCACCACATGCGGGCCGACGACCGTGCCGGCACCGATCTTCACGTGGGGGCCGATCAGCGAATAGGCGCCGACCTCGACCGAGCCGTCCAGCTCGGCCGCCGGATCGACGATGGCGGTCGGATGGATCAGAGACACGGCTTCAGGCCTCGATACGGCGCATCGTGCAGATCAGCTGCGCCTCGACCGCCACTTCCTCGCCCACCAGTACCTGGCCCGAGAACTTGAAGATGCCGGCCTTGGCGCGGTCCAGCGTGACGTCGAGGAAGAGCTGATCGCCCGGCTCGACCGGGCGCTTGAAGCGGGCGTTGTCGATGCCAGCGAAATAGACCACCGACTTGTCGTCCAGTTCCTGGTCGGTGCTGATCAGAGCCAGCAAGGTGGCGGCCTGGGCCAGCGCTTCGATCATCAGCACACCAGGCATCACCGGGCGATGCGGGAAGTGGCCGAGGAAATGCGGCTCGTTGATGCTGACGTTCTTCAGCGCACGGATGGACTTGCCCTTTTCAATCGTCAGCACGCGATCCACCAGCAGGATCGGGTAACGGTGGGGCAGCTTCTTCAGGATCTGGTGGATGTCCAACATCGTCTCGTTCATTTTGAATTCTTCTCCAGCGCGCGAACTCGCTCGCGCAGGGCGTGGAGTTGGCGCAGCGTGGCCGCGTTCTTCTCCCAGCTGGCATTGTCGTCGAAGGGGAACATGCCGCTGTAGACACCGGGCTGGCGTATCGATCTTGTGATCGCCGTACCGGCCGACACATGCACGCCGTCGGCGAGGCTCAGGTGGCCAAGGATGATGGCCGCACCGCCGACCGTGCAATGCTTGCCGATCACGGCACTGCCCGCCACGCCCACGCAGCCGGCCATGGCTGTGTGCGCACCGATCTGCACGTTGTGGGCGATCTGGATCAGGTTGTCCAGCTTGACGCCCTCCTCGATCACCGTGTCGCCGAGGGCGCCACGGTCGATGCAGGTGTTGGCGCCAATCTCCACGTCGTTGGCGATCCGCACCGCACCGAGCTGTTCGATCTTGATCCACTGGCCCTGGCTCGGCGCGAAGCCAAAACCGTCTGCGCCGATCACCGCGCCGCCGTGCACGATGCAGCGCTCGCCGATCACGCAGTCGAAGCCGACCGTGACGCGAGCCGCCAGCCGCGTGCCAGCGCCTATTCGGGCATCGCGTTCGACCACGCAATGCGGGCCGATGCGGGCTCCATCGCCTATCTCCACGCCAGCCTCGATCACAGCCAGCGGGCCGATGTCCACGTCGGCGCCAATGCTGGCCGTCGGATCGACCACAGCACTCGGATGAATCCGCGGCGCAGGCAAGGGCCGCATGCGCGCCGCCCACCACTGGGTCAGTCGAGCGAAGTACAGGTAGGGGTCGGGAGTGACGATGGCCGCACCACGGGCGGCGGCCGCATCAGCCAGAGCCGGCGCCACGATCACGCAGGCGGCACGGCTCTCGGTCAGCTGCGACTGGTAGCGCGAGTTGGCCAGGAAGGCCAGCGAACGCTCCCTCGCCTCGGCCAGGGGCTGCAGTGCATCGATCTCGGTGGTGGCGTCGCCAAGAAGATCGCCGCCCAGGGCGGCGATCACATCAGCCAGTGTGGTGGTGGCGACGGCAGCCAATCACTTCTGCGCGTTGATGGCGTCGATCACCTTCTTGGTGATGTCGACGCGGGGGCTCGCGTGGATGGCGTCTTGCACGATCAGGTCGTACTTCTCGGAGTCGAAGATCTGCTTGATCACGCGGTTGGCACGCTCGAGCAGTGCACCCATTTCCTCGTTCTGGCGGCGCTGCAGGTCTTCCTGGAGCTCACGCACCTTGCGCTGCAACTGCAGACCTTGCTCCGAGAGCTCGCGCTGACGGCGCACGCGCTCGGTTTCGGGCAGGCTGGGCGCTTCCTTGTCCAACTTTTCCTCAGCCTGACGCAGGCGCGTTTCAAGGCCGCGGAGCTCCGTCTGGCGCTTGCTGAATTCCGCCTCGAGTCGAGCCCCGGCCGCCTTGGCGGGGGCGCTCTCACGGGTGATGCGCTCGCTATTGATGTAGCCGATCTTCAGCTCTTGGGCCTGGGCCGACAGCACCGGCAGCGAGGTGATGGCAGCAATGGCCATCGCAGTTAGCAGCTTGCTCTTCATCAGAATGCAGTCCCGATCTGGAATTGGAATTTCTCGATTCTATCTTTGCCGTACTTGCGCACCGGCACGCCGTAGCTGAGGCGCAGCGGGCCCATCGGCGACATCCAGCTCAAACCGATACCCGCCGAGGCACGGAGCATATCCGGACCGTCAAACAGATTGCCATCACGCCCCTTGCTGTTACGGTCCCAGCGGAGCTTGGTGTACTCGGCCCAGACGCCGCCGGCATCCATGAAACCGAACAGGCGGAAGGTCTTGTCATTGCCACTGCCCGGAACGGGCAGGTACATCTCGGCGTTGACGTTGAGTCGGCGATTGCCACCCGAGTAGGAGCCGGTCACGTCGACCGGGCCCAGCGAGCCGGCCTCGAACACCCGCACCGAACCCAGGCCACCGGCGTAGAAGTTCTTGAAGATCGGATACTCGTGGCTGCCCAGGCCACTGCCGTAGCCCAGCTCGGCATTGACCATCAGCGTGAACTTCGGGCCATAGACCTGGAAGAACTGCTGGTACTGCAGGTTGGCGCGCACGAAGCGCGAATCGCCAACCGGGCTCAACTCAAAGTTGGCGCGCTGGTACTTGCCCGCCATTGGCGAGAGCACGCTGTCACGGTTGTCACGCTGCCAACCCACAGTGAGCGGGAAAGCATTGCTCTTCTGGCCGAACTGGTGACGGAACAGGAAGTAGCTGTTGGGCAAGCCCGCCGAGGTGGTGATCTTGGTTTCTTCGTAGCCTGCGCCGAAGAACACCGTGTCCTGCTCGGAGAAAGGCACGCCGAAGCGGATGTTGCCGCCGTGCGTGACCAGCTGATAGAACTCGCCCAGCGTGTTGAGCGGCTTGGTCGTGCGGTAGAACACGTCGAAGGCGCGCGAGATGCCGTCCACCGTGTAGTACGGATCCACCGTGCTGAAGGTCAGGGCGCGGCCGGTGCGGGCTGTGTTGACTTCAACGCCGAGGTAGTTGCCCGAACCGAAGACATTGTCCTGGCGGATAGAACCACTGAGCGACATGCCCTGCTGGCTGGAGTAGCCCGCACCGACCATGATGTTGCCGGTCGGCCGCTCGGTCACCGTCATCACCACGTCGACCTGGTCTTGCGCACCAGGCACTTCGTTGGTTTCGAAGTTGACGTCCTTGAAGTAGCCGAGGCGCTCGACGCGGTCTCGCGAGGCCTTGATGCGGCCGCCGTCGTACCAGGCCGATTCGAACTGGCGGAACTCGCGGCGGATGACTTCGTCACGGGTGCGCGAGTTGCCGGAGACCAGCATCTTGCGCACGTAGACGCGGCGCTGCGGATCAGCCACGAAGGTCACCGTCACGCGGCCGGTGGCGCGGTCGATGTCCTGGCGGCTCTCGGCCCGCGCGAAGGCATAGCCGTAGGTGCCGTAAAGATCGGTGAAGTTGCGCGTGGTCGCGTTCACCGCGTCCACCCGATAAGGCTCGCCAGGGCGCAGGGCCACCAGGCGCTTGAACTCCTCTTCACGGCCCAGGAACTCGCCCTCGAGCTTGACGTCGGTAACGATGAAGGGCTCGCCCTCGCGCACCGTGATCGCCACGTTGATGCTCTGCTTGTCCGGAGAAATCGTCACCTGCGTGGAGACAACGGCAAAGTCCAGATAGCCACGGTTCAGGTAGTGGGAACGGATCTTTTCCAGATCGGCATCGAGCTTGGCGCGCGAATAGCGGTCGGTCTTGGTGTACCAGGTCAGCCAGCCGGTGGTGGTCTGCTCCAGCAGGCCGAGCAACTCGCTCTCCGAGAACACCTTGCTCCCGAGAACGCGGATCTCACCGATCTTGGCGGGCTCGCCTTCGGTCACCGTGAAGGCCACGTTGACGCGGTTGCGCTCCAGCGGCGTGATCGTGGTCGTGACCTGGGCGCCGTAGAGGCTGCGGGTCAGGTACTGGCGCTTCAGCTCCTGCTCGGCGCGGTCGGCGAGGGCCTTGTCGAAGGCCTTGCCTTCGCCAATGCCCACGTCCTTCAGAGACTTGGACAAGGCCTCGGTGTCGAACTCCTTCAGGCCAACGAAGCTGACGTTGGCGATGATGGGACGCTCCTCAATCACCACGACGGCCGTCGTGCCGTCGATGTTGATGCGCACGTCCTTGAACAGGCCGGTGGCGAACAGGGCGCGCAGCGCGGCCGCACCCTTTTCATCGTTGTAGGTGTCGCCGATGCGGAAAGGCAGCGAGGCGAAGACGGTGCCGGGGTCAGTGCGCTGAGCGCCCTCGACGCGGATGTCCTTGAGGACGAAGGGATCGACTGCCCAGGCTGCACCGGTGTGCAGAGCGGCGGCGAGCGCCATGGTCAGGACTGACGGACGCATACGCGCGCGGTGGCTTTTCATCAGGGACATGCGAACGGAGATTCAGTACAGACCCAGCTTGTGGGCCATATCGTTGGACAGGGCAAGCGCCATCATCAGCAGCAGGACGAACGCGCCTACGCGCTGCAGCTGCCTGTGCCACCACTCCGAGACGGGGCGACCGCTCAGACCCTCAAAAAGATAATACATCAGGTGTCCCCCATCGAGCATTGGCAGCGGCAGCAGGTTCAGCACCCCGAGGCTCACACTGACGAGAGCAAGTACGGTCAGGAAATAAGCAAGGCCCATGGACAGGGCCTGGCCCGCGTAGTCGGCAATCGTCAGCGGGCCGCTGAGGTTCTTCAGCGAGGCTTCGCCGATCAGCATCCGGCCGAGCACCCTCAGCGTCATCGTCGAAACATCCCAGGTGCGCTCGACGCCCCCGACCAGCGCCGCCCACACCGGCTTGCTGACGGTGACCAATTCGGCCGGGCCACCCACATAGGCCTCGATGCGACCGAAGGGCTTGCCACCACCATCGGCCACCGGCTGCGGCGTGATGTGCATCGAAAGCACCTGGCCGGAGCGCTCGACCCGCCATTGCATGGCCAGTCCCTGGCCATCCCGGACACCGGCACGGATGCTGTCGAACAACTGCTGGGCGTCGGTGACGGCGCGACCATCAATGTCCAGCACGCGGTCGCCTTCCAGCAGGCCGGCCACGGAAGCGGCACCGCCGGCCTTGACCTTGCCAATCAAGGGCTCGCGGAACGCGCCACCCAGGCCAATGCGCTGCAGCAATTGCGCATCGAGCTCGCCCTTGGGCACCTGGCCCGCTTCCAGCCTCACCGTGCGGCGGCCATGGCCGGCTCGATCGCTGACGCTCATTGCCAGCGGCTCGCCCTGCGACACCGCACGCATCAGATGCCAGCGCAGCTCGGACAGCGATTGCAGCTCGGTCCAGTTCTGGCCGTCGGTCGACACCGCCTGCACCCAGTCGCCGGCGCGCAGGCCCGCACGCTCGGCCAGGCTGCCCGCGCTCGGCGAGCCCAGCACCGACTTGGGCTCCTCGACGCCCAGCACGCTCACGGCCGCAAACAGCAGCACGGCCAGCAGCAGGTTGATCAGCGGACCCGCTGCCACGATGGCGGCACGCTGGCGCAGCGGCTTGTTGTTGAAGGCCTGCGAGCGCTGGGCCTCGGAGACAGGACCTTCGCTCTCGTCCAGCATCCGCACATAGCCGCCGAGCGGCAGCAGGCTGAGCGTGAACTCGGTGCCATCGGGATGGGGCTGGCGCCGCCACAGCACGCGGCCGAAACCCACCGAGAAGCGCAGTACCTTGACGCCACAGGCGCGAGCAACGATGTAATGGCCGTACTCGTGCACCGGCACCAGGATGCCCACGGTCAACAGGAAACCCAGCAGCTGCATCACGCTGAAATGGCCTTCATCAAGGTCTGCGCGTGGCGGCGGGCTCGGGTATCGAGAGCCAGCAGGCCCTCGACGCTGGCGCACTCGCCAGCCTCGGGCTGAAGCTGTTCAAGCGACAGTTTGTTGACCATGTGGATCTGGTCGAAGCGCAAGCTTCCCGCCAGGAAGGCGGCCACGGCTTCTTCATTCGCGGCGTTGAGCACCGCCGTCGAGCCTTCGGCACCGCGCAGCGCCTGCCAGGAAAGATGCAGCCCGGGGAAGCGACGCTCGTCGGCCTCCTCGAAGCTCAGCGAGGCACAGGCGAGCAGGTCCAGGCGATTGGCGCCGGATTCGATGCGTTCGGGGAAAGACAGCGCGTAGGCAATCGGCACGCGCATGTCCGGCGTACCGAGCTGGGCCAGCACCGACATGTCGCGGCACACCACCATCGAGTGGATGATGCTCTGCGGATGGATCAGCACCTTGACCTGATCGGGCTGCAGGTCGAACAGCCAGCGCGCCTCGATCACCTCGAGCGCCTTGTTCATCATCGTGGCCGAGTCGACCGAGATCTTGCGGCCCATCACCCAGTTCGGATGAGCACAGGCCTGGTCAGGCGTCACGTCGCGCAGGGTGGCCGGATCACGCTGGCGGAACGGGCCGCCAGAGGCCGTCAGCACGATGTGGTCCACGCGCTGGTGCCAGGTCTTGCGATCCTCGGGCAGGCATTGAAAGATCGCCGAATGCTCGCTGTCCACCGGCAGCAGCGTGGCGCCGCCCTCCTCGACTGCGTGCATGAACAGCGCGCCGCCGAGCACGATGGCTTCCTTGTTGGCGAGCATCAGCCGCTTGCCGGCACGCGCGGCGGCCAGGGCAGGCGCCAGACCCGCCGCGCCGACGATGGCGGCCATCACCACGTCCACATCGGGGTGGGCAGAAATCTCGGCCAGGGCCTGGGCACCATCGAGCACCTGGGTGTGACTGCCCCGCTCGCGCAGCTGCTCGCGCAGGCGGCGAGCCAGCGCTGCGTCAGGCATCACCGCGAAGCGCGGCTGCCATTGCTGACATTGAGCCGCCAATTCCTCGACCCGGCTCATCGCGCTGAGTGCGAACACCTCGTAGCGCTCGGGATGACGGCCCAGCACATCCAGCGTGTTGGTACCAATGGAGCCGGTGGAGCCCAGCACGCAGACGCGCTGGCGGCGACTTGAATTCAGATTCATAGGCTGCTGAGCGCGAGGGCCAGCGGGAAGACAGGCAACAAGGCATCGACACGGTCCAGCACACCGCCATGGCCGGGCAGCAGCTGGCTGCTGTCCTTGGCGCCGACGGCACGCTTGATCAGCGATTCAAACAGATCGCCAACGACACTCATGCTGGAGAGGAAAAGCAGGGCCAGCGTGGACACCGGCCAGACTTGGCGCTGCAGGATCTGGAACAGGCTGGGCGAATCGACCTTGAACTGCTGCTCGATCACGGCCGTCCAGAACACCGACAGCAGGAGCACGCCGGCCATGCCAGTCCAGACACCTTCCCAGCTCTTGCCCGGGCTGATCGCCGGCGCCAGCTTGCGCCGGCCCATGGTGCGGCCACCGAAGTAGGCGGCGATGTCGGCCATCCAGACCAGGCAGAAGATCGATAGCAGGAAGTTGATACCGACGGCCTTGGCCTGCGCGATGGCCAGCCAGGCGGCCCACAAGGCCACGGCGCCGAGCACCATGCGCAGCAGCTGAGGAATCAGCGGCCAGCCCTTCACGCCACTGCGCAAGGCATAGGCACCGCCGAGCACCCACAGGCCACCGGCCAGCCACCAGCACCAGGCCGGCGGCGCGCTGAGGCCCAGGGCCAGCAAGGTGGTTCCGCAGGCGGCGGCAATGGCAGCGCCAAAGCTGAGGGCGGGTGCCTGAGACAGGCCGTTGAGCCTGGCCCATTCCCAGCCACCAGCGCCGATCATCACCAGGGTCAGGATGGCAAAGGGCCAAGGCGAGGCGGCGAACAGGGCCGGCAGGAGAATAGCCAGCAGGACGATGGCCGTGATGATGCGGGTGCGCAGCATCGTTCAGGCGCCCGTCAGGGCCGGCGCTTCCTTGACGCCGCCAAAGCGGCGGTCCCGCTCGCGGAAGGCTTCGATCGCGGCATCCAATTGGGCTGCACCGAATTCGGGCCAGAGGCAGTCGGAGAACACGAACTCGGTATAGGCCACCTGCCAGAGCAGGAAGTTGCTGATGCGCACCTCGCCGCCGGTACGGATGAAAAGATCCGGATCGGGCGCGTAGCTCATCGCGGTGAACTCCGACAGCTTGGCCTCGGTCAGCTGCTCGGGCGGCACGCCGGCCTGCATCGCGGCCTTGCAGGCCTGCACGATGTCCCAGCGGCCACCGTAGTTGAAGGCCACCGACAGCGTCAGCTTCTTGTTGTCGTTGGTGCGGCTCTCGGCCTCGTTCCAGGCGTTGCGCAGCTTCTCGGACACCGCGTCGCGGTCGCCGACGATGCGGATGCGCACACCCATCGCACCTATGCGCGCCAGGTAGCGCGACACCGCCGCCAGCACCAGGCCCATCAGGCCCGAGACCTCGTCGGTCGAGCGCTTCCAGTTCTCGCTGGAGAAGGCAAAGACGGTGAGGTACTCGATGTCTCGGTCGATGCAGGCCTGGATCACATTGACCAGGGCATCGACCCCTTGCTTGTGGCCGAAGAAGCGCGGCAGAAAGCGCTTCTTGGCCCAGCGGCCATTGCCATCCATGACGATGGCGACATGGCGGGGCACCGCCTTGCTCAAGTTCTCGCTCACGGGACTCAGACGGCCAGGATCTCGGCTTCCTTGCCGGAGATCAGCTTGTCGATCTCGGAGATGACGCGGTCGGTCAGCTTCTGCACTTCATCGAGGCTGCGGCGCTCGTCGTCCTCGCCGATTTCCTTGTCCTTGAGCAGCTTCTTGGCTTGCTCATTGGCATCGCGGCGCAGGTTGCGCACGGCCACCTTGGCGTCTTCACCGGCATTGCGCACCACCTTGGTCAGGTCGCGGCGGCGCTCTTCGGTCAGCGGCGGCATCGGCACGCGGATCAGCTCGCCTTGCGAGGCCGGGTTCAGGCCGAGGTCCGACTCGCGGATCGCCTTCTCGATCTTGGCGGCCATGCCCTTTTCCCAGGGCTGGACGCTGATGGTGCGGGCATCGAGCAGGGTCACGTTGGCCACCTGAGAGATAGGCACCATCGAGCCGTAGTAGTCCACGCTGACCTGGTCGAGCAGACCCGGGTGGGCGCGGCCGGTGCGGATCTTGTGCAGTTCATTCTTGAGGGCTTCGACGGACTTGGCCATCTTGGCCTCGGCGTTCTTCTTGATGTCGGCAATGCTCATGATGATTCTCGAACGTGGGTCTTGCTGCTTTATTTCGCGTCTGTGATCAGACGTGGACCAGGGTGCCCTCGTCCTCGCCCATCACGACGCGCTTAAGCGCGCCCTGCTTGAAGATCGAGAACACCTTGATCGGCAGTTTCTGGTCGCGGCACAGCGCAAAGGCGGTGGCGTCCAGCACCTGCAGGTTCTTGCTGATGGCTTCATCGAAGCTGATGCGCGTGTAGCGCGTGGCTTCGGGGTCTTTCTTGGGGTCGGCGCTGTAGACGCCATCGACCTTGGTGGCCTTCAGCACGATCTCGGCACCCACCTCGGCACCACGCAGGGCGGCGGCGGTGTCCGTAGTGAAGAAAGGGTTGCCGGTACCGGCGGCGAAGACAACGACCTTGCCCTCTTCCAGGTACTGAAGCGCCTTGGGGCGCACATAGGGCTCGACGACCTGCTCGATGCCGATGGCGGACATCACACGGGCGGTGATACCTTCCTGGCGCATGGTGTCGGCCAGGGCCAGCGAATTCATGACGGTAGCCAGCATGCCCATGTAGTCGGCGGTGGCACGGTCCATGCCGACCGAACCGCCGGCGACGCCGCGGAAGATGTTGCCGCCACCGATGACGACGGCCACCTCGACCCCCATCTGCGTGATCTCACGGACCTCCTGGACCATGCGCACGATGGTGGCGCGATTGATGCCGTAGGCGTCGTCGCCCATCAGGGCTTCGCCGGAGAGTTTGAGCAGGATGCGTTTGTACGCGGGCATTGTGACCTCGGAGTCTGCGTTGGGGTGAGGCACCACGCTGTAGCCCCATGGCAGCAGCGCAGGCACAAGTGTAAAGGGCGCCAGAGGCGCCCTTTGTATCAGGAGGCTTACTGCCCCTTGGCGGCAGCCACCTGGGCGGCCACCTCGGCGGCGAAGTCGTCCACCTTCTTCTCGATGCCCTCGCCCACCACGTACAGGGTGAAGCCCTTCACGTTGGTGGCCTTCTCCTTCAGCATCGCGGCGACGGTCTGCTTGCCGTCAGCGGCCTTCACGAAGACCTGGTCCAGCAGCGAGACTTCCTTCAGGAACTTCTGCACCGAGCCTTCGACCATCTTGGCGACGATGTCGGCCGGCTTGCCGGATTCGGCAGCCTTCTCGGTGGCGATCTTGCGTTCCTTCTCGACCAGCTCGGCCGACACCTCGGCCGACGACAGGGCGGCCGGCTTCATGGCGGCGACGTGCATGGCAACGTCCTTGGCAGCCACGTCGTCACCGTCGAACTCGACGACCACGCCGATGCGGGTGCCGTGCAGGTAGGTGGCCAGCTTGTTGCCGGCGGCGTAGCGCTGGAAGCGGCGGATCGTCATGTTCTCGCCGATCTTGCCGATCAGGCCCTTGCGCACGTCTTCCACCGTCGGGCCGAAGCCTTCTTGCGACAGCGGCAAGGCCGACAGGGCGGCCACATCGGCCGGGGCGCTGGTGGCGATCAGGCCGGCAACGGCGCTCACGAAGGCCAGGAAGGCATCATTCTTCGACACGAAGTCGGTTTCGCAGTTCACTTCGACCATGGCGCCGACGCCGTCGACGACGGCCGTGGCGACCACGCCTTCAGCGGTCACGCGCGAGGCGGCCTTGCCGGCCTTGTTGCCCAGCTTGACGCGCAGGATTTCTTCGGCACGACCCAGATCGCCGTCGGCTTCGGTCAGGGCCTTCTTGCACTCCATCATCGGAGCGTCGGTGCGAGCGCGCAGCTCACCCACCATGCTTGCGGTAATTGCAGCCATCTTCAGTCTCCATCACCCGGGCGATAAGCGCCCGAACAAAAAATCAACTTGGAAAAAAGGGGCTGTAAGCAGCCCCTTCGTCTGGGTGTGGCGAGGGCTTAGTTGCCTTCGTTCACTTCCACGAATTCATCGCCAGCCGGAGCGGCGGCTTGCACCACGTCGTTGCCGGCGTTGGCACGGCCTTCGAGCACGGCGTCAGCGACAGCGCGGGCGTACAGAGCCACGGCCTTGGCCGAGTCGTCGTTGCCCGGGATGATGTAGTCGATTCCGATGGGCGAGTGGTTGGTGTCAACCACGCCGATCACCGGGATGCCCAGCTTCTTGGCTTCGGCCACGGCAATCTTGTGGTAACCGACGTCGATCACGAAGATGGCGTCCGGCAGGGCGGCCATGTCCTGGATGCCGCCGATGTTCTTTTCCAGCTTGGCAATGCCACGCTGGAACATCAGGGCTTCCTTCTTGATGGCGGGCTGCGTGCCGGCTTCGACCTGGGCTTGCATGTCCTTCAGGTTCTTCAGCGAACCCTTGACCGTCTTGAAGTTGGTCATCATGCCGCCGAGCCAACGCGAATCAACGTAGGGCATGCCGCAACGCTGGGCTTCCAGGGCGATGACTTCACGGGCTTGACGCTTGGTGCCGATCATCAGGATGTTGCCGCGCTTGGACGCCAGATTGCGCACAAACTTCATCGCTTCCTCGAACTTCGGCAGAGTCTTTTCGAGGTTGATGATGTGAATCTTGTTGCGATGGCCGTAAATGAACGGGGCCATCTTGGGGTTCCAGAAGCGGGTTTGGTGACCAAAGTGGACACCAGCTTCCAGCATTTCGCGCATCGTGACGGACATGGGTAACTCCGAAGGTTGGATCTAAAATCCGGCCCGAATCGGCGGCCCCGATACATTTGGGGCGACGCCGACACCTTTCAGTGGCCGGTTTGCGATTTGTCTTGCTCACGCAGCCCAGGCAAAACGCGCAGGGCATGCGGCAAAACCCAAAGAGTATAGCAGACCAATGCCCGACGACCTGATGACCGCCCTGCGGCAGCGCCAAGCTGGCGCCCTCAGCGCCTCTGCAGCGCTGGAGGGCAGCATCGCGGCGGCCCGCAGCCCGGCCTGCCGGCACGCGCTGGTGCGCGACTTCTTCGACACCGCCCGCCTGACCGCCCGCCACCTCGATGAACAGCAGGCAGCCGGCCTGCCGCCGCCACCGCTGGCCGGGCTGGCAGTCAGCATCAAGGACTTGTTCGACGTGGCCGGCCGGCACACCACAGCGGCCTCGGCCTCGCTGACGGACGCCGCGCCCGCTGCCGCAGACAGCCCGGCTGTAGCACGCCTGCGTGCCGCAGGCGCTGCGCTGATAGGCCACACCAACATGACCGAGTTCGCCTTCTCCGGCCTCGGCATCAATGCGCACCACGGCACACCATTGAACCCGGTCACGCTGGCGCTGGACGGCAAGCAGCGCATCCCCGGCGGCTCCAGTTCCGGGGCCGCCGTGACGGTGGCCACCGGCGCAGCCTGGGCAGCCCTCGGCTCCGACACCGGTGGCTCGATCCGCATCCCGGCCGCACTGCAAGGCCTGGTCGGCTTCAAGAACACCGCGGCCCTCACGCCACGCGAGGGCTGCATCCCGCTCTCCACCTCGCTCGATACCGCCTGCGCCATCACCCGCAGCGTGCGCGATGCGGTGCTGATCCACGAAATCCTAGCCGCCCGCCGCGTCGCCATCGATCCGCGCCCCTTGCGCGGCTGGCGCCTGGCGGTGGTCACCGCGCCGCTGTTGCTCGATGGCATGGATGCCACGGTGACGCACGCTTTCGAGCGCAGCCTGCAGTGGCTGCGCCGGCAAGGTGCTCAAATCGAGGAAATCCCCCTGCCCCGTCTCCAGGGCCTCGCCGCACTGCAGGCCCAGGGTGGCCTGGTGGCCGCCGAGGCCTGGGCCTGGCACCGAAAAAGAATGCAAGAACAGACTTCCATGTACGACCCTCGCGTGTCCACACGCATCCAACGCGGCGCAGCCACCAGCGCGGCCGACTACATCGACCTGCAGGCCGCGCGCCGCGAATGGATCGCAGGCATGCAGGCGGATCTGGCCGGCTTCGACGCTGTGCTGAGCCCCACCGTTCCCGTGGTTGCCCCCGAACTCGCACCGCTCGAAGCCAGCCTCGATGCCTACATGACGGCCAATGCCCTGCTGCTGCGCAATCCAGCCGTCGTGAACATGCTGGACGGCTGCGCGATCAGCCTGCCCTGCCAACAGCCGGGCGAGTTGCCTGTCGGCCTGATGCTGTGGTGCACAGCCGGTCAGGACGACCGTCTGCTCTCGATCGCGCTGCAAGCCGAGGCGGCCCTGGCCGCAGGAGTGCAGTGATGCGGGTCGCCGTGATCGGCGCCGGCATTGCCGGCGTCTGCAGCGCGTTCGAGCTCGCGGCCGATGGCCATGAGGTGACCGTCTTCGAGCGCCGTGGCAGCGTGGCCGCCGAATCGAGCTTCGCCCATGGCGGCCTGCTGGCCCCCGCCTATCTGACGGCGTGGAGCGCATTGGGTCGTCGCGCCCTGCTGCAGCCACGACGCAAGCACAGCTCCCTTCAGCTGAGCACGGCCAAACTGCTCTCCCCCGCGCTGTGGCGTGCCGCCCGCTTCAACCCCGAGGCCGCCCGGCGCCTGCAACCCTTGCTCAGCTACAGCCAGGCACGCCAGGCCGAACTGCGCCATGCGCTGCAGCTCGACTACGAACGCAGCGAGGGCCTCCTGATGCTGCTGCGCAGCGGCCGCGAGCTGGCCGCCGTGCAGCCCGGCCTCGCGCTGCTCAGCGAACTGGGCCTGCCGCACAAGCAGCTCGACGCGGCCGAATGCCTGGCCCTGGAACCGGGCCTCAGCCCCGACACGCCGCTGCAAGGCGGCATCCACCTGCCGCAGGATGAGATCGGCAATTGCCGCCAGTTCGCCCATCTGATGCGCAGCGAGGCCCGCCGACTCGGTGCGCGCTTCCGCTTCCACACCACGGTGCAACACATCGAAGCCGGCGCTCAGCCGCAGCTGCTGCATGCCTACACACCGCCCGAAGAAGCGCAGACGCTCAGCGCCGAATCGGAGACCGGTGGCGACACCCGGCCCGAGACCATGGAGCCGCAGCTGGAACGCTTCGACGCCATCCTGATCTGCGCCGCTGGCGACACGGCCGCACTGTTGAAGCCGCTGGGCCTCAAGCTGCCGCTGCAGACCTGGCAGGGCTACTCGATCACTGCGCCGCTGCGGCAGATCGAAGCCCACCCGGACCTCGGCCCGCGCTCGGGCCTGGTCGACGCGCAGTACCACGTGGCACTGAGCCGCATCGGCCAGCGCGTGCGTGTGACCGGCGTCACCGAGATCGGCGGCCATGCCACGCAGCTGAGCGCGCGCGCCGTCGGCACGCTGCACAAGGTGCTGCACGACTGGTTCCCCGGCGCGGCGCAGCACAGCGGCATCCAGCGCTGGCGCGGCGCTCGCAGCCGCGTGGCCGATGGCCTGCCCCTGCTCGGCGCGAGCGGCCTGGCCGGCATCTGGCTGAACACCGCGTATGCCGATGACGGCTGGGCCCTCGCCAATGGAGCGGCCCGCCTGCTGGCCGACCAGCTCGCTGGCCGCGCACCCGCCATCGATGGGGCCGGCATGGACATTTCCAGGCTGGGCTGACAAGCTGGTGCCATGCTGACCCAGGTCCTGCCGGCGCCCCTTTCACTGCTGCTGCATAGCGACGCGCAATGCCGGGCGCTGGAGGCCGGTGAGCATCAACCGCCGCTGATGGAACGCGCCGGCCTGGCCCTGGCCAAGCTCGCGCTCGCGTTGCAGCCGCATGCGCGGCAGATCCACGTCGTGTGCGGCCCAGGCAACAACGGAGGCGATGGACTGGTGGCGGCGCAGCTGCTGCACGCAGCGGGCCGCCAGCCCCGGGTCAGCTTGATAAGCGCCGGCAAGGCCACACCGCCCGATGCTGCCCGCGCTCTGATCCAGGCCCGGGAGGCCGGCGTGCCCATCGAAGCAGGATGGCGTGATGAAGGCGGCAGCGAGCTGCTGATCGACGCCCTGCTGGGCCTCGGCCTGAGCCGCGCTCCCGAGGGCGAGATCGCCACCGCCATCGAACGCATCAATGCCCAGACTTCGCCGGTGCTCGCGGTCGACCTGCCGAGCGGCCTGTCCAGCGAGACCGGCCACACGCCCAGCACCGCCTGGGTTCGAGCTCATGACACCTTGAGCCTGCTCACGCTGAAGCCCGGCCTCTTCACCGGCCAAGGCCGCGAGGCGGCAGGCCGGATCTGGTTCGACGATCTCGGCATTGCGGCGCCGGCCGATGGCTGCAGCCGGCTGACGGGCGCCGATGTGATGGCCGCTGCGCCGGCCGGCGGGCATGCCGCCCACAAGGGCAGCCGCGGCGATGTGCTGGTGATTGGCGGCGCTCCAGGTATGCAGGGCGCCGCCCGTCTGGCGGCACGCGCGTCGCTCGCCAGTGGCGCCGGGCGCGTCTACCTCTGCCTGCTGGGCGAAGCCGACGGCGGCGCTGATCCGCAGCGACCTGAGCTGATGCAAAGGACACAGGCCCAGCTCACCGATGTAGCCTCCTGGCGAAACCAGGTTGTCGTTGCGGGCTGCGGTGCCAGCACGGCCATCGCCCCGCTGCTGCCCAGTCTGCTGAGTCAGGCCGAACGCCTCGTGCTGGATGCCGACGCACTGAACGTCATCGCTGCCGACAGCCCGTTGCAGAACGCGCTGAGTGAGCGCAGCGCCCGCCGCCAATCGACCTGGCTGACGCCACACCCGCTGGAAGCCGCGCGCCTGCTCGGCTGCAGCAGTGCCGAGATCCAGGCGAACCGGATGGCGGCCATTGAAGCGCTGCTCAAGCGCTACCGCTGCGGCGTGGTGCTGAAAGGCTCGGGCAGCCTGGTGGCAAGCCCGGGCGCCCTGCCCTCGATCAACTCGAGCGGCAATGCGGCGCTGGCGACGCCAGGCAGCGGCGATGTGCTCGCCGGCTGGCTGGGGGGCCTGTGGGCGCAGGCACCCTCGGGCGCCGACCTGCATGCCTTGGCCTGCCGTGCCGTGTACTGGCATGGCGCCGCCGCAGATTCGCAAGCGGCCGGCCCCTTGCGGGCCAGCGACCTGATCGAACGCATGCACAGCCTGCATCCGCGCCGCTGAGGCGCGGATGCCGCATCAACGGCGCTTGCGGGTGCGCGCCTCGGCGCTGGCCTTCGCCTTGCTGCGCGCGGCCTTGACCGGATGCGCCGGCGGCGCCTCGGCCACGACCTTGGGCGCCCGTGCCGGCTTGACCGGCTTGGTCTTGCGCGCCGTCTTGGCCGCCCGGTCGGCGCGGCGCACCTCCTCCAGGGCCTCGACTGCCGTGGCTGGCGTCTCCTTGGGCTTATGCTGGCTCTTGTCGCGCGGCGGCTTCGCACTGGATCGCGGCAGGTCTTCCCCATCGCGAACCAGGCGGAAATCGATCTTGCGGCCGTCCAGGTCAACCCGGCTGACCTGCACCTGCACCCGCGCGCCGGTGGCGAAGCGGATGCCGGTGCGCTCGCCACGCAGCTCCTGGCGCACCTCGTCGAAGCGGTAGTACTCGCCACCCAGTTCGGTGATGTGGATCAGGCCCTCGACATAGAGCTGGTCGAGCTGCACAAACAGGCCGAAGCTCGTGACCGCGCTGACGGTGCCGCTGAACTCCTCGCCCAGGTGTTCGCGCATGTAGCGGCACTTGAGCCAGGCCTCGACATCGCGTGAGGCCTCGTCGGCACGGCGCTCGTTCGCGCTGCAATGCGCGCCCACAACCTCCCAGCGCTCGGCCTCGGTCGAGGCCGTGGCCGGGTTGATCGGCTTGGGCCGGCCCGGGCGCTTGGCCGGCTCGGGCACGTTCATCTTGCCGGCATCCAGCTGGTAACGCTTGTTGGCCAGCAGGGCCTTGATCACACGGTGCACCAGCAGGTCCGGATAGCGGCGGATCGGGCTGGTGAAGTGTGTATACGCCGGATAGGCCAGCCCGAAGTGGCCGGAATTGGCGCCGGTGTAAATGGCCTGCTGCATCGAGCGCAGAAGCATTGAATGGATCTGTGTGGCGTCCGGCCGGTCCTTGGTGGCCGCAGCGATGGCCTGGTACTCGCCCGGCTTCGGGTCGTCGCTGATGCCAAGGCCGATGCCCAGCGCGCGCAGGTAGGCCTGCAAGGCCGTGCGCTTCTCGGGCGTGGGGCCCTCGTGGACACGGAACAGCGAGGCATGCTTGCAGCCGGCAATGAAGTCGGCCGCGCAGACATTGGCGGCCAGCATGGCCTCCTCGATCAGCTTGTGCGCCTCGTTGCGGACGCGCGGCACGATTTTCTCGATCTTGCCGTTGTCGTCGCAGACGATCTGGGTCTCGGTGGTTTCGAAGTCCACGGCACCGCGCTTCGCCCGCTCGCCGAGCAGCGCACGATAGACCTCGTGCAGATGCAGCAGGTGCGGCACCAGGTCTTTGCGGCGCGCCGCCTCGGGCCCGTGGGTGTTGCCCAGCACGGCGGCCACCTCGGTGTAAGTGAGTCGCGCGTGCGAGTTGATCACCGCCGGGTAGAACTGGTAGGCGTGGGTCTGGCCCTCGGCATTGATCAGCATGTCGCAGACCATGGAGAGCCGGTCTTCGTGCGGATTCAGCGAGCACAGGCCGTTGGACAGCTTCTCCGGCAGCATCGGAATGACACGACGCGGGAAATAGACCGAGGTGGCGCGCTCATACGCGTCTTCGTCGAGCGGCTCGCCGGGCTTCACGTAGTGGCTCACGTCGGCAATCGCGACGATCAGGCGCCAGCCGGTGAAGGCCGTCTTGCCCCGCCCCTGCTTGTGCGGCTCGCAATAAACCGCATCGTCGAAGTCGCGGGCGTCTTCGCCGTCAATCGTCACCAGGGCCACGTCGCGCAGGTCAACGCGGTGCTTGAGGTCGGCAGTGCGCACCCGCTCGGGCAGCTTGGCGGCCTGGGCCTGCGTCTCGGCGCTGAAGGCATGCGGCACCTCGTACTTGCGCACCGCGATCTCGATCTCCATGCCGGGATCGTCGATCTCGCCCAGCACCTCGGTCACACGACCGACGGGCTGCGAATACAGCGAGGGCGGCTCGGTCAGTTCGACCGAGACGATCTGGCCCGCCGCCGCATTGGCGATGGCGTTCTTGGGGATCAGGATGTCCTGGCCGAAGCGCTTGTCTTCGGGCGCCACAAGCCAGACACCCGACTCCAGCAGCAGGCGCCCGATGATGGGCTTCTTCTTGCGGTCGAGGATCTCGAGCACCTTGCCCTCGGGCCGGCCACGCTTGTCGTAGCGCGTGATGCGCACGCGCAGGCGGTCGCCGTGCATGACGGCATGCATCTCCTGCGAGGAGAGGTAGACGTCGGGCTGGCCATCGTCGGGGATCAGAAAGCCATGGCCATCACGGTGGCCCTGCAGCTTGCCCTCGACCTCGCTCAGCAGCGCGCCGCCGGTCCCGGCAGTGCTCAGGCTCGAGGCGCTTGCGTTCTTAAAATTTTTGATGATAGAATCCTAGTCTTTCCTGAAATGCAAATCGCTTAGAAACTAAAACTAAGCGACTCGCAAACTAGCCCAGATGGCGGAATTGGTAGACGCACTAGTTTCAGGTACTAGCGGGTAACTCCGTGGAGGTTCGAGTCCTCTTCTGGGCACCAAATTGTAAGAGCCAGCACAGCGTGCTGGCTCTTTGCATTTGTGGCCTGCGCGCTTGAAAGCGGCAGTGCCATCAACGACAAAAGCCAGCACTCGCGTGCTGGCTTTCTGCTTTGTGCGACGAAGAACAGCAGCCGGCAAGCCGATGTTCTGCTCGGCTTGTTGCTGCGTCATCGTGACTGCCCTCAGACGCTGAACTTCTTGGCCAGCGCTTCCGGGCCCATGCCGTCGTACTCTTCGAACGGCTGGTGGATCCAGGGGCTGGTCTCCAGCATCTCGACGTAGTAGTCGGGCGTGTAGGTCGAGACCGACTTGGTCCAGATCACGGCCGAGCGCAGTTCGGTGATCGAAGGCATGCCGCGCAGGCGCTCGACCACGGCCTTCAGCGTCACGCCGGAGTCCGCCAGGTCGTCCACCAGCAGCACGCGGCCGGCCAACTCGCCCTTGGGCATGGTGATGTACTTGGCGATATCCAGGCGGCCCTGGATGGTGCCGGCCTCGGCGCGGTACGAGCTGGTGGACATGATGCCCAGCGGCTTGTCGAACACGCGCGAGAGCACGTCGCCGGGCCGCATGCCACCGCGGGCCAGGCAAAGGATCTGGTCGAACTGCCAGCCCGAGGCATGGACCTTCAGCGCCAGGCGCTCGGTCAGCAGGTGGTACTCGTCCCAGGACACATACAAGTGCTTGCCGTCGTCGGTCAACATGGGGAACTTCTCCTGATTCGGTGATTGCTAGTGTCGGGGCTTGCTACCGGTCTCGGCCTCAGGCCTTGTACGGGTGTTGCAACAGAATGGTGTGTTCGCGGTCCGGGCCGGTCGAGACCATGGCGATGGGCGCGCCGATCACCTCGCTGACACGCTCCAGGTAGCGGCGGGCGTTCAGCGGCAGCTTCTCCCATTCGGTCACGCCGAAGGTGGTCTCGGTCCAGCCGGGGAAGGTTTCATAGACCGGCACGCAGGCCGTGATCTCGTCGCCGTCCAGCGGCAGGATGTCGATGGTCTTGCCGTTCAGCTCGTAGCCCACGCACATCTTGATCTCGACGAGGCCGTCCAGCACGTCCAGCTTGGTCATGCACAGGCCGGTGATGCCGTTGATGATGATGGAGCGCTTCAGGGCGGCGGCATCCAGCCAGCCGCAGCGGCGGGCGCGGCCGGTCACGGTGCCCTTCTCCTGGCCCACGGTCGACAGGTGGTAGCCGACCGTGCCTTCCTTTTCCCACTCCAGCTCGGTCGGGAACGGGCCCGAGCCGACGCGCGTGGTGTAGGCCTTGGTGATGCCCAGCATGTAGTGCAGCATCTGCGGGCCGACGCCGGCACCGGCGGCGGCATTGCCGGCCACGCAGTTGCTCGAGGTGACATACGGGTAGGTGCCGTGGTCGATGTCCAGCAGCGTGCCTTGCGCGCCCTCGAACAGGATGTTGGCGCCGGCCTTGTGGGCCTTGTGGATCAGGTAGCCCACGTCGGCCATCATGGGCTTCAGCAGGTCCGCCATCTTCATGGCCTGGTCGAAGATGGGCTGGAACTCCAGCGTCTTCGCCTTCAGATAGCCATTCAGCGCGAAGTTGTGCAGCTCCAGCAGTTCGCGCAGCTTCTTGGCGAAGCGGTCCGGGTGCTTGAGGTCCTGCACGCGCAGCGCGCGGCGCGCCACCTTGTCTTCGTAGGCCGGGCCAATGCCCTTGCCCGTGGTGCCGATCTTGCCGCTGCCGCTGCTCTCACGCAGGGCTTCGCGGGCTTTGTCCACTTCCACATGGAAGGGCAGGATCAGCGGACAGGACTCGCTGATGAAGAGGCGCGAACGCACTTCGACGCCGGCCTTTTCCAGGCGCTCGATCTCGCCCAGCAGATGGGTCGGATCGACCACCACGCCGTTGCCGATGTAGCAGGCCACGCCGTCGCGCATGATGCCCGAGGGGATCAGTTGCAGCGCCGTCTTGACGCCCTTGATCACCAGCGTGTGGCCGGCGTTGTGGCCGCCCTGGAAGCGCACCACGCCCTCGGCGTGATCGGTCAGCCAGTCGACGACCTTGCCCTTGCCTTCGTCGCCCCACTGGGTGCCGACCACGACCACATTGCGACCGCGCGCGATTTCGCTTTGCATGATTTTCT
Source organism: Pelomonas sp. V22 (assembly GCF_030014915.1). Taxonomy (GTDB): domain Bacteria; phylum Pseudomonadota; class Gammaproteobacteria; order Burkholderiales; family Burkholderiaceae_C; genus JAUASW01. The sequence continues at coordinate 1,033,356 of NZ_JAGIXS010000001.1, forward strand.
CGTTCCTACTTGAATTGCTGTTGGCGACGCTAGAGCTTCAGAGAGCCCGCACCGCCCATTGAGAGCCGACCTGGACCAGTTCGCGGTCGCAGTCGAATTCGTCGCCTTCGTGCTCGTGCCCGGGCAGCACGCACACCACGGTCTCGCCTTGCTCGCGCAGCCGGCGGATCGCCGCGCGCAGGCCCGGATCCTCGCCCCAGGGGGCCCGCACCGCTGCCCGCAAGGGGCTGGCCGGCGCCAGGCTGACAAGGGTCTTCAGGTCGGCACTGAAGCCGACGGCTGGACGGCGTCGGCCGAACACCGCGCCCACCTCGTCATAGCGCCCGCCACGAAGCACCGCATCGCTGCAGCCTTCGGCGTAGAGCGCAAAACGGGCGCCGGTGTAGTACTCGTTGCCGCTCGCGTCCGCGAGGTCAAAGCCCAGCAGCACCTCGGGATGAGTCTGGGCCAGATGCTTGGCCAGCCAGGCCAGATCGGCCAACGCGGCTTCAATCAACGGATGGGCCGGCAGACGCTTGCGTGCCTGCTCCAGCACCTCGATGCCGCCATAGAGGCTCGGCAAGGCCAGCAGGCCCTGCGCCACCGCGGCCGGCAAGCCGGCACACAGGCTCGCCAGCTCGGCCTGATCCTTGGCCGCCAGCGCGGCGCCAATGGCTTCGAGTTGATCAGCCGGCAACTGCACGTCACCCAGCACACCTTGCAGGATGCGGGCGTCGCCGAGGTCCAGCGTGATGCCGACCAGGCCGGCACGGCGCAGTGCATCCAGCGCCAGCTCCTGAACTTCCAGATCGGCTTCGAGGCCAGCATGGCCGTAGATCTCGATGCCCAGTTGCAGCGGTTCGCGTGAGGCATGCGGGCCGGCCGGGCGGGTATGAACCACCGGGCCGCAGTAGCAAAGGCGCGTCACACCGGCGCGGTTGAGCAGATGTGCGTCGATGCGCGCGACCTGCGGCGTGGTGTCGGCGCGCAGGCCCAGGCTACGACCAGACAGCTGATCGACCAGCTTGAAGGTCTTCAGGTTGAGCGAGCGCCCGGCGCCGGACAGCAGGGAGTCCAGGTGCTCCAAGAGCGGCGGCATGACCAGTTCGCAGCCGTAGCCACGGGCCATGTCCAGCAACTCACGCCGCAGTTCTTCGATGCGGCGCGCCTGGGACGGCAGGACGTCGGCAATGTGCTCGGGCAGCAGCCAAGCAGAGCTCATGGACTTTCGAGGGGGGTTAAAAGCGCATTGTACCGGCCTGCCGGGCGCCGCCGAACAGCGCCGTACCACCGGCAGACTTCATCCGTGCAAAGCGCCCACCAAACAGCGGCCGCGTCAGGGCCAGTTCAGGTAGAGCAGCAGCAAACCCGAGAGCATGCTGGACAGGCCGATGAAGCGGATCTGGCCATCACTCATGGCCAGCACCCGAGAGAAGACCTCGCGCCACAGCTTGGGACTCAGGAAGGGCAGCAGCCCTTCCACCACCAGCATCAAGGCCAGTGCACCCAGCAGCAGGTCCGACATGGCCGGCAAAGGGCGGGCCGCTGATTACTTGCGCGGCGCAGCGGGTGCGGCCGGTGCAGCACCATTGGCGCCGCTGCCACGCATGGCCTTGAAGAAGTCGCTGCTCGGATCGACGACCATCACATCGGACTTGTTCTTGAAGCTGGCGCGGTAGGCCTGCAGGCTGCGATAGAACTGGGCGAAGTTCGGGTCGCGGCCAAAAGACTCGGCGTAGATGGCCGAGGCCTTGGCGTCGCCCTCACCCATCAGCTTCTGCGCGTCGCGGTAGGCCTCGGCGACGATCACTTCGCGCTGCTTGTCGGCGTCCGCCTTGATCTTGTCGCCATCGGCCAAACCGGTCGAGCGCTGCTCGTTGGCCACGCGTTGGCGCTCCGACTTCATGCGGCTGTAGACCGAATCGGTGATGCTGCCGGAGAAGTCCACACGCTTGACACGCACGTCGACGATCTCGATACCGAATTGCTTGGCCTCGTCCTGCAGGCGCTGGCGCACGTCGGTCATGACCTTCTCGCGCTCGGTGGCCAGCATGGCGCGCACGGTCCGCTTGGTCACTTCCTCGTTCAGCGCGGCCTGCACGATGGGGCTCAGGCGGTTCTCGACGTTGCGGATATCGGTGCCGTTGTTTCGGATGAACTGGCGCGGCTCGGAGATGCGCCACTTGACCAGCCAGTCGATCACCAGGCTCTTCTTTTCGGCGGTGAAGATGGGGCGCGACTCGGGGCTGTCCAGCGTCTGCATGCGGCGGTCCAGGAACACCACGTTCTGGAACGGCGGCGGCGCCTTGACCTTCAGGCCAGGCTCGCTGATGACTTCCTTGATCTCGCCCAGCGCATAGACGACGGCGAACTGGCGCTGGTCGACAACAAACAGGGTGGAGCTGGCCAGCATGAAGGCGGCCAGGGCGAAGGCAACGAGGGTGACGATGCGGTTCATGATTTCAGCTTCCTCGCTCAGCGGCCATCGCGGTCGCGGCTGCGCAGACCATCACGCGAACGAACATCGGAATTGCCCAGCGCAGGCGCCGCCTCGGTGCTGACGACCGGCGTGGGCGGGCTGGCTGTCACCGTGCCACTGCCTTGCTGCAGCAGCTTGTCCAGCGGCAGGTAGAGCAGGTTCGAATTGTTGCGGCTGTCCACCATCACCTTGCTGACGTTGGAGTAGACCTGCTTCATCGTGTCGATGTAGAGCCGGTCGCGGGTCACGGCCGGCGCCTTCTGGTACTCGGCCAGCACGCTCTTGAAGCGCTGGGCATCACCCTCGGCCTCGGCGACCACGCGGGCCTTGTAGCCCTCGGCCTGCTCACGCAGCTTGGCCGCCTCGCCCTGGGCACGCGGAATCACGTCATTGGCATAGGCCTGGCCTTCGTTCTTCGCGCGCTCGCGGTCGGCCGTCGCCTTGAAGGCATCATCGAAAGCGGCCTGCACCTGCTCGGGCGCCTGCACCTGCTGCACGTTGACGTTCTTGACGATGATGCCGGCCTTCAGGCGGTCCAGCTGGGCCTGCACCGACTTGATCAACTCGGCGGCAATGGCGTCGCGCTGCTCGTACAGCACCGAGTCCATATTGCTCTTGCCGACGATCTCGCGCACCGCCGACTCGGCAGCCTGCATGACGGCGGCCTCGGGGTTGGCGTTCTCGAACAGGAAGTCGCGCGCGTCCTTCAAGAGGTACTGCACGGTAAAGCGGATGTCGACGATGTTCTCGTCCTGCGTCAGCATGGACGAGTCGCGCAGGCCGGTGGCTGGCACCAGGTTGCTGCGGCCCACCTCGACCGAACGCAGTTGCGTCACGGCCACGGTCTCATGGGCCTGGATCGGATAAGGCAGGCGCCATTGCCAGCCGGCACCGACCGACTTGCTGTACTTGCCGAAGGTCGTGACCACAGCCTGCTGGCCTTCCTGCACGATGAAAAGGCCGCTGCCCAGCCAGGCGAGGGCCACCACGCCGGCGATCAGGCCGGCACCGATGCCGGCGCTCTTCATGTCGGGCTGGAAATTGTTGTTGCCGCCATTGCCGCCGTCGCTGCCGGAGCCGCGCTTGCCGCCGCCACCGAACATGCCGGAGAGCTTGCGGTTGAAGTCGCGCCAGAGTTCGTCCAGATCAGGCGGGCCGTCGTTGCGGCCGTTGTTCAGCAGGCGGCCGGCCTGCGAGCGCAGGGCCTGGCCTGCGCGTGCCATCAATCCGCTCTGGGCCGGGCGGTTCGCATTCGGCTCAATGGTGTTCATGCTCTTGCCTGTTGTTCGGTGAAAGGCGCCGTGGCGGCCGCTGCATCCTCGTCTTGTACATCTAGATGCTCGGCCCCATCAGCTGGGGTCAGGTCTTGCAAATTCAAGCCGACATTCTGCCCGCGCATCGCCTCGACGATCTGGGCGCGCAGCACATCGAGGCCGCTGCCGTCCAGGGCGCTCACGAAGACACGTGGCGTGCGCACGCCGCCGTCGCGCTCTACCCAGTCCTGCGGGCTGCGCGGGCGCTGACTCTCTTCCAGCATGTCCTGCTTGTTGTAGACCAGGATCTGCGGAATGTCGGCCGCGCCGATCTCGGCCAGCACGCGCTCGACCTCCTCGCGTTGCTCATCCAGCACCGGGCTGGCGGCGTCGATCACATGCAGAAGCAGGTCGGCATCAGCCGCCTCTTGCAGCGTGGCGCGGAAGGCCTCCACGAGCTTGTGCGGCAGGTCGCGGATGAAGCCCACGGTGTCGGACAGCGAAACGCTGGTGCCGGCCTGCTCCAGGTAGAGCGAGCGCGTGGTGGTGTCCAGCGTGGCAAACAGCTGGTCGGCCGCATAGGTGCGGGCCTTCACGAGGGCATTGAACAGCGTGCTCTTGCCGGCATTGGTGTAGCCGACCAGCGAGACGCGGAAGACGCCATTGCGCTGGCGGGCACGCTGCTGGGTGCTGCGCTGGCGCTGCACCTTCTTGAGCCGCTCCTTGGTGGCCTTGATGCGGTCATCGATCATGCGGCGGTCCAGCTCGATCTGGGCCTCGCCGGGGCCGCCGCGCATGCCGATGCCGCCGCTCTGGCGCTCCAGGTGGCTCCAGCGCCGCACCAGGCGCGTGGCCAGGTATTGCAGCCGCGCCAGCTCGACCTGCAGCTTGCCTTCAAAGCTCTGCGCGCGGGCAGCAAAGATCTCGAGGATCAAGGCCGTGCGGTCAGCCACCGGCACACCGAGCAGGCGCTCCAGGTTGCGCTGCTGGGCCGGTGAAATGGCCTGGTCGAACAGCACGGTGTGGGCCTCGTGGGCCTGCACCAGCAGCTTGATCTCGTCGGCCTTGCCCGAGCCGACGAAGAGCGCCGCGTCGGGCGCTTTGCGGCGGGCGATGACGCGGGCCACCGGCGTGTCGCCGGCCGATTCGGCCAGCAGGGCCAGCTCATCCAGCGTGGGATCGAAAGCAGCGCCGCGACCGAAATCGACGCCCACGAGAATGGCGCGCGCCGCCTCGGGGGGCGGCGTCGCGGCAGAGTTTGTAGAAGAACTCAAGGTGTTGCTTGTTGGGCTGGCTTCAGCCCGCAGACCGGGTCAGGCCGGTCAGGCGGGCGTCTCGCCCTGGCCGTCGTTGGCGTGGAAATTGACCGCACGGCCAGGCACGACGGTGGAAATCGCGTGCTTGTAGACCATTTGGGTCACGGTATTGCGCAGCAGAACCACGTATTGATCGAAGGATTCGATGTGGCCTTGCAACTTGATGCCGTTGACCAGGTAGATCGAAACGGGCACATGCTCTTTGCGCAGCAGGTTCAGGAACGGGTCTTGCAAGAGTTGGCCTTTGTTGCTCACGATATGCTCCGTGATGTGGGGAGTGGGAAGAGCGCCCACCTTAACACAGGGTGCTGAATGGGCGCTGAAAGTCTCGGTAAGAACCCTAGGCGCTCTTCTCGTCGAAGGGGTTCTTGGAGGAGCGCAGCTCGATCTTCATCGGCGTGCCGACCAGCTTGTAGTGGTCACGGATGCGGCCTTCCAGGTAGCGCTTGTAGACATCGGTGATGCCTTCCAGCGAGTTGCCGTGGATGACCACGATGGGCGGGTTCATGCCGCCCTGGTGCGCATAGCGCAGCTTGGGGCGGAAGGCGCCGATGCGCTTGGGGGTCTGGTGCTGCACGGCTTCCTGCACCAGGCGGGTCAGCACCGGCGTGGTCATCTTCTTGAAGGCCGAGCTGTAGGCCGAGGCCAGCGCATCCCACAAGGGACCGAGGCCCTGGCGCTTCAGCGCCGAGATGTTGAGGATGGGTGCGAACTTCAGGAAGGCCAAGCGCTGCTCGATGGAGCGCTGCAGCTGCTCGCGCTGGTACTTGTCGACCGCATCCCACTTGTTCACGGCGATCACCACGGCGCGGCCGCTGTCCAGCACATAGCCGGCGATGTGGGCATCCTGCTCGGACACGCCCTGCGTTGCATCGACCAGCAGCAGCACCACGTTGGCATCGGCAATCGCCTGCAGCGTCTTCACCACCGAGAACTTCTCGATGGCCTCGAAGACCTTGCCCTTGCGGCGCAGGCCGGCGGTGTCGATCAGCTTGAACTTCTGGCCATGGCGCTCGAAGTCGACCGCGATGGCGTCGCGCGTCGTGCCCGGCATGTCAAAGGCCACCAGGCGCTCTTCACCGAGCCAGGTGTTGATCAGGGTGCTCTTGCCCACATTCGGGCGGCCGGCCACGGCCAGACGAATCACGCCGTCTTCCTGGGGGCCGGCGCCGAACTCGTCCTCGGCCTTCTCGAACGGCTCCAGCGCCGCCTCCAGCAGGCTGCGGATGCCCTGGCCATGGGCCGAGGAGATCGGGTGCGGCTCACCCAGGCCCAGTTCATGGAACTCGCCCAGCAGCGGCGAGTCGCTCATGCCCTCGGCCTTGTTCACCGCCAGCAGGATGCGCTTGTTGGCCGTGCGCAGGTAGCGCGCGATGTCCTGGTCCTGGCCCGACAGGCCGAGCCGGATATCGACCACGAAGATCACCACGTCCGCCTCGGCCACGGCCTGGCGGGTCTGCTTGGCCATTTCCTTGACGATGCCGGTGGTGCTGTCGGGCTCGAAGCCGCCGGTATCGATGCAGATGAACTCGCGGTCGCCCAGGCGGCCGTCACCGTAGTGGCGGTCGCGGGTCAGGCCGGCGAAGTCTGCGACGATGGCGTCGCGGCTCTTGGTCAGTCGGTTGAACAGCGTGGACTTGCCCACATTGGGGCGGCCCACCAGGGCGATTACGGGCTTCATGGCGCGTACTTCCTTCTTGTTGTTGTTTTCGATTCAGCGCGCCGGCAGCACCGCTCAGTTCAGCTTGAGGCCGAACACACCGCCCTTGGCGGTCACGACGACGATCAGGCCGCCCACCGCTTGAGGTGCAGCGACGATGGCCGAGCCGTCAGTCTCCAGGCGCAACTGCGTCTTGCCGGTTTCACGCGAGAGGAAATGCACATAGCCTTCGCCGTCGCCGAACACGGCCACCTTGGCGGTCAGCAGCGGCGCACTCAGCTTGCGGTTCTGCAGCTGGTCAGCCGTCCAGGCCACGTCGCCATTGGCGACCTTCCAGGCCGTGATGCGGTCCGAGGCGTCGGCACCGACTAGCAGATCGCCGTCGGCCGACACGCCGACCTGGCCCGAGTTGTTCCTGCTCCAGATCGCCGTGCCGCGCTCGCCATTGACGCAGCCTACCGACACCTGGAAAGCACGGGCGCACAGCATCTCGCCGCTGCGACCCAGCGGGCCAACCAGGTCAGCGAGGCGCTCAACTTCGTTGGTGCCGCGCGGGCTGGCCACGCTGGCTTCCCAGCGCAGTTGGCCGTTCAGCGGGTCGACGCCGGCCAGGCGCGGGCCCTGTCCCACCACCAGCGTGTCCTTGTAGGCATTGATCACGCCGGCCTGGTTCAGCGTCAGCGGCTCGCCCGGGCGGCGCAGCTCCCAGAGCTTGCGGCCATCGAGCACGTCATAGGCCAGCACCTGGCGGTCCACTGTCAGCACGAAAACTCGCTCGCCGGCCACCAGGGGCGCGGTCTTGACCGGCGTGTTCAGCGTCTTGGTCCAAACCTTCTTGCCGGCATCGAGCACGACCAGCTCGTTGTCCACCGACACCAGCGCCGCAAAGCGGCCGTCGCTGCCCACGGCGCCCGAAGGCTTGACCTTGGTCTCGCCGCGCCATTGCGACTGGCCATTGGCCACATTGAGGGCCTGCACCAGGCCGTCACTGTCGGCAACGACGATGCGCTCGCCGGCCACCGCCACATTGAGCGGGAACTTGATGCTGTCGACGCGGCTGTTCCAGGCGGTCTTACCGCTCAGCGTCGCGGTGAAGGTCTCCAGCGGATTCTTCTTGGCCGGCATCACCCAGTCGTAGACAGCGCAGCCGGACAGCAGGGCCATGAGACCGGCGGCAAGGCCTGCCATCACCAGGCCGCGCGAAGCTTGACGGCGAACGCTCATCATTGCTTCACCTCTGCTTTGGGCTTGACCTCGGCAGGAGGAGTGCCGAGCGCAGACATCTTGGCGTCCACCAGCTTGATGTACTCCAGCTGCTTGTCCAGCCCGGCATAGGCCTTGGCGTACTCGGCCTTGGCCACCTCAGGCTTGTTTTGCAGCACGGCAATGTCGCCGCGACGGTCGGCCACCAGGGCTGCATAGTCAGGGGCAGTGATCCCATCCAGCGTCTTGGCTGCCGCGTCGTACTGCTTGGCATCAATCTGCAGGCCGGACAGGCGCAGCTTGGCCAGCTCTCGGTACTCGACGCCGTTCTCGGCCACCCAGGCCAGCGTGGCCTGGGCATTGTCGGTCTGACCCTTGTCGAACTGCATCTTGGCAGCCAGCAACGCGCCCAAGGCGGCATAGGTGGTGCGCGGATAGCGATCCTTCAGATCGGCAAAGGCACGGTTGGCCTTGTCGGCGTCGCCCGCCTTTTCGGCGGCTTCGAGCGCGTCGTACAGCGCGGTGGCCTTGACGGCCTGCTCACGCTGCCACCAGCCCCAGCCGGTCCAGCCGGCGAAAGCGAGCAGCACCAGCGTGAGCACCCAGGTAATCAGGTTGCCGTACTGCTTCCAGAAAGCTTTCAGCTGGTCCAGCTGTTCTTGTTCTTCAAGATCGAGATGCGACGCCATGGCAGGGAATGTTCTGAGAGAAAAGGTGAAGAGCCGCGATTATGCGCGGAGCAATTCGGCCGCCCATTCGGCAGCCGTGGCCAGGGGCCGGGTGTACTGGGCCGTGCCCTCATCGCGCAGCGGCTTGACGGCCACTTCGCCACGCGCCAGTTCGTCGGGTCCGAAGACCAGCGCAAAGGCCGCGCCGCTGGCATCGGCCTTCTTGAACTGCGACTTCATGCTCGACTGGCCCGGATGCAGGACCACGGCCACGCCAGCCGCGCGCAGTTGTTCCAGCGCCGCCATGACCTGGGGCAACTGCTCTGCCGTGGGCACGATGGCGTAGGCATCGGGCAACTGCGCCGGGATGTCGACACCGACCTCGCCCAGCAAGAGAAGCAAACGCTCCATGCCGAGGCCGAAGCCCACGCCCGGCGCAGGCTTGCCGCCCAGCTGCTCGATCAGCCCGTCGTAACGGCCACCGGCACAGACCGTGCCCTGGGCACCGAGGCGCTCGGTCACCCACTCGAACACGGTCAGGTTGTAGTAGTCCAGGCCGCGCACCAGGCGCGGGTTGATGCGGTAGGCCAGGCCGGCCGCGTCGAGGATGGTGCGAACGCCGTTGAAATGCGCCAGCGACTCGGCACCCAGGAAATCGAGCAGCTTGGGCGCCGCCTCGGCCATGGCCTGCATGGCCGGGTTCTTGGTGTCGAGCACGCGCAGCGGGTTCGTGTACATGCGGCGCTTGGCTTCCTCGTCCAGCACGTCCTGGTGCTGCTCGAGGTACTGGATCAGCGCCTCGCGGTGGGCGCGGCGCTCGTCGGCCTGGCCCAGGCAGTTCAGCTCCAGCACCACGTCGCGGCCCTCGACCAGCCCCAGCTCACGCCACAGCGTGCGGCCGAGCAGGATCACCTCGGCATCCACATCGGGACCGGCAAAGCCCAGCGCCTCGATGCCCATCTGGTGGAACTGGCGGTAGCGGCCTTTCTGCGGCCGCTCATGGCGGAACATCTGGCCGAAGTAGTACAGGCGCTTGCCGCCCTCGCGCAGGAAGCTGTGCTCGATCATGGCGCGCACCACGCCGGCCGTACCCTCAGGGCGCAGGGCCAGTTGATCCCCGTTCATGCGGTCTTCGAAGGCGTACATCTCCTTCTCGACCACGTCGGTGACCTCGCCGAGGCCGCGCACGAACAGGGCCGTGGGCTCGACGACGGGCGTGCGCACGTTCTGGTAGCCGTAGCGCTGCAGCACGCTGCGCATCTTGGCCTCCAGCCACTCCCAGCGCGCCGAGTCGGGCGGCAGGATGTCGTTCATGCCCTTCACAGCCTGCAGCGGCTGCACTTTCTTCGTTTCTGTCATGGGGTGTCCGCTTCAGGCCGCAACGGTGCCGAAGCGCTTCTCGATGTAGTTCTCGACCAGCGCATGGAACTCGCTGGCGATGTTCTCGCCGCGCAGGGTCAGCGCCTTCTGGCCGTCGATGAAAACCGGGGCGGCCGGCGCTTCGCCGGTGCCGGGCAGGCTGATGCCGATGTCGGCATGCTTGCTCTCGCCCGGGCCGTTCACGATGCAGCCCATCACGGCCACCTTCATGTTCTCGACGCCCGGGTACTTCTTGCGCCAGACCGGCATCTGCTCGCGCAGGAAATCGTCGATCTGCTTGGCCAGCTCCTGGAAGGTGGTGCTGGTGGTGCGACCGCAGCCGGGGCAGGCGGTGACGCTCGGGTTGAACGCACGCAGACCCAGAGATTGCAGGATCTCTGAAGCCACCACCACTTCCTGCGTGCGAGCCTCGCCGGGCTGGGGCGTGAGGGACACGCGGATGGTGTCGCCAATGCCTTCCTGCAGCAGCACGGCCAGGGCCGCGCTCGAAGCCACCGTGCCCTTGGTGCCCATGCCAGCTTCGGTCAGGCCCAGGTGCAAGGCGTAGTCGCAGCGCGCGCTCAGGGCGCGGTAGACCGAGATCAGGTCCTGCACGCCGCTGACCTTGCAGCTGATGATGATGTTGTCGGGGTTCATGCCCAGCTCGCGGGCATAGCTGGCCGAGGTGAGCGCCGACTGGATCAGCGCCTGGTACATGACCTGCTGGCCGTCCCAGGGCTCGGCCCGCTGGGCGTTCTCGTCCATCATGGACGCGAGCAGTTCCTGGTCCAGGCTGCCCCAGTTGACGCCGATGCGCACGACCTTGTCGTACTTCATCGCCGCCTCGATCATCATGGCGAACTGGCGGTCTTTCTTGTCGCCCTTGCCCACGTTGCCGGGGTTGATGCGGTACTTGGACAGCGCCTGGGCCATCGCCGGATGCTCGGTCAGCAGGCGGTGGCCGTTGTAATGGAAATCGCCGACCAGGGGCACGTCGATGCCCATGCGGTCCAGCTGTTCGCGGATGTGCGGCACGGCCTCGGCCGCCTCGGGCGTGTTGACCGTGATGCGTACCATCTCCGAGCCGGCAATCGCCAGCTCCTTGACCTGGATGGCCGTGCCGATGGCGTCCACCGTGTCGGTGTTGGTCATGGACTGCACGCGCACCGGCGCATCACCGCCCACCGTCACCAGGCGGCTGCCCCATTTCACTTGCGCCTGGCGCGTCAGGCGGCGGCCGGCGCGGGCGGCGGCAATGGCTTCTTCCAGGGGGCGCAGCGACGCGACGTTCTCACTCATCTCTCAACCCAAGCAATCTCAGTTCAGTTCCAGGCGCGCCACATTGTTGCTGGCCTGGGCCGCCAGATTCACGGCACTGCCGCGCAGGCTCACGCTGGTACCGGCCACATTGCCGATGCGCAGCTTCACCGGGGTCTGGACGGCCAACTCGGCCACCTCGTCACGGCGCAGCAGCTTGGACAGCAGGACCTGACCCTGGGCATCCGTCACCTCGACCCAGGAGTCTGCACTGGCCTTGATGACCAGCGGCGCCTGGCCGGCGGCTGCGACCTTCGCTTGCGGCACCGAGGCCTGAGCGACAGGCGCGGCCACCACGGCCTCCAGCTTGGGTTGCGGCGCGGGCTCGGACGCGGCAAGGTTCTGCTGCTGCGGCTGGGGAATGGCCGAAGCAGGCTCGGCCACCAGGCTGGGCGCCGACGCTGGTGCTTCAGGCTGGACGATCTGCTCACTCGCTGCGGCGGAGGGCTTCGTGAACTGATCCAGCCAGTTGGCCGGCAGCAGATAAACGGCAGCGGCAGCGGCCAGCAACAGCAAGGGCACCCACAGCACCGGGCGCTTGAGCAGGTCGAGGCTCAGCGCCTCGTCGCGGGTGGCACGTTCGCGGAACGGCTGGTTGAGCCCACGCGACACGCGCTCGAGCTCCGGGTCCTGCACGCGCGGCAGCAGGGCCAGCGCCGTGGCCGGATCGACCTTCAATGCCCGGCACATGGCCAGCGCCAGTGCGCGGATGAAGGTGGGATCGGGAAGGTCCTGGTAGCGGTCGTTCTCCAACGCATCCAGCTTGGCCTGCGGCACCTTCAGCGTGGCGGCCAACATGGCAATGTGCATGCCCTGGGCCTGGCGGACCTGGCGCAGCCATGCTCCCGCCGTGCGCGGCGTGGGCGCGGCGACCGGCGCCTCGCCAACGGTGGAATCCATGCGCTCCCCCTCAGTCATCGAAACGTCCATTGTCCAGTGCCGTTGTCTCGGGAGATTGCGGGAAGCGCTTGCGAAGTTCCTGGGCCAGCTCGCTGACCGCCGTGGAATTGCTCAGGCGCCGTTCGATGCGCAGCGCCAGCCACAGGCTCTGCGAATTGCTCTGCTCGGCATTGGCGTTGACGCGCTTGACGTAGAAGCGCGCACGCTCGGCCTGGCCGCTGCGCAGCAGCACCTCACCCAGGTTGATGGATGTGGCCGGATTGGCAGGGTCGAGCTCGAAGGCCTTCAAGAGGCTGCGCTCGGCCTCGGCCGGCTGCTGGGCGCGCGCCTCGCAGACACCCTTGACCAGCCAGGTGCGCGCCGGGCCGCGGTACTGCGGCTGGGCCAGCGCCTGCTCGAACTGGGCCGTGGCCTCGTTCCAGCGCTTGAGCTGGCACAGGAACCAGCCGTAGTTGTGCAGCGTGTCGGGGTCGCGCGGCGCCAGTTGCAGCGAGCGCTTGAAGCTGTCGTCAGCCAGGCTGGTCTCGCCGAGGGCGGCGTAGATCAGGGCGCGCAGCGTCAGGGCCTCGGTCATGTCGGGCTTGATCGCCAGCACCTGCTTGACCTCGTTCAGCGCCGTGCCGTACTGGCCGCCGGCGAAATAGCCCGAGGCCAGGTCCATGCGCACATTGGCGCGGCGGTCAATGTCGGTGCGGTCGAAGTCCGTGCGCGGCACATTGCCCGTGCCACCACTGGGCGCCGCAGCGCCGCCGCCTTGCTGCGTACCCGCGCAGCCCACCACCAGACCAGCCAGCGCGATAGCGCCGGCGGCACGAATCAGCTTGTCGAGGTGCTTGTTCATAGGCGCGGATGGTAGGCGCAATCAGCCGCCGGCCGAACCCGGTTTACCCGATTTCACAGAATGGGGTTGCACCGGGGCGCGCACCATGCGCACATGGACCTTGGTGCGGTCCTGCACTTCGCCGGCCAGCTGGCCGCAAGCGGCGTCGATGTCGTCGCCGCGGGTCTTGCGCACCGTGGTGACGATGCCGGCCTGGATCAGCACCTCGGCAAAGGCCTTGACCCGCTCGTTCGAGCTGCGCTTGAGGCCCGAGGCCGGGAAGGGATTGAACGGGATCAGGTTGAGCTTGCAGGGCACCTTGCCCTTGACCAGCGCTACCAGCTCGCGCGCAGCCTCGGGCGTGTCGTTCACGCCGTCCAGCATGCAGTACTCGAAGGTGATGAAGTCGCGCGGCGCCTTGTCCAGGTAGCTGTTGCAAGCCGCCAGCAGCTCGGCAATCGGGTATTTTTTGTTCAGCGGCACCAGCTGATCGCGCAGCGGGTTGTTCGGCGCATGCAGGCTCACGGCCAAAGCCACCGGGCAGTCTTCGCGCAGGCGCTCGATCATGGGCACGACGCCCGAGGTCGAGACCGTCACGCGGCGCCGCGAGAGGCCGTAGCCATGGTCGTCCAGCATGGTGCGCAGTGCCGGGATCAGGGCGCTGTAGTTCTGCAGCGGCTCGCCCATGCCCATCATCACCACGTTGCTGATGACGCGTTCCTCGGTGCCGAGGCGCTTGCGCAGGCTGTGCTCGGCAAACCAGAGCTGGGCGGTGATCTCGGCCGTCTCGAGGTTGCGGCTGAAGCCTTGGTGGCCGGTGGAACAGAAGCGGCAGCCCACGGCGCAACCGGCCTGGCTGGACACGCACAGCGTGCCTCGGTCGTCTTCGGGAATGAAGACGGCCTCGACGGCATTGCCACCACCGACGTCGAACAGCCATTTGACCGTGCCGTCGGAGGAGAGATGTTCTGAAATGACCGGCAGCGCAGCGATATGCGCCCGGGAGGCCAGCTTGTCGCGCAGCGACTTGGCCAGGTCGCTCATCTGAGCAAAGTCAGAGGCGCCCTTTTGATGGATCCAGCGGAAGAGCTGGGTGGCGCGGAAGCGCTTCTCACCCAGCTGCTCGCAGTACGCGGCCAGCCCGTCGAGATCAAAACCGAGCAGATTGACCGAGTCCATCGTCGTTCCTTGCAGACCCCCGCATCGGCTGCGGGGGTGGGTCCATCAACGCGAGTAGACGTTCATGCCGGGGAAGAAGAAGGCAATTTCTTGCGCTGCCGTTTCAGCGGCGTCAGAGCCGTGGACGGCGTTGGCGTCGATGCTGTCAGCGAAGTCGGCGCGGATCGTGCCCTTCTCGGCCTTCTTCGGGTCGGTGGCTCCCATCAGGTCGCGGTTCTTCAGGATGGCGCCTTCGCCTTCCAGGGCCTGGATCATCACCGGGCCGGAGACCATGAAGGAGACCAGGTCCTTGAAGAACGGGCGGGCCTTGTGCACGGCGTAGAAAGCTTCGGCTTCGCCTTGCGACAGATGCACCATCTTGGCGGCCACGACCTTCAGGCCGGCGGCTTCAAAACGGGCGTAGATCTGGCCGATGACGTTCTTGGCCACGGCATCGGGCTTGATGATGGAAAGGGTGCGTTCGATCGCCATGGTTTTCTCCTGGAATTTGAGGATGGGGCAAAGCGTCGGATTGTAGCCTCTCAGGGTGAGTCTCTGTTGACAAAGACTCCCCATCGACTAACGGATCCCGGGCTTTTAGCGCTTGCGACCGCCGAAATTGCCGCCGCCAGAACGGCCACCGCCGCCGCCACTTCGGCCACCGCCACCACCGCCGCTGCGACCACCACCACCGCCGCCACCCCGGCCGCCACGGCGCAGGAAGGCGTCGCCGCCGATGTAGCCAACCGAGGTCTGCATGGGATCGGGTTCGCGCGGGCCATCGCCCTTGCCACGACCGCGGCCGCCTTGCGGCTGATCCGGGGCGCTGCCGCCGGCACCAAAGCCCTGCGGAATGCGCTTGCTGCCGGTAGCGAAGCGACGATCGAAGGTCTGCTCCAGCGGGTTGATGTTGCGCGGCACGAAGTCGTCGTCATCGTCGTCATGCGAACGCGACCGCGGCTCCTCGTAGCGCGGCTCCTGCTGCGGACGCTGCGCGGGCTCGGGGCGGCTCGGGCGTGGGCCCACGCCGGCCTGACGACCATCGGCGCGGCGCTTGCTGTTGCCGCGCTTGTCATCGGGCCCGCGCTGCTGCTTGCCGCCCTGTTGCTCACCGCGCTCGCCGCGCTCACCACGCTCATGGCGCACATGGCCGGCCAGGCGGCGGATGATGCGCACGTCGTCGTCACCGAGCTCGACCCAGACGCCGCGCTTCAGGCCGCGCGGCAGCACCACGGTGCCATAGCGGATGCGCATCAGGCGGCTGACAGCCAGGCCCACTTTGTCGAAGAGCTTGCGCACTTCGCGGTTGCGGCCTTCGGTGATGACCACGCGGTACCAGTGGTTGACGCCTTCGCCACCACCGTCTTCGATGCTCTTGAACTGGGCCTTCTGGCCCTCGATGTCCACACCCTCCAGCAGGCGCGCCGTCTGATCCGGCGTCAGCGTGCCCAGCACGCGCACGGCGTACTCGCGCTCCACGCCGAAGCGCGGATGCATCAGCTGATTGGCCAGTTCGCCGCTGTTGGTGAACAGCAGCAGGCCTTCGGTGTTCAGGTCCAGGCGACCAACCGACTGCCACTTGCCGTTCTGCAGCTTGGGCAGGCGGCGGAACACGGTGGGACGGCCTTCCGGGTCGTTGAAGGTGACGACCTCGCCGACCGGCTTGTGATACGCCAGGATGCGCGGCGCCGGCGGCGTGATGCGCACGCGGATCTGCTTGCCGGCGACGCTGACGCGGTCGCCGAAGGAGATACGCTGGCCGATGTGGGCCACCTCGCCGTTCACCTCGATCTTGCCCTCGGCAATCATGTCCTCGATGTCGCGGCGCGAACCGACGCCGGCCTGGGCCAGCACCTTCTGCAGCTTGGGCGCGTCGGGGTCGGCGGCCAACACACGCTTGGTGTCGGCCACTTCTTCGCCTTCGGCCAGTTCGGGCGGCTCTTCGTCGCCGTCAAAGCCGCCGGCCAGGACTTCGGCGAACAGCTCACCGACAGCCGCCTTCACCTCGGGCTCGACCGGCACGGCCATCTCGACCGATTCGTACTTGTCGCCCTGACCCGCTGCCGGCGCAGGCTGGCCTTCGCCGCCCTCGCCCCGGCCCTTGCGGCCACGGCGGCGGTTGCGGCCACGGCCACCACGCTCGTCGCCGAACTCGCCGGAGGCCTCGGCGCCCTGACCTTCATCGGCGCCTGCTGAATCACCACCATCATCCGGCGGCGGTGCGGCCGGCGGCGTGGGCGCTTCGACCGGAGCCGGCGCCTCAGGAGCCTCGCCCGCAGCGGCGGCAGCCGTCTTGCGCGGCGCGCGGCGCTTGGGCGCAGGCGCCTCCTCGGTCACGGCGGCGACGGGCGCCTCGGCGGCTTCCGCAGCCTCGGCCGCCTTGGCCGCGGCCGTCTTGCGCGGTGCGCGCGGCTTGGCGGGCTTGGCCTGCTCGGCTTCAGCCGCCGGCGCTTCGGCAGCGGCCTCGGTCACCGGGGCGGCGGTCTTGGCCGGGCTGCGGCGTCGCTTGGGGGCGGCAGCCTCTTGGGGCGCGGCATCGCCAGCGGGCAGATCGGCAGGGTTGTTGGTGTCGTTGTTCATGCGTCAGCTTGCGCCGTGGTGGCGTCGTCAGACTCAGGGGCCGGCGGGGCCGGCGGTGGCAGGGCGTCGTCGCTGGGCGGCAGCGCCTCTGAAGAAGAAATGGGATCGGATTCGGGAGCGCCGGCTTCTGCGGCAGCCTCAGCTGTCAGCTCGGCCGAAACCTCGGCTGGCGCATCCGCAGCCGGTTCGGCCGCCGCCTCGTCCAGCAGCGAGGCCTGGACCTCCGGCGGCAGCTCCAGCCCGGCGAGCGGCTGGCCACCCGCTTCGAGGGCCGGCAATTGCTCAAGACTGGACAGCCCGAGGTCATCCAAGAATTGGCGGGTCGTGGCGTACAGCGCCGGGCGACCCGGGGCCTCGCGGTGGCCGATGGCGTCGATCCAGCCGCGGTCCTCGAGCTGTTTGATGATCTGGCTGGAAACCACGACGCCACGGATGTCCTCGATATCGCCGCGCGTCACCGGCTGGCGGTAGGCAATGATGGCCAGCGTCTCAAGCACCGCTCGCGAGTAGCGCTGCGGCTTCTCCGGGTGCAGGCGGTCGAGGTAATCGCGCAGCTCGGGGCGGCTCTGGAAGCGCCAGCCACTGGCCACCGGCACGAGCTCCACGCCGCGACCTTCCCAGTCGCGCACCAACTCGTCGAGCAGGCTGCGCAAGGTATCGGCGCCGAGTTCATCGGCGAACAGCGTTCGCAGCTCACGCAGGGTCAGGGGCTGCTGGGCGCAAATCAGCGCGGTCTCGAGGACGCGCTTTGCATCCTGTGTATTCATTGACTCTCGTCAGCGTTCCCGTGGTTTGACGACGGTGGGCCCGCCAGTCTTGCTGGCGGACGGTACTTCTACTCGGGCCCGTGGGGCTGCGCCTGCGCCGCGATTCTCACAGCGCGGAGGTGGCAACGTCGGGGCGGGTGCCGAGCGCTTGGGAGTGAACCCATCCAGGTTCAGCGGCAGCATGCTCGGCGGTTTCGATGCGGCGCGAGACCCGGCCCCCAAGGGCTGGTCGCGACAAGGGTCGCATCGTTCGGCTGCCATTGTAGCCTCCTCCAGGCGACGGCCTCTCAGAGCCTGGGCTCGGGCAAACCCAGGGCCTGCCACGCGGCCTGCAGATCGGCGGGCAGCGGCGCCTCGAAGACCAGAGCCGCGCCCGTGATCGGATGCGCCAGGCTGAGGCGCGCCGCATGCAGAGCCTGGCGCGCCAGGCCCAAGGCCAGGGCGCCGCCGTACAACACATCGGACACCAGCGGATGCCCCCGCGAGGCCAGGTGCACGCGGATCTGGTGCGTGCGGCCGCTGTGCAGCACGCAATGCACGGCGGTGATGACGCGCTCCTGCCAGGTCTCGGTACCGAGCGGTAACACATCGGTGCGCGAGGGCTTGCCGGTGGCGAGCACGGCCATCTTCACACGCGAGACCGGATCGCGGCGCAGCGGCGCATCGATCTCGAGCGGCGCCGCCATGCGGCCATGGACCAGGGCCAGGTACTCGCGATGCACCTCCCGCGCCGCGATCATGCGGGTCAGCGCCGTGACCGCCTCCAGCGTCTTGCCCACCACCATCAGGCCCGAGGTGTCCTTGTCCAGCCGGTGGACGATGCCGGCACGCGGCAGCGTGGCTGCCACCGCGTGATGGGCCAGCAAGCCGTTCATGATCGTGCCTGACCAGTTGCCGGCGGCTGGATGCACCACCACACCGGCCGGCTTGTTCAGCACCAGCAGGTGCTCGTCTTCGTAGACGGTGGGCAGATTCATCGGCTCGGCCCGGAAGGCCCGGCTCTCGGCCGTGGGCTGCAGCTCGACCTCCACCCGCTGGCCGGCCTGCAGCTTGCGCGAGGCGGTGGCCATGACCTGGCCGTTGACGCGAACGCAACCGCGCTCAATCAACGACTGCAGGTGATTGCGCGAGAACTCCGGAGCCATCTCGACCAGACAGCGGTCCAGCCGCTGACCGTGCCAGGCCGGCGGCGCCTCGGCGCGGCGGCATTCAACCTGGTCTTCGGCCTCGACTTCGTCGCTGCCCGCTGTGCTCTCCCAGTCGGGGCTGAGCTGATCCATATAATCGCCGTTCCTATTTCTCTGCACAGGGTCGGCGACGCCAGCCCCTCGGGATCATGAGTGAAAAATCGCTGGGGCATCTGAGCCCCAAGCAAGCGTCGTCCAAGCAGCTGTCGCTGTCGAGTGGTGGCCGTCTGGCCCTCTGGCTGGTAGGCGCTGCCGCGCTGGTACTGGCGGGTTGCTCGACCGACCCCAAGGACGATCCGAATTCCCAGGCCAGCCTGGACAAATTGTACGCAGAGGCCAAGTCCGATCTCGAGGGCGGCGCCTATGACCGGGCGATCAAGTCGCTGGAAAAGATCGAAGGCCGCGCCGCCGGCACGCTGATGGCGCAGCAGGCCCAGTTGGACCTGGCCTGGGCCAACTACAAGAGCAGCGAGCGCGCAGCCGCCGTGACCGCGCTGGACCGCTTCATCAAGCTGAACCCGTCCAGTCCGGCCATCGACTATGCGCTGTACCTGAAGGGCGTGGTCAATTTCAACGAAGACCTGGGCCTGTTCGGCCGCCTGGCCAGCCAGGACGTCGCCGAGCGCGACCAGCAGGCTTCGCGCGATGCCCTGCTGGCCTTCCGCCAACTGGTGGACCAGTACCCGAATTCCAAGTACGCCGAGGACGCCAAGGTCCGCATCGACTTCATCACCAACACGCTGGCGACCTACGAGGTCCACGTGGCGCGCTACTACTTCAACCGCAATGCCTTCGTGGCGGCGGCCAGCCGTGCCCAGAATGCGGTGACGGAATTCCCGACCGCCCCGGCCGTCGAAGAAGCCCTGTACCTGATGACCCAGAGCTACGACAAGCTGGGCCTCAAGTCGCTGAGCGCCGATGCCCAGCGCGTGCTGAGCAAGAGCTTCCCGCAGAGCAAGTACCTGGCCGAGAACAGCACCGACAAGAAGAAGGCCTGGTGGAAGTTCTGGTGATCCGGCGAGCGGCCTGACCCAGCAAAAGCGCGTGCCTGGCACGCGCTTTTTTCATAGCGGCTCGTGGGCGGCCGCCAGTTCGTTCAGCCAATCGAGCGCCTCACCCTCCTCCGCCAGGCGCGTCATCGGTGGCAGGGCCTCGCGCAGGCGCCGGCCGTAATTCATGCCCGCCATGCGCGGGTCGCAGACGACCAGCAAGCCCCGGTCGC
Source organism: Pelomonas sp. V22 (assembly GCF_030014915.1). Classification (GTDB taxonomy): domain Bacteria; phylum Pseudomonadota; class Gammaproteobacteria; order Burkholderiales; family Burkholderiaceae_C; genus JAUASW01. The sequence goes on from NZ_JAGIXS010000001.1 coordinate 1,053,224, forward strand.
GCTCGCTGCGTATCAGCCGGCCACCGCCCTGCTTCAGCGCAATCGCCGCCTCGGCGATGAAATAGTCGGCAAAGGCATTGCGGCCCGATGCCTCCAGCCGCTGAACGCGCGCCTCGACCAGCGGGTCGTTCGGCGGTGGGAACGGCAGTTTGTCAATCAGCACGCATTGCAAGGCATCGCCGGGCACGTCGATGCCTTCCCAGAAGCTGGCCGAGCCGACCAGCACGGCGCGCGGGTCGGCCATGAACTGCGCCAGCAGCACGCGCTTGGTGGCCGTGCCCTGCTGCAGCACGCGGATGCTGTCCCCCTGCTCCTCGAAGCTCTGGCGCAAGGCATCGCCGATGGATTGCAGGTTGCGCAGCGTGGTAGTCAGCACAAAGGTCCGCCCGCCCAGCTCCCGCGCACAGCGGGCGGCCAGGGCCGCCACCTCGGCCGGATGGTCGGGCTCGCTCGGCTTGGGGAAGCGGCGCGGGATGTAAAGCCGCGCATTGCCGGCGTAGTCGAAGGGGCTGCCGACGCGCAACACGGTCGCGTCGTCCAGGCCCGCCGGCTCGGTGAACCAGGTCAGGTGCTCGTCGTCGCCCAGTGTGGCCGAGGTGAAGACCCAAGCCTTGGGCGGGCCGGCCAGTTGCTCCTGCATGGCCTGGCGGATGTCCAGCGGCGACTCGACGAGGCGGGCCTGCTGCGGGCTCAGGTCGATCCAGCGCACCGCCCCCTCCTCGGCCTTGTCCGCAAAGCCCTGAGCCAGCTTCTCCAGCTGCTCGGCCCGCTCGTGCAGGCGCTGGAAGTCGGGCGAGCTGTCCATCACCGTGGCCAGGGTCTCGCGCGCCAGGCGGGCGGCGTCGGCCACCTCGCCCAAGGCCTCGGCAAAGCCGGGCCGCTCGGCACGCTCCTTCCAGGCCAGCTTGAGCAGGCCGCGGACCTCGCGCCCATTGCCAGAAAGCGGTCCAGCGCAAGCCAGACGCAGCTCGCGCGCCGCCAGCTCCAGTCGCCCCTGCAGCCCTTGCCAGTCCTGCAGGCCGCGCGCCTGCGCCAGGCCCTGGCCCAGCACGTCGCGGGCGAAGTCAATCATTTGCGCCGTGCCGAGCATCGTGCCGAGGAACTGCACGCCCACCTCGGCCAGCTGGTGCGCCTCGTCAAACACCGCCAGCTCCACCGAAGGCAGCAGCTCGGCCACGCCGCTCTCGCGCAGCGCCAGGTCGGCAAAGAACAGGTGATGGTTGACGACCACGATGTCCGCCTCCATCGCCTCTCGCCGCGCCTTGACGACGTAGCAGTCGCGGTAGTCGGGGCATTCGGAGCCCAGGCAGTTGTCGCGGGTGGAGCTGACGATGGGAATGACGGGCGAGCGCTCGTCCAGGCCCTCGAGCTCGGCAAAGTCGCCGCTGCCCGTCTGCTGGGCCCAGCGCTCGATGCGCGACAAGGCCAGCACCGAGCGGCGATCCGGCAACTCGGCGCTGTGGCGTGCCTGCTTGAGGCGATGCGTGCAGAGATAGCTGCCGCGCCCTTTCAGGAGTGCCGTACGCACGGGCACATGCAGGGCCTCGCACAAGCGCGGCAGGTCGCGGAAGAACAGCTGGTCCTGCAGATTCTTGGTGGCCGTGCTGATCAAGGCCCGGCTGCCGGACAGCAGGGCCGGCACCAGGTAAGCGAAGGTCTTGCCGACGCCGGTGCCCGCCTCCACCACCAGGGTTTCGCGCCGGGCGACCGCGCGGGCCACGGCCGCCGTCATCTGCAATTGCTGCGGGCGCGGCGAATAGCCCTCGTCGGCACGGGCGAGCGGGCCGCCGGCATCGAAGGCGGCGGCCACCCATTGCTCCAGCTCGCTGGGCGGCTCGGCACCGGCGAGATCGGTGAGTTCAGGAATCAATGGGGGTCCAAGTCAGGCGGGTTCCTGGGGGTCGCAGGCCAACTCCAGGCGCGCGATCTGGTCGCGCAGCGCCAGGCGGCGCTTCTTGAGCCTTTGCAGGGCCAGCTCGTCCAGCGGCAGCTGTTCGGCCAGGCGGTCGATCATGCCGTTCAGATCGGCATGCTCGATGCGAAGCTCGATCAGGCGGCGCGACAGCGAGTGAAGTTGTTCATCCATGGCGGCTCGGGTTCCCGATTATAGTTTTGGCCCAACGCCCTCTTGGAATTTGTTCCAGTCCACGCATGACACGCACTCCGGGTTTCAGGCTCAATGCCGCCACTGGCACACACCGGGGCGATCGTCTCTACCAACAGGACCAGGTCGAGGTGATCAGCCATCCGCGCGCGCCGGGCTGGGTGCTCTCGGTGCTGGCCGACGGCATGGGCGGCAAGAGCGGCGGCCGCAAGGCTGCCGACCAGGTCGTGATGACGGCCCACCAGCTGTTCGACCGCTTCGTGCCCGATGAGGAAAACCCGGCCGAGCTGCTGCGCCAGCTGGTCTCTGAAGCGCACCTGATGATCAAGCTGACGGCCCTGTCCACCGAGGAAGAGCCGCACAGCACCATCGCCGCCTTCCTGGTGGCGGCCGACCGCCGCTGCTACTGGATTCACACCGGCGACTCGCGCATCTACCTGTTCCGCGGTCCAAACATGATCAAGCGCACGCTGGACCATTCCTATGTGCAGCGCCTGGTCGACGAAGGCCAGATCACCGAAGACGAGGCGATCAGCCATCCACAGTCCAACCTGCTGACCGGCTGCCTGGGCACGGTGCAGGACCCCACACCCACCGAAGACCAGATCGAGCGCCTCGAGATCGGCGACAGCCTGCTCAGTTGCAGCGACGGCCTCTGGCACTACTACAACGAGCGCGAGCTCGGCACCGTGGTGCACAGCCTGCCGCCGCGCGAAGCGGCCGAACTGCTGATCAGCAAGGCCCGTCAGCGCGCCAAGGGCGGCGGCGACAACCTCTCGATGAGCCTGATCAGGCTCGACCCGATCAGCTGATCGCTCAGCGGCTGGCGGCCGAGGCCGCTGGCAGCGCGGCAATCGAGGCCGCACTCGGCACCGGGAGACCGGCCGCCGGCTTGCTGGATCGACGCGCGTTGCGCTCCTGTACGGCCTTGGCATGGGCCTCCATCGTGGCCTGCCGTTGGCGAGCCTGGCGCACGCGCTCGGCAGCCTGCTCCTCGTCCTTCTGCAGTTGTGCAGCCTTGCGCGCCGCCTGAGCCGCAGGATCGCGCACCACATGCGGTGCTGGCGCTGACGAATGGCTGGCCGCGCGGGTGGCCGCGCGGGAGGCAGGCGCAGAGGCTACATCGGCCGCCTGTCGCACCGAGCTGCGCAGCGACTGGCTCAGCGCGCGGTTGGCGCGCAGTTCCTCATCCAGCGAACGCTCGCGTTCCAGCAGTGGCTGGAGGCTGGCACGGTGCTCGGCCATGGCCTTGTCGCGGCACTTGTTGACCTCGAAGCGCTTGGCGCATTCGGCCAGGCGCTCCGCATGGCGGGCCTCCAGCTCATGCTGCTGACGACGCAGGCGCGCCCGTTCACTGCCGTCGTCCTCGGCCGGGCGGGCCGAGGCCTGCGAGGCAGCCAGGGCCAGCACCAGGAAGGGAATCGCGAGGCTTCGGAGTTGCATCGGCCGGGTCTTCATCAAGTCAAGGACGTATCGACTTCGCGCCGCTCCAGCGACAGGTATTCCTTCGACTGCATCTCCTGCAGCCGCGATACCGTGCGCGGGAATTCGTGCGCCAAGGGTCCCTCGGTGTAGAGCTGCTCCGGCGGCACGGCGGCCGAGATGATCAGCTTGACGCGGCGGTCGTAGAGCACGTCCACGAGCCAGGTAAAGCGGCGCGCCTCGCTGGCCAGGCGGACGGGCATCTCCGGCACGCCTGACAGGATCAGCGTATGGAACTGCGACGCCAGTTCCAGATAGTCGTTCTGCGAGCGCGGACCGCCGCACAGCGTCTGGAAGTCGAACCACACGACGCCACCGGCCCGGCGGCGCGCGCGCAGTTCCCGGTGCTCAATGTGCAAGAGCGGGCTCTCGTCGCGGGCCTCGGCCAGGGACTCGAAGGCCGTGTTCAGCGCGGCATCGGCCTTGTCGTCCAGCGGCGTGTGGTACAGCTCCACATGCTCCAGCGAGCGCTGGCGGTAGTCGGTGCCGTTGTCGACGCTCAGCACCTCCAGCTTCTCGTTCAGCAGCGCGATGGCGGGCAGGATGCGGTCGCGGTGCAGGCCGTTGGGATAGAGCTCGTCCGGCTTGAAGTTCGAGGTGGTGACGATGGACACGCGGTGCTTGAACATCGCATCCAGCAACCGGTGCAGGATCATCGCGTCGGTCACATCCGCCACATGGAACTCGTCGAAGCAGATCAGGCGGAATCGCTTGGCAATGCGCTTGCCCAGCTCCTCCAGCGGGTCGGCAATGCCCTTCAGCTCCTGCAGCTCTCGGTGCACCTCACGCATGAACTCGTGGAAGTGCAAACGCGTTTTGCGCGTAAGCGGCACGGCCTGGAAGAAGCAGTCCATCAAAAAGCTCTTGCCGCGCCCGACACCGCCGTACATATAGACGCCACGCGGCAGTGGCGGGCGCACCAGCAGCTTGGTCACGGCGTTGCTGCGGCGGGCCTTGTAGTCGGCCCATTCATCCTGGCAGCGCTGTAGCGCAGCCACGGCGCGCAGCTGCGCCGGGTCGGCGGTGTAGCCGCGCTCTTTCAGGGTTTGCTGGTACAGCTCGGTGACCGAGGTCATGCAGGATTCCAAATGCAAAGGGGCGACCCATGCCGCCCCTTGTCTTTCAAATCACACGCGCATCAGAAGTTGAGCGTGCGCTTGTCGATGGCCAGGGCCGCTTCCTTGGTCGCTTCGCTCAGGGAGGGGTGAGCATGGCAGATGCGCGCAATGTCCTCGGCTGAAGCCTTGAACTCCATCGCCACCACGGCCTCAGAGATCAACTCCGAAGCGAAGGGGCCGATGATGTGGACACCGAGAATTTCGTCGGTCTTGGCATCCGCCAGGAACTTGACGAAGCCCTGCGTGTCGCCCAGGGCGCGGGCCCGGCCATTGGCCAGGAAGGGGAACTGCCCGGCCTTGTAGGCCACGCCGTCCGCCTTGAGTTGCTGCTCGGTGCGGCCCACCCAAGCAATCTCGGGGCTCGTGTAGATCACCCAGGGGATGGTGTTGAAGTTGACGTGACCGTGCTGGCCGGCAATGCGCTCGGCCACGGCAACGCCTTCTTCCTCGGCCTTGTGCGCCAGCATCGGGCCACGCACCACGTCGCCCACCGCCCAGACGTTAGGCAGGTTGGTCTTGCAATCGGCATCCACGACGATGGCGCCGCGCTCGTCCAGCTGCAGGCCCACGGCCTCGACGTTCAGGCCGATGGTGTTCGGCACGCGACCGATGGAAACGATCAGCTTGTCGACATCCAGCTTCTGCTCGGCGCCCTTGGCATCGGTGTAGGCCACCGAGACGCCACCCTTGCCGGGCTTGACTTCGCTGATCTTGACGCCCAGCTCGATCTTCAGCCCCTGCTTCTTGAACAGCTTGGCCGCTTCCTTCGCCACCGACTCATCGACGGCCGCCAGGAAGGCCGGCAGCGCTTCCAGCACCGTGACCTCCGCGCCCAAGCGACGCCAGACCGAACCCATCTCCAGGCCGATGACGCCGGAGCCGATCACTCCCAGCTTCTTCGGCACCGCACCCACGCGCAAGGCGCCGTCGTTCGACAGGATCAGCTCCTCATCGAACGGCGCGCCCGGCAGCGCGCGGGCGTTGGAGCCAGTGGCCACGATCACGTGCTTGGTCTGCACCGTTTCATCGCCGGCCTTCAGCTCGTACACGCCATCCTTGGCTGCGACGAAAGAGCCGCGGCCGTGGAAGAACGTCACCTTGTTCTTCTTGAACAGGTAGAGGATGCCGTCGTTGTTCTGCTTCACGACGGTGTCCTTGCGGGCCAGCATCTTGGCCACGTCCATCTTGACCTCGCCGGTCGAGATGCCGTGGTCCGCGAAGTGGTGCATCGCGTGCTCGAAGTGCTCGCTGGACTGCAGCAGGGCCTTGGACGGAATGCAGCCGACGTTGGTGCAGGTGCCACCAGGCGCCGGACCGCCCTTCTCGTTCTTCCACTCGTCCACGCAGGCCACGTTGAAGCCCAGCTGCGCTGCACGGATGGCAGCGATGTAGCCGCCGGGGCCGCCACCGATGACGACGACGTCGAATTGCTTGCTCATGATTTCAGTCCTCAGATATCAAACAGCAAGCGGGCCGGATCTTCCAGCGCTTCCTTCATCGTGACCAGGCCCAGCACGGCTTCGCGGCCGTCGATGATGCGGTGGTCATACGACATCGCCAGGTAGTTGATCGGGCGCACGACCACTTGGCCGTTCTCGACCACGGCGCGGTCCTTGGTGGCGTGAACGCCCAGGATGGCCGACTGCGGCGGGTTGATGATGGGCGTGGACAGCATGGAGCCGAAGGTGCCGCCGTTGGAGATCGAGAAGGTGCCGCCGGTCAGGTCGTCCAGCGAGATCTTGCCTTCCTTGGCCTTCTGGCCGAACTCGGCGATCTTCTTCTCGATGTCGGCGAAGCTCAGCTGGTCGGCATTGCGGATGATGGGCACGACCAGGCCGCGCGGCGAACCGACGGCGATGCCAATGTCGAAGTAGCCGTGGTAGACGATGTCATTGCCATCGACCGAGGCGTTCAGCACCGGGTACTTCTTCAATGCGGCGACCGCAGCCTTGACGAAGAAGCTCATGAAGCCCAGCTTGACGCCGTGTTCCTTCTCGAATTTCTCCTGGAACTTCTTGCGCATCTCCATCACCGGCGCCATGTTCACTTCGTTGAACGTGGTCAGGATGGCATTGGTGGCCTGCGACTGCAGCAGGCGCTCGGCCACGCGGGCACGCAGGCGCGTCATCGGCACGCGCTGTTCCGGGCGGTCGCCCAGGTTCTGCGCGATGGGGGCAGCAACCGAAGGCAGCGGCTTGGCAACGGCCGGAGCAGCGGCAACAGCCACCGGTGCGGCCACGGCAGCCTTGGCGCCACCGGCGACGGCGGCCAGCACATCACCCTTGGTGACGCGGCCGTCCTTGCCGGTGCCGGAAACATCGCCGGTCGACAGGTTGTTGTCGGCCAGCAGCTTGGCGGCAGCAGGCATGGCCACATTGCTCTTGGCACCCGGGCCATCCGGCGGCGGGGCAGCGGGGCCCGGGCCGTCCGGCGGCGGGGCCACCGGGCCACCCACGGCGGCAGCCGGAGCGGGCGAGGCCACGGCGCCGGCCTTGCCTTCGGTGTCGATGCGGGCGATGACTTCTTCGCTGACGACGCTGGAGCCGTCGGCCTTGACGATCTCGGCCATCACGCCGGCCGACGGTGCCGGCACTTCCAGCACGACCTTGTCGGTCTCGATCTCGACCAGGATTTCATCGACGGCCACGGCTTCACCGGGCTTCTTCTTCCAGGTCAGCAGCGTGCCTTCGGCAACGGACTCGGACAGCTGGGGGACTTTGACTTCTACGATTGCCATGATTTGTTCTTTCGATTCTGTTCAGTACCGAGGCCGGCTTACTTCGTCAGGATGAAGCCCTTGAGCTTCGCGAAGGCCTGATCCAGCAGGGCCTTCTGCTGTTCCTGGTGCAGGTGCGCATAACCGCAGGCCGGCGAGGCCGAGGCCGGGCGGCCGGCAAAGCCGAGCTTCTGGCCGTCGGCCATGTTCTCGTGGATGTAGTGCTGCACGAAGAACCAGGCGCCCTGGTTCTGCGGCTCGTCCTGGCACCACACGATGTCGGTCGCGTTCGGGTACTTCTTGATCTCGGCGGCGAAGGCCTTGTGCGGGAAGGGATAGAGCTGTTCGACGCGGATCACGGCCACGTCGCTCGCCTTCTTCTCTTCGCGCTTCTTGACCAGGTCGTAATAGACCTTGCCCGAGCAGGCGATCACGCGCTTGACCTTGGCGGCGTCGATGCTCGCATCCTGCTCGCCGATCACCGTCTTGAACTCACCCTTGGTGAAGTCGGAGAGCGGCGAGGTGGCATCCTTGGCACGCAGCAGGCTCTTCGGGGTCATGATGACCAGCGGCTTGCGGAACATGCGCAGCATCTGGCGGCGGAGCACGTGGAAGATCTGCGCCGCATTGGTCGGCTGCACGATCTGCATGTTGTTGTCCGCGGCCAGCTGCATGAAGCGCTCCAGGCGGGCCGAGCTGTGCTCGGGGCCCTGGCCTTCGTAGCCATGCGGCAGCATCATCGTCAGGCCGTTGGAGCGGCCCCACTTCACCTCGCCGGAGGCGATGAACTGGTCGATGACGACCTGCGCGCCGTTGACGAAGTCGCCGAACTGGGCTTCCCAGATGGTCAGCGTGTTCGGCTCGGCAGCGGCATAGCCGTACTCGAAGCCCAGCACAGCCTCTTCCGACAGGATGGAGTCGATGACGGTGAACGGCGCCTGGCCGTCCGCCACGTTTTGCAGCGGGATGTAGGTGCCGTCGTCCCAGTTCGCGCGGTTCTGGTCGTGCATGACCGCGTGACGGTGGGTGAAGGTGCCACGGCCGCTGTCCTCACCGGACAGACGCACCGGGTAGCCCGAGGCCACCAGCGAGGCAAAGGCCATCGATTCGCCCATGCCCCAGTCCACGTTGGTCTCGCCACGGCCCATCGCGGCGCGGTCGGCATACAGCTTCTGCACCAGGTTGTGGGCGGCAAAGTCCTTGGGCAGCGTCGTCAGCCTCTCAGCGAGGCGCTTCCATTCGGTGGCGGGAATGGCGGTGTCGCAGCTGTCGGTCCACTTCTTGCCGAGGAAGGGCGACCAGTCGGTGGCGAACTTGCTCTTGAAGTTGGTCAGCACCGGATCGACCGTGTGGCGGCCTTCGTCCATGGCCGCACGGTAGGCCTTGATCATCTCGTCCGGGCCTTCGGCGCTCAGCACGTTCTGCGCGACCAGCTTGTCGGCGTAGACCTTGCGGGTGCCGGGGTGGGCGCCGATCTTCTTGTACATCAGCGGCTGGGTCAGGGCCGGCGTGTCCTGCTCGTTGTGGCCCAGCTTGCGGAAGCAGACGATGTCCAGGACCACGTCCTTCTTGAACTCGGCGCGGTAGTCCATGGCCAGTTGCGTGGCCCACACGACGGCTTCGGGGTCGTCGCCGTTCACGTGCAGCACCGGGGCCTCGATCATCTTGACGACGTCGGAGCAGTACCAGGTGGAGCGCAGGTCGCGCGGGTCGCTGGTGGTGAAGCCGATCTGGTTGTTGATGACGATGTGGACCGTGCCGCCGGTGCGGTAGCCCCGGGTCTGGGCCATGGCCAGCGTTTCCTGCACGACGCCCTGACCACCGAAGGCCGCGTCACCGTGCACCAGCACCGGCAGGACCTGGTCGCCGGCGGTGTCGCCACGGCGGTCCTGGCGGGCGCGCACGCTGCCTTCGACGACCGGATTGACGATTTCCAGGTGGGAGGGGTTGAAGGCCAGCGACAGGTGGACCGGGCCGCCTGCGGTGGATACGTCGGAGCTGAAGCCCTGGTGGTACTTCACGTCACCGGCGGGCAGGTCTTCGGCGGCCTTGTGCTCGAACTCGGCGAACAGGTCCTTGGGCATCTTGCCCAGCGTGTTCACCAGGACGTTCAGGCGGCCGCGGTGGGCCATGCCTATGACGATTTCCTGCACGCCGCGCTCGCCGCCGCGCTTGATCAGTTCGTCCATCGCGGCGATGAAGCTCTCGCCGCCTTCCAGCGAGAAACGCTTCTGGCCGACGTACTTGGTGTGCAGATAGCGCTCCAGGCCCTCGGCAGCCGTCAGGCGCTCGAGGATCTGCTTCTTCTTCTCGGCCGTGAAGCTGGGCTTGCTGCGGGCCTTTTCCAGGCGCTCCTGCCACCAGCGCTTCTCGGCCGGGTCGGAGCCGTGCATGAACTCGGCGCCGATGGAGCCGCAGTAGGTCTCGCGCAGCGCTTGCACGATCTGGCGCAGCGTCATCGTCTCGCCACCGAAATAGCTGTTCACAGCGCTGAACGAGATGTCCATGTCGGACTCGGTCAGGTCGTAGAACGCGGGGTCGAGTTCGGGAATCTTGGGGCGCTCGGCGCGCTTGAGGGGGTCCAGCTCCGCCCAGCGATTGCCGAGGAAGCGGTAGGCCGCGATCAGCGACTGGACGTGGACCTGCTTGCGGGCGACGGCGAGGTCGGCACTGCTGGCCTTGTTGGCGAAGGCATTGGCCTTGGCGCGCTGTGCGAAGGATTCGATGACCGGGGCGTGGGCCACATCGCGGGCTTCGGTGCCGTCGGTCGCGGGGACATGCTGGAGCGCGTCAAAGTAGGCGCGCCAGTTGTCGGGCACGGAGCCCGGGTTGTCGAGGTAGGCCTCGTACATCTCTTCGACGTAGGGCGCATTGCCCCCGAACAGGTACGAGTTGGACCTGTATTGCTGCATCATTTCGCTCACCTCTTACCCCGGCTTCCAGGGATTTGGCTGGTTGATAAACCTTCCGCGACACGGCTCGACCGGTTGGCGGATTGCGACCCACCTTCGCTGTTGCCAACAAAAGGGACGGGAAGGACCAAAAGTCTCAGGGCACGAACTTTAGCACTGCCGGGCCATCCGGGCAGGCCCAGGGTTGCCGTTTTGCGCCGTGCCAGAGCGGCAGGATTTGGCACCGGTAGGGTTCCAGCGGCCGGTCCATCCCCTCCCCAACCAAGACCCAGTCAGGCGGTCGGCGGCAAGGCCAAACGTTTGCGATTCAGTCCCCCTTGGCCTAGACTTCGCCCTTGCACGGCCAGGCCCCGCCATTGAATGGTCTGCCGTCGGGACACAGATCAGGAGTTCCCATGCAAGTTCGAGTCGTCGACTACCGCGCCCCCGATGCCGCGGAACAATTCACCCGTTCGCTGCACGAAACCGGCTTCGGCGTGCTGGTCAACCATCCGATCCAGCAGGCGCTGGTCGAGAAGATTTACGCCGACTGGCTGCAGTTCTTCGGCACCGAAGAGAAGCACCAGTTCGCCTTCTCCAAGGAAAAGCAGGACGGCTACTTCTCGACCGAGATCTCCGAGACCGCCAAAGGCGCGACGCAGAAGGACATCAAGGAGTACTTCCACATCTACCCTTGGGGCCGCGTGCCCGCGCAGCTCAAGGCCGATGCCGACACCTATTACAAACAGGCAAACGAGCTGGCCGAGGAGCTGCTCTCCTGGGTGGAGCGCTACACGCCGCCGGAGATCGCCAAGCACTACCGCGAGCCGCTGTCCAACATGATCAAGGGCAGCCAGCAGACGCTCTTGCGCGTGCTGCGTTACCCGCCGCTGACCGGCAATGAGCCGGCCGGCTCGATCCGTGCCGCCGCCCATGGCGACATCAATCTCCTGACCATCCTGCCAGCGGCCAATGAGCCGGGCCTGCAGGTGCAGGGCAAGGACGGCAACTGGCACGACGTGCCCTGCGACTTTGGCACCTTGACGATCAACATCGGCGACATGCTGCAGGAGGCCTCGCAAGGCTACTACCCCTCGACCCAGCACCGCGTGGTCAACCCGACCGGCGAAGGCGCGAAGAAGAGCCGCGTCTCGCTGCCACTGTTCCTGCACCCGCGCAACGACGTGGTGCTGTCGGACCGCTACACGGCCCACAGCTACCTGGAAGAGCGCCTGCGCGAGCTGGGCGTCAAGAAGTAAGCACCTTCTGCCCCGTCAAACGCCGCTTCATCGAAGCGGCGTTTTTCATGGGCGCCGCTACATTCGCCGCATGACAGAGCAGCGTGTCATCCTGATCCACACCAAGGCACCACCCAAGCCCGCTCTTGGTGCGACCTGCAATGGCTGCGGCGTCTGCTGCCTGGCCGAGCCCTGCCCCGTCGGCATGCTCCTCAGCCTCAAGCGGCGTGGCGCCTGTACCGCCCTGCGCTGGGACGATGCCGCCGGCCGCTATGCCTGCGGCGCCCTGCTCTCCGCCCCCTGGCCGCTCAAGCGCCTGATGCGCCGCTGGATCGCCGCCGGCGTGGGCTGCGACGCTGAGCTCGAGGCCAGCGCCCCGGGCAAGCCCTAGCCGCCCCGCAGGAGTCGGCCGCTAGCATCCATCGTCAACGAACGGATGGATGGAATGCACGTGCCCAAGAAATGGAAGCTTGCCACTCTGCTGGCCCTAGGCCTGACCCTCGGGGCCCACGCCGCCACGCTGCGCTGGGCCGCGCAGAACGACATCCTGTCGATGGATCCGCATTCGCAGAACCACACGGTCACCACCTCGATCCTGATGCATGCCTACGAGGGCCTGACCCGCTACGGCGCCAAGTACGAGCTCGAGCCGGCCCTGGCCACCAAGTGGACCTTCGTGACGCCGACCCAGGTGCGCTTCGAGCTACGCAAGGGCGTCAAGTTCCATGACGGCACGCCCTTCACCGCCGACGACGTGGTCTTCAGCTTCAACCGCATCCGCCAGCCGCAGGGCACGATGCAGATCTACGTCACCGGCATCAAGGAGGTCCGCAAGCTCGGCACGCATGAAATCGAGATGCTGCTGGAGGCGCCCAATCCGCTGCTCTTGAAGAACATCATCGACTTCCGCATCGTCAGCAAGACCTGGGCCGAGAAGAACAAGTCAGTCAGCGTGCAGGACTACAAGAGCAAGGAAGACAACTACGCCTCGCGCAACGTGATGGGCACCGGCCCCTACAAGATCACGTCCTGGCAGCCCGACCAGCGCGTGAGCATGCAGCGCAACAAGGACTGGTGGGATCAGCATCGCAACAACGTCACCGAGGTGCAGTACCTGCCGATCAAGTCGGACGCCACGCGCGTGGCCGCCCTGCTCTCCGGCGACGTGGATTTGCTCACCGACCTGCCTACCCAGGATGTGGCGCGCCTCAAGGCCGACCCGCGCCTGAAGCTGATCGAAGGGCCGGAGACCCGCACCGTCTTCCTCGCCATGGACCTGGGCAGTGACGAGCTGCGCGGCTCCAACATCAAGGGCAAGAATCCGTTCAAGGACAAGCGCGTGCGCGAGGCCCTGAACCTGGCCATCGACCGCGAGGCGATCAAGCGCACCACCATGCGCGGCCTGTCCATCCCGGCAGCCCTCTTGGTGCCGCCCGGCGTCAACGGCAACACGCCCGAACTCGACGCGCCGCCCAAGGCCGACCTGGCGCGCGCCAAGGCCCTGCTGGCCGAGGCGGGCTACGGTTCGGGCTTCGAGATCCCGCTGAACTGCCCCAACAACCGCTATGTCAACGACGAGGAGATCTGCCTCGCCATCGTCTCCATGTGGGCCAAGATCGGCGTGCATGCGAAGCTGGCGGCCCTGCCCATGTCGCAGCACAGCCTCGCGTTCCAGCGCTACGAGACGCCGCTCTACATGCTGGGCTGGGGCGTACCCACTTTCGATGCGCAGTTCACGCTGCAGGCCATCACCCACACGCGCACCAGCGGGCCGGACGGCAGCTTCAACTACGCCAAGGTCAGCGATGCCAAGCTCGACCAGTTGATCGACGCGATGAAAGTCGAGGCCGACACCGCCAAGCGCAACGCGCTGATACGCGAGGCCTTGATGCGCGTGCGGGATGAGCACTTGTTCATCCCGTTGCACCACCAGATCCGCCCTTGGGCCATGCGCACTACGGTCGACACGGTGCACCGGCCCGACGACCGACCCGAAGCCCGTTTTGCCAACGTCAAGCCATGAAAACATCGCTGCTGCTCATCGCTGCCTTGCTGGCTTCGGCCGGTGCACTGAACACCTCAGCCGCGCCACTGCGATGGGCGGCGCAGAACGACGTGCTGACGCTGGATCCGCATTCGCAGAACCACAGCACCACCACCGGCCTGCTCGCCCACGCCTACGAGGGCCTGACCCGGATGGACGCCAAGTACGAGCCTGAACCTTGCCTGGCCACCAAATGGACCATGCTGACGCCCACGCAGTGGCGCTTCGAACTGCGCAAGGGCGTCAAGTTCCACGACGGCTCGCCATTCACCGCCGATGACGTGGTCTTCAGCTTCGGCCGTGTGATGCAGCCGCAGGGCAACATGCAGATCTACGTCACCGGCATCAAGGAAGTGAAGAAGATCGACAGCCACACGGTGGACCTGCTGCTCTCTGCACCCACGCCGCTGCTGCTGCGCAACCTGCCGAACTTCCGCATCATGTCCAAGACCTGGGCCGAGAAGAACAAGGCGCAGAACACGCAGGACTACAAGGCCAAGGAAGACAGCTACGCCTCGCGCAATGCCATGGGCACGGGCCCCTACAAGATCGTCAGCTGGCAGCCGGACCAGAAGATGAGCATGGTGGCCAATGAAGACTGGTGGGACCTCAAGAATCGCGGCAACGTCACCGAGGTGACCTACCTGCCGATCAAGTCCGACCCGACCCGCGTGGCCGCCCTGCTCTCGGGCGACGTGGACCTGCTCACCGACCTGCCGACGCAGGACGTGGCCAAGCTCAAGACCGATGCGCGGCTCAAGGCGATCGATGGCGCCGAGAACCGCACCATCTTCATCGCCATGGACCTGGGCAGCGACGAACTGAAGGGCGCCAGCATCAAGGGCGCCAATCCCTTCAAGGACAGGCGGGTGCGCGAGGCCCTGTCGATCGCCATCGACCGCGAGGCGATCAAGCGCACCATCATGCGCGGCTACTCGATACCGGCGGCGCTGATGGTGCCTCCTAGCGTCAACGGCAACACGCCCGACATCGATGTGCCGCCAAAGGCCGACCTGGCGCGCGCCAAGGCTCTGCTGGCCGAGGCGGGCTATGGCTCGGGCTTCGAAGTGCCCTTCCACTGTCCCAACAACCGCTATGTGAACGACGAGGAGACCTGCATGGCCGTGGTCTCCATGTGGGCCAAGCTGGACATCAAGGCGCGCCTGATTGCGGCGCCCTGGTCACAGCACACGCAGACCTACCAGCGCGGCGAGGCGGCGCTCTACCTGCTCGGCTGGGGCGTGGCCACCTTCGACGGCCAGTACACGCTGCAGGACATCATCCGCACCCGCACCAGCGGGCCCGATGGGCATTCCAACTTCTCCAAGGTCAGCGATGCCAAGGTCGATCAGTTGGTCGATGCAATGAAGGTCGAGACCGACGTGGTCAAGCGCAATGCCCAGATCCGCGAGGCCCTGCTGCGCGTGCGGGACGAGGTCTTCTTCATCCCGCTGCACCACCAGATGCGGCCCTGGGCCATGCGCGCCAACGTGGAGGCGCCGCACCGGGCCAACGACAACCCGCAGAGCTGGCGCACCTCGGTGCGCTAGGGCTTTGCAGCGGCGAGCCGGGCCAGCACCCGCTGGCGCACGGCGGCGAACTCAAGCTCGGTCGCGGCCATCCGGGCCTGCAATTCCCGCGCCTCAGAAGCGAGGCCCAAGGCCTGGCAGCAGCTTAGCAAGGCGCGCAGCACCAGCAGCCAGCGCCGGTAGCCGCCCTGCATGTCTTGGGCCTCCGCCACGGCAGGGGCCAGCAAGTCAAAAGCTTCCTGATGGCGGCCCTGGGCCGACAGCAGTTCGGCTAGATCGGCCTTGGCATTCAGTGCGTAGTAGCCGGTGAGCTGGCCCTCCGCTTCTTGCAGTGACTCGCGGTACAGGGCCTCGGCCTCCCTGACGCTGCCGCAAAAGGCGAGCAGTTCGGCCAAGTCGTGCAACAGGCTGACTCGACGCCAGCGATCCAGCCGCTCGTCGCGCGCCAGCCGCCGCAGCTGCGGGATGTGCTTTTGCGCATAGGCCGTGGCCACCTGGGCCAGTGACGCGTCCTGCCGGCGCAATGCCTCACGGTGGGTCAAGGACAGCGACAGCGCGAGATTGCAGAAGGCCATGTGCAGGCCCTCGGGCGAACCGCCCTCACGGGCCAGCGACAAGGCCTCCATGTGCAAGGCTTCCGACTGCTGCGCCTGGGCCAGGCAAGCATGGACATAGGCCGCACAAGACAAAGCCACAGGCCGCAGCATGTAGAGCCCGTCGTTCGCGCGCTCGGTCGCTTGCAGCGCCCGTAGCGCCAGCGGGAGCCCGGCATCGGCACAGCCCAGCTCGGCCAAGGAAAAAGTCGCCAGGGTCGACGCCGAGATCTGCAGCGCCTGGTCGTCCCGTGCGCGTGCCAGCAGGACCGAGTCCAGCGCATGCTGGAGCACCTGCTCGATCTGGCCCAGATGCCAGAGCGCGCGGGCGCTGAGCAGCAGGGCCCGGGCCTTGATTCCATCGTCTGCATCGCCCGCCAGCAGGTCCGCAGCCGAATCACGCGCCTCGGCCCAGCGCTCGTCGGCCAGGGCGGCCTCGATGCCGGCCAGTGCGGTCTCAGAACTCGTTCGTACTGCCATGCTTCACCACCACCGGCAAGGCGCCGGCAGTGGGAAGTATCGCCGGCCCCAGGGGCTGGCGGCGAGGTCTCAGCCCAGGCTGAGGCGCTGGCGCGCCGCCTGGTACTCGCGGGCCAGGCGCGCGACCAGCTGAGCCGCCGGCACCACCTCGCGCACGGCGCCAATGCCCTGGCCGCTGCCCCAGATGTCCTTCCAGGCCTTCTTGGCGCCAGCGCCGCCGAAGTCCATGGTCTTCACATCGCCTTCGGGCAGGTTCTCTGGGTCCATGCCGGAGGCCACGATGGAGCCACGCAGGTAGTTGCCATGCACGCCGGTGAACAGGCTGCTGTAGACGATGTCGTCGCTGTTGCTGTCAACGATCATCTGCTTGTACTCGGCCGGCGCGCGCGCTTCTTCGGTGGCAATGAAGGCAGAACCGATGTACGCGAAGTCGGCGCCCATGGCCTGCGCTGCCAGCACCGCGTCGCCGGTGGCCATCGAGCCCGACAGTGCGAGCGGGCCATCGAACCACTCGCGGATTTCCTGGATCAGCGCGAATGGGCTCTTCACGCCGGCGTGGCCACCAGCGCCTGCGGCCACGGCGATCAGGCCGTCGGCGCCCTTCTCGATCGCCTTCTTGGCAAACTTGTTGTTGATGATGTCGTGCAGCACGATGCCACCCCAGCCATGCACGGCCGCGTTCACGTCTTCACGCGCGCCGAGGCTGGTGATGATGATGGGCACCTTGTACTTGGCGCACAGGGCCATGTCGTGCTCGAGCCGGTCATTGCTCTTGTGCACGATCTGGTTGATCGCGAACGGCGCGGCGGGCTTGTCCGGGTTGGCCGCGTTGTAGGCGGCCAGCTCGGTGGTGATCTCGATCAACCACTCTTCGAGCAGCTCGGCCGGGCGCGCATTGAGCGCCGGCATCGAGCCGACGACGCCGGCCTTGCACTGGGCAATCACCAGCCTGGGGTTGCTGATGATGAACAGCGGCGAGCCGATGATGGGCAGGGGCAGGTTTTGCAGGATGGGAGGCAGGGCCACGTACAGCTCCGGGTCTTGAAGGCTTAGAAGGAGTCCAGGGCCATGGCCGTGACGCTGTCGGCGCCCTCGACGATGGCATCGCGCAGCGCGCCGCAGCGCGGCAGGATGTGCTCGGCATAGAAACGCGCCGTGGCGATCTTGGCGGCCATGAATTCGGCGTCTTCGGCTTGCTTGTCTTCAGCCACGATCAGCGAGCGCGCCAACTGCCAGCCGGCCACCAGATTACCGGCCAGCATCAGGTAGGGCACCGAGCCGGCGTAGGCCGCGTTCGGATTGCCCTTGCCATTGGCGGCGATGAAATCGACCGCCTCCAGATAGGCCTCACGGGCCGCCTTCAGGCGCTTGGCCACGGACTTGGCTGCCGCCGAGTCGCGCTGGGCCAGCTCGGCCTCGGTCTTCTCGATCTGACCGGCCACGGCCTTGGCCAAGTTGCCGCCGTCGCGCGTGGTCTTGCGACCCACCAGGTCATTCGCCTGGATCGCCGTCGTGCCCTCGTAAATGGTCAGGATCTTGGCATCGCGGTAGTACTGAGCCGCACCGGTCTCCTCGATGAAGCCCATGCCGCCATGCACCTGCACGCCGAGGTCCGTCACCTCCAGGCTCATCTCGGTGCTGTAGCCCTTGACCAGGGGCACCATGAATTCATAGAAGGCCTGGTTCTGCTTGCGCGTCTCGGCATCGTCATGATGATGGGCCGCGTCATACGCCGCGGCCGCGACGATGGACATCGCGCGCGAGCCCTCGGTCAGCGCGCGCATCGTCATCAGCATGCGGCGTACATCGGGGTGGTGAATGATGGTGGCCGCTGCCGGCTTCGAGCCATCGACCGGGCGCGACTGCACGCGGTCGCGCGCATAGGCCACGGCATGCTGGTACGAGCGCTCGGCCACGGCGATGCCCTGCACGCCCACGCCGAAGCGGGCCGCGTTCATCATCACGAACATGTATTCGAGGCCGCGGTTTTCCTGGCCGATCAGGTAGCCCACGGCGCCACCGTGATCACCGAACTGCAGGACAGCCGTGGGGCTCGCCTTGATGCCCATCTTGTGTTCGATGGAGACGCAGTGCGCATCATTGCGCGCGCCCAGCGAGCCATCGGCATTGACCATGAACTTGGGCACGATGAAGAGGCTGATGCCCTTCACGCCTTCGGGCGCGCCGACCACGCGGGCCAGCACCAGATGGACGATGTTCTCGGCCATGTCATGCTCGCCATAGGTGATGAAGATCTTGGTACCGAAGATCTTGTAGGTGCCGTCCGCCTGCGGTTCGGCGCGGGTGCGCACCATCGCCAGGTCCGAGCCGGCTTGCGGCTCGGTGAGGTTCATCGTGCCCGTCCAGCTGCCGTCGATCAGGTGCGGGATGTAGGTGGACTTCTGCTCGTCGGATCCGGCCGTGAGCAGCGCTTCAATAGCGCCGTCGGTCAGCAGCGGGCACAGGGCGAAGCTCAGGTTCGCGCTGTTGACCATCTCGCCGCAGGCGGCGCCGATGGTCTTGGGCAGGGCCTGACCGCCGTACTCGGCCGGATGCTGCAGGCCTTGCCAGCCGCCCTCGGCGAACTGCCGGAAGGCTTCCTTGAAGCCCTTGCTGGTGAACACCTGGCCGTCCTTCCAGTAGGACGGGTTCTTGTCGCCTTCCACATTGGTCGGCGCAACGACGTCTTCATTCAGCTTGGCGCATTCCTCGAGCACCGCCTGGGCGGTGTCGACGCCGTAGTCAGCGAAGGCGGGGATCTGCTCGGTCAGGGTCTGCAGGCCGGCAAGGTGCTGCATGTCGAACAGCATGTCTTTGACGGGGGCGCGGTAGCTCATGGCTTTGTCTCCAGATGCAAAAAGGGCGCCGCGACCTTTGAAGTCGGGCGCCCGGTCAAGCTCGGTTCAGCAAGAAATCAGAGGCTGGCAACCAGCTCGGGCACCGCCGTGAACAGGTCGGCTTCGAGGCCGTAGTCGGCCACCGAGAAGATCGGGGCTTCCGGGTCCTTGTTGATCGCAACGATCACCTTGGAGTCCTTCATGCCGGCCAGGTGCTGGATCGCGCCGCTGATGCCGGCGGCGATGTAGAGCTGGGGTGCAACGATCTTGCCGGTCTGGCCCACTTGCCAGTCGTTCGGTGCATAGCCTGCATCGACCGCAGCGCGCGAGGCACCGAGGGCGGCGCCGAGCTTGTCGGCCAGCGGGGTCAGCACTTCATTGAACTTGTCGCTGGAGCCGAGGGCGCGGCCACCGGAGACGATGATCTTGGCGGCGGTCAGCTCGGGGCGGTCGCTCTTGGTGACCTCGCGGCCAACGAAGCTGCTCTTGCCGCTGTCAGCAGCGGCAGCGGCGCTTTCAACGGCGGCCGAGCCACCGGTGGCAGCGGCCGGGTCGAAGCCGGTGGTGCGGACGGTCAGCACCTTGGTGGCATCACTCGATTGCACCGTGGCGATGGCGTTGCCGGCATAGATCGGGCGCACGAAGGTGTCGGCGCTCACGACCTTGGTGACGTCGCTCAGCTGAGCAACGTCCAGCAGCGCGGCAACGCGCGGGGCGACATTCTTGCCCGAGGCCGTGGCCGGGAAGAGGATGTGGCTGTAGCCGCCGGCAATGGCGATCACCTGGGCAGCCAGGTTCTCGGCCAGGCCGTCGGCCAGTTGGGCGGCGTCGGCGTGGATCACCTTGGACACACCGGCGATCTGCGCGGCAGCGGCAGCAGCGGCGGCGGCGTTCGCGCCGGCCACCAGCACGTGCACGTCGCCACCGCAAGCGGCGGCAGCGGTCACGGTGTTCAGCGTGGCGCCCTTGATCGAGGCGTTGTCGTGTTCAGCAATAACGAGAGCAGTCATCTCAGATCACCTTTGCTTCATTCTTCAGTTTGTTCACGAGCGTGGCCACGTCGGGCACCTTCACGCCGGCGCCGCGCTTGGCGGGCTCTTCAACCTTCAGCGTCTTGATGCGCGGGGTCACGTCCACGCCCAGGTCGGCCGGCTTGACGATGTCGAGCTGTTTCTTCTTGGCCTTCATGATGTTGGGCAGCGTGACGTAGCGCGGCTCATTGAGGCGCAGGTCGGTGGTGACCACGGCCGGCAGGCTGAGGCTCACGGTTTCCAGGCCGCCATCCACTTCGCGGGTCACGGCCACCTTGCCGTCGGCCACTTCCACCTTGGAGGCAAAGGTGCCTTGGGGCATGCCGGTCAGCGCGGCCAGCATCTGGCCGGTCTGGTTGCAATCGTCGTCGATGGCCTGCTTGCCCAGCACCACCAGTTGCGGCTGTTCCTTGTCGACCAGGGCTTTCAGCAGCTTGGCGACAGCCAGCGGCTGCAGCTCAGCGTCGGTCTCGACCAGGATGGCGCGGTCGGCGCCGATGGCCATGGCGGTGCGCAGGGTTTCCTGGCATTGGGTGACGCCGCAAGAGACGGCGATCACCTCGGTGACCACGCCCTTTTCCTTCAGGCGGACGGCTTCTTCGACGGCGATTTCGTCAAAGGGGTTCATCGACATCTTGACGTTGGCGATATCCACGCCAGTGCCATCACTCTTGACTCGCACCTTGACGTTGTAGTCGACGACGCGTTTGACAGGGACCAATACCTTCATGGCAGCACTCCAGAGCCTGATTGACGTTAACGTTAAGTGGATTCTACGGGGCACCGTTCGGCCGCCAGAGTCGCCCGGATGTCTTTTGGAGACGGGCACCGCAGAAAAATAGCACGATCGTTCGATTTTAAACACAAGAATGGCCGCGCCAGCGAGCGTCGGCCTGCAAGTAGACTGCCGCCCTCAATGAGCTCAGCAGCCCCTTCCCCCAGCATTGGCGTCTTCGATTCCGGCCTCGGCGGCCTGACCGTGTTGCGCGAACTGCGCCGCCAACTGCCCGAGGTGCCGCTGTTGTACGTCGCGGATACCGCCCATGCCCCCTATGGCCAGCGCAGCCCCGAGTTCATTCAGGCGCGCAGCCTGGCCTTGGCCGAGCATCTGAGGGCCTCGGGCGCGGAGCTGATCGTGGTTGCCTGCAACACGGCGACGGCCCATGCGATCCAGACACTGCGCCAGCACTGGCCCGCCCTGCCCTTCGTCGGCACCGAGCCTGGCATCAAGCCGGCCGTTGCCGCCAGCAAGAGCGGTCGCATCGGCGTGCTTGCCACGCCGGCCACCATCGCCAGCGCACGCTACCAGGACCTGCTGGCCCGCCATGCCGGCAACGCCCAGGTGATCAGCCAAGCCTGCCCAGGCCTGGTTGACCTGATCGAGACCGGCGACCTCGGTTCAGCAGAGTTGCAATTGCTGATCACCGAGCTGTGCGCGCCAATGCGCGAGGCGCAGGTCGACACCGTATTGATGGGCTGTACACACTACCCGCTGGTCCAGACGCAGTTGCAGGCAGCCCTCGGTCCGCAGGTGCAGTTGCTCAACATCGAGACCGCCGTGGCCCAGCAGGCCGAGCGGCTCTGGACTCATGGCGCGCCCGGCGCCAGCATGCGGCTGCAGACCACGGGCGACGCCGCTAGCCTGCAGCGCTTCGTGCAACAGGTCCTGGGCTGGGGCGATCTGGCCGTCGAGGCCGTGGCGGTCTGAGCTTGGCGATCTAGTCGGCAGCGCGGGCCATGCCGCGCTCCATGTCGATGCCGCGCAGGATCAGCCAGCCCAGCACGAAGAACAGGCCTGTGCCGAGAATCGCCAAACGGTGGTTGCCGCCGCTCATCCAGGTGATCAGGCCGTAGCTCATGGGGCCGATGATGGCGGCCAGGCGCGTGGCGAAGGTCCACAGGCCGAAGAACTCGCCGAGGCTCGCAGCCGGCGCAAAGCTGCCCGCCAGCGCGCGGCCACAGCTCTGGCTGGAACCCATGCACAAGCCAGCAATCATCGCCGCCAGCCAGAACAGCGCCGGCCCGGTGGCCAGGTAAGCCAGGCTCACCATCAGGATCCAGCCCGCGAGCGTGATGCCGAGGGCACGCTTGTGGCCCACGCGGTCCTCGAAGTAGCCGAAGCCGAAAGCGCCGACGGCCGAGGCGATGTTGACCAGGAACACGAGGGCCATGGTCTCTGACTGCTTGAATCCGAGCGCCTGCTCGGCATAGACCGCGGCCAGCGCGATCACGACCGAGATGCCGGCCTGGTAGCTGGTGCCGCAGGCCAAGAAGCGCAGAAACTCCGGATAGGCCCGCGCGCGCTGCCACGAGGCCCAGAGGTGCGCGAGGCCTGAGGCCTCGGGCAGCTTGTCATTGGGCTGCGACCGCTCGCACAGCAGCAGGAAGGTGGGCACGGCCGCCAGCGCGTAGACGCCGGCCGTGATGTACATGGTGATGGGCACGAAGGTGGTCGCCGGAATGCCGTTGGCCTGCGCATGCAGCACATAGGCCAGGCTCAGGCCCAGCGACAACATGCCGCCGAAATAGCCGAAGGCCCAGCCCCAGCCCGAGACACGGCCCAGCGCATCGCGCCGCGCCAGCTCCGGCAGGAAGGAGGCGATCAGCGATTCGCCATACGAGTAGCAGCAGTTGGAGATCACCACGGCAAGACCTGCCCCCCACAGCTCGCCGCGACCCGCGAGCCCGAGGCCAATGGTGCTGACCACGCAGCCCGCGGTGCTGATCAGAAGCAGGCGCTTCTTCGCCGCATGGCGGTCCGCATGGGCGCCAATCATCGGCATGGTCAGCATCACGATGAGGCTGGAAGCCGCGATCAGCAGTGTCCACAGCAAGGTGGCAGACGGGCTGTTCTCGGCGATCACGCCGACGAAGTAGGCGTTGTAGACCGCCGTGAGCACCACCGTCGTGTAGCCAGAGTTGGCGAAGTCATACATGGACCAGCCAAAGACCTCGCGCTTCTTCACGCCGTCGTTGAGCAAGTCTTGGTCAAACAGTCCCACGCGCAACTCCTTGGCAGATCCTTGGCAGATCGATCTCTACGGCGCCCCCGGCGGCGCGGCCCGCAGTGTGGCATAGCAGGCGCGCCACTATCATCTCCCGCTAGCCATTCAGGACCTCCGTCATGCACCTGCCCAACCCCAGCCGTCTCGCGGCCCTCGCGCTTGCACTTCTGTCCGCCACCACATGGGCCGCCGAACCTCCGGTACTCGCCATCAAGGCTGGCCGCCTGGTCGACGTCGAAGCGGGCCGTGTGCTCAGCGACCAGGTGCTGCTGGTGCAGGGCGAGAAGATCAAGGCGGTGGGCGCAGCCGGCCAGTTGGCGATTCCAGCGGGTGCGCAGGTGATAGACCTGAGCCGCAGCACCGTGCTGCCCGGCCTGATCGACGTTCATACCCATCTGACAGTGGATGCCAAGCAGCAAGGCTATTCGCAGCTTGGCATTTCTGACACCCGCGCTGCGCTTTACGGCGTGCGAGCAGCGAAGCTCACGCTGATGGCCGGCTTCACGACGGTGCGCAACGTAGGCGCCAGTGGCTTCGGCGATGTGGCCCTGCGCGATGCGATCAACGACGGCGATTTCCCTGGCCCGCGCATGCAGGTCTCGGCCTACGCCCTCGGCATCCAGGGCGGCCATTGCGACGACAACCTGCTGCCGCCCGACTACAAGTTCACCGGCCGCGGTGTCGCCGACGGCCCCTGGGCCGCGCGCGCCAAGGTGCGCGAGATGGTCAAGTACGGCGCCGACCTGATCAAGATCTGCGCCACCGGCGGCGTGCTCAGCAAGGGCGACACGCCGGGTGCCCTGCAATACACGCCTGAGGAGATGGTCGCCATCGTGCAGGAGGCCCACAAGCTCGGCCGCAAGGTGGCCGCGCATGCGCATGGTGCGAGCGGCATCACCGAGGCCATCAAGGCCGGCGTTGATTCCGTCGAGCACGTCAGCCTGATCGATGACGAAGGCATCAAGCTCGCGCTGGCCCATGGCACCAACCTCGTCTTCGACATCTACAACGACGACTACATCCTGAACGAGGGCGAGAAGGCCGGCATGCTGCCCGAGTCCATCGAGAAGGAGCGCCAGATCGGCCAGGCCCAGCGCGACAGCTTTGCCAAGGCCTGGAAGGCCGGCACAACCATGGCGTTCGGCAGCGATTCTGGCGTCTACCCGCATGGCGACAACGGCAAGCAGTTCGCCTACATGGTCAAGTACGGCATGACGCCCATGCAGGCCATCCAGGCCGCCACGATCAAGGCGGCGAAGCTGATGGCATGGGATGACCGCGTCGGCAGCCTGAAGGCTGGCAAGTTCGCCGACCTCATTGCAATGAGCATGGATCCGCTGGCCGATGTGAGTCGCCTGACCCAGGTCGACTTCGTGATGAAGGGTGGCGAGGTGGTGAAGGCTGTCCGCCCCAAACCCTGATCCGCGCCAGGATCCTCGTGACCGAGGGATAAGGAGCATGCGCGACCGCATGCCGCCTGACTAGCATGGGGCATCGCCACAGCCGAGCATCCCCATGACCATTGCACATGCCGATCTGCGAGCCGTGCCCGGTGTCCTGACCCGACCCGCCATGCACGAGGCGCTCGAAGCCGTGGCCCAGGCCTCCCGCAGCTCAGGCCATCCGCTGGCGCTGCTGACCCTGGACATTGACCATTTCAAGGACTATCAGGACGAGCATGGGCCGGAACAGGCCCAGCAGGTGCTGACACAGTTCGCCATGCTGCTGCAGCAATTGCTGCCGCGTGGCGCCAGCCTGGCCTACATGGGCGCCGACGAGTTCGTCGTGATACTGCCCGACACCGGCCTGCGCGCTGCGGCCGACCTGGGCGAACGCCTGAGGGATCGTATCGCCAGCGCGCTGGCACAGTTGGGTGGCTTGCGTCCGCTGACCGTGACGGTCGGCGCGGCCTCGAGCCCACCCAATCAGGGCTGGCAGGCCAATACCTTGCTGGCGCTGGCCGACGCACGCATGACCTTCGCCAAGCGCCGCTTGCCACCGCACAGCAACTTGGTCTGGGCGGGCACGCTGCCGTCGGACTGGCATTTGCGGCTGGAAGTGCAAGCGGACGTCTGGCCCAGCTTGTGAGGCCATTCGGCCTGCATTGATGGTGCCCAGGACGGGACTTGAACCCGTATGACCTTGCGGCCGGCGGATTTTAAGTCCGCTGCGTCTACCAATTTCACCACCCGGGCTGCGCGCGAAGACCTGCGGCATTATCACCGTCGCCGGTAAATGCAAACAAAAAAGGGAAGCCACATGGGCTTCCCTTTTTCTACTCCAACTGGAGCGGGTAACGAGGCTCGAACTCGTGACCTCAACCTTGGCAAGGTTGCGCTCTACCAACTGAGCTACACCCGCATTTCGTCTGACGATTTGGTGTCGCCAAACCCGGTGCGAACCGGTTTTCTGGAGCGGGTAACGAGGCTCGAACTCGTGACCTCGACCTTGGCAAGGTCGCGCTCTACCAACTGAGCTACACCCGCATGTTTTCTGGAGGCGCGGGCCGGAGTCGAACCGACCTACACGGATTTGCAATCCGGTGCATAACCGCTTTGCTACCGCGCCAGAGAATCCATCAAAACAACTCATCAACATCTGGTGGTGCTGATGAAAATGGGAAGCCTGGGCTTCCCATCTATGTGCCTGGAGCGGGTAACGAGGCTCGAACTCGTGACCTCGACCTTGGCAAGGTCGCGCTCTACCAACTGAGCTACACCCGCTTAAGTGTTCAACACTGCTTTTGCAAGCTTGGCGCTGACTTTTTAGATCCAGCGCCGTTTGCTGAAGCAGCTATTCTATACCGAATTTCAGGCCTCGCGCAAGACTTGGGAGTCTTGCGCTGGTCAATCTCAATGAGTCGCAGCCGGAGGCGTAACCACGGCCGCTTCCGCCTTGGCAGCCACGGCCGGTTCTTCATCGGACAAGGGCACAGGCATCGATTCGAGCGCCACCTCCAACACACGATCAATCCAGCGCACCGGCACGATCTCGAGCTGGTTCTTGACGTTCTCAGGGATGTCCTGCAGGTCCTTGACGTTCTCTTCCGGGATCATCACGGTCTTGATGCCACCGCGGTGAGCGGCGAGCAGCTTTTCCTTCAGGCCACCGATGGCCGTCACTTCACCACGCAAGGTGATTTCACCGGTCATTGCCACGTCCGCACGGACCGGGATGCCGGTCAGGGCCGAGACAAAGGCCGTCGTCATCGCGGCGCCTGCGCTAGGGCCGTCCTTCGGCGTTGCGCCATCGGGCACGTGAACGTGCACGTCGCGCTTCTCGAACAGCTCGTCCTTGATGCCCAGGCGGCGAGCGCGTGAGCGCACCACCGTACGGGCCGCCTCGACCGATTCCTTCATCACGTCGCCCAGCGAACCGGTGCGGATGATGTTGCCCTTGCCCGGCATGGCCGTGGCTTCGATGGTCAGCAGATCGCCGCCCACTTCGGTCCAGGCCAGACCGACCACCTGGCCGACCTGGTTGGTCTTCTCGGCGCGGCCGAAGTCGTACTTGCGCACGCCCAGGAAGTCGTTCAGGTTCTCGTCGGTGACTACCGCCTGGCCTTCGATGGCCTTCAGCGCAAGGCTCTTCACCACCTTGCGGCAGATCTTGGAGATCTCGCGTTCCAGCGAGCGCACGCCGGCTTCACGGGTGTAGTAGCGAATGATGCCGCGGATGGCCGACTCGGTGACGTCCATCTCCTCGTCCTTGACGCCATTGTTCTTGCGCTGTTTGGGCAGCAAGTAGCGCTGGGCGATGTTGACCTTCTCGTCCTCGGTGTAACCCGACAGGCGTATCACTTCCATCCGGTCCAGCAGCGCCGGCGGGATGTTGAGCGAGTTCGAGGTGGCCACGAACATCACATCGCTCAGGTCGAAATCGACCTCGATGTAGTGGTCGCCGAAGGTGTGGTTCTGCTCAGGGTCGAGCACTTCCAGCAGGGCCGACGACGGGTCGCCACGGAAGTCCATGCCCAGCTTGTCGATCTCGTCGAGCAGGAACAGTGGATTGCGCGTGCCGACCTTGGACAGCGACTGCAGCACCTTGCCCGGCATCGAGCCGATATAGGTACGGCGGTGGCCGCGGATCTCGGCTTCGTCACGCACGCCACCCAGGGCCATGCGCACGAACTTGCGACCGGTGGCGCGAGCCACCGACTGGCCGAGCGAGGTCTTGCCGACGCCCGGAGGGCCGACCAGGCACAGGATCGGAGCCTTGACCTTGTCGACGCGCGCCTGCACCGCGAGATATTCGAGGATGCGGTCCTTGACCTTGTCGAGGCCGTAATGGTCTTCGTTCAGCACGTCCTCGGCATGCGAGAGGTCGTGCTTGATCTTGGTCTTCTTGCTCCAGGGCAGGCCGACCAGGGTGTCGATGTAGTTGCGCACGACCGTGGCTTCGGCCGACATCGGCGACATCAGCTTGAGCTTCTTCAGCTCCGCGTCGGCCTTCTTGCGCGCTTCCTTGGGCATGCGAGCAGCCTGGATCTTCTTGTCCAGCTCCTCCATGTCGGCACCGTCTTCGCCGTCGCCCAGTTCCTTCTGGATGGCCTTGACCTGCTCGTTCAGGTAGTACTCGCGCTGGCTCTTCTCCATCTGGCGCTTGACGCGGCCACGGATGCGCTTTTCCACCTGCAGGATGTCAACCTCATGCTCGAGCAGGTCCAGCAGCTTCTCGAGCCGCTTGGTGACTTCGGACAGATCCAGCACAGCCTGCTTGGCATCGAGCTTCAGCGGCAGGTGCGCAGCGATGGTGTCGGCCAGGCGGCCGGCATCGTCGATGCCAGCGATGGATGTGAGGATCTCCGGCGGGATCTTCTTGTTCAGCTTGACGTACTGGTCGAACTGCTGCGTCACAGCACGGCGCAGCGCCTCGACCTCGGGCTTGGTGTCGACCTCGGGCGGGATCGGCAGCACGTCTGCGCTGAAGTGCTCCTCGCCATCGGTAATTTGCTGAGTGGTGGCGCGCTGCAGGCCTTCGACCAGCACCTTCACGGTGCCATCGGGCAGCTTGAGCATCTGCAGGATGCTGGAAACGCAACCCACCTCGAACATGTCTTCGGGCTTGGGCTCGTCCTTGCCGGCAGCCTTCTGGGCCACCAGCATGATCTGGCGGCCGGCTTCCATCGCGGCTTCGAGGGCCTTGATCGACTTGGGGCGGCCGACGAACAGCGGAATCACCATGTGCGGAAACACCACCACGTCACGCAGCGGCAGCAGCGGCAGGGTGATGGGTTCAGCGGGCAGTACAGGATGACCGGACATGAAAACCTCTCTTTCTCAGACCGATCTGAGGCCTGAGAGAACAATTGCAAGTCAGCGCTCGGGGGCTGGGCGGCTTTCGATGCGGTTGGGGTTCAGGCGCTGGCCTTCGACTCGCGATAGACCAGCAGCGGCTTGGCATCCTCCTCGATGTTGTGCTCGTCCAGGACCACCTTGGCCACGCCATCGAGGGCGGGCAATTCAAACATCGTGTCGATCAGCGAGTGCTCCATGATGGAGCGCAGGCCGCGCGCGCCGGTCTTGCGGGCCAAGGCCTTGCGGGCGATGGCGCTGAGGGCCGAGGGACGCACTTCGAGTTCCACACCGTCCATCGAGAACAGGTGCTGGTACTGCTTCAGCAAGGCATTCTTCGGCTCGGTGAGGATCTGAACCAGCGCGTCTTCGGTCAGTTCGCCCAGCGTGGCGACCACCGGCAGGCGGCCCACCAGTTCGGGAATGAGGCCGAACTTGATCAGATCTTCCGGCTCCACCTCGCGGAACACCTCGGACACGCGACGCTCGCTCTTGCTCTTGACCGTGGCGCCAAAACCGATACCCGACTTCTCGGAACGGTTCTGGATCACCTTCTCAAGTCCGTCAAACGCGCCCCCGCAGATGAACAGGATGTTGGTCGTGTCGATCTGCAAGAAGTCTTGATTCGGGTGCTTGCGGCCGCCTTGCGGAGGCACCGAAGCCATCGTGCCTTCGACCAGCTTCAGCAAGGCCTGCTGCACGCCCTCGCCCGACACATCGCGGGTGATCGAGGGGTTGTCGGCCTTGCGCGAGATCTTGTCGATTTCATCGATGTAGACGATGCCGCGCTGCGCGCGCTCAACGTCGTAATTGCAGTTCTGCAAGAGCTTCTGGATGATGTTCTCGACGTCCTCGCCCACATAACCGGCTTCGGTCAGCGTGGTGGCGTCGGCGATCACGAAAGGCACGTTCAGCAAGCGGGCCAGCGTTTGCGCCAAGAGCGTCTTGCCCGAGCCCGTGGGCCCGATCAGCAGGATGTTGCTCTTGGACAGCTCGATGCCGTCCTTGGCGCCCGTCATGTGACGCAGGCGCTTGTAGTGGTTGTAGACCGCGACCGACAGCGTGCGCTTGGCCACGTCCTGGCCGATCACGTAGTTGTCGAGGCTGGCCTTGATCTCGCTGGGCACCGGCAGGTCAGACTTGCTGGCGCGCGCCTGCGGCGTCTCGGCCGGCGCTTCGTCGCGGATGATGTCGTTGCACAGCTCAATGCATTCATCGCAGATGAACACGGAGGGGCCTGCGATCAGCTTCTTCACCTCGTGCTGGCTCTTGCCGCAGAAAGAGCAGTACAAGACTTTTTCGCTGGAGTTGCCTTTTTTCTCGGCCATGGATTCGCTCAAACCTTCAGGGACTGCCTGAACTGATGATAGTTCAAATGGAGATAGGGCCCTTTTGCAGAAAAGGGCCCTTAGCCGGCACCAGTTGGCACCAAAACGCGGGTTTCAGGGGCGTTTTGTGATGACCTGGTCAATCAGGCCATAGCTGGCGGCCTCGTCGGCCGACATGAAGTAGTCGCGCTCGGTATCAAGCTGGATCTTCTCCAGGCTCTGGCCCGTGCGCTCCGCCAGGATGCGGTTCAGTTGCTCGCGGGTCTTGAGGATCTCGCGCGCATGGATCTCGATGTCGGTGGCCTGTCCCTGGGCGCCGCCCAAAGGCTGGTGGATCATGATCTTGGAGTTGGGCAGGGCGAAGCGCTTGCCCTTGGCGCCGGCCGACAGAAGGAACGCACCCATGCTGGCCGCCATACCCATGCACAGGGTCGAGACCTGGGGCTTGATGAAGTTCATGGTGTCGAAGATCGACATGCCCGCCGAGACGCTGCCGCCCGGCGAGTTGATGTAGAGGTTGATGTCCTTGTCGGGGTTCTCGCTCTCCAGGAACAGCAACTGGGCCACCACCAGATTGGCCACCGCGTCGTTGACCGGGCCGACCAGGAAGATGACGCGCTCGCGCAGCAAACGGCTGTAGATGTCGTAAGCGCGCTCGCCGCGGCCCGACTGTTCGATGACGATGGGCACCATGCCCAGGTTGCTTGTCTCAAGCGCGCTCATGTAAATCCTCGAATTAGAAACATCGCATTGCTGGCCGGATTATGTCCGCTCGCCAATGCCCTTGCCGGAAACGACAGGTGGGGTGTTCTCGCCGAAATGACAAGGGCGCCGACCTTGCCGAAATGACAAGGGCGCCGACCTTGCGGCGCGGCGCCCTGTTTGATTCAGCCGGGGCTGGATCAGTTACCAGCGGCCATCAATTCGTCGAAAGGCAGGGCCTTGTCGTTGATCTTGGCCTTGGCCAGCACGAAGTCGGTGACATTGTTTTCAACGACAACGGCTTCCACTTCGGCCAGACGCTCACGGTCGCTCAGGTACCAGCGAACGACGTCGGCAGGCTTCTCGTAGCTCTGTGCCAGCTCTTCGATGTGCGCTTGCAGTTGCTCCGGCTTGGCTTGCAGGTTGTTCGAACGAACCAGCTCACCGACCACCAGGCCCAGGCGCACGCGGCGCTCGGCTTGGGGCTTGAACAGCTCTTCAGGGATCGGCGCCTTGTCGGCATCCTTGACGCCGCGCTTCTTCAGGTCTTCGCGGGCGTTGGCGATCATGCGCTCGGTTTCGCTGGCGACCAGGGCGTTCGGCACGTCCAGCTCGGCCACCGACACCAGGGCTTCCATCACGGCAGCCTTGTTGCGGGCCAGTACGCGGAACTTCACTTCGCGCTCAAGGTTCTTCTTGATGTCGGCGCGCAGCGCTTCGATCGAGGCATCCTTGATGCCCAGGGCCTTGGCAAAGGCTTCGTTCACCTCGGGCAGGTGCTGGGCTTCGATCTTCTTGACCGTAACCAGGAAGTCGGCTTCCTTGCCGGCCACATCGGCGCTGTGGTAATCAGCCGGGAAGGGCAGCGGGAAGGTCTTGCTCTCGCCCGACTTCATGCCACGCACGGCCTTGTCGAAGGCCTCCAGCATCTGGCCTTCGCCGACCATGAACTGGAAAGCTTCGGCCTTGCCGCCGGCGAAGGGCTCGCCATCGATCTTGCCTTCGAAGTCCACCGTCACGCGGTCGCCTTCGACGACCACATCAGCCGCAGCACGCTGGGCGAAGGTGCGGCGCTGCTTGCGCAGGATCTCGACGGTCTTGTCGATGGCTTCGTCGCTGACTTCGCTGCTGACGCGCTCGACTTCAGCACCGGCCAGATCACCGATCTTGACTTCCGGATAGATCTCGAAGGTGGCGTCGAAAGCCATCTGGCCTTCGGGCGATTCATCCTTCTGGGCGATGCGGGGCACGCCAGCTACACGCAGCTTGGCTTCGTTGGCGGCGCTGGAGAAAGCCTCACCCAGCTTGTCATTCATGACTTCATACTGCACCGAGTAGCCGTAGCGCTGGGCCACGACGCTCATCGGCACCTTGCCGGGACGGAAGCCGTCAGCCTTGACGGTACGGGCCAGCTTCTTAAGACGGTTCTCGACTTCGCTGTTGATGTCAGCGGCCGCCAGCGTGAGCGTGATGCGGCGTTCGAGCTTTTCGAGGGTTTCGACGGTAACGGCCATGTTGGACTCAATACAAAGTTAGCTGGTGCGCGGGGCCGGACTCGAACCGGCACGCCGGTGAAGGCGTCAGGACCTAAACCTGGTGCGTCTACCAATTTCGCCACCCGCGCGGCGTGGTCTCAGGCCTGCTTCCGGGGATCAGGAATCCGTCGGCAAGCCTGTGGCGATTCGGCAAACCGGCGATTGTAGCCGCTTCACCGAACCAAAAATCAGCACCCCTCAGATACGGGAGGGCTCGGTCGGGCGCTTCACCCGGAACCAGGCGGCATACATGGCCGGCAAGGCCAGCAGCGTGAGTGCCGTGGCGACGATCAGGCCGCCCATGATGGCCACCGCCATCGGCCCCCAGAACACCGAGCGTGACAGCGGCACCATGGCCAGCACGGCCGCAGCGGCCGTCAGCACGATGGGGCGGAAACGCCGCACGGCCGACTCGGCAATGGCATTCCAGGCCGGCACGCCACGCTCGCGGTCCTGCTCGATCTGGTCGATCAGGATCACCGAGTTGCGCATGATCATGCCCATCAGCGCGATCACGCCCAGCATTGCCACGAAGCCGAACGGCCGGTTGAACAGCAGCAGCGCGAGCGAAACGCCTGCAATGCCCAGCGGCCCGGTGAGGTAGACCAGCATCGCCCGCGAGAAGCTCTGCAGTTGCAGCATCAACAGCGTGAACGTCACAAACAGCATCATCGGCACGCCGGCAAAGATGGACGACTGTCCCTTGCTGCTCTCCTCCACCGCGCCCGCCACCTCGATGTGATAACCGGCCGGCATCCTGGCCTGCAGCTTCTGCAGCTCGGGCCAGATCTGACCGGTCACGGTGGCCCCTTGCATGCCCTCGGCCACGTCGCCCTGAACGGTCACCGCATAGCTGCGACCTTCGCGCCACAGCACGCCCGGCTCCCAGTCGAAGCCGACCTTGGCGATCTGGGTCAGCGGAATGGCTCGGCCGCTGGCCGTCGGCACATAGGCATTCGCGATATCGGAGATGGCGTTGCGCTCCTCGGGCGGTTGGCGCAGCACGATGTCGATCAGGCGGTCGCCTTCACGGTACTGGCCGACCACCGAGCCCGACAACAGCGTGCGCGAGGCCTGCGCCAGGCCCTGGCTGGTCACACCCAGGGCCCGGGCCTTGTCCTGGTCGACCTCCAGCTTCAGCGCCTTGATCGACTCGTTCCAGTTGTCGTTGACGCCACGCATGTTCGGATTCGCACGCAGGATGGCCTTGGCCTGATCGGCCCAGGCGCGCACCGTCTTGACATCCTGGCCAAGCACGCGGAACTGCACCGGATAGGGCACAGGCGGGCCGTTGGGCAGCAGCTTGATGCGCGTACGCACGTCGGGGAACTCGGCGGCCAGCAGGGCCGGCAGCCGCTGGCGCAAAGCCTCGCGCTCCGGCAAGCCCTTGGGCAGCACGATGACCTGCGAGACATTGGATTGCGGGAACACCTGGTCCATGGGCAGGTAGAAGCGCGGCACGCCGCTGCCAACCCAGGTGGTCACCGAGGCCACGCTTGGCTCGCCCATCATGCGCGCCTCGAAACGCTTGGCCATCTGCTCGCTTTGCTGGAAGGTCGCGCCTTCGGGCAGCCACAGGTCCACGAGGATTTCCGGCCGGCTCGAGTCCGGGAAGAACTGCTGCTGCACCCGCGTCATGCCGAAGAGGCCCAACGCAAACACCAGCACCGTCATGCCTATGGTCTTCCAGCGGTGCTCCACGCACCAGGCCACCAGCTTGCGGAAGCGGTTGTAGAACGGCGTGTCGAACAGCTCGTGCACCTGACCGTCCTTGGGCTTGTGCGTCTTCAGCAGGAGCGCCCCCAGATAGGGGACGAAGTAGACCGACACCACCCAGGAGATCACCAGCGCCGCCGCCGTCACGGCGAAGATGGCGAAGGTGTATTCACCCGTCATCGAGCGCGCCATGCCGATGGGCAGGAAGCCCACGGCCGTGATCAGGGTGCCGGTCAGCATGGGCATGGCTGTCGCGTCGTACGCGAACGTGGCCGCATGCATCTTGTCGTAGCCCTCCTCGAGCTTGCGCACCATCATCTCGACGGCAATGATGGCGTCGTCCACCAGCAGGCCCAGCGCAATGATCAGCGAGCCCAGCGAGATCTTGTGCAGGCCCACGCCCCAATAGAACATGGTGACAAAGGTGATCGCCAGCACCAGCGGGATGGTGATCGCGACCACCAGGCCCGGCCAGATGTCCACGCGCAGCGGCCGCGTGTGCAGGCCCAGCGAAATGAAGCTCACCGCCAGCACAATGACCACGGCCTCGATCAGCACATGCACGAACTCGTTGACCGAGCGGGCCACGGCCTGCGGCTGGTCTTGCACCTGCTGCAGCTCGATGCCGGCCGGCAGATTGGCGCGGATCTGTTTGCCCGCCTTCTGCAGATTCTTGCCAAGCGTGATGATGTCTCCGCCCTTGCTCATCGAGATGCCGAGGGCAATCACTTCCTTGCCTTGATG
The DNA here is from genome assembly GCF_030014915.1 of Pelomonas sp. V22. GTDB lineage: Bacteria > Pseudomonadota > Gammaproteobacteria > Burkholderiales > Burkholderiaceae_C > JAUASW01. The sequence goes on from NZ_JAGIXS010000001.1 coordinate 1,087,611, forward strand.
GCGCACCTTGACCACTGGCGGATCCACGTACTCGCGCTTGACGGTGCCGATGTCACCGAGCTTGATCGTGCTGGCCGTGCCGGTGGCCGGATTGATGCCGCGGATCGGGAATTCCTTCAGCGATTCCACCGAGGTCAGTTGCCCCGCCACGCGCACCTGCAGGTTGCTGCTGCCGGCATTGAGCACGCCGGCGCCCTCGACCGCGTTCTGCGCATTCAGCTGGCCGATCACCTGGTTCAGATCCAGGCCCAGCTCGGCGATGCGCTTGTGGGAGATTTCGATGAACAGCTTCTCGGGCTGCACGCCAAAGGTCTCGACCTTGGCCACGTCCTGCACCTTGAGCAGCTCGCTGCGCACCTTGTCGGCATGCTGGCGCAGCTCTTCGTGCGTGAAGCCTTCGGCCGAGAGCGCAAAGATCGAGCCGTAGACATCGCCAAACTCGTCGTTGAAGCCGGGGCCCAGCACGCCTTGCGGCAGCGTCTGGCGCATGTCGCCAATCTTCTTGCGCACCTGGTACCAGACCTCGGGCACCTCCTTGGGCGGCGAGTTGTCCTTCAGCTGGAAGATGGTCAGCGATTCACCGGGCTTGGTGTACGAGCGGATCTTGTCGGAGTACGGCACCTCCTGCAGGGTCTTCTCGATCTTGTCTGTCACCTGCTCGGCCATCTGCTGGGCGGTGGCGCCGGGCCAGAAGGCCTGCACCACCATCAGGCGGAAGGTGAACGGAGGGTCTTCATCCTGGCCGAGCTGGAAATAGGCGGCGAAGCCCATCACCATCAGCACGATCATCAGGTAGCGCGTCAGCGCCGGATGCTCGAGCGCCCAGCGCGAAACGTTGAAGTGCGAAGCGCCCGGAGCGCGGTTCGGAGTGCTGCTCATGCCTGGGCTCTCCGATCAGCGCGAAGCTGCGGCAGACGCCGATGGAGCTGGCAGGGCGGCAGGCAGGGCGGCCGGCTTGCCTGGCGCTTCATAGCGACGCACCTTCTGGCCCGGCGTCAACACATGCACGCCGGCAATCACCACCTCCTGGCCGGTGCTGAGCCCGCTGGCGATCACCACCTCGTTGCCGTCCACGCCACCCACCTGCACCGGCTGCGGCTTGACCGTCATCGTGGCTGCATCGAGCAGCCAGACACTGGTCTTGCCCTGCTGCTCCAGCACGGCCGAAAGCGGCAGCTTGATGATGTTGGTGGTGCGCGGCAGCTCCAGCAGCACCGTAGCCGTCTGTCCCAGCTTCAGGCCACTGTCGCGGCCGGCGTCGGCCTTGAACAGGAAGGTGCGCGTGACCGGATCGGCCGCCGCCGACACCTCGCGCAGCGTCAGCGCCTGGCTGGCCTGACCTTCGCCCCATTGGCGCACCTTGAGGGCTCCGACCTGGCTGGCCGCAGCACGCAGCAGGGCCAGCTTGTCTTCGGGCACCGCGAACACCACGTCACGCGGCCCGTCCTCGGCCACACGCACAATGGGCGTGCCGGCGCCGACCACCATGCCAGGCTCGGCATCGACGCCCGTGACCACTCCTGCGTGATCAGCCACCAGCTGCGCATAGCCGGCCTGATTGCCCTGTACGCCGGCCTGGGCCTTGGCCTGGTCAAGCTGGGCCTGGGCGGCCTTGAAGGCGGTGTCGCGGCGCTCCAGCTCGGCAGCGCTGATGAAGCCCTGGTCGCGCAATTCCATGAAGCGCTTCAGCTCCGCGCCGAGTTGGTCTCGGTTGGCGCGGGCGGCCAGCACGGCGGCCTTGGCGGCGTCCTGGGCCAGTACCAGGTCTTGCGCGTCGATCTGGGCCAGCACCTGGCCGGGCCGCACCGCATCCCCCACATTGACCTTGCGGCTCAGCAGCTTGCCGCCCACCCGGAAGGACAGGCGCGACTCGGTCCTCGCCTTCACCTCGCCGGCGAACTCCAGCACCATGCCGGCGCTGCCGCTGTCCAGCTTCTGAGTCCGCACCGAACGCTCGGGCTCGGGGGCAGCCGCCTGCTTGCTGCAGGCCGCCAAGACGGTCAGGGCGAGCAGGACGAGGGCAGTTCGAACTTTGGGCATGAGAACCTCGTGAATCGCGGGCTCGGCATGCCCGAGCCCATGCCCGCTGCAGTCCGCCCCGCAGTAACTGACTAATTGGTCAGTAATGTATGCAGCGCCCACACCACTGTCAAACCCGCCGAAGGGGGCGCCAGCGACAACTCGGCGTTCGCAAATGCACACACAATGCCGCTCGTGAGCATAGAGCACTACGAAAACTTTCCTGTTGCTTCCTGGCTGTGTCCACCGCCCTTGCGGCCGGCCGTTGCCGCCATTTACTGGTTCGCGCGCACGGCCGACGACCTGGCCGACGAAGGCGATGCCAGCGCCTCAGAACGCATGCAGGACCTGCGGGACTACCGGGCCGATCTTTACGCCATGGCCGCCGGCCAGGCTCGGTCAGCGCGCTGGGCCGGCGTGTTCGCAGCCCTCGCGCCGATCTATCGTCAGCACGCCCTGCCACTGCAGTTGCTCGACGACCTGCTCGATGCCTTCATGCAGGACCTGCACAAGACCCGCTATGCCGACCGGCTGGAACTGCTGGACTATTGCCGGCGCTCGGCCAATCCGGTCGGCCGCCTGCTCTTGCATCTGTACGGCATCAACGATGCCGAGGCGCTGCGCCGCTCCGACGCGATCTGCACCAGCCTGCAGCTGATCAACTTCTGGCAGGACCCGAGCCGCGACATACCGAACGGCCGCTGCTATGCGCCGGCCGGCGACCTGGCGCGGCAAGGCATGAACACCGAAGACTGGCTGCGAGGCCAGGATTCAGCGGACAGCCGTGCGGTGCTGGCCGAGCTCTGCAGTTGGGCGCGCGAGCTGATGGAGGCCGGCGCGCCGCTGGTCCACCAGATCCCCGGCCGCGCCGGCTGGGAGCTGCGGCTGGTGGTTCAGGGCGGCCTCAGGATTCTTGAGAAAATCGCCGCCATGGATTTCGCCACCTTGCAGCAGCGCCCTGCCCTGCGCTCCCTCGACAGCCTGCCCATGCTCTGGCGCGCCCTGCGCATGCGACGGCCGCAAAGCCTCCTGCTGGAGGCCCGTTCTTGACCCCCGAGCAATATGTGCAGGACAAGGCGGCCAAGAGCGGCTCGAGCTTCTACTACGCCTTCCTCTTTCTACCGCCGCCGCGCCGCGCCGCCATCACCGCCTTCTACGCCTTCTGCCGCGAGGTCGACGACGTGGTGGATGAAACCCAGGACGCCGGCGTCGCCGCCACCAAGCTCGCGTGGTGGCGCAAGGAAGCGGCCAGCGCCTTCGCCGGACAGCCCCAGCATCCGGTGATGAAGGCCTTGATGCCACATTGCGGGCCCTTCGATATCCGTCTCGAGCACCTGACCGCCGTGATCGAAGGCTGCCAGATGGACCTGGACCAGACCCGCTACCTCGATTACCCCGGCCTGCAGCGCTATTGCCACCTGGTGGCCGGCGTGGTGGGCGAGGTGGCCGCGCGCATCTTTGGCCAGCAAGATGCCCAGACCACGGCCTACGCCCACAAGCTCGGCCAGGCCATGCAGCTGACCAACATCATCCGCGACGTCGGCGACGACGCGCGCCGCGGCCGCATCTACCTCCCGGTCAGCGAGCTGCAACAGTTCGACGTGAAGGCGCACGAGATCCTCAAGCGCGAGCGTCCCTGGGGTTACAGCGAGCGCTTCACGGCGCTGATGAAGTTCCAGGCCGAGCGCGCGCACCGCTTGTACGACGAGGCCTTCGCCCTGCTGCCGGAAGCCGACCGAAAGCCGCAAAAGCCCGGCCTGATGATGGCCAATATCTACCGCGCCCTGCTGCGCGAGATCGAGGCCGAGCACTTCCAGGTGCTGCACCAGCGCATCTCGCTGACACCGCTGCGCAAGCTGTGGATCGCGATGCTCACCAACTGGCGCGGCCGCTGATGCAGCCGGCGTGCCGGGTGGCCGTCATCGGCGGCGGCTGGGCGGGCCTGGCTGCGGCGGTGCGGGCCACCGAATCGGGGGCACAGGTCACGCTGTTCGAGATGGCCGCGCAACTGGGCGGCCGAGCCCGCAGCGTCAGCGAAGAGCTGCCGCTGCTCGACAACGGCCAGCACATCCTGATCGGTGCCTACCGCGACACGCTGGCCCTGATGCGCCGCGTTGGCGCCGATCCCGATCAGTTGCTGCTGCGCACGCCGCTGCGCCTGCGCTATCCCGATCACGAAGGCCTGCGCCTGCCGGGCGGCCAACCCTTGATTTCCTTCCTGCGCGGCGTGCTGAGCTACCGGCGCTGGCCTTGGCCAGCGCGGCTTGCCCTGCTGGCCCGCAGCACGGCCTGGCTGCTCCAGGGCTTTCGATGTGCGCCCCGTCTCAGCGTGGCCGAGCTCTGCACCGGCCTGCCGCGCCCGGTGCTGCAAGACCTGGTAGAGCCGCTGTGCGTGGCCGCTCTCAACACGCCGGCCGATAGAGCCAGCGCCCAGGTCTTTCTACGCGTGCTGAAGGACGCGCTGTTCAGCGGGCCCGGGTCGGCCGACCTGCTGCTGCCACGCCGGCCACTCGGCGATTTGCTGCCTGCACCGGCAGCCCGCTGGTTGCAGGCACAGGGCGCCAGCCTGCGTCTGGGCCAGCGCGTCCAGGCACTGATGGATCTTGGCGAGGGCCGCTGGCAAGTCGATGGCGAGGACTTCGATGCGGTGCTGCTGGCCTGCCCGCCGAACGAGGCAGCCCGCCTCACCGAGGCCATCGCGCCGGGCTGGGCCGTGCAGGCGCGCGGCCTGCGCTACGAGCCCATCATCACCGTCTACCTGCGCCGACTCGGCAGCCGCCTGCCCGCGCCCATGGTCGCCTTGAAGGAGTCGGCCGAGGCCCCGGCTCAGTTCGCCTTCGACCAGGGCCAGCTGAGCGGCCAGCCGGGGCTGTTTGCCTTCGTCATCAGTGGCGCCGAGGCCTGGGTCAATGCCGGCCTCGCGGCGACCGGCGACGCCGTGGAAGCCCAGGCCCGCGCGGCGCTCGGTTGGCAGGGCCCCATCGGGCGCGTCCGCGTGCTGGCCGAGAAGCGCGCCACCTTTGCCTGCACGCCCGGGCTGATCCGGCCGGGCATGCAAATCGCTCCCGGCTTGCTGGCGGTCGGCGACTACGTGGCCGGCCCCTACCCGGCCACGCTGGAAGGCGCTGTCCGCGCCGGCCTCGCGGCTGCCGATGTGGTCATTTCGCCATGTAAAACGGGCAGGAAATCGACCACAATCACGGCATGAAAAACAAAGAGCTCGCCGCGCCTGCCATCCAGGTGCTGGAACGCACCTTTGCCCTGCTGGACGTGCTGGCCAGCCACCAGGATCCGGTCTCGCTGAAGCAGATCAGTGAATCGACCGGCCTGCACCCCTCCACCGCGCACCGCATCCTCAACGACCTGACCATAGGCCGCTTCGTCGACCGGCCCGAGGCCGGCAGCTACCGCCTGGGCATGCGTCTCCTGGAGCTGGGCAACCTGGTCAAGGCCCGGCTGGACGTGCGCGACGCGGCCCTCGGGCCCATGCGCGAGCTGCACAAGTTCACCCACCAGCCGGTCAATCTCTCGGTACGCCAGGGCGACGAGATCGTCTACATCGAGCGCACCTACAGCGAGCGCTCGGGCATGCAGGTGGTCCGCGCCGTCGGCGGCCGAGCGCCGCTGCACCTGACCTCGGTCGGCAAGCTCTTCCTGGCCAGCGACGATCCGCTGCGCGTCCGCGCCTACGCCACCCGCACGGGCCTCGCCGGCCACACCAAGAACAGCCTCACCGAGATTGGCGCCCTGGAGCGCGAGATGGCCCTGGTGCGTCAGCGCGGCATTGCGCGTGACGATGAGGAACTGGAGCTGGGTGTGCGCTGCATGGCGGCCGGCATCTACGACGACCAGGCCAAGCTGGTGGCCGGCCTGTCGATCTCGGCACCGGCCGACCGGCTGGAAGAAGCCTGGAGCTCGCGGCTGAAGGAAATCGCCGCACAGATCTCGTCGGCGCTGGGCTACCGGGGCTGAGGCAACCCGGGCCTTGAGGCCCTTACTCGACCTTGCTGAGGCTCGCTGCCGAAGCGGTCGGGTTGGTAGAGATCCACTTGCGCACCCGTTCGGCATCGCCGATCCGGGCGTACTTGCCGGTGGAATCCAGGAACACCATGATCAGCTTGCGGCCCGCCATCTGGGCCTGCATCACCAGGCACTTGCCGGCCTCGTTGATGAAGCCGGTCTTCTGCAGGCCGATGTCCCAGTCGCGGCTGCTGACCAGGCCATTGGTACTGCGGAAGGCCATCTGGCGGCGGCCCACGGTCACGCTGTGGGCCTTGGAGGTGGAGTATTCGCGCAGCAGCGGCACCTCATGCGCCACCTTGACCAGAGCGGCCAGGTCCTTGGCGCTGGACTGGTTGCGGCTCGAGAGACCCGTCGGTTCCACATAGTGGGTGTCGTCCATGCCCAGCTCACGGGCCTTGGCATTCATGGCGGCCACGAAGGCATCGAGGCCGCCCGGATAGTTGCGGCCCAGCGCATGGGCGGCGCGGTTCTCGGAGGCCATCAGGGCCAGGTGCATCAGCTCACCGCGCGGCAGCGTGGTGCCCACTGCGAGGCGCGAGCCCGTGCCCTTCTCGGTGTCCTTGTCGGCGTCGCTGATGGTCAGCTTCTCGTCCAGCGGCAGCCCGGCCTCGACCACCACCAGGGCGGTCATCAGCTTGGTGATCGAGGCGATGGGCAGCACCGCCTGCGGGTTCTTGGAGAACAGGACCTCGTTGGTGTCCTGGTCCATGACCAGGGCCACGCTGGACTTCAGGTCCAGCGGATCGTCCACCGCGTGCAAACCATAGAGCTGACCGAAAGTGGGGGCCGCCGCTGCAGCAGCCACGACCGCCGCCTTGCGCGGCGTGCGGGTGGCGGGTTTGGCCTTGCGGACGTTTTGCTGCGCCGTGGCCGTCTTGCCATTCGTCTTGCTGTTGTTCGTGGCGGCTTCGGCCTGGGTGGTCATCAGCAAGCACGGGGCCAGCAGGCAACCGCTCAAGACGGCCGACGAAACGAAGGTGGCAAAAGTCTTCAAATGCATCCCCAGGGTCAGGGCGGCAGTCTATTTGATCCTTCCTGAAAATTCCAGTCAGATCAAAAACTTAACCGCCACTCTTCAAGTTCAACCTTGCGCTGCGACGCGCTCGGTTTTGCTCTGCAGCTTGTTCAAGGCACTCAAATATGCCTTGGCCGATGCGACCACGATATCGGGGTCGGCCCCGACGCCATTGACGACCCGGCCCGCATGCTGCAAACGGACCGTGACCTCGCCCTGGGATTCTGTACTGCCACTGGTGATGGCGTTCACCGAGTAGAGGATCATTTCTGCGCCACTTTGCACGGCTTGCTCGATCGCGCGCAGGGTGGCATCGACCGGGCCGTTGCCGTCGCTCTCCATCGCATGCTCGACCGAGCCGGCAGCGAACACCACCCGGGCATGCGGCCGCTCGCCCATTTCGGAGCGCTGGGCCAGGGCCAGCAGCCGGTAATGCTCCTGCTCGGCCGCGACCGATTCGTCCATCACGAGGGCCAGGATGTCCTCGTCAAAGATCTCATTCTTCCGGTCGGCCAGGTCCTTGAAGCGCAGGAAGGCTGCATTGACCTCCGCCTCGGACTCCAGCTGGATGCCGAGTTCCTGCAGGCGCTGCTTGAAGGCGTTGCGGCCGCTGAGCTTCCCCAGCACGATCTTGTTGGCGCTCCAGCCCACATCCTCGGCGCGCATGATCTCGTAGGTGTCACGCGCCTTCAGCACGCCGTCCTGATGGATGCCCGAGGCATGGGCAAAGGCATTGGCACCGACCACGGCCTTGTTGGGCTGCACCACGAAACCGGTGGTTTGCGACACCATGCGCGAGGCCGGCACGATCTGGGAGGCGTCAATGTTCAGATCGAGGCCGAAGTAATCGCGGCGCGTCTTGATCGCCATCACCACCTCCTCGAGCGAGCAGTTGCCGGCGCGCTCCCCGAGGCCGTTGATCGTGCATTCGACCTGGCGGGCGCCACCGATCTGCACGCCGGCCAGCGAGTTGGCCACGGCCATGCCCAGATCGTTGTGGCAGTGGACCGACCAGACGGCCTTGTCCGAGTTGGGCACTCGCTCGCGTAGGCGCTTGATGAAATTACCGTAGAGCTCGGGGATGGCATAGCCCACGGTGTCGGGGATGTTGATCGTGGTCGCGCCTTCCGCGATCACGGCTTCGACCACGCGCGCCAGGAACTCCGGGTCGGAACGATAGCCATCCTCGGGCGAGAACTCCACATCTCCGCACAGGTTGCGAGCAAAGCGCACGGCCAGCTTGGCCTGCTCCAGCACCTGCTCGCGGGTCATGCGCAGCTTCTTCTCCATGTGGAGCTCGCTTGTGGCGATGAAGGTGTGGATGCGCGAGCGGGCCGCGCTCTTCAGCGCCTCGGCCGCGCGGGCGATGTCGCGGTCGTTGGCGCGGGCCAGGGAACAGACCGTGCTCTCGCGGATCACATCGGCAATCGCTCGCACGGCCTCGAAGTCGCCATTGCTGGAGGCTGCAAACCCAGCCTCGATCACGTCGACCCGCAGCCGCTCCAACTGGCGCGCAATGCGCAGCTTCTCGTCCTTGGTCATGGAGGCGCCAGGCGATTGCTCGCCGTCGCGCAAGGTGGTGTCGAAGATGATCAGTTGCTGGGACATTGCCACGCTCCTCAGGCTGCCACGCTGGCAGCAAATTTCAATTGACCCCGCTGCGACGCACGGCGCAGGCCGGATGCAATCGCCTTCAGCGAGGCCGACACGATATTGGCATCGATGCCAACGCCGAACACCGTCAGCGCATCGCCGACGCGCAGCTCAAGGTAAGCCACGGCCTTGGCATCGGCACCGCTGCCGATCGAATGCTCGTGATAGTCCAACACCCGAACGGTCGAAGTGATGTGGGCATTCAGGCCGTTGATGAAAGCGTCGATGGGTCCAGTGCCTTCACCTTGCACCTGCACGCGCCGAACGCCCAGATCGGCCTGGGCACGCAGGCTCACACGGCCCTCGCCCACCTCGGCCGTGACCGGATGCAGGGCGGGACTTTCGCTGACGCCGTACTCGCGATCGAAGATGCGCCAGATATCGGCGGCGCTGAGCTCCTTGCCGCTGTCGTCCATCACGGCCTGCACCACCTGGCTGAATTCGATCTGCAGGCGACGCGGCAGCTCCACGCCGTACTCGGTTTCGAGCAGGTAGGAGATGCCGCCCTTGCCCGACTGGCTGTTGACGCGGATGACAGCGTCGTAGCTGCGACCCAGGTCCTTGGGGTCGACCGGCAGGTAGGGCATGACCCAGATATCGCCTTCCTTGCGCGCGGCGAAGGCCTTCTTGATCGCATCCTGGTGCGAACCCGAGAACGAGGTGTAGACCAGGTCGCCGGCATACGGATGGCGCGGATGCACCGGCAACTGCGTGCAGTGCTCGGCACAGCGGCGCACCTCGTCGATGTCAGAGAAGTCGAGCTCCGGCGAGACACCTTGCGTGTAGAGATTCAAGGCGATGTTGACGATGTCGACATTGCCGGTGCGCTCACCGCTGCCGAACAGGCAACCCTCGATGCGGTCGCCGCCCGCCATCAGCGCGAACTCGGCGGCGGCCGTGCCGGTACCGCGGTCGTTGTGCGGATGGATCGACAGGATGATGGCATCGCGGCGCTCCACATGGCGGTGCATCCACTCGACCATGTCCGCAAAGATGTTGGGCGTCGAATGCTCGACAGTGGCCGGCAGGTTGATGATGACCTTGCGCTCGGGCGTCGCGCCCCAGGCTGCCGTCACCGCATCGACCACACGCTTGGAGAAGGCCAGCTCGGTGCCGGAGAACATCTCGGGCGAGTACTCGAAGCCGATCTCGGTCTCGCTATGCGCCTCGGCCAGGCGGCGGATCAGCTGCGTGTGCGTCACGGCCAGCTCGACGATCTGGTCTTCATCCAGGCCCAGCACGACCTTGCGCATCACCGGCGCGCAGGCGTTGTACAGATGAACGATGGCCTTGCGGGCGCCGCGCAGCGATTCAAACGTGCGCTCGATCAGCGGCTGGCGCGCCTGCGTCAGCACCTGGATCGTCACGTCTTCGGGAATGAGGTTTTCTTCGATCAGCAGGCGGACGAAGTCGAAGTCAGTTTGCGAGGCCGATGGGAAACCGACCTCGATCTCCTTGAAGCCGATGCGCACCAGCATCTCGAACATGCGCAACTTGCGCTGCACGTCCATCGGCTCGATCAGGGCCTGGTTGCCATCGCGCAGATCGGTGCTCAGCCAGATCGGGGCTTGCGTCAGCTGGGCGTCCGGCCAGGTGCGGTCGGTGAGGCCGATCGGGGCAAAGGCGCGGTACTTGGTGTTCGGTTGCTTCAACATGGTCGTGCTTCCTGGCAAATCGAAAAAATCGAGGTTTGCAACCAGCAGACTAGAAAAAGCAAACGGCCCGCTGCGGGTTGCATACGGGCCGTTGAGATCAAAAACGCTTGTTTGGTACGTGCGTGCGCGATCAGCGAACCCGAGGTTCGACTAGTAGTAGCAGCGCGGTCACGGCAAACGTGTTCATGGGCAGCGAATATAGCAGAGCTTTTGCCGCCGATTCAGCGGTGAAGGCCTTGTTCGTCGGGCTCATCGGTCGATGTGGCAATCACGCTCACCGGCTTGCCCTTCATGCGTTTGTACGCGTACACGACATAGCCCGACAGGCCGTACAGGCAGAACACGCCGAACAGCACCGAAGGCGGATGGATATTGATCAACGCAATGCCCAGCGCAATCGCCACGATCACGATGAAGGGCACGGAGCGCTTGAAGCTCACGTCCTTGAAGCTGTAGAACGGCGCGTTCGTCACCATGGTCAGGCCGGCGTACAGCGTGAAGCCGAAAGCCACCCAGGCCAGCGACGGATCCTTGTAGATGTTCTTGTAGCCCGCGTCGTCCATCACCCAAACGAGGCCGATCACCAGCGCCGCAGCTGCCGGGCTCGGCACGCCCTGGAAGAAGCGCTTGTCGACGACGCCAATGTTGGTGTTGAAGCGAGCCAGGCGCAGCGCGGCGCCAGCGATGTAGACGAAGGCGGCGAACCAGCCCCACTTGCCGAGACCCTGCAAAGCCCAGGAATACATGATCAGGGCCGGTGCGGCGCCGAAGGACACCATGTCGGAGAGGCTGTCCATCTGCTCGCCGAAGGTGGACTGCGTGTTGGTCATGCGGGCGACGCGGCCGTCCAGGCTGTCCAACACCATCGCGGCAAAGATGCCATAGGCCGATTGCTCGAAGCGCCCGCCAATGGCCATCACGATGGCATAGAAGCCGCTGAACAGCGCCGCCAGCGTGAAGAGATTGGGAAGGATGTAGATGCCCTTGCGGCGTGGACGCGCAGGCTCGTGCGTCTCGACGTCTTCGTCGTCCCCATCGGGGCGGGCATTGGATTTCTGATCGGTCATGGGGCGGGAGGATACCGCAGGCCGCCATGAAAAAAGCCGCGCGGCCCTGGGGCGGCGCGGCTTTCGCTGGAGGGAATCCTCTTAATTCTTGGACTGGTCCACCAGGCGGTTCTTCTTGATCCAGGGCATCATGGCGCGCAGCTTCTCGCCGACCTGCTCGATCGGGTGCTCGGCCGTCAGGCGGCGACGCGACAGCAGGGTCGGCGCGCCAGCCTTGTTTTCGAGGATGAAGCTCTTGGCGTACTCGCCGGTCTGGATGTCCTTCAGGCACTGGCGCATTGCGTCCTTGGTGGCCGAGGTCACGACCTTGGGGCCGGTCACGTACTCGCCGTATTCGGCGTTGTTCGAGATCGAGTAGTTCATGTTGGCGATACCGCCTTCATAGATCAGGTCAACGATCAGCTTCAGCTCGTGCAGGCACTCGAAGTAGGCCATTTCAGGCGCGTAGCCAGCTTCGGTCAGCGTCTCGAAACCAGCCTTGATCAGCTCGACGGCACCGCCGCAGAGCACGGCTTGCTCGCCGAACAGGTCGGTCTCGGTTTCCTCGCGGAAGTTGGTTTCGATGATGCCGGCCTTGCCACCGCCATTCGCCGAAGCGTAGGACAGGGCCAGGTCACGCGCCTTGCCGGTCTTGTCGGCGTACACGGCGATCAGGTGAGGCACGCCGCCACCTTGAGTGTAGGTGCCGCGCACCGTGTGGCCTGGAGCCTTGGGAGCGACCATCCAGACGTCCAGGTCAGCGCGCGGCGTGACTTGACCGTAGTGCACGTTGAAGCCGTGAGCGAAGGCCAGCGAAGCACCTTGCTTGATGTTGGGCTCGACTTCGGCCGTGTAGACGCTGGCGATCTGCTCATCCGGCAGCAGGATCATGACGACGTCGGCGGCCTTCACGGCTTCGGCGATCTCGGCGACCTTCAGGCCGGCATTCTCGGCCTTGGCCCAGGAGGCGCCGCCACGGCGCAGACCGACGGTGACCTTGACGCCGCTGTCGTTCAGGTTTTGCGCATGGGCGTGGCCTTGTGAGCCGTAGCCGATGATGGTGACGTTCTTGCCCTTGATCAGGCTCAGATCAGCGTCCTTGTCGTAATAAACGTTCATGTCGGTCTCCAGGAAAAAGCGGTTCAGTGTGTGGGGTCGGGAATTCGTTCAGACGCGCAGGATGCGCTCGCCGCGGCCGATGCCGCTGGCGCCGGTGCGCACCGTCTCGAGGATGGCGGCGCGGTCGATCGCATCGATGAAGGCGTCGAGCTTCTCGGCATCGCCGGTCAGCTCGATCGTGTAGGTCTTCTCTGTCACGTCAATGATGCGGCCGCGGAAGATGTCGGCGGTACGCTTCATCTCTTCACGCTCCTTGCCGACCGCGCGCACCTTGATCAGCATGAGCTCGCGCTCGGTGTAGTTGCCTTCGGTCAGGTCGACCACCTTGACCACCTCGATGAGGCGGTTCAGGTGCTTGGTGATCTGCTCGATCACTTCGTCCGAGCCGGTGGTGACGATGGTCATGCGCGACAGCGAGGGATCCTCGGTCGGCGCCACGGTCAGGCTTTCGATGTTGTAGCCCCGTGCAGAGAACAGGGCCACGACTCGCGAAAGCGCCCCCGGCTCGTTCTCGATGAGCAAAGCAATGATGTGTCTCATGATGAATCTTCGTCCTTCGCGCTCTTCAAGCCGGCGGCGGTAACCGACGGCTCTTGGCCACGCTCTTCGATGGTGGGATTGCTGGGTGGTCCGCTGAGCGGCACATCTGCCACCGGGTCAGCTCGGGCGCGGTAACGCCCGGGTTGCTCGGCAGCTTCAGCGCCTCACAGGTCTTCGGAGCCCAGCAGCATTTCCGAGATGCCCTTGCCCGCCTGGACCATGGGCCAGACGTTCTCGGTCGGATCGGTGCGGATGTCCAGGAAGACCGTGCGGTCCTTCAGGCGCTTCGCTTCACGCAGCGCGCCCTCGACATCGCCGGGCTTCTCGACCAGCAGGCCCACATGGCCATAGGCCTCGGCCAGCTTGACGAAGTCCGGCAGCGCTTCCATGTAGCTGTGCGAGTAGCGCTTGCCGTAGTCCAGCTCCTGCCACTGCCGCACCATGCCGAGGTAGCGGTTGTTCAGCGACACGACCTTGACCGGCGTGTTGTACTGCTTGCAGGTCGACAGCTCCTGGATGCACATCTGGATCGAACCCTCGCCGGTGATGCAGAACACATCAGCCTGCGGCTTGGCCAGCTTGATGCCCATCGCATACGGCAGGCCCACGCCCATCGTGCCGAGGCCACCGGAGTTGATCCAGCGGCGCGGCTGCTCGAAGCGATAGAACTGTGCGGCCCACATCTGGTGCTGGCCAACGTCGGACGTGATGTAGGTGTCGTCGTCCTTGGTCATGTTCCAGAGCGTCTCGACCACCATCTGCGGCTTGATGACTTCGCTGGACGACTTGTAAGCCAGGCAGTCGCGGCGGCGCCATTCATTGATCTGGCTCCACCAGGCATTGATCGCGTTCGAATCCGGGCGGGCTTGCGCCTCCTTGATCTGATGGATCAGCTCCTGCAGCACGTCCTTCACGTCGCCGACGATGGGGATGTCGACGCGCACGCGCTTGGAGATCGACGAGGGGTCGATATCCACGTGGATGATCTTGCGCTCCACCGAACCGAAGTGCTTGGGGTTGCCAATCACGCGGTCGTCGAAGCGCGCGCCCACGGCCAGCAGCACATCGCAGTTCTGCATGGTCATGTTGGCTTCATACGTGCCATGCATGCCCAGCATGCCGAGGAAGCGCGGGTCGCTCGCGGGCATGGCGCCGAGGCCCATCAGCGTGTTCGTGCAGGGGTAGCCCAGCAGTTCGACCAGCTCGCGCAGCTCTTTCGAAGCCTCGCCGAGGATCACGCCGCCGCCGGTGTAGATGTAGGGCCGCTTGGCCTGCATCAGCAGCTGCACCGCCTTGCGGATCTGGCCGGAATGGCCCTTGCGCACCGGGTTGTAGGAGCGCATCTCCACATGCGTGGGGTACTGGAAGTGGGCCTTGGCCTGCGACACGTCCTTGGGGATGTCCACCACCACCGGGCCGGGACGGCCAGTGCGGGCGATGTGGAAAGCCTTCTTGAGCGTGACAGCCAGGTCGCGCACGTCCTTCACCAGGAAGTTGTGCTTGACGATGGGGCGCGTGATGCCCACGGTGTCGCATTCCTGGAAGGCATCGAGGCCGATCGCCGGCGTCGGCACCTGGCCGGTGATGATCACCATGGGGATCGAATCCATGTAGGCGGTGGCAATGCCGGTGATGGCATTGGTCACACCCGGACCCGAAGTCACCAGGGCAACGCCGACGTCGCCTGTCGCGCGGGCATAGCCGTCGGCGGCATGCACGGCGGCCTGTTCGTGGCGCACCAGGACGTGCTGGATGGTGTCTTGTTTGTACAGTGCGTCGTAGATGTACAGCACTGCGCCGCCCGGATAGCCCCAGAGGTACCGGACCCCTTCAGCCTGAAGGCAGCGAACAAGGATTTCAGAGCCGTTGGGCTCCGAGGAGGGGGAATTGATTTGCGGCTGTGCGCGACCATCCACGGTCGCTGCACGCTTGATGTCCGCGGCAGACATGTCCATTTTTCGAACCTTTGTGAATTTCTCTAACGAAAAACCATCGGTGCTCCTTCTCGCACCCTCGTGAGGTGGATTCGGAACCTGCGCGATCAGAAACGAGGCGCCCCGGTCGGGCGGCCAGCTTGAGACCAAAAACTCATTGTGCGAAGCAGCATTATGCACAGAATCGCTTGATACCCCCTCGCATTCCCTAGGGTGAGCCTTCGCAATGCAATAATCGCCACCCTTTGCCAGTGCTGGGTCCCTGCCCGAATTCCCTTGGCCACCGATAAAGAACTGAACGACTTCCTTCGCAGCGTCGACCGCCGTGCCTTCAAGCGCACGGCCTACATGGTCCGCGACGACGATGCGGCGCTGGACATCGTGCAGGACGCGATGATCAAGCTGGCCGAGAAGTACTTCGACCGCCCGGCCGAGGAACTGCCGCTGCTGTTTCAGCGCATCCTGTCGAACGCGACGATGGACTATTTCCGTCGCCAGAAAGTTCGCAGAGCGGTCATGTCGAACATGTCGGACTTCGAGTCAGGGGATCCCGACGACGACTTCAATCTGCTTGAATCGCTGGAAACCGGCGATGGGGCCATGGGCGCGCTGAGTGCGGCAGACGAAGTGTCCAAGGCCCAGATCTTGCAAGTGATCGAGGCAGAAGTGGCCGAGTTGCCCGCCCGTCAACGCGAAGCTTTTCTCTTGCGTTACTGGGAGGAATTCGATGTCGCGGAGACAGCCTCCGTCATGGGTTGCTCGGAAGGCAGCGTCAAGACGCATTGCTCCCGAGCGGTGCATTCGCTCGCGAAATCGCTGAAAGCCAAGGGAATCACACTATGAACCAGCCACGCCAAACGACCCATGACCCGGACCAACTGGTGTCACGCTTCGCGCTGCGCGTAGCAGCCGGGCTCGACCAGCAGGCCGATGGTCTGCCAGCCGACATTTCGGAGCGGCTTCGCTTTGCGCGAGAGCAAGCACTGACCAAGGCACGCCGCGAACGGGCCTTGGCTACTGCCGCGGCCGAGCAGGTCCTGAACGTCGGTGGCGGTGCCCTGGCGCTGTCGGGCGGCGCCCGCTCGCCGCGTTGGCTCAAGCTGGCCACCGTCCTGCCGCTGCTGCTGCTGGCCGCCGGCCTGCTGCTGATCCAGCAAAGCGAATGGTATGAACAGATCACGGCAACCGCCGAGGTCGACACCAAGCTGTTGGCTGATAAGCTGCCGCCGGCCGCCTACAGCGATCCGGGGTTCCGCGAATACCTGCAGGAAGACCAGCAGCAAGCGCCGCAACAACAGCCGCCTCAACAGCAGCAACAAAAGCAAGAGTGACGAGCCCAACCCTATGACGCGTCGGCCGCTGGCACATCGATTTTCCCTCCCTACCCTCGCACTGCTGCTGAACGCAGCGCTCATTGATGCCGCCCTGGCTCAGGCCGAGGCGGCATCGGCGCCTGCGCCTGCCGAAGTACCCAGTGCGGCCAAGGCCATGCCTCCGGCCCAGGCCGCCAGCAAGCCGGCCCTGAGCGCCGGCAGCCATTGGCGCAACCTGGGCAACAGCTACCGGCGCGTGCTGGCGCCGCTTGAGAAGGATTGGGACAGTCTCGACATCGCGAGCCAGGGCAAATGGCTGGAAGTTGCCGGCCGCTATGGCACGCTGCCGCTCGAGGAGCAGCAACGCGTCCAGCAACGCATGGCCGAGTGGGCACGGATGAGTGCAGCCGAGCGCCAGCAAGCTCGCACCGGGTTCCAGGGCGTTCAGCAGATCAAGGCTGACGACCGACAGGCCAAGTGGGAGGCCTACCAATCGCTGCCGCCCGAACGCCGCCAGGAACTCGCCGACAAAGCTGCGCTGAAAGTGGCCCAGAAGGCCAGCGCCACGGCTGCCACGCCCGCGCCTGGTGCAGGTTCCAAATCCAATCTGGTGCCCGTTGCCCCGGCAGCGCCCAGCGGCCGGCCGGTCGCGCCCTCCGTGCTGCAGGCCAAGCCCGGCGCCACGACGGTGCTGATCACCCAGGCGCCCACGCCGCCCTTGCATCAGATGCCAGGCATGCCGAAGCTGATCGCCGACCCGAGCCTGGTCGATCCCAAGACCCTGCTGCCCAAGCCTGCCTCGGCCCCTGCGCGATGAGCGAGCCGACTCCGCAACTGCCGGGCCTGGCCCGACGGATGGCCTGCTTCATCTATGAAGGCGTGCTGCTGTTCGGCGTGGTCTTCGTGGCCGGCTATCTCTATTCCGCCCTGACCCAGCAACGCAACGCCATGCAAGGCCAGCATGGCCTGCAGGCCTTTCTGTTCCTCGTACTGGGCGTCTACTTCACCTGGTTCTGGTCGCGTGGTGGCCAGACCGTGGCGATGAAGGCCTGGCATGTGCGGGTACTGACCCGCGATGGCCAGCCGCTCACCCAGGCCCGCGCGGCAGCCCGCTACCTGCTGTCCTGGCTGTGGTTCATGCCCGCTCTCGCGAGCGTCTACCTGTTCGGCCTGCACGGCCTGGGCGCCATCTTCGGCAGCATGATCGCCGGAGTGATCGCCTACGCGCTGGTCAGCTACCTACAGCCCGAGCGTCAGTTCCTGCACGACACGCTGTGCGGCACGCGCTTGATCACCCAGCTCCCGGTGAAGACAAAACCATGAGCAATCCGCACAAGGGCCGCACCGGGATCGACCGCATCATCCATGCGGCCGGCTACTCGATCGAAGGCCTGCGCGCCGCCTACACGGGCGAGAGCGCTTTCCGACAAGAGACCTGGATGTGTGTCGTTGCGACGCCTGTCGCCTTCTGGCTCGGCAGCAACTGGGTCGAGATCGCACTGCTGCTGGGCTGCCTGGCCCTGCTGCTGATCGTGGAGCTGCTGAACTCGGCCGTCGAAGCGGCCATCGACCGCATCTCCTTCGACCGCCATGAACTGTCCAAGCGCGCCAAGGACATCGGCAGTGCTGCGGTCTTCATCGCGCTGACGCTGTGCGGCGGCATCTGGGGCACGGCGCTGTGGCAGCGCCTGACCCACTGAGCGTTCAGACGGCCGCTTCGTCCGTCTCACCCGTACGGATGCGCACCACCTGCTCCACCGGCGTGACGAAGATCTTGCCGTCGCCAATCTTGCCGGTCTTGGCGGCCTTCAGGATGGCGTCGATGCAGCG
This sequence comes from Pelomonas sp. V22, assembly GCF_030014915.1. Taxonomy (GTDB): domain Bacteria; phylum Pseudomonadota; class Gammaproteobacteria; order Burkholderiales; family Burkholderiaceae_C; genus JAUASW01. The sequence continues at coordinate 1,105,758 of NZ_JAGIXS010000001.1, forward strand.
GTCAACCTCGTCGTCCTTGACCACGACCTCGACCTTCACCTTGGGCAGAAAATCCACCACGTACTCGGCGCCACGATAGAGCTCGGTGTGGCCCTTCTGGCGGCCAAAGCCCTTGACCTCGGTGACCGTCAGGCCCGAAGCACCCACCTCGGCCAGCGCTTCGCGCACCTCGTCGAGCTTGAAGGGTTTGATGATGGCGGTGATCTGCTTCATGGCGTTGGGCTCCGGCGAGTGACTGGGGGTTGGCCTGGATTTAAGCACGGAACCTGGACGTGATCGGGTAGCGCCAATCGCGTCCGAAAGCCCGGTGGGTGATGCGGATGCCCACCGGCGCCTGGCGGCGCTTGTACTCGTTGAGCTTGATCAACCGCGTCACCCGCTCGACATCAGCCACGGCATAGCCGGCGGCGACGATATCGCTGATCGAGCGGTCTTCTTCCATGTACATCGCGAGGATGGCATCCAGCACCTCATAGGGCGGCAGGCTGTCCTGGTCCTTCTGATCCGGACGCAATTCAGCCGAAGGCGGCCGCGTGATGATGCGCTCGGGAATGACCGGGCCGATGGTCCCGTCCGCACGCATCGTCGGCTGCTGGTTCTTCCAGTTGGCGAGGCGGAACACCAGCGTCTTGGCCACGTCCTTGATCACGGCAAAGCCCCCGGCCATGTCGCCGTACAACGTGCAGTAGCCAGTCGCCATCTCGCTCTTGTTGCCGGTGGTCAACACGATGGAGCCGAACTTGTTCGACAGGGCCATCAAGAGCGTGCCGCGGATGCGCGCCTGGATGTTCTCCTCGGTGGCATCAAGCGGCAGGCCTTGAAACTCGTCGGCCAGCGTCGCGTTGAAAGCCTCGAACATCGGCACGATGGATTTTTCGTCGTAGCGAACGCCCAGGCGCTCGGCCATGTCGCGCGCATCGATCCAGGAGATATCGGCGGTATAGGGCGAAGGCATCATTACCGTCCGCACCTTGTTTGCGCCCAGTGCATCGACGGCGATGGCCAGCACCAGGGCCGAGTCAATACCGCCGGAGAGGCCGATCAAGGCGCCCGGGAAACCGTTCTTGCCGAGGTAGTCGCGCACGCCCAGCACCAGCGCGCCCCAGACCTGCGCTTCCATTTCAGGCACAGGCACGAGTTCGCCAGAAGGCGTCGCCTGCGCATCGAATTCGATCAGCGGCATCGCCTCTTCGAACATCGCAGCACGGCTGGCCACGCGGCCTTCGCGGTCCAAGGCGAACGAGGCGCCGTCGAACACCACCTCATCCTGGCCACCGACCAGATGTGAGTACAGCAGCGGCAGCCCGACATCGCGCGCGCGCTCGGCCATGCGCTGCTCGCGCTCCTCGACCTTGCCGACATGGAAGGGTGATGCATTCAAGACGCACAGCACCTCAGCGCCAGCAGCCCTTGCGGCACGGGCTGGCTCATCGAACCAGGCGTCTTCGCAGATCAGCACACCAAAGCGCCGCCCCTCGACCTCAAACACCAGTGGCTCCTCGCCCGCATCCCGGCCCGAGACGAAATAGCGGCGCTCGTCGAAGACCTGGTAGTTCGGCAACTCGCGCTTGCAATAGGTGCGCAAGACCTGCCCCCCTGCGAGCAGTGAGGCCGCGTTGAAGCGACGCGGCACGCTCAGGCTGCGCGACCTAAGATCGCCCTCGCGTTGATAAGGATGCCCCACCACCACATGCAAGCCCTCGCAATCGGCCAAGGCCGTCGCAATGCCCTTCAAGGCTTCGTCGCAGGCCTCGATGAAGGCCGGGCGCAGGAGCAGGTCTTCGGGCGGATAGCCGCACAAGCTCAGTTCGGGCGTCAGCAGCAGTTTCGCGCCGGCCGAGTGGGCGCGGCGGCCCCATTCCACGATCTTGCCGGCATTGCCTGCGAGGTCACCGACAGTGACATTGATTTGCGCCAGCGCGACTTTCAGGGACATGGATTGGGAGCATGAAAACTAGCTCGGAGAATTATGTCATCCGGGTTCATGCCGACCCGGCCGAGTTGCCATTGCCCGCCTGGAACGCCCTGCTCGGAGCCCAGGCGCAGCCCACGCCGTTCATGCGGCTTGAATACCTGCAGGCGATGCATCAGTCCGGCAGCGCCACGGCGGACACCGGCTGGCAGCCGCAGTTCATCGGTATCTGGGAAGGCGATGAGCTGCTGGCGGCCTGCCCCGTTTGGCTGAAGTCGCACAGCTACGGGGAATACGTGTTCGACTGGGCTTGGGCCGATGCCTACCGCCGCCACGGGCTCGAGTACTACCCCAAGCTGCTGGTGGCCGTGCCGTTCACGCCCGTTCCAGGCAGCCGGCTGCTGGCTCGCAATGACGAGGCGCGCACCCTCCTCGTCCACGCCCTGCGAGCGCTGGCCGAGCAGCTAGGCCTGTCCTCGGTCCATTTGCTGTTCGGCACCCCGCTGGACCACGCCGCTGCCGAGGAACAGGCCTGGCTGCAACGAGAGGGCGTGCAGTTCCACTGGACGCAGCGCGAGCCCGAGCCCTTCGCCGCCTTCCAGGATTTTCTCGCCGCGCTACAGCGCGACAAGCGCAAGAAGATCCAGCAGGAGCAGCGCCGGGTGCGCGAGGCTGGCGTGAGCTTCGAAGCCCTCGAAGGCGCGGCCATTGCCGAACGGGATTGGGACTTCTTCTACCGCTGCTACCAGCTCACCTACCGAGCGCACCACAGCACGCCCTATCTGACGCGCGACTTCTTCCGCCTGATGAGCGAAACGATGGCCGCGAACTGGCTGCTCTTCATCGCCAGGCGCGACGGCTTGCCCGTTGCGGCCTCACTCCTCGCCCTGGACCCCGGACGTGGCGCCGCCTTCGGCCGCTACTGGGGCGCCGTCGAGCCCATTCCCTGCCTGCATTTCGATGCCTGCTACTACCAGCCGCTGGCCTGGTGCATCGAGAACGGCTATCGCCGCTTCGAGGGCGGCGCCCAGGGCGAGCACAAGATGGCGCGCGGGCTCTTGCCGGTGTCCACGCAGTCTTCACACTGGCTGGCTCACCCCGACTTCAGCGATGCGGTGGCCGAGTTCCTGGCCCGCGAGGGTCAAGCTATGCGCGGCTATGTGAACGAACTGGAAGAGCACCAGCCCTTCAAGGCAGGGACCCTCGCCCCGGATACGCAATGAAAAAGCGCCCTCAAGGGGCGCTTGAGCTTTCAGCGCGAAAGCGGATTACTTCTGCTGCGCCTTGGCGTAGTTTTCCAGGCCGGCGACGATCTCGGCCTTGGCCGACTCGGGGCCTTCCCAGCCCTGCACCTTGACCCACTTGCCCGGCTCCAGGTCCTTGTAGTGCTCGAAGAAATGCTGGATGGCCTTGAGACGCATCTGGTTGATGTCTTCGGGCTTTTGCCAGTGGTCGTAGATCGGCAGGATCTTCGAGGTGGGCACGGCCAGCAGCTTGGCATCGCCGCCGGCTTCGTCGTCCATCTTCAGCACGCCGATGGCGCGGCAGGTCACCACCACGCCGGGGGTCAGGGCGAAGGGCGTGATCACCAGCACATCGACCGGATCGCCGTCGTCCGACAGCGTGCGCGGGATGTAGCCGTAGTTGCACGGATAGTGCATGGCCGTGGTCATGAAGCGGTCGACGAAGAGCGCACCGCTCTCCTTGTCCACTTCGTACTTGATCGGGTCGGCGTTCATCGGGATCTCGATGACGACGTTGAATTGCTCGGGCGCCTTGGCGCCGGGGGTCACGTTGTGCAGGCTCATCGCGGTTCTTCTGTAATGCCAGGGGAAACCCGAATTCTACGGTGCCCGCTTGCCCTGTCCTGACGTGGCGCAAACCCAATCTCGTTTACCCGCATTTCGCTGGTAAACACGGGGCCGATCCTGGGGCGGCTTCCTTAGCATGCGCCGGACGACCTGGCGGCCCTCCGACTTGGGCGGAATGACTGCAGGCGTGAGTTCCCAACGGAAGAGACAACCGAGGAGACCTGTTCATGTCGACAGATGTAGCGCTGTATTTCGCGCTGGCCTGTGGCGTCGCCGCAGTCATATATGGATTCGTTCAACGCAGTTGGATCCTGAGCCAGGACGCCGGCAATGCCCGCATGCAGGAGATTGCAGCGGCCATCCAGCAAGGTGCTGCGGCCTATCTGGCCCGGCAGTACAAGACGATTGCCGTCGTGGGCGTGGTGCTGGCGATCCTGATCGCCGTCTTCCTGGACAAGACCACGGCCGTGGGCTTCGTCATCGGCGCCGTTCTGTCGGGCGCCTGCGGCTTCATCGGCATGAACGTGTCGGTCAAGGCCAATGTACGCACGGCACAGGCCGCCACCAAGGGCATGGCACCGGCGCTGAGCGTCGCCTTCAAGGGCGGCGCCATCACCGGCATGCTGGTCGTGGGCCTCGGCCTCTTGGGTGTCGGCCTGTTCTTCTGGCACATCAGCGAGGGCGGCAAGCACATCGACTCGACCTCGCTGAAGCCGCTCTTGGGCTTTGCCTTCGGCTCCTCCCTGATCTCGATCTTCGCCCGCCTGGGTGGCGGCATCTTCACCAAGGGCGCTGATGTCGGCGCCGACCTGGTGGGCAAGGTGGAAGCCGGCATCCCCGAGGATGACCCGCGCAACCCGGCCGTGATCGCCGACAACGTGGGCGACAACGTCGGCGACTGCGCCGGCATGGCGGCCGACCTGTTCGAGACCTATGCCGTGACCCTGATCGCCACGATGGCGCTGGGCGCGCTGATGGTGGCGGGAGCGGGGGCCATCAATGCCTTGATCTACCCACTCGTGCTGGGTGGCGTGTCCATCCTCGCCTCCATCATTGGCTGCAGCATGGTCCGGGCCAAGCCAGGCATGAAGAATGTGATGCCGGCGCTGTACACCGGCCTCGCCTGGGCCGGCGGCCTGTCGCTGATCGCCTTCTACTTCATCACCCAGCGCCTGTTCCCTGACGGCCTGACACTGACCAGCGGCACCGTCGTTTCGGCCAACGCGCTGTTCGGCGCCTGCGCCGTCGGCCTGGTGCTGACGGCCGCCATGGTCTGGATCACCGAGTACTACACCGGCACGCAGTACCAGCCCGTCAAGCACATCGCTGAAGCCTCGACCACCGGCCACGGCACCAACATCATCGCCGGCCTGGGCGTCTCCATGCGTTCCACCGCCTGGCCGGTGCTGTTCGTCTGCGTGGCCATCCTGGTGGCCTACAAGCTTGGCGGCCTGTACGCCATCGCCGTGGCCGCCACCTCGATGCTGAGCATGGCCGGCATCGTCGTGGCCCTGGACGCCTACGGCCCCATCACCGACAACGCCGGTGGCATCGCCGAGATGGCAGAGCTGCCAGACAGCGTGCGTGCCGTGACCGACCCGCTGGACGCCGTGGGCAACACCACCAAGGCCGTGACCAAGGGCTATGCCATCGGCTCCGCCGGCCTGGCCGCCCTGGTGCTGTTCGCCGACTACACGCACTCGCTGGAAGGCCGCGGCTTCTCGGTGGCGTTTGACCTGAGCGACCCGAACGTGATCGTGGGCCTCTTCATCGGTGGCCTGATCCCCTACCTGTTCGGTGCCATGGCGATGGAGGCCGTGGGCCGCGCTGCGGGCTCGGTGGTGGTGGAAGTGCGCCGCCAGTTCAGCACCATCAAGGGCATCATGGACGGCACGGGCAAGCCCGAGTACGGCACGGCCGTCGACATGCTGACCACGGCCGCGATCAAGGAAATGATCGTGCCTTCGCTGCTGCCCGTGATCGTGCCGGTGATCGTCGGCCTGGCCCTGGGCCCGGCAGCGCTCGGCGGCCTCTTGATGGGCACCATTGTGACCGGCCTCTTCGTGGCCATCTCGATGTGCACCGGCGGCGGCGCCTGGGATAACGCCAAGAAGTACATCGAAGACGGCCACCACGGCGGCAAGGGCAGCGAGGCCCACAAGGCGGCAGTGACCGGCGACACCGTGGGTGACCCGTACAAGGACACCGCCGGCCCGGCAGTGAACCCCTTGATCAAGATCATCAACATCGTGGCCCTCCTGATCGTGCCCCTGCTGCCGATGACGGCGGCCAGCACCAAGGCGGCAGCGCATGAGCCGATGGCCGTCGCGGCCAGCGCCCCGGCGGCCATGGAAGCGGCTTCCGCTCCGATGGCTCCTGCGGCACCAGCTTCGGGCGCTTCGCAGTAACACGCGCTTTCGCCTGACCCGACCTGAACAGCCCCTTCTAGGGGCTGTATCTATTTCTGGGCCCTTGTTCTCGGGTGAAAATACGTCCCATGTCCTGGAGAGCCCTGCGTGATGAATGAAGGTCTGGCCCTGTCGCGCCACGCACTGGCCCGCCGCCAGAACGCGCTGGCCGACCTGCGCCGCTACCTGGCCATCCAGGAGCAGGACTACCAGTTGCTGCGCGCCACGCTGCTGCAGTTCATGCAGCGCTACCAGGGCGAGCTGGGCTCGCTGTACCAGGAGCTGGACCATGTGGAAGGCCAGCTGCAGCGCATCGTGCTCGGCCTTGGCGGCGGTGACATCGCCCCGCCGCCCAAGATCACCCACGCCGCCATGCCGGCCCTGGCTGCGCCCTTGCCGCCGCCCCCGGGCCTGCCGCCCGAGCCCAGCGCCTCTGGCGCACCCGGCGAGCCGCCCAGCCTCAAGCAGCTGTACCGCCGCGCCGCCATGCGCCTGCATCCCGACCGCGTGCTCGGCGAGTCCGAGCGCCAGCGCACCCTCGTGAGCATGATGGCCGTGAACGACGCCTATGCGCGTGAAGACCGCCAGGCGTTAGAGAACCTCTTGATTGCCGCTGGCGAAGACGCCGTGCGTGTGAGTGGCGAGAACATGCAGCCCCGGCTGGATTGGCTGCGCCGCGCCGAGCACATCGTGCAGGAGCGCCTGAGCGTCGTGCAACTGCGCCAGCGCCAATTGCAGGAGCATCCCTTGAACCGCCTCTGGCAGGCCGTCAGCAAGGCCGAGACCAAGGGCTTGCGCCCACTCGCCGTGATGGCCAGCCGCCTGCGCAGCCAGATCTCCGAGCGCCGCCGCGAGCTCTACATCGGGCAGCGCCTGCAACCGGGCTCAACGCTCGCGCAGAACTTCCTGAGCGAGCGCCGCATCCGGCTGGAAGCCTGAGCCGGCCCGTCCCCAGCGTTCAGGCGCCGCGCGGATCGCCCTGCAGGTAGTGTCCGAAGACCTGCAGATAGGCCTCCGAGCTGCGGTCCCCGAGCTTGCCGTCCTCGCGCAGGAAGATGCCCGGAAAGCGGTTCAGGAACTGCTGCAGTTCCAGCGCGCCCGGCAACATCTTGGACGGTGAGTAGCGCAGCGCCCCGCCGCTCTTGGCCAGGGCCTCGGCCAGCTTGGCGTCCTTGTCGGTCGCCGCATGCGAAGCGGCATCGACCACGCCGAGCTCGGCCAGCCGGCGCAGCAAGGCGGCCGCCCCTACCTGCTTGCTGACCGCCGTGGGCGACCAGGTGCCATCCTGCACGTACTTGCCCCGGCTGTAGTGGCTGGTCATGCTCCACAGGTAGGGTGTCTTGCACTCCGGGTGGTAGCTGCGATAGCCCCAGCCGTTGTAGCCCTCCCATTTGTAGAGAATGCCCGGCACGCTCCAGTCGCTCCAGCTGTCGTACTTCTCGAGGCGCAGCGCATCGTTCGCGCTGTCTTCCCAGCTGAAGGGCGGCGTGCCCTGCTTGGGCCGGCCCGCCGGCACCTGCACGGTGCGCGCGGTCAGCGGGTCGCCGTTGTGCAGGTGGCGCTTGAAGTCGAGGCCGCCCTCCATCGCGTGCAACACGGCCACCACATACCAGGGGATGCTGAGCGGATCGGCCACGCCGCGATAGCGCGCCTCGCCATTGCGCATCTGCTGCGCCATCTGGTTCAAGAGCGTCTGGCGCTCGGGTTGGATCTGGCAGCTGTCGAACAGCTGCTGGTACTCGTTGCGCAGGGCGGTGGTCAAGCCAGGCATGCAGAGCTCCGTAGGAAGGCCCGGCAAGCATGGTGCAGCGCCCGCCCGGAGCGCATCCCTAACTCAGGGGTGGCTCGGCACCCTTCAAGGCCTGCAGATCGTCCAGGGTGTTGATATTGGCAAAGGCCTGGGCGTCCTCGAAAGGCACTTCGACGCAGCGCTGCGAGCGCGCCCAGAGTTCAAGCTTGCGGCGACCGCTGACCACATAGTCTTCGAGACCGGGGCGCACGCTGCCCTTCATCAGGCAGAACACGGGGTGCCGCCGCAGCGTGCCGTCCGCCTCGCGCGTGATGGGGATGGCGAGTTCGGCGCCACTCGCCTGCAGCGCCGCAGACAGGCGCGCCACCAGGTCGAGCGGGAACAGCGGCGAGTCACAGGGCACGGTCACGAGATAGGGCGTGCGGCACAGGTCCAGGCCGCTCAGAAAGCCCGCAAGCGGTCCGGGATAGTCGGGTTCCGCATCGCTGCAGATCGGCGCGCCCAGGGCCGCGTAGCTACTCAGATTGCGGTTCGCGCTGATCAGCAAGGCGCCGACCTGCGGGGCCAGCCGCTGCAGCGCATGCTGGGCCAGCGTCCGGCCTCGGTAGGGCTGCAAACCCTTGTCCCGGCCGCCCATGCGGCTGCCCCGCCCGCCGGCGAGCAGCAATCCGGTGATCGAGCGTGGATCAATGCTGGCGGGCATGGTGAGGCTGGTCGCTTGACACGCTGCCGATTGTGGCCGATCAAGGTGGCCGTGCCGCGACTTGCAGGACACCCTCCCCTAAGCTGACGGGCCCCAAAATGGACGCGCCGACCGGCAAGGCGTGAGCTCACCGCAGCAGAAGCGCCTCCACGATCTCCACCGACAAGCTCACCGGCCCCGCGCGGGTGCAAGCAGCAGCGCCCGCCGCCATTGCGAATTGGAGATGTGACTGAACGGGCCCGACCGGCCGCGTCAGCAGGCTGAACAGCAGGCCGGCCATCGAAGCATCGCCGGCACCGACCGTGTCCACCACCTTGATCGCCGGCGGCCTGGCCTCACATCGCGCGTCGTCCTTGAGCAGTTCGCCGCCCTGGGCTCCGCGCGTCACCATCAGCCAGGCCTGGGGATTCCAGGCGCGCAGTTGCGCGACACCCTCGTCCACGGAGCGGCCGGGGAAGAGGCCCAGCAGGTCTTCGTCGGACACCTTGATCACGTCGGCAATTCGGCACAGCCGTTCCGCCGCGCCGGCATAGCCGGCCGCCAGGGCCGCGCGGAAATTGGGGTCGTAGCTGACCCGCTTGCCATCCCGCTTGAGCGCCTCCGCGAGCTCGAGCAATCGCCCCGCCAACGGCTCACGCGCCAGGCTGATGCCGCCGAAATGGGCCCAGCGCAGCGCCTCTCGCCAGCCCTTTGGCAAGCGGGCCGGGTCGAAGTGCAGGTCCGCGCTGTCGTCACCCACGAAGAAGTACTGGGGCGGACGGGTCTCGTGCACGATGGCCAGCAAGGGCGCCTTGTCGAGCTGCTGAACGTAGCGCCGATCCAATCCCGCCTCGACACTCGCGTTCACGAGGGACTGACCGAACACATCGCGGCTGACGGCGCCGGCAAAGGCGCTCGCGACGCCCAGGCCTTGCATGGCGCGCGCCAGATTCCATGGCGCGCCGCCGTCGCAGCTCCGCCAGTGGCTGGCGTCCACGCGGATCAGATCGGTCAGCGCCTCGCCGAAGGCAACGAAGCCGGGCAGCGGACCCACGCTCATCGCCGCGCCTCCAGCACGTTCAGCAGCTCGTAGCAGGCGCCCATGGTGTGGTAGTCGGTCTTGCCGGCGGGACTCTTCTCGTCGCTATAGGCGCTGTTGTCGGGCTTGAGGATGCGATACCAGGCGCCGTGTTCATGGTCCACGAAGTGCAGCCAGCTGTAGCGCCACAGGCGCTCGTAATCAGCCCAGTACCTGGAATCGCCGGTCCGCGCTGCCAGCAGTCCGGCGGTAGCCAGGCTCTCGGCCTGGACCCAGAAGTACTTGTCGGCATCGCAAATCTCATGCTCGGGGCCGAAGCCGTAGAACAGCCCGCCGTGCGCGCCGTCCCAGGCCGCCTGCATCGCCGTGTCAAACAGCTCGCGGGCACGCGGCAACAGCCAGTCACTGCCCTGCTGCAGTTGCGCGCCGTGGCGCTCCAGGATCAGCAGCAGCTTGGCCCATTCGGTCAGGTGGCCGGGCTGATAGCCCCAGGGACGGAAGATGTTGCTCTTGTCGTCGCGGTTGTAGTCCCAGTCCACCGACCAGTCGGCGCGGTAGTGCTCCCAGATCAAGCCACCGGCCAGCGCTGCCTGGCGCAACGTGATGTGGCGAGCCAGCGTCTCTGCGCGATGCAGGTAGCGCTGCTCGCCCGTGGCCTCGAAGGCCGCCAGCATCGCCTCACAGGCATGCATGTTGGCGTTCTGCCCGCGGTAGGCAAAGAGGGTCTGCCAATCGGCGCTGGCCTCGTCGGCATACAGACCGGCCGAAGGCTCCCAGAAGCGCGTCTCCATCAGCTCCCAGGTCTCGTCCATCCAAGCCTTTGCTCCAGCTACGCCCGCCATCAGTGCATGGGCATAGGCCAGCATCACGAAGGCGAGGCCATAGGCGTGGTTGGTGCCGTCCAGCACCTCGGCACGACCGCCTTCCCAGCGCAGCTGCCAGCAGTAGCCACCGGTGGCCGGGCTGCGATGCGCCTCGCGCAGAAAGGTGAGGCCATGCATCAGGGCCGCACGGTCATCGGCACGGCAGAAGCGGCGCACGGCCATCGCGCAGTTGAAGACGAAGCGTGTGCTGCTGACGAGGTGGCGGGTCGTGGCGTCGTAGACCGTGCCGTCGTTCATGTAGAAATGGAAGAAGCCGCCGCTGGCATCTACGCTGCGCGGACGGTAGAAGTCCATCGTGTGGCGGATGTGGGCATCCAGCGTGCCGGGATCACGGAAGTCAGGGTAGTTCATCGTCACTTCAGCGTTTGCAATCGGTTCAGCAGCAGCTCGGCCATGTGCTGGTGGTCGCCGGCGTCGGGATGCGAACCGCAACCGCCTCCATTGAGCTTGCCCCAGTCCAGCAGCCCGACACGCACATGGCCAGCGGCCAGTTGTTCATCGAGCAGGCGCTGGACCAGGGGCCGCAGCTTGTCGCCATTGCCGGGCAAGGGCAGGCTCAGCATCAGGATGCGCGGGTCGCCATAGCGGGCCCGCACCGATGCCAGCAAGCTGCGATAGGCCTGCAGGAACTCACGCTCCAGCGTCGCGGCGTCACGCGGCTCGCCGTCCTTGACCGGCGTGGAGAAGTCATTGGTGCCGAGACCGATCACCACGGTCTGCGGCAGCCAATCCGGGGCGGGCTGACTGGCCGGGTCGGTCTGCAAGGCCCTGGCGTAATGCGTGCCATGCGTTTCGTTCGGCACGCCGCCGGCCCAGTTGCGCACCAGGCCCATGCCGGACTTGGCATGGATCTGCCACTCGGCGCCCAGGCTGCGTGCGGCGAGCACTGCAAAGCCCTGGGTGATGTCGGTCCGGGCGCCGATCTCCGGCCCGGTGCAGGCCCGGCCGGGCGAGACATTGCCCATGGCCGCGGTGTAGGAGTCGCCGATGAACTCGATGCGCTCGGCCGGCTTCGGCAGCGGCGGCAGAGCCTCGGCCTCCGCTGCCAGCTCGAAACCCAGCACCCGCGCCACATCGCGCGGCGACTCGGTCCGCTTCACCAAGAGGGCCTGGTGCTCGCCCGGCGGAAGATCGCGCAGCCAGACAGTGCGCGGCCCGCTGGCCGGCGCGATCTGCAGGCGCGGCTGTCCGTCGATCTCCAGCACCCAGTGATTGCCCGCGTCGTCCAGCCGCACGCCCACTGCATCGCCACGGAAGCGCAGCCGCCAGTTCACGCCGGGCCAGGTCGACAGCCAGCCGCCGTCGGCCTGCTCGACCATGCGACCGCTGGTCTGCACCAGCGCCTTCGGCACGGGCTCGGCCAGCGCCGCCGAAACAGGCAGTGCGAGCACCGCTGCCCAGCACAGGAGTCGGATCTTTGGGGTCACTGTGTCCTCAATGAATGCTGAATTCGTTCCGCAGCAGAGATCGCCGCCTTGAGTGAGTCGTCCAGCTGCACGGCTCCGTCGCCCGCCAGCTCCACGACGACCAGATAGCCCTGGTCCGAGCCCCCGGCGCTGAAGGCCTGCGCCAGGCGCAACTGGTCGCTGGCAAGCAAGCGACCGTCGATGTCGCTCCAGCGCTCGGCCGTCACCAGGCACCCCGCAGACGGCGTGCCAGGGAAGTAGGGTTCGCCAGCGTAATAGGCCGGGTTGATCGTCGAGCCATGCATCAGGATCTCGCTCCGCCCGGCCTGGCCGGCGAGCCAGGCTTCGCGCAGCGCCGGTCGCCAGGCGAGCGGAATGAGCGCGTTGTAGACGGCCTCGCTCCAGGCCCGGCCGCGCTCGGGCTCATGCAGGAATTCGGCCACGCTGGCCTCCATCGGCAGCATGGACTGCAGGTAGGGCGTCGGCCCTATCCAGGGGTTGCTGGCCGTGCCCGCGCCGCGCACCGTATAGAGCCCGCTTGGCGTATTGCCGAAGGTGATGGTGCCGGGCAGGGCGCTGCGCGCGAGCGCCAGCTGCGCGATCTGCAGGACCTGGCCGTCCGTGCCGCGCTGAAAGCGCCCGTCGGCGCCGCGCACCAGGGCCAGGCCCATGCGCTCGCGGCCGGGCCGCTGCAGGCTGAAGACCACCGGCAGGCCGCGCTTCAGCGGCGCCGCGAGCAGCTCGGCAAGCTCTGGTTTCGCGTTGACGGGAATCGGCGACAGTGCGCCTTGCAAGGCCTGCAGGCGCGGGTCCTCGCAACAATCCTGGCGCTCGCGCAGCGCTTCTCGCAACAGCGGCACCGCGGCCGCATCGGCCTTCAGGATCGTGTAGGCAGCGATGGCGAATTCGCGCGGCTCGGCGAGCTGCGGCAGCAGCGGCCACAGCAGCGGCGCGGCCTCCTTGGCATACAGCGTGTGCGCCGCCGTCAGCAGCGCGCGTTGGTGTTCCGGCGGCTGCGCAGCCAGCTCAGGCAAGGCGGCCAGCAAGGGCGCCCTGCCCGCCTCCGCCTCGATGTTGAAAAGCATGATGGCACTCATCGCCGTCGGCAGCTGCGCGGGATCGGCCAGGCGCGCGGGCAGACGAGCGCGCTCCTGCGCCAGCATGATGCTCTCCGCCGCATGCGCGGCAGCGGGCCAGCGGAAGTCCTGCGTGCGATAGGCCTGCAGCTCCGCGGGGCTGTGACGCTTCTCCGGCGCCGCGCAGCCGGCCACCAACAGCAGCAAGCCAAGGGTCGAGATCAGCTTTTCCATATCCAAGCCTTGCGTGTGCAAACCCAGGTCAACGCGGCCACCGCGCCGGTGAACAGGACACCCTTGGCGAGGCCCTGCCACCAGTTGGCGTTCAGGCTGCTCCAGGCTGCGTGAAGGCCCGTCAGGTGCAACAGCGGCAGGATGACCAGGCTCCCCGCCACATAGGCCAGCAAGGGATTGCGGCCCTGCACGGCCAGCCCGTTTGAGAGCCGCGCCGGCGCGCTGCGCAGTGCCAGCAGGGCGAAGAAGGCCAGGCCGCTGCCCACGGCGTAGTAGCTGAAGGTGGAGCTGTCCTTGCGGATGCCCCCCTCCAGCGCCTCCAGCGCCAGGCCCAGCATCAACAGATACCCACCCGCCAGCAGGCAGCGCCGATTGAAGATCGCGTCACACGGCAGGCGCCACGCCATCAGCGCCAGCAGGCCGGCGCTGAGCAGCAAATTCGCCAGTGGTTCCCGCGCATAGAGCAGGCTGACGTTGGCCACGATCAGCAGCAGGGCCACAGCCCCCCACCAGCGTGGCGCGGCGGCGCCCTGCCCCTGCTTCAGCCATTCACCGGCAAACATTCCGGGCACCAGGATGAACAGGTACTTCAGGTAGTAGAACTGGTAGGCCCAGGGGGCCGGTGTGAAGGTGGCCACTGCCGCGTTCCAACTGCCGCTGAGAGCCCGACCGAGCAGCAACGCCGCCAGCAGCGGCAAGAGCGCCAGGCGCAGCACCGGCCGCCGCCGTGTGAACCACCACAGCAGCCCGCCAAACAAGGCCATGTCGGCCAGCACCAGCAGGATGATGTCGCTCTTGCCCCACTGGAAGCCGGCCCCGCCATGGAAGGGCAGCGTGGCGAGCAAGCCAAGGCTCAAAGCCCAGGCAGCCCCCTTCAACCAGCGCGCGGCAGGCGCCAGCAGCAGACCCAGCAGAACGAAGGCCGACAGCGCCAGCGACTGCGCCATCCAGCCCGGCAGCGCCGACAGCTGCTCCGCCTTCATGTGCTGTGTGAACAGGGCAAAGAACAGCAGCAGTGCAAAGCGCCTGACGATGAGCGTCAGCGCCACAAGATCGCTCTTGAGCGAGGCAAGCGCCAGCGGCAATGCGGCGCCCATCGCGAACAGGAAGAAGGGAAAGACGAGGTCCACCCAGGTGATGCCGGGCTGCGTCGGCACGAACTTGTGCAATGGCGGCGGCACCTGGGCATGGAACATCCAGCCCGGCAGCGCATCGCCGAAGGCAATGCTGCCGGACAGCACCATGCCCAGCACGGCCACGCCGCGCAAGGCATCGAGCAATGCATCGCGGGGCGCCGTCACAGCACCTGCCTCCAGAGCAGCGCCAGCAGCTTTTCTTCCCAGGGAGAGAAGCTGGAATAGCGACCGTGCAGCGCATTGCCATCGCCACTCGTGCCGCCCATCGCATAGATCACGCCGATCTGCCGGCGCGGCTCGAAGATCATGCCGGACAGCAGGCCATAGGCCTCACCGAGATGGCCCCAGGCCTGCAGGCCGCCGCCAGGCACGAGGCGGTCGCCCCAGGACGCCCTGCTGCGGTCGATGAAATGCTGCAGCCCCAGCCCCCACGCCTGGAACAGGCCGTCGAGGTTGTTGCCATTGCCCATGCTTTCATCGTGACGCCATTGCTCGCTGAGCAAGGCATCCACGCTGGACCGGCGCAGATACCGGTGGCCGCGATGCAGCCCGCCCGCATTCAGCATGGCCATCACCGTGGCGAGGTCGCGGACGCGCGTGCGCAACCCACCTTGTGGACCAAACAGCGCACCTCGGCTGCCGAGCGGGTAGTGAGCCGGGACCGGCGCAGGCTTGGGAGCGACCGTTTGGAAGTCGTCCGCCTGTGGCACCCAGTGTCCACGCTCGTCCTGTCGATACAGCGTCGCAAGATTGGCCAGTTGGAAAGGGGGCAACTGGCTGGCATCGAAGCTGCCTTGCATGCCCAGCGGTGCCAGCACCTCCTCTTGCATCAGGCGATCAAAGCGCATGCCGCTGGCCCGCTCCATGACGCAGGCCAGTACCACGTAATTGAAGTTGCAGTATTCGAAGTGCAGACCCGGCGCGGGCCCGGACCAGCGCAGGCCGCGCGACACCTGCTCTTGTAGCGTCAGGCTGGAATCGGCGTAGCTGTCACCGTCGTCGAGCAGGCTGCTGCGGTGGCTCAGCAGCAGGCGCACGGTCAGGGCGCACTTCGGATGCTGCGGATGACGCAGTGAATAGCCGAGCAGTTCGCCGATGTCTGCATCCAGTGCGAGCCGTCCGCCCTCGACCAGGCGCATGGCCGCCAGCGCCACGACCAGCTTGGACACCGAGGCCATGCGGAACAAGGTGTCCGAGCTCGCCGGCAGGTCTCGCCCCTTGCCGGTCGGCGCGATATGGCGGCGTCCCACATGGCCCTCGAACACTGTCGTGCCCTGCCGCTGCACCAGCACCGAGAGGCTGGCCAGCGGGTAGGTCTTGTCGTCGAGGATGGCCTGCAGTTCGTCTGCCTGCGCGAATGCAGGCACAGCGCCCAGCAGCGGCAAGGCGAGCAATCGCCGCCTGTCCAGGTCGGGCCGGTAAGGAATGGTTCTTCGCGAGAGCATGAGCTTCTCCTGGCGTCGGGGCCAGGCCTTGCGACCCGGCCCCGGTGCCTCATCAACGGAAGTTGTAGGAGAGGTTCAGACCCACGGTGCGAGGCGTGCTGTAGATCATCCGCGTGCCCATGATGGTGTCACCCAGGCTTTGCACCGAGACCTGCGCACGCGTGTTGGCAATGTTCTGCACCCACAGCGTGGCCGACCAGTCGCCCATGTAGACGCCCACATTGGCGTTGTAGAGCGTGTAGGCCGGGTAGAACAGCGGCGGCGTCTCAGAGACCGAGTCGGTGCGGTCATTGCCGATCTTGGCCACGTAGCGGGCCGAGAGGCCGGCCGACAGGTCGTAATCGCCGAACACCGTGGTGTTGTATCGGACGCCGAAGTTGTGCTTCCACTTCGGCGCGCCGTTGAGCTGACCACCAGCCTCCCAGACGCGGCAGTCCGGTCCGTCCGGATCACCAGCGCTGCCCGGACGGTTGTTCGCCGCGTAGGTGCACTTCTGCTTGGTCGTCACCCACTTGGCGCGCGTGGTGGCCGAGCTGTAGTTCAGCTGCCAGTTCTCGTTCACGCGATAGCGCGCGCTGAACTCCAGGCCTTCCGAGCGAGCGTTGGGGCCATTGACCGTGCCGTTGAGCGGGAAGTCGATGCCCAGGCCGAAGGGATCAGGCAAGCCCTGCGAGTAATAGGTCTGTACGTTCTTCCAGTCGATCCGGTAGACGCTGGCTTGCAGGTAGAGCTGGCGGTTGAACAGGAAGCCCTTCAGGCCCAGCTCGTAGTTGTCCGTGGTGTCGGGCTGGTAGGACTGGGTGTCGGCGGCGACCAGGCGATTTTGCTTGGGGAAGTCGCGGAAGCTGTTGTTGCCACCGCGCCGGAAGCCCTGCGAGTAGGTGGCATAGCCCAGCAAGTCCTCGGTGAACTGGTAGCTGCTGTTGAGCTTGAAGTAGCTCTTGTTGCTGCCCTCGGACTTGCTGTTCGTCTTTGTGTCAGCCAGCTCGCCGGCGTAGTCACGGATCAGCGCATTGCCCTGGTCGCTGTAGCTGAACATGCGGCCGCCAGCCATGACGCGCCATTTGTCGGTCAGCGCGTAATTCAGCTCGCCGTAGACGGCAGTCTCCTTGTAGCGGCTGCCCAGGTCTTCGGCATAGCCGGAGTCGGTCTTGCCGCCGACAGCCGGCCTGTTGATGCCGTAGAAATCGCCCTGCGCCGGCAGCTTGTCGATGCCGGGGAAGATTTCGTCGAATCGCCAGTTGCGGTTCTGCGTCGTGCTGAAGGCGCCGACGATCCAGTTCAGCGGCCCCTCGCCCTTGGAGGTCAGGCGCAGTTCGCTGGATGTGCCGCTGTAGCTGTTGTCATAGGTCATGTACAGCGAGTTGTTGGACTTGCGCACATTGCCGGCGGTGAACCAGTTGTAGAAGGCATTACCCTGGCTCGCATAGTCGGCCTGCCCGGTGCGCGCATCAGCAAAGCGCGAGCTGTTGACATGCAGCTTCGCCCAGCCCAGGTCCCAGTCGAGGTCGAGGCTGTCGAGCTTGAAGTCGCGGTCGGCCCATTCGGGATAGCGCGACAGGATGGTGTGGTCGTCCACCACGAACGGCGTCTTCGCGCGGTCGGTGTAGATGCAGGCCGTGCCCGAACAAGGCGAGAGGTTCAGGCGCCAGGCGGCATCGATCTCCGCCGGCGTCTTCGCGTTGGCGATGCGCACCGGATAGAGGCTGGCGCCGCTGGTGCCGTGCGCAAGCTGGCTCTGTTCTGCATGCGACAGCGTCAGTTCCAGGCCAGGCTTCAAACGCCACAGCAGCGCGATGCGGCCGCTGTTGGCGCGCTGCCAGTCATCGTCCTTGTAGACATTGGTCTGGGGATCCGGCTGGCTCGTCCAGGCCCAGGTGCCCGTGCGCCACGGCGGGTTGGACACGCGGTCGGTGTAGCCCTTCTCGTTCAGCCGCGCGAAGGAGCCGCGCAGGGCCAGGTCCTCGCCGAGCGGCAGGTTGAACATGGCGTCGGTGTCGTTCGACAGTCCGCCGTACTGCGTCTGGTAGATCGAGGTCGACAGGCGCGACTCGGCCTTGCCGAGCTTGGGCTTGTTGGTCACGTAACGGACCGTGCCGCCGAGGCTGCCGGCGCCATACAGCGTGCCCTGCGGGCCGAGCAGAGTCTCGACGCGGGCGATGTCCTTGATGCGGTAGCCGATGTTGGGCAGCATCGTGTCGTCCATGTAGTACGACAGCGTGGAGCGCACGAACTGCTCGAGGTTGTTGGCATTGACGGCCGAAACGTTGAGGCCCCGCACGGTCACCGAGTCGGCAAAGCGGGCGCTGTTGCCCGGTGCACTGATCGCCTCGCTCTGGCTGATTAGCTTCTTCAAGTCGGTGATGTTCTCTTCGCGCAGCTGGTCTTCGGTCAGGGCCGAGACGTTGTACGGAATGCGGTGGGCTGCCTCGGCGCGCTTGCCCGAGGTGACAGTGACCGTCTCCAGCTTCTCGGTCGGCTTGCGCTGGGTCTTGTTGGCCTCTTCAGCCTTCTGGTCTTCCGACTTTTCGGGCTTGACCTGGGGCACCGGGGTGGGCGCTGGCGCAGTCTGCGCAGCAGCGTTGACGCTCAAGGCGAACAGGGCTGCCGCAGCAGCAACGGGTGTCATCTTCTTAGCAAGGCTCATGATGCGAATCTCTCGGGTCTGGATGCAACCTACCGGGCCGCACTCGTTGGAGCAGCGGCACACCGGCGCTGACGAACAACGCCGCACCTGCATGGGCGCGGCGAGGCAGCGCGCCGGCACACGGCACGCTGCCTGGAGCGCTGCAGCTAATGCTCCAGACCAGACCGCACGGCATGGCTGCTGAGGCAGCAATGGCGCCATGCGATCACTTCGCGTTGAACCTTCAAGTCAGGCTCCTCGTCAGCTTCGGTCTAGCGCCGAGCTGAACCAGCTCGCCACCGACTCGGTGCGTGTGATGGCCGTGCCGACGGTGACGGCCCAGGCCCCGAGCGTGATGGCCTTGGCGGCCTGCTCCGGCGTGTTGTAGCGGCCCTCAGCCATCACCCGCGGATGCTCGCGGCTGAGCGCAGCCAGCAGCTCGTAGTCGGGCTCGGCCGGCACCTCGCCGCCGGTATAGCCCGACAGCGTGGTGCCAACGATGTCGAAGCCGAGGGCGGCGGCAGCGCGCGCGTCGTCCAGGCTGGAGCAGTCGGCCATGGCCACCGCCCCGCTGGCGTGGATCGCCACCAGCAAATCGCGCACGGAATCGGGGCGCTGCCGCGCCGTGGCATCGACTGCGATCACGTCGGCGCCCGCCGCCACCAGGGCCTGCACATCCTCCTGCAGCGGCGTGATGCGAACCGGCGAATCCGGCAGGTCGCGCTTGACGATGCCGATGACCGGCGCCGAGATGCCCTGCCGGACCCGCGCCACCCGCGCCGCGCCTTCGATGCGCACCGCGCAGGCACCGCCATGCAGCGCCGCCTGGGCCAGGCGCAGCACGACCTCGTCATCGTCCAGCGGACCTTTCTCCACCGGCTGGCATGACACCACCAGCCCCCCCTTGACGCTGCCGTCCAGCGACTGCAACTTCGCCAGCCGCTGCTGCTGAGCCTGCTCAGTCAAGACCAGGCTCCTCGCCATCGCGCAGCACATTGACCTCGAAGCGATAGCGGTCGGCGCGATACAGGCTCTTGCCGTACTCGACGACCTCGCCCTTGTTGGAGTAAGCCGTGCGCTCCACCAGCAGCGACGGCGAGAAGGCCGGCACTTCCAGCAGCTCGGCTTCCTCGACCGTGAGCACCGTGGCCTGCAGTTGCTGGTGGGCCGAACGGATCTGCAGGCCGTAGTGCTTGTCCAGCAACTCGTACAGCGATCCAGACTTGAGCGTAGCCGGATCAAAGTTCGGCAACCGGGACTGCGCCAGGTAGACGGTTTCCAGCGCCATGGGCTCGTCGTTGGCCATGCGCAGTCGGCGGATCTCCACCAACGGTGAGCCCGGCATCAGCTTGAGCCGGTTGGCCAGCTTGGCCCCCGCGCCGACCACCGCCGTGGACAACAACTCACTCGACGGCTGCAGACCGCGCGCACGCATGTCTTCTGAGAACGAGATCAGCTGCGGGCGCTTCACCACCGGCTGCCCCGACACGAAGGTGCCGGCGCCCTGCTTGCGATTCAACAGCCCCTCCGCCTCCAGCTCACGCAGGCAGCGGCGCAAGGTCTCGCGCGCGACGTCGAAGCGCTCGCTCAGCTCGCGCTCGGGCGGCAGGCGACCACCATCGCTGTTCTGCTCGATCAGTCCCAGCAGGTTCTGCCGAAGCTGCTCGCGCTTTTGTGCTCTGTCCATTGCATTCCTTGTCGACCAATCCAGGCTATTGGTTCATTTTTGGTCTAAATCTTGATCGATCGGGAGACTAAAGGCCCCGAATAATCTAGACAACTAGGGTAGATACCCAGCCGAAATGACCAATCTCGGCTGGTTTTCGTCGACCAATTGTGTACCATTAATAGACCAAATTCATAGGCCAGCCTTGTCTTACAACGACTCCGTCACGCGCCGAATGGCACTCCGGCTGAGCCTCTCAGCCGGCCTGGCCGCTGGCGGCAGCGCCATGGCAGCCCCGCCCGCCCGGCGCCTCGAGTTCTGGACCATGCAGTTGTCGCCTCATCTGGACGACTACGTGCTCGGCCTGATTCAGCGCTTCGAAGGCCTGAACCCGGGGGTGACCGTCAAATGGGTGGACCTGCCTTGGGCCGAGACCGAGCGCAAGCTGCTGGGCGCCATCGCGGCCCGCTCCAGCCCGGACGTGGTCAACCTGAATCCGCAGTTCTCGGCCAAGCTGGCCGAGTTCGGCGCGCTGGCCGATCCCGAGGAACACCTGAGCCCCGGCGAGCGGGCCGACTACCTACCGGCCGCCTGGGAGGCCAATCGCCTGGCGGGCCGCTGCTTCGCCCTACCCTGGTACCTGAGCACCAACCTCACGCTGATCAACAAGCGCCTGCTCGACGGCAAGTTGCCCGTCAGCCACCTGGATCTGCTGGCCGCAGCGCCGTCCATCAAGCGCCAGCGCGGCGCCTTCGCCTACTTCCCGGCGCTCGACGGCTCCAGCCCGCTGGAGACCCTGGTGGCGATGGGAGCCGATCTGCTGGACGCGCGCGCTTGCGGCGCCGGCTTCATCAACAGCCGGGGGGCTGAGGTCTTCGACTTCTACCGCCGGCTCTATGCAGAAGGCCTCACGCCGCGCAACGTCGTCAGCGAGGGGCATCGCAAGGCGGTGGAGATGTTCCTGTCCGGCCATGTGGCCGTCGTCTCCAGCGGCATGCAGTTCCTCAGCTTCATCCGCAACAACAATCCGCAGGTCTACCGGGACATCGTGGCCGCACCGCAGATGCGCGCAGCGGGCCGCAAGCCGGGCATCGCCGCGATGAACCTCACCGTGCCGGCCGCCTCCAGGAACCGGGACCTGGCCTTCCGCTTCGCGCGCTTCGTCACAGCGCCGGAGCAGCAGCTGGCTTTCGCCCGCCGCGTGCCGGTGCTGCCCTCGACCCGGGCCAGTTATGCAGACCCGCTGTTCACGGCCGCCGACGCCAGCGACCTGCTGGGCCAGGCCCGGGCGCTCTCGGCCCAGCATGTGCAGGCCGGCGAGGTGCAGGTGCCGCCGCTTCGCAACTACAACAAGCTGCGCAGCAACTACGCGCGCAACCTGCAGGCCGTGATGCTGGGCCGCAAGGGGCGCGACGAAGCGCTGGCCGATGTCGGCCGGCAATGGTCACAGTTGCTGGGATGCCAGGCATGAGCATTGTTGAAGAACACTGCGCCCTCGCACTCGATGTGGGCGGCACCAAGATCCTGGCCGCCGCCATCAGCCCCGCCGGCGAACTGCTGGCGCTCACCGAGCGGCCGACGAACGCTGCTGCTGGCTCGTCCGCCATACTGACTTCAATGCGCGCGGCGCTCGACGACCTGCCTGCAAACCTGCCACCCGCCGCGGGCCTGGGCATCTCAGCCGCCGGCGTAATCGATCCAGCCACAGCCCGCGTCGTCGATGCCACCGATGCGATGCCCGGCTGGGCTGGCACCGATCTGCGGGCGAACTTCCCCGCGCTGCAAGTGCATGCGCTCAACGACGTGCACGCCGCGTTGACGGGCGAGCTGGCCTGGGGCGCTCTGCGCGAGCAGCAAAAGGCCAATGCCGTGATGCTGACGCTCGGTACCGGCCTCGGCGGCGCCATCGCTTTGAACGGCCGGGTCCACAGCGGCAGCGGCCATGTCGCCGGCCATTTCGGCCGCGCGCGGCTGCAGCACCAAGGCCAGTGGCGGCCAGTCGAGTCCCTGGTCTCCGGCACCGGGCTCGCCAACCTCTACCGCGAACTGGGCGGCGAACTGCCGGCTGGTGCGGGCGCTCGCGCCGTGCTGCAGCAGCCCCTGAACGCCATCGCCGAGCAAGCGCTCACCTTGTGGGTGGCGCAGCTCGCCGCCCAGATCCACAGCATCCGCTGGACCCTGGACCCGGACGTGCTGCTGCTCGGCGGCGGCCTGCTCGATGCGAAAGCGCTCTGGTGGGCGCCACTCCAGACAGCGCTGCAAGACCTGACCCTGCCGGTCCTTCCTGCAGCACTGGGCAACCGTGCCGGCGTGTTCGGCGCGGCTCGTCATCTGTTCGATCAACTGGAAGCGCGCCCATGAGCACCCGCGGACGCCACGGCCTGTTGCCCTACCTCTTCCTGCTGCCCGCCTGCAGCCTGATCGGCGGCTTCGTGCTCTACCCGGCACTGCAGGCGCTGCTGACCAGCTTCACCAGCTTCAACATGATCACGCCGGCCGAATGGGTGGGGGCGGCCAACTACAAGCGCCTGGCGGCCGACCCCTTCTTCTGGTCTGCGCTGCGCAACAGCCTGCTTTACCTGTTGGTGGTGGTTCCGGTGCTGGTGTTCGCGCCCATTGGCCTGGCTGTGCTGGTCGACCGGGCATTGCCCGGTGTGCGCCTGTTCCGCGCGCTGTTCTACCTGCCGGTGATCACATCGCTGGTGATCTCGGGCCTGATCTGGAAATGGGTGTACGAGGAGCGCGGCCTGCTGAACTATGTGCTGCAGGCCAGCGGCCTGGTCGCCGAGCCGGTGGCCTTCCTGACCGACCCGGGCAATGCCTTGTTCGCCGTGATGGCCGTGACCATCTGGAGCGGCATGGGCTACTACATGGTGATCTACCTGGCCGGCCTGCAGGCCATACCGCGCCATCTCTACGAGGTGGCCGAAGTCGAGGGCGTGAACCGCTGGCAGCAGTTCATCCACATCACGCTGCCGCTGCTGCGCCCCTCGATGGCGGTGGTTGCCGTGATGTCCTCCATCGCCGCGATGAAGGTCTTCGAGGAGATCTATGTGATGACGCAGGGCGGCCCGATGGATGCCAGCAAGACCCTCGTCTACTTCATCTACGAGACCGCCTTCTCCGAGTTCGAGATGGGCCTGGCTTCCGCGGCTGGTGTGGTGCTGTTCTGCATCACGCTCGTTCTTTCGCTGATCAATCTGCGCCTCTTGAAGCGCAAACACTGATGCATCGCGCCCTGCTTCGCTACCTGGTGCTCTGCCTGTGGGCCGTGCTCACCGTCGGCCCCTTCCTGTGGCTGCTGTCCACCTCGCTGAAGGGCCCGGGCGAGAACCTCTTCGCCTACCCGCCCTCGCTGCTGCCGGCCGAGCCAACGCTGGCCAACTATGAGCGCGTGCTGCAGAGCCAGCCGCTGTGGTCCTACCTGCGCAACAGTGCCCTGGTGGCGGTGCTGGCCGTGGGCTGCAATCTGCTGTTTTCCTCGCTGGCGGGCTTCGCGCTCGCGCGCCTCTATTTCAAGGGCAAGGCCCTGATCTTTGCGGCCCTGCTGGCCTCGATGATGATGCCCTTCCAGCTGCTGATGATCCCGGTCTACGAGCTCGCGGTGAACCTCGGCCTGCGCAATTCGCTGCTGGGCCTGCTGCTGCCCCACGCCTGCACGGCCTTCGGCATCTTCCTGATGAAGCAGGCCTTCGAAGGCGTGCCGCGTTCGCTGGAAGAAGCGGCGGTGATGGAAGGCGTGAGCCTCTGGCGCGTCTGGTGGTACGTGTTCGTGCCGCTGGTGCGGCCAAGCCTGGCGACGCTGGCCGTGTTCAGTTTCATCGCCGTGTGGGGCGATTTCCTGTGGCCGCTGATCATCATCGACGAGCCCTCGCTGTTCACGCTGCCGCTGGGCGTGAACCGGCTCTCCAGCACCTTCTCGCTGGACTGGCGCCTGGTGGCTGCCGGCGCGGTGTTCTCGCTGATTCCGGTGCTGACCGTGTTTGCCTTCAGCCAGCGCTACTTCATTGACGGAGCGCTGAAAGGCGCGGTGAAAGAATGATTTCGACCAAGAAGCGAGTGGGCGTCGTTGTCCAGACGCACTGGGACCGCGAGTGGTACTTCAGCCGCGAGCAGTTCGTGGCGCGCCTGATGCGCGTGATGGAACGCGTGGCCGATCAGCTGGAAGCTGGCCAGCTCGAGCAGTTCCTGTTCGACGGCCAGGTCGCTGCGCTGGAAGACCTGCTGGCCCATGGCGAGCCCGAGCTGTGCGAGCGTGTGCTGCGCCTGGTGCGCGCTGGCCGCATCGCGCTCGGCCCCTGGTATGTGATGGCCGATGAGTTCCTGTGCAGCGGCGAATCGCTGTGGCGCAACCTGGAGATCGGCATGGCCGACGCGCGCCGCCACGGCAATTGCCAGCTCGTCGGCTACCTGCCCGACAGCTTCGGCCACATCGCCCAGATGCCTCAGTTGCTGCGCCAATTCGGCATCGCCTCGGCCGTGCTCTGGCGCGGTATCGACACGCCGCATTCGGAGTTCGACTGGGTGGCGCTCGATGGCTCGACGGTCGGCTCGCTCTTCCTCACTCAGGGCTATTACCAACACCCATTCAACGTGGACGACTGGCGGTCGGCGCTGGAGCGCTACCTGCAGCAGATCGAAGGGCGGGCGCTCAGCCCCAACCTGCTGCTGACCCAGGGCGGCGATCACCTGCTGCCGCATGCGGAGTTGGCCGAACGCATGGCCGCCTTCAATGCCGACCAGGCGCAGTACGAGCTGGTGCAGGAAGGCCTGCAAGCCCATGCCGAGCGCGTGCTGGCCGCCACGGCCGGCCGGCGACCCCAGGTCCACGGCGAGCTGCGCGACAACACCCAGGCCTATGTCCTGCCCGATGTGCTGTCCACCCGCCGCTACCTGAAGCTGGCGCACCAGCAGGCCGAGGACCGTTTGCTCGGCGAGATCGAGCCGCTCTACGCCATGCTCGACGTGCCGCTGCCGGCGCGCGCGCTGGAACAATGCTGGCGCACGCTCTTGCAGCAGCAGGCGCATGACTCGATCTGCGGCTGCAGCGCCGACACGGTGCACCGCGAGATGGTCTCGCGCTTCGAGCAGCTGGCGCAGCGCCTGGATGGCCTTCGTCATCAAGCCCTGGTGGCTGCCGGCATGGTCAGCGACGAGCGCGCGGTGCAGCCCGGCCCCTTCGTCGACGATGCGAGCATCACGCTGTTCAATCCGGTGCCGCAGGCCAGCGAA
The DNA here is from genome assembly GCF_030014915.1 of Pelomonas sp. V22. Lineage (GTDB taxonomy): Bacteria > Pseudomonadota > Gammaproteobacteria > Burkholderiales > Burkholderiaceae_C > JAUASW01. The sequence goes on from NZ_JAGIXS010000001.1 coordinate 1,131,065, forward strand.
GACTGGCACACGGTCAGGCTGTTCCTGGCTGGAGAAGCGGCGGGCGACCTGGGGGTCCGCGACCTGGCGGGCCACCTGCTGAACTCGGCGGTGCTGAAGGTGACGGCCGGCCATCAGTTCCATTCGCCGCTGGACGACTTCCCCGATCCGCTGAACGGCCATCACTACGAGGTGGCGCTGCAATGTCCGCTGGCTGGACTTGAGACACGCCAACTGTGGGTTAACAAGATCACTGCGACCCGCCCAGAACAAGGCCTCCAGGAGATTGGAAATCCGCACTACCGCATCGCCCTGAATGAGGACGGCGAGCTGCAAATCCATGCGGACGGCTGCACACAACCGCTCTGGATAGGCAGCGAACTCGACGCCGGCGACAGCTACAACTTCTCGCCGCCGCCACAGCCCGAGCAGCGCCAGCATCGGCGATTCACCCTCGTCAGCGCTCGCCGCTGCGGTGCGGTGCAGGAAATGGTTCTCGCCATCAGCGCATGCCTGCCGGCCTCGCTGGACGCGCAACGCCAGGGCCCATCGGCCGACGAGGTCGACTGCGAAGGCCTGCTGCGCCTGCGCCTGCTTGGCGACAGCCGCTGCATCGACGCCCAGCTGGACTGGAACAACCACGCGCAGGATCAGCGCAGCCGCCTGGTCCTGCCGCTGGCCAGCACCATCACCGAAAGCTGGAGCGACGGTGCCTTCGCCTGGCAGCGCCGCCCGGTGGTGCTGGCCGACTATCCAGCGACCCCATCGCGGCGCGAGATGCCGCCCGCGGTCAACCCCAGCCACAGCGCCATCGCGGCGGGTCGTGTGAACCTGGCTCACCGCGCGATGCAGGAGTACGAGATCGTCGCCCTCGGCGAACAGCAGGCGCTGGCCGTGACCCTGGTGCGCAGCGTTGGCTGGCTGTCGCGGCGCGACTTGGTGACGCGCGGCGTCGGCGCCGGCCCCGACTTGGCCACGCCCGAGGCCCAGTGCCTGGGCCCGCAGCGATTCGATTTCCGCCTGAACCTGCTCGATGAAGCCGGCAGCCTGGCGCTGCTGGGTCAGGCCCGCGCGTTGCGTCGCCCGGTGCTGTGCCTGCGCGGGCACTCGGACCGGTGGCGCACTCCCTATCAGCTTGACCATCCCGACCTGCAAACGAGCAGCCTGCGCCGCCAGGGCCAGGCTCGCGAGTTGCGCGTCTGGAACCCTGGCAGCGAGGCCCTCGCCTCGGTCCCTGCCTTCGGCATTGCCACGTTTACGCCATGAAGAAGATTCTTGTCGGCCTGCCCGTTGATGGCCGGCCCGTCGTGCGCCAGCAGGTCCAGGCCCTCGTCGCTGCTGGCGGCTGGGAGCTGCGCCTGCCCGAAGTGGCCGAGTTGGGCCATCTGCGCCAGCCCGCCCATCGGGACGGCATCGCCACCTGGCTGGAGCGCGAGGCCTATGACGCAGCAGGGGTGATCGTCTCGATCGACATGCTGGTCTACGGCGGACTGGTCCCGTCGCGCTTCATCAGCGAGGAGCTGAACGCCCTGCTGCCACGGCTGTCCCTTCTGCATCGGCTCAGGCAGCGCGCGCCCCGGCGCCCCATCTATGCCTTCGCGGCGACGATGCGCATCTCCAACAACAACGTGGCCGAAGAAGAGAAGCCCTACTGGGCCCAGCATGGCGAGCAGCTGTGGGCCTGGTCCTTCCATACCGACAAGCACGGGCAGACCGGTGACGCGTCTGCCGCCGCGCTGGCTGCCGAGGCCGAGGCCGCCATTCCCGCCGAGATCCGGGCCGACTACCTCGCGACCCGGTCGCGCAACTTCGCCATCAACATGGCCTTGCTGGACCTGATCGAAGAAGGCGTGATCGACCGCCTGGTCCTGCCGCAGGACGACACGGCCGAGTACGGTTTCAACATCGCGGAGCGGCGTCAGCTGCAGACCCTGGTCACCGAGCGCCAGTTGGTTGATCGCGTGCTCATCTATCCCGGTGCCGACGAAGTGATGCACACGCTCGCCGCCCACATGGCGAGCCGGCTGAGCGCGGCCGAGCCACTGCGCGTTGCATTGAGCTGCAGCGACCCCCGGCATGTTGCGACCCTACGTGCCCGGTATGAGGACCGACCGGTGCTGGAGTCGCTGGCCAGCCAAATCGAGGCCGTGGGCGCCCGCCTGGTCCAGCCTGGAGAGACCGCGGACCTGCTGCTGGCCTTGCACAGCAGCGGCCCGGCCCAGGGTGACTGGGCCATGCGCTTGCCCCTGCCCTCGCCCCAGCCGCCCACGGCGACCTGGCTGGACGGGCTGGGGGCGTCCGGCGTGCCTGTCGCCATCGTTGACCTGGCCTACGCCAATGGCGGCGATCCCGACCTGGTCGAAGCCCTGGCCTCCCGGCAGCTGCTGCCCAGGCTCGCGGGCTACGCCGGCTGGAACACGGCGAGCAACAGCCTCGGCGGCCTGCTGGCGCAGTTGGTGCTGGCCCGAACGAATCTGCATTGCATGCCCAATCGACTGAACACGGCGCTCAGGCTGGCCGAGGACTATCTGTACCAGGCGCACCTGCGGCAGCAGCTGCGCAACGAGGTCGATGAAGCCAGGCTGTCGGACGCCGAGCTTCTGGCTGCAGCGCAGCAACTGGTCATGCCCGCCACCGAAGCCTGGCTGCGCGCCATGGGCCTGCCCGGCCATGTCAGCCGCTGCTACCTGCCCTGGGACCGCAGCTTCGAGATCGGCCTGGAGCTGCAGCCATGAGCGCGACGGCCTCGTTGCGCTGCGAGATCGCCGTGATCGGTGCCAGCCTCGGCGGTGTGCTGGCCGCCTGGGCTGCCGCCAGCGCCGGCCGCCGTGTCGTGCTGGTGGCCGAACACCCCTGGCTCGGCGGGCAGATGACGGCCCAAGGCGTGCCGCCCGACGAGCACCGGCTGATCGAGCACGGCGGCGCCAGCCGCAGCTACCAGCAGTTCCGCGCCGCCATCCGCGCGCAGTACCTGAACACGCCCGGCTTCGTCGACCGCACGGCAATGACCGAGGGCTGCAACCCGGGCGACGGCTGGGTCAGTCGGCTGTGCTTCGAGCCGCAGCTGGCGGCCGATTACTTCGAGCGCTTGCTGGCCCCGTTGGTGGACAGCGGCCTGTTGCAGATCCTGCGCGGCGCGGCGCCAGCGGCTGCCCATCGCTCAGGCCGGCGCATCGAACTCGTGAGCCTGCGCGATGGCCGCGAGCTGGTCGCCGGCTATTTCCTCGATGCCACCGACACCGGCGCCCTGCTCAAGCTGGCTGGCCTGCCCTATCGCCTCGGCAAGGAGGCGCGCAGCGAGTTCGGCGAAACACTGGCACCCGAGGTCGCCAACCCGCTGGACCAGCAGCCGGTCACCCATGTCATCGCGCTGCGCCGCCATGCGAGGCCAGGGCCGGTGATTGCCGCACCCGTGAGCTACGCCTTCTGGCGCGCTCATCACCTGCCGCACTACGGCCATGCCCTGCTCAGCGACTGGATTCCGGGCAGCGCGCCGGGCGAGTCGCGCCAGTTCAAGCTGTTCGCTTCCAGCGATCCGCAAGACCCCTGCCTCGACCTCTGGCGCTACCGCCGCGTCGTGGCCTCGCACCAGTGGCACGACGCGCGCGACGAGGTCTCGCTAATCAACTGGGCCCAGAACGACTATGGCCTGCATCCGCTGCTCGACGGCCCAGTGCCAGAGGCCGAGGTTGAGGCCGCGGCGCGCGAGCTGTCGCTGTGCCTCTTGCACTGGCTGCAGACCGAGGCGCCGCGCACGGACGGCGGCCAGGGCCATCCGGAACTGCAGCCCGCGACCGACATGCTCGGCAGCGCCGATGGCCTGGCTCAGCAGGTCTATGTGCGCGAGTCGCGCCGCATCGTCGGACTGACCTGCCTCGCACAGCAGGACGTGCAACAGCCGATGCAGCGGACCAACAGCGTCGGCATCGCCTGGTACATGATGGACATGCATCCCACCTGCGTCAGCAGCCAGGGCCTGAATGCCCATGTGCAACCTTTCGAGCTGCCGCTGGGCTGCTTCGTTCCGGCCGACTGCGACAACCTGCTGCCTGCCTGCAAGAACCTTGGCGTAAGCCACCTGGTGAATGCCTGCACCCGGGTCCATCCGGCCGAGTGGCTGATCGGCGAGGTGGCAGGCAGCCTCGCGGCGTTCGCCTTGCAGCAAGACCTGACCCCGACTCAGATTCATGCCGACGCCGCCAGCGTCGCGCGCTTCCGGGCCCGGCTGACCGAGCAAGGCATACCCCAGCACTGGGACGCCAAGCTGCTGGCCCGACTTTCCTGACCCGCACACCATGGCCTCCTCCTTCCTAGAGATTCAGAAGCTGGACAAACGCTTCGGCACGATCCAGACCCTGCACGGCATTGACCTCAGCGTGGACCAGGGCGAGTTCGTCGTCTTCGTCGGCCCTTCCGGCTGCGGCAAGTCCACCCTGTTGCGCCTGATCGCCGGTCTTGAAGAAGCCAGCAGCGGCAGCGTGCGCATCGCCGGGCGCGACGTGACCCACGCCGCCCCCAGCAGCCGCTCGGTCGCCATGGTGTTCCAGAGCTATGCGCTGTACCCGCACATGACGGTGTCCGAGAACCTGAGCTTCGGCATGCGCATGCGCGGCGCGCCCAAGGCCCAGATCGCCGCCAAGCTGGAGCGCGCCATCGACATCCTGCAGCTGCGCCCCTACCTGGACCGCAAGCCCGGCCAGCTCTCGGGCGGGCAATGCCAGCGCGTGGCCATCGGCCGGGCCCTGGTGCAGGAGCCGGACATCTTCTTGTTCGACGAGCCGCTCTCCAATCTCGATGCAGAGCTGCGCCTGCGCATGCGGCTGGAGATTGCGGCCCTGCACCGCGAACTGGGCAAGACCATGGTCTACGTCACCCATGATCAGGTCGAGGCCATGACGCTGGCCAGCAAGATCGTGGTGCTGCGGGCCGGGCGCGTAGAGCAGGTGGGCAGCCCGATGGCGCTCTATGCCGACCCCTGCAATGAGTTCGTCGGCGGCTTCATCGGCTCACCGGCCATGAACTTCCTGCCGGCACAGCTTGTGGCCGTTGTTGGTCAGCGGGCCACCGCACGGTTGACCGACGGCAGCGACTGGTCGTTCATGCTCCGCCCCGATGCTGCGGTGACTGTCGGCACGCCCATCCGCCTCGGACTGCGCCCAGAGCATGCGCAACTGGCCGATGGCGGCCTGGCGGCCGAGCTTCGTCTGGTCGAACGTCTCGGTTCGAGCAGCTACGCCCACCTGAGCCTGAACGGGCAAAGCCTTTGCGTCGCCGTGCCGGCCATGCTGCCGCTGCAGCCCGGCCAGGTCCTGCATCTGCGCCCGCAGGCCGACTGGCTCTATGCCTTCGACGCCGAAGGCCGCAGCATCAGCGCCAGCAAGCGCGGACTGACCGCATGCGTCTAACGCTGGGCAGGCTCTCGGCGCGCGTTGATGTGCAAGGCGCCGAGCTGCGCAGCCTGAAGTGCGGCGACGACGAGTACCTGTGGCAGGACGAGGCGCGGGTCTGGCCCCACAGCGCGCCCATCCTGTTTCCCTTCGTCGGGCGACTCAAGGGGCGTGGCTTCAGGCATGCGGGTCGATTCCATGCCATGCCGATCCACGGCTTCGCGGCGCAGCAGCGCTTCGACTGCCTCGAACGCCGCGACCACCGCCTGCTGCTGCAGCTCCGCGACAACCTGGCCACCTACGAGGCCTACCCCTTCCGCTTCTGTCTGCAGGTGTGTTTCACGCTGCAGGCCGACGGCCTGCGTGTGGACTACGAAATCCGCAACGAAGGCAGCGAGATGCTGCCCTTCACGCTCGGCTCACACCCGGCCTTTGCGCTCGGTGCGGGGCCGCTCGACGCTTGGCAGCTGTTGTTCGACCAGGCCGAGCTGCCCGAGGTCTATCGCCTGGACGGTGAACTTCTCGCCACCGAACCGGGCCCGTTGCATTTCGAGGCGGCCCAGGCGATCAGGCTTGGCCCCCGGCTGTTCGACGACGATGCGCTGATCTTCAAACACATCCGCTCACGCAGACTGACGCTTCGCCATCGTGAGCGTGGCACGAGGCTCTGCCTGCATACCGGCGGCGCACCCCACCTGGGTCTGTGGGCCCGGCCGGCCGCTGCCTATCTGTGCATCGAGCCGTGGTTCGGCGTCGATGAGGATGCGCGGGCTTCGCTCGAGCTGGCGGAGAAGCCGGGGCTGATCCGCATCGCCGCCGGGCAGCGCTTCGCCACCGGCTACCGGGTCGAACTGGTCGGCACGGTCACCTAGGCCGACCCACGCCGGCCCGCCGCGCAAGCGCCAGAAGAGCCAGAAGAGCCGGAAGAGCCGGAAGAGCCGACCAGAAACCAATCCAATTTCAATACATTCAAGGCCATACTTAGGCCAATTTCATTCCATTGACTGAATTGCCCGCGAGGCTGTCACACTGGCCCGTCGCAAAGAATACTGAAATAGCAACGGATCACCCTGCTTCGGGATTTCCTGGGGTCTCAATAATGGTACGTTTATGGTCTACTTTATTTCAGGCCAATAACACGAGTGCTGGGCCACGCTTGAACAACCATGGAGAGACACGGAATGAAGTTTCAGCCCCATTGCATCAGCCAAGCCATCTGCCTGATGGGACTCATCCTGACGGCGCAAACAGCCCAGGCTCAGCAGCCCCCCGCGACGAAGAAGGAAGACGACAAGAGCAAGCTGGAGCAGGTGGTCGTCACCGGCATCCGTGCCTCGCTGCAAAAGTCGCTTGAAACCAAGCGCGACGCCGACACCAACATCGAGGTCGTCACCGCAGAAGACGTGGGCAAGATGCCCGACAAGAACATTGCCGATGCGCTGTCGCGCCTGCCTGGCGTGAACGTGCAGTACGGCGGCGCGCTGGCCATGGACGAGGCAGAACGCATCGCCATTCGCGGCACCAGCCCCAACCTCAACCTGGTGACCATCAACGGCCACGCGCTTTCCTCGGGCGACTGGCACGTGGGCGACCAGGGCAGCAGCGGTCGCAGCGTGGGCTTCGGCCTGATGCCCTCGCAGCTGATCGGCCAGTCCATCGTCTACAAGACCCAGCGCGCCGACATCACCGAAGGCGGCATCGCCGGCACGGTGGACATCATCACGCGCAAGCCGCTGGACTTCCGCAAGCAGCTCAGTGGCGAGGTGGCCGTGGGCGCCGTCTACGCTTCGCTGCCTGAAAAGACCGATCCGCAGCTCTCCGGCCTGCTGGCCTGGAAGAACAACGACAACACCTTCGGCGTGCTGGCCCAGCTCTTCAAGGAAGACCGCCACCTGCGCCGCGATGGTCAGGAAACCTTCAGCTTCGGCGTGATCACGGCCGCCCAGGCCACGGCCTCGGGGAACGCCGCGCTGGCTGGCAAGCGCATGCCGGGCAGCCTGAACTCGGCCCTGTTCGAGGGCGTGCGCAAGCGCAGCGGCGGCTACGTTGGCCTGCAGTTCAAGCCCAGCAAGCAGCTGGAAGCCAACCTCAGCGCCTTCCGCGCCGAACTCAAGGCCGACAACTACAACAGCTCGGCCTTCGCCCTGCCAACCGGCCTGGTCGGTGCCGGCTGGCTGATCAAGGACGCCAAGGTCGACGGCGATGTGATCACCAGCGCCAAGCTTGAACGGCCGACCACGCTGAGCCCCAACCAGCGCATCGGCGGCTTCGAGTTCGACCACAACGTGCGCGAAGGCGCCAAGTCGCTCAGCTCCTTCTACGACCTGGACCTGAAGTTCGAGGCCAACGACGCACTCACGCTGCGCGCGCGCGCCGGCTACACCGAGGGCCGCGGCAAGACGAACTCGCAGCCCAGCCTGACCTTCGTGCTGGTCAATCCGAACATGTCGTACAACATCAATACGACGCGTCCGACCGACTATGCGATGTACAGCTCGGTGGACGGAAAGCCCATCGACATGAGCAAGCCTTCGAGCTACTCACAGGCCAGCAATACCGGCGCGGCCGTGGATTCCAGCGACAAGGAGAGCTATCTGCACCTGGATGCCGACTACCGGCCGGGGCATTCGGTCATCACGGCCATCAAGTGGGGCGGTCGTTTCTCCAAGCACACCCGCACCTACGACGTGATCGCCCCCCGCTGGAACGCCCAGGATCTGGCCAGCGGCCTGCCGGCTTCGCCCTCGCCCTTCATCTCGGTCGGCAACTTCTCGCTCGTCAATGCCGGCAACCTGCCGGTCTATCCGGGCACGGTCCTGCCCACGACGCCCAACATCGTGCCCAATGGCGCGCTACCGGCGCCGGCCACCACCTATCCCGCCAACTGGGGCGGCGGACTGGATGCCAACTTCCCGCGCAACCTGTTCCGCTACGACGCCTCGCAGATCCAGGCCTTCGCCAACCAGTACGTCAACTGGGACCCGGTCGCCGGCAAGACCTGGACCAGCGGCTACAAAGTCGAGGAAGCGAACGAGGCGCTCTACCTGATGAGCGACTTCGAGCTGAGCAACGCCATCAGCGGCAATGCCGGCGTGCGCGCCGCCTTCACCAAGGTGGATTCGCTTTCCTACCAGGCGCTGCCCAATGGCACGGCGGCCGGCCAATGCGTGCCCACGCTGCCTTGCTCGGTGCCGGGCGCCATCGTGGGCTCGCGCTTCGCCACCTACCTCCCGCAGCTGGTGACCACGCGCCACAACGCCCTGCTGCCGAGCCTAAACCTGCGCTGGCAGCTAGACCGCAGCCTGATCGCGCGGGCCTCGGCATCGCGCAGCCTGGGTCGCCCCAACTACAACGAGCTGGCCGGTGCAATCTCGCTCAACAACACCCTGCTGACTGGCTCGTCCGGCAACCCGCTGCTCAAGCCGGTGACCGCCACAAACGTCGACGCAACCCTGGCCTGGTACTTTGCGCCCCGTGCCTACATCTCGGGCGGCGTGTTCTCGCAGAACCTGCAGAACTATGTGAAGACCGGCACCTCCAAGGTCGATTTCTTCAACACCAGCACGAATGCCATCAGCACCTATGACGTGTCCTCGCGCATCGGCGTCAAGGGCCAGCTGAAGGGCGCCGAGCTCGCGCTCGAGATGCCGGTGGGAGGCGGCTTCGGGTTCGGAAGCAACGCGACCTACGTGAAGTCCAAGGACCAGGATGGCGTCGAGATGCTGGGGACCTCGAAGTGGACCTACAACCTGCGCGGCTTCTATGAGGACGACAAGTTCAGCGCCAGCCTGGCCTGGAACTACCGCACCGACTACTCGATCGGCTTCATCGGCAACGGCACCAATGTGCCCCTGACCAGCGGAGGCGTGGTGACCCAGGTCAATGGCCTGCACTACTACAAGGGCGCCGGCAGCTTGTCGGCCTCGATCGGCTATCGCTTCAGCAAGGAGATCAGCATCCATCTGGATGGCAACAACCTGACTAACCCGGTGCGCCACACCTTCTTCGTGACCGAGAACGCGCCGGGCTACTGGCATGAGAGCGGCCGCCAGTTCTTCCTGAACCTGCGCGCCAAGTTCTGAAAACCATCCGCAGCATTCCTGGGGACTTGATGCGGGGCCACGTGCCCCGCTTTTTTGATCCTGGCATGCTGCACGCCCAACCCTGCAACATCATGCGCTTCACTCGACGTCTCCTCACCGCCTGCATGGCCCTTGCCACGGCCGCGCAGGCCGCTCCGGATTGCCCCGCCACGACACAGGCCGGCATCGCGCCCGCGCCCCTTCGATCGACCCCAAGCCCGCAGCGCGGCGTGTGGATCGCCACGCCCGAGCACACCCACTTCTTCGACTCGAAGGCAGAGATGGAGCGGCAGTTGGCGGAATTCCAGCGCCTGGGCATCAACACGATCTACACAGCGATGTGGAACCAGGGCCGCACGCTCTATCCGAGCGCCGTGATGCATCGCCTCACCGGCATCACCATCAGCGAGAGAGTCCGCGGCCGTGATCCCCTGCAGGAACTGATCGAGGCCGCACGCGGCAAGGGCATGAAGGTCTACGCCTGGTTCGAGTTCGGTTTCGTCAGCGACTTCAAGGGCGGCCCCGGCGCCGAAATCATCAAGGCCAGGCCCCACTGGGCGGCCCTCGACAAGCAGGGCAAGCCGGTCGAAAAGAACGGCTTCCGCTGGATGAATGCGCTAGATCGGGAAGTCCAGGACTTCGTGCTCAGCGTCATCATGGAAGCGGTGCAGCGCTACGACATCGACGGCATCCAGGGCGACGACCGCCTGCCGGCCATGGCCACGGAAGGCGGCTACAACCCCGAGACGGTGGCCCGCTACCAGCGTGAGCACGGCGGCAAGGCGCCGCCCGATGACGCCAAGGATCCACATTGGCTGGCCTGGCGTGCCGCCCAGCTCAACGGCTTCATGGAGCGGCTGCACAAGGCCGTGAAGTCAGCCCGGCCAAGCATGCAGATCAGCATGTCGCCCAGCCCCTACCCGTGGGGCTATGAGGAGTACCTGCAAGACTGGCCCACCTGGATGAAGCGAGGCTGGGTGGACAGCCTGTCACCGCAGCTCTACCGCTACAACATCGAAGGCTACCAGCAAGAGTTGCGCAAGCTGGCGCGTGAGCAACTCTGCCCCGAGCAGCGGCAGAAGGTCTTCCCGGGGCTGCTGCTGGCGCTGGGCCGCGACTACGTCGCGCCCCCCGAACTGCTGCAACAGATGATCGAAGAGAATCGGCGCGAAGGCATTCTGGGCGAGGTGTTCTTCCACAGCGAAGGCCTCTTGCCTCGACGCGAGCTGCTAGAGAAGTTGTATCGCTAGGGTCGTCGCCGGTGTCCGATGCCGCAGGCCACAGCCGCAAGCATGGAGGAGCCCCGCCCCTCGCGCTGGCGGCCGCATTCCGGCAGGGGGGCTTGCTACCATGGCCGGGCGATGCGCGCCCTTTCCTGCACCTTCCTCGTTTGCGCCTTGCTGCCGGCGATGGCGGCTGCGAAGGCGCCCCTCAAGGTCGCCTTGTTCGACGTTGCCCCGTATGTCATCACGCGCCCCGACGAGGCTCCTTCTGGGCCCTACGTGCAACTGGCGCAAGACCTGGTGCATCAGGCCGGCCTGCAAGTCAGCTTCCGCATCATGCCGTTTGCTCGGATCGCGGGCAGCCTGGCAAGCGGTGAAGCCGACCTGACGATAGGCTTCTCGACCGAAGCGGTGGACAAGGTGGCCCAAGACCTGGGTACCGTGCTGGTCGTCGATTCCTTGGTGGTGACCAGCACAAAGAAGCCTGCGAGAACTGTGGCCGAGTTGTCCAATCATTTGATTGGTCGCGCCCGCGGCGGCTGCCAGGATCTGGCCAAGCTCCCGCGTCAGCGCCCCGAACTGGTGGACGTGATCGGCTTCTCGAACGGCATGCGCATGCTCGCCTTGGGCCGCCTGGACGGCCTGCGCCTGACCCGCGAAGTGCTGGACCACTATGCACGCGAGACCGGCATCGCACGATCCGAGCTGGGCCCAGAAATCGTGCTCGGCAAGCGTCGGGTCGACCTCTTTGCCCGGCGCGATCTGGACCCCAAGGTCGCTGAGAAAATCCGCGCCACGCTGAGCAGGGCCGGGCGGTGATTGTTTGCGGCCACCGCCAGCCTCCATAGGCTGAAGCCAAAAGGAGAAAAGGGTCAGCAACTTTCGTTGCTGACCCTTTGGCTTCTCGCTATTCAGTGGTCGGGACGGCGGGATTCGAACTCGCTACCCCTTGCACCCCATGCAATATAAGATTCGTTTGCTGGCGTCCGCCGACACTCCAGTCAGCCTCAAAACAACCCTTTACATTCAACAACTTACTGAGTCTCATCGTTCAACGCCGCTTGCCAAAGTCCGCCATGAGCCGGCAGAATTCTGTTGCCCATTCTGTTGCCGGAACAGAATGTAAAGGGGTAGCGATGGCGAGAACAGCGAAGCTCAAGGTACTGACCGACAAGGCCGTGAGTGCCTACACGAAGAGCAAGAAGGCAACGCCGCTGCATGACGGCGGGGGCCTGTACCTACGCAATCGAGAGTCGGGCGCCTTTTGGTACCTGCGCCTGACCGATCCCGCTACCAAGGCACAGCAGTGGCATCGCATGTTCCCGGACGATCCCGCCGGCCACTACCCATCCAAGACACTTGCAGACGCACGCGACGAGGCCGAGCGGCTGTGGAAGCAACGCTCCCAAGGCCACGACCCCCGAGCCCTACGGCAACAGCAGATTGCAGAGGAAGCCGCTCGTGCCGCTGAAGCCGCCGAGCAGTCCCGCCGCCGCATCACCGTGCGCGACCTCTTCGACCATTGGGCCCGGGTGGAACTGGCCCCACATGTGCGCAGTGACGGAAAGCGCAGCGGCCGCAAAGATGGCGGCGCGTACATTCGCCAACAGTTCGAGCGTCGCATCTTCAGCACCTTGGGCAGCGTGGCCGTCGCCGATGTGCGCAAGTCCGATGTGCTCGCGCTGCTGGATGAAGTCACGGCCGCTGGCAAGCTACGCACTGCCAACGTGCTGCTGGCCGCCTTGAAGCAGATGTTTCGCTTCGCCCTGGCCCGCGACATGATCGAGCGCAACCCGCTGGACAGCGTGACCAAGCGCGACGCTGGCGGTCAAGAGACGGAGCGCGAACGCACCCTAGACGCCGACGAGATCAAGACCTTGGCCGCAGCCCTTCCCGCTGCCCGCATGAATCCGCGAAGCGTTGCCGCCATTTGGCTGATCTTGGCGACCGGCGTGCGCGTGGGCGAGGCAATGAACGCAGAGTGGGCCAACGTGGATCTGGACTCCGGCAAGTGGTACTTGCCAGAAACAAAGAATGGCCGCGATCACGTCATCCACCTATCCGCGTTCGCGCTGACCCAGTTCACCGCCTTGGCTGCCCTCAAGGAAAAAGACGAGGACGGCAAACCTGTGCGCTGGGTATTTCCCAACACTTGCGGCAAAGGACCGGTGGACGTTAAGAGCTTCGGCAAGCAGTTGGCAGACCGCCAGCGACCACCCGAGAAACGTCTGCAACACCGCAGCAAGAACTGCGAGACCCTGAAGCTCCCCGGCGGCCGCTGGACAGCACACGACTTGCGCCGCACCGCTGCCACGCTCATGGCAGACCTGGGCATCAGCGGCGACGTGATCGACGAATGCCTGAACCACGTAATCGAGAGCCGAGTCCGCCGCACCTACATTCGCAACCGCCGGCCAGTGGAACAGGCCCGTGCCTTTGATGCGCTGGGGGCAAAACTCACGGCCTTGGTGACAGGTACGGTTGAGCCCTCGAACGTCATCACCATGGAAGGCGTTAGGGCAGCGTAAAGTCAGATTTCGTCGCGCCTAGGCTGATCCCCGAAAACCCGTTTCCCTGACGGGCTGGCGCTGCGATCCTTTCAGGGGTGCGCGAGGGGCGCATGGACGAATCGAAGACTGACGAATACGAACTTCCCGATGGGGCTCGCATTTACTTGGCGCACCTTTCGGAATTTATAGCGCTTTTGCCTTTTGCGGCGATATTATCGATTGCCATCGGGGTATTGCTGCTCGTCAAGAGTCTTAGCCTGGGTGTTCAGAATTCCTGGCTTTATTTTGTTGGAGGAGGATTACTCGGTTTGGGAGTAATCGCCTTTATATACGTTGGCCTTGCACATGTCGTGCATATTCGCTATCGCGAACGAGAACACGTGCACCTCGTCCGATACGTTGAGAAACTGCGAAGGTATACAGTAAATGGTTTCCAGCGTACTCAGTGCGACCTCCCTTCACTGAACGATGCAAGCACTTTGGCGCCGCCGGCCGAGGTCCCCAAGGTTGGCCGAGAGGACTTAGGTCGGCCTTTGGGTACGAAAGAACGCAACACACTGCTGACCATAATTTCAGTGCTTTGCCACGAGGCGAAGATTGACCATTCCCGCCCTGCAGCCGCGGCGGCGACCATCAAGCACATGGCTGATCTACTTGGGCTTCGCCTCGGTGAATCGACGATTGAGGATCATCTCAAGCGAATTCCTGCAGCTGTGGAAGCTCGGTCGAAATAGGCAATTGCCTCTCTCGTCTAAGGAGCCGCCCATTTGCCTTGGGCACTTGCCCAAAGCTGACGAGGCGCGAATTCAGCATGGAACCTCCTTAATTCGCGGCCGTTGCCGCAAGGAGTTGAACCATGTCGAGCAATATCCAACCCCGCGCCCGCACTGAGCAACCGCTCCACGCAGCGCAAATTAGTGACGCACTCCTGAACCTGCGGACTGTTCAGGCCCTCAGCGGCTTGGGCAAGACTTCGATCTATGAGCGCATCAAGGCCGGAGAGTTGAAGCCGGTGAAGCTTGGCGCTAGGGCAACCCGCTTCCGTGCTGGCGAAGTGCAAGCCTGGCTTCAGGCTCAAGGCAAGTAAGGGGGCGATATGGACGAAAAAAAGACCACCCCCGAAAAGGAAGCGGCCCTCAAAGCTTTGCGCGACGAGTTTAAGGGTACCGACGCCGATACCCAAGCCCGGCGTACTTTGGCCGCCCTGCGACTGTTCCCGCTCACGACCTACGAGCTATCCCGGGGCCTGGACGTGTACCACCCGCCCGCACGCATCAAGGAACTTCGCCAAGCCGGCAACAACATCATCACGATGCGCGAGACCGTCACGACCGAAGCCGGCGTGAAGCACAGCTTGGGCAAGTACGTGTTGCTCCGAGAGGCCAGCCAGGAGCAAGCAGCATGACGCCGAACGATTGGCTGAAGCGACTGGAAAGCCTCTTGGCGCACTACCCGCAGTACGGCATAGGGCCTGACCTTGCCGGCATGGCGATGATCGATCTATGGGGCTTATGGCAGTTTCTGGAGCGCTTGGCGCAAGAGGCAGGGCATGGCCCAGCACCGTGACGCGCCAGCGTTTCAGGAGTACGCCGCCAGCATGATGGCCCGCACCGAGTACAGAGTCCTGAGCCTGGAGGAACGGGGCTTGCTCTACACGATGCGGCTGGAGTGCTGGGTGAACGGCAGCTTGCCCGACTCCACGCCCATGCTGGCGCGGGTCTTGGGCTATGACGTTGCACAGGTGGAACGGGCGCTTGCCGGCGTGAGTGCCTTTTTCACCTTCGACGATGGCCTGATCCGCTGCCCCGAACTTGACGACTACCGCGCGCACCTCGACGAGCGCAAAAAGCGGCAATCCGAGGGTGGCAAGGCAGGCGCAGCAAAGACCAACAAAGGCCGCAATCGTTCACCCACGGGTAGGGCGGCGCCTATCCCGCGACTCGGACGCGAGTCCTTAGTACAGAACAGCCCAGTACAGAAAAGCAAAACACAAGGTATTCAACAAGAAGCTGTACACGATGCCTGGATGAGTGAGTACGAGGCTGCAAGCAATGGGCACTGAGCCTGCAAAACAAACAGGGAGCTTCGGCTCCCTTTTTCCTATTGATTTCGGAATCTGTGGAGGTGGCACATGCGAACAGGAGGCATGAGATATGGGGCGGGTCGGCCGGGCTGGCATGTGAAAGCAGAGAACTGCCTGAGGCTCGACATTCAAGACCTGGCGCGGCGCAAGCTGCTGGGCGGGGCGTTCTTTACCTGGCGCTGGTCCAACAGCTACACCGGCGAGGAAGTGGGCAGCATCGGAATTGCCACCACGGCAGACTGCGTGCGGCTGAACTTCAATAGCAACGGCGAGCCCATCCATCAGGAGCTACGGACTGTCCGCACGCCCTGCCACTTCGGAGGCTCACGGCCTTGGTGGCAATGTCCAAGATGCTGGCGCCGCGTGGGCGTGCTCTACCTACGCAATTCCTCTTTCATGTGCCGGCGCTGTGGGCGCGTGGCCTATGCAAGCCAGACTGAGGATGAGATGGGGCGTGCTTGGCGCAAGCAACGCAAGGCAGAGCGTCAGCTAGGCGAGAACTGGCAACGGCCCAAGGGAATGCACCGCCGGACCTTTGACAAGCTCTTGAACGTCATCCTGGTTTGTGAGGAACAGCGCGACGCCGCGCTGGTTCGCTACATGGTCAAGAGGTTTCCTGCCTTCGTTCGGCGCTGATCAGCAGCCCCGGCCAGGGGGGGGCTAAAAGTCCGTCAGCCCTTGAGCCGTGACCGCACGGCATCTCACGCAGAGAAAAAATCCCCCATTGAATTGGGAATTCAAACGTCGCCTGGCAGGCAGGCTCACCGCATCTCAGCAATTGCTTGGTCAGTTCGCTGAGCATCGGCCAGATCGAATGCCTCAATCGGCTGGGGGCGAATTAGCGCCACCGCTTCGTCAGCGGACCCATGTAGCCACTGCTCCCAGTGCTCAGGCGCAATATGTGCAACAGCACGTTTGTCCTGCGCGTCGTCGGGTAACTTGGGGTCTGGCTTGTGAAGGCGCCCAAGCAACGGATGGCCGTCGCAGTTGCATGTGATCATGCTGAAGTTGGGGACGATCTCGCCAGTGGCCGGATCAGTCCATTCAGACCAAATGCCTGCCAGCGCCCACGGCGCACCATCAGCGCGTTGCAATCGCCACCAAATGTTCTTGCCTGTCTCCCAGTTCGGCTCTTGATACCAAATCGCTGGAATCAGGCAGCGGCGCCCGGCCTTCCATGAGTCACGATAGGTGAAGCGCTCGGCAATCGACTCGATGCGCGCGTTGTTGGTGAGGATTGCCCTGGAGTCTGGGCGCCTCGCCTTGCTTCTTGGCGCAATCATGCCCCACTGACCGTCAGCGGCTTCAACGCCGCCACCTTCACCCGCACGGATGAAAATGCCATGCTGGAAAGGGCCAACCGTGCGAGGCTCCCAGCCAAGACGGAACTGCTTGCGCACATAGCGCTCAAATTCTTCTTTGGGGCTGACGTTGTAGAGATTGCACATGGCAATGACTGTACACAGGCCTATGGATGGCCGGTGGGGGTGACTCCACTACGCTTCCGGCGCGGCAGGGCCTAGGGCAGTTGGCCTCCATCCCTCTTCCACCAACGGGCCGGACCAAACAGGCTGCCATCGTGGAGCCTGGCGGGATCGCCCTGCCGCACTTGTCTGGAATGCCCCTAGGCGTGGCAAATCAGCCCTGGCTCACGTCCTGAGCCAGCGCAAAGTCAAACTGAAGGAATGCCCACCCCTACTGAGTTCTGGCTCTGGATGATGCGCAACGACTTCGGACAGCTGCGCAAGAGCACTTGCCGATTTACTGAAGCCGAGGCGCTGAAGCGCGACCCTTTCGCGATGCGCGTTCCTGGAAGCTGTGAGGTTCGTAACTGCCCGAATGGTCCAGACGAATGGCCGATCTTTTCGGCAGGCAATACAGGATGGCCGAGCAGCCCATATCCAACATCAGCCGCCTACCTTCGGCCAAGCGTCGCCGGTCCAGAGCCTGATCGACAAGTGGATCAGCAGATCGACTTGCTCTAGGGCGCGGAATTCTGTTGCCCATTCTGTTGCCAGCACTCACACCTTCGGCCAGAAAGGAGAAAAGGGCTAGACGCTTTCGCATCTAACCCTTTGATTTTTCTCGCTATTCAGTGGTCGGGACGGCGGGATTCGAACTCGCGACCCCTTGCACCCCATGCAAGTGCGCTACCAGGCTGCGCTACGCCCCGACTGAAGCGTAAGAGTATATACGATTTTCAGGCCACTCAGAGAAGAAGCGTCTCGCGGATCGCCTTGAGTTCCTGACGAAGCTGCCCCATCGACAGCTGCTCGCCGCTGTGGGGCAACGGCACCTCGATGGGCTCCTCGCCGATCTCCGCATCGGGCTCGAAATCCTGCAGCGATTCCATGCGCGCCGCGCCCAGGTCGGAGAGCTGGTTGCGTGCGCCGCTGATGGTGAAGCCCTGGTCGTACAGCAGGTCGCGGATGCGGCGAATCAAGAGCACTTCATGGTGCTGGTAGTAGCGCCGGTTGCCCCGTCGCTTCATCGGCCGCAGCTGTGTGAACTCCTGCTCCCAGTAGCGCAGCACATAGGGCTTCACACCGCACAGCTCGCTCACCTCACCGATGGTGAAGTAGCGTTTGGCTGGGATGGCTGGGAGCGCTTTCTCCATTGAAATCAAGGGCTTCAGGTTGGGAGGTCAGACTCTACTCGAAGTCTTCCCCGGCAGGTGCATCGCCTTGTACCTGGGCCTTCAACTTGTGGCTGGCGTGGAACGTGACCACGTTGCGCGCCTTGATGGGAATGGACTCGCCGGTGCGCGGGTTGCGGCCCGGGCGCGGCGCCTTGCGGCGGATGTTGAAGTTGCCGAAGCCCGATAGCTTCACGTCGTCGCCTCGAACCAGGGTCGCATGGATGATGTCGAAGAAGGCCTCGACCATGTCCTTGGATTCGCGCTTGTTCAGGCCCAGCTTGTCGAACAGCAGGTCAGCCAGCTCGGCCTTGGTCAGCGTGGGCGTCTCCAGGCTCGGCAGGAGCACCACACCGCCCAGGGGCTTGATGTCTTCTTGGTCGTCGCTCATGGTTCTCCAGTCTCCTCCACCAATCAGCCGCGCAGGCGTGCGCCGAGTTTTTCGCCGAGCGCCGCCAGCACCCGGGCCACGGCCTGCTCGATGCGTTCGTCGGTCAGCGTCGTTTCCTCGTCCAGCAACTCCAGGCGCACGGCCATGCTGCGCTCGCCGGCCTGCATCTCGGCATTGGCCTGGGCGGGCTTGAACACGTCGAACAGCTTGGCCGAGCGGATCAGGCCGTCATGCGCCGCGTTGATCGTGCCGATCAGCGCGTCGTGCGTGACCTGCTCGCCGACGATGACGGCGATGTCGCGCAGCACCGACTGCTGGCGCTGCACGCCCTGGCCCTTGGGCAGGGTCAGCGCGAGCACGGCATCCAGGTCCAGCTCGAACAGCACCGGTGCCGACGGCAGCTCGTAGCCCTGGCGCCACTTGGGATGCAGCTCGCCGACCACGCCGATCTCGCGGCCGTCCAGCAACACGCGGGCGCTGCGGCCCGGATGCAAGGCAGGATGCTCAGCCGCCACGAACTGCAGCTGGCGCGGCGCGAACAGCGCTTCGAGGTCGCCCTTCACATCGAAGAAGTCGACCGCGCGGTCACGCTGCGACCACTGCGATTGATCGGCCGCGCCCCAGGCCAGCGCGGCCACGCGCATGGGCTGGCGCACGCCGGCAATCGTGCTGTCGCTCTCGATGATGGACGCATCACGCAGGAACACACGGCCGATCTCGAACACGCGCACGCGTGGCGCCTTGCGGGTCAGGTTGTAGCGCAGCACTTGCACCAGGCTGCCGATCAGGCTGGTGCGCATCACGGCCAGCGGCGCAGCAATCGGATTCAAAAGCTGGATCGGGTTGGCATTGCCGGCCAGCTCCTGCTCCCAGCGCGATTCGACGAAGCTGAAATTGACCGTCTCGAAATAGTCGCGGCCGGCCAGCGCGTGGCGCAGCGCGTGCACCGAGGCGCGCGACTCCGAGCGCACCTTGCCCACCACGGGCGCCAGCGGCGGCGTGTCGGGCAGATTCGGGTAGCCCAGCACGCGGATCACTTCCTCGATCAAGTCTTCCTCGATCAGGATGTCAAAGCGCCAACTCGGCGGCGTGACCGTCAGCGTGCCCTCGCCTTCCGTAAACTCCAGGCCCAGCCGCTGGAACACCGTGGCGCACTGCGCCTGCGTCAGCGGCATGCCAATGATCTTGGCGGCACGGGCCACGCGCAGCGTGACCGGTTTGCGCGCCGGCAATTGCGTGGTCTGGTCGTCCATCGGGCCGGCCTCGCCACCGCAGACCTCGAGAATCAACTGCGTGATGCGCTCGATGTGCTCGACCGTCTGCGCCGGATCGACACCGCGCTCGAAGCGGTGACCCGCATCCGTCGAGAAATTGAACTTGCGCGAGCGGCCAGCCACGGCCTTGGGCCACCAGAAGGCGGCCTCGACATAGACGTTCTTGGTGTCGTCCGACACCGCTGTCGCGTCGCCGCCCATGATGCCGGCCAGCGATTCGACTTCCTTCGAATCGGCAATCACGCCGACCGTTTCGTCGAGCTCGATCGTGCTGCCATTCAAGAGCTTCAGCGTCTCGCCCTGCTTGGCCCAGCGGACGACCAGGCCGTCGTGGATCTTGTCGAGGTCGAAGATGTGGCTCGGACGGCCGAACTCGAACATCACGTAGTTCGAGATGTCCACGAGCGGCGAGACCGAGCGCTGGCCACAGCGCTCCAGGCGCTCGACCATCCAGGCCGGCGTCTGCACCTGGGTGTTGACACCGCGGACGATGCGGCCCGAGAAGCGGCCGCAGAGGTCGGCTGCCTCGATGCTCACCGGCAGCTGCGCGTCATGCTTGACGGCCACAGGCGCGAACTCGGGCTTCAAGAGCGGCGAGCCGGTCAATGCGGAGACTTCGCGGGCGATGCCGTAGACGCTCAGGCAGTGCGCCAGGTTCGGCGTGAGCTTCAGCGTGAACAGCGTGTCGTCGAGCTTCAAGTGCTCGCGGATGTTTTGGCCGATGGGCGCGTCGGCTGCCAGCTCCAGCAGACCACCATGGTCTTCGCTGAGCTTGAGCTCGCGGGCCGAGCACAGCATGCCGAAGCTCTCCACACCGCGCAGCTTGCCCTTGCCGATCTTGAAGGGCTTGCCGTCTTCGCCAGGCGGCAGCTCGGCGCCGATGGTGGCCAGCGGCACACGAATGCCGGCGCGCGCATTCGGCGCGCCGCAGACGATCTGCAACGTCTCCGTGCCGCCGGCATTCACCGTGCAGACGCGCAGCTTGTCGGCGTTAGGGTGCTGCTCGGCCGTCAGGATCTCGGCCACGACGATGCCATGGAAAGGCGGCGCCACCGGGCGCAGCTCTTCGACTTCCAGGCCGGACATGGTCAGCAGCTCGGCCAGCTCTTGGGTGTTCAGCGCGGGGTTGCAGAAGCTCCGCAGCCAGGACTCGGGGAATTGCATGTTCTTTACTCTCTAGCGTCTTGTTGCTTTGTTCTTCACTTGAACTGCATTACTTGAACTGGGTCAAGAAGCGCAGATCGCCGTCGAAGAACAGGCGCAGGTCGTTGACGCCGTAGCGCAGCATGGCCAGGCGGTCGATGCCCGAGCCGAAAGCGAAGCCGATGTAGCGCTCAGGGTCCAGGCCCATATTGCGAATCACCTGCGGATGCACCTGGCCGGAGCCCGAGACCTCCAGCCAGCGGCCCTTCAAGGGACCGGAGCCGAACATCATGTCGATCTCGGCGCTGGGTTCGGTGAACGGGAAGTAGCTCGGACGGAAACGGATGTCCATGTCCGTCGTCTCGAAGAACTGGTGCATGAAGTTCACGTAGACCGACTTCAGGTCCTTGAACGACACGTTCTCGCCCACCCACAGGCCTTCGACCTGGTGGAACATCGGCGAATGCGTGGCATCGCTGTCCACGCGGTAGGTGCGGCCCGGCGCGATCACGCGGATCTCGGGCATCGCCTTTCCGGCGTCGATCAGGTGCTTGTGCTTCTTGACGTGCTGCACCGCATAGCGAATCTGCATCGGGCTCGTGTGCGTGCGCAGCACATGGCCGCCTTCGATGTAGAAGGTGTCGTGCATCGAACGGGCCGGATGGTCTTCCGGCGTGTTCAGCGCCGTGAAGTTGAACCAGTCGTTCTCGATCTCCGGGCCATCGGCCACGTCGAAGCCCATGGAGCCGAAGATGGCCTCGATGCGCTCCATCGCGCGCGTGATGGGGTGCAGGCCACCGGTACCGCGCGCGCGGCCGGGCAGCGTCACGTCGAGCGCCTCGGCCTTCAGCTGGATCGCCAGCTCCGCGTCGGCCAGGGCCTGGCGGCGTGCGGTCAGTGCGGCTTCGATGCCGGTCTTCAGCACATTGATTTCCGCACCGCGGGTCTTCTTCTCTTCGATCGGCAGCGCGGCAAGGCCTTTCATCAGCTCGGTCACACGACCGGACTTGCCGATGAAGCGCGCCTTGGCGTTTTCGAGGTCGGCGGGCGTGGCGGCGGCGGCGAATTCCGTCTGGGCCTGTTGCAGCAATTGATCGAGATCGTTCATCGCGGGGCGATCGTTCTGTTCGGAAAGCAAATGAGAAAAGGCCGAGCACCAGAGGTGTCGGCCTTTAAAGGGCGCGCCCCGGTTTGCACCGGGGCAGCCGCTGCCGCCAAAGCGGCAGGCGGGCAATTAAGCGAGAGCGGCCTTCACCTTGTTGAAGATGCTGGCAAAACCAGCAGGATCGTTGACGGCGAGATCAGCCAGGACCTTGCGGTCGATGTCGATCTGGGCCTTCTTCAGGCCAGCAACGAACTTGCTGTAGGTCAGTCCCAGGCCACGGCTTGCTGCGTTGATACGAGCAATCCACAGCGCACGGAACACGCGCTTCTTGGCACGGCGGTCACGGTAGGCGTATTGGCCTGCCTTCATCACCGCCTGCTTGGCGATGCGGAAGACATTCTTACGACGACCACGGAAGCCCTTGGCCAGAGCCAGGACCTTCTTGTGACGGGCACGAGCGGTAACACCACGTTTAACGCGAGGCATATTAAATCTCCTTTAGTTAAATGGTGGGATTACAGGCCAGCGAAAGGCAACATCTGAGCCATGTGGCCCATGTTGGTTTCGTGGACAGTCACGGTGCCGCGCAGTTGGCGCTTGTTCTTCGTGGACTTCTTGGTCAGGATGTGGCGCTTGAACGCCTGACCGCGCTTGACGGTACCACCCGGACGAACGCGAAAACGCTTCTTCGCGCTGCTCTTGGTCTTCATTTTGGGCATTTAATTGCTCCTTTTAAGTGCGTCCCAGGGGCGACGTCGATTCCCCGACGTACTTTCTTGGCCTCTGGAGACTAATAAGCCCGCCGACGACCAGATCGACGGGCTGGAACTGTGAGAAACGCTTAGCGCTTCTTTGGTGCAAGCACCATGATCATCTGCCGGCCTTCCAGCTTGGGCATGTTCTCGACCACCGATACGTCTGCCAACTCGTCGCGAATTCGCTCCAGCAGGCGCATACCGATGTCCTGGTGGGTGATTTCACGGCCGCGGTAGCGCAAGGTCACCTTGCCCTTGTCACCGTCCTCGGCGATGAAGCGGCGCAGATTGCGCATCTTGATCTGGTAGTCGCCTTCGTCCGTACCCGGGCGGAACTTGACTTCCTTGATCTCGATGATCTTCTGCTTGGACTTCGCCTCGGCAGCGCGCTTCTGCTCCTGGTACTTGAACTTGCCGTAGTCCATCAACCGGCACACGGGCGGGTTGGCGGTGGCAGAGATCTCGACCAGATCCACATCCAGGTCGCCGGCCATGCGCAGCGCTTCCTGGATGCTCACCACACCGATGGGCTCGTTTTCCGGGCCGTTCAGGCGGACTTCGGGAGCAAGAATTTCACGGTTCAGCCGATGCTTTCGCTCAGGAATAGCTCGACGGTCAGCAAAAGTAGCGATGGTGCTTACCTTTCAATGGACCCAAGGCGAGGCCCGACAAGAACGAAAGCGCGCCCTGGAACTAACCTGATCAGGCCTTGGAAGTGATGGCTTCCGACAGCTTCAATTGGAAGTCTGCCAGTGACATCACACCCAGGTCTTGGTTGCCTCGGGCGCGCACTGCAACGGCTCCGTTTGCCTTCTCCTTGTCTCCGACGACAAGGATGAACGGAACCTTCTGCAAAGAATGCTCGCGGATTTTATACGTGATTTTCTCGTTCCGCAAATCCGCCGAGGCCCTAACCCCTTGTTTTTGCAGCGATTTCACGATCTCAGCCACGTAGTCGGCCTGGGCGTCCGTGATATTGGCGACGACCACCTGCACCGGCGACAGCCAGGCCGGCAGCGCGCCGGAATGCTGTTCGATCAGGATGCCGATGAAGCGCTCCAGGCTGCCCACGATGGCCCGGTGCAGCATGATGGGGCGGTGGCGCGCGCCGTCTTCGCCGACGAAGTCAGCATCCAGGCGCTCGGGCATGTTCGGGTCCACCTGGATGGTGCCGCACTGCCACTGGCGGCCCAGCGCATCCTTCAGCGTGTACTCGATCTTGGGGCCGTAGAAGGCGCCCTCGCCCGGCAGGTACTCGAACTCGCAGCCCGAGGCCTTCAGGCCTTCGGCCAGGGCGGCCTCGGCCTTGTCCCAGCTTTCCTCGGTGCCGATGCGCTTCTCGGGTCGCGTCGACAGCTTGTAGAGGATCTCGGTGAAGCCGAAGTCCTTGTAGACCTTTTGCAGCAGGCTGGTGAAGGACTGAACCTCGGCCTGGATCATCTCTTCCGTGCAGAAGATATGGCCGTCGTCCTGCGTGAAGCCGCGCACGCGCATGATGCCGTGCAGGCCTCCGGTGGGCTCATTGCGGTGGCACTGGCCAAACTCACCGAAGCGCAGGGGCAGGTCGCGGTAGCTCTTGATGCCCTGCTTGAAGATCAGGATGTGGCCGGGGCAGTTCATCGGCTTCAGCGCGTAGTCGCGCTTCTCCGATTCCGTCGTGAACATGTTCTCGCGGTACTTGTCCCAGTGGCCGGTCTTCTCCCACAGCGACTTGTCGATGATCTGCGGGCCCTTGACCTCCAGGTAGCCGTTGTCACGGTACACGCGGCGCATGTACTGCTCAACCTCCTGCCAGACCGTCCAGCCCTTGGGATGCCAGAACACGGTACCGGGCGAATGCTCGTCGATGTGGAACAGGTCGAGTTCCTTGCCGAGCTTGCGGTGGTCGCGCTTCTCGGCTTCCTCCAGCATCGTCAGGTACTTCTGCAGATCGTCCTTGGTGGCCCAGGCCGTGCCGTAGATGCGCTGCAACTGCTCGTTGTTGTGGTCACCGCGCCAGTAGGCGCCGGCCACCTTCATCAGCTTGAAGTGCTTGAGCTTGCCAGTGGACGGCACGTGGGGGCCGCGGCACAGGTCGGTGAACTTGCCTTCGGCGTAGAGCGAGACATCCTCGCCCTGCGGAATGCTGGCAATGATCTCGGCCTTGTACGCCTCGCCGATGCTCTTGAAGTAGCTGACGGCCTCATCGCGTGGCAGCACCGAGCGCGTGACAGCCTCGTCCTTCTTGGCCAGCTCGCTCATCTTCGATTCGATGGCCGCCAGGTCTTCCGGCGTGAACGGACGCTTGTACGAAAAGTCGTAATAGAAGCCATGCTCGATCACCGGGCCGATGGTGACCTGGGCCTCCGGGAACAGCTCCTTGACCGCATAGGCCAGCAGGTGGGCCGTCGAGTGGCGGATGACTTCCAGGCCGTCCGCGTCCTTGTCGGTCACGATGGCCAGTTGGGCATCGGCCGAGATCAGGTGGCTGGTGTCGACCAGCTTGCCGTCGACGCGACCGGCCAGCGCCGCCTTGGCCAGGCCGGCACCGATGGAGGCGGCCACCTGGCCGACCGTGACGGGCGCTTCGAATTCGCGCTTGGAACCGTCGGGCAATTGGATGGAAATCATGATGTCAACACTCCGTGTTCTGAAAAGCAAAAAGCGCGGCCACTGGACCGCGCTTTTGACTGGGGTGCTGCTGTTTCAAGCAGCGAAAAGACGTGATGAGCCGCGGCCGACTAAACCTTTGTGGGGGTGGTCGTAGTTCGCGGTGTCATAACCATCGTGCCTTTCTCGCCCTTGTTGCTTGAAGAAAAGAAATCGAGCCCCGATTGTAGGCGAGCTTTGGATCAGAGCGGCAAGGCCTGGATCGAGGGCTGCTCGCAGAGCGCCGTGAACTCGTCACGCAGGCGCTCGCCTTCGCGCACAGCGCGCAGCCAGGCCGTAGCGCGCGCCGCCACGTCGTCGCCGTAGTGCTGGAAGTCCGCCCGGTCGGGAAGCTTGCCGCGCGGCAGGCTTTTCACGAAGCCTTCGCTCGGTGCCAGCACCACCACGTTATCGAGGAAGGCGCTGGGCGCATGGCGATGCTTCAAGGCCTTGTCCAGCCAGCCCGGCACCACGCGGCGCTGGAAATGCGGGTACAGCACGAGGCCATCGCCCAGCATCTGCGCATAGTCCAGGTGCAGGTGATAGTCGGTGATGCCACCGTCCCAGTACGCGCCGCGCGGCGCGCCGGGGATGTCGTGTACGGCCTGCAGCCAGAACGGGATGGAGCAACTGGCGAGCAAGGCCTGCTGCAGGTTGCGGATCGAGAGCGCCACCTGGCGGCTGCGGTAGTCCTTCAAGAGCAGCGGCAAGGGCGAGCGCAGGTCGGAGAACACCACGCGCTCCAGCCAGGCCCCCATCGCACGGCGCGACACCAGGTTGGTGGCGAAGGCGCCCATGTAGCCCAGCGGCGTGCGAAGCCGCCCTTCCCGGCCCAGCAGATGGCGCCCCCGCGAGGTGAAGAGATGAAGCCGGTAGCGAGGATGGCTCAAGACCTGACCCTCGCGGCCACCGAAGACTTCGTCGAGCTTGGCACCGAAGCCTTGCGATACCGAGGCCGCCGTCGGCGGCTTGCCCGGCGCGTGGTCGTAGTCCTGATGCGCGTACTCCTCGGCCAGGCGAGTGAACTCCGCCTCGGCATCACCGAGACAGGCCGTGGCCATGCGCCAGGCACCAATCGAGGCGCCCAGCAGGTGCACCTCTTGCTTGCTGCCGCCGAGCCAAGGGCCGAAGATGTGGCGGTCCAGCGCGTTCAGGATCAGGCCCTTGGGCCCGCCCGCCGCCGCTGGAATGATGCTCACATCATCCGGACGCAAACCGCGTTCGGCCAAACGAAAACGGGCCCGAGGGCCCGCGTAGAGTTGCAGTGCTTGCATGCACCGCAGTTTATGAGTTCCGCCAGAATTTAGAGCTTCTGCTCCCAGCTCACGCCGAACTGCGCACGGCCGTTGCGCTCGGTGCGGCTGTAGCCGTTCGTCACGAAGGTCGTCGAGCGGGTGTCCACCGGCCACAGGTTGTTGGCCGACATGCGGATCGAGCTCGTGCGGCTGAGCGTCCACTGCGCAAACATGTCGAAGCCGCGGCTGCGCGTCTGCTCCATCGACTGCGTGAGCGTCTGCGTCGTCAGGTAGCCCGGCGTGAAGCTGACGTTGGCACCCATGTTCACCGGCAGGCCGCTCAGGCGGTAGTCGAAGCCGGCATTGACCGACCAGGGCTGCTGGCCGTCGAGGCGGTTGTCAGGACCGGGCAGGCCTTGCACCTTGGACTTGTAGTAGTTCAGCGAAGCCCGCAGGTTCAGCGGCAGCTTGGTCTCGAAGACCGAGGGCAGCAGCTCGCCAGCACGGCCCTTGATCTCGAACTCGAGGCCCGCCGTCTCGGCGCGCGCGAAGTTGGTCGGGTGATTGACGTAGCGCGCCTGTGTCGCCGACACGTTCAGCGTCGAACCCGGCGCCTCCAGCGTCGTGACGTTGCGCATCAGGTCGTTCACACGGCGGTAGAAGCCGCCGACGCTGATCATGCCGCCGCCCGTGAGGTACTTCTCGTAGGCCACGTCCAGGCCTGTGGCCAGTTCGGGCTTGAGGTTCGGGTTGCCGATGAAGTCCGGCGACAGGTAGGTGTTGGGCGTGTTCGGATCCGGGTACAGGCCCGAGATGGCCGGACGGGCGAGCAGCTGGTTCAGGTTCGGAGCCTTGTAGCTGCGCGTCAGGCTGGTGCGGATCAGGTCGCGGCCCTTGGGGTCGAGCTTGTAGTTGATGTGCAGCAGCGGCGTGGTGACGCTGCTGGTGTTGCGGCGCTCGGCATCGCCCACGGCCGCGCTCTCGGTCACGATGCGCTCGGTGCGCAGGCCGAGGTAGGCCGACCATTGCGGCGAGATCTCCCAGTCGTCCTGGACGAAGAAGGCCTGGCGCTGGATGGTGGCGGCGAACGGCAGGCCGTCCACGCCCGGCAACTGGGCCTTGCCACCGACGGTCACGAAGCGCGTCTCGTCGCGCTTGCGCCATTCCAGGTCCCAGCCCACGGCGAGGCTGTGCTCGTCGTTGAGGATCTGGGCGAACTTGCCGGCCTGCGTGAAGTTGCGGTCGGTGTTGTCGCCGACCGAACCGCGCTGCAAATTGTCGTAGACGGTGTTGTTGAACGTGCCGTGCACGTCCTGGCCACCGGCCTTGATCTCGATGCGGCGCGTCTCGCTCAGCTGGTTGTTGTACTGCAGGTTGGCGCGCGCCATCCGGAAGGTGCCGATGTTGCGGCTGTTGTAGTCCTCGCTCGGCAGGCCCGACTTGAGGATGGTCTCGTACTCCGGATTGAAGTGCCAGCGGCCCTGCTGCAGGAAGGCCATGGCCGTCAGGTTCTCTTCGTCGCTGATTTTCCAGTTCATGCGCGGCGAGGCGTTCCAACCCGTGCCCCAGCCGTTCTGCACTTGCTGCTGGGTGATCACCGAGGGCTGGCCGTTGGAGCCGGTGGCTGCGCGGGTCGTGGTCGATTCGTTTTGGTTGCGCCAGGAGAACAGCGAGATCGGCAGCGTGTAGCCGAGGTCGCCCTTCTTCTCGCCATAGGTGTAGGAGCCTGAGACGCTGGGGCGCACGGCGCTGTAACCCATGTTCAGACGCAGGTCGCGCTGCGTGATCTTGGGCGCGTCCTTCAGGATGATGTTGATCGCACCGGCCACGGCCTGGGCGCTCTGGTCAGCGCTCGGACCCTTGGTGACTTCGATGCGCTCGACCTGAGCCGGATCCAGCTGGGTGAGGTCGAAGCCCGGAGGCGCCGGGTCGCCATTCAGCAGGATCAGCGTA
Source organism: Pelomonas sp. V22 (assembly GCF_030014915.1). Classification (GTDB taxonomy): domain Bacteria; phylum Pseudomonadota; class Gammaproteobacteria; order Burkholderiales; family Burkholderiaceae_C; genus JAUASW01. The sequence goes on from NZ_JAGIXS010000001.1 coordinate 1,159,448, forward strand.
TAGCCGCTGCCCAGGCCGCGCATACGCGGAGCCCCGCCGGACACGTTGACACCAGGCAGGCGCTTGAGCACGTCGGCCACATTGGTGTCGCCGAACTTGTCGAGTTCCTCACGGCCGTAGATCTGCTTGGCCACTTGCGACTTGCGGCGCAGGTCGGTATCGCTCTGCGGCCGGGCGCTGATTTCCACGCGTTCCAGCTTGGCACCCGGGCGCGGCTGGCCGTCGCCACCGGGGCCTTGCGGGCCACCCTCCTGCGCAAGAACGGCCCCTGAAACCATCAGAGCGCAAGCGGCGGCGATGGCGTGTTTCTTGTTGGTCAACATGTACTGCTCCGTAGAACACTGAACTGGGGCGGCACGATAGCGATCCGCATAAACCCTGTCAGTCTGGATGCGATCAATTGCAGGAATGCGGGGCCCAAGCGCCTGGATGCGACGTCAACGGCGTCCTTGCAGCTTGGCAAAGGCCTCGGCCATGGCGTTGCCCGCCGCGGGCGCCTGCGGGCGATTGCCGCCCGAGCGCTCATTGCGCGCCGCCGGTCGGAAGCTGTTGTCCGCGCTCTTGGCGGCCCCACGCGCCTGCGGCGCCGCATCCAGCTTCATCGTCAAGGAGATGCGCTTGCGGGCCAGATCGACCTCCAGCACCCTGACCTTGACGATGTCGCCGGTCTTCACCACCTCGCGGGCGTCATTGACGAACTTGTTCGAGAGCTGGCTCACGTGGACCAGCCCATCCTGGTGCACGCCCAGGTCGACGAAGGCACCGAACTGCGCAACGTTGGAGACCGTGCCCTCGAGCACCATGCCCTCCTGCAGGTCCTTGATGTCCTCGACGCCGTCGTTGAAGCGCGCCACCTTGAAGTCCGGGCGCGGATCGCGGCCCGGCTTTTCCAGCTCGGCCAGGATGTCCTTGACCGTGATCGCGCCGAACTTCTCATCGGCGAAGGCCTCGGGCCGCAGCGTGCGCAACACGTCGCTCTTGCCCAGCACCTCGGCGGCCGGACGGCCGATCTGGTCCAGCATGCGCTGCACCACCGGGTAGGTCTCGGGGTGGACGCCCGACAGGTCCAGCGGGTTGTCGCCACCCCGGATGCGCAGGAAGCCGGCCGCCTGCTCGAAGGTCTTGGGGCCGAGGCCCGTCACATCCAGCAGCTGCTTGCGATTCCTGAACGAGCCATTGGCATCGCGCCAGCGCACGATGCTGGCCGCCACGGCCGCCGAGAGCCCCGACACGCGCGACAGCAGCGGCGCCGACGCCGTGTTCAGGTCCACGCCCACCGAATTCACGCAGTCTTCGACCACCGCGTCCAGCGTCTTGGCCAGTTCGCTCTGGTTCACGTCATGCTGGTACTGGCCGACCCCGATGCTCTTGGGGTCGATCTTGACGAGCTCGGCCAGCGGATCCTGCAAGCGGCGGGCAATGGACACGGCGCCGCGCAGGCTCACGTCCAACTCGGGCAATTCCTTGGAGGCGAATTCGGAGGCCGAGTAGACCGAAGCACCGGCCTCGCTGACGACGACCTTCTCGATCTGAGCTTCCGGCGCGATTTGCTGGATGCGCTTGATCAGGTCAGCCGCCAGCTTGTCGGTCTCGCGGCTGGCCGTGCCATTGCCGATGGCGATCAGGTTCACGCCATGCGTGGCCACGAGGCGGCCCAGCGTGTGCAACGAACCTTCCCAGTCCTTGCGCGGCTCGTGCGGATAGACCGTATTCGTGTCCAGCACGCGGCCGGTGTCACTGACCACAGCCACCTTCACGCCGGTGCGGATGCCCGGGTCCAGGCCCATCACCACGCGCTTGCCGGCCGGCGCGGCCAGCAGCAGGTCGCGCAGGTTCTCGGCGAACACCTTGATGGCCGTGGCCTCGGCCGCTTCGCGCAGGCGCGAGAACAGGTCGCGCTCCAGGCTCATTGCCAGCTTGACCTTCCAGGTCCAGGCCACGGTTTTGCGGATCAGCTCGTCGCTGGCCCGCTTGGCATGGCTCCAGCCGAGATGGCGGGCGATGCGGCCTTCGGCCAGGCCCGGCTGGCCGGGCACCAGCACCTCGTCGAGGCTCAGCTTCGCATCGAGGAACTCCTGCGTGCGGCCGCGGAACACGGCCAGCGCGCGGTGCGAAGGCACGGTGCGGATCGGCTCGGCGTAGTCGAAGTAGTCGCGGAACTTGGCAACGTCCGGGTTGTTCTCGTCCTTGCCGTCCATCAGCTTGGACTGGAACAGGCCTTCTTCCCACAGCCACTCACGCAGCTTGCCGATCAGCACCGCATCCTCGGCCCAGCGCTCGCTGAGCAGATCGCGCACGCCGTCGAGCACCGCGAAGGCGTCGGCAAAGCCAGCGTCGGGGTTCAGGAAGGCAGCCGCCTCGGCCATCGGATCAAGCGCAGGGTCGGCAAACAGCTTGTCTGCCAGGGGCTCGAGGCCCGCCTCGCGGGCGATCAGGCCCTTGGTGCGGCGCTTGACCTTGTAGGGCAGGTAGAGGTCTTCCAGCTCCTGCTTGGTCGGCGCGGCCTCGATGGCGGCGCGCAGCTCGGGCGTGAGCTTGCCCTGCTCGTCGATGCTCTTGAGCACGGCGGCACGGCGCTCTTCCAGCTCGCGCAGATAGCCGAGGCGCGACTCCAGGTCGCGCAGCTGGCTGTCGTCCAGGCCGTCGGTGGCCTCCTTGCGGTAGCGGGCGATGAAGGGGACGGTGGCGCCACCGTCGAGCAGCTCGACCGCTGCATTGATCTGGGCCGGGCGGACTTTCAGCTCGGCGGCAATCTGGAGAAGGATCTTGTCCAAAACGTCTGGAAACCGGGAAAAAGGAAGCGCGGGAGTTTGCCACAGCGCCCCGTAGCTCCCTTCAGGCCAGGCCCAAGGCCAGATGGTCGATCAGTGCCCTCACCCGCTGCGGCATGAAGCGCTGGCTGGGCATCACCGCATGCACCGGCAGGCGGTCGCCGACCCAGTCGGGGAAGAGGTTGACCAGGGCGCCGCTCTTCAGGCTGTCGCGCACGTCGAGTTCGCTCTTGTAGATCACACCCAGGCCATCGAGGGCCCAGCCGTGGGCGATGCCGCCATCGTCCGTGCTGCGCCGGCCATGCACCGGCACGCTCAGCTCGGTCGAGCCCGGCTCCATGCGCTGGCGGAACCGCCATTGCCGTTCGGCGCGGTTGCGGATCTTGAAGGTCAGGCATTCGTGATTCGCGAGCTCGCTGGGATGCCCGGGCCGCCCGTGCTGCTTCAGGTAGCCGGGGCTGGCCACGGCGAGCCGCTTCACCTCGGTCAGCTTGCGCGCCACCAGGTTGGAATCGGCGAGCAGGCCGTAGCGGATCGCCACATCCACCTCGTCCTTGTAGATGTCCAGCATCGAGTCGCTGACACTCAGGTGCAGCTCAACCGCCGGATGCCTGTCCATGAAACTGTCCAACAGCGGCAGCAGCTGGCGCCTCGTCAAATCGCTGGACGCGCTGATGCGGATGCGGCCGCGCAGCTTGGCCTGCGGGGCGACGCTGTGGCCTTCGCTGATCACGGTCAGGCCTTCGTCCAGCAGCTCCAGCGCGCGCTGACCGTAGTCGCGCAACTGCTCGCCGGCTGCCGTAAGGCGCAAGGCCCGCGTGCTGCGCTCCATCAGGCGCACGCCCAGCCGAGCTTCCAGCTTCTTCAGCATGGCGCTGGCCGCCGCCGGGGTGATGTTCATCACCTTGGACGCGGCGGTCAGGCTGCCGCCGCGGGCGCATTCCAGCAGCAGGCGCAGCTCGTCGGTATTTTCAATTTTCATTTGAAACTGATGCTAACCCAGTCCCGTTTATCTGAAAGCGAACCAGGCGGAACATGGCGGTCATCGCAACCACCGACCCACAAAGGAGTCACCCATGAAAGCCGTTGGCTATTTCCAGTCCCTGCCCATCGCCGCCGCCGAATCGCTGCTGGACCTCGAACTGCCGCAGCCGCAGGCTGGCCCGAACGACCTGCTCGTCGAGATCGCAGCCATCGCCGTGAATCCGGTGGATGCCAAGGTCCGCATGGGCCGGCCCAGCAGCGACGGCAAGACGCCGGTCCTGCTCGGCTGGGATGCCGTGGGCACCGTCCGCGGCATCGGTGCCGAGGTGACCGGCTTCCAGATCGGCGACCGCGTCTGGTACGCCGGCGAAATCGACAAGCCCGGCAGCTACGCCCAGTTCCAGGCCGTGGACCATCGCCTGGCCTCATTGGCGCCGCAGACCTTGAGCGACGCCGAGGCGGCCGCCCTGCCCCTGACCGCGATCACCGCCTACGAATTGCTGTTCGAACGCCTGCAAGTACAGGCCAAGCCAGAGCGGCCCGTGAGCCTCCTGGTGACCGCCGCAGCCGGCGGCGTGGGCTCCATCCTTCTGCAGTTGGCGCGCGCCCTGCCGCACCTGACCATCATTGCGACCGCCTCGCGCCCGGAATCCGCCGACTGGCTGCGCGAACTGGGCGCCCATCATGTGGTAGACCACAGCAAGCCGTTGGCGCCACAGGTCGCAGCGCTGAACGTCGCGCCGGTGCGCTACGTGGCGAGCCTCAGCCACACGCCGCAGCACTTCGCCGACCTGGTGGCCGTGCTCGAGCCGCAGGGCCGCCTCGCTCTGATCGACGACTTCGCGCCCGAGGCCCTGAACGTGATGGCCCTGAAGGGCAAGGCCCTGTCCCTGCATTGGGAAATGATGTTCGTGCGCGGCCTGCACCGCACACACGACATGGCCGAGGTCGGCAAGCTGCTGGCCGAAGTGGCGCGCCGTGTGGATGCCGGCGAGCTGCGCAGCACGCTGGCCGAGGTGCTCGGGCCCATCAATGCCGCCAACCTCAAGCGTGCCCACGCGCTGCTGGAAGGCCAGCACACGCGGGGCAAGCTGGTGCTGCAGGGCTTCTAAGCCCCGCAGGGCTCAAACCAGCACACGCTCGATGCCGCCTGCGTTGGCCTTGGCCACGTAGTCCGGCATCCAGTCCTTGCCAAGGATCTGGTTGGCCATCTCCACGACGATGTAGTCCGCTTCGAGCAAGCCGTTCTGCAGGTCGTTGCCGTAGCGGCTGAGGCCTTGCAGGCAGCTGGGGCAGCTGGTGAGGATCTTGAGGTTCTCGGCCGCCGCCACCTTGCCGCTGTCGCGCAACTCGGCCTCCATCTTGCGCAGCTCTTCTTCCTTGCGGAAGCGGATCTGCGTCGAGATGTCGGGCCGGGTCACGCCGAGCGTGCCGCTCTCGCCGCAGCAGCGCTCGTTCTTCACCACCTCGGGGCCCACGAGGGCCTTCACGGTCTTCATCGGCTCCTGCAGCTTCATCGGGCTGTGGCAGGGGTCGTGGTACAGGTAGGCCTGGCTGGAGTTGAGCGTGATGCCCTTCTCCAGCAAGTACTCGTGGATGTCGATGATGCGGCAGCCCGGGAAGATGTCCTCGAACTTGTAGCCCTGCAGCTGGTCGTAGCAGGTGCCGCAGCTCACCACCACGGTCTTGATGTCCAGGTAGTTGAGCGTGTTGGCCACGCGGTGGAAGAGCACCCGGTTGTCGGTGATCATCTTCTCGGCCTTGTCGAACTGGCCCGAGCCGCGCTGCGGATAGCCGCAGCACAGATAGCCCGGCGGCAAGACCGTCTGCACACCTGCATGCCAGAGCATGGCCTGGGTGGCCAGGCCCACCTGCGAGAACAAGCGCTCCGAGCCGCAGCCGGGGAAATAGAACACGGCCTCCGTCTCGGCCGTGGTGGCGGCCGGGTTGCGGATGATGGGCACGTAGTCCTTGTCCTCGATGTCCAAGAGCGCGCGCGCCGTCTTCTTCGGCAGGCCGCCCGGCAGCTTCTTGTTGATGAAGTGGATCACCTGCTCCTTGACGGGAGCCGGGCCCAGGGTCGCGCGCGGCGCGGCCGTCTGCTTCTTCGCGAAGGTCTTCAGCACGTCATGCGCCAGGCGCTGGGCCTTGAAGCCCACGCCCACCATGGCCGTGCGCGCCAGCTTGATGGTCTCGGGGTTGGTGGCGTTCAGCATGAACATGGCGGCGGCATTGCCGGGGCGCCAGCTCTTCTGGCCCATCTTGCGCAAGAGGTTGCGCATGTTCATGGTCACGTCGCCGAAGTCGATCTTGACCGGGCAGGGGTTCGCGCACTTGTGGCAGACCGTGCAGTGGTCGGCCACGTCCTCGAACTCTTCCCAATGCTTGATCGAGACGCCTCGGCGCGTCTGCTCCTCGTACAAAAAGGCCTCGACCAGCAGCGAGGTGGCGAGGATCTTGTTACGCGGCGAATAGAGCAGGTTGGCGCGCGGCACATGGGTGGCGCAGACCGGCTTGCACTTGCCGCAGCGCAGGCAGTCCTTGACCGAATCGCTGATCGCGCCGATGTCGCTCTGCTGCATGATCAGCGACTCGTGCCCCATCAGCCCGAAGCTCGGGGTGTAGGCATTGGTCAGGTCGGCAAAGGTGGTCAGCGAATCCGGGCCACCGAGGCGCAGCAGCTTGCCCTTGTTGAAGCGGCCTTCGGGGTCGATCTTGGCCTTGTAGCCCGCAAAGGGCGCCAGCTCCGCATCCGACAGGAACTCCAGCTTGGTGATGCCGATGCCGTGCTCGCCCGAGATCACGCCATCGAGGCTGCGCGCCAGGGTCATGATGCGGGCCACGGCCTCATGGGCCGTCTGCAGCATCTGGTAGTTGTCGGAGTTCACCGGGATGTTGGTGTGCACATTGCCGTCGCCGGCATGCATGTGCAGGGCCACCCAGACCCGGCCGCGCAGCACCTCCTTGTGGATGCGCTTGCACTCCTCGACGATGGCCGCGAAGGCACCGCCAGCAAAGATGCTCTGCAGCGGCTTGAGGATCTGCGTGCGCCAGGAGGCGCGCAGGCTCTTGTCCTGCAGCTGGTCGAAGAAGGAGCGGCCGCCGTCGGTCGGCACGGCGTCGAGCCCGTCCTTCCACTGCTGCCACAGCGCGCCGACCTCGGTCAGCAGCGCGAGCGCCTGCTGCACGCGGTCTTCCAGCAGCTCGGCACTCGGGATCTCGCTCGCGTCGTCGGTCTTGCCCAGCGGCAGGCGGCCCTGCGCGAAGAAGGCCTTCAGCGCATCGGCCAGGGCCAGCTTGTTGCGCAGCGAGAGCTCGATGTTGATGCGCTCGATGCCCAGCGTGTACTCGCCCATGCGCTCCAGCGGTATCACCACGTCCTCGTTCACCTTGAACGCGTTCGTGTGCTTGGAGATGGCGGCCGTGCGCTTGCGGTCCAGCCAGAACTTCTTGCGCGCATCGGCAGAGACGGCCACAAAGCCCTCGCCACTGCGGCCATTGGCCAGGCGCACGACCTCGGAGGTGGCGCGCGCGACCTGGTCTTCGTCGTCGCCGACGATGTCGCCGATCAAGACCATCTTGGGCAGGCCGCCGCGCTTGCTCTTGGTGGCGTAGCCCACGGCCTTCAGGTAGCGGTCATCGAGGTGTTCGAGGCCGGCGAGGATGGCGCCGCCCTCCTTCTTGGCCTCGGCGAACATGAAGTCCTTGATGTCCACGATGGACGGCACGCAGTCCTTGGGGTTGCCGAAGAACTCCAGGCAGACGGTGCGCACATGCTTGGGCATGCGGTGCACGATCCAGCGGCAGCTGGTGATCAGGCCGTCGCAGCCTTCCTTCTGGATGCCGGGCAGGCCGGCGAGGAACTTGTCGGTCACGTCCTTGCCGAGGCCCTCCTTGCGGAAGGTGCGGCCGGGAATGTCGAGGCGCTCGGTCCGTTCGAGCTTCTTGCCCGAGGCGTCGTAGTAGCGCAGCTCGAAGCTGGCCGTCTCCACGTCATGGATCTTGCCGAGATTGTGGTTGAGGCGCACCACCTCCAGCCACTTGGCCTCGGGCGTCACCATGCGCCAGCTGGCCAGGTTGTCCAGCGCCGTGCCCCACAGCACGGCCTTCTTGCCGCCGGCGTTCATCGCCACATTGCCGCCCACACAGGAGGCCTCGGCCGAGGTCGGGTCGACGGCGAACACGAAGCCATGCTGCTCGGCCAGATCGGACACGCGCTGCGTGACCACGCCGGCCTCGCTGAAGATGGTGGCCACCGGCTTGTCGAGGCCCGGCAGCTGCAGCATCTCGACGCCACGCAGGGCCTCGAGCTTCTCGGTGTTGATCACCGCGCTGTTCCAGACCAGGGGCACAGCACCGCCGGTATAGCCGGTGCCGCCGCCGCGCGGAATGATGGTCAGCCCGAGCTCGATGCAGCCGGCCACCAGGCCCGCCATCTCGGCCTCGGAATCGGGTGTCAGCACCACGAACGGGTACTCGACGCGCCAGTCGGTCGCATCGGTCACATGGGCCACGCGCGACAGGCCGTCGAACTTGATGTTGTCCTTGGCCGTGCGCTTGCCGAGCAGCTTGTTCGTGCGGCGGCGCAGCTCGGCCGTGCGCTCGAACAGCGCGGCAAACTCGGCCACGGCCTGGCGGGCGGCAGCCAGCAGCTCGCCCACGGCGGCGTCGCGCTTCGCGTCGCTCGCGTTGCGGCGCTTCTCCACCTCGTGCAGGCGGTGCTCCAGCGCCTCGATCAGCAGCTGGCGGCGCTTGGGGTTGTCGAGCAGGTCGTCCTGCAGATAGGGGTTGCGCTGCACCACCCAGATGTCGCCCAGCACCTCGTAGAGCATGCGGGCCGAGCGGCCGGTGCGGCGCTCCTCGCGCAGCTCATTCAGCGTGCCCCAGGCGGGCTCCCCAAGCAGGCGGATGACGATCTCGCGGTCGGAGAACGACGTGTAGTTGTAGGGAATCTCGCGCAGCCGCGGCGGTGCGGCATCCAGCGCTGCATCGTTGGCAGCGGCGGCAATCTCGGAGGGCATCAGCGGATGCGGAGCGTTCATGGCGGCCTGGTCGTTCCATCAAAAGGTCGCCGACCCTCGCACTGTTGGCAAGCCCGGCACCAGGGTTCGTGGAGCCGGCAGAGCGCCCGCTTGGCCGGTCCGATGCGCCGGTGCTGCAGGTCGCTGCCGGGCGTCTCGGGGATGCAAGAAGCCCAGCGGTCGTCGGGCCGTGATCCTACCGCAGTGCAGCATGGCCAGCGCCCGGGCGGGGCATTGATGCAATAGAGTGGCGCATCCACGCACGAGAGCCTTCCATGCAAGCCTGGCCCCTTCCCTTCTGGATCGCCCATCGCGGTGCCGGCAAGCTGGCCCCTGAGAACACGCTGGCCGCCTTCCGCATAGGCGCCGCGCACGGCTACCGCGCCTTCGAATGCGACGTGAAACTGAGCAGCGACGGCCAGCCTTTTCTGCTGCACGACGACAGGCTCAACCGCACGACCTCGGGCCGCGGCCCGGCCGGCGCCCTGAGCTGGCATGAACTGAGCCGGCTCGATGCCGGCGGCTGGCACAGCCGGGCCTTTGCCGGTGAACCCATCCCCAGCCTGCAAGCCGTGGCGGCCTTCTGCCGCCGCAATGGCTACGGCCTCAACCTGGAGCTCAAGCCCAACCCGGGCCAGGACGAGGAGACCGGCCGCGTTGTGGCCTTGGCCGTGCGCGAGCTCTGGGCCGGCGATGCGCGGCAACCGCTGCTCAGCTCCTTCAAGCCCGCCGCCGTGGCCGCCGCCCAGGCGGCTGCGCCAGAACTGCCACGCGGCCTGCTGCTCGACACCATGCGCGCCACCTGGGCCGACGAAGCCAAGGCCCTGCAGTGCAGCGCCGTCATCACCAACTACGCGCTGATGGACCGCGCCATGGTCCAGGCCATCCACGCCCTCGGCATGAAGGCCCTGGTCTACACGGTCAATGACGAGTCGGTCGCCCAATGGCTGATCGCCAATGGCCTGGACGGCATCATCACCGACCGGGTCGACAGCTTCAGCCCGGTTTGAGGGCCCGCTTGACGTAGACGCAGGTGTTGCGCGGCTCGCCGGCCACATCGACCGCCTGATCCTGCATCACCGATTCCAGCTGGAAACCGCAGCGCTCGGCCACGGCGCGGCTGCGTGCATTGCGCTCGTCACAGCGGATCTCCAGCCGCCGGGCACGCAGCTGCGTGAAGGCCATGGCGACCAGGCCGTTCACCGCCTCGCTCATCAGACCCTGGCCCTCGCTGCTCCGGCGCAGCCAGTAGCCGATCTCGAAGCGCCGAGCCGCCCAGTCGAAGCGGTGCAGCCCGGTCGCTCCCAGCAAGCGCCGGCGTTGGGGCTCGCGGCTATAGATCTGGAAGGGCAGGTCCTCGCGCAGGATGAAAGCCGCCCACTGGCGGCGCACCACGCCCTCGGTCTCATCGACCGAGGGCGCATGCTGCGCCCACGGCATCCAGGGCCTGAGCTGATCCAGGGTTTCGATGACCGCCTCGTTCAAGGCCGGCCCGACGCCCGCGCGCGGCGCCAGCAGCACAAGGCGTTCGGTCTCGATCTTCTCGGGCACTTCGATCAGCACAGGGTCGGTCATCGTCATTTGCTCGGCTGCAGTTCAGGCTCCTGCGCGCTGCCCAGCTTGGGCAACTCGCGCACGCCGCGGATGGTGGCATTGCGCCAGGCCAGCACGGCCAGCAGCAAGGCACCGAGGCCCGAGAACAGCAGGGCTGCGCGCAGGTCCACATGCTCGCCCAGCCAGCCGCCGATCAAGGCGCCGGGGCCGGCGGGGATGAGGATCAGCCAGCGCATGGTGCTGGTCATGCGCCCCAGCAAAGGCGCGGGCGTGACGGCCTGCCGCAGCGACAGGAAGTTGATGAAGATCAGCACCGCGCCGATGCCGAAGGCGAACAGCATGAAGGCAAAGACCGCCACGCCCAGTGCATTGACCGGCGCCAGAGCCAGAGCCAGCCAGCCGACGCCGCAGACCGCGAAGCCCAGCACCAGGCTGGGCCCCGGGCCGATGCGGTGCGAGAGCCGGTGGCCGAACACGCTGGCCAGCACCGTGCCGGCACCCAAGCCCACGTAGGACAGGCCGACCTGCTGCGCCGTCAACCCGAGCACGCGGGTGGCGAAGAGGATCTGCACCACCTGGGCGCCGTTGTGGAACATCTGCCAGCCGCCCACCGCGCAGGCCAGGCTGACCAGCAGGCGCTGGCGGCGCACGAAGCTCACGCCCGCCTTCAGGTCACGCCAAAAGTCGGCGCCGCTGCCCTTGGCCGCGACATGCTCCTCGACCTTGATGCCGCGCAGTATCAGGGCCGAGACAAGCACCAGGATGGCATCGACGGCCAGGGCCATGGGAGCGCCCAGCAAGCGGATCAAGAGACCGGCCACACCTGGCCCCGCCACCTCGGCGCCCGAGGAAGCCAGCGCATTCTTCGCGTGGGCCTCCACCAGGCGTTCTCGCGGCACGACCTGGGTCAGCACGATCTGCGCGGCACTGCCGGCCACCGTGTAGACGCAGCCCAGCACGAAGCCGACCGCGTACAGCCAGCCCATGCTCAACCAGCCCATCCAGGCGGCCAGCGGCACGGTGGCAACAGTCACGGCCAGCAGGGTCTCGCCGGCCACATAGACCGGCAGCTTGCGCACGCGGTCCAGCCACACGCCGCCAGGCAGAGAGAACAGCACGAAGGGCACGATCTCCATCGAGGTCAAAAGGCCCATCTGCGTGGGTGAGGCCTCCAGCAGCACGGCCGCCGTCAGCGGCAGCGCGAGCATGGTGATCTGCCCGCCCAGCGAGCTGATCAGGATGGAACTCCACAGGCGGCGGTAGACGCGGTCGCGCAGCAGATCGGTGGGCGGCAGGGTCAGCGCCCGTTTCAAACGCGCATACCAGGGCAGAAGCCAGCTCAGCATGATGATTCACTCCAGGATACGGCCGGCACCGACCCTCATGAGGTCGCACACAGGGCCGCAGCCGAAAACAGTAACAGGAAAGAAGCGGGGGAAGCGAAAAGACCGTGGACGCCGGCTCAATGCGGCGCGGACGGCCGACCATGAGGCGTGATGCAAGGCCCGGACGAGCGCAGGCCGGCGGCAGCGGGTGCCGGGCATCGGTTGCGGTCGAGCAGCTTGGTCATGGTCTTGAGGTGCGAGAAGCCTGGCGATGCTAGCAGCGACAGCGCCGGCATGACGAAAGACATTCGATCAAGTTTCAGGTGTCAGGTGACGGGCAGCGCATCCCGCGAGGGCCGACGCTGCATGCCGAAGTAACGGCACTCGCGCACAAAGCCCAGCGACTCATAGATGCTGATCGCCACCTCGGCCGGGTCGGCACACATCACCAGCATCTGCAATCCCTGTTGCTCGAAGCCAAAGCGGCAGGCCGCCTCGACCATGGCCGTGCACAGGCCGCGGCGGCGCCAGGCCGGATGCGTGGTCACATGCTGGAAGCGGCCGAGCTGGCCGTCGCGGCCATCGCGGAACAGGCCACAGTCCGCCACCAACTCATGGCCTCGCCACACGCCCAGCCAATGGCCGAGGCCGGCGGCCTCCATGGCCGCATAGCGCTGCAGCTGGCGGAAGCGGTGCTCGCGGTAGCCCATGCGCTCATAGCCCATGGCATCGGCCTCGTTGGCCGTGCATTGCAGGTTCAGCGCTGCCTCGAGCTGAGCCGGGTCCTGCAGGTCCAGCGGCGCGAAATGAAAACCCATGGGCAAGTCGCGCGCGCCCGGCCGCAGTTGCCCCGGCTCCAGCTTCAAGGCCACGCTCTCGAAGATCTCGAAACCGGCGCGCTGCCAGCTGATCAGCGGCTCATGAGGCCGGCTCGCGTCGAAGCCAAGGGCCACGTGGCCCGACTCGCGCGTGTGGCAGCCCACCTCTTCGTCGAAGCGCTGCAGCCAGTGCGCGAGCCCGTCGTCGCGCGGCGGCACCGGCAGCAGCAGGAAGTTGCCCCAGTAGTACAGCGGATTGGCCGGCGTGCGCACGACGATGCAATCGCCGCGCTCCTCGATCACGCCTTCGAAGCGCGCAAAGATCAGGTCGGTGCGCCAGCCGAGGGACAGTCGTTCCAGCAAGCCCATGCTCAGAACCCCACCGCCGCACCATCGCGGCGCGGATCGCTGGCCGCGACGTAGCCATCGACCGCCGGGTCCTCACCCAGCCGCCAGATGAACTGGCCCGCGCCCAGGTCCAGCGCGGGATCGTGGCTGTTGCCGATTTGGTGGCCGAGCGCACGCAGGCCTTCCACGGTGCTGGCAGGCATCTGCGGCTCCACGTCGATGGACAGGCCCTGGTTGAAGCGCCAGCGCGGCGCATCGCAGGCGGCTTGCGGATGCTGGCTGTAGTCCAGCATGCGGACCAAGGTCTGCAGATGACCCTGCGGCTGCATGTGGCCGCCCATCACGCCGAAGCTCATGCGCGCCCGACCCTCCTGCATCAGCATCGCCGGGATGATGGTGTGGAAAGGCTTCTTGCCCGGTGCCACGCAGTTCGGGTGCTCGCGCTCCAGCGAGAAGCCATGGCCCCGGTTCTGCAAGGACAGGCCATAGCCCGGCACCACGAGCCCCGAGCCGAAGCCCATGTAGTTGCTCTGGATGAAGCTGACCATCATGCCGCTCTCGTCGGCAGCGCTCAGGTAGATGGTGCCGCCACGCACCGGGTTGCCGTGGCCAAAATCCTGGGCGCGGTCCGGAGCTATCAGGCGCGCCCGCTCGGCCAGGTAGTCAGGATTCAGCAAGTCGGCCGCCGTCAGCGCCATCGCGCGCGGGTCGGCCACGAAGCGGTAGGTGTCGGCAAACGCCAGCTTCATCGCCTCGATCTGCAGGTGCTGGGCCGCCACGCTGTCGACCGCATGGGCGCGCAGCTCGTGGTGCTGCAAAAGGCCCAGCGCGATCAGCGCGGCGATGCCCTGGCCACTGGGCGGCAGCTCGTGCAGCTCGCAACCGGCATGGCGCTGGGAAATGGTCTCCACCCATTGCGGCGCATAGGCCGCGAAATCGGCGGCCGTGATCGCACCGCCGGTCTGTCGGGCGAAGGTCTCGACAGCCGCCGCCACCTCGCCTCGATAGAAAGCCTCGCCACGGCTCTGCGCGATCAGGCGCAGCGTGCGCGCCGCACCGGGCAGCGCAAACAGCTCGCCGACCTGCGGCGCCCGGCCGCGCGGCAAGAAGGCTTCGGCAAAACCGGGCTGGCCTGCGAGATCCCTGATCTGCGCCGCCAGCGCCCATTTGCGTTGCACGACCACGGGCACGGCGTAGCCGCGTTCGGCGATGTCGATGGCTGGCTCCAGCAGATCGGCGAAGGACAGCTTGCCGTAACGCTCGCTCAAGGCCACCCAGCCGCCCACGGCGCCCGGCACCGTGACACTGCCCCAGCCGCGCTTGGGCGGCGCACCGGCTGCATCCTTGAAGAACTCGCACGACCAGGCGGCCGGCGCAGCGCCAGCAGCATCGAGGCCTTGCAGGCGTTCGCCGTCCCACACGATGGCGAAGGCATCGGAACCGAGGCCATTGCTGCAAGGCTCCAGCACCGTCATGCAAGCGGCAGCAGCCACGGCCGCATCAACGGCATTGCCGCCGCGCGCCAGCATGCGCAGGCCGGCCTGGGCCGCGAGCGGGTGCGAGGTCGAGACCACATTGCGAGCGAACAGCGGCGCGCGCTGGCTGGCATAGCCGGCCGACCAGTCGAAGTCTCCGATCCGCTTGCCCTGCTGCGTCATCACCTGCTGCTCCTGTTGGCTCTATTCATGTGGCCGCGATTCTGCGCCCGCTTCAGCAGGCGGTGTAACGCATTGCAACGCCGACCGCATGGGGTCAACTCCTGCCCCAGAGGCCTCGTTGTGCACGTACCTTTTCACAACCGACGGAGAAATCCTGATGAATGCTCTCAAGACCGCACTGATCCCCGCCCTGCTGGCTTTCACCGGTCACCTGGCGCTGGCACAAACGGCTAACCCCGCAACTGCGAGCACCCCGGCGGCAAAGCCTGCAACAACCGCCGCAACCCCGAGCACCATCGCCCCCGCCGCAACGACGGCTACTACGCCGGCAGTCACTCCGGCCGCCACCCCGGCTGTCAAGGCCACGCCCGCTGCCACGCCTGCCGTGACCACGGCTGCCGCGCCGGCCACGCCCGCCACACCGGCAGCCACGGCCGAACCGGCGGCCAAGCACGCCAAGGCCCACAAGCACGCGGCGAAGACCGAGGCCAAGACTGAAGTGAAAGCCGAGGTGAAGTCTGAGACGAAGGCCGACGTGAAAGCCGAGGTGAAGGCCGAAGCCAAGCCCGCCGCCAAAGCCCCGGCCGACACCAAGCCGGCCATGACCACGGCTGCAGCCCCGCAGACCAAGTAAGCAAGCTTTCTTGATTTCCCTGGGGCGGCGGGCGTAACGGTCCAGCGTCAGCCGCCCCTCAGGAATCCAGAATCTAGGACAACTCCGCGATGCCGCAAGGCTCGCGGAGCTTCTCTTTTTGGGGTGCGGAGCGGCTGCATCTCGCGCCGCGCCGGCAACGCTTGGCGCTGCGCCGCCCTCATCCGTCGCAAGCGCGTGGCGGCCCTGCGACGCGATCCCGAGACTGGCTGCATCGACAACCACCTCGGAGATCCAACGTGCAAGCTCGCCTCCCCGTCCTGCTGCTCTCTCTCAGCTTCCTGCTGGGCAGCGCAGCAGCCGCCACCGACGCTCAAATCAATGCAGCCTTCCAGCAGTTTCAGATCGCCCAGCGCGACGATGCCGGCGTCGAGGCTGCGGTAGAGCAGTTCAGCAAGCTGCTGGCTGCCGAGCCGGGCAACCCGCTCTTGATGGCCTACACCGGCGCGGCCACGGCGCTGCGCGCCCGCGCCGCCCTGCTGCCCTGGAAAAAGATGAGCCATGCCGAGGACGGCCTGGCCCAGATCGACAAGGCACTGCAGTTGTTGCAGCCCTCGCATGACCAGGCCCTGCATCGCGGCACGCCGCTGTCGCTGGAGACCCGCTTTGTCGCGGCCAACACCTTCCTGGCCCTGCCCCCGATGTTCAACCGCAGCCCACGCGGCACCAAGCTGCTGGCCGAGATCCAGGCCAGCCCGCTGTTCGCGCAATCGCCGGCCGGTTTCAAGGAGGCGGTGCGCGCACGCGCCGCCAAGCAGGCCAAGGACGGCCAGTGATGAACCCGGTGATCGAATTGCGCCAGGTGCGCAAGACCTACCGCCTGGGTATTCATCGCGTGCCGGCGCTGCGCGGCGTGGACCTGAGTGTGCAAGGCGGTGAATTGCTTGCGCTGACCGGCCCCTCGGGGAGCGGCAAGAGCACCATCCTGAATCTCTGCGGCCTGATCGACGGGCCGGATGAGGGTCAGGTCTTGCTCGGCGGCGACCCGGTCAACCTGCGCAGGGACCGCGAGGCCACGCTGCTGCGGCGTGATGCCATCGGCTTCGTGTTCCAGGGCTTCAACCTGGTGCCGGTGATGACAGCGGCCGAGAACGTCGACTACCCGCTGTTCCTGGCTGGCTTGGACGCCAAGGAGCGCAAAGCCCGCGTGGCGACGGCACTCGAATCGGTGGGGCTCAGCGAACATGCGCAGCACAAGCCCGATGCACTGTCCGGCGGCCAACGGCAGCGGGTGGCGATTGCCCGCGCCCTCGTCAAGCGGCCGCGCCTGGTGATTGCCGACGAACCCACGGCCAGCCTCGACTCCGAAACCGCCGAGCAGGTGCTGGCGCTGATGCGCGACCTGAGCCGCAGCCAGGGTGCGGCCTTCCTGATCGCCACGCACGACGAACGCCTGACTCGCCGCTGCGACCGCATCGTGGCCCTGCACGACGGCCGTATCGAGGAGAAGCTGCAATGAAGGCTGCGATCAAGGCTGCAACGAAATGGCTGCACTTCGCCTGGCTCAACACGCGCCGCAATGGCCGCCGTTCGGCCGTGACGCTGGCCATCGCCGCACTCGGCACCGCCGCGCTGCTGCTGGCCGGGGGCTTTGCGATCTTCACCTACCAGAGCCTCGCACAGTCTTCGGCCCGCTCGACCGGGCACCTGGTCATCGCCACCGCCGAGCAGTTCACGAAGGATGAGGACCAGCCGCTGCAGCATGGCCTGGAAGCCTGGGAGGATCTGCGCCAGCGCCTGCGGCTGGATGCCGACGTGCGCCAGGTCTTGCCGCGCGTCGAGTTCACCGGCCTGATATCGAATGGCGACAAGTCCACCGTGATGATGGCGGCCGGCATCGACCCCGATGCGGAGTTCGCGATCAAGGGGCCTTTCCTCTCGATCAAGCAAGGCGCCGTGCTGAGCGGCGACCAGCGCATGGCCGTGATGCTGGGCGAGGGCTTGGCCAAGAGCCTCAAGGCCAAACCAGGCGACAGCCTGACCCTGCTGGCCAGCACCACGGCTGGCGCGATGAACGCCATCGACGTGCAGGTGCAGGGCGTGTTCTCGACGGGCATTGCCGAGATGGACAAGCGCTCGCTCTACATCGACGTGAAGAGCGCCCAGGCCTTGCTGGACACCACGCGGGTCTCGTCGCTGGGTGTGTTCCTGAAGGACATGGAGGCGACCGATGGCGCCCAGGCACGCATCCGCACGCTGGCGCCCACGTTGACGGTGCGTACCTGGCTCGATCAGGCGATGTTCTACCACAGTGTCAAGCAGCTCTACGACCGCATCTTTGGCGCGCTGGGCCTGATCATCGCGGTGATCGTGATCTTCGTGGTCGGCAACGCGATGGCCATGGCCATCATCGAACGCACCCGCGAGATCGGCACCTTGCGCGCGCTGGGCACGCTACCAGGCCAGCTGCAGCGCACGCTGGCGCTGGAGGGCATGTTGCTCGGCGGCGGTGGCGCCCTGCTGGGGGCGGCGCTGTCGCTGGGTCTCAGCCTGCTGCTGATGGTGATGCCGGTGAACATGCCGCCGCCGCCCGGCTATTCCAAAGGCTACCCGCTGAACATCGCCATCGATGGCCCGCTCTATGCGATCACGCTCGGCGCCATGTTGCTGCTGGCCCTGCTGGCCTCGGCCTGGGTCGCACGCAAGACGGTGCGCCTGCCCATCGTCACGGCCCTGGCCCATACCTGAGGACTTCCCCATGAAAACACTTCTGATGGCCCTCGCCTTGATCGCGCCACTGGCCCAGGCTGCCACGCCCGACGTGGCCACGATGCTGAAGAACGCCGATGCCTTCCGGGGCGGCGGCCAGCAGCAGATCGACACCCGGGTCGAGGTCAGCAAGCCCGATGGCAGCCTGGACAAGGAACGCCGCTACACCGTGATCACCGGGCCCGAGCGCCGCTCCCTCGTCCTCATGCAAAGCCCGGCCGAGAAGGGCCAGAAGGTGCTGATGCTGGGGGACGACTTCTGGCTCGTGATGCCCGGCAGCCAGCGGCCCATGCGCATCACGCCGACGCAAAAGCTGCTGGGTGACGCCTCGACCGGCGACGTGGCCACGCAGTCCTGGAGCGACGACTACGAAGGCGAGCTGGTCGGCGAGGAGCGCTGCGAGGCCGCGGCCTGCTGGCACCTGCGGCTCAAGGCCAAGCGGCGTGGCGTCAGCTACCAGCGCATCGAGCTGTGGCTGGGCAAGACCCGGCACGAGCCACTGACGGCCGAGCTCTATGTGCAGTCCGAGAAGCTCGCCAAGACTGCGCGCTTCGTGCTGGAGCGCAACCAGGTCACCGAGATGGTGCTGCAGGACTCGCTCGGCAGCCGCAAGCTGACCCGTTTGCATTACCTGGCGCGCAAGGACCGCCAGGTACCGGAGGGCTGGTTCAACCCGATGTTCCTGGCGCGCAGCCCGGTGCTCGAATGAGGCGATACGTCGCACTCCTTGCCCTCTCGCTGAGTGCTGCTGCAGCGCAGGCCGACGTTTCAGGCCAGTTGCGACCGCAATGGCAGCAGCGCGATGCGAACAGCGGCGGCCTGCTGGCGGCGGCTCAGGCCCTGCTCCCCGGCATCGCGCCGCCGCCGCGATCTGCCGCCGTCATCGAGGCCGAGTTGCGGGCTCAGCAAGGGCCGCTGACCGGCGCGCTCTATCTGCAGCACAACCGGCCCAAAGGCGGCCCCGCCAGCAGCCGGGCCAGCGTGCAGGAGCTCTACGCCTCCGGCGAATGGGCGGGCTGGCAGTTCAGCGCCGGCCGCAAGCTGGTGGCCTGGGACGTGGGCTTTGCCTTTCGCCCCAACGACGTGGTGGCCCAGGAAGAACGCCACACCTTGCTCTCGCCGATGAACCGGGGCCGGCCGCTGGTGCAGGCCGAGTACTTCACGGCAGAAACAGCCTGGAGCCTGGTCTGGGTCAACCCCCAGGCCGGGCGCGAGGCTCGCTCGGGCGATGAGCAGGCCTTGGCCTTGCGTGTCTACCAGCGCCAGGGAGCGGTCGATCTGCACGGGTTCGCGCGGCTGGGCGAGCGCACCGGCGCCAGCGTCGGGATGGCGGTGTCGTCGGTGTTCGGCGACAGCACCGAGCTGCACGGCTCGCTGCGGGCGCTACAGCACAGCGATGTGTGGCGCATGCGGCCCATCACCGGCCTGCTCGCCACGAGCAGCCCCTGGCAGTTGCAGCGCGATGGGGCGGCCACCCAGGCCCTGATCGGCGGCAGCTGGACTGGCGAGAACAAGCTGAGCCTGATGCTGGAAGCCTGGTGGGACGGCCGTGCGCCGAGCAGCGCGCAATGGAACGACTGGCAGGCTCGCAATGCCGCGCTGCTCTCGCTGGCGGGCCGAGCGCCAGCGGCTGCGGTGGCCGGCAACCTGGCCTGGCAGGCCTCGGGCTTTGGCAACGCCAGCCTCAGGCGGCGCAACGCCTTCGCCCGCCTCGCGTGGACGCACGAGGCCTGGCAACCCTCGGTCGATGTGCTGTGGACGCCCGGCGATGGCGGCCGCATCACCAGCGCCGCACTGGGTTGGAACGGCGACCGCTGGCACCTCGATGCCGGCCTGCGCCACTACGGCGGCAGCCCCGGCAGCGTGATCGCGCAGTTGCCGACGCGGCGCCTGGCTTACCTGGCAGCCACCGGCTCGTTCTGAGCCTAGCGCCGCTCTTCCATCAGGCCGACGAGGTTGCCGTCGGGATCGCGCACAAAGGCCATCCACAGCTCGTGGTCCGGCATCTTGGCGATCAGGTGCGGCGCCGACTCCGCACGCGCGCCGCGCGCGCCCACGGCGGCATAGCTCGCCTCGAGGTCCTGCGTATTGAAGTAGAGCGTGGAATTCGCGCCCACCGCGCCAGCACCTTGCGGCGTGCTGAGCATCAGCCGCACGCTGCCGGCCTGCACAAAGGCCAGCTGCGGCCCGGCGCTGAAGAGGAAGCGCAGGCCCAGCGCATCGCGGTAGAAGGCCAGGGCCTGCTCCACGTCGCTGACGGTGATGGCGATCTGCCCGATGTCGCCCAGGGCGGGGCTGTGGATGGCGGTGCTCATGCCCCGATGCTGCACCTGGTGAGGCCCGCCCAGGCAGCGGGAAAACATGGGGCTGGCACCATACTTGCTGAAGTCTGGCGATCTGCCATTCAGCCTTTGCGAGACGACCATGAGCACCTCTTCCCCCCTGCACCAGATTCCCGGCCGCACCCGCAAGCTGCCACCCCTGCGCGTGGGCGTAGGCGGGCCGGTCGGCTCGGGCAAGACGACGCTCGTCGAGGTGCTGTGCAAGGCGCTGCGCGAGCGCTACGAGCTGGTGGTGGTCACCAACGACATCTACACCAAGGAAGACCAGCGCCTGCTGACCGTGGCCGGCGCACTGGAGCCGGAGCGCATCATGGGCGTGGAAACCGGCGGCTGCCCGCACACCGCGATCCGGGAGGACGCTTCGATCAACCTGGAGGCGGTGGACCGCATGCTGGGCCTGTTCCCCAATGCCGACATCGTTTTCATCGAGAGCGGCGGCGACAACCTGGCCGCCACCTTCAGCCCCGAGCTGTCGGACCTGACGATCTACGTGATCGACGTGGCTGCCGGCGAGAAGATTCCGCGCAAGGGCGGGCCCGGCATCACCAAGAGCGACCTGTTCGTGATCAACAAGACCGATCTGGCGCCCTATGTGGGTGCCAATCTGGAAGTGATGGAGGCCGACACCCGGCGCATGCGGCCGACGCGACCCTTCGTGATGAGCAACCTGAAGACCGGTGCAGGGCTGGATCAGGTGATAGCCTTCATCGAGACCAAGGGCCTCTTGAAGGCCTGAGCCGGCGGTGGGCCGGGCTTGATCAGGCCGGCTGCAGCGCGATGACGCGGCGCGGGGTGGCCGCTTCGCCACCGCAGTGCGCGGCGCCGTGGCAGCGGCTGACCGCCGCATCGAATTCCTCGCGGGCGCAATCCAGGCAGCTGCCGCAGGCCGAGCCCACGGCGGTTTCATCCTGCAGCAGCTCGAAGTTGCGCACGCCCGAGGCCACGGCATGGCGGATGTCGCGATCGGAAACGCGGTGGCAGAGGCAAACGATCATGGGGCTGCGAGGCAATCCAGAGGGGATGCCCGCAGTCTATCGCAAATGCGAACCCTTCTCAATCACGTTCGCAACACCCCGCCGGATGGAGGGCTTCAGCTGCCCTCGCCGACCTGGCTTTGCAACCAGTTCTGCTCGCCGAGCTGGGCCACGAGGCCGATCTGGGTTTCCAGGTGGTCGATGTGCTCCTCGGTGTCCTTGAGGATGTCTTCGAGGATCTCGCGGGAGACATAGTCGCGCACCGCCTCGCAATGGGCGATGCCGTCCTTCAGCTCGGCGAGCGAGCCGGTCTCGATGCGCAGGTCGCAATCCAGCGTCTCGACGGCGGACTCGCCGATGTAGAGCTTGCCCAGGTCCTGCAGATTGGGCAGGCCGTCGATCTGCAGGATGCGCTCGATCAGCTTGTCGGCGTGCTTCATCTCCTCGATCGACTCTTCGTACTCATGCTTGGCCAGCCGCATCAGGCCCCAGTTCTTCAGCATGCGGGCATGCAGGAAATACTGGTTGATGGCGGTCAGCTCGTTCTTCAGCTGGGCGTTCAGAAACTCCAGCACCTTGGCGTCGCCTTGCATCTTGTTCTCCACGAGGAATCAAACCGCGCGATTGTGCGTCGGTCGCTGGTCCGCCGACCACATGTCCCCACCGCCGCAGCCGAACTGCGACGCCTTCGCAATCGCATCGGCATCGACGCCGATCTGGACATCGCCATTTGTTTTGTTGCACTTGCGAATCATTCTCATTTATAGTGCCTGCATGTCCACTTCAATCCCCGCCCCCAGCCCTCGGCCCATGGCGCCTCCTGCAACGGCGCCGCGCCTGAGCAGCCAGGCCCTGCTGCAGGGCCGCCGCGAGGTCGAGATCGAGCATGCCGGCCAGGTCTACCGCCTGCGCCTGACCACCCTGGGCAAGCTGATCCTGACCAAGTAGCCCTTACGTTCACCTGTCATCACCGCACCAGCCAGCCTGCGCCAGCCCGTGCCAGTCACCTCACAAGGACTCGCCCATGCTGTCGCGCAAGACTCCGGTCGCGCTGGCGCTCGCCGCCCTCTTCGGTTCTGCACAGAGCCAGACCGCCCCCTTTCCCGCCACCGTCCCCGCCGCGCCCGCTGCTGAACCCACCCGCCTCGGCGAGCTGACGGTCAGCGCCACCCGCACCGAACGCAGCACCGATGCCGTGCCAAGCACGGTGACGGTCTACGACAAGAAACGCCTGCAGCAACGCGAGGCCCGCGACCTCAAGGACCTGCTGGAAAACGAGGTCGACATCGCCGTACGCGCCGTCGCACCGCGCTTCACTGCCGCCGGCGCCTCGACCGGCCGGGGTGGCAACGAGGGCATCAATATCCGCGGCCTCGAAGGCAACCAGGTGCTGATGATGATCGACGGCATCCGCATGCCGCAGAGCTTCAGCTTCGGTGCCTTCGCCAGCGGCCGCGCCGACTACGTGGATGTCGACATGCTGGCCGGCGCGGAAGTGCTGCGCGGCCCGGCCTCGGCCCAGTTCGGCAGCGACGGCCTGGCCGGCGCGCTGAGCCTGCGCACGCTGTCGCCGTCCGACCTGCTGGTGAATGGCAAGACGCAGGCCGGCTTCCTCACGGCAGGCGCCTTGAGCACCGATCACTCGAAGAAGCTCACCGGCGCCTTCGCCGCCTCGGCAGGCGCTTGGGAAGGCCTCGTGATGGCCACGGTCCGGAGCGGCCATGAGACCGAGAACCAGGGCGACAACCATGCCCTCAACAGCAGCCGCACCGCACCGAACCCGTCCGACATCAACACCGACACGGTGATGGGCAAGCTGGGCCTGAAGATCGACGCAAAACAGCGGCTGATGGCCACGCTGGAAGCGCGCCGCCGCAAGACCGACACCGACGTGATCAGCGCCCGCGCCGCCAGCTTCAGCACCGCCACGCCCACCGCCGTGGTCTCGCTGCAGGCGAACGACCAGCTCGACCGCCAGCGCTTCTCGCTGGAGCACCGCTACGAAGACCTGAACGCCGAGTGGCTGCAGTCGCTGAAGACCACGGTCTATGCGCAAGACAGCAAGACGCGGCAGTACGCCTACGAAGACCGCTACATCTCCGCCGACCGCACGCGCGACGGCCACTACCAGGAGAAGCTGATCGGTCTCTCCAGCGTCGGCCAGACGCAGCTCAGCGGCCAGCGCCTCAGCTACGGCCTGGACCTCAGCCGCAACCGCATCTCCGGCCTGCGCGATGGCACGGTGCCGCCGGCCGGCGAGAGCTTCCCGAACAAGCCCTTCCCCGACACCGACTACACCTTGGCCGGCGCCTTTGTGCAGGACGAGATCGAGGCCGGCGACTTCAGCCTGATCCCGGCCCTGCGCTTCGAACACTACTCGCTCAAGCCCAAGGCCGAGGGCTACACCGGTGGTGCCGTGGTGGCCCTGTCCGACCAGGCGGTGACGCCGCGCCTCGGCCTGATCTGGCGTGCCTCGCCCGGCTTGCAGCCCTACGCGCAGTGGTCCCTGGGCTTCCGCGCACCGACGCCGGACCAGGTCAACAACGGCTTCGCCAACCCCACCCAGGGCTACCGCAGCATAGGCAACCCGGACCTGAAACCCGAGCACGCCAACAGCCTGGAAGTGGGCCTGCGCGGCAAGCTGGCCGAGACGCTGCGCTGGCAGCTGAGCGCCTACGACAACCACTACCGCGACTTCATCAGCCAGGAGGTGATCAGCGGCGCAGGCACGACCAGCAATCCGCTGGTGTTCCAGTACGTCAACCTCGCCACCGCCCGCATCCGCGGCGCCGAGGCGCGCCTGATGTGGCAGCCGCTGGCCGGTCTCAGCCTCAGCGGCGCAATCTCGCAGACGCGGGGCCACAGCGAGCGCGCCGGCGTGCAGACGCAGCTGGACACCGTGCAGCCGACGCGCGCCAACCTCGCCGCCCGCTGGGAAATCGGCGACTGGGATCTGCAGGCCGCCTGGCTGCACAGCGCCGCCAAACCCGCCTCGCGCAGCAGCACGGCGACCAACTTCCTGCCGCCGAGCTACGACGTGATCGACCTGGGCGCCAGCTACCGCATCAGCCCGACGCTGCGCCTCGCGGCCTTCGTCACCAACCTCACCGACAAGAAGTACTGGCGCTGGTCCGACGTGCGCGGCATCGCCGCCACCAGCACCGTGCTCGACGGCTACACCGCCCCCGGCCGCCAGCTGCAGCTCTCGCTGCGCGCCGATTTCTGATCGAGAAAAGGAACCAGACCATGCAAGCCAGCTTTGCCCCCCTCCGCCAAGCTTTTGCCAATGCCCGCCAGCAAGCCCAGGACGCCGCCAGACCCGCTCGCCATCGCGACATCGCCGCGCGGCTGGACATCTCCGAAGGCGAGCTGATCGCTGCCCATTGCGGCGAGTTCGCATCCAGCCAGTCGCCGCTGCAGGCCCGCCGCCTGCGCGAGGAATGGAGCCTCTTGATCGAATCGCTGGAGCCGCTGGGCGAGCTGATGGCGCTGACGCGCAACGAATCCTGCGTGCACGAGAAGGTCGGCGTCTACGCCCATGCGAGCACGCAGCATGGCGTGGGCCTCGTGCTGGGCGGCGCCATCGACCTGCGCGTGTTCTATGCCCAATGGGCCCATGGCTTTGCGGTCACCGAGCGCCTCGCCGACGGCGCGATCCGGCGCAGCCTGCAGTTCTTCGATCCCGCCGGCCAGGCGGTGCACAAGATCTTCCTGCGGCCGGGCACCGAGGTCGCGGCCTTCGAGTCCCTGGTCGAGCTCTTCCTGGCCGAAGACCAGCAGCCCGGCATGGCGCTGGGCACCGCCTGGTCGGATGCGGCCGAGAAGCCCGATGCGGAGATCGATGTCGCGGCCTTCCGCCAGGCCTGGGCCTCGCTGCGCGACACGCACGAGTTCTTCGGCCTGCTCAAGCGCTTCGGTGTCTCGCGCACCCAGGCTCTGCGGCTCGCCGATGCCAGGTTCGTCCAGCCGCTCGCAGCCGCCAGCGCCCAGGAGCTGCTGACCCGCGCGGCGCAGGAGGCCGTGCCCCTCATGTGCTTCGTCGGCAACCCCGGCATGATCCAGATCCACAGCGGCCCGGTGAAGCGCGTGGCCGTGATGGGCCCCTGGCTCAATGTGCTGGACCCTGGCTTCAACCTGCACCTGCGCGAGGACCACATCGCCAGCGCCTGGCTGGTGCGCAAGCCCACCAGCGACGGCCTGGTCTGCTCGCTGGAACTGTTCGACGCGAAGCAGCAGCTGATCGCCCAGTTCTTCGGCGAGCGCAAGCCCGGCCAGGCCGAGCGCTGCGACTGGCGCGAGCTGCTGGAAAGCCTCTGCGACACGACGCCGCTGGAGGCGGCATGCTGACCCGCCGCGCGCTGCTGGCGCTGGCGCCGGCAGCGCTTGCCTTGCGACCGTCTGTGGCCGCGCCGGCCCAGCGCGTGGTCAGTGTCGGCGGTTCGCTGACCGAAGTGGTCTACGCACTGGGCGCCGAGGCCTCGCTGGTCGGCGTGGACAGCACCTCGGTCTACCCCGCCATCGCGCGCTCGCTGCCTGATGTCGGCTACATGCGCACGCTGTCGACCGAGGGCCTGCTGGCCCTCGCTCCCACCTTGATACTCGCCACCGAAGATGCCGGCCCGCCCGCTGTGCTGCGCCAGCTGGAGCTGGCCAAGGTGCCGCTGCACATCCTGCGCTCGGAGCACCGATTCGAAGGCCTGCTGGCCCGCATCGATCGTGTCGGCGAGCTGCTCGGCCGCACGACGCAGGCCCGCGCTCTTGTTGAACGCCTGTGCGCCGAATGGGCGAGCAGCCAGCAGCGCGTGCAGCAGCTCAGCCAAGCCAGCAAGCCGCCGCGCGTGCTCTTCGTGCTGGCGCACAGCTTGGCGCAATTGCGCATCGCGGGCGAAGGCACGGCAGCAGACGCCATGCTTGGCTACGCCGGCGTGCGCAATGCGCTGTCGGGCGTGAGCGGCTACAAGCAGCTGACACCCGAGGCTGCGATTGCTGCGGCGCCGGACGTGATCCTCACCACGAGCGAAGGCCTGCAAGCCGCCGGCGGCATCGCGCCGCTCCTGCAGGCTCCGGGCCTCGCCATGACGCCGGCCGGCCGCGCACGCCGCGTCGTCGCCTTCGACGCGCTGGCCCTGCTGGGCTTCGGCCCGCGCCTGCCGCAGTTGCTGCCCAAGCTGGCCGAGTCGCTGCACCAGGCATGAACCCGGGCATGAAGCAAGACCTGACCCTTGGCGGCATGGCCGCGCCAGCTAGGCGCTGGCCCCGCCCTTCGCCGGTCCTTGCGCTGGGTCTGCTGACGCTGCTGGCCGCCGTGGCCTGCGCGCAGCTGGGCGCGCTGCCGATTCCGCTCGGCGACTGGCTGCTGCCGCCCTGGGTCGAGAGCGACGGCTTCAGCGGCAGCGCCCATGTGCTGTGGCAGCTGCGCCTGCCTCGCCTGGTGCTCGCCATGGCGGTGGGCGCCGCGCTGGCCCTGGCGGGGTCGCTGGCGCAGGCGCTATTCCGCAACCCGATGGCCGACCCCGGCTTGCTGGGCGTGAGCAGCGGTGCCGGCGCCGCCGTGGCCTTGTCGCTGACGGTGTTCGCCAGCCTGCAGTTCGCGCTGCCGCCGGCCTTGCGGATGTGGCTGCTGCCGGCGGTCGGCTTCGTCGGCGCACTGACGGTCTGCTTCGCCCTGGAACGCATGGCTCGCTGGCTGGCACCGGGCTCGATCGCTGGGCTCCTGCTCACCGGCCTGGCCTTGCAGGCCCTGTGCTTTGCGCTGATCGGCCTGTGCAGCAACCTGGCGAACGACGAGCAGTTGCGGGCGATCAATTTCTGGACGCTGGGCTCGCTGGCCGGCGCCAACTGGGCCATGGCTGGCGTGATGGTCCTGGCCCTGGCCGGCGGCGGCTGGGCCGCGCTGCGCCTGGCGCAGCAGCTCAATGCCCTGGCCCTGGGCGAGGCCGCGGCCGCCCATGTGGGCATCGAGGTGCAGGGCCTGCGCGTGCGTGCCATCGCCCTGCTGGCCTTGCTCAGCGCCCTGGCTGTGGCCTGGTGCGGCAGCATAGGTTTCATCGGCCTGATGGCGCCCCACCTGGCACGCCAGCTCGTAGGCGCCGACCTGCGCCGCGTGATCCCGGTGGCCATGCTCAGCGGTGCCCTGCTGCTCTTGATTGCCGACACCCTCGGGCGCACCGTGGCCAGCCCGGCCGAGGTGCCGGTGGGCGTCTTCAGCGCGCTGATCGGTGCGCCCTGGTTCCTCGGCTTGCTGCGCGGCGCGATGCGCCGGACGGGGAGTGCCTGATGAGCGCGCTGATGAACCTGAACGACGCAACGCTCTTGCTCGGCCAGCAGCGCTTCGGGCCCTTCCGGCTGACGCTGCAAGCGGGCGAGCGCGTGGCCATCCTGGGGCCCAGCGGCGCGGGCAAGTCCACGCTGCTGAAGCTGCTGGCGCGCGAGCTGGCGCCGGCCAGCGGCGAGCTGGTCTTCGAGGGCCGCCCCTTGAGCGAATGGTCGGTCGCGGCCCTGGCGCGCCGGCGCGCCGTGCTGCCTCAATCGCATGCGGTGGCCTTCGGCCTGCCGGTGGAGCTGGTCGTGGCCCTGGGCCGCGTGACGCTCGGCGGTGAGGCACGGCAGACGCAGCAAGCGCGCATCGTGGAGCTCGCGCTCTTGCAGGCTCAGGCCGCGCATCTGACGGGGCGGCGCTTCGACAGCCTCTCCGGCGGCGAGCAGGCGCGCGTGCAACTGGCCCGCGTGTTCGCCCAGGCCTGGGACCAGCGCGCCGGCCTGCTGCTGTTCGACGAGCCGCTGGCCGCGCTGGACCCCGGCCTCACGCTGGAGCTGATGCAGGCCATGCAGCAGTTCGCCGCCGAACGCGGCCACGCGCTGGTGGCCGTGCTGCACGACCTGAACATCGCGCTCAACCACTTCGAGCGCCTGTGGCTGCTGCGCAAGGGCCGCATCCTCGCGGACTGCGATGCCGTGCCCGCCTGCCTGCCTTTGTTGGAGCAGCTCTACGGCGTGCGCCTGCGCCTGCTGCGCGATGCCGAAGGCATGGCCGTGCTGGCCAGCCCAGGCCCCTCGATGGCGCGGGCCGCGTGATGAACAAGGCCGGCCTGGCTGTGACCTTGGCCGTGCATGGCCTGGTGCTGCTGCTCGCCCTGTCGGGCCAGCACCGGCCATCCAAGGCCGAGGCCGCCGTGCTGACCACGCGCCTGATTCCTGCGCCCGCCACACCTGCACCGACGCTCATGCCAACGCAGTTGGAGCCGGGCTTGCCAATGCCGGCCCTGCCTGCGCCACTGCCGGCGCCCGAGTTCCAGATCAGCGCCAGCGCCGAGCCCGCAGGTTTGCAGGTGGCGCCGCCCGCTGTTGCCCTCGCGGCCATGTCAGTGGCAGTGGCAGTGACGACGGCGCCCGCCGCCACCCCCGCCAACGCCGAGCCAGCACCGCCCTCAAGCCGCTACCAGCCCGCCTCGCTGCCGCCCGAGCACGGCAGCTGCAGCGCCCGGGGCGTCGAGCGCCACTACCCGGCCCTGCTGCGGGAGCGCGGTGTGCAGGGTCAGGTCTTGCTGCGGGTGCAGGTCAACGAGCAGGGCCGCGCGGCCGAGGTGCTGGTCCAGGGCGGCAGCGGCTGGCGCTTGCTCGATGAAGCGGCTCGCCAGATCGCACTGGCCTGCCCCTACCTGCCGGCCCGGCGCGGCGAGCAGCGGCTGGCGGCCTGGGTCGAGTACCCGATCCGCTTCGCCCTGCATTGAGCGATTGATTCCAGAGGAGGAGAAAACCCATGTGCGACTCAGAGAAGAACGGCAACATCTTCAGCCGCCTGCCCAGCGAGGCCGATAGCCCTGCGGGCCCAGGGCCTCGGCCGGTGCCGGCGGCGGTGAGCCAGCAGGGCTCGCGCCGGCGCCGGCTGTGGGAGCTGCCTTCGCAGGCCCTGTGCCCGGTGATCGGCGTCTGCCTGCCGATGCCGCTCTTGCGCCGGCGCCTGGCCAAGGTGCTCGGAGGCCTGGCCATGGCCGGCGACTACGAGCTGCATTGCGGCGCGATCAACGACTGCAACCGCCGCTCCGCCATTGCTGAGCTGCTGCAGAAGGAGCTGGACCAGCGCTACGCCATCGCCCTGCGGCTCGCGGCCCAGCACAAGAGCAGCGAGGCGCTGGGCCGCTGGTGGGCTGCCGCCCAGCATGGCAACGACGTGCCCGGTGCGCTGTGGGCCACGCTCACGCATGCGCGCTGCGACAACGCTCTGCAAGAGCTGGTGCTGCGTGACATCCACATGATCCAGCACCAGGTGGGCAGCGCCGAGCGCGCCGACCTGGCCCGCCTCAATGCGCTGGAGGAAGAGAACCGCGTGCTGGGCCGCGAGCTGGCGCAGGCGCAGAGCCGCAACACCCGCCTCACGCAGGAGCGGGCGCTGGAGGTCGAGCGCCTGCAATCCGACGCGCTGCGCCTGCGCGCAGAGCTGCTTGGCCGCGACACCTTGCTGGCCGGCCTGCGCGAGGAGCTGCAGCAGCTCGAAGCAGCCGTGCCGGGCCTGCGCCATCGCCAGGAGCAGGCCGAGCAGATCCGCCTGCAGCTCGCACGCATCCACGAGCTGGAGCGTGCCCTATTGATCGCTCAGCAGCAGCAGGAGCGCGAACGCCGCCGCGCCGAAGAAGCACATCAAGCCCTGGCCTCGGTCCCGGCCTCACCCGGCCTGGCCGACGACGAGCAGGCCCTGCCCGAGCTGAGCGAGCGCGCCGTGCTGTGCGTGGGCGGCCGGCAATCGGTGGTGCCCATCTATCGGCAACTGATCGAGCGCACTGGCGGCCGCTTCCTGCATCACGATGGCGGCGAGGAAGACGCCGTGGCCAAGCTCGACGCCAGCCTCGCGGCCGCCGACCTCGTGATCTGCCAGACCGGCTGCATCAGCCACGACGCCTACTGGCGTGTGAAGGACCATTGCAAGCGCCACGGCAAGCGCTGCGTCTTCGTCGACAAACCCAGTGCCAGCAGCCTGCAGCGCGCGCTCGGCGGGCTGGGCAGCAAGGAGACGGCGAGCGAATCGCTGCCCAGTCCGAACTAGCCACGCGGCTGGCTTGTCTTGCAATTAGATATATTTGCAATATTCCGATCAAGAGAAGAGCGCCATGCAAGCCAATTACATCGCCGGCCAATGGCTGGACGGCGTCGCCGCCCGCCCCAACATCAATCCGTCCGACACCGAGGACCTGATCGGCCACTACGCGCAGGCCGATGCTGCCCAGGCCGAGTCTGCGATTGCTGCGGCCTACGCAGCCGCGCCGGCCTGGGGCTTGAGCAGCCCCCAGCTGCGGGCCGATGCGCTGGACCGCATAGGCAGCGAGATCCAGGCCCGCCGCGAGGAGCTGGGCCAGTTGCTGGCCCGCGAGGAAGGCAAGACCCTGCCGGAAGCGATTGGCGAGGTCGGCCGCGCGGCGGCCATCTTCAAGTTCTTTGCCCAGGAAACGCTGCGCCTGCGGGGCGACAAGCTGGCCTCGGTGCGGCCCGGCATCGAGATCGAGGTGACGCGTGAGCCGCTGGGTGTGGTGGGCATCATCACGCCCTGGAATTTCCCCATCGCCATCCCCGCCTGGAAGATCGCGCCGGCCCTGGCCTATGGCAACTGCGTGGTGTTCAAGCCGGCTGAACTGGTGCCGGCCTCGGCCTGGGCGCTTTCCGAAATCATCTCGCGCGCCGGCCTGCCGACGGGCGTGTTCAACCTGGTGATGGGGCCCGGCTCGGTGGTAGGCCAAGCCCTGCTGGACGACCGCCGCGTGGCCGCGATCAGCTTCACCGGCTCGCAGGCCACAGGCCAGCGCGTGGCGCAGGCGGCCGTGCGGCGCGGCGCCAAGTTCCAGCTCGAGATGGGCGGCAAGAACCCACTCCTGGTGCTGGCCGATGCCGACCTCGAACAGGCCGTGAACTGCGCCATCCAGGGCGGCTTCTACTCGACCGGCCAGCGCTGCACGGCCTCGAGCCGCATCATCGTCGAGCGCTCGATCTACAGCCGCTTCGCCGAGCGCATGACCGAGGCTACGCGTGCACTGCGCGTGGGCCATGCGCTGAAGGCCGAGACGCAGATCGGCCCGGTCGTGGATGCTAGCCAATTGCAGCAGGACCTGGACTACATCGCCATCGCCCGCAACGAAGGCGCGCGCCTGCTGGCAGGAGGTGAGTTGCTAACCCTGGAAAGACCTGGTCATTATTTGAGCCCCGCCCTGTTCGGCGACTGCGACAACGCGATGCGTCACTGCCAGGAAGAGATCTTCGGCCCGGTGCTGAGCCTGATCCCCTGCGACAGCTACGAACACGGCCTGCAGCTCGCCAACGACACGCCCTTCGGCCTGTCCAGCGGCATCTGCACCGGCTCGCTGAAATACGCCAGCCACTTCAAGCGCCACTCGCAGTCCGGCATGGTGATGGTGAACTGCCCGACTGCCGGCGTGGACTATCACGTGCCCTTCGGCGGCCGCAAGGGATCGAGCTACGGGCCGCGCGAGCAAGGCAGCTACGCGACCGAGTTCTTCACCAGCGTCAAGACCAGCTACATCCAGGCCTGAGAGGCCGCCCCGCAGCGTTCGAAACGTGCGATAGCGCACGATTGAGACCAGGCCTCACCCGATGTCGGGGGAGGCTTGCGGACCCTCAGATTCCTAGAATTCGCGTCGATCGCAAAGCTTGCGACACAACAACAGCGGATGAGGGATAGAGGGAAATGAAGACAGGTCAGTCCAGGCTTGGCGCAGCACGGCTGCGCGCCATCAACGCATTTTGCGCCGGCATGCTGCTGGCTGCAGCCACGGCAGCACAGGCCTCGCCGGTGGTCAATTTCGGTGCGGCAGCCGAGTACAGCGGTTTCTTCTTCGGCAACCTGACGGCGCATTCCGACGTCGAAGGTCGCCTGGCCGTGCGCGGCAATGTCGACATCAACAGCATCTCGGTCGGCTACCGCAACCCCTCGCCGAGCGGCGCGAGCGGCAGCAATGCGGCGAGCCTCGTGGTCGGCGGCAACGTCAAGATCCGCGACGGCGCGATCTACAACGGCCCCACCAACGCCAGCGTCAACAACAACGCCGGCATGGGACCGACCGAGGCCGCCTGGCTGGCCGGTGGCGTGCAGCAAGGCACGGGCGTCTACGGCGGCGTAGACCGCGGCTCCAACAAGCAACTGGCGCTCAGCAAGGGTGACTCTGCTGCGATCCAGCAGATGTTCACGGACACCAGCGTGCTGCTGCGCGGCCTCTCGAACGAGCTCGGCGCGCTGGCCAACACCGGCAACATCACGCGCGGCTGGGACCTCGGCCTGCGTGGCGGCACAGCCCAGGCGGGTGCTGGCCTGCAGGTATTCAACATCGCCGACAACCTGCTCAAGCCCTTCACGCTGGATGCCAGCAGCTTCGACAGCGACGACTACATCCTGATCAACCTGACGGCCAGCGGCACCGTGAAGTTCGGCTTCGACTACGTGGGCAGCAATCTCTCGGCCTTTGCCGACCGCCTGATCTTCAATGTGATGAACGCCGACAAGGTCGAGTTGCACTCGGGCTACGGCATGTTGCTGGCCCAGCAGGCCGACATCGTGGCCGCCAGCTCCGGCCATTGGGAGGGCACGGTCGTGGCCAACAACATGCTGTCGACCATCGAGATCGGCTACGAGCCCACACGCCAGCAAACGCCGCCGGCCCGCGTGCCCGAGCCGCAGGGCCTGGCCCTGGTGGCAGCGGCCCTTGCCGCGATGCTGTTCGCGCTGCGCCGCCGAGCGCGCTGAAAAAAGCCGTTAGCGAACCTGGGCGACGTTTCGCAGCGCCTTGACGGCGCCCTCGCCCATGGCCGCGCCAAAGCGCTTGGCCAGGCGCTCGGCCACGTTGTCGCGCGGCGTGTAGTCAATGACCTCCTCGGCCTTGACCACCTCGCGCGCCACGTAGTCCAGGCTGCCGAAGTCATCGGCCAGGCCCATCTTGACGGCCTGCTCGCCGTTCCAGAACAGGCCGGAGAAGGTCTCCGGCGTTTCCTTCAGGCGCTTGCCGCGGCCTTCCTTCACCACGGCGATGAACTGGCCGTGGATCTGGTCCAGCATGGCCTGCGCATAGCCGCGCTGCTGGGCCGACATCGGCGTGAACGGGTCCAGCATGCCCTTGTTGCTGCCGGCGGTCAGCAGGCGGCGCTCGACGCCCAGCTTCTCCATCAGGCCGGTGTAGCCGAAGCCGTCCATCAGCACGCCGATGGAGCCGACGATGGAGGCCTTGTCCACGTAAATCTCGTCGGCTGCTGCCGCGATGTAGTAGGCACCCGACGCGCAGATTTCCTCGACCACCGCGTAGACCTTCTTGCGATGGATGGCCTTGAGGCGCTTGATCTCGTCGTAGACGATGCCGGCCTGCACCGGGCTGCCGCCCGGTGAATTGATGCGCAGCACCACGGCCTCGGCGCCCTGGTCTTCGAAGGCGTTCTTCAAGGCCGACAGCATCAGCTCCGCGCTGGCCTCGGTGTCGACAGCGATCTCGCCGCGCAGCTCGATCAGGGCCGTGTGCGGGGTGCTCGGTGCGCCGCCTGGATGGCGCTGCGAGAAGAACAGCAGCCAGGCGAGGAACAGGAAGAATCCGAGCCAGGCCAGGCGGAAGAACACGCGCCAGCGGCGCTCGCTGCGGCGGTCGGCCAGGTAGCTCAGCGCGAACTGGGCCAGCAGTTGCTCATGGCCTGATGCACTGGCTGCGCTGGCTGTACCGGTGGCGGCGGCCGACTGCTGTGCGGCCGCCTCCGGCTTCGGATCGGGAAGGGGCTGGGGCAGGTCGTCGCTCATGGTGCTCGGTCGTTCATTCAATCAATCGATCAACAAATCAGTCTTCAAAGACCGGCTTGGTGTCGCGGGAAGGATACCAATACACCTGGCCTTCCCTCTCGCTGACCTCGATCTTGGTCAGGCCGATGCGGCCGCACATGCCAGTGACGCAGCGGCCGCTCAGCGGGTCGTACACGGCACCATGGATGGAGCACATGATGTATTGCTTGTCCGCGTCGAGGAACTCGCCCTCCTGCCAGTCCATCTCGGTGGGCACATGGGCGCAGCGGTTCAGGTAGGCCACGACCTGGCCCTCGAAGCGCAAGGCAAAGGCGCGCGCCGGCTGGCGGTACTGCAACACGTCGAAGCTGTGGGCGCGGCCGCGCTCCTCCAGCTCGCTCGAGGCGCAGAGCGGCAAGCCCGCGGGCTTGTGGTCTTCTGATTCAGGCATGTTCGAGCAGCCAGCGCTGCAGTTCAGGAACGGAATGGCAAATATGCAGCGCGCCGAATGACGTGAGATCGGCAGGGTCATGCGCGCCATAGCCGACGGCCAGGCTGGCCGTGCCGGCGTTTTGCGCCAGCAGCAGGTCGTGACTGGTGTCGCCGATCATCAAGGTGCGCTCGGGTTCGGCGCCGAACTCGCGCATCAGCTGCAAGAGCATGGTCGGGTCGGGCTTGCCGGCGGTTTCGTCGGCCGTCCGGGTGCCGTCGAACAGGCCTTGCAAATCGGGCGCCTGCAACACCCGGTCCAGGCCGTTGCGACTCTTGCCGGTGGCCACGGCCAGCCAGTGGTGGCGGGCCTTCAGCGCTCGCAGCAGGTCCAGCGCCCCGTCGAACAGGCTCAGCTGGTCTTCAGCCGCAAAAAAGTGGCGGCGAAAGGCCTGGCCCAGTTCGGGATAGCGCTCGCGCGGCAGCGTCGGCATCGCATGGGCCAGGGCCTGGTAGAGGTCCAGGCCGATCACGTAGCTGGCCTGCTCGTCCGTGGGCACGGGCAGGCCGAGGTCGGCGGCCGCCCGCTGGATGCACTGGCCGATCAGCGCCGTCGAGTCGTAGAGCGTGCCGTCCCAATCGAAGACGATCAGGTCGAAGCGCTGCGGCCGGCTGCTCATGGCTGCACCGCTTTCACCAGCGCCGCGCACTCGGGCGGCAACTCGGCCTGCAGCTCTATCGTCTCGCCGCTGGCCGGGTGCGTGAACTGCAGGCGCTTGGCATGCAGGAACATGCGGTCGAACTTCAGCGGGCCGCGGGCGATGGCGCGGTTGGCTTCGAAGTCACCGTACTTGGGGTCGCCGACGATGGGGTGGCCCGCATGGGCCAGGTGCACGCGGATCTGGTGGGTGCGGCCGGTCTTGATGGTCACGTCGAGCAGGCTGTAGCCCTTGAGCTTCTGGGCGACGCGCACCAGACTGATCGAGCGCTTGGCCTGCTCGGCCTGCGGATCGAGCGAGTTCTCGACCGCCCTCACCCAGCGTTCGCCATCGCTGCCGATGAACTTCAGCAGCGGCACATCGATCACCTTCTTGTTCGCGGCCCATTCGCCGATCACCAGGGCCGCATAGGTCTTGCCGGTCTCGCGCTCGCGGAATTGGTCCTGCAGAGCGGTCAGCGCACTGCGCTTCTTGGCGATCAGCAAGAGGCCGGAGGTTTCCTTGTCAAGGCGGTGCACCAGTTCCAGGAACTTGGCCGTCGGCCTTGCCTGGCGCAATTGCTCGATCACGCCGAAGGAGACGCCCGAACCGCCATGCACGGCCACGCCGGCCGGCTTGTTGAGGGCGATCAGGTGCTCGTCTTCAAAGACGATGGGGAATTCCCGGGGCGGCACGGCCGGCGCTGCTGCTTTTTCGGGCAGGCGCACCGGCGGCACGCGGACCTCGTCGCCGATCTCCAGCCGGGTGTCGGCCTGGGCGCGGCCCTTGTTCACCCGCACCTCGCCGGCGCGGATCACGCGGTAGACATGGGTCTTGGGCACACCCTTCAACTCGCGCAGCAGGAAGTTGTCCAGACGCTGGCCGGCCGAACCTTCGTCCACGATCACGCGGCGAACCTGGGGTTTGTCCGGGGTGCTGTTTGTCGCTGGGACGGGTGGCGGGGCCTGCTTCGCAGCGGCGGGGCGCTGGGTTTTGGCCCGTATAATGTTGCTGACCACAAGTCCGCTCTAAGTGTTTGATTTTTCAGATTTTAGCCGTGCGAGCAGCACGGAAACGCTGAAAGCTGACAGTGGCGACTAGGGAAGGAACGCAAGTTCCTGCCTGGTCAAACAACCCGGTGATGCAAGGTGCCATCGCGGCAAGCGGGCCTGCTCCCCAAGTGAGCAGGCGGCGAGCGGCGTAGCACCCGAAGCGCAAGTAGAGAAGAACGAGCCATGCCGGCCTCGCCTGTGAGCAAGGGCGGCATCAGACAAAGGTTTTTTGAGCCGTCAGGCCGGTCGACGATTCGTTCGACCGCCTGGTGGCAGCGTCCAACAGTCCGCGCCATGAGCACGAATCCCCCCACCCCCCACCGCCTTCGCGCGCTGCCCCGGCCTCTTGCCGGCGCAGCCCTCGGCCGTGGCCGGGCCGCAGCGCCAAGAGCGCTGCGTCAACGGGACCCTGCTACTGCGCCGTCTGTCGTCACGCACGCGCCAACGCTGCGTCGCTGAAGCGAAGCCCGGCTTCGATCAGCACCAGTCCAGGGCGATTCCTTCCTCGGTTCCTCACGAAAGCGCATGCATCGAACAGTCGCCCTGGCCGGCCTCCGGTCAGGCGACGGCATGCTGCGCGCCAAGCCATACAGCCGGCGCGCGAGGAGTGATGTATGAAGCGTATGTTGATCAACGCGACGCAGCAGGAAGAGCGGCGTCTTGCAATCGTTGATGGCCAGAAGCTGCTGGACTTCGAGACCGAAATCGAAGGCCGTGAGCAGCGCAAGGGCAATATCTACAAGGCGGTCGTGACCCGCGTCGAGCCTTCGCTCGAAGCCTGTTTCGTCGACTACGGCGAAGACCGCCATGGTTTCCTGCCCTTCAAGGAAATCGCCCGCCAGTATTTCCGCGAAGGCGTGGACGTGCGCAGCGCGCGCATCCAGGACTGCATCCGCGAAGGCCAGGAACTGCTGGTCCAGGTAGAGAAGGAAGAGCGCGGCAACAAGGGCGCTGCCCTGACGACCTTCGTGTCGCTGGCGGGCCGCTACCTGGTCTTGATGCCCAACAACCCGCGTGGTGGTGGCGTGAGCCGTCGCATCGAGGGCGAAGACCGCGAAGAACTGAAGGAAAACCTCGACCAGCTCGAGTACCCCAAGGGCATGAGCCTGATCGCCCGCACTGCCGGCATCGGTCGCTCGGCCGCCGAGCTGCAGTGGGACCTGAACTACATGCTCAAGCTCTGGAGCGCGATCGATGACGCGTCCAAGGGCGGCAAGGGCGCCTACCTGATCTACCAGGAATCGAGCCTGGTGATCCGCGCGATCCGCGACTACTTCACGGCCGACATCGGCGAGATCCTGATCGACACCGACGACCTGTTCGAACAGGCCCACCAGTTCATGAACCACGTGATGCCCGACCAGGGTCATCGCGTGAAGCGCTACCGCGACGACGCGCCGCTGTTCAGCCGTTTCCAGATCGAACACCAGATCGAAACCGCCTTCAGCCGCACCGTCAACCTGCCTTCGGGCGGCGCCATCGTGATCGACCACACCGAAGCCCTGGTCTCGGTGGACGTCAACTCGGCCCGCGCCACCCGTGGCGGCGACATCGAGGAAACCGCGACCCGCACCAACCTCGAAGCCGCAGATGAAATCGCGCGCCAGATGCGCCTGCGCGACCTGGGCGGCCTGATCGTCGTCGACTTCATCGACATGGAAGAGTCGAAGAACCGCCGCGAGGTCGAACAGCGCCTGCGCGATGCGCTGCGCCAGGACCGCGCCCGTGTTCAGTTCGCCTCGATCAGCAAGTTCGGCCTGCTGGAACTGAGCCGCCAGCGCCTGCGCCCAGCGCTGAGCGAAGGCAACCACATCACCTGCCCGCGTTGCAATGGCACGGGCCACATCCGCGACACCGAGTCCAGCGCGCTGCAGATCCTGCGCATGGTCCAGGAAGAAGCGATGAAGGACAACACGGCCGCCGTGCACGTTCAAGTGCCGGTGGAAGTGACCTCCTTCCTGCTGAACGAGAAGCGGACCGAGATCACCAAGATCGAGCTGAAGCAGCGCGTCACCGTGCTGCTGGTGCCGAACCGCCATCTCGAGACGCCCAACTACAAGCTGGAGCGCCTGCGCCACGACGACCCGCGTCTGGAAAACCTGCAGGCCAGCTACACCATGATCGAAGAGTCGACCGATGAGGTCGGCATCACCCGCCGTGGTGGCGACGACAAGGGCAAGAGCAAGCAGGAGCCGGTGATCAAGGGCATCCTGCCCGAGTCGCCCGCACCGATCGCCCTGCCGAAGCCGGAACCTGTGGCCAAGGCCGCTGCGCCGGTGGCAGCCCCGGTGGCCGCTCCGGCCGCTGGCGGCGGCTTCATGGGCTGGCTGAAGAAGGTCTTTGGCGGCGAGCCGGCTCCGGTGGCCGAGCCCGTCAAGGCACCGGCTGAAGCCAAGCCCGCTGGTGAGCGCAAGGACGGCAAGCGCGGCGAAGGCCGTGGTGGCCGTGGTGAGCGCGGTGGCCGTGGCGGCGAGCGAGGTGAACGCAGCGAGCGCGGCGGTGAGCGCGCGGAACGTGGTGAGGGTCGCGGCGGCCGTGGCGGCCGTGGTGATGCCAAGCCGCAGGAAGCCCGTGGCGAAGCCGGCCGCAACGAGGGCCAGCGCGGCCGCCGTGGCGACGCCGCCAAGCCCGAGGGCCAGGAGGCTCGCGGCGAGCAGCAGCAACGTGGTGAACGCGCTGAGCGTGGCGAGCGCGGCGAACGCGGCGGCCGCCAGCGCGGTGAGCGCAACGAGCGTCCGGTCGAGACCGGCGCCCAAGCTGCTCAAGCTGAGCTGGCCGGTAAGCCCGAAGCGCTGATCGACAACCCGGCCTTTGCCGACACCCAACCCGACGGTATCGAAGCCGCCGCTGGTGAAGCGAGCAGCGAAGAGCGCCAGGGCCGCCGCCGCCGCCGCCGTGGTGGCCGCGACCGTGGCCAGGAAGGCAGCGAAGGCCAGGCCGCTCAACCTGAAGGTGCTGAAGGCACAGAGGCCGCTGCAGGCAATGCCGCTGGCGACGAGGCGCAAGCAGCCGCAGCGACCGATGGCGACGCGCCTGCCACGCCCGCCGAAGGTGGCGAAGAAGGCCGCGACGGCCGCCGCCGTCGCAGCCGCGACCGCTACCGCCGCGAGCGCCGTGAAGACGGCAGCAGCGCTGACGGTGCCGCACCGACCCAGCTGGAACTGGGTGCTCCGGCCCCGGTGTACCTGAGTGGCGATGGTGATGGCGACGGCGATACGCCGACCGCACCGCCGCCGGATGGCCCGACGGCGCCCCCGCCCGATGGCCCCACCGCGCCGCCGCCTGACGGCCCGACGGCACCGCCGCCGGATTCGGTCACCGCACCGGTCGCGCCGCCGCCGGATGGCCCGTCGCCCGTCGCACCGCCGCCCGATACAACCGCCAAGCTCGCCGCAGCAGCACCGGTGGAACGCTTCGAGCTGCCGGTCGACTCACTGCACGCCGTGGCCGAGTCCGCCGGTCTGCAATGGGTGAACTCGGATGCCGACAAGATCCGCGAAGTCCAGGCCGCCATCGCTGCCGAGCCCAAGCCGGTCCGCGTGCCGCGCGAGCGGCCGCCGGTGGTCCAGCCCGATGAGGGACCGCTGGTCCTGGTCGAGACCAAGAAGGATCTCAGCCAGATCAAGCTGCCTTTTGAGGCCCAGAGCTGATCGCCTGCGATCTGACTCAAAATACGCGCCGCCGGGTCAACGCCCGGCGGCGTTTTCACATGATCGCCACAAGCATCACCTGACTACATACAGAGAGACAAGCCGTGACCATCGCCCTAGACCCCAGCAGCAAGGCTGCCAGCGCGCCCAAGATGCCGCCGCAGATTCCGTACATCATCGGCAACGAGGGATGCGAGCGATTCAGCTTCTACGGCATGCGCAACATCCTCACCGTGTTCCTGATGACCAGCCTGCTGCTGTCCATCCCGGAGCCGCTGCGCAAGGGCGAGGCCAAGGATGTGTTCCACACCTTCGTCATCGGCGTCTACTTCTTTCCGCTGCTCGGTGGCTGGCTGGCCGACCGCTTCTTCGGCAAGTACAACACCATCTTCTGGCTGAGCCTGCTGTACTGCGTGGGCCATGCCTTCCTGGCCGTGTTCGAGAACAACCTGCAGGGCTTCTATACCGGCCTCTTCCTGATTGCCCTCGGGTCGGGCGGCATCAAGCCGCTGGTTAGCAGCTTCGTCGGCGACCAGTTTGACAAGAGCAACCGCT
This sequence comes from Pelomonas sp. V22, assembly GCF_030014915.1. Lineage (GTDB taxonomy): Bacteria > Pseudomonadota > Gammaproteobacteria > Burkholderiales > Burkholderiaceae_C > JAUASW01. Next base: position 1,199,742 of record NZ_JAGIXS010000001.1, read on the forward strand.
CGCTGGCCCAGAAGGTCTTCGACGGCTTCTACTGGATCATCAACTTCGGTTCCTTCTTCGCCTCGCTCCTGATGCCGATCTTCCTGAAGGAATTCGGCGCCAGCGTGGCCTTCGGCATTCCGGGCATCTTCATGCTGATCGCCACGATCATCTTCTGGTCGGGCCGCAAGAAATACATCCACGTGAAGCCCACGGCCCACGAGGACCCGAACAGCTTCCTGAAGGTGGTGCGCACGGCCCTGAGCCAGGGCGGCACCGGCCGCGCCGTGGCCATCGTCGGCGTGCTGCTGGCAGCGGCCAGCCTGAGCTTCTACAAGGACATCGGCATCGTGGCCGCGCTGTGCTCGGCCCTGGTGCTGGTGATGGGCTTTGGCGGCATCGGCGCGTGGATCGAACTGCCTCGCGCCACGCCCAAGCATGGCGAAGCCGCCGTCGACGCCGTCCGTACCGTGCTGCGCCTGCTGGTGCTGTTCGCGCTGGTGACGCCGTTCTGGTCGCTGTTCGACCAGAAGGCATCGACCTGGATCCTCCAGGCCGACCAGATGACCAAACCCGAATGGTTCCAGTCCTCGATGATGCAGGCGCTGAACCCGGCGCTGGTGATGATCCTGATCCCGTTCAACAACGTGGTGCTCTACCCGCTACTGAACCGCCTGGGTCTGAAGATCACTGCGCTTCGCCGCATGGGCGCTGGCATCGCCTTCTCGGGCCTGGCCTGGATCGTGGTGGGCGGCATCCAGTTGTGGATCGACGATGGCCACAGCATGAACATCCTGTGGCAGATCCTGCCCTATGCCCTGCTGACCTTCGGCGAAGTGCTGGTCTCGGCCACCGGCCTGGAGTTCGCCTACAGCCAGGCGCCGCTGGCGATGAAGGGGGTGATCACCAGCTTCTGGAACCTCTCGGTCACCATCGGCAACCTGTGGGTGCTGCTGGCCAATTCCAGCGTCAAGGGCGAGGCCGTGACCGACTACATCAAGAGCACCGGCACCAGCGTGACCGCCTTCCAGATGTTCTTCTTCGCCGGCTTTGCGTTGGTGGCGGCGGCACTGTTCGGGCTCTATGCCCGGCGCTACCCCTTGCAGGACAACTACAGGAAGTGATGCGGCGGCGAGGCCCGCTGCTCAGCGGGTCTCGACCACCACAAAGGCCGCGGCGTACTCGCTCTCGTCGCTGACCGTCACATGGGCCCTCAAGCCCTTGGCCTCGAACCAGGCGGCCAGTTCGCCATGCAGACGGATCTCGGGCTTGCCGCTCGCGGCCTTGACGATCTCGCAGGCGCGCCAGGTCATCGGCATGCGCATGCCCATGCCTATCGCCTTGGAGAAGGCCTCCTTGGCAGAGAAGCGCGTGGCCAGGTAGGCCACGCCGCGCGCTTCCACCTTGGCCCGCCGTTCGCGGAACACGGCCAGCTCATGCGGGCCCAGCACCTTCTCGGCAAAGCGCTCGCCGCGCCGCTCCAGCGTCTCGCGAATACGGCGGATGTCGCAGATGTCGGTGCCTATTCCGTAAATCATGGGATCAGCCGTAGGCGCGCTGGATGCTGCGCTGGTACTCGCGCACCGTCTCGGTGTAGCCCAGCTCCAGCGCATCGGCGATCAGCGCATGGCCGATCGACACCTCCTGCACACCAGGCACGGCTTGCAGGAACTTCGTCAGGTTCTCGCGGTTGAGGTCGTGGCCGGCATTGATGCCGAGGCCCACGGCCAGCGCCGCTTGCGCCGTGGCCGTGAAGCCGGCCAGCACCTCGGCCTCGCGCGGCGTGCCAAAGCTGCTCGCGAAGGTCTCGGTATAGAGTTCGATGCGCTCGGCGCCCAGTTCGGCCACGAACGGCATCGCGGCGGGCAGCGGGTCCATGAAGAGGCTCACGCGCACGCCCAAGGCCTTGCACTCGGCGATCAAGGGTTGCAGCCGCTCCATGTCGGCCGGCAGGTTCCAGCCGTGATCGGAGGTGAACTGGTCCTCGCTGTCGGGCACGAAGGTGACCTGATGGGGCCGCAGCTCGCGCACGAAGTCCATCAGGTTCTGTGTCGGGTTGCCCTCGATGTTGTATTCGGCCTGGGGCCAGGTCTTGAGCAAGGCCGCGAGCTCGTGCACGTCCTGTGTGCGGATATGGCGGGCATCGGGCCGTGGATGGACCGTGATGCCTTGGGCGCCGGCCAGCAGGCATTGCTCGGCCGCGCGCAGCACGTTCGGAATGACCAGATGCCGCGTGTTGCGCAGCAAGGCCACCTTGTTGACATTGACCGACAGGGCGCAGCGGCCGCCGTGGCCAGATGCGTCAGGAGCGACAAGTGGGTTCATCTTGGTGAGTCAGTCAATTCAGGAGGTTCTGCAGGTCCAACATCACTTGCCGCGTGCGCAAGGGGCGATGGCCCAGATGATAGAGAAGCAGGCCGCGCAGTACCGTCTTCAGGGCCGGCAGGTCGTCCTGGCAGGCCTGGCGCAGCGCGGCGGGGCTGCCGTGCAGCAGCGCCGCCTGCAATTGAACCAGGCTGGAGCCGCTGAGCAGGGCCGAATCGTCGCTGGCGGCGATCACGCCGGACTCGGCCGACAAGGCATAGCGCCGCGCCGGATCCAGCGGCTGCTGGGTCAGCGTGGCCAGGCTCAGGTCTGGCAGCAGGCCCAGCTCGGACAGCAGACGCAGCTCGAAGGCGCGCAGCGCGGCCTGCGACTGCGCATCCTCGGCGTCATGCAGCTCGGGCAGCGTGGCCGCATAGGCATCGAACAGCGCCGGATGCGGGTCCTGACGCGCCAGCAGCTTGAGCAAGAGCTCGTTGAGGTAGTAGCCGCTGAAGAGTGCCGCGCCGCCTGGCAGCGTGTTGCCGCCGGCCCATTCGGCCGTGCGCAGCGTCACGACCTCGGGCGCCCCCTCTTCCGTCGCCTTGCCCGGCTTGGACAGCCCGACCAGGATGCGCTGAAACGGCAGCAGCACCGCCCGCAGCTGCGAATAGGGCCGCTTGGCGCCCTTGGCCACCACGGCCAGCCGGCCCTGCTCACGCGTGAACAGGTCCAGGATCAGGCTGGACTCGCTCCAGTCGTAGTGGTGCAGGACGAAGGCCTGCTGGACGCTGGGGACGCGGCTGGCACGCCCCTTCATCACTCGTAGCCGTAGGAGCGCAAGTGCTCTTCCGTGTCGGCCCAGCCGGAGCGCACCTTGACCCACAGCTCGAGGAACACGCGACCATCCATCAGATGCTCCAGCTCCTGGCGCGACTCGGAGCCGATGCGCTTGAGCAGCTCGCCGCCCTGCCCGATCACCATGCCCTTGTGGGCATCACGCTCGACAACGATGGAGGCCGAGATGCGGCGCAGTTCGCCCTCGTCTTCCCACTTGTCGATGACGACAGTCGAGGTGTAGGGCAGCTCGTCGCCGGTCAGGCGGAACAGCTTCTCGCGGATGATTTCGCTGGCGAGGAACTTCTCGCTGCGATCGGTCAGCGCGTCTTCGTCGTAGAACCAGCCCTGCTCGGGCAGGTAGGGCTTGAGGATCTTGAAGAGCCGCGCCACGTCGGCCGCCTTCTTGGCCGAGATGGGGATGAACTCGCTGAAGTTGCGGCGCTCCTGCATGCTCTTGAGCCAGGGCGCCAGCTCGGCGCGGCGGTGCACGGCGTCGAGCTTGTTGGCGATCAGCACGACCGGCTTGTCTTCGGGCAGCAGGGACAGCACCTTGGCATCATCCAACCCGAAGCGGCCGGCCTCGACCACGAAGAGCACCAGGTCCACGTCGCCGAGCACGCCATGCACCGTGCGGTTCAGGTTGCGGTTCAGCGCGGCGTTGTGCTTGGTCTGGAAGCCGGGCGTGTCGACGAACACGAACTGCGCCTCCTCGACCGTGCGCACGCCGGTGATGCGGTGCCGCGTGGTCTGCGCCTTGGCCGAGGTGATGCTGACCTTCTGGCCGACCAGGGCGTTCAGGAGCGTCGACTTGCCGACATTGGGCCGGCCGACGATGGCGATCAGGCCGCAGCGCTGCGGCAGTTCATTCGCGCCTTCGGTGGAGGGAGGCAGCGGCGGGTTCGATTCAGTCATGGTGTGACGGCCGCGAGGCCGCTCGTTCAATCAGACGCTCAAGCGGGATTCGGCTTGTCGCGGGAGATCAGGTCATCAAGCATACGCCGCGCGGCGTCTTGCTCAGCGGCGCGGCGCGAACGGCCCTCACCGTTGGAGGTCAGGGCCAGCGCCGGCACGGCGCATTCCACGCGGAAGGTCTGGTTGTGGGCCTGGCCCCGGGTCTCGGCGATGCGATAGCTGGGAACGGCCAGCTTGCGGGCCTGCAGCCATTCCTGCAACGCTGTCTTGGCGTCCTTGCCCCAGTGCTCGCTGGCGTTCGTGCTGCCCTCGATCTGATCGCCAAAGATGCGGCGCACCAGTTCACGGGCCGCCTCGTAGCCGCCGTCGATGAAGGTGGCGCCAATCACGGCCTCCATCGCATCAGCAAGGATCGAGGGCCGCTGGGCACCGCCGCCCCGAGCTTCGCCCTCGGACATGCGCAGCACCTGCGGGAAACCGAGGCCGAGGGCCAGCTTGTAGAGGCTGTCCTCGCGCACCAGATGGGCGCGGATGCGGGTCAGGTCGCCTTCGTCGGAACCGGCGAAGCGCTCGAACAGCAGGCTGGAAATGGCCAGGCTCAACACGGCGTCGCCGAGGAACTCCAGCCTTTCGTTGTGGTCGGCACCGAAGCTGCGGTGCGTGAGCGCGCGCTGCAGCAGGCCGAGGTCGGAAAAGCGGTGGCCGAGGCGCTTCTGCAGCGCGTCGAGCGAGGCGGAACTCATGGCGAAGAAAGGCTCAGCGCGAACGGCCTTCGTACTTGATCAGCAGGTAGGCCGGGCCAAACAGGTCGATCTCGCGGTTGTAGGCAAAGCTGATGCGCACCTTCTCGTTTTCCTTGCTGATTTCGAGATCGGCACCGCTGATGCTCTGGATCGAGTACTCGACCGACTTGATGCGCTCGAATTCGGCCCGCGCCGCGGGCACCGTCGCCGGGTTGCCGGCCGCGATCTTGTCGACGGCGCGCTGGATCGTGTAGTACTCCATCACCGTCGGCACGACCTTGGCCGTGACCACGGCGGCGCAGGCCAGGAAGACGCCCCAGAACAGCAGGCCGAAGAGGCTGATGCCTCGCTGACGACGACCGGAATGACGCTGCAGCATCGAGCGGGTTCCTTTCTGTTGCATAGGGGTCGGCACTTCAGTGGAAGCTGCCGATGCGCTTGAGGTTACCGAAATTCATCCACACGAAGAAGGCCTTGCCGACGATGTTCTCATCGGGCACGAATCCCCAGTAGCGCGAATCTTCAGAGTTGTCGCGGTTGTCGCCCATCATGAAGTAATGGCCCTCAGGCACCTTGCAGGTGACGCCTTCAAAGGTGTAGCGGCAATTCTCGCGGAATGGGAAGGCGCCCTTCGGCATGAAAGCATGCTGCCGCGCGGCGTCGACCAGAATCTCGTGGCTCACGGGGCCCAGCATCTCGTTGAAGTGCGGGCGGTAGACAGCAGCGTCGTCGTCGTAGAAATCACCCTTGGGCTGAACCTCCGCGGGCTTGCCGTTCACATAGAGCTTCTGATTGAGATACGCGATCTCGTCGCCAGGTACGCCGACCACGCGCTTGATGTAGTCGATGCTGGGATTGGGTGGGAAGCGAAACACCATGACATCGCCGCGCTGCACATCGTGGTTGGCAATGATCTTCTTGTTGATCACCGGCAGGCGGATGCCGTAGTGGAACTTGTTCACCAGGATCAGATCACCGACGCGCAGCGTCGGCACCATCGAGCCCGACGGGATCTTGAACGGCTCGACCAGGAAGGAGCGCAGCAGGAAGACAACCAGGATCACCGGGAACAGGCCGGCGGTCCAGTCCAGCCACCAGGGCTGGCGAAGGATTTCCTGACGGGCGGTTTCCACATCGCCATCGACGCGCTGGATGCCCTGAGCCGCCAGCGACTCGCGCCGCTGCGCATCGCTGGCGAGCAACTGCGCTGCCGCACGCTCGCGGCCGGGCTTGAAGTAGAAGCGCTCTGCCAGCCAGTACAGGCCGGTGACCGAGGTCAGCAGGAACAACAGCAGGGCGAAATTGGCGGTCCATTGGCCCGCCAGCCAGCCGCCCACATAGGCGATCAAGACGGCGTAGAGAAGTCCGGTCAGGGCTGTCATTGTGTTGATCAGTCGTCCACTTGGAGGATGGCCAGGAAAGCTTCTTGCGGCACCTCGACGGTACCGATCTGCTTCATTCGCTTCTTGCCGGCCTTTTGCTTTTCGAGCAGCTTGCGCTTGCGCGTGATGTCGCCGCCGTAGCATTTTGCCAGCACGTTCTTGCGCATCGCCTTGATGTTCTCGCGGGCGATGATGTTGGCCCCAATGGCCGCCTGGATCGCCACGTCGTACATCTGGCGCGGGATCTGCTCGCGCATCTTGGCTGCCACCGCGCGGCCGCGATACTGGCTTTGCGCGCGGTGCACGATGATGGACAGCGCGTCGACGCGGTCGCCGTTGATCAGGATGTCGACCTTGACCACGTCGGAGGCGCGGTACTCCTTGAACTCGTAGTCCATCGAGGCATAGCCGCGCGACACGCTCTTCAGCTTGTCAAAGAAGTCCAGCACGATCTCGGCCAGCGGCATCTCGTAGGTCAGCATGACCTGGCGGCCGTGGTAGGCCATGTTGATCTGCTGGCCGCGCTTCTGGTTGGCCAGCGTCATCACCGGCCCGACATAGTCCTGCGGCATATAGAGATGCACGGTGACGATGGGCTCGCGGATCTCCTGGATCTGGCCGACTTCGGGCATCTTGCTCGGGTTCTCGACCTCGATCACCGTGCCGTCACCGATCACCACCTCATAAACCACGCTGGGTGCGGTGGTGATCAGGTCCTGGTCGAACTCACGCTCCAGGCGCTCCTGCACGATCTCCATGTGCAGCAGGCCCAGGAAGCCACAGCGGAAGCCAAAGCCCAGCGCCTGCGACACCTCGGGCTCGTAACGCAGCGAGGAGTCGTTCAGCTTGAGCTTCTCCAGCGCGTCGCGCAGCGAGTCGTACTCACTCGCCTCGGTCGGGTACAGACCGGCAAAAACCTGGGGCTGGATTTCCTTGAAGCCAGGCAGGGCCTCTTCGGCGGGGCCGAGGTTGTTGGGCAGCTTCTTTTCCAGCGTGATGGTGTCGCCGACCTTGGCGGCCTGCAGCTCCTTGATGCCGGCGATGATGAAGCCCACCTCGCCTGCATGCAGTGCGTCACGGCTCTCCGACTTGGGTGAGAACACCCCCAGGTTGTCGGCCGGGTAGACGGCACCGGAGGCCATCATGCGGATGCGCTCACCCTTCCTGAGCGTGCCGTCGACCACGCGCACCAGCATCACCACACCCACATAGGCGTCGTACCAGGAGTCGATGATCATGGCGCGCAAGGGCGCCTCGACCTCGCCCTTCGGGGGCGGCATCTTGGCGATCACGGCTTCGAGGATCTCGTCGATGCCCATGCCGGTCTTGGCGCTGCAGGGAATCGCGTCGTCGGCGTCGATGCCGATCACGTCCTCGATCTCGGCCTTGGCGTTGTCTGGATCGGCGTTGGGCAGATCCATCTTGTTCAGCACCGGCACGACCTCGACGCCGAGGTCCAGCGCCGTGTAGCAGTTCGCAACCGTCTGCGCTTCCACGCCCTGCGAGGCGTCCACCACCAGCAGCGCGCCTTCGCAAGCCGACAGCGAGCGGCTGACTTCATACGAGAAGTCCACATGCCCCGGCGTGTCGATCAGGTTCAGGTTGTAGACCTTGCCGTCTTTGGCCTTGTACTGAAGCGCAGCGGTCTGCGCCTTGATGGTGATGCCGCGCTCGCGCTCGATGTCCATCGAGTCCAGCACCTGCGCCTCCATCTCGCGGTCCGACAGGCCACCGCAACGCTGAATGATCCGGTCCGCCAGCGTGCTCTTGCCGTGGTCGATGTGGGCGATGATGGAGAAATTGCGGATGTGATTCATGGACACTTGAGCAACGCGTGAGCTGGAGCTTCAACGGCTTGGCCGTTGCATGGAAGGCTCATATCGCGAGGCGATGTGAAGGCCCTGAAAGGGCCGCGCCGAACATAAAAAAAAGGCACGTCGAAACGGTGACGCGCCTTCCAACAAAACTAATGGCAACTGCTTGTTGGGCCTTCATTGTAGCCAAAAGGCCTGGGCTGGAAACCGCGCAGAACCCGGATTTCCCGCCGTTGCAGGCCGCCAACAGCAAATTTATCCACAGATTATTCACAAGCTGGCGCGCAGGCCGCCAATTGCGCTGGAACGGTCGCGGATTGCGACGAGAAGCCGCATATGGCGGCTCCAAAGGCACCAATTCTAGCTGATCAAGGCAGGAATCACGGTCCGCCGCCTTGGGATGTAAGCGCATGCCAACTTGAATCTGGATCCAGCCACTCCCACGAAATGGAAAGACCCGGCGCCGCGCTGGGTTGTCGGGCACCAGGACGGCCAGTCTCAGGGCTTGCCTGGTTTGACCAGGATGATGGCCACGGTATCGGCCCGGCGCACCACCATGCTGATCGTCTTGGCCTTGTCGAGCTTGGCCAACTGGAGCTGGAGCTGATTGACGCCACTCACTTCGACGTTGTCGACCGCGAGGATCAGATCGCCGGCGCGCAGGCCGGCGCGCGCTGCCGGCCCTTCGGCCGACTCCACCCGCACACCGGCGCGCAGCTTGAGCTCGCGCTTCTGGCTCTCGCCGATCTCGCCGAGGCTGAGGCCCAGCGCGTTGACAGGTCCACCAGCTTCGGGGCTGGCCTCACGCTTGCTGTTGGCTGCATCGTCGTCATCAACCTCGCCCAGCACCACCTGCAGATCCTTGTAGGCGCCACGGCGGAACACCTGGACGGCCACCCTGCTGCCCGGTTGGGTGGCGGCGGCGATGCGGCGCAGCTCGATGGCGCGCTCGATGGGCTTGCCATCGAGCTTGGTGAGCACATCACCGCCCTCGATGCCGGCCTTCTCGGCAGGACTGCCGGGCTCGACATTGCGCACCAGCGCGCCACGGGCCTTGCTGCCCAAGCCGATGGCCTCGGCGACTTCCTTGCTGATGTCGTCCGGCAGCAAACCCATGCGGCCGCGCCTGACCTTGCCGCCACTGCGCAGTTGGTCGGCCACGCGCATGGCTTCGTCGATGGGGATGGCGAACGAGATGCCCATGAAGCCGCCGGACTCGCTGTAGATCTGCGAGTTGATGCCCACCACCTCGCCACGCATGTTCAAGAGCGGGCCGCCGGAGTTGCCGGGGTTGATGGCCACGTCGGTCTGGATCAGCGGCAGCAGATCACCGGTGTCGCGCGACTTGGCGCTGACGATGCCCGCCGTCACCGTGTTCTCGAGGCCGAATGGCGAGCCGATGGCCATCACCCATTCGCCAACCTTGAGCCGGCCCACATCGCCGATCTTCACGGTCGGCAGGCCGCTCGCCTCGATCTTGAGCACGGCCACGTCGCTGCGGCGGTCCACGCCGATGACGCGGGCCTTGAACTCACGCTTGTCGTTGAGCGTGACCAGCACCTCGTCGGCATCCTCGACCACGTGGGCATTCGTCATCACCACGCCGTCGGCACTGAGGATGAAGCCGGAAGCCACGCCGCTGCGCTGCGGCTGATCCTCGTCCTCCCCTCGCGGATTGCCCCGGCGCTGCTTGGGCGACTGCCCGCCGTTGCGGCGCTGCAGTTCCTGCAGCAGCTCGTTGATCTCCTGCACGAGCTCGCTGGTCTCGGTCGATTCGACGGTGCGCGCCTTCTCGGTGGTCCTGATATTGACCACGGCCGGCCCGGTCTTCTCGACCAACTCGGTGAAATCGGGCAGGCCCGCCCGCTGCGCATGGCTGGTGCCGGGCAGCGCCGTCAGTGCTGCGGCGAGCGTCATCACGGAAAGCGCCAGGGCCAGGCCCCAGGGCTTGCCGGCGGTACGGGTGTCGAGGCTGGTCTTCATCGTCTTGCAGGGTTCAGGACTGGAGCTTGAGGGATGAGGCACGGTTGTCGCGGTTGAGCGTTGCTGCCTTGTTGCCGGTGATGCAAGCACGATGAGGGAACCGGAAAAGGACGGGGCAAGGCGGCGGCCGAAGCCAGCATCGCACCAGGCTCCGGATGGGTCGTTAGTCACAGCACCGCTCCGGCCTTGCTGGTCGCACGTTCGGCATGCAAGGTCGCGCGCAGCAGCCCCCACTCGGCCGCATGCCGGTGCTGGCTGAGCGCCAGATACTGCGGCACCAGCGCCGCACGCCAGCCCGGGCCGGCCAGACGCAACAGCAGCCAGCTGTCGAAATCCAGCGCCGGGATGACCTGCACCACGATCTCTTCGCCTGAGCGGGCTTGCAACTGCCAGGCCTCTCCATCCCAGCGCAGATGGCGCACGCGCGGCGCAGCCCAGCGCCACCAGGCTGCCGCTATCAGCGGCACCAGGGGCGCAGCCCACCAGACGCCAGCGCCCCAGTGCAGGGACAAGGCCAACAACAGTGCGGCCGCGCCCATGCCGGCACAGCCTGCATTGAGCAGGCTCCAGGCAGGATCGCGGCCAGGCGTCAGCAAAAAGGAAGGCGGGTGGCGCAGCAGGGGCTGCATCGCCGTCGGGGCATCAGACCCGCTTGAAGATCAGCGTGCCGTTGGTGCCGCCGAAGCCGAAGTTGTTCTTGGCGGCATATTCAATCTTCATGGGCCGCGCCTCGTTGGCGCAGTAGTCCAGGTCGCACTCGGGATCCTGGTTGAAGATATTGATCGTCGGCGGAGCGATCTGGTTGTGCACCGCCAGCGCGGTGAAGACCGACTCGATGCCGCCGGCGCCGCCCAGCAGGTGGCCGGTCATCGACTTGGTCGAGCTGACCACCATCTGCTTGGCGTGGTCACCAAAGGCCAACTTGATCGCATTGGTTTCGTTCACGTCGCCCAGCGGCGTGGAAGTGCCGTGCGCGTTCATGTACTGGACCTGATCGGCATTGAGGCCGGCGTTGCGCAGCGCGGCCTTCATCGAGCGCTTGGGGCCGTCCACGTTGGGCGCGGTCATGTGGTACGCGTCAGCACCCATGCCGAAGCCGACCAGTTCGCAATAGATCTTGGCACCGCGCTTCTTGGCATGCTCGTACTCTTCGAGCACCAGCACGCCGCCGCCCTCGCCCAGCACAAAGCCGTCGCGATCCTTGTCCCAGGGACGGGACGCGGTCTTGGGGTCGTCATTGCGGGTAGAGAGCGCGCGAGCGGCCGCGAACCCGCCGATGCCCAGCGGCGAAACAGTTGATTCAGCGCCACCGGCGATCATCACGTCGGCATCGCCGTATTCAATCATCCGGCCCGCTTCGCCGATGGCGTGCAGACCGGTGGTGCAGGCCGTCGCGATGGCAAGGTTCGGGCCTTGGAAGCCGTACTTGATCGAGACATGGCCGGAAATCATGTTGACGATCGAGGCCGGCACGAAGAACGGCGAAACACGGCGCGGGCCGCGGTTCACCAGTTCGCTGTGCGTTTCCTCGATCATCGGCAGGCCGCCGATGCCGGATCCCACCAGCACGCCGATGCGCTCGGCCTGCTCTTCCGTCAACTGGTCCCTGGTGGGCAAGCCCGCGTCCTGCACCGCCTGAATGGACGCCGCCAATCCGTAGTGGATGAAGGTATCCATCGTGCGAGCTTCTTTGCTCGTCATGTAGGCGGCCACGTCGAAGCCCTTGACCTCGCCGGCGAACTGGCAGGCGAAGTTGCTGGGATCGAAGCGGGTGATGCGGTCAATGCCGGAGCGGCCCGCCAGGATGTTGGCCCAGCCCTCAGCGACCGTGATACCCACGGGGCTGATCAGACCAAGTCCGGTAACGACAACGCGACGACGGCTCATGCGGTACGGAAATCAGTTGACGGTTGGCTGCGCCACCGCGCGAAGCGGCCTCGCGCGCAGCCGGCTTGCTTCATCAGGCCTTCTGGGCCTTTTGTGCGTAGTCGATCGCCAGTTGCACGGTGGTGATCTTCTCGGCTTCTTCGTCGGGGATCTCGATGCCGAACTCGTCTTCGAGAGCCATCACCAGTTCCACGGTGTCCAGAGAATCGGCGCCCAGATCGGCCACGAAGGCCTTCTCATTGGTCACATCCGCTTCAGGCACGCCGAGTTGCTCGGCAATGATTTTCTTGACACGTGCTTCGATATCGCTCATGACTCCTCCAGGAGGGGTTTGCAAAGGAACAGCCCGGGATTCTAAGGCCTCTAGAGGCACGCCCCTAGTTCAAGGGGAACGCTGCCAGCAAGAGCCCTTCACCGGCCGGGCAGAAACCGGTGGGCAGGCGCGGAATGCGCCCGCCTCAGTTCATGAACATGCCTCCATTGACATGCAGTTCGGTGCCGGTGATGTAGGCGGCGGCTGGCGATGCCAGGAAGGCCACGGCTTCGGCGATTTCCTTGGGCTCGCCGAGGCGGCCGACCGGGATCTGCGCCAGCAGCGCTGCCTTCTGGGCCTCGGGCAGAACTTCCGTCATGTCGGTGGCGATGAAGCCTGGGGCCACGCAATTGACGGTGATGCCACGGCTGCCCAGTTCACGGGCAAGCGAGCGGGTCATGCCCGCCACGCCAGCCTTGGCCGCCGCGTAGTTGGCCTGACCGGCATTGCCGGAGGCGCCCACTACCGAGGTGATGCTGATGATGCGGCCATAGCGTTGCTTCATCATCGTGCGCATCACGGCGCGGCTCATGCGGAACACGGCCTTCAGATTGGTGTCCGTGACGGCGTCCCAGTCCTCGTCCTTCATGCGCATGGCCAGGGTGTCGCGGGTGATGCCGGCGTTGTTGACCAGCACCTGCAGGCCGCCATGGGCTTTGACGATTTCGTCGATGGCGGCATCCACGGCCGGCGCGTCGTTCACGTTCAGCGCGATGCCGCGGCCGCCATGAACAGCCAAGGCCTCGCTGATGGAAGCCGCGCCCGATTCGGTGGTGGCCGTGCCGATGACGGTGTAGCCACGCTCAGCGAGCGTCAGTGCGATCGCGCGGCCGATGCCACGGCTGGCGCCGGTGACCAGCGCGACTTGTTTGGTGTCTGTCATGTTCGGTTCAACCCAGCAGGTTCTTGGCCTCGATCAACGAAGCCGGGTCCAGCACCGTGGCGCTGACGAGCTCGGCATCGATGCGCTTAGCCATGCCAGCCAGCACCTTGCCGGGGCCACATTCGATGATGTGGGTGAGGCCACGGGCCTTCAAGGCCTGCACCACCTCGACCCAGCGCACCGGGCCGAAGGCCTGGCGGTAGAGCGCGTCGCGCAGGGCATCGGCATCGCCGGTGACGGCCACGTCGATGTTGTTGATCACCGGGAAAGCCTGGGCGCCGAAATTCACCGAAGCCAGCTTCTCGCGCAGCCGTTCGGCGGCCGGCTTCATCAGGCTCGAGTGAAAAGGCGCCGATACCGGTAGCGGCAGCGCGCGCTTGGCGCCAGCGGCCTTCAGGATCTCGGCGGCCTTCTCGGCACCGGTCTTGCTGCCGGCAATCACGGTCTGCTTCGGGTCATTGAAATTGACGGCCTCGATCGCTTCGCCGCTCTCGGCCGCGGCCTTGGCACAGCCTTCGCGGACCGCTTCGCCGTCCAGACCCAGGATCGCGTACATCGCGCCCACGCCCACCGGCACGGCCTCCTGCATCGCCTGCGCACGGAAGCGCACCAGCGGCAGCGCATCGGCCAGGCTCAGCGCGCCCGAGGCCACCAGAGCCGTGTACTCGCCGAGCGAATGGCCAGCGGCGGCGGCAGGCACCAGGCCCGTCTCGGCGATCCAGGCGCGGTAGCAGGCGATGCTGGCGGTCAGCATCACAGGCTGGGTGTTGGTGGTCAGGTCCAGTTGTTCCTTGGGGCCGTTCTTGATCAGCGCCCCGATGTCTTCGCCCAGCGCAGACGAGGCCTCGGCCAGCGTCCGGGCCACCTCAGGATGGTCGCCCCAGGCGTCCAGCATGCCCACGGCCTGCGAACCCTGGCCGGGGAAGACGAATGCAAATGCAGCAGCGCTCATATCGGTATCTTCTCGAACTTTTATTACAGGTCCAGCAGCACAGCGCCCCAGGTGAAGCCACCGCCCACGCCTTCCAGCATCACGGTGTCACCTGGCTTGACCTTGCCGCTTCGAACGGCAGCGTCCAGTGCGAGAGGGATCGACGCAGCCGAGGTATTGCCATGCTCGTCCACAGTGACGATCAGCTTGTCCAGCGACATCTTCAGCTTCTTCGCCGTGCCCTGCATGATGCGGATATTGGCTTGATGCGGGATCAGCCAGTCGATGTCGGCCTCGGTGCGGCCGGCCTTCTCGAGCACCGAGCGGGCCACCTTGTCGAGCACACCCACGGCCAGCTTGAACACGCCCTGCCCGTCCATCTTCAGGAAGGGATGGCCGGTCACAACGCCGCCGGCTACCTGGCCAGGCACGCACAGGAGGTCGACATGGCGGCCATCGGCATGCAGTTCGGTCGCCAGGATGCCCGGCGTCTCGCTCGCGCCGAGCACGATGGCACCGGCGCCATCGCCGAACAGCACGCAGGTCGTGCGGTCCTTGAAATCGAGGATGGTCGAGAACACCTCGGCGCCGACCACCAGGGCCTTGCGCGCCGCGCCGCTCTTGATCATCGAATCGGCCACAGTCATTGCATAGACGAAGCCCGAGCAGACGGCCTGCACGTCAAAGGCCGCGCAGCCAGCGATGCCGAGCTTGGCCTGCAAAAGGCAGGCGGTGGACGGAAACACCATGTCCGGCGTGGACGTGGCGACGATGATCAGGTCGATCTCGTCGGCAGTGACGCCCGCCGCCTCGATGGCCGCTAGGGCCGCCGGCAGCGCCAGCTCGCTCGAGGTGACACCAGCCTCGGCGAAATGGCGAGCGCGGATGCCGGTGCGCTCGATGATCCACTCGTCCGAGGTCTCGATGCCATCGGCCGCCAGGCGCTGGGCCAGGTCGGCATTGGTGACACGTTGGAGAGGCAGGTAGCTGCCCGTGCCGAGCACACGGGAATAGCGAGGAAGCGGTGATGTCATGCGGGGTGGGCGGCGGAGGCCGCCTTGTCTCCAGCGCTGTCGGCGGCGGCTGCCGGCTTGGGGCAGGCCTGCATCGTCTCGACCACGCGATCGTGAACCCGGTCCAAAAGCCGGTTGCGGGCCGCATCATAAGCCCTGTTCAAGGCCGTCTCGAAGGCGAAGGCATCGGCCGAGCCATGGCTCTTGAACACCAGGCCGCGCAGACCCAACAGGGCCGCGCCGCTGTAGCGGCGGTGGTCAACGCGGGCTTTCAGGCGATTCAGCACCGGCAGGGCGACAACGGCCGCCAACTTGCCATAAACACCGCGCTTGAACTCTTCCTTGATGAAGCCGACCAACATCGAGGCCAGGCCCTCTGCCGTCTTCAGGGCGACATTGCCGACGAAGCCGTCACAGACCACGATGTCGGCCGTGCCCTTGAAGATGTCATTGCCTTCGACATTGCCGTAGAAGTTCAACTGGCCCGCCGCCGACACCGCACGCAGCATCTCGCCGGCACGCTTGATGGTCTCGCTGCCCTTGATCTGCTCTTCGCCAATGTTCAAAAGGCCCACGCTCGGATCGACCTTGCCATCGACAGCCTGCACCAGGGCGGATCCCATGATGGCGAATTGCAGCAGGTGCTCGGCCTCGCAATCCACATTGGCGCCGAGGTCCAGCATCGTGGTGAAGCCGCCCTTCTGGTTGGGCATCACGGTGGCCAAAGCCGGGCGGTCGATGCCGTCCATGGTCTTGAGCACGTAGCGCGACACGGCCATCAATGCGCCCGTGTTGCCAGCCGAGACGCAGGCCTGAGCAGCGCTCGTACCGTCATCACTGAGCTTGAGCTGGCTGATGGCCACACGCATCGAGGAGTCGCGCTTGCGGCGCAGGGCCACCTCGACCGGATCGTCCATCTCGACGACCTCGCTGGCCGCCACGATGCGGCAGCGCGGCCAGCCGGCTGCCTCGGCCAAGGCCTCGGGCTTGCCAACCAGCAGCAACTCGGCTTGCGGATGGCGCTCCAGGAAGGCCTTGCAGGCCGGCAGCGTGATCGAGGGGCCGTGGTCGCCGCCCATGCAGTCGACCGCCAGGCGCACCACGCCGCCTGCGCTTGAATCCACCATTGAGTTCATCGAAATCTTGTCAGCGCGGAAGCTTGGCCCGCGAAGCCGCAGACCTTACGCGAGCGTCAGTGCTGCGGCAAGCGGGCCCACCCGCATCGAGGATGGGGCCAGAAATACAAAAACCCAGCCCTGCTGTTTGGCTAGCAGGCCGGGTCTTGTTGTTCGCCAATGAACCGCTTCATGAGCCTTGCGCGCGAAAGCGCGCAAGGCTGACGAAAGTCAGATCAGGCGGCGTCAGCCTTGGTCTTCAGGACCTTGCGGCCACGATAGAAGCCATTGGGGCTGATGTGGTGACGCAGATGCACTTCACCGGTGGTCGGCTCGATCGCGGTGCCCGGGTTCACCAGGGCATTGTGCGAGCGGTGCATGCCACGCTTGGAAGGCGACTTCTTGTTTTGCTGAACGGCCATGAATTTCTCCTGCGGCTAGCGGTTTGAGGCTGGTACTGTTGGCAACACGATTGGTTTGGCAACTCTGCCTGCCACCGTCGCCTGGGCAACTCCGGACCCCTGTTCATTGCCTTGCGCACTATGCGCTGGCGGCTTCAAGAAGGCCGGCTTTTGCCGCTCTTGCTGAAACCCATGACTCTAGGACCCGGGAAAGCCCGCGATTCTAGCACGGCTTCGGATGATCCCAAAGCCCTGCCCCATTCGCTACTGCGTGCCACCGCCTTTTTTAAGCGCTGCCAGGGCGGCAAACGGGTTGGGCCTCTCTTCCTCGATCAGATCAGCGTCCTCGGCGGGAACAGGCAGCGGCTGCGGGCAGATCTCATGACGAGGCACCAGCGGCAGGGCCAGCAGCAACTCGTCCTCGATCAGCTCGGCCAGGTCGAGGTGACGCTGCAGGGCCAACACGTCTTCCTCGCTGTCTACGTCCAGTTCGGCGGCCGAAGCCTCGTCCTTGACGAAGCGGACGCTGCGCTCCAATGCCAGCGTCTCGCCCACCGCTTTCAGGCAGCGCTGGCAGGTCAGCTGAACGCTGGCGCCGATCTTCAGATGCAGCCAGGGCTGGTTCTCGCCACGCACTTCGCGCAGCTCGCCCTCGACCGACCAGCTCACGGCCGGCCACTGGCTCGCGGGCGCCTCGGCGGCAGCGGCATCGGCCAGGCGCTCCAGGCTGGTGGCAGGCCATTCGCCTTGCAGGCTGGCGGCATCGCGCGCGAAGGCGGCGACGTCGAGCTTGCGGGGATCAAAAACTCGTTCTTTCATGCCTCAAGTGTAAGAGCGCGACCCCGATGGGAGAATCCGCCCATGCTCCAAAGCCCCCCTGCCCTGATCCTCGCTTCGACCTCGCGCTACCGGCGCGAATTGCTCGAGCGCCTGCGCATTGCCTTCACCGTTCAATCGCCCGAGGTCGATGAAACCCCATTGCCCGGTGAAGCGCCCGCCGCTATGGCGGTGCGCCTGGCACTGGCCAAGGCCCGTGCCGTGGCAGCCCTGCATCCGGAGGCCGTCGTGATCGGTTCGGACCAGGTTGCCGATCTCGACGGCCAGCCCATTGGCAAGCCCGGCACGCATGAGCGGGCCGTGGCCCAGCTCCAAGCCATGCGCGGCAAGCAGATCGTGTTCCAGACGGCCGTTGCTGTCGTCTGCCAGTCGCGAGGCTTTGCGGGGCAAGACCTGGCCCCAGTCGTGGTGCGCTTCCGGGACCTGACGGACGCAGAAATCGAAACCTACCTCCGCGCCGAGCAGCCCTATGACTGCGCCGGCAGCGCCAAGTCCGAGGGCCTCGGGATCAGCCTGCTGAGCGCCATCGAATCCGACGACCCGACCGCCCTGATCGGCCTGCCGCTGATACGCACTTGCGCACTTTTGCGCGAGGCTGGCATCAACCCCTTGGCCAGCACATGAAGGGCTGCCTGATCCTGATGCCCAACACGCTGGATTTCGGCGTGCCGGGCGCCGAGATGCCGCTGCAGGACGTGCTGCCGCACCTGGCCCTGCAGCAGGCTGCCGGCATCGCCCATTGGGCAGCTGAGAACGCCAAGACCACGCGCGCCTTTCTGAAGCGGGTCGACGCGATCTGTCCGCTTCAAAAGCCGCTGCAGGAGCTGCAGATCAACGAGTTGCCGCGCCCATCCAAGGGCGGTGGCAAGCCGGCCGGCGACGACAGCGCGGCCTGGCAGGCCTTGCTGGCGCCGACCCTGCAAGGTCATGACCTGGGCTTGATTTCGGAGGCAGGCTTGCCTGCGGTGGCCGACCCGGGCGCGCGCCTGGTGGCGGCCGCCCATGCCGCAGGCGTCGAGGTCGTGCCGCTGAGCGGCCCAAGTTCGCTGCTGATGGCCTTGTCGGCCAGCGGCCTGAACGGCCAAAGCTTTGCCTTCGTCGGCTACCTGCCAGTCGAAGCGTCGGCACGGGCGGCGCGTATCCGCGAGCTGGAGCAACTCTCGCAGCGCCAGTCGCAGACGCAGCTGATGATAGAGACGCCCTACCGCAATGAGGCCCTCCTGCAGGCCCTGCTGGCCAGCCTGAAACCTCAGACGCGGCTCTCGGTCAGCTGCGGCTTGAGCCTCAAGGGGGGCTGGACCCGCAGCGCCACCGTGGCGCAATGGCGTCAACAGCCACGCGGATTGCCGGACAAGGTGCCGGCAGTCTTCGCACTGCTGGCCTGATCGGGCCGATCAGGCCGTTTCCGGGCTCGACTCGGCCAGCGTCGGCTTCTTGGCGCCGAACAGGGCGGCGACCTTCTTCTTCGGCTTGATATTGCTGGACACGCCCTTGACGGCTGGCTGCGCCGCATTCTTCTCCCAGGCCGGCGGCTCGTTGCTGGCGCTGGCCTCGTAGGGCTTGTCGAAGAAGGCATCACGCGGCGCCGAGGGCGCGCGGTAGCTGCTGCGCGGCGCGGAGGCCACAGGCGACGGCGCTGCTGCGGCGTACTCCCGCTCCTCGGCATCACGGCGCGGCGCACGGCGCGGACGCTCGCTTTCGATCTCCAGCGGGTCGAGGTCGATCTTGCGCTTGGTCAGCTTCTCGATGTCGGCGACCAGGCGTGCATCGTCGCGATCCACCAGGGTCACGGCCAGGCCCGAGGCGCCAGCGCGGCCGGTACGGCCGATGCGGTGCACATAGTCTTCCGCATTGAAGGGCACGTCGAAATTGAAGACGGCCGGCAGGTCGGCAATGTCCAGGCCGCGGGCGGCCACGTCGGTAGCGACCAGCAGGTCGACCTCACCGCGCTTGAAGGCTTCGAGGGCCTTCAGGCGCTCGTCCTGCGACTTGTCGCCATGCAGGGCGGCGGTGCGCAGGCCATCGCGCTCAAACGAGCGGGCCAGGCGAGCGGCACCCAGCTTGGAGTTGACGAACACGATCGCCTGCGTCAGCGAGCGCTCCTTGATGATCTGGCGCACGGCCTGGCGCTTGTCGTCTTCAGCAACGCTGAAGAAGCGCTGCTCCACCGTGGTGGCCGTGGCATTGGGGCGGGCCACCTCGACCAGGATGGGGTCCTGCAGATAGCTCTGCGCCAGGCGCTTGATCTCGGGCGAGAAGGTGGCCGAGAACAGCAGGGTCTGGCGGGTCTTGGGCAGGTAGCTCAGGATGCGCTGCAGGTCCGGCAGGAAGCCGATGTCCAGCATGCGGTCCGCTTCGTCCAGCACCACGTACTCGACCTGGTTGAGCACGCAGTTCTTGGCCTCGATGTGGTCCAGCAGCCGGCCCGGCGTGGCAATCAGCACCTCGACGCCGGCCTTCAGCTGCAGGGTCTGCGGCTTCATGTCGATGCCGCCGAACACGCAGGCCGAGCGCAGGTTGGTGTGCTTGGCGTAGGCCTTGACGTTGTTGGCCACCTGGTCGGCCAGCTCGCGCGTCGGGGCAATCACCAGGGCGCGCACCGGATGGCGGGCCGGCGAGGCGCTGCTGTTCTCATGCTTGAGCATGCGCTGCAGCAGCGGGATCGAGAACGCGGCGGTCTTGCCGGTGCCGGTCTGGGCTGCGCCCATCACGTCGCGCCCCTCCAGCACGATGGGAATCGCCTTGGCCTGGATCGGCGTCATCATCAGGTAGCCGGAGTCGGCTACAGCGCGAAGCAGCTTGGGATCCAGGGGCAGCGTGTCGAAGCGCGCGGGCACGGGCACATCGGCCTCGCCAGGGGTTTGGGCATTGAGCATGCCCGCATTATCGCCGTAACGAGATTTCAGGGCCCTTCGGGCCGCGTCCTGCGCCGCTTCAAGGCACGGCGACGGCCCACCACCGGGCTCAGCACGAGCCAGCGCGGCGTCCTGAATCTCACGATGCGCCAATAGATGGCCACATAGACGCAACCAAAGAGGAGAATGCAGGCCGCCAACAGCGGCGTCGAATGCCGGAACAGCACGGCGGGCACCAGGGATGCAATGCAAAGCATCCACAAGTAAGGCGCAGTGAGCGAATTGCGGCGCGTCACCAGCTTGGCGTCGCGCGCGCCCACCGCCCAGCGAACCGCGCGTCTGTAAACCAGCGAATGCAGGTGAATGCCATCCGGCAGACCAGGCGGGACCGCGCGAATGAACCTGCGCCGGTAGATCGAGAAGACCGTCTCGAACACTGGATATATGCAGACCATCAGGGCGAACAGCGGCGACAGCTGCTGCTGGCGATGAATGAGCAGCACCGCGAGCTCGGCGACCAGGAAGCCGACAAAGTAGGCCCCACCATCGCCAAGAAAGATCAAGCCGGCCGGAAAGTTCCAGACAAAGAAGCCGAGGATGGCCCCGACGCCCGCCAGGGCCCAGGCCGCAAGCACCGCGTCGCCAGCGTCATGGGCGACCAGTGCTATCGCCAGCAGGATCAGGACCGCGCACATCGAGCTCAGCCCATTGAAGCCGTCGATGATGTTGAACGCATTCGCCACGCCAGCGATCACGAAGACGGTGATCAGGATGGCGCCCGGCACAAAGCCCACCAGCCAATCCAGGCCGGGCAAATCGGTCCGGGTGATCTGCGCACCCAGGAACCAGGCGGCCAACCCCGCCGACAAGCCGGTGGCGAGCAAGCGCTTGGCCGGCGACACCGACTTGGTCAAGTCCTCGGTCAAGCCCATCGCGAACGCGGGAAGTCCACACAGGGCCAGCCCAAGGCCGAACCATGCCTGCTCGGGTGCGGCGGTCAGCCACATGTAGACCGCACAAGCCAGCATGCCCAGCAGGATCCCGATGCCCCCGACCCGAGGTACCGGACGCGCATGGAACTTCTGCGGTCCGGACAGATCGGCATCGGCCGAAAAACGCCCGTGGCTTCTGGCTGACCTGACGACAAGCAGAGTGACGACAGCGGCCACCAAGAAGGGGAAAAGCACATTTAGCATCGGCCCGGAGTGTAGCGGCGAGCCACTGATTACCAGCCGGGCGGCCGCTAGAATGCGCAGCCTTCAACCGAGTGACTTGCTGCCCGTGACCACTACCCATCTGTTTGATTCCGTGCGTTCGCGAACGCACCGGAGTGCATCGTCGGCAAGCGGCGAACGGGCCGCGTGGCGCGTGCCTGGCGTCCGCGCATTGCTGCTGGCAACGGCCGTCATGACCATGGTCTGCGGCGCCTCGGCGCAGTCGAGCCGGTCCACGGGGACGAGCGCAGAAACCTCGGGAAGCGGTCCGGTCAAGCTCGGAACGAGCACGCAGCGGCAGACCGGCTCGCGCTCCAGCGACGACACGAGCGCCCCAGGACGCCAACGCTCAGAAACAGGCAACGACCGCGAGCGCAAGTTTGGTCAGGGCGAAGGCAATCGCCGCAACAGCCAGGACCCGCTTCAGCGGGATGCTTTTGCGCCGCGCAGCGACTTCGAAAAGTACGTCCAGCAAGCCGCTGGCGACCTGGCCGATGGCGCGCCCGAAATTCGCAGATTTGGCAGCGAGCTCATGCTGGTCGGCCGCGACCGCGACCGCGAGAGCGGCAGCCAGATGCAGGAAGCCTCACCGCAGATTCCGCCCGACTACCTGATCACGCCGGGAGACGAACTGACCCTCACGCTCTGGGGCTCGGTCGAAGGTGATCTGCAGTTGCAGGTCGACCGCTCGGGGCGCATCACGATTCCCCGTGTGGGGCCGGTGCTGGTTGCGGGCGTGAGCTATGCCGAGCTCGACAACGTCATCTCGCGGCAGGTGGCCAAGGTCTTCAAGAACTTCCAGCTGAGCACCAGCCTCAACCGGCTCCGCAGCATCAAGATCTACATGACCGGGTTCACGACCCGCCCGGGTGCCTATACCGTCAGTAGCCTGAGCACGCTGACGCAAGCCCTGATCAATGCAGGCGGCCCTTCCGACGCAGGAAGCTTCCGCAACATCGAGCTACGCCGGCAAGGCAAGACCATCTCTCACTTCGATTTCTACTCCCTGCTGATCAAGGGTGACAGCTCGGCCGACCGCACGCTGCAGGCCGGAGACGTGATCTACATCGCGCCGGTGGGCCCCCAGGCCGCGCTGATAGGCAGTGTCAACAAGGCGGCCATCTTCGAGCTCAGGCCGGGGGAGTCCGTCGAGGACCTGCTGCAGATGGCGGGCGGCTTCACGGCCGTCGCTGATCGCTCGCGACTGAGCGTTGAACGCCTCGACAGCCGCAGCGACACCCGCATCGTCGAGCTGGCCTTGCCCGCAAAGGGCAAGCTGGAACTGCGCGACGGCGACCTGTTGCGCGCCTACAGCGCGATCGAGGTGGCGCTGCCCAAGCAGCGGCAGAACAAGCGCGTGCGCGTCGAGGGCGAGGTGGCGAGGCCGGGCGAATACATCCTGCCGCCCGGCAGCAGCATCAATGACGCCGTCGCCGCCGCCGGCGGATTCACGGCCAACGCCTATGTCTTCGGCACCGAGTTCAATCGCGAGAGTGTTCGCCTCAGCCAGCAGGAGAACTACGAGCGGGCCCTGCGCGACCTGGAGACGGAGTTTGCGCGCTCTGCCACGACGCAGAAGACCATGGGTGCCGAAGAGGCTGCAGCGCAGTCCAACCGCGCCCAAGGCTCCCATCTGCTGCTCGCGCGACTGCGGGAAGCCCGCCCCAACGGCCGCATCGTGCTGCAGCTGACGCCCACCTCGACGACACTGCCCAACCTGCCGCTGGAAGACGGTGACCGCATCCTGCTGCCGGCGCAGCCGACTTCGATCAGCGTGTTCGGCAGCGTGTTCAACGGTGGCAGCTTCCTGTTCAAGGACGGCCATTCGATTGGCGACTTCCTGCGCCTGGCCGGCGGCCCCACACGTGGCGCCGACACCTCCAGCATCTTCGTGGTGCGACCGAACGGCAGCGTGGTGAGCGCCCGCCAGCGCAGCAGCGGATGGTTCAGCGGCTCGTCGGCCCTGGAGGCCATCCAGGCCCATCCAGGTGACACCATCTTCGTGCCCGAGGAACTCAACAAGACGACCTTCGTGCAGGACGCGAAGGAATGGACGCAGATCCTGTATCAGTTCGGCATCGGCGCCGCCGCGCTCAAGTCGTTCCGCAATTGATAGCGGCCCGCAACGCAACACCTACCAACTACAGCCGTGGCCACTTCCGCTGAAACAGCGACGGACTCCGTCAAAGCCCCATCCCCCAGCCTGCCCAGCATTAGCTGGGGCGATGTTGCCGCTGTGCTGCTGCCGAAGTGGCGCGGCCTCGCAGCCAAGTCCCTGGCCATTGGCGTCGTGGGCCTGGGCATCAGCTTCATCGTCCCGCCAACCTTCACCGCGCGCACGCAGTTCCTGCCGCCACAGCCGCAACAAAGCGCCGGCCTGGCCGCCATGGCCTCGATGGGAGCGCTGTCCGGTCTCGTCGGCTCGTTCGCCGGGCTCAAGACCCCTGCGGATCAGTACATCAGCCTGATGCAGAGCGTGACGGTGATGGACAAGATCATCGACAAGTTCGAGCTGATGTCGCTCTACGACGAGAAATACCGGGTCGATACGCGCAAGGAGCTGAGCACCAATGTGCGCATGTCCGTTGGCAAGAAGGACGGCCTGATCACGCTCGAAGTGGACGACCATGATCCTGCGCGCGCCGCGCGCATGGCCAACGCTTTTGTGGACGAGCTCAGGACCATGGCTTCGAGCATGGACCTGACCGAAGCCCAGCAGAAGCGGGCCTTCTTCGAGAAGCAATTGCTGAAAGCCCGCGACGGACTGGCCAAGGCCCAGGAGGCCCTGCACGCCACCGGGTTCACCGAAGGCGTGCTGCGCTCCGAGCCCAAGGCCGCTGCGGAGTCTTATGCGCGCCTCCAGACGGAACTGACGGCGGCAGAAGCCAAGCTGATGGCACTCGGCCAGTCGATGACCGATGCGGCCCCCGAAGTGAGACAACAGCGCAGTGTTGTCGCTACGCTGCGCCAGCAGCTGTCACGTCTGGAGGCCCCCGGCAACGCACAGCGTCAGCCGACCTACATCAACGCCTATCGCGACTACAAGTACAACGAGTTGCTGGTCGAGATGTTCGCGAAGCAGTACGAGGTGGCCAAGGTCGAGGAGAGCCGGGACGGGGTCCTCATCCAGGTCATCGACTCGGCCACGCCTCCCGAGCGCAAGTCCAAGCCCAAGCGCTCGGTGGTCGGCATCTTGTCGACGCTCGGCGCCCTCGTGGTCTTGTGCGCCTTCGAATTGCTGACGAGCAAGGCACTGCGCCGGCGGAAGAACTGATCGGGGCGTTCGCCTCTCCATGCCCCGTCCAAAGAACAACGCCGGTCACGGCGACGCGCTGCGGCACACGATCACCTATCTGGGTGTGCGCGCCGTCAACGGCGTTCTCGCGCTGGCCAGCCTGGCCGTGCTGAGCCGCCTGCTTTCGGCCGAGCAATACGGGCGTTATGCGCTGGGTATCGCCATCATCGGCGCGGCCTCGACCGTCCTGTTTCAATGGTTGAACACGGCCGCCAGCCGGTTCTATGCGGCCCATGCTGCGGCACCGCAGGTGCTCGTCGCCGGCGTCGCCCGCCAATGGCTGATGGTGGCGGCAGTCGCCGGCTTGCCAGCACTGTTGCTCGCGGGCGGCCTGGCCGTACTCGGACGCCAGGAGCAGGGGCTCTTCGTCCTCGTCCTCGCTGTGGGCGTACTGAGCATGGGCTGGTTCAACCTTCAGCTTCAGCTGGCCAATGCGCGTGGCGAGCCTGGGCGCTACGGCAAGTTGACAACGGCACGCGCAGCCGGGGCGCTCATGCTGACAGCCGCGTTGCTGCTCGCGGGTGGCGGCACTGGATTCGCCCTCGCTGCCTATGCCGCGGCAGCCCTGCTCGTCTGCCTGGCGCTGGGTGTGCCGGTGCTTGGTGCTCTTCGTACGGCAACCCAGGGTCCGGGCCTGCAGGGGCAGTTCCTGCGCTATGGCGCGCCGCTGGCCATGACCTATGTCTGCACCATGGCCACTGACTACACGGACCGCTTCATCATCGCGGCCTGGCACGGGCCGGCCGCTGTGGCCGGCTACGCGGCCGGCTACGACCTCGCTCAGCAAACCGCCGGCGCGGCGCTCAATGCCTTCTATCTGGCCGCCTTCCCGATGCTGGCGGCGACCTGGGAGCGAGCTGGCGCAGACGCCGCGCGCCCAGGTCTGGGCAAGCTGGCAGGCCGCCTGCTGCTGGCCGCAGCCTTGATCGCAAGCCTCTTCATCGTGCTGGCCCAGCAGATTGCCGCCGTGCTGTTCGGCGCCGAGATGCGTGGCGACGCCGGGCTCATCGTTCCCTGGGTCGCCGCTGCCGTGGCGGTGGCAGGGTTCAAGAGCTTTGTCCTCGACATTCCCTTTCAGCTGCTCAAGCGCACCAGCACGCAGCTCGCGGTCAACATCGTCATGATGGCCAGCAACGTGGCGCTCAACCTGCTGCTGGTCCCGAGCCAGGGCGCACGTGGCGCGGCCATGGCGGCCCTGACCTCCTTCAGCCTCGCGGCTTGCCTCAGCTATGGGCTGGGCCGGCGTTCAGGCCTCATGCCGGCCCTGGGTGCCGAGGTGCTCAAGGCCTTGCTTTGCGCCGGCGCTGCCGTCTCGGCCGCGCTGGCCATCGGGGATCGAGGCCCCTCGCTGATCGCGGGTCTGATGGGCCTGGCGGCCTGTCTGCCTGCCTTCCTGGCAACGGCCTGGATCGTTGATCTGGCGGGCCTGCGGTCCCGCGCCAACGCTCAGCCGAGCGGTCCCGTGGAGGGATGAGCATGGCCATCGTCGGACTGATCCTGCTCCTGTCTGCGCTGGTCCTGTGGCGAGTCCTGCGCGACGGCCTGCACCCTGCCGTGGCAATGCCCAGCGTCTGGGGCGTCACCCTGGTCCTGGTGCAGATCGCGCAGCCCTTTGGTTTCTACCCGGTGGCACCGGCCTCGCTGCTGCTGTTTCTCAGCGGCGTGCTGATCTTCTCGGCCGGTGCCTGCCTCGGCTCCAGGCTAGCGACCGAGATCGGCCCGCGAGCTGCGCCGCTTGCAGAACGCCTGCAGGTCAACTACCGCGCCCTCGCCATTTGCGCCCTGCTCATCCATGTGGTGATGCTGCCGCTGTGGCTGAGCGAGATCCAGGCCATCGCCGGCGACACCGACGACATCCTGGTGATCGCCTACCAGCTGCGCATCAAGAGCGTTTACGACGAGGTGACCACCGGCTCCCTGGTCGGCAACTACCTGGTGCTCGGCATGATCGTCATTCCCGTGCTCGCAGTGGGCGTGCTGTCCAAGCGCCTGCACGGCGGATGGGCCCTGCTCGTGGGCGCGCCCTGGGTCGTCACCAACCTGTTGACCAACGGCCGCTCGACCCTGGTCCAGCTGGTGCTGGCCTTGATCTACTTCCGGCTCATGCTGGGACCCCGCATCACGCTCAAGACGGCGATGACGCTGGCCGGCATGTTCCTGCTCATCTTCGGCGGCGGCGCCGTGCTGGTCGGCAAGGGCGGCATCGACGAGTCGGTGTCCGTGGGCGAAGTGGCCGAGCTGATCATGCTCAACTTCTTCGACTACGCGCTTCAGGGCCCCATCCTGTTCTCGGCCTATTTCGAGAACCCGACCCTGGTCACGCCGAGCTGGGACCCCTTCCGCGTGCCCTGCTTGGCCCTGGAGCGCTTCGGCCTGTGCGAGCCGGGCCCGCTGCACCAGGACTTCCTGTTCTTCGGGACCGGCGATCGGATCGGCAACGTCTACTCGATCTTCTTCTCGACCTACCCGAAGTACGGCCTGCTCGGCACGGCGCTGATCCTGTGCTTCTGCGGTGCCTGGGCGGCCTTTCATCACCAGCGCTTCAGGCAGGATGGCCGGCTGTACCACGCGGTGCTGGCCGGCTTCCTGTTCGGCGCCGTCGTGCTCAGCATCTTCCTCGACAGCTTCCTGCCGCTGCTGAACTTCGTCATCAAAACCTGGCTCGTCTGTGTACTCCTCCCCCGAATCTTCCGCAGCAAACGTGAGACTGCTGGGCCTGACGCAGGGCGTTGATGCCCCCAGTACACG
The DNA here is from genome assembly GCF_030014915.1 of Pelomonas sp. V22. Taxonomy (GTDB): domain Bacteria; phylum Pseudomonadota; class Gammaproteobacteria; order Burkholderiales; family Burkholderiaceae_C; genus JAUASW01. Next base: position 1,227,188 of record NZ_JAGIXS010000001.1, read on the forward strand.
CTTCCGGTGGACGCAGCACGTCGAGGCTCTGTCCAACGCTGGCTTTCGGGTCGAAACCTTGCACGCCCGCTTCGGTGCCTACCCGCCGCGCAGCCGGCTGCAGCGGCCGTTCTGGGGGCTGGCCACACTGGCCGATGCGACCGCCCGGGCCCTGAAGGCCCGCAGCCAGGCCGACCTCTGCCTGCTGCAGCGCCACCTGGTGTCCACGCTGGTGACAGCTGAGTACCTGCTGCCCGAGCGCATGGTCTTCGACGTGGACGATGCCATCTTCCTCGGCACGCGCGGCAGCTCCGCCACGCGCATCTCGCGCCGGGCCGCTCTCACGATCTGCGGCAACCAGTTTCTTGCCGAGCATTTTGGCCAGCACGGCCCCGTGACCGTGCTGCCGACAGCCGTCGACACCGAGCGCTTCGTGCCGGGCGCGAGCAGGCCGGCGCGGCCCCTCATCGGCTGGTCGGGCAGCTCGAGCGGATTTCCGTACCTGTACGCCATCGAGCCCGCTCTGAAGGCCCTGCTGCAGATGCATCCTGACTTGACGCTGCGTGTCATCGCCGACCGGCCGCCGGCGTTCAGCAGCCTGCCTGCCGAGCGCGTCGAGTTCGTGCGCTGGAGCCCGGCCACCGAGGTCGAGTCGCTGCAGGAACTCTCGATCGGCCTGATGCCGCTGGAGGACAGCCTCTGGGCCCGCGGCAAGTGCAGCTTCAAGATGCTGACCTACATGGCCTGCGCCCTGCCGGTGGTCGTTTCGCCGGTGGGCATGAACTCCGAAGTGCTGGCGCTGGGGCAGAGCGGGCTTGCCGCCACCTCGAGCGACGACTGGCTGCAGGCGATGGACAGCCTGCTGCGCTCCGAGGCAGAGCGGACTCGCATGGGCGGCATGGGGCGGCAGGTGGTTCAGCGACACTATTCGCGCGCCGTGATCAGCGCCAGGCTGGCCGAGTTGTTGCACGGCCTGCGCTGACAGCGCCCGCATCGGCCTGCCAGACGCCCTTTCCTTCAACGCTGACCTCGTCCTTTACTAGCTAGCTGAATCTCATGTGTGGCATCGCAGGACTCATCGCCCGCCATCCCGGGCCCCAGGATCAACTGCTGGACCAGGCACAGCAAATGGCCTCGGCCATCACGTACCGCGGGCCCGACAGCGGCGGCGCCTGGGCCGACAGCACCGGGCAGGTGGCACTCGGCCATCGGCGGCTCGCCATCGTCGACCTGTCGCCTCAAGGCGCCCAGCCCATGCATTCGGCCTGCGGTCGCTACACGCTGATTTACAACGGCGAGATCTACAACCACGCCGAGCTCCGCAAGGAACTGGCACCCCATGACTGGCGCGGCCACTCCGACACCGAGACCATGCTGGCCGGTTTCAGCCGCTGGGGCGTCGGCAGCACGCTGGGCCGCCTCGTTGGCATGTTCGCGATCGCCGTTTGGGATCACGAACATCGGCAACTGATACTGGCACGCGACCGCATGGGCGAGAAGCCGCTCTACTACGGCCAGCTGCCGTGCGGAGATTTCGTCTTCGGCTCGGAGCTGAAGGCCTTGAGGGCTCATCCGCGCTGGCAGGCGGAGATCGACCGCAATGCGCTGGCGCTCTACATGCGGCACAACGCCGTGCCGGCGCCGCATAGCATCTACCGGGGCATCTTCAAGCTGATGCCCGGCCACTGGTTGACCCTCAAGCCGGGTGAGGTGCCGCAGCCGCAGGCCTACTGGTCGCTGGAAGCGGTCGCCAAGGCGGGCCGTGAGCAGCCCAGCAGGCTGAGCGACGCCGAGGCGACCGACAGGCTGGAGTCCCTGCTGAAGCAGGTCATCGGCTCGCAGATGGTGGCCGATGTGCCGCTGGGTGCCTTTCTCTCCGGCGGCATCGATTCATCGACCATCACCGCGCTGATGCAGGCGCAAAGCACAAGGCCGGTGCGGACCTTCTCGATTGGATTCGATGCCGATGGCTACGACGAAGCCGTGCACGCCAAGGCCGTCGCGGCTCACCTGGGCACCGATCACACCGAGCTCTATGTGAGCCCGGCCGATGCCCTGGCCGTCATCCCCCGGCTGCCCACGCTCTACGACGAGCCCTTCGCCGACTCCTCGCAGATCCCCACCTTCCTGGTGAGCCAGATGGCCAGGCGCCACGTGACCGTGGCCTTGTCGGGCGACGCTGGCGACGAGCTGTTCGCCGGCTACAACCGCTACCTGCTGGCGGATCGCGTGTGGCACAAGCTGTCGCGAATCCCGGTGCCGCTGCGGCAGGCGGCCGCAGCACTGGCATTGCAGATCAGCCCGGCGGGCTGGGACCGCGTCCGCGACGTGGCCGCCATGGCCAAGCCTTCGCTGCGCAATCATGCAGCCTTCGGGGACAAGATCCACAAGTTCGCCGGCAGCGTGCTGCCGAGCCGCTCCATCGACGAGATGTACCGCGCCCTGGTCTCGCACTGGCAGCGCCCGAGTGAGCTGGTGCTGGGCAGCGTGGAGGCCAGCAGCCAGCTCGACAGCCACAGCCTGCTGGAGCGCGATGCCAGCCCCATCGAGCAGATGTGCCTGCTGGACCAGCTCACCTACCTGCCGGACGACATCCTGGCCAAGGTGGACCGGGCGGCCATGGCCTGCAGCCTGGAAACCCGCGTGCCCTTCCTGGACCACCGTGTGGTCGAGTTCGCCTGGCAGTTGCCCATGTCGATGAAGCTGCGCGATGGCCAGGGCAAATGGCTGCTGCGCCAGGTGCTGTACCGGCACGTGCCACGCGAGTTGATCGACCGGCCCAAGCAGGGCTTCAGCGTGCCGCTGGATCAATGGCTGCGCGGGCCCCTGCGCGACTGGGCCGAATACCTGCTGGCACCCGAGCGCCTGCGCAGTCAGGGCCTGCTGAACGTTGTCCAGGTGCGCGCCAAGTGGCAGGAGCATGTGGACGGCCGCCGCAACTGGCAGCACCTGCTCTGGGACGTGCTGATGCTGCAGGCCTGGATCGACGCTGCCGAGCTCGGTAGCGCGGCCTAGCCGAGCCGCGATGGCACAATTCAGCAACGATGCAGTCCGCATGAACATGGTCCGCCACACCAACGCCAAACACTGCAACACCGCCTGGATCGGCGCTGCAGCAGACGATGCCGTTTGCAGCCGCTGGCCCAGCCCACTGCATAGCGGGGGCAGATTGCGTTGAGAGTCGCCATCGTTGCCAACTCCGCCTGGTATCTGCACAACTTCCGGCTTGCCCTGGCGCGCGAATTGAGCAGCTGCGGGCATGTGCCGATCTTCATCGGCCCCTCCGATGGCTACGAAGACAAGTTGAAGGCCGCCGGTTTTGAGTTCCGCCCCTGGCGGCTCTCCAGTGCAGGCAGGAACCCGATTGCCGACAGTTCGAGCATCGTCACGCTGCGCCGCCTGCTGCGGTCCGAGCGGATCGACGCCGTGCTGTCCTACACCCCCAAGGCCAACATTTACAGCGGGCTGGCGACCTACGGACTGCCGATTCGCTTCATTCCCAACGTGTCCGGCCTCGGCCGCGCCTTCATCCAGCCAAGTCCGCTGACGGCCATCGTTGGCGTGCTGTACCGGATCGCGTTCCGCCATGCCCGCCGGGTGGTGTTTCAGAACTCGGACGACCTCAATCGCTTCGTGGGCAGCGGCATCGTGCCCGTGGCCCGCAGCGTGCGCGTGCCGGGCTCCGGCGTCGATCTGGAGAGATTCACCGCCAGTGCCAGCGCCGAGGAGCCCCAGCCATTTCGCTTCCTGTTTGTGGGCCGGCTGCTGCGTGACAAGGGCGTGGTCGAGTTCGTTGATGCCGCGCGGCGCATCGCTGGCGACCACCCGCAAGTTGAATTCGCCCTGCTCGGCTCATCGCATTCCAACAATCCTGCGGCCATCAGCCGCAAGCAGCTGGACACATGGCTGGCCGAGCGGGTGATACAGCACGTTGAACAGGTCGACGACGTAAGGCCGCAATTGCAGCGATCCAGCTGCGTCGTGCTGCCGTCCTATCGCGAGGGCGTGCCTCGCAGCCTGCTCGAAGCCGCGGCCATGGGCAAGCCCGTGGTGACAACGGATGCGCCGGGCTGCCGCGACACCCTGCTCGACGGAGAAACCGGCTTTCTGTGCAAGGTTCGCGACGCGGGCGCCCTGGAGGCGGCGATGCGACGCATGCTCAATCTCTCGCCGGAGCAGCGCCTGCTGATGGGCCGCAAGGGACGGCGCTTCGTCGAAGAGAACTTCGACGAGCAGTTGGTGCTGCGGACCTACGTCCAGTTGCTCGGCGAGCCGTAGGCCGGCTTGCTGGCGCAACGGACAGGCCGTCCGGTCACCAATCTGCGGCCATGGCGTACAGGGCGAGGTGCTGCTCCAGCATCGCATCGATGCCATAGGGGCGCGAGCGCTCGACACAAGCCGCGACCACGGCCGCTCGGTGAACGTCGTCATCCAGCAGCGCCGTGATGGCCTGCGCCAAGGCACGCTCATCGCCCTGCGGGAACAGGACGCCGGCCCCGGCCACGATGTCCGCCAGCCCCGGCACATCCGACGCCACAAACGGCTTGCCCGAGGCCAGGCCCTCGATGGAGGACAGCGAAAGCCCCTCATGCCGCGACGACAGGATCACGACGTCGACGGACTTGAGCAAACGCGGGACATCCAGACGCACGCCCAGGAAATGCACGCGATGGGCAACCCCGAGCTGCATGGCCAGTTGCCTGCATTCGTCCTGCATCGCTCCGACGCCAACCAGCACCAGCTCGACCGATTCCGCCAGCAGGGGCAGCGCCCGAATCAGCGTGGCCTGGTCCTTGGGATAGATGAAGCTGGAAACCTGGAGCAGCAACCGCTTGCCGGCAGCCAGCAGCGGGAGCTCTGCGGCGGCAAAGGGCTGAGCGCGATGCAGCTGGCCCAGGTCCACACCATTCGGAATGGTGACCAGCTTTGCATCACCCGACCGTAGGTGCTGGCGCAGTGCGTCCTTCACGCTGGTGGAAATGCAGATCACCCGGTCGTACCGGCGATAGATGAAGCGGTCGATTGCCCCCAGCAGCCGTCCGTTGCGCCGCTTGTTCGAGGTGCTGTGCTCGGTGTAGACCAGCTTCGTCGCCGAACGGCTCAGCAACTTGGCCAAGGCGACCCAGTACAAGGCCGGGAACAAATGGACGTTGACGATGTCGTACCGACGCAGGATGGGCACGATCTGCAGCACGAGCCAGGGTCGGTAGCAACTGCCATGCCCCAGAGAGATCACTCGGCAATGCGGAGCGCGCAGCTTGAGCTCACCCAGAAAGGCCGAGTCCGTGCCGTCGAGCAGCAGCAGATCGACCTCGACGCCCCGCCGGATGTACTCGGGAATCGAGTCCAGCAACAGCTTTTCCGCGCCGCCGGTGGCGAGGCTGTTGATCGCGATCAGTAACTTCATTTGCAATATCTCTGCCGAGGGTCGTGCAGCCTCCTTGGACGACAGGGGCCCTTTCGGTTGCCGCCCAGGCCGGCGCAACCTGCTGCAACCACAGTCGACCGTGCCCCTAGGCGCCGCCGCTTGCGCGCAGAACCTCGGCCAGCGTTGACTGTCCTCGCGCCACCATCTCGATGCCGCTGACCAACAGGCCATCCTCTCCGCCTCGGCCCAGCGCTGCGAGCAGCGCTGATTCAGGCTCACCCTGAGCGATCAGGTGGGCCAGCTGGGGCGAGACCTCGATCAAGTCGTACACCGCCAGCCGCCCCAGATACCCGGTGCCCGCGCATTGCACGCATCCCACGGGCCGTCGAGGTTTTGCCCCTTCAGCCAGCCCGGTGCGGGCCAGCAATGCCCTCAGCGCCTCGTCCGGCTGCTCATCGGGGAGCGCGCAGTGTTCACAAAGACGTCGCACCAGGCGCTGAGCCATCAGCCCGCGAATACTCGCTGCCAACAGGAACGGCTCGATGCCCATGTCCGCCAGCCGGGTGATGGCGCCGATGGCGCTGTTCGTGTGCAGCGTCGACAGCACCAGGTGCCCCGTCAGCGCCGATTGAATGGCGATCCGTGCCGTTTCCTCGTCGCGAATTTCCCCCAGCAAGATCGTGTCCGGGTCGTGCCGAAGAATCGAACGCAGTGCGGCTGCAAAAGTGAAGCCGATGTCGGCATTGACCTGCAGCTGCGTGATGCCCTTGATCTTGTATTCGACCGGATCCTCGACGGTGATGATCTTCTTGCTGCGGTCGTTGGCCAGCTCGAGAGCGGTATAGAGGGTCGTGCTCTTGCCGGAGCCGGTCGGCCCTGTCACCAGCACGATGCCGTTAGGCATGCTGCTCCAGGACTCGAACATGCGCGCATGCGCAGGTGTCATGCCCAGGTCCTGAAGCCGGGTGGGCTTGCGTTCCTGGCGCAGCAGTCGCAGCACGATGGACTCGCCTGTAGCGCCAGGCAAGACCGAGACGCGGATGTCGAAACTCTCGCCGTTGACCCTGGCACTGATGCGGCCATCCTGCGGAAGGCGCCGCTCGGCAATATCGAGACTGGACAGTATCTTCAAGCGACAGGCAACCGCATCAAAACGGTCCCTCCCGTAGCGGGCCTGCTCGAGCATGTCGCCGTCAACCCGCACGCGCACCACGAACTCGTGCTCACCTGGTTCGAAATGCACGTCGGAGGCACGCTGCGTCACTGCCTGCGACAGCACGCCATTGACCAGCTCGACGGTCGGCCCTTCCTCGGCCAGTTCACGCAGGGCCCGCAGGTCGTCGCCGCCCACCGAAGTTTCGTCACCCAGGCTCTTGCTGCGCAGCACTTGTTCGTACTGGGAAGGCAGTATCAAGCGCCATTCGAAAGGTACGGCCAGCGCTCGGGCCTTCCGATTGAATACCTCGCGCACTTCATCCTGCGGCAGATCCCGCAGCGCGACCAGCCACCCCTCCCCGCTCGCAGCGGTCGAGCGGATCACCAGCGCCCCCTTGAGCTCCAGCCAGGCCCTCGACAAACCGAGCGCCTCGACCGCCGAGGTCATGCCTTGGGCCAGCCGCGCCGGCTCCCAGGGCTCTTCATCCAACAGGGGCATGCCTGCCGCAGCGGACAGCGCCTGATAGAGCGGCAACTCCGCAATAGCGTTCAGCCGCAGCATCGCCTGCGCAAGGCTGAGGCCGGCCTCTCGACCGAGCACCCTGGCGCGTTCTGCCGCCTCGCTGGAAACAAGCCCTGAGGACAGCAATGATTGAAGAAGCAACTCGCCGTCCGGTCGTGCCGGCATTGCTGCAGCACCAAGGCTTGCTTGATTCGGGGACTGCACGGGGGAATCTACGGACATAGGCGAGGCAAAAATATGAGGCGTCAGCGCGGTGCCGACGCGACAGCCGATGCGGCGGCTGGCGCAGCAGCTGGTGCAGCAGTTGGTGCTGCGGCTGATGGTTGGGCGGCATCCGCAGGCGCAGGCGATGCCGGCGCAGCGGTGCTTGCCGGGTCCGGCTTGGTTGCCTGGGCAACCCGCGCCGCTGCATCGCTCTTGGCGGCGCGTGCCTTCGCCGGTGGCAGGCCGACCTTGACCTGCCGATGGGTCACGAACCAGCGCCCGCGTACCTGCGCCATGAGGGTGAAGCTCTCAGTCTTGTTCAGCTGAATTTCAAGCTCTCCTTGCGCCGCTTCACCCGCCTTGAACGGGAGCGCGGCCAGCAGGGCCGGTTCAGCCGCCGCCCCCCCCTGAGCGGCCGCCCCACTGCGGCCCCGCAGCAGAAGCAGCCAGACCGTGCCGGGCAGCTCGCTGGACACGCGCGCCTTGACCGGTCCGGCAACCGCCAGTTCCGGAAGATCAAGGCTGAGATGTCCCGAGGCCTCAGGTTTGAGCGCGCCCAGGGCCGAATACACGCCATCCACATTGCTGGCGGTCGCCACCGCCGGCGGCAGAACCTGGGCAACCGCGAAGCCCGGCATCAAGCCAAGCAGCAAGGCACGTCGAAGCACTCGCAGCAGCGCTCGGCGAGTCAGCAAAACATTCATTCTCACGCCAGGGGCACCTTTGTCCGGGCAGGGCATGACCCTGCAACTGCATGAATAGGCGCTTATTACACCACGGCACCCGATGCGGATTGAGGCCGCGCATCCGCGCCTTGAAAGCGAGCGGGTGGCATACCTAACCGGGGTTCAGCTCAAAACAGACAGGCAATAAAAAAGGGGGGCCGAAGCCCCCCTTTCCAAACCAAACATGAGCTATCGATTACTTCTTGATACCGGTTTGCGCATCTTGGTCGATGTGGTCGCGGCTCGAAGCTTCGATGTTCACGAAGTCAGCACCTTGGGCGCTCGAAGCTTCCAGCAACTGACCGGTACGGTTGTTGTAGAAGTAGTTCTGCACGCGCAGGGTCGAGGCAGCAGCCGACGAGATACGCAGACGCGTATTGTTGCCGTTGATGCCGCCAGGGCCGGTGTTGTCGGCGCCGGCTTCGGTCGAAGCGTTCACCAGTGCGTCCGAGATTTCCTTGGCGCTGAAGTACTTGGCGCCACGGGCCGGCAGGCTACCCAGCGAGCCCCACAGGCCGTACTTGCCGTCAGCACGGATGTACTGGCCGGTCAGGTCTGCGGTGGTGGTTTCGCTGTTGTTGATGATACGAACGAAGCTGGTCCATTCGGTCGTCGCGCCGTTGTACGGCAGGTAGTTGCGCACGTCGATCTTGATGCCGCCACCCAGGCTGGCGAAGTCGCCCGGGCACGACACGTTGGCCTGCTCGTCCGACGTCGTTTGCTTCAGCAGCGTGGCGGTCACGCCATTGAAGGCCGAGTTCGGGATCAGCGCATTGCCGGGCACGGTCATGCAGACGTAGTAACGGTCGGTCGTGGCAACGTAGCCAGGAGCCGCGCCGGTAGCACCGGTCGAGCCCAGCAGCGTCGTGACGACGTTGTTGGCTGCAGCCGACAGGTTGGCAGCCGTGAAAGTCACGGTAGCCAGCAAGCCGTCAGCCGAGTAGGTCACGGCGCCATTGGCACCCGAGCTCGTGCCAGCAGCACCGGATGCACCGGTCGTGCAGTACGGGTTGTTGGTGATCGAGAACACGGAGCCGGAAGCGAAGCCAACCGTCGAGGGGATCTTGACTTGCAGGGCGGTGCCGGTGTCCGGCAGGTCGATGTCACCATCGGTATTCAGGGCCACGGCAGCCGGCAGTTCACCAGCGTCAGCAGCGTTGCCGCTGTCGCGGAACTTGTAGTACTTGCCAGCGATCGAGGTATCCCAAGCGTCCAGGCCAGCCTTGTTCGTGAACTTCACGAAGCCCAAGGGCATCACGGTCGTGGTACCGAAGCCAGCGGCGTCGGTCGTCAGAACGTTGTTCGACAGGTTGGGGTTGGTCGAGCGGTTGACCGCCACGCCCTTGCCGACCTGGATGTTCAGGGCTTGAGCAAACAGGATGTAGCCGTTGTTCAGCACGCCAGCAGCGGTGGACTCGCCGATCACGCCATCGCCGGAGCCGATGTAGTTGCGGGCCGTGACGGTGATGCTGGTGTCTTCGTTACCGCAAGCGCCGGTGGAGGTGCCGCCGGTGCCGATGGTCGAGCCGACGATCGCATTGATCGAGTTGCTCAGAGTCGTGACTTGGGCGTAGTCGGTGGCAGCAGGAGCGTCAAGCGGGTTGACCGTGTTGAAAGCGATCTGCAGGTCGCCCAGGTTCACCGACGCCGCAGTGTTGTTCACCAGGCGGAAGCGATAACGCAGCGTGTTGGCCGTGACGACGTCAACGCCCAGCAGTTCCAGACCCGATGCACCACCAGCGGTGCCGCCAGCGGCCGTGATGATCACGTTGGTGCCGCCGTTGTTGCGACGGTTAGCCGAGATCGACTTGTGCGTCGGCAGTTGGGTCGCGTCCCAGGTCGGGGTACCAGCGCCGCCCAGTTGCAGCGTGACGTTGAAGTCCTGGCTCGAAGCGGCGTTGGCGGTGGGGCCGTTGTCGTAGTTGAACGTGACCGACGGAGCGCGCAGCTTCTGGGCGTTGTTGGTCTTGGAAATCACTTCCCGAGCAATCGTCACGCCCGACTGGCTGATGGACGCAGCCATCACGGAACCGGTAGCAGCAAACAGACCGGTCACAGCGACGGCAACTTGCAGTTTCTTCATTGGCTTCATTAGATGAACCTCATGTTTGGTTAAACAACGGTGCCCCCCCACTCGGTGAGCTCTACCGCTTTCAACAGCCGCCTTCAATCTACACGGAGTAGTTGATTGATGAGTGCGTTGTCGGCGGCGAGTCTATGCCAGATTTTTGGGAGCCGGCAAGCCACAGTGCAAAAAATTCAAGGAGCGAACCCTAGGCCGGGCCCATTCTGCGGGTTTGTCCTGCAAATTTCTGGCTTTCAACCGGGGCATCGTTGCACAACGACAACAGGCCAGGGGCCACCTGGCCGCCGCCTGGGAGTATCGGGCAGGCCTTACCATTGCGCCCCTCTCCAAGTTTTTGCAGCGCCACCACCTGACCCATGCAGGAATTTCGCTACGTCGCCCTAGATTCGAATGGCCAGCGCCGCACGGGCAGTTTGCGCGCCCCGCAAGAGCAAGCCGCGGTCGAGCAGCTGCAGGGCATGCAACTGCAGGTCGTCTCGGTGAAGGCTGCGGGCAACAAGAGCACTCATGGCGCGTCGCCCGCCGGTGTCAAGCTCAACGCGGCGGCACTGGTCCGGCTGGTCGACGAGCTCGCCACGCTCCTCGACGCCGGCGTGCCGCTTGCCGAGGCGGTGGCCACGCTGGCGCAGTCGCAGGCCGAGAGCCATCCGCTGACGCGGGCGCTGCGGAGCATTCGCAGCGGCATGGCGTTCTCGCAGGCGCTGGAGAGCAGCGGACTGAAGCTGCCCGAGTTCGCGGTGCAGCTGATACGGTCGGGTGAGGCCACCGGGAAGCTCGCCGCCGCGCTCAGGTCGGCAGCCACCCATCTCGAGGCCGAGCAAAAGTTCCAGCAAGAGGCGCGCAATGCCATGCTCTACCCGATGGTGCTGGTGGGCAGCGGGATCCTCTCGACGCTGGTGATGTTTGTGTTCGTCGTGCCCCGCTTCGCCTCCATCCTGGACAACCCCAAGGCCGAACTGCCCGCCCTGAGCCGCTGGGTGCTGGGCACCGGCATGTGGCTCACACAGCATCAGGTCCTGGTCGGCTTGGCACTGGCTGCCCTGGTGTTCGGGTTCGCCTGGGCCGCCCGGCAGAAACACATGCGCGACTGGGCCTGGGAGCAGGCCGGGCGGATGCCCGTGCTCGGCCCATGGACCCTGCACGCCGAGCTGTCGCGCTGGTCGTCCCTGTTTGCCGTACTTCTGACCAGCAAGGTGCCACTGTTGATGGCCCTGGCCCAGGCAAACGAGACGCTGCGACACCGCAGCATGCGGGCACAGGCCGCACTGGCGCTTGCCGATGTCAGGGGCGGCAAGGCACTCAGCCAGGCCCTGGCCGACCACACCCTGCTCGATGCCGCCGGCCTGAATCTGATTCGCGTGGGCGAGCGCGCGGGCTCACTGCCGCAGACGGTGACCTCGCTCGCCCGCATCCACACCAACCAGAGCCAGTTGCGTCTGAAGCGCTTTCTGGTGCTGCTGGAGCCGATCACCATCCTCGCGATCTCCATAGTGCTGGGCGGTATCATGATCTCCGTCATGCTTGCCATTACAAGCCTCACCAACGTGCTCTGATGCATCTCTCCTACCCGAACTCCAATTCCGCCGCACGCGCCCGTCTCACTGCCGCCTTGCGCCGCCAGCGCACCAGCGGCTTCACGCTGATCGAGATGCTCGTGGTGATGGTCATCATCGGCCTGCTGGCCGGCATCGTCGGGCCGCGCCTGTTCAGCCGGGTTGACACGTCAAAGGTGCAGACCGCCAAGACGCAGATCAAGTCGCTGTCGACATCCCTGGGCATATTGCAGATTGATATCGGCATGCTGCCGACCGCCAGCGAAGGGCTGAACCTGCTGGTCGAGCCACCGGCCAATGAACCGCAGCGCTCTCTCTGGCGAGGCCCCTACCTCACCGGCAAACTCCCCCTGGACCCCTGGGGCAGGCCTTACATCTACAAGGTCCCTGGCGAAGCGGGGCAGCCCTACACCATCATGTCCCTGGGAGCCGACGGCAAGGAAGGTGGCGAAGGCATCAATGCCGATGTGTCTCTTTGAACAGGCACGCTTTCGCTCGAGCCCCTGGCCCCTAGCGGCCGCCAACACGGCCCAGGCGGGCTTCACCTTGCTGGAAATCGTCGTGGTCATGGTGCTGCTTGGCATGATCACCAGTGTCACCTTGCCAGCCATGCAGCGCTGGCATGATTCCTTGCTCGCGCAGTCGGAAGCCAGTGCCGTGGTCGAGGCATTGCAGGCCGCCGCCTTTTCCGCAGGCGCCAGCAAGCGGACGCTGCAGCTTGACGCCACCAGCTTTTCACCGGGCGATGCAATAGCACTGCGCCCCACGCCGCTGGGCCAGACGCGCGCCCAGGTCAGCCTGCCTGCCGGTTGGTCCATCTCCCGGATTTCGCCCGCCGTCTTCCGGGCGGACGGGCTTTGCGAACCCGGCCTCGTGGCGCTGAAGACCTCCCATGAAGCCCGCTTGGTGGTCAGCATCAACGGGCCGATTTGCCGGATCAACTGGGCACCTGACCCGAGCGCGCCCGCCACATCGGGCACAGGACGTCAGCGATGATCAAAGCTCGCCGTCAGGCCGGCATCAGCCTGATCGAAGTGCTGGCCGCCATGGTGATCTTCAGCACCAGCGCGGTCGTCCTGTTCGACTGGGTCAGCCAGACGGCGAGCCGGCTGGCCAGACTCAACGTCGAGCAGCAGCAGTTGTTTGGCGAACTGAGCGCGATGGAGTTCCTGCGCGGCCTGAACCCCATGTCCAACCCCAGCGGAAGCATTGGCTTGAAGGGCGTGAAACTGAGCTGGCAGTCTCAGCCGGAAGGCGTGGAAGCGCCGGTGCGCCGCGCAGCGGGCGGAACAGGCAACTACGTTGTCCAGCTCTACAAGGTCGAGGTCCTGATGGCGCATGAGCGCGCGGCACCTACGCGGCAGACGCTGTACCTCGCCGGCTGGCGACAGACCACGGAGGTCCGGCGTGACATGCCCTTCAAGTAGGCGCTCGCGCGCTCGCGGCATGACCCTGGTCGAGCTGCTGGTAGCCATGATGATTCTCGGCCTGCTGATGACCCTGGTCTCCCAGGCCGTCAATCAGGTCACCCAGATCGTCCGCGCGTCGCAGGCCTCATCCAGCGCCCTGCATGGACGCTGGGCAGCGGGTTGGTCCCTGTCGAACATGCTTGCGAACCTGACGGCCCCATTTGAAACAAACACCCCCCCGCTGACAGGCACTAGCGACCGGATCAAGGGTTTCAGCACGCTAGGCATCGATTCGCAGTCCGTTGGGGTCGCTGAGTTCGGCCTCAGCCTGACGCGCATCCAGCCGGATATCGGCGTGAGCTCGAGCACAGGGCAGCAGCCACTCACCGAATTGCGACTCGATGCAGGCGGCCGCAGCAACCAGGTCGTTGCCCGCTTTGACGGCGCCGCCGAGTTCGCCTTCGTCAACCGCGCCGGCCAGACGCTGGGGCAATGGCCGGCCGGGCCGACCGTCGGGGTCGATGCCGAGGTGCTACCCAGAGCCATGTTGATCCGCAACCCGCAAAGCGGTGAGGTGCTGATCTGGTACGGATTCCAGGGCGAGACCGCCAAGCAGGAAGGGCCGGCCAAGCCAATCTGGGAGTTCCAGAAGTGAACGCACGCAAGAGGCGCGGCTTCGCCCTGGTCATCGTGCTCTGGGTCCTGGCAGGCCTTGCCGTGATCGCCGTTTCTGTCGCCACGCTGACCCGCAATATGGCACTGAATGTGCGACTGTTGCGCGACCGCCTGTCAGCCGAACAGGCCTTCATCAGCACCAGCAGCCGGATCGCCGTTATTGCATCGACGGCCGCGCCTCAGCGCAGCTCCCTGGACAGCGAGCGTGGCCGACTGTTCGTCGACGGCCGCCTCACGCAGGTCTCGGACACGGAGTGGGTGACCCTGCAGGACACGCGCGGGCTGGTCAACCTGAATCGCCCGAATGCACAGCGCCTACTGAAACTGCTGCAGCGCTGCGGAGCCAGCGAAGCCCAGGCTCAGTCGCTGGCCGACGCGCTGGCCGACTATGTGGATGCCGATTCGCTGAAACGGATCAACGGTGCCGAGACTTTCGAATACCGAAGCCGCGACCTCGTCGCGCCCAGGAATGCCGAACTGCTCAGCCGCGACGAGCTGTGGCGGGTGTTCGGGTTCGCGGAGATCAGGCCGCGCTGGAACGCTGCCGGATGCGACAACTTCGTCACCGTCCGCGGCGACAGCTTTGCCAATCGCAACACGTCGCCCTACGAATTGCTGCTGGCCGATGGCTTGACTGAGGCCTCAGCACGGGCCTTGGTCAACGCCCGTGCCGACGGCCTGCCCAGCCTGGAAATCCAGACCGAGGGCGCGGATCCGTCCAACCCCTTCAACATCGTCGGCGGCGGGTTTGCAGGGGAAGTCCTGCGGGTTCATCACGAGAAGGCTTCGGTAGAATGGACGCTCGAGTACGAGCTGGAGCTGACACCTCAGCGCAACGGCGGCCCCTGGCGTATTCACGAATTGCGTTATCCGAGCAGATTGGCCGACAGGCCCCGCCCGGGCGCACGCATGCCCGCCGTTGATTTTCGAATTCCGGAACGTGACCGTACCAACCTAGATGCTGCATCTCGCCTACCGTTTGCGAACTGACGCCCAGGAAGGCGCGCGCCTGTCACCGCTGCCGCGCAAGACCTGGCGGCCCACGCTGATACTGTCGCGCAGCCTGTGCGTGTTCGAGTCCGTGCCCTGTACAGGGCTCGCCTGGCATGAGCGCTCGAAGTTCGCACGCACGCAGGCTGCCCGCCTGGCGCCTTTCGCGCGCTATGGCTGCAACGCTGCGGTCGTCGGCTCACAACTGATGCTCTGGTTCTGGGACGAGACCGAGGTGTCCGACGCACTCCACGCGGCAGGCCTGGGGGACAAGGATTTCAAGCGCATCGTCGAGCCACTGCTGACAAAGCCGCCTGTGAGCGACGGTGTGCACGAGGTCCAAAGCAGCGCCGGCACGGACCGTCTCACGATCTCGAACGGCGCCATCGTCGGGTCCACTTGGGCGCCGGCTCAGAAGCCAAGCTCGCCCGAGTCCGACCCGCCCCTGCAGTTGCGCCCTTGGGCAAGAGAGCTTCTGGGCGGGGCGGGCCTGGCGGGTGCCACTGCGGAACAGATCACGCGCAGCATCGATGCGCAGAAGTTCGGATCGATGCTTTGCGGCCTGGCCCTGCTTTTGACAACCACGTATGCCGCATTCCGAGGTGGCAATTACCTGGGCATGGTGCGTCAGGTGGCCGAGCTGGAAAGCCAGGCCGAAGAAGCCGACAGGAAGCTGGGCAACCTGCTGTCGCTGAGCAAGTCGAACTCGACGGATTCCCACTGGATAGACAGCTATTCCAAGCAAGGCGCGGGCATTCGCCTGGACACGCTGCTGGACAAGCTAGGGCTGGTTCTGGAGCAGAACGGCGTGGTGATCTCCGAGCTCGAGATTCGGGGCCAGGAGGTGCGGGTCGCGGCTCGCTCGGCGGGTGGTGAGATCGATCTGCCCAGACTGCTCTCGGGACTCACCGCGATACCGGGCGTCAACGACGTGCAGTTGCGCGATAACGTCGACCTGTCGCAAGCAACCTTCAACTTCCAGGCGCCCGGCTTCATGGCCCTGCTGTCCCCACCCCCCGAGGCGCGCGAGCCAGCGCGCACCCCAATCAAGTGATTTCGAGCATGCACGAATCCACCGCAACGCCGAATTCGGGGGCGGGTCTTTGGCGCCTGATCGCCCTGGCTGCAGCCATCTGCCTGTGGGTAGGCGCCGATGAGTTGCGGCTGATGACGGAACCGCTTGAACTTCAACAGCAGGCTGCCGCCGCGCGCGTGCAGCGCGGATCGGCCGTCGAGATCAGCGCGCGCAAGGAAGAGGCCAGGCTGCTGGAGGCCGCCAGGCAGCAATTGCAGGCGCGCTTGCTCAACGGTGATAGCGACCAGATGGTGCGGGCCAAGCTGGTGTACGACCTGCGCCAGAAATGTGAGCTCGCCCACCTCAGCTGCACCATCAGGCTGGCGGAGCAGACGGGCTCGGCCAATCTTTCAGCCAGCCAGCAGGGCAAGGCCGGCGACGAGCTCGCCGCGCTGGGCGTAGCAAGGGCAAGGGCCATCCTGCAAGGCAGCTTCAAGACAGACGAGGTCCAGGCTCTGTACCAGGGCTTCGCCACCGATACCAGCATGCAATGGAAGGTCAACGGGGTCGTGGTCAAGGGCAACAGCTTCGAGATGGACGTTGAACGACTGGTCATGCGGCCACCGACCAAGTCATGACCGGCACCATGAATGAAGACGCAGTGAGCGGAGACGACACCGGCGTGCAGGGCCGTTGGCTCCGCGGCTATCTCCTGGCCCTGGCGCTGGCCGCATCGGCAGCGGCGGCCGGCGGCTACCTGCTGGCGACGCGCAGCCCGACCGGCAGCGCCGAACCGGTCACGACTTCCGCGGGTTCGGCCTCCGCCCCCAAGGCGGCAGCGCGCCCCGCGCAGCCCCAGCCTGCCGGCGCTGAAGCCGCTGCGAAGGCAACCTGGCCTTTGTGGGAGTTCCGCCTGCGCGAGCCCATTGCGCCCAGGGATCCACCGTTGACCCCGCCAAGCTGGCGGCTGATCGGCGCCAGTGCAACCGGGGGCGCCTGGCGCCTCATCGTGCTGCGCGAGGGAAAGAGCGAGCCTGAGTTTTTCCGCGTCGGCGACAAACTGCCCGGCGACTACCGCATCGAAGCCATTTCCGAAGAAGATGTCACGCTCAAACGTGGCCGTCGTGAACTGGTGCTCTCCTACATTGCGTCAAGATGAAATCTCCACTTCGCCCCCTTGCCCCGAAGCGCCTGGCGGTTCCCAGCCTGCTGACGCTGCTACTCGGTGGCTGTGCGATTCAGCCCAGCAGTCTTCCGGGGCCGGTCGAGTTCAAGCACAGCCCCAAGGCCGATGGCAGCCTGAGCGCCACCAAGATTGCCGCGCAGGCCACCTCGACCGGCATTACCGCGATGCCGACGCCACCTGCCGCCGTGCCCTCGCGTGAAGAGGCCCAGCCCGCCGGCGGTACGCTCCAGGGTGACGATGAGGAGGTCTCGATTGCCATCGAGCAGACGCCGCTGCCGATGTTCCTCCAGATCTTGTACGGCAATGTGCTCAAGCGCGCCTACTCGCTGGACCCGGCCGTCACCTCGCGCACGGACCCGGTCACCTTCAAGACATCCCGGCCGTTGACCAAGCGCCGCATGCTCAGCGTTGCCACCAGCCTGTTGCGCACCTATGGCCTCAGCGTGGTCGACTTCGACGGGCTGATTCGCGTCACGCCCGAAGCCAACGCGAGCAATCCGTCCACGCGCGTCCAACTGGGCAAATCGGTGCCGGAAGGCTCGGACCCGTTCCGACCCGCGTTCCAGTACGTCGAGCTCGATACCGTCCGCCCCGCGGAGATGTCGCAGTGGCTGCGCCAGATCCTCGGCACCAAGGTGACCCTGCAGGAGGACGTTGCGCGCAATGCCTTCCTGCTGTCGGGCACGCAGGCCGACCTGCGCACCGCACTGGATCTGATCGAGTCATTCGATCAGCCGCGCATGCGTGGCCGGATAGCGCGCCGCATCACCCCTGCCTATGCCAGCGCCACCGACCTGTCCAACCGGCTGGTTGAGGTGCTCACAGCCCAAGGCTACGCGGTGACCAACAGCGGCAGCACGGGCAGCGCTGCGGTCGTCGTGATGCCGATACCGGCCATATCGAGCGTGCTCGTCTTCGCCGGCTCCAACGCCGTGATGACTCACGTCGAGCAGTGGGCCAAGGAGCTGGATCGCGCACCGACCGGCGCCAGTTCCAATGCCTTGTTCACCTACCCCGTCAAGTACGCCGACGCGCAGGAGCTTGCCAAGACGCTGGGCGAATTGCTGGGCGGTAGCAGCGCCCAGGCCACCGGCACCGCAGGGGCGGCCACGCAGCGAGCCTATGGACGTGTGGTCGTGAACAACGCGACCAACACCCTGATCTTCAAGGGCAGCACGGCCGAGGAGCAGCAGCAGATCAAGGACCTGCTGCGCGACCTCGACCGGCCGACCAAGTCCGCGATGATCGAGGTCGTGGTCGCCGAAGTTCAGCGTGGCGCCCTGGAAAGCCTCGGCGTGCAATGGACCTTGAACAAGTCTGGGGTGGGCGTGCCCACGCAATCGGCAAAGATTGGTGGCAACGGTCTCAATCTCGCCTACATCAACGGCGCCGGGCAGGTTCTCGGAGCACTGGACGCCCTGGCTACCAATTCTCAGGCGCGCATTCTTTCCAACCCCAAGGTGCTGGCACGCAACGGCGAGACGGCCACCATCCAGGTCGGCAACGAGGTGCCCATCATCACCAGTCAGCAGACGACCGGTGTGACCAGCGGCTTCCCTGGGGCGGGCAGTTCTCAGCAGGTCGGCGTGCTGAACCAGGTGCAATACAAGCAGACCGGCGTGATCCTCAAGGTGCGCCCGGTCATCAATTCCGGCAACCGGCTGGACCTCGAGGTGTCGCAGGAAGTCAGCTCGGCGGCCACGACGCAGACCGGCGTCTCCGCATCGCCAACGATCTCCACCCGGCGCATCGAGACCAAGCTCTCCCTGCGTGACGGCTCCACCGTGTTGCTGGGAGGCCTGATCTCCAAGGACGAAAGCGACTCGACCTCCGGCGTGCCGCTGCTCAAGGACATCCCGGGCATCGGTGCCCTGTTTCGCTCGCAGAGCGCGAACGCCAAGCAGACCGAGCTGCTGGTCATGATCACGCCCTATGTCGTCAATGATGACTACGAGGCGGAGGAAATCACGCAGGCGATTCAAGCCACCTTCGGCGATTGGGCCAAGGACCTGAAGACGGCGCGGGTTGCCAAGGAACCCATTGCTGCACCGTCGGCCTCGGAAGCGCGCGACAGCACCCCGGCGCAGCCGCAGCAGGCCCAGCCCGCCAAGCCAGCGCAGGAGCCTGCGCCAGGAAAGAAGCCCGGTACGGCGCCGGGCCCGGTCGACGATGGCGTGATCACCAGCCGTCCCACGCAGACCCTGCCCGCTACGCCAACGCCGGGCAGCAGCGGCAGCACCGAAGCTGGCAAGCCCCAGGACAAACCTGGGACCGAAGCGCCTGCGGCTGCTGGCAAGCCACTCCCGGCCGGGGCGAGTGGCAAGGTAGTCACGGACCCCAAGGTCCTTGAAGAGATCCAGAAGCTGCTGGGCAAGCCCAAGCAATAGCCGTTCGGAACCGGCGCCCCTCTTCGGCTGCCGTGCTGCCCATGCAAGGATCTGCTGTGAAGCATCGCCCCGAAATCGATGGCCTGCGGGCCATTGCCGTGCTTGCCGTGCTGCTGTTCCACGCCGATGTTCCCGGCTTCACCGGCGGCTTCCTGGGCGTGGACGTGTTCTTCGTGATCAGTGGCTACCTGATCACGGGCATGATCCTGGCCGACCAGTCGGGCGGCGTTTTCGGGCTTGGCAGCTTCTATGCGCGCCGCTTGCGCCGTCTGTTGCCCGGGCTGCTGCTGGTCGTGATGGCCACCACCCTGTTCGCCTGCCTCTGGCTGACACCGGGCGAGCTGCGCGCCTACTGGGCCTCGATGCTCGCGGTGCTGGGCTTCTGCTCCAACCTCTGGTTCTGGCGGCAGACCGACTATTTCTCGCAGGGCGGCGAGGTACTGCCGCTGCTGCACACCTGGAGCCTGGGTGTCGAGGAGCAGTTCTACCTCCTGTTCCCCCTGCTGCTGATCGGCACCGCCTCGTGGGCCAGGTCAAGGCGCCTGCTGTTGCTGTCGCTCATTGCCGGCGGCTCACTCGCGCTGTCGGTTGTGGGCTGGACAGCCAAGCCCGTGCCGACCTTCTACCTGCTGCCAACGCGGGCCTGGGAGTTGATGGCAGGCGCCCTGGTGGCCGTTGCCCTGTCAGGAACGGGCACACCAGGTGAGTGGCGGCTACGCATGATGCGTATTGCGCCGATCGGAGCGGCAGTCGGCCTGCTGCTCATCGTGGCAACGCTGGTTCTTTACAACGCCGAAGCCCACCGGCCACTGCCCTTCATGCTGCTGTCCGTGCTCGGGGCCAGCTTGCTGCTGCTGTGCGCGGCTCCGGGGCAAGCAACGAGCCGCCTTCTGTCGATACGGCCGCTGACATCGCTGGGCGCGGCCTCCTACGGCATCTACCTGTGGCATCAACCCATCCTGAGCCTGGGCCATGTTCGGTTCGACCAGGCCGAGCTGGCCTGGCCCCTCACCCTGCTGCTTTTGACGGCTGCCGTCGGCCTGGGCTTGGTGACGACACGCTGGGTTGAAATGCCTGTCCGGCGCGCTGCCTGGACGCCGCAGCGGACATTCCGGATTGCAGCCCTCGTCAGCGTGCCCCTGCTCATTGCCGCCACGCTTGGCTACCTCAACCACGGATTGATGCGCCCGGCCACCCCGGCACAGAAGGCCTTGCTCCAGTTCGAATTCGACTACCGCTCGGCCTACCGCCTTGGCAGCTGCTTCCTGGACCCTCAGGACCCGAGTTCCCGCATGGGCCGATGCATCGCCGAGGGCAAGGGTCAAGACCGATGGCTGCTGTGGGGAGATTCGCATGCCGCCCACCTCTGGCCCGGCCTGCAAGCTCGCAGCGAGCAATGGGCGGAGCTGCTGCAGATCACGACCGCAGGATGCCCGCCGGTCCTCAACTACCGCAGCGCGCAACACCCGGATTGCGCCGCAGCGAATGCCCACCTGCTGCAGCGCATCGAGCAGTTCGCTCCGCAGCGGGTTCTGCTGGCGGCCGACTGGCGCCGGCATCCAAGAATTCAACTGACGCAAACGGTGGCCCGCTTGCGCGCCCTGGGCGTGAGACAGATCGTCCTCGTGGGCCCCGTACCGTATTGGCCAGGTGGACTTCCCGGACTCGCAGCCGCCACGCTTGATTCGCGAGGCGAAGCAGCCAGCCGCATCCCGCTTGGACGGGATGCCAGTGTGATGACAGCGGAGCGGCTCATGAAGAGCCAGGCCCGACAACTGGGTCTGAGCTATTTTTCAGCGCTGGACGCACTCTGCAATTCGGAGGGCTGCCTCAGCGTCATCGGTGAAGACGGCGCGACCCTGCCGACCAGTTGGGACAGCGCTCACCTTACGGGGCCGGCCTCTGTAGTACTGGTCAAGGCGCTGATCGATTCGGAGGCCGGGCGTCAGGCCGGCAGGTAGGGCCTCGCCTGATCGGACGCAGCGGCCCAAGCCTCAAAGCAGTTCGCGATACAGGTCGATCGTGCCGTCGCGCATGGCCTCAACGCCGAACTCGGCGCGCACCCATTCGCGTGCGGCCTGACCCATTCGCAACCGCATGCCGTCGTCACGCAGCAGCTGAGCGAGTGCATCACTGAGTGCCCGCTCGTCTCGCGGCGGGCTGACCAGGCTGGTCACTCCATCGCGGTTGAGATAGTTGACGCCATTGCCCAGCTCACAAACCACCGTCGGCTTGCCGAAGGCCATGGCTTCCGCGCTGGCGATGCCAAAGGCCTCGGACTGCTCGATCGAGGGCAGGCAGAAGACGTCGCAAAGGGTCAGTGCCGCGACCAAGGCCGGTTGCTTCACCTCACCCAGGAACTTGACACGCCCGGAAAGCCCGCGCTGTTCCGCATAACGAACCAGCTCCCCGGTCAGCGGCCCCGCGCCCACCATCAGCAGGGCGACGTCGCTGGGCAGGCGTGCCAGCGCTCCCAGAAGGTACTGGTAGCCCTTGTAGTAGACGTGGCGGCCAACGCTGAGGACCACCGCGCGGCCATTGATCCATTGCTTCAACGATGCCATCGCTTCAGCGTCGGGCGCCACAGCGTCGAGCTTGGAGAAGTCGATGCCGATGGGTACCGTCCGAACCTTGCGGCGCAGTTCCTCGCTCCTGAGTTGCTGCGAGCTGTCGTAATGCTTGGGAGTGAACACCACGATGCGATCGGCACGACGCAAGGCATGCTGCTGAATAGGTCCATAGAGCTTCAGCAATGCACGCTGGCGCACGATGTCGCTGTGCCATGTGATGACCACCGGCGTGCTCTTTGGCGCCCGGATCGCCGCAAGATCGCCCCAGGGATTGGGTGCATGCACGTGCAGGAGGTTGGAGCGCCCGGACTCGAGTTCAGTGCGAACAACCCCCAGGATGCCAGGGCAGATTGGCACCGACGCCAGCATGGCGTAGTAGGGCACCGGGATGACCTTGTAGGCCGTGGGCTCAGACGGACGCCCCATGCCCGCGCTCGGCTCACTCGCGACCAGGGTGGCCTGCGACTGCCCGCTGATCGAATCCAGCAGGGTGTCGACATGAGTCTCCATGCCAGCGTAGGGCGGAGGAACAAACTTGCCGACGTGCAGAGGCCGAATTGAAAAGGACATGAAGGGTTTCAGGGGCAAGCGGACATTGTATGTGGCCGTTCCGGCTGCCTTCCGGTCCGGCCGCAGGCCTGCGTTCGGGGGTTAGCGCTTCTCGCGATGCTCGTAGCTCTGGGCAACACCCAGCAGCACGCTGGCGAAATGAGACTCCCGCGTGAGAACGGCCGCGTAGCGCAGAAGCATCAGGGTTCGCTCCGGGCCGAACAGCCGCGCCAGCAAGCGCACCGACCGGTCCACCCATCGCTGGCGTCCCGCCTGGCGATGCAGGTTGCGGGTATTCACGACCTCGGGCTTGCCTGCATCGCCCCGATGCGCGATGCCGCTGGCACGCAAGCGACGCTGGAACTCACTGGCAGTACGGAAGGGCTGGGCCTCGCCCTGCCCCACGCTGCACAGTAGCGCGCGGCGCATCGTGGGGCTGATCGGCGTACCGTCGTCTAGGCAGGCAAAGCTGTAGGGGTGCTGGCGCAACTGCGCATGCCCGGCGGCCAGCAGCGCCTCGCAATAACCGCCCACCAGCTCCGCGAGCGGCGTTCCGGCCACCAGATCAAATCGATCCTGATGCCTGGACAGATGCTCAGGCTGTGCGGCATCGACGCCGCTGAAATGGAAAAAGACCAGCGGGCGGCCATTCACCAGAACGCCCGAGGCGGCCCGAGCCAGTTGCCGCTCGTGAAGATTCCAGTAGGCGACGTTGCAGCCAGGGTGGCGCAGTATCCGCGTCGCCTCGAACAGTGCGGGCATCAGGTCCGCCCACTTCTGGTCCACGAAGGTGCCGAAGCCCGGATCGTTGAAGCCCAAACCCAGGCATCGGGCCTCCCACCAGTCGAGCATGGCTGAGGTCTGCTCATGTTTGGCCAGGCCAATGAAGCCGAGATTGAATACCCCGTTGCGAAGGAAATCGACTTCCGAGGGGCGACGTCCATCCAGCAAGGGGCTGAGGATGTGCGGCGTGAGCACGATGGCTGCTCCGTCAAGCGCCTCCCGAACGGGGCCAAGATCGCCGTAGAGCCGGATGTCGGGATCGAGGTAGACGACCCGGTCAAACCCCTGGGAGAACACCCGCTTGAGGAAGCTGGGCTTGAGCGCCGTGCTCAGCTCCAGGATGTCGTACTTGTAGGCGAGGCGTTCCAGATCTGGCAGGCCCAGTTCGTCCACGAAGACCACCGACAGATTCAGCGACGCGGCCAGCGCGCGCAGGCCCGGGCTGGCCCGCTCGACCACGAGAACCTGGAACTGCCAAGCCTCGTCGTGCTGCCTGAGCGAGGCAGCCAGAACCGCTGCATAGGCCAGGTAGTTGCCGGCGACCACGGTGACACAGCAGGATGTCGTCATGCCCGAACCGCCAGGAAGTTGTAGGCATAGGCCGCCAGATCGCTGGCCGCGCCCAGGCTGAGCCGCTGAAGCCACCGGGACTTGCTGCCACCAAACTCCGGGGCCGTGCGCAACAGCCGCAGGCCCTGCGCCGTCAGGAAGCGCTCGGCACTGCGCCGGGTGAAGAAGCGCAGGTGCGTCTGGTCCAGGATGCCTGAGGCCTGATAGCGGAACTCCCCCTTCAGAGCCAGCGGCAACAGGACCGAGATGTGCCGAACGTTGGGCAGCGCGATCAGCAGCCGGCCGCCCGGCGCCAACCAGCGCTGCGCCCGCTCAAGTACCAACTCAGGCTGCGCGAAATGCTCGAGCACATGGCTGAGTATCACCAGGTCAAAGCCGCCTTCATCAAGCGAGAGCCGCTCATCCAGAACGTTGGACTGCAACACAAGATCGATCGCGCCCGAGGCCTGCGCAATCTGCGCTGCATCGGGGCGCAACTCCAGGCCCGTCATGGTGCAGTCGGGCCAGCGCCGCTTCAGCTCCACCAGATTGGCACCTGCGCCACAGCCGATTTCGAGCGCCCGAAGCGGCCCGTGTTCCCCCAACAGATCCAGCAACTCGAGCCGGGCTGTCTGGTAGTAGCCGTCAAAGGCCTCTGATTGCGGGGCAATGGATGAATTGATCATGGATTCTGATGGCCTCGCAGGGGTTCCATCGACAGGGTGCGCAGCAGTCGAGCCGGACTGCCAGCCAGCACACTGCCTGCAGGAAAGGAGCGGGTCACCACGGCCTGCGCCCCGACCACACAGCCCTCCCCCAAGGTGACGCCAGGCAATACGCAGGCTCTGAAACCGATGAAGCATCTCGGCCCGATGTGAACCGCCCCCCGCTCGACGAGCGGCCGCTCGACCAGAGGGCTGGTCCCCGCCGTCATGACGTCGTGGAAGTGGTCGGAAATGTACACACCTTCGCTGAGGAGGCAGCCTTCGCCAATGCTGATGTCATTCACGGCCGTGATGGTCACATGCCGCCCTATCGCGACGTCGCGCGCAATCGCGATGCGGGGCCGGAAACGCTGCGCTCCGTAGCAATGGATGGCCTCGATCCAGCCGTGACTGTCGACCCGGACGCGGTCGCCGAAGCTGATGCCGGTACGACCGCGCAAGCGGCGGGGGAAATTCATGCGCGCCGCCTCGCCGCAGGACGCCAGTCCCCGGGGCCTTGATAGCAAGCTGCGGCCCACGCCAAGTACCCACTTAAGCATGCCTCGACATCCCCTTTCCTGCCGCCATGGCAAAGCCCGCATGGACCAGCAGCAACATGAGATTGCTGGCCAGATATCCCGACACGAATGCTCCCGCACCCCAAAGCTGCGCTGCTCCCGCCGCCAGCACGGGCGCCAGGCAGCCCGCAGGCGCAGCGAACCAGACGAAGGACTTTCGACCTCGCGCCAGCAAGACCTGACCCAGGCAGACGGTCAAGCTGGCCGCATAGCTGCACACGAACAGCACCCCGCACACCCAGATCGCATTCAGCTCGTCAGCCGGTTCAGACACACGCTCAAGCCACGCAATGGCAGCCGCCAGCATGAGGATCATGGGGAACAACAACAGCCCGGCGATCTGCCGGATCTCGGCCAGGCAGGCGGCCCAGCCAGCATCGAGAGCACTCCAGAACGGAAAGCGCAGCTGACACCAGAGGCCGACCACGGCCACCGGCACATAGAAGGCCCGCGACACCACCACGTAGCGCAGTTGCTCCTCAGGCTGCAGCAGATGTGATCCAACCAGCACATCCGACCCCATGTTGAGGTAGCCCGCCAAGGCCAGCAGCAGCAGGCCCGCAGCCTCCCGTCTTCCAGCCAGGCTGACCGCCCCCCCGGAATCCAGCCGCCCCTGCAAAGCGCGGTTTGAGGCCCACAGCAGCCAGGCCTGCACACACAGATAGCCCAGGCCGAACAACAGGACCGACGGACGGCACCAGGCCACCAAGCCAATCAATATCAGGCCGGAAACGCTGGCGGTCAGCAGCAATTGCTTGTCGCGACCGGTCTCACGCAGGCCGTTCAACGCCATGAAGTTGTTGAAGGCGAGCAGGCGAAGATGCTGGCCGAGGAACAGCAGCAGCAATGCCAACCCGCCGTGCTGACCCAGGTGTTCCAGCGGATCGGCGCCCAAGGCCAGAAACAGCAACTGTGCGGCCAGGAGCAAACCCATTCCCGCAAGCGCCAGACGGCGGCGCAACTGGTACCAATTGGCAGGCAGCAAGCCGCCCTGGACACCGGCGCCCAGTCGCGCAGAAATGCCGCGGACAACAGCGGGCCCGTGAGCGGCACATGCCAGCGCGATGAGCGCAGTGCTGCTGGCCAGCACGATCCAGGCAGCGGCAGCATCCGGGCCCAGCACGAGCCTGAACAGCGAGGGCAGGAGCAAGCCTTGAACGGCCTCCAGGAAGAACAGTAGCAGTCCCCATATCATGCCGGAGCGGGTACTGCTGATGCGCGCTGCAACAATCGTCATGGGTTGTATGGCAGCCGCGCTGACGGACCGCCGAAAGCCGGCCTGTTCCCCCGGGGGAGCAGGGGCTGGAGTTTGTTCGTCTGCTGCGCTGCGGCATCTGAGCGAACCGCGACACCAACGACGACCCGCATTCTATGGGCACCAGGGCCGCCACCTGAGCCCGCTGCAACGATGGCCGACATCATCTACATCAACGGAAAATTCACTGCGCAGCAGATGACGGGCGTGCAGCGTGCCGCCCTGAATCTGGTCCTGGCACTGGATCAGCTGCTTCACCTGGAGCAACCAGCGCAACGGTGGGTGCTGCTGGTACCGCACGGGAGCCCGAACCTGCCCGCCCTGCGTTTCATCGAGTTGCGCCGACTGGGTGGGCCACTCGTGCGCAGCCTGCATGCCTGGGAGCAGGTAGCGCTGCCCTGGGCCGCACGCGACGGTCGACTGCTGAGCCTCGCAGGATCGGCACCCTGCTTCGGCAGGCGGCAGGTCTGCATGCTGCACGACGCTGCGGTGTTCGACCACCCGGAGGCCTATACACGGGCCTTTGCCACCTGGTACCGATTTCTGTTTCGTCGGTTGAGCAGAAAGGCCCACGGCCTGCTCACCCCTTCTGCGTTCTCAGCCGCACGGCTGAGCGAACGGCTGGGGCAAGCTCGATTCGAGGTCGTTCCCGGGAGCGGTGAGCACATCCTGGGCTTCAGTGCAGACGACAGGCTCGTCGCACGGCTCGGCTTGCTCGGGCGCCCCTTCTTCCTGGCGGTAGCCAGTGCAAACCCCACGAAGAACCTGTCGCGCCTGCTACGCGCGCACGCGGCCTGGCGTGGCAGGGATCAAGTCCCGCTGGTGCTGGTTGGCGGAAGCAACTCGCTGGTCTTCCGATCGAGCGAAGCGGAGGCCGACGAACCGGGCCTCTTGCGTTGCGGTCCGGTCTCCGACGAGGAGCTCAGAAGCCTGTACCAGCACGCCACGGCACTGGTGTTTCCTTCACTCTACGAGGGCTTCGGCATTCCACCGCTTGAGGCCATGCATTGCGGCTGCCCGGTGATGGCATCCAACAGCGCCGCCTTGCCCGAGGTCTGCGGCGCCGCTGCCATGCTCGTCGACCCGCTTGATGAGGTATCGATTCGCAACGCCATGGAATCACTCTGTTCAGACCCTGGGCTACCCGCTCGTCTGCGCAGCGCCGGCCTGGCCCGCGCCGGTCGCTTTTCCTGGCAAGGCAGCGCGAAGAAGCTGCGGCAAATGCTGTCGCCTACCTCGGCGAGCTGAACTCGGGCACCACCACACACAACAGGTCGCGCACCCGGGCGTCCTCGATGCCTCCTGCATCGGCGGCGGCCCGTGTCACTCCAGACAGCCAGTCCAGCACCGGCACACCGACTGCGTGCTGGTCCAGGCGCGCAATGCTGAGGCGGGGAATCGAGGTGGGCACGCTGGTATCGCTGTCGGCCAGCAACTCCTCATAGAGCTTCTCGCCGGGCCGCAGACCGCTGAAGACGATGCGGATCTCGTCCAGCCCGTGACCCGACAGCCTGATCATGTCCCGCGCCAGGTCGACGATCTTCACCGGCTCGCCCATGTCCAGCACATAGACCTGGCCGCTCTCGCCCAAAGCAGCCGCCTGCACCACCAGGCGCGCCGCCTCGGGGATGGTCATGAAGTAGCGGGTGATGTCGGGATGGGTCACGGTCACCGGCCCTCCCTTGGCGATCTGTTCCTTGAACTTCGGGATCACGCTGCCGCTGGAGCCCAGCACGTTGCCAAAGCGCACCGCCATGAAGCGGGTCTTGTGGCCCTGGCGCGCCAGCTGGCTGATCACCAGCTCGGCCGCGCGCTTGGTGGCGCCCATCACATTGGTCGGGTTGACCGCCTTGTCGGTGCTGATCAGCACGAAGCGCTCGGCATCCGCCTCGGCCGCCGCCAGCGCCGCGTGATACGTGCCCAGTGTGTTGTTTCGCAGTGCGGCCCAGGCGTTGTCCTGCTCCATCAGCGGCACATGCTTGTAGGCCGCAGCATGGAAGACGATCTGCGGCCGCTGGCGCTTGAAGGTCAGGCGCAGATGGTCCAGGTCCTTGACGTCGCCGACCAGGCGCGTGAGCGAGATCAGCGGGAAGCTTTGCGAGAGCTCCTGCTCTATCGTGTAGAGCGCGAACTCGCTCAGCTCGTACAGCACGATACGGGCCGGCCCGAAGCGCGCCACCTGCCGGCACAGCTCGCCGCCTATGCTGCCGCCGGCGCCGGTGATCAGGACCACCTTGCCCGAGATGGCCTCGCTGATGCCGGCCTCGTCCAGCTGCACCGGCTCGCGGCCGAGCAAATCCTCGGGCTCGATGTCGCGCAGTTGCTCGGGCTTGCTGCCCTGGCGCAGCTCGACGCTGCTGGGCACGGTCAGCACATGCAGGCCGGTGCGCCCTGCGAGATCCAGCGCTCGGCGCCGCTGAGCCAGTTCGGCACCCGGCATGGCAACGACCACGTGGGTGATGCCATGGCGCTCGGCCAGCGCCTGCACCTCATCGAGCCGGCCCAGCACCGGAATGCCGCCGACGCGCATGCCCCGCTTGGCGGCGTCATCGTCCAGCAGGCCCACCACCACCCAGCCCTGGTGCTGGATGCCCGCCACCAGCAGGCGGCCGGCATCGCCAGCGCCCATCACCAGGGCACGGCGGGTCTCGGTAGCGCTGCCGCTGATGCGGCCACGCATGTGTTCGTAGAGCATGCGGTAGCCGAGCCGCATCATCGCCAGGCCAATGGCGCAGAACAGCGGATGCAAGGCCAGCACCGAGCGCGGCACGGCGCGCAGCTCCAGCATCTGCACGGCCGCGGCACCCAGGCCGCCCGCAATGGCGCAGGCCAGCAGCAATCGCTTGACCTCGCCGAAGCCGCTGAACCGCCACATGCCCTTGGGCACGCGCAGACTCCACAGCACGATCACATAGAGCAGGACCAGGGCCGCCAGCACGCGCGCGTCATAGCCGGGGCGGGCCGACAGCCAGCGCTCGAAGCCGAGGCGGAACAGATAGGTGGCCTGCCAGGCCAGCGCGATCACCGCCGCGTCCAGTAGCAGCGACAGCGGCTCTCGCCAGCGGCGGATGCGGGTCAGGAAGGCGTCGAGGGAGAGCCAGAACATGGGTTGCTTCTTCGGTCAGCGCCGCAGCGCAGCCAGGGTCGAGAGGATCAGGCGCAGGTCGCCACCGAGGCTGGCCTCGCGCACGTAGTCGGCCGCGAGCGCCAGCTTGGCGGGCATCACGACCTCGATGTATTCGCGCTCCGGGTCGGCCGCCGCCGCCAGGCGCTCGCTCTCGTTGCGATAGCGCAGCGAGGCCGGGTCGGTGATGCCGGGTCGCACCGAGAGCACCAGGCGACGCAGCTCCTCCGGATACAGCGCCACGTATTTGGGCACCTCCGGCCGCGGGCCCACGAGGCTCATTGCACCACGCAGCACGTCCCACAGCTGGGGCAGCTCGTCGAGCTTGTAGCGGCGCAGCCAGGCACCGCTGCGGGTGATGCGCGGGTCGGCGCCGATGGTGATTTGCGGGCCGGCGTTGTCCACGCGCATCGTGCGGAATTTGTGGATCAGGAAGTTGCGGCCATGGCGACCCACCCGCTCCTGCCTGAAGAACACCGGGCCGGGCGAATCGAGCTTGACCCACAGCGCGAGCGCGACGAGCACCGGCGCCAGCAGCGCCAGGCCCAACGCGGCGCAGACGATGTCGAAGCCTCGCTTGGCCATGGCCTCAGGCGCCGGCGCCCTGCACGATCTCGCGCACGGCCGTGATCACGCGCTGCACGTCGGCCTCCGTCATCGCCGTGTAGAGCGGGATGCTCAGCATGCGTTCGTAGGCCTTCTGCGAATGCGGGAACTGCTCGGGACGCAAGTGATAGCGGTCGCGCCAGTAGGGCTGCAGGTGCAGCGGGATGTAGTGCACGCTGCAGCCGATGCCACGGGCATACATCTGCTCGATGAAGACATCGCGTTCGATCTCGAGATCGTCCGCCAGGCGCAGCACGAAAAGGTGCCAGGAATGCGTGTCGCCCTCGATGGGCAGAGGTGGCATCACGAGCGGCAAATCGGCAAAAGCCTCCAGGTACTGCTGCGCGATCTGCTCGCGCCGGGCCTGGAAGGCCGGGATGCGCTTGAGCTGGTGGATGCCCAGCGCGGCGGCGATGTCGGTCAGGTTGTACTTGAAGCCCGGCGCCACGATCTCGTAGTACCAGCTCGGCACCTTGGCGGTGAAGCGGTCGAAGGCATCGCGGTTGATGCCGTGCAGGCGCATCACCTTGGCGCGCTTGGCCAGCTCGGCATTGCGCGTCACCAGCATGCCGCCCTCGCCCGTCGTCATGGTCTTGTTGGCGTAGAAGCTGAACACCGTGGCATCGCTGCCCATGGTGCCTATCAGCTCCTTCTCCATGGTGGTGGGCAGGGCATGGGCGGCGTCTTCGACCACACGCAGGCCATGCTTGCGGGCGATGTCGAGGATGGCAATCATGTCCACCGCGAGGCCCGCATAGTGCACCGGCACGATGGCCTTGGTACGCGGCGTGATCGCGGCCTCGACCAGCTTGGGGTCGATGTTCAGCGTGGCCGGGTCGATGTCCACCAGCACCACGTCGGCACCCAGGTAGCGCACCACCTCGGCGGTGGCGGTGAAGGTGTGGGTGGTGGTGATCACCTCGTCGCCGGGGCCTATGCCGATGGCTTCCAGCGCCAGGTGCAGGCCCGCCGTGGCCGAGTTGACCGAGATGCACTCGAGCTGCGGCTCACCCAGAAAGGCCGCAAAGTCCTGCTCGAACTTGCGCGCCTTGGGGCCGGTCGTGACCCAGCCGGAGCGCAGGGTGTCAACCACCTCGTTGATCTCGTCCTCGCCGATCTCGGGCAGGGCAAAAGGCAGGAAAGGTTGTGCCGGGGTGTCGCTCATGGCGGGTCTTCTCGATTCTTGTCAGTCCAGCGCGAGCAGGTGCTTTTTCTGAGCACCGCGCACGGCCTGCAGCGGGATGCTGCGGTCCAGCGTTACCAGGCGCGCATTGCGCGACACGGCCAGCGCCAGCAGATACAGGTCCGTCACCTGGCGCGAGCTCAGCACACGATCCCATTGCAGCAGCGTCGGATCGAGCAGGCTCAGCGCATCGGGCCAGAACTCATGCGAGCCATGGGCCACGGCCTGGGCCAGGCGCGCGGCCACCTGGGCCGCCGGCTGGCTGTTGGGATAGGCCGGCAGCGAGAGCACGCGCAGGCAACCGTTCTGGGTCAGCGGGCAGGAGGCCCAGCCCTTGTCGTGGTTGGCGGCAAACCAGTCCATGGCCGGGCCATGGTGCAGATGGCCCGCATCGAGCAGGGCCACCAGCATGTTGACGTCCAGCAGCGATCGCACGGCTCAGAGCCCTTCCGCATCGCGCAGGGCCTGCACCTGCTCCAGGCTGGTGACAACGCCCGGCTTGGCGGCAAAGGGCTCGAAGCCGGCCACCACCGTGCGCCGCCCGGCCTTCTTGCCCGGAGCAGCCGGAGCCGCACCGGTCAGCGACATGCGCAACAGCCGCGAAACCACCTGGCCGGCGGTCGCGCCCTCGCGCCGGGCCAGCTCCTTGGCGGCTCGCAGCAGGTCATCGTCAATCTCGAGTGTGGTGCGCATGAGGCCTTCTCCTGCATCTGATGCGGTGATGCACTGATGCAATTCTAGCGTCCGGGCCGTTCAGGCCAATCGGGTCATTGGGGCTATTCGGGCTACTCGGGCTACTCGGGCTTTTGCAAGATCGCCAGCACATGGGTGCGCAGCCAGGGAATGCTGTTGAAGACGGTGTAAGCGCCCGGATGCAGGCGGCACACCAGGCGCGCCAGCGGCGGCGCCAGCGTCAGCCGCTGGCTGCTGACCCGGCCGTCAGGGAACAGCTCGCGCAACCGGCGCAGCGGCACGCCGCGCACATCGGCATTGCGCGGATTGTCGACGATGAAGTCGTACCAGAGCACGGCACCGCCGGGCTTCAGCCAGCGCCACATGGCGTCGGCCAGTTGCTGCTGCACGGCATCGCTGAGGATGGAGGAGAAGACGGTGGACTGGAAGACGAAGTCCTGGCTGGCCGGTGCGATGCCGGCCTGCGTGGCATCTCCGAGCCGCAATTGCACGGCCGGCGGCAGCACGCGCCGCGCCATGTCGAAGCGTTCCTGCAGCAGCTCGATGCCGCACAGATGTTCGGGCGCAAAGCCGGTGCGCAAGAGCTCCAGCAGATTGCCGCCGGCGCCGCAGCCGACCTCGGTGAGCCGCCAGTCCTGCGGCCGACCAGGGCGCTGTGCCAATTGCTTCAGCAGCGCCCGTTCGCGCTCCTGCAGCATCTGCCAGACCTCGGGCCTGAGCAGGCTGTAGCGGTCGCCCGCGTCGCGGCGCGCATAGCGCTCGGCGATGGCGGCAATCTCCTGCTGGCGCTCTTGATTCATTGGGTCGGGCCTAGTTCAAGGCATTGAGGAACTGCTGGGCCAGCACCGGGTAGGTGTGATTGGCCAGCACAAACGCACGGCCGCGCAGGCCCATGGCGGCGCGCTGCTCGGAGCTCAGCGCCGCCAGACGCCGCACGCCCTCGGCCACGGCTTGCGCGTCCTCGGGCGGCACGGTCAGGCCGGCCGCCGCCTCGGCCACCGGGTCATTGCCAGCCTCGACCGAGTGCAGCACGGCGCGCTCGGCCATCATGTAGTCCATCAGCTTGTTCGGCGCGATGCCAAAGCGGTAGATGGGCGTGCGCTGCCAGCCGATGTAGGCGATGTCGAAGTGGTGCAGCAAGGAAGGGATCTGGCGCTTGGGGATGGGCGCGAACATCGCCACGTTCGTGAGGCCTTCGTCACGCACGCGGGCTTCGAGCCGCGCCTTCTCATGGCCGCCGCCCACCAGCACGAGGCTGATCGGCGCGTCCTTCAAGAGCTTGGCAGCGTCGAGCAGCACGTCCAGCGCATTCGGCAGGCCATGCGAGCCGGCATAGCCCAGCACCAGGCGGCCGGCCGCCTTCTGGGTGGCCAGGTGGGCCGCCAGCTCGGCGTTCAGCGGCTCGCCCTCGCCTTCCCATTCGTCCAGCGTGATGCCGTTGGGCACGATGTGCAGCTTCTTCAAATCGAGGCCATGCGAGGCCATGTGCTGATGCACCTTGGGCAACATGGACACCACCAGGTCCGCGTCACGGTAGGCATCGTTCTCCGCCTTCTGGCACAGCATGGCGAACGGGTGGCGCGGTGACATGCCGGAGAGCTCGATGGGCGACAGTGGCCAGAGGTCGTGCACCTCGTAGACCAGCTTGGCCTTGGCAAGCCGCGCGACCTTGCGCGCCACCCAGATGTCCATCGGATAGGTCGAGGAAGCAATCACCGCATCGGGCCGGAACTCGCGCGCCAGTGCTTCGGCGTCGCCGCTGACCTGGCGGCAAAAGGACCAGATGTTGCGCACGCGGCCGAGGCCATTGCCCTGGTACTTCGGGGTCGGATACCAGCAGTAGGAGATTCCGTCGATCTCCTCGCCCATCTTGCTCGGCTGGGTGCTGCGCACATGCGAGAACGAGGCCGCCAGGATCAGCACCTGGTGGCCCTGGCGCACCCATTCGCGCGCCAGGTAGTAGGGCCGGTATTCCATGCCCAGCTCGGGTGAGCCGGCGTAGTGATTGATCAGCAAGAGCCTCAAGGGGCTTTCCCTTCGATGTGCTTCAGACGTTCAAGAAATCGGTCGACGGCCGGGGCGAACAGGCCGTGCTCGGCCACCCAGGCACGGTTGGCAGCGCCCGCTGCGGCCGGGTCCGCCAGGCTCGCCAGTTGCGAAGGCAGGGCCGCATCGTCGCGCAGGATCAGGCCCTGGCCGGCACCCTCGCCCACCAGCTCGTGGTTGGCCGGCAGGTCCGAGAGTATCGGCAGGCATTCATGGGCCATGGCCTCCAGCACCGAGACCGCCACCGAGTCGCTCTGCGGCAGGCTCAGGTACCAGCAGGAACGGGCATAGAAGCCGCCCTGCGTCTTGGCATCGAGCCGGCCGACGAACTCGACCTTGGCCGCGAGGCCCAGGTCGCGCACCTGCTGCGCCAGTTGGCCACGCAGGCTGCCGTCATTGGCCACCACAAGACGCGCCTCGGGCTGCAGCGCGGCCACGGCCGCAAAGGCGGTGATCACACGCTCGGGCGCATAGATAGGCTCCAGGCCCCGGTTCGCGAAGAACAGCCAGGGCTGCTTCTTCGCGCCCTGCTTGGGCAGGGCTTCCAGGCCGAAGGGGAAGGTCATCACCTCGCCCGCACCCAGCACCGTCATCTGCGCCGCCATGTGGCGCGAATCGGAGGTGGTGATCGCGCAGGCGCGCAGCACGCGCTCCGTCAGCCAGCGGTAGGCGGCGCCCTGCCAGGGCGTGACCAGGATGTCACTGCCCCAGGCCGAGCCGGCGATGCGCGCGCGCAACCGCCAGCCGCGCTTGGCCGCCCAGGCCAGCGTGCCGTGCGAGGTGAGGTAATGGGCATGCAGCCAGTCTGCATCGACCCGGGCCAACCACCGCCCCAGCATCGGCAGTTTGGCCAGCACGGCGATGTTGCCGCCTCGGTGGGCCGGATCGGTGTTCATGGCGAGCCGCCGCTCGGCCGGCACCAGGGCCTCGAACTCCGGCGTGAAGCCGCGCGACGACGCCGCCCACAGCTCGACGCGCGGCTGCAGCGCCCGCGCCCACTTGAGCAGGTGCGGGCTCTCGCCATCACCGATCAGGACCAGCTTCATCGATGGAGGTCCGGCAGCTCGCCGGCCCAGGCCTCGTAGTGCGCGGCCATCCAGGGATAGCGGCCCAGCAGTTCGGCATCGCGGTGGCGCACATCGCCGATCTGCACGGCCGGCTGGCCCTGCATGATGGCGAAATCAGGCACCTCGCCGCGCACCTGCGAATAGGCGCAGATCACGCAGCCCTTGCCGATGTTGGCGCCCGATTCGATCAGGCTGTGCGGGCCGACGAAGCTGTAGGCGCCGATGCGGATCGGTGCCTTCAGATAGCCGGGCGGCGGGCCCGTGTGCTCCACATAGGCCCGACCCAAGAGACGTATCGAACGGTGCGAGCTGTGCGTGACGATGGAGACGAAGTTGGTGATCTGAACGCCCTCTTCGATGTCCAGGCCCGCCGTGGCGTCGATGAAGTTGAACTGGCCGATGAAGACATGGTCGGCCAGCCGCAGGCCCGATTCGCCATCGATGCAGGTACTGGGCGCCACGCGCGTGTGCGGCAGGTACTCGCCGCGCGCGCCGCGCTCGCCGAAAACCATGCGGTAGAAAAGACTGCGCCACAGCAGGCGCCGGCAACGGTTCAGGATCGCTCTCATGCTCGTTCCTCATGCCTCCAATGCGCCAGCGACCAGAAAAAGTAGCTGAAGTAGAGCAGCATCGCTGCCGACACGCCCCAGGCCGCGCCGATCAGGCCGCCGATCTTCAATCCTGCGGCCAGGCCGACGACAAACATCAGCTGCCCCACCAGCGCAAGCCGCAGGGCCCAGCCCTGCGCGCCCCAGGCCATGGTGGCGACCGACAGCGGCGAGGCGATGAAATGCATGGCGATGTAGGGCGCCAGCGCGCGCGCCAGCATGCCGGCATCGACCCAGCGCTCGCCGAACACGCGGGCGAACAGCCAGGGCCCCCACAGCAGCAGCACGATCATCAGCGGCAGGGCGAGGCCGATCAGCACCGCCATCGTGCGGCGCACGGCATAGAGGCCCTCGGCCGGCGTGGCAGCGCTCACGAGGCGCGGGTACAGCGTCTGCGACAGGGCGCCACCCACGAGGCCGGCCGGCGCCTTCAGATAGCGCAGGGCCAAGGCCCAGTAACCGGCCGAGGCCTCGCCCGACCAGGCGGTGATCAGGATCAGGGCCAGGCTGTCCTGCAGCGCGCCGGCAAAGGCGTGCGGCGTGTTGAGCAGAGGGAAGTCGCGATGCTTGAGCGCCATGGCCTTCAGGGCCTCGCCAGGCTGCTTCCACACCGCAGCCCAGCCGCCCTCGGGGCTGGGCCGGCTCAGCATCAGCGCGGCCGCCAGCGCGGCGAGGATGGGGCCGAGCAGCAGACCCAGAGCGCCGGCCTGCAAGAGGCCCAGCACGACCTGGGCGGCCGAGCCGCCGCCGTACTGCAGCACACGCGCCGCCGCCAGCGCCTTGAAGCGCTCGGCCCGCGTGGCCCACAGCGTCAGCCACTGCGTCAGCGCACCGGCCGCCACGGCCAGCGGCAGCCACCAAGCCAGGCTCAGGTCTTGCACCAGCAGCAGCACGCCGGCCACCACGGCAGACACGGCCAGCACACCGAGCAACACGCGCGCGCACAGCCCCATCAGCAAGGCGGCGGGGCCGGCCTCGCGCTCCAGCGGCAGCGCGAATTCATAGCGCGCGCAGCCGACCACCGCGAGGTTGGTCGCCAGGGTCCAGACGAAGGAGAACTGGCCGAACTCGGTCGGCGAATACAGGCGCGTCAGCCAAGGACCGAGCAGCAGCGGCAGCAACTGCGCCAAGGCACCGCCAGCCAGCAGGGTCAGCGTGCTGCGCAGCAGCCCCTTCTCTGTCATCGGCAAGTCAACCGAGGGCTTGCGCCAGGGCCGCGATGACCGCGTCCTGCTGGGCTTCGCTCAGGTCGGCACTCATGGGCAGGCTCATCACGCGGGCGGCCGCAGCCTCGGACTGCGGCAGGCTGAGGTCGGGCCGCGCGTAGGCCGGCTGCTGGTGCAGCGGCTTGGGATAGTGGATGGCGGTGGGGATGCCGGCGGCGGTCAAGGCCTTCTGCAACTCCGCACGGCCCTCCACCATCACGGTGAACTGGGCCCAGACGCAGTCCCGGTCGGCACGCACGGCCAGGCGCTGCAGCGGCAGGCTGGCGAGCTGCTGTTGATAGCGCGCACCGATCTCCCGGCGGCGCTGCAACTCCCACTCGAAGCGCTCCAGCTTCGCGAGCACGATGGCGCATTGCAGCGTGTCCATGCGGCCGCCAACGCCGACGCGCGTGTGCGTGTAACGCTGGCTCTGGCCGTGGATGCGGATCTCGCGGGCCGCCTGGGCCAGCGCGTCGTCGTCGGTGAACAGTGCGCCGCCATCGCCATAGCAGCCCAAGGGCTTGCTGGGGAAGAAGCTGGTGGCGCCCCAGGTCGAGAGGCCGCAGCTCCTCTTGTGCTTGTAGCTGGCGCCGAAGCTCTGTGCCGCGTCCTCGATCACCGGGATGTTGCCGTGGCGGGCCGCGATGGCATTGACCTCG
This sequence comes from Pelomonas sp. V22, assembly GCF_030014915.1. Lineage (GTDB taxonomy): Bacteria > Pseudomonadota > Gammaproteobacteria > Burkholderiales > Burkholderiaceae_C > JAUASW01. Next base: position 1,264,622 of record NZ_JAGIXS010000001.1, read on the forward strand.
TCCATGTCGCAGACCTGGCCGTAGAGGCTGACCGGCATGATGGCTCGCGTGCGCGGCGTGATCAGCGCTTCGATCTTGCTCGCATCGATATTGCAGGTGTCGGGCTCGATGTCGGCATAGACCGGCACACCGCCCAAGAGCACGATGACCTCAACCGTCGCGGCGAAGGTGAAAGGCGTGGTGATCACCTCATCGCCAGGTTTGAAGTCCATCGCCATCAGCGCGATCAGCAGGGCCTCCGTGCCACTGGAAACGGTGATGCAGTGCTTGACGCCCACGAAGGCGGCGAGCTTCTCCTCCAGCTCCTTGACCTCGGGGCCCATGATGTACTGGCCATGGTCCAGCACCTTCTGCATGCGGTCGGCGATGGGATCGCGCAAGGCCTGGTACTGGGCCTTGAGGTCGATGAAGGGAATGCTCAAGAACGATCTCCTTGGCGAGCCAGGGCCACGCCATCAGGCCCCAGTCGATAAACATCGCCGGTCTGCTTGCACTCGGCATAGCAAAGGTCCGTGTCGGTGGGCAAAGCGAGAGGCAGGTCAAGCCGCTCCCCATGCCGGGTCATCCAGCCAATCTGGCGTGCAGGCACGCCGACCACCAGGGCAAATGGCGCAACGTCCGCATTGACGACAGCACCAGCGCCGACGAATGCATAAGCGCCAATCGTGGTTCCACAGACGATGGTGCAGTTGGCACCCAGCGTGGCGCCCTGCCTCACCAGCGTGCGGCGGTACTCGTTCTTGCGGGCCACGGCGGCACGCGGGTTGTAGACGTTGGTGAAGACCATGGACGGACCGCAGAACACATCGTCCTCCAGCGTCACCGCGTCGTAGACCGAGACGTTGTTCTGGATGCGCACGTTGTCGCCGATGCTCACGTCATTGCCGACGTAGACGCCCTGCCCCAGCGAGCAGCCCGCGCCAATGCGGGCGCCTGGGCTCACGTGGGCGAAGTGCCAGACCTTGGTGCCTTCGCCCAGCTGTGCGCCGTCATCGACGATGGCAGATTCATGCTTCCAGAAAGTCATCTTCAGAACACCAGGGGAAGGCCCACACGCTGGCCGTCGCGCGCACTGCGGTAGGCCGCCACCAGGATCTCCAGCGAGCGCAGGCCCTCGTAGCCATCGACCTCAGCGCTGGCCTCGCCACGCAGGGTCTTGATGACGTTGTCGTAATAGAGCGGATGGCCGAAGCCGTAGACGCTGCCCGTCTCGTAGCTGGCGCTCAGCACCTCGGCGTCTTCCGGGCGTGCATCGGCAAAGGCCCAATGCTCGATCTTGTTGACGGCCGTGCCGCCGATCTTGACCGTGCCCTTTTCGCCGAGGATGGTGATCGAGCCTTCCAGGTTCTGCGGCCAGGTCAGCATGGTCACGTTGATCGAGGCCAGGCCGCCGTGGCGCAGGCGCAGGCTCATCACGCCGGTGTCTTCGGCCTCGATGTCGCGGGCCAGGGTGGCGGTGTAGGCATGGATGTTGTCGACCGGGCCGACCAGCCAATCGAGCAGGTCCACGTAATGGCTGGCCTGGTTCATGAAGGCACCACCATCCAGGTCCCAGCGGCCGCGCCAGGGGGCGGCGTCGTAATAGGCCTGTGGGCGGGTCCAGAACACGTTGACCGTGCTCATGTAGATGCGGCCGAATCGGCCTTCATCGATGGCTTTCTTGACCCGCTGGACCGTGCTATTGAGCCGGTTCTGCTTGACCACGAAGAGCTTGACGCCGGCATCGCGGCAAGCCTGGACCATGGCCATGCCTTGCTCGAACTTGGTGGCCATCGGCTTCTCGCTCAGCACATGGCGGCCGGCGCGGGCCACCTGGATGGCTTGCTGCGGATGCAGGCCCGAGGGCGTGGCCAGCACGATCACGTCAGCGTCGCTACCGGCCAGCAGGGCGTCCAGCGAGGTGAAACCAGCGGCGCCGGTCAGCGCCACGGCAGCTTGCAAAGCCTCCGGCTTGTTGTCGCAAACCGCCACCAACTGCGCTGCGTCTCCATGAGCTGTGATCGCCTCGATATGGTTTTTTGAGATGCGGCCACAGCCCACCAGGGCGAAGCGGATGGGTCGGTTCAGGATGGGCAGGCTGGGGCTCATGCGAGGGCCACGGGAAGGCGAAGCCGGAGATTCTACGAGGGGGCCCTAAAATCGCTGCAAATTCAATGAGTTGATGATGACCCAGCAAACCGCCCCGAATACGCCTGCCCCTCAGGAAGAAAACCAGCTGATCCTTGAGCGCCGCGAGAAACTGGCCGCCATCCGCGCCAAGACCGCCGTTCCCTTCCCCAACGACTTCAAGCCCCAGCACCGCGCCCTGCCCCTGGTGCAGCGCTATGGCGACCTGGCGAACGAAGAACTGGAACCCCAGGAAGTCAAGGTCACGGTGGCCGGCCGCCTGATGCTCAAGCGCATCATGGGCAAGGCCTCGTTCGGCACGCTGCAGGACGCCACCGGTCGCATCCAGCTCTTCGTCACCAAGGACGGTGTCGGCGAAGAGAGCTACGACGAGTTCAAGCACCTGGACCTGGGCGACATCGTCGGCGCCGAAGGCACCCTGTTCCGTACCAAGACCGGCGAGCTGTCGGTGCGCGTGAGCAAGCTGCGTCTGCTGACCAAGAGCCTGCGCCCGCTGCCGGACAAGTTCCATGGCATGAGCGACCAGGAGCAGAAGTACCGCCAGCGCTATGTGGACCTGATCACCGACGAGGCCGCCCGCGCCCGCTTCGTGGCCCGCTCCAAGGCCGTGTCCTCGATCCGCAGCTTCATGGTCGAGCACAGCTTCCTGGAGGTCGAGACGCCGATGCTGCACCCGATCCCGGGTGGCGCGAACGCCAAGCCCTTCATCACGCACCACAACGCGCTGGACCAGGAGATGTACCTGCGCATCGCGCCGGAGCTCTACCTGAAGCGCCTGGTGGTGGGCGGTTTCGAGCGCGTGTTCGAGATCAACCGCAACTTCCGTAACGAGGGCATCTCGGTCCGCCACAACCCCGAGTTCACGATGATGGAGTTCTATGCGGCCTACTGGACGCACCATGATCTGATGGACTTCACCGAGGAGGTGCTGCGCCACGCCGCGCGTGCTGCCACCGGCAATGCCCGCGTCACCTACGCCGGCAAGGACGTGCACCTCGATGAGCCCTTCGCCCGCCTGTCGGTGCGCGATTCGCTGATCCAGGTGGCCGGCCTCTCGGCCGCTGAAGCCGATGATGCCGAGGTGCTGAAGGCAAAGATCCTGGCCGCTGGCGAGCAGGTCCATGCCCATTGGAGCCTGCCCGAGCTGCAATTCGGCCTGTTCGAGGCCGTGGTGGAAGAGAAGCTCTGGCAGCCGACCTTCATCATCGACTACCCGGTCGAGGTCTCGCCGCTGGCCCGTGCTTCGGACACCAACCCCAAGATCACCGAGCGCTTCGAGCTCTTCATCACCGGCCGCGAGTACGCCAATGGCTTCTCCGAGCTGAACGACGCCGAAGACCAGGCCGCGCGCTTCCAGTCGCAGGTGGCGAACAAGGATGCCGGCGACGAGGAGGCGATGTTCTTCGACGCCGACTTCATCCGCGCGCTGGAATACGGCATGCCCCCGACCGGCGGCTGCGGCATCGGCATCGACCGGCTGATGATGCTGATCACCGATTCGCCCAGCATCCGCGACGTGATCTTGTTCCCCGCACTCCGCCGCGAAGGCTGATCACCGACAGCCCCAAAACAGAAAGGGCGACCCTTGCGGGTCGCCCTTTTCTCATTTCAGCGCTGGCTGATGCTGATTACTTGCCGGCAACCACCGGGGTGCTGCTCAGACCACGCAGGGCCGGCATGCCCACGCCGACTTCGGCTTGCAGGACTTCCAGTTCGCCGGTTTCACGGGCGCGCTGCAACTCGGCAACGACCTGGGCACGGGTACGGCCGCCGACTTGCTTGGCGGTCTTCAGCGGCTGGGGAGCGCCGGCTTGCTGGGCTTGCAGGGCAGCCAGTTCGCCGCTCTTGCGGGCAGCTTGCAGTTCAGCGGCGACCTGGGCTTGCGTCTTGACCGACTTGGTCGACAGGGGTTGCAGGTAGCCGAGGCCGTCCGAACCGGCTTGCAGGGCAGCCAGTTCGCCAGACGCCTGTGCACGGGCCAGCTCGGCCACGACTTCGGCGCGGGTGGTTTGTGCGGAAGCGGCACCGGCGAACAGCAGGGCGGCAGCGGCGGCGACGGTGATTTGCGAAAGCTTGCTCATGATCGAATCCTTTACATGGACCCTCTTCAGGTCCTTTGGGTTGTTGAACTCGGCGACTTCGCTTCGTCCATGGCCCAGACTGTAAAAAACCGACCTACGGGAAAACACTAGCAAGAATGGAAGTAGTCATTCCACATTCGCAAACAATCCCCGGGGTTGAAATGCGGCGCCCTGCTCTGGCAATCAAGAATGCTTGAAACCGGGCGCCCGTTTCTCGAGGAAGGCCGTCATGCCTTCGCGCTGGTCGTCGGTGCCGAACAGCGCGTGGAAATAACGCCGCTCGATGGCCACGCCGTCGGTCAGCGGGCCCTGGAAGGCCAGGTTCACCAGCTCCTTGATCAGCATCACCGAGGGGCCGCTGAAGCCGTTGATGGTTTCGGCGGCGGCCAGCGCTTCGTCGAGCAGCTTGTCGGCCGGCACCACGCGGGAGACCTGGCCGGCACGCTCGGCCTCGGCGGCGTCCATCATGCGGGCGGTCAGGAGCATGTCCATGGCCTTGCTCTTGCCAATATTGCGCGGCAGGCGCTGCGTGCCGCCGGCGCCGGGGACGATGCCGAGCTTGATCTCGGGCTGGCCGAACTTGGCGGTGTCGGCCGCGATGATGAAATCGCACATCATGGCCAGCTCACAGCCGCCGCCCAGGGCGAAGCCGGCCACCGCAGCGATCACCGGCTTGCGCACCTGCAGGATGGTCTCCCAGTTCTTGGAGATCAGGCCGCTCTTGAAGGCGCTCATGAAGTTGTGCGGCAGCATGGTCGGGATGTCGGCACCGGCGGCGAAGGCGCGCTCGGAGCCGGTCAGTACGATGCAGCCAATGCCCTCGTCGGCATCGAAGGCCAGCAGGGCCTGGCCCAGCTCGTCCATCAGCTGATCGTTCAGCGCATTCAGCTGCTTGGGGCGGTTCAGGGTGATCAGGCCGGTCTTGCGCGGGCCTTCGCCGCGCACCTCGGTCAGGATGCATTCATAGCTGCTCATCGCGGGTTCTCCTTTGGGGTGGGCTGAACTATAGGTTCCGGGGCGGCCGACTGCAGCGGCGGGCCCTTCAGCAACAGGTCGACCCAGGTCTTCTCGTCCTGCCGGATGAAGAGGCGCACCGGCAGCCATTGCAGCGAAGGCGCGAGCCACATCTCGACGCTGAAATCACCACCCACGACCGGCTGCACCGGGCGCAGGTGCCAGGTGGGCAAGGCGCCCATCGGCGTGTCTATGGTTTCCTCGCCGACCACCTGGTAGCGCCAGCCGGGGTACTGGCGGTTCGGCAGGGCCAGCGGTATCAGGACCTGGTGGCCGGGGCGCGCCGTCTCGCGGCCGGTGAGGAACAGCCAGGTCAGCTGCACGAACTGGCTGGAGGCGTCCTGCACCTCGGCCGGCGCGACCTCGCTGCGGCCGTTGGCGAGTTGCACCTGGCCGCGCTGGAACAGCAGGCTGGCACGGCGGCGCTCGAGGAAGAGCACCCGCGTCTCCTCGTCAAAGCGGCGTGGCGAGATGCCGCGTGCGCCGAGCTCGCCCTCGCTGCTCATGCGGCGGCTGACCAGCGGCGCGAGGCGCGGGCCAATGCCCACGTCCAGGTGCACCTGGTAGCGGCGTCCTTGGCGCATCCATTCGACCTGGGCATCGCCATGCACGTCGCCCCCCCGGTAGCCGAACAGGCTGTAGCTGAGCCGCGTGGAGGCCGGCCATTCGGGGCCGGGCTCATCCGAGGCCACGGCAGAGGCCGGGCTGGAAGCGGGAACGGGGGCGGCCGCCACGGCACTGGCGGGCAATGCCAGGAGTTCGGGCGCGGACAGCGGCGCGGGCACAGGCAGCTCGTCGGCCAGCGGTGCATCCAGCGACGGCGCACTGGCACCAGCTGCTGGCAGCGCGGGCGCGACACCTGGCGTCGACTGAGGCAGCGGCGTGCGTACGGCCTTGACAGCAGGCGGCGCCGCCACCCTCAGCTCGCGCACAAAGGCCACCTGCAGGCGCGGCGGCATGGCTTCCATCTCGGCCCAGCGCTGATGCAGGGCCTGCACTTCATCGATCAGCCGCCAGTGCAGGCACAGCACCAGCAGCAGCAAGGCCACAAAAGCCCAGCGACGCAGCGCCGGCCGGCTCAGCCTCCCAGCCATGCGTGGCGCAGCGTCTCGGCGCGGGCGGCGGGCGCCTTGTCGGCCAGGCTGAGGTTCACCACCGTCGGCGGCGCCATGCTGGGCTCGGGCATGCGCAGCGCGAGGCTCAGCACGCGCTGCTCGCGCCCGACCAGCAGCGTGAGCCGCAGCGCATCGTGCGGATCCAGGAACTGCAGGATGTCGTCCAGCTTGCGCAGCCGCCAGCCATTGCAGGCGATCAGCTCGTCGCCGGCACACAGGCCGGCGACCAGGGCTGCACCGCCGGCCAGCACCTGCTTGACTTGCAGGCCCTCGCCCAGCTTCAGCCCGAGGCGCTGGGCCAGCGGCGCGGCCTCCAGGCCCCAGTGCACGCCCAGGACGTCGAGCAGCGGAGCCAACGGCAGGTCGGCATGGCCATGCACCCATTGCCGCAGCTGCTCCGCCAACTCGGTACCGGCCAGTTCAGCCACAACGGTCAGGATCTGGTTCTCGCTGATGGGCCCGCCGCTGCTTTGCGCCCACAGCTGGCGCATCACCTCGTCCAGGCTGGCATGGCCGGCCTCGCGCATCGACAGGTCCAGTGCCAGCGCGAGCAAGCCACCCTTGGTGTAGTAGCTGACGGTCGCGTTCGGCGTGTTCTCGTCGGGCCGGTAGTACTTGGTCCAGGCCTCGAAGCTGGCCTCAGCCAGGCTCTGCACCTGGCGGCCCGGCGTGGCGAGCACGCCGCTGATGGCGGTGGCCAGCAGCTTCAGGTAGCGGGCTTCGTCGATCAGGCCGGCGCGCACCAGGAAGAGCTCGTCGTAGTAGGAGGTGAAGCCCTCGAAGAACCACAGCAGCTCGGTGTAGTTCTCCGCGTCGTAGTCGTAGCGCGCGAACTCGGCGGGGCGCAGGCGCTTGACGTTCCAGCTGTGGAAATACTCGTGGCTGACCAGGCCCAGCAGGCGCACCACACCATCGCTGAGCTCGCTGCTGCCGAGGCGCGGCAGGTCGCGGCGCGGCGCAATCAGGGCCGTGCTGGCGCGGTGCTCGAGGCCGCCGTAGCCCTCCTCCACCGCGTTGAGCATGAAGACATAGCGCTGGAACGGCAGCTCGGCCCGCTTGGGATGCTTGCCATGCCAGAAGGCGATCTGGGCGGCGCAGATGCGGCGCGCCTGCTCGAGCAGCTTGTCGCCATCGAACACCGGCAGCGCGCCGGCCACGATGAACTCATGCGGCACGCCCTCGACCTCGAACTGCCCGCGCCAGAACGCACCGAGCTCGAACGGGTGGTCGACCAGCTCGTCGTAGTCGCGCGCCAGGTAATGCTGGCCGTCAAAGGCCAGGGCCGTGCCGACCTGCCAGCCTTCGGGCAGGCCACGCAGGCTGAGGCGCTGCGGCTCGGCCTCATGGCCCTCGGCGCGCAGACACAGGCTGCTCGGGTTGAAGAAGCCACGCTCGGCCGCGAGGTAGGCCGCACGCACCGAGGTGTCGAAGGCATAGACCCGGTAGCTGAGCTTGAGCGGCTCATCCGCCAGGCAGTCGGCCTCCCAGCGGTTTTTGCTGAGCTGGCGCAGGCCGATGGACCGGCCTTGCTGCTCGGCGCGCAGGCCGCTCAGGTGGCGCGAGAACTCGCGCACCAGGTAGCTGCCCGGTATCCAGACCGGCAGGCTGAAGCCCTGCTGCGCCAGCGGTGCCGCAAGCTTCAGCTCGACCTGGAAATAGTGGCTGCGAACATCCTCGACCGAGATCAGGAAGTCGACCATCGTTCAGACGCCGGCCGCAGCGATGAAACAGCACAGAGACGCGACCAGGCTGAGCCGGAAGCGCAGCGTGAGCCAACTGCCCGCACCGAGCGCCGGATAGGTCCGTCGGTCCACCAGGTAGCAGACGATCAGCATCACGCCGTGCACCACGAGGCCCGCATAGGCCGGCATCAGGGTCGCGATGGCCGCCACGATGGCGGGCACCACGCCCCAGACGAAGGGCTGCGGCGAGGGCACGCCCTGCCGCATGCCGAGGCCCCAGTGGATGCCGCCGAGGAAGGACACCACGGTGCCGGCGTAGATCGACAGCGCGAGGGTGGCGTAGGTGTGGGCCTCCTCGTTGTAGTCCAGCAGCAGCCAGACCAGGACCATGCCCAGCACGAAGGGGACCAGCCCGAGATTGCCCAGGCGGGTGGCAATCGGGTTGAGCGGCGAGCCCGTCATCAGGACTTCGGCGCGGCCTGCAGTCGGCGCTCGACCTGCTCTGCCGACATGGCGCCGGGCACGCGCACGCCGTCCTCGAACAACAGCGCAGGCGTGGCGCTGATCTGGTGCTTGCGCGCGAACGCGATATTGCGCTGCACCGCGCCCTCGTCGCAGGAGCCCGCCGCAATCTTGGCGGGAGCCACGCCATCCAGCATCCAGTTGCGCCAGGTACTCATCGGGTCCTTGGCGCAGACGATGGCGCGCGTCTTGTCCGGCGAGTCGCCGCCGAGGATGGGGATCACGAAGGTATAGACCGTCACATCCTTGATCTCCTGCAGCGAACGCTCGAAGCGCTTGCAGTAACCGCAGTTCGGGTCCGCGAACACCGCCATTCGGCGCTTGCCATTGCCGGACTTCCAGACGATGGCATCTTTCAACGGCAGCAGATCGAAGTCGATCTGCATCAGCTTGGCCAGGCGCTCGTCGGTGAGGTTCTTCTTGCTCTTGAGGTCGATCAGCGCGCCCTCGATCCAGAACTGGCCTTGGGCGTCCGTGTAGCGGATTTCGTGGCCGATGCGGACCTCCCACAGACCGGGCATCTGGGTCGGCCGGACCTCATCGAGCTTGGGCAGATCGGGCAGGCGTTCGGCCAAGGCCTTGCGAATGACTGCCTCGTTCGCCATGGCGCCGGTCCCCATCAGGGCCAAGGTCGCGGCAACCACTACATGCTTGAACTTCAAATCGATCTCCTCATGTCGTCAAATTCCCCAGGGCCTTGTCAATGAGCAGTCGCTTGACCAGGGGCAGCTTGTTCAAAAAATGCAGGCCTTCGTTGCGCAGCACGCGCAGCGCCGGCGCCTCGCTGGCAAACAGGCGCTGCAGGCCGTCGGTCATGTGACCCATGGCCAGCGTGGGCAACAGGCGCTCGCGGGCGTAGCGGCGCAGCAGGCGGGCATCGCCGAGGGAGCGCCAGGCCTCGCGCAGCGCCAGCACACGAGCCAGGCACGCCACATCGGCCAGGCCGAGGTTGAGCCCCTGGCCAGCGAGCGGATGGACCAGATGGGCGGCATCGCCGAGCAGCACCCAACCCTCGCCGCTGACCTCGGAGGCCTGGGCCAGATTGAGCGGCCAGGCGGCGCGCGCACTGGCCAGACGCAGGCAGCCGGCCGCCTCGCCGCTGGCCTCGTTCAGCGCCAGCTCGAAGCTGGCATCGTCCATGGCCAGCAGTTCGGCCGCGCGCTCGGGCGCCACCGACCACACGAGGCCGAAGCTGTGCTCAGGCTCGGGCCGGTCGAACGGCAGCAGAGCCAGCACCTCGGGCGCACGGAACCATTGATGGGCGATGCCCTGGTGCGGCCGGCTCGAAACGAGGCGCGCCGCCACCCCATGCTGGGCATAGGGCTTGAGATCGAATTGCACGCCACGGGCGGCGCGGGCATTGGAGTGGCGGCCTTCGCAGATCGCCTCCAGTTCGGCCGGCACCGGCTGGCTGACGCGCTGGATGTGGGGGGAGAACCGCAGGGCCGTCAACAGCTGCTGGTCCAGCGCCGCCGCGTCGACGATGAAGGCCAGCTCCGAGCGGCCCTGCTGCCAGGCCGAGAAATCGAGCTGGGCGCCGGCCTGGTCGCCTCGTATGCACATGTCGTAGACCGGCGTGCGGGCCTCGGCCGGCAGCGCGTCCCAGACCTTGATGTCCTTCAGGAGCGCCACCGCCTCGGCGTTCAGCGCATAGGTGCGCACGTCATCGGGCCGCGCCGGGGCTTCGTCCGCTCCGAGCAGGGCCACCTGCAAGCCCTGGGCGGCCAGGGCCAGGGCCAGGCTGCGGCCGACCGCGCCTTCTCCCCGCACCAGAACCCCGAATCGCTGCTTGCTTTCCATGGGGGCCATTGTAGGCAGGCGGGGAAACCCGGCCCGGGCGGCTAAAATCTCCGGCTTCGCGCAGCTTGTGCGTCACCGTATCGGCTGCAGCCGACATCCAGAAAGCCCCGCCATGAGCCTCAAATGCGGCATCGTGGGCCTGCCCAACGTCGGCAAGTCCACCCTCTTCAACGCCTTGACCAAGGCCGGCATCGCCGCCGAGAACTACCCCTTCTGCACCATCGAGCCGAACGTGGGCGTGGTCGAACTGCCCGATCCGCGCCTCGCCCAACTGTCGGAGATCGTCAAGCCCGAGCGCATCGTGCCGGCCATCGTCGAGTTCGTGGACATCGCCGGCCTGGTGGCGGGCGCCTCCAAGGGCGAGGGCCTGGGCAACCAGTTCCTCTCGCACATCCGCGAAACAGACGCCATCGTCAACGTGGTGCGCTGCTTCGAGGACCCGAACGTCATCCACGTGAACGGCAAGGTCGACCCGATCTCCGACATCGAGGTGATCCAGACAGAGCTGTGTCTCGCTGACCTCGGCACCGTCGAGAAGAGCCTGCACCGCTACAACAAGGTGGCCCGCGCTGGCGACAAGGACGCGATTGCGCTGGTGAAGGTGCTGGAGAAGTGCCAGGCGGCGCTGGACCAGGCCAAGCCGGTACGCGGCATCGATTTCAGCAAGGAAGAGCTGGTCATCCTGAAGCCGCTGTGCCTGATCACGGCCAAGCCGGCCATGTTCGTCGGCAACGTCTCGGAAGACGGCTTCGAGAACAACCCCTTCCTGGAGCGCCTGAAGGAATACGCTGCCGCCCAGAACGGCCCGGTGGTCGCCATCTGCGCCAAGACCGAGGCCGAACTGTCGGAGATGGAAGACGAGGATCGCGCGTTGTTCCTGGCCGAGATGGGCCAGGACGAGCCGGGCCTGAACCGCCTGATCCGCGCCGGCTTCAAGCTGCTGGGTCTGCAAACCTACTTCACCGCTGGCGTGAAGGAAGTGCGCGCCTGGACCATCCACATCGGCGACACCGCACCGCAGGCCGCCGGCGTGATCCACACCGACTTCGAGCGCGGCTTCATCCGCGCCCAGACCATCGCCTTCGAGGATTTCATCCAGTTCAAGGGCGAACAGGGTGCCAAGGACGCGGGCAAGATGCGCGCCGAAGGCAAGGACTACGTGGTCAAGGACGGGGACGTGCTCAATTTCCTGTTCAACGTCTGACGAACAAAGCCTCGTTTCAGCCTAAAAAGCCGGCCTCGCGCCGGCTTTTTTTTGTGTAGGCTCCGGCACAGTTCCTACCTGCGCCCGCCTCACTCGATGCCCCACCGCAAGACGCTGCCCCGGGACCTCGCCCGCCTGCTGGGCCTGGCGGTGGCCTACGCCATCGTCGCGCTGGCTTCGCTGCAGCTGGCGATACCGCCCGAGTACGCGTCGCCGCTCTACCCCTCCACGGGTCTCGCCCTCGCTGCCGTGCTGGGTTGGGGGCCGCGCATGCTGCCCGGCGTGGCGCTGGGCGCCTTCGCGGCCAATGTGATGCTGAGCCAGGAGCGTGGCCTGCCTTGGCTGCTGGCGCCGGCCCTGATCAGCCTCGGGGCCATGCTGCAGGCCGGCCTCGGTGCCTGGATGGTCAGGCGCTGGGTGGCGCAGCCGCTGGTGCTGTCCGAACCGCCAGACCTGGTCCGCTTCTACTTGCTCGGCCTGCTGTCCTGCCTGATCAGCCCGACGGTGGGCAGCGGCGCCCTGCTGCTGATAGGCGGGATCGAGGCAGCCCAATGGGGCCATACCTGGTCCTCGTGGTGGTTGGGCGACACGCTGGGCCTCTTGATCGCCGCGCCGATGGCCCTGAGCCTGCTCGGCCAGCCGCGCAAGGCCTGGCGGCCACGCCGGCTGAGCGTGGGCCTGCCCATGCTGCTGAGCACCCTGCTGCTCGCTGCCGCCACCACGCGCGTGCTGGAATGGGATGCGCAGCGTGGCCGCAACCTGTTCGAGCGCGAGGCTGCCAATGCCTCCAATGCCCTGGAAGCCCGCTTGCGCGAACCGCTGATGGCGCTCGAGGCCGTGCGCGGGCTGATGACGGTGGCGCCCCGCATGGGCCGCGAAGACTTCGAGCGCGGCACGCAGGGCTTCCTGAGCAATGGCCCGCTGCTGGCCATTGGCTGGGCCCCACGGGTGCCGCGCCGCCAACTGGCCGGCTTCGAGCAGAGCGCCAGGGCCGATGGCCTGGACAGCTATCAGGCCCGTGACCGGGGCCGCCCGGGGGATCTGCAAACGCCGCCCGACGAGGACATGCTGGCGATTCGCCTGATCGAGCCGCTGGCGCGCAATCGCGGCGCGCTGGGCGTCAACATCCGCTCCATTTCCGGCCCGCGCCAGGCCGTGGCCCGTGCCGAGGCCAGTGGTCTGGCCAGCGCCACGGCCGGTTTCCAGCTCTCGCAAGACACCGAAACGAGTACCGGCGTGGTGCTCTACCAGGCCTTGTACGAAGGCGCTTCCGGCAGTCTGAACAGCCCTGCCGAGCGCAGCGCGGCCCTGCGCGGCATCGCCTTCGTGACCTTGCGGCCCGACCTGGTGCTGAAGGCCCTGCCGCCGCTGCCCGAGTACCTCGGCCTGTGCCTGCTGGATGCCGATCCGCTGGCGCCGCGCCGCCTGCTGGCCGGACCGGCCGCCTGCGAGCAGCTGACGCCAGCCATGCCCCAGACCCTGCGCAATATGAGCTTCGGCGGCCGCCAGTGGCAGATCATCGGCTTTGCGCCACAAGGCCTGCCGGTGGTCGAGGGCGGCGGCGGCCTGCCCTTCGCCCTGATTGGTCTGGTCTGCACGGCCCTGCTTGGCCTGCTGCTGCTGACGGTGACCGGCCGCGCCCGGCGCATCGAGGACCTGGTGCGCGCCCGCACATCCGAACTCAAGCGGGAAGTTCTGCAGCGCCAGCAGGCGGCCGCCGCCTTGCTGGACAGCGAGCAGCGCTTCCGCAACATCTTCGACACCACGCCCATCGGCCTCGTGATTGCCGACGCGCAAGGCATCGCACTGGAGGCCAATCCCCATTTCTGCCGGCTGGTCGGCTACACGCTGGAAGAGCTGCAACACCTGCACACGGTGGACTTCACCCACCCGGAGGACCGGGCCGAGGACCTGCGCCTCGGCCGGCTGCTGCTGCAGGGCAAGCTCGGCATGTACCGGCGCGACAAACGCTACCTGCACAAGCTGGGGCACGAGATCCATGTGCGCGTCACCGTGTCGGCGCTGGAAGCCGGCGCAGAAGCGGGCCGGCGACTCGTTGGCGTGGTGGAAGACATCACCGACCAGCTGAAGATGGAAGAACTGGAGCGCGCCCGCGAGACGGCCGAAGCGGCCAACCGGGCCAAGAACGACTTCCTGTCGCGCATGAGCCATGAGCTGCGTACGCCGCTGAACGCCATGTTGGGCTTCACCCAGTTGCTGGAAATGGACCAGGAGCATCCGCTCAGCCCGCGCCAGCAGGGCTGGTCCGCCCAGGTCCAGCAGGCCGGCTGGCATTTGCTGGAAATGATCGATGACACGCTGGACCTCTCGCGCATCGAGTCCGGTGCGCTGCGTCTGGAGCTGGCGCCGCAGGACCTGCACCGCCTGCTGGACGAGGCGCTGGCCATGGTTCAAGCCAGCGCTGCGCAACGCAGCCTGGTGGTCGACCTACAACTGGCCGAGAACGCCCGCCATGCCGAGGGCGACGCCACGCGCATCAAGCAGATCCTGATCAACCTGCTCAGCAATGCCGTCAAGTACAACGTCGAGGGCGGGCGCATCGAGATCCGCAGCGAGCTGCAGGCCGGCGGGCAGGTGGCGCTGAGCGTGTCCGACAGCGGCATCGGCCTCACCGCCGAACAACTCGCCGGCCTGTTCCAGCCCTTCAACCGGCTGGGCCGCGAGCACAGCACGGTGGCCGGCACCGGCATCGGCCTCGTGATCTGCAAGCGCCTGGCCGAGGCCATGGGCGGCAGCTTGCAGGCCACGAGCCGCGCCGGCCTGGGGAGCCGCTTCACACTCACGCTGCCGGTAGCCAGCAGCGCAGCCAGCGCGCCACCCAAGGCACCTGACGCACTGGCCGTCACTCGCTACCACCAGCAGCGTCGGCTGATCTACATCGAGGACAACCCGACCAATGCCGAGGTGATGCGCGGCATCCTGGCGCAGCGGCCGCAGATCAGCTGGGAGCTTTGCGTGGACGGCCAGAGCGGCCTGGAAACGGTGCTGAGCGAGCAGCCCGACCTGTTGCTGCTGGATCTGCAGCTGCCCGACATCCATGGTCTGGAGCTCTTGCAGCGGCTGCGCGCCGCCGGCGCCACCATGCCGGTGGTCGTGCTCTCGGCCAATGCCCTGCCCGAGCAGATCGAGGCCTGCAAAGCCGCGGGTGCGGCCGACTACATGACCAAGCCGGTCGATGTGCAAGCCCTGCTGGACTTGCTCGACCGCCTGCTGGCCGGGCCTGCGCTTGCTTCACAATAAGGGCTCTTACGGCCACTTCTTTCCCGACAGGACATGAGCTCGTCTACCGAACTGACCACTCAAGCCTCGCGCGCGGTCGCCAATGTTGCGGCCGCCGCCTCCGGTGCTGCGGCCGCCAGCGCGGCCTCCCAGCAATTCCTGACCTTCCGCATCGACGCCGAGGAATACGGCATCGACATCCTCAAGGTCCAGGAAATCCGCTCCTACGAGCCGCCGACCCGGGTCGCCAACGCCCCCAGCTTCGTCAAGGGCGTGGTCAATCTGCGCGGCGTCATCGTGCCCATCGTCGACCTGCGGATCCGCCTCGGCCAGCAAGCCGAGTACACGCCGTTCACCGTCGTCATCGTGCTGAACGTGATCGGCCGGGTGGTCGGCATCGTGGTCGATTCGGTTTCCGATGTGCTGGAACTGCAGGCCGACGAGATCAAGGAGCCGCCGCAGGTGGGCGCCGCCATCGACACCCGCTACATCACCGGCCTCGGCAAGATCGGCGAGCGCATGCTGATCCTGATGGACATCGAGGGCATGGTCGCCAGCCCGGATTTCGGGCTGGTTGACTAGTTTTTGACGGGCTTCAAGCCGGCGAAGCCCCGGGGGCGCACCGGCTTTAGCACTCATCTCGGAAGAGTGCTAATATTTGCGGAACCTAGTGCCAAGACTCTTCAGAGGAGGCCCTTCAGATGACCGCAAACCACGCCATCACCGTCCGCGACCCCTGGGCCCTGCTGCCCTCGCTGGGCAATCTCGATGCCTACATCACGGCCGTCAATCGCATTCCGCTGCTGACGCCGGAAGAAGAGTCCCGCTTCGCCCGCAACCTGCGCGAACGGGGTGACCTGGAGTCCGCCGGAAAGCTGGTGCTTTCGCACCTGCGCCTGGTGGTCTCGATCTCCCGCCAGTACCTGGGCTACGGCCTGCCGCACGGCGACCTGATCCAGGAAGGCAATGTCGGCCTGATGAAGGCGGTCAAGCGATTCGACCCGGACCAGGGCGTGCGCCTGGTCAGCTATGCGATGCACTGGATCAAGGCCGAGATCCACGAATACATCCTGCGCAACTGGCGCATGGTCAAGGTCGCCACGACCAAGGCCCAGCGCAAGCTGTTCTTCAACCTGCGCTCGATGAAGCACAGCATGAAGGAAGGCGCGGAGCAGACCCATCGCAACACGCTGAGCGAAGCCGAGATCGATCAGGTCGCGAGCACCTTGAACGTCAAGCGCGAAGAAGTGCTGGAGATGGAAACGCGCCTGTCCGGCGGCGATGTGGCCCTCGAGCCGCAAACCGACGATGACGGCGAGACGTTCGCCCCCATCGCCTACCTGGCCGATGAAAGCCAGGAACCGACCCGCGTGATCGAGTCCAAGGCCCGCGACGCCCTGGCTGGCGACGGCATCACCCGCGCCCTGGCCGTGCTGGACGACCGCAGCCGCCGCATCGTCGAGGAACGCTGGCTGAAGGTGAACGACGACTCGTCCGGCGGCATGACGCTGCACGAGTTGGCCGCCGAGTACGGCGTCAGCGCCGAGCGGATCCGCCAGATCGAGGCCGCGGCGATGAAGAAGATGCGCAAGGCGCTGGCCGAGGCGGCCTGACCATCCTTTTCTTACCAAGCGGCGCCCCAGGATCCGGCTTTGCCGGGCCTAGGGGCGTGCCCCCTTGAGGGGGCCGGCGAAGCCGGTACGGGGGTGGGTCACTTCTCGGCCAACAGGATCTTGAGGTCTTCGGTCAAGGCCTGCGTCCCCGAGCCGTAGCGCGAGAACACACGCACGCGGCCGGCCGCGTCGAACAGGAAGCTGGCGGCCGTGTGGTCCATGGTGTAGCTGCCTTCCTGCTTGCCGGGCACCTTGGCGAAGAAGACCTTGAAGTTCTTGGCCGCCTCCTTGACCTGCTCCGGGCTGCCGCGCAGCGCGACGAAGCTCTTGTCGAAGCTGGCCAGGTAGGCGCGCAGCAACTCGGGCGTGTCGCGCTCCGGGTCAACGGTCACGAAGATGCCCTGCACCCGTTCGCCGTCCGGGCCCAGGGCTTTCTTGACCTGGGCCAGTTCGGCCATCGTCGTCGGGCAGACGTCGGGGCATTGCGTGTAGCCGAAGAAGATCACCAGCACCTTGCCCTTGAAGTCGCCCAGCGAGCGCTCGCGGCCATCGACGTCGGGCAGCTTCAGGTCCTGCGCGTAGTCGGCGCCGGTCAGGTCCACGCCCTGGAAGGCGGTCTTGGCCGGCTGGCAGGCAGCCAGGCCCAAGGTGGCTGCGGCCGCCAGGGCCAGAATCATTCGACGCTTGGCATGCATGGGTGAGGTCTCAGCTGATCCAGAGTTGCGCATAGTGGTCGATCAGCAGGGCCGCGAACAGCAGCGACAGATGCCAGATCGAGAAGAGGAAGGTCTGGCGGGCCAGCTGGTCGGAGTACTGCTTGCGCAACCGCCAGGCGTAATGGCAGAAACGCAGGCCCAGCACGACCGCAGCGACCAGATAGATCTTGCCGCTCATGCCGGTCAGGAAGGGCAGCAGCGTCGCGGCCAGCAGGATCCAGGTGTAGAGCACGATCTGCAGCCGCGTGAACTCGCTGCCATGCGTGACCGGCAGCATGGGCAGGCCGGCCTTGCGGTAGTCCTCGGTGCGGTACAGCGCCAGCGCCCAGAAATGCGGCGGCGTCCAGAGGAAGATGATCAGGCACATCAGCAGGGCCTCGGAGCCGACGTCGCCCCGCATGGCCGCCCAGCCCAGCACCGGCGGCATCGCGCCGGAGGCACCGCCGATGACGATGTTCTGCGGCGTCAGCGGCTTCAGGATCACCGTGTAGATCACGGCATAGCCGACAAAGGTGGCAAACGTCAGCCACATGGTCAGCGGGTTGACCCAAAACCACAGCATGGCCGAGCCGATGCCGCAGAGCACGGCGGAGAAGGTCAGGGTCTGCACCCGGCTCAGCTCGCCCTTGGCGGTAGCGCGCCAGGCGGTGCGCTTCATCTTGGCGTCGATCTGCTGCTCGATCAGGCAGTTGAAGGCGGCAGCCGCGCCGGCCACCAGCCAGATGCCGGCGGTGGCGGCCAGCGCCGTCAGCCATTCAGCGCCCTGCGGCAGACCCGGGACGGCCAGGGCCATGCCGATGACGGCACAGAACACGATCAGCTGCACCACGCGCGGCTTGGTCAGTTGATAGAACTGCTGCCAGCGCGAGCTGAGGGCCGGTGCGGCAGCGGAGGTCGAGGTGGACGACATAGGGCGTGAGTCTATTGTTTTGTGCGCATCAGGAGCACGCTCAGCAGGGACAGCAGCAGGGCTGCGCCGCCGGTGTGCATCAGGGCGGCGGCAATGGGCCAGTCGAGCACGACGTTGGACAGGCCGGTGGCGATCTGCAAGGCCAGCACCAGGCCAAGCCGGCGTGACCAGCGGCCCTGGCCGGCCACGGCCAGGCGCCAGATCAGGGCCAGCAGGGCCAGCGTCAGCACCAGGGCGCCGATGCGGTGGCTCAGGTGGATGGCGGTCAGTGCCTCGAACGGAAGCCAGTCTCCATCAGCACCAACACCCAGGTGGCGCCAGAGCGTGAAGCCGGCCGAGAAGTCGGTCGCCGGCCACCAGTCGCCAGCCCGGCAGCTGGGGAAGTCGCTGCAGGCCAGCACCGCGTAATTGGTGCTGACCCAGCCACCGAGAGCAACCTGGGCCAGGGTCAGCAGCCAGGCAACGATCAGCCCGCGCCGCAGGCCGCTGCTCAGCACCACCTGCTTGGGCGCATAGAGCTGGGCCTGCGCCGCGAGCAGCACCAGCAGGCCGAGGCCGAACAGCAGGTGCAGTGTGACGATGGCGGGGAACAGCTTCATCGTCACTGTGAGCGCACCGAAGGCGCCCTGCACCAGCACCCAGACGAGCGTGGCCGTGGCCCACCAGGGCGCGGCGCGCGGCAGCTGGAATTTCGCGCGCCCGCGCCAGCTGAAGACGGCCAGCAGCAGGATCAGGAAACCGACGGCGCTCGCGAGGTAGCGGTGCACCATCTCGACCCAGGCCTTGCCATGGGTCACCGGGCCGGTGGGCTGCGCCGTTTGCGCGACATGGATCTGCTCCTTGGCGCCCAGCGGGCTGGCATGGCCATAGCAGCCCGGCCAGTCCGGGCAGCCGAGACCCGAATCGCTCAGCCGCGTGAAGGCGCCGAACACCACCAGGTCAAAGGTCAGGAACAGCGTCAGCAAGGCGAGGCCATGCAACCAGGCGCGCGAGCCGAAGGCCACGCCACGCTGGCGCCGCCACAGCCAGAGCAGCGGCAGGCCGCCGAGCAAGGCGCCGACCAGCAGCAGCTTCAGCAAAGGAGAGAGATCGAAACCGGACATGCTTGATGCGGACGGGTGCTCAGCGGCCCGGCTTGTCCCAGCCGGCATTGGCCTTCATCAGGCGGTCCAGGTCCTTCTTGATCTTGCCCGGGTCTGGATTGGCCGGCTCGCGCAGCATCCAGCGGCCGACCGGGTCGACGATGTAGAGATGGTCCTGCAGCTGCGTGTCCTTGCCCGGCTTCAGCCAGACCGCGATCTGCTCGCGCGGCGCGCGCAGCAGGTGCACGGGCTCGCCCTTGGCCAGGATCTCGCGGAGCTCGGGGCGCACCGGCTCGTCGTCGGGGATCAGCCAGAGCTTGTCGACCTTGTCGCGCTCCTTGCCCAGCATCTCGCGCAGCTGGCGCTGCATGTAGAGCTGGTTCTCGCAGGCCTTGTCGCAGGCAGCCGGCTGAACCACGGTCAGCAGCCACTGGCCCTTCAGGCTGGCGGCTGTCACGGGCTGGCCTTCGAGGTCGCGCAGGCTGATGGCCTCGGGGATGTCGACCGTGGGCACGATCAGGTCGCCGTAGGCCTTGCCGCTCAGGCCCATCACATAGAAGCTGTAGTACGAGGCCAGCACCGGCATCGCGCAGATCAGGATGACGGCAAAGGCCTGCCAGCGGCCGCGGCGCGTCATGGCGGCTCGCTGGTCGGGTTGCGGCGCGCTGTGCACTGTCATGCTCAGGGGCTCGTCGCTCATAGCTTTCTCAGACATGGTGCTGGCGTCGGGGACGGAGGAGTTGGAACCAGACATAAAGACAAAGGATCAGCGCGGCAAGCGCAAACCATTGAAAGGCGTAGCCGTAGTGCTTGGACAGACCGAGGTCGGGCGCCGCCCACTCGCGCGGCAGCGTGTCGGCTGCATCGCTGGCCACGGTCTGCCAGACCGCCAAAGGCAGGATGGGCAGGCCGGTTTCGCGGGCATAGGCGGCCGGGTCGAGATTTTGCCGGATCGCTCCGGTGGCGGCCTCACCCAGCTGATAAAGCCTTGCCGGCGCAACCGCCACCCGCCCTTCGATCTCGACGATGCCGGACGGCGTGGCCACCTCGGGCGCGCGGTTGCGCTGCTGAGCATCAAAGCCCAGCCAGCCACGCTGCACCAGCACGACCTGCTTGCGGCCCTCCAGTTGCAGCGGCGTCACGACGTAGAAGCCGCTGCGCCCCTGCATAGGCCGGTTGTCGAGCAGCACCGTGCGGTCGGCCAGCCAGTGGCCGCGCAGTTGCACGCGGCGCTGCAGCGGCGGCGGCGACTCCAGCAAGGCGCTGGCAGGCAGCGGCGCAGACTTCTCGCCGGCCTCCAGCGAGGCTTGCAGTGCGCGCTTCTCGGCGGCGCGGTCCAGTTGCCACCAACCCAGCCGGCCGGTCAAGGCCACGCCGAGCAAGGTCGCAGCCAGCACCACCCAGCGCCGTTTGTCGCTCATATTGATTCAGCCTCGATGGAATAATCCGCAGCCATGAAATACCTGATCGTGATCGGCCTCCTCGCCGTGCTGGGCGCCCTCGCCTCTGCCGGCTTCTTCATGCTGCGCAAGGGCAATACCGCCGGCCGCGATGCCCGCATGGCGCGCGCGCTGGCGGTGCGGGTGGCCGTGTCGGTGCTGCTTTTCCTGCTCATCTGGCTGGCCTATCTGATGGGTTGGATTCAGCCGACCGGCGTGCCGCTGGCGAAATAGCCCGACGGCCCCACGATGAAAAAAGCGCCGCTAGATGCGGCGCTTCTTCATTGCAGACTCGAAGCTGCATTACATCCAGTAGACGACGATGTAGAGGCCCAGCCAGACCACGTCCACGAAGTGCCAGTACCAGGCAGCGCCTTCGAAGCCGAAGTGGCGGTCTTGCGTGAAATGGCCCTTGTGCAGGCGCAGCGTGATGAACAGCAGCATCAGCATGCCGACGAACACGTGGAAGCCGTGGAAGCCGGTCAGCAGGAAGAAGGTCGAACCGAAGATGCCCGAGGTCAGCTTCAGGTTCAGTTCGGCATAGGCGTGGTGGTACTCGTAGCCCTGCAGGATCAGGAACACGATGCCGAGGATCACGGTCGCCCACATCCAGGTGATGGTCTTGCTGCGGTTGCCGGCCAGGATGGCGTGGTGGGCAATCGTCAGCGTGACGCCGGAGGTCAGCAGCAGCGCGGTGTTGATCGTCGGGATGGGCCAGGGGCCCATGGTCTGGAAGGCCTCGACCATGCCGGCCGGAGCCGCCGTGCCGGCGCCCGCAACGCTGGGCCACAGGGCCTTGAAGTTGGGCCACAGGATGGCGTTGTCCAGGCTGCCCAGGGCCGGCACCGCGTGGTTGCGGGCCCAGTACAGTGCGCCGAAGAAGGCACCGAAGAACATCACCTCCGAGAAGATGAACCAGCCCATGCTCCAGCGGAAGGAGAGGTCGATGCGCTCGCTGTACAGGCCGCCTTCGCTTTCGCGGATGGCATCGCCGAACCACTGCTTGAGCACGAAGGCCCACCACAGCAGACCGAAGATCAGCGAGTACATGCCCCAGTCGTGGCCGTTGATCCACTGGCCAGCGCCCAGGATCACGAAGAACAGGCCGATGGCGGCCATGACCGGATGGCGCGAGGGTCCGGGCACAAAGTAGTACGGGGCTTTCCCGTGGGTGGTCGCTGCCGACATTTTTCTTCTCCTCGAACTAAAGCTTCAGTAGTTCAATCAAACTGCAAATTCAGCTGCCAGCCACGCTGCTGCCGATCACCCACTGGACGATCAGCACCAGGGCCAGCACGAACAATACGGCTCCGATGATGCCGGCGATGATCACATGCACCGGATTCAGCTGAGCCACGTCCTTGTCATAGTCGGCGCCACGGCGCACGCCGAAGAAGGCCCAGGCAATCGCCTTGACCGTCTGGAAAAACGAGCCGCGCCGTTGCGTGGCTTCCTTCAGATCCTGCGTCACGACTTCTGCCCCTTGGCCGCATTCAGCACAGGCGCTGCCGCCTGCTTCTTGCCCGCCACCTCGAAGAAGGTGTAGGACAAGGTGATGGTCTTGACGTCCTTGGGTAGCTTGGGGTCGATGACGAAGACCACCGGCCACTGCTTGCCCTCACCGGCCGCCAGCGTGTACTCGTTGAAGCAGAAGCACTCCAGCTTGTTGAAGTGGGCCGTGGCCTGCTTCGGGGCGTAGCTGGGAATGGCCTGCGCCGACATCACGCGGTTCTGCACGTTCTTGAACTCGTACATCACCGTGGCCAGCTCGCCCGGATGAACCTCCAGGCGGCTGACGGCCGGCTTGAACTCCCAGGGGCCGCGCGCATTGGCATCGAACTCGATGCTGATGGTGCGGCTGTAGTCGATCTGGGTGTTCTTGAGGTCCGAGGCCTTGACCGCGTGCTGGCGCTCCGAGAGCGACAGCACATTGATGCCCAGGGCCGAACAGATGGCGTTGTACAGCGGCACCAGCGAGTAGGCGAAGCCGAACATCAGCACCGCCACGACTGACAACTTGCCGACCAGCTGCAGATTCGCTCTGCGCAGGGCTTCAAGCCAGCTTCGTTGGGGCGGTCGCTTGTCCATCGCTCAGAAACCGTACAGGGCGATCTTGGTCACGAAACCGACCGCGAACACCAGGGCCACCGACGCCAGGATCAAAGCCAGGCGGCGGTTGGCACGACGTTGCTCAGGGGTCTGGGCCATGGGGATCAGCCGACGATCTTGGTGGCCGTGCGGTCCAGCTTGGGCGGGTTCTCGAAGGTGTGGAACGGCGCCGGCGACGGCACTTCCCATTCCAGGCCTTCGGCCGCTTCCCAAGGCTTCTGCGGAGCCTTCTCACCCTTGCCGCGCATCAGAGGGACGGCCACGGCGAAGAAGAAGTAGACCTGCATCAGACCGAAACCGAAGGCGCCCACCGAAGCGATCGCGTTGAAGTCGGCGAACTGCATCGGGTAGTCGGCATAGCGACGCGGCATGCCGGCGAGGCCGAGGAAGTGCATCGGGAAGAAGGTGATGTTGAAGGTGATCAGCGAGCCCCAGAAGTGGATCTTGCCGCGTGTCTCCGAGATCATCACGCCGGCCCACTTGGGGCCCCAGTAGTACACGCCGGCGTACAGCGCGTACAGCGAGCCAGCCACCAGCACGTAGTGGAAGTGGGCCACCACGTAGTAGGTGTCCTGCACCTGGATGTCGATAGGCGCCATGGCCAGGATCAGGCCGGTGAAGCCGCCCATCGTGAACACGAAGATGAAGCCCACGGCCCACAGCATCGGGGTCTCGAAGGTCATCGAACCGCGCCACATCGTGGCCAGCCAGTTGAAGATCTTCACGCCGGTGGGCACCGCGATCAGCATGGTCGCGTACATGAAGAACAGCTGGCCAGTCACCGGCATGCCGGTGGCGAACATGTGGTGGGCCCACACGATGAAGGACAGGATGGCGATCGAGGCCGTGGCGTACACCATCGAGGCGTAGCCGAACAGGCGCTTGCGAGCGAAGGTCGGGACGATCTGGCTGACGATGCCGAAGGCCGGCAAGATCATGATGTAGACCTCGGGGTGACCGAAGAACCAGAAGATGTGCTGGTACATCACCGGGTCGCCGCCGCCGGCCGGGCTGAAGAAGCTCGTACCGAAGTGGCGGTCGGTCAGCGTCATCGTGATGGCGCCGGCGAGCACCGGCATCACGGCGATCAGCAGGTAGGCGGTGATCAGCCAGGTCCAGGCGAACATCGGCATCTTCATCAGCGTCATGCCAGGCGCGCGCATGTTCAGGATGGTGACGATGATGTTGATCGAACCCATGATGGACGAGGCGCCGAGGATGTGCATCGCGAAGATGCCGGCATCCATCGAGGGTCCCATCTGCAGCGTCAGCGGTGCGTACAGCGTCCAGCCGGCAGCGGGGGCGCCGCCAGGCATGAAGAACGAGGCGACCAGCATGATGGCGGCGGGGATCATCAGCCAGAAGCTGAAGTTGTTCATCCGCGCGAAGGCCATGTCGGAGGCACCGATCTGCAGCGGGATCATCCAGTTCGCGAAGCCCACGAAGGCCGGCATGATCGCGCCGAACACCATGATCAGACCGTGCATGGTCGTGAACTGGTTGAACAGCTCCGGATTGAAGAACTGCAGGCCGGGCTGGAACAGCTCGGCACGGATGCACAGCGCCAGCACGCCGCCGATCATCAGCATCGTGAAGGCGAACAGCAGGTACAGCGTACCGATGTCCTTGTGGTTGGTGGCGAACACCCAGCGACGCCAGCCCGTGGGGGCGTGGTGATCATCGTGATGATCATGGCCGTGGGCATGAGAGTCGTGACCGTGGGGGTCAAGCACTGCTGACATGTCGATTCCTTAAAGACGTCCGGTGTTCTTACTTGCGGGCGGCCACGACTTCAGCGGGCTGCACGACCTGACCGGTCTTGTTCGACCAGTTGTTCTTGGTGTACGTGATCACGGCGGCGATCTCGGTGTCGCTCAGCTGCTTCCACGAGGGCATGGCCAGGTTGTTCTGACCGTTCAGCAGGACGCCGATCTGCTTGCTCTTGTCGTCGCTCAGCACGACCGGAGAGCCGTCCAGGGCCTTGATCGGGCCGGCCCCCTTGCCGTCAGGCTTGTGGCAGGCGGCGCAGTTGGCAGCGTAGACCTTCTCGCCGCGGGCGAGCAGCTCTTCCAGCTTCCATTCCTTGTTCGGATCATCTGCCTTGGCGGCCATTTCCTTCTTCTTGCCATCGACCCACTTGGTGTAGTCCTCGGCGGACACCACCTTCACGTGGATGGGCATGTAGGCATGCTCCTTGCCGCACAACTCGGCGCACTGGCCGTAGAAGTCGCCGATCTGCTCGGCCTTGAACCAGGTGTCACGCACGAAGCCGGGGATCGCATCCTGCTTGACGCCGAAGGCCGGCACCATCCAGGCGTGGATCACGTCGTTGGCCGTGGTGATGATGCGCACCTTCTTGTTGACCGGTACCACGAGCGGGTTGTCAACCTTCAGCAGGTAGTTGTCGACGGCTTCGGGCTTGCCGGAGTCGGAGGCGACGCGCTGGGCGGTGTCCAGCGTGGCCAGGAAGGAGATGTCCTTGCCTTCGCCGTTGATGTAGTCGTAGCCCCACTTCCACTGGTAGCCGGTGGCCTTGATGGTGATGTCCGAGTTGGTCGTGTCCTTCATGGCGACCACGACCTTGGTGGCCGGCAGGGCCATCAGGATCACGATCACGAAGGGCACGACGGTCCAGGCCACTTCGACCGCCACGCTTTCGTGGAAGGTCGCCGGCACGGCGCCCTTGCTCTTGCGGTGCTTGAAGATGGAATAGAACATCACGCCGAACACGGCCAGGAAGATGGCCACGCAGATGATCAGCATGAAGTTGTGCAGCCACATCTGCTCGGTCGCGATCTTGGTGACCGGCGGATGCAGATTGAGCTGATTGACGGCCGGGCCGCCCGGCAGGTCTTTCACCGCAGGGCCTGCCAGAGCCGCCTGGACGGCTAGCGTGCAGCCCAGGGCCAGCGCCAGCTGACCGATCCGGCGCCCAACTTGATGCACTCGCTCGTTCATCATTTTCATGGTCGTCACTTCAGTTTCAATTTCAAGCCAAGAAGGCCGCTGCGGCCATGCATGATGGCCACAGCGACATCCGTCGTCTAGGGTGCCCCAAGGAGGCTTCTTTGTCTCGTGCGGCGCCCTGCTGATTTACCGGTCGACATGCCGACTGACGTGCCAGGTCTTGACCCGTCCAGCGAGGCGCACAAATGGTCAGCCGCGCATTTTAGCCCACGGCCATGAGCACAACGTGGTCTTGAAGCCCTTGACATGGCTCAGCGCCTTCCTGGTTTGCGCACCATCGCCCTCATATCGTCCAGCGAAACCGCTGTTTCGGCCGCCAGCCGGGCCCTTGGCGCCGGCTTGAAGGCATGACCGTAGATCAGCTCGACCCTGGCCCGCAACAGGCCATCCGCCCCGCGCAACCCCTCGAGCGCCTGCAAGAGGCGCTGCTTCCAGGCCCGGCTGCGCAAGCCCGCAAATCGCTTGGGCGAGACATTGCCGCCCAGCGCGCGCAGGTCGGCCAGCAGGCTCTCGGGGCTGCTCCAGGTCAGGGTCAAGAGTTCCTGATCCATCACCGGGTCGGCAAAGCCGGCCTGCACCAGTTCGTCGCCGATGTCGTGCATGTCGATCCAGGGCGGCGCCGGTTCACCCCAGCCCTCCCGCGCGTAGAGCGGCCGCAGCTCGACGAAGCTGTCCGGCCCCAGGCAGGAGAACATCAGAAAGCCGTCCACGGCCAGCGAACGCTGCCAGGCTTGCAACAAGGCGGGCAACTGGCTGCTGCCGTGCAGGCACATATTGGCCCACAGCAGCTCCGCACCACCGGGCTCGACCTGCTCAGGCCGGAGCTGCTGAGGCAGCTTGCGGCGCAGCAGCTTGTCCACGAAGCCGGCTTGCGGCGCACGGGACTCATCCAGATCGACCCAGACTTGGCGCGCCTGCGGATAGGCCTGGGCCAGATCATCATGGCTGCCGCCGAGCCAGGCGGACCATTGGATGACGGTGGCGGGTTGAAGCTTGATCACCTGCAGCCGCTCCGCCATCCGACCCGACACCTCGCGATTCAGCCAGGGCGCCTCGGCCGCTTTCAGCAGGCGGCGGCGCTGATGTCGCACCGCCAACGAATCAATGCCCACCGTCTTGTCAGTCGCTAGTTCGGAGGGGGGAGAAACCAGGGGCGCCGTCATAGGCCGGAAGTATATTGAGGCGATGCCGGCCGAGCCCCTCGCCCCCAGCAAACCCGCAGCGCTGGAGCGGCTGCTGGCGCGCTGCCCGGGGCAATGTGCGGTCTGCCATGCATGGTCGCCCACGCGCATCTGTGCTGCCTGCCTCCAAGCCCATGTTCGCCCGGGCCAGCGCTGCGAGCGTTGCGCCATCCGGCTGCCCGAGCTCGGCCCGCTGCGCCAATGCGCCCCCTGCCTGCACCAGCCACCGCCGCTGGACCGGAGCATCGCGGCGCTGGACTACGCCTTCCCCTGGAACCAGTTGCTGCAGCGCTTCAAGTTCCATCGAGATTTGGCGTTGCGCCGCCCCTTGCTGGATCGCCTCGACGAAGCGCTCGACGCAGCACTGGCCGAGAGGCCCGACTGGCTGCTTGCCGTGCCCCTCAGCCAGGAGCGCTTGCGCGAGCGCGGCTACAACCAGAGCCACGAGCTGGCCCGGGGCCTGGCACGCCGGCGCGGCCTGCGCTGCGATGCCGGCCTGCTGATGCGCCTGCAGCAAGGACCATCGCAGAGCAGCCTACCCCTTGCTGATCGAGCTGCCAATGTGAAGCACAGCTTCGCCGTGGCCCCGGAGCGCCTGACCGAGGTGCGAGGCGCGCGCATCGCCCTGCTGGACGACGTGATGACCACCGGCGCCACGCTGCTCGAGCTGGCTCGCGTCGTGCGCCAGGCCGGCGCCGTGCGCGTCGAAGCCTGGGTGCTGGCGCGCACGCCGGCACAATGAGGGCATGTTCCATATCGTCCTCGTACAGCCCGAGATCCCGCCCAACACCGGCAACGTGATCCGCCTGGCCGCCAACACTGGCTGCAGCCTGCACCTGATCGAGCCCCTGGGCTTCTCGATGGAAGACAAGCTGCTGCAGCGCGCCGGGCTCGACTATCACGAGTACACGGCCGTGCTGCGTCACGCCAGCTGGCAGGCCTTTCTCGACACCGTGAAGCCCGATCCGGCGCGGCTGTTCGCCTTCACCACCAAGGGCAGTCATCCGTTCGCCGAACAGACCTGGCGCCCCGGCGATTTCCTCGTGTTTGGCTCCGAGACCGCCGGGCTCGCGCCGGCGTTGCGCGACAGCTTCCCGCCCGAGCAGCGCGTGCGCCTGCCGATGCGGCCGGACCAGCGCAGCCTCAACCTCAGCAACAGCGTGGCCGTGGCGGTGTTCGAGGCCTGGCGTCAGAACGACTACGAGGGCGCCGCCTGAAGCCGGCTTTCAGTGCTCCGAGCGCGCCTGACGGCCCATCAAGGCGTCGACGGCATCGAGCACGCTCAAGCGCCCTTCCAGCACCTCGACCACGGCGGCCGTGATCGGCATCTCAACGCCCTTGCTGCGGGCCCGCGCCAGCACCGTCGGCGCGCTGTAGACGCCCTCGGCCACATGCCCGAGGCGCTGCAGGATCTGCGTCAGGTCCAGGCCCTCGGCCAGCATCAGGCCGACCCGGCGGTTGCGTGAGAGGTCGCCGGTGGCGGTCAGCACCAGATCGCCCATGCCTGAGAGCCCCATGAAGGTCTCGGTGCGCGCGCCGAGGCTCTGGCCCAGCCGCAGCATCTCGGCCAGGCCCCGGGTGATCAGGGCCGCACGGGCGTTGAGCCCCGGCGCCTGCGAGGCATTGCCCAGGCGCTCGGCGCGCAAGCGCAGGCCATCGGCAATGCCCACGGCGATGGCCATCACGTTCTTGACCGCCCCGCCCACCTCCACGCCCACCGGGTCGTTTGAGCTGTAGACGCGCATGCGCTCGCCGTGGAAGGCTTCCAAGCCGAGCTGGGCCAGGGCCGCATCCTCGCTGGCGGAGACCAGGGCGGTGGGCTGCCCGGCCGCCACTTCCTGTGCAAAGCTGGGGCCGGAGAGCACGCCCACGCGCAGCCGAGGCTGCACGGCACGGGCGATCTCGTGGCCCAGGAGCCCGGTGCCGGCCTCGAAGCCCTTGCAAAGCCACATCACGGCCGCGCCGTCGGGCAGGCGGGCCAGCATGCTGCGCAGCGCCGCCATCGGCGTGGCCACGATCAGCAGTTCCCCAAAGGCCAGGGCCGCCTCGAAATCACTCGTGAGCTGCAAGCCCTCGGGCAGTTGCGCCTCCGGCAGGTAGCGGCTGTTGCAGCGGCTGGCCTGCATGGCGGCCACGGCCGCTTCCTCGCGGGCCCACAGCATCACCTGATGGCGGGTGGCCGCCTGGATGGCCAGGGCCGTGCCCCAGGCACCGGCACCGAAAACCGTGATCTTCATGGCACTCGCTCCCTCCTAGAACGACAAAGCGCGCCGCGCGTCAGCGTGGCGCGCTCCCAGGCGCAGGGCCAGACTGCTATCAGTTCAGCGTAGCGTCGGCCGGGGCGGCCTGCTCTTGCTGCAGACGGGCTTGCTGCTGGGCTTCGAACATGGCCTGGAAGTTCACTTCGGTCAGCAGCACCGGCGGGAAGCCAGCGCGGGTGCAGACGTCGGAAACGATGGCACGCAGATAGGGGTACAGCATCTGCGGGCAGACGATGCCGATGATGCCTTCCATCTGCTCGGCCGGCACGTTGCGGATCTCGAAGATGCCGGCCTGCTTGGCCTCGACCAGGAACAGCGTGCGATCGCCGACCTTGGTGTTGACCGTGGCGGTCACGCAGACTTCAAAGAAGCCCTCTGCGGCCGGCTCGGCCGACAGGGTCAGGTTGATGTCGATGTTGGGCTGGGTCTGCTCCAGCAGGATCGCCGGCGAATTCGGCTGCTCCAGCGACAGATCCTTCAGGTAGATGCGCTGGATCTGGAACACGGGGGTGTTGTTCTCGTCGGCCATGATGTCTCTCAAGCAAAAGTAAAGCCCGCCGGAAGGGTTGGCGGGCAGTGGGCGCAATTATGGCGCAGGCGCCAAACGCTTCGTCACGGGGCTTGCCCCCTCTTGCAAACGCGTGAGCCGCCCACAAGGGCGGCGTCAGAGGGTCAGGCGGCCTGCAGCAGCGGCTGCAGCTCGCCGCGATGGTCCAGGGCAATCAGCTCATCACAGCCGCCCACATGGGTGTCACCGATGAAGATCTGCGGCACCGTGCGGCGGCCGGTCAGGGCGACCATGCTGTCACGCTGGGCCGGGTCCAGATCGACGCGAATCTCCTCGATCTGCTCGACGCCGCGCTGCTTCAGGAGGCTCTTGGCCCGCACGCAGTAGGGGCAGACCAGGGTGGTGTACATCTTCACGCGACTCATCGCGAATCCATCCTCAAGGACAAAACAGGAAGGGCAACCCGGCTTCAGCCGGCGCTGCGCTCGGTCGGCAGGTTGGCTTCGCGCCAGGCCTTCAGGCCACCGGCCACCGGCTGGGCCTTTTCATGACCCAGCTTGCGCAGCATGCCAGCAGCACGCGCCGCGCGTGCGCCGGTCTGGCACATCACCACGATGGGCAAGGCCTTGTTGGAAGGCAGTTGCTTGTGACCTTCGAGTGTGCTCAGGGGGATGTTGCGGGCGCCGCTGGCATGGCCGGCCGCGAACTCCTCGACCTCGCAGACATCAATCAGCACCGCCTTCTCGCGGTTGATCAGGCGCACCGCCTCGGCCGGGGCGACGCCGCCGCCCGCCTTGCTCAGCGAGGGCCACAGCAGCAGGCCGCCAGAGAGGACGGCGGTCAGCAGGAGGTACCAGTGTTCGAGCAGGAAGTTCAAGAGCGATGCCCCAAAGCAAAAGGAGCGGGATTATAGGAATCCCGCTCCAGTACCCGCACGACGCGGGATTTTTGGCCTCAAGCCAATTTGAAGGTCGACACCGCCGTTTGCAGGCTGCGCGCCTGCTGCTCCAGGCTGGAGGCGGCAGCAGCGGCCTGTTCCACCAGGGCCGCATTCTGCTGCGTCATCTGGTCCAACTGAGTGATGGACTGGTTGACCTGGCCAATGCCCTGGCTCTGCTCGGACGACGCCGCCGTGATCTCGCCGATGATGTCCGAGACCCGCTGCACGCTGGCCACGATCTCGGTCATCGTCGAGCCGGCATCCTCCACCAGGCGGCTGCCCGACTCGACCTTCTCGACGCTGGCGCCGATCAGGCCCTTGATCTCCTTGGCGGCCTCGGCACTGCGCTGGGCCAGCGAGCGCACCTCACCGGCCACGACCGCGAAGCCACGCCCCTGCTCACCCGCACGCGCCGCCTCGACGGCCGCGTTCAGCGCCAGGATGTTGGTCTGGAAGGCGATGCCGTCGATCACGCCAATGATGTCGTTGATCTTCTTGGAGCTGGTGTTGATCTCGTTCATCGTCGAGACCACCTGGGACACCACCTCGCCGCCCTTCTGCGCCACCGCCGCCGCCGAGCCGGCCAACTGGTTGGCCTGGGCCGCCGCATCGGCGCTCTGGCGCACGGTGTCGGTCAGGGTCTGCATGTTGCTGGAGGTCTGCTCCAGCGAGCTGGCCTGCTTCTCGGTGCGCACCGAGAGGTCCTGGTTGCCGACGGCAATCTCGCGCGAGGCCACCGTCATTGAATCGGTACCGGTGCGCACATTGGCCACGATGCCAGCAAGCCCGCGCGACATGTCGCGCACCGCCGCCAGCAGGCTCTGGTCGGCGCCCGGGGCGACGACGATGTCTTGCGAGAGGTCACCGTCCGCCATGTGGCGCATCACGTCGCGCGCATATTCGGGTTCGCCGCCGAGCTGGCGCCACACGCCGCCGATCACCAGGAAGGACCCGAGGCCCAGGCACAGCACCACGACGACGCCGCTGATCACGATCGCCCAGAGGCTGGACGACACGCCGGCCTGCGCCTTGTTCAGGCCCTCGTCGAAGCCCTCGCTGGCGCCCTTGCGGACCTTGGCCAGCGTGCCTTCGAGCTGCTTGAGCGAGCCCTGCATCTTGGCAATCGCGCCGCCCTGGTCGCCCTGCTTCATGCCCATGAACATCTGGGCCGTGTCGACCGAGGCTGCGAAATAGGCTTCGAAGTCCTTCTTGAGCGCGGCAGCTGGTTCCTGCTTGCCGTCGATCTTGGCAATCGTGTCCAGGATCTTGCGCAGGCCTGTTGCGCGCTCATTGGCCTCGTCCAGGCGCTTCTTCTCGCCCTCGGCCACGGCGCTCTGTATCGTCGAGCCCAGGGCCTCCAGCTGCGACCCGAACTGGGTGGTCGAATCGAGGTAGGGATAGTCCACCGTACCGACCGACGTGATCGCATCCGATGTGCGCGAGGAATACAGCAACACCACGATGATGCCGATGGCGAATATGCCGGCAGCCAGGAAGGGCAGCAGCCAGATCCGGGTCTTCACATTCATCTCTTGTCTCCATCCAACAAGGAAGCGCAAGGCCCCTGCCCTGCGCTCCCGTTTCCCAGCGACCTTATTGATTGAGCGCGACGGCGCTCAATCGACGCTCAGTACCACCTTGACCGTGCCATCCACGGCGGACTTCTCGATATAGCCTATCGCGTCCGGATTGGCTGCGACAAACTTTTTCACCTCGGCCGAGCTGGCCATTTCCTTGGGCGGCGTGCCCTTGCCGCTGAACACGATGCGCGACCAGGCCGCCTTCACCTGGGCCGCCTGCTTGCCCGTGACCTTGGTGTAGAAGTGCTCGCGCACCGCCGCGCTTTCGGCCTGGTCCACGGCGGCTGCTGTGGCCCCGCTGGGCAGGGTGTTGCTCTTGCCCAGGAAGATGCTGGCCACCTGGTCGGCCGTCATGCTGGCCGTGGCACTCTTGCTGTTGACGATCACGGCCACCTGGGCCTGGGCGCCGAGGCTGGCCAGGGCCAGTCCGGCAAGGGCGGCCAAACGCTTGAACTTGGTCATGCTGTGCCTCCCTGGATCAGAACACCATGTCCACAGCCAGGCTGTAGACAGTGACGCGGTTGTTGAAAGTGCTCGGCACATTGATGAAGAAGCCCGGCCCCTTGGGCGTGATCCGTTCCAGCTGCGCCTTGACAGCCACATTGCGGTAGGCATCCCAGCGCACACCGGCGGCCTGGGTCTTCTGCTCCTTGTACTGGCCTGCCACCACGCCGTCCACGCCGGCCTTCAGCGCATTCAGCGTCGGGCTGGCGCCGACCGGAATGGTGTTGTTGACATTGCTGTCCTGCTGCTTAATCTGCGAGACGGTGGCATAGGGCGTGAACTTGCCGAAGCGGTGGCCCACGGTCAGGTACCAGGCATTGGTGTCGGGCACGTAGGTGGCCGTGCGGCGCTGCGTGTACTCGAAGTTGGCCAGCCATTCGCCCTGGTCCCAGGCCAGGCCCACGCCGGCGAAGCTGGCATCCTTCTTGTTCGGGTCGAGCTGGTCGCCCACCGAGCTCACGGCCGCGATGGGCACCGAGCGCAGCGTGGCGGTCAAGCCATTCAGGCTGGCCGATTTCACGGTCAGCTTGCCTCGCACATAGCCCACGCGCAGCGTCAGGCCCCCTTCCATTTCCAGCGTGCCGTTGAAGCCCTTCATGCTGGTGAAATCCACGTCGGTGCGCTGCACCACGGCGTTGGACTTGCCAACGAACAGCTGGGCCGACAACGAACCCAGGCCCGTGTTGGTCTGGAAGATCATGTCGCCGCCGTCGAAGCGGCTGATCGGCACCTGGCCGTAGACATCCAGCGGCGGACGCAGCCAGGTGTTGGCATAGCCCACGTCACGGAAGTCCGACACCGCGAAGAACGGCGCGCCCATGCGGCCGAGGCGGAAGGACAGCGAAGGCATCACCTGCGCCTTGGCGAAGGCCCATTCGACCTCCGGGTTGAAGTTGCCGTCGCCGTTCTGCTTGGACAGCACCTGCACGGTGCCCGAGAACATCTGGTTGGCCTTGGCCGTGAGTTGCACGCCGAGCTTGCTGTCGACCTCGCCGCTCCAGCTCTTGCTGGCCCCGCGGTTCTGGCCGGTCATGGCGTATTCGCCAATGCTCGAATTGGTACCGGTAGCGCCGAGGGTGGCAAAACCTGAAAAGGTGAAGGGGCTATCGCCGCCCTGTGCCTGGGCACCCGCACAGGCCAGAACGGCCATTCCCAACGGCGCCAGGCGCCACTTGCTCTTCTTCTGCATGCTCTGTCTCCTGCTTAAAAAAACCAGAACAAATTGACGCCCCGCGCACAAGCGCGCGGGTGTCGCCCGAATCGATACTAGAACGATCAACACCTTGCGGCTTGCGAATCGTCATCTCGCTGAGCGTTTGTGGGTGACGGGCAACGGGCCAAGGCACAAGTCCACACTTGGGGCCTCGATAGAATCCGCCCCAGCCCAGAAATCGGGCGGCATCCCCCTCGTGACCGACATGTACAAGCTCGTGCTCATTCGCCACGGCGAATCGACCTGGAACCTCGAAAACCGCTTCACCGGCTGGACCGATGTAGACCTGACCCCCACGGGCGTTGCCCAGGCCCAGCAGGCCGGCCGCCTGCTGAAGGAAGCGGGCATGGATTTCGACGTGACCTACACCTCGGTGCTCAAGCGCGCCGTCTGGACGCTGTGGCACTGCCTGGACCAGATGGACCGCACCTGGCTGCCGGTGATCCACGAATGGCGCCTCAACGAGCGCCACTATGGCGGCCTGCAAGGTCTCAACAAGGCCGACATGGCCAAGCAGTACGGCGACGAGCAGGTGCTGATCTGGCGCCGCAGCTACGACACGCCGCCGCCGGCCCTCGAAGCCAGCGACCCGCGCAGCGAGCGCGGCGACCTGCGCTACGCCGGCCTCAAGCCCGAGCAGATCCCGCTGACCGAATGCCTGAAGGACACCGTGGCCCGCGTGCTGCCGGCCTGGAACGAGGTCTTCGCGCCGGCCATCAAGGCGGGTCAGCGCGTGCTGATCGCCGCCCACGGCAACAGCATCCGCGCCCTGGTCAAGTACCTGGACGGGATTGCCGACGACGCCATCGTCGGCGTCAACATCCCGAACGGCATCCCGCTGGTCTATGAGCTGGACGAGAACCTGAAGCCGATCAAGAGCTACTACCTGGGCGACGCCGAGGCCGCCGCCAAGGCCGCAGCGGCGGTGGCCAACCAGGGCAAGGCTTGAGGCTGGACGGCGCACTGCAATGGCAAAGGGCCGGCAGACGCCGGCCCTTTGCTGCCCTCGAAGCGCTCACTCCGAGGGCGTTGAGTGGACGTCAGCTTTCAACGCCATTCATGCGCTGTTCAGCCATCACTTCTCGGGCATCGCCGAGGAATGGTGATGAGCAATCAGCCAGCCGCCGTCCTTGAACTCGTAGACGAAGCTGTAGCGTGCGCTGACCTTGCTGCCGTCCTTGAAGCTGAAGGTGTAGGTGCCGACGTCGGTGGCGAGGTTGCAGCCGATCTTGACGAAGCGGCGGTCGATCTTGCCCTGGGGCTTCTTCTGCAGGAAGCTGACGAAGTAGTCGCGGATCTCCGCAGGGTTGCCGCGCGGCTGGTTGGACACCGTGGGCAGCAGCACGCCGTCGGTGGCGTAGTTGGCCACCACGCGGTCCGGGTCCAGCGTGGCCAGCGAGGCGTTCCAGCGGTCGAACAGCGCGGCGACCTGGGCCTCGTCGGCGCTGGCGCACGATGCCGTGCGAGCCTGCGCCGAGGCACTCAGCAGGGCGGCACCCAGGATCAGCAGGGGCTTCTTGATGCTCATCTCTCTCACTCCTCATGGATTGGACATGCCGATGCGGCATGCCTTCCATGCTGGGCTCGCGTGATGAACAGCGGCCGTTGGCCTCGATGAAGCCGGGCTGACGCTCAGATGAACAAAGGCTGAACGAGCGGCCCGACCTCAGGTGGCCTCGTCGTCGATCTTGTAGCCCACGCCGCGCACCGTCTTGATCAGGGCGAGGGCATGGCCTTCATCGACCTTCTGGCGCAAGCGGCGGACATAGACGTCGACCACATTGGTCAGCGGGTCCTCGTTCGCGCCCCAGACGTTGGAGAGGATGCGCTCGCGGCTGAACACGCGGCCCGGCGAGCTCATCAAGAGCTCGAGGAAGGCCAGCTCGATGGCGGTCAGCACGATGGGCTGCTCGGCGCGCGTGACCTTCATGCGCTGGCGGTCCAGGCTGAGGTCGGCCACGCGCAGGGCCGCGACCACGGCCTGGGTCTCGCGCGAACGGCGCCGCAGCGCCTCCAGGCGCACGATCAACGCGTCGAACGCAAAGGGCTTGGTCATGTAGTCGTCGGCCCCGAGGCGCAGGCCGGCCACCTTGTCTTCCAGCGATCCCATCGCCGTCAGCATCAGCACCGGGATCTGCGAGCCCTCGCTGCGCAGCGTCTGCAGCAGGTCGAGGCCCGGCAGGCCGGGCAGCATCACGTCCATCACGATCAGGGTCCAGTCCTGGCCGCGCGCCAGCGCGAGCCCGTCGGGCCCGTTGCGCGCCACCGTGACCGCATAGCCCTCGGCCCCCAGGCCGCGCTCCAGGAAATCCGCCACGCGGCTGTCGTCCTCAACGATCAAGAGTCGCATCCTTATCGCTCCTTGTTGTAGTTGTGATGCCAGGCTCGGCCCAGGGCAGCAGCAGGCTCACGCGGGTGCCTTGGCCGGCCTGGCTGTCGATGTCTATGCAGCCGCCGTGAGCCTGGACGATGGCCTGCGCAATGGGCAGGCCGAGGCCCAGGCCGTCCGGCCGGTGGGCGCGCGCCGTCTCGCCTCGGAAATGCCGCTCGAATACCTGGCCCAGCTCCTCGCGCGCAATGCCTATGCCCTGGTCGCGCACCGTGATGTGCAGGCCGGCCTCGCCGGGCCGTGCCAGCAGCTCGAACCGGCCGCCCCGGTAGGAATAACGCTGGGCGTTGTCCAGCACGATGTTGATGGCCTGCAGCAGGCGCTGCGGGTCGCCGTCAATCAGCGCGGGGCTGCCAGGCTCCAGGCGCCAGGCGAAATGCCGCCCCGCAGCGCCAGCGCGGGACCCGGCCTGCTCGCAGCATTGCTGCAGCAGCGCGCGCCAGTCGAGCGGCTCGCGCCGCATCACCAGTTGCTCAAACTCGCTGCGGGCCAGCAGGGTCAGGTCCTCCACCACATGGCTGAACTGGCCGACGATGGCCACGATGCGGCGCAGGGCGTCCTGGTAGGTGGCCGAGGGCTTTTCGCCGCCGCGCAGCGCCACCTCGGCCTCGCCGCGTATGGCCGTGGCCGGCGTGCGCAGCTCATGGCTGACCTCGGCAAAGAAGCGGCGCCGGCGCAGATCCAGCGCCTGCAGCGTTTCATGCGCGGCCCGCAGCTCGGCCGTGCGCGACTGCACCTCTTCCTCCAGCCGCATGCGCGCCGCCTGCTCCTGCATGCGGCGCAGCTGCAGCTCGGCGGCCATGGCATTGAAGCTGCGCGCCACGTCGCCGAATTCGTCGAGCTGGCGCTCCGGGATGCGATGGTCGAGATCACCGCTGCGCAGCGCCAGCGCGCCGAGCGTCAGGTCGTCGATGGGCGTCTTGAGCCGGCGCATGAAGTAGCCCGCCAGCACGGCCGCCAGCAGCAAGGCCGTGACGCTGAGCACGGTGACCACGCTGCGCACCGTGGCCAGGGCCTGGTCGGCAGCGCGGCGCGAGGCCTGGGTGGCTGCGCGCTCGGCCTCGATCTCGGCATTGAGCAGGCGCCGCAGGTCCTGCCCCTGCGACTCATTGAACAAGGCCGCCAGCTGGCGCCAGGCCACGATGGCATCGGCATCGGGCGCCAGCGGGCGCACGGTGGCCAGCACGCGGGCCAGCTCGGCCAGGTGGCGCTCCAGCACATCCAGCGAGCGCTGACGGGCCTCGCGGCGGCCCGGCTCACCCAGCTCGGTTTCCAGGCCATCGAGCTCGCTGGACAGCGCATGCAGGCGTTGCAGCCCGGTGCGCATCTCGGCCAGCAGCTGGTCGCGACCTTCGGGCGGGGCATCGGCAGCCAGCAGCAGTTGCGCGGTCCAGCTGCGCAGCCGCTGCTTGTTCGCCGAGATCTCGACCAGGTCGCGCAGGATGTCGCTGGTCAGGCGGCCACGCTGCACCTGCTGATGGGCGCCCACAGCGCGGCGCCGCCCTCCACCAGGGCGAGCAAGCCCAGCACGGCGATGGCAAGCAACAGGCGGACGCGGAACATGCGCGCACTCTAAGTCGCCCCCCGCAGCGCCAGCGCGAACAATAGTTTGGCAAACGAAACTGCGCCTCATGCCCTGTCTATCATCGGCAGCCAGCATGCCCAGATTCGCCGCCAATCTCAGCTTCCAGTATGTGGAGCATCCGCAGTTCCTGGATCGTTTCGCCGCCGCAGCGGCGGACGGCTTCGACGCCGTCGAATACCTGTTCCCCTACGATCACCCAGCCTCGCAGCTGGCCGAACTTCTGGCCCGGCTGCAACTGCAGCAGGTGCTGTTCAACGCGCCGCCCGGCGACTGGCAGGCCGGCGAGCGCGGCCTGCTGTGTCGACCGGAGCGCGAGCAGGACTTCGAGCGCAGCCTTGCCCCGGCGCTCAGCCATGCCCAGGCGCTGGCCTGCAGGCAGGTGCACCTGATGTCGGGCCTGCTGCCCCCCGGCCACAGCCGCGAGCAGTTGAAGCCGCTGGTCGTGGAGCGTCTGCGCTGGGCCTGCGAGCAAGCGGCCGCCGCCGGCGTCACGCTGCTGCTGGAGCCCATCAACGGCCGCGACATGCCGGGCTATTTCCTGAACCGCCAGGACCACGCGCTGGAGCTGATCGAAGCCGTGGCCGCGTCCAACCTCAAGCTGCAGATGGACTGCTACCACTGCCAGATCGTCGAGGGCGATGTGGCCACCAAGCTGCGCCGCGCGATGGCGCTGGGCGTGCTCGCTCATGTGCAAGTGGCTGGCGTGCCGCTGCGCCAGGAGCCGGACCAGGGCGAGCTGCGTGTGGAGTACTTGCTGGAGTTGCTCGACGAGCTCGGCTACCAGGGCTTCGTCGGCTGCGAGTACCGGCCGCGCGCCGGCACCTCGGCAGGCCTCGGCTGGCTCAGGCGCTGGATGCCCCTCCAGAAATAAAAAGCCCGCCGGCAAAGCGGCGGGCTGGTTGCTCAAGACGAGCGGGACGCTCAGAACTCGTAGCGGGCCGTGATGCGCGCGGAGCGCGGGGCCTGGAAGTCCGTGGGCTGGCGGTAGTTCGGATTGAACTTCACGCTGGCCTGGTCGGCGGGCTTGGCGCTGTACTGCAGGTCGGTGTTGGCGCGGCTGAAGTCCTTGCCCTGGTTGACCTCGGTGTAGCGCTGCGCATTGAACAGGTTGAACACATCCAGCTGGAAGGTCAGCTTGCCATCGGCCAGTGCGGGCATGAAGGCAATGTTGAGGTTGGCCGAGTAGGTCCAGGGCGTGTTGCCCATGGTGCCGCGCTGCGTCAGGTGCGTCTTCTTGTCGTCGCCCAGGCAGTAGTAGGACGAAGCGCTGCCGTAGTCCTTGGACCCTTGGTGCTGGTCGGTCTTGGCGTAGTCGGCCACCGTGTTGGGGACGAAGCCATTGCAGCTGGTCGGGCGCCCCGCACTGGCGATCACGTTGCCACCGACACGCCAGCTGTCGCTCAGCTGGTAGACGCCGTAGGCCTTCAGCACGTGGCGGCGGTCGTTGGGCCCGGGGCCATCGCTGCCGTGGGTGAAGGAGGCGAAGTCGAAGTCCTGCGTCGCGCCGGCGTCGACCTGGTTCAGGTCGGACTGCACATAGCCCTCGGCCGTGCCCGTCTGCTTGGACCAGACGTAGGAGCCGCCGAGGCTCCACTGCCCGTCAAAGCGCTTGTCGAGCGAGAACTCCAGCGCCTTGTAGTTGCGCTTATAGGCCAGCATGTCGAAGTACTTGGCCGGGATGGTGACCTGCTTGAGATTGCCGTCGTTCTCCAGGTCCAGCTTCAGCGAGACGTCGCGCCCGGGGTTGATGATGATGCAGGTCGGCTCGACCTTGCCCACGTACTTCTTGTAGCCGTTGTCCTGGGCCCATTGCTTCTGCGGCAGGCCGCCGCAGAAGTCGTCCATGCCGTTCTTGACCTTGCGCAGCACGCCCTTGACACCAACGGTCCAGTCCTTGTTCAGCGCCTTCTGCAGGCCGAGGATCATCTCGTCCTGGTACATGGGCTTGAGCTTGGTATCGGACAGCGTGGCCGGATCGGCCGCATGCAGCTCGCGGGTGCCGGTCTCGCTGTCCTTCTTCAGTCCGAGCGGCGCGCCGGTCTTGGGGTCCTTGCCGGTGAAGGTGTAGAAGGCCTCTGCAAACGCCTCGGCCCGCGAGATGCGGATGTTGGTGTTGGAGGCCACCGGGATGTAGTACCGGCCGGCATTGCCGTAGACCTTGAGCGAGGCATCGCCATTGACGTCCCATGACGCGCCGAAGCGGGGTGCCAGCAGCTTGGTCGCCTTGACGAAGCTGGTGCCATCGCCGGTCCGGTTGTCGAAGGTCTCGTTGCGCAGGCCGCCATAGAGCAGCCAGTTCTTGTCGACCTTCCAGCTGTCTTCCAGGTAGGCGGCCGTGTTGCGGACCTCGTAGGTGCCCGAGGTTGAGGCGCTGAACCATTCGCGCACGTACTGCTGACCCTTGGGCACCAGGTTGGGCTTGGCGCCGGTGCCGCTGTCGAAGTAGCGCCAGTACTGGCCGGTACCGCCGATGTAGGTCGAGCCCGCCGCACTGGACGTGAACTTGACCGCGTCGTAGCCGGCCCGCAGCGTATGGTTGCCCAGCACGTATTCGGCATCGAGGCGGAACGCGCGGCGCTCATCGGTATCGAAGCGCGGCGCCTTGGTATCGCGCTCCGTCACCGCCAGGGCCGGGTTCCAGCAACCCACGATGGTGGGGAACGGGTCATAGACACGCGGGCAGCCCGGCACGATGTCCTGGCTGTAGAAGGTTCGGTCCTGCTTGTTGTCGACCTTGCCACCGAGCAGCGACAGCGTGAGGTTGTCGCTGGCAAAGACCGTGTACTTGCCGATCAGCACGGTCGAGCCGCCCTCGGTCACGCCACGGTCCAGCGGGCCGTAGTTGTTGGTGAGATGGCTGGTCATGTACCAGCGGCTGTCGTTCAGGACGTCGACCGAGGTGCCGGCCGGCGCGTCGGCCAGCTTGTTGTGCAGGTAGGTGTCGCGGGTCGAGCGGGACTTGGCCGAGATCGCGGTCAGCTCGAACTGGTTGCGCTCGTCCGGCGCGAAGTCCAGCTTGATCATGCCGTTGGGCACATTCGAGGTCTCGTGATAGCTGCTGGTCGAGCTGTAGCGGTCCAGCTTGTTGTCGCGGCCCTCGATCAGGCCGAACACGAACAGCTTGTCCTTGATGATGGGGCCGCCCAGGTACAGGTTGTAGCTGAGCTGGTCGGTCTTGTTGGCCGAGGTGAAGCGCGTATAGGCCAGCTTCTTGGTCAGCGGGCTGGCGTTGTCCGTGTTGTAGTCCAGCACATCGGTGCCGGTCGCGCGCAGGAAGTCCGGGTTCCAGTAGACCGAGGCGCCCCCCTTCCATTCATTGGTGCCGCGCTTGGTCACCAGCGAGAGCACGCCGCCCAGCGAGCGGCCGTACTCGGCGCCATAGCCGCCACTCTTGATCTGCTGCTGCGCAATCGCGTCGAAAGGCAGGCTGGCGTAGGACAGGAAGTTGCGGATGTTGGTGACATCGAAACCGTTGATGTAGTAGCCGTTCTCGGCCACCGAGGCGCCCGAGAACACCGGCAGGTTGCCACTGCCCAGGCCACCATCGCCCTTGTTGACGCCCGGCGCCAGCTGCGCCACAGCCTCGATGGAACGAGC
The DNA here is from genome assembly GCF_030014915.1 of Pelomonas sp. V22. Taxonomy (GTDB): domain Bacteria; phylum Pseudomonadota; class Gammaproteobacteria; order Burkholderiales; family Burkholderiaceae_C; genus JAUASW01. Next base: position 1,306,001 of record NZ_JAGIXS010000001.1, read on the forward strand.
CACCGGCAGCGAGCGCAGTTGCTCGGCCGTGAACACGGTGCTGCTTTCCACGCTGTTGACGTCGATGCTGCGTTGGCGGTTGCCCACCACGTCGACCCGCTCCAGCTCGGCATTCAGCAGCGACACGCTGCTGCCGCTGCCGATGATGATCTGCACCTCACGGCTGATGCCGTCGGCGGTGACCCGGTACTTGCCAGGCTGCAGCTTCGAGAAATAGAACTGCCCGTCGCGACCGGCTGACACGGTGCGCTGCTGACCACTTTCCAGGTTCACGACGATCACCGTCGCGCCGGCCTTGCTCTGGCCGGTCAGGCTGCCTTCGGCGCTCTGGGCCATCACGCCACCGGCACAGGCCAGGCTCACGGCCAGCGCCAAGGCACTGTGCCGCAGCACCGCACCGGCAGACATGCCACTGCTCTTGCTCATTGCTCTTCCTCCGTTAGTCACGAGGCCTGCGGCTGACTTCCAGCCCATGCTCAAAGGCACGGTATGCAGACCGGGAGGGCGATTTGAGTACGCAGCACTGTGACGCCCCGCCCCTCCAAAAGGGGTGGTGAGCGATTCAGCAACTCAGGGGCAGTCCCTACTTGACCGTGACGCTGATCATGAAAGTTATGAAATCAGCGTCATGACAACGAAAGTGCGCAGCAGGACTGCTTTCGATCAGGCATCAACCAGAGCCTGCGTCAGCAGTGGCACGACCGACACCGCATTGCTTTCGTGCGGCACCGAGTTGCTGCTCCAGACCTGGCGCACACCGGCGGCCTTCAGCAGCGGCAGCGCATCGCCATTGAAGAGCGCGTGCGTGACCGCCACGTCCACCGAGCTCGCGCCGCGCGCCAGCAACTGCTCGGCCGAGCCGATCAGGGTGCGGCCGGTCGAGGCCATGTCGTCGAGCAGCACGACGGCCCGGCCGCGCACCTCGCAATCGGGCAGGGCCAGCGTCACCTGATGATCGCCATGGCGCACCTTGCGGCCAACGGCATGGTCCAGGGCGCCGGCCAGCGCCGCCTCGCTCACCCATTGGCTGGATTCCTCGTCCGGCCCGATCAACAAGGCATCGGGCACGTGCTTGGCAATCCAGGCCCCAAGCACCGGCGCGGCCGACAGCGCGACGCCAACGCCCGGCGGCATCACTTCGTCCAGGCTGGCGATGCGGTGCAGATGCGGATCGATGGTGAGCACGCGGTCGAAATGGGCGGCCAGCAGGCGCGCGATATGCCGCTGGCTCACCACCTCGCCTGGCGTGAACTCCATGTCCTGGCGCATATAGGCCAGGTAGGGCGACACCAGCAGCAGCTCGCGTGCGCCGAATTCCCGTGCCGCAGGCGCCGCGACCAGGAGCTCAACCAGCTTGTCATTGGGCTGCTGCAGGCCACGCAACAGGATCACCCGCGCCGGCAAGGGCTTGGGCAGCACCAGGCGCAGCTCGCCGTCCGGGAAGCGGTGCACGCGGACGAAGGCCAGCGGCACGGCCAAGGCAGCAGCCAGCTCCTCAGCCAACGCACGTTCGTCTTCGAAGGCCAGCAGCAGGGTCGATGAGGTCATGGTTCAGAGCGAGAACTGAGAGCCGCTCGCAAATTCGTGCGGCAGTTGATCGGCCGCGCCGATGCTGCAACCGGAGTCCTTGGCCGCATGGGTGCGGGCGAACTCGAGGTCGGCATCGAACTGGGCATGGATGCGGTACAGCGGCTCACCGGCACGCACCGGATCGCCAAGCTTCTTCAGGAGGTCAAGGCCCGCGCCGGCCACCTGCGGCGCGCCGGCCAGGCGGGCGATGCGGGCGATGCGCAGGTTGTCCAGGCCCACGATCACGCCATCAGCGGCGGCCCTGACCTCGTGCGTCAGTGAGCCCAGCAGCGGCGGTTCGGCTCGGCGGCCCTGGGCGTCGATGATGGCGTTGAACTGGGCCAGCGCGCGGCCCGAGTCGAGGATGTCGCGGGCAATCTGGTAGCCCTGACCACCGCGCACGTCGGGGTCGAACTCGATCATGCGGGCGGCCAGGCGCAGCGCCTTCTGGCGCAGGTCCTGCGGCGCGCCGGCCTCGCCCTGCAGCACGGCCATCACGTCGCGCGCCTCCAGCACCGGGCCGATGCCGGCGCCGATCGGCTGGCGGCCGTCGCTAAGCACCACGTCAAGCTGCAGGCGCAGATGGCCGGCCACGTACTCGAACAGCTTCTTGAGCCGCTGCGCCTCTGCCATCGAGCGCACCTTGGCCGTGGGGCCGACCGGAATGTCGAGCACCAGGTGGGTGGCGCCGGCGGCCACCTTCTTGCTGAGGATCGAGGCCACCATCTGGCCCGGCGAGTCGATCGACAACGGGCGCTCGACCGAGATCAGGATGTCGTCGGCGGGCGAGAGGTCGGCCGTGCCGCCCCAGGCCAGGCAGGCCCGGGTCTGGCGCACGATCTCGACCATGCGCTCGAAGTTCAGCTCCACATTGGCGAGCACCTCCATCGTATCGGCGGTGCCGGCCGGCGAGGTGATGGCGCGCGAGCTGGTCTTGGGGCACAGCATGCCGTGCGCCGCCACGATGGGCACCACCAGCATCGAGGTGCGGTTGCCGGGGATGCCGCCGATGCAGTGCTTGTCGACCACCAGGCCGGCGCCGACCTGGTGCTGCCAGTCGAGCCGACGGCCCACGGCGATCATCGCCTCGGTGAGGTGCAGCACCTCCTCGCGGTCGAGCTCCACCTGGTTGGTCGCCACCACGAAGGCGGCCAGCTCGATCTTGGAATAGCGGGCCGAGGCCACGTCGCGGATGATGGCGGCCAGGTCCTCGCGGCCCAGGCGCTCGCCATTGATCTTGCGGCGCAGCGCGGCGATCGAGGCTGGCGGCTCGGCATGCGCAATGCTGGCGCTGTGGCCCTCCTGCACGCCCAGGCGCTGGAACGCGTCCTCGCTGAGGCCCAGCTCGCAGTTGCTCACGATGCGCTCGTCATCGACCACATTGAGCACCGCCAGAATGGTCTGCCCATTGGCATGGATCTCGACCTTGGACAGCGCCTGGAAGCCGGCCGCCCGTGCCACCGGGCAGTCGCGGTGCAGGTAGGCCACGTTCTCGCGCCAGGTGTCGATGCCGACACGGCGGATCTGCAGCGAAGGGACGTTCATGACTGCACTTTAAGCTCGTCGGCCAGCAGCTCCCTGACATGTTCCGACAGCGCGCGGCGGTCCGCATGGGCGGTTTCCAGCGGCGTCAGCAGCTTCAGCTCGCAGCCCTGGCCGCGCGCGCTGGCAATGGCCCAGACGCTTTGCGCCAGCGTCATGTCGCCGATGAAGCGCAGCGGCGTGCTGAAGCGCTCGCCCGGCCCGTGCCAGCGCAAGAGCAGCGGCTGTATCGGCACCTCGGTGGCGATGGCCGCCTGCAGCAGGTTGGCATGGAAGGGCAGCAGTTCGGGGCCGGGGCCGGTCGTGCCCTCGGGGAACACGGCGACCGTGTCGCCCTCCTTCAGCGCCGCCGCGGTCTGGTGCACCACGCGCAAGGCATCACGCTTGCTGCTGCGCTCGATGAAGAGCGTGCCGGCCGCCTCCACCAGGGCGCCGACCAGCGGCCAGTGCTTGATGTCGGCCTTGGAAACGAAGCGCGCCTCGGGCATCACCGCATGCACGGCGGCGATGTCGAGCCAGGACACATGGTTGGCCAGCACCAGCTTGGCACCGGGGCGCGGCGTGCCGCTGCGCTTCAGCTCGATGCCAAGGATGGCCAACGTCTTGGCCGACCAGGCCTGGATGGCACCATGCCGACCGGCCTGATCCAGGCCCTTGAAGCGGACGTGCACCATCCAAAGCCCGCCGCCCACGTGGGCGATCAAGCGGAGCAGGCGCCAGACCGCGAGCATCAGCGGCTCTCGTCCGTCTCGTAGGCCAGATGGCCGGCCACCAGGGTGTAGCGCACCTGGGCCGGCAACTCGAAGCCGGTGATCGCATAGGCGAACGGCGTGTGCTTGCCCTGGCTCACCAGCCGCTCGGGCGTGACCGACCAGGAGGCCTTGGCATCGAACACGCAGACGTCGGCCACGCCGCCCTCGACCAGTCGGCCGGCGCTGTCGGCGAGCGATCCCAGCGCCGTGCCGAGCACGCGCACCGGCGCAGCGGTGATCACCGCCAGCGCCTTGGGCAGCGGCAGCTTCTCGTCCTCGGCCCAGCGCAGGGCCAGGCTCAGGAGCAGCTCCAGACCGGTGGCGCCGGGCGTGGCCTCGGCGAACGGCAGGTTCTTCTCGTCGGCGGTGACCGGGTTGTGGTCGCTCACCAGCGCGTCCAGCGTGCCATCGGCCAGGCCGGCGCGCAGCGCGGCGCGGTCACGGCCCTGGCGCAGCGGCGGCGACAGGCGCAGCGACGAATCGAAGTAACCGATGTCCACGTCGCTCAGGTGCAGCGAGTTGACCGACACATCGGCCGTCACGGGCAAGCCTTCGCGCTTGGCGGCGCGCACGAGCTCGACGCCCGCACCGCTCGAGATGCGGCACAGGTGGACCCGCGCGCCCGTGGCCCGCATCAGCTCGAAGATGGTGTGCAGGGCCACGGTCTCGGCCGTGACCGGCACGCCCGAGAGGCCGAGGCGCGTGGCCACCGCGCCACTGGCCGCCACACCGCCGCCGAGCCAGGGGTCCAGCGGATGCAGCCAGACCGTGTAGCCGAAGGTGGCGGCGTACTGCAGCGCGCGCTGCAGGAACTGCGTGTTCTTGATCGGCGATTCGGCCTGCGAGAAGCCGACGCAGCCGGCCTCGGTCAGCTCGGCCATCTCGGTCAGCTGCTCGCCGGCCAGGCCGCGCGTCAGCGCGCCGAGCGGGAACAGGCGGCAGCGGCTCAGCTTGCGGGCGCGCAGTTTGAGCATCTCGACGAGGCCCGGCTCGTCCAGCGCCGGGTCGGTGTCGGGCGGACAGACGAGGCTGGTCACGCCACCGGCTGCGGCCGCGTTCAGCTCGCTCTCCAGCATGCCTTCGTGCTCGTGCCCGGGTTCGCGCAGGCGTGCGGCCAGGTCCACGAGGCCCGGTGCGACGACCAGGCCCGCAGCGTCGATCACGCGGTCCGCTTCGAAGTCCTTCACCTCGCCGATGCCGACGATGCGGCCGGCGGCAATCGCCAGGTCACCGACCTGGTCCAGGCCCGAGGCGGGGTCGATCAATCGACCATTCTTGATGAGGATCTTCATGCTTCGTTCCCTGCCAGGATGCTCATGACGGCCATGCGGACCGCGATACCGAAGGTCACCTGCGGCAGGATCACGCTTTGCGTGCCGTCGGCCACGGTGGAGTCGATCTCCACGCCGCGGTTGATCGGGCCCGGGTGCATCACGATGGCATCGGGCTTCGCGAGCGCCAGCTTCTCGGGCGTCAGGCCGAAGTTCTTGAAAAACTCGCCGGCGCTCGGCAGCATCGCGCCGTTCATGCGCTCGTTCTGCAGGCGCAGCATGATGATCACGTCGGCGTCCTTCACGCCTTCGGCCATGTCGTTGCAGACGCGCACGCCCATGTCCTTCAGGTCGCCCGGCACCAGGGTCTTGGGACCCACGGCGCGGATCTCGGGCACGCCGAGGATGCTGAGCGCATGGATGTCGGAGCGGGCCACGCGCGAGTGCACGATGTCGCCGACGATGGCCACCGTGAGCTTGGTGAAGTCCTTCTTGTAGTGGCGGATCGTGTACATGTCCAGGAGGCCCTGCGTCGGATGCGCATGGCGCCCGTCGCCGGCATTCACCACATGCACATGCGGCGCGCAGTGCTGGGCGATCAGGTAGGGCGCACCGCTCTCGCTGTGGCGCACCACGAACATGTCGGCATGCATGGCGCTGAGGTTGGCCACGGTGTCGAGCAGGGTCTCGCCCTTGGCGGTGGAACTGCGCGCGATGTCCAGGTTGATCACGTCGGCCGAGAGCCGCTTGGCCGCGATCTCGAAGGTGGTGCGGGTGCGCGTGCTGTTCTCGAAGAACAGGTTGAACACCGACTTGCCGCGCAGCAGCGGCACCTTCTTCACGTCGCGGTCGTTGACCGAGAGGAAGGTGCCGGCCGTGTCGAGGATCTGGTGAATGATGGCCGCAGGCAGGCCTTCGGTGGAGAGCAGGTGGATCAGCTCGCCATGCTTGTTCAGCTGGGGATTGCGTTTACTGAGCACCGGCGCCTCCCTCGGTCACGTCGAATGTGAAAGCCCCCGTCTCGGTCTTCGCAAGGCGCAGGCGCTGGGCTGGTGCCAGCGCGACGCGCGCGGCCGAGAACACCGGTTCGATCGGCAGCTGGCGGCCGCCCCGGTCCACCAGCACGGCCAGCGTCACGCTGGCGGGGCGGCCGAAGTCGAACAGCTCGTTGATCACGGCCCGGGTCGTGCGGCCGGTGTAGAGCACGTCGTCGATCAGGAGGATGTGGCGGCCTTCCACCTCGAAGGGCAGGCGCGTGTGGTCGGCGCTCGCGCTCATGCCCTTGGTGCCGAAGTCGTCGCGGTGCAGCGAGCTGGAGATCACGCCATGGTCGGCGAGGCCCAGGTCGGCGGTCAGGCGCTCGGCCAGCCAGGCGCCGCCGGACCAGATGCCCACGAGGGCGGTGTCGGGTTGAAGCAGCTTCTGCACGCCCTTTTTGAGGTCGGCGTAGAGCGCTTCGGCATCAAGAAGCAGGGTGGTCATGGATGCTCTCGGAAGAATTGTTCGAGTATCAGCGCGGCGGCAGCGGAATCGAGGTCGCGCGCGCCCTGGGATTCGGCTTCAACGCTGGTGTAGCGCTCGTCCACCTCGTAGACCGGCAGGCGGAAGCGGCCCTTCAGCTGGCGGCCGAAGCGGCGCGCGCGCAGGGTGATCTCATGCTCGGCGCCATCGGGGTGGAAGGGCACGCCGATCACCAGCGCATCGGGCTGCCATTCCTTCACCAGCTTCTCGATGGCGGTGAAACGGGCGTCGCCTTCCACATGGATGCTTTTGAGCGGCTCCGCCCGGCCGGTGAAACGGCTGCCCGTGGCCACGCCGACACGCTTGGTGCCGAAATCAAAAGCCAGCAGGGATTGGGGAGCGGCAGCGGGAGAGGGCACCGCAGTCATGCGTGGCCCGCCTCCAGGCTCAGCATGCGGGGGTCGATGCCGAGCAGGCCCAGGGCGCGTTCGTAGCGCTCTTCCACCGGCGTCTCGAAGATGATCTCGGGCGCCGCGTCGACGGTGAGCCAGCCATTGCGGCCGATTTCCTCTTCCAGCTGGCCGGCGGCCCAGCCGCTGTAGCCGAGGGTGATCAGGAGCTTCTTGGGGCCGGCGCCGTTGGACAGCGCTTCCAGCACGTCGCGGCTGGTGGTCATCTCGAGGCCGCCGGGCACGGCCAGCGTGGCGTTGTAGTGGTTGCCCTCTTCGTCCAGCGGCTCATGCAGCACAAAGCCGCGCTCGGTCTGCACCGGGCCGCCGTAGAACACCGGCGAGGCGGCGAGTTCTTCCCGATCCAGGCTGAGATCGACCTTGGCAAACAGATGGCCGAGCGTCAGCGAGATCGGCTTGTTGATCACGAGGCCGAGGGCCCCCTTCTCGTTGTGCTCGCACATATAGACCACGCTGCCGGCGAACGCATCGTCGGCCATGCCGGGCATGGCGATCAAAAACTGGTTCGTGAGGTCTATGCGTTCTTGGGCCATGGCCGGCATTTTAAGGCGCCTCGGCGACACTCCCGGCATGAGCCAATCCCTCGCCCGTGCCCTGGTCTGGTTCCGCCGCGATCTGCGGATGGACGACCAGGCCGCCCTCTACCACGCCCTGAAGTCGGCGCAGGTCGTGTTCTGCTGCTTCATCCTGGACACCGACATCCTCGTCGCCCTGCCCCGCGCCGACCGCCGCGTGGTCTTCATCCTCGGCGCGCTGCAGGAGCTGGATCAGGCCCTGCGCGCCCGGGGCGGTGCGCTGATCGTGCGTCACGGCCCGGCTGCTGACGAGATCCCGCGCCTCGCCGCCGAGTTGCAGGTGCAGGCCGTGTTCTGCAACCACGACGACGAGCCCGCCGCCCTGGCCCGGGATGCCCTGGTCACCGAGCGGCTGCAGCGCTTCGGCGCCCAGCTGCGGAGTTTCAAAGACCATGTGATCTTCGAGCGCCGTGAGGTGATGACGGCCACCGGCGGCCCCTATGGCGTGTTCACGCCCTACAAGAACGCCTGGCTCAGGAAGATCCAGCCCTTCTACCTCTCGTCCTATCCGGTGGAGCGCTACACCGATGCGCTGGCCCACAGCGAGCTCGCGCAGGGCGTGCCCAGCCTGGAGGCGATTGGCTTCGAACCCGCCGCACTGCCGGCCTCGCTGGGCCAGGGCGCCAGCGGCGCGCAGGCCCTGCTGGAGGACTTCCTGGACCGCATGGACCGCTACGACCGGGCCCGCGACTTCCCGGCCGTCAAGGGGCCGAGCTACCTGAGCACCCACCTGCGCTTCGGCACCGTCTCGATACGCCGCCTGGCGAGCCTCGCCCACCAGCGCATGCAGGGCGGCGACCATGGCGCCGAGGTCTGGCTGTCCGAGCTGATCTGGCGCGATTTCTATCACCAGGTGATGCACCACCATCCCCATGCGATGACCGGCGCATTCCGCCGCGAGTACGACGGCATCAGCTGGGAGCAAGGCCCGCATGCTGAGCAGCTCTTCAAGGCCTGGTGCGATGGCGAAACCGGCTATCCGCTCGTGGATGCCGCGATGAAGCAGCTGAACGAAACCGGCTACCAGCACAACCGCCTGCGCATGGTCACCGCGAGCTTTCTGACCAAGGACCTGGGGCTGGACTGGCGCTGGGGCGAGCGCTATTTCGCCGAGCAGTTGCTGGACTTCGACCTCGCCGCCAACAACGGCGGCTGGCAGTGGGCATCGAGCAGCGGCTGCGATGCCCAGCCCTATTTCCGCATCTTCAACCCGGTGAGCCAGAGCGAGAAGTTCGACGCCGATGGCAAGTTCATCCGCCGCTACCTGCCGCAGCTGGCCGGGCTCTCGAACAAGGCCATCCACGCGCCCTGGCTCGCGGCGCCGCTGGAGCTGCAGGCGGCCGGCGTGGAGCTCGGCGGCAACTACCCGCGCCCCATCGTTGACCACGCGATCGCGCGGGAGCGCACGCTGGCGCGCTATGCCGTCGTCAAGAGCCGCGCTTTGCCGGAGCCTGATCAGCCGTAGGTCAGGCGTCCTGCAGGGCACCGAAGGCGGTGGCCTCGGCGAGGGTCAGCAGGCCGCGCGGCGACACCGCATCGGCCGGGAACAGGGCGAGGCCGAGCCCCACGGGCAGCTGGTAGCGCTGGCCCGCCAGCTCATACGGGGCGGCCATCAGATCGCCCAGTTGCAGGGCAAAGCTGGCGGCATGGCCCGGGCCATCGAGCCGGGTCAGCACCAGGGTGAAGCAGTCTTCGGCGCGGCGCGCCACGATGTCGGTCTGGTCGCTGACATGGCGCAGCCGCAGCGCAGCCTGGTTGACCAGCTCGTCCGCCAGCGCTTCGCCGTAATGGCTCACCAGCTGGTTCATGCCTTCCAGGCGCAGCACGTAGACGGCCAGGTCATCGCCTGCACGCTGGGCCAGGCGCACGGCCTGATCCAGGCGCTCGAACAGCGCGGCCTCGTTGAACAGGCCGGTCAGGCCGTCGCGCAGCAGCAGGCTGGGCTGGGTGGCGGTGTCGGACTGGACCAGGGTGTCGACCATCTCGGCCAGGTCGCTGAACAGGGTCTCCAGGCCGCTGGCCTTGTCGTAGAAGGCATCGGCGCCGGCCTGCATGCAGGCATCGCGGTAGGCGTCGAGGGCCTGGCTGGTCAGCACGGCCACGCGGCCCTTGAAGCCGGACTTGCGCAACTGGCCCAACACCTGCAGGCCCGAGCCGCTGGCCAGCGACAGGTCCAGCAGCACCATGTCGGGGTGGGTCCATTCGATGAGCGCCAGGGCTTGGGCCTCGCCGGTGGCTTCACCGACCACGCGCATGCCGTTCATGCTGTCCAGGCGGCGCACCAGCAGGCGGCGGATCGAGGGCGAGTCTTCAACCAGAAAGATGTTCATTTGCTTGACCTCACTGGTCGCTATCGTCCCGCGCCGGGCGTTTGGCCGGCAGCGGGCGATGCCGGCAGCTGCGGCGCGGCAATGCCGCGACCGCGCGTAGGCAAATTGCCTACAGCGTGGTCAAGCCATGCTGGACGCAGTACTTGGTCAGCTCGGTGTTGTTCTTCCAGCCGGCCTTCTCGAAGATGCGGGCGCGGTAGCTGCCCACGGTCTTGACCGAGAGGTGCATGGCGTCGGCGATCTGGGCCGGCGTCTGGCCGGCGGCGATCAGGAGCATCACGCGGTGCTCCTGTGCAGAGAGCTGCTCGTGCGGCAGGGCTTCTGGTGAAGCGCCACTCAGGAGGCCCAGCAAGTGCTCGGTCATCGAGGCCGTGACATAGCGCCCGCCCTGGTGCAGACGGCGCAGGGCCAGGCCCAGCTCGTCGGCCGCGCGGTCCTTGGGCAGGTAGCCAGCGGCCCCCATCTGCATCAGGCGCGCCGCATAGGCGGCCTCGGCATTCAGGCTCAGTATCAAGACCGGCACGCCAGGCAGGGCACGCAGCATGCGGGTCGCGCCTTCCAGGCCATTGGCGTCGGGCAGCGAGAGGTCCAGCACCACCAGCTGCGGCTTGGAAGCGGCGATGCTGGCCAACGCGGCGGCGATGGTCGAGGCCTCGGCGATCTCGGCGTCCGGCCATTCCAGCAGGATCAGCTGGCGCACGCCCAGCCGCATGATGGGATGGTCGTCGACGACCAGCAGCTTCACGCCGGTACCTCCCCAGCCGGCTCGCGGCTCAACGGCAACCAGACGAAAACCCGCGTACCGCCGCCGGTGGCCGGGCCGAACTCGAAACGCCCGCCGGCCAGGGCCGCGCGCTCGCGCATATTGCGCAGGCCCGAGGCATCGGGCCGCACGTCGCCGGGGCCGCAGCCGTTGTCGACCAGCTCGATCTCGTAGCCGTCCTCGCCGGGCCGGCCGCGCAGGCTCAGGATGCTGGCGCCGGCATGGCGCAAGACATTGGTGCAAGCCTCCTGCAGGATGCGGAACAGATGGCTGGCCTGCTCAGCCGACAGCGTGGCGGCACCGGGCAGGTCCATGCGGGTGCTCAAGCCGCCCTGGCGCTCCAGCGTCTGCAGGTGGTGGCGCACGGCGGCCTCGAGGCCCAGGTCGTCCAGCAGCGGCGGCCGCAGGCTGGCGGTGATCTGGCGGGCCGAGCGTATGGCCTCGTCGGCCTGCCCCTGCAGCTCGTCCAACAGCGGCTCGGGCTGCGGATGCAGCTTCTTGCGAAGCGCGATGGTCAGCATCTTGATGGCCGTGCCGACCTGGCCGATCTGGTCGTGCACCTCGCGTGCGAGGCGCCGACGCTCGGCCTCAACCCCCCGGTCCAGCTCGGAGGCAAAGCCCTGGATGCGCTTGAGCGCCTGGCTCAGCGCGGCCGTGCGCTGCTCCACCTGCTGCTCCAGCGTGGCATTGACCTCGCGCAGCGCGCGCTCGGCCCGGTCGCGGCGGCGGCGCTCCCACCACAGCATCAAAAGGGCCAGGCCCAGCAGAGCCGCGCCGGCCATGGGCAGGGCCCGCACCAGCTCGCGGCTGCGCTGCTGCACCGCCTGCGATTCGCGCTCGGCCGCTTCAATGCGTTGCTGCTGCTCCTGGCTGAGGCGCTGCACATGACTGCGGATCTCGTCCATCAGCTGCTTGCCGTTCTGGTAGGTGGCCATGTCGCGCAGCACGGCCTCGCCGCGGCTCTCGCGCTCGGCCACGTTGCGGGCGATCTGCTGCCTGCGCCGCTCCAGCAGATCGTCGAGCTTCTGCAGCTGTTCGGCCGTGCTGCCGGCCTCGGCCAGCTGCCGGCGCAGGCCGGCGTACATGCTGCGCAGCTCGCGGCCGGCGGCCTCGTAGGGCTGCAGGAACTCGTAGCGGCCGGTGATGATGTAGCCGCGCTGGCCGGTCTCCAGGTCGACCAGCAGGGTCAGCAGGCGCTGCAGCTGGCCCTGCGTCTGCTGCGCATGGCTGCGCTGCTCGGCCCGCACCACCAGTTCATCGACACTGCGATGCGTCACGAGGGCCGCGCCGACGAAGGCCAGCGAAGCCAGCAGCAGCAACAGTTGAACAAACCAGGAGTACCGCATGCCACCCGTTCGGCGCCAGGGCCGAAGCTTGTCCATGCGGGCGAGTCGCGACGGTGCTAGCAACCGTGCTGTGGGATGACACCAGGCGCCGCGCCCGCGCCTGCCCGTGAAGGGCGCTGGCCCGGCAATCCTTGGCCGCCGTGGCTCAGCGATCCGAGGCTATGAGCGCCCCGGCCAAATTGCAAGCCTGGGCGGCCCTTGGCTGGTCAGATGCGCGACATTCGTGCGAATAGCGGAGCAATTCAATGATCCGGCCCCGCCCAGCGGGCCAGGATCTCCTGCCAGCGGGCCGGCCATTGGCGCAGGCCGTCCTGCCGTCCCTCGAACACGCTACCGAGGAAGGCTGCCGTCAGCTCGCGGGTGGCGGTCTTGACCTTGGGATTCAGCGCCACGCCGCCGGTGCCACTGCGGTCCGTGAAGATGCTGTGCGAGCCGCCGGCAAACACGGCCAGCAGCTTGCGCGGGCCACCGGTGGCCTCGAACACCGCCAGCCGGTCGCTGGCCTCGGAGTGGTAGCCCGGCACGGTGATCACGTCCTCGGTCGCGGTGATGTGCAGCGTCGGGATGCTGATGCCTGAAAGGATGGGTGCCGGCTCACCCTGGCCGTAGAACGGCGGCGCCGAGATGATGATGGCGGCCTTAATGCGCGGATCGCTGAGCGCCGCCGGCGCGCTTGGCGGCCGTGCGCCGGCCAGCAGCAGCGAGGTCGTGGCGCCATAGGAATGCCCTGCCACGACGATGCGCTCCGCGTCGATCTGCGCGCCGCGCGGGCTGGCGAGCAACTGGTCCAGCGCGAAACGCACATCGCGCACGCGGTTCACCGCCTCGCTTTCCTTGGCTGCGTCCTGCAGCCGGCCTATGAGGCCGAAGATGCTGCCGCTCCAGAGCTGGCGATCACTGCCCACATGCTGCACATGCAGGCTGGCATAGCCCTGCGAGGCCCAGTAGCGACCCAGGTAGCTGTAGCCCTGGCGAGAGCCGCCGAGGCCATGCGAGAACACAACCAGCGGCACCCTGCCCTGCCCGGCCGCCGCACGGGCCGGCCAGTACAGGCGCACCGGCACGGCGCGCTGGCGGGTGGCGTCCTGCCAGTCCATGTCGATGGCCGTGAATGTCTGGGCTTCGACCTGTGCATTGGCCACAGCCGAGGCCGCGTCCTGCGGCAGGTCCAGCGGCGCCTGGGCCCGGAGCGGCCCAGCCAACGTCAACAACAGCAGGGACAGGCAGGGCCAGGCGCGCATCACATCAATCTCCGGCAGGGGCAACAACGGCAGCCGCCTTGGCACGACGACGCGGCCGCAGCAGCTGGATCAAGTCATCTACGTAAGTGAAGACCAGCGGGATCACCAGGAGGCTCAGAAAGGTCGAGGTGATCAGGCCGCCGATCACGACGATGGCCATGGGTGCACGGAAGCTCGGATCCACCCCGAGACCCAGCGCGATCGGCAGCATGCCGGCGCCCATGGCGATGGTGGTCATCACGATGGGGCGCGCGCGCTTGCGGCAGGCATCGACGATGGCCTCGAAGCGCGGCAGGCCGTGGTCGCGGCGCGCCAGGATCACGTAGTCCACCAGCAGGATGGAGTTCTTGGTCGCAATGCCCATCAGCATGATCAGGCCGATCATCGAAGGCATGGAGAGCGCCGTCTGCGTCACGAACAGCGCGAGGAAGGCGCCCGGGATCGACAGCACCAGGGCCGCCAGAATCGTCACCGGCTGCACGAAGTCGTGGAACAGCAGCACCAGCACGATGTAGATGCACAGCACGCCGGTCAGCATCGCGAGGCCGAAGCTGGCGAACAGCTCGCCCATGGCCTCGGCGTCGCCGACGGTGGTCTGCATCACGCCGGGCGGCAGGTTCTTGATGCTGGGCAGGTTCAGCGCCTTCTGTTCCACCTCACCGAGCGGCACGCCGTTCAACTCGATCTCGAAGTTGATGTTGCGCAAGCGGTCGTAGCGGTCGATCTGGGCCGGGCCGCTTTCCATGCTCAGCGTGGCGACTTGCGACAGCGGCACCGGGCCCTTGCTGCCGGGCACCGGCAGACGCGCGAGCAGGTCCAGGTCGGCACGCGCCTCGGCGGGCAGGCGCACGACGATGGGCACCTGGCGCTGCGCGAGGTTGAGCTTGGGCAGCAGCTGGTCGTAGTCGCCGGCCGTGGCCACGCGCAGCGTGTCGGCAATCGCAGCGGCACTGACACCGAGGTCGGCGGCGCGCGCGAAGTCGGGCCGCACGACCAGCTCGGGCCGGGTCAGGCTCGAGGTGGACGTGACGGCGCCAATGCCCGGGATGCCACGCAGCTGGCGCTCCACGATCTGGGCATGCTCGGCCAGCACGCGGCCATCTTCACCGGCCAGCACCAGCACGTACTTCTCGCTCGAAGCGCCGAAGCCGACCTTGACGCGGGCACCTGGTATCACCTCCAGCGCCTCGCGCAGCTGGGTTTCGATGGCCTGCTTGGAGAGGCCCCGGCGCTCCTTGCGCGGCGTGAGGTTCAGGGTCAGCGTGGACTTGCGCACCTCGGGCCCGCCGGTGACCATGAAGGGGTCGCTGCCGGCATTGCCGCCGCCGATGGCGGTGTAGATCAGGGTCACATGCTTGTTGGCCTTGACGATCTCGTGGGCCTGGCGCGTCAGCGCCTCGGTCTGCTTGAAGGTCGCACCCGGCGGCAGCGTGACCGTGACCTGCGTCTGCGAGAGATCATCCGGCGGGATGAAGCCGGTCGGCAGGTAGCCGGCCAGCATCATCGAGCCGACGGTGAAGACCACGGTGGCTATCAGGGTCTTGATGCGGTGCTGCAGGCACCAGCGCGCCCAGCCGGTGTAGATGACCAGCCAGCGCGGCTCGTCATGCAGCTTCTTGGGCGCTTTCAAGATGTAGGCGGCCATCATCGGCGTCAACATGCGCGCCACGACCAGCGAGAAGAACACCGAGATCGCGGCCGTCCAGCCGAACTGCACGAAGAACTTGCCCGGCACGCCGCCCATGAAGGCGGTGGGCAGGAAGACGGCAATCAGCGTGAAGGTGGTGGCAATCACCGCGAGGCCGATTTCGTCGGCCGCCTCCATGGCCGCCTGGTAGGGCGTCTTGCCCATGGCCAGGTGGCGCATGATGTTCTCGATCTCGACGATGGCATCGTCCACCAGCACGCCCACCACCAGGGACAGCGACAGCAGGGTCACGATGTTGACCGTGAAGCCCATCAGGTACATCAGGCCGAAGGTCGGCAGGATGGACAGCGGCAGCGCCGTGGCCGCCACGATGGTGGCGCGCCAGTCGCGCAGGAAGATGAAGACCACGACCACGGCCAGGAAAGCGCCCTCGTACAGCAGGGTCATCGAGCCGTCGTAGTTCTCCTGCACCGGGTCGACGAAGTTGAAGGCCTCGTCGAAGCGGATCTCCGGATGTGCGGCACGCAGCTCGTCGATGGCGGCCTTCACACCATTCGCCACCTCGATCTCGCCCGCACCCTTGGTGCGCGTGATCTCGAAGCCGACCACAGCCTTGCCATTCAGCCAGGCGGCGGCACGCTGCTCGGCCACGGTGTCGCTGACCGTGGCCAGCTGGTCCAGGCGCACGCGGCGGCCGTCGGACAGCGAGATGTCCATGGCCGCCAGCTCGGCCGCGTTCTGCACCGTACCGAGGGTGCGCACCGATTGCTCGGCGCCGCCCACATCGGCGCGGCCCCCCGAGGCTTCCTGCTGGATCTGGCGCAGCTGGCGCGACACATCGGCCGCGCTGGCATTCAGCGAGAGCAGCTTGGCCGGGTCGAGTTCGATGCGCACCTCGCGCGACACGCCGCCCACGCGGCTCACCGCACCCACGCCGCGCACGGCCAGCATGCGCTTGGCGACCTGGTTGTCCACCAGCCAGGACAGGGCCTCGTCGTCGAGCCGGTCGGACGCCACCGTGTAGGTCAGGATGGGCGCACCGCTCAGGTTCATCTTGGAGATGATGGGGTCCTTCAGGTCGCCCGGCAGGTCGGAGCGGATGCGGGCGACGGCGTCGCGCACATCGTCCAGCGCCTCCTGCGTGCGCTTCTCGAGGCGGAACTCGACCGTCACGATGGCGGCGCCGTCCTGCACCACGGTGTAGATGTGCTTGACGTCCTGCAGCGTGGCGACCTGGTTCTCGATCTTGCGGGCCACCTGCGATTCCAGCTGGGCCGGCGAGGCGCCGGGCAGGCTGGCGGTGACGGTGATGGTCGGCAGGTCGATGTCCGGGAAGTTCTGGATCTTCATCGCCTTGAAGCCGACGATGCCGGCCAGGCTGAGCATGATGAAGAGCAGGATCGCCGGTATCGGGTTCTTGATCGACCAGGAGGAGACATTGATCATGGGCAGCTCCTGGAATCAGCGCTTGGCTGGTGCTGGTGCAGCCGGCGCGGCCACGACCTTCAGCAGGTCGCCGTCACTCAGGAAGCCGACGCCGCTGGCCACGACCTTGGCCTCGGCTGTGAGGCCGCTGGCGATCTCCACGCGCACGCCGCTGCGGCGGCCCAGCTGCACCTTGGTCTGCTGAGCCTTCATGTCGCTGCCCACCCGGTAGACATAGGCAAAGCCGTCGCGCAGCTGCACGGCCGAGGCCGGCAGGCTCAGCGCGCCGCTCTTGCCGAGCTGGAATTCGCCACGGGCAAAGCTGCCGGCACGCAAGGACTTGTCGGCCGGCAGGTCCACATAGGCCAGGCCCATGCGGGTCTGCGGGTCGACGGCCGGCGCCAGCATGCGCAGCTTGCCGGTCAGGTTGCCGCCAGGCGTCTGCAGCTGCACGGCCATGCCGGGTTGCAGACGCGCCAGATCGGCGGCAGGCACCTCGGCGCGCCATTCCAGCCGGCCCTTGCGGATCAGGCGGAACAGCTCCTGGCCGGGCTGGGCCACGGCGCCCAGGGTGGCGCTGCGGGCAGAGATCAGGCCGTCGTCCGGCGCCGTGATGCGGGTCTGGGCGAGGCGCAGCTCATCGGCCTGCACGCGGGCTTGTGCGGCTTGCACACGCGCCTCGGCCGACAACGCGGCGCTGGCGTACTGCTCATGCTGCTGGGCGCTCAGGGCGCCGCTGCCGCTGTCCTTCAGCTGGCGGGCGCGTTCGGCATCGGCCGTGGCCACGCTGGCGGCGGCCTTGGCCTCGGCCAGGGCGGCGCGGCTGGCAGCCAGCTCGGCATTGACGGTGTCGCTGTTCAAACGGGCCAGCAACTGGCCGCGCTTGACTGCATCGCCCACATTGACCAGCACTTCGGCGAGCCGCAGGCCGGCCAGTTCGGCACCGATCTGGGCTTCCTGCCAGGCGGCCACGCTGCCATTGGCCACCAGCATCTGGGACCAGTCGCTGCGCTCGGGCGCAATCAGGCTGACGCTGAGCGCCGGGCGCGCCTTGGCGGAGGACGAAGCGGCGGGCGCCGCACTGGCCGGGGCATCGGCGGCCTGGGCCGGGACGGCAAGCAGACCGAGGCTGGCCAGCAGCAGCGGAGACAGGGAGAGGTTCTTGATCATGGTGTTCGGGGTATTCGTAGAGTCGGCGTACGTTCGGTTCAGCGCGCTTGGTCAGCAGCGCTCCAGCCGCCACCGGCGGCCTTGTAGAGGGCGATCCAGGCGCCAATGCGCTCGCGCTGCAGCTGCACCTCGGCCGATTGCGCGGCCAGGGCCAGGCGGCGCGCCTGCTCCAGCTCAGCCGCACTGGCCAGGCCACTGCGCCAGCGCTGCTCGGTCGCGGTGAAGGCTGCCAGGTATTGCGCTGCACTGCTGCGTGTAAAGCCTTCGCGGGCCAGGGCGGCATCAAGGCGCACCAGGCCCTCCTCAACCTCGCGCACGGCGCCCAGCACCGCAGCGCGGTAGCCGGCCGAGGCCGCGTCGAAGCGAGCTTGCGCCGCCTCGGCCTGGGCCCGGCGTGCATTGCCGTCAAACAAAGGCAGGCTGAGCACCGGGCCGAAGGACCAGCTCTTGGCATCTTGCGTGTTCCCGCCCATGCGCACACCGGCCACGGTGATATTGCCGGTCAGGGCTAGCTGCGGATAACGCGCCGCCTGCGCGGAGCCGGCGTCAGCCCAGGCGGCCCGCAACTGGGCGGCGGCCGAGGCGACGTCGGGCCGCTGGGCCAGCGTCTGGGCCGGCACGGCCGTCAGCGCAAAGCGCTTGGGCTCGGGCAGTTGGCCCTGGCGGGCCTGCAGGCGCTGGCGCAAGGCCGCTTCTTCACCGAGGCCGAGAGCCACCAACTGCTTCACCAGCACCTGGCACTCGGCCTGCTGCGCAAGGCTGCGGCTCTGGCCGTCGGCCGCGGCAGCAGCCAGGAGCGCATGGTTGCCCGGCGCCTCGAAACCCACCCGCAGTCGCTCGGCCGAGAAGCGCGCCTGCAGTTCGCTGGAACGTGCATCGTCGGCGGCAATGCGGGCTTGCTGCTCGCAGCTGCGCAGACCCAGGTAGGTGCTCGCCACCTCGGCAGCCAGGCTCTGGCGAGCGCCGGCCGCATCGAACTCGCTGGCCTCGGCACGCGCCTGGTCGGCCGCGTCAGACAAACGGGCACGGGCAAACAGGTCGATCTCCCAGCGCGCATCCAGGCTCAGGCCGCCCTGCGTCTGGGCGCGCTCGCCCAGCGGCAGCGTGCGTTGCAGGCTCGCGCTGCTGCTCAGCTGAGGGGCCGCTGCGCTGGCACCGGCCAGAGCACGGGCCTGGGCCATGCGAGCCACCGCCAGTTGCAGCCCGGGATTGGCCTTCTCCGCCTCGGCGATCAGCTCGGCCAGCAGCGGGTCGTTGAACTGACGCCACCAGTCGGATGCCAGCGGCACGCCCTCGGCGCGCCCTGCGCTGGCCTGCCATTGCGCCGGTGCCATCTGGGCCGCCTGCGGCGCCACCGGGCTGGCACAGCCGGCCAGACCCAGGCTCGCGGCGGCGACCAGGGCGCCTGCCCTTCTCGTCTTCCACTTCGTCGTCACTGCTTTCCTCCCTCTTGAGTTCTCAGCTTGCTCTCGCAATCGATCAGGGCCATGCCGTAGCCAACCAGGCGGCCCAGCACGCGCTCATAGGCGCCCTTGCCCTTCAAGAGCGCGGGCGCCAGGGCCTCCATGTGTTCAGCCGACATCCAGTAGTCGTAGACCAGGGCCACGACGGCAAACACCAGCTGGTGGATCTGCTCATCGACCTGGCTTGCACCCACGCGCCGCGCCAGCATCTCGGCCAGGGCCTGGTGCTGGGGCACGATGTATTGCTCGCAGGCGTCGTCAAAAGCCGCCGTGGCCTCGCCGCTCATCTCGCGGCCGTAGATGCGCATCAGCTCCGCGAGGCCGGCGTCATCGCTGATCAAGGGCGCCAGAAAGGCCTCGTAATAGCGGCGCAGCCACTGCTCCAGCGGCACGTCGTCGTCGGGCTGGGGCAGGCTGGCCATCAATTCCGCCAGCGGCTGGACCAGCACCTCGCGATAAAGACCGGCCTTGTCGCCGAAGTAGTAGGAAATCAGGCCGATATTGGCTTCGGCCGCCCGGCAGATTTCGCGGGTGCTGGCCTTGGCGAAACCCTTGGCCGCAAAGGCGCGGCGCGCCTCGGTCAGCAGGCGCTGGCGGGTGTCGGGCGCCGACCCGGGGGCCGGGACGGGATGGGGGGCTGGAGATGGCATGGCGCCATCATAGCCAGATTAATCAATCGTTTGATTAAACTTTCGACACGGGTGCTGGCACCGCTGCCCAGCCCTCAGAACAGCTCGACGGCGCTGACGGCCGCCACTTCCTTGAACTGGCCATCGGCCACCAGGCGGGCATAGCTGCGCACCTGGTTGCGGCCGTTGCCCTTGGCGTTGTAGACCGCCCGGTCCGCGCGCTCGAAGGCTCCGGCCGGTGAATCGCCAGCCCGCACCTCGGTGAAGCCGATGCTGACGGTGATCCGCCCGACCTGCGGGAAGGCGAACTGCTCGGCGTTGTGGCGCAGCCGCTCAAAGGCTTGCTCGGCATCCGCCTCGCTGTCGCAGCGCATCAGCACGACGAACTCCTCACCGCCGAAGCGGTAGAGCTGGTCGTGGAAGCGGAAGCTGTTGCGCATCAGGCGCGACAGCAGCAGCAGCACCTCGTCGCCGATCAAGTGGCCATAGCCATCGTTGACCTTCTTGAAGTGGTCGATGTCGATCACCCCGAGCCAGTAGCTGGGCATGGCGCCCGCATGGCGGCGGTCGTCTTCGGCATGCAGTTTTTCGGTGCCGCCCGGCAGCTCGCTGACGGCCTTCAGGAAGGCGTCGTCGAAGGTTTTGCGGTTGAGCAGGCCGGTCAGCGTGTCGCGCTCGCTGTAGTCGAGCAGGCCCTGGAAGTTGTGATAGATCCGCAGGATGCTGGCCACGGTGCGCTGCTCGCTGCTCTTCAGCGGCGCCTGCGTCTCGAGCTCCATCACGCCCAGCACCTCGCGCTCGGTGGCGAGCGGGAACAGCGTCATCCAGTGGTCGCCACAGCGGGTCTGCAGGATGCCGCGATGGCTCATGCATTCCAGGCGCAGCGGATGCTCGGCGGCGAGCGGCAGGCTCTCGGGCGCGGCCCAGAGTGAATCGGCACTGGCGACGATGTCGCCGGCCCGCAACCGGGCGCGGGTCAGCCAGCGTTCTTCGCCAGGCTCGCCGACGCAGCGATAGATGGCCGCCGACAGCGGCTCCAGCAGGTCGCGCAGGGCCGAGACCAGGGTGACGTCCATCACGTCACGGTCACGGAACCGAGTCATCTCGGCCAGATGGTCAACAACTTCGGACATGGCTAAAGGGCGCTGGCTCCCGTCAGGGGAGCCCGGGCCTTCCTCCCTGGGCTGAATCTGCTCTTGTCGGCACCGAGGGTGCCGGGGGTGAAGCAGCCCGCCAGGGCCGCCGCATGGTCTGATGGTCAGTCAGAGGCCGGTCTGTCTCCGGCGAATCAGGCAGTGTACTGGCCGATCAGCTCCAGCAGTTGCTCTTCGTCATAGGGCTTGCCCAGGTAGTGGTTCACGCCGAGCTCATGCGCATAGTCGCGGTGCTTCTGGGCAATCCGCGAGGTGATCATGATCACCGGCAGCTTGCTGAGGCGCTCGTCGCCACGCAGATTGCGGACCAGGTCGAAGCCGTCCATGCGGGGCATCTCGATGTCCGAGAGCACCACATCGGGCAGTTCGTCCGCAGCCAGCTTCTCCAGCGCCTCCAGGCCGTCCTTGGCCAGGTCCACGCGGTAGCCCTCGCGCTCCAGCAGGCGCTGGGTGACGCGACGCACGGTCAACGAGTCGTCGACCACCAGCACCAGCGGCGCCAGCTTCTCCTCGACCACGGCGGCCGGCGCCTCCAGCTCCGGCAGCGCGCGGGCCTGCGCCATGGCAGCCACGCCGAAGCGGTTGGCCAGGGCCACCGGGTTGTAGATCAGCGCCACCTCGCCGGAAGCCAGCAGGCTGATGCCAGCAAGACCTGGCACCGTACGCAGCTGCGGGCCGAGGTTCTTGATCACCACTTCCTGCTTGCCCAGCACTTCGTCCACATGCAGGGCCAGGCGTTGGTGGGCGCTGTGGACCACAACGACGGACGCATGCTTGCCATGCAGATGGCCACGGGCCCCCTGCCCCATCAGGCCCCCCAGCCAGTACATGGGCAGGCTCTCGTTGCCGATCTCGATCTGGCCGCTGGCATAGGCCTGCTCGACCTTGTCGAGCTCGACGCGGCGCAGGCCTTCCATCAGCACGGCCGGCACGGCCACCGTGTCTTCGCCGTGGCGCAAGAGCACGATCTGGCTGACCGCCGTGGTCAGCGGCAGCCGCACGTCGAAATGCGCGCCCTGCCCTGGCGTGGACTGGATGTCCACATAGCCGCCCAGGGTGTTGACCTCGGAGCGCACCACGTCCATGCCGATGCCCCGGCCCGACAGCTCGGTGACCGTGGCGGCCGTGGAGAAGCCTGGCGCGAAGATCAGCTCCATCAGCTCCTGGTCGCTCAGGCTCTGGCCAGCCTGAATCAGGCCCAGCTGCGTGCCGCGTTCGCGGATGCGCGCCAGGTTGAGGCCGGCGCCGTCGTCGCCGAAGTCGATCAGGATCTCGTTGCCTTCCTGGCGCAGTGCCACACGCAAGGTGCCGGTGGCGTCCTTGCCCGCCGCGGCGCGCACCTCGGGCGATTCGATGCCATGGCTGACGCTGTTGCGCAGCAGATGCTCGAAGGGGCCGATCATGCGTTCCAGCACCGAGCGGTCCAGCTCGATGTGGCCGCCGACGATCTCCAGCCGCGCCTGCTTGTTGGCATCGCGCGCGGCCTGGCGCACCACGCGGTGCATACGCTCAGCCAGGCTGTCGAATTCCACGAGGCGGGTGCGCAGCAAGTCGTCCTGCAGCTCGCGGGTCAGGCGCGACTGGCCGGCCAGCTCGTCTTCGCCGAGCTGCACGTTCTTCTGCAGGCTGCGCTGGACCGTGGCCACGTCGTTGACGGCCTCGGCCATCATGCGGGTCAGTTCCTGGAAGCGGGTGTAGCGGTCGAACTCCAGCGGGTCGAAATCGCGGCCGGCCGTGCGGGCCGCATCCTGGCGCGAATCGATCTGCGCCTCGGCCTGCACCTCCAGCTCGCGCAGGCGGCCGCGCAGGCGCTCCAGGTTGTCTTCCAGGTCGAGCAGGCCGCCCTTCATCTGCGACAGCTCGGACTCCAGCCGCGCACGCCGAATGCTCACCTCGCCGGCCTGCGCCGCCATGCGCTCCAGCAGGTTGCCGCGCACGCGCACCAGGGCTTGTGCCTGGACCACGCCATCCAGGGTGTTCTCGGCTTCCCCGCCAGGCAGGCTGGCCCAGTCGATCTGGGCGGCTTCGACCGGCGCTGTGGGGGCTGTTTCGGGCTCGGCTTCTGCATCGGCAACTGCATCGGCTTCTGCACCATCGTCCGGCGGCGGCGCCACCGGCTCTGCAACGGCCGCAACCAGGGGCTCGGGCACCGGCTCCGGCGCATGGACCGGTGCTGCGGCAGCAACGGGCGCCGGCGCCGCCAGGCGCGCCAGTAATTGCTCGAAGCCATGCTCCAGCGCGTCGCCACGATGCTGCAATTCCTGGACGTCAGCGGCCTTGACATCACCGCGCGACAGCAAGCTCTCGACCGCCGACTCCATCAAATGGGCCTGCTCGCCCAGCTGCATCGCGCCGCACAGGCGTGCGCCGCCCTTGAAGGTGTGCAAGGCCCGCATCGTGGCGCCGGCCCGGGCCGTGTCGCTCGGATGGTTGAACCAATCGCGCATGCCGGCATGCAGCTGGCTCAGGAGGTCGGCCGCCTCTTCCTCGAAGATCGGGAACAGTTCGGCGTCGATCTGATCGGACTCGCCCAGCGGGAAGGCCTCGACCGCCGGCACGGTGGCCACCGCCGCGGCATGCACGACAGGGGCCGGATTCGTCTCGACCTGCTGCAAGGGCAGATCGAGGTCCTCGTCATCCAGCATGTCCTCGGTGGCGACGCTTTCGCGCGCATCCTCGGGCTGGTAGTCGTGCAGGCCCTGCAGCAGCTCGGCATCGGCCGGCTTCAGGAAGCCGGCGGCGAACTGGTGCAGCAGGCGGCGGATTTCTTCGCTGCTGCGCACAAACACGCTGGCCACCGGCAGCTCAACCTGGGCCGCATGCGAGGCACGGCCCAGCGCATGCTCCAGCGCACGTGCCAGCTGCGACAGGTCTTCATAGCCCACGGTCGCGGCATTGCCGGCCAGCGAATGGGCCAGCGCCTCGGCCACGGCGGGCGGCACGCCTTCCAGCGTGGCGGCCCATTCGGCCAGCTCGGTGGACAGGCGGCGCGACAGCTCGTCGGCTTCGTTCAGGAAGATGTTGAACAGGCTGATGCTGATGCGCAGCGGGCCTATGACCTTGACGCTGTCTTCCTCGTCGTCAGCGGGCTCGGGTTCGGCAAGCGCCGCCTCGGGTTCGGCCGGCGGCGGCACCAGGACCAGGGTGCGCTCATGCAGCGGCTCGGCCTGCACCTCGCTCAGGTCTTCGGTGAGCACCTCGGCCACCGGCAAGGGCTCGACGGCTTCATTGGCTTCGACCACAGGCTCGGCCACCGGCTCGGCATCGACCAGCGAGGACAAGTCCAGCAACTCGCCCACGGCGGCTTCGGCAGGCGCCAGGGCCTCGGTCAGCAGCGGCGCCGCTTCGGCGGCAGGCTCGGCGGGCAGCACCAGCTCGCCCAGTTGCAGGTCGAGCGCGAAATCGGGCAAGGCCTCGATCTCGGCCTCGGCTTCTGGCTTGGGCGGCTGGGCCACGACCGGCTCGGCCTCGCCCAGCAGGTCCAGGCTCAGCAGGCCTTCCTCGACCTCGGCCACCGGCAGCGGCGCCTCGGCAACGGGTTCGGGCGCCAGGTCCAGCACCACCATGTCCAGCGACAGCTCGGGCGCCGGCTCCAGCACCAGGTCGGGTTCCAGCTTGCCCTGGGCCAGCTCGGGCAGGGCATCCATGGGCAGGGTGGCGCCCCACTGGCTGTCGGTCACCGGCGCGAAGTCCTGCGCCACCTCGCGGACCTGGGCCACGGTGGGCGGCTCGGCCAGTTCGGTCAGCTCCGGCATCTCGAGGATCTCGGGCGCCGGCACGGCTTCGATCAGCTCGGCCTCGGGGATTTCTTCCAGCAGCGATTGCAGCGCGGCCTCGGCTTCGGGCTCGGCTTCGGGCGCGGTTTCTACCGCGAGCACCGGTTCGACAGCTTCCTGCGCCGGCGCAGCCTCGCTGGCCGCTTCGACCACGGCCGCCGCCGGCTCTTCGCCCGGCCAGGCCAGGGGCAAGACCCGACCCTCGAGGCGCAGCGCGTCGGCACTGGCACGCACGGCCGCATGGCCGTGGCCGCGCGACTCGCCGGCCTGGATGGCCTCGGTCCATTCGGCAAAGTAGTCCAGGGCTTCGTCGCTGAATCCGAGCAAGGCCATGTCGGCCGGCTTGTCCTCGGTCAGCCGCTGGTTGTAGAGCTGCTCGCAGGCCCAGCCGGCTTCGCCGAAGTTGGCCAGGCCCACCATGCGGGAGCTGCCCTTGAGCGTGTGGAAAGCGCGCCGCACCGTGGTCAGCAACTCACGGTTCTGCGGGTCGTTCTCCAGGCCGGCCAAGGCCTTGCGGGCCGTGGCCACAACCTCGCCCGCTTCTTCAAGGAAGATGCCCAGCATCTCCTCGTCCATGGGCTCGTCGACGAAAACCGTGGGCAGGGCCGGCGGCACGACCACCGGCGCAGGCGCAACGGCTTGCGGCGCCGGCGCCGGCGCATTGGCGGCGGGCGGGAAATTCAAGGTGATCTCGGGCTCACCCAGATCGCCGTGCACGGTGATCTCCGGCAGGATCAGGCTGCTCGACACATCGCTGGCGCGGCCCATCACCGGGGCCAGCGTGCCGCTTTCTTCATCGAAGGCGAACATGCGCTTGGCGAGGGCCGGTTGCACGCTCAGCATGTCGATCAGGAAACCGAGCGCGCCCAGGTTGTTGGCCAGGCGCTCGAAGCCGGCACGCGCGGCCGGCAGATTGGCATCGACCTCGGTGTTGGCCAGTTCATCAACCACGTCGCGCATGCGCAGGCAGCAAAGCGCTGCCTGATCCAGGCCCAGCACCTTGAGCACACCGCGCATCGAGCCGAGCAGGCCCGGCACGGGGATCAGGAGCTCGCGCTGTGTCGGGGCGCGGAAGTAGTCGTCGACGCGTTTCTCCACGTCCGACAGCGTGTGGCGCAACTCATGCACGACGCTGCCCAGGGTCTGTCGATCGGAGACACGGCGGTACAGCTCCTCCATCCAGGCTTCCAGCGGCTGCGGCGAGTCGCCATGGGCGACGGCCTCAATGCGGCTGGCCAGGCGCTTGACGCGCGCCGCCTGGTCGGGGTGGTCAAAGGCGGCGTCATCCAGCGCCGCCTCCACATAGAGAATGGACGTTGCGATTTCCATCGCGAGGGCCGGTGCCGGCGGCTTGCCGGAACGCAGCGTGGACACGACGGCGCGCTGC
Source organism: Pelomonas sp. V22 (assembly GCF_030014915.1). Classification (GTDB taxonomy): domain Bacteria; phylum Pseudomonadota; class Gammaproteobacteria; order Burkholderiales; family Burkholderiaceae_C; genus JAUASW01. The sequence continues at coordinate 1,331,973 of NZ_JAGIXS010000001.1, forward strand.
ATGGTCTGACCCAGCACCTCACCGCTGGGGAACAGGCGCGCCAGCGATTCGGCAACGGCGGCGAACTGCTCATCGAGGCCCGCCAGGCGGTGGCTCTCGCCCTCGGCCGTGGTGGACCAGCTTTCCTTGGCCACGGCCACACGGCGGCGCGCCTGCGCCACCCAGGCCGGGTCGATGCGGCCGAGGCTGTCGTCCTCGTAGTCGCCCACCAGTTCCTCAGCCAATGAGAAGCTCTTGCGGATCTGCTCCAGGCGCGGCGCTTGCGCGGCGGCCGGCGCCTTGGCGTGGGCGCAGAAGAACAGCAGGTCGCGGGCGAGCTGCTGCAAATGCTCGTCCACACGCGGCTGGCGCAGCTGGGCCAGGAGGCGCGAACCCAGGCGCTTCAGGTAGGCGTCCTGCACCAGCAGGTCCTGGGCCTCGGCCTGGAACACGCCCGCAGCCAGTTGCCACAGGCAGCGCAGCTCGCGGCCGCCGGCACCGGCGGCCAGGCCGGCGCAAAGGTCGCTCAGCTGGCTCGCGTTGGCGCTGCTCGGCTGGCGCATCTGCTTCAGGAGCGCGGATTCGAAGGCGGCGCGGGCGGCGTCAATGGTCTGCGGACGCGCGTCGGTCGGCAGGTCGCGCCATTCCCATTCGTACTGCCAGAGGTCGGCCGGATGGATGCGCTCGGCATTGTTGAAGTCCTGCAGCGCCCGGTAGCTGGGGAACAGCGCCAGCGTGGTCGGCTTGGCGCCGGCCAGCATCTTGGCGATCAGCGACAGCAGGGCGAAGTCGGCCCTCTCGATGGTCTCGACGGCCACGATGTCCACCGCGATCGGCTGGGCCGCCAGCGTGGACACGGCCTTCTCGGCCGCCCGCAGCACGGCCGCACCGGCCGGCAGGCCCACGAGCGTGAGCACGCCCGCGACCTGGTGCAGCTGGGCCGCTGCGTGGGTCAGCGACTGGCTCGGCGTGCCCTTGGCATCGAAGCCCACCGTGGAGATGCGGGCATCACCGTCACGCAGCAGGCGGCGCAGGCTTTTGTGCACCTGCTCCAGCGAGCGGCGCAACTCCTCCTGCACCCAGGCCAGCGGACTCAGGTCTGCCGGGAATTCAGAATCTCGCGCGAGGTCCATGCCTTGCCTTTATTCGCTTGGGGGCGGCCGGGCTTCAGCCGACCTTGAAGCGGGACACCGATTGACGCAGCGCTTCCGCAGAACGCGAGAGCTCATGCACCATGGAGGCCGTCGAGCGCGTGCCCTCGCCGGTCTGCTCGGTCACCGCAAAAATGTGCTGGATGTTCGAAGCCACCTCGTTGGCGGACTGCGCTTCGCTCAGCGCTTGCTGCGAAATCTGCGCGATCAGCTCGTCCAGGCGACGCGACACTTTGTCGATCTCTTCCAGTGCGTTACCGGCCGCGTCAGACAGCTTGGTACCTTGGACCACCCCGACCGTGGAGCGCTCCATGGCGGCCACGGCGTCGTGGGTGTCGGTCTGAATGGTCTTGACCAGCACCGAGATTCGCCGCGTGGCGTCCCCGGAGCGTTCGGCCAGTCGCTGCACTTCTTCCGCCACCACCGAGAAGCCGCGGCCGGCTTCACCGGCGGACGCCGCTTGAATGGCGGCGTTCAGGGCCAGCACATTGGTCTGCTCGGTAATGTCGGAGATCAGCTCGGTGATCTCGCCAATTTCCTGCGAGGACTCACCCAGGCGCTTGATGCGCTTGGAGGTTTCCTGGATGTGGTCGCGGATCTGGTTCATACCGGCGATGTTGTTCTGCATCGCCTGCAGGCCTTGCTCGGCGGCCTGCCGGGAAGCACGTGCCACCTCGGCGGTCTGCTGGGCCTGGCCCGACACCTGGTTGATCCGGCCCGCCATCTGCAGCACGGCCTCGCCGGTGGCGCGGATCTCGTGCAGCTGTTCGGTCGAGGCGGCGAGCAGCTCGGTCGAGGTCTGGTCGACCTGGCCGGTGGTCTCGGTCACACGGGCGGCCGTGCCCTGCACCTGGGTCACCAGATTGCGCAGCTCTTCCACCGTGTAGTTCACCGAGTCGGCAATGGCGCCGGTGATGTCTTCGGTCACCGTCGCTTGCTGCGTCAAGTCGCCTTCAGCGACCGCTTGCAGTTCGTTCATCAGTCGAAGAATGGCGGCCTGGTTGGCGTCGTTGACGCGCTTGGCCTCGGCCTGCTCGGCCTCGGCCTGGGCCTTCTGCTCTTCTGCCATCGTGGCACGCAGCTTCTGGTCGGCCACGTAGAGGCGCAGGAAGCCCACGGCGCCGACGCCCAGGGCCGTCAGCGAGCCCAGCAGCAGCACCAGTTGCCAGAGCTTCACACCACCGCTGGCCTCCAACTGCTGGGCGATGCCGTCCAGGCCTTTGCGCAGCGGTTCGCTGTCGGTCAGGATGGCCGTCTGCGCATCACGCGCCGTCACCAGGCCCTGCAGGTTGGACAGGATGGCAGCGGCCTGGATGCGGGTGTCCTCGTACTGCTTCAGGAGCGTGTTGAGGCGTTCCTTGAACTGCGGATCGCGGGCACCGGGCAGGCGCAGCGAGGGGCTGCCGGCGATCAGGCCCTGGGTGATTTCGCGGAAGGCGTTCAAGTCCTTGCCGAGCAGGAACACCGCCTCGGGGCTCACGCCTTCAGGCGTCAGGAATTCGTTGGCGCTCTTGCCGATACGCTGGGTCAGCATCACGAGCTGGCCCACGGCCGAGATCTCGGCCGGCGAGGCATTGGCCTGCAGGCCTTGCGAGGCCGCAGCCTCGGCGCTCTCCAGCAGGTCGGACGACTGGCGGTTGATCGCGCGCAGCGCCGTGCCCACCTGGGTCAGCACCTTTTCCTGGTCGATCACCAGGCGGCCGCTCTTCTCGGCCCGAGTGACCAGGGGCTGCAGCTTTTCCAGGTCGGGCTGCATCGAGGTGGGCGCGATGGAGATATCACCCTGGCCAGTGCGCAGGGCACTCGTCACGCTGGTGATGGTCTGCACCGATTCGCGCAGCTCGGTGAAGGCGCCGGGGCTGCCGATGATGGCCGAGGACACGGCCTTGGCCATGCGCTGCGACTGCATCATGGCCTGGCCGGTGGCACGCACCTGGGCGGCTGTCTGGTTGGCCCCGACCACGATGAAGGTCACGCCGGCGGCCGTGCCGATCAGGCCCAGGGCCACGGCCGCCGTCAGCGCCCGCTGGTTGCGGGCACTGCTCTTCTTGACGGCCTCGGCCCGCTCGGCACCGATCACGGTGTCGCTCACGGCCGAAGTGGAGGCAAAGCTGCCGGTCTCGTTGAACTCGGGCGGCAGTTGCTGCTCGGACGGCACGGCCTCCGAGATGATGGACGACTCCGGGCGGCTGCCGCTGTCCAGCGGCATGTGGCCGGAGGGACTGAGCGTGTGCTGCTCGTCGTCCTGATCCGCCTGCTGGTCGGCCTTGCCGAGGTTCTTGATCTTGTCCAGGAAGCTCATTACACCCTCTTGTTCAGCTTGGCGACGCTGCGCCGTTCAGACCACGATTCGTACGAAGCGCTCGTTGCGTACCAGCGCTTCCAGATCCAGCACCTGCCATCGCCGCCCTTCGGCATCGCGCATCAGGGCGCCGGCATAACGCGGCCGGCCGGCCGGCAGCTCGCCGGCATCCGGCTGCAGCTGCTCGTTGCCACGCAGGCCGAGCAACTTGTCGACCTGCAGGGCGCAGTTCATGTGCAGCTCGGGATTGAGCGTCACCAGGCGGGTGCCACTGCCCGCCAAGCCCGCTTCGCGCAGGCCCAGGAAGGCGGCCAGGTCGACCACCGTGTAGAGCCCGCCGCGCAGATTGGCCACCCCGGCGAGCCAAGGCTCGGCATAGGGCACGGCCTTCATGGGCACGGGCGTGAAGATTTCGGCCGCCTGGCCGAGCGAGAACAGCAGGCCCACGCCAGCCGCCTCGACCGCCAGCCAGCTGGCAGTGACAGGCTGCTCGCGCGCCGCCTGCATGCGCTCGGCGAGCCGGTGCTGGAGTTCCTTCAGGGCTTCCTTGTTGGCCACGGTGTCAGCCCAGGGCCTTGATCTTGGCCAGCAGCTCTTCAGCCTTGACCGGCTTGACCACGTAGTCGCGCGCGCCCTGGCGGGTGGCCCAGACCTTGTCGGTCTCCTGGTTCTTGCTGGTGCACATGATCACCGGCACGTCGGTGAAGCGCTCGTCGCGGGTGATCGCACGGGTCAGCTGGAAGCCGTTCTGGCCGGGCATCACCACGTCCATCAGGATCAGGTCGGGCTTTTCCTCGGCCAGGCGCACCATGGCCTCCTCGCCGTTCTCGGCCGTGCGCACCGCAAAGCCGCGCTTGACCAGCATCTCGCTGAGGTAGTGCAACTCGGTCTTGGAGTCGTCGACAAGCAGGATCTTCTGGATAGACATGGGGTTCTCCTCGGTGCCGGCCGCCTCAGGCAGCGGTGGGGCGGTGCAACTGCACGGCCTGCAGCAGCTGGTCTTTGGTGAAGGGCTTGGTCAGGTAGTCCTGCGAACCGACCATGCGGCCGCGCGCCTTGTCGAACAGGCCGTCCTTGCTGGACAGCATGATCACCGGCACGGCAGCGAAATGGGGGTTGCGCTTGATGATGGCGCAGGTCTGGTAGCCGTCGAGCCGCGGCATCAGGATGTCGCAGAACACGAGGTCGGGGTGGTAGTCGCTGAGCTTGGACAGCGCATCGAAGCCGTCCTCGGCCAGCACCACCTCATGACCGCCCTGCTTGAGGAAGATCTCGGCGCTGCGGCGTATGGTGTTGCTGTCATCGATGACCAGCACCTTGACGCTGGCGGGCGCGCCTTGGGGAGCAGAAACATCCAAGCTGGGTTCTCCTCGACATGCTAGGGCCGCAGCCCGGGAATGAGGCGCTGATCGATCAGACGATCAGATGCGCACCATCTCGAAGTCTTCCTTGCGGGCGCCGCATTCGGGACAGGTCCAGTTCATGTCCACGTCGGCCCAGGCGGTACCGGGGGCAATGCCGTGTTCGGGGTCACCGGCGGCTTCGTCATAAATCCAGCCGCAGATCAGGCACATCCAGGTACTAGGTTCGCTCACGATGGGTTTGTCAGATCACTACAATGCCAAAGATTGTAGCCACGCCTGTCGGGCCTCTTATAGAGAGAGAAAGCCCGCATGTGGCGGCTCAGGAGGCCGTGCATTTTTACCGGCAAACTGGCCGCCAACGTGGCGAAAAAGCCGCCTGCGGCCCGCCGCTCAACCCGCCTACAACCCGCGCCGCACCATGAGCAAAACCGAAATCCCCGCCGGCGCCGAGTCCGCGCTGCCAGAGGAGCAGGAGGCGCAATCGCCGGCCTGCGTGATGTCCTTCAACGCCAGCGAACCCAGCGGCGCCAGCGGCCTGGCCTGCGACATTGCCACCATTGCCGCCATGGGCGCCCACTGCCTGCCCGTGGTCACCGCCGTGCTGCTGCGCGACACGGCCGAGGTCTTCGACCAGCAGGTCCTGGACAGCGACACCATCGTCGAGCAGGCCCGCAGCATCCTCGAAGACATCACCATCTCCGCCTGGAAGGTCGGCTTCCTCGGCAGCGCCGAGGGTGTCAGCGCCGTGGCCGAGGTGCTCAGCGACTACCCCGACGTGCCCCTGGTGGCCTACCTGCCGGCCATCTCCTGGCTGGATGAAGAGCAGCAGCAAAGCTACCTGGACGCCTTCCGCGAACTGGTGCTGCCCCAGACCTCGGTGCTGGTGGGCAACCACAAGACCCTGACCGACTTCCTGCTGCCCGACTGGGACAGCGAGCGCCCGGCCTCGGCCCGCGAGCTGGCCGTGGCGGCCGGCCAGCATGGCGCCACGCAGGTGCTGGTGACCGGCATCAGCCTGCCCAACCAGTTCGTTGACAACGTGCTGGCCAATCCGCAAGGCCCGATCACCGGCGAGAAGTTCGAGCGCTTCGAGGTCAACTTCGTTGGCGCCGGCGACACGCTGTCCAGCTCGCTGGCCGCCCTGATGGCCGTGGGCGCCGAGCCGCACGAGGCCGTGGGGGAGGCCCTGGCCTTCCTGGACCAGTCGCTGGACGCGGGTTTCCGCCCCGGCATGGGCAATGTGATCCCCGACCGCTTCTTCTGGGCCCTGCCGCCCGAAGGCGAGGAAGGCGAGCTCGAGGGCGAAAACCCGCTGGCCATCACCATGCCTATCGAAGACGAGGAAGCCGAGGAAGAAGCCCCGGCCGAACCCGCGAGCCGCGCGCCGCGCCGCATGCACTGAACCCAGAACCCGTTCCGAGTACCGTTCCCCATGAGCAATCAATCGCTGTTTGAGCGCGCCCAGCGCGTGATCCCTGGCGGCGTGAATTCGCCGGTCCGCGCCTTCCGCGCCGTCGGCGGCACGCCGCGCTTCATCACCAAGGGCGATGGCGCCTACATCTTCGACGCCGAAGGCCAGCGCTACATCGACTACATCGGCTCCTGGGGCCCGATGATCCTCGGACATGGCCACCCGGCCGTGCTGGAGGCCGTGCTGTCGGCCGCCCGTGAGGGCTTCAGCTATGGTGCGCCAACCGAGCGCGAGATCGAGCTGGCCGAGGAGATCATCAAGCTGGTGCCGTCCATCGAGCAGGTGCGCCTGGTGTCCTCGGGCACCGAGGCCACGATGAGCGCCATCCGCCTGGCGCGCGGCGCCACCGGCCGCAGCAAGTTCATCAAGTTCGAGGGCTGCTACCACGGTCACACCGACTCCCTGCTGGTCAAGGCCGGCTCGGGCCTGGCGACCTTCGGCCACCCGACCAGCGCCGGCGTGCCGGCCGAGGTGGCCCAGCACACGCTGGTGCTCGAGTACAACAACGTCGAGCAGCTGGAAGAAGCCTTCCAGCTCCACGGCAAGGAACTGGCCTGCGTGATCATCGAGCCGATCGCCGGCAACATGAACTTCGTGCGTGCCGCCCTGCCTTTCGTGAAGCGCCTGCGCGAGCTGTGCACCGAGTACGGCGCCCTGCTGGTGTTCGACGAGGTGATGACCGGCTTCCGCGTCGGCCTGCACTCGGCGCAAGGCCATTACGCCTCGCTGCTGCCGGGCTTCAAGCCCGACGTGTCGGTGTTCGGCAAGGTCATCGGCGGCGGCATGCCGCTGGCCGCTTTCGGCGCGAGTCGCGAGATCATGGCCCACCTGGCGCCGCTGGGCGGCGTCTACCAGGCCGGCACGCTTTCCGGCAACCCGGTGGCCACCGCCTGCGGCCTGGCCACGCTGCGCGAGATCCAGAAACCGGGCTTCTTCGAGGCCTTGTCGACCAAGACCCAGTATCTGGTCAATGGCCTCAAGAAGGTGGCGGACGAGAACGGCGTGCCCTTCAGCGTCGACTCGCAAGGTGGCATGTTCGGCTTCTTTCTGATGAACGAACTGCCGCAGAACTACCAGACCGTGATGACCACGGACAAGGAGCGCTTCAACCGCTTCTTCCACGGCATGCTGGAGGCCGGCGTCTATCTCGCGCCGGCGCTGTACGAGGCCGGCTTCGTGTCCGCCGCGCACAGCCAGGCCGACCTGGACGCCACGCTGGCGGCCGCGCGCGCCGCGCTGCGCTGATCGCGGGGCCAGGCCATGCACATCCACATCCTCGGCATCTGCGGCACCTTCATGGGCGGCCTGGCGGCACTCGCGCGTGAAGCCGGCCACAAGGTCACCGGCTGCGATGCCAACGTCTATCCGCCGATGTCCACCCAGCTGGAGCAACTGGGCATCGAGCTGATCAGCGGCTTCGGTGCCGAACAGCTCGAACTCGAGCCCGACCTGTTCGTGATCGGCAATGTGGTGACGCGCTCCAGCGAAGGCCGCTTCCCCTTGATGGAAGCCATCCTCGACGCCGGCCTGCCCTACACGAGCGGGCCGCAATGGCTGGCCGAGCATGTGCTGCAAGGCCGCCATGTGCTGGCCGTGGCCGGCACGCATGGCAAGACCACGACCACCTCGATGCTGGCCTGGATCCTCGAGCATGCCGGCCTCAAGCCGGGCTTCCTGGTGGGCGGCGTGCCGGAGAACTTTGGCGTCTCCGCCCGATTGGGCAGCGGCGCGCCCTTCGTGATTGAAGCCGACGAGTACGACACCGCCTTCTTCGACAAGCGCAGCAAGTTCGTCCACTACCACCCGCGCACCGCCATCCTGAACAACCTCGAGTTCGACCACGCCGACATCTTTGCCGACCTGGCCGCCATCGAGACCCAGTTTCACCACCTGGTGCGCACCGTGCCGGCATCGGGCCGCCTCGTTGTCAATGCCCGCGAGGAAGCGCTGCAACGTGTGCTGACCCGAGGCTGCTGGAGCGAGGTCCAACGCTTTGGCGGCCGCAAGGAAGAGCCGGGCCTCTTGCGTGCACGCGGCGAGCCGCAGGCCTTCGACGTGCTGCGCGGCAGCCTCAAGGTGGCCCGTGTCGAGTGGGAACTCTCCGGCGAACACAACCAGCTGAACGCGCTCGCCGCCATCGCCGCCGCCGAGCACCTGGGCGTCACGCCCGAGCAGTCGGCCGCCGCGCTGCGCGAGTTCAAGAACGTCAAGCGCCGCATGGAGCTGCGCGGCGAGGCTGGGGGCGTGAAGGTCTATGACGATTTCGCCCACCACCCCACCGCCATCCGCACCACGGTCAACGGCCTGCGCCGCCGCATCGCCCCGGCCGAGCGCATCCTGGCCGTGTTCGAACCCCGCTCCAACACCATGAAGCTGGGCACGATGAAGGCCCAACTGCCCTGGGCGCTGGAAGAGGCCGACCTGAGCTTCTGCAACCAGGACGGCCTGTCCTGGGACGCCGCCGAGGCCCTGCTGCCGCTGGGCGCGCAAGGCCTGGTCGGTGCCAATGCGGACGCGCTGGTGGCCCTGGTCGTGAAGGCTGCCAAGCCCGGCGACCACATCCTGTGCATGAGCAATGGCGGCTTTGGTGGCATCCACCAGAAGCTGCTGGACGCGCTCTCAAAGAAGGCCTGACCGCAATGATCCTCAGCGAACGAATCGGCCTGCGCCATGCCACCGAAGCCGATCTGCCGCTGCTGATCAAGATGGCTGCCGACCCCGGTGCGCGCGGCGACTTCCTGCCCAAGCGCATGCGCGCTCCGGGCGAACTCGCCAAGCAGTTCGGCGAGAACGGGTTCTCGTCGGACGAGTACGAGATGCTGCTGATCTGCGACCGCCGCGACCCGCAGCAGCGCGTGATCGGCAACGTCGTCCACTTCCGCGCCCGCAGCCGCTACACCACGGCCCGCGAAATCGGCTGGACCATCTTCGACCCCACGCTGCGCGGCCAGGGCTATGCCGGCGAGGCCGCGCGCCTGCTGGTCGACTACCTGTTCGAGAACTTCCAGCAGGTCTACCGGCTGGAGTGCACGGTCTCGGTCCACAACGGCGCCTCACGCGGCGTGGCCGAGAAGATCGGCTTCCAGCATGAAGCACTGGCGCGCGGCCTGCTCTATGTGGGCGGGCAGCCGGTGGATGCGAATACCTTCGGGCTGATCAGGCCGGAGTGGGAAGCCAGGGCGCGCTGAACGCTGGGCGCTGGAGGTAGTCTGCGAAGGCCGTGCCGGCTTCAGCTGTGGCAAGGCTGAGCGATCCGAAATGCACAGCGGAAGTAGCAGGCGCACGCCACCTTGGTGGTTGAGGCCAGTCCCCGAGCAATCGTCGCAAACAAAAAGGCCCGCCGAAGCGGGCCTTCCTGAGCACTACCAAACCAATCAGCTGCGGCTCATCGTCGCCCGCAGCGCCTCGCTCAGGCTGTTCAGGCTCTCCGCCAGGTGGGCGCGGCTTTCCACCGACAAGCCACCCTTGGCCGAAGCCGCACGCAACTCGCTCTGCAGCTGCGTGGCATGCAGGCGCATCAGGCTGAGCGCATCCGGCGGCAGCGTGGCCGAGCCGCGCGTCAGCAGGGCTTGCACGCGCTTCAGGTGCTCGCGCTGCAGGTTGCGGCGCAGGCGGTCGATCTCGGCGCCGCTCTTCAGCTCGGACCACACCGAGTTCTGCAGCGTCAGGTAGACCTCGCTGAGCGAGATCAGGCCACGGCGCTTGGCTTCGGGCACGTAGCTCGGCATGTCCAGCAGGCGCGTGGCCGTGTTCGTCGCGAGCAGGCGGTCCATGGCACCGGTCTGGATGCGGGCCACAGCGGCCGGGATGTTCAGCGGCACGCCGCGATCACCCTCGTTGTAGTCCAGCGTCAGCGAGGCCAGGAACTCGGGGCGGAACTTGAACGAGTCCACACTGAACAGGCCGGTCGACAGGAACTGCAGAGCCTCGCGCTGCTTGGCCGGATCGACCGGCGTGAAGCTGGCGCGGCCGGTGCTGCCCGGCAGGTCGCGCACGGCGTGCATGCCGCCCACGTACTTGCCCACCAGCTCGGCTGCACGGGCCAGCTGCGAGAAGCCCGCCATCAGCGAACGGCGCTGGCGCAGCGGGTCGTCGCCAACCTGCGGCTTGCGGTCCTGCACACGCGCCCACAGCTCTTGCGAGAGCTTGAAGCGCTTCTTGTAATAGGCCAGCGGGTCGTCGCCGAGGTCGAAGCGGTTGGCCAGCGGGTCCATGCCGTCGTAGGCGCCGAAGCCGCCGGCGTCCTGGTCGTCTGCATAGGCCAGCTGCGGCTCGGTGCTGCGGCCGGCGATCTTGGCCAGCTCGGCCGCTTCCTGATCCTTGGCAATCGGCTTGTAGGCGTACTCGATGGCCCAGTAGTCGTAGGGGCCGAGGGTGTGCGGGTTGTAGGCCGCCTGTGCCTCGCCCTTGAGTGCCAGGTTGACGGCGTTGTAGTCCATCACCGAACCCGAGATCGGGTTCTTGTCGGTCCAGGCCTTGTCCTTCAGCTGCGCCTGCGTGACCGTGGTCGAGGCCTTGAAGTTGTGCTTCAGGCCCAGCGTATGGCCCACCTCATGCATGATCGTGTCCTTGATCACCGACTGCACATAGGCCTCGGCCTCGGGGCTGTCGGGCGCGATCTCGCCACGGGCTTCCAGCACGTCGAGCGCAAAGCTCATGTCGGCGGCGGCCTCATGGGCGTAGTTGCAGAACGCGGCCTCGTCGTGGCTGTGGCCCAGGCGGCCCAGTGGCAGGTCGGCGCTCTTGCCGATGTCTTCGACGATCAGGCGGCGCGAGCCGCGCGAGAACACGTCGCTCATGCCAATGTCGGCATCGAGGATTTCACCGGTGCGCGGGTCGGTGTTGCTCGGGCCGATGGCGAAGCCCACGTCAGCGCCGACGAACCAGCGGATCGAGGCATGGCCGGCGTCCATGTTGTCCCAGTCGGCGTCGTCGGGCTGCTGCTTGGCCACGACGGCATTCTTGAAGCCGATCTTCTCGAAGGCCTTGTTCCACTCGGTGATGCCAGCCTCGACCGAGGCGCGATAGCGAACCGGGATGTTCTTGTCCATCCAGTAGACGATGGGCTTGACCGGCTCGGACAGCGCCGCCGCCGGATCCTTCTTCTCCAGACGCCAGCGGTGGATGTAGTGCACGCGGTTGGCGGCCTTCATGTCGCCGCCCAGGTCGGTGAAGCTCTCGGCGAAATGGCCGAGGCGCGGGTCGGCCGCGCGCGTGGCCATCAGCTGCTCGGGCAGGGCCGCGAAGCTGTAGACGAAGCTGACGAACAGGCTGCGCGGATCCGGCGTGGCGCGCGGCGGCGTGGGCGTCGGGATCGGCGACGGCATCAGCGGCGGTGCCGGGATGCGCGCCGTGGCGAAGTGCATGCGCGTGGTCAGCGTCGAGAGCTCCTTCTCGGCGCGGGTGCTTTCGAACGAGGAGTTGGCGCGGTCCAGCGCGAACGGCAGGCGGTAGGCCATTTCCAGGTTGGTGGAATAGCCGGCAATGTCGCTGAACAGGAAGCCAGCATCGATCAGCACCGACTTGCGGGTCGGATGCTCGGCGCTCGCGACCGCTGCCGAGGCGATCAGGCTCGGCGAGAAGGCCTGCTCGATGGCGCGGGCCGAGCCCTGGTCGGACACGGCACGGAACTTGGTGTTGGGCGCGATCAGCTGGATCTGGTTGCCGACGCGGCGGAACTCGATCATCCAGTCGCCCGACATCTGGCTGGCGTAGAGGCCGCGCTCACCGACGGCATTGGCCACATTGACGGTGAACAGCAGCGGCTTGCCGAGCAGGGCCTTGGGCACTTCGAGCCAGACCTTCTCGTCCTTGCGCCAGATCGGGATGAGGCCGTCCTGCTGCTTGGCGTCCTTGATCACGTCGGCAAAAGGCTTGGGCGCGGTCGGGTCGGCCGGCGGGCGCGGTGCAGCGGCGGCGGTGGGGGCGGCGCCCGAGGCGGCCGATGCGGCAGCGGCAGCAGCAACCGGAGCGGCAGCCGGCGTGGCGGCGGCAGTGGGCGCGGTGGTCGGTGCCGTGGTGGCACAGGCGCTCAAGAGGGCCACGGCGGCGGCGATGGCCGACAGGCTCAGGGGCGAGGCAGACGAAAGCTTCATTCGGTCATTCCTTCTTTGTTCAGGACAGGTCGCCAGGGCGAAGGCGCAACTCTCGCTGCGACGAGCGCCGGCGTCAATCGAGGCCAACGTGGCCCGGCCCCGGAAATCCACGCTTCGTCGCATAGACTTGCCCGCCATGCGCGCCACCCACCTGCTCTACCTGCATGGCTTCCGTTCGTCGCCGGCCTCGGCCAAGGCGCGGCGCATGGCGCAATGGGTGGCCAAGCAGCGCCCCGACCTGCAGTTCGCCTGCCCGCAACTGCCGCCCTCGCCGCGCGAGGCCATGGCCCTGGTGCAGCAGCTGACCGGTGACTGGCCGGCCGAGAGCATGGCCGTGATGGGCAGCTCGCTCGGCGGTTTCTATGCCACCCATGTGGCCCAGCAGCGCGGCTGCCGCGCCGTGCTCCTGAACCCCGCCGTCGACCCGGCCCGCGACCTGGCCGCCTACATCGGCGAGCAGAGCTGCTGGCAGAACCCGGACGAGCATTTCTTCTTCCGCGCCGAATTCGTCGACGAGCTGCGTCAGCTGGCCGTTGGCGAGCTGGCGCATCCTGAGCGCCTGCTGGCCGTCATCGCCAAAGGCGACGAGGTGCTGGACTGGCGCGAGATGCACGCCCGCTACGCGCCCTGCCGCATCAAGCTGCTGGAAGGCAGCGACCATGGCCTCGCCGACTTCGACGACTACCTCCAAGAACTGACGGACTTCCTGCTGCTATGAGACTCGCCAACAAGATCTGCATCATCACCGGCGCCGCCCAGGGCATCGGCCTCGCCACCGCTTTGAAGTTCGCCCGCGAGGGCGCAACCGTGGTCGTCTGCGACCTCAAGCCCGAGGGCGTGGAAGCCGCGGTCGAGGCCTGCCAGAAGCTGGGCGCCGCGGCGGAGGGCCACACGGTGGACGTGACCGACCGCGTCTCGGTGGACCTGATGGTGGCCGCCGTGCTGGCCCGGCATGGCCGCATCGACGTGCTGGTCAACAACGCCGGCATCACCAAGGACGCACGGCTGCAGAAGATGACGCTGGCGCAGTTCGATGCGGTGATCGACGTCAACCTGCGCGGCGTCTTCCACTGCGCCCAAGCCGTGGCCGACACCATGGTGGCCCAAGGCGGCGGCGTGATCCTGAACGCCAGCTCGGTGGTGGGCATCTACGGCAACTTCGGCCAGACCAACTACGCGGCCACCAAGTTCGGCGTGATCGGCTTTACCAAGACCTGGAGCCGCGAACTGGGCCCCAAGGGCGTGCGCGTCAATGCCGTGGCGCCGGGCTTCATCGAGACCCCCATCCTCGGCACCATCCCGCAGAAGGTCATCGACGAGATGCAGGCCCATGTGCCGCTGCGTCGCCTCGGCAAGCCCGAGGAGATCGCCAATGTCTACGCCTTCCTGGCCAGCGACGAGGCCAGCTATGTCAATGGCGCGGTGCTGGAGGTGTCGGGCGGGATGACGGTCTGAGCGGCGCTTCGGCGCGGCACAGCTCGTCGTAGGTCTTGGAGGGGCGGCCGTAAAGGTCGGTCAGCGGTCTCGGCTTTTCCACAAAGACCGGCGAAGCAAAGCTGTCGGCCTCCGTCTGGCCGAGCCAGGCAATGCCCGCCAGGTCCAGCACCGTGGGGAAGACATCGCGATGGCTGATCTTGCGGTCCAGGTTGGCCTGCAAGGCAGCCATCTGCCGGCCACGGTCGCGGCGATAGGCCTCGTTGGCCCAGACCAGCAGGGGCACCTCCAGGTCCTGGCAGCTGGGCGTGGGCCGCGCATGCATGAAGAGCTGGTCCTGGTCGTCGAACAGGCTTTCGCCATGGTCCGAGGTGTAGAGCATCAGCACCGGCCGTTGCTCGGCCCGCAGCGTACCGGTCAGGCGCGCCATGAACTGGTCCAGCGCCACCACCGTGTTGTCATAGGAGTTGATTGCCTCCCGCTTGTGCCTCGCCTCAGGGTGTCCGGGCACGCCGCTGTCACTCAGCGTCGGGCGAAACACGCGAGCCTCGTTCGTGTAGCGCTCCTCGTAGGGGAAATGGCTGCCCATCATGTGCAGCACCGCCAACTGCCGGGGACCGCCCTGCCGGACGAACGACTGGAACGGCAGCAGCAGGCTGGTGTCCTTGCGGAAGTGGAAGTCCTGGCTGTCGGTCGAATGATCCAACACGTCCGCCGCGCGGCTCAGATCGGTGACTTCCTGGTTCGACAGCCAGGCGGTCTTGAACCCCGCTTCCTTGAAGGTCTGGATCAGGGAGGCGTGGCCGCCCGCGACCTGGCGGGTCACGATGCGCGGCACGGCAGCCGCGGTCCACTGCGCCGTCGAGGCCACGTCGCGGAAGGAGATCAGCTCGTCTCGATGCCGGTCCATCCAGGGCGTGGTCGGGCGCGCATAGCCGTTGAGGCTGAGGTGATCGCGCCGCACGCTTTCGCCGATCACGAGAACCACCAGCAAGGCCTGCTGGTCCTGGCTGCGGCCCTGCACGCTGGCGGTCAGCCTCTGCTGGCCGTCACGCGCCAGGCTGCGCTGCAGTGACAGCAGCACATTGACCGGAAACACGAGGTTGGCCGTTTGCGCATCAAACAGCGGCGGCAGCTTGACGTGCTGGGCCAGGTCCTGCCGGCCCAGCAGGCCCACCATGGCGTACAGCAGCACCAGGGCCAGCGTGGGCTTGCGCCAGGGCCAGCGTGCAGAGGCCCCCAGACTCCAGCTCAGGCCAAGATAGGCCAGTGTCACGACGGGGACCCACAACAGCTTCCAGCCAAAGGCCGCGACCATGGTGAGCGAATCGCGCCAATCGGTATGCAGCGCCGCCGAGATCAGCACGTCGCCCGGCACGCTGCGGTAGTAGGCGCACAGGAAGACATAGACCGGAATCAGCGGCACCACGGGCGCCCACAGCAGGAAATAGCAGCGCAGGCTGCGGATCACGCAAAGCGGCAGCGCAAGCACAAACAACGTGAGCAGCACGACGGCCAGCAACTCACCAGACTCCAGCCCCTGCACCAGGGCCGGCGTCGCCAGGCCCGGCAACCAGAGCAGCAGACCCAGCAGCACGAACTTGAGACGATCGACAGCGCGCATTGGAACGGCCGGCACAGCAGCGCAACGCCGTGCACCCGAGGGCCCGCAGTGGTGGGGGCCGCATGATACTCAGCGCCTGCCGTTGCAAGCGCTTTGATGGAGGGCGGCGGCAAGCTGAAAAGCCAACCCTGTTGGCAACCGGCGCCCGTCTGAGCGCGCGCCATGTTCGGCGACAATGCCGGCCATATGTTCGCCCTGTTCGATGAAGCCGGAAAATTCCTCGCCGGCCGCGTGATGTCCGAAGCCGACAGTTCCATGCAGGTGGAGCTGGACTCGGGCAAGCGCGTCAAAGTGAAGGCAGCCAATGTGCTGCTCAAGTTCGACAAGCCCGCCCCCGCCGAGCTGATCGCCGAGGGCCAGCGCCTGGCCCAGGAGATCGACCTGGACCTGGCCTGGGAATTCGCCCCCGACACCGAGTTCGGCTTTGCCGAACTGGCACGCGACTATTTCGACGCCAAGGCCGGCATCACGCACCAGGCCGCCGCGCTGTTCCGCCTGTTCGAGGCGCCGCATTACTTCCGCCGCGCCGGCAAGGGCCAGTTCAAGAAGGCACCGGAAGACATCGTCAAGGCCGCCCTGCTCGGCATCGAGCGCAAGAAGCAGCAGGCCTTGCAGATCGAGGCCTGGGCCGCCGAGCTGGCCGCCGGCACCTGTCCGGCAGCCATCAAGGACCAGATCTACAAGATCCTGTTCAAGCCCGACAAGAACGGCCCCGAGTACAAGGCCGTGGTCGAGGCGACCAAGCTGGCGCACAAGGCGCCGCTGGACCTCTTGAAGGACGCCGGCGCCATCACCAGCGCCTACCAGTTCCACTGGAAGCGCTTCCTGTTCGAGAACTTCCCCAAGGGCACGGGCTTCCCCGCGCTCACCGCGCCAGAAATCAAGGACGAGCTGCCGCTCGCGCCCGTAGCCGCCTTCTCGATCGACGACTCGGCCACGACCGAGATCGACGATGCGCTGTCGGTGCAGGGCCTCGGCACGGGCACCGTGATCTTCGGCGTGCACATTGCCGCGCCGGGCTTGGCGATCCAGCCCGACTCGGCCGTCGACAAGGTCGCGCGCGACCGGTATTCCACCGTCTACATGCCCGGCTGGAAGCTGACCATGCTGCCGGACGAGGTGGTGCAGGTCTACACGCTGACCGAAGGCCGCGACTGCCCGGCTGTGTCGCTCTACGTGACCATGGACGAGGCCACGCTGGCCGTGAAGGGCAGCGAGACCAAGCTCGAGCGCGTGCCGATCAAGAGCAATCTGCGCCACGACAAGCTGGACAACGTGATCACCGAGGCCACGCTCAGCGGCGCCGAGCCGGCCACTTACGAATTCGCGCCGGAGCTGGCCTTTGCCTTCCGCCTGGCCAAGCATCTGAAAGCGCAGCGCGAGGTGGTGCGCGGCAAGCCCGAGACCTTCAACCGGCCGGACTACAACTTCCGCCTGAGCTCGGGCGGTGAGCGCGAGCCCGATGGCACGGAAGAGGTCAGCATCAGCACCCGCGCCCGCGGCACGGCGCTGGACCTGATCGTGGCCGAGGCCATGATCCTGGCCAATTCCACCTGGGGCGGCTGGCTCAACGAGCTGGGCCTGCCCGGCATCTACCGCAGCCAGGCCAGCCTCGCGCCCGGCATCAAGGTGCGCATGGGCACCAAGGCCCTGCCCCACGCCGGCATGGGCGTGGCGCAATACACCTGGGCGACCTCGCCGCTGCGCCGCTATGTGGACCTGGTCAACCAGTGGCAGATCATTGCCTGCGCCCGCCATGGCCGCACGGCCGCCCTGGTGGCGCCGTTCAAGCCCAAGGATGCGGCGCTGTTCTCGATCATCTCGGGTTTCGACGCCGCCTACAGCGCCTACAACGGCTTCCAGTCCGGCATCGAGCGTTACTGGACGCTGCGCCACCTGGCGCAGAACGGCATCACCGAACTGACGGCCGCCGTGATGAAGGACGGCCTGGTTCGCGCCGACGAGCTGCCCCTCGTGTTCAAGGCCCTGGGTTGCGAACCATTGCCACGCGGCAGCCATGTCAAGGTGCGCATCACCGGCCTCGACGAGATGACGCTGGACGTGCATGCCACGCTGATTGAACGCCTGGATGAGGCACCAGCGGCAGCCACTGAGGAAGAAGCCGAGGATGACGAGGTCGAGGCCAGCGGCCCGCTGACCTTGGCCATCGACGTCAACGCCGACGAGGCACCCGCCGAGGGCAGCACCGCCTGACGATGACGGCCAAGACGAAGCTCTCGACCCTGCATCTCGCCTTGCTGGTGTCCCTGGGGGCCCACGCGGGCCTCTTGACGCTTCGCATCGTCGATCCCGAGAGCTTCAACCGCATCTTCCAGGACACGCCGCTGGAGGTGGTGCTGGTCAACACCAAGGCCAACGAAGCCTCGGAAAAACCGCAGGTGCTGGCACAGGCCAATCTGGCCGGCGGCGGCAACACCGAGGTCGGCCGCGCCACCTCGCCGCTGCCGCCGTCCAAGGTGCTGGAGATCGGCGAGGCCAGCGAGGTCCAGCATGCGCGCATCGACGATCTGCGCCAGCAGCAGCAGCAGTTGCTCGCGCAACTGCGCCGCGACATCGCCTTGCTGCCCCCGCCCGACCCGCAGCGTGAAAAGGGCTCGCAGGAAGCGCGCGAGCAGGCCGAGCGGCGCCGCCAGCTGGTGCAGATCCTGGCGACCATCGAGAAGCGGGTCAACGAAGAGAACGCCCGCCCGCGCAAGCGCTACATCAGCCCGGCCACCCGCGAGGTGGTCTACGCCCAGTACTACGACGCGCTGCGCCGCCGTATCGAGGAGCGCGGCACGCGCAACTTCCCCGAGTTCCGAGGCCAGAAGCTGTATGGCGAGCTGACCATGAACATCCATGTGGACCAGCGCGGTCGCGTGATCGAGACCGACATCGTCGCGTCCTCCGGCAATGCCAACCTGGACCGCCGGGCCGAGGCCATCGTCAGCGCGGCCGCGCCCTTTGGCAATTTCACGAATGCCATGAAGCGCGGCGCCGAGGTGCTGGTGATCACCTCGCGCTTCAAGTTCACCCGCGACGAGGGTCTCGAGACCACGCTGAGCGGGCGCTGACAGGAATAGAGAGAGAACAATGGATCGCTACGCCGTGGCCGGCAACCCGGTCGAACACAGCCAGTCGCCCTGGATCCACGCGGCCTTCGCCGCGCAGACCGGCCAGCAGCTGGACTACGGCCGGTTGCTGTGCCCGCTGGATGGTTTTGCGCCAACGCTGAAGCAGTTCGCGGCCGAAGGCGGCCGGGGCTGCAGCGTGACCGTGCCCTTCAAGTTCGAAGCCTTCGAGCTGGCGTCGCGCCGCAGCGAGCGCGCCCTGCTCGCCGGTGCGGCCAATACCTTGCGCTTTGATGCCGACGGCTGGTTCGCCGACAACACCGACGGCGTGGGCCTCCTGCGCGACATCGAGCGCAATGCGGCCCGGCCGCTGGCGGGCAAGCGCCTGCTGCTGATTGGCGCCGGCGGTGCCTCGGCCGGCGTGCTGGGCCCGCTGCTGGCAGCACGGCCTGCCGAGCTGGTGCTGGCCAATCGCAGCGTGGACAAGGCCGAGGCCCTGGTGGCATCGCATGCCGCATGGGCTTCTCACTACGGCGTGAGCTTGCGTGCCTCGGCGCTCGATGCCTGCGGCACGGGCTTCGACGTCGTCGTCAATGCCACCGCCGCCAGCCTGGCCGGCGCCGGCGTGCCGGTGTCGGGCGAGGTGCTCGCCCCGGGGGCGCTGGCACTGGACATGATGTACGGCCCCAAGGCCCAGCCCTTCCTCGATTGGGCCGCAGCCCATGGCGCCGAGGGCCGTGACGGCCTGGGCATGCTGGTCGAGCAGGCCGCCGAGGCTTTTGAAGTCTGGCGGGGCGTGAAGCCGGAAACCGCCTCGGTGCTGGCGGCGCTGCGCGCGCGGCTCAAGGCCTGATCATGCTCAAGCAGCTCTGGCGCTTGCTGGCCCTCGCCCTGCTGGGCGTGCTCGCGCTGCAGCTCTATTTCGCCGGCCGCATCGCCTTGATGAACTGGCTCGCGCCGCAGTCCACCAGCTTCCAACGCTCGGAGATGGCGCGCATCGCCACCGAAAAGCATCAGCTGCTGTGGAGCCAGGACTGGGTCGACAGAGACCAGATCTCGCCCAATCTGCGCCGGGCGGTCATCGCCAGCGAGGACGCCGGCTTTGCGGACCACAGCGGTGTGGACTGGGACGCACTGGAGAAGGCCTGGGACAAGAACCAGCGCGAGCAGGCCAGGGTCGACAAGCGCGTGGCCCGCAACCCGGCAGCGCCGACCAAGCCGGTGGCCAAGGTGGTGGGCGGTTCCACCATCACCCAGCAACTGGCCAAGAACCTGTTCCTCAGCAGCGAGCGCAACCTCGTGCGCAAGGGCCAGGAATTCCTGATCACCTTCATGCTGGAAGGCCTGCTGAGCAAGCGCCGCATCCTCGAGATCTATCTGAACAATGTGGAATGGGGCGAAGGCGTTTTTGGCGCCCAGGCGGCGGCCCGTCACTACTTCCATGTGGACGCAAAGAACCTCAGCGCCAACCAGGCCGCCCGGCTGGCCGTGATGCTGCCGGCGCCCAAGCGCTTCGAGAAGCGGCCGGCCTCGCCCTATGTGCTGGCGCGGGCTGGCACGGTGGAAGCGCGGATGGGTGCGGTGGAACTGCCATGAGTGATATCAAGCAGGAGATTGCGGTGACGGCCGCCCGCCTCGTGGTCGAGGAAGGCCTGGAGTACGGTCCGGCCAAGCAGCGCGCGGTCAAGCAGCTCGGCCTGAACCGCCGCGCCGAGCTGCCGGACAACGATGAGCTGGAAGACCAGGTGCGCGAGTACCTGGCCCTGTTCTGCGCCGACACCCAGCCGGCCGAGCTGGCCGCGCTGCGGGCGCTGGCCGCCCAGTGGATGGAGCGGCTGGCCGAGTTCCGACCGCATCTCTCCGGCGCGGTCTGGCGCGGTACGGCCACGCGGCTTTCCAATATTCACCTGCAACTGTTCTGCGACGACAGCAAGTCGACCGAGATCGCCCTGATCAACCAGGGCCTGGACTATGAGGTCGGCAGCAGTACCGTCCATGGCAGGCAGATCGACGTGCTGGGCCTTTCCGTGCCCTGCCGCGAACTCGGGGAGCCGGTGCTGGTGCTGCTCTCCATCCTCGACCACGACGACCTGCGCGGCGCCCTGAAGCCCGACGCCCGAGGCCGCAGCGAGCGCGGCGACCTGGCGGCCCTGCGCCAACTGATTGAGAAGGAAAGCATGCAGCCATGACGAATGACACCCTAGACGCGGGCAAGCGCCGCCTGCTGATGATTGGCGTTGGCCTGGCCGCCGCCGCCGCCGGCCTGACCGTGGCCTTGCGCCGCAAGGACAAGGGCGCACCGCCGCCGCCAGCGCTGAGCGCTGACGCCGAGGCCTTGGGCCAGGTCTGGTCGGCCAGCTTCGACAGGCCCGGTGGCGGTCAGCTGCAACTGGCGCCGCTGCGCGGCAAGCCGCTCTTGATCAATTTCTGGGCCACCTGGTGCGCCCCCTGCGTCAAGGAGCTGCCCGAGCTGAACGAGTTCCAGCGCGAGTTCGCGGCCAAGGGCTGGAAGGTGGTGGGTCTCGCCATCGACAAGCCCGAGGCGGTGCAGGAGTTCCTGCGCAAGGTGCCGGTCGATTTCGACCTGGGCCTGGCCGGATTGACCGGCACGGATCTGGCGCGCAAACTCGGCAACCCTCAGGGCGGCCTGCCCTTCAGCGTGGCTTTCAATGCCGAAGGCCAGCCTTACTGGACCAAGCTGGGGCCGACCAGCCTCGCTGAGCTGCGAGAACTGGCGAACTCAAAAGCCTGAACCGGTCAAGCGATAAATTTCAGGCTAGTTAGCAGGATTGGGGCCTAAAAAGCGTAAAGTCCAGCCTTTCTCGCTTCTAGTGTCTGCGCTCTAATGGGCCAGGACGCGCCGCTGATGCAAATTCTGGTACTTCACGGACCCAATCTCAACCTCCTTGGCAGCAGGGAGCCACAGATCTATGGTTCGCGAACTTTGGCTGAAATCGATGCTGATCTCATAGAGATGGCAACGAAAGCCGGAGTCCAGCTGGAATGCTTCCAGAGCAACCACGAAGGTGCCCTGGTGGACCGCATCCAAGCGGCGGGCCGGGACGGATGCCGCTTCGTCATCATCAATCCGGCGGCTTACACCCATACCAGCGTGGCCGTCCGCGACGCGCTGGCCGGCGTGGGCCTGCCCTTTGTCGAAGTGCATCTGTCCAATATCCACAAGCGCGAAGCCTTCCGGCAGCACAGCTATTTCTCGGACCTCGCCGACGGAGTGATCTGCGGCTTGGGGCCGATGGGCTACCGGCTCGCCTTGCAGTACGCGCTCGACAAGCTCGCCCGCCCCAGCTAGGCCACAAGCCTGAACGGGGCAGCCCGGCACTGGAAACTCAAGATACAACTTATTCCGTTGGAGAAGACCTCATGGATCTGCGCAAGCTCAAGACCCTGATCGACCTGGTGTCCGAGTCGAATATTTCCGAACTCGAAATCACCGAGGCCGATGGCAAGGTGCGCATCGTCAAGCAGGATGGCTCAGCGATGGTGCCGATGACCCAGGTCATGCAGGCGCCGATGGCCGCCCCGGCCGTGGCCGCCGCGCCCGTCGCAACTGCCGCTCCGGTGGCCGCGGCCCCGGCCGAGGAAGTGGGTCACAAGGTCAAGTCGCCGATGGTCGGCACCTTCTACCGCTCCAGCAGCCCCAATGCCAAGCCTTTCGTTGAAGTGGGTCAGAGCATCAAGGAAGGCGAGGCCATCTGCATCATCGAAGCGATGAAGATCATGAACGAGATCGAAGCCGACAAGACCGGCACGGTCACCAAGATCCTGGTCGAGAACGGCCAACCGGTGGAGTTCGGCCAAGCGCTGTTCATCATTGAGTAAGGCGCTGCAGTCATGTTCAAGAAGATATTGATTGCGAACCGGGGCGAGATCGCCCTGCGCATCCAGCGCGCGTGTCGCGAGCTCGGCGTCAAGTCGGTGGTCGTGTACTCCGAAGCTGACCGCGATGCCAAGTACGTGAAGCTGGCCGATGAGGCCGTCTGCATCGGCCCGGCGCCGTCGAGCCAGAGCTACCTCAGCATGCCGGCCATCATCGCCACGGCCGAGGTCACGGACGCCGAAGCCATCCACCCCGGCTACGGCTTCCTCAGTGAGAACGCCGACTTCGCCGAGCGCGTCGAGCGCAGCGGCTTCACCTTCATCGGCCCCACGTCGGAAAACATCCGCATGATGGGCGACAAGGTCTCGGCCAAACAAGCCATGATCCGCGCCGGCGTGCCCTGCGTGCCGGGCTCCGAAGGCGCCCTGCCCGAGGATCCGAAGGAGATCATCAAGATCGCCCGCGCGGTCGGCTACCCGGTCATCATCAAGGCCGCTGGTGGCGGTGGTGGCCGCGGCATGCGCGTGGTCCACACCGAGGCTGCCCTGGTCAATGCGGTGCAGATGACGCGCACCGAAGCTGGCGCCGCCTTCGGCAATCCGCAGGTCTACATGGAGAAGTTCCTGGAGAACCCGCGCCACGTGGAAATCCAGATCCTCGCCGACAGCCACAAGAACGCCGTCTGGCTGGGTGAGCGCGACTGCTCGATGCAGCGCCGCCACCAGAAGATCATCGAGGAAGCGCCGGCACCGGGCATTCCGCGCCGCTCGATCGAGAAGGTGGGCGACCGCTGCGCCGCCGCCTGCAAGAAGATGGGCTATCGCGGCGCCGGCACCTTCGAGTTCCTGTACGAGAACGGCGAGTTCTATTTCATCGAGATGAACACGCGCGTGCAGGTCGAGCATCCGGTCACCGAGATGGTCACCGGCATCGACATCGTGCAGCAGCAGATCAAGATTGCCGCCGGCGAGAAGCTGCCGTTCACGCAGCGCAACATCGAGATGCGCGGCCATGCGATCGAGTGCCGCATCAATGCGGAAGACCCGGTCAAGTTCGTGCCCTCGCCCGGCCGCATCACGACCTGGCACGCCCCCGGCGGCCCCGGCGTGCGTGTGGACTCGCATGCCTACACGAACTACTTCGTGCCACCGACCTACGACTCGATGATCGGCAAGATCATCTGCCACGGCGACACCCGCGAGCAGGCCATGGCCCGCATGCGCATCGCCCTGTCGGAAACGGTGGTCGAAGGCATCCAGACCAACATCCCGCTGCACCGCGAGCTGATGGCCGACGCCAAGTTCATGGAAGGTGGCACCAGCATCCACTATCTTGAGAGCTGGATGAGCGAGCACAAACGCTGATGACCATGAGCGATCCCAATCTGCATGAGCTGGTGCTGATCTGCGGCGAAGACGACGTCGAGACCGTCAGCGATGCGCTGATGGAACTCGACGCGCTGGCCGTCTCGGTGGAAGACGCCGATGCCGACACCGATGCCGAGAAGGCCCTCTTTGGCGAGCCCGGCATGCCGGCCCCCAAGGGTGGTTGGCAGCGCTCAGCCGTGCGCGCGCTGTTCCCCGGCGAGGCCGAGGCCACCGAGTGCGCCACGCTGATACTCGCGCAGGACTGGGCCGCCAACGTCCATGTGCAGACCATCCAGCAAGTGCCCGAGCAGGACTGGGTGCGCCTGACGCAATCGCAGTTCGCGCCGGTGGAGATCACGCCGGAGTTCTGGATCGTGCCGTCCTGGCATGAAGCACCGGCACAAGCGAAGAAGGTGATGCGGCTGGACCCGGGCCTCGCCTTCGGTACCGGCACGCACCCGACGACGCGCATGTGCCTGCGCTGGATCGCCCATCACGCCGACCTGGCCACTGGCTGGGATCGCGTGCTCGACTACGGTTGCGGCTCCGGCATCCTCGCCATCGGCGCGGCCCTGCATGGCGCCCGCGCCATTGACGCGGTAGACATTGACCCGGCCGCCATCATCTCGACCGAGGCCAATGCCGCGGCCAACCAGGTCGCGTCGATCAGGGCCGCCCTACCCGATGTGGCACAAGGCAGCTACCCGCTGGTGCTGGCCAACATCCTGGCCACGCCACTGCGCCTGCTCGCGCCCCTGCTGTGCGCCCACGTGGCCGCTGGTGGCCACCTGGTGCTGGCAGGCATCCTGGCTCGCCAGGCCGACGAGTTGAAAGAGGCCTATGCCCCTTGGCTGCAGCTCGATGTCAGCGACAGCGAAGAGGGCTGGATCCTGATGACGGCTCAGCGCCCCGCTTGATGCCGGGCTGTTCCGCTGAGGGTCGCCCTGGGGTCTGGTCTTGCCTGGCACATGGCATGATTCGCCCATGAGCCTGGCCACCCGCTGCACCGCCTGCGGCACCATCTTCAGGGTGGTGCAGGACCAGTTGCGCGTCTCCGATGGCTGGGTGCGCTGCGGCCGCTGCGCCGAAGTGTTCGACGCACGCGAGCAGCTGTTTGACATGGACCGCGAGCCGCCACCCGTCTGGCCGGCACCCGGCCTGCCGAGCGCGTCGAGCCTCGCGGAACCGCAGGCCATGGCAAGCGAAGCCGCCGCAATCGAGGCTGAGCCTGAAGTCATCGTCGTCGCGCCCGCGCCGGCCTACGAACCAGCCTACCAGCCGGAGCACGAACCCGAGTTCGCGCCCGCAGTGCCGGCACCGGCCGCCCCACCGCCGGACCAGCCTGCCGCGTCACCACCCGCCGCCCACATCGAGCCTCATTTCGACGAGCCGCTCGTGGCGCAAGAGCCGCACGAACCCATCGAGCCGCCCAGCATCGAGCTCGACCCGCAACCCGACGTGGTGCTGGCGCCGCGCCTCGCCGAGCTCGCCGCCGATCCGGCCGATGCACCCAGCCCGGCCGTTGCCGAGAAGACCGCCACGCCAGAGTTCGTCCGCCGCGCCCAGGCGCAGCAGCGCTGGCAGCGCCCCGGCGTCCGTGTGGCTCTCGGCCTGGCCTGTGGCCTGCTCCTCGGCCTGCTGGCCGGCCAGTTTGCCTGGCAATTCCGCGATGCCTTGGCGGCCCAGTATCCAGAAGCCGCACCAACGCTGAACGCCGCCTGCGAAGCCCTGGGTTGCAAGGTCCAGCCCTGGCGCCACATCGAGGCCATTTCGGTCGAACAGACGGCGCTGAGCCAGGCCGGTTCGGGCAATCACTACAAGCTGGCGCTCACCCTGCGCAACAAGTCGGTCCATGAGCTCGCCCTGCCCTGGGTGGACCTGAGCCTCACCGACGCGAGTGGCCAGCTCGTCGCGCGCCGCATGCTCTCGCCGGCCGACTTCAATCTGAAGACCGACCGCCTCAGCCCCCATGCCGAGCAACCGCTGCAACTGGTGTTCGGCAGCGGCAGCCAGCGCGTGGCGGGCTATACCGTCGAGATCTTCCACCCCTGAGCCGCAAAGGCTCGCAGGCTCCGTGCGGACGGAGCGGATGGAACAGGGCTAGACCGCTTCAGCCATAAAAAAACCCGGCCTGGGCCGGGTTTCTCAAACCCCGACAGGGCCGGGGTTCTAGCGTCGCCTAACGGCGCTTCACTCAGGGCTTGTTGCCCGTCGGGAAGGGCCATGCAGCTTGCGGGCTCAGTGCCGTCTTGGCAGCGGGCGCGGGAGCAGCAGCGGCAGGCTTGGCGGCCGGGGCAGCCTTCTTTGCAGGCGGCTTGGCAGCGGCAGGCTTGGCAGCGGCCTTGGGAGCAGCAGCCTTCTTGGGAGCAGCAGCCTTCTTGGGCGCAGCAGCCTTCTTAGGAGCGGCAGCCTTCTTGGGCGCAGCAGCCTTCTTAGGAGCAGCGGCCTTCTTTGCCGGAGCAGCCTTCTTGGGAGCAGCAGCCTTCTTGGCCGGAGCAGCCTTCTTAGGAGCGGCGGCCTTCTTTGCCGGAGCAGCCTTCTTAGGAGCAGCAGCCTTCTTTGCCGGAGCAGCCTTCTTAGGAGCAGCGGCCTTCTTTGCCGGAGCAGCCTTCTTAGGAGCAGCAGCCTTCTTTGCCGGAGCAGCCTTCTTGGGAGCAGCAGCCTTCTTGGCCGGAGCGGCCTTCTTAGGAGCAGCAGCCTTCTTGGCCGGAGCGGCCTTCTTTGCCGGAGCAGCCTTCTTCGCTGCGGGCTTCTTGGCCGGAGCGGCCTTCTTCGCGGGAGCGGCCTTCTTGGCCGGCGCCTTCTTTGCAGTTGCCATTACAGTTCTCCTTGATCAAGGTAAGAAGCACTGTCCAACTCACGGCAACGCCGCTCGTTGAACAGTTATTCACCACCCGAAGTCGCCCAGGAGGAGCGCCCCGGTGCGGTGAATGGGTTTGCGCTTTCGCCCGCCTCGGCTTCATCAAGTGGCCAAGGTCGCGCTCAAGCGCCAATCTTTCAAACTCTTTCTCAATGAACGGTCAGGCAACAGCACACGCCTTGCCAAACCCGTTCATTCAATCCCAGCTGAGCGCACCACCCGATTGGTATTCGATGACGCGCGTCTCGAAGAAGTTGCGTTCCTTCTTCAGGTCAATCATTTCGCTCATCCAGGGGAACGGGTTTTCCTCGTTCGGGAAGAGCTCCTCGAGGCCGATCTGCACCGCACGACGGTTCGCGATGAAGCGCAGATAGCCCTTGAACATCGAAGCATTGAGGCCCAACACGCCACGCGGCATGGTGTCCTCGGCATAGCGATACTCGAGCTCGACGGCCTTCAGGAACAGGGCCTTGATCTCGGCCTTGAACTCTGCCGTCCAGAGCATCGGGTTCTCAAGCTTGATCTGGTTGATCAGGTCGATACCGAAGTTGCAGTGCATGGACTCGTCGCGCAGGATGTACTGGTACTGCTCAGCGGCACCGGTCATCTTGTTCTGCCGTCCCATGGCCAGGATCTGCGTGAAGCCGACGTAGAAGAACAGGCCTTCCATCAGGCAGGCAAAAACGATCAGGCTCTTCAAGAGCGTCTGGTCGTTGGCCGTGGTGCCGGTGACGAAGTTCGGGTTCATGATCGCTTCGATGAAGGGGATCAGGAACTCGTCCTTGTCGCGGATCGACTTGACTTCGTTGTAGGCGTTGAAGATCTCGCTCTCATCAAGGCCGAGGGACTCGACGATGTACTGGTAAGCGTGCGTGTGGATCGCTTCTTCGAAGGCCTGGCGCAGCAGGAACTGGCGAGCCTCGGGCGCCGTGATGTGGCGGTAGGTGCCCAGCACGATATTGTTGGCGGCCAGTGAATCCGCCGTCACGAAGAAGCCGAGATTGCGCTTGATGATGCGGCGCTCGTCTTCGGTCAGACCATTCGGGTCCTTCCACAAGGCGATGTCGCGCGACATGTTCACTTCCTGCGGCATCCAGTGATTGGCGCAGGTGGCGAGGTACTTTTCCCAAGCCCACTTGTACTTGAACGGCACCAGTTGATTGACGTCGGTCTGGCCGTTGATGATGCGCTTGTCAGCGGCCTTCACACGGCGCTCGGTGGCGGCGGGAGTGACTGCTGCAGCGGGGCTGGAATGCGAGGGGGAGACTGAACCGCTCGCGACCTGAGCAAGACTCGGTGCGACGTTGGTAGTGACTCGTTGAGCGGGCTTCAGTTCTTCTTCCCAATCAAGCATGGTGGGGCTTCCTATCGAGGCGAATTATCGGAGTGTTGTGTTCAAACACCAAGGACTTCTTGACAGCAAATGCGCTTCGCTGTTGCTCGACTGCATCGACTTTTCTCACGCAACGCGTGCTTCAAGTTCGAGGCAATCAAGTGTTCATCGATGCATCCACGCAAAGTGCCGTCGGCGTTTTGCATCGATGAACACTGGGTTCTCTCGCGATGGGCTTGAAACCTGATCGCTTCCGCGATCAGGTTTTCACGCATCAAATTACTGGCAGGCCTCGCAGCCCGGATCGTCGATCGCGCAGAACTTGATGTCGGTCGCCGGTGTGGTGTCTTCAACAACAACGGTGGTCTCGACAGCCACCGGTGCTGCGTAAACAGCACCGCCGGAATTCGACACCGCGTTCAGCTGACCCGACTTCGTGACCGTGCTCTTCTCTGCAGAAGAAGCGCTGATCGTGCGCAGGTAGTAGGTCGTCTTCAGGCCGCGCAACCAGGCGAGCTTGTAGGTTTCATCGAGCTTCTTGCCCGATGCACCGGCCATGTAGATGTTCAGGCTCTGCGCCTGGTCGATCCACTTCTGGCGGCGCGCCGCAGCTTCGACCAGCCACTCGGTCTCGACTTCGAAGGCCGTGGCGTACAGGCTCTTGAGCTCATCCGGCACCCGGTCGATGCGGCGCAGCGAACCGTCGAAGTGCTTCAGATCCATCACCATCACGTCGTCCCACAGGCCCAGGCGCTTCAGGTCGCGCACCAGCGCTTCGTTGATGACGGTGAACTCGCCCGACAGGTTGGACTTGACCGAGAGGTTGCCGAAGCAGGGCTCGATCGAGGCATCCACGCCGATGATGTTGGAGATGGTCGCGGTCGGGGCGATGGCCACGCAGTTGCTGTTGCGCATGCCGTGCTCGGCAATGCGGGCACGCAGGGCGTCCCAGTCCATGGTCGAGCTGCGGTCCACTTCAACGTAGCCGCCACGGGCTTCGGCCAACAGGTCGAGCGAGTCGATCGGCAGGATGCCGCGGTCCCACAGCGAGCCGCGATAGCTGCTGTAGCGGCCACGCTCTTGCGCCAGCTGGGTCGAGGCCAGGTAGGCGTAGTAGCAGACGGCTTCCATCGAGCGGTCGGCGAACTCCACGGCCGCTTGCGAGGCGTAGGGCGTGCGCAGCGCATACAGCGCGTCCTGGAAGCCCATGATGCCGAGGCCCACCGGACGGTGACGCAGGTTCGAGTCGCGGGCCTTCTTGACGGCGTAGTAGTTGATGTCGATGACGTTGTCGAGCATGCGCATCGCCGTGGCGATGGTCTTCTGCAGCTTGGGGTAATCGATGCCACCGTCCTTCAGGTGCTGCTTCAGGTTCACCGAGCCCAGGTTGCAGACGGCGATTTCGCTGTCATTGGTGTTCAGCGTGATCTCGGTGCAGAGGTTGGACGAGTGCACCACGCCCACATGCTGCTGCGGCGAGCGCACATTGCAGGCGTCCTTGAACGTGATCCAGGGATGGCCGGTCTCGAACAGCATCGAGAGCATCTTGCGCCACAGGTCCTTGGCCGGCATGCGCTTGAACAGCTTGATCTCACCGCGGTCGGCCTTGGCTTCATAGGCCGTGTAGGCAGCCTCGAATTCCTTGCCGAACAGGTCGTGCAGGTCCGGGCAGGTCGAGGGGCTGAACAGCGTCCAGTCGCCACCATCCATCACGCGGCGCATGAACAGGTCGGGAATCCAGTTCGCCGTGTTCATGTCGTGCGTACGGCGGCGGTCGTCGCCGGTGTTCTTGCGCAGCTCCAGGAACTCTTCGATGTCCAGGTGCCAGCTTTCCAGATAGGCGCAGACGGCGCCCTTGCGCTTGCCACCCTGGTTCACGGCCACGGCCGTGTCATTCACCACCTTCAGGAACGGAACCACGCCTTGCGACTTGCCGTTCGTACCCTTGATGTGCGAGCCCAGGGCGCGCACGGGGGTCCAGTCATTGCCCAGGCCGCCGGCAAACTTGGACAGCAGCGCGTTTTCCTTCAGCGCTTCATAGATGCCGTCCAGATCGTCGGCCACCGTCGTCAGGTAGCAGCTGGAGAGCTGCGAGCGGCGCGTGCCCGAGTTGAACAACGTCGGCGTGGAGCTCATGAAGTCGAAGCTCGACAGCACTTCATAGAACTCGATGGCGCGGGCTTCGCGGTCGATCTCATTCAGCGCCAGGCCCATGGCCACGCGCATGAAGAAGGCCTGCGGCATCTCGATGCGCTTGCCTTCGGTGTGCAGGAAGTAGCGATCAAACAGGGTCTGCAGACCCAGGTAATCGAACTGGAAGTCGCGCTCGGCCTTCAGGGCAGCGCCCAGCTTGGCCAGGTCGTACTGCTGCAGCTTCTCGTCCAGCAGCTCGGCCTGCACGCCCTTCTTGATGAATTGCGGGAAGTACTCGGCGTAGCGCGTGTGCATCTCGGCCTGCGTGACTTCTTCGCCGAGGATTTCCTTGCGGATCGTGTGCATCAGCAGGCGCGCCGTGGCCTGGCTGTAGCTCGGGTCCTTCTCGATCAGCGTGCGGGCGGCCAGGATGGAGGCCTTGTAGACCTCGTCGATGGGCACTCCGTCGTACAGATTGCGCTTGGTCTCGGCCAGGATGGGCTCGGCCTTCACGTCGGCGCCCAGGCCTTCGCAGCTGGAGACGATCAGCGCCTGCAGGCTGGCCAGGTCCAGCGGCACGCGCTGGCCACCGTCTATCACATGGATGCTGGCTTCAACGGCCTTGGGCGCTGCCGTCTCGCCCTGGCGCAGGCGCTCCTGCGCGCGGCGCTCGCGGTACAGCACATAGGCACGGGCCACTTCGTGGTGACCACCGCGCATCAGACCCAGCTCGACGTGGTCTTGCACGTCTTCGATATGGAAGGTGCCACCACTAGGACGCGAGCGCAGCAGGGCGCGCACCACGTTCTCGGTCAGACCATCCACAGTCTCGCGCACGCTGGCCGAAGCCGCGCCGCTGGTGCCATGCACTGCCAGGAATGCCTTCATCAGGGCCACGGCAATCTTGCTGGGCTCGAAGGACACGACCGCGCCATTGCGGCGAATGATCTGGTAGGCCTGGTAGGCCGACGACTGCGGCGCCGCTGCGCTGTCGGAGGCAGTCACGCGGCTCGCGCCTTCGGCGACGGCGGGCTGGGTGAGATGGGTTTGCATGGTGGGTCTTCTTCCTTGTCTTCTCGTTCGAATCAGAAATGGCAAAGCCGCGGCGGCATGTGCGGCTGCAGCCGTGGCTTTGCGTTATTTGGGTTTTGATCGGGGCTCCGATGCCTGAACCCAGGCGCCAGCCACTGCGAATGCAGCGTGGCCTTGGGGGTCTCCGGGAACAGCTTTTGAGACAGGCATTGCGGTGTGGAACCGAGTCAGCAGGATAGCACGAAAGGACACTATATCTGGGGGTCCACACCCCTTCAAGCACTACCGATAGCGTACGAACACTGTTGACCTAGGGGGTCGATCTGGCTAGCGAAATGCCGTGACAGGCCTGTGTCGGGCCAGGTCTTGCCCGCGTGATCGCGGGCTCGGCGCGTGTCCGTCGGCAGGTGCGGCCACCAGCCCGCGCCAGTGCTTGCTTGCAGCACGAAATCGGCCGCCAGGCCGCGCCAATTGGTGCTTTGATCGAGCGAGTGTTTGGGCTTGTGAGCCGGCTTGCGGTGGCGTGAGGCCCGACACCAACCGCGACCGCTGTAACAGGAGGCAAGCCACCACTAGGGATAGCCTGGGGCCCTCGCAAACCCTGGGCTTCAGCTGTCGCTGCCGCCCTCGCCCGCCGTGATGCCGAGGCGGGCCATGCGGTAGCGGATCTGGCGCAGCGACAAGCCCAGCGCCGCACCGGCCGCCGTGCGGTTGTAGCGGTGCCGCTCCAGCGCCCGCACCAGGATGTTGCGCTCGACCTCGTCCAGATAAAGGGCCAGGTCTTGCGGCAACTCCTCGCTCTCACTGCCACGTCCGCCGCCCGCCACCGGCATCGGCAGGCTGGCCAGCGGATCGTCCAGCGTGGCGAACTGTGAATCGTCCAGCGCAGCGTCCGGCAGGCCCAGGTCCTCGGCGTCGATAGCCTCGCCGCCCGAGAGCGCCAAGGCACGGTGCAGCAGGTTCTCGAGCTCACGCACATTGCCCGGGAAGGCATAGCGCGACAACTGGGCGAGTGCCGCACCGGTGAGGCGCGGCGGTGGCGACACTCCAGCGTCGTGCGCAATGCGAGCCAGCACGCGCTCGCTGATCGCTGCCAGGTCCTCGATGCGCTCGCGCAGCGGCGGCACGCGGATCTGGATCACATTGAGCCGGTAGAACAAGTCCTGGCGGAAACGCCCGGCCGCGACCTCGGCGCCCAGGTCCTTGTGCGTGGCACTGAGGATGCGCACATTGACTGGCGACTCCGCCACCGCGCCCACCGGCCGCACCGAGCGCTCCTGGATGGCCCGCAGGAGCTTGCTCTGCATGGCCAACGGCAGGTCGCCAATCTCATCGAGAAACAGCGTGCCGCCATGCGCGGCCTTGAAGAAGCCGTCGCGGTCTTCGTTCGCGCCGGTGAAGGCGCCCTTGCGATAGCCGAAGAACTCGGCCTCCAGCAACTGCTCCGGAATGGCGCCGCAATTCACCGCGATGAAGGGGCCGGCTGCGCGCGCGCCGGCATCGTGCACCGCATGCGCGACCAGTTCCTTGCCGGTGCCCGACTCGCCTTGCAGCAGCACCGGCGCCATGCTGCGCGCCACCTTGCCGATCAGCGAGCGCACCTGGCGCATCGCCGAGGAGTCGCCGGCCAGCCGGTTCAGGGCAGCGGCCAGCGCGGCATCGGGGCTGGCCTCGGCCGGGGCGGACGCGGCGCTGGGCGCAAGCGCCGGCTTGCTCGCGGCACGCGCAGCCGGAGCCGCCGCCGGTGCAGTCGATGCCGTCGAGGCCACCGGAGAGGACGCCGAGGCGGGCGACGGCTCGACACGCGGGCTGCGCCCTAGCGCCGAGGCCACGACCATGCGGAACTGCCGCAGGTCCACCGGCTTGGTCAGGTAATCGTAGGCGCCGGCCTTCAGGGCCTCGACCGCGTTCTCGGGCGAGCCGAAGGCGGTGATCACGAGGGTCTTCTCGACCCGGCCGGCGCGCTCCAGCCAGTTCAAGACGTCGAGCCCGCTGCCGTCGGGCAGCTTCATGTCGGTGATGACGGCGCTGAACTCGCGCGCCTGCAAGCGCTCGAGCGCGGCCTCGACCGTGCCGGCCGTCTCCAGCTCGTAGCCTTCGCGCAGCAGCGTCAGCTCGTACAGCGTGAGCAGGTCGGGCTCGTCGTCAATGACCAGCAGGCTTTGATTGGCTTGGGTCGCATTCATGAGTGGGCTTGCTTGGAGGCGGTGGCCGCGCTGCGGCGCAGGCTCAGGAGGAACTCGTTGCCCGCCTGGGTGGCGCCATCGTGACGGCGGTAGTCGATGCGCGCGCCGTAGCGCTCACACAGCTCTCGGCAAATATAGAGGCCGAGGCCGCTGCCCCGGCTGCGCGTGGAGAAGAAGGGCTCAAAGAGATGGCGCTCCACCTCGGGCGCAATCGGCGCACCGAGATTGAAGACCGCAAGCAGGATCTCGCCCCCCTGCCCCGGCTGCAGGCGCACATGCAGCGCCCCCGGCTCGCGCGGCGCGTGGCGCAAGGCGTTGTCCAACAGGTTGATGACCACACGGCGCAGATGCTCGGGCTCGAACATGACCCAGCTGCCGCCGGGCGGCAGGCTCAGGCGCAGCAGGCTGCTCGCGTCAGCCGGCAAGCCATTGGTGCGGGCCCAGTCGGCGCAAATCTCGGGCAACAGCCGCGCCAGGTCGATGGGCACGGCCTGCGGCGGGCGGCCCGGCGCCAGCTCCATCACGTCGTCAACGATGCGCTTCAGCCGCTCCACATTGGCGGCCACCATGCTGGTCAGCTGGCGCTGCTGGGCATCGCCGGCGTCCTCGGCCATCAGCGCATTGGCCTGGGCGATGGCGGCCAGCGGGTTGCGGATCTCATGGGCGATGCCGGCCGAGACCCGGCCCATGGCAGCCAGTTTCTCCTGTCGGCTGCGGGCCAGCACATTGCGATGGTCTTCGATGAAGAGCACGCACAGGTCCTCGCTCGCCTGCGTTTCACGCGAGCGGGTGAAGCGCATGCGCAGGCGCAGGCCGCGTTGCGCATCGGGGCTGAAGCGCAGGCTGATGTCGCGCCCCTCCTCCGGCCAGCGGCCCTCGACGAAGGCCTGCTCCACCGCCCGCACCAGCGGCTCCCAGGCCGGCACACCGCGCATCTGGAAGGGCGCGGTGCGCACCGCCTGATGCTCGCCCAGCAGCGCACGCGCGGCGGGGTTGGCGGCACGCACGCGGCCGCGACGGTCCATCACCAGCACGCCCTCCTGCATCTCGTCGATCACCAGGCGATTCAGCTGCGCCTGCTGGCGCGCCAGCTCCATGCTGCCGCGTGCGGCGCGCTCCTCTCGCGCCAGGCGGCTGGCCAGTTCGCTGGCCAGCAGGCCGACGACGAAGAGCCCCATGCCCGCCATGCCGGCCTGCGTCAGGCGCAACTCGGGCTCGAGGCCGAACAGATAGGCCCAGGTCGCGGCGCCCAGCATCAAGAGCGCCGCCATCGCCGCCGTGGCCAGCGCGAGCAGGCGCGGCGTCAGCACGCCGGCCATCAGCACCGGCAGCACGAACAGCGCGCCATAGTTGACGCCGGCATTGCGCTCCGCCACATGCAGCACGCCGAACAGGGCCAGGTCGAAGCCGATGCTGGCCAGCCACTGCGGGCTGCTCAGCCGCGACAGTGTCTGCACCGAGGCGCTGCGCTGCAGGCGCGGCAGCAGCCACAGGGCCGTGGCCTCCAGGGCATAGAGGCCGCAGACCATCAGGGTCCAGCGCGGCGTGCTGCTGCCGAGCATGGCAGCGAGCATGAGCGTGGCGATCAGGGCCAGGCCAAGCGCCATGCGGGCGCCGAGGAAGGCGCGATACAGGCGCAGGAAGGCGCTGCCGCCCACGTTGACCAGCCGGCGCGGCTGCTGGAAAAAGAAGAACTGCGAGTCGCCCTCGCTGCCAGGCGGCTGCGGCGCTTCATCCAGCGCGCCGGCTTCGCTGTCGCCCAGGCCCGGACCGAACCAGGAAGGCGGCGATTCCTCGCCGGGGTGGCTGCGGGGATTGCTGCGGGGCGAAGCCGTGGCCATTCAGTTAGCCGCCCGCCTGCGCAGCCTCATAGGCCTGGCGATGAGCAGCGCTGCAGAACATGCCGCCCCGGCCCGGCAGGGCCTCGGCGCTCGGCAGGTGCAGGCCACATTGCGCGCAGGACACCATGGCCTGCGGCTGCGGCGGAGGTGCGGGCGGCTGGGGCGGAGGCGCCGGCTTGCGCGCCGCGCGGCCCTTGGCGCCCAGCGTCCAGAACACCAGGGCCACCAGGCCGATGAAAAAAAGAAACTTGGCCATGAATCCTCAGCCGGCCAGGGGCCGCTGCAACAACACTTCCAGCACGAAGCGCGAGCCGGCATAGGCCAGCAGCAACAGGGCTGCACCAAAGTACAGCCAGCGCGTGGCCCGGCGGCCGCGCCAGCCGAGCACCTGCCGACCGGTCAACAAGCCGGTCAGCACCAGCCACCCGAGCACCGACAGCAAGGTCTTGTGATCCCAGCGCCAGTGCGGCGTGAACCACCAGCCGAGCAGGATGGCCAGCGACAGCACGGTCACACCGGCCGCCACGAACTGGAAGGTCAGCCGCTCCAGGCGCAGCAACGGCATGCCCGTGGTGGCCGCGCCAGAGACGGCAGCCACCTTCTTGTCGCGCAGTTGGCGCTCTGCACGGTTCCACATCGCCGCATGCAGCACGGCCACGCCGAACAAGCCATAAGACGCGAGGCCCAGCACCCAGTGCAGAGGCGCCCAGGGCGACGCCGCCAGCGGCCGACTCTCGCCCGGGAAGCCCCAGGCCAGCGCACAGGCCAGCGCCGCCAGCACAGCCAGCACTCGGCGCACGCCTGGCAAGGGCAGGAAGCGGCTCTCCACAAGGTAGACCGAGAGCACCAGCCAGCAGGTCATCGACAAGGCCGGCGCGAAGCCGAAACGCGCGCCGGCCAGCGGGCTGCCCAGGCCGGCGATGTCGAGCAACAAGGCCAGCGCGTGGGCCGCCCAGCCAAGCGGCAAGGCCCAACGAAGGCGTCGGCCGCTGGCCTCGTCGGTCCAGGCCGAAAGCGCATAGGCCAGCATGGCCGCGAGACTGCTTGCGGCCAGTGCCAGCGTCGCTGGAGAGGCGGACGATAAAATCATCACCACAGTGTACTTTTGAGCGACCACCGTTCCGGCTGGCGCTAACCCCCGATGGCCTCCACTCTGACCGATCGCCTGAGCCTGCTCGTCAAAACGATGCGCGGCCAGGCCCGCATCACCGAATCGAATGTGCAGGACATGCTGCGCGAGGTGCGCATGGCCCTGCTCGAGGCCGATGTGGCCCTGCCGGTGGTGCGCGACTTCATCGCCCGCGTGAAAGAGAAGGCGCTGGGTCAGGAAGTGGTCAGCTCGCTGAACCCCGGCCAGGTCCTGGTCTCGGTGGTGCACAAGGAACTCGCCGCTACGATGGGCGAAGGCGTCTCCGACATCAACCTCGCCGCCCAGCCGCCTGCCGTCATCCTGATGGCCGGCCTGCAGGGCGCGGGCAAGACCACCACCACGGCCAAGCTGGCCAAGCACCTGATCGAGAAGCGCAAGAAGAAGGTGCTCACTGTCTCGGCCGACGTCTACCGCCCCGCCGCCATCGAGCAGCTGAAGACGGTGACCAAGCAGGCCGGCGCCGAATGGTTCCCTTCTGCGCCCGACCAGAAGCCGCATGACATCGCGCTGGCCGCCATCGACTACGCGAAGAAGCACTACTTCGACGTGCTGCTGGTCGACACCGCCGGCCGCCTGGCCATCGACGAAGCGCTGATGGCCGAGATCCGCGACCTGCATGCCACCTTGAACCCGGTCGAGACGCTGTTCGTCGTCGATGCGATGCAGGGCCAGGATGCGGTCAACACCGCCAAGGCCTTCAAGGAAGCACTGCCGCTTACCGGCATCGTGCTGACCAAGCTCGACGGCGATTCACGCGGCGGCGCGGCGCTGTCGGTGCGCAGCATCACCGGCGCGCCGATCAAGTTTGCTGGCGTGTCCGAGAAGATCGACGGCCTGGAGGTGTTCGACGGCGAACGTCATGCCGGCCGCGTGCTGGGCATGGGCGACATCGTGGCCCTGGTCGAGGAAGTGACCAAGGGCGTCGACATGGCGGCGGCCGAGAAGCTGGCCGGCAAGCTGAAGTCAGGCGATGGCTTCGACCTCAACGACTTCCTGTCGCAGATCTCGTCGATGAAGAAAATGGGCGGCCTCTCCAGCCTGATGGACAAGCTGCCCACGCAGATGGCCGCCAAGGCCGGCGCCGCCGACATGGACAAGGCCGAGCGCGACATGCGCCGCATGGAAGGCATCCTCAACGCGATGACCGCCAAGGAACGCGCCAAGCCCGCCCTGCTGCTAGACGGCAAGAGCAAGGCCAGCCGCAAGCGCCGCATCGCTCAAGGTGCCGGCGTGCAGATCCAGGACGTCAACCGCCTGCTGAATCAGTTCGACCAGATGCAGTCGATGATGAAGAAGATGAGCGGCGGCGGCATGATGAAGATGATGAAGCGCATGGGTGGCCTCAAGAAGATGATGGGCGGCGGTGGCATGCCTGGAATGTGAACTCCCGGCTCGCGGGTACGCGAGCCACCCTCCGAGAGGGTGAAGACAAAAGCCGGGCTTGACCCGGCTTTTGTCTTCTGGGCGCCCGCCTTGGGGCGGCCCGGCGCCGGGCGCAAATGCAATGCCGAGCGCTTACTCCAGGAGCGCCTGCGCAAACTCCCGCGCATCAAAGGTCTGCAGGTCTTCCAGCTTCTCACCCACGCCGATGAAGTAGACCGGAATCGCGCGCTCGCGGGCGATGGCCGCCAGCACGCCGCCCTTGGCCGTGCCATCGAGCTTGGTGATGATCAGGCCGGTGAGGCCCAGCGCGTCGTCAAAAGCCTTGACCTGGTTTAGCGCGTTCTGGCCGGTGTTGCCATCAACGACCAGCAGCACCTCATGCGGCGCCGAGGCCTCGGCCTTGGCGATCACACGCTTGATCTTCTTCAGCTCTTCCATCAGGTGCAGCTGCGTCGGCAGGCGGCCCGCCGTGTCGGCGATCACCACATCGCAGCCGCGCGCGCGGCCGGCCACCACGGCATCGAAGGTCACGGCCGAAGGGTCGCCGCCTTCCTGGCTCACGATCTCGACCTGGGCGCGATCCGCCCACACCGAGAGCTGCTCGCGCGCCGCCGCCCGGAAGGTGTCGGCCGCCGCCAGCAGCACCTTGGCATTGGCATCGGCCAGATGGCGCGTGAGCTTACCGATGCTGGTCGTCTTGCCGGCGCCGTTGACGCCCACCACCATCATCACCGTCGGCTGCGAAGCGCCGATGGCGAGCGACTTCTGCAGCGGCTTCAGCAGATCGGCCAGCGCATCGATCAACAGGCCGCGCACGGCCGCCGGCTCGGTGGCCTTGGCCTCCTTGACGCGGCGCTTCAGGTCTTCAAGCAGAAACTCGGTGGCCTTGACGCCGGCGTCGGCCATCAAGAGCGCGGCTTCCAGTTCCTCATACAGCGCATCGTCGATCTGCGTGCCAGTGAAGACCTGGGCGATGCTGGAGCCGGTCTTGCGCAGACCTTGGCGCAGCTTGTCGAGCCAGCTCTTGCGCGGCGCAGCCTCGACCGGTGCCGGCACGGCAGCAGGCTCGAGAGCTGGTGCAGGTGTGGATACAGCGGTAGGCGCAGGCATGGGCGCCTGGACCACGGCCTCCGACAGCGGCGCTGCATCGGCGTTCGAGCCACCGCCAAACTTCTTCTTGAAGAAACTGAACATCGAGAAATGCGCTTTTTTGCAGAGGCCGCGAAAGAGGCTTGCATTGTCTTCCAAAACTTGGCTAGAATGGCGGGCTTGAGGCGCTTTAGCTCAGCCGGTTAGAGCGACGGAATCATAATCCGCAGGTCCGGGGTTCGAATCCCTGAAGCGCCACCAAATAAAGTCTTTGTACGACAAGTACTTAGGCGCAAAAGCCACCCTAGCGGTGGCTTTTTGCTTTCTGCCTACAGTCACACCTGTAGGCAATCTGTAGGCGCAATAGCGGCGAGCAACAGTCCACGGCCACCAATGCGTCCTTTGGCAAGCTCGTGCTGGCCAGCTGTGCCCTAGGCCCGGCTGCCAGGACTCAGAATCCTTTGGTCGCTTTGTCTGAGCCAGCGAGGGGCGGCCCTCCCCTTGAGCGCGGCTAGACGGCGCTCCTGCTCCGCGCTAACCCGTGCGCGAGAAGACCTTGGGCGTTGGGTACCCTGCCTACAATGCTCGGCTCTATCACTTCGCGCTGGATCTCATGGCGAACTACACCTTGGAGGGAACGCTTGGTCGCGGCGCTTTTGGGCGTGTGGAGCGGGCTCGAAGCGACACTGGACTAGTTGTTGCGCTTAAGGTCTTTGAGCCAAGTGCGGCGGTGACCAACGCTATCGCAGCGGGGCATGTCACCATTGAGGAACTTAGGCGCCGCTTCTTCAGCGAAGCAACATATCAAGCGCGCATTGATCATCCAAATGTGGTCAAGGTTTTTGAGAGCAACCTTGCTTCCAATCCTCCATTTTTTGTAATGGAGCTTGCTGAGGCGACTCTTGCACAGGACCTGTCGTTCGATCACACGTTAAATGGTGCGCCACACCAAGCACTGTTTGACATTCTCGCTGGACTTGAAGGACTTCATGGCCAAGGTATATATCACCGCGACCTCAAGCCTCAAAATATTCTGCGATTGCGCAATCAGGATGGTTCGCCGCGATACGCAATATCGGATTTCGGTCTGATAAAAATTACCGCAGGTGACGCGACGACGCTGACCATGACGGGGGCGCAGGGCGGGACCGAAAGGTACGCCGCGCCTGAGTTGATATCCAACTTTAAGCGAGCGACCGCAAGGTCTGATATCTACTCATTTGGAGTAATTCTATTTGACATCTTTGTCGGTCCTCTGGCGCGTGTTCCTTATACAGAGGTAGCGATTGACGGCCCAATTGGCCTAGTCGCTGCAAAATGCACAAAGAGTCTACCCGCTCGTAGATATGCAACGATTGCAGATTTGCGTGCTGCGTTGTATGAGGCGTTGCAGAAGGCTCCGCCGAAATTTGGATCCCCGCGCGAAGAGCACGTTATTGAATTGCTGCGCTCTGGCGTAGTGCTTGCAGAGCAGGACTGGGATCGTGTGTTCCT
This sequence comes from Pelomonas sp. V22, assembly GCF_030014915.1. Taxonomy (GTDB): domain Bacteria; phylum Pseudomonadota; class Gammaproteobacteria; order Burkholderiales; family Burkholderiaceae_C; genus JAUASW01. The sequence continues at coordinate 1,372,170 of NZ_JAGIXS010000001.1, forward strand.
CTTGCTTGAGGAATTGGCGCCGTTCACCCAAGCGAAGGACTTGATCCTTCGGTCCTTTAGCCGGCCTCATATGGAAGCATTGGCAGGCGAGGCCCCCGACCTGTTAATGGCATTTGCTAGCTACTATGTGGACTATGTCGACGCATGCCGTGGGAAATTTGACTTCGACTATTGCGATGTCGTTGTCGACAAGTTGACTTGGCTGTTCGAGTTAGGCGAAGTGGCCGTTAAGGCGCGAGTGTTGCTGTCGATGCTAGGCCTAGGGGTTTCACATAACCGATGGTTCGTTGAAAGGCGCTTTATGCAGCTTGCGGGGCACTCACTTGATGCTGCAGTTGCTGACCGAATCGTCATGGATGTGGAAGTTGGTGGCATCGATGTACTTTCAGATATCGGACACCTAGAACGTTCGATTAATGTTAGTCGCACCGCACTGGCCCTCCCGCTACATAAACTCTGGGGCGGCTAAATTGAGTCGCGAGAGTATTTCATCATTTAGTGTGCCGGTTGTTGGGCGTCAGAATTTTGACGCAGAGGCGCATTTACTTTCTGACGATGGCGATGTGTTCATCGCCATTGCGGATGGTGTTGGATCATCGCAATATGGCGGAGATGCGGCTAGGCTTGCCATTTCGACTGCCCTTGAGTTTTCTTGGACTCTAAAGACTGAAGAAATATTTGCCAAAGTGAGCGACAGAATTCAGGCGGCTGCGATTGGCAATGAGGGGCAATGGAGCACTACTCTTACGACTTGCAGGGTTCGTGGTAAGCGTGTTGAGGTCGGGCATGTTGGAGATACGCGGCTATATCATATTCGCGGTGCTGGCCTGCTTACTCGGACGCGCGATCAAACAGAGGTCGCTAAACTAATAGAAGAAGGCGTCCTTACACCAGAGCGCGCACTTCGATACCCCAGGAGGCACGTCCTCTTGTCGGCGATGAGTAGTAGTGGAACATATGAGTTGGAGTGCTCCGACTTTGAAGTAGAGCTTGGGGATAGGTTACTACTCCTGACGGATGGCCTGTATAAGCAGGTCAGTAAAAAAGAAATCGTAGCGGCTTCCGTTAGTTCCGAAAGCGTGAGTGGATTCCTCGGCTCACTAGAAGATCTTCTGCTTTCAAAAGGCGTAGTCGACGATGCGACGGCAGTTTGCGCAGAGATTAGGTAAGTTTCCCCCAGGGGGCGAGTATTCGACCCGCGTCTAGAGCAGGTGAACTGCCAGGCGGATAGCACAACGCCCCACTGCGGACGTAGGAGTGTTGAGAGGCCGCAGGTGTCGGAGATTTGGTTCCGTCGACGTTTGGCTGCGTACAGTTATTGACACTAGTCCGAGGCTGCGCCGGCGTCGCCGACTCAGCATCAAAGCTCCGCCAGTCAAAGCGGCGAGCGGGCACCCGCTCAATCGTCCATACGCTGCGTTCAGACTCGACCTGCCAGCGCTGGGCTTGCTCTCCGTTGCCTTCCGCGTCGCCGGTTTGATGCGACCAAGTTTCGACACCAACGGGGCGAGGCGGGGCCGCGTCGCCGTAGCGTCCTAGGCCCTCCGCCTCACGCATCGTGAGCTTGATGGCGGCATTGCGGCCGCACGCAATGCCGCCTTGCGCGCGGCAGTAGGCATCCCAAGCCACGGTTGCAGTTTCGTCGCCGTCACGCTGAACCTGCTTGTTCGCGGCCCGATGAGCGTGATGAAGGTGCACCGGTGCGTCAGCCGGAAGGTGCTTGATCCGCCGCAGTTCGCGCCAGACGCTCACGGGTGGACCGCCGATCTGCTGGAATTGCCGAATGCGCCACGTACTGCACCAGGCCTCGACGCGTTTGGCGCTTTCTGTGGCCGGGCGGCCTTCAAGGTCGTCGCCGACATGCTCACCGTCGATGTTTTTCGCAACGTACTTTGCGATGTAGCCGGCAGCCGTGCCGCGCGCCTTGTCAATCAGCTTGAAGTCGCAGCGGTGCTGTAGCGCGCCTTTTTCGTCGCCGGAATCTTGAAGGGCATAGCGCTGAAGGGTGGCCATGAGCTGTTCAACCTCCGCCGGCGGGCAGAACAGCAGCATGTGCCAATGCGGGGTGCCGTCGTGTTGAGGTTCTGAGATGCGGAAGCCGAAGGGCCGGAGTTCTTGTCGCGCGAGTGCGGCGCGGCTGCGCGCCCAAACGCGCGTGAGGTGCTTGTGCGCGGTAGCCGGCGTCTCGTGCCAGTCGTACTTGGGGTTAGGAACGGCGGCCTTGCCGTCGTTGACGATCATGTAGCGATGGAATCGGCTGGGACAGGTCAGCGTGATGAACACGCCTTGATAGCCCTCGGCATCGGCGTAGCGCTCGAAGCCGGCAATGCGGGTCATCAACTCGGCCCGGCGAATCGCTTTGCTCGCAGTGGATTTGGCCGCGAGCTCAGCGAGGGTGAAAACCTGGCCTGCATCATTGCGCGCCGTGGTGGCCTCAAGCATTGAGGCATTACGCTTGTTCTGTTGGGTTCGCTCCGCAAGCCGCTCGTTGCTGACGTAGAGGTCTCGAAAGCGATTTACGTAGCCCAGCCGTACGGCGGCGCCTTCGACGGTCTGGCCGTGGTGCTTGCGTAGCTTGCGCCGCCACCAAAGCGGGCAGCACATACGCGCGAGTGCCGGGCCGTGTTCTGTTTCCTCGGATGGTGGCGTGATGCCTTGGCCGATGCAAACACGTTCCATCGAGGCCCGTGCTTGCTTGACAGTGACTGTTAGCGCCAGTCGGTCCAGGCAGCGCAGCGCCTGGCGCTCTGCTGCGTCACAAATTTCCGAATCGGAGGCATCGAGCGATACGCGGACGCTGAGGAGTGCGGCCGTCGCTTCGCGCAGCTCCACGTTGGCGCCTACGTAGTCGTCAACGCTGCGCTGCTCCCAGCGGCGTCGCAGCTTGTGCCGCCAGCGCGGGGGGAGGCCTCGAATACGGCCTTCGACCCATTCCGCATCCGTTGGGAGTCGAACCATGGGGGAACCTCGACTGTCAGGCAGCAGCGACGTTCAGCAGCTTTCGGAGCTCGGAGACAGGCCAAGCCAGTCGACCATTGATCCGGATGGGCCGGATGGGGCCGTTCTCTCGCATGGCCCAAAGACGGAGGGTCTGCTGAGCGCGGTTCAGATGCCGGGCCGCTTCGGGGGTGGGGAGTGCGGCGCGGGCTTCGCGATCAAGCGGGATCAGGTTGAGGGTCTGCGATTCCATGTTTTTGCCGTCGAGGCGTGTTGAACATGGACCGGAGAATCGAAGCGCAACCCGTATTGCGGTCAATGCCGCAACAGCTGTCGCGGCCTAAGTCATTGTCAAGAAATGACTATTTCGAGTCATGCCGCAACGGTTGCGCAATAGCGGCCGTGTCGGTTCGTCGGTCGGGTGGCGCCTCTTACGGACCCTGTTCGTTGCCACGTAAACTCAGCCGGTGACTCGACTGCATGCCATCCATCCCAAAGACACGCCTGCGCTTCGCAAGGAGCGTGGCGCGTTCTTTACGCCCGACGAAATCACCAGATTCATTGCCGATTGGGCTATCCGACAGGCAAACGATTCGGTGATGGAGCCGTCCGCAGGGGACGCAGCATTCCTCGTTGCTGCTGTGGATCGGCTTCGCAAGTTGTCTAGGGATCCTGAGGCGCAGCCAGCAGTGGCCGGTGTTGAGATTCATGCGCATAGCGCACGTGTCGCTCGGCAAAGGGTGCGAGATGCGGGGGGGCTACCCCAAATCAAACAGAGCGACTTCTTTGTTGTAGACCCCGAACCTATCTACGACACCGTAATCGGAAATCCGCCGTATATCCGATACCAAGACTTTGCCGGGGAAGGACGTGCTCGGGCGCGCGCTGCCGCTTTGAGGGCAGGTGTTTCGCTATCGGCCCTGGCGTCCAGTTGGGCAGCTTTCACAATTCACTCTGCCCTTTTCCTCAAGGATGGTGGTCGGCTGGGGCTAGTGCTTCCGGCAGAACTTCTTTCAGTGAACTACGCTGCCCCAGTACGTCGGTTCCTGTTCGATCACTTTCGAGAAGTGCAGCTAGTACTCTTCAATGAGCAAGTATTTCCTGAGGCTGAGGCCGACGTCGTCTTGTTGCTAGCCGACGGTTTTCGGCAGGGACCGGCGAATCACGCGACTATCCGACAGTCCAGAAATGCGTCGGATCTCGCATCACTTGGAATTGGGCAGTCTTGGACGCCGCTAGATCCTGCGGCCAAATGGACTAGCAGCATCGTCGACGGAGCAGCCGTTGAGCCGTTGCAGCAACTGCTTAGAGCCCAACACTTTGTGAATCTTGAATCCTGGGGCGATACCACTCTTGGAATCGTGACGGGGAACAACAAATTCTTTACCCTCTCTCCGGCGCGCGCAAAGGAACTCGGTCTACGTAGCAAAGAACTGCTTCGACTCTCCCCCCCAGGGAGCGCACACCTACGCGGCTTGGTGCTTTCCGACGCGATGCTGACCGACATTGGGAAGCAAGGTGGGTCTACGCTACTGTTCTATCCCAGTGATCGGCCTTCTGCAGAGGCCGCGGCATATATCGCCGATGGGCATCGCACTGGTGTCGATACCGCCTACAAATGCCGCGTGCGCAAGATCTGGCACCGCGTACCGCTAGTCGGCGTTGCCGACTTGCTGCTGACTTGCATGAATGCGGATACCCCTCGACTCACGACCAACGAAGCGGGCGCGCGCCACTTGAACTCAGTTCACGGCGTCTATCTTCGTCCTGAGCACCGTGATCTCGGTCGAGAACTCTTGCCCTTGGCGAGCCTGAATTCGGTCACGCTCCTTCACGCTGAAATGGCCGGCCGCTCTTATGGCGGCGGGATGTTGAAGATCGAGCCGAAAGAGGCAGACGTTTGGGCAATGCCCTCGCCAACGCTAGTTTCAGCAAGGGCCGATGCACTTCGCTCGATCAAGGATTCCGTTGCTCGGCTGCTGGACGCAGGAGAACTCCTGCAGGCAGTGGAGCTTGTGGATCAAGCGCTGTTGACCGGCTCCAGGCGGATGACAAAAAAGCAAGTTGAACAAGTCCGATTGGCTCGTGCGGAGCTTGCTGATCGTCGCAAAGTAAGGGGGGCGAGTGGCCACTGAACCGTCTATCAGGGCCAGAGCCTGGCCACTCTTTGACCACATCGTCGCGACAGCCGCCCCTCAAGGGAACCATAGCAATCCGTGGGAAATTGGGCCCAGCGGGAAGCTGCGTTATGCGCCGGATTTCCGCACGCTTACGTTATTGCTGGGCGTCCCGCTCTACCTCAAGGCGGCTACGCAAAGCGGCGTGCCTGCACTCGCCCTGGACGTCTGGTTGAGCTATGAGCTACGCCGGGCTGGGTTCGATCCAAATGCGATCTGGCCTCGTCCAGTTCCGCCGCGCGTGCTGCCTACGACCGTAGTGAAGTTGCTGGAAGACCTTCCCGTGAGGGATCGCGCTCAATTGGAGGCGCGAATAAATGCTCGCGCTTCGATTTCGGGAGTTACCTCCTCCAGCGCCAACATTCTCGGCAAGAACTACATCAAGCAAGTCGATGTCGTCATGTCGGATTGGTCAACTGGACCTGAGGTGCTGATTTCGACCAAGCGCATGGATTCCTCGTATGGGAAGAACGCCCCAAATCGAATCGAAGAATCCTATGGCGATGCAAAAAACCTGCGCCTCAGGCACCCGCTGGCGGCGCTAGGGTTCGTGTTTGGCCTGCGCTCAGAAATCCTCACGAAAGAGCCGCTGACCGCCGAGTGGCTCGCGGACCTGCTGGCTAAGCTTGGGCGGGAGGATGACGCCTATCACGCCACCTGCCTTGTCATGATGGAGTATTCGGATTCCGTCGCAGTTGCGGACGGTGGCGAAGACGTTCCGGCGACTGTTATTCCAGAGCCTGGCGTGGAGGCGGGTCAGGATGGCGAAGCGTCAGGCGAACAAGCCGCTGCTGAATCTGAACTGGGTCGCATTGTTGCGAGCCTTCCGAGCGTCAAGATTCTTGACGTGTCCGACGAACTATCACCCGGGCGGTTTCTTGCGGTGATGGTCGATCGGGTTCTCGGCGCTACACCGGTCACGATGCATCGCGAAGCTCGACGACGTCGCGCAGCTTTGTAGCCGTATCTGTTGTCGTTACCGTTACCGTACGGATCCCGTTACGGTAACGGGGGAGGTCGCGCTACTTGATTCGGTGAGTCAGCCCAGCGAACGGGCTGGCGGCAGCTACTTTGATCTTGGGCAGCAGCTTTCGAACGCGGGCTTCGGAAATCCCGAACTCCTCGGCGGCAGCCCTGGTCCCGTGCTTCTCGCGGAATCTGCTGAGCTGGGCTAGATCATCAGCTGACCATTTCTTGGCAGTCCCGTTCGGCGAGCGCTGTGCTGGCTCTTGAAACTCTTCCGCCTTGGCGACGGCCGGCGCCAACCTTGCCGCGCTACTGGCCGCGCGCTTCAACGCGGGATCGATCTTGATGGCCTGGTTTTCCTCAGCCCATTCAACAACATGGATTGGCGTGCATTGCGGGCCTTGCAGGGCCCGCGAACGCTGTACCAGCGTTCGGAGTCCGTCGTACTGACTATGAAATGCCGCGGGGGCTGCGGGCTTTTCAAATGAGAGCAGGCCGGGTGCCTTGTTCAATTCTGCGGCGAGCGTGGCAGGGTTGACTGATCTTGGGTCTCGCCCTAGCAAAAGGGCGGCGGCTTCATCGGCCGTCCAATATTCCACCTTGCACCAAAACTCGTAGTCGGCCTTTGCGGCGGGCAGGTTGTAGAAGCGTGCAGCCTCTTTCTCCGCTCGCTTTGCAGCGGCTTTCGCCTCTCGCTCGCGTTCCGCGGCAGCCACCTTCGCCGCAAGCTTGGCGCGGCTTTGCACGGCCAGCTGGGCGACCTCCGCTGCGGGCAACGCTTCTAGTCGAGTTCGGTACTCGTCCATTTCCGCCTTGATCGCTGAGGCACTCGGCGCTGCAGGCGTGGGCGCCGCCGCGGAGATAGCGCCGCGCTTCTGTGACTCCTCGAACGACGCAAACGCCTGGATCAGAGGCAAGAGTGGAAATCGCTCCTTCAGGATGGCGTCAATGTCTGCCTTGGATGCCTGGGTCATGGATTGGTGTTGGAACTCGCTGCAGCGGTGCATTCTGCATTCGCCGGCGTTGATGACGACCCGCTAAACGCCCGTCGGCGGGCTTCGGACGACTTCCTTAGGGATGCTCCCTAAGGAAAGTGTCCTTAGGGGTAGTGCGCGAACCAGGCCAGACAAACCCCTAAAGGGGTCCGCACCGTGCAAGCCCAACTATGACTCTTCAATCGGCGTTCTAAGTGCCGTACGTACTGGGGTAGGGGCACACCCATTCGTACGTACGTACGTGGGAGAAGCGCCGTATGTACGTACGTTACGTACGGAGCGAGTGCGCAAGCTGCCGTCAGGTGACAGCCACCAATCTGGGTCCATTGCCACCCGATTGGGCGGCGGCGAATGGCACCCTCGCCTGCTCAAGAATCCATGCCTCGATACGCTCATGATGAAGGCGTAGCAGGTCTAGAGGCCGGCGCTTGTAGTGCTTCTCAGCCGTGGCACTCGGCTTGTGCCCTTGAATCTGGGCAACCACTCCAGACGGAATTTCAAGCCACTCGGTCAGGCTAGCAAAACTGCGGCGCAGCCCGTGCAAGGTCAGCCCTTCCAAGCCAACGGATGCACACGCGCACCGATGCGAAGTGCTGGGGTCGGTCAGATGACCAGAAACGCTCGCCTGCACAAGCTCGCCAGTGGGCGCAACTGAACCTTTGCGGCCATGCTTGGCTTGTCTTCGCTTGATGCTGATCGGGTTGAGGCTCAGCGCACGAGTGCTAGAGAAAACCCATTCATTGCGCCGAGGCAGGCTCGTCAGGATGTGCGCAACGTAAGGCGTCAGCGGAATCACTCGCTCGCCCTCTACCTTGTCGCGGATGGTCATGCCTTTCCATTGAAGGTCCAGATCCTCCCAACGCAACGCAAGGACTTCGCCGGGGCGCGCGCCGGTTAGAAGCACGGTCTGCAGGTACGCGGCAATGACAAGGTTCGGGATCTTGCGAACCGCCTCAAACCAGACGGCCAACTGCTCACGCTGCAAAGCGTCGTCCTTCACCGCTGGCTTACCCAAAGCCTCACGGGCCTTCTTAGTCCTGGCCGGGTTAGCCGTCGCAAGCAGGTGGGAATAGTCGGGGTGCTCAGCGCACCAATTCAAGAACACCTTCAGGCAGCGCCAGCACAGCCGTGCATAGGTCGGACGAGTCTTAGCCTGCTCGGTGGCCCAAGCCTCAACGCGGGCAGGCGTCAGGTCGCGTAGGGGCAGGTGCATCAGCTCAAATACAGGGCCAGGGACAGTCTTGGGTCGCTCGCCAGAAGCAAGACGCTTCACACCCCGCTTCGCGACTTCGCCACCTGGCTTTGCCATCTTCAAATGGTCGGCGTAGTGACGCTCACCCCAATGCGGGCGACGGTCAGCCAGGTACACATCCCATACGGAGCCAAGCGCAATCTCGGCAAGTCGTTCGGCCTCGACTTGCTTCGCGTCTGCCACCTTCTTGGCTTCAGCGGCAACCAGCTTCTGCCGCTCCAGCTCTCGCGGGTCTACCCCGCTGTCCACAAGCTGCTTCAATTCAGCCGCGCGTTTGCGAGCAGTTTCAAGGCTCCAGTCCGCAGCAGTGCCAATGCCAACGCGTATCGTGGCGCCGTTCAAGCGTGCTTCAAAGGCGTATGTCTTGCGGCCTGTAGGAGTCGCGCGAAGCATCAGAGATGGGGCATCGGTGTCCCAAAGGAAAGCTTGCGATTTGCCCTCGGGGCAAGTGAAGGCAGCCACCCGGCCCGCCGTCAATCGAACTCTGCTGCTGTCCTTGGACATCTGCGCCCCGCTTGGCTGTAGGCAATCTGTAGGCAAATTGACTGGATAAAGACCAATTCAATTCAACACCAGGTCAGCCAACAATCGCAATAAGTTGTTGATTTTCATAGTGTATATCAACACTACACAACATAGGCAAATGCGCATTTACGCCGAATCATAATCCGCAGGTCCGGGGTTCGAATCCCTGAAGCGCCACCAAATAATGTCCTTGTGCCCACGGGCTGTCGGACAGAAAAGCCACCCTAGCGGTGGCTTTTTGCTTTTCTGGCTTTCATCACGACAGAAGACCGGCTGGCGGCAGCTTCACAAGCCGCACCCTCGGTGCTCCCGCGTTCACGCGCGCACCTTGCGGCAAACTATGCCGATGCACATCCCGAAGCAGGCTCCGTGAATCGCCGCGCGCTGCCGCTGCTAGCTTCATTGCTGCCCTGCCTCGCACTGCCGGCGGCGCGGGCCGATGAGATCGTGTTGGCCTCTCCGGACTTCTGGTGCCCCTTCAGCTGCAAGGCCGGAGATCCGCTGGAGGGTTTCACGGTCGACATCATCCGGGCGATCTTCGGCCCAGCCGGCCATCAAGTGCGCCTGGTCAACGAAAACTACTCCCGCGCCCTGCTTGACGTGCGAGCTGGCCGCTACACCGCCACGCCGTCGACCTTCCGCGACGAGGCCCCCGACTTCGTCCTGCCAGAGCAGCCGATCTCGCGCAACCGGTACTGCGTCTATGTCTTGCCCCAGCAGCGCTGGACCTACACGGGCCCAGGCTCACTGCGCGGCAAGCAAGTGGGCATCGTCCGCAACTACAGCTACGGCTCGGAGCTGGACCGCCTAATCAAGGCGCAGCCCAAGCAGTTCGACGTGCATGCGGGCGATGGCTTGACCGAGCGCATGCTGCGCCGGCTCGAGGTCGGCCGCATTGACGCCTTCATCGAAGACGAAAACCTGGTCACCTACACCCTGCGCCAGAAGCCGGAGCTCAAGGCCCGCAGCGCAGGCTGCGAGGCCCCGACCTATGCCTTCATGGCAATCTCGCCTCAGCATCCCAAGGCGCAAGCCTATGCCCGGCTCTTCTCGGAAGGCATGCTGCAGTTGCGGCGCACGGGCCAGTTGCGCGAGATCCTCGCGCGCTACGGCTTGCCCGAGTGGCCCCTGCCCGGCCAGCCTGCACCCTGAATCCTGGCGCGAACGATCACGAGGGGGCCCGCGAAAACATCAAATGCCCCATCCGCCACAGCTGCGAGAAGAAGCGGCCGCCGCGAGCAGCTCGCTCGGCCGGAGGCATTGAGGCCAGCAGCGGCAGCGCGAAGATGTCGCGCAAGCTGCGGCTGCCGTCGGCAGCAGCCAGCAAGGCTGACTCGGTGGGGCCGAGGTCCAACGTCACTGAGCCGCGACGGAATTGCGCGGGCTGTTGGCCGCTGGCGGCGCGAATGCAGCGGAAGTCGGGCATCCACTGCGGCCGCAGCAGATCCCAATCAGGGGCATCGAAGTCGATCCTGCTCGCCACAGCCGCTGGCCGCGCAATCGCCATGTGCATGCCGATGCGCAAGGTCAGCGATTCCACCACCGCCCATTGCTCTGCATCGGGCAGGCGCGCCACGGCTTCGCGCACGTCTGGCTGGAATTCGTTCAGCGCCGCATCGGCAAAGTAGAGGCCGTTGTCGATCCAGCTGTGCAGCTTGAGGCCGCCCTGCTCCAGCATCTCGAGCAGTTGCGGCACCGTGTAGGCCCGGTCTTGCGGATGCAGGAAGGTGTCGACAAAGGCGGTGTCGTGCTTCAGTTCCTCGGCGCCGCTCGTGTACCAGCGGGCGTAGTGGTGGCTCGGCAGTTGCCCGACCAAGCGTCGCCCAAAGGCCACGCCCTCGGGGCTTTGCGGCACGTTCAGGCGGCGCAGCGCATCCTGCAGCAGGTAGACGCCGGTGCGCGTGGTCGCGCCGTAGACCATCAGGAGCATCGCGCCTGCCGGATCCAGTACGGAAGCCAGAGCGCGCAGTCCTTCATCGGGATCGGCCATGTGGTGCAGCACGCCGGAGCAGACGATGTAGTCGAACTGCTGACCGACTTGCCCCACCTCGCGCAGGTCCCCCTGGAACAGGCGCAGGTTTGTCAGCCCATGCTTGTCCTGCAGAAAGCGTTCATGGGCCAGGCTGCTTGATGAGAGGTCCACGCCCACGACCTCGCAGTCGCGGTTGGTGAAGGCGAAATAGGCGGCCTGCACCGTGCCGCAGCCGGCGCACAGGATGCGCAGCTTCTGGCGGGGCCGGCCCTCGGGCCAGATCAGCGGCCCGTAGCGGCTGGGGTCGCCGAACTGCTGGTAGCCGGCCGCGATCTGGGCCTCGAGGTCGCTGAAGGGTTCGGGGTAGGCATAGGCTTCGTACTGCCGGGCCACCATCGTGCTGACGTCATCCATGGCGCGAGGATACGTGCTCCATCAGGTCCGACCCGGCCCGCCGATCAACGCACGGATCGACGCTCAGATCGCCACTCAGATTGGCGCGCCCGGCGGCACGGCCGGCAGACGGCGCAGCTTCACCGATTGCGGGTTGGCAAGGTAAGCCTGGATCAGCGCCGCCGCCTCCCTGCGGTTCGCCTCGGCCGGCTGCTTCTGCAGCCACTGCGCCAGGTCGCGCAGCCGCTGGCGCAGCTCGGCATCGACGCCGGCATGCAGGCGCCCGCCATCGAGCAGGCCGAGCAAGCCATCCACCACCACCCAGTTGACGGCCGTCTGCACCGGGGCTGCGCCAGGCACGCCCTTGCTGAGGCCGTCGCGTTGCCAGGTCGCCTTCAGCAATTGATCGAGCAGTTCGCCCACGCCGGGCTGAGCCGCATCCCGGCCTTGCTGCCAGGCCAGGCGATTGAGCCGCTCGGCATTCATCAGCAGGCTGCCGAAATGCGCGGCCGCTGCCTGCGCCGCCGCGAGCGGATCGAACTGCGTGGCCATGCGGTTGGCAAAGTACTCGCGGCCGCGCTCATAGCCCTCGGCGGGCGGTGTGAGCTGGTCCAGCAGCGCCGCCGGCAGCGCGAGGCTCTCGGCCCGCAGCGTGCCGACCAGCCGCGCCAGCGCCTGCCGTTGCACCGCCGCCGGCACCGGCCGTGCACCGGCCTTGACTGCGCCGGAGCGCGCATCGCCCGCCAAGCCGTATTCGAACTCCGCCCCCCCCAGCAGATGGGCCAGCGCCTCGCCCTGGTAGCGGTGCAGCAGATAGACAGGCACCAGCCGCGCCTCCAGCTCGCCCAGCTGGCGCTCAGGCGGCAGCACATCGACCGAGAAGCTGCGCAGTGCGCGCTGGCGCACGGCCATCAGTTGGTCCCAGGTCTTGATCGAATCGGCGCCGAAGTCCCACAGCACGCCATCGGGATGCTGGCTGCCCGGGCTGCGCGAATCGCTGTCGCCGACGTAGAGCAGACCCTGCGCCCTCGCCTGGGCACGCAGCCGGGCCAGTGCGGCCGCCTCGTCAGCCGCCGAGCCGAACTGGCCATAGGCATGGGCGACGATGAAGTCATCCCAGGGCCCGAGGCCCACGCCATAGGCCTCGCGCAGGTCGACCTCGCCGGCCGCATCCAGCTTCACCAGCGGATGCGGATAGTCCATCACCGAGCCATTGCCGGCACGGCTGGCCGCGAAGTTGTGGGAGAACCCGAGCGTGTGGCCCACCTCGTGCGCCGAGAGCTGGCGCAGCCGCGCCAGCGCCATGTCGAGAGCCTGCTTTTGCTTGGCCTCGCCGCCCTTGGCATAGGCGGCCAGCAGGCTCTCGGCGATCAGGATGTCCTGGCGCACGCGCTGCGAGCCCAGCATCACCACGCCCTTGATGATCTCGCCGGTGCGCGGGTCGCTGATCGGCGCGCCATAGGACCAGCCGCGCGTGGCGCGGTGCACCCACTGGATCACGTTGTAGCGCGCGTCCATCGGGTCGGCGCCCTCGGGCAGCATCTCCACGCGGTAAGCGTCCTTGAAGCCGGCCTTCTCGAAGGCCGTGGCCCACCAGCGCGCGCCATCAAGCAGGGCCGAGCGCACCGGCTCGGGTGTGCCGCTGTCCAGGTAATAGACGATGGGCTTCTTCACCGGGCTCAGGCGCGCCGACGGGTCGGTCTTCTCGAGCCGGTGGCGAATCTGCCAGGCGACGTTGAGGCTGCTTGCCAGCGGCGTGCTGAAGTCGGCGTGCGCGATGTCGATGCCGCCGGAAGCCGGGTGGTAGGCGCGCGGCTGGAAGCCGGGCTCGGGCAGCTTGATCAGGCTGATGTGCTGGCGCAGCGAGAGGCTGCTGGCCTCCATCGCCACATCGCGGACGAAATTGCCCTCGCCCGTGCCGTCGAAGGTCAGCAAGGCCTCCAGCTCGACATTGGCCGGGAAACCCTTGCTGTTTTCCACCAGCACCGCGCTGCGTTTGTCGTCAACACGGTAGGCGCCTTGCCGGCTGTCGCGCAGCCGGTTGATCACGCCGTGGCGGTCTGCCAGCAGGAAGCTGGAGAAGTCGACCAGGTGCTTGCCCTCTTCGCTGGCCAGGATCTCGCCGGACCACAGCACCGAGGACGCGAAGGCCTCGACCACGCTGGTCCGCTCGGCCGGGTTGGCCGCACTGGCGCGGAAGCGCGTGTTCTCCTGCACCAGCAAGAGCTTGGCGCCGCGCTTCTCGAAATGCACCAGCCGGCTCTCGCCCGGCTGGCCGCGGTCCAGGCCCACGTCGTTGGAGCCGAGGCCGAAGGGCAGCGAGCTCAGCAGCAGAAAAGGCTGGTCCAGCTGGGCCGCGCTCAGCGAGAGCAAGACCCGACCCCGCGCCGGATCGCGCCAGACGTCGATGAAGCCCGGCTGCGGCTCCAGCGCCTTGGTCAGGTCACCCAGCGTGGCCGCCTGCGCAGCCAGCGGCATCAACAGGCTGAAGCCCAAGACCAAACCCAGTTTGCGAAGCTGCCTCATAGGAACCCTCTCCTGCCCGTGATGGGCAAGCGATCCTAAGCGCGGCGCCACCTGCGGCCGCCTGCGGAGTTCCCGAGGTTCAGCGGCGGGTTCAACGCATATCGCCCAGCGCCGGATCACTGACCGAGGGCCGGCCGGTCTCCACATGGCCGGCGAAACGGCGCTCAAAGCCGGGCACGCCGTCCAGTTGCACGCTGAAGTCGTACCAGTGCTGGCTCTCGGCGAGCGGCCAGCGCAGCTCGACGCTCTCGCCGGCCGCAAGCAGCTGCCAGCGCGGCGCCGGATCGCGGTACTTCTCGGCGCGCACCGCCACGCGGCGCGGCTGCGTGCCCGCATTGCGCAGGCGCAGGCAGAGCGTCTCGCCGTCCACCACCGCGTCCACCTCCACGCCCGCGCTGGCGGCCGAACCGCTCAGCTGGCGATGGAAGCCATTGGGCCCGAGCAGCCACAGGTCATAGGCCGCCTCGGGGCCGTGCGGCATCCATCGGTCCTGCAACTGCTTGCCCGGCTCCACCGTGTAGCGGCGCGGCAGCGCCTGCAGGTTCAAGCGGTCGTAGACCTGCAGCACCAGGGCCGCGTCGCCGCTGTTGCGCAGGCTCAGCTCGACGGCCGACGCATCGGCCTGCGCCTGCACCTCGGCCGCATAGGGCAAGGGCCGCGCCGGCCGCGTGCCCACATCCTGGCGTGGCAGCTCGACGCGGCTAGGCGCCGGCGGCGTGGTCTTGCCCGGCAGGCGGCGCGCACGCTCGGCCAGCGCCTGCGTGTCCGGCAGCTGCGCGGCGGCGAACGCCAGGTCGCTGGGGTTCTTGAAATCAAAGGCGGAGGTCAGATCACTGCAGACCGCGCGGCGCCAGGCGCTGATGTTGGGCTCGCGCACGCCGAAGCGCGCCTCCAGGAAGCGGATCACGGAGGTGTGGTCCGCCACCTGCGAGTTGACCCAGCCGCCCCGGCTCCAGGGCGAGATCACGTAGAGCGGCACGCGCGGGCCGAGGCCGTAGGGCCGGTGCAGGGTCTTGGGCGAAGAGCCGTTGAGGATCTCGTGGTACTCGCCCGCCGTGCTCACGGTCGAGCCGCCAGCCAGGCGGGCCTTGGCCGGGTCCGCGTGCCATTCGAGGTAGGACGGCGGCGCCGGCGGTGGCATGTGGTCGAAGAAGCCGTCGTTCTCGTCGAAGTTCACGAGGAACACCGTCTTGCTCCAGACCGCTGGCTTGCTGGTCAGCGCCTCCAGCACGCGGGCCGTGTAGTCGGCTCCTTGAGCCGGGCTGGACGGGTCGGGATGCTCGGAGTCGGCCTCGGGCGCCACGATCCAGGACACCTGGGGCAGCTGGTCGGCCAGCACATCGGCCTTCAGGAGATCCAGGTGGCGGGTGCTGATGCCGCGCTGCTTCAGTTCCTCCGAGTAGCCCGGCCGGCCATACCAGGCATCGCGGAACGGGCGGAAGCCGGCGAGCGGGTTGTCGTGGAAGTTGTCCGCCATGTCCTGGTAGACCTGCCAGCTCACACCGGCCTGTTGCAGGCGCTCGGGGTAGGTGGTCCAGCGGTAGTCGTCGGCCGGGTCGGGCTTGAAGAACTCGTGGCTGTTGTCGGTGGCCGGCCCGCCCTGCTGGCCCAGCGGGTCGTTCGTGCCGGTCCAGTGGAACAGGCGGTTGGTGCAGGTGCCGGTCTGCACCGAGCAGTGGTAGGCGTCGCAGAGCGTGAAGGCATTGGCCAGCGCATGCTGGAAGGGAATGTCTTCCGCGCGGAAGTAGCCCATAGCATGGTCGTGCTTGGCGCGCGGCCAGGCGCTCATGCGGCCCTGGTCCCAGGCGGCCTGCGCATCGCTCCAGCTGTGCGGCGTGCCCTCCATGCGCATGTGGGCGAACTGCTGCTGCGTGTTCAGGTGGAAGGGCGCGATCAGGCCCTTGCCATCGCGCGTGGGCTGCAACCACACCGGCCGGTGGCCGCCGGCGCTGTCGGGCACCGGCACCACGAAACGGTCTCCAAAGCCACGCACGCCGCGCAGGGGGCCGAAGTAATGGTCGAAGCTGCGGTTCTCCTGCATCAGGATCACCACATGGGCCACGTCCTGCAGCGTGCCGGTGCGCCGCTCCGGCTCGATGGCCAGCGCGCGAGCGATGGCCGGTGGCAGTGCCGCCAGCGCGCTGCCCGCGCCCAGCTGCTTCAGGAATCCTCTTCGTCCGCCCTTGCGCTCCACCATCTCGATACGCCTCAACGCTCCGGTATCAGACGCCAGGTCGGCTGCGCCGGCTCCGGCAGGTTCAGTGCCCGCACGCGGGCCCGCGCTGCCTCGCTCAGCGGCACACCCCAGTGCAGGTAGTGCGCTTCGAGGTTGTGGCCACTGAGGCGCGACAGCAACTCGAAGTTCTTGTCGTACTGCAATTGCCTGCTCGCGATGAGGGCGCGCTGCTCGGCCTCGGGCAGTTCGCGGTAGGCCCGGAACAGCTGGCGGAACAGCGACCAGCCCTGCTCCGGGAACGCCGCCTTCAGCTGCATCATGAAGACCAGCTTGTCCCAGACATCGGCATCGTCGGCAAAACTCTTGATGCGGCCCGCCTCCAGCTTGTCCACGGCCGCCTTGTACAGGCCCTTCTCGACCAGGCGTGACGTCACGCCCTCCTGCTCCAGCGCATGCAGCGAGAACAGATTGACCGTCGATTCGCTGCCGAACGCATTGCACCAGAGCGCGAACTGCTGGTAGTTGTGGCCGATCTCGTGCACGTTGCCCCAGTCGGTGCGCGCCTTCTCGGGCACGGCCAGGCGCCAGGTCGAGGTGGCCATGATGGGATAGCCGGCATGGGCATAGCCCGCCGTGATCTGAGGGTCCCACATCAGGTGCTGCTTCAGCGGCGCTTGCTGCGGATGGGCGGCGCCCTCGCCATCCAGGCCGGCCAGCCATTCGTGGCGCTCCACGTGCCGGTCGTAGTGAGCCATCAGGGCGATCGGATCGTCGAGCGAAGCCACCTGGTCCTTGGGCACGGTGATGACGGCGCGGCGGCCTTCAATCGTCACCCAGGGGCTGGGCCGCGCGCGTATCGCCGGCCAGTCGGCGAGCGCATGGCGCGCCGTGTCGAAGTAGGCGCCCTGGATGGCGCCGCTGATGCGCAGGCCGAGCTGGCCGTCTGCGTACTCGGGCGACTCGATCACCAGGAAGCCGCCGTACTGCGAGCGCAGCTCGGTCACGCCGGCCTGCAGCGGCTGGGTGGTGGAGACGCTGGCGAAGCGGCGCAGCTGCTTGTCGTTGTTGATGGGCTGGCCGTCGGTGCGCAGCACGTCGCTGTGCGTGCCAATGCGCGCATAGACACCTCGCACGAGCTCTGCCATGCCACTCACCTCGATGCGGATGACGGCACCGGCCGGCGCCCACAGGCCGGTGTGCAGGGTCTGGCGCCAGCCCGGCGTCCAGCCCGGGTGGCTCAGCTTGCGCACCCTTCGGTCGAGCTGGAACTCGGCGCTGATGCGCGGCACCGAATCGGCCACCTCGCCGGGAAAGCCGCTGACGTCACGCGGGAAGGGCAAGGGCTGGTCCAGCGGAGCCCGGCGATTGGCCAGATCGCGCTGCCCTTCCTGCAGGAGCGCCGCGGTGTCCGAAACGGCAATCGGGTAGCGAAGCACCGGTTCGGCCGGCGCTTTGGGCACGCCAGGCGCCTGGGCGCATGCACCCAGGGCCAGCAGGCTGAGGCCCAGGCACAACCACGCCCCCACCCTTACAGGTTCCAGCCTCATTCGCGCCCCTCCGGCTTCAGTAGAGGTCGTCGAAGGCGAAGATCGGCTTGCGCGTCTTCCACAGCCCCGCCGTGAAGTCAGGGAAGTCCAGGGTCTTGAAGCCGCTGGCGATCGACTGCTCCGACAGCGGCGTGATCGCGCTCCAGGCCACGGCGTCGTAGATGTCGATGGGCATGGGTGCGCTGGCCTTCAAGGCCTCGATGAAGGAATGGATCACGAAGAAGTCCATGCCGCCATGGCCGGCGCTGGCCGCGGTGGCGGCGTGCTTCTTCCACAGCGGGTGGTCGAACTTGTCGCCATATTTCTCGAACGGCTCCCACTGGTGCGCCGGGCTGATGCCTTCCACATGAATGGAGCGGTTCACATCCATCCACAGGCCCTTGGTGCCCTGCACGCGGAAACCGAGCGAGTAGGGGCGCGGCAGCGAGGTGTCGTGCTGCAGGATGATGGTCTCGCCGTTCTCGCAGGCCAGCGTGGTGGTGACCACGTCGCCGAGCGAGAACTTGACCGCTGCGTTCGGATGGCTCTTGCCGCCCTGCGCCTCGATGTACTCGTGCAGGCCGCGCGCCTTGGTGGCGAAGCTGTTGATGTGGGTGAAGCGGTTGCCGCGATGGATGTTGGCGTACATCGCACAGGGGCCGATGCCATGGCTCGGATAGAGCTCGCCATTGCGCTTGACCGAATGCTCGGTGCGCCAGCGCGCTTCACTCCAGCCCTTGGATCCGAACTCCACGCCGCCGCCATAGGCCTTGCCCGGCGTGCCCGAGTTGAACTTCACCGCGCGCAAGTCGTGCTGGTAGCCGCCCTGCATGTGGATCAGCTCGCCGAACAGGCCGGCCCGCACCATCTGCAGCACGGCCATCACATCGCGGCGGAAGCAGACGTTCTCGAGCAGCATGTAGGGCGTGCCGGTCTTGAGCTGGGTGTTGAGCACATCCCAGTGGTCCTGCAGCGTCACGCCGGCCACCACCTCGCAGCCCACGGTGACCTTGGCCTCCATCGCCGCGATGGCCATCTGCGCATGCAGCTCCCAGGGCGTGGCGATGATGACGCCGTCGATCTTGGAGGCATCGAGCAGCTGGCGCCAGGCTTGTGCGTCGCCGTTCTCGCCGACGGTGCGCGGCTTCGGCTTGCCGGCCTTGGCCACCTGGGCCAGGGCACGGTTCAGCATGAAGGGGTCGATGTCGCACAGGGCCGCGACCTCGACGTCATCGCGCCGCACCAGCTCCTGCAAGAGGACCTGGCCGCGCATGCCCGTGCCGATCAGCGCGATGCGCACGCGCTCGCGGCCGGCGGCCCGGGCCGGCCGCTGCAAGCCAGCGGCCGCTGCTGCACCCAGGACCCCGGCGGCCGTGCCGGTGGAAAGAAAGTTTCTGCGATTCATCGTCATGGAATGGTTCTTCAAAGGGCGGTGGGCGTTCAGAACTTGTAGGCCGCCTGGATGCCCACTTCCCGTCCAACCACGCTGTACTGGCCGTGGCGGTAGGGGAAGGAGGTGTTGGTGACGTCCTTCGGACCGAAATTGTTGAGCAGATTGTTGACCGAGATGCTGAGGTCCAGCTGCTTGCTGTAGCGCATCGAACCGTTCCAGTTCACCAGCACATAGGGCTTGAGGCGGTAGACCTCGGTGGCGCCGGTCGGCTGGGTGGCCACCGGCAACTTGCCGTAGCGGGTCACGAAAACATTGCTGCTGTAGTCAGCCATGCTCCAGCCCAGGGCCAGGCTCATCTTGTTCGGGTAGTCGAAGTTGCTGCGGTCGTTGCGCCAGTTCTTGTTGATCGCCGCGTCCTTGTTCTGCTGGAAGTAGGAGCGGATGGTGTTCGAGACCTTCAGCGTCGCGCTGTACTGTCCGTAGTTCGCAGTCTTGAACCGGTAGTTGGCGCTCAAGTCCACGCCCTTGGTGCGATAGAACGCGTCGTTCAGGTAGCCGCCGGTGATCAGCATGATGTTGCCGATGCTGCCGTCGGTCGTGGCCTCGCGCACCACGCGGCCAGCCATGGACTGGCAGTACAGCGAGTCCGGCGCGTAGTCGACCTTCTCGAGGTTGTAGTCGAGGCCCGTCTTGCACCCGTTCTCCGCGTCGATGATCTCGTTGAAGCCTAGCGAGCGGATGCGGTTGCGCATGCGCAGGTCGTAGTAGTCCACCGTCAGCGAGAGCTGCGAGCTCACGTCCCAGACCAGACCGGCGCCAAAGGTGGTGCCGGTTTCCTCGCGCAGCGTCGGGTCGCCGCGGGTCACCGTCGTCGTCGTGTACTGGTAGAGCGAGTTGCCACACTGGCTGCCGAACAACAGGCCGGCGGCCGTGCAGCGGTAGGTGTCGTTGATGGCCGAGGAGCCGCCGGTCGCCTTCTGGTAGATGAAGTGCATGTCCGGCGCCTTGAAGGTCGTACCGTAGTTGACACGCGCCAGTACGCTGCTGGTCGGGCGCCACTGCAGGCCCGCACCCCAGGTCTTGGCCAGGTCGATGCTGGAGATGTCGTCGTACTTGTCGACGCGGCCCGAGACCGTGCCGGTGACCGTGCGCCAGACCGGCACGCTGAGCTCGCCGCCCACCGAGGCGCGCTTGCGCGAGCCGCCACCGCCGGTGGTCAGGAGGCCGTACAGCGTGCGCACATCGGGCGTCAGGCCCACGGGCGGCGTGGTGTCGTAGCCCTGCGAGGCGTACTCGCCGACGAGGGCAAAGCCCAGCGGCTGGTTGAAGAGCCGGGTCAGCTCGCCAGTGATGGAGCCCTGAGCCTGGGTCACCCAGGACTTGTTGACGTACTCGACGTTCTCGGAGATCGACGAATACTCCTGCGTCGTCATCGGCCGGTACCAGCGCTCCTTGTTCAGCTTGTAGCAGGGCGTGGTGCCAGCGCCGGCGCAGGCCGGATCGTTCGCTGCCAGCAAGGGGCCAAAGAAGAAATCCGACAGCGAGGAGCCATCCATCACGCTGCGCTTCATGTTCGAGGTCTGCTCGGCGCGGTTGATCGACAGCTGCCAGTCGTAGCCGCCGCGCGTCACGCCCTTCAGGCCCGTGGCGATGTCGAAGTTGGTTTCGGTGAAGAACTGGCGTGCGGCGTTGACACCGCCCAGCTCGTCCGGCGTCAGGCGGCGGAAGGCATTCAGGCGGCGCTTCTCGCCCGCATCGAACCAGGTGGAGGTGACGGCCTTGCCATCGACCTGCGGGCCGCTGATCGACAGCAGGCTGCCGCCGCCCAGGGCCTTGGAGTGGTAGCCCATCAGGCTGGCCCAGGCGCTGGTGTCCTTGTTCAGGTTCCAGTTGCCCATCAGGTAGCCGCCCATGTCCTCGCGGCCGGCCACGCGCATGAACAGCGGGTCATTGCCGTCCCAGCCGCAGACCGGGCCCAGCGTGTTGACCGTCTCGGTCGTGCCGACCTTGGTGATGCTCTTGGAGGTGTAGGGCGTGAAGCCGAACTTCTCGCAGGTGCCGGCCGGGATGTCCAGCGTGGTGTTGGACAGCGGATTGCCCGAACGGACGATGCGCAGCGACACCGGCGCCTGGTAACCGAGGCGCGGGTCGATGGGCGCCGGGTTGTCCTGGTTGGAGTCCATGAAGTCGCGGTCGTAGCCGAACAGCGGATCGACCTTGCTGCCCTGCAGCACATAGATGAAGTTCGAGTTCTCGCTGGCGCGGCCGCCCATCCATTCCACGTTGCGGCTCTTGCGGCCGCCGCTGGTGGCACCGCTCAGGCGGACCTTGACGCTGTCGCCCGAGTAGTTCTCCTTCAGGATCACGTTGATCACGCCGGCCACGGCGTCCGAGCCATAGACAGCCGAGGCGCCGGCCGACACGATCTCGATGCGCGCGACCGCCGCCGACGGGATGTTGCCAAAGCTGGCGAAATTGCCGGCACTGCCATTGGCCCAGGGGTAATCGGCCGTGCGTCGGCCGTTGATCAGCAAGAGCGTGCGGCCGGCACCGAGGCCGCGCAGGTTGATCTGCTTGGCCAGTGGCGCGAAGGAGCCGGCGTTCTCGTTCAGCCCGGTGCCGGTCGCCTGCATCAGCGTCTGCAGGGCGTCGAAGACCGTGGGCGTGCCGTTCTTGGCCATGTCCTCGGCCGTGATCACCGTGACCGGGTTGACGCCCTCGACGCTCACCTGCTTGATGCGCGAACCCGTCACTTCCACCCGCTCCAGCTTGTCGGCCTCGGGCGGCTTCACGGTCTGGGCCTGGGCCCAGCCGGCCAGGCCAGCGGTGATCAACAGGCTGGTCAGTCGATTGAACTTCATGAATGTCATCCTCTCTGTTTTATGGGTCTTGGCTCGATGTCAGAGCGACATCGGCGTGCTCTTGCTGTCGCCGGGCAGGTTCAACGGCCGGCCGACGGCGGTGCCGCCGGTGCTCAAGCGGAACTTGCCGTTCTCGACGATGTGCTGGTAGTTGGCGCAGACCTCGTTGTGCGTCGGCGTGTAGACGGCCGTGCCATTGGCCTTCTTCACATCGACCCAGAGGCCCGTGGCCAGGTCGCGGTACTTGACGTTGCCGAAGTAGGCGGCGCGCGGCTTGTTGGCCAGGCAGCTCGCGGCCTCCGTGCTCCAGTCCTCGACGAAGCCGTAAGCGCCGGCATTGGTCTGCGGCCGCGGCAAGCGCATGGTGGCGAGCTTCAGGCGCACGCCATCGGTCGGGTCGGTGAAGTAGACCGTGTAGTCCTGCTTGTTGTTCGGCGCGGCCGCCACTTCCATCTCGAAGCGGTAGGCCACATTCGTCTTCGGCACGAAGGCCGATTCGCACTTGATGCCCGTGCCCTCGCCGCCGAAGAAGCCGCATTTGGAAATGCCGCTGTCGATCACCTCGGGGCTCACGCCATTCACATCCCACAGCGAGAACAAGCGCTGCTGGCTCTGGATGCCGGTGTAGCCGCCGTTGATGCCGATGACCTCGTAGTAGGTCGTGGGCTCCCAGGTGATGGGCGTGACCTCGGCCGAGAACTTGTCCCAGGACGGCGTGCTCCAGCTCAGGTGGATGGAGTTGGCCCGCGTCGAATGGCCATAGGCGGTGCCCGTGATGGCCACGGCCTTGATCGTGCCGTCCTTGTTCTGGATGCTGACGTCCATGGTTTGCGCCTGGGCCGAGCCGGCGGTCCACCAGGCGGTGACGTAGCCGTTGGCATCGGCCACCGCGTTGTCGGCAAAGGCCCAGCCGCTGGCCTCGCCGCCGCGCGGCTGCCAGGCCACGGTGCAGCCGGCTTGCGCCTTGCCATCAAGCGTCACCTGGACCTTGAGCTTTTCGGGCTGGTGGGTCGTGTTGGCATCGGTCGGGCCGGGGTCGTACAACGTCTTCGAGAACACCGAGCCCATGCGCGCCAGGCCCGCCGTGGGCGTGAGCGCAGTGATGGTGGCGCCGTTGGCGCAGTCCTTGGTCAGCGGGCCCACCGGCGTGGGGTCGGTAGGGGTCGTCGGTGTGCTCGGGGTTGTTGGCGCGGAGGGCGTTGCCGCCCCTCCTCCGCCACCACCACCGCCGCAGGCGCCCAGCAGGGCCAGGCTGGCCAGCGCTGCGGCCAACGGCCGCGCGCCTTCCACCGCGCGATACGTGATCGCGTGCTTGCTCTTCCTCATCATCTTGCGTCCCTCGCGCTTGCAGGCTCTTAGAAAGCCAGGTTGTATTCAGCGGTCAGGCGCACCGAGCGCGGCGACTGCCGGCCCGTGATCTGCCCATAGGTGGAACTGATCGAACCGGACGTGGTCTCGCGGGTGTCGCTCATGCGGGTGGTGCCCCGCTTGTCCAGCACGTTGAACACATCGGCCTTCAGGCTCAGGCCCTTCACGAAGGCCGGCCGGTAGGCAAAGTTCAGGTCCACTTGCGTGTACCAGGGCAGGCGTCCGGCCGAACCACGCGGCGAGGGCTTGCCGTTGCAATAGAAGTAGGACGCGCCGTAGCCGAGGTCCCGCACGTCTTGATCCGGATGGAGGCCGGTGCAGTTGCGCGGCGCGCCGGACACCATCTGCAGATTGCCACCGATGAAGACCTCCGGCAGCACCTGCACATAGCCATAGGCCTTGATCGCGTGGCGATGGTCATTGCCCAGGTAGCCGTAGGAGTTCTCCATCAGCTCCTTGTGGTCGTCGCTGACCGTCAGGCCCACATCGCCGCCGCCCACGGAGTCGGTCTGGCCTTCCTGGTTGCCCTTGCTGGCCGACAGCGTGTAGGTCAGCTTGCCGTACCAGCCATTGCTGAACGGGTGCTCGGCGAAGAAGTTGAGCGCCTTGTAGCTGCGGTTCGGGCGCGGCGTGCCCCATTCGGCGGCGCTGATGTCCACACGGCGCAGGCCCTTGCCGTCGCCGAAGTCCACCATCAGGCTGTTGTCGCGGCCCGGGTTCAGGATGGCGCAGGCGAAACCGTCGTAGTGCTGCGCGTCCACCTTGTTGCGCACGGCCCAGGCGTCGATCGGGCGCTGGTCGCAGGAGTCGTCCAGCGTGTCGTTGAGCTTGCGGTAGAGCAGGCTGGCACCGATGTTGATCGTCTTGGACAACGATCGCTCGAAGCCCAGTGCGAACTCGTCCTGCGAGAAGGGCTTGAGGTCGATGCCCACCAGCGAGCGGGGGTCCGGCGTCTGGCCGAAGGCGTTGTTGACCGAGGTGGCCTTGCTGATTGCGTGCAAACCGGTCGGCGTGCCGGTGATCGGATCGACACCGGTGTAGGTGTAGTAGGTGCTGGTATTCAGCGCACCGGTGGCCATGTTGCTTGACAGGCTGGACGGCACCGGCAGGTGGTAGCGGCCCAGGTTGGCAAAGAGCTTGGTGCCGCCATCGCCGTTCAGGTCCCAGGTGGCGGCCAGGCGCGGCGCAATCATGTTGCGCTGGCTGATCAGCTCGCGGTCAAAGCTGTCGTTGTTGGTGAACTGCTCGCGGCGCAGGCCGAGGTCCAGCAGCACCGTCGGGGTGACCTGCCAGCGGTCCTGGATGTACTGCGCCGATTGCACGCTGGTGGGGCGGGCGATCTTGGAGTTGAAGTCCTGGCTCACGTAGTACCCGAGGGTGCCGAGGCCGCCACCTTGGGCCAGCGTCTCGGTCGCGCCGAAGGGCTTGAAGTTCGGGCTGCTGGCGTGCTGGTAGCTCCAGCGTGAGCCGCCCGCCAGGTCGATGCCGACCACGGAGCTGATCGACATGTGGTCGAGGCCAGCACGGAGAGAGTGCTTGCCCCATTGGTACTCGATATCCAGGCGGCCGCCCTTCTGCCGGTCGCCGGAGTCCGGCGCCACGAGCAGGCCGGTGGTGGTCTGCGGGTCGTTGTAGGTGAGGCCGGGTGCGCGGGCATCCACGCTGGAGCTGGTCTGGGCGAAGCGCGGGTCGTAGTTCCAGGGCGTGCGCGCATGCTTGGTGCGCGAGTCGCCGTACAAGGCCGTGACGGTCAGCTGGTCGGTCAGGTAGCCGGTGTATTTAGCGATGGTCAGGTTGGCGCCGGGCACGCAGTAGCTGTTGTTGGGGCAGTTGTTGACATAGGTGTTGCCCGCGCCGCCGGCGATGCCGTTGGAGCTGTGCGTGCCGAAGTCGTAGCCGAAGCCCTGCGACCGCGAGGTGGTGCGGTCGTACATCTTGGTCAGCTCGAAGTGGTGGTCGTCGGTCAAGTTGTAGTCGAGCTTGAGCAGGTAGTGCTCGACCTTGCTGTCGCCGACGCTGTAGCCATTCTTGAGCTGCGAGGCCGTGGCCGTGGGACTGGCGCTGACCGACTCGCTGTCGGTGCGCGTCTGCTCGGCGGCCACAAAGGCGAACAGCTTGTTCTTCAGGATGGGGCCGCCGGCATAGAGGCCGTAGACCTTGGTGGTGCTGATGTTGTCCTGGTTCCAGTACTGCAGCTTGCCGTCGGTCAGCGGGTTGGCACCGGTGTTCGGGTAGTAGGTGTTGTCGGGCGTACCGCGCAGCGAGTTGGGAGAGAGGGACAGCTTGCCGCCCACTTCCCAGTTGTTGCCGCCGCTCTTGGTGGTGATGTTGACCACGCCGCCGGTCGAACGGCCGAACTCGGCGCCGTAGCCACCAGTGAGCACCTGCATATTGCCGATGGCGCCAAACGGCAGCTCGGACATGCCGACGCCGGTCAGGATGTTGGTCACCGGAAAGCCGTTGACGTAGTAGGCATTCTCGGAAGCGCCCGAGCCGCCGATCTGCGGCGCATTGCCGTACTGGCCGTTGGTGTTGCGGGTCACGCCAGGCGTGAGCTGCACGACCGCCAGCACGTCGTTCGCCACCGGCAGCGCCTTCAGCTCCTGGGCTGCAAAGACGACGCCGTTGTTGGTGTTGGAGACGTCGATGCGCTTGGCGGCTCCGGAGACCACCACGGTCGCCAGGGTGTTGGCAGCGCCAAAGTTGGCTTCCACGCCGCCACCCACCAGGGCTTCGACTTCCTGTGTCGACTCGACCTTGCCATCGCGCACCAGGCGCACCTGGTAGCGGCCGGGCGGCATGGAGTTGGCCTGGTAGCGGCCGGCGCTATCGGGCGTCAGCGTGCGCAGCACGCCGGTACTCAGGTTCTGCAGCACGATGCTGGCACCGGCGGCGGCCTTGACCTCGCCGTAGATCGTGGTCGTCGTGTTCGACTGCGACCAGGCCAGCGGCGCGGCGGCCATCAGGCCCAAGGCCAGGGCGGCGGCGCGGGCGGTGGCGCTGAAGCGGCCGGGCGGGTTGAACTGGGTGTTCTTCTGCATGATCTCTCTCTCTCCGTTTCTACTGCTGGGGTTTGGGATCGAGGCGGCAACAGTCCGCCCGGCCTGCCGTCCGGCAAGCCTTGAATCAATGGCTTGTGAGGGTGTGGGTTCGTTCAGCGCTGGACAGTGGCGGCGTCGCCCTCCATCCCGATCAGGACCGCGTTGGCCCAGTTGCCGCAGACCGCTGCGGGCTGGTGGCCCCGCGCTCCGAGCGTGCGCAGGCTGAGCTTCTGCAGCCCGCGCACATCGATTTCCGGTTTGACCACGGCCGGTGCCTGCACCAGGCCGCTGTCGTAAAGCAGACGCTCGCCGCTCCAGACCTGGAACTGCAGGCCGCCGGCCGTCTTGCAGCTGTCGTCCACGCCGAGGTCGGCTCGCAGCAGCTGCCAGTCGCCCTTGATGGCCAAGTCCAGGCGACCCTTGGCGTCCATGCCGAGGCCCTTGCGGAACAGCAGGCCGTTCATGCGCATCTCCTTGGCCGCACTCCTGGGCTTGTCGCGCTGCACGCCGGCCGGCAGGGCCAGGTCCGACAGGTAGCGCTGCAGCTCAGGCCGCTGCGCCGGGCGATGTTCCAGCACGCGGAACTCCGACAGCACGATGGGGCCCACCTCGCTCGCCTGCATCGCATCGAAGGCCTTGGCCGGAGCGCCTCCCTGAGCCGCGGTCACCATCGGGTCGACCGCACCGGCCTTGTCGCCGTCGGGGTTCTGCACGCTTAGCACGCGGAAGCGCAGCAGGCGGCCGGCCTGCGGCGTGGCGAAGGTGATGCGCTGCGCGCCCTGCTGCAGCGTCAGACGACCGCGCTGCACCGGCTGGCCCCAGTCGCCCATGTTGTCAGCCAGGTAGACCTCGTAGTCGCGCACCTGGCCGTGCTTCCAGTGCTGGTCCGTGCGCGGCGCCAGCTGGATGCCGTCGATCAGGCGACGCTCGGTGAAGCCGAGCACCCATTCATGCGGGCCGGCCTTGACCGTCTGGTTGCGCGTGGTGCGGAACCAGGTGTCGGGCTTGCCATCGAAGGCGTTTTCCAGCGGATGGCCGGGTTCTTCGGCCGGGCGGCTCATCACCACG
Source organism: Pelomonas sp. V22 (assembly GCF_030014915.1). Lineage (GTDB taxonomy): Bacteria > Pseudomonadota > Gammaproteobacteria > Burkholderiales > Burkholderiaceae_C > JAUASW01. The sequence goes on from NZ_JAGIXS010000001.1 coordinate 1,399,346, forward strand.
ATGGCGTCGGCCGGAATCTCCGGGCCGACCACCGGCGCGCTGGCGAACTCGTCGTCTTGGGCGGGTGCGGCCTGCAGGCCCTGCAGGCTGAAAGCCAGCGGCTGGCGGATGTCGCGCTTGGCGGTCTTCACATGGACCGTGCCGAGCCGCTCGGCCGCGTCGAAGTACCAGCCCTGCTCGGCCGCCTCGAAAGCGGCCGCATCGGCGAGGCGAGGCAAGACCTGGCCCCCGAGCTGCACGGCTTCGGGCGCGCGGCGGCTGAGGATGCGCAAGGCATAGCGGCGCTGCGGCTCCTGGCCGGCGTACTCGCCCTTCACCGGCTCGATCTGCACGCGCAGTTCGCCGCCCTGCTGCTGCATCGCGATGCGCTGCTGGCTGAAGGCGCCGCCCTGGTATTGGCGGGTGACGCCATCGTCCTCATAGAGCGTGTACTCGGAGCTCCCCTGCGGATAGAGGTCCAGCGTCAGCTGGTCGAGCGGCTTCTGGCCGTCGAACAGCATCTCCGGATACATCGGCAGGATGGCGCCGGCGCGGACGAAGACCGGCAGCTTGTCGAGCGTGACTTGACTGTCGATGTCGCGGCCGGCCGCACCGGCGCTCAGCTGGCGACCATCCCAGTAGTCGATCCAGCGACCCTGGGGCAGATGGATGCCCTTGCGCCAGCCCTGGCTCTCGGCCTGGCTGCGGTAGACCGGCGCCACCAGCAGCTCGCGGCCCAGCAGGAACTGGTACTTGTGGGCCTCGGTCCAGGCGGCCGGGTCTTGGGGGTAGTCCCACATCAGGCCGCGCAGCAGCGGTGCGCCGCTTTGCTCAGCCTCACGGGCCAGCGTGTACATGTAGGGCGTGAGGCGCAGCTTCAGCTTCAGGTACTTGCGGTTGATGCTGCGGTACGGCTCCTCATACCACCAGGGATGCTTGCGCGCGGCCGAGGCCCAGCCCGACATGCCCATCAGCACGGGCGTGAAGGTCTTCCACTGCAGGTCGCGGGTGAAGGTCTCGGGGCTGCCGCCGAAGATGGCGTCCACATCGCCGCTGGCATAGGCCTGGCCGGAGAGGCCCGAGCCCACCAGCGTCGGCACGTGCCAGCGGATGTAGTCCCAGCTCGAGCTCTGGTCGCCGGTCCAGGTCACGGCATAGCGCTGCGTGCCGGCCCAGCCCATCACCGTCCACAGGAAGGGCCGCGCGTCGGCGTTGTTCAGGATGCCGTCGTAGGCGCTCTTGTTGGCATCCAGCGAGAACTGGTAGCCCTTGCCGGTCCAGGCCACGTCGAGCTTCTGGGCGCGCGTGCCGGCGGTGCCGACTTCCCACTTGATCTTGTCGACGCCGTTCTCAGTCCAGAGGCCGGTGCGGAAGCCGTATTGCTTCAGGCCTTCCACGACCTTGGGCAGGTCTGTGTAGCCGCAGCCATAGCCGTCGTTCGGCAGGATCCAGCCGCCGGGCATGTCGTGCTGGCGGTACTTCCTGGCCACGCTGTCGATCACGTCGGGCGTCTTGCCGGTCGGGCCGTCGCTCCAGCCCTTCGGAACCGTGCCGGGCTTCTTGACGTTGTCGCCATCGTTGTAGCAATCGGCGTCGCCGTATTCCAGCGCCCAGCGCGGCAGCAGTTGCGCGCGGCCGGTCCATTCGGTGTAGCGGGCCAGCACCTCGCGGATCGAGGCACCGACGAAGTAGTAAGCGTCGAAGCGGCCTTCCTGGTGCGAGAGCTGGATCTGCTCGTTCTGGCGCAGGTCGTACGTGCCATCGCTCCAGGTGTTGCGCAGCATGCCCCAGCCGCGCGAGCTCATCAGAAAGGGCGCGGGGCTCGGCCGATCGCCCTCTTCCCAGCCGCCGGAGTACGAGACTTCGAGTTGCCGGCCCTTGAACTCGAAGCGGCCGTTCTGCTGGCCGCCGCCGTAAAAGCGTTCGGCCTTGTCGGTCGCCAGCGTCTGCACGGCCAGTTTGTCGGCCAGGTCCAGCGGCTGCACCTCCTGCCACAGCGGCTGGCTTTCACCGGCTCGGAAAAGCGTGAAACGCAAGGGTTTCTTGTCGATGCGAAGGCTGAGGGCCGCCGACTTGATCAGCCAGTGATCCGCCTGCTCGCTGAGGCTGGCCCGCACGGTGGCGTCGGCCTGGCCGACGACGATCGCGGCCGCCTTGTCACCGGCGCCGGTCAGCTGGCCCTTGGGGCCGGCCCACAGCCGCAGCACATCGGCACGCGGCAGGCTGATGCGCAGCTTGACGCCTGTGTCGGTGTGCAGTTCCCAGTGCGCGCCGACGCCGGCCTCGGCCTGGGTAGCAGCATCCAGCGCCCGAAGACTCTTCACATTGCCAACCGGCGCTGCATTTGCAGCGCCCACCAGGCCTTGGCACAGGGCCAGGCAGGTCAGGAGATGGCGCAACGGAAACAGGGGAAGAACTCGGGTCATGACAACTGAACTGGGCATCCCGCCATGGCGGCGGAGGGGGCAAATGTTGCGCAAACTTTATGCAGCAGTCCGAAAGACGTCAACGAAAAGAAAGCAAAAACAATCAAAATCCAAGTCATTCAGGTGAAAACCACTAGAAAAATGGCTTGAATATCTTTCGATCAACCGATAGACGAGTCATTTAACTTTCTTTTCGTGGCACACATTCATGAGGGACACAACAAATCTGGCCAATTCGAGGGGCATAGATCGACCAACAACCGACATCAGTTCATTTAACATCTTTCGTTATCTTTCTTTGTTTGACATTTCGAAAGTTCATGGTTATCGTTGCGCTGCACTTTGAACCTTGCAATGAACACACTTCTCCAGCGCGAGCCCCAGGAATGGCGTCGCATCGGTGGTCTCCACACCGCAGAAGAAATTGACCACCAACCCCGGCTGTGGCGCGAGTTGGCCGGCGTGCTGGAGGCCGGGCAGGCCGGCATCGCCGATTTCCTGGGTGACTGGCTGTCCAAGCCCGCGCACCGCGTCATCCTCACCGGCGCCGGCAGTTCGGCCTTCGTCGGAGAGATCGTGGCCGATGAGCTGAACGCCGCTTGGCCGGCCCAGGTCCGCGCCGTGGCCACGACCAGCCTCCTGACCCATCCCGAGCTCTACCTGGAAGCCGAGGCACCAACGCTGCTGGTGTCCTTCGCGCGCAGCGGCAACAGCCCCGAGAGCCTGGCCGCCGTGGAGCTCGTGCGCCAGACGCTGAGCAGCCCGCGCTTCCTCAACATCACCTGCAATGCTGAGGGCCAATTGGCCCGTGAGGCCGAAGGCCGCGCCGACAGTTTCAACCTCTTGATGCCGGCCGGCAGCTGCGACCGCGGTTTCGCGATGACCAGCAGCCTGTCCTGCATGCTGCTCGCCGCGCTGTCGGTGCTGGGGCAGGACGGTCTCGCCGAAGCCCTGCCCCGCATCGACGAGCTGGCCGAGCAAGCCGAGATCGCGCTGCGCGACTGGGCTGCACCGGTCGCAGCGCTGGCCGCCGAGCCCTTTGATCGCATCGTCTACCTGGGCAGCGGTCCGCTGGAGTCGCTGGCCAAGGAAGCTGCGCTGAAGGTGCTGGAGCTGAGCAGCGGCCGCGCGCTCGCGCTGGCCAACACGCCGCTGGGCTTTCGCCATGGCCCCAAGTCGGCCCTGAACAAGAGCTCGCTGGTGCTGGTGTTCCGCAGCCGCAAGGCGCTCTCACAGCGCTACGAGCAGGACTTGATCGACGAATTGCGCCGTGAGCAAGTGGCCGGCCGCTGCCTGGCGATCGGCCCGGTCGAAACGGCCGCCGAGCTGAGCGCCGCCGCGCCCGACCTGCCCGATGCCTGGCTGGCGCCGCTGTGGCTGCTGGCCGCGCAGCTGTTCTCGCTGCAAAAATCCGCCGCCCTCGGCCTGACGCCCGACAACCCCTTCCCGGACGGCACGGTCAATCGCGTGGTCCAGGGTGTGACCATCCATCCCCATGACGGCAGCCTCTGAATCCTCGCAGGCCTTCCATGGCATCGACATCGGCGGCAGCAAGATCGAGCTGGTCGCCTTTGTCGAGGAAGCGGGCGGCCTGGTCGAGCGGCACCGCCGCCGCGTGGCCACGCCGCGCGATGACTATGCAGTTTTCCAGCAAGCCATCACGGAACTGGTCGGCGAGGCCGATAGCGCCGTGGGTCAGCGTGCCGCCGTGGGCCTCGGCCTGCCCGGCATCATCGATGCGGCCACCGGCCGGCAGCTGAGCTCCAATGTGCCGGCGCTGAATGGCCGCGAGGTCGCCCGCAATCTGCAGGAGCGCCTGGCCCGGCCGGTCTTCATCGGCAATGACTGCCAGTGCTTTGCGCTCTCCGAGGCGCAAGGCGGCGCGGCGGCTGGCTTGCCCAGCATGTTCGGCGCCATCCTCGGCACCGGTGCGGGTGGCGGCTTCTGCATCAACGGCCGATTGATGGCGGGCTTCAACGGCCTGGCCGGCGAATGGGGCCATTGGGCCGTGCCGGCCGCGCTCTTGCGCCAGCATGATCTGCCCCTGCTCGATTGCGCCTGCGGCCTGCGTGGCTGCCTGGAGCGCTATGTCTCCGGCAGCGGGCTTTCCAACCTGCATCGCCATTTCGGTGGCGAGGGCAGCGAGGCGATTGCCATCGCAGCGCGCGCCGGGGCCGGCGACGCGCTCGCGCAGCAGACGCTGGACGTCCACCTCGACCTGCTGGCCCAGGCCTTCGCCACCCTGGTGATGGCCATGGACCCCCATGCCATCGTGCTGGGCGGCGGCCTGTCCAAACTGGCGCATCTGTACGAACAGCTGCCGGCGGCCATGGCGCGCCACCTGTTCAACGGCGTACGCGTGCCTCCCATCCTGCCGCCAAGCTTCGGCGATGCCGGCGGCGCACGCGGCGCGGCCCTGCTGGCCCGCCAGCGCGGCGACTCCCTCTCTCTCTGATCATGACGACGCAAGAAACCTCCCCGGTGCTGGACATCCTGAAGGCGCACCGCCGTGGCGAGCCGGTCGGGCTCTACAGCGTGTGCTCCAGCCACGAGCTGGTGCTGAGCGCCGCGCTGCGCGTGGCGCTGGAGCTGGGCACGCCGTTGCTGGTCGAAGCCACCTCCAACCAGGTGGACCAGAACGGCGGCTACACCGGCATGACGCCGGCAGACTTCCGCCGCTATGTCGAAGGCCTGGCCGCCGAGCTCGGGTTGCCGCCGGCACGTCTGGTGCTGGGCGGCGACCACCTGGGCCCGAACAGCTGGCAGAAGCTGCCGGCCGTGGAAGCGATGGCCAATGCCCGCGTGCTGATCCATGACTACGTGGCGGCCGGCTTCAGCAAGATTCACCTGGACTGCAGCATGTCCTGCGCCGACGATCCGGCCCGCCTCGATGACGAGACCGTGGCCCAGCGCTCGGCCGAGCTGGCTGAAGTGGCTGAAGCTGCGGCCGCCGAGGCCGGCCTCCCCGCGCCGGTCTATGTGATCGGCACCGAGGTGCCTGTGCCCGGCGGCGAAGCCTCGCTGGAGCAGGCCCTGGCGGTCACCTCGCCCAAGGCCGCCGCACGCACGCTGGAGGTCCATCGCCAGGCCTTTGCGGCCGCCGGCCTGCGCAGCGCCTGGCAACGCGTCATCGCCATGGTGGTGCAGCCCGGCGTGGACTTCGACCACAGCCACGTCCAGCACTACGACAGCGCGGCCGCTGCCGAGCTCTCGGCCTTCGTGGCCGGCCAGCCGGGCCTTGTGTTCGAGGCCCACTCGACCGACTACCAGCTCGAATCCTCGCTGGCCGCCCTGGTCCGCGACCACTACGCCATCCTCAAGGTCGGCCCAGCCCTCACTTTCGCCTTGCGCGAGGCTTTGTTTGCGCTCAGCAGCATCGAGGCCGAGCTCTTGCCTGCAGGCCAGCAGGCCCGCCTGCCCGAGGCGCTGGAGCAGGCCATGCTCGCCGAGCCGCGCCATTGGCACAAGCACTACGCCGGCACGCCGGAGCAGCAGCGCCTGTTGCGCCGCTTTGCGCTGAGCGACCGCTGCCGCTACTACTGGGGCGAGCCGGCCGTGCGGGCGGCGCAGCAGCGGCTGTTTGCCAATTTCGATGCCGCCGACACTCCGCTGCCGCTCTTGAGCCAGTACCTGCCCACGCAATTCGCCGCCGTGATGCAGGGGCGCCTGCCCGCCACGGCCCGGCGCCTGGTCGAAGACAAGGTGGCCGAGGTGCTGGCCACTTACGCTCGCGCCTGCCAGGGCACCGGGATCGAAAGTCCGGATGCCGCTGTTGTTTCGAACCATTAAGCTTCCGGCCTTCATCGAAAGCCTTTTCTTGTCCGAACCATGAGAAACACCAGCCAGCGCCGCGAGCAGATCCTTCAAATGCTGGTCAAGCAGGGCAATGTCCAGGTGTCGGACCTGGTGCCGCAGCTCGGCGTGTCGGCCGTGACCATCCGCACCGACCTGAGCGCGCTCGAAAGCCAGGGCCTGGTGACGCGCAGCTACGGCGGCGCCACGCTGACCCGCACGCCGCCGCCCGAGCAGAACATCCGCCAGAAGGATGCGCTCAACGCCGGCGCCAAGGAGCACATCGGCACGGCCGCCGCTGCGCTCGTGGAGCCGGGCGACAACATCATCATCGACAGCGGCACGACGACCATGCCGCTGGCCCGCCACATCCGCGAGCTCAAGCAGGTCACGGTGATGACCAACGGCCTCAACATCGCCTGGGAACTGGCGGACGCGCCCGGCATCGAGCTGATGCTCACCGGTGGATTGCTGCGCAAGCAATCGCTGTCCATCCAGGGCGCGCAGGCCGAGGCCTGCCTGAACGTCTACAACTTCGACAAGCTCTTCCTCGGCGTCGACGGCTTCGACCTGCAGTTCGGCATCACCACCCACCACGAGGCGGAGGCCAGCCTGAACCACAAGATGGTGGAGCGGGCCAAGAAGGTCATCGTGCTGACCGACTCCTCCAAGTTCGGCCGCGTCAGCCTGCACCGCATCGTGCTGCTGGACCGCGTCCACACGGTGATCACCGATGCCGGCATCAGCCCCGAGTACCGCGACGGGCTGCAGCGCCTCGGCATCGAAGTGATCATTGCCGACTGACCGAGCGATGCTGCAAGGTCAGATCCTCACACCGCAAGGCTGGATTGAAGGCGAGATCGCCTTCGACCAACGCATACGGCAGGTCAACGCGACAGCGGTGAGCGGCGCGGCGCGCTACATCCTGCCCGGCTTCATCGACCTGCATGTGCATGGCGCGGCCGGCGTGGACATCATGGCCGGCGGCAACAGCGGCGAGACCGTGGCCCGCACCCATGCACGCCACGGCACGACCTCGTTGCTGGGCACGACGATGACGGCGCGCCCCAACTCCATCACCCGCGCCCTGCAAGGCCTGGCCGGCGTGATGGCCGAGCGCAAGAGCGGATGCGCCCGCATGCTGGGCGTGCATCTGGAAGGGCCTTACGTCAGTGCCCAGCGCCTGGGCGCCCAGCCGCCCGAGGTGCTGCAGGCCACGCTGGCCCAGGTGAAGGAGTTCCATGCCATCGCGCCCATCCGCGTGCTGACGCTGGCGCCCGAGGTGACGGGCCATCTGGAGCTGATTCCACACCTCAAGGACCTCGGCATCCGCGTGCAGCTGGGCCACACGGCCGGCAGCTACGAGGACGGCGTGGCCGCCCTCGAAGCAGGCGCCGCCGGCTTCACCCATTTATTCAACGGCATGACGCCGCTGGTCCACCGCGAGCCTGGCATGGTGGGCGCGGCGCTTGCTCATGCCGAGTACGCCGAGCTGATACCGGACCTGCAGCACGTGCATCCGGGTGCCATGAAGGCGGCGCTGCGCGCCATCCCCAAGCTCTATTGCGTGAGTGATGCGACCGCCGCCACCGGCATGCCGGACGGCGAGTATTCGCTGGGATCGCAGCGCGTCTTCAAATGCCTGGGCTGCGTGCGCCTGGCCACCGGCTCGCTGGCCGGCAGCGCGCTGACCATGGACCAGGCACTGCGCAATCTGCTCAGCCTCGGCCTGGACCTGGCGGACGCCTCGCACCGGCTCTCACGCAACCCGGCCGACTACCTCGGTGAGGCCGAGCGCGGCCGCCTTGAGGCCGGCGCCTGGGCCGATATCGTGGTGCTGGACGAGCAGCACCAGGTGGTCGAAGTCTTCGTCGAGGGCGAGGCGGTCGATCTTTCTTCTTCCTGAACCGACAGACGAACGAGACAACAAGGGAGTGTTGACGATGACCGCTGCCAAGCCCCAATCGACGAATTGGGCCATGCGCTACCTGCTCTTCATCGCCGGCCTCGGCGGCCTGCTCTATGGCATCGACGTGGGCATCATTGCCGGCGCCCTGCCCTATCTGGAGTCCACCGCCTCGGTGGCCTGGAAGCTCTCGGCCCAGCAGCTGAGCTTCATCGTCGCCGCCGTGCTGCTTGGCAGCGTGCTGTCCTCGCTGTTTGCCGGTGCCCTGGCCGACCTGATAGGCCGGCGCTGGGCCATGGTGCTCAGCGGCGCGCTGTTCACGCTCAGCATTCCCGTCATCGCGCTGGCTGAGGGCTACACGCCCCTGCTGCTCGGCCGGCTTCTGCAAGGCATCAGCGGCGGCCTGATCGGCGTGGTCATCCCGCTGTATCTCGCCGAATGCCTCGGCGCCGACAACCGCGGCAAGGGAACGGGCATGTTCCAGCTGCTGCTGACCGTCGGCCTCGTGGTGGCGGCCCTGATCGGCCTGTACCAGGCGCAGAGCGTGGAGTCGGCCAGCGCCGCCGCCAAGCTGCTGACCGACAGCGCAGCCCAGCAGAACGCCCTCTTCGCCGCCAAGGACCATGCCTGGCGCAGCATCTTCTGGATGTGCCTGACGCCGGGCCTCGTGTTCACCGCCGGCTGCTTCCTGCTGGCCGAATCGCCGCGCTGGCTCTTGCAGCGCGGCCGTGTCGATGCAGCTCGCGCGGCCCTTTTGCGCACGCGCAGCGCACAAGACACCGAGACCGAGCTGCGCGAGATGCAGCGCGCCACGGCGCCTGAAGGCGGCGCCAAGGCCAGCGATGCCCTGCTAAGCCGCCGCTATGTGATGCCCTTCCTGCTCGCCTGCCTGGTGCTGGCCTGCACGCAGGCCACCGGCATCAACAGCATCCTGGCCTATGTGGTCAACATCCTGAACCAGGCCGGCCTGCCCGGCTCGCTGGCCAACCAGGCCGACGTGGCCATCAAGCTGCTGAACGCCCTGATGACCGTCGTGGCCGTGCTGCTGGTGGACCGCAAGGGCCGCAAGTTCCTCCTGATGCTGGGCAGCGGAGGCATCCTCGCCTCGTTGCTGGTGGCCGGCGCGCTGTTCCACAGCGCCGAGAGCGGCCGGCAAGACCTGGCACCGGCGGTCCAGGCCCGCGTGCAGGGCGATGCGCTGACGCTCGCCTTCGACAACGCCGCGCTGCAGGCCCTGGGTCACAAGGCCGAGGGCACAGCAGCCCAGCAACTGACGATCTCCTACTCCTACGGCCCCTTCACCAATGTGCAGAGCCGCCGCAGCGACGAGGCCGGCGCGAGCGCCATCCAGATCAACCGCGCCGACACCGTGCAGGCCGACAGCGTGATCGGCGCCTTCTTCCGACGCCTCCACCTGAACCCCTTCGCCGACCCGGCCGCCGGTGCCGCCGCGCCGCTCAAGATCGAGCAGGCTCTCGTCGGCCCGGTGCCGAGCGAGCAGCATGGCTGGTGGGTCGCGATCAGCATCTTTGCCTTCGTCGCCTTCTTCGCCGTGGGCCCGGGCGTCTGCGTCTGGCTGGCGCTGTCGGAGCTGATGCCCACGCGCATCCGCTCCAACGGCATGAGCATTGCGCTCTTGATCAACCAGTTCGTGTCGACGGTGATCGCCGCCGTCTTCCTGCCCACGGTGGGCCAGCACGGCTATGCGGCGATGTTCTTCTTCTGGGCCGGCTGCACGCTGGTCTATTTCCTCACCGCCGCCTTCCTGCTGCCTGAGACCAAGGGCAAGACGCTGGAAGAGATCGAGGCCTTCTTCAACCGCAAGGCCAAGGCCTGAGGAGCTGCTGATGTCGAAGTCATTCAAAGGCCCGCTGGCCCGGGTCGGCGGAGCACTGGCTGCCTTGATCCTCTCGATGACGCTGGCGCAAGCAGCGCCCAGCTTCAAGGTCGAGGGCTCGCAGTTCATGCTGGACGGCAAGCCCTTCCAGATCCGCTCTGGCGAGATGCACTACCCGCGAGTACCCAAGGAGTTGTGGCGCGACCGCTTCCGCAAGGCCCGCGCGATGGGGCTCAACACCATCACCACCTACGCCTTCTGGTCGCAGCATGAGCCCGAGCCGGGGCGCTGGGACTTCAAGGGCCAGAACGACCTGCGGGCCTACATCAAGACCGCCGCCGAAGAGGGGCTCAAGGTCATCCTGCGGCCGGGCCCTTATGTCTGCGCCGAGGTGGACTTCGGTGGCTTCCCGGCCTGGCTCCTGCGCACGCCGGGCCTGCGCGTGCGCAGCATGGACTCGCGCTACATGGCCGCCAGCGCACGCTTCCTGAAGCGTCTCGCCCAGGAAGTCGGCGATCTGCAGGTCACGCGCGGCGGTCCCATCCTGATGCTGCAGGTCGAGAACGAATACGGCTCCTACGGCCAGGACCACGACTACATGCAGGCCATGTTCAAGCAGATGCGCGATGCGGGGTTCGACGCGCAACTGTTCACCTCGGACGGCGGCGCCGAGCGTCTGTTCGAGGGCGGCACGCTGGGGCATCTGCCGGCTGTCGTGAACTTCGGTGGTGGCAAGGCCGATGCACAGGCCTCCTTCGTCGCGCTGCAGGCCTGGCGGCCGAGCGGCCCGCGCATGGCCGGCGAATACTGGGCCGGCTGGTTCGATCACTGGGGCGAGAAGCACCACACGCAGGCCCCCGAAGAAGCGGCCGCCACGGTGGAATGGATGCTGAAGGAAAAGATCTCCTTCAACCTCTACATGTTCCACGGCGGCACTAGCTTCGGCTGGCTCCCCGGCGCCAACTACTCGGCCAAGGAGCCCTACCAGCCCGACACCACCAGCTACGACTACGACGCTGCGCTCGATGAAGCCGGCCGCCTCACGCCCAAGTACCGGCTGATACGCGAACGCATCGCCAGCCATCTGGCAGCGCGCGGCGAGAGCTTGCCGCCGCTGGTTGGTGACAGCCCGAGCACGCAGGCGATTGCGCCCTTCGCCTTCCAGCGCCTCACCGGGCTGCTCGATGCCCTGCCACAGCTGAGCCAGCCCATCGCCTCGCGCTTCCCGCGTTCGATGGAGCATTACGGCCAAGGCTATGGGCTGATCCTCTACCGCAAGAAGATCGAGCAGGCCGTGAAGGGCACGCTCGTGATCGACGAGGCCCGCGACATCGCCACCGTGCTGGTCAATGGCCAGTTGGTCGGCACCTTGGAGCGCCGGCTTGGCCAGCGCGAGCTGGCGGTGGACCTACCGGCCGGTGCCACGCTGGACATCCTGGTCGAGAACCTCGGCCGCATCGGCTTCGGCGCCAAGCTCGATGCCGAACACAAGGGCATCACCCGCTCGGTCAAGCTGGCGGGCCAGGAGCTGTTGGACTGGAACGTGTTCACGCTGCCGCTCTCTGAGGTCCAAGGCCTGAAGGCCGCCACGCCATCGAGCAGCGGCCCGGCCTTCTTCAAGGGCGGCTTCACGCTCGACAAGGCCGGCGACAGCTTCCTCGACACCCGCGGCTGGGGCCGCGGCCAGGTCTGGGTCAATGGCCACCTGCTCGGCCGCTACTGGCAGATCGGCCCGCAGCAGTCGCTCTACCTGCCCGGCGTGTGGCTGCGCAAGGGTCACAACGAAGTGCTCGTGCTGAGCGACCGGCCCGGCGTGAACGAGGCCACGCTGCAAGGTCTGACAGACCCTGTGTTCGAGACGCCCTGATCCGCGCAAAGCGCCAAGCCGCTAAAATCCCGCCACCTCGCCGGCCCGGAGCTTCCAGCCCGGGCCGGTTCCATTTCAGCAGCCACTGGACAAATACCATGTACCGCTGTGCCCGAATTGCCGTCGTCGCTCTCGTGACCACGGTCGCGCTGCATGCCAGCGCCTTCGCCCAGACCCACCGCTACTTCCCGGCCACCGCGCTGCGCGGCGAGCTGGTGGTGCAGCAAACGCCCGACGTGACGCTCAACGGCAAGCCTGCGCGCCTCGCGCCCGGCAGCCGCGTCAAGGGCGACAACAACATGCTGCAACAGCCCGCCAGCCTGATGGGCCAGAAGCTCGTCGTGCACTACACGGTGGACCCGCAGGGCCTCCTGATGGACGTGTGGGTGCTCAACAGCGCCGAACTGGCCAACAAGACCTGGCCGCGCAGCCGCGAGGAAGCGGCCAAGCTGCAGTTCGAGCCCGGCACCCAGACCTGGAGCAAGCCATGAGCGCCGGCAACGAGACGAAGAAGGTCTACATCAAGACCTTCGGCTGCCAGATGAACGAGTACGACTCGGACAAGATGGCCGACGTGATGGGCGCCGCCGAGGGCTTCGAAAAGACCGACGACCCGGAGCAGGCCGACCTCATCCTCTTCAACACCTGCTCGGTGCGCGAGAAGGCGCAGGAGAAGGTGTTCAGCGACCTCGGCCGCGTCAAGCACCTGAAGGACAAGGGCGTGATGATCGGCGTCGGCGGCTGCGTGGCTTCGCAGGAAGGCGCCGCCATCATTGAGCGCGCGCCCTATGTGGACGTGGTCTTCGGCCCGCAGACCCTGCACCGCCTGCCGGCCATGCTGGCCGCCCGCAAGGAGCAGCGCCGCCCGCAGGTCGACATCAGCTTCCCTGAGATCGAGAAGTTCGACAACCTGCCCCCCGCCAAGGTCGAAGGCGCGTCGGCCTTCGTCTCTATCATGGAAGGCTGCTCCAAGTACTGCAGCTACTGCGTCGTGCCCTACACGCGCGGCGACGAGATGTCGCGCCCCTTCGAGGACGTGCTGACCGAGATCGCCGGCCTCGCGGACCAGGGCGTGATGGAGATCAACCTGCTGGGCCAGAACGTCAATGCCTACCGGGGCAAGATGGGCGACAGCGGTGAATTCGCCGACCTGGCCCTGCTGCTCGAGTACGCGGCCGAGATCCCCGGCATCCAGCGATTGCGCTTCACCACCAGCCATCCCAACGAATTCAGCCCGCGCCTGATCGAGGCCTACGGCAAGATTCCGCAGTTGGTGAACCACCTGCATCTGCCGGTCCAGCATGGCAGCGACCGCATCCTGATGGCGATGAAGCGCGGCTACACGGCGCTGGAGTTCAAGAGCATCGTGCGCAAGCTGCGGGCGATCCGGCCGGACATCCGCATCGCCAGCGACTTCATCGTCGGCTTCCCCGGCGAGACCGAGGACGACCATGCCAAGCTGATGAAGCTGGTGACCGATGTGGGCTTCGACGCCTCGTTCAGCTTTATCTTCAGCCCGCGCCCCGGCACGCCGGCCGCCGCGCTGGAAGACACGACACCCTACGAAGCCAAGGTCAAGCGCCTGCAGGAACTGCAGGCCGCCATCGAGGCGAACGCGGTGAAGATCAGCGAGACCATGGTCGGCACGACGCAGCGCATCCTCGTCACCGGCAATGCCCGCAAGGACCCGACCGAGCTGATGGGTCGCACCGAGTGCAACCGCATCGTCAACTTCAAGGGCCAGCCACGCCTGATGAACCAGCTGATCGATGTGACCATCACCCAGGCTTTCGCGCATTCGCTGCGCGGCGAGGTCGTGGTGAAGGAAGAAGTGCTCAGCGTCCCGGCCTGAAGGCCAGCCACCATTGCGGCAAGGCCACGGCACCGATCATCAGGCCGTAGCCGGCCATCTTGCCGTCCCGGCCGAACAAGGCCAGGGCGGCGATGAGGCCCAGGCTGCCGCCGATGCCGCCCCACAGCGCCAGTCGCCGCCAGGCCTGGCCCTTGAGTTCCTGCCGCCACAGCAGCTTGGCCAGCGCCGCCACCAGGGCTGCCACGGCCCAGGCCGGGGCCAGGAAATTGAGAAGATGCCAAAGGGCGTCGAGCGGGCTCAAGGTCTTGTGATCTTTGTCAGGGGCCGTTGGGCCCGGAATTTTATAATCGCCGCTTCATGAGCGTTTTTGCCCTCGGCCTGAACCACAACTCCGCCCCGCTGGATCTGCGCGGGCGGTTTGCGTTCTCGCTCGAGCAACTCGCCCCCACCTTGCTCGGCCTGCGTGAGCAACTCACCCAGCGCCAGCCGCGTGCCAGCACCGAGGCGGCGCTCGTTTCCACCTGCAACCGCACCGAGCTCTATGTGGCCGGCGCACCGCAGCTGGTGCGCCCCACCATCGACTGGCTGGCCCAGGTCGGCGGCGTCGGCAGCGACGCGCTGATGAGCCATGCCTATGTGATGGAAGGCAGCGCCGCCGCGCGCCATGCCTTCCGCGTGGCCAGCGGGCTCGATTCCATGGTGCTCGGTGAGCCGCAGATCCTCGGCCAGCTGAAGCAGGCAGTGCGCGAAGCCGATTCGGCTGGCACCCTGGGCACAACGCTGCACCAGCTGTTCCAGCGCAGCTTCTCGGTCGCCAAGGAAGTGCGCACCTCGACCGAGATTGGCGCACACTCGATCAGCATGGCGGCCGCCTCGGTGCGCCTCGCCGGCCAGCTGTTCGAAGACCTCAGCAAGATCAAGGTGCTCTTCGTAGGCGCCGGCGAAATGATCGAGCTGGTCGCCACCCACTTTGCCGCCCGCACGCCCAAGCACATGGCCGTGGCCAACCGCACGCTGGAGCGTGGCGAGAAGCTGGCCGGCCGCCTCGGGGCTGAAGCCATCCGCCTCGCCGACCTGCCCCAGCGCCTGCATGAATTCGACGCGGTGATTTCCTGCACCGCCAGCAGCCTGCCCTTGATCGGCCTCGGCGCCGTGGAGCGCGCGCTGAAGAGCCGCCGCCACCGCCCGATGTTCATGGTCGACCTGGCCGTTCCGCGCGACATCGAGCCCGAAGTGGCGCAGCTGGACGACGTCTATCTCTACACCGTGGACGATCTCTCGGCCGTGGTGCAAAGCGCCGGCGAGAAGCGCCAGGCCGCAGTGCAGCAGGCCGAGGCCATCATCGAGACCGGCGTGCAAAGCTTTGTGCACTGGCTGGGCCAGCGCAACACCGTGCCCTTGATCCAGGCCCTCAACAGCCAGGCCGAGAGCTGGCGCGAGCTGGAAATCGCCCGCGCCCGCAAGCAGCTGGCGCGCGGGGCCGATGTGGAAGAAGTGCTGGAAGCGCTGGCGCGCGGCCTCACGCAGAAGATGCTGCATGGCAGCCTCGCCGAGCTGCATGCCAGCGATGGCTCACAGCGCGAGCAACTGGCGCAGACCATCTCGCGCCTGTTCCTGCGCGGCAGCAGCCAGTCGCCGGGCAGCAAGGTTTCGGATTCCGGCGACGAGCATTAGCGGCCGCGCCTCCTGCGCCTCGCCCTGCCCCGCTGAACTTTCGGCGGACCTGCTCAAAGAATCCGGACCGATCTCCCCATGAAAGACACCCTGCGCCAGCAGTTCGAACGCCTGGGCCACCGCCTGGTCGAACTCGACACCATCCTGGCCGATGGCGCCATCGCCAGCGACATGAAGCGCTACCGCTCGCTCACCAAGGAGCAGAGCGAGGTGGCGGACCTGGTGGGCACCTACCGGCAGTTCCTGCAGCGCGAATCCGACCTCGCTGCGGCGCGCGAGATGCTGGCCGACCCGGAGATGGCCGAGATGGCCCGGGAGGAAATCGCTGCGGCCGAGACCGACATCACGCGCCTGAACGAGCAGTTGCAACTGGCCCTGCTGCCCAAAGATCCGGACGACGAACGCAACGCCTTCCTGGAAATCCGCGCAGGCACCGGCGGTGATGAATCCGCCCTGTTCGCAGGCGACCTGGCGCGCATGTATTTGCGCTATGCCGAGCGCGAGGGCTGGAAGAGCGAAATCCTGTCGGCCAGCGATTCGGACCTCGGCGGCTACAAGGAAGTCGTGATCCGCCTCGAAGGCGACAAGGTGTACGGCCGCCTCAAGTTCGACTCCGGCGGCCACCGTGTACAGCGCGTGCCCGCCACCGAGAGCCAGGGTCGCATCCACACCAGCGCCTGCACCGTGGCCGTGATGCCCGAGCCGGACGAGACCGAGGAGATCCAGCTCAACCCGGCCGAGCTGCGCATCGACACCTTCCGTGCCAGTGGCGCCGGCGGACAGCACGTCAACAAGACCGATTCGGCCATCCGCATCACCCACTTGCCCACCGGCCTGGTGGCCGAATGCCAGGACGACCGCAGCCAGCACCGCAACAAGGCCAAGGCCATGGCCGTGCTGGCCGCCCGCCTGCGCGACAAGGACCGCAACGAGCGCGCCGCCAAGGAGGCCGCCCAGCGCAAGAGCCTGGTCGGCACGGGCGACCGCAGCGACCGCATCCGCACCTACAACTTCCCCCAGGGCCGCTTCACCGACCACCGCATCAACCTGACGCTCTACAAGCTCGGCGCCATCATGGATGGCGACCTGGACGACGTGGTGCAAGGCCTGCAGCAGGCGCAGGCGGCCGAGCAATTGGCGCAGCTGGAAGGTCGCTCGTGAGCCTTGGCATCGGCGCCGCGCAGACCCGGGCCATTGCGGCGGGTCTCGAGCGCATCGATGCGCAACTCTTGCTGGCCGCCCTGCTCGGCGTGGACCGCGCCTGGTTGCTGATCCATGGCGACGATGCCTTGAGCAATGAACAGGCCGAGCGCTTCGAGCGGTGGCTGGCCCAGCGCCTGGACGGCGTGCCGCTGGCCTATCTGGTCGGCGAGAAGGAATTCCACGGCCTGATGCTCAAGGTCGACCGTCACACCCTGGTGCCCCGGCCCGATACCGAGGTGTTGGTGGACTGGGCGCTGGAGCTGATGCCCGAAGGCCAGGCAGCCGAGGTGGTGGACCTCGGCACCGGCAGCGGCGCCATCGCCCTGGCCCTGGCGCATCGCAGGCCGGCCGCCAAAGTCACGGCCGTTGACCTGTCGCCGGGTGCGCTCGCCATGGCACGGGCCAATGGCCAAGCGCTGGGCCTGCAAGTCGAATGGCTGCAAGGCAACTGGTGGCAGCCGCTGGCCGGCCGGGCTTTCGACCTGATCGTCAGCAACCCGCCCTACATCGCCGGCGACGACCACCACCTGCCAGCCCTGCGCCACGAGCCCTTGAGCGCGCTGACGCCCGGCGGCGACGGCCTGGATTCGCTGCGCATCCTGATCGCCGACGCCCAGGCCCATCTGCGGCCCGGTGCTTGGCTGCTGCTGGAACATGGCTGGGACCAGGCGCCGGCCGTCGCCGATCTGCTACGAGCGGCCGGCTTCAGGGAGTTGGCTTGCCGCAACGATCTGGGCGGCAATCCCAGGGCCTCGGGCGGACGCCGCCCAGGCTGACGGCAAAGCCCACAACTTCGCATTTTTTTGCTCCATCTGAGGGGCCACAAGGCTGCCATCGCGGCGTAGTATGGGCCGACATCGGGGGCGAGTCGCCCCCCAGGGGAGACCGCCATGATCCGCCGCCCTGCACGCCTTCTGCGCCTTTGCAGCCCCAGCCTCGCGCTGGCCCTGGCCTGCCTGTCCGCCCAGGCTGCGGACGGCTTGCAGGTCCGCCCTGGCGACCTCATTACGCAGCGCTGGCAGGCGCGCCTGCAACTGAACCAACTTGACACCGCCGGCCCGCTGGGCTCGCGCCTGCTGGGCGCCAATCTGCTGGGCGACTACTACCTCACCGGCTCCCTGCTCGGCAACCAGGTCAGCGGCGGCCTGCGTGCCACCGGCGGCCTGCTGCTCGGGCCGCTGTCGGTGCTGCAAGGGAACGGCGGCCTGGCCCTGGGCAACAACGGCCTGTCGAACAGCCGCTTCGCGGTGGGCCAGCGCCTGGTTTCGCTGCCCGGCCTGGGCGGTAGCGGCCTGGCGGGTGACTATGGCTCCAGCCTGTCCTACGTGGGCATTGGCTACACCGGCCAGTCGCTGCGCAGCGGCTGGGGGTTCTCGGCCGACCTGGGGCTGGCGGTGTCGGGCCTGTCAGATGGCCTGCGCCTGGGCCGTTCGACCCTCAGCCTGGACGATGCCACACGTGTGGGCCGCTACCAGGCCGTGCTGCAACTGGGCCTGAATTTCCGCTTCTGACCTTGTGACCTTGCACAGGCACAGGCCATCGGGCCTGCCCGATAATCCCGCCCATTCCTGAAGAACCTGGGGCGATTTCCTATGAGCAACGTACAACAACGCATCGACGAGCTGGTCAAGAACAACCGCGTCGTGCTGTTCATGAAGGGCACGGCCCAATTCCCGATGTGCGGCTTCTCCGGCCGCGCGATCCAGATCCTCAAGGCCTGCAATGTCGGCGACCTGAAGACCTTCAATGTGCTGGAGGACGAAGAAGTCCGCCAGGGCATCAAGGACTATGCCAACTGGCCCACCATCCCGCAGCTCTACGTCAACGGCGAGTTCGTCGGCGGCTCGGACATCATGATGGAGATGTACCAGGCCGGCGAACTGCAGCAGGTGCTGGGCGCTCAAGGCTGATGACCAAGCCGCGGCTGGTCGTGGGCATCACCGGCGCCAGCGGCGCTGCTTACGGCTTGCGTTTGCTGCGCCGGGCACGCGAGCTCGGCGCCGAGACGCATCTGATCGCCACGCCGGCCGGCATCCTCAACGTCCACCACGAGTTGGGCCTCGTGCGTGACGCGCTGGAAGCCGAGGCCGACCACAGCCATGCACCGGGCGACATCGGCGCCTGCGTGGCCAGCGGCAGCTTCGCCACGGCCGCGATGGTGGTGGCGCCCTGCTCGATGAAGAGCCTCGCGGCCATCGCCCATGGCTTTGGCGACAACCTCCTGACCCGCGCCGCCGACGTGACGCTGAAGGAGCGCCGCCGCCTGATCCTGATGGTGCGCGAGACGCCGCTGAACCTGGCGCACCTGCGCAACATGACGGCCGTGACCGAGATGGGCGGCATCGTCTTTCCGCCGCTGCCGGCCTTCTATCACCGGCCGCAGACCATCGAAGAGCTGATCAACGAAAGTTGCGAACGGGTGCTGGAGCTGGCCGGCTTGGCCGGCGCGGCGCCACAGTCTTGGCAAGGACTGCGGGGCGCCTGACTGACCGAGCGAAGCCCGGGGATCCGGCTTTGCCGGTCCTGCGGGCTTGCCCCCTTGAGGGGGCGGCCGCAGGCCGTAGAGGGTGGGCTATGTCTCGCCGGGCATCAGCCACTGACGGCGCGAGGCGAACACCGCGTTCGGATATTCGGCCCGGCCACGGCTGCCGTTGTAGCGGCCGAGGGCGAGGAACATGTCGCCCTTCTCACGGTCCAGGTAGTGACGCAGGATCACGCAGCCGAAGCGCAGATTGGTCTGCATGTGAAAGAGCCGGGAGGCCTGGCCATCGCCGATCACGCGGGTCCAGAAAGGCATCACCTGCATGTAGCCGCGTGCATCGGCGGTGCTGATGGCGTACTTGCGGAAACCGCTCTCGACCTGGATCAGGCCCAGCACCAGCGCCGGCTCCAGGCCAGCACGTTTGGATTCGTACCAGACCGTTTCGAGGAACTCGATGCGCGTCTGCGCCTCGCTCTTGCGCTTCTTGAGCTTCTCGCTCATCACACCCAGCCACTTCAGGTACTCGAGCCGGGGCTCGATGCTGTCGAAGCGTGGCTTGGGCGGCGCGCTGTTGGCAATCGACGCAGACAGCGCCGATCGCACGGCGTCGGCCAAGGGTTCCTCGATCTGCGCGCCGGCCAGCGCGGGGCGCCAAGCCAGCAGCGGCGTGGCCAGCCCGGCACCGAGCAGGGCGCGTCGGCGCAGACTCATCCGGCTCAGGCCTGCAGGCGCGCCTTCAGATGCGCGACCACATCGGCCACGGCCACCTTGCTGGCCTCGGCATCGCGGCGGCCCTGGTATTCCAGCTGGCCTTCCTTCAGGCCACGGTCGGAGATGACCACACGGTGCGGCACGCCGACCAGCTCCCAGTCGGCAAACATCGCACCCGGGCGCTCGCCGCGGTCGTCCAGCAGCACGTCCACGCCCAGGGCCTGGAGCTCATCGTGCAGCTTGGCAGCGGCCTCCTTGACGGCTTCGCTGCGGTCCATGCCGATGGGGCACAGCACCACGGTGAAGGGAGCAATCGCATCGGGCCAGATGATGCCGCGCTCGTCGTGGCTCTGCTCGATGGCCGCGCCGAGGATGCGGGTCACGCCGATGCCATAGCAGCCCATCACCATCAGCTGGGGCTTGCCGGTTTCGTCGAGGTAGGTGGCGTTCATGTCCTTGGAGTACTTGGTACCCAGGAGGAACACATGGCCCACTTCGATGCCGCGCTGGATGGCCAGCACGCCCTTGCCATCCGGTGACGGATCGCCGGCCACGACATTGCGGATGTCGGCAATCACGTCCGGCTCGGGCAGGTCGCGGCCCCAATTGGCGCCAGTGAAGTGGAAGTCGGCCTCGTTGGCGCCGCAGACGAAATCGCTCATCTGGGCCACGGTGCGGTCGGCCACGACCTTGACTGGCTTCTTGAGGCCGATGGCGCCCAGGTAGCCGGGCTTGCAGCCGAAGTGCTCGTCGATCTCGGCCACGGTGGCGAAGCGGAAACCGGCCTTCAGGCCTTCCAGCTTGCCGGCCTTCACTTCATTCAGCTCATGGTCGCCGCGCACCAGCAGCAGCCAGACGGTGGACTTGATGATGTCGCCGGCCTCGTTCTTCTCGTCGGTGGCCAGGACCAGGGACTTGACGGTCTGCGTCAGCGGCAGGCCGAGCAGCGCGGCCACGTCTTCGCAGGTGCTCTTGCCCGGCGTCGGCGCCTTGGTCAGCGCCTGCGTGGCAGCACCGCGAGTGGCCAGCAAGGCCACGCCTTCGGCCAACTCGATGTTGGCAGCGTAGTCGCTGGTGGGGCAGTAGACGATGGCGTCTTCGCCGGTGTCGGCGATCACCTGGAACTCGTGCGAGCGGTCGCCGCCGATGGCGCCGGTGTCGGCCGCTACGGCGCGGTATTGGAGGCCGAAGCGGTCGAAGATGCGCTGGTAGGCGGCGAACATCGCGTCGTAGCTGACGGTGGCGGTGGCCACGTCACGGTCAAAGGAATAGGCGTCCTTCATCGTGAACTCGCGGCCGCGCATCAGGCCGAAGCGGGGGCGGCGCTCGTCACGGAACTTGGTCTGGATGTGATAGAAATTTTTCGGCAGCTGCTTGTAGCTGCGCAGCTCCTGGCGGGCGATGTCGGTGATCACCTCTTCGCTGGTGGGCTGGATGATGAAGTCGCGGTCGTGGCGGTCCTTCACCCGCAGCAGTTCGGGGCCCATCTTGTCGAAGCGGCCGGTCTCCTGCCACAGCTCGGCGGGCTGCACGACAGGCATCAGGAGCTCCACGGCGCCGGCACGGTTCATCTCCTCGCGGATGATGCTTTCCACCTTGCGGATCACCCGCAGGCCCATGGGCATGTAGTTGTAGATGCCGGCGCCCAGTCGCTTGATCATGCCCGCGCGCATCATCAGCTTGTGGCTGACCACTTCCGCATCGGCGGGCGCTTCCTTGAGGGTGGAGACGAAAAACTGGGAGGCTTTCATAAGGTGCGGCAGGCAAAACTGGCCCCGCAGGGCCAGATGTTCTTGTGAGGGTTAGCGAGGGGAGCGCCGGGACGGCGGCCCAATGCAATAATCGATCCAACTATAGATTTGAGGTTGATTATGCTCGACCGTGAAGGCTTCCGCCCCAACGTCGGCATCATCCTGCTCAACCACAGGAACGAAGTGTTCTGGGGCAAACGCATCCGGACGCATTCCTGGCAGTTCCCGCAAGGGGGCATCAAGTACGGCGAGACGCCCGAGCAGGCGATGTACCGTGAGCTCCACGAAGAGGTGGGGCTCACCGACGAACATGTGCGCATCATTGCGCGCACCCGAGACTGGCTGCGCTACGAGGTGCCCGAGCACTTCATCCGGCGCGACGCACGCGGCCACTACCGTGGCCAGAAGCAGATCTGGTTCCTGCTGCAGATGACGGGTCGCGACAGTGACATGAACCTGCGCGCCACCGACCACCCCGAGTTCGACGCCTGGCGTTGGAACGAATACTGGGTGCCGCTGGAGGCCGTGATCGAGTTCAAGCGTGGCGTCTACGAGATGGCGCTGACCGAGCTCGCCCGCTACCTGCCGCGCATCAACCACCACAACCGCTATCTGCGTTCGGGCATGCGGCCGCAGCATCGGGACGGGCCGCCGGCTGAACAGCAGCAGGTGGCCGAGGCAGCAACGCCGCCCAGGGACGAATGAGGGGCTTGCTGTGCAAGGCCCCTGTTGTGGCGCCACTCACATCGCAAGCGATATGAGCTTGCGCCGCAACATGGCGCTCGCTAAGCGAGCACCATGTTGTCCCGGTGAATGAGCTCGGGCTCGGCGGCGTAGCTCAGCACGCGCTCAAATTCGAATGACGGCTTGCGGGCGATGAGCCTGGCTTCGGCACTCGAGTAATTGGTCAAGCCTCGCGCCAGTTCGACGCCCGCCGGATCGCGCACCGCGATCACATCGCCACGATGGAAGTCGCCCTGCACCTCGACCACGCCGATCGGCAGCAGGCTCTTGCCCTCGTCACGAAGCTTGATGGCCGCACCAGCATCGACGGTGACGGCACCGCGCAGCTGCAAATGGTCGGCCATCCATTGCTTGCGCGCGGCCAGCTTCGGTGTGCTCGCCAGCAGGGCCGAGCCTATGGCTTCGCCTGCCGCCAGTCGCAAGAGCACATCGGGCTCGCGCCCCCAGGCGATCACGGTAGAAGCGCCGCTGCCCGCCGCGCGCTTGGCCGCCAGGATCTTGGTGATCATGCCGCCGCGACCCAGCGATGAACCCGCGCCGCCGGCCATCAACTCGAGCTCGGGCGTGCCGGCCACCGCTTCATCGATGAAGCGGGCGTTGGGATCTTTGCGGGGATCGGCCGAGTACAGGCCCTTCTGGTCAGTCAGGATGACCAGGGCATCGGCTTCAACCAAGTTGGCGACAAGCGCTCCCAGTGTGTCGTTGTCGCCGAACTTGATTTCGTCGTTGACGACGGTGTCGTTCTCGTTGATGACCGGCAGCACGCGATGCTGCAAGAGCGTCAGCAACGTGGAGCGCGCATTCAGGTAGCGCTCGCGGTCGGCCAGGTCGGCATGGGTGAGCAGCACTTGCGCGCTGCCCATGCCCTGCTCGCGCAGCTTGGTCTCGTACATCTGGGCCAGGCCCATTTGCCCGACAGCTGCTGCGGCCTGTAGCTCGTGAATCTCTTTCGGGCGGGTCGCCCAGCCGAGGCGCTTCATACCTTCGGCGATGGCACCGCTGGACACCATCACCAGCTCGCGCCCCTCGCCGGCCAGCAGGGCCAGTTGACGGCACCAGTTGCCGATTGCCTCGGCATCGACGCCACGACCCTCATTGGTGACCAGGCTGGAGCCAACCTTGACGACGATACGGCGTGCGTCCTTCAACACCGAGGCTGCCATCAGACCGCCCCCTGCTCACCGCCCTCCGGAGCGGCAAAGCGGACGTCTGGCTCGACATGGCGGTACTGCGCTGCGGCCACATGCTCGTAGATCGCATGGATCAGCGGCTGGCAGCCTTCGCGCGTCAGGGCCGAGATCTCGAAGACCGGGCCCTTCCACTTGTAGCGCTTGACGAAGTCCTTGACACGGGCCGCACGTTCCTCTGCCGGCACCATGTCCAGCTTGTTCAGCACCAGCCAGCGCGGCTTGTCGTAGAGCTCCTGGTCGTACTTCTTCAGCTCGGCCACGATGGCCTTGGCTTCAGCCACCGGATCCACTTCGGGATCGAACGGCGCCAGGTCGATCACATGCAGCAGCAAGCGCGTGCGCTGCAGGTGGCGCAGAAATTGGTGGCCGAGACCCGCACCTTCGGAAGCGCCTTCGATCAGGCCGGGAATGTCGGCAACGACGAAACTCTTCTCCGGTGCCACGCGCACCACGCCCAGATTCGGGTGCAGCGTCGTGAACGGGTAGTCGGCGATCTTGGGGCGGGCATTGGAGACCGCCGTGATCAGCGTGGACTTGCCGGCATTGGGCTGACCGAGCAGACCCACGTCGGCCAGCACGCGCAGCTCCAGCTTGACCTTCTTGGCCTCGCCGGGCCAGCCGGGCGTCTTCTGACGCGGGGCGCGGTTGGTGCTGGTCTTGAAATGCAGATTGCCAAAACCGCCGTCGCCGCCCTTGAGCAGCAGCACCTTCACGTCCGGCTCGAGCAGCTCGGCAATGATCTGTTCGGTTTCGACGTCACGGATGATGGTGCCCACCGGCATGCGCAGCACGATGTCTTCAGCGGCGGCACCGAACTGGTCGGAGCCTCGGCCGGCTTCGCCGTTGCGCGCCTCGTGACGACGCGCATAGCGGTAGTCGATCAAGGTATTGAGGTTCAGGTCGGCCATCGCATAGACGCTGCCGCCTCGGCCGCCGTCACCGCCATCGGGGCCACCGAATGGGATGAACTTTTCGCGCCGGAAACTGGCACAACCGGCACCACCATTGCCGGCCACGATATCGATGGTGGCTTCGTCGACGAACTTCATACGCTTGCTTTTCGAGCCCGATGGGCCATGGTAAGCGAGACCTCGAAAAAGGCCTGCTTCTGTCGCAGCCGCAAAAAACAAAGCCCCGGACAGTGCCGGGGCTCTTGCTTCACGATGCGGCCGGCTGCTGCCACCGCATCATGCCCGCTGGGTCTTGAAGACTCAGGCCGGCGTGACGAAAACCGTCTGACGGTTCTTTTCACCCTTGATGGCGAACGACACTTGGCCGTCGACCAGCGCGAACAGCGTGTGGTCCTTGCCCATGCCGACATTGGTGCCAGCGTGGAACTTGGTACCGCGCTGACGCACGATGATGGAACCTGCCGAGATCAGCTGACCACCGAAGGCCTTGACGCCCAGCATCTTGGGTTTGGAGTCGCGGCCGTTCCGTGTGGAACCGCCGCCCTTTTTCTGTGCCATGGATTAGCTCCTTGAACTGTTGGCGAAGAAGATCGAACGATCGCTTAGGCGTTCACCGCGCTGATTTGCAGCTCGGTGAAGTTCTGGCGATGGCCTTGACTCTTCTTGTAGTGCTTGCGACGGCGCAGCTTGAAGATGCGCACTTTGTCGTGCCTACCGTGAGCCACCACCGTGGCGGTAATGCTTGCACCAGCAACCAAGGGAGTGCCGATCTTCAGATCCGCGCCGCTACCGACGGCGAGAACTTGGTCGATCACAATCTCTTGGCCAACATCCGCAGCAATCTGTTCTATCTTGATCTTTTCGCCAGCAGCAACTTTGTATTGCTTGCCACCGGTTTTTATGACCGCGTACATATCAGCCCTTTCAAATTAATCGCCCGCGCCGCTGCGCTGCCAACCGGAGTTGGCGGCCTCGGCCCGAGACCCTCTCAACGCCCTTCATCGAGCGCAGAGCCCGCGAGTGTAGCAGCTTCACAAAACAAGGGCAAACCCTGTGAAAGCTGAGCATCGCCGTCCGGCTCGCTTCGTCAACGGCGCAGGGCGGATGGAAAGCTGTTTCTATAATCCTGACTCCATTCCATTGAGAGCAAAGAGTGCAAGCCGCGTCAGCCTCGCCCCTTTCCCCTGTCGCCGAGGTCCTCGCCGCGTTGAGCGCAGAAATGCTCGAGGTTGATGCCGTCATTGCCCGGCGACTCAAGTCGGACGTGGCCCTGATCAACCAGATCGGCAACTACATCGTGCACGCGGGTGGCAAGCGCATGCGGCCCAAGCTGGTGCTGCTGTTTGCCAATGCCCTGGGCTACCAGAAGGACGCCCGCTTCGAACTGGCCGCCGTTGTCGAGTTCATCCACACCGCCACACTGCTGCACGACGACGTCGTCGATGAGTCCTCGCTGCGTCGCGGCAAGGCCACCGCCAATGCGTTGTTCGGCAATGCAGCCAGCGTGCTGGTGGGCGACTTCCTTTACTCGCGCGCTTTCCAGATGATGGTTTCGGTCGATCGCATGCGCGTGCTCGAGGTGCTGGCCGAGGCGACCAATGTGATCGCCGAAGGCGAGGTCCTGCAGTTGATGAACATGCATGACCCAGATGTGTCGGTCGACAGCTACCTGCGCGTCATCCGCTACAAGACCGCCAAGCTGTTTGAGGCCAGCGCGCGCCTGGGTGCGGTGCTGGCCGAGGCCAGCGCCGAAATCGAGGAAGCTTGTGCCGCCTATGGCCGCAGCCTGGGCACAGCCTTCCAGCTGATTGACGATCTGCTGGATTACGAAGGCGACTCGCACGAACTCGGCAAGAACGTCGGCGACGACCTGCGCGAGGGCAAGCCCACGCTGCCCCTCTTGATCGCCATGGAACGCGGCAGCCCCGAGCAACGCCAGCTGATCCGTCACGCCATCGAACACGGCGAGGTAGAGCGCCTGGGCGACATCGTGCAGATCGTGCGCAGCACGGGCGCCATCGAAGCCACGCGCCTGGCCGCTCGCGCCGAAGCCCAGAAGGCGAGTGACGCGATAAATGCACTGCCTCGCAACAAGTGGCGAGAATCTCTGCTAGAATTCGCAGTTCAGTCAGTTGAGCGAACTTCTTGAAGGCGCCAATTGAAGAGATTGATGACCGAGGCGCCTGCTGCAGGCAAGCTGGTTCAAAAATCGGGGTGTAGCTTAGCCTGGTAGAGCGCTACGTTCGGGACGTAGAGGCCGGAGGTTCGAATCCTCTCACCCCGACCAGACAAATCGAAAAAGCCCAAGTGGACCTCCACTTGGGCTTTTTTGTTTTTCCGCACAGCACCACGCAAGGCGTCCCATTTGTCTGCGGCACGCGATCGCCGGAACTGTTGCGCAGGCGATCCATCGGCGCGCCAAGGCACGGCCTTGTGCGCACACCGTCACACCGGCTTGTCTCACCCGGGAAAAAGCTCGGTTTACAGTGTGAAATCCATGGGTCATGATGGCCCGCTCTCATTGAACATGCAGGCCTGTATCAGCCTGCTCAGCAGAACGCTTGCACGT
This sequence comes from Pelomonas sp. V22, assembly GCF_030014915.1. Lineage (GTDB taxonomy): Bacteria > Pseudomonadota > Gammaproteobacteria > Burkholderiales > Burkholderiaceae_C > JAUASW01. The sequence goes on from NZ_JAGIXS010000001.1 coordinate 1,426,201, forward strand.
GGACACCACCTTGGCCGAGTCGACCCATTCCTCCCTGTCAGGGGTCGCGCGCGTGCTCGTCCATGCCGGCAAGCTGCCGGTCAAGACCGCGGAAGACCTGGTTCGCCAGTCCCGCGAGAAGAAGATCAGCTTCGTCAATGCGCTGATGGCGGCCTCGGCCTTGTCGGCTGTCGACCTCGCCCACACGCTGTCGCATGCGCTGGCCCTGCCGGTCATGGACCTGAATGCGTTGGACGCTCAGCGCCTGCCCCAGAACATCATCGAGGCCAAGCTGGCCCACCAGTACCAGGTCGTGGTGCTGGGCCGGCGGGGCAACCGGCTTTTCATCGGCGGGGCCGACCCGACCGACCAGGAGGTGGTCGAGCGTATCAAGTTCGCCACCCAGCTGTCGCCCGAATGGGTGATCGTCGAGCATGACAAGCTCAGCAAGATGCTGGCCGGCTCCGGCTCCAGCGCCAGCGAGCAGTTGGAATCGATTGCCGGCGGCGACTTCGAGTTCGACGTCGCCGAGGAAGACCCTGCCGCTGCGCAGGAAGCAGCCGATATCTCGACCGACGTCGAAGACGCACCGGTCGTGCGCTTCCTTCAGAAGATGCTGATCGACGCGATCAATCTGCGCGCGTCCGACCTGCACTTCGAGCCCTACGAGTACCACTACCGCGTGCGCTTCCGCGTCGACGGCGAGTTGCGCGAGATCACCCAGCCGCCGATCGCCATCAAGGACAAGCTGTCCTCGCGCATCAAGGTCATTTCGCGCCTGGACATCGCCGAGCGTCGCGTGCCGCAAGACGGCCGCATGAAGCTCAAGTTCGGTGCCAAGGCCATCGACTTCCGGGTCAGCACCTTGCCGACACTGTTCGGCGAGAAGATCGTGATCCGGATTCTTGACCCCTCCTCTGCCAAGCTGGGCATCGAAGCCTTGGGCTACGAGAAGATCGAGAAAGACCGCTTGCTGGCCTGCATCTTCCGGCCCTATGGCATGGTGCTCGTAACGGGCCCGACCGGCTCGGGCAAGACCGTGTCTCTCTACACCTGCCTGAACATCCTGAACCAGCCTGGCGTCAACATCTCCACCGTCGAGGACCCGGCTGAAATCAACCTTCCGGGCATCAACCAGGTCAATGTGAATGACAAGGCCGGGCTGACTTTCTCCGCCGCGCTGAAGTCCTTTCTGCGGCAGGATCCAGACATCATCATGGTCGGCGAAATCCGCGACCTTGAGACCGCCGACATCGCCATCAAAGCCGCGCAGACCGGCCACATGGTGATGTCGACACTGCACACCAACGACGCACCGACCACACTGACCCGCCTGATGAACATGGGCGTGGCGCCGTTCAACATCGCCTCCAGCGTGCTCTTGATCACGGCGCAGCGCCTCACCCGACGCCTGTGCGAGAACTGCAAGACGCCAGCGGACTATCCACGCGACGCGCTGATACGGGCTGGCTACGCCGAGGAAGAGCTGGATGGCAGCTGGAAGCCCTATCGCGCCGTCGGCTGCAGCAGTTGCAACAACGGTTACCGCGGCCGGGTAGGCATTTACCAAGTGATGCCGGTCACCGAGCCTATCCAGCGCATCATCCTGACCCAGGGCACGGCGATTGACATTGCCAAGCAGGCTGAGAGCGAAGGCGTGCGCGACTTGCGCAAGTCGGGCCTGGTCAAGGTGCGGGCCGGCGTGACCACGCTGGAAGAAGTACTCGCGGCCACCAATGAATAATTCGCAGGCGCGCCCCTCGCAGCCTGCCAGGGCGACCGCCCAGGAGTAGCTATGGCAACCAGTGCATCGGCAGCAGCCAAGGTCAAGGACTTCGTCTTCGAATGGGAGGGCAAGGACCGCAATGGCAAGATCGTCCGCGGAGAAATCCGTGCCGGCGGCGAAGCCATGGTCAGCGCGACCCTGCGCCGCCAGGGCATCCTGGTCAGCAAGGTCAAGAAGCGCCGCGCCAGCGGCGGGAAGGCGATCAAGCAAAAGGACATCGCCGTATTCACCCGCCAGCTGGCCACGATGATGCGCGCGGGCGTGCCGCTGCTGCAGTCCTTCGACATCGTCGCGCGGGGCAGTACCAACCCGCGACTGACGCGGCTGTTGAACGAGATCCGTCAGGACGTCGAGACCGGCACGAGCCTGTCCTCCTCCTTCCGCAAGCATCCGATGTACTTTGACGCGCTCTACTGCAACCTCGTCGAAGCCGGCGAGTCGGGCGGTATCCTGGAAGCACTGCTGGACCGCCTGGCCATGTACCAGGAGAAAACGGTCGCGCTGAAGAACAAGATCAAGGGTGCACTGACCTACCCTATTGCGGTCGGCGTGGTGGCCTTCATCGTGGTCGCGGTGATCATGATCTTCGTCGTGCCGGCCTTCGAGGACGTGTTCAAGTCCTTCGGTGCCGACCTGCCGGCGCCCACCCTGGTCGTGATCGCCATGTCCAAGTTCTTCGTCAGCTACTGGTGGCTGATATTTGGCGTCATTGGCGGCGGCGGGTACTTCTTCATGCAGACGTGGAAGCGCTCCGAGAAGATGCAAAAGACGATGGACCGGCTGCTGCTGAAGATTCCGGTGTTTGGCGACCTGCTCTACAAGTCGGCCATCGCGCGCTGGACTCGCACGCTGTCCACGATGTTCGCCGCCGGCGTGCCCCTGGTCGAGGCGCTGGACTCCGTGGGTGGTGCCTCCGGCAATGCCGTGTTCTCGGAGGCCACCGAGAAGATCCAGCGCGACGTCTCGACCGGTGCGGCGCTGACCACCTCGATGCAGTCGACCGGCATCTTCCCGACCATGGTGCTGCAGATGGCCTCGATCGGTGAAGAATCCGGCTCGCTGGACCACATGCTGTCCAAGGCGGCTGAGTTCTATGAAGACGAAGTGGACGAGGCGGTCAAATCGCTCTCCAGCCTGATGGAGCCCATCATCATCGTGTTCCTGGGCGGCCTGATCGGTGGCATCGTGGTCTCCATGTACCTGCCCATCTTCAAGCTGGGTCAGGTGGTTTGACGATGGCTGACTACGCCTGGCTCCTCTCCCCGCCTGCCCTCTTTATCCTCGGCCTTTGCATAGGCAGTTTCCTCAACGTCGTCATCCACCGCCTGCCGCTGATGATGGAGCGGCAGTGGCTGGGCGACGCGGCCGCACAGCTGGCCGAATCGGAAGCGGTACAAAGGGCTTCGGGTCTGGCCAAAGCCGATGCCGACAAGCTGGCCACGGCGGCGGAAGCACTGAACAAGAAGCTGGAGGCCCAGCCCGCTCTCACGCTGGCCAAGCCGCGCTCGCGCTGCCCGCATTGCGGCCATCAACTGGCCTGGCACGAGAACGTTCCCCTGCTCGGCTGGCTGCGCCTCGGTGGCCGCTGCGCCAAATGCAAGGCCCCGATCTCCAAGCGCTATCCGCTGATCGAGCTGAGCACCGGCCTGCTGTTCGCCGCCCTGTCCTGGCGCTTCGGTGCACAGCCGACCACGCTGCTGTGGTGCGGCTTCGCGGCCACGCTGCTGGCCCTCGCTGCCATCGACTGGGACACGACCCTGCTGCCCGACTCGCTCAACCAGCCGCTGCTGTGGGCGGGCTTGTTCGTGGCACACCTGGGCTGGACCGTGCCCATGCACATCTCGCTGGCCGGCGCCATGTTGGGCTTTCTGTCGCTGTGGACCGTCTACTGGGTCTTCAAGCTGGCCACCGGCAAGGAGGGCATGGGCTATGGCGACTTCAAGTTGCTGGCTGCGCTCGGCGCCTGGCTGGGCTGGAAGATGATCCTGCCCATCGTGCTCGGCGCCTCGGTGATAGGCGCCCTCGTCGGCATTGGCATGAAGATGTCGAGCAGCCTGCGCGAGGGCCGCTACGTGCCCTTCGGCCCCTTCCTGGCGGGCGGCGGTTTCGTCGTGCTGTTCGCCGGCGCGGAGCGCGTGATGGGCTGGCTGGGCTGGGCTTGAGAGGCCCGCTGATCGCGCCATGCGCTTAGGCCTGACGGGCGGCATTGGCAGCGGCAAGAGCACGGTCTCGCGCTGCTGGTTGTCCATCGGCGCCACCGTCATCGACAGCGATGCCATTGCCCGCGAGCTGACGCTGGCCGGTGGTGCGGCCATGCACACCATCGTGGCCGAGTTCGGCCCGCAGGTTCAAGCGCCCGACGGCGCGCTCGATCGCCTGCGCATGCGCGAGCTGGCCTTCGCCGACCCCGGCGTGCGGCAGCGGCTGGAAGCCATCCTTCATCCGCTGATCGGCCAGGAGACCGAGGCCCGCGCGGCCGCCTCGAGCAGCCGATTCATCGTCTTTGACGTGCCGCTGCTGGTCGAGTCCGGCCGCTGGCGGCGCAAGCTGGACCGCGTGATGGTGGTCGATTGCCGGGAGACGACGCAGGTCGAGCGCGTGATGCAGCGCTCCGGCTGGACCCGCGAGGCGGTCGAGGCTGTGATCGCTCAGCAGGCCACGCGCGCCGAACGGCGTGCAGCGGCCGATGTGCTGATCTACAACGAAGGCCTGCCGCTCGAGCAGTTGCAGCAGCAAATCGAGGGCCTGGCCGCGCAGTGGCGCTAAGAAGCGAGAAATTGTTATGAAACAATCGGGCCCTTCGCGCGCAGCCCTCTCCGCGCCCTAACGCAGCTGTCGAGGAATGGCCCCCTTGGTCCTATACGAATACCCGTTCAACGAAAGCATCCGCACGATGCTGCGTCTGGAACACCTGTTCGACCGCCTGGGGCAGTTGATCCCGCGCGAGACGCCACTGGATCACCACTTCGCGCTCGCCACGATCTTCGAGATCATGGACGTGGCCTCGCGGGCCGATCTGAAGTCAGACCTGCTGAAGGAGCTGGAGCGCCACAAGGCCCAGCTCAACAGCTACCGCGGCAACCCGGCCATCGCCGAGGCGGCGCTGGACGAAGTCATTGCCCGCATCGACCACGCCTTCGCCGGCATCAACCAGCTCGCCGGCAAGGCCGGCCAGGCGCTGACGGCCAATGAATGGCTGATGAGCATCCGCAGCCGCATCTCCATCCCTGGCGGCACCTGCGAGTTCGACCTGCCCGCCTACTACACCTGGCAGCAGTTCCTGCCGGCGCGCCGCCGCAAGGACCTGATGACCTGGACCCAGTCGCTGATGCCGCTGGCCGAGGGCCTCAACGTGCTGCTCGGTCTGTTGCGCGATTCCGGGTCGCCGCACAAGGTGGCGGCGCAAGGTGGCCAGTACCAGCAGAGCCTGGGTGCCGGCCGGACCTACCACCTGCTGCGCCTCAAGATCGACCCCAGCCTCGGCCTCGTGCCTGAGATCAGCGGCCACCGCCTGATGGTCTCGATCCGCCTGATGCGTCAGGACGAGGAAGGCCGTCTGCGGCCGGCTCAGCAGGACGCCAGCTTCGAGCTGACGCTGTGCTCATGAGCGAGCAGGACGTGAAGCCGCGCATCGTCCGCTGCCCCACCTGCGAAGGCGACAGCGTCTTCGCGCCCAGCAATGTCTGGCGGCCCTTCTGCAGCGAGCGCTGCCGCCAGATCGATCTGGGCGCCTGGGCCAGCGAGAGCTTCCGCGTCGAGGCTGCGCCGCCGGCTGATGGCCAGGACCTAGAGCAGTAAGCCTCGCGCCCGCAGCGCCGCACGAGCTGCCGCTGCGTCGGTGAACAGTTCGGCCTGCCAGCCGCAGGCCTTCGCGGCCTCGATGTTCTCCGGGTGGTCGTCCAGCAGCAGCAAGGACGCGGCAGGCACACCGAATCGCGCGACGGCCAGTTCGAACACAGCCGCCCGCGGCTTGGAATGCTTGACCCGGCCCGAGAACACGCCGCATTCGAACCAGTCGTTCAGCGGATGCAGCTGCTCCAGATGATCGGCCAGAGGCTCGGGCATGTTGGAGAGGAAGAACAGGCGATGGCCGGCCTTCTTCAAGTCCTCGATCAGCGAGACCGTGCCCGCCTGCAATTGCAGCTCTTCCGGGATTGAATCGACCACCTGCTGCACGTCCTCGCGCGGCCAGCCGGTGCGTACGGCGATGCGATCAATCGCGGTCGACTCATCGATCAGGCCCTGATCGAACGCACCCCAGTCGCCGCGGTAGTTCTCGAAGAACTGCGCAGCCACGGCCTGGCCGGCTTCCAGGTCCGGTACGCGCTCGTGCCAGACCCGCGCGAGAAAACTTGGCGGATGCCAGCGAAACAGCACGCCGCCGAAATCAAAGACGATGTTCGCCATCAGCGGCTCAGTCGCTGCATCAGTCCGGCGGTCGAGCCATCCAGGCCCGCCACGTCGCCCGCGGCGATGCGCGGCAGCAGGGCCGAGCACAGGGCCTTGCCCAGTTCCACGCCCCATTGGTCGAAGCTGTTGATGCCCCACAGCGCGCCGCTCACGAACACACGGTGCTCGTACAGCGCGATCAGGGCGCCAAGCGAGCGCGGACTCAGCTCATCGAGCACAAAGCTTGTGCTGGGCCTGTTGCCGGGGAAGCTGCGATGGCGGGCCACGGTCTGCGCGTCGAGCGAGGCCGAGGCGGTCGGCGCTTTCTCACCCAGCGCCTCCCCCACCGACTTGCCCTGCATCAGCGCCTGCGACTGTGCCAGGCAGTTGGCCAGCAGCTTCTGATGCTGGTCGTTCAATCGTTCCAGCAACTCGCCGCTGGCGTTGAAGCGCGGCGTCTTCACCGCGATGAACTCGACCGGGATCACGTCCGTGCCCTGGTGCAGCATCTGGAAGTAGGCATGCTGGCCGTTGGTGCCCGCCTCGCCCCAGACCACGGGGCTGGTGGCATAGGGCAAGACCTGACCCTCACGGTCCACGCCCTTTCCATTGCTCTCCATTTCGAGCTGCTGCAGATAGGCTGGCAGGCGGCGCAGGCCCTGGTGATAGGGCGCGACGCTGCGGCTGGTGAAACCGTGGAAATTGCGGTACCAGACGTCGATCAACGCAAGCAGCACCGGCAGGTTCTGCGCAAGCGGCGCCGATCGGAAATGCTCGTCCATCTCATGCGCGCCGGCCAGCAGGTTGCGGAAGTTCTCGCCGCCCACCGCGATGGCAATCGGCAGGCCGATCACCGACCACAGCGAGTAGCGGCCGCCGACCCAGTCCCAGAAGCCGAAGGTGGTCGTGATGCCAAAGGTACCGGCCGCCTGCGTGTTGCTGCTGGTGGCGACGAAGTGCTTCGCGATGTCGGTGCCGCCAGCAGCCAGGAACCAGGCCTTGGCCGCCAGCGCATTGGCCAGCGTCTCCTGCGTGGTGAAGGTCTTGGAGGCGATGACGAAGAGCGTGGTCGCTGGCTTCAGCGCTTGCAGCACCGGGGCCAGGTCATGCCCGTCAACGTTGGATACGAAATGCAGCTTGATGCCCGGTCGGCCATAGGCCTGCAGCGCCTGCACCACCATGGCCGGGCCGAGGTCGCTGCCGCCGATGCCGATGTGGACCACGTCGGTGAAGCCCTGGGCCGGCACGCCATCGGCAAAGGCCAGCATGCGCTGAAGCGATTCCTGGACTTCGACGCTATGCAGGCCGGCGCCGGCCGGCGCGCGCAAGGCCGTGTGCAGCACTGCGCGGCCTTCCGTGTGGTTGATCGCCTCGCCGGCGAACATGGCATTGCGTTGCGACTCGAGCCCACAGTCCTCGGCCAACTGCAGGAGCAGCTTCAAGGCCACCGCATCGATGCGGTTCTTGGACAGGTCGGCAAAGACCTCGGGGGCCTGCAGCGACCAGCTTGGAAAGCGATCCGGCTCGGCCGCGAAGGCCTTGCGCAGATCGAAGCCGCGGCCAGTGGTCTCATAGTGGGCTTGCAGGGCGGCCCAGGCGGGGCTCTGGTCACAACGCGGGAACAGCATCGTCAGGAACTCGCAATCATCTGGTCGAGCTTGGCCGAATCGACGGCGAAAGCGCGGATGCCTTCGGCCAGCTTCTCGGTGGCCATGGCGTCCTGGTTGAGGGCAAAGCGGAAGCCCGCTTCATCGTAGGAAACAGCGGCGATGTCGGCCTGGCGGGCAGCATCGGCGTCGAGCGCGCGGCTCAGCGGCGCGTCGCTCGCTTGCAGTTGGGCCAGCAGGTCAGGGCTGATGGTCAAGAGGTCGCAGCCGGCCAGGGCCTGGATCTGGCCCACGTTGCGGAAGCTGGCGCCCATCACCTCGGTCTTGATGCCATGCTTCTTGTAGTAGGCGTAGATCTGCGCCACCGACTTGACGCCGGGGTCGTTCGCGCCGGCCATCGCGGCCTCGTCCCACTTGCTGCCTTCAGCCTTCTTGTACCAGTCGTAGATGCGGCCCACGAAAGGAGAGATCAGCTGCACACCAGCAGCGCCGCAGGCCACGGCCTGGCAGAAGGAGAACAGCAGGGTCAAGTTGCAGCGGATGCCTTCGCGCTCCAGCTCGGCTGCGGCCTGGATGCCCTCCCAGGTCGAGGCGATCTTGATCAGCACGCGCTCGCGGCCGATGCCTGCGGCTTCGTACAGGGCCATGATGCGCTTGGCACGGGCCACGGTGGCGGCCTTGTCGAAGCTCAGGCGGGCATCGACCTCGGTCGACACGCGGCCCGGCACGACCTTCAGGATCTCGAGACCGAAGCGCACCAGCACTTCATCGACGATCTGGTCGAGCGGCTTGCCCTTGTGCGCAGCGACCGTGTCCTTCAGCAGCGGCGCGTAGTCGGGCGACTGCACGGCCTTGAGGATCAGCGAAGGATTGGTCGTCGCGTCGCGCGGCGCGAACTGCGCCAGTTGCAGGAAGTTGCCGGTGTCGGCGACAACGGTGGTGAGGGCCTTGAGTTGGTCGAGCTGGTTCATGACTTGTGGTGGGCAGCAAAGAAACGGAAGCCTCGATTAGAACCGGGGCAGCCGTCCGGATTGACCCTTCCAAGAAACTCGGGCATCATAATTCCCGTAACTTCGTTACATCAAGAGAACTTTTTTCTCGGCGTACTTCTTCTTCAAGGACCACCCTGCAGGTGGCTGCGCGCATGTCATTCGATCTCGTTTTCTTCGGCGGTACCGGCGATCTCACCTGGAGAAAGCTGATGCCGGCCCTGTTCCAGGCCTTCCGCCACGGCAAGCTGCCGTCCGGCGGCCGCATCCTCGCGGTGGCGCGGGACGAGATGCCCGACGAGCGTTACCGCGAGTGGCTGAAGGAACGCTTCCGCGAGGTCGAGGGCCCCAAGCGCCCGAGCGACGAGGAGTTCGAGAAGTTCGCGGCCCTGGTGCACTACCGCCGCATGGACCTGTCGCAGCCCGAGCACTATCAGCGCCTGAAGGAATGGCTCGCAGAGCGCCAGGCCGACACCGTGGTGCTCTACCTCGCCACCAGCCCTCACCTGTTCACCCAGATCTGCCAGCAGCTCGGCGCTGCCGGCCTGAACGAGCCGCGCGTGCGCGTGGTGCTCGAGAAGCCGCTGGGCCACGACCTGGCCAGCGCACAGGAAATCAACAAGGTCGTGCGCTCGGTGTTCGCTGAGTCGCAGGCCTTCCGCATCGACCACTACCTCGGCAAGCCCTCGGTGCAGAACCTGATGGCCCTGCGTTTCGGCAATGCGCTGTTCGAGCCGCTGTGGCACCGCGAGAGCATTGCCAACATCCAGATCACGCTGGCCGAAGGCCTGGGCGTCGGCACGCGCGGCCCGTTCTACGACGGCACCGGCGCGCTGCGCGACATGATCCAGAACCACGCGCTGCAGCTGCTGACCATGATCGCCATGGAGCCGCCGGCCACCAACGATGCCGATGCGATCCGCGACGAGAAGCTCAAGGTGCTGCGCTCGCTCAAGCCCTTCACCGCCGAGTCGGTGGCGCGCGACGTGGTGCGCGGCCAGTACCGCGCCGGCAGCGTCGACGGCAAGGCCGTGGTGGGCTATCTGGACGAAGCCAAGATTCCTGCAGACAGCCCTTGCGAAACCTTCGTGGCCCTGCGCACCGAGGTGCAGAACTGGCGCTGGGCCGGCGTGCCCTTCTACCTGCGCACCGGCAAGCGCCTGGCGGCACGCGATGCGCAGATCGTCGTCAACTTCCGCCCGGTGCCGCACCCGATCTTCCCGGGCACCAACCAGCCGAATCGCCTGGTGATCAAGCTGCAGCCGGAAGACGGCCTGGAGCTGCAATTGCTCGCGGCCAAGGGCGGCGCGCATGGCGAATCGTTGGCACCAGTGTCACTGGACCTGGACTTCGACAAGGCCTTCGGCAGCGCCCGCGTTGGCGCCTACGAACGCCTGCTGCTCGATGCCATCGCCGGAAAGCTGAACCTGTTCGTGCGCAGCGACGAGCAGGAGCAGGCCTGGCGCTGGGTCGAGCCCATCCTCGAAGCCTGGAAGCAGGACAGCACCGGCCCGCGCCATTACAACGCCGGCTCCTGGGGCCCGGCGGCGGCCAGCGCCTTGGTGGCGCGTGACGGCAATGCCTGGGCTGAAGAGTCATGAGCATCGTCGAACGCATCAAGGCCGCCCTGCCCGCCCTGCCGCCCGCCGAGCAGCGCGTGGCCAAGCTGCTGATCGCGGATGCCCGCGCCTTCGCCAGCCTGCCGGTCAGCGAGCTGGCGGACCGGGCCCATGTCAGCAAGCCCACCGTGGTGCGCTTCTGCCGCTCGGTCGGCTACGACGGCCTCGCGGACTTCAAGCTGAAGCTGGCCGGCAGCGTCAACGAAGGCGTGCCCTTCGTGCACCGTGCGGTCGATGAGGATGACAAGCCGGGCGACCTGATCGTCAAGGTCGTCGACAACGCGGTCGCAGCCCTTCTGCACTACCGCAACGATGCCGCGAGCCACGCCTTCGATCGCGCCATCACGGCACTCGTCGAAGCCGGCCGCAATGGCCACCGCATCGAGTTCTACGGCGTCGGCAATTCCGGCATCGTGGCGCAGGATGCTCAGCACAAGTTCTTCCGCCTGGGCGTCAACACCGCCGCCTGCAGCGACGGCCATGTACAGCTGATGAGCGCGACGATGCTGAAGCCCGGCGACTGCGCCGTCATCATCAGCAATTCGGGAAGAAGCCGCGACCTGCTGGACGCGGCGGAGATCGCGCGCAAGAAAGGCGCGACCACCATCATCATCACGGCCAGCGGCTCACCGCTGGCGGCGCTGGCGCAGAGCCCGGGCCAGGTGCTGCTGGCGGTCGATCATCCGGAAGACTTCGACCGCTACAGCCCCATGGTCTCGCGGCTGCTGCACCTGATCGCCATCGACATCCTGACCACCGGCGTCGCCCTGCAACTCGGCCAGGATCTGCGGCCGGTGCTGCAGGAGATCAAGCGCAACCTGCGCAGCAAGCGTTACGCGGCCTGAGCGGCGGAAGCGCTGTTGGTGCCGCTCGTGCCATTCGAGGTGCGCCACAGCACCTCATCCACGCCGTAGACCCGGGCCAGCTCCTGCAGCTTGACCGGCACCTGGCTCAGCTGCAGCTGCAAGCCCTGCTGCTCCAGCAACCGGGCGGCGCTGAGCAGCAAGGTCAGCGCACCGGAGTCGAAGTCGTGCAGGTCGCCGACATCAAGCCGGACCACATGGCCCGCAGCACTGCCCACCTGCGCGGCCTCGGCCCGCAGGCTGGCCTGCAGCTGGGGCCACAGCACCGGCAGCTCGGCCATGCGGATGGAAGAAGGCAGCTTCAGCATGTCGGCCACCCGTTCAGCCCTTGGCAGGCGCGGCGGCGGCCTTCTGGTTCTTGTCGGTCAGCGCCTTGATCAGGCCGTCGATGCCGTTGAGGCCGATCTCCTGGCCAAAGCTGCTCTTGTACTGATCGGCCAGCCAGATGCCCAGCACGTTCACGTCGTAGATCTTCCAGCCGGCGGGCGTCTTCTCGAGGCGGTAATCCAGCTGGATCGCATCGCCCTTGCCACGCACTTCGGTCTTCACCACCACCTCGGTGTCTTCCGCCGAGGCACGCAGCGGCTTGAGCGCGATGGTCTGGTCCTTCACCTGGGTCAGCGCGCCGGCGTAGGTGCGCATCAAGAGCGTCTTGAATTCGTCCTGCAGACGCTTCTGCTGCTCGGGCGTGGCCTGGCGCCAGTAGCGGCCCACGGCGGTGGACGTGATGCGCTGGAAATTGACGTGCGGCATGATGTTCTTGTCCACCAGCGCAGCGATCTTGCTGACATCGCCACCCTGGATGGCCTTGTCGCCCTTGATGGTCTCGATGGTCTCCAGCGAGAGCTGGCGGATCAGGCCGTCGGGCGTGCTGTTGTCAGCGGCATGCACGTTCAGGGCCAGCACGGCGGCCAGGCCGATCAGGCCCTTCTTCAACATCGTCGACATCGTCATCTTGAATTTCCTTGTCGTTTCAGCGACGCCGGCTAGGCGTCTCGGGTGGCAACGCGCCACCCGGGGGCTTGGTTCACAGGGTCGGTGAAGAAGCTGCTGCCGAGGCAGCAGGGGCCGCTGCGGCAGGAGTTGATGCAGCGGAGGCCGGTGCTTCCGGCGCGGACGCCGGTGCCGAGGCCGGGAGGGAGCCCGGCGTCAGCACCTCGAAGTCATCATCATCCTGCGAGATGCTGCCGCGGCGGGTCAGGTAGGCGTCGCGGATGAAGGTGTACTTGTCGAGCGCGATGCCATCGAGCATCTCGCCAGCGCGCAGGAAGTTGGAGCGGGCATTGACCGTTTGCAACACATAGATGGACACCTTGCTGCGGCCATCGTTGAAGGCCAGGGCCGGCGAGGCCAGGCGGTCCCAGGGCATGGCCAGCGAGTCGCGCACCGACGAGGGGCCGAACAGCGGCCAGACGATATAGGCGCCGGTGCCGAAGCCCCAGCGGCCAAAGGTCTTGCCCAGGTCTTCGGTGTTGCGCTCCAGGCCCACCTCGCTGCCGATGTCGAGCAAGCCGCCCAGGCCCAGCGTGGTGTTCACCGCGAAGCGCATGGTCTGCTGGATGCCGGTCTTGAAGCGCCCCTGGAGGAACAGGTTGATCGCCGACCAGCCATCGCCCACATTGCCGAAGAAGTTGTCGACCGACTTGCGGATCGGCTCGGGCACGATCTCGCTGTAGCCCGTGGCCACCGGCTTGAGCACGGCCTCGTCCAGCTTCTCGTTGAAGCTGAAGACCTTGCGGTTCCAATTCTCGAACGGGTCCAGCTTCTTGCCGGCGCTCGGCCCGCGCAGAACGGCGCAGCCGCTCAGCAGCAAAGCCATCAAGAGAAAGACCAGCGCGCGCCAGCGGGGTTGGGGTGCGAGGGTCACTTCTTGTCCCCTGCCGGTGCCGGCGCCGAACCCATGTCGGCGGCCTTGCTGTTGAGGAACTGGCCGATCAGGGTCTCCAGCACCACGGCCGATTGCGTGGCCTTGATCTGGTCCTTGGCCACGAGGTTCTTCTCGCTGGCGCCAGGCTCCAGGCCGATGTACTGCTCGCCCAGGAGGCCGGCGGTCAGGATCTTGGCCGAGCTGTCGGTCGGGAACTGAACGTTCTTGTTCAGGTTCATCGTGACCTTGGCCTGGAAGCTCTTGTCGTCAAAAGTGATCGATTCGACGCGGCCGACGACCACGCCGGCGCTCTTCACAGCGGCGCGGGCCTTGAGACCGCCGATGTTGTCGAACTTGGCCGTGACCTGGTAGGTCTCGTCGAAGTTCAGGCTCAGCAGGTTGCCGGCCTTCAGGGCCAGGAACAGCAGCGCGGCACCACCGATCAGCACGAACAGGCCGACCCAGGCGTCATGGCGAGAGGCTTGCATTGTTTTATCTCCCTCAGATCGAGAACATCATGGCGGTCAGCATGAAGTCGAATGCCAGCACCGCCAGAGAAGAAATCACCACCGTGCGCGTCGTCGCCTGCGCCACGCCTTCGGGCGTGGGCGAGCATGCATAACCCTGCTGCAGGGCGACGAAGGTCACGGTGACACCAAAGACCAGGCTCTTGATCACGCCGTTGCCCACATCGGCAAACACGTCGACCCCGCCTTGCATCTGCGACCAGAACGAACCGCCGTCGATGCCGATCAGCGGCACGGCCACCAGCCAGCCGCCGATCACGCCCACGGCCGAGAACACCGCCGCCAGCAGCGGCATCGCAATGAAGCCGCCCCAGAAACGCGGCGACAGCACGCGGGTCAGCGGATCGACGGCCATCATCTCCATGGCCGTCAATTGCTCGCCCGCCTTCATCAGGCCGATCTCGGCGGTCAGCGAGGTGCCAGCGCGGCCAGCGAACAGCAATGCGGTCACCACCGGCCCCAGTTCGCGCACCAGGCTCAAGGCAACGAGCAGGCCCACCGCCTCGGCCGAGCCGTAGCGCTGCAGCGTGTAATAGCCCTGCAAAGCCAGCACGAAACCGACGAAGAGGCCAGAGACCCCGATGATGGACAGCGAGCGATTGCCGAGGAAGAAGACCTGCTCACGGATCAGCGAGAAGCGCCGCAGCGCCTGCAGCGAGCGCGCGAGGATCTGGCCGAACAAGCGCGCGCCCCAGCCGATGCCGGCCAGTTTCTGGCGCAGCGCGAGGCCAATCGATGCGGACAGCGCCATCATGCGGTGACTCCCAGGCCGAAATCGGCCGCGACCGGCGCGGCCGGCTGATGGAAACGCACCGGGCCATCGGCCTCAGCGCCGACGAACTGCTTGACCAGCGGATCCTCGCTGTGGCGCAGCTCATCGGGCGTGCCTTGCGCCACCACGCGGCCATTGGCCACCATGGCCACCCGGTCGGCGATCTCGAAGGTTTCGTGCAAGTCGTGCGAGACGATGATGCTGGTCAGGCCCAGCGCATCGTTCAGGTCGCGGATCAGCCGGGCAGCCACGCCCAGCGAGATCGGGTCGAGCCCAGCGAAAGGCTCGTCGTACAGCACCACGTCGGGGTCCAGCGCAATCGCACGGGCCAGAGCCACGCGCCGCGCCATGCCGCCGGAGATCTCGGAAGGCATCAGGTCGCGCGAGCCGCGCAGGCCCACGGCGTTGAGCTTCATCAAGACCAGGTCACGGATCATGGTCTCGCTGAGCCGGGTGTGCTCGCGCAGCGGGAAGGCCACGTTCTCGAACACCGAGAGGTCGGTGAACAGCGCACCGAACTGGAACAGCATGCCCATGCGGCGACGCACGGCGTAGAGCTGATCGAGATTCAGCGGCGCCAGGTCCTGGCCGTCGAACAGCACCTGGCCGGCGATGGGCTTGATCTGCCGGCCGAGCAGGCGCAGCACGGTGGTCTTGCCGCCGCCAGAGGTGCCGATCAGGGCCAGCACCTCGCCGCGCTGCACCGTGAGATTGACGTTCTCGAGGATGACACGGCCGCCATATCCGCAGGTGACATTGCGGAGCTCAATCAGCGGCGGGTCGGACCGGGTGGACTGATGAATTGTTGTTGGGGCCATGTGCCTTGGGGCTTAGCTCGAAGCGTGCCAGCCCGGCGGGCCGACA
The DNA here is from genome assembly GCF_030014915.1 of Pelomonas sp. V22. GTDB lineage: Bacteria > Pseudomonadota > Gammaproteobacteria > Burkholderiales > Burkholderiaceae_C > JAUASW01. The sequence goes on from NZ_JAGIXS010000001.1 coordinate 1,441,463, forward strand.
GTCGGAAGGCGCCATCATAGGGGAAACACCTGATACCCGCCGGCAGCCGTTGTCACAGCCCTGACCCACCTCGTCTGACGTGTCCGGGCGCATCAAACGCCACCTGGACACGGATGCGCGATTTCACCGGAACCCCCTGCAGCTCGCCCGGGCTGAAGCTGGCGCCCAGGAAGGCCTCCCGGGCCTGGTCCTGCAGACGCGGCGGCAAGCCCTCGCCCTCGAAGCGCAGCTTGCGGACCCGACCGGTCTCATCGATGAACAGTGTGGCCACGTCGCTGTAGTGGCCCGCCAGCACGCCCTCCTCAGGCCAGACCAGCGGCACGTCGGCCTTCAGGACGGGCGCCACCGTGAGCTCGCGACGGGGGCGGTAGTCGGCTTCGTCGAAACGGATCAGCAGCGCCGGCTCAGGCTGGCTGGCTGCTGCAGAAACGCTCAGCGGGGGCTCCCGGCGGTCCGGCTCAGCTGCAGGGATCTCCGACCGAGCAAGTTCGGCCAGAAGCTCGAGGGGAGCGGGGGCAGGCGGGGCTTGCACCACACGCACCGTCAGAGCGCCCGGCGCGACCGCTGCGGCTGAGGCGGAGCCGCGTCCGCCCAGCAAGGCCAGCATCAGGTGCCCCCCCACCGCCAGCCCTGTGCAGACCAGCAGGGGGGCGCGCCGCCAGCCGGCCTCGCTCAATCGATCAACTCGCGCCACGAGCTGCGGCGTGCCTTGGCGTTGGCCATCGACGAAGGGGGCACGGTCAGCGGGTCGGGTGCCGAAGCGTCGGTCTTGGTCACGACGGTCACGCCCGTACCGTCGGCCAGTTGCACCGTGCTCAGGCCCGCCACCATGGAGCTCAGCTTCTTGGCCGTGCCGCGGCCGCTGATCACGCTCAGCTGGTAGATATAGGAGGTGCCGTCCTGGGCTTTGTCGCAGTCCGTTGCCGTATTGCCGGGAATGTTGCCCGCGGCGGTCAGCATGCTGAAGGCCAGTTGCATGTCCACATTGATGCGCTCCCGCGTGGAGGGCAGGTCCAGGTACCAGCCGTTCTGCGTGCTCCAGTCGACCGGATGACCTTCCTTGACCGTGCGCACGCTGCCCGTGGGGTCATCAATCTCCTGCGCCACCAGAGCAGCCGCCGTGCTGCGCAGGTCACCAAGCCCGGTCGCACCCAGGCCGTCCTTGACGGCGTAGATGGTCTGCACCTGCGCGTCCGTCACGTCCGTCTTGCCCAGGTAGCGGCCCGTGCCGATGTAGACCACGGCATGCTTGCCGCCGTTGGCCTCGATCTCGGCCAATTGAGGCGTGGTCGTGATCGGCTGCGGCACGCCATCCTTGATCGCCTGGCCCAGCTTCAGCGCACTGTTCTTGGGCTCCAGGTTGCCGTCGATGTCGAAGCGCCAGATGTTGCCCTTCAGGTCACCGGAATAGAAGCGCAGCGCGGTGTTGTCGCTGTCCGCCGCAATCCAGGCGTTGAGCTTGTTCAGGCCGCTCGGATCCCCAGCCGAGCCGATGCCGGTCGAAAGGTCGGTCAGCTTTTCACCGGTGGCAGCATCGACGACAAACAGATGGCCCAGACCGTCTGCATTGTTGTAGCCCGAGGTGAAAGCCACGACCCACTTGCCGTCCTTGCGCTTGGTGATGACCGGGTTGCCGTAGCTCAGCCCCATGTTGGTGTCATTGAACTCCCACAGCGCGACAGGGTTGGCCGGATCGGTCACGTCCAGCGCGTAGTAGCCCGAGCCGCCGGCGTTGAGCCCGCCGACCAGGATGGTCTTCCAGGCGCCCCCGACAAAGACATCGCCCACCACCGGGGTGGCATCCACGTAGTACAGATGCTTGGACTCGTAGACCGAATCGCCCAGTCGGTACAGCTTGTCCATCACCAGGCGCGGAATGTAGGCCCAGCGCTCATCACCATTGGAAGCATCAAAGGCGTGCAGCATGCCGTCATTGGCGCCGACATAGAGCGTCGGGGCCCGCGAGGCCTTGCTCGACTTGAAGCTGGCGTAGGCGTTCTCGGTGTAACTGAAACCGGGCTTGCCGACGTAGACGGGCGATGAATTCACGATGTCGCCCAGCACGGCGGTGCGCACGCGGTACTGCGTCTGCACCTCGCCTCGCAGGAAGCTGACCATGTTGGCGCCCGAGTTCAGGCTGTCCCGCATGGTGGTGCCAGCGCTTCCGCACTGCGTCAGCGCAGGCGTCTTGGAACAGGCATTCTCGACGTAGCCGTTCATGCCGTCGGCCGTCAGATTGGCAAGGTTGAAAGCGCGCAGCGATCCGGTCGCACCGGTGCCACCCTTGAAGTAATAGACCGTGCGGGCCGCCACCTTCGCCGCGTTGAGCATGGCGCTTGCCGACCATGCCGCAGCGTCAACTATCTTGCCTTCCGAATTGAGCTTCGTCGTCGGCACCGCGCCGGTCTTCACATTCATCGCGTAGGCCCTGAGGTCACCGGTCCAGTTGCCGGACTGGAACTGGGCGATGAACACGCCGTTGTCGCCTTCCACCGGCTGCAAGGTGCTGGTCGCAGCTGCTGAAGACGAGCCCGTATCGGCATCGATAGAGCTCAACGCAGACGACAGGCTGGCTGCCAGCGTGGTCGGATCCGTCGCGCTGAAATAGCGCCCGCGCCCGTTGACCGCCGCATGCCAGAGGTCGTCGATATTGGCCACGGCGTCGCTCGAAGGCGCCGGCCAGTTGGCCGTGCCGCCCTTGATGGCCTTGAAGTCGCCGGTGTCGGCGGTGTCGTAGTCGGACCGGTACTTGAGCAGGCCATTCACCCCGAGGCCCAGGGTGTAGGTGCTCATGTGCTGCCACTCGGCCGTGTCGGCACCTACGGACTTGACGTTGTTCTCACAAACGCTGAGGCCCAGTGCGCCCGTGCAATTGCTTCGACCATCGTCGCGCAGGTCAGTCTGGTAGTAATACATCGCCACGTCGGCCAGGCTGTCCATGGAACCGCCGGTCGACGCCGTGGAGGAGGTGGTGGTGGTCTTCTCGCCCACCACATTGACCGCCGGTCCGTTGCTCACGGACGAGGTGCCCGCCGTGTAACTGGGCGCCACCGAAGTTGTCGTTGTGGGAGCGCCTTCCGCGGCCAGCGTCGTGGTCGTGGTCGTGGTTGAAGGCGCCGAAGAGGCACAGCCGTCCGGGTAGGACCCGCTCGTCACCGGCGAGGTTGTGTAGCTGTTGCCATTGCCTGTGCCATTGACCGGCGATCGCGTGTCCGACACCGGCGTGGAATCCGTCGAGGACACGGTGCTGGTGTTGGTGCTCGGCGAGCCCGTCGTCGTCACGTCCGAGCTCAGCACGCCATCGACGGTCGTGACCGTCCTGGTGTAGGGCGTCGCTGTCGCCACGTTCTGAACCAGCGTGCGCGTGAATGCCCAGACCGTGTCGGTGCGCTTCACGTCAAGAATGCCGGTGGTGTAGGTCGCTTCGGTCCGCGTCACAGCACCTTGCCCCATGGGACAGCCACCTGGCGAGTAGCCGATCTTTGCCGAGGAAACGGTCGGCGTTCCGGGCGCTGCGCCGCTGCCCGAGATCACGTAGGTGAAGACCTTGTTGCCGGTCTTGGTGATCGTCACCGGCGTGCTGCTGTTGTAGGCCGCAATGCTGGTCCCGGTGATGATCGCCTTGTCACCGGTAGACATGTTGTGGTTGCTGCTCGTCGTGACAGTGACGGTACAGGTGTAGCTGCCGCTGCAACTGCGGCTAATGCTAGAAATCGTCAACCCTGAGTCGGAGCTGAGCGTGCCTCGCGTGTAGGTCTTGGTAAGGAAGGTGGTCCCGGGGATCTTCCGAGTCGTCGTCACAGAGTCGGTCTTGCTGTACGGCGTGATCGTCGTGCGCTCCAGCGTGGAGGTCTCGGTCCAGGTCTCCACCTTCTTCACGATGGCATTGCCACCGTCAAACATCGGACGAACCGTCGCGCCGCCGTCCTGCTGACCCACGGCCGTCGTGCCATCGAGCTGGTAGCCGGCGCTGCCGTTCCAGTAGCCATCGGTCGACAGGATCGTGAAGTTCTTCTGGCAGGAATACTGCACCGGGTCGTAGGTCTGGCCAGCAATCTTCTTGGCGAAGTACAGGCCGGCCTTGGACAGCGCCGCACGCAGCGGCGTGCCGTTGCGGGCGATCGCGCCATTGACGCGGGAATAGAACAGGTCCTTCTGGTCGATGGCATCGGAACCTGTGCCAGTGATACCGAAGTCCCGCACGTTCAGGATGCCTTCGTCGGTGTTGTCGTTGATCGTCATGAAGCCGATCCGGTACCGCTCATCCAGCGGCGAGAACGCCCGGGTCAGGCTGGTCTTCATCATCCGGATGCGGGTGCTGTAGTAGTAGTACCAGTTGGCGTAGTTCTTCGCATGGGTTGAACCGGGCAGCACCAGGTTGGCCGTGAACACACCCTTGCCAGCGGCGTCGCCGATGGGCGCGCTGCATTCAGGGTAGATGCCCTTTTCGACATCGATACCGGCAGCGGTGTAGACGTAGTCGAGCTTGGTCTTGCTGCCGCTGTAGGTGTAGTAGACGTTGTCGATGGGGGAACCGACGCCGACATAGACGTTGTCTATCGTGCCCGAACCCACGGATTGAAGACGTTCCACCGTCAATTGCTTGGTACTGGGGTCCCAGCCCGTGACCTTGCCAATCATGTAGGCGCTGCTGAGATAGGAGAAGCGCCCACGCCAATCGGGCACCGTGCTGCCGAACAGGCTGACGATCATGCCGCCATTGGTGCTGTAGTACGGCACGGTACCGCTGGTCACGGTCACCGTGATCGAACCGCTGCTGGCCACGCTCAGGCTGGTAGTACCCGTCAGCTTGTTCTTGTTCGAGGTGTTGTTGACGTCACCGCTGGACAGGTAGCTCGCGGTGTCGACATAGGTGCCGCTGAGAAAGTCCTGGCTGGCATTGCCCAGGTCGGCGCCGGCAGCGTTGACCGGCACGACGTAGTCCTTGGTCGAGTCAAAGGCAAGGCCATTGCACTGCGCGGCACGGCGACCGTAGACCCTGTTGTAGTTGGAACTGCCGAACCTGGCGTCGTCCGGCATGTAGTCCCAGGCCATGGAGCCGGAATCGTCCAGCACGAACATCACGTTGGGCTTGACCTTGGTGGTGCTCGTGGTGAAAAGCGGCGCCGAGGCAATATCGGTCGTGCCAGCCTGCGCGGGCAGCAGGGCCGTGGTCAGCAGACCAAGGGCCAGGGCCAGAAAGCGGCGCGGCGGGTTGGGATGTTTGCTTGCGTTCATGACTGCCTCTCGAATCTGGATTCGTGTGCCAGTTTCAGAAATGGACCAGGGTCTCTGTAAAGCTGACCGTACCCCGGACGCCTTCGACCCGCGTGATGATGCGGAAATAGGTACCCGGGCTGATGTCGGTAAAACGGGTGCTGGAACCGTAGCCCAGCGAGCCGCGCTGGCTCGTCGAACCCGTTGCCGACAGCACGATGGGCTTGACGCAATCGTTCGACGAGTCGGGCAGGCCTTCGTTGGCACACAGCCGGGTGATGTAGTAGCGGATCTTGTTGTTGCCCACATCCGGCAGGAAGCCTGGCAGGTTGCAGACATCCACCGTCCGGCCGTTCAAGCCCGGCACATCGCAACTGTTGCCCAGCCAGTCGACCAACACCGCCTTGCTGGTCGGGTCGGCGTCGGCCCGCGGGCCTGTGGTTTCCAGCGTGGGCATGGCCACCGCCGAATAGCCGAGTGCGGCCTGCGACTTCTGCAAGGTGTCGATGGTCGAACCTTGAATCCAGTTGATGGCGCTCTCGGTGCCTATGGAGGCCGCGGCCAGCGAGTCCTGCTTGAAGCCAAGATTGCCCAGCACCATCAGGCCCGTGTCGACCGACCGAAGCAGTGCAACCGCGCCCAGTGTCAGGACCACCAGGCCCATCAGCGCAAACACCAGCGAGATGCCGCGCTGCACGCGGTGCACACCGGCCTTCATCGAATGTCTGAGAGTTCTACGAGCCATGTCGGGCCTCATGGAGTCGGCAGGGGCGGGGCTGATGCCGACTGGGTGAAGTCGGCACGCCAGAGTTGATTGCGCAGCGGAACCAGCAGCTCGAACACCTTGTAGCGATAGTGCTTCCAGTCGGTGGTCACATCGGCCTTCAGCGCGACGCACTTGCTGCTTCCGCAGGTCGCGGCGCCGCTCACGGTGGCAAACGTGCCCACGTCCCAGCTCGGCGCCACCTTGGTGACTTCTTCACTTTCGAACTGCGTGCTGCGAGCCAGCAGCGCCAGGCGCACGGCCCGCACCTGCATCCATTCAGCATTGTTGGTCGGCGTGTCCTTGTTGAAGGTGTCGACCACGTCGTCGCCATTGGTGTCCTTGCCATAGAAGGCCGTCAGACCCACGATGTTGGACTGCAGATCCTGGTCGGCGCTAGTCTGATCGCGCAATGCACGCGTCGTCTGTCGCAGCCGGTAGTCCGCAGTGACGCTGAACGTCACGTCGTTCAACACGCCCAGATTGATCACAAAAGCCCCCTCGCCCGCCACGGCACTGGGAAAGCCGGCGGAGTTCCACGAGCCCGTAGTCTGACGTGCGATTTCCTTCAGACCCGGGGTCGCCGTGATCTGGAACAACTGGCAGTCCCGCCTGGCAGCGGGCGGCACGCTGTCCTGATAGACCAGGGCCAGCAGGTCGTTCTGGCTCATGCCCAGCGAAGAGGTCAGGGCGATGCGGCGGGCCTTGTCGCCGATCACGTCGTTGGGGTCATAGAAAGGTGCCGTCAGCTTGGCTGGCAGGGAGAAGCTCGCCTTGGAACTGGAGAGCAGGCGTATCGTGTCCGGTGCACCATCGGCACCGGCCGTGATCAGGACCGGCGCCAAGACGGCCGGCATGCCGGCAGGCACTGCGCCGGCGTAGGTGCCAGACAGGCTACACCCCAGGGCTGCGCCCTCCACCGTCAGGCCATAGCCCGCCATCTTGAGCTGGCGGTCCAGTGTGTAGATGGCGAGGCCTCCGCTGACCTGGGCATCCGAGCCGGAGGTGGCGCTGCGCCGCTGGCCTTCGGCCAGGCCCAGCACCTTCGCGATCATCAGCGTGGCCAGCAGGCCCACCACGACGCCCACCATCAGCTCCACCAAGGTGAAGCCCGCCTGGCGGCGGTAGGACCGGATTGCAAGAAGCTGCTTCATTGCTGCCACACCATGGTTGAGGTGTATTGATTGCGCGGTTCCTGCCCCTGCTGCCAGGACAGCGTCACCTGCACCGTGCGCGTCGCATCGGTGGCAGTCATTGTGATGTTGGCGCCCGGCAAGACCGACTCGACCTTGTGCTTCCAGTCATTGCAGCGCGAGTAGCCGGCGCAGTTGGCCGTGCTGTACTGGCTCAGCATGGTGGCGTGGTCGGTCTGCACCAAGGCAAACAGATCGGCCGTCAGGTTGGCGGCGTCGGCTCTGATCTTGCCCGTCGTCTGGGCCTGGGTCATGGCGGCCTGCAGGCCCACCAGGCCCAGAATGCCAAACGCGAAGATCAGGATGGCGATCATCGCCTCGATCAGGGCCACGCCGTGCTGGGGGCGGGGGCGCCGTGGGATGAGAAGGGGGGCTCGCATATGAACCTCACAAAGCGGGGCAGGCCCGCGCGTCTTCGGCGGCGACATCGCGATCGCAGGTACGGATCGCGCCACCGCTTTCGATCACGATGCGCAGGCGTCGAGCCGTGCCGCTGCTGGCCTGCACATCTATCGTCTGGATATTGCTGGAGCCGGCCACGGTCTGAACCTGCCCCAGGCCATTGAAGATCACCCGGTTGGCAGCCGCACCGGTGGCCGACAGTGCACTCACCGACAGGTTTGCCGCATTCTCGGAAGCCGTGGACCGCTGCACCAGCTGCGGCGCAGTGGTCAGCGAAGGATCGGCGCCGCACTCGCCGCCGGGATTGGAAACGCTGACAACCCAGGCCGCGGAACTGGAGGAAACATCACAGGCATTGGTCGGCACCTTGGACGTGCTGTCCTCGACCATCCAGAAACCCACGTTGGAATTGCGCTTGAGCGCTTCCATGCGGGCCAGGTCCAGGCCGTTCTTGATCGATTCGGCGGCGTTGCGCAGCCTGAGGTTGCGCATCCATTCGCTGGCCTGAGGCATGGCAACAGCCAGCAGCACGCCAAAGATCACCATCACCACGATGACCTCGATCAGCGTGAAACCGCGCTGCGCTGCCGGCCTCAGCATTCGTCACCCTTCAGCAGCCAGCAGGCCTTGTCTGAAACCGTCTCGCCCTTGAACTTCGTGGTGCCCTGGACGTTGCTCTGGTTCACCGTGTAGACGTGGCCGACGGCCTGTCCACTCGCTCCGGTGGCCGTCAACACGTAGCCTTGCCCCGTGTTGGTGAGCTCGCAAGTGATGGTAAACCTGGAAGCGCCACCCAAGGCCACCGCGCCGTTCGTGCAGCTTGCCGTGCCGAAGTTGCGGTTGTCCTGGTAGTACTGCTCGAACTTGATGCGCAGCGTGGCCATGGCCGAAGTGGCCTCGGGCAGTTGGCTCCGACGCACATAGTCCTTGTAGGAAGGCACGGCCACGGCGGCGAGGATGCCGATGATGGCAACGACGATCATCAGCTCCACCAGCGTGAAGCCTTGCTGACGCGCGTTCTTGCCGGGCTTGAAGGATGCTGCTTGCTTGCTCATGGTCGGGGCTGTGCTTTCTATGCGTTGGGTCGACGGTGTGGGGCCGTAGTGTTCCCTCTGGCATGACCTTTGGGGCCATTGTGGTCACCGCCGGCCCCAATGTCCTGCAAAAGTTGGCAAATTAATGAGGTCCGCCGACGAGCGCAAGGACCTGGCCGACAAGTGGTTCCCCCAGGTAAGCAGTCGCAACAGCCTGGAATGAAAAGAGCCACCCGAAGGTGGCTCTGCGCTGGGCGGGGTCGGTTTCAGCGCGGCAAGGCGCTCTCGCCCATCAGGAACTCGTCCACCGCGCGGGCCGCCTGGCGGCCTTCGCGGATCGCCCAGACCACCAGCGACTGGCCGCGGCGCATGTCGCCGGCGGCAAACACCTTGGCCACATTGGTGGCGTAGCCGCCCGTGAAGTCGGTCGTGGCCTTGGCGTTGCCACGAGCATCCTTGCTGACGCCGAAAGCCTCCAGCACTGTCGCCACCGGAGACACAAAGCCCATGGCCAGGAACACCAGGTCGGCCTTGAGCACCTGCTCGGAACCGGCCACCTCGGTCATCTTGCCGCCCTGCCACTCGAGGCGCACCGTCTTGACGCCCGTCAGCTTGCCCTTCTCACCGAGGAATTCCTTGGTGGCGATGGCGAACTCGCGCTCGCAGCCTTCTTCGTGGCTGCTGGAGGTGCGCAGCTTGATCGGCCAGTAGGGCCAGGTCAGCGGGCGGTCTTCCTCTTCGGGAGGCTGGGGCATCAGCTCGAACTGGGTGACGCTCTTGGCGCCATGGCGGTTGCTGGTGCCCACGCAGTCGCTGCCGGTGTCGCCACCGCCGATCACGATCACGTGCTTGCCGTCGGCGCGGATCTGGCCCTTGAGCTTGTCGCCCGCATTGACCTTGTTCTGCTGGGGCAGGAATTCCATCGCGAAATGGATGCCGGCCAGGTCGCGGCCCGGCACTGGCAGGTCGCGCGACGCTTCGGCGCCGCCGGTCAGCAGCACCGCGTCGAACTGGGCCTGCAGCTCCTCGGCGGTGATGGTTTCCTTGGCCCAGTTGGTGACCTTGGAGCCTTCCGGCATCGAGCCGACCAGCACGCCGGTGCGGATGGTCACGCCCTCGGCCTGCATCTGCTCGACGCGACGGTCGATATGGTTCTTCTCCATCTTGAAGTCGGGGATGCCGTAGCGCAGCAGGCCACCCACGCGATCATTCTTCTCGAACAGCGTGACGCTGTGGCCGGCGCGTGCCAGCTGCTGGGCGGCGGCCATGCCCGCCGGGCCGGAGCCGACCACGGCCACGGTCTTGCCCGTCTTCAGCTTGGGCAGTTGCGGCTTGACCCAGCCCTCGGCCCAGGCTCGGTCGATGATGGCGTGCTCGATGGACTTGATGCCCACCGCGTCGTCATTCACGTTCAGCGTGCAGGCCGCCTCGCACGGTGCGGGGCAGATGCGGCCGGTGAACTCGGGGAAGTTGTTGGTCGAGTGCAGGACGGCGATGGCGCTCTTCCAGTCTTCCGGACGGCCCTTGTAGACCAGGTCGTTGAAGTCCGGAATGATGTTGTTGACCGGGCAACCGTTGTTGCAGAACGGCGTGCCGCAGTCCATGCAACGGGCGCCCTGCACCTTCGCCTGCTCGGTGTTCAGGCCGATGACGAATTCCTTGTAATTCTTGACCCGGGCCTCTACGGGCTCATAGCCCTCGTCCAGGCGTTCGTATTCCATGAAGCCGGTGACTTTTCCCATGATTCTTCCTTCCTCTGGCGGTTGCGGCTTCAGGCCTTGACGGCGGGCTGGGCGGCGGGCGACTTGGCGACTTCGATGGTTGCCGCTGCCTGCTTGGCCGCGTGGATCTCGCCGAGCGCGCGGCGGTATTCATGCGGGAACACCTTGACGAACTTGGCGCGCGACTCGGCCCAGTGGTCGAGGATGTCGCGGGCGCGCTGGCTGCCGGTCCAGCGGTGGTGGTCCTCGATCTGCTTCTTCAGGATCGCCTCGTCGGTCTGCTGCTCCGCGCCATGCAGGTGATGCCAGATGGCCTTGTCGACGCCGGCTTCCTGCTCGTGGCTCGGCAGCACTTTCTCCAGTGCGACCTGGGCGGTGTTGCAGCGGCGGGCGAAGTGGCCGTCCTCGTCGTACACATAGGCAATGCCACCGCTCATGCCGGCAGCGAAGTTGCGGCCGGTCTTGCCGAGCACCACGACGGTGCCGCCGGTCATGTACTCGCAACCATGGTCGCCCGTGCCTTCGACCACCGCCGAAGCGCCGGACAAACGCACGGCGAAACGCTCGCCCGCCACGCCACGGAAGAAGGCCTCGCCACGCGTTGCACCGTAGAGCACGGTGTTGCCGACGATGATGTTCTTCGTCGCATCGCCACGGAAATCGATGCTCGGGCGCACCACCACGCGGCCGCCTGACAGGCCCTTGCCCGTGTAGTCGTTCGCGTCACCGATCAGGTAGAAGGTGATGCCCTGCGCCAGGAAGGCGCCGAAGCTCTGGCCACCCGTGCCTTCCATCTGGATAAAGACGGTCTGGTCCGGCAGGCCCTCGGGCCGGCGGCGGATCAGCTCGCCGGACAGCATGGCGCCGACCGTGCGACGCACATTCGTCACCTGCTGCATGAACTGCACCTTCTCGCCCTTCTCGAAGGCGGGCAGGCACTTCTCGATCAGCTTGACGTCCAGCGCGCGCTCCAGGCCATGGTCCTGTTTGTCGACATGGATGCGGGCCACGTCGGCCGGCACATTCGGCCGGTGGAAGACGCGGCTGAAGTCCAGGCCCTTGGCCTTCCAGTGGCTGATGCCCTTGCGGGTGTCGAGCAGGTCGGAGCGGCCGATCAGTTCGTCGAACTTGCGGATGCCCAGTTGCGCCATAATCTGGCGCGCCTCTTCGGCCACGAAGAAGAAGTAGTTGACGACATGCTCGGGCTTGCCCGAGAACTTGGCGCGCAGCACCGGGTCTTGCGTGGCCACGCCCACCGGGCAGGTGTTCAGGTGGCACTTGCGCATCATGATGCAGCCCTCGGCCACCAGCGGTGCAGTGGCGAAGCCGAATTCATCAGCGCCCAGCAGCGCACCGATCACGACGTCGCGGCCGGTCTTCATCTGGCCGTCGGCCTGCACACGCACGCGGCCGCGCAGGCGGTTCAGCACCAGCGTCTGCTGCGCCTCGGCGAGGCCCAGTTCCCACGGCGTGCCGGCATGCTTGATGGACGACCAGGGAGAAGCACCGGTGCCGCCGTCATGGCCGGCGATCACGAGGTGGTCGGCCTTGGCCTTGGTCACGCCGGCAGCGATGGTGCCCACGCCCACTTCCGACACCAGCTTGACCGACACGTCGGCGCGCGGGTTCACGTTCTTCAGGTCGTGGATCAGCTGGGCCAGGTCTTCGATCGAATAGATGTCGTGGTGCGGCGGCGGGCTGATCAGGCCCACGCCCGGCACCGAGTGGCGCAGCATGCCGATGTACTCGCTTACCTTGCCGCCCGGCAGCTGACCGCCCTCGCCCGGCTTGGCGCCTTGGGCCATCTTGATCTGGATCTGGTCGGCGCTGACCAGGTATTCGGTGGTCACACCGAAGCGGCCCGAGGCCACCTGCTTGATCTTGGAACGCAGCGAGTCGCCTTCCTTCAGCTCGTAGTCGACCGCGATGACCTTGCCGCCAATCACGTCGGACACCTTGGTGCCGGCCGTGATCTTGATGCCCTTCAGTTCGTTGCGATAGCGCGCCGGGTCTTCACCGCCCTCGCCCGTGTTGCTCTTGCCGCCGATGCGGTTCATCGCCACAGCCAGCGTGGCGTGCGCCTCGGTGGAGATTGAACCCAGCGACATGGCGCCCGTGGCGAAGCGCTTGACGATCTCGGCGGCCGATTCGACCTCCTCGATGGGCACGACCTTGGTCGGGTCGAACTTGAACTCGAACAGGCCGCGCAGCGTCATGTGGCGCTTGCTCTGGTCGTTGATGATCTGGGCGTATTCCTTGTAGGTATCGAACTTGCCCGAGCGCGCGCTGTGCTGCAGCTTGGCAATCGCGTCCGGCGTCCACATATGTTCTTCGCCACGGCTGCGCCAGGCGTATTCGCCACCGGCTTCCAGCATGTTCTCGAGCACCGGGTCGTCGCCAAAGGCAGCCGTGTGCAGGCGGATGGCTTCTTCCGCCACCTCGAACACGCCGATGCCACCGACCTGCGTGGGCGTGCCGCGGAAGTACTTTTCGACGAAATCGGACTTCAGGCCGATGGCCTCGAAGATCTGCGCGCCGCAGTAGGACATATAGGTCGAGATGCCCATCTTGGACATGATCTTCGACAGGCCCTTGCCCACGGCCTTGATGTAGTTGTAGATCGCCTTCTCGGCCGAGAGGTTGCCCGGCAGCTCTGCCGACATCGCCGTCAGCGTCTCCAGCGCGAGGTAGGGGTGGATCGCTTCTGCGCCATAGCCGGCCAGCACAGCGAAGTGGTGCACTTCGCGGGCCGTGCCGGTTTCAACCACCAGGCCGGCCGTGGTGCGAAGGCCCTCACGCACCAGGTGGTGGTGGATAGCAGACAGGGCCAGCAGCGCGGGAATCGCGATGCGCTCGGCGCTCAGATGGCGGTCGGTGATGATCAGGATGTTGTGGCCGGTCTTGATCGCGTCCACTGCCGAGGCGCACAGCGAAGCCAATTGGGCTTCGACGCCTTCACGGCCCCACTCGCGCGGGTAGCTGATGTCCAGCTCGAAGGGCTTGAACTTGCCATGCGTGTGGGCCTCGATGCCGCGCAGGCGCGCCATGTCCTCGAAGTCCAGCACCGGCTGCGACACCTCCAGCCGCATTGGCGGGTTGATCGCGTTGATGTCCAGCAGATTGGGCTTGGGGCCCACGAAGCTGTTCAGCGACATCACGATGGCTTCGCGGATCGGATCGATCGGCGGGTTCGTGACCTGGGCGAACAGCTGCTTGAAGTAGTTGTAGAGCGGCTTGTCCTTGCTCGAGAGCACGGCCAGCGGCGAATCGTTGCCCATCGAGCCGATGCCTTCTTCGCCGTTGGCGGCCATCGGCGCGAGCAGGAACTTGATGTCTTCCTGCGTGAAGCCGAAAGCCTGCTGGCGGTCCAGCAGCGAGGTGGCGAACTCGGCAGGCTGCACGGCGCCGACTTCGATGTCGTCCAGCTTTACGCGGACGTTCTCGATCCACTGGCGGTAAGGGCGGGCGTTGGCGAACTGCGTCTTCAGCTCTTCGTCGTCAACGATGCGGCCCTGCTCCAGGTCGATCAGGAACATCTTGCCCGGCTGCAGGCGCCACTTCTTGACAATCTTGCTCTCCGGAATCGGCAGCACGCCGGATTCGGAGGCCAGCACGACCAGGTCGTCGTCCGTCACCACATAGCGGGCCGGGCGCAGGCCATTGCGGTCGAGTGCGGCGCAGACCTGGCGGCCGTCGGTGAAGACCATGGCGGCCGGGCCGTCCCACGGCTCCATCATGGCGGCGTGGTACTCATAGAACGCCCGGCGGCGCTCGTCCATCAGCTCATGCTGCTCCCAGGCTTCCGGGATCATCATCATCGCGGCATGGGCCAGCGGGTAGCCGCTCATGGTGAGCAGCTCGATGGCGTTGTCGAAGGTGGCCGTATCGGACTGGTGCTCGAAGCTGATCGGGTACAGCTTCTTCAAGTCGTCACCCAGCACCGGCGACTTCATCACGCCTTCGCGGGCGCGCATCCAGTTGAAGTTGCCCTTGACTGTGTTGATCTCGCCGTTGTGGGCGACCATGCGGTAAGGGTGGGCCAGCGGCCACTCGGGGAAGGTATTGGTCGAGAAGCGCTGGTGCACCAGGGCGATGGCCGAGGTGACACGCTCATCGCTCAGGTCCTTGTAATAGGCACCGACCTGGTCGGCCAGCAGCAAGCCCTTGTAGATCACCGTGCGGCAGCTCATGCTGGGCACGTAGTACTCGCGGCTGTGGGTCAGCTTGAGCGCCTGGATCGCGCTAGAGGCGGTCTTGCGGATGACGTAGAGCTTTCGCTCCAGCGCGTCGGGCACGATGATGTCTGGGCCGCGGCCGATGAAGATCTGCCGGATGATCGGCTCCTTCTCGCGCACCGTGGGCGACATCGGCAGCTCGGCGTCCACCGGCACATCGCGCCAGCCGATCAAGACCTGACCCTCAGCCTTGATGGCGCGGGCCAGTTCCTGTTCGCAGGCCAGGCGGGAGGCATGTTCCTTGGGCAGGAAGATCATGCCGACGCCGTATTCACCCGGGGGCGGCAGCTCGATGCCTTGCTTGGCCATCTCCTCGCGGTAGTACTCGTCCGGGATCTGGATCAGGATGCCGGCGCCGTCGCCCATCAGCTTGTCGGCACCGACCGCACCGCGGTGGTCCAGGTTCTCGAGGATCTTCAGGCCCTGCTGGACGATGGCATGCGCCTTCTGGCCCTTGATGTGGGCCACGAAGCCAAGGCCGCAAGCGTCCCTTTCATTGCTCGGGCGGTAGAGCCCGTTGGCGGTCAACTCGGCAATTTCGGCTTGAATCTGTGCGGCCTGGGTGATCGTGCTCACGGCGCTCTCCAACATGGGCAAAAGTGAGCCGCGAGATTACTGCGCTGCAGCATTACATTCAAGAACGAACAAATGGGGTCAGACTCCTTTTGATGGATTCGTCGTCTGCTTGATTCAATTAAATGGGGACATAGTCAGAGAAGGCCGCTGGGAACTGCCTTGCGGCCGGCCGGGCGCCCTCGTTTGCGCGGCTGCAATGGGCGCTCGGTGTCCTGCGCCAGGCCGTGCAGAAAGCCGGCCGAGCCGAGCGGCCAGCCTTTCTGGGCGGCCTCGGTCAGCACGCGCCACTCGCCAGTGCTGCAGCCCTGCTCCAGCCAGGACTTCCAGCCCAGTTCCCGTTCAAACGGCGTATTGCCGGTGGCCCAGAACAAGGCGTGGTCGAAGACCAGGGGATCGCGCCGCTGGCCCAGGTGATGGGCGGCGCTGGACCAGCGGTAGTCACCGGCCTGCCCTGCCGACTGGCTGCGCAAGGGGTTCAGTTCGATGTAGCGCATGCACGCCAGCAGGTAGGCGCCTGCTTCGATGGGCGCGGCACGGAAGCGGCCGTCCCAGAGCGTGCCACTGCGAGAATGTCGCTTGTTGAAGGCGGCGACATAGCGCCGGCCGAGCGACTGCATCATCCGGCTCAGGCCCTCGGCGCTCTCGGGCGTGGCGAGCAGGTGCAGGTGGTTGTCCATCAGCACGTAGGCGTGGATGGCGACCTTGTGCGTGGCCGCGCATTCACGCAACTCGTCCAGCAGGCGCTGTCGGTCCACGTCGTCCGCGACGATGGCTTGGCGGTTCAGGCCGCGCTGGATCAGGTGATGGGGCTGGCCGGGAACGGCGAGCCGGGGCAATCGGGCCATGTGGGGATTCAGACAGTTGAGTCTGTCCCCATTATTACGCGCGGGAGCTGACTTAAGCCGGGAACAATTGCTGGCCGGTCAGGCGCTGGTGTTCGCGCAGGGCATAGCGGTCGGTCATGCCGGCGATGTAGTCGGCCACGGCGCGCGGAATGTCGTCGGCGCTGGCGAACTCCTCGGGCAATTGGGTCGGATCTTCAAAGTAGACGCGAAACAGGTCGCGCAGCACGGCCTCGGCCTTCATGCGCGTCTCGGCCACCTGGCGGTGGCGGTAGAGATTAGCGAAGAGGAAGCGCTTCAGCTCGGTGCTGGCCGCGCGCATGTCGGCGCTGAAGCGCAGCAGCGGCGGGCCGGCGCGAGCGGCGTCGGCGTCAGGCGGCGCGGCTTCGAGCAGGAGGGCTCGGCTGGCATCGATGATGTCGTAGACCTGTGCCGAGAGCATGCGGCGGATGGTTTCGGCCAGCAGACGCTTGGCGTTCAGCTGTGGATACTCGGCCAGGGCCTCGCGCAGGTAGCGCCGCACAAGCGGCACCGCTTCGAGCTGCTCCAGCGTGATCAGGCCCGAACGCACACCGTCGTCCACGTCATGGGCGTTGTAGGCCACCTCGTCGGCCAGATTGCAGAGCTGGGCTTCGAGACTGGGTTGCGTGCCATTCAGGAAGCGCGCGGCCACGCCACCCGGCTCGGCAGCTTCAAGCGCCTGCGCATTGCGCCGCGAGCAATGCTTCAGGATGCCCTCGCGCGATTCAAAGGTGAGGTTGAGCCCGTCGAAGGCTGGGTAACGCTGCTCCAGTTGATCCACAACGCGCAGGCTCTGCAGGTTGTGCTCGAAGCCGCCATGGTCCTTCATGCAATCGTCCAGCACGTCCTGGCCCGCATGGCCGAAAGGCGTGTGGCCGAGGTCGTGCGCCAGGGCCACGGTCTCGACCAAGTCTTCATCCAGCGCGAGGCTGCGGGCGATGGAGCGGCCCAGCTGCGCCACCTCCAGCGAATGCGTTAGCCGCGTGCGGAACAGATCGCCTTCATGGTTCAGAAAGACTTGCGTCTTGTAGACCAGGCGACGAAACGCCGTGCTGTGCACGATGCGGTCGCGGTCGCGCTGAAACTCGCTGCGCGTCGGTGCGGCCGGCTCAGGGAAGCGGCGGCCTTTGCTCTGGTTGGGGTGGCAAGCGTAGGCGGCGCGCATCGTGTTGTTCTTCGGTCCCGTTAGGCAGTGGTGCAGTGGTCGAGTACCTCGGCCACCAGCGCATCGGGCGCGTTGTGCATGCCGGCCCGGCCCATGGCCTCGATCAGCACGAAGCGGATTTCACCGCCTTCGGCCTTCTTGTCGACCCGCATCAGCTCCAGATAGCGTTTGGTGCCAAGCTTGGGGCCGACGACCGGCAGGCCAGCTCGCTCGATCAAGCGGCGCATGCGCGTCGCAAACGCGGCGGGCATCAAGCCCAACCGCACCGACAGCTCGGCAGCCATCACCATGCCGCAACCGACGGCCTCGCCATGCAGCCATTCGCCATAGCCCATGCCGGTTTCAATAGCGTGGCCGAAAGTGTGGCCGAAATTGAGGATGGCGCGGATGCCACTCTCGCGCTCGTCCTGGCCCACGACCCAGGCCTTGATCTCGCAGCTGCGCTGCACGGCAAAGGCCAGGGCCGATTTGTCTCGGGCCAGCAAGGCATCGAGATGGGCTTCGATCCAGTCGAGGAAGGCGCCATCGGCGATGGGGCCGTACTTGATCACTTCGGCGAGGCCCGCCGACAGCTCGCGCGGTGGCAGCGTGTCCAGCGTGTCCAGGTCAGCGATCACGCGCTGCGGCTGGTAGAACGCGCCCACCATGTTCTTGCCCAGCGGATGGTTGATCGCGGTCTTGCCGCCTACGGAAGAATCGACCTGCGAGAGCAGCGTGGTGGGCACCTGCACGAAAGGCACGCCGCGCATATAGATGGCCGCGGCAAAGCCGGTCATGTCGCCGATCACACCGCCACCCAGGGCCACCAGCACCGTCTTGCGGTCGCTGGCCGTGGACAGGAGCTTGTCGATGATCGCATTCAGCGAAGTCCAGTCCTTGTGCTGCTCGCCATCGGGCAGCACGACCGTTTCGATGCGGGCGTAATGTTTGCTGAGTTGCGCCCTCACCCGCTCCAGATACAGCGGCGCAACGGTCTCGTTGCTGACGATCAATGCGGATGTGGCCTTGGGCAGGCCTTGCCAGCTGCTGCCTGCGTCAAGCAAGCCGGGGGCGATCAGGATGTCGTAGCTGCGCTCATCCAGCGCGATGGGAACGGTGATGACGGGCAACTGCGAAGCACTCATGCCCGCAAGTGTACGGGCCGCTTCTGCTCGAACTCGCCGCCAGGATGCAGCGAATCGTCGTCAAACACTCAGTGAGGCTCTGCGCCCACCGAAGCCTTCACCCGCATCGGACTGACCAGGCCGGCCAGCTCCAATTGCATCAGCACCATATTCACGAGGCCCTGCACCGAGGGGCGGCCGGTTTCGAGCACGAAGTGGGCGGTGCGGCGGTAAAGCGGGTCTCGCACGGCAAAGAGCTCGCGCAGTTTTGCCATCGGGTCCTTGACCTGCAGCAGCGGCCGCTGGGTGTCGTGGCGCAGGCGGCGGAACAGCTCTTCCGGCGTCGAGCGCAGGTAGAGCACGGTTGCGCGCTCATGCAGGCAGTCGCGGTTCTCCTCGCGCAGCACGGCACCACCACCGGTGGCCAGCACCATGTCGGTATCAGCAGCGAGCAGCTCGGCAATCACTTCGCTCTCGATCAAGCGAAAAACTTCTTCGCCCTCACGGGCAAAGAAGCTCTTGATGGCGCAGCCGATGCGCTTCTCGATCTCTGTGTCCGAATCGACAAAAGGCACGTCAAGCTGACGTGCCAGTTGTCTCCCGACCGTGGACTTGCCACCGCCGGGCATGCCGACGAGGGCGATTTTCAGGGGGTGCACGCAGCCAAGCTGTAGCGATATTGTTGGTCCAGTGACCAAGTCGCTGGTTTGTCCGGATCCGCAGTCACCTTCTTCGGAACATTGGTATCTGCGTCCCACGCCACCTTGATTGCGTCCTTCACGGCCTGCCCGATCGCACGAGTCGAGATCTTGACCGGCACGGACGTCGTCAGCCCACTGGGGGACTTCAGATTGATCGTGACGGTGCCCTCGTCCGTCTTCTCATCGAACTTGTAGCTGAAATTCAGCGCGGTCGGATAAGCCGTACTGGGGACAGGCGAACCGCCCAACAAGGTCGTCGACAGGCCATCCGTGGCCACAAAGCTCGCCACCGTGCCAGCGGCCATCGGGTTGAACGCAACGCCATTGGCGTCAGCGAGGGTGATGGAGATGCTGCTGCTGCCACCCATTGCATAGAGCTGCGTACCCGACACGACCTTGTAGACCTTGTCTTGCTTGACGTCGCTGACGTAATGCGTCGTCAAGGTCGCGGAGGCCGCGCAGGAGCCGCCGACACCCACAGCATTCGGATGCCAAGCCTCGCCCCACAGGGGTCGCGCATCCGATGTCGAGAAGATGATCTGCGATGCCCGCCTGACGTAGGCACGCCCCCACTGCTGACTGCAGGTATTGGGACGCACGGGCACGGTGACGTCCGTTGCCAGCAAGCTGGACGCCGCCGGCAGGCAGGACTTGCTGTCACCGGTGGCCAGAGAAACAAACTGGTCTTCGCTGGCCTGGTAGAAGTTGTCGTACTTGCGGTCGAGGAAGATATCGCCCAAGTCCTGGAAGTCCTCGCCCGCGTCGTAGACGTTGTTGCCGTTGACGTCCAGGAATGACTTCTCGCCCAGCGCGTAAGCCACCACGGTGACGCGGCCATCCACCGGCACCGGCGACGCCGAGACAAAGTTGGCCGTCGTGGTTGCGATGCCGCTGTTATTCAGCGCAGTCATCTTGATGGCTTGAATCTGGCCGCCTTCTGCAACGAAGTTCACCGCCGTGCCGTCGGGCACCGGGTTACCCAGGCGGTCTGCCGCGATGACCGTGAATGTGTTGGGCGTCGCTTGGATTGAGTAGCCTTCGATATTCAACGTGGCAGGCGCCATGGAGAAGTTCAGCTGCGAAGGCAGGCCGACGGCAATCGCCAACGCGCTGGAGACCGTCGAGATGTTGCTCCCCTGCAAAGTCGCCTTGATTCGAACGGGCGTGGGTACCGTGCCCGAATTGATGCGCACGATCACGTTGCCATTGCTGTCCGTAATCTTTGTCACGGCACCTGTCTGATCGTCGAGCCGCAAATCGCCGACCAAGACGCTGGGCTCCAGCACCACAGTCTTGCCGGGAAGGCCATTGTTGTTTCCGTCCTTGACCTGGAAGGTCACGTTGGAACTTTCAACCAGACCGGATCCACGCAGGTAGATGCTCGTTGGTGCGGCTGACACGAACCCGATACTGGCCGCAGACGGAGAAGAGACCGGCAGCGCAAGTGATTGCGTCAAGCTGGTACCGGTAACAGACACTTGAAGGTTCTCGCTGGCAGCGACTGCGCCGCAGCCCCCGTCACGGAAGGTGAAAGTCGCGCGACCGGTGCTGGTGGTCTGCGTCGCTGGTGTCAGGCTCCCCTTGCCCGAGGTGGTGCATGACGACGTCATCGCAAGCGTCACAGGCGTCGTGGCCGAAGTGCCCACCAGGGTCACGGTCAGGTTGGCTTGTCCATAGGCGGACAGATTGGCCACGTCCGAGGTAAAGGAGGCAATCGTGACGTTCGTGGCCGTCAACTGGAAGCCCGTGGACGCGCTGTATGACTTGTCAAGATAGGTAACGGTCGCCTTGACCGTATCAGCGCCCGTGGACGTTGCCACGGCGGGAGACATCACGGTCGAAGCCACACCGCTTGCATCCGTCAGCGCCGACGCGGCGCTGAAGGCGCCCAGGCCCCCATCGGTTGAGAACTTGACAATGAGGCCTGGGAGCGCCGTGCCAGCCTTGTTGACGACCTTGACCGTCAGCGTGGCTGGCGCGCCGGCCGTCACCGTGGTGGAGGACAGACTCATCGTGACCGTAGCAACATCTGTCGCGGGCGTCGTAGGCGTCGTTGTGCCGCCACCGCCCACCACCGGCGTTCCCGCCGAACCGCCACCGCCGCCGCAGGCGACCAGGGTCGCACTCAGGGCCAAGCCCGCGAGGCACTGCAGCGCACGCTGTCCAAGGCCAACAAGTTTCTTCATTTCCACAATCTCCATCTGGGCCGGCAGCCATCAGGTGCCAGCGGCTCCCTCATCCATCCATTCACACCACACGACCTCGGCTGAGCCGTCTTCCGCCATCACTTGACAACGGTGCGCTCACTGACCACCTTGGGGGTCAGGAAGATCAGCAGTTCGGTCTTGCTCGAAATACGCGACTTGTTCTTGAACAGGTTGCCGAGGAAGGGGA
The DNA here is from genome assembly GCF_030014915.1 of Pelomonas sp. V22. GTDB lineage: Bacteria > Pseudomonadota > Gammaproteobacteria > Burkholderiales > Burkholderiaceae_C > JAUASW01. The sequence continues at coordinate 1,462,830 of NZ_JAGIXS010000001.1, forward strand.
TATCCCCCAGCAGTGGCACCTTGTGCTCGTCCACCCGCTCGTCCTGCGTGAAGATACCGCCGATCACGACCGTACCGCCGTTCTCGACCAGCACCTGCGTCTGCACGTGCTTGTTGTTGATTGCATAGCCCTGCGGCGTGAGCGTGCCGCGGCTGTCCTTGTTGACGTCAACGGTCATGATCACATTGCCCTCGGGCGTGATCTGTGGGGTCACTTCCAGCTTCAGCACCGCCTTCTTGAACGAGATGGACGTCGCGCCGCTGGCCGTGGCCACCTGGTAGGGCAGCTCCTCACCTTGCTCGATCAGGGCCTTGACCTGATCGGCGGTGATGACCCGTGGGCTGGAAACAATCTTGCCCTTGCCGTCGGCTTCAAGTGCCGAGAGTTCCAGATTCAGGAAACGGTTGGCCGTAGCGCTGAACAGCGACAGGGCAAAGTTCACTGCGTTGGCACCACCGAAGGCATCCGAGGAGACGTTGGCCGGCAGGTTCACGAACTGGCTGTTGGCGTAGTTCTGTGCCGGGCCTTGGCCGGTCTGCGAGCCGACCGCGTTGTAATTGCCGCCCACCGTCAGGTAGTTGTTGCCTGCGACGTTGTAGCCGGGAATGCCACCCTGAACACCGCGCAGGTCCTGGCTGCCCAGCTTGACGCCGAGGGAGCGACCGAACTTGTCGTCCGCTTCAACAATGCGGGCCTCGATCAGCACCTGGCGCACCGGCACGTCGATCTTGGCGATCATGGCCTGGATCTCTTCCAGCTTGGAAGGGATGTCACTGACGAAGAGCTGGTTGGTGCGGCTTTCCGAAATCACGCTGCCCCGTGGCGAGAGGATGCGCGTCGAAGTGGCACCGGTGCCGCCGCCAGCACTGGTGGCCGTACCGGCCAGCCCCTTGGCGACTTCCTCGGCCTTGGTGTAGTTCAGCTGGAAGGCCTGGGTGCGCACAGGCTCGAGATTGGCAATCTGGGCCTTGGCTTCCAGTTCCATCTTCTCCTTGGCAGCCAGCTCATCTTTGGGCGCGATCAGCAGCACATTGCCGGTCTTGCGCAGGCCCAGGTTCTTGGCCTGCATGATGATGTCGAGCGCCTGGTCCCAGGGCACGTCCTTCAGGCGCAGCGTGACATTGCCGGTCACGGTGTCGCTGGTCACCACGTTGAAGTTGGTGAAATCGGCGATGACCTGCAGCAGGGCCCGGACTTCGATGTTCTGGAAGTTCAGCGACAGCTTGTCACCCGCAAAACCAGGGCCGGCGACCAGCTTGTTCGGATCAACCTTCTGAGGCCGCACCTCCAGCACGAACTGGTTGTCGGTCTGATAGGCGCTGTGCTCCCAGGAGCCGCGCGGCTCAACCACCATGCGCACGCGATCACCGATCTGGTTGATGGCAATGGCCTGCACCGGCGTGCCGAAATCGGTCACGTCCAGGCGGCGACGCAAGGCTTCAGGCAGAGTCGATCGCAAGAACTCCACCACCAGCGACTGGCCCTGCTGCTGGATGTCGACCCCGACCTGGTTGCTCGGGAGGTTGACGATCACACGTCCGGTGCCATCCTGGCCCCGACGGAAATCCACTTCCTTGATCGCCTGCGGGCTGCTGTTGAGGGCTTGCGCAAAGTGCACAGGCTCGCTGGTGGTCGCGGCCACCGCAGCGCCTGCCGCGCCTTCAAGGACGAGGACCAGGGCGCTGTCCTGCAATTGCGCACGGTAGCTGGCGGCCTGACGCAGGTTCAGCACGAGGCGGGTTCGCTCTCCGGCCTGGGCCACGTTGATCGATCGCAGATTGCCCTGGTTGATCTCGATCATGGAGCGGCCAAGGTCATTGCTGACCCCTGGCAGATCGATGGCGATCCGCGGCGGCGTCTGCACCGTGAAGCCGCGCGGCAGTTCGGTCAGCGGCTGCGCCAACTCGATGCGCACAACCTCCGAACCGGCTTGCTGTGCGCTGTTGATCGATTTGATGCTGTTCTGCGCCCAAGCCTGAAGCGGCAGCAGCATGCACGTGGAAAGAGCCAGAGCCCATGCGCGCCAACGATTCATCCTCGAGATCTCCTGAGTGATTTTTCTCATCGTCCCTTCTCCTGAAGCTGGAGGGTCGTGATGCGCTCAACCTGATCGCCGGTCGCGTCCTGGACGAGTTCCCGCAGCGTGATGGCCGTCTCGCTGATTTGCTTGACGAGACCGAAGTTCTGGCCGAGGTAGTCCCCGGTCTTCACCTGATACAGCAGGTTGTCCACCTTGACCAAGGCGTAGCGGCGCTCCTGGCGCGTCAGGCTGCCAACCATGCTCATGCTGTCCAACGGGTAGGCTTCCAGCGGCTCACGCCGGCGGTTCAACTCGGCTGCCAGCAGCGAATTCGGCTGGCTGGCCTCCTGCTTGACCGCCACGCTGAGCTTCTGCGCACTGAAGGGGTCGACGCCGCCCATGGCCTCGTAGGGCTGGGGCAGGAACTTCTTGGGCGGCAGCAACGGGGGAACGTTGGCACGGGCACTGGTCTTCTCGGCGTTCATCCAGGTCTGCAGCTCTTCCATGTCGGCAGAGCAGCCGGCCAGCGCCAGGCCCAGGGCGAGCAGCGCCGCAAATCTAGGTGCTTGCATCGTCATTGCCGGCCTCATTTCTTGGCCGCCTTGGCTGCGGCCTTCTTCTGCTCAGCCACCTCATTGGCATCGAGGTAGCGATACGTGCGCGCTGTAGCCTCCATGCTCAGCGTACCGCTCTGATCCTTGACTGGCGCCACCACGGCCAGGTTGTGCAGAGTCACGATCCGCGAGAGGTTGGCCACATCGGCAGCGAACGAACCGACGTCGTGATAGCGACCCGAGACGCGCAGGCTGATGGGCTTCTCGGCGTAGTAGTCCTTCATCACTTCCTGGCCCGGGCGGAACAGCTCGAACTGCAGGCCGCGGCCGAGACCGGCCTGGTTGATGTCGGACAGCAGGGCATCCATCTCGGCCTTGTTGGGCAACTGCTTCTCGAGTTGCAGCACGTATTCCTCGACCTGGCTCTTCTGCTTGCGCAGCTCTGGCAGGTTGATCGCCTGCTTCAGCTTGGCCTGGTACTGCTCGCGCAGCTTCGGCTCGCCAGCACGCACGTCGTCGAGCGCGGTCTGCGCATCGGCCAGCGCAAGCAGCCAACCGCCAAGGCAGACCAAGGCGACCACGAAGGTGAACGTCGCCAGCTTGGGCAGCACCGGCCATTGGCCCGGTTCGTTCGGGTTGAGCCCACGGAATTGGTCGGCGACGCCCTCGAACCAGGCATTCAGATCGACGTTGAGCTTGGGAGACTTGTTTGTTGCCATGGGCTCAAACCTTCTTCGGCGCGGGCTTCTTGGCACCGTCTGCATTCTCGACTTGCGGCGCCTTGATCGACACCTTCATCGAGAACTCGAACAAGCGGCGCTGGTCACGCGAAGCCGTGGTCAGGTTCGCCTGCTTGATCTCGACGAGATCGGCCTTCTCCAGCCACAGGGAGCCGCCGCCAGCGTTGCGCAGGAACTCGGACACGCGCTCCTGCGTCTGGGCAATGCCGTTGACGGTCACCACCTTGTCGGACTGGCGAATGCTGGTGAGGTAGATGCCCTCGGGCGTGAACCGTGCCAGTTCGTTGAGCAGGTAGACCGGCGTGTTGCGGTCCGTCTGCAGGCCTTCCACAGCCTTCTGGCGTGCCTGCAGAGCCTCGATCTCCGACTTCAGGTTGGCAATGTCCTTGATCTGCAGGTCCAGTCGCCCAATCTCGGCGCGCAGGTAGTCATTGCGGCGCTGCTGCTCGCTGGTCAGGTGCTGCAGCAGCAAATAAACAAACCCCACGATCAGCAGGCCCAGCACGGCAGAGGTGCCGATGCCGACAAAGAAGGCCGTCTTGCGACGCTTGCGCTTCTCTTCGCGGTACGGCAGCAGGTTGATCAGGATCACGAGTAGAACCTCCGCATCGCCAGGCCGCAGGCCGTCAGGTAGGACGGCGCCTCGCGGCGCAGCTTGGGTTCACGCACCGCCGAGCCCAGACCCATGTTCTCGAACGGATTCACGATCATGCACGCAAAGCCCGTGAGTTCGGTGACTCTCTCCTTGAGCCCTGGTACGGTGGCTGTGCCACCGGCCAGCATCACGTAGTGCACCTTGTGATGCGGCGTGCTGGTGAAGAAATACTGCAGGGCCCGGCCGATTTCCTGGGACAGACTGTCGACGAAGGGGTTGAGCACCGCAACCTCGTAGTCCTCAGGCAAGTCATTGGCCAGCTTCTTGGCCTCGGCCTCCTCGAACGAGAAGCCGTACTGGCGGGAGATCAGTTGCGTCAGTTGCGAACCGCCGAAGGCCTGGTCGCGGTCGTAGAGCATCTCGTCGTCGCGCAGCACCTTGAGGCTGGTGGTGTCGGCACCGATCTCGAACAAGGCCACCAGCGCATCGCGCCCCTCGTTGGGCAGCGTGGCAATCAGGCGACCCATGGCCATGCGGGAGGCATGCGACTCGATGTCCAGCACTACGGGCTTGAGGCCGGCAGCTTCGGCCAGACCCTGACGATCCTGCACGCGGTCCTTGCGGGAAGCTGCGATCAGCACCTCGACATCGCCGACTGAGGTCGGGCTTGGGCCGATCACGCAAAAGTCGAGGCTGACCTCGTCCAGCGAGAAAGGGATGTACTGATTGGCCTCGGCCTCGACCTGGAGTTCCATCTCCTCGTCGCGCAGACCGGCGGGCAGCATGATTTTCTTGGTGATCACGGCCGACTGCGGCATGGCGAGCACCGCGTCGCGGGTGCGGCTGCCACTGCGGGCCACCACACGGCGCACGGCATCGGCCACCTCGTCGAATTTCTCGATCTGGCCGTCAGTGATCCAGCCCTTCTCGAACGGCTCGGATGCAAAACGCTCCAGCACCATTTCGCCGCTGGCGTTTTGGCTCAGTTCCACCAGCTTGACACTGGACGAACTGATATCCAGGCCGATCATGGGCGGGTGCTTGCGCCCCAGCAGTACATCCAATATTCCCATGACGCGTATCCCCAAACGCGCAAATGTGCGCCGGACTTATTAATAAGTTACTTGAATGCTAGCAGCAAAGCCTATGACACATCAAAGAAATCCGGTCACAGCAAGTAACGCCCCGTTGCTAAACATACACGTCCGCTCGGTCGATAAGCAGCTGAAAAACACCGTCATATGGGACTTGTCAAGCCTCGCCGTGAAGCATTCCACGACCGCCGATCGAAGTTCGGGGCCCTTCCTATAATCGCGCCACTCAAATCGGAGCCCCATGAGCGAAGCCAAGTCCCGCGACCCTTCAAGCGCCAATGGCGCCACCCGCAAGCCTTGGGTGGTGCGTGCCGCCCTGTGGCTGCTGGGCCTGGGAGTGGCCGCGTTTCTGGCGGGCTCGCTGGTGCTCGGCATGGTGCTGGCTTTGGCCTATCCGAATCTGCCCGACATTTCGGGCCTGACCGATTACCGCCCAAAGTTGCCGCTGCGCGTACTTTCGGCCGAGGGCGTGTTGCTGGCCGAGTTTGGCGAGGAGCGCCGCAATTACCTGCCGATCCGCGAGATTCCCAAGGTGATGCAGGACGCGGTGCTGGCCATTGAGGACGCCCGCTTCTACCAGCATGGCGGCGTGGACTACCTGGGCGTGATCCGTGCCGGCCTGGCCAATGTGGGCGAGGCGCGCAGCCAGGGCGCCTCGACGATCACCATGCAGGTCGCGCGCAATTTTTATCTCTCCACCGAGAAAACCCTGACACGCAAGGTCTACGAAATACTGTTGGCCCTGAAGATCGAGAGCGCCCTGTCCAAGGAGCAGATTCTCGAGATTTACATGAACCAGATTTTCCTGGGGCATCGGGCTTATGGCTTTGCGGCGGCCAGCGAGGTTTATTTTGGCAAGCCGCTGAAACAGGTGACGGTGGCCGAGGCCGCCATGCTGGCCGGCCTGCCCAAGGCGCCCTCGGCCTACAACCCGATCAACAACCCGCGCCGCGCGAAGGTGCGCCAGCAGTACATCATCGACCGCATGCTGGACAACGGTTACATCACGGCCGAGCAGCATGCCGCCGCCAAGGCGCAGGTGCTGCGCTACCGGCAGATGAGCGAGTCGCCCTCCAACGCCCAGTACGTGGCCGAGGCGGCGCGCCAGCTGATCCACGGCCAGTACGGCGACGAAACCTATTCGCGCGGCCTCAATGTCTACCTGACCCTGCGCGCCGACGAGCAGACCGTGGCCTACAAGGCGCTGCGTCGCGGCATCATGGATTTTGAGCGCCGCCAGGTCTATCGCGGCCCCGAGGCCTATGTGGACCTGCCGGCAGAGCAGAAGGAGCTGGATGCCCGCATCGCCGAAGCGCTGTCTGACCATCCGGACAACGACGATCTGCAGGCCGCTGTCGTGCTGGAGGCCGATCCGAAGAAGGTCACGGCAGCCTTGCTCAATGGCGAGACGGTCACCATCGTCAGCGAAGGGCTGAAGCCGGCGACGTCCGGCTTGTCCGAGAAGGGCAACCCCAAGACACGCATCCGGCGCGGCGCCGTGATCCGCGTGATCAAGGCCGTGGTCAAGGGCAAGGACGAGTGGACCATCACCCAACTGCCCGAGGTCGAAGGCGCCTTCGTGGCCATGGACCCGCGCAACGGCAAGCTGCGCGCCATGGTGGGCGGCTTCGACTTCAACAAGAACAAGTTCAACCACGTGACCCAGGCCTGGCGGCAGCCGGGTTCCAGCTTCAAGCCCTTCATCTACTCGGCCGCGCTGGAAAAGGGCTTCACGCCCAGCACCGTGGTGAATGACGCGCCGCTGTTCTTCGATGCAACCACCACCGGCAGCCAGCCCTGGGAGCCCAAGAACTACGACGGCACCTTCGACGGCCCCCTGCCCTTGCGCCGCGCGCTGGCCAAGTCCAAGAACATGGTGTCGATCCGGGTGCTGCAGTCCATCGGCGTCGGTTACGCACAGCAATGGATCACCCGCTTCGGTTTCGAGGCCGACAAGCATCCGGCCTATCTGACGATGGCCCTGGGTGCCGGCTCGGTCACGCCGATGCAGATGACACAGGGCTACGCCGTGTTCGCCAACGGCGGCCACATGGTCACGCCACAGCTGATCAGCAAGCTGACCGACAACAAGGGCAAAGTGCTCTACGAGGCACCGGAACCGGTGATTGACGAGAGTCGCCGCGTCATCGATGCTCGCAATGCCTTCATGATGACCAGCCTGCTGCAGGAAGTGACACGCAGCGGCACGGCGGCCAAGGCGCAAGCGGCCCTGAAGCGCCCCGACATCTACGGCAAGACCGGCACGACCAACGACTCGATGGACGCCTGGTTTGCCGGCTACCAGGAAGAGGTGGTCGCCGTGGTCTGGATCGGCTACGACCAGCCGCGCAAGCTCGGCGACCGAGAAACCGGCGGCGGCCTCTCGCTGCCGGTCTGGATCGAGTACATGGGCTTTGCGCTGCGCAACGCGCCGGTGTCCGAACCGGTCGCGCCCGAGGGCGTGGTGAACATCAACGGCGAGTGGTACTACGACGAGTTCACAGGCCACACCGGCGTGAAGGCGCTGTCCAACGAGGACGCCAAGGTGCCTCAGCCGGCCACCGAAGCCGAGAAGAAGAGCATCCTCGATCTGTTCAAGCGCTGAGAAACTGCAGGGCCTGCCCGGCCTGTGCGCTGACATGCTCCGACAGCAGCGCATGGAACTCGCGGCCCTCGCGCTCGATCCAGCGGCCGTCCACGTAGCGGAAATGGAAACCACCGCCGCGCGCCGCCAGCCAGACCTCCTGCAGCGGTGGCTGCGTGTTCAGCACGATCTTGCTGCCGCCCGGCAGGCTCAGTTCCAGCAGGCCGCCGGTGCGGTGAGTGTCGATATCGACCACGTCCTCGTCGAGCCAGGCATCGATGGTGGCTTCGACCCGGTCCAGCAGGGCGCGTGTCTTGGCCTGGTAGTCGGCGTCGCTGAGAGGAGTGGCGGCAAGGGAGGCGGTCATGGCCGATAAACTTCCGGGGATGAACAACAAGCAATTGAAGATGGCGGGGCGTATGGCCGGAAGTGTAGGTCGGGCTGCCGACGCAGCGGGCTTGACCCTGCTGCTAGCGCTGGCGGGCTGCGGACAAAAGGGCCCGCTGGTCCTGCCGAGCGACAAGCCGGCCAAGCTGACCGCGAGCTCGCCGGCAGCACCTGCCTCGGCGCCGCAGCGCTAGATCCGCCCTTCCTGCACCGCGTGGCAGGCTACGCGCACCCCTTTGAGCTCCTGCATCTGCGGCCGTTCGAACTGGCAGCGCACATTGGCATGCGGGCAGCGCGGATGGAAGCTGCAACCGCCCGGCGGGTTCAGCGGATTGGGCACCTCGCCCTGCACCGGCGTGCGGCTGCGTCCGCTCATCGCGATGTCAGGGATCGCGTCGAGCAGCATGCGCGTGTACGGATGGCGCGGCCTTGCAAACAGCTCGGCCTTGTCAGCCAGCTCCACCAGGCGCCCCAGGTACATCACGCCCACCTGATCAGACACATGGCGCACCACGGCGAGGTTGTGCGAGATGAACAGGTAGGTCAGGCCCCGGCTGCGCTGCAGCTCTTTCATGATGTTGAGCACCTGGGCCTGCACCGACACATCGAGCGCCGAAGTGGGTTCATCGCAGACCAGGAACTCCGGCTCGGTGGCCAGCGCCCGTGCAATCGAGATGCGCTGGCGCTGACCGCCCGAGAACTGGTGCGGGAACTTCTGCTTGTCGGCCGCCGACAGGCCCACCGTCTGCAGCAACTCATCCACCCGGTCCTGCAAAGCAGGCCCGCGCTTCATCACCCCCTGCTCCAGCAGCGGCTCGGCAACGATCTGCTGCACCTGCCAGCGCGGATTCAGCGAGGCATAGGGGTCCTGGAAGATCATCTGCATGCGCCGCCGCAAGGCCGCTGCAGCGCTGGAGGCCAGGGTCTTTCCAAGGTCCTGGCCGTCGAACTCCACCCGCCCCCGGCTGGGGCCGTAAAGACCGACAAGCAGCCGCGCCACCGTGCTCTTGCCACAACCCGACTCGCCAACCAGGGCCAGCGTGCGCCCTCGCTCGATGGAAAAACTGAGCCCGTCCACCGCATGGACGTACAGATGAGGCTTGCGTTCCAGCACGCGGTTGAGCCAGGGCGGCGAGACGTCGAAGGTCTTGGCCAGGTCTGTGACCTCGATCAGCGGCCGGCTCATCGCTGGACTCCCGCCTCGGCGTGCAGCCAGCAAGCCGCCCGGCTGTTCCCCGAGAGCATCAATTCGGGCCGCTGCTCGTGGCATTGCGGCATCGCGCGCTCGCAGCGCGGATGAAAGGCACAGCCACTCGGTATCGCATTGAGCCGAGGCATGGCGCCATCGATCTGCAGCAGGCGCTCGCGGTCTTCATCCATCGCAGGAATCGCGCCCATCAGGCCGGCTGTGTAGGGATGTGCGGGCTGATGGATCACTGACTGCACCGGGCCGATCTCGGCCACCCGGCCGGCGTACATCACGGCCACGCGGTCGCAGGTCTCGGCGATCACACCCATGTCGTGGGTGACCAGCATGACGGCCGCACCCTGCTCCTTGCACAGCGTTTTCAAGAGGCCAATGATCTGCGCCTGGATGGAGACATCGAGCGCCGTGGTCGGCTCGTCCGCCACGATCAGCTTGGGGTTGGCAGCCAGGGCCAACGCGATCACCACGCGCTGGCGCATGCCGCCGGAGAACTGATGCGGGTACTGGTCTATGCGAGCTTCGGGCGCCGGAATACCGGTCTGGCGCAGCAGGTCTATGGCTCGCTCACGGGCCTCGCTGCGGCTCAGCGGCAGGTGGGCCTCGATGGTCTCGATCAACTGCCGGCCCACGGTGTAGAGCGGGTTCAGCGAGGTGAGCGGGTCCTGGAAGATTGCGCCGACCTCGCGGCCACGCACCTGGCGCATTTGCTCGGGTGGCAAATTGTCGATGCGCCGTCCGGCCAGGCGGATCTCGCCGCCGGCAATGCGCCCCGGCGGGTCAAGCAGGCCGATGATGGCGGCGCCAGTCACCGACTTGCCGGCACCGGACTCGCCCACCACGCCCAGCACCTCTCCCGGCGCGATATCGAAGGACACATTGTCCAGGGCCAGCAGCGTGCCATGGCGCGTCGGGAATTCAACGCGCAGGCCTTGGACTTCAAGCAGGGGCGCCGTCATTCGCTCGCCCCTTCAGCGCAGACGCGGGTTGAGGGCGTCGCGCAGCCAATCGCCCAGCAGGTTCACCGACAGCGCAATCAGCACCAGCATCACGCCCGGCCAGATCATGATCCACCACTCACCCGAGTACATGAAGTCGTTGCCCACGCGTATCAGCGTTCCGAGCGAGGGGCTGGTCGGTGGCACGCCCACGCCGAGGAAGGACAAGGTGGCTTCGGTGATGATGGCCGCCGCCACCTGGATGGTGGCCAGCACCAGTACTGGACCCATCACATTGGGCAGCACATGGCGGCGCATGATGCGCCACGAGGGCACACCGATGACGCGCGCAGCCTGCACGTATTCCTTGTGACGTTCCACCATCGTCGATCCACGCACGGTGCGGGCGTATTGCACCCAGCCGGTCAGCGCGATGGCCAGCGTCAGCACACCGAATGCCAGCGTATCTTGCGAGTTGGGGAACATGGCATGACCAACACCGCTGATCAGGAGGGCGACCAGGATGGAGGGGAAGGACAGCATCACGTCGCAGACACGCATGATCAGCGCGTCGACCCGGCCACCCACAAAACCCGCCAGCAAGCCGAGCGAAACGCCAACCAGCAGGGACAGCAACACCGAGGCCAGGCCGACGAAGAGGGAAATGCGGGCGCCGTACATCAGGGCCGAGAGGATATCGCGCCCCTGGTCGTCGGTGCCCAACAGGTACTTGGCCTGGCCGCCCTCCATCCACGCCGGCGGCAGGCGCGCGTCCATCAGCTCCAGCGTGGCCAGGTCGAAGGGGTTGTGCGGCGCCACGAAGCCGGCGAACACGGCGCAGAACACGCAGATCAAGGCAATCAGCGCCGCAATGACGGCCAGGGGCGAACGCCGGAACGAATACCAGACGTCGCCGGCGAAGAATCGCTGCAGGCGGCCCGGGTTGGTCGAAGCTGGCTTGGTCATCGTGCGTGGCTGCCTGGGATTCAATGGGCCTTGCCCTCGACCCGCAGTCGCGGATCGACGGTGAAGTACAGCAAATCAACCACGAGATTGATCGTCACGAAGATGAAGGAGATCAGGCACAGGTAGGCCGCCATCACCGGGATGTCGGCGAACTGCACGGCCTGGATGAAGAGGAAGCCCATGCCCGGCCACTGGAACACCGTCTCCGTGATGATCGCAAAGGCAATCAGCGAGCCCAGTTGCAGGCCGGTGATGGTGATCACCGGCACCAGGGTGTTCTTCAGCGCGTGGCCAAAGTAGACCACGCGATTGCTCAGCCCACGGGCGCGCGCGAAGCGGATGTAGTCGGTGCGCAGCACCTCCAGCATCTCGGCGCGCACCAGACGCATGATCAACGTCAGCTGGAAAACCGAGAGCGCAAAGGCCGGCAGCAGCAGGTGCTTGAGGCCATCCACCGTCAGCAAGCCGGTGCTCCAGAAACCCAGCGACACCACCTCGCCACGACCAAAGCTCGGCAGCCACTGCAGTTGCACCGCGAAAACGAGGATCAGCAGATTGCCAATGAAGAAGGTCGGCAGGGAAACGCCCAGCAGCGACAAGGTCATCAGAACCTGCGAGCCGAAGCGCCCGCGCCTCAGCGCCGCATACACGCCGAGCGGAATGCCCAGCCCCAGGGCCAGCACCGCCGCCGTGAGCGCCAGCTCCAGCGTGGCCGGCAGGCGCTCGGCGATCAGGCTGGAGACCTTGCGGCCCTGGCGCAGGCTGAGTCCGAACTCGCCTTGCACCGCATTGCCAACGAAGTGCGCAAACTGGACGGGGAAAGGCGCATCCAGGCCCAGGTCATGGCGCAGCTGCTCGCGCTGCTCAGGCGTAGCGTCCTGGCCTAACAGGTTGGTGACGGGGTCACCCACATACTGGAACAGCATGAAAGCCAGGAAGGCCACCGTCAGCATGACGAGCAGCGCCTGGGCCAAACGGCGGAGAATGAAGACGAGCATCTGGTCGCGCAAAGCCTTTGTATCGACGGCGGCAACCCGTGGACCTCACCGCAGGCGCGAATCATCGCGTAGCGGCCGGGCGAGAACAAAAGGGTAAGCCCGGATGCCCATGCGGGGTACACAAGCCGCATTCAGAACAGCAGACTGCCGGGCAGGGGTTGGCTGTCGGGACCGAGAAAAACCAGCCTGCCATAGCAAGCCTCAGCCTGGCCCTGACCGTTGTCGGCATCGGTCATCAGCGCGGCCTGCACCAGCGACCCCGGCTCTTCGCCAAAGGCACGTCGGAAATCCGCCGCTATGTCGCGGCGAAAGCGCTGCCAGCTGCGCTTGCCGGCTTCGCCCGAACCAACCACGATCTTGCGTATGCGGTCGGTATGCGAGCTGACGATCACCGTCTCCGGTGCGGCCGTGGCATGCCAGATGTACATCAGCGTTGCATAGGGTGGCGCCTCGCCCGTCAGCGTGCGGGCCAATTCGAACAGCATGCGATTGCGCAGCGACAGCTTGGCGTCGTCACCCTCAAAGGCCAGCAGCAAGCGCACCGGCGCATCGTCGGGCGGTTCGTCATGGCCGAGCTGCGCCAAGGTCACGCCGGAGGCAATCCACCAATCGAATTCGACCTGGCCCAGCTGCGCGGGCACCACCTGCAGCGGACGGCGCAGCATGCTGGCCGAGCGCCGCGCATGCGCCAGTACGCACGACTGGCCGGCACGCTGGGCCAGGCTGTAGCGCGTATTGAGCTTGCCAGGCAGGGAACGCTCGGACCAGGCCTGCAATTCAGGCGCCAGCGGCTCGCCACCTGTGATTGGGATCACTAGGCTATGGCTCGCACAGGCCGACAACGTCAGCAGGGCCACCATCGCGAGCACGCGGGTCAGAGTAAGGGCCAGCAATCAGCACCTGTGCGGACAACAAAGCGAAAGACAAAACAAAACGGGCCGCTTGCGCGGCCCGTCTGGGCATCCGAGCCAGGCTTGGATGCTTGTGCGACTAAAGGATCAGAAGCGATGGCGAATGCCAGCCATGTAGCCGGTACGGCTGTAGGCGCCGTTCGCCAGCATCAGGTTGCCCTTGGTCTTCAGGTTGTCGAACTCGACGTAGGCATCAGTGCGCTTGGACAGCGCGTAGTCAGCGACGACAGCCATGGCATCGAGAACGCCATTGCCACCGATGACCAGACCCTTCTGCTTGCCCTTCCAGTACTGAGCACCGAGGTTGAACTGAGGCGTCAGCTGATAGGTAACGCCAGCCGAGTACAGGTCACGCACCGAAGCGGCAGGCGAAGCGATCGCGAAACGCGAGGCAATCGGGGTGATGACCGAAGCAAGCAGCGTGGCGTTCGCGGTGGCGTTGTAGCCAGCTTCGAACTTGTTTTGTGCCCAAGCAACGTTGACGTACAGAGGGCCGTCGGTCCAGCTGCCACCCAGGGTCTGAGCGGTCACCTTCTTGCCGGCGCTGTCTTCGCTGCGCAGCCACACGTAGGCACCAGCGAAGTTGCCCACGGCGTAACGCGCCAGGCCACCCATCGAACGACCCTGGCCCACGTCGGCCGAGTTTTCACCAGCGCTGACCTGAGCTTCGAAGCGCAGGCCGCCCGACTCAACCAGGTACTTGATCATGTTGTTCTGACGCGCGGTCAGAGCCATGCCGATTTCGGGCTTGAACACTTCGATGTACGGCGAGTACTTGAACGAAGCGTAGGTCGAGGTAGCAGCGTCGAACAGCAGGTTGTACTGACGGCCCAGGGTGATGCGGCCGAAGCTGTTCGACTGCACACCGACCCAGGCTTGACGCCAGAAGTCGGTGCCGGACGAAGCGGTACCGGTATCCAGTTGCAGACGATGTTCCAGGTTGGCGATAGCCTTCAGGCCGTCACCCATGTCTTCGGTGACGTTCACGCCCAGGCGGCTTTGCGACATACCGCCGCCAACCATCTGCGACAGCGAGGCACTCTTGCTGGCGGCGGTGCCACCCGCGTTGGTGGTGTAACGAACGGCGCCGTCCAGGATGCCGTAAATGGTCACGCTGGATTGGGCCCAGGCTGCGCTGGTGCTGGCGGCCAGGATGCTCACGGCCAGGCAAAATTTCTTCATCAAAGTGTCTCCTGCTGAAAAGAGGTCCGAGGCGCATTCTCTACGCCACACGCATTCGCCGCCAACCCGCCTGTTGCACACCGCCAACAGTCGCCGGTAGGGCGCCAGGCGCCCCAAAAGAAAAGGGCCGCAATGAGCGGCCCTTTGAATCGTGGCGCCAATTGGCCGCCACTTTAACCCCGATTGCAGAACAGGTTCAGAAGCTGTGGCGCAGACCCACGTCCCAGGCGCTGGACTTCTGGCCGGCAGTCACGGCCGGCGAACCGGCGACGGCCACGGCAGCCTTGCCGCTGTTCTTGATTTCAGAGACGGTCATGTACAGCGCGGTGCGCTTGGACACGGCGTGCACATAACCGAGGGTCAGCAGCTTGATGTCGCCGACGCCGCTGATAGCTTCAGCCGCCGCATTGGCGTTGGAGCTGGCGTAGTGAGCGCGGAACGAGGAGTCACCCACCACTGGCACGATCAGGCCCACGGTGTAGATCGACTGCTTGGCAGCATTGAACTTGGTGTTGCCGATGGTGGCTTGCGCCGTGGCAGGACCGAAGTTGTAGGACGCACCGATCACGTTCAGCTTGTAGTTGGAGCCCTTGGCATCAGTGTCGGCCAGGCCGCCGGCGATATTCAGGCCGCCATTTTTGTAGCCGAGACGGGCCGACTTGTACTTCTTGCCGTCCGTGCCTTCGCCGGCACCGACTTCGGCGCCGCCGTAAACGCCACCCAGGTTGTCAGGCAGGCTGTAGGCCACTTGGTTGTCGGCACGGTTCAGCGTGTCGGCAGCACTGCCCAGCAGCGAGTAGACCTTGGAGATGTCGGCGATGCCGGCGGTTTCGAAAGGCGTGAAGCCGTCGATCACCAGACGGGCTGCGGTCTTGTGGCGACCCAGGCGGATTTCACCAAACTCGTTGCTCGACAGGGCCACGGTGGCGCGGCGACCCCAGAAGCGGGTCGCGTCAGAGGTGCCCGTGTCGGGGGCCAGCGCAGCCTCGATCCAGAAATTGGCCTTCAGACCATCACCCAGGTCTTCAGTGCCACGAAAACCCAGTCGGCTGCTGGCATTGCCGTCGGCGGCCAGCAGGCTGATGGTCTTGCCACTGGACTTGGCCTGGCGCATGGCCAGATCCAGCACGCCAAAGGCGGTCACCGACGATTGGGCGGCAGCAGCGCCAGCCAGCGAAGCCAGGATCGCGCCCAGCAGAATCGACTTCTTCATTCAAAGCTCCTTGATGTACGAAAACGGCACAAGCGGCCCGGACTCCTGCGTCTTGATCCCGGTTTATTACCGAGTCGCTGGGAAGTTGTCGCCATTGCACCAGAGCAAACCCTAGGTCCGCCATCAAGGATTTGTGACAAGGGTCTTTCGTTGCCGACCGACAACGACATGGCCCTATCACAAATTTGTCATATGCAAATTCAGGTTTCCATGTAGGCGAGGCGAGGAGCCGCCGCCATCGCCGGTGGGTGCCGACTACACTGGCCGGGCTACTTTTGCCAACCCAGCCCCATGCCACGCCCGCCCCTGCCCGCCCCGGATCGCCTGCTCAGTGCGCTGGATCACGGACTGCGCACCGTTTTCGCCAAACCAGGAGGCTCGCGGCCGACGCCGGCTCGCAGCAGCGCCACGCTGGCCGAGGCCGAGCGCCGCGAATCGGGCTCGCTGATGCGGGTGAATCATGTGGGCGAGGTCTGCGCCCAGGCGCTGTACCAGTCCCAAGCCCTGGTCTGCCGCGACCCCGCCCTGCGCGAGGCCTTCGAGCAGGCCGCCAAGGAAGAGATCGACCACCTGGCCTGGACCCGTCAGCGTCTGGATGAACTCGGTGACCGGCCCAGCCTGCTCAATCCGCTCTGGTACGGCGGCGCCTTTGCGCTGGGCACCTTGGCCGGTCTGGCCGGAGACCGGATCAGCCTCGGCTTTCTGGTCGAAACCGAACGCCAGGTCGAGCAGCACCTGGCCTCGCACCTGGATCGCCTGCCCGCAGAAGACCTGCCCTCGCGCGAGGTCGTCGCGCAGATGAAGATCGAGGAAGCCGCGCATGCCGAGCATGCCCAGGCCTCCGGTGCCATCAATCTGCCGCCCCCGGTGCCGCAGCTGATGCGCATGGCAGCCCGAGTGATGACCCGGGTCGCTCACCACATCTAGCAGCTGCTCAAGCCGGCTCGACGATCTCCACCGACGTCGTGATCTCGGCCGTCTTGGCCAGCATGATGCTGGCCGAGCAGTATTTCTCGTGCGACAGGGCCACGGCGCGCTCCACCACGGCCTGGGACAGGCCCTTGCCGGTGACGACGAAATGCATGTTGATCTTGGTGAAGACCTTGGGCTCCGTCTCGGCGCGCTCGGCCGTCAGCTTGACCTGGACGCCGCGCACGTCATGGCGGCCACGCTGCAGGATCAGCACCACGTCATAGGCGGTGCAGCCACCGGTGCCGGCCAGCACGGTTTCCATCGGTCGCGGCGCCAGGTCGCGGCCGCCGCCGGCCGGCGCACCGTCCATCGTCAGCAGATGTCCGCTCCCGGTCTCGGCCACGAAGGCCATGCCGCCCGCCCCCATCCAGTTGATCGTGCATTCCATGTCATGTCCTTTTTAGTGAAGCAATTCCATATTCTTCATAGCTTGGGATATTGCAGCGCAGCAAAGCACCACCTAAAATTCCATCCAAGCGTATGAA
Organism: Pelomonas sp. V22; assembly: GCF_030014915.1. Lineage (GTDB taxonomy): Bacteria > Pseudomonadota > Gammaproteobacteria > Burkholderiales > Burkholderiaceae_C > JAUASW01. The sequence continues at coordinate 1,479,673 of NZ_JAGIXS010000001.1, forward strand.
TTCTCTGACGCAGCGGCAAAGCCCGCGTCATCGAGTGTCTTGCACCGATTGTCTCCTCCACCGCCTCATGGTGGATTCAGCCCGAAGCCGCAAGGCTTCGGGCTTTTTTTATCCCAAGCTGACTCGCTGCGCCGGGCAAGCGTCGCTTGCCGCATGCCCAAGGGCGCTGCGGGTGCGCGGCTTATGATGCTGCGCCGCAACAGATCAGCAGGAGACGCCCCATGCCAGGCCCCGTTCGCCGCCAGAAATCATCCCCGCCCGCATCGGCCCTGCAGCCGGCGCTGGCGCCGGCCGAGGATGGTTACCTGCAGCGAATTCTGAACGCGCGGGTCTATGACGTGGCCGTCGAGACCTCGCTGACGCCGGCCCGCAATCTCTCCAAGCGCCTCTCGAACAAGGTCTTCCTGAAGCGCGAGGATGAGCAGCCGGTGTTCAGCTTCAAGCTGCGCGGCGCCTACAACAAGATGGCGCATCTCTCGGCCGAACAGTTGGCCAAGGGCGTCATCTGCGCTTCGGCCGGTAACCATGCACAGGGCGTGGCCCTGTCGGCCAAGAAGCTGGGTTGCCGGGCCGTCATCGTGATGCCCATCACCACGCCCAAGGTCAAGATCGACGCGGTCCAGGCCCTCGGGGGCGAGGTCGTGCTGCACGGCGACAGTTTCACCGATGCCTATGGCCGAGCGCTGGAACTCGAGCGCGAGCAAGGCCTGACCTTCGTCCACCCCTTCGACGATCCGGACGTGATCGCCGGCCAGGGCACGATCGCCATGGAGCTGCTGCGCCAGCATGCAGGCCCCATCGACGCGGTCTTCGTCGCCATCGGCGGCGGCGGACTGATCTCCGGTGTGGCCGCCTATATCAAGGCGCTGCGCCCGGAGATCCAGGTCATCGGCGTGCAGACCACCGACTCCGACGCCATGGTCCGCTCGGTCAAGGCCGGCAAGCGCGTGACCCTGGCCGACGTAGGCCTGTTCTCCGACGGCACGGCCGTCAAGCTGGTCGGCGAGGAAACCTTCCGCATCACGCGCGAGCTGGTCGACGATTTCGTCGTGGTCGACACCGACGCCGTCTGCGCCGCCATCAAGGACGTGTTCGAAGACACACGCAGCATCCTTGAGCCGGCCGGTGCACTGGGCGTGGCGGCGATCAAGCAGTACGTCGCCGCCAAGGGCTGCAAGGGCAAGACCTTCGTCGCGATCACCTGCGGCGCCAACATGAACTTCGACCGCCTGCGCTTTGTCGCCGAGCGGGCCGAGGTGGGTGAGCAGCGTGAAGCGCTGTTCGCCGTCACCATTCCCGAGGAGCGCGGCAGCTTCAAGCGCTTCTGCGAGCTGCTCGGCCCGCGCAGCGTCACCGAGTTCAACTACCGCATCTCGGACAAGCAGGAAGCCCATGTCTTCGTCGGCGTGGCCACCAGCAAGCGCGAGGAATCCGCCAAGCTGGCCAAGGCCTTCGAGAAGAACGGCTTCGCCACCGTGGACCTGACAGACAACGAACTGGCCAAGCAGCATGTGCGCCACATGGTCGGCGGCCGCAGCGAGCTGGCGGCCAACGAGCGGCTCTACCGCTTCATCTTTCCCGAGCGGCCCGGCGCGCTGATGCGTTTCCTCTCCAGCATGCACCCGGGCTGGAACATCAGCCTCTTCCACTACCGCAACCAGGGGGCCGACTACGGCCGCATCCTGGTCGGCATCCAGGTGCCGCGCGGTGACAATGCGGCCTTCAAGGAATTCCTGGCCACGCTGGCCTACCCCTGCGTGGACGAGACCCAGAACCCGGTCTACCAGCTGTTCCTGCGCTGACCAGCGCAGGCCCGGTGGCGGGCCGAAAGGGCAAGTGCCGATGTTCCAGGTCTTGCCTGCTGCACAACAATCGCCCACCGCCGGCTCGCCACAAGCGACACTCTGCCCACCATGTCCGACCAGCAATCCCTGATCACGCCCACCGCCAATGCCGAGCTGGAACGCTCGCTGCGTGAGCGTATCGAGCGCCGCAGCGCCATTGCCGGCGCCCTCGGTGAGCTGGAGCCGCTGGCCGTGCGCCTGGGCCTGGTGCAGAACAGCCTGACCCCGCGCTTCCGCGATCCGGTGCTGGCGCTGTTCGCGGCCGACCATGGCATCGTCGTTGATGGCATCGGTGAGCCCGGCGGCCGCAGCACGCGCGACAGCGTTTTGCTGGGCCTGCAGAACCGCCTGCCGGTCTCGGTGTTCGCACGCCTGCACGGCCTGGCCTTCAGCATCGTCGATTGCGGCGTGGCCGAGGAGCTGCAGCCGCATCCGCGCCTACTGGCCCGCAAGATCGCCCATGGCACGCGCAACAGCCGCGTGGGCCAGGCCATGTCGCTCGAGCATGCGCAGGCCGGCGTGCGCGTGGGCATGGAAATCTCCGACACCATGAGCGGCAATGTGCTGGCCTGCGCCGGCATGGGCCAGGGCTCGGAAGAAAGCGCGGCCCTGGTGCTGGCCAATCTGTCGGACAGCCCGGTGCGCGACTTCATCATCTCCGGCCCCGACATGCGCCAGGACGTGCTGACCCGCCTGCAGACCATCCTGCAGACAGCGCAAGCCCGTCACCGCGACGTCAACGACCCGATGGAAGTGCTGGCCGCTTACGGCGGCTTCGAGACCGCCGTGATGGTGGGCGCGATGCTTGTCGCGGCGAGCAAGCGCCACCTGATCATCGTGGACGGCCTGGCCGCCTGTGCGGCCCTGAAGATCGCCTCGGCCATCGCGCCGCCGGTCACCGACTACGCCGTGTTCTGCCGCAGCAATTCACACCGTGGACTCGATGAAGCGCTGGCCCTGTTCCACGCCTCGGCCTTGCTGGAGCTGGGCATGGAATGCGCTGATGGCACCGGCGCGGCCCTCGCCTGGCCGCTGATACGCAGTGCGGCGGCCTTGCTGACGGACATCCACGACATCGAGCCCGGCGCCGCGCAAGCTGCCGCGCCTGCAGCTGCCGGCTGAAGAAGAAGAAGAAGAAGAAGAGGACCGCCGGGGCCGGACGGCCTCAGCGATCATTCGGCGGCATCACCTGGGTGGGCGACTGCACCGAAGGGCGAGGCGGCTGCTGCGGTTGGCCCTGCGGATCGGCCACCACCGGAGGCTGCTGCTGCAGCGGCGTACCGCCGAGCACCGTGACCGAGGGCAGGGCCGGAGCCAACTGACCGGTGGCCGGCGCGGGGCGCGGCGCGATCTGCAGCGTCAGCCGGGCCTGACCTTCGCCGCCCAGCGTCGCACTGCTGGCCTCGACCGACAGCAGATGCAGCCCGCCCTCCACCGGCGCGCCCACACGCACGGTGCGCGGCTGGCCATCCACGGCAATCAGTGCCACGCCCTCGCCGGCACGCCGCGCGGCTTCACTCTTGGGCGCGACCACGCCCAGCAGCTCGAAGCGGCTCTGCACCGGCGCGGCTTCCGGCGCGGCCTCGGCCGGCGTGACGCCAAGCAAGCGACTGAGGTCCGAGCGCAGTGGCCCCTGGTCGCTCACCGTGCGCGCCTGGGCGGGCGTGGCCAGCGGGCGCGCAAACAGCTGCAGCAGCCAGTAGCCACTGCAGCAGGCCAGGAGGCCCCAGACAAGGAAAGCGGACAGGCGAGCAGTCATGGGCGCGGATTATGATCCAGCGCTCCACAGTCTCCGGCCCATTCCGCCATGCACAGCTCCCCGTCCCTACGCAGCAGTACCCGCAGCCACCGCCGTACCCGCCGCAGCCAGGGCTTCACGCTGATCGAGATCATGGTGGTGCTGGTGATCATCGGTGTCATGGCCGCCCTGATCACGCCCAAGGTGCTGGACAGCCTGGCCGAGGCCAAGGTCCATGCGGCGCGCGGCGACATCAGCACGCTGATGGAAGCCCTGAACCGCTACAAGCTGGACAACAACCGCTACCCGACAGCCGAGCAGGGCCTTGACGCCTTGGTCAACAGGCCCGCCAGCGGGCCGCTGCCGGGGAACTGGAAGCCCTACATCAACAAGCTGCCGAACGACCCCTGGGGCTCGCCGTACCAGTACGCCAACCCTGGCATCAAGGGCGACATCGATGTCTTCAGTTTCGGTGCCGACAAGCAGGCCGGTGGCGAAGGTGCCGATGCTGACATCGGCTCCTGGCAATAAGCGCCAGCGCAGCGGCCGCAGCAGCGGCTTGGTGAACCGGTGCTCCGGCTTCAGCCTGCTCGAGTTGGTGATCGTGGTAGCCATGATCGCCATTGCGGCCACAGCCATCACGCTCGCCCTGCCCGACCCTCAGGCTGCCCAGTTGGAGCGCGAGGCCGAACGCCTGGCCGCGCTGCTCGAGGCTGGCCGGGCCGAGGCGCGTGCAAGCGGGCTCAAGGTCAGCTGGGTACCGGTGCGCGACGACTCGGGCGACGCTTTCCGCTTCCAGGGCCTGCCGCCCAAGGTGCAGTTGCCCACGCGCTGGCTCAGCGAGCCCGTGAATGCCGACGTGGTTGGGGCGCGCGCGCTGCTGCTCGGCCCCGAGCCTTACATAGGCCCGCAACGCCTGCGCTTGCGCCTCGGCCAGCAGCAGCTGCTCTTGATCACCGATGGCCTCGCGCCCTTCGCCTTGCAGCGTGAGGACGCCAACTGATGATGAAGGCCTTTGCATACCGCGGCTTAGCGAACCGGGTGGCCGGTTTCACGCTGATCGAGGTGATGGTGGCGCTCGCCATCGTCGCCATCGCCTTGGCCGCCGGCACCAAGGCCGCCGCCGCACTGACCGGCAATGCCGAGCGCCTGCTCGAGGTCAGCTCGGCCCAGTGGTGCGCCGAGAACCAGCTGGGCGAGCTGCGCCTGTCCAAGCAGTTTCCCGGCGTGGGCGACATCGATTTCGAGTGCCAGCAACTCGGCCGCAATTACCTGGGGCGCCTCGTGGTGAGGCCCACGCCGAATCCGAATTTCCGCCGCGTCGAGGCCCAGGTGCGCAATGCCGAGAACACGCCGCTGCTGAGCCTCTCGACCATCCTGGGACGCTACTGATGATGGTCAAGCAAAGCGGCTTGGCGAACCGGGTGACCGGTTTCACGCTGATCGAGGTCCTGGTGGCCCTGGCCATCATGGCCGTGATGGCGGGCATGGCCTGGCGCGGCATCGACGCCGTGCTGCGCAGCCGCGAGATCAGCCAGACCAAGCTGGACCAGGTGGCCAAGCTGCAGACCGTGCTGGCGCAATGGGAGCAGGACCTGGCCCAGCTGCAGGACAGCCAGGTGGTGCCGGCGCTCGGCTTCGATGGCGCCAGCCTGCGCTTCACCCGCAGCACCGAGCAGGGCCTGCAGGTGGTGGTCTGGAGCCTGACCGATGGCCAGTGGCAGCGCTGGGCCTCGGCACCGACCACCACGCAAACAGCCCTCTATGACGCCTACCAGCGCAGCCTGAGCACGCTGGGCCAGCGCGCCGGCGCGCTGCGCACGTTGGATGGGCTGCAGGAATGGCTGGTGTACTTCTATCGTGAAAATGGCTGGAGCAATGCCCAGTCGTCGGACGACGAGGAGAAGGCCCAACTGCAGCCCCAGCAGCCCCAGCAGGGTCAGCAGGGTCAGCAACCGCCGCGCAAGAAGCTGCCTACCGGCATCCGCATCGTGCTGCGCTTCGCACCGGACAACGGTTACGGCGGCCCGGTCACCCGCCAGTTGCTGCTCGGACCGCAACCCCAATGAAGCAGCACCGCCAACAATCCGGCGCGGCCCTGCTGACCGCGATGATCATCGTCAGCCTGATCGCCACGATGGCAGCCGCGATGGCCTGGCGCCAGTACCGCGCGCTGCACATCGAGGCGGCCGAGCGCGCCCGTGCCCAGGCGCTCTGGATACTGAACGGCGCGCTCGACTGGGCCCGCCTGATCCTGCGGGAAGACGCCCGCGCCAACCAGCAGGGCGAGGCGGTCGACCACCTGGGCGAGGTCTGGGCCGTTCCGCTGGCCGAGGCGCGCCTGTCGACCTTCCTGGCCGCCGATCAGGGCGGCAACGCGGACGACGGCCCCGAGGCCTTTCTGTCAGGCGCGCTGAGCGATGCCCAGGCCCGCTACAACCTGCGCAACATCGTCGCCGCCACCGAGCAGACCTTGCCGGTCGAGCAGCGCACGCTCGCCCGGCTGTGCGAGATGAGCGGCAGCCCGCCAGACACAGCCGAGCTGCTGAGCAAGCAGTTGCGCATTGCCTTTTCCACCAAGGCCGACGGCGCCACCGCGCCGCTGCAGCCCCGCACGCTGGACCAGCTCGGCTGGCTCGGCCTCACGCCCGACACCATCAAGCGGCTGCGCCCCTTCGTGGACCTGCTGCCGCGGCCGACCAAGGTCAACCTGAACACGGCGCCGCGCGAGGTGATCGCCGCGCTGTTCGACGGCATGGACCTGGCCAGCGCCGAGCGCCTCGTGCAGGTGCGCCAGTCGCAGCCGCTGCGCAAGCTGGAAGACGCCAAGGCCCAATTGCCCGAGGCCGTGACCGTGTCGGCCGACCGCGCCTCGGTCAACTCGGAATTCTTCGTCGTCACCGGCCGCCTGCGCCTGGAGGACCGGGTGCTGGAAGAGCGCTCCCTGGTCCGCCGGCAAGGGCTGGACATGCTGGTGCAAAGCCGCGAGCGGGTCAATCTGATGCTCGAGGCGGCAGGCCGATGAGCTCGGGGCATCGCCTGAGTCGCGGCCATGATCTCCCCTCCTAGAATGGGCGCCCCATGTCGACCCTGATCCTGTTCCTTCCTCCCCGCGAACGTCTGCGTGCCCAAGGCCAGGCCACGCCCGATGCAGCGGCAGAAACGCGGACGCGCAAGCAAGCGGTCAGCGAGTACGACTATGTCTTGAGCAGCAATGGCCGGCAGGTCAGCGCCGAAGGCCGCGCCGCGCCGTCGGCGCTGCCGCGCGCCGACCAGATCGTGCTGCTGCCGGCCGACCACGACCTGGCCTGGCACCGCGTCAAGCTGCCCAAGGTCGGCCGGGCCCGCTGGCCCATGGCCCTGCCCGGGCTGATGGAAGAAGAGCTGCTGGACGATCCCGAAAGCCTGCATTTCGCCATTGATGCCGAGGCTCAAGGCGGCGAAGAGGCCTGGGTGGCCGTCTGCCCGCGCGCCTGGCTCAGCGAGCATTTGAATGCGCTGGATGCGGCCCAGCTGTTCGTGGACCGCATCGCCCCCGTCAGCTGGCCCGGCCTGCCGGCGCGCGGATTCTTCGAGATTCAGCCCCAGACCGATCAGTTGCTGCTGCACTGGGCCGATGCCGAGGGCGTCAGCAGCGTCCGCCTGGCGGGCAGCTTCGGTCGCCAGCGCTTCGCCATGGGTCAGCAGGCAGACGCCAGCTGGAGCGCCGAGGCCCATGCAGTGCAAGCGGCCGAGCAATGGCTGGAAGCCGCCGTGCCGGTGCAGAGCCGGGCAGAACGCGCCTTGCGTGCCCTGGACAGCAGCTGGAACCTGCGCCAGTTCGAGCTGGCGCCGCGCACACGCGGCCTGCATGCGCTGCGCCAGGCCTATCGCCAGCTGATGCACCGGCAATGGGCGCCGGTGCGCTATGGCCTGGTGGGCCTGCTGCTGGTGCAGCTGCTGGGCCTGAACCTGTGGTCCTGGCAGCAGAACCGCGAGCTGGCGCAATTGCGAGCCGCCGTCGAAGGCGTACTCAAGAGCACCCATCCGCAAGTGCGCGCGGTGCTCGATGCACCGCTGCAGATGCAGCGCGAAACGGAACTCCTGCGCGTGCAGGCCGGCCGTGCGGGCGCGCAGGATCTGGAGTCGCTGCTGTCGGCCGCCGCCACCGCCTGGCCGGCGGATCGCTCGCCCGTCGATGCCGTGAATTTCGAGACCGGCAAGCTGAGCCTCTCCTCGCAGGGCTGGAGCGAGGAGCAGCTGGCCAATTTCCGCCGCCAGCTGCAGGGCGAGGGCTGGCAACTAGAACAGGGTGATGGCCGCATGACGCTGCGCCGTGCCAAGCAAAGCGAGCGCAAGAGCCCATGAGCAGCCCTCTGCACGACGAATCCGCCTCGGCCCTCGGCCAGCGCTGGCAAAGCCTCAGCGCGCCGGCCCGCCTGCAGTGGCAGCAGATGGCACCGCGCGAGCGGGTGGCCGCCCAGCTTGGCCTGGGCGCGCTGGTGCTGCTGCTGGTCTGGCTGCTCTTGCTGGCGCCGGCCCTGCGCACGCTGCAGCAGGCTCCGGCCAAGCGCGCCCAGCTGGAAGCCCAGCTGCAAGAGATGCAGGCCATGGCGCTGGAAGCGCGCGAGCTGCGCGCTCTGGCGCCCGTGCCGGCGCCCCAGGCGCGTGCCGCACTGCAAGCGGCGAGCGATCACCTCGGAAGCAATGCCCGCCTGGTCGTCACCGGCGAGCGCGCCACCTTGAGCCTCAACGGCATCTCGCCCGAGGCCTTGCAGGCCTGGCTGGTCGAGGTGCGCAGTGCCGCACGCGCCCGTCCCGTCGAGGCGCAACTGCAGCGCGGTCCCAAAGGATTCAACGGCAGCATCGTGCTGACCCTGGGCGGGGTGAATCCATGAAGACGGCCAAGGCAAGCGCCTTGCCGAGCCAGCGCCAGCCGCGCCGCTGGGCCCTGACCGGCGGTCTCGTCGGCAGCCTGCTGGCCCTGGTGCTCTTCGCACCGGCCAGCTGGATGGCCGGCCTGGTGGCCGATGCCAGCGAAGGCCATCTGCTGCTGACCGATGCACGCGGCAGCATCTGGTCGGGCTCCGGCGTGCTGGTGCTGAGCGGCGGCCCCGGCAGCCGCGATGCCACGGCCCTGCCCGGCCGCATCGACTGGACACTGGGCCTCAAGGGCCTCGGCTTGGCGCTGCGCGCGCGCCAGGGCTGCTGCATCAATGGCGAGTTGCAGATGCTGGTGCAACCCGGCTTCAGCCGCCTGAGCATCAGCCTGCCCAGCCAGGCGCCGGGCGAGTGGATGGCCCGGTTCCCGGCCGCCTGGCTGGGCGGTCTTGGCACGCCCTGGAACACCATGCAGTTGAACGGCAATGTGCGGCTCAGCGCCCAGGACTTCAAACTCGAAAGGGTGCAGGGCCGCTGGCTGCAATCGGGCCGGCTGGACCTCGACCTGGTCAACCTCTCCTCGCGCATCTCCACACTGGCGCCGCTGGGCAGCTACCGGCTCAGCTTGAGCGGCGAGCAATCAGGCAGCTCGCGCCTGCAGCTGGGCACGCTGGACGGTGCCCTGCTGCTGAACGGCCAGGGCACGCTGGGTGGCGGCGGCAAGGCCCGCTTCCTCGGCGAGGCCACGGCCGCGCCGGGCCGCGAGGCGGCACTGAACAATCTCTTGAACATCATCGGCCGTCGCCAAGGCGCGCGTTCCGTCATTTCGATCGGATGAGCATGAAACTCACCAGCACTCAGAAGCTGCTGCCCACGCTGTTGGCCGCCGCCATCGCCGCACCGACCCTGGCCCAGCCGCTGGTCCAGAACCTCAATGGGCCAGCACCGGTGCCGGCCAAACCAGCGGCCGCGCCCAAGAAGGGTGCCGCCGTCAAGGCCGCGACGCCGGTGACGCTGAACTTCGTCAATGCCGACATCGAGGCGGTGACCCGTGCCATCGGCGTGATGATGGGCCGCCAGTTCATCATCGATCCGCGCGTCAAGGGCACGATCACCGTCTATAGCGAACAGCCGCTGCCGGTGGGCGACGCCTACCTGAACTACCTGGCCGCCCTGCGCGGCCTCGGCTTCACGGTGGTGGAGAGCGGTGGCCTCTACAAGCTGGTGCCCGAGCAGGACGCCAAGCTGCAGACGGGCACGGTCACCGTGGGCGAGACTCGCGTGCGAGGCGACCAGATCATCACGCAGATCTTCAAGCTGCAGCACGAGAACGCCAACAACCTGCTGGCCGCACTGCGCCCCCTGATCAGCCCGAACAACATGATCAATGTGAGCCCGGGCAACAACAGCCTGGTGATCACCGATTACGCCGAGAACCTGCAGCGACTGGCCAAGATCATCGCGGCCATGGACACCAGCAACAGCACCGACATCGAGGTCGTGCCGCTCAAGCATGCGATCGCCTCCGACGTGGCGGGCCTCGTGCAGAAGCTGGGTGAAGGCGGCGCTGCGGGCGGCGCGGCCGTGCCGAACGCGGCAGGCGGTTCATCGCTCAGCGTGCTGGCCGACCCACGCAGCAACTCGCTGATACTGCGCGCCAGCAGCGCGGCACGCCTGATGGCCGCCCGGGCCATGATCGAGAAGCTGGACCAGCCGGGCGACGCCAGCGCCACCGGCAACATCCATGTGGTCTACCTGAAGAACGCCGACGCCACCAAGCTGGCCACGGTGCTGCGCGCCGCCTTCTCGGGCCAGGGCAGCAGCAACACGGGCAGCAACAGCGGCAGCAGCCAGAACACCCAGCCCTTCAGCGGCACCTCGACGACCAGCCTCGCCGGGCAAACGACCAGTGCCACGGGCGCTACCTCCGGCGCGGCCAACACGCCGCTGGCCGCCTCGCCGCAGCCCTCGACCGGCGGCTTCGTGCAGGCCGACCCCTCGACCAATTCGCTGATCATCACGGCCGCCGAGCCGATGTACCGCCAGATCCGCGCCGTCATCGACCAGCTCGACACGCGCCGCGCCCAGGTCTATGTGGAATCCATGGTCGTCAAGGTCGATGCCAGCAAGGCCGCGCAGTTCGGCGTGCAGTGGCAGAACCTGTTCGGCAGCAAGGGCGACTCGACCCTCTCGGGTGCCGGCACGAATTTCGGCGGCGGCTACAGCAACATCCTCAACCTGTCCGGCGCCACGGCTTCGGGCCGGACCGGCGCCGCCGCAGCGCTCACGGCCGGCACCGTGCCGCAGGGCTTCAACATCGGCCTGCTCAAGCAGGTCGGCAACTTCTACACGCTGGGCGCCATCGCCAATTTCCTGGAGTCGCAGACCGGCGCCAACATCCTCTCCACGCCCAACCTCGTGGCGCTGGACAACGAGGAGGCCAAGATCGTGATCGGCCAGAACGTGCCCTTCACCACCGGCAGCTTCACCAACACGGGCACGGGCACCGGCACGGTCAACCCCTTCCAGACCATCGAGCGCAAGGACGTGGGCCTGACGCTCAAGATACGCAGCCAGATCGGCGAAGGCGGCACGGTGCGCATGACCGTGTTCCAGGAGAACTCGTCCGTGGTGCCGGGCGCCACCACCAGTGCCGGCCCGACCACCGACAAGAGCGCGATCGAAACCACCGTGGTCGTGGACGATGGCCAGATCATCGTGCTCGGCGGCCTCTTGAAGGACGAGTACACCGACGGGGCCGACGAGGTGCCCGGCCTGGCCAAGATTCCGCTGATCGGCAACCTGTTCAAGAGCGAGAGCCGCAAGAGGGTGAAGACCAATCTGATGGTCTTCCTGCGCCCGGTGGTGATGCGCAACCAGCAGGCTGCCGACCAGCTGACGCTGGACCGCTACGACGCCATCCGCGCGCTGCAGCAAAAGGCCCAGCCCGAGAGCAAGGCGCTGCTGCCCGACACCGGTGCGCCGCTGCTGCCGGGCACGCCGCCGGCCGCGCCCGCCGCTGCGGCATCGGCCGCCTCGGCACCGCCGGCCAAGGGCAACTGACGCCATGGCCGGCCGACATCCCCTGCCCTATGCCTACGCACGGGCCAAGACCGTGCTGCTGGAGGACATAGACGGCGAGCTGGTGCTGTGGACGCCGCCCGAGGTGGCGCTGTCCACGCTGTCAGAAGTGCAGCGCCTCTATGCCGTGGACCGCTTCGAGCAGCAGCCCGCCGCCGAGCTCGCCGAGCGCATCAGCAGCGCCTATGCGGGCAGCGAGTCCAGCGCGGCGACCGTCGTCGGCGAGGTTGAAAGTGCTGTCGACCTCTCTCGCATGATGCAAGACCTGCCGGCGGTGGAAGACCTGCTGGAGGCCGCCAACGACGCGCCCATCATCCGCATGCTCAATGCGCTCTTGACGCAGGCCGCCAAAGACGGCGCCAGCGACATCCACATCGAGCCCTATGAGCGCGCGTCGGCCGTGCGCTTCCGCGTGGACGGCAGCCTGCGCGAAGTGGTGCAACCGAACCGCGGCCTGCATGCGGCGCTGATCTCGCGCCTGAAGATCATGGCCGAGCTGGACATCGCCGAGAAACGCCTGCCGCAGGACGGCCGCATCTCGCTGCGCATCGGCGGCCGCGCCATTGATGTGCGTGTTTCGACCCTGCCCTCGGCCCATGGCGAGCGCGCCGTGCTGCGCTTGCTGGACAAGAGCGAATCCAAGTTCTCGCTGGAAGGCCTCGGCATGGACGGCCATGTGCTGTCCGAGTTCAAGCGCCTGTGCCAGCAGCCGCATGGCATCGTGCTCGTCACCGGCCCGACTGGCAGCGGCAAGACCACCACGCTCTACGCTGCGCTGCAGACCGTGGACACGGGCACGACCAATGTGCTGACGGTCGAAGACCCGATCGAGTACGAGCTGCCCGGCATCGGCCAGACGCAAGTCAACAGCAAGATCGACCTGACGTTTGCGAAGGCGCTGCGCGCCATCCTGCGCCAGGACCCGGACGTGATCATGATTGGCGAAATCCGCGATTTCGAGACCGCGCAGATTGCCATCCAGGCCTCGCTGACCGGCCACCTGGTGCTGGCCACCTTGCACACGAATGACGCACCCAGCGCCGTCACGCGCTTGACCGACATGGGCGTCGAGCCCTTCCTGCTCAGCTCCAGCCTGCTGGGTGTGCTGGCCCAGCGCCTGGTGCGCAAGCTGTGCCCGGCCTGCCGCCGCCAGGATGGCGAGGGCCGCTGGCATCCGGTCGGCTGCACCGCCTGCAGCATGACCGGCTACAAGGGCCGCACCGGCGTCTACGAGCTGATGGTGGCGGATGCGCAGGTGCAGTCGCTAATCCACAACCGCGCGGCCGAGAGCGAGCTGACCGCCGCCGCCCGCAGCGCCGGCCTGCGTTCGATGCGCGAGGACGGTGAGCGCCTGGTGACAGACGGCACGACCTCGCTGGAAGAAGTGCTGCGCGTGACGCGCGACTAGCCCATGCCCGCATTCAAGTACGAAGCCCTGGACGACAAAGGCCGCAACGCGAGCGGCCTGATCGAGGCCGACACGCCGCGTGCCGCGCGTGCCCAGTTGCGCGCCCAGGGCCTGGTACCCCTGCAAGTGCTGGCCGTGCAACAAAGCAGCGGCGAAAACGGCGGCAGCCGCTGGCAGCGTCGTGTTTTCAATGCCACCAGCCTGGCGGTCTGGACGCGCCAACTGGCCGGCCTGGTTTCCTCCGGCCTGCCCATCGAGCGCGCGCTCACGGCCCTGGCCGATGAAAGCGAAGACCAGCGCCAGGCCGAGCTGCTCGCGCAGCTGAAGGCCGAGGTCAATGCCGGCTCCAGCTTTGCCCGCGCGCTGGCCACCGCGCCGCGCGAGTTCAACGACGTCTACCGCGCCGTGGTCGCCGCCGGCGAGCAGAGCGGCGCCTTGGGCCCGGTGCTGGAGCGCCTGGCCGACGACCTGGAGCAACGCCAGGAGCTGCGCTCCAAGCTGATGGGTGCCATCGCCTACCCGGCCATCGTCAGCTTCTTCGCCCTGGTCATCATCACCTTCCTGGTCACCTATGTGGTGCCGCAAGTGGCCGGCGTGTTCGTTCAGAGCAAGCGCAGCCTGCCGCTGCTGACCACGGTGATGCTCAACATCTCGGCCTTTGTGCGCAGCTGGGGCTGGCTGGTGCTGATCCTGCTGGTACTGGGCCTAACGGCCCTGGTGCTTGCCCTGCGCCAGGCCGCGTTCCGCGAACGCTTCGATGCGCTGCTTCTGCGCCTGCCCCTGATCGGGCGCCTGGCCCGCGGCTACAACGCGGCGCGCTTTGCCGGCACACTGGCCATGCTGGCCGGCGCCGGCGTGCCCATCCTGAAGGCCTTGCAGGCGGCGGCCGAGACGCTGTCCAACGCCGCGATGCGCCGCGATGCAATGGAGGCCCTGGTGCAGGTGCGCGAAGGCGCGCCGCTGGGCGCTGCGATGGCGAGCAAGAAGCGCTTCCCCGGCCTGCTGGCCATGTTTGCGCGGCTCGGCGAACAGACCGGCGCCCTGCCCCAGATGCTGGACCGCGCCGCGCGCCAGCTTGGCATTGAGGTGCAGCGCCGTGCGATGGCCATGGCCACGCTGCTGGAGCCGCTGCTCATCGTCGGCATGGGCGCTGTGGTGATGCTGATCGTGCTGGCCGTGCTGCTGCCCATCATCGAGATGAACTCGATGGCGGGGCGCTGAAGAAACCTATCATCCAGCCATGCCCGCCACGCTCGACGGCCAACTGGTCGTTGCCCTCTCCTCCCGCGCCCTCTTCGATTTCGAGGAGGAGAACCAGGTCTTCGAGGCCGGCGACGACCATGCCTACATGGCCCTGCAGCAGCAGCGCCTGGACGAGCCGGCCAAGCCCGGCGTGGCCTTCTCGCTGGCGCGCAAGCTGCTCGCCTTCAACCAGCCGGGCGAGGCTCAACGGGTCGAGGTGGTGATGCTGTCGCGCAATGACCCGGTCTCGGGCATGCGCGTGTTCCGCTCGGCCAAGGCCCTCGGGCTCGACATCCAGCGCGGCGTGTTCACGCGAGGCCAGAGCCCATGGCGCTACCTGAAGCCGCTGCAGGCCCAGCTCTTTCTCTCGGCCAACGAGGAGGATGTGCGCTCGGCCCTGGCGGCCGGCGTGCCGGCGGCGCGGGTGTTCCCGCAATCGGCCCATGCCTCGGCCGCCCATCCGCACGAGCTTCGCATCGCCTTCGACGGTGACGCCGTGCTGTTCTCCGACGAGGCCGAGCAGGTCTTTCAGCGTGAGGGCCTCGCCGCCTTCCAGCAGCACGAGGTTTCGCGCGCGCAGCAGCCGCTGGGCGCTGGGCCGTTCAAGCCCATGCTGCAGGCCTTGCAGCGGCTGCAGCAGGCGCCGGCTGGCGCGATGCGCGTGCGCACAGCGCTGGTCACCGCGCGCAGCGCGCCGGCCCACGAGCGCGCCCTGCGCACGCTGATGGACTGGCAGGTCGAGGTGGACGAGGCCATGTTCCTCGGCGGCCTGGCCAAGGGCGAGTTTCTGCGTGAGTTCGAGCCCGACTTCTTCTTCGACGACCAGGCCGGCCACATAGAGAGCGCCAGCGCCCATGTGCCGGCCGGCCATGTGGCCGCGGGCGTGACCAACCGCTGAAGCGCGGGACTGGGCCACAATCGCCGGCTGCAAAAATCAGCCGAGGAGACCCATGTCCCATCCGATCCTGAAGCGCGCCCCGCTGGCTCTGGCCGCAGCCCTTGTAGCCATGACGGCCCAAGCCGGCCAGAACGGTTTCTACCGCCAGCCCGCGCTGCGCGGCGACAACGTCTACCTGGTCGCCGAAAGCGATCTGTGGCGGGTGTCGGCCCAGGGCGGCGAAGCCCAGCGCCTGACCACGCACCCGGGCAGCGAGACCCAGCCCGCCGTGTCGCCCGATGGCCAGTGGCTGGCCTTCACCGCGCAGTACGAAGGGGGCAGCGAGGTCTATGTGATGCCGGTGTCGGGCGGCGTGCCCAAGCGCCTGACCTGGGAAGGTGGCGGCATGCGGGTCTGGGGCTTCACGGCCCAGGGCGAGGTGCTCTACACCGGCGTTGATGGCAAGCCGGGCAGCCAGCTGTTTGCCGTCGATCCGAAGACGCTCACGCGTCGCCAGCTGCCAGTGGGCCAGGCCAGCGATGCGGCGCTCAGCGCCGACGGCAAGACGCTCTACTTCACGCGCGCCGGCCTGCGCAGCGACAACGCGCGCCAGTACCGCGGTGGCGCGATCTCGCGCCTGTGGACGCTCGATCTCACCGGCACGGCCGAAGCCAAGCCCCTGCTGGCCGAGGGCAACAACGACCGCCGCGCCATGCCCTACCGCGCGGGCAATGAAGAGCGCGTCGCCTTCCTGTCGGACCGCGATGGCACGGTCAATGTCTGGTCGATCAACGCGCAAGGCCAGGACCTGCGCCAGCACAGCCGCCACAAGGGCTGGGACATCCGCCATGCGTCCATCGACGGCAGCCGCGTGCTTTACGCGCTCGGCGCCGATCTCTACCTGCTCGATCTCGCTGGCGGTGCGGAAGCACGCAAGCTCTCGGTGAGCCTCGGCGGCGACTTCGACCAGCAGCGCGAGCGCTGGATCAAGAAGCCGCAGGACTTCCTCACCGACACCTCGCTCTCGCCCAATGGCGAGCGCGTGCTGCTGGCCAGCCGGGGCCACCTGGCCACGCAGGGCGTGGGCGCACTGCGCCGTGCCGAGTTGCCGACGCCGAACGACGGCCGCTGCAAGAAGGGCGAGTTCAGCGCCGACAGCAAGCAGGTCTACGCGATCTGCGATTTCAGCGGCGAACACGAGATCTGGCGCTTTGCCACCAATGGCCTCGGCAAGCCCGAGCAGATCACCCACGACGGCAGCACGCTGCGCCGCGACCTCAAGGTCTCGCCGGACGGCCGCTACCTCTCGCATGTGGACAAGGAAGGCCGCCTTTTCCTGACCGACCTGAAGGCCCAGCCCAAGCCGGCCACGCGGGTCATCGTCAAGTCCAAGCTCGAGTCCAGCATCGGCGAAGTGGCCTGGGCCAGCGACAGCCGCAGCCTCGCCTTCATCCAGGCGCAGCGCAACGTGGACCGCGGCCAGCTGATGCTCTACAGCGTGGCCGACGACAAGCTGCACCTGCTGACCAGCGACCGCTACGACAGCGATTCGCCGGCCTTCAGCCCGGACGGCCGCTGGCTCTATTTCGTCTCCAACCGCCAGATCGCCATCAGCGGCAACGGCAGCCCCTGGGGTGATCGCAACACGGGCCCCAATTTCGACCGCCGTGCCAAGCTCTACGCGCTGGCGCTGCAGGCCGGCACGCGCTTCCCCTTCGCGGCCAAGGATGAGCTGGAGGCGGCCGAGGTGAAGGCAGATGCGAAGCCAGATGTCAAGGCCGAGGCGAAGGCTGAGAACAAGCCAGATGCCAAGGCTGATGGCAAGACCGACGCCAAGCCCAAGGCTGACAGCAAGCCGGCCATCCAGTTCGACGGCCTGGCTGAGCGCCTGTACGAGCTGCCGGTGGGCAGCGGCAATTACGCGGCCCTGCGCACCGACGGCAAGCGCCTGTGGATGCTGGACGGCGACGGTGAGCGCCGCAACCAGTTGAAGAGCCTGGCCATCGACAACCAGGGCGGCAGCCTCGAGACCCTGGCCAGCGAAGTGCGCGGCTACGAGCTCAGCGGCGACGGCAAGAAGCTGATGCTGGTGCGTGGCAGCGGCCCCATGTCGGCGCCCGACATCCACATCATCGACGCCGGCGCCAAGCTGCCCGGCGAGATGGGCAAGTTCCAGGTGCGCTGGAGCGACTGGCAGATCGCCACCAACCCCAAGGCCGAGTGGAAGCAGATGTTTGCAGACGCCTGGCTGATGCACCGCGAGCACTTCTACGACAAGGCCATGCACGGCGTGGACTGGAAGGCCGTGCGCGCCAAGTACGAGCCGCTGGTGGACCGCGTCACCGACCGTGCCGAACTGGCTGAGCTGATGGCCCAGATGGTCAGCGAGCTCGGTGCCCTGCACAGCCAGGTGAATGCCGGCGATCTGCGCGCCACGCCGGACGAGCCTGGCCTTGCAGGGCTGGGCGCACGGCTGTCCAAGGTGGCCGAGGGCTGGAAGATCGAGCAGATCTACCTGAGCGACCCCGAGCTGCCGAGCGAGGCCGGCCCCCTGGGCGCGCCGGGCCTCGGCCTGAAGGCTGGTGACGTGATCACGGCAGTCAACAACCGCAAGTCGCTTGAAGCGCCGCACATCGCCGAGCTGCTGCGCGGCCAGGCCGGCAAGCAGGTGCTGATCGACGTGAAAACGGCGGCCGACGGCAAGACGGTGCAGCGCATCGTCACGCCGGTGGCCCTGCGCCGTGACGCCGCGCTGCGCTACAACGACTGGCGCTATGGCAATGCCCGCGCCGTGGCGCAGGCCAGCCAGGGCCGCATCGGCTACCTGCACCTGCGCGCCATGGGGCCCGACGACATCGCCGACTTCGCGCGCGAGTTCTATGCCTACAGCGACCGCGAGGGGCTGATCATCGACGTCCGCTACAACAACGGCGGCAACATCGACAGCTGGATCCTCGAGAAGCTGCTGCGCCGTGCCTGGGCCTTCTGGCAGCCGCGCGCACCCGAGGGTGCGGCCGTCTACCCGAACATGCAGCATGTGTTCCGAGGCCATGTGACGGTGCTGGTCAACGAAGACACCTACTCGGATGGCGAGACCTTTGCCGAAGGTTTCAAGCGCCTGGGCCTCGGCCCGGTGATCGGCAAGCAGACCTCGGGCGCCGGCGTCTGGCTGTCGGACGGCAACCGCCTGGTGGACAACGGCATCATGCGTGCCGCCGAGACCGGCCAGATGACAGCGGAAGGCCGCTTCATCATCGAAGGCGTGGGCGTGAAGCCCGACATCGAGGTGGACAACCTGCCGCGCGCCAGCTTCCAGGGGCGCGACGCCCAGCTCGAAGCCGCCATCGCCCAGCTGAAGAAGGCCATGATCGACAAGCCACTGCTGACGCCCAAGCCGGGCGCCTACCCGCGCCCGGTCAAGCCCTGACCCTCGGCCTCTGAAGCACAGGCCCTGCCCCACCCTGGGGCAGGGCCTGTTGCCATTCCAGGTGCATCGCGCACCGCGCCGGGACGGCGAAATGAGCTATTGATGGCAGCCGAATGGCAAACGTTGGCGGCCGTCAATCCGTCAACCCCCTCAAGCCAGTGGGGGCCGATGCAAAACACCAACGCATCCTCGGGCTTCCCCGTGCAAAGTTGTCACAAACAAGGCCTACGCTGCACCCGTCCTTGATCGAGCACGGACCGCGCGACGAGGACTTGCCCGCTGACGTTTTAACGATTGCGTTAGCAAACGTTTGCGGTTCGTTTGACCTCAGTTTTGGATCAACACCATGCAGTTCAAGCCTGCCCTTTTCCTCATCGCCTCGGCTCTGGCCGCCTCCAGCGCCTTCGCCACCCCGATTGCGCAATGGGACTTCAACAACAGCAGCACCAAGCACACGTTCAGCATGAACGGCGCTTCGTTCGCCACGCTGGGGAACATCAGCACCGCCTTCGTCACGGGCTCCGGTTCGACCGACAAGGGCTCGCCCAACAACGCGCTGAACACCTTGACCTATGGCACCGCAACGACCGGCAACATGACCCGCGGCGTGCAGTTCATGATCGACACCAGCGGCTACCAAGACCTGATCTTCAGTTTCGATCAGCGCAACAGCGGCACGGCCTCGGCATGGACCGCCCTGCTCTACACCTTGGACGACGGCGAAACCTGGACCAAGGCCCAGCAGTTCCAGATGACCGGCACGAACTTCGTCAACAACCGCGGCTTCAGCTTTGCCGACATCGACGGCGCGGACAACAACCCGTTCTTCGGCATCCAGTTGGTGGCCATGTTCGCGCCCGGGACCAGCAACTATGTGGGCACCAGCGGCACCTACGGCTCGGGCGGCACGATCCGCTACGACATGGTCACCCTGTCCGGCACCGAGATCCCTGAAGTGATCATCGACGTGCCCGAACCCGGCAGCCTGGCCCTTCTGATGGCCGGCCTCGGAGGCATCGGCGTGGTGTCGCGCCGCCGCCGCTCGAACTGAGCCGCCGCCCACCCAACTTTCATCGAGTGAACCGTGTCGCATCCGAGCGGATGCGTCGCATCAATGCGCCTTCGGCGCACGCAAAGCGAGCAAACGTGAGCACAACATCTTCTCCCCTCAGCATCTTCATGACAGCCCATGGGCTGCGTCTGGCCAGCGTCACCGCGCTGACCCTGGCGCTCTCGGCCTGCGGCGGCGGTGAAACCGCCAAGTCGCAAGCCCAGGCCAGCACGGCCGGCGAGACGCGCGCCACCGCGCAGTCCGCCCACCCCAGCACCAAGTACCCCGACCACTACGAATTCGAGGCCGCGCTGGACGTGCCTTTCATCAGCAGCGACAGCAAGGGCGCTCGCGTCCTGTCCGTGCTGATGGACTACCCCGGTGCGCCCGTGGGCCAATTGCTGGCCTACCGGGTCGAGCTGCTGGGCGCCGACGGCCAGTTGGTCCAGCAATGGGACGGCGTGGAGAGCTACACCGGCAAGTCGCAGGCCGTGCGCCTGACCTGGGCTGGTCGCAGCGGCGAGCAGGCCAAGCTGGCCGACGGCATCTACACAGTCCGCATGACGGCGCTGAGCGCGGACGCGGACCAAGCACCCAAGGCAGGCAGCGCGGCCGCCCAGTTTGAAGCCTTGCGTAACGCGTCCGGCGCCGAACACGCGCCCATCACGCAAAGCTGGCCCCTGTCTCTGGGCAAGGCGCCGCGCGTGGCCATGCCCACGTTCAAGGCACTGCCCCTGGGCAGCGCCACCGACGCCGAAAAGCGCCGCGCCTCGGCCGCCGCCACCAGTGGCGGTTGGCCCTACACGATCTACTACGGCACCTTCCACGGCCAGACCAACGACTCGGACGGCGGCGGCGCCATCGCCACCTGCAGTTCTTCGCAAGCTGCGCAAAGTGGTCAGTACGGCCCTGACGCGGCGTTCCCCTATGCCAAGAATGCCGGTCTGGACTTCCTGGCCAACACCGATCACAACCATTACTTCGACGGCTCCTCCAGCACCAACACGGCTGGCAGCGCCACCGCAGCGCGGGCCCGCTACCAAGCTGGCCTGACGATCGCCAGCAACTACTCGGCCGCCAACCCCAGTTTCCTGGCGCTGTACGGCATGGAATGGGGCGTCATCAACAACGGTGGGCACCTGAACATCTTCAACAGCAACGAGCTGTTCTCGTGGGAGTACAACAGCGCGGGCGAGCTGTTCGGCGACCGCTACACCTCCAAGACGGACTACGCCGCGCTGTACACGACGATGCGCTCGCTGGGACTGGTCGGGCAGTTCAACCATCCGGACAGCACCGGCCAGTTCCTCGCCAACGGCCAAGACCTCGGCTACACGGCAGACGGTGACGAAGTGATGGTGATGGCCGAGATCATGAACACCTCGGCCTTCTCGAACAACACGACCGAAACCGAGACCTCGCGCAGCAGCTACGAACCCACCTACAAGAAGTTGCTGGAGCGCGGCTTCCACGTGGCCCCCGCGACCAATCAGGACAACCACTGCGCCAACTGGGGAGCCTCCTACACCAACCGCACGGCCGTCTTGATCCCCAACGGCACGGCGCTGAGCAAGGCCAGCATGGTCGAGGCCCTGCGCGCACGCCGCGTTTTCGCCACGATGGACAAGTTCTCGCAGGTGGTGCTGAGCGCCAATGGCCACATCATGGGCGAGCGCTTCGACAACACCGGCGCGCTGAACCTGAATGTCGGCTTCGCCAACTCGAATGGCCGCACGGTCGCGCTGACCGAGATCTACGAAGGCGTGCCAGGCCGCAATGGCACGGTGACCGTGCTGAGCAACAGCCCGGCCCTGTCGATCACGCCCAGCCTGGGTCAGCACTTCTATTACGCCAAGCTCACGCAGGACGATGGCAAGGTGCTGTGGTCCGCTCCGCTGTGGGTCAACCAGACCGTGAGCGGTGCTGACACCACGCCGCCGACGGTCAACGCCAGTGTCACCGGCAGCACCGGCATGATCAGCATCGGCGCCACGGCCTCCGACAATGTCGGCGTTGCCAAGGTCGAGTTGTGGCTGGATGGTGGCCTGAAGGCCACGCTGACCAGCGCTCCCTACCAGCTGGACATCGACTCCGCGCTGCTGGCCAACGGCACGCACAGCCTGGTGGCCAAGGCCTTCGACGCCGCCGGAAACAGCACCGCCTCGGCGCCACTGAGCTTTGACGTCAGCAACGTCAGCGCCGGCATGACGGAGACCGAGACCAACAACACGGTGACGACCGCCAACGCCGTTGGCAACCGCACCACCATCACCGGCTTTGTTTCGTCCGCCTCGGACAAGGACTACTTCAGCGTCAACCTAGCACCCAACCAGCGCCTGCGTGTCGACATGGTTGGCCCGGCGGGCATCGACTACGACCTCTACCTGGTGACCAGCACCGGCGCCGGCCTGGCACGCTCGGAAACCGCCACTTCCAGCGAGTCCATGACCTACACCAATGGCACGGCCGCCCGCACGGTCTACATCAAGGTGCAGTCCTACAGCGGATCGAGTGCCACCAAGGCCTACACGCTGACGGTCAGCTACCCCTGAGCCAACTCAGCAATGAGAAGGCCCGGCTCCCGCAAGGGGCCGGGCCCTTTTTGTTGTTGCGTGTTGCTTCGAGCGGGGTTCAGGCAGCGAGCGTGACACGCGCGAACTTGCGCTTGCCGACCTGGGCGACGAACCTGCCCGCCTCCAGCTTGAGGCCCTTGTCGCTGATGGTCACGCCGTCGATCTTGACGCCGCCCTGCTCGATCATCCGCGTGGCCTCGCCACCGGAGGCCACTAGGCCGGCGCCGAGCAGCAGCTTGCCGATCAGCAGCGGCGCACCGGCGAGGCTCACCTCGGGAATCTCATCCGGAATGCCGCCCTTGGCGCGGTTGTTGAAGTCGGCCTCGGCCGCTTCGGCAGCTTCAGCACTGTGGAAGCGCGCCGTGATCTCCTTGGCCAGCATGACCTTGGCGTCCTTCGGGTTGCGACCAGCCTCGACCTCTGCGCGCAGGCTGGCGATCTCGGCCAGGCTCTTGAAGCTCAGGAGCGTGAACCACTTCCACATCAGCACGTCGCTGATCGACAGCACCTTGGCGAACATGGTGTTGGGCGCTTCAGTGATGCCGATGTAGTTGTTCTTGGACTTGGACATCTTGTCCACGCCATCCAGGCCCTCGAGCAGCGGCATGGTCAGGATGCACTGTGGCTCCTGGCCGTATTCCTGCTGCAGGTGGCGGCCCATCAGGAGGTTGAACTTCTGGTCCGTGCCGCCGAGCTCGAGGTCGCTCTTCAGGGCGACCGAGTCATAGCCCTGCATCAGCGGGTACAGGAACTCGTGCACCGAGATCGGGGTCTGCGCTGCGAAGCGCTTGGTGAAATCGTCGCGCTCCATCATGCGGGCGACCGTGTACTTGCTGGCCAGCTGGATCATGCCGGCCGCGCCCAGCGGGTCGCTCCACTCGGAGTTGTAGCGAATCTCCGTACGCGCCGGATCCAGCACCAAACTGGCCTGCTTGTAGTAGGTCTCCGCATTGGCCAGGATCTGTTCCTTGGTCAGCGGCGGGCGGGTGCTGTTGCGGCCGGACGGGTCACCGATCATCGAGGTGAAGTCGCCGATCAGGAAGATCACCTGATGCCCGAGGTCCTGCAGCTGGCGCATCTTGTTCAGCACGACGGTGTGGCCGATGTGGATGTCGGGCGCCGTCGGATCCAGGCCCAGCTTGATGCGCAGCGGCACGCCGGTGGCCTCGCTCTTGGCCAGCTTCTTGAGCCAATCGGCCTCGGGCAGCAACTCGTCGGCACCACGCAGCGACTGCGCCAGGGCCTCGCGCACACGATCGGTCACCGGATGGGCGGGAGCTGCGGGGCTTGTTCGCGATTCGGACATGGGCTGTGTAAAGTTTCCCCTAGCCTGCGCTAAGGTCTTGATTTCTCGGGTTTCCTAGGAATTGACCGAGGTGGGGGCTCGGTATACTCGCGGCTCGCTTTTGGCGCCTGCGGGCTGCCCAGGGCACGCAAATTCTAGTGGACGCGGCCCCAGCGCCCTTCCTGACGCAGACACGAAAAGAACGACGAGCCCCGTGGGATTTACTGGCCGAGTGAACGATTGGATTGAAGAGCTGCAGAAGGCGGGCCGCCAGGCCGAAGCCTTTGCAGCCAAGCATCCGCGCGCACTCACCGGCAGTGTGGTCGGCGTCCTGAGCTGCTTTGCGATCACCGCTTTCGGTATCGCGCCGCTGGCCCCCGATGCGCAGGACCTGCCACAGCGCCAGGTCAGCGAGACGGTCACTACCGAAAGCCTCGAAGAGCAACTGGCCGCCCTGGCCGCCAACAAGCTTTCGCTGACCCGCAACGATTTCACCCGCTCGAGCGACACGGCCGACTCTCTGCTGCGCCGCATGGGTGCCTTCGACGTCGCCGCCGCCGCCTTCCTGCGCAGCGATCCGCTGGCCCGCCGCGTACTTCAAGGCCGTGTTGGCAAGATGGTGCAAGTCTCGGCCGACGCCTCCGGCACGGTGGACCGCCTGATCGCCCGCTTCCCGGCAGAGAAAGCCGAGCAGCAGGCCACGCACTTCAGCCGCCTGACGGTCGAACGCCAGGGCCAGGGCTTCGTTTCCCGGCTTGAGACGGTACCTATGCAGTCGCAGGTCCGCCTGGGCAGCGGCACGGTCCAGACCTCGCTGTTCGCCGCCACAGACGACGCCCGCATCCCCGATGGCGTGGCCTCGCAACTGGCCGACATGTTCTCGGGCGACATCGATTTCCATCGCGAACTGCGCAAGGGCGACCGCTTCTCGGTCGTCTATGAAAGCCTGACCGCTGATGGCGAGCCCATCAACTGGGACGGCGCCGCCGGCCGCGTGGTGGCCGCGGAGTTCGTCAACAACGGCCGCAGCCATTCGGCCGTCTGGTACCGCGACAGCGGCACCGGCAAGGGCAGCTACTATGGCTTTGACGGCCAGAACAAGCGCCGCGCCTTCCTGGCCAGCCCGATGGAGTTCTCGCGCGTGACCTCCGGCTTCGCGATGCGATTCCATCCCATCCTGCAGACCTGGCGCCAGCACCTGGGCACCGACTACGGCGCCCCCACCGGCACGGCCGTGCGCAGCGTCGGCGATGGCACGGTGGAGTTCGCCGGCTGGCAGAACGGCTTCGGCAATGTCGTGCACCTGCGCCATGCCGGCGACCGCACAACGGTCTACGCCCACCTGAGCAAGATCGACGTCAAGAAGGGCCAGCGCGTCGAGCAGGGTCAGCGCGTGGGCGCGGTCGGCGCCACCGGCTGGGCCACCGGCCCGCACCTGCATTTCGAATTCCGAGTCGGCGGCCGCCATCAAGACCCGCGCCTGATCGCCCGCGCCTCCGAGTCCGTGCCGCTGCCGGCCACGGCCCGCGCCCAGTTCAATCAGCAGGTCGCCAGCGCACAGACTCAGCTGCAGGTCGCCGCCAGCATCAGCAACGGCGTGAGCAGCGCCGACTGACCGATGGCAAGTTCCGCAGGGCTCTTCCTGGGCCTGATGTCTGGCACCTCGCTGGACGGTGTCGATGCGGTACTGGCCCGCTTCCCTTCCTCCACTGAAATCGAAGTGCTGGCGCATTGCCATCGGCCCTTCCCGGACGCGCTGCGCAGCGAATTGCTGGCCTTGAACGCTCCCGGCGACAACGAGGCTCACCGCATGGCCTTGGCCGCCAATGGCGTGTCGCGCAGCTATGCCGCTGTCGCCGCCCTGGCGTGCGAGGGCATCGCCGAGCCCATCCAGGCCATCGGCGCCCATGGCCAGACCATCCGTCATCAACCGCTGGCCTTCGACGGCTGCGGCTACAGCCTGCAGCTGCTGAACGGCAGCCTGCTCGCCGAGCTGAGCTGCATCGACGTGGTCTGTGATTTCCGCAGCCGCGATCTCGCGGCTGGCGGCCAGGGCGCACCACTGGTGCCCGCCTTTCATCGCGCACTGTTCGGCCGCACCGATGCCGAGGTGGCCGTGCTCAACATCGGTGGTTTCAGCAATCTCAGCCTGCTGGCCCACGACGGCACGACCACAGGCTTCGACTGCGGCCCGGGCAATTGCCTGATGGATTTGTGGATCGCCGGCCAGCGCGGCCTGGCCTATGACGCCGATGGCGCCTGGTCGGCCAGCGGCTCGGTGCTGCCGGCGCTGTTGAAAGCCATGCTGGCCGAACCCTGGTTTGCCCTGGCGCCACCGCGCAGCACGGGCCGCGATTTGTTCAGCCTCGACTGGTTGCTCGGCCATGTGCGGGCCCATGCAGCCGACGCAAAGGCAGAGGACGTGCAGGCCACACTGCTTGAATTGACCGTCGAGACCATCGCGCCGCATGTGGGCGCGGCCAGCGAGCTGCTGGTTTGCGGCGGCGGTGCCTTGAATGGCCGCCTGATGCAGCGCCTGCAGCAACGACTGCCAGCCAGCCAGGTGCTCAGCAGCGCCGCGCGTGGCCTGCCGCCCATGCAGGTCGAGGCCGCCGCCTTCGCCTGGCTGGCCCTGCGCTTCGTGCAGCGCGAGCCGGGCAATCTGCAGGCCGTGACCGGTGCGGCCGGGCCGCGCATCCTGGGCGCACTCTATCCACGCTGAATGAGCGAAGTCGCCGCTGGCAAGGCAGAAATGCAAAAGCCGCCCAAAGGCGGCTTTCATGCGGAGTCTTGAAGCTCAGACCGAGAAGCTCGAGCCGCAACCGCAGGTGGTGCTGGCGTTCGGGTTCTTGATCACGAACTGGGCGCCTTGCAGGTCTTCCTTGTAGTCGATCTCGGCGCCCATCAGGTACTGCAGGCTCATCGCGTCGATCAAGAGCGTCACGCCGTTCTTGTTCATCTGCGTGTCGTCTTCATTGGCCACCTCGTCGAAGGTGAAGCCGTACTGGAAGCCCGAGCAGCCGCCGCCCTGCACGAAGACGCGCAGCTTCAGCTCCGGGTTGCCCTCTTCAGCCACCAGGTCACGCACCTTGTCTGCGGCACTGTCGGTGAAGACCAGCGGTGCGGGCGGCATGTCGCTGGAGGTGGTGGATTCAAGCACTGCGCTCATGATTGCTGTTCCTGGCAAAAACCATCGATGGGCTGGATTGTCGTCTGAAATGCCGGCCCGCTCTTGACCATGGGCATTTGGGGGCGATTCCAGAAACAACAAAGGCCACTGAACAGCGGCCTTTGTTGAAAGACTGGCCCCTTCCGAAGAAAGTGAGCCAAGCTGGGAAAGTCGATCAGCGCTTGCTGAACTGCTTCCGGCGACGTGCACCGTGCAGACCGACCTTCTTACGCTCGACTTCACGCGCATCACGCGTCACGAAGCCGGCGCGGCTCAGTTCGGGCTTCAGGGCTGCGTCGTAGTCGATCAGCGCACGGGTGATGCCGTGGCGCACGGCACCGGCTTGACCCGACTCACCGCCGCCATGGACGTTGATCTTGATGTCGAAGGCTTCACCATTGTTCGTCAGCAGCAGGGGCTGCTTGGCGATCATGATGGAAGTCTGACGGCCGAAATACTCAACGATGGCCTTGCCATTGATGATGATTTGGCCCGTGCCCTTCTTGATGAAGACGCGAGCGACCGACGACTTGCGGCGGCCGGTACCGTAGTTCCAGTTTCCGATCATTGCCGTTCCTTAGATTTCCAGAGCCTTGGGCTGCTGGGCGGCGTGCGGGTGGGAACCACCGGCATACACCTTCAGCTTCTTCACCATGGCATAACCCAGCGGGCCCTTGGGCAGCATGCCCTTGACGGCCTTTTCCAGGGCGCGGCCCGGATGCTTGGCTTGCATGTCCTTGAACTTTGTGGCGTAGATGCCGCCAGGGAAGCCCGAGTGACGGTAGTACACCTTGTCATTGGCCTTGTTGCCAGTGACACGCAGCTTGTCTGCGTTGATGATGACGATGAAGTCACCGGTGTCGACGTGAGGCGTGTAGATGGCCTTGTGCTTGCCGCGCAAACGGAGTGCCACTTCGCTGGCAACACGTCCGAGCACCTTGTCGGTGGCGTCAATCACAAACCACTCGTGCGTCACTTCGGCCGGCTTGGCGCTGAAGGTCTTCATGAGATTCTTTCAAGTTCCGCCCAGCTCAGGAATGAACCGGCGGAGGATTAATTGGTTGAACTACAGCTGCGATGCCCTTGAATCGGTGCCGCTTTTTTGGCGAGATTTCTCCCACCAGCGCGACCTCTCATGCCGAGGCAACGAGCTTCTTCCCCGCAACCAAGTCGAGGAAAGCCCGCGAGTGTATCAGAGCCTCGGGAAATCCCCAAACAGTCAACGAAAGGCGGCCCAAGACCCGGGCCGCGGTTAGCATCAACTGCTGCTGGAGACCCATCCCCATGACCCCGCTCCCACCGCAAGACGGCGAAGACAGCCCGCCCTGGCACAAGGCGGTGCTTCGCCGCTGGTCAGACTGGGTGCCGATACGCTCACTGGCCCGGCGGCACCGGCAGCGCATCAAGAACCACCTGTTGGCCCTGAGCGAGCGCGACCGCTACCTGCGCTTCGGCTACCCGGCCACTGACGAGCAGGTCAGCAAGTACGCGCTGAGCCTGGATTTCGAGCGTGACGAGGTGCTGGGCATCTTCAACCGCAAGCTGGAGTTGGTGGCCATGGCTCACCTGGCCTACGAGCCGCTGCCACAGCGGGTGGGCAAGCCGGCGATGGCGGAGTTCGGTGTGTCGGTCGCTGACAAGGCACGCGGCCGCGGCTTTGGTGCCCGACTGTTCGAACACGCCGCCCTTCATGCCCGCAACCGGGGCATCGAGACCCTTTTTATCCACGCGCTGAGTGAGAACGCGCCCATGCTCCGGATCGCCCGCAGCGCTGGCGCCACCGTCGAGCGCGATGGCTCGGAGTCCGAGGCCTGGCTGCGCCTGCCACCCGACACCGTGGCCTCGCATGTTGGCGAAGCGCTGGAGCGCCACCTGGCCGAGGTCGATTTCACGCTGAAGCGCCATGTCCGTACCTTGCACGCCATCATCGACGGCGTGGCCGAGGTCACCCAGCACCTCGGCGACGGCGGCAAGGGCCCCAAGCCTTGAGCCTTCGCTGAGCGGATCGCCCCCGCCCAGCGCACCGAGTGGACACGCTGCGCACGCCTCCGACGCCCCGCGCCCGAGGGGGCGCTCACCCCCGTATTGAGCGGGTAGGCCCGTAGTGATTTGTTGCAAATATCCGCTACATTCGCCCGATAAGCACCGCCACACCGGTGCAATTCGGCCTTTTATGGCCCGTCGCGAGTGCGAGGGATATGTCGGCAAACACTCCGTGGATCATTGCGCTGGTATCAAGCTGCGGCTTGCTGGCCCTTGCTCTGCTGTGGGCATTGCGCCGGCCGAGCCGCGGCGCCAAGCCGCTGCCCACCGAATGGTCGCTCACGGCCCGCCCGGTCTTCAGCACCGATGAGCGCCGCGTCTACCGCCTGCTCAAGGAGGCCCTGCCTCACCACGTGATCCTCTCCAAGCTGCCCCTGGTGCGTTTTTGCCAGCCCACCGAAGCCAAGGAGGTGCGCTACTGGTTCGACCTGCTGGGCGCCATCCACGTCACCTTCGCGATCTGCAGCCCGAATGGCCGCGTGCTGGCCGCCATCGACCTCGACAACGAGCGCAGCGTCTCCGGCCGCAGCCTGCAGATCAAGCAGTCCGTCTTGAGCGCCTGCCGCGTGCGCTATCTGCGCTGCCCGATCGACAACCTCCCCAGCGCTGCGGAGCTGCAGTTGCTGGTGCCGTTCAGCAGCAGTAACAACGCCCGCGGCCCGCAGGCGGCACCCACGCTGCGCCCCGCCGCCCGACCCGGCATGGCTGGCGTGGCCGAAGCTCGCCGCAGCGGCCGCGACCAAAGCCTCTGGCAGGACTCGGCCCTGTTCGGCGATTCCTTCTTCGCGCCCGACAGCCGTTTCGATTCGCTGACCGGCAGCCCACCGCTCTCCCGACCCGAACCACAGGCCGCCACGGGCTTTCGCAACACCACGCCGTTCGCCGAACCGCTGGGAGGGAATGCCCAGTTCCCGGATGAAGCGCCGAATGACATCGTCGGCGTGGTCGTCGATTCGCCCCGCTACGGCGCCTCCACGCCGCGCTAAAGGTAGCGCAGAGTCCAGCAACCATAATCGCCGCACGGCGCCCAGTCGGGCGCCGTTTGCATTTGAGGCACGATGAGCCAAGACCCCGACACCAGCTTCGGAACCCTGACGCCGGAATTCATGCTGGATGCGCTGGAGCAGGCCGGCCTCTACGGCGATGGCCGGCTGCTACAACTGAATTCCTACGAGAACCGGGTCCTGCAGGTCCACCTTGAAGATGGCCGCATCGCAGTGGCCAAGTTCTACCGCGCCGGCCGCTGGAGCGACGCGCAGATCCTCGAGGAACACAGCTTTGCCACCGAGCTGGCCGAGGCCGAAGTGCCGGTGGCCGCGCCCTGGTTGCTCGGCGACTCGACCCTGCGCCATTACCGGGGCCAGCGCTTCGCCGTCACGCCGCGCCAGGGCGGCCGGGCGCCTGAGCTGGACGACCCCGAGGTGCTCACCTGGATTGGCCGCCTGCTCGGCCGCTTTCACCTGGTCGGCCAGCGCCGGCCGTTCGAGCACCGCCTTCACTGGGCCAGCGCCGAACCCGGCCGTGTCGCGCGCGACTGGCTCTTGAACAGCGGAATGCTGGCACCCGAAATCCGCCCGGCCTGGGAAGACGTGGTGCAGCGCTGCCTGAGCGCCATCGACCTGGCCTTCGAAACGATTCCCGATCTGAAGATCCTGCGCCTGCACGGCGACTGCCACCCAGGCAATATCCTTTGGACACCCGACAAAGGCCCGCATTTCGTCGACCTCGACGACGCGGTGATGGGCCCGGGCATCCAGGACCTGTGGATGCTGCTCTCCGGCGACGAGCTCAGCATGCGCCAGCAACTGGCCTGCGTGCTGGAAGGCTACGAGACGGTGGCCGAGTTCGACCGCCGCGAGCTCGCCCTGATCGAGCCGCTGCGCACGCTCCGCATGATCCACCACAGCGGCTGGCTCGCCCGACGCTGGGGCGACCCGGCCTTTCCGTTGGCCTTCCCCTGGTTCGGCACGCCCAACTACTGGAACGACCAGATCGCCAAGCTGCGCGAGCAGCTGGAAGCAATGCGGCCGCGCGAGCCCTTTGCAGAGCTGGCGCGGCCGGATGATGAAGTGAACTTCGATGGTGACGGCTTCGCTTGAAGCCGTCACCCGACGGCATCAGCCGAGCAGCATCGCATTGACCCGGCGGACATAGGCGGCTGGATCTTCCAGGTTGCCGCCCTCGGCCAGCACGGCCTGGTCGAACAGCACATGGGCCAGATCATCGAAATGCGCCGAGCCCTCGAGCTTCTTGACCAGCGCATGTTCGGCATTGATCTCCAGCGTCGGCAGCGAGGTGGGCGCCTGCTGGCCGGCCTGCTTCAACAGGCGTGCCAGGTGACCGGACATGTCGCCCTCCTCGACCACGATGCAGGCTGGTGAGTCCACCAGACGCGTGGTCACGCGCACGTCCTTGGCACGGTCCTTCAGTGCGTCCTTCAGCTGCTCCAGCACCGGCTTGAAGCTCTCGGCCACTTCCTCGGCCTTCTTCTTCTCTTCCTCGTCCTGCAGCTTGCCCAGGTCCACGGCACCCTTGGCCACCGACTGCAGCGTCTTGCCTTCGAACTCGTAGAGGTGGGAGAGCATCCACTCGTCCACGCGGTCGACCAGCAGCAGCACTTCGATGCCCTTCTTGCGGAAGATCTCCAGCTGCGGGCTGTTCTTGGCGGCGGCCAGCGAGTCAGCCGTGATGTAGTAGATCGTCTCCTGGCCTTCCTTCATGCGAGAAACGTAGTCAGCGAACGAGACGCCGGCATCGGCATGCGTGGAGGCAAAGCGGAACAGCTTGGCCAGGCGCTCCTGGTTCTGATGGTCTTCGCCGATGCCTTCTTTCAGCACCGAGCCGAAGTCCTTCCAGAAGGCGGCGTACTTGTCCTTCTCGGCCTGCTCTTCGCTGTCGGCCAGCGACTCCAGCATGCCGAGCACGCGCTTGGTCGAGCCTTCGCGGATCGCCTTCACGTCGCGGCTTTCCTGCAGCAGCTCGCGCGAGACGTTCAGCGGCAGGTCGGCCGAGTCGATCACGCCCTTGACGAAGCGCAGGTAGACCGGCATCAGCGCCTCGGCGTCGTCCATGATGAAGACGCGCTTCACGTAGAGCTTCACGCCGCCGCGCTTGTCGCGGTTCCACAGGTCCATCGGGGCCTTGGCCGGGATGTAGAGCAGCTGCGTGTACTCGCTGCGACCTTCCACGCGGTTGTGCGTGTAGGCCAGCG
Organism: Pelomonas sp. V22; assembly: GCF_030014915.1. Classification (GTDB taxonomy): domain Bacteria; phylum Pseudomonadota; class Gammaproteobacteria; order Burkholderiales; family Burkholderiaceae_C; genus JAUASW01. Next base: position 1,511,482 of record NZ_JAGIXS010000001.1, read on the forward strand.
GTGCGTCGCTGTCGTAGCTGATCTGCTTGTAGAACTCCTCGTACTGCTCCTGCGTCACCTCGCTCTTGGAGCGCGACCACAGGGCCGAGGCCTTGTTGACGCTTTCCCATTCGTCGGTGATTTCCTGTTCGCTCTTCTCCGGATCCCACTTTTCCTTGCGCATCAGGATGGGCAGGGAGATGTGGTCGGAGTACTTGCTGATGATGGACTTGAGGCGCCAGGTCTTCAGGAACTCGTCCTCGCCTTCGCGCAGATGCAGGATCACGTCGGTGCCGCGGCCAGGCTTGGCAATGGTCTCGACCTCGTAGTCGCCCGTGCCCTCGGAGGTCCAGCGCACGCCTTCTGAGGCCGCGAGGCCGGCGCGGCGCGTTTCGACCGTGATGCGCTCGGCCACGATGAAGCCGGAATAGAAGCCCACGCCGAACTGGCCGATCAGGTTGGCGTCCTTCTTCTGGTCGCCTTCCAGCTTGGCCATGAATTCGCGCGTGCCGCTCTTGGCGATGGTGCCCAGGTGGGCGATCGCCTCGTCGGCGCTCATGCCGATGCCGTTGTCGCTGATGGTGATGGTGCGCGCCTCGGCGTCGAAGCTGACACGCACTTCCAGGTTCGGCTGATCTTCGAACAGCCCGGCGTTGTCCAGCGCTTCAAAGCGCAGCTTGTCGCAGGCGTCCGAGGCGTTCGACACCAGCTCGCGCAGGAAGATTTCCTTGTTGGAATAGAGCGAGTGCGTGACGAGGTGCAGGATCTGCTTGACCTCGGCCTGGAAGGAATGGGTTTGCTTGTTCATGGTGCAGTAGGTTCGAGAACGGCAGCAGCGCCGCCAGCGCCCAGGCAACTGGGGGCGCTGCGGCGCCTTTCAAGAGGGGCGGATTCTCTCAGTACGACAGCGTCTGCTTGGGCACGTCGACCTTGAGCAGTGCCTTGCTCAGCGCACCGCTGGCGGCGCGGGCATAGTCCAGCGCCACCGCAGCGTCCTTGAAACCCTCAGGGCCAAGTGCGGCTGCCACGCCGAGGATCTTGTCGGCCACCAGCACCTTGCCGGAGCCGCGCATGGGCTCGCAGCCCAGGCGGACGAACTGTTCGTCCAGCCATTGCCGCGAAGCCTCGAAGGACAGGACCTCCTCGGCGTCAACGGCCAGGTCGAACTCCTTGCCGGGGCCGAACACGATCTTCACCTGCTTGTGCATGCCTCACTCCTGCTGCCGGGCCTGAGGGCCATTGTGTCAGGCCGCGCGGCGCGCCTTCACGGCCTCGCTCAGGATGTCCAGCACCTGCAGCGAATCGTCCCAGCCCAGGCAGGCATCGGTGATGCTTTTGCCGTACTCGAGCTGGGCCGGGTCGTCCTTGCCCGGGCTGAACTTCTGCGCGCCGTCGTTCAGATGGCTCTCGACCATCACGCCGAAGATCTGCTGGCGGCCGGCCTTCAGCTGCGAGGCGATGTCGCGTGCCACGTCGATCTGGCGCGTGTGCTGCTTGCTGCTGTTGGCATGCGAGCAGTCCACCATCAGCGCGCAATCGAGCTTGGCGGCGAGCAGGTCCTTGCAGGCAGCGTCCACGCTCTCGGCGTCGTAGTTGGGCGTCTTGCCGCCGCGCAGAATGACGTGACAGTCCTTGTTGCCCTTGGTCTCGACGATGGCGACCTGGCCGTTCTTGTGCACCGACAGGAAGTGGTGCGGCCGGGCGGCCGCCTGGATCGCATCGGTGGCGATCTTGATGTTGCCGTCGGTGCCGTTCTTGAAGCCGATGGGGGCCGACAGGCCGGAAGCCAGCTCGCGGTGCACCTGGCTCTCGGTCGTGCGCGCGCCGATGGCGCCCCAGGCGATCAGGTCGCCGATGTACTGCGGCGAGATCACATCGAGGAACTCGCTGCCGGCCGGCATGCCGAGGCGGTTGATCTCCAGTAGCAGTTGGCGGGCGATGCGCAGGCCTTCGTCGATGCGGTAGCTCTCGTCCAGGTAGGGGTCGTTGATCAGGCCCTTCCAGCCCACCGTGGTGCGCGGCTTCTCGAAGTAGACGCGCATCACGATCTCGAGCGTGCCCTTGTGCTTCTCGCGCTCGACCATCAGCCGCTTGGCGTACTCCAGCGCGGCGGCCGGGTCATGGATGGAGCAGGGGCCGATGACCACGAGCAGGCGGTCGTCCTTGCGTTCCATGATGTCGCGGATCTTCTGGCGCGTGCCCGTGATCAGCTGCTCCATCGGCGTGCCGCTGATCGGGAAGAAGCGGATCAGGTGCTCCGGCGGCGGCAGCGGCGTCACGTCGCGGATGCGCTGGTCGTCGGTCTGGCTGGTCTTGTCCTGCGGGGAGTACCAGCGATCGGCCTGGGTCGAGGTCTTGGCGTTCATGGACTCGGTTCTTTCCGTGGTGAGACTGGGAACTTGTCGGGCTGTCACGGCGAAAAAAAACCGCCGGGGGTTGAGCCCGGCGGTTTTGGGAGATTCGGTTTGCTTGTTCGCTTTGCCTGCTTACGCGCTTGCCTCTCCGCCGCCGGTGCGGTGCGAGAACCAAAAGAACGCAAAAAAGTAGGACTTCAGCGAAAGCATGGAGCTGAATGTAGCACGCGGGTTTGAGGAATCAGCCTTCACGCCTGGGCAAGCCTGGCTTGCAGCTTGCGCCGCATCAAGCCGTGCCGCCAACGGTCAAGGCGTCGATGCGCAGCGTCGGCTGGCCCACGCCAACCGGCACGCTCTGGCCTTCCTTGCCGCAGACGCCCACGCCGGTGTCGAGCGACATGTCGTTGCCGATCATGCTGACGCGCGTCAACGCGTCCGGCCCGTTGCCGATGATGGTCGCGCCCTTGACCGGGTACTGGATCTTGCCGTTCTCCACCCAGAAAGCCTCGCTCGCCGAGAACACGAACTTGCCGCTGGTGATGTCGACCTGGCCGCCGCCGAAGTTGGTGGCGTAGAGGCCCTTCTTGATGCTGGCGATGATCTCTTGCGGGTCTTTGTCACCGCCCAGCATGTAGGTGTTGGTCATGCGCGGCATCGGCGTATGGGCATAGCTTTCGCGGCGGCCATTGCCGGTCGGCGCCACCTTCATCAGGCGCGCGTTCATCGCGTCCTGGATGTAGCCCTTCAGGATGCCGTCCTCGATCAGCACATTGCGCTGCGAGGCACAGCCCTCGTCGTCGATGTTGAGCGAGCCGCGGCGGTCGGGGATGGTGCCGTCGTCCAGCACGGTCACGCCCTTGGCGGCCACGCGCTGGCCGATGCGGCCGGCGAAGGTGGACGAGCCCTTGCGGTTGAAGTCGCCTTCCAGGCCATGACCCACCGCCTCATGCAGCAGCACGCCGGGCCAGCCGGGGCCGAGGACGACGGTCATCTCGCCGGCCGGGGCCGGGCGGGATTCGAGGTTGGTCAGGGCGGCATTGACGGCCTGATCGACGTAGCTGGCGATCATTTCGTCGGTGAAATAGGCGAGGCCAAAACGGCCGCCGCCACCTCCACTGCCGACTTCGCGTCGCTCGCCCTGCTCGGCGATCACGGTGACCGAGAGCCGCACCAACGGCCGCACGTCGGCGGCCAGCGTGCCATCGGCACGGGCGATCAGCACAACCTCATGTTCGGCGGCGAGGCCCGCCATCACTTGCGCCACGCGCGGGTCCTTGGCGCGGGCCATGCGCTCGGCGCGCTCCAAGAGAGCGACCTTCTCGGTGCTGTCCAGGCTGGCGATCGGGTCCGCCTCTCCGTAAAGCGTGCGGCTGCCGGGAATGGTCGGCGTGCTCGGCACCTTCACGCGCTTGCTCTGGCCGGCGGCGGCAATGCTGCGCACGGTGCGCGCCGCGTCGAGCAAGGCGGCTTCGGAGATGTCGTCGGAATAGGCGAAGGCCGTCTTCTCGCCAGCCACGGCACGCACGCCCACGCCCTGATCAATGGAGAAACTGCCGCTCTTGACGATGCCCTCTTCCAGGCTCCAGCCCTCGGCGCGCGTGGTCTGGAAGTACAGGTCGGCATCGTCGACCTTGTGCTCCGTGATCAGGCGCAGGGCCTTGGCCAGCGAAGCGTCGCTGAGGCCGAAGGGTTCCAGCAGCTTGCTGCGGGCCGTGACGAGACGGGCCAGGGTGGGTTCGCGGGCAATCATCGGGGCATTGTAGGAGCGGCGAATGCCCCTGCCAGATGGTCGAACACCAGGCGCAATCGCGGTGTGTCGCGCAGCTCGCGGTGGGCGGTCAGCCACAGCGGCAGCGGCGGGATGGCGATCTCGGGCAGCACCCGCACCAGGGCCGGATCACGCGCCGCCAGCGCCTCCGGGCCAACGCCTATGCCCAGGCCGGCGCGCACGGCCTCCCAGACCACGAGCTGGTTGTCGCAGCGCAGGCCGAAGTACTCGCGGCCCACCTTGAAACCGGCCTGGGCAAAGCCGCGCAGCATCTGGTCCGAACGATCAAACCCGAGCCATTGGTGCGAGGCCATGGTCGCCAGCGTCGGGAGGCCGGCCTGTGCCAGGTAGTCACGATGGGCATAGAGCCCCAGTGGGAAATCGGTCAGGCGCCGCGCCACCAGGGTCGGTTGCTCGGGCCTCACCATGCGCAGCGCGATGTCGGCACTGCGCTCCTGCAGGTTCTCGATCTCGTTGCTCGCCACCAGCTCGACCTGGATCTCCGGATGCCGCTCGCGCAACGCCCGTAAAGCCGGCAGCAGGAAGTGGGCGCAGAAGATTTCGCTGGCCGTCAGCCGCACGGTGCCGGCCAGCGTCTGCTCGCGCGCGGCCAGGCTCATGGCGAACTCCCGCGCCGCTTCGCGCATGCGGCGGGCCGCCGGTAGCAAGTGCTCGCCGGCCGCCGTCAGGCGCAGGCCGCGGGCATGACGCTCGAACAGCACCTGGCCCAGCCGCTCTTCCAGCAGGGCCAGCTGGCGGCTCAGCGTCGGCTGGCTCTGGCCCAGCTGGTGCACCGCCCGGCCCAAGGAGCCCGCCTCAGCCAGCACCAGGAACAGTTGCAGGGACGACCAGTCGGCTTGCTCATCCATATCAATTCATTTTTGGATACCTGCCATACAGTCTATCCACTTCCGGATTGATGCCCATGACTTGAAACTGCCGCCATCGGCCAAGGGAAGAGGAGACACCCATGCAGATGCCCGCACTGATCCGCTACCAGCAGCAGCACTACCCGCGCTTCCACCGAAGCGCCCGCAATGTGCGCCTGCACCTGTTGACGGTGCCGCTGTTCCAGCTGGGCAGCCTGGCCTTGCTGTTCAGCCCGTGGTTGGGCGGGCTGGTAGCAGCAGCCGCCGGCATCGGGGCCTGCATGGCGGCGCTGGCGGCGCAGGGCCGGGGGCATCGCGACGAAGCGGTGCCCCCCGAGCCCTTCACCGGCCCGTGGAACTTCGTCGCCCGCATGCTCGCCGAGCAATGGCTGGCCTTCCCGCGCTTTGCGCTGGCCGGCGGCTGGCGCGTGGCTTTCGAATCAAACCCTTCTCGCTGAAAGCAGCTGCCATGCCCACCGTCGTCATCTTGGGGGCCGCTGGTCGGCTGGGGCAGGTGCTGGTGCCGGCCTTTGCCGCTGCCGGCTGGCGCGTGTTGGCGCAAAGCCGCAAGCCTTTGCCCGCTGAGCTGTCTCGGCTGAGCGGCGTGCAACAACTGGCCTGCGATGCGCTGGACCGTGCACCGCTGCACGCCGGCGCGCGCGGCGCGAGCGTAGTCATCAACGCACTCAACCCGCCCTATCACCAATGGGAGCGCCAGGCCCTGCCGCTCGCCCAGGCCGCGCAGGTGCTGGCGCATGGGCTCGGCGCGCTCCTGATGCTGCCCGGCAATGTCTACAACTACGGCTCGAAACTGCCGGTGCGCTTGACGCCGGACACCCCGGAAGTCGGCGACACCAGCAAGGCGCGCATCCGTATCGAGATTGAGCAGCGCATGGCCGAGGCGCCAGGGCTGGATTCCGTGGTGCTGCGCGCTGGCGACTTCTTCGGCGGCAGCGGGCGTGGCAGCTGGTTCGATCTCGTCGTGGCCAGCCGCCTGGACAAGGGCCGCGTGGTCTATCCCCGCCCCTTGGATCGCATGCACGCCTGGGCCTATCTGCCCGACCTGGCTCAGGCCTTTGTCAAGCTTGCCGAGCAGCGTGAACGGCTGCGGGGCCACCATCGACTGCACTTCGCCGGCCATGCGGTCGAGGGTCAGGTCTTGCTGAAGGCGCTGCAGGCGCTGCTGGACAAACCGCTCCGGGCCGCCAGCCTGCCCTGGCCCCTGATACGGCTAGCCGCACCGCTGATGCCCAGCTGGAAGGCCATCGCGGAGATGCGCTACCTGTGGGAGAGGCCGCATCGCCTCGAGGAAGAGGCCTTGCGAAAGCTGATCGGCGAACCCGCCCACACGCCGTTGCCTGTCGCCTTGAGCGAAAGCCTCGCCGCGCTGGGGATGGCGCCAGGGCGGCGTGAAGCCGGGCCGCAGCCCGCCTGAGTTTCACGATTCTTTACACCCCTCGCGTCGGCGGCGCCGGCAGGTCGGCGTTGTATCGCCAAGCACGCAATTCAGCGTCGCTGCCACCGACCAAGGAGCCCTCATGAACCGCCAAATCCGCCTGATCGCCCTGTTCGCTTTCGCTGGCCTGAGCGCCCTGAGCCAAGCCCAGACTCCCGCTCCCGCCACACCTGCCACGCCGCGCGTCGATCAGCGCGAAGCCAACCAGCAGGCCCGCATCGCCCAGGGTGCCGCGTCCGGCACGCTGACGGCCCGCGAGACCCAGCGCCTCGAGAAGGAGCAGGCCGCGATCAACAAGGCCGAAGACAAGGCCAAGGCCGATGGCACGGTCACGAAGCATGAGCGCCGCCGCCTGCACAAGATGCAGGATGGCGCCAGCAAAGACATCCATCACGCCAAGCACAACGCCAAGCCGGCCAGCGCCACGGGTCAATGATCCAGGCCAGCAGGCCCGCGAACGCCTCTTCAGGCCTCGCGGGCCTTCTTCATGGCGAGGCCCAGGTCGTAGAGCTGGTTGCGCGGCGCGCCGCTGATCTCGGCGGCCAGGGCCACGGCCTGCTTCAAGGGCAATTCGGCCGACAGCAGCTCGAGCGCGCGTCGTGCCAGCGCCGGCAGCTCATCCTCACCTGCCTCCGCGGCCTCCGCCGCATGCAGCACCAAGACGAATTCACCCCGCTCACGCTGGGCATCGGCCGCCAGCCAGGCCGGCAGTTCGGCGGCGAACGCCGTGTGCACGGTCTCGAACTGCTTGGTCAATTCACGCCCCAGCGTGACCCGCTGCTGCGGCGCCAGCTCAGCGAGCAGCGCCAGCAGATCAGCAATGCGATGAGGCGCCTCGAACAGCACTTGGCTGTGGTCGGCACCCACCAGCGCCTGCAGCCGCCGGCGCCGTTCCTGCCCCTTGGGCGGCAGGAAGCCCACGAAACGGAAACCACTGGCCTGCGCATCACCAGCCACGCTCATCAAGGTCGTGGCGCTGCTGGCGCCTGGCAGCGGCAGGCAACGCAAGCCGGCGGCCTGCACGGCCGCCACGAGTGCTGCGCCAGGGTCAGAGACGGCTGGCGTGCCAGCATCGCTGACATAGGCGATCCGCTCCCCGGCTTGCAGCCGCGCCACCAGGCCGGCGGCGGCCTCATGCTCGTTGTGCTGATGCAGGCTCAGCAAGGGCTTGTGCAGGCCCAGATGGCGCAAGAGGCCGCCCGTCACCCGCGTGTCCTCGCAGGCCACCGCATCGACCAGGCTCAGCACCTGGATCGCACGCAGGCTGATATCCGCCAAGTTGCCTATGGGTGTGGCCACCAGGTAGAGGCAGGCGGCGGGATACTGCTGGCCGCCGGCCGCAGCCTGGGCGGCCTGCAGCAACAGGGAGGCAGGGGCAATGCTCAAGTGGGGCTCTCCGAAGGGGCGGGGCGATGCGGCCGAAGACCGCGCCTTGCGCTATTTGCAGCAGCAGGGGCTGCGGCTCGTGGAGCGCAATTATCGGGTCGCGCGCGGGCCGCAAGCGCGCGGCGGCGAGATCGACCTGATCATGCGGGCACCCGATGGCTGCCTGGTCTTCGTCGAGGTGCGGGCCCGGGCCGACGGCTCACATGGTGGCGCGGCAGCCAGCATTGGCGCCAGCAAGCAGCGCCGCATCATCCTGGCGGCGCGCCACTACCTGCTGCGCATGGCCTCGCCGCCGCCTTGCCGCTTCGACGTGCTGGCCCTGGAAGGCGAGCAGCTGGAGTGGTTGCAGGCCGCGTTTGATGCCTCGTTATGATGCACGCCAATGCTTGAGCAACGAATCCAACAACAGTTTTTCGAGAGCGCCGACCTGCTCTACCAGGTGGCCGAAAGCCTCTCGCGGCCGGTGGCCGACGCGGCCCAGTTGCTGGTGGACGGCATCACGGCCGGCAATCGCGTGCTGTGCTGCGGCCTCGGTCTGTCGGCCCTCGATGCCCGCTACATGGCCGCGCTGCTGAGCGGCCGCTTCGAGCAGGAGCGCCCCGGGCTCGCGGCCCTGTGCCTCGACGGCCAGGTCCAGACCGGCGCGGCCGCCGACGTCAGCAGCGCGCTGGCCCGCCAGATCCAGGTGCTGGGCCATCCCGGCGACCTGCTGCTGCTGTTCGAATCACAGGGCGCCTCGCGAGCCCAGCTGGCACCGCTGCTGGAGGCTGCCCATGCGCAGGACATGACCGTCATCACCCTCAGCGGCAGCCAGGATGAAGAATGGCGCAGCGCCCTGCTCGACACCGACGTGCAGATCCGCCTGCCCCACAGCCGCGTCGCCCGCGTGGCCGAGGGCCAGCGCCTGCTCGCCCATTGCCTGTGCGATGCCATCGACCTGCAGCTGCTGGGCAGCGGCGAGTAACGAACCACCCACCTTTCAAGGGACGAATCCCCACATGAACTTCCAAAGCCAAGCACGTCGCGTCACGCTTCTGGCCACCGTTCTTGCCGCCGCGCTGAGCGGCACGGCCTGCGCGCCGCTGTTCGTCGGCGGTGCCATGGTGGGCGGCGCCCTGGTGGCCACTGATCGCCGCACCTCGGGCATGCAGCTGGAGGACGAGAGCATCGAGCTCAAGGTCGGCCAGAACATGCGCCACCACCTGCCCGACCGCGCCCATGTGAACGCCAACAGCTACAACCGCATGGTGCTCCTGACCGGCGAGGTGGCGACCGATGCCGACAAGGCCAAGGCCGAGACCGTGGTCAGCAAGATCGAGAACGTGCGGGGCGTGATCAACGAGCTTGAGGTCACCTTCACCAGCTCGATGACCAGCCGCGCCAACGACAGCCTGCTCGCCACCAAGGTCAAGGCCCGCCTAGTCGAGTCCAAGGACCTGCTGGCCAATGCCTTCTACGTCGTGGTCGAGCGCGGCAATGTCTACCTGCTGGGGCGTGTCACCGAACGCGAAGCCAATCGCGCGGCCGAGATCGCCAGCAGTGTGGGCGGCGTGAAAAAGGTGGTGAAGATGTTCGAGCTGATCAGCGAGGAAGAGCTGGCGCGGATGACGCCGAAGTCCTCCAAGGACTGATCACTTCAGCCTCTTGATCAGGCTGGAGGTGTCCCAGCGCCGTCCGCCCATGCTCTGCACATCAGCATAGAACTGATCCACGAGGGCGGCGAGCGGCAGCCGGGCGCCGTTGTGGCGAGCCTCGTCCAGCACCAGGCCCAGGTCCTTGCGCATCCAGTCGACGGCGAAGCCGAATTCGAACTGATCGTCCACCATGGTCTTGCCACGGTTGTCCATCTGCCAGCTCTGGGCCGCGCCCTTGCCGATCACGTCCAGCACCAGCTTCATGTCAAGGCCGGCCTTCTGGCCGAAGGCAATGGCCTCCGACAGGCCCTGCACCACGCCGGCGATGCAGACCTGGTTCACCATCTTGGCCAGCTGACCGGCGCCCGATTCACCGACACGCGTGACGGCGCGCGAGAACGCCATCGCCACCGGCTGCATGGCATCGAACGGCACCTGGTCGCCGCCGCACATCACCGTCAGCATTCCGTTCACCGCGCCCGCCTGACCGCCGGACACCGGCGCATCGACGAAGTGCAGGCCCAGGGCCACGCCGGCCGCATGCAGCTCCCTGGCCACATCGGCCGAGGCCGTCGTGTGGTCGACAAAGATCGCGCCGCGCTTCATGCCCTGAAAGGCGCCCGTTTTACCGAGCACCACCGAGCGCAGATCGGCGTCGTTGCCGACGCAGGCAAACACGATGTCAGCGCCCGCTGCCGCTGCGGCAGGCGTGGGCGCAGCCGCGCCACCGTACTCCAGTGCCCAGGCCTCGGCCTTGGCGGCCGTGCGGTTGTAGACCGTCACCTGGTGGCCGGTGCGGGCCAGGTGGCCAGCCATGGGATAGCCCATCACGCCGAGGCCGATGAAGGCGACGCGACGCGGGGCGATGGGCTCGTAGCTGCGAGTGCTCATGGGTAAGAAATCCACTCAGACGATGGTCATGTGTTCGGTGCCCGAGCTGAGATCGCCGCTGCGGGCACGCTCGCTGTTGAGCTTGATCTGCAGGCGCAGGTCATTCACCGAATCGGCATTGCGCAGCGCGTCCTCGTAGCTCACCTTGTGGTTCTCATAGAGGTCGAACAGCGCCTGGTCGAAGGTCTGCATGCCCTGTTCGCGCGAGCGCTTCATCAGCTCCTTGATCTCGCTGATCTCGCCCTTGAAGATCAGGTCTGACACGAGCGGCGTGTTCAGCAGGATCTCCACCGCCGCCACGCGGCCCTTGCCCTCCTGGCGCGGCAAGAGGCGCTGCGAGATCAGGGAGCGCAGGTTCAGCGAGAGGTCCATCAGGAGCTGGGCGCGTCGCTCTTCCGGGAAGAAGTTGATGATGCGATCCAGCGCCTGATTGGCACTGTTGGCGTGCAGCGTGGCCATGCACAAATGGCCGGTCTCGGCGAAGGCCACGGCATGCTCCATGGTCTCGCGGTCGCGGATTTCGCCCATCAGGATCACATCGGGCGCCTGGCGCAGCGTGTTCTTCAGCGCCATCTCCCAACTGTCGGTATCGATGCCCAGCTCGCGCTGGGTGACGATGCAGTTCTTGTGCGGATGGACGAACTCGACCGGGTCTTCGATGGTGATGATGTGGCCGTGCGTGGTCTCGTTGCGCTCATCGATCATCGCTGCCAGGGTGGTGCTCTTGCCGGAGCCGGTAGCCCCCACCACGATCACCAGGCCGCGCTTGGTCTGGGTGACTTCGCGCAGGATGTCGGGCAGGTCCAGCGACTTGATCGTCGGCAGCGTGGCCGGGATGGTCCGCAGCACCAGGCCTACGCTGCCCTGCTGCAGGAAGGCGTTGGCACGGAAGCGGCCAATGCCCTGCGGCGAAATGGCGAAATTGCATTCCTTGGTGCGCTCGAACTCGGCCGCCTGCTTGTCGTTCATGATGGAACGCGCCAGCTGCAAGGTGTGCTGGCCGGTCAGCGGCTGCGGCGAGACCTTGGTGACCTTGCCGTCCACCTTGATGGCCGGCGGGAAGTCGGCCGTGAGGAACAGGTCCGAGCCCTTGCGCGAGATCATCAGGCGCAGGAGGTCGTTGATGAATTTCGAGGCCTGGTCGCGTTCCATGAGGGATCCTGCTGGTGAACTTCGAGGGAAGTTTTGCCGCCACTCACATGGCTGGCGCCATATGAGTGACGTCGAATTTCCCGGGCTTCAGCCCGGGAAATTCTCCGGAAACTTAGCCTTGGAACGGGCTTCAGCTGGCGAGATGATGTTGCGGCGGACCAGGTCGGTGAGGTTCTGGTCCAGCGTCTGCATGCCCATGCTGTTGCCGGTCTGGATGGCCGAGTACATCTGGGCGACCTTGTTCTCGCGGATCAGGTTGCGGATGGCCGAGGTGCCCAGCATGATTTCGTGCGCCGCCACCCGGCCGGTCCCGTCTTTCAGCTTGCAAAGGCTTTGAGAGATCACGGCCACCAGCGATTCGGACACCATCGCGCGGACCATTTCCTTTTCGGCCGCGGGGAACACGTCAACGATACGGTCCACGGTCTTGGCCGCGGACGAGGTGTGCAAGGTGCCGAAGACCAAGTGGCCTGTTTCAGCCGCTGTCAGCGCCAGGCGGATGGTTTCCAGGTCGCGCATTTCGCCGACCAGCACCGCGTCCGGGTCTTCACGAAGTGCGGAGCGCAGCGCATTGGCGAAGCTCAGGGTGTGCGGCCCGACTTCCCGCTGGTTGATCAGGCTCTTCTTCGATTCATGCACGAATTCGATCGGGTCCTCGATGGTGAGGATGTGGCCGTATTCGTTCTCGTTGAGGTGGTTGACCATGCCGGCCAGCGTCGTGGACTTGCCTGAACCCGTGGGGCCAGTCACCAGCACCAGGCCGCGCGGCTTCAAGGCCAGCTCTGCGAAAACCTTGGGCGCGTTCAGCTGCTCCAGCGTCAGGATCTTGGACGGAATGGTCCGGAACACGGCGCCGGCGCCGCGGTTCTGGTTGAAGGCATTGACCCGGAAACGCGCCAGGCCCTGGATCTCGAACGAGAAGTCGACCTCCAGCGTTTCCTCGTAGGCCTTGCGCTGCGAGTCATTCATGATGTCGTACACCATGTCGTGGACCGCGCGGTGGTCCAGCGCCTCGACGTTGATGCGGCGCACATCGCCATGCACGCGGATCATCGGTGGCAGGCCGGCCGAGAGGTGCAAGTCCGAGGCCTTGTTCTTGACCGAGAATGCCAGCAGTTGGGTGATGTCCATGGGTCGGGCTACTCCGAAAACGTCGAAGCATTATGGCCACGATCGCTGGCAACTTGTATCAGCTCCACCACCGTATGGCCGAGGCCTGCGAGGCTGCCTCGCGGCCCGTGCAAAGCGTCACATTGCTGGTGGTCAGCAAGACGTTTCCAGGCGACGCGGTGCGCGAGGCTCATGCGGCCGGTGAGCGCCGCTTCGGCGAAAACTACGTGCAGGAAGGCCTCGACAAGATCGCTGAGCTGGCGGACCTGCGCTCGTCCATCGAATGGCACCTGATAGGCCCGCTGCAAAGCAACAAGACCCGCGTCGTCGCCGAGGCCTTCGACTGGGTCCACAGCGTGGACCGGCTGAAGATCGCCGAGCGCTTGTCCGAGCAAAGGCCGGCCGGCCTGGCACCGTTGCAGGTCTGCCTGCAAGTCAATATCAGCGGCGAGGCCAGCAAGAGCGGCATCACGCCGGATGAACTCCCCGCGCTGGCTCGCGCCGTGGCCGCCCTCCCCGCCTTGCGGCTGCGCGGCCTGATGGCCATCCCCGAGCCGGCCGAAGATCCCGAGGCCCAGCGCCTGCCGCATCGCGCCTTGGCCGAGCTGATGGCAGAGACCAACCGGCAACTGGGGCTGCAGATGGACACCCTCTCCATGGGCATGAGCGCCGACATGGAGGCCGCCATCCTCGAAGGCGCGACGCTGGTGCGCGTGGGCTCGGCCATTTTTGGCAGCCGCGTGAAGCTTTGAGCGGCCCCGAAAAGCGGGGCGCAAGCCCTTGCTTCGGGGGTGTCAGTTCAAAGTAAGGGATTACCCAGCCCCACGTTTGGCAATCCTTCACAGCCGCCGCGAACTGCACTCACGAGTTTCAGCCGAACTGGCTTGAAACTTCTGCTTACGCCAAGTGCCGGCGACCCAGCTGGGTCAGCGCAAGGCACGCCAACCACCGACAGTCTGAGGGATTCCCTAGATGAACCTGCTTACCAAGCTGCGCATCAGCCAGCGCCTGGCCCTGAGCTATGGCCTGTTGATACTGCTGTTGATCGTCATTGGCGCCTATGGCGCGTCGAATTCCAACCGCCTGGCCAACGACCTGAACCGGACGGCCAATTCCAGCCTGGTGAAGATTGCCGCCGCCAACGCGCTGGAAGGCAACGTCAACGTGATCGCCCGCGCTTCCCGCGACCTGCTGCTGCTCGACGAAGCCCGCCAGATCAAGAAGCAGAAGGCCGCCCTCGAGACCGCTCAAGCCGACAGCGAGAAGCAGCTCGCGAGCCTGGCCGAGAAGATCGACGGTGCCAAGGAAAAGGAAATCCTGAACGCTGTGCGCGAGCACCAGGCCGAGTTCTTTGCTTCGCTGCAGAAGTTCCTCAAGGTGCAGGAAAGCGGCAGCCCCGACGAAGCCCGCGAGAGCCTGATCACCGGCGTGCGCCCGGCCCAGCAGGCCTACCAGGCCGACCTGAAGGGCCTCGTGGACCTGCAGTTCGACAGCGCCCGCGAGCTGGCCGAAACCGGCAGCGACGTGGCCCAGAAATCCATCTACGTGACCGTCTTCCTGGTGGCTGTGGCCGCACTGATCGGCGTGGGCGGCGGCTTCGTGATCGCCCGCTCCATCGTCGTGCCGGCCCGCAAGGCCCAGGCCGCTGCCGAGGCGATTGCCGCCGGCGACCTGACCCAGCATGTCGACGTGCAAGGCAGCGACGAACTGGCCCAGATGCTCCACGCCATGCACGCCATGCAGATGGCCCTGAGCGGCGTGGTTCACAGCGTCAGCACCGCGGCTGGCGAAGTGGCGCAGAGCTCCAGCGTGATCGCCGACAGCAATGTCGACCTGTCGGACCGCACCTCGCGCTCCGCCGCCAGCCTGCAGAACACCGCCGCCTCGGTCGAGCAGATCGCCGCCAACCTGAGCGGTGCCAGCGAGCTGACCCGCAAGGCCGCCAACATTGCCACCAAGGCCCGCCAGTCGGCCTCGGCCGGTGGTGCCGTGGTCTCGCAAGTGGTTTCGACCATGCAGGACATCAGCGCCAGCTCCAAGAAGATCGGCGACATCATCGGCGTGATCGACGGCATCGCCTTCCAGACCAACATCCTCGCGCTGAACGCTGCCGTGGAAGCCGCCCGTGCCGGCGAGCATGGCAAGGGCTTCGCCGTGGTGGCCACCGAGGTGCGTGCCCTGGCTTCGCGCTCGGCCGCTGCCGCCAAGGAAATCAAGGTCCTGATCCAGGAAAGCACGGACAAGGTCGAGAACGGCACCACCCTCGTCAACAACGCCGGCGTGACCATTCGCTCGGTCGTGGACGAAGTCAACAACATGGGCCAGCTGATCGAGGAAATCTCGCACTCGGCCCAGGAGCAGGCTTCGGGCGTGGGCGTCGTGAACCAGGCCATGAACGAGCTGGACAAGACCACGCAACAGAACACCACCCTCGTGGACGAGCTGAGCCGCTCCACCGACGCATTGAAGACCAGCTCCAGCCGCCTGCTGGAAGCCGTGGGCTTCTTCCGCTCGGCCTCGGCCTGATCGCCCGGATCGCTCTACCGATCCCCTTTCTTCTCTCTCTATCTCTACCGTTACCAAGAAGTCGTCATCATGCAAGTCTCCAAGTTCTTCGCTTTCGCCGCCGCCCTGGCCCTGGCCCTCTCCGCCCACGCCGCTGCGCCCAAGGTCGTCAAGAAGGTGCCGCCGGAGTTCCCGCGTGAAGCCGCCCAGAAGGGCATCTCCAACGGCAGCGTCAAGGCCGAAGTGGCCATCGATCCGGATGGCAAGGTCAGCAAGGTCACCGTGCTGGAAGCCGAACCCAAGCGCGTCTTCGACAAGGCCGTCACCGCCGCCCTGATGGAGTGGAAGTACGAAGGCTCGGGCGAAAAGCAGACTGCTGAAGTCAAGCTGGTGTTCCGCAACGAAGACTGAATGCAAGCAGTCACCGACTGCTGAGTGAAGAAAGGGCCGCATCTGCGGCCCTTGTTGTTTTCGCCGCCATGGCGGCCACTGTCGTGACGCAGGGCTTCCCTTGATTGACCCGCCCCGCCCGGCGCACCAGCATTGAGCACATGCTCATCGAGGATTGCCCCAAGCCCACCCGCAGCGAACAGACCCGGCAGAAGCTGATCCAGGCTGCGCTGGAGGTCATAGGCACGCAGGGCTATGAGCTCGCCACCACGCGCATGCTGACGGCCCATGCCGGCGTCAACCTGGCGGCCATCCCCTACCACTTCGCGTCCAAGGAAGAGCTCTACCGCGCGGCCGCCGAGTTCCTGGCCGAGCGCCTGAAGACCGACCAGGCCGCGCCGCTACGGGCGCTGCGCCTGGCCACCGAGCAGCACGGCAGCACCGATGCGCTGATCGAGGCGGTGATCGACTTCATGCTGAGCATGGCCCGCAACATCCTGAGCGGCGAGCTGCCGCAGAGCTGGGTGCAGTTCTTCCTGCGCAGCCAGGCAGACCCGGCCGACAGCATCGGCCAGATCTTCCGCCAGGCCCTGCAACCGGGCCGCCAGCAAGTGCGTGCCGCAGTGGCCCTGATCTGCGGTGGCGAGGCCGATTCACTGCCGGTGCGCGCACAGGCCTTCTCGCTGTTCCACCAGGCCTTCTACTTCCGCCTGGCCGAGCCGGTGCTCTTGCAGCATCTGGCCCAGCCCAGCCTCAGTGCCGAGGTGCAGCAGCAATTGCTGAGCACGCTGAGCCTGAGCCTGCACGCGCAGCTGCAGGCCGTCGCCCGGCGCTGATTCAGGTTCAGGTTCAGGTTCAGGTTCAGGTTCAAAAGGGCGCGAATATGCGCTGATCGCGCAGGAAGCGCAGCGTGGCGGAGATGGCCTCCTGATGGATCTGCTCACGCGGCTTGCCGCCCGCCTCCTGGCAGGCAAAGGCTTCGTTGGTTTCTGCCAGCACCTCCGCGCCGGTGGGCGCACACAGCGGCAGGAAGCTGAAATGCCAGGCCTCCTGGATCTCGACATAGCGGCTGTGCGCGGGCAGCCAGCCGACGATGGGCTTGACATGGGTGGATGGCGGCAATTGGCCGTCGCGCTCGCCGCCGATCACCAGCACCGGCGTCTTCAGGGCACGCAGCGAAGCCTCGGTCAGCGACTCGGTCAGCCCGGCGGCAATGGCCACGGCGGCGCGGATGCGCGGTTCCTTCAGATCGGCATTGGCGCGCTCGAAGAAGGCAGCGTCCAGGCTCGCGAACTTCGAACGGAAGGCACGGCAGGCGCCGTCGTCGTGGCTGTCACAGAAACGCGGGAAGCGCTGGAAGTCCAGCCGCCCACCGGCCAGCGACAGCGCCGCCGTACCGCCCAGCGAGAAGCCGACCACGGCAATACGCTTGGCGTCGATGCGGCGCCCCCAGGGCGAGGCCAGCAGCGCATCCAGCATCTGGCTGACTTCCTGCGGCTGGCGCCAGATCTGCAGCAGTTCCGGCCGCTCGGGATCGCCGCCGCTGCTGCCCGGATGGTCAGCGGCGATCACGATGGCACCCTGCCGGGCCAGCTCCACGCCCAGCCAGGCCATGCCTTCGCCAGAACCGCCCGAGCCATGGTTCATGACGATCAAGGGCGCCGGCGCAGCCGCCAAGGGCTCGGCGTCCGGCACGGCCCGGTAGCCTTGGCGCACCAGGTTCTTGCCGATCCACTGCGGCGCACCGCTCGCTGCCGGGTACCAGAGACGGGTGAGGAAGCCGGGCTTGCCCTTCACGGCGGCCACCTGGAACTCGGCTCGCCCCACAGCGGGCATCTCGGCGCGGGCGGCGCCTGGCAGGGCGGCCAGCAGCACGAGGCTGGCCGCCAGGAAACGCAGGATTTGGAGTGGACAATTCTTCTTCATCGGGCGGTCCTGGGTCACAGGGAATTGGGATGCGGCTCATGCTGGCAGCGCCGGCCCAAAAAAGCTCTGAAGCTTGTCGAAAGGTTTTCTGAATGCGTCCTGAAACCTTGCAAATCAAGGACTTGCCTCTTTCTCAACGCGCGGCATGACGAGCCTGCAGCGCTGGCAACTGGGGGACTGGACGGTCGACCCCAGCAGCAACCGCCTGCTCGGAGGCACCGAGGAACGCCTGCTGGAGCCGCGCCTGATGGCCGTGCTTCAGCTGCTGATCGCGGCCGGCGAAGGCACGGTCAGCCAGCAGGCCTTGCTGGAGGGCGTGTGGCCCGGCGTGGTCGTCAGCGAGGCCTCGGTCTACCAGGCGGTGGCGCAATTGCGCAAGGCGCTGGGCGATACCGAACGGCCCTATCGCTACATAGGCAGTGTGAGCGGCAAGGGCTATCGCTTGCTGCAACCGGCGGTTGCCATCGCGGCGGCTGCACCCGCGCCGCTGCCCAGCGCCACGCCGCCCGATCAAGGCCCAGAACCTCATCCGGCCCGCCGCGGCCGGGCTTGGCAGGGCCTGGCTGCGGCGGCCCTGCTGGCCAGCCTGGCGCTCATCATCTGGTGGCAACCCTGGCGGCAAGTGCTCTCGACCGACGCCGGCCTGCTGGCCGACACCCCGGCCGCACGCGCCTACCAGGAAGGCCGCTGGCTCTGGTCGCGCCGCGATGCCGGCCAGCTCGGTGCGGCCGAACAGAAATTCCGCCAGGCGCTGCAGCTCGATCCGGGCCTGACATCGGCCTATGTCGGGCTCTGCGATGTCTTTCATTTCCAGCACCTGTACGGCGACTGGCCCTTGCAACGCACGCTGGCCCAATGCGAGCCCCTGCTGCGCGAGGCGCTGCGCCGCCAGCCTGAGCTGCCGGAAGCGCTGGCCAGCTTCGGCCTCTTGAAGCTGAGCCAGCATGAGCTGGACGCGGCCGCCAGCTTCCTGGACCGGGCCCTGGCCGCCGCGCCCAAGAACGCCAACGCCTGGATGTGGCGGGGCGAGGTGGATCGCGAGCGCGGCGATTCCGAGGCAGCCTTGCGCCGGCTTAAGCAGGCCGCCGCGCTGGATCCGCTGTCCGGCCTGATCAAGCGCAACCTGGCCCAGGCGCTGGCGGCCCATGGCGATGCGGCAGCCTCGCGCCGGCAGCTGGAAGAAGCGCTGCTGCTGGAGTCGAGCTACGCGAACAGGCCGCTGGATGAGATCGAACTGCTGCCGCTGACGGCCGCCCGCGCGCGCGCCTATCTGCAATG
This sequence comes from Pelomonas sp. V22, assembly GCF_030014915.1. Classification (GTDB taxonomy): domain Bacteria; phylum Pseudomonadota; class Gammaproteobacteria; order Burkholderiales; family Burkholderiaceae_C; genus JAUASW01. The sequence continues at coordinate 1,530,180 of NZ_JAGIXS010000001.1, forward strand.
GGCAGCACGCTTCCCGGACCGTTTGCAAGGGCGGCAAGGCGGCCAGGCCCGGCTGAGCCTCGCCCATGTGCAGCTGGCGCTGGCACAGCTCAAGCCAGCCGGAGAAACGCTGCAAGGCCTGAGCGCCGACGAGCAAAACCATCCCTATGCCCAGTTGCTGCGCGCCATGCTGCTGCGGGCCGAGGGGCAGCCAGAACGCGCAGCCGCGCTGCTGGAGCAGCGCGCGAACAGCAGGCCCGCCGACACCGCCCGGCTCTATCCGCTGCTGCACCAGTGGCTGGAGCTGGAGCGCGAAGCCAAAGCCCAGGCCGTGGCGCGCGAACACCTGCCCGGGCTGACCGACGTGCTGGGCGCCACGCCCGCACCGGCACGGGTGCGCGAGCTGCTGCTGGCGCTCAGGCTGATGCCGGCATCGGCTCGCAACGCCCAGGCCGCGCTCGTGCATCGCTGGATTGAGGCCGGCGTGGTCGACACTGGCGCCTCACTGGCCCTGCTTCAGCTGGTGGGCGCCAGGCCCGAGGCGCAGGCCCGCATGCGCGCGCTGCTGGCCGAAGGCCGCCTGCCCTCGCCCGCCGAGGACTACCACCTGCTGGAGCAAAACCCGCTGTGGGCGCCACTGCCCGCCGATCTGCTCACGCAGCTGCAGCAGCTGCGGCGCAGCGCCCTGCCCTAGACCACCCGCGCATCGAAGCCTGCCAGGTCCTCGTCGCGCAGGCCCAGGAAGATGGGCGCGCCATGGCGGCGGTGGATGTTGACCTTGGCATTGAAGACGCGGTGCGGCTGGCCATGCTTGTCGGCGATCTCGTACTCGCTGATCGCATAGGCACCGTCGGGCGCCTCGGGGCCGGTCAGGTAGCAGGCGATGCCGTCGATCTCGGCACCGGCGAGCGTCAGGCCGCCGAGCTGCTGCAGCGGCGCGCGGGTGCGTTCGACGAACTCGATGCTGTCGATCTCCACGTCGCGGCCGGTGGCCTCGTCGCGCATCTGGGTGCGGAATTTGCCGACCAGGATCTGGCCCGGCAAGGCCCGCTCCACCATGCGCGCGAGCTCGATGGTCACCTGCCCCACCACATAGCTGAACGAGGTCGGGTTCAGGCCCTCGCTCTGGTGGAACTCGTAATGCGAGCCCACGTGGAAGCAGGCGCGCAGCTGCGGCACGGTGCTCTTGCGCGGCGCGCGCTCGCGGGCGATGGCGTTGTCTGCGAGGATGAACTGCATCAGCTGGTAGAGCTCCACATTGGCCGCGATGCCGCGCATGCGGTTCCAGATGTAGAAGCCGTCGCCGGTGGTGGTGCGCGCGAAATTGATGTTGATCTCGCGGTCGAGCAACTTGGCGTAGGCCGCATTCACCGAACAGGACAGCGCATTGAGCTGCACCACCTGCTCCAGCGGTGAAAGCAGCGAGAAGCCGACGGCATCGAGCAGGATGACCGCGCGGTCCTGCACCAGGCGGATGCCGTAGCGCTCGACGATGGCACCCACCAGCGGCAGGCCGAGCCCGGCGTCGAGGCTGAAGGGCAGCTCGATCAGCTGCGGCTTCAGGCCCAGTTGCTGGGCCGTGGTGTCGAGTGCGGCGGCGTTCAGGTGTTCGCGGCGCGTGAGCAGGTGCTCGAGCAATTGGGCGCGGCGCCACTGGCTCGCTTCGTCGGGTGCCGAGGCCACGTACTCGGTCAAGAGCGTGTGCGGCGCCACCAGCACGCGCAGGCCGCGGCCGCTGGGGCTCCAGGCATAGACCAGGTTCTCGCCGAGGCGCCAGCGCTCGTAGAGCAATTGGTCGAGCAGCACGATGTTGTGGCGCACCGCCGCCTCGCTGAGGGCGGCGGGCAGCGGGTAGGCCATGAAGCCGTCAAGCCAGGACTTGCGCTTGCGGATCTCGTCTGCCAAGGGGCGCTCCGGGTTCAAGATTTGGGAATGGCGCGATTGTCCGGCATGCGCACCCGGGCGCAAGGCCTGGCCCCGCAAACCGGGGCTGAGACAATAGCCCCCTCATTCCCCAGCAACAAAGACGAGCAGCGATGGCCATCCAGTGGTTCCCGGGTCACATGAATTCGACCCGCAATGCGATCAAGGAACGCATGAAGGGCGGCATCGACGTGGTGATCGAGCTGCTCGACGCCCGCCTGCCCGGCTCCAGCAGCAACCCGCTGCTGCGTGAATTGACGGAAGCAAAGCCCAGCCTCAAGGTGCTGAACAAGCAGGACCTGGCCGACCCCGCGCGCAATGCGCTGTGGCTGGCGCATTTCCAGGCGATGCCCGAGACCCGCGCGATGGTGCTGGACACCTCGATGGTGGCGCCGGCCAAGGCGCTGGCGGCCGAGTGCCGGGCGCTGGCGCCCAACCGGGGCGGCATGGCCAAGCCGCTGCGCGTGCTGATTTGCGGCATTCCGAACGTCGGCAAGTCCACCCTGATCAACACCTTGATGGGCAAGAAGTCGACCAAGACCGGCGACGAGCCGGGCATCACCAAGGTCGAGCAGAAGCTGGTGCTGGAGAACGACTTCTACCTGTTCGACACGCCCGGCATGCTGTGGCCGCGCATCAGCGTGGCGCAGAGCGGCTACAACCTCGCGGCGAGCGGCGCCATCGGCCGCAATGCCTTCAGCGAGGAAGAGGTGGCGCTGGAGCTCTTGACCTATCTGCGGCACGAGTACCCGGCCGCCATCGAGGGGCGCTACAAGCTCGGCGCCGCTGCCTACGAGCTGGACGACGAGGGCCTGCTGACCGCCATAGGCCGCAAGCGCGGCGCGGTGATGAGCGGCGGCCGCGTCAACCTGCAGAAGGCGTCCGAGGTGCTGATCTACGAATTCCGCCAGGGCATCCTCGGACGCATCACGCTGGAGACGCCTGAGCAGTTCGCGCAGTGGTGCAAGGCGGCCGAAGCCAGCGACGCGGCACGCGCGCAGAAGCTCGCTGACCGCAAGGCCCGCCGCAAAGGCGTGGACAGCCGCGCCGCCGACCGTGCCGCGAGAGCCGCTGCTGCTGGCGAGGACCCCGGCACCGAAGACTGATCAGAGCGCCGCGTCCAGCAGCTCGCGCACGGCCTTCAGCAAGGCCTGCAGTTCCGGGCCCAGCGCGCGTGCCGCCGTGATCAGCTCGGGCTGGGCCAGCTCCTTCAGCCCCGCCTCGAAGCGCTGCACCTGCAGCGGCAGCCGCTGCGCGCCTATGGTGGCCGAAGCCCCGCGCAGCGAATGCACCAGGCGGGCCAGGCCCTCCAGGTCATGCTGGGACAGCAGCACCTCCATCGCCCCCGCGCTCTCGGCATAGCGCTGCACGAACTGCTCCAGCACCCGGCGATAGGCATCGGGCCGGCCGCCGCAGTAGCGCAGGCCCAGGGCCGGCACCAGGGTTTGCGCCTCGGCCTCCGGCGGTGGCGGCGCGGGCACCGCCACCGGCAGCGAGGCGTCACCCGCCGTGGCCGGCAGCCAGCGCAGCAGCGCCGCATAGAGCTCGGCCGGATCGACCGGCTTGGAGACATGGTCGTTCATCCCCGCCGCCAGGCAGGCCGCACGGTCCTCGCCGAAGGCATTGGCCGTCATCGCGAGGATGGGCAGCTTCTGCAGGCCGGCCATCGCGCGGATGCGCCGGCTGGCTTCGAGGCCGTCCATGCGCGGCATCTGCATGTCCATCAGGATCAGGTCGAAGCGCTGCGGCGGCTCCAGCCGCGCCAGCGCCTCGGCACCATTGCCGGCCACCTCGACCTTGAGGCCGGCGGCCAGCAGCAGCTCCAGGCCGACCTGCTGGTTGACCGGGTTGTCCTCCACCAGCAGCACCTGCGCGCCGGCACAGCGCTCGCGCAGCAGGCGCTCGCCGTCCTCGGCGCGGCTGAGCGGCTGTGGCAGCTTCTCGCCGCGCCGCAAACGGGCGCTGAACCAGAACTCGCTGCCCTCACCAAGCCTGCTGCTCACACCCACCTCGCCGCCCATCAGCCGCGCCAGACGCTGCGTGATCGCGAGGCCGAGGCCAGTGCCACCAAAGCGCCGCGTGGTCGAGGTATCGCCCTGCACAAAGGCCTGGAACAGCAGGTGCAGGCTTTCGGGCGCCATGCCAATGCCGGTGTCGCGCACCGTGAAGCGGATCAGCAGCTCCTCGTCCGTCGCCTGGCCGCCGGCCAGCGTCACCTGCACCGACACGCCGCCCCGCTCGGTGAACTTGATGGCATTGCTGAGCAGGTTCAGCAAGGCCTGGCTGAGCCGCGTCGGGTCGCCGCGCAGCAGGTCGGGCAGGGCTTCGTCTTGGTTCAGTGCCAGCGTCAGGCCCTGCTCCTGGGCGCGTGGATGCAAGAGCGAGCGACAGCGCTCCAGCAGCGCGCGCAGTGAGAAATCAGTCTGCTCCAGCACCAGCTTGTCGGCCTCGATCTTGGAGAGGTCGAGGATGTCGTTGAGGATTTGCAGCAAATGGCTGGCCGCCTCGCCGACCTGGTGCAGCCGCACCTTGGCCGTGGGCTCCCGTGCATCCCGCTGCAGCAGGTAGTTCAGGCCGATGATGGCGTTCATCGGCGTGCGGATCTCGTGGCTCATGTTGGCCACGAAGGCACTCTTGGCCTGGTTCGCCGCCTCGGCCGCCTCGCGTGCCTGCACCAGCTCGGCCGTGCGGTCGGCCACGCGCTGCTCCAGCTCGGCATTGATGGCCCGTATCGCCTGCTCGGCCCGGCGGCGCTCGCTGATGTTGACGCTGTAGATCGCGATGCCCTCGGGGGCCGGGCGCACATAGAGCTCGAACCAGGCCAGCTCGTTGCCATCCGGGAACACGTACTCGACCTCGCCCCGGAACTCGCGGCCCTGCTCCATGCAGTCGCGCAAAGGCACGAAGGCGGCACTGTGCTCGATCCCCGGGAACACCTCCTGGATGCGCCAGCCCAGCATGGCCTCGACCGGCTGGCGGTTCTGCCGGGCTGCTGCCGCATTGATGTAGAGGTAGCGCCAGTCGCGGTCGAGGATCTGGCAGCCCTCCAGCATGTTGTCCAGCAGGTGCAGGTGGCGCTCGGCGCTGCGTCGCAGCGCTTCATCGGATTCGCCGCGCTGGCGTGCGGCTTCGTCCAGCAAGGCCTTGGCCTGGTTGATCTCGCGGATCTGTGCCGCTGGCTCGCCCAGGTGTTCCTGTACGCCGCCGGCCTCACCAGACAGCATGGCCACCGCCCGGGCCAGACGGCGGCTGGCCAGCAGGCCGCCGATCACGCCAATCAGCGTCGCGCCCAGCACCGCCACCGACAAGGTGACCGCCGCCGCAAGCTGCGAAGCTCGATAGACGGGGGCCGGGATTTGCAACACCACGGACCAGGGCGTGTTCGCTACCGCCACGCGCACTTCCTTGCCGACCGATCCCGAGGTCTCCCCCTTGTGCGCAATTCGCACACCTCCACTGTCAACCAGGCTGATGGCCCAGTCATCGGGTACGGCGAGCCGTTCCAGGTGGGGCTGGAACTGCGAAGTTTCGAACGTGCTCAGGATCACCGCAACATTGCGGCCCCCGCGCTGGACCGGCTGTGCCACCGCCACGAGCAACTGCTGGGCCACCGGCCCGATGAAGCTGTCTCCCACGGCGCGCTGGCCCGTTTCCAGCGCAGCCTTGGCCGCACTGCGGCCCTTGGGCCGCGGCATGGGCGGCAGCGCAGTGCCGAACGGCAGCCGCGTGTTCATCAGCATCTGGCCCTTGAGGTCGGCCATCACCACATGGCTGCCAAAGGCCTGCAGAAAGCCCTGGGCTTCCTCGTGCAGGGCACCCAGGCCGTCGGGCCTGTCGATCAAGGGGGAGCGGGCCAGCATCTGCAAGCCGTTGAGGCGAGCTTGCAGGTCTTGCTCGACATCGACGGCGAGAGCGCGGGCCTGGTTGCTGATGCGGCGGTCCAGGTCGGCCTGCACCTGCCGGACGCGGTCCACCGCCAGGTAAGCGGCCAGCAACACCAGCGGCACCACGCAGGCCCAGATCAGCCGCGTGACGAAGACATGCAATGAAATACCGACGTTCGACCGCTCGTCAGAACCCATCCAGCACTCCCTGACGGCGTCATTCAGTGGACGCCTTTGCCACAACGATAAGCGCAAACGCTGTTGCGGGCATGCGGCATGGGCCTAGCATGGGCCTCTTGCCCCGCAAAAGAGCGCCATTCATGACATTGCCCCTCTTTCCTTCGGCCTGGATGAGCGAGGAACACCGCCTGCTGCAGGACAGCGTGGCGCGCTTCTTCCGCGAGCGCTGGGTACCGCGTTCGGCCGAATGGCGCGAGGCCGGCCTGATGGGTCGCGACACCTGGCTGGAAGCCGGCGCCACCGGCCTCTTGTGCGCCGGCATGCCCGAGGCCTATGGCGGCGGTGGCGGCGACTTCGGCCATGAAGCCGTGATCCTGCTGGAGCAGGCGCGGGCCAATCTCAGCGGCTTCGGCGGCGGCCTGCATTCGGCCATCGTCGCGCCCTACCTGCTTCATCACGGCAGCGAGGAACAACGGCAACGCTGGCTGCCGAGGATGGCGCGCGGCGAGTTGGTAGGCGCCATCGCCATGACCGAACCCGGCACCGGCTCCGACCTGCAAGGCATACGCACCCAGGCCCGCCGCGAGGGCGACGACTACCTGCTCAGCGGCCAGAAGGTCTTCATCACCAATGGCCAGAACGCCAACCTCGTCATCGTGGTCTGCCGCACCGGCGGCGAGGCGGGAGCGCGCGGCATCTCCTTGCTCGTCGCCGAGGTGGAGAACGCGGACGGCTCGCTGCGCGATGGCTTCCGCCGTGGCCGCAACCTCGACAAGATCGGCATGAAGGCCCAGGACACCTCGGAGCTGTTCTTCGACGGCCTGCGCGTGCCGGCCGCCAACCTGCTCGGCGGCGCGAGCGGCGCCGAAGGCCAGGGCTTCTTCCAGCTGATGCAGGAGCTGCCGCAGGAGCGCTTGATCATCGCGGTCAGCGCCATCGGTGCGATGGAGCGGGCCCTCGCAGACACCGTGGCCTACACCAAGGAGCGCCAGGCCTTCGGCAAGGCCGTGTGGGAGTTCCAGAACACGCGCTTCAAGCTGGCCGAGGTGCAGAGCCAGGTGCTGGCCGCGCGTGCCACGGTCGATGCTGCGATACAGGCACATCTGAAGGGTGAGCTCGATGCCGCCCGCGCGGCCCTGGTCAAGGCCTGGGCCACCGACCTCGCCTGCACGGTGATGGACGAATGCCTGCAGCTCTTTGGCGGCTACGGCTACATGATGGAGGTCCCGATCGCCGAGCTCTATGCCGATGCCCGGGTGGCGCGTATCTATGGCGGCACCAACGAGATCATGAAGGAACTGGCGTCTCGCTTCATGTGAGCGCTGCATGGGAGTCACAATGTTTGATGCCTATCTGTTCGACCATGTGCGCACGCCGCGTGGCAAGGGCAAGAAGGACGGCAGCCTGCACCAGGCCAGCCCGGTCTGGCTCTTGCGCACGCTCTTGAAGGCGCTGCAGGAACGCCAGCAGCTGGACACTTCGCTGGTCGACGACGTGGTGCTCGGCTGCGTCACGCCGGTGGGCGAGCAAGGCGCCGACATCGCCCGTACCGCCGTGCTCGATGCCGGCTGGGCCGAGAGCGTGGCCGGCGTCACGCAGTCGCGCTTCTGTGCCTCAGGGCTGGAATCCGTCAACCTCGCTGCGGCCAAGGTGGCGAGCGGCTTCGAGAAGCTGGTGGTGGCCGGCGGCGTTGAATCGATGAGCCGCTGGCCCATGGGCAGCGACGGTGGCGCGTGGTTCATGGACCCGCGCATCAACCAGCTGATCGGCTTCATCCCCCAAGGCATCAGCGCCGACCTGATCGCGGCGCTGGAAGGTTTCAGCCGCGACGACGTCGATGCCTTCGCGGCCCGCTCACACCAGCGCGCCGCCGCCGCCCGCGAGGCAGGCAACTTCAGCCGCTCCATCGTGCCGGTGCACGACATCGCCGGCCTCACGCTGCTGGGCGAAGACGAGACCATCCGCCCCGGCACGACGGCAGAAACGCTGGCCCGTCTCGAGCCCTCGTTCGCCCTGATGGGCGGCATGGGCTTCGATGCCACGGCGCTGCGCAAGTACACGCAGCTCGAGCAGATCCCGCACATCCACCACGCGGGCAACTCTTCGGGCATCGTCGATGGCGCGGCCCTGATGCTGGTCGGTTCCAAGGCCGGTGGCGAGGCGGCCGGCTTGCGGCCGCGAGCGCGGATACGGGCAGCCGCCGTGGTCGGCTCCGAGCCCACCATCATGCTGACCGGCCCCACGCCCGCCTGCCGCAAGGCCCTGGCCCAGGCGGGGCTCAAGGCGTCGGACATCGACCTGTGGGAAATCAACGAGGCCTTCGCCGTCGTGCCCATGAAGACGGCGCGCGACCTCGGTGTCTCGCTGGACCAGGTCAACGTCAACGGCGGCGCCATCGCGATGGGCCATCCGCTCGGCGCCACCGGTTGCATCATCCTCGGCACCTTGCTGGAGGAACTGGAACGCCGCCATCTGAACATCGGCTGCGCCACGCTGTGCGTGGGCGGCGGCATGGGCATCGCCACCATCATCGAGAGGGTCTGATCATGGATGCGCTGCAATGCAAGCTCGAGGATGGCGGCGTGCTGATCGCCACCATGGACCTGCCTGGCCATGCGATGAACGTGCTCAACGACGAGCTGGCCCTGCCGCTCGCCGAGCTGGCCACGCGGCTGGAGTCCGATGCAGAAGTGAAGGCGCTGATCCTGCGTTCGGCCAAGCCCGACTTCCTCGCGGGTGCCGATGTGGACCGGCTGCACGCGCTCACCACGGCACAGGAGGCCTTCGAGGAATCGATGCGCTTCAAGGCCTTCATCCGCCGGCTGGAGCGCTGCGGCAAGCCGGTGGTGGCCGTGCTGAATGGACGCTGCCTCGGCGGCGGCCTCGAGATCGCGATGGGCTGCCATTGGCGCATCGTCGTCAACGACGGCAAGGCCCGCCTCGGCCTGCCCGAGGTCAAGCTGGGACTGCTGCCCGGCGGTGGCGGTACGCAGCGCTTGCCACGCCTGGTCGGCATGCAGCAGGCCTTGCAATGGATGATGGAGGGCACGGAGCTGCGTGCCGAGCCGGCGCTGGCGGCCGGCCTGGTGCATGAGCTGGCGGCCGATGCCGAGGAGGCGCTGTTCAAGGCCCGCGCCTGGATCGCGCAGCAAGGCAGCAAGAAGCCGCAGCAGCCCTGGGACGCGCCCAAGTTCCGTTATCCCGGCGGCGATTCGCGCTCGCCGGCGGTGGCACAGCTGATGTCGGTCGCACCTTCGATGGCCTCAAGCAAGAGCTGGGGCAACTACCCGGCCCTAACCCACATCCTGTCCAGCGTGTTCGAGGGGGGCCTGACCGACATCGACCGCGCGCTGGCGATCGAATCGCGCTACTTCGCCGCCTGCGTGACGACCCCGGCCTCGCGCAACCTGATCAGCACGCTCTGGTACCAGCTGAATGCGCTGAAGAAGGGCGCCTCGCGGCCGGCCGGCTACGAGCCCGGCAGGATACGCAAGCTGGGCGTGATCGGCGCCGGCATGATGGGCGCCGGCATCGCGCATGAGGCGGCGGCCAAGGGCATCTCGGTCGTGCTGCTGGACCAAAGCATGGAAGCGGCCGAGCGCGGCAAGCAGCATTCGCGCTGGCTGCTGGACAAGGACGTGAAGAATGGCCGGCGCACGAGCGAGCAGCGCGAGGCCCAGCTGGCCCTGATCACGCCCTGCAACGACTACCGCTACCTGGACGGCTGCGAGCTGGTGATCGAGGCGGTGTTCGAGGACCGCGCGGTGAAGGCCGTGGTCACAAAAACGGCGGAAGCCGTGCTCACGCCGGATGCGGTGTTCGCTTCCAACACCTCCACCCTGCCGATCACTGGGCTGGCCGAAGCCAGCCTGCGGCCGGAGCAGTTCATAGGCCTGCATTTCTTCTCGCCGGTAGAGAGGATGCCGCTGGTCGAGATCATCTGCGGCCAGCTGACCAGCGAGGCCACGCTGGCCCGCGCCTTCGACTTCGTGCAGCAGATCGGCAAGACGCCCATCGTCGTCAACGATGCGCGCGGCTTCTACACCAGCCGGGTCTTCGCCACCTATGTGATGGAAGGCATCGCCCTGCTGGCCGAGGGCGTGCATCCGCGCGCCATCGAGGTGGCGGGCCAGCAGGCCGGCATGCCGATGCCGCCGCTGGCGCTGCAGGATGAGGTCAGCCTGAGCCTGGCGCTGCACGTGCTGGACCAGGCGCGCAGTGATCTCGAAGCGGCCGGCCAGGCCTGGCGCGAGCATCCGGCCGAAGGCGCGTTGCGCCGCATGGCCGAGCTGGGCCGCATCGGCAAGAAGGCAGGCATGGGCTTCTACGACTGGAGCGACGAAGGCCGGCAGCTGTGGCCGGGCCTGGCCGAGCTCTTTCCGCTGGCGGCCGAGCAGCCGCCTCAGGCCGAGCTGATCGACCGGATGATGCTGGTGCAGGCCAATGAGGCGGCGCGCTGCCTCGAGGAAGGCGTGCTGCGCTCGGTGGCCGATGCCAACATCGGCTCGATTCTCGGCTGGGGTTTCGCGCCCTTCCAGGGCGGCGCGCTGCAGTTCATCAATGCGATGGGGCTACCGGCCTTCGTGACGCGCTGCCGCGAGCTCTCGGCCCGGCATGGCGAGCGCTTCGATCCCGCACCGCTGCTGGTGCGCATGGCCGAGCGGGGCGAGCGCTTCGAGGAGGGCGGGCCTAGTCGACCCTGAGCATCGCCAGCAGCAGCCCCATGCCCAGCACCAGCACGGCGCCGGTCAGCCACAAGGCACCGGCATAGCCGCCGCTGGCTTGCACCATGGCGCCCGAGAGGGCCGGCGCACCGATCTGCGCCATGCCATAGCTGAGGGTCAGCCGCGCCATGGCCTTGCCCGGGTTGGCCGGCGAGCGCCGTCCGACCAGGGCCAGGGTCAGGCTGACGATGCCGATGAAGGTGGCTCCGTAGAGCAAGGCCCCGGCCAGCGCGGCGAACAAGCTGCCCGACAGCGCCGGCAGCAGCACGCCGATGGTCTGCAGCACAAAGGCCAGCAGCAAGGCCTGCACGTCGCCCAGGCGGCGCGCCACGCGATCCCACAAAAACACCGCTGGCGTGGCCGCCACGCCGACCAGCAGCCAGGCCCAGGGCCCCTGCCCGGCCAGCAGCGGCTGGCGCTCGACGATGGCGACGGTGAAGGTCGCATTGATCACGAAGCCCCAGCCGGCGCAGAAGTACATGGCGATCATCAGCGCCATCCAGCGCCGGGCCGGCGCGCTCGCTGCCGCGCTCGCTGCCGGCGGTGGCGCGGGCGGGCGCCAGGCCCAGGCCGGCACGAGGAAGATCAGGCCGATCAGCGCATAGCCCTTCCATTGATGCGCCCAGTCCAGCCGCAGCAAGGCCATGCCCATGGCGCCCAGGGCCGAGACCACGATGCCGAGCCCGAGGCCGGTGAAATGCAGGCCGAGCTCCGGCCGCCGGCCGGCCCGCATCAGCCAGCCCAGCACCAGGCCGGAGCCGAGCAGCATGCCGGCCGCGCCACACAGGCCGCCCAGGTAGCGGGCCAGCGCCCAGACCCAGACATTCGGTGCCAGCGCCATCAGCACGCAAGAGAGCAGGGACAGCCACAGGCCATGGCTGTAGAGCCGCTGGCGCCAGCGCGGATCGTCGATCCAGGCGGCGATCAGCGCGCCGCTCATGTAGCCCGCATAGTTGATCGCGGCCAGCGCGCCAGCCATGGCGTCGCTGAGGCCAGCCTGCTGCTGCATCAGCGGCAGCATCGGCGTGTAGGCAAAGCGGCCGAGGCCTATGCACAGCACCAGGCCGGCGATGCCGCCGCTGACCACCTGCCAGGCTTCCAGGGACTTGGCGCTTGTTTGCATGGGGTCCGAGCGTAAGCGCAGAGCGCTACTTCGCGCTGACAGCTCGGCGACAGCCCCACGGCGTGCCCTTGAATTCCGGCCGCCCCCGCCCATCTGCGACGAATCACTTCTCGGATTCGGACACGACGAGCGCCATGGCCCTGTTGCTGATCTTCCTCGCGGGCCTGCTCGGCATCGCCGCCCTGGTCGCCCCGCCGCTGTGGCGCCGCTACCGCCGGCACCAGCTGGCAAAACAGCCCTTCCCCCCCGCCTGGCGCCGCATCCTGCGCCGCCGCGTGCCCCAGGTCGCGCAGTTGCCGGCTGACCTGCAGTTGCGGCTCAAGGGCCTGATCCAGATCTTCCTGGCAGAGAAGCCCATCATTGGCTGCGCCGGCCTCGAGGTGAGCGATGAGATGCGCGTGACCATCGCGGCCCAGGCCTGCCTGCCGCTGCTGGGCGCAACGCGCGGCATGTACCCGGCCTTGCGCCAGGTCCTGCTTTATCCGGGCGCTTTCCTGGTGGACCGGCCGGTCAATGCGCCAGGTGGCGTGCTGCAAGACCAGCGCCGCGCGCTGGCCGGGGAATCATGGGTGCAAGGCCAGGTGCTGCTGTCCTGGCGTGATGTGCTGCAGGGCGCGGCCGACCCGGCCGACGGCCAGAACGTGGTGGTGCATGAGTTCGCCCACCAGCTCGACCAGCTGAAGGGCTTTGCCAATGGCGCGCCGCTGCTTCGCAGCCGCGAGGCCTACGAGCGCTGGAGCCGGGTGATGAGCGCTGAATATGCGGCCCTGCAATGGCGAAGCGCGCAGGGAGACGCGGGTCTGCTGAGCGCTTATGGGGCGACCGATCCGGCGGAATTCTTCGCCGTGGCCAGTGAAGTGTTCTTCGAGCAGCCGCGCGAGATGGCGGCGCTGCATCCGGCGCTGTACGGGGAGCTGGCAGCGTACTACCGGCTCGACCCGCTCAGCTGGACCTGAGGTGGCTTGTTCAGCCGCCGGGGCCGCGACGCTCGAGATGGCGGAACGTGATCCGGCCCTTGCTCAGGTCGTAAGGCGACAGTTCCAGCGAGACGCGGTCACCGGCCAAGATGCGGATGTGGTTCTTCTTCATCTTGCCGGCGCTGTAGGCGACCAGCTGATGGCCGTTGTCCAGCGTCACGCGGAAACGCGTGTCCGGCAGGACTTCGTCGACCTTGCCCTGCATCTCGATCAGTTCTTCCTTAGCCATGCGATCTCCGTTGGCGCACCGCTTCCTGCGATGCGAGGCAAAACAAAACCGCCACAACGGCAAGCGTCGCAGCGGTGAATGCGGCGGAGTTTAGCAGAACCGGGCGGATGACCGCCCGGCCCTAATTCACGGCCGACTCAGGCGCGTGCGCTGCTTGCCGCCTTGCGGGCCGCCGGCTTGCGCTTCTTGATCGCCAGATCGCCGGCCTCGGCCTGCCAGGTTTTGCTTTCCTGACGCTTGACCTTGGTGGCAGCGCGCTGGTACGCCTCTTCCGCCTTCTGCCGCATCTCTATCGCCTTCTGCAGCGCCTGCTGATAGCGCTCTATCGTGTAGGTGCTCTCGGAGGCGATGTAGACACTGGAGCGACGCGGCGACTCACCATAACGCGGCAACAAGACGCTGAAGCTGCAATCGCGCACATTCGGGCGACGCTCGCGCACGATGGGTCCGGAGATTCCCACCGGCAGATCGTTGCCCTTGTTGGCGTTGCGCTCAGGCTTGAGCCGTGTCGGTGCCGGCAGCTTGGCAATGCGCTTGCCCAACTCCGTATTGGCTGCCGCCAGTGCGCCACCGGCCCCACCTTCGAACTTGCTGTCCGAGTAGAACTTGGTGCCGCCGTAGCGGAGCTGCCAACCGTGGGTGGAGCGAGCGTCGATGCGCTGGATGCCTTGCGGCACCTTGAACTGCTCGCCGTTGTAGATCAGTACTTCTCTGAATTTCATCTATGAGTATCCCAAGACTTCTGGACCACTCCCCTGTAGCGCTAGTGTAAGGTCCAAGAAGCATCGCAGGTGCACGGCAGTAACATGGGACAAACACGGCTTTTGTCCGGCTTGCATATGACCTTGACTTTCTCGATGGGTCTGGACCCGGCGCTTGCCCAGCAGGTGCTGCGTCGGCTGGGCAGCGCGATGCTCGTGGTGTTCGGGCCCGAAGGGCAATTGCTCCATTGCAACGAGCTCGCAGAACAGCAGTTCGGGCGCGAGTTCCTTGCCCTGCCCACCTTGCGCAGCCTGCTGCCCGACGACATGCGCGCGCAGCTCGAAGCCATGCTGCTGCCCGGCGAGCTGGGCCCCGACTTCAACGGCGAGCTGGCCTACCAGGGCAAGCGCACGCGCTGGTATTTCCAGCGCATCGAGGATGAGCTCGGCCGCCCTCACCTGCTGTGCTCGGGCGTGGACATCAGCGCCGAGCACCAGGCACAGAAGCAGGCCGAAGCGCGCAGCGATGCGCTGCGTCAGCTGCTCTATCACGATGAATTGACGGGGCTCCTCAGCCGCCATGCGTTGCGCGAAGATCTGCTCGCCCGGGTGGCGCGTGCCGAGACCTTCGGCCTGCTTTCACTGAAGCTGGTGGACTTCGGCCTCTTGCGCGACAACTTCGGGCCGGAGGGCGCGGACGAGGTGCTGGTGGCCACGGCCGACACGCTGCGCGGCCTGCTGGAGCCGGGCCAGCTGCTGGCGCGCGAAGGCGGCGATGAATTCAGCATCGCCGTGCCCGCCGCCACGGGCGACGGCAGCGAGCTGCAGCGCCTGGGCCGCGCCATCCTCGCCCGCTTCAAGGCGCCGCTGCAGTTGCAGAGCACCGAGGTCAATGCCTCGATTGCCATCGGCGTGGTGAACTACCCCGAGCATGGTCGCTCGCTGGAGGAGCTGCTGCGCAATGCCTCGACCGCCCTGCACAGCGCCCTCGAATCGCCCGGCAGCCACCTCACCGTCTACGAGCCACGCCTCTTGCTGCGGGCACGCGAGCGGCTCTGGCTGGACCATCACCTGCGCCGCGCTCTCGACCTGCACCAACTGGAGCTGCACTACCAGCCCAAGGTGTCCTTGGCGGGCGAGGCGACGACCAGTGTCGAAGCCCTGCTGCGCTGGCGTCACCCCAAGCGCGGCCTGATCCGGCCCGACCTCTTCATCGCGCGGGCCGAGAACAATGGCCAGATCGTGGCCATGGGCCGATGGGTCATCGTCAACGCAGCAGCCCAGGCCTCGCAGTGGCTGGCCCAGGGGCTGCGCGTGCGCATCGCCATCAACATCAGTGCCCGCCAGCTGTCCGACCCCGAGCTGCCGCGCTGGCTGGCGGAGTGCCAGCGCATCGCCCATGGCCTGCTCGACGTGGAGCTGACCGAGAGCTGCGTGATCGAGGACGAGGACCGTGCCGAGGGCTTCATGCAGGAATGCCGGCTGCTCGGCTGCCAGGTCTTCCTGGACGACTTCGGCACCGGCTTCTCCTCGCTGGCCCAACTGGCGCGGCTGCCGCTGGATTCGATCAAGCTGGATCGCAGCTTCATCAATGCCGGCGGTGAGCGCGGCCAGGCGCTGATCCGCTCGCTGGTCACGGCCGCACGTGAGCTGGGGCTGAAGGTGATTGCCGAAGGCGTCGAGACGCAGGCGCAGGCCGATTGGCTGCGCGGCATGCAGGTCGACATGGCCCAGGGCTGGCTCTATGCACCGGCCCTGCCCGCGCGGGAGTACCAGGCCTGGCTGGCGACGCAGGGCGCCAAGAAGCCCTGAAACCGGGTGGGCGCTGCCTCAGGACCAGAGGTCCAGTGGCGGCTCGTGGCCTATGGCCCTCAGCAGGTCGCTGCGCGAGATGAAGCCGATGGCGCGGCCGGTGTCGTCGTCGACCACAGGCAATCCAGGCAGGCGCAGCTCATGCAGGACCTGCGAGACCTCGCGTATCGGCGTGTCGGCACTGACGGCCGGCAGCGGCGTGGTCATGGCGCTGCTGACCGGCTGCTGCAGACGCTCGCGCCATTCGGCCCAGGCGGCGAGGTCGGCATGGGCCGGTGAGAGCTGCGGCAGCTCGGCCCGCACCAGCAGGCCCACCGGCCGCTGCAGATCGTCCAGCACCGGCGCCTGGGCGAGGCGCGCGTCCAGCAGGCGCTGCCAGGCCACGGCCAGGCTGAGCGTCAGCGGCAGGCCGAGCACACGCGGCGTCATCAGCTCGCGCACCCGGGTCAGGCGCTGGCGCTTGGGTTGGCTGGCGCGCGCGGCCTGGGCATAGGCGGCCACAGCAGCACGCGGCAGCGCTTCGCCGCCGCCGGCCGGGTGTTGTTGTTGATGCTGGGGGCCGACGCCGGTCACGGCCAGCTCGGCCTGGGTGCCGACCACGGGAGACCCGGCGCGCAGCCGGGCCACGGCCCGCACCGGCTCCAGTTCGCGCAGGCCTTCGAGGGCGCCGCTGTAGACGCGACCGTTCAATCCGTAGATCGTGAACATCGGCCCATTCTGCCGCCGCGCGGGGCCGCAGGCCGCAGCCTCAGCCGCCGAAGTGCAACAACCTGCTCGCCCAGGTGTAGCCGGCCTCGGACGACATCAGGCCGATCAGCACCAGCAGCACCAGCGGCGGCAACAGGATGGCGCAAATCAGGGCCATGCGCTCCCAGGCCATGTGCATGAAGACGGCAATGATCAGCCCGGCCTTCAGCGCCATGAAGCTCAGCACCAGGGTCCAGCGCAAGAGGCCATGGAACTGGAAGTAGTCCACCATGTAGGAGAACGCGCTGAGCACGAACAGCAGGATCCAGACCTTGAAGTAGAGGCCCAGCGGATGTTGTTGGCCAGATTCGGATGACATGCCGCACCTCCTTCTTCACCAGAGATAGAACAGGGCAAATATGAACACCCAGACCAGATCGACGAAGTGCCAGTACAGGCCGGCGATCTCGACGATCTGGTAGCCGCGCTTCTCATAGTCGCCGCGCCGCACCTTGAGCGCCACGACCAGCAGGTAGATCACACCCAGCGACACATGCAGGCCGTGGAAGCCCGTGATCATGAAGAACACCGCGCCGAACTGGGCCGCGCCCATCGGGTTGCCCCAGGGGCGAATGCCTTCATCGACGATCAGCTTGGTCCACTCGAAGGCCTGCATGCCGACGAAGGTGGCGCCGAGGAGGCCGGTTGCCAGCATCAGCTTGAAGGTGGTGGCGCGGTCGCGCCGGTAGGCGTAGTTGACCGCCAAGGCCATCGTGCCGCTGCTGGTGATCAGCACGAAGGTCATGATGGCGATCAGCAGCAGGGGCACGTCCACGCCACCCACATGCAGCGAGAACACATGGCTCGGGTTGGGCCAGGGCACGGTGGTGGAACTGCGCACCGTCATGTAGCCGGTCAGGAAGCAGCTGAAGACGAAGGTGTCGCTGAGCAGGAATATCCACATCATGGCCTTGCCCCAGGAGACCTTGAAGGCCGCCCGGTCGCCCGACCAGTCCTGCACCAGGCCGCGCCAGCCCGAGGGCGCCGTGGTGTGTGCGTTGCCACTCATCGCTTGCCTCCTTCGTTCGCTTACTCAGCCTCTAGCGCAGCGTGCCGCAGATGGCGCGCACCACGTCGGGCGTCATCCAGCCCAGCAGGCCGAACAGGAGCACCCAGACCAGCAACAGGAAATGCCAGTAGCGCGCCAGCAGAGCCACGCGCCAGGCCTCGGCGCCCTTGCGGCTGGCCAGCAGCCAGCCGCCGAGGCCGCCGATCACGTGCAGGCCGTGCAAGGCCGTCAGCACGTACAGGAAACTGCCGGCCGGGTTGCCCACCGGCAGCAGCTTGCGGCTGGCCAGCTCGTCCCAGCCCCACAGCTGGCTGACGACAAAGAGCCCGGCGCAGAGCGCGCCCCAGCGCAGCAGAGCGCCGGCCTGGCCGCGCCTTTTTGCCAGCTCCAGCGCTGCGCTGCCGGCCACCAGCAAAGCCGTGGACAGCCAGAACTGCCAAGGCATGGCCAGCGGGTAGCCCTCCAGCCCGTCGAGCCGCATCACATAGGCGGCGATGAAGAGCGTGAACAGCGAGCAGGCCACGGCGATGAAGAACCACAGCGCGATGCTGGCGGCCGAACCGGGGGCGCCCCGCCCTCCCCGCATCGGCATGCCCATCGTGGCGCTGGCGCTCATGCCGCTGCTCCGCGCGGCTGCACGCCGCCATGCTCATCGGGCTCCTGCCCACCGTCCGAGGGCGGCGCCGTCTGCGTCACGAAGTCGTCCTTGGTGCCAGGCACGTTGTAGGCATAGGCCCAGCGGTGCACCACCGGCAGGCGCGGGCCCCAGTTGCCATGCTTGGGCGGCGTGTCCGGTGTGAGCCATTCCAGCGAGGCGGCGCGCCAGGGGTTGGGCTCCGCCTTGCGGCCCTTGAAAGCGCTCCAGATCAGGTTCCAGACGAAGACCAGCTGCACCACGCCGACGATCAGGGCCACCACGCTGATGAAGGCATTCAGCTGGTGGGCCGACACCGGGATGAAGGCGTAGTCATCGAAGTTGTAGTAGCGCCTCGGCATGCCCAGGAGCCCCAGGTAATGCATGGGGAAATAGATCAGATAGGTGCCGAGGAAGGTCACCCAGAAATGGAACAGCCCGAGGCGGTCGTCCAGCATGCGGCCGCTGATCTTGGGGTACCAGTGGTAGATCGCACCGAACACCACCAGGAGCGGCGCCACGCCCATGACCATGTGGAAATGCGCGACGACAAAGTAGGTACCCGAGAGCGGAATGTCGACCGACACATTGCCGAGGAACAGCCCGGTCAGGCCGCCGATGATGAAGGTCGAGATGAAGGCCAGGGCGAACAGCATGGGCACCGTGAGGTGGATGTCGCCGCGCCACAGCGTGAGCAGCCAGTTGTAGACCTTGATGGCCGTGGGCACGGCAATGATCAGGGTGCTGGTGGCGAAGAAGAAGCCGAAGTACGGATTCATGCCGCTGACGAACATGTGGTGGGCCCAGACCACGAAGCTCAAGCCCCCGATGGCGACGATGGCCCAGACCATCTGCCTGTAGCCAAAGATGCACTTGCGCGCATGCACGCTGATCAGGTCGGACACCAGGCCAAAGGCCGGCAGGGCCACGATGTAGACCTCGGGGTGGCCGAAGAACCAGAACAGATGCTGGAACAGCAGCGGCGTGCCGCCCTTGTAGGCCGTGACCTGGCCGAGGCTGACCAGGGCCGGCATGAAGAAACTCGTGCCTATGGTCTTGTCGAGCAGCATCATCACGGCCGAGACGAAGAGCGCCGGAAAGGCCAAGAGGGCCAGCACGGTGGCGGTGAAGATGCCCCAGACGGTGAGCGGCATGCGCAGCAGGGTCATGCCTTCGCAGCGCGCCTGCAGCACCGTGGTCACGTAGTTGAGGCCGCCCATGGTGGCTGCCACGATGAAGATGGCCAGGGACACCAGCATCAGGATGATGCCCCAGTCATGCCCGGGCGTTCCGGGCAGGATGGCCTGCGGTGGATAAAGCGTCCAGCCCGCCCCGGTGGGCCCGCCCGTGACGAAGAAGCTGGCCAAGAGCACCAGCACGGACAGCAGGTAGAACCAGAAGCTCAGCATGTTCAGATACGGGAACACCATGTCCCGGGCGCCCACCATCAAGGGGATCAGGTAGTTGCCGAAGCCGCCGAGGAACAGCGCCGTCAGCAGGTAAACCACCATGATCATTCCGTGCATGGTGACGAACTGGTAGTAGCGCTCCGCCGTGATGAACTCGAACACGCCGGGAAAGCCGATCTGCAGCCGCATCAGGTCGGACAGCAGGAGGCCGATCAGGCCCACGAACACGGCCACGCCGCCGTACTGAAGGGCGATCACCTTGTGGTCCTGGCTCCAGACGTACTTGGTCCAGAAGCTGGTGGGCTCGTGATGTTCTTCGTCGTGATCGTGCGCGTCATGGGACATGGCGGGCGTCTCCTGTGATCGTTCGGATGCGACTGCGGCGGCCGCTTACTTGGCCAGCGATTCGATGTAGGCGGCCAGGGCGGCCAGCTCGGCCTCGGTCAGTTCGGACTTGGGCATCACCGGCGGGAAGCCCTTGACCACGCGCGACTGCGGCTCCTTGATCTCCTGCATCAGGAAGGCCAGGTCCACCTTGGCCTGGCTGCCATCGGCAAAGGTCTCGGTCTTGCCGAACAGGCCCTTCCAGCTGGGGCCCACGCCAGGGCTGCCATCCACCGAATGGCAGGCCACGCAGGCCTTGCTCTTGGCCAGCGCCATGCCCACGTCCACCGGGCTGGAAGCATCGGCCTGAGCCGGCGCCGAGCGGCTGGGCTGGGCCTTGATCCAGGCGTCGAAGGCTGCGCCGGGCAGCACCACCACGGCGCCGCGCATATTGGCGTGGCCCACGCCGCAAAGCTGGGCGCACATGGCCTCGAAGCGGCCGGCCACCGTGGGCGTGAACCAGAAGCTGCTGACCTGGCCCGGCACCATGTTCATGCGGGCGCGGAACTGCGGCACGTAGAAGTCGTGCAGCACGTCGATGGAGCGCAGCAGCATCTTGACCGGCCGGTCCTGCGGCAAGCGCAGCTCGCTGCCTTCGATCAGCGGATCGTCATTGCCGGCTGGATCGTCCGGGTCGAGGCCGAAGGGATTGCTGGCCGAGATGAAGCGCGCATCGCTGCGACCCAGCTTGCCGTCGGGCCCGGGGAAGCGGTAGCGCCATTGCCACTGGTTGCCCAGCACCTCGACCTCCATCGCATGGCTGGGTGGTCGCACGTAGTCGGCATAGACCGACAGGCCCGGCGCCAGCAGCGCGGCAATGCCGATGGCGGTGACGATGGTCAGCCAGCGCTCCAGCTTGTGGTTGGTCGGCTGGTAGGCCGGGCGCTCGCCCTGGCCACGCCGGAAGCGCAGCAACGTGTAGGCCAGAAAGCCGTTGAGCACGACAAAGAAGATGCCGGTGATCACGAAGGTGATCGTCAGCGTCTTGTCCATATCGCGCCAGTTCGACGCCAGCGGCAGCGCATGCCAGGGCGCGATGAAGTGGAACAGCAGCGAGCCCACCACCATCACGAGCAGGACGATCACCATCAGCATGGGAGCCTCCTTCGAAGGCAGCGACGGCGCCGAGTGGCGCCGTCGCGGGGATCCATCTCAGTCTGAGATCCTGCTGCGTTGAGCCAGCTTCCAGTAGGTCAGTGCAGCCGTCATGCCGAAGACCATGTGCCCGATCAGCGTGGCCCAGCCGCGCAGCTCGGTGATCCAAGGGAAGACATTGCTCCAGCCATGCATGCTGATGACGTAGACGCCGATGCCGAACACCGCGCCTATGGTCTCGATCATCGGCACGCTGGATTCGTAGTGGAAGCCAGCAACGATGAAGGCCAGACACAGCGCGAACACCACGCCGAGCAGGTAGTGGGTGACCAGGGCCACGGCCACCACGCCGAGGCTGAAGGCGTTGTCCTGCAAGGCGCTGGGGCCCAGCACGATGGCCGAGACCAGGTGCGAGGTCCGCCAGGTATCGCCCGTGACCATGATGGACGACCAGACCAGGTCCAGCACCATCAACACGGCGCCTGCCACCAGGCCTGACACGATGGCTGCCAGCCAATCCGGCGCCCGGCGTTCCCACTGGTGCGGGTGCATTTCGAGTTCCATGAACACCTCCCTCTTTGGAGCGGTAGAACGGACAAGGAAACTGATCTGCGGTGGACCCGATGGCGCTGCATTGTCTCTTGATGCAGCTCAAGGCCCAGGGCGTGCGCGACTTATACGCCCGGGCCTGGGGGCCCGCAAGCGGGCATGCCTGCACAGACAAAACCTGGCCCCTACAAAGGTGCATGCCCCAGCGCGAGGCACCTGGGCAACACCCGACCCCAGCGGGAAATCACCTAGGCACCTAGCCCGGCACCGGCATCGCCGTCTCGTACTTGACCTCGCGCAGCACCACATTGCTGCGCACGCTGGCCACGCCGGGCAGCTTGAAGATCTTGGCTTGCAGGAACTGGTCGTAGGCCTTCATGTCGGGCGCCACGATCTTCATCACGTAGTCGGCCTCGCCGGTGATGGCCTGGCATTCGATGATCTCGGGGCTGGCTCGCACCATGGCCTCGAAGGCCTCGGTCGCGCCCTCGCTGTGCCGCACCAGGCTCACATTGGCCAGCACGCAGATCGAGAGGCCCAGCTTCTCGCGGTCCACCAGGGCCACGTGCCGGCGTATCACGCCGCGCTCCTCCAACTCCTTGATACGCCGCCAGACCGGCGTGGCCGACAGGCCGACCTGCTCGGCCAGCGCCTGGGTGCTCTGGCGGCTGTCCTGCTGCAAGGCTTCGAGAATCTGCCGCGTGGGTCGGTCGAAATTTTCCATTTCGAATTTCAACGTTTTTGAGTTGAACATTCTCCATCAAGGCTGGAACGAGAGTCAGAGAGCAAAGTTTCACTGGCCTGCCTGAAGAAAAATCCTCGCTCCTGGCAATGCCGGCCACCGCCCCTCCGACCATGACCACCACCTCGCTTCGCGACTACAAGCTCGCCGACAACCTGGCCGCCAGTTCCGGCGCCGTCTTCCTGACCGGCACCCAAGCCCTGGTGCGGCTGTTGCTCGCGCAAAAAGCGGTGGACGAGAGAGCCGGGCTCAAGACCGCCGGCTTCGTGTCCGGCTATCGCGGCTCGCCGCTGGGCATGGTCGACCAGCAGCTCTGGAAGGCCAAGAAATTCCTTGACGCCGCCCAGGTCAACTTCCTGCCCGCCATCAATGAAGACCTGGCCGCCACGGCCTGCCTGGGCGTGCAGCGGGTGGCGCTCGACCCCAAGCGCACTGTCGATGGCGTGTTCGCCATGTGGTACGGCAAGGGCCCGGGCGTCGATCGCTCGGGTGATGCGCTGAAGCACGGCAATGTTTACGGCACAGCCAAGCAGGGCGGCGTGCTGGTGGTGTGTGGTGACGACCATGGCTGCGTCTCTTCCTCGACGCCGCACCAGAGCGACCTGGCACTGCAAGCCTGGTCCATGCCGCTGGTCCACCCGGCCAATGTGGCCGAGTACCTGGAGTTCGGGCTCTACGGCTGGGCGCTCAGCCGCTTCTCGGGCGCCTGGGTCGGCTTCAAGGCGATCTCGGAGGTCGTCGAATCCGGCATGACGGTGGACCTCGACAACATCCCCATGGACTTCGAGCTGCCGGTCGACTACCAGGCGCCGACCGACCTGCACATCCGCTCGGTGGACCTGCCCTCGCTGGAGCTGGAATCGCGCCTGGCCCACAAGATCGATGCGGTGCTGGCCTTCGCCAAGCTCAACAGCATCGACAAGCACATCGTCACCAGCCCGCGCGCCACGCTGGGCATCGTCACCGTCGGCAAGGCGCATTACGACTTCATGGAAGTGCTGCGCCGGCTGGACCTGGACCCGAACGCGCTGGCTGCTGCCGGCGTGCGCGTCTACAAGGTCGGCCTCGTCTACCCGCTGGAGCCCACGCGCATGCGCGAGTTCGCGCAGGGCCTGACCGACATGCTGGTGATCGAGGAGAAGGCGCCCGTGGTCGAGCGCCAGATCAAGGAGCTGCTCTATCACCTGCCCGACGCCCAGCGCCCGCGCGTGATCGGCAAGACCGACGAGGCCGGTGCGGCCGTGCTCTCAAGCCTCGGCGAGCTGCGCCCCTCGCGCATCATGAACACCGTGGCCGACTGGCTGGCGCGCCTGAACCCGGCGCTGGACCGCCGCCACCTGGTCGTCGATTTCCTGACGCCCTGCCTGCTCAGCAACGCGGCCGACGGCGTGCGCCGCCAGCCCTACTTCTGCTCGGGCTGCCCGCACAACACCTCGACCAAGCTGCCCGAAGGCTCGCGGGCCCTCGCCGGCATCGGCTGCCACTTCATGGCGAGCTGGATGGAGCGCGGCACCTCGGGCCTGATCCAGATGGGCGCCGAGGGCGTGGACTGGGCGGCCCACAGCCGCTTCACCACCGAGAAGCATGTGTTCCAGAACCTCGGCGACGGCACCTACTACCACTCGGGCTATCTGGCGATCCGCCAGGCCATCGCGGCCCGCGCCAACATCACCTACAAGATCCTCTACAACGACGCGGTGGCGATGACCGGCGGCCAGCCGGTCGACGGCCAGACCAGCGTGCCCCAGATCGCGCGCCAGGTCGAGGCCGAGGGCGTCAAGCGCCTGGTCGTGGTGTCGGACGACATCGCCAAGTACGACGAGCACCAGGGCCTGTTCCCGCCCGGCACCACGTTCCACGACCGCAGCGAGCTCGATGCCGTGCAGCGCGAGCTGCGCGAGATCGAGGGCGTGACCGTGCTGATCTACGACCAGACCTGCGCCGCCGAGAAGCGCCGCCGCCGCAAGAAAAAAGAGTTCTACGACCCGCCCAAGCGCATCTTCATCAACGAGCAGGTCTGCGAAGGCTGCGGCGACTGCGGCCAGGCCTCCAACTGCCTGAGCGTGGTGCCGGTCGAAACCGACTTCGGCCGCAAGCGCGCGATCGAGCAGAGCTCGTGCAACAAGGACTTCAGCTGCGTGAACGGCTTCTGCCCCAGCTTTGTCTCGGTGCATGGCGCACAGCTGAAGAAGAAGGTCGGCGCCGGCTGGACGGCCGCCGACCTGGCGCGCGAGATCGCTGCCATCGGCACGCCCCCGGCCTGGGACTGGACCGGCCCCTTCGACATGCTGGTCACCGGCGTCGGCGGCACCGGCGTGGTGACGGTGGGCGCGCTCGTCTCCATGGCGGCGCATCTGGAAGGGAAACAGGCCTCGGTGCTGGACTTCATGGGCTTCGCGCAAAAGGGCGGCTCGGTGCTCAGCTTCGTGCGCCTGGCGCCGACGCAGGACCTGCTGAACCAGGTCCGCATCGACACCCAGCAGGCCGACGTGCTCCTGGCCTGCGACATGGTCGTCGGCGCCTCGCCCGATGCGCTGGGCACCGTCAAGCCGGGCCGCACGGTCATCCTCGCCAACACGCATGAGCTGCCCACGGCCGCCTTCGTGCGCAACCCGGACGCCAGCCTGCAGGCCCCATCGCTGCTGGCCAAGATGCAGCACGCTGTGGGTGGCACGACGGGCCTGCTGTCCACCATCGATGCGCAGACCATCGCCCAGCAGCTGATGGGCGACACCATGCCCAGCAATATCGTGATGCTGGGCGCCTGCTGGCAGCGCGGCCTGATCCCGCTCAGCGAAGCGGCGCTGATGCGCGCCATCGAGCTGAACGGCGTGGCCATCGAAGGCAACAAGACCGCCTTCGCGCTGGGCCGCCTGGCCATCGCCGCGCCGGACGCGATCAAGCGCCTGGCCGGCGAAGTCGGCACGAAGAAGGTGCAACTGCTGTTGGGCCAGGACAAGCTCGACGGCGAAGACGGCCTGATCGCGCGCCGCATGCGTCACCTCACCAGTTACCAGAACGAGGCCTATGCCCAGCGCTACCTGGCCCTCGTGAACCGGGTTCGCGCGGCCGAGGCTCAGCTCGGCGAGGCCGGCAAGGCCGAGCGTCTCAGCAAGGCCGTGGCCCGCTACCTGGCCAAGCTGATGGCGATCAAGGACGAGTACGAGGTCGCTCGCCTCTACACCGACGGCAAGTTCGAGGCGGCCATGAAGGCGCAGTTCGAGAACTGGGCCTCGCTGTCCTTCCACATGGCCCCGCCGCTGATCTCGCGCCCTGGCGCCGATGGCCGGGCCAAGAAGATCGAGCTGGGCAGCTGGACCTTCTCGGCCTTCAAGCTGCTGGCCCGCATGAAGGGCCTGCGCGGTGGGTTGCTGGACGTGTTCGGCAAGACCGAGGAGCGCCGCATCGAGCGCCAGCTGCTGGCCGACTACGAGGCGCTGATTGCCGACCTGCTGCAACACCTCACCGCCGACAAGCTCGAACTGGCCCTGAAGCTGGCCCGCCTGCCCGAAGGCGTGCGCGGCTATGGCCATGTGAAGCTGGCCAACATCACCACGATCCGTGCCCAGTGGAAGGACCTGCTGGACCGCTTCCACGGCCGCACCAGCGAGGTGCCGCTGGCCGTGGTGGCGATGCCGCAGCGGGTGAAGGGCGTGGCGGAGTTATGAGCCACCGCTGAATGGTGATCGCACAAAAAGTGTGAAGCCGTGCAAAGACGCTAGACAGGGCAGCTTCGCGCTTGGCATCCTTCGCGGATGCGCTTTACCCCTGCCCTGACCCGTCGCGCCGCCTTGCTCAGCAGCGCTGCCCTGCTCGCCGCCTGTGCCAGCCTGTCGCCGCCGCCGCTCGATGCGCCGGCCCAGCTGCGCGCCGCCAACCGCATAGGCTGGGGCGCCAACCAGGCCCAGCTCGACCAGATCTCCAAGCTCGGCTGGGGTGACTACGTGGAGCAGCAGCTGCGCGCCGACACCAATGCGCCGCTGCCCGCCTTCGCGCAGAGCCAGATCGCGGCCATGGACATCAGCAACAAGACGCTGATCGAGCGGGTGCAGGAGGTCGAGACCCTGCGCAAGAACCAGGACAAGCCGCCCACCGAGGCCGAGCGTGTCGTCACCCGCCAGGCCTATCAGAACGCCCTGAACAAGGGCACGCGCGAGGCCGGCCACCGCCAGCTCTTGCGCGCGCTGTATTCCGACCAGCAGTTGCTGGAGCACATCAGCGCCTTCTGGTTCAACCACTTCACGGTCCACCAGTACAAGCGCGAGATCCGCGTGCTGGTGTCCGACTACGAGGACCGCGCGCTGCGGCCCAACGCCCTCGGCTCCTTCCGCACCATGCTGGGCGCCGTGGCCCGCCACCCGGCCATGCTGCGCTACCTGGACAACGACCAGAACGGCATCCCCAAGGTCAACGAGAACTATGCCCGCGAGCTGCTGGAGCTGCACACGCTGGGGATAGACGGCGGCTACAGCCAGCGCGACGTGCAGGAGCTGGCCCGCGTGCTGACCGGCTTCAGCGTGCGCCTGGAGCCTGAGGACCCCAAGCTGCCGGCCAAGTTCAATGGCCAGTACCGGCGCGATGGCCTGTACGAGTTCAACCCGGCCCGCCACGACTTCGGCGACAAGCAGCTGCTCGGCCAGACCATCAAGGGCCGCGGCGCCGACGAGCTGGACCAGGTGCTGGACCTGCTGGTGGCCCACCCGAGCACCGCGCACTTCATCAGCCGCAAGCTGGCCCAGTATTTCCTCGCTGACGAGCCGCCGGCCGCCATCGTCGACAAGATGGCCGAGGCCTTTCACAAGACCAAGGGCGACATCAAGGCCACGCTGCGGCCGCTGCTGTACTCGAACGAGTTCGCCAATGCCGCCCCGGCCAAGTTCAAGGACCCGCAGCATTACCTGCTCTCCAGCCTGCGTGCCGGCTTCGAAGGCCAGGCCATGCTGAACAGCCAACCGCTGGCTGGCTGGCTGCGCCGCCTGGGCCAGGGCCTGTACGACCGCCAGACGCCCGACGGCTACCCGCCGCTGGCCGCCGCCTGGAACAGCGCCGGCCAGATGAGCGTGCGCTTCGAGATAGCCCGCCAGATGGGCGGCGGCGTGCCGGCCCTGTTCAAGGGGGAGGCCGCCGACGCGCCCAAGCCGCCGCCACCGCCCTACAAGCTCGATGCGCCGCCGCTGCGGCCGCGCCTCGAGGCCAGCCTGAGCCCGACCACCCGCCAGGCCCTGGCACAAGCCGACTCGCCGCAGCTGTGGCTGGCCCTGCTGCTCTCCAGCCCTGAATTCATGGTGCGATGAAATGATGCAACGACGCCACCTGCTCCAAGCCACCGCCGCCAGCCTCATGCTGCCTGGCGCCCGTTTGTTCGCCGCCGGCGAGAACCGTCCGCGCTTCCTGCTCGTCTTCCTGCGCGGCGGCTACGACGCCGCCAACCTGCTGGTGCCGACCGGCAGTTCCTTCTATTACGAGTCGCGACCCAAGATCGCCATCGCCAAGCCGGGGAGCGAGCCGAATGCCGAAGCGGCGCTGCCCATCAACGCCGACTGGGGCCTGCATCCGGCCCTGAAGGACAGCCTCTATCCGCTGCTGCAGGCCGGCCAGGCGACTTTCATCCCGTTCGCCGGCACCGACGACCTGAGCCGCAGCCATTTCGAGACGCAGGACAGCATCGAGCTCGGCCAGAACCTGGCTGGCCAGCGCGACTTCCAGAGCGGTTTCATGAACCGGCTGGCGGCCGAGATCGGGGCGCGGGGCGCCATCTCCTTCACCGACCAGTTGCCCATCACCTTCCGCGGCAACACCAAGATCGGCAATGCTGCGCTGCGCGACAACGCCAAGCTGGCCGTCGATGCCAAGACCCGCAAGCTGGTGTCCAGCATGTACCAGGAGCAGCCGCTCTCGGCGCAGGTCGAAGAAGGCTTTGCGCTGCGCGAGGAGCTGGTGCGCGAGCTCTCGCCCGAGCGCATGAAGGAGATGGACGCCTCCGGCCGCAATGCGATCAGCGCCAAGGGCTTCGAGCTGGAGGCGCGTCGCATCGGCAAGTTGATGCGCGGGCGCTTCAGCCTCGGCTTCATCGACGTGGGCGGCTGGGACACCCATGTGGGCCAGGGCGGCGCCACGGGCACATTGGCCACACGCTTCGAAGAGCTGGGCCGTGGCCTCGCCGCCATCAGCAGCGAATTGGGCCCCGAGCTCTGGAAGCAGACCACGGTGATGGTGATCAGCGAGTTCGGCCGCACCTTCCGCGAGAACGGCAACCGCGGCACCGACCACGGCCATGGCTCCACCTATTGGCTGCTGGGCGGCAGCCTGGCGAACAAGGGCGGCGTGGCCGGCGAGCAGGTGCAGCTCAGCGCCAAGACGCTGAACCAGGGCCGCGACTACCCGGTGCTGAACGAATACCGCAGCGTGCTGGGCGGCCTGTGGCAGCGCCAGTTCGGGCTGTCGGACGAGGCCATTGCCCGCGTGTTCCCGGGCGCCACGGTCAGGGACCTGGGCCTGGTCTGAACGCCGGCTCAGCCGGCTGCCCCCATGGCGCCGGCCATCCGCCGAGACAACTCGCTGCCGCGCGCCTGCAGGAAGCGCTGGAGGCCTGCGGCGTAGTCTGGTGTGGCGGCGGCGCGGATCGAGGGCCGGCTCCTCAACTGGTCGCGCCAGGCTTGCAACCTCGGCAAGCCTGCCCACCAGCCAAAGTCCGCAATGAGGTCGAAGGTCTCGAAGTAGCGGAACACCGGGCCGAACACCGCATCCACCATGCTGAAGCGCGGCCCGGCAAAAAAGGGCCCCTCGCCCAGCGCTGCCTCCAGTTGCTCGAAGCGCAGCCGCAGCTCGGCCGCGCGGGCCGTCAATGCCCTGGCATCGGATGCGTTGTAGAACGCGGCGATGGTGTTCAGCACGCTGGACCCGAACTCCATCCAGGCCCGATGGCGGGCCCGTTGCAGCGGATCGGCGGGATGCAGGGCGGGCATGCTGGTCTCGTCGAGGTACTCGCAGATCACCGCCGATTCGAAGACCGCTTCCCGGTCAACCAGCAGCACCGGCGTCTTGCCCAGCGGCGAGACCTCGAGGAACCAGGCGGGCTTGCGCGCCAGGTCAATGTCGCGGCGCTCGAAGGCGATGCCCTTCTCATGCAAAACGATGGCGGCGCGCTGCACATAGGGGCAGAGCAGGTGCGAGACCAGGATCAGCGGATGACTCATGGCAGGCCTCTCAAGCCGCAGCCGGACGCGGCACCAGCCAGCTGCTGCGCCGGATCGCCACCGCACCATCGCCGAGCAGCCACAAGGCCAGCGAGCTGACGCAGAGGAACAGCGGATATTCCCAGCCGCCGCCCGCGCTGGTGTGGACCCAGCCATTGGGCAGATGCACCCAGACGGCGCCGAGCAGGATGGGCATCAGCAGCAGCGACAGCTGACGCGCATAGAGGCCGACCGCGATGGCCAGGCCGCCCAGCAGCTCGACCGCAAACACCGGATAGGCCAGCCAGCCCGGCAGCCCGACGCTGGCGAAGAAGCCTGCTGTGCCCGGCAGCGTGAACACGAGCAGCTTCAATAGCGCATGGGCCATCCACATCACGCCCAGGCTGAAACGCAGCAGGCTGATGCCGAGGTCGGTGGAGGAAGGGGAATAGGAGGATGCATCGCGGATCGGTGACACGGGGGGCTCCATCAATCAGTTGAAAGTGCCGCCAATCTAAGACTTCCAATCCGCAATGAAAATTGGCAGCAAGGCAAACTAGGATTGCATCCATGCAATACAAACTCAGCGCCGCCGACCTGGAACTGACCCTGAGCCTCGGCCGCGCCGGCACGCTGGCGGCGGCCGGCGAGCGACTGGGCATCGACGCCTCCACCGTGTTCCGCTCGGTACAGCGCATTGAGCGCGGCCTCGGGCAGACGCTGTTCCACCGCTCACGCAGCGGCTACCAGCTCACCGAGCTGGGGCGCCTGCTGGCCGAACAGGCCGAGCAGGTCGAGGCCGCGCTGGAGCAGGCACGCACGGCCGCCGAGGCCACGCCGGCTCAGGTCTCCGGTTTGGTTCGCATCACCACGACCGACACCATCCTGCATGGCCTGGTTGCACCGGCCCTGCAGTCGCTGCAGGCCGAGCATCCTCTGCTCCGCTACGAGCTGCATGCCGGCAATGAGCTCGCGAGCCTGACCCGGCGCGATGCCGACATCGCCGTGCGTGCCACCAAGCGGCCGCCCCAGCACCTGGTCGGCCGGCACCTGGGGCCGGTGCGGGTGGCGTTGTTCAGCGCAAAGAGAAGCAAGGGCGGCGTTCGCAGCCTCGCCGACGTCGAGGCCGGCAGGGCCGACTGGATTGCCCCCGACGAAGCCCTGCCCGAGCATCCTTCGGTGCTGTGGCGCAAGCGCTGCTTTCCCAAGCAGAGCCCGCGCTACCAGGTCAGCAGCATCCTGTCGGTGATGGAACTGGTGGCGCTGGGCCTGGGCGTCGGCGTGATCCCGCTGTTCCTGGCGCAAGGCCGCAAGGACCTGGTGCAGCTGACCGAGGTGCTGGACGACTGCCAGACCGAACTCTGGCTGCTGACCCACACCGAGTCACGGCATCTGCGCCGCGTCTCGACGGTCTACGGGCATCTGGCCGACAGCATCGCCCTGCCCTGAGCCGCAGCCCTTCAGCTGGGCTCAGTCCCTTGACGTCACCCCAGGCCAGCGCACGAAGGCGAAGACCCAGATCACGATGAGGTTGAGAAAGGGAACGAGCAGCAGCAGCGAAAGTGCGCCCGGAAAGCCGGCCCGCTTGGCAATGCGCCAGGCCGGGATGATGAAGAGGGACAGGGCGAGCAGCGACGCCAGCAGACCCGTGACATTGAAATTCATTGCGCTCCCTGATCGCGAGAAATGCCGCCGGTCCGGGCTGGGACGGGCCGCGCACATGGGGCGGCATTCTGCATCAAGCGGGAAGCTCAGCTCAGCAGCGAATCGGCCGCCACGTACTCATAGCCCAGGTCGCGAGCCACCGCCTCGTAGGTCACCTGGCCGGCCGCCACGTTCAGGCCCGCCTTCAGGTGCGGGTTGTCGCGCAGCGCCTGCTTCCAGCCCTTGTTGGCCAGGGCCACGGCATGGCCGATGGTCGCGTTGTTCAGCGCGAAGGTGGAGGTGCGGGCCACGGCGCCCGGCATGTTGGCCACGCAGTAGTGGATGACGCCGTCGACCAAGAAGGTCGGCTCGGCATGGGTGGTGGCATGCGAGGTCTCGAAGCAGCCGCCCTGGTCGATGGCCACGTCCACGATGACCGAGCCCTTCTTCATGCGGCTGACCATGTCGCGCGTCACCAGCTTGGGCGCTGCAGCGCCCGGGATCAGCACGCCGCCGATGACCAGCTCGGCCGAAAGCACGGCTTCTTCCAGCGCCTGGGCGTTGGAGTAAGCCGTGGTGATGCGGTTGCCGAAGACCAGGTCCAGCTGGCGCAGGCGGTCCACGCTCTTGTCCAGCACGGTCACGCGGGCGCCCATGCCCACGGCCATCTGCAGCGCATGCGTGCCGACGACGCCGGCACCGATGATGACCACATGGGCCGGTGCCACACCGGGCACGCCACCGAGCAGCACGCCCATGCCGCCCTTGCTCTTCTCCAGATGGGCCGCACCGGCCTGGATGGACATGCGGCCGGCCACCTCGCTCATCGGTGCCAGGAGCGGCAGGCCGCCACCGGGGCCGGTGATGGTTTCGTAGGCGATGCAGATGGCACCACTCTTCACCAGGGCCGCGGTCTGCTCCGGGTCCGGTGCCAGGTGCAGGTAGGTGTAGAGGATCTGGCCTTCGCGCAGCATCGCGCATTCCTGCGGCTGCGGTTCCTTGACCTTGACGATCATCTCGGCCTGGGCAAACACGCTGGCGGCGTCGCCGACGATCTGTGCGCCGGCTGCCATGTACTGCTCGTCCGCGAGGCCGATGGCCGCGCCGGCGCCGGTCTGCACCAGCAGCTGATGGCCGTTCGCCACCAACTCGCGGACGCTGGCCGGCGTCAGGCCGACGCGGTATTCATGGTTCTTGATTTCTTTTGGGATGCCGATGCGCATGGGGTGTCTCCGTCCTTTTGATTTCTCGGGAGACATGCTTGTACGGCCGGCCGGGGCGGCCCACCAAGCTGCAGCAGTCGATCTACAGCGCCATTAGCGGCGCTAATCCAGGACCCGGGCGATCACCCTCACCACCACCTCGCGGTGGTAGCGAAAGCCCATGCGCTCCTACAAGCCGCGCGCCCCCGCATTCGCGCTCATCACATGCAGCACCGGCTGCTCGCCGCGCTGCACTTGCCGGCGCACCAGCTTGAGCATCAGGCGCTTCGCCAGGCCCCGCCCTTGGAAATCAGGATGGGTGCAGACGCCACTGATCTCGCGCAGATTGCCAGCCTGCATGCGCTCACCGGCCATGGCCATCAGGCGGCCTTGCTTGTCGAAGCAGCCGAAGTAGTCGCCCAGTTCCAGCGTGCGCAGGCCGAAGGGGCCGGGTTTGGTCAAGAGGGCCAGGTCCAGCGCCTGCTGGGCATGGGCGGCCGTGAGCGGCAGGGCCTCCGGCGCCTCGTCATGCGTCGGGCAGGGCCCATGCCAGACCATGCTGAACATCTGCGCCTCGGCCTCGATGCGCCAACCGGCCGGCGCCGGGCCGGCCCAGACGCTGCAATAGAATCTCTCTCCGGGCTCACAAAGCGCGGTCAAGGCGGCCAAGTCGGGCCGCTCGGGGTCCTCGAAGCCGATCAAGGGCGAGAAGCCCGGCGCCATGCGCCGCACCGCCCCGCTGCCCAGCGCAAACCGGGACTGCGCCCCGGAGAGCGCATGCCACATGAGGTTGTCGAGCAGGGGCAGCATGGTCGCCGCTTCAGCCGATCACTGCGCCGGCTTCTTCTCCACCACCGGCAGCGGATGGAAGGCCACCGGGCTCTGCGCGGCCAGCCACACGGCGGTCGCCCAGACGGTGGCGTTCTGGCGGATCTTGGCGGGATCGATCTTGTCCAGCGTGTCGTTGGCCGTGTGGTGGTAGTCGAAGTAGTCCGTGCCGTCCTGGCTGAAGGACAGGATGGGCAGGTTGGAGATGCGCTGGATGGTGCCGGTGTCGGCGCCGGTGCGGGCCTCGTTGTTGCCGGCCTCGACGCCGAGCGGCTTCAGCTGCTCGGCGATGACCATGGCCACGCCCAGGGCCTCGGGCCGCACGCGGGTCTGAAAGCGGTAGATGTTGCCGGCGCCGAAGTCGCTTTCGGCCACCAGCTGGTGCTTCTGGTCCTTGTACTTCTCGGCATAGGCGCGGCCGCCGTCGAGGCCGTTTTCCTCGTTGGCGAACATCACCACGCGGATGGTGCGGCGCGGCTTGGCGCCGCTGTCCAGGATCAGCTTGGCGGCAGCGGCGGTGATGGCCACACCGGCGCCATCGTCGATGGCGCCCTGGCCCAGGTCCCAGCTGTCCAGGTGGCCGCCGATGGTGATGACCTCGTCGGCCAGGTCGGTGCCGGGGATCTCGGCGATCACGTTGTGCGAGACGGCATCGATGCCCAGCTCGTTCTGCATGGCCAGGTGCATCTTCACCGGCTTGCCGTAGCGCTGCAGGCGGGCGATGGTGTCGGCATCGGGCACCGAGACGGCGAAGGCCGGGATGGCCGGCACGCCCTCGGTGTAGCGGGTGGCGCCGGTGTGGGCCAGGCGGTCGTGGTCGGTGCCGACCGAGCGGATCGCAAAGGCCAGCGCGCCGCGCTTGCCGGCTTCGGTCGGGCCGCTGGTGCGAGCGTTGGACGAGGGGCCATAGCCGCGGCCGTCCTTGAAGCGCTCGGTCTTCTGGTCGACGAAGACGATGCGGCCGCGGGCCTTGTCGCTGGTGTCGGCCTTCAGCGCGGCGAAGTCGGCGTAGTAGGCGACCTCGGCCTTGATGCCTTCCTTGGGTGCAGCGACGCTGCCGCCGAGCGCCGTCATCACCAGCGGCTGGGCAAAGGGCTCGGTGATGTGGGCATGGGCCTCGCCGCGCTTCCAGGCCTTCAGCGGCACGGGCTCGGCGCGCACGACCGGGAAGCCCAGGGCCTTCAGCTTGGACACGGCCCAGTCGACGGCCTTCTTGTCGTTCTCGGAACCGGCCGGGCGGGCGCCGACCTCGGTGACCAGGGAATCGACCAGCTCATAGGCCAGGTTGCTGGCCTGGCCGGCTTCGCGCAGCTTGGCGGCCACGGCCAGGTCGGCATCGCTGAAGGACTGGGCGCTGACTGCGCCAGTGGCGCCGGCAAAACAAAGGGCCACAGCAAGTGCGGCCCGGCGGATCTTGAACATGTGCTGACCTCTCCGGTGAATGGAGGCCAGCATAGCGAGCGCCAGCCGAATCCGCCTCGGGGCCATCCCCCGGAGGCGTTCCGGCACTTGCGTTATTCGCCCCAGACGATCTTCTTGCGCAGGCCCACCCAGCGCTCGTAGCTGTTCGCGTACACATCCTCGATGCGGTTGCGCTTGACCTTGAAGGTGGGCGTGATGAAGCCGTTGTCCACGGTCCAGGGCGTGCTAACCAGCACCAGGCAGTCGAGCTGCTCATGCGGGTCGAGCTTGTCGTTGATGGTCGCCAGATGAGCCGTCAGGTCAGCCTCGATCTTGGCCCGGCCTTCGGACGACTTCGCCAGTTCCACCGCATCGGGCGACAGCATCACGATGCCCAGCGGCTGGCCGAGGTTGGCGCCGGTGACGGTGCAGGCCTCGATGTCGGGGTGCATGCCCAGGCGGTCTTCGATGGGCGCCGGGGCCACGTACTTGCCCTTGCTGGTCTTGAACAGATCCTTGACCCGGCCGGTGATGCGCAAGCAGCCCTGGCCGTCCACCGCCGCCTTGTCGCCGGTGCGCAGCCAGCCGTCCTCGGTGAAGGCTTCCTTGGTGATGCCGGCTTCCTTGTAGTAGCCGAGCATCACGGCCGGACTGCGCATTTGCAGCTCGCCGCTGACCGGGTCGATGCGGGTCTGCACGCCCTCATACGGCGTGCCCACCGTGCCGCGCTGGTTCTTGCCGGGCAGCGTGATGTGCGAGACCGCGAGGTTCTCGGTCATGCCGTAGCCCTCGTTGATGGGGATACCGAGGCCGGCGTACCACTCGAGCAAGGCCAGCGGCATGGGCGCGGCGCCGCCGGCGGCAAAGCGGCACTGGTCCAGGCCCAGGGCCTTCTGCACCTTGCGGCGCACGATGCCGCCGAGGATGGGAATGCGCAGCAGCTTCTGCAGCTTGGCTGGCGGCATCTTGTGGTGGATGCCCTGCTGGAACTTGACCCAAAGCCGCGGCACCGAGAAGAACACCGTGGGCCGGGCCCGCTGCAGGTCGGCCGCGAAGGTATCGAGCGACTCGGCGAAGAAGATGTGCATGCCGGTCTTCAACCAGCCATGCTCGACCAGCATGCGCTCGACCACATGGGCCAGCGGCAGGTAGCTGAGCATTCGGTCCTTCTGGGTCAGGTCGAAGCGCACCATGCCGGTCTGGATGGCCCAGGCAAAGGCGCCGAAGGAATGCATCACGCCCTTGGGGGCGCCAGTCGTGCCCGAGGTGTAGATCAGGGTGCAGAGCTCGTCGGCCTTGCGCACCGGCTCGCCCTTCAAGGGCTGGGTGCGGGCGCAGATCGCATCCCAGCTCTCGTAGTTCGCTTTGGCATCGTCGGGCGACAGTGCATAGGAGATGCAAGGCAGACCCGAAGGCACGCCCGGCTTCATGCCCTCCCAACCATCGAGCTTGCCGACGAACAAGGCCTTGGATTCGCTGTGCTCCAGGATCTGGCGGATGGTCTCGGGCGCCAGCGTCGGGTACAGCGGCACGGAGACGTAGCCCGCCATCCAGATCGCCAGGTCGCTCATCAGCCACCAGGCGCAGTTCTTCGAGAGGATGGCCACCTTGGAGCCCGGCTCCCAGCCTTGGCTCTGCAGGTAGGCGGCCATGCGGCGCGTGCCGTCGGCCACCTGGGCCCAGGTGAAGTCGCGGACCGTGCCGTCGCCCATGGGCTGGGTCAGGACCACCTGGTTGGCAGCTTCCTGCTCCCAGTGGTAGAGGCGTTGCAGCGCCAGGGTGTCGGCGGCGATGGTGGGCATGGGGGCTGTCTCCTGTGTTTGTAAAGCTCTGTTTCCGGGTGGAGGCTACCCAGGGCGGCCCGGCATGCCTACCGGGTAAATGCTGGGCTTAGAGTCAGGACTCCAGAGCGGCCTGCAGCTGAGCCAGCGCAGAAGCGGCATCGCCCAGCACCTGCACCGGCGCTTCCGCCAGCGCGGCCGCGCCTTCGGTCTTCAAGCGCGACACCCATTGCCCCGCCTCGCGGCCACCGGCAAAGGCCTGGCTTTGCAACAGCGTGCTGCCATCGGCGGCGACCAGCTTGAAGTAGAACTGGCCGTCGCTCTCGCGGTACTGCTTGAACAGCGGCAAGGCGGCCTTGGCGACCTTCTCGGCCTTGGCCGGTTCGGCGATGGCGGTGAAGGCCGTCAGGCCCACGGCCGTGCGCGCCTTGGCCAGCAGCGGGGCGGCCAGCGCACGGGCCTTGGCGGCGCCCTGCTGCAGGATGGTCTCGATGCGCTCCGGATGGGCCAGCAGTTCCTCGTACTTGGTGCGCATGGCGCCGATCTGGCCGTCGATCAGCTCGAACAGCTGCTTCTTGGCGTCGCCCCAACCCAGGCCCTCGCGCAGGGCCGTGCGGAAGGCGGCGCGCTGCTCGCGGGTGGCAAAGGCGTCGTAGAGCTGGACCAGGGCCTGCCCCTCGGGGTCCTTGGGCTCACCAGGCAGCTTGGAGTCGGTGACGACGCGGGCAATCGCATCGCGCAGCCCCTGGGCGCCGCCGTTGAACAGCGGCACGACGTTGTCGTAGCTCTTGCTCATCTTGCGGCCGTCGAGGCCGGGCAGCAGCTCCATCTCGGCATCGACCTGGGCCTCGGGCAGCACGAACAGCTCCTCACCATGGCCGAAGAGATGGTTGAAGCGCTGCGCCACGTCGCGCGCCATCTCGATGTGCTGGACCTGGTCCTTGCCCACCGGCACGCGGTGGGCGTTGAACATCAGGATGTCGGCCGCCATCAGGATGGGGTAGCTGTACAGGCCCATCGTGATGCCGGCGTCCTCGTCCTCGCCGGCGGCGACATTGGCGTCGACCGAGGCCTTGTAGGCATGGGCGCGGTTCATCTGGCCCTTGGACGTGACGCAGGTCAAGAGCCAGGTCAGCTCGGGAATCTCGGGGATGTCGCTCTGGCGGTAGAAGGTGACGCGCTCGGGGTCCAGGCCGGCGGCCAGCCAGACGGCGGCGATCTCCAGGCGCGAGCGGGCGATGCGGGCCGGGTCCTCGCACTTGATCAGGGCGTGGTAGTCGGCCATGAAGAAGAAGCTCTCGACACCGGCCTCGCGGCTGGCCTCGATGGCCGGCCGGATCGCGCCGACGTAGTTGCCGAGGTGCAGGGTGCCGGTGGTGGTGATGCCGGTCAGGACGCGCTGGGTCATGGTGAGTCTGCAGAAAAGCTGCTGCGTGGAAAGTGCCAGGCCCGCATTGTCTCTCTCCCCGCAACACGGGACGCGGGGCAGGGGCAAGAGGGGCTAGCATGCGTCCACCATCGTCACCCCGGAGCTCCCCGCGCGACCATGACCGCCCTGATGCTTGTCAGCGCCTGCCTGAACATCATGCTCGGCGGAGCCCTGCTGCTGCTGTGGGCACAGGAGAAGCACAAGGACTATGTGCGGGACTGGGGCTGGAGCTGGATGCTGCTCGGCCTCGGGCTGACGCTGGGCCCCATCATGCAGGACTGGCTGGAACCCGGGCCCCTGCGCAACCTGCAGGCCCTGCTGGCCGCCAGCGCGCTGATGGCCTCGCAGGGTTTCCAGACTGCCGGCGCGCTGCGCTATCGCGAGCGTCGCGTCTACCTGCCGCTCGCACTGGGCCTGTTCATCCTCAGCGTGCTGCTGATCGGCAGCCTGGGCATGCGCAATATGCGCTCGGCCATCATCGCCGGCGCAGCCGTGCTGAGCCTGATGTGCCTGTTCAGCGGCTGGCTGATCTGGCAGCACGGCCACCGCTTCGAGCGCTGGGTGGCCATGGGTTTCGTGGCGCTGGCGGCCGTGCATGTCAGCGGCCCGCTGCTGGACGAGCAGGCCCGCTCCGTCATCACCTACTCCATTGGCATCTTCGTGCAGACCACGCTGAGCCTCGGCCTGATCCTGCTGTCGGTGCGCCGCGCCCATGCCCAGGCGCGCCAGCAGGGCGAGCGCTTCACGCGGCTGGCCGAGTTCTCGCTGCAGGGCCTGGTGGTGATGCGCCACCACCGCCTGCTCTACGCCAACCCGGCCGCGCTGGCGATCTTCGGCGTCACCGAGATGCCCAGCGAGGACCTCGACCTGATGGAACTGGCCGTGCCCCCCGAGCAGCAGGATGCGGCCCGCATGCGCCACGGCCGCGTGCTCGCCGACCGCAATGCCCACATTGAATGGGAGAGCCACCGGCTCAACCGCGAAGGCCACACGGTGCATCTGCAATGCCTGTCCAGCCAGGTGGAGTGGGATGGCATTCCGGCCGAACTGATTGTGATGATCAACGACAGCTCGCGCTACGAAGCCGCTGAGGCCCTGCGCCGCCAGGCCTTGCACGACGATCTGACCGAGCTGCCCAACCGCAACCATGCGGTGGCGCGCCTGCAGGCGCTGTGCCGGCCCGGCGCCACACCGTTCACCCTGCTGTCGGCCGACCTGGACCGCTTCCAGCTGGTCAACGAGACCCTGGGCCACGAGGCCGGCGACGCGCTCTTGCGGGCCATCGCCCGGCGCTTCCTGCGCCAGCTGCCGCCCACGGCCGAGCTGGCACGGCTGGGCGAAGACCAGTTCGTCATCATCGGCACCGAGGCCGGCGACACCATCGCCGCCCAGGCCCTGGCCGAGCAGTTGCTCGCCCTGCTGTCCACGCCCTTCTCGGTGGCCGGGGCCGAGCTCTTCATGCATTTGTCGATCGGCGTCGCCCTGTTCCCGCAGGACGGGCGCGATGCTGCCACACTCTTGCGTGCCGCCGACTCGGCCATGCACCGCGCCAAGGCGACGGCGGGCGCCTCGTGGCTGTTCTTCGATGCAACGATGAAGCAGGCCGCCCAGGCGCGGCTGGAGGTGGAGCAGGCGCTGGGGCGGGCGCTGTCGGCCGGTGAATTCCTGCTCGAGTACCAGCCCAAATTCAGCGCTGGAAATCGGCAGCTCTGCGGCTTCGAAGCCCTGGTGCGCTGGGAGCGACCCGAGCGCGGCCGCGTCAGCCCGGCCCAGTTCATTCCGGCCGCCGAGCGCACCGGTCAGATCAAGGCGCTCGGTGAGCTGATCATCCGCATGGCCTGCAGCCAGCTGCGCGACTGGGAGCAGCAGCTCGGTGGCGCCCTGCCGGTGGCGGTGAACGTCTCGCCGCTGCAGTTCGAGGACCCGCTGTTTGCCGAGCGGCTGCTGGAGCAGTTGCGCGAGTTCCAGCTGCCGCCGGGCCGCTTCGAGGTCGAGATCACCGAGACGGCCGCGATCGGCCATGTGGACCGCGTGCTGCCCCAGCTGGCCCTGCTGCACGATGCGGGCGTGCCCATCGCGCTGGACGATTTCGGCACCGGCCAGAGCTCGTTGACCATGCTGCGCCAGCTGCCCATTGCCGCGATGAAGCTGGACCGCAGCCTGATCACGCCGCTGCCCGCCAGCGATGCCGGGGCCATCGTGCAGGCCGCTTGCGTGCTCGGTCGCTCGCTGGAGCTGGAGATCGTGGCCGAGGGCGTCGAAACCTATGCCCAGGCGGCGGCAGCCGAGGCCCTGGGCTGCACCCAGCTGCAGGGTTTCCTGCTCGGCCGGCCGCTGCCGGTCACCAGTGCCACCCTGCTGCTGGAACAGGCGCTGAAGGCCGCGCCCTAGAATCCGCCCCGCCCGGCCGCAAGTCCGGGCAACGTTCTCAGGGCGGGGCGAAATTCCCCACCGGCGGTATGTGCAGGCTTCGGCCTGCACGAGCCCGCGAGCGCCCGTTGCAATGCCACAGCGATGCAGCGGGGTCAGCAGACCTGGTGAGAGGCCAGGGCCGACGGTCACAGTCCGGATGAAAGAGAACGTGAGTGCACGGCTGACGCCGGGCCGCGCCTTGTCCGAGGCGCGGCCCGGCGTCGCTGTGCGCTTGCGTGCTTGCCCTGATTCTTGTTTTCAACCTGTCGAGGTTCACATGAATCAGCTTTCCACTTCTGCATCCACTCCCCGCATCGCCGTCGTCAGCGCCAGCTGGCATGCCGAGATCGTCGGCCAGGCGCGTCAATCGCTGCGCGCCGAGCTCGAGCGGCTGGGCCATCCGCCCGACCAAGTCGATGAGTTCGAGGTGCCGGGCGCCTTCGAGATTCCCTTGCATGCGCAGCGCCTCGCGCGCAGCAGCCGCTACCAGGCCATCGTCGCCTGCGGGCTCGTGGTCAACGGCGGCATCTACCGCCACGACTTCGTGGCCGCTGCGGTGATCGACGCCTTGATGCGCGTGCAGCTGGACACCGAGGTGCCGGTGTTCTCCGTCGTGCTCACGCCGCTCAACTTCCATGAGCATGAAGAGCATCAGCGCTACTTCAGGAAGCACTTCGTCAAGAAGGGCCAGGAGGCCGCACAGGCCTGCCTGAAGACGCTGAACGCCTTGCGCCGGCTGGACAGCCTCAGCGCTTGATCTGGGTGGGGATGGCGGCGGCTCAGGCCGTCGCCATGCGCTCGCCGAGGCGGATCGCGCCGCCCGGCTGCCAGGCCGGGTTGAACTGCAGGCCGCTCTTGGGGAACAGCATCACCACGGTGGAGCCGAGCAGGAAGCGGCCCATCTCGGCGCCCTGCGCCAGGCGGATCTCGCGGTCCTCATAACCCCATTCGCGCACCCGGCCCGGGCGCGGCGGGTTCACGAGGCCATGCCAGACCGTGGCCATGGAGCCGACGATGGTGGCGCCCACCAGCACCAGCACCCAGGGGCCGATCTCGTCGTTCTCGAACACGCAGACCACGCGCTCGTTGCGGGCGAACAGGCCCGGCACGCCACGCGCCGTGGTCGGGTTGACCGAGAAGAGGTCGCCCGGCACATGGATCATGCGCAGCAAACGGCCCTCGCAGGGCATGTGGATGCGGTGGTAGTCGCGCGGGCTGAGGTACAGCGTGGCGAACAGGCCGTCGTGGAAGGCCGAGGCCAGCGTGGCATCGCCGCCGACCAGGGCCGTGGCCGTGTAGCTGTGGCCCTTGGCCTGGAAGATCTGTTCGCCCTCGATCTTGCCGAACTGGCTGATCGCGCCGTCCACCGGGCAGATCAGCTCGGCCTCGGCCAGCGGGCGGGCGCCGGCCTTGAGCTCGCGGGTGAAGAAGTCGTTGAAAGTGGCGTAGGCCGCCGGGTCCGGATTGGCCGCCTCGTCCATGGCCACGCCATAGCGCTGGATGAAGCGGCGGATGTTCCAGGTCGTGAAGCCACCGAGCTCGGCCCCGGCCAGTCGGCCGGCCAGTCGGGTCAGGGCCAGCTTGGGCATCAGGTATTGGGGCAGGACGGCAAGGCGGTCGGACACGGCGGTTTCTTTGCAAACGAAAGCGGCCGCGATTGTAGGTTGACAGGCCCCGGCAGCGCGCCACACTGCCATCAGCCTCTAGAGGAAGCAGAGCCATGGCCGAACCCAAGACCCGCCCGACCGATCAGCCCGTGTCCGACTTCATCGCCGCCCAGGCCGAGCCCCGGCGCCGCGAGGAATGCCAGACTCTCGTGGACTGGATCACCGAGATCAGCGGCGCACCGGCCGTGATGTGGGGCACGGCCATCATCGGCTTCGGCACCTACCAGTACCCGGGGCCGCGCGGCAAGCCCATCGACTGGCCCATCATCGCGTTCTCGCCCCGCAAGAGCGACCTGACCCTCTATGTGCTGACCGGCTTTCCCGGGCAGGACGCCCTGCTCGCGCGGCTCGGCAAGCACAAGACCGGCAAGATTTGTCTCTACCTGAAGAAGCTCGCGGATGCCGATCCCGCCGTGCTGCGCGAGATCCTCGCCGGCTGCGTGGCCAGCATGGCCGCGCGCCGAGTGACCTAACATTGCCACCCTTTTCAGCCCTGCTTCCCAAGCCCGCCATGGAAATCTATCTCGACGCCAATGCCACCACCCCGGTGCTGGACGCCGCCCGCAGCGCCGCGCTGTCGGCCATGGCCGAGGATTTCGGCAACCCGAGCAGCATCCACAGCACCGGCCTGAAGGCCCGCGCCCTGATCGACCGCGTGCGCGGTCAGGCCTCGCGTCTGCTGGGCGCCGGCAACGGCCGCTTGCTCTTCCTGAGTGGCGCGACCGAGGGCATTCAGACGGCGGTGCTGTCGGCCCTGCACGCCTTGCGCGCCCGCCGCGCTGCCGGCGACACGACGGCCGAGCTGCTGCTCTACGGCGCCACCGAGCACAAGGCCGTGCCCGAGGCCCTGAAGCACTGGAACGATTTGCTGGGCCTCGGCTTGCAGGTGCAGGCCATCCCGGTCGGCACCGACGGCCGCCATGACCTGGCCTGGCTGAAGGCCCACGCACCGCGCGCCGGCCTGGTCTGCACCATGGCCGCCAACAACGAGACCGGCGTGATCAGCGATCTGGACGGGATCGAAGCCGCCCTGGCCGGCAGCGCCTGCTTCTGGCTGGTGGACGGCGTGCAAGCCCTCGGCAAGCTGCCGCTGCGCCTGGCGGAGCGCCGCATCGACTACGCGCCCTTCTCCGGCCACAAGCTCTATGCGCCCAAGGGCATCGGCCTGCTCTATGTGCGTGAAGGCGCGCCCTTCACGCCGCTGATGGCCGGTGGCGGCCAGGAAGGCGCGCTGCGCTCGGGCACCGAAAACATGTCGGGCATCGCCGCTCTCGGCGCCGTGCTGGAAGCGCTGGAAGACGGCAAGAGCTTCCGCGACCACGCCACGTTGGTCCGCTTCCGCGACCAGCTGGCGGCGGCGCTGCAGCAGGCCTTCCCCGGCCTGGTCTTCAACGCGCCACTGGCACACAGCCTGCCCACCACCCTGAACTTCTCGGTGCCAGGTCTTGCCTCGCGCCTCTTGCTGGACCTGTTCGATGCCGCCGAGCTGCGCGTCAGCGGCGGTTCGGCCTGCAGCGCGGCCAAGGCCCAGCCCAGTTTCGTGCTGCAGGCCATGGGGCTGCCGGATGAGCAGACCGCCTCGGCCGTGCGCATGTCCTTCGGCCCGGCGGCCGAGGAGGCCTTCATCGTCGAAGCCTGCGAGCGCATCCGCGTCTGCGGTGAGACCTTGCGCGAGAACTGCCTGGCCCCGGCCGGCAACCAGGCCCTGGTCGGCGACGGCATCACCCGCTTCCTGCTGGACGGCGAATGCGGCTGGCTGCTGGCCGACGCGACGAGCCGCCGCTGCATCGTCATCGACCCGCCGGCTGCCCTGGCCGAGCGCCTGGCTCAGCAACTGCGCTGTCAGGGCTATCCGGTGGTGGCCGTGCTGCAGACCGGCCCGCAGGCCGAAGGCGCCGAGGCCCTGCGCGCGGCCGTTCCCGAGCTGCTGGCTGAAGAGACTGGCGAGGCCTGGGCCTTGGGCACGCAGACGCTGCGCCGCCTGGCGCTGAGCGAAGGCCGCTGCGCCTATCTGCTGGACCAGCGCGTGGCCTTCGCGGGCCGCGCCACGGCGGCGGAACTCGGCAACGCCGTGCTGCCGGCCACCCTGCTGGCACCAGCCATCGACACCGACAACCGCATCGCCAGCACGCCCTCCTCGGCCCTGGCGCGCACGGCCGGCCCGGCGCCCAGCCTCGACCCTGCCGCGCTGCAAGCCCTGCTGCGCGAGCATCCCGAGGCCCTGTTGATCGACGTGCGCGAGCCCTTCGAGCAGCGCCTCGGCCAAACGCCGACGCTGGAGACGGCGGTCCGCATCGAGGCCATGCCGATCTCACGCCTCCTGAACGCCCTGCCCGCCTGGCTGGCCATGCCGGCCGAGCAGCCCATCGTCTTCTTCTGCCGCAGCGGCAACCGCAGCCAGGTGGCAGCGCAGCTCTTGCAGCGCCTGGGCCATGAGCGCGCCTACTCGCTGGCCGGTGGCCTGGCGCTGTGGCCCCAGCGCGCTGCCGTGGCAGACCCGGCCCTGTATGTCTGACATCTTGTCTGACACGGCGATCCACGAGCACAGCAGCTTCTACAAGTTCGTCGCGCTTGCGGAGCCCGAGCGGGTGGCGACGCGGCTGCGCGAACTCTGTGTGCGCCTGGGCGGCAATGTGCTCGTGGCGCCTGAAGGCATCAGCGGCGCGCTCGGCGGCCCTGTCGAGGCGCTGGATGCATTCGAGCAGGCGCTGCTGAGCGACCCTGTGTTCGAGTCTGCCTTCACCGGCATCCAGTTCAAGCGCAGCTTCTGCCAGACCCGGCCCTTCACGCTGTGCAAGGTGCATGTGAAGC
Source organism: Pelomonas sp. V22 (assembly GCF_030014915.1). Classification (GTDB taxonomy): domain Bacteria; phylum Pseudomonadota; class Gammaproteobacteria; order Burkholderiales; family Burkholderiaceae_C; genus JAUASW01. Next base: position 1,574,631 of record NZ_JAGIXS010000001.1, read on the forward strand.
CTGAGCTGGTGGCCTTTGGGCTCGAAGGCGTCTCGGGCCTTGTGGACCCACGCGACACCCATGTCTCGCCACAGGCCTGGCGCGAGCTGATCCAGCGCGAGGACGTGGTGCTGATCGACAACCGCAACAGCTTCGAATGGAAGCTGGGGCATTTCCGCGGCGCGGTCGATCCCGGTGTGCGCCATTTCCGCGACTTCCCGGCCTATGTGCAGGCCCATGCCGACCAATGGAAGCGCGAGGGCAAGACCGTCGCCATGTACTGCACCGGCGGCATCCGCTGCGAGAAGATGGGCGGCTGGATGCAGGAGGAGCTGGGCCTGCAGGTGGCGCAGCTCGACGGCGGCATCCTCAACTACTTCGAGCAGATGCAGGATGCCGAAGCCGACTGGCTGGGCGAGTGCTTCGTCTTCGACAAGCGCATCGCCATCGACACCCGCCGCGAAGAAACCGCCACCACGGCCGAGCAGGCCTATGGCGATGATCCGGCCGAGGCCTGGCGCCTGGCGCGGGCCAAACGGCTCGACCCGGCGGGCTGATCAGTCGGGCCTCAATCGGCTTCCGAAAACATCGCCCGCTGCCGCCCGCTGCTCTTGGCGCGGTACATGGCCTGGTCGGCCGCCGCGATCAGCTCGGTGGCATTGCTGCCGTTCTCGGGATAGCGGCTGACACCGATGCTGGCGCCGGCCACCAGCTCTGCATCGCCAAAGGGCACGGGCTGGACCAGCGCATCGAGCAGCTTCTGCGTGACGGCCGTGATGGCCTCGGGATCATCCGCATGGTCGAGCAGGATGACGAATTCGTCGCCGCCCATGCGGGCCACCGTGTCGACCTCGCGCACCAGCTGGCGCAAGCGCTGCGACAGCGTGCGCAGCACGGCATCGCCGGCCGCGTGGCCCAGCGTGTCGTTGATTTCCTTGAAGTTGTCCAGGTCGATGAAGAGCATGGCCAGGCGCCCGCCATTGCGCTTGGCATGGGCCAGCGCATGGTCCAGGCGCTCGAGCAGCACACGGCGGTTGGCCAGGCCGGTGAGGCTGTCGTGGCTCGCGAGGTGGTCCAGCTCGCGCTGCTTCAGTTCCAGCGAATCGAACTGCGCGCCGATCTGCTGCTGCATGTGGTCGATGCTGCGGGCCAGCAGGCCGATCTCGTCATCGCGCTCCAGCGGCAGCACGCCCGCTGACTCGCGGCCGCTGGCAAAGCGCTGCACAGCCGCCACGATCTGCGCAATCGGCCGCGACAGCGCGCGCGCCAGCAAGGCGGCCAGCAAGAGGGCCAGGGCACTGAAGGCCAGCACGATGCGCAGGCTCATGGCGCCCAGGTGCTCGCTCTCCTTCAGCACCAGTTCCAGCGGCTCAGACAGGCCGAGGATGAACTCCTCCTCGCTGTGCAGGCCGGGCAGCGGCTGGCGCACAAAGGCCGCCACCTGGGCCGGCGCGCCCTCGCCCGCCTCCACCGAGGTGACGATCTGGCCGGGCTGGCCCGCCGGCTGCTCGACCAGGGCAATGGCCGCCGGGAAGCCTTGCTGCAGCAAGGCGCTCTGGCCCCGGTCAAAGGCGAAGGCCTTGCTGCGGTCCGGATGGATCAGGAACTCGCCCGCGCCATTGCTCAGGTAGAGCTGCAGGCCGTCCGGCAGGTCGGCGGCCAGCTGATCGAACAGGCGATCCAGGTCGACGTTGATTACGACCAGGCCGCGCACCTGGCCATCGATCCCGCGCACCGGCGCCGCCACCTGCAGCGAAGGCTTGTCCAGGCCCGCGTGGGCACCGACCTCGTGGTTGATCACGGCCTTGGACACATAGACGGCGCCAGCCGGCAGGGCCAGGGTCTCAAACACGTAGGGGTAGTGGCCCTTCTCTTGGAGGTCTTCTTCGGCCACGCGCAGCACACCGGCACTGTCGCGGTCCACGCGCAGCCGCTCCAGGCCATGGTCGGCCGCGTCGATCAGGCGGATCTGGTAGTACTCGGGATGCGTGTCCAGCATGCGCTGGAACAGCAGCGTGGTGTTGATCTCGCTGCGCGACTGCAGCTGCGGGTCGCTGCGTGCCAGCAGGCGGGCCGCCATCGGATGCTCCGCGAACAGCAGCACGTCGCGCGCCGTGTTGTCCATGCCCACGGCCAGCTGGCGCACCAGCACCCGCGTGGCGGTGAGCAGGCGTTCCTCGGCGGCGGCCACCAACAGCTGGCGGCTGGCCGAGTAGCCGTAATAGCCCGTCAGGCCGGCGGCCAGCACGCCCACGGCGGCCAAGGCCAGCCCCAGTCGCCAGGCGATGCCGAGCTTCATGGCGACATCACCCGGGCCGCGCGGTCGCCCGAACGGATGCGGGCCCACAAGGCTTCGCGCCGGGCCGCGTCTTCCACCGGCTCCAGCCACAGCAGGCGGGCGGCGCTGGCGCTCGCGGCCGACTCGGCCGTGGTGCTGGCCAGGCCCTGGCGGCTGACCAGCAGCGCGCTGGCTTGCTGGCCGAGCAGGTGGTCGATCCAGGCATGGGCGAGCGGCTGGTCGGCCACGCTGCTGGTGATGGCCCAGCAATCCAGCCAGGCCAGCGCGCCCTCGCGCGGGATCACATAGCCCACGTCGGCGCCGGCCGCCTTCAGCAGCTGGAACTGCTGCATGCCGTAGTTCGCGTACATCAGGGCCGCGCCATGGCGCTGGAACAGGCGCACCGATTCCTCCGGCTGGCCATAGAAGCCGAGCACATTGCGGCGCAGCTCGATCAGCTTGTCCACCGCCTTGGGCAACTGGGACGCAGGGAGCTGGAAGGGCGTGGCCGAGCCCATCTCCAGTGCGGCCAGCGAGAAGTTGTGGCTGCCGCCGTTGTAGGCGATCACCTTGCCGCGCCATTGCGGGTCCCACAGCGCCTTGATCGAGCTGGGGGGCTGCTTGAGCTGGTGGCGGTCGTAGATCAGGCCCATCTCCGCATAGGCAAAGGGGATGCCGTAGGCCTGCGCCCGTTCGCCCTGGCCACGCAGCAGGCCGGGGATCGCGGAGAGCTCACGGAAGCGCGGCAATTGCTGGCGGGTGTTCGGAATCTGGCGGCGGTCAATGGGGCGCACCAGGCCGGCGGCGATGTAGCGCTGCAGTTCGGCCGTGTTGACCGCGAACAGGTCATAGGCGGGGCCGGGCTTGGTGTTGAGCTTCTGCCAGAGGGCCTCGTCGCTGTCGATGATGGTCAGCTCGACCTTGGCGCCGGTTTTCTTCTCGAAATCGCGCAGCACCTCGGGCTCCACATAGCCCGGCCAGGCCAGCACGCGCAAGCTGCCGCCGGCAGCGGCCACCTGGCAGCACAGCGCCAACAGCAAGGCGCTGGCCCAGGCGATGCAAAGCCGGCTCAGGACGGGAGCGAACTGCAAACTGCGGACAGCCATGCGGCCATCGTAGATGATGAGCCCCGTCCACCCTAGGGATTCACCTGAGCAAAACCTCATGCCTTGCCTGCCTTTTCACGCTCTGCGCCTGCCCACCCTGCTCCTGCTGCTGGGCAGCCTGCCCGCCTGGGCCGCGCCGCCTGCCGCCGCAGCACCCGCATCGGCAGCCAGCGCCGACTGGACCGACCCGCAAAGCCAGCTCAGCTGGGCACGCTGTGTGGAGGGCATGCAATGGACCGGCCAGGCCTGCGCCGGCCAGCCGCTGCTGCTGACCCATGCCCAGGCCCTGGCCCGGGCCGCCGCCCGCGCCAAGGAAGACGGCCTGCCCTGGCGCGTGCCCCGCGTGCCCGAGCTGCGCCACCTGCTGGAGAAGGCCGGCAAACCGGCGGCACCCGGCACTCAGCTCCCGCCCGCGCCGGCCGGCTGGCTGTGGACGGCCACGGCCAATGTCCGCCAGGACAAGCCCAATCCCTACAACTATGGCAACGCGATGAACAACCGGGGTTCCAATGCCAATGACACGCCCTTCCTGCTCGGCTGGGCCGTCGAGGCGCCCGGCGGCGAAGCGCGCGGCGACATTCCCAAGAGCAGGCCCCTGGCCGTGCGCCTGGTTCGCTCCAAGCCCTAGCCCCGAGCCCTGGGCGCGATTGAAACAGCCGGCAAGCGCGGGCGGGGGCTGGCCGCCTGCCGCGATAATCAGCCCCGTCGCTGTTCCTAGCCCATCGCGCCCCTGCTCCTGCCCATGTCCAACCTGATCGTCCACGGCGGCACCCCTCTGGCCGGCCGCATCATCCCGTCGGCCAACAAGAACGCGGTTCTGCCCATCCTGTGCGGCACGCTGCTCAGCAGCCAGCCGATCCGGCTGCACGGCGTGCCCGAGATCACCGACGTGAAGAAGATCGTCGAGGTCTTCCGCAAGCTCGGTAGCGACGTCGCGATCGACTTCAAGACCGGCATCCTCGACGTCCATCACAAGAACACCCGCTTCGACCCGGCCATTGATCGCCTGCCCGAAGAGATGCGCTCGTCCATCATGCTGGTCCCCGGCCTGATGGCCCGCTTCGGCGCGGCCCGCGTGGAGGACGATGTCAAGGGCTGCACCCTCGGCGCCCGTGAGATCGACCCGCATGTGGAGGTGTTCCAGCGCTTCGGCGCCCAGGTGGACCGCCTGCCGGACGGCCTGCTCTGCACCGTGCCGGGCAAGCTGCAGGCCAACGACCACTGGACCGACTACGCCTCGGTCACCACGACCGAGAACTTCGTGCTCTGCGCGGCGCTGGCCGAAGGCACGTCCACGCTGATGAACGCGGCCAGCGAGCCGCACGTGCAGGAGTTCTGTCAGTTCATGGTGATGCTGGGCGCCCAGATCGAGGGCCTCGGCACCTCGCGCCTGAAGATCACCGGCATCGAGGCCCTGAAGGGTGGTGAGTTCACCTTCGCCGAAGACTTCCACGAGATCGTCACCTTCCTGGCCCTCGGCGCCATCACCGGCGGCGATGTGCGGGTCAAGAATTCGCAGCCCGAGCAGTTCCCGCTGATCGACCGCACCTTCGCCAAGTTCGGCGTGCAGATCATTCACGAGGACGGCTGGTCGCGCTCCGTCACCGAAGGCGGCAAGCTGAAGGTGAAGGAACCCTTCACCCGCAACATCCTGCAAAAGGTCGAGGCCGCACCCTGGCCCTATCTCCCGGTCGACCTGCTGCCGATCTTCGTGGCCCTGGGCGTCAAGGCCGAAGGCAGCGTGATGTTCTGGAACAAGGTCTATGACGGCGCCATGGGCTGGACCTCGGAGCTGTCCAAGTTCGGCGCCCACGCCTTCCTGTCGGACCCGCACCGCATGGTCACCTTCGGCGGCAAGCCGCTGGCGCCGGCCGAGGTGGAGAGCCCCTACATCATCCGCGTGGCGATTGCCCTCTTGATGGTGGCGGCCAGCATCCCGGGCAAGTCCGTCATCCGGAACGCCACGCCGATCCGCCGCGCGCACCCGCATTTCGTCGAGAACATCTCCCGCCTGGGCACACGCATCGAGTGGGTCGAGGGCGACTGAGCATGGGTCGATGGCGCGGCGCCGGGATGCTCCCGGCCTTGATGCTTGCGGCGACTGCGGCCCTGGCCCAGTCGCCGGCCGAGCCTGCCGCGCCGCTGCCCACACTGCGCTGGCTGGTGCAGGACATGGCACCGGCCTTCAGCTACGCCCATGGCCATGCGCCGCGCGTGGCCGAGGACCTGGGCGACGGCGAGATATCGGGCTTTCTGCGCCTCTTGATCCAGCGCCTGCCGCAGTACCGCCATGAGTTCGTGGAGGCCAGCCTGCCGCGCTTCGAGACCCTGGTGCGCCAGGGCGCGACCCTGTGCTCGGCCCTGCACCTGCGCAAGCCCGAGCGGCTGGAGTGGCTGTATTTCACCCAGCTCTATCCCCCGCTGTTCTCGCGCCAGATTCACGTGATCGTCCACAAGGACAACCTGGCCCGCTTCCAGTCGCAGGGCCAGGTGCTGCAACTGAGCGACTTGCTGCAGCGCAAGGACCTGGTGGGCTTGCTGCCGCGCGACCGCGCCTTCGGGCCACGCATCGATGGCCTGCTCCAGGCAGCCAGCACGCAGGCCCCCGCCACCGTGGTGGCCGGCCGCAGCATGCACCTACTGGCCATGCTGAAGGCCAAGCGCATGGACTGGACGCTGGACTACCCCACGGTGGTCGACGCCATGGGCGGCAGCGACCTGGTCAAGCTGCCGCTGGCCGAGGGCCGCAGCACGGCTGTGGCCACCATGGCCTGCAGCCGCAGTGCGGAGGGCAAGCAACGCATCGAGGCCATCGACGCTGCCGTGCGCAAGCTGGCCCAGGACCCCCAGCGCGACGGCTGGATACGCGCCTGGCGCGGCGACGCAATCGACGAGACCGAGCGCCGCGCCATCCTGCGCTACATGGACGAGCGGGCGCGGGGCGGCTCGTTGGTCGAGTGAGCCGTCCGGCCAAGCCGGCTCTGCCCCTGTTGAATGGGGTCAATGCCAGCGCCGTGGCCTGCCCGGCTGGACCTTGGAGGCTGTTGCTGGACTTCCTGGCGGAGCGCCTGGCGCTGGTCACCCGGGAGGACTGGGAAGGCCGGATGACGCGCGGCGAGGTGCTGGATGAGGCCGGCTCCGCCCTGGGGCCGACGACGGCCTATGCAGCCGGTCGCCGCGTCTTCTACTACCGGCTGCTGGCGCATGAAGCGCCCATCCCTTTCGAGGCCCGCGTGCTGTACCGCGACGAGCTGCTGCTGGTCGCTGACAAGCCGCATTTCCTGCCGGTCACGCCCAAGGGCCGCTACGTACAGCAGACCCTGCTGGTTCGCCTGCAACGCGAGCTCGGCCTGAGCACCCTCAGCCCCATCCACCGGCTGGACCGCGAGACGGCCGGCCTTACGCTGTTCTGCATGCAGCCACAGCATCGCGACGCCTACCAGCGGCTGTTCCGCGAACGGGCGGTCGAGAAGGTCTACGAGGCCATTGCGCCTGCGCCCGAACTAGGCCGCAGGCAAGACCTGACCCTGCCGCTGGACTACCGCTGCCGGCTGGTCGAACGCGAGGAGGCCTTCATGCAGATGCAGGAGGTGGCTGGCGAGCCCAATGCCCAGACAAGGATCTCGTTGATCGAGAGGCTGAGCGGTGGCCTGGCGCACTACGAGCTGCGGCCACGCAGCGGCATCAAGCATCAGCTGCGGGCCCAGATGGCGGCGCTGGGCCTGCCCATCGTCGGTGACCGGATCTACCCGGTCTTGCAAGCCGAAGAACTGGAGCCCGACTACAAGCGTCCGCTGCAGCTGCTGGCGCGCAGCATTGCCTTCGACGACCCAGTGACCGGGCAGCCCCGTCGTTTTGATTCGGAGATGCGGCTGCTGCTCAGCCGCCAGGCCTCAACGGCCGTGTGACTGGGCTTCGAGCACCTGCTCGCTGACCCGGCGGGCGGCGCGCAGCACCAGCGTCTCGTCCATCTGTGCCTGCGCCGCCATGCTGGCGGCCACGCCTTCCAGTTCGCCAGGCTGGTTCATCAGCACCCAGGCGAGGGCCGAGATGGCGCAGATCGAACGGCGCTGGATGGACTCGCCCATCAGCATGGTGTCTTGCACCTGCACATGGTGGCGCACGCTGGCCACGGCGGCGGGCGCCAGGCCCCAGCTCTCGCACAAGGCGGCGCCCAGGGCATCGTGGCTCACGCCGAAGGCCGTGTGCTCCAGTTGCACCAGCTCCGCATCACGGGTGGCAGCGCGCAACATGGATGGATAGTGAGCCGGGGCATGGCGGTAGAGCACGGCCTTGCCGCATTCCTCGAACAGGCCGGCCGAGTGGGCGGCCCAGGGGTCCACGCCGAGCATCTGGCCCATGCGGCCCATCAGCAGGCCGCGCTGGGCCGCGCGGTTCCAGACCGGCTCCAGCTCGGCCGCCGGCGGGAAGGCCGCACGCAGGCCCATCTCGAAGGTGATCGCGGAGACCTCGCGCATGCCCAGGTAAGTCAGCGCCTGATGCACCGTCTGCACCCGGCCCTTGAGGCCGTAGAGCGACGAGTTGACCGCCTTGAGCACCGCCGCGGCCAGCGCCATGTCGGATTCGACCAGCGAGGACAGGGCCTGCAGATCCACGTCTTCGGCAGCCATCAGCAGAGAGAGCTTCACCAGCACTTCGGGCTGGGTCGGGATCTCGATGTCGAGGGAGCGCAGTTGGGGATCGACGGGCATGGTGTGGAGGATTGTGCGGAGCAGGCTCGGAGGCTGCAATGGTAGCCGCCCGGAGTATCACCGCAGGAAGGCGTCCCAGGCAGTCTTGAGTATCAGCGCGCCCACCACAAAAATGAACATGCCGCGCACAAAGCCGGCCCCGCGCGCCAGCGCCATGCGGGTGCCTATCAGGCTGCCCGCCACGTTGGTCACGGCCATCACGGCCGCCACATGCCACCAGACATGGCCCTTGAGCGCGAACAGCAGCAGGGCAGCCGCATTGGTCGCCGTGTTCAAGAGCTTGGCGCTGGCCGAGGCATGGAGGAAGTCGAAGCCCAGCAGGCGCACGAACAGGAAGACAAAGAAGCTGCCGGTGCCGGGGCCAAAGAAGCCGTCGTAGAAGCCGATCAAGCCGCCGATGGCGCTGGCGATGAGCGCCTGGCTGCGGCCACTGAAGCGCGGCTGGTGCTCACGCCCCAGGTCCTTGCGCGCCAGCGTGTAGGCAAACACCGCCAGCAGGATCAGCGGCAAGGCCTTGCGCAGGCCGTCGGGGCTGATCTGCGTCACGGCCCAGGCGCCGGCAAAGCTGCCGCACAGCGCGGCGGCGGCGGCCGGCAGCAGCGCGGCCCAGGGCATTTCGACGCGGCGGGCGTACTGCAGCGTCGCCCAACCCGTGCCCCAGATCGCGCCGCCCTTGTTGGTGCCAAACAGCGTGGCCGGCGCTGCATGAGGGAACACGCCGAACAGCGCCGGCACCAGGACCAGGCCTCCGCCCCCCACCACCGCATCAATGAAGCCGGCCAGCAAGGAGGCGCCGGCGGCCACGACAAGTTCAAACATCGACGCTCAGCCTGGGTGGGTTCAACAAAAAGGAAAGGCACAAAAGAACGGGCGCCTGGCTTGTGGCCGGCGCCCGTGAATTGTGAAGTCAACGAATCAGTTCGTTCGTGTTGCTCTGCTTATGTATGTCTCCTCAGCCCCGCCGGCGTCTGCTGTTCGCACAGCCACGCTTCGAGTGACGTGAATGTAGAGGGCTGACCAGATGCACGCACTTGGGGTTTCACCCGAAGACATTGCACCAAGATGGGATGTTTGCGTGCGCACACATTCACATCAACTCCTGTAAATATTGAATTTACTCAGCGAAGATCACGCACCCGAATCATGAACGAAGGCTGGATTCGCGCAAATCGATGGCCAGTTCGGGCCGGTTTTGCTGTGTCAAACGCAACAGTTCGTGTGGCCCGGGCAACAGGGTGGCGGGGTGCGGACGCAAGAAAAGGGCTTTCCTCTCCACATGCAAAAAAGGCTTCCCGCAGGGGAAGCCTTTGGCATGAGCGGCGGGTGGATCGCTCCACCCGCCCTTTCCAGCAGCGACTTCAGTTGAAGTCGGCGCTCAGGCTCAGCGAGCTCAGACGCGGGGCGCCGAGGTAATAGAACACCGTGCTGCCGTTCTGCGTGAACGGCACGCCGCCCACCGTGGTGGTGTAAGCGGTGGCATTGGTCTGCGTGCCCGACGGATTGCGGAACTTGGCGTTGTTGATGTTGCTGACGTTGAAGCGCAACTGGACGTTGCTCATCATCGCCACATTGCCGAACTTGTAGCCCACGTCCAGGTCACCCGTGGTGTACGCCGGCACCTGCTCGTCGTTCATCAGCGTTGCGTACTGCGAGCCGGTGCGCTTCACCTTCAGGCGGGCGTAGATCGGGCCATTGGCGTACTGCAGGGCGCCGCCAATCATCTGCTTCGGAGTCAGCGTGAACTGCTTGCCAGCGGTCGGCAGATAGACCTGGGTATTGACGCCAGCCACAGTGACACGGCCGATGGACTGGTTGTCCAGAACTTCGCTCTTCTGAACCGTCAGCGAACCGTAGGCCGTGAAGCCGTTGTAGTTGCCCGAACCCACTTCCAGTTCCAGGCCACGGTTCTTGACGCGGCCGGCATTGGCGTACGTGCTCTTCTGGTTTTCCCAGTCGAAGATGTTGGCCTGGCGGTCCTTGAAGTCAGCGTTGAACAAGGTAGCCGACAGCGACAGCGCCTTGGTCTGCAGGCGATAGCCGATGTCCGTCATGATGGACGTCTCGGCCTTGGCTTCGCGCACCAGGGAGGCGACGCCACTCGTGATCGTCACGTTGTTGCCCGTGAAGGCAAAGTTCGGCGGCGCGCGGAAGTTCTTGGCCACATTCATGAAGACTTGCTGCGACTTGTCCAGGCTGAAGCGCAGACCCACCTGCGGCAGCAAATCCTTGTAGCCGCGCGAGAAGCGGTAGGCGACGTTGCCGCCCGAGCCTTCGTTCGGATAGTTGGTGACGTCGCGCGTGGTACGCGGCGTGCGCAGACCCACGGTCAACAGGCCACGGTCGTTGGCGAAGGTCCAGTTGTCCGACACGTAGAGCTGGTACGAAGTGCTCTTGGTCAGCCAGTCACGGCCTTGGTACAGCGAGCCATCCGGGCGGTAGATGTTGCTGCTGTTCAGCCACACGGTGGCCAGATTGCCGGCGTTGTCCACGGTGACGGCGGGCTGGGTCTGACGGTGCTCGGCAGACTCCCACCACATGCCGAAACGCAGTTGGTGGTCGTCGACCGTGGTGTTGACTTCGGTCGTGAAGCCAGGACGCTTGGTGCGGGTCACGCTGGCGCGGCCGACGATCACGGTGTCCAGCGTATCGCCGTCACCGTTCAGGTCCTTGGTGGCGTTGGTTGTGCCGGTCGCCGGGTTCAGGAAGTTGCGCTCGGTCAGCGAGACCTGCTGCACGCCACCGTTGCCGAAGCCATACCAGAGGTAGGGCTGGATCTTCAGGTAGGTGGATTCCGACAGCTTGAACGAACCCGACAGCGAGATGATGGCGTTCTCGAAGGGGTTGTTGGCCAGCTTGTAGAAAGCCGGTGACGGCGCCGTGTCCACGTCAGCGACTCCCGGCGTCGGGGTCTTGTGCCCTGGGAAGGTGGTCGAGAAGTCGTAGTAGTAGCCGTTGGCGTTCAGCTGGGCAAGGCTGATGCTGTTGATGTTGTTGTTGACTGCGCGGTTGTAAAGCACCGAGCCAAGGATGGTGTTGCCTTCGGACAGGTCGAGGCGGAAAGCCGCGTCGATGTGATCCTTCTTGGCCGAACCCTGGCCCTTCCACTTGTCGGCTTCGGTGTGCGAGAAGCTCACGAAGACCTTGGCCTTGTCGTCAAAGAAACGGCCGGTGTCGTAGCGCAGGAAGCTGCGGCTGAGGCTCAGGCCACCCAGGGTCTGGCTGACGCGGACACGGCGCTTGTCTTGCGGGTCGCAGGCGGTGATGGTCACGCTGCCGCCGGTGGCGCCAGAGTGCGGCGATTCCACGTCAGGGCTGCCCTGGGCGACCGACTGGGTGCACAGGTTTTCCTGGTCGGCGTATTCCTGCGGATAGACGGCGAAGTTGCCCGAGTCATTGACCGGCACGCCATTGATGGTGAAGCCGATTTGGTCCGAGCTGAAGCCGCGGATGGTCATGCCACCACCGAACAGGCCGGTGCCGTCGTAGTTGAAGGTATTGATACCGGGCAGCAAAGCCAGCGCCTGGTAAGGATTGCCGGTGGCGCGGTCCTTGTCGGTCGAGTCCCGGGTGACCGTGCTGCGCGACTTGACCGTGTCTTCGTTCAGCATCTGGCCAGCGCCCAGCTTGCCGCCTTCACCAACGATGGTGATGGTGCCCAGACGAACCTTGTCGTCCTTGGCGCGCGGTGCGCCATCTTCCTCCTTGGCAGGAGCGGGGGCGGCGCTCTGCGCCAGCACCGGCGCGGCCACCACGAGGGCCGCTGCAGCGGCCAGAGCCGTCTTTGTGAAACCCAACCAAGCCTTTTGACTCATCTCTTTGCTCCTGTGCAATGTCGAACCGAAATCTTGCTGTTCATGAAAGTCCAGGCAGCGCATCCGCGCGCGCTTGATGCCGAGCGGGAATCATCGTCATTCGCCGGCACTTGAACAGTGCGCAAACGTTTTACGTTGCTTTCCCGCCTCAGTCAAAAAAGGCCGAACGATTGCTGTACTACCGGATGGACTTTCCTGAAGGCCGCCACTTGTCTGAACTGCAGCGGCCTCCTGCTTTTTTGCCGTCGCGCAGACTACCAGCCGTTACGAACGGCGGCAATGCGACAAAGCTACAGCAGCAAACGTGCCAGCTCTCAGACCCGAGCCCTGAACGGCCGCCAGTCTGCGCGAACTCCGTTGAAGCTTTGTGACAAGAATTGGGTTGGAGTTGCAACTGGAGAAGGCCTGTCAGTCGGCGCCCCTCAAGTTCTTTCGGCAGGCCCTGATCCCGCCTTCGCTGGTCTGATATCTAGGGTTTTTACTGAGCTTGGGGACCCAGCCTAAAACCGCCCTGCGTTGTGCGGAATCAACAGCTGGCGATGCCTCATCGACGTGCGTATTTCGCCCACCCCAGGGGCCTTGCCCGCATTTCTTTGTGCCGGCGCTGGAACTTTTCCGTTGGCCCGGGGCAATAGAGTCAGCAAGCCCACACGACCTCGCCCCATGATGCCCTTTGTCAGCCCGGCCGCCGCCAGCGAAGCCAGCCTCGAAACCGTCGCCCTGTTGCGCCGGCTCGGCAAGGGCGAGCCCGAAGCACTGGACCAGATCTACCGGCGCGAATCGGCCTCGGTTTACCGCTATGCGCTGGCCCTGAGCGGCAACCCGGCCTGGGCGGCCGATGCCATGCAGGATGCCTTCGTCAGCCTGGCCGCCCGGCCTGCCGGCTTCGACCCACTGCGCGGCACGCTGGGCGCGTACCTGGCAGGCATCGCCCGCCATGCGCTGATGCAGCGCTGGCGCGAGCCTGGCGCGCCCGAGGTTGATGCCGAGCTGAGCAGCGACGAGGCCCAGCCCTCCCCTGAGGAATTGCTGGTGCGCGCCCAGGACCAGGCACAGGTGTGGGCCGCCATCCGCCGCCTGCCCTGGCCCCAGCGTGAAGCCCTGGTGCTGGTGGACCTGCAGCAGCGGCCCTATGCCGAGGCGGCCGCGATTGCCGCCATCGAGATCAACACCTTGCGCACCCGATTGCACCGGGCGCGCCTTCGGCTGGCGCAAGACCTCAACGCCAGCCGTGGAGAGCAGCGATGAGCAATCCCAGCAGCAACAAGCCCTTCTCCCCGCCGCCGCAAAGCCTGCGCCCGCTGTCCGCCTGGCTGGACGACTGTGCTGGCGAGCTGAGCCAGCTAGGCCCCGACGCCCAGCGCGAGGCCGCCGTGCGCCATGCGATGCAGCTCTCGATGCAATGCCGGCCCGAAGCCGCGGCCGCCGCAGCACCCTGGTGGAAGATGCGCTGGCTCAGCGGGCCGGCAAGCGCCAGGCAAGCCAGGCAAGCCGACCGCAGCAAGCGCGCCAGTTGGGCCGCGCCGCTGGCCTGGTCGGGAGCCGGCGTCTGCGCCTTGCTGCTGGTAGCGGCCAGCGCCCTGCTGCTGCTGGAGCCGCCGGTCGAGGCCGCCCAGCAAAGCTATGCCAGCGACTTCGTGCCCCTGGTGCCGGCCGAGCGCTGGTCCAGCTATCTGCGCGAATCGGGCCAGGCACGCGCCTGGCTGGTCACCACCGAGATGCCGCGCGACCGCCTGGCCCTGATGGGTCTGCCCTACGACCCCAGCCAGGCCGGCGACCGCGTCAAGGCCGAGCTGCTGATGCATCCATCAGGCGACGTGCTGGCCGTGCGCGTGGTGCGCTGAACGGTCCCTCCCGCGCCGCCCTTCCCCATTCCCTTCTTCATTCCTACCGACGAGGCAAGACCATGATGATGAAACTGCACCCCCTCTCCGCCGCTTGCGCCGCCTGCGGCCTGCTGCTGAGCCTCTCCGCCGGCGCTGCGCTGGCCCAGTCGGATGCCGCCGACACGGCTGAGCAACGTGCCGCCGAAGCCAGCGACCGTGCCCGGCAGGCCGAGCAACGCGCCAAGGAAGCGGGCGAGCGCGCCCAGGCCCAGGCCAACCGCGCCGTGCTGGTGGCCCAGGCCGGCGAGCATGCGCGCTTCATGGCCGAGGACATGGCCTTCGCAGCCCGCGAGATGGGCCAGGAACGCGTGGTCAAGGGCGCGCCCTACTGTGCTGATGCCACGCATGAAACCATCCAGCCGCTGGCCGATGGCAACCGCATCTACCGCAAGCAGGTGAGCCGCCTGTGCCGCGACGGCGAAGGCCGCACGCGCCAGGAGGTCGAGCACAACGGCAAACGCAGCGTCTACCTGAACGACCCGGTGGCCAAGGAGAACTGGGCCCTCGATCCCGAGACCAAGACGGCGCGCAACCTGCGCATCGCCATCCACACCAACTTCAATTTCAACTTTGGCGACGGCGCCAGCTGGTCAGGCATCGGAGAACGCGTGCGCGAGATCACTCGTCGCGTCGGCAGCGAAGGCGGCGCGCCGCCGCGCGCGCCGGCCCCGCCCGCACCGAACGCCCAGCCGACGCCGCCCGTGCCGCCCGCACCGGCCCTGATCAAGGAGACCGAGAGCACCGACGAAAAGGGTCGCGTGCATCGCAATGTCGAGGTGCGCGTGATTCGCCTGAACGACGGCGAGAAGGTCATCACCACCACCGCACCCACGGCGCCGATGCCGCCCATGCCGGCAATGGCCGCGATGCCGGCCATTCCCGCCAACGTGCAACTGCGTGCCCTCACGCTGGCCCCACGCGGCCCCGGCGCGCTGAGCTCGCTGGGCGCCAAGGAGATCGAAGGCGTCAAGGTGAATGGCGAGCGCACGACCTGGACCATCGAGGCCGGCAAGCAGGGCAACGAGAAACCCATGGTCACCACCCGCGAGGTCTGGACCTCGCCCGACCTGATGTTGACCGTGAGCTCGCGCGACTTCGACCCGCGCACCGGCGAGGTGACCTACAAGCTCAGCAACATCAAGCGCGGTGAGCCCGACGCCAACCTGTTCAAGGTGCCGGCCGACTACGAGAAGGCCCGCAACACCCCCAAACCCGCCAGCAAGGGCTAAGGCTTGATCGGTCGCCGCGCCAGCTGGGCGGCGACGAAAGCATCAAAGCCGGCCAGCAGCGCCTCATAGCGCGCTGGCCGGCTTTCCATTTGCTGCAGAGCATGCACGGCCGCCTCCAGGGTGGACAACTGGCCCACCTGTTCGGCCTTGCGCAGCGGCGCATAGGCACTGGTCGCGCCAGGCGTGAGGCTGAAGCGGGGCAAGGCCTGTAGCCAGGGATTGATCGCCAGCAGCTTGCGGCTCTTGCGCCAGCTGCCGTCCAGCACGATCAGCCGCCGCTGCGTGGGCGGCTGGCCGGGCTGGCCCGCGTCGGCGCCCGGGTAGAGCAGCCAGTTCTCCAAGCCGTCGGCGGGCGGGTCAAAGCGTTCGCCGACCCGCAGCTCGCAATGCCGCAGGCTCAGTGCCAGCAGGCAGGCCGTGCCCTTGGCCTCGTGCTGTTCATCGGGATGCTGGAGCACCAGCAAGCGGATCTCGTTGTCCACCGCAGGCGCGAAGCGACAGACGCAGGCCGGCTGTGGTCGCCTGCAGCGCGGGCACAGCGGCCGGCTCATCTCAGCCAACTCATCGCGGCCGGATCTGCAGCTCGGCATAGCCGGTGGCCGCATCGAACTCGCGCGCGAAGCGCCAGGCCGGCAGCCAGGCGATCAGGAGCTCGGCCGTGGTGCGTACCGGACAGCCCGGCATCACATGGCCACCGAACACGCGGCCTTCCGCCGTGGCCACGCTGGCGTGCAGGTGCGAGCCGTCGGGCGAGAGCGTGCCCGTGAGGCTCAGCAGTTCCAGATCGCCCTCCAGCTTCAGCAGGGCTTCGGCTCCCGCCAGGCGCAGCGTCGCGCCCTGCAGGCTGCCCAGACCGGCCACCACGAAGCCTGCGGCCTGGCCGCTTTCGCGCAAGGCGGCATCCAGGGCCGCGCGCAGGTCGGCGCCGGGCGGCAGTCGCAAGGGCTGTAGTGCATCCATGCGGCCCATGCTAGCTGCTTGTGGGTGGCGGCCTCAGACCCTATGCTGGCCGCCCGCCCAACGCCCTCGGAGGCGCGCATGAAACCTGCTCCCGCCAACTGGCCGCGCCTGTCCAGCGCACTGTTCTACGAAGACGCCAACCAGGCCATTGAATGGTTGATGAAGGCCTTCGACTTCGAGCTGCGCATCAAGGTCGACGCCGAGGACGGCTCGGTCGCGCACAGCGAGCTGAGTTACGGCGAGGCGGTGATCATGGTGTCCGAGGGTGGCTCCGCGCGCGAAGCACGCTTCGGCGTGCCCTCGCGCAGCCCGCGCACCGTGGGTGGCGCCAACACGCAGAGCGTGATGCTCTATGTGGACGACGCGGCCGCCCATTGCGAACGCGCCCGCGCGGCCGGCGCCACCATCACGATGGAACCGGCCCTGCACGACTACGGCCCGGAGTACTGGTCTGATATCAGCTACGGCGCGCTCGATTGCGACGGCCACCTGTGGTGGTTCTCGCAGCGGGTGCGCAGCTGAGCATCACAGCGCGCGGCTGAAGCTCATCATCAGCGAAGGCTGCTTGCGTTGCTGCGTCAGCGGGCTTGCGGCCGCATCGCCGCGCAGCTGGTCCAGCATCATGCGCGCGCTGAAATGCCAGTCCTTGTCCAGCTGCACCTGGGCCTGCAGCCCGAGCCCGGCACTCATCGCACCCGAGCCGGCCTGAAAGGGCTTGAGCGGCGGCGTCATGGCCTTGCCGACCTCGGCCGGCACGGAATAGAAGTTCCTGGCGAAGCGGCTGTCCATGGCCGCCATGCGCAGCCCGCCGCGCAGTTGGACGCGCTCGCTGCGCATCAGCCCGAGCCCCACCTCCAGGTCGACCGTGGCGCCATCGCCATGCTCCTTGTAGTGGCTGACGTACTTGCCAAAGCCGGTGTCGATCTCGCGAGAACGGGTACGCAGCCGGTCCACGGCGTTCAGTTCCAGGTAGGCCGGGCCGAGCTGCAGATCGGCCGCCACCAGCAGGGCCGGCCGCATCTTGTGCTCGCCGAGCAGCTTGGCACGTGGGTCATCCTTGCTGCGGCGCTCGCGGGCATCGAAGCCGCCGGCCACGCTGATGCGCCCCAGCTCGCCCAGCCGGAACTCCCAGCCGACACCGCGCAGGCTGCTGGCAAAGAAGCCCTTGCGATGCTGGGCCTCGAACAGCGGCAGGACCATCAGCCGCGACTTGTCGGCGCCCGGGAAGCGCGGCCAGGAGGCCACCGCGCCGCCCCAGCGCAACTGCCAGGCGGGCTCGTCCGCTTCCGCCGCTTCCGCCGCTTCGGCAGAGTTCCATGCGCACAAGCCCAGGCCTGCCAGCAATGCCGCCAGGCTCACCGCGCCGCAGGCCTTCAGCGAACGCCGCTCGGCGCACTTGTGTTCCATCGTTTTCTTCCTCATGAGCATTCCTCGATCCCTCGGTCGACCACAGCCCCTCGCCGCAGTCCGGCCGGCAGTGTCACGACAGCCAGATGAACCGTGGATGAAGCACGCCGGGGCAGATGAAGAAGGCATGAAGAGCCTCGCCCGGCCGGGGCAGACCCGCGTCATTGCGAACCTAGAATCCGCTGCCATCGAGAGAGCAAGACGGGGCCGGGAGAGCCGAAAAATGAGCAAGCTATTGCTGGTGGAGGACGACCTGCCGCTGGGCAGTTCACTGCAGCGCGTGCTGACGGTGGCGGGACACCATGTGGTCTGGGTCCGCAACGCGGCAGACGCGCAGCGCTTCCTGGCCCAGCCCGACTGGGCGGCGCTGCTGCTGGACATCGGCCTGCCCGACCGTTCGGGCCTGGCCCTGCTGGCCTGGTTGCGGGCACTGGGTCAGGACCTGCCGGTGATCATCCTGACCGCTCGAGATTCGGTGGACGATCGTGTGCAAGGCCTGGACAGCGGTGCCGACGACTACCTGCCCAAGCCCTTTGCGATGGAGGAGCTGCTGTCGCGCCTGCGGGCGCTGCTGCGCCGCAGTGCCCGCCAGCCGAGCAATGTCTGGCAACTCGGCGAGCTCTCGCTCGACACCGCAAGGCGCCGCGCCCTGTGGGGCGGGACCGAAGTGCCGCTGTCCACCCGCGAATACGACATCCTTCAGGTGATGGCGGCGCAGCCCGACAAGGTGCTGACCCGCCAGCAGATCGAGCGGGCCATAGGCACGGTCGCTGTCAATGACAGCAATGCCGTCGACGTGCACATGTACAAGCTCCGCAAGAAGCTCCCCGAGCTCGCCCTGACCACGGTGCGCGGCGTCGGCTACGTGCTCGAGGCGGGCGCCCCTTCAACACCGCAGGCCCAGCCCGCATGACCCAAGCGCTTCGCCATCCACCTTCGCTGGGCCGACGCATGATCGCCTGGCAAGGCCTCGCCCTGCTGCTGGCCTGGCCGGCGCTGAGCCTCCTGGTCAGCCTTCAGCAGGTCTATATGGACTCGGCGAGCACGGAACAGCAGCTGCGCGACTGGGGCCTCCTGCTGGTTGAGGCGGCCCGTGGACCGGCCGAGGGTCGCCAGGGCCGGCTCGACGCGGCCGAGCAGGCCTTGATCAGAGCCTCCAGCCTGGACCTGATCGGTGAGCAACTGCGCCCGCGCTACCAACTCAGATCTGCAGAGGGACCGGACGCGCTGGCTCAATCCGCCGAACCGCTGGCGGCCGGCCAGCCGTCGCTGCTGCTGGACTCCAGCGACGGCCTGCTGCAACTGCAGATCGGTGCCGCGCCACGGCCTGTGGAGCGCTTGCTCCCGGTGCTGGGCCAGGTGCTGCCGATGCAGCTGGGCGTGTTCCTCTGGCATGGCCTGTGGATCTGGCTGTCGGTGCGATGGGGCCTGATGCCGCTGCGCCAGCTGGCCCAGCGCATCGCCCAGCGCCGTGCCGGCGACCTGACGCCGCTGCAGGTCGACCGCAGCTACGCCGAGACCGCGCCGGTGGTGCAGGCGCTCAATGCGCTGCTGCAGCGCGAGAGCCAGCGCCTGGACACCGAGCGCAACTTTCTGGCCGATGCCGCCCATGAGCTCCGCACGCCACTGGCGGCCGTCAGTGCCCAGGCCCATCTGCTGCTGCAGGAGCCCGATCCCGAGGCCCGCCGCGATGCGGCCACGGCCCTGCGCCAGGGCATTGAACGGGTCTCCCACCTGCTGGTGCAGTTGCTCACCATGGCGCGCGCCGAGGCTCGCGACCGCACCGCCCACCCCGAAAGCCAGCTCCTGGACCTGGCCGAGCTGCTGCGCGAACGAGCCGCCCTGCTGGCGCCGCTGGCGCGCAGCCGCCGCATCGAGCTGTCTTTGCAGGCACCGGAGCAACTGGCCTGGCAAGGCGAGCGCGCGGCCCTGCATTCGGTCATCGACAACCTGCTGGACAACGCCATCCGCTACACGCCGCCAGGCGGCTGCGTCGAGGCCAGCCTGCAAAGCCGTGCCCATGGCGAGCTGTGCCTGAGCGTGGCCGATGACGGCCCCGGCATCGCGCCGGCCGAGCGCGAACTCGTCTTTGAACGCTTCTACCGCGTGGCCGGTAGCAGCGAGACCGGCACCGGTCTCGGCCTCGCCATCGCGCGGCGCATGGCCGAGAGCCTGGGTGGCCGCATCGAAATCGGCCCCGGACTGCAGGGCCGCGGCGCCAGTTTCAGCCTGCTGCTGCGGCGCGCGTGAGCAGTGTTGCCCGCGCGCCGCTCCACCGTCCCATCGTCAGCCCGCCCGCTTGGCCAGCAGCGCCCGCCCCACGCGCGAGACCGGTGGACGGCCCAGCTGGCTGGAGATGTAGGCGCCGGCGTTCACGAGCTTGTCGATATCGATGCCCGTTTCAATGCCGAGGCCGTTCAGCATGAAGACCACGTCCTCGGTCGCCACATTGCCGGTCGCGCCCTTGGCGTAGGGGCAGCCGCCGAGGCCGGCCACGCTGGCGTCGAAGGAGTGGATGCCCATCTCCAGGCAGGCATAGATGTTGGACAGGGCCTGGCCATAGGTGTCGTGGAAATGGCCGCTGACCTCATGCAAGGGGTAATGCTTCAGCGCCCGCTCCATCGCCGCCTGGATGCGACGCGGCGTGCCCACGCCGATGGTGTCGGCCACGCCCATGTGGTCCACGCCGATGTCCTTCATCAGCCTGACCACGCGCTCGACCTGGTCGGGATGGATGTCGCCTTCATAGGGGCAGCCCACGGCGCAGGACAGTGCGCCACGCACCTTGAGCCCGGCCGCATGGGCCGCAGCCACCACCGGCGCAAAGCGCTCGATGCTATCGGCCACGCTGCAGTTGATGTTCTTCTGGCTGAAGGCCTCGGAGGCCGCGCCGAAGACGACGATCTCATCAGGCTGGGTCGGAAGTGCAGCTTCCAGGCCCTTCATGTTCGGCGTCAGCACCGAGTAGCGAACGCCGGCGCGACGCTCGATCGCCGCCATCACCGCCTCGTTGTCACCCATCTGCGGCACCCACTTGGGGCTGACGAAACTGGTGACCTCGATGTGCTTCAGGCCGGCGTCCTGCAGCATCGAGACCAGCCGCGCCTTGTGC
The DNA here is from genome assembly GCF_030014915.1 of Pelomonas sp. V22. Taxonomy (GTDB): domain Bacteria; phylum Pseudomonadota; class Gammaproteobacteria; order Burkholderiales; family Burkholderiaceae_C; genus JAUASW01. The sequence continues at coordinate 1,595,112 of NZ_JAGIXS010000001.1, forward strand.
TCGGTGGCGACCGGCTGCTTCTCGTTCTGCAGGCCGTCGCGCGGGCCGACGTCGACCAGGGAGACATGGGTGGGCAGCGTGCTCATGGCTTCAGGCTTCCAGGCGGATCAGTTCGGCACCGTCGGTGACCTGGTCGCCCACGGCGTACAGAATCTCGGCCACCACGCCATCGCGCGGCGCATGGATCTGGTGTTCCATCTTCATCGCCTCCATCACGGCCAGGGCCTGGCCCTTCGTGACCTTGTCGCCGGCGGCAACCAGGAAGGACACCATCTTGCCCGGCATCGGCGCGCTCAAGCGGCCGCCTTCGGAAGGCCCTTCGCCGGCATGGGCGATCACGTCGAACTCGGTCAGCTCGGCCGAGCCTTGCGGTGCGAACACGGCGACATGCTCGCCGCGCGCATAGGTCTTCACCGCGATGCGGCGCAGGTTCAGGCCTTCGCCGAGCAGCAGCTCATGCGACTCGAGGCTGGCCGAATTGACGGCGAAGGCGATCTCCTCGCCCGCGACGGTCAGCTGCATGCCGCCCTGGTGATGGCGCGACAGCAGCACGCGATGGTGCTCGCCGTTGAAGTCCAGCTCGAAGCGGCGCACGGCCGCGCCGAACATCCGCCAGCCGTCACGGCGGCTCCAGGGGTCATCGCTCTGCTGCGTGGCTTCGACCGCCAGCGTGCGCGCCACCACGGCGGCGGCGGCCACGTCAAGGCTCAAGCCGGGTTGACCAAACAGCGCGGCCTTCTCGCGTTCGATCAGGGCCGTGTCCAGGTCGGCACCGGCGAAGGACCTCGTCGCAGCACAGCGACGCAGGAAGGCCACATTGGTCTGCAGGCCCACGATGTGGGTGTCGCGCAGCGCGGCATCGAGGCGGGCCAAGGCCTGCTCGCGGTCTTCGCCCCAGACGATCAGCTTGGCAACCATGGAGTCGTAGTAGGGGCTGATCTCGTCGCCCTCGCCCACGCCGGCATCCAGCCGCACATCGCCACGCTGGAAGGCCACATGGGCCGGCCAGCGCGCCACGTCCAGGCGGCCGGTGGCGGGCAGGAAACCGGCCTCGGGGTTCTCGGCGCAGATGCGCGCCTCGATGGCATGGCCCAGCATGCGCAGCTCGTTCTGCTTCAGCGGCAGCGGCTGGCCCGAGGCCACGCGCAGCTGCCACTCGACCAGGTCTTGCCCGGTAATGGCCTCGGTGACTGGATGCTCAACCTGCAGCCGGGTGTTCATCTCCATGAAGTAGAAGCGGCCATCCTGCTCGCAGATGAACTCCACCGTGCCGGCGCCCACATAACCCACGGCCTTGGCGGCGGCCACGGCGGCCTCGCCCATCTCGCGGCGGCGGGCCTCGGTCATGCCCGGCGCCGGCGCTTCTTCCAGCACCTTCTGATGGCGGCGCTGCACCGAGCAGTCGCGCTCGAACAGGTAGACGCAATCGCCCTGCGTGTCGCCGAACACCTGGATCTCGATGTGGCGGGGCTTCTGCACATAGCGCTCGATCAGCACCGCATCGTCGCCGAAGCTGTTGATCGCCTCGCGCTTGCAGGAGGCCAGGGCGGCCTCAAACTCGTCGGCCGCATACACCGCACGCATGCCCTTGCCGCCGCCACCGGCGCTGGCCTTGATCAGCACCGGATAGCCGATGCGCTCGGCCTCGCGCTTGAGCAGGGCCGGGTCCTGGTCGGCGCCGTGATAGCCGGGCACCAGGGGCACGCCAGCCTTCTCCATCAATCGCTTGGATTCAGCCTTCAGGCCCATCGCATTGATGGCCGAGCCCGGCGGGCCGATGAAGACGAGGCCGGCCTTGGCGCAGGCCTCGGCGAATTCCTCGTTCTCCGACAGGAAGCCGTAGCCCGGATGCACGGCCTCGGCGCCCGTGGCGCAGGCCGCGTCGATGATGCGCTGCCATTGCAGGTAGGAGTCCTTGGGCGCCGGGCCGCCGATCAGCACGCCTTCGTCGCAGGCCTGCACATGCTTGGCCCGCGCGTCGGCTTCGGAGTAGACGGCCACGGTCTTGACGCCCAGACGGCGTGCGGTGGCGGCGACGCGGCAGGCGATTTCGCCTCGGTTCGCAATCAGGATCTTCTTGAACATGTCGGTACTCCTGGACTCAGTCTTTCAATTCACTTCGATTCGCACGGCCGCGATCACGTCAGGTCCGCAGGCTCAGAGCTTCAGGCGCCGCAAGGCGTCGGGCCGCAGCCGTATCAGCTGGCTGAGCGGCGGAACGGGCAGCATCTCAGGGCAGGCCACGCGGCCCGGCTCGCCTTCGCGATAGCCCACGCTGTAACTGCGCGACTCGCGGCAGGAAGCGGCCACAGCCGCGAAGGCCGCCACCGGATCTTCCAGCACCGCCACGCCCGCCAGCTGCTGCACATCGGCGCCCACGCGCAGGCTCTTGCAGCGCGAGTCGGGGTCGAGGTGGAAAGCCGTCGGCCGCGTGAAAACGCTGGCCGCACCGCAGTCGCTGGCCATCAGGGCCGACATCAGGCTGACCGCCGTCTGGTCACGCAAGCCTTTCGGCAGTTGATCGCTGCGGCGCAGCGGCTCGGCATCTGAGAGGCCCAGGGCCTGCAGACGCGCCAGCAGGCCGGCAGTGAACGGCTGCTGCTCGTCCTGCAAGAGCTGCCGCATCGATGCCGCCGGGCTGCCGGCATCGGCCCAGGCCACGAAGGCCACAGGATCGAGTGCGCGCTCGAGGCTGTGCAGCGGCGCCATCTGGGCCAGCGGCGCCGTGCGGCCGCCATCGGCCGCATCGCGCTGGGCCTGGCCCAGCAGCATCAGGCTCATGCCACAGGCATAGACGTCGTCGCCGGCACGACCGGGCTTCATCGTGGCTGCCGGCCGCGCGCCCCGCACGGCCGCGCAGTTGTTCAGATTGGTTTCTATGTCGGCACGCAGCTCGGCGTCGGACAGCAGGCCCTGCTCGCGCAGCAGCAAGCGCGCCATCCATTCGGCATGGCCCTCGTGCAGCCAGGGGCGCTGGTGATCGGGCGTGAACAGGCCGGTGTTCCACCAGTGCACGAGCTCGTGGGTCACAAACTGCTCGAGCGTGAGGCCCGGCATGGTCTCGGCATTGCGCGGCAGGCGCAGCCTCATCATCGGACCGGCCGTGGTGTCGCCATGGAAACCCGACAGCTCCGACACCGCCACCACCACGCCGCCCGGGCGCGGCAGCGCCACGCCGTACAGCGCGGCCAAGCGATTCAGCGTGTACTTGAGCACCTTGGCAATGCGCTCGGCGCGCAACGCATCAAGGGTCGGGTCCAGCAGCAGGTTGCCGCCGGGCAGGCTCAGGAGTCCCTTGTCACTGCCCATGTAGACGAACTGCGCGGCGCCGATCTGGCGCTGCAGCTCGAAGGGGCCGCCGGCCAGCACCTGATCCACTTGCTCCGCACTCGCCAACTGCTCGACCGGCTTGCGTTCAACGCGGCCCTGATGGATGACGATGCCGCCCTGCGGCGGCAGCCAGCGCCAGCGCAAGGCCTGCCCCGGCAACAGCACGGCCACGCGGCCGCTGTAGGCCAGCACGCCGCTGCTGTCGCTCAACAATTGCGCAGGCTCATAGCCGCCGGTCTTGCCCGCCGCCTGCTTGAGGCGCAGCACCGCCGTTTCACAGCCGGGCGCCTCGCGCAGCCGCAGGCCGGTCTCGGTCAGCTCGGTGCAGGCTCCGACCGCCTGCATGGCCGTACCGCGCCAACGCTTGTGCGCCTCGGTGCTGGTGTCCAGAAAGCGCAGCTCGCGCTGGCCGGCCGGCGGCGTGTAGCGGATCTCCACGGCGCCGTCGGCCAGCAGTTGCTGGCTGATCAATAGCTCGCTGGCCATCGCCTGCGCGCCGGCCACCAGGCACAGCAGGCTTGTTGCCAGCCGCCACCTGGCCTGTCGCATCATCTGCTTGTTCATGTCTCCTCCCTCGCCTGCCTGATTGTTTTAGTGGCAGTGCGAACCTGCGGCCGATTCGGCATCGGCCGCCGCCATCAAGGTGATCTTGGCCTCCGGCTGCCGGCCATGCGAGAGCTCCGCCTCGGTCGCGCAGTGCATGCCCAGGCGGTCCAGCAGGGCGCGGTCCTTCTCGGCTTGCGGGTTGCTGGTGGTCAGCAGCTTGTCGCCGTAGAACATGGAGTTGGCACCGGCCAGGAAGCACATGGCTTGCAGGCTCTCGGGCATCTCTTCGCGGCCGGCCGACAGGCGGACCATGGCGCGCGGCATGGTGATGCGGGCTACCGCAATCGTGCGCACGAACTCGAACGGGTCCAGCGCGGCCGTGCCGGCCAAGGGCGTGCCTTCGACCTGCACCAGGTTGTTGATGGGCACCGACTCGGGGTACGGATCCAGGTTGGCCAGTTGCACGATCAGGCCGGCGCGCTGGCGGCGGGTTTCGCCCATGCCCACGATGCCGCCTGAGCAGACCTTGAGGCCCACGCCGCGCACGCGGTCCAGTGTGTCGAGGCGGTCCTGGTAGGTACGCGTGGTGATGATCTGGCCGTAGAACTCGGGCGAGGTGTCGAGGTTGTGGTTGTAGTAATCGAGGCCCGCCTTTTGCAGCTGCTCGGCCTGGCCGTCACCCAGCATGCCGGCGGTCAAACAGGTCTCGAGGCCCAGGGCCTTGACCTCGGAAATCATCTCGCCGATGGCTTCCAGGTGGCGCTCCTTCGGCGAGCGCCAGGCGGCCCCCATGCAGAAGCGCGTGGCTCCATTGGCCTTGGCGGCGCGGGCGGCTTCCATCACCTCCTGCAGCGGGATCAGCTTCTCGGCCTTCAGGCCGGTGTCGAAGTGAGCCGACTGCGGGCAGTACTTGCAGTCTTCCTCACAGCCGCCGGTCTTGATGGACAAGAGCGTGGACAGCTGGACCGCGTTCGCATCGAAGTTCTCGCGGTGCACCTGCTGGGCGCGGAAGATCAGGTCGTTGAAGGGCAGCTCGAACAAGGCCGCCACGTCGTTGACGGTCCAGGGCTTGGCATTGCGGCGCTGCTCGTCGGTGGTCGGCGTCAAGGACTGGATCTGGTTTTGCGTCTGCTTCATGGTCATGCTCAGGCTTGCGGAAGTTCGGACAGCAGCACGGAAAGCTGCGTGAGATGGGCGGCCACGGCCGCAGGTTCGGGTGAGGCCAGGCGCGGCACCTGGCCCAGGCAGGGCACGGCCAGGCCGGCCTGCAAGGCGATGAGATTGTCGGCCACATGGGGCATGTCCGGGTCGGCCGTGTTGGCCACCCAGCCGACCAGGCGCAGGCCGCGCGAGCGGATCGCCTCGGCCGTCAGCAGCGCATGGTTGATGCAACCGAGGCGCAGCCCGACGACCAGGATCACCGGCAGCTGCAGATCGACCGCCAGGTCGGCGGTGTCCCAGTGGTCGGTCAAGGGTACGCGGAAGCCGCCCACGCCCTCGACCAGGGCCAGATCGGCCTTGGCCGCGGTGCTGCGGATTTTCTGCAGGAGCGCTTCGCGATCGATCGCGCCGCCGTCGATGCGGGCCGCGATGTGCGGCGCGCAGGGCGTGCGGAACTGCAGCGGGCCGACTTCGTCCAGGCTCAGGCCCAGGGTCTGCGCGGCATGCAGCTGCTGCACGTCCTCGTTGACCCAGCGGCCGGATTCGTCCTGCTCCTGACCGGCGGCCAAGGACTTGATCGGCGCGACGCGAAGGCCGGCGTTCTGCAGCGCTGCCGTCAGGCCGGCCGTGATGCAGGTCTTGCCGATCTCGGTGTCCGTGCCAGTGACGAAGAAGCCCTTCAAGGCGACGCCGGGCCGCCCCAAGTCGCCTTGACCCCCTCGGGGGGCAGACTGGGCTTGTCCCAGGCTTGGGGGCAGATTGGTCATGCGGAAACGCGCTCCATGTCACACGCAGCAGCGTCTAGCGCCGCGAGCAGACGATCCACATCGGCCGCCGTGTGCGTGGCACACAAGGTGATGCGCAAACGCGCCTCTCCCTTGGGCACCGTGGGTGGGCGGATACCGGGCACGCGCAGGCCCTGGCGCTCCAGGCGCGCGGCCAGCTCCATCACCTGGGCATTGCCGCCGACGATCAGCGGGCGCACCGGCGTCTCCGAAGGTGCAAGCTTCCAGGGCAAGGCGGGGTGGCGCTTCAGCAGCGCTGCAATGCCTGACGAGAGCTGCGCCTGCAAGGCACGCAGGTTCGCACGGCGCTGCTGGCCGATCTCGCCTTCGATCAGCTCGAAGCTGGTCAGCAAGGCATGCTCGACAGCCGGCGGCGAAGCGGTCGAGAAGATGTAGTTGCGCGCTGCCTGCAGCAGGTATTCGGTGATGGTCTCGTGCGCCACGATGAAGGCGCCGGCCAGGCCCGCCGCCTTGCCCAGCGTGCCAACGACGATCAGCCGCTCGCTGCGCAGGTCGAAGTGCTCCAGCGAGCCCCGGCCGTTGTCGCCCAGCACGCCGAAACCATGGGCATCGTCGACGATCAGCCAGGCATCGAACTCCTCGGCCAGGGCCAGCAGCTGCGGCAGCGGCGCGATGTCGCCGTCCATGCTGAAGACCGCGTCGGTGACGATCAGCTTGACCCGCGCCGTGCTGGCCGCCAGCAGGCCGCGCAGTTCCTCCACGTCGCCATGGCCGTAGCGCGTGACCTGGGCCTTGGCGAGGCGCGTGCCGTCGATCAGCGAGGCGTGGTTGAGCGCCTCGGAAAAAATCTCGCTGTCCGCATCGCCGAGGGCCGTGACCACGGCCAGGTTGGCCATGTAGCCGGTGCAGAAGCCGATGGCGCGGGCCTTGGGGATGTGCGCCGCGAACCAGTCAGCCAGCGTGTCGGCCACGCGGGTATGGGCGACCGAATGGCCGCTGACCAGGGGCGAGGCGCCCGAGCCGCCGCCGTAGACGCTCGCGCCTTCGGCCAGCGCTTCGGCGATGCGCGGGTGGGCGGCCAGGCCCAGGTAGTCATTGCTGCAGAACATCAGCAGCTCGCGGGCGATGCCGTCGGCGCCGCGCACGATCTGGTGCGGCGCGGTGGGGCTTTCGGCCTCCCGCAGGAAGCGGGTCAGGTCTTGCGCGGCGATGGCGTTGAGCTTCGCCTGCAGATGGTCAAGCAGAGAGGAGGACATCGTTCAGGGCATTGGTCACGGCATTCGCCAGGAAGGAGGCGGTGGCCGGACCGATCAGGTAAGGAGGCATCAGATAGACCGTGTGGCCTATCGGGCGTATCAGCAGCTCGTGCTGGCGAGCAGCGAGGTGGAACTTTTCAGCGAAGCGCTCGGGCGCATCCTTCACATCGAAGGCCAGGATCAGGCCGCGCTGACGCAGGTGCTCGATGCGCGGATCTTCGGCCAGCGGCGCAAAGGCGGCACCCAGCATCTTGCTCTGCGCCGCATTGCGCTCCAGCTGGCCGGCGTCGAAGCGGTCCAGCACCGCATTGGCCGCCGCGCAGGCCAGGGCATTGCCGGTGTAGGAATGCGAATGCAGGAAGCCACGCGTGACGTCCTCGCTCCAGAAGGCGCGGTAGACGGCCTCGGTGGTCAGCACCAGCGAGAGCGGCAAGGTGCCCCCGGTGATGCCCTTGGAGAGCAGCACGAAATCGGGCCACTCGGGCGACTCCGCCTGCTCCCAAGCGAAGAAAGTGCCGGTGCGGCCGCAGCCGACCGCGATCTCATCGGCAATCAGGTGCACATTGAACTCGCGCGTCATCGCCCGCAGCGCCCGCAGATAGGCCGGCGAGTGCATCACCATGCCGGCGGCGCCCTGCACCAGCGGCTCGACGATGACGGCGGCGATCTGGGGGCTGCGCTCTTCCAGCAGGGCGCGCATCGCGGCTAGGGCCTTGACCTGGCCTTCGATGCCGCAGCGTGTGTCAGGCGACTCGACGATGTGGGCGCGCATCAAGAGCGGGTCGTAGGCATCGCGGAAGATGGCCACGTCGGTGACGGCCAGCGCGCCAATCGTCTCGCCGTGATAGCCGTTCTTCAGGCAAACGAATTCGCGCTTCTCGGCCTGGCCCAGATTGCGCCAGCTGTGGAAGCTCTGCTTCAGCGCGATCTCGACGGCGCTGGCGCCATCGCTGCCGAAGAAGCAGTGGCCCAGCGCGCCGCCGGTGCGGGCCGATAGGCGCTCGGCCAGGCGGATGGCCGGCTCATGCGTGCAGCCAGCGAGCATCACGTGCGGCAGCGTGTCGAGCTGCTGCTTGATGGCGGCGTTCAGCTGCGCATCGGCATGGCCGAACAGGTTGACCCACCAGGAGCTGTTGGCGTCGAAATAGCGATGGCCGTCGAAGTCGTACAGCCAGGCGCCTTCGCCGCGCTGGATGGGCAGCGGCGGCACGCGTTCGGCACGGGCCATCTGCGTGCAGGGATGCCAGACGGCGGCCAGGCTGCGCTGCTGCAGCTCGGGGGTGGAAACGCTCATGGAAACTCGGTCAGGCCAGCCAGGAAGGCTTGCTCTTGTTCAGGAAACTCTGCACGCCTTCCCGCCCTTCGCGGCTCGCCCGGATGTCGGCGATGCGGCGGGCGGTGTCGTCGCGCAGCGGCGGTGTGATCGGCTGGTGGGCCAGGTCCTGCACGAGCTGCTTGCAGGCCTTGACCGCGGCCGGGCCGTTGGCCGTGATGGCAGCCAGCAGCGCCGCGATTTTCTCATCGAGCTGATTCACGTCCGCCGCCAGCTCCTGGACCAGGCCCAGTCGGTGTGCCTCGGCAGCCGAGAAGCGCTCGGCGGTGACGAAATAGCGGCGCGAAGCCTGCTCGCCCAGCGCCCGGATCACATAGGGGCCGATGGTGGCCGGCAGGAGGCCCAGTTTGGCTTCAGAGAGGCAGAAGCCGGCCGTTTCGACCGCCACCACCATGTCGCAGACCGAGACCAGGCCCACACCGCCCGCGTAGACATCACCCTGCACGCGAGCGATCACCGGGATGGGGCAGCTGTAGATCGTCCACAGCATTTGCGCGAGCTTGCTGGCATCGGCATGGTTCTCGTCCCAGGAGTAGGCGGCCATGGCCTTCATCCAGTTGAGGTCGGCGCCGGCGCAGAAGGCCTTGCCCTCGGCGGCCAGCACGATGGCGCGCAGGTCCTTGTCAGCGCCCAGCTCGGCGAAGGTGGCCGTCAGCTCGGCGATCACCGCGTCGTTGAAGGCGTTGCGGACCTCGGGGCGGTTCAAGCTGACTCGGGCAACCGCGCCCTCGCGCTCGATCTTCAGCGTTTCAGTCGTCATGGCTTGCTCCAGACCACGGTCTCATTGACCGCATACAGCTTGCAGGGCTTGTCGTGATCGCGCTGGCAGAAGGCCAGGGCGCGCGAGACCGCGTCGTCGCCGGTGGCATAGCCCCAGCGACCCACGCTGCTGATGGCAAAGGCACGCGGCAGCTTGGCGGCGAGGAACTTCTCATAGCCCTCGCGCAGCTTGGGGCCGGGGATGGGCAGCGCGCTTTCATCGTCCAGCGCAACGCCGCTCGCCGGTGGCACGACCAGCGCGCCGGGCTTGTCGAAACCCAGCGGCGCCAGGAACTGGTCGACCAGGCCCTGCCAAACGTCGTTACCAGTGCCGAAGAGCTTGTGGCCGTCCTCGCCGAACGGCGGCAGCACATGCAGTTCGGCCTCCGCTCCGGCTTGTCCGTAGGCTTCGGCCCAGCGCCGCGCATTGGCGGGCGAGAAATAGCGGTCATTCTCGGCATAGACCCACAGCGTCCGCGTGGGCCTGGCCTCTTTCGCATCCAGCGCGCCGTAGTGGCCGTAGAGGCGACGCAGCTGCTCGGCCTGGCAGGGCTCGCCAGGCTGCACATCGGGCCGACCGCCGTGGCCACCGGCGAAGTTGATGGCTGCCAACGCCTGCGGCTGGTGCAGCGAGGCGGCAGCGATGGTGGCGATGCCGCCCACCGAGACGCCCACCAGCACCAGGCGCTGCGGATCGATGCCCGGCTGCTGCTGCATGAAGCGTGCAACGGTGAGGATCTGCTCGGCCGCCGCCGCCAGGGCCGGCGCAAAACGCGGGCTGGCGCAATTGACACTGCTCTCCGGGTCGCCGAGTGCGGCCAGTTCGCCATAGCCGAGGCGCAGCGGCACGGCCACCGCGAAACCCTTGCGCACGAAGAAGCGCGCGGCCGATTCGTAGCGCTGGCGCTTGTACTCGGCGCGGGTCTTGGAGTCGCGCCCATGGCTGATCACGACCAGGGGGAAGGGCCCCGCGCCCTGCGGCCGGAAGGTGGTGACGAGCAGATCGCCCTGCACTTCCTTGCCGAAGGGGTCTTGCACGCGCGCCGGCACGCGCAGGATCTGCTCACGCAGCTCGGTGTCCAGCCTGTCCTGGGCTCGGGCGCCGGAGCAGGCGAACAGCAAGGCCAGGGCGACGGCGGCGCAGCGCCAAAGGGAATGGGCGGGCATCAGCGCGGCGCCATCACATCCGGAACACGCCGAACTTGGTCTCCGGAATCGGCTGGTTCAGCGCGGCGCTGAGGCCGAGGGCCAGCACCCGGCGCGTGTCGGCCGGGTCGATCACGCCGTCGTCCCACAGGCGGGCGGAGGCGTAGTACGGATGGCCCTGGTCCTCGTACTGCTGGCGGATCGGCGCCTTGAAGGCCTCTTCCTCGTCGGCACTCCAGGCACCGCCCTTGGCCTCGATGCCGTCGCGCTTGACCGTGGCCAGCACCGACGCGGCCTGCTCGCCACCCATCACCGAGATGCGCGCGTTCGGCCACATCCAGAGGAAGCGCGGCGAGTAGGCGCGGCCGCACATGCCGTAGTTGCCGGCACCGAAGCTGCCGCCAATGATGATGGTGAACTTCGGCACCTGGGCGCAGGCCACGGCCGTGACCATCTTGGCGCCGGCGCGGGCGATGCCCTCGTTCTCGTACTTGCGGCCGACCATGAAGCCGGTGATGTTCTGCAGGAACACCAGCGGGATCTTGCGCTGGCAGCACAGCTCGATGAAATGCGCGCCCTTGTTGGCACTCTCGGCGAACAGGATGCCGTTGTTGGCCACGATGCCCACCGGCATGCCCTCGATGTGGGCGAAGCCGCAGACCAGGGTGGCGCCGTAGCGGGCTTTGAATTCATCGAACTCCGAGCCATCCACCACGCGGGCGATGACCTCGCGCACATCGAAGGGCTTGCGGGTGTCGGTCGGGATCACGCCATGCAGTTCGCTCGCGTCGAACAGCGGCGCGCGCGGTGCCTGCTTGGCCAGCTGATCGGGCTTGACCCAGTTCAAGCGCGCCACCGACTGGCGGGCCAGGGCCAGCGCATGGGTGTCGTCATTGGCCAGGTGATCGGCCACGCCCGAGAGGCGGGTGTGCACGTCGCCGCCGCCGAGGTCTTCGGCCGTGACGACCTCGCCGGTGGCGGCCTTCACCAGCGGCGGGCCGCCGAGGAAGATCGTGCCCTGGTTCTTGACGATGATGGTCTCATCGCTCATCGCCGGCACATAGGCGCCGCCGGCCGTGCAGGAGCCCATCACGACGGCGATCTGCGGAATGCCTTGGGCCGATAGATTGGCCTGGTTGAAGAAGATGCGGCCGAAGTGGTCGCGGTCCGGGAAGACCTCGTCCTGGTTGGGCAAATTGGCACCGCCGGAGTCGACCAGGTAGACGCAGGGCAGGCGGTTTTGGTCAGCAATCTCCTGCGCGCGCAGGTGCTTCTTGACGGTGATGGGGTAGTAGGTGCCGCCCTTCACCGTGGCGTCGTTGCAGACGATCATGCAGTCCACGCCAGACACGCGGCCGATGCCGGCAATGAGGCCGCCGCCGGGGGCGGCGTTGTCGTACATGTTCAGGCCGGCCAACGGCGCCAGTTCGAGGAAGGGCGTGCCGGGGTCCAGCAGCATCTCGACCCGGTCGCGCGGCAAGAGCTTGCCTCGGCCGGTGTGCTTGGCGCGGGCCGCCTCGCCACCGCCCCCGGCGATCTTGGCGAGGCGGGTATTGAGGTCGTCGAGCAGGCCGCGCATCGCCTCGGCATTGGCCTTGAAATCGGCCGAACGGGCATTGAGCTTGGTGGACAAGGCCGGCATGTTTGCTGTCTCCTGCGGGGCGCAAGCGGCGCACTATGAGCGCCACTCAACAAATTGTTGAATCCGGCTTTCAAAAACACCGGGGTGCGAGAGGATAGCCCAGCGAATACCCTGAGGCAATAGTTCTTGAGTACGGCTCAAGTTTTAAGCCAGAATGCGCCCATGCCGCCTTCAAGCACCCTGCTTCAGCCCCAGCGGAGAGCGCCTACCAGCGCCCGCGCGGAGCAGCGCGTGCGCGACATTCTGCGGGTCGGCCGCGAGGTCTTCGCCACGCGCGGCTACGAGCGCAGCACCACGACCGAGATCGCCCAGCGCCTCGGGGTCTCCGAGGCCACGGTCTTCACCTATTTCCGCAGCAAGCGCGAGCTCTGCATGCGGGTGATCGCCGACTGGTACGACGAGATCATCGCGGCGATTGAAGACGGCCTGCCCCGCGAGGCCGGCGTGCGCGAGCAGCTGGAATTCGTGGTCCGCACCCATCTGCGCCTGTTCCTGATCCAGGGCACGGGCCTGTGCGAGCTGGTGCTGTCCGAAGGCCGCAAGCGCGATGCCGACTGGAGCGCCGAGTTCGGCGAGGCCTTCATCGAGCTGCAGCGCCGCTACACCGCGCCGCTGATGGACCTGCTGTCGCGCGGCCAGGCGCAGGGCCAGGTGCGCCAGGACATCCCCTTGCGCATGCTGCGCTCGCTGGTCTTCGGGCCGATGGAGCACATGCTGTGGGAGGTGATCACGGCCGGCCGCCAGATCGACGTGGACCAAAGCGCCCGCGACCTCGTCGCCCTGCTCTGGCCGGCCCTGCAGGCGCCGGACCGCGAGCTGGCCGCGCTGCGCCGGCTGCGCGACCAGTTGCAGAACGCCCTCGAGCAGGAGTAGGTCGGCCGCACCGGCAGCAGGCGACCCCTGCGCTGCAGGCCCTAACATGGACCCATGATCCAAACCCTGGGCACGGCGCGCGACCTCGGGCGCCTCAGCGAGATCCTCGGCGTGCTGGCGCGCCATGGCTTGGGCGACAGCGTGCGCCGCCTCGGCCTCGCCGAGGCCCTGGCCAAGGCCGGCCACGCCCTGCGCCTGGAGCACGCGGCGGACCTGGCGCGCCTGCCGCCGCCGGTGCAGGTGCGGCTGGCCATGGAAGAGCTGGGGCCCACCTTCGTCAAGCTGGGCCAGATCCTGGCTGGACGTGCCGACCTGTTCGGGCCGGACTGGATCGCCGAGTTCGAGAAGCTGCACAGCCACGTACCAGCCGTGCCGCTCGATCAACTGGCGGAGCAACTGCGCGAGGACCTCGGCGGCGAGCCGGGCACGGTATTCGCTCAGTTCGACCCCGAGCCGCTGGCCGCCGCCTCGATCGCCCAGGTCCACCGGGCGCGGCTGCAGGACGGCACGGAGGTCGTGGTCAAGATCCGCCGGCCCGGCATCGTCGAACGCATCGAGGCCGACCTGCGGCTGCTGGAGCGGCTGGCCGGCATCGCCGAGCGGCAGCTGCCGGTGCTCAAGCCCTACCGGCCGCAGCGCCTGGTGCGCGAGTTCGGGCGCTCGCTGCGCCGCGAGCTGGACCTGGCGGCCGAATGCCGCCATGCCGAACGCATCGCCACCAACCTCGCCACGCTGCCGGACATCGTCGTTCCCAAGGTGCATTGGCAGCACACCGGCTTGCGCCTCAACGTGCAGGACTTCGTCGCGGGCATCCCGGGCGGCCAGCTCGACCAACTCACACCCGAGGCCGGCTTCGACCGCCAGTTGCTGGCCCGGCGCGGCGCCCATGCCGTGCTGAAGATGATCGTCGAGGACGGCTTCTTCCATGCCGACCCACACCCGGGCAACGTGTTCTACCTGGCGGGCAACCGCATTGCCTTCATCGACTTCGGCATGGTGGGCCGGCTCTCCAGCCAGCGCCGCGAAGACCTGCTGCAATTGCTGCTGGGTCTGGTCGAGCGCCGCCCGCTGGCCGTGGCCGACGTGCTGCTGGACTGGACCGGCGATGAGGGCGGCCTGCACCTGGACGGCCTGGAGGCCGAGATCGAGAGCTTCGTCGACCAGTACCACGGTGTGCCGCTGGCCCGGCTGAACCTGGGCCAGATGCTGGCCGACGTGACCGCCATCCTGCGCGAGCACCACCTGGCCCTGCCAGCTGACCTGGCCCTGCTGATCAAGGCCTTCATCTCGCTGGAAGGCATGGGCCGAGGCCTGGACCCCGGCTTCCACATGGCGGCCGAGGCCATGCCCTTGCTGCGCAAGATCGTGAGAGCCCGCTACCAGCCCAAGGCCCTGGCCGCCCGCGGCTGGCAGACCTTGCGCCGCACGCTGTCCACGCTGGAGCAGTTGCCGCACGACCTCAGCCGGCTGCTGCGCAACGCACGGCGCGGCCGGGTCCATGTGGGGCTGGAGCTGCAGCACCTGAAGCGTGTCGGCGACCAGATCGACCGTGCCGCCAACCGACTGGCCCTCGCCCTGGTGCTGGCCGCGCTGATCATCGGCTCGTCCATCGTGATGACGGTCAGTGGCGGCCCCACGCTGCTGGGCCTGCCGCTGTTCGGCCTGCTCGGCTTCGTCGGCGCGGTGCTGGCCGGCATTCTGCTGCTGCGCTCGATCTCGCGGAGCAGCCGCATCGACGACGAAGGCGGCTAGCGAGCCGCGCTCCGGCGCCGTACCGGCTCAGCCCCCCCCTGGGCGCCACCGGGTGGTTGCCGCCAGAGATAAGGCATAAGGCCGGGCAAGAAAAAAATCCGGAAAGCCATTACGCTTCGCGCTTCATCCGAGACGCAGAAGGAGCGACGCCATGCCAATCAAGCTGACGGTCAATGGAAAGCCGGTGTCACTCGACGCCGATCCCGAAATGCCGCTGTTGTGGGCCCTGCGCGAGGACCTGCAGCTGACCGGCACCAAGTTCGGTTGCGGCATGGCCCTGTGCGGCGCCTGCACGGTCCACCTGGACGGCTCGCCGATCCGCTCCTGCTCCACGCCGCTCTCGGCTGTGGCCGGCAAGCGCATCACCACCATCGAGGGTGTCGGCGCCTCCAGCACCGGCAAGGCCGTGCAACTGGCCTGGGTCAAGCTCGACGTGCCGCAATGCGGCTACTGCCAGAGCGGCCAGATCATGAGCGCCTGCGCCCTGCTGGCCGGCAAGAAGAAGCCCAGCGACGCCGACATCGACAACGCCATGAGCGGCAACCTCTGCCGCTGCGGCACCTACAACCAGATCCGGGCGGCCATCAAGGACGCCTCGGCTTCGCTGACGAAAGGAGCCTGACCATGGGACACATCGATCGCCGCGAATTCCTGCAATCGGGCGCCGCGCTGAGCATTGGCTTCACGCTGCCGCTGTCCGGCCGCGCCGCCGCCGCCGCGCCCGCCGCCAGCAACACCTTCGCACCCAATGCCTGGCTGCGCCTCACGCCCGACAACAAGATCACCGTGATCTGCGGCTCGGCCGAGATGGGCCAGGGCGTGCTGACCGCCATCCCCATGCTGCTGGCCGAGGAGCTGGAGGCCGACTGGAAGCTGGTCAGCGTCGAGCAGGCACCGGCCGATGCGGCCTACAACAACCCGATGTTCGGCATGCAGGCCACTGGCGGCTCCACCACGGTGCGCGCCCACTGGACGCCGGTGCGCCAGGCCGGCGCGGCGGCGCGTGAAATGCTGGTCGCTGCCGCCGCCAAGAAGTGGGGCCTGCCGGCCGACAAGCTGCGCTGCGAGCGCAGCCATGTGATCGCGCCCGGCGGCCAGAAGATCGCCTATGGCGCGCTCGTGGCGCTGGCGGCAGAGCAGCCGGTGCCGGAGAAGCCGCTTTTGAAGTCCAGCGCCGACTTCAAGATCCTCGGCAAGCCGACGCGCCGGCTCGACACGCCCGCCAAGACCAATGGCACGGCCAAGTTCGGCATCGACGCCCGCGTGGACGGCATGCTCGTGGCCGTGATGGCCCGCGCCCCCCATGCCGGCATCAAGCCCAAGAGCTTCAACGAGGCCGCCGCCAAGGCCGTCAAGGGCGTGCGCCAGGTGCTGGCCATTCCTTCCGGTGTGGCCGTGCTGGCCGATGGCTACTGGGCGGCCAAGAAGGGCCGCGATGCGCTGGCCGTCGAATGGGACATGGGCGACAAGGCCGCGCTGTCCAGCGCCAAGGTCTCGGAGATGCTGGCCGAAGGCGCTGCCAAGGCCAACGCCGTGGCGCTCGAGAAGGGCGCGGCCAAGGACGTGGCCGCCACCTTGAAGGCCGAGTACGAAGTGCCCTACCTGGCCCATGCCTGCATGGAGCCGCTGAACTGCCTGGCCTGGGTCAAGGGCGACGAGGTCGAGATCTGGGCCGGCACGCAGAGCCAGGGCCCGGCCCAGGGCATCCTGAGCCAGGTGGCCTCGGTCACGCCGGCCAAGGTCAAGGTCAACACGCTGCTGCTGGGCGGTGGCTTCGGGCGCCGCTTCGCGCCCGACTTCACCATCGACGCCGTGCTGCTCTCCAAGCTCAGCAATCGGCCGGTCAAGCTGATCTATGCGCGTGAAGACGACATGGCGGCCGGCTTCTACCGCCCGGCCTCGCTGGTACGCTTCGAAGGCGCGCTCGACGCCTCTGGCATGCCCACGCTGCTGCGCGCCGACGTGGGTTCGCCGTCCATCATGGCGGCCTCGGGCTTCATGCAGATCCCGCCGACTGGCGTCGACTCGATGGCGGTCGAGGGCCTGTCGGACCATCCCTACGAGATCGCCAACCAGCGCATCGCCTATGGCCGCGCCGAGCCGGGGCCGCAGGTCTGGTTCTGGCGCTCGGTCGGCCATTCGCAGAACGCCTTCTTCATCGAGAGCTTCATCGACGAAATGGCGGCCGCCGCCAAGGCCGACCCACTGGCCTTCAGGCTCAAGCTGCTCGGCGACAAGCATGCCCGCCACAAGGGCGTGCTCGAGCTGGCCGCCGCCAAGGCCGGCTGGGGCAAGCCGGCCGCGCCCGGCGTGCATCGCGGCATAGCCGTGGCCGAGGCCTTTGGCAGCTATGTGGCCGAGGTGGTCGAGGTGTCGGTGGCGGCCGACGGCACGCCCAAGCTGCACCGCGTGGTGGCGGCCGTCGATTGCGGCCTCACCGCCAATCCGCAGACCATCGAACGCCAGATCGAGAGCGCCATCTGCTACGGCCTCTCGGCCGCGCTGTACGGCAAGATCACGTTCGCCGGCGGCAAGGTCGAGCAGGGCAACTTCCACGACTACCCGGTCGTGCGCATGAGCGAGATGCCGAAGATCGAGGTCCACATCGTGCCGAGCAAGGCCGAGCCCGGCGGCATCGGTGAGCCCGGCACGCCGCCGCTGGCGCCCGCACTGGCCAACGCGATCTTTGCCGCCACCGGCAAGCGCATCCGCAAGCTGCCCATCGACACCAGCCTGCTGAAGAAGGCCTGATCCACCGGCGTGACCCGACGGCCCCGCCTACACTCGACGCTCCCACAGAGCAGCGAGGTAGGCGGATGTCGAGTTACGTAGAAGGCGCCCTGGTCAAGGACGAGCGCATCGTTCACATGGGCCGCATCAGCCTGTGGGCGCTTTGGCATCTGATTGCCGTCGGCATCCTCCTGCTGCCCGCCTTCGGCCTCGGCCTCGTGCCGCTGGTGATGGCCTATGTGCGCTACAAGTCCACCGAGCTGGCGGTCACGACCAAGCGCATCATCGTCAAGCACGGCTTCATCAGCCGCCAGACGATTGAGATCAACCTGAACAAGGCCGAAAGCATCCAGGTCGATCAGGGCGTCTGGGGCCGCATGTTCAACTTCGGCACCCTGGTCATTTCGGGCACCGGCACCTCGCATGCGCCGCTGACCGGCATCGCCGATCCGATGGCGTTTCGCAAGGCCTTCATCGAGGCCCAAGACACGGGACTGTGAGCCCCTTGGGTGTACCCTAGCGGTCCACGATCAGGAGTCCACGATGGCCTCGACCAGCTCCGTCTCCAGCGCGCCGCCCCCGGCGCCCGCACCCGCGCCGCAACGGGCCCAGAAAGCCGAACGCCCGCCCGAGGAACCCAAGCGGGTCGAGCGGGCGCCGGCACCTCCGCCACCGCAGCGGCTCGCCGAGTCGGGCTCGGTCGGCCGCAATCTGAACGAAGTCGCCTGATCGCGCGGGCTCAGGCCTTCTTGCGACGCTTGGCCAGCCCCAGGGCGGCCAGGCCCGCAAACACCAAGCCGGCGCTGGCCGGCTCCGGCACCGGCGCCACATAGGCACCCAGGTCGGCCGCGCTGACGCTGTAGGCCTGCAGCACGCCCGGCAGCAGCTGCAGATCGGAGGTCCAGTTGGTGGCCGTGCCGTCCTTGGTCTTGAAGCAGCCGGTCTTGCTGTCCAGCGGGCACTGGATCGAGCTGGCATAGGGGTCGGACTTCGTGAAGTCGAACCACACATCGAACTGCGTGCCCGAGCCGTTCTGGGTCACGCTGTAGTCGTTGTCGGTGCCGGTCAGCAGCAGGTAGCTGCCGTTGTTCAGGCGCGGGCCTATGGCCAGGCCTTCGAACTTCTCGGGCGCCTTGCCGCCCAGCGCGGCCAGCGTGTTGGCATCCAGGTCAAGCACCGGGCCGCTCTTCTTCACCTTGGTGTAGACCGAGCCGGCCACCAGGGGGATGTTGCTGACGTCGGTCGCGCCGGTCAGGTCGATGCGGTAGACCTCCTTGTCGGCCGTGGCGAACTCGGCACCCACGCCAACACCCCGGTTGTTGCGCTCCAGCACGTAGAACTCGTGGTCATTGATGGCCACCAGGGCCGAGATGCCCTGGCCCTGGCCGCTGCGCTTCATTTCGTAGGCGTACTGCGCCACGGCCTGGCCGGTGGCCACGTCGAACTTGACGATGCGATTCATCGTGCCATTGCCGCCGCCTTCGTCCAGCATGGCGCTTTGCAGCATCGCAAAGGCGTACTTGCCGTCCGGGCTGATGGCCAGGCCCTCGAAGCCCCGGTTGGTGCGCTTGCCGGCGGTGTTGCCGGTGTCGTCGGCAAAGTTCTTGTCGCCGGTGGTCGCATTGCGCGGCAGCAGGTTGGCCGGCGTGGTGAAGGTGCGCAGCAGCTCGCCGCTGCGGCTGAACTCGCGCAGGCTGGGGCCGTATTCGTCGGAGACCAGCATCGTGCCGGTCTTGGGGTTGAGAACGAAACCCTCGGGGTCCATGGCCAGTCCCAGCACGCCCTTGGTGCTGGGGGCCAGGCCATTGAGCGTCTCGCCGGCGCTCTTGAACAGCACGGTCTCGACGATCTTGAAATTGCTGATCGCGCCGGTGTCCAGGTTCACGTCCAGCGTGAAGCGGTTGACGCGCGTGTCGTAGCTGATCGTGCCGCCGCCCGGGCCGCGGTCCGAGAGGCCCCACCATTCATTGCGGATGGTGTCGTAATAGATGTCGGAGAAGAAGCCCACGCGGCCGTTGTTGACGGTCGTGCCGCCGGTGGCGTCCAGCGTGCTGCCGGGAATGGCCAGGCCATTGACGTAGACCGGTGCGGCTTCTGCGGAGGTGGCGGCGGCCAGAGCGATTGCGGCGGCGGCTAGCAGGCGGAGCTTCATCATCGTTGTCCTCAGGGGCGGGTGCAAAACCCGGCAGCCTAGGCCGCGTCGATGACAAAGGCGTGAAGGCTCGTACGGCCATGCCAAGACGACGCGCGGCTGCTGGCCTCACGGGCTCGCTGTACGCCCAACGCCCTGCTGGACATCACGCGCAGCCACTGGCATTCGCCCTGCCGCCTGCAGCCGATCCCGCAGACGCAGCCCCGGCCGCTCGACGAGGTAGTGAAGCGCCGCGCCGCCCAGCAGGATGGCGATCACGTAAACGGCAAACAGCAGCAAGCCCTGTGATTCCATCGAGGGCGCGATGTACTCGTGCACCAGGTGCATCGCGATCTTGTGGCTCAGGTAGAGGCTGTAGGACACGGTGGCCAACCACCCCACACCCGGCAGCTCGCGGCGGCCCAGCCAACCGCGCGGGTTGGTGGCCGCCAGTGTGAGCAGGCCGAAGCCGAAGGACAGCACCGGCCAGCCCAGCGCATTGGCCAGCAGGCCGGTGCGCTCACTGAACAGCCAGAACGCGAGGCCCAGCACCGCCACAGCGCCGGCCAGCAAGGCTGACGAGCGCGCCTGCAAGGCTGCCCATTGCTGAGGCCGGTAGACGCGCAGCGCCGCCAGCATCACGCCCATCAAGAGGCCATCGAGCCGCGACCAAGTGGGGTAGTAGAGATCCTCGACGAACCAGGGACGCGGCGGATCAGTCGCCGTGTCATGCAGCCAGATGCCGGTTCGCAGCGCGATGCCCAGCAGCACGACGCCACCGCACAGCAGCAGGAAGCGCGACGCCGACGGCCGCCGCGTCAGCAGCCAGGCCAGCAGCGGAAACACCAGGTAGAAATGCTCTTCCACACACAGCGACCAGGCATGCGAGAAGGCCTGGTTCTGGCCGTAGTCGATCAAGAGGTTCAGCGTGAACGTGGCGAACTGCCACCAGTCCTGCAGCCCCGGCGCCTCGCGCAAGGCCGGCACGAACTGGTACAGCGCCAGCACCACGGCAAAGGCCGGCAGGATGCGCCAGGCTCGGCGGGCATAGAAGGCACCAAGCGCCAGGCCCTCGCCGCGCTGCAGCCCACGCAGCAGCTGGCTGCCGATCAGGAAGCCGCTGAGCACGAAGAAGATGTCGACGCCGACCCAGCCATAGCGGGCCAGCGGATCGAAGCGCGGCCCCACGCCATCGACGATGAAGGAGTGGAACAGCATCACCCACAGGATGGCGATGCTGCGCAGCAGGTCCAGGCCCGGCAGGCGATTCGCGGAGTGATTCACGAACGCCGGCTCACGCACGCGCCAAGACCGGCTTCAACGCCTGGCCCGAATGCGTGCCCGCCTTCACCACCTGCTCCGGCGTGCCCTGCACGACGATCTCGCCGCCGGCCGTGCCGCCTTCGGGGCCCAGGTCGATGACCCAGTCGGCCTCGGCGATCACGTCCAGGTCATGCTCGATCACCACCACCGAATGGCCGCCGGCCACCAGGCGGTGCAGCACGCGGATGAGCTTCTCCACGTCGGCCATGTGCAGGCCCACCGTGGGCTCGTCCAGCACATAGAGCGTGTGCGGCGACTTCTGGCCGCGCCGCGTCACGTCGTCACGCACCTTCACCAATTCACTGACCAGCTTGATGCGCTGCGCCTCGCCGCCTGACAGCGTCGGGCTCGGCTGACCCAGCGTCAGATAGCCGAGGCCCACGTCCTTCAAGAGTTGCAGCGGATGGGCAATCGAAGGCATCGAGGCAAAGAACTCGACCGCCTCGTCGACCTCCATCGCCAGCACGTCACCGATGCTCTTGCCGCGCCAGCTGACGCCCAGGGTCTCCGGGTTGAAGCGCTGGCCATGGCACTGGTCGCAGAGCAGCTTCACATCGGGCAGGAAGCTCATTTCTATGGTCTTCATGCCCTGGCCTTCGCAGCCGGGGCAGCGGCCCTCGCCGGTGTTGAAGCTGAAGCGGCCGGCCGCATAGCCACGGGCCTTGGCTTCCAGCGTCTCGGCGAAGAGCTTGCGGATTGCATCCCAGAAGCCGATGTAGGTCGCCGGGCAGCTGCGCGGCGTCTTGCCGATCGGCGTCTGGTCCACCTCCAGCACGCGGTCCACCTGTTTGTGGCCTTCGATGCCGGCACAACCGACCCAGTTCGACGGGTCCTTGCGCAGCGGCACGGCCATGGCCATGTTGGCGAGCAGCACGTCGCGCGCCAGCGTGCTCTTGCCCGAGCCCGAGACGCCGGTGATGGCCACCAGGCGGTGCAGCGGCACGTCGACCGACACGTTCTTCAGGTTGTGCAGGCTGGCTGCCAGCACGCGCAGCTTGGGCGCGTCCGGCTCGATCTCGCGGCGCGGCTGCAGCGGATGCAGCAAGGGCTTGGCAAGGAAGCGGCCGGTCACCGAATCGGGATGCAAAGCCAGCTCCGCCGCCGTGCCTTGCGCCACCACCTGGCCGCCGCGTTTGCCGGCGCTGGGGCCGATGTCGATGATGTGGTCGGCGCGGCGGATGGTGTCTTCGTCATGCTCGACGACGACCAGCGTATTGCCCTTGTCGCCCAGCGTGGAGAGCGCCTTCAAAAGGATCTGGTTGTCACGCGGATGCAGGCCGATGGTGGGCTCGTCCAGCACATAGCAGACACCCTGCAGATTGCTGCCCAATTGCGCCGCCAGGCGGATGCGCTGCGCCTCGCCGCCCGAGAGCGTGGGCGCGGCGCGGTCCAGCGTCAGGTAGCCGAGGCCCACTTCTTCGAGGAACTCCAGGCGGCCAAGGATCTCGACCACCACGTCGCGGGCGATGTCGGCATCGCGGCCGACCAGGTTCAGGCCCTGCACCCATTGGCGCGCCTCTGTGACGCTCCAGGAGGCCACAGTGCTGATCGCCTGGTCCTCGAAAGTGACCGATCGCGCCGAGGCATTGAGCCGCGCGCCCTGACATTCCGGGCAGGGCTGGTCGGCCAGGCCTTCGATCTCGGCCTCCTCGGCCGGGAAGCTTTGTTCACGGCCGCGGTTGTCCTTGTCCTGCAGCGTCTCATCCAGCGCCTTGCGCTGTTCACGCGTCAGGGCAAGACCTGTCCCCACGCAGTGCGAGCACCAGCCGTGCTTGCTGTTGTAGGAGAACATGCGCGGATCCAGCTCGGCATAGCTGTCACCACAGGTGGGGCAGGCGCGCTTGGTCGAGAAGACCTTGAGCATGCCGATATCGGCCGTGGACTGGCCATCGGCAATTGCCGCATTGAGCTGGTCCAGCGGCGCCAGCAGGTGCAGCACGCCCTTGCCCAGGTCCAGCGCTTTCGCAAGCATCTCGCGCAGCTCGGCTTCCTTGTCCAGCGAGATCACCAGGTCGCCGACCGGCAGCTCCAGCGTGTGCTCCTTGAAACGGTCCAGACGCGGCCAGGGCGAGGTGGGGATGAACTCGCCGTCGACGCGCAGATGCGTGTGGCCGCGCGCCTTGGCCCATTTGGCCAGGTCGGTGTAAAGGCCCTTGCGGTTCAGCACCAGGGGCGCGAGCAAGCCGACATGCTGGCCCCGGTAGTCGCGCAGCAGCTGGGCGGCAATGGACTCCACGCTTTGCGGCTTGACCGCCGTGCCGTCCTTGACGCAATGCTGGACGCCCAGCTTCACGTACAAGAGGCGCAGGAAATGCCAGACCTCGGTGGTCGTCGCCACCGTGCTCTTGCGGCCGCCGCGCGAGAGGCGCTGCTCGATGGCCACTGTCGGCGGAATGCCCCAGACCGCGTCCACCTCGGGCCGCCCGGCCGGCTGCACGATGGAGCGTGCATAGGCGTTCAGCGATTCGAGATAACGGCGCTGGCCTTCGTTGAAAAGAATGTCGAAGGCCAGCGTGGACTTGCCCGAGCCTGACACACCGGTGATCACATTGAACTTGCCGCGCGGGATGGCCACATCGACCGACTTCAGGTTGTGCTCGCGCGCATTGACGATGCGGATGGCCTCGTCGGCCGCCGCGCGCTTGGCGCGGATCGCGTACTGCAGCGGCCGGCCCTCTTCCACCTTGGTGGCGGGCTGGTCCATGTGCAACGCGTACTCGCGCAGCGCCGCTGCCGTGTGCGAACGCGGATGGTCCTTCAGCTCTTCGGGCGTGCCCACGGCCACGACCTCGCCGCCGTCCTCGCCGCCTTCGGGGCCCAGGTCGATCAGCCAGTCCGCCGCGCGGATGACGTCGAGGTTGTGCTCGATCAGGATCAGCGAATGGCCGATGGACAGCAGCTTGCGCATCGCCCGCATCAGCTTGGCGATGTCGTCGAAATGCAGGCCGGTGGTCGGCTCGTCGAACATGAACAGCGTGCCCTTCTTCGCCACCGCCTGGCGCGGCTTGGATGCCGCCTCGGCCAGGAAGCCGGCCAGCTTCAGACGTTGCGCCTCGCCGCCCGAGAGCGTGGGCACGGGCTGGCCGAGCTTCACGTATTCCAGGCCCACGTCGACGATGGGCTGCAGCTTGGCGACCACCTCGCGGTCGTCCTTGAACAGCTGCACGGCCTCGCTGACCGTCAGCTCCAGCACATCGGACACGCTCAATTCACGATCACCGCGCAAGAGCTTCACGTCCAGCATCTCGGCGCGGAAGCGCCGGCCATCGCAGTCCGGGCAACGCAGGTAGACGTCCGACAGGAACTGCATCTCCACATGCTCGAAGCCCGAGCCGCCGCAGGTGGCGCAGCGGCCGTCGCCGGCATTGAAGCTGAACATGCCGGCTGTGTAGCTGCGCTCGCGCGCCACCGGCGCATCGGCAAAGCGCTTGCGGATCTCGTCGAAGGCGCCCACGTAGGACGCCGGGTTGGAACGCGCCGTCTTGCCGATCGGCGACTGGTCGACGAAGACCGCGTCGGCCAGCCAATCGGCACCCAGCAATTGGTCATGCTGACCCGGCGTTTCCGTCGCCTGGCCGAAGTGGCGGGCCAGGGCCGGGTACAGCACGTCCTGCATCAGCGTGCTCTTGCCCGAGCCGGAGACGCCGGTGACCACCACCATCTTCTGCAGCGGGAACTCGACCGTCACGTTGCGCAGGTTGTGCTCGCGCACGCCCTGAAGGATGAGCTTGGGCGTGCCCTCGTCGACGATGCGCTTGAGCCCCATGCCCACATGGCGACGGGCGCCGAGGTAGGCACCGGTCAAGGTGTCGGCCGCGCGGATCTGCTCGGGCGTACCGTCGAAGACGATCTGGCCGCCCTTCTCACCCGGGCCGGGGCCCATGTCGATCAAGCGGTCGGCCGCCAGCATCACGGCCGGGTCATGCTCGACCACCACCAGGGTGTTGCCAGCATCGCGCAGGCGCTTCATCGCCTCGACGATGCGGTCCATGTCGCGCGGGTGCAGGCCGATGCTGGGCTCGTCCAGCACGAACAGCGTGTTCACCAGCGAGGTGCCGAGCGCCGTGGTCAGGTTGATGCGCTGCACCTCGCCGCCGCTGAGCGTGCGGCTCTGGCGGTCCAGCGTCAGGTAGCCGATGCCCACGTCACAGAGGTACTTGAGGCGGTTGCGGATCTCGTCCAGCAGGAGCTTGAGCGCTTCGTCCAGCAAGGTGGTGGGCAGCTCCAGCTCGTCCATGAAGCGGCGCAGGCGGTGCAGCGGCAGCTGCATCAGGTCGTGCAGCGAGAGGCCGTCAAGCAGCTCCAGCTGCGCGCGCGACCAGGCCACGCCCATCGGCATCACGCGCTGCGCCGGCGGCAGGGCCGCGTCGGCCAGCGCCTTGCTGCCCACGCGCCACAGGAGCGCTTCCGTCTTCAGGCGCGCGCCGGCGCAGGCCGGGCATTCGGTGTAGCTGCGGTACTTGGAGAGAAGCACCCGGATGTGCATCTTGTAGGCCTTGCTCTCCAGGTATTCGAAGAAGCGCTTGACCCCGTACCACTGCTTGTTCCAGTTGCCGTTCCAGTTCGGGCTGCCGTTGACCACCCAGTCGCGCTGGCTTTGCGAGAGCTGGTTCCAGGCCGTGTCGCGCGGGATGCCGGCCTCCCCGGCGTACTTGAGCAGGTCGGCCTGGCAATCGGCCCAGGCCGGCGTCTGCATGGGCTTGATCACGCCGTTGCGCAGGGTCTTCTTGTCGTCGGGGATGACGAGGCCCATGTCCACGCCGATCACGCGGCCGAAGCCGCGGCAGCTGTCGCAGGCGCCCATGGCCGAGTTGAAGCTGAACAGCGGCGGCTGCGGGTCTTGATAGCGCAGGTCGCTTTCGGGGCAGTGCAGGCCGGTGGAATATTTCCAGATCAGCGGTTCGGCTTCGTCCTGCAGCACATAGACGGTGAGGCGGCCGCTGCCGCGCTTGATCGAGAGCTCGATGGCCTCCATCGCGCGCTGCTTGTCGGCACCCTGGAGGCGGAAGCGGTCCGCCACCACATCGAGCATCTTGCGATCGCCCACCATGCGCTCGGCCTGAACGCGCGTGAAGCCGCTGGCCGACAGCCATTGCTCCACCTGCTCGGCCGTGGTGTTGGCCGGCAGCTCGACCGGGAAGGTCAGCACCAGGCGCGGATCGGTTTCCTTGGTGCGTTCCAGCAGCTCGGCATAGATCGTCTGCGCCGTGTCATGCCGCACCGGCAGCGCCGTTTCCTTGTCGTACAGGGACGCGGCGCGGGCAAACAAGAGCTTCAAGTGGTCGTTCAGCTCGGTCATCGTGCCGACCGTGGAGCGGCTGGTGCGCACCGGGTTGGTCTGGTCGATGGCGATGGCGGGCGGCACGCCGTCGACCTTGTCGACCGCCGGGCGGTCCATGCGATCCAGGAACTGGCGGGCATAGGCCGAGAAGGTCTCGACGTAGCGGCGCTGGCCCTCGGCATAGAGGGTGTCGAACACCAGGCTGGACTTGCCCGAGCCGCTGGGGCCGGTCACGACGGTCAGCTCGCCGGTGGCGATGTCCAGGTCGAGGTTCTTGAGGTTGTGCTGCCGGGCACCTCGGATGCGGATTCGACCGTCGGACATGCTGTAGAGACCTGCGCGGGATGGGGGTCAGGCATTCTAGGGAGCGCCGCCCGGGCTCGCTGGCCGGCACTCTCAGGCTGCTGACAAGGGATGGCAGCAGCCCTCGTTGCCAGAACCAAGGGTAAACCCCTGGGTTCTTTTTCATATCCAGGCCTCTCATGGCACAGCCGCCATGGACAGAATCAGCAGCACCGCCTCGCAAACCGAGGCGGTTGTCCAGGGAGAGTGGCGCCCACCGGTGCCAGACAAGCAATAACAGCTGCCAAGACAAGGTCCATGATGAACTCCGTCATTGCTATGCCGTCCCTGCCCCTTCCGCTGTTTGCCAGCACGGGGGGCGCGGACGCGGAAGCCGACGCCGGGCCCGGCGAGCAAGACAGCCAGGCGAGCCTGAGCCAGCAGGCCGAGGTGCTGCTGGTCGAGGACAACCCGATCAACCAGGTCGTGGCGCTGGAATTCCTGTCGCTGATGGGCGTGCAGAGCCGCCTGGCCTGCGACGGCCACGAAGCCCTGCAGCAATGCGCCCAGCGCGCGCCAGACCTCGTGCTGATGGACATACAGATGCCAGGCATGGATGGCCTGGAATGCGCGCGTCGGCTGCGTGAGCTGCAGCGGCGAGGCGAGCTGGCGCACTTCCCCATCCTCGCGCTGACCGCCCATGCGCTGGAGGCCGACGTGCTGGCCAGCATGAACGCCGGCATGGACGAGCACCTGACCAAGCCGCTGGACTTCGCGGCGCTGCGCAACCGCCTCTCCCGCTGGCTGAAGCTCCCCGGCCTCAGCAGCTGAGCGGGCAAGCAAGACGTGACCCCACTCGGCACCGCCCTGCCCGTCATCCAGGCGCCGATGGCCGGCTCGCAGGGCAGCCGGCTGGCGATTGCCGTCTGCCAGGCCGGCGGCCTCGGTTCACTGCCAGCCGCCATGCTGACGCCGGAGGCGCTGCGCCGCGAACTGCAGGCCATACGCGCGGCGACCGACCGGCCTTTCAACATCAACTTCTTCTGCCACCAGCCGCCAACGCCGGATGAGCAAAGCGAGACGCGGTGGCGCCAGCGGCTCGCCCCCTTTCTGGCCGAGTTCGGCATAGACCCGGCCAGCATCGGCGCGGGCCCCGGCCGCCAGCCCTTCAATGCCGAGCTGGCCGAAGCCATCGCCGAGTTCGCGCCGCCCATCGTCAGCTTCCACTTCGGCCTGCCCGCGCCGGAGCTGATCGCGCGCGTCAAGCGCTGGGGTGCCCAGGTCTGGTCTTCGGCCACCACGGTGGAAGAAGCGCGCTGGCTGGAGGCCCATGGCGCCGATGCCGTGATCGCGCAAGGCCTGGAGGCAGGCGGGCATCGCGGCCATTTCCTCTCGCCCACCCTGAGCCGGCAGCTGGGGCTCTTTGCCCTGCTGCCGCAGATCGTGGCGGCCGTGAAAGTGCCGGTGATCGCGGCCGGCGGCATTGCCGATGCGGCCGGCGTGCGCGCCGTGCTGGGCCTGGGCGCCATGGCCGCACAGGTCGGCAGCGCCTACCTGCTCTGCGACGAGGCCGACACCACGGCCCTCCATCGCGCCGCGCTGCAAAGCCCGGGGGCGGCGCACACAGCGATCACGCATCTGTTCACCGGCCGGCCCGCGCGCGGCATCGTCAACCGCCTGATGCGCGAGCTGGGGCCGCTGTCGGAACCGGTGCCCGCCTTCCCGCTGGCCACCGGCGCCATCGCGCCGCTGCGGGCGGCAGCCGAAGCGCGCGGCCTCGGCGATTTCTCGCCGCTGTGGGCGGGTCAGAACCTGGCCGGCTGCCGCGCCGTCAGCGCTGCCGAGATCACGCGCTCGCTGGCGCCTTGATGACCCTGACTCAGCGGCACTCGGCCGCGTAGCGCTCCGCCACCCAGCCGCTCGGATCGGGCTGGCCATAGACCGACAGCCTCTTGTTCATCGCCCGCGCCCAGCGCGCCAGCCAGGAGGAGCCGTACTGCTTGCTCGCGGCGGTAGGCGAGGCGTAGGCCGGGTCGGCCAGTGCTTCGTCGAGCGTGATGAAGCGATAGCCGCGCTCGCGCAGCCGCTGCAGCGTGGCATCCAGCGAGTCGGCATTGACCTCGTTGGCATGGATCAGCAAGACCTGCGGAATCTGCCGCTCAAACAGCTCCTGGCTCATGCGCTCATAGGCATCAAGCGCCTTGTCCAGATGCGGCAGATAGGCCTCCAGCGTGCGGCGCTTGCCGGCCGCATCGGAGCGCTCGTAGACGCAGGCGAACACATAGTCGTCGTGCTCGACAGTGACCGGCGCCACGCGGTAGCCGCGCTTTGCGAGAAAGGCCTCGAACTGCGCCGTCTCCTCGTCGTTCTTGCCGGTCTGCAGATAGGGGTGGCGCCAGTAGCGCGGCGCCTGACCGCGCGGTGCCAGCAGGCTGCGCAGCACCACGTCGCCGCGCAGCACCGCATCCTGGTACTGATCGAGCGGCGTCTTCTGCATGCTCAGGTGGCCGTAGCCATGGTTGCCCAGCTCCATGCCGGCATCGAGCCAGCGCTGCAGCAGGCCGATGTGGCCATCCACCTCGCCGCGCACCTGCAGCCGGTCTTCGTTGACGAAGCCGATGGCCGGCGCCTGGTGCTTGCGCAGCGCGGCCAGCATCCGCTCGGTCTGGGCCTGCTTGTCGGCGAGACTGAGCGGCCGTTGGTTGGCCAGCGGCAGGTCGTCGATGCTGATGGCGATGCGCTTGTCTGCGGGCGCGGCCTGCAGGCTGGCGGCGAGCAGCAAGCCGCCGAGGAGGGCAAAGAACTTGGGCGTCATGGCGGCGCATTGTGCCCAGGCCCGGCGCAGGGGGTGCCAGGGCTTGATGCGCTGCCGGGGCCGCCCTATGCTCGCGGCCATGCAAGCCCTGCGCCGCCTGGCCCTGCCGCCTCTCCTGTGGGCACTGGCCGGACTCTGCGGCGCACAAGC
Source organism: Pelomonas sp. V22 (assembly GCF_030014915.1). Lineage (GTDB taxonomy): Bacteria > Pseudomonadota > Gammaproteobacteria > Burkholderiales > Burkholderiaceae_C > JAUASW01. The sequence goes on from NZ_JAGIXS010000001.1 coordinate 1,624,368, forward strand.
CAGTTCACAAGCCAATGCACAAAGCGGCGCCGAAGCGCCGCCGCGCATCTGGCGGGTCTGCGTTGGCGACCAGCCCATCCTGCCCTACATCACCAACGATCCACGCCACCCGGGCCGCGCCGAGCGCCTGCTGGTCGCGGCCGGCAAGCTGGCCGATCTCAGCGTGCAGTTGCAGCGCTACCCGTTCCGGCGTTGCCGCATCATGATGGCCAACGGCGACACCGACATGCTGCTCGCCGGCCCCACGCCGGAGAACCTCGAGGAGTTCCGCTTCCCGCTGAAAAGCGGCGCCCTGGATGCCGAGCGGCGCATCGCCCGGCTCAACCTCGTCTGGGTGCGCCGCGCCGACAGCCGGTTCGATTGGGACGGCAAGCGCATCACAGGCATGCCGGACGAGCGCACGCCCAAGGTCGGCCTGCGCGCCGGCCAGCGCGTATCCCTCAACGCCGTGCGGCAGATGCCGGTGCTGGTCGACGAAACCGCCCTGACCGCCACCCTGCAGCTGCGCATGCTCGCTGCCAAACGCTTTGACCTCGCCCTCGGCCTGCAGGACGAGTTCGAGATCGCACTGGCCGACCCCGAGCTCAAGCCGCTCGTTGTGCTGCCCCGCGCGCTGCTACGCGAAGACTTCTTTGCCGTGATCTCGCAGAAGCATGCGGCTGCACAACTGCCGATGGCCGAGCGGCTTTGGAACGCGATGGGCAAGCTGAGAGATCAGCCGGAATTTCAACGCGACTGAGCGGCCCCTTGTGCCAGCTCAATGCCGCCCGGCCCGAGCGGGTGCATGCTGGCTTACGAACGCCACCGTTGCCATGGCCAAGAAATTTCCCATCCACCCGCTGCACCCCGAGCGAATCTGCTGGGGCTGCGACAAGTACTGCGCGGCAGACGCGATGCAATGCGGCAACGGCAGCATCGCCAGCCCGCATCCCTCGGAGCTGTTTGGCGAGGACTGGATGAGCTGGGGCCTTGATGCCGAGAAGCCGGCCGAGCCGCCGGATCGCGCTCCTTAGCCCGCCCTGTCCAAGGCCCTTGCCGCCCCCAGCAACGCCGCCTGATCCCCCGCCTGCACCACATAGGTCGGGATCGCCCGCAGATAGCCGCTGAACCGCCCCTTGGATTCGAAGCGCTCGCGAAAACGCGAGCGGTCGAACCAGTCGCCCAGGCGGGGCACGATGCCGCCGCCGATGTAGACACCGCCGCGCGCGCCCAGCGTCAGCGCCACATTGCCGGCCACGTTGCCCAGCAGGCTGCAGAACTGGGCCAGCGCGGCCTCGGCCAGCGGGTCGCTGCCGTCGAGGGCGGCCGCGCTGATGGCGCTGGCGTCCAAGGCCTCGGCCTGTGCGCCACGCACCTCGGCCAATGCCTGGTAGAGATTCTCAAGACCTGGCCCCGACAAGGCCCGCTCGGCCGAGACATGGCCGAAGCGGCGCTGCAGCACCTTGAGCACCGCGTCCTCCTCGGCATCGCTGGAGCAGAGCGTGACATGGCCGCCTTCGCCGCCTATCGGCACCTCACCGCCGGCCCCCGGCAGCAGGCCCGAAACGCCGAGGCCCGTGCCCGGCCCCACCAGGCCCAGCGGCGCGCCACCCACGGCCGCGCCGCCGCCCACCTGGCGGCAGGCGCTCGGGCCCAGGGCGGGCAGCGAGAGCGCGAGCGCGGTGAAGTCGTTCAGCACCAGCAGGCGCTCGGCCCCGAGCTCACGCTGCAAGGCCTCGATGGAGAAGGACCAGTGGTGGTTGGTCATCTGCACCTGGTCGCCGGTGATGGCGGTGGCGATGCCGATGGCGCAGCTGCGGGGCCGCCCTTCGCCGCGCTCGTTCAGGTGGTGCTGGATGGCATCCCACAGCGTGGCGAAATCAGCGCAGCGGTAGCTGGCAACGCCGGCCAGCGGCCCGCCGGCCATGAACTGGCTGGCGAAGCGCACATTGGTGCCGCCCACATCGGCCAGCAGGCGCGGAAACGTCGAGTCGCTCATGCGTCCTGTCCTCGCTGTTCGTCCATCAGGGCGCCTGCAGCATTGAAGGCCAGCAGGTGCGCGGCGTCATAAGAGAGCCCCACGCGCTCGTGCCGGCGCAGGCCCGCGCCTTCGGCAGCCGTGAGCTTGACGGCCAGCGGCCGCTCCAGCCCGTCCAGCCGCACATAGGCCAGGCTTTGGTCGCCCAGGTGTTCGATCAGCGAGAGCTCGCCCCAGAGCGGCGCGCCCTCGCCGGCCAGGTGCAAATGCTCGGGCCGCAGGGCCAGCTCCACCGCGCCCGGCCGCTGCGGCAGGCCAGGCAGATCGGCCGGCAGGAAGTTGATGCGCGGCGAGCCGAGGAAGCCGGCCACGAAGCGGGTGCGCGGCCGCTGGTAGACCTCCATCGGCGCACCGACCTGCTCGATGCGGCCCTGGTTGAAGACCGCGATGCGATCGCCCAGCGTCATCGCCTCGACCTGGTCGTGGGTGACGTAGATGATGGTGGCGCCCAGCTCCTCATGCAGGCGCGCCAGCTCGACACGGGTGTCGTTGCGCAGCGCTGCGTCGAGGTTGGACAAGGGCTCGTCGAACAGGAAGACCGCCGGCTCTCGCACGATGGCCCGGCCTATGGCCACGCGCTGCCGCTGGCCGCCGGAGAGCTCGCGCGGCAGGCGCTCCAAGAGCGGTTCCAGCTGCAGGCTGCGCGCGGCCTTGGCCACGGCGGCCTCGACCTCGGCCTTGGAGCGGCCGGCCATCTTGAGCGCGAAGCCCATGTTCTCGGCCACGCTCATGTGCGGGTAGAGCGCATAGCTCTGGAACACCATGGCCACGCCGCGCCAGGCCGGCGGCACCTCGGTCACGTCGCGCTCGCCGATGAAGATCCGGCCTTCGCTCACCGCCTCCAGGCCGGCCAGCATGCGCAGCGTCGTGCTCTTGCCGCAGCCGGACGGGCCGACCAGGACCATGAACTCGCCGGCCTGGACCTGCAGGTCCAGCGACTCGACGACGGAGACATCGCCGGCATAGCGCTTGGCCACGCCTTCGAATCGGACGGCCGCCATTTCAGCGTGCCGCCGCGTGATGAGCGGCAATGAAGTCCTTGTACCAATGCGCGCTGTCTTTCGGGCGGCGCTGCAGGTCCGCATAGTCCACATGAAAAAGGCCGAAGCGCTTGCTGTAGCCGGAGTTCCACTCGAAGTTGTCGAGCAGGCTCCAGTAGAAATAGCCGCGCACATCGGCCCCCAGTTCGATGGCGCGCGCCAAGGCCAACAGGTGCGAGCGCAAGTAGGCGATGCGCTCGGGATCGGCAATGCGGCCGTCGACGATCTGGTCGGCGTTGGCCATGCCGTTCTCGGTGATGTAGATGGGCGGCGGCGAGTACTCGCGGGTGATGCGCACCAGGTGCTGCGTGAGCGCCTTGGGGTAGATCTCCCAGCCCATGTCGGTGAAGCCCTGCTTGCCCGGTGCGGGCACGGCCGGCTCCTGCGTGCTGATGAAGTTGCGGGTGTAGAAGTTGACGCCGAGAAAGTCCAGCGGCTGCAGCACCAGGGCCATGTCTTGCGGCTCGACCTGCGGCGCGTCGTCGCCCAAATACTCGATCACATCGGCCGGGTACTGGCCGCGGAACACGGCGTCCATGTACCAGCGCACGTTCAGGCCGTCGTCGATGCGAGCGGCCCGGCGGTCGGCCTCGGTGGGCTCGGCCGCGAAGGACGGCGTGTGGTTGAGCACCACGCCGAGCTTGGTCGTCGTCAGCGGCCGCATCGCCTGGATGGCGGCGCCATGGGCCATCATCAAGTGGTGCGAGACCTGGGTGGCAATCTTGCGGTCGGTCAGGCCCGGCGCGAACTGCGCGGTCTCGTAGCCCAGCGTGGCCACGCACCAGGGTTCGTTCAGCGTGGCGATGCTGGCCAGGCGCGAACCGAGGCGGCGCGCCACCTCGGCCGCATAGGCGGCGAAGCGCGGCACGATCTGGCGCGATTGCCAGCCGCCAAAGCTGTCGTGCAGCGCGGCGGGCAGGTCCCAGTGGTAGAGCGTGGCATGGGGCGCGATGCCGGCGGCCAGCAGCGCGTCGATCAGGCGCGAGTAGAAGTCGAAGCCGGCTTCGTTCCAGGCACCCTCGCCATCGGGCTGCACGCGCGGCCAGCTGATGGAGAAGCGGTAGGCGTCGAGGCCCAGCGACTTCATCAGGGCCACGTCCTCCTCGAAGCGGTGGTAGTGGTCGCAGGCCAGGTCGATGTGGGAGCCGTCCTTGATGCGGCCGCTCTCGCGGCAGAAACGATCCCAGATCGACTCGCCCTTGCCGTCCAGGAAGGCGGCGCCCTCGATCTGCGCGGCGCTGGTGGCGGCCCCCCACAGGAAGTCGGCGCGGAAGGCGCGAGCCAGGGCCGCCTGGGCGGCCGGGGTGTCGTCGATTGCGTTCATGAGGTCAGAAGACATAGCGTCAAGAGAAGGGGTCAGCCGCGCACGGCGCCCGAGGTCAGGCCAGCCACCAGGCGCCTGGCGCTGAAGAAGAAGACGATCAGCAGCGGCAGCATCGCGATGGCGCTGCCCATCATCAAAGCGCCCCACTCGGTGTTGTTGGGGCTTTGCATGGAGCGCAGCGCCAGCGGCAAGGTGTAGTGCTCGGCCGAGCGCATCACCACCAGGGGCGCGACGAAGTTGTTCCAGGAGGAGATGAAGGTGATCAGGCCCAGCGTGCCCATGGCGGGGCCGAGCAGCGGCCGCACCACGCTCCAGAAGATGCGCAGCTCGCCACAGCCGTCCATGCGGGCCGCATCGATCAGCTCGCGCGGGATGGCCGAGCCTATGTACTGCCGCATCATGAAGATGCCGAGCGCGCTGGCCGCCGCCGGCACATAGAGCGCGCGCGGCTGGTCCATCCAGCCGAGGAAGTCCATCACCATAAAGCTCGGGATCATGTTGAGGAAGCTCGGCAGCATCATCGAACCCAGCACCACGGCGAACAGCTCGCGCTTGAAGCGGAACTCGTAGAGCGCAAAGCCATGGCCGGCCAGCGAGCACAGCAGCAGGTTGAACGCCGTGGTCATGCTGGCCACGTAGAAGCTCATGCCGAGGTTGCGCCAGAAGGGCAGGCGCTCCAGCAGCAGATCGAGGTTGCTGAGGGACGCGAGGCCGAACCAGACCGGCGGCGGCGAGTTGAAGATCTCGCTGCGCGGGTGGGTGGCGAAGACGAAGGTGAAGTAGAACGGTGCGATCAGGAGCAGCGCGCCGCCGCCGACCAGCAGCCAGGCCAGTGCCGGCGTGAGAGGCTTGATCATTCGCATGCTCAGCCTCCCTTGTGGCGGCCGAACAGCCGGCTGTTGAACCAGGTCAGCACCGCGATCACGAAGAACAGCAGCCACGAGACTGCTGAGGCGGCGCCGAAGTCGCCCTCGCTGAACGCGAGCCGGTACATGAAGATGGCCGTGGTCATCACCGACTGGCTGACGCCCTTCTCGATGTCGACGAGGATGAAGGGCTCCTCGAACAGCTGCAGGTTGCCGATAAGGGTGAGCGTCACCGCGAAGAACATCATGGGCCGCAGCAAGGGCAAGGTGATGTGGCGGAACTGCTGCCACTCGCCGGCGCCGTCGAGACGCGCGGCCTCGTGCAGGTCCTTGTCTATGGTCTGCAGGGCCGAGAGGTAGAGCACCAGGTTCCAGCCCAGGTAGCGCCAGAACACCACGAAGGCCACGGCCGGCTTGGTGGTCGAGGCCTGGCCCAGCCAGTCGACCGGACTGGCGGGCAGCAGCGAGCCCAGCAACGGCAGGCGCGTCATCTCGGCCAGCAGCGCGTTCACGGCGCCGTAGTCGCGCGAGTACAGCGTGGTGAAGATCAGCGCGATGGCCACGCTGGAGGTGATGTAGGGAATGAAATAGGCCGCCACCACCGCATCGCGGCTGCGCTTGAGGGAGCGGTGGATGAAGCAGGCCAGCGGCAGCGCCACCAGGTGCTGGGGCAGGCCCGAGACCAGGGCGAACCACAGCGTGTTGTAGAGCGACTTGTGGAACCAGGGGTCGGTCAGCGCGAACTGGTAGTTCTCGAGGCCCACCCAGTGCATGGCGGCGAGGCCGGCGGCCGGGTCCCATTCATGCAGGGACAGCCAGACCGAGAACAGGAGCGGGAAGGCGCCGAAGACCGCGAACAGGATGAAGAACGGCGCAATGAACAGATAGGGGGCGAGCTGCTTGGTTTTCATCAGCATCCCCTCAGCGGCGCCGCGCCCGGTGCTCAATCAGCACGCGTGCATCGAGCAGGGCCTGGGCGATCTCCTTGCCTTCGCTGAGCACCTGCTCGAACTCGTCGCGGATGATGGCCGTGGCCACGGCGTCGTATTTGTTGACCGGGATGGCCGGCACCTGGGCGGCGATGTCGCGCCACAGCTGGCGCGCCTTCTGGCCGCCGAGGAAGGGCATGGGTTCGTCGAACAGCGGATCCTGCTGCGCCGCCACCAGGGCCGGGAAGTTGTCGACCAGCCGCAGCGAGTTCAGCTGCGTTTCCTTGTCGGCCGTCAGCAGGCGGATGAATTCCCAGGCGGACTGCTTGTTCGCGGCCTTCTTGGGGATCGCATAGAACGAGCCGCCATAGGAGGCATAAACGCCGCCGGGCAAGACGGCCGAGCGCCACAGGCCGCTGGTGTCGGGCGCCAGCCAGTTGCGCAGGTGGCCGGTCAGCCAGGCGCCCATCATCTGGGTGGCGATGCGGCCCTGCTTGAAACCGGCCGCCCAGTCGTTGGTCCAGGCCGGGGCGCCGGCATCCAGCCCGGCGCGGCGCGCAGCACGGCCCAGCTCGAAGGCCTGGACGAAGCGCGGGCTCTGCACCAGCACCTGGCCGCGCTTGTCGAAGTAGATGCCCTCGCCGTCCTTCAGGCCGGCACGCAAGAGGATGTCGCGCAGGTCGGCCGCATCGGCCATCAGGTAGGCGCCGGTGGCGGCCTTGATCTTCTGGCCGGCGGCCAGGTAGCTGGCCCAGCTGCGGGTCAGGTCTTGCTCGGTAACGCCGGCCTTGTCGATCAGGTCCTTGCGGTAGAGCAAGGTGCCGGGGCCGATGTCGGCCGGTATCGCGGCCAGCGCGCCGTCTGCATTGAGCGCCTGCGGAAAGGTGTAGCGCACGAACTGCTCACGCAGGGCCAGGCCGTTGTAGGGCGGCCGGGCCAGGTCCTCGAGCCCCCCCGAGGCGGCGAACTTGCCGATGAAGCGGAAGTCCAGCGCCATCACATCAGGCAGGCCCGAGCCGGTGGCCAGGGCCGTGGTCATGGCCGTGTGGTGGTCGGCGTACTGCAGCGAGACGATCTTCAGCTCGATGTCCGGATGCAGCCGGGCCCACGTGGGGGCCGCGGCCTTGGCGGCACGGTCCAGGTCCGGGAAGGTGGCCACGGTGAGCGTGCTCTTGCCGGCCCAGGCTGGCGCGGCTGCAAATGCAGCGAGCGCGGCCAGGGCGATCAACAAAGCGGCGTAGGTCTTGTTTGGCATGGGCTGCTGCCGGCACCCGCCCCTTCAGTGGGGCGGGTGCCGTTCTTTCGCTCACTCAGAAGTTGTAGCCCGCGTTGACGCCGACGGTGCGCGGTGGCAGGTACTGCGCGGTCCACACCGGGTTGGCGTAGGAACCGGCGCTGCCCGCGCTGGTCTTGACCTTGGCATCCGTGGCGTTGCGGATGAAGGCGTCCACGTACCAGTTCTTCTTGGCGGCGTAGCGCAGGCCGAGGTCGGCCGTGGAGTACGACTTCTGCCGGTCGCCATCGCCGAGGTTGAAGACCGACAGCCAGTTGGCCGTCTGGTAGTGGTAGCTGATGCGCGGCGTCAGCGTGTTGCCACCGCCAAGGTGGATGGTGTGCTCGTAGCGCAGCTGCAGCGAGAACTTGGGCGCATGGGGCAACTCATGGCCGGTCACCTTCAGGCAGTTGCCGCCCAGGGCCGCGTCGAAGCAGGCCGGCAGCGCATAGTCGTTCGAGGCTGCCACCAGCTCGCCGAGCTTGGTCTTGGTGTAGGAGCCGGTCAGCTGCAGGCGGTCGTCGTCACTCAGCATGGCGGCCAGCTCCAGCTCCAGGCCCGAGACCTTGGCGCCCTCGGCATTGCTGTAGGCGAACTGGCGGTTGCCGTTGACGATCACCGGCGCACTGAACTGGAAGTCCTTGAAGTTCATGTGATACGCGGTTGCATTGAAGGTCATGCTGCCGTCCAGCAGCGTGGTCTTCAGGCCGGCCTCGTAATTGGTCAGCGTCTCCGGGCCGTAATGCAGGCCGCCGTCGCCCGAGCCGCCCGACTTGTAGCCGGTCGAGACGCTGGCATAGGCCATGGCAGTCTTGCTCAGGTCGAAGCTGGCGCGCGCGAGATAAGTGGTCTTGCTGCCGGTGTAATGCGCGTCGTTGATATTGCCGGCGCTGTAGCCATTGGCCGGGTTGGTCGGGTCGATGCTGGGGTTCAGCGGGATCTGCGGCACGGCCGCGTTGTAGGCCCAGAACCAACCACGGCCACCGACGTTCTTGCGGTCGTCCTTGGTGTAGCGCAGGCCGCCGGTCAGGTGCACGCTGTCGCTCAGGTTGAAGGTGGCCTGTCCGAAGGCGGCCTTGGAATCCACCGTCTCCTTGGGCTGGATGAAGCTGCCCTGCCAGCCCACCGTGCCCTGCTGGGTGCCGTTCATGATGGGGATGTCGAAGCGGATGCCGTTGTCTTCCGCCGCGTAGTAGAGGCCGAGGATCCAGTCCAGGTCCTGCTTGGCCGCCGACTGCAGCGTCACTTCATGGCTGAAGTTGTTGTACTTGGACCAGACCGTGTTGTCTTCCTGGTGGTTGGCACCGGTGGCGAAGCTGGTGGGCACGCCCACGCCCAGGTCCTGGTCATAGGTGCCCGAGCCCTTGAAGCGGCCGAGACCCGCCACATAGGCCAGGGTCAGGCCATCGAGGTCGACCTCGAAGCGGCTGCGCACGGCCGTGGAATCGCGCTTCAGCGAAGGCGCGGTGTCGATCAGGGCCGACCAGAATTTCTCGCCGGCGCGCGGCGTCTGCATCACGCTCATCGAGGGCGTGCCGCGGTCACGGAACTGCTCGAAGGAGAGGTCCCAGCGCATGTCGCTGGACGGCTTCCACAGGAGGCTCAGGCGCGCGGCGCTCTGGTCCTGCGCGTTGTACTTGGGGCCGCCCTGCACGAACAGGTTGGAGTTCAAGGGCTGGAAGCCGACCAGGCTGCCGGCATTGCTGGCCGCATAGGCCGCCTTCTGGCTGGCCAGGCTGGGATTGGGCGCAGTCTGGTAGTCCACATAGCCATCGTGCTGCTCGTGGATGGCGGCAAAGCGCAGGGCCAGGGTGTCGCTGACCGGCACATTGAAGGCGCCGCGCATGCCCACGCGGGCAAAGCTCCCGATGCCGCCTTCGAAGTAGCCAGACTGGCCTTTCAGCTGCGGCTTGGCCGTCTTCAGATTGATGGCGCCGACGGTCGAGTTGCGGCCCCACAGCGTGCCTTGCGGGCCGCGCAGCACTTCCATGCCGTCCAGGTCGAACAGCAGGGTCGAGGCGCCTTCCGGGCGGGGCGAGAAGATGCCGTCGATGAAGAGCGCCACCTCAGGGTCGGCGTACTCGGTCTTGGCGCTGTCGTTGCCGATGCCGCGCAGCGTGATGCTCACGATGCCATGGTCACCCTGCCCCGTGCCCTGCAGGCTGGGCACCAGGTTGAAGGTGTCGAGCAGGGTCTGCACATGGGCATCGTCCAGGTCGGCAGCGCCGATGGCCGTCACGGCCACCGGCGTCTTCTGCAGCGAGGTCACCTTCTTGGTAGCCGTCACCGTGACCGTGGGCAGCTTGGTGCCCGTGGCAGGTGCGTCGCTGGCGGCGGGCGCTGTCTGCGCATAGGCCGAGGAGGCGCTGGCGACCAGGGCGCACACCGCCAGCTGGACAGGGGATACCAGGCAGCGCCTGGCCTTTGAGGCACGGATAGTCATGTTGTCTCCTATGGGTGCGGTGGCGCTGTGACCCCGCGGTACGACCTGTCTCGGTCTTTGCGCTGCCCTTGCATTGGACAGCGGTTGGCATGATCCGGAGCGGATACTAGGCGTCCGATGACAACGTTGTCAAACAGAAAATGACAACGCTGTCGTTTTCCCTAGGTCGGCCTCGCAACAGGCCTGGGCAGCCGTACATTCGCAGCCTGATCGGCGCAGAAAAGAACGCGCGCGCAGCCCGCGCCAGACGGAGACAAAGCCATGCACAAGCCCATCAAGCGCATCCTCATCGTCGGCGGCGGCACGGCCGGCTGGCTGACGGCGGCCTTCCTGGCCAAGACCCTGGGCACGAACGCGCCGGGTGGCGTGAGCATCACCCTGGTGGAGTCCAGCGAGATCGGCATCATCGGCGTCGGCGAAGGCACCTTCCCCTCCATCAAGGGCACGCTGGCGGCCATCGGGATTCCCGAGGCACTCTTCATCCGCGAGTGCAATGCCACCTTCAAGCAGGGCATCCAGTTCAAGGACTGGGTGCGCGCGCCGGGCACGCCGGGCCATGACCACTACTTCCATCCGTTCAGCACGCCCAGCCAGCGGCCGGGCGGCCCCGAGCTGCTGCCCTACTGGCTGCTGGGCGCCGCCGGCGAGGGCCGCGCCTTCGCGGAGGCCGCCACCTTGCAGAAGCGCGTGGCCGATGCCTCACGCGGCCCCAAACGCGCCAGTGACGCGGACTTCGTCGGCCCTCTGAACTACGCCTATCACTTCGACGCTGGCCGCTTCGCCGCCCTGCTCTGCACACACGCCAAGTCGCTGGGCGTGCAGCACACGCTGGCCACGGTCGAGCGCGTGGAGCTGGACGCCGAGGGCGCGATTGCTGGCGTGGTCACGCGCGAGGCCCGCACGCTGGACGCCGACCTCTACATCGACTGCACGGGCTTCCGCGCCGCGCTGATAGGCGGCGCGCTGGGCTCGCCCTTCCGCAACATCAACGACACCTTGTTCGTCGACCGCGCCGTGGCCGTGCAGGTGCCCTACGAGCGGCCCGACACGCCGATCCCCTCGTACACGATCTCGACGGCGCATGAAGCCGGCTGGAGCTGGGACATCGGCCTGCAGCAGCGGCGCGGCGTCGGCTATGTCTATTCGAGCCGGCACACCGACGACGGCCGCGCCGAGGAACTGCTGCGCCAGCACATAGGGCCGGCGGTCGAGGGACTGAGCCCGCGGCTCCTGAAGCTCAACGTCGGCTACCGAGAAGTGCAGTGGGTCAAGAACTGCGTGGCCGTGGGCTTGTCGGGCGGCTTCCTGGAACCGCTGGAATCCTCGGGCATAGGCCTGATCGAGACGGCCGCCTACCTGATCGGCTTCCTGTTCCCGGCCGATGGCGACACGGCACCGGCGGCCAAGTACTTCAACGAATTCATGAAGGCCCGCTACGAGCGCATCGTCGACTTCGTCAAGCTGCACTACTGCTTGACCCAGCGCCGTGATACCGCCTTCTGGCGCGACAACTGCGACCCCGCTTCCATCCCGGACAGCCTCAAGGACAAGCTGGCGATGTGGCGCTGCCGCCCGCCGCACCGGCTGGACTTCATCACCGACCTGGAGATGTACCCGCCCTCCAGCTGGCAGTACGTGCTGCATGGCATGGAGTACGGCTGCAACATCACGGCGAGCCGCGCCGCCTACCCGCGCATGGCCGATGCGCAGCGCGAGTTCACGGTGATTGCCCGGCTGGCCGAGCATGCCCTGACCGATCTGCCGCCACACCGGCAGCTGGTGGAGCAGCTCTGCGCGCGCGCCTGAAGCCCGGCCGGCTCAGACCTTGCGCTTGCTGGCCGGCTTGCCCGCCAGCGCGCTGGTGGAATTGCGCACCAGCAGCTCATGCGGCAGCACCCGCTGCGTCGGGCCTTCGGCCTCGCCGCGCTGAGCCGCGATCAGCATCTCCACGGCCTCGCGCGCCATCTGCGCCACCGGCTGTCGCACCGTGGTGAGCGGCGGCCAGACCAGGCTGGCAGCGGCCGAATCGTCGAAGCCGGCGATCGATAGATCTGCGGGAACCGAGAGGCCCAGGCGCTGCGCTGCGGCGAGCACACCCAGCGCCATGTCGTCATTGCTGGCGAACACCGCCGTGGGCCGCACGCGGCGGCTCAAGAGCTGGTGCGCGCCTTCGACACCGGTCTGGTAGGTGAAGTCGCCCTGGTGCACCAGCTCCGGATCCACGGCCAGCTTGTGGGCCTTCATCGCATTGACGAAGCCCTGGTAGCGCAGGCTGGACGCCGCCTGATCGGTCGCGCCCTTGATGAAGGCGATGCGTTCATGGCCGAGGCTGATCAGGAGGTTGGTCACCTCCTCGGCCGCGTGCACGTCGTCCATGCGCACCAGCGGCAGGGCGGGATGGCCCTTGGGCTGGCGGCCCGGCGACATCAGCACGCAGGGCGTGCCGCTTTCGCGCAGCGCCTTCAGCACCTTGGGGTTGTCGCACAGCGGTGGCGTGAGGATCATGCCGTCCGGCCGCAGGGCCGAGACCATGCGCTCGACCTGCACGTCGATGTCGGGCGCGTCGTTGTGCAGCGATTCCACCACCAGGTGGTAGCCCGCCTCACGGCAGCGCACGGTGGCGCCCTGCTGCACGCCGGCCACGAAGGCGGCACTGGGGTCGTAGTACAGCAGGCCAATCAGGAAGGACCGCGCGCCGGCCAGGCTGCGCGCCGAAAGCTTGGGCCGGTACTTCAGCTCGGCGACGACGGCCAGCACCTTCTCGCGCGTGGCCTCCTGCACGCCGGGCTCATGGTTGAGCACACGCGACACGGTCTTGATCGACACGCCGGCCTGTTCGGCGACGTCGACGATGGTGGGGGCGGACCCGGGCTTTTGGCTCAAGGGATTCAGCGGCTGGCGTTGGATGGCTGGACTGTGCCACAGGCAGGGCCTCGCGGCCGCAGCGGCTGCACTTTGGCCTGACACTAGGGCCTCGGCCCTCCACGCCAAGCACGCCCACCAGCCATGACCCAACGCCCCAGCTTCATCGTCTCGGCCGCCGACCTGCCCGAGCGCGCCCATGTCTACCCGCAAAGCACCGAGGCGCTCGGCCCGGTGCGCGGCATCGGCCGCGCGGCCGGCCTGCAGCGCATAGGCATCAACCTGCAGCGCCTGTTGCCGGGCACGCGCTCCTCCTGGCCCCATGCCGAGTCGGACGAGGAGGAGTTCGTCTACGTGATCGAAGGCGAGGTGCAGGCCTGGATCGACGGCGAGCTGCATGCGATGCGGGCCGGCGACTTGGCCGCCTTTCCGGCCGGCACCGGCATCAGCCACTGCTTCATCAACAACACCGAGCGCGAGGCCTTGCTGCTGGTCGGCGGCGAGCCGGCCAAGTCCAGCAACCGCATCTACTACCCGCTCAACCCCACGCGCCGCGTGGACCTGAAACCCAGCGACTGGTGGGACGATGTGCCGCAGCATCCGCAGGGTGGCCACGATGGCCTGCCGGATGCACTGCGCGAGGCTCAAGCGAAGGAGAACCCATGAGCAATGACTCCCCCGCAGCACTGGTGGACGGCGCCGCCTGCCAGGTGGTGGGCGGCACGCATGTCGGCAAGTCCGGCCTGGTGCGCGACATCAAGACCAGCAAGACCGGCCGCGTCACCATCACCGTGGTGCAGGCGGATGGCGAGCGCTTCAAGACGCTGGCCAAGAACGTGGTCGTTCAGAAGGCGGCGGGCCGGCGCTGAAGCGCGCGCCCCGGGCGACCCATGGAACCGCTGCTCAGGTTCGCCCACTCGCACGAGCACGACCCGGCCATCGATGCCTGGTTCGAACGAAGGCCGGCCGAGCTGGCTGCGATGGCCAGCGACTGGTTCCAATTGATGCGCGAGGTAGGCCCGCTGGTCGGCGAGCTGATGCACGACGGCTGCCCCCACCTCTGCGTGCAGGATGCGCCGTTCGCCTACGTCAATGCCTTCACCGCTCATGTGAATATCGGCTTCTTCCATGGCAACGCACTGGCCGATCCGGCCGGCCTGCTACAGGGCGCGGGCAAGCAGATGCGTCACGTCAAGCTGAAGCCCGGCGAGCCCGTCGACCGCGCTGCATTGCAGGCGCTGGTGCAGGCTGCCTATCAGGACATCCTGATGCGCCTCGCCCTGGCCTCCTGACGCTCAACCGCCGGCCAGAAAGCGCTCTACCAGTCCGTACTGCGCTGGCGTGTTCAGCGCTGGCGCATGGCCGCAATCAGCGATGGTGACGACCACGGCGCGCGGACCGCGGGTGCGCATGGCTTCGGCGGTCTCGACGGTCAGCAGGTCCGAGCTCTCACCGCGCAGGCAAAGCACCGGCAACTCCAGGCTGTCCCACTCGGGCCAGCGGCTGTAGTCATCGGGCCGCGTGATGAACTGGCGCACCATGGCCGGGTCGTAGTGCGGCGTCACGCGGCCGTCGGGCAGGCGGCGCATCGAGGTCTCGGTCAGGCGGCGCCATTGCGTATCACTCAGCCAGCCATAGGGCGCGTAGATCTGGCGGAAGTACTGCTCCAGCTCGCTGAGCGTGGCAAAGGCCGCCGGGTTGCCGGCATAGCTGCGGATGCGATCCACGGCGGCTGGCGCGAGCTCGGGGCCTATGTCGTTCAGGAGCAGTCGGCGAATGCGGCCGCGCAGGCTGGTGGCCGCCGCCAGCAGGCCGATGGCGCCGCCCATCGAGGTGCCAACCCAGAGGCAGCGCTCCACGCCCAGCTGGTTCACAAGACTGGTGGCCTGGCGCACATAGAAGTCCAGGCAATACTCGTCGTCGGGCGCCGGGCTCCATTCGGAGAGGCCACGGCCCAGCGTGTCCGGGCAGATCACGCGGTAGCGGCTGGCCAGGTGCTCGGCCAGGTCGTCCATATCTCGGCCGGTGCGTGCCAGGCCATGCCAGGCGATGACGGTCTCGGGGTGCTCGGCACCCCATTCCAGGCAATGCAGTTCCCGGCCCTCGCAGACCAGGTAGCGGGAGCGCGGCGGCACGCTCATTCCCGAGCCTTCTTTGCGGCCGACCCAAGACGCAGCCGGCCCACGACGCCGAACGGGAAGTGATAGACCGCCAGCACGAAGAGCAGGCCCATCCACAGCAGCCAGCGGTCCGGCGCGATCAGCTGCGACAGTACCGGAATGCCCTCCACCGCACCGGCGCCGAGCTTCATCAGGTCCTGCAGATAGTTCTGCGCCAGCACGAAGAGCACGCTGCCGATGACGGCGCCGTAGATCGTTCCCATACCGCCGATCACGACGATCAAGAGGATGTCCAGCATGATCTCCAGCGACAGCGAGGTGTCCGGCCCGTTGTAGCGCAGCCAGAGCGCTAGCAAGGCGCCGGCGCATGTGGCGAACATTGCCGCGATCACGTTGGACAGCGTGCGGTAGACCACGGTGCGGTAACCGATGGCCTCGGCCCGGAAGTCGTTCTCGCGGATCGCCTGCAGCACGCGGCCGAAGGGCGAGTTGACGATGCGCAGCAACAAGAGAACCAGAACGACCGTGGCCACGAGCAGCAGGTAGTAGGCGGCGAACTTGCCGTCAATCATGGCGCCGAGAAACGGCTCTTCCAGGTACTCGGTCGAAGGCCGCAGGGCCTCGGGCACCTTGAACGAGAGGCCATCCTCGCCGCCGGTGAATTCCGACAGCTGCGAAGCCAGCGTCAGGAAGGCGGCGGCCACGGCCATGGTGATCATCGCGAAGAAGATCGCCTTGACCCGCAGGCTGAACAGGCCGATCAGCAGCGACAGCACGAGCGAGACCGCGAGCGCCGCGCCGACACCGGCAAGCACCGTGCCCCAGCCAGGATCCTCGGCGCGGCTGCAGGCGATGGCCACGCCATAGGCACCAATGCCGAAGAACATCGTGTGGGCGAAGCTGACGATGCCGGTGTAGCCCAAGAGCAGGTCGTAGCTCGCCACCAGCACGATGAAGATCAGGATCTTGGCCGCGACGTTCAGCGCCTTGGTGCCCGGGAAGATGAAGGGCGTCAGCGCCAGGCCCAGCACGCAAAGGATCAGCAGCGCGGCGAGCCACTTGCTGCGCGGCAGATCGTGGGAGAGCAGGCTGCGGATCATTGCTTGCCTCCAACGGGATACAGCCCCTGCGGCCGCCACAAGAGCACCGCCACCATCAGCGCGATGTTGGAGAACAGCGCCGCCTTGGGTGCGATGAAGCCCACGTAGTTGGCGAGCAAGCCCACGGCCAGCGCGCCGACGAAGCAGCCCAGCGTGGAGCCGAGACCGCCGATGATGATGACGATGAAGATCAGGGTGTTGACCTGGGCGCCGATCTGCGGCGTGACGCCCTGCTGGTACAGGCCCCACATCACGCCGCCAAGCCCGGCCAACGCCGAGCCGCCGACGAACACGCCGACGAAGAGCCGCCGGATGCGATAGCCGAGGCTCTCCACCATCTCGCGGTCCTGCACGCCAGCGCGGATGAGCAGGCCCAGCTTGGTCTTGTTCAGCACCAGCAGGAGCAGCACAAAGACCTTGAGCCCGGCCAGTACCGCGAGGATGCGGAACTTCTCCACCGACACGTCGCCAAACCACAGCGCGCCGCGCAGCGCCTCGGGCATGGGCAGGGCAATCATCTGCGGGCCCCAGACCAGCTTGATCATCTCCTCGCCGATGATCATGCCGCCCATGGTGATCAGGATCTGCTTCAGGTGCATGCCATAGACCGGCCGCACCAGCACCCGCTCGAAGGCCAGGCCCACCGCGCCGGCCACCGCCATGCCGGCAAAGCTGGCAGCCGCCACGGCGACGAGATTGGCCCCCAGCGAATCACTGGCGGTGAAGCCACCCATCGCCCCCAGCACCGTTGTCGCCATGAAGGCGCCCAGGGCGATGAAAACGCCATGGCCGAAGTTCAGGACATCCATCAGGCCGAAGACCAGGGTCAGGCCCGAGGCGATGATGAAGATGATCAGGCCCATGGCCAGGCCGGCCAGGGTCAGCGTGGCCCAGCTGCTCGGGTTGCCGACCAGCGGCAAGGCCAGCAGCGCGATCGCGGCCAGCAGCAACAGCGGCTTCGCATCGAAGCGGGCCTTGGGAATCGCATCGGCGGCAGGCGCCGGCAGCGTCGTGGTCGTCGTCATTGATGCGCTCCCAGCGAAAGCCCCAGCAGGCGCTGCTGCAGGGCTTCGTTCTCGGCCAGCTCGGCCATGGCGCCGGCATGGACCACGCGGCCGTCGTCCATCACCGCCACACGGTCGCCGAGTGCCTGGGCCACGCTGAAGTTCTGCTCCACGAGCAGCACCGTGGTCTCGCTCTTCTTCAGCTCGCGCAAGGCCTCGATCAGGTTGCGCACGATGGCCGGTGCCAGGCCCTTGCTCGGCTCGTCGATCAGGAGCAGGCGGCGCGGCTCGATCAGGGCGCGGGCAATCGCCAGCATCTGCTTCTGGCCGCCACTCAGCTTGCCGGCCGGGTAGAGCCAGAACTTCTTCAGCGCCGGGAAAAAGCCGAACAGCCACTCGAGCCGCTGCGTGTCGAGATCATCGACCGAGCGCGCCTGGCGCGCGGCCAGCAGCAGGTTCTCGCGCACCGTGAGGTCGGCAAAGATGCCCATGTTCTCGGGCACGTAGGCGATGCCCAGCTGGGCGATGTCAGGCGTTTCCCGTTTGGCGATGTCCTGACCGGCGAACGTCACCGTGCCGCTGCTCGCCTGCCACAGGCCCATGATGGTTCGCAGCGTCGTCGTCTTGCCGGCGCCATTGCGGCCCAGCAGCATGGTGAGCTGGCCCTGCCGCACTTCGAGGTCCACGCCGTGGAGGATGTGATACGCGCCGATGTGCGTGTGGACACCCTTCAGGCTCAAAAGACTGCTCATGCCGCCACCTCTTCCGCCGCGGTGCCCAGGTAGGCGTTCTGCACCACCGGCGAGGCGATCACGGCCGCCGGTTCGCCGTCGGCCACCAGCTGGCCCTGGTGCAGCACGATGATGCGGTCGGCCAGCTCGCGCACCACGTCCATCTTGTGCTCCACGAGCAGGATGGTGTGCTCGCGCTTGGCCTTCAGCTCGCGGACCAGGTCGAGGATCACCGGCACCTCGTCCACGCTCATGCCGGCCGTCGGTTCGTCAAACATGTAGACCTTGGGGTCCAGCGCGATCAGCATCGCCACCTCCAGCTTGCGCTGATCGCCATGCGGCAGGCTGGCCGCCAGCGCCGTGGCCCGCGCGCCGAGCCGCACGCGCTCGACGATGGCCATGGCCTCGTCGATCAGCGCGCGGTGCGAGAGCCACACCGACAGGAGCTTCAAGCCCATGCCACGCCGCGCCTGCACGGCCAGCCGCACGTTCTCCAGCACCGTGAGGTGCGGGAACAGCTGCGTGAGCTGGAAGGCGCGGCCGAGCCCGGCCTTGGTCCGCTGCGGCGCCGACAGGCTGCTCAGGTCCGCGCCGTCGAGCAGGACCTGGCCCTCGCTGGCGCGCAGCTGGCCCGAGATCAGGTTGAAGTAGGTGGTCTTGCCGGCGCCGTTGGGCCCGACGATGGCGGTCAGCGTGCCCGGCTGGAAGGCGCAGGACACATGGTCGACCGCCACATGGCCGCCAAAGCGGATGGTGAGGTTCTTGGTTTCGAGCATGGTGCGGGCCGCCCCCGGGGGCAGGGCGGCGATGAAGCGTGGAGATCCGGGGCCGGGCGCCTCAGCGCTTGTTCTTGATCGGCACGTTCATGTCTTCGGGCTTGATCTCGCGCACCAGCTCCGGCACGCCCCAGGCGAAGGCCGGGTCGACCTTGATGCGGAAGTGGTACATCGACTGCATCGCCTGGTGGTCTTCGGCACGGAAGGTCATCTTGCCCTTCGGGGTCTCGAAGCTCATGCCTTCCATGGTCTTGATCAGCTTGTTGGTGGCGGTATCGCCATTGGTCTTCTTCAGCGCCTCGACGATGGCGATGGCGGCCGACATGCCGCCGGCGGTGAAGAAGTCCGGCGGCTGCTTGAACTGCTTGTAGTGGTTGGCCACCAGCCATTCATTGACCGGGTTCTTGGGAATGCCGAAGTAGTAGTAGGTCGCGCCTTCGAGGCCCGGGAACTGCTTGTAGGCCACCATGGCCGGCAGGATGTTGCCGCCGCTGCCGACGCGGATGCCGAAGCGCTTGTCCAGGTCCATCGCAGCCAGCGCATTGAAGGGGTTGGTGGCGCCGGCCCAGACCACGGCGATGAACTTGTTGTTCTTGCCCGGCTTGTCCTTCAGCGCCTCGACCGCGCGCAGGATGCCGGCGGTGAAGTCGGTCGTGGCCGGCGGCAGGTATTCCTCGTGGACGATCTTGGTCTTCTTCAGCTGGTCCTTGAAGGCCTTCACGCCGTCGCGGCCGAAGGCGTAGTCCTGCGCGATGGTGGCGATGACGACGCCCTCATGGTCCGAGGCCACGGCGTTGGAGATCGCGTCCTGGCTGGAGCTGCGGCCGGTGCGGAAGATGTACTTGTTCCACTTCTCGCCGGTGATGGCGTCGGCCACGGCAGGCTCGACCAGGAGGATCTTCTTGAATTCCTCGGCCACCGGCAGCATGGCCAGGGCCACGCCCGAGCTGCTCGGGCCCACGGCCAGGTCGGCCTTGTCGTCGCCATAGGCGGCGGCCAGCAGGCTCTTGCCCACGTCGGGCTTGCCCTGGTCGTCCTTCTCGATCACGACGATCTTCTTGCCCCCCACCGTCATGGTGCCGCCGGTGGCGTAGTCCAGGCCCATCATCAGGCCGACTTGGGTCTGCTTGCCATAGGCTTCCAGCGGGCCGGTCTTGCTGTAGACGTGGGCGATGCGGATTTCGTTCTTGGCCTGGGCGGCGGCAAGGCCGGTGGCCAGCGCGAGCGTGGCGGACAGCAACAGCAGCGCGCAACGGCGCGGCGCGGGGAAGCTCATGGCGATGTCTCCTTTGTGGTCACGACCTGGTGCGTCCGGTCGCTGTGCCCATTCTGTTGCAAGCGCTGTGCCAGGCCGGGCAGGCCCGATTTCCCTAGGGCGAGGAACGGACGTATACCCTCACTGTCCGGGATTCAGGCAATCCTCATGACCGCCGCTGTCTGCCATCCAGGCACTGCACAATCGCCTCCGCCCCACAAGGAGACAGACATGCAAGTCAACAAGATGGTCGCCATCCTGCTGCTGGGCGGCCTGCTGGGCAGTGCCCCGGCCCAGGCCGCCTCCGATTCGCTGGCCCAGTTCGACTACCAGGCCGCCAAGGCGCCGGTGAACCAGGCGGTCCACTACATCAAGTCCAACCTCGATGGCACGAAGCGGCTGGTGCTTTCGCTGTACTTCGGAGCGCCGCTGCAGGTGGAGGCGCTCAAGGTGGAAGCCGACGGCCGCTACGTCGCCTGGGTGCTGGCCAAGCTGGACCCGCAGACGCTGACCGAAAGCTGGATGGAGTCCTACAACCAGCTCGAGGGCCATGTGCCACGGCTGCAGATGAGCCTGCAATCGGACCCCGGCCAGCGCCGCCTGATTGCCGACGTGGCTGGCACGCAGATGCCGGTCAAGGTGAGTCACCTGCCCGCCCACCTCTACAACTTCGACCTCAGCGGCCTGAACGCCACCCTGCCCTACCTGAAGAACCGCCGCGCCGATTTCGAGGTCGGCATCGTCGACCCCGACTTCGGCTTCCTGAAAACCCGCTTCAAGCCCGGCGCCGGCCTGCTCGAAGGCGGTTTCGTCGACAAGGGCAAGGCCCGCTTCCGCTACCTGAAGGACGAAGTGCTGGACGAGGTTCCGACGCACCGCTACGAGGTGAGCGGCCCGGCCTTCGGCAACGTGGCCGGCAGCTTGTGGATCAATGGCAAGGACGGCCTGATCGAGCGCTTCGAACACGCCCTGCCGGACAACCCGGACTGGCAGAGCTTCAAGCTGGAGCGCATTGGCGCGCAGGCCATGAGCAAGGCAGCGTGGGAGGCGTTCAAGAGTGCGACGGTGCAGCGGGCGGCGGGCTTGCAGGACAGCCCGCCTTGAAAGCTCAAAGCCCGTAGATCGCCAGCTTGTCGTACAGCGCCGCGCGCGAGATCTGCAGGAGCTTGGCGGCGGCCAGCTTGTTGCCGTGCGTGTGGGCCAGGGCCGCCGAAATGGCCTGGCGCTCCAGCGCGGCGATCTGCTCGGGCAAGGGGCGCAGCGAGGGCGGCTCGGCTGCGGCGGTGGCGACGCTCGCAGCGGCCGTGGCCGGCAGCTCCGGCAGCAGGCCCTTGAAATGCTCGGCGCGCAGGTGCAGCTCGTCGCTCATCATGCTGGCCTGCTCCAGCGCATTGCGCAGCTCACGGATATTGCCGGGCCAGGGCTGGCGCGCCAGCAGCTCCAGCGCGTCGGGCTCCAGCGTGCGCACTGGCAGGCCGCTGCGGCGGGCAATGTCCTCGCCCAGCGCATCGGCCAGGGCCTCGATGTCGCCGGCACGTTCGCGCAGCGCCGGCAGGCGGATCGGCAACACGTTGAGTCGGTAGTAGAGGTCGGCACGGAACTCGCCGCGCACCATCATCGCGGCCAGGTCGCGGCTGGTGGCGGCGATCACACGCACATCGACGCGGCGCACCTTGTTCGAGCCCAGCGGCTCGAACTCCTGCTCCTGCAGCACGCGCAGCAGCTTGCTCTGCAGCGCGAGCGGCATGTCGCCAATCTCATCGAGGAACAGCGTGCCGCCGTCGGCAATGGCGAACTTGCCGTCGCGGCCCTTGCGGTCAGCGCCGGTGTAGGCACCCGGCGCCACGCCGAACAGCTCGGCTTCCAGCAGCGTGTCCGGAATCGCCGCGATGTTGATGCCCACCAGGGCCTTGGCCGCGCGCGGCGACGCGGCGTGGATGGCGTGGGCCAGCAACTCCTTGCCGGTGCCGGTCTCGCCGAGCAGCAGCACGGTCGAGTCGGTCATGGCAACGCGGCGCGCATGGCGCTTGACCTCCAGCGCCGCCGGGCTTGAGCCGATGAAGCTCGCGATCTGGTGCTTGGGCCGGCGCTGCGCGGCCAGTTGGCGGCGGGCTTCATCCAGCTCTTCCTGCAGGCGCGAGAACTTCTGCAGCAAGGGCTGCAAGGCGGTCTGCTGGGTGTCGAGCAGGATGATGCCGAGGGCGCCGATCACCGCGCCAGCCTCGTCGCGCAGCGGCAGGCGGCTGACGACGAAGGTGCCCGAGAGATTGGTGATCACGTCCACGAGGATGGGCCGGCCGCTCTCGATCACCTGGGCCATCAGCGTGTTGGGCACCACGTCCTCGATGCGGCGGCCGACGAAGTCGTGCTCGTCCTCGAAGCCGAGGCGCGGCAGGGCCTTCTTGTAGCCCTCGCTGATCCACACGATGCGGTGCTCGCGGTTCACGAGGATCATGCCCTGCGAGGCGTCGGCCATCAGCTCGAACATCGATTGCGCGGCCAGGCGCATCACGCCATCGGCGTCGGCGGGCAAGGCTGGCGACTTCAGATTCATGCGGGCGGGCCCCTATCCAAGACTGCTGGAGGCGCGATTATGGGCGCGGCGGATTTGCGCCATCGCCGCCAGGCGCACGGCCTCTCGTATCGCCCTTGGTTTTGTCGGCTTGCCAAGTGTCAAGGCGAGAGTGATAGTCGGCTCACAACAGGAGACAGCGATGAAGAACTTGATGCTTGCCACGCGCCTGCGCCTGGCCGTGGTGTTCGTGCTGCTGGCCTTCGTGCTGGTGATCATGCTGCTGAGTTCGCGCAGCTCGGACAGCCTGCTCTCCGTGAAGATGCTGACCACGGTGGAGCAGATCAAGGCCGCCGAGAAGATCGCGCAGAGCTATCTGGACAAGAGCAAGTCCGGCGCCATGAGCGAAACCGAGGTCAAGGCCGCAGCGGCGGCCGAGATCGGCAAGATCCGCTACTCGGGCAACGAGTACATCTGGATCAACGACATGCACCCGACCATGGTGATGCACCCGATCAAGCCCGAGCTCAATGGCAAGGACCTGACCGAGAACAAGGACCCCAAGGGCAAGCAGCTGTTCGTCGAGTTCGTCAAGACGGTCAAGGCCAGTGGCTCGGGCTACGTGGACTACCTCTGGCCCAAGCCCGGCGCCACCGACCCCGAACCCAAGCGCAGCTTCGTGCAGGGCTTTGCGCCCTGGGGCTGGGTGCTGGGTTCGGGCGTCTATGTGGACGACGTGGCCGCCGTGGCCCGCAAGGACGCGATGGTCACCATGGTGCTGGTGGCCGTGGTCGGCTTGGCAGGCTTGATCGGCGTGGAACTGCTGGTGCGCAGCCTGCGCAGCCGGCTCGGCGCCATGCGCGAGGTGATGCACGCGGTGGCTGCTGGCGACCTGCGCGCCCGCATCGAGGTGGGCGTGGCCGACGAGATCGGCCTGGTGCTGCGCGAGGTCGAGGGCATGCAGACCCGCCTGACCGAGCTGGTGCGGGGTATCCGCGAGGCTACCTCCTCGATCGGCCATGCCAGCAGCGAGGTGGCGGTGGGCAGCCAGGACCTCTCGGCCCGCACCGAGCAGGCGGCGGCCAACCTGGAGCAGACGGCCGCCTCGATGCAGGAGCTGGTGCAGCAGGTCAAGCATTCGGCCCAGGCCGCGCAGCAGACCAATGCGCTGGCCGACCAGGCCGCCGGCCAGGCCCGCCATGGCGCCACCGTGATGGGCGAGGTGGTGACCACCATGGAAGGCATCTCGGTGGCCAGCCGCAAGATCTCGGACATCATTTCCGTGATCGACGGCGTGGCCTTCCAGACCAATATCCTCGCGCTGAATGCGGCGGTCGAGGCGGCGCGGGCCGGCGAGCAGGGGCGCGGCTTCGCGGTCGTGGCGGCCGAGGTGCGCAGCCTGGCCCAGCGCTCGGCCCAGGCGGCCAAGGAGATCAAGAGCCTGATCATGGACTCGGTCGAGCGCGTCAATGCCGGCACCCAGCAGGTGGGCCGTGGCGGCGCCTCGATGAACGACATCCTCGGCGCCGTGCAGCGCGTCAGCACCACGGTCAACGAGATCAGCGAGGCGAGCGTGGGCCAGTCCGACGGCATCGCCCAGGTCAACCAGGCCGTGGCCAACCTGGACGACATGACGCAGCAGAACGCCGCGCTGGTGGAGCAGACCGCAGCGGCGGCCGAGTCGCTGAAGGGCCAGGCGGCCATGCTGGGCGAGCTGGTCTCGGTGTTCAAGCTCGCTTGACCGGCAGGCCCGGGCGTCGAGGCGAGCCACAATCCGGGTCATGCCCGACCGCCAAGACGCCAACGCCAATCTCTTCGCCGCCCTGCGCGCCGCCTTCCCGGCCGACCTCGACGCCTGCGCCATCGAAGGCGCGGATGGCGAGCAGCTGAGCTACAGCTGGCGCGACCTGGACCGCGGCACGGCCATGCTGGCCAATCTGCTGGCCTCGCTGGAGCTGGAACCCGGCAGCCGCATCGCGGTGCAGACGGAGAAGAGCGTCGAGGCGCTGATGCTGTATCTGGCCGTGCTGCGCGCCGGCTACGTCTACCTGCCGCTGAACAACGCCTACCAGTCGGCCGAGCTCGAGTACTTCATCCAGGACGCGGCGCCCGCCGTCTTCGTCTGCGCCGGCCCGCATTTCGGCTGGGTCAGCAAGCTCGCCTTCCAGGCCGGCACCCGTTATGTGTTCACACTGAACGAGGACCGCACGGGCACGCTGCTGGACCGCGCCGCCCACCACGGCGACCAGCACCAGATCGCCGCGCGTGCCGAGGGCGACCTGGCCGCCATCCTCTACACCAGCGGCACGACCGGGCGCAGCAAGGGCGCGATGCTTTCGCATGGCAACCTGCTGTCGAATGCCCGCATGCTGAAGGACTACTGGGACTGGAAGAGCGGCGACGTGCTGATCCATGCACTGCCGATCTTCCATGTGCACGGCCTCTTCGTCGCCTCGCACGGCGCACTGCTGAACGGCAGCCGCATGATCTGGTTCAGCAAGTTCGAGCCGCGCGCGGTGATACGCCGCCTCTCGGACGCCACCGTCTTCATGGGCGTTCCCACGCTCTACACCCGCATGCTGGCCGAACCCACCTTGACCGACGAGGCGGCCGGCACGATGCGGCTCTTCATCAGCGGTTCGGCGCCGCTCCTGATCGAGACCTGGCGCGACTGGCAGCAGCGCACCGGCCACCTGATCCTGGAGCGCTACGGCATGAGCGAGACGCTGATGCTCACCTCCAACCCCTGCCGCCGCGCTGACGGCCCGCGCAAGGGCGGCACCGTGGGCCCGGCCCTGCCCGGCGTGCAGCTGCGCATCCAGGACGACGCCGGCCAGCCCTGCGCCACCGGCGAGATCGGCCACATCCAGGTGCGCGGCCCCAATGTCTTCTCGGGCTACTGGCAGATGCCGGAAAAGACCAAGGAAGAATTCACTGCAGACGGCTGGTTCAAGACCGGGGATGTGGGCCAGCAGGATGCCGAGGGCTACGTCAGCATCGTCGGGCGCAGCAAGGACCTGATCATCAGCGGCGGCTTCAACGTCTACCCGGCCGAGATCGAGGGCTTTCTGAACGAGCTGCCCGGCGTGGCCGAATCGGCCGTGATCGGCGTGCCGCATCCGGACTTCGGCGAGGCCGTGGTGGCCGTGCTCGTCGCCAAGCCCGGCGCAAAACTGCAGCCGACGGAGATGATGGCTGCGATGAAGGGCCGCATTGCCGGTTTCAAGGTGCCGAAACTCATGCTGCTCGCCGCCGAGCTGCCGCGCAACAGCATGGGCAAGGTGCAGAAGAAACTGCTGCGCGAGCAGCATGCGAAAGCATTCACGTGAATGAATCCACCGCCATCAACGCTGCCTGCCCGCGCTGCCAGCAGCCCTTCCACTGTGGCGCCAGCGACGCGCGCTGCGACTGTTTCGACATGAAACTGGACGACGCCATGCGCCAGCAGCTGGCCGCCCACTACAGCGGCTGCCTCTGCCTGGCCTGTCTGCGCGAGTTGAAGCAGCAGGTCCTCGAAGCCCCGTCAGGCAAGACCTGACACCTTGCTCACAATTTCGCCGGCCTGCGGTGCTTGTGGCGCCGCTGCGGCGCTTGCACAATGGGTCGGCCCAGCCCAAGCCTGCCCCCCATGACCGACGCGGCGCCCCATCCCGGCCAATCGCCCCTGCGCGAGCGCTTGCTCGAGCTCGGCCCCATCGCAGCGCTCGGCCTCGTGCTCGCCATGCTGTGGGCCTTCGTTTCCTGGTTCGCCTGGCTCTACCGCGACGAATTGCGCCGTGACCATGAGCGCGACCTGAGCGCGCTGGCCAACACAGCGGCCTCCCAAACCGAAGAGGTGCTGCGCGATGCCGAGATCAGCCTGCGCACCGTGGACCTGTGGCTGCGCACCCGCGACACTGCGCGTCCGCTCGACGATACGGCGCTGGTGCAGATGGTCGAGACCCTGCACACCTCGACCCGCTCGATGATCGAGGTGGTCCTCAGCGACGCGCAGGGCTGGCTCTATCGCATTCCGAGCCCGAGTGGGCAAGCCTTCCACCAGCTCAAGGACCAGCCCTTCGTCGAACTGCTGGCTCAGGCAGACAGCGAAGGCTTTCAGCTCGGACGGGCGTTTCGCATCAACGAGGACAGCCCGCTGCGCCTGCCACTGGCCATGCGGCTCAGCAAGCCGCGCGCCGACCTGCGCATGGTGGTGGTGCTGGTCAACCTGGACCGGCTGCAACAGCTGCAAGGCCTCTACGTGCGCGGCACCGAGGCCAGCGTGGCCATGTTCAGCCGGGACGGCACGGTGCTCAGCCGGGTGCCTGCGGTGCCGGGCTACGTGGGTACCCGCGTGTACGAGTCACGGCCAGATCTGCGCCAGGCGCTGTCCAGCGAGTCGGGCGTCTTCCACACCGAACGGAGCCCGGCCGACGGGCAGCCCCGGGATGCCGCCTTCGAGACCCTCACCGATTTCGGCATCAAACTGATCCTGGCCGAAGCCGAGAGCAAGGCCCTCAAGAAGCACCGCACACAACGCTCAGCCGTGCTCGGACTCGCGGCCGTGCTGAGCCTCGCCGCCATGCTGACCACCATGGTGCTGGTGCGCCAGCACCGGGCACTGCGCGAGCGCGATGCCGAACTGCAGGCCACCAGCGATGCCTCACCGCTCGGGCTGTTCCGGGTTGATGCCACTGGGCGCGTCGTCTGGGCGAACGAGACCTACCTGCGCCTGCACGGCATGACGGCCGCCGAAGCTGAATGGGGGTGGATGCAGCTGATGCCCGAGAGCGAGCGCGAGGCGGCCAAGGAGCGCTGGAAACGTGCCTGCGATGAGGGCACCCCCCTGGACATGGTCCGCACCATCCGGCGCCGCGACGGTACCGAGCTGCTGGTGGCCTTGCGCACCGCTCCCCTGAGGGTCAATGGCAAGTTTGTGGGCCAGGCCGGCACGGTGGCTGACATCACGGCCCAGTTGGGGGCCCAGCGCGAACGCCTGCGCAATGAGGCCATCCTGCGCGCCATTGCCCGCACGGCGCCGGTGATGATCGCGGTGCTCGACACGGCGCAGCGATTCATCTACTTCAACCAGCGCTACGGCGAGCACTTCGGCACCGACATCGCGACCTGGCGCGGCCGCCCTCTTCGCGAGCTGATCGGGGATGAGCAATACCAGCTCAGCCGGCCCGCCATCGAGGCCGCCCTGGCCGGTGGGCAAAAGCTCATCGAGAAGGCCTACGAAGACCGGCCCGAGCTGATGATCCTGGACGTGCACTACTCGCCGCTGCGGCTGGACGACGGCGAGATCGCCGGCGCCATCTGCATTGCCCGCGACGTGACGGCCGCACGCCAGGAAGAGGCCCGACTGCGCCATGCCTCGCAGACCGACCCGCTGACCCAGCTGCTCAACCGCAACGGCTTCCACCTCGCGGCCGGCGAGAAGCTAGCCATCGCGCGCGAGCACAACCACCTGCTGGCCCTGCTCTACCTGGACCTGGATCATTTCAAGCCGGTCAACGATCAGTACGGCCACCCCATGGGCGACGCGCTGCTGCGGG
Organism: Pelomonas sp. V22; assembly: GCF_030014915.1. GTDB lineage: Bacteria > Pseudomonadota > Gammaproteobacteria > Burkholderiales > Burkholderiaceae_C > JAUASW01. The sequence continues at coordinate 1,652,157 of NZ_JAGIXS010000001.1, forward strand.
CCGTGGCCGGCCGCATCCGCCATGCCGTGCGCCCGAACGACCTGGCGGCCCGCCTCGGTGGCGACGAGTTCGCCGTGCTGCTGAGTTCCTTGCATGGGACCGAGGACGCAGAGCTGGTGGCAAGCAAGCTGGTGCAGGCGCTGTCCACGCCCTTCATGATCGAGCATCACGAACTGCGCATTGGCTGCAGCGTGGGCTTTTGCGTCGCCTGGGGCAGCGAAGCCGACCTGGAGGCCCTGGTGGCCCAGGCCGACGCGAGGCTCTACGAGGCCAAGCGTGGCGGGCGCGGCACCTGGCGGGGCGGCGTGCTGGACAGCCCGCTCAGTGGGCCAGCACCTGCTTGACGCGCAGCAGCGTCAGCTGCAGAACCCGGGCATCGGTGCTGGCGCGGTGGCGCTGCAGGCGCAACTCCTCGCGCACCTCGGCCAGCGTGTCGTGCCAGCGCGCGGCCTCGTCTTCACTCAAGAGGCTGCGCAGGTCGGCCAGCTTGAAGCGCGGCACCAGGCCCGCCACATCGAACAGGCGTGAGAGCCAGGGGTAGTCGTGGGCCCAGGCGTCGCAGTAGACGGTCTGGCCGGCCAGGCGCTGATTGATCTCGGCCGCCACCCACTCGACCGCGCGGCCGTGCTGGAGCAGCGTCTCTCGGCTGATGCCATGCAGGGCCTCGGCGCTGTCGTCCCAGTGCTGCCATTCCGGCAGCGGCTTGATCAGCGAGCAGAAGAGGCCGCCATCGGGGGCCACGAAACCGATCTCGATCGGATAGCTGCCACGGCCGAAGCCCGAGGCTTCGACATCAAGAATGGCAGGCGGCGTCATGCGGGCGGTGGCTTGAAGTTGTGAGCGAGTGTACGCAGGGCCTCGGAGGCGGCAAGCCACGCAAACACGGGGCCGGCAGCGAATCACTGTATTTATACTCAGTACTCCCATGGCCACCATCGCCCTCACCCGCTCGCACCGCACGCGCCTGATGAACCTCTGGCGCTCGGCCGGCTGGCCCTGCAAGGACGGCGTCGAGATCGACCTGCTCGCCGCTGGTCTCGTGCGCCAACAGGACGACGAGCAGGGCCGCGAACAGCTGCGGCTGACCGAGGCCGGCATCGCCTGGCTGGCCGAGGCGCGGCAGCAGGGCCAGCGCGCCCTGAGCAAGCACGACAGGCTGGCGCTGCGCTTTGCCGAGCAGCTGATGGGCGGCGGCCGCATCGTCTGGCGCGAGCTTTCGCTGCGGGCCATGGTGGATCCCGAGGCCACCGTGCTGCGGGCCGAGGAGCGCGCACCGCTGTGGCCCGAGGAACCCATGCCCGAAGCTGCCGCGCCACATGCTTGGCGCCTGGCCCGGCCCGATCTGTTCTCGGTGCGCAATACCAGTGTCGAGGCCTATCTGCAGCCGCAGGTCCACGAGGTCAAGGCGAGCCGCGCCGACCTGCTGTCCGACCTCCGCCATGCGGCCAAGCGACAGGCCTACGAATGGCTGAGCAGCGAGAGCTACTACCTGTTCCCGGCCGGCATTGCCGAGCCCGAGGAGATCCCCGAGCCCTATGGCGTGTGGGTGCTGCATGGCGACCTGGACAGCGGCCGCTTCGAGCAGCTGCGGCCCGCCCACCACCAATCGCGCCAGCTGCCCTTCGCCGTCTGGCTGGCCCTGGCCAAGGCCACGCCGCTGCCGCGCTTTGATGACGAAAGCCCGCAGGCGCCGCTGAACGAGGCGCTACCGTGACATACAGAGTGGCGGTGCGCGAGCTCTGCGAGTTCAGCGCCAAGGCCGGCGACCTGGACCTGCGCTTCACGCCCGCACCATCGGCCCTCGAGGGCGTCGAAGGACATGCCACGGTGGCATCGCGCCGGAGCGCCGATTACGAGCGCGAAGTCAGCCTCAGCGGCCGCTACGAGGAGCTGCTGGTGCGCGGCCGCGCCGATGGCTTCGATGCCACGCGTGGCCGGCTCGAGGAGGTCAAGACCCACAAGGGCCGGCTCGAGCGCCAGCCCGCCACGCACCGCGCCCTGCACTGGGCCCAGCTGCGCATCTATGGCGCGCTGCTCTGCGCCGAGCGCGGTCTGGCCGGGCTGGAGCTGGCCCTGGTCTATTTCAACGTCGGCAGCGAACAGGAGACGGTGTTCACCGAGCACTGCACGGCGGCCGAGCTGCAGGCTTTCTTCGATGAGCACTGCAGCCGTTTCCTGGCCTGGGCACGGCACGAACTGGCGCATCGCGCGGCGCGTGATGACGAGTTGCAGGCCCTCGGCTTCCCGCACGGCGAGTTCCGCGCCGGCCAGCGGGTGCTGGCCACGGCCGTCTACAACGCGGCGCGCAGCGGTCGCTGCCTGCTGGCGCAAGCGCCCACCGGTATCGGCAAGACGCTGGGCACTTTGTTCCCGCTGCTGAAGGCCGCACCGGCGCAGCAGCTCGACAAGCTCTTCTTCCTTGCCGCCAAGACCTCGGGCCGCCAACTCGCACTCGACGCGCTGCGCCAGTTGCCGGCGCCGGGCCTGCGTGTGCTCGAGCTGGTGGCGCGTGACAAGGCCTGCGAGCATCCCGACAAGGCCTGCCACGGCGAGAGCTGCCCGCTGGCGCAAGGCTTCTACGACCGCCTGCCCGCCGCCCGCGCCGCTGCCGTCTCCCAGGCAGCGCCGCTGGACCAGGCCCGCGTGCGCGAGCTAGCGCGCGAGCATGCGGTCTGCCCCTACTACTTGAGCCAGGAGCTGGCGCGCTGGGCCGACGTGGTGGTCGGCGACTACAACTACTTCTTCGACGGCAGCGCCCTGCTGTACGCGCTCACGCAGGCCAACGACTGGCGCGTGGGCCTGCTGGTGGATGAGGCCCACAACCTCGTTGATCGAGGCCGCTCCATGTACAGCGCCGAGCTGCATCCCGACAGCCTGGCCGAAGCCCGCCGCTCCGCCACCGCGCGCAAGAATGGCGCCATCAAGCGCGCGCTCGACAAGCTGCGCAAGACCTGGCAGGGCCTCAAGAGCGAGGCCGATTACCGCGTCTGCGCCGAGCCGCCGGCCGATTGGGTGGAGTCCTTGATCACCGCCAATGGCGCCATCAGCGAGCACCTGGCCGAACACCCGGCCGAGCCGCCCGATGCCGCGCTGCAGGGCTTTTATCTGGAGGCGCTGCAGTTCCTGCGCCTGCTCGAATCGCTGGACGCCTCACATTCCATCATCGACCTCAGCCGCAATACGGCGCCCGCGCCACTGACGCGAGGCAAGGACGCGGCCTGGCGCCAGGACTGCCCGGTCGTCTGCCTGCGCAACATCGTCCCGGCGCCGCATCTGCAGCCGCGCCTCGCCGCCGCCCACACCAGCAGCCTGTTTTCCGCCACGCTGCAACCGGCCCAGTGCTATGCCGACCTGCTGGGTCTGCCCGAGACCCATGGCCGGGTCGATGTGGAATCGCCGTTCCGCGCCGAGCAGCTGCAGGTGCAGATCGCCCGCGAGGTCTCGACCCGCTGGCGCGACCGCGCCGCCTCGCTGGACCGCATCGCCGACCGCATCGCCGCGCAGTACGGCACACGCCCGGGCAACTACCTCGCCTTCTTCAGCAGCTACGACTACCTGCAGCAGGTGGCCGAACGCGTGGCCGAGCGCCACCCCGCCCTGCCCCAATGGCGCCAGCAGCGCCGCATGGGTGAGCCCGAGCAGAAGGCCTTTCTCGCCCGCTTCACGGCCGAAAGCCAGGGCGTGGCCTTTGCCGTGCTCGGTGGCGCTTTCGCCGAAGGCATAGACCTGCCCGGCCAGCGCCTGATCGGCGCCTTCATCGCCACGCTGGGCCTGCCCCAGGTCAACCCGGTGATGGAGCAGTTCAAGGAGCGCATGGAAGAGCGCTTCGGCCAAGGCCTAGGCTACGACTACGCCTATCTGGTGCCCGGCTTGCAGAAGGTGGTTCAGGCCGCCGGCCGGGTGATACGCACGACCGAAGACGCGGGCGTGGTGCACCTGATGGACGACAGGTTTGGCCGCGCCGAGGTGCGCGCGCTGCTACCGGCCTGGTGGGCGTTGGGCTGAATGACCGGGGAAACCCTGGCTTCCGTACCACTTAGCAAGAATTTGCGTAGAAACACGTTGGCAGGGCCTTGGGAGCTTGACTACGATGTTGCGCACCTCACCAACCAACCAGGGAGCTACGCAAATGCAAAAAGTCATTCGTCTCGCTTTGCTCGCGCTGTGCAGCACGCTCGGTGCCTGCGCCACCCACGTGCATGTGGCCTATCTGTCCGACCCCCCGGGGGCTGCCGTCTATCAAGGCGGCCAGCTCCTTGGCAATGCCCCCGTCACGGTGCCCTATCAGCTGACCGACGCCGACCGCAAGAATGGCTACAAGATCATCGACCCGGTGTCGGTGAAGTGGGAGAGTGGCGCCGAAGCCAGCATCCCCGGCCTCAATGCCAACCTGATGCAGGTGGACCAGACCCAGCAGTACGTCTTTCTGCGTCCGAATGTCCCGGGCCTCGAGACCGACCTGAAGAAGGCCGAGTCGCTTCAGAAGGAAGCTGTGCTGCTGCGCAACCGCACTGCCCAAGCCATGGTCAAGACGCAGGAAGCCAACAAGCCGAAGACCGAACGCGACTGCCGGCTGGTGCCCATGGAAAAGGGCCCGGCAGTCCTGTCCTGCTGACCGAGCCGAGGGCCGCAGGGCACACCGCTGCGGCCCGCCAGCAGCACCGCCAACGCAAAGACCGATCATTTGCGTGGTGGGCTGTCAGAGCGCATCAGTTCGAAACCGCCTTGGCACCCGCATCGCCAGGAAGTCTGAGCCGCATCCGCCCGCTCCCTCAGCTGCGCGACTGCCTTTGAGACCGTCTTGAAGCAACGGATCAAGTCCGGTTGAGTGCAGGCCAGCTACAGCCTGCCCAGGCACCTGGAGACTCCCCTTGTTCTCACACATCGTCACCGGCGTTGCAGACTTCGAGCGTGCGCTGCGCTTCTATGGCGCAGTTCTGGACACACTGGGGATACAGCAGCGCTTTGTCGACAGGAGCCGCCCCTGGGCAGGATGGCAGTCTTCCCCGGAACCCCGGCCACTCTTCGTGATCGCGGCGCCTTTCAACAGAGAGCCTCACCAGGCGGGCAATGGTCAGATGCTTGCCTTCCTCGCAAGCACCCGGGAGCAGGTCGACCGAGCTCATGCAGCAGCCCTGCTGAATGGCGGTTCGGACGAAGGCGCTCCGGGGCTGCGGCCTGAGTACCACGCCCACTACTACGGCGCCTATTTCCGGGATCCCGAGGGCAACAAGGTCTGCGTGGTTTGCCATGGCTGATCTCCGGCCGCTTTGCAGTACCGGACGACCGCTCGTTCAAGGCGCACGGCCCACGATCATCAGCCTTGATTTCAAGACCTCATGCCGACGCCTTGTCCCACCCCCCGGAGCAACGCCCCCATGCATTCAAGCCCGATGATCGAGCAGGCCCTCACCAACAGGATTGACGCCTGCCTGCAGCTGCCGGCGCCAAAGAACCAGCGCTCAGCGAGGCCCTGACATGCGCTACTCCGGCACCCTGCGCACCTGGCACGATGAGCGCGGCTTCGGTTTCATTGCACCAACGCACGGCGGTGCCGAGCTCTTCGTGCACATCAGCGCCCTGCCCCGCGATGGCACACGGCCGACGGCAGGGGAAAAGATCAGCTATGAACTGGGTCGCGGCAAGGACGGGCGCCCGCAGGCGCTGAAGGTGCAGCGCGAGGTGGTGGGCTCGCCCGCCCGCAACCGGGCCATGCACAAGACGCCTGACGAGCCGCGGCGTGGTGGGTCGCTGCTCCTCAAGGGCCTTGCCCTGTGCACCTTGCTGGCGACACTGGCCTACGGCCTGAACCACTACCGACAGCAGCCGCCTGCTGCACCGCTGGCGGCATCCACGGCCGCAGACCTCGCACCACCACCGGCCGCAACGGCATCGGCTCCTGCGTCGGACCGCTCGCTGCTGTGCGATGGCCGCAAGCACTGCAGCCAGATGACCTCATGCACCGAGGCCAAGTACTTCCTGAGGAACTGCCCCGGCACGCAGATGGATGGCAACAACGACGGCGTGCCTTGCGAGCAGCAGTGGTGCACCAGCCCCTTCGCCAAATAGCCCGTTGAAATCAGCAATATGCGCCGTCGAACCGCCTCCTGCCTGCTCGCCCTAGCCTGGGTGCCCATCGGTGCAGCCGCCGGTTCCAATGGGGCGGACGACGACAAGGCCTCTCGCTTCGCCGAACGGTCAGTGCAGCTTGCCCTGAACTTCCGCCAGGGTGATCTGCAGAGCCTGCGCGATGCCGAACCGTTGTTCACGCCCGAGGGCTGGGCCGACTTCATGCGGCGCCTGAACGGATGGCTGGATGCCGGCGGCGCGCCAGTTTTCAGCTCCAGCTTCACGGCCTCGGGACCACCCATCTTGACGACGAACAGCGTTTCGGGCGGGATCAGCTTCACCGTGCCAGGCGTGCTGCGCCACGAAAGCCGCCAGCCGCAAGGCGGCAAATCCGCAACGTCGTACCGCGCGGAGATCGACGTGCAGCTGACGGCTGAGCCGTTCAAGGTGGCGCAGTTGTCGCAGCGCACCTGCGGCGGCGCGGTCACAGTGGCTCGCTGCCGCTGAGTGATGCGTCCCGTTGCCGGCCAGCGGCAGCAACTGAGTGGATACTCCTGCCTCCTTCAGTTGGAGCGCGCCCGATGACCCAAGCCACCGACCCCCTGCAGGCCAGGTTCAATACGCTGATCCGGCCCTACCTGGTGATCTACGTGGGCTCGATCATGATGATCACCTTGATCCTGCTGCCGCTGGCCGTGCTGTGGTTCTGCGGCCTGGGGCAATGGTGGGCCCGGCACTACTACGACAAGCTGGAGTGCGAGCTCGGCGCCACGGCGCTGCGCTTTCGCAAGGGAATCCTGTTCCAGGTCGAGAAGACCATTCCTCTGGAGAACATCCAGGACATCACCTTCATCGAAGGTCCGCTGCTCAAGCAGTTCCACCTGAGCATCCTGAAGTTCGAGACCGCCGGCCAGGCCGCCGGGCAGGCTCACGACATGCGGCTGATAGGCGTGATCGATGCGCACGAACTGCGTGCGCAGATCCTCAGCCGCCGCGAGGCGCTGAAGAACAGCCGATCCCGGGAGACACCAGCGGCCAACGCTACAGACGACGAGATGCGGCAACTGCTGCGCGCCATCCTCGGCCGCCTGGACGAAATCGCCGCTCAGGGCCGTCAGGCAAGCTGACGGTCCATTCGCTGAAAACCCTCGGGACCTACCCTCATCATGCTCGAAGCCTCATGCCATTGCGGCGCCGTTCGTCTCGTTGTTCAAGAAGCCCCCGAGTTCCTGGTTGACTGCAACTGCTCCATCTGCCGCCGCAACGCCGCGCTGTGGGCCTTCTACGACCTGAGCACGGTGCAGCAGAGCGGCCATCCGGAGAACACCGTCGCCTACGTCTGGGGTGAGCGCTCGATCCGCACCCTGCACTGCAAGACCTGCGGCTGCACCACGCATTGGGAAGCGCTGGACAGCGCCCGCAGCACGCGGGTCGGCCTCAACGCCCGGAACTTCGAACCGGCCGTGCTGCAAGGCATCCGGGTGCGCAGGTTCGATGGAGCGGATACCTGGGCCTACATCGACTGAAGACGGCCGGCTGCCTCCGGGATCCGTCCAGGCATTTCCTTCTTCAACTGCTCTGCTGTTTTGTCAAAAACTTGGCAGATGACGCGCTTTATCGTGGTTATCTTCGAAATATGATCCGGGCCAACCAAGGGAGAGATCATGAATAGAAATCGCGTCCTGCTGGTTCTTGCTCTGATGCCCAATGCGGCGCAGGCGGCACTCAACTGCTTCACCGTCTACGGCCCAGACAACGCCGTGGTCTATCGATCCAGGGAATCGCCGATTGATCTCTCCAGGCCCATCTCTGCGGCAATGGACGAGAAGTTCCCCGGCAGCCACATGGTCTGGACCAGGGACGATGAACCTTGCAGGGAAGTCGATGCGCTGAGCGCGCTGTCACGGGCGATTCAGGGCGATAGGCTGTATCGCTCGAGCGGCTCGGCGCTGTTCACCGCTGCGCCAGAAGCTCGCTCCGGCGACCTGAGGCCCGCCTCCCAACTGCTCGTGCCGGCCAACCGCGTCCGCACGTCTGCATCCGCCAGTCACGAGGGTGACGAGGGCGCCGATGCCAAGGCAAGCGGAGCCGTCGCTACGGGCCACACCCGGGCTTCCGCCAGGCCGAGCGGCGCTCGCTGAAGCGGTCGCGGGCCGCGCCGACGGCGGTGGGAAGAGATGGCATGATGCAGCGCATCTGAGCTCCACCGCCCCAGACCGTGAAGATCACCCCCACCATCATCACCGCCGCCTTGGCCGGCCTGTTCTCCGCCCTTGCCTGGCCCTGGCTGTGGGCCAGCTACGGCGGCGCCTCGGGAGGCACGGTGGAGTTGGTGGTCGGCACGCTGCTGCTGATCGGCCTGCCGGCACATCTGTTCGTCGTCGGACTCAAGCCGGCCGACCAGGCGCCGGGTTCGCGCAGCATCGACAAGCCGCTGCTGTTGCGCATCGCCGCCTGGCTGGCGGCAGCCCTTGTCGCCTCCATGCTGGCCGGCTCCCTGCGCGGCTAGGGGGCACAGCGCCTGCCAACCGCATCTTTGATTAAAGCAATGCAGACCTCGGCACTGCGATCATGCATGGTGCAGCAGGTGCTGGCAGGCTGCTCATGCAACGCCATCGGGCGCGTCAGCTGCGTTGCTGAACCAGGACGACAGGACTTCAAGACATGATCCCTTCCGCCCTGCCACCACCCTGCGCCGTCCTCTTCGTCGCCAACGTCCAGCGCCTGGCGCGGTTCTACCGCGAGCTGGCTGCGATGGGGGTCGTGCATGAAGACGAAGATCATGTGGTGCTCGAGATCGCCGGCCTGCAGTTGGTGATCCATGCCCTGCGCGGTGCGCCAGAGCCGGTGGCCGACGTGGCGCCGAAGGTCCGCGAGGACAGCTACTGGAAGCTGTGCCTGCCTGTGGCCAGCATCGCGGCGGGTCGAGCCATCGCCGCCAGCCTGGGCGGCCACATCGCGCCGCCGTCGCGAGAGTGGGAAGCGCGCGGCTTCCGGGCCTGCGACGGCCATGATCCCGAAAGCAATGTGATCCAGCTGCGCGAGCTCGCGGCCTGAACATCCTCACTGGAAAACGAGGCACCCATGCTGCAACTGCGCCCCTCCTGCGAATGCTGCGACGTCGACCTGCCACCGGGCAGTGCCGAGGCACGCATCTGCTCCTTCGAATGCACCTTCTGTGCGATTTGCGCCGACACGAAGCTGGCTGGCATCTGCCCCAATTGCGGCGGCGAGCTGGTGGCCCGGCCGCGTCGGCCTGCAGCCAAGCTGGCCGTCAACCCGGCCTCGACCACCCGCGTTCACAAGCCCCAGGGCTGCAGCCCCGGCCCGCAGCCCTGATCGCGTTGTTTCACTGATCGCCTGATCAACCCATTCCACAACAGCACCGAAAGAGGGAGTCCCCATGAACATCGCCAAGCCCCTGACCACTGCCCTGAGCACCGCCCTGCTGCTCGCCTGTTGCTCGCTGGCACAAGCCCAGACCGCACCGGCCAGCGCCGAGGCGGCCACCAAGCCGGCCGCCAATATTGCCCGGGAGAGCAGCCTGCAGGTCGAGGCCGAGATTGCCGACGCGGGCCAGAAGAGCAGCCTCAAGGCCCGCATCGCCGCGCCCGGTGGCATCGGCTTCACCGAAGGTGCGCGCCACTACCGCATCAGCGTGAATCCGCTCGACGGCAACAGCTACCGTGTCGACTACCTTGCCATGCCACAGCACGGGGCTGGCGGCGAGAAGCAACTGGTCGGAACGACCGAGGGCACGCTGATCGCCGAGATCGGCAAGAAGGCCCAGGTCGAGATCAGCAATGGCTTCAAGCTGAGCCTGACCTTGAGCCGCTGATTTTTTTCAAGCCCGACACGGGGTGGAGACGGGGCTGACACACGCCGGCCCCAGCATTGCTTCTTCACCCGTTCCTGCTTCCGCCTGAGCTCGCCCAGCGCCCGACCTGCTCCCCCGTGAACCGTTCCGAGATCGAGGGCCGCTGGCCGAACCAGCGCGCCGGCCGGCGCTGGCCGCTGCTGGCCTTGCTGGCGGCCGCCCACATCGCCCTGCTGGGGCTGCTCGGCTCGCAGTTGCAAGCCCAGCGCCAGGCCCAGGCCGAGAAAGTGCGGCCGCTGTGGGCCAGCCTGACGCTGTGGCTGCGCCCACCTCCCAGCAAGGCGCCGGACAAGCCCGCGCAGGCCGCCGTCGTGCGGCCACGCTCCGAGCCACCGCTCGCCGTGCCGCCCGGCGCCGCGCAAGACCTGACCCCCACCAGCGCTACCGCGGCGCCAGCTCCCACGAGCCCTGCAACCGAAACCACCGCAACTGCCACCGGCCCCGCCCCAGCGGCCGCCACCACCGAAGCGGGTGGCACGCGCGCGCCGTTGCGCATCACCCTGCCCAAGGCCGGCAAGCCGGGCGAGTTCACGCCCTTCCACAACCCGGCCCTGCGCGATCCGCGTAGCAACACCAGGATCCGTCTGACCCTGGAAGAAAAGATGGGCATTGCCCTTGGCAGCATGGAATGCGTCCTCGAGGAGCGCCAGCCGGATGGCACGATCTGGCGCGGCGGCGGGCGCTTGATCTCGGTGCCCACGGCGATAGCTGCCACGGGCGCAGCCGGGTCATCCGGCGCCAGCGTCCAGCTGTGCGTGCGCTGAGCGGCTAGCATCGGCGGCTCGTCCACCCGTCTGCCCCTCGCTGTCCCATGAGTCCCCGCCGCCGCCGCATCGTCCAGGCCCTGCTCTACGAATTCATCGCCATCGCCGTCGTCGGCCCGGTGCTGGCCCTGGTGTATGGCCACAGCCTGGGATCGAGCCTCAGCCTCGCGGCCGTGATGTCCAGCGTGGCCCTGGCCTGGAACTACGCCTTCAATGCGCTGTTCGAGCGCTGGGAGGCACGCCAGGCCACGCGCGGCCGCTCGCTGGGCCGGCGCATTGCCCATGGCATAGGCTTCGAGGGCGGCCTCGTGTTCTGGCTGGTGCCGGTGATGGCCTGGTGGCTGTCCATCGGCTGGTGGGAAGCCCTGCTGGCCGACCTCGCCCTCCTGCTGTTCTTCATGGTCTACACGGTGCTGTTCACCTGGGCCTTCGACCGACTCTTCGGCCTGCCCGATTCGGCGCGCTGAAACACGCGACTCACGAAGATGAAACTTGCCCGACTGCTTGCTCCCATCGCCCTCGCCACGCTGCTGGCCGGCTGCGCCACGCCCGCCCAGCAGCGCGCCCCCTATGTGCCGACCACGCTGAGTGCGGCCGACCGCCAGGCCGCCTTCGATCAGGTCTGGAAGACGATTGCCGAGGACTATGTGGATGGCAACCACAACGGCGTCGACTGGAAGAGCGTCGGCGAGCGCTACCGGCCCCGCGCGCTGGCGGCCAAGGACGACGAAGCCTTCTGGCGCGAGCTGAACCTGATGGTCGGCGAGATGAAGGACGCCCACACCTCGGTGCGCTCGCCCCTGGAGGTCAACGGCAAGGCCACGCAGCGCGGCTGGCACGGGCTCACGCTGGCCCGCGTTGACGGCCAGCTGATCGTCAAGGGCGTGGCCGCCAACAGCCAGGCCCAACTGCTCGGCGTGCGGCCCGGCATGAAGCTCGTGCAGATCGATGGTGAAGCGGCCGAGGCCTGGTGGCAGCGCACAGCCACCGAGGTGCGCGGCAGCTCGACCGAGAAATCCAATTTCTCGCTGGTGCAGCAGGCCTTCAATGCGCGGCCGGTCGACAGCCTGATGCGCCTGCGCTTCGAGACCGGGGGCGCGCCGCTGGAGCTCACGCTCAGGCAGGACCCGCTGCAGCCCTTTGGCATCCGCGCCCATTGGCTGGATTCGGGCCTCGGCTATCTGCGCTTTGCCGGCTTCAACCCGGGCCTGGAGCAAGGGCTGGAGACCAGCCTCGTGCGCCTGGCGGGCAGCAAGGGCCTGGTGCTGGACCTGCGCGAGAACGGCGGCGGCTCGCTCAAGCTGACCCTGCAATTGCTGGGCTGGCTCTTGCCGCCGGGCAAGGCCGGCGAGGTGTTCACGCGCGACAACCGCCGGCTCTCCGCCCTGTTCGGCCTCTTGGACGTGACGCCCACGCTGGAGATCAAGCCACAGGAAAAACGCCTCGGCGTGCCCCTGGCCGTGCTGATCGACGAGCGCAGCGCCAGCGCGGCCGAGTTGATGGCCGGCGTGCTGCAGGACCAGGGCCGTGCCCGCGTGTTCGGCGAGGCGAGCTGCGGCTGCCTGCTGATGGTGCGCGGCCCGGGGCAATCGCTGCCGGGCGGCGGTCGCCTGGTGTTCAGCGAGGCCGACATGCGCATCGGCAAGGGCAAGCGCATCGAGGGCATAGGCGTGCAGCCGGACGAGCCGGTGCTACCCGCCACGGCCGCCCTGCTCGCCGGCCGCGATCTGGCCCTGGAGGCCGCGCAAGCCTGGCTGCTGAAGCAGGCCGACATCACGAGCACGAACACGGCTCCCACCAACATCACCAGCAAGGCAGGCCAGCCATGAGTGAGAACAAGGGCTACTGGATCGCCCGCGTGGACGTCAGCGATCCCGAGCAATACAAGGCCTATGTGGCCGCCAATGCCAAGCCCTTCGCCGCCTACGGCGCGCGCTTTCTGGTGCGCGGCGGCAGCTTCGAGAACCCCGAGGGCAGCCATCGCAGCCGCAACGTGGTGATCGAGTTCCCCAGCTACCAGGCCGCGCTCGACTGCTGGCACAGCGCCGACTACCAGGCCGCCATCCGGCTGCGCGCGCCGGTCTCGGTGATCGACCTGGTGATCATCGAAGGCTACGGCGGGCCTCAGCCGGGCGGCTGAGCCGCGTCGCCGGCCTCGAACAGCTCGATTGCCGCCTGCGCCACCTGGCGCGTGTCGTACCAGGCGTAGGCGCCCACGCCGGCCGCGCCCACCAGCGGCAACCAGCGCGCCATGCTGCTTCCGAGTGCACGCTGGCTCAGCTTCAGGCCGATGGCGCCGGCCAGCCGCTTGAGCGCGCCGGCCGCCAGGGGCTGCACGATCAGGCGCTCCCCCACGCGCACGGCCAGGTCGCGCAGGCCTTGCGCCGCCGTGTGGCGGAACAGGCAATAGAGCATCTGTGTCCGGTCAAGCTCGTGGGTGCGGCCGTACACGGCAGCGATGTCGGCGACGAGCTGCGCCTGAATGCGCCAGACGCTCATCATTTCAGGTAGCAAGGTCATCCAGCCGAGCGGCCCGGGCGGCAGCGACAGGCTGCCCGCCGCCAGCGCGGCACGGCGCGCCGCCTGTTCGGTCAAGCGGCGCGCGGCCGCCTGCGGCTGCACCGCACGCGGCTGATTCGAGGCCGGCGGCTCGGCCACCACGCGCTGCAGCGCCTCACCGAGCGCCAGACTCAGCGGTCGATCATCCTCGGCCTGTGCCATGCCCTTCCTCCCCCTTCGGCTCGTCCATGGGCTGGCGCTAACCCTGCGGTCCCGGCCAGCGGCCGGCGTCGACAATAGTGCCCATGAGTGCAGAGTACCCCAGCAAGCAGGAACAGCGCCGGCTGCAGATGTCCGACATCGCACGCCTGGCCGGCGTCTCGGTGTCCACCGTGTCGCGGGCCCTGAGCGGCAGCCGCCTGGTCAATGACGAGACCCGCCAGCGCATCACCGAGCTGGCCCGGTCGCTCAACTACTCGATCAACCTCGGCGCCCAGAACCTGCGCCTGCAGAAGAACAACACGGTGGCCGTGGTCGTGCCCTTCGATGCGCAGTCCCGGCAGCACATCTCCGACCCCTTCTTCCTGTCCATCGTCGGCGCGATCGCCGACGAGCTGACGGACCGCGGCATCGACATGCTGCTCTCGCGCGTCGACGCCGAGCGGCTGGACCTGGCGGCACAGATCATCGACTCCGGCAAGGCCACCGGCCTGCTGGTGATCGGCCAATGGCGCCACCACGACCAGCTCAACGACATGGCCGCCCGCAAGCTGCCGGTGGTGGTCTGGGGGGCGCAGATGCCGCAGCAGCTGTACTGCAACGTGGGGGGCGACAACCGCCTGGGCGGCGACCTCGCCACACGCCACCTGCTGGACGCCGGCCGTCGCCACATCGCCTTCCTGGGCGACGCCGAGTTGCCCGAGGTCATGATGCGGCGCGCCGGGTACTGGGATGCTCTGGAGCGCGCCGGGCAACCCCGCCCCGCCGGGCTGGAGCTGCGGGCGCCTTTCGACGTGAGCAGCGGCCGCGCCGCGATGGATCGCTTCTTCGCCGAGCACCGGGCCATCGACGGCGTGGTGGCCTGCAGCGACCTGCTCGCGCTGCAGGCCATCCAGGTGCTGCGCGGCCTGGGCCGCGAGGTGCCGGCCGATGTGGCGGTCTGCGGCTATGACGACATGCCACTGGCCGCCTACTGCGACCCACCCCTGACCAGCGTGCACCAGCCCGTGGCCCAAGCCGGTGCCCAGCTCGTGGAGCAGCTCATGGCCCTGCTGAACGGTCAGACCGCCCTGCCCGTGACGCTGCCGGTGCACCTGGTGGTGCGCCAGAGCGCGCCCTGAGCACGACCAGCTCTCCACTGCAAAGGATTGCAATCCACGCCAATCCTTTCCGGTTTGATGTCGCCTCTGCGCGCGTTTAACACCCAATTTATCGCGATCCCATAGCGCTATCCCTGAATTGCAATCGATTGCAAAACAATTCGACCGAGCCCAGAATGGCGTCAGGCCGAGGAAGGTGGGCTCCGTTGTCACGGGGCCCCACCCTCCAGGAGACCCCACCCAGAGCGCCCCATGCGCCAAGCCCGGAGACAACACGATGCAAGCCCCCCATTCGCCCCTGCCCCGCGGTCGCTTCCCGGCCGCGCCTCTCGCCCTGGCCCTGAGCCTGGCCTTCAGCCCGGTGTTCGCGCAGGACGCCGCACCGCCCGCCGCCAAGGCGGAGGAAGGTGACGGCCTCAAGCTGGACCGCGTGGTGCTGACCGGCACCTCGATCAAGGTCAGCAAGATGAAGCAGAGCCTGTCCATCAGCTCGCTGGACGGCGAGCAGCTGAGCCGCTCCGGCGCCACCAGCGCCACCGAACTGCTGCGCTCGGTGCCCGGCGTGCGCTCGGAGTCCTCCGGCGGCGAGGGCAATGCCAACATCACCGTGCGTGGCGTGCCGCTGTCGGCCGGCGGCTCGCGCTATGTACAGATCCAGGAAGACGGCCTGCCGGTGCTGCTGTTCGGCGACATCGCCTTCGGCACGGCCGACCAGTTCCTGCGTGCCGACTACAACGTCGAGCGCCTGGAAGTGCTGCGCGGCGGCTCAGCCTCCACGCTGGTGAGCAACTCGCCCGGCGGCGTCATCAACTTCATCAGCAAGACCGGTACCGAAAAGGGTGGCAGCGTGGGCCTCAGCCTGGGCCTGGGCCGCGACCTGCGTCGCATCGACGTGGACTACGGCGGCAGCAATGCCTCAGGCACGAGCTTCCACATCGGCGGCTTCAACCGCACCGGCGAGGGCGGCCGCCCCACCGGCCAGACGCTGGAAAGCGGCGGCCAGATCAAGGCCAACATCACGCAGAAATTCGACCAGGGCTGGGTGCGCCTGAACCTGAAGGCGCTGGACGACAAGACTCCGTCGCTGATGCCGGTGCCGGTCACCGTGAGCAACGGCCGCATCAACACGATCAGCGGCATTGACCCGCGCACCGCCTTCTTCATCACGCCGGGCCTCTCGCGCGACGTGGGTGTGGACAAGGACGGCAATGCCGTCAGCAGCGCCACCCGCGACGGCCTGCGCGTCAAGAGCACGGCCATCGGCTTCGAGGGGGGCTACGACCTCGGCAATGGCCTGAGCGTGGAAGACAAGTTCCGCAAGGCCTCCAACTCGGGCCGCTTCATGGCGCTGTTCCCGGCCGACAACGGCAACAACGGCAAGGCGGCCTTCTTCACCGGCACCCTGTTCAACACTTCGCTCGACAGCCTGGACAACAGCTTCAACGACCTGAAGCTCACCAAGGTGATCCAGCAGCCGGGCGGCAAGCTGACCCTGGTGGGTGGCTTGTTCACCGGCACGCAGGACGTGGCCCAGACCTGGTTCTGGAACCAGTACAACCTGACGATGAGCGGCACAGCCGCCCAGGTGGTGGATGCCGCCGGCAAGCCCGGCACCCAGCCCGTCGCCCTCGGCTGGACGACCTGGGGCGGCTGCTGCACCCGCACCTTCAACGTGCAGTACACGCAAAACGCCCCCTATGCGGCCGTGGCCTGGGAGAGCGGCGCGCTGAACATCGACGCCAGCATCCGGCGTGATGAGCAGAAGGCGGCCGGCTACACCGTGGCCGGCAACAACACGGCCAAGACCTGGGACGGCGCGAGCCAGAAGACGGTCAACTACAAGGTCACGCACGACTCCTACTCGCTGGGTGCGAACCTGTCGCTGGACAAGAACACGGCCCTGTTCGGACGCGTCAGCAACGGCGTGGCCTTCAGCGCCGACCGCCTGCTCTACGGCAACCCGCTCGACGGCTCGGTGCCGATCGCGGTGAACGAGATCGACCAGGCGGAAGCCGGCGTCAAGTGGCGCTCGCAGGGCCTGAGCCTGTTCGCCACGCTGTTCAATGCCCGCACCAAGGAAAGCAACTACGAGGTCACGACCCGCACCTTCACGGCCAACCGCTACAGCGCGAATGGCCTGGAGCTGGAAGCGGCCTACAGCCTCGGCGCGCTGCGCCTGAATGCCGGCGCCACGCTGACCGACGCCAAGATCAAGGGATCGAACGACGCCAGCGTCGTCGGCAGGCAGCCGCGCCGCCAGGCCAAGCTGGTCTACCAGCTGGCGCCGACCTGGAGCCTCGGGGACCTCGAGCTCGGCGTGTCGGTCGTCGGCTCGGGCAAGTCGTATGGTGATGACCAGAACACCATCACCATGCCGGCCTACCGTGTGGTCAATGCCTTCGCGAGCTACCAGCTGAACGCCCGAACGCAGCTCTCGATCTCGGCCAACAACCTGTTCAATGCGCTGGCCTACACCGAGATCGAAGGCGACGGCCACGCCGCCCGCGCGCTCAACGGCCGCACGGTGCGCGCCGCGCTGAAGTTCGACTTCTGAGCCCCCGGCCATGGCGGAGTTGCTGCCCCTCGGGCCGGTCCTGCTGATCGGCGAAGCCCTGGTCGACGAGTTCGCCGACGGGCCGGTCGCGGGCGGCGCGCCGCTCAACGTCGCCCGCTCGCTGGCCAGCCTCGGCCAGGCCGTGCAACTGGCCAGCCGCGTGGGGCAGGACTATGCCGGCGCGCTGCGCATCCGTCAGGCGATGCGGCGCTCTGGCTTGTCCGAGCGGGGCCTGCAGGTCGACGCCCGGCATCCGACCGGGCGTGTCCACATCGTCGAAAGTCCGCAAGGCCATCGCTTCGAGATCGCCCGCGTTGCCGCATGGGACCACCTGGACCCGCACCCGGTGCTCGCGCTGGCCGAGGAGGAGCAGCCTGGCGTCGTCTATTTCGGCAGCCTGCAGCTGCGGCGCGTGGCCACACGGATGCGGGTCGGCCACCTGCTGCAGGCCCTGGATCAGGGCGGCCGGCTGTTCTTCCTCGACCTGAACCTGCGTGACGACAGCCGCAACCCCGAGATCGCCGAGGCCTGCCTGCATCAGGCCGATTGGCTGAAGGTGAACGACGAGGAACTGGCCCAGCTGATGCAGTGGTTCCTGCCGGATGCCGACCCGACCGTGACCGAGCCGCTGGCACTGCAGGATGTCGTGGGCCGCCTGATGCAGCGCTTCGATCTGCGCCTGCTGGTGCTGACCCGCGGTCCCCTGGGCCATGCGGCCTTCGCGGCCGATGGCCGCCTGCTCGCAGAAGGTCCCGCCAGCCCGGTGGCCCACCTGGTCGACACCGTCGGCGCCGGCGATGCCTTCAGTGCGATGCTGCTCGCGGCCACACTCGCCGGCCGGGCACCGCCCGAGGCCCTGCGGCTGGCGAGCGGCTTTGCCGCTGCCATGTGCGGCGAGCGCGGACCGGCGCCGGCCGACCCCGCCTTCTTCCACCCCTGGCGTGAAGCGCTGGGCCTTGCCCCGCTGCAACCCAGCCTCGCGGAGATCCGATGAGCGCCTCCACCGCCAAGCCCCGGCTCAGCCTGTGGCAGATCCTGAACATGAATGTCGGCTTCTTCGGCATCCAGTTCAGCTTCGGTCTGCAGCAGAGCAACATGAGCCCGATCTACCAGTACCTCGGCGCCGACGAGGCCAGCCTGCCGCTGCTGTGGCTGGCCGGCCCGATGACCGGCCTGCTGGTGCAACCGCTGATCGGCGCGATGAGCGACCGCACGGTCTCGCGCTGGGGCCGGCGCACGCCCTACTTCCTCGTCGGCGCCCTGCTGTGCAGCCTCGGCCTGCTGCTGATGCCGACCAGCCCGACGCTGTGGTTCGCGGCCGCCCTGCTGTGGATCCTGGACGCGGCCAACAACGTGACCATGGAACCCTACCGGGCCTATGTGTCGGACCGGCTCGATGAGAGCCAGCATGCCCAGGGCTTCCTGACGCAGAGCGCCTTCACCGGCCTCGCGCAGACCCTCGCCTACCTGGCACCCTCGCTGATGGTCTGGGCCGGTCTCAGCCGCGATGCCGTGGGCAGCAACCACATTCCGCAGACCACGCTGCTGGCCTTCCAGCTCGGCGCCCTGCTGTCCTTCGTCACCGTGTGGTGGTCGGTGCGCCGCGTGCCGGAACTGCCGCTCAGCCCGTCCGAGCTCGCGACGTTGCAGGCCCGGCCGCGCGGCGCCCGGGCCACGCTGGCCGAGATCGCCGCCGCCTTCCGCGAGATGCCCGACGCCATGCGGCGCCTGTGGTGGATGAAGCTGTTCCAGTGGTACGCCATGATGTGCTACTGGATCTACATCGTGCCCTGCCTGGCCCGCACGATGTTCGGCACCGACGACCCGACCTCCGCCGGCTTCCGTGAGGCCGGCCTGCTGAACGGGCAGATCGGCGGCTTCTACAACTTCGTGGCCTTCCTCGCCGCCCTCGGCATGCTGCCGTTCACGCGGCGCTTCGGTGCCCAGCGGGTGCATGCGCTGTGCCTGCTGCTGGCGGGCGGTGCGCTGTGGTGGATCCCGTCCATCCACGACCGCGCCCTGCTGTTCGTGCCCATGCTGGGCGTGGGCCTGGCCTGGGCCAGCATCATGGGCAACCCCTACGTGCTGCTGGCCGGCTGCATCCCGCCGGAACGTGCCGGGGTCTACATGGGCATCTTCAACATGTTCATCGTGATTCCCATGTTGATCCAGATGCTCACCCTGCCGCTGATCTACCAGTCCTGGCTCGGGGGCGACCCGGCCCAGGTGATCCGCCTCGCCGGCAGCCTGCTGCTGCTGGCCGCCGTGGCCGTCCTGAGGGTGCGTCTGCCGCATCAAGCGAAATGAAGAACCAAGTCCAACTGATCACCTACGTCGACCGCCTGGCGGGCACGCTCGACGGCCTGCGCGGCCTGCTCGCTCCGCAGGGCACGAGCCCGCTGGCCGGCGCGTTCGGCGGCGTGCACCTGCTGCCCTTCTTCTACCCGATCGATGGCGCGGACGCCGGCTTCGACCCGATCGACCACACCCAGGTCGACCCGCGCCTGGGCGGCTGGCCCGAGCTGCGTGCGCTGACCGGCGAGCTGGACGTGATGGCCGACGTGATCGTCAACCACGTCTCGGCCGACTCGCCGCAGTTCCAGGACTTCGCCGAGAAGGGCGAGGCCTCGCGCTACGCCGGCCTGTTCCTCACGATGGAGGCCGTGTTCCCGAACGGCGCCACCGAGCAGCAGCTGCTCAGGATCTACCGCCCGCGCCCCGGCCTGCCCTTCACCTGCGCCACGCTGAAGAATGGCGAACGCAAGATCCTCTGGACCACGTTCACGTCCAAGCAGCTGGACATCGACGTGCAGCATCCCGAGGGCCGCGCCTACCTGGACGGCATCCTCGAGCGCTTTGCCGAGAACGGCATCCGCATGATCCGGCTCGATGCGGCCGGCTATGCGATCAAGAAAGCCGGCGAGTCCTGCTTCATGATGCCGGAGAGCTTCGAGTTCATCGCGGATTTCACCCGGCGCGCACAGGCGCTGGGCATCGAGGTGCTGGTCGAGATCCATGCCTACTACCGGCGCCAGATCGAGATCGCCGCGCAGGTGGACTGGGTCTACGACTTCGCGCTGCCGCCACTGGTGCTGCACGCCTTCGAGTTCGGCACGGCCGACCCGCTGCGGCACTGGATCGCCATTCGTCCGAACAATGCGCTGACGGTGCTCGACACGCACGACGGCATCGGCATCATCGACATCGGCGCCGATGCTGCCGACCGCGAGGGCTCGCCGGGTCTCGTGCCGCCGGCCGAACTCGATGCCCTGGTCGAACGCATCCATGCCAACAGCGGCGGCCAGAGCCGACAGGCCACCGGCGCGGCCGCCTCCAACCTCGACCTTTACCAGGTCAACTGCACCTTCTTCGACGCGCTCGGCGGCGACGAGCGGCGCTACCTGCTGGCACGGGCCCTGCAGTTCTTCCTGCCCGGCGTGCCACAGGTCTACTACGTCGGCCTGCTGGCCGGCCGCAACGACATGGCACTGCTGCAGCGCACCGGTGTGGGCCGCGACATCAACCGCCAGTACTTCGATGCGGGCCAGCTGGACGAGGCCGTGCAAACACCGGTGGTGCAGCGGCTGCTGGCGCTGATCCGCTGGCGCAATGCACATCCGGCCTTTGGCGGCCGCTTCGAGCTGCTGCCCGGCCAGGGGGCCACGCTGGCCCTGCGCTGGACCCACGCAGACCAGTGGGCCGAGCTGACGATGGACATGGCCACACTGGCCAATCAACGCCGCTGGACTGAACCCAGCGGTCAGGTGTGCACCGACATCTTCTGAGCTAGGCATGCGCCTTTTGGCGCAAATTTCCTGCGTTCACGGGTGAGCCCATCGACTCACTTCACAAGGAGCCTCCCGTGAACCTGCCCCACCTGCGCCGCCTGACCGCGGCCCTTGCCCTCCTGCTGTGCACGCTGAGCGCAAGCGTGCAGGCGGATGAGAACACCAGCCTCGCCCACTCGCCGCCGGTGATCGGCGACCGCGACCTGTCGGTCGCCAAGGGGCTGCGCCGCGTCGCCATCGCCTCCTATGCCGTGCAATTCGTGCTTGCCCAGACGTCCAACGGCGGCGGCGTTCAAGTTGACTTCGAGCCGGTCCTGCGCAACGACCCTGCACAGCTGCAGCGCATGACCGAGGCGATGTATGCCGACTTCCAGGCCAGCGTGAAGGCCGCCGGCTTCGAGCTGGTGCCGCACGATACCGTGCTGGCCACACCCGAGTACCGGGTGATGCAGCAGAAATCGAGCGCCACGCCGCTCCTGATGGAAACCGGCTCGCCCGGCTCCAAGTCGGGCGCCTACAAGAGCGCCTTTCATGTGCCCCAGGGCCTGGTGCTGAACCTCAAGGGCGACGAGTACGACAACCTCAAGAACGGCTACACCGGCTTCAGCCAGATCGTCGACGACACCCTGACCTTCGGCGGCAGGCTCTCGCAGTACACGACCAACTGGCCCTATTACGACAATGCCCTGCAGCAGGCCCTGGGCGCGGCCACGCTGCATGTGCGGGTGTTCGTGCCCATCGCCTACGTCTGGAACAGCAGCAGCAAGGTCGGCACCTGGACGCACTACAGCTCCGGCGCCATGGCGGCCGTGCGCCTGGGCGAGCGCTTCACGCGCCTGGCCGTGGGCCACAAGAGCGACATCGCCAAGCTCTACCTGACCGAGGACCTGATGAGCCGCGGCATCACCGAAGCGAGGCTGGTGCGCGAGACCACCAACCTGTTTGGCAAGGTGACCGGCCGCGAGGTCGACTACCAGCTGAATCCGCAGGCCTACGAGCAGCTGATCCCGGCGATGGCCCACGAGGCGCTGCAGGCCATGCTGGCCCGCCTGAAGGCAGTGGCCGAGTGAGCGGCGCCGGTTCGGTCTTCAGCGCATCAGGGCGTCGGCGATCTGGCCCACGGTCTTCAGGGCGGCGGCTGTGCGCGTGTTGTCGGGGTGACCGAAGTTGATGCGCACATGGTGCCTGAAGCGGCGGTCGGCCGAGAACAAATGGCCGGGCGCGATGCTGATGTCGTGCGAAAGCGCGAGGCGGTGCAGCTCCAGCGCATCGAGTTGAGGCGGGAACTCGACCCAGATGAAGTAACCGCCCTCCGGCTGCGTGACCCGCGTCCCCGCCGGGAAGTACTTGGCGATGGCACGCAGCACGAGCTGCCGCTGCTGTATCAGCGTGTGGCGCAGCAGGCGCAGATGTCGGTCGTAGCCACCGCGCTGCAGGTATTCACTCAGCCCCTCCTGCAGCGGCACCGGCGTGGCCAGCGAGCTCATCAGCTTGCGCCGGCTCACCTCGCGCGCAAAGCGCCCCGCCGCCGCCCAGCCCACACGAAATCCGGGCGCCAGCGCTTTGGAGAACGAGCTGCAATGCAGCACCAGGCCCGCCTTGTCCCAGGCCTTGGCCGGCCGGGGCCGCTGGCCGAAGTACAGCTCGCCATAGACATCGTCTTCGATCAGCGGCACCGCATGCTCGGCCAGCAATGCCACCAGGGCCTGCTTGGCGCTGTCGGGCATCAGGCTGCCGAGCGGGTTCTGGAAGTTCGGCATCAGCCAGCAGGCCTTGACCGGATGGCGTTCAAGCACGGCCGCGAGCGAGGCCAGGTCCATGCCGGTGCGTGGGTTGGTCGCCACCTCCACGGCCTTCAGCCCGTGGCGCTCCAGGGCCTGCAGGGCACCGTAGAAGGTCGGCGACTCGATGGCTACCAGGTCGCCGGGCCGCGTCACGGCCTCGAGACAGAGGTTGAGCGCTTCCATCGCACCGTTGGTGATCACCACCTCCTCGGCATCCACCTTGCAGCCCGCGCCGAGGTAGCGCAGGCCGATCTGGCGCCGCAGGTCCATGCTGCCGGGCGACAGGTCTTCGACCGTGCGCCAGGGGTCCAGCTGGCGCGCCGCCTTGCCGAGCGCCAGCGCGAGCTTGGGCAGCGGGAAAAGCGTCGGGCTCGGGAAGGCCGAGCCCAGCGGCACCATGGCGCGGTTGCGCGCCAGCCCCAGCACCTGGAACACCAGCTCCGACACCTCGACATGGAGCTCCTCGGCCTCCGGCACCGAGGCCTCGGGCTCGGCATGCTGGGCCACCGCCCGGCTCACAAAGTAGCCGGAGCGCGGCCGCGCCTCGATCAGGCCACGCGCCTCGAGCAGGTAGTAGGCCTCGAACACGGTCGAGGGGCTGACGCCCCGGCTGCGGCTGGCCTCGCGCACCGAGGGCAGGCGGTCGCCGGCACGCAGCTGACCCGACGTGATCGCCTGCATGAGTTCATCCGCCAGTACTTCGTAGAGCTTCATCCCAGGCTGCGCCCGTTCGACTGATCTGCAGAAAGATTCTTCTGTGCTGCACTGTAACGACAGGCCATCGCCCTGCTCTGAATACCCGGAGAAGAGGGCATCTGATACGCCGAAAATTCGAATTTCTGATCCTGTACCGGTGCAGCCCGAACGGGCACAGTACGGCCTGAAAGAGAGAGAGAGAAGCAGTCCTCATGAAAATACTCAGCCAGGCTCTCGTGGCCGCCAGCCTCGCCAGCGGCGCAATTGCGGCGGGTGCGGCGGGTGCGGCGGGCGCGCAGACGGCATCGGCGACGCCCGTGGTGGAGAACACCATGGCGCAGCGCATGCAGGCCTGCGTGATGTGCCATGGCAAGGAAGGCCGCGCGACCAATGCCGGCTACTTCCCGCGCATCGCCGGCAAGCCGGCGGGCTACCTCTACAACCAGCTGAAGAATTTCCGCGACGGTCGCCGCCACAACGGTGCGATGAACCACCTGATGCAGCACATGTCGGACGACTATCTGCAGGACATCGCCCGCTATTTCTCCGCGCTCGACCTGCCCTACCCGACCCAGCCAGCGGTGACTCTGGACCCGCGCCAGCAGCGCATGGCCGAGACCCTGGTGTTCAAGGGCGCGCCGGACCGCCAGATCCCCGCCTGCGTCGCCTGCCATGGCGCGCAAATGGCGGGCCGCCTGCCGGCCATGCCGGGCCTCCTGACCCTGCCGGCGGGCTATCTCAGCGGCCAGCTGGGCAGTTGGAAGAATGGTGCCCGCAAGGCCATGGCCCCCGACTGCATGGCCGAGATCGCCAAGCGGCTCACGCCCGACGAAGTGGGCGCGGTAGCGGCCTGGCTGTCGGCCCAGACGCTGACTAGCGGCACGCGGCCCGAGCCAGCAAGCCAGGCCCTGCCCATGCGCTGCGGGAGCGGCGAGCCATGAGCCGTTCCGCTCGCTGGATCTGGAGGGCTGCAGCCGCCCTGCTCGCGCTCACGCTGCTGCTCGGGCTCCTGGTGGCCTGGTTGAATGTACGTGGAGAGTCCGATGCGTCCGTCGCCAGCGCTCCGGTGCCTTCGCCGGCCTTGGTCGAGCGCGGCGCCTACCTGGCCCGCGCCGGCAACTGCGTGGGTTGCCACACGGCCATCGGTGGCGCCCCCTTCGCTGGCGGGCACGGCGTGGAGACGCCCTTCGGCGCGGTGATGGCGCCCAACATCACGCCCGACCTGCAAACCGGCATCGGCAGCTGGACGGCGAACGACTTCTGGCGGGCGATGCACCACGGGCGCTCCAAGGACGGCCGATTGCTTTACCCGGCCTTCCCCTACCCGAGCTTCACCCAGGTGACGCGCGAGGACTCCGACGCCTTGTTCGTCTACCTGCGCAGCCTGCCGGCCGTGAACAAGGTCAATGAGTCCCATGCGCTGCGATTCCCCTACAGCAGCCAGGCGGCGCTGGCGGTCTGGCGGGCGCTGTTCTTCAAGCCGGTCAGTTTCCAGCCTGAGCCGCAGCAAAGCGTCGAGTGGAATCGCGGCAAGTACCTGGTTCAGGGCCTCGGCCATTGCGCGGCCTGCCACACGGGCCGCAACTTCCTCGGCGGCACCGGCCTGAACGCCGAGTTCGGCGGCGGCCTGATGCCCGATGCCAGCTGGTACGCGCCGTCGCTGGCCTCACCGGCAGAGGGCGGCGTCCAGCAATGGACGCGCCAGGAAGTCGTCAGGCTCTTGAAGACCGGCTTGTCGGCGGAGGCCTCGGTCTCGGGGCCCATGGCCGAGGTGGTCTTTGCCAGCACGCAGCACCTCAGCGAGCGGGACCTGGCCGCCATGGCCGACTACCTGGCAACGCTGCCGCAGCACGAACCACCAGCGCCCGGCCGAAGCAAGCCCCGTATGGCCGACGAGACCTTGCTGCAAGGCGCCAGGATCTACAAAGAGCAATGCGCCTCCTGCCACGGCCGGCAGGGCCAGGGCGTGGCCGGCATCTACCCGCGCCTGGCCGGCAACCGGGCGGTCACGCTGGCATCGGCGAACAATGTCGTCCAGATCATCCGGCGCGGTGGCTTTCTGCCGAGCACAGCCGGCAACCCACAGCCCTTTGGCATGCCCCCGTTCGGCCAGACGCTGAGCGATGCAGAGACCGCCGCCGTGGCCAGCTTCATTCGCCAGGCCTGGGGCAATGCCGGCCAACCGGTCAGCACGCTGGAGGTGATGCGCATCCGCTAGCCTTCGACCCCCGTCAAGCCGGCGGCTGGCTCCGGGTTCAGGCCTTCTTGCGGGCCGGCTTTGCCGGCTTGGCCTGGTTGAGCGCGGCGGCCGCTTGGAACAAGGCCTTCAGCGCCTTCTCGTTCAGCTTCTCGCCTTCGCGGATGTCGATGGCGCGACGCACATTGCCGTCGAGGCTGGCGTTGAAGAGCTTGGCGGGATCGGCGAGCGCAGCACCCTTGGCGAAGGTCAGCTTGACCACCTGCTTGTAGCTCTCGCCGGTGCAGATGAGCCCCTGCTGCGACCAGCAGGGCGTGCCCATCCACTTCATCTCCTCGACCACCTCGGGCAGGGCCTCGTGCATCAGCGCGCGCACACGCGTCAGCATGGCGCCGCGCCAATCGGCGAGGGAAGCGATCTTGGCGTCGATCTGGGCGGAAGCGGATTCGGTGCTGGTGGCGAAAGTCTGGCTGCTCATGGTTGCCCTTTTGAACTCAGGTCTCGCACAGCTGCTTCAGCACGGCCAGCGCTCGGGGATAGGTGTCGACCATGTACTGCTCCCAGTCGGGCGCGCAGTCCAGGCTCACGGTGAGCTTGCAGCCCTCCGGCACGGTCTCGAAGCGGTAGTTCTCATAGGCGGGCGCCCAGGCGCGGACCTTGTCGCTGCTGAGGTCCTCCACGCCGTTCTCGATCATGCCCTCGTGGCGGATCGACATGAATTCATGCAGCCGGTTCTCGGCGATGACGGCGCTCATGCCGTCGCCCGAGGGGCCGACGAAGCGGATGCGGGCGCCCAGCTCCCAACTGCCCTCGTAGCGGGAGCCTTCGTTGAAAACCGCCGTCCATGCCTTGTAGCTGTCGGCCGCGAGCATGCGCTCCCAGACTCGGGCGCGGGGCGCCTGGATGATGGTTTCGAAGCTGAGGGTCTTCTTCATGGCGGTCTCCCGGAGGTGTCGGTGGGCAGCAGCGCTCAAGCCCGTCCCGAGCGCCTCCACTCTCGACGAACGAGGCGACCGTGGATAGACCGCAGAGCCCCCGAGGAAACCCGGATCGCGATCAGCGCCTCTTGTCTTTCCCGAAATGCCGCTGCCGAAAGCCGACCGCCCCCAGCCCGATCACCGCCAGCGCCACGCAGAGCAGATGCAGGTCCGAAAGCGACAGCGCGCCATGCAGGGCGTTGGCATCGCTGAAGGGGGCCAAGGGACGGATGTCCGAATGCATCACGCTGTCCAGCACCACATGCGACCAGGCGCCCAGCAGGGCGCCCACCGCGACCTGCCCGGCCTTGAGATCGCGCCAGCGCAGGATGTTGGGAAGCCAGTACCGCGACGCGAGCCAGCGCAGCACGATGAACAGGCCAAGCAGGGCCGCCGCCATGAGCGTGGCGCCCAGGTAGGTATGGAAGAAGGCGTGGACCGGATCCCGGCGCTGCACCAGGTTGTAGAGCGACTCGCAATCGATGAAGACATTCACCGCGCTGAACGCGATGAAGCTCCCCGTCTTGGGCGCCGCGCCATGCAGGGCGGCTCCAAGGCCAAAGTGAAACGGGGTGATAGGCATGCGATCAAGCGCGCTCGCCAGTACCGGAGCCCGGCGGAGCCGCTGGTCTCACGCATTGATAGCCACGCGCCAGCAGCGCGCGCTCCCAAAGCCGGTTGCCCCACCAGCCCCGTGTGATCGCATAGGCCAACTGGGCCAAGCCGCCCAGCAGGGCCAGGCCGTGGGCCTGCCTAGCCTCGGCATAGCCGGAGAGGAACCACAGCAGGCCTTCCAGCAGGGCCATCAGCGCAAAGGTCGGGATCCACAGCCGCTTGACCGCCGCCCACAGCGAGCCGATGAAGAACGCCGGCCAGCTGAAGCCCTGCTTCACTTCGACGTAGCCATGCCTCGGATGCAGATAGCCTCGTTTCGGGCTTGCCATGTGTGCGACTCCCTCTTTTGAACCGATGATGGCATGGTGGCTGAGCCGCCTTCGCTAGGGGAAACGCACTCGTTGCCCCGCCCCATGCAGGAGCTGCCATGTCCATGAGCTTCGAGAGTTTTCGCCAGACCGCGCTGGCCCAGGGCTACGCCGAGGTGCTGGAGCGCCATTGGCAGCCGCATCAGGTGGTGCTCGAGCACAAGCTGAAAACACTCAGCACCGCAAGCCCTCAGCCGCACTGCCCCACATAGCCGCAGGCGGTGCAGAAATCGCAGCCGTCTTTGTGGATCATGGTCGAGTTGCCGCATTCCGGGCAGGGCTTGCCGGCCATTGCCTGGACCGTGGCGGCCGCCGCCTTGTCGCTGATGATGGGTGCCTGCAAGAGGCCCATCTCGACGAGGGGCAGGCCTTGCTCGTCAAGCACGCCCAGCATGGCGTAGCGGTGGATGATCAGCCGCGCCACATAGGCCACGGTGGACGGCCAGACCTGCTGGCGGCGCTCACCAGAGAGGTTAGGCACCGGCGCCATGAAGTGGCCGAGCGGCTCACCCACGTTCAAGAGCTTGCGCAGCTTCATGCCGATCCATGCCGGGTCCATCACGCGCATGTCCAGACTCAGCAGGCGCGCCATGCCATCGAGCGCCTTCGGGTAGTTGCCAGAAAAACCCATGGCACAGGGCCGCGTAACCTGGCCGCCTTCGGGCGTGGGCAGGCTCACTTCCTTCAAGGTGAGGGTGAACTGCTCGCCGGTGGCGGGGTTGTCCACGTCCACGGCCCAAGCCAAGGTGCCCGACGTGCCGGTGCGCGGCTCCTCGCGGCTGAACATGGCATCGAGCACTGGCGTGGGACCGCCTTCCTGCAGCGCGCCGAGCTGCTCGCAGCGCCAGCGAATCACCGCCGCCGTGGCCGCGACCACACCAGGGAACAGGCGCGGCTCGCCGCCCGGGGGCATCGGCATTTCAAAAGCGCGCTCCTCGGCCACCGTGGTCAGCGCATCGAGCTTGAGCTTGAGCCAGGCGGCGTCGTTGGTGCGCAGATCCATGGACAGCGTCTTGGCCACGGCCGACAGGCCGCGCGGCTGCTCGGCGCCATTGACCCAGACCTCGAACGGCAGGTTCTTGCCGAACAGGCCGGCGTCCGGTCCCTCGGCCGGCAGCTCGCCTACGAAGAGCGCGAAGTCACCATGCGGATGGCGAATCATGTAGCTCCAGGCCGGATTGCCACCCGGCAGCTCGGGCCGGCTCGGCCAGCGCAGCGAGGCCATCACCGCCTTGGGCAGGCGCTCCACGCGCAGGCGCTGGTTGCTGCCATCGACCTCGGTCACCGGCCGCAGCGGCTCGGGCACGGCCGTGGGTTCGACGCTCAGGATGGAACCCAGCACCGAGTTGGGCCGGTAGGTGGCCAGGCCCTTGAGCCCGCTCTTCCAGGCCTGGGTGTAGAGGTCCTGGAAATCGGCATAGGGATAGTCGGCCGGCACATTGACCGTCTTGGAGATCGAGGTGTCGATGTAAGGCGCCACGGCAGCGACCATGGCTGCATGGTCGGCCGCGCTGAGCTCCAGCGCGGTGACGAAGGCCGGGGTCAGCGGTGTGTCGGGGCCGTAGAGATGGCGGAACAAACGCCAGGCATGGTCCTCGACCGCGTACTCCTTGAAGCCGCCATCAGGCATGCGCTTCTTGCGCGTGTAGAACCAGCTGAAGGCCGGCTCGATGCCATTGCTCGCGTTATCGGCAAAGGCGAGGCTGATGGTGCCGGTGGGCGCGATGGACAAGAGGTGCGAGTTGCGCAGGCCTTGCGCGCGGATCTTGTCCTTCAGCCCCTGCGGCAGGCGCGAGGCGAAGCTGCCGCCGGACAGGTAGAGGTCGGCATTGAACAGCGGGAAGGCGCCGCGCTCGGCCGCCATGTCGCTGCTCGCCTCATAGGCCGCATTGCGCATCACCTCGCTGATACGCCGCGCCATGCCGCGCGCAGCCTCCGTGTCGTAGCGCAGATTCAGCATCACCAGCGCATCGCCGAGGCCGGTGAACCCGAGGCCCACGCGCCGCTTGTTGCGTGCCTCATTGGCCTGCGCCGGCAGGGGCCAGGGCGTCACGTCAAGCACGTTGTCCAGCATGCGCGTGGCCAGCTTGCAGACCTCGGCGAAGCCGGCCTCGTCGAACACGGCTTGTTCCTGGAAGGCATGCTCGACAAAGCGGGTCAGGTCGACGGAGCCAAGGCAGCAGCAGCCGTAGGGCGGAAGTGGCTGTTCGGCGCAAGGATTCGTCGCCGAGATCGACTCGCAGTAATGCAGGTTGTTGTCGGCATTGATGCGATCCAGGAAGAGCACGCCGGGCTCGGCATGGTCGTAAGTGGACCGCATGATCTGGTCCCACAGATCGCGGGCTGCGACGCGGCGGTAGACCCAGAGGCCGTCCTTGCGCTGGTAGGCGCCGCCCTCGCGTTGCGCGGGGCCGGGCTCGGCCTTGTGCGTGAGCTCGACCTCAGTGCCGGCCTCGACAGCCTGCATGAACACATCGGTCACGCCGACCGAGATGTTGAAGTTACGCAGGTCGCCCTGGTCCTTGGCGTGGATGAATTCCTCGATGTCCGGATGGTCGCAGCGCAAGACGCCCATCTGGGCGCCACGCCGTGCGCCGGCACTCTCCACGGTCTCGCAGCTGCGGTCGAACACGCGCATATAGCTGACCGGGCCCGAGGCGCTGGAGCGCGTGGCGCCGACCCAGGCGCCCTTGGGGCGGATGCGGGAAAAATCGTAGCCGACACCACCGCCGCGCCGCATGGTCTCGGCGGCCTCGGTCAGCGCCGTGTAGATACCGGGATGGCCTTCTTCCAGCGAGGCGATGGAGTCGCCCACCGGCTGCACGAAGCAGTTGATCAGCGTGGCCGCGAGCTCGGTGCCAGCGGCCGACATGATGCGGCCCGCCGGCACGAAGCCGCGCCGCTGCGCCTCGACGAACTTCGCCTCCCACTGCGCCCGCTGCTCGGGCGCCTCAGCCTCTGCCAGCGCGCGCGCCACGCGCAGTCGCAAGGTCTCGATGTCGAGCTCCTCGCCCTTGGCGTATTTCTCGATCAGCACCTCGGCGCTGATGTCCTGCGCCGGCAGGCTGGCGGCATCGGCGCGAGGGGTGGGCAGGGTGGCGAGCTCAGAGGAAGAAGCGGTGGAGGTGGGGGATTGCGGCGTGCTCATGGGGCGGGACTCCGGCGGCGGCGTGCGGGATGGTTCGGGAGGAGGTGCACGGCATCATGCACCCACCGGAAAGCGCCGCAGCCGGGGAAATCCTGATCCTCATCAATGAGGATCAAGAGCGGTGCGGAGCCTTCCGGAGAAAGCTCCTCACCACTGTACATCCATACAGATGTTGATGCGCAATCCCTTGATCGCGATCAGGGGATATGCCGGGCCAGGAAGTCGTGGATGGCCTGGCGCGCGGCCGGCTCGTCGAGCGTGGGCGCATGGCCCCGGTTGGCAATCTCCAGCGCCTGCAGCGTGGGCAGGCGCTCGGCCATGGCGGCCAGCGTGGCGGGCGCCAGGATGTCGGACAGCGCCCCGCGTACCGCCAGCACCGGATGCTCGCCCAGCATCTGGAACAGAGGCCAGAGGTTGGGCGCTGCGCTGCCGTTGGCCACGCCCTGCGAGATCGTCGGGTCGTAGTCCAGCAGCACCTGCTCGCCTTCCATGACGCAGGTGTTCATCACCATGGCCAGCCAGTCCGCCCGTGTGTAGTCCGGGAAGGCCTGGCCGTTGATCGCCGCGATGCGGGCGATGGCCTCGTCCAGGCTGCAGGGCCCATGCTGCTTGCCCACGTAGCCCGCGATGCGGGCAATGCCGCGCGGGTCCAGCTCGGGACCCACGTCGTTCAAGACGATGGCATGGATGCGCGCCGGCTGCATTGCCGCCAGCATCACGGCCATCAAGCCACCGAGCGAGGTGCCGACGATGCTGACCTGCGGCAGCTGCAAGAGATCGAGCAAGCCCAGCATGT
The DNA here is from genome assembly GCF_030014915.1 of Pelomonas sp. V22. GTDB lineage: Bacteria > Pseudomonadota > Gammaproteobacteria > Burkholderiales > Burkholderiaceae_C > JAUASW01. The sequence continues at coordinate 1,683,608 of NZ_JAGIXS010000001.1, forward strand.
CGACGCAGTACCGGTCGGGCCGATAGCGAGAAGGATCGGCGTCTCGCTGCGAATGCCCCCGGCCGCGCAGGTCCGGGCAGATCACGCGATAGCGCGTGCTCAGGCTCTCGGCCAGCGCGGCGAAGTCCTTGCTGTTGCGCGTGAGCCCGGGCAGGCACAGGACGACCGGTGCATCCGGCGCCGGCCCGAGGTAGTCACGCGCATACAGCCGCAGCCCGTCGTCGCTCGAGTGGTAGCGATCGAGATAGGGCATGCGGCGCCTTTAGAACTTGTAGGTCGCCGAGACCGAGACCGAACGCGGCGGGCCGTAGTAACCGCTCAGCACGCCCAGCGAGGGGATGTTGTAGCCGTCGGTACGGTAGGCCTGGTTGGTCAGGTTGTTGCCCTGCAGCGAGAAGCTCCAGTTGCGGTCACGCTCCCACACCACACCGGCGTTCAACAAGGCATAGGCGTCCTGAGCGATGACCTCGTTCAGGTCCGTCGTCGGATAGACCTTGGTGCGGTAGCTGAGGCCGATCCGCGAACGCAGCAGGCCACCCCAGGGCGCGGCCGACTTGGCTTCGATGTTGAAGGCCGCACTGAAGCTCGGCGTGTTGGTGAACCACTTCGTCGAGGCCACGTTGACGCCTCGGTCCATGTACTCCTTGTACTTGGCGTTGATGCTGGCTAGGTTGCCGGAGAGGGTCCACATGTCATCGGGCCGCCAGGCGAACTCCATCTCCAGGCCGGTCACGTCCGCCTTGCCGGCATTGGTGAAGTCGCCGAAGAAGCCCTGGGCGCCGGTCTTGGGGTCGGTGTAGGAGCTGAACACCGACAGCTGCACGTTCTTGTACTTGTTCTTGAAGACGGCGGTGTTCAGCTCGAAGCGGCCACCGGCCAGCACCATCTTGGAGCCGAGCTCCAAAGAGTCCAGCGTCTCGTCGTCGAAGGGCTTGCTCGAGGCCGGCACGGCGGCCGTGTTGGCACGCACGTTGTAGCCGCCCGACTTGAAGCCGCGCGACAGCGTGGCGTACAGGTTGGTCTCGTCGCTCAGCTTGTAGTCCACGCCCAGCTTGGGCGCGGTGTTCGTGACCTTGCGGGTCTTGTCGAAGTCGGCGCTGGTGGCCGTCACCGTGGTGAACTGGTCGTTGCTGTAGCTGCGGTTCAGCACGATGGCGTGCTTCTCTTCCTGCGTGTAGCGGACGCCGGCGCTGGCGCCGAGGCGCGGCGAGAGCTTCCAGCTCCAGTCGGCATAGACGGCTTCGCTCTTGGTGTAGACGCGGCCGTTGGTGTCGCCGAACAGCAGGTTGAAGAAGTTGTTGCGCACACGGCCGCCGGCATTGCCGTCGAAGGTGTACAGGCCGATCACGCCGCTGCTGCTGCCGCCGTCGTAGCTGAACTGCAGTTCGTTGCTGCGCGACTTGTCGGAGTAGGCGGCCAGCACGTCGGCGGTCTTGGCGGGCAGGCCGTCGAAGTCGATGCCGGTGTTGGTGTCGGACTGGCGCTCAGCCGTGATGAACTTGGCCGACCAGGCATCGCTCAGCGCCCAGGTCGCCGTCAGCGAATTGCCCTTGGACGTAGTGTTGTTCTTGTTCGCCATCGCCGTGTTGATGTCGTAATTGCTGTCGACAGGCGTGGTGGCATTCAGGCGGCGGAAGCCGCGCATATTGGACTTGTCGCGGGTCTCGTCGGCGCTCACCTGCAGCGTGAATGGCAGGCTCTTGGGGAAGTAGCCGACCGACACGCGGCCGGCCTGCGTGTCCTGATTGGAAACGTCGCTGCCGTCGGCCAGGTTCTTGCCGTAGCCGTCGCGCTTCAGGCTGGCACCGGCCACGCGGGCGCGCAGCTCGCCGCTGTCGCTGCTCAGGTTGGCCGAGCCCTTGAGGTTGAGCTGGCCGTAGCTGCCGACCGTCAGGCCGATGGAGCCGCCGTTCTTGGCTTCCAGCGGCTTGGAGACGTACTTGATCGCGCCGCCAATCGTGTTCTTGCCATACAGCGTGCCCTGGGGACCGCGCAGCACCTCGATGCGCTGCACGTCGAACACTTCCAGCAGCGCGCCCTGCGGACGGGCGATGAACACGTCATCGAAATAGATGCCGACGCCGGGGTCCACGCCCCACAGCGGGTCGGCCTGGCCAACACCACGGATGAAGGTGGTCAGCGTGGTGTTGCTGCCGCGCGCGGCATAGACGCTGAGGTTGGGCACCTGGCCTTGCAGGTCGCCGAGGTTCTTGATGTCCTTGCTCTCCAGCGCGGTGGCCGACAGCGCGGTCACGGCCACGGGCACGTCCTTCAGCGTCTCCTCGCGGCGACGGGCGGTCACGGTGACCGTGTCCAGCGTGGACACCTCGGCCTTGGTCTTGTCATCGGCCTTCTTGTCGGCCGGCGCCTGCTGCGCGAAGGCCGTGCCACTCAGGGCCAGGGCGGCTGCGAGGCCGAGGGGCGACAGACGCCAGACGGTCGAAGGGGAAGTCGTGGACGGACGAATGCTCATGTTGTCTCCGTTGTTGATCTGAAAAACGACTGGCGTCTGAAGCGCCATGCCGGCTCTCAGCGCAAGAGCTGTGCCCGGATGCGCCGCCCTGGTGCAAACCACTAGGATCCAAGCCCCTCGACGGGGCATGCTCCCAGCACGGCGATGCCAGACAAGGCCTCGCTGAGCGTTCGGCGGCGCTGCGAACGTACGGATTTCAGGCAAGGCGGCACGGCGCAGCTGCCTGAAAAACAGTCAGTGGCTGAATTTCAGGCAGGACTGGCGCGCCGTGCACCGGCTTGATCGGGCCACGCCATTCACCAAGAATGCAGAAGCCAAAAGCCACCGGGGAGGCAAGCACATGGCACAGGGCTACCGCTGCGGGCGGTGCAGGTACGGACTGCTGGCCACCGCATTCCTGTGTAGCGCGGCGCATGCCGAAGAGCGCTGCCCGGCCGAGTTGCGCATAGGCGTGCTGGACTATGAGCTCGCCCCGCTGCTGGTGGGCAAGGACAAGTCAGCAGCGCCTGCAGGCAAGCTGATCGACTGGATTCATCAAGCCGTGGCCCGCTCCGGCTGCAAGCCTCACCTCAAGTTGCAGCGCCTGCCGATCACGCGGGGCCGCGAGCTGCTGTTCCGGGGCGACATTGATGTCTGGGGCGTGGCCTTCCCTGGCTCCGAGCTGGTGGCCGGCTCCGCGCTGCCGATGCTGGACAGCGCCCCCGACCCGCAGCTGGGCTTCTACCTCTCCAGCTACTCGCTCTACATCGAGGCCGGCAACCAGCAGGTCAGCTGGGACGGCCTGAATCTGCGTGGCCCCGAAGACATGCGCGTGGGCGTGGCGCCGGTGCCGGCCCTGCGCGCCCTGGTGGCCGAGCGCAACTGGATGGCCGAGAACGGCCTGGACACGCAGAACGTGCTGAACAAGCTGGTCTCGGGCCGCAGCGCCGTGGCCATCCTGCCGGACATGCTGATGGCCTCGCAGCCGCCCGAGGTGCAGGCCAAGCTGCGCAAGCTCGTGCCGCCGGTACTGACCAGTTGGTACTACTCGCCCATCAGCAAGGCGCTGTTTGCCCGCCACCCGGCCTTCGTGCGCAGCTTCTGGCTCGAGATGTGCCGGGCCGGCCGGGCCGAGCAGAGACTCAAGACGCCCTGCCGTGAGTGATCAAGCAGGCGCGACGCGCATTGCATACTCCAGCCCGGATTCATCCGGGAGGAACTGCACATGAAGAAGACCAAGACCACCGTCCTGTCGGCGCTGCTCGGCGCCCTGCTGATGGCAGCAACGGCGCACACTGCGCTCGCCGCCTCTCCTGAGGAGTTTCTTGAAGCGGCAGGGCCGCAAGGCCCGCTGAAGGCCACGCTGCGGTCCGCCGACCCGGCCGGGGCCAACAGCCCCGTCGTGCTGATCATTCCAGGCTCCGGCCCGACCGACCGGGATGGCAACAACCCGCTCGGCGTCAAGGCCGCGCCCTATCGCCTGCTAGCCGAGGCCCTCGCGGCGCAAGGCGTCAGCACGGTCCGCATCGACAAGCGCGGCATGTTCGCCAGCGGCGGCGCCATCCCGGATGCGAATCAGGTGACGATCGCGGACTACGCGGCCGATGCGCAGGCCTGGACCCGCGTCATCCAGCACAAGACGGGCGCGCCCTGCGTCTGGCTGCTCGGGCACAGCGAAGGCGGCCTGGTGGCCCTGGCCGCGGCGCAGCGGCCGGAGGGCTTGTGCGGCCTCATCCTGGTGGCGGCCGGTGGCCGTCCGCTCGGCGAGGTCTTGCGCGACCAGTTCCGCGCCAACGCCGCGAATGCGCCAATCCTGAAAGATGCGGAGAGCACCATCACGCGGCTCACGCAGGGCGAGCGTGTCGACGTGTCGGCCCTGCATCCGGCCCTGCAGCGCATCTTCGCGCCGGCGGTCCAGGGCTTTCTGATCTCCACTTTCGGCCTCGACCCTGCCAAGCTGCTCGGCGCCTACAGCGGGCCCGTGCTGATACTGCAGGGCGAGCGCGACCTGCAGGTCGGCGTCGACGATGCGCGGCGCCTCAGCCAGGCCGACGTCAAGGCCAAGCTGGTGCTGCTGCCCGGCGTCAACCATGTGCTCAAGGCCGTGGCGGGAGACACGCCGGCCGCCAACTTTGCGACCTATGCCGACCCCAGCCTGCCCCTGGCACCCGGCATTGCGGAGGCCATTGCTGGCTTTGTCCGCGGGACGAAGAAACCATGACCAGCCCCGTGGCCCACGCGCCCTTCGGCGCTGCCGCCACGGCAGATACCGCCTAGGGCAGTACGACCTCGGCCCTCAAGCCTCCGCCCTCGCGGTTGCTGAGCTGGAGCGTGCCGCCCATGCGCTGCGTCAGGTCGCGCGCGATGTAGAGCCCGAGGCCCATGCCGCCGGTGTGGCGGTTGCGCGAGGCCTCGACGCGGTAGAAGGGTTCGAAGACCGTTTCGAGCTGCGCAGCCGGGATGCCGGGTCCGTTGTCGTCGATGGTGATGCTGAAGCCGCCGCGCTCGTCGCGCTGCAGCTTCACGTCGGCGCGGCCGCCATAGCGCAGCGCATTGCCGATCAGGTTGCCCAGCACGCGGCGCAAGGCCTGCGGCTGGATCTCGCGCACCAGGCTTTCGCCCTCGAAGGTGACGGCCAGGCCCTGCTCGGCCAGGTCGTCGCACAGGGCCTGCAGCAGGGCGGCGATGTCATTGGCCTGCGGCGCCTCGGCCGCACCGCTGTCGCCGCGGAACACCTCCAGCACGGTGTCGACCAGGGCATTGATTTCGCGGATGTCGGTGACCGAGCGCTGCAGCGGCTCGGGGTCGAGGCCCAGTGTCTCCAGCCGCATGCGCAGCCGGGTCAGCGGGGTGCGCAGGTCGTGCGAGATGGCCGAGACCATCAGCGCCCGCTGGCTGAACTGGCGACGCAGCTGCGTGGCCATGCTGTTGAAGACCCGGGCCGCCTCGCGCACCTCGCGCGTGCCTCGCTGCTCGTCCAGTGGCACCGGTGTGGCGCCGGCCTGTGGGCCGCTGCGGATGCTGGCAGCCAGCGCATCCGAAGCGTCGACCAGCTTCTTCATCGGCGCGGCCAGCCAGCGCGATCCCCACCAGGCGGCGAGGGCAATCACCAGCAGGCGAATGGCGTAGTCCATCAGCAGCACACCGGCAGGCAGGCCCGAGCTCATCGACCGCGGCGGCATGCTGGGGCCACCGCCCCCGGTCTCGGTCTCGGGCCGCAGGCCCAGGCCTTCTTCGCCCAGGCCGGGTTCCCCACGTGCAGGCGGCGGTGGGCGGGCCTCGCCATCGCGCGGCATCCAACGCCCGCCCGGCAGGCCAGGGGTCGGCGGCAATGAAGGCAGTGTCGGGATCACCATGGGCATGCCGCGGTGCTCGAAATGAACCAGGTTCACCGCCCCATAGGCCAGCAGATGACTGCCGACCAGCGCCACCCACATCAACAAGAAGAGACGCTTGGCCAGCGTGTCGGTGAACCAGCTCAGGCGCATGGGGTGACCTGTACATCAAAGAGATAGCCCTCGCCGCGCAGCGTGCGTATCAGGCGCGGTTCCTTGGGCGAATCGCCGAGCTTCTGGCGCAGCCGCGAGACCGCAAGGTCGATGCTGCGGTCGTTGACCTCGACGCCCGGCGCGCGGCTCATCTCGATCAGCTGCTCGCGGCTCAGCACGCGGCCCGGTCGCTCGACGAAGGCATTCAGCAAGCGGTATTCGGCGCTCGAGAGCGCCACCACCACGCCCTCGGGCGAAACCAGCTGTCGCAGCAGTCGGTCGAAGCGCCAGCCCTGGAACTGCAGACTGCGCTCCGAATCGGCCAGGCGCTCGCCCTTGCTGAGCCGGCGCCGCACGGCATTGATGCGCGCCACCAGCTCGCGCGGCTCGAAGGGCTTGGCCAGGTAGTCGTCGGCCCCCATCTCCAGGCCGAGCACGCGGCTGATCGGGTCGCCCTGGGCGGTCAGCATGATGACCGAGGTGTCCGGGTGCTGCTGCTGCAACCATTGGCACAGCGAGAGGCCGTTCTCGTCGGGCAGCATCAGGTCCAGCACCACGACCTCGAAGCTGGTGCCGCCGAGCAGGCGGCGCATCTCGCGGCCGTCGGCGGCCGTGCTCACCTGCATGGCAAAGCCTTGCAGGTAGTGCTGCAGCGAATCGCGGATTTCGGCATCGTCGTCCACCACCAGCACGCGGGTCATCGCAATCTCCAGAGCGCCCGGCGGGCAGTCAGGAAACGATAACCCAGGTGCCGGGCGCCTCGTCACACCGAGATGCCCACGGTCAGCGTGGCGGCATAGCCGGCCGCCACCGAGCCGGTCAGCGTGGCCAGCTGGCTGCTGTAGCCGTCGCTGAACACGTTGTCGCTGGCGAAGCTGATGCGCGCGAAGTTCGATACGCTGGCGCTGTAGCCGCTGGCGCTGCTGTAGACGGTGGAGCAGACATCGCTGGGGAAGGCGATCTGCGAGGTCTTGAGCTTGTTCGAGTACGAGGTGGCGGCCGTGCTGCTGCGATAGACCTCGAAATGCATATGGGGCATGCGACCGTCGTAGCAACCGGGAAAGACGGTGGTGAACGTGACCGTGCCGCTGCTGCCGGTGACCTGCACACCGCGCAGGTAGTTCTCGGCCGTGACGCCGGTCGAGTACATCGAGTAGCGGCCCTCGCGGTCGCAATGCCAGAGGTAGATCGCATAGCCCGACAGGTCGGCGCAGGAGCTGTTCGTGTTGACGAGGCGCAGCGTGATCGTCAAGGGCACACCGCCGGCCGTGCCGCTCGCTCCCGCGATGCTGGTGCGGATGTCGGAGCGCAGGATGCCGCTCAGCATCAAGGCATTGGCCACGCCGCCGACCGAGCTGTTGGAGCCGTCGCCGGGATAGGGGCCGGCTGTCTCTTCGGGAATGACGCTGCACGTGCCGGTCGAGGGCGTGGTCGTCGTGCCACCACCGCTGCCGCCGGAACTGCTGGCCGAGGAAGAAGCATTGGCGCTGTCGCCGCCTCCACAACCGAGCAGGCCGAGGGCACCGGCGCCGGCCAGCCAGCCCAGGGCGCGGCGGCGCTGGCGCAGCAGCTGTTCGAGGTCGTGGGCGAGACCGAGATCATGGTCGTGTTTGTCATGGGGATGCATGGGGCGGAACTCCTGTACGAATGCCTGGCCGCCATTGCAGCGCGCCGGCTTGTCCGGGGTTTGCCCGATTTATGTCGCGGCCGACATAAAGCCGGCCGGTGATGCGTGACACTACGGGCCATCGCCATCTCGCCTTGCAAGCAAGCCCGTGCTCCTGTCGCTGAGACCAGCCCCGTCCGTCGTCGCCTGGCCCACGGTGGCGCGCCCGCCCACGCGGCTGGAGCAGTGCCTGCTGCTGGCCCTGCTGGTGCACGGCCTCCTGGTCGCCTGGCTCGGCTCCGCGCCTGGCTCGGCCCGCCCCGGTGAAGGCCTGTGGGGCCGGATCAATGTGACGCTGCGCGGCGAGAGCGGCCCGGCCCGCGAAGGTGGCGAAACCAGCGCCGCCCTGCCGAGTCCCAGCAGCGCTGAGGCCGCGCCACGGAGCGCGCCGCGCGTCGGCGGCCGGGTGCGCAGCGAGGCGCCCCCCGCCGATGCCGCGCCCGGCGCCGCCCGCCTCGGCCAGACCAACCCGACCCGCGAGGAAGCGCAGCTCAGCCGCCTGGCCGACACCGCCCCCGGCGGCCAGCTGCAGCCGCTGCCCAGTGAGAAGCTGGCGGGCAGCAGCCTGGAGGCCGGCAACCCGGCACTCGCTCCGTTGCCGCCAACACCGCAGCCGGTCGTGCGCGGCCAGCTCAATGCGCCAGCGCCCAGCCCGCTGCAAAAGCTGGAGGCCTTGCCTTCCAGCTCGGCACTGGCGCCCCCCGCCCCGGCGCTCGCGCCGGTGACCCGCGCCATCGTCAACCCAGCGGCCCCCAGCCTGCAGCCCTTGCCCGGCGCCCTGCCCCAGGCCACGGCCGTCAGCACGAACGCGATGCCAGAGCTGGCAGCGCCGGCTCGACCGGTGTCGCGGCTCAGCGAGGCAAGACCGCCCACGCCGGTCAGCAGGCCGCTGCCGGCCCTGCCCAGCGCCGTGCAGGCGGCCGACACCGCCTTGCCGACGCTGCCGCAGGCGCCCAGTCCGGTCAGCAGCTTCAGCACGCCGGTGGCCGCGCCCGTGCTGAGCAAGCCCCTGCCCAGCCTGCCAACGCCCGTTCAGGCCCGCCCCGCGCCCACGCTGGCGCCGCTGCCCGAAGTGCCGAAGCCAGGGCCCGAGCCCGTACCGACAGCAGCTTCGCCCAGCACCCAGCCAAGCATCCCGTCGAGCCCGCAGCCAGCCGCCCAGACCACCACGCCAGCCAGCCCTGCGCCCAGCTCCACACCCAGCCCCAGCGAGGCACCGCAGCGCCTGGTCACCAGTCCAGGCGCCAGCAATGCGCCCGCCGTCGGTGCGCCCGATGCCGGCAGCCGCGTCGGTGCCGACCTGGCCCTGCCGCCCGCCCCAGGCGCCAGCGCGCCCAAGCTGGACCTCTCGCTGCCGCGCGCCGGCGGCCCGCTGGCGCGCCAGGGCGTGAAGGGCATGCTGGAGGTACTGCCGGTGCCGCCCGACAAGAAGAGCAAGCTGGAGCAGGAGCTGGAAGCCGCCAAGCGCGCCGACTGCCGCCGCGCCTATGAGCAGGCCGGCATCCTGGCCGTTGTGCCGCTGGCCCTCGATGCCGCACGCGGCAAGGGCTGCCGCTGGTAGGCGAGCCTTGCCCAGCATCAAGTCGCCAGGGGGCGGCCGGCGGCACACTGAGGGACAGGAGACAACAAGACATGCAGACCTGCACAGACATCAGCACGGCCGTCGATCAGGTGCTGGCCCGCATCCCCGGCGAGATCGTGATGGCCATCCCCCTGGGCCTCGGCAAGCCCAACCCCTTCGTCAATGCGCTGTACCGGCGTGTGGCGGCCGAGCCCGGGCGGCGGCTGAAGATCTTCACGGCGCTCTCGCTGGAGCGGCCGGTCGGCAAGAGCGAGCTGGAGCAGCATTTCCTCGCGCCGCTGGCCGAGCGGGTGTTCGCCGACTACCCCGACCTCGACTACGTGAAGGCCCTGCGCGGCACCGGCCTGCCGCCCAACATCCAGGTGCACGAGTTCTTCATGAAGACCGGGGACTACCTCGGCAACGACGCGGCCCAGCAAGGTTTCGTCTGCACCAACTACAGCTTCGCCGTGCGCGACATGGCGGCGCAGGGCGTCAACCTGATCGCCCAGGCCGTGGCCGAGCGGGACGGCCAGCTCTCGCTGTCCTGCAACCCCGACCTGACGCTGGACCTGATCGAACAGCAGCGCCAGCTCGGCCGACCGCTGCTGCGTGTGGCCGCCATCAACCGCGAGCTGCCCTTCATGCCGGGCGAGGCCGTTGCAGGCCCGGACTGCTTCGACCTCGTGATCGACAGCCCGGATTGCCGCCACGCGCTGTTCGCGCCGCCCAATGCCGCCATCGCCTGGGCCGACCACGCCATCGGCCTGCACGCGTCCAGCCTGGTGGTGGACGGCGGCACGCTGCAGATCGGCATAGGCTCGCTCGGCGATGCCATCGCCAATGCCTTGATCGTGCGCGAGCACCAGGGCGAGGACTACCGCCAGATGCTCGCCGCGCTCTGCCCCGAGGGTCTTGACGGCCGCGAGCTGGGCACCTTCTCGCAGGGCCTCTACGGCTGCTCCGAGATGTTCGTCAATGGCTTCATGCGGCTGATCGACGCCGGCATCGTGCGACGCCGCGTGTTCATGGACCCGCTCTTGCAAACGCTGGCCAACGAAGGCCGGCTGGCCGAGCGGCCCGGCCCCGGCCTGCTGGCCCTGCTGCGGGAGCGCGGCCGCATCGCCTGGCCGCTGCGCCCGGCCGACATCGCCTGGCTGCGCCGCTTCGGCATCTTGAGGCCCGACGCCCTGCCCGCCGATCTCGACGACACCAGCGCCCTCGGCGAGCAGTGGTTGAACGCGCCCCGGATGCACGGCGGCTTCTTCCTCGGCCCGCGCGACTTCTACCAGCGGCTGCGCGAACTGCCCGAAGACCTGCGCGAGCAGATCTCGATGACGCGCATCGGCTTCATCAACGAGCTCTATGGCGACGCCCTTGCCGATGAGGCGCTGAAGCGCGCCCAGCGCCGCCATGCAAGGCTGATGAACACCACGATGAAGGTGACGCTGCTGGGCGCCGCCTCCTCGGATGCGCTCGCCTCGGGCCAGATGGTCTCGGGCGTGGGCGGCCAGTACAACTTCGTCGCCATGGGCCATGCCCTGCGCGACGCCCGCTCCATCCTGATGCTGCGCGCCACGCACGACAACGCGGCAGGCCTGTCCAGCAGCATCGTCTGGGACTATGCGAACTGCACCATCCCGCGCCATCTGCGCGACATCGTGATCACCGAATACGGCGTGGCCGACCTGCGCGGCCAGACCGACGAGGCCGTGATCAAACGCCTGCTGCAGATCGCCGACTCGCGCTTCCAGGACCAGTTGCTGGCCGAGGCCAAGGCGCGCGGCAAGCTGTCGGTCGATCACGAGATCGACGAGCGCTACCGCCACAACCGGCCCGAGATGTTGCGTGAGCGGCTGCGGCCCTGGCGCAATGCGGGTCACCTGCCCGACTTCCCGTTCGGCACCGACCTGGACGAGGACGAGCTGAAGATCGTGCGCGCGCTGAAGAAGCTCAAGCACGCCAGCCACCACCCGGCCGAGCTGCTACCGATGATCTTCCAGAGCCTGACCGGCGAGCGGCCGGTGCCGCCGGCCTACCTGGAGCGGCTGGGGCTTGGCGAGGCCCACAGCTTCAAGGACCTGTTCATGCGGCGGCTGTTCGCCGTCAATCTGTAGCGCCGCCCGGGCGCTACAGCGGCTCGACCGTCACCGCCGCCTGCAAGCGCGCCTGGCCGCCGCCGCGCAGCACGCCGCGCAGCGGTGCCACATCGGCATAGTCGCGGCCCCAGGCCAGGGTCACATGGTCCAGCGCGGCAGCCAGGTTGTTGGTCGGGTCGAGTGCCAGCCAGCCCTGCTCGGGGCACCAGACCTGCGCCCAGGCATGCGAGGCATCGGCACCGATCAGGCGCGGCTGGCCCGATGGCGGCAGCGTCAGCAGGTAGCCGCTGACATAGCGGGCTGCCAGCCCGAGCGAGCGGCAGGCCGCGATCATCAGGTGGGCGAAGTCCTGGCACACGCCCTGGCCGCCGGCCAGCACCTGGTCGGCCCGCGTACCCACGTCGGTGCTCAAGGGCAGGTAGCGGAACTCGGTATGGATCTGGTTCATCAGCGCCTGCGCGCCGGCCGCCAGCGGCCGGCCGGGCAGGAAGGCACGGCGCGCGAAATCGGCCAGGGCCGCGCTGGGCAGGGCCAGCGGCGAGGCCAGCGCGAACTCGGCCGCCTCCAGCGGCGCATTGCCGCTGCGGTAGCGCAAAGCCTCGGCCACCTGCTCCCACGGCGGGCTGCTCTCGACCCAGAGCCTGGGCAGCGGCGGCGCCATCAGGCCCGCCTCGAAGCTGCTGCTCACGCACAGCCGCTCATGCACCTCGTGATGCTCGAACAGCAGGCGGCCGTTGCCCCAGGGGTCGCGGCTCAGCGCCTGGGCCGGCGGCTCGTCCAGCGCCCAGAGCGCGGGGCGCGGGCTGATCTGCAGCCGCCAGCCACGCACCCGCTGCCAGGGCGTCTCGCGCGGCACCAGGCAGGCCAGGTGATGGGCCAGCTCCACCGGCGCGCCGTAGTGGTAGACCGTGTCGTGCCGCACCCGCAGCCAGCGCAAGTCAGCGGAGCTCATTGCCACACCCGGTGGTCGTGCACGCCCACATGGGCGAAGAAGCGCCGGCTGATGGCCAGCGACAGGGCCCGTGCCTCGCTGCCGCAATCGCGCAGCAGGCTCGCCAGCACGGCGGGATCGCTCAGCGATTCCAGCGGGCATTGCTCGGGGCGGGGCAAGGCAGCCACCGCCGATTCGGCCCAGGCCTGCTCATGGCGGGCCAGCTTGAGCAGCCGCTCGCGCAAGGTGCGCGCCACCCAGGCCAGCGAGCGCGGGTTGTCGCCATCCAGCACCAGCAGCTGCAAGAGCGGCAAGCGCTCGCGCCGCGCCTGGAAGCGGGCGCGGTAGGTGATCAAGGAATCGAACAGGCCCAGCAGCAGTGCAAAGCCTTCGTCCTGCTCGGACAGGCCATGCTCCAAGCCCAGTGCGAGCGCGCCCGACAGAAAGTCCAGCCGCTCGATCTGGCGGCCCACACTGAGCAAGCGCCAGCCGTCGTCGCGGGTCATGCGGTCGGTCTGGGCGCCGGTGATGGCGGCAAGCTGGGTGGCCGCGCGATTGAGGACCGCCAGCACATCGGCCAGCGGCTCGGCCGTGCCGCTTTGCAGGGCCGCTGCCAGCTGCTGGCGGAACTGCTCGCCCAGTTCGCTGATCAGCTGCCAATGCTCGCCCGAGAGCCGCTCGCGCAAGGCCTGGCCGGCGCGGGCCAGGGCCTGCAGGTTCCAGGCCACGCTGTGCGCGCCGTCCAGCACGCCGAGCGAGTGAATCAGCTGCTGTTCGAAAGCCTGGGCGCCGGTCTCCGCAGGCAACGGCTGGGCCAGCAGGCCTTGTTGATGGCACAGGCGGGCCAGCATCTGCAGCAGCTCGGGCGGCGCGGCGTTGCGCTGCACGGCGGCCAGCGTCTCCAGGCTGAGCCGCGCGAGGCGCAGGCTGTTCTCGGCACGCTCGGTGTAGCGGCCGAGCCAGAACAGGTTCTCGGCCGCATGGCTGCTGACGCGACGCTGCATCTGCGTCAGTTCCGCGGCCGTGAGCGGGCGTGGCAGCAGGCTGCTGCGATCGACTGGGCCCTCGGTCTGCACCCAGCAGTCGGCGCTGGCGCTGCCCTCGCGCATCGACAGCCAGGCATCGGCCCCGCCCTCGCCCCGGCTCGCCACGCGCGCGAGGCCGCCGGGCAGCAGTTGCCAGCCGCCGAGGCCATCGGCCATCGCATAGACGCGCAGCACGGCCGGCCGGGGCTCCAGCGCGCCCGCACGCCAGACCGGGGTTTCAGCCGGACGCAGCCTTGCGAGCAAGGTGTGGGCCGCCGGGTCGGCCTCGACGCGGCGCGCCACCTCGGCCAACGCGGCGGCGTCCAGCCCGGCGAGCAGTTGCGGCGTGAAGCTCTGCGTGCAATCGCTGGCCGGGAAGCTGGGCGCCAGCACGTAGTCGGCCAGTTGCTCGCGGCAACGCTGCCAGACGGCGGCCTCGCCGCACCACCAGGCCGTGGCGGCCGGCAGCTGCAGCGGCTCGCCGAGCAAGGCCTCGCAGACGCCGGGCCAGAAGGCCGCGAGCCCGGGGCTCTCCAGCCAGCCAGCGCCGGGCGCATTGGCGAGTACCACGCCGCCGGTGCGCAGCGCCTGCAGCAAGCCGGGCACGCCGAGCGTGGAGTCGGGGCGCAGCTCCAGCGGGTCCAGGTACTCGTCGTCGACCCGGCGCAAGAGCACATGGATGCGCTCCAGCCCGTGCAGGGTCTTCAGGAACAGCTGGTCGCCGCGCACGGTCAGATCGCCCGCCTCCACCAGGCTGAGGCCCAGGTGGCGGGCCAGGAAGGCCTGCTCGAAATAGGTTTCGCTCAAGGGCCCTGGCGTCAGCAGGGCGACGTGCGAGCGCTCGCCAGCCGGCGACAAGCGCATCAGCCCCTGCATGAAAGACTGCAGCGCAGCCCCGAGGCGCTGGACGCCCAGCTCGCGGAAAGCCTCCGGGAACTGCTGGGCCACGATCAGGCGGTTCTCGAGCAGGTAGCCGAGGCCCGAAGGCGCCTGGCAGCGCTGGCCCACGACCCACCAGCCGCCGTCCGGCCCGCGCGCCAGGTCCACGGCCAGCAGGTGCAGGAAGACGCCGCCCGGCGGCCGGCAGCCATGCAGGGGTCGCAGGTATTGCGGATGTGCCAGCACCAGCGAGGCCGGCAGCTGGCCCTGGCTCAAGAGCCGCTGCTCGCCATAGACATCGGCCAGCACGGCATTGAGCAGGCGGGCGCGCTGCAGCACGCCGGCCTCGATGCGGCGCCAGTCTTCGCTGCCGACCAGCAGCGGCAGCAGCTCCAATGGCCAGTCGCGCGCGGCCGCGCCTTCACGGCCATGGATGTTGTGGCTGGCGCCGTCCTCGTGGATGCGCCGCCGCACCCGCTCGGCGCGGTGCGGCAGGTCGGCCCACAGCGCCTCGCCGCCGGCAGCGAAGAAGCGCTGCCAGGCTGGCGCGATGGTCGCGCCAGCGCTGGCAGGGCCGGTCAGGGCCTGGCGCAGCTCGTCAAAATGCCCGGCATCGCCGCTGCGGGCGGCGGCTAGCAGCAAGGCATGAAGGTCGGTAGCGGGCTGAGCGTCTGGCGTCGTCACCCTCGCATGATGCCTGCGGTGCCGGCCTGCTTCGTTGCGAGAATGCCCCATGCGCCCACCCGCCTGCTTGATCACCTGCCTGATCACCTGCCTGCTCGCAGCCGTTCTGCCGCTCGGTGGCTGTGCACATCACCCGGCCGAGCTGCCGAACTTCCGGCCCACGCCCCATTTCGGTGAACGCCAGCTGGAACAGCGGCTGGAGGGCGGCATCCGCCTGCTCTACAACGCGCCGGCCCGCCTGGATCCGGCCAAGCCCACGCGCCTGATCGCCTATGCCCTGCCTAATGGCAACAGCATCGAGCAAACCTTGGGCGCCCGGCTGCAGCCGGGCATGGACTGGCACTACGACATCCAGCACATCGGTGCCCAGGTGCGGCGGCTGCGCGAAGTCAGCCCTCAGCAGAACATCGTGCTGGTGCTGATGGAGGCCGAGGGCCGCTCCTGGCCGGCCTGGCGGCGCGCCCGCTCAGACGCGAATGAGCGCATCGCCCGTTTGATCGACGGCCTGTCCGCACCGCTGCCCGGGCCCGTGAGCATCGAGCTGATGGCACACAGCGGTGGCGGCAGTCTGATCTTCGGGCTGATGGAACAGGGCGATATCCCGGCCAGCGTCGAGCGCATTGCGCTGCTCGATGCCAACTACAACTTCGAGGCCGCGCAAGGCCATGGCCAGCGCTTGCTGGCATGGCTGGACCGCGACGCACGGCATCGCCTGATCGTCGTGGCCTATGACGACCGCCACATCGTGCTGGATGGCAAACCCGTGGTCAGCCCCACCGGCGGCACCTGGCGCGCCTCGCAGCGGATGCTGGACTTCCTCGCACCGCTGACGCCGATGGCGCGTGAGGAAGACGCCGACTGGCTGCGCCTCTCGACCAAGGAGCACCGCGTCGCCTTCTTCCTGCACAAGAACCCCGAGAACAAGATCCTGCACACCCGATTGGTTGGCGAGATGAATGGCCTGCTGATGGCCGCCACGCTGGGCCGCCCCGAGGCCGAGGCCTGGGGGCGCTTCGGCGGGCCGCAGGCCTATGACGCCTGGGTGCAGCCCCAACCCTAGCCCGTTCTCGAGGCAATCAATTCAAACCAAGAGGCACCGTGAGCAAAATCCTGAGCATCAAACGCAAGCTGCTGAGCCTGAAGGAAAGGCTGCAGATCCTCGACGCCGACGAACGCCTGCTTTACGAGGCGACCTGGGAGTTCGCCTGGTTCAACCCGACCTGGGTGCTGACCCGGGACGGCCGCGAAGCCGCGCGCCTCAAGCGCAGGCTGCTCAGCTGGCTGCCTTGCTGGGAGGTGCAGGCCAATGGCTCGCCATTCCTGCTGAGGACCCGCTGGGGCTGGCGCCGGCGCGTGCAGGTGCAGGGCGGCCCCTTGGACGGCGCCGAGCTCCGCGGCGGCCTGCTCGACATGAGCTTCGAACTGGAGCGCAGCGGCCGCATCCTGGCCCGGGCCGACGCCAAATGGCTGTCGCTGCGTGAGCGCCACGTCATCGAGCTGCTGGACGAGTCGCCTGAGGCCGAGCTGCTCACGGCCGTCATGATGGTCACCGTGCTGCTGCAGAAGTCCGAGAGCGCCAGCAGCAGCGCCGCATCAGCAGCCACCTGAGGCCGGGCCAGCGCAGCTTTGCGTAGTTTTCAATCGGATACAGCATTCGCGCCGCAAGCCTATAGGCTGGAAGCCTTCTCATCACGGTGCAGAGCACAGCAGAGACATGAAGGCGCCGATACAAAGCATTTGCTCTAGCGCAGCGATGGCCTGCCTGCTCGCAGGCTGCGCCGCCCTGCCATCACCCGGCCCGGCCCCGCACCCAGTGGCGCCGATGAGCGGGCAGCAGCAGATCGACGCCGCCCGCCAGGCCGAGTTCGACAAAAGCCTCTCGGCCTGGCGCGGCGCGCCGGTGCAGGAGCTGCGTGCCAAGCTAGGCGCGCCATCGGCCGTCTATCCGCAGCGAGATGGCTCCAGCATCTATGTCTATGCCAAGTCGGCCAAGCTGACGGGAGCCAAGGGCCCGGTCGACTTCCAGTGCGTGGTGCGCTACCTGATCGATGGCCGCAGCCAGCGCGTCAGCGGGCTTGAGGTGGAAGGCTGCTGAGCAGACCGCTCAGGCCAGCAGCCGCAACGTCAGGCCCGCCAGCCCCGCGCCCAGCACCACCTCGATCACGCCGCGCTTGAAGCGGAACAGCGCCAGCGCGGCCGCCAGGCCGATCAGGGCCGCCCCCCATTCAGAGCGCCCACCGAGGCCCTGCGGCCACAGCACGTGGTACGCAAAGAACAGCGCCAGGTTGAGGATCACGCCGACCACGGCAGCCGTGATCGCCGTCAGCGGCGCGGTGAACTGCAGCTTGCCATGCGTGCTCTCGATGAAGGGCCCGCCGAGCAGGATGAAGAAGAAGGACGGCAGAAAGGTGAAGAAGGTGACAACGCTCGCCGCGACCGCGCCTGCCAGCAGCAGGTGCTCGGGGCCGAACAAGGACTTGCTCCAGCCGCCCACAAAACCGACGAAGGACACGACCATAATCAAGGGGCCCGGCGTGGTTTCGCCGAGCGCCAGGCCGTCGATCATCTGCGGCGCCGTCAGCCACTGGAAATGCTCGACCGCGCCCTGGTAGACGTAGGGCAGCACGGCATAGGCGCCACCAAAGGTCAGCAGCGCGGCCTTGGTGAAGAACCAGGCCATCTGCGTCAGCACGGCCTCCCAACCGAAGGCCGCGCAGAGGCCGCCGATGGCGCCTAGCCAGATCGCCACGAAAGCCAGCACCACCTGGCGCAAGCGAGCCCAGCTGAAACGGGCATGGGCCGGCGTGGGCGTGTTGTCATCAATCACCGCTGCGCCGTAACCGGCCTTGGCGGCGCCATGCCCGCCACCGCCGCGAAAGACCTCGGGCTTCAGTTTGCCGCCCACGAAGCCGATCAGGCCGGCGGCCGCCACGATCAGCGGGAACGGCAGCTGCAGCGCAAAGATCGCCGCGAAGGAGGCCGCCGCAATGGCCCAGAGCCAGCCGTTCTTCAGGGCCCTTGAGCCTATGCGCCAGGCCGCATGCAGCACCAGGGCGGTGACGGCCGGCTTGATGCCGTAGAAGACACCGGCGATCAGGGGCACCTGCCCCCAGGCCAGGTAGATCCAGGACAGGGCGATCAGGATGAACAGCGAGGGCAGCACGAACAGCGCGCCGGCCACGATGCCGCCCCAGGTTCGGTGCATCAGCCAGCCGATGTAGGTGGCCAGCTGCTGGGCCTCCGGACCCGGCAACACCATGCAGTAGTTCAGCGCATGGAGAAAACGGTTCTCCGAAATCCAGCGGCGGCGCTCGACCAGTTCTTCGTGCATCACCGCGATCTGGCCGGCCGGGCCGCCGAAGCTGATGAAGCCGAGCTTGAGCCAGAAGGCGAAGGCTTCGCGTCGTGAAGGCGCTGGCGGGCTGGACATGGCGGGCGAGGCATGGCGGCTGCAGGGCCGCCAGCGTAGCAGCCGCGCCTCGCCCCTTGCCCGGGTCAGCCTCGCTGGCGTGGGCGGCCCGCCACGCAGAGGCCGAACAGGCCCAGCCCCAGCAGGGCCGCCGTGCCGGGCTCCGGCACGGCGAAGCCACGCACCGAATCCAGGGCCGGCGCGCTGAAGCCCGCGCTCTTGCCGTTGGACGAGAACGTGAAGTAGCGCACCTCGTCGAAGCCGGCCGCATCGCTGAGCCCGATCACGCCGCCAATGCCGGCGGCGCCGAGGTCGAAGTTGCCCGAGCCGGTCATCACCGAATCGCGCCAGGTCTGCCAGTAGCCGTAGACGCGGGTGTCGAAGCCGGTGTCGGCGGCGAACTCGATGGCGGTGAGGTCGCGGTCGGTGGCTTTGATGCTCAGATAGGCATTGCTGCCGCTGGTGGCCAGGTAGTTGCCGGTGAAGGCGGCGCTGTAGCTGCCGCCGGGATCGACGCAATCGACGCCGGCGTAACCACAGCCGGCGTTGTCGCCGCTGCCGACATAGCGGAATAGCAGGCCGCCTTCCAGGTAGTCGTTGGCGAGGCCGGTGTTGAGCTCGAAGTCGGCCGCGTACTGCACGTACTTGACGGCCGAGCCGCTGCCCAAGCTCAGGGTCGGGCCGGCCAGCGCCGGCAGGGCCAGGCCAGTGAGCAGCAGGCTTGCAAGGAGTTTCTTCATGGGGTGCTTTCGCAATTCTTCTGGGGGACTCAGGGCGTGCGGATCAGGTCGACCGCGTCGTAGGCGATGCCGGGGCTCAAGTACTTGACGCCCGCCGTGCCGCTGACCGGATAGATGGTCAGGACGTTCTCGCCGACGATCAGCTCGCTGGCCGGGATGTTGTAGGTGTACAGGCGGTTGACGCCGCGGTAGGTGCCCACCGTCAGGTTGCGCGAGACCTTGGGCGTGGCCGGCGGGATGGCCGAGGTCCAGCCGTTCACCGTCACCTGCGGCCGGGCACCGCCCATCTCGGTCGTCGTGCCTATGCGCAAGGTGTAGGGCAAGGCCTGACCCCGGCGCAGGGTGAAGCGGATCTTGACCGCGCCGTTGACGTCCTTCCACTGGTAGGCCGCGAAGCCGGTGGCGGCGTTGGAGCTGCCGACCACGTAGTCGGGAACGATCCAGGAACTCATGCGCACATCGGAGGGATGCATCACCGTCAGCTTGTCGCCGTTGATGAACTCGCGCGGCGTGCCGTCCCAGGTCCCGATGCGCCAGATGGCGGGCGTGGTGTCCGGGTCGCCGGTGAGGGCGAAGGCATTCAGCTGGTAGTTGGCATTGGCAGTGACGGTGACGCTGCGGCTGTCGACGGCCAGCTCGTTCTTGTAGATCGTCATCGAGTACGTGCCGGGCAGCATGCCGGTGCTGGTGAAGTGGCCGTCCACCGGGTCCACATCGGCCCAGTACTGGGCATTGGCGTTGGCAAAGCCCGCCGTGTAGGCAACGCCCGGCACGCGGCCGCTGAGGCCGGCCACGCCCACCGAGCCGCGCCCCACCGGCGGCACATAGCCGAGCAGGCCGAGCTTGCCGAACCAGCCAGTGTCGGGCGCCACCGGCGGCGTGCCGTCGGTGAACATCAGCGTGTAGCTGTTCAGCACATTGAAGCGGTAGGCCTCGGTCTGGCCCTCGCCGTAGTTGACGATGTAGGTGATCTCGTTGTTGGTGGCCGTGATCTGGTTCAAGAGGCTGCGGTAGAAGGGGCCGCCGGAGTTGCCTTCGTTGTTGTCTCGCATGATCCACAGGCCCACGCCGGGACCGGTGCCACCTATGTAGGACCAGTCCTTCAGCCGCATGTTCGAGTAATGCTTGGAGCGGGTCTGGCCGTAGCGGGCATCGGTGCTCGCGAAGCCGAACACGTCGCTGGCCTCGACGGCGGCATTGGTGCCGCGCAGGTCGTCGGGCCAGTAGCCATCGCTCGTGAGGCCGCCGGGCGTGCCCGCCGCCGTGCCGTTCGGCAGGGCCGCGATGGGCACGCGAACGATGTAGCGCACCAGGTTCAAGGTGTCAGGCTCGCCGGTGAAATAGGTGCCCATGTAGACATGGGGCTGGCCGTTCTTCACCAGGTAGTAGTGGGTGAGCATGCCGGCCGCGCCACCGTCGCTGGTCAGCGTGACCTTGATGTAGTCATTGCCGGTCGCCACGCCGCCATTGGTGGTCGAGGCCGGCGTGGCAGTGCCATTGGCGTCAACCAGTTCCACCTTCACGCCGACGATGGAGGTCGTCTTGTAGAGGTAGTCGGCGCCGCTGTTGAGCTGGGTGCCCTTGGTCTGGTCGGCGTACTGCACGCCCTTGTAGACCAGGCTGGAGATGTCCCCGGCCGATTGCGTGCTCGCGCCGTTGTCATAGCCCCGCACCTTGAACACCAGGCCGCCATTGGTGTCGATGGTGTACATCGGGCGGGCCGGGTTGTTGCTGTCGTGCGTGGTCGTGACGCTGAGGGCGGCGCTGGCGTCAAACGAAATCCCGAGCAGGGCTGCGCTGAGACCCAGCCCGGCCCAGAGGGCGGGCAGTCTGTTCATGTTCATTGCTTGTCTCCGTCTTTTCTGCGTTAGCGCCGTGCATTCTTCGATGACGGCCGGCGCAATTTACTTGCGCCCTCTCGCCGGCGGCGCTCATCTGCATGAGCGTTTGGCAGCCATGCCATATCGATATGGCAGGACACAGAATCCGGATAGCTGGCCCATTCGGGATCGGCATCGATCAGGGCATCATGATCTCGCTCACGACATGCCGGCCCACGCCAACCCCCACGCATGAACCGCTCCGCCCGCGCCGCCCGCCATCCGCTTTGCTGGGTGCCCTCGCTCTACCTGGCCATGGGCCTGCCCAATGTGATGGTGGGCGCGGTGGCGGCCATCCTCTACAAGAACCTCGGCATCGCCAACGAGGACATCGCGCTCTACACCTCGCAGATGTACCTGCCCTGGGTGCTGAAGCCGCTGTGGGCGCCGCTGCTGGAGCCGCTGCGCGGCCAGCGCTGGTGGATCCTGCGCATGCAGTTCCTGATGATGGCCTCGCTGGGCGCCGTGGCCTTCTGCCTGCCGCTGGAGGGCTTCTTCCAGGCCTCGCTCGCCTTCTTCTGGATCACCGGCTTTGCCTCGGCCACGCAGGACATCGTGGCCGACGGCCTCTTCATGGCCACGATGGCGCCGCGCGACCAGGCCCGCTATGCCGGCCTGCAGGGCATGTGCTGGAACCTCGGCGCCGTGCTGGCCTCGGGCCTGCTGGTCTCGGCCACCGGCCTCTTGCACACGCGCTTCGCCCTGCCCTGGGTGCAATGCTGGATGCTGGTGATGGCGGCGGCGGCGCTGCTGATGGGCGGCTTCGGCCTCTGGCATCTGCGCATGCTGCCGACCGGAGCGCCTGCCTCGCCTGCAGCACAGGCCGGTGGCCTGCAGGGGCTGCGCGAGACCTGGGTGAGCTTCTTCAGCAAGCCGCAGATGGCGATGATGCTGGCCGTGGTCTTCTTCTACCGCTTTGGCGAAGGCTTCATCGAGAAGTTCGGCCCGCTCTTCCTGCTCGACCCGCGCAGCGCCGGCGGCCTCGGGCTCGACAACGCCACCCTCGGCCACATCAACGGCACGGTGGGCACGCTGGCCTTCATTGCCGGCGCCCTGCTCGGCGGACTGGTGGCGGCGCGACTCACCCTGCCCCGCGCCTTCCTGCTGCTGGCGCTGACGCTGAACCTGCCCCATGTCACCTACTTCTGGCTGAGCCAGGCAATGCCGGAGAGCCCCTGGATGATTGCAGCGCTGGTGACGGTGGAGAAGTTCGGCTTCGGCATGGGCTCGGTCGGCCACATGCTTTACATGATGCAGCAGCTGGCGCCCGGCCCTTTCTGCACGGCCCACTACGCGATGGCGACCGGCGTGATGGCGCTGACCAAGTGGTCCACCGGCAGCCTGAGCGGCTGGGTCTGGACGGCGCTGGGCCAGGACTACCGCCGCTTCTTCCTGCTGGTGCTGCTGTGCTCGGTGCCGCCGGTGCTGCTGGCCTGGCGAGCGCCATTCCCTCACAGGCACGACCGGCAGGAGCAGCCTCCACAAACGGAGGGATGAAGGCTTCAGTTTGACTGGCTTGATGCTTGATTTGTCATCGTCAAGTCAGATCATGGCCGGGCCCCGGCCTGCTGCCGCTCGCGGGGTCGTCATCTACCAGCGGCCACAGTGCCAGGAGGGTTCCATGGCTGCCAGCATCCGCGTCATCGCCAACAACGACATCGTCCACATCGCCTGGTCGCTCGACCGTGCGATCAAGGACTGCGCCGGCTTCATGATCAGCCGCCGCCCCGCCGGCAGCACCGAGGCCTGGCAGCCGCTGCGCTCGCTCCTGCAGTTCGACAACCGGCCGGGCGCAGAGGCCGAGCTGCCGACCACGGTCTCGCCGGTCACCGGCTTCCACTGGCGAGATTTCCTGGACCGCGCCAGCCGCGACACGCCGCTGCAGTACCAGGTGGTGGCGATGCGCAAGAAGGGCGCGGGCTTTGAGCCCCTCCCCGGGTTCGCGCCCCTGGTCTCCGATCCGATCACCGCCACCGAGCAGATCGGCGCGGACCTGGAGGTCTATTTCAATCGCGGCATCCTCTCCACCCAGGCCCTGGTCAAGCTGCTGGCGCCCTATGGCGGCAGCAATGCCGATGCCCTGCAGAAGGCGCTCGACGACCCGCAGGGCGCCGCCCGCACGCGGCTCAGCGGCGAGCTGCAAGGCGCCCTGCTCAAGCTGCTGGCCGAGCGCAAGGCCATCGGCGGCCGCTGCTATGCCGCGCTGTACGAGCTGACCGATGACCTGCTGATCAGCCAGCTGGCCGAGGCGGGCGGCGCCCTGCACCTGGTGCTGTCCAACAACACCGGCGACAAGACCAAGGGCTACGACAACGCCAACAGCAAGGGCCGCGCCGCGATGAGCCAGTCCGGCTGCGAGCTGATCTCGCGCTACCTGCCCGACAGCCGCAGCATCGGCCACAACAAGTTCGTCGTGCTGGTCGATGCCGCCGGCCAGCCGCAGGCCGTGCTGACCGGCAGCACCAACTGGACCCGCTCGGGCCTTTGCACGCAGAGCAACAACGCCGTCATCCTGCGCTCGCCGGTCATTGCCGGCGTCTACCTCGACTACTGGAAACGGCTGCGCGACGACACGCTGGCGCCCGGCATTCCGCCCGTGCCCAAGGCCGTCAGCGCGCTGCAGGGCGCGGCGCTGCGGGCCGCCGATGCGCCGGCCCCGCCCTTTGCCAAGCTGAAGGATGGCAAGACCCAGGCCGCCGTCTGGTTCTCGCCCAACACGCCCACGCTGATCCCCGACGCCAAGCGCGTGCCCGGCCGGCCCGACGCACCGCCCGACATGCAGACCCTGTTCAATGCCGTGGCCCAGGCCAAGCAGGCCGTGCTGGTGCTGGCCTTCATGCCGGGCCAGGCCGGCAACGACCGCTCCTGGACCCTGCCCAAGCAGCTCGCTGCCGTCTGTCGCGAGAAGCCGTGGCTGTTCGTGCGCGGCGCCATCAGCGACCCCGAGGCGGCGATGGAATTCGAGGCCTCGCGCACGCCGGAGATGGATGCCGAGTTCGTTGCCCCGGCCGGCATCCTGAAGAACGAGGAGCGCTGGCTGCGCGAGATCTACAAGGCCGGCCATGCCATCGTGCACAACAAGATCGTGGTGATCGACCCGTTCTCCGACAACTGCCTGGTCGTGACCGGCAGCCACAACCTCGGCTACAAGGCCTCGTACAACAACGACGAGAACATGCTGTTCATACGCGGCAACCGCCTGGTGGCCGAGGCCTATGCCACCCACGTGGCCGACCTGTTCGAGCACTACCGCTGGCGCTGGTACGAGCAGCGCCAGGCGCAGCGCGCGGCTGCGGCCGACTGGCTCCGCCAGGGCGCCCAGGTCGAGACGGCCGACAAGGTCGACCCGCGCAAGTTCTACGACATCGCTTTCGATCCCGACAAGCCCGGGCCCGACTGGCAAGCCCGCTACTTCGATGCCTCGCGCCTGGCCACGCGCGAGCGGCAGTTCTGGGTCGGCAGCGGCCGGCGGCTGGAGGCGCTGAAGCCAGTGCCGGGGCGCCGCATCACTTATGGCTACAGCGCAGCCGAGCTGAAGCTGCAAAAGGCCAAGGCCGAACTGAAGGCGCGCAAGAAGGCCCGCTCAGACGATGGCGATGCCGGCGACGGCAACTGATCAGGCGGCCACGCCCACGATCACGCTGGATGCCTTGAATACGGCCACGGCCTCGCTGCCCACGGCCAGGCCCAGGGCCTCGGCGCTCGCCTGCGTCACGATGGCCGCGACGCTGCCGCCACCGGGCAACTCCAGCACCACCTCGCTGTTGACTGCACCCTCGGTCAGGCGGGCCACACGGCCGCGAAGCTGGTTGCGGGCCGACAGCTTCACGCCCTCGGCGTCCGTCATCAGCAGCACGCTGGAGGCCTTGATCAGCGCGAAAGCCTTCGCCCCTACGACCAGGCCCAGCTCGCGGCTGCTCTCGCGCGTAAGCGTGGCGACGATGGTCTGGCCGCCTATCACCTGCAGCTCCAGCTCGTCGTTGACGGCGCCGGTGCGCAGCGCGCTCACGGTGCCGGCGAACTGGTTGCGGGCGCTGGTCTTCATGGCGATGCCTTCCAGGAGTGCGTAGTCGGCGCTGAGGCCTTGCGATTGCTGGTTGAGCCGTGCGACGAAGCGCGCATGCTCCTGCTGGATCAGGCCGTAGTTGCGCACCAGCTGGGCGCCGCGCTCAGTCAAGCGCGTGAAGCCGCCGCCCTTGCCACCGGCCGAGCGCTCCAGCAGTGGCTCACCGGCCAGGTTGCTCATCTGCTCGATGGCGTTCCAGGCGCCCTTGTAGCTGAAGCCGGCCGCCTTGGCCGCATGCGTGAGCGAACCCAGCCGCGCGATCTCGGCCAGCAGGGCCAGGTGGCGGGCGCTGGCCAGCGCCTGGCCTTGCAGGCTCAGGCGCAGTTCGGCTTCGACGCTCAGTGCCGGCGCTGGCTTGCTGCGGCTCATGGCGTGATGCGCCCATCACGCAATTGCAGCCGCGCCTCGCCGAAGCGGGCCAGGTCCTCGGGGTCGTGGGTGATCATCAGCATGGGGATGTCAATGCGATCGAGCAAAGCCTGCAACTCGTCGCGCAGGCGCTCGCGCAGCTCGGGGTCGAGGGCGGCGAAGGGCTCGTCCAGCAGCAGGGCGCGCGGCTGGTTCACGAGGGCCCGGGCCAGGGCCGTGCGCTGGCGCTGGCCGCCCGAGAGCTGGTGCGGCCGCTGGCCGGCCACGGCCTGCAGCTCGAAGGCCAGCAGCCAGCGCTCGACCGCCGCCTCGCGGACTTGAGCCGGTGGATTGCGCCAGCCGCGCCGCAGGCCGAAGGCGATGTTCTGGCGCACGTTCAGGTGCGGGAACAGCGCGTAGTCCTGGAACAGGTAGCCGAAGCGCCGATCACGTGCCGGGCTCGCGAGGCCGGCGCGGCTGTCGAACAAGGGCTCGCCGCCGAAAGCGATGCGGCCGCTGTCAGGCGTCAGCAGGCCGGCGATGGCCTGCAGCGTGAGGCTCTTGCCGGCGCCCGAGGGCCCGTAGATCACGGTGCGGCGGGCCTCGGTGCGGAAGCTCACATCGAGCTCGAAATTGCGGCCTGGACTCGTGATCCGCTTGCGGATCTGTACGTCGAAAACCGTCATGCGAGCGGCCTCGCCGGCGCCAGCCGCCCGGCCGCCAGCAGCACGGCGATGCAGGTCAGCGAGGTGATCAAGACCAGGGTGTTGGCGGTCGAATCCTGCCCGGCCTGCACGGCCTCGTAGACCGCCACCGACAGCGTCTGCGTGCGCCCCGGGATGCTGCCGGCCACCATCAGCGTGGCGCCGAATTCGCCGAGCGCGCGGGCAAAGGCCAGCAGCAGGCCAGCGAGGATGCCGCGCCAGGCCATGGGCAGGGTCACGCGGAAAAACAGCGCCCAATCCGGGAGGCCCAGCACGCGGGCGGCGCGCTCCAGCTGCGGATCCACGCCCTCGAAGGCGGCGCGGGCCGACTTCAGCACCAAGGGGAAAGCCACGATGGTCGCAGCGATCACCGCGCCCTGCCAGGTGAAGATCAGGTTGATGCCAAAGCTGTCATGCAGCCAGGCGCCGAGCCAGCCGCGCTTGCCTATCAGCACCAGCAGGTAGTAGCCCAGCACCGTGGGCGGCAGCACCATGGGCAAGGTCAGCACCGCGTCCAGCAGCTCGCGGCCGGGAAAGCGCCAGCGCGCCAGCGCGAAGCCAGCTGCCACGCCCAGCACCAGGTTGAGCAGCGTGGCCCAGCCGGCCACCTTCAGCGACAGCGCAAGGGCGATCCAGGCCGGGTCCAGGTTGCTCATAGCTCAGGGCTTCTGGAAGCCGTGCCGCGCCAGCACGGCCTGGCCGGCGGGCGACTGCACATAGGCCAGGAACTGGCGGGCGCCCTCTGCATTGGGGCCACCGGCCACGCCGGCGATCGGATAAAGGATGGGCGTCTCGGTCGCCACGCTGAAGGCGGGGCGGACCTTGTCCTTCTGCACGGCGGCGTCGGTGGCGTAGACGAAGCCAGCCTCGACCTCGCCGCGCGCCACATAGTCCAGCGCCTGGCGCACGTTCTGCGCGTAGACGGCCTTGGGCTCGACGGCCGGCCACAGCTTGGCCGCCTCCAGCGCGCTCTTGGCATAGCGGCCGGCCGGCACGCCCTCGGGCTTGCCGAGCGCAACGCGCTTGACCTCGGGCTTTTGCAAATCGGCGAGGGTCTTGAGCTGCAGGCCGCCTTCCAGCGGCGTCACCAGCACCAGGCTGTTGGCCACGAAGTTGCGGCGGCTGCCGGCCTGCAGGAGCTTCTGCTGCTCGGCCTTGTCCATGGTCTCCTGGTCGGCCGAGGCGAACACGTCGACCGGCGCCCCCTTGGCGATCTGCACCAGCAGCGCGTCCGAGGCGGCGAAGTTGAACAAGAGCTTGGTCCCCGGATGCTGGGCCTCGAAGCCCGTCGCCATCTCCTTGAAGGCATTGGTCAGGCTGGCAGCGGCCGAGACCGTGAGGTCGGCTGCGGCGGCAGCGAGGCTGGCTGCGCCCAAGACCGCAACAGCGGCCAGGCGCAGGATCTTGAAGCGGGGGGTGGGGGTGTTCATCGATCGAAATATATCCGAGTACACAACGAAAGCCTTGCCTCAGGGCAAGCCGGTGGCGAGGCGCGCACGCGGCATCAAGCGGCATCTGAACGCGGCGCGACGATCCGACACAATCCGCCGGGTCTTTGTGCAGGCATGGAAGGACGATAGCGATGAGCAGCGAATTGAACCGGAGAAGCTTTGCGGCGGCTGCCGCCACCCTGGGAGCCGGGCTGGCGTCCTCGACGGCCTCGGCAGCGAACGCACCCGCCCTCGGCGCGCTGGACAAGCTGGACGTGGCTGCCCTGCAAGCCGCCATGGCCGCCGGCCGGCTGAGCGCGGTGGAGCTCACGCGCCACTGCCTCAAGCGCATCGAGGCCCTGAACCTGCGCGGCCCCAAGCTGCGCGCCGTGATCGAGCTGAACCCCGACGCGCTCGCCCAGGCCCGCGCGCTCGATGCCGAGCGGCGCCACAAGAAATCACCGCAGCTGCGCGGCCCCTTGCACGGCATCCCCGTGCTCTTGAAGGACAACATCGCTACGGCCGACAAGATGAGCACCACCGCCGGTTCGCTGGCCCTCGCCGGCCTGCGCGCGCAGCGCGATGCCCACATCGTCGAGCGGCTGCGCGCGGCCGGTGCCGTCATCCTCGGCAAGACCAACCTCAGCGAATGGGCCAACATCCGCAGCAACCGTTCCAGCAGCGGCTGGAGCAGCCGGGGCGGCCAGACGCGCAACCCGCATGTCCTGAACCGCAGCCCCAGCGGCTCCAGTTCCGGCTCGGCTTCGGCCGCTGCCGCCAGCCTTGCGCCGCTGACCGTGGGCACCGAGACCGACGGCTCGATCTGCTCGCCGGCCCAGGCCTGCGGCGTGGTCGGCTTCAAGCCCACGGTGGGTCTCGTGAGCCGCGCCGGCATCATCCCGATCTCGGCCAGCCAGGACACGGCCGGCCCCATCGTTCGCCGCGTTGCCGATGCAGCGGTGCTGGCCCAGGTGCTGGCCGGCGCCGACCCGCTCGACGCCATCACCCAAACCCAGCCCGCGACGGCGCCGGACTTCCTCAGCGGCCTGAAGCGCGACGCGCTGCAAGGCAAGCGCATCGGCGTGGTGCGCGCCGCCATCCCGAATCAGCCCGGCGTGGCCGCCTTGTTCGACCAGGCTTTGGCCACGCTGCGCGAACAGGGCGCGATCCTGGTCGACCCCGTGGTGATCCCGAACTACGCCGAAGCCCGCCGGGGTGAGTTCGCGGTGCTGCTGCATGAGCTGAAGGACGGCCTCGCCAAGTACCTGGCGGCCTACCAGAGCGATGCGCCGGTCAAGAGCCTGGCTGACGTGATCGCCTGGAACAAGGCCCATGCCGACAAGACCATGCCTTTCTTCGCACAGGAGACGCTGGAAGCCGCCGAGGCCACGGCCGGCATCGAGGCGCCGGCCTACCTGGAGGCACTGGCCAGTTGCCGGCGGCTGTCGCGCGCCGAGGGCATCGATGCGCTGTTCGGCCAGCACCAACTGGATGCCGTGGTCGGCCCCACCAGCAACATCGCCGCGTCCATCGACCACCTGCTCGGCGACCGCCCGGGCGGCGGCGGCTTCGGCTCGATCTTCGCGGTGGCCGGCTATCCGCACATCACCGTGCCCATGGGCCAGGTCGGTGGACTGCCGGTGGGCCTGTCCATCGCCTCGCAGGCCTGGCAGGACGCGCGCGTGCTGGCCTTCGCCTACGCCTACGAGCAGGCCAGCCAGCAGCTGCGGGCGCCGAAGTTCCTGCCCGAGACCGGTTTGAACTGATGCCATCCAACGATCAGGCCAGCGCCTCGGCGCGGCTCTATCCCCTGCTCTTCGTGGCCCTGTGGAGCACGGGCTTCCTCGGTGCCAAGTTCGGTCTGCCCGATGCGGAGCCGCTCATTTTCCTGAGCCTGCGCTATGCCCTGGTGCTGGTGCTGATGGGCGTCGTTGCCCTGCTCAGCCGCGCACCCTGGCCGCGCAGCCGCCGCGAATGGCTGCACATCGCGGTCTCGGGCCTGCTGGTGCATGCCGTGTACCTCGGCGGTGTCTTCATCGCCATCGGCCATGGCCTCCCGGCCGGCATCACGGCCCTGGTGGTGGGCCTGCAGCCGGTGCTGACGGCCCTGGGCGCCGGCGCCTTGCTCGGCGAACGCGTGCGGCCGGCGCAATGGCTGGGCCTCGCGCTCGGCTTTGCCGGTGTGAGCCTGGTCGTGGCCCACAAGGTAGCGGCCGGCGCAAGCAGCGCCTCGCTCTTCACGATGCTGCTGCCGGCCGTGATCGCCCTGTTCGGCATCACCGCCGGCACGCTGTACCAGAAGCGCTTCTGCCCGAGCTTCGACCTGCGCAGCGGCTCGGTGATCCAGTTCCTGCCCTGCCTCGTCGTCACCGCGCTGGCGGCCGGCCTGACCGAGACGATGGAGGTCCGCTGGACCGGGCATTTCGTCTTCGCCCTGGCCTGGCTGGTGCTGGTGCTCTCGGTCGGCGCGGTGAGCCTGCTGAACCTGCTGATACGCCGGGGCAGCGCGGTCAATGTGGCCAGCCTGTTCTACCTGACGCCGCCGACCACGGCCCTGTTCGCCTGGGCCCTGTTCGGCGAGACGCTCTCCGGCCTGGCCCTCGCCGGCATGGCGCTGGCGGTGTTCGGTGTCTGGCTGGCGCGGCGCTGAACGCCGGGGCGCTGGCTAGGACGGCAGCCGCACCGAGACGCCGTACAGCGCCAGTAGCCCCATCACATGGCCGACGGCCACGCCCGGCTCGCCGGCCTCGATGCGGCCTATGGTCTGCACATGAACGCCCAGGCGCGCCGCCGCGGCCGCCTGGCCTTCGCCGGCCTTGAGGCGAGCCTGCTTCGCGGCCGCACCCATCTCGCCGATCACGCGCAGCGCGTCGGGGCCTATCTCCACGGAAATTCGCTTGCCTTGTGCCATGGCGGCATTGTCGCCTCAGGCCTTGCGAGCATTCGGTTTCAGCGCGCGGCTCTGGCGCTGCTTGTCCAGCGCCCCCGAGGCGGCTGACTTCAGCAGCCCCTGAAACGTCGGGCATTGCAGGTGGCTGGGCGCCCGGCAGGCGGCCGCATGGCGCAGGCCCCGGCTCATGGCCCGCAGGTGGCGGATGTTCTGGTCGATCTCATCGGCCTTGGCCACCAGCAGCCGCCGGTCGATGCTGGGCTCCCCCTTGGGCGAGAGCATTGAATGGATCTCGTCCAGCGAGAGCCCGGCCGCCTGCCCCAGCGCGATCAGGGCCAGCTGGTCCAGCACGCCGGCCGCGAACTGGCGGCGTGCGCCCTCCGGCCCCAGCGAGGCGATCAGCCCCTTCTTCTCGTAGTAGCGCAGCGTCGAGGCTGGCACGCCGGCGCGTTTGGCGACTTCAGCAATGTCCATCAAATAGCTCTTGACTTGAAGTTGACTTCAACTTGCATAGTGGCTTCACACCGACCTCAAGTCAAGCCGAAGGAGTCCCGCATGACAGCGCTCACCGACCTCTTGCTGATCGCCTTGATCGGCATCGCCGCCACCGCCTGCATGGACCTGTGGCTCCTGCTGCTCAAGCGCCTCGGCGTGCCCACGCTGAACTTCGCCTTCATCGGCCGCTGGGCCGGCCACCTGCTGCGCGGCCGCATCGCCCACGAGGCCATCGCACGGGCCGAACCGGTGCAGGGCGAGCTGGCCTGGGGCTGGCTCGTCCACTACGGGGTCGGTATCGCCTTCGCCGGCCTGCTGGTGCTGACGCAAGGCATGGCATGGGTGACCGAGCCCACGCCGCTGCCAGCCCTGCTGCTGGGCGCGGCCACGGTGGCCCTGCCGCTGCTGGTGATGCAGCCCGCGATGGGCGCTGGCTTCGCCTCGTCCCGCACCGCCACGCCCCTGAAGAACTGCCTGCGCAGCCTGGCCAACCACCTGGTGTTCGGCCTCGGTCTCTATCTGTCCGCTCTGGTCATCGCGCGCTTCGCCGCCTGACCTCCACCCCCTGGAGTTCCCCCATGAAGCAACAACAACTCGCCGTCATCTATCACAGCGCCCACGGCCATACCGAGCACATCGCCACCCAGGTGGCCGAAGGCGCTCGCAGCGCCGGCTCCGTCGACGTCCACCTGTTGAAGGCCGAAGACCTGGCCAGCCGCCCGAATGAGCTGCTGGCCTACGACGGCTTCATCCTCGGCTCGCCCACCTACCTCGGCGGCGTCTCGGGGCCCTTCAAGAGCTTCATGGACGCCACCGGCCGGCTCTGGCGCCAGCAGGCCTTGAAGGACAAGCTGGCCGCCGGCTTCACCGTCTCCTCGCTGCCGTCCGGCGACAAGCAGTCCACCTTGACCTCGATGTTCGTGTTCGCTATGCAGCACGGCATGCTGTGGGTGGGCAATCCCATCCTGCCCGAGCAGCACAGCGGCGTGCCCTACGACGAGGCCGCCAACCGGCTCGGTTCCTGGTCGGGCCTGATGGCCCAGGCCGGCCATGCTTCGGCGCCCGATGCCTTCGTGCCGGGAGACCTCAAGACGGCGCGGATGTTCGGGCGGCATTTCGCAGAGACGCTGCTGCGCGTCGGCGAGCCGGCCGTGGCTGTCGCCGTCGCCGCTTGAACGGGAGGCCCCCAATGATTGCCAAGCGATTTGCGCCACTGCTGTTCGGCCTCATCCTCTCGGGCCTGATGTCGCTGCTGGTCTCGGGACTCTCGACCTGGCGCGCGCTCGGGCTGGCGTCAGGCTTCCTGCAGCTCTGGGCCAGCGCCTGGCTGATGGCCTGGGGGCTGGCCTTTCCTGCCGTGCTGTTGATGGCGCCGCTGGCGCGCAGGCTGGTGGAGCGGCTGACCGCTGAGCCGTGAAGCGTCAGCGCCCGCCCTTGTAGACCTGCCCGCCCTTCATCACGAAGCCGACCTGGCGCAGCGCCAGGATGTCCTGCAGCGGGTTGCCCGGCACGGCGATCAGGTCGGCCAGCGCGCCGGTGCGCAGCACGCCGAGGCGGCCCTCCTGCCGAAGAATGCGCGCCGCGATGCTGGTGGCGGCCTGCAAGGCTTGCAGCGGCGTCATGCCACTGCGCACCATCCATTCCAGCTCCCGGTAGTTGGCGCCATGGCTGAACACCCCGACGTCACTGCCATTGCCGATGATCACGCCGGCCTCGCGCGCGGCCTTGAAGGCCTTCTGCGCGGCCAGCATGCGCGGCGTGGGCGGGGTCTGGCCTTCCACGTACTGCCTCGAGTATTCGGAGGTGGCCACGCTGGCGGTGAGCGTGGGCAGCAGGGCCACGCCGCGCTGGGCCATCAGGCGGAACACCTCGGGCGTGCCGCCATAGCCATGCTCGATGGTGTCGACACCGGCCAGCACCGCGCGGCGCATGCCCTCTTCCGTCGCGGCATGGGCCGAGACCGGCCGGCCGGCGCTGTGCGCGGCATCGACCAGGGCATCCAGTTCGGTCTGGGTGAAGGTGGGTCGGGCTTCGCCGCCGGGGCCCCAGGAATAGTCGGTGTAGACCTTGATCCAGTCGGCGCCACGGCCGGCCTGGTCGCGCACCGCGCGCAGGATCTCGGGCACGCCACTGACCTCTTCGGCGCCTTGCGGCAGATGCTCGATGTCGGGACGGAAGCCGCGCGGCCCGGGCCCATAGGTGGAGCTGGCGACGATGGCACGCGTGGCCACGAAGAGGCGCGGGCCGGGGATCAGACCTTCGTCGATCGCGCGCTTCAGCGAGACGTCGGCATAGTCGGCGCCTTCGGTGCCCAGGTCGCGCAGCGTGGTGAAGCCGGCCAGCAGGGTGTCGCGGGCCTGCACGCTGGCGCGCAAGGTGCGCAGCGCGACGGGTTCCTTCAGCACCTGGTCGTTCCAGGTGGCCTCGTTGTAGGGGTGCAGCAGCAGGTGCGAATGCAGGTCGATCAGGCCGGGTAGCAGCGTGGCATCGGGCAGCTCGATCAGCTTGGCGTCGGCCGGCACCTCGAAGCTGCCCACCGCGCCCGCGGCGGCGATGCGCTCGCCCTGCACCAGCAGCTGCCAGCCGCGCTGGGGTTGCGGTTGGTCGGCGGTCCACATGAGGCCGGGGCGTATGAGCGTCGCAGACGTCGGCGGCGCGGCGACGGCCCAGACTGGCAGCAGGGCCAGCGCGGAGGTCAGGGCAGAGCCGATCAGGCGGCGGCGCATCGAGGATTGCATGGCTGGGCGAGCTCCGATTCCGTGCGGCGTCAAGCCGCGTGAGGTGCGGCGATTCTCGCCGTATGCTCGCGCCTGCTTTGCCCCCTGCCTGTCGAAAAAAGGATGTACGACATGAGCCTTCGTCCCTTGGTCCTCCCCACCGCCCTGCTCACCCTGGCCTGCACCGCCACGCTGGCCCTGGCCCAACAGACACCGCCGGCCGCCACGCCGGACGACCCGATCAGCGTGCTGGTCGGTCAGCTGGAACTGGAGAAGTACAAGGCCACGATCAAGGGCCTGACCCAGTTCGGCGACCGCCGCCAGGGCACGGAGCGCAACCGCAAGGCGCTGGACTGGATCGAGGCGCAGCTGAAGTCCTACGGCTGCACGAACACCGAGCGCCTGCAGTACCAGTTCACCGAACCTGCCAAGCGCACGCCGGCCGCACCGCGTGCGCCGCTGGCGGGCGGCCCGGCCGGCCAGGGCGGCAGCACGCTGTTCGGCAAACGCGCACCCACCGGCGTGAACACCGACCCGATGAACCAGCCCGACGTGCGGCTGCGCGCGCTCAATGCCGAGCCCACACCCGAAGGCACCTCGCTGCGCGAGAACGTCTACTGCACCAAGATCGGCACGACGCGGCCCGACGAGATGTACATCGTCGGCGCCCACATGGACGGCATTGGCTGGGGCGAAGCCGCCAACGACAACGGCTCGGGCACGGCCCTCGTGATGGAGCTCGCGCGCATCCTGAGCCAGCCCGGCGTGGAGAGCGAGCGCTCGATCCGTTTCGTGCTCTGGAACAACGAGGAGACCGGCCTGAACGGCGCCTACGCCTACGTGGCTCAGCGCAAGGACCTGCAGGGCATCGAGTCGCCCAAGGGTTCGGGCAAGTACCCCGAGCCCCGATGGCTCGGCATGATCCAGCACGACATGATGATGTTCGACCATGGCATGCCGGTGCCGAAGCTCGACGCAAGCGGCAAGCCCGTGCTCGATGCCAAGGGCCAGCCGGTCTATGTGGCGCCCAAGGAGCAGCGTGCCGAGGCCGATGTCAACATCGAGTACCAGTCCACCGCCAAGTTCGCAGACGGTGCGGCCAAGCTGGCCTGGCATTTCCGCGCGGCCAACGACAAGTACGCGACGAACTATCCGGCCACCGTGGGCTTCCACATGACCAACACGGACTCCACGCCCTTCATGGACCATGTGCCCGCGATCTCGCTGCGCGAGAACGAGCGCGGCCAGCAGATCGGTGCCGGCTGGAACCCGCACTGGCACCAGCCGACCGACCTGTTCTCGTCCTACTCGGACAAGGACTTCCTGCTGGGCCTCAATGCCGCGCAGACCACGCTGTCGGCGATCTCGCAGCTGACCGGCGTGAAGATCGTTCCCAAGCGCTGAGCTTCAAGCGCCAGTTCAAGCACCCTACAGCGCGGCCAGCGGCAGGCGCCCACCGAGCGCATGGATCTGCTGGATCAGCGCGCGGTGGCTGGGCAGGTCCTGCAGCGCGCGGTCGCCGAAGCGCTGGATCTTGGCGAACAGCCGCGCCGCCTCTTCGCCTTGGTGGAAGTCCGCACGGCCGGCGCTCAGGTCGGTGCGGAAGCCCATGCCGTAGAGGATGTACTGGTAGTTGAAGAAGGCGAAGCTCTCGGTGTCCAGGTTGAAGTCGAAGCGGCCGGGCGGGCGCAGCTTCCACTGCTCAAGGAACTCGGCCAGCCGCTCGGGGATGGAAGCCGCAGCCGCGTTGTCGCGCCAAAAGGGTTCCGTGCGCTGACTCAGGCAGTAATGCAGCTTGAGGAAATCGACGATGTTCTCGTAGCGCGCCGTCATCAGCGCATTGAACCGGCGTGTCGGTGCTTCCATCGGCCCGCTGTGCGGCAGCATCTCGGCAATCATGCCGATGGCCGCTTCGATCAGCACGAGGCCGGTCGATTCCAGCGGCTCCAGGAAGCCGCCCGACAGGCCCACGGCCACGCAGTTCTTCACCCACTGCCGCTCGCGGTAGCCCGCCTCGAAAGGCAGGCGCCGCGTCATCAGGTCCTCATGGCCGGGCCCCACGTAGTCACGCAGGATTTCGGCGGCCCGCTCGTCACTCATGTGGCCGCTCGAATAGACACAGCCGATGCCACGCGCGCCGTTGAGGCCGATCTCCCAGGTCCAGCCGGCCTCGTGGGCGGTGGCGATGGTGCAGCTCTCCATCAGCGCCTCGGACGCGTCAAGCGGCAGCTTGCAGGTCAGCGCCCGGTCGGCGAACAGCTGAGGCCGCACCGACTTGAAGGCGCTCCCGGGCAGGCGGGCGATCAGTTCGGCGCGGAAGCCCGTGCAGTCGACGTAGAGGTCGGCCTCGAAGCGGCCGTGCCGCAGCGTGTTCACATGCGCGATGGCGCCGTTGGCATCGAGCGCCACCTCGCTCAGCGTGGCCTCCACATGCCGCACGCCCAGCTCGCGCGCACGCTCGGCCAGCAGCCGGGCGAGCTGGGTGGCATCGAAGTGATAGGCGTAGTTCAGCGGCGCCACATAGCCGGCCTCATGGGCCCGCTTGGGCGCGCGGCCGGCCTCGATCACGCGCTCCTGGAGCGTCATGGCACGCGCAAACGGCAGGCGCGTCGCCTCGTCCTGCAGCAGCCAGTAGGGCACGAGGCTGACGCCTTCGGTGTAGAACGGCGCCTCGAAAGGATGGATGAACTGGTGGCGATCCGCACCGCGAGGTGCATGGGCCCAGTCGCAAAAGCGGATGCCCTGCTTGAAGGTGGCCGAGGTCTCGCGGATGAAGCGCTTCTCGTCGATGCCGAGGAACTGCAGCGTGCCGCGTATCGTCGGGAAGCTGCCCTCGCCCACGCCGATGATGCCGATCTCGGGCGACTCCAGCACGGTCACCTCAAGATGGCTGCGCTCGGAAAGCCCCAGGTGCTTGGCCAGGTAGGCCGCCGTGAGCCAGCCGGCCGTGCCGCCGCCGACGATGAGGATGCGTCGCTTGTGGGTCATGGGGTCAGGCCCTTACGTACAAATTCTTCAGCCACAGATGGCCGGTTTGGGCGCCCTGGCCCCAATCCTCTTCGTCCTCGCCAGGAGGCGCGCTGTGGCCAGTGGGATTGAGCAGCTTCACGCGGCCGGCGCGGAAGGCGCTCACGCGGCGCGTCACCAGGGTGAGGCCATGCTCCAGCGCGGTGGCAGCGAGCAGGCCATCGCGGGTGTTGGCATAGGGCAGCTGGGCGCGGCGGCGCACGATGGCGGCATCGACCGCGAGGATGCGGCCCTCGAAGGCGGGCATCAGCTGCTGGTCTATCCATTCGCGCACGGCGAGGCCGGCAGCGCGGTCCTTGCGGGCCAGCCGGGCGGCCGCGGTCTCGATCTCCAGCAGGTTCAGCGCCGAGATGAAGAGCTTGTGGCGCGCGATGCCGGCGGCCCAGGCCGCGAGCCCGGGATCGGCGTGGCCGGCCTTGGCCTTGCGCAGGTCCAGCACGAGGGCGGTGTCGAACAGGAACATGATGGTTACTCGATGGCCTCGCGGTGATCCCAGGCGCCGTCTGCCGCGTCCTTGGCGTCGAGCTCCACATTGGCCGGCATGGCCAGGATCTCGAGGATGTTCTCGTTCTCGCCGCTGAGACGGCGGAAGTCGGCAATGCTCATCAGCACATGCGTGGGCTGGCCCCGGTCGGTGATCAGCACCGGCTCGGCCAGCGCGGCCCGCTTGGCCTGGCTGACGTCGCGGTTGAACTCGCGGCTGGAGATCAGCTTCATCGGCAATCCCGGTTGCTAGGAGAGCGCATGGTAGCAAGTCAAAAGTAGGTACCTAGGTACAAATCTGTCAGCCCGGATGGACAACCGCCGGACCGCTGGCACAGTGCGGTGGAGTTTTACTACAAGAAATTCCATGAGCTCCGACCGCATTGCCAGCCTGCTCAGCATCCTCAGCGAGGTGTTCGCCAAGCATGGCCCGGCGGCCCCGGCGGCGGCGGCCACCTACTCTCCGGGCGACTTCAGCATCCACTTCTTCCTGCAACTGGCCCTGATCATGCTGGCATGCCGCGTGGTCGGCTGGGCCGGCCGCCGCTTCCTGGCCCAACCCCAAGTGGTGGGTGAGATGATTGCCGGCGTCATCCTCGGCCCCTCGCTGCTGGGTCTGTTTTTCCCGGAACTACAGGCTGCCATCTTCCCCAAGGAGATGAAGAACGTCCTGTATTCGGGCGCCCAGCTGGGCGTGGGGCTCTACATGTTCCTGGTCGGCACGACGCTGCGGCTGGACCATTTCGCCACCAAGGCGCGCAGTGCGGTCGGCGTATCGCTGGCGGGCATCCTGGCGCCGTTCTTCATCGCTTTTCTGATCACGCCTTCACTGCTGGGCGTGCCGGGCCTGTTCGCGGCCGGCATCTCCACGGCCAATGCCACGCTCTTCATGGGCGCCTGCATCGCGCTCACGGCCTTCCCCATGCTGGCCCGCATCATCAATGAGCGCGGCCTGGCCAATACCTCGCTGGGCACGCTGTCGCTGACCGCTGGCGCCTTCGACGATGCCGCCTCCTGGTGCGTGCTGGCCCTGGTCTTGGCGGCTTTCGGTGCGGGCCCGAGCGTGGCCGTGCTGGCGATTGGCGGCGGCATCCTGTGGGGCGGCTTCGTGCTGATCTTCGGCCGCCGGCTGCTGGCGCCGCTCGGGCGCATGGTGGAGCGCGAAGGCACGATGAGCCACACGGTGCTCGGCATCACGCTGGTCCTGTTCTGCACCTCGGCCTTCGTGATGGACGCGGTGGGCATTCACTCGATCTTCGGCGGCTTCATCCTCGGCGTGGCCATGCCGCGTGGCCTCTTCGTGACCGAGCTGAAGAAGAAGGTCGAGCCGCTCGCCGTGGTCCTCTTGCTGCCGATGTTCTTCACCTACTCGGGGCTGAACACGCGGCTGGACATGATCAATTCCGGCCAGTTGCTGCTGATCGCCCTCGGCGTGCTGGCCGCCTCGGTGCTGGCGAAGTTCGGCGCCTGCTACCTGGCGGCCCGCCTCTCGGGCGAGGACAACCGCACCGCCCTCGGCATCGGCGCGCTGATGAACTCGCGCGGCCTGATGGAGCTGATCATCATCAACATCGGCCTGCAGAAGGGCATCATCGGCCCGGCGCTGTTCTCGATGCTGGTGCTGATGGCCGTGGTCACCACCATGATGGCCAGCCCGCTGTTCGAGCTCTTCTATGGCCGCCAGGCGCGGGCCTCGGGCGAGCTGGAGGCGCTGGGCGAGAACGTGGGTGGCAGCGCGGCCGGCAGTCCCACCTGAGGGGGCGGCCGCCTTCGGTGTAGTCACCAATCGACCCGACCCGGCGTAAGCAGGCAGAATCCCGGCCATAAATTCCAGGGAGAACACCATGACCGACACCACCGACCAGCGCTTTGCACCGCCCGAGGCCCATGTGGCCGACGTTCCTAGCGGCGAGGTGGAGCTGGCGGGGCGCGGAACACGCCTGTTGGCAGCCATCGTCGACGGCCTGCTGCTGGGCGGCGTAATCTGGGCGGTCGGCATGCTCTCGCCGTTCCGGTCGATGCTACTGGATGCCGGCACGCCGAGCCTGACCGAACTGAACATTGGCTCGACCGCCTTCGGCATCCTGATGTTCCTGCTGCTGCAGGGCTGGCCGCTGGTGACACGCGGCCAAACCATCGCCAAGATGCTGTTCAAACTGCGCATCGTTCGCACCGACGGCAGCAAGGTCGACGCCGTGCGCATGCTGGGCCTGCGCTACGGCGTCGGCTTCTTGCTCGGCATCAACCGGGTCACCTCCGGCATCTGGGGCCTGATCGACTGCCTGCTGATCTTCCGCGACTCGCGCCAATGCCTGCATGACTCGATCGCCGACACCAAGGTGATCAAGCTCTGAGCCCGTCGCAAGCGGCACCGGTCCAGCGCATCGACACGCTGGCCCGGGTCGAGACGCCGGAAGGCATTGCGCTGTCCCTGCAGCCCGCCGGCCTGGTGGCGCGGACCATGGCCTTCCTGCTCGATCTGTTGATGCGCCTCGGCATCGACCTGGGCCTAGCGCTGACCTTGGGCGCGCTGGGCGCGCTGAGCGGCATGGGCGGTGGCCTGATGCTGATCACGCTGTTCTGCGTGGAATGGCTCTACCCCATCGTGTTCGAGCTGAGCCGCTGGGGCGCCACGCCGGGCAAGCGCGCCCTGGGCCTGCGCGTGGTGATGGACACCGGCCTGCCGATCACGCCGGCCGCCTCGTTCACCCGCAACCTGCTGCGCGTGGCCGACTTCCTGCCGCTGGCTTATGGCTTCGGCATCGTCAGCCTGCTGCTGAACCGCGACTGCAAGCGCCTCGGCGATCTGGCGGCGGGCACCCTCGTGGTCCATGCCAAGCCGGTGCTGCTGCACGACGCGCCACCGGCCGCCACGCCGCTGGCGCCGGCCCGCGCGCTGAACGCTCAGGAGCAGGCCGCCATCCTCTCCTGGGCCGGACGCGCCAAGC
Organism: Pelomonas sp. V22; assembly: GCF_030014915.1. Taxonomy (GTDB): domain Bacteria; phylum Pseudomonadota; class Gammaproteobacteria; order Burkholderiales; family Burkholderiaceae_C; genus JAUASW01. Next base: position 1,723,530 of record NZ_JAGIXS010000001.1, read on the forward strand.
GTTTGACACCGGCCCGCTTCGAGGAACTGGCCCTGCTGGCCGCACCCGCCCTGCCCGCCACGCAGCCCGATGAGGCCCGGCGCAGACCGGCCGAACGGCTGCTCGGGGTGGCGCAATGGCTGATGGGGAACAAATCGTGAACGGTCGGGACCAAGCATCGTCTTCACGGGCCGAGCGCCGGGCCGCTCCCAAGCCGGCCCGACATGCCAGCCGCAAGGCTGGCGTCCCCTCGGGGGACCGACCAGCGTACTCGCTGGGCGAGGGGTGCACACCATGACGCCCGTGAGCTTCGAGGCGGCCTATGGCTCGATGTGGACGGAGTTTGCCGAGCAGCTCGCTGCGGCCGGCAAGGGCCAGGGCGTCGACGGCGCGCTGCTCGCGGTGCGCTACCGACGCGTCTGCGAACACCTGGCACTGGCGCAGTCGCGTGCCTATCCGGTCCACCTGGTGGCGCGGCTGGAGGCGCTGGCGCAGGAGGCGCACCAGCTGATCTACCGCCGCCAGGACTATGGCCTGCGCGCCCTGGGCCGGCTGCTGCGCTCCGAGCTGCCGGCCGCCGTGCGGGCCGAGCGGCGTTGCGTGCTGCTGGCGCTCGTGCTGTTCGCGCTGCCGCTGCTCTTGTCCTACCTGCTGGCCCTGCAAGGCCCGGACTTCGCGCTGCGCCTGCTCGATGCGAGCCAGCTGCGCAATTACGAGGCCATGTACGGAGATGGCAAGAAGGCGCTCGGCCGCCTCCGTGAAGCCGGCGGCGATTGGGAGATGTTCGGCCACTACATCTTCAACAACATCGGCATCGGCTTTCGCAGCTTCGGCGCCGGCATCCTGGCCGGCGTGGGCAGCGCCTTCGTGCTGCTCTACAACGGGCTGATGATGGGTGCCACGATTGGCCATCTGCAACGCGTTGGCCTCGGCCACAACCTCTGGCCCTTTGTGGCCACGCATTCGGCCTTCGAGCTGACCGGCATCGTGCTGTCCGGCGCGGCCGGCCTGCGCCTCGGCTTCGGCTGGCTGATGCCCGGTCGGCGCAGCCGGCTCGAGGCGCTGCGCGTGGCGGCGCGGGCGGCCGTGCCCCTGGTCTATGCGGCCTTCTTCCTGCTCTTCGTCGCGGCGGCCTTCGAGGCCTTCTGGTCCTCGGCCGCCTGGATCGCACCGGCGGTGAAGTACGGCGTCGCGGGCCTGTGCTGGGCGCTGGTCCTGACGTGGCTGTGTTTTGTCGGGAGAAGCCATGCGCGTTGAAGGCCTTGCCGTCGCGCTGCGCCCGCGCAGCCAGGCCGAAGCCTGCGACCTGGGTCTCGCGCTGGTGCGCGGCCATGCGCGCTCGATCTGGCGCTGCTACACACCGGTGCTGCTGGCCGTGGCCGCGCTGGCCCTGTGCACGGTCGACACCATGGGCTGGCTGCCGGTGCTGATCGTGTTCTGGCTCAAGCCCTGGCTGGACCGCGGCTTGCTGTTCGTGCTGTCGCGCGCCGTCTTCGGCGAAGCCACAGCCTGGTCTGACCTGTGGCGCGCGCGCCGCCAGGTCTTTGGCGGTCAGTTGCTGCGCACGCTGCTGTGGCGGCGCCTCTCGCCCTGGCGCGCCTACACCCAGCCGGTCGAACAGCTCGAGGGCCTGCGCGGCAGCCAGCGACGCAAGCGCGTCAAGCTGATGCTCAACGACAACCGCGGCGCCACCACGGCCTTGCAGTTCGCCTTCGCCCATGCGGAAGGCGTGCTGAGCTATGGCCTCATCGGCCTGCTGTGGTGGTTCGCACCGGAGGGCCACAGCGCCAGCATCTGGGACTGGTTCATCCACCCCGACGCCCATGCGGCCGGCCAGCTGGGGCTGGACATCGTGGTCTCGCTGGCCTATTTCGCCGTCGTGCTCTTCCTCGAACCCTTCTACGTGGCGGCCGGCTTCGCCATGTACCTGAACCGCCGCGTGGCCCTGGAAGCCTGGGACATAGAACAGGAGTTCCGCCGTGCGTTTGCCTGAGGCCCTGCTGCTCAGCGCTGCCCTGCTGTGTGCCCAAGGCGCGGCCGCGCAACCGGCCGAGCAATCCGCCGGGCAAGCCGCTGCAGCCGCATCGACGCCGCCGGCCCTCAGCGCCAGCGCAGTACAGGCCGCCATCGAGGCCGTGCGGGCCGATCCGCTGCTGCCCGGCATGGAGAAGGAGCGCGTGCTGCGCTTCAAGGAAGAAGCGCGCAAGGACAAGCCCAAGGACCCGAACCTGGACTGGTGGCTGGACCTGCTGGCCAGCCTCTCGGGCGGCATGCGCGTCGCGGTCTGGCTGATAGGCGCGGCCCTGCTGATCTGGGTGCTGCTGCGCCTGCGCGACTGGCTGGTGGCACGCCGGCGCGGCCCGGTTCTGGCCGAGCTGCCGCCCACGCACGTGGGCTCGCTCGACATCCGCCCCGAGAGCCTGCCGGCCGACATCGGCGCGGCCGCACGGGCCCTGTGGCAGCGCGGCGAGATGCGAGCAGCGCTGTCGCTGCTGTACCGGGGGGCGCTGTCGCGCCTGGTCCATGCCCATGGCGTGGCCATACGCGCGGCCAGCACCGAGAGCGACTGCCTCGCGCTGGCGCAGCAACGCCTGGCGGCCGAACCGCAGGCCTACCTGAGGCAACTGATAGCCGGCTGGCAGGCCGTGGCCTATGCCCGGCGCGAGCTGCCTGCCGAGGAACTGGAGCAGCTGTGTGCCAGCTTCGATGCGCGACTCTCTGCGCAGGGAGCGCGACCATGAAGCAGGAGACCGTCATCCGCCTGCTGGCCCTGCTGATCCTGGTCGCTATCGGCGCCTGGGTGGTCGTCAACACCGAATGGGTGGACGAGGAGCGGCCCCGGCCCCTGCAGGGCGAGGCCCGCGAGAACCCGGTCTATGCCACCGAACAGCTGCTGCGCCGGCTCGGCATGACAGTCGCTCATCACCAGGCCCTGCCCTCGATGCCGCCTGCCGGGGCGCGCCTCGTGCTGCTGTCGCAGGACTGGCAGCTGTTCCCCGAGCGCACTGCCGAGTTGCGCCAATGGGTGGAGGCCGGTGGCCACCTGGTCCTGCCCCGGGACGCGAGCTGGTACGAGACCCGGTTCGACGACTGGGTGCCCGTCGAAACACGGTTCGCGAAGATGGCCGACCCGCCGGCGAGCGCGGCCCCGGCTCAGGGCTTCCAGCCGAGCCCGCACTTCAACGAAGTCGGCCTGCGGTCAACGCCACCACTCTGGGGCAGCCAGCAGAAGCTCACTGTGTGCAAGGTCTTGCTGATGCACCAGAAGCTGCAGCCCAAGCGGGGCCACACGGCCACCTGGTCGCTGGCGCGTGAAGACATCACGCAGGCGCTGCGCGTGCCGGTGGGCCGGGGCAGCGTGACCGTACTGAACGCCAGCAACAACTTGTTCTTCACCGACGCGGCCCTGCGCTGCGACAACGGCCAGCTGATCGCCGCCGCACTGCAGGCCGAACCCGGCGCCACGGCCTGGATCTACCTGAACGAGAAGCGCCAGGCCCTGCTGCCCTGGCTGTGGCAGCAGGGCTGGATTGCCATCGTCGCCGGCCTGCTGGCGCTGGCGGCGCTGCTGTGGCGCCGTGCCGTGCGATTCGGCCCGCGCCTCGCGGCGCCCCCCCGGCTGCGCCGCTCCATCACCGAGCAGGTGCGGGGCCTCGGCGCCTACCTGCACCGCGAGGGCCGCGAGGCGCTGCTAAGCGCTCAACAACGCGCCCTTCAGGAAGCCGCAGCGCGGCACCTGCGCGGCTACGCCCGGCTTGCTGCGGGCGAGCGGGCCCGTGCGATCGCCGCCGCCACGCAGACCGACGAAGACGCGCTGCGCAGCGCCCTGTCGGCCCGCACCGTCACGCGGGCCCAGCTGCCGCCGTACCTGCAATTGCTAGAAACGGCCCGGCGCAGTCTGGTCCACCGAACCCACGAAGAAAGAAGAGCCATCCCATGAGCACCATCAAGCCCGAGGAACTCAAGCTCGCCACGCAATGGCTGCATGCGCTGCGCAGCGAGGTCGGCAAGGCCGTCGTCGGCCAGGCGCAGGCGGTGGAGCAGATGCTGGTCGCCGTCGTGGCCTCGGGCCATGTGCTCGTGGAGGGTGTGCCCGGCCTCGGCAAGACCCTGCTGGCGCGCGCGCTGTCGCAGGCACTGCGCCTGCAGTACGCCCGCGTGCAGTTCACGCCCGACCTGATGCCGGCCGACGTGATCGGCCACAGCGTGCTGGACGACACCGGCAACGGCCTCGGCCGCCTGCGCGTGCGCAAGGGCCCGGTGTTCACGAACCTGCTGCTGGCCGACGAAATCAACCGCGCGCCGGCCAAGACCCAGAGCGCCCTGCTCGAGGTGATGCAGGAATACCAGGCCACGCTGGAAGGCGAGACCCTGCCGCTGCCACGCCCCTTCATGGTGATGGCCACGCAGAACCCGATCGACACCGAAGGCACCTACCCGCTGCCCGAGGCCCAGCTGGACCGCTTCCTGCTGCAGATCCGCATCGGCTACCCGACGCATGACGAGGAAACCGCCGTCGTGCAGCTGGTGACCAACGGCCGCGCTGGCCATGCCCTGCCGCTGGAGACGGTGCAGCCGGTGCTGGACGATGTGCAGGTGCTGGAGCTGCAACGCCTGGCCGGCCTCGTGCATGCCGATGAACGCGTGATCGACTACGCCGTGCGCGTGGTGCGGGCCACGCGAAACTGGCCCGGCCTCGAGGTCGGCGCTGGCCCACGCGGCAGCGTGGCCCTGGTGCGCGCGGCTCGGGCCATGGCCTTGCTCAATGGCCGCGACTTCATCCTGCCCGACGACATCGCCCGCCAGGCCCTGGCCGTGCTGCGCCACCGCGTGACCATGGCGCCGGATGCGCAGATCGAGGGCCGCGACCTGGACGAGCTCTTGCAGGCCGCGCTCGAAAGCGTCGAGGCACCGCGGCTTTGATGAGCCCTGCGCGCACCGCTACCCGGCGCGTCGTCATTCCGACGCGGGCCAGCATCTGGCTGCTGGCCGGCCTGGCCCTGGTCGGCACCATCACGCTGTCGGCTGGTGCGCCGCTGTCCACCGTGGCGCCGCTGGGCGGCGGCCTGCTCGGCCTCCTCGTTGCGGCCGCCGTCTTCGATCTGTGGCGCAGCCTGCGGCTGTGGAAGCGCGGCGGCCTGCAGGTGCTGCGGCGCTTGCCGGCAGCCTTTGCCATCGGTGCGTCGACCGAGCTGAAGCTGGACCTGGTCAACCCGGGCCTGCTTACCTGGCGGCTGCAGGTCTTCGACGAGCTGGACCCTTTGTTCGATTTCGAAGGCCTGCCGCGCACGCTCACCATCGCCGGGCAGAGCCGCAGCCGCGTCACCTTCCGCGTCACGGCCCGACAGCGCGGTATCGCGGAGCTCGGCCGCACCCAGCTGCTGTGGCAGAGCCGCGCCGGCTTCTTCGAAGTGCGCGAAACGCAAGGCGAGGTGCAGGCCTTGCGCGTCTATCCCAACTTCGCGGCGCTGGCCCGCTATGCCTGGCTCTCGGGCGACCGCCGCCTCGCGCAGATCGGCATCAAGAACTTCGTGCAGCGCGGCCAGGGCACGGACTTCCGCCAGCTTGCCGAGTACCAGCGCGGTGACCCGTTGCGCCACCTGGACGTCAAGGCCTCGCTGCGCCAGCGCAAGCCGGTGGTGCGCGAGTACCAGGACGAGCGCGACCAATGCGTGATGTTCCTGCTCGACTGCGGCCGCCGCATGCGCGCCGACGAGCAGAGCGCCGACGCCGGTACCAACAGCCATTTCGACGACGCGCTGGACGCGCTGATGCTGCTGGCCTACGTGGCCTTGACCGAAGGCGACGAAGTCGGTGCGATGACCTTCGGCTGCGCCGAGCACGCCCGCCGCGACTGCGCGCCCCGCAAGGGCATGGGCACCCTCAATGTGCTGATGAACAAGATGCACGACCTGCAGCCGGGCGGCGAGCACTCCGACTACCTGGCCGCCGCCGAGGCCCTGTCCAAGCGGCTGCGGCGCCGATCGCTGGTCATCATGCTGACCAACTTCCGCGACGAAGATGCGCCCGAGCTGCAGCCGGCGCTGCGCCTGCTGCGTCGCCGGCACCTGGTGCTGCTGGCCAGCCTGCGCGAGACAGCGCTGGGCCGGCTGCTGGACCTGCGACTTGATAACGCCGAAGATGCGGTGACCGTGGCCAACGCCCACCTGATGCTGCAGGCCCGGCACGATGCGTTCGCGCGCGTGGTGGATCACGACCGGCTGTCCATCGATGTGGAGCCCCAAGCCCTCGCCGCCACCCTGGTCAACCGCTACCACCAGGTCAAGCGTGCCGGGCTGCTCTGATCCGTTTCAATTCACAACGCCAAGGAGGAATCATGACGACCGATACGAGCTACAACCAGTACGCAGCACCCACTGCCACCGTGGCCGACGTGCCGCAGGGCACTGACTATGCCGCGCTCAACTTTTTCTCCGCCACCGGGCGCATCGGGCGGCTGCGCTATCTGGCCTACCTGGTGGGCGTGGGTTTCCTGATCAATGTCGCCGTCGGCATCGTGAGCGCGATCTTCATCGCGATCAACCCGGCACTGGGCTTCATCGCAAGCCTGCTGGGCTGGATTCCCCTGCTGTGGTTCTCCATCCTCTGCGGCATCAAGCGTGCCCATGACTTCAACGCGAGCGGCTGGCTGTCCATCGTCTCGCTGATTCCGCTGATCGGCACCCTGATCTTTGCGCTGGTGCCGGGCAGCCAGGGCGACAACAACTACGGCCCTCCGCCGCCGCCCAACAACTGGGCGGTGCGCGTGCTGGGCCTGCTGCTGCCGGTGATCGCCATCATCGGCATCCTGGCCGCGATAGCGATCCCGCAATACAAGAACTACACCGACAGAGCCCGCGCAGCGCAGAGCGCCGCACCCCGCTGAAGCGGACCCACAAAGCAAAGGCGGCGACCCTCGCGGGTCGCCGCCTTCTCTATTTCGACTCACAGCTCCCGCAAGGCCGCCGTCACCGGCAGGCTGGCCGCGCGCACGGCCGGGAACAGGCCGCCGATGAATCCGATGGCCAGGGCCCATTTGATGCCCTCCCACAAGAGGCCGGGCGAGACGCTCAGGTTGAAGCTGAGCTTGCCGACCGAGCCGGCCGCCATGGTCGAGGCCTCGAAGCCGTTGAACAAGGCCCAGGCCGCGATGCCACCGACGGCGCCGCCTATCAGGGCCAGCAACATGGTCTCCAGCATCACGGCCACCACCACCGGCAGGCCGCGGAAGCCGATGGCGCGCAGCGTCGCGATCTCGCGGGCCCGCGTGGCCACGGCGGCGAACATCGTGTTGAGCGCACCGAACACCGCGCCCACCGCCATGATGGCGCCCACGGTGATGCCGATGATGCGCAGCACCTTGGTCATCTGCTCCGATTGCTTGGCAAAGAAGTCCAGCGTGGTGCTGGCCTTGACCTTGAGCTGCGGATTGGCCTCGAGCGCCTCGCTGAAGGTCTTGATGGCCGCCGCGTTCTCGAGCTTGACCGTGGCCGAGTTGCGGCCGGCGCCCCGGCGGTAGGCGTCGTTGACCACGTTGGCATCGGCCCAGAGCTCCGACTCCATCGCATCGCCCGAGGCGAAGATGCCAACCACGGTCCAGGGCTGGTTGCCCAGCTTCAGCGTGGCGCCGACCTTGAGCCCCTCGAACTGCCGCACCGCGCCCTTGCCGATGACCAGCTCGCGCAGGCCCGGCTGGAAGGCCTTGCCCTCGATGATCTTGACATTGGGCCGCACGAGGAAGGCCGCTTCGCTGATGCCGCGCACCTGGGCACTGCCTTCGTCACCGACCTTGCTGCCGCGCACCGGCAGGTTGGCCGCCACCACGGTCTCGGCCGAGATGATGGGCTCGCCCTTGGCATTGCGAGCAATGCCGGGCGCCTGCTCGATCTGCACCAGGTCCTCGCGGCTCAGCGAGGACGAGACCTCGTTGGCCGAGGCGCCGCGCATCACGATGGCGGTGTCCAGGCTGCCGGAGTTGCGCAGCGTCTGCCCATAGCCCTCGGCCATGGCCAGCAGGGCGACGAGCACGCCCACCACGCCGGCGATGCCAACCACGATCACAGCGGAGGAGCCCAGGCGCTGCCTCAAGGTGCTGATGCCCACCATGGCGACCGAGCGCGTCTGCGTGCCGCTGCGGAACGCAAACATCCACAGCGCCAGCAGCACGGCCAGCACAAGGGCGCCCTGCCAGGGCAAGGCCACCCACAGGCCGAGGAAAACGATGGTCAACAGGACCAGGCCTAGATTTTTTAGGAACCTCATTTCAAGCCCTCCCCGCCAGTGCATCGGTGATGTTCACGCGCATGGCGCGCAGCGCGGGCAGCGTGCCCACGGCCAGGCCGAACAGCAGCGCGAGGCCCACGCCGATCAGCCAGCTCACGAGGCCGGCGGCCGGCAGGTTCAAGGTGCCACCACTGCCAGCGCTGACGATGGGGCCGATGACGCTGGCGAGGCCAAGGCCGATGACGCCGCCGATCAGCAGCAGCAGCACCGATTCGGCCAGCACCATGGCCAGCACGCTCTCGCCTGAGAAACCCAGCGTCTTCAGCACGGCGATCTCGCCGGTGCGCTCGCGCACGGCCTGCATCATGGTGTTGCCGGCCAAGAGCAGCAGCGTGAAGAACACGGCGCCCATGATGGAGGTGACGATCAGGTTGATGTCGGCCACCTGCTTCATCCAGCTGGACATCGCGGCCTGCTCGGTCTGCGTGCGCGTCTCGTGGTCGGAGTTGGCCGAGATCGCGTCGATGGCTTTGAGCACCCGGTCCGCCTGGTTCACGTCTTTCACGCGGGTCACGTACCAGCCGACCTGGCCCTGGTTCCAGGGCGTGGTGTCGTCGAAGTACTTCCAGTTCAGGAGGAACATCTGGTCCCACCAGCCGCCGGACTTCTTGTCGGCCACATGGATCACGCCGACGATGGTGAAGGGCCAGTTCTGGCTGCCGTTCTTGTCCGGAAAGATCGTGGACTGCATGGGCACCTGGTCGCCGACCTTCCAGCCGAAGCGCTTGGCCAGGCCCTCGCCGACGATGGCGCCGTTCTTGGTCTCGGCAAAGGCCTTGCGGTGCTCGGCCGAGACTTCCATCTCCGGATAGATGTCCAGGTAGTTGGGCGCGACGGCGAAGCTGAAGACCTGGTTCTCGGGCTTCTGGTAGGCGCCGCCGAACCAGTTGGCATAGGTCGTGTCCTTGACGCCATCGATCTGCGTGATGCGCGCGCCCAGCGACATCGGCAAGAGCTGGATGAAGCTGAGCTTGGAGCCGGTCTGGAGCCGTGTCGCGCCATTGGCGCTCTGGCCGGCCTGGTCGAAGCCGACGCGCACCGCGTCCAGCAGGCCGAACAGCAGGAAGGCCGTGATGATGGAAACGAGCGTCAGGAAGGTGCGGCCCTTGCGCCGGAACAGCGCCGCCCAGATGAGGTGGAGGTATTTCATCGCGTCACCTCATCCGGCTCAGGCCGTGGCTTCCGCTTCAGTGACGAGCGTGCCCTTGTCGAGATGCAGCGTATGGCTGGCGCGGCTGGCGGCCTTGGGGTCGTGCGTGACCATGACGATGGTCTTGCCATGCTCGCGGTTGAGCACCTGCAGCAGGGTCAGCACGTCCTCGGCCGATTGGCGATCCAGGTCGCCCGTGGGTTCGTCGCAGACCAGCAGGGCCGGGTCCGACACGATGGCCCGCGCGATCGAGACGCGCTGCTGCTGGCCGCCCGAGAGCTCGGTCGGCTTGTGCGTGGCGCGATCCGCGAGGCCGACGAGGGCCAGGGCGATGGAGGCGCGCTTCTTGCGCTCGGCCGCCGAGAGCTTGGTCAGCAGCAGCGGCAGCTCGACGTTCTTCTGCGCCGACAGCATGGGCATCAGGTTGTAGAACTGGAAGATGAAGCCGACCTTGGACGCACGCCACTTGGCCAGCTGGGCGCCGCTGAACTGGTCGATGCGCTCGCCGGCCACCGTGATGGAACCGCCGCTGGGCGCATCCAGGCCGCCCATCAGGTTCAGGAGCGTGGTCTTGCCCGAGCCCGAGGGGCCCATCAGCGCGAGGAAGTCACCCTGGGCCACCTCGAGGTTGACGCCGTGCAGCACTTCGACCTTTTGCTTGCCCCGGGTGTAGACCTTGGACAGGTCGCGGATCTCGATCAATGCGCTCATGCTTCAGTCCTTGCTCACGATGTTGGAACCCTGCTTCAGATCGGCCGGCGGCGACAGCACGACGCTGTCGCCGGCCTTCAGGCCTTCGGTCACCAGGCGGAACTTGCCGACGTCGGGGCCCAGCTTGACTGCGCGCTGCTCGGCGCGGCCGTCTGCCACCACGAACACGGCATTGCCGCCGTCGCGCTGCACCAGGGCCTCGGGCGGCAGCAGCACGCCAGGCAGCGGCGCCGCCTGCGGCTGCTTGCCCTTGCTGGCCAGGAAGCTGACGCGCACGCCCATGTCGGGCACGACGCGCTCGTCCTTCTGGTCCAGGGCCACACGCACCTTGACCGTGGCCTTGCCGCGGTCGGCACTCGGGATCACGGTCACCACATGGGCGGGGATCTTCCAGTCCGGGTAGGCGTCGAGCACGGCCTCGCAGGGCATGTCAGGCTTGACCTGGGCGATGTAGGCCTCGTTCACGTCCACGCCCACTTCCAGCGAGTCCATGTCGACGATGGTGCCCACGCCGGTGCGGGTGAAGCCGCCACCGGCCGACAGCGGCGAAATGATCTCGCCGACCTGGGCCGCGCGGGCCGTGACCACACCGTCGAAGGGCGCGCGCACCGTCGTGTAGTCGAAGCTCACGCGGGCCAGCTTGACCTGGGCTTGCGCCGCTTCTGCCTGGCGCAACGCGGCTTCCAGCTGGGCGGCATGGGCGACCACGGCGGTGGCCGTCTGCTCCTGGGCCTGGCGCGTGGTCATGCCTTGCGCCAGCAGATCGTTCTGGCGGCGCGCATCCGACTGGGCCTGCAAGAGCTGGGCGCGCTGCTGGGCCACGGCGGCCTCGGCACTGCGGGCTTGCGCCTCGGCGGCGGCGAGGCTGGCCTTGAGGCCGCTGTCGTCCAGCCGGGCCAGCACCTGGCCCTTCTTGACGCGGAAGCCTTCGTCGATCAGCACCTCGGTCAGCGTGCCGGTGATCTGGGCCGAGACGGTGGCGGAGCGCCGCGCCGTCACATAGCCGGTGGCTTGCAGCACCACGTCGGCCGAGGGCCCCTGGCCATTGGCGCGCACCGTGGCGGTTTGCACCAGCAGCGGCTTGCTGCCGGCAAGGAACCACCAGGCGGCCGCGCCGCCGGCTCCCAGCAGCACAAGGCCGGCGATCAGGCCCCAGATCCACTTCGGCATCCCGCCGTCATGGTCCTCACGTTGCGCACCGTCGATGCGCAGCTCCTTGAGCAATCCGGTATCGATTTTTCGCTCCTGCTGATGAACAAGAAAGAAGATCTCGGGCGGCGGGCCGGCTCGGGCCCTGCCAGGGCTGGCGGATGGTAGCAGGGGCCTTTGTCGATTTTTGGCAGCAGCCAGCGGCCGACGCTGGGGCCGTCTGAGCCGCTTTTCGCCGCCCAAAACGCCTGCCGCACTTCAGCCGCAAATCAGCTGAAGTTACCACTTGTGCGACCAAAGACCGGCCCCTACAGTCCGCACGATTCGATTCCCCGGGCCCCTCATGGATCGCTGGTCGCGGCTCACGCCGCATGAGCTCAATGTGCTGGAAAGCGTGCTGTGGCTGCATGGCCCGACGCGCGATGCCCTGCTGCCGCGCCTCTCGCTGTCGCGCACGCAGGCCAACTCGGTGGTGGCCGGCCTGCTCGAGCAGGGCTGGCTGGAGCGCGGCGGCCAGCGCGAGTCCTCGGGCGGGAGGCGCGCCGAAACCCTGTGCCTGCATCCCAGCCTCGGCGTGCTGCTGTGCGCCGACATAGGCGCCACCAGCCTGGACGTGGCCGTGCTGGGCCTCGACCTCAAGCTTCGCGAGCGCCACACCGAGGCCATCGACGTGCGCGCCGGCCCTGCCGCCGTGCTGGCCCGCACCCGCGCCCTGATGCGCGAGCTGCTGGCGCGCTGCAAGCTGAAGCCGCGCGACGTGCTGGCCATCGGCCTTGGCGTGCCGGGACCGGTGGACTTCGCGACCGGCCAGCTGGTCGAGCCGCCGCTGATGCCGGGCTGGGACAGCTACGCGATCCGTGAAGACCTGCGCAGCGACTATGCGGCGCCGGTCTGGGTCGACAACGACGTCAACCTGATGGCCCTGGCCGAGCTGTGGCGGGTCAAGCGCGAGCTGCAGAACTTCCTCCTGATCAAGGTCGGCACCGGCATCGGTTGCGGCATCGTCTGCCATGCCGAGGTCTACCGGGGCGCCAACGGCTCGGCCGGCGACGTGGGCCACATCTGCGTGGACCCCGGCGGCCCGCGCTGCCATTGCGGCAATGTGGGCTGCGTGGAAGTGATGGCCGGCGGCCCGGCGATTGCGCGCGATGCCACGGCCGCCGCACGCTCCGGCGCCAGCGAGCTGCTGGCCCAGCGCCTCGCCGAGGCTGGCGTGCTGACGCCCGAGGACGTGGGCCTGGCCGGCCGCGCCGGCGACACCGCCGCCCACCAGATCGTGCAGCGCGCCGGCCAGCTGGTGGGCCAGATGCTGGCCTCGGTGGTCAACCTCTTCAACCCATCGCATGTCTTCGTCGGCGGCGGGCTCACGCGCATTGGCCCGCTGTACCTCGCGGCACTGCGGCAATGCGTCTACCAGCGCTCGCTGGCCCTGTCGACGCGGCACCTGGAGGTGGGCTACTCGCCGCTTGGCGATTCGGCCGGGCTGATAGGCGCCGGCGTGCTGGCCCTGCAGGAAGTGCTGCGCGGGCGCGGCAAGGTGATGGCGGCCCCATGAAGACGCTGGCCTTCCACGCGATTGCCAAGTCCTTCGGGCCGGTAACCGTGCTGCATGGCGTCAGCTTCGAGCTGCAGGCCGGCATCGCCGTGGGCTTGCTCGGCGAAAACGGCGCCGGCAAGAGCACCTTGATGAAGATACTCGCAGGCTACGAGACGCCCAGCAGCGGCGAGCTGCGGCTCGATGGCGAGGCCCTGCGCTTCGACGGCCCGCGCGCGGCCGAGGCGGCGGGCATCGCAATGATCCACCAGGAATTCGCGCTGGCCGAGGCGCTGACGGTGGCGCAGAACATCTTCCTCGGCCATGAGCTGCGGCGTGGCTGGCGGCTGGACGATGCCGCCATGCACGCCGCCACCACGCAGCTGCTGGCCCAGGTGGGCCTTGCCTGCCCGCCCGACCGGCCGGTGCGACTGCTCAGCCTCGCTGAGAAGCAGCGCGTCGAGATCGCCAAGGCCCTGCAGCGCCGCGCCCGCGTGCTCGTGATGGACGAGCCCACCGCCACGCTGACGCCGGCCGAGGCCGAGGCGCTGTTCGCGCTGATGGGCCGGCTCAAGGCCGAGGGCGTGACCCTGATCTACATCTCCCACAAGCTGGAAGAGATCGAGCGGCTGACCGACGAGGTGGTCGTGATGCGCGACGGCCGCTTCATCAGCCGCACGCCCACGGCCAGCCTCACGCGCGCCCAGATGGCGCAGGCCATGGTGGGCCGCGAGTTGAGCGAGCTCTATCCGACGAAGACCACGCGGCCGACTGCCGAGCCGCTCTTGAAGGTGCAGAAGCTCAGCGTACCGGGCTGGGTAGAAGACCTGAGCTTCGAGGTGGCGCCGGGCGAGATCCTCGGCTTCGCCGGCCTCGTGGGCGCCGGCCGCACCGAGCTGTTTGAGGGTCTGATGGGCCTGCGGGCGAGCCGCGCCGAGCGGGTCGAGATCGCCGGCAAGGCGGTGCGGATCCGCAATCCGCGCGAGGCTGTGGAGCTCGGCCTCGGCTATCTCAGCGAGGACCGCAAGGGCAAGGGCCTGCATCTGGACTTCAGCCTGGCGGCCAACCTCACGCTGATGGCGCTGCGGCGCTATGCCAAACCCTGGTTGAAACCTGCAGACGAGGCGGCAGCCTTGGCCCGCGCCGTCGAAGAGTTCGGCATCCGCGTCGGATCAAGCAGCGTGCGCGGCGGCTCGCTGTCCGGCGGCAACCAGCAGAAGCTGGCCCTGGCCAAGGTGCTGCATGCGGGGCCACGCATCGTGGTGCTGGACGAGCCCACGCGCGGCGTGGACGTGGGCGCCAAGCGCGAGCTCTACCTGCTGATCCAGCAGCTGGCGGCGCAAGGCCTCGCGGTCATCGTCGTGTCGTCCGAGCTGGTGGAGCTGATCGGCCTCTGCCACCGCATCGCCGTGCTGCGTGCCGGCCGCCTGCAAACCGTGCTCGACGCCGATGGCGTCAGCGAAGACCTCTTGATCGCCCATGCCACAGGAACGCACTGACTCCCGCCCCAGCCTCGCGGCGCACCTGGCCCGATTGAACGGACTCGGCCCCGTGATCGGCCTCGTGCTGCTGTGCCTGATCGCGTCCGTGCTGAACCCGGACTTCGCGACCGTGGACAACGCACTCAACGTGCTGACCCGCACCACCTTCACCGGCATCATCGCCGTGGGCATGTGCTTCGTGATCGTGGGCGGCGGTATCGACCTCTCGGTCGGCTCGATGGCGGCCCTGATCGCCGGCTGCGTGATCCTCTTGATGAACACGTTGGCGGCCCATGGCGTGTCACCGGTCGTCGCCGTCACGGTGGGGGCCGCGGGTGCGGTGCTGATAGGCAGCTCGCTCGGCCTGGCCCATGGCTGGCTGATCACGCGCGGGCGCATCGAACCCTTCATCGTGACGCTGGGCACCCTCGGCATCTTTCGCGCGGTGCTGACCTGGCTGGCCGATGGCGGCGCAATCACGCTGGAGAACGAGCTGGCCGATGCCTATGCGCCGGTCTACTACGGCGCCTTGCTGGGCATCCCCATCCCGGTCTGGGTGTTCGCCTGTGCAGCCCTGCTGGCTGCAGCCCTGCTGCAGCGCACCGCCTATGGCCGCCACCTGCAGGCGATTGGCTCGAACGAGCAGGTGGCGCGCTATGCGGCGGTGAACGTCGACACGGTCAAGCTCGTCAGCTACGGCCTGCTCGGTGCGATGGTGGGCATCGCGACCCTGCTCTATGTGCCGCGCCTCGGATCCAGCTCGCCCACCACGGGGTTGCTGTGGGAGCTGGAGGCCATTGCCGCCGTCATCATCGGCGGCACGGCGCTCAAGGGCGGCTCGGGCAGCATCGCAGGCACCGTGGTCGGCGCCCTGCTGCTCTCGGTCATCGGCAATGTGCTCAACCTCACCAGCTTCATCAGCATCCATCTGAATGCCGCCGTGCAGGGCACGGTGATCATCGCCATCGCCTTCATGCAAAGACGCAAAACCTAAGGAGACATGCTCATGCTGAATCGCAGACTCACGGTCGCTCTCGCGCTGACGATGGCCTTTGCGGCGCAAGCGCAAGCGCAGGCCCAGGCTCAGGCCAAGCTCAATCTCGGCGTGGCCATCCCGGCGGCCGACCATGGCTTCACCGCCGGCATCGTCTGGTGGGCCAACCAGGCCAAGAAGGAGCTGGAGCAGCAGCACCCGGGCTTGAAGATCACGGTCAAGGCAGCGGCCTCGGCCGGCGAGCAGGCCAACCAGCTGCAGGACCTGGTGACCACCAACAAGATCAATGCGCTGGTTATCCTGCCGCAGGAATCGGCTGCGCTCACGAAGCCGGTGCAGCAGCTGCACAACAAGGGCGTCTACGTGACCGTGGTGGACCGCGGCCTGACCGATGCCACGGCGCAGGACGCCTACGTGGCCGGCGACAACACGGCCTTCGGCAGCGTGCCGGCCGAGTTCATCGCCAAGCAGCTCGGTGGCAAGGGCGAGATCGTGGCGCTGCGCGGCATCCCCACCACCATTGACAACGAGCGCATGGACGCCTTCAAGGCCGTGCTCGCCAAGCATCCCGGCATCAAGCTGCTCGATGCCAAGCATGGCAACTGGAACCGCGACGATGCCTTCAAGGTGATGCAGGACTTCCTGACCCGCTTCAAGAAGATCGATGCCGTCTGGGCGGCCGACGACGACATGGCCTTCGGCGTGCTGAAGGCCATCGACCAGGCCAAGCGCAGCGACATCAAGCTGGTATTCGGCGGCGCCGGTGCCAAGGGCATGGTCAAGGTCCTGAAGGACGGCAGCGACCCGCGCATCCAGGCCAATGTCTCGTACTCGCCCAAGTTCATCTACGACGCGATCAAGCTGACCGCCGAGGCGCGCTTGAAGAGCGAGAAGCTGGCGGCCAAGACCATCATCCCCTCGGTGCTGATCACGCGCGAGAACGCGGCCAGCTTCCACTTCCCCGACAGCCCGTTTTGAAGCCCCTCGCCCAGTCTTGCTGCGCTGAACGCGCGCCAGCCTGGTCGGTCCCCCGCGGGGACGGCGATGCTTGCGGCATCGAGCCGCAAGCACATCGCCCTGGCGGGCCGGCTCGGGAGCGGCCCAGCGCTCGGCCCGAATACCTTCCGTCGCAGATGCTGAATGGATCACTGACATGAGACCCTTGACTCTCTTCACCGGCCAATGGACCGACCTGCCGCTCGCTGAGCTGGCGCCGCTGGCCAAGCGCATGGGCTATGACGGCCTGGAGCTGGCCTGCGGCGGCGACCACTTCAATGTGCAGCGGGCGCTGAACGAGCCCGGCTATGCGGCGGGCCAACGCGCCTTGCTGGCCCAGCATGGGCTGGAGGTCTACGCCATCGGCAACCACCTGGTCGGCCAGGCCGTCTGCGACCTGATCGACGAGCGCCACCGCCCCATCCTGCCGGCCCATGTCTGGGGCGATGGCGAGCCTGAGGGCGTGCGCCAGCGCGCGGCCCTCGAGCTGGCCGAAACGGCGCGCGCCGCCAGGCTGCTGGGCGTTCAACGAGTAACGGGCTTCACCGGCTCCTCGATCTGGCATGCGGCCTATGCCTTCCCGCCGACGTCGCAGAGCTACTGGGATGCCGGCTTCGCCGACTTCGCGCGGCGCTTCACGCCCATCCTCGATGTGTTCGAGGAGCAAGGCGTGAACTTCGCGCTGGAGGTGCATCCCACCGAGATCGCCTTCGACATCGCCACCTCGGAACGTGCGCTGGAAGCGCTCGACCAGCATCCGCGCTTCGGCTTCAACTTCGACCCCAGCCACCTGGCCTACCAGGGTGTGGACTATGTGCGCTTCATCCGCCAGTTCGGGCCGCGCATCTTCCATGTGCACATGAAGGATGTCTGGTGGGGGCGGGGCGATGGCACGGTGGGTACCTTCGGCGGTAACACCACGTTCGGCGACCCGCGCCGGGGCTGGGACTTCCGCAGCGTGGGCCGAGGCATGATCGATTTCGAATCCATCATCGTGGCGCTGAACGACGTGGGCTACGCCGGGCCGCTCTCGGTGGAATGGGAAGACAGCCGCATGGACCGCGTGCATGGCGCGACCGAGAGCGCGGCTTTCTGCAGGCGGCTGGACTTCCCGCCGGCGCATGGGGCGTTCGACGCGGCATTCTCGAAAGGCATGGCGTGACTCGCCGCCTGAGGGTCGCCATGGTCGGCGGCGGCCGCGATGCCTTCATCGGCGCGGTGCACCGCCATGCGATGGCGCTGGATGGCCGCTACGAGCTGGTGGCGGGTGCGCTGTCGTCCACGCCGGAGAAGGCGCTGGCCTCGGGGCGCGACCTGGGCCTCGCCGAGGATCGCATCCATGCCGACTGGCACGCCCTGCTGGCCGATGAACTGAAGCGCCCAGCCGGCGAACGCATCGACCTGCTCGTCATCGTCACGCCCAACCACCTGCATCACGAGGTGGCGCTGGCCTTCATCGACGCCGGCTTCCATGTGGCCTGCGACAAGCCGCTGGTGCACAGCAGCGCGCAGGCCGAAGAGCTGGCGGCCCGTGTCGCCGCACGCGGCACGGCCTTCGCCGTGACCTACAACTACAGCGGTTATCCGATGGTGCGCGAGGCCAGAGAGCTGGTGCGTGCCGGCGCCATCGGCAAGGTCCGCAAGGTGATCGTCGAGTACCACCAGGGTTGGCTGGCCGGCGCGCTGGAGCAATCCAGCAACAAGCAGTCGAGCTGGCGTGCCGACCCGACGCAGAGCGGCCCCGGCGGTGCGCTCGGCGACATCGGCACGCATGCCGAGAACCTGCTGAGCACGGTGACCGGTCTTGCCATCGAGCAGCTCTGCGCCGAGCTGAGCAGCTTCGGCCCCGGCCGCCTGCTGGACGATGACGCCAGCGTGCTGCTGCGCCTCAGCGGCGGCGCGCGCGGCGTGTTGCTGGCTTCGCAGATGGCGGTAGGTCATGAGAACGACCTGCGCCTGCGCGTGTTCGGCGAACGCGGCAGCCTGGACTGGCGACAGGAAGATCCGAATGTGCTGATGCACCTGCCGCTCGATGCCGCACCTCGCCGGCTCACACGCGGCTCGGCCGGTCTCAGCGAATCCGCCCGGCGCGGCTGCCGCTTGCCGCCCGGCCATCCCGAAGGCTTCATCGAGGCCTTCGCCAATATCTACACCGAGCTCGCGGCCGACCTGCAAGCGGGCACGCGCACGGGCGACTACCCACGCGTGACAGACGGCGCACGCGGCGTTCGCTTCGTCGAGCGCGCCGTCGCATCCCAGGGTCAGTGGATTGCTTTCTGAGGAGAAGTTCTTGCCTTACATCACCGTGAAAACCAAGAAGCGCGCCTACGACGTCATCGTCGTCGGCTCCGGCGCTGCGGGCGGGCAGACGGCCTACACCCTCGCCATGGAAGGCGTGAAGGTGCTGATGCTGGAAGCCGGCCGCAACTACGACATCGTCAAAGAGACGCCGATGTTCCAGACCAATGCCGACGCGCCCCTGCGCGGCGCCGGCACGCCGGACAAGCCCTTCGGCTTCCACGACGCCACCATCGATGGCGGCTGGCAGGTGCCCGGCGAGCCCTACACGCAGGCCAGCACCGACCCGACGCAGCGCTTCGACTGGTGGCGTGCTCGCATGCTGGGCGGCCGGACCAACCACTGGGGGCGCATCTCGCTGCGCAATGGGCCCTACGACTTCAAGCCCAAGACGCGCGACGGCCTGGGCTTCGACTGGCCCGTGACCTACGAGGAGATCGCGCCCTACTACGACAAGGTCGAGATGCTGGTCGGCGTCTACGGCAGCAACGAAGGCCTGGAGAACACGCCCGATTCGCCCGAGGGCGTGCTGCTGCCGCCGCCGGCCGCTCGCGTCGGTGAGCGCCTGATCAAGCAGAAGGCTGCGCCGCTCGGGGTGCCGGTCGTGCCCATCCACCGCGCCGTGCTCACCAAGAAGCTGGACCACCAGACCCTGCCGGCCAAGCTGCACCCCGGCAACAAGCGGGCCCAGGCCATCCTCGCCAAGGACATGCAGCGCCGCGCCGCCTGCTTCTGGGCCACGCCCTGCGGCCGCGGCTGCTCGATCCGCGCGACCTACCAATCGCCGGCCGTGCACCTGCCGCCGGCCCTCGATACCGGCAACCTCGACATCCTCTGCGATGCCATGGCCTACGAGGTGGTGCTGGACAAGGCAGGCAAGGCAAGCGGCGTGCGCTTCATCGACAAGAGCACCGGCAAGCAGGAAGAAGTGCTGGGCCGCGTGGTGGTGCTGGCGGCCAGCGCGGCCGAGTCGGCGCGCATCCTCTTGAACTCCAGGTCGACGGCCTTCCCGAATGGCCTCGCCAACAGCAGCGGCCTCGTCGGCAGATATCTGATGGACACGGTGGGCAGCGACCTCTGGGGCCATGTGCCGGCGCTCGAGAACCTGCCGCCGCACAACGAAGACGGCGCCGGTGGCGGCCATGTGTACTCGCCCTGGTGGCTCTACAAGGAGCAGCTGAGGGGCGAGCTCGGCTTTGCACGCGGCTATCACATCGAGATTTCCACGGGCAAGCGCATGCCCGGCCTTGGCACCGGCGCCGGCCTGCAATGGCTCAATGGCGGCAACTACGGCAAGGCGTTCAAGCAGGACGTGCGGCGCTACTACGGCTCCTACGTCTATTTCTCGGGCCGGGGCGAGATGATCCCGAACGAGAAGTCCTTCTGCGAGATCGACCCCACGGTGAAGGACCGCTACGGCATCCCGGTGCTGCGCTTCCACTGGCAGTGGAGCGAGCACGAGACGCGCCAGGCCGCCCACATGCAGAAGACCTTTGCCCAGATCATCGAGGCCATGGGCGGCAAGGTGCGCAACGGCCCGCAGCTCGACGGCGCGCGCGCCATTGCCAGCGGCGGCTCCATCATCCACGAGGTGGGTGGCGCCATCATGGGTGCCGAGGCGAACAAGTCGGTCACCAACCGCTGGTGCCAGACCTGGGACGTGGGCAATCTCTTCATCACCGACGGCGCCCCGTTCGCCTCCAATGCCGACAAGAACCCCACGCTGACGATCATGGCGCTGGCCTGGCGCACGGCCGACCACATCGTCGATCGCCTGCGCAAGAAGGAGCTTTGAGATGGACCGCAGAACCTCCCTCCAATGGATGCTCGCCGCCTCGGCGAGCGGCCCGGTCCTCGCGGCCGGCAGCACGACCGAGCGCAAGCCAGCGCCCACCGGCCTGGGCACCGACCCCGACCTGGTGCGCCGCTACAAGAGCGGCGAGCTGTGGCCGCTCTCGTTCACCGAGCGCGAGCGCCGCTGCGCCACGGCCCTGTGCGCCCTGATCATCCCGGCCGACGAGGGCTCGCCGAGCGCGGCCGACCTGCAGGTGCAGGTCTTCATCGACGAATGGGTCAGCGCGCCCTACCCCGACCAGCAGCGCGACCGCGCCACCCTCCTCAAGGGCCTGGCCTGGCTGGATGCCGAGAGCGAGAAGCGCTTTGGCAGCGTGTTCGCCGCTGCGAGCGTGGCGCAGCAGTCGCAGATTGCTGACGACATCTGCAAGCCGCTGCCGGCCGACTCGCCGCTCGCTGAAGCCGCGCGCTTCTTTGCCCGCTACCGCGACCTCACGGCCGGCGGTTTCTACACGACGCCCGAGGGCATGAAGGACGTGGGCTTCGTGGGCAACACACCTTCGCTCACTTTCGACGGCCCGCCGCTGGCCGTTCTCAAGCTCGTTGGAGTCTCCTGATCATGATCATGAATCGCCGCACCCTGGTCAGCGCGCTCACGCTCTGCCTCGCCTCCTTTGCAAGCATGGCCGCCGATGCGCCCAACATGCTCACAGCGGCCGAGAAGGCCGAGGGCTGGCAGCTGCTGTTCGACGGCCAGTCGCTGACGAACTGGAAGGCCAGCGACCAGCCAGGCACGTTCAGCGTCAAGGACGGCGCCATCGTCGTCAAAGGCCCGCGCTCGCACCTGTTCTACCTTGGCCCGGTGGGCAACCACGACTTCAAGAACTTCGAGCTGAAGGTCGATCTCAAGACCTTCGCGAAGGCCAACTCCGGCGTCTACTTCCACACGCTGTGGCAAGAGGTGGGCTGGCCCAGCAAGGGCTACGAGGTGCAGGTCAACAACTCGCATTCGGACCCCAGCCGCACCGGCGGCCTGTGGGGCGTGGTCGACTATCCGCAGGTCACTGCCCCCGACGGCCAATGGCAGACGCTCTCGATCCGCGTGGAAGGCATGCATGTCGTCACCCGCATCGACGGCAAGCTGATCGTCGACTACACGCAGGAAGCCACGCCGGCCCGCCGCAAGGGCCTGGAAGAGCGGCTCTTGAACCGCGGCACCTTCGCACTGCAGGGGCATGACCCGGAGAGCGAGGTGCACTTCCGCAGCATCAAGGTGAAGCTGCTGGATTGAAGCCCGGGGCGCCGCGGCCGCTCAGCCGAACAGATCGCCAACGGCCGGCTGGGCGCCCGCAGTGAGCGGCTGCTGGCCACTGCGGCAGGCGTGGCGCAGCTGCTGCGCCTGAAGCTGGACAGCCGCCTGCTCGGCGTCCGGCAGACGCTCCAGATGGCGGATCTGCGCACCGAGCCGGGCATGGCCACTGAATCGCTCGCGGTGGCGTATCAGGAAGTCCCAGTACAGCGTGGTGAACGGGCAGGCGGCCTCGCCGGTGCGCTCGCCGGGCTTGTAGCGGCACTGCGCGCAGTAGCGGCCGCTGCTCATGCGCTCGATGTAGCGGCCGCTGGCCACATAGGGCTTGCTGGTCATGCCGCCGCCATCGGCAAACTGGCTCATGCCGAGCGTGTTGGGCAGCTCCACCCACTCGACCGCATCCACATAGACCGCCAGGTACCAGGCATGGACCTGCGCCGGCGCCACGCCCAGCAGCAGGCCGAAAAGCCCCGTCACCATCAAGCGCTGGATGTGGTGCGCATAGCCGAGGCCCAGGGTCTGCTGCAGCGCATCTGCCATGCAGGCCATCTCGGTGCGGCCGGTCCAGTAGAAGGCGGGCAGCGGTTCCTGCGCCGCCAGCGCATTGGCTTCAGCCAGCGCCGGCATGCGCGTCCAGTAGACGCCGCGCACGAACTCCCGCCAGCCCAGCACCTGGCGGATGAAGCCCTCAGCGCTGGCGAGCGGCACCGCGCCCGCACGCCAGGCGGTCTCCACGGCAGCCACCACCTCACGCGGGTGCAACAGCTTGAGGTTCATCGCGGCCGAGATCTGCGAATGCCAGAGCACCGGCTCGTCGGGCCACAGGGCGTCCTGCCAGCGGCCGAAGTCCGCGAGCCGCTCGGTGATGAAGTGCTCGAGCGCCGACAGCGCCTGAGTCCGGTTCACGGGCCATGCAAAGTTCGCCAAGGAACCGGGATGGTCGGGGAACTCGCGCTCAACCAGGGCCAGCACTTCGCGCGTTATCGAATCCGGCTCGAAGCGCACCGCCGCCGGCACCCGACCGGGCCCCTGGCGTCCGAAGGCTTCGCGGTTCTCGGCATCCAGGTTCCAGGTGCCACCCACCGGCGCTCCCCCGTCCATCAAGACGCCATGACGCTTGCGCTGCTCACGGTAGAAATGCTCCATGTGCAGGGTCTTGCGGCCCCGCGCATGCTGGGCGAACTCGCGCACGCTGCAGAAGAAATGACGGTCCTCGCGCACCTCGAGCGGCAGCCCCAGCGCAGCAGCCTCGGCACGCAAGGCCGCGAGCACGCGCCAATCGCCCGGCGCGGTCATCACCAGGCCCTCGGGTCGCAGCTGCTCAACCGCCCGCCGCAGCTCACCCGCCAGGCTGCTGGCATTGCCGGGCTCGTCCAGCTTGACGTAGTGCAAGGGCCGGCCCGCCTCGCGCAGCACCGCTGCGAAATGGCGCATGGCCGCCAGGAACAGCGCCGTGCGAATGCGGCTGGACCACACATGGGTGGACTCCTCGCGCACCTCGGCCATCCACACCATGTCGCAGGCGGGATCGAAGCCGTCGAATGCCGAGGCCGTGGGGTCCAGCTGGTCCCCCAGCACCAGGACCAGGTGCCGCAAGCGCTCAGCCACCGGCGCGCTCCACAACGCGCGGACGCTTGCCTCGCCGGCAGGCCTCCGAGCAATAGCGCACCTCGTCCCAGTGGCGCGCCCAGGCCTTGCGCCAGCTCATCGGCAATCCGCAGTGCTGGCAGGGTTTGCTGGGCAGCGACTGCTTGTTGCCCCGATGCTCACGCTCACTCATTCGAACAACTCCCGCTGGGCCAGCGGTGCCGGGCCTGACGGCTGCCGGCGCGGCCGGGCCCGGCTGCTGGGCGGCAAGCCACTCTTGCGCGAGCCGTGGCGCTCCTGGATGTCGGCCGCCTGCTGGCGGGCCTCGGTCGTCTGGCGCAGCGCATACAGGCGCTGCTTGGCCATGGCCACGGCCTGCCGCTCGTCGACGATGGGCGCCGGGTAGGCCGGCGTGCCGAATTCCGGCACCCACTGGCGGATGAAGCGCCCTTGCGGGTCCTGGTCGGCCGCCTGCTTGGCCGGCGAGTAGATGCGCAGCGTGTTGATGCCAGTCGTGCCCGACTGCATCTGCATCTGGCTCCAGTGAATGCCCGCCTCGAAGTCCAGGAACTGCCGCGCCAGGAACTGCCCCGGCTCGCGCCAGTGCAGCCACAGGTGGTAGGCGGCGAAGCTGACCAGCATCGCGCGCATGCGGAAATTCAGCCAGCCGGTGGCGCGCAGCGAGCGCATGCAGGCATCCACCATGGGAAAGCCCGTCATGCCCTCGCACCAGGCCTCGAAGCGCACGCGGTCGAAGGCCGACTCGCGCAGGCCGTCATGGCTGCGCGCGAAGTTGCGGAACTCGATCTCGGGCTCGTCCTCCAGCTTCTGCATGAAGTGGCAATGCCAGCGCAAGCGCCCGGCAAAGGCGCGCAGTTGCTGGGCGAAGTCCAGCTCGGCCGCCGAGCCCCCTTGGCGCAGGCCGCGGATGCGCTGCTCGGTGGCCTGGTGCACCGCGCGCAGCGAGAGGCTGCCAAAGGCCAGGTGGGCACTGAGGCGGGAGCAGCTGTCCGCAGCGGTCAGCGGGCTGGACAGGTGGCGACGATAGTTCGCGCCGCGGGCCGCCAGGAAATCGTCGAGCAAGGCGCGGCCCGCGCGCTCACCACCCCTCGGGCCGGGGCGGGGTTGTCCAAGGCCGAGCGCGCCCCCGCTGACCGGGCCTTCATTCTCGCTGGGCGGCAGTGCGAGTGGCACTGCGGGTGGCCGCCAGGCAGCGGGCGTGGGCGCCTGGGGCGCGTCCATGCGCCGCTGCCAGCGCTCGGCCCAGCCGGCACGCTGGCGCAGGCGGCGCACGACGCCGTGCTGGGGGAACTCGGTCCAGGCCACGCCCTGCGCCGCGCACCAGGCGGCCACGTCACGGTCGCGCTGGTAGGTCCAGCCCGGCCCGGTCTCTTCGTGGCTGAGCAGGTGTTTGAAGGCTATGCGCTCATGCAGACGCTGCAGCGCCTCGATCACAGGGGCCCGGCAGATCCAGAGACGCAGGCCGCGGGGCGCCAGCTGGCGCCTCAGGTCTTCCAGACAGTCCAGCGCAAAGCGCAGGTGCTGCGGGTCGAACTCGGGGCTCTTGAGCCACGCCGGCTCAATGCAATAGACCGCGAGGGCCGACTCGAAGCGGGCTGCCTCGGCCAGCGGCGCGTGGTCGTGGCTGCGCAGGTCGCGCTTGAGCCAGACCACGGCGGTGCAACTCATGGCGCGCCAGCCACCTCCAGCGGCCTCCCATGCGGCACGCGCTGGAATCGCTGCGCCGGAAAGCCGAGGGCGTTTGCGCGTTCCAGCAAGGCCTGGATGCGGGCCTCGGGCAGGTCCGGCTGCCGCGCCAGGATCCAGCCGTACTCGCGCCCAGGCTCGCCCACCAGCACCTCGCTGTAGGCCTCGTCCAGCGCGAGGATCCAGTAGTTGCCATAGAAAGGCCAGAAGAAGCTCACGCGCAGCTTGGCATTGCCGCTGTCGGCCACGACCTTGGCACGGCCCTTGGCCTCCTCGATGGAGCCGTCCGCCGTGCGGCAGCGGTTGCGCACGCGCACGGTGCCCTCGTCGAGGCTGTAGTGCGCCTGCGTGTCGGAGACGCAGCGGCGCTCGAAGCGATTGGGCAGCAGCGCGATCTCGTACCAGGTGCCGAGGTAGCGGTTCAGGTCCACCGAGGGCACGGTCGGCAGCGGAGCATCCGGCGCGGCCTGCGCAGCGGCCGAGGCCAGCACGAGCCCGCCGAGGATCAGCTGCAAGGTCCGGCGAGCGCCAGCGGCGAATAGGGATTTTTTGTAGAAGAGCTGCATGCTGCTTCTACGCCATACAGAATCCGCCTGGATCACCTCAAGGCGCCCTTCATGTCCCTCCTCTCCCGCAAGACGCTCAAGCTCGGCCTGCTGCTGCTGGCCTTTCAGGCCGCCTGGTTTGCCTGCATCCTCGGTGTCGCCCATGGGGCGCCGGGGCTGGGCATCGCGGCTGTTGCCCTGGTCGTGGGCGGGCAGCTCGTCATCAGCGAGGCGCCGCGCCAGGATGGGCTGCTGGTGCTGCTGGCCATCGCCCTCGGGCTGCTGTGGGACACGGCCATGCTGAGGCTGGGGGTGGTGGTCTATGCGGCGCCCGGGCCCATCGAGCAAGTGGCACCGGCCTGGATCCTGTCGCTCTGGGCCTTGCTCGGCGCCAACCTGCGCGAGCCGCTGCAATGGCTGCATGGCCGCTGGTTGCTGGCCGCCCTGGCCGGCGGCGTTGCCGGTGCCATGTCCTACGTCGGCGCGGTGCGCCTTGGTGCCGGCCAATTGCCCGACTTCGGCCTGGCCGTGGCCGTACTGGGCCTGGGCTGGGCGGTGATGACGCCGCTGCTGACGGAGTCGGCGCGGCTGGCGGCCCGCCAGGCGCAGCGCTGAAAGTCCCAAGACGCCCTTTGTCGCTTTGAGGCCTGGTGATTCGCCACTAGGCCTGCCACACGCCGTAGCCGGCCTCGCGCAGGCCGATTGCCACTTCCACCTCCATCTCGCGTGCCGCCTCGTAGGGCATGGGGTTGTAGACCTCGTAAAGCTCGGGCAGCAGGCGCACGCCGTACTTCAGCACGAAGCGATTGGCCTGCACGCCCGCCATGTGCTTGTCGAAGCGCAGGTCGGGGTCCAGGCCCGTCATGCCCACATAGACGCAGGGCTTGGTGATGTCGTGCTGCGGATTCGCCTTGCGAAAGGCCGACTCGTTCCACACCCGCTCGGACAGCAGGACGACGTAGACGTGGTGGTGATGGGTGCGGCGGCGGGGCATGAGACCAGGGTTTTCAACCAGTGGTGGAAATTTCCACCCCGCCGCAAGACGCGTCACTCCACAGTTACGCTCTTGGCGAGGTTTCTGGGCTTGTCGACGTCGGTGCCTCGCGCACAAGCCGTGTGATACGCCAGCAGCTGCAGCGGAATCACGTGCAGGATGGGGCTCAGCGCACCGTAGTGCTCGGGCATGCGGATCACATGCACGCCCGAGTCGCTTTCGATCTTGGTATCGCTGTCGGCAAACACGAAGAGCTCGCCACCGCGCGCGCGGACTTCCTGCATATTGCTCTTGAGCTTTTCCAGGAGCGCATCGTTCGGCGCCACCGTCACCACCGGCATCTCGGCCGTGACCAGGGCGAGCGGGCCATGCTTCAGCTCGCCGGCCGGGTAGGCCTCGGCGTGGATGTAGCTGATCTCCTTGAGCTTCAGCGCGCCTTCGAGGGCAATCGGGTAGTGCAGGCCACGGCCGAGGAAGAGTGCGTTCTCCTTGCGGGCGAAGTCCTCGCTCCAGGCGATGACCTGCGGCTCCAGGGCCAGCACGGCCTGCACAGCCACGGGCAGATGGCGCAGGGCCTTCAGATGCTCAGCCTCCTGTGCTTCCGTCAGATGACCCCGGCTCTGCGCCAGCGCGAGCGTCAGCACGAACAGGCCGACCAGCTGAGTGGTGAAGGCCTTGGTCGAGGCCACGCCGATCTCGGCGCCGGCCCGGGTGATGAAGCTGAACTGGGTCTCGCGCACCATGGCGCTGGTCGAGACATTGCAGACCGTCAGCGTGTGCTGCATGCCCAGTGAGCGTGCATGCTTGAGCGCGGCCAGCGTGTCGGCGGTCTCACCGCTCTGGCTGATGGTGACGACCAGGGTGCGCGGGTTGGGCACGCTGTCGCGGTAGCGGTATTCGCTCGCGATCTCGACGCTGGTCGGGATCTTGGCAATGCTCTCCAGCCAGTACTTGGCCGTGGAGCCCGAGTAGTAGCTGGTGCCGCAGGCCAGGATCAGGACCGAGTCGATCTCCTTGAAGGCGCGGAAAGCGCCATCGCCAAAAATCTCCGGGCTGATGCTGGTGATGGCATCCAGCGTGTTGGCGATGGCCACCGGCTGCTCGAAGATTTCCTTCTGCATGTAGTGGCGGTAGGGGCCCAGCTCGGCCGCGCCGCTGTGGGCGTGCACGGTCTTCACTTCGCGCTGCACGGTCTCGAAGCGCGTGCCGCCGGCATCGAGGTGGCTGATCCAGTAGCGCCCCAACTGCAGGTCGACCACGTCGCCCTCTTCCAGGTAGACGATCTGGTCGGTCACGCCGGCCAACGCCATGGCATCGGAGGCGAGGAAGTGCTCGCCCTGCGCCGGGTCGGTACCGAGGCCCAGCACCAGCGGCGAGCCCTCGCGCGCACCGATCACGCGGTGCGGCTCGTCGCGGCTGAACACGGCGATGGCGTAGGCGCCCTTCAGGCGGGTGATGGCTTGCTGCACGGCCTCGAGCAGGTCGCCGTGATAGAGGTGGTCCACCAGATGGGCGATCACCTCGGTGTCGGTCTGGCTGTGGAACTCGTAGCCCCGGCCGCGCAGCTCGGCGCGCAGCTCGTCGTGGTTCTCGATGATGCCGTTGTGGACCAGCGCAATGCGACCCGCGCTGGCCGCACTGGCGTTCGGGCCATGCGAGAAATGCGGATGGGCGTTGTGCACGGCCGGCACGCCATGCGTGGCCCAGCGGGTGTGGGCAATGCCGGTGCCGGAGGCGATGCCGTCTTCGGCGGTCTGGCCATGCAGCTCGGCCACGCGCGAGGTGGAGCGGGCGCGCTTCAGCTCGCCGCCCTGGTGCACGGCCACGCCACAGGAGTCGTAGCCGCGGTATTCAAGGCGCTTCAGGCCTTCGATCAGGATGGGAACGATGTTGCGCTGACTGACGGCGCCGACGATGCCACACATGGTTGGTCTCCCGGAGGGATGGATGCGATGGCCGGGATACTAGGCAGTCCGACGTGGAATTTGCCGTCAAAATTCGACGACATGTGCAATAATCATCCGTCGTGAAATATTCACGGCGAATAATTTCACAATTTAAATGCAAACGAACGATTCAATCATTCGCAAGCCCTTGGAGCTGGATGCGACCGACTGGCGGCTGCTGGATCTGTTGCAGGAAGACGCCGCCCTGTCCAACCAGGCGCTGGCCGAGAAGGCCCATGTGTCGCCAGCCACCTGCCTCAGGCGGGTCAAACGCCTGGTGGACAGCGGCATCATCGAGCGCCGCGTCGCCCTGCTGTCGCCGGACAAGCTGGGCGCCGGGCTCTCGGCCATCGTCGAGATCACGCTGGACCGGCAAGGCGCGGAGCATCTGGCCGATTTCGAGTCCAAGGTGATGGATGACCCGGCCGTGCAGCAATGCTGGCGCGTCTCGCCGGGCCCGGACTTCGTGCTGGTGCTGCAGGTGGCCGACATGCCGGCCTATCACCTGCTCGTGCAGCGCCTGTTCACGCAGCAGGCGAACGTCCGCAATGTGAAGAGCTTCTTCGCGGTGCAGCGGAGCAAGTTCGAGCCGAGGCTGAACCTGCCGCGGCCTAGCGTTTGAGTATCAAGAGTCCCTTCAGGTACTCACCCTCAGGAAAGCAGATCGTCTGCGGATGGTCGGGCGTGGCGCCCACGCGGTCGAGGATGAAGCCGTCGGCCGGCGCATCGAGGCCGGCACCGGCCACGATCTTGTGGAACAGGTCGGGCGGAATGCCGCCGGAGCAGGAGAACGTGAACAGCAGGCCGCCGGGCTGCAGCAGCTTCAAGGCCAGGCGATTGATGTCCTTGTAGGCGCGTGCGGCGCGCTCGGCATGGGCGGCGGTGGGCGCGAACTTGGGCGGGTCCAGCACGATGGCGTCGTAGCGCTCGCCGTTCTGCAAGGCCTGGCGCAGCGTGGCGTTCACGTCGGCATCGAGTGCCTTGTGGTGCGCCGGGTCGAAGCCGTTCAGCGCCACATGGGCCGTGGCGCGTGCCAGCGAGGGGCCCGAGGAGTCAACGCTGGTCACATCGGTCGCGCCGCCGGCCAGCGCCGCGACCGAGAAGCCGCCGGTGTAGCTGAAGCAGTTCAAGACGCGCTGGCAGCCGTACTGGCGCACGGTGTCGGCGAACTTCTTGCGGTTGTCGCGCTGGTCCAGGTAGTAGCCGGTCTTGTGGCCTTCGGCCACGTCCAGCGTCAATTGCCACTGGTGCTCCTGGATCGTGCGCTCGGTGGGACCATCGCCGCGCAACCAGGCGCGAACTTCGGGCAGCCCTTCGAGAGCACGCACATTGGCATCGCTGCGCTCGAAGATCCTGGTGAGGCCGGTGGCGGCCAGCAAGGCGTCGGCAATGACAGGCTTCCAGCGCTCGGTCCCGGCCGACGAGAACTGCACGCTCAAGACATCGTCGTAGCGGTCCACCACCAGACCCGGCAGGCCATCGGCCTCGCCGTGGATCAGGCGCATGGCGTTCGAAGCGATGGGCAGGCGCGCCCGCACGGCAATCGCCGCGGCGATGCGGCGCTGGAAGAAGGCGGCATCGATGCGCTCGGCTTCGTCGAAGCTCCAGACCCGCGCGCGTATCAGCGATTGCGGGCTGAACGCCGCCCAGCCGAGGAACTCGCCTTCGGTCGACTCCAGCCGCACGGTCTCCCCGCTGTCGCCGCCGCCCTTGGCGATGGAGCCCTCGAAGACCCAGGGATGGCGGCGCTGCAAGGAGCGCTCCTTGCCGGCGCGAAGCTTGATCGTTTTCATGGGGCCGATTGTCTCAGCCCCCGCACAGCACAGCGACTCAGCGGCTCACCGAACCGAAGGCATAGCCCAGCGAGACGTCGACGGTGTTGGTCGACTGGGTCTGGCCCCGCAGGCTGCGCCACTGGCCCACGCCCACGCGCAACCGGGTGCGCTGCTGCTCGCCGAAGCGCCACTGCGCCCACAGCTCGCTCTGCGCGGCCGCGCCGCCCGAAACTGCCACGCCGCCACCGCCCGCCGCCCCGAGCATCAGGCCGGCGCCGAAGTTGAGGCGGCCGTTCTGCAGCGTACTGCTCTGCAGGCCCGCGCCCATCAGGCCGATGGAATAGCCGCCCGCCGAGCCCCAGGCCGCGCTGCCGGCACGCACCGTGGCGTAGGCATGCGCGCCCAGGTCCTGGGTGAAGATCAGCTGCAGCTGGCCAATGCTCTCGCGGCGCCCGTCGCGGAAGCGCAGGCCCGGCTGGTGCTGGTAGCTGAAGAACAGGGTCTGCGAACGCACCGTGCCGCTGCTGGATGCCAAGCCATCGTCGAAGCGCGCCTTGCTGTCCAGCGGCAGGCCGATGGCCAGGCGTGTGTAGGTGCTCTTGAAGTTGCCGCTGGGCGCGCCCATCAGGCCAGCCTCCAGGTGCAGCGACGGCCCCCAGGGCGTGATCCAGCGAAGCGTTGGGCCGCCCTTGACGATCCAGCCATTGCCGGTGTCCAGGTTGCCACCGCCACCGAGGCCCAGGCCCGCGTGCCAGCCCAGGCGCAGGCTGGGACCACCCACCGCCCAGTCCTTGCCGAGCGCGGCCAGCACTTCCATGTAGCCGTCATTACCGCCGGTGCTGGCGCCGGCCGCTTCCAGGCCCCACCAACTGCCCTCATCCAGGTATTGCCGCAGCGAAGCCCCCGCCTTGCCAACGGCCGCACGGGTGGGCTGGCCATCGCGCCCGATGCTGCTGTGGCGGGGACGGTAGCGGCCCACGGTCGGCAGGACCTCGTCGATACCCAGGCCGGTGCGGCGGTAGGTGGAGGCGCTGCGCCCGTCGTCCGTCGGTGCGAAGCTGAAGAAGCCGTCGCTGGAGCCCAGCACAAAGCTGATCGAGCTGCCGCGCACATTGCCGCTGGGGAAGCGCGTGTGCGCCACACCGGCGCCGAAATACCAGTTGCCGATCTCCACCCGGTAGGAGATCTCGGGGCGCAGCATCAGACCGCCGCCGAAGCGCACCTGGTCCGAGCCCACGCCGCCGCCGGCGCCCGCATACAGGCCCGCCGCCACATGGGAGTGACTGCCCAGACGCCAGCGGCGCTGCGCCGTCATGCCCACGGTAAACAAACCACCCATCTTGCCGCGCGCCGCGCCGTACACGCTGGGGCCCACGCCCCAGTCCTCGTTCATGGCCACCAGATAGCTGGCGCCGAGCAGGGCCATGCGGTCGCCGGTGGGCAGCTTCAGTGGCGTCCAGTTGGCCTCGAAGGCCGCCGCCTGCGCGCGCAAGGCGCCGGGCGTCGGAGGGATGGCGTCATCATTGGCCCAGGCACTGGCGACAAGACCCAGCGCCAGGCCCGGCAGGAGGCGGTATCGGAACATAGGCGCGCACCATACCAGGGTGCGGGGCTACTTCTTCTTTGCCCGCGGATGGGCCGCGTCATACACCTTGGCCAGGTGCTGGAAATCGAGCTTGGTATAGACCTGGGTGGTCGCGATGTTGGCGTGGCCGAGCAATTCCTGCACCGCCCGCAGGTCGCCGCTGGACTGCAAGAGATGCGAGGCGAACGAGTGGCGCAGCATGTGCGGATGGACATGCGAAGGCATGCCGGCCGCCAGTGCTCGGGCCTTCAGGCGCAGCCGCACCTGGCCTGCCTGGAAGCGCGCGCCGCGCGGCCCGACCAGCAGGGCCGGCTCATCCGCCTTGGCGATGCGCTGACGCAGCGGCAGCCATTGCTCCAGCGCCTCCAGGGCAGCGCGCCCCAAGGGCACCGAACGACGCTTGCTGCCCTTGCCCAGCACCTGCAGCTCGGCATTGCCCAGCTCCACCCAGCCGGCCGCAGCGGCGCTGCCCTGCACGTCCAGGCCCACAAGCTCGGCCACGCGCAGGCCGCAGCCGTAGAGCAGCTCGACGATCAGTCGGTCGCGCGCTTCGTTGATCGGATCGCCGCCCTCGGACTTGAACTCGGCCAGTTGCACGGAGTCGTCCACCGACAGGGCCTTGGGCAGCGGCTTGCCGGCCTTGGGCGCGCGCAGGCCCTCGATGGGGTTGAAGGCCACGCGCTGCTCGCTGCCCAGCCAGCGGTAAAGCCCGCGCCAGGCCGACAGCATCAAGGCCAGGCTGCGCGGTGCCAGGCCGCCGCGATGCAGCTCCGCCACCCAGCGGCGCGCCTGCTGGGTGCTGAGGCTCAAGAGCTCGACCTGGTCGCGCTCGGCCAGCTGCGCCAATCGCTGCAAGGCCTCGCTGTAGATCGTCAGCGTGCGGCCCGCCAGCCGGCGCTGCACCTGGCACCAGGCCAGGTAGGCCGTCAGGAACTCAGGCCGTGGGGGCAGATTCGTCGCCGGCATCGGCGTCCTGCAGCAGGCGGGCGAGGCCGGCGCTGGCGATTTCGCCGATGCGGGCCAGGAACTCCGTGCCCATCTCGGCCGTGTAGCGCGTGGCATCGGGCGAGCCCAGCACGAGGAGGCCGAAGCTGCGGCCCTGGATCGTCAGCGGAATCAAGGCCAGCGACAGCGCCCCCGCGCCCTCGCCCAGCCAGCGCGCGGCCTCGAAGCCCGAGTTGATGCCGCAATAGGGCTGGGACAGGCTCTCGGCAAAGCTGCGCACGTCGGCGCTGACGGCCTGCGCAAACTCGGCCTCGGCAAACTCCGGCCGCGCGCCCCACAGGCGCAGGCCGGCCAGCGGAATCAGGAACTGGTGGCGCAGCTCTTCCAGCAGCACGCCGGGCAGCCTGGCCGCGTCGGCCGTGAGCATCAGCGCACGGGTCCAGCGGTGCAGGCGGTCGGCAATGGCCACGTTCTCCTGGCCATTGCGGATCATCTCGATCAGCTTCTGCTCCAGGCCCTTGATCTTCTCGCGCAGCATCTCGGCTTGGCGCTCCTGCAGCGATACCGCCCGCGCACTGTGCGGATGGCTGAGCTGCACCGAGGCCAGCAGTTCGGCATGGCGTTCGAAGAAGGCCGGGTTGTTGGCCAGGTAGTTGGCAATGTCCTGCTCGGTGATGCCGTCGGTACCTTGGTGTTGATTGCTGCTCACAGCGTGATCTCTCCTTCAAACACTTGCACGGCCGGGCCGGTCATCAGCACCGGCGCGCTTAGATTCTGTGGTCGGCCGGCGCTGGCGCCGGCCCATTCAATCGTCAGCAGGCCGCCGTGGGTCTGCACGTCCACGCGTTCATCGAGCCAGCCGAGGCGGATGCCGGCCACCACGGCAGCACAGGCGCCGGTGCCACAGGCCAGCGTCTCGCCGGCGCCGCGCTCGAACACGCGCAGTTTCACATGGCCGCGGTCCAGCACCTGCAGAAAGCCGGCGTTGACGCGGCGCGGGAAGCGGGGATGGTGCTCGATCAGCGGCCCTTGGCTCAGCACCGGGGCCGTGGCCACGTCCTCGACCCGCTGCACCGCATGCGGATTGCCCATGGAGACGACCGCCACCTCCACACCCAGGTCGACCAGCGGCCAGAGCTCGAAACCGTTCACCTCGCGCGGCTGCAGCGCGGTGGCATCGAAGGGCACGCGGGCGGCCTCGAAGATCGGCGCCCCCATGTCGACGGTGACGCGGCCATCGTCCTTCAGGTGCAAGGTCAGCAGTGAGTTGACGGTGCGCACGCGGATGCTGCGCTTGGTGGTCAGGCCATGGTCGACCACGTAGCGGACGAAGCAGCGCGAGCCATTGCCGCAGTGCTCGACCTCCTCGCCGGTGCTGCCGTTGAAGATGCGGTAGGCGAAGTCGTCGCCCGCCTCGCGGCCCGGCTCGATCACCAGGATCTGGTCGCAGCCGACGCCGAAGCGGCGGTCGCCGAGCCTGCGCATCTGCTCGGTCGTGAGTGCCAGCGGCGTCTGGGTCGCGTCGATGACCACGAAGTCATTGCCGGCGCCATGCATCTTGGTGAAGCGCAAATTCATGAGGCGATTATCAGCCTCAATAGAGGGAGGGCTCGCCCGCCGGACGGGTCTTGAAACGCTTGTGCACCCACAGGTACTGCGCCGGGTTGGCGCGTATCTTCTGCTCCAGCCAGGCATGCAGCCGGTGGGCGTCTGCCAGGGCGTCGCCGCTGGGGTAGCCGGGGATCGGGTCGCAGGCCTCGACGCGGAAGCCCTGACCGCCCGGCAGCATGGTGACAACCAGCGGCTGCACGATCATCTTCTGGCTGTCTGCCATGCGGGCCGGGGCGAGCAAGGTACAGGCCGGCACGCCGAAGAAGGGCACGAAGGCCGAGTCCTTCTCGCCGAAATCCATGTCGGGCGCATTGACGAAACCATAGCCCTGCTTGATGTAGCGCAGCACCGGGCGGATGCCGTCGTGGCGGTCGACAAAGGCGTTCTTGCCGAAGCGCGCGCGGCCGGCCAGCATCTGCTGGTCGAAGACCTCGTTGCTTTGCGCCTGGTAGACGTCCACCGCCGGCGTGCCTTGCTTGAGCATCAGGGCCGGCGCCGCCCACTCGAGGCCGACGAAATGCGGCAGCAGCCACATCACCGGCTGCTCGCTCCGGTCCGCGAGGCCGATGTCGCCCTCCACCTTCATCAACCGCAGCAGGCGCTGCTCCGGGGC
This sequence comes from Pelomonas sp. V22, assembly GCF_030014915.1. Taxonomy (GTDB): domain Bacteria; phylum Pseudomonadota; class Gammaproteobacteria; order Burkholderiales; family Burkholderiaceae_C; genus JAUASW01. Next base: position 1,758,516 of record NZ_JAGIXS010000001.1, read on the forward strand.
GAACCACAAGAGGCCGCGCTCCAGGAAGCTGCGGCCCATCAGCGCGAAATGCTCGCGCGCCAGCGCCTCTCGCTCGGTTGGGCTCAGTTCAGGGAAGCACAGCTCCAGATTCCTCAGCGCGATGCGACGGCGCGAACGGGCCAGCAACCACAGCAGCGCCCCGAGCCCCCGGCCCAGCGCCACCAGCAGCGGCAGCGGCAGCCAGTGCAGGAGCCACAGCAGGCCTATCAGCAGCCGGGCAAGCAAACGGCCCGCCATCAGGCGCCGCCCTCTGCCTTGGGCTCGGGCTTGGCGGCCACGGCAATGTCCAGCCCGCGCGGCTGCTTGTAGCGGTGATAGCCCCAGAGGTACTGGCCGGGCGCTTGCAGGATCAGGGATTCCATCGCTTGGTTGATCGTGAGGGCTGCGGATTCTGGCGTGGAATCCGCAGCGATAGCCGGTGCGGGTCGCACCCGCGCCACAAAGCCTCGCCCATCAGCGAGGCGCTCGCCCCAGATCAGCAGCAGGGCCGCGCCGGTCTGCTGCACCAGGCGGCCGGCCAGGGTCATGGTGTAGGCCTCGCGTCCGAAGAACGGCACCCAGACCCCGAGGCCCTCGGGCGGCACCTGGTCGGGCAGCAGGCCCACCACATGGCCCTGACGCAACGCGCGAATCATCTGGCGCACCCCCGCCAGGTTGGCCGGCGCCGTGAAGAGGCCGGGGCGGCCGCGCGAGGCATCGACCACCTCGCGCATCCAGGGCTTGCGCGCCGGGCGGTAGAGCACGGTGATCGGGTGCGTCTCGCCCCAGCGCTCGGCGATCGCCTGGGCCGTGACCTCGAAGCAGCCCATGTGCGGCGTGAGTATCAAGAGGCCCTTGCCGGCCTTCAGCGCCTCATCGATCAGCTCCGCACCATCCCATTGCAGTTGGTCGCCCAGCGGCTGCGCGGGTGGGCGCAGCCACAGCCAGGCGGTCTCGGCGATCATGCGGCCAGCCGAGGCGATGGCCGGCCTTCCTGCAGCCGGCGTGAGGCCGGCCTGCTCCACATTGGCGGCGAAGCGGCGGCGATAGGTGGGCGACAGGAGCCAGGTCAGCCAGCCCGCCAGCGCACCCAGCGCGTGCAAAAGCCGCAGCGGCAGGCGGGACAGCAAACGCATCAACAGGAACATGTTTCTATAATTCGGGCATCGCCGAGTTAAAAGGACAACTTGCGGGGCGATGCGGGAGGTCAAAATCCCGCCGGGCTGCGTTCAGCAGCTCAACAAATGCCGCTAAAGCGTTCGCCGCACCGCTCCACCAGCACGGCAACGCCGATGGACCATCTACTGGAGTGTAAAAGTGGCGAACGATTTTCTCTTTACTTCTGAATCGGTCTCGGAAGGTCACCCCGACAAGGTGGCTGACCAGATCTCCGACGCGATTCTCGACGCGATCTTTGCGCAAGACCCCCGTTCGCGCGTAGCCGCCGAAACCCTGTGCAACACCGGCCTCGTGGTGTTGGCTGGTGAAATCACCACCAACGCCCATGTGGACTACATCCAGGTGGCGCGCGACACGATCAAGCGCATCGGCTACGACAACACCGAGTACGGCATCGACTACAAGGGCTGCGCGGTTCTCGTGGCCTACGACAAGCAATCGAACGACATCGCCCAGGGCGTGGACCATGCCTCCGACGACCACCTGAACATCGGCGCTGGTGACCAAGGCCTCATGTTCGGCTATGCCTGCGACGAGACGCCCGAGCTGATGCCCGCGCCGATCTACTACGCCCACCGACTCGTGGAACGCCAGGCCCAGCTGCGCAAGGACGGCCGCATGCCCTTCCTGCGCCCGGACGCCAAGAGCCAGGTGACGATGCGCTATGTGGACGGCAAGCCGCACTCGATCGACACGGTCGTGCTGTCCACCCAGCACTCGCCCGAGATGAGCCTCGGCGACAAGATGACCGACGCCTTCTACGAGGCCATCCGCGAAGAGCTGATCAAGCCGGTGCTGCCCAAGGAATGGATCACGGCCGACACCAAGTACCTGATCAACCCGACCGGCCGCTTCGTCATCGGCGGCCCGCAGGGTGACTGCGGCCTCACCGGCCGCAAGATCATCGTCGACACCTACGGCGGCGCCTGCCCGCACGGCGGTGGCGCCTTCTCGGGCAAGGACCCGTCCAAGGTCGACCGCTCGGCGGCCTACGCCGCCCGCTACGTGGCCAAGAACATCGTGGCCGCCGGCCTGGCCCGCCAGTGCCAGATCCAGGTGGCCTACGCCATCGGCGTGGCCCGCCCGATGAACGTGACCGTCTACACCGAAGGCACGGGCGTGATCCCCGACGACCAGATCGCCAAGCTCGTCAACGAGCATTTCGACCTGCGCCCCAAGGGCATCATCCAGATGCTGGACCTGCTGCGCCCGATCTACTCGAAGACGGCGGCGTATGGCCACTTCGGTCGGGAAGAGCCGGAATTTACTTGGGAGAGAACCGACAAAGCCCAGGCGCTGCGTGCAGCGGCCGGGCTGTAAAGACCGGCATTTGCGTAAGCAAATCCTGGGCTTTGGGGCGGCGCTCATATCGCTTGCGATGTGAGCGCCGACCACAAGGCCGCTGCGATCGCCGCATCTAAGGGCCACCTCGGTGGCCCTTTCTTATTTCCTCTGCACAATCCGGCGCATGCCCAGCATCCGCCCCCTGCAGATCACCGCCGCCGCCAGCCTCGCCCTGCTGGTGCTCAGCTACTTCGGTGCCTACGACCGCGCCACCTGGTGGATGGAGGTCGCGCCGGTGCTCATCGTCTGGCCGCTGCTGCTGGCCACGCACCAGCGCTTCCCGCTCACGCCGCTGCTGCTCGCCCTGGTCTTCATCCATGCCGGCGTACTGATGCTCGGCGGCCACTACAGCTATGCCCGCGTGCCGCTGGGCTTCTGGATGCAGGACTTTTTGGGCCTGGCCCGCAACCCCTACGACGGCATCGGCCACCTGGCCCAGGGCTTCATCCCGGCCATGGCGGCGCGCGAGCTGCTGCTGCGCAAGACGGCCTTGAAGGCGGGCGGCTGGACCTTCACCCTGGTCACCGCCGTCTGCCTGGCCATCAGCGCTATCTACGAGCTGATCGAATGGGGCGCAGCCGTGGCCATGGGCCAGGGCGCCGATGAGTTCCTGGGCACCCAGGGCGACCCCTGGGACACGCAGAAGGACATGGCCTTCGCCTGGCTCGGCGCCATGCTGGCCCAGCTGCTGCTTGCGCGCTGGCATGACCGCCAACTGAAGGGACTGCCGGCATGAAGGCGCCGACCCTCGATGAGCTGCGCCGCTACGCGATCGCGCGCACGCTGTTCAAGCCAACCACGCTGCCGGCTGCGATCAAGAAGCTGGGCTTCGTGCAGGCCGATCCGATGCGGGCGCCGGCCCGTGCGCAAGACCTGATCCTCAGGCTGCGGGTCAATGACTACAAGGCCGGCGACCTGGAGCAGCGCTACACGCGACTTGCCATCGAGGAAGACTGCTTCGTCAACTACGGCTTCGTGCCGCGTGACTGGCTCTCGCTGATGCACCCGCGCACCGAGCGCAAGCCCTGGGACGCCGAACGCAAGCGCCATGCCGAGCAACTGCTGGACTTCGTGCGTCAGAACGGCCCCACCCATCCCAAGGAACTGCTCGAAGCATTTGCCCACCATGGCCGCATGCCCGGCTACTGGGGCGGCGAGCTGAACGTCAGCACGCAGCTGCTGGATGGCCTGCACTACCGAGGCCATTTGCGCGTCAAGCGGCGCGACAGTGGCACGCGCGTCTACGAGGCCATCAGCCATCCGCCGGCCGACGACAGCCCGGAAGCCCGCCGTGCGCGGGCCCAAGCGCTGATGGACAAGATCGTGGCCCTGTATGCGCCGCTGCCCTCGGCCAGCCTGGGCTACCTGACCACGCTGCTGCGCTACGGCGCACCGCATCTGCAAGCCGAGACACGCGCCGTTTGCAAGGCGGCCAAGGACCGCTATGCCCATGCCCAGATCGATGGCGAGACCTGGTACTGGCCGCTCGACGAGAAACCGCGCTCGGCCCGCCATCGCGCACCCGAGGGCGTGACCCTGCTGGCCCCCTTCGACCCGGTGGTCTGGGACCGCCGCCGCTTCGAGCGGCTGTGGGGCTGGGAGTACCGCTTCGAGGCCTACACGCCGGCGCACAAGCGGACCATGGGCCACTACGCCCTGCCGCTCCTGTGGGGAGAGGAGATCATCGGCTGGGCCAATCTTCGCGTCGAGAAAGGACGGCTGAAGCACGAGCTCGGCTTCGTCGAGAAGCGCCCGGCAGGCGCCGCCTTCAAGGCGGCCCTGCAGGACGAGCTGGCAGCGATCGAACGCTTCCTCGGCCTCGACTGAGGCCGCTTCAGCGCTGGCCGAGCCGGCGCTCGACGCGCTGGTGGGCCTCGTCGCGCTCCTGGGCACGGCGCGCCCACTGGGCCAGGCGACCGGCTTCTTCGTACTCGGCGCGCAGGTCGGCCTGCTGAGCCTTGAGCTTGACCACGGACGAGGCCGTCAGCGGCGCCGGCAGCACCAGGTTGCCGCGCCAGCTGTCGCCCACACGCATCTGCAGCGGCGCCGGCAGCTTGTCGAAGTCGGCGGCTGCCATCCAGGGCACGACCTTGGCGGCCGCCAGCTTCAGGCGGGCACGCAGGCGCGGGTCGCCGATGCGGCCGCGCTGGCCCCAGCGCACATCGCTGGTGACGATGGCCGTGTCGGTGCGCGGCACGAAGGCCGTGTCGCGGGCGATGCCCAGGCGCAGGCTCATCAGGGACTCTTCCACCGTCATGGCCAGGTCTTCGAAACGGCTGCTGTAGGCATACATGTCGGAGGCCAGATCGGCGGCAAACAGCGCGCCGACCTGCGTGGCTGTATAGGCCTTCTGCGCCGTGGTGGCGGTGGCGCCCTGGAACTTGACCTGGCCGAGCGACTGCAGCTCGCTGCTCGTCAACGGGTAGGCCTGTTTCATCAGGTCGGACACCAGCACGCCCTGGTTGTAGCGGTTGCCGACGAAGGTGTTCAGGTTGATGCCGGGCTGCTGGTTGAGGCTGGCGTAAGTCTCGGGCGCGATGAAGTCGTTCGCATGCGAAAGCTCGTGGTACAGCAGCGGCGCGAGGTCGGCCTCCACGTCGGCCATCGTGCGCGTGACGCGCAGCGCCGGGTCGAAGAAGGCGCTGTAGTAGTCGCTCCCCTTGGCATAGCGCCAGATGTCCTGGAACTGCAGGCCCACGGTGTAGGCGGCGCGGTAGTCGGGCGCCTCGTCGATGGTGTCGCGCTCGGCAGGCGTCATCCAGACGTTGTCGGCATCCAGGTAGATGGCGCCGGTGGCCGGCTGGTAGAACGAGGGCCGCACATGGGAGCCGATCACCACGGCCGTGGTGCTCATCAGCATGCGGCGGAAGTCGCCACGCGTGTCCTGCTGCTGCAGAAAGCGCTCGAAGTTGGCGCCCTGCCAGTCGTGCGAGACGACCACGCGGTTCATCACCTGCTCGATCGTGGGCAGCGTGCCGCCGCTTTCCTGCCCGAGCAGCGGCAGCCGGCCCACGGTGCAGGCATTGCCCGCCGTCAGCAGGGGCTCGTAGACGCAGCCGACCAGCACCGAGGCGTAGCTGCCCGCCGGCCGGTAGGCATGGACGCGCGAAACATGGTCGCCCGACCAGATGTAGGTGTTGTTGTTCGCCGGCGCCTGGTCCTGCTTCTCAACGAGGACGATGACCTCCTGGCTGTCCGTGCCGCTGGCCATCTGCACCGTCGCGCGGAAGCGCAGCAGCGTGTCCTGCGTGACCGTGGGTGCCACGAACTGGCGGGCCAGGCTGTCCACCGTCTGCAGATCGACGGTCGGGCCTTCCAGCTGGGCCCAGCTGACGTTCTGCACCGCTTCGCCCGAGGTCGACCAGGCGCGGATCGACACCTTGCCGCCCATGCGCACGGCCTGGTGGTTGCGCACGATGGCCTTGGCCGGCGTGGTGGGGGCCGTGATGTTGAGCGTCACGTCGCGGGTCTGGGCGGCGCCGGCCACGTCCGTGTAGCTGACACGGAAGCCATAGTCGCCGGCCACCGTCGGCTCGAAATGGATGACCTGGGTCTGCGCGCTCAGCAGGCTGACCGTCGGGCCGCTGGTCTGCGTCCATTGCAGCTTGCTGATCGGGCCGCTGCAGCCGGCAATGGCGGCCGCCGCCTGCTTGCCGACCAGGGGGCCGTCGATCAGCACCTGAGCCGAGGGCGTGCCCGCCGAGCAAACAAGGTTGACCGGCGTGGTGGGCGTGGTGGGCGTGGTCGTGGTGCTGCTCGAACCGGCCCCACCTCCGCCGCCACCGCAGCCGAGCAAGACCAGACTGGCGGCGAGCGCCGTGCAGCGGGCCAGAGGGCGCCGCAGGATTTCATGCTTGATGTACTTCATTGCCCTCAACCCGCCAGGCGGGCCCTCCTGTTTCATGGAAATGGGCCGCCCGGTGCCCTCCCAACAGGCCCGCGCGTGCTCCGAGGGCGCGAATTCTCACACGCACCCCCGGCGCTTTTTTGACCCTGGCCTCCTGGTTTAACCCTAGGCGCCGCCACGGCTGGCGCTAGAATGGCGGCCTTCCGAGGAGCGTTGCAACCTTTCACCCCGACCCGGGGCACACAAGGCCAGGCTCGGATGACGAAGTTGCCCAGCAGCTTCATTTGCAACCGCGCTCACCCGCCATGTCTCGCGTGGGTGACCGTTCGTCTCAAGACCAGTCCCCCATCAGGCATTGCGGCTTCATGACCGAAGGAGCTTTGCAATGACGACCACGACGCTGTCCGCCGACCAATACCTGATCAAGGACCTGAGCCTTGCCGCCTGGGGCCGCAAGGAACTGAAGATCGCCGAGAGCGAGATGCCCGCCCTGATGGCCATCCGCTCCGAATACGCCGCCGCGCAGCCGCTCAAGGGCGCCCGCATCACCGGCTCGCTGCACATGACGATCCAGACCGCCGTGCTGGTCGAAACCCTGCAAGCCCTGGGCGCCCAGGTGCGCTGGGCCTCCTGCAACATCTTCTCCACCCAAGACCACGCTGCCGCCGCACTCGTTGCCGAAGGCACGCCGGTGTTCGCCTACAAGGGCGAGACGCTGGAAGACTACTGGGACTACACGCACCGCATCTTCGACTTCGGCCCCAAGGGAACTGCCGGCGAAGGCCCCAACATGATCCTGGACGACGGCGGCGACGCCACGCTGCTGATGCACCTCGGTCAGCGCGCCGAGAAGGACTTGTCGGTGCTGGCCAACCCGGGCAGCGAAGAAGAGCGCGTGCTGTTCGCTGCGATCAAGAAGAAGATCGCCGAAGACGGCACCTGGTACACCCGCAAGAGCGCCGAGATCATCGGCGTGACCGAAGAAACGACCACGGGCGTGCACCGCCTGAAGGAAATGTCGGACAAGGGCACGCTGCTGTTCCGCGCCATCAACGTCAACGACTCGGTCACCAAGAGCAAGTTCGACAACCTCTACGGCTGCCGCGAATCACTGGTGGACGGCATCAAGCGCGCCACCGACGTGATGATCGCCGGCAAGATCGCTGTGATCGCCGGCTATGGCGACGTGGGCAAGGGCTCGGCCCAGGCCATGCGCGCGCTGTCGGCCCAGGTGTGGGTGACCGAGATCGACCCGATCTGCGCGCTGCAGGCCGCCATGGAAGGCTACCGCGTCGTCACGATGGAATACGCCGCCGACAAGGCCGACATCTTCGTGACCACGACCGGCAATAAGGGCGTGATCCGCCATGAGCACATGGCCGCGATGAAGCACAACGCCATCGTCTGCAACATCGGCCACTTCGACAACGAGATCGACATCGCCTCGATCGAGAAGTACGAATGGGAAGAGATCAAGCCGCAGGTCGACCACGTGATCTTCCCGGACGGCAAGCGCATCATCCTCTTGGCCAAGGGCCGCCTGGTGAACCTGGGCTGCGGCACGGGCCACCCGAGCTATGTGATGTCGTCCTCGTTCGCCAACCAGACCATCGCCCAGATCGAGCTGTTTGCGCACAAGGACGCCTATGCCGTGGGCAAGGTTTACGTGCTGCCCAAGCACCTGGACGAGCACGTGGCGCGCCTGCAGCTGAAGACGCTGAACGCCCAGCTGAGCGAGCTGACGGACGAGCAGGCGGCCTACATCGGCGTGCCCAAGGTCGGCCCGTACAAGCCCGACACCTACCGCTACTGACGGGCAGGCCTCCATGCGCGCTGACCAGGCGCTGCTCGGCCTCGGCCTCGCGCCCACCCGGTCCGCCGCCCAGCGGCTGATCGCGGCGGGTGCGGTCGAATGGCGCTCCGGCGCCAGCTGGGTGGCGATCAAGAAAGCCGGGGCTGAAGTGCCCGAGGGCGCGGAGCTGCGCGTCAACGACGACGCGGAGCTGCGCTATGTCTCGCGCGGCGGCTTGAAGCTGGAAGGTGCGCTCGCGGCAGCGCCGCTGTCGGTGCAGGGGCTCACCGTGATGGACGTCGGGCAGAGTACTGGCGGCTTCACGGATTGCCTCTTGAAGCATGGCGCGGCGCGCGTGGTCGGCATCGATGTCGGCCACAGCCAGGTGCATGAATCGCTGCTGGCCGACGAACGCGTCGTCGCGCTGGAGAACCTGCATGTGCGCGAGCTGATCGGTTCCAGCTTCGCTGAACATGCGCCGAAGGGCGGCTTCGAGCTGATCGTCGGCGACTTGAGCTTCATCTCGATGCTGGGCGTGCTGCCACACCTGCAGCATTGGCTGGCACCCCAGGGCCAGGTCTTGCTGCTGATCAAGCCGCAGTTCGAGCTCGGAAAGAAGGCGCTCAACAAGGGCGGGCTGGTCAAGGACGCGGCCCAGTATGTGCAGCTGGAAGCTCAAGCCCGCGAGGCGGCCGCCGCGCTGGGCTGGCAGGTGCGCGGCTGGTTCGACAGCGCCATCACCGGTGGCGATGGCAACAGGGAATTCTTCCTGTGGGCAACCGCAGGGCATGCAGACAAGAAGGAATGACGACGATGACGACGCCCGTGAGTTTCGAGTTCTTTCCGCCCAACACGCCGGTGGGCGCCGAGAAGCTGAAGACCGTGGTGCAGGAGCTGAGCGTCCTGAACCCGCAGTACTTCAGCGTCACCTATGGCGCCGGCGGCTCCACGCGCGACAAGACCCTGGCCACCGTGATGGACATTGCGGCCACCGGCTTCGAAGCCGCGCCGCACCTCTCTTGCGTGGGCTCCACGCGCGAGAACATCGCCGAGATCCTGGCCACCTACCGCGCGCAGAACATCCGCCGCGTCGTGGCGCTGCGCGGCGACCTGCCCAGCGGCACGGCCACGGCCGGCGAGTTCCGCTACGCGGCCGAGCTGGTGCGCTTCATCCGCGAGACGCAAGGTGCCGACTGGAAGATCGAGGTGGCGGCCTATCCCGAGTACCACCCGCAGCAGCGCTATGCCGCCAAGGACCTGCAGCACTTCGCCGACAAGATGCGCGCCGGCGCCAGTGCCGCCATCACCCAGTTCTTCTTCAACCCGGACGCCTACTTCAACTTCGTGGACGAGGTGCGCAAGCTGGGCGTTACGCAGCCCATCGTCCCGGGCATCATGCCCTTTCACAACTATGCGCGCATCGCCCAGTTCGCGCAGCGCGACGGCATCGACATTCCGCGCTGGGTGGCCTTGAAGATGGAAGGCTTCATGGACGACAGCGCCTCGATCCGGGCCTTCGGCCTCGATGTGATGACGCGCGTCTGCGAGCGCCTGATCGCCGGCGGCGTGCCGGGCATCCACTTCTATACGCTCAACCAATCCGGCCTGACGCTGGAGTTGTGCAAACGCCTCGGCCTGGACGCCAAGTCTTGATCTGAAACAAGAGCCGTCGCTGACGGCGATCAAGTCCCGGACGCCCTTGTGTCACCTCAAGGGTTAACCCGGCACGTAGCGATTCAATGACTTCCATCGGGAATGTTCCCGCTCAGCAAAAGGAGTCATTGAATGATCGCCAAGAAGATTGCCAGCCTCGTCATCCTCGCCGCCTGCAGCACGGTGGCCACTGCCGCCGAGGGCCCGCTGATGGTCCGCGTCCGCGCCGTCCACCTCGACTCGGCCAACGGCGACAACACCGGCCTCGGCCTGTCGGTCAACAACAAGACCTTGCCCGAGGTCGACTTCAGCTACTTCCTGACGCCCAACGTGGCGGCTGAGTTGATCCTGACCGTGCCGCAGAAGCACACGATCTACTCGAACGGCGTCGAGATCGGTTCGCTGAAGCACCTGCCGCCGACGCTGTCGCTGCAGTACCACTTCGCGCCTGATGCCACGTTCCGCCCCTATGTGGGCCTGGGCGTGAACTACACGAACTTCTCCTCGGTCAAGTTCGCTCCAGCCATCGTCACGGCCCTCGGCCCCAATGTGAAGCGCAGCAGCTGGGGCCTCGCCGCCCAGGTCGGCGCCGACATCGAGATCAGCAAGGGCACCTACCTGAACATCGACCTCAAGAAGGTGCAGATCGAGACCGACGTCAGCTCCAAGGGCAACAAGGTCGGCACCTTCAAGGTCGACCCGCTGCTGGTCGGCGTGGGCCTGGGCTGGCGCTTCTAAGCTGGCCGCCTAGCGGTAGCGCTGGGTCGGCGAGAGCCGGCGCAGCGCGTACTTGATCAGCCGGTCCTGCTCGTCGTAGAGCGTGACCAGCTCAACCACCTCGAGCCCGGGCTGGCCCAGGGTCGCGCCGGCCGCCCCAGCCGCTGTATCCGAGGCCGCCTTGGCGGCCGCGGATGCCGCAGCGGCCTTGTAGGCTGGCAGCTTGGCCAACAGCGCCATCAGTTGCGCAGGCGAAAGCTTGCTGAGGTCCTGCGACGGGAGTTGCGCCAGCACCTCGGGCGGCAGATCGGGCGGCAGCAGGGTTTTCACCCTCAGATGCCGCAGCAGGCGACGCCCGCTGTCGAACTTCTTCTCGTCGGCCTTGCCCAGACGCTCGCGCAGTTGCTCAGGCCGCGTCGCACCGGCTTGGAGCTCTCGCGCAGCCTGCGCCAGCGGATGATCCGAGGCGAGCAAGGCCGCGTCCACCGGTTGCTGGGGATCGTCGGCAAACTCCAGCACCACCCGGGTCTCGTCCGACCAGCGCTTGTCGCCCATGGGCAGGCGGAACATGCGCTCGCGCAGCAAAAAGCCCCAGTCGTACTGCGCGCCCGAGCCCTCGGTCAGGCCCTGCAGCATGGCATTGCTCAGGGCCATCCGGCGCTCGCCATCGACCAGGGTGACGGCAAAGAGGGCGCGGTCGGCAAAGCTGCTGCCGCTCGAGTAGCTGTTGTCGCAGCTGTCGGGCTCGGACGTCAGGGCCCGCACCATGCGGCCCAGGAAACCGATCTTGTCGCCCCGCGCCACGCCGCTGGCAAAGCCGACCTTGCATTGCAGCCGCAGGTCGCCGAGGCGCCGCTCATTGGCCGGCAGGCCCGGCGTGCGGATGTCGGCGCGCCAGGTGACGCGGCCGTCCAGCAGTTTGCTCTTCAGCTCGGTGGCATCGGGGTAGCGGTTCCAGGCCGGGTCGATGGTGAAGTTGTCCTCGGCATCGAGCGGCACCGGCACGCGGCCCTGGCGCGTGACCAGGGCCAGGTTGATTCTCTGCTGATGCTCGGCCAGCGTGCGGGCGTAGACCTTGAACTTCAGCTCGGCCTGCTGCGCCAGCGCGTGATGCTTCTTGAACAGATCGCGCGCCTCGTACAGCGTGGCCAGCGTCTTGAGCTCACGCTGTGCCGTGGACTCGCCTTGCACTTCGACCTTGGCCAGTTGAGCCTCGGGTTTCGGCTGGGAGGCCGCTGCGGGAGGCTCGGTCTGCGCCAGGCAGCCCAGCGAAAGCTGCGAGAGCAAGAGCAGTACAACGACGCGCATCACCAGCGTCCTCCTGGCAGCATCTGGTACAGGGCGTACTTCATGAGCCGCCCCTCGGGATCGAACAGCAGGACCAGCTCGAGCGAGCTGGCGTCGATCTTGATCGTCTGCCCGCTGCCGGGCTCGGCCGCAGGATCGGGCAGGCGCTGGGCCGGCACTTCTTCCAGGTAGCGAGCGATTCGGCGGCCGCTCTCGAAGGTGAACTCATGCGCCTTCTTGCCCAGCAGCTCTCGCGCTTCATCCGCCGTGGTCTTGCCGGCCTGCAGGGCACGGGCGGCGACGGCCAGCTTCTGCGGCAGGTTCAGCAGCCTCTCGTCGGCGGGTTTGGCCGGCTCGTCCGCGAACTCCATCACCACCCTTGTGTCGTCCGGCCAGCGCTTGTCGCCAAAGGGCAGTCGGAACATCTGCTCGCGCAGCAGAAAGCCCCAATCGAAATTCTTGCCATCGCTGCCGCCTGCGAGCTGGTGCAGCATCAGCTGAGACACATGGACACGGCGCTCGCCATGCGCCAGGCTGATGGCAAACACCGGGCGATCGGCAAAGTTGCTTCCGCTGGTGAATCGGCTGTCGCAGGGATCGACGATGGGTGTCAGCAGCTTGGACACGATCAGCGGCAGGCTGCTGCGAGCCACGCCGCTCTCGAAGCCGACCCGGCATTGCAGGCGCAGATCGCCGAGGCGGCGTTCGTTCGCGGGCAGGCCCGGCGTGCGAACGTCGGCGCGCCAGCTGACACGGCCGTCCAGCAGCTTGCTGCGCAGTTCGGTGTCGGGGTCCATCTGCCGCCAGGCCGGATCGATGACGAAATTCTGATCGCCATCCAGCGGCACCGGCACCCGACCCTGCTTGGTCATCAGGGCCAGGTTCATCTTCTGCTGATGCTCGGCCTGGGTGCGCGCATAGACCTTGAACTTCAGCTCGGCCTGCGGCGCCAGGGCATGGTGCTTCTTGAAGAGGGCCTCGGCATCGAACAGCTGTTCCAGCGTCTTGCGCTCGCGCCGGGCGGTGGACTCGCCCTGCACCTCCACCTTGGCCAGCTCGGCGTCCGGCATGGACGCTGGCTGCGATGCCGCCGATGCCGCCGATGCCGGCAAGGCCAGTGGCTCGGGAGGCGGCTCGACCTGCGTCTGGGCCCGGCAGGCGAGCGAGATCAGGGCGAGGGACAGCAGCGGTACAGCACGCAGAGGCAGAAGCTTCATGGGCAGGTGGAGGGCTTGGAAAGGCCGCGACTCTACCGGGTTAGCCGATCCTGGCCATCGGGTGCCGACGAACTGCAGCCCCGCCCTCCTCAAATGCAGTTCAGGCCGCTGCTCCGAAAGCATCGCGGGTCATGTTTTCCGGCGCACCCTCGGCACGGCAGGCCACGTCGTCCTCGATGCGCACGCCGCCATAGGGCAGCAGGCGCTCGACCTTGGCCCAGTCCACCGCCGCCGCGTTCTTGGAGGCACGCAACTGCTTCAAGAGCGTCGGGATGAAATACAGGCCCGGCTCGATCGTCACCACCATGCCGGCTTCGAGCTTGCGGGTCAGGCGCAGGTAGCGGTGGCCCTCGGGCTTGGGCGAGACGGCGCCCGTTTCATCGGCCATGAAGCCGCCGATGTCATGCACCTGCAGGCCGAGCAAGTGGCCGATGCCATGCGGCATGAAGATGCTGGACACACCCTCGGCCACGATAGCCTCGGCGCTCATCTTCACGAAGCCTTGCTCCGACAGGATCGCAGCCAGGCGGCGGTGCGTGCTCAAGTGGATGTCGCGGTAGTCGGTGCCGGCGCGCACCTCGTCCACCAGGGCCAGCTGGGCCGATTCCATCGCCGCCAGCAAGGCCTCGAATTCCTCATGGCCGCCGCGGCTCCAGGTGCGCGTGATGTCGCTGGCATAGCCATTGACCTGGGCGCCCGCATCGATCAGGAAGCTGCGCGGCTGGGCGGGCGCCTGCGCATCCTGGTACTGGTAGTGCAGCACCGCGCAGTGCTCGTTCAGGCCCACGATGTTGGTATAGGGCAGGTCGCGGTCCGTGTGGCCGGTGGCGGCCAGGTAGGCGCGATGAATGTCCAGCTCGGAGGCGCCGGCCATGAAGGCATCGCGGGCGGCCAGATGGCCTTGCACCGCGCGGCGCGAGGCGGCGCGCATCTGCTCCAGCTCGTATTCGCTCTTGATGGCACGCGGGTAGTGCAGCAGGTGGAGCAGTTGCTCGGGGTTGTTGGGCACCACGCCCGCCAGCGCCGCATCGGCCTCGCCGACGATGGCCAGGCGACCATGGCCCTGCAAATGCGTGGCCGCGTCGGCCGGGTCGCTGATGACGACGATGTCGAAGTGCTCGACCCAGTAGCCGCTCGGTGCCTCGGGCGGCACATGCCAGTAGTCGTCCGGCTGGTAGTACACGAGCAAGGGCTTGCGCCCTGGGCGTATCAGCAGCCAGCTGTTCGGATGCGCGTTGAGCGGCAGCCAGTGCTTGAAATGCGGATTGGGCTGGAACAGGTAGGGCCGGTCGTCCAGGAAGGCGAACTTCTCGATGCCGGAGGCGATGGCCAGCGCGTCAAAGCCGCTGCGGGCCAGCGCATTCGTGGCGCGCTGCTGCAGCTGGGCAATGTGTTGGGCGTAGAGCGTAGTCATGCCGGCATTGTGTCGCAGGCCGCACAACCCGCCACCGGTTCAGCCGTTCACGTCCCAGACCACGCCCTCCTCGGTCAGCATGGCATCGAGCGGCACATCGTGCGGCTCGGCCTTCAGCAGCGGCTGGAAGCCATGCGCATAGCCGATGCCGGCCGTGGCCGGGCGCGGCTGCAGCGCGGCCAGCGTGCGGTCCATGAAGCCGCCGCCATAGCCGAGGCGCAGGCCGCAGGGCCCGTAGCCCAGGCAGGGCACGATCACCAGCTGCGGCTCGAAGACTTCGGTGTCCTTGGGCTTGGGGATGTCGTAGGCATCGTCTTCCATCGGGCAGCCCGGGTACCAGACGTGAAAGCGCAAGGTGCCATGCTCGCGGTCCACGACCGGGAGGCCAATGCGGCGGTCGGGATGCGCCTCGCTCCAGCGGTACAGCGCCGGCAGCGGATCGAACTCGCCCTTGATCGGCCAGTAGGCGCCAATGGTCTGCTCCGGCCGCCGCACCAGCCAGACCCGCAGCACGCTTTGCAGTTGCTCGGCCAGCTCCAGCCGGCCGGGCAGGTCGAGCCGGTCCTGGATCAGCTTCTGGCGCAGGGCATGGCGATCGTTCAAATCCACGGCTTGTGACTCCGGACAACGAGTTCGGGCGATTGTGGCCGACTACGATAGATGCATGAACGCGCGCAACGAATTCGTCGCCCATTGCACCGAGTTGCTGCAGCTGCTAGGCAGCGTGCGCTCGCGCCGCATGTTCGGCGGCCACGGGCTCTATGTGGATGATTTCTTCATCGCCATCGTGGCCGGCGACCAACTCTTTCTGAAGACCGACGAGCAAACCCGCAGCCGCTTCGAGGCCGAGGGCTGCACGCCCTTCTGCTTCCCGCAGAAGGACGGCGAGCTGGTGTCGACCAGCTACTTCAGGCCACCCGAAGAGGCGCTGGAGTCGCCCGCCCTCCTGCAGCCCTGGGCTCGCCTGGCGCTGGATGCCGCCTTGCGCGCCGCCCAGGCCAAGACGAGCAAGACGCCCAAGAAGCCCAAGGCAGCGCCGAAGAAAGCCCTCAGGGGCTGATCAGCTCGGTCTCGGTCAGCACCAGGGTGAGGGCCTGGTCATGCGGCTCGATGGCGAACTGCGTGCGGCCGAGGTTCCAGGCCAGGCCCACGCTGATCACGCCAGGATGGGCGGCCAGCCAGCGGTCGTAATAGCCGCCGCCGTAGCCGAGACGGTAGCCCTCGGCCGTGAAGCCCACGCAGGGCACCAGCACCACATCGGGCTGCACGGCCGCGCCGGCGCTGCTGCCGATGCCGCATTCGTCCTGCACGGCAGGCGGCTGGCCGTCCCAGCGGCGGTAGTCCATGCGGCGCGGGTTCTTGTAGGCGAAGGGCAGCGCCAGCGGGCAGGCCAATGCCTCGGTGTGGGGCAGCAGCGCGTCCACTGCGTTAAATTCCCCGTCCAGTGGCCAGTACAGGCCCAGGCACTGCGGCTCCAGCTGCTCCAGCACCTGGTGCAGCGAGCGGCCGAGGGTCAGCGCGGCCGCATGGGTGGCCGGCGTGGCGGCCCAGGCTTTGCGGCGCGCCAGCAACTCTTGCCGCAATTCGCTCCGTGAATGCGGCACAGGGGGCTGGGGCTGTGGCACTGTGGCGTTCATATCGAAGATGAAGAAGCAGTTGTAGATGATCAAGACGAGCCGCAAGCGGGCCTTGGCCTGGGCAGTATATGGAGCAGCGCTGCTGCTGACCGCCCCCGCCTTCGCCGCCCCCAGCCCCGAACCCATGAACCAGGCCAAGCAGGCCCTGGACAAGCGCGACCGCAGGCAGCTGGCCGCCCTCAGCGCCCAGGCGCAGAGCGAGCAATACCTGCTGGCTCCCTGGATCGCCTACTGGGACATCGGCCTGCGCCTCGCCGAGGTCAGCCCGGGCGAGGTCGAGGCCTTCTACACGCGCTGGCGCGGCAGCTATGTGGAAGACCGGCTGCGCAACGACTGGCTGCTGGAACTGGGCAGGCGGCGCGACTGGAAAAACTTCGTCCAGGACTACCCGCGCTTCAAGATGAATGACGACCGCGAGGTCAGCTGCTATGCCCTGCTGACCGAGCACCAGGCCGGCCGCGACGTCAAGGCCCAGACCCGCGCCACCTGGCTCGCGCAGCGCGACGGCGACGACGGCTGCACACTGCTGGCCACCACGCTGTATGAGGCGAAGAAGCTGCGCCAGGACGATGTCTGGCTCAAGCTGCGCTATGCGGTCGAGGCCAACAAGCCGCGCGCGATCAGGCAGGCCGGCGCCCTGCTCGGCAAGCCGACCCTGAAATCGCTGGAGGAGCTGCAGGACCGTGCCGGCAAGTTCCTCAACCGCCGCCCCGCCCTGCCGCAACGCAGCCAGCAGGAGTTGACGACGCTCGCGCTGATACGCGTGGCCTCCACCGACCCGGCCCAGGCGGCCGAACTGATGACGAGCCGCTGGGAGAAGAACCTGCCCGACGAGCTGGCCGCCTGGGTCTGGGCCCAGATCGGCCGCCAGTCGGCCTTCAAGCAGCAGGCCGAGGCGCAGGGCTATTTCCAGCGCGCGCTCAGGCTGCAGGGCAAGGACGCCATCGAATGGAGCGAGGACACGCTGGCCTGGGCCGCGCGCGCCGCACTGCGCGTCTACGGCACGGGCCGTGATGCCGAGCTGCTGCAGGCCATTGCCCGTCTGGGCCCGCAGGAGGCGCGAGACAACGCCTGGCAATACTGGCGCGCCCATGCCCAGCTCAACACCGCCCCGGCCGGCGCACCCGGCGATGCCGAGCGGGCCCAGGCGCGCGAGCAGCTGCGCCAGTTGGCCTCGCCGCTGCACTTCTACGGCAAGCTCGCGGCCGATGAGCTGGGCCTGGTGCTCAGCCTGCCTCCGGCGCCGGCGCCCCTGACCACTGTCGAGCGCGAGCAGGCCGCCGCCAACCCCGGCCTGCAGCGGGCGCTGGCCCTCTTGCAGCTCGGCTGGCGCAGCGAGGGCGTGCGCGAATGGAACTTCACGATGCGCGGCATGGGCGACCGCGAGCTGCTGGCCGCCGCCCAGTTGGCCTGCGACCAGGAGGTCTGGGACCGCTGTATCAGCGCCAGCGAGCGCAGCAAGGTCGAGATCGACATGGCCCAGCGCTTCCCCACGCCGCTGCGCGCCCAGGTGCTGGCCACGGCCGCCGAGGTCGGCGTGGACCCGGCCGCCGTCTACGGCCTGATACGCCAGGAATCGCGCTTCGTGCACGACGCCCGCTCGCATGTGGGCGCCTCGGGCCTGATGCAGGTGATGCCGGCCACGGCCAAGTGGCTGGCCAAGAAGAACGGCATCGAGTACCGCGTCGGCGACCTCAGCGACCGCGACCGCAATCTCTTGCTCGGCACGCATTACCTGAAGATGGTGCTGGACAGCTTCGAGGGCTCGCTGCCGATGGCGGCGGCGGCCTACAACGCCGGCCCCTCGCGGCCGCGCCGCTGGCGCGACGGCCCGACGCTGGACGCCGCGATCTGGGCCGAGACCATCCCGTTCAACGAGACGCGCGACTACGTCAAGAAGGTGCTGTCCAACACCACCCTCTACGCCCAGCTGCTCGGCCGGCCCAAGCCGCTGCTGCGCGAGCACCTGGGCCGCACCATAGGCCCGCGCGAGGCCAGCTCGGCCGCCCTCGGCAGCGATCTGCGCTGAGCGCCGCGCCGCGTCTCAATACCGGCCTCGCCCATGACTCGCGTTGCCCGGGGTCCGATGGCCCTAGCATGCGGGCCAGCAACGGCTATCCAAGGAGACCTTCCATGCGCCTGATCATCGGCAACAAGAACTACTCGTCCTGGTCCATGCGCCCCTGGGTGCTCCTGACCGAGCTCGGCATCCCCTTCGAAGAGCACAAGGTGCTGTTCGACTTTGCGCCCGGTTCGCCCTTCTACACCGCGCTGCAGGGCGTGGGCCCGGCCGGCCGCGTGCCGGTGGCGGTGGAGGCCGATGGCTTCTCGGTCTGGGACTCGCTGGCCATCATCGAATACATCGCCGACCAGCATCCCGACAAGGCCGTGTGGCCGCTGGCTGCCCGCCAGCGCGCCACCGCCCGCGCCCTCTGCGCCGAGATGCACTCTGGCTTCGGCAAGCTGCGCAGCCTCTGCCCCATGAACATCGAGGCCGAGCTCCAGGCCCTCGGCCCCAAGCTCCTGGCCGAGGAGCCCGGCCTCGCCGCCGACCTGGCCCGCATCGATGCGATCTGGAGCGAGCAACTGGCGGCCCAGGGCGGCCCCTTCCTGTTCGGCGAGTTCACGGCCGCCGACGCCTACTTCGCGCCGGTGGTGATGCGCGTCACGCGCTACGGCCTGCCGCTCTCTCCCGCAGCAGCTGCCTACGTGAAGCGCATGGAGGCAACGCGCTCGGTCAGCGCCTGGGTGGCGGACGCGCTGGCCGAGCATGTCTGGGTGCCCGAGGACGAGCCCTACCGCACGGCGCCGCCGACAATGGCCTGATGCAGATCTATCAAGTCGGAGGCGCGGTGCGCGACCGCCTGCTCGGGCGGCCCGTGTCGGACGTGGACTGGCTGGTCGTCGGCACCAGCCCTGAGCACATGCTGGCGCAGGGCTATCTGCCAGTGGGCAAGGACTTCCCGGTCTTCCTGCATCCGCAAACGCATGAGGAATACGCGCTGGCCCGCACCGAGCGCAAGACCGCGCCCGGCTATCACGGCTTCGCCTTCCATGCCGCGCCCGACGTGACGGTGGAGCAGGACCTGGCCCGCCGCGACCTGACGATCAATGCCATGGCGCTGGACGCGGACGGCCAGCTGATCGACCCCTACGGCGGGCAGCAGGACCTGCAGGCTCGCGTGTTCCGCCATGTGTCCGAAGCCTTCGCCGAAGACCCGGTGCGCATCCTGCGCCTGGCCCGATTCGGCGCCCGCTTCCCCGACTTCGAGGTGGCGAGCGAGACGCAGGCGCTGATGCAGGCCATGGTGGCGGCCGGCGAGGTCGATGCGCTGGTGGCCGAGCGCGTCTGGCAGGAACTCGCACGCGGCCTGATGGAGGCGCGACCCTCGCGCATGGTCGAGCTCTTGCGTTCCTGCGGCGCCCTCGCCCGCCTGCTGCCCGAGCTCGAAGCGCTGTTTGGCGTGCCGCAGCCCGCCGAACACCATCCGGAGATCGACTGCGGCATCCATGCGCTGATGGTGCTGGACCAATGCGCGAAGGTCGATGCGCCGCTGCCGGTGCGCTTTGCCGCGCTCTGCCACGACCTCGGCAAGGGCGAGACCCGCAAGGAAGAACTGCCGCGCCACATCGCCCACGAGGGCCGCAGCGCGCGCCTGGCCAAACAGGTCAGCGAGCGCTGGCGCGTGCCGCGCGACTGCGCCGAGCTGGCCGAGCTGGTGGCGCGCGAGCACACGCATGTGCACCAGAGCCTCGGCTTTTCGCCGGCGGCGCGGCTGCGCCTGATCGAACGCAGCGATGGCCTGCGCCGGCCCGAGCGCTTCGAGCAAATGCTGCAGGCCTGTGAGTGCGATGCGCGCGGCCGCCTCGGCCTGGAAGCGCGCGACTATCCGCAGCGTGCCCTCTTGCAGCGCGACCTGGCTACGCTGCTGGCGCTGGACCTGGCGGCCGTCTCGGCCGACGCGCTGGCCCGCCATCTCAAGGGCGCGGACATCGGCCGCGCCGTGCAGGCCGCGCGGCTGGCGGCCCTGGAAGCTTTGGATTGAGCGCTGAGCTGAGGGGTCAGCCCAGCATCGAATCCACATCGCTGGCCACGTCGCCGGCGGCCGCAATCTTGGCCTCCAGGTAGGCCAGGTCCAGGTGCAGGTGCTCGACCAGCTCGGGCACGGCGGTCTGCAGCGCCACGGTGGGCGTGATCTTCTGCTCGGCCGCGTCGGCCAGCACCTCGGCCAGGTGCAGCACGGCCGCCATCAGCGAGAACGGGCGCAGCTCCAGCGGGTTGTTGGCCAGGCGGAAGGACTCGGTCAGCGGCGCCGGGAAGTGCCAGTGGCTGGCCAGCGAGGCGGTCACGTCGGCATGGGTGCAATCGAAGCGGTGCTGCTCCAGCGAGAAGCGGCTGCCCGGCTCCTCGGCATGCGCCTCCACATCGGCCACCAGCTCGGGCTCGGTCATCGCCATCAGCAGCTGGCCGGTGCGCAGCATCAGGCCGGCGAGGTAGGCGGTGTCGGCATCCAGGCGCACCACGTTGGAGAGGATGCGGGCATAGGCCGCCGTGCTGACGCTGTGGCGCCAGAAGCGCGTGCGGTCCAGGCCCTTAACCACCGGGAAGGCGCCGGCCAGGCAGGCGCCCAGGGCCAGGTTGCGCAGCGTGTCCATGCCGAGGGCGGCGGCCGCGTCCTGCAGGCTGGCGATCTGGTGCGAGGGGCTGTAGCGGGCCGAGTTCGCGAGGCGCAGCACCTTGGCGGCCAGCGTCGAATCCTTGCCCACCAGCTCGGCGATGGTGCCAAGGCTGACGTTGTCGTCATCGAAGCTCTTCAGCAGCCGGCTGGCCACCTCGGGCATGGCCGGCAGGGCGGCGTTCTTGTGGAAGAATTTTTCTGCGGCTTGGGCGCTCATGCTCGGCTCCGAACGAATTGTTGTTGAGCCAGTCTAGAGAGGCTGGGCGCACCTGTCCAAGAGGGTCTGCCCCGCTGTGGCGGGACTATTGCGCAGAACCTCAGACTGCCGCTGCCTCGCGCTGCAGAGCAGGCAGGTCGAGCAGCTGCACGCGGTAGCCCTGCACCTCGATCAGGCCCTTGCGCTTCAGCTCGCGCATCATGCGCGACAGCGTTTCGGGCGCGATGGCCAACTGGGCTGCGATGTCGCGCTTGCGCTCGTTCAGCTGAACGAGGGCATGGCCGTTGACGGCATGCTGCCGCTGGTGCTGCAAGAGCCAGGCGGCCAGGCGCTTCTCGGCGCCTTTGTGCATCAGCTCCTGTGTGGCGGCGGTCAGGCGGTGCACCTGCTGGGCCAGCGCCTGCATCAGGCCTTGCTGAAGCGCCGGTTCACCCAGCATCAGCGCGCGCAGCGGTGCCACCGGCAGGTAAAGCACGGTGGCGCGCTCCAGCGCCCGGGCGTCCTGGGCATAGCTGCCACCGAGCCAGGCGCTGCTGAGGTCCAGCCATTGCGGCGCACGCACGCTGCGCTCGAGCTGGAAGCCTTCGGAGGTCTGCAGGCCGAGGCCCACCACGCCCTCAACCACCGCCACCAGCTCGGTGGCCGCCAGCTGGCGCGACAGCACGCTGGCACCGGCATCGATGCGCCGCCGCACGCCCAGGGCCTCGATCTGCGGCAGCAGCTCGGGCAACTGCGCCGCCGCGCCACCCAGCAGGGCGGGCCAGGCGCTGGCCTCGATGGGAGCGAGGCGGGATCCGTTGTGCTTGGTCGATGTGTCCACGGCGTTTTCGGGGGGCTGTAGGCGGATGCCTCACTGTCAGCCAAGCCGCAGGCCCTGACCTTGTGCTTTATCAAAGCCCTTGCGCGCGGGCCTCTGGTCAGGGCCGACCCAAGTCAAAGGACCAGCAGCGCCCGGAAATCATTGACGTTGGTGAACGTGGGCCCGGTCACCACCAGGTCACCCAGCGCGGCAAAGAAGTCGTAGGCGCAATTGGCCTGCAGCAGCTCGCGCGGCTTCAGGCCCAGCGCTGCGGCGCGGGCCAGGCTGTCGGGCGTGACGAGGGCGCCGGCGTTGTCCTGCTTGCCGTCGATGCCATCGGTATCGGCTGCCAGCACGTAGATGCCGCCCTCGCCCTGCAGGGCCAAGGCGCAACCAAGCAGGAACTCGCCGGCCCGGCCGCCCCGGCCCTCACGGTTGCGCACGGTCACCGTGGTTTCGCCGCCCGAGAGCAGCACGCAGGGCCGGGCAAAGGGCTGGCCGCGCCGCGCGCTGGCCCGGGCCAGCGCTGCGTGCATGGCGCCGATGTCGCGCGATTCGCCCTCGATCTCGTCGCTCAGCACATGGGCCGCGAGGCCCAGTGCGCGAGCCGCCTCGGCTGCGGCCTCGAGGCTTTGCAGCGGCGTGGACAGCATGCGCAACTCGTGGCCGGCGAGGCGCGGGTCGCCGGGCTTGGGGGTTTCGAAGGCGCCGCTCTGCAGGCCGACGCGCGCCGCCTCGGGCAGCGCGATGCCATAGCGGCCACAGATGGCCAACGCATCGGCGCAGGTCGTGGGGTCGGCCACCGTGGGGCCGCTGGCGATGACGGCCGGGTCGTCGCCCGGCACATCGCTGATCGTCAGCGTCAGCACGCGGGCTGGTGCGCAGGCAGCGGCCAGCCGCCCGCCCTTGATGCGTGAGAGATGCTTGCGCACGCAATTCATCTGCGCGATGTCGGCGCCGCTCTCCAGCAGGGCGCGGTTGAGCTGCTGCTTGTCGGTGAGGCTCAGCCCTTCGGCCGGCAGGCTCAAAAGGGCCGAGCCGCCGCCGGAGATCAGGCAGATCACCAGGTCGTCGGCCGTCAGCCCCTGCGTCAGGGCCAGCA
The DNA here is from genome assembly GCF_030014915.1 of Pelomonas sp. V22. GTDB lineage: Bacteria > Pseudomonadota > Gammaproteobacteria > Burkholderiales > Burkholderiaceae_C > JAUASW01. The sequence goes on from NZ_JAGIXS010000001.1 coordinate 1,781,400, forward strand.
TGCGCCCGGCCGCCTGCTGGCCGGCGGCGTCGGGCACGGGATGGGCGGCCTCGACCAGCTCGATGCGGCGCGGCGCATAGCTCGGCGGGCAATGGCCATAGCGGGTGATCACCAGGCCCGACAGCGGCGCCTCGGCCGGCCAGGCCGCTTCCAGCGCCTGGGCCATCGCCCCGCCGGCCTTGCCAGCCCCCAGCACCAGCGTGCGGCCCTTGGGCGGCGGCGGCAACCGGGCGGCCAACACGCGAGCCGGCAGGGCTCGCGCCACCGCCACCTCGTAGAGATGGCGGAGCAAGGCGCGCGGGTCGTCGAGCATGGCTAGCGGCTTTGTCGGGACTCGAACCAGCGGCCCAGCAAGGCCCGCTCGGCCTCAGTGATGCCGGTGGCGTTGTTCAGGGGCATGGTCTTTTGCAGCACGGCCTGCTGGTAGATCGCCGCCGCGTGGCTCTGGATGGCTTCGACGCTGTCGAGCCGCATGCCCTTCTGCGCGGCGATGCCGGTGTGGCAGGCGATGCAGCGCGCATCGACTACCGCCTTGACCTCGGCCAGCGTCGGCACGGGTGCAGCGGCCTGCGGCTTGGGCGCCATCCACACGATCAGCCCCGCCAGCAGGGCCACAGCGCCCGCCACCAGGCCCCAGCTGTTGACGCCCTTGTGGCGCTTGACGAAGAAGGTCCGTATCAAGACGCCCGCCGCCATCAGCACACTCAGCACAATCCAGTTCTGCGCATGGCTGTAGAGCATGCCGTAGTGGTTGCTGAGCATGGCGATCAGCACCGGCAGGCCGAAGAAGGTGTTGTGCACGCTGCGCTGCTTGCCGCGTTGCCCGTGAACCGGGTCGACCGGCTGGCCGGCCCGCATGTCGGCGATCACCTGCTTCTGGCCCGGGATGATCCAGAACAGCACATTGGCGCTCATCATCGTGGCGATCATGGCGCCGACGATCAGAAAGGCCGCGCGGCCCGCAAACAGCTGGCAGGCGGCCCAGGCGGCGATGACGACAAAGACCGCGACGAGGCCGAGCACGAGGCCGTCGTTGCCGATGGAGCCGTCTTTCTTGTGTCCGAAGCGGCGGCAGATCTGGTCGTAGACGATCCAGCCTGCGGCGAGGAAACCGAGTGCCGAAGCAATGGCTGCCGGCGGCCCCCAGTCATGCACCCGCTTGTCGATCAGGAAGCTGCTCGCATTGAAAAGGTAGAGCACGACGAAGAGCGCGAAGCCGCTCATCCAGGTCCAGTAGCTCTCCCAGTAGAACCAGTGCAGGTGCTGCGGCAAGTTGGGCGGCGCCACCATGTACTTCTGCGGGTTGTAGAAACCGCCGCCATGGACGGCCCACAGCTCGCCATCCACGCCCTTGCCCTTGAGCTCCAGCGAGCTGGGCTTGACGAGGTGGTTGTCGAGCCAGACGAAGTAGAAGGAGGCGCCAATCCAGGCGATGACGGTGATGACGTGGAGCCAGCGCAGCAGCAGGTTGGCCCAGTCGAGCAGATAGCTTTCCATTGCGGAACTACAGGTGCTGGAGCCGGCTCACCACAGGCGGGCGCTGTGAACCGTGACAGGTCGCGCTACGGGCTTTGCGTGTTGAACGAAAGCCCGGCGCCGCTGCGACGCAGTACGAATGCGAGTGTATGGGAGTGCGCAGGCATCAGCGGGTAGGGAAGACCTGCGATGGCCGTGCTGGCTTCAGCTGTGGTCGGGCTGGCCAGCAGGCCCCCAGCTGAGCGAATCGACGTGCACGGCGAAGAGGCGCACGCCACCTGGGTGGTTGAGGCCTGGCCTCCGCAGAGATCCATCGACGCCAAGCAAACCGCTACAGCGTATGGCAGCGATCCCCGCTCACAAACCCCAGCGCATCAAACTCCCCCTGCCCCGCCACAAAGCCGATCACCTTGAACAGCTCACCCATCTCATGCTCGGCAATCAGCTTGTGCGCCATGGCGCGTTCGGCCAGCGGTGCCGCGCCCATCAGCTCGACGAGGCCGCAGTTCATCAGGAAGCGCGCCTGGCTGGTGTAGCCCAGCACCGTCAGCCCGGCGTCCTGGCCGGCCAGCGCAATGCCGGTGAAGTTGACGTGGGCCGTGATGTCCTTGTCGCCGACCAGCACCAGCGGATCCGGGTCGGCCTTGTGTTCGTGGTGGCACATCAGCGTGCCGCCTGTGCGCTGCGGATGGTAGTACTCGGCCTCGGGGAAGCCGTAGTCGAGCAGGAAGACGGCGCCGCGCTTCAGCGTGGCGGCCAGCGTGCGGATGAAGCCCTCGGCCTGCGCATGTGTCTCGGTGATGGTGCCGGGCACAAAGGGCGCATCGAACGGCGGTTTCGCGGCCGTGGGCCGGTCCGACCAGGCAAAGCCGGCGTCGCTCGCGACCACGCCGCGCTCCAGCCACTGCGCGCCGTCGTAGTGCAGCAGTTGCACCGGCATCGCATCCAGCACCTCGTTGCCGACCACCACGCCTTCCATTGCTTCGGGCAGGCGATCCAGCCACTCCAGCTTGTGGGCCCAGGGCGCGAGCCGCTCGGCCTGGCGCTGGCGCAGGCTGCCGGACAGGTCGACGATGCGGTAGCGCGCAATCTGATCGCCGAGCGCCTGCAGCAGCTGCTCGGCCAGCGCGCCGCTGCCGGCGCCGAACTCCCAGACCGTGTCCGTGCCCGTAGCCTGCAGCGCCTGGGCGACCTGGCGGGCCAGCGCCTGGCCGAACAGCGGCGACAGCTCCGGCGCGGTGACGAAGTCGGAGCCGCTCTGCGGCATCAGGCCGAACTTGCGGCGCTGGTTGGTGTAATAACCGAGATCCGGCGCATACAGGGCCAGGGCCATGAAGCGGTCAAACGCGATCCAGCCACCGGCCGTATCGATCTCGCGGCGGATCAGCTGTTCCAGCGCCTGGCTCATTCTTTTCGTCCGCTCCAGGCCCGGGCCCAGGCCTCGAATTCAGCCGGCGGCATGGGGCCGGCGATCAGCTCGCCCTGCAGCTCGTTGCAGCCCCAGTCGGCCAGCAGCTGCCATTGCTCACGGGTGCGCAGGCCCTCGGCGCCGACCTTGAGGCCGAGGCCGCGCGCCATCTCGGTGATGGCGCGGGTGATGGCCATGGCGCCAGCATCGCCGGGCAGCTTGGCCACAAAGCCCTGGTCGATCTTGAGCTTGTCCAGCGGCAGCTGGGTCAGGTGCGCGAGCGAGGTGTGGCCGGTACCGAAGTCGTCGACCGAGATGGTGAGCCCCTGCGAACGCAGCTCGGCCAGCGTCTCGGGCGCATGGGCTATGTCGTCGATCAGCATGCGTTCGGTCAGCTCCAGTTCCAGCCAGTCGCCGCGCGCACCGGACTCGCCGAGCACGCCGGCCACGGTGCAGGCAAAGCTCTCGAGCCGGAATTGCATGCTGGAGAGGTTGACGGCGATGCGCAGCGGCGGCAGGCCGGCATCGTGCCAGCGCCGAGCCTGGCGGGCCGCCTCGGCCAGCACCCAGTCGGACAGCGGCAGCATCAGGCGGTGACGCTCGGCCACGGCGATGAAGGCCTCCGGCGTCAGCAGGCCACGCTGCGGATGGCGCCAGCGCAGCAGGGCCTCGGCGCCGACCAGGCGGCCGCTCAGCGCATCGATCTGCGGCTGGTAGTAGAGCAGGAACTCGCCTTCGTCGAGGCCCGTGCCCAGCTCGCTCTCGATCACGAGGTCGGCGTAGGCGCTTTCGGCCAGCGCGGGCACGAAGAACTCGTAGGTGGCGCGGCCCTTGGACTTGGCCTGATACATGGCCGTGTCGGCATGCTGGATCAGCTCCTGCGCCGTCTCGCCATGCTCGGGGAACATGGCCACGCCTATCGAGGGCGTGACCGAAAGCTCGCGCCCGTCGGCATTGACCGGCACCTCGACCACGTCCAGCAGCGCGCGCAGCACCACCAGCACGTCATCGCGGTGGTGGATGTCCTCCAGCAGCACGACAAACTCGTCGCCGCCGAAGCGGCCCACCAGGTCGCTGGCGCGCAGGCAGCCGGTGATGCGGCGCGCCACCGTGGTCAACACCAGATCGCCTTCCAGATGGCCCAGCGAATCGTTGACACGCTTGAAGTTGTCCAGGTCGATGAAGAGCAGCGCCAGCTGGCGGCCCTGCTCGCCGGCGCGCTGCAGCGCCGGCTGCAGCTTCTCCATGAAAGCGCTGCGGTTGAGCAGCTGGGTCAGCGAATCATGGTGCGCCAGGTGCTGGATGCGCGCCTGGGCAGCGATGCGGTCGCGGATGTCGCGCACGATGGTCATGCGCAGCTTCTCGCCGTCCATCTCCATGGTGCGCACGATGAACTCGACCGGGATGCGCGTGCCGTCCTTGTGCACCACGGCAGTCTCGTAGCGCAGCTCGCGCGAGGCGCCCATCACCTGCTGCACCTTGGCCAGCTCGTCCTCGGCCACGAAGGACAGGGCGCGCCGGCCCACCATCTCCTCCAGCGAATAGCCGACCAGGGCGCACAGCGGCGGGTTCACATCGGTGACCACGCCATCGCGGTGGAAGAGGATGCCCTCCACCGTGGCGTGCATGAACTTGTCCAGGCGCTGCTGCGACTCACGGACGCGCTGCTCGGCGAGGCGGTGTTTGCTGATGTCGTTGATCAGCACGCAGCTGGCGATCAGCTCGCCCTCGGCATCGAGATGCGGCATCAGGTTGACCTCGATCCAGCGGCCGTCGTCGAGCTGGCGCTCGTAGTTGGCAGCCTGGCGTTGCTGCTTGACCTGATCGACGGCCCACTGGATCTGCTCGGTCGCGGCCGGGCCTATGACCTCGGCAAAGGTGCGGCCGAGGATGCTCTGCTCGTCGAGGCCGAACATCTGCGCATAGCGGCGGTTGGCGAACAGGCAGGCATCGCTCTTGGCGTCATACAGCGCGACCAGGGCCGGCACCGCATCGGCGATCAGGCGCAGCCGCGCAGCGGCGATGTCTTGCTGTTCGCGCTGTGATTCGCGTTGTGTTTCGCGCTGTTGCTCGTCGCTCACGATGGCACCGCCTGCGCTTGCAGCGTGCTCATCGCCAGGCACAGGTCTTCCCAGGCCCGCGCCTTGTCGCCGAGATTGCGCAGCAGATAGGCCGGGTGGTAGCTCACGATCACCGGAATGCCCTGGTAGCTGTGGACCTTGCCGCGCAGCCGGCCTATGGCCTCGTTGCTGCCGAGCAGGGCCTGCACCGCAAAGCGGCCCAGGGCCAGGATGATGCGCGGCTTCACCAGTTCGATCTGGCGCTCCAGATAGGGCTGGCAGGCGGCGAGTTCATCGGGTTCAGGATTGCGGTTGCGCGGCGGCCGGCACTTCAAGGTGTTGGCGATGAAGACCTGCTGGGCCGGCGCTGCCTCTTGGCGCGTAAGGCGGATGGCACGCAGCATGCTGTCGAGCAACTGGCCGGCCGTGCCGACGAAGGGTTCGCCCTGGCGGTCTTCCTGCTCGCCCGGCGCTTCGCCGACGATCATCCAGTGCGCCTGCTCATTGCCCACGCCGAACACCGTCTGCTTGCGGCCTTCGCAGAGGCCGCAGGCGCGGCAGCCGGCCACGCTCTCTTGCAGCTGCTTCCAATCGAGGGTGGCGATTTCGGGGCGTGCTGCCGAACCGGCAGCCGACGGGACGCCGCCACGCTGCGGCATGACAGGCGCCAGCGCCTGCGCGATCTGCACGGGGGCCCGGGAGGCCTCGCGGGCTGCTTCACGTGGTATTTCGCGCGGAACTTCACGCGGAACTTCACGCGGCGCGGGAGCGGCTTCCGGCTCCGCCACGGCAGGCTCCGGCGCAGCCCAGAGCTTGTAGCCCATGGCCTCCAGCATCGCCTGCTGTCTTGCATCCCAAGTCATGTTGCGGGCTCTTCCAAACTGAGGCTCATCAGGATCGCATCTTCCCGCTGGCCCGGGCCCGCCGGGTAATAGGCGCGGCGCAGCCCCACCTCGGCGAAACCATAGCGCTGATAGACCTGGCGTGCACGTGCATTGCTCTCGCGCACCTCCAGCCAGATTTGCAGGCGCCCGAGGGCGCGGCTGCGGGCGCAGAGCTCGTCAAGCATCAGGCGCGCCAGGCCCCGGCCCTGCTGGGCCGGCTGCACGGTGATGTTGAGCAAATGCATCTCGTCCACGCCCTGCATGGCCAGGAAATAGCCAAGCAATCTTGCCTGCTGGCCCCTCCCTTCCCACAGCGCCCAGGCCTCGTAGCCGGCGGCCAGCGAGTCGACGAAATTGCCATGTGACCAGGGATGGGCATAGGCCTGCTGCTCGATCAGCAGCACGGCGTCGAGGTCAACGAGGCGCAGCGGCAGCACGGCCAAGGTGGCTTGTGGCTGCGCGCTCATGCCTGGGCTCCCTGCGCGGCGGCAGCGACGGCGGCGCGTTCGGCCGTGGTCAGCGCCACCTTGTCGCGCACATAGAGCGGCATGGCCTCAGCGGCATCGAGCTTGTCGCCGGACGCCCAGGCCTGCTCGGCCAGGCTGGCCAGGGCGGCGGCACGCGAGCGCGTCTCGGGCCAGGCTGGCAGATCACCACCCAACGCCAGGGCCTCGGCAAACGGCTGCAGGGCCGAGCCGCAGACGGCGCCCGGCGGCTGCCCCTGCCAATGCGCCTTCAGGGCCTCGGGGCTGTAGAGCGCGGGCGCATCCAGCACCTGCCAGCGGTCGCCGGCCCATTGGTAGCAGCCGGCGTAGATCTCGTTCATGCGGGCATCCATCAACACCCAGATCGGCCCGGCGAGGCTGCCGGCCTGCAGGCGCGCGTCCTCGGCCACCAGCATCAGGCTGTCGATGGCAAGCACCGGCTTGTTCCAGCCCAGGGCCAGGCCTTGCGCCACGGCGCAGGCGGTGCGCAAACCGGTGAAGGCGCCCGGGCCACGGCCGAAGGCGATGGCGTCCAGTTGCTCGCCGCGCAGGCCCGCCCGCGCGAGCAATTCCTGCAACTGCGGCAGGATCTCGGCCGAGGCCTTGGCACCGCCCTCGCCCTCAAAAAAAAAGCGCTCCGAGGGAGCGCTGAGCGCCAGGGTCAGTGCTTCCGTCGAGCTGTCGAGGGCCAGCAATGAAATCATGGCGCAAGTGTAGCCCCGGCCCTGGGCCGGGGCTTGGGCAGAGACGCCCTATGGCGTCAGAACGTATAGCCCAGCGACAGCGTGTAGACGATGGGACGGAAGTCGATCGTCGTCGTGCGCGTCACATTGCCCTCACGGGTGCTGGTCACGGCCTTCATGTCGCTCTTGACCTTGGCCATGGCCACGGTACTGACCAGGGACCAGTTCTTGTCGATCTGGTAGTTCAGGCCGGCATGGGCCGCGAGGCCCCAGGAGTCGTCCAGCGTGATCTTGGTCGAGCCACCACTGGCCGCGTCGCCTGAGGCCGTGCTGCGCGCGCTGCTGAACTTGGTGTAGTTCAGGCCCAGGCCCACCATCGGCGTCAGCTTCGGCAGGATCTCGTTGAAGTGGTAGTTGACGAAGACCGTCGGCGGCAGTTGCTTGACCGAGGAGATCTGGCCGAAGGGCTTGAGGAAACCTTCGCCATAGACCTTGTGGCGCGGCGGGATACCCAGCGCCACCTCGACCGCCCATTGCGGCGTGGCATGGTAGACATAGCCGAAGCCGGTTGTGGTGGCATCACCGACCTCCAGCAGGCCACCCGGCGCCGGCACGGCCGGGCCGCCCTCCAGCGCAGGCGCCTTGGCACGCACATCTATGCGGGCGCCGCCCAGATAGACGCTGTGCGTCTGGGCCGCTGCCAGACCGGCGGCGAGGCTCAGGGCCAGACCCAGGGCGAGTTGGAAAACAGATTGGTTCTTCATGACGTATTTCTCCGCTTGTCGCTCGCCTTACTGGCCGGTGGCCAGCACGGTCTGGAAGAAGCCGCGCACCAGGGCCGTGCAGAACGGCGGCACCAGGCTGCCGTGGTACTGGGCCTGAGCATTGGCACCAGCCGCTGCCTTGGCCTGCTGGAAGCCGCCATAGATGGTCTGTCCGGTGATGCCGGCAGGCAGGGTGGACAGCGTCTCCAGGTCATAGGTGGCGGCCACCAGCGGCGCGACACGCGACTTCAGGTCGGCCGACATGGCCGTGGTGTTGACGTCGAAGAACACCGTCGGGTCCGCCTTGCCGCCGCACATCACCAGCGGCCGCTTGGGCGTGAAGCCGAGCAGGGTGTTGGTCTGCAGCGCCTTGCGGTAGTTGGAGCCCTGGTAGCCGGCGCGGAAGCTGTCGGTCAACAGGCCGCCCGTGCCGAACAGCTTGGTGAAGGTCGGATCGGCCGGCAGCTTGCCGCCAGCGATCAGGTCGGCCACCGGCGTGTCGGTCGGGAACAGGGTCTCGATCGTGGCCGCGTACGGAGCCTGGTAGGCCTCGGTCGTGCTGGCGTAGATGTTGCCGTAGGACTTCTGGTAGCTGGTCAGCAAGAGCGGCACGAACAAGGTGGCGCCGGCATTGATCGGGCCGGTGCCGGTCACGATGTCGCCAAAGCCCACCATGTTGTAGGGGCCGGACATTGGACCCGAGGCGGTGACGGTGAACTCAGAACCGTAGTCGCGCTCGATGACCTTGTGCGTGGCCATGGCCACGTGACCACCTTGGGAATAGCCGCTGATGAACAGCTTGGCTGAGGGCTTGACGCTGCTGTCGGCCGCCAGGTGGGCCTTGGCGGCGCGCAGGCCGTCAATCATGTCCATCGCCTGGTTTTCGGCGTTCAGGTAGGGGTGGTAGGACAGCGAAGACTTGTCGTAGCCCAGGTAGTTCGGTGCCACCACGATGAAGCCCTGGGCCGCATACATGGCCATCACCAGCGAGGCCTCGCCGTTCTTCTGGACGTCGGCCATGTTGAAGCTCTTGGTCGTCGTCGTGCCATGGGCATAGAGCAGCACCGGACGGTCGCCCGTGCAGGCCGCCGCCGTGCCCTTCGGCACCAGCACGCCGGCCGAGGCCGTGGCCGGCAGGCCCTGCGGATCGCGGGTCATGTACAGCACATAGCGGACCTCGACGTCGCAGGCCGCCTTGCCCGTCAGCGCCTGGGCGCCCGAGGCGGCCGTGCCGGCATCGACCTGGGCGGCCGTGGCCGCGCCAGCGACCAGGGCCGTGATGATGGTGGCGCGTGCCGGTGGCGGGTCATCGGCCTTGTTGTTGGAGCCGCCGCCGCAGCCCGCCAGCGCCGCGCTGGTCAGGGCCAGCAGGGCCAGATGTTTCTTGGTGCTCATGCAAACCTCGCAGTGAGTTGTCTCTCGTTGATCGGATGGCAGAAAATAGAACGACCGTTCGTTTTTCTTGAAAAGACTATAAGTGCGCCGCGCCGCGCACCCGGAAAGTAAAAACCCCGACCTTGTCGCCAAGGCCGGGGTTCGTTGCGCTTTATGCGACAGCGGAGGTCGTCGGCGTCAGAAGGGGTTGCCAACCGCCCGTTGCAGCGCCAGCTGACCCAGCCGGCTCTGACCGCCCGGGCTCATCAGCGTGTCGTTGGCCCACAGCCAGGTTTCCTGGTTGGAGTCGACCAGCAGGGTCTTGGTCGTGCAGTCGGTGATGGCCACCGTGGTCAGGCAGGCACCGTCGGTCACATTCGCATAACCGAAGGCCGCAGGGTAGCGGGTGGCCGTCTGCGTCATTTCATCTGCCAGCACCAGGCCGATCACGCGGCCGTCGTTGCGGATGTTGAGGCGGAAGTAGGTGTTGAACTCGGTGGTCAGGTCGGTCAGCAGCTTGGCGCGGTCGGTGTCCTGCTTGGCCAGCTTTTCCTTCAGCGCGTAGGGCGTGACGCCCATGTCGGGCAGCGTGGGCACGACAACCCGGCCGCCCGAATCGGCCACACGGTTGACCTGGGCCGCCCATTGCTTGCCGAGGTCGCGGGCGCTGTTGATCAGCGAGTCGCGGCTGACGGCCGGGAACTGCGAATACAGCTCCAGGATGTCGTTGCTGCCGGCCATCATCGCCACCAGGTCATGGGCGTTGAAGCTGCCGGTGGAAAAGAACACGTCCAGCTGCGCGCGCACGTCGGCCACCTTGGCACCGGCCTTGGCGAACATCTGCCCCTGCGGCGCGGCGATGGCCTCCGGATTGCACTGCGGGAACACCAGGCCGAAGTGGCTGGCCAGCGACTGCACCCAGATCGGGTTGTTGTAGCAGGCCAGTTGGCTGTTGGCGTCGAGGGCGTTGATCGTGTACTTCTTGCCCTGGGCCGTGATGGCGCTGCTTTCATCACCGAAGGCCATGATGCGCTTGGGAACGAAGGGCTCGATGGGCTCGGAGCCGCCGCCGCATCCGACCAGGATGGCCGCCGCCACCCCCAGCATTGCCAGACCGAAACGTCGGGCGCCATGCTTGAACCTGTTCATCAACTCTCCATCCATTGCTTGTGACCATCCCGCCTGGTGGCGAGCTCAGCCTTCGAAAGCTGCCGCCGCGCGCGACAGCCGATCCCTGACGCCATCCCATGCGCGATCGGGCGGCGGCACTTCAATCCAAATCTCGCTGGCACCGGCGGCATCCAGCTCGCGCAGCGCCGCAAACAGCTGCTGCGCCGCCGCCAGCGCCTCGTCGGGCATGCGCTGCATCAGCGCGCCCGCGCCCAGCGCGACGGTGCGTGAATATACCGCCAGCGTCGGCGACCAATGTTTCGCCACCTGTGCCGCCAGGTCATCGGCGGTAAACAAGCGGACCCGAGCGCGGGGCGCGTAATGGGCGGCCAGCGTGCCCGAGGCGCGCGGCGCCTGGGCGTCCGGCATGAGCAAGGGCTCACCTGCCACGGCCTCGATCTGGGCCGGCGTCAGCACGCCGGGGCGCAAGAGCACCGGATGGCCCCGGCTGCAATCGACGATGCTGGACTCGATGCCGACCTCGCAGTCCCCCCCTTCCAGCACCAGGAGGCCAGGCTCAAATTCCTCGATCACATGTCGAGCGCGGGTCGGGCTGATGCGGCCGAAGCGGTTGGCGCTGGGCGCCGCCACACCGTGCACGCCGAGCGGCCGGGCGACGGCCAGAAGCGCACGGGCCACTGGATGGGCCGGGCAGCGCAGGCCTATGGTGTTCTGCCCGCCCGCTGCTGCTGCTGCCACACCGTCGCGGCGCGGCACGATCAGGGTCAAGGGGCCCGGCCAGAAGGCTTCGATCAGCCGGCGCGCCACCGGCGGCAGCTCGGCCGCGAAATGAAGGGCATCCTCGGCGTCCAGCACATGGACGATCAGTGGATGGTCGGCCGGCCGGCCCTTGGCGGCAAAGATCTTGGCCACGGCCGTATCGAGGTCGGCACGGGCCGCCAGGCCATAGACCGTCTCGGTCGGCAGGCCGACGAGCTCGCCCGACGCCAGCGCCTCGGCGGCGCGGCGCAGGTCAGCCGGGTCCTGTCCGTTCAAGAGCATCGGCGCTTACCAGTCGGTCGGCAGGCCCATCAGGGCGGCAGCCTGACGGGCCGCAGCAGCGGCGAGCTCGGGCGTTGCCGCCGTCACGTTCAGGTGCCCCATCTTGCGGCCCGGGCGAGCGCTGGTCTTGCCGTACAGGTGCAGGTGCGTGCCGGGGATGGCCAGGACCTGGCCCCAGGCGGGGCTGCGCTCGCTTCCATTGGCATCGAACCACAAATCACCCAAGAGGTTCAGCATCACCACCGGCGAATGCAGGCGTGGCGTGTTCAGCGGCAGGCCGGCCAGTGCGCGCACCTGGGCTTCGAACTGGGTGATGTCGCAGGCGTCCAGCGTGTAATGACCGGAGTTGTGAGGGCGCGGCGCCATCTCGTTGACCAGGAGGCGGCCGTCGGTCAGCAGAAAGAACTCGACGCACAGCACGCCCACGTAGCCCAGCTCGGTGGCGATGCGGGCCGCCGAGGCGCGCGCCTCGGCCTGCACCTCGGCCGGCACGTTCGGAGCCGGCACTTCGGTGACGGCCAGGATGCCATCGCGGTGCAGGTTCTGCTGGACCGGGAACTCGACCACCTGGCCATCGGCACCCCGCGCCACGATGACCGAGAGCTCCAGCTGCAACGGCAGCAATTGCTCCAGCACGCAGGGCACACCCTTCATCGCGGCAAAGGCGGCGGCCAGCTCGGCGCGGTCGCGCACGCGGGCCTGGCCCTTGCCGTCGTAACCCATGCGGGCGGTCTTGAGGATGCCGGGCAGGAGCGCCGCATCGACGGCGGCCAGATCGGCCTCGCTGCGGATCACCGCGTAGGGCGCGCATTCGACGCCGCTCGCCTTGAAATGCGCTTTCTCGTCGGCACGGTCCTGGCACTTGGCCACGGCGCTGCCGGCCGGTGCCACGGTGCGCGTGGCCGCCAGCTGGGCCAGTGCCGCAGCGGGCACGTTCTCGAATTCGGTGGTGATCGCGTCGCAGGCCTCGGCCAACTGGGCCAGGCCCTGCGGGTCGAGGTAGTCGGCGCGAATCTGCTGATGCGCCACGGCGCCGGCCGGACTCTCGGCATCGGGATCCAGCACCACGGTGCGGTAGCCGAGGCTTTGCGCCGCCTGCACGAACATGCGGCCGAGCTGCCCGCCGCCCATCACGCCCAGCGTCGCAACGCCCGGCAGCAAGACCTTGGACATCAGACGAGATCCTTACTCATGCCGGTCGCATGCTCGGTCTGGCGAATGCGGTAGGCCGCGAGCTTGGCGCGCAGGCCTTCGTCATGGGCGGCCAGCATGGCCACGGCGAACAGGGCCGCATTGCCCGCACCGGCGGTGCCGATGGCAAAGGTGGCAACCGGGATGCCCTTGGGCATCTGCACGATGGAATGAAGGGAGTCGACGCCTTGCAGATGGCGGCTCGCCACCGGCACGCCGAGCACCGGCACCGGCGTCTTGGCGGCCAGCATGCCGGGCAGGTGAGCGGCTCCGCCGGCGCCGGCGATGATGGCGCGCAGGCCGCGGCCTTCAGCGGCCTCGGCATAGCGAAACATCTCGTCAGGCATGCGGTGTGCGGACACGACCTTCGCCTCGAAGGCGATACCGAACTCGGAGAGAATGTCGGCGGCGTGCTTCATGGTCTCCCAGTCACTGCTGGAGCCCATCACCACGCCGACCACGGGGGAGGTGCTTTGCTGCATAGGCTGCACGGCTCGCTCGATGGGCTGGAAAGCCTTGAATTGTAGGCGGCCGCTGCCACCTGCCCCCCTCGACCCCATCCGACACCGACACCATGACCGACATCACCCTGCAGAATTTTGAAACCGAGCTGCTGGCCGCCTCGATGCAGCAGCCCGTGCTGCTGGACATCTGGGCACCTTGGTGCGGCCCCTGCAAGTCGCTGGGCCCGGTGCTGGAGAAGCTCGAAGTCGCCTATGCCGGCCGCTTCAAGCTGGCCAAGCTGAACAGCGATGAGCAGCAGGAGATCGCCAGCCAGCTGAGCCAGGCCTTCGGCGTGCGCTCCATCCCCTTCTGCGTGATGTTCGTGGGCGGCCAGCCGGTGGATGGCTTCGTCGGCGCGATTCCCGAGGGCCAGATCCGCGAGTTCCTGGACAAGCATGTGCCGCCGGCCGGTGAGGACGACGAGGCCTTGCCGGATCCAGCCGAAGACGCGCCGGTCGCCGATGACGGCAGCCTGCTGGACCGCCTGATGGCAGCCGTCGAAACCAACCCGAACGACGAGACCGCCCGCTTCGACCTGGTGCGCGCACTGCTGGAGGCCGACCAGGTTGGCGCCGCCCGCGAGGTCTTCATGCCGGTGGCGGCCAAGGCGGCCGACACCATCACGCCGCACGCCCGTTTCGCAGCCCTGGCCCATTGGCTGGCCGCCGCCGAGAGCCGCCCCGATGTGGCAGCGGCCCAGGCCGCCGTTGCCACCAACAAGCGCGACTTCGACGCCCGCTTCGCCCTCGCCCAGTCGCATTTCGCCGCCCGCCGCTTCACCGAGGCGATGGACGAGCTGCTGGAAATCATCATGCGCGACAAGGCCTGGAACGGCGAGCTGGCGCGCAAGAGCTATGTGGCCATCCTGGAGCTGCTGACCAAGCCCGCCCCGAAAGCCCAGGCCGCCGAGGCCAAGGGCACGCTGGAGATTGCCGGCAAGGCGGCGGTGGCGCCGGCCGATCCGCTGATCGACCAGTACCGCCGCAAGCTCAGCATGGCGCTGTTCTGATCAGCGCCTGATCAAGGCGCGATCAAGACGCGATCAGGGCACGAGAAGGCCGGCGGCCTCCAGCGCCACCGCCCACTCCCGCTGCTGGGCCGCGAACTCCGCCCATTCACGGGTCGCAGCCTCGCGGTGACGGGCCGCCCTCTCCTGCTCGTCCAGAGCCTCGTAGACCTGGGCCAGGCGGCTGTGCGTGGCTGCGCGGTCATCGACCTCGCAGCCCGGATCCAGCTCGACCTCGGCCTCATGCGCCTGCTGCAGCGCATGCTCGCGCTGGCCGCAGTTGAGCCGGCACCAGGCCAGGTCGGCCAGCAGGCTGCTGCCCAGGCGGGCCAGGCCATGCGACATGGCCACCGGCAGGTGCTGCTCGAACAGCTCGCGGGCCTTGTCAAAGTCGCCCTGCAGCACCAGCGTCTGGGCGCGCAGGATGGGCGTGAGCGACTCCATCGCCGAGCCGCCCACCGCCGCATCGAAGTTTTTCACTGAGTCCGCCCCCAGCAAGAGCTCGGGCTTCAGGCCCGCAGTCTCGGCCAGCGCCGCATGGCGGGCCTGGGCCGTCTGCATCTCGGCCCTGTTGTAGATCAGGGCGGACAAGGTGGCGTCGTCGCCATCCAGCGTGGCATGGCGGCGGGCCGCTGCGTACCAGGGCTGCGCGAGATCGGGCCGGCCGGAATAGTGATGCGCCAGCGCCAGCACCAGCGCCAGGCGCGAACGCGCCGCATGGTGGCTCTCGGCCACCGTGCGCAAGGCCTCCTGCGCATGCTGGATCAGCGCTGGCAACTCATGCCTCGCATAGGCCAGGTGGGCCAGCCAGGCGAGGCTCAGCGCCTCGACCTCGGCCAGCCTGGCGGTGCGGGCGATGGCCAGGGCGCGCTGGGTCTTCTCACGCGCGGCACTGCTGAAATCGGTGAAGTAGCTCATCAGGCCTTCGGCCAGATGCAGCCAGGCACCGATGGCCGGATGGGGATGCTGGAAAGCCAGCTGGTGCAGCGCCGTCAGTTGATCACGTGCCTCGGTCAACTGGCCATGGCGAACCAGGCCGATGGCGCGCTGCGCCATCAGACAGGCCCCCTGGACCGGATGGGCGGCCGCAGCGATCTGCTGATCCAGCCGCCGTATCAGCCTCGATTGCGTCTGTTGCATGAGCCCTCCCCGTTGGCTCCGCCCGGACTTCAGCGTGTCAGTCGTTCCAGTGCTTCGCGGTACTTGGCCGCGGTCTTCTCTATCACTTCAACCGGCAGGGCCGGCGCCGGCGCGATCTTGCCCCAGGGCTGGCCGCCGACCAGCGCCTGCTCGAGCCAGTCGCGCAGGAACTGCTTGTCGTAGCTGGGCGGATTGCTGCCCACGGCATAGCTTTCGGCCGGCCAGTAGCGCGAGGAGTCGGGCGTCAGCACCTCGTCCATCAGCGTCAACGTGCCGTCGGCATCGAGGCCGAACTCGAACTTGGTGTCGGCAATGATGATGCCCTTCTGCAGCGCGTAATCGGCGGCGCGCTGGTAGAGCTGGATGGAGATGTCGCGCACGCGCTCGGCCAGCTCGCGACCAATGATTTCGACGCAGCGATCGAAATCGATGTTCTCGTCGTGGTCGCCCATCTCGGCCTTGGTGGCCGGCGTGAAGATGGGCTGCGGCAGCTTGGAGGCGTTCTGCAGGCCGGCCGGCAGCTCGACGCCGCAGACCTTGCCATTGCTCTTGTACTCGGCCCAGCCGCTGCCGGCCAGGTAGCCGCGCACCACGGCCTCGATGGGCAGGGGCTTCAGGCGCTTGACCAGCATCGCGCGGCCACGAACCTGGTCCTGCTCTGCCTCGCTCACCACCGACAACGGATCGTCCCCGGTCAGGTGGTTGGGCACGATGCCGTCGAGCTTGTCGAACCAGAACATCGCCATCTCGGTCAGCAGGGCGCCCTTGCCAGGGATGGGCTCGCCCATGATCACGTCGTAGGCCGAGATGCGGTCGCTGGCGATCATCAGGATGCGGTCGCTGCCGACGGCATAGTTTTCGCGCACCTTGCCGCGGGCGATGAGAGGCAGGGAGGTGATCGAGGATTCAAGCAGGGCAGCGGTCATGGGAGGCATCCGTGGGCAAGCGGCGATTTTAGGCGCCCGCGCGCCGGGCGAAAAAAGGCCCGCCGGCAATTGACTCGCCGGCGGGCCCGTGCATTCCTAAGCTTTGATGAGAGCCGAGGCCTTCGGAGAAATCTGAGGCGAGAGCGACTTACTGAACCACCTGGGCCAGTTCACCGCGTGCGTAGGCTGCCGCGACATCGACCAGGCTGCGCGCCTGGATCTTGCCGGCCTGGCCTTCGCAGCCGAATTCCATGTAGCGCTGCTTGCAGACCAGCTTGGCCGCTTCGCGCGCCGGCTTCAGCCATTCGCGGGCATCGAACTTGTCGGGGTTCTCGAACAGGAACTTGCGCACCGCGCCGGTCATCGCCAGGCGGATGTCGGTGTCGATGTTGATCTTGCGAACGCCATGCTTGATGGCTTCCTGAATCTCTTCCACCGGCACGCCAAAGGTCTCCTTCATCTTGCCGCCGTACTGGTTGATGATGGCCAGCAACTCCTGCGGCACGCTGGAGGAGCCGTGCATCACCAGGTGGGTGTTCGGGATGCGCTTGTGGATTTCCTTGACACGGCTGATGGCCAGGATGTCGCCGGTGGGCTTGCGGGAGAACTTGTAGGCGCCATGGCTGGTGCCAATGGCAATGGCCAGGGCATCGAGCTGCGTGGCCTTGACGAAGGTGGCGGCCTCTTCCGGGTCGGTCAGCATCTGGCTGTGGTCGAGCTTGCCGACGGCGCCGATGCCATCTTCCTCGCCGGCATCACCGGTTTCCAGATTGCCGAGGCAGCCCAGCTCGCCCTCGACCGTCACGCCCACCTTGTGGGCCATCTCGACGACCTTGCGGGTCACATCGACGTTGTATTCGAACGAGGCCGGCGTCTTGCCGTCGTCCATCAGCGAGCCGTCCATCATCACCGAGCCGAATCCAAGGTCGATGGCGCCCTGGCAGATCTTGGGGCTGGTGCCATGGTCCTGGTGCATCACCAGCGGAATGTGCGGATAGGCCTCGACGGCCGCCTGGATCAGGTGCTTGATGAAGCTCTCGCCAGCGTACTTGCGGGCGCCGGCCGAGGCCTGCAGGATCACCGGTGCGCCGACCTCGTCGGCGGCGGCCATCACGGCCTGCACCTGCTCGAGGTTGTTGACGTTGAAAGCCGGAATGCCGTAGCCGTGTTCGGCGGCGTGGTCCAGCAGCTGGCGCATCGAGACAAGAGCCATGATTGAAAGTCCCCAGATGGTTTGAAAATCCTGCAGGCGCAGCTTCGCATGTAACCGCGCTGTAACTCGCGGCATTCTAGCCGGCCACCCCTGCACCGCCTGCCCCGCAGCCCCGGGGTGGCGGGCAAGTTCGCCTTGCGCCGGACCCGCCCCGCCAGTAGGCTCTGCCCCTCATGACCGTACGCCTCTCGATCGACCAGATGACGCTGTGGATCACGGCCGCAGCCCGGGAACATTCGCTGGATCTGGCCGACCACATCGTCGAGAAAACCGGCGCCAGCCGCCGCTCGGCCCTCTCGGCCCTGCGCCGCCTGACCGAGGCGCATTGGCTCACGCGCAGCGGCTCGCGCAGCCGGCCGGTGTTCGGCCCCGGCACACTCCGCCAGGTGGCGCGCAGCTACACCTTGCACGGCCTGCAGGAAG
Organism: Pelomonas sp. V22; assembly: GCF_030014915.1. Taxonomy (GTDB): domain Bacteria; phylum Pseudomonadota; class Gammaproteobacteria; order Burkholderiales; family Burkholderiaceae_C; genus JAUASW01. The sequence continues at coordinate 1,799,109 of NZ_JAGIXS010000001.1, forward strand.
ACCTGCCCTGGCAGCGAGACTTCGCCCCCAATTTCGAGCTGCCGCCCCATGTGGCTCGCATGGTCCAGCACGCCTTCACCGAGCTGGTCAACAACGCTGCCGACCACAGCGGCGGCAGCAGCGTCACTGTCTCGCTGCGCCAAACACCTACCCATGCCCAACTGCTGGTCTCGGACGATGGCTGCGGCGTGTTCGACAAGATCTGCTCCACCTTCGACATCGCCGATGCCCAGCACGCGATGCTGGAGCTCAGCAAGGGCCGGCTCACCAGCCAGCCCGAGCAGCACACGGGCCGCGGCCTGTTCTTCAGCTCGCAACTGGCCGATGTGTTCGACATCCATGCCAATGGCACGGCCTTCCAGCGCCGCGCCTGGGAGAGCACCGGCTGGACCAAGGGCCGGCCGCTGCCACGCCAGGGCAGCTCGATCTACATGGCCATCTCGCTGGAGACCACGCGCACGCTGGACCAGGTGATGGAGGCCTGGAGTCTTGCGGGCGACGGCATCGAGTTCGACCAGACCAAGGTCAGCCTGCGCCTGCTCGCTGGCGAAGGCCAGGCACTCGACTCGCGTGCCCAGGCCCGGCGCGTGGCCGCGCGGCTGCCCACCTTCCGGCGCGTCGAGGTGGCGTTTGATGGCGTGCAGGACGTGGGCCACGGTTTTGTCGACGAGCTGTTCCGCGTCTTCGCCCGGGCCCACCCGGAAGTCGAGCTGGTCGCCACCGGCACCAATGCCCGCGTCAAGGCGCTGATTGAGAGCGCACGGCGCGGCTGATCAAAGATCGCTGTCGACCAGGGCACGAATGCCCGTTCGCTGCTGCTGCACGGCCTTGTTGATGCGGGGCAACAGCTCGACCAAGGCCTGGCCATGGCCCACCGCGAAATGCACGGGCTCCACCGCCAGCGGCATGGGCAGCACAGCCAGCGAGGCCGACAGGCCGGTGATATCTCGGGCCCGCCGCTCCAGCAGCCAGGGGTCGGGGCTGCGGTGCGAGCCGAGCGCCATGTCGCAGCGGCCGGCCACCAGCATGCGCAGCCGCGCGCCAAGGTCGCCGTCCACATACTCGACCTTGAAGAGCTTGCCCTTGCTGGCATCGAAGCTACCGCCATAGCTGACCCCGCGTGAGATGCAGACCGTACGGTCCCGCAGGTCATCGAGGCTGCGGAAGTCCGGTGCCTGGTCTCGCCGCACCAGCATCCACACATGGTTATCGAACACCGGCGCGCTGAAGGCGTACGCCTCCTCGCGCGCTTTCGTGCGCGCCATGCCGAAGGCGATGGCCTGGCCCCGCTCGGCCAGCACCAGGGCGCGAGCCCAGGGTGCCTGCTGGACCTGCCATTCGATGCCGGCGGCATCGCCGATCAGCTGCAGGAGTGGCAGCACGAAGGGCCGCGAGCTGTTCTCGCCTATCACCACGGGCACGCGCTGGCGCGGCGCTGCAGCCCTCCCCGGCCAGGGCGCCGCCAGCGCAACCAGGCTCAGCAGGCAGCGGCGACGCAGTTCAGGATCGGGGGCGGGCATGCAACATCCAGGGCGCTCATTGAGCCCAGGATAACGCCGCGTAGCGCCTCGCTTGCCGAAGGACACGCGAACAATGCCGATCCATGCGACAGCCGCGCAGATCGCCCGCCAGGCAATGATCAGCCGACGCGGCAGACCTTCAGCATGTTGGTGCCGCCGGGGTAGCCCATCGGCTCGCCGCAGGTGATGGCATAGGTGTCGCCGGGCATCAGGACGCCCTTCTCCACCAGGATCTTCTCGGCTGCCGCCAGTGCGGCATCGCGGTCGTCAAAGCGCGGCATCAAAAGCGGACGCACATTGCGGTACAGGCACATCTTGCGCTGGCTGATCTGCTGGGTGGTCAGCGCAAAGATCGGCACCTGGATGCGGTGGCGGCTCATCCACAGCGCCGTCGAGCCCGACTCGGTCAGCGCGAGGATGGCCTTGCAGCCGAGGTGATAGGCCGTGAACAGCGCGCCCATGGCGATGGATTGGTCGATGCGGCCGAACTGGCGGCCGGCGAAGTCGGTATCGAGGCTGACGAACTCGGCGCGCTCGGCTTCCAGCGCAATGGCGGCCATCTGCTCGATGGTTTCGACCGGGTACTTGCCGGCGGCCGTCTCGGCGCTGAGCATCACGGCGTCGGTGCCGTCAAGAACGGCGTTGGCCACGTCCGAGACTTCAGCACGGGTCGGCACCGGGTTGACGATCATGGACTCCATCATCTGGGTCGCGGTGATCGCCACCTTGTCCAGCTCCCGGGCCATCTTGATCATGCGCTTTTGCAGCGCCGGCACGGCCGCATTGCCGACCTCAACCGCCAGATCACCACGCGCCACCATGATGCCGTCGCTGGCCTTGAGGATGGCCTCCAGGTGCGGGATGGCCTCATAGCGCTCGATCTTGGCGATCATGGCCGGCTTGTGGCGGTAGGGCTCACCGGCCACATTGGCCAGCTGGCGCGCCATCTCCATGTCGGTCGCGTTCTTCGGGAAGCTCACGGCCAGGTATTCGCACTGGAAGGACATCGCGGTCTTGATGTCCTCCATGTCCTTGCCGGTCAGGGCCGGTGCCGTGAGGCCGCCGCCCTGCTTGTTGATGCCCTTGTTGTTGGACAGCTCACCGCCGACCTTGACGATGGTGTGCACCGCCGCTCCGCGCACGGCCTCGACCGTCAGCACCAAGAGGCCGTCGTTCAGCAAGAGCGTGTCGCCCGGCTTCACGTCGCGCGGCAGCTCCTTGTAGTCCAGGCCCACGGCCTCTTCATTGCCGAGCTCGGTGCGGTCCGCGTCGAGGATGAAGGGCGTGCCGTTGACCAGCTCGATCTTGCCGTTCTCGAACTTGCCGACGCGGATCTTGGGGCCCTGCAGGTCGGCCATGATGGCCACTTCCTTGCCGGCCGCTGCGGCGGCTTCGCGCACCAGGCGCGCGCGGTCGATGTGGTCCTGCGCCTTGCCGTGCGAGAAGTTCAAGCGCACCACGTCGACGCCGGCGCGGATCATGCGCTCCAGGATCTCGGGGGAGGAGGATGCCGGGCCCAGGGTGGCAACGATCTTGGTGGCACGGGTCATGGTGGGCTTGTCTCGCTGAAATTTAGTTACAGGCGGCCGATTATGGGCCGCTGCGGGCCCATGATCGGTTCCATCGAGTTACCAAATCAAGCCCAATCAACCTGTCGCTTTCCCTGCTCGCACATCGGCCACGGCCAGGGCGGTCATGTTGACGATGCGGCGCACCGTGGCCGAGGGCGTCAGGATGTGGACCGGCGCCGCCGCACCCAGCAGGATGGGGCCGACGGTCACGCCCTGGCCCGAGCTGATCTTCAAGACATTGAAGAGGATGTTGGCCGAGTCCAGCGTCGGCAGCACCAGCAGATTCGCCGCGCCCTTGAGCGTGCTGTCGGGCAGGAAGGCCTCGCGCACCGACTCGGAGAGCGCGGCGTCGCCGTGCATCTCGCCATCGCTCTCGATCTCGGGGTGGGCGGCCGCGAACAGCTCATGCGCGCGGCGCATCTTCACCGCCGAGGGCCGCTTGCTGGAGCCGAACATCGAGTGCGAAACAAAGGCCAGCTTCGGAGGCAGGCCAAAGCGCTGCACCTCCTCGGCCGCCATCGCGGCGATCTCGGCGAGCTGCTCCGCGTCGGGGCTGTCGTTGACGAAGGTGTCGGTCAGGAACAGGGTCTGCGACTCCAGCATCACCGCATTCATGGTGGCAAAGCAATGGGCGTCTTCGCGCAGGCCGATCAGGTCGCTCACATGCTCCAGGTGCGAATCGAAGCGGCCGACCATGCCGCAGATCATCGCGTCAGCGTCCCCGAGCTTGATGGCCAGCGCGCCGATGGTGGTGTTGGAGCGCCGCACCGCCGCCTTGGCCATCTCGGGCGTGAAGCCACGACGGCCCATGGCGCGGTGGTAGGCCTCCCAGTACTGGCGGAAGCGGCTGTCGTTCTCGGGGTCGATCACGGCCACGTCCTCGCCCAGCTTCAGGCGCAGGCCGGCGCGCTGGATGCGCATGGCGATGACCTCGGGGCGGCCGATCAGCGTGGGCTTGCACAGGCCTTCGTCCAGCGACACCTGCACGGCGCGCAGCACGCGCTCATCCTCGCCCTCGGCGTAGATCACCCGCGCAGGGTGGGCCTTCGCAGCAGCGAACACCGGCCGCATGAACATGCCGGTCTGGTAGACGAAGCGCTCCAGCGACTGGCGGTAGGCCGCCAGGTCGGCGATGGGCCGCGTGGCCACGCCCGACTCGGCGGCGGCCTGGGCCACGGCCGGCGCGATGCGCAGGATCAGGCGCGCATCGAAGGGCTTGGGGATCAGGTAATCCGGGCCGAAGGCCAGTTCCTGGCCGGCGTAGGCGGCGGCCACCTCGTCGCTGGTCTCGGCTTTGGCCAGCGCCGCGATCTCGCGCACGCAGGCCAGCTTCATGGCCTCCGTGATCTTGGTCGCGCCGCAGTCCAGCGCACCGCGGAAGATGTAGGGGAAGCACAGGACGTTGTTGACCTGGTTCGGATAGTCCGAACGGCCGGTGGCGATGATGCAGTCCGGCCGCACGGCCTTGGCCAGCTCGGGCCGGATCTCGGGCTCGGGGTTCGCGAGGGCCAGGATGATGGGCTGCGGGCCCATGGTCTTGACCATCTCGGCCGTCAGCACGCCAGCGGCCGAGCAGCCGAGGAAAACGTCTGCGCCGCTGATCACATCAGCCAGGGTCTTGGCCCCGGTGACCTGGCAGTAGCGCTGCTTGCTCTCATCGAGCTTGTCGCCCCGGCCTTCACGGATCACGCCCTTGGAGTCGACGACGAAGATGTTCTGGCGGCTGACGCCCAGGCCCACCATCACATCGAGGCAGGCGATGGCCGCCGCACCCGCGCCCGAGGCCACGAGCTTGACCTGGGCAATGTCCTTGCCCACCAGCTCCAGGCCGTTCAGCAAGGCGGCAGCGCTGATGATGGCCGTGCCGTGCTGGTCGTCGTGGAAGACCGGGATGTTCATCCGCTCCTTGAGCTTCTTCTCGATGTAGAAGCATTCGGGCGCCTTGATGTCCTCCAGGTTCACGCCACCGAGCGTGGGCTCCATGGCCGCGATGATCTCGACCAGCTTGTCCGGATCACGCTCCGCGAGTTCGATGTCGAACACGTCGATGCCGGCGAACTTCTTGAACAAGCAGCCCTTGCCTTCCATCACCGGCTTGGCGGCCAGCGGGCCGATGTCGCCGAGGCCCAGCACGGCCGTGCCATTGGTGATCACGCCGACGAGGTTGCCGCGCGAGGTGAAGTCGGCGGCGAGGGCCGGATCGGCCTCGATGTCCAGGCAGGGATAGGCCACACCCGGCGAATAGGCCAGCGAGAGGTCGCGCTGGTTGGACAGGGCCTTGGTCGGCGTGACCGCGATCTTGCCGCGCGTCGGGCTGCGATGGTATTCGCGGGCAGCTTCACGCAGCGCGGCTTCGGCCGGCGACAAGGGCTGAGTCATGGGGCGTCTCCTGCAGGACTTCTTTTCGAGGGTCGCACAGGTTAGCGCTGATCCCCCGGCTGTCCAATGCCGGCCCCTTTGAGGCTCATGCAAGAAACGCAACAGGACTTCCCCAATGAGAAAGGGACCCTTGCCGGGTCCCTTGCTTCATTCAACGGGCGAGGTCCCTCAGCCCGCCGCGCGCTTGGCCAGGATCTCGAAGGCCGGCAGTGTCTTGCCCTCCAGCACTTCGAGGAAGGCGCCGCCGCCGGTGGAGATGTAGCCCACGTCCTTCTCGATGCCGTACTTGGCGATGGCCGCCAGCGTGTCGCCACCGCCGGCGATGCTGAAGGCGCTGGACGCCGCAATCGCGCGGGCGATGGTCTCGGTGCCGTGGGCAAAGGCATCGAACTCGAACACGCCGACCGGACCGTTCCAGACGATGGTGCCGGCCGCCTTCAGCTGCTCGGCCAACAGGGCCGCCGTCTTGGGTCCGATGTCGAGGATCAGATCGTCCTCGGCCACGTCCGTCGCGGCCTTGACGGTCGCTTCGGCGTCGGCAGCAAAGCGCTGGGCGCAGACCACGTCGACCGGGATGGGCACGGCCGCGCCGCGCGCCTTCATGGCCTCGATCACGGCCCGGGCTTCGCCGACCAGGTCCGGCTCGGCCAGCGACTTGCCGATGGACAAGCCGGCGGCCAGCATGAAGGTGTTGGCGATGCCACCGCCGACGATCAGGCCGTCGACCTTGTCGGACAAGGCCTTCAGGATGGTCAGCTTGGTCGAGACCTTGGAGCCGGCCACGATGGCCACCAGCGGGCGCTTGGGTTGAGCCAGCGCCTTGGTGATGGCATCGATCTCGGCGGCCAGCAGCGGGCCGGCGCAGGCGATCTTGGCAAATTGCGCAATGCCGTAGGTCGTGCCCTCAGCGCGGTGGGCGGTGCCGAAGGCGTCGTTGACGTAGATGTCGCAGAGCGCGGCCATCTTCCTGGCCAGCTCCTCGCTGTTCTTCTTCTCGCCCTTGTTGACGCGGCAGTTCTCCAGCATCACGAGCGAGCCGGGCGCCACGTCCACGCCATCGACCCAATTCGCGACGACCGGAATCTCGCGCCCCATCAGCTCACCCATGCGCTGGGCAATCGGGGCTAGCGAATCCTCGGGCTTGAACTCACCCTCGGTCGGACGGCCCAGGTGGGACGTGACCATCACCGCCGCGCCGGCCTCCAGTGCCTGGGCTATGCAGGGGATGGAGGCGCGGATGCGGGTGTCCTCGGTGATCTTGCCGTCATCGCCCTGCGGGACGTTCAGATCGGCACGGATGAAGACGCGCTGACCGGCAACTTGGCCGGCAGCAACCAGATCGGAGAAGCGAAGGACGTTCATCTAGACGGCTGTTCAGAGAAGGTGAGGGAAGGCCGGAGCCCGGGAGCAGAAGACCAGCGTCGTGCGAATAGCGCATCAAACCAGGGAAACCCCGTCCCATTGAACGGGGGTGCAGTCATACCCAGAACCGGACCATCGTTTCAGAATGCGCCGGCTTACGGATGCTTACAAAATGAGTTCAGGTTTCGCGTTCACTGTCATCGTGCCCTATTTTCAGCGCGAACCCGGTGTTTTGCGCCGCTGTCTGCAATCGGTTTTCGACCAGACGCTGCTGCGGCACGGCGATACCCGGGTGCAGCTGATTGTCGTCGACGACGCTTCGCCCCACCCCGCCCGCGTCGAGCTGGCGGGCGTCGAGCCGCCGGCCAATCTGCAGCTGAGCGTGATCGAGCAGGCCAACGGCGGCCCCGGCGCGGCCCGCAATCGCGGCCTGGACGCCGCCGGACCGGCGTCGGGCTACCTGGCCTTCCTGGATTCCGACGACCAGTGGGAGAGCGACCACCTGGAGCGTGCAAGCCAGGCCATGCAGGCCGGCGCCAGCGCCTATTTCGCCGACCATTTCCAGCTCGACCAGCAGCTCTCGGCCTTCAGCCGCAACTCGGGCTTCAGCGCCAACAAGCACACCTGCTTCGACGCACAGACCGACCTGCACTGGTTTGCCGCCGACATGCCACTGCAGGTGATGACGGGCAATCTGATCGGTACCTCCACGGTCTGCTTCGATCCGGCTCGGCTGCCGGCCCCGCGCTTCCGCACTGAGTTGCGGCGCGCCGGCGAGGACTATTTGTTCTGGATCGACCTTTCGCGCGCCGGTGCCCGTTGGGCGTTCAGCTCGCGCTCGGCCGCCCGCTACGGCCGTGGCGTGAACGTCTATGCCGGCGTGCGCTGGGGCACACCCGAGTTCATCGAGCGCTCGCGCCATGAGCTGCGCTGGCGCCGCACCTCGCTGGGCATGGTTCCGGCGGCCGGTCCGGCGCACGATCATGTGCGCGGCAAGATCCGCCACCTGCGCGAGGGGGTCTGGCTGTCGCTGCTGAGCGGGCTGAAAGCACAGTTCGGCGAATTCGCGCGCAGCCTGCGCGACGATCCGGCCCTGCTGGGCTCGCTGTTCGGTGCGCTCTGGCGGCGCGGCCGCACGCACTGAGCGGACGCAGGCTACCAGCCCAGGCCGATTCGCAGCGCCAGCATCACGGCCGTGCCGCAGAGGATGGTGCCGAGAATGCCGCGCTTCCAGAAGAAGTAGGCGGTGCCGGCGGCCGTGGCGTAGATGCGCGCGTCCTGCCAGGTGGAGATCAGCTGACCCTGGGTCAGCACGATCTCTGGCACGATGACTGCGGCCAGGGCGGCCAATGGCGCGTAGCGCAAGCCATTCTTGGCCCAATCGGGCATCGGTATCTCGTCCTTCGGCAGCATGAAGAAACTGCGCGTGATCACGGTGATCACAGCCATGCCGAGGATACCGAGGACGGCCCACCAAAAGCTCATGCCGGCCTCCTGCCAGGCACCCAGCGTTCCATCAAGAGGCCCGCCGTCACGGCGGCGGCAATCGCCACCAGGATGTTGAGCCGCAGCGGCAGCGCGTAGGCCGCCACCGCCGCGCAGCCGGCCACCGCCGCCGAGACCCAGGAATTGCGGTCCGAAAGCAGCGAGTACGACAGCCCCAGCAAGGCCAGCACGCCGGCAAACCCGAGACCCCATTCGGTGGGTACGCGATCAGCCAGCAGGATGCCCATCAGCGCCGGCACCTGCCAGGAGCTCCAGTTCACCACCACGCCGCCCCAGTAGTAGGGCATTTGCTCGGGCGCCGGCTTGCCATCGGGAAAGCGCTTCAGGAAGGCGACGTAGTTCAGGTCGGCTGCGAAGTAGCCGATAGCCATGCGCAACCAGCGCGGCTCATGGTTGAAGTACTGACGCCACTGCGCGCTGAAGATCAGGAAGCGCAGATTGACGCAGAAGGCCGTGGCCCACAGCACCCACAACGGCGCGCCGCTGGCCAGCAGCGGCAGCGAGGCGAGCTGCGAGCTGCCGGCGAAAACGGTGAGGCTCATCAAGAGGGCCAGCGGCATTGAGAGGCCACTCTTGATCATCGCCACGCCGGTGACCAGGCCCCAGGCCGAGATGCCAAGCGTGATGCCAGCCATGTCGCGTGCGCCCTCGGCAAAGGCCGGGTGGCGCCACAGCGGCGCAGAAGAAGAAAAGCCCATGCGACGCATTGTCGTATGGGCCTTCGCTCGAAGCAGCCGTACGGAATTTCTTCCCAAGCGGCGCCCGAGGATCCGGCTTTGCCGGGCCTTCGGGCGTGCCCCCTTGAGGGGGTGGCGCGCAGCGCCTCGGGGGTGGTCAGTTGATGCGGCGCACCTTGCCGCTGCCGGCGACTGAGCTGCTGATCTCGGGCGAGCCCAGGTAGCCGACGTCGCCACTGCCCGCAATCTTCACGCTGAGCTTCTTGGCCGCATTGACCCTGGCGTCGCCGCTGCCGGCAATGCTGATTTGTACTTCCTCGGCCACGGTCTCGGTGGCCTTGATGTCGCCCGAGCCGGAGATCGACACGTTCAGCAGGCCGGTCCTGCCCTTGGCCACAATGTCACCGCTGCCGGCCACGCGCAGACCGAGCTTCTCGCTGGAGAGGTCGATGAACTGGATGTCGCCCGAGCCGGCCACGCTGGCCTCGACCGCGCCGGTCTTCATGGCGTCGACCTTGATATGGCCCGAGCCCGCCACCGACAGCGATCGCAGCTGGGCCATGCTGATGCTCAGCTCCGGCATGGTGCTGGTGGAGAAGCTGGTGCCCTTCTTGGGGCCGATCTCCAGCGTGCGGCCCTTGCTGCCGTCGACCACGCGGGTCTCCAGGTAGGGCAGCAGGTTCTTGTCGGCGCGGATCTCGAGCTTGTGGGCGTCGGACTGGCGGATCTGGATCTTGAAGCCGCCGGTCGTGGAGATGGCGTCGAAGCTGCCGACATCGCGGCTCTCGCTGACGATCTCGCCGGAGCCCTTGATGGTGTCACGGCCCCAGCCCCAGTCGAAAGCCTGGGCGGCGGTGGAGGCGGTGAAGGCAGCGCCGGCCAGAGCGGCGACGGCGAACAATTGGCGACGGTTCATGATGCGGTGCTCCGTGGGTGTTGGGGTGAGCGCATCATCTCCAAGGCACCGGGGCGCCGCGAGCCACTGCCGACCAAGTGCAGGACTCGGGACCTGAAGTGCAAGAACGCCGTCGCTTCAGCGCCTTCAGCGCCTCCAGCGGTGTCAGTGCGAAGCCTTGGCCTTGGCTTCCTTGCCAGCGTCCTTGCCCGGCTTGGCTTCGGCCTTGCCCTCGGCATCGGCCGAGGCGGCGGGGTCCGGCGGCGGTAGCGCCTTGCCGTCGGGGCCGCGCGGCACCACCGGCGTCACGCCCTCCAGCTTGTTCTCGCGCATGTACTCGTCCATCTCCTTCCAGCCGGCAAACACCGCCGCTTTCAGGGCCTTGGGATTGAGCAGGTAGCAGTCCTCGATGGCGCGCGAGGCATGGCGGCAGGCGCTGCCCACGGCCTTGCCCTCTGCCTCCTTGGCAGCGGCGATCTTGGCCGGGTCTTCGATGCCCAGTTGCTCGCAGGCAACCAGGCCGGCGAGCAGGGGCAGGGTCAGCAACAGTCGCTTCATCATGGGGCTATCGGCCGGAACCGGGCTCAGCTTGAGCGCCCACGCGCCATCGCCATCAGGCGCTCGATGCGCTCCTCGGTCGAGGGGTGCGTGCTGAACAGGCCGGCCAGGCCACTGCCGGAGAGCGGATTCATGATCATCATCTGGGCCGTTTCCGGGTGCGCCTCGGCGGGGCCGAGCGGGATGCCCTGGGCATAGCGGTGGATCTTGTCCAGTGCCGACGCGAGGGCGGCGGGATCGCCGGAGATCTCCGCGCCGCCGCGGTCGGCCTCGAACTCGCGGGCCCGGCTGATGGCCATCTGGATCAGGCTGGCGGCGATGGGAGCGAGGATGGCCACCAGGATGCCGACCAGCGGATTGGCCGGCCGGCCTTCGTTGTCGCGGCCGCCGAACAGCATGGCGAAATTGGCCAGCATGGAGATCGCGCCGGCCATGGTGGCGCTGACGGTGCTGATCAGGATGTCACGGTGCTTCACATGGGCCAGCTCATGGGCCATCACGCCCCGCAGTTCGCGGGCCGACAGCACACGCAGGATGCCGGTGGTGGCGGCCACGGCCGCATGCTCGGGGTTGCGGCCGGTGGCAAAGGCATTGGGCGCGTCTTCGTCGATCAGGTAGACGCGCGGCATCGGCAGCTCGGCCTTCTGGGCCAGCTCACGCACCATGGCGTAGAACTGCGGCGCCGAGCTTTCGTCGACCTCGCGGGCGTTGTACATCTTCAGCACCATGGTGTCGGAGAACCAGTAGCTGAAGAAGTTCATGCCCAGCGCGACGATGAGCGCCAGCATCATGCCGGCGCGGCCGCCGATCATGGCGCCAATGGCCATGAACAAGGCGGTGATCGCGGCCATCAGGATGGCGGTCTTCATCAGATTGAACATCGAACGCTCCGAAATCGAGTGGGGCAGGCCTGCTTAGATGATGGCCCCGGCCGGCAATTCAAGCCTGGTCGAAGCGCTCGCCCACGCTGATGGGCCGGGCCTGCATCAGGGCCGCCGCCGCCAGGCGCTTGCCGCCGGCGCGTTGCAGTTCGGTCAGGCGCAGGGCCTGGCTGCCGCAGGCCACGACCGGGCCACTGGCATCGACGGATAGCACCGTGCCCGGCTCGCCCGTGGCTTCAACCCGCTCGGCCGCCCAGATCTTCAAAGTCTCGCCGGCGAGCTGGGCCTGGCCGCCCGGGAAGGGATCGAAGGCACGCAGGCGGCGCTCGATCTGGGCAGCATCCTGGCGCCAGTCGATGGCACTCTCGGCCTTCTCGATCTTGTGCGCGTAGCAGACCCCCTCTTCCGGCTGCTTGACCGGGTGGAAGCCGCCGCAGACGGCCAGCTCCAGCGCTTCGACGATTAGGCGGCCGCCGAGCAGCGCCAGCTTGTCGTGCAGGCGGGCCGTGGTGTCGGTGGCGGCAATCGCCTGTTTCTCGACCAGCAGCATGTCGCCGGTGTCCAGGCCCGCATCCATTTGCATGATGGTGACGCCGGTCTCGCTGTCACCGGCTTCGATGGCGCGATGGATGGGCGCCGCGCCGCGCCAGCGCGGCAGCAAGGAGGCGTGGATGTTCAGGCAACCGCGCGTGGGGGTGTCGAGCACCCATTGCGGCAGGATCAGGCCATAGGCCGCGACCACCAGCACGTCGAGCTTCGCATCGATCAGCGCCTGGCGGCCGGCTTCGGCTTCATCCGGGAACTTGCCATCGAGCCGCAGGCTGCGCGGCTGGGCCACAGCGACGCCATGCTGCAGCGCCAGCTGTTTGACGGCGGACGCCTGCAGCTTCATGCCACGACCGGCCGGGCGGTCCGGCTGGGTCAACACCAGGGGCACCTCGAAGCCCGCCTTCAGCAGCGCCTCAAGCGCAACCGCAGCGAACTCAGGCGTGCCGGCAAAGCCGACGCGCAGCGGCGCTGCGCTCATCGGCCAGCGCGAGCCGGCTGCTCGTCGCGCGCCTTCTTGACCAGCTTGGTCTTGATGCGGTCGCGCTTGAGCGGGCTCAGGTATTCGACGAAGACCTTGCCCATCAGGTGGTCCATCTCATGCTGGACGCAAACCGCGAGCAGGCCCTCGGCCTCGAACTCCCAGGGCTGGCCGTCGCGGCTCAGCGCGCGCACCTTGACCTTGGAGTGGCGCTTGACCTTGTCGTAGATGGTGGGGACGGACAGGCAGCCTTCCTCGCCATCGACCCAGTCTTCGCTGAACGCGACCAGCTCCGGGTTGATCAGCACGCGCGGCTCGTTGCGCTCGTTCGAGGTGTCGATCACCACCACGCGCTCATGCACGTCGACCTGCGTGGCGGCCAGGCCCACGCCCTCGGCGGCATACATGGTCTCGAGCATGTCGTCGACCAGGGTGCGGATGCGCTCATCCACCTCGGCCACGGGTTTGGCGACGGTGTGCAGGCGGGGGTCCGGGTATTTCAGGATATTCAGCTGGGCCATGGGAGCGGAGGCTTGTGGACAGCGCACAACGCCTGTTTGTAAGTGCTTGCAAGGGCGCCAATGCCCATGCCTCATTCATTGCGACCACCCTTCATTGAAGGCAGAATCGCCGCAGTCCGGCGGGATTTTCGCCGATATAAGAACAAGCCGCAGCCACGTCGCTGCAATCCCCCGCAATTCGTCCAGCCTGGAGAGAGTTCTCGATGCCCTCTTGCGTGAAACCGTTGACGCTCTGCCTGGCCCTCAGCCTCGCCCTGGCCACCCTGTCTGCAAGCGCCCAGGGGCAGTTCCCGATCACCGAAGCCCAGCGCCAGACGGCCGAGCAGGTCGCCCAGGCCGGCGTGCCGCTGTCGGAGCTCGCACCGGATGCTCCGGATTCGCACACCGTCAAGGCTGGCGACACACTGTGGGACATCTCCAAGCTCTTCCTCAAGAGCCCCTGGCGCTGGCCCGAGCTGTGGGGCATGAACCGCGAGCAGATCGCCAACCCCCACCTGATCTACCCCGGCCAGGTGCTGGTGCTGGTCAAGAAGGACGGTCGCGCCCTCTTGCAACTGGCCAGGCCGCGCGGGCCGGAGGCTGACATGCAGGGCCTGCCCTCGGGCAAGCTCTCGCCCCAGGTGCGGGCTTCCAAGTTCGAGGACTCCGCCATCCTCGCCATTCCCCAACACCTGATCGAGCCCTTCCTCAACGAGGCCGTGGTGCTGGACACCAACTCGCTGGCTCAGGCGCCGCGCATCGTGGCTGCGCCCGAGGGCCGTGTGCTGATGAGCAAGGGCGACCTCGCCTATGCGCGCGGCGACATGAAGCAGGCGCAGGACTGGCGCGTGTTCCGCCAGGCCAGGCCGCTGCTGGATCCAAGCACCCGCGAAGTGCTGGGCTATGAAGCCCCCTACCTGGGCACGGCCTCGCTGAACCGCCTGGCCGATGAAACCAAGAATGCCGATGGCAAGACCACGCCCTCGGTCTCGACGCTGACGATCAAGAACGTGCGCCTCGAGATCGGCGCCGGCGACCGCCTCGCGCCGGTGCTGCAGCGCGAGTTCATTCGCTACGTGCCGCATCCACCCGCCGGCCCCATGAACGGCCAGATCATTTCGATCTATGGCGACGCACTGACGGGCGGCCAGAACCAGATCGTCTCGCTGAACCGAGGCCGCCGCGACGGCGTCGAGCGCGGCCATGTGCTCGCCCTCTGGCAAGCCGGGCGCGAGATCACCGACAGCACCGGCAACAAGCGCGAAACGCTCAAGCTGCCCGATGAGCGCCATGGCGTGCTCTTCGTGTTCCAGGTCTACGAGCGGGTCAGCTACGCGCTGATCGTCTCGGTCAAGCAGCCGGTCCAGGCCGGCGACCGTTTCAGCCAACCCTGACCTGCCCCCGCGGCCATGGACCGTTTCGAGCTGGCAGCCTGGCTGCGCCTGCTCGAGACGCCGGGCATAGGCCTGGCCCGCGCCCGCCAGTTGCTGGCCGCCTTCGGCTCGCCGCAGGCGGTGTTCGAGGCCTCAAGCGCCGCCTGGCGCGAATTGATGGGGCCCAAGGCCGCCGAAGCGCTGGCGCAGCCACCGCAAGCGCTTGACGCACTCCTCGCCCGAACGCTGACCTGGCTGGAAGCCGACCCGCGCCATCAGTTGCTGACGCTGGGCGACCCCGACTATCCCGACCCCTTGCTGCAGACGGCCGATCCGCCATTGCTGCTCTACCTCAGCGGCCGGCGCGAGCTCCTGCAGGCCGAGAGCCTGGCCGTGGTCGGCAGCCGTTCACCCACGCCACAAGGCCGCGACAACGCGACCAGCTTTGCCCTCGGGCTCAGCCAGGCCGGCTATTGCGTGGTCTCCGGCCTGGCCCTCGGCATCGACGGCGCCGCCCACGAAGCCGCCCTGAAGGGGCCGGGCTCGACATTGGCCGTGCTCGGCACCGGGCTGGACCAGCTCTATCCGACCCGCCACCAGGCGCTCGGTCGACGCATCGAGGAGGCAGGCCTGCTGGTCAGCGAATACGCGCTCGGGACGCCGCCGCTCGCGCCCAACTTCCCGCGCCGCAACCGCATCATTGCGGGGCTGAGCCGAGGCTGCCTGGTGGTCGAGGCCGCGCTGCGTTCGGGCTCACTGATCACCGCCCGTCTGGCCTCGGAGGCCGGCCGCGAGGTCTTTGCCATCCCCGGCTCCATCCACTCGCCGCTGGCGCGCGGCTGCCATGAGCTGATACGCCAGGGCGCGGCCCTGGTCGAGAGCCCGGCCGAGATGCTGGAGGCGCTACGCCCCTTGACGATCAAATCCGCTCCCCAACCCGCACCAGTCTCAGCGGCAGAAAGCGCATCGGACCCCGGCGGCGAGCAAGGCCTCGTGCTGCAGGCGCTGGGCCACGACCCGGTCACGCTGGACGCCTTGGTCGCCAGAGGAGGCTGGCCTGCCGCCCAGCTCAGCGCCCTGCTGCTGGAGCTCGAACTGGAGGGCCTGGTGGCCCGTTTGCCGGGCCAGCTGTTCCAGCGCCGCCAAGGCTGCTGAAGCGGGGTTTCCTCCGCCCTTTTGAAAAAGATGGTCGGGAGCGCTGCGTTATCATCCGCCCATGTTTGACGTCCTGGTCTACCTGTACGAAACCTACTGGCGCCCGGACGCCTGCCCGGACCACGCCCAGCTGACGCGCAAGCTCTCGGCCGTAGGCTTCGAAACCGACGAAATCCAGGAAGCCCTGTCCTGGCTCGATGGCCTGGCCGGCGTGGCCGAGTCCCACCATGGCCAGCAGGGCGAGCTCAGTCGCCGCGTCTATTCGGTCGACGAGCTGGACCACCTGGGCGAGCCCTCGGTCGGCTTCATCAGCTTCCTCGAATCCGCTGGCGTGCTGCCGCCGCCGATGCGCGAAATGGTGATCGACCGCGCCATGGCCATCCCGGGTGCGCCCATGGACCTGGAAGACCTGAAGATCATCGTGCTGATGGTGTTCTGGAGCCTCGGCGAAGAGCCCGATGCGCTGATCCTGGACGAGCTCTTCGTGGCGCCGGAAGACCGGCTGATCCACTGAGTCTCTCCCGCCGCAAACAACAAGGCCGCTTCAAAGCGGCCTTTTGCTTTGTGGTCAGTTCAGGAGGCGACTCGGATCGACGTCGAGTTTGGCCAAGGCGTTCCGCGTGGCCTTGACCGTGAGCGCCTCGTCCTGCGCCGGCAGCAGCAAGCCCGCCTGCAGAAAGGCCGCCAGCCGCGCCTGCTGGAACAGCACGCCGCGGCCATTGGGCGAGACGAAGAGCACCATGTTGCGGCGGTTGCCGCGCCAGGCCAGTTGCACGGCCTCGTTGCGGCCCCGGTAGTCCAGCATGTACCAGCCACCCACCTGCAGCTCCTTGGCCCAGGCCAGCATGGCCGGCGTCGGGGCCGAGCCACCTTCGGCCACCACTTCCAGGCCCTCGGTCTCGTGGCCGGAGAGGTCGCGCATCAGCGTGTCGTTGATCTCCACACCCTCGGCCTCGGGCAGCATGGCCTCCAGCGTCTCGAGCTGGTCCATCAGATCGTCGAGGCGCTCGCGCGGGATGGCGGCAGCCTTGGCGGTGAAGGCGGCGGCCAGCGAGTTGTTCAGCGAGCGGATGTGGTCGTCCTGCTTCTCGGGCTGCAGGCCGGCATGGCCCATGCCGTCGCGCAGCGTCTTCAGGAGCGGCGGCAGGCGGCGTATCACCTCGGCGCGCTCCTCGCGCGAGACCTTGGCGCTGGCCGACCAGATCAGGTCGGCCGCCGCGCGCTTCATCTGGCGCGTGACCTCGGACTGCGCGCCCGAGCGCACGGCCGTGACGGCCAGCACATCGGCCCAGACCTGGAACAGGAACTGGCGCACGCCGTCCTGCACCGGCACCTCGTTGAGCATCTTGCGCAGCTCGATGGTGTACTGGATCGCCATCGTCTCGCGCTGCTCGACCTGCTGGGCCAGCGAAACGCCCTTGGCCGAGGCCTGGTTCTCTTTCTCGAAGTACTGCTCGAGGAATTTTTCGAACTCGGTCAGCACGGTCTGGAAGACGCGGCGGCCGGTATCCGGATAGGCCTCAACCACCTGCACGATGCGCTTGATCTCGCGCTCCAGGCTGTCGCTGCCGGAGGCGCCGGAGAAGCCCATCACGCAGGCGCCCATGCGGTCGATCAGGCGGCGGGCCGGATGGTCGGCCTCGGCAAAGAATTCGGGCTCGCTGACGGCCACGCGCAGCGTGGGCATCTGCAGCCGCGCAAACCACACACGCACGGCGGCCGGGATGCGCTCCTCGGTCAGGATGCTCTGGAACATCATGGCCACGATCTCGATGGTGGCGCGCTCGGCCGGCGAATCGGCGGCCTGCTTGAGCACCTGCTTGAAGGCCTGGTTGCGGACCTTCAGCTCGTCCAGCACCTGGGGCGCAGGCGCCTCGGCCGGCGCCAACGCGCCGGTCACCGTCTTGCCGCTGCGCTTGGGCGGCTCGGGGCGGCGCACCAGCGCATCCTGGGCGCGATTGATCGCGGCATTGAGCCGCGCCGACGGCGGATGCGGCGCGGCCGCTTGGCCGCCATCGCCCTCACCGAACACAGTGGCGGCAAAGGCCGGCACCTGGCGACCGACGATGCGCTGCAACTGGGCCAGCACCTCGGCAGCCTGGGCGCTGTACGGACTCAGCGCGGCCTGGTCGGTGGCGACCGGGCGAGCCATGTAACGGGTCTGCTCGGCGCCGGAGCCGCTGCTGTCGAGGCCATGCGGGCTGCCCGTGCTGGTCACCACGCCGCTGGCGCTGTTGCCACCGACGACGACCACGCCACCGGCCAGCGCCGCCATCAACGCGCCTTGACGTGCCTCGGGCGAGCGGCGGATGAAGGGCCGCAGGTCGACCTCGGGCATGACCTGGTGCTCGATCAGCCAGCGATTGACCTCGTGGTACGACTCGCTGATCAGGTGCGCGAATTCGTCGTGCAGCACGCCCTGGAACAGCGACCATTCGCTGGGGCCGAGGCCGCTGCTGTGCCAGGTGTCCAGCACCAGAGCCGCCAGCGCGGGGGCGCGCAGCAGGTCGTGCGGCGGCAGTTCCTCGTGCTGCTCCAGCGCATTGAGGCGCGTGCGCAGGTCGGTGAACTCCCAGGAGGCCCGGTCCATGATGGCCAGGGCCAGGCGCGAGCTGGTGATCTCGCGCTCGATGATCTTGTCTTCGACGAGGGTCAGGCGTCCCGGCGATGTGGGCGCCTCGTGGGCATCGCCGGCGCCAGGCCTGGCGGCCTGGCGCAGTGCCTCGACCAGGGTTGCCTGCCACAACGGGCCCAGCTTGATCCAGGCGCCGACGCCATCCTTTCGCGCCAGCCCGACGCCGTACTCGGATGGCATCAAGAGCAACTGGCGGCCCGCCTCGCTGAGCGAGTGCACCAGGGCCGGCACGCCCCGCAGCACAGCCTCCAGAAAGACCCGCCGCGCGTGCGCTGCCAGTGCCGTGCTGCGGGCGGTGTCGGTCATGGTGTGCGGAACGATGCTGCTCTGTGTTGCTCTGGGTGAGACTCTATACCACCGCTCCGGCGTTCGGATCGTCCGGATCTTCCTTGTTGCCGCTCGTGACCTTGACCAGGTCCTCGCGCTTGACGCCCAGCCACATGGCGATCGCAGCAGCCACAAACACCGATGAATAGATGCCGAACAGGATGCCGATGGTCAGCGCCACAGCAAAGTAGTGCAGCGTCTGGCCGCCGAACAGCAGCATGGAAAGCACCATCATTTGGGTACAGCCGTGCGTGATGATCGTGCGGCTGATGGTGCTGGTGATCGCGTGGTCGATCACCTCATGGGTGTTCAGCTTGCGGTACTTGCGGAAAGCCTCGCGCACCCGGTCGAAGATCACCACCGACTCGTTCACCGAGTAGCCCAGCACCGCCAGCACCGCCGCCAGCACCGAGAGCGAGAACTCCCACTGGAAGTAGGCGAAGAAGCCGAGGATGATGACCACGTCGTGCAGGTTGGCGATGATGCCGGCCAGCGCGAACTTCCACTCGAAGCGGAAGGCCAGGTAGACCATGATGCCGACGACGGTGAAGGCCAGGGCCTTGGCTGCGTCATGCGTCAGCTCATCGCCGACGGCGGGCCCGACCACTTCGCTGCGCGAGAGCTTGATCGGCTCGGCCGTGCCGGCCGTGCAGACCTGCTTGCTGATGGTCTCGCCCTTGTCGGACACGCCATCGCGCTGCGAGACCGTGCCGTTCTCGGCCTTGCACAGCTCGGTGAACACGCGGCCCACCAACTCGGTCTGCTTGACGTCGCCACGCACCGGCAGCTTGACCATCACGTCGCGCGAGGTGCCGAAGTTCTGCACCACCACTTCGCCGAAGCCCATGGCCTCGATGGTGTGGCGGGTCTTCTCGATGTTGGCGCTCTGCGCGTACTCGACCTCGACCACCGTACCGCCGGTGAACTCGATCGAGGTGTGCAGGCCGCGCGTGACCAGGAAGAACACGGCCAGCGCGAAGGTGATGAAGGACACGGCGTTGAGGATCAACGCGTGCTTCATGAACGGGATGTCCCGTTTGATGCGGAAGAGTTCCATGGCTTTGTTTCCTCAGGCTTCCGGGGTGGCGGCGGGGGTATCGCCGTCGGGGCGCCAGACGGTGCCGATCGAGACCGACTTGAGCTTCTTCTGGCGGCCGTACCAGAGGTTCACCAGGCCGCGCGAGAACACGACGGAGGAGAACATCGAGGTCAGGATGCCGAGGCAGTGGACGACCGCGAAGCCCTTCACCGGGCCGGAGCCGAAGGCCAGCAAGGCAATGCCGGCGATCAGCGTCGTCACGTTGGAGTCAAGGATGGTGGCGAAGGCGCGCTCATAGCCGGCAAAGATGGCCGTCTGCGGCGCGGCGCCCGCTCGCAGCTCTTCTCGCACCCGCTCATTGATCAGCACGTTGGAGTCGATGGCCATGCCCAGCACCAGGGCGATGGCGGCCATGCCCGGCAGCGACAGCGTGGCTTGCATCATCGAGAGCACAGCGACCAGCAGCAGCAGGTTGAACGCGAGGGCCAGCGACGAGAACACGCCGAACAGCATGTAGTAGATGCACATGAAGGCGGCCACGGCCACGAAGCCCCACAGCACCGAGTTGAAGCCCTTGGCGATGTTCTCGGCACCGAGGGTCGGGCCGATGGTGCGCTCTTCGATGATTTCCATCGGCGCAGCCAGCGAGCCAGCGCGGGTCAAGAGGGCCAGGTCGGCGGTCTGCTCGGCCGTGAAGTTGCCGGTGATCTGGAAGTCGGAGCCGAACTCACCATTGATGTTGGCCACCGAGATCGCCTCGCCCTTGCCCTTCTCGTACAGCACGATGGCCATGGGCTTGTTGATGTTCTCGCGGGTCACGGCCTTCATCACGCGGCCGCCGGCGTCGTCCAGGCGCAGGCCCACGGCGGGGCGCTGGTTCTGGTCGAACTGGGCGGTGGCGGTCTGCACACGGTCACCGGTGATCAACACATCTCGCTTCAGGCCCACGGGCACCATGCTGCCGTCGCGCTTGCGCTCCATCACCACTTCCGGCGCGCCATCGGGCGACTCCGTGGCGAGGCGGAACTGCAGCGTGGCCGTGCGGCCGATGATGTCCTTGGCCTTGGCCGTGTCCTGCACGCCGGGCAGCTGCACGATGATGCGGTCCAGGCCTTGCTGCTGGATCACGGGCTCAGAAACAGCCAGCTCATTGACCCGGTTGTGCAGCGTGGTGATGTTCTGCTTCAGCGCATTTTCCTGGGCCGCCGTGGTGGCCACCGGCGTCAGGGCGCCAACCAGCTGCAGGTCCTCGCCGCTTTGCGACGGCGTCCACTGCATCTCGGCGACCTTGTCGCGCAACAGGCCCTGGGCTTGCTCGCGCAGCGCGGCTTCGCGGAAGTTGATCACCACCAGGTTGCCGTCGCGGTTGATGCCGGCGTGGCGGATGTTCTTGTCGCGCAGCATGGCGCGCACATCGCCCGCCACGGTGTCGGCCTTCTTGGTCAGCACCGACTTCATGTCGACCTGCATCAGGAAGTGCACGCCGCCGCGCAGGTCCAGGCCCAGGTACATCGGGAAGGCATGCAGGTTCGCGAGCCAGGTCGGCGAACGCGACACCAGGTTCAGCGCCACGATGTAGCTCGGATTGGCCGGGTCCGGGTTCAGCGCCTTGGCGATGGCGTCTTTGCCCTTGATCTGGGTGTCGGTGTCGGCAAAACGGGCGCGCACCGAGGTGCCCTCGAAGTGCACGAAGTCGGGCTTCAGGCCGGCGTCGGCCAGGGCCTTCTCGACCCGGCTGCTCACGTCCGAGGTGATCTTGACGGTGACCTTGCCACTCGACACCTGCACGGCCGGCGCCTCACCGAAGAAGTTCGGCAGCGTGTAGATGAGGCCGATCAGCAGCGCGACGACGAGCATCGCGTACTTCCACAGCGGATAACGATTCATGGTGACGTCCTCTCGAGGGACTGAAAACTTGGCCCGGCGCCATGGCTTGCATGGGCCGGGCCGGCCGGGCGCATCGGGCGCCCGCTTGCGCAGGCTGGCTTACTTGACCGTGCCCTTGGGCAGCACCTGCACCACCGAGCCGCGCTGCACCTGCAGCTCGACGCCGGCAGCCACTTCCAGCGTCAGCACGCTGTCGCCCAGCTTGGTGATCTTGCCGAGCAGGCCACCCGAGGTGACGACCTCGTCGCCCTTGGCGATCGCGTCGATCATGGCCTTGTGCTCCTTCTGGCGCTTCATCTGCGGCCGGATCATCACGAAATACAGCACCACGAACATGGCACCCAGCATGATCAGCTGGGTGTAGCCCGGATCTGCTGCCGGTGCGGTGGCCGTTTGGGCGAGGGCATTGGAGATAAACACGTCGATTTCCTTTGTACGGTGCCAGTTTCGGGCAGGCCAAGACCTGCCCCACGCGGGCAGAAGAACGGCGGATTGTATGCGGCCGCCCCAGGGCTACCGCCCCGGGGCCGAAGGCCGTCCGGGACGCGCACACGCCGGGACGAACCGGCCAGCGCGGGAGATGCGGTTGACAAGCGGCAATTGCAACAATATCCTTTAAATATATTTACAGCATACCTGGAGCCCGCTGATGACCACTTCCCCCACCCTGCCCCGCTGGACTGGCGTCTATCCTGCCGTCACGACCAAGTTCCATGCCGACGAGTCGCTGGACATCGCCGAGATGGAGCGCCACTTCGACTTCCAGATCCGCGCCGGCGTACACGGCCTGGTCACCTGCGGCTCACTGGGCGAGGCCAGCACCTTGACGCTGGAAGAAAAGCTGGAGGTGGCCGCCACCGCCCTGCGCGTGGCCGAAGGCCGCGTGCCGGTGCTGGCCAATGTGTCGGAGCTGTCCACCCGCGAGGCGCTGCGCTATGTGGAAGGCGCGGCCAAGCTGGGCGTGCAGGGCCTGATGCTGATGCCGGCCCTGCTCTACGGCGCTGACGCGGCCGAGGCCAAGGCCAATGTACGCACCATCGCCGAGGCGGCCCAGCTGCCGGTGATGGTCTACAACAACCCGGTGTCCTACAAGGTCGACCTGAAGCCCGAAGACTTCGCCGAGCTGGCCGACTGCCGATGGCTGGTCGCCATCAAGGAGTCCAGCGACAACATCCGCCGCATCACCGACCTGCGCAATGCACTGGGTGATCGCTACCAGCTCTTCATCGGCGTGGATGACCTGGCGCTGGAAGGCCTGATGCTGGGCTGTGACGGGCTGCTCGCCGGCTTGTGCGATGCCTTCCCGGCCGAGACCGTGAAGCTCTACGACCTGGCGCGCGCCGGCCGCTATGCCGAGGCACTGAAGCTCTACCAATGGTTCATGCCGCTCCTGCACCTGGACGTGTCGGCCAAGCTGGTGCAGAACATCAAGCTGGCGGAGGCCATGGTGGGCGTGGGCAACGAGCATTTGCGCCGCCCGCGCCTGCCGCTTACCGGCGCCGAGCGCGAGCGCGTGACGGCCATCATCCAGAAGGCCTTGGACACCCGGCCAAGTCTGGGATGATCCGCTCCCATGACCGCTGACGCACCCGAAGCCGACAAACGCCGCGTGGCCGACCAGGCCTACGACGCCATCGAGGCCATGATCGCCACGCTGGCGCTGAGGCCCGGCGCGCCCATCGTGGAGGCCGAGCTGATCGAGCGCACCGGCCTCGGCCGCACGCCCACGCGCGAGGCCCTGATGCGCCTGGTGGCCAACGGCCTGATCGTGCAACTTCCGCGCCGCGGCCTCTTGGTCAGCGACATCCTGCTGGCCGAGCACCTGGACCTGCTGGAAGCCCGCCGCGTGCTGGAGCGCCTGATCGCGGCCACCTCGGCACGGCGCGCCACGCCACCGCAGCGCCAGGCACTGCTGGAAGCCGCCGACGCCATGATGGCCACCGTCGCCGCCAACGACCTGGCCGCCTACATGCAGGCCGACCAGGGGCTGGACCGCATCAACCACTCGGCCTGCCGCAACCCCTTCGCGGTGGCGGCGGTCGTGCCCATGGTGATCCAGTGCCGACGCTTCTGGTATGCCTACCAGCACCAGGGCGACATCGGCGAAGGCGCGCGCGGCCATCTCGCCCTGGCGCAGGCCATCGCGGCCGGCCAGCCCGAGGCGGCGGCGCAGGCGGCCGATGCCTTGATCGACTACCTGCGCCGCTTCGCGCAGCAGGTGATCGAGTGAAGCCATGACGACAAGATTCATCGATTCGCACACGGGAGGAGAACCCACGCGCCTGGTGATCGAGGGAGGCCCCGATCTCGGGACCGGCTCGATGGCCGAACGCCTGGCCCGCTTTCGCGAGCAGCACGACCACTGGCGCCGCGCCCTGGTCAACGAGCCGCGCGGCTCGGATGTGATCGTCGGCGCGCTGCTGACCGGGCCTGCAGAGCCCGGCAGCACAGCCGGCGTGATCTTCTTCAACAACGTCGGTTACCTCGGCATGTGCGGCCACGGCAGCATCGGCCTCATTGCCACGCTGGCCCACCTGGGCCGCATCGCGCCAGGCGAGCACCGCATCGACACACCGGTCGGCACCATCACGGCCACGCTGAATGAGGACGGCAGCGTCAGCATCGCCAATGTGCCGGCCTACAGGCTGGCGGCCGATGTGGCCGTCGAGGTGCAAGGCCGCCGCGTGCATGGCGACATCGCCTGGGGCGGCAACTGGTTCTTCCTCTGCGCCGACCATGGCCTGAGCCTGGACCTCGCCCGCATCGAAGCGCTGACCGATTTCAGCTGGGCCCTGCGCGAGCAACTGCAGGCCAAGGGCATCACCGGTGCCGGCGGCGCCGAGATCGACCACATCGAGCTGACCGGTCCGGCCAGCGACGCCGCCAACAGCGGCCGCAATTTCGTGCTGTGCCCCGGCAAGGCCTACGACCGCTCGCCCTGCGGCACCGGCACCAGCGCCAAGCTGGCTTGCCTCGCCGCTGAAGGCAAGCTGGCGCCAGGCGAAACCTGGCGTCAGGAGAGCGTGATCGGCTCGGTCTTCGAGGGCCGCTACCAGGTCGGCGGCAGCGAGGGTCAGGTCTTGCCCGTGATACGCGGCCGGGCCCACGTGCAGCTGGACGCGACGCTGCTGTTCGACCCCGCCGACCCCTTCGCCTGGGGCATCGTCTGAAACGCACGGCCGATGTGCTGATCGTCGGTGCCGGCATGCTCGGCGCCGCCTGCGCCCGCGAGTACCTGCGCCAGGGCCTCAGCGTGGCCGTGATCGAGCGTGGCGCGGTCGGCGCTGGCGCCACGGCGGCCTCGATGGGGCATCTGCTACGCATCGATGCAGAGGGCGCTGCAGATCAACACGAATACCAGCTCAGCCACCGCTCGATGCAGCTGTGGCAGGCCTGGCTCGATGAATCCCGTGAACACGTGGAAGCCGCCGAGCACCAGCGCTGCGGCACGCTGTGGATTGCGGCCGACGATGAAGAGATGGCGGCGGCCGCGCACAAGCTGGCCTGGTTGCTGGCGCAAGGCCATGCAGCCGAGCTGCTCGACCCAGCGCAACTGGCGCGCGCCGAGCCCCTGCTGCGCGCGGGCCTCACAGGCGCCTTGCATGTGCCGGACGATGCGCGCGTCTACCCGCCCCGCGTCGCTGCGCGCTGGCTGGAGCGCGCTCAGCTGATCCACGGCGAGGTCAGCCGCATCGACGCGCAAGGCCTGACTCTCGCAGACGGCCGCAGGCTCTGGGGCGCGCTCACTGTGCTGTGCGGCGGCCTGTCCAGCCAGCGCTTTCTGCCGGCCGGCTGCCTGGTTCCGAAGAAGGGCCAGTTGGCAATCACGCAGCGTCAGCCGCAAGCGGTCCAGCATCAGCTGGTGGAACTGGGCTACCTGAAGAACGCGCACCGCACCGACGAGGACACAGTCTCCTTCAATGTGCAGCCGCGCCCCGGCGGCCAGCTCTTGATCGGCTCCTCGCGCCAACTGAACCGTGACGACACCGCGCTGGACCTGGGCATGCTGAGCCGCATGCTGGACCATGCGACCGACTTCATTCCAGCGCTGAAAGATATGAGCCTCTTGCGCTGCTGGAGCGGCATCCGCCCGGCCAGCAGCGATGGCCAGCCGCTGATAGGCGCACACCCGCAGCTGCCGCGCGTCTGGACCGCCTGTGGCCACGAGGGGCTGGGCATCACCACCAGCCTGGCCAGCGCCGAGTTGCTGGTGCAGCTGAGCCTCGGCCAGCCGCCGCTGCTGGACCCGGCCCCCTATTCACCCCGTCGCTTCGTCGCGCCATGAAGATCACGATCAACGGCCAGGACCACGAACTCGAAGCCGGGCTCAGCGTCGCCGCCGCGCTGGCACGTGCTGGCGTCGCCACCTTCCGCCATTCGCTACAGGGCGAGCCGCGCGCGCCGCTGTGCGGCATGGGCATCTGTCAGGAATGCCGCGTGCGCATCGATGGCCGCGACCAGCGGCTGGCCTGCATGACGCCGGCCCTTGACGGCATGAGCGTGGAGACCGGGCCATGATGAAGCGCCTGCAAGCCGATGTGCTGGTGGTCGGCGCCGGGCCGGCCGGCATGGCAGCCATACGCGCATTACTCAAGGTCGGCCGACAGGTGATCTGGATCGACAACCAGGTCAGGCCCGGCGGGCAGATCTGGCGGGGCGGGCCGCCGCCAGCCTGGCAGAACATGGCCGATCTTCCTGGCCTGACCCTGCTCAGATCGCATGCGGTGATTGCCGCTGACGGCCCCACAGCGCTTGTGCTGCACGACACGGCGCAAAACCTGGCCCTGCGTGTCGAAGCACCGCAATTGCTGCTCGCCACCGGCGCACGCGAACGGATGCTGCCCTTCCCGGGCTGGACCCTGCCCGGCGTCACCGGCGCGGGCGGCTTGCAAGCGCTGGTGAAGGGCGGCTGGCCGGTCGCCGGCAAGCGCGTGGTGCTCGCTGGTTCCGGCCCCTTGCTGCTCGCGGCAGCCGATACGGTGCAAGCGAACGGCGGCAAGGTCCTGGCCATCGTTGAACAAGCGCGCCCGGCTGCATTGGCCGGCTTTGCCGCGCGACTGCCCCTGGGCAAGGCGGCACAAGCCCTGAGCCTGCGCTGGCGATTGCGCGGCACGCCCTACCTGCATGGCACCTGGGTGCAGAAGGCCGATGGCGAAGCAAAGCTCGAAAGCTTGCAGCTGAGCAATGGCCAGCAGGTGGCATGCGAGGCGCTGGGCGTCGGCTTTGGCCTCTTGCCCAATACCGAACTGGCCGCGCTGCTGGGCTGTGCCTTGCGCGATGGCGCCGTCGCGGTCGACGCGCAACTGCAGACTTCCGTCAAAGGCATCTTTGCCGCCGGCGAATGCACAGGCATTGGCGGCGTTGACAAATCCTTGCTGGAAGGCGCACGGGCAGCGGAAGCGATGCTTGGCCGCACGCCTTCGCGCGCACGCCAGCATGCACAGGCGCTCGCTTTTGGCCGCGCCTTGCAAAGCAGCTTCGCCTTGCGCCCCGAGCTCCTGAAGCTGGCCGATGCGCGCACCCTCGTCTGCCGCTGCGAAGACGTGCGCCTCGGCGAACTGAAGGCCTGCCGCAGCTGGCGCGATGCCAAGCTGCAGACGCGCTGCGGCATGGGCACCTGCCAGGGCCGCATCTGCGGCGGCATCACCCGTGAGCTGTTCGGCTGGGCCGATGCGCCGGGCCTGCCGCGCGCGCCCTTGCAGCCGGTGCCCATTCATGTCTTGCTGTAGCTCGATGAAGGATGTGGACAATCGGCGCCATGACTGCCGACCGTCCCCAAACCCTGGGCGAGGAAATCGCCAACGCCATCAGCCACGGCTTGGGCTGCGCCCTGGCCATCGCCGCCCTGCCCATCCTCGTCTACTACGCCGCCCAGCAGGGCTCAGCAGTGAACGTGGTCGCGGCCAGCGTGTTCGCGGCGACCATGATCCTGCTCTACCTGGTCTCCACGCTGTACCACGCCCTGCCGCACGGCACGGCCAAGAAATGGCTGAACCGGCTGGACCATGCGGCCATCTATGTCTTCATCGCCGGCAGCTACACGCCGTTCGCGCTGGGGGTGCTGAGCGGCGGCTGGGGCTGGACGCTGTTCGGCCTGACCTGGGCCATCGCCGCCGTGGGCGTGGCGGCCAAGCTGTTCAACCGGCTGCGCCATCCGTTCTGGTCCACCGGCCTCTATGTGGCGATGGGCTGGGTGGTGCTGATCGCCCTGCAGCCGCTGCTGGAGCGCATGCCGGCGGCGGGCCTCGCCTGGCTGGTGGCCGGCGGCGTGGCCTACACGCTGGGCGCGGCCGTGTTCCTGCTCGACAACCGCATCCGCTACGCCCACGCGGTCTGGCATTTGTTCGTGCTGGCCGGCAGCGTCTGCCATTTCTTTGCCGCGCTCTGGTACGCGATATGAATATCGAGTTGATCGAACTGCAGACGGCGCAAGACCCCGGCGCCACCATCATCGTGCTGCATGGGCTGGGCGCCGATGGCAATGACTTCGTGCCGATCTGCGAGGAGCTGGATCTCAGCGAGGTGGGCGCCGTGCGCTTCGTCTTCCCGAGTGCGCCCGAGATGCCGGTGACGCTGAATGGCGGCTACCGCATGCGCGCCTGGTACGACATCTACGGCCCCCATCCGCAGCCGCGTGAAGACGAGATGGGCCTGCGCCGCTCGCAGGCCATCGTCGAGGCGCTGATACAGCGCGAGGTGGAGCGCGGCATCCCGGCCGAGCGCATCGTGCTGATGGGTTTCTCGCAGGGCTGTGCCATGACGCTGATGGCCGGCCTGCGCCACCCGCAAAAGCTGGCCGGCCTGGTCGCGCTGTCGGGCTATCTGCCGCTGGCCGCCACCACGGCCGCCGAGCGCAGCGAGGCCAATGCCGGCACACCCATCTTCATGGCCCATGGCACGCAGGACGGCGTGGTGGTGCTGCAGCGGGCCCAGGCCTCGCGGGAGCTGCTGAGCTCGCTCGGCTACGACATCGAATGGCATGAGTACCCGGTCGCACACTCGGTCAGCCTGGACGAGATCCGCGACCTGAACGCCTGGCTGCTGCAACGCCTGGGCCGCGCGCCGGCCGCTGTGGCATAGTCACTGCACGATGAAAGCGCTGAAGAGCCCCCTCGCCAAGCAGTTGCTCGCCGACCCGCAGGCCTCGGCCGATCTGCGCCGCTACCTGGCGCGCAAGTCGGCGGGTGCCGCCGCCGAGCCGGTCATCATCCAGATCCGCAACGGGCAGGACCAGCCGGTCCGCGTCGTCCAGCCCATCGTCGTTCCCAAAGCCGCCTGAGCCCGCGCCTGCGCCGCGATGAATATCGCCCTGCCTGCGCTGGTCGTCTTCGCCCTGTTGCTGCCCGGTTTCATTGCCCGCGCCCGCATCAAGCGTGCCGAGCGCACCTCGCTGGACTATTCGCCGTTCGGCCAGGTGGCCACCGAGGCGGTGCTCTGGGCCGGTGTGCTGCATGCGCTGTGGCTGTCCGGTGCTGCCCTGTTCTGCGGCCGCCACTTGCAGCCTGACCTGCTGCTGGGCCTGATCGTCAGTGACGCCGCGAGCCAGGCCCGCGCCGTGGCCGCCGTGGCGTCGCAATCCGGCTGGATCGCGGCCTACTTCGGCAGCCTGCTGCTGTTTGCCTCCATCGTGCCCACGCTGGCCCGCGCCGCCGTGATCCGCTGGCGGCTGGACCATGCCGGCGCGCCACTGAGCCCGCTGCTGCGCTTTCATGGCGCACCCTGGTACTACCTGCTCACCGGCGCCGATTTCGCGCCAGGCGAGGAGCCCGATTGCGTGGCCGTCAGCGCCGTCGTCAACATTGCCGGCACGCCCTGGATCTACATGGGCATCCTCGACGACTTCTTCCTCGACCCCGAGGGCCGGCTCGACCGCATGGTGCTCGAGCAGGTGATGCGCCGGCCTCTCGAGGCCGACAAGACGCCGGACATGGTCGACGACCTGGACCGCTTCTACGTGGTCGACGGCGACTACTTCGTGCTGCGCTACGCCGAGACGGTCACGCTGAACGTCGAGTACATCAAGCTGCGCCCGGCGGCCTGATCCTCAGGCCTTCTTCTTGCCCAGGTAGGTCTCCACCACGCGGGCATCGCCAGCCAGCTCGGCCGCCGGGCCTTGCAGCGCGATCTCGCCGGTCTCCAGCACATAGCCGTAGTCGGCCACCTCCAGCGCGGCGCGGGCGTTCTGTTCGATCAGGAGGATGCTGACGCCGGCATCGCGCAGCTGGGCCACGATGCGCAGGATCTCCTTGACGATCAGCGGCGCGAGGCCAAGGCTGGGTTCGTCCAGCATCAGCAGCTTGGGCCGGCTCATCAGCGCGCGGCCCACGGCCAGCATCTGGCGCTCGCCGCCCGAGAGCGTGCCGGCCATCTGCTTGCGCCGCTCCAGGAGGCGCGGGAACAGCGCATAGACCTTGTCCAGCTCGCCCCGCCAGGCCCGCTCGCCGAGGCGCATCGGCCGCCAGCCGCCCAGCACCAGGTTGTCTTCCACCGTCATGGTGGTGAACAGCTCGCGCTTTTCGGGCACCAGGGCCAGGCCGCGCATCACGCGCGCCTCGAGATCGAGGCCGGAGATGTCCTCGCCCTCGAACAAGACCTGACCCTTGTGCGGCAGCACGCCCATCAGCGCATTCAGCGTGGTGGACTTGCCGGCGCCATTCGGGCCGATGACGGTGACCACGGAGCCCTTGGCCAACTTGAGGTTGAGGCCGGACAGCACCTCGGCACGGCCGTAGCCGGCGTGCAGGTCGACAACTTGCAGCAGATCGCTCATCTCAATGCTCCGTGCCCAGGTAGGCGGCGCGAACCTCGGGGCTGGCCTGCACCTCGGCCGGCGTGCCCTCGATCAGCTTGGTGCCGAACTCCATCACGACGATGCGGTCGGTCAGGCCCATCACGAAGTCCATGTCGTGCTCCACCAGCAGGATGGACAGGCCTTCCCGCTTCAGCTGGCGCAGCACGTCGCCGAGCGCCTGCTTCTCCTTGTGGCGCAGGCCGGCGGCGGGTTCATCGAGCAGCAGCAGGGCCGGATCGGTGCAGAGTGCGCGGGCGATCTCCATCAGGCGCTGCGGGCCGAGGGCCAGGTTGCCGGCCAGCTCGTGCATCTGCTCGGCCATGCCGATGCGGCGCAGCTGCGCCTCGGCTTCCTTGAACAGCCGGCGCTCCTCGTCGCGGTCCAGGCGCAGCATGGCGCGCAGGCTGCCGCTGCGGCTGCGCAGGTAGCCGCCCAGCGCCACGTTCTCCAGCACCGTCATGTCGGCAATCATCTTGACGTGCTGGAAGCTGCGCGACATGCCCCGCCGCGCGATCAGGCGCGACGCGAGGCCGCTGACCGGCTGGCCACGGAACTCCACCTTGCCGCTGGTGGCCGACAGCACGCCGCTGACCAGGTTGAAAGTGGTGGACTTGCCGGCACCATTCGGCCCGATCAGGCCGACGATCTGGCCGGCGCGGATGTGGAAGCTCACGTCGTTCACCGCCACCAGACCGCCGAACTGCTTGCGCAAGCGGTCCACGTCGAGCAGCAGCTCGCCGGCGGCCGGCTTGTCACGCAGCGGCAGCGGCTCGGCGGCTTCCCAATCGCGCGGCCGGGGCGCAGCCGGCCACCAGCGCCGCAAAGCCATTTCGACGAAGGGCCACAAGCCCTTGGGTGCGTACTTCAGCATCAGCACCAGGACCACGCCCAGCACGATGATTTCGTAGTTGCCGCTGCTGCCCAGCAAGGCCGGCAGCAGCTCCTTCAGCTGGTCTTCGATCAGCTTGACCACGCCGGCGCCGACGAAGGCGCCCCACACGGTGCCGACCCCACCGACCACGGCCATGAACAGGTATTCGATGCCCATCTTCAGCGCGAAGGGGCTGGGGTTCACCGAGCGCTGGAACTGCGCATAGAGCCAGCCCGAAGTAGCGGCCAGCACCGCGGCCAGCACGAAGATCACGACCTTGTAGCGGAAGGTCGAAACGCCCATGGCCTCGGCCATCGTGGTCGCGCCATTGAGCGCGCGGATGGCGCGGCCCGGGCGCGAATCGAGCAAGTTCTTCACGCCCCAGGCGGCGAGCAGGGCGATCGCCCAGATCAGGCCGTAGAGCGCACGGCCGCTGCTCAGGTCCAGTCCCAGCAGGGTGAGGCTGGGCAGGCCTTGCAGGCCGTCGTACTTGCCGAGGAACTCCATATTGCCCATCGTGTAGTTCAGGCTCAGCGCCCAGGCGATGGTGGCCAGCGGCAGGTAGTGGCCCGACATGCGCAGCGTGAGCCAGGCCAGCACCAGCGCCACCACGACGGTGATGGCAAGGCCGGCCACGAGGCCGATCCAGGGCGACAGGCCCCAGCGCGTGCTCAGCACGGCCGTGGTGTAGGCGCCGAGCCCCACGAAGGCGGCCTGGCCGAAGGAGGTGAGGCCGCCGACGCCGGTCAAGAGCACCAGGCCCAGCGAGACCAGGGCAAACATGCCGATGTAGTTCAGCTGGGTGATCCAGAACTCGGGCACGGGCAAGAGCGGCAGGGCAGCCAGCAGGAGCAGGCCCAGTGCGGGAACAACTTTTCTCATTTCAGAAAAACTCCATACCAGCCAAGCAGCAAAAGCTTCGCACGGGCAAGGTCATGCCAAGCGACGCCCATGGAACCGGCTTTGCCGGGCCATCGGGCGTGCCCCCTTGAGGGGGAGGCGCGAAGCGCTTCGGGGGTGGTCATCAATGCTCTTCGGAGTGTGGGTCGCGCAGCGAGCGCCACAGCAGCACCGGCAGGATGGCGGTGAACACGATCACCTCCTTGAAGGCGCTGGCCCAGAAGGAGCTGAACGATTCCAGCAGGCCCACCAGCAAGGCCCCCAGCGCGGCGCCGGGATAGCTGGACAGGCCGGCGAACACCGCCGCGACGAAGCCCTTGAGGCCGATGACGAAGCCGCTGTCGTAGAAGATCGTCGTGGTCGGGCTGATCAGGAGACCTGACAGCGCACCGATGAAGGCCGCCATCGTGAACGAGAGCCTGCCGGCAGCGCCGCTTGAGATGCCCATCAGGCGGGCACCCAGGCGGTTCACGGCCGTGGCGCGCAAGGCCTTGCCGTAGAGGCTGCGCTCGAAGAACAGCCACAGCAGGACGATGAGCGCGGCCGAGGCGCCGATGATGATCAGCGTCTGGCCGGACAGGAACAGCGGACCGGCGCTGAAGCTCGCGTCCCAGAAGCTCGGGTTGCGGCTGCCCTCGGCGCCGAAGAACACGAGGCCGAAGCCGGTCAGCGCGAAATGCACGCCCACCGAGACGATCAAGAGCACCAGCACCGAGGCATCGGCCAGCTCCTCATAGGCCAGGCGGTAGATCAGCGGGCCCATGGCCGTGACCAGGGCCAGCGTCACCAGGGCTTGCGCCACCAGCGGCAGTTGGCGCGGCCCGGCCCAGATCGCCAGGCCGGCAATCAGCACCGGCGCGGCGGCGGCGCGCAGCAATCTCAGCAGCAAGGCCGGCAAGGGCTGCTTGGCCCGCAGGCCGGCCCAGCCATCCAGCAGAGCCACCAGCGCCGCCATCGCGAGCAGGAACCAGGCCGTGCCGGGCGTGCGGCCCAGTTGCAGGCTGGCCATGGTCAGGGCGCCATAGGCCACGAACTCGCCCTGCGGAATGAAGATCACCCGGGTGACGGCGAACACCAACACCGTGGCCAAGGCCAGCAATGCGTAAATCGCCCCGTTGGTGATGCCATCCAGCATCAGGATGCTTGCGATCGAGAAATCCATCAAAGCTCCGCCGGCCGCTCTTGGCCTCGGGCCGACTCTACGCAAAATCCCTGGGACGAACCCTAGGTGCGGGCCCAATTGACAAATATCGTCCGACCGGTAGGTCGAAAATACCGCAGTGCAACAGGCCTAGACTGCCGCCATGCCTGACAAGACTCCCCTGCTGAGCGTGGAAGGGCCGCTGGCCCGCATCGAGCTGCGCCGCCCGCAGCAGGCCAACCGCCTGGAACTGCAGGACCTGGATGTGTTCGCCAGCCATCTGGCGCAGATCGAGGCCGATCCGGCTGTGCGCGTGCTGCTCATCACCGGTCGGGGCAAACATTTCTGCAGCGGCTTCAATATCGGGAGCGTGCCGGGCGTCGACGCCGGTGCGCTGTTCGAACGGTTGGCGGATCAGCTGGAGGCCAGCCGGGCCATCACCATCGCGGCGATCAACGGCGGCGTCTACGGCGGCGCCACCGACCTGGCCCTGGCCTGCGACTTCCGGCTGGGCGTGCACAGCTGCGAGATGTTCGTGCCGGCCAGCCGCCTCGGCCTGCACTTCTATCGCGGCGGGCTGGAGCGCTATGTGAGCCGGCTCGGCCTCAACATGGCCAAGCGCGTGCTGCTGGCCTGCGAGACCCTGGACGCCGAGCAAATGCTGGCCTGTCAGTTCCTAGATCGCCTGCTGCCCGATGTGCCGGCCTTGCATGAAGCGGCCGATACGCTGGCACAGCAGCTGTGCGGCCTGGCGCCCCTGGCCTTGCTCGGCATGAAGCAGCATCTGAACGCGATTGGCCGTGGCCAGCTCGACGTGGCGGCCCTGCAGGCTGACATTGACAAGGCCAATGCCTCGGCCGATCTGGCCGAAGGCGTGCAGGCCTGGCAGGCCAAACGCCTGCCACGTTTCAGCGGCAAATAAGGCTCCCCCCATTCGGGTGAAAGCCCGGGCTAGGGGCGACGCCCGCACATGGTGGAAAATACGGGTCTGGCGCTTTGCGCCGAATTCCCACAACACTAGACCCAGGACCAGCGTGGCCAAGGACAGTACCAAGACGACCATCGAAGCGGATGGTCTGCGCTATCGCTCGAAAGCACCCGGCTCGCCGTTCGCGGCGACCTCCTCGTTCGGCGCAGCAACCATGTCGTGTTTCCTGTGCGGCAAGCACCGCCCACGCGCCATGCTCAAGTCCAAGAAGCTGCTGGGCAAGTCGCAGCCGGTGTGCTCGCCGTCCTGCAAGGAACTTGACGCGCAACTGAGCGCCAAATAGTGAGCCCCTCGGCCGCGAGTACGCGGCCGATCCCCCGAGGGGATGCAACTCGTTCTTGGGGCGGCCCGGCGAACGAGTTGCCCACTCCGAGCAGCGCCCAATCAGCTCTGTCGAAAGCAGCGCCCGCAAACCGATCGGTAGCGGGCGTTGCCGCCAATCTCGACCTGCGCGCCCTCCGTCACCTTGCGGTTGCTGGCATCCACGCGCATGTTCATCGTGGCCTTGCGACCGCAGTCGCAGATCGTCTTCATCTCGTCCATCTCATCGGCCAGCGCCAAGAGCGTGGCCGAGCCCTCGAACAACTCGCCCTGGAAGTCGGTGCGCAGGCCATAGCAGATGGCCGGCGTGTTGGCGATGTGAGCCAGCTCATGCAGCGCCCAGACCTGGGCCTTGGTGAGGAACTGCGCCTCGTCGATCAGGAAACAGGCCACGCCCGGCTGGCTGGCGTGCAGCGCCAGGAAGTCGGTGCGCTTGTCGAAGACCTCGGCCTCGCGCTTGGGGCCCAGGCGCGAGGTGATGAAGCCCACGCCGTATCGATCATCCACGCCTGACGTGAAGAGCCGCACCCGGTGACCGCGCTCTTCGTAGTTGTGGGCCACCTGCAGCAGCGCGGTCGACTTGCCCGCATTCATCGCGGCATAGCGGAAATACAGTTTGGCCATAACAAACAGCTGGGACGGGCGCGGTTGGGTTGAAAAGCCGCGATTGTGCCGTCAGCCCGTCATTTGGCTCGGTGCGCATGCCGCACAAGCACCCAGGACAAACCCGCGACATCGGGCAAGCGAGCAGACGCCTGTCACAACTCGCCGCCTACTATTGACTGGATGACGAGGGATTGAATGCGTCTGGCCCGTTGCCCACAAGGCACGGATCCTTGGAAGCCCTGAGCACAACAATGAGCAAAGACACCTACACCAGCGTGAGCAACGACGGTCTGCGTTACGAGTCCAAACTCGGCGGCTCGCCGTTCCTCGGCAGCGGCCACACGCGCTCCTGCTTCAAGTGCGGCAAGCACCGCCCGCCCAGCTCGCTGCAGAGCAAGCGCATCCTGGGCCGCACCGAAGTCGTCTGCAAGCCGAGCTGCGTAAAGCCCAAGCAGGAAAGCCAGGCCCCGGTAGCCGAAGCGCCGGTCGAGGCCTGATCGCCCGCCAGAAAGCAAAAAGCCGCGACCGAGGTCGCGGCTTTCTTGTATCGGTGCCTTGATCAGGCCACGCGGCGCAACTGGGTGCGCCCGCCCCGCGTCAGCCGGAACAGATCCTTGGGATCGTCTTCGGCCGGCGGCACCAGGGCCACGTCCTCGCCAATATTGCGGGCCAGGGCCAGGCGGTGCACGTAGCTGAGGGCCGAGAAGTCCTCAAGCGCAAAACCCACGGAGTCGAACACCGTCACCTGCTCGGCGCTCTCGCGCCCAGTAGCAGCACCGGTCAGCACCCGCCACAGTTCGGTCACCGGATGGTCGGCCGGCAGTTGCTGGATGTCCCCCTCGATGCGGGTCTGCGGTTCGAACTCCACGAAGACCTTGCCAGCGCGCAGCACGTCGGCATGCAGCTCGGTCTTGCCCGGGCAGTCGCCGCCGACGCCGTTGATGTGCATGCCCGGCTCGATCATGTCGGGCGTGATGATGGTGGCCAGGGTCTTGTCGGCCGTCACCGTGGTCACGATGTCGGCGCCGCGCACCGCCTCGGCC
Organism: Pelomonas sp. V22; assembly: GCF_030014915.1. Lineage (GTDB taxonomy): Bacteria > Pseudomonadota > Gammaproteobacteria > Burkholderiales > Burkholderiaceae_C > JAUASW01. Next base: position 1,835,062 of record NZ_JAGIXS010000001.1, read on the forward strand.
GTCGATTCGCAGCGGATCAGGCGCAGGCCCGGGATGCCGGCCAGGTTGCGCATCAGCTTGTCAGTGGCGCGCGGGTCCACGTCGAACAGACGGATCTCGGAAATGCCCAGCTGGCTGTGGAAGGCCAGGGCCTGAAACTCGCTTTGCGCGCCATTGCCGATCAGGGCCATCACGCGGGAATCGGGCCGCGCCAGTGCCTTGGCGGCCATGGCCGAGGTGGCGGCCGTCCGCAGCGCGGTGGTCAGCGTCAGCTCGCACAGCAGCTCGGGATAGCCGGTGGCCACATCGGCCAGCACGCCGAAGGCCATCACGGTATACATGCCACGGGCGGTATTGCTCGGGTGGCCATTGACGTACTTGAAGGCGTAGCGGCGGCTGTCGGCCACCGGCATCAGCTCGATCACACCGACATCTGAATGGCTGGCCACGCGCGGGGCCTTGTCAAACTCGCCCCAGCGGGCAAAGTCACTGCGAAGGGTGTCGGCCAGTTCGGCCATGAAGGTGGTGACGCCCACGTCCTGAACCAGGCGGGACAGGGCGGGCACATCGATGAAGCGGGTCATAGCGGAGTCTCCTTTTGCGGGTGCCTCGCCGCTGCGTGCACCTCAAGCTCGATTCTGGAGAGCCGCTCAGCCAACAAATAGCCAGAAACCTGTCAAATCCAACAGCTAAACTGATCATATTGCCATGCGGAGCTAGCACTATGACTGGTTTGGACGATGTGGACCGGGAGCTGATCGGCCTGCTGCGCGACGACGCCCGCATGCCGGTCTCGGCCCTGGCGAAGAAGCTGAAGGTGGCGCGCGGCACGGTGCAGAACCGCATGGCACGCCTGGAGCGCGAGGGCGTGATCGTGGGCTACTCGGTGCGGCTCAAACCCCAGGCCGAGGGCCAGCGCATTCGCGCACTGACCACGGTGGCGGTGGAGGGCAACCAAGCCAGCGAGGTGCTGCGCTCATTGCGCGGCCATCCCAATGTGTTCGCCCTGCACACCACGAATGGTCGCTGGGACCTGGTGGCCGAGCTGCGCGCCGACACGCTGGAAGACTTCGACCGCGTGCTCTCCAGCATCCGCCTGATCGAGGGCATTGCCCAGACCGAGACCAGCCTGCTGCTGTCCACCCACAAGCTGTAACCCGGCTGTTCCTCGCTCGCGGGTTAGACCGCATCGGTCTTCGTTAAGGTGGCGTTAATAATTCGCCGCAAACGACAGGAGACGCTGCATGCTGAAGCCCGCCTTTGCTCATTTCTCGGCCCTTTGCCTTTCCCTGCTGATGGGCAGCGCCTGGGCGGCGCCGGCCGCCGAATTGAGCTCGCCCGATGGCCGGCTGCGCCTGCAGATCGAGCTGGATGGCGAGGGCCATGCGAGCTATTCGGTGCAGCGCCAGGGCCAGCTCGTCATCAGCCCCTCGCGCCTCGGCTTCCTGCTGAGCGACGCGCCCAAGCTCGACCGCAATTTCGCCCTCACCGCAAGCAGCAAGCGCAGCTTTGACGAGCGCTGGGAGCAGCCCTGGGGCGAGCAGCGCTTCATCCGCAACCACTACAACGAGCTGCAGGCCACGCTGACCGAAACCAGCGGCCTGAAGCGCAGCCTCGAGCTGGTGCTGCGCGCCTATGACGACGGTGTGGCCCTGCGCTACCGCTTCCCCGACCAGCCCGCGCTCAAGACCATCAGCATCGGCGAGGAACTGACCGAGTTCAACATCGCCTCACCCGGCACGGCCTGGTGGAACACCGCCTTCGAGTGGAATCGCGAGGAGTACCTCTACAAGCGCACGCCGATCAAGGAGGTGGGCCTCGCGCAGACACCGATGACGCTGCGCACCAACAAGGGCCTGCACCTCAGCATCCACGAGGCCGCGCTGGTGGACTACGCCGGCATGAACCTCGCGCGCGTCGAGGACCGCCGTTTCAAGGCGATGCTCACGCCCGGCAGCGGCGGCTTGCCCAAGGTGGTTCGCGCCGCGCCCTTCGCCACGCCCTGGCGCATGATCACCATCACCGAGACGGCCGCGCAACTGGCCGAGTCGCGCCTGATGCTCAACCTGAACGAGCCCAACCAGCTCGGCGACGTCAGCTGGTTCAAGCCGATGAAGTACGTGGGCATCTGGTGGGAGATGCACCAGAACCTTTCCACCTGGGGCAGCGGCGACAAACACGGCGCCACCACGGCCAACGCCCTCAAGCACATCGACTTCGCGGCCAAGCACGGCTTTGGTGGCGTGCTGATCGAGGGCTGGAACCAGGGCTGGGACGGCGACTGGGTCGCCAATGGCGACAAGTTCAGTTTCACCCAGCCCTATCCCGATTTCGACCTCGAGCGCATCACCGCTTATGCCAAGTCCAAGGGCGTGCAGCTGATCGGCCACCACGAGACCAGCGCTCACGCCGCCAACTACGAAAGCCAGCTGGACGAGGCGCTGGACCTTTATGCGCGCCTCGGTGTGGGCGCGGTCAAGACTGGCTATGTCAACGATGCTGCCCAGGCCCGCGTGCCCGGCACCGACGGCGTGGTGCGCTTCGGTTGGCACGAGGGCCAGGACATGGTGCGCCACCACCTGAAGGTGGTGCGGGCAGCGGCCCAGCGCCACATCGCCGTTAATCCGCATGAGCCGGTCAAGGACACAGGCCTGCGCCGCACCTATCCGAACTGGATCTCGCGCGAGGGCGCACGCGGTCAGGAGTACAACGCCTGGGGCAATCCCGGCAACCCGCCGGAGCACGAGGCCAACCTGGTGTTCACGCGCCTGCTGTCGTCGCCCATGGACTTCACGCCCGGCATCTTCGGCATGAAGACCCAGCAGCCTGCCGGCGTGGCCACCACCTGGGCCAAGCAGCTGGCGCTCTACGTGGTGATCTACAGCCCGATCCAGATGGCGGCCGACCTGCTCGCCAACTACGAAGCCAATCCGGGGCCCTTCCAATTCATCAAGGACGTGCCGACCGACTGGAGCGAGACCCGCGTGCTGAACGGCGAGGTCGGCGACTACGTGACCATCGCCCGCAAGGGCCGCAATAGCGAAGACTGGTTCCTCGGCGCCATCACCGACGAGCAGGCCCGCACGCTCACGATCAAGCTCGACTTCCTGACGCCGGGCCAGCGCTACCGCGCCCATATCTACCGCGATGGCGCCAAGGCCAACTACACGACGGCGCGCGAAGACATCGTGATCGAGCAACGCGAGGTGAGGCCGGGCACCAGCTTGCAACTGCGCCTCGCACCCGGCGGCGGCCAGGCGATCCGCTTCGAACACCTGGGGGCGCGATGAAGCGAGCGCTGTTTGCTGCGGTCTTGTTGACCTGCTTCGGCGCACAAGCCGGCGGCGCGAGGCCGGAAGTCGACGCCTTGTTTGCCCAGATGGGCCTGACAGTGAAAGCCGGCGAGACGCGCCATTTCGTCGTTGCCGACCGCGTGGACGGCTACTTCGATGGCCGCACCGCCAGCTACGGCCAGGGCGAGGGCTATCTGATCGGCCAGCAGCGCCTGTTCAAGGACCACGCGAGCTTTGTCGACGGTCACTTGCTGGACCGCCGCAGCAAGCAGGCCCGCGAGACGGTGCAGCCCTATGGTCGAGAGCTGCAGCTGGGTGCCAGCCATGAGCGCTTCGTGCTGCATGCGGGCAGCCGGCGGCTGTCGATTCAAGTGAGCACGGCAAAGGTCGCGCGCCTGAGCATACAACCGATGTGGGCGGACGGTGCCGTCCAATTCCGTCGAGAAGGCGAGCAACTGCTCGCGACCCTGCCCGGCAGCACGCTGGTCGCCGCGATCAGCGCCGATCAGCCATTTGAGACCACCGGCGCGGGCATACCGCTCCTGCAAGCGCGCAGCAAGACCCGCCGCTTCACCGTCCACATCGCCTTCGCCACCGATGCCGCCACCGCCCTGGCCGAGGCCCGCGCCATGGCCGGCTCCGATGCCGTGATCGCCCAAAGCCGCAACGACCTGCACGAACGCCTGACCCGCAGCTGGATCACCAGCTCGGATGCCCACTACGACCGCGCCTTGCTCTGGGCCAAAGCCTCGGCGCTGGGCTTTCTCGTCGACGAGTACGGCCGCGGGCTGTGGGCCGGCCTGCCCTGGTTCCGCGAGAACTGGGGCCGCGACACCTTCATCGCCCTGCCCGGCACCTTGCTCGTGACCGGCCATTTCAAGGAAGCGCGCGAGGTGCTCGAGAACTTTGCGCGCTACCAGAACCTGCAGGCACCGAAGGACTCCGGCAGCGACGATCCGGTCAGCGGCGCGCGCGCCAGCGACTACGGCCGCATCCCCAACCGCGTGCGCGGCGACGAGAAGATCTACAACACCGTGGATGGCACGCCCTGGATGCTGCGCGAAGGCCTGGAGTACGTGCGCTACAGCGGCGACACCGGCTTTGCGGAGCGCATGCTGAAGCTGGCAGGGCCCTACATCGAAGGTGCCTTGAAGCACTCAATCGATGCCGACGGCTTGCTGCGTCACGACGACGCCGACACCTGGATGGACGCCCGCATCGAAGGCCAACAGCCTTGGTCGGCCCGCGGGCCGCGGGCGGTGGAGATCCAGGTGCTGTGGTTCACCGCGCTGGAAGCGGCCGCCGAGCTGGCCAGGCATGCGGGGCAGAACGAGCAGGCCGCCGCCTGGCAGGCCCATGCCGAGCGCGCACGGGCCAGCTTCTTGCGCCTGTTCTGGGACGGCCAGCAAATGGCCGACCGGCTGCGCCTGGATGGCAGCCGCGATCTGAAGCTGCGACCCAACCAGCTGATGCTGGTCTCGGTGCCGCTGGATCCGTTCAAGCCCTTCGTCCCGCCCGAGGTCGAGGCGCGGGTGCTGCGCAATGCCGTCTCAAGCCTGCTCTTCCCCTATGGCATCGCCTCGCTGGACCCGGCCAGCGAATACTTCCATCCTCACCATGTGAACGACGCCCACCATCACAAGGACGCGGCTTATCACAACGGCACCATCTGGGGCTGGAACGCCGGCTTCACCGTCACGGCGCTTGCCAAGTACGGCCAGCAGGACCTGGCCTGGCGACTGAGCCAGAACCTCGGCGAGCAAATCCTCGGCCGCAACCTCGCCGGCACGCTGGGGACGATGAGCGAACTGCTTGACGCCCTGCCCGGCAAGGACGGCAGGTCCGTGCCCTCGGGCACCTTCGCGCAGTCCTGGAGCGTGGCCGAGTTCGCACGCAATGCCTACCAGGACTACCTGGGCTTCCGGCCCGACCTCTTGCGCGGCGAGCTGCACTTCACGCCTGCGCTGCCCACCGCATGGAAGCAGTTCGATGCGCTCTTGCCTTTTGGCGAGGGCAGCTCGCTGCAAGTACAGGGCCGCCGCAAGGCGGGCAAGACCTGGCACTGGACACTCAGGCTGAAGGGCACGAGCCAGCCGCAGCGACTGGTCTTCGAGACCCTGGATGCGACGCAGGCTCGTCAACGCAGCGAGCTCACGCTGGAGCCCGACCATGCTGCGCAGCTGGTGATCAGCGCAGATCAAATGCAGCTGAACGGCAAGGTCTTGCCACGACAGGTCGTGATGCCCTCGCAGCAAGCCTTTCTGAAGGATCTGGGCTTTGCGAAGCCGCCAGCGGCCGCCACCCGGTTCCCGATGATGCGTGGCAAGGACCAACTCAAGGAACTGATCCTGCGCGGCCAATTCCGCTAAAGCCGCTGAAGCCGCTGAAGCTTCAGAGGAACATGCCGCCCGAGGCCTCGATGCGCTGGGCATTGATCCAGCGGCCAGCCGGCGCCAGCAGCGAGGCGATGACCGGGCCGATGTCGTCGGGCAGGCCCACGCGGCCCAGGGCCGTCTGGCCGGCAATGAACTGGTTGACCTCGGCCACATCGCGCACCACGCCGCCGCCGAAGTCGGTCTCGATGGCGCCCGGCGCCACCACATTGGCCGCGATGCCGCGCGGGCCCAGCTCCTTGGCCAGGTAGCGCGTCAGCACCTCGATGCCACCCTTCATCGCTGCGTAGGCGCCATAGCCCGGCAGCGCGAAGCGAGTCAGGCCGGACGAGAGATTGACGATGCGGCCGCCGTCATTCATCAGCGGCAAGAGCGCCTGGGTCAGGAAGAACGGACCCTTCAGGTGCACGCGCATCAGCTCGTCGAACTGGGCCGGCGTGGTCTCGGCAATCGACTGATGCGCGCCGACGCCGGCGTTGTTGACCAGGAAGTCGAAGCGCTCGACGCCCCAGACTTCTTTCAGCTGCTGACTCACTTCGGCGGCGAAGGCCGGGAACGAGTCGCTGTCACCCACCTCCAGCGGAAGGATGACGGCGCGTCGGCCGAGCTTCTGCACCTCGGCCAGCAGGCTCTCGGCGTCCTGGCGCTGGCTGCGGTAGGTGAGGATCAGGTCAACACCCTGGGCGGCGAGTTGCAGGGCGGTGTTGCGGCCAAGGCCACGGCTGGCACCGGTGATGAGGGCGATCTGGGGACGGGACATGGTGAGACTCCTTGCAGGCGCTGCCCGGGATGGGCTGCGATGGAATGAAGTCTATTGAGCGATCCAAACGAGATAAATCATCCACTGCCGCTTAGACTGTTCACAAATTTCCACCAATAGCGGGAGCAAGCATGAACCCCTTCCAGGCCATGCAGGCCTTTGTGCGGGTGGCCGAGCTGGGTAGCTTCACCCAGGCGGCCGAGCAGCTGGGCCTGCCCAAGGCGGCCGTCTCCACCGCCGTGCGCCAGCTGGAAGCGCAGTTCGGCACCCGGCTGCTGCACCGCACGACGCGCCGCGTCCAACTCACGCAGGACGGCCAGCTGGTGCTGCTGCGCTGCCAGGACCTGCTGGCCGACTACGACGAGTTGCAAGGCCTGTTCCAGACCGGCGAGGCCCAGCTGAAGGGGCGCTTGCGCGTCGACATGCCACTGGGCGTGGCCCGCCACGTGGTGATGCCGGCCCTGCCCGAATTCCTGCAGGCCCATCCGCAGCTGGAGATCGAGCTCAGCAGCACGGACCGGCGCGTGGACCTGGTGCGCGAGGGTTTCGACTGCGTGCTGCGCGTCGGGCCTCTGAGCGACTCCAGCCTGGTGGCCCGGCCGCTGGGCCAGTACCGCATGGCAACAGTGGCCAGCCCGGCCTACCTGGCCACCCGTGGTAGGCCCGAGACGCTGGACGACCTGGCCCGGCACCGGCTGATCCACTACGCGCTCACGCTGGGCACGCGGCCAGCGGGCTTCGAATACCAGGATGCCGATGGCGAGATGCGCTTTGTGCCCATGGCCGGCGCGCTGACGGTCAACAACTCGGAGTCCTACCTGTCGGCCTGCCTGGCCGGCCTCGGCCTGATCCAGGTGCCCGAGCCGGCACTGCGGCCCTTGATTGCCAGCGGCCAGTTGGTCGAGGTGCTGCCACAGTGGCGCGCCGCACCCATGCCCGTCACCCTGCTTTACGCCCACCGGCGCCAGCAGCCCCGGCGGGTGCAGGTCTTCATGAACTGGCTGGATGGGCTGATGCAGCGCTATATGGCGCCGGCCTGAGCGGGCAGTCGGCCATGGCGGGTTCGGCGAGGCGCTCGGCCAGTTCGCCGCGCAGGACGCTCAGCGCGGCGATGCGCTGATCCAGTTCGGCCAGCTTGCGCCGCAAGGCCTCGCGCAAGGCCGGCGCTGCGGCATCGCCTTCGGCCAGCAGCGGCAGGTCGGCCTCAATCTCGGCCAGGCTGAAGCCGAGGCTCTGCGCCGTGCGCAGGTAGCGCAGCCATTGCAGCGCCTCGGGCGCGTAGTCGCGATAGCCGTTGTCATTGCGGCGCGGGCGCAAGAGGCCGCGCTTCTCGTAAAAGCGCAGGGTGTCGCGGCTGAGGCCGCTTTGTTCGGCCAGTTCTCCGATCTTCATGGGGCGCCTGCTCTGGATGAAAGTGCTTGACCTTGGAGCATGCTCCAGGCCTGAGTATCGCGGCCCCGATGTCCACCTTGAGTACTCAGCATGCCGCGATTCACGCCCCGCCAGTTCAGCCGCCTCGTCTTCGCCAGCGCGCTCTACGACCTTGTGGTCACTGCCCCGTTTGCCACACCCTGGAGCTTTGCGCTGGTGCAGGGGCAGCTCTCGGCGATCAATAGCGCGCTGGGCGGACAGGCCCTACCGCTGTTCTTGCCCTTCCACACCTTGATGGCCGGCCTGTTGGGCAGCATCGTCGTCGTGTGGTCGCTCTTGCGTCTGCGCGCGCCGGAGCAACGCTTTGGTCGCTATGACGCGCTGGGTCGCCTGATGTTCAGCCTGTGGATGCTGTGGGCCTGGCAGGCCACGCAGGCGCCGGTGCTGTGGCTGTTCCTGCTGCCGGAAATGGCCTGGGCGGCGCTGCAGCTGGCGCCGGTCAAAGCGGCGGAACGCTGAGCCGCCTTCAACCTGGCTTCAGCGTGCCGGCCAGGCGCGCATGGCGGCAGCGGCGGTGGCCAGCAGGCTTTCGCGGCTGGCGCCGTCGGCGGCCTGGATCGACATGCCACGAAACACGGTGGCATAGAAATTGGCCAAGGCCTCGGCGTCGACATCGGCCGGCAGCTCGCCCTGCTTGATCCCGCATTCGATGCGGCAGCGCACGCCCTCATCGCTGGCTGCGCGGCGTTTGGCCAGGGCGGCCTGGATGTGCGCTGAAGCCACCGAGCAGTTGGTGGCCGCCATGGTCACCATGCAGCCGGGCGGGTGGCAGGGGCGGGTCAGCTCTTCGGCGGCCTCTTCAAGGCAGCGCTTGATGGCCAGATAGGCGGTGGGTTCTTCTTCCAGCGCACGCGGGTAGCCGCCGCCGGGGCCGGTGGCATAGCGCTCGATGGCTTCCAGGAACAAACGCTCCTTGTCGCCGAAGGCCGTGTAGAGGCTGGGCGCCGTGATGCCCATGGCCGTGGTGAGCTCGCTGATGGAGGCGGCCTCGTAGCCGCGCTGCCAGAACACATGCATGGCCTGCTCCAGCGCCTGGTCCCGGTCAAAGGACAAAGGCCGGCCTCGCGGCTTGGCGGGCTTGGGTTCCTTGATTTCCATAGCGATCAATAATAAATTGCTTGACGCCCAAAAACAAGGCGACTACATTCCAGCCCATCAACCGTAGCGGTCGTTACGGATATCAATGAGGCACCCATCATGCCACGCATTGTCACCTTTGCCCGAATCCCCTCTTTCGGGCTTTGTTGCTGATCTCACGCTGAGCCGCGCGGACTGAAGTTCCGGTCCACGCCATCCAAAAACCCATCGTCCGTTCGCCGAGGCACCCAGCCTCGGTGAGGCCGCTGCATTGCGTTCTTCCTTCTTGTTTCCTCGAACCGCCCAGGAGCCGTCCATGTCTTCGTCGAACCCCTTCCCGTCCTCTCCACAACAACAGCAATCCAAGCGCCACCTGTGGCTGGCCGGCACCAGCGCCACCGCGCTGACCGCCGTGCTCGCCATCTCGGCGGCCTTTTCGGCCTGAACCCGGCGGAAGCTGATGCGCCGCCGGCCGCGCCGCCGGCCACACCGGTCTCGGTGGCCGCCGTGCAATCCTCCGACATCGCCACCTGGGACGAGTTCTCCGGCCGCCTCGAAGCGGTGGAACGCGTGGAGCTGCGCCCCCGCGTGGCCGGCACCGTGCAGGCCGTGCACTTCCGCGAGGGCGCGCTGGTGCGCCAGGGCGATCTCCTGATCACCATCGACCCGGCACCCTTCGCCGCCGATGTGGAACGCGCCGAAGCGCAAGTGGCCGCCGCCAAGGCCCGCGCGCTCTACACCGGCAGCGAAGCCGCCCGCGCCAAGGCGCTCCTGGCCGAACAGGCCATCGCCCAGCGCGAGTTCGACGAGCGCAGCAACGCCCAGCGCGAGGCCGACGCCAATCTGCGCGCCGCGCAAGCCGGCCTGCAGGCGGCCAAGCTGAACCTCAGCTACACCCAGCTGCGCGCGCCGGTGTCGGGCCGCGTCGGCAAGCTGGAGATCACCGTCGGCAACCAGGTCGCCGCCGGCCCCAGCGCGCCGCTGCTGACCACCCTGGTGTCGGTGAGCCCGATCTACGCGAGCTTCGACGCTGACGAACAAGTCATCGCCCGCGCGCTGACCCAGCGCAACCGCCTGGAACGCATCCCCGTGCAGATGGGCACCATGGGCCAGGACGGCACGCCGCTGGAAGGCCGGCTGCAGTTGATCGACAACCAGGTCAATGCCCGGAGCGGCACGGTGCGCGTGCGCGCCCAGTTCGACAACAAGGACGGCAGCCTGATGCCGGGCCAGTTCGCACGGCTGCGCATGGGCGAGGCGAGCAAGCGCGCCGCCCTCTTGATCAACGAACGCGCCGTGGGCACGGACCAGAGCAAGCGCTTCGTCATCGTCGTCGGTGAAGGCAACAAGGCCGAGTACCGCGAAGTGAAGCTGGGTGCCTCGGTGAACGGCCTGCGCGTCGTGACCGAAGGCCTGAAGGCGCAGGAACGCATCGTTGTCAACGGCCTGCAGCGCGTGCGACCCGGCTCCCTGCTGGCGCCCGCCAACGTGGCCATGGATGCCAAGCCTGAAGTCCAGGCCAAGGCGGCCGCCGCCACCAAGGGCTGAAACCAGAAACGCTCATCACCATGAACCTGTCCAAATTCTTCATCGACCGGCCGATCTTTGCCGGCGTGATCTCGGTGCTGATGCTGCTGGCCGGCCTGATCGCCGTGCGCGGCCTGCCGATCTCCGAGTATCCCGAGGTCGTGCCGCCCTCCGTGGTGGTCCGCGCCCAGTACCCGGGCGCCAACCCGAAGGTGATCGCCGAAACCGTGGCCACGCCACTGGAAGAGGCGCTCAACGGCGTGGAAGGCATGCTCTACATGGGCAGCCAGGCCACGACCGATGGCCTGATGACGCTCACCGTCACCTTCAAGCTGGGCACCGACCCCGACAAGGCGCAGCAGCTGGTGCAGAACCGCGTCTCGCAGGCCGAGCCGCGTCTGCCCGAGGAAGTGAAGCGCCTCGGTGTGACCACGATCAAGAGCTCGCCCGACCTGACCATGGTTGTGCACTTGCTCTCGCCCACCGGTCGCTACGACATGACCTACCTGCGCAATTACGCGCTCCTGAATGTCAAGGACCGGCTGGCGCGTTTGCAGGGCGTTGGCGATGTGCAGCTGTTCGGCTCGGGCGACTACGCGATGCGCGTATGGCTCGATCCGCAGAAGGTGGCGCAGCATGGCCTCTCGGCCGGTGATGTGGTCGCGGCGATCCGCAGCCAGAACATCCAGGCCGCCGCCGGCGTGGTCGGCGCTTCGCCGGGCCTGGCGGGCGTGGACACGCAGCTGTCCATCAACGCACAAGGCCGCCTGCAGAACGAAGAAGAGTTCGGCGACATCATCGTCAAGACCGAGAACGGCGGCGCCATCACGCGGCTGCGCGACCTCGGCCGCATCGAGCTCGGTGCCTCCGGCTATGCCCTGCGCTCCTTGCTCGACAACAAGGATGCCGTGGCCGTGCCGATCTTTGCGGCCCCGGGCTCCAACGCGATCCAGATCTCCGACCAGGTGCGCGCCACCATGGCCGAGATCCAGAAGGCCATGCCCGAAGGCGTGGAGTACTCGATCGTCTACGACCCCACGCAGTTCGTGCGCGCCTCCATCGAGTCGGTGGTGCACACGCTGCTGGAAGCCGTGGCCCTCGTGGTGCTGGTCGTGATCCTGTTCCTGCAGACCTGGCGCGCCTCCATCATTCCGCTGCTGGCCGTGCCGGTGTCGGTCGTGGGCACCTTTGCGGTGATGCATCTGTTCGGCTTCTCGATCAATGCGCTGAGCCTCTTCGGCCTGGTGCTGGCCATCGGCATCGTGGTGGACGACGCCATCGTGGTGGTGGAGAACGTGGAGCGAAACATCGAAGCAGGCTTGACGCCGCGCGAGGCCACCTACCGCGCGATGCGCGAGGTCTCGGGCCCCATCATCGCCATCGCCCTGGTGCTGGTGGCCGTGTTCGTGCCGCTGGCCTTCATCAGCGGCCTCACGGGCCAGTTCTACCGCCAGTTCGCGCTGACGATTGCGATCTCGACGGTGATCTCGGCGATCAACTCGCTGACTTTGTCGCCCGCACTCGCAGCCCTGCTGCTGAAGGGCCACGATGCACCGAAGGACGCGCTGACGCGCGGCATGGACAAAGTGCTGGGTGGCTTCTTCCGGGGCTTCAACCGCGTGTTCAAGCGCGGCTCGGTGGCCTATGGCACGGGCGTGCAGCGCGCCATCGGCCGCAAGACCGCCATGCTCATCCTCTACGCCGGCCTCGCCCTGCTGACCGTGGGCCTGTTCAAGGCCGTGCCCGGCGGCTTCGTGCCGGCGCAGGACAAGCAGTACCTGATCGGCTTCGCCCAACTGCCTGACGGCGCCACGCTGGACCGCACCGAAGACGTGATCCGCCGCATGAGCGACATCACCCTGAAGACGCCGGGCGTCGAGCACGCCATCGCCTTCCCGGGCCTGTCGATCAACGGCTTCACCAACAGCTCCAACTCCGGCATCGTCTTCGTGTCGCTCAAGCCCTTCGAGGAGCGCAAGGGCAAGGGCCTGTCGGCCGGCGAGATCGCGGGCGCGATGAACGCCCAGTTCGGCTCCATCCAGGAAGCCTTCGTCGTGATGTTCCCGCCGCCACCGGTGCAGGGCCTCGGCACCACCGGCGGCTTCAAGCTGCAGCTGGAAGACCGCGGCGGCCTCGGCTACGAGGCGCTCGACCAGGCGACCAAGGCCTTCATGGCCAAGGCCTACCAGACCAAGGAACTGGCGGGCATGTTCTCGAGCTACCAGGTCAACGTGCCGCAGCTCTATGCCGACATCGACCGCAGCAAGGCCCGCCAGCTGGGCGTGGCGGTGACGGACGTGTTCGACACCATGCAGATCTACCTCGGCAGCCTGTACGTCAACGACTTCAACAAGTTCGGTCGGACCTACTCGGTGCGCGTGCAGGCCGATGCGGCCTACCGCGCGCGGGCTGAAGACGTGGGTCAGCTGAAGGTGCGCTCCGCGAGCGGCGAGATGGTGCCTTTGTCGGCGCTGATGAAGGTCGAGCCTTCGGTGGGCCCCGAGCGTGCGATGCGCTACAACGGCTTCCTGTCGGCCGACATCAACGGCGGCCCGGCCCCGGGCTTCAGCTCGGGCCAGGCGCAGGACGCGATCAAGCGCATCGCCGCCGAAACCCTGCCGCCCGGCATCAGCTATGAGTGGACCGAGCTGACCTACCAGGAGATCCTGGCCGGCAACTCCGCCGTCTGGGTGTTCCCGCTGGCCATCCTGTTGGTGTTCCTGGTGCTGGCCGCGCAGTACGAAAGTCTGACGCTGCCGCTGGCCATCTTGCTGATCGTGCCCATGGGCCTGCTCGCGGCGATGACCGGTGTTTGGCTGACCAAGGGCGACAACAACGTCTTCACCCAGATCGGGTTGATGGTGCTGGTGGGGCTGAGCGCGAAGAACGCGATCCTGATCGTGGAGTTCGCCCGTGAGCTGGAGTTCGCCGGCCGCAAGCCCTTGGAAGCGGCGATTGAAGCGGCCCGCCTGCGCCTGCGCCCCATCCTGATGACCTCGATGGCCTTCGTGATGGGCGTGCTGCCCCTGGTGCTGGCCACCGGCGCCGGCGCCGAGATGCGTTCGGCCATGGGCGTCGCTGTGTTCGCCGGAATGATCGGCGTGACGGCCTTCGGCCTCTTCCTCACGCCGGTGTTCTATGTGCTTCTGCGCCAGCTCACCGGCAACCGGCCGCTGAAGCTGCATGGCGAGGAAGCGCACCTCGAAGCCTTTGCCGGCAGCGACGAAATCCACGCCAGCCTGCAAGGCCATGGTGGCGACGCGCGCCCGCTGCCTGCCGCTCCGCGCCATACCCTCGAATAAAAAAGTGAACAAGAAGGAGCCCCTCATGTTCAAGACTCAAGTCCTGACGCCGCTGGTCGCCGCCCTGCTGCTGGCCGGCTGCGCCAGTGTGGCCACCACCGAGCCGCATGCGCTGCCCGCCGTGCCTGCGGCCTACAAGACCTCGCTGGCCATCGGCACGACGGCAGCGCCGCAAACGGAATGGTGGAAAAGCTTCGCCGATCCGCAGCTCGATGCGCTGACCGAGCGCGCCCTGGCCCACAACACCAGCATCCAGCAGGCTGCAGCACGACTGGCGCAGGCCCGCGCCTTCCTGCGCAATGCCAACGCCGACCGCCTGCCGCAAGTGGGCGCCAGTGTGGGCGCCGGCCGCCAGGGCGGCGATGCGGCGCGGGCAGCCGGCAGCAGCGGCAATCTCTACACGGCGGGTGTGAACCTCTCGTACGAGGTCGATGTGATCGGCCGCCTGTCCAAGGCGAGCAGCGCGGCCTCGCTCGATGCGCAGTCGCACGGGTCACTGCTGCAGGCCACGCGCCTGCTGGTGCAGGCCGATGTGGCGCAGGCCTACTTCGCCCTGCGTGCGCTGGACGCCGAGCGCGCCCTGATGCGCGACACCGTGGCCGCCTATCTCGACACGCTGAAGCTGACCGAGAAGCGCCACGCCGCCGGCGATATCGCCGAGCTCGATGTGGTGCGCGTGCGCACCGAGGTGGCCGCCACGCAGTCGCAAGCGCTGGCGCTGGACCGCCGCCGTGCCGAGCTGGAGCATGGCCTCGCCTTGCTGGTGGGCGAGTTGCCCACGGGCCTGAGCCTCGCCGAGGCCGGCTGGGGTCAGACCTTGCCCATCGTGCCCGCCGGCGTTCCCAGCAGCATGCTGACGCGCCGCCCCGACGTGGCCGCCGCGCAGAGCAGCTTCAAGGCCGCGCAGGCGCGCCTCGGCATTGCGCAGACGGCCTGGTTCCCCAGCCTCGCGCTCACGGCGCAAGCAGGAGGCGCCTCGCCCGAGTTGTCCGACCTGTTCAAGCGCTCGGCCGGCCTGTGGGGCGTCAACGCGCTCTTAAACCTGCCGCTGTTCGACGGCGGCAAGCGCGAGGCCGGCGTGCAAAGCGCGGCCGCGCAGCTGGACGGCGCCGCAGCGAGCTACCGCGAGCAGGTGCTGGTGGCCTTCAAGGAGGTGGAAGACCAGCTCTCGGCCCTGCAACTGCTCGATGCGCAAGCCCAGGTGCAAGCCCAGGCCGTGGCCTCGGCCACGCGGGCGCTGCAGTTGTCGGACTCACGCTATCGCAACGGCCTGGTGAGCCAGCTGGAGCTGCTCGACGCACGTCGCAGCGAACTCGCCCTGCGCCGCCAGGCCTTGCAGGTCCGGGCGGCGCAGTACCAGGCCACGGTGGGCCTGATCAAGGCACTGGGCGGGGGCTGGAGCTGAGCAGCCCCATCCAGCCCCGAGCATCAGCCTTCGGCCTTGAAGCCGAAGGCCCGCTCGTGCACGTAGACCAGCTTGCAATCCTCCAGGTAACGCGCATCGTGGATGCGGCCGGCCGCCACATAGCCGGCCTCGCCGGCCTGCAGCTCCAGCGGCTCGCCATCGGGCGCGAGCTGGCCCGCCGCGTCGTGCTTGAAGAACTGCACGCGCATGCGGCCCTCCACCACCACGGTCATGTCGTTGCCGGGGTGGCTGTGCGGCGGCTCGCTGCTGCCGGCTTTCCAGCGCTCCAGCATGACCTCCACACCCTCCGGGTTGGCGGGCACGCTGGTGCGCACGGTGAAGCCCGGCGGCGTGCCGGGCGCGATCACGTGGTGATCCCAGATCGAGCTGTTGTGCGGCATCGTCTGTCTCCTTAGAAGCTGTAGGTGGCCGAGACCTGGGCATTGCGCCCCAGGATGGGCCGGGCGTAGTAGTAGTCGCTGCCGGCAGGCGCCTGCACGAAGCCCGAGCGCGGATTGCCCTCGGTCAGGCCAATCGTGTTGGTCAGGTTGCGCACGGCGGCATTGATCGTGATCTGCGGCGTGAGCTCGTAGCGCAGGCTCAGGTTGAGGGTCTTGTAGGCCGGCAGCTTCACCGAGTTGGACACATCGGCATAGCGCATGCCGATGTAGTGCCAGGCCAGGCTGAGCTCGGCCTTGTTGTCATCGAAGAAGACGCTGGGCGCGATGGTGTAGTTCACATTGGGCGTGCGCTCCGGCCGGTTGCCCGACCAGCCGGTGGCCTCCTTCATCAGTGCCTCCAGGTCGGTGCCCGAGCCGCGCAGCACCCGCAGGTTGTTGACGCTGAAGCGCGAGCGCTGCACCACGCCCGTGGTGTTGAGCTCGAACCACTTCAGCGGCCGCCAGCTCAGCTCGAACTCCAGGCCCTTGGCATTCACGCCCTGCAGCATCTCGATCTGGGCGTTGTCGACCTCGGCGCCATTGGGGTCGCCCTTGAAGTCGGCCTTGTACAGGGTCAGCGTGCCCGAGTAGCCCTTGCCCTGCATGCGCAGGCCCAGTTCGGCGAACTGGATCTTGGTCACCGGCAGGTCGCCGGTGGTCTGGTAGCTCTTGGCATAGCGGCCATAGACGGCGATGTGCTTGTTCACCAAGTAGTTGCCGCCAATCGTCCAGGACGGTTCGGTCCAGTGGTTGCGCACCATCTCGTACTGCCCGTTGGTCGGGTAGGCCCAGTAGTTGTTGGCGATGATGTTGTCCACGTCGCAGGCGGCGTCGCCGAGCTTCGCGCGGTCGCAGCCGGGCTTGAAAGCGCCGGGGATGGGCTCGTACTCGCCGTAGCCGCCGCGCCCTTGCAGGTAACGGTACTGCTCCACGCGCAGGCCGCCGTCTATGCGCAGCACCTCGCTCAGCTTGTACTCGTCGTTCAGGTAGACCGAGGTCGAGCGGTTGTGGCTGCGGTCATTGCCGTCGCCCCAGGTCGAGTGCTCACGCACGCCGTTCTCGGTGTAGCTGCCCACCACCTTGCCGGCCGGGTCCAGCGCCACCAGGTCCACGCGTCGCGCATGGTTGCGCACATCGGTCACAAAGCGAGCCGACACCGGGCTGCCGCCCTCGCCCAGCGAGTTGAACGTCAGCAGGCCCAGGCCCAGGTTGTTGCGCTCGGTGTTCCAGGTCAGGCGCATGTCGTTGACGAGCTCGCGGTTGACCTGCTTGTCGGCCTGCAGCACGTTGTCGGACAGCAGGCCATTGCCGTTCAGTGCATTGAGCTGGGCCGGTGTCGAGAGGATCTCGCCGGTCGAGACGATGCGGATCGCCGGTTTGCAGGCGCCGCCGCAGGCCGGGCCGAAGCGGTCCAGCATCTCCTGGATGTAGCCGAACTTGGCCGGGTCCAGCCGGTCCACGGCCGGGCGCAGGCTGTTGTTGCTGGACGAGAAGACCACGCTGGCCGTCACATCCGAATCGGTATAGCGCCCCTTGGACGAGAACTTCCATTCCGGCGACAGCGCCTTCTCGTAGCTGTAGCCGAGGGCGAAGGCCTTGTGGTCATAGCCATCGCGCGAGTCCACGGTCTGCATGTAGCTGCCGGGCACCAGCGAGGTCCGCACCGTCTGGATGCCGGAGTCCAGGCCGATCATGGTGCCGTAGTTCGCGTCCATGCCCGGCAGGCTGCGCGGCTTGTCCTTGCCGATCACCGGGATGGGCAGATAGAACATCGTGTGGTCGTGCATGCCCTTGAGGTTGATGCTCCACTCGCCACCATCGATCTTTCGGCCGATGTGGGCGCGCACCGTGCCCCCCTTGTTGCCGGTGAACTCGGGGTAGCGCACACCGTCGTCCACGCGGTAGTAGCCCGACATGCCGGCGAACCAGCCGTCGCCGAGGCCGCCGGCGTAGCGCAGGTCCACGCGGCGCTGGTTGTAGTCGGACGTGGTCAGCCGCACCGCGCCTTCCGGCTGGCCCTGGTTGCGGAAGGTGAGGAAGTTGATCGTGGCGCCCGCGCCATTGACGGTCAGGATGGCCGAGGTGCCGCCGCGCACCGCCTCCATGCGGTCAATGCCCAGCTCCGACTTGACCAGGCCATCGGCCGACCAGCTGGGGTAGTAGAAGATCGGCAGGCCGTCTTCCTGCAGCTGCACCCACCGCTGGTTGCCGCCGGACATGCCGCGCACCGAGTAGTTGTTGGACATCTCGCCGGCCGAGGCCTCGATGTACATGCCGGGCACCAGCTCCATGGCCTCGGCGGCCGAGTACGGCGCCTTGCGATCGAGCGCCTCGCGGTCGGCCACGGTGACGGCCACCGAGGACTCGCGCACCGTGCGAAGGCCGGTGCTGCCGGTCACCACCACGCGGTCCAACTGCTTGCCGGTCTCCTCCTTGGTGTCCTTCTTCTCGTCCTTCCTTTCGGCTGTCTTGTCGGCTGCCTTCGCGTCGGCGGTGCCGCTGGTCTGTGCCATTGCCGCGCTCAGGCCAAAGGGCAACAGGGCCGCCGCCAGGCAGGTGGCGCGCAGACTGAAACGATTCAATTTCCGGCCGCGCTGCGGCAGCTCTGCAGTCATCTTCTTCATGCTCTTGTCTCCGTGGTTGTAGGGAAGGCAAACGCGGGCAAAGCGAAGCCCCTGCAGGACCGCCAGGCGGCCTCGCATGCATGCTTCGGTTGGGGACGGTCACGCCCAGCCCGGGGCGCGCCGTTTTCTGGTTAGGCGGGCGGCTTCATAGCGCGCGGCTCGCTCCGAGCAGGGCTGGCGGTTCCCGGCTCGCAATCACATGGGACGGCACCTCGCGCATATAGCCGGCCAGGCGCCCCTTGGCCTCGAAGCGCGGGCGGAAGTCCGAGCGCATGAAGCGTTCGCGCCCGAGGCGCGGCACGATGCCACCGCCGATGTAGACACCGCCGCGCGCGCCCAGCGAGAGCACCAGATCGCCCGCCACATCGCCGAGGAAGGCGCAGAACAGCGCCAGCACCTCGGCCGCCGCCGGCTCGCCGGCCAGCGCCTGCTGCAGCAGCTCGGCGGGAACGGGCTCACGGTCCAGCGCCTGGCCGTCGACCTCGGCCAGGGCCATGCGCAGATGGGCAAGACCTGGCCCCGACAGCACGCGCTCGGCCGAGACCCGCCCGAAGCGCTGGCGCAGCTTCGAGAGCAAGGCCTCCTCGCGCTCGTTCTGCGGCGCCAGGCCCACATGGCCGCCCTCGGTCTGCAGGGCGATCCATTGCCTGTCGCCTTGAGGCACCAGGCCCGAGACACCCAGCCCGGTGCCCGGCCCTATCACCGCCAGCGGCCCGGTTGCGCCGGTGCTGGGCCCGCCCACATGCCAGAAGTCGGGCTCGGGCAGGGCCGGTATCGCCAGCGCCAGGGCGGTGAAGTCATTCAGCACCACCAGGCGCTGCAGCTCCAGTTGCCGATGCAGGGCCTGGGCCGAGAAGGCCCAGTCGCGGTTGGTCAGGCGGATCTGGTCGTCCAGCACGGCCGTGGCCACGCCCAGTGCCGCCTGCGTGGGGCGGGCCGCACCGGCCGCATCCAGGTTCTGCAGGTAGCGCTGCAGGCAGTCGCCCAGGTCGCGGTGGGCATCGCAGGCCAGGGTCTGCACATGCTCGATGGCAGCGCCATCGCCGCCCTGCCAGCCCAGGCGCACATTGGTGCCGCCCACGTCGGCCAGCAGGCGGGGGCCGCCGCCCTTGCGGGGTCCGATCTCGATCATCTTGAATCTCCTCCTCGTTCTTGTGATGCAGGGCCGCTGCAATGGTCCGGCTGGCGCTCGATCAGCGCGGCCTGCTCCAGCACGCAGAGCTGGTCCACCGGCTCGCCTTCCAGGCGGCGCAGCAGCAGCTGGCCGAGCTGCCGGCCGGCGCCGTGCAGCGAGGCGTAGTAGGTGGACAGCGGCGGCACGAAATAGGCGCTGACATTGCTGTCGTCGGTGGCCACCACCGTCGCCTCGCGGCCGGCCTGCCAGCCCAGCTCGGCAAAGGCCGAGAGCGCGCCCAGGGCGCCGTATTCATTCGCGCACACGAAGGCGGTGGGCCGTGGCCGGCGCTGCGCCAGTTCCAGCACCAGGCGGCGGCCATCGGCGGCCGAGAGGCCCGAGCATTGGGTCAGAGCCGGGTCGTGGGCGATGCCGGCCTCGCGCAGCGCACGGCGGTGGCCGGCGTCGCGGTGCTGGCTGTACATCAGCTCGGCCGGCGGATTCAGCATGGCGATGTGCCTGTGGCCACGCTCGATCAGGCGGCGCGTGGCCTGGTAGGCCATGTCCTCGTGGTCGGTGTCGTACCAGGGGTGAGGCGTGGCCAGCGCGCTGCGGCCATAGCTGACGAAGGGAAAGTCCTGCTCCAGCAGGTAGCGGATGCGCTCGTCCTGCGGCCGGGTCTGGGTCAGCACCAGGCCGTCGACGCGGCGCGTCTCGACCAGCTTGCGCAGGCCGGCCACCGGGTCTTCATCGGGCAGCTCGGGCTGCACCACGAGGCTGTAGAAGGTGCCGGCCAGCGAGGCATGCAGGCCCGAGACCAGGGCCATGAAGCCGCTGTCGGTGAAGTCCTGCTCGCTGTCTTCCACCGGCAGCACGATGGACAGCGTGTAGGTCTTGCCAGTGCGCAGCTTCACGCCGGCCAGGTTGGGCGTGTAGCCCAGCTCGCGCGCGGCGGCCTTGACCAGCTCGCGCGTCTCAAGCTTCACCTCGGGCCCGTCCTGCAGCGCCCGCGAGACCGTGCCCAGCGAGAGTCCGGTGTGGCGCACCAGGGTCTTGAGGGTGACTTTGGTGGGGACTTCGCTCATCAGCTTGCTTCCTTCTTGGCGTGCAGGCGGTGGCCCAGCAACAGGGCCACGCTGGAGGTCCAGGTGAACGCCGGGTCGCGCAGCGGCGCGCCTGTCTGGGCCTCGTGGTTTTCAGAGAGCCCCGAAGCCGCGCACATCGCGGTGTAGCGCCGCGCCAGTTCGTCGGCGAGGTCGGGGCGGCCGCAGCGGTCCAGGGCGTCGACGAAGAGCAGGCTTGTCGGCGCCCAGATCGGGCCGCGCCAGTAGCCATCGGCACGGTAGTGCGGGCTGCGCTGCGATTCGGTGGCGAGGCCATGCGGGCTCAGGAAGCGGCCGGGCTCGAACAGCTCGGCCAGCAGCCGCTCGCGCACCTCGGCCGGCAGGCGCTGGCCCAGCAGCAGCGGCATGAAGGCAATCAGGCTGTCGCCATCCGCGTCCACCGCCTGGCCATCGCTCAGGCGTGCCACGAAGCGTTCGCCGGTCCAGAGTTGCGCCATCAGCCGCTCGAACAAGGCGTCGGCCTCGCCGCGCCATTCGCGGGCCTGCGCCGGGCGGTCCAGCAGCTCGGCCAGGGCCGCCAGCTCTTCCAGCTGCAAGACCAGGAAGCTAGCGAGATCGGGGCTTTGCAGCGGAGTGCCTTGCAGGAAGACGGTGGCGTTGTCCCAGCCGGCGTCGTTGCCATGGTCGTAGGCCGGCAGGCCGCCCTCGGGGGCCGTGGCCAGCCAGCTGCGCGCCTGCGCGGCCAGCCAGTCGTGCATCTGCGCACAGCGCGCAGCCGACCAGGGTGCCAGGCGGCGCAGTTGTGCGACGGTCCAGCCATGCACCGGCGGCTTGGTGAAGCGCCAATAGGCCTGCAGGTCGTTGGCAAAGTCCGGCAGGCGGCCGCTCGCATGCTGCAGCTCGAACAGCACGGCCAGCTGCTGCCAGGCGCGCTCGGGTTGGCCGGCGCCCAGGGCCAAGGCATTGAAGCAATGGTCCCAGCTCCAGATGTTGGTCATCCAGTTCTTGGACATGTACATGGCCGGGTGGTGCAAGCGCCCTTCCGCCGGCACCAGGCAGGACCAGGTGATGTAGGCCGCCAGGCGGCGCAGCGGGGCCAGGTCTTGCGCCACCGGCAGGGTGCAGGCCAACCAGGCCTGAAAGTCGGCATCAACCTCCGTGCGTGCGGCGGCAAAGCTGGCCACGTCGAGCCGTGCCGGCATCGCGCGGTAGAGGTGCACGGAAGCTGCCAAGGCGCCGGCGTCATCGGGCAACAGCGCGAGCGCAATGTGCTCGGCGCGCTGGCCCTGCCAGGGCGCGTCCAGGGCGAGGCGCCCTTCGGCGAGGGCCACGCGGGCCGACAGGTCCTGGCTGGCGCAGCTCACATGCACGGCCCGCTCGGAGAGCCGCTGGGCATAGTCGTAGCGCTTGCTTTGCAACGTCAGCTGCAGGCCGAGGCCGCGAGCTTGAATGGCCAGGGTGTCGGCATCGGCCCAGGCCAGCTGCAGCTCGCCCTCGGCGGCGCGGAAGCTCAGCACATCGGGCTGCAGATGCCATTGCCCTTGCACCGCACGACCCTCGGCATCGAGCGGCTGCAGCTGGAACAGGCGGCCCAAGTCGGTGTGCTCGTCGCCGCCGCGCAGGGAGCGCAGCCAGAAGGCCTGGTCCTCGGCCAGCCAGGACACGCAGAGCCAGCTCTCGCGCCGCGAGAACGGCACGCGGTGAGGATCGAAAAGCTGCAGCAGCGCGCTCATCCCTTGACGGCGCCGGCACTGGCGCCCTCCATGATGTGGCGCTGGGCCAGGAAGAACAGCAAGAGCGGCGGCAGGCACAGCAGCACGGTCATGGCGGCGATGGAGCTCAGGTTGTTGGCATGCAGGCCGCGGAACTGGGCCAGGCCCAGCGGCAGCGTGTAGGTGCTCTGGTCGTTCAGGAAGATCAGCGGGCCGAGGTAGTCGTTCCAGCTGCCGAGGAACTGGAAGGTGCCCACCAGCACCAGGGCCGGCGCCATCAGCGGCAGGTGGATGCGCCAGTAGATCTGCCAGGCATTGGCGCCGTCCATGCGCGCGGCCTCGTCGAGCTCGCGCGGGATGCTCATGATGAACTGGCGCAGCAGGAAGATGTAGAAGGCCGCGCCGAAGAAGTTGGGCACGATCAGCGGCTTCAGGGTGTTGATCCAGCCCAGCCAGTTGAACTGCATGTACAGCGGGATCATGGTCACGTCCCAGGGAATCATCATCGAGCCCAGCACCACCATGAAGAGCGCATCGCGGCCCCGGAACTCGAAGCGCGCAAAGCCGTAGGCCACCAGGCTGGACGAGAACAGCTGCCCGACGGTCGAGAGCACGCCCACCAGCAGCGAGTTCCACAGGAACTGGCCGAAGGGCTGGGCGGCCCAGGCCTCGGCGAAGTTGTCCCAGCGCGGCAGGGCCGGCCACCACACGGGCGGCCAGGTGTAGAGCTCGCTGCTCGACTTGAGCGCGCTCACCAGCGTCCAGTACAGCGGCAAGGCAAAGGCCAGGGCCAGGCCCAGCATCAGCGTGTAGTAGGCCAGGCGGCGGGCATGGCAGGCGGCGTCGAAAGGCTTCTTCATGAGCGGCCTCCATCGCCACGCTTCACCTCGTTCTCGTAGAACACCCACAGGCTGGAGAAGCGCATCACGCTCATGGACAGCAGCAGGATCAGCAGGAACAAGAGCCAGGACAGGGCCGAGGCATAGCCCATGTCGAAGTACTTGAAGGCCGTGTCGTAGACATACATGGCCAGCATGTAGGTGGACTTGAGCGGGCCGCCCTCGGTCAGCAGCAGGGCGAGCGTGAGCTGCTGGAAGGCGGCGATCAGCGTGGTGACGAGGTTGAACAGCAGCACCGGCGAGAGCAGGGGCAAGGTGACGTGCGTGAACTGCTTGAGCCGCGACACACCGGCCAGCGCAGCCGCCTCGTACAGGTCCACCGGGATGGCCTTGAGCCCGGCCAGGAAGACGAGCATGGTGCCGCCCAGGCTCCAGAGGCTGGCGATCACCACCGACCACATGGCCCAGCGCGGGCTGCCCAGCCAGTTCACGGCGTCCAGGCCCACGAGGCCGAGCAGGTAGTTCAGGAGGCCGTACTCTTGGCTGTAGATCCAGCTCCAGATCGTCACCAGGGCCACGCCCGACAGCATGCTCGGCAGGTAGAACAGCGTACGGAAAAGGCCCTGACCGACGGCCCGGCGGTTCAGCAGCAGCGCCAGGCCAAGCGCGCCGGCCAGGTGCAACGGCACATAGAGCAGGGCAAAGCGGCCGGTGACGGCGAGCGCATCCCAGAAGTCGTCGTCGCTCGCGAGGATGCGGCGGTAGTTGTCCAGGCCCACGAAGCGCTCGCCGCCCATCAGCGGCCAGTCGAAGAAGCTGGTGTAGAGCGAGTACAGCAGCGGGCCCAGCGTGAACGCGAGAAAGCCCAGCACCCAGGGCGCGACCAGCAGGTAGGGCGTGAGACCGCTGGGCCAGCGCAGCCGGCGGGCCGCACGCCGGGCCGCTCCCAAGGCGGCCCGCTCGGACGGGTGATCGCGGTTCGACGCCGCGATCACCACCGCCGCCTCGGGGGGCCGTCCGGGTTGCCGCCCGTCCAGGGCCGGCAAGCTGGGCGAGGGGCTCACATTCATTGCAGCTTCCTTTCCGCCTTCAGAGCAGCGCGCTGAAGGATGGCCGCCACATCGCCCTTCTTCAGGAACACCTCCTGGATCGCATCGCGCACCACGCCCGAGGCGCGGGTCCAGCGCGGGTTCAGCAGGAAGGCCGGCGCCTCCTGCATGCTCAGCGCCATCGCATAGAAGGGCTGGACTTGCGGGTCGTCTTGCAAGCGCAGCTCGCGGGCCACGCTCATCAGCACTGGCAGGTCGCCCTGGCGCAGGCGCACGGCCTCGACGCTGCTGTAGAAGCGGATGAACTGCCAGGCCAGCTCCTTGTGCTGGGAGTCGCGCGCGATGGCCAGCGAGGACACGCTGACCACGCTCTGCGCCGGCCGCCCCTGGAAGCTGGGCAGCGGCGCCACGCCGTAGCGCTTGCCGTCGCGCGCCAGTTCGAGCCGGAAGGCGGCGCCGTCCATCAGCATGGCCACGCGGTCGGCCACGAAAAGCTGGCGCTGGTTCTTGCCATCGCCCACGCCCAGCGTGGCCGCGAGGCCCTGGTCCAGCAGGCCGAGCAGGAGGCTGAACATGGCCTGCGAAGCCGGTGAGTCGAACTCACCCTGCAGCGTCTTGCCATCGGCCGCCAGCATGCGCGTGCCGGCGCTCCAGAGATAACCCTGAAAGTCGTAGGGGTCCGGCGCCACGTCCAGGCCATAGCCATAGACCTTGGCCGCCGGGCGGCTGAGTTTCTGCGACAGCGCGCGCAAGTCCTCCCAGCGCCAGCCGGCTTGCGGATAGGCGAGGCCGGCGCGGTCGAACATGTCCTTGTTGTAGTAGATGACCTGGCTGGTGAAACCGGCCGGCACGCCGTAGAGGCGGCCGTCCACCGTGGCGAAGCGCAGGAGGCCGGGCACCAGGTCGGCCGCATCGAAAGCAGCCTGGCGGGCCTGGTAGGCATCGAGCGGCTCCAGCACGCGGTGATAGAGCGGGAAGTTCCACATCATCATCACGTCGGGCGGGTTGCGCGCGCCCATGGCGGCCGAGAGCTTCTGGTTGAAGCCGGCGCCATAGGCCTCGACCTGCACGCGCACGCCGGGATGGCGCTGCTCGAAGGCAGCGGCGATGCGGCGCTGGATGTCCAGGTTCTCGCTGCCGTCCCAGGTGGCGAAGCGCAGCACCTGGGCCATGGCCCACCCGGGGCTCAGCAACAGGGCGCACGCCAGCAGGAGATGCTTCATGCCAGTGCCAGTGCTTCTCGCACGGTCTCGCTCAAGGGCTTGCTCATGGCCCGGCCTTCGGCATCGAAGGCATGCAGGTGCTCGTCCATCACGTCGAGGCCCAGGGTCTCGCCCTGCTGCACCGCATGCCCGCCGTCCACGCTGGCGGTCAGCGCATGGCCATTGGCGAGGCGCAGGTGCACGAGGCTGTGCGCGCCCAGGCGCTCGACCATGCGCACCTCGGCGCGCAAGGCACCTGCCGCGCCGAGCCGCAGATGCTCGGGGCGTATGCCCAACGTGACCGCGCCCTCGCGCGCTACACCTCCAGCAAACGCGCCGGCCAGGGCCGCAGCCGGCAGCAGGTTCATGCGCGGCGAGCCTATGAACCCGGCCACGAAGAGGTCAGCCGGCGCGTGATAGAGCTCCAGTGGCTTGCCGACCTGGGCGATGCGGCCCTGGTTCAGCACCACGACCTTGTCGGCCAGGGTCATGGCCTCCACCTGGTCGTGGGTGACGTAGATCATCGTGGCCTGCAGCTTCTGGTGCAGGCGTGCCAGCTCCATGCGGGTGTTCTCGCGCAGGGCAGCATCGAGGTTGGACAGCGGCTCATCGAACAGGAAGATGCGGGGCTGGCGCACGATGGCGCGGCCTATGGCCACGCGCTGGCGCTGGCCGCCGCTGAGCTGGCGCGGCTTGCGCTCCAGCAGGTCTTCGAGCTGCAGCATGCGCGCCGCTTCGGCAATGCGCGCCTCGATCTCGCCCTTGGGCCGGCCGCGCAGGCTGAGGCCGAAGGCCAGGTTCTTGCGCACCGACATGTGCGGGTAGAGCGCATAGCTCTGGAACACCATGGCCAGGTCGCGCTCGGCCGGCGGCAGCTCGTTGATGCGCCGGCCGTCCATCCTCAGCTCGCCGCCCTGCACCGCTTCCAGGCCGGCAATGCAGCGCAAGAGCGTGGACTTGCCGCAGCCCGAAGGGCCGAGGAAGCAGACGAACTCGCGGTCGGCGATCTCGAGGTCGATGTCCTTCAGGACGTCCACCGGGCCGAAGCGCTTGCACAGCGCCTGGATGCTGAGCTGGGCCATGTCAGTGCAGGCGCTCGCTGAGATAGCGCAGGCCCACGCGCGCCGTGCGCGCTGGCTGGCTCGGGTGGTCGTGCTCGACGATGAAGGTCTGCAGCCGCGCGGCCAGGCCGGGCAGCCACTGGCCCCAGGGCAGGCGGCCCTCGCCCAGCGTGGCCCAGCCCTGCTCGGCCGGCTCTCCGTGGCCGTCGGGCGCCAGGTCCTTCACATGGACCGACTGCAGGCGCGCGGCATGGCGCGACAGCCAGGCGGCCGGGTCTTCGCCGGCGCGCGCCACCCAGGCCACGTCGGGCTGCCAGCGCAGGCTGGGCGCGGCTTCGAACAGCGTCTCCAGCGCCGTGCGGCCGTCCGCCAGGCGCTCGAACTCGAAGGCATGGTTGTGATAGGCCAGGGCAATGCCCTTGGACGCGAGAACCTGGGCGTATTGCTCGAGCTGCGCGGCCAGCGCGAGCCAGCCGGCGCGGTCTGCAGGCCGCTCGCCTTCGTCCAGCCAGGGCATCACCAGCTGCTGGCAGCCCAGGGCCTGCAAGGCGTGCAGGATCTCGGGCAGGCGCTGACCGAGGTCGCTCATCTCCACATGCATGGAGGCGAGGCCCATGCCGCTCGCTTGCAGTGTGGCCACGAAGGCCTCGGCCGGGAGGCTGTGCAGGGCCTCGCTCTCCACCCAGACGTAGCCGGCCTCGCGGGCCAGGGCGAGGCGCGCGGCCAGGTCGCCGGCGCTGCGCACGGTGTAGAGCTGCAGGGCGATCTTGATCAGGGGCTGGGGCTTCTTCATGCGGCGACCTCGCAGGCGATCTGCTTTTCAAAGCCGAGCGGCAGCGGTGCGGGCCGCTCGCAGCGCGTGCTCAGGCTCACCGGGCTGGCCTTGGCGGCGGCGCGCAGCGTGGCATCCATGATCTCGAGCACATGCAGGGCCAGCTCGCCGCTGGCGCGGTGCGGCTGGCCGGCGCGCAGGGCAGCGGCCATCTCGGCAACGCCCAGGCCGCGCAGACGACCGGTGAAGGCACGCGGGGCCAGGTCTTGCCACTCGCCGTCGGTCTCGCAAACGCTCAAGGCGCCGCCGAACTGGTTGGGATCGGGCAGCACCACCGAGCCCTGCTCCCCATAGAGCTCGATGTGGCTGCTCTTGTGCTTCCACACGTCGAAGCTGGTGCTGAGCGTGACGAAGGCGCCGGCCTCGAACTCCAGGCCCGCCACCACATGGGTGGGCGTCTCGACGGCGATGCTCTGGCCCTGGCGCGGGCCGCGCGGCACCGTGCGCGGCGCCCAGCTCGTGTGCGCCATGCCGCTCACGCGGCGCACCGGGCCGAGCAGTTGCACCAGCTGGGTCAGGTAGTAGACGCCCATGTCCATCAGCGGGCCGGCACCGGGGCGGTAGAAAAAGGCAGGATTGGGATGCCAGTCGTCCGGGCCGCGCTCCATCATGCTGGCCTGCCCGGCCACGATGCGGCCCAGGCGGCCGCTGTCCACCAGCGCACGCGCGGCCTGGCCGGCACCACCGAGGAAGGTGTCGGGCGCGCAGCCTATGCGGCGGCCGCTCGCGGCGGCGGCCTCCATCAGGCGCTGGCCGTCGTCGAAGCTCGCGGCCAGCGGCTTCTCGGTGTAGAGATGCTTGCCGGCCTGCAGCACCTGGCGGCCCACGGCCAGGTGGGCGTCGGGCGGGGTCAGGTTGATGATGATCTCGGCGTCGCCGGCCAGCAGTTCGGCCGGCGTCTGGGCCACGATGCCGAACTCGGCGGCACGGGCCTCGGATGCCGATGCGCGGGCATCGGCCACCGCGACCAGCTGCAGATTGCCGAAGGCCGCGAGGCCCTGGGCATAGGCCGGGAAGATGTCGCCGGCGCCGATGATGGCGACCTTGGTGGGCTCACTCGTGGCCCTGCTCACAGCGGCGCCCCCAGATCGGCCAGGTCCAGCCAGGCCAGTTCTTCGGCGCTCAGCTGCACGTCGAGCCCGCGCATCGAGCTGGCGGTTTCGGCAATGCTGCGCGGGCCAATCAGGCTGAAGGCCGGGAAGCCCTGGGCCAGCACCCAGGCCAGCGCGATGTTGATGGCCGAGCAGCCCTTCTTGGCGGCCAGCTCGCGGGCCCGCGCGAGGCGCTGGAAGTTGGCCTCGCTGTACCAGCAGCGCACCAGCTCCTCGTCGTCCTGCTGGCCCGGTGCGGCGCGGCCCTCGACGAAGAAGCCGCGCGCCTGCGAGGACCAGGCGAACAGCGCCAGGCCCTGGTCAGCGAGCCAGCGGCGCGAGTCCGGATCGCCGGCCGAGACGCAGCCGCGCCAGATCGGCGCTTGCATGCGCGCCAGGCTGAGCTGGTTGTTGACCAGCGAGAAGCCCTGCTGACCGGTCTTGGCCGCATAGGCATTGGCCTCGGCCACGCGCGGGAGCGACCAGTTGCTGCCGCCAAAGGCCTGGAAGCGGCCAAGGCGGCGCTGCTCATTGAGCGCGTCGATGAACTCGCCCACCGGCACCTCGGGGTTGTCGCGGTGCAGGATGTAGAGGTCGGCGCTGTCGGTCTGCAGGCGGGCCAGGCTCTCAGCCAGCTCGCGGCGCATGCCCTCGGGCGTGCAGTTCGGCGTGTGGGCGCCCTTGGCGATCAGCACGATCTCGTCGCGAACGCCGCGCGCCTTCATCCAGTCGCCGAAGATGGACTCGCAGTGCCCGCCCTCGAAGTCGTAGACCCAGGCGGTGTCGAAGGCATTGCCGCCGCGCTCCAGGTAGTCGTCGAACAGCGCGGCCGCGTAGGGCAGGGTCTCTTGATGGTCCACGCCCATGATCAGGCGCGAGACCGGCTTGGCAAGACCTGGCACCTGGCCGTAGCGCATGGGCGTGCCGGGGCGGCGTGCGATCGGCAGGCCGGCCAGGGTCTGGCGGCCCGCCAGCGCCGGCGCCTGTTCGCACGGATAGGTCAGGCCGATGGCGCGACGCCAGCGGTCCAGCGCCGCCAGGTTGCCGAGCGAATCGGCCGGGCTCATGGCCGGATGCGGCACGGCGCCGGCCTGAACGGCGGCGGCGAAGGCATCGGCTTCGTAGGCATAGAGGCCGCGGTCGGTGGTGATGGTCCAGCTCTTGGCCAGCGCTTCATCAACCCACAGCTCGATGCGGCTCTCGCCGGCACCTGCACCGGCGCCGTACCAGGGGCATGGCACGACCAGCGCGCCCTGGCTGCCGGCGAGGCGCAGCGATTCCTCCTGCTCAAAGCTCACGGCCGTGGCGATCTGGGCCGCGATGTCGCCGGGGAAGCGCAGCGTGGCGAGGGCCCAGCTGTCCACGCCCATGGACTCATGCAGACGGCCCATGGCCTGCATCTCGACCGGCTCGGCAAAGGCCTCGCCACAGGCCGCACCGGCCAACAGGCGGGCCATCGACATCGGGTAGCAGCCCACGTCCAGGATGCCGCCGCCGGCCAGGGCCGGCTCCCAGGTGCGCGAACCGGCACGCGGCGTGGAGGCGTAGCAGAACGAGGCCTGGATGTGGCGCAGCTCGCCGATCACGCCGCTCTTCAGCAGTTCCAGCAGCTGGGCCGTCTGCGGGAGGCAGCGGTACATGAAGGCTTCCATCAGCACACGGCCGGCGCGCTCTGCTTCATCAAAAGCGATCATGGCCTCGGCATGGTTGAGGCCCAGTGGCTTCTCGCACAGCACATGCTTGCCGGCGCGCAGGGCCCGCACGGTCCAGTGCAGGTGCTCGGTGTGCGGCAGGCCGATGTAGACGGCGTCCACGGCCGGGTTGGCCAGCAGCGCTTCGTAGCCCGCGTGGGCAGTGACTGCCGTGCCCGGCGCGGCATGGGCCTCGGCAAAGGCGCGGGCCTTGGCCTCGTCGCGGCTGGCCACGGCCACGAGGCCGCCGCTGTCGGTCTGGTGCAGGCCCTTGGCAAAAGCGCCCGAGATGTTCCCGGCGCCGATGATTCCCCAGTTCAGCATGGTGATTTGAAACGTTTTAACGAGTTAAATATATTGGCCGCATGCGGGTTCGCTCAGCAGGGAAACCCGGTGTGCCAGAGGTCAGCCAGCCATCAGGCAGACATCAGTCTGAAATCCGGCGCAAGTCAGGCAGAACCGGCCAGGCCGCCGCCGTCCACCACATACGCCGAGCCGGTGACGAAAGAGGCGCGCTCGCTGGCCAGGAAGAGCACGACCTGGGCAATCTCCTCGGCCTGGCCGACGCGCATCAGGGGGCGCGCATTGCCGGCCTCCACCAGGGCTGTCTCGGCCAGGCCCAGTTGCGCGGCTTCGTGGCGAAGCATGGCGGTGTCGGTGTCGCCGGGGCAGATGCTGTTGACGCGAATCTTCTGCGGCCCATGGTCCACGGCCATGGCGCGCGTCATGTTCACCACGGCGCCCTTGGCGGCGCAGTAGGAGACGGCGTCCTTGCCGCCAACCAGGCCCCAGCCCGAACCGGCATTGACGATGCTGCCGCCGCCCTGCTCGGCCATCACCGGCACGGCGAACTTGCTCATCAGGAAGATGGACTTGACGTTGACCGCCATCACCGCGTCCCAGTCGGCCTCGCTGGTGTCCACCACATTGGCGCGGCGCGTGATGCCGGCGTTGTTAAAGAGCACGTCGAGCCGGCCGTAGGCGGCCAGGGTTTCGCGCAGGCTGCGCTCGCAGTCGGCGGCCAAGGCCACATTGGCCTCGACAAAGACCGCCTCGCCACCGGCCTCGCGGATGGCCGCCACCGTGGCCTCGCCACCGGCGCGGTTCAGGTCGCAGACGACCACCTTGGCGCCCTCGCGGGCGAAGAGCTGGGCGGTGGCGCGGCCTATGCCGGAGCCGGCGCCGGTGATCAGGGTCACCTTGCCGGCGAGTTCGCCGCCGGCTGCTTGCTTGTTGTTCATGCGGGTCTCCATGTTCTTGTTCAGGTTCTTGTACAGATTCAGTCCGCCATCAGGGTCAGCAAGGCCTCGTCGCGCGGCCCGGTCAGCGCGCGCACGGGGCCGGCGTAGAGGGCATCGACGTCGGCCGAGCCGCAGTCCACCCGAAGCTGCATGCTCGCCAGCGCCTGCAGCTTGCGCGGCGTGATCAGGACCGTCAGCGCCGACGGCCCCAACGCCTGCAGCACACGCGGGCTCAGCGGCGCATTGCCCCGCCCCAGCACATGGCCCTGACCGC
Organism: Pelomonas sp. V22; assembly: GCF_030014915.1. Lineage (GTDB taxonomy): Bacteria > Pseudomonadota > Gammaproteobacteria > Burkholderiales > Burkholderiaceae_C > JAUASW01. The sequence goes on from NZ_JAGIXS010000001.1 coordinate 1,866,463, forward strand.
CGATGGCGGTGAGCCAGAGCCGCGCACCGGTGCGCCGCAGCACCAGCTCCCAGAGCTGGGCCTCGGTGGCATCGCAAAGCAGCAGCTGGCCATCCGCCACCACGTCCACGCCGATCAGGCTGCCGGCGACGCCGAGGGTTTGCTTCAGTGCCCAGGTCGTGGACCCGGGGCCTATCAGATGCAGACCCTCGCGCAGCTGCGGCAGCAGGCTCGCGGCCAGGCGCTCGGCATCGGCCGCGTCGCCCGCCTCGCTGCGCGCCTTGCGGCCTTGCAGCAGGCGCGCATCCACCGGCACGCGCAGCTGGCCGTAGAGCCGGGCCTGCACGCGTCCTTGCGCCAGGGCGGCTTCGTCCAGGTCCAGCACCTCGCGCGATTCGCAGACGCGGCGATGGCTGTTCAGATATGCCGCCGCCAGCCGCCCCGCCGCGCGCGGGCTGGCACCAAAGCAGGCCGACTGCAGCTTCACGCCGGCCGGAATGCCCAGCACCGGCACGGCCTCGCCCACGGCATCCAGCACGTCGCGCGCCGTGCCGTCGCCGCCGACGAACAGCAGCAGGCTCAGGTCTTGGTCGCGCATGGCCGCAGCGATCTCGCGCGTCTGCTGCGCCGTGCTGGGCCAGCAGCGCCGGCCGAGCACGGTGGGCTCCATCCCCTGGGCACACAGCAGGTCTTCGCCCATCGCGCCGGCACCGCAGACCCAGCTCGGCGCACACCCTGCCCGCAGCACGCGCACGGCCTCGGCTGCACGCTGCGCGGCCCAGCCCGGCGGCTCACCGCTGGGCTGGTAGGCGTCGCTGCCATGCAGGGCCAGGGGCCCGCCGGCACCGGCGATGGGGTTTATGATCAGGCCAACGCGCATGACTCACTCAGACGGCGCTGCCGTGCTCCTTCAGCTTGCGCTGCCAGGCGCGCCAGGTGATGGCCCAGCGCTTCGGGTCTTCGAGGTACTCGTCCTGCACGCGCTGGGTCGGGCAGTGGTGTGGGGCCGTCAGCACCAGCTCGGGCGTGCTGCGCGCCTCCTCGGCCACGCGGGCCATGATCTGCACGAACTCGTCCAGGTCGGCCCGCGAATAGGCCTCGGTGGGCTCGATGGTGGCGGGCTCGGGCACCACGTAAGGGTGGTGGCTGGTCCAGTAGTGCGTGCCGTAGTCGGCGGCACGCAGGCCGATGTCGCCGGAGCTGACGCCGGTCTGCTCGCAGAGCTCGGCCCAGCTGTAGCGCACCTGCTCGATGCGGCGCTTGCCGGTGGCATAGGGCGCACTGAGGCCCTCGATCTTGAGCAGCTTGCTCATCACGTAGTTGTTGTTCAGCACGGCGATCTCGGCCACCTCGCGCAGGCCCTCGGCGCCCAGGTTCATCACCCAGGCATAGGCACGCAGCACGATGCTGGCCGTGCCCATGAAGGCCGCCACCTTGCCGATGGATTGCGAATCGCCGGCATCGATGCGGTAGCGCTCGCCCTCCTTGACGATGCGCGGCCGGGGCAGGAAGGGCGCCAGCGCGGCCGTCACCGCACAGGCACCCACGGCCGGGCCGCCACAGGCATGGGGCGTGGCAAAGGTCTTGTGCAGGTTGAAGTGGCAGAGGTCGAAGCCGGCCTCGCGTGCCCGGGTGATGCCGAGCAGGCCGTTGGCATTGGCCTGGTCGTAGCAGGCCAGCGCGCCCACGGCATGGGCGGCCGCCACGAACTCGGCGATCTTGGGGTTGAAGATGCCGGTGTCCTCGGGGTTGGTGATGATCAGCGCGGCCGTGCGCGGCCCCACGGCCGCCTTCATCGCGGCAAGGTCGGGATAGCCATCGGCATCCGGGTAGAGCGTGATGACCTTGTAGCCCAGCACCTTGGCGCAGGCGGCGTCCGAAGGGTGGGAGAAAATGGTCGTGATGATCTCGTCTCGCTCACCCGCCTCGCCGCGCGACTCGAACCAGGCCCGCATCATCGCGATGTTGGCGTAGATGGCCTGCGAGCCCGAGCGCGGCTGCAGGCTCACGGCGTCCATGCCCGAGACCTCGCAGATCACCTGCTCCATCGCATGCATGACCTGCAAGATGCCCTGCACGGTGGACTCGTCCTGCAGCGGATGCAGCTCACTCATGCGCGCATCGCGGGCCAGTTGCTCGTTGATCTTGGGGTTGTATTTCATGGTGCAGGTGCCCTGCCCCACGTCCACGTTCAGGTCGGCGCCCAGGTTCTCCTGCGACAGGCGCAGGTAGTGGCGCAGCACGCGGTTCTGGCTCAGCTCGGGCAGGGCCGGCGCCTGCGCACGGCGCATGCCGGGCGGCAGTTCGACGAGGGCCGCTTGCGTCGCGCTGGCGAGGCCCGGCTCTAGTTCGGGCACGAGGATGGCGCGCTCGCCGGGCTGGCTGAGCTCGAAGATCACCGGCTCGTCCCAGCGCGCCTGCTGGTAGCGGCGCAGATTGGGTTTGCCGTCGGTGAAACGGTGGGCGGAGATGTTTTCCATGGCGCTGTTCTCGCTCTGCTTGCTCATCGGATTCATTGGGTCAGCAGCTCGCGCAGGGCGCTCACCAGGGTGTCGATGTCGGCCTGGCTGTGCAGCTCGGTGAAGGCGTAGAGAGCGCTCTGGCCCAGACTGGGGAAGGCCTGCGACAGATCGTGGCCACCGAAGATGCCGTGGCGCTCGCGCAGGGCCGCGTTGATCTGCGCCACCGTGAAGCCGCTGGCATTGAAGTCCAGCACGAACTCCTTGAAATGCGCCGTGCCGGCATGGGCCAGGCGCAGGCCCGGCACCGCACTGAGCTGCTGGCGCGCATAGGCCACGCGGCGCAGGATGCCCTCGCCCAGCTCCACCATGCCCTGCGGCCCCATGCTGGCGAGGTAGACCCCGGCGGTGATGCCCCACAGCGCGGCAGCCGTGCCGACGAACTCGTTGCCGTTCTCGCGCTTGTCGAACGAGGTGCGGTGGTAGGCCACGTCACCGAAGCCGTACTGGCCTGGGACCGAGGTCGGTGCGATGCCGAACAGGCGCGAGGGGTATTGCAGGACCAGGGCCTCGTCGTCGCGGCTGGCGATGAAGCCGCCATGACCGCCGCCATAGCTCATGTGCATGCCGAGCGGCTGGATGTCGCCGCAGACGAGGGTGGCGCCGTAATCGCCGGGCGGGGTCAGCACGCCGAGCGAGCTGGGGTCCACACCGACGACCAGCACGGCGCCCGCCTGTTGGACCAGGGCAGCCAGGGCCGCGCCTTCGTCGATGCCGCCGAAGTAGTTGGGCACGTCCACATAGAAGGCCGCCACCTGTGGGCTCAGCTTGGCTTGCAGGTCGGCGCGGTCCACCAGGCCGCTGGCGGCATCGAAGGCGACCTCGATGAACTGGATCTCGCTGCGCCCGTAAGTCTGCATGTGGGAGCGCTTGTCGGGGTTCACATTGGCAGCGACCAGGACCTGGCGGCGGCCCGTATGGCGGGCGGCCATACAGCAGGCGGTGGCGGCGGCTTGATAGCCGTCGTAGGTGGGCACGCTGACCACCTCGAGATTGAGCAGCTCGCCCATCATCGAGCCGTACTCCCACAGCGCCTGGAAGCGGCCGTGGTCGTCATAGGGCTCGCCGGCATAGGCGGTGAGGAACTCGCTGCGGCCGTTGATCTCGTCGCACAGGGCCGGCACATGGTGCTGGTAGCACCCACCTCCGAGGAAGCTCAGCACCTCGCCGCAATGGGTGTTCCGGGCCAGCAGGCCCTGCACATGGCGCTTCAGGCGCGCCTCCGAGAGCAGGGGTTCGGGCAGGTTCAGCGCGCGCGGGAGGCGCAGCGCGGCGGGAATGTCGGCATAGAACTCTTCGACTGAGGCCGCGCCAGTCGCTGCCAGCATGGCTGCCCGGACGGCTGGGACCGAGTTCGGGATATACGGGTAAACCTTAGATTTGCTCATGGACTCGGGACGTTGATTGAAACGTTTCGATATCGCTATTTCAGCTGCGCCACCTCAAACCCACAAGCGAGAAGTTTTTGTCGCATGCATTAGCTGAGCTGATCCATCCAGGGCCTAGCATCGCGCCCATGAGACGCCATCTGCACCACCTGAACGCCCTGCGCTGCTTCGAGGCAGCGGCACGTCGGCTCTCGTTCACCCTGGCGGCGACGGAGTTGCACATCACACAGGCGGCGGTCAGCCATCAGGTGCGCGCGCTCGAGGAGGCACTGGGCCAGCCGCTGTTCGAGCGCCGGCCGCGCCAGGTTCGCCTCACGGCGGCGGGCGAGCGCCTGGTGGGCGTGCTGTCCAGCAGCTTCGACCGCATCGACGAGCTGATGGGCCAACTCAAGCAACGCGATCAGCAAGCCCAGAGCCTGCAGCTGGCGGTCACGCCCAGCTTCTCCAGCCGCTGGTTGATGCCTCGATTGCCGCGCTTCTGGGACGCGCACCCCGACATCGAACTGCACCTGCACCACAGCACGCAGGGCGATGCCTTGAGCCGGGGCACGGCCGAGGCGGCCGTGGTCTGGACCGTGGAGCCGCCACCCCGCGTGTGGGCGCAGCGCCTGTTCGGCACCTCGCTCACGCCGGTGTGCGCCCCCACCTTGCCGCGCGCCGCGCAGCCACTGGACAGCCCGGCGGCCCTGCGCCACTACCCGCTGCTGCACGAAGACAGCCATGAGGACTGGGCCCGCTGGATGAGCGCCGCCGGCGTTCCCGACCTGCCGGTGCGGCAGGGCCAGCTGATCGACGACAGCAACGCCCTCTTGATGGCCGCCATGGCCGGCCGCGGCCTGGCCTTGGGCCGTCTCGCCCTGATCGAAGACGACCTGCGCGCCGGCCGGCTGCTGCGGCCGTTCGAGCTCAGCATCGAAGCCGAAGGTGCCTACTGGTTGCTGGCCTCACCGGCCTTGGCCGCCCAGCCGCGCTTTCGGGCGCTGGCGGCGTTCATGCAGGCGGAGAGTGACAGGGCCGAGAGCGTGGCGCCCCCCTTAGCAAGCTGAACGTGGCCGGCGGAAGCTGTGCCACGGCTGAGCACAAAGCAAAACGCCAACCCGAGGGTTGGCGTTGCTTGGCTTGGTTGCGGGGGCCGGATTTGAACCGACGACCTTTGGGTTATGAGCCCAACGAGCTACCAGACTGCTCCACCCCGCGACTGATCTTTAACGAAGAAGCCGCTCCTGGTTTGAGCGGCTTCCCTGGGTCTCATCGACCTTGAATTCCTTGGTTGCGGGGGCCGGATTTGAACCGACGACCTTTGGGTTATGAGCCCAACGAGCTACCAGACTGCTCCACCCCGCGACTGAAGCTAGCAGTATAGCTCATTTCTCAGGCGCTTCAGAGGCCGACGGCATCGAGCGTGCTGTTGAAACGCTGCGCGTCCTGGTAGCCGATCACGCGGGCGGCTTTCAGCTCCTGACCTTGGGCATCGAAAAAGATCGTGCCCGGCGGGCCGAAGAGCTTGAAGCGCTTGAGCAGTTCCTTGTCGTCCGCGTTGTTGGCCGTGACGTCGGCCTTCAGCAGCAACGCGCCTTCAAGACGTTTGCGGACGGACGCGTCACTGAAGGTGTAGCGCTCCATCTCCTTGCAGGACACACACCAGTCGGCATAGAAATCGAGCATCACCGGGCGGCCTGCATTGGCCACGGCCGCATCGAGCTCGGCAAGGCTGCGCACGGGCTGAAAGGCCAGACCCCGCCCGCTTGGCGAGCCGGCTTCGGCGCGAGCCATGGCCAGGCCGGCCAGTGGCTTCAGCGGGTCCGTGCCGCCGGCGGCGGCGCCCAGCAGCTGCAGCAGGCCGTAGACCAGCGCAACAACGGCGGCGGTCTTGCGCAACCAGGTGCGCGGCCGTCCGCTTGCATGGCCATGTTCGAACAGCCCCAGCATGGCGGCCGAGGCGATCAGCAGGGCGCCCCAGAGGGCTTGGGCCAGCGAGGCCGGCAGCACAGGCTGAACGGTCCACAGCGCCACACCCAGCAAGAGCATGCCGAAGAAATGCTTGACGCCATCCATCCAGGCGCCGGCGCGCGGCAGCAGAGCGCCAGCCGAGGCGCCCAGCAGCAGCAGCGGCACGCTCATGCCGCAAGCCAACGCGAACAAGGCGCCGCCACCGAGCAGCACGTCGCGCGTCTGGCTCAGATAGACGAGCGCGCCAGCCAGCGGCGCCGCAACACAAGGGCTGACGATCAGAGCCGAAACACCGCCCATCACGAACACGCCCGCGAAATGGCCGGCCGGCAGTTTCTGCGAGGCACTGGACAGGCCTCCTGTCATCGAGCTCGGCAGTTGCAGCTCGTAGACGCCGAACATCGACAGCGAGAACACGACCAGGGCGGTCGCGAACAGCGCCAGCACCCAGGGCTTTTGCAGCGCTGCGGCCAGGCCTTCGCCCGCCAGGCCGGCCGCAACGCCGAGGGCCGTGTAGACCAGGGCCATGCCGAGCGAGTAGCTGAGCGCCAGCAAGAAGCTGCGCCCCCGCGATGCGCGTGCGCCCTCGCCCACGATGATGGACGAAAGGATGGGCAGCATAGGCAGGACGCAAGGCGTCAACGACAACAGCAGGCCGGCCACGAAGAACACGCCGATGACGGTCCAGAACTGGCCGGACTGCAGAGCCGCGTCAAGGCGGCTGGACTCGGAGCTGCCGGCGATAGGCGCTTGGCTGCTCTGCTGCTGTGCTGCTACCGGCGTAGCAGCCGGTGCGGCGCTTGCGTCGGGCAGGCGCAGTTCCACCGTCGTCGTCTGGGGCGGGTAGCAAAGGCCCTTGTCGGCACAGCCCTGGCCGGTCACGCTGAGCTTGAACGGCCCGGCCGCCTGCGTGACGGGCACGCGGACGAGCAGTTGCTCGCGGTAGATCTCGACCGTCTTGTTGAAGGTCTCGTCGAACTTGGTCTTGCCGGCCGGCAGTACCGGCGCACCCAGGGTCGCACCGTTCGCCTCCACGCGGAACTGCTCGCGGTACATGTAGTAGCCCGGCGCGATCTCGTAGCGGACCTCGACGTTGCCGGCATCGATGGCCTTGACGCTCAGTTTGAAGGCCTGCTCAGGCTCCAGGAAGTCATCGGCACTGGCCAGCGCGGGCATCAGGACTGCGAGCACCAGGAGCAGAGGCCTGAACAGGCGTGGGAACAGCGAGAGCAAAGGCATGGCGTGCATCGTGGGCAAAGCAACTAACAATCTTCGGAGCCGCGCAGCTTAGCGCCAATCAACGGCGCCTGCGCGGCAGGGGGCTAGGGCGAAGTACAGGCGAAAAAAAGCCAGCGCGAGGCTGGCTTCTCTCTTGGAACTCACAGTGGACCGAAGCCCACCAGGTTCAGTGCTTACTCGACGGCTTCGCCAGCGGTTTCGCCTTCGGCGCGGTCCACCAGCTCAACAAAGGCCATCGGTGCGTTGTCGCCAACGCGGAAGCCCATCTTGAGGATGCGGGTGTAGCCGCCCGGACGGGCCTTGAAACGCGGGCCCAGTTCGTTGAACAGCTTGGTGACGATGTCGCGGTCACGCAGGCGGTCGAAAGCCAGGCGGCGGTTGGCCAGCGTGGGTTCCTTGGCCAGGGTGATCAGGGGCTCGACAACGCGGCGCAATTCCTTGGCCTTCGGGACCGTGGTCTTGATGGCTTCGTGCTGCAGCAGCGAGTTGCACATGTTGCGCAGCATCGCCTTGCGGTGTTCGGAGGTACGGTTCAGCTTACGGAGGCCGTTACGGTGACGCATGGTGCTTTCCTTTCAAAACTATGTAATACCGACAGCCGTATCAGGTACTGCCGGGTGCACCGGATGGGGTTGGTCAGCGCCCCATCCATCTTCTTCAAAACACGAGACTGACCTTCTCGCGGAGGTGGCCGGCAGCGAACCGCCGGCCAGATTCAAATCAACGCTTGTCGAGACCTTGCGGCGGCCAGTTCTCGAGACGCGCACCCAAGGTCAGGCCACGCGAAGCCAGCACTTCCTTGATTTCGTTGAGCGACTTGCGACCCAGGTTCGGGGTCTTCAGCAGCTCGGTCTCGGTGCGCTGGATCAGGTCGCCGATGTAATAGATGTTTTCGGCCTTCAGGCAGTTGGCCGAACGCACGGTCAGTTCCAGCTCGTCCACCGGACGCAGCAGGATCGGATCGAAGCTGCTCGAGCGCTGAGCCGGCTGGTCGAAAGCATCGACCAGGTCGGTGCCTTGCAGCTGTGCGAACACGGCGAGTTGTTCAACCAGGATCTTGGCCGAGGCCCGGATCGCTTCCTCGGGCGAGATGGCGCCGTTGGTTTCGATTTCCATGACCAGCTTGTCCAGGTCGGTACGCTGCTCGACGCGGGCGTTTTCGACGGCGTAGCTGACGCGGCGGACCGGCGAGAACGAAGCATCCAGGACGATGCGGCCAATGCTCTTGGTCGGCTCGTCGCCATAACGCCGCATCGTGCCGGGCACATAGCCACGGCCCTTCTCGACCTTGATTTGCATGTCCAGCTTGCCGCCTTGCGACAGATGGGCGATGACGTGGTCGGGATTGATGATCTCGACGTCGTGCGGAGTCTGGATGTCGGCTGCGGTGACCGGGCCATCGCCTTCCTTGCGCAGGACCAGGGTCACTTCTTCACGGTTGTGCAGGCGGAACACCACGCCCTTGAGGTTCAGCATGATGTGAACCACGTCTTCTTGCACACCGTCGATGGCCGAGTACTCGTGCAGGACGCCAGCGATCGTCACTTCCGTCGGCGCATAACCCACCATCGAGGACAGCAACACACGGCGCAGGGCATTGCCCAGGGTGTGGCCATAGCCGCGTTCAAACGGCTCGAGCGTGACCTTGGCGCGATGGCCACCCAGGGGCTCGACATTGATGGATTTGGGCTTGAGCAGATTTGTTTGCATGAGGTCTTTCTTTCAATACCCTCGGTTCGTTACACCGATAAGGCTGAGGGACCAACCGTCCGCAGCGGGGAATCCGATACAGACGATGAAAAGCCGGCCTCGCCCTCCAGGGCGCTGCCGGCCAGTACGGGTTGCTTAACGCGAGTACAACTCGACGATCAGCGACTCGTTGATCTCGGCGCCGAACTCGTCGCGGTCAGGCGTCTTCTTGAAGATACCTTCCAGCTTCGTGCCGTCGACCTGAACCCAAGCCGGCAGACCGATGGAATCGGCCAGCTTGAAGGCGTCGATGATGCGCAGCTGCTTCTTGGCCTTTTCACGGACGGCAACGGTGTCGCCAGCCTTGACCAGGTAGGAAGCGATGTTGACGACTTCACCGTTCACGGTGATGCCCTTGTGCGAGACCAGCTGGCGCGCTTCGGCACGGGTCGAACCGAAGCCCATGCGATAGACGACGTTGTCCAGACGCGATTCCAGCAGCGTCAGCAGGTTGACACCGGTCGAACCCTTGCGACGCTCGGCTTCGGCGAAGTAGCGGCGGAACTGACGCTCCAGCACGCCATACATGCGCTTGACCTTCTGCTTTTCGCGCAGCTGCAGACCGAAGTCGGAGGTGCGCTGACCCGAAGTGCGGCCGTGCTGGCCAGGCTTGGAGTCGAACTTGGCCTTGTCCGCGATGGAGCGACGGGCGCTCTTCAGGAACAGGTCAGTGCCTTCGCGGCGGGAAAGTTTGGCCTTGGGGCCGAGGTAACGTGCCACTTTGAGTGTCCTTGTTCAATCTGACGCAAGCCTCAAGCGAGGTCCTGCGCGAGTCTGGCCCGTATTTTTATCGGCTCAGACGGTGGGCTTATTGAAACCAGGGTATCCATGGAGGATGACCGCAGACTTCAGCAAAACGGCCGGCGCGGCACTTTCGTGCCCGCCGGCGCGGGAAAACGCGCGATTATGCCATCAGGCGCATCGACAGGCCAAATGGCCTTAGATGCGACGACGCTTCTGCGGACGGCAGCCGTTGTGCGGCACCGGCGTCACGTCAGAGATCGAGTTGATGCGGATGCCGAGCGCAGCCAGAGCGCGCACCGACGATTCGCGACCCGGTCCGGGGCCCTTGATCTTGACGTCGAGGTTCTTGATGCCCTGCTCTTGAGCAGCGCGGCCTGCGACTTCAGCAGCCACCTGGGCAGCGAAAGGCGTCGACTTGCGAGAGCCCTTGAAGCCCTGACCACCCGACGAAGCCCAGGACAGGGCGCCGCCTTGACGGTCGGTGATGGTGATGATGGTGTTGTTGAACGACGCGTGAACGTGCGCAATGCCGTCAGCAACGTTCTTGCGGACCTTCTTGCGGACGCGTTGGGCAGCCGAGTTATTGGGTGCTTTTGCCATGATGTCTTTCTTTCAATGCTGCCGCAGGATCACTTCTTGCCCGTGGCGGCCGACTTGCGCGGGCCTTTACGGGTGCGAGCGTTCGTGCGGGTGCGCTGACCGCGCATCGGCAGGCCACGGCGGTGACGGAAACCGCGGTAGCAGCCGAGGTCCATCAGGCGCTTGATGTTGATCGACATCTCACGGCGCAGATCGCCTTCGATGGTCATGCGGCCCACTTCTTCACGGATCTTTTCCAGATCAGCGTCGGTGAGGTCCTTGACCTTCTTGTCGAACGGAATACCGCAAGTGGTGCAGATCTTCTGGGCGGTCGTACGGCCAATGCCGTAGATCGAGGTCAGACCGATCTCAGTGTGCTTTTGCGGCGGAATGTTGATACCAGCAATACGTGCCATGTGCGTCCTCTAATTCGCTCGTGTCGTGCAGCAATCAGCCTTGGCGCTGCTTGTGGCGGGGATCTGTACAGATCACACGCACCACGCCCTTGCGGCGGATGACTTTGCAATTGCGGCACATTGCCTTGACGGATGCCGAAACTTTCATGGTCTGCTCCTTGACCTACTCAATATCGCTCTAAAGCGCGTCCGGGGACCTAGATTCACTCACTTCGCCCGGAACACGATGCGAGCACGACTCAAATCGTACTTTGTCAGCTCTCTTTGTCACCGGTGACGGGACGCAACGCGTCCACACTTACCTGCGACGTGTCGGAGAACGACTCGTCTAAAATTTCAACCTGCTTCAGCCAGCCTTGAAGTTGGCCTTCTTCAGCAGCGATTCGTACTGCTGACTCATCACGTAAGACTGAACTTGCGCCCAGAAGTCCATCGTGACAACCACGATGATCAACAGTGAGGTTCCACCAAAGTAGAACGGCACGTTGTACTTGAGATTCAAGAACTCCGGCAACAAGCAGACGGCCGTGATGTAGATGGCACCGGCCATCGTCAGGCGCGACAAGATCTTGTCAATATGCTTCGCAGTCTGCTCACCTGGGCGGATGCCCGGAATGAACGCGCCACTCTTCTTCAGGTTGTCTGCGGTCTCACGGCTGTTGAACACCAGCGCCGTGTAGAAGAAGCAGAAGAACACGATCGCAGCAGCGTAGAACAGCACGTAGATCGGCTGTCCAGGGCGCAGCATGTCGGCGATGTCCTTCAGCCAACGAAGGCTGTCACCCGTCGCGAACCAGCTCACCACCGTGGTCGGCAGCAGGATGATCGACGACGCAAAGATCGGCGGAATCACGCCCGACATGTTCAGCTTCAGCGGCAGGTGCGAACTCTGACCGCCGTACACCTTGTTGCCCACCTGGCGCTTGGCGTAATTCACCAAGATCTTGCGCTGACCGCGCTCGACAAACACCACCAGATAGGTCACAGCGACGACGATGGCACAGACGACCAGGAAGGACACAGCGCCCATCGAGCCCGTACGAACCAGCTCAGCCAAACCACCAATTGCGCCCGGCAAACCTGCAGCGATACCGCTGAAGATCAGGATCGAGATCCCGTTGCCCAGACCGCGCTCGGTGATCTGCTCACCCAGCCACATCAGGAACATCGTGCCAGCCACCAGGCTGGTCACCGCGGTCAGGCGGAAACCGAAACCCGGGCTGATCACCAGACCGGCCGAACTTTCAAGCGCCAGCGCAATGCTCAGCGATTGGAAGATGGCCAGGCCCAGCGTGGCGTAGCGCGTGTACTGCGTGGTCTTGCGACGCCCTGCTTCGCCTTCCTTCTTCAGCGCTTCCAACGCCGGCACCACATAACCCATCAACTGGATCACGATCGAGGCCGAGATGTAGGGCGTGATGCCCAGCGCGAAGACGGTAAAGCGCGACAGCGCACCGCCCGAGAACATATTGAACAGGCTCAGGATGCCACCTTCCTGACCCTTGAAGAACTGCTGCAGCTGAACCGGGTCGATACCGGGCACGGGGATATGCGCCCCGATGCGGTACACAACCAGAGCCAGCAGCAGGAACACAAGGCGGCGACGCAGGTCGCCGAACTTGCCGCTCTTGGCCAGTTGGTTTGCGTTGGTGGTAGCCACTGTGCCTAGTTCCTAGCGCTTCAGGCGACCGAGCCGCCAGCGGCTTCGATGGCAGCCTTGGCACCAGCCGTAGCAGCCACACCCTTCAGCACAACCTTGCGGCTGATGGAACCCGACAGGATGACCTTGACGTTCTTGGTCAGTTCGGGAACCAGGCCCACGGCCTTCAGCGTCAGCAGGTCGATCTCTTCGCCGGCCAGCGCTTGCAGATCACTCAGGTTGATCTCAGCGTTGTACGGACGAGCCAGCGACTTGAAGCCGCGCTTGGGCAGGCGACGCTGCAGGGGCATCTGGCCGCCTTCGAAGCCCACCTTGTGGTAGCCACCGGCACGCGACTTTTGACCCTTGTGACCACGGCCGGCAGTCTTGCCGAGGCCGGAGCCAATGCCACGGCCCACGCGACGCTTGGCGTGCTTGGCGCCAGCGGCAGGCTTGATGGTATTGAGTTGCATCTTCTAATCCTCTGTTCTGTTCAGGCGCTTACAGCACTTGAACGAGGTAGGCGATCTTGTTGATCATGCCGCGCACTGCCGGCGTGTCTTCCAACACGCTGGTGCTGTTCAGCTTGCGCAGGCCCAGGCCAGCCACGGTGGCACGGTGCGAAGCGCGGGTGCCGATGGGGCTGCGGACGAGCTTGACCGTCACGGTTTTCTTGTCAGACATGTTGAGTCTCTCCAGAACTGGTGAATCAGCCGACGATGTCTTCGACCGACTTACCGCGCTTGGCGGCGACTTCCGAAGCCGTGGTGGAGCGCTTCAGCGCGTCCAGCGTGGCGCGGACCATGTTGTACGGGTTGGTCGAACCGTGGCTCTTGGTCACGATGTCGGTCACGCCCATCACTTCGAACACAGCGCGCATCGGGCCGCCAGCGATCACGCCGGTACCGGTTGCTGCCGGGATCATCATGACGCGGGCAGCGCCGTGCTGGCCGGTCACGTTGTGGTGGATCGTGCCGTTCCGCAGGTTCACTTTGACCATGTTGCGACGAGCCGATTCCATGGCCTTCTGCACGGCGACCGGAACTTCCTTCGCCTTGCCCTTGCCCATGCCGATACGGCCGTCGCCGTCGCCGACCACCGTCAGTGCTGCGAAAGACAGCGTACGGCCGCCCTTCACCACCTTGGTGACGCGGTTGACCGCGATCATCTTTTCCTTCAGGCCGTCGTCGTTGCCTTCAGCCTGCGCGCGGGGTTGAAACTTTGCCATTTCTAAATCCTTTGTGCGTCAGAACTGCAGGCCAGCTTCGCGGGCTGCATCGGCCAGGGCCTTGATACGACCGTGGTAGGCGAAACCAGCGCGGTCGAAGGCAACCTTCTCGACGCCAGCAGCCTTGGCCTTCTCGGCGATGCGCTTGCCGATCAGCGTGGCGGCGGCAACGTTGCCACCCTTGCCATCGCCGCCCAGGGCTGCGCGGACTTCCTTCTCGGCCGTCGAGGCGCTGGCCAGCACACGGGCGCCGTCGTCGGAAATGACGCTGGCGTAGATGTGCAGGTTCGAGCGGAACACCGTCAGGCGTGCGACTTGCTGGATGGCAATGCGGACGCGGGTTTGGCGCGAACGACGGATGCGCTGTTCTTTCTTGGTCATCATGTCGCTGCTCCTTACTTCTTCTTGGTCTCTTTGAGAGAGACCTTCTCGTCGGAATAGCGGATGCCCTTGCCCTTGTAGGGCTCCGGCGGACGGAAGGCACGCACTTCTGCGGCGATCTGGCCCACCACTTGGCGGTCCGCACCCTTGATCAGGATTTCGGTCTGCGTGGCGCACTCAACCTTGATGCCAGCCGGCATGTCCTTCACCACGGGGTGAGAGAAACCGATTTGCAGGTTCAGCTTCTGACCTTGGGCTTGGGCACGGAAGCCCACGCCAACCAGGTTCAGCTTGCGCTCGAAGCCCTTGCTCACGCCGGTGACCATGTTGGCCACCAGAGCGCGCACGGTGCCGCTCATGGCATCGGCTTCGGCAGAGTCGTTGTTCGGCGTGAACGTCAGCTTGCCGCCTTCGTTCTTCACGGTCACCAGGGCGTTGACCGGGCGGGTCAGCGTGCCCAGGGTGCCCTTGACGCTGATCTGGTCAGCGTTGATGGTCACGTCCACACCTTGCGGGACGGCCACCGGCATTTTTCCTACGCGGGACATTGTCGTCTCTCCTTGCGCTTAAGCGACGTAGCAGAGCACTTCGCCGCCGATACCGGCTTGACGTGCTTTGCGGTCGGTCATCACACCTTGCGGGGTGGTGACGATCGCCACACCCAGGCCATTCATGACCTGGGGAATGTCGTGGCGGCCCTTGTAGATGCGCAGGCCGGGGCGGCTCACGCGCTCGATACGCTCGATCACCGGGCGACCGGCGTAGTACTTCAGCGCAATTTCCAGCTCGGGGCGAGCTGCGTCACCGCGCAGTGCGAAACCGTCGATGTAACCCTCATCCTTGAGGACCTTGGCGATCGCGACCTTCAGCTTGGAAGAAGGCATCACGACGCTGGTCTTCTCAACGCTCTGGGCGTTGCGAATGCGAGTCAGCATATCGGCGATAGGATCACTCATGCTCATACGAAATCTCCTAAACCTGCCGATTACCAGCTGGCCTTGACGACACCGGGGATGTCGCCCTTGAAGGCCAGTTCACGAATCTTGTTACGGGCCAGGCCGAACTTGCGGAACGTGCCGCGCGGACGACCGGTCAACTCGCAGCGATTGCGCAGGCGAGTCGGGTAGGCGTTGCGGGGCAGCTTCTGCAGCTCCAGGCGGGCGGCGTAGCGCTCTTCTTCCGACTTCTTGAAGTCGTTGATGATGGCCTTCAGTTCCGCATACTTCTTTGCGTACTTGGCGACCAGCTGTTCGCGCTTCAGTTCACGTTGCTTGATAGAGAGTTTTGCCATAGGGCACCTCAGTTCTTGAACGGAAACTTGAACGCAGCCAGCAGAGCCTTGGCTTCGTCGTCCGTCTTGGCCGTCGTCGTGATGCTGATGTTCAGACCACGCAGAGCATCCACCTTGTCGTATTCGATTTCGGGGAAGATGATCTGTTCTTTGACGCCGATGTTGTAGTTGCCGCGGCCGTCGAACGAACGACCTGAGATACCGCGGAAGTCGCGAACGCGCGGCAGCGCGATGGTGACGAAACGGTCCAGGAATTCGTACATCTGAACGCCACGCAGCGTGACCATGCAGCCGATGGGCACGTTGTCACGGATCTTGAAGCCGGCAATAGCCTTCTTCGACTTCGTGACCACGGGCTTCTGGCCGGCGATCTTGGTCAGGTCGCCCACGGCGTGGTCCATGACCTTCTTGTCGGCGACGGCTTCACTGACACCCATGTTCAGGGTGATCTTGGTGATGCGCGGCACTTCCATGATCGACTTGTAGCCAAACTTCTCAATGAGGCCTGGCACAACTTTTTCGCGGTAAATCGCTTGCAAACGAGCCATGTCGGACCTCTTAAGCCTTGATCTCTTCGCCGGTCGACTTGTAGACGCGCACCTTCTTGCCATCGGCGAGCAGCTTGATGCCCACGCGATCGGCCTTGCCGGATGCAGCGTTGAAAATCGCCACGTTGGATTGATGGATCGGCATCGTCTTGTCGACCACGCCGCCGGTGGTGCCCTTCATCGGGTTGGGCTTGACGTGCTTCTTGACGACATTGACGCCTTCCACCACCAGGTGGGAGTCATCGACACGCTGCGACACAGTGCCGCGCTTGCCCTTGTCGCGGCCGGTCAGCACGATGACCTCGTCGCCTTTACGAATCTTGTTCATGGCAATACCTTTGTCTTGAGAGGGCTCAGAGCACCTCAGGCGCCAGCGACACGATCTTCATGAAGCGCTCGGTACGCAGTTCACGCGTCACCGGGCCAAAGATACGGGTGCCGATCGGCTCCAGCTTGGCGTTCAGCAGGACGGCAGCATTGCCGTCGAACTTGACCAGCGAACCGTCCTGGCGACGCACGCCCTTGGCGGTACGAACGACCACAGCGCTGTAGACCTCGCCCTTCTTGACGCGACCACGCGGAGCAGCTTCTTTGATGCTGACCTTTATGATGTCGCCAATGCCGGCATAACGACGCTTGGAACCGCCAAGCACCTTGATGCACATGACGGACTTGGCGCCAGTGTTATCCGCGACGTCGAGTCGCGATTGCATTTGAATCATGTCTATCCCCAACTTTTCCCGCATCAGTCGCGAAGCAACTTCAGTGGTCAGTCTTGGGCCCGTGGACCGATTGCAGCCTGCTGGCTGCGCCCGGCGGTTATGGGCGGATCCGAGGCCAAAACGCATTGCTAAATGCGCCTGACGTTCGGCGAAGCTTTGCATTATGCGCGATTACCCGAAGCGCTGTCAAGCACTCAGGGTGCGCAATTCTGAAATCTCTCTCGATGGCCTTCAGGTGGCCTTGTTCAGGTGGCCCTTTTCAAGCGGCCTTGGCCTGGGCCAGCATCGTCGCAGCGTCACTGACCTCGAACTTGCCCGGACCCTCCACGTTCAACGTCTTGACCACGCCATCGACCAGCAGCATCGAGTAGCGCTGCGAGCGCAGACCCAGACCCTTGGCGGTCAGGTCCAGCGTCAGGCCGGTCGCCTTGGCGAAGTCGGCACTGCCGTCGGCCATCATGTGGACTTTGCCGCCCGTCTGCTGGTCGCGGCCCCAAGCGCCCATGACGAAGGCGTCATTGACCGAGATGCACCAGATTTCATCGACACCTGCAGCACGCAACGCGTCGTAGTTCTGGACGTAGCCAGGCACATGCTGGGCCGAACAGGTCGGGGTGAAGGCGCCAGGCAGGGCAAACACGGCAATCTTCTTGCCAGCCGTGGCCTTTTCGATGTCGAAGCTGTTCGGGCCGATGGAGCAGCCTTCGCCCTCGACTTCGATGAATTCCTGCAGCGTGCCTGCGGGCACGCGGTCACCAATCTTCAGCATGGGAGGTCTCCTTCTTGTGCTTCGGTCAATGAGAAAAGTAAAAGGGCCGGGTTGCTGGCTTGCAGCGACCCGGCCCATCTGATCAGCACAGGGCAAGCCCTGCGGCAATCAAGTCTTCAGTGCGATCAGACCAGCTGAGCCTTCTCGACCAGGCGGGTAACGACCCAGCTCTTGGTCTTGGACAGCGGACGGCCTTCAGCGATCTCGACGACATCACCCATCTTGTACTCGCCATTTTCATCATGGGCGTGGTACTTGCGCGAGTGAGCGACGATCTTGCCGTACAGCTCATGCTTGGAACGACGCTCGACCAGGACCGTGACGGTCTTGGAACGCTTGTCGCTGACCACGCGACCCACCAGGGTACGGGTGTTCTTTTCTTGAGCTTGCGTCATCACACGGCTCCCTTCTTCTTCTCGGCCAAGACAGTCTTGACGCGAGCGATGTCGCGACGGGTCTTGCCCAGCACCGAGTGGTTCGTGAGCTGTTGGGTCGCCTTTTGCATGCGCAGGCCGAAATGGGCCTTGAGCAGGTCGGTCACTTCCTTTTCGAGGGCAGCGACGTCCTTGCCACGCAGTTCAGATGCTTTCATGGTGTCCTCTCCAATCAGGTACCGACTTGGCGAGCAACGAAGGTGCAACGCAGGGGCAGCTTTGCAGCAGCCAGCGTGAACGCTTCGCGAGCCAGAGTTTCCGGCACACCATTGACTTCGTAGAGCACCTTGCCAGGCTGAATTTCAGCGACGTAGTACTCCGGATTGCCCTTACCGTTACCCATACGGACTTCGGCAGGCTTCTGGGAGATCGGCTTGTCCGGGAAGATGCGGATGAAGATGCGACCACCGCGCTTGATGTGGCGCGAGATCGCACGACGTGCAGCTTCAATCTGGCGGGCCGTCAGACGGCCACGCTCAGTTGCCTTCAGGCCGAAATCGCCGAAAGACACGGCAGCACCGCGGGTTGCAACACCAGTGTTACGACCCTTTTGCTCCTTGCGGTATTTGCGACGAGCTGGTTGCAGCATTGTTATTCTCCTTTGGCCTCGCCAGCAGCCGGAGCGGCGGGCTTACGCACCACACGCTTGGCAGCAGGCTTGGCATCGCCGGCGGCGGCTTCAGCAGCCGGGGCAGCACCATCACGCGGACCACGATCGCCACCCGGACGGCCACGGCCGGTCGGGGCACCCGGGCGGGTGTTGCGACGCGGACGACGGTCATCTTCAGCGCCTGCAGGCGTGTTGATCACCGGAGCATCGCCATTGGCCAGGCGGTCGCCACGATAGACCCAGACCTTGACGCCGATGACGCCGTAGGTGGTCTTGGCTTCCGAGGTGCCGTAGTCGATGTCGGCACGCAGGGTGTGCAGAGGCACACGGCCTTCGCGATACCACTCGGTACGAGCGATTTCGATGCCGTTCAGACGGCCGGCAGACATGATCTTGATGCCTTGGGCGCCCAGACGCATCGCGTTCTGCATCGCACGCTTCATGGCGCGACGGAACATGATGCGCTTTTCCAGCTGCTGGGTGATCGAGTCGGCGATCAGCTGTGCATCGATTTCAGGCTTGCGCACTTCTTCGATGTTCACTGCCACCGGCACGCCCAGACGCTTGGTCAGTTCGGCCTTCAGGCTTTCGATGTCTTCGCCCTTCTTGCCGATCACCACGCCCGGACGAGCCGAGTAAATGGTAATGCGGGCGTTCTTGGCGGGGCGCTCGATCAGGATGCGCGAGACGGCGGCATTCTTCAGCTTGGCCTTGAGGTACTCACGCACGCGCAGATCTTCGGCCAGCATCGTGGCGAAGTTCTGGTTGTTCGCGTACCAGCGCGACGCCCAGTTACGGGTGACGGGCAGGCGGAAGCCGGTTGGGTGGATTTTCTGTCCCATAGTCTTCCTTAGCCTCAGTTACCGACCGAGACGAAAATGTGGCACGTGGGCTTGCTGATGCGATTGCCGCGGCCCTTGGCACGGGCAGAGAATCGCTTCAGAGTGGCACCTTGTTCCACATAGATCGAGGTGACCTTGAGCTCATCAATGTCAGCGCCGTCGTTGTGCTCGGCGTTGGCGATGGCGCTTTCCAGCGCCTTCTTGATGATCAGGGCGGCCTTCTTCTGCGTGAATTCCAGGATGTTCAGCGCTTGGTCCACCTTCTTGCCGCGGATCAGGTCCGCCACCAGGCGGCCCTTATCGCAGGAGAGGCGAACGCCGCGAACGATTGCTTTGGTTTCCATCGTTGGCATCCTTACTTCTTCCCGGCCTTCTTGTCGGCCGGGTGGCCCTTGAAGGTGCGGGTCAGTGCGAATTCACCCAGCTTGTGACCGACCATCTGGTCAGACACATAAACCGGCACGTGCTGCTTGCCGTTGTGCACAGCGATCGTCAGACCGATGAACTCGGGCAGGATCGTCGAGCGACGCGACCAGGTCTTGATAGGCTTCTTGTCCTTGTTGGCAACCGCCTTGTCGACCTTGGCCAACAGGTGGCCGTCAACGAACGGGCCCTTCTTCAGTGAACGAGTCATGGCCTACCCTTTACTTCTTGCGACGCGAAACGATGAACGTCTGCGTGCGCTTGTTGTTACGAGTGCGGTAGCCCTTCGTGAGGGTGTTCCACGGCGACACAGGCGCCTGGCCTTCACCGGTACGACCTTCACCACCACCGTGCGGGTGATCCACCGGGTTCATTGCCACACCGCGAACGGTCGGGCGGATACCCTTCCAGCGGATCGCGCCGGCCTTGCCGTACTGGCGCAGGCTGTGCTCTTCGTTGGAGACCTCGCCAATCGTGGCGCGGCAGTCGATGTGGATGCGACGGACTTCACCCGAGCGCAGGCGGACCTGAGCGTAGGTGCCTTCACGTGCCATCAGCACAGCAGACGTACCAGCCGAGCGAATGATCTGCGCGCCCTTGCCAGGCAGCAGTTCAATGCAATGGATGGTCGAACCCACCGGGATGTTGCGGATCGGCAGCGTGTTGCCGGCCTTGATCGGGGCTTCAGCACCGCTCAAGATCGTTGCACCGACTTCCAGACCACGCGGGGCGATCACATAGCGACGCTCACCGTCGGCATAGCACACCAGAGCGATGTGAGCCGTGCGGTTCGGGTCGTATTCAATCGTCTCAACCTTGGCCGGAATACCGTCCTTGTTGCGCTTGAAGTCGACGACGCGGTAGTGGTGCTTGTGACCACCGCCCTTGTGGCGAATCGTGATGTGACCGTTGTTGTTACGGCCAGAATTCTGGATTTGCGGCTCAAGCAAAGCTGCGTGGGGCGCACCCTTGTGCAGATGCTTGTGCACCACCTTCACAACGGCACGGCGGCCGGGCGAGGTTGGCTTGACTTTAACGACGGCCATTACGCAGCCTCCCCGGAGAAGTTGAGCTCTTGGCCCGCCTTCAGCGACACATACGCCTTCTTGACGTGGTCACGACGGCCAGCACGGCCACCAAAGCGCTTGGTCTTGCCCTTCACGTTCACCACGTTCACAGCCTCAACCTCGACCTTGAACATCAGTTCAACAGCGGCCTTGATTTCGGGCTTGGTGGCGTCGCGCAGGACCTTGAACAGCACTTGGTTGTTCTTTTCGGCGATTGCCGTGGCCTTCTCGGAAACGATGGGGGCCAGCAGCACCGAGGCCAGACGGCCTTCAGAATATTTCGGGGCGCTCATGCCAGCATCTCCTTGAGTTGCTCCATCGCGGCCTTGGTCACCAGCACCTTCTTGTAGTGAACCAGGGACAGCGGATCGGCGTAACGCGGCTCGCAAACCAGCACGTTGGCCAGGTTGCGCGAAGCCAGCGCCAGGTTGTCGTCCACTTCGTCAGCGATCAGCATCACCGAGTCCAGGCCCATGGCCTTGAACTTGGCTGCCAGCAGCTTGGTCTTTGGGGCTTCGAGTGCAATCGAATCCACCACGGCCAGGCGGCCTTCGCGAGCCAGCTGCGAGAGGATGGCGGCCATACCGGCGCGGTACATCTTCTTGTTCAGCTTGTGCGTGAAGTTTTCGTCGGGCATGTTCGGGAAAATCCGACCACCCCCGCGCCACAGCGGCGAAGACGTCATACCAGCACGCGCGCGACCCGTACCCTTTTGGCGGAACGGCTTCTTCGTCGAGTGATGGACTTGTTCGCGGTCCTTCTGGGCACGGGTGCCTTGGCGGGCGTTGGCCTGGAAGGCCACGACCACCTGGTGCACCAGGGCTTCGTTGTAATCGCGAGCAAACACGGTGTCAGGAGCGTCCACCTTGGAGGTGGCCTGACCTTGCTCATTCAGGAGCTCGAGCTGCATCAGTTGGCTCCCTTCTTGACCTTGACCTTGACGGCAGGACGAACGACAACGTGGCCGTTCTTCGAGCCAGGCACAGCACCGCGGACCAGCAGCAGTTGACGGGCTTCGTCAACGCGCACGATGTCCAGGTTCTGCGTCGTCACGGTTTCGTCGCCCATGTGACCGGTCATCTTCTTGCCCGGGAACACGCGACCAGGATCCTGCGCCATCGAGATGGAACCAGGAACGTTGTGCGAACGGCTGTTGCCGTGCGAGGCGCGCTGCGAGCTGAAGTTGTGGCGCTTGATGGTGCCGGCAAAGCCCTTACCAATCGAAGTGCCCTGCACGTCGACGACCTGGCCCACTGCGAACAAGGACACAGGCACTTGAGCGCCCGGCTTGTACTCAGCAGCCACATCGGCGGCAACGCGGAATTCCTTCAGGATTTCGCCGGCTTCAACACCTGCCTTGGCGAGGTGGCCAGCTTCCGGCTTGGTGACGCGCGATGCTTTGCGCGTACCGAACGCCACTTGAATGGCGCTGTAGCCGTCAGTCTCTTCGGTCTTGACCTGGGTCACGCGGTTGTTGGACACATCCAGCACCGTCACAGGGATGGCGTCGCCATCGTCCGTGAAGATGCGCATCATGCCCACCTTGCGGCCCAGCAATCCGAGACGATTGCTAAGACTCATGTTTTTTCTCCAAATGCCTGACATCGATTGGTCAGGCTGACCAAATGCGCCGCCTCTGGTAAAGGCCAAAACGGCGCGCTTCAACCCACCTTCGGAGACACCGAAGGCGGAAAAGCGGCGAGTATAGCGTGAACCCTAGGTTCAGCGCAAGCTACAGCGCCAAAAGACAAACGGCGCCCGAAGGCGCCGTTTGCTGTTTGCGACCCGAGGGCCGCGGCCGCATTACTGCAGCTTGATTTCGACGTCCACGCCGGCCGGCAGGTCGAGCTTCATCAGCGCGTCAACCGTCTTGTCGGTGGGATCGACGATGTCCATCAGGCGCTGGTGCGTACGGATTTCGAACTGGTCGCGCGAGGTCTTGTTGACGTGCGGCGAACGCAGGATGTCGAAACGCTGCATGCGCGTCGGCAGGGGCACCGGGCCCTTGACGATGGCGCCAGTACGCTTGGCGGTTTCCACGATTTCCAGAGCCGATTGGTCGATCAACTTGTAGTCGAAGGCCTTCAGGCGGATGCGGATCTTTTGCTTTTGCATGATTCTTCCTTCAAAAGAGCGTGCGGCAGGCCGGAAGACCTGGCCGCGAGTTTTTGTGAGGTCCGGATCGGCGGGCGATCCGGACTGATCACGCAAAAGTTTTACTCGAGGATGGTGGCAACCACACCCGAACCGACGGTACGGCCACCTTCACGGATAGCGAAGCGCAGGCCTTGCTCCATGGCGATGGGGGCGATCAGCTTCACGGTGATGCTGACGTTGTCGCCAGGCATGACCATTTCCTTGTCCTTGGGCAGCTCCACGGCACCCGTCACGTCCGTCGTGCGGAAGTAGAACTGGGGACGATAGTTGTTGAAGAACGGCGTGTGACGGCCGCCTTCTTCCTTGGACAGGACGTAGATCTCAGCCGTGAAGTGCGTGTGCGGCTTGATCGAACCCGGCTTGGCCAGCACTTGGCCACGCTCGACGTCTTCACGCTTGGTGCCGCGCAGCAGGATACCGACGTTGTCGCCAGCCTGACCTTGGTCCAGCAGCTTGCGGAACATTTCCACGCCGGTCACGGTGGTCTTCTGCACGTCGCGGATGCCCACGACTTCGATTTCCTCGCCGACCTTGATGATGCCGCGCTCGACGCGACCGGTCACCACGGTGCCACGGCCCGAGATCGAGAACACGTCTTCCACCGGCAGCAGGAAGGCGCCGTCAACGGCACGGTCCGGCTGGGGGATGTACGTGTCCAGCGCATCGGCCAGACGCATGATGGCTTGCTCGCCCAGGTCGCCCGTGTCGCCTTCCAGCGCCAGCTTGGCCGAACCCTTGATGATCGGGGTGTCGTCGCCCGGGAAGTCGTACTTCGAGAGCAGCTCGCGCACTTCCATTTCGACCAGCTCGAGCAGCTCGGCGTCGTCGACCATGTCGCACTTGTTCAGGAAGACGATGATGTACTTCACACCGACCTGACGCGCCAGCAGGATGTGCTCGCGGGTTTGCGGCATCGGGCCGTCAGCGGCCGAGCACACCAGGATCGCGCCGTCCATCTGGGCGGCGCCAGTGATCATGTTCTTCACATAGTCGGCGTGGCCCGGGCAGTCCACGTGAGCGTAGTGGCGATTGGCCGTTTCGTACTCGACGTGAGCGGTGTTGATCGTGATGCCACGGGCCTTTTCTTCAGGAGCCGCGTCGATCTGGTCGTAGGCCTTGGCCTCGCCACCGAACTTCTTCGACAGCACGGTTGCAATAGCAGCCGTCAGCGTGGTCTTGCCGTGGTCAACGTGACCGATCGTGCCCACATTGACGTGCGGCTTGGTCCGTTCGAATTTACCTTTTGCCATTTCAAATCTCCAGAAAAGAGCATTCGCCAGTCTGTTGGTTTAGCGTTTCCATCGAGCCCTTGATTCCCGCCGACTGGCAAACGGGAGAACTTCGACGAAGACGAATTGGAAAAGCCGAGGCCACTAGGCCTCGGCTCAGGTCTTACTTGCCGCGAGCGGTGATGATGGCGTCAGCGACGTTCTTCGGGGCTTCCGAGTAGTGCTTGAACTCCATCGTGTACGTGGCACGGCCTTGCGACATCGAGCGCAGGGTCGTCGAGTAGCCGAACATTTCCGACAGCGGGACTTCGGCCTTGATGACCTTGCCGCCACCGACCATGTCGTCCATGCCTTGCACCATGCCACGACGGCTGGACAGGTCGCCCATCACGTTACCAGCGTAGTCTTCCGGCGTTTCGACTTCCACGGCCATCATCGGCTCCAGGATCACCGGCGAAGCCTTGCGGCAGCCTTCCTTGAAGCCCATCGAAGCGGCCATCTTGAACGCGTTTTCGTTCGAGTCGACTTCGTGGTACGAACCGAAGGTCAGCGTGACCTTCACGTCCACGACCGGGAAGCCGGCCAGCACGCCGTTCGGCAGGCTGTCCAGGATGCCCTTTTCGACCGCAGGGATGAATTCGCGAGGAACCACACCGCCCTTGATCGCGTCGACGAACTCGAAGCCCTTGCCGGCTTCTTGCGGCTCGACCGTCAGGACGACGTGACCGTACTGGCCCTTGCCGCCCGACTGACGCACGAACTTGCCTTCCACGTCGGTGGCCGACTTGCGGATGGTTTCGCGGTAGGCCACTTGCGGCTTGCCGACGTTGGCTTCCACGCCGAATTCGCGCTTCATGCGGTCGACAATGATTTCCAGGTGCAGTTCGCCCATGCCGGAAATGATGGTCTGGCCCGATTCTTCGTCGGTACGCAGGCGGAACGACGGATCTTCCTTGGCCAGGCGGCCCAGGGCGATACCCATCTTTTCCTGGTCGGCCTTGGTCTTGGGCTCGACGGCCTGCGAGATCACCGGCTCCGGGAACACCATCTTTTCGAGGGTGATGATCGATTCCGGATCGCACAGCGTTTCGCCGGTCGTCACGTCCTTCAGGCCCACGCAGGCGGCAATGTCGCCAGCCAGAATTTCCGAGATTTCTTCACGCTGGTTGGCGTGCATCTGCAGAATACGGCCGATACGCTCCTTCTTGCCGCGGATCGGGTTGAACACCGAGTCGCCCGACTTCAGCACGCCCGAATAGACGCGCACGAAGGTCAGCTGGCCCACATACGGGTCCGTCATCAGCTTGAAAGCCAGGGCCGAGAACTTGGCCGTGTCCGAAGCGTCGCGGGTCGTCGGCTGGTCGTCTTCGTCGGTGCCAGGAACCGGCGGGACGTCGATCGGCGACGGCATGAAGTCGATCACGCCGTCCAGCATGCGCTGCACGCCCTTGTTCTTGAAGGCCGTGCCGCAGAACATCGGCTGGATTTCAGCAGCGATGGTGCGCGTACGGATGCCTTGAACGATGTCCTCTTCGGTCAGTTCGCCCGACTCGAGGTACTTGTTCATCATGTCTTCGCTGGACTCGGCAGCCGCTTCGACCATGTTGTCACGCCACTTCTGAGCATCAGCCAGCATGTCAGCCGGGATGTCGCGGTAGTCGAACTTCATGCCCTGCGACGCTTCGTCCCAGAAGATGGCCTTCATCTTGATCAGGTCGATCACGCCCTTGAAGTTTTCTTCGGCGCCGATCGGCAGAACGATGGGCACCGGGTTCGCCTTCAGGCGCAGCTTCATCTGGTCGACGACCTTGTAGAAGTTGGCACCAGTACGGTCCATCTTGTTCACAAAGGCCAGACGCGGCACCTTGTACTTGTTGGCCTGACGCCAGACGGTTTCCGACTGCGGCTGCACGCCGCCCACGGCGCAATACACCATGCAGGCGCCGTCCAGGACGCGCATCGAGCGCTCGACTTCAATGGTGAAGTCCACGTGTCCGGGGGTGTCGATGATGTTGATGCGGTGCTCGGGGCGGGCCAGGTCCATGCCCTTCCAGAAGCAGGTCGTGGCAGCGGACGTGATCGTGATGCCGCGCTCCTGCTCTTGCTCCATCCAGTCCATGGTGGCCGCGCCATCATGCACTTCACCGATCTTGTGGTTCACGCCCGTGTAAAACAGGATACGTTCGGTCGTGGTGGTCTTGCCAGCATCGATGTGCGCAGAGATACCGATATTGCGGTAGCGCTCGATGGGGGTCTTGCGGGCCATGGTATTGCTCCAAATGCAGTGAGCCGCCATCGGGTTGGTGGAAACCCGAGGCGGCTAGAGGGGTCTAGTTTAGAAGCGGAAGTGCGAGAAAGCCTTGTTGGCTTCAGCCATGCGGTGAACTTCGTCGCGCTTCTTCATCGCGCCGCCACGGCCTTCAGCGGCCTCCAGCAGCTCGTTGGCCAGACGTTGGGCCATCGACTTCTCGCCACGCTTGCGGGCGGATTCCTTCAGCCAGCGCATAGCCAGAGCCATACGGCGGACAGGGCGAACTTCCACGGGAACTTGGTAGTTCGCACCGCCGACGCGGCGGGACTTCACTTCAACCATCGGCTTGACGTTGTTCAGGGCGACCATGAACACTTCCAGCGGATCCTTGCCGATCTTCTTCTCGACTTGTTCCAGGGCACCGTAAATGATGCGCTCTGCAACAGCCTTCTTGCCCGATTCCATGATGACGTTCATGAACTTGGACAGATCGACGCTACCGAACTTCGGGTCAGGCAGGATCTCGCGCTTGGGTACTTCGCGACGACGTGGCATGGGAATCTTCCTCTTGCTTCAGTTGGCTCGGGGCTTGGCCCTTCACCGTTGAACAACCACCGGTACTGGGGTCATTCACTTACTCGGTTGCTGCGCCCTATCGGGTCGCACAAACCGCTAAACATCCGGCGCAGCACAAAGGCTGGCCATGACAAACTTTTTACTGCTTACTTCTTCGGGCGCTTCGCGCCGTACTTGGAACGCGACTGCTTGCGATCCTTGACGCCCTGCAGGTCGAGCGAACCGCGCACGATGTGGTAACGCACACCGGGCAAGTCCTTGACCCGGCCGCCGCGCACCAGCACGACGCTGTGCTCTTGCAGGTTGTGGCCTTCACCGCCGATGTACGAGATGACCTCGAAACCGTTGGTCAGGCGCACCTTGGCGACCTTACGCAGAGCCGAATTCGGCTTCTTCGGAGTCGTGGTGTACACGCGGGTGCAAACGCCGCGGCGCTGCGGGCAGTCCTGCATCGCCGGCGACTTGGATTTCGTGACCTCGGCCTGACGGCCTTGGCGCACGAGCTGATTGATAGTTGGCATAAGTAACTTGTTCCCGTTTGAAGTCACATCCCCCAGCAGCGACGGCCACAACGGCCGCAAACCGGGCTGAGCCACCGAATGTCGCCGTGTTTTGGAAACGAGCAAACGCACCACGCCGGAGCGCAGTGCGTCGAAGTTTCCAGAAAACCGACGCGCGTAGGCGCAGCAAAGCCTGCTGGAGAGCCCGCGATTGTAGACCAGCTAGGGTTTTCCGCACAAGGGGCGCATGAATTGCCTTGGCAGCCGGGGCTGGGCGCTATGCTGCGCGGCCCATGAATCCACCGCAAATCGTCATCGACACCCAGGTCGTCATGGACTGGCTGGTATTCCGCGAGCCCTCGATTGCCCCGCTGATCGAGGCTATCCAGGCCGGGCAAGTCGCCTGGATAGGCACGCCGAACATGAAGGCTGAGCTGTTCCACGTGCTGGGCAGAGGCGTTGCGGCCGACCGAAAGCCTGATCTCGGAGCGATTGACGATGCCTTCACCCGTTGGTGCCGAATCATCGACCCGGCGCCGCCCAAAGACCTCCGCCTGGTCTGCCGAGACCCGGACGACCAGATATTCATCGACCTGGCCGTATCCGCCGGCACACGTTGGCTGATCTCGCGCGACCGCGCCGTCTTGGCGCTGGCCAAGCGGGCAAACAAGCTCTGCGGCCTGGTGATCCAGAAGCCCGAGGTCTGGATCAAGGTCTGGACCGATTCCCAGCGCTAAGTAAAAAGGGCTGCCGACCCGAGGGTGCGGCAGCCCTTGCGGCTGAGGAGCCTGGCGCGATTACTCGGCCGAACCCTCGCCCGGAGCGTCGACGCTGGCCATCTGTGCAGCGGCCAGTTCCTCGGCTTCCTGCATGGCGATGGAGCGGCGCTCGGCGTCGTCCATCTCTTCCTTTGCACGGCGTGCCTGGTGGAAGGCCATGCCGGTGCCAGCGGGAATCAGGCGGCCGACGATGACGTTTTCCTTCAGGCCACGCAGCTCGTCGCGCTTGCCCATGATGGCAGCCTCGGTCAGCACGCGGGTCGTTTCCTGGAAGGAAGCGGCCGAGATGAAGGAGTCGGTCGACAGCGAAGCCTTGGTGATACCCAGCAGCACGTCAGCGTGCGTGGCGATCAGCTTGCCTTCGGCCCGCAGGCGGTCGTTGGTGTCCAGCAGCTCAGAACGCTCGACCTGCTCACCGACGATGTAGCGCGAGTCGCCCGAGTTCGTGATCTGCACGCGACGCAGCATCTGGCGAACGATCACCTCGATGTGCTTGTCGTTGATCTTCACGCCCTGCAAGCGGTACACGTCCTGCACTTCGTCGACGATGTAGCGGGCCAGCTCTTCGATACCCAGGAGACGCAGGATGTCTTGCGGATCGGCCGAGCCGTCCACAATCAATTCGCCGCGGTTGACCACCTGGCCTTCGTGCACCAGGATGTTCTTTTCCTTGGGCACGAGCTCTTCGTGCTTGCTGCCATCCGGATCGGTGATTTCCAGGCGAATCTTGCCCTTCGTCTCCTTACCGAACGAGACCGTGCCAGTGCGCTCGGCCAGCACGCCCACATCCTTGGGCGAACGGGCTTCGAACAGCTCGGCCACACGCGGCAGACCGCCGGTAATGTCTCGCGTCTTCTGACCTTCCACCGGGATACGTGCCAGCACTTCGCCTGGCGCCAGTTCCTGGCCATCGCGCACCTGGATCAGCGAGCCGACCTGGAAGGCGATGTTCACCGAGTGATCGGTACCGGGAATCTTGACCTCGTTGCCGTTCGAATCGAGCAGCTTGACCTGCGGACGGATGACCTTGGCTGCGCCGCGACGCTTCGGATCGATCACCACCAGGGTGGACAGACCGGTCACTTCGTCGACCTGCTTGGCCACGGTCACGCCTTCTTCGACATTCTCGAACCTCGCCTGACCGGCGAACTCGGTAATGATCGGGCGGGTCAGCGGGTCCCAGTTGGCGAGGATCGTGCCAGCCTTGATCGTCTGGTCGATCTTGATCGACAGGATCGCGCCGTAAGGCACCTTGTGACGCTCGCGCTCCCGGCCATGCTGGTCGGCAATGATGATTTCGCCGGAACGCGAAATCACCACCAACTCGCCCTTGCCATTGGTCACGTAGCGCATCGTGGCGTTGAAGCCGATGATGCCGTCCGACTTGGCTTCGACGCTCGAGGCCACGGCTGCGCGCGACGCGGCACCACCGATGTGGAACGTACGCATCGTCAGCTGCGTGCCCGGCTCACCGATCGACTGTGCGGCGATCACGCCCACGGCCTCACCGGTGTTCACGAGGCCGCCACGGCCCAGATCGCGGCCGTAGCACTTGGCGCAGAGGCCGAAGCGCGTGGCGCAGGTCAGCGGCGTACGGGCCTTGATCTCGTCCACGCCGGCTTGCTCCAGCATGTCCAGCGTGTCTTCGTCCAGCATCTTGCCGGCTTCCAGCACGACGACTTGCGTCTCGGGGTGCAGCACGTCGATGGCAGCGACACGACCCAGCACGCGGTCGCGCAGCGATTCGATGACTTCACCACCTTCAACCAGCGCGCGCATGGCGATGCCGTTGTCCGTGCCGCAGTCCACTTCGGTGACGACCAGGTCTTGGGTCACGTCGACCAGACGGCGGGTCAGGTAACCCGAGTTCGCGGTCTTCAGTGCCGTGTCGGCCAGGCCCTTACGAGCGCCGTGGGTGGAGATGAAGTACTGCAGAACGTTCAGGCCTTCGCGGAAGTTCGCCGTGATCGGCGTCTCGATGATCGAGCCGTCAGGCTTGGCCATCAGACCCCGCATACCGGCCAGCTGGCGAATCTGGGCCGCGCTACCGCGGGCACCAGAGTCAGCCATCATGTAGATGGAGTTGAAGGACTCCTGATCCACTTCCTTGCCGTTGCGGTCGATGGTCTTCTGCTTGGACAGCTGCGACATCATGACCTTGCCGACTTCGTCGCCGGTCTTGCCCCAGATGTCCACGACCTTGTTGTAGCGCTCACCGGCCGTCACCAGGCCCGAGACGTACTGCTGCTCGATTTCCTTGACTTCCTTCTCAGCACGCTCGATCAGCTCGTACTTCTGCTTCGGAACCAGCATGTCGTCGATGGCGATCGAGATGCCGGCACGCGTTGCGAGCTTGAAGCCGCTTTGCAGCAGCTTGTCAGCCAGCACCACGGTTTCCTTCAGGCCGCACTTGCGGAAGGACGTGTTGATCAGGCGCGAGATTTCCTTCTTCTTCAGCGCCTTGTTGATGTTCGAGAACGGCAGGCCCTTCGGCAGGATCTCGCTCAGCAACGCACGGCCAACGGTCGTGTCCACCAGCTTGGTTTCCGGCACCCATTCGCCGTCGGCACCCTTGCTGTACTCGGTCAGACGGACCGAGATCTTGGCAGTGATTTCGACGGCGCCGTTCTCCAACGCGCGCAGCATTTCGCTGACGTCGGAGAAGACCAGGCCTTCGCCCTTGCCGTTGATGCGATCGCGGGTGGCGTAGTACAGGCCCAGCACCACGTCTTGCGACGGAACGATGGACGGTTCGCCCGAAGCCGGGAACAGCACGTTGTTGGAGGCCAGCATCAGCGTGCGGGCTTCCATCTGCGCTTCGATCGACAGCGGCACGTGGACGGCCATCTGGTCGCCGTCGAAGTCGGCGTTGAAGGCGGCGCAAACCAGCGGATGCAGCTGGATGGCCTTGCCTTCAATCAGCACCGGCTCGAAAGCCTGGATGCCCAGACGGTGCAGCGTAGGCGCACGGTTCAGAAGAACCGGATGCTCCTTGATGACCTCTTCCAGGATGTCCCAGACCACCGGCGTGCCGGATTCGACTTCCTTCTTGGCGGCCTTGATCGTCGTCGCAATGCCCATGGCTTCGAGGCGCGAGAAGATGAAGGGCTTGAACAGCTCGAGCGCCATCAGCTTGGGCAGACCGCACTGGTGCAGCTTTAGCGTCGGGCCCACGGTAATGACCGAACGACCCGAGTAGTCGACGCGCTTGCCCAGCAGGTTCTGACGGAAACGACCGCTCTTGCCCTTGATCATGTCGGCCAGCGACTTGAGGGCACGCTTGTTCGCACCGGTCATGGCCTTGCCACGACGGCCGTTGTCCAGCAGCGAGTCCACGGCTTCCTGCAGCATGCGCTTTTCGTTGCGCACGATGATTTCAGGGGCCTTCAGCTCCAGCAGACGAGCCAGACGGTTGTTGCGGTTGATGACGCGGCGGTACAGGTCGTTCAGGTCGGAGGTCGCGAAGCGGCCGCCGTCCAGCGGCACCAGCGGACGCAGGTCCGGCGGCAGCACGGGCAGCACGTCCAGCACCATCCAGTTCGGCTTGATGCCCGAGCGCTTGAAGGCTTCCATCACCTTGAGGCGCTTGGAGTTCTTCTTGACCTTGAGTTCCGAGCCGGTCATGTCGTTGCGCAGACGATCGATCTCGATGTCGAGATCCATGTCTTCCAGCAGCTTCTTGACGCCCTCGGCACCCATCAGCGCGATGAACTCGTCACCGTACTCGACGCGCTTCGCGTCGTAGTCGTCCTCGGTCATGATCGAGAACTTCTTCAGCGGCGTCATGCCCGGATCAACGACGACGTATGCTTCAAAGTACAGCACGCGTTCGATGTCGCGCAGCGTCATGTCGAGCACCAGGCCCAGACGCGAAGGCAGCGACTTCAGGAACCAGATGTGGGCGCAGGGAGCCGCCAAGTCGATGTGACCCATGCGCTCGCGGCGAACCTTGGTCTGGGTGACTTCGACGCCGCACTTCTCGCAAATCACGCCACGGTGCTTCAGGCGCTTGTACTTGCCGCACAGGCACTCGTAGTCCTTGATCGGGCCGAAGATCTTGGCGCAGAACAGGCCATCACGCTCGGGCTTGAAAGTCCGGTAGTTGATGGTCTCGGGCTTCTTCACCTCGCCGAAGGACCACGAACGGATCTTCTCGGGCGATGCGAGCCCGATCTTGATCGCGTCAAAGTGTTCATCCGGGGTGAACTGCTTGAACAGGTCCAGCAAACCTTTCATGTGTCTCTCCTGTTCCTAATTAGTTGCGCTCGAGTTCAATGTCGATGCCAAGGGAACGAATTTCCTTGACCAACACATTGAACGATTCCGGCATGCCGGCTTCGATGGCGTGCTCGCCCTTGACGATGGACTCGTAGACCTTGGTCCGGCCATTCACGTCATCGGACTTCACGGTCAGCATTTCCTGCAGGATGTAGGAGGCACCATAAGCTTCCAGCGCCCACACTTCCATTTCACCGAAACGCTGGCCACCGAACTGGGCCTTGCCGCCCAGCGGTTGCTGGGTGACCAGCGA
Organism: Pelomonas sp. V22; assembly: GCF_030014915.1. Classification (GTDB taxonomy): domain Bacteria; phylum Pseudomonadota; class Gammaproteobacteria; order Burkholderiales; family Burkholderiaceae_C; genus JAUASW01. The sequence continues at coordinate 1,899,003 of NZ_JAGIXS010000001.1, forward strand.
GTACGGGCCAGTCGAACGGGCGTGCATCTTGTCGTCGACCAGGTGATGCAGCTTCAGCACATGCATGTAGCCGACCGTCGTGGGACGTTCGAACTGCTCGCCGGTGCGGCCGTCATACAGGAACGCCTGCGTGCGGGTCGGGGTCAGGCCCTTCTTCGCCGCAATGTCGTCCGGGTAGGCCAGCTTCAGCATGCCGCGGATTTCTTCTTCCTTGGCGCCGTCGAACACCGGCGTCGCGAACGGCACACCCTTGGACAGGTTGCCCGCCATCTCGATGACTTCGGCGTCGCTCAGCTCGTCGATGTTCTCGGCCTTGCCGCCGTTCTTGTTGTACAGCTCGTCCAGGAACTTGCGCAGCTCGCTGACGGCGGAATGCTGTTGCAGCATGTCGCCGATGCGCTGGCCAATGCCCTTGCCGGCCCAGCCCAGGTGGACTTCCAGCACCTGACCGACGTTCATCCGCGAGGGCACGCCCAGCGGGTTCAGAACGATGTCGGCGGTGGTGCCGTCGGCCATGTAAGGCATGTCTTCAACCGGCACGACCTTGGAGACCACACCCTTGTTGCCGTGACGGCCGGCCATCTTGTCGCCAGGCTGCAGGCGGCGCTTGACAGCCAGGTAGACCTTGACCATCTTCAACACACCAGCCGGCAGCTCGTCGCCTTGCGTCAGCTTCTTGCGCTTCTCTTCGAAGGCCAGATCGAACGAGTGACGGGTCTGCTCCAGCGAGTTCTTGATGGACTCGAGCTGGTTGGCGATGTCGTCTTCTGCAGGACGCACGTCGAACCAGTGGAACTTCTCGACGCCAGCCAGGTAGTCCTTGCTGATGACGGTGCCCTTGGCGATCTTCTGCGGGCCGCCGTTGGCCACGCGGCCCACCAGCAGCTTCTCGATACGGTCGAAAGCATCGCTTTCCACAATACGCAGCTGGTCGTTCAGGTCCAGGCGGAAGCGCTTCAGCTCGTCGTCGATGATCTGCTGAGCGCGCTTGTCACGCTGGATGCCTTCACGGGTGAAGACCTGCACGTCGATCACCGTGCCTTGCGTGCCTTGGTCGACGCGCAGGGACGTGTCCTTCACGTCCGAAGCCTTCTCGCCAAAGATGGCGCGCAGCAGCTTTTCTTCTGGCGTCAGCGTGGTCTCGCCCTTCGGCGTGACCTTGCCCACCAGCACGTCGCCAGGGCCGACTTCGGCACCGACGTAGACGATGCCCGACTCGTCCAGGCGAGCCAGTTGCTGCTCGGAGAGGTTGGGGATGTCGCGGGTGATTTCTTCGCTGCCCAGCTTGGTGTCACGCGCGTTGACCACCAGTTCCTCGATGTGGATCGAGGTGTAGCGGTCTTCGGCGATCACGCGCTCGGAGATCAGGATCGAGTCTTCGAAGTTGTAGCCGTTCCAGGGCATGAACGCGACCAGCATGTTCTGGCCCAGGGCCAGTTCGCCGATGTCGGTCGACGCGCCGTCGGCAATGATGTCCTCGGCGGACACCTTGTCGCCGCGCTTGACGATCGGACGCTGGTGGATGTTCGTGTTCTGGTTCGAACGCTGATACTTGATCAGGTTGTAGATGTCGACACCGACTTCACCGGCCACGGTCTCGTTGTCGTTCACGCGGATCACGATGCGGTTGGTGTCGACATAGTCGACCACACCGCCGCGACGCGCTGCAACCACGGTGCCCGAGTCCTTGGCAGCCACACGCTCGACGCCCGTACCCACCAGCGCCTTTTCGGGGCGCAGGGTCGGCACAGCCTGACGCTGCATGTTGGCGCCCATCAACGCGCGGTTCGCATCGTCGTGCTCAAGGAACGGCACGAGCGAGGCGGCGACCGACACGATCTGCGTCGGGGCCACGTCCATGTACTGGATGCGCTCGGGCTGGGTGAGCACCGATTCGCCGTTTTCACGGGCAGACACCAGCTCGTCGACCAACTGGCCTTGCTCGTTCAGCGAGGCATTGGCCTGGGCGATGACGTACTTGCCCTCTTCGATGGCCGACAGGTAGTCGATCTGGTCGGTGACCTTGCCGTCCACCACGCGACGGTACGGCGTCTCGAGGAAGCCGTATTCGTTCAGTTGGGCGAACAGTGCCAGCGAGTTGATCAGACCGATGTTCGGGCCTTCCGGCGTTTCGATCGGGCAGACGCGGCCGTAGTGGGTCGGGTGCACGTCGCGGACTTCGAAGCCGGCGCGCTCGCGGGTCAGACCGCCCGGGCCCAAGGCGGAAACACGACGCTTGTGCGTGATTTCCGACAGCGGGTTGGTCTGGTCCATGAACTGCGACAGCTGCGAGGCACCGAAGAATTCCTTCAGTGCCGCCGAGATCGGCTTGCTGTTGATCAGGTCATGCGGCATCAGGGCTTCTGTCTCGGCCTGGCCCAGACGTTCCTTGACGGCCTTCTCGATACGCGCGAGGCCCGAGCGGTACTGGTTCTCGGCCAGTTCACCGACGCAACGAACGCGGCGATTGCCCAGGTGGTCGATGTCATCGACTTCGCCGCGGCCATTGCGCAGCTCGACGAGGATCTTGACCACGTCGAGGATGTCCTCGTTGGACAGCACCATGGCGCCTTCAGGCGTGTCGCGGCCCACGCGGGCGTTGAACTTCATGCGGCCCACGCGCGACAGGTCGTACGTGTCCACGCTGTAGAACAGGCGGTTGAACAGCGCTTCCACCGCGTCTTCCGTCGGCGGCTCGCCAGGACGCATCATGCGGTAGATGGCAACGCGAGCAGCCAGCTGATCGGCGGTTTCGTCAGCAGCCAGGGTCTGGCTGATGTACGCGCCTTCGTTCAGCTCGTTCGTGTACAGGCACTGGACTTCCTTGATGCCGGCCTGGCGCAGCTTCTTCAGCAGCGCGTCGGTCAGCTCGTCGTTGGCCTTGGCGATGATCTCGCCGGTGTCGCCGTCGACCATGTTCTTGGCCAGCATGCGGCCGACCAGGAAGTCTTCCGGTACCGTCACGTGTTGCGTGCCGGATTGCTCCATCTGGCGCACGTGGCGAGCGGTGATGCGCTTGTCCTTCTCGACGATGACGGCACCGCTCTTGTCGGTGATGTCAAAGCGGGCGACCTCGCCCTTCAGGCGGTCGGCGACGAACTCCATTTGCGCGCCGGCGTCCATCAGACGGAAATTGTCGAAGACGAAGAAGTGCGCCAGGATCTGCTCGGGGTTCAGGCCGATGGCCTTGAGCAGGATGGTGACCGGCATCTTGCGGCGGCGGTCGACACGGAAGAACAACACGTCCTTGGGGTCGAACTCGAAGTCGAGCCACGAACCGCGGTAAGGAATGATGCGAGCCGAGAACAGCAGCTTGCCGGACGAATGCGTCTTGCCCTTGTCGTGTTCGAAGAACACGCCGGGCGAACGGTGCAGCTGGGAGACGATGACACGCTCGGTGCCATTGACGATGAAGGAGCCGTAGTCGGTCATCAGGGGCACTTCGCCCATGTAGACCTCTTGCTCCTTGATCTCCTTGACGGTCTTCGCCTGGGGCGACTCACGGTCATAGATGATCATCTGCAGGCGCGCGCGCACGGCGGCTGCATAGGTCAAGCCACGCTGTTGGCACTCACGGGTGTCGAACGGCGGCTTGGCAATATTGAATTCGAGGAACTTCATTTCCACGAAACCGTTGTGCGAAACAATCGGGAACGCGGAAAGGAAAGCAGCTTGCAGGCCTTCAGGCTTGCGCTTCGCTGGGGGGGTATCTTTTTGCAGGAAGGCGACGTACGACTCCTTCTGCATGGTGAGCAAATAGGGAACGTTGAGAACGCTCGCGCGCTTGCCGAAGCTCTTGCGGATCCGCTTGCGCTCGGTATAGCTGTAGGGGGTTGTTTGCGCCATAAACACTCCGTGTCGAGAGCCCACCCCTGGCCGTGGGACGGGCTTCGTCGGCGACTGGCTACTCGAACCCAATCCAGAACGGATGGTTCGATGCTTGGTGGTTGGCCACTACCAACCGCTGGCGGACAACCCAGGCATTGCACCCGAGCCCGACCAAACCGGTTCTCTGCAGTCGGATCAGAGAACACTTGAAAGAACCGCGCATCATACCCGAGCGCGGGCCTTTCAACTGTTCTCAACAGGACTAACCCTTAGACGACTAAAGGGGAGGTCCAAGGACCGCCCCTTTAGCGCAGTGGAGGGGAGCACCCCTCCCCAAAGTCTTACTTGAGTTCGACCTTGGCGCCGGCTTCTTCCAGCTTCTTCTTGGCGGCTTCGGCGTCGGCCTTGGCGATGCCTTCCTTGACAGCCTTGGGAGCGCCGTCGACCAGGTCCTTGGCTTCCTTCAGACCCAGACCGGTGATTTCGCGCACGGCCTTGATCACGCCAACCTTGTTCGCGCCGGCTTCCAGCAGAACAACGTTGAACTCGGTCTTTTCTTCAGCGGCAGCAGCGCCACCAGCAGCAGCGCCGCCAGCAGCCGGAGCAGCCATCGAAGCGGCGGACACGCCGAACTTCTCTTCAATTGCCTTGACCAGATCGTTCAGTTCCAGAACGGTCATGCTGTCCAGGGCGGTCAGGAATGCGTCTTTATCGAATGCCATGATGTGTTTCCTAAATACAGTTTGGTTGCGTTTGACGATTGCGTCGTCTTAGGCGGCAGCGGGGGCTTCAGCAGCAGCTTCCGTAGAAGCAGCGCCTTCGCCACGTTGTGCAGCCAGGGCTGCCAGCACGGCCGCGGTGCGTTGCACCGGCGACTTGAGCAGGCCGGCGATTTGCGACAGCAGGACTTCCTTGGACGGAACGGAGGCCAGGGCCTTCACACCATTCACATCCAGAGCCTTGCCACCGTAGGCACCACCCTTGATGACGAGCTTGTCGTTGGTCTTGGCAAAGTCAGCGATGACTTTGGCAGCTGCGACAGCATCTTCCGAAAAGCCGTAGATCAGCGGGCCGACCATGGCATCCGATGCAGCTTCGAACGAAGTGCCGGCGACAGCACGACGTGCCAGGGTGTTCTTCAGCACGTGAAGATACACACCTTGGGCACGCGCAGTGACGCGCAGCTTGTTCAAGGCTTCAACGGTGAGGCCACGGTACTCGGCCAACGCCAAGGTCTGCGACTTGGCTGCTTGCGCGGCCACGTCGGAGACAACAGCTGCCTTCTCGTTGCGATTGAGACTCAAGGTCTACTCCTCACATTACGCTCCTACAGCTTGCGCCTTCGGAGCACCGGGATTCAGCGACCTTCTGTTTCGGGAAACCGCTCCAGCCGAGACTCGACACGGAGCAAAAATCCTTTGCAGCGGGACCGCCATCTGCGCTGGCTTGAGGCCGAAGCCTCCGATTAAGTGATGCCTCCCCGAACTGCGGAGACTTCACACCAGCGGTCTTGGATGACGCGCCGCGAATCTTTCAATTCACGGCGCCCCACCAATTCATCGGCGCGACGCCAGACTCGCGTCGCACCTCAATTGAATCAAGCCTTAGGCGGCAGCAGCGGCGTTGATCGAGCCGATGTCCACGCGGGCGCCAACGCCCATCGTCGACGAGACGGCGACCTTGCGCAGGTACACACCCTTGCTCGACGCCGGCTTGCTCTTGTTCAGAGCTTCGATCAGCGCGCGCAGGTTGCCTTCCAGCTTGTCGGTGTCGAACGAGCGACGGCCGATCGTGCCGTGGATGATGCCGGCCTTGTCAACGCGGAACTGGACTTGACCAGCCTTGGCGTTCTTGACGGCGGTAGCGACGTCCGGGGTCACGGTGCCAACCTTGGGGTTGGGCATCAGGCCGCGCGGGCCCAGGATCTGACCCAGGGTACCGACGATACGCATCGTGTCCGGCGAGGCGATGACCACGTCGAAGGGCATGTCGCCAGCCTTGACGCGCTCAGCCAGGTCTTCCATGCCGACGACGTCCGCGCCAGCTGCCTTGGCTTCTTCAGCCTTGGCGCCTTGGGCGAACACGGCGACGCGCTTGGTCTTGCCGGTGCCGTGCGGCAGCACGACGGCGCCACGGACGACTTGGTCAGACTTCTTGGCGTCGATGCCGAGTTGCACAGCAACGTCGATCGACTCGTCGAACTTGGCGGTAGCCAGGCTCTTGACCAGGGTCAGTGCGTCGTTCAGGACGTACAGCTTGGTGCTTTCGACCTTGCCTTGCAGGGCCTTTTGCTTCTTGGTGAGCTTTGCCATGATCAGACGCCTTCCACGATGATGCCCATCGAGCGGGCCGAGCCAGCGATGGTGCGAACAGCGGCGTCCATACCGGCAGCCGTCAGGTCCTTCTGCTTGATCGTGGCGATCTCTTCCAGCTGGGCGCGGGTCAGCTTGCCGACCTTGTCCAGGTGAGCGCGGGGCGAACCCTTCTCAACCTTGGCCAGCTTCTTGATCAGGGCGGTCGCCGGGGGCGACTTGATCACGAAGGTGAAGCTCTTGTCTGCGAAGGCGGTAATGACCACCGGCAGCTTCATGCCCGGCTCATGGCCCTGCGTCTGGGCGTTGAACGCCTTGCAGAACTCCATGATGTTCAGGCCACGTTGGCCCAGTGCGGGACCGACCGGGGGCGAAGGGTTCGCCTTGCCGGCAGCGACTTGCAGCTTGATAAAGCCGACAATCTTCTTTGCCATGTTTCTCTCCAAACAGTGTCATTGCGGCAAAGCATTGACACCTGAGTGCTAGCGCAAAGGACTGGTTACCTTTGCTCCTCTTGTCCGCATCTCGTTGCGGACTGACTACGGGCAGCTTTGGGGCAACTGCCAGGCCCTGAATTCAAACCTTCTGCCTTCGATCCTGCGGATCTCCGGCGAAAGGTCTAAAGACTGAAGTCTTTAGACCTTTTCAACCTGACCGAAGTCCAGTTCGACCGGTGTGGCACGACCGAAGATCGTGACCGAGACGCGGACCTTGGACTTGTCGTAGTTGACTTCCTCGACCGCGCCGTTGAAGTCCGTGAACGGACCTTCCTTGACGCGCACGATCTCGCCCACCGTCCACTCGACCTTGGGCCGGGGCTTCTCGATGCCTTCTTGCATCTGGTTGACGATCTTCATGACCTCGGCTTCCGAGATCGGAGCCGGGCGATTCTTGGCACCGCCGACGAAGCCCGTCACCTTGGACGTGTGCTTCACCAAGTGCCAGGTGTCGTCTTCCATCGCCATTTCGACCAGCACATAGCCGGGGAAGAAGCGACGCTCGGTCACAGACTTCTTGCCGTTCTTCAGCTCAACCACTTCTTCGGTGGGAACCAGAATGCGGCCGAACTTGCCCTGCATGCCCGCGCGGTCGATGCGCTCACGCAGATTGCGCTCGACAGCCTTCTCCATGCCCGAATAGGCGTGGACGACATACCAGCGCAGGGGCAGACCAGCGGGGGCAGCAGCAGCTTCGGTGCCGGTGACGACGTTCAGTTCTTCGCTCATCTCGTCGTTCCTCTCAGCGCTTCCAGCCCAGGATCAGGTCGTACAACACCCATTCCAGCGTCTTGTCGGTCAACCACAGGAACAGTGCCATCACGACGACGAAGGCAAACACGTAGCCTGTCATCTGCATGGCTTCCTTGCGGGTCGGCCAGACCACCTTGCGCACTTCGCGCAGCGAATCCTGGCCATAGGCGATCAGCGACTTGCCGGTTTCGGCCGTGAAGAAGGCGCCTGCCGCCGCAGCCAGCAGCACCAGCAGCGCAGCCCACTGCGCGATCGGGCCTTGCTTGGCCAGCGCGTAATACGCCACCAGCGCACCGATCAGCAGCAGCACGGCGCCTGCCAGCTTCGCCTTGTCGGCGCCGGTCGTCACTGTTTCGACTTGAGTATTGGACATTGAACTCTTCAGCTTTCAGGCCGGGCCTCGCAGCCTGACAAATACACTCGGGACAGACCCATCAGCAGCAAAGCCCGCCGGGAATTACTCCCGCGGGCTGCTTGCTGGACCACTGGAACCGGCGATTATCGCAGAGGACGATCGCTGGCAGGGGCAGAGGGTCTCGAACCCCCAACCTTCGGTTTTGGAGACCGACGCTCTGCCAATTGAGCTATGCCCCTGTGGCCTTAAAAAATTACTCGAGGATGGTGGCAACCACACCCGAACCGACGGTACGGCCACCTTCACGGATAGCGAAGCGCAGGCCTTGCTCCATGGCGATGGGGGCGATCAGCTTCACGGTGATGCTGACGTTGTCGCCAGGCATGACCATTTCCTTGTCCTTGGGCAGCTCCACGGCACCCGTCACGTCCGTCGTGCGGAAGTAGAACTGGGGACGATAGTTGTTGAAGAACGGCGTGTGACGGCCGCCTTCTTCCTTGGACAGGACGTAGATCTCAGCCGTGAAGTGCGTGTGCGGCTTGATCGAACCCGGCTTGGCCAGCACTTGGCCACGCTCGACGTCTTCACGCTTGGTGCCGCGCAGCAGGATACCGACGTTGTCGCCAGCCTGACCTTGGTCCAGCAGCTTGCGGAACATTTCCACGCCGGTCACGGTGGTCTTCTGCACGTCGCGGATGCCCACGACTTCGATTTCCTCGCCGACCTTGATGATGCCGCGCTCGACGCGACCGGTCACCACGGTGCCACGGCCCGAGATCGAGAACACGTCTTCCACCGGCAGCAGGAAGGCGCCGTCAACGGCACGGTCCGGCTGGGGGATGTACGTGTCCAGCGCATCGGCCAGACGCATGATGGCTTGCTCGCCCAGGTCGCCCGTGTCGCCTTCCAGCGCCAGCTTGGCCGAACCCTTGATGATCGGGGTGTCGTCGCCCGGGAAGTCGTACTTCGAGAGCAGCTCGCGCACTTCCATTTCGACCAGCTCGAGCAGCTCGGCGTCGTCGACCATGTCGCACTTGTTCAGGAAGACGATGATGTACTTCACACCGACCTGACGCGCCAGCAGGATGTGCTCGCGGGTTTGCGGCATCGGGCCGTCAGCGGCCGAGCACACCAGGATCGCGCCGTCCATCTGGGCGGCGCCAGTGATCATGTTCTTCACATAGTCGGCGTGGCCCGGGCAGTCCACGTGAGCGTAGTGGCGATTGGCCGTTTCGTACTCGACGTGAGCGGTGTTGATCGTGATGCCACGGGCCTTTTCTTCAGGAGCCGCGTCGATCTGGTCGTAGGCCTTGGCCTCGCCACCGAACTTCTTCGACAGCACGGTTGCAATAGCAGCCGTCAGCGTGGTCTTGCCGTGGTCAACGTGACCGATCGTGCCCACATTGACGTGCGGCTTGGTCCGTTCGAATTTACCTTTTGCCATCTTGCGCTCCTGGCGATCAGATCAAAAACAACAAGGGGGAAGAAAAGAGGTGGTGCCCATGACGCGGATCGAACGCGTGACCTCTCCCTTACCAAGGGAGTGCTCTACCACTGAGCCACATGGGCATCGACACAGGTTTGACGGCCATCTTCTTGACGACCCACCGGCAAACCCGTGCCGACAACAACATCACATCACTACCGCAGAACCTGCCCCACCGCTGGAGCGGGAAACGGGAATCGAACCCGTGTCATTAGCTTGGAAGGCTAAGGTTCTACCATTGAACTACTCCCGCCCGGGAGCCTTCATCTGCCGCCAAGAACCCGGCTCTTTCGAGCCGATTCAAGACGATCGCTTTGGTGGAGGAGGCTGGATTCGAACCAGCGTACGCGTTAGCGGGCAGATTTACAGTCTGCTGCCTTTAACCACTCGGCCACCCCTCCGAAGCGAGCCCACGACTATAGCACAGCATTTTTGCGCGGCAAAACATTTTTGCCTGTGGCTTGCTGGGCGCCCACTCGCCGACTTCGACTCAGCAACCGCACATGCGTCTGTGAGCCGATCCCGACGCAAGACAAGTCAACGGATCCCGAAGAGAGCGAGGCAGCATCCTTCAAGTCTTTCGACTGCGCGCCCGACCCGCCTCCGAGCCCTTGGCTGCGGCAATAACAGCCCGGCCAACCTATTCACGCCCCTCGGAGCCCGTCACCCGGCCACACGCCGACCTCAGCGCACACCTCATGACATGAGGCATACCAATCTACTACCAAGCACATCACTCCTTGAGTCGCAAGTCGCGCACCCGCATTTCCAAGGGGATGCCGTCGCCAGAACGCATCAAGAAAGCAACGCGCAAGGGAAAACGCGAACGCGAAAGTGGTAGCAAAGTGGCACTACCGGCCAGTATAGTGGCATGGCATTGGTTGCATTTAGAGGTTCCCTGGAGGCACCAGCCCCATGCCACTTGCCCAACTGGTATGCGCTGGTTCCACGTTTCAACAGGCCGAGATCGATCCAATTGGCCATTTCGAGGAGCAGTTCATGAAGGTCCGACAGACCCCCATCGCCGCCGCCGTAGCGCTCACCCTGATGAGCAGCGCGCTGTTGGCACAGGCACAGCAAGCCGCGCAAAAGCCGGCCGAGAAGAAGCCCGACAACCAGCAGCTTGAACAAGTGGTGGTGACTGGCATTCGTGCCTCCCAGGAGAAGTCGCTGAGCGTCAAGCGCAATGCCGACGCCCACATCGACGTGGTCTCTGCCGAAGACATCGGCAAGATGCCTGACAAGAACGTGGCCGACTCGCTGGCCCGCATCCCCGGCGTCACGGTGCTGAACAGCCCGGCCGGCGGTTCCGGTGGTTTCGACGAGCGCGACCGCGTGGGCCTGCGCGGCACCAACCCCAGCCTGACCCAGACCCTGGTCGACAACCACGCGATCGCCAACGGCGACTGGTTCGTGCTGGACCAGTCCGGTTCCGGCGTCGGCCGCAGCGTCAGCTACTCGCTGCTGCCCTCCGAGCTGGTGAGCCGTGTTGAAGTGCGCAAGAACGCCGAGGCATCGCTGGTCGAAGGCGGTACCGCCGGCTCGGTCAACATCATCACCCGCAAACCGCTGGACTTCTCCAAGCCGCTGACCATTGAGGCCAGCGTTGGCGCCGTCTATGCCGACCTGCCCAAGAAGACCGACCCGCAACTGAGCGCCCTGCTGAACTTCCGCAGCGACGACAAGACCTTCGGCGTGCTGGTCCAGGCCTTCTCCGAGAAGCGCAGCCTGCGCCGCGACGGCGTCGAGACGCTGGGCTTCATCAACCAGCTGACCAAGGCCAATGCAGCCAACCTGATCGCCCAGGCCCCGTCCCTCGAAGGCGCCTATGTGCCTGACCTGGTCGGCGCTGCCTACTTCACCCAAGAGCGCGAGCGCAAGGGCGGCCTGGTGCGTGCCGAATTCAAGCCGACCAAGGACGTCGACCTGATCGTGACGGGCTTCTCGTCCAAGATGGATGCAGACAACTACAACCGCAACTTCATGGTCATCAACCGCCCCGGCTTCACCTCCTGGGATACCGCCAAGCTCGGCGACTACGCGGTGGCCACAGACAAGAACGGCGTCAAGACCGTCTCCAAGCTGAACCTGAGCTGGACCACGCCCGGCACCGGCGGCGTCTACGACATGATCTCGCGCAAGGCCTCGGCCGAAAGCAACTTCCTGGGCCTGGAAGGCACATTCAAGGTCAACGACGCGCTGACCCTGTCGGCCAACGCCGGCACCTCCAAGGGCAAGGGCCGCACCGACTCGCAAGACGTCTACGAAGCCAATATCTACACCCGCAATGCCGGCTACCAGCTGAACGGCAATGGCACGGCCACCTCGTTCAACGTCGGCATCGATTCCACCAAGGGCATCAACAACCAGCCGGGCACGTCGACGCCCGGCATGGGCTTTGGCTGGATCTTCGGCGTCGAGAACCTAGTCGTGAACGACAAGGACACCTGGGCCCAGGTTGATGGTGAGTACACCCTCGACGCTGGCCTCCTGAAGAGCCTGAAGTTCGGCGCCCGCAGCGCCACGCACGACCGCGGCACCGGCGCCACTGTGAACCAGCGCCCCGGTTGCAACACCGGCACCGCCTACGGTGCGCAGATGTTCCCCTGGTCGGGCACCTTCTACTGCGGCGCCAACGACAACAACGCCACCAGCTCGCCCTCGCCTTACGCCATCGTCAACGCACCTGCGTTCAGCCAGCTCTATCCGAGCAACTTCGGCAGCGGCCTGGGCGGCGGTTTCCCGACCAACATCGCCTACATCTCGGCCGCTGACCTGGCCGCGTTCAACGCGAAGTACACCAACCGCGATCCGAGCAGCGCGGCCCTGGTGCACTCGCCGATCCAAGGCGGTGAGTACGGTGTGAAGGAAACCAGCACGGCCATGTACCTGCAGGGCAACCTGGAAGGCGAAGCCTGGAGCGGCAATGTCGGCCTGCGCGCCGTGCGCACCAAGCAGTCCTCGCATGCCTGGACCTACACGCCGAACGCTGCCAAGCCTGACGTGACCTCCGCCTGGGGCGCCGAGTACCTGACCAGCAGCAGCCGCAGCTACACCGACCTGCTGCCCAGCGCCAGCGTGCGGGTGGACGTTGCCCGCAACCTGGTCGGCCGCCTCGGCCTGAGCCGCACGATGACCCGTGCGGACTACACGGCGCTGTCGGCTGCCGCCAACCTGTCGCCGCCGGCCAACCTGCAGGACCAGTCCGTCGGTGGCGGCACGGCCGGCAATCCGGACCTGAAGCCGATCCGCTCGACCAACTTCGACGCCAACCTCGAGTGGTACTTCGCGCCGCGCGCCTTCGTGTCCATGGGTGCCTTCCACATGCAGATGGGCAGCTACATCAAGGACGGCACCTTCAGCGCCACGCTGCCGACCCTGCTGGCCCCGGCCGGTGGCGGCACGCCGCAGATCGTCGACCGCAAGTACCTGCTGACCGGTCCGGTCAACAAGAGCGCCTCGGTCACGGGCCTGGAGTTCGCGTTTGAATCGCCGGTGGCCGCCAACTTCGGCGTCAGCGCGAACTACACCTTCGCCGATGGCCACGACAGCGACGGCCATGTGCTGCGCGGCAACGTGAAGCATTCGCTGAACCTGGGCGGCTTCTACGAAGACGACAAGTTCTCGGCCCGCGTCAACTACGGCTACACCGGTGACATCTACATCGGCACCGACCGTGGCACGGACTACTACCAGAAGGGATCGGCCGTGCTGTCGGCTTCGCTGGGCTACAAGATCAGCGAGAACTTCGGTATCAGCCTGGATGCGCAGAACCTGAACAACCCGAAGCTGAAGTACTACGCTTCGGAGACCCAGCCCCGCGCGATCTATGCCAACGGCCGTCAGTTCTACCTGACTGCTCGCGTCAAGTTCTGATGCCTTAGCACCGGTCGGCGCCTCCCAGCGCCGACCGCCTGCCAAGGACAAACGGCCCCTCGGGGCCGCTTTTTTTTGCGCGATCAGACCAGCCCTTCAGCGCTTGTTCAACTGCTCGATCAAGTCATGGCGGATGGCTGCATCGGCCGCCGCGTCCAGCGCGCCAAGCATGTGGCGGCGGTCCTCGGGGATGTGGGCCAGCGCCTCATCCCGCGCACCGAACACATAGAAATCGAACAGGGCGCGCCAGCCCTCGCGCTCACCCTCGGGCAAATGGCGCAAGGCCAGCATCGCCAGGCGCAGCGCCGCCAGATGCAGGTCGTCCTGGCGGCCCGGCGCCGGTGCGGGCCGCCACCAGTAGTTCATCAGGATGTTCAAGTCCGGCGCCAGCGCCTCGACCTGGTGGAACCACAGCGGCGGCAGATAGAGCGCATCGCCCGCTTCCAACTCCACGACCAGGGCCTGCTCGAGCGCCTCGGCCACCATCGGGTAACGCGTCGGGTCGGCCGATTGCAGACGCGGCAGTACCGACATCGGCGCCGGCGTCGGCGTCGGCGCATAGTCGGGCGGGCCCATGTAGAGCAGCGGCGCGCATTGCGGCGGCAGCAGTGTGAAGCGGCGGCGGCCGGCGGCCACGCAGGCGATGTTGTGCGAGTCGTCGAAATGCGCGGGCACCGTCGCCCGGTTGCCTATCCAGATGCGCGGCCGCACCTCGGCCTGCAGCAGCGGGCAGGCATTGGCCAGCTCCAGGCCGGCCAAGACCTCGGCCACCGGCGCGCTCTGCGCCGCCAGGCTCGGCGGATCGGGGAAATGGCTGTAGCGCCAGAGCTGCTCGAACAAGGCGGCATAGGGCCGCTTCTCGTGCATGAAGTTGAAGCCGTCCAGGTCCGGTCGGTAGCTGAAGGCGCGTGTGGGCTCGGGCTTGGCCAGCACCGCATCGACCGGCACGCCCTGGTCAAAGCCCATCAGGTATTGCAGGCAGGGTTCGAGACCAGCCCGTGCCTGCTGCACCAAGGGCCAGTCCCTGACCAGGCCTCGCATCAGCACCGGCTCATAGGCCGTCAGCACCTCTTGCTCGAAGCGCTCGCGCGTGAGGCCTTCGATCTCCTTGATGGCAGGCATGACGCGGCTCCTCAGTGGCGCCTCGCCAGTGCGCCCTGCCAGGCGGCCGGAATATGCGTCGCCGGATCCTGCGCCTGCTGCACCACGTAGTGTTCGAACATCGCTGCCCAGGCCTCGCGTTGCGCGGGCGGCAGCGCATTCAGCACCTGGATGGCCTGCATCAGACTGGCCACCGGCGTTGGTGACTGAGGCTCGCCAGCAGCGGTGAGGACAGGCCACCAATAGTTAACCAGCAGGTTGACCTTCTCGAGCGCCTCGACCTGGTGAAACCACAGCGGCGGGATGTAGAGCGCATCGCCGGGCTCCATCTCGGCCACCTGGGCCGAGGCCAGGGCCTCGCGGTAACGTGGGTAGCGTTCGAAGTCCGGCGCCTTGGGATGGACGACCGAGATCGGCGCGCCAGAGGGCGTGTGCTCCAGCGGGCCGATGTAGAGATTGCCGACCTGCTCCGGCGCGAACAGTGTGAAGCGCCGGCGCCCCGCCACCACGCAGGCCAGGTTGTAGGGATGGTCGTGGTGCACCGGCACCGTCAGCGCATTGCCCAGCCAGAAGTTCGGGATCACGCCGGGCAGCGCGGCCAGCCGATGCTCGTCCAGGAAGCCGGGAATGACCTCGCTCACCTTGGCGCATTGGGCCGCAATGGACGGCGCGCCCTCCATGGGCAGATAGGCCTGCAGATGGGCCATGAACTCGCCGAGGCCCATGCGTGCCTTGACGAAGGCGAAGTCCGTGAGCTCGGCGTTGTAGCCCATCACGCCGCGTGCCGCCGCGCGCGTCTTGGTCGCCATCAACTCCACGCCCTGATCAAAGCGATGCAGGTACTCGCAGATGCCAAGCGGCGCGGCGCGGCCCGCCTGCACGGCCGGCCAGTGCGCAACCAGGCCCTTCAGCAGCACCGGTTCGCTGCACTGCTCCAGCAAAGCCTTCAGCGAGGCCTCGTCCGTCACCGTCCAGACCGGCACCTGCTTCATCGCATGCACCGACGCTTCGCTTGTCTGCATCGCAGCACCCATCTCAGAGCTTGATCACCAGGCCGCGTTGCTGCATCCAGCGGGCCAGCAGGCCAAAGGCGAGGACAAAGCACACGGCGAATGCCAGCGATTGTCCATGCGGGCCGATCAGACCCTGCAGCCAACCGAAGCCTCGCGCATAGAGCGGCGCCATCCAGTCAAAGCCCTCCAGGAAGACGGTGGCCGTCCACGCGCCGGAATAAACGGCGATGGCATTGATGCCGAAGGCGCGGCCGAAGGCTGGTGCGCCGCGCACATCCACCAGCCAATGCGCGGCCGCCAGTGCCAGAGCCGCCAGGCCGCCGGTCCACAAGACGAATGTCGGCGTCCACAACTGCTTGTTGACAGGCAGCCATTCGGACCACAGCAGTCCCAGCACCGCAGCCCCCATGCCGGCAGCCGCCAGCAAGGCACCCTGCCCTCGCCGCAGGAAGTCTCCGCACAGCAGCCCCAATAAACAGGTACTCATCGCGCCCAGCGTCGACAGCAGGCCCTCCGGATCGAAAGCAATGCCGCTCTTCGCGTCCCACTCGTAGGCAAAGCGTCCCAGCACGGCCGTGTCGATGCGCTGGGCCAGGCTGCTCAGCTTCTCCACCGTCGCATCGCCCTGCAGCAAGGCGCCATAGCCAAGCAGCAACGCAAACAGCAGCACCCATTGCCCACGTTGCTGCAGCTGCAATGCCACGAGGCCGGTGAACGCAAAGCACAGGCCTATGCGCTGCAACACACCCAACACGCGAAACTCGGGGCGCTGCATCAGCCACCAGGCCAGCAGGTGCAGCACGAGGCCGAGACCGATGATGCGCAGGCTGCGCTTGATCACACCGGCCCGCAACGGCCCCGGTGCAGCGCCGGCCTCGACGCGCGGCACGAGGCTGAGCGCACAGGACACGCCGACGATGAAGAGGAAGAACGGGAAGATCAGGTCGGTCGGCGTGCAGCCATGCCAGGCCGAATGCTCCAGCGGCGCATAGACATGGCCCCAGTCGCCGGGGTTGTTGACCAGCAGCATCGCGGCCACCGTCAGGCCGCGCAGTGCATCGACGGAATCCAGGCGGCGGCTCATCGCGGGCCGCGCCTCAGAAGTCGCAGCGGCTGTCCAGTCCGCTGGCCGGCACCGTGTCCTCGCGGGCCACGCCACGGCGGCGGTAGCCCTGCACCGCCGCCCCCACCTCCGCCGGGCTCAAGACCTGGTTGCGGGCATGGAAGACCCAGTCCACGTCCTCCTGGTAGACACGCGGCTGCTCGGTCTGCGGCAGCAGGCCGGCCGGCGCGAACCAGAGGTTGAAGCTGATGGCCATGGGCACGACCGGGTAGTTGCGGCCGCCATGCTGGGCCAGCTGGCGGCCATCCAGGTACATGCGCACCTTGCCGTCACTCACCTGCATCAGCAGCACATGCCAGCCCCCCAGCGCGCCGAATTCCTCGTGCGACTGGTTGTGCGCCACCCAGGGGTCCAGGCGCACCGTCTGCCAGCTCACGCCGTAGAGCCGCGTCTTCTCGCTGCCCCAGCCGCCGTTGGGCAGGTATTCCCAATCGAGCTCGCTGAACTCGGGATCGAAGTCGTGCTTCAGCGGCGCCACCGCGTAGAAGCTCTGGATGATGGGGTCGCCGTCGACACCGCTGATGGGCGTGTCGGAGAAGCGCACGCGGGCCGCGTAGGTGCCCTCGAGGAATTTGCGCTGCTGGCAGAGCTGCGCTTGCTCCGTGCCCGCGCCCGTGCCGTCGCTGCGGGCCGTGAGGCGCAGCAGGCGGTTACCGGGCAGGGCCGGGTCGTCGACCAGGCTCAACGCCGTGGCCCGCCAGGCCGCGCCCTCCACGCCTGGATGGCCGGCCTTGCTGCGCGGCGTCCAGCCGCTGGCCTGCAGGGCTACCAGGTCGGGCTGGCTGAAGTCGTCAAAGAACAGCTCGGGCGGCGCTGCCAGCGCGCCCGTCGAAACCAGCAGCGCCAGCAGCGCGGCCTTCATGCGCCGGCCGCCGCTTCTTCGTTCTGTGCCGGGGCTTGCGCAGCCTCGCGGCCGGGCACGCGCACGAAGAACATCAGCAGGAAGGCGGGCACGCCGCAGGCGATGGTCCAGAGGAAGAACTGCTGGTAGCCCAGGTGCGTCTGGATGGCGCCGCTCATGCCGGTGGGCACCATCTGGCCGAGTGCCATGACGCCGGAGCCGAGCGCGTAATGGGCGGTCTGGAAGCGGCCGGGCGCCACCACCTGCATGATGAACAGGATCACGCCGACGAAGCCAAAGCCCCAGGCGAAGTTCTCGATGGCCACGGCCACGCTGATGCGCAGCAGGTCGTCGGGCAAGACGGCGCTCAGGTAGTAGAAGGCAATGCTGGGCACGGCCATCGCCAGTATCAGCGCCGGCATCGCGCGGCGCAGGCCCAGCCAGGCGGTGAAGTAGCCGCCAAGAATGCTGCCGACCAGGAAAGCCAGCGTACCGACGGTGCCATAGACGCCGCCCACCTGCTCCGTCGTCAGTCCGAGTCCACCCTTGGCGCGACTCTCGATGAGGAAAAGCGGGCCTATGGCCTGCGTCTGGCCTTCCCCGAGCCGGAACAGCAGGATGAACAGCAGCGCGATCCAGACGCCCGGCTTCTTCACGAAGTCCAGCACCACCTCGCACAAGGTGCGCCAGGTCTCGGCGGCCGAGACAGCGGCTCCGCGCTGCGTCGTGGTGCCCGGCAGGGCATAGGCGTTGTAGCTGGCCAGGATCACCAGCAAGACGGCCAGCATCACGAACACCACCGACCAGGCCTTGGTGATGCCGATCGTCTTTTCCAGGTAGCCCGCCAGCACCAGCAGGCCGCCCAGCACCAGGAACTTCGAGGAGTTGAAGAACGCGCCCTGCCAGCCGGCGTAGGCCGCCTGCTGGGTGTTGTCCAGCGCCGCCATGTAGAGGCCGTCGCAGGCCACGTCGTGCGTGGCCGAGGCATAGGCCAGCAGGAAGAGCACGGCAATGACCGCCGAGAACCAAACCGGCAACTGCATCGCCACCGCCAGCAGCCCGAGGCCGGCGGCACTGGTGAACTGCATGGCCACGACGATGCGCTTCTTGCTGGGCATCATCTCGAGGAAGGGGCTCCAGACCGGCTTGATCACCCAGGCCCAGCCGATCAGGCTGACCCACCAGGTGATCAGCTCGTTCTCCACGCCCATGTTCTTGAGCATGAAGGCGGCGATCCGGTTCACCACGAAGAACTGCAGGCCTTGCACGAAGTACAGGCTGGGGACCCAGGTGATGGGCGAGCGTTGCTGCTGGGTCATGGTTCCTCGTCTCTCTCTTTGCTGGTGTTCTGTTCGGAGCGCGGTTCGGAGCGCCTAGTTCAGCGTCACCGGCGGCGCGGCCGTGGCGCTGAGCTCGCCCCGCAGCCATTGCCGCAGCGCGTCCAGCGCGCCATCGGCATAGCCCCAACTGACCACCGCCGGCGCGGCAATGTCCAGCACCTGGAACGGGTTCCACAGGGCGATGTGCAGGTCCGGCCGGGCCGAACCGGCACTGGCCTGGTAGCGGCCGCGCTGGTTGGAGACCAGCACATTGATGCGGCCATCCAGCGGAATATCGGCTGCAGAGATCGCGCGCAGATTGGGCAGGTGAAGGAACTCCACGTCGCTGAACCAGCCGTCGAACAGCGCCGCCACCTGGGCCACCGAGGCACCGGCCTCGGACACGCCATCGCTGGCCACGCTGGCCTGGCAGATCACGCGCAGCGGAGCGGCCCTGTCCGGTGCCGAAGCGCCACGCAAGGCGGTCAGGCCACGGGCCCAGATGTCGCGCATCAGCTGATCGTCGGCGGCGCGCTCGGCGGCCGGGTAGTCGCGCGGGCTCAAGGGGTACTGCGTGGCCAGGCGGTCCAGGCGTGCGGCCGATTGCGCCAGGCGCTCGGCTGTCAGATCACCCGCAGCCAGGGCCACGCCAATCGCGTCAATCGCCTCGGCCTGCTCGGCCAGCGAACCTTGGGCCAGCGGCATGTCGGCACCGGCCTGCAGCGCGAGCACCGAGGCGCGGGCATAGCCGTAGCGCTCGAACACCGCCTTCATCATCAGCGCGTCGGTGATCACCACGCCGTCGAAGCCCATGCTCTCGCGCAGGATGCCGGTCAGGATGGTCTTGGACAGCGTGGCCGGATGCTCGCCATCGAGCTGCGGATAGACGATGTGGGCCGTCATCACGGCCGGTGCAGCCTCGGCACCGGAAGCCAGCGCGCGGAAAGGCTTGAGCTCCAGCGCCTCCAGCGCGGCGAGCGACTTGTCGACGGTGGGCAGCGCATGGTGCGAGTCCACATGGGTGTCGCCATGGCCGGGGAAATGCTTGACGCAGCAGGCCACGCCTTCCTTCAGCGAGCCGCGCATCCAGGCCCGGGCGAGGCGCGTCACGGTTTCGGCGTCTTCACCGAAGCTGCGCTCGCCGATCACCGGATTGGCCGGGTTGTTGTTGATGTCCAGCACCGGCGCGAAGTTCCAGTTGATGCCGAGGTGGCGCAGGCCACGCGCCACGGCGGCGCCGGTGGCTTCGGCCAGGGCTTCGTCGCCGATGGCGCCCAGCGCCATGGCGGCCGGCGCCTGCGGCAGGCTGGTGGCGCGAATCACCGAGCCGCCTTCCTGGTCGATGCCGATCAGGGCCTTGTCGCCCATCACCGCGCGCAGGTCGGCGGTCAGCTGGCGGATCTCGTCTTCCGTGCCCAGGTTCTTGCGGAACAGGCAGATCGCGCGAACCTTGCGATCACGAAGAAAGGCAGCGGTGTCTGCGTCCAGGCTTTTGCCCGGAATGTCGACCATCACCAGCTGTCCAGGTTGCACTGCAGTCGTCATCGCCGCGCCTCTTCTCTCTCAATGCGTCTTGGTGACCTTGGCCAGATGGCGCGGCTGGTCGGGGTTGAGGCCGCGCGCACGCGCCAGGGCCTCGACCATCGGATAGAAGCTCTGCACAGCGGCGATCGGGTCCAGATCCTCATTGCCGGTGCAGGCCAGCGGCAGCTCGGCACCCGGTGTGCCGGCCGGCGCGGCCAGCAGCACGCGGGCACCACGGCCGCGCATCTCTTCAGCGAGAGCCAGGAGGCCGGCCTGGGCCGGGCCGCGCGGTGCGAACACCAGCAGCGGGTAGCCCTCTTCGACCAGGGCCATCGGGCCATGCTTGACTTCGGCGCCCGAGAAGGCCTCTGCCTGGATGCTGCAGGTTTCCTTGAACTTCAGCGCCGCTTCCTGCGCAATCGCGAGGCTGGTGCCACGGCCGATCACGAACAGGCGGTCGGCATCCTTCAGCGCCTCGACGGCCACGCTCCAGTCCTGGCGCGCGGCTTCTTCCAGCGCCGAGGGCAGTTGCTGGATGGCAGCAGCAAGGTCTTCATCACCCTGCCAGGCGGCGACCACGCGGGCACCGGCCACCAGCTGGGCGATGTAGCTCTTGGTGGCGGCCACGCTCTGCTCCGGGCCGGCGTGCAGGCCGAACACATGCTCGGAAGCCTCGGCCAGCGGCGAGCCAGCGGCATTGACGAACGCGACCGTGCGGGCACCGCCGGCACGGAAGAACTTCTGCGGCGCCACCAGGTCGGGGCTCTGGCCCGACTGCGAGAAGGCGAAGGACACCAGTCCCTGGCATTCGATCTTGCTCTGGTACAGCGTCACGAGCGACATCGGCAGCGAAGTGACGAGGCGGCCGAGACGCGCCATCATCAGGTAAGCCATGTAGTGGGCTGCATGATCGGAGCTGCCGCGTGCCACGGTCAGCAGCGAGCCTGGAGGCACGTTGCGCAGCGACTCGCCGAGGGCGGCGTAGGCGTTCTGGTCGGCGGCCAATTGGCGCGCCACGGCGGCGGGTGCGCTGAGGCACTCTTCAAGCATTCGCGTAGTCAATCTCTTCTCCTTCAACGACCACGCGCTGCAGCTGCAATTCACGGTCCATCACCACCAGATCCGCCCAGGCGCCCACGGCCAGCTGGCCCCGGTCGCTCAAGCCCATGTATTCCGCCGCGTTGGCCGACACGCGGCGCGAGGCGTCTTCAATCTCCAGCCCCAGCTGGAACACCAGGTTGCGCAGCGCCTGGTCCATCGTCAGCGTGCTGCCGGCCAAGGTGCCGTCGGGCAGACGCACGCCGCCCATGCACTTGGTGACCGTGTGGCGGCCGAGCTTGTATTCACCATCGGGCATGCCGGCGGCGGCCGTCGAGTCGGTGACGCAGAACATGCAGGGGATGGCGCGCATGGCCACGCGGATCGCACCGGGATGCACATGCAGCAGGTCCGGAATGATCTCGGCATAGCGCGCATGGGCCAGGGCCGCACCCACCATGCCGGGCTCCCGGTGGTGCAGGCCGCTCATCGCGTTGAACAAATGCGTGAAGCCGCGCGCGCCCTGCTGCAGCGCCGCCACGCCGTCTTCATAAGTGCCGGCCGTGTGGCCGATCTGCACGCGGAAGCCGCCGGCGATCAGCTTCGGGATCAGCTCGAGCATGCCGGGCACTTCGGGCGCCAGCGTGATCAGCTTGATAGGCGCGAGCGCATCCAGCGCCCGCACTTCGGCGAGGCTCGCGTCCTTGGCGAAGTCGGGCTGGGCGCCCAGCTTGCCGGGGTTGATGTAGGGGCCTTCCAGGTGCACGCCCAGCACGCGCGCGCCCTGCGGGTCGCGCTCGCGGCACAGCGGGCCGAGGGCGGTGAGCGCGGCGCGGATGTCTTCCAGCGGCGCGGTCATCGTCGTGGCCAGCATCGAGGTCGTGCCGTGGCGCACATGCTGGCGCGCGATCTGGCGGGCGGCGTCGCCGGCCTCCATGGTGTCGCGGCCGCCGCCGCCATGGACGTGGATGTCGATGAAGCCGGGCAGCACGAGGGGCAGGCTGCTCGCGCGCACCTCGGCCTCGCTCACGCCTTGGCCCGTGATGCGGCTGATGCGGCCCTCCTGCTGCTCCAGGCTGCCGCGCACAAAGCCTTGCGGCGTCAGGATGTGGCCGTCTATCGCTTTCAGCACGCTCATCCCTCGCGCCTCATTTCCGCCACGAAGTCGTAGTAGTCGCTGCGGCAGTAGCTGTGCGTCAGCTCCACGGCCTGGCCGCCATCGAGGTAGCCCACGCGGGTGATGAAGAGCACGGCTTGGCCCACCGGCACCTGCAAGAGGCCCGCCAGCTTGGGGTCGGCATTGATGGCGCGGATGTGCTGCAAGGCCCGCACCGGCGCGCCGCCGTTCTTGGACAGGTAGGTGTAGAGCGAGGCGTCGACGCGCTGCGGATCCGGCAGCACCGAGGCCGGCAGCACGCTGACCTCGTAGGCCATGACGACCTCGTCGGCGAGGCGCAGGCGCTCCAGGCGCGCCACGCGCTCGCCAGTGGTAAGGCCGAGCGAGAGCTGCTCGTCCGGCGCGGCCAGCGAGAAGCCCCGCGTCAGCCAGCGCGAGCTGGGCTTGAAGCCGCGCTGGTGCAGCTCTTCCGAGAAGCTGGTCAGGCGCGACAGCGGCTGCTCCAGCTTCGGTGCGATGTAGTTGCCCGAGCCGCGCTTGCGCACGATCAGGCCCTGCTCCACCAGGCGGTCGATGGCCTTGCGGGCGGTCACGCGCGAGAGGTCCAGCGATTCGGACAGCACGCGCTCCGAAGGCAGGGCCTCGTCGGCGTGGTACTGGCCTTCGCGGATCGCCTGCGCGAGCTTGTGGGCCAGCTGCATGTACAGCGGCGAAGCCGCCTGCGGATCCGGCTTGAACTGGAAGGGCAGCTTGTTGTTGCTCATGGATGACCCATTTCGGAAAGACTGCGACGAATCATCAGCAAGGCGCCGGCGGCGGAGTCGCCCTGGGGCGGCACGCAGCGCTGGCGCAAGGCGGGGGAGAACAGCGGCGCGAGGCGCAGCGCGACGCTGCCGCACAAGGCCATCGGAAGATCACCGGCGGGGTCGAGCGCGGTGGCCATCTTCTCGAGCTCGGCCACGGCTTCCTGGACAAAAGCCTGCGCGGCCTGATCACTCTCGGCATGGTCAAAGACCAGCGGCGCCAGGCTGGCATAGCCATGCTGGCCAGCGGCGGCACACCAGGCCAGCAGGGTTTCGCGGTCATGGCCGCACTGGGCCCACACGGCGCGGGCCAGCGAGCCGGCCTCGGCGCGACCATCGAGCGCCTGATGGGCGTGGCGCATCGCCTTTTGGCCGAGCCAGGCACCACTGCCTTCGTCACCAATCACCCAGCCCCAGCCGCCTATGCAGTCTTCGCTCAAGTCGCGGCGGATGACCTCGCCCA
The DNA here is from genome assembly GCF_030014915.1 of Pelomonas sp. V22. Lineage (GTDB taxonomy): Bacteria > Pseudomonadota > Gammaproteobacteria > Burkholderiales > Burkholderiaceae_C > JAUASW01. The sequence continues at coordinate 1,922,452 of NZ_JAGIXS010000001.1, forward strand.
CCGAGCCCGTGCCAGAAGCGATCACCGCACCCGGCTGGCCGCCATGGGCGCCGAGCACGGTGGTGTAACCGTCGTTGCAGAGCGTCAGCAGTGCGTAGCCGGGCTGCGTGGCCCGAAGCTCGGCCGCGTCGGCCGCCACGCCGGCGCCGGAAAGACCGAGGCCGATGGCGCATTCGGAGAGATCGAGCTGGGCAATGCCCGCTTGCTGGCAAGCCGCTTGCAGCGCCTGCTGGATGTGGGTCCAGGCCTGGGCCACGCCCTGGCCCAGGGCCGAGGGACCGGCCTCGCCCTGCCCGAGCAGCTCGCCATCGAGGCTGGCCAGCCGCAGCCGCGTGCCCGTGCCACCGCCATCGACTCCAACAAGGTAGCGCACGGCGGTCACAGCTTGGGACGCTGCGCTGGATTCAGAGTGGGTGGCGGACGTCATGGTGATACCAGTCTAATACCAAACGCTTTCGAGCGTCAATTGGTATTCCACTGGTTTTGATCCTGAGAAAAGCCGCTGGTCAGAGTGACAAAAGCGGGCTCAAGGCCGTCCGGGAATCAGATCACCATACCAGTTTAGAACCAAGCCGCCGATTGGTGGCAGCCCTAGGCGCACGCTTTAGTCGCCCAGCGCCCAGTCGAGGGGTAGACCCTGGCTGGCGAGCCAGTCGGCCGCCCGCGAGAAATGCCCGCAGCCGATGAAAGGCTGGGGTGGGCGCGTGGCCGACAAAGGCGACGGATGGTTGGCCTGCAGCAGCAGGTGCTGCGGCCCAGCCGCCTGGATCAGCGGCGCCTTGGCCTGGGCGTGAGCCCCCCAGAGCATGAAGACCTTGGGTGAGGCCTCGCGCGCCGCCGCCTGGATCAAGGCGTCGGTCAGCGACTCCCAGCCTTGCTTGGCATGGCTGGCCGGCGCGCCGTCTTCCACCGTAAGACAGGTGTTGAGCAGCAGCACGCCGCGCTCGGCCCAGGCGCCGAGGTGCGGACTCATCGGGGGCTGCTGGCCCAGGTCGCGCTGCAGCTCCTTGAAGATGTTGCGCAGGCTGGGCGGAACCTTGTGGCCGGCCGGCACCGAGAAGGCGAGGCCCTCGGCCTGGCCGGGGCCGTGATACGGGTCCTGGCCGAGGATGACGACGCGGGTGCGCGCCAGCGGCGTCAGGCGCAGCGCGCGGAACGGATCGGGCGGATAGATCGTCGCGCCCGCTGTCTCACGTTGGGACAGATGGGCCAGCAGGCCCTGGCCGGCCGGGCTGGCGCGCCAGGCGTCCAGCAGCGGTTGCCAGCCGGCATCGACCCGCCAATCGAGCGGCAGCAGCTTCACGAGAAGAACAACTCGGCCAGCGCCTTGCCCGGCACTGGTGCGCGCATGAAAGCCTCGCCGACCAGGAAGGCATTGACCTGGGCCGCGCGCATGGTCTGCACATCGGCCGGGCCGAGGATGCCGGATTCGGTCACCAGCAGGCGATCCGAAGGCACGTTCTTCAAGAGGCCCAGCGTCGTGTCCAGCGTGACCTCGAAAGTGCGCAGATTGCGGTTGTTGATGCCGACCAGCGGTGTCTTCAATTTCAGTGCGCGGTCCAGTTCACGGCCATCGTGTACCTCGACCAGGACGTCGAGCCCGAGGCTCGAGGCGCAGGCCTCGAGGTCGGCCATCAGCGCATCTTCAAGACTCGCGGCGATCAAGAGGATGCAGTCCGCGCCCATCGCCCGCGCTTCGAAGACCTGGTACTCGTCGACCATGAAGTCCTTGCGCAGCACCGGCAGCTCGCAGGCCGCGCGGGCCGCCTGCAGGTAGGCGACCGAGCCCTGGAAGAAAGGCTCGTCGGTCAGCACGCTGAGGCAGGCCGCGCCATGGGCCGCATAGCTCTCGGCAATCTCGGCCGGACGGAAGTCTTCGCGGATCACGCCCTTGCTGGGGCTGGCCTTCTTGATCTCGGCGATCACAGCACTCTTGCCGGCGGCGACCTTGGCGCGCAGCGCCTTCTCGAAGCCGCGCAGGTCGCGCCGGCCCTCGGCTTCTTCACGGACGCTGGCGAGCGAGCGGCGCCGCTTGGCGGCCGCCACTTCCTCATGCTTGACCGCGTTGATCTTGTTCAGGATGTCGGACATGGTGCTCAGGCCTTCCCCAGTGCCTGCGTGGCTGCGACGAACTGGTCCAGCTTGGCGCGCGCCGCGCCGCTGGCAATCGCCTCTCTGGCCTTGGCAATGCCGGAGGCAATCGAATCGACCACATTGGCCGCGTACAGCGTCGCGCCAGCGTTCAGCAGGACGATGTCGCGGGCCGCGCCAGCCTCATTGGCCAGTGCACCGAGCAGCATCACGCGCGACTCTTCCGGGCCGGCCACCTTGAGGCTGCGGTTGCTGACCATGTGGAGTCCGAAGTCTTCCGGATGGATCTCGTACTCGCGCACCTCGCCGTCCTTCAGCTCACCCACCAGCGTCGCCGCGCCCAGCGAGATCTCGTCCATGCCGTCCTTGCCATAGACCACCACCGCATGCTCGGCGCCGAGGCGCTGCATCACGCGCACCTGGATGCCCACGAGGTCGGGGTGGAACACGCCCATCAGGATGTTGGGTGCGCCGGCCGGGTTGGTCAGCGGTCCGAGGATGTTGAAGATGGTGCGCACGCCCAGTTCCTTGCGCACCGGGGCGATGTTCTTCATCGCCGGGTGGTGGTTGGGCGCGAACATGAAGCCGATGCCGGTCTGTTCGATGCTCTGCGCCACCTGCTCGGGCTTGAGCATGATGTTGGCGCCGAGCGCCTCCAGCACATCGGCGCTGCCGGTCTTGCTGGAGACGCTGCGGTTGCCATGCTTGGCCACCTGGGCGCCGGCCGCAGCGGCCACGAACATCGAGCAGGTCGAGATGTTGAAGGTGTGGGCGCCATCGCCACCGGTGCCGACCACGTCCACCAGGTGCTTGCCCGGCGGCACCGGCACCTTGTTGGAGAGCTCGCGCATCACCTGCGCGGCGGCCGTGATCTCGCCGATGGTTTCCTTCTTGACGCGCAGGCCGATCAAGAGGGCCGAGGCGATCACCGGCGACATCTCGCCGGCCATGATGCGGCGCATCAGCGACAGCATCTCGTCGTGGAAGATCTCGCGGTGCTCGATGACGCGGGTCAGGGCTTCGTTGTCTGAAATGGGCATCGCAAATCCTCAGGAAGCAAAGTACTCGCGCATCGCGGCGATGGCGTGGTCAACGCCAGCGGCGTCGACATCGAGGTGGGTCACGAAGCGCAAGCGGTACAGGCCGGTGGCCAGCACGCCGCGCGATTTCAGGAAGGGGACGACGCCGGCGGCCTTGTCACCGGCCACGTCAACAAACACGATGTTCGTCTGCGGCGTTTCGACGCTCACGCCCGGCAGGCCCTGCAGGCCTTCGGCCAGGCGGCGAGCCAGCGCATGATCTTCAGCCAGGCGTGCCACATGGTGGTCCAGCGCGTGATGCGCTGCCGCCGCCAGCAGGCCGGCCTGGCGCATGCCGCCGCCACACATCTTGCGCCAGCGGTGGGCCTGCTTGATCAGCTCACGGCTGCCGCACAGCACCGAGCCAACGGGCGCGCCGAGGCCCTTGGAGAAGCAGACCGAGACGCTGTCGAAATGGCTGCAGATCTCGCGCGCCGCTTGATACGGATCGCCGCCCGCCGCCACCGCCGCGTTGAACAGCCGCGCCCCGTCCAGATGGCGGGCCAGGCCCTTGCGCTGCGCCAGCGCCGAGGCTTCCGCGAGATAGCTCATGGGCAGCACCTTGCCGCCTATGGTGTTCTCCAGCGTCAGCAGCTTGGTGCGCGCAAAGTGGGCGTCGTCGGGCTTGATCTGCGCCTCGATCTCGCTCAAGGGCAGCGAGCCATCGGGCGCATGGGCAATCGGCTGCGGCTGGATCGAACCCAGGACGGCCGCACCGCCACCTTCCCAGCGGTAGGTGTGGGCGTACTGGCCGACCAGGTATTCATCACCGCGCTGGCAATGGCTCAGCAGCGCGCAGAGATTGCTCTGGGTGCCGGTGGGCATGAAGAGCGCGGCATCGAAGCCAAGGCGCTCAGCCGTTGCCGCCTGCAGGGCATTGACGCTGGGGTCGTCGCCGAACACGTCGTCGCCGAGCGGCGCGGCCTGCATGGCGGCGCGCATGGCGGCGGTCGGCTGGGTGACGGTGTCGCTGCGGAGATCAACTGCGGTCGTCATGATTTACAGCGCCAGGTGGAGGAAGTTCTTCAGCATCGCATGGCCGTGCTCGGACAGGATGGACTCCGGATGGAACTGCACACCCTCCAGCGGCGTGGCCGTGCCGGCCAGTTCGCGGTGGCGCACGCCCATGATCTCGCCGTCCTCGCTGCGTGCGCTGACGTCCAACACCGCTGGCAGCGTGGCCTCCTCGATCACCAGCGAGTGGTAGCGGATCACGCTGAAGTCGCGGGGCAGGCCTTTGAACACACCCTTCTGATCGGTCGTGATCGTGCTGGCCTTGCCGTGCATCTGCGTCTGGGCACGCACGATCTTGCCGCCCAGCGCCGCACCAATGCTTTGATGGCCCAGGCACACACCGAGGATGGGCAGCTTGCCCATGAAGGCCTGGATGGCCGCCACGCAGACACCGGCTTCGGCCGGCGAGCAGGGGCCGGGCGAGAACACCAGGTGGTCGGGCTTCAGGGCGCCTATTTCCGCGACCGTGATCTGGTCGTTGCGCACCACCTTCACGTCGGCACCGAGCTCGCCGAAGTACTGCACCAAGTTGAATGTGAAGCTGTCGTAGTTGTCGATCATCAGCAGCATAAAATCACTAACTCATTGATTTGATTCAGATTTTTAGGCATCAAATCGCGAAAACTTCGATTGATACCCGCATCGTTACCCGCAATACTTGACGCTGCACCCGCCCTCCCCGGATGTTTCCGAGAGCGTGAAGGTCTTAGGTGGCGCGCAACGGGTTTAGGTTCTCAGCGCGTCGATGGCTTCCGCCATCGCCAAGAACATCCGAATCGATCAATGCTGCTGACGACTTGCTCACCAACACGGGTCACCGCGCCTCGTCCGAGCCACAGCTCCGCCAGCAACCGCCGGTCGCCGAACTCAATGCCAATTGGTCGGTCAATAGATGACAAAACGAAGCTGCAAGAGGTTGATACGTTCCGACATTATCTACAGTTCGTAGTCGACCCAATTCTCGACATGCTTCGCCATTCAAAAGCGTAGCCTTTGCCTGTCTGGGCGCCCGGATCTTGGCGCAGGTATGGCGCACCAAGCCAGCGTCGTCGTCCGCGGCGATAGAGCACCTCTGACCTGCCCCAACTGCCAACGGTGGGGCTGCAGGACTGACTCTTCGCCGACACCGCATGTATCGGCAAGCGGGCCGCGGCGATGATGGGCTTTCTGCACTCGGCACACGTCATCGCGTCGGCCCCTACGCTCACCTTTCCTGCGTGCTGGAGCATTTGCAGCCTCAACTGGCGACCAGGATCGACAGCATCTGGCCAAATCGATGGGAGGTGGCGATCTCAGACAACCGACCCACCTTGGAGGCGTCAGAATGGGATCGCTGGATGCGAACTGATCGCCTCACGCCTTCCGGCGCCAGACTGCGGCGCCAACCAGGGGGCGCCACAGGAAATCCTTGCCCCAATGGGCCTTGCCTGCAGCCTACAGAACTCGCCAGCAGGCGAGCCTTGGCAGAAGATTACGTCAGAAGCCAGCAACCCTGTTCGAGTTGCAAGGCAGCAGCCGATCCTCCAGCGAATCCCGCAGAGCCGCAGCCGTCGCCTTGGCCTCCTGGCGCATCAGGAATGCACTCTGCTCCCTCACGCATTCACGCTGGCCTTGAAATCGCTGCAGCAACGATTCCGGCTCAGGCGTCGGCCGCGGATTCAGCGACTGACGGTATTCGCCCAAGAGGTGTCTAGCTTCCATGTGTATGCCCCACTAAGCCTTCATTCGGTTCACATACCGCAGATTTAGATCAGGCTCGAAGAAGTGCTTCCTCTTGAGCCAGACAAGACCTTCGGCTTTCGTTACCACTGCAACGTCAATCGGGCCACCGACAGACTCCGACGGGGATGTCACCCGCTCCCGCAACGCTTCCAAGACCAGCAAAGATTCTGCCAGATGTCCCATCTCAGACACGCTGAGACTGTTCAATACCCGCCGCAGCGGGTAGAAGTTCTCATCCCAGTTCCGCTGCTTGAAGTCCTTTAAGAACTCAGCGTGGCGCTTCGCCCTCACGGACTGTTCAAGTGCACCCGGGAGTGCCGTACCTGCAGCCTTGATGTCATCGAAAATGTTGTCGATCAGCCGGGAACTGCACCCATGATTGATGGCAGTTAGCGTTGTGTCGAATCCATCTGTGAATCGCTCGATCATCGAGGACTGCGCAAACGGCTGAATCCAAGCAGCGTTGTCATGGGTGATCGCGTAACTATTCTCTGACTTCCAGAAGAGCGTCCCTGCAATATGCCCATACAACCGAATATGCGAGAAGCTGGGGAATATCTCTTCAGCCCCGTATCCCGCCAACACCACTCCCGTTGAAGGCAAGAAGTCTGCAGGTCTTTTGACCAAAGCTTCACAGGCTAACTGCCTAAGCAGTGCTGCGTCGGAGTACTTCCACCGCTCATCAGCGGCCAGTTCATCTGCAAGGTCTGCCTGCATCGCATTGGATGCAGTCTGCGCGGCCAAGTAGTCTCCAGCAGTTAAAGGCGACGCCAGGGACTCTTGAGATAACTCGGCGTCAACTTTGGTAGCGCCTGCTGTCCAGGCCGCCCGGCGGTCAACCTCAGTAGCGCCCTGATCGATAAAGATGGGATGAAATCTCTCAATCTCGCCTAGCACATAGACGGCCGCAGCGAACAGGCGCTTCGTCAGCAAATCATCCCGGAGTGGCTGTGGAAAGACTGAGGCGTTGCACTGCAAGTAGCTAAGCAATGCACCCTGATAGTCAGCCAATTTCGGTCGCTGGGGCGATGCTGCATCTTGGACACGAAACAACTTCGCAACCAACTCCCAGGGCACCCTGTCAATGTCAGCTGAGCCGTAGATGGTCAAGGCGACGTTGCCATACGCGCTGACATCAAAAATCTTGTTAGCTGCCTTCGAGTACCGCGGATGGGGCGCCCTGCCGGTGGTCACGGCACTGTCTGCCGCGATTACGACAGCTTCCTTGTTCAGCATTAGCACTTCGCTGGTCACTACATCCCTCCCTTTTTGCTATCGCGAAGTTTGCTCGGGAGTCCAGGCAACAAACAGGTGGACAACCCCACGTCGCCCGAGAGCGGCATCAGCAAGCAATCTGTTCTTGCCTAGGCTCATGCCGTCGGACGGCCCCGGGCCTTCGTCATCTTCTGGCGATACTCCATGACATTCTTGCCCACACACCCAGGGTCGAAAGCCTCCTCACCACAGGTCAACAACTCATACCCTTTCAGTGCCCCCCCCGGGGCAAAAGTCTGTCAACCCGAATTCAGCAGACACTGTTACCTTTCCGCCAGATTGCTCGGTCTCCGACGTGTGGGGCACAAGTAGAGACCCCTCAAGACGCCAGACTTTGGCACAGTTGGTGCACTCAAATCTACGCAGCAGCGCGAGCAAATGCTATGCATATAGCCTGTGACAGTTTCTCGACAGACGGGCAATGCAAGCTCACACAAGGCAGCATCAACTTCTTCGCAATCGCTGCGGCTTGCGCTGACTCAATTTTTGCCAACTCGCCAACTTCTTCGGCGGTCCAAGTCTGGTCCGATCGTTCTCGTAGGCGAGACAGCACCAACTCGTCCGGCGCAGTGAGGACGATCACTGCCTTGATGCCCAACTGACCAAAGACTTCGGCGCCAATTGATTCATGAACTGATGGTTGAGTCCTCAAGACGAAGTGGCCATCGAGAAGCAGCTGGTGTCCCAATTCCCGGATGCGATTCACGGCGGTGACAAGCGCCACTTGGTTTGCGTCGATCTCTTGGACCAACTTTTCTGCCGTCCATGAGGCGCTCCCTCGCTCCTCACGGATCAACTGGCTTGCCGTTGCGTGCCGTACTCCCAAAGATTCGCATGCCTGCTTGGCAAGATACGTCTTGCCGACTCCGTGCACGCCGGCCAGGAACACGGTCATCGTTACGCTCCTAAAGGATGAAGGGCCTTGAGTGCAGCCAAGTACTCTGGGCCAGCTAAGTACCGGTATGACTGAGGAGCGACAAAGTTCTTGATGACCGACCCGGGCTCGACTGGCCGGTCGGGCACGAAGGTGCGCCCGAGCAGAATTGCCACACCTTGAGGCTTGCCACGGAAATAGTCCTCCAACTCAACGCGAGTCAGCCCCCCTCCGTGCTGTTGGCACAAATCCCAAAGTCGTTTGCTGGAGCCAGCTTCCACGTGCAAGACTTCAACAGCGCCCACGATTTTTCGAGCGGGTGTGCTGGCGTAAAGGATCAACAGATTGACATGGCTTCTAGCCCATGTTCGCCGGAACTCCACACGCTTCTTGCCTGACAGGATCAGGTCGGCGTACTTAGGCTTGATTGACAGGAGTGCTGGGCGGGAGGCCTGATCGGCTACAGATGCTGGAGAACGAGTCATCGGAGAGTTGAGTTATTGATTGAATCGGCCCAGTCACGACGCCAGCTGAAAGCAATTGGTCATAGGTCACCGGTCGGGGAACGTGCCCAATGAGCCTAAAGAGAATCACTTTTGTTGGCTGACTCGTTAAGCGTTCAATTTCTTTGATGCTGTACACCGTTCGTCTGCGCACCAGTCCAGCGATGCTCGCCGCGTCTTGCAGGATCTCGAAACGCTCAACCACACCAACCGACGTCACCGCCTTCTCGTCGGCAGACCGATAGAACAAGACAACATCACCGGGCCGAATGGACTTGGTCCTGGCGTGGCACAAATACGCAAGCTTGATGGCATTCCCAACATGCCCGTCGGGTCCAAAAAGCTGAGTCTGAGACTTTGGGTAGTCAGGGAAAAGGATCTCATGGTAGCCGGGCAATATAGGGACTACCCACTTCTTCACCGCTACGTCGGCACGAAAGTGCGGGAAGTATCGAATCAAGAACTCGACGGGAGCCTCCGAACCAATTGAAGGGGCGGCAGCGGGATGGCATTTGACCAAGACCATGTCACTTCCATAGGCCCCACGCCCCTCAAATCCAAAATCCTGCAGCAGTTGGACCAGAAAATCTTGCGAGTCGGCCTTCGCAGTAATAAAAATGTTCAAACACTGATTGTCTGTGGCGTATCGAAAGGCTGCCTTCAAGAACAGCTCACCAATCTTTCGACCTCGTACCAATTCCCCGACCTTGAACGTGCAGAGCTTGAGAGCAGCTCCGCTCAACACGTCCCCCGCATCGTTGATAACCTCATTCGACTGGGCCTGGTAGATGCACAGGGCGGCAAGTGCCCCATCATCACCCCGATACACCCAGGCGCGCCGCTTCTCGCGAGCCTTCGCTCGAAACCAGTCATCAAAGCCTGGCTTTCCCGATGACGCGGGATACCCTGCCCGAAGACTGTCAAAGAATGGTGAAGAGAGTTCAGGCGTCAACGTGTACAGCGGCACGTCCTGAATGTTCGGTAGCGCGACCAGACGCGGTTCATGTAGCCTTCGTAGCCAGTCTTCCGCCGTTTGGATGGTGTAGACCCGCGCTGTAAGACCGCGAGACTGCGCTTTGCGATAGAGGCGCCGATCTTCCGTTACGAGGGCATGTACTGCATCACATTGAAGCGCGTACAGCAATTCGTTGTCGCAGGCGTCATTGGCACTCGTTGCGACACCATTCCAAGGACAAGATCCAGAGTCTTCCAACTGCTCGAACTGGCGAAGCCGATGCAAATTTCGCTTTCGGCGGTCCACATCGGGATCGCGCTGAAAGTCCCTGACGTTCGCTGGGTGGCATAGCAACTGATGTCCACCGGCACCAGCCAGTCGCACAAAGTTTGCGAGGCTGTCGGCCAAAACCTGCTGCGGGTCTTGCAGAGGAATTACGACGTTGGTGTCAAGCAGAAAGCGCAGGCGTCCCTTCATGCGTTCAAGCTAACGGCAGCGCGAGTTGCACACGTTCATGCTGAATAGTCTAACCACCAAAACAAGGGGATTGAACTGTGTGGGGGAAGCGATTCAGCGCCAGCAAAGCTTTAGCCGATCCCAAACTCGCACGGGAGCAGTCTTGGCAAGACGATATCGATCCCAGCCCTGATGAGACTTGTTGAGCCGCCGATCCTCCTCGGCCGTTACGACGCAGGATTCCGCCTTCTCCAGAATGGCGGCCACGCCTTCAGGACTCGTTGCCGACTCCAGCATCGACTTCAGCTCTGCGCGCTCAACGACGTGCTCGTGTCGCAATCCCGGAACGAACTGACTCATCTTGGGAATGCCGGACGACTCCAGCTTTTTCCAGCGCGCCAACGTGTCTGCAGAAAAGTATCGTTGGGCACAGTACTTCCATCGCACGTCAGCGCTGATCTCAGTGACCGCCCAAATGGCTTGGTGGGCTATGACATTGAACTGACGATCCAAGAGCAGAGCTTCAAGGTCTTCCGTTGCCGGCCCCGACTTCAGACGCTGCAACGCAGCGAACACCACTGGAGACCACAGGTCGATGTTGGCGGCGCGAGCCGCCTGAAGCTTGGATACGTCGGCAATCTTGCCCAATGACATTTCATCCCCTTGTCTACTTTCCATCGCTGGCGACGGTGCCCGTCCCTCTAGAGACCGAATTCAACTTTGAGGAACCGACTGACGTCATCCATAGACGCCCGGAACGCCATGCTATTCCGCCCGACATGGACACCACGCTTTGAGCAATCCGAAAAGAATTTACCTAGCTCGGAGCCATTGAGCTCCTTGCCTGTCGCTTCTGCAGTGATGCGCCATTCTTCGATGTCCCATCGGACAACTCCGCACGAACTGGCGCTCGACGCGTTTGGAAGCCAGGTCACCGGAATGATCGCGTCCCAAGCATGGTGGGCATCGGGGTACGCCACACTGCGGACCCGACTACCAGCAGCTTCGTATCGGCTGGCCAACTTGAGGCAAGGGGCTGCGGTCGTGTAGTCGTCGGCCTCACCAACTAGATTCAGCAATGGGGCGCCCGTGAGCTTGGGAGACCAGTAGACCTGGTTGCAGCCCGCGTACACCGGGACATGCAACGAGAAGGCAAGGTCCGATTTGATGACCGCCTTGCGCAGGGGTTCGATGGCAGTTCTGAAGGCTGCGGAGCCACCTCGCGAGAATCCGATGATCCCGATTCGCTGGCCGTCGATCCCTGGATGACCTGCTAGTACCTCAAGAGCTTTGAAGGCATCCATGACATGGGCCGACTCATTGAGGCTCCCTTGGTCTGCCACGGTGTCAGTGATGCCACGGGGCGCGAAGGTGTTGACCTCGAATGTCGCGATGCCGAGGTCCTTGAAAGCATCCACCCATTGGCGCTGAGCCGGCGTAACCCCCGCGCTGCCATGCATGAGGATCATCGCCGGCACCCGCCCTGCTGGCCGTCTCGGCAGCGTCAGCTCACCCCACACCCGCACTCGCTCCCAGCGTTCTCTGCGCTCTCGCGCAAGATCAAACATCGTCGCTGGCGTGAAGCTGTCGAACTCGATACGCCCTTGCGTCGAGGCTGATAGCGTCTGCGCGCCAGCGGCCGACTGGCCGAAGAGCAGCGTGGCGAGGGTCAGCGAAGTCGCACCGATCATCCGCAGCAGCGCCGCACTCGCCAAGCGGCACGCAGCCGCCACCGCACAGTGCAGTTTCCTCATACCCTCTCCCCTCTTTCATTGCTTGTCGGTGAATCATCGCCGCCGCCGACAACGAGAACACAACGCGGACTTGGCGAGAGAATGGGCGCCACCGTCAATCCATGCGGTGCGACTACGACAGGTTCACTGAAGCCGGCTGCCCGCAGGGTTCGCGCCGCTGCGCTGTAGCCGCGCAGGCTGAGATCGTCGAAAAACAGGGCAGCGACACGTCTATTGGTTTTTCCGTTCAGGGAACACTCAAGGACTTCGACTGCGTGGGGCAGACCCAGAGCATCCGTCAGATACATTGACGCGAGCCGTTCCCCCGACCTAAATACCGTATCAACATCTTCGGTGGTCACGCACTCGATCATTTGGGGAGCAGACAACTGAGCGAGCCCCGCGTGGAGGGCAATCGCGCCAGCAATTGCGTCCCCATCATGTGGCATGACGACGCACTCCCCCGTCCCTCGCCAATGCGCTGGGTCTGTAGAGACGACGAAGACGGTACAGACTTGGTGATGCCCAAAGCCCCTTAGCTGCTGAAGCGTCGCCATGACTTCCGACTGCGCGCCGGAACATGTCGACGGAATCCCGACGACCACGTCAATGAACGCAGACTCGGCCTCGTGCAGCAACATGAGCAGTTTCCGCCCCCAATCAGCCCCGCACAGCGACGCCACCTGCGTCCGCCCTCCGACATAGCGCGCAGCTTCCGTCCGAAGGCTACGACGCGCATGCTCGTCTGGAGTGATCAGGACGGCTACGCAGATACTGCGTTCTTCCTCGGGAGCGCTAGGTTCACCAGGAACCGGGTGCGCCAGACATGTCTGAACCATGAATGCTTCTGCACCCCCATCAAGGTCTGGAAAGGCTGGAGCAGCGAGTAGCGGCGTTGCATTGCGTGACATGCAGGGCTTTCCTCAGTTGGCACGGCGCAGGCTTGCGCTGAAGCCACAGGCAGCGCCGTGGAACATGTTGCAGCCCTCACCTTCTTGCACCTCAACCTGATCGCCGGCGCGCTTCACCACGGCTGCACAGCTCATGCCATTGGCAGAGGCGGTGAAGCGAAGATCCTCGCCTGACAGGGCACCGGTTCCCTCAATCGACCCGCCACAGGCGCCGCCCGTCTTCGCCGTCGAGGTGGACAGCGTCACCGGGTACTTGCCATCGCTCCGAGCTTGACCGACCTTGAGCATCACGTCACCGTCGCCCTGTCCGACGAAGGTTCCGACCCAGCTAAATGGACCAGCAGGCGTCGCGGGCGAAGTACCAACTGAGTCACCACGTTGGAGTCGAAGCTCGCAGGTGCGAAGAGGCAATGTATCGAGGCCCGCCATCGCGTCCTTCACTTCGCCCGTGCCAACAAGCAGGCCTGGCCTTGCGTTGCCGAGCAACCTGCCAACGTTTGGTCCAGCGTGCGTCTGGGGCACGTGCAAGGCAAATTTGCCGTCCGCACCGTCAAGCTTGCCCGCCAGGAGCTTGATGCCATCGCGCCCAGAGAGCGAGAGCAATATCTGCCCACTCTTGACTTCGGCAACCACTTGCTCGGCGTAGGCCTCGGCGCCGGGATCAGCCGGATGGGCGCTGGCGGTGCATCGGTACTCCCCTCTCCAACTACCACCCCACTGCTGATCCACTGCTGCCTGTGCGAAGGAGGCCTTGACGGCCCTCTGGATCGACTGAGCGTCTTCGACGGTGAGCAGGAAATTGCTCTTGTCGTCCACGGTGCGTTGCGTGGAGTACGCGATGACCTGGCTGAGGCTGTCGCCATTGGGCAGTGAGATCGAGAGCTTTGCCCGGCACATCTGCTTCTTGGCGTCTGCCTGGTAGCCCTCCGACACGACTTCCGATAGACCGAGCTTGGTGGAGGCTAAGGTGGCCTGGGCAGACGGGTCGGCCGCACCATCCCCGAGGATCAGGCCGCGCATCGTGGTGACGACTTCTTCGTCGGCACATCCAGGTGGTTTGCTGCTGCAGCCAGCAAGCACGAGAAGCGTCACCGCAGTGGTGAACAGCTGAACGGCTGTCCATCGAGTTTCAAGTTTCATCTACCTCTCCTTTAAAGGGTTTCAAACACCGTGGATTTAAAAGCGTTGTCTTATGACGATGCTGGCGATGCCAAAGGCCGCACATGACCTCACGGGTCAACCTCTGCGACTGATCTTCGCCAAGAACATTCGGATGGCGAGGATCGATTGCGGCCTGTCGCAAGAGGCCTTAGCCGACCACGCCGGACTCGACCGTGCTTTCGTAGGAACGCTGGAGCGGGGTACCCGGAACATCAGCATCGACAACGTCGAACGTCTTGCAGTTGTGGTTGGTATCCCAGCCCATGAGCTGCTCAACCCTCGGCTGGCAGCAGAGCGCGGATACGACCCCACGCTGACCCGGGCTCCGCGAGCTGCACGCCCCTATCCAACGGCGCGAAAGCTGAAGCCCGCTTCGACCAGCAAGAGCCGCCGCTAAACGACGGAGCTAAAGAGCCGCCAACTCCCCTCGAAGGCGGCTCAAAGCCCCTCGCCGATGGCACGGATTGAGGCCTAGATTCGCAACCCATGTCCGACTAGCGGTGACCGCGCTTGCGACTTTTCAGTCACGAAAACAGCGTTGTGCTGCGTTGCGGTTCACCCTCCGCGCTGGTGCGGAGGGTGCCGGACGCGCTTGACGCCCGGGCGGCCCAACTCTTCCAGCATCGCTACCCACTCCGGGTCAAACCACTCTCGGCGCTGATACCGAGGGAGCGAGCCGGTGCTACACAAGGATCCGAACACTCTGACACCGAACGGTTCCAGGTCTATGTCCGGGTCATCCCAGTCGTCCCATGGGTGCAGCGTGACAGGTGTCCCTGCCTCGTAGATTTGAGCCAGGCTATCGATGTCGATGAACCAACTGTCGGCAATGTGATCGGCCTTTCCAGGCTCGCCTCGTTCATTCCACTGCTGGCCCCATACGCTGATGAGAAGCAAGCTGCCAACGACGTGCAGTTCAGCCGACGGATTGAGCAGACCGGTGTCGATGAACTCGACCGGCTGCCCTTGCCCCTTGAACACGATGGTCGCCAACTTGTGCTCACGGCACATTGCCGCCAGGGTCACGAGTTTCTCGACGAATCGCTTCGTCAACCTGACAGCCAAGAAGTACGGGTCTGGGCACGGAATCGCAACCGCCGGCGTCGCCAGCTCAAAGAACACTACGGGAGTGAGGGCCACGGTGGGACCTCCGATCAGCTCTGGCGGCTTGTGCGCTTCTTGGTCTCGGCCCTGGCGGTACCGTGCTCTGCGAACAGGTCAGCCAGCTTGCTCCACGACAACTTCTTGCCATAGGAGACACCGTTGCGGTACCAAACTGCAGCCCCGGTTGAGATTCGCAGCTCACCCAACTTCTGATCGTCTTGAACGACCTCGAAGACTGTATCGGCCTTGCCGAGCGTGAGCGTTGGGGTGGTGACGGTGACAGCGTGCTTGGGCATATGCCTCCCTTTTGATGTTGTACAAAAGGGTACCAAACACATTGTTTTATGGCGAGTGGGTATTGCGCGGACATACTGACTTCTCCGTGGTCGGATCGCACCTCGGTGCAGATCCTGGGCGTGTAGTTGCAACGTCTATTCGGCCGGCTCTACTATCAGCACACTTCGCACCCGGGCATGTTTAGTGCGCCCCTCGATGTCGCGATAGCTGTTTAGAGGCTTGCCGCGTGCTGGTTGATGCATAGCCCCCAGGTCCAACCGGGCATTGGCAAAGCTATTCCGAGGCGCCGTTGCCGATGGGTCCAAACAAAGGATCGCGCTCGGCACGCCGAAGCTGCTTTCGACCCCCAGCGCGACGGCCCAGTGCGCGATGTTTGGGCCGTGGAGATCCAGCAGGGGCACCGCGCCATGCTCAATGGCCGACAAGCAGGCCGCATGCAACATGACCGTCGAGTCGATCCTAAGGCGTTTGGTGGTCACTCCAACGACGTGTTCAGCACACCTTTCCAAGTCGCGGGGCGAAGAGCCATCGAAGTACTGGCCGCGTGCTGATCCCCAAAACGCGCGCCACTGACCTCTTGTCGCCTCAGCAACGTTTTCCAACGAGATCCTTGGCGCCCTGGTGATCAATGCGATTGCGATGAGCAGCGAATGAATGCCACAGGCGCGGTCGAGCGGGCTCTGAGGTAGGTGCAATGGGCTCCACCGCACGCGATTGCCTGCTGCTGCCCGGTATTGGAGCTCCCCCTCCAATCGAAGATTTGGAAAGTAGACCTGGTTGATCGTCATCGGACTTTCTCCTGTGCCCCACCTCGCCGCAGTGATTCCGTCGAGTACATGTCGACGTCCTCATAGCCAGCCTCCTTCATTCGGCGCTTCACGATGCGCGAGGCCCAAGCTGCATCGAGCCGAACGTCAGGCATGGGATCACACCCCCTATCAAATCGACAAAACAGGGGGCCTTGGGCGTTGCGACGGTCAAGATGGTCGAGCCAGACCTCAACCGCAGTTGCTGCGCAGAGCGGTCCGCGAGTGCGAGGGATGGCGATGGTCCCAACTCTTGCCGGCTCACCGTCGGAAGACTTGTCACTAGTGACATCTGTGACACATACCAACATCGCGTCTGCAGTGAAGCGGCAGTCCGTGATGTTCAGCGCCAGCATGGCCCCCCGCTTCATGCCGGCGAAGCCCAGCAGCATGAGAGCTTTGTCGCGCAGGTCGATAGACCGCCGGCCGGTGCCCATAGCGTCGAATATGCGCTCCAACATGGCCCGCGAGATCGGCTTCGCTTGCTTCGGCTGGACCTTGGGCCCCTTCGTCCGTTTGGACGCGGGTCTTGGATCCAGTAGGTATGCCGGGATCTGTCTCGCGGCGAGCTGACGCAGCGCCTCGCGTACGCGTGGGTCGCTCGTCGGGCTTGGCGCGCCGCACTCCACGTGGGCGGACTGAATCGCCATGCATCGGCGGTACGCGGTTGCCGGCGCCACCTTTTTGATCACGAGCCTGATAAAGGTCAGTATGTCCTCTGGAGAACAAGGAATCCCAAATCCATAGGTCTCCACGAAGCGGCGAAGGTCTCGGCTGTAGGCAGCTTTGGTCGTGCTGCGATGGGGCTTGTGCTTGCGAATAGAGTCGGGCGTTCGCGGCACGACCGCGAGCGGAGATGTGGCTCGGTCCATGTTCAGTACTCCGCAGGTGTGAGCACCGTAGTCACTGAGCGATCTGCTTCAGTGATGATCCAGACGCGGTTCACTTGGGCCGTGTCGTGCGGGTCGTTTACCGCGTATGCCGAGAACACCCTCAAACCGTGCTCGATGGCTTCTTCGTTCGCAGCAACATCGGCGGCATCCAACTCGCCAAAGTCGCCGGTGACGTGACGGAGGACGAGGGTTAACGGCGAAACGCCAAGCCGTTCGAGGAGTGCCAGAACTTTGGGTGTGGCCGCGAGCGAGCCAAGACTGAATCGCCCATGCGGCGGCGTGACCGCCTTTGCGGAGTCTTTCATCGGAACCTCTTTGTTGGTGGTGTTGATCTGCCCGAATCGGCCTACTACGGGTTGGCGAAAAGGCTGCCGGCCATGCAGCGGCGCGCCTCAGAGGCACGCACAACGAATCAGGAGAGACGGGGGACAGCGCCAGCAGAACAACCGGCACTAGAACTAGCTCAGCCTTGGAAATTGGTTTTCCAAGTCCGGCCGAAACTTCCGGAAATCAACGACTTTTGCGACAGCCGGTATTTTCGTAAGTGATTGAATTTTAACGGATATTTACGAAATGCTCGGTTTCCGTCACGGAAATTCACCCGGCACCATCGAAAAACTACGTATCGGGTTGCAGCAGACTGTTTTGGCTCACGGAAAACGGGTCGATTCCGCTGCCAGACTTGATCCAGAGCGGCTTGCGCCGGCCACCAGACACGCTGGCATCAGTCAGAAACCAGAAGCTATCGGAAACGATGTCGCACGGTCCGGCAGCGCGGCCGATGCGCTAACTGGCGGACGACACGGCGACACACGGTCGAGCGCCTGGGGCGTCGGTATCATCCAGCGGCTGTGGCTTTGAGCGGCGAAAATCGAATGGCAGCACGGCGGCTCATCGGTTGATGTCCGGTCGCGGAGTGCTGGAACCGGCCAGAAGAGCCTTGAGGGAGTTCCCATGTCGATGAACGAAGCGGACACGCGCTACCACCTGATTGACCCCGTGCTGCGCACGAAGGGTTACGTCAGCCGCGAGCGCATCACACTGGAAACCATCCTCACCCCACCGCCGGTGGAGCCCAGCGGCGCGAAGGGACGCCGGCGCAAGGGGCCTGGCCGCACCGACTACCTGCTCTGCGTCCCTGTGGATGACGCCCCCAAGCCAATGCCTGTGGCCGTGCTGGAGGCAAAGAAGGAAGCCGAAGACCCTCTGAAGGGTATGCAGCAAGCCAGGGGCTATGCCGACACCCTGCGGTTCGATGTCAAGTACGTGTTCTCGACCAACGGGCACAGGTACGGCGAGTACGACCGCTTCAGCGAGCTGATCAACGGGCCGTTTCCCTTTGCCGACTTTCCCGCTTTCCCGGACCTCGTGACCCGATACAAGAAAGACAAGGGCATCGATCTGACCCAACCGGATGCGGCAATGCTGTTCCAGGCCGACAGCCCGGCCTGGTCGCTGAGCCGGTACTACCAGGACGCGGCAATCCGTGCGGCGTTCGAGAAGATCCTTCTGGATCGGCAAGCTGGACTGCCGCCTCGCGTGCTGCTCACGCTGGCAACGGGCGCCGGCAAGACGATCATTGCCACCAACCTGCTCTGGCGGCTGTCTCAGGCCGGACAGCTTCCCAAGCCCGCGCTGTTTCTATGCGACCGCGACGAGCTGCGCGGGCAGGCCTACACAAAGCTGAAGGCCGCATTCGGTGACAACGCACGCATCGTCAAGGCCGAACGTGGAGGCAACGCTGCGGCGAATGCCCGGGTTCATGTCGCCACATACCAGACACTTGGGCTTGACGACGATGACGGGTTCGCCAGCTTCCTGACCGAGCACTACTGCGAGGACGCCTTCAGCGTGATCATCATCGACGAGTGCCATCGTTCGGCCTGGGGCCGGTGGTCAGAAGTACTCCGGCGTAACCCGAAGGCCATTCACATCGGCCTGACAGCCACGCCGCGCAAGCTTGAAGAGTCCGAGAAAGCCACGCAAGAGGATCAGGAGATCACGGCCAACAATCGCCAGTACTTTGGCGAACCCGTGTACGAATACACCCTCATCCAGGCGCAGGAGGACGGCTACCTGGCCGCCTGCGAGATCGTCAAGCGCAAAGCCAGCATTGACTCCGCCACCTTCACCAAGAAGGAAATTCTGGCCGCTGGCGCTAAGGACATCAAGACCGGCAAGCTGCTGACTGAAGAGGATCTGACCAAGAGCGAGTACACCGGCAAAGACTTCGACAACGAGGTCTTCATTGAGATGCGCACGCCCAAGATGTGCGCCGACCTTTTCAAGCTGCTCTGCGAGAACGGCGGGCCAGAACAAAAGGTCATCATCTTCTGCACCCGCGAGATTCACGCCGATCGCGTGGCGCAGCAGATGAACAACTTGTACGTCCGGTGGTGCCGTGAACATGGGCACACACCCAAGGACCACTACGCCTTCAAGTGTATGGGGGGCGCCAACAACGGGGCCGACATGATCGAGCCGATGCGAGGCTCCGGCGAGCGGGCCTTCATCGCCTGCACGGTGGACCTGTTGGAGGCCGGCGTGGACATCGAGCGACTGAACGCGGTGGTGTTCTTCCGATACCTGCAGTCTGCGATCAAGTTCTACCAGATGGTCGGCAGGGGCACGCGCATCCATGAAGAGACGCAGAAGTACAAGTTCTGGCTCTACGACTACACCGACGTGACGAGCCTGTTCGGTACCGACTTCATCACCAAGTCTCCGAGGCCTGGTAGCGGTGGAGGCGGAAGCGGAAGCGATGGAACCGGGGGCCAGGGCGGTGATGACGATGGCCCCGCCGTTGGCGAGATGGCCGGCCAGCACGTGGGCGTCAACGCGCAGGGCAATTTCATTCTTAGTCGCCGCGATGGGCGCGACACACCGATCCCAGTAGACGAGTACCGGCGCGAAGTGATGCAGCGCGTGATCGCCGAGGCCCACAACCTCGACGAGTTCCGCACGCTGTGGATCGAAGCGCAGAGACGCCGCAGCCTCATCGACCACCTGCTCGGCGACAACTTCAGCCCCGACGTGATTCGGGATATGGACAAGATGACCGACTTCGACCTGTATGACTTCTTCGGTCACCACGGTTACCACGCCCGAGCCCTAAGGCGAAGCGAGCGCGGCGATCTATTCATCAGCAGCCATCGCCCCTGGTTTGACAGCATGGACCCAAAGGCCGCCGTCGTACTCAAGGGTCTGGGCCATCAGTTCTCATTGGGCGGCACCGATGCGCTCGAAACCCCTGCGCTTTGGGATGTTCCAGAGATCAAACTGGCTGGTGGGCTGGATGCGTTGCGAGCACTCGGAAAGCCCACCAACGTTGTGCGCGACGCTAAGGGAAGGTTGTTCGGGATATGAGAGATCAACCGACCCTTGGTGATGTGTTGCTCGACATCCAAGCGGGGAAGAGCTTTCAAACCGCGGAAATCCTCGCGCGGCCGGATGAACTCGGCGTGCTGAAGGTGAGCGCAGTCACCTGGTCTGACTTCCAGCCGGATGAGGCCAAGGCATTGAACGGTGAGTACATCCCGGACGCGAATCACCGCGTTCGAGAGGGAGACTTGCTGATCTCTCGGGCGAATACCAAAGAATTCGTCGGCGCAGTGGTCTTGGTTGACCGCGACTACCCATTTCGGTTGCTTTCCGACAAGACGCTACGCCTGGTGATAGACGAGGGCCTAGCCTCAAAGGAATACTTGCTGTTCGCCCTGCGTGCGCCAAAGGCTCGCCGCCATATTGAGCACTACGCGACGGGCACCAGCGACTCCATGCGGAACATCGCTCAAGGAGTAATTGCTTCTGTACCCATCGACCTCCCGTCTCTGCCTGACCAGTTGCACATAGCTTCTCGTCTTAAGGCCCAAATGGCCGAGGTCGAGGCAGCGCGACATGCGGCGCAGTTACAGCGCAGGGAGTCCGACGCACTGCTTGCCGCCATATACCGCGAAGCATTTGGGCACGTCGTGCCAATTGCCGTGCCACCAACCCCAGACGACCCGCCACCCGGCTGGGAGTGGCTCAAGCTGAACGAGGTGGCGCGACTGGAAAGTGGTCACACGCCGAGCCGGTCGCGTCCGGACTGGTGGGGCGGCGACGTGTCGTGGGTCTCTCTGACCGAAATTCGCGCCTTTGATGGTCAGTGGATCGAAGGCACACAACTACGGACCAACTTGGCGGGGATCGCCAACTCGGCCGCGCGAATCCTTCCGGCTGGAACGGTGTGCTACTCGCGCACTGCATCCGTGGGCTTCGTTGCCATCATGGCGAAGCCGATGGCGACGAGTCAGGACTTTGCCAACTGGGTTTGTGGCGACTCACTCGATCCTGAGTACCTGATGCACGCGCTGATCTGCGCGCGTAAGGAACTACGCGACCTCGCCACTGGCGCAACACACAAAACGATCTACATGCCGACGCTTGAGTCCTTTCATGTCTGCGCGCCTGGTATCGATGCGCAGCGGCGCATCGTCCATGAACTCAAGCAGCGCCTTGGCGAGGCGACATGCCTTCGTGAATCGCTGGAATCGCAGCAAAAAGAGCTCGCCAAGCTGCCCCAACACTTGCTTTCCCAAGCCTTCGAGTACTGACAATGGCCCGCCCCAAGAAGACCGATAGAACCCCCAAGGCCATCGCCTCTACTCAGTCGCTCTCAGCATTCGTCAAGAGCATCTGTGATGTGATGCGCCGCTCGAATTGCGCGAGTGCGCTGCAGTACGTCCCGGAGCTGACCTGGATCTTGTTCCTGCGCATCCTTGATGCCCAGGAAGTGCGCGACCAAGAGAAGGCCGAAGCCGTCGGCGCGAGCTTCATGCCCGCGCTGCGTGCGCCATATCGTTGGCAAGATTGGGCAGCGCCATGGTCCGATAAGCCCGGCCAGCGAGTGACGCCCGAAGGCAAACCCTTCGGCTGGAAGCGGCAAGAGCTGTTCGCCGCTGGCGACGGCAAGTTGTTCGACTTCATCAACAAGGAACTTCTGCCGCATCTCCACAGCCTGGACTTGGACCCGCGCACGAACCTGCCGATGCCAGGGGCCACGCCGAAGCAGCGCATCATCGGCCGCACGATGACGGCAGTCGAGCGTGTGCGGGTGGACTCCGAAACCAACCTGCGGGACATCCTCGACAAGGTGCACGAAATCAGCGTCGATCATATTGACGACCAGCACTTCTTCACCTTGTCGCAGGTGTACGAAGACCTCCTGCTGAAGATGGGCGAAAAGAACTCCGATGGCGGGCAGTTCTTCACCCCGCGCGAGGTTATCCGCGCCATGGTGCACACCGTAGACCCGCAGCTTGGGCAGACGGTGTACGACCCTTGCTGCGGTACCGGCGGCTTCTTGGCGATTGCCTACGAGCACATTGTTCGGAAGATGGGGGGGCAGCCTCCCAGCACGGATATCGACACCCTCAAGCACGACACTTTCTTCGGTCGCGAGAAAGAGAACCTGGTGTTCCCTATCGCGCTCGCAAACCTGGTGCTGCATGGCATTGACCAACCGAATCTTTGGCACGGCAATTCGCTGACGCGCCGTGCCACCTACGCAGCCCTTTTCGAGAACGCGCCCAAGCAGTTCGATGTGATCCTCACCAATCCGCCCTTCGGCGGCAAGGAGGGTAAGGACGCACAGAAGAACTTTGCCTACGAGACCAGTGCGACGCAGGTCTTGTTCATACAGGACGTGCTGGCAGAGCTGGCGCCTGGTGGCACCTGCGCAGTCGTCCTGGACGAGGGCTTACTGTTCCGCACCAATGAAAGCGCGTTCGTCGAGACCAAGCGCAAGTTGGTGGATGAGTGCGATCTATGGGCCATCGTTAGTTTGCCGGGGGGTGTGTTTTCCACCGCCGGAGCCGGCGTCAAGACCAATCTGCTGTTCTTCACCAAGGGCAAGAAGACCGAGCGCATTTGGTACTACGACCTCGCCCAGGTGAAGGTCGGCAAGAAAACGCCGCTCACGCTAGCCCATTTCGGTTTCGCTCCAGATGGGAAGGTGCTGGCGAACGATGCACTGCCGGCTTCGTTGATTGCCGAGTGGCAAACCAAGGAAGAGAACGCCGGCAAGCCCTATCCGAGTTACGCTAGGCAGTTGGCGTTGCGCGGCACCAAAGATGCCGGGAGTCGGTATTCATGGACCGTGGATTTCGCGGCCCGGCGTGCCAAAGCACGCGCTGAGATCCAACCCATCAACGAAGCCGCTGCTGCCATCAAGGCGGAGATCGTGACGCTGAAGGAGCACCTTCGCGCACTCAAGAAGAGCAAGACCACCGCAGAGGTGTTGGACGCCGTCCAGGCAGAGATTCTTGAGAAGGACAAGGCGGCGCGGGAACTAGACAACCAAGCGGTTGCCATTGACGCGGCCGTCTTCGACCTGAAGGCCGTCAACCCGAATGCCGAAGTCGTTCGCGATGACCGCTCGCCAGCCCAAATCCTTGCGAGCATTGAGGCGCAAGGCAAGCTGGTACGCGAGTCTCTACATCGCCTGCGGGGTCTGTTCGCATAATCGTCGGTTTCCGGTGGCTGACGATGCGACACCTGTTCAGGACGGACGGTCGGCCCGTCTGGGCAAAGCAGCAGCACTCTGCACCGCTGCTGGCAGCAGCCCTATGCGTGTATAAATAGGGTTAGCCGTTAGATTCCCTTGTCGGGTTTGAGGGCGGTAGCCCGGTTGTACACCATGTCGACGCATCCCCGTCGTCGGGGTCGAATTTATCAGCCAAGAGGTTCCCGGCCTTCAACACGCTCCCTACCTCAATGTCGCGCGCAGAGCCAAGCACACCCGCCGCCGGCAAGCGGATGTCGAAGCCAAGGGCATCGAGGATGTCCTTTCGGTGCCGGGCCAGAGTCGTCGTACTGGCAATCCGCGCTAGGTCTCGGTCGGCAGCCCAGTGAAGGAACGTGCTGAACACCGCAGGCTTTAACCGCCCCTCAGCTACACCCAGGTCGGGCACCACACGCACAGCGGCTGGCAACTCCAGCGCTTGGAGTTTTGCAACGTACAGCTCTCGCGCAGTTGCTGCCACCCAGTTACTTCCACGACCGAAGGGCGAGCGGGCGAAGAACTGGTCGCGCAGCCGGATTTCGAGGCGAGGGCCAGCAGCGGCGTAGTTCAACTGGTGACCGAAGGCGGCGAGTGCCAATACCCTCTGGTCAACCGGCAAGCCAGCCGCTAGGGCGGCGATGCGCTTGCGTCCCTGATCCAGCGATTCGCGAAGCTTCGCGTAGACGAGGTACTCAGCGGTGCGGCTGCGGGGATTCAGACGAAACCCAACGCCGGGATGAATCCATTCGAGAAGATGGAGGTGAGCGAGCGCCTTGCCGACCTGGCCGATGAACTCCTCGGCATCCACACCGGGCAGCCCAAACGAGTAGGCAATGTGGACCTCATGCAGGCGATAGCGGCCGAAGCGAAATTGGTACATCTGGCGCGAGGTGACGCGGTGCCCAAGCTCTTGGAGGATCAGGGGAGCCAGAGTCCTCACCCATTCCCGCAAGTCATCGGAGCCAACGGCGTTCCAGCCCCCAAAGAGCTTGGCAGGGCAGAAGCGCACGCGAATGCTGTTGCGCCCGATTCGGAGCTTGACGGGGCTGAGCCAAGTGCTGGCGCGTACCTCACGCTTGTAAAGCGCAGACGGCGGTAGGGGCTGCTTTAGGCCCATGTTCGCCATAGCAGCTTGATCCAGCGCGAAGTCGAGGCTGAGATCAACGAGATCAATCATGGGTGCCCTCGATGGGGTGTGACGCTGGAACTGCCTAGTGGCAGTACAGCGATGGAAGGGTGGTGTGGGGTAGTTGATGGTCAAAATGACCACTGAAACCACTTCATAGGTCGCCAGCCAGTGCCGCTCTCGGTTGCGACGGCAGGAGCGCCGATGGCATACAGAAGCAGTTGCCGTTGTCACCGTGACAGCCGTGACAACGGCAAACGCCTTCAGTCTTCAGCTGCCAGGATCGACTGCGAAACCGCCACGAAGTTCATCGGCGTGCGGTGGTTTTCCTGCCCTGACAAACGAACTTGAGCCTGATAGCGATTGCCGCGCTTGCCCTGGCAAACCAAGTGGCCTGCATCACGCAGGTGGGTCGCAGCCTCGCGGCCAAACTTGCTGACGAACTCAGCATCGAACGTCTCTGCGAAGAACAGATATGTTGGCCTGCCATTGATGATCTTGAGGTAGCCCGCCAACCCGTTTACCTGCGTCGGGTCGCTCACGCGCTCAATGGGCAAGAAGCGCGCTGGGTGAGTGAGGATGAAGCGGCGCACGGCCTCGACAGCCTTCTGACCGACTGGCGTGCGCGAACCCTGCAAACGACGTTCTTGTTCTCGCAACAGCAGCCCCATGGCCTCGTATACGTGACTGCGTTTTACGGGAAGCACGTCGTACTGGGCCGCGATGGCGCCGACGAAGCCGATGAAAATCAGCGTTTCCACTTGGCGATTCGTCACGCCGGTCGGCGCGCCGATGTCGGCCGCGTGCAGGATTCCGTCTCGAACTTCGTCCCGGCGTGAAAGCCACATCTTGTTGACGCTCTCCCAGTTCGTCGCGATGGCCTCGACGAAGGTATCTCCCACAACTCCTGCGCACTCTTTGGACTGCACCTTGACGTATTCCGCCAGGTCGGCCGAGCTGCTATGACCACACAGGGCGTCGAACATGCCGTACTTGCCCAGGTGCAGCTCGATTGCACGGGCGAATTGCCCTGTGAGCATGACCTGACTGGCGGCACGCATGGTGTCAGCCAGTCCCGCCTCAGCCGACAAGATGAGAGTGCCGCGAATCGGCGCGTCGGCAGCCACGTGGCGGCTGTAGCCGCTTCGCTTACGTCCACCCGCCCCGTTGCCGGTCGCCATCACGGCGGCGACCAGGGCCTCGCCAGCGTTGGCGCCATGCACGTCCTCGAAAAACAGGGCGTTGGCACCAGCCGCGCGAATGGCCTCGATGATCCCCTGCGGCGTGCCATCGAAGTGCTCCAAACGATCCTCGCCATAGACCAGCATCGACGTGGCTCGCTGGGTCAGTGTCTTGCCGCTCGTGGACATGCCGACCAGTGCCAGAGCAACCGAAGCGATGCCGAACTCGTCCAGCAGCATGGCGGCCAGCGCGAAGAGCAAGACGATCAGCAGCCTCGGGCACTGCTTCAAGACTTCACCGAAAGTCTTGCGGAACTTCTTGGCTGAGACGGCCTTGCGCACGGACCGGGCGACCTTGCCGACCACCACGACCTCGGCGCCGTCGGGCTTCTTGGTCAACCAAAAGACGTTGCCAGCCTTGACCCAGACTTTGCAGGACAGGCCGTTGTGATCGAACGACTGGATGCCCTCGGTGTCGAGAGCATGGACGGGTGTGTTCTCGGCGAAGGTCCGAAGCGCGGCGGCCAAGGTCTTGGCGGAGATGCCTTTGAGCGCCGACATGAAGCCGGGCCGCATGAAGAACTCGTCCAACGCTGCGTGCCTGGAAGACACGCACAAAGACAGCGGTACCGAAATCGTGTTGCATGGATCGGCGTTAGGCAATGCCAGTGCCACAGCGGACGGCTGGCCCGGCTTCTCCAATAGGCCGATGAGTTTCAGGGGCAGTGAGGAAGCCGCTTCGGTCGCCACTACCGGCTGTGGGGTAAAGGTCTGTGCCGCGTGTACCTTGCGGTGTTGTGGTTTGGGCATGATCTTGATGAGGGAAGTAAGGGGCGGGGTCAGCGGATTTCGCTCGCCAGCAGGATTAGCGTCAGGTGATGGCCGGGTTCAGTGACAACACAGACCTCGGTGACCTGGGCCTGTGGCCTCAAGGTCAGCACGGGAAATCGCGTCGTGACTCGCTGGCGCAGGTGGATGGCACTGAGGCGAACTGCGAGGTCGGTGGGTGCCGCCTTGGCTGGAATCAATTGCTGGTGCTCGGCGAGCAAATCGGCAGGCGCGATGTCGGCACGATGCAGCAAGCCGAAAGCTTGGGACGTGACCAGTACGGTTCCGGCATCAAAGGCGGGAGGATCGGGTTTGTGCATTTGGACGTTCCTTTCGGCGGGCGCACGCCAGGGGCTCACCGGGGCGGTGATGGGTATGGGATGGGTGGGGGTTAGAGCGTCAGAGAGACTGCCAATTGGTCAGCCCTGAACGCGGTACGTAGGAGCCCGAACGGTGCCGAGACCAGGTCGCGAGCTTGGCTGCAGCAGTGGTCAGGCGACTTTGCTCTTCGCGGCAATGCCGCTAGACAGGCGTGCCTTGATCCAGTCGTTGACGACCCGCTCGTCCCAAACCGGGATTCGGTTCGTGTCGGTCAGATAGCTCGGGGCCGGAAACAGGCCCGACTTGATCATTACGTGCAGTTGGGTGTTGCTTAGGGCAGTTCGGTCGCGGACCACTGCCCGACGAAGAAGGCGGACGAATTCAGCCATGGCGCACTCTCTATGGTTTCCGCGTCGCCGGGATGGCGAGGCATAGAGGTGACTGTGATGCTGGTGAATCGGGGAAACAATGCGTCCCCCTCGGGAAAGCACTTTCCCTCATCCATTTGGTGCGTGGACTCAGTTACACGCCCTTAATGACCTTGCCATCTGCATCCAGCAATTCGGCAAGTCCAGGGAAGTCGCGGCGAACGCGCGGCTCATCCGACAGAGCGACGACAAGCGACCGAACGATGTACGACTTCATAGTCTCACCGCTGCAAATCTTCTCAGGATCTTTGCCAGGGATAGGCTTCTCTTTCCCTTGTCGGTTCTTGGGCAAGAAGGTCCAGTCAGGTTTCTCTTTCTTCAATTTTTCGGAATGCTCAGCCAGGACGAGAACCCCAAGGACCTTCAGTGCAGTTTGCAGCTTTCGATGGGCTTGCTTGCCCTCATCACTCTTGGATGAGCGCACCGATAGCGGCAGCGGCTCGTCCAAGAACGGAATGCCCTCGTCGTCGTACTCGGTCCGCGCAAACTCGTGACATGCTCGGATGGCCGATTCCTCGTCGTCGAGCCAATCCCCAATCGGGCCAGGGACCTTTAGCAAATAGGTTCTAAGCCAGGAGAAAAGCTCACGTGGCCGAACGACGATGTCATCCGAACCAGCCATAGTCGCGTCAGCATCCGCGACTCGTCCGGGCGCACTGGCGCTGCAATAGCGGAGGCTTGCCACTCGTAGCGTTCGACCAAGCGTCCCATCCTTTGCAATCCCGCGGGCGTTTGAAGGATGGCTCGGATTGAGACCAACGGCCAAGCAGACACCAACGCGAAGCGGGATGCAGTCAGCCGCATGAAAGTCAACGATCCATTGCCGAAGCGCCGCTTCACCTATCCTGGCAACGGGCTTGCTTGGTTTCAAGACCTTGAGCTTTTTCATGCTTGTGCGCCTCCGTTTTTACCAATCGCATGGGCGTTGAACGCGTCGATCATGTCCGACCATGCCTGCATCATCTCAACGCGCTCTTCCCAGTATTTCGCCTTGTTGTAAACGCCACGCACCTCGTTCTTGGGCACGTGCGCCAGTTGGCGTTCGATGGCGTCCTCGCGGAATTTCCCAGACTCATTCAGCATCGTCGACGCGGTGGACCGGAAACCATGGGACGAAAAATCAATCGAGTCTGCTCCATTGAACCCAAGACGTTCGAGGCATCGGTTGAGGGTCGTTGCGCTCATTGGCCGATTCGGGTCGCGCTCGTTGGGAAAAAGAAGTCCGGTTGGGCCTGTCAACTTTGCGAGCAGTCGAAGCTCTGCTGCGGCTTGAGTGGACAACGGAACCAAGTGCGGCCGACGCATCTTCATGCGCTCCTTCGGGATCGCCCAGGTCGCCGTAACAAGGTCGAACTCATGCCACGACGCACGCCTGAGCTCGCCTGGGCGCGTGAAGGTAAGAAGCAGCAACCGCATTGCATGGATCGTCTTCGGGTTGCCGCCATAGCCCTCCAAAGCGGCGAGCAGCGCGGGAATCTGTTTGCTGTCCAGGTGGGCATGATTCGTTGCCTTCACACGCTTGACCCGCCCCTTCAGTGCATAGGTCGGATCTTGCTCAATCAGCTCTTCCGCAATGGCATGCCGAAAGACGGCCGATGCCCATTGCTTGAGCAGCACCGGTAGCGCCTTGAATGAGTTAGGTTGTGCAGCGCCACCTTCGACTTTGCTGGGTCTCAACCGCTTCATGCTGATCAGCGCCTGAGTCAAGTCCCGAGAAGACACCTCCCCGATGGGCTTACTGCCGAGGGGCGGGTAGAGATGGTGCTCGAAGGCTCGCTCGATCTGGCTGGCGTAGCTAGCGGTCCACCGCTTCTTGTTTTCGTTGATCCAAGCAGCCGCTACAGCCTTGAACGTATTGGCACGAGATCGCAGGATCTCTGCTTGCTGCTGGCTCGCTTCCTCTCGACGTTCGTCGCGTTGCGCTGCTGGATGCTTTCCGAGCTTCACTGCGGCACGCCAGTCCAACAGCTGCCGCCTTGCTTCCGCCAGGGTCAGTTGGCCGCTTGCAATGCGCGCTGCAGCCGCCGACGCCGATTCGCCGTTTGGCGCCTGGACGTAAAGACCTGCAGCGAACATGTTTTCGCGACCATCGAGCCGGTAGCGAAAGCGCCAGAACTTGCCGCCGGTCGGGCGCACTTCAAGCTGAAGTCCGCCGCCATCAGTCATGCGGTACGCACGCTCACGCGGCTTCGCATTCCGAATCTGAGTGTCGCTGAGTGGCATCCGGTAGCTCTAGCTGTGGCTGTTACCCTCAACTTTACCCGCAAAAAACACGAATGCCAGATTGTTCCACGGCGTTCAAATCAACTTAACATGTTGATTTTCATACACAAAACGTCTGGAACTGAAGTCCACTGAACAGTCGAGAACGTCAATGCTGCTTATCGATCATCAGCAGCATGTCAGAACCCCTCTTCCACGAGTTCGGCAGCACGCAAGAGAGCTCTCGCCTTCGCCTCTGTTTCTTTCCATTCGAGCTCAGGCACCGAATCCGCCACGATGCCCGCAGCTGCCTGCACGTACAGCGTCTGGTCCTGGATCACGCCGGTGCGGATGGCAATGGCCAGATCCATGTCACCGGCAAAGCTCAGGTAACCGCAGGCGCCACCGTAGATGCCGCGCTTGACGGGTTCCAGCTCGTCGATGATTTCCATCGCGCGGATCTTGGGCGCGCCGCTGAGCGTGCCGGCCGGGAAGGCGGCACGGAACACGTCCATGTTCGTCAGGCCCTGCTTCAGCGTGCCCTCGACGTTGGACACGATGTGCATCACATGCGAGTAGCGCTCCACCGCGAAGGCATCGGTCAGTTTCACGGAGCCGGTCTCGGCGATGCGGCCCACGTCGTTGCGGGCCAGGTCGATCAACATCAGGTGCTCGGCGCGCTCCTTGGGGTCGGCCTTGAGCTCGGCTTCCAGCGCCACATCCTTCTCCACCGTGCCGCCGCGCGGCCGCGTGCCGGCCAAGGGGCGAATCGTCACTTGCGTGCCGGCCGGTGTCTTCTCCTGGCGCACCAGGATCTCGGGCGAGGCGCCGACGATCTGGAAGTCGCCCATGTCGTAGAAGTACATGTAGGGGCTGGGGTTCAGCGAGCGCAGCGCGCGGTACAGGCTCAAGGGTGAGCCGGTGTAGCGCTTGCGAAGGCGCTGGCCGAAGACGATCTGCATGCAGTCGCCGGCGGCGATGTAGTCCTTGGCCTTGAGCACGCCGGCCTCGTAGTCGGCCCGCGAGAACTCGCGCTCCACCGCATGCGCCTCGCTGCGCGTGACGCGCGGCGCGCTGACGCTGTAGGCCAGCTTGTCGCGCAGTTCGGTCAGGCGCTTCTTGCCCTTGTGGAAGGCTTCGGGCTGGCCAGGGTCGGCATAGACGATCAGGTAGAGGCGGCCGCTCAAGTTGTCGATGACCGCCAGCTCCTCGCACTGCAGGAGCATCACGTCGGGCGTGTTCAGGCCACCGCTCTTCTCGGTCTTCGCGAGCTTGGGCTCGACGTAACGCACCGCGTCGTAGCCGAAGTAGCCGGCCAGGCCGCCGCAGAAGCGCGGCAGGCCGGGGCGCAGGGCCACCTTGAAGCGCTGCTGGTAGGCCTCGATGAACTCAAGCGGATTGCCCTCGTTCGTCTCAACCAAGCGGCCGTCCTGCAGCACTTCCGTGCGGAATCCGCTGCTCTTGAGCACGGTGCGCGCCGGCAGGCCGATGAAGGAATAGCGGCCGAAGCGCTCGCCGCCCACCACCGATTCCAGCAGGAAGCTGTGCTTGCCCTGGCCGGCGCCGGCGCAGAGCTTCAGGTAGAGGGAGAGCGGGGTTTCCAGGTCAGCG
The DNA here is from genome assembly GCF_030014915.1 of Pelomonas sp. V22. Taxonomy (GTDB): domain Bacteria; phylum Pseudomonadota; class Gammaproteobacteria; order Burkholderiales; family Burkholderiaceae_C; genus JAUASW01. The sequence continues at coordinate 1,953,567 of NZ_JAGIXS010000001.1, forward strand.
AAGGCCTCGCTGATCAGGGGGATGCGGTTGTAGCCTTCCGCAGCCAGGCTTTGGAATTCAAGTTCTGTGATCACGTCAACACACCTTCGGTACAGGCGTGCCACCAGGCGGGCACGCGTCCGTCAAACGGTCGCTGCGCTGGCCGGATCAGTCAAGAACAGGAGCCCGGAACGGGCAGAACGGCAAGCAGCAGCGGCTTCAAGCGAAGTCGGACGGGCGACGCCAGGGCCAGGCTCCCCGGTCGTTCGACCCCTTGATGTGCTTGCGCGTGATGAACATGCGGCCGAGTGTACCGGCTAAATCTATGCAGCGAACGAACGTGAATTCGGGCGCGGACAAGGCGGGATGGCTTGTCAGATACTTGCGGCTCTGTATCAAGCCTGCCGTTCGAGCGGGCCCACAACAACGGAGTGGGACATCAAGATGCATCGTCGTTCCCTGATCTCGCTGGCGCTGGCCGCCTGCGCCCTGGCCCTGCCGCTGACCAGCCAGGCCGAGACCGTCGAAGTTGCCGGCGTCAAGTACGACACCAGCGCCGAGGTCGCGGGCAAGAAGCTGGTGCTGAACGGCGCCGGCATCCGCTACAAGGTCATCATCAAGGTCTACACCGCCGGCCTGTACCTGAGCGAGAAGCTCGACACGCCGGAGGCCGTGCTGGCCAACACCGGCGCCAAGCGCCTGCACATCGTGGCCCTGCGCGACATCGACGGCAACGACCTCGGCAAGCTCTTCACCAAGGGCATGGAGGCGAATGCGCCGCGCGAGGAGTTCGTCAAGTCGATCAACGGCGTGCTGAAGATCGCCGAGCATTTCGCCGCGAAGAAGGAATTGTCCAAGGGCGAAAGCTTCTCGGTCGACTACATCCCCGGCGTCGGCTCCCAGGTGCTGATCAACGGCAAGCTGGCCGGCGAGCCGATCAAGGAGCCCGAGTTCTTCACCGCCCTGATGCGCATCTGGCTGGGCAAGTCGCCCGCCGATGATTCGCTGAAGGACGCACTGCTGGGCATCGAGCGCAAGCGCCGCCGCTGAAGGCTCGGCGCGCCGATCCGACGCGCCGCCTCCCTCACTCCGACAACAACAGCGCCTGCTCGCCCTCGGCATCGAGCGCGGTGGGCGCAGCGCTGATCTGCCGCCACAAGGCCTGCGCATCCAGCAGCGTCAGCATGCCCTGGCCTTCGCCACGCACCAGCTGCGGCAGGCCCACCGGGCCTTCCCGGGTGGGGCTCGCATGGATCTTGTTCGAGGCCACGCTGAACACCTGGCCCAGCGCCTGCACCCGCAAACCGAGCCGCTGCCCGGCCGCCGTGCTGCAGACCAGCACCGGTGCATCGGCACCGCAGGGAGCGCCGCCGAGCAGCAGGCCCATGTCCAGCACCGGCAGCATCTTGTCCTGGTGATTGATCATGCCGACCAGCACGCGCGGCGCATTCGGCAAGGCCGTCAGGCGCGGTGCCGCCAAGGCTTCCATCACCTGCGCAGCAGGCAAGCCGAGGGCGCGGCCCGACACGCTGAAACTGGCAATGTCGAGCCGGCTGACGTCCGCACCTACGGCGCTGCCCTGAGGCACGACAAAGCCCAGTTCTTCGGCAGCCTTCGACGCCAGCCGCGGGCCGAGCGGCTGTAGCACCATGGCCACCACATCCTCGGCCGAAGCCGGCGCGCCGCGCCGGTACTCCCGATAGCCGGCAGACAAGGCCAGGCCGACGGCATGCACGACACCATCGATCTCAAGCTCCACTGACAACGACTCGCCGGCCGTGAGCAGGCTCAGCTTGGCAAGCGAGGCCGCATCGAGCGGCGCCTGCTCGCCCACGGGCCAGCGCGCACCATCGCTGCTGGACACGATACGGCCGGACCGCGTGACCAGCAGGCCGGCAGCACCCGAGCGCTGCGGCAAGGCGTCGCGCAGCATCGCGGCCAGCTGGGCATCACCGTCAAACACGATGGCAATGCCGCCGACCACGCCCTGCGCCGCGCCTGGCGCCGGCAATGAAGTCGCGTAGACGTAGGTGGACTTCTCCCCGTAAAGCGCGCTGCCTTCATGGCGCGAGACCACATGGCGCTCGCGGTCCTGCAAAGCCAGGGCCTCGGCCACCCAGGCTTCGTTCAGCTGGCGGCCCAGTTGCGCCTGCGCCTGCGCCGGATCCGAAACGGCGATGACGCGGCCCGCCGTGTCGAACACCAGCAGCAAGGCATAGACCGTGTAGAGCTGGTTGATGCGGCGCAGCACCGTCTCGGCCTCGCGCTGCGCGGTTGCGGCATCCCCGAGCGCCGCTTTCTGCAAGGCTTGCTGCAGGTTGGAATCGAGCGCCCACCAGCGCACATCGTTGGCGCGCTCGTAGAGATTGCGGTCCATGATGTCGATGGCCAGGCGGGCATGGAACAGCACCTCGTCGAACACCGCCACCAGGGCCGAGTTCTGCAGGTTGCCGATCGCCACCTCGAAGACCTGGCGCAACTGCTGGCCGGTGCGCTCCACCTCGTTGAGCAGGGTCACGGCGAACTCGGTGCCGTCGGCCTGCTTGCGGCTGCGCAGCTTGCCGTTCCACAGCGAGCGCTGCAGGTCGAACTGGATGCGCGCCGCTTCCAGCGGGATGCCGCGCAGCTCGGCATCGAAGAGCTCGCGCGTGTCGAGGCCCGCCGCCAGGGCGGCCAGGTCCTGCTTGTCCTCGGCGTCCAACGCATCGAAGGCATGCTCGACCGGCAGCAAGGCCAGCGCCGACCAGCCCGGGCCGCGGTAGCCCTCATAGCCCGAGGCCTCGACCGACACGGCCAGGTAGTCGCGGCCGGCAAACACCAGGCGATGGCGCGCATCCACGGCCGGCAGCTCGGCGCCGGGCGGCAGTTGCCAGCGGTCGGAGCTCATCAGCACCTGGCCTTGCGCATCGCGCAGCACCAGCACGGTGCGGTCGCCCGGCTGCAGCAGTTGCTTGAACACGCTGCGCATCTCGTCCGCCAGGCGGAAGGACAGGCACAGCACGCCCGCCGCGCCCTCGCCCGCTGCGATGGCGCTGGCATAGATCAGCCCGGTGCGGCCGCCGAGCACGCTGCTGGCGCCATACCGCTCGACGTAGGGCGTGTCGGGACGCAGGGCATCAGCGATCAGGGCATCACTGCAGGGTTGGTCTGCCACGCCACGGTCCAGCCGCGCCAACACCTGGCCCTGCGGCGACAGCACGACGATGTCGTCATAGACCGAATACTTGGCCACATAGGCCCGGAAGCGCGCTTCCAGCGCCGCCCGGCTGCTGGCCTGCTGCTCGCCGGGAACCGTATTGCGACACAGCGCCACATGCTCGCGCAGCGGACCATCGGCCGCCAGGAAGCCGACATCGGCCGTGCGCTCGAAGAGATTGCGCACCAGGATGTCGATCGCCACCTGGGCCTTGCCCTCGAGGCGCCTGACGCTGTTGTCCAACAGGCGGCGGGCCAGGCTGTCGAGCAGGGTGCCGGTGAGCGCCTGGAAAGCGCTGCGGGTATTGCCCATGTCGGCGGCCGCACCGCTCATCTGGCCCAGCAGGGCCAGGCTGTCCCACACGCCCTGCAGACGCAGCAGGTTCTCGCGGTGCTCGTCCACCAGGCCCATCTTCGAAACGAACGGCGCTACCTCGGCCGAAAACTGCAGTCCCTTGTGCCAGACCTTGCTCATCATTGCGCCATCGTGTCAGTCGTGAAATAGGAAGGGGCCGCCCGGCCCCGCCGCACGATAACCGCGGCACGGGTCCGCGCCAGGCGCGGCGGACCTCGCGCGTGCGCAAGGCGGCGCGTGCATCCCCGTGGTGCGGACCACCGCTCGGTGGTGCCCACTTTGGGGATTCAGGCCGGCGCCGCCAGCTCTTCCAGCGAATCGATGAAGCGATCGGCATCGACCTGCTCGATGGGCTCACCGTGGTTGTAGCCATAGCGCACCAGCACCACCGGGCAGCCTGCAGCGCGCGCTGCCTTCGCATCATTGCTGGAGTCGCCAATCATCCAGCTGCCCGAAGTTGGTGCACCCAGCGCCTCACAGGTCTTGATGAGCGGCAGCGGGTCGGGCTTCTTGCGCTCGAAATCGTCGCCGCCGAAGACCTGGTCGAAGAAGCCCTCCAGCCCTTTGCGCCGCAAGAGTTCGCGGGCAAAGCGGGCCGGCTTGTTGGTCAGGCAGGCCATCGGCAGGCCCTTGCTCCTCAGCGCCTGCAAGCCCGCCAGCACGCCGGGGAAGACGTCTGAATGCTCGCCGTTCGCCGCCTCGTAATGCTGCTGGTAGCGGGCCCAGGCCTCGACGTACAGCGCCGCATCGGCACCCACCTCGGCCAGCGTGCTGCGTATCAGATGCTCGCTGCCCTGGCCCACGGTGCGCTCGATGAAGGAGCGGTCCACGGTTCGCTGACCGAGCTCGGTCAGCACCTGGTTCAGCACGAAATGGAAGTCGCCGAGCGTGTCGACCAGGGTGCCGTCCAGGTCGATCAGAAAGGCTTGTGGCGGCGGCAGTGGGTTCACGGTGGCGGGGCGGGCTGTCTGTAGAAGACCCGGATTCTGCCCGCACCGCCGCTGCCGGCCTGTCACATGAACTGTTTATACTGTTTATACCGTTTCAACCCACAGGGAGCACGACCATGTCAAAGACCAAGAATTCCAGCACCGAAGCCGGCAGCAAGATCAAGCTGGTGCGCGACAGCTTCACCATGCCCAAGGACGAGTACGCGCAGATTGACGCACTCAAGCAGCGCGCCGCCGCCAAGGCTCGCGTGGTGAAGAAGAGCGAGATCCTGCGCGCCGGCATCGCGGCACTGGCTGGCCTCTCCGATGCCGCCCTGCTCGCCGCCCTGGCTGCTGTGCCCAGCCTGAAGACCGGCCGCCCCAAGCAGGAAGCCGCACCTGAATCGGCCAAGCCGGCCGCCAAAGCTGCCGTCAAGCCCACCGCAAAACCTGCGGCCAAGCCCCTGGGCAAGAAGATCGCAAAGCCCGTGGCGAAGCCGGCTGTGAAGCCAGTTGCGAAGCCCGCTGCCAAGCCTGCGGCCAAGAAGGCCGCACCGAGCACAGCCAAGCGCGCCTGAGCTTAAAACGATGACGCTGGCCGGAGCAGCCGGCGTCATCTGCACTCGCTAGCATGGCGATCCGCGCGCCCCGAGACATCGCCATGAACGAGCCCCACAAGCCCCAGCCCTCTTCTTCGCTGCTGTCGTCCAGCTATGGCGCCGACGAGCATGGCCTGATCTGCGGCTACCGCTTCCTGGCGGAAGGGCCGGCCCAGCCGCTGGGTTCCGACGAGGCCCTCCGCCAGCTTGGCGCGGGCAGCGCGGGCGGCGGCTTCCTCTGGCTGCACTTCAATCTCTCCCATGCGCGCGCCGAAGCCTGGCTGCGCCGCCACGGCGGCCTGAGCGAGGCCTTCTTCGAAGCGCTCAGCGAGGGCTCGCGCTCCTCGCGCATCGAGCGCGACGGCGATGCCTTGTTCGCCGTGGTCAACGATGTGACCTTTGATTTCTCCTTCGACGCCGGCGACGTGGCCACGCTGTGGGTCCATGTGCGCGACGGCCTGGTGATCAGCGCCCGCCGCCATCCGCTGCGCTCGGTTGACCGGCTGCGCGCCGATGTGAAGGGCGGCGAATGCCTGGTCTCGCCGGTGGCCTTGCTGGACCACCTGCTGCGCGACCAGGCCGACGAGCTCCTGCGCATCGTGCGCACCGCCACCGACCGCGTGGACGACATCGAGGACGCCGTGCTGGCCGGCCAGGCCCTGCGCCACGGCAGCGAGCTCGCGCAACTGCGCCGCCTGATGGTGAGGCTGCAGCGCTGGCTGGCACCCGAGCCCAGCGCGCTGATGCGCATGCTGGGCAACCCGCCGGCCTGGGTCAGCGCGGGCGACACCGAGCGCATGCGCCAGTCCAGCGAAGAGTTCGCCGTCGTGCTGCGCGACATAGGTGCGCTGCAGGAGCGCATCAAGCTCTTGCAGGAAGAAGCCACCTCGCGCGTGGCCGAAGAAAACAACCGCAGCCTGTTCACGCTGACCATGGTCACCGTGCTGGCCCTGCCGATCAACCTGATCGCCGGCCTGCTGGGCATGAACGTGGGCGGCATCCCGCTGGCAGATCACGCGCATGGCTTTGTGCTGGTGGTGCTCCTGATCACCGCCATCACCGCCCTGCTGGGCTGGACGCTGTGGCGCCGCATCCGCCGGCCGCACGACTGAGTGCGCTGCCACGGCCGCGTCATGCGGCCTTCACGGCGGTTTCATGCGCGGCCGTCATGCTGAGGACATGTTGCTACCCGAGCAAGGGCGCGCCGCCCTGCCGCGCGGCTTTCATCTGCTGATCGCGACGCAGTTCTTTTCGTCCCTGGCCGACAACGCGCTGCTGATCGTCACCATCGCCCTGCTAGACGAGCGCGGCCTGCCGCTGTGGTGGGCGCCGCTCTTGAAGCTCGGCTTCACGCTGTCCTATGTGCTGCTGGCGCCCTTCGTGGGCGCGCTGGCAGATGCCGTCCCCAAGCGCCGGTTGATGGCCTGGATGAACGCGACCAAGATCGTCGGCCTCATCGCCCTGATGGCGGGCCTGCATCCGGTGGCGGCCTTCGTCATCGTCGGCCTGGGCGCGGCCGGCTATGCACCGGCCAAGTACGGCTTGCTGACCGAGCTGGTCGGGCCCGAGCAGCTGGTGCGGGCCAATGGCTGGCTGGAGGTCTCGGTGGTCTGCGCTGCCCTGCTGGGCGCCATGGTCGGCGGCCTGCTGGTCAGCTCGTGGTGGCTGGAAAGCGGCCTGCACCAGCAATTGCTGGCCATGGCACCCGAGGCCGACCGCTACCTGCCCTCGCTCGCCCTGCTGCTGCTGGTCTATGCCATGGCCAGCGGGCTCAACCTCGGCGTGCCCGACAGCGGCGCCCGCTACCCGGCTTGCGGCTTCCACCCCGGAGCGCTGCTGCGCGATTTCTCGGCCGACCAGCGCAGGCTCTGGCGCGACGCCGACGGCGGCCTCTCGCTGGCCGTGACCACGATCTTCTGGGGCCTCGGTGCCACGCTGCAATTCGCCGTGCTGCGCTGGGCCGAAGACATCCTGCGCCTGCCCCTGAACCAGGCCGCCTACCTGCAGGCCGCCGTGGCCGTGGGCGTGGTGCTGGGTGCCAGCGCTGCCGGCCGCTGGGTGCCGCTCACGGCCGCCAAGCGCATGCTGGTGTTTGGCGTGGTGCTGGGCCTTCTGATGCCGGTACTGGCACTGACGGCCAACCTGATGCTCGCCATCGGCCTGCTGGTGCTGACCGGCGCTGTGGGCGGCCTGCTGGTCGTTCCCCTGAATGCGCTCCTGCAGCATCGCGGCTTCGTGCTGCTGAGCGCCGGCCGCTCGATCGCCGTGCAGGGTTTCAACGAGAACGCCAGCGTGCTGGCCATGCTGGCCGGCTATGCGCTGCTGCTGTGGGGCGGCCTCCCCATCGCGCCGCTGATGGCGGTCTTCGGTGCCGGCATCGCCAGCGGCATCCTCCTCTTGATCTGGCGCGAGCAGCGCCGCGCAGCGCGTGCCGCCACGCTCAGCGGCTGCTGAGCGACAGGGCCGAGGCGCCCGGCTGTGCGTGGCGTATCACCTCGTTCAGCGCCGACTCGAACTGCAGCACGACCTGGTTCCAGTCCTGACCTAGAGCCCGCTGGCGGGCCATCAGGCCGGCCCGGCGCCATTGCGCCGGCTCCTCGCCGGCCAGCGCGGCAGCGGCGGCGATGAAGGCGGCGTTGTCGCCCATGGGCGCGAGGCGGCCCTGCTCACCATCGCTGATCAGCTCGGCCGCTGCGGCATAGCCAAAGGCCAGCACCGGCAGGCCGCTGGCCATGGCCTCGATGGTGACGTTGCCGAAGGTCTCGGTCAGGCTGGGGAACAGGAACAGGTCGGCCGAGGCGTAATGCGCCGCCAGCGCCTGGCCGCTCTGCTGGCCGGCAAAGATCGCGTCCGGGCAGCGCTGCTGCAAGGCCTGGCGCAAGGGGCCATCGCCGACCAGCAGCAAGCGCGCTGCTGGCCTGCGGGCCTTGAAGGCCTGGTAGGCGGCCAGCAAGGTGTCGAGGTTCTTCTCGGGCGCGAGCCGGCCCACGCAGGCCAGCAACGGATCATCCGGGCCGAGGCCCCAACCCGCGCGCAGCGCCTCGCTGCGCTGCGCCGGATCAAAGCGCCCCAGGTCCACGCCGCGCGACACCACACGCAGGCCGCGAAAGCCCAGCCGGTCCAGTTCGGCGCGCAGCGCCTCGGTCGGCACCATCGTGCAATGCGCGCGGTTATGGAACTTGCGCAGGTAGGCCATGATGGGCTTGTGCAGCCAGCCTATGCCGTAGTGGCGGCTGTAGGCATGGAAGTTGGTGCGGAAGTCTGAGCTGACCGGCAGCTGCAGCTGCAGCGCCGCCTGCAGGGCCGACCAGCCCAGCGGCCCCTCCGTGGCGATGTGGACCAGGTCGGGCCGCTGGTGAGCCCACAGCTGCTTCAGGAAGCGCCGCGAAGGCATGCCCATGCGCAGGTTGGGGTAGCGCGGTATGGGCATGCCGCGCGTCAGCACCTGCTCAAGGCCGCCGCCGGCCAGCGCTTGCGCGTCGCCGATCTGGCGAGGCCGCACCAGCTGGATGTCGTGGTTGCGCTGCTGCAGGCCCTCGACGATGCGGGCCATGGTCAGCGCCACGCCGTTGACCTCGGGCGGATAGGTTTCGGTGACCACGGCCACGCGCAAGCTGCGATGCAGCGCCGGCAGGTGATCGACGATCAGTTGGGCGGCATCGGGTTCTTGCATGGGCCGCATGCTGACTGCCTTGCGCAACAAAACCGTGACAGGCCTGTGCCAAGGCCCGCCGACGCCAATCCGTCATCGCTCGGTCACCGGCGAGTCACGCCAATTGCGCAGCATGCGACGCGCCACCGGGTCCGCCGGTGCTCCTCCCCCATCCACCGTTCTGCCAACGAGGTGAGCGTGAATCCTTTCTTCGAAACCCTGAACACCCAGCGCTGGGACGACCACCGCTTCTACCACCAGAGCCGCATCAACCAGAGCCTGCACCTGGTCAGCGCGCTGTGCTTCCTCGCGTCCTATGCCCTGCTCTTCATCGACCCGGCCAGCGCTGCGCTGCTGGCCTGGGGCGTCTCGATGAGCATGCGCCAGGCCGGCCATTTCTTCTTCGAGCCGCGCGGCTACGACGAGGTGAACCAGGTCACCGATGCCTACAAGGAAGAGGTCAAGGTCGGCTACAACATCCGCCGCAAGATCGTGCTGATGAGCGCCTGGGCCCTGCTGCCCGTGCTGCTGTGGCTGCAGCCCTCGCTGTTCGGCCTGATCGAGCCGGCCACGGACTTCAAGGACTACCTGCACGACGTGGGTATCGCCTGGCTGACGCTGGGCGTGACCGGCCTCGCCTTCCGCGTGTTGCAGCTGTGGCTGCGCGACGGCCTGATGGTCGGCCTGGCCTGGGCCTTCAAGATCATCACCGACCCGCTGTACGACGTGCGCCTGTACTGGAAGTCGCCCCTCTACCTCTTGAAGGGCGAGCTGCTCGATCCGATGCCGCATGCGCGGCAGCACTGAAGCTTCAGAACAGCCGCGCCGCCAGCTCGCGCAGGATGCCGCGGCGGATGCTGCGGTTGCTCTGCGCGGCGTCCTGCCACCACCAGCCGTCGGCCCGCATGGCCTCGGCGCCGGCCACGAAGCGCTGCATCACGGCCTCGAACTCGGCATCGCCGTAGTTGAGGCTGAAGATCATGCGGCCGCTGCCCACCCAGCTGAGCGCCAGGCCCTGCAGGCGCAGGTAGAACTGCAGCATCCAGTTGTAGCGCGAGGGCTCGGTGTAGAGCACGGTCCAGATGGTCGAGAGATTGGCCACGCGCACCGGCAGTTGAGCCTCGGCCAGACGGCGGTTGAGCTCGGCGGCGCGCGCGTTCCAGCGCTCGTCCAGCCCTTCGTAGAGCCGCTGCACGGCCGGCGTGTCCAGCCGCTCCAGGAAGGCCTGCATCGCGCCCATCACGTACGGGTGGCTGTTGAAGGTGCCGCGCGCGAAGCAGATGTCGGCCGGCCGCTCGCTGCGAAAGCGCTGCATCAGCTCCGCGCGGCCGCAGACCACGCCCACGGGCAGACCGCCGCCCAGGGTCTTGCCATAGGTCACCATGTCGGCGCGCACGCCGAAGTACTCTTGCGCGCCACCCGGTGCCAGGCGGAAGCCGACGAAGACCTCGTCGAAGATCAGGACGATGCCTCGCTCGCTGCAGACCGCGCGCAGCTCCTTCAGCCATCGCGTGTAGGCCTCGCGGTCGAAGCCGGCACGGCGGCCGCTGTCCACCAGCGAGGAGTCGCCCGGCGCCGGCGAGTTCGGATGCAGGGCCTGCAAAGGGTTGACCAGCACGCAGGCCACGTCATCGCGCTGGCGCAGCACCTGCAGGCTGCGCGGGTCCAGGTCCTTCAAGGTGTAGGTCTCGCGCGGTGGCAGCGGGTTGCCGGGGCCGGGCTGCACGTCTTCCCACCAGCCGTGGTACGCGCCGCAGAATCGCACCAGGTGCGAGCGCCGCGTGTGATAACGCGCCAGCCGCACGGCCTGCATCACAGCCTCGGTGCCCGACATGTGGAAGGACACATCGTCCAGCCCCGAGATGCGGCGCAGCCGCTCGACGTTCTCCAAGACGCAGGGGTGGTACACGCCCAGCACCGGGCCCAGCGCGTGAACCCGCGCGGCGCCTTCGTCTATGCAGTCCTTGTAGGCCTCGTAGCCCAGCAGGTTGACGCCGTAGCTGCCGCTCAGGTCGTACAGCACATTGCCGTCCACGTCCTCAATCGTCACACCGCTGGAGGCCTGCATGAAGCTGCTGCTCTTGAGCCGCTCGCGCAGATAGGGGCTGAACTGGAAAGGCACGCGGTAGCTGCTGGTGAAGCGCAGGTCCGGCAGGGCCGTGCGGGCCTGGTCGCTCATCGCCGCGCCGCGCGCATAGCGCTGCGCGTACTCGGCGCACAGGCGCTCGAAGGCGGCACGACGGCGTTGCTGCCAATCCGGCGGCGCCCCGTCAGCGGCGAAGAAGCGCGCCTCGTCGTAGGCATAGCCGGGCAGCAGGCGCGCCAGGCGCTGAGCCATGCGCGAATGGCCGGCCAGCGAGCGGTGCTTGGCGCGCGACAGGCAGAGACGCCGCCACAACCGCGGCAGGCTCAGCAAGGCGGCGCTGCCGATGGCGACGGGGGCGAGGGTCGAGAGGGCAAGGGTTTCGTCCATGGGGCGGCTGCTGTTGTTGCGGCCGCATGTCTACCAAGCGCCTTTGACAAGGTCGTGAATCGATGATCAGCAATCTCATACGCCGCCTCGGCCAACAGGAAGACCTGAACTTCCTGCTCACCAACCGCGTGCCCCGCATCCTCTTGACGCGCTGGATGGGCTGGTTCAGCCAGCTGCAGAGCCCGCTGCTGGCGCGCTGCTCCATCGCCGTATGGCGCTTGTTCACCGATCTCGATTTGAGCGACGCCCGCCAGCAGCGCTTCGCAAGCCTGCACGACTGCTTCACCCGCGAGCTGCTGCCGGGCGCCCGGCCGGCCGACCCTGACCCGGCCCTGCTGGTGAGCCCCAGCGACGGCATCGTCGGCGCCTGTGGCGAGGTACAGGGCACGACGGTGTTCCAGGCCAAGGGCTTTCCGTATGAGCTGCAGGAGCTGTTCGGCCCCAACCAGGACATCACGCCGTTTCGCGATGGCATCTACCTCACGCTGCGCCTGACCTCGGCCATGTACCACCGCTTCCATGCGCCCTATGCCGGCGAGATCGAGCATGTGAGCTACCTCTCCGGCGACACCTGGAATGTGAACCCCATCGCCCTGGCCCGGGTGGAGCGCCTGTTCTGCCGCAACGAGCGGGCCGTGCTGCGCGCCCGCATCGGCGCGGCACGCCACCCGCTCGCCATCGTGCCGGTGGCGGCCATCCTCGTGGCCAGCATCCGCCTGCATTTCCTCGACGTGCTCCTGCACCTGCGCTACCGGGGCGCCAACGAGGTGCCCTGCCGCGCCGCGATGGACAAGGGCCAGGAGCTCGGCTGGTTCCAGCATGGCTCGACCATCCTCCTGTTCGCGCCCAAGGGCTTTGCGCTGCTGGATGGCATCACGACAGGCACGCGCGTGCGCGCTGGCCAGGCGCTGATGCGGCTGCCCGAGACGGGTTGAAGAAAAGACCTCGTCACGAAACTGTGGGCAAGCGGTCATGGCGGGGTCATGCGTGGGCCGGATGCTGGCGGCCATGCTCAACCCTCAGCAGGTGAACCGATGAAAGTCTCCGTTCTGGGTGCCGGCTATGTCGGCCTTGTCACCGCCGCCTGCCTGGCGGACATGGGCAATAGCGTGGCCTGCGTCGATGTGGATGCGGAGCGCGTGGCCCTGCTGCAGCGCGGCGAGGTGCCGATCTACGAGCCCGGCCTCGCCGAGCTGGTGCAGCGCAACCAGGCGGCCGGCCGCCTGCTCTTCACCACCGATGCCGAGCGCGGCATCAACCACGGCACCATCGTCTTCATCGCCGTGGGCACGCCGGCCAGCGAAGACGGCTCGGCCGACATCCTGCATGTGCTGGAAGCCGCCCGCAGCATCGGCCGCCACATGCTGGACTACAAGGTCATCGTCGACAAAAGCACGGTGCCGGTGGGCACGGCCGAGCAGGTGCAGGCCGCCGTGGCGGCCGAGCTCAAGCAGCGCTGCGCCGTGCTGCCCTATGCGGTGATCTCCAACCCCGAGTTCCTGAAGGAAGGCGCGGCCATCGAGGACTTCATGCGGCCGGACCGCGTCGTCATCGGCTCCGACGACGAGCAGGCCACGCTCTTGATGCGCGCCATCTACGCGCCCTTTCTGCGCAACCGCGACCGCATGCTGGTGATGGACCGCCGCAGCGCCGAGCTCTGCAAGTACGTGGCCAATGCCATGCTGGCCACGCGCATCAGCTTCATGAACGAGATGGCTCTGCTGGCCGAGCGCCTCGGCGCCGACATCGAGCAGGTGCGCCTTGGCATAGGCAGCGATCCGCGCATAGGCACGCAGTTCCTCTATGCGGGCTGCGGCTGGGGCGGCTCCTGCCTGCCCAAGGACGTGAAGGCCCTGCGTCACATGGCCGAGAGCCAGGGCCTGCAGCTGGACCTGCTGGATGCGGTGCAAGGCATCAATGAGCGCCAGCGCCGCCTGCTGGTGCAGCGCCTGGTCGAGCGCTTCGGCGAGCGGCTCGATGGCCTGTCCATCGCGCTCTGGGGCCTCGCGTTCAAGCCTGGCACCGACGACCTGCGCGAGGCACCCAGCCTCGCCATCGTCGAAGAGCTGCTGCAGCGCGGCGCCCGTGTCCAGGCCTACGACCCGGTGGCCATGCCAGCCGTGGCCGCGCGCTGGCCGGACCGCACCGGCCTGCAGCTGTGCAGTGATCCGTATGAAGCAGCCGCCGGTGCCTCGGCCCTGCTGGTGGTGACCGAATGGCGCGAGTTCCGCAGCCCCGACTTCAGCCAGCTGAAGAGCCGCATGGCCCGGGCGCTGCTGCTGGATGGCCGCAACCTCTACGACCCCGCGCTGATGCGTGAGCTGAGCATCGAGCACCTGGGCATAGGCCGGGGCACGTTGCCGGCCTGGACGGAGGCGGCACCGCAGGCGCTGGCGGCCTGAGGCGGGCGCTCAGCCGAGCCGCTGGCCGCTCACGGCGTCAAAGTGGTGGGGGCGATCCTCCGCCCAGCGGATGCCCACCAACTCACCCACCTGCTGCGTCGCCCGGCCTGCCACGCGAGCGGTCATGGCACCCAGTGGGGTCTCCAGCTTGAGATAGGTCTCTGGCCCGGTCGGCTCTAGCATCAGGACCTGGCCATTCAAGCCCTCACTCGGCGCTACCAGTTCTAGATGCTCGGGCCGCAGGCCAACCTGCACGCCGGGCTCATCGGGCGCGCTGAAGAAGTTCATCGCCGGTGAGCCGACGAACTCGGCGACGAAGCGGTTGGCCGGGCGTTCGTAGATCTGCTGCGGCGTGCCGAACTGCTGGACCTGGCCGTCCTTCATCACGGCGATGCGGTCGCCGAGCGTCATGGCCTCGACCTGATCGTGCGTGACGTAGACCGTGGTCGTGCGCGTGCGCTGGTGCAAGAGCTTGATCTCGGCGCGCATCTCGACGCGCAGCTTGGCGTCGAGGTTGGAGAGTGGCTCGTCGAACAGGAAGAGCTTGGGGTTGCGCGCCAGTGCCCGCCCCATGGCCACGCGCTGGCGCTGGCCGCCGCTGAGCTGGGCAGGCCGGCGGTCCAGCAAGTGCTCGATCTGCAGCATCGCGGCCACGCGCTTCACGGCGGCCTCGCGCTCGGGCTTTGCCACTTTGCGCATCTCCAGCGCGAAGGCGATGTTCTGCGCGACGTTCATGTTCGGGTACAGCGCATAGCTCTGGAACACCATGGCGATGTCGCGATCCTTGCTGGGCAGGTCCGTCACATCGCGCTCGCCGATCTCGATGCGGCCGCTGGTGGGCTGCTCCAGGCCGGCAATCATGTTGAGAAGGGTGCTTTTGCCGCAGCCCGAGGGGCCGACCAGGATGAGGAACTCGCCGGCCTCGATCTCGATGTCGATGCCCTTGAGGATCTCGGTCGGCCCGAAGCTCTTGCGGATCTGCTTGATTGCCAGCGCGCCCATCTTGCTCATCACCCTTTCACGGCGCCGGCCGTCAGGCCGCGCACGAAGTACTTGCCGGCCAGCACGTAGACGATCAGCGTCGGCAGCGCCGCGATCAGCGCGGCGGCCATGTCGACGTTGTATTCCTTGACCGAGCTGGAGGTGTTGGCCAGGTTGTTCAGGCCCACGGTGACGGGCTTGCTGTCCGCCCCCGAGAACACCACGCCATAGAGAAAATCGTTCCAGATGTTGGTGAACTGCCAGATCAGGGTCACCACGAGGATGGGTGTGGACAGCGGCAGCACGATGCGCCGGAAGATCTGCCAGAAGCCGGCGCCATCGAGCATGGCGGCGCGTATCAACTCGTCGGGCAGGCCAGCGTAGTAGTTGCGGAAGAACAGCGTGGTCGAGGGCAGGCCGGCGATCACATGCACCAGCACCAGGCCGCCCACCGAGCTGGCCAGGCCCAGCGTGCCCAGTACCTGGCTCATGGGCAGGAGCACGACCTGCATGGGCATGAAGACGCCGAACAGCATCAGCGCGAACAGCAACTCGCTGCCGCGAAAGCGCCACTTGCTGAGCACGTAGCCATTGATTGCGCCCAGGGCCGTCGAGACCGCCACGGCTGGCACCACCATCAGCAGCGAGTTGAGGAAGAAGGGCTGCAGGCCGCCGCAATCGGTGCCGGTGCAGGCACTGCTCCAGGCCTTGGCCCAGGCCGCGAAGCCGGGCGCCTGCGGCAGGGCGAGCAGGCTGCCTTCGCGCAGCTCGTCCATGCTCTTCAGCGAGGTGGCCAGCATCACGTACAGCGGCGTCAGGAAGAACAGGGCCAGCAAGCCCAGCGCGGCAAAGAGGACGATGCGGGACAGCTTCATCGCCGGGCCCTCAGCTCCGAGTAGAGATAGGGCACAACGAGGGCCGCCACCGTGGCCAGCATCATCATGGCGCTGGCGGCACCAAGGCCGATCTGGCCGCGCGAGAAGGCCATGGTGTACATGAAGGTGGCCGGCAGGTCGGTGGCATAGCCGGGGCCGCCGCCGGTCAGCGCCATCACGAGGTCAAAGCTCTTGATCGCCAGATGGCTGACCACCAGCAACGTGGAGAAGAACACCGGCCGCAGGCTCGGGATGAGGATGCGCCAGTAGATGCGCGGCAGGCTGGCGCCGTCGATCTGCGCGGCCTTGATGATGCTGTCGTCGATGCCGCGCAGGCCGGCGAGGAACAGCGCCATCACGAAGCCAGCGCTTTGCCAGACGCCGGCGAGCGCCACGCAGTAGATCGCCATCTCGGGGTCGACCAGCCAATCAAAGCTGAAGTCCGGATAGCCCCAGTCACGCACGATTTGCTCGAGGCCGGTGCCCGGGTTCAGCATCCATTTCCAGGCCGTGCCGGTGACGATGAAGGACAGCGCCATCGGGAAGAGATAGATGGTGCGCAGCACACCTTCGGCCCGGACCTTCTGGTCCAGCAGCACGGCCATCAGGAGGCCGAGCGCCATGGCGCCGCCAATGAAGAGCGAGCCGAAGACCGCGAGGTTGCGCAGGGCCAGCCACCAACGCTCCATCTCGAACAAGGCCTCGTAGTTGGCCAGGCCCACCCACTCGTAGTTGGGCAAGAGGCGCGAGGCCGACAGGCTCAGCCAGCCGTTCCAGGCCATCAGGCCATAGATGAACAGCAGCGAGACGAGGAAGGACGGCGCGACGACCAGGCGTGGCAGCCAGCTCTGTTTCATGCGCGTGGTCAGCGTGTCTTGGCGGCCGAAGCGAGGCGCTTCATCGCATCAGCGGCCGTCATCTTGTCGCTGTTCCAGAAATTGCTGATCACGTCCTTGATCGCGCCTTCGGCGGCGGCCGGCACGGCCATGCCATGGGCCAGCGAGGGGATCAGCGTGCCGCCCTTAGCCGCAGCGGCAAAGTCATTCGCCGAGGCCTTGGCGCAGTCGTCGAACTTGTCGAGCTTCATGCCGGCGCGCACCGGGATCGAGCCCTTGGCCAGGTTGAAAGTCTCCTGGAAGGCGGGCGACATGATGGCGGCCGCCAGGTCCTTCTGGGCCTTCACATTGGCTTCGTTCTTCAGCTTGAACATGGCGAACGAGTCGATGTTGTAGCTGAAGCTCTTGGCCGATCCGGGCGAAGGCAGGCAGAGGAAGTCCTTGCCCGGCTGCTTGCCCGCCGCGATGAACTCGCCCTTGGCCCAGTCGCCCATGATCTGCATCGCCGCCTCGCCCTTGATCACCATCGCGGTGGCCAGGTTCCAGTCGCGGCCGGGGGCGTTCTTGTCGGTGTAGGGCTTGATGCGCTTGTAGGTGGCGAGCACCTTCTCCATCGTCGGGCTCGCGAGCGTTGCCGGGTCCAGCTGCACCAAGGTCTTGGCGTAGAACTCGGGGCCGCCTAAGCCGATGGCCACGGTCTCGAACAGGGTCAGGTCTTGCCAGTTCTGGCCACCATGGGCCAGCGGCAGGATGCCGGCCTTCTTGAGCGCCTCGGCGGCGACGAAGAACTCATCCCAGCTGGTCGGCGGCTGGAGCTTGGCGCGCTTGAAAACCTCCGGGTTGGCCCAGAGCCAGTTGACGCGGTGCACGTTGACCGGCACAGCGATGTAGCTGCCGCGGTACTTCATCTGGTCGGAGACGGCCTTGGGCAGCAGCTCGTCCCAGTGCTCGGCCTTGGCCACATCATCGATGGACGCGAGCACGCCTTCCTTGGCCCAGTCCTGCAGTGAGGGGCCCTTGATCTGGGCGGCGGCCGGTGCATTGCCCGAGACCACGCGGGACTTCAGGACCGTCATCGCCGAATCGCCGCCACCGCCGGCCACGGCAAAGTCTTTCCAGGTGTGGCCCTTGGCCTGCAGCGTGGCCTTCAGGGCCTGGGCCGCCTTGGCCTCGCCGCCGCTGGTCCACCAGTGCAGGACTTCCACCTCGCCGGCGAAGGCTGTCGCAGCGGCCAGGGCCAGGCTGGCCGCCAGGGTCTTGAGGAGGGGGCGTTGCATGCGGCTGTCTCCGGCGGCTTGTTGTGCCGCAAATTATTAACGGAGCATTAACGCCACGGGCAAAGGACTAACCCTGGTTCGGCAGGCTGATGCGGGCCAGCAGGCCCTGCGGCGCGAGCGGCAGCAGGCTGACCCGGCCTCCATGGCGCTCGACGATCTCGCGCACGATGGCGAGGCCGAGGCCGCAGCCGCTGCCCTCATCGGTGGCGCGCACGAAGCGCTCGAACACATGCTCCAGTTCGGCCTCGGGCAGGCCGGGGCCGTTGTCCTCCACCTCGAGCAAGACCCGGCCCGCCTCGGCTCGCAGCCGCACGGTGACGGTGGCTCCGCGCCCAGCGTAGCGGATCGCGTTGTCGATCAGGTTGCTCAAGGCCTCGCGCAGCAAGAGCAGGATGCCGCGCACCGGCAAGGGCGGCGTGCCTTCGTCCGCATCGTCCAGGCCCAGGTCGATGCCGGCCTGCAGGGCGCGCGGCACCAGCTCGGCCGTCAGCTCGGTGGCCAGGCGGCGCAGGTCGATCAGCTGGCGGTCCTGGCGGGAGGCGGAGTCGGGCTCGGCGCGGGCCAGCGTCAAGAGCTGGTTGATCAAATGGGCGCTGCGCACCGCGCTCTCGTGCACACGCTGCAGGCGCTGGGCCAGGGCCGGATCGCCCACGGCATCGGCATCGCGCAGGGCCAGCTCGGTCTGGCTCTTGAGCCCGGCCAGCGGCGTGCGCAGCTGGTGGGCAGCATCGCTGATGAAGCGCTTCTGCACGGCCACGCTGTGCTGCACCTCGGCCAGCAGCGCATTGATGGCGCCGGCCAGGGCGCGAACCTCGGGCGGTGCGGCGCTGAGCTGGATGGGTGCGAGGTCATTCGCGGCACGGCCCTCGACCTGGCGCTGCAAGAGGGCCAGGGGCGCCAGGCCAGCGCGGATGCCGGCGCCGACGATCAGGGTCATCAAGAGCATCAGCACCGACAGCGGCAGCACCATGTCGAGCAGGATCTGGCGCGCCAGCTCCTCGCGGTTGGCGCTGGAGCGCGCTACCTGCACCAGCAGCAACTGCCCCGGGCTGCCGGCCTCGCCATAGCGCAGCTGCAGAGCGGCCACCCGCACGCGCACCTCGCCGTGCTGGGGCTCGCGCAGCACGCCGTCGTAGTAGAAGGGCTCGCCGATTTGCGGTGCCGCGCCGGCGGGCAGGCCCGGCAGGTGCTTGTTGCCGAGGATGAACTGGCCCGGCGGCGTGCTGACCATGTAGAGCAGGCGGTCGCTGGGGTCGGATTCGAGGATGTCCTGCGCGGCGCGCGGAAAGTCGATCAGGAGGCCGTTGTCCTGCGGCTTGACCTGGCGCGCCAGGGCCCGCGTGGCCTGCGAGAGGCCGGCATCAATGGCGCGATTGGCATAGCCGGCGGCCAACTGGTAGGTGAAGAAGGCGGCGGCGATCCACAGCACCAGCTGGGGCAGCAGCAGCCAGGTGAGCAATTGCCGGCGCAGCGATCTCGCGCCGGGCACCGCCACCAGCTTCATGCCACCGCCGCCTCGTTCTCGAGCAGGTAGCCGAGGCCGCGCACCGTGCGGATGGCCAGGCCCGAGCGCTCCAGCTTGCGGCGCAGGCGGTGGATGTAGACCTCGATGGACCCCCCGCCCGCATCACCGCCATCCAGGGCCCAGGCCTGCGTGATCTGCTGCTTGCTGACCACGCGGTCCTGCTCGGTGAGCAGCAGGTCCAGCAGCAACCATTCGCGCGGGCTCAGCTCCAGCACCGCGCCGCGCACGCTGGCACGCCGGGCCCCGCGGTCGAAGCTGAGCGGGCCCAGCGTCAAGGTGGCGCGGGCCTGCGGCCGGCCCCGGCGCATCAGCGCATGCAGGCGGGCCTCCAGCTCGGGGAAATCAAAAGGCTTGGTCAGGTAGTCGTCGGCACCGGCGTTGAGGCCGGCCACGCGGTCGTCCAGGCCGTCCAGTGCGGTCAGCACCAGCACCGGGGTCAGGCATTGCGCGGCACGGGCGCGCTTCAGGACGGTCAGACCATCGACCAGGGGCAGGCCGAGGTCGAGGATCACGACATCGAAGTCCTGCTTCTGCAAGAGGTACTCGGCCACGGCGCCGTTCGGCGCATGCTCGACGCCGAAGCCGGCGCGGCGCAGCTGGGCCGACAAGGCATCGGCCAGCAGTGCATCGTCTTCGGCAAGCAGCAGGTTCATGGGAGCGTGACTGTAGCCGTCCCCAATCGGGGTGGCAGCGATGCTAGGGTTAACGTTTCTTTAATGCAATGGGGGGATCGTTAAGAATCCCGGCGACCGCACGACCCGGCCCGCCCCATGCTTTCACGCCTCGCGCTCTCGCTGCTCTTCGTCGCCCTGCCCGCGCTGGCCGCCGAGCCGGTCCGCTGGCCCGCCGTGCAGAGCCCCGTGCAGCGCGACTCGGCACTGGAGGCGCGCATAGACCAGATCCTCGCCGGCATGACGCTGGCGCAGAAGGTCGGCCAGATGACGCAGCCGGAGATCAAGTTCGTCACGCCCGAGCAGGTGCGGCGCTTCTACATAGGCTCGGTGCTGAACGGCGGCGGTGCCTGGCCCGGCAACAACAAGTACGCGGCGCTGCAGGACTGGGTGCAGCTGGCCGAGGCCTATCACCAGGCCTCGATGAGCACGGACATGAAGACGCCCGTGCCGGTGATCTGGGGCACGGACGCGGTCCACGGCCACAACAACGTGCTCGGGGCCACGCTGTTCCCGCACAACATGGCGCTCGGCGCCACGCGCAATCCGGCCCTGGTGGCCGAGATAGGCACAGCCGTGGCGCGCCAGGTGCGCGCCAGCGGCATCCCCTGGACCTTTGCGCCGACGCTGGCCGTCTCGCAGGACCTGCGCTGGGGCCGAGCCTACGAGAGCTACTCGGCCGACCCGGCCGTGGTCGAGCAGCTCGGCGCCGCCTTCGTGCGCGGCCTGCAGGGGCAGCTGGGCAGCGACGACAGCGCGCTGGCCACGGCCAAGCATTTCATCGGCGATGGCGGCACGCACCTCGGCCGCGACCAGGGCCAGACGCGCACCAGCGAGAAGCTCCTGCGTGACCTGCACGGCCGTGGCTACTACGGCGCCCTCGGTGCCGGCGCGCAGACGGTGATGGCCTCGTTCAACAGCTGGTTCGACACGGCCCACAACCAGGACGAAGGCAAGCTGCACGGCCATCGCCACCTGCTGACCACGGCGCTGAAGGAGCAGATGGGCTTCGATGGCCTGGTCGTGTCCGACTGGAACGGCATTGGCCAGGTGGCTGGCTGCAGCGACACACGCTGCGCCCAGGCCATCAATGCCGGCGTCGACCTCGTGATGGTGCCCGAGCATTGGCAGGCCTTCATCCGGGACACCATCGCCCTGGTCGAGCGCGGTGAGATACCGCTGGCTCGCATCGACGATGCCGTGCGCCGCATCCTGCGCGTCAAGCTGCGTGCCGGCTTGTTCGACAAGAGCCCGGCGCAGAACCGGTTCGCCGGCAAGGCCGAGGCGCTGCAAGCCCGGGAGCTGGCGCGCCGCGCGGTGCGCGAATCGCTGGTGCTCTTGAAGAACGAGGGCCAGGTCTTGCCGCTGGGGCGCGATGCGCGCGTGCTGGTGGTCGGCAAGAGCGCCGACAGCCTGGAAAACCAGACCGGCGGCTGGACGCTCAGCTGGCAGGGCACGGGCAACAGGAACAGCGATTTCGCCAACGGCCAGAGCGTGCTGGCCGGGCTGCGCGAGCAGCTGGGCCAGCAGCGTGTGACGTTCAGCATCGATGGCAAGGACGTGCGCGTGGCTGACTTCGATGCGGTGATCGCCGTCATCGGCGAGACGCCCTATGCCGAGGGCGTGGGCGACATCCCGCCCTGGGGCACGCTGCGCCATGCCGACCGCCATCCGGAAGACCTGGCCGCGCTGCAAGCGGTGAGCGGGCAGGGCAAGCCGGTGATCACGGTCTTCATTGCGGGCCGGCCGCTGTTCGTCAATGAGTTGCTGAACCTGTCCGACGCCTTCGTCGCCGCCTGGCTACCCGGCACCGAGGGTGGCGGTGTGGCCGATGTGCTCTTGCAAGGCGGCGCTGGCTTCAAGGGCAAGCTGCCCTTCGCCTGGCCGCGCGAGGCTTGCCCACGTGGGGGCAAGCCCTTGTTCGCCATGGGCTATGGCCTGCACTACGGCCAGAAGATCCGTGTGCCTCAGCTGAGCACCCAGCACCCGGAAGGCGGCTGCGCGGCCAGCAAGGAGCTGATGATCTTCGAGCGCAGCGCCCAGGCTCCCTATGCGCTGATTCTGAACAGCCCGAGCAATCAATGGCCTGAGCTGCGCATCGGCGACGACCTGAACGGCACCTGGACCCGCCCCGATATCGAACTCACGACCACCGACATGCACCAGCAGCAGGATGCCAAGCGCCTGCGCTGGAGCGGCCCGGCCAAGGTGCTGGCCTATGCGCCACAGCGCGTGGACCTGCAGAAGACCTACCGCGATGCGGCCCTGGTGTTCGACCTGCGCGTGGAGCAGGCCGCCACGCAGCCGGTGAGGCTGGCCATGGGCCATGACCAGGGCTTGGACCTCTCGGCACCGCTGGCGCAGACGCCCATGAACAAGCCACGCCGCTTCGTCGTACCGCTGAGCTGCTTCGCGGCGGCCGGCACGGACCTGACCAAGGTCGAGATTCCGTTCGCACTCTCCACCACCGGCGCCTTCACCGCCAGCCTGGCACGCGTCCGCATCGAGGCAGGCGCGGCCAGGCGGCCGGAAGCGATTGCTTGCAGCGCGCTGAAAAGCCCGTACTGATCAGCGCGTGATGATGTCGCGGTGCATGGGCGCCAGCAGGGCCAGCAAGCGGTTCTGCGTGGCGAACGGAATGGCCGCGTCGTCCATGCTCTGCTGCAGCACCTCGACGAGGATGTTGAAGTCCTTCTTGGCGATGCCGAGGTCGGCATGCGAATTCTTCATCTTCGCGCCCTCGTACTTGCAAGGGCCGCCGCTGAGCACACAGACCTGATCGGTCAGCTGCTCGGCCAGGCCCTTGGGATTGGTTTCCTTGAAGAAGTGGCCAATGCGCTCGTCACGCTTCAGGCGGCCGCTGAAGTCGCTCATCAGCTTGGCGATGCCGGGCTTCTCGCCGAGTTCGCGGTAGAGGCTGTCGTCGCCGGCAAAGGCCGAGGCGCCCACCAGCAGGGACAGGGCAATCAGGGTGTTGCGGATGAACATAATGGGTTTCCTCTCGATCAGAACGCCAATTGGGCCGACAGATAGGTCCCGGTCTGGCGTTTGGGGATCACGGCCGGCACGATGCGGCCCAGGTCCACGTAGGCGGCGGTCAGCGAGAAGTGCTTGCTCGGCGCCCAGGCGATGAAGAGGTCTTTCCAGTCTTCCTCGCGCAGGCCGGCGCCGAGGGCGCTGGGGTTGAGCTTGTCGGGCTTGGCGCGGTACTCGAGGCCCACGGCCAGCTGCTTGCTGAAGAGGTAGGCCAGCGAGAACTCCGGCTGCAGGCTGTAGCTCGTGCTGGCCGTGCCGCCGAAGCCCAAGAGGCCCATCTGGTTGGCCTTGGTAGCGCGCAAGGTGGCGTTCACCAGGATGCCCTGGGCCAGGAAGAGCTTGGTGGCGCTGACGTAGAGGTCGGTGCCGTTCTTGCTCGCACCCAGCGACGTGAGCGTGGCCTGCAGGCCACCGGCATCGCCGCCCTT
Organism: Pelomonas sp. V22; assembly: GCF_030014915.1. Classification (GTDB taxonomy): domain Bacteria; phylum Pseudomonadota; class Gammaproteobacteria; order Burkholderiales; family Burkholderiaceae_C; genus JAUASW01. The sequence goes on from NZ_JAGIXS010000001.1 coordinate 1,976,780, forward strand.
GTGTTCCAGGCCCACGGCGATCTGCGGCATGGCGCTGTCGCTGTCCAGCACGGCATCGCCGGCCACGCGCAGCTTGGCGCCAAAGATGTCCTGCTTGAGCTTGAGCCCGGGCAGGCCCAGCGCCGTGCCGGTGGCGCCGGTGTCAAAACTCTGCTTGGCGAGCGACAGCTCGAGCCGCTCGTCCCAGCTGACGAGGGCGCCGTCGGTCGTCAAGCTGTAGTCCTGCGTCTTGACCCGCGTGGCATGCGCTGTGGCGCCCCACTCCCCGCGTGTGGCATAGCTGCCGATCACGGCCCAGGGCGTGAGGCCGCCGCCGGCCGCGCCTTCAACGCTGGACACGCCACCGGTCAGCAAGAGCTTGCCATCGCCAGCCAGAGCAGGGCCGGCCAGCAGCAAGGCAGTTGCAGCCACCCAGAGATTCTTGGTACGCATGCGTGGTACTCCCTTCAAAGTCGAAGGACAAATGTCCCTAGACAAAAACAATTGTTCATTCCGCGTCACAATCCGCCGATGCCAAGCAAGAAAGAACAGTTGCTGGAGCTGATCCGCAACAATCCCTTCATCAGCCAGCAGGACCTGGCCCAGCAGCTGGGCCTGTCGCGTTCGGCGGTGGCCGGCCATATTGCCGCGCTGACGCGCGAGCGGCAATTGCTGGGCCGGGCCTACATCCTGCCGCAGCGCTCGCCTTTGCTGTGCATAGGCGGGGCCAACATCGACCGCAAGCTGAGCAGCTTGTCACCGATTCGGCCCGGCACCTCGAACCCGGCCCGCCTGGTCAAGGAGAGCCCGGGCGGCGTGGCCCGCAACATCGCCGAGAACCTGGCCCGCCTGGGCCTACCGGTGCAGCTGCTGACGGCCGTGGGCCTGGATGCCACCGGCCAGGGCCTGCTGGCACAGGCCCAAGCGGCGGGCCTCGACACCAGCGGCAGCCTGCAGATCGCCGACGCTGCCACCGGCAGCTACACGGCCGTGCTCGACGCCGACGGCCAGATGCTGGTGGCCCTGGCTCACATGGAACTGGCCGAGCGCTTGAGCCCCGACTTCCTGCGCAGCACAGCGGCCCAGCGCGCCCAGGCGCGGATGCTGATCGCCGACCTCAACCTGCCGGCCGAGAGCCTCGCCCTGCTGCTCGCCGAAGCCCATGCGGCCGGCCAGCCCACGGTGCTGGTGGCCGTGTCTGAACCCAAGATGGACCGCCTGCCCGAGCAGCTGCAGGGCCTGCGCTGCCTGGTGCTCAACCTCGGCGAGCTGGAAGCATTGATCGGCGCCCCCATGAAGAGCGCCACGGCCCGCAACCAGGCCCTGGCGGCCCTGCGAGAACGCGGCCTGCAGGACCTGGTGATCACGCAAGGCCGCGCCGGCCTGCTCTACAGCCGCCCGGACGGCCGCTTCGGCTCGCTGGCCGCGCCCCCTACCGAGGTGCTGGACGTGACCGGCGCCGGTGATGCCTTTGCCGCCGGCCTCTGCCACGGCCTGGACCGCGATCCCGAGGACCTCGAGGCCGCCTGCCACCAAGGCCTGCGCCTCGCGGCCCTCACCCTGCAAACCACGGCGACGGTCCACCCGGACCTCTCGCCCACAACCCTGGACTGAACAAGCATGCAGCACTATTTCGAATACTCGGCCGAAGTGACGGCCGCCCGCGCCGCCGGCAAGCCCCTGGTGGCGCTGGAGTCCACCATCATTTCCCATGGCATGCCCTATCCGCAGAACGTGGAAACGGCGTGCGAGGTGGAGGCCATCATCCGCGCCGAGGGCGCCGTGCCGGCCACCATTGCGGTGATGGGCGGCAAGATCCGCGTCGGCCTCTCCAGCGAGGAGCTGGACCTGCTCGGCCGCAGCAGCGACGCGCTGAAGCTGAGCCGCCGCGACCTGCCTTACGCCATCACGAGCGGCAAGGTCGGCGCCACGACCGTGGCCGCCACCATGATCTGCGCCCAGCTGGCCGGCATCTGTGTCTTCGTCACCGGTGGCATAGGCGGCGTGCATCGCGGCGCCCCGGAGACCTTCGACATCTCGGCCGACCTGCAGGAGCTGGCCAAGACCTCGGTGGCCGTGGTCTGCGCCGGCGCCAAGAGCATCCTCGACATCGCGCTGACGCTGGAATACCTGGAGACGCAGGGCGTGCCCGTGGTCTCGGTGGGGCAAGACAACTTCGCCGCCTTCTACACGCCGGACAGCGGCTTCAAGGCCGATTTCCGGCTCGACACGGCGGCCGAGCAGGCAGCCTTTCTGCGCGCCAAATGGGGCCTCGGCCTCGCTGGCGGCGTGGTGCTGAGCAACCCGGTGCCGGCGAGTGAGGCCATGCAGCGCGCCGAGATCGATGCGATCACCGTCCAAGCCCTGCAGGAGGCAGCCGCCCAGGGCATCACCGGCAAGGCGGTCACGCCCTTCCTGCTGGCCCGCATCAAGGCGCTGACCGGCGGCCGCAGCCTGGCCACCAACATCGCCCTGGTGAAGAACAATGCGCGGGTCGGTGCGCAACTCGCCCTGGCCCTGCAAGGCTGAGAGCGGCTTGTCGTCAAATGCCAGGCCGAATGTCCCCGCGCTTCACCGGCGCGAAACATTCAGCCTGGGAGGCACACTTAAGCTCCCGGCCCTGATTCCAAGCCCTCGTTGAGAAGAAAGCCCTCCGCATGCGCAGCAAGCCTCTTGCCCTGACCCTGGTCGTGATTGCCCTGGCGGGCGCGGGATGGTGGTGGAAGGGGCGGGGAGCCAGCAATGGCGAGGCGGCCGCAGCCGCCAGCGCGCCGGCCTCGGGCGCCTCTGCAGCGGCACGCGGCGGCCCGCAATTGGTGGGCGTCTGGAAGGCGCAGCAGCAGGACGTGCCTGTCAGCATCGAGGCCAGCGGCACCGTCGTGGCCCTGGCCACCGTCGATCTGCGCGCCCAGACCACCAGCACCGTGCGCGAGCTCTTGATCAAGGACGGCGACATGGTGCGCAAGGGCCAGCCACTGTTCCGCTTCGATGACCGCGCCGACCGCGCCAACCTGGACAAGGCCCGCGCCCAGCTGGCCCGCGACCGAGCCAGCCTGGCCGACTTCGAGCGCCAGCTCAAGCGCGCGGAGGAGCTGAAGGCCCAGGGCTTCGTGGCCCAGAACGCGGTCGACACGGCGCTCTCCAATGTGGAGGCCCAGCGCGCCCTGGTGCAGTCCGACGAGGCCGCCGTGCAGGCCGCCCAGGTCCTGCTCTCCTACAACGAGGTGCGCGCGCCCTTCGCCGGCCGCGCCGGCCAGCTGAACGTGGTGCCCGGCACCCTGGTGCAGGCCAATGCCACGGCCCTGCCCCTGGTCAGCATCGCGCAGCTGCATCCGATTGGCGTCGGCTTCGTCGTGCCTGAAACCCAGCTCGCGGCCGTGCTGGCCGCCACGCGCGGCAGCAAGGCCGAGGGGCTGGAAGCGCAGGTGATCATGCCCGGCAGCCGCCCCGGCAAGGACGCCGAGCCCATCAAGGGCCGCGTCACCTTCGTCGACAACCTGGTCGATGCCAACACCGGCACCCTGAAGCTCAAGGCCGAGTTCGGGAACGACAAGCAGGCCCTGTGGCCCGGCCAGTACGTGCGCGTGCGCATGGTGCTGCGCACCTTGAAGGACGCCGTGGTCGTGCCGCAGGCCGCCATCATCCAGCGCGGCAACGAGCGCTCGGTCTATGTGGTGGGCGCCGACCAGACCGCCGTGCAGAAGACGGTGCAGGCCCGCTACCCGTTCGGCGAGCTGGTCGTGGTTGAGGGCGTGGCGCCGGGCGAGCAGGTGGTGCTGGACGGCAAACAGAACCTGCGGCCGGGCGTGCCCTTGAAGCTGCAGCCCGCGTCACTGAATCCGGCAGCACCGGCGCGCAAGGCTTCTGAAGCCGCTTCGGGTGCCTCCAAATGAACTGGACTGAATTGTTCATCCGGCGGCCGGTGATGACCGTGCTGCTGAACATCTCGGTGGTGATCGCCGGCCTGGCGGCCTGGAGCAAGATCCCGGTCGCCGCCCTGCCCAGCTACAACACGCCGGTCATCAATGTGCAGGCCAGCCTGCCGGGCGCCTCGCCCGAGACCATGGCCTCGTCCGTCGCGCTACCGCTGGAGAAGCAGTTCTCCACCATTGCCGGCCTGACCACGATCTCGTCCAGCTCGGGCCTAGGCTCCACCAACCTCACGCTGGAGTTCGACCCCTCGCGGAACATTGATGCTGCTGCAGTCGACGTGCAGGCCGCGCTGTTCCGCAGCTTGCGCGCCCTGCCGGTGGAGATGACCTCGCCGCCCAGCTACCGCAAGGTCAACCCGGCCGATGCGCCGGTGCTGCTGGTGGCGCTGACCTCGCCCTCGATCAACATCACCGAGCTGAATGATTTCGCCGAGAACCTGATCACGCCGGCGCTCTCCACCATCGACGGCGTGGCCCAGGTCTCGATCTTTGGCCAGAAGCGCTATGCCGTGCGCATCAAGGTGCGCAACGACCTGCTGGCGCAGCGAAACATCACGCTGGAAGAGCTGCAGACGGCGATCCGCAGCGCCAATGCCAACACGCCGGTGGGCGTGCTGGACGGCAACCGCCAGACCCTCACCATCCAGGCCAACAAACAGCTGAAGAGCGCCCGCGAGTTCGGCGCCCTCGTCGTGGGTACGCGCAATGGCGCGCCGGTCTTCCTGCGTGACGTGGCCGACGTCCAGGACAGCTTCGAGACCACCAAGTCCTTCAGCAATTTCAACGGCGAGCGCTCCATCGTGCTGGCCGTGCAGCGCCAGCCGGACGCCAACACGGTCAAGGTGGTCGATGCCGTCAAGGCCATGCTGCCGCGCTTCCAGGCCCAGCTGCCGGACTCGGTGCAGATGAGCACGCTGAACGACCGCTCGGTCTCGGTGCGCGAGTCCCTGCACGACGTGTACCTCACGCTGGCCCTGACCGTGGGCCTCGTGGTGATGGTGATCTTCATCTTCCTGCGCCGCGCGGCCGCCACCCTGATCCCGGCGCTGTCGCTGCCGATCTCGCTGATCGGTGCGCTGACCCTGCTGTTCGCCCTGGGCTACAGCCTGGACAACATCTCGCTCCTGGGCATCACCCTCGCCGTGGGCCTGGTGGTGGACGACGCCATCGTGATGCTGGAGAACATCTACCGCCACATCGAGGACGGCGCCAAGCCCTTCGAGGCGGCCGTGCGCGGCGCGCGCGAGATGACCTTCACCATCCTGTCGATCTCGATCTCGCTGGTGGCGGTCTTGATCCCGATCTTCTTCATGCCGGGCGTGATCGGCCTCCTGTTCCACGAGTTCGCGGTGGTGGTCTCGCTGTCCATCCTCGTGTCGGCCATGGTCTCGCTGACCCTCGTGCCCATGCTGTGCAGCCGCTACCTGAAGCCGCACCACGACACGGAAGAAAGCAAGCTCGGCCAGTGGTTCGAGCGCGGCTTCAAGGCCACGCAGAACGCCTATGCCCGCTCGCTCGATTGGGCGCTCGCGCGGCGCGGCTGGGTCTACGGCGTCGCCCTGCTGAGCTTCGTGGCCACGATCTGGATGTACATGGCCATCCCCAAGGGCTTTTTTCCCGAGGAAGACATAGGCCAGATCCAGGCCAGCACCGAGGCCAGCGAAGACACCTCCTTCAACACCATGACCGTGCTGCAGGAGCAGGCGGCGGCCATCGTCAAGAACAACCCGGCGGTGCTGAGCGTCTCGGCCGCCGTCGGCGGCGGGCCCAACGCCACCGGCGCCACCAACACCGGCCGCATGTTCATCAACCTGAAGCCGCGCAAGGAGCGGCCGCCGATGGTGAAGGTGCTGGAAAGCCTGCGCAAGGACCTGCGCGCCGTGCCGGGCCTGCAAGTCTTCCTGCGGCCCGTCCAGAACCTGCAGCTGGGTGGCCGCCAGAGCAAGAGCCGCTACCAGTTCACCTTGCAGTCGGTCGCGGCGGGCGAGCTGAGCACCTGGTCGCAGAAGCTGCAGGCCAAGCTGCGCGAGGACAGCAAGATCTTCCGCGACGTGACCAGCGACTCGCAGCTGCGCGGCCTGCAGGCCAACCTCGTCATCGACCGCGAGCGCGCCAACCTGCTGGGCGTGCAGATGCAGGACCTGCGCTCGATGCTTTACGACGCCTTCGGTGAGCGCCAGGTGTCCAGCATCTTTGCGGAGAGCAACACCTACCAGGTGATCATGGAGGCCAGCGACGCCGACCGCATGGGCGAGGACGCCTTCGACAAGATCTACCTGCGCAGCAAGAACGGCTCGCTGGTACCGCTGACCGCCTTTGCCACCGTGCAGCGCGGCCTGGGGCCCACTTCGGTCAATCACCAGGGCCAGTTGCAGGCCATCACGCTCTCGTTCAACCTGGCGCCTGACATGCCGCTGGGCGAAGCAACGAAGGCGATCTCTGCCTACACCAAAGAGATCGGCCTTCCCGGGTCCATCATCACCAGCTACGGCGGTGATGCGGCGGTGTTCCAGGACTCGCAGTCGGGCCAGCTCTTGCTGATCGGCCTGGCGTTGGCGGTGATCTATGTGCTGCTCGGCGTGCTCTACGAGAGCTACATCCACCCAATCACCATCCTCGCGGGCCTGCCCTCGGCGGCGGTGGGAGCGCTGATCACGCTGCAGCTGTTTGGCATGGACCTGACCATCATCGCGACCATCGGCATCGTGATGCTGATCGGCATCGTCAAGAAGAACGCGATCATGATGATCGACTTCGCCCTCGATGCGCAGCGCAATGGCGGCATGACGCCCGATGCCGCGATCCGCGAGGCCTGCATCCTGCGCTTCCGGCCCATCATGATGACCACGCTGGCCGCGCTGATGGGCGCCCTGCCCATCGCCCTCGGCCTCGGTGCCGGCGCCGAGCTGCGCCAGCCGCTGGGCCTCGCGGTGGTGGGCGGCCTGATCCTGTCGCAGGCGGTGACGCTGTACATCACGCCGGTGATCTACCTGGCGCTCGATCGCTGGAGCGGCAAGGGGCCGGACACGCGCGAGGTGGCCCATGTGGCCATGACGGCACACGCCGCCGATTGACGCAGCCGCAAACAAGCGACCCGAAAGGGAAACACCGATTCGAGCCGGGCCGCCTCTTCGTTACAGTGGCGGCCCGGCCCGCTTTGGGCGAAAGCATTCTCTAGAAGGCCCTCGATGGACGCCATTCCCCACCAAGACCTGAAGCGCGGCATCGGCGCGCGGCAGCTGAGCATGATTGCCATCGGCGGCGCCATCGGCACCGGCCTGTTCCTGGCCAGCGGCGGCGCCATCGCCCAGGCCGGCCCCGGCGGCGCCATGCTGGCCTACGCCATCATGGGCGCGGCGGTGTTCTGCATGATGCAATCGCTCGGCGAGATGGCCACGCAGCTGCCCATCGCCGGCTCCTTCGAGGCCTATGCCGAGCGCTTCGTCGACCCGTCGCTCGGCTTTGCCTTCGGCTGGAACTACTGGTTCAGCTGGTCGATCACGCTGGCGGCCGAGTTCGTGGCCGGGGCCCTGATCGTCAAGTTCTGGTTCCCCGACAGCAACCCGACCTACTGGGCTATGGGCTTCTTCGTGCTGCTGATGGGGCTGAACCTGCTGTCGGTGAAGGCCTATGCCGAGGCCGAGTACTGGTTCGCCAGCATCAAGGTGACCACGGTCATCATCTTCCTCTTCGTCGGCCTCTTGATGATCTTCGGCCTGCTCGGCAACCAGGAGTCGATCGGCTTCAAGAACTGGGGCCTCGTGGACGCCGCCAGCGGCAAGAGCGCGCCCTTCGTGGGGGGCCTCGCGGCCATCCTCGGCGTGTTCCTGGTGGCGGGCTTCTCCTTCCAGGGCACCGAGGGCGTGGGCCTCGCAGCGGCCGAGACCGAGAACCCCGAGAAGAACGTGCCCAAGGCCATCCACTCGGTGTTCTGGCGCATCCTGCTGTTCTACATCGGCGCCATGGCCATCATCGGCTTCCTGATCCCCTTCACCGACCCCAACCTGCTGCGCAGCGGCGAGGAGAACGTGGCCTATTCGCCGTTCACGCTGGTGTTCTCGCACCTGCCCAAGATCGGCTTCTACGCGGCCAACCTGATGAACTTCGTGATCCTGTCGGCTGTGCTGTCGGCCGGCAATTCATCGCTCTACGTGTCCTCGCGCATGCTCTATGCGATGGCCCACAGCCGCAAAGCGCCCAAGCTGTTCGGCAAGGTCAATGCGCGCGGCGTGCCGGTGGCGGCCGTCTGGGCCACCGGCCTCGTCGGCGCCCTGGCCTTCCTGGCCAGCGAGATCGGTGCCACCAAGATCTACCAGCTGCTCTACAACGCCTCGGGCCTCACGGGCTTCCTGATCTGGCTCGGCATCGCCATCTGCCACCTGCGCTTCCGCAAGGCCTGGGTGGCCCAGGGCCGGCCCTTGAGCGACCTGAAGTTCAAGGCCATGTTCTACCCCTGGGGCCCCTGGGCGGCCGTGGTGCTGTTCCTGATCGTGCTGTTCGGCGCCAATGCCTCGCTGTTCCAGGCCGACCCGTTCAGCTGGTTCGACGTCATCAGCAACTACCTGCCCATCCCGGCCTTCGTGGCGCTCTACCTGGGCCACAAATGGATCAACAAGACCCGGGTTGTACCGCTGAAGGACTGCGACTTCGAGATGAAGCAGGACGATTGAAGGAAGACGATTCCACCCTCAACGAGGAGCATCGATGATGAGACTGCACCCTGTACTGCCCGCAGCGCTTGCCGCCCTGGTCGTTTCGCTGCCAGTGCACGCCCAGACCTTGAACCGCGAGCAACTCGAGAAGGCGGTGACCGCGAGGCACGACCTCACGGTCAAGGCCTTGCAGGACTGGATCGCGCTGCCCACCATTGCCGCCGAGGGCCGCAACGTGGCCGAGGGTGCGGAATACATGCGCCGACTGGCGCTCGATGCCGGATTCCAGCAGGCCCGGATCGTTCCCTCGGGCGGTGTGCCCGGCGTCTTTGCGACGCTCGACGCCGGCGCGCCGGTGACGCTCGGCATCTATTTCATGTACGACGTCAAGCAGTTCGACCCGGCCGAATGGAGCTCACCGCCGCTCGAAGGCCGGCTGGTCGAGCGGCGTGGCGAAGGCACGGCCCTGATGGGGCGCGGCGCCATCAATCAGAAGGGGCCGGAAATGGCCTTCCTGGCCGCGCTGCACGCGTTCAAGGCGAGCGGGCGCAAGCTGCCGGTCAATCTGGTGCTGGTGGCGGAAGGCGAAGAGGAGATCGCCTCGCCAAACTTCCCCACCATCGTCGCCGACCCGGAGGTCGCCGCTGCGCTCAAGAAGACGGTGGGCGTGTTCATTCCGACGTCCAGCCAGGACGCGCAGGGCAATGCTGGCATCACGCTGGGCGCCAAGGGGGCGGTCGAGTTCCAGCTGATCGTCGGCGGTGAGACGAGCGACAAATATCCGAAATCCGATGTCCACTCGAGCAATCACGCGCGAATCGAGAGCCCGGCCTGGCGCCTGGTGAAGGCGCTCGACACGCTGGTCGCTGCCGACGGCCACACCCCGGCGATCGACGGGTGGTTCGAGAACGTCCAGCCGCTCACGCCGCGGCAGAAAGAGCTGATCGCGCAACGCGTCGCTTCGACGAATGAAGCGGAGGTCAAGAAGGCCCTGGGCGTGGGTCGATGGATAGGCAACGAGGACTACCTGACCAGCTCGTACCGCTTCCTCTCGCAGCCGACCGTCAACATCCAGGGCCTGGTCAGCGGCTATACCGGGGTGGGGGGCAAGACCGTGCTGCCCGGCCGCGCCGAGGCCAAGCTCGAGTTCCGCCTGGTGCCGAACATGACCAAGGACGAGGTGGTCACCAAGCTCAAGGCACACCTGGCCAAGCGTGGTTTCGACGATGTGAAGGTCGTGGTGAGCGGCGGCTATGGCCCCAACCAGACCGACGAGAACAGCGCCTTCATCCAGGCGCAGAAACGTGTGTTCGATCGGGCCGGAATCAAGTACACGCTGAGCCCCCGCAACGCCGGCAGCTGGCCCGGCGTCGTGTTCAACGGCGCGCCGCTCAACCTGCCGACCGGCCAGTTCGGCATCGGTCGCGGCAACGGGGCGCATGCGCCCAACGAATGGTTCCTGATCACCTCGACCAATCCCAAGGTCGCCGGCCTCGACGAGGCGACGATGCTCTACGTCGACTATCTCTACGAGATCGCGAAGCTGGGCGGCAGCGGGCGCTAGGTCGTCGGGCCGTCAGCGGGGCGCGGCGGGCGGGTCAGACGCTCAGCGCGCCAGCTCGGCCCGCATCTGGTCGATCACCGCCTTGTAGTCGCCCTTGCCGAAGATGGCCGAGCCGGCCACGAAGGTGTCAGCGCCGGCATCGGCGATTCTCCGGATGTTGTCGACCTTGACGCCGCCGTCGATCTCCAGGCGGATGTCGCGGCCGCTCTTGTCGATGATCTTGCGCGCCTGTTCCAGCTTCTTCAGTGCGGAGGGGATGAAGCTCTGGCCGCCAAAGCCGGGGTTGACGCTCATGATCAGGACCAGGTCGACCTTGTCGATCACCCACTCCAGCACGTCCAGCGACGTGGCCGGGTTGAACACGAGGCCCGCCTGTTTGCCCTCGGCCTTGATCAACTGCAGCGTGCGGTCCACGTGGGCGCTCGCTTCAGGGTGGAAGCTCACCAGGTCGGCGCCGGCCTTGCAGAAGGCCTGGGCCAGGCTGTCGACCGGCTGCACCATCAGGTGCACGTCGATGGGCGCCGGCGTGCCGTCGGGCTTGACCGAGTGCTTGCGCAAAGCCTCGCAAATCATCGGCCCGAAGGTCAGGTTGGGCACGTAATGGTTGTCCATCACGTCGAAGTGGATCCAGTCGGCACCGGCCGCCAGCACGTTGCGAACCTCCTCGCCCAGGCGGGCAAAGTCGGCGGAGAGGATGCTGGGGGCGATGCGGTGGCTCATGGCGGGCTCGGACAGGGAAGTGAGCCCGCGATTTTAGGGGCGCTTGAATTTGCGCAAAGCGGCCTCGACCTTTGCGCGGGAATGGCAGCCTTCCGCATGGTCGTTCACCATGCCCATCGATTGCATGAAGGCATGCATGGTCGTGGGCCCGACGAACTTCCAGCCGCGCTTCTTCAAATCCTTGGACAAGGCCTTGGAAGCCGCCGTCTCGGTCTGGCCGAGAACGTCGGGCGTCGCTGCCGGCTCGAAGCGCCACAGGTAGCGGGCCAATGAGCCCTCTTGCTCGATCAGCTCCAGCGCCCGCTGCGCGTTGTTGATGGCCGCCTCGATCTTGCCGCGATGGCGCACGATGCCGGCGTCCTGCAGCAAGCGCTCCACGTCGACCTCGGTGAAGCGCGCCACCTGCTTGAAATCGAAGCCGGCGAAGGCCTTTCGGAAGGCCTCGCGCTTGGCGAGGATGGTGCGCCACGAGAGGCCCGATTGGAAACCCTCCAGACACAGCTTCTCGAACAGCCGTTTGTCCTCGTCGACCGGGAAGCCCCATTCCTGATCGTGATAGTCGATGTAGGGCGGCCAGTCGGCACCGGCGGCGCACCAGCGGCAGCGCGGGGGGCCGCCGGGAGCGAGGTAGAGCTTGCTGTCTTCGGTCATCGGTATTTGTCGCTGATGGCTTTCAAGCGCCCCTCGCGCTCCAGCTTCTGCAGCGCTTGCAAGAGGCGCTGTTCCACGGCGGCCGGAACTTTGCGATGGACGGCCAGGTATTGCTGGTCGGTCTGGAACACGGTGGCGGCGATGCGCAGCTTGTCGCCGAGGCCGGACTCTCGCATGTTTCGCAGCAGGTTCAGGTCCTGGCCGTAGACATGGTCGGTGCGCCCCAGGTTCAGCATCTGCAGGGCTTCGTAATCCGAGGCGGCCTCGGTCACGGCCACGCCGGCCTTCTGCAAGCCTGCCGCCAGCACGGTGCCGCGCGTCACCACCACCGGCTTGCGGCGGCTGGCCTGCACCAGGTCGGCCAGGTCACGCGGCTCGGGCTCATCGCCCTGGCGCATGGCCACTGCATGCTGGATGCGGTACAGCGGCACCGGCACGTAGCGCCATTGCTTCTCGCGCTCGGGCGACTTGAGCAGGCAGAAGAACACGTCGATCTCGCCCTGGCCGAGCATGATCTCAACGCGTCGCAGCGGCGCCTGTTTGTCCGTGCCGCTGAAGCGCAGACCCGGGTCGATCTGCTCGACGGCCCGCAGGATCTCCATGCAGATGCCGGGGCGCTCGGCATTGCCGGGCGAATACTTGGCCAGCGAATTGCTTTGCTGCACGGTGCGCAAGACCTGGCCCTGGGCCATGAGCGGGCACAGGCAGGCGAGCAGGAGCAGGAGAGGTCGGTACAGCACAAGCGGCAGCATACCGGGCCCATCATGCCTGCGCCCTAGAATGGGGCACATGTCGTCCCCCCACTTCAAGTGCACGGTGCAGGTCCAGCCTCTGGCCGAACAGACCGACGCCGAGCAGGGCCGCTGGGCCTACAGCTACACGATCACCATCGCCAATGACGGCGACCTCGCCGGCCAACTAATCGGCCGCGAGTGGGAGATCCTCGACAGCCAGGGCCACCGCCAGCAGGTGCGCGGCCTGGCCGTGGTGGGCCACCAGCCCTTTTTGCAGCCGGGCGAGCAGTTCCAGTACAGCAGCTGGGCGACCATCGCCACGCCCCAGGGCAGCATGAAGGGCCGCTACCTCTGCGTGACCGAGGCCGCCGAGGTGTTCTGGGCGGACGTACCCGAGTTCCTGCTGGCCGACAGCGCCAGCCTGCATTGATCGCATTGATGGCCAGCCAAGGCGCCTGGGACCTCACTGCCCTGCTGAACGCGGCCGACCCCAAGGCCGCGTTGCCGCAACGCAACCTCTGGCTGGCACGCCTGCTCGAATGGCTGCGCCATGCCCCGCTCGAAAAAACCGAGCAGCGCGAACGCGGCACCCGCCCGCTGCCGCTCTTGCGCCTGACCCACCTGCTCAATGTGCTGGAGCGCAACCCGACGCACGCGGCCCAGGTGACCGGCGTGCTGGCCGGCGCCTGGCGCGATCTCGAGGCCGTGGGCCTGTTTGCTGACGTGGGCTTTGCCTCGCGCATGGACCTGTGGGGCGAGGTCGGCCACCGCCTGCGCCTGCGCCTCTTACCCGGCACGGTGGAGACGCGCGAGCTCGGCGAGCTGTTCAGCCTGCTGTTCCCCGATGCCGAGGACGAAGCGTGGCTGCGCGCCATCGACGACGCGCTCCTGCAGCGGCTATCGAGCCTGTTCACCGGCGCCCTGCCCGAGGCCGACTGGCGCGGCGCGCTGATCGACGCCTTGACCATGCTGGTCAGTGCCGTGCGCGCCGCCGGTTTCTCAGGGCCCTTGCGCCAGCGCATGGGCAGCGAGCTGCTGGCCAACAACCCCTTCGGCCAGCTGGGCCGCGCGGCCGACGAGCTGATCGCCGCGCTGAAAGCGGCGGACGCCGCCGAGCTGCGCCGCGCCCTGCAATACCTGCGCGCCCTGCTCGACAGCTGCCGCGCCGCCGCCGCCAGCGTGCCCGAACACCTGGAGGCCTGGGGCGTGTCGGTCGACATCATGTTCGAGGTGGAGCAGCTGATCGAGCGCACGGCCCGCGCCGAATCCCTGCTCGACGTGCTGGTGGCCGAGCAGCCGGCGCGCGAGCTGGTGCAGCTGCTGGCCGGCCTGGTGCGCGTGGTCCATGAGCGGCGCAGCCTGCGCACGCTGTTCGCGCGCCACTACGGCCTCCTGGCCCGCAAGGTGGCCGAGCGCAGCGCCGAGACCGGCGAGCACTACATCACCCGCGACCGCGCCGAGTACCGCAGCATGCTGTGGCGCGCGGCCGGCGGCGGCGCCGTGATTGGCGGCACCACGCTGGCCAAGTTCGCGCTGGCGGCGCTCGGCTTCACCGCCTTCTGGTCCGGCTTCTGGGCCGGCGCCAACTACGCGCTGAGCTTCGTGCTGATCCACCTGCTGCACTGGACGGTGGCCACCAAGCAGCCGGCGATGACGGCCCCAGCCATGGCCCACAAGCTGCGCAACATCAGCAGCGCCGAAGGGCTGGAGGGTTTCGTCGACGAGGTGACGCACCTGCTGCGCTCGCAGTTCGCCGGCATTGCCGGCAATTTGCTGGCGGTGATTCCCGTGGTGCTCGTGGTGCAGTTGCTGGCCTGGCTGATCGCCGGCGCGCCGGCCGTGGGGCCCAAGGATGCGGCCTATGTGCTGCATTCGCTGCAGCTCGCGGGGCCCTCGGTGTTCTTCGCCGCCTTCACCGGCGTGCTGCTCTTCCTGGCCAGCCTGATCGCCGGCTGGGTGGAGAACTGGTTCGTGTTCTACCGGCTGGACAGCGCCATCGCCTGGAACCCGCGCCTGATCGCGCGGCTCGGCGCGGCTCGGGCCCAGCGCTGGTCGGCCTGGTGGCGGGCCAATATTTCGGGCCTCACGGCCAATGTCTCGCTCGGCTTGATGCTGGGCCTGGTGCCGGTGGTGCTGGCCTTCTTCGGCCTGCCGATCGAGGTGAGGCACGTGACCCTGTCGACCGGCCAGCTGACCGCCGCCGTCGGCGCGCTGGGGCTGGACATCTTCAAGCAGAGCGCCTTCTGGTGGTGCCTGCCGACGATTGCCTTCATCGGCATCCTGAACCTGGGCGTCAGTTTCCTGCTGGCCCTTCTGGTGGCGCTGCGGGCACGTGGCATCCAGGTGGCGGACCGGGCACGCGTGCAGGCAGCCATCTGGCGGCGGCTGCGCGAGCAGCCGCGCAGCTTCTTCCTGCCGCCCAAGGAATGAAGGCGATCAGCCTTCGTCGTCCCGACGCTCCCCGCCCTTGCGGCCCGAGAACATGGTCCACCAGACGATGAACAGCAAGACGAGCAGCGCGGCCAGCGCCTCCAGCAAGATCAGACCCATGAAGCATTCCCCGAAGATGGCGGCGGCGATTTTAGGCCTGCTGCTGGCGGGCTGCGCGGCGCCGCCGGTCAGCCTGCCGACGGCGCCGCCGACGCAGCCGTCCAAGCCCGTACTGGGCGACACGAGCAAGCCGGCCGGCCCGGTGATGCAACGCGAGCGCTCCCGCTGGGTGGCCGGCGAATGGAGCGAACTGCCCGGCTGGGGCAGCGACCGCGCCGCCGAGTTCTGGCCGGCCCTGCTGCGCAGCTGCGAGAAGCCGGCAGCGGGCTGGTCCCAGGTCTGCGCCCGCGCGCTCTTGACCGAGCCCGGCGACGACCTCGCCCTCACCACCTGGCTGATGAGCGAGCTGCGCCCCTGGCGCGTCGAAAGCCTGGAGGGCGAGACGCAAGGCCAGCTGACCGGCTATTTCGAGCCCGAGCTGCAGGTGCGCCGCCAGAAGGACGCTCGCTTCAACGTGCCGGTGCTGGCCGCGCCGGCCGACCTGATGCAGCGCCGGCCCTACCTCACGCGCCAGCAGATCGAGAGCGACCTCACGCGCTACAAGACCCTGGTCTACCTCGACGACGCCATCGACCTGCAGATCCTGCAGCTGCAGGGCTCGGGCCGCGCCCGCCTGGTCGATGCCGAGGGGCCCGAGCCGGTCTGGCTGCGCCTCGCCTTCGCCGGCCACAACGACCACCCGCTGACGCCGCTCGGCCGCTCGCTGGCCGTGATCGGCGAATGGAACGACGGGCCCGCGGCGCCCCGCCCGGCCGTGCGCGACTGGGCCAAGCGCAATCCGCAGCGCCTCAACGAGCTGATGTGGGCCAATGCCCGCTATGTGTTCTTTCGCGAGGAGCCGCTGCGCGATGCCAGCATCGGCCCGCGTGGCGCCCAGGGCGTGCCCTTGACGCCGGGCCGCTCAGTGGCGGTGGACAAAGCCTCCATCCCCTATGGCACGGCCCTGTGGATGGACGGCGGCGATGCTGGCACGCGCCGGCTCGTGATGGCCCAGGACACCGGCGGCGGCATCATCGGCGCGGTGCGGGCCGACTTCTTCACCGGCTGGGGTGCCGAGGCCGAGGCGGCGGCGATGAAGATCAAGCAACCCTTGCGCTACTGGGCGCTGTGGCCCCGGGAAATGTCAGCCCCCAGCCGTTGACATACACCGGCGGCCCCCGAGGGGCGCAAATCGACCTTGGGGCGGCCCTGCGGTCGATTTGGTCGTTCAGTCAATGACCTGCACACCCTTCCAGAACGCCACGCGCCCCTTCAGCTCGGCAGCGGCCTCGGTCGGCTCGGGATAGCTCCAGACCGCATCGGCATTCATCTCGCCGTTGACGAACAGGCTCTGATAATGGGCCTGGCCCTTCCAGCTGCTGGTGCGGTGGTTGCTGAAGCTCAGGTACTCCTTCTTCAGCGACTCGGCCGGGAAGTAATGGTCGCCATCGACCACCACGGTGTCTGCGCTTTCGGCGATCACGACGCCGTTCCAGATTGCCTTCATCTTGCTTGTCCTATTGCTGTCGGATCCAAAGTCGTGAAACGTTACCACTCCCACCAGGGCAAGGACATCTTCGTCACCGCCGGCACGGCCCGCGAACTGGCGCCCGGTACTTTCGGCATCCTGGCCATTGGCGGCGGCGCCGAGGGCTGGTCGGTGGCGCATCGCGGCCCGGGCGGCGACGTGGTCGACCTGGGCGGCGAGTACTACTTCGCCACGCCCGAGGAAGCGCTGGAGTTCGTCAAGGAACTCATCGACCTGATGCAGACCTGATGCTCGCGAGCTGATCGCCGCAGACCGATGGGGCACAATCCCGCCACCATGTCCACCTCGACCCGGCTCCCACTGCCCCTGACCGCCACAGCGGCCGGGCTGCGGCCGGCTGTCGATCTCCGACGCCCGGCCGCAGATTCCTGAGCCCGGCGATCCCTCTCCTCCACCATTGCGCAACCTCGATCGCCGGGCCCCAGCCCGCGCGGTGCCGTGCCAGCCAGACCAAGCCGGCGGTACGGCCATGACCGAGGAATGCCCATGGACCGCCTCCCTTCCGAGCAGCGCAACGAGCGCCTGCTGACCGAACTCGACCACCAGCGCCTGAGCCGCTGGGCGCGCAGCCAGCCTGCGCTGCAGCAACTGCTCGACAGCGCCGAGCTCCTGCCCTCCGCCGAACTGCCCGACGACATCGTCTCCATGAACTCTGCGGTGCAGGTGATGGAGCCAGCGAGCGGCCGCACGCAGCAGCTGACGCTGTGCTACCCGTCCGACGCCCTGCCCGAGCAGGGCCGCGTCTCCGTGCTCTCTCCCGTGGGCCTCGGCCTGCTGGGTCTGGCCATCGGCCAGGAGCTGCGCTGGACGGTCGGCAACACCCGCGGATGCCTGCAGCTGCAGGCCTTGCTGTACCAGCCCGAAACCCATGGCGACTTCGACCGTTGATCGCCACACCGAGGAGCTGGACACCATGCAAGCGATGAACCGGGGCGTCGTCGCCCTCACCGATTTCGGACCCGATGCCGAGGCCGCCTTGCTGCGTGCCGCGCTGCTGGCGCGCCAGCTGCAGGCACCGCTGAGCCTGATCCATCTTGCGGGCAGCGGGCCACCCGACGTGGCCGAACGCCTGCCCCGCTGCGCGGCAATGCTGGCGCGCCGCCACCGCCAGCCAGTCTCTGCACAGGGCTCGATGAGCGAGCCTGAGCTGCGGCAGTCGCTGGCCAGCATCGCCAGCCTCCTGGTCCTCGGCGAGGCGCTGAGCACGCGCCGCTTCGGCTGGGCCCGCCCCACCCTGGCCCAGCGGCTGGCGCGGCGCGCGCCCTGCCCGCTGCTGGTGGTGCGCCAGCCGGGCGGCGAGGACTATCGCCGCGTGCTCGTGGCCCTGGCCGGTCAACCCGAACCGGCTGCGGGCTTGCTGCAGGCCGCAGCCGCGCTGGCGCCCGAGGCCGAGCTCGAGCTGTTCCACGCCATGGACACGCGCCACGAGGCCCTGCTGCGCGCGGCCGAGGCCAGCCCGCAGAGCCTGCGCCGCTACCGCACAGCCCGGGACCACGAGGCACGCCAGTTGCTGCTGCGGGTCAGCGACAGCCTGCAGGCCCGGCGCAACCGGCTGATGCACACGCTGGGCCGGGGCGACCCGGTGCGGCAGATCCTGGTGCAGCAGCAATACGGCCATGCCGACCTGGTCGTCGTGGGCCAGCGGCGGCAAGCCTGGTGGGCGGCGTGGCTGCAACCCGCCAGCGCCGTGTCCCTGCTGGCCGAGCTGGAGTGCGACCTGCTGATCTGGCCTGGTGGCGAGGCCCAGGTCGGCTGAATCCGGCGGGATTCTGTCCCCGCTTTGGATGCCCGACGGAACGCTGGATGGGCCCTAGACTCTCCCGCATCCAAGGGAGAGTCGGATGACAACAGCACAGTCCGGGCAGACCGCCTTCACGCGTTGGCAAGACCTGGCACGCCACCTGGTCGCCAGCGCTGCATTGCTAGGGGTCGGCGCGGCGCAGGCCGTGTCCTTCACCAGCGTGAGCCCGCAGGGCGAGGTGGCGCAGGCGCAGCAGGTGAGGCTGCAGTTCAGCGAGGCCGTCGTGCCGCTGGGCGACCCGCGCCAGCCCGAGCCCGCCACGCTGCGCTGCGAGGGCGGTGTCGAGGTCAAGGGCTCAGGCCGCTGGGCCAGCCCGCGCGAATGGCTTTTCGAGCTGAGCCCCTCGCTGCCCGCTGGTGCCGCCTGCCGAGTCAGCCTGAAGCCGGAGTTCAAGCCGGGCGCGGAGTGGAGTGGCGCGCGCGAGTTCGCGTTCCAGATCGGCGCACCGCGCCCCCTCGAGAGCCGGCCCTGGAGCGGCTCGACCATCGAGGAAGACCAGCAATTCCTGCTGCAACTCAGCGGGCCGGTGCAAGAGGCCAGCCTGACCGGCAAGCTCTGGTGCGAGGTCGAGGGTCTGGGCGAGCGCATGCCGGCCCTGGTGCAGCCAGCGGCCGCGCGCGATGCAGCATTGAAGACCCAGCGCCGCTTCAACGCGGCGCGTGCCAAGGACTGGCTGCTCGTCGCCTGCCAGCGCCCGCTGCCGCCGGACGCCAAGATGCGACTGGTCTGGGGCAAGGGCATTGCCGCCGCCATCAACCCGGCCGTGCAGACCCGCGCCGACCATCGCTTCCAGTTCCAGGTGCGCAAGCCGCTGACTGCGGAGTTCAGCTGCCAGCGCGAGCGCGCCGAGGCGCCCTGCATGCCCATCCTGGCGATGAACGTCCTTTTCAGTGAACCCGTGTCGCGCGCCCAGGCCCTGCAGGCGCGGCTCAAACCTGCAAGCGGCGGCAAGGAGATCGCGCCCGTCACGCCCAAGGACGCCGACTCGAAGGATGAGCTGAACAGCATCGCCTTCCCAACGCCGCTACCCGAGAACACCACGTTCCAGCTGACGCTGCCGGCCGGCATCAAGGACATGTCGGGCCGCCCGCTCAGCAATGCCACGATGTTCCCGCTCACGGTGCGCACCGGCATCGCCCCGCCCATCGCCAAGTTCGCCGCCGCGCCCTTTGGCATCCTCGAACGCGAGCCCGAGGGGCCAACGCTGCTGCCCTTGACGCTGCGGCATGTGCAGGGCGATCTGCGGCCCGCCGCACCGGCCGGCCGCGTGCTGCAGCAGCGCTTCGGCCAGAACGATGCGGAGCTGCTGCGAGCCTATGCCCAGGTCCGCAAGCTCTCGCAAGACGAGTGGGACACCCGCAAGGCCCCGATGCTGGAGGCCAAGGCTGCCAAGCGTCTGGACCTGCCCGTGCTGCAGGGCGGCGACCCGCGGCCCTTCGAGGTCATCGGCGTGCCACTGGCCGAGCCCGGCTATCACGTGGTGGAGCTGCAGTCGCAGCGCCTCGGCGCCTCGCTCCTGGAGCCGGCCGCGCCGATGTATGTGCGCACCGGCGTGCTGGTCACCAACCTCGGCCTGCATTTCAAGCAGGGCCGCGAAAGCAGCCTCGCCTGGGTGACCACGCTGGACCGCGCCAAGCCGGTGGCCGGCGCCGACGTGGTGGTGATGGACTGCTACGGCAAGCCACTCTGGAAGGGACGCAGCGATGCGCAAGGCCTCGCCCGCATACCGCAGGCGCTGAACGTGCCCGGCTGGGACAGCAAGTGCCCGGCCGACCAGGGCCTCTTCGTCACCGCGCGCGCCCAGGGCGAACTGGCCTTTTTGTTCACCAGCTGGCAGCGCGGCATCGAGACCTGGCGCTTCAACGTGCCCACGGGCAGCGGCAGCGAAAGCTCGGCCCGCGCCCACACGGTGCTGGACCGGCCGCTCCTGCGCGCCGGCGAGACCGTGTCGATGAAGCATTTCTTCCGGCTCGAAACGGCGCAGGGCCTCGCGATGGCGCCGCCCGATCAGCTGCCCACGCAAGCGCGGCTGACGCACGAGGGCAGCGGCCAGGAATACAGCCTGCCGCTCACATGGCAGGCCGGCCGCTTCGCCGCCAGCCAATGGCAGATTCCGCCGGATGCCAAGCTGGGCGTCTACCGCATCGAGCTGCGCCGGGGCGAGGACAAGACCTGGGTCAGCGGTGGTTTCCGCGTCGAGGAATTCCGCGTGCCCCTGGTCGATGCGCGCATCAATGTGCCGGCCAGCCTGCCGGCGGCACCGCGTGAACTCAAGCTCGGCGCCCAGCTCAACTACATGGCCGGCGGCGCGATGACCAAGGCGCCGCTGAAGCTCAGCGCGCTCTTGCGGCCACGCGAGGGCAACTTCGCTGGCTACGAGGATTTCTCGTTCGCGCTGCCGCGCAAGGACGGCCCACGCGAGGTCGATGAGGAAGGCGAGGACCGTCAGAGCGAGGCCCGCCTGGTGGTCGACAAGCAGGCTGCGCAGACCGACGCGCAAGGCGCGGCCGAGCTGCTGATCAAGAACCTGCCCAAACTCGAGCAGCCCAGCGAGCTGCTGGTGGAGCTCGCCTACAACGACCCGAACGGCGAGCAGCAGACCGTCTCCAAACGCCTGCCACTGTGGCCGGCCAAGCTGGCCGTGGGCCTTCGCGCGTCTTCCTGGGTCGGCAATGGCCAGGCCCTGCGCTTCCAGGCGCTGGCGCTGTCCACCGAGGGCAAGCCGCTGGCTGGCCAGGCCCTCGTGGTGCGGGCGCGGCAGCTGCAATGGCTGTCCAGCCGCAAGCGCATGGTCGGCGGCTTCTATGCCTACGACAACCGGATGGAGGTCAAGGAGCTGGGCACCGTCTGCAGCGGCACGAGCGACGCGCAGGGCCGCCTGAGCTGCGAGGCCAGCCTGTCCACGCCCGGGCAGATCGAGCTGATCGTGAGTGCCAAGGACGGGGGCGGCCAGCTGAGCGAAGCCGCCAGCCAGGTCTGGATCACGCGCCAGGGCGAGTTCTGGTTCGCACAGGACAACGACGACCGCATCGACCTACTGCCCGAGAAGAAGCGCTACGAGCCCGGCGAGACCGCGCGCCTGCAGGTGCGCATGCCCTTCCGCGAGGCCACGGCACTCGTGTCCATCGAACGCGAGGGCGTGATCGAGACCCGCGTGCAGGCGCTGCAGGGCCGCGACCCGGTGATCGAACTCAAGGTCGAGCGCGACTGGTCGCCGAATGTCTATGTGAGCGTGCTGGCCCTGCGCGGCCGCATCCGCGACGTGCCCTGGTATTCGTTCTTCAGCTGGGGCTGGCGCAGCCCGCTGCAGTGGTGGAAGGACTGGCGCGCCTCCGGCGACTACCAGGCGCCCACGGCCCTCGTGGACCTGGGCAAGCCGGCCTTCAAGCTCGGCCTGGCCGGCTTCGAGGTGGGGTTGGCGCGGCACCAGCTGAAGGTCGAGGTGACCAGCGACAAGCCGCAGTACGGCGTGCGCCAGAAGGTGATGGCCAGGATCCGCGTGACGCAGGACGGCCAGCCGGTGCCCGATGCCGAACTGGCCTTCGCCGCCGTGGACGAAGGCCTGCTGGCCCTGCGGCCCAACCCCAGCTGGGAGCTGCTGACCTCCCTGATACGCAGCCGCTCGCTGGGCGTGGAGACCTCCACCGCCCAGAGCGAAATCATTGGCCGGCGCCACTATGGCCGCAAAGCCATCGCGGCCGGCGGCGGCGGCGGCCGGGCCACGCGCGAGCTGTTCGACACGCTCCTGCTGTGGAAGCCGCAGGTCAAGCTCGATGCCAAGGGTGAGGCCCTGATAGAGGTGCCGCTGAACGATTCGCTGACCAGCTTCCGCCTCGTGGCCGTGGCCGACGCCGGACCGCAGCGCTTCGGCACCGGCACGGCGAGCGTGCGCGTCAGCCAGGACCTGCAGCTGCTCTCGGGCCTGCCGCCGCTGGTGCGCGAGGGCGACCAGCTGCAGGCCGCCATCACGGTGCGCAATGCCAGCTCGCGCGAGATGAAGCTCAAGGTCGAGCTGACCGGCCTGGCGAACAGCAACAACGGCGCCGAGATCGCCCGCACGGCGATCAAGCTGCCAGCGCAAGACCTGACCCTTGCGGCCGGCGGCGCCCGCGAGCTGAGCTGGCCGGTGCAGGTGCCGGTCGGTGCCTTCAGCATCGCCTGGGAGGTACGGGCCCAGGAGGTCGGCGGTGGTGCAGCGGCGGATCGCGTCAAGCTGAACCAGCTGGTGCAGCCGGCCGTGCCGCTGCGCATCCTGCAGAGCACGCTGATGCAGCTGGAAGGCCCGCAGTCGCTGCCCGTGGCGGCACCCGCAGATGCGCTGCCCGCACAAGGCATCAAGCGCGGCGGCGTGCAGGTGGCGCTGCAGCCGCGGCTCTCGGGCGCGCTGCCGGGGCTCAAGCGCTTCTTCGAGACCTATCCCTACACCTGCCTGGAGCAGCTGAGCTCCAAGGCCATGGCCCTGCATGACGACGCGGGCTGGGCGGCGCTGATGGGCAAGCTGCCCACCTACCTAGACAGCGACGGCCTGGCCAACTACTTCCCGCCGCACGCCGACCAGGCGCCGCAGGGCAGCGACCGGCTGACGGCGCATCTGCTGTCCGCCGCGCACGAGGCCGGCCGCGTGCTGCCGGAGGACTCGCAGCGCCGCATGCTCGACGGCCTCACCGCCTTCGTCGAGGGCCGCGTGCTGCGCAAGACCTGGTCGCCCCGCGAGGACATGGATGCCCGCCGTATCGCCGCGCTGGAGGCACTGTCGCGCTACGGTCGTGCCAAGACCAGTTTGCTCAGCAGCGTCGACGCCGGCCGCATCAACAGCTGGCCCACCGCCAGCTTGATCGACTGGCTCAACCTGCACCGCCGCCTGGCCGATGCGCCGCAACGCGAGGCCCGCATGGCCGAGGCGCAGGCCCAGCTGCGCGCGCGCATCAGCTATGCCGGCAGCACGCTTCGCTTCGTCAACGAGGACGGCGACAACTGGTGGTGGCTGATGGACAGCGCCGATGCCAATGCCTCGCGCCTGATCCTGGCGCTCTTGGACGACCCGGCCTGGAAGACCGAGCTGCCGCGCCTGGTGCAGGGCAATCTGGCGCGCCAGCAGCGCGGCGCCTGGCAGACCACCACGGCCAACCTCTGGGGCGTGCTGGCGCTGGAGAAGTTCGCAGCGCGCTTTGAATCGGGCAAGGTCAGCGGCCGCAGCATCGCCCAACTGGGCAAGCAGAGCGAGGCCCTGGACTGGAGCAAGCAGGCTGCCGGCGGCACGCTGCAACTCTCCTGGCCCGAGCAGGCCGCAACACTGCAAGTGAAGCAGGAGGGCACGGGCAAGCCGTGGATGACGGTGCAGAGCCTGGCGGCGATCCCGGCCACCGCGCCGCTCGCCGCCGGCTACCGCGTCACGCGAAGCGTCCAGGCCCTGGAGCAGAAGGACAAGGGCCGCTGGAGCCGTGGCGACCTGATGCGCGTGCGGCTGGAGATCGAGGCGGCGGCCGACATGAGCTGGGTCGTCATCAGCGACCCGGTGCCGGCCGGCGCCAGCATCCAGGGCGGTGGCTCGGGCCGCGATTCCGAGATCGCCACCCAGGGCGAGCGCCGCGAGGGCAACGCGGGGCCGGCCTATGAGGAGCGCGGTTTCGAGGCCTGGCGCGGCTATTACGCCTACTTGCCGCGCGGCAAGCACGTGGTCGAGTACACCCTGAGGCTGAACAGCGCCGGCCGCTTCCAGCTGCCGGTCACGCGGGTCGAGGCCATGTATGCGCCTGACCGCTTTGGCGAGCTGCCCAATGCGCTGCTGGAGGTCCAGCCTTGAAGCTCAGGCTGCTGCTCGCTGCACTGCCGTTGCTGCTCGGCGCCGGCCTCGCGCAGGCCGTGCCGAGCTTCGATCAGGTGCGCAGCAGCCATCGGGTCTCCGATCTGCAGTTGCTGGATCGCCGTGGCGAGCCCCTGCAATTGCTCCGTCTAGACAAGCAGCAACGCCGGCTGCCCTGGACGCCGCTGGCTGAGTTCTCGCCGGCCTTGCTGCATGCGCTGCTGCTCAGCGAGGACCGGAACTTCTATGAGCACAGCGGCGTGGACTGGGGCGCCGTGGCCGCCAGCGCCTGGGGCAATCTGTGGAACCAGCGCACGCGTGGTGCGTCCACCCTGACCATGCAGCTGGCCGGCCTGATCGATGCCGAGCTCGCGCGCCCGCGCCAGGGCCGCAGCAGCACGCAGAAGCTGGGCCAGGCCTGGACCGCGCGCAAGCTGGAAAGCACATGGAGCAAGGCGCAGATCCTCGAGGCCTACCTGAACCGCGTGCCCTTGCGCGGCGAGCTGGTGGGCGTGCCGGCCGCCGCACGCCTGCTGTTCGACAAGAGCCCGGCGGCGCTGGATGCGCGCGAGTCGGCCCTGCTGGCCGCGCTCTTGCGTGCGCCGAACGCCAGGCCGGGGCTGGTCTCGCAACGTGCCTGCGAGTTGCTGAGCCAGCAGCAGGCGGGCCGTAAGCCCGACTGTCCAGGTCTGGAACTGCAAGCAGCCGCTGCCTTCGCGCGCCGGCCTGCCCCCCTGCCCGGCGAGCAGCTGGCGCCGCACTATGCCCGCCTGGCCCTCCGCGCCGACGGGCCCAACCAGCAGCGCAGCACGCTCGATGCGCGGCTGCAGCGGCTGGCCCTGCAGGCGCTCAGGCAGCAGCTGATCGAACTGCAAGGCCGCAACGTGGAGGATGGCGCCGTGCTGGTGCTGGACAACGCCACTGGCGAGGTGCTGGCCTGGGTCGGATCCAGCGGCGCCGAGTTGTCGAATGCGGCCGAGGTCGATGGCGTGCTCGCGCGGCGCCAACCGGGCTCCACGCTCAAGCCCTTCGTCTATCAGCTGGCACTGGAGAAGAAGCTGATCACGGCCGCCAGCTTGCTGGACGATTCACCTGCCCAGATCAGCACGGCCGCCGGCCTCTACCTGCCGCAGAACTACGACCGCCACTACCGCGGCTGGGTCAGCGCACGGGCGGCTTTGGGCAACAGCCTCAACGTGCCAGCCGTGCGCGTGGGCGCCATGCTGGGCCCCGACAAGCTGGCCGCCCGGCTCAACGACTTCGGCCTCGGCCTGGCCCAGGGCGGCAGCTACTACGGCGCCTCGCTGGCCCTGGGCAGCGCCGAGGTGAACCTGCTCTCCCTCACCAATGCCTACCGGGTGCTGGCCAATGGCGGGCTCTTCACGCCCGCGCGCCTGCCCGGCACGCCGCTCGCGGGCCCGCGCCGCGTGGCCGATGCGGCCAGCACCTTCGTCGTCACCGACATCCTGGCCGACAACAATGCCCGCGCCCTCACCTTCGGCCTCGACAGCGTGCTCGCCACCTCCAGTTGGAGCGCGGTCAAGACCGGCACCAGCAAGGACATGCGCGACAACTGGTGCATAGGCTTCACCGACCGCTACACGGTGGGCGTGTGGGTGGGCAATGCCGGAGGCGAGGCGATGCACGAGGTCTCGGGCGTCAGCGGCGCCGCACCGGTCTGGCAGCAGCTGGTGCGCTATCTGCACCAGGGCCGGCCGTCCAAGGCCCCTAAGGCACCGGCGGGCTTGAGTCAGCAAGTCGCCCGCTTCGACGGCGCGCGCAACGAGCCGCCGCGCCCCGAATGGTTTCTGCGCGGCACCGAGCTGGCCCGCGTGAATCTGGTGGCAAGCACACCGCGCGGCATTTCGAGCCCGCGCGATGGCGCCATCTACGCGCTGGACCCCGACATGCCGCCGGCCACGCAACGCATCGTCTTCGAAGGCGAGGCCGGCCAGTGGCAGCTCGATGGCAAGCTGCTCGGGCTCGGCAGCCTGCTCCGCTGGGCACCGATGCCAGGCCGGCACAGTCTGACCCTGCTCGATGCCAAGGGTCAGGTCTTGCAGACGGTAGGCTTCGAGGTGCGTGGCGCGATGCTGGTGGCGCGCGCCGCAGCCAGCAAGGAAGGCAAGGAGAAAGTCCGATGAGCTCAAACCTGACCGTCAAGGCCCTGATCTTCGACGTCTTCGGCACCCTGGTGGACTGGCGCGGCAGCATCGCGCGCGAGGCCCGGCAAGCGCTGCAGCCGCTGGGCATAGACACCGACTGGCCCGCCTTCGCCGATGCCTGGCGCGGCGAATACCAGGGCGCGATGGAGGAGGTGCGCAGCGGCCGCCTGCCCTTCAGCAAGCTGGACCGCCTGCACCGCCGCAACCTCGACATCGTGCTGGAGCGGCTCGGCTTCGGCGCAGAGGTCGATGAGGCCACACGCGTGAAGCTCAACCTCGCCTGGCACCGGCTCGACGCCTGGCCCGACGTGGAGGCCGGCCTGACCGCGCTGCGCCGCCACTACCTGCTGGCGCCCTGCTCCAACGGCAATATCTCGCTGATGGTCGATCTGGCCCGCCGCAATGGCTGGCATTGGGACGCCATCCTCGGCGCCGAGCTGGCGCGCGACTACAAGCCCAAGGCCACGGTCTATCTGCATGCCTGCGCCGCCCTGGACCTCAAGCGCGAGCAGGTGATGATGGTGGCCGCGCATTCGTCCGACCTGGCTGCCGCGGCCGCCGCCGGCCTGCGCACCGCCCATATCGCGCGGCCTGACGAAGCCGGCCCCGGCCACGGTGAGGCGGCACCCACCGTGGCCGTGGACATCACGGCATCCGACCTGCGCGACCTCGCCTCGCAGCTCTGAATCACTCCACCAGGATCTGCCGGTGCTTCAGCGCCAGGTGGATCTTGTCGGCCAGGGTTTCCTTATTGAAGGGCTTGACCACATAGCCGCTGGCCCCGAGCTGGGCCGCGCGGATGATGTCTTCCTTGCGGCCCTCGGCCGTCACCAGCAGCACCGGGATCTTGCGCACCGCGTCCTCGGCCGGCTTGGCCTTGACGGCCTCCAGCAGCTCGAAGCCGTTCATCTCCGGCATGTTGACGTCGCTCAGCACGAAGTGGATGGGCTCCCCCGCTTCCACCGACAGCTCCATCTGCCTCAACGCGTCGCGGCCATTCTCGGCCTCCAGGATCTTCTTGAAGCCGATCTCGCGCAGCAAGCCCGAGATGATGCGGCGCATGGTCGAGAAGTCATCGACCACGAGGAAGGTGAAGGCATCGCGCTTGACGGTGGTGACCATGATGAAGGGCTGGGTGTGAGGCAGGGCGGTAGCGCAAGTCTATGGCCTCCGCCGCCACCAAGCCGCCGCGCCTCTGCGCCGCGTCAAGCTTCCTGCTAATGCTGCGGCGCCCGTCACGCCGGGCGAGCCCGGGCATCTGGAAGAATCGCGGCGGAAATCGCCACCCCAGCCGACCATGGACTACGCCACCCTCAAGCTGATCCACCAAAGCGCCGTCGCGCTGTCCCTGACCGGCTTCTTCCTGCGTGGCGCCGCCTCGCTGATGGGCGCCGCCTGGGTCCGCCAGCGGCTGGCGCGCACGCTGCCGCATGTGATCGATTCCGTCCTGCTGCTGTCGGCCCTCGGCCTGGCCTGGACGCTCAGGCTCACCCCCGGCAACAGCCCCTGGCTGCTGGCCAAGCTCATCGGCCTGCTGCTCTACATAGCCCTCGGCATGCTGGCCCTGCGCCCCAGCCGGCCACGCTGGCAACGGCTCCTGGCCTGGCTGGCAGCGCTGGTGACGGTCGGGTGGATGGTGTCGGTGGCGGTGAGCAAGAGCCCGGTGGGGTTCTTGGCTGGAATGGCCGTATAGGCAGTCACAGCCGAAGCGGTCAGAAACGAAAATGGCTCCCCGAGGGGAGCCATTTGCGTTTGGTGGCCTGGGGCGGAATCGAACCACCGACACGCGGATTTTCAAGGAAATCATCCGCGTGTGCGACTTCGGCTCCCACACCCAACAGTCATACAAATCAAGCACTTAGAGCGCATTCAAACGCAGTCGAGCGCAGCCCAGCGTGCCCAATTCCCAACGCCATTGCCAGATGATTGCCAGAACGGCCTCTCGCGAATGACGTTCCAGGCCAGTGTACCGAGCGCGCATCCGCGTGCAAGCCCCAGCCGAAGGCAATCACATGCCGTGCTCGTGCTTCAGCGCCCCTCTCGAGCCGACACGGCAGACCAGGTCCAGTGTGACCTAAACGGCGTAGTCATGGGCATGGCCTTGCTACCCCACAAAGTACGCAGCAGTTGCCACATCGGCCCGTCCCGGCTTTTGACCGGCCATGGGAAAACCAGCATCGCACTTCGCCCCACTGACGCGCCCCTGACATATTCGGTCTAGCTCTTGTGGAACACTGGCGAAGCATGTGGGCGCCTATGCAGGCCCGCTAACGGCAAGAGCGCCGCCAAGCGCCAGGGAGAGGGGGGAACTCAATGAGCAGAATTGGTTGGGTCGACTTTTCGTCAGATGACCGGGAAAAGACCCACGCGGTACTGGCGCTGCTGCGCGAGCCAGGAACCCTCGACGAGCTGGGCATCGGGCAGGTTCGCGATGCGTTCTCGGATGCGCTCTTCCCAGGACTCTCCACGATTCAAACCGGCGCCCGCTACTTTCTGGCCGTTCCAAAAATATTGCTGGACTGGGCAGAACTGCCCCCAGCGGCACGCCGCAAGCGACCCCTCGCAGAATACCTGCGCGCCCAAGAGAACGAACTCGCTGCATTGCTCAAGAACAACCTAGAGCAGCTCGGGGAGCGCCCCGAAAGGGTCATCGGCCACACCCGCGTCTTGGATGGCGGCGTGGAGCGACGCCCTTCTTCCACGTACTGGGCCGGGCTGCGTATCCTCGGCATTGTCAATACCGCTAAATCCTTGGCAGAGTTCTGCAGGGAATGGCAAACCAGCTTCAAGGACGTGTCTGCCGCCGAGGGCGACGAAGGGCACGACGATGCTCATGACTACGCGCACTCCGAGGTCCGCCTGCCAAGCCGTGCGCGCACCGCCTGGACCGAAGACATGACGATGAGGCTGACGCAGCCAGAAGCAGCATTCCTCACCGAACGGTTCAAGGAGGCCAAGGGGCTGAAGGACAGCGTGGCCGCACAGCTGCTTACCGCCAATTTGGCAGACCGAGCCATTGCCGACACCCACAGCACGTTCGCGGCCTTTTCAAATTGGGCCTCCAAGCAGAGCAAGCTTAGCGAAGCCTGCCGTAGACGCCTGACCAATGCGCAGCGGTTCAGCGAGGCCATGGAAGGAGCTCACATCCTTTACAACAAGCTGCTCGCTCAAAAGATGCGCGACACCAAACTGCAACAACAGTGCGTAAGCGAGTTCCACGCATGGCAACGCGTCGCACAGCAAAGCCAGATATTCAATGCCGGGGCACTCGACCAATGGCTACAGTGCACTACAGAGCCTCTCAATGGCTCGGCCAGAGCTGTTCGCGTCAAAGAGCGTACGAAGACCTTTCTGCACGAGTGGAACCGCGAAATGTGCGGGAGCGCAGCGACAAGCTCCCTCGAACAGCTGGTTTACACGCAAGCAGTAGGCAACAAGCCATCGAGGTCACTACTCCTTCGCCTCCCGCAAGCCAAAGCCGAGTGGTACGGCATCAAGAAGCTTGAATACCGCTGGTCGGTCGCCAGAGGCATGCTGCGCGACCTGAGGGAGCCCATTTGATGTTGAACCTCCATTCACAACGGCTCGACTATGGCGAGCAACTGCGGGCGTTCGACGGCTATGAACTCGATTTGGGTGTCGCCACGACGTTTTCACTCGACCTGGAAACATTGGTCGCAGCATCCCTCTCACTGGGTCTCGACTTGACACTGGAGGGAGACCTGCGTGGCGAGCGGCTCGCCTTCCTGGAATGCCTGGACAAGCTACAGAAGCGCTTGCTGGTCTTCTACCAGCGCGGGAACCTGAAGGTTCCCGAGAACTTCAACCGGCTTTTCTCTCTGCTGGAACCCTTATTGGTTCCGACTGTTGCGCTACCAGCCGTCGACAGCAAGGCAGCGTTCGCCTCGTTTCATCCCAAGGTCTGGCTGCTTCGGTTCACGCCGCTGGAAGCAGGCCTCCCCGTGCGAATGCGCCTGCTCGTGCTTTCTCGAAATTTGACCTTCGACCGCAGCTGGGACATTGGCGTCTGCATCGATGGCGTTGTGACGCAGAAGACCACGAACGTCAATGCGAAACTTGTTGCCTTCTTCAATGCGCTCTGCAGCAATAACGCGCATCAACAAGTAATCGACAGCTTGTGCGCGAGTTTGAGCTCAGTGCAATGGGACAACCCGGAGAGGTTCTCCGAAATGGAAATGTTGCCTGGCCGCCCGAGCATCGGCGGTGCCCCGGCGGCCGTACCTCTGGATTTGGAAGGCCGCATCGACGAACTGCTCGTTGTTTCTCCGTTTGTCGATGCCGACAAGCACAGCTTGCTGGTTGAATGTTGATTTCCACTGAATCCTGACCCACATCCTGGACTGATTTCCGTCCAAACCTGACCCACGTACGAACCCTACCC
>NZ_JAGIXS010000002.1 GCF_030014915.1 Pelomonas sp. V22
GAGATACTTCGCCGGCAGAGTTCGAGCGACGCCATTCCCAACGGCTCAAAAGTGTCTAGGGAACCCGGGGCGATTCAGCTCCGAAACTGCGACAACAATTCGCCCCACGCAGAACTGGCACTCTTTGTGAATCAACAACTTATGGAGCAGCCTCACGGGGCTAAATGTCGACCCCTTACTCTTGCATGAAATCCTCGATGAGCGCGTCTTCAACTTTGCCCAGGCGGCCCAGCAGCACTTTGCGACCAACGACCTGCTTGTCGTGCTCGACCTCCGGGACGATGCGCCGGAATTGCAAGCCCTGCCGCGCCAGCGCCTGGCCGAGGCGGACGAACTGCCACTGGACGTCCGGCTCAAGCTTGCCCGACCGGCTGCTGATCTCGAGGAAGTCTTGGGATCGCCCGCTCAATCTTTCTGGTTCCTCGTGATCTACGAAGACGAGGACTCAGATTGCGCAGCCATCAATGCCGCCATGCTGGAGCCGCGCGGCCAGGCTTAGCCCTTAAGGGGCCAGATAGAAATCCATGGGGATGAGTTCCACCGCCCAGCCGCCCGCTTCACCCAGCGTAGCGGCCGGGTGCATGGAGGCGATGCGCAGCGCCTCCTCGGGGTTGTCCGCCTCGATGATGAACAGCCCACCGACCACTTCCTTGGACTCGGTGTACGGCCCGTCGCTGATGTGCGTCTTGCCGCCACGCGGCCGCAAGGTACGCCAGTTCTCCAGGTCCCCGAGCGATGCCGACACCAGCACCTTGCCGGTGGCACGCATCTTTTCGTCCAGAGCCGGACATTGGCTGACCAGGGCCTTGACCTCGTCGGGCGCCATGGTGGCGAACTTCTCGGGAGTGAAGTAAGCGAGTCCCAGGTACTTCATGCGGAATTCCTTTTGAACGATTGACCTATGAACGACGGGCCGACCGGCAGGGAATCGACAGGTGCAGGCGCCAACGGGCCGTGCCTGCGGAAAACCCTTGTCTTCATGCCCCCATCCTCCCTGCCCAATGGCCCTGTTCCTGAATCCAGGCTGGGCGCAGTGTAGACAAGGCCGCCCCCTGTCTTTGGTCACACCTGCGTCACGCCGCTATGCTCCGCGCCGACCGTTTCTTTCCACACCTCTCTCACCGAAAGATCCACCCGATGCCTACCTTCGCCGCCATGCGCCACCCGCGCCTGAGCCTGCTGGCCACCGCCCTCATCCTGGGCCTTGGTCAGGCTGCACAAGCCCAGACTGCCGCTCCTGCCGCAGATACCGCCGCCAAGAAGCCGGCCTGGAACGTCAACGCGCCACCCGGACCTGCAAAGACGGTCAACCTCGACACACGCACCGGCAGCTGGATGAGCGTGGACGTGAGCCCCGACGGCAAGACCCTCGTGTTCGACCTGCTGGGCGACCTCTACACGCTGCCGATCGGTGGCGGTGAAGCCAAGGCGCTGACGCATTCGATGGCCTGGGAGCACCAGGCGCGCTGGTCGCCGGACGGCAAGCAGATTGCCTTCCTGTCCGACGCCGCTGGTGGCGACAACGTCTGGGTGATGAATGCCGACGGCAGCAATCCGCGCCAGGTCACCAAGGAAGACTTCCGCCTGCTCAACAACCCGGTCTGGCACCCGAACGGCAAGTACATCCTGGCGCGCAAGCACTACACCGGCACGCGCTCGGCCGGCTCCGGCGAGATCTGGATGTACCACCTCGACGGTGGCAAGGGCCTGCAGCTGAACGAGAAGCCCAACTGGCAGAAGGACCTCGGCGAGCCGGCGATTTCGCCCGATGGCAACTACCTTTACTACTCGAACGACGCCACGCCCGGCCGCGCGTTTGAGTACAACAAGGACAGCAATGGCGAGATCTTCAAGATCTTCCGCCAGGACCTGCGCGACGGCACGACCGAGGCCTTCGTGCAGGGCGCCGGCGGCGCGATCCGCCCGACGCCCTCGCCCGACGGCAAGTACCTCGCCTTCGTGCGCCGCGTGCGCAACCAGAGCACCCTCTTCCTGAAGGACCTGCAAACCGGCCGCGAATTCGCCGCCTGGGGTGAGCTGGAGCGCGACCTGCAGGAATCCTGGTCGGTCTATGGCGTCTACCCCTCGTTCGCCTGGACGCCGGATGCCAAGAACATCGTGGTCTGGGCCAAGGGCAAGCTGTGGCGCGTCGACCCGTTCAAGAGCAGCGCCAGCGAGATCGCCTTCCACGTGAAGGACACGCGTGAAGTGCGTGAGGCGCTGCGCGTGCCGCAGGTCGTGGCACCGGACCAGTTCGACGTGCACCAGCTGCGCTGGGTGCGCGTGGCGCCGGACGGCAAGTCGGTCGTCTACTCGGCCATGGGGCATCTCTATGTGAAGGACCTCGCAGGCAACGGCACGGCCCGCCGCATCACCAAGCAGGGTGAGCATTTCGAGTTCTATCCAAGCTTCTCGCGCGACGGCCGCGAGCTGGTCTATGTGAGCTGGAACGACGAGAAGCTGGGCACGGTGCGCAAGCTGGACATCGCCAGCGGCAAGGAGACTGTGCTGACCACGGCGCCCGGCAAGTACCTGGCGCCGCGCTTCTCGCCGGATGGCAAGAGCGTGGTCTATCTGAAGTCGCGCGGCGGCTTCCTGACCTCGCCCTGGTACGGCATCGAGAACGGCATCTACATCGTCGCGGCCGATGGCAAGGGCCAGCCGCAGCGCGTGGCCAAGGACGGCAATGACCCGCAGTTCGGCGCCAGCAATGACGCGATCTACCTGAGCCGCAGCCAGTCGACCAGCGAGGTCGACAGCGTGCGCAAGCTGGTGCGCGTGGACCTGAAGGATCGCAGCGAGACCGAGGTGGCGCGCAACGAGAACGGCGCCGACTACGCCATCTCGCCGGATGGCCAGTGGCTGGGCTTCACCGAGCGCTTCCATGCCTACGTGACTCCCCTGCCACAGACCGGCAAGCCCATCACCGTGGCGCCCAAGATGGACAGCATCCCGGTGCGGCAGCTGGACGTGAACGCCGGCGAGCAGATGCACTGGTCGGCCGACAGCCAGAAGCTGCACTTCGCCATGGGCGACGAGCTGTTCACCGTGCCGCTGTCGCAGGCCTTTGCTGTCGGTGCCGACGGCAAGACTGCTCCCTACAAGCCGCAGGAGAGCGGCCAGAAGATCGGCTTCAAGGCGACCAGCGACAAGCCCACCGGCAAGATCGTGATCACCGGGGCCCGCATCGCCACGATGCGCGGTGCGGCCGCAGATGAAGTGATCGAGAACGGCGTGATCGTGATCGATGGCAACCGCATTGCCGCCATCGGCAAGGCCGGCGAAGTGGCCGTGCCGGCTGACGCCAAGATCATGGACGCCAAGGGCAAGACCATCGTGCCGGGCTTCATCGACGCCCACTGGCATGGCGGCATGGGCGAGAGCGCGCTGATCCCGCAGCAGAGCTGGGTCAACTACGCCTCGCTGGCCTTCGGCCTGACCACCATCCACGACCCCAGCAACAACAGCGGCGAGATCTTCACGCAGTCCGAGATGCAGCGTGCCGGCCTGGTGGTCGGCCCGCGCATCTACTCGACCGGCACCATCCTGTACGGCGCCAAGACGCCTTTCACCGCTGTGATCAACAGCTACGACGACGCCCTGACCCACCTGAAGCGCATGAAGGCGGCCGGCGCCATCAGCGTCAAGAGCTACCAGCAGCCGCGCCGCGAGCAGCGCCAGCAGGTGATCGAGGCTGCGCGCCAGACCGGCATGATGGTCGTGCCCGAGGGCGGCTCGATGTTCCAGCTGAACATGAGCATGGTGGTCGACGGCCACACC
The DNA here is from genome assembly GCF_030014915.1 of Pelomonas sp. V22. Taxonomy (GTDB): domain Bacteria; phylum Pseudomonadota; class Gammaproteobacteria; order Burkholderiales; family Burkholderiaceae_C; genus JAUASW01. Next base: position 3,781 of record NZ_JAGIXS010000002.1, read on the forward strand.
GGCGTGGAGCATGCGCTGCCCATCGCCAAGGTCTACGACGACGTCAAGCAGTTCTGGAGCCAGACGCAAGTCGGCTACACGCCCACGCTGAACGTGGCCTACGGTGGCCTCGATGGCGAGCACTACTGGTACGCCCGCACCGAGGTCTGGAAGCACCCCATCCTCAGCAAGTTCGTGCCGGCCAGCGTGCTGGTGCCGCGCAGCGTGCGCCGCGAGACCGCGCCCGAGGAAGACTTCAACGTCATCCAGGTCGCCAAGACGGCAGCCGAACTGCAGCGCGCCGGCGTGCCGGCCAATATTGGTGCCCACGGCCAGCGTGAAGGCCTGGGCGCGCACTGGGAGATGTGGATGTTCGGCCTCGGCGGCATGAACTCGCTGGAAGCGCTGCGCACCGCCACCATCAACCCGGCCCGTTACCTCGGTCTCGACAAGGACGTGGGTTCGCTGGAAGTGGGCAAGCTGGCCGACCTGGTGGTGATTGACGGCGACGTGCTGAAGGACATCCGCCAGAGCGACCGCATCAGCCACGTGATGATCAACGGCCGCGTGTTCGAGGTGCCCTCGATGAACGAAGTGATCTCGCGCAGCAAGCCGCGCAAGCCCTTCTTCTTCGATGGCTCCGATGCCAAGGGCATGCCGGTCGACATGGAGCTGACCGGCCACGGCCATGGCGACTGAGGCTGTCCTGGCCTGAGTGTCCGAGGGGCCGCCGCGGCGGCCCCTTTTTATTTGACGCGGATGACCACCTTGCCCTTGGCGCGCCCCGACTCGACGTAGGCGAGAGCCTCGGTGGTGGAGGCAAAGGGGAACACCTTGTCGATCACCGGCCGGATGGCACCGGCCTCGACGAGGCTGGTGATCTCGCGCAGCTGGCTGCCGCTGGCCTTCATGAACAGGAAGCGGTAGTCGAGGCCCAGGCTGCGCGCCTTGCGCCGCACGCCCGAGCTCAGCAGCCGGATGACCAGCTTCACGAAGCCCGGCGCCGCGATCTGCTGGCCGAACGCAGGATCGGCCGGCCCCGAGATGGAGACAAGCTTGCCGCCGCGCCTGAGTACGCGCAGCGACTTGTCCAGCGCCTTGCCGTCCTGGCTGTGAAGCACCAGGTCGTAGTCGCGCAGTTGCGCCTCGAAATCCTGCGTCCGGTAGTCGACGACCACATCAGCGCCCAGGCGCTTCACGAGCTCGGCATTGGTCGCGCTGGTGGTCGTGGCAACGTGGGCGCCCAGATGCTTGGCCAGCTGGATGGCGAAGGTGCCCACGCCGCCCGAGCCGGCCTGGATGAACACCTTCTGCCCCTTCTTCAGCTGTGCCACTTCCACCAGCGCCTGCCAGGCGGTCAGGCCCACCAGCGGGAGTGAGGCCGCTTCTTCCATCGTGAGGCCCTGGGGCTTGAGCGCCAGCGAGGCCTCCCGGACCGGAATGAGCTCGGCGAAGCTGCCGATCCGGAAATCATCGGCCCGCGCATAGACCTCGTCGCCCGGCTTGAACCGCCGCACGCCCGGGCCGACCTTCACCACCACGCCGGCCAGGTCGTGGCCCAGGATCAGCGGCATGCGATAGGGCAGGATGAGCTTGAACTCGCCGTCCCGGATCTTGGAGTCCAGCAGGTTGACGGCCGCAGCGTGCACCTGCACCAGCACTTCGTCATCGCGCAGCGCCGGCTCCGGCATCTCGGCCTGGCGCAGCGCGCGCTGTTTCCCATAACCATCGAGGACAAATGCTTTCATGATCTTCTTTCCTTGGGTTCAGGCCTGGAGACGCAGGTCCTTGCGCACGCCGGCATCCAGCACGCGGGCGGGTGCGAAGCGGCGCAGCCATTGCATGCGGCTGGCGAGTCCGGGGGCATAGTGGATCTTGGGGCGCGCTGCCTGCGCCGCCTTCAGCACCATCTCGGCCACCACCTCGGGGCCGTCGGCGCCCACCAGCACTTCCTTCACCCTCCTCTCCACGCCCGCGCGGATCTCGCGGTACACCTCGAGCGGCGCGTCGGGCTGCATCAGGTTCGCCTCGAACGGCGTGTTGATGTAGGCCGGCTCGACCACCGAGACGCGGATGCCCTGCGTGCGCAGTTCGTGGTCCAGCGACTCCGAGTAGCCCGCCACCGCATGCTTGGTGGCCGAATACAGCGCCATGTAGGGCATGGGCAAGAAGCCCAGCACCGAGCCGATGTTGATGATGCGCCCACTGCCCTGGCTGCGCATCTGCGGCACCACGGCGCGGGTCATCCGGACGATGCCGAAGAAGTTGGTGTCAAAGATGGCCCGCGCCTGCTCCAGCGAGCTCTCTTCAGCGCCCGCCGGCGCCAGCCCGAAGCCCGCGTTGTTGACGAGCAGGTCGATGCGTCCTTCGCGCTGCATCAGCGTCCGCACGGCAGCGTCGACCGATGCGTCGCTGCCGACGTCCAGCGGCAGCATCTCGAACGAGGCCCCCCTCGCCGGGGCGCCGCGGCGGCTGGTGCCATAGACCTTGTAGCCGGCCTTGGCCAGCCGTTCTGCCGTGGCCTGGCCGATGCCCGATGAGGCACCGGTCACGAGGGCGATCTTCTGGGGTTCTTTCATGCTGTTTCTCCGTCAATGCGTGGGCTGGGTGAACGAGTCTGCGCGCATTTCGCATGATGTTCGCAATATGTAAAGACGAGCAAATGGGCGGCGTTCATCGCCAAGTTCAGGACGTTGCGGGGAGCAGATGCTTGAGGGCGGCCTCGCGAAGGCCATCGGACAGGGCCGGGTCGTCCACCGCGCGGGCCAGCATCAGGGCGCCGACCATGGTGGACACGGTGACCAGCGCGCGCTCATGGGCCGCGGGCTGCCCCCAGTCGGGCGTCTGCCGGGCCGCGAGGTCGACCATTTCCTTGATGTGTCGGGTGGTCACCCGGCGCACCTCGGCCGCCTGGCGTGAGGATTCGGAACCCAGCGCCGCCAACGGGCAGCCTGCTTCAACCTGCACGAGATGTTCCTTGGACAGGTAGGCCCGCAGCATGGCCTCCAGGGACTTGCCGGGTGGCACGCTCGCCACGACCTCCATGACGGCAGCCGCCGACTCAGCGCAGGCCTGGCCGGCCGCCTCGGCCAACATGGCCTCGCGCGAGGCGAAGTGGGCATAGAAGGCACCGTGCGTCAGGCCGGCCTCCTTCATGATGTCCGCGACACCAGTTCCGTCGTAGCCGCTGCGCCGGATGGCCCGGGCAGCCACAGCGACGATACGCTCGTGCGTTTCTTCCTTGGCCGCAGCTCGGGCGCTGATTTGCTGTTTTCGCATGATGAGCATCATACAACAATTCGGGCGTGGGTGCACGACCCCGTGCCTCCCGTCCAAAAGCAAAAGGCCGGGCCACGTGGCCCGGCCTTGCCGGTTGGGATCTGTTGCCAGAAAACTCAGCCGAGCTTGACCGGCAGGAAGATCTTGTCGCGTCCGCGCTGGACCAGGAGGGCCACTGACTTGCCGCTGTCGGCCACGACCTTGCGCACCTGCTCGACCGAGCTGACCGGCGTGCCATTGATCGCCAGCAACACGTCGCCCGGGCGCACGCCAGCGTTGGCAGCGGGCCCCTGAGCTTCCTGGACCAGCAGGCCTTCTCGGGCACCGCCTTCGCGGCGCTCCTCGGGCTGCAGCGGGCGCAGCGCCAGACCCAGCTTGGGCTGGCCCGTGCCGGCTGCTTCATCCGCATCGGCCAACTGCGCCGGCTTCTCTGAGGCATCGCCCAGCTTGGCGCCGAGAGTTTCACGCTTGCCCTGTCGCCAGATCTCCAGCTTCACCGTCTCGCCCGGCGTGGCTTGGCCGAGCATCGCAGGCAGGTCGCTGGAAGCCACGATGGGCTGGCCATCGAGCTTGAGGATCACGTCACCGGAGCGCAGGCCGGCCTTGGCGCCGGGGCTGCCCTCTTCCACGCTGGCCACCAGGGCACCCTCGGGCTTGTCCAGCTTGAACGAGTCGGCAAAGCCCTGGTTCACGTCCTGGATCACGATGCCGAGGCGCGCATGCTGGGCCTTGCCGCCCTTCTCGATCTGCTGGCGCACGCGGTTGGCCACCTCGATCGGGATGGCGAAGGACAGGCCCTGGTAACCGCCGCTCTGGCTGTAGATCTGCGAGTTGATGCCCACCACCTCGCCACGCGCATTGAACAGCGGGCCGCCGGAGTTGCCGGGGTTGATCGCCACATCGGTCTGGATGAAGGGCACGAAGCTTTCCTGCGGCAGCGCGCGGCCCTTGGCACTGACCACGCCGGCGCTGACGCTGTTCTCGAAGCCGAAGGGCGAACCAATGGCCAGCACCCATTCACCGACGCGCAGGTCCTTGGTGGCGCCGAGCTGCACCACCGGCAGGTTCTTGGCTTCGATCTTCAGCACGGCCACGTCGGTCTTCGGATCGCTGCCCAGCACCTTGGCTGTGAACTCGCGGCGGTCGGTCAGCTTGACCGTCACGTCCTTGGCATCGCGCACCACGTGGGCATTGGTCAGGATGATGCCGTCCGCGCTCACGATGAAGCCCGAACCCTGGCCACGCACCGGCATTTCACGTTGGCCGCCCTGGCCCGGCTGGCCGGGAATCTGGAAGCGGCGGAAGAACTCGTAGAACGGATCGTCCTCGTCGATGGGCATGCGGCGCTGGATGCCGCTGTTCGCCACCTTGGTCGAGCCGGTCACGCTGATGTTGACCACGGCCCCGCCCTGGCGGGCGGCGATGGTGGCGAAGTCGGGCATGGTGAGCGTGGTGGGCGCTGCGGCTGCGGCAGTGGCAGTGACGGGAGCCGTGGTCGCGGCGCTGGCGACCACGGTGTCGCTGCCGCTCACCTTGGTCAACGCGGTCTTGGCACCCTGCATGGCGAGTGCGCCGGTGGCGGCGCCCAACACGCCGGCCGTGGCCAGAGCCCAGACCAAGCGCTTGGCGGGAATCATGCGTTCGACAGTCATTGCATCCTCTCCTTTCAAGGGAAAAAAATGGATGCGATGAACTTTGCAGCGCCGGACTTAGACCTCGCTTAAGACTGCTTCATCAGTGGCAGCAGCACGCGCACGGCCAGGCCACCGAGGCGGCGCGAGCGCTCCAGTTCGAGGGCCGCGCCATGGCGATCCGCAATCGCCTTGACGATGGCGAGGCCGAGGCCAGCGCCCTGCGCGCGCAGCTGGCCTTTGCCGCGGTAGAAACGGTCGAAGACGCGCTCGCGGTCGGCATCGGCGATGCCAGGGCCGCTGTCTTCCACCAGCAGCAGCGCCTGGTCGGGGCCCGCTTGTGAAAGGCTCAGGTCGACACGGCCGCCAGCCGGCGTGTACTTGATCGCGTTGTCCAGCAGGTTGCGCAGCAGGATGCGCAGCGCCTCGGGCTGCCCCGGCACGCTGAGCGCCTGGCTGTGCTCGAGGCCCAAGTCCACGCCCTTGGCGTTCGCGGCATCGCTGGCCTCGACCACGGCCTCACGGGCCAGCGCCTCAAGATCCACCGCCTGCATGGGCAGCGGATCGCGCCCCTCGGCGCGGGCCAGCAGCAGCAACTGCTCGATCAGGTGGCCGGCGCGATCGATGCCGGCCGCGAGCCGCTGCGTGGCCTGCGCCCGGTCCTCCTCAGCGCCGGCGCGCTGCAGCGACTCCAGCTGCAGCTTCAGCGCCGCCAGTGGCGAGCGCAGCTCATGGGCAGCGTCGGCCACGAAATGCTGCTGCGCCTCGAAGGCCGAGCGCACCCGCAGCAAGAGCGAATTCATTTCGCGCACCAGGGGCTGCACCTCGCTCGGCAGCTCATGCTCGGGCACCGGCGTCAGGTCGTCCGGCCGGCGCTGCGCCAGTTGCTCGCGCACGCGCTGCACCGAGCGCAGCGAGGCCCTGACCACCCACCATACAGCCAGGGCCAGCAGCGGCAGCATCAGCGCCACCGGTGCTACGGTGCGAAACGCCAGCTGCCGGGCCATGCGGCTGCGCACCGACAGGTCCTGGGCGATCTGCACCACCTGGTAGCGGGTCTGCATCGAGAACACGCGGAAGCGCTTGCCGTGTGAATCCACATCCGAGAAGCCCAGCACCGCGCGCTGCGGCAGCCACTCCTCGCCAGGCGAGCGGAACAGCGGCGTGCCGGTGAGGCTCCAGACCTGCACCAGGAAGTCGAAGCTCTGGTCCTCTCCCAGCGGCACGCTGACCGTGCCACGGCCCGAGGCCAGGTCGCCACGCAGCGAGAAGGCCATCTGCTGCATCTGGTAGTCGAAGATCTCGTCGGTCTCGGCCAGCGCATTGCGGTAAGCGCTGCCACCCTGCAACAGCGCCGCCAGCGACAGCAACGCGAACAGGATCAACACCAGGCGGTCGCGCAGCGAGCGGGGCATCAGGCCCCAGCGGATCAAGCGGCCCATCGCAGGCCCCTCATTCGCGCGGCACCCTGTAGCCCACGCCGCGCACGTTCTCGATCAGGCCGGCGCCCAGCTTCTTGCGGATGCCATGGATGTAGACCTCGACCGCATTGCTGGAAATCTCTTCCTTCCAGCTGTAGAGCTTGTCTTCGAGCTGCTGGCGCGAGAGCACCAGGCCCGGCCGCGCCAGCAGCGGCTCCAGCACCGCCCATTCGCGCGAGGACAGCGTGACCGGCTTGCCCTCCAGCAGCACCTCGCGGCTGGCCGGGTTGATGCTCACGTTCTTGTGGCTGTAGATGGGCTCGGCCCGGCCCTGGGCCCGCCGCAAGAGCGCGCGGATGCGGGCCAGCAGCTCGTGCAGCTCGAAGGGCTTGAGCACGTAGTCGTCGGCGCCGGCATCCAGGCCGGCGATGCGCTGCTCCACCGCATCGCGCGCCGTGGCGATCAGCACCGGCATGGCCTGCTTGCGGGCCCGCAGCGCGCGCAGCACACTCATGCCGTCGCGCTTGGGCAGGCCGAGGTCCAGCAGGACGAGATCGTAGGGTTCGGTCTGAAGGGCGGTGTCGGCCAGTTCGCCGTCGCGCACCCAGTCGACCGCATAGCCTTCCGCGCGCAGCAGCTCGAGCAGCTGCTCGCCGATCATCGAATCGTCCTCGACCAGAAGAATGCGCATGGGCTGTCAATTCTGCATGGTCGGCTTAGGTGGGGCTTAATTCCGTGGCTACAATGCCGCCCGTCAGGAGAGAGTTTCCTAGCGGAAACCGCCGAAGGCGCAGAAGCATAGGTTGATCCCACGCTTCAAACGCTCAGGCAAAAGGACTGACAAGACGCCTCCATCGGGGCGTTCCTCACTGGAGAGAGGCGGGTCTTGAATCCGTCCACTGAAGGGGCAAGTTGCTGGCGAGACGCCGGCGGCGAATCTCTCAAGTACCAAGGACAGCGAGGGCACTTCCCCCACCCCGGCCGTAATCCGGGTGGGATTCAAGAATTGCCCTCGAAAGCGCCCGCTCATGTCCTCCGCCGATCTTAAGAAGACCCCGCTGCACGCCCTCCACATCGAACTCGGCGCCAAGATGGTGCCCTTCGGTGGTTACGACATGCCCGTGCAATACCCGATGGGTGTGATGGGCGAGCACAAGCACACGCGCGCTTCAGCAGGCCTGTTCGACGTTTCCCACATGGGCCAGGTGCGCCTCGTGGGCGCTGGCGCTGCAGCCGCGCTCGAGACCATCGTGCCGGTCGACATCGTCGACCTCGGCCTGAACAAGCAGCGCTATGCACTGTTCACCAATGATCAGGGCGGCATCCTCGACGACCTGATGGTCTGCCGCCGCGCCGACGACCTCTTCGTCGTCGTCAACGCGGGCTGCAAGGAGCAGGACATCGCCCACATGCAGGCCAAGCTGGCCGGTCACTGCGAGGTCATCCCCATGCCCGAGCAGGCCCTGCTGGCCCTGCAAGGCCCGCAGGCCGTGACCGCCCTCTCCCGCCTGAACCCGGGCGTGGCCACCCTGACCTTCATGACCGGCGGCTCCTTCGAGCTCGACGGCATCCCCACCTTCCTGACCCGCTCCGGCTACACCGGCGAAGACGGCTTCGAGATCTCGGTCCATCAAGACCAGGCCGTGGCCCTGGCCCGCAAGCTGCTGGCTCAGCCCGAAGTGGCGCCCATCGGCCTTGGTGCCCGCGACTCGCTGCGCCTGGAAGCCGGCCTCTGCCTCTACGGCCATGACATCGACACCACGACCAACCCGGTCGAAGCCTCGCTGACCTGGGCAATCCAGAAGGTGCGCCGCGCCGGTGGCGCCCGTGCCGGCGGCTACCCGGGCGCCGCCGTGATCGACCAGCAACTGGCCAACGGGCCGAGCCGCAAGCGCGTGGGCCTGGTCGGCAGCGAACGCATGCCGGTGCGCGAAGGCGCCAAGATCGTCACCGCCGACGGCACGGAAGTCGGCGTGGTCACCAGCGGCACGCTGGGCCCCACGGTCAACAAGCCGGTGGCCCTGGCTTATGTGAACATCGCCCACGCGGCCCTCGGCACCGAGCTGTTTGCCGTCGTCCGCGACAAGCGCACGCCGATGACGGTGTCGAGCACGCCGTTCACGCCGAATGGTTACTACCGCGGTTGAATCGCGGCTGATTCGCGGTTGAACCTGACTCTTTCTCTTTCCCTCATCCGACCAACACGGAGCACTCCATGAGCATCAAGTACACGCCCGACCACGAGTGGGTCAAGATCGAAGCCGACGGCATCGTCACCGTGGGCATCACGGTCCACGCGCAGGATGCGCTGGGTGACGTGGTCTTCGTCGACCTGCCCGCCGTCGGCGCGAGCTTTGCCGAGAAGGAAGTGGCCGGCGTGGTCGAGTCCGTGAAGGCGGCCGCCGATGTCTACATGCCGGTGGACGGCGAGATCACCGAGGTCAACGAAGGCCTGCGCGACGATCCCTCGCTGGCCAACAGCGACCCGCTGAACGCCGGCTGGTTCTTCAAGGTCAAGCTCAGCAACCCGGCTCAGCTGGACGGCCTGATGGACGCCACGGCCTACGACGAGCTGGTCAAGAACAGCTGATCAGTTTTGCAAGCGGGCACTCGGTGCCCGCTGTTTTATCGCCCGGGGAACCGGGCCGCCCAAGATTTCGCGCCCCCGGCCACGAACCGGTTGGCGCCCAAGGATTGCCGCCATGCTGATGTCTGCCCTGAAGCCGCTCGCCGAGCTCGAGAACGCCGCTGAATTCCAAGCCCGCCACATCGGCCCCGATGCCGCCGACGAAGCCGCGATGCTGTCGGTGATCGGTGCTGCTTCGCGCCGTGCGCTGATCGAAGCCATCGTGCCCACCAGCATCAAGCGCTCGGTCGGCATGGACCTGCTGCCCGTCGCTTCCGAAGCCGCCGCACTGGCCGAGCTGAAGAAGGTGGCCGCGCAGAACCAGGTGCTGAAGAGCTACATCGGCCAGGGCTACTACGACACGCTGACGCCCGGCGTCATCCTGCGCAACATCCTCGAGAACCCCGCCTGGTACACCGCCTACACGCCCTATCAGGCCGAAATCTCGCAAGGCCGCATGGAGGCCCTGGTCAACTTCCAGACCATGGTCTGCGACCTGACCGGCATGGCCATCGCCAACTCCTCGATGCTGGACGAAGCCACCTCGGCCGCCGAAGCCATGACCCTGGCCGCCCGCGTGGGCAAGAGCAAGAGCCAGGTCTTCTTCGTGGCCGACGACGTGCTGCCGCAGACGCTGGAAGTGGTGCAGACCCGCGCCAAGCCGCTGGGCATCACCGTGCAGGTGGGCCCGGCTGTGGACGCTGGCAAGACCGAGTGCTTCGCCGCGCTGGTGCAGTACCCGGCGGTGAGCGGCGAGATCCGCTCGCTGCAGCCCATTGCCGACGCCGTGCACGCCCAAGGCAGCCTGCTGATCGCCGCGACGGACCTGCTGGCCCTGACGCTCCTGAAGTCGCCCGCCGAGCAAGGCGCCGATATCGCTGTCGGCACGACCCAGCGCTTCGGCATGCCCATGTGCAACGGCGGCCCGCACGCCGCCTTCATGGCCTGCAAGGACGAGTACAAGCGCAACCTGCCGGGCCGCCTCGTTGGCGTTTCGGTGGACGTGCATGGCCACCCGGCCTACCGCCTGGCGCTGCAGACCCGCGAGCAGCACATCCGCCGCGAGAAGGCCACGTCCAACATCTGTACCGCCCAGGTGCTGCCGGCCGTCGTGGCCAGCATGTACGCGGTCTACCACGGCCCGCAAGGCCTGAAGCGCATCGCCCAGCGCGTGGCCAGCTACACGGCCATCCTGGCCGAGGCCCTGGGTGACCGCAAGGGCAATGGTTTTGCGTTCGACACGCTGACGATCAGCACCGGCGACAAGACGGAAAGCATCCTGGCCGCCGCCGTCAAGGCCGGCATGAACTTCCGCCGTGCCTCCAGCACCAGCGTCTCGATCTCGCTGGACGAGACCACGACGCGCGCCGACCTGGCGGCCATCCTGGACGTGTTCGGCAAGTCGCTCGACCTGGCCACGTTCGAGAAGGGCGTCGCCTCGCTGATCCCGGCCGAGCTGGCCCGCACGAGCGAGTACCTGACGCACCCGGTCTTCAACACGCACCACTCGGAAACCGAGATGCTGCGCTACATCCGCGCACTGTCGGACAAGGACCTGGCCCTGGACCGCACGATGATCCCGCTGGGTTCGTGCACGATGAAGCTGAATGCGACCAGCGAGATGATCCCCATCACCTGGCCCGAGTTCGCTGGCGTCCACCCGTTCGCCCCGCACGACCAGCTCAAGGGCTACGCGCTCTTGAACGATCAGCTGACCGCATGGCTGTGCCAGGCCACCGGCTATGCCGGCATCTCTCTGCAGCCGAACGCCGGCTCGCAGGGCGAGTACGCCGGCCTGCTGGCGATCAAGGCCTTCCATGAGGCCCGCAACGAAGGCCATCGCAAGATCTGCCTGATCCCCGAATCGGCCCACGGCACCAACCCCGCCTCGGCCCAGATGGTTGGCATGCAGGTGGTGGTCACCAAGTGCGACAAGGAAGGCAACATCGACCTCGTGGACCTGAAGGCCAAGTGCGAGCAGCACAGCGCCAACCTGGCCGCGATCATGATCACCTACCCCTCCACCTATGGCGTGTTCGACACCCATGTGAAGGAAATCTGTGCCCTGGTGCGCTCGCATGGTGGCCGTGTCTATGTGGACGGCGCCAACATGAACGCGCTGGTCGGCGTGGCCGCGCCGGGTGAGTTCGGCGGCGACGTGAGCCACCTGAACCTGCACAAGACCTTCTGCATCCCGCACGGCGGTGGCGGCCCGGGCGTCGGCCCGGTCTGCGTGGTCGCCGACCTCGTGCCGTACCTGCCCACGCACCGCTCGGCCGGCTATGTGAGCGAGACGGCCATCGGCGCTGTGTCTGCCGCGCCGCTGGGCAATGCCGCCGTGCTGCCGATCTCGTGGATGTATGTCCGCATGATGGGCGCCGAAGGCCTGACCGCCGCCACCGAAGTGGCGATCCTGTCGGCCAACTATGTGGCCGCGCGCCTGGCCGATGCCTACGACATCCACTTCAGCGGCAACATCGCCGGCGTGAAGGGTGGCGGCGTGGCGCACGAGTGCATCCTCGATATCCGCCCCTTGAAGGACGCTACGGGCGTCGGCGCCGAAGACGTGGCCAAGCGCCTGATCGACTACGGCTTCCACGCACCGACGCTGAGCTTCCCGGTGGCCGGCACGCTGATGGTCGAGCCGACCGAGAGCGAATCCAAGTACGAGTTGGACCGCTTCTGTGACGCGATGCTGGCCATCCGCGCTGAGATCGCGCAAGTGGAGGCCGGCACCTGGACCGCCACCGACAACCCGCTGGTCAATGCGCCGCACACGGCCGAGAGCCTGCTGAAGACCGAGTGGACGCATGGCTACAGCCGCGAAGTCGCCGCCTACCCGGTGGCCACGCTGCGCCGCCAGAAGTACTGGTCGCCAGTGGGCCGTGTGGACAACGTCTACGGCGACCGCAACCTGGTGTGCTCCTGCCCGCCGATGTCCTCGTACGAGTAAGCCGGCCGGTCTGATCGGTTGAAGCGGTCGCGGAGACCGCCCGCATCGCCTAGAACCTGAGAGGGCCTCCACGAGGGGCCTCATGGAGGAGATTCCGCATGGCAGTCTCGGTCTTCGACCTTTTCAAGATTGGCATCGGCCCGTCGAGCTCACATACCGTGGGCCCGATGCGCGCTGCGCGCCTGTTCGGCCTGCGCCTGGATCACGAGGGCCTGTTGGCCCGCGTGGCCCGAGTGCAGGTCATCCTGTACGGCAGCCTCGGTGCTACGGGCAAGGGCCACGGCAGTGACACGGCTGTGCTGCTGGGTCTTGCTGGTCATGAGCCGGACAGCGTGGACATTGAGGCGATCCCGTCGCTGCTCGCGGCCATCCGTGCTGGCGACCTGAATGTGGTCGGCAAGCAGGCCGTCAAGTTCGACGAAGCCAAGGACCTGGTCTTCAAGCGCCGCGAGTCCCTGCCCTTCCATGCGAATGGCATGCGCTGCCTGGCTTTCGATGCCGAGGGCAATGAAGTGGCCAACCGCATCTACTACTCGGTCGGCGGCGGTTTCATCGTCAGCGACGAGGTAGCAGCCGACGGCTCCAAGCAGAAGGTCATCGCGCCCGATGCCACGGTACTGCCCTACCCCTTCAAGACCGGCGATGAGTTGCTGGCACTCACCAAGCAACACGGCATTTCCATCGCCGAGGTGATGCGCCGCAACGAGCGCCATTGGCGATCGGATGAGGAAACCCGCGCTGGGCTCCTGAAGATCTGGCAGGTGATGCAGGACTGCGTGACGCGCGGCTGCAAGACGGAAGGCATCCTGCCCGGCGGCTTCAAGGTCAAGCGCCGCGCGGCGCAACTGCACCGCGACCTGACCAACAACCCCGAAGCCGCGCTGCGTGATCCGCTGCAGGTGATGGACTGGGTCAATCTGTACGCGCTGGCGGTGAACGAAGAGAACGCAGCCGGTGGCCGCGTGGTGACCGCGCCGACCAACGGAGCGGCTGGGATCGTGCCCGCCGTGCTGCATTACTACTCGCGCTTCGTCCACCATGCCAATGACGAAGGCGTGATCGACTTCCTGTTGACGGCCGCCGCCATCGGCATCCTCTACAAGGAAAACGCCTCGATCTCGGGCGCCGAAGTCGGCTGCCAGGGCGAAGTCGGCGTGGCCTGCTCGATGGCGGCGGCTGCGCTCTGCCAGGTGATGGGCGGCACGCCCGAGCAGGTCGAGAACGCCGCCGAGATCGGCATGGAACACCACCTCGGCCTGACCTGCGACCCGGTGGGCGGCCTGGTGCAGATCCCCTGCATCGAGCGCAACGCCATCGCCTCGGTCAAGGCCATCAACGCGGCCCGCATGGCGCTGCGCGGCGACGGTACGCACTTCGTGAGCCTCGACAAGGTCATCAAGACCATGCGCGACACCGGCGCCGACATGATGACCAAGTACAAGGAAACCGCACGCGGCGGCCTGGCGGTGAACATCGTCGAGTGCTGAATATGTATCTCATTTTGTACAAATCGGCCGATTTGCATAGAATGAGATACATATGCCCGCTCAAGCTCCACCCATCAGCGAAGCGCTGCAGCTGAAGTTGCAAGCGCTGGGTGCTCGGCTTCGCGCGCGCCGCGAGGCGCTGGGCATCAGCGCGGTGGCGGCGGCCGAGGCGGCCGGCATGTCGAGAACGACGCTGCATCGCCTGGAGAGCGGCGAACCCTCGGTCACCATGGGCGCCTACCTGGGCGCCAGCCAGGCCCTGGGCCTGCTGCTGGAACTTCGAGACCCGGAGCAGGAACGCCGACAGGCCGAGCTGGCCCAGGCGGCGCCAGAAGTCGTTCGGCTGGACCGATACCCGCAGCTCCAGCGACTGGCCTGGCAGCAACCCGGCATCACGGAATTGACCGCGCGCGAAGCGCTGGCCTTGTACGAGCGCAACTGGCGCCATGTCGACGCGGCCCATCTGGAGCCGCAGGAGCGCGAGCTGGTCAATGCGCTGGTCAAGACGGTCGGCGGAGGGCGTCCGCTTGTTTGAACGTGAACACCACCGTCGCATCGCGCGCGTGCTGGAGAGCCTGGATGGGCCACTGCTGGCCGCCAATGAATGCTGGTTCGGTGGCGGCACGGCGATGGCGCTGCGCTTTGGTGAGTACCGCGAATCTGTGGACATTGATCTGCTCGTTTCCAAGCGCGAGGGCTATCGCCAGCTGCGCCAGCTGCTGACCGGCCCGGAGGGCGTCAAGGCCATCAGCCGCCCAGGCGCTGAGCTGCAGCAGGTGCGCGAACTGCGTGCCGATCAGTACGGGCTGCGCACCATGCTGCGGGTCGATGGCATCGACATCAAGTTCGAGATCGTCCTGGAGGCTCGCATTGCCTTTGATCTGCCCGGCCAACCCGACGAGGTCTGCGGCATACGCTCGCTGACGCCGCTCGACCTGCTTGCGAGCAAACTGCTCGCCAATTCCGACCGCTGGCGCGACGACTCGGTACTCTGCCGCGACCTGATCGACATGGCCATGATGCAAGCGTCCAAGGCATTGCTGCAGCAAGCCATCGCCAAGGCCGAGGCGGCCTACGGGGACAGCGTCCGTGCCGACCTGCAGCGGGCCTGTGAGGTGCTGCGCGAGCGCCCGCAGCGGCTGGAGCATTGCATGACCGGCATGGGCATGAGCACGGTACCCAAGGCCTTGCTCTGGACCCATATCCGCACGCTGGCACGGCGCGCGGGCTGATACGCGGCTGCTGTTCCAAAAGCGATGACCCGCAAGCGCAAGGTGCTCGGCCGGCTGCGCTGCTGCTGCTGCTGCTGCTGCTGCTTCAGCTGCCGTGGCGGCTCGGCGTTTCCAGCGAGCAGTTGCGCCCCATCGACAAGCTCGCCGAGCTGGGCGGCCCCTTGTTGCAGATAGCGGGCGAGCAGGACCAGCACACGCGCCTGGACGAGTCGCAGCGCCTGTACGCGGCGGCCGCCGAGCCCGAGTCGCTGTGGGTACTGCCGGGTGCCGCTGACCTGGACTTCCATGCTTTCGACCCTGCGGCCTACGAAGCCCGCGTCGGCGCCTTCCTCGGCTCGCACCTGAGCGCTGTCGAGAACGCCACCCCCTGATCGTCGTGACTGCAGCAGTGGGCCCATCGGCCTGCTAACCTCGCCGACCTTCGCATCAGGAATGCCATGACCGAACAAGACCTGCATCCCCGCCGCCGCTGGCTCGCCCTGATGGTGCTGTGCCTGGGCGTCTTGATGATCGTGCTGGACACGACCATCGTGAACGTGGCCCTGCCCTCGATTCGGGCCGACCTCGGCTTCTCGGAAACCTCGCTCGTCTGGGTGGTCAATGCCTACATGCTGAGCTTCGGCGGCTTCATGCTGCTCGGTGGGCGGCTGGGTGATCTGTATGGTCACCGCCGTATGTTTTTGCTGGGCCTGGCCTTGTTCACCGCAGCCTCGGCGGCCTGTGGCGTCGCGGGCTCGCAGACCATGCTGGTGGCAGCGCGCGCGGTGCAGGGCCTGGGCGGCGCCGTGGTGTCGGCGATCTCGCTGTCGCTGATCATGAATCTGTTCACCGAGGACGGTGAGCGTGCCAAGGCCATGGGTGTCTATGGCTTCGTCTGCGCCGGTGGCGGCAGCATAGGCGTGCTGCTCGGTGGCCTGCTGACGAGCGCGCTGGACTGGCACTGGGTGTTCCTGGTCAACGTGCCGATTGGCGCCGTGGTGTTCGGCCTTTGCCTGCTGCTCTTGCCGCGCAGCAAGGCCCAGCAGGCCGTGCGCCTGGACCTGGCCGGCGCAGTGAGCGTGACCAGTGCCCTGATGCTCGCGGTCTACGCCGTGGTCAACGGCAACGAGGCCGGCTGGACCTCGACGCGCACGCTGGCCATGCTGGGCAGCGCGCTTTTGTTGATGGTGGTCTTCCTGCTGATCGAGGCGCGGGTGAGGCAGCCGCTGATGCCGCTCTCGCTGTTCAAGCTGCGCTCGGTGGCCGTGGCCAATGCGGTGGGGGTACTGTGGGCGGCCGCGATGTTCGCCTGGTTCTTCATCTCTGCGCTCTACATGCAGCTGGTGCTGGGCTTCTCGGCCATGCAGATCGGGCTCGCCTTCCTGCCGGCCAACCTGATCATGGCAGGCTTCTCGCTGGGCCTGTCGGCCAAGATCGTGATGCGCTTCGGCATACGCGGCCCACTGACTGTCGGCCTCCTGCTGGGCGCAGCCGGCCTCGCCTTGTTCGCCCGTGCCCCGGTGGACGGCACGATGTGGATCGACATCGTGCCCGGCATGCTGCTCTTGGGCCTGGGCTCGGGCGTGGCCTTCAACCCCGTGTTGCTGGCCGCGATGAGCGAGGTCAAGCCGGAGGATTCGGGCCTGGCCTCGGGCGTGGTCAACACCTCGTTCATGATGGGCGGGGCCCTCGGGCTGGCCGTCCTGGCCAGCCTGGCCGCCGCCCGCAGCAGTTCGCGCTCGGCGGCCGGCGCCGCTCTGCCGCAGGCACTCAGCGGCGGCTATCAGCTGGCCTTCGGCCTCGGTGCCGGCTTTGCACTGCTGGCGGCCTTGCTGGCCGCCCTGCTGCTGCGCCCGGTTGCCAAGCCAGCGGCAGCGGCCGGCACCCAACCCGGCTGATCGACTGACGGCAGTCAGCTGGGCTGATCGGCCCTCGCCAGGTGCAGCACCTGCGGTGCGGCGCCATCGCCGAGGCCGGCGTCACGGAGCCGGTCCTGCTCGGCAGGTTCGAAGGCCCCGCCCAGCAGACCCAGGACCACGAACACGGCGATGAGGCAGACCCAGGCGTTCGGGTCTTTCAGGCGATTCAGCTGGCGCAGGAACGAAGAGACGGCGGTGAGGTGGCTCATGCGAACTCCGAGGGATGCGGTGATGCGACGGGCCAGATAATACTGTATTCACATACAGTACTGTCAATAACAACAGCCGACTATTTATTGCCCGGCCTGGCGCGCCCGGCCAGGAACACGGCCTCCACGTCCAGGCTGCTGCGCTGACCCACGGCGGCCGCCTCCTCGGTCAGCCAGCGCGTGGCTGCCGCCCGCCCCAGCTCGAACAGCGTCTGCAAGAGTCGCGGATCGGTGTTGAGCTTGCTGGAGGCATCGAAGGGCGCGAGCCCGGCCTCGTCGGCCACGCGATGCAGGCGCAAGGCCTTGTAGCGCGTCGGATCCACGCGCTTGTCGCGCAGCAGCCTCTGCACGAAGGCGATGGCCCGCATCTCGGCCACCAGGCTGGCGTTGAAGGTCAGTTCGTTCAGGCGGTCGGCGATCTCGATGGCCGTGCGCGGAATGCCTTCATGCACCAGCGGATTGATCTGAACCAGCAGCACATCGTCCGTCTGCGTTCCGTAGATCAGCGGCCACAGCGCCGGGTTGCCGGAGAAGCCGCCATCCCAGTAGGGCTCGCCATCGATGACCACGGTCTGCGCCGTCTGCGGCAGGCAGGCCGAGGCCAGCAAGGCTTCAATGCTCAGCTCCTCGCCGCTGAACACATGGGGCTGGCCGGTGCGCACCGAGGTGGCCGTGACGAAGACCTTGAGCGGCCCCTCGCGCAGCGCCTGCTCGTCCACATGGGCGGCGACCAAGTCGCGCAGCGGATCGACGTTGAAGGGATTCAGCTGGTACGGGCTCCATTGGCGAAGCCAGCTCTCCCACATCGCGAAGCCCGGCCATTGGTCGCGGTTGAACATCCAGGCCGGCGATGACGGCGGCATGCCGGCGGGCGGCGCCAGCGCGCCCCAGCAACCGGGAGCGCCTCCCAGTGCATGCCAGAACTCGCTCAAGGCCTCGCGCGCGCCGACCGCCCCGCCTCGGGCCCAGCCACAGGCCAGCACGGCCGCATTCATCGCGCCGGCGCTGGTACCCGAGACACCGTCGATCTGCAGCCGCCCGTCCTCCAGCAAGGCGTCGAGCACGCCCCAGGTGAAGGCGCCATGCGAGCCACCGCCCTGCAGGGCGAGGTCGATGCAGCGAGACTTGGCAGGTCGGCGGCGGGGCGAGGTGCTCATCCAGTCATTGTGTCGCCGGTGAGGCCTGGCGGATCGATCAAGGACCTGCGCGCCTGTGCGGCGACGGCGCGCGCTCAGCCGTCCTGATTGATCTGGGCAATCAACTCGGCCAGCACGGTCTCGGCCTGGTCGTTGGCGATCTGGCAGGTGCCGGCTGCGTTGTGGCCGCCGCCGCCGTACTTCAGCATCAGCTCGCCCACATTGGTCTTGCTGCTGCGGTCCAGGATGGACTTGCCGGTGGCAAACACGGTGTTCTGCTTCTGCAGGCCCCACATCGCGTGGATGGAGATATTGGTCTCCGGGTACATCGCGTAGATCATGAAGCGGTTGCAGGCGTAGATGGTCTCTTCGCCGCGCAGGTCCAGCACCGCCAGGTTCTTGTGCACCGTGGTGCAGCGCTCGATCTGCTCGCGCGCCTGGGCCGTGTGTTCGAAGTACAGGTCCACGCGCTCGATCACGTCGGGCAGTGCAAGGATCTCGTCGATGTCGTGGTCGGCGCAGTACTTGATCAGGTCCATCATCAGCGCGTAGTTGCTGATGCGGAAATCGCGGAAGCGGCCCAGGCCGGTGCGCGAATCCATCAGGTAGTTGAGAAGCACCCAGTCGCTGGGGTCGAGGATTTCCTCGCGGCTGAACTGGGCCGAATCGGCCTTGTCCACGGCCGCCATCATGGCATCGCTGATGCGCGGGAAGCGCGCCTTGCCGCCGTAGTAGTCGTAGACCACCCGAGCTGCCGAAGGCGCCTTGGGGTCGATGATGTGGTTCTTGCGCTCGCCAGTGTTGCGCACCGTCTCGGACTCATGGTGGTCGAACACCAGATGGGCGCCAGGCACGAAAGGCAGATTGGTGGTGATGTCGCGCTCGGTGATGGCGATCTTGCCGTCCTGCATGTCCTTGGGGTGGACGAAGAAGATGTCGTCGATCATCTCCAGCTCGTTCAGCAGCACGGCGCACACGAGGCCGTCGAAATCGCTGCGGGTGACCAGGCGGAATTTCTGGGGGGCTTCGCTCATCACTTGCTCCTTGGATCGAGCGGACCATGCTACCGCGCTTGTGTGAAAGAGAAGGGGCGCCGATGCGCCCCTTCTCACATTTGCCTGAAGAAAGTTCAGTCGTCGCCGGCCGGCATCACGTTGCCCGGCAGGGCCTCCGGTGAGCGGCGGCCGAACAGGCCCTTCACCCAGCGCACGGCCTCGCCGCAGCGGCGCGGCACGTTCAGCACATAGCTGTAGATCACCGGCACCACGACCAGGGTCAGGAGCGTCGAGGTGATCACACCGCCGATGATGGCCCGGCCCATCGGTGCCTGGATCTCACCGCCCTCGTTGAAGGCGATGGCCATGGGCAGCATGCCGAAGATCATCGCCGCCGTGGTCATGATGATCGGGCGCATCCGGATCAGGCCGGCCTCGCGCAGCGCATCGGCCACCGTCGCCCCGGCCTTGCGAGCGTGGTTGGCAAAGTCCACCAGCAGGATCGCGTTCTTGGTCACCAGCCCCATCAGCATGACGAGGCCGATCATCGAGAACACGTTCAGCGTCGAGCCTGTCACCAGCAAGGCCAGCATCACACCCAGCAGCGCCAGAGGCAAGGAAGCCATGATGGCAATCGGCTGCAGGAAGCTGCCGAACTGGCTGGCCAGCACGATGTAGATGAAGATCACCGCCAGGCCCATGGCGCCGACCAGCCCCATGAAGGCTTCCTGCTGCTGCTTGCCCGCGCCGTCCACCAGGAAGCTCACGCCCGGCGGCAACTGGTGGTTCTTGACCAGCGTGGCCACTTCCTCGTTCACTTCGCCCGAGCTGCGGCCTTGCACGCCGGCATAGACGGCCTCGCGGCGCTGCAGGTTCTGGCGGCGGATCACTTCCGGGTTGAACACCTGCTCGATGGTGGCGACCTGGTCCAGCGAGATCGGTGCACCGTCCTTGGAGAAAGCGACCGGCAGCTTGTACATCTGCTCGACACGCTGCCGCTGCTCGATGGGCAGGCGCAGCAGCACCTCGACCTGGTTGCCGTCCGGCGTGGTCCAGTAGGTGGCGACCTCGCCGTTCACATAGGCACGCAGCGAAGAGGCGATCTGCGGCGCGGTCAGGCCCAGCTCGCGGATGGCTGAATCCTTCAGCTTCACCGCGAACGCAGGCAGGCCGGCGCGCACGGTCGTGTCCACGTCCACGGTGCCCTTGACCTTGCGGATCTTGTCGGCCAGCTCGTTGGCGGCCTTGGTCAATTGTTCGGCATCGTTGCCCAGCAGCGTGATCCAGACCGGCCGGTTGAAACCGACGCTGACCTCGATGCCCGGGATCTTGGCGATGGCTTCGCGGACCGCGTTCTCCACTTCCTTCTGCGTGCGCTTGCGTTCCTTGCGGTCCACCAGCGAGAGGTTCAATTGAGCCTGGTTGCGGCCGGTCGCCATGCCCTCGCCCGAGGCGCCGACCACCGTCGACACCATCTTGATTTCCTTGAACTGCGACAGGATCTCCTCGACCTGCTGCACCTTGGCATTGCCGCGGTCCAGGCTGGTCGCCGTGGGCATGCGCAGCGTCAGCTGGGTGAAGCCCTGGTCG
Organism: Pelomonas sp. V22; assembly: GCF_030014915.1. GTDB lineage: Bacteria > Pseudomonadota > Gammaproteobacteria > Burkholderiales > Burkholderiaceae_C > JAUASW01. Next base: position 24,217 of record NZ_JAGIXS010000002.1, read on the forward strand.
GTCTCAGGCACGAACTCGCTGCCCACGAAGCCGGCCAGTACCAGGGCCAGCACGAAGCTGCCCACGCCCGACCACGCGACGATGCCGCGCGGCGTCAGGGTTGCGAAGCGCAGGCCGCGTTTGGCGCTACGGTCACGTGAGCCATCACCCTTGAAGGGGCGGCCGAAAGCCGGCACGGGCGGCACGAACACGCGGTAGCGGCGGCCCGAGAAGATCCAGCGGATCGCGCGGTCGTAGAAGCCGTGCAGCCAGTCCATGCCACGGTCGGTGCCACGGATCATGTGGCCGATCACCGGCAGCTTCTTCAGCGTCGTGCTCGGCGGGTCCTTCCAGACGCTGGAGAGCATCGGGTCCAGCGTGAAGCTGACGAACAGGCTCACCATCACGGCCACGGCCACGGTGATGCCGAACGGATAGAAGAACTTGCCGATGATGCCGCCCATGAAGGCGACCGGCACGAACACGGCGCAGATGGCGAAGGTGGTGGCCATCACCGCGAGGCCGATCTCGTTCGTGCCATCGGCCGCAGCCGTGTGATGGTCCTTGCCCATCGCCACATGCCGCACGATGTTCTCTCGCACCACGATGGCATCGTCGATCAGCAAGCCAATGCACAGGCTCAAGGCCATCATCGTCATGAAGTTCAGGGTGAAGCCGAAGGCATGCACCGCGATGAAGCTGGAGATCACTGCGATGGGCAGCGTCAGGCCGGTGATGATGGTCGAGCGCCAGCTGTGCAGGAACAGGAAGACGATGGCCACGGTCAGCAAGGCGCCTTCGATCAGCGTGTGCTTCAGGCCTTCCAGCGAGCCCTTCACAAAATCGCTGTTGACGTACATCAGCTCCAGCTTGATGTCGTCCGGCAGCGTCTTCTGGATCTGCTTCACAGCCTCCTTCACCGCTTCGCCGGTGGCGACGATGTTGGAGTCCTGCTGCTTGAAGACATAGAAGCTGACAGCCGGCTGGCCGTTGATGCGAGCGATGGAATCGGGCTCGCGTTCGCGTTCCACCAGCGTGCCCAGGTCAGCCAGCGTCAGCGCCAGGTTGCCGCGGCGCGCCACGATGATCTTGGCGAATTCCTTGGGATCCTTGACCTTGCCTTCAACGCGCAGCATCGCGTCCGAAGTGCCGTCCGATAGCATGCCGATCGGCTGGTCAGCGTTGGCCTGGTTCAGGGCCGAGGCGATCTCGGCCGGCGTGATGCCATAGGCGCGCAGGCGCTGCGGATCGAGGTCGATACGGACCTCGCGCGAGACCATGCCGCCGATGTCGACCTTGGCCACGCCGTCCACGCGCGCCAGGCGCTTGGAGATGGTGAACTCGGCCAGCATCGACAGCTCGCGCGCCGGGCGCGTCTTGCTCATCAGCGCCATCACGACGATGGGCTGTGCGTTGTCGCCCTGGTAGCGCATCACCATGGGCGGCTTCACGTCCTTGGGGAAGCCAGCCTGGGCCATGGCCACGCGGTCACGCACGTCCTGCATGACGCGGCTCATGTCGGCGTTCAGGCCGAATTCCACATTGACCTGGGTGCGGCCTTCAAAGGCGCGCGAGTTGATGCGCTCGACGCCGGCAATGGTGTTCAGCGCTTCTTCCAGCGGGCGCGACACCTCGCGCTCCACGGCTTCGGGCGAAGCGCCGGGATAGCGGACGTCGATATAGACACCGGGGAAGCTGATGTCAGGCATCTGCTCGACGCCCAGTTTGGCGTACGAGAACAGGCCCAACACGCAAATGGCCACCATCACCATGGTCGCGAAGACCGGGTTCTGGATGGAGACGCGGGTCATCCACATGATGCTTGTCTCCCGTGATTAGTTGCGCAGCGGTGTCGATGCGGCCGCGCTGGCCACCTTGGCGCGCGCATCGACGACGGCGGCCTTGGCGCCTTCGCGCAGGTTGTCAAAACGGGCGGCCAGCACCTGGGCATCGGGCTTCAGGCCATTGAGCACTTCGACCTTGGCCGTGCTGCGGTCGCGTCGGCCGGTGGTGATGATGCGACGCACCAGCGCGCCGTTCTCGATCATCCAGACATGGTCCTGGCCCGAGGTGCTGCCCACGGCGGTGTCGGGCAGCGTGAGCCGCTCGGTATCGTCCGGCAGCTCGACCTGGGCCACAGCGTACTGGCCGGCACGGAAGGCTTCCTTGGGGTTGTTCAGTTCCAGGGTCACGCCGATGGAGCGCGTGCCGGGTTCGGCGGCTGGCGCGATGCGGGAGATGCGCGCTTCGACTGGCTGGTCCACGCCCTCGATACGCAGCGTGGCGACCATGCCGGGCTTGAGCCGGCTCACTTCGTGGGTAGCAACCAGGCCGGCCAGCTCCAGCTTGCTCAGGTCGACGATGGACAGCACCTGCTGCTCGCCCGCCACCTTTTCACCCGGCAGCGCATGGCGCTTGGAGACCACGCCGCTGATCGGCGCCACCAGGGCTGCCTGCTTCAGGAGCACCTGCGCGGTTTCCTGCTGGGCCTTGGCAACGCCCAGTTGGGCGCGGGCCGCTTCCAGCGAAGCGCGCGAGGCGTCCAGCGCGGTCTTGGAGATGAAGTTCTGTGCCGCCAGGCCCTCGTTGGCCTTGTGCTGACGCTCAGCCTGATCGGCCTGGGCGCGGGCGGATTCGATGCTGGCACTGCGTTCGGCGACACGGTAGCGCAGTTCTTCCAGGTCCAGCTGACCCAGGGCCTGGCCAGCGCGGACGCGACTGCCTTCGGCCACGTTCAGGGCCAGCAGCACGCCGGCTGCCTTGCTGCGCACGACCACCGTGCCGGGTGCGACCAGAGGCCCGGAGAACTCGATGCGCCCAGGCATCCGCGCCACAGTGGGCTTGATCACCTCGCTGGCCACGAATTCCAGCGTCGGCGCGGCTTTCTCGCCATCTTTCTTCTTCGGCGCGTCGCCACCCTTGCTGGCCCAAACAGCCACGCCGGCGCCACTGGCCAGCACTGCGGCGGCGATGCCGCTCAAAAGCCATTGCTTGCGCATGGAAGTCCCCGTCTATTGGAAAAGTGAGCGCACTGTAGGGACGCGGCTTGGGCTTCCAACGGGACTTGCGACGAAATGCAATTTGCCCGGAACAGGGCGCAATCGGCGCCGACCGGTGCTTTCGATTGCGGATGAACTGCGAGGGACCGTGACGAGCCGCCGGCTCAGCGGTCCAACTGCCCGCAGCGCCAGGCGCAGCCGGCACCGGCCAAGGCTGCGAGGCTGGCGGCCCAGAAGATGCTGGCCAGGCCCAGGTGGCTGACCAGCCAGCCGCCGCCAATGGCACCGAGCACGCCCGAGAAGCCATAGCCCAGCACCGAGTACAGCGCCTGGCCCCGGCCGCGCAGGCGGCCCGGGAAATAGCGCGTCACCAGGGCGATGCAGACCGTGTGCTGGGCGGCAAAAGTAATGGCATGCAGGGTCTGCAGCGCCACCAGCGTCCACAGGCTGGCGCCGAAGGCCGCCGTCAACGCAAAGCGAACCACGGCCACCAGTGCGCAGGCCAGGAGCCAGCGGTGCAAGGTGCCGCGTTCCAGCAAGCGCCCTTGCAGGCCGAACCAGAACACCTCGGCCACGATGGACGCGCCCCACAGCAAGCCCACCACCGACTTGCCATAGCCCAGCTCATCCAGGTAGAGGCTGAAGAAGGAATAGAGCGCCGTGTGGCCCAGCACGGTCATGAAAACACCGGCGAAGAACCAACGCACGGCGGGCCGCCGCATCACCTCGGCCAGCGGCGGCGCCTTCTCGTGGCCATGGGCGGCCACGCGCTGCAGGGGCATCCACAAGGCCGCGGCCAGCACCAGGGTCAGGCCCACCAGCACGCCCGGCACGAAGTAGCCCAGGCCCAGGTGCTCCAGCACCCAGCCGGCACCGACCACGCTGCTCATATAGCCCACCGAGCCCCAGAGCCGCACACGCCCATAGCGCCGCGCATCCACGCCGCCATCGGCCGTCATCAGTTGAGCGGCGACGACGGTCTCGTTCAAGGGCGTGATCGCCGCATTGAAGGTGAACATCAGGAAGGTGGCCGAGGCCAGCACCCAGATGCTGGGCTTCAGCAGGAACAGGAGGCCGGCCAGCAAGGTAGCCAGCGCAGCAAAGCGGATCAGCTGCACACGGCGTCCGCTGGCATCGGCCAGCGAGCCCCAGACGAAGGGGGCGAAGAGCCGGGTCCAGCTGGACAGCGAGAGCAGCCAGCCGATCTCGATCAGCGGAATGCCCAGCGACTTGTACCAAAGCGGCGCGTAGGTGCTGAACAGGCCGATGGCCGCGAAGTAGGCGGCAGAAAGCGCGCCGCTGGCCGCCAGGACGCGGCGGCGCTTGGCGGCTTCATCCAGCATCAGCGGCTGGCCGCTATCGGCGGCAGCTCATGGCGCACATCGCCGCACTGGGCGCGGTGGCGCAAGGCATGGTCCATCAGCACCAGGGCCAGCATGGCCTCGGCGATGGGCGTCGCGCGGATGCCGACGCAGGGATCGTGGCGGCCGAAGGTCTCGACGGTGGCGGCCTGGCCGGCACGGTCGATGGATGCCTTGGGCGAACGGATCGAGCTGGTGGGCTTGATGGCAATGGCCACGCGCAGGTCCTGGCCGGTGGAAATGCCGCCGAGTATGCCGCCCGAGTTGTTGCTGGCAAAGCCCGCGGGCGTCAGCTCGTCGCCATGGCGGCTGCCGCGCTGAGCCACGACGCCGAAGCCGTCGCCAATCTCCACGCCCTTCACCGCATTGATGCCCATCATCGCGTAGGCGATGTCTGCATCGAGCTTGTCGAAGAGCGGCGCGCCAAGGCCCACCGGCACATTGCAGGCCTCGATGGCAATGCGGGCCCCGACCGAATCGCCGGCGCGGCGCAGCTCGTCCATGCAGGACTCCAGCTCGGCAATCTTGCTGGCGTTGGCGGCGAAGAAGGGATTGTTCGGGACATGGCTCCAATCCTCGAACGGAATCTCCAGCTCGCCGAGATGCGTCATGCAGCCACGGAAGGTCGTGCCGTACTGCTGCTGCAGCCATTTGCGCGCCACGGCGCCGGCGCCGACCATGGGCGCGGTCAGGCGAGCCGAGCTGCGGCCGCCGCCGCGCGGGTCACGGATGCCGTACTTGCGCCAGTAGGTGTAGTCGGCATGGCCGGGGCGGAAGGTGTCGAGGATGTTGCCGTAGTCCTTGCTGCGCTGATCGGTGTTCTTGATCAAGAGGCAGATCGGCGTGCCGGTGGTCTTGCCCTCATAGACGCCGGAGAGGATCTCGACGGCATCGGGCTCGTTGCGCTGGGTCACATGGCGCGAGGTGCCGGGGCGGCGGCGGTCCAGCTCGGGCTGGATGTCGGCCTCCCTCAGGTCCATGCCGGGCGGGCAACCGTCGATTACGCAGCCGATGGCGGGGCCGTGGCTCTCGCCGAAATTGGTGACACGGAACAACTCGCCAAAAGTGCTGCCAGACATGCGGGATCCAGAGGTGACGGGGCCGGGAGGGGAGGCTGCGATCTTAGCCGCTGGCGCCCCGGCTCCCCAGGGCAAACCCGGAATCGGCGGCCGGTCGAGCGCAGACAAGAAAGCTGCTTTCGTGGACTGGATAGGCTCTGCCGGAGTGTTTTCTGAAATATCAGATTCATAATCCAGATACTTCAAACACTGCACGCCGAGCCCGCCATGCCCGCCTTCCTGGATCAAGACTTCCTGCTCGACACAGGCACCGCCCGCCGGCTCTTCCATGAGGTGGCAGCCGGCCTGCCCATCATCGACTACCACTCCCATTTGCAGCAGGGCGAGATCGCCGAGCGCAAGCGCTTCCGGAACATCGCCGAGCTGTGGCTGGGTGGCGACCACTACAAGTGGCGGCTGATGCGCAGCGCCGGCGTAGACGAAAGCCTGATCACCGGCCCGGCGAGCGACGAGGACAAGTTCAGAGCCTTCTGCTCGGTGCTGCCGCTGGCCGCCGGCAATCCCATCCACCACTGGAGCCACCTGGAGCTGCGCCGGCTGTTCGGTGTCGAACTGCTCATCAACGCGGCCAATGCCGGCAGGATCTGGGAAGCGGCCAATGCCCGTCTGACCGAGATGGACTGCTGGAGCTTGCTGGACCAGGCCAAGGTCGAGATCGCCTGCACCACCGACGACCCGGCCGACGACCTGCTGCAGCACGCGGAGCTGGCCAACTCGGCCTTGAAGACCCGAGTGCTGCCCGCCTTCCGCCCCGATGCCGCGATGCGCTGCAACAAGCCCGAGTTTCCCGCCTACCTGCAACGCCTGGGCGGCGTGGCCGGCGTGCGCATCACCGATTTCGACAGCCTCGTCGAGGCACTGGCCGCCCGCGTGCGCTTCTTCCACAGCCAGGGCGGCCGCATCTCCGACCACGCCATCGACGTGCCGCTGCCGCCCGGCGAGATCACGCCGGCCCTGTGCCAGGCGCTGCTCGAGCGTCGGCTCGCAGGCAGCCAGCTGAGCGAGGCCGAACTCGGCGCCTTCCAGCGCGGCCTCTTGCAAGAGCTCGGCAAGGTCTACGCGCAGCATGGCTGGGCCATGTGCCTGCACATCGGTGCGCAGCGCAACAACAACCGCCGCCGCCTGAACACGCTGGGCCCCGACACCGGCTACGACTCGATTGCCGACTTCACCAGCAGCGCCGGCCTCGCCGACCTGCTGGACACGCTGGATGCCGAAGACCAACTGCCCAAGACCCTGCTCTTCTGCCTCAACCCGGCAATGAACGAGGTGCTGTCCACGCTGATCGGCGCCTTCCAGGACGGCCGGACCAGCGGCAAGCTGCAGTTCGGCCCGGCCTGGTGGTTCAACGATCACAAGGACGGCAATCTGCGCCAGTTGCAGACCCTCGCGGCTCACGGCGTGCTGGGTACCTCGGTCGGCATGGTGACCGACTCGCGCAGCTTTGCCTCCTACCCGCGCCACGAGTACTTCCGCCGCCTGCTGTGCCGCCAGCTCGGCCAGTGGGTGGAGGCCGGCGAGTACCCGGACGACGACGCGGCCCTCGCACAGATCGTGCGTGGCGTCAGCTACGAGAACGCCAAGCACTACTTCGGGCTCTCTGCACCATGAACGCGATGAACACCAAGCTGCTGTGCATCCATCCCGACGACGACATGCTGGTCGCCCTCGCCGACCTGCAAGACGGCGAGCAGGCCCACTGGGAGCAGGAACAGATCACCACTGTCGGCCCGGTGGCCGCCAAGCACAAGCTGGCGCGGCGCGATTTCGCCATCGGCGAGACGCTCAAGCTCTACGGCGTGCCGGTGGGCAAGGCCACGCAGGCCATCCGTCGTGGCGAGGCCATCAGCACAGCCAACCTGGCCCACCATGCGGCAGAGGTGTCGCTGCAGTCCACCGAACCGTACCGCTGGAACGCACCCGACGTGCAGCGCTGGCAGGGCCAAACCTTCGACGGCGTGGTGCGCAGTGACGGCCGGGTCGGCACGGCCAACCACTGGCTGGTGTTCCCGCTGGTGTTCTGCGAGAACCGCAACATCGAGCAGTTGCGGAAGGCCGTCGAGCGGCCGCTGGGCTACGCGAGTGACGACCTCGCCGCCTACACCTTGAGCCTGCTCGGCGAAGACATGCAGGCCCCGCCGCGCACGCCGGCCCGGCCCTTCCCGAATGTGGATGGCGTGCGCTTCATCACCCATGCCGGCGGCTGCGGCGGCACACGCGCCGATGCGCGGGCCTTGTGCAAGCTGCTGGCGGCCTATGCCGATCATCCGAATGTGGCCGGCATCACGGTGCTGAGCCTCGGCTGCCAGAACGCGCAGATCGCCATGTTCAAGGAGGCCCTGGCCGCACAGAACCCGCAGTTCGACAAGCCCTGCCTGATCTACGAGCAGCAGGCCTCGAGCGACGAGGCCTCGATGATGAAGGCGGCCTTGCAGGACCTGCTGAAGGCCCTGGCCGAGGCGAACAATGTACAGCGCCAGCCGGTACCGCTCTCCATGCTGAAGATCGGCGTCAAGTGCGGCGGCTCCGATGGCTTCTCGGGCATCTCGGCCAACCCGGTGATGGGCCTGGTCTCCGACCTGGTCGTGGGCCTGGGCGGTTCGTCCATCCTCGCGGAGTTCCCGGAGCTCTGCGGCGTCGAGGCCGAGCTGATCGCCCGTTGCGAGGACCCGCAGGACCAGCAACGCTTCGTCTCGATGATGAAGGCCTTCGAAGAGCAGGCCCAGGCCGTGGGCACCAGCCTCGCCGAGAACCCCAGCCCCGGCAACATCCGCGATGGCCTGATCACCGATGCGATGAAGTCGGCCGGCGCCGCGCGCAAGGGTGGCAGCTCGCCCATCGTCGGCGTGCTGAGCTATGGCGAGCAGCTGAAGAGGGCTGGCCTGTCCCTGCTGTGCACACCGGGCAACGACGTGGAATCCGTGACCGCCATCGTCGCCTCGGGCGCCAACGTCGTGCTGTTCTCCACCGGCCTCGGCACGCCCACCGGCAACCCCATCGTCCCCGTGCTGAAGATCGCCAGCAACAGCGCCGTGGCGACCCGCCTGGCCGACATGATCGATTTCGACTGCGGCCCGGTGCTCCAGGGCACGCCGTTGCCGCAGCTGGCCGATGACTTGCTGGGCCTGATCCAGAAAACCGCTGCCGGCCAGTACCAGAGCAAGGCCGAGCGCCTGCAGCAATACGACTTCCTGTTCTGGAAGCGGGACATCTCGCTGTGAGCGATCCAACGCTGCCGATCAGGGTCCTGCAGTTCGGCCAGGGCGTGTTTCTGCGCGGCTTCGTCGACTGGATGATCGAGTTGCTGAACCAGCGCTGCGATCTGCAGGCCGGTGTGGTGATGGTGCGGCCCACCGGCCGCTCGACGGCGCCCTTGATGGAGGCGCCCTTCCACGTGCTCTTGCGCGGCCTCGACGACCAGGGTGCGCCGCTGAAGCAGTGGCAGCGCATCCGTTGCGTGCAGCGCGAGCTGGACCTGGCACGGCACTGGAACGACTACCTGGCCCTGGCGGCCGAGCCGCCGCTGCGCTTCGTGGTCTCCAACACCACCGAGGCAGGCATTGCGGTGAACGACACGGACCGCTTCGACGATGCACCGCCGGCCAGCTTTCCGGCCAAGCTCTGCCGCTGGCTGTTCGAGCGCTACCGCGCTGGCGGCGCGGGCGTCTACCTGCTGCCCTGCGAGCTGATCGAGAACAACGGGCCGGCGCTGAAGGCCGCCGTGCTCCACTTTGCAAGGCTGTGGTCGCTGGAGCCGGGCTTCGCTGAGTGGCTGGACCGCGAATGCCATTTCTGCTCCACCTTGGTGGACCGCATCGTCAGCGGCGCGCCCAGCGATGAAGAACGGCCGTTGCTCGAGGCGGAGCTGGGCGAGCGCGATCCCTTCATGGTCTGCGCCGAGCCCTACCACAGCTGGTTGATCGAAGGCCCGGCGGCACTGGCCGAGGAGCTGCGCCTCGCGGGCTCGGGCTTGTCCATCGAACTGGTGGCCGACCTGCGGCCCTACCGCCGCCGCAAGGTCGGCCTGCTCAACGGCGGCCACACGCTGCTGGTGCCCGTGGCCTTGCTGCTGGGCCTCGAAAGCGTGGGCCAGGCCATGGCAGACGCCGATGTAGCGCGCTTCCTGGACGAGGCCCTGCGCGAGGAACTGATGCCCGCCCTGCCCTTGCCGGTTGAAGACCTGCAGCCGTTCGCCGATGCCGTGCAGCGGCGCTTTCGCAACCCCTTCGTTCAGCATCGCCTGTCGGCCATCGCCTTGAACAGCTGGCCGAAGTTCGCGCCCCGCTTGCTGCCGGCGCTGCTCGCGCATGAGCAGCCTGCGCCACGACTGGTGCTGGCCCTGGGCGCCACCATGCATCTTTATCGCGGCAAGTGCATCGCGCTCTCGGATGCGCCCGAGCATCTGGGCTGGTTCGAAACCGCCTGGGCTCGTCTGCGGGTGGGTGATTGGACCTGGCGCGACCTGGCGCAAGGCTGGCTCGCGCAAGGCACGCTCTGGGGCCAAGACCTCAACCAGCGGCCCGGCCTGACCGATGCGCTGGCCGAGCAACTCGCACTGATCGATGCCCAAGGCATGCGCGCCGCCCTCACTATGATCGGCCGCCGATGAGCAAGCAGCCCGCCGCCGCCGCCGCCAAAGCCTCCCAGCAGGTCTACGAACTGCTGCGCCAGCGCATCCTCGCGTTGGAGCTGGCGCCTGGCGAGCGCTTGAACGAGAAAGACATCGCTGCCGAGTTCGAACTCAGCCGCACGCCGGTGCACGAGGCGGTGCAGCGCCTGACCGAGGAAGGGCTGATCGAGATACGCCCGCGCTCGGGCACCTTCGTCGCCCGCATCCCGGTGCATGAGCTGGAAGAGGCCATGCTGGTGCGCACCGCGCTGGAGCTGGCCGTGATCGAACGTGCCGCGCGGCAGCTGACACCGGCGGCGCTTGTGCGACTGGAGCACTGCCTGGCCGAGCAGCGGCGCTGCGCCAAGAAAGCGGACCAGCCGGGCTTTCATCGCGCCGACGAGGCCTTTCATGCACTGCTGGCCGAGCTGGCCGGCTTCCCCGGCGTCTGGCGCACCATCGCGCAGGCCAAGACGCAAGTGGACCGCTTCCGCCGCCTGACCCTGCCCATCCAGGGCCGCATGCAGGAGGTGATTGCCGAGCACGCGGCCGTGGTGGAGGCGCTGAAAAGTGGCAGCCCAGAAAAGGCGATGGCGGCCATGCGCCGCCATCTGGACCACGTGCTGCCGGCGATCGCGCTGACGCGCGCGCTGCAACCTGACTACTTCATCAACAAGACCTGATCAGAGCTTGGATTCTGGCGCCGGCTCGTCTTCCAGCGGCCAGTCGCGAATGTAGGCCTTGAGCATGCGGTTCTCGAAGTCCTGGCTGTCGACCACGGCCTTGGCCACGTCATAGAAAGAGATGACGCCATTCAAGGTGCGGCCGTTCAGCACCGGCATGTAGCGGGCGTGGCGGCCCAGCATCATGCGGCGCACTTCGTCGATCTCGGTTTCCGGCGTGCAGGTCAGCGGATGGTCGTCCATCACGCTGCGGACCAGGGTCGTGCCGACCGATCCGCCGTTCTTGACGATGGCCGCGATCACCTCGCGGAAGGTCAGCATGCCTACAAGGTCGCCGTGCTCCATCACCACGAGGGAGCCGACATCGAGCTCGGCCATGGTGGTCACGGCTTCGGCCAGCGGCTGGTCAGGGGAAACGGTGTACAGCGTGCCGCCCTTGACGCGCAGGATGTCGATGACTTTCATGGGGCTCTCCTCTATGGCGAGGCTTGGTTCAGACGCGACCAACATAGCACACAATCTGCGCTCCAAACACCTCGGAGACACCATGCCCGGCTTCGATACCCTGGCCCTTCACGCCGGCGCCACACCCGATCCCAGCACCGGCGCGCGCGTCACGCCGCTGCACCTGAGCACCTCCTTCGTTTTCGAGAGTTCCGAGCATGCGGCTGCGCTTTTCAACATGGAGCGGGCCGGCCATGTCTATTCGCGCCTGTCCAACCCGACCACGGCCGTGTTCGAGGAGCGCATGGCAGCCCTGGAAGGCGGCGTGGGCGCCATCGCCACCGCCAGCGGCCAGGCGGCCCTGCACCTGGCCATTGCCACGCTGGCTGGGGCCGGCTCGCACATCGTGTCCTCGGGCGCCTTGTATGGTGGTTCGCACAACCTGCTGCACTACACGCTGGCCCGCTTCGGCATTGAAACCACGTTCGTGAAGCCCGGCGACCTCGATGCCTGGCGCGCGGCCATCCGCCCCAATACCAAGCTGCTGTTCGGCGAGAGCCTGGGCAACCCCGGCCTCGACGTGCTGGACATCCCGAACGTGGCTGCCATCGCGCACGAGGCGGGCCTGCCGCTGCTGGTCGATTCCACGCTGACCACGCCCTACCTGCAGCAGCCTTTCGAGCTCGGCGCCGACCTGGTCTACCACTCGGCCACCAAGTTCCTCTCGGGCCATGGCACGGTGGTGGGCGGCGTGCTGATCGACAGCGGCGCCTTTGACTGGCAGGCCGCACATGACAGGCATGGCAAGTTCCCCGAACTGTGCGAGCCCTATGCCGGGTTCCATGACATGGTCTTCGCTGAGGAGAGCACCGTCGGCGCCTTCCTCCTGCGCGCCCGCCGCGAAGGCCTGCGCGACTTCGGTGCCTGCATGAGCCCGCACACGGCCTGGCTGATCCTGCAAGGCATCGAGACCCTCGGCCTGCGCATGGAGCGCCACGTGAAGAACGCGCAGAAGCTGGCCGATTTCCTGGCCGGCCAGCCCACGGTGGCCCGCGTCGGCTATCCCGGCCTCGCCGCGCACCGTGACCACGCACTCGCGCAGAAGCTCTTGCCGCGCGGCTGCGGGTCGGTGTTCAGCTTCGACATCACCGGCACGCGCGAGCAGGGCCGGCGTTTCATCGAATCCCTGAAGCTGTTCTCCCACCTGGCCAATGTCGGCGACTGCCGCTCGCTGGTGATCCACCCGGCCAGCACCACGCACAGCCGCATGGACGATGCAGCACTCGCCTTGGCCGGCATCACGCCCGGCACCATCCGTTTGTCCATCGGCCTCGAAGATGCCGATGACCTGATCGACGACCTCAAGCGCGCCCTGAAGATCGCGAGCAAAGCATGAAGCTCATCGTCAACGATCAAGAGGCTTATGCCTACACCGGCGGCAAGCCTTTCGACCCCGCCCTGCCCTGCGTGGTGCTGGTCCACGGCGCGCTGAACGACCACAGCGTCTTCACCCTGCTGGCGCGCTCGCTGGCCCACCATGGTCACAGCGTGCTGGCCGTCGACCTGCCGGGCCATGGCCGCAGCAGCGGGCCGGTGGCGGCCAGCGTGGAAGCGGCGGCCGACTGGCTCTGGGCCCTGCTCGATGCCGCCGGCGTGAAACAGGCCGCGCTGGCGGGCCACAGCATGGGTTCGCTGATCGCGCTGGAAGCGGCCTCGCGCCAACCGGAGCGGGCGACGCGCCTGGTGATGCTGGGCACGGCTTATCCGATGAAGGTGTCGGAGGCGCTGCTCAGCACCGCCCGCGAGCAGCCCTTGAAGGCCATCGACATGGTCAACGCCTTCTCGTTCGCCGGCATCGCGAGCAAACCCTCCTACCCGGGCCCGGGCGCCTGGCTGCAAGGTGGCGAGATCGCGCTCAAGCGGCGGATGCAGGCGAAGCAGACCGCGCTCAACCTGTTCGAGCACGACTTCAGGATGTGCGACAGCTACGCCGGCGGTCTGGAAGCCGCGGCCCAGGTGACCTGCCCGGCCACCTTCATCCTCGGCGACAAGGACCAGATGACCTCGCCGCGCCAGGCAGCCGAGCTGGCCCGGGCGCTGAACGCCCGCGTGGTCAGCCTCGCCGCCGGGCATTCACTGATGGCCGAGGCGCCCGATCCGGTTTGGAATGCGCTCAGGCAAGCCCTGAAGTGACTGACGACCTGAGGTGACGACCATGAGCAGTACCGACGCCGTGAAGCAGATGAACAGCTTCGCCGAGTTCTACCCCTTCTACCTGGGCGAGCACCAGAACCGCACCTGCCGGCGCCTGCATTTTGTCGGCTCCACGCTCGGCCTGCTGTGCCTGGCCCGAGCCCTCTACAGCGGCGAGGCCTGGTGGATTGCCATCGGCCTGCTGTGCGGCTACGCCTTCGCCTGGATCGGCCATTTCGGCTTCGAGAAGAACAAGCCGGCCTCGTTCAAGCGGCCGCTCTACAGCTTCATGGGCGACTGGGTCATGTACAAGGACATCTGGACCGGCAAGATTCCGTTCTGATCCTTTTCCTCCCCTTTCCATCGGCTTCCCGGCCTGCCGGCGCGTGCGCCCTGCGCATCGCTGGCGGCCACGCCCATGCCACACTGGCGGGCTTGGGCCCTCCCCTTTGACACCCTCAAGAGCCACGATCGTGAACCGTCGCATTCCCCCGCTTTCCCTGCTCACCAGCCTGCTGCTGGCCGCCCCCCTCGCCCAGGCCGATGAAGGCCAGTGGCAGCCCTACCAGCTGCCGCAGCTGCAGAAGGAGCTGAAGCAGCTCGGCATCGCCATCCCGGCCCAGCAGCTCGCCGACCTGAGCAAGCACCCGATGAGCGCCATCGTCTCGCTTGGCGGCTGCTCGGCTTCCTTCGTGTCGAATGCCGGCCTGGTGGTCACCAACCACCACTGCGCCTATGGCGCCGTGCAGCGCAACTCCAGCGCCAGCCGCAACCTGATCGCCGATGGTTTCCTCGCCAAGACCCGGGCCGAAGAACTGCCGGCCGGCCCCAGCGACCGCATCTACGTGACCGACAAGGTCGAGAACGTCACCGCCCAGGTCAGCGGCGGCCTGGATGCCAAGCTCTCGGGCGCCGAGCGCCACAAGCAGATCCAGAACCGCATCAAGGCGCTGATCGCCGAGTGCGAGCAGGACAAGGCCTACCGCTGCTCGGTGCCCAGCTTCCATCGCGGCCTCGAGTACTACCGCATCCGCCAGCTGGCGATCCGAGATGTGCGCCTGGTCTATGCGCCGTCCGACAAGATCGGCAACTACGGCGGCGAGGTCGACAACTTCGAATGGCCGCGCCACACCGGCGACTTCGCCTTCCTGCGCGCCTATGTGGGCAAGGACGGCCGCCCGGCCGATCCGTCGCCGGACAACGTGCCCTATCACTCCAAGGACTTCCTCGTCGTCTCGGCCGCCGGCCTTAAGAACGGTGATCCCATCCTGCTGGCAGGCTACCCGGGCCGCACCAGCCGCTACAAGCTGCCGGTGGAGATCCGCCAGGCCCGTGACGTGAGCTACCCGCGCCGCGTGGCCGAGTCTCAAGCCGACGTGGCCACCATCGCTCAGGCAACGGCCGGCAATGCCGAGTGGGCCGTGCGCTACGCCGCCGTGGTCAAGAGCATCAACAACGGCATGAAGAAGAACCAGGGCCTGATGGACGGCTTCGCCCGCAAGGACATTGCCGCGATCAAGGACGGCCAGGATGCCGAGTTCCGTCGCTGGTTCGCTGCACATGGCCAGGCCGCCGATCCCTCGCTGCTGGCCGAGCTCGATGCCGCGATTGCCGACGACCTCGCGCTGACCGAACAGGAATTCGCGATGAGCGTCGCCACGCAAAGCGAGCTGTACCGCGCGGCGCGCACGCTGTACCGCGCGGCCCTGGAACGCAAGAAGCCGGACGCCGAACGCGAGCTCGGCTACCAGGAGCGCGACCAGGCCTTGATCAAGGCACGCCTCACCCGCCTGGAGCAATCACTGGTGCCGATCGTGGACCAGGCCCGCTGGCAAGCCGCGCTGCAGCGCTTCGCCAAGCTGCCCGCAGCCGTCCATCCGCAAGGTCTGGATGCCCTGCTGCCCGCGCCTGACGCCGTGCCGGCCCTGTATGCCGCCACCGAGCTGTCCAGCACGGTCCAGCGTCTCGCGTGGCTGGGCAAGGACGCCGCCGCCATCGAGCAAGCCAGCGACCCGCTGCTGCGCATGGCCGTGGCCAACCAGGCGCTCGCCGCCACGATGGAGCAGCGCCGCAAGGACGTGGACGGCACGCTCGAACGCGTGATCCCGCGCTACATGCAGGCCTTCATCGCCTTCAAGAAATCGCAGGGCAAGCCGGTCTACCCCGATGCCAACTCCACGCTGCGCGTGACCTTCGGCAGCGTGGCGCCGTACACGCCGCGTGATGGCATCAGCAAGGGCCCGTTCACCACGGTCGAAGGCATCCTCGAGAAGCACACGGGCAAGGAGCCGTTCAACGCGCCGCAAGCCCTGCGCGACGCGGTGCAGGCCAAGCGCTACGGCGACTACCGCGATGCGGTGCTGGGCACGGTGCCGGTGAACTTCCTGTCAAGCGCCGACACCACCGGGGGCAATTCAGGCTCGGCCGTGATGAACAAGCGCGGTGAGCTGGTGGGCTTGAACTTCGACTCGACCTATGAGTCGGTGACCAAGGACTGGTACTTCGACACCGCCATCACGCGCGCCATCCATGTGGACATCCGCTACATGCTGTGGGTGATGCAGCAGATCGACCATGCGGACAACCTGCTGAAGGAAATGACCATCAAGGGCCTGCCGGGCCGCAAGGGCTGAGGCGCCAGGCAGCAAGCTCAACGGCTGCGGTAGGCCAGGCCTACCGCGACCTGGCCGGCACTGCGGCGCTCGACCAGGGGGCTGTCGGCCGACGGCCCCTGCAGCCGGCCAATGCTGGCCGAGCTGAAGGCGATCCAGTGGTGTGTGATCGCATAGGTCAGGCCCATGCCCAGGTAGGCGTCGCGCAAGCCGCTGCCCGGCTGATAGGCCGCGTACAGCGTGCGGGAAGCCACCTCCGGAGCCACGCCGAAATAGCTCTGCTGGTAGCGCCGGCTGCCCCAGCCCACACCGGCGCCGGTGGTCCATTCGGTCTTGGTATCGCGATAGAGACGGTAGCCCAGCCCCAGGCCCACGACTGAGCCGCCGCCTCGGCCCAGCAGGTCGGTGGACCAACTGGCGCCCAGGCTCAGCTCGTCGCTCAGGCTGTAGCGCGTCGACAGCTGGGACCGCAGGGTCCGGCGCACGTCGGGCAGCCCGGACAAACGGGGCGAATCGCTGCTCTGGCGCCCGCTGTCGAAGCGCAGCGAGAGGCTGACCTTGACGCGGTCGCGGCTCAGCAGGTCGGTGCTGGCGCCGCTGCCCTGGACATCGCGGCCGAAGCCCATCACGGCGCTGGCGCCAGAGGAAGACAGTCGCCACTTGCCCCACTGCAGGGAAATGAGGGGCCGCGCCGAGGTCTTGTACTCGCGGGCGCCCATGAACTCGGGCTGGTAGGCCGCGCGCAGGCCCAGCACATAGTGGAAGCCTTGAGCGCTGGCATTCGCTTCTGGCTCGTCGGCAGTTTTGGCCTTGGCCGGCTCTTCTTGCGTCTCGGCGGCCGCAGGCAGCAGGACACAGAGCAGACCGAGCAGGCAAAGTGAGCGGAGGCTTGAGGTCATGCGGGCCAGCTTAACAGCGGCCCGCCGGAGCCGATCAAGCTTGCTGAGCGAACTGCAGGCGCAGATGCTTCAGCATGTCACGGACCATGGCCTCCAGGCCGAAGGCCGGCTTCCAGCCCCAGTCGCGCGAGGCGGCGGAATCGTCGATGGACTGCGGCCAGCTGGCAGCGATGGCCTGACGGAAATCGGGCGCGTACTCGATCTCGAAGCCCGGCACCTGCTTGGCGATCTCGGCGGCGATCTCGGCCGGCGTGAAGCTGCAGCCGCTGAGGTTGTAGGAGCCGCGCTCACGGATGCTCTCGGCCGGCGCTTCCATCAGCTCGATGGTGGCGCGCAGCGCATCGGGCATGTACATCATCGGCAGGGCCTGGCCTTCTTCGAGGAAGCAGCTGTAGCGGCCAGCCTTCAAGGCGCCATGGAAGATGTCGATGGCGTAGTCGGTCGTGCCGCCGCCGGGTGGCGTCTTGTAGCTGATCAGGCCCGGGTAGCGCAGGCTGCGCACGTCCACGCCATGCTTGGCGTGGTACCAGGCACACCAGCGCTCGCCAGCCAGCTTGGAGATGCCGTAGATCGTGGTCGGGTCCATCACCGTGGTCTGCGGCGTGCCGACTTGCGGGGTCGACGGGCCGAAGGCAGCGATGGAGCTGGGCCAGAAGATGCGCTCGAGCTTCTGCGTGCGGGCCAGCTCCAGCACATGCAAGAGGCCCTTCATGTTCAGGTCCCAGGCCCACATCGGATGCTTCTCGCCGGTGGCTGACAGCGCTGCGGCCAGCAGGTAGATCTGGGTGATCGCATGGCGCTTGACCACGGCGGCCAGGGCGGCCGCGTCGGTCACGTCCAGCATCTCGTGCGTCAGGTAGGGCACGCGGCCTTCCGGCGCCAGGTCGCTGGTGATGACATTGGCCTTGCCGTGGCGCTCTGCCAGTTCAACAGCCAGCTCGGTGCCGATCTGGCCGTTGGCGCCGATGATGAGGATCTTGGTCGTCATGGCGCTTATTCCTTGATCAGACCGACATCACGACCGGCTTGCGCGAATGCGGCCACGGCCTTCTCGAGTTGCTCGCGGGAATGGCCAGCCGACACCTGCACGCGGATGCGCGCTTGACCCTTGGGCACGACGGGGAAGAAAAAGCCGACGGCATAGACGCCCAGCTCCAGCAAGCGCGCGCTGAGCTTCTGCGCCGTCACCGCGTCGTAGACCATGATGGGAACAATCGGATGCGTGCCCGGCTTGATCTCGAAGCCGGCAGCCTGGATGGCCTCGCGGAAATAGGCGGTGTTGGCTTCCAGCTTGTCGCGCAGGTCGGTCGAGGCCTCCAGCAGGTCCAGCACGGCGATGGATGCGCCGACGATGCTGGGCGCCACCGTGTTCGAGAACAGATAGGGGCGCGAACGCTGGCGCAGCAGCTCGATCACTTCCTTGCGGCCGGTGGTGAAGCCGCCCGAGGCGCCGCCCAGCGCCTTGCCCAGCGTGCCGGTGATGATGTCGATCTTGCCGAAGACGTTGCGGTACTCATGCGTGCCACGGCCGGTCTTGCCCAGGAAGCCGCTGGCGTGGCATTCGTCGATGCCCAGCAGCGCGCCGTAGCGGTCGCAGAGTTCACGGATCTTGTCGAGTTGGGCGATGGTGCCGTCCATCGAGAAGACGCCGTCGGTGAACACCATCGTGAAGCGGGCGCCGGCCGCCTTGGCCTCTTCCAGCTTGGCCTCGAGATCAGCCAGGTCGTTGTGCTTGTAGCGGAAGCGCTTGGCCTTGCACAGGCGGATGCCGTCGATGATGGAGGCGTGGTTCAGCTCGTCGCTGATGATGGCGTCCTGCTCTTGCAGGAGCGGCTCGAACAGGCCGCCATTGGCATCGAAGGCCGCCGCGTAGAGGATGGTGTCCTCGGTGCCGAGGAACTTGGCCAGGCGCTGCTCCAGCGTCTTGTGCAGGTCCTGTGTGCCGCAGATGAAGCGCACCGACGAGAGGCCGTAGCCATGGGTGCGCAGCGCTTCATGCGCCGCTTCGATCACGGCCGGGTGCGAGGACAGGCCCAGGTAGTTGTTGGCACAGAGGTTGATCACGTCGCGGCCGTCGGCCGTGTGGACCAGCGAACCCTGAGGCGTGGTGATGATGCGCTCGCTCTTGTAGAGGCCGGCTTCGCGGATGGTTTGCAGCTCCTGCTGCAGATGTTCGTAGAACGCTGTGGTCATGGCCTCACTCCTGGTGCACAATTCACTAAACAGAACACAGTTCGGTATATCGAACTTTCGTGCAGTATCACGGAATTGCTTTTCAAGGTCAAGCTCATGTCCATTCCCGCGTCCGACGTTCTCGAGCCTCCCCGCGTGGGCGCCACCTTGCAGGCGCTGCGCCAGGCCCAAGGGCTGTCGCTGGACGAGCTGTCGCGCCGGGCTGGCGTCAGCAAGTCGATGCTCTCGCAGATCGAGCGCAACCAGGCCAACCCCACGGTTGCCGTGGTCTGGCGCCTGGCGAATGCCTTGCGAGTGGAGTTGTCGGAACTGCTGGGCGGCGAGCGGCCGGCCGCACCGGCCATCGAAACTGTGGCCTCGCATGCCACGCCCAGCCTTAGCAGCCCGGATGGCCTGTGCACCCTGCGCATCCTCGGCCCCATCGACCTGGCTGGCCAGTTTGAGTGGTACGAGCTGACCGTGCAGCCCGGCGGCGCGCTGGAATCAGCCGCCCACGAGCCAGGCTCGCGCGAGCATCTGAGCGTGCTCAGCGGCGCGCTGGAAGTGACAGCTGGCGGGAACAGCCAGGTGCTGAAGGCCGGAGAGACAGCGCGCTATGCGGTGGATGGCCCTCACGCCATCCGCAACCGCAGCAAGTCAAACGCCAGCGCGCTGCTGGTGGTCCTGCATTCCTAAGAGTTCGGCCACGCTGCAGGCCTGCCAGCCCGAGCGCGCCCACAGCGGCGCCAGGGCCATGCCCGGCTCGGCCAGCAAGGACTTCAGCAAGGGTTCGGCAGATGCCGTGGCCGGCGCAATCAGCAGCGTCAGCCGCTGCGCGCCCTCTTCTTCCAGGCGGCCCAGCCAGTCCAGCCGCAGCAGCTCGTCCAGCACCGGCTCCAGTTGCAGCGGATCGACCCTCAAGCGCCGCGCCAGCGCCAGGCTGGACAGGCCGCCCTCGCCCGCCCGCTGCGTCTCCCACAGCGCGCGCAGTGCATCCAGCGCCAGGGCCAGTTGCCAGCCAGCCGTCTCGCGGCGCGGGTGGATGCGCCCGGCCAGCGCCGGCGCATTGGCCGCCAGCAAGGCGCCGGCCAGCATGATGACCCAGCCGAGGTACATCCAGATCAGGAAGATGGGCACGGTGGCGAAGGCGCCGTACAGCGTCGAATAGGTCGGCACCTGCTTCACGTACCAGGCCAGGATGCTCTTGGCCGCGTTGAATCCGAGGGCCACAAAGATGCCGCCAGCCAGCGCATGGCGCCAGCGCACATGCGTGTTGGGCACGTAATGGAACAGCCCGGCCACGCCGATGGTGAGCACCGCCAGCTCCAGCATGTTGAGAATGGATTCGAGCCCGCCGGGCATCTTGCCGACCACGCCCTTGCCGGCCGAGATCGCATAGCTGGTGAAGGCCAGGCTGCCGCCGAGCAGCAAGGGCCCCAGCGTCAGCGCCGCCCAGTAAACCAGCACGCGCTGCGCAATCGGGCGCGGCCGCTTGACGCGCCAGATCACGTTTAGCGTGCGGTCGATGGTCAGCATCAGCGTCAGCGCCGTGGCGCCGAGGAAGAGCAGGCCCACAAGGCCCAGCCGGTTGGCCTTGGCCGCAAACTGCGTCAGGGCCAGCATCACCGGGCGGGCGATGTTGTCGGGGATCAGGCTTTGCAGGAAGTACTTCTCCAGCGCGGTCTGGAAGGACGCGAAGATCGGGAATGCGGTAAACAAGGCCAGCATCACTGTAAGCAGCGGCACCAGCGAGATCAGCGTGGTGAAGGTCAGGCTGCCGGCCGTGAGGCCGAGGCGGTCCTCGCGAAAGCGCAGCTGCAAGAGGCGCAGGCTCTCGCGCCAGGGCCATTGGGCCAGCACGGCTGGCAGGCCGGCGATCAGTTGCCAGGCGGTGGCGGGCTTGGCGTCGGCCGCGTCGGCCGCGTCGGCGGCGGCAGCCTGTGCGGCATCTGTGGCCTGTGGATCGGGAATCGAAGTCGTCATGCTGGCTATGATGCCAGCCATGTCCAGTGCCCTTCCCCTCACGCCTACCGATCGCAGTGTTGCCAGCCCCGAAGAACAGCTCTCGCGATGGCTCGCCCTGCTCGGCGTGGCCGGGCTTTTCGTGCTCTGCCTGGCCTGGGAACTCTGGCTCGCGCCGACCGGCCGTGGCACGCTGGCCATCAAGGCCCTGCCCCTGCTCTTCCCGCTGGTCGGCCTCTGGCGCTACCGGCTCTACACCTTCCGCTGGGTCAGCCTGATGATCTGGCTGTACTGCGGCGAAGGCCTGGTGCGTGCCACCAGCGAGCATGGCATCGGCGCCTGGTTGGCCTGGGGCGAGGTGGCGCTGTCGGTGCTGGTCTTCATCGCCTGTTCGTTGCAGGTGCGGCAGCGGCTGCGCGCCGCCAAAGCTGCGCAATGAACGCGAGCGCCCTCCTGACCGAGCTGCGCGCAGCGGTTGGCGAGGCCCAGGTGCTGCAGGGTGAGACCTGCGCACCCTATGAACTCGATTGGCGCAAGCGCTGGCGGGGCCAGGCCCTGGCCGTGGTGCGCCCCGGCAGCACGGAAGAAGTGGCCGCCATCGTGCGCGCGTGCGCCAGCCACGGCGCAAGCCTGGTGCCGCAGGGCGGCAACACCGGCCTGGTTGGCGGCGGCATACCCGACGCGAGTGGGCAGCAAATTCTGCTGAGCCTGCAGCGCATGAACCGCATTCGCGCCATCGACGCGGCGAATCTGACGATGACGGTGGAAGCAGGCTGCGTATTGCAGACGGCCCAGCAGGCTGCCGAGGCCGAAGGTCTCCTGTTCGCGCTGAGCCTGGCCGCCGAAGGCACTTGCACCGTGGGCGGCAACCTCGCCACCAATGCTGGCGGCACCCAGGTGCTGCGCTATGGCAATGCGCGCGAGCTGTGCCTCGGCATGGAAGTCGTGACCGCCACCGGCGAGGTCTGGCACGGCCTCTCGGGCCTGCGCAAGGACAACACCGGCTACGACCTGCGCGACCTCTTCGTCGGCAGCGAGGGCACGCTGGGCGTGATCACCGCAGCCACGCTGAAACTGCATCCGCTGCCGGCTGGCCAGTTGACTGCCCTGGCCGCCTGCGCCGATCTTGGCGCAGCCGTCGCCCTGTTGGCCCTGGCTCGTCGACATGCCGGCGCCGGCTTGACCGGCTTCGAGGCAATGAACGCCTTCTCGATGAACCTGGTGCGCCGCCATCTGCCCGCCCTGCCCCAGCCGCTCGCGGCATCGCCCTGGACGGTGCTGCTGGAGCTGTCCAGCAGCGAGGGCGAGGCCCATGCCAACGCCTTGCTCGAGCGGCTGCTCGGCGAGGCGCTCGAACTTGGCCTGATCCAGGACGCCAGCGTGGCCCAAAGCCTCGCGCAGGCGCGGGCACTGTGGCAGCTGCGCGAGTCCATTCCGCTGGCCCAGGGCCAGGAGGGGCTCAACATCAAGCACGACATCTCGCTGCCGATCTCAGCCATTCCGGCCTTCTGCGCCAGCACCGAAGCCGCGCTGCTGCAACTGGTGCCGGGGGCCAGGCTGGTCAACTTCGGCCACCTGGGCGATGGCAATCTGCACTTCAATGTGCAGGCGCCCGAGGGCGAGGATCCGGCCCGCTTCCTGCGCGAGCAGGAGCCGGCTGTGAACGCCATCGTCTACGGGGCCGTGCAGGCCCATGGCGGATCGATCTCGGCCGAGCACGGCATCGGCCAGTTGAAGCGCGAGGAGCTGGCCGCACGCAAGGACCCGGTCGCCCTGCAGTTGATGCGGCACATAAAAAAGGCCCTGGATCCCCAGGGCCTCTTCAATCCGAACCGGATGCTCTGACGAATCAGTCGTCGCCGGCGCCAGCGCCTGCACTCAGGGCCATGGCCGGGCGGCCACCGCGCAGGCGCTTGACCAGGCCGCTGATGCCCCAGTAGAGGAAGATGGTCAGCGTCAGGAAGCCGACCATCACCATCAGCAATTCGCCAATGGTCAGGGCAATGGCACCAACGATGGTCCAGCGTGCACGGCGCACCGTGAACAGCGACTTCAGGCGGTCGCGGAAGTTCTCGATACTGTCGTAGAAGCTCGGCACCATCAGCAGCGTCAGGAAGGTCGAGGTGATCGTGCCGCCGATGATGGCCACGGCCATCGGGCGGTAGAACTCCGCGCCCTCGCCGATGCCGATGGCCACCGGCATCATGCCGGCGATCAGCGCGAAGGTGGTCATCAGGATGGGGCGGAAGCGCTTGCGGCCCGCATGCATCAGCGCCTCTTCACGGTCCACGCCATTGGCCTCTTCCTGGCGCGCCGCATCGAGCAGCAGGATGGCGTTCTTGGCGACCAGGCCCGCCAGCATGATGATGCCGATGAAGCTCATCAGGTTCAGCGTGCCCTTGGTCAGCAGCAGGGCCACCACCACGCCGATCAGCGACAGCGGCTGCGACAGCATCACGCCCATCGGTGCGGTGAAGGAGTTGAACTGCATGACCAGGATCAGGTACATCAGGCCGATGCCCGCCACCAGGGCGATGGTCATCGAGCTGAACACTTCCTGCTGATCCTTGGAGCCACCCGCCAGCTTGATGCCGTAGCCGGACGGGAAGTTCATCTGGTTGGCCAGGACCATGGCGTCCTTGGTCACGTCACCCGCTGCACGGCCCTGCACATTGGCCGACACGCCGATCACGCGCTTGCCGTCCAGGTGCTGGATGGTGGCCGGGGCCTTGCCCATGGTGATGGTGGCGATCTGGTCCAGCGGCACCATCTGGCCGGTGCCGGCCACGCTGATGGGCAGGCGCTCGATGTTGCTCGCGTCCACACGGTCGCTGGGCTGCAGGCGCACCGAGACGTCGCGGGTCACGCCGGTCGGGTCGACCCAGTCACCAACCTGGATGCCGGCGAAGGCCACGCGCAGCGCATTGGCCGCGTCGCCCACCGAGATGCCGAGCTGGTTCGCGAGGCCACGGTGCAGCTCGACCTGCAGCTCGTTCTGCGCGTTCTGCTGCGACAGCGCCACGTCCACGGCACCCGGCACCTTGCGCAGCTGCTTCATGAAGTCTTCGGTCAGCTCGAGCAGCTTGCGGGTGTCGGTGCCGTAGAAGCGGATCTGCACCGGCTTCTGGCCGCCGCCACCGCTGAAGTCGTCCAGCACCGAGAACTCGGCGCCGGCCAGCTTGGTCAGGTGCTGGCGCAGCTCACCGCCGATTTCCTGGGCCGTGCGCTTGCGCTCATAGCTCTTGCCGATGTTGATGTAGAGCTTGCCGCCGGTCACGTTGACGAAGGCGTCGGTGCTCTTCTTTTCCTTGATCAGCGCGGCCAGTTCGTCAACGGCCGCCAGCTTGCGGCGCGCGTATTCGAGGCTGGAGCTCGGCGGCGTGCGCACTTCAACGGCAATGGTCTCGGAGTCGCTCGAGGGCAGGAAGCTGGTGCCACCGAACTTGGCTTGCAGCATGATGGCCACGGCAAAGCTGGTCACGGCGATGAAGGCCATCCAGCGGCGGTGGTGCAGCGCCCAGGCGATGACATTGCCGTAGCGGTCGGCCTGATGGTCGAACCATTCATTGAAGCGCTGCAGGATCTTGGAGATGCCGCGCTTGGGTTCCAGGTGATGGTTCGGCGGGTCGCCCCAGAAGGCCGACAGCATCGGATCCAGCGTGAACGAGATCAGCAAGCTCACCAGCACCGAGGCCACGACGGTCAGGCCAAACGGACGGAACCATTCGCCCGAGATGCCGGGCATGAAGGCCACCGGCACGAACACGGCCACGATGGAGAAGGTGGTCGCCGCCACGGCCATGCCGATTTCGGCCGTGCCCTTCAGCGCGGCCGTCATGCGGTCCGCGCCGCGCTCCATGTGGCGGACGATGTTCTCCCGCACCACGATGGCGTCGTCGATCAGCACGCCGATGGCCAGTGACAGGCCCAAGAGGCTCATGAAGTTCAGCGTGAAGCCGAAGATCCAGACCGCGATAAAGGCCGCGATCACCGAGGTCGGCAGCGAGGTGGCCGTGATCAGCGTCGAGCGCCAGGAGTTCAGGAAGGCATAGACCACGAAGATGGTCAGGCCGGCGCCGAACACCAGGGCGTGGATCACGTTGTTGAGGCTGTCCTGGGCGTTCTTGCCACCGTCCTGGGTGATCTCCAGCTGCGTGCCGGCAGGAAAGGTCTTGTTGGCCTCTTCGACAAGCTTGCGCACCTCATTGGCCACGCTCACCGTGGACGCTTCGCGCGAGCGGGTGATGGACAGGCCCACATTCGGGCGGCCATTGCGGATGGACAGGGTCTGGCGCTCCGAGAAGCCGTCCTTGACCGTGGCCACCTGGCCGAGGCGCACCAGCTCATTCGCATTGCGCTTGATGACGATGCGCTCGAAGTCCACCGGCTGGCCGATGCGGCCGACGAGGCGGATGCTCTGGTCCTCGAACTCGCCACGCACCTTGCCCACCGGGGCCGAGATGTTCTGGCGCTGCAGGGCGCTGGTGACCTCGCTGACCGAGACGTTGAACTCGCGCAGCTTCTGGCCCGACAGCAGCACCGAGAGCTCGCGGTTCAGCGAGCCGAAGATCTCGACCGTGCCCACACCGGCCACGCCGCGGAACTTGTCGGCGAGCTGGTCTTCGGCGATGCGCGAGATCTCGGCATGGCTGAGCGTCTTGCTCTCCAGCGAGACCTGCATGATCGGCTGGGCCGAGGGGTCGGCGCGGCGGATGATGGGCTCGCGCATTTCCTGCGGCAGCTGGTAGCGCACCGAGGCGATGGCGTTGCGCACGTCGTCGGCCGCCTCGATCATGTTCTTCTTGAAGTCGAACTTCATGAAGAAGCTGGCCTGGCCTTCATTGGCGCTGGCCTGCACCTCGGTCACGCCGGGCACGGCGAGCAGCGGCTTCTCGATGCGGTTGACGATCTCCCGCTCCGAGGTCTCTGGCGAGGCGCCCGGATACGGAATCGAGACGAAGAGGAAGGGCACCTCCACGTCCGGGTTCTGGTTGACGCGCAGCTTCGAGAGCGCCATCAGCCCCAGCGCCATCAGGCTGATGATGCAGACGATGGTCGCTATCGGCTTCTTGATCGAAAAATCTGAGATCAGCATGGACAGCTCCTCAGGAAGCGTTCGAGGCGGCGGCCGCTGCCGGCTTAGCGGCAGGCGCGTTGGCGGCAGCCTTGGCCGTCACGGGCGAGCCCTCCACCAGCGTGCGGCTGGGGTTGCGCAGCACGATGTCGCCCACCTTCAGGCCATCGGCCACGACAAACTCGCCCCGGCGCTCATCGCGATCACCGAGCTTGAGCGGCTGGCGATGCAGCTTGCCACCCTGGACGATCCAGGCATAGACCTGGTCACCGTCGCGCTGCAGGTCGGCATCGCCCAGCATCAGGGCCGCCGACTTGGAGGTGCGCACATAGCCTTCGCCATACAGGCCGGAGACCGAGGCGGCGCGCTTGTCATTCAGGTCGACGAGCACGGCAATCTGGCGGCTGACCGGATTGGCCGAGACGTCGATGCGGCGGATGCGGCCTTCGATGCGCTCCTGGCTGGCACCATGGATGCGCAGGTCCACGTCTTGCCCGATCTTCAGATCGGCCCGGCGGTCGGCCGAGACAAAGCCTTCGAAGCGCATGGAGCTGGGGTCAATGACCTTCAGCAGTTCCTTGCCGGTCTGGGCGGTGTCGCCAGGCGAAACGCGGCGCTCGCTGACCACGCCGTCGAACGGCGCGCGCACCTCGGTGCGGGCCATCTGCTGCTTGGCGGCCACCAGGCGGGCTTCGGCCGCAGCCTTGTCGCTCTGCGTCGAGATGCGGCGGTTGGCGGCGTCTTCCAGCGCCTGCTGCGAGACCATGCCCTGGGCCTGCAGCGTCTTCTGGCGCTGGAACTGGCGCTCGGCCTGCTCGAAGTTTTCACGAGCGGCACGGACGGCCTCCTCGGCGGAACTGAGGCTGTCGCGGATGGAGGTGGTGTCGAGCTGCACCAGCAGGTCGCCACGGCGCACGGTCTCGCCGTTCTCCTTCAGCACATGCAAGACCACGGCCGAGATCTCGGCGCGCAGATCGGCGCGCTTCTCGGGCTGGACCGCGCCGGTGATCAAGGGGCCGCTGCCATGCTCGGCCTCCCCCATGACCAGGCGGTCCTCGGAAGCCAGCTGCAGCACCGGCACATCCTTGCTGGAGTCCTTCTTCTCGGCATTGCCCTGCTGGCAGCCGGAAAGGCTCATCAAGGCCGCCACCAGTACGGTCAGGGCAACGGGAATGTGGCGCGTCGTCATGCTCTCTCCAGAAGTGTTTGGGGTGGGCAGCCTTGCCCTCTCACGAAGCGGCGCCAGCATACCCATGCCGAACGGCACAGCCATCAGTCATGTGACAGGCTGCGTGGTTTAGTCGGATCGGCCGCGTTTTGGACCGACGAAATGCAAAGGCTCTTGGTTTGCAGCGACGCAAGCGCGCCGTTGCCAGCATGGCCGCGCGAACAGCGCGCAAGCGGCCTAGGACTGCTTCTTCCAGTCCAGAGCCCACTCGCCGTCCTGCCAGCGGCTCAGCCACAGCAGGCCGATCAGGGTCTTGGCGTCGGTCAGTTCGCCGTCCACGGCCATGGCGTCGAGCTCGGTCGTCGAGTGACTGACGAGGTTGAGGAACTCGCCTTCATCGAGCTGGCGCTCGCCTGCCGTGAGCCCCCGGGCGAAGAAGATCTCTATGCCCTCTGTCGAATAGGCGATGGCGTTGTGCAGCACACCGGCATGCGCCCATTCACGCGCGCTGTAGCCTGTCTCCTCGCGCAGCTCGCGCTGGGCGCAGGCGAGCGGCGATTCGCCGGGGTCGATCTTGCCGGCCGGGAACTCCAGCATCACGCGACCCATCGGGTGGCGGAACTGCCGCTCCATCAGCAGCCGGCCGTTGTCCAGCAGCGGCACGATCATGACCGCGCCCGGATGGACGATGTACTCGCGGCCGGCTTCGCGGCCATCGGGCAGGAGCACGCGGTCGCGGCGCACATCGAGGAAGTTGCCGCGGAAGGCCTGCGTGGATTCGATCAGCGTCTCGCTGATCGCCGCGTCGCCCTGCCCTGCGTCGTCAGTCTTCATGGCGTTGGCGGCGCAGGTAGCACCAGACAAAGCCAGGAAAGCCGAACACCAGGTAGACGCAGGTGGCGGCCGCATAGAACTCCCAGCCCTGCGGCTGGCGCTGGCCCTGGCTGGCTTCGAGGGCGAAGCCGAGCAGCAGGGTTGCGAGGCCCAGCAGGGCCAGTTCCAGCAGACGCCAGCCGGCGTTCTTGCGAATGAGCTTGGGGCCCACCAGCAAGAGCCGCGAGCTGAAGTACGGCGCGTTGGCCGAGATCAGCGCGACCAGCAGCACCAGCCAGATGGCGGCGGACTGATTCATCCGCTCAGGAAGTCAGCGTGCGCAGGATGGCCTGCTTGCACATGTCCATCAGCCCCCCCGGCAGCAAGCCGAAGGCGACCACGGCCAGGCCGTTCAGCGACATCACCAGGCGCACGTCGGTCGGGGCTGTCAGCACGCTGCTGTCGGTGGGTTCGTCGAAGAACATGACCTTGATGACACGCAGATAGTAGAAGGCGCCGATCAGCGACAGCACCACGGCGGCAATCGCGAGGCCCAGGTACAAGCTCACGCCGGTGGCCACCAGGGCTTGCAGCACGGCCAGCTTGGCGTAGAAGCCCGCCGTCAGCGGAATGCCGGCCAGCGACAGCATGAACACCAGCATCACCAGCGCATACCAGGGGCTGCGGCGGTAGAGACCGGCCAGGTCGGCGATCTCTTCCGACTCATGACCCTGGCGGGCCAGCAGCAGGATCATGCCGAAGCTGCCCAGCGTGGTCAGCACATAGGTTACCGTGTAGAACATGGCTGAGCTGTAGGCATTCGATGCCGACAGCGTATTGCCGTTCACCACGCCCGAGGCCAGGCCGAGCAGCATGAAGCCCATCTGCGCGATGGTCGAGTAGGCCAGCATGCGCTTGAGGTTGGTCTGCGCGATGGCGGCGAGGTTGCCAACCACCAGCGACACGAGGGCCATCACGATCAGCATCTGCTGCCAATCCACCGCGAGGCCCACCATGCCCT
This sequence comes from Pelomonas sp. V22, assembly GCF_030014915.1. Lineage (GTDB taxonomy): Bacteria > Pseudomonadota > Gammaproteobacteria > Burkholderiales > Burkholderiaceae_C > JAUASW01. The sequence goes on from NZ_JAGIXS010000002.1 coordinate 53,285, forward strand.
CAACCAGCAGGCGCATGGTGATGGCAAAGGCAGCCAGCTTGGGCGCCGCGCCAATCATCAGCGTGACGGCCGTCGGCGAGCCTTGGTAGACGTCGGGCACCCACATGTGGAACGGTGCAGCGCCGAGCTTGAAGCCGAGGCCCGCCACGATGAAGACCAGGCCGAAGATCAGCACCGACTTGTTAACCGTGCCGGCACTGATGACCTCGAACACGCGCGGGATCGACAGCGAACCCGTGGCGCCGTACATCATCGACAGGCCATAAAGCAGGAAGCCGCTGGCCAAGGCGCCCAGCACGAAGTACTTCATCGCCGCTTCGGTCGAAATGGCATGGTCACGGCGCAGGGCCACCAGCGCATAAAGCGACAGGCTCATCAGCTCGAGGCCGAGGTAGATGACCAGGAAGTTGTTGGCCGAGAGCATGACGCTCACGCCCAAGAGCGAGAACAGCGAGAGCGTGAACAACTCGCCCTTGAGCATGTCGCGCGCACCGGCATAGGGCCGCGCGTAGACCAGGGTCACCATCACGGCGACGCAGGCAAAGAAGGCGAGCAGGTGGCCCATGGGGTCGGAGACCACCATGCCCTGCATGCCATAGGCCGTCTCGCCGCTGTTGAAGTAGCCGATGTGCATCACACCCACCACCGCCAGCGTGAGCTGCGTCAGCAGATAGGTCGGCGTGCGGCGCGCATCGGTGACGAAGAGGTCGACCATGGCGACCAGGCAGGCCATGGCCAGCAGGACGATTTCGGGATAGACCGAGAGCCAGTTCATCGTATTCATCTCGGGCGCCTCAGTTGATCTTGGAGACGGCCACGTGCTTGAGCAACTCGGTCACTGAAGCGTGCATCACGTCGGTAAAGGGTTTGGGGTAGACACCCATGAAGAGCGTGGCTGCAGCCAGCACGGCCAGCATCGAGAACTCGCGGGCGTTCACGTCGGTGAGCTCGCGCACGTGGTCGTTGCCAATGGCGCCGAAGTAGACGCGCTTGTACATCCACAGCGTGTAGGCCGCGCCGAACACCAGGGCTGTGGCCGCGATGGCGCCCAGCCAGAAGTCGAACTTCACGGTGCCGAGGATCACCATCCACTCACCGACGAAACCGCCGGTGGCCGGCAGGCCGCAGTTGGCCATGGCGAAGAACAGGGCCAGCGCCGCGAACTTGGGCATGGTGTTGACCACGCCGCCGTAGTCCGCGATCTCACGCGAATGCACGCGGTCGTAGAGCACGCCGATGCACAGGAACATGGCGCCCGAGACGAAGCCGTGCGAGATCATCTGCACGATGCCGCCCGAGACGCCCAGCTCGTTGAAGATGAAGAAGCCGAGTGTCACGAAGCCCATGTGAGCGATGGACGAATAGGCCACCAGCTTCTTCATGTCCTTCTGCACCAGAGCCACGAGGCCGATGTAGACCACGGCGATCAGCGACAGCGCGATGATGAACCAGGCCCAGTGGCGCGCTGCATCCGGCGCGATGGGCATCGAGAAGCGCAGGAAGCCGTAGGCGCCCAACTTCAGCATGATGGCGGCCAGCACGACCGAGCCGCCCGTGGGCGCCTCGACGTGGGCATCCGGCAGCCAGGTGTGGACCGGCCACATCGGCACCTTGACCGAGAAGGCAGCGAAGAAGGCGAAGAACAGCAGCGTCTGCGCGTTCATCGGCAGCGGCAGCTTGTGCCACGTGAGGATGTCGAAGCTGCCACCGGACTTCACGTACAGGTACAGCAGCGCGATCAGCATCAGCAGCGAACCGGCCAGCGTGTACAGAAAGAACTTGAAGGCTGCATAGACGCGCCGCGGACCGCCCCAGACGCCGATGATGATGTACATCGGGATCAGCGTGGCCTCGAAGAACACGTAGAACAGCATGCCGTCGAGCGCGCAGAACACGCCGATCATCAAGCCGGAGAGGATCAGGAAGGCGCCCAGGTACTGGTGGGCCCGCTCGGTGATCACCTCCCAGGCCGCGACCACGACGATCACGGTGATGAAGGCCGTCAGCGGCACGAACCACATCGAGATGCCATCCACACCGAGGTGGTAGTGGATGTTGAAGCGCTCGATCCAGGGCAGGTTCTCGGCGAACTGCATGGCGGCGGTCGAGGTGTCGAAACCGCTGATCAGCGGCAACGTCACGGCGAGGCCGGCGATGGCGGCCAGCAAGGCCATCCAGCGGGCGGCTTTGGCCTGGTCCTCACGACCCAGCATCAGCAGCAAAGCGCCGCTGACGATGGGCAACCAGATGGCAAGACTCAACAATCCCATTCTTCTTCTCCGCCCCTGATCAAAGACCCGCCAGGGCCTTGAATTGAGGCCACATATAGGGCCACAGCTGCCAGCTCATCAGGCCGATCACACCCAGGATCATCACCAGGGCGTACCAGTACAGGTGGCCGGTCTGGACACGGCGCACGATGCCGGCAATGCCGCCCACCGCCTTGGCCGAACCATCGATCAGCACACCGTCGATCACCATGCCGTCACCGCCCTTCCAGAGGCCGGTGCCGAGCAGGCGGGCCGCGCGGGCCAGGATGTTCTCGTTGATCCAGTCCATGAAGTACTTGTTCTCAAGCACGACGATGACCGGACGCAGCACCTTGGCGATGGTGGCCGGGATGCTCGGCGCGACCATGTAGAACACGTAGGCAGTGACGACACCCCCCAGCGCCAGCCAGAACGGCAGCGCCGTCAGACCGTGTGTGGCCATGGCCACGGCACCGTGGAACTCGTGGGCCAACTCGCTCATCGCGTGGTGGACCTCGTGGTTCACGAAGATCGCGTCCTTGAAGAAGTCACCGAACAGCATCGGCTGGATCGCCAGGAAGCCGATCACCACCGAGGGGATCGCCAGCAGGATCAGCGGCGCCGTGACCACCCAGGGCGACTCGTGCGGCTCATGGTGTTCATCGCCATGATCGTCGTGATGATCGTGCTCGCCCGGGAAGGGCTTGTGATGGAAGTTTTCCTTGCCGTGGAAGACCAGGAAGTACATCCGGAACGAATAGAAGGCCGTGACGAACACGCCGATGATCACCGCCAGGTAGGCGAACTGTGCGCCCGGCAGATGGCTGGCATGCACGGCCTCGATGATCGAGTCCTTGGAGTAGAAGCCCGAGAACAGCGGCGTGCCGATCAGGGCCAGCGAACCCAGCAGCGAGGTGATCCAGGTGATGGGCATGTACTTGCGCAGGCCGCCCATGTTGCGGATGTCCTGGTCATGGTGCATGCCGATGATCACCGAGCCGGCGCCGAGGAACAGCAAGGCCTTGAAGAAGGCGTGCGTCATCAGGTGGAACACGGCGACCGAGTAGGCCGAGGCACCCAGCGCCACCGTCATGTAGCCCAGCTGCGAGAGCGTGGAGTACGCGACCACGCGCTTGATGTCGTTCTGGATGATGCCCAGGAAGCCCATGAACAGCGCCGTGATCGCACCGATCACCAGCACGAAGTTCAAGGCCGTATCCGACAGCTCAAACAGCGGCGACATGCGGGCCACCATGAAGATGCCGGCGGTCACCATCGTTGCCGCGTGGATCAGGGCCGAGATCGGAGTCGGGCCTTCCATCGAATCAGGCAGCCAGACGTGCAGCGGGAACTGGGCCGACTTGCCCATCGCGCCGATGAACAGGCAGATGCAGGCCACGCTCAGCATCATCCAGTCCGAACCCCACAGCGGCGCCGTGAACTTGACCTGGGCCAGTTCGGCCGACTTGCCGAACAGCTCGGCGTAGTTCAGCGAGCCACCGTAGGCGACCAGCAGGCCGATGCCGAGGATGAAGCCGAAGTCGCCGACCCGGTTCACCAGGAAGGCCTTCATGTTGGCGAAGATCGCCGTTGGCTTGGTGTACCAGAAGCCGATCAGCAGGTACGACACCAGGCCCACCGCTTCCCAGCCGAAGAACAGCTGCAGCATGTTGTTGCTCATCACGAGCATCAACATCGAGAAGGTGAACAGCGAGATGTAGCTGAAGAAGCGCTGGTAGCCCGGGTCTTCTTCCATGTAGCCGATGGTGTAGATGTGCACCATCAGCGACACAAAGGTCACCACGCACATCATCATGGCCGTGAGGCCATCGACCAGGAAGCCGACTTCCATCTTCAGGCCGCCGAGCACCATCCACTCATAGATGGTCTCGTTGAAGCGGGCGCCGTCCACGGCCACCGACTTCAGCGTCATCGCCGAGATGATGAAGGCGATCAGCACGCCGAGGATGGTGATGCTGTGGGCACCGCGGCGGCCGATCTGCTTGCCGAAGAAGCCGGCGGCGATGGCACCGACCAGCGGCGCCATCGGCACCGCGAGCAGCATGTTTTGGGAGAGTGTTGCAGACATCTTGATGCGTCCTGTTCCTTTAGCCCTTCAGCGCGTCGAGCTCTTCGACGTTGATGCTGGCGCGGTTGCGGAACAGCACGACCAGGATCGCGAGGCCGATGGCCGACTCGGCCGCCGCCACCGTCAGGATGAAGAACACGAAGACCTGGCCAGCCATGTCGCCCAGGTAGTGCGAGAAGGCGACGAAGTTCAGGTTGACCGCCAGCAGCATCAGCTCGATGGCCATCAGCAGCACGATCAGGTTCTTGCGGTTCAGGAAGATGCCGATCACCGACAGCGCGAACAGGATCGCGCCCAGCGTCAGGAAATGTCCCAGGGTCAGAGCACCCAGCATCATGCGGCTCCCGTGTTGTTGGCGTCGGCCGCAGGCGCAGCGGGGGCTTCAACGGTCGGCGCCATCTTGACGATGCGCAGACGGTCAGCCTTCTTGACCTTGACCTGCTCCGACGGATCTTGCGAGCGCGAGTCCTTGCGACGGCGCAGCGTCAGCGCGATAGCGGCAATGATGGCCACCAGCAGCAGCACGGCAGCGATCTGCAGCGGGTACAGATAGTTCGTGTAGACCTCGATGCCCAGCAGCTTGGTGTTGCCGAGCTTGGCTGCGGCGGCGCTCAGCTCGGGCGCATCCTTCAGGCGGAAGCCCGGCAGCAGGATGGCGGCCATTTCCAGCGCGATCAGCACGCCCACGAGGGCGGCCATCGGAAGGTGCTTCCAGAACCCGTCCCGCACGCGGTCGCTGGTGATGTCCAGCATCATCACGACGAAGAGGAACAGCACCATCACGGCACCGATGTAGACCAGCACCAGGGTGATGGCCAGGAACTCGGCCTTCAGCAGCATCCAGACGCAGGACGCGCTGAAGAAGGCGAGGATCAGGAACAGCGCCGAATGCACCGTGGACTTGGCCGTGATGACACGGACGGAAGCCCCCAGCAGCACGGCGGAGAAGACGTAGAACAGAGCGGTGGTGATGTCCATAGCTAGCTCGGCAAGTACAACGCAGCGAACCTGGCTTGCGCCAGGAAGGCCGGGTCAGCGGTACTTGGCGTCGGCCTCCTTTTGGGCTGCGATCTGCGGTTCGTACTTGTCGCCCACGGCCAGCAACATCTCCTTCGTGAAGTAGAGGTCGCCACGCTTTTCGCCGTGGTATTCGAAGATCGAGGTTTCGACGATGGAGTCCACCGGGCAGCTCTCTTCGCAGAAGCCGCAGAAGATGCACTTGGTCAGGTCGATGTCGTAGCGCGTGGTGCGGCGCGAGCCGTCGTCACGCACGTCGGATTCGATGGTGATGGCCATCGCCGGGCACACGGCCTCGCAGAGCTTGCAGGCGATGCAACGCTCTTCACCGTTCTCGTAGCGGCGCAGCGCGTGCAGGCCGCGGAAACGCGGGCTCAGCGGCGTCTTCTCTTCCGGGAACTGGACCGTGATGTTGCGCGAGAGGAAATGCCGGCCGGTCAGGGCCATGCCCTTGAACAGCTCGGTGAGCATGAAGCTCTTGAAGAAATGGCTGACGGCGCTACTCATGTCGTCAATTCCAGATGTTGAACGGAGACTGGATCCACAGGCCGACAACGACCAGCCAGACCAGCGTCACAGGAATGAAGATCTTCCAGCCCAGACGCATGATCTGGTCGTAGCGGAAGCGCGGGAAGGTGGCGCGGACCCACAGGAAGCAGGTGACGACGAAGAAGGTCTTGCCGAACAGCCAGGCCCAATTCCAGAAGGCCATGGTGTTCTTGATGAACTCCGGCGTCTCCATGCCGAGCAGGCTGAAGGAGATCGGTGCCGACCAGCCGCCGAGGAACATCACCACGGCCAGGCAGGACACCAGGATCATGTTGGCGTACTCGGCCAGGAAGAACATCGCGAACGACATGCCCGAGTACTCGATCATGTGGCCGGCCACGATTTCCGATTCGCCTTCCACCACGTCGAACGGGTGGCGGTTGGTTTCAGCCAGGCCCGAGATGAAGTAGACGACGAAGATCGGCAGCAGCGGCAGCCAGTTCCACGACAGCAGCGGGATGCCCATCGAGGCAAAGCGACCGGTCTCCTGCGAGACGACGATCTGCGTCATGTTCATGCTGCCGGTGACCATCAGCACGATCACGAGGGCAAAGCCCATGGCGATCTCGTAGGACACCATCTGTGCCGAGGCACGCAGCGCGCCGAGGAAGGCGTACTTGGAGTTCGAGGCCCAGCCGGCAATGATCACGCCATAGACCTCGAGCGAGGTGATGGCCATCAGGAACAGCAGGCCGGCGTTCACGTCCGCCACGGCCGCTTGCGGGCCGAAGGGCACGACGGCCCAGGCCGCCAGCGCCGGCATGATGGTCATGATAGGGCCGAGGAAGAACAGGCCACGGTTGGCCTTGGCCGGCAGGATGATCTCCTTGAAGATCAGCTTCACGGCGTCGGCAATCGGGGTCAGCAGGCCATAAGGGCCCACGCGGTTCGGACCCGGGCGGATCTGCGACCAGCCGATGGCCTTGCGCTCCCACAGCGTCAGGTAGGCCACGCAGATCATCAGCGGTGCCACGACCACGATGATCTTGAGCAGGCTCCAGACCACCGGCCACAGGGCGCCCAGCAGGGAAGCGCCGGTTTGGTAGAGGGTGTCGATCATGCTTGTTCCTGCCTCACACCTTGGCCACGGTCAGCGTGCCGAACATGGCACCCAGCGCCTGCGTCTCGGCCAGGCCGGCCGGCACGCGCACCACATTGGCGGGCAGCGCGGCATCGAGCTTGGCTGTCAGCTGCGCAGAGCCTGCACCTTCCTGGCTGACCAGGATCTTGTTGGCGTCGTCGGAGAGGCCCAGTTGCTGCCACAGCGCGCTAGACAGAGTAGCGACCGGCGCCGTGCGGGCATCCTTGGTCAGCTGCAGCGAGGTGGCGTTGCGGACCAGCGCATCGGTGGCGTAGATCGGCACATCGGCAAGGCGTTCGATAGCACCGCCTTCACCGGCCGTCAGCGTCACTGCGGCGTCGCCGGCGTTGCTCAGGCGAGCGCTCAGATCAGCATCCACACCCAACGCCTCAATGCGAACCTGCTCGGAGCTCTCTTGAGCAAAGCCCGGCAGGCCCAGCACATTCGCGAGCACGCGCAGCACCTTCCAGCCCGGGCGGGTTTCAGCCAGCGGCTTCACCACGCCAACGAAGCTCTGCAGGCGACCTTCGGCATTGACGAAGGAGCCCGAGGTCTCGGTGAACGGGGCGACCGGCAGCAGCACGTCGGCGTAGTCGAGGCCGGTCTTGAACGGACTCATCACCACGACCATCTCGGCGGCCTGCAGCGCCTTGGCGGCGGCAGCGGCGTTGGCCGAATCGAGCACCGGGTCGGTGTTCAGCAGCAGCAGTGCCTTCAGCGAGCCATTCAGCATCTCGCCAGCATTCAGGCCACCTGCCATCGGCAGCGCACCGACCAGCTGCGCACCCACGGTGTTGGCCGCTGCGGTCAGGTAGCCGACGCGGGCGCCGGTCTTCTCGCCAATCCAGTTGGCCAGCGACAGCAGTTGAGCAGCTTGAGGATGCTGTGCAGCGGCATTGCCGAGCAGCAGGGCTTTGCGCTGGCCGCTCCACAGGGCGTTGGCGATGCGCTTGGCAGCGTCAGAGGCTTGCGCAGTCACCGGGGCTGCAGCGCCTGCCAGCTCGGCGACAGCAGCAGCCACACCAGCCAGCTCAGCCAGCCAGGCGCTCGGTGCAGCCACCACGCGCTCGGCGACGTTCATCAGCCAGTCTTCAGCCGAGCCGGAGATGCTCATCACCTTGGCGCCACGGCGAGCCGCCTGGCGCAGGCGCTGGGCAAACAGCGGATGGTCCTTGCGCAGGAAGGAGCCGATCACCAGCGCGCGGTCCAGCGTGCTCAGCTCAGCGATGGGCAGGCCAAGCCACTGGGCTTTGCCGGCATCGGCCATGTTGCCGAAGTCCGAATGGCGCAGGCGGTAGTCGACGTTCTGGCTGCCCAGGGCGCGGGTCAGCTGCGACAGCAGGTGCAGCTCTTCCACGGTGCTGTGGGCCGAGCCCAGCGCGCCGATGGCCGAAGCGCCATGGTCGTTCTTGATGCTCTTCAGGCCGTTGGCCACGTACTCGAGGGCCGTGGTCCAGTCGACGCTCTTCCAGGCGCCGCCCTGCTTGATCATCGGAGCGGTCAGGCGGGCATCGCTGTTCAGCGCTTCGTAGGAGAAGCGGTCGCGGTCGGCGATCCAGCATTCGTTGACGTCTTCGTTCTCCAGCGGCACGACGCGCATCACCTGCTGGCCCTTGACCTGGACGATCAGGTTGGCGCCGGTGGAGTCATGCGGCGAAACGCTCTTGCGGCGCGACAGCTCCCAGGTGCGGGCGCTGTAGCGGAAGGGCTTGCTCGTGAGCGCACCGACCGGGCAGACGTCGATCATGTTGCCCGACAGCTCCGAGTCGACCGTGCGGCCGACAAAGGTCTGGATCTCGCTGTGCTCGCCGCGGTGGGCCATGCCCAGTTCCATCTGGCCGGCGATCTCCTGGCCGAAGCGGACGCAGCGCGTGCAATGAATGCAACGGCTCATCTCTTCCATCGAGACCAGCGGGCCGATGTTCTTGTGGAACACCACGCGCTTCTCTTCCGAGTAGCGCGACTTGCTGCCACCGTAGCCCACGGCCAGGTCCTGCAGCTGGCACTCGCCGCCCTGGTCGCAGATCGGGCAATCCAGCGGGTGGTTGATCAGCAGAAATTCCATGACACCCTGCTGGGCCTTCAGCGCCTTCTCGCTCTTGGTGCGAACGATCATGCCTTGCGTCACCGGCGTGGCGCAGGCGGGCATCGGCTTCGGTGCCTTCTCCACGTCCACCAGGCACATGCGGCAGTTGGCGGCGATGGAGAGCTTCTTGTGATAGCAGAAGTGCGGGATGTAGGTGCCTGCCTTCTCGGCCGCATGCATCACCATGCTGCCTTCGAGCACCTCAATCTTCTTGCCGTCGAGTTCGATTTCAACCATGTTCTGTCCTGGCTCGGCTCAAGCCGCCTTCGCGGGTTGCGCGGTTTTTTGCGCCTGTTCGATCATCTGCACGAACTCGCTCTTGAAGTTCTTGATCATGGCGCGCACCGGCATCGCGGCGGCATCGCCCAGCGCGCAGATGGTGCGGCCCTGGATGTTGTCGGCCACGGAGTTCAAGAGGTCGAGGTCGTCCTTGCGGCCTTGGCCGTTGGCGATGCGCTCGATCACGCGGTGCATCCAGCCCGTGCCTTCGCGGCAGGGCGTGCACTGGCCGCAGCTCTCGTGGGCGTAGAAGTAGGAGAGGCGCAGCAGGCTGTTGACCATGCAGCGCGAATCGTCCATCACGATGACGGCGCCCGAGCCCAGCATGGAGCCGGCCTTGGCGATGGAGTCATAGTCCATCGTGCACTGCATCATCACGTCGGCCGTCAGCACCGGGGCTGAAGAGCCGCCGGGGATCACGGCCTTGAGCTTGCGGCCGGTGCGCACACCGCCAGCCAGCTCCAGCAGCTTCTCGAAGGGCGTGCCCAGCGGGATCTCGTAGTTGCCGGGCTTGTTCACATCGCCAGAGACCGAGAAGATCTTGGTGCCGCCGTTGTTGGGCTTGCCGATCTCGAGGTAGGGCTGGCCACCGTTGCGGATGATCCAGGGCACTGCCGCGAAGGTCTCGGTGTTGTTGATCGTGGTCGGCTTGCCGTACAGGCCGAACGAGGCCGGGAACGGCGGCTTGAAGCGCGGCTGGCCCTTCTTGCCTTCCAGCGATTCGAGCAGCGCGGTTTCCTCACCGCAGATGTAGGCGCCAAAACCATGGAAGGCGTGCAGCTGGAAGCTGAAGTCCGAACCCAGGATGTTGTCGCCGAGGAAGCCGGCGGCGCGGGCTTCTTCCAGGGCCGCTTCGAAGCGCTCGTAGACCTCGAAGATCTCGCCGTGGATGTAGTTGTAGCCCGTCTTGATGCCCATCGCGTAGGCGGCAATGGCCATGCCTTCGATGACGATGTGCGGGTTGAACATCAGGATGTCGCGGTCCTTGCAGGTGCCCGGCTCGCCTTCGTCCGAGTTGCAGACCAGGTACTTCGCGCCCGGGAACTGGCGGGGCATGAAGCTCCACTTCAGGCCCGTCGGGAAACCGGCGCCGCCACGGCCGCGCAGACCCGAAGCCTTGACCTCGGCGATCACCTGGTCCGACGTCATGCCAGGCGCCTGGCCTTCGGCCACCGGCGCGCCGTCCTTGCCGAGGATCTTGCGCAGCGCTGCGTAACCGCCTCGCGCCACGTAGTCCTTCAGGCTCCAGTTCTTGCCATCGAGGCCGGCATAGATCTGCGGGCCGATGTGGCGGTCGTGGAAACAGGTCTCGGTGCCTGTCGCTTGAAACTTGGAGAGATCCAGCATGCTCGGTCGTCCCTCAGTTCTTGGCCGCGTGGGCACGCAGCGTGTCGACCAGCTCGTCCAGGCGCGCGGTGCTCATGAAGCTGCACATCTGGCGGTCGTTGACCAGCATCACCGGCGCATCGGCGCAGGCACCCAGGCATTCGCTCTTCTGCACGGTGAACAGGCCATCGGCCGTCGTGCCGCCCTGCTCCACACCCAGCTTGCTGCAGAGGTGGTCGAGCGCGCTCTGGCCGTCGCGCAGCTGGCAAGGCAGGTTGGCGCAGACGTTCAGCTTGAACTTGCCGACCTTCTGCTGGTTGTACATGTTGTAGAAGGTCGTGACCTCGTACACAGCGATGGGCGGCATGCCCAGGTAGGCGGCAATCGCGTCTTCGCTGGCGCGCGACACAAAGCCCTCTTCCTGCTGGACGATGGACAGACAAGCCATCACGGCCGACTGCTTCTGGTCGGCCGGGTACTTGGCAACCTCGCGTGCGAAACGCGCGGCGGTGGCCTCGGTCAGGGTGTATTCAGCAGTGCTCATCGCGGTACTCATCGATCGATCTCACCGAACACGATGTCCATCGTGCCGATCACGGCCACGGCGTCGGCAATCATGTGGCCGCGCGACATTTCGTCGAGCGCTGCCAGGTGCGAGAAGCCCGGCGCGCGAATCTTCAGGCGGTAAGGCTTGTTGGCACCATCGCTGACGATGTAAATGCCGAACTCGCCCTTCGGGTGCTCCACGGCGGCGTAGGCCTCGCCCTCGGGCACGCGGAAACCTTCGGTGAAGAGCTTGAAGTGGTGGATCAGCTCTTCCATGTTCGACTTCATGTCGACGCGCGAAGGCGGTGCCACCTTGTGGTTGTCGGTGATGACCGGGCCGGGGTTCTTGCGCAGCCACTCCACGCATTGCTGGATGATGCGGTTGGACTGGCGCATTTCCTCGACACGCACGACATAACGGTCGTACGTATCACCTTCCACACCCACCGGCACGTCGAAGTCCATCTTGTCGTAGACGTCGTAGGGCTGGGTCTTGCGCAGGTCCCAGGCGATGCCGGAGCCGCGCAGCATGGCGCCGGTGAGGCCCAAGTTCAGCGCGCGCTCGGGCGTGACCACGCCGATGCCGACGGTACGCTGCTTCCAGATGCGGTTGTCGGTCAGCAGCGTCTCGTAGTCGTCGACGTTCTTGGGGAAGCGCTTGCAGAAGTCGTCGATGAAGTCCAGCAGTGAGCCCTGACGGTTCTCGTTCAGCTGGGCAATCGCCTTGGCGTTCTTGATCTTGCTGACCTGGTACTGCGGCATCACGTCCGGCAGGTCGCGGTAGACGCCGCCCGGACGGAAATAGGCCGCGTGCATGCGCGCACCCGACACCGCCTCGTACATGTCGAACAGGTCCTCACGCTCGCGGAAGCAGTAGATGAGGATGTTCATCGCGCCGCAGTCCAGGCCATGGCAGCCCAGCCACAGCAGGTGGTTCAGCAGGCGGGTGATCTCGGCGTACATCACGCGGATGTACTGCGCTCGGATCGGCACCTCGATGCCCATCATCTTCTCGATGGCCAGGCAGTAGGCGTGCTCATTGGCCATCATCGACACGTAGTCGAGGCGGTCCATATAGGGCAGCGACTGGATGTAGGTCTTGCTCTCGGCCAGCTTCTCGGTAGCGCGGTGCAAGAGGCCGATGTGCGGGTCGGCGCGCTGGATGACTTCACCGTCCAGCTCCAGCACCAGGCGCAGCACGCCGTGGGCGGCCGGATGCTGCGGGCCGAAATTCAGGGTGTAGTTCTTGATGTCGGCCATGAATCAGATTCCGCCGTAGTTGTCTTCGCGGATCACGCGCGGCGTGATTTCACGCGGCTCGATGGTGACCGGCTGGTAGATCACGCGCTTCTGCTCGGCGTCGTAGCGCATTTCGACATGGCCCGAGGTCGGGAAGTCCTTGCGCATCGGATGGCCGATGAAACCGTAGTCGGTCAGGATGCGGCGCAGGTCTTCGTGACCTTCGAACAGGATGCCGTAAAGGTCAAAGGCTTCACGCTCGAACCAGTTGGCAGCCGTCCAGATCGGGGTGACCGCAGCGACGCAGGGGAAGTCGTCATCGGCGCAGAAGACCTTGAGGCGCAGGCGCCAGTTCTTGCTGACCGACAGCAGGTGCGTGGAGACGGCGAAGCGCGGGCCTTCGTAGCCCCCATTGCCGTAGTCGGAGTAGTCGAGACCGCAGAGGTCGATCAGCTGTTCGAACTTCAGCTCGGGATGATCACGCAGGATGGTGGCCACTTCGAAGTAGTCCTTGGGCGCGACGCGCAGCGTCAACTCTCCAAGGGCGTTCTTCAGTTCGACGATGCGCTCGCCGAGCGCTGCTTGCAGGGCCGCCTGCAGGGTGTCGAGTTTGGTGCTCATGCGCGGGCAATCGTGTTTTCGCGGCGGATCTTGGCCTGCAGTTGCAGGATGCCGTAGAGCAGCGCCTCGGCCGTGGGCGGACAGCCCGGCACATAGACGTCCACCGGCACGATGCGGTCGCAGCCGCGCACGACGGAATAGCTGTAGTGGTAGTAGCCGCCGCCATTGGCGCAGGAGCCCATCGAGAGCACCCAGCGCGGCTCGGCCATCTGGTCGTAGACCTTGCGCAGCGCCGGTGCCATCTTGTTGCACAGCGTGCCGGCCACGATCATCAGATCGGATTGGCGCGGGCTCGGTCGGAACAACATGCCGAAGCGGTCGATGTCATAGCGCGCCGCACCGGCGTGCATCATCTCGACCGCACAGCAAGCGAGGCCGAAGGTCATCGGCCACAGGGAACCGGTCTTGGACCAGTTGATCAGCTTGTCGACCGAGGTGGTGACAAAGCCTTCTTTGAGAACGCCTTCGATGCCCATTGCTTTGCCTTATTCCCAGTCCAGAGCGCCTTTTTTCCACTCGTAGGCAAAGCCCACGACGAGGATGCCCAGGAAAATCATCATCGCCCAGAAACCTGTCGCGCCGATTTCACGCAGGGCCACAGCCCAGGGAAACAGGAAGGCAATTTCCAGGTCGAACAGGATGAACAGAATGGCCACGAGGTAGTAGCGCACGTCGAACTTCATTCGCGCGTCGTCAAAGGCCTCGAAGCCGCATTCGTAAGGGGAGTTTTTGGCCTGATCCGGCCGATTCGGGCCCATGATGTAGCCCAGGACCTGGGGGATGATCCCCACCGCTGCGCCGACCAAGATGAAGAGGATGACGGGTAGGTACTGATCCAGGCTCACAGCAGGTGCTCTCGGTTGAACTGATTCACGGCCTCCGGGCCGCGATCCAGCAAAAGCAACGGGCGCGCCGCCAGCGTCATTTTGCAATGCCGCTCACGGACCGCGCCCGCCTTGTCCCCTGCAGCGCTTGCAACGCTGCGACAGGGCGCACGATCAGTAGCATAAGGGCTCCAACCCCTGCCCCGACCGAATATCTGGTGCCGTCGGCGAGACTCGAACTCGCACAGCTTTCGCCACTACCCCCTCAAGATAGCGTGTCTACCAATTTCACCACGACGGCTTGTCTTCAAATGCATTCGGTTTGCTTGAGGATTGCTTACCGAACAGCCTCGCATTCTATACCGAAATATTGAGGCTCCCGAGGAGTCTGAGCCTCTTTCCGCTGCGCGAGATCAAGTGCAATGCGAGCGCTGTGCGAGTGGCGTCACAACGCTCGCAGCAATATCACTTGGAGGCAGCGGAAGCAGCCGGCAGCGCGGTGGGAACAGCGCTCGGCAGCACCGGCGCAGAAGCCGCGTCGGCGCCAGGCGCGGCACGGTCCAGCACAGTCTGACCCGACTCAGCCACCGGCGCCGTGGCACGGTGGTTCGCCATGTAGGCCAGGGCCAGCGTGCAGACGAAGAAGATGGTGGCGCAGACGGCCGTGGTGCGCGACAGGAAGTTGGCGCTGCCGGTGGCACCGAACAGGCTGCCCGAGGCACCGCTGCCGAAGGAGGCCCCCATGTCGGCACCCTTGCCGTGCTGGACCAGCACCAGGCCGATCATCACCAGGGCACTGATCAGCTGCACCATCAGGACCACGTTCATCATCACTTGCATTTCAAACTCTCCAGTTTTCTCGTATTCATTGGAGACACGGCCGTCGAGGCCGCGCCCCAGGGGATTCAGACCTGTGCCGCGCGGCAGATGGCTGCAAAGTCAGCCGACTTCAAGGCAGCGCCGCCAATCAGGCCGCCATCGATATCAGCCTGCGCAAACAGCTGGGCCGCGTTGTCGGGCTTGACGCTGCCGCCGTAGAGGATGCGCATCGCATCGCCCTTTTGCGTGGCCGCATGCAGCTGAGCACGCAGCACATGGTGCACGGCCTGGGCCTGTTCGGGCGAAGCCGTGAGGCCCGTGCCGATGGCCCAGACCGGCTCGTAGGCCACGACGATCTCGCCGATGCAATGCGTCAGCGTGTGGATCACGGCGGCCAGTTGGCGCTTCACCACCACCTCGGTCTGGCCGGCTTCACGCTCTGCGAGCGTCTCGCCGACGCAGACGATGGGCGTGACACCGTGCGCCAGCGCTGCCTTGGCCTTGTCAGCCACCAGTTGGTCGCTCTCGCGGTGATAGGCGCGCCGCTCGGAGTGGCCCACGATGGCATAGCGGCAGCCGATGTCGTGCAGCATGGCTGACGACACCTCGCCGGTGTAGGCGCCCTGCTCATGCGCCGAGCAGTCTTGTGCACCGAAGGCAATGTTCACGCCGGTCAGGGCCAGCGCGGTCTCGGTGATGTAGGGAAAAGGCACGCAGACCGCCACATCGGCATTCCACGGACCCGCCTCCTTCAGGCCAGCCAGCAACAAGGCATTGGCAGCACGGCTGCCATGCATCTTCCAGTTGCCGACGACGAGTTTTCTTCTTTGGCTCATTGTTCAGTCCTCACCAGACGAGCACGATCTTGCCGACATGCTCGCCCGACTCCATCAGCGCATGTGCCGCAGCGGCATCAGCCGCCGGCAGTTCCCGGAAGATCACCGGGGCGATCTTGCGGTCGACCAACAGCGGCCAGACCCTCTCGCGCAACTCCTTGGCCACGCCAGCCTTGAAAGCCAGCGAGCGCGGACGCAGGGTCGAGCCGCTGATCGTCAGACGGCGGCGCAAGACCTGACCCGCATCGAACTTCGCGTCCACGCCCCCTTGCACGGCGATGATGACCGCGCGGCCATCATCAGCCAGACATTGCACATTGCGCTCCACATAGGAGCCCGCCACCATGTCCAGGATCACGTCGACACCCCGGCCACCCGTGGCAGCCTTGGCTTCGGCGACGAAATCCTGCTCGCGGTAGTTGATCGCCACATCGGCGCCCAGCTTCAGGCAGGCGGCAGCCTTGTCAGCATTGCCGACGGTCACCAGCACGCGCGCACCAAAGGCTTTCGCCAATTGGATTGCCGTCACGCCGATGCCGCTGCTGCCGCCATGCACCAGCAGCGTCTCGCCGCTCTTCAAGCCTGCCCGGCCGAACACGTTCGACCAGACGGTGAAGAAGGTCTCCGGCAGGCTGGCAGCCTCGGCCATGCGCCAGCCCTCGGGCACCGGCAGGCACTGGGCCAGCGGCGCCACGCAGGCTTCGGCATAGCCGCCACCCGACACCAGCGCACAGACAGCATCGCCCGGCTTGAAACCGGCCGCAGCCAGTTCCTGCATATCGCCGGCAACGATGCGCCCCGCCACTTCCAGTCCAGGCAAATCGCTGGCACCAGGAGGTGGCGGATAGGCACCCTTGCGCTGCAAGACGTCAGGGCGATTGATGCCATAGGCTTCAACCGCGATCAGGCATTCGCCCGCTCCGGCTTGCGGAGCGGGACGCTCGATCACTTGCAGCACCTCAGGGCCGCCGGGGCGGCTGATGGCGATGGCGCGCATGCTGAGCTCGATGCGGGGCCGCGAAAGGCTTACTGCTGGGGCGCGTCGCCAGCCGGGGCAGCGTCACGCTCGAGCAACGCCTTCATCGACAGCTTGATGCGGCCCTTCTCGTCCGTCTCCAGGACCTTGACCTTGACGATCTGGCCTTCGGTCAGGAAGTCGGTGACCTTCTCGACGCGCTGATGGGCGATCTGGCTGATGTGCAGCAGGCCGTCCTTGCCAGGCAGCAGGTTCACAAGAGCGCCGAAGTCCAGGATCTTGGTGATCGGGCCTTCGTAGACCTTGCCCACTTCCACTTCAGCGGTGATCTCTTCGATGCGCTTCTTGGCGTGAGCGGCCTTGTCGGCGTCGGTCGAGGCGATGGTGATGGTGCCGTCTTCGCCGATGTCGATCGTGGTGCCGGTTTCTTCGGTCAGCGCACGAATGGTCGCGCCGCCCTTGCCGATCACGTCACGGATCTTTTCCGGGTTGATCTTCATCGTGTACAGCCGCGGCGCGAACTGCGACACCTCGGTGTTGGCCGTGCCCATGGCTTCGACCATCTTGCCGAGGATGTGCAGGCGGGCTTCCTTGGCTTGCGCCAGCGCGACCTGCATGATTTCCTTGGTGATGCCCTGGATCTTGATGTCCATCTGCAGGGCGGTGATGCCGCTGGTTGTGCCGGCCACCTTGAAATCCATGTCGCCCAGGTGATCTTCGTCACCCAGGATGTCGGTCAGCACGGCGAAGCGGTTGGCGTCCTTGATCAGGCCCATGGCGATACCGGCCACGTGGGCCTTCATCGGCACGCCAGCGTCCATCAGAGCCAGGCAGCCGCCGCAGACCGAAGCCATCGACGAGGAGCCATTGCTTTCCGTGATTTCCGAGACCACGCGCATCGTGTACGGGAAGTCTTCCTTGCTCGGCAGCGCAGCAATCAGTGCGCGCTTGGCCAGGCGGCCGTGGCCGATTTCGCGGCGCTTCGGGCTGCCCACGCGACCGGTTTCGCCGGTGGCGAACGGAGGCATGTTGTAGTGCATCATGAAGCGGTCTTCGAACTCGCCAGCCAGTGCGTCGATGCGCTGGGCGTCGCGGTCGGTACCGAGCGTGGCAACAACCAGGCCTTGCGTTTCACCACGGGTGAACAGGGCCGAGCCGTGGGTGCGCGGCAGCACGCCGTTGCGGATTTCGATGGCGCGCACGGTGCGGGTGTCGCGGCCGTCGATGCGGGGCTCGCCAGCCAGGATCTGGCCGCGCACGATGCGGGCTTCGATCTCGAACAGCAGGCCGTCGACCTCGACGCCGTCGAACTCAACGCCTTCAGCCTTCAGGGCTTCCTTGACGCTCGAATAGACAGCGCGGCAAGCCTCGGTGCGGGCTTGCTTGGAGCGGATCTGGTAAGCGGCACGCAGGGCTTCTTCGGCCAGGCCGTTGACCTTGGCGATGAAGGGCTCATTCTTGGCCGGGGCCTTCCAGTCCCAGGCCGGCTTGCCGGCGTCGCGCACCAGTTCGTGGATCGCGTTGATGGCGATCTTGCTTTGCTCGTGGCCGTAGACCACGCCACCCAGCATGATGTCTTCGCTCAGTTGGTCGGCTTCCGACTCGACCATCAGCACGGCAGCTTCGGTGCCGGCCACGACCAGGTCCATCTTGGAATCGATCAGGGCGGTCTTGCCCGGGTTCAGGATGTACTCGCCGTTGACATAGCCCACGCGAGCGGCGCCGATCGGGCCGCTGAACGGGATGCCGGAAACGGCCAGCGCGGCGCTCGAAGCGATCAGCGCGGCGATGTCGGCCTGCACTTCAGGGTTCAGCGACAGCACGTGCACCACGACCTGGACTTCGTTGAAGAAGCCTTCCGGGAACAGCGGGCGGATCGGGCGGTCGATCAGGCGCGAGGTGAGCGTCTCGAGTTCGCTCGGACGGCCTTCACGCTTGAAGAAGCTGCCGGGGATCTTGCCGGCTGCGTAGGTCTTCTCGATGTAGTCGACGGTCAGCGGGAAGAAATCCTGGCCGGCCTTGGCCTGGGACTTGGCAACCACGGTGGCCAGCACCACGGTGTCTTCGATGTTCACCAGCACGGCGCCGGACGACTGACGGGCGATCTCGCCGGTCTCCATCACGACATTGTGGGGACCCCATTGGAAGGTCTTGGTGACTTTGTTGAACATGCTCATGTCATCTCCTCTTGAGTCGAGCCGCTTGCGGTGCGGCATCAAAACCGGGAGGGAAGCTGGGTTTGGCGGGATGCCATTCCATCGGATTTCGTTGATTCAAATCCCGATGGAATGACACATCGTCGCCACGTCAGCTCGTCTCCAGCTGCGGTTCAGAAAGACAAAGAGCCTGTGCTGGCTTTGCAGTCCAGACAGGCTCTTTCACTTCGTCGCCAGATTACTTGCGCAGGCCCAGCTTCTGGATCAGCGCGGTGTAGCGGTCAGCGTCCTTGCGCTTCAGGTAGGACAGCAAGCTCTTACGCGTATTGACCATCTTCAGCAGACCGCGACGGCCGTGGTGGTCCTTGGCGTGGGTCTTGAAGTGGGGGGTCAGGTCGTTGATGCGAGCGGTCAGCAGAGCAACTTGGACTTCCGGGGATCCGGTGTCATTGGCGCTGCGAGCGTTCGACTTGACGATTTCTGCCTTCTTGGTAACGGCGATTGCCATGGTGCGTTCCTTGGAATGTCGGAAAGCCGCTGGGCAACGCAATACAAGTGCGAGCTCGCAGACGGTTTCCAGGTTTTAACTTGCGGTCACAGGTGAAACCGACCCGTGCCGTGCCTTGATTCACCACCGGGCCAGCAAAGGCCAAGCGGCAAAACCTGCGGATTGTAGCCCAAGTCGGACGGACGGCCAGAACCGGCGCGCCGGGAAATGGCCAAGCAGCCGGACTTGGGGACCTTTGACCGGCTTCCAAGCCCCATGAATCCATATTTCTTGAGGCTCTTGAAAGCCCTGGGCGCGGGCCAAGTTTGGGATCCATGGGCGCCGCAGCGTGCCTTGCAACCCAACCTCCACAGGAGCCAAGACCATGTTCGTGATCCCCATGACCCGCCATTCCGCCGACCTGTCGCAACGCATCGAACGCCTGTTCAATGTCGATCCCGACGCCCGCGCCCTGCGCAGCCCTG
The DNA here is from genome assembly GCF_030014915.1 of Pelomonas sp. V22. Lineage (GTDB taxonomy): Bacteria > Pseudomonadota > Gammaproteobacteria > Burkholderiales > Burkholderiaceae_C > JAUASW01. Next base: position 72,950 of record NZ_JAGIXS010000002.1, read on the forward strand.
CGCTGGATGTCAGCGAAACCGAGCAGGGCTACACCCTGCAACTGGACCTGCCCGGTGTTGCCAAGGAGGCCGTGAAGATCCGCATCGAAGGTCGCCGCGTCAGCATCGACGCCGAGCAGCCACTGCCGGCCGCCCTGCCCGAAGGCGAGCGCATCCTGCACCGAGAGCGCTCGGTGACGCGCTACTCGCGCAGCATCGCCCTGCCCCTTGAACTCGACCAAGCCGGCTCGACAGCCAAGCTGGACAACGGCGTGCTGACCCTCTCGCTGGCCAAGCGCGTGCCGGCCGGTGCCGGCGACCTGAGCGTCAGCTGATTGCGCCCAAAGCCCAGCGCGGCCGGACCTCGAATCCGCCGCCGCTGGGCGCCGGTGCAGCGATGCCGCGTTGCAGGCGCAGCGCGGCCGCCATGGCGATCATGGCGCCGTTGTCGGTGCACAGGCTCAGCTCCGGGTAGTGAACGCGGATGCTGCGCTTGGCGCAGGCCGCGTTCAACTGCTCACGCAGCTTCTTGTTCGCGCCCACGCCACCCGCGACCACCAGCCGCTTGAGCCCGGATCCCTTCAAGGCCATCAAGGATTTCTTCAGCAGCACTTCGACGATGGCGGCCTGCGTTGACGCCGCCAGATCGGCGCGTTGCTGCTCGGTCGGCGCATCGCCCAGTTTCTTCACCTGGGTCAGCACGGCCGTCTTCAAGCCGGCAAAGCTGAAATCGGGCTTGCCGCTGTGCATCAACGGGCGCGGCAGGGCAAAGGCTTCGGGATTGCCGCTCTCCGCCAGCTTGGCGAGATGCGGTCCTCCGGGGTAAGGCAGGCCGAGCAGCTTGGCGCTCTTGTCGAAGGCCTCGCCAGCCGCATCGTCAATCGTCTCGCCCAGCAACTCATAGCTGCCGACTTCATCGACGCGCATCAACTGCGTGTGACCGCCCGAAACCAGCAAGGCCACGAATGGAAACTCCGGTGGGTCGCTGGACAAGAACGGCGAGAGCAGATGCCCTTCCAGGTGATGGACCGCCATCGTCGGCTTGCCGAGCGCAGCGGCCAGCGAAGCGGCCACGCCAGCGCCAACCAGCAAGGCGCCAGCAAGACCTGGCCCCTGCGTGTAGGCGATGACATCGACATCCGCCAGCGTCGCATTGGCGCGCACCAAGACTTCGCGAGTCAAGGGAATCACGCGCCGGATGTGGTCGCGCGAGGCCAGCTCGGGCACCACGCCGCCATAGGCCTGATGCATGGCGATCTGGCTGTGCAAGGCATCGGCCAGCAGACGCGGCGCGCTGCCCTGTCCTTCGTTGAACTCGACCAGGGCAACACCGGTCTCGTCGCAGCTGGACTCGAAGCCCAGAACTTTCATCAGCCTTCCTTGGCGTGGTTGATCGAGTACTTCGGGATCTCGACGGTCACGTCCTTCTGGCCCAGGATGGCCTGGCAGCTGAGGCGCGAGTTGGCTTCGAGGCCCCAGGCGCGGTCCAGCATGTCTTCCTCGCCCTCTTCCATCTCGGACAGCGAGGCAAAGCCCTCGCGCACGATGACGTGGCAGGTGGTGCAGGCGCAGACCTGGTCGCAGGCGTGTTCGATGTCGATGTGGTTGTCCAGCAGCGCTTCGCAGATCGAGGTGCCGGCAGGCACGGTCAGCGACTTGCCTTCTGGGCAGTACTCAGCGTGCGGAAGAATCTTGATGATGGGCATGGGGGCCTCGGTTCAAACCTGATCGATATTGCGGCCGGCCAGGGCCTGGTGGATGCCGCGATTCATGCGCGCAGCGGCGAAGGCCTCGGTGCCCTTGGCCAGTGCTTCGACGGCAGCATCGATGGCATGCGAATCTTCGCCCTTGGCGGTTTCGCTCATGGCCGTGAGCAGCGCAGCGATGTCGGCGCGTTCGGCTTCCGTCAGCAGGTCGCCATCGGCATTCAGGGCCGAATGCGTGGCGAGCAGCATGCGCTCGGCTTCCACACGGGCTTCCCGCAAGGCGCGGGCTTGCATGTCGGACTCGGCCGATGCGAAACCGTCCTTCAGCATGCCGGCGATCTGATCGTCCGACAGGCCATAGCTCGGCTTCACCTGAACCGCCGCCTCGACACCGGAGCCCAGCTCCTTGGCCGAGACGCTCAGCAAGCCGTCGGCATCGACCTGAAAGCTCACGCGGATGCGCGCCGCACCCGCCACCATCGGCGGAATGCCACGCAGTTCGAAGCGTGCCAGCGAACGGCACTCGCTCACCAACTCACGCTCGCCCTGCAACACATGGATGGCCATGGCGGTCTGGCCGTCCTTGAAGGTCGTGAAGTCTTGCGCCTTGGCGATGGGGATGGTCGCATTGCGCTCGATCACGCGCTCGACCAGGCCGCCCATGGTCTCGAGACCCAGCGACAGCGGGATCACGTCCAGCAAGAGGATCTCGCCATCGGCCGCATTGCCGGCAAGTTGATTGGCCTGGACGGCCGCGCCCAGCGCGACAACTTCATCGGGGTTCAGGTTCGTCAGCACCTCGCGGCCGAACAGCTGGCTCACGGCGGCGCGCACGCAAGGCATGCGGGTCGAGCCGCCCACCATCACCGTGCCCTGCACCTCATCGGCCTTGAGCTTGGCGTCGCGCAGCACGCGGCGCACCGAGCTGAGCGTCTTGGCAATCAAGGGCTCGGCCAAGGCCTCGAACTGAGCACGGCTGACGATCACGTTCAGTTCGCCCTGATCAAGGACGCAATGCAGCGCCGTCGACTCAGCGGACGACAAGGCCTCCTTGGCCTGTCGTGCTGCTACCAGCACGGCGCGCTTGTCGTGCGCGCTGTCCGCGCTGCGACCCGCTTGCGCCAGCGCCCAATCGGCCAGCGCGCGGTCGAAATCATCGCCACCCAGCGCAGCATCGCCGCCGGTAGCCACGACCTCGAACACACCCTTGGTCAGGCGCAGGAGCGAGATGTCGAAGGTGCCGCCGCCGAGGTCGTAGACCGCGTAGAGGCCTTCGCTGCTGTTGTCGAGGCCATAGGCAATTGCCGCAGCCGTGGGCTCGTTGATCAGGCGCAGGACATTGAGGCCGGCCAGTTGAGCCGCGTCCTTCGTCGCCTGGCGCTGCGCGTCATCAAAGTAGGCCGGCACCGTGATGACGGCGCCGAAAAGGTCGTCGGCGAAGCTGTCTTCCGCGCGGTAGCGCAGCGTCGCCAGGATCTCGGCCGACACCTCCACCGGCGACTTGAGGCCATGGCGGGTCTGCAGGCTCAGCATGCCCGGCGTGTCTTCGAAGCGATAGGGCAGCTTCTCGCGGCCCGCAATATCGGCCAGCGAGCGGCCCATGAAGCGCTTGACAGAGACGACGGTGTTTTCCGGGTCCTCGGCCTGGGCCTCGAAAGCCTCGGCGCCGATCTGGCGGCGGCCTTCGTCGAGGTAACGAACGGCCGAGGGCAGGATCACGCGGCCCTGCTCATCCGGAAGGCATTCGGCCACGCCATGGCGCACCGAGGCGACCAGCGAATGCGTGGTGCCGAGGTCGATGCCGACCGCAATGCGTCGCTCATGCGGATTGGGCGACTGGCCGGGTTCGGAGATCTGCAGCAATGCCATGGTCTTATTGTCCCAACGCCTCGAGGCGCTTATCGATATCGGCGCGGAAGCGGGCGACAAACATCAGCGCCCTCACCCGCTTGGCCGCCTCGGCCGGATCATTCTTTTCGTCGAGCAGTTGGCCGGCCTCGGCCAGCAAGCCTCGCTCGCGCGCCAGCACCTGCTCGTCCAGCGCTTCCACCTCATCCACGCCGCGCGCCTCGTCCAGCGCCTCACGCCACTCCATCTGTTCCATCAGGAAGGCCGCTGGCATGCTGGTGTTCTCATTGGCTTGCAGTGCCGCGCCGCGCAACTCGCACAAGTAGCCGGCGCGCTTCTGCGGATCTCGCAGGCGCTGGTGCGCCTCGTTCACTCGCAAGGCCCATTGCATGGCCTGGCGCTGAGCCGCAGCCCCCTCGGCGGCGAACTTGTCGGGATGGACCTTGGCGGCCAAGGCCTTCCAGCGCGACTCGATGTCGGCCGCATCCTGCGCAAAGCGCTGGGGCAGGCCGAACAGGCTGAAGTCGTCGTCGTCGAGGCGCATGGTGGGTGAAGAAAGCAAAAAGCGCGGCCACAAAGCCGCGCCACGTGATGTTGAAGCGCGGCGGACTTTACACGCGGAAGGACTCGCCGCAGCCGCAGCGGTCTTTCTCGCGCGGATTGCGGAACTTGAAGCCCTCGTTGAGGCCCTCGCGCACGAAGTCGAGTTCGGTGCCGTCCAGGTAAGGCAAGCTCTTCGGGTCGATCAGGATCTTCACGCCATGGCCTTCGAAGATCACATCCTCAGGCGCAAAGTCATCGGCGTATTCCAGCTTGTAGGCCAGGCCCGAGCAGCCGGTGGTCTTGACGCCCAGGCGCACGCCCACGCCACGACCGCGCTTGGCGATGTAGCGGGTGACGTGGCGCGCAGCCGCTTCGGTCAGGGTGACGGACATCGGCGAACTTCCCTTGTTTATTGCGTGTGCTTGGCGCGGTAGTCGTCCACGGCGGCCTTGATCGCGTCTTCAGCGAGGATGGAGCAGTGGATCTTGACCGGCGGCAGAGCCAGCTCTTCGGCAATCTGCGTGTTCTTGATCGACAGTGCCTGGTCCAGGCTCTTGCCCTTGACCCATTCAGTCACCAGCGAGCTGGAGGCGATGGCCGAGCCGCAGCCATAGGTCTTGAACTTGGCGTCCTCGATCAAGCCGGTGGCCGGATTGACCTTGATCTGCAGCTTCATGACGTCGCCGCAGGCCGGCGCGCCGACCATGCCGGTGCCGACTGTCTCGTCGCCCTTCTCGAAGGCGCCGACGTTGCGGGGGTTCTCGTAGTGGTCGATGACCTTGTCGCTGTATGCCATTTTGATTCTCCTGATCTGTCGTCGTGGGGCTCAGTGAGCCGCCCACTGGATGGTCGAGAGGTCGATGCCATCCTTGTACATATCCCACAGCGGGGACAGCTCACGCAGCTTGGCAACGCGGTCTTTCAGCGTCGTCACCGCGTAGTCGATTTCTTCTTCAGTCGTGAAGCGGCCGATGGTCATGCGCAGCGAGGAATGCGCCAGCTCGTCGCTGCGGCCCAGGGCGCGCAGCACATAGCTGGGTTCCAGGCTCGCTGAGGTGCAGGCCGAGCCCGAGGACACAGCGATGCCCTTGATGCCCATGATCAGCGACTCGCCCTCCACGTAGTTGAACGAGATGTTCAGGTTGTGGGGGACGCGGCGTTCCATGTCGCCGTTGACGAAGACCTGCTCGATGTCCTTCAGGCCATTCAGCAGACGCTGCTGCAGGGCACGGATGCGAACGCTCTCGGCGGCCATCTCTTCGCGGGCGATGCGGAAGGCTTCGCCCATGCCTACGATCTGGTGCGTGGGCAAGGTGCCCGAGCGCATGCCGCGCTCATGGCCGCCACCGTGCATCTGGGCTTCAAGGCGCACGCGCGGCTTGCGGCGCACGTAGAGCGCGCCAATGCCCTTGGGGCCGTAGCTCTTGTGCGAAGCCAGGCTCATCAGGTCAACCGGCAGCGTGGCCAGGTCAATCTCCACCTTGCCCGTGGCTTGCGCCGCATCGACGTGAAAGATGATGCCGCGCTCGCGGCAGATGCTGCCAATGGCCGGAATGTCCTGGATCACGCCGATTTCGTTGTTCACGAACATGACCGACACGAGGATGGTGTCCGGGCGCAGCGCGGCCTTGAAGACCTCCAGGTCCAGCAGGCCGTCTTCCTTGACGGCGAGGTAAGTCACCTCGAAGCCCTGGCGTTCCAGCTCACGCGTGGTGTCGAGCACGGCCTTGTGCTCGGTCTTGACCGTGATGATGTGCTTGCCACGGCTCTGGTAGAAATGCGCCGCACCCTTGATGGCGAGGTTGTTGGACTCGGTCGCGCCCGAGGTCCAGACGATTTCGCGCGGGTCCGCGCCGATCAGCGCTGCCACCTGCTCACGTGACTTCTCGACGATGGCCTCCGCCTCCCAACCCCAGGCATGACTGCGGGAGGCCGGGTTGCCGAAATGCTCGCGCAACCAGGGAATCATGGCGTCGACCACGCGCGGGTCCACCGGCGTCGTCGCGCCGTAATCCATGTAGATGGGGAAGTGAGGCGTCATGTCCATGAGACTTCTTCTTGTGCAGCTGCTTATTTGGTGAAGGCGTTGCCGAGGGCAAAGACCGAATTAGGGGCAGTAATGCGGATGGGTTTGACCACGGGCACCGAGGAGATGGCACGCTTGATCGGCGCTTCCTCGATGGTCACGCCCTTGGCGAGCTGATCTTCCACGAGCTTGCGCAGCGAAACCGAGTCGAGGTACTCGATCATCTTGGCGTTCAGGCTGGTCCAGAGCTCGTGCGTGATGCACTTGCCGGTGTCCTCGCCCATGCAGTTTTCCTTGCCACCGCAGCCGGTGGCGTCGATGGGCTCATCGACGGCGACGATGATGTCGGCCACAGTAATCTCGCTGGACTTGCGCCCCAACGAGTAGCCGCCGCCCGGGCCGCGAGTGCTTTCCACCAGCTCATGGCGACGCAGCTTGCCGAACAGCTGCTCCAGGTAAGACAGCGAAATCTGCTGCCGCTGGCTGATCGCGGCCAGGGCGACCGGGCCGCCGTTTTCGCGCAGGGCCAGATCGATCATCGCGGTGACGGCAAAACGGCCTTTGGTGGTAAGACGCATATCAAGCTCCTGAAGGTCCAGGCCAACCCGGCGGGTCAGCCCTGTGGCAGCGGCCAGGGATCCAGGTACTGCCCATTCCCGAGGATTCAAGCCCGCCTTGAGAGGATCTTGGCGGGTAAACCCTTGGTAAGTCCGAGTATTTTACTCAATTATCAGGAGGCTTGCCGGCGGCGCCCTGGCGGCCCCCCCGAAAGCCCTACGCCGGCTGGGGCTAGCGAGCCCGGGCGCGGGCAGCCAGGTCGGCCGCCAAGCGGGCGCAAGCCGGTTCGACCAGGTCCAGCACCCGCTCAAAACCGGCCGGTGGGCCGTAAAACGGGTCAGGCACCTCGGCATCGCCGAGCAGCAAGGCCACGCGGTCCTGCAATTCCGGCGGGCAGCGCTTGCGCAAGGAGGCCAGGTGGCCTTCATCCATGGCCAGGACCAGGTCAAAGCGCTCGAAATCCGCACGCTCGAAACGCCGGGCCCGCTGGCGCGACAGGTCGTACCCCCGCTCGGCCGCATGCTTTTGCGAGCGCTTGTCCGGCGCCTCGCCGACATGGAAGCTTTCCAGGCCGGCCGAATCCACCGCCACGACCTTGTCCGCCCCCAGTTCGGCCAATCGCTTCTCCAGCACCGCCTGAGCGGTGGGTGACCGGCAGATATTGCCCGAGCACACGAAAAGAACAGCCATTTTTGGCTTGCGCATCAACAACTTACGTAGCATTTGCGGCCTATTTTTTTGACTCGGAATCGGTGTTTTGAGCCGTTATAAATCAACAACTTGCGAGCGCCATTTGAACACGTTGCCGGAGTTCAATATCGGCATACTGGCTCACCCCACGAGCCACCGCCAGGAGCATGATGGCGCCATGCCTACCCCAACTGAAATCTGGTTCTGGATGATGACCGACGAGTTCGGCCGGCGCCGCAAGTCGCCCTGCCGGTTCACGGTCGCAGAGGCCATGAAGCGCGACCCCACCGCCGAGCGCGTGCCTGGTAGCTGCGAGATCAGAGATTGCCCCGACGGGCCGGATGATGTGCGCCTGTTCTCCACCTCTGACGTGGGAATGCGGATTCCTGGCAAGGATCGCTAGGTCTGCTCATGGGTGCCCGAGCGGCCAGATTTCAGGCGGCTGCGCCATCTTGAGCAGCACCCACACCTCATCGGGCGGGCAATCCTCGATGCAGGTGATCACCCGGTCTGCTTCCCACCAGCGGCCGTCAATCCGCCGCTCGTCACCCTTGCGCGGCGCCGGGTGCTCGGTGTCGGTCATGAGGTGCCGGCCGGCGACGAAGTAGCGGACGATCATGGAGGCGTCAGCGCGGCTGCTCGGCAACGGTGATACTGGCCGGCAACCTCGGACAGCTTGAGCACTACCGCACCGAAAGAGTCGTCAGCGAGAGGCGCCAGAGGCGGGCAGTTCAGGAGAACCAGAGACTTGTCCGGTTCCCGCGATGGCGGCATTGAGGAGGCGCAGCCCGTCAGGGCCAACGCGGCAATCAGGATCGGTGTAGACCGGGACATTGCGAACCTCCCGCTCGATGGCGTTTTGGACGGTGGTGTGGCGGACGGTGATTTCGCTGATGGCCTTGGCCACAGACTCGCGGCCGGCCTGAGCCGCTTTGTCGGCAACACGCTCAGCGATGGCCTTCTCTCCGTCTGCCAGTTGGCGCCCATCATGGCGGCCAAGCAGGTAGCAGAAAGCAGCGAGAGCCAGAGCGGCAATCCAGGCGTAGGGGTTCATTGCGCGGCCGGCTGCTTGATCTTCTGCACCGTGTTCCCAGCCACATAGGCTCCGACAGTGCCGATGATCACCGCCGCGTAGGTCGTGCCGGCCGGGTCCAGCTTGCCCATGAACTGCAGGGCGCTGGTCACGGCGCCGCAGCCAACGGTGAGCAGGAAGCGGCGGCCTCCGATGGTGTCGAAGTTCATGATTCACCTCATGGGTAGAAGACGCGCCGGCCGGATTTCGGCGGCACGGTCTGAAGATGGGACCAGCTCTTGGTGGCGCTTGGATGCTCGAGCCACAGGCCCAGGGCAGTCAGCGCGGCCTGGCCCTCGCCGGTCATGAGCCAGTCGTCGAGCTCGCCGTCCGGGTCGTACACGTCCAGCGCCTGGCCGGTCATGTGCTTGGAGTTGGGCGCTGCATTCGGAGTGGCTGCATTGAGGGTCGGCGGGCGCCAGCCAGAAGCCACCAGAGTGCCGGTCTGCGGGTGCTTGTGAGTCAGGTCTACGCCGTAGCTCATGGCCTGGGCCAATAGCTTGTTGACGATCTCGACCGTCCGCAAGGCCTCGCGCTCGATGGATGGAGACATGGCCAGCGGGTACTGCTCGCGCCGGCCCATGAAGAAATCGGCAAGGGTGATCATTTGCGCCTAACCTTTGCCGGCTTGTCACGAATGATCCTGTCCATGATTGCCAGCCAGGTCTGCACCAGCGAATAGATGGTGGCGGCAATAGCGGCAACAAACTGAATCCACTGGAGCGGGCTCATCTGCGAAAGGCCCACAAAGAGCCAGGCCCACAGCACTTTCAAGAGCGCCGGAGATGCGTCGTCATTAGCCATTGGCAAGTACACCTTGAACGGAGGAACGAATCAGCGCGCCAATCTCTCGGTGAGCATTGGCACATGGGTGGTGGTCGGTGGGGTGGCAGAACCAGTCGCTACGGCTGGCTGCGTACAGGTCAACGAACCGCGCACCGCTTTCTTCAGCGAAGGCCCGAAGATCGGTGGACCATGGTCCGAGCCAAGAATCAAGCGATTGATCCCAGCGCGGAGGCGAGACGATCACAAGCCGCGCACGTGGCCAGGCCTGGGCAATCCTTCTCACGTTGGTCAGGGCCTGCTGTCGGTCAACACCCTGGGCTGCGTCATTGGTGCCAAGCAAGATCACCACCACGTCGGCAGGGATGCCGCGTAGCCATTCGACCTGTCCGCTCAGTGCCGCCGAGGTGCTGGCGCCGCCCACCGCTGCCGTGACCACATCACCAGGAAGGTCCGCTGTGTAGCTCAAGTCCTGCCGGAGCTGCAAGGCCCCCGCTGTCGGGATATAGCCGGCCGTGATGCTGTCGCCGATGACCACCGTCAGCGGTCTGGGCTGCGACGCTTTGGCCTCCGGTATTGGGCCGCCGCCACCGCAGGCGAGAAGCAGGCATGCAGCAGCCGCCACCAGGCACATGGCCGGCAGTGTCTTGGCTGCTTGCATGGGGACCGCGCGGTTTTAGTGGTTGAAGGCCACTTGCATGCCTGGTGAAGTGCTGACGATGTTCAGCGCATCAGGCGTGAGACTGATTTCGACCGTGAAGGTGGTGGTACTTCCACCGGTGCCGTTGTTGAACAGCTCGAACCAGATGCGCGAGGTCATCGGGTACCAGACGCCAGCGACGTTCGTGCCATTGGTAGGCGTGAACGAACTACCTGCGGTGATCGTGGCGCGAATGAAGAAGTTGTACCCGTTGGCAGCGTCGAGCGATGAGGCCCACATGGTTCCGCCCGGAACGCTCTGGTCGGTGTTGATGCCGCCATAGGACAGCGAGCCGTCAGGATCGAAGTAGATGTATCCACCGGCCAAGGTGCTGGGTGTGCTCTGGCCCTTGCCGAGACCCGGCGAAATCACCGCGACAGCATCGGCAGCGGACCCGCCAGAGCAGGCCATCATGATCCCGCTCATGTGAGGCCCATCCCGCTGATGCGCCAGCGGTTGGCTGCCAGCTTCTGCACCATGGCCTCACCACCGGCCGCCACGGTGCGGGAGCCGGTGGAACCAGTGAGCGCGCGGACCAGAGAAGCGGAACCAGACGGAGCGATGTTCAAGGCAGTCGAGCTGTCATTGACGACTCGGAATGCGAAGCCGATCGGAAGATTCAGGGTTGCGTCCTGCTGGATCGTGAGGGTGTAGACACTCGCCGAGGTCTTGCAAAGGGCCATGGATCTGTCAGCGGCGGCCAGGTTCCGGCTCGAGCTGAGCGACTGGATCGGCATGTCAAGGTAACCAAGCTCCTGCACCACGCCGGAATAGTGCTGCACAACGCCGCCGTTGATCTGCGGAGCGCCTGCAGTCGAGTCGAGGACTGGATTGCCGCCGTTCGACCCAGAGAATCGAAGCCAGCGATTCGCGCCAGCGATGGCGGCCGTGCGGAAATCCGTTTGAGGGATCACAACCCAATTCGTCGCATCGGCGCTCGGGTCGGTTGCAGTGGTACCGGCAATGAGTCGCCGGTAGGACAGGCCATTGATCGGGGACCAAGCTGTGTCGCCGACTGCGTAGTTGGTTGCCGCATTCCACTTCGGGGCCGCCAGGGCCAGGAGCGCAGCTTGCAGGCTGGCTTCTGCAGCGGTGGCGCGTGAGTCTGCATTGACAGCAGATTCATAAGCGCTGACAGCGTTCGTGTGTGCGCTGTCTATCGCCAACTGCATTTCAGGCACGCCCGTGTTCTTGTTGAAGGCAGCCAGATCCGTCGCGAGCTGACTGAACGTGTTTCTGTTAGCCCGGTCAGGAGCCGGGGGCGGCGCAGTCATGGTCGGCGGGACCACTGGTGAGGTCATACCAGTCCTTTCACATTGAGGGTCAGCGTGGCAGTGCCAAAGCTGTCATAGCTCATCGACCCAGAGACCAGGCCGAAGTTGTTCAAGCCCTGAAAGCCAGGGCCACTTGAGGCAATTACTGCGCAGGGCACGTCGAGCACCTCTTGCACGCAGACAAGTGCGTAGTCGGCAATTTCCCGAGGCATCGCGACAGAAAATGAGGTGTCAGTGGCAGCGCGGCGCTTGACGATCCGCGTCGTGCCGTCGATTTCTGTTTTGATGTAGGAGAAGGAGCGCGGCTCAGCCTTGGCGCCGCCAAGAGTTCCGCCCCAGCCGCCGCCGGAGATCAGGCCGCGCAGGTCTCCGACAGCAATCAATCCAAACTTGACCGCCACACCAGGGCTAGAGGTGACGGAGATCGTCAGCTCGGCATCCGGGTAAGGCAAGATTTCGCTGAACACGGCCTTGGTCGCGGCCCTGATCGGCGAGAAGTACCACTCATACCAATCGGGCACCGGCTCGATCAGGTCAACCTCTTGGTCAAAGATCACCGAGCCGCCAGGGGCGTCCTTGACGATGGCGCGGACCTTTTCACCATCTGCGCCGTAGACTGACACCGAGTTGAAGAAGCCGGGGCGCAGGACATAGGTCAGCGCCTCGGTATCACGGCTCTGAGTGCTGATCTCGCCATCGAACGCGGCCCACTTGTTGGTCGGTCGAATGTCCGTCCAGTTGGCCGTGTCGTCTTCGGGTGGGATCGTTCCAGCACCAGCCGACTCGCGCCGGTAGACGCGATGCGTTTCGACGCGTATCGCCTCGTCACCGATGGCATACGTGTGGCCGGAGATCCAGGCAGCCTCACCAATGGTTGTGTCAGGCTCGGCGATGGTGCTGCTGTAGAGCGAGGTGTCGGTGATCTCTAGCGGCACCAGGATTTGCGGGCCGTTCATGGCGCGATCTCCACAAGGATCGGCACGCTCTGATTGCCTTCGAGCGCTTCAGCCGCGCGGCCGGTGTTGTTGTTCGATACGTCGATCTGCTTGCGCAGCTCGATCAGTTGCTCGCGCAAGGACTTGAGTTCTTCGACCATCGATTCGGTGCCGCTGGTGGCTGGAGTGGGCGTGAAGCTCGCCGGCTGAATCGCGGTCTGCGCAGCGGTCGTTGGTGTCACACCGGTGATTGCTACAGCCTTCGCCACGCCGTACTGAGAGGCGAGCAGGTTCGCCGTCCCCTCCAGTCCTGCGGCCGTCCGAGCACGGAGGCTCTGCAGGTCCGCGAAGCTCACGGACTGCTGCTCGGCGATGCTGAGCATGGCCTGGCTCAGTCCTGGCAGGAGCTTGAAGGCGTTCAGGTCGCCGGCCTTGGCTTGAGCCTGGGTGATGGCGAGCCTGGTCTGGGCCTGGGCAAGACTCTCGCTCGAGTCTCCAGCGATCTGGCCGCGAATACGAGCCACTTCATCGAGAACGCTGTCGGCAGCAGACTTCCACGCGCTGCTGATCTGCTCAGCTGCTCGCTGCTGCTCTTCTGCGGCGCGCCGGGCATCCTCAGCGGCCTGCTGTTGGGCCTTGGCTATTGCCTCTGCTGCTTGAGCAGCTGCATTCGTGGAGTCGATTTGCTGCTTCAGCGCGGTGTTGAAGTCATAGGCTGCGGCGATCTTGGCTGCGTCCTCGGCGCTCATGCCCTCGGTGAGTCGAGCGAGATCGCGCTCGCGGGTGCGGCGCAACACCTCAGCGTCATTGCCGCTCAGCGACAGAAGCTGGTTCTCGAGGTCGAAGCGGGTGTCGCCGAGGCCGGCCATTGCATCGGTAACCTTCTGCGCCGCCTCTGCCGCCTTCGCCGAGACCTTGGCCTGGTCTTCCAGGGCATAGATCATCTGCTTCAGTGCACGGTTCGACGGGTCGAGGGCCGCGAGCTCGCGTTCGCGCAGTGCGGCCGTATCGCCCTGAGCCTGCAGGAGCTGGGTTTCCAGGCCGGCGCGCTCGCTCAGCACCCGCTGGGCTGCTGCTGCCGCTTCTTGCGTCGCCTTGATCTGCGCGCGCAGGGCCTCGGTGAGGTCGTAGGAGGCTGCTACCGCAGCCGCGTCAGCTGCGCTCAGGCCGCCCGTGATGCCAGCCAAGTCAAGCTGACGCTTGAGGGCTGCTGCGCCGGCCGCATCACCTTGAGCGGTGAGCAGATCGACCTGAAGGCCCGAACGGGTCTTCGCCTGGCCGCTCAGCACGTCCTGGAGGTTGGAGACCCCACCGGCCAGCTTCTCGGTCGCCTTCAGCGCTTCGTCGAAGGCGCCGGCCAGGCCGATCACCTGGGCATAGAACTTCTGCCCGGCCTCGGTGCTGGTGTCGATTCCAGAGACGAGGGCCTTGAAGGCCTCGCGGCTGGTGGGCGCAGAGGTGATGCCGATCTTGGCGAAGTCGGCGGCCAGCTGTGCCTGCTTCGCGGCGGCCTTCTCCTGATCGGTGAAGAACGCATCGAAGTAGGTTTCGAGCGAGGACTTGAGATTGTCAAGACCACCGGCGCCGCGCAGCATGGCTGCGGTCAGAGAGTCGCCGCTCTTGCCGACAGCGATGAGCACCTGGCGCGCGCCGTCCAGTTCGGTGTAGGCCTGGGCCAGTTCTTCAGCGGAACCGGACAGCGAGTCGATGATCGCGCCGATGCCGGACAGAGAGCCGTCGAGGGACTCGAAGGCCTTGATCGACTGGCGCACGATCTCCGCGCCAACGTCGCCCTGTTTCTGGGCCACGCCGGTGAACTTGATCGCCTGGATGCCGAGAAGGTCCAGCGATGCGCTGGCCGTCTCCACACCCGAGGCGACCCGGATCACGGTCTCGAGGTAGCCTTCGCCGATCTTCTGGAAGTCGTTCAGGCCTGGGAGCGCTGCAGACGCGATGCTGTCGCCGGCTGCTCCGAGGACTGCGCTCAGCTTCTCCTGGATCTGCTGGCCGGTCAGGTCCTTCAGGTCGATCTTGCCAATGTCGACGGTGAAGGAGTTGATGCGGCCGACCACCTCATCGAGCGAGGCGCCGAGCGGCACGGAGGCCAGCTTCAGGGCGTCGGCGAAGCTCTGGAACACCAGGCCGAACTGCTGCTTCAGCACCGGGTCAGAGGCTTGGTACTGGGTCGAGTTCTTGTTGCTGTAGGTGATGCCGAGGAACTTCGACTTCGAGTTCACGTCGGCGTAGTCCTGAAGGTTCAGGCCACCGGTCAAGATGCTGCCAAGGCTCTGCGGACCAGAGAACAGGCCATTGCCTGTGATGGTCGTCTTGCTGCCCATCAGCTTCGTGAAGACGCCGGCCGTCCAACTGTCCAGGATGCCGAGCGCAGTCTTCCCGAAGGCATTGAATGCGTTCAGGCCGTATCCCTCGCGAATGCCGAACTGGCTCGCCGTGTCGCCTGAGACAACGCCGGAGCGAAGGATCAAGCCGGACAGCCCGCCAATGTTGGCCTCGATGCTCTTGAGCGCCGCCAGCATGCCCGACTGGGTGGACAGCTGCATCTTTGCCGTGTCCGACAGCAGGTCGATGCTCTTGGCGATGCTCTCGCTCTTGGCCTGCGCGTCGCCGAAGACCGTTCCGGTTCCCGTAGCCTGCTTGGCGCCGTCGCCACCGGTAGAGCCGCCACCAGCGAAACCGCCAGAGACAGCGAAGCCGAGGCCAGCCATGATCGCTGCCATGGCAGCCATGCGAGGAATTGCGGAGTAGGGATCGCCCTGCGCCTGGTTTGCAATGCCGACAGCAGCAGCGCTCAGACCCTTCTGCAGATCGCTGGCAAGCTGGTAGACCCGGAAGGCATCTTCGGCGGCCTGCAAGGTCTTGTAGCCGCGCGAGCCTTCGGCGAAGAAGCCCTTCGCGGCGCCGGCCATGTTGGCGTAGAGGCCAATGCTCTGCTCTTGTGAGCGCATCGACAGGCGAAGCGCCTCGCGCTGACGCTCTGCAGGATCCTTAATATCCGCGAGGCGGCTGCGCAGGTCGGCCACCTGAGCCTGCTGACGAGCGTACTCGCCAAGCGACGATGAGAGCTTTGCCAGGCTGTTGCCTGCATTTCCGAACGCATCAGACAGAGCGGCCCCGAAGGACTGGGCACGCGATGGGTCGAGGTACTCGTCAATCGCCTTGAGTGCATCCCTATCGAGATTCACATCAAGCTCGATCTTTGCTGCAGCCTTCGCCTTGTCCTTGAGCGAGTTCTTCTGCGCTTCGTCGAACGAAGAGCGGTCAATCTCCGCGATCTGCTTCGCCAGCTTCAACTCGCTTTCACGAGTGAGCAGCACCTTTGCGCGCTCAGCGCTTCCGAGGCCGACAATTCGGAGTTCGCTGGCAGCAATGGCCTCCGCCTCTTTCGCAGAGCGGAGCCATTCGTCCATTCGACGATTGACGCTGTTGAAGTCTGCGGTACGGAGCGAATCGACAAGGTGCTCTTGCGCCTTGATCCCACTGTCAAGTGCAGCGAGCTGCGCAGGGTCGACCAACTCGCCTTCCAGGAACTTGGTGCGCTCGATCTTCTTCTGAGCCAGCACCATCTCTTCGATGGCGGTCTTCGACTCGCCGAAGACCTTGTTCGCAGCGTCTTGCTTCTGTGCCTGCAGCTCGATTGCATCGGCCGACTTCACCGTCTCGGCAATCTGCTTGCGATATGCGTCAGTAGCCTGGGCTACGTACTTGTACAGCTTTTCAGTTTCGAGAGAGTCACGCTCCACCGCCACCAGCTTCTGAGCCTGCGCCAGGGCCTGCTCTTTGTAGCCGCGAGTTATGCCGTCCATGCGGCCGCGCAATTGCTCTTGCAACTGTGCGACGAGCTTCTCGCCTTCGGTCTGCTTTGCCTCTTCGCCGCGACCGGCACGCAGAAGGTCGATGTACTTCTGCGTTTCGACGATCTTCGCTTTGATGCTGTCGACTTCTGACTTGGCGCCCTTGTCGTCGAATTTGTCGCGAATGCCTGCAAGCAGATCACGATACTGCTTTGAGCTGATCAGCCCTGCCTCGACAAGCTCTTGGTACTTCACGCGCGCCGCTGCAAGTTCCTTTTCTTGCTGAACTTGCTTTGAAGCGAACTGGAGGGATTCCTTGTTGAAATCTCCAAGAAGCTTTACCTGCCTGCCCTCCTCAGCCTTCGCTGCAGCTGCCTTCGCTTCAATTCGCTCCTTTGCTTCAAGGACGACGAGTTGGCGTTCGAGGTCGGCCGTCTGCCTTTGGAGGCTCTTGCCAGCAACGGAATCAGGATCGACCGCCAGAGACTTTGTCGATAGATCGAGTAGCTTCCGACGAACTGAATCAGCAGTTGAGACACGGCCGACGCTGAGCGTGTTGTCGATCGCGCCCTTGGCGGCGTCTTTGATGCCTAGCCACGCCTTCTCGACGTAGCCAAGGTTTTTGACGAGCTCAGGGCTTCGTTGCTCAACAGCGCGCGCATAGGCTTCCTGGGCAACTTTCGCTGCATCAGTAGTCCTGCCGGCGTCCTCAAGCGCGCGAATCTGCTCGTAGACCGAGCGGGTCAGAAATCCCGTGGTCTCGTTGAGCTTGAGGGCAGACTCAAGCGGAGACTTCGCCAGCGAAGCGAACTGCTTCACCAGTTCTTCAGCGGCCGGACCGCCTGCTCGCTCCATCTGGAGGATCGCAGCGGTGAAGCGCTGAATGTTGTCCGCTCCGATCTTGGAGTCGGAGGCCATCAGGTTGATGACCTCGGCCGCCCTGCCCTGCGTGCCTGCGCCCATCGAGCGCACGGCAGCGGCCATGTCCATCAGCTGGCTAGCCGTCTTGCCGGCCTGGTTGCCACTGAGGATCAGGGTCTTTTCGAATTCCTTGGCCTCGGCCGCGCCCATCGAGTACGCAACACCAAGCCCGACGACAGCGGCGGCGGCGACCGTGAACGGGTTGACCAGTCCAAGGACATAGCCACCGAGCGCGCGTGCCGCATTGCCGGCTCCGCCGAACATGTCCTTCAACTGGCCGCCCTGCTGCAGGAAGACAGTCAGCGGCTGTTGGCCGCCCTGCAGGGCAGTCACTATGTCCGTAAACTGCGCCGGGACGCCTCGGAGGGCGGCCGCAGTCTGGGCGGCGCTGACGCCCATCTTGTCGAGAGAGCCTTGCGCCGCCTTCTGCGCGGCCTCGGCCTGGCGCAGCTGGTCAAGGTACGGCTTGAGCGTGTCGGCACTGACGCCGCGCTGACTCGCCAGAGTTTCGAAGTAGCTCGCCGTGCCCCGTTCGCCGGCCTTCATCGCAGCCGTGGTGCGCTCGATGGAGCCGATGATCGACTTGGTGGCCCGGTCCAGCTTCTCCGCAGACTTCGGCGCGCCGTCGCCGATTCCCTCAAGACCTGCCCCCGCCTTCTTGCCCGCCTCATTGACAGACGTGGCCATGTCCCGAGCGGCATCCTTGATCTCGTTGAAGCCCTTTCGGGCCTCAGTCGAGTCAACCTCCAGCTTGATCTGAGGCTTTTGGTTTTCGCTCATGGGTTTCAGGTCTCGTTGTCGCGCATCTGTTCGAGCGCGGCCGCTTCCATCACGCGTATGTCAGCGAAGAGGTCGTTCCACTCGTCATCGGAAAGGCCAAGCCGTTCCATGCGAGCGAAAAGCGGGGTGTAGTCAAGGGCGAAGCGGACGCCGTTCATGCCGGCGATGCGCCACTGGCCGGAGATCTCGCAGAAGAGACGCCAGGCCGGCCAGTTCTCGGGCCAGACTTCGACGGAATCGAAGCCGTAGTCCTCAAGGGTGAACGTGCCATCCTTGGGGAGAACGAAGAAGGCCGCTTTCGCGGCCGTGGTCAGTTTCCCAGGCGGCCATCCAGCACCGCAGCGCGGTACTCGTTCATGATCGCCACGGCAGCGCCAGGGAGTTCGTCGCAGAGCTGGGCGGCCGAGTCGCGGTTCAGTTTCTCGTCGAGGTTCCAGCCTTCCAGCACCTCGAGCAGGTAGTCGGCGTTCTTCTCGACGGTGCTGTCCATCAGCTTGGCCATCGAGAACTTCTCGTCAGCCGGGGCCGCAGCGCCGGAGTCGGTGAACATGCCATCGATGAAGGCGCCGAACTCCTTGCGGGTGCGGTACTTGAAGACGCACTCGATGGCGCCTTCGGTGCCGTCCAACAGGGGGAACTTGACGACGTGCTTGAACGAGGTCGGGCGCTTGCCCAGGATGATCTTGGCCATGTGATTGGTCCTTCGCGGGGAGTTGGAATGCCCGTGCCCAGCCGGCCCTCCCCGCGATTGGGAGGAACCGGCCAGGTCGGTGCTGGGGATGGGGCTAGACGCCCCGGTGATCAGGAGGCGTAGCGGGTCAGTCGGTTGTTGCCGTTGAAGGCGGCCTTGACCTTGTTGATCTGGCCGTCCTGCAGCGAGGGCGACTCGTTCAGAGCCACGGTGCAGGGCTGGTAGACCTTCGAGCCGTTGCGCAGCGTCATCAGCAGGCAGGTGTCCGTCTGCACTTCGGTCAGCGACTTCAGCGCGCTGTAGCCACCGGAGCCGATGGCGTCGGCGTCGATGTCCAGCGAGTAGCTGGTGGCAGAGAAGCCGTCGTTGATGTTGTATTCAACGTCGCTGTCCATGTACTTGTAGGAGACCGTCTTCGGATCGCCGCCGCTGGAGCTGGCGCCCGTGATCTGGCCCACGGTGGTGAAGGTGTTGACCTTGCGCACCGAGCCCGTGCCGCTGCCGGCCGGGAAGTACGTGGTGTTGGTGGTGTCGATGCCTTCGAGCGTGAAGTCGTTGGTCGTCACCGACTTCAGGCGGGCGTAGCGCTTGTTCAGGCGCCCCCAGCCGCTGGTGACTTCAACAACGTCACCATTCGCCAGGCCGTGGGCCGTGCTGGTGCACACGGCTTCGGTGGCGTTGGTGACAGCCGAAACCGTCTTGGTGGAGCCGAACGCGGTCGCGACGGCGAACGTGGTGCCGGTAGGTACGGAAGCCATGATGTGGGCCTTTCAGAAATGAAAAAACCCGCACGAGGGCGGGTTGGGTTTCGCCCTCATCGGGCATGAAAAAGCCCGCCTCGGTTTCCCGGGCGGGCTTGCTTGGTTGGCCTTTCGGCCGCTATCGGTTGGTGTAGATCGAGAAGTCCTGATTCGCGCCGTAGATCGGAGGATCTGCGTCTTCTTCGTAGGTGCTGTAGGGCTCGTCCATCGGCATGGCGACCAAGGTCGCACTGCCGCACAGCAGTTCTTCAATCGCGCGGATCAAGTCCATCGTTTGGGCGCGAGTCGAGCTGTACACGCTGACTTGCATGATGGTGTTGCGCTTGTCTCCGGCCGTGTTGTCAAGGAACCGCATCGGCTTGCCGCCGATCCCCGAATAGGTCACGTAGGGCCGCGCAACGCCGGCCGGCGCAACGTCCGGGTACACGCGCGGGCAGACCGTCTTCAGCAGCGTGGTCAGTTCGGCTTCGACGCTCATGCTGCCGCCTTGTCGATTGCAGCCATCAGCACCTTCTCGCCGGCATCGAGGGCTTCTTTCTGCACGGCCTGGCTGTACATGGCGCGGCGGATGAAGGGATGCGGGGCGCTGGTCGAGGTGCCGAACTCGACCATGTGCGCATAGGGAGCGTCCTTGTAGTTGTAGGACACGTGATAGACCGCCCGACCTGGTGCGCTGTTGTCCTTCGAATAGACGCGGTAGATGGATGCCTGGAGGTTGCCGGGGTTATAGGGTCCGTAGCGCTTCTTCGTCGTCTTGTAGGACGAGCCGTAGAAGTAATGAGCCTTCGACGAGCGCGGAACGAACGAGCGCGCCGCGTCGTAGTACACCTTCGCCACCGCAGCACACGCCGGCAGCGCGGCTTCTTCGGCAGCGTCGCCAAGCTGGTCCAGGTAGGACTCCAGGCCGCGCAGGTCGACGCCCATGCTGAAGCTGTGCGCGCCGCCGCTCAAGATTCCACCTCGCAAACCAGGTCCACGAACTCGCGGCCACCGTCAGGCAGCACGGCGGTGATCTTGTAGACCGTGGAGCCGTACAGCACGCGCATGGCCGCCGTCACACCCTCGCGCCAGCGAATCCGAATCGATGCCTTGACCGTCGAGCCAGTCGCGCCGGCACGAATGGCCTCGGCGCCGCTCATGTGCCTGATGTTTGCCGACAGCGTCACAACGTCGATCCAGCCCACCGAGGGCTGACCGAGCGCATCCTCGCCACTGGCTGGCGCCTGCAGCTTGATCTGGTTCCGGAGTTGGCCTGCTGCGAGCATCAGTACACCCGATATGAGTCGAGCATTCGGTCGATCAGGCGCTCAGGAAGCGCGCCAACTCGGCCGGTCATGTCCACGGCCTCTCGTTGGGTGGCGAACATGGCGACGGTCGCCAAGATCCACACCTTGAGCTGCTTTGGCACTGAGGCGGCGTCGCCGTAGCCGGCCACGAACTGGACCTTCACGGCGTTGATCACGTCGTCAGTCGTCGGCCAGGTCAGGCCATCGGCCGGGAGAACCCAGGCTTCGGCATCCTGCAGGTCGGTCGCATACTGGTCAGACGCCAGCGTCTGCTCGGCGCCATCCGCGTCCACGTACACCACCGACTGGACCGACTGCACCGGCAGGCGCAGCAGCTGAATGTCCGACTTGTCTCCGCGCGGGAAGTCGTCCAGCGTCTGCTCCCAGGTCTGCGTGACAAGCACGCGGCCGGTGATCGACTCGCACAGTTCCCGGGCCGCCGTGATGTAGAGGCCGAGCAGGTCGTCGCCGACTTCATCGGTGATGCGGCAATGCGCCCGCGCCTCGTCCAGGCGCACCGGCTCCTCGCCAGGTGCAGCGATCAGTTTCAAGGACATGGAATTCCTACTGTGTTTGCCGCTTGCGGCGGCCGGCGCCATCCATGCGGGGCGCGCGGCGAGAAGATCGGGCGGCGCGGACGCCAGTCACGACAGCGCCAGAGAACGAGCCTCCAGCGGTGGCCGGCGCAAGCTGCACCGATCCGGAGAAGCTGGACACGGCGCCACCGGTAAACGATCCGCTGACCGTCGCGCCATCGAGGCCAATCGCACCGCTGAAGCTTCCGCCACCGGCTCCGCCAACAGTCAGAGTGATCCGGCAGATACCAGGGCCGAAGCCAATATCGGTAGTCGAGGCCACGCCATCGGCATCGAGGCGGAACTCGAAGTAGTCGGAGGCGCCGTCATAGGTGAAGACGCCATCCTCACCAGGTGTCAGCGTGCCGTTCGTCGGCCAGCGAGTGATCAGGCCGCGAACCTCCACGCCGTTGTCGGCGGGAAGGCTCAGCGCCGGGTAGAGGTAAGAGGGGCCATCCAGACCAGCGGCCGGCACGTTTGCGCCGAGAACGCCGTGGCCCGGGTAGGCAGAAACAATGCACGCGCCGGCAATCAGGCGCGTTGTATCGACTCGAACGGATCTCATGCTGCCGCTCAGGTTGCGACGATGATTTCGGTTCCCTCGGCGCCGGTATCGGTGCGGCGCCAGGTCACGCGATAGGAGGTGCCAGCCACCACAGCAACGTCAGCAAACGAGCAGGTCGGAACCGTCGTGCTGCTGCTACTGGTCAGGCCGGTCTTGTGCAGAATCGGCGCATCCGTCGAGGCCAGCTTGACGTAGGCCTCGAACGGAGCGCTGGTGTGTGCAGCCCCGTTGTTGAACAACAAGGCACCACTCGTCAGCGTCCCAGGCGCAGGAGAGAAGCTGCCGCTCGGGCTCGCATCGTCCAGCGTCACACTGCCGCTGAAGCTGCCGTTCGGGACCGTGCTGAAAGAGCCAGCCGGTGAAACGTCGTCGAGGGTGACCGTGCCGGAAAACGATGCAGCCGGAGGAACCGAAGCGACTGCGAAGCTGATGCAGTTGCTCGTCGCCGATGAAGTCTGCGTGGCGGTCTTGGTGCCGGTCGCGCCTGCGCTGGCAACGGCCACATCGGCGATGCCAACAACGAACCCGGAAGGATTCGAGCCGGCATCCATCCGCTCAGTCATGCCACTGGGCGGCGTCCAGCTGTTGGAAATGCTGTTGCTGCCAGAGACATAGACGCACACCAGCGTTTGATCGGCTGCTGTGGTAGTGACGCTCGGGCAGGTGGCCGAGGTGCTGTTGCTCGTGTTCCGCTGGGTCGCTGAAACCGGAACCGGCGTGGTGCCGTCTGGCCCGGTGTACGTCCAGATCCAGCCATAGCCGAAGTTATTGCCGCCACCCTGGCCGCCGATGCCTACGCTGTACGTCGATGGCTCACTTCCGCCAGCGATCTTCCAGTACAGGCGTAGCTCAAACTCAAACGCGCTTCCTTGGTCGATGGAGGCGAGAGCAGTCCATCCGGCTGGCGGCGTGATAGTGGCATCACCATAGGCTGCCACAACGCCCAGCAGCATCAAGTCACCAGCACTAGCGGCCGGGCGCGTGACGCTGGTTGTTCCGTTGACGTTGGTCAGCGACCCTATCGCGCCGAATGGTGGGGATGCCATGCCGTACTCAGAAGCTGACCGACACCCAGGTGTTCGCGGCCGGGATGGTCACGAGCACAGGGGATGGGTTGCCGGTGTAGATGGGAGACTTCGGCTTGACCTTGACGGTGCAGGCCGAACTGATGTGCGTCACTTCGCAGGACCAAGAGCCGGCAGACTCGACCACGTTGCGGAAGGTCAGGCCGACATTGATGCCGCCCGTCAGATCGGTGGACGGATCGCCGTCGAGCGAGTGCTCGCTGAAGACCGGATAGCCCTTGCCAAGCTCGAAGAGGCCCAGCGGGTAGCTGGCCGTGATCTGGCTGGGAATCGAGCCTGTGCTGTGGTCGCCGTTGTTCCACGCGAACGCGAAGCCACGGCCTGCGCTGCGCATGGCGGCCACCAGCGCGATGTGGTCCGAGAAGGGGCTGAAGCCGTCGTTCTTGCCAATGTTCCAACCCACCCAGGGAATGGCATTGGCCGTGTCCGCCACGTAGGCGACGGCATTCATGTGCTGGGCAACGGTCCCGCCGCCATCAGCAGCCGTCACGTTCGGCGAGCTGACTGCCGTGTCATAGACCTGGCTGACCGATTCCCAGTCGGGTACCGTGATGTTCGTGCCGCCCGAGTACCGCACGCGCGGCCGGTCGGGGTAGATCGCCGCGAACCTGTTGGGCCGGCGCAGCGCGAAGGTCATGCAGCCCCAAGCGCCCATCGAGCCGCCCGAGGCGTAGCGCTTGGTCGGATGGGCCTGCGGTACGTTCGCGTCAGCCCAGCGCAGCAACTGGTCATAGCGCCGCTCGGTGTAGAGGTACATCTCATCCACGGCTGGGCCGTGCGTGTAGCCCATGTGGTAGCTCTCCAGGTTCCAGGAGGCCACCGCGTCGTAGCGAACGTCTTGCGGGTAGACCGTGACGCCGCCCGAGATCAGGCGCGCGGACCACTTCAGCACCGTGTCGGTCGAGTACGCCAGCGGACCATCCAGATCGGCTTGGTACTTGTCGCCGAAGTCCAGCGCACCGGCGCCGCCGCCAGAGGCGTGCATCACGAACGTGAACGGGTACTGCGTGGCGCCAGTGGGCGCGTAGGCATCCGTCCCGGTCTTGGTGATGTTGGTGAGGTTCGGGTACGGCGGAACGTCGAATGAGCCGCTAGGCGTAGCAGAGTCCAGCACCACCGCGCCACTCATGGCCGACTGATTCATCGCCAGCGACCCGGCCGGCGAAGCGTCACCGAGCGCAACTGCGCCAGCGAACAGACCGCCAGGGAACCTCCCGCCATTGATCGGCCCAGAGGCGACCGAGTAGGTGCGGGCGAACGGAGCGACCACGACAGATCAGGGGTTGCCGGCCGTCAGGGTCAGCGTGCCAGTGATGTTCTGGCCGTTGGCGATAGAGCCGGTGAACTGAATGTTCCCGGCGCCCGCGCCAATGTCCACGTCGATGCAGGCAGTGCCATCCGACTTGGAGAGCCGCACGAACGTCGGCGTGCCGTTCACGTGGCTGCTGTTGGTCTGGGTGAAGCCGCCGAAGGTCAGGACGGCAGAAGCGACGCTGCCAGCCGTGCCGCCGTTGGCTGCCGTCACATCGGTGCCATAGGTAAGCGTGGCGAGCAGCGTGCCAGCCGGAGTGCCGAACGACGAAGGCTTTGTGCCGTTGTAGAACTTGGCCGTGGCAGATGCGCCAAGCAGCGTGACCAGCGCATTCAGCTCGGCATTGCGGCCGGCAACGGAGATCGACAGCGTCATGATGTTGTCCTCAGAAATGAAAAGACCCGCCATGGCGGGTCAGGTGGTTCAGGCTCAATCGCATGCACCCGGGAGGGGTGCATAGGGGCTGAGTCCGGTTAGTCGGTCTCGGCGGTTTGTTCCTTGGCGTAGGCCACGGCGTCGGGATGCGAGTCAGCGGCGCCGGCTTGCACCAGGCCCTCGATCACCGCAGCTTCAGCCGCGAAGGCTTCGCCGCACTTCACATCGAGGTCAGGCAGATCGACCAGCGCGCGCGCTTCGACTTGGCCCTCGGCTGCTTTCTTGGTTCGTGCCATAGGCGATGCCGGCCCATTGCTGGGCCGGCCCTCGGGTTAGGTTGCGGAGTTGGCGTAGTACTTGACCGTGGAGCCGCTCACATCGACCAAGTTGCCGCCCATACGCTGGAAGGCGACGAAGCCGATCTGACCGTTCCTGGTGAATGCGGAGTCGGTCATGCGGAAGATGGTCAGATCCATCACGCGGCGGATCTTGTACTTCTTGAATGCGCCGAAAGCGATTGACTTCGCAT
The DNA here is from genome assembly GCF_030014915.1 of Pelomonas sp. V22. Classification (GTDB taxonomy): domain Bacteria; phylum Pseudomonadota; class Gammaproteobacteria; order Burkholderiales; family Burkholderiaceae_C; genus JAUASW01. The sequence goes on from NZ_JAGIXS010000002.1 coordinate 97,756, forward strand.
TGGCGGCCATCGTGGCCATGTCCTGGTTGATGAAGATCGGACGATTCAGGAGGCGGTCGGGGGCACCGCCAGGGTTGCCCTGCTCGTAACCGGGAACGAAGATCGGGCGGCCTTGGCTGTCCTTCAACTTGCGAATGACCTTGAGCGAGCTGTCATTCATCATGAAGCCGACCCCAGGAAGGGAGCGGTATGCAGGATCGACAGAGTGCTCAAGGTCGATCAGGTCGTCATAAATGACGCTGGTCGTCTGGCCGGTTGTGCCAACCTTGCCAGACGAGGCTGCGGTGATGAGGCCGCGTGGCTGGCCGGTGCCCGTGCCAACGGTGCAATGGGTGTTCAGGATGCGGCCGAGGCGCATGCCCAGGATCTCCTGGATGTATGCCTCAATGTCAATGAAGCTGTCCTGAATTAGTTCCCAGGGGATGGCGATGTCGTTGGAGGTGTACTTGTAGACATCCATCGACACATTGCCAAACGCGGTATCGGCGCGGCTTACCGTGGTGTTTTGACCAACGATTGCACCGACTTCGCCAGTGGCATCGCCCGTGGGGAAGTTCATCGTGGCACCGCTTCCGGTGTTCATGATGTCAGCGGCCTGCAGCATGCCGCCATAGGCCTTCATCGCCTGCTCGATGGTCCGGTTGTACTCGGTGGCAACCGTGAATCCGCCCTCCGTCGTCGTCGTGGTACTCATGGCGGCGCGAATGTCCGGAGTAACGCGAGCGTTGTGCGCTGAAAGCTGCTCAGCATCAAGCGCCTGCAGACCGCCACGGAAGTACGCCTTCAGAGCGCGAGCGTTATCGCTGTGCGCGGACGGATCACGCGTGGCGACTTCTCGAGCTCGATTCAGCAGGTTGCCGGTCTGCTCCGCAGCCAGCGTAGCCAGGCGGGTCTCGCGCTGAATGTCGCCATCGATTGCCTCGATCTCGGCCAAGATGGTGTCAAGTTGCGAGGCCTCGGAACTCGGCATGCGCTGATCGGCCGGGTACTTGTTGGAAAGAGCATTGGCTTCCTGAGCCTTGGCGTTGCGATGCTCGCGCAGTTGAGCGAGTTTGCTCATGGGTCGGTCCTTTCGGTTCGGAAATAAAAAAAGCCGCCCTAGGGCGGCTTGGCTTCGACGTGCGCGAGTGCGCTAGACGAACTGGGTGCGGTCCAGCGTGGCGATGCGTTGCTGCTGGCGGGCGCGGTGGTCGGTGGTTGCGAAGTCGCCCGAATCAGGCTCTTCGTGCTTGGGCTGCTCAGGCCGCGCAACGCGGGCCAGGAAGGCATTGAGGTTCCACTTGGCCTGATTGGCAGGCTCTGCCTCGGCTGTTGCTACGCCGTCAGCAAATCCATACTTCACAGCCTCTTCAGCGGTGAACCACGTTTCAGCGGCCATCCAATCTGCAATCTTGGATTCCGCCTGGTTGGTACGCTTCGCGTAGGTGTTGACCAGGGTTGCGTCGATCTTGTCGAGCAGGTCGGCCGTCTTGTTCAGGTCGTCAGCATTGCCCCAGGCGACTGTCCAGGCTTTGTGGATCATGAACATGGCGCCTTCTGCCATCACGATTTCGTCACCGGCCATGGCGATGAAGGTGGCGGCGCTCGCAGCCAATCCGTCAATGTGCACGACAACCCTGGCGCTGTGCTCTCGAAGCGCAGTTTCAATAGCGCGCGCCGCGAACACATCGCCACCAGGGCTATTGATGCGCAGATGGATCGTGCTTGCCTTTACATCCTTCAGTGCCTTCACGAAGGCTTGCGCACTGACGCCACCCCAGTACTCGGCCTCCAGGTCTGAGCCGACAATGGCCTCATATATGAAGATCTCGGCGGTATCGGCCGATTGCTCGTTAGTGACGATTTCAAACCGTCGCCCGGGAGCCTGGCGGTTATCGGCCAGGAGCTGCATGAGTCGGTTATGCCGCATTCGGGGCTCCCGTTGAAACTTGATTGGTAGACATTTCGCGCGGTGGAAGGTTTTCAGCCCTGCGGATCTCGTCCACGTGCATGAAGGGCTGCTCACCAGCACGGCCAAGGGCGGAGCGGTATGCGTCAAAACGGCTCTTGGTGTCGCCCTTCTCTAGGGCTGCCGTAATGTGCTCGACGAAGAAGCGTTGGCGGATCGGCCAGAGACGGTGATTGAACTCCTGGGCGATCTGCACCAGGTGAGTCATCAGCGTGTAGCGCACAAAGTTGCCGCCCTGCTCCGCCATGCCGGTACCCCAACTGGAGGTCTTCTCCGTGTGCCCAACGAGGTGCGGCGGCACGCCAAAGATCCGGCAGATCTCTTCCACCGAAAACAGGCGAGTACCGAGGATCTCTGCATCCTTTGGGTTGATAGAAAGCGATGCAGCCTTCAACCCACCGGAAAGAATTAGCGGAGCACGCGAGTTCGAGGTTCTCGCCAGCAGCGAAGCCTTTAAGCCTTCAAGCTGCTCCTGCTTCAGGTTTTGATCGGTCTGCAGGGCGTAGTCAAACGTTGCGCCTTCAGAGAACAGCTTTCCTGAAAACTGCTGCGCAGCAAGCGCATTTCCGATTGCCTCGCGCGCCGCATATGTAATGGGGCTCGGACTCGTAAGACCGTCATATCCGAGGCTCGTAAGCTGCACAACATCGGCTGTATCCAAAACATAGGCCGGGCCGAATTCAGGTTGAACCCTGTAGTACTTCTCACCAGTGCTTGAATCCTTAAACGGCTGCACGCGGTTAGGGTGAAGCGGCTTCCAGCCTATGACTTTTGCGCTGCTATAGCCAGGGCGCAGCAACTGCGCGTAACCATCACCATAGAACAGCTTTGCGCTGACAAGATAGGTCCACGCATCGGCAGCCGAGAATTCCTCGCATGGGCGCTCGTTCAGCATCCAGTGATAGTCATGCTGGACTGGTTGGCGCTCACCACCATCAATCCGCTCAAAGAGCCCAAGTGGCAGCGTGCTGATTGCGCCAGCTATACGCGACACGCAGCCATACACAGCGGACACACGAAGCGCCGTGTCAGGAGTGACAACAGCACCACTGGATGCGGTAGCCATGGCTCCAAGCATCTTCGCCAGCTCATCCATCGTCAGATTGCCGGTCGAGTTGTTCTCACCAAACGCCAGCACCCCAGCTCGCGCAGCCGCTCCAGGTCGCTCTGCCAGGTAGCGGCCGAGCACGCGAGATTCGTGGCGGCGCGCGGTCAGATCAAGTACTTGTGACATCGTTAGAAGCCAAGGTCAAAGATCTGCGGAACGCATGCCGCCTCTGCTTTTTCAGGAATGACGCCAACCGCCATCGCAAGTGCCACGGCTCCGTCAATCCGGCCGGTAGCCTTCGCCTTGTTCAGCTTCCGATTTCCGGCCGCATCACTCTCGACACGCGAGTTCGCCATGCACATGGTCAGCACAGGGTGCGCGCCGTGTGCGATTTGTTCGTTCATGAGCATGGTTTCCAGTGTTTCCAAGGCCGGGGACATGTCCTTGAAGCCTTGGCCGAACGGGTGGAGCGGAAACTCCACGCCGATTTCGTCGAATTCCTTCTTGAGCAGATCGAACCGCCACCGGTCGAACGCCATGCAAGCCACATTGCAGTCAGCGAGCGCGTCAGCGATCTCGCGCGCCAGCATCTCGTAATCCATAGACGCACCAGGCAGCACGCGCATGAAGCCCTGCTGCACCCACGTGTCATAGGGAGCCCGGTCGCGCTTTGCTCGATCTCTCAGGCCCTTCTCGGGAGTCCAGAAGATCGGCCGCACGTGCCACCGATCACGCCAAGCCATCATGACCATCGCCGTCAAGTCAGTCTTGGCGGAGAGGTCGAGTCCAACAAACACCGGCTCTTCGTAGAACACAGCGTCGTCAGCCTCTTGGCTGTTGAGCAACCAGACGCCCCGCGAGATGAACGGATTGACCATCTCCACTCGCTGATTCAGGACCAGATTGCGGAACGTCGGCTCAAAGCTCGGCATCCGCGACGCCCGGTCGGCCTGTTCTTCCACGTCCTTCAGGCTGCGGAACTTTCCAAGCGCAGGATTTGCGGCAGCCCAGGCCTTTCGGTCTGTCAGTTCGCAGTCCTTGGGCGCCGTGTACAGATGGCAGACGATTCGCGGATCGCCACTTGCCATCGCGTCATCAAGCCATATGCTGAACAGGTCGGCATCGTTCGGGGCCTGGGTCGAGATCCCCAGGAACATCGCGCTGTCATAGGCACCCTGCGCCGTGACGATGGCGTCAACGAAGTCCGACTGCGAGCCACGTATCTGACCAACCTCATCAAGGATGGCCAGGACCGGCGACTTTCCGTGCGCCGTCTTGCCGTCCGCGCTGACAGCCTGGTATTCAACATTCCGGGCCAACCCGATCAGCTTCTTACTGCTGGGGACGATCCGCACCACTCGCGACAGCTCGGCCGACAGCTGTACCATCTTGCTGGCGTAGTTGTAGACCTCCGCCGCCTGCTCTCGGCTCATTGCGCCAGAGATGATCCGGCTATTGAGAACCGCCTCAGGTCCGGCGATGTGCGCCAGTAGCAAACAGGCGATGGTCGCCGTCTTCGCGTTCTTCCGAGCAATCGACAGATAGGCCCGCCTTGTGCCGGCCGGGTTGTCATAAACAGCAAGGATGAACTTGCGCTGGAATGGCTCCAGCTTGATCGGCTTCCCGATCAGGTCGCCTTCGCTGACGATGCAATAGCGCTCAATGAAGGCGCAGACCCGCTGGCCTCGCGTTAGCTTCTTCTTCCTCACGACGCCAGCAACTCATCGTCGCTCAATGCTTCCCGCGCGGCCTCGGCCTGGCGCTGCAGCTTCCGACCCTTGTCAAGGTCGCGCCGATCACCACCGGAAGCGGTACCGGCAATTCGCAGGCTCCGCATCAGCGCCATTTCGCGCCGCGCCAGCTGCTCAAGCACCGCATGCCTCGGATTCATGACCGGGGCGCCGCGCTGGTTCTCGATCACGCTGCCCTCGGAGTCAAGAAGCTCCTGCTCGCGCTCAATGTCACGCTGACACCGGGCGAGCTGGGCGGCGACAACCAGGTCAGCCTCAATCCATTCCTCGCGCGCACGTGCGCGCACAACGCCGACCCAGAATGGCCGGTCTTCGTCGCGCAACCGGACGTGCGCCGGCACCTCAGGCAGCGGAAGTGCCGCGTTCACCATGGCCCGGATCGCCGCATCCGCTGAATCGGCTCTCTTTTTCCTGGGCATATTTGGGGTTAGCGATGAAAAAACGGAGACCAGTCGGTGCCAGAGAGAAACGCCCTAGAGATTTGCACGCCCCCACCGCCTGTAGACGCCTCAGGCACGCGTCAGGCGCCACCAGGAGGCCGCATCGCGATCCGAAGGACTTCGAGCGGCCCGACAGGTTCGACGCCTCCTGCGCGGTTCTGCGCCATCGACCATCAGCGCACCGCCGATGTGCACTCGGCCAGTGGGCTCGCCGTCGAACGACGCAATGGAAACACTATGGACGACGCCCATACGGCCGTTGCTGATCAAGTAGGCCAGCCATCGAGGCCAGTCGTCACAGGCAATGCCTCGTCCCACACAAGGCCGCGCGCCTCTGCGGATGTCTTTGCCTGGTGGCAGGATCCAGGGCCATCGCAGATGGTCTGCAGGTTGCCCATGTCATCGTCGCCGCCACGCGCCTTTGGCACGATGTGGTCGACGGTTCGGCAGTTCGGCGTTACGTGGCCTCGCCGCATACATGGCTGGCAGAGGCCGCAATCTCGCTTCAACACCTGAAGGCGTACACGCTTCCAGGCTGATCCATAGCCACGCTCAGTGGCGGTCCCTCGTCTGGCGTCGCCCCAGCCTCCACCCTTCGGTGCGTCCAGTGGCTGGATGCGAGGGGGGAGTTTGGAGAGCTTGGCCATGTGGTGGCCCACATCAGACCGCCCGAAGGCTGCGGGCTGCTGTTCTCGGCTTGCCAGCCTCTTGCACGACTGCCGAAGGCGCGGGAGGTATTGCGCCACTTTCCCCTGGCGGCACCGGCAATGCTGGCTGACCGGGTGGATGGGGTAGGTTCTGGGTAGGTTCTGGGTAGGTTCTGGGTAGGGTGGCGGGTGGGCGGTTCAGCCCCTTAGCCGGCCGGTAACACGGACCGAGTCGGACCTGACGTATTGGTTAGCGGCCTCCACTCTCCGCGCATGTGAAGGGTTGAGAACCCTTCGGCATCCATCATGCGGCGCAGCTTTCTGCGCTGCGCTGAGTTTCCGGAGAGCTTCACATCGACGATGCGATTGGAAGATGGGATGGGGGAAACTTGCAGGCGAGGAACGAAGATGCTGAGCTTCGCTCCGGCTTGGATGATGGCCATAGTGATCCAGAAACGAAAAAGCCCGCCGAGCTTTCGATGGGCGGACTTGTTCAGAGTTGCGGGATTCTGGAGCCGAAATCGCGAGCCGTCAAGCGCGCGTAAGGTTTGTGTGTTTCAGACTACAACTCCACCTCTTCCCCGAACTTGGATGCGACGTAGGCGCGCATGGCGGCGATCAGGGGCGTGCGGCCGGTCTGGTAGTAGAAGGTGGCCGTCTTCGACATGATTGCGGCATCCCAATAGTCGACGGCGTGCTCGATCTTGATCATCTCCCGCTCGATGATCGGGCCGCCATGCTCCCAAAGCCGGCTCGGGAAGAAATCGTCCGCGTAGCGCGTGTCGATGGTGTCGGCGACGATATACCGGTCGCGGCCAGGGTGAACCGGCAACCCCTCAGCCTTCGCAACCGCCGCATCCAGCAGCGCGCCTTCGAGTTCACTGACTTTGTGTTTCATCGAACCTCCAGAAACCGTCCGAATCTGATCAGCATATCCGTCCTCCAGGTCTGATACGCGACATCCGGCGTGACGCCCCATCTCCTAATGAAAACACGCTTGGACCATGGGAGCATTGGATCGGGACCGTGACCAGAGCAACTCCAAAGGTTGCCATTCGATTTGACAATGCGAGGCTTCTCGCAACTGGCGATGAAGTTGCTCACATCGCCTCCACCAATCCAGTCCGCAAGAACAACTCCCCAAGCCTCTCATGCGCCCGCCGCTCCAGGCTCTCGCTGGCCTTGCGCAGGACTGCGATGGCTCCATTGATGGCCTTGAGGTCGCAGCTGTACTCCCGGGCTACGTCCTTGAGGGTATAGCGGTCGGCGATGCGGGTGGGCTTGTGGTAGTTCCACCAGGCCACCGCCAGCATGGCGGAATCGTTGTGCAGGGTGGTCATGGCCTGGACGTAGGAAGCCACACCACGGACGCCGGCCGCCTTGGTCATGCGGTGGCCGTAGCGGGCGCGAACCGCGTCGTGCTCGATGCTGGTCAGGTGGTTCAGGGCTGCGCCGCGAACCATGGCGCACTGGCCGCGAAGCTCAAGCGGGCTCAGGCCTTCGAAGTTGACGCTGCTGCTGACCCGGGCCTCCAGCTTGCCGAGCTGCTGGCGGATGGACTCGATCAGCATCTGGGTGCTGCCCTTCTGGGTGGCTGGCAGGGCCTCCAGCAGATAGCTGAAGTGAAGCGCCTGGCCGACGCTCTGGAAGATCGGGGCGGTGGTCGTCTCGGTCATTTGCTTCCCTTCTGTCGGATGGCGTCGGATTGGTATGCGTCAAGAACCTGCTGGTGGGTCAGGTTCAGGGATTCGATGAGGCGGCGGTAGGCCGAGGTCTGGCGCTTGGCTTCTCGCGACTCGAAGAACTGCGGCCCACGGCTGGCGGCTCTGGCCTGGCAGCCCTTGCAGCCGGAGCGGAAGCCGTGCCACATCTCGGCCTGGCTGCGGGTGCAGTCGGGGCAGGTCATCGTTTCTTCTGCGGCCTGCGGTCGATGCGCTGAACGTGCACATTCATCAGAGACAGGCGAATGTCAGCGAGTCTTGTCCGCCTGTACTCGACGGTCCCATCCATATCGAGCGAGACCGGCTCAAGGTATTGCGGCGTCACTTCAATGCACACAAGGCCCTTGATTTCCTCGCCGCCAGCAGTGAACAGTCGGTGAGGCTGCTTGCGTCCGTTCTTGAGCAGGCGCTGCGACTCGGATGGCAGGAATAGGAGTTTCATGCTGGCACCGCCTCAGGCTTGCCTGCCCATGTGAGGGTTTCGTCTTCGCCGTCGTTGTCGCGGATGGGGAGCAGGGTCGAGTCGGGCCACATCCATGAATCGTCATCGCTATCCCAAATTGGCTCCCCATATTGCTTGGATACCAACGGGTTGATCCGGCTGACTCTCACAACCTTGCCAACGTTCTTGGCTGGATAGCCACGCACCACCACCGCCAAATCACCAGGCTTGCAGTTCATGCCCTCTCCTTCCTCAGTTGCCGAGCCCTGGCCCGGCTTGTGTCTCGGATTTCGCGCAGCTCGTCGCGCTGCCACTTGTGGACGCGGTTGTCGGCATAGAGCGCATCAGCCACTTCCTGGCCGAGCAGGCGCGCTGCCGCCTCGCGCATGACGTGATCCTTGGTGGCCCCTGGCGCGTTGCAGTGCTTGCATTGGCCGTGGACGTTCCGCTCATCAAAGCGGAGGTGATCCGCCTGGCTGCGCGAGCGGATATGGCCGGCATCGAAGCCGCCGCCCAGGCCGCCCAGCTGCAGGGGCACGCCGCAAACGAAACAGCCTTTACCGACGTCACGGAGCCTCACGTATTCATTGAAGGCCTCTTGCGCTTCCTTCTTGAGTACCTGCACGCCTTTTGCCGCCTCCTTCGCCGCCCGGGTCGCCTTGCGCTCCTCGCGCTGCGCCTTCAGTGCAGCCGCTGCTGTCTTCTGTCGGCCGACATGGGCGCCACAGACCGGGCCGCAGACCTTCTGCATGGGTCGCGCGGGGAAGAAGTCCTCACGGCACCAGGCGCACACCTTCGGCTTGATCGTGGCGCGCGGGCTCATGGCGGTGCGCAGGAGGGGCTTGGAGCGCTTCATCCGCCGTACTCCTGCCATTCGAGCATCGAGAACCGCACGCCGAGATCCGTCGCGGCGAAGGCCATGACCTGCTCCAGGTAGGCAGCGAAGGCCTTGACCTTGAGGTCAGAGGTTGAGCGAAGGCGGCGGATCACCGTCTTGCGCTTGCGGCCGGCGACGGTCTGCTTCTTGATCTCGTAGCCAAGGTGCTGACGCTTGAACAGCTCATGCCAAGCCTCGGCCGTGTACCGCTGGCCAGCTACACGGGCCTGCTCGCTGATCTCCTTGAGGACAACGCCCCAGTAGTAGCGGTTTGCCTGGGCTGTGCGGTCGAACTCGAACTCCTGGCAGGTCAGCTTCACGGGCTTGCCGGCGAGGATCAACTGCTGGGCGCGCTGGTAACAGGCGCTGGCGGCCTCGTGGGCGGCCTTGCGGTCGGAGACGACGCGCTCAAGGACTTCGGTCACGCCGCCGCCTTTGCCGCGCAGCTGCTGGGCTCGAAGGCGTACTGTCCAGGCTTCAGGGCGCCGAATCCGCCAGTGATCTCGCCGACGACTTCGAAGCGGCCTGGCTGGGTCTTGATGATCTGCGGCTTGACGTGGGCAGGGATCACGACAGGCCGGTCATCTCGGCGGGCTCGCTTCTCGGCGGCCTCGCGCACTTCCTGGTCACGAATGCGATAGAGCATCTGGGCCACGGCGATCTGCTTGCGGCCTGGCATGCGGGCCACTTGCTTCTTCGCCGCCTTGATGCGCTTGCGCTCGCGGTCCTTCGCCTTGCGGGCCTCGGCGGCCTCGGCCGACTTGGACGCGATGCGTGCTGCGTCACGCTCGGCCTTGCGCTGGATTCGCTCCTGCTCGCGCTTCTCGGCCATCTGCTTGCGCAGCGCCTTGTTGGCGGCGATGCGGGCGGCGATGGCGGGGTCCACCTGGCGCTGGCGCTCCTGGCGGCGCTGCTCCTTCAGCCGAGCCGCGCGGATCTCCAGATAGCTGGACACCCAAGCATCCCGACTCGCTTCGGTCGGGAAGTAGCGGACCTCGGCCTCGTCGGTGCCCAGCTTGCCGCGAGCGCTCCAGACCATCCCGGCCTTCGCCATCTGGCGCAGCAGCGCGCCGCAGTTCTCGCGGCACATGCCGGAGACGGGAACCAGGTCATTCAGCAGCACGCCATCAGGCGTCAGGGCTGCACAGATGCGGGCACGGCGGTCCGCGCGGTCGGCGATGTACATGCGGTGTCTTCCTCGTGGTCGATTGGTTGAACACTGAACAGGCCCGACACACCGTCGCGGCCCTTCTGGCAAAGGCGCTCGACCGGTTGGCCGGCGCCGTGGAGGTAGTTGGAGCAGGTGTCGCGCTTGAGGCACCAGCCGCCCATGCAGGCCTGCGGGGTCATGCTTGCTCCCGCCTTGCCTGCGGCCGGTAGCTCTCCCAGTCGAAGACCACCATGCGACTCGTCTCGATCAACCGGTCATAGACCCGCTCGCCGACGTACTTGCGCAAGCCGTCCTTGCCCTGGTTCGTGAGCAGGATGGTCGGCCGCATCTCGGCATAGCGCCGGTCCAGGATCTCGAACAGGATGGTCTGCTCGCTGTCGGTGCCGTACTGGACGCCCACCTCGTCGATCATCAGCAGGTCGATCTCGCGGCCGAACTTGTTCAGCACGCGCCGCTCGCTGGAGTCGGAATCGCTGCGCCAGGTTTCCCGCACTGCACGGATCAGCCCCATGCAGCTCGTGTACTGGACCCAGCGCCGGCTGTGGTTGTCGATCAGGTGCAGGGCGATGGCCGCCGCAAGGTGCGACTTGCCAGTGCCCGGAAGGCCGGAGAACACCAGGCCGCGACCGGTCTTGAGGTTGTTGTCGAAGTCCTCGGCGTAGTCGCGCGCCACGGTCAGCGCGCGCTGCTTCTCGGGCGTGTCTGCGGTGAAGGCATCGAACGTGCGGGAGCGGAATCGAAGCGGGATGGCGGCCTGGCCAATGGCGTCCTCGCGAATGTCGGCGGCGCGGCGGGCTTCAGCGGCGGCGGCCTCGGCGCGCTCCCGCTCGACCTTCTCGGCGGCGCAGACCGGGCAGCCGGACCAAAACTCCCGCTTGAACATGGCGATCCGATGGCCGCTTTCCTCGAAGGATCCATGCTCTGCGCAATCACTGGATCGCGTTCCGAGCTCGAATCTCTCCAGCCTCGCGCGCAGAGGCTGCGCCGTGGCCGGAACATCGGCCGAGTCATCAGGCAAAAGATCCGTCATCACTCACCCCTTTTCGATAGTCGATTTCCTTGAAGCCGCCATGTGCGCCGTTGGGGCCGATCGGGCTGGCTCGTTCATGCGGCTTGAGCCATTCGGCCTGCAGCCCCTGAGAGCCGCGAGCGCACCAGACACGGAGGAAGGCCTCCAACGTCATCCCAGCCTTGACCGCCTCGCTGCGGGCGGAGTCGACAACGGTCGCCGTGACCGGGGCGCTCTTTGCCTTGCGGAGTTGCAGCCAGTCGGCCCAGACCTGCGGGTCAACGTCATCAGGGGCCGGGTACGCTGGCGAAGGTGGCGAGCGCTTGCGCTTGCCTTCTTCTGAACGAAGTGAAGAAGAGTTATCTCTACCTCTACCTCTAGGTACGCTTTTGGTAACGGTGTCAGCGTTACCGTCACCGTTACCTTTCGCGTTACTTTTGTGTTCAGCAACCCGTTTTGCCGTCTGAGCGCGGTTTTTCGCCGTGTCGCCGTTGTGTTCACCGAACCTGGAGAGAGAAATCCCATCCGATGTGATCTCAAGCCAGCCGACATTTGCTACCGCTTGAACGAATCCGGTAACGCCGATCACACGATCCAGTAACGCCGGGGTAACGCCCGCAGCGTTACCGTCAACCGTGTGCTGATCGAACCAGCGCCAGAGCCGGAACAGCTTCGCAAAGGCAAGGTCTGGGTCATCCCAGCCCATCGCAGCCGTGATCGCCAGCATGTGCGGCTTGTCCGGCGTGGAGCATTCGATCTTGAGCCAGGGACCAGCCATCAGGCAGCCCTCAGGGACGGGCGCTGCTCCAGCGACTCAATCCGTTGCGCCATGGCTACCAACGCACGGGTGCCCTCAATGAACTGGCGGCGCAGTTCGTCGGCCTCATCGCGCGGCTCGATAGGCGTCGGCTCGGCGTAACTCAGCGTGTGGGCCACGAAATGAGCGTAGGCATGACAGCCCTTCTCGCGCGCCAGCTTGGCTAGCAGCAGTACCTGGTCGGGCGTCATCCTCTCGGCCTTGCCCTCGTTCAGGCAGTTCAGCAGGTGGCGCTGGGCTGCTTCCATCGTCTTCTCGGGCCATATGCGATTGCCGACAGCCTTCGAACCTCCGGCCGCCTTGACGCACTCGATCAGGCAGTCGTTCAGGGTTTCAAACATAGGCGATCTCCCCTACTCCGAAAAGTTCGGAACCGTTCGGAGTGACACGATTCAGGCAAAAAAAGAGACTGGCGACATGCAAGCCAATCAATCGCAGAAGAAAAGCCCCCGAGCCGTGGCCCGAGGGGAAACCACCAGCCTGACCGCCCATGAGGTGGAAGCGACCGCTGCTGGCTGGTGGAAGGTGATGGGGCGCGCGCCCTTCCCTGGTTATGCTGGAAGCCCCTACAGCAACCAGCCCAAGGAGGGCGCGCATGGCAATCGAAATCACAGCAGCGATCTCGACCTTCAAAGCGGCGCTTGGAATAGCGCAGGTAGCGCTAGCGGCGCGAGACGAGGCAAAGGTGAAGGAGGCTCTGCAGGACATGTCAGAGCGCCTTTTCAGCTTGTCCCAGGCCGCTCTCGCCATGGCCGAGAAGAACATGGCGCTGCAGGCGGCGCTGACAGAGGCCAGTGCCAACCATGCCGAGGTGGAAGCGAAGCTCGCCGAGCGAGGAAGCTATGAACTTGCGGAAGCGTCCAGCGGTGTCTTTGCCTACAAGTCTCTGGATTCGTCCAAGGCGCTCCACTACCTGTGCCAGCCCTGCTATGACAACGGAATCAAGTCTGTCTTGCGTAAAGACGCGCACCATGACGGCGTTGTGTTTTGGACTTGTCCGGCCGAAGGGCGGCACGGTTTCTGACTGGCGGCGCGTCATCTCAAGCCGCCCTCGCCTCGGCCAGTTCCGGCGCCGGAAGATCGGGCCAGATCAGCCAGTAGTCATCGGGGCGGAGGTCTTGGCGAGTGACTTGGCCGGCTGTGGCGCGTTCGATGGCCATGCAACGCTCGACCGGGACCGCCTTCAGGCCGGACGCCCATTGAGACACCATGACGGGATGCACGCCGACAGCGCGCGCAAGGGCGGCAGCAGCCCCACGGTCGGCTTGTTCAAGGTAAGTGCGTAGGTCCATGAGCCGCATATTAGCCCATGGCTTTCATTAATGCTAGCCCCCGGCCAATTCCCGGAATTAGCCAGCGGCTATCCAATCCCGACCATGTCTCTTTTGCCCGTTAGAGCGATCCGCCATGCGAATTTGCTAGCGTTGATCCATTACGCGGGGAGCATCCAGAAGCTGGCGGATGCCCTCAACAAGTCGCACTCCCAGCTGAGCCAGTTGCGCAACCAAGTCGTTCATAGCACCAGCGGCAAGCCTCGAACCATCGGTGACGACCTGGCACGCGAAATCGAAGAGAAGCTACAGCTCCCAGGCGGGTGGATGGACAACTCCCACGCTTCAGAGGCATTCCAGCTGTGGAACATGCATGAGCGCGGAGATGACAACCTGCGCCCACCGGAGGAGGCCGAACTCGTATCGACATTCGCGATCCCAAAGGCCCTGAAAGCGGCACTGAGCGGGAACGTCCATCAATCGCACGAAACCATCCCCCCAATTGGGGGCGGGGCTCATCAAGTGAGCCAGGGTGGCTTCACAGTTCCTCCCCTAAAGACCAGGGAGGAAGTCTTGTCAGGACGAAATCTTGGAGAGCTGTTCACGTACACCGTGACAGACGACGCGACGCGCGACACATACCCGCGAGGCCTTCAAATCATCTTTCGCACTACGGGCCAGCCGAAGATTGGCAAGGCGGTACTGGTGGCCCACGGTGACCAGGTGCATGTTCGCATCTACGGTCAGGGAAAGTCGGCTGGCGAGTGGACGGCCAATGCAGAGGCGCCCGGCTATTTCAACTTCAACAGTGAAGACGGTGCGGTGATCAAGGGCCACTACAAAGGCCAGATCGAACCGGACGATTAATCAACGCCAGGGAGGCGCATGAAAAAGAGAGCGATTGCGATTTCATTGACCGCATTGGTCGCCGCGCCAGCGATTGCGGCGCTCTACGTCAAGTTAGCACTTGTTGCGCCTATGCAGGCGCGGCTAGTTGAACAGCTTAAGGATCCTGCCTCTGCACAGTTCAGGAACGTTAAGTTCGTTGGCACTTGGATTCCATGGCAGGACGCAATGCTCTGCGGAGAAGTCAACGCGAAGAATTCTATGGGTGGCTACGTAGGGTTTAAACGATTTGAAGTGTCGCAGTCTGGGGCGGAGATCGTCCCAGATGTGATGAACGGCCTCTATGACGAAGGCAAGTTGAAGTTCTGCGACTTCAGCAACCTTCCAGTCCCATGGTGGTATGCGAGGTGGTGACGGGAAAGGCGCGCGGCGCCAAGCCAACTCGGCGAGCAATCTGGAAGTGGTCTGGGCTATACCAGCTTGACGCAGTAGGAGAGTCTTTCAACTACGAGGCACTGAACAGCTTCGAGTGGCCCAAAGGGTTTGATGGCGCAGTTGTCCTGTGCGCCGCGCAGCTTGTTCATCAGCCGGAAAATGAGCACGACGGGAACGCCGTCGCCATCTTCATAGATGACCTTCACGTAGGCCACCTGTCGCGCATGGATGCCGTCGCGTATCACCAGCGTGTGCAAGCGTTGGGATTGAGTAACCGGACGACATGGGCAAACTGCTTAATTAGCGGAAGCCACTTAGAAGACGAGCAGCGAAGGTTCTCGGTTCAGCTTGACATGGACTTTGAGTCTGATGTGCTCTTTGATGCTGGGTTGGCACACGATCAACGGCTGATTTTGCCCAAGCTGACGCCAGTTTTCATTCGAAGCAATGGATATGGATTCGCGGCGGTGAGCTGGCTCCCACTAAGCGCCGTCAATACGTGTCGGCCGGGAGATCGCCTCAAAGTTTGGCGAAAGCCTGACTCAGATGAACTGTTTCTGTTCGCGCCAGGCACGATTGGAAGCATGGGGCGCATCTTGATGGTGACAGACGATCTTTTGAAGGCCTATGGATTCAATGACGCGAGCGACTTCGTACCTATCGTCTACTCGGCAGGCCTGCGCGACCTGACGATCTTCTTCAAGTTGCCTCAGCTGTAGCCGACACGCTAGACAAACATCAAGCCCGCCGCGTGCGGGCTTTTGCAATTTTGCAAGAAATGTTAGCCCCAGGCTCTTGACTGTTGAAAGCCATTGGCTAATACTGCACTCCAACGCAACGAAGCGCAGGAGTGAACGATGGAGATCAAGAAGCAGCGGATGCCACTCGGCAAAGCCTCGGTAGAGGTGGAGTTTGAAGTGGTCGATGGCCAGGCCACGGTCCTGTTCGTCTGCATCAATGGCATGTGGATCAACGCAGGCGAGTTCATCGACTCCTTCGTGGTCGATGGCTGGAATGAACTGCTGACCAGCCAGGCGCGCGAGCAGGATCGCGAAGACGCTCTCCGCGCCGCCCGTGCAAAGGGTGCGATTGGTGCGGCTCAGCATCGGATGGCGGTGGCGGCATGAACTCCACCATCGTGATCTGGCTGCTACTGAGCCTGCCGGCCGCACCTGAGAAGGTGAAGCTGAACGGCCAGTTCGAGAGCCGCGAAGCCTGCAACGACGAGCAGCTGAACAAGCACTTCGAACAGCCCAAGGTCGAGCACCGGTGCGTTCCGCTTCGGGTGTTTGTGCCGGTGAAGAAGGGGCCGCAGCAATGAGCCTGATCCTGTCCGATATGGATCGCATCGGCCACGCCGGCATGGACGACTGCGCCGGCTTGGAGCCGGCCTGCACCGCCGATGCCTGCGACCAGGGTCGCAAGCCCTGCCCTTGTCCAGAGGCCTGCCGCGTGGCGCCCCGCGAGCGCCGGGGAAACCCCTCGCGCCTCATGCAGGCCCTGCTGGACCCCTACGAGCGCGCCGCGCTGACGGCCGGCCTCGCCCTGCTGGGCTGGGTGTTGCTGATCGCATTCGGCTCCTGGGGGTCGGCATGAGCCTCGACGAAACCTCCCAGCAAGCCCTCTCCCGCCTCACCGCAGGCGGAGCCCTGGGCGTCCTTTCCCTTGCGCTGCTGATCGTGGCGGCGCGGTTTCTGAACTGATTGGAGATCACCTTGGCACTGTTCAAGAAGGCCACCAATGGCCAAGCATTCCTCAAGATGGGCCTCATGGGCTTTGCCGGCGACGGCAAGACCTTTACGGCTTCGCAGGTCGCCATTGGCATGGTTGAGCTCATGCGCCGTCGCGGCCTCGACATGGGCAACCGGCCGGCAATGTTCCTCGACACCGAAACTGGCTCCGACTGGGTGAAGCCGCTTTTCGATTCGGCCAACATCGAGTTGCAGGTCGCCAAGACGCGGGCGTTCGTCGATCTGATCGACGCCGTGAACGAGGCGGAGGCCAGCGGCTCGGTGCTGATGATCGACTCGATCAGCCACTTCTGGCGCGTGCTGTGCGACGAGTACGCAACCCGCCGAAACCGCAAGCGCGGCCTGGAGTTCAGCGACTGGGCATGGCTCAAGTCCGAGTGGGCTCGCTTCACTGACCGTTTCGTCAATAGCCAGGCGCACATCATCATGTGCGGCCGCGCCGGCTTCGAGTACGACTTCTTCGAGGATGAGTCTGGAAAGAAGCAACTGGAGAAGACCGGCATCAAGATGAAGGCCGAGACGGAAACGGGCTATGAGCCCTCGATCCTCGTCCTGATGGAGAAGCACCAGAGCATCGCCGACAACCGCGTCTGGCGCACAGCAACGATCCTCAAGGATCGCTCCGACAAGATCGACGGCAAGACCTTCGAGAACCCGACGTTCAAGGACTTTCTGCCTCACATCGAGTTCCTGAACCTCGGCGGCCAGCAGTTCAGCATGGACACCAGCCGTGACAACGCAGCACTGTTCGCCGACGACGGAACGCCGAAGTGGCAGCGCGAGAAGCGAGCCAAAGAGATAGCGCTCGACGAGATCACCGAACTGCTCAACAAGCACCACGGCGGCTCGACGGCAGACGCCAAGCGCGCCAAGGCCGACTGGCTCGAGAAGGCCTTCAGCACCCGCAGCTGGGAGCGCGTCCAGTCTATGGACTGGGACACCGTGCGATCTGCTCGCAACTGGCTCTGGCTTCAGCTCGATGGCGTCGAGTACCAGATCGCCATCCCTGAGCACATGGCGAAGCCTGAAGAATCGTTCGAGGATGTACCGGCATGAGCACGCACGCCAGCAACTCACCGGCCTATGACGAGTTCGTCAGCCGCAAGCTCTCGCTGGTTCAGCCGTCCGGTATCTCGTCGGGATTCAGCCTGCCGGGTTCACTGTTCATGCACCAGTCGGCGCTGACGGCATGGGCGCTGCGCCGTGGCCGTGCTGCGATCTTCGCGGATACCGGCCTGGGCAAGATGCGGATGGAATTGTGCTGGGCCGATGCGGTCAACAAGCACACGAAGCAGCCCGTCATCATCCACACGCCTCTCGCCGTCGCCGCTCAGATCGCAGCCGAGGGCCGAAAGATCGGCATCGAGGCCCGCGTGATCCGAGAAGGCTCCGAAGTGTGGGAAGGCATCAACGTCATCAACTATGACCGCCTGCACAAGATCAACCCTAGCGACTTCGGCGGCGTGGTCCTAGACGAGTCCGGGTGCATCAAGCATGCAGAGACTCAGGCATTCAAGGCACTGACCGAGGCCTACCGCAATACCCCGTTCAAGCTGCCAGCCACGGCCACGCCAGCGCCGAACGATTGGACGGAGCTTGGCACTCATGCGGAGTTCCTGGGGATCTGCACGAAGGCCGAAATGCTGGCCGAGTACTTCATGCACGACGGCGGCGACACAAGCGCCTGGAGGCTGAAGGGCCACGCACGCGGAGCCTTCTGGCGCTGGGTATCGAGCTGGGGTGCAATGATCCGCAAGCCGTCCGATCTCGGCTTCGATGATGGTGCCTACAACCTGCCGCCGCTCAAGCTCCACGAGCATCTGGTCGGCACTGAAATGCCGCTCAATGGCGCGCTTTTCGCCATGGAGGCGCAGACCCTCAGTGAGCGCCGCGATGCTCGCCGCCTGAGCCTTGAGGATCGCGTCCAGGCGTGCGCTGACCGGGTGAATGCTGATGCCTCTGAGGCGTGGGTCGTCTGGTGCGACCTGAACGCTGAAGGTGATGCACTGACAAAGGCGATTGAAGGCGCAGTGCAGATCGCCGGCTCCGACTCCATCGAGGTCAAGGAGCAGCGACTCACAGACTTTGCGGAGGGTCGCATTCGTGTCCTGGTCAGCAAGCCGTCGATCTGCGGATGGGGGCTGAACTGGCAGCACTCCGCACGCATGGCTTTCGTCGGCGTGACTGACAGCTATGAGGCGTACTACCAAGCCGTCCGCCGCTGCTGGCGCTTCGGGCAGACAAGGCCCGTTGACGTTCACATATTCGCCAGCAAGGCAGAGGGCGCTGTGGTTGCCAACCTGCGCCGCAAGGAACGCGAAGCCGCCGAAATGGCCGCGAGCCTGTCCGAAGAAACACGCGAGGCCGTGATGGCCGAAGTGAAGGGCCTGACCCGTCAGACCAATGACTACAACGCGGGCCGCACTGTGCAAGTGCCCGCATTCTTGAAAGCCGCCGCATGAACTGCATCGATCAAGTCGTCACCGACAGCTATACCGCCATCAATGGCGATTGTGTGGAGGCGCTGAAGGGCCTGCCCGACCAATGCATCGGGTTCAGCATCTTCAGCCCGCCGTTTGCATCGCTCTACACCTACAGCAACAGCCCCCGCGACATGGGCAACGTGCGCAACGATGCCGAGTTCTTCGAACACTTCGATTTCCTGATCGCAGAGCTTCGCCGCGTCATGGCTCCGGGTCGGAATGTGTCTTTTCACTGCATGGACTTGCCCAGTAGCAAGGAGCGCGACGGGGTGATCGGCCTGAAGGACTTCCCCGGCGATCTGATTCGCGCATTCCAGAAGCATGGGTTCGTGTTTCACAGCAAGGTCACGATCTGGAAAGACCCAGTGACCGCCATGACTCGCACCAAGGCGCTGGGCCTGCTGCACAAGAGCATCCGTGAGCGCAGCGAAATGTGCCGCCAGGGAATCCCGGACTACCTCATCACCATGCGCGCACCAGGCGAGTCTGCCGTCCATGTGACCCATACCGTGGACGAGTTCCCTGTCCACCTTTGGCAGCGGATCGCCAGCCCGGTTTGGATGGACATAAACCCGAGCGACACCCTGCAATACCAGTCAGCCCGCGACCACGAAGACGAGAAGCACATCTGCCCGCTTCAGCTTGAAGTGATCCGCCGTGGCGTGCTTCTGTGGAGCAATCCCGGAGACATTGTGCTGTCCCCGTTCATGGGCATCGGCAGCGAGGGATTCGTGGCGCTGGAAATGGGGCGTCGGTTCGTCGGGGTGGAGCTGAAGAAAAGCTACTTCGACCAAGCTAAACGCAACCTGGCCGGCGTGCTGGCGAACCGCGCACAAGACCTGTTCACCGAACCGGTGGCCGCATGACCATCCACCCCCGCCAATCCGTCCTGGCCGCTTTCGAGCGCGCCCTATCGCTGTCGCCGTGCCGCGAATCTGCTGCGGCAGCAGTGGCCGCCAGCCTCGGCCTGCCTGTTGAGGCGGTGCTGGAAGTTGTTGCCGAACTGGAGGCCGCATGAACTGCAACAACACCCCCAAGTGCGATAAGCCGTGCGGAGATTGCACGCAGGAATGGCCTAGGCCGGATGGGAGTTATCCATCGGAACACGTCCTATCGATTTCCGCCGCAATGCAAGACGCTGCGATCCGCTACGCAGGCGGGCATGCTGTTGACTTCGACCAAGAAGCGGCAGCCCTCGCCACCCGCCCGCAGCAGGCCGGCGCTGTGCCCGCAAACCAATCCTCAGCAGAGGCACATGAGCCGCTGTTCTGGTATCGGCCCTGCGGCGACGGCCTCTATGAAGGCCCCGTTTATCACAAGTCGGTCGGCGGGAAGATGCTGCGCGACGAGAAGCCGGGCGAGTGGGTGCCGCTCTTCCCTGGAGCCCAGCCCCAGCCCAAGAGTACGCAGGAACCCTATGGCTTTGAATCTGGCCTGGTGCAACTGCTGAACGAGGCGCGGTGCCTGTCGAAAGAGACGGTCGGCAATCGTGAGCTTGCAGGCCGCGTGATGAAGTACATCCGCATGTACTGGGACACAGCCGCCCAAGCCCCCGCGCCTGGGGCTGGAAAGCCCGTGGCATGGATGTATGAGCACGACGGCTGCCATGATGAGCCGATCCTGACTATTAGCCGCTGGCCAGAATGCAGCGGGCCATGGAACGAAACGCCGCTGGACGCGCTGGCTCTAGCAAAGCACGCCATCGAGAAGGTCTGGTTTGATGCCGTGGGCGTCGGCAACGGTGAGCACTCCATCAGCGAGGCGGCGCGGACGCGCGTGGAGTTCGCGGCCGACGCGCTTAAGCTTGGCCTGAGGCTGCCAAGCGCTCTGCGCAAGACCGAAGTGGAGACACCAATTTCGCAGCCCCAGACCACGGTGGCGATGGTCGAGCCCGCTGCTTACTTGACCGAGCAGGATGACGGTCAAATCATGCTCTGGACACCAGACGATTTGTGTGAAGCCAGGACGTACTGCGAGGACGGGGTTGAACCAACTCCTCTATACCTCGTCCCAGCCCAAGCCCCCGCAGTAGTGGATGGCAAGGCTCCCACCTACAGCAGCACGCAGGCGACGAAGTGCGCCGGATGCGGCAAGCACAAGCACACGCCCCTGCGCATCGACGCGATGGGCGGCTATGTCTGCCTGACCTGCATCGACAAGAAGCTCGGTGGCCTGCTGGGCGAGTTCGGCTGCGAAGACGACCCGCAGCGCAAGGACGCCGAGCGGTATCGGTGGCTGCGCAGCGACGAGATCGAGGTGCCAGCCAGCCAGCGCGAAATCAATGTGGTGCGGGCAGCCATGCCGTTCCGCGAGGACCAGCAAGACGAAACGCTTTTTGGCGATGCGCTCGACGCTGCCATCGACGTGGCGATGGGTGAATCCGATGTGCCGGTACACCACATGGGAGAGAAGCCGTGAGCGCCAAGGAGGACAAGCTCACCGCCGAGCGGCTGCGCGAGCTGTTGACCTACGACCCCGAGACGGGCCTGTTTATCCGGCGCGTCAACCGCCCTGGGAAATGGGGCAAGGCCGGCACCGTAGCTGGACACATCAACGCCCACGGCTATCGGGTGATCTGGATCGGCGCCAACCACATGGCGCACCGGCTGGCGTGGCTGTACGTGCATGGCGCTTGGCCTGACGGCCAACTCGACCACATCAACCAGGACAAGACCGACAACCGCCTGGAGAACCTGCGGCTTGTCACGCACGCCGAGAACATGCAGAACCGGCCTCACCAACGGAACAACTCCACGGGGCTCAAAGGCGTACTGCCTCGCACCAAGTACGGCGGGTGGCCCGCATTGATCTGCGCCAACAACAAGCAGATTTGGCTTGGCACGTTCGACAGCCCGGAGGCGGCCCACGCGGCCTACTGCGCTGCTGCGGCTCGCCTTCACACCCACAACCCCGTGGCAAATCCCGTACTTTCACAGGACACACCGACATGACCCGATTCACATCCATCACGCTCATTGCCGCTGTTGCCATTCTGGCCGGCTGCGGCCCCGATCCAGACATGGAGATGCGCAAGCGCAGCCAAAGTGCACCGCCCGTTGCGATTGCCGACGGCGCGCCACGCGTGACCGTCGAGCGGATCGGCGTGTTTCTCGATGACCTTGCCTACGGTGAGCGCCGGGGTGTCTATGTCATCCGCGACAACGCCACGGGGAAAGAGTTCATCGGCGTGTCTGGCGTTGGCATCACCGAGACCGGCTCGCACCAGTCGGGCAAGGTCAGGATGAGCGATGAACGCTGACCCAATCCCCCTGCCGAGCACAACACCATGACCACTACCAGCAGCACTCGCCCGTGGGGGCGTGCGGACCTGATGGCGACGGCCGCAGTGCGTTACTGCCTGGGCCGTTCCTCCTACATCGTCGGTGACTGCGTGGACTGGCTCATCGAGCAGCAGCACGCTATCGAGCCGGCCACTCTCAAGATCATCGTTCGTGACATCCGCGAAGCCGTGCAGCGGGACGAAGAAGCCCGCGAGCGCGGCGATCAGTGCCTACCGCTTGGCATGGACATGGACCGGAGCGAGTGGGAGCGCGCCTTGCGCAGCATCGACAACCCAATCCCTGCCGGTCGCACATAGGAAAACCATGACCACCACACCCGAAGCACTGACCCTGGGAGGCCTGATGGCAATGCGCCTTCCGCGCGATGCCGAAGAGTGTCGCCTGACCATCCGCATTGAGAACCCTGGAGGCCTGACCGCGCACCAGACCGTCGATGTGGTGTCAGCGCAGTTCGGCTTCGACTGGGAAGCGCGGCAGCTCGTGCTGACGCCAAGCCGCCCTATGTCGGCCATGAGCGCCCAAGACCTTGAAGACCTGCGCAAGAGCGCCCGCGCCGGCCAGTCGTGGCACGCCTACCAAGCGCACAAGCGGCACAGCGACGAGAAGGACGCACTGCAAGCAAAGCTCACCGCAGTGGAGGCAGAGCGTGAACAGCTACGCGCAGAGGTGGAAGCGCTGCGCGGCCTGAAACCGGAGGTTCCTCCCCGGCCGCCGCACAACAACGACGCCAGCTACCAGCACCACGCGCTGCCGCGCTATGGCCTGCGCTGGAACGGGCCAGGCCAGCCCGTGTCTGTGCCGATGGACGACGGCTACTGGACGCCGTTCCACCTGGCACTTGAAGCCGCTGTCTGATTCCCATCCCCCATTGCCGCACATCGGCACAACCCCGGCCAACAGGCCATTCCAAGGAGATTTCAATGATGCACGTCGGTTCCGGTATCCGCGACGAATGGAAGTTCACCTACACCGCCAGCAAACTGGCCGAGGGCGCCCGTGCGCAGAAGGCGTTCCGCGAGTCGCGTGCAGCCTGGTGGACGGAGCAAAAGGCCAAGGTGATGACCGAGATTCGTGAGTCCGGCGTCAGTGTCAACGAGAGCGTGGCGGCCCAGGTTGCCAACTACGCGACCAGCGCCATGCAAGGCCCGCAGGTCACGATCAATGCCGACCTGACGCGCAAGCTCGCCGAGTGCCACGCCAAGATCGGCACGCATACCCAGGCTGTGGCTGAGTACGACGGCTGGGTGCAGGTTCTGGAGGCCAACGCCGAAAGCCGCCTGGAGCTGACCCAGGCCGACTGGCTCTACTTCTTCGGCAAGGCCTGACGGCAAACGGGCGGCCCTGTGGTCGCCCACTTCCCATCCCCTGCACCCGTACATCATGACCAAAGAACGCCCCATCCTTTTCAGCGGCCCGATGGTCCGCGCCATCCTGGCCGGCACGAAGACGCAGACGCGGCGAGTTCTGAAGCAGGCAACCGGCCCGAGCCTCAGCGTTGACTGCAGCGACAACGGCGTGGCCGAACTGTCATGGCTGTGGGGCGATGGCCCAGGCTACGACGTGAACGAAACGATCAAGCACGTGCCGTGCCCCTACGGTCAGCCCGGCGACCGGCTGTGGGTGCGCGAATGCTGGGCTCGCGACGACGAGGACGGAGCGTTGATGTACCGCGCCGACCTTGGCCTAGGTGGGTCTGCTGACGACTGGGAGCGCAACCGCCTGGACGGCGTGCCGCGATTCCGCTGGCGTCCCAGCATCCACATGCCCCGCTGGGCCAGCCGCATCACCCTGGGGGTGGCCGGCGTGCGCGTGGAACGACTGCAGGGCATCAGCAAAACCGACGCGCTGGCCGAGGGCATCGTGCAGCTCAAGGACGGTGGCTACGGCCTTCCGGCCGGCGAGCACTACCACTCGGCAGACCCGCGCCAGAGCTACCTGAGCTTGTGGGAGGCCATCAACGGCCCGGGCAGCGTCGAGGCGAATCCCTGGGTCTGGTGCGTCGAGTTCGCACGCACGGCCTGAAATCCAAGCCCCTGCCGACGAACATGAACGAACAACCCCAACCAACCCGATTCGAGCCGGTGCCAGCGATGCCCATCGTTGTCCTTAGCCACGGCAAAGATGAATGCAAGGTGCTTGTCGCTGGCGAGGTGTTTGCTGGCGGCACGCTGAGAGCAGCTATTGAATTAGCACAGAAAGGGAAGCAATGACACAAGCGGACCAACTGGCTAGAGCGCTGGAGCAGATTCTCTCTGTCGAAACTCAGTTTGATGCAGCTGCGGCAGAACAGCAGGCACGCGAAGCCCTCGCCGCTTATCGTGCGCAGGCAACTACTACCGGAGCTGCTACTACCGGAGCTGCGGTACTACCGGAGCAGGCTGTGGCCTATGGATTCGAGTCTGGACTTGTGCAGCTATTGAACGAGGCGCGCTGCCATTCCGCGAGGACCGTTGGAAATCGTGAGCTTGCTGCCAGGATCATCGAGTACATGAAGCCATACGCCTCCACTCACCGTGTAGCGCATCCGCAGACGCCTGAGCAGATCGAAGCACTAGCCCACCGCATAGCCTGGCGCTACAAGAAATCCAGCGACCCGCACCACTCGGACACCTACACGTTCAACAAGGACGCGTTGATTCAGTTCGCTGCCGCCATTGGCAAGGAGAAGGTATGAGCAGCCCGAAGATCCTTCTGTCAGAGTGGGCCGCTACCAACTACAACCCCGCACCCTCGATGTGGACGCTGCGGCAGTGGGTGCGCGATGGCCAGATCTATCCGCCGCCCGAGAAGGTCGGCCGGGCCTACTATGTGGCCAAGGACGCGCGCCGCACCGTCAACGATGGGCCGCGCCTGTCTCTGGTCCAGCGCCTTGAACTGGAGAGCCGCCGCGCATGAACGCAGCCCGTCGATCAGCCAGGAAGCGTGATTGGCCGCGCGGGCTCTATGAGCCTCGGCCGGGCTACTTCACCTGGCGGCATCCGACAACCGGAAAGACGCATGCAATCGGCGCGGTTCCGCTGGCAGTCGCTCGAAATGAGGCGCTGGCAGCCAATCAGTTTGTGGCCGATCAGAAGCCGTCGCTGGTCGCGCGCCTAGAAGGCGTCGAGACTTGCACCGTAGCCGAACTGACGAAGAGGCTTCCGGTGTCCGAAAAGGCGAACACCGCGAAGGCAGCCAGGTCTCTCGACAAACGAATCAACGCTTTCATGGGTGATCGGGCCTGCGATGCGGTGACGACCAAGCTCTGCGCGGATTTGATCGACGCGGTTCTGGCTGAGGGCAAGGAACGGCTCGCCCAGGCCGTGCGCTCGCGCCTGGTGTCAATCTTCAACTTCGGTATCACCAAGGGCCTGCTGGACAGCAACCCGGCCGACCCGACTGCGCGTCCTGACGCCACGGTCAAGCGCGGCCGGCTGACGCTTGAGCAGTTCAAGGCGATCTATGCAGAGGCGCCCAAGGTGGCGGAATGGCTGCAGCAGGCAATGATGTTCGCGCTGGTGACTGGAGCCGACCGGGCGACTATTGCAAGCACGCCGCGCGACTGCATCAAAGACGGCTGCATGCTTGTCAGGCGAGTGAAGACAGGAGCGCTGATCGGCATCCCGCTCGATCTTCGCCTGGAGGCGGTTGGAGTGTCAGTCCGTGACGTGGCAAAGCACCGCACCGGTGTGATCAGCCCGCTTCTGCTTCATCACGTCAGCCAATGGGGAAATGCGCCGACAGGATCGAAGGTGCACCCAGACCGGATCAGCCACGCATTCACGGACGCGCGCAAGCTAGCCAAGATCCCCGACGAGGGCGCACCAACCTTTCACGAAATCCGCAGCCTCTGCAAGCGCCTCTACACCCAGCAGGGCGGGGTCGATACGAAGGCTCTGCTCGGACATGCCGACGAGAAAACGGCAGCGATCTACGCCGACCCGCGAGGGATTGAACCGATCTACGTCAAGGTCGGATGAGCGCCGTCAAGTGAACAGGAAGTGAACAGGAAGTGAACGCTCATAGGGGCGAGGTGTGTTGCCCGAGCACACCATCAGAACGCTGATCTTGGCCTTGCGGCCCAGCACGCGGTCTAGCAGGGGCTTGATCACTCAGCGGTTTCCTTTGGCAGCCTCGATGGGCACGATATTGTCGTGCACGGCCGCGCCGAAGGCCTGCTCGCGCAGTTGGGCCAGTTGGTCGCGCACGCGGGCGGCCTGCTCGAACTCGAGGTTGCGGGCATGCTCCAGCATCTTCTTCTCGAGCTGGACGATGCGCTTGCTCAGGTCCTTCTCTGACAGCTCCTCCACCTGGGCCGCCGCGATCAGCTTGTGGTCATCGCGGCCCGGCTTGTCGGAATAAACCCCCTCGATCAGCTCCTTGATGCGCTTTTGCACACCACGCGGCGTGATGCCGTGCTCGGTGTTGAAGGCGATCTGCTTGTTGCGCCGCCGCTCTGTCTCATCCATGGCCTTGCGCATGGAATCGGTGACGCGGTCGGCATAGAGGATGGCACGGCCTTTCAGGTTGCGCGCCGCCCGGCCAATCGTCTGGATCAGGCTGCGCTCGGAGCGCAGGAAGCCTTCCTTGTCGGCATCCAGGATGGCGACCAAGGAGACCTCGGGAATGTCCAGGCCTTCCCGCAGGAGGTTGATGCCGACCAGCACGTCGAAGGTGCCGAGGCGCAGGTCGCGCAGGATCTCGACCCGCTCCACCGTGTCCACGTCCGAATGCAGGTAGCGCACCTTGACGCCGTTGTCGCTCAGGTAGTCGGTCAGCTGCTCGGCCATGCGCTTGGTCAGCGTGGTGATCAAGACGCGCTCACTGGCTTCGACGCGCAGGCGGATCTCCTGCAGCACGTCGTCCACCTGGTGCGTGGCCGGACGCACCTCGACCTCGGGGTCCACAAGGCCGGTCGGCCGCACGACCTGCTCCACCACCTGGCCGGCGTTCTCCTTCTCATAGTTGGAGGGCGTGGCCGAGACGAAGATAGCCTGGCGCATCTTGCGCTCGAACTCCTCGAACTTCAGCGGCCGGTTGTCCAGCGCCGAGGGCAGGCGGAAACCGTATTCCACCAGCGTGGTCTTGCGCGAGCGGTCGCCGTTGTACATGGCGCCGAACTGGCCCAGGGTCACATGGCTTTCGTCGACAAACATCAGGGCGTCTGGCGGCAGGTAGTCCACCAGGGTCGGCGGCGGGTCGCCCGGCGCGGCGCCGGACAAGTGCCGCGAGTAGTTCTCGATGCCCTTGCAGTGGCCCACCTCCTGCAGCATCTCCAGGTCGAAGCGTGTGCGCTGCTCGATGCGCTGAGCCTCGACCAGCTTGCCTTCCTTGACGAAGAAGCCCAGGCGCTCGCGCAGCTCTTCCTTGATGGCCTCGGCCGCCGCCAGCACGCGTTCGCGTGGCGTCACGTAATGGCTGCTCGGATAGACGGTGAAGCGCGGAATCTTCTGGCGGATCTGGCCGGTCAGCGGGTCGAACAGCGACATGCCCTCGACCTCGTCGTCGAACAGCTCGATGCGCAAGGCCAGCTCCGAATGCTCGGCCGGGAACACGTCGATGGTGTCGCCGCGCACGCGGAAAGCGCCCCGGCTGAACTCCATCTCGTTGCGCGTGTACTGCATGCGTATCAGCTGGGCGATCACGTCGCGCTGGCCCATCTTGTCGCCCACCCGCAGCGTCATGACCATCTGGTGGTAGTCGCTCGGATTGCCGATGCCGTAGATCGCCGACACGGAGGCCACGATCACCACGTCGCGCCGCTCCAGGAGGCTCTTGGTGCAGGACAGGCGCAGTTGCTCGATCTGCTCGTTGATCGCGCTGTCCTTCTCGATGAACATGTCCCGCTGCGGCACGTAGGCCTCGGGCTGGTAGTAGTCGTAGTAGCTGACGAAGTACTCGACGGCATTGTTCGGGAAGAACTCGCGGAACTCGCTGTAGAGCTGGGCCGCCAGCGTCTTGTTGTGGGCGAAGACGATGGCTGGCCGCCCCATGCGGGCGATCACATTGGCCATGGTGTAGGTCTTGCCCGAGCCGGTCACGCCGAGCAGGGTCTGGAAACTCAGGCCGTCATTGATGCCTTCGCACAAGGCCGCGATGGCCGTGGGCTGGTCGCCGCCCGGCGGAAAAGGCTGGAACAGCTGGAACGGGGAGCCTTCGAAGCTGACGAACTCGCCCTTCGGCGTGTCAATGGCTCCCTCTGAAACGGGCATGGCGGCAGTCGCTTTTTGCATCGGGAATTCCCTGAGCTGCCATCCCGCCGCCGCCTAGAATCGGCGTCGCTGGCGTTGGCAGCCAACAGCCCGACAGCGTAGCGCAGTCAAACCGCCCGCGCCGCGCCGCCAGTCAAGCCCTCATGCCACCGTTCTGTCAGGAAAGAGCTCCCATGTCCTTGTTCTCCGCCGTCGCCATGGCCCCGCGTGACCCCATCCTGGGCCTCAACGAGCAGTTCAATGCCGACACCAACCCGGCCAAGGTCAATCTGGGCGTGGGCGTCTACTACGACGAGAACGGCAAGCTGCCCCTGCTGCGCTGCGTGGCCGAGGCCGAGGCCGGCATGCAGGCCGCTCCCAAGGCACGCGGCTACCTGCCCATCGACGGCATCGCCGCCTATGACAAGGCCGTGCAGGCCCTGGTCTTCGGTGCCGACAGCGAGATCCTGAAGGCTGGCCGCGTGGCCACGGTGCAGGCCATCGGTGGCACCGGCGGCCTGAAGATCGGCGCCGACTTCCTGCAGAAGCTGAACCCCGCCGCCAAGGTCCTGATCTCCGACCCGAGCTGGGAGAACCACCGCGCGCTGTTCACCAACGCCGGCTTCACGGTCGAGACCTATCCCTACTACGACGCAGAGAACCGCGGCATCAACGTCGCAGGCATGCTGGCCGCGCTGAGCGCCGCGCCGGCCGGCACCGTCGTCGTGCTTCACGCCTGCTGCCACAACCCGACCGGCTACGACCTGACGCCCGCCCAGTGGGAGCAGGTGGTCGCCGCCGTCAAGGCACGCGGCCTGGTGGCCTTCCTGGACATGGCCTACCAGGGCTTTGGCGAAGGCATTGCCGAAGACGGCGCCGTCATCCAGCAGTTCTTGGCCGCCGGCCTCGATTTCTTCGTCTCGACCAGCTTTTCCAAGAGCTTCTCCCTCTATGGCGAGCGCGTCGGCGCCTTGAGCGTGGTCTGCGCCTCGGCCGACGAGACCGCCAAGGTGCTGAGCCAGCTGAAGATCGTGATCCGCACCAACTACTCCAACCCGCCGACCCACGGTGCGCAAGTCGTCGCCACCGTGCTGGGCACGCCTGCCCTGCGTTCGATGTGGGAAGAGGAACTGGCCGGCATGCGCGTGCGCATCAAGGCCATGCGCGGCGCCCTGGTTGCGGCGCTGAAGGCTGCCGGCGTCACGGCCGACCTGGAGTTCGTCACCCGCCAGAAGGGCATGTTCAGCTACTCGGGCTTGAACGCCGCCCAGATGCAGCGCCTGCGCAGCGAGTTCGGCATCTATGGCGTGGACTCGGGCCGCATCTGCGTCGCTGCTCTCAACGAGAAGAACCTGCCGGCCGTGGCAGCGGCCATGGCCACTGTGATGCGCGGCTGATACCGACCCATCCCCGCACGATGGATGTGCGGAAAGCGCCATTTTTTGGCGCGGAAGCCCCGATCTGGGGCTGAAACCCCGGATTGGTGCTGATGCTGCATTGCACAAATTGAGGCAAGATAGGGCCTTCGCTGCCCTGCCTCAAAGGTCCTCGCCCATGCTGTACCAGCTCTTCGAAACCCAGCGCGCCCTCTTGAGCCCCTTCTCGGAGTTCGCGGCCGCCTCGGCCAAGCTCTACAGCCACCCGCTGTCGCCATTCACGCACACGCCTATGGCGCAGCGCGTCTCCGCCGGCCTCGACCTGATGCACCGGCTGGCCAAGGAGTACGAGAAGCCTGAATTCGACATCCGCAGTGTCGAGGTCGATGGCGTGGAAGTGGCCGTGCAGGAGCTGGTGCCGATCACCAAACCCTTCTGCCGCCTGCTGCGCTTCAAGCGCTACACCGACGACGTGGCTGTGCTGTCCAAGATGAAGGACCAGCCGACCGTCCTGGTCGTGGCGCCGCTGTCGGGCCACCATTCGACGCTGCTGCGCGAGACGGTGCGCACGCTCTTGAAGGACCACAAGGTCTACATCACCGACTGGACCGATGCGCGCATGGTGCCGACCGAGGTGGGCCCCTTCCATCTGGACGACTACATCGCCTACGTGCAGGAATTCATCCGCCACGTGGGCCCGAATTCCCATGTGATGTCGGTCTGCCAGCCCACCGTGCCGGTGCTGGCAGCGATCTCCCTGATGGCCTCGAACGGCGAGCAGACGCCGATCACCATGACCATGATGGGCGGCCCCATCGACGCTCGCAAGAGCCCGACGGCCGTCAACAACCTGGCGATGAACAAGAGCCACAGCTGGTTCGAGAACAACGTCATCTTCCGCGTGCCGACCAACTTCCCGGGCGCCGGCCGCCAGGTCTACCCCGGCTTCCTGCAGCACACCGGCTTCGTGGCGATGAACCCCGACCGCCACCTCAGCTCGCACTACGACTACTTCCTGGACCTGGTGCGCGGCGACGGCGACAGCGCTGACGCCCACCGTCAGTTCTACGACGAGTACAACGCCGTGCTGGACATGCCGGCCGAGTACTACCTCGACACCATCAAGACCGTGTTCCAGGACTTCGCCCTCGTGAACGGCACCTGGGAAGTCAATGGCCAGCTGGTGCGCCCGCAGGACATCAAGACCACGGCCCTGCTGACGGTGGAAGGCGAGCTGGACGACATCTCCGGCGCCGGCCAGACCCGTGCCGCGCATGACCTCTGCGAAGGTATTCCCAAGGGCCATCAGTTCCACTACGACGCCATCGGCGCCGGCCACTACGGCATCTTCTCGGGCCGCCGCTGGCGCGAGAAGGTCTACCCCGAGGTGCGCGAGTTCATCGCCAAGTACCAGGCCAAGCCGCTGAGCCCGGTCGCCAAGACGAGCACCCCAGCCAATCGCGGCCGAAAGCCCGCCACTCGATGACTTCGACAGCCCCGGACGAGCTGGCGAACCTG
Organism: Pelomonas sp. V22; assembly: GCF_030014915.1. Lineage (GTDB taxonomy): Bacteria > Pseudomonadota > Gammaproteobacteria > Burkholderiales > Burkholderiaceae_C > JAUASW01. The sequence goes on from NZ_JAGIXS010000002.1 coordinate 128,779, forward strand.
GTTCAGCAGCTCGACCAGGCGCTGCCGCAGACCCAGTGCACGCGCTGCGGCTATCCCGATTGCCGCCGCTATGCAGAGGCCATCGCTGCGGGCGAGGCCCAGATCAATCAATGCCCGCCCGGTGGTGATGAAGGCGTGCGCCGGCTCGCCCTGTTGACCGGCAAGCCGGTCCTCGCGCTCAATCCAGACAACGGCATCGAGGCCACGCGGGCGCTGGCCGTCATCGACGAAAGCTGGTGCATTGGCTGCACGTTGTGCATCAAGGCCTGCCCGGTGGACTGCGTCGTCGGTGCACCCAAGCAAATGCATGTGATCGTTGCGGATCAATGCACCGGCTGCGAGCTTTGCCTGCCCGCTTGCCCGGTCGATTGCATCTCCATGGTCGAGGTCAGCGAAGGCCGCACAGCCTGGGATGCCTGGAGCCAGCCGCAAGCCAATGAGGCCCGCCAGCGCTACCAGTTCCACCAACTGCGCGTGGCCCGCAGCGAGGAAGAGAACGAAGAGCGCCTGCGCCTGAAGGCCGAGGCCAAGCTGGCCGATGTCGCGGCCGCTTCCAAACACACGGACCCCAAGATCCTGGACGCCAAGCGCGCTGTCATCGAAGCCGCCCTGGCGCGCGCCCGCGCTCGCGCAAAATGAGGGCATGAACCCTCAGCAGATCGGCGAGTTCTTCGCCATCCTCCAGCAGGCCAACCCCGCACCGCAGACCGAGCTCGAATACGCCAGCGTGTTCGAGCTGCTGGCCGCCGTGCTGCTGTCGGCCCAGGCCACCGACGTCGGCGTCAACAAGGCCACGCGCAGGTTGTTCCCGGTGGCCAACACGCCGGCCAAGATCCTGGCGCTCGGCGTCGAAGGCCTGGCCGAGTACATCCGTACCATCGGCCTCTATCACACCAAGGCCAAGAACCTGCACGAGACCTGCCGCATCCTGCTCGAGCAGCATGGTGGCCAGGTGCCACGCAGACGTGAGGCGCTCGAAGCCCTGCCCGGCGTCGGCCGCAAGACTGCTAATGTGGTGCTGAATGTGGCCTTTGGCGAACCGACGATGGCGGTGGACACGCACATCTTCCGCGTCTCCAACATCACGGGCCTGGCGCCCGGCAAGAACGTGCTGGCGGTCGAGCAAGGCCTGCTCAAGCGCATCCCGGCGGAGTACCTGGTTGATGCCCATCACTGGCTGATCCTGCATGGCCGCTACGTCTGCCAGGCACGCCGGCCGCAGTGCGAGCGTTGTGCCGTTGCCAACTGTTGCGATCACGGCCGCGCGCTCGCTGCCAAGCACGCGCAGGCGGCTGCGGCCTGACGCCTACAATCAGCCGCCCGCGCCGTCCTCCACTCATCCAGCCACGCCCATGCCAAGCATGACCGATCTTCTCGACCGTGTAGAGCGGCTGCTGCTGCGCCACGACGAGCTCAAGCGCACCAACACCTTGCTGCAAGAACAGGTGCAGGCCCTGAGCCAGGAACGCGACAGCCTGCGTTCGCGCCTGGGCGCGGCCCGCTCGCGCATCGATGCTCTGCTGGAGCGCCTGCCTGTTGAAACCACCGAACCCGGGAAGAACAGCTGATATGAAGCAGATGGAAGTCACCATCATGGGCCAGAGCTATCTGCTCGGCTGCCCCGAGGGCGGTGCCGAGACCCTGGGCCGCGCGGTCGCCCAGGTGGACCGCGAGATGTGTGCGATCCGCGATGCCGGCAAGATCAAGGCGCGCGAGCGCATTGCCGTCCTGGCGGCGCTGAATCTGGCCTATCAACTGGCCGAGCAAGCCAGCAAACCGGCGGCCGCGCCCAAGCTTGCGACGCCTGCCAATGCTGCTTCCGCTGCCACACCAGATCTGCCCGAGACCGAGCTTGAAGCGCTGATGCAGCGCCTCGATGCGGCCCTCGCGGAAGACGGCCAACTGCTCTGAGGAGCTGGTTCGCCGCGCGTAGAATCTGCAGCGTCCATCGCGTTCGCGTGAGTCTTATATTTCCTTGACCGATGCTCTATGAGCATGGGCTTGGAACATCGCCCAGTTGGTGTGATCGTCTCGCGTCAGATGAACCCGAAGCTCGGCTGACCTCGCCCACCTGAATCCCCGGGTTCAGGAATGCGGCTCATGGCTCGCGGTGGACACCTTTTTCCTGCCTTCCAACCCACCGACCCAGCGAGGCACGCGGTGAACTATTGGTTGATGAAGTCCGAACCCGAAGAGTGCTCGATCGACGAGCTGGCCGCCGCACCGGGCCAGACCGTCCCCTGGATTGGCGTGCGCAATTACCAGGCCCGCAATTTCATGCGCGATGGCATGGAGGTCGGTGACGGCGTGCTGTTCTATCACTCGTCCTGCCCGCAGCCCGGCATCGCCGGCCTGGCCGAGGTGGCCAGCACGGCCTACCCGGACGCCAGTCAGTTCGACAAGAACAGCCCCTACTACGATCCCAAGGCCAAGCCCGAGGAGCCGCGCTGGCTGCATGTGGACGTGAAGCTACGCCAGAAGACCCGGCTGCTCGGCCTTCCCGAGATGAAGGCCGCGCCCAAGCTCGCGACGATGCGCACGCTGGCGCCCGGCAACCGCCTCTCGATCACGCCGGTGAGCCCGCAGGAATGGGCCGAGGTTTGCCGGCTGCTGGGCGTCTGATGGACGCCGTGCTGTTTGCTGAACTGCTGGGCCTCGGCCTGGTCTCGGGCTTTCTCGCCGGCCTGCTCGGCATTGGGGGCGGCATGCTGATGGTGCCGCTGCTGACCGCCCTGCTCTCGCAGCGCGGCGTTGGCGCCGACATGTCGGTCAAGATGGCCATCGCCACCTCGATGGCGACCATCATGTTCACCTCGCTGTCCAGTGTGCGCGCCCATCACAAGCTCGGCGCGGTGCGCTGGGACATCGTGCGCCACATGGCGCCGGGCATCCTGGTGGGCGGCCTCGCAGCCGGCGCCGGCGTGTTCGCCCTGGTCAAGGGCGCCGCGCTCGCCTTGATCTTTGCGGCCTTCGTGAGCTTCTCCGGCTTGCAGATGCTGCGCGACAAGAAGCCCTCACCGACCCGGCAGTTGCCCGAGCGCGCTGGCCTCGTAGGTGTGGGCTCGGGCATTGGCTTGCTCTCTGGCTTGGTCGGCGCCGGCGGCGGCTTTGTGTCGGTGCCCTTCATGACCTGGTGCAACGTGCCCATGCACATGGCCGTGGCCACCAGCGCGGCCCTGGGCTTTCCGATTGCCCTGGCCAATACCTTTGGCTATCTGCTGGGCGGCTGGGAGCTGGAGCCGGCTTTGCCCGGAGCACTGGGCTATCTGTACCTGCCGGCCTTGGCTGTGATCGCCACGGCCAGCGTGCTGATGGCACCACTGGGCGCTCGCGCGGCCCATGCCATGGATGTGAAGCAGCTCAAGCGCGCCTTTGCAGGCCTCTTGTTCCTGCTGGCCGGCTACATGCTCTGGAAGGGCCTGACCGGCTGAAGCGACGCCTCAGGGCAAGACGGCGAACGGAATCGAAGCCAGCACCACCTGGTTGCCGCCCCGGCGCTGCGCCTCTTGCACGGCAGCTTCACTGGCCGTCACCAGGTCTTCCTGCTTGGAAGCGGTGTGCGGGAAGCTGGCAACGCCCAGCGACAGCGACAGACCCAGGTCCTGGCCGTTGAGCACCACGATCTGCGCCATGCACTGCCGGCGCAGTTGCTCCATCCGCGCATGAGCCGTCGCCAGGCCCACGCCCGACAGCAACACCGCAAAGCGCTGCTCGCCCACACGGCAGGCCGCATCCATAGCCCGGGTATTGGCGCGCAGCATGCGGCCCACACCTTCGAGCATGCGCTGCTCGGCCTCGGCGCCCAGCTCGGCGAGCTTGGCCGGCGAGGCGTCCAATGCAATCATCACCAGGGCGAATTCACGGTGTTCGCGGGTCGAGAGGTCGATCTCGCGTAGCAACTGGTCGTCAAACTGGGCGCGCAGATAAAGGCCTGAGACATCGTCACGGCCACTGCCTTGCTGAAGCTCGCGTCGCAGTTGCTCCAGCGCTTTCTGCTGCTGCTCGATCTGCTGCAGGGCGCGTTGCAGGTGGCTCTCACGGTGGCGCTCTTCGGTGCGCTCCACCCACAGCGACATCACGAACTCGCTACCCACTGGCGCCCGCGTGACCGTGAACTCGCGCCGGCGGCCGCCCAGTTCCAGCTTGTGCTCGCTCAGCACCGCGCTCCGCTGGGCCATCACGGCCTGCTCGACGCGCCGCATGGCCACGACTTCGTCGGCTCGCATCAGGTCGTTGTCCGTGCATCCCACCACGCCGGTTTCGCGACTGAACAGCGCATCCAGCCCGGGGCTGGCGTAGACATAGCGGCCATTCGCAAGCGATTTGACGGCAACCAGGCTGCCTTGCGGCTCGACAAGGCTCAGCAGCCGCTGGGCGGCCTCCTGGTCGGCCACGGCCAAGGCGCTCAGCCATTGGCCGAACGGGCCGATGGGCAGAGGCGTGGTCGCGCCTGGCGCGGAAGCTGATGTGTCCATGAACCCTCGAGGTCGGCGACCCGCCAGGCATGTCCTGCGGATCGGCAAAGTTTCTCTGCACGAGCCAGTGTCGAACGAATGTAGGGGCGGCCACCCTGCACCATCAAGTGCCGCATGCCGCCAACCCGCCACGCCCCCCTAGCTTGCTCGGCCGGGATCGTAGCCACATTCGAGCGCTCAACCACTCGTTGTCGCCCGATGTTCGCACCGAAATGTCGCCTCACAGCCGAGGAAAAGCACCCGTCTGAGGGGGCTAACCCGGTCCACCGGGCCAGCATCAGCGGCTAAGCGACAATCCTCGCCCCATGCAGAGTTTCGATTTGACCGTTGTTGGTGCCGGCGCTGCCGGCCTTTTTTGTGCTGGCGTCGCGGGCCAGCTCGGCTTGCGTGTGCTGCTGATCGACCATGCGGACAAGCTCGCCGAGAAGATTCGGATCTCCGGCGGCGGCCGCTGCAATTTCACCAACCGCGAAGCCACGCCAGCCAACTTCCTCTCAGAGAACCCGAATTTCTGCCGCTCGGCCCTGGCGCGCTACACGCCGCGCGACTTCATCGAGCTGGTGCAGCGCCACGGCATCGCCTTCCATGAGAAGCACAAGGGCCAGCTGTTCTGCGATGACTCCAGCGAGCAGATCATCCAAATGCTGCTGCGCGAATGCGAGGCGGGCGGCGTCGAACGCTGGCAGCCTTGCACGGTGGCCGACCTGCGGCCGGCTGCGGCCGGCGGTTTCGAGATCGACACCTCCCGGGGCCAGGTCTTGAGCCGGCGCGTCGTCATCGCCACCGGTGGCCTTTCCATCCCCAAGATCGGCGCCAGCGACTGGGGCCTGCGCCTCGCACAGCGCTTCGGTCATCGCATCGTCGAGCCCCGCCCCGCCTTGGTGCCGCTCACTTTTGCGCCAGAAGACTGGGCACCGTTTGCCGAACTGGCCGGCCTGTCGCTGCCGGTCGAGCTGAGCTGCGGCCAGGGCAAGGCCAAGGGGCGTTTCCTGGAAGACCTGCTCTTCACCCATCGCGGCCTGAGCGGCCCGGCCATCCTGCAGATCTCCAGCTACTGGACCGAAGGTCAGGACCTGCAGCTGGACCTGGCGCCCGATGCCGACCTGGTGGCCGGCCTCCGCGAGCTCAAGACCAACTCGCGCCGCCACCTCGGCAATGAACTGGCCAGCCTCTTGCCCCAGCGCCTCGCCCAGGCGTGGATAGAACGGCTGAAACTGGACGCCGCCCGCCCGCTGCCCGAATGCAAGGACAAAGACTTGCAGGCCCTTGGCGAATCGCTGAAGCGCTGGACTTTGAAGCCCAATGGCAGCGAAGGCTGGCGCAAGGCCGAGGTGATGCGCGGCGGCGTGGATACCAAGGAGCTGAGCTCCCAAACTCTGGAAAGCCAGCGCGTGCCAGGCCTGCATTTCATCGGTGAAGTGGTCGACGTGACCGGCTGGCTCGGCGGCTACAACTTCCAGTGGGCCTGGGCCAGTGCCGCCGCCTGCGCGCGCTCGATGGCGGCAGCTCCTGTTTGAATTCCCAGGCGCACTTTGGCAATTGTTTGATTTTCAGGCTACAATCGCTGTCTTTGCTGGCAAAACCCTGCGCGTCGATTCGGTAGCGGAGAGTCCGGACCATCCGCTTCAGAGGCTGCATCGTTGAATTCTCTCGATCAGGCCACTGGCGAACACCGAGCGCATTATTAGGAATCACTGTTTCATGACCACCATTCGCGTCAAAGAGAACGAGCCCTTCGATGTGGCTCTGCGCCGTTTCAAGCGCACCATCGAAAAGCTGGGCCTGCTGACCGACCTGCGCGCCCGCGAGTTCTACGAGAAGCCCACGGCCGAGCGCAAGCGCAAGAAGGCTGCCGCCGTCAAGCGCCACTACAAGCGCGTGCGCAGCATGCAGCTGCCGAAGAAGCTGTACTGATCTTCCTTCGGGAATCATGAGCTTCGCGTGGGCCCCAGGGTCCGCGAAAGAACAAAGCCCGCACAGGACGCTGCCGCGGGCTTTTTCTATTTCCGCTCCAGAATCGACGCACTGAACAAGAAGGATCTGCCATGAGCTTGAAAGAACGCATCACCGAAGACATGAAGGCCGCCATGCGCGCCAAGGAAGGCGACCGCCTGACCACCATCCGCATGTTGCTGGCCGCCGTGAAACAGAAGGAAGTCGACGAGCGCATCGAGGTCGACGACGTGGCCCTGGTGGCCATCGTCGACAAGCTGATCAAGCAGCGCAAGGACTCGATCAGCCAGTTCACCACCGCCGGCCGTATGGATCTGGCGGGTAAGGAAACCGCCGAGCTGAAGGTACTGGAGGCCTACCTGCCGCAACGCCTGTCAGCCGAAGAGATCACCGCCGCCGTGACCACCATCGTGGCGAACCTCGGCGCCAAGGGCCCGGCCGACATGGGCAAGGTGATGGGCGCCGTGAAGGCCGAATTGGCCGGCAAGGCCGACATGGGCTTGGTGTCTGCGGCGGTCAAGGCCGCGCTGGCACCATAACCAGGAGGCGGCCATGCCCCTGCCCCTTCAACAACTCGCTGCCGACTTCTGCACCGCACCTCAGCTGACGCCTGAAGCCATGGCCGAAGCGGCGGCAGCTGGCTTCAAGACCGTGATCAACAACCGGCCCGATTTCGAGCACGGCCCCGAGCAACCGACCAGTGCCGCGATCGAAGCCGCCGCTCTCGCCGCCGGCCTCGAGTACCGCCATCTGCCGGTGGCTGGCGGCTACCAGTCGCCGGAAGAGATCGCGGCCTTTCGCCAGCTCATCGACACCCTGCCCCGCCCCATCCTCGCCTTCTGCCGTTCGGGCGCCCGCTCGGGCCGCTTGTTCCAGGCTGCCACCCAGGGCTAACCCGCTCGGGACTTGCCCTAGGCGCTGCCCGGCTTTCAGGCTGGGGTCAGCAGCACCCTTTTACAGTCCTGCCTGTCCGCGCCACCGCAGTCTTGCGGTGGCGCGCTTGCCCAGGATGTCGACCGACCAGGTCGCAGGAGATCGCGGTGTCTGCCCTACTAAAACTCTCAGGCCTCATTGACGGCCTGAATCGCTTCGTTGGCCGATGGGTCATCTGGCTGATCCTGGCTTCGACGGCCATCAGCGCCGTCAATGCGGTCATCCGCAAGGCTTTCAACTACAGCTCCAATGCCTTCCTCGAGGTGCAGTGGTACCTGTTCGCTGCCTCCTTCATGCTGGCGGCCGGCTACACCCTCTTGAACAACGAGCATGTGCGGATCGACGTGGTGGTCGGCCGCTTCTCCAAGCGGGTGCAGACCTGGATCGACGTGTTCGGCTTCGCCGTCTTCCTGCTGCCGCTGTGCGGCGTGGTGCTCTACCTGGGCGTGCCCTTCTTCCTGCAGGCGCTGCGCTCCGGCGAGATGTCCTCCAACGCCGGCGGCCTGATCATGTGGCCTGTCTATTTGATGATCCCGGTGGGCTTCAGCCTCTTGATGCTGCAAGGTGTCAGCGAACTGATCAAGCGCATTGCCTACCTGATGGGTCTGATTGACGACCCGACCAAGAAGGCCGAGACCAAGAGCGCCGAAGAGGAACTGGCCGAAGCCATCCGCCTGCAGGCCGAACAAGCCGCACGAAAGGCCTGAGCATGGAATTCCTCGCTGCCAACCTCGCCCCCATCATGTTCGCGGGGCTGATCGTCTTCCTGCTGATGGGCTTCCCCGTGGCCTTCAGCCTCGGTGCCTGCGGCCTGTTCTTCGGCCTCGTCGGCATCGAGCTCGGCGTGCTGCCTGCGTCGCTGCTGCAGGCCCTGCCGCTGCGCATCTTCGGCATCATGCGCAACGACACGCTGCTGGCCATCCCGTTCTTCACCCTGATGGGGCTGATACTGGAACGGTCCGGCATGGCCGAGGACCTGCTCGACACCATTGGCCAGCTGTTCGGCCCCATCCGTGGCGGCCTGGCCTTTGCGGTGATCTTCGTCGGCGCCCTGCTCGCTGCCACCACCGGCGTGGTGGCAGCCTCGGTGATCTCCATGGGCCTGATCTCGCTGCCCATCATGCTGCGCTACGGCTATGACCGGCGCGTGGCCTCGGGCGTGATTGCGGCCTCGGGCACGCTGGCCCAGATCATTCCGCCGTCCTTGGTGCTGATCATCCTCGCCGACCAGCTCGGCAAAAGCGTGGGCGACATGTACAAGGGCGCCTTTGTGCCCGGTTTCGTGCTGACGGGCTTCTACACGCTCTACATCGTCGGCATCGCCATCTTCAAACCACAATGGGTGCCGGCCCTGCCGCTGGAGGCGCGTTCGATCCGCGAGGACAACGGCAAGAGCGGCCTGCGCTCGCTGGGCATCCTGACCCTGGTCTGCACGGCCGTCGCCATCTACTTCGGCGAGCACTATGCGCAAGTGCTGGGCCACTTCAAGGGCGAAGCGGTCACCAGCGCACCGACTGACGAAACCATCGTCGTGGCCATGTCGGTGGGCGTGGGCCTGGCCTTCTTGGCGGCCGTGGTCAGCAAGATCCTGAAGCTGGGCCTGCTGTCGCGCATCGCCGAGCGGGTCACCTTCGTGCTGATCCCGCCGCTGGCCCTGATCTTCCTGGTGCTGGGCACCATCTTCCTCGGCATCGCCACGCCCACCGAAGGCGGCGCCATGGGGGCCATGGGCGCCTTCCTGATGGCGGCCGCGCGGGGCCGCATCACGATGAAGCTGATGAACCAGGCGCTGACCTCGACCACCAAGCTCTCCTGCTTCGTGGTCTTCATCCTGATTGGCTCCACGGTGTTCAGCCTGTCCTTCCAGGGTGTGGACGGCCCGCGCTGGGTGGAGCACCTGCTGACCAGCCTGCCGGGCGGGCAGCTCGGTTTCCTGATCTTCGTGAACCTGCTGATCTTCGTGCTCGCGTTCTTCCTGGACTTCTTCGAGCTGTCCTTCATCGTCGTGCCGCTGCTGGCGCCGGTGGCCGAGAAGCTGGGCATCGACCTGATCTGGTTCGGCGTGCTGCTGGGCGTCAACATGCAGACCTCGTTCATGCACCCGCCCTTCGGCTTCGCGCTGTTCTACCTGCGCAGCGTGGCGCCGATCAGCGAGTACATCGACCGCCTGACCGGCAAGAAGATCGCCCCCGTCACCACCGGCCAGATCTACTGGGGCGCCGTGCCCTTCGTGCTGATCCAGATCGTCATGGTGGGCCTGATCATTGCCTTCCCGGGCATCGTCTCCAGCGGTCTGGACAAGAAGGAGGTCTACGACCTCGACAAGGTCCAGCGCGAGATGGAGGCCAATATGCCGCCGCCGGCCGAGCTGACCGTGCCCGAAGCGGCCGACGCGGCGTCGGCACCGGCCTCGGCCGCTTCTTCGGCTGCCTCCGAGCCAGCCGCAGCCGACGACGATCCTATGAAGGCGCTGGAAGAGGCGATGAAGAAGGAAAAGAAGTAAGCCACGCTGCTGGGCAGCGCACCAAGAGAAAGGGCGACCTCCAGGGTCGCCCTTTCTATTTCCCCTCGCCTTCAGCGGGCGCGGGGCAAGCGCTGAAACTCAGAGCTTCTGCTTGGCCATGAAGGTGTCGAAGCCTGCTTCGGCGAAGCGGAACCACAGCACCTGGTCGCGCTGGAAGTTGCGCAGGTCGGCGTAGATCTTCTTCCACTCCGGGCTGCGCGCGTCGTTGGCCGCAAACACTTCCATGGCGGCCTTGTACGAAGCATCGAGCACCGCCTGCGAGAACGGCAGCACCTTGGTCTTGGCCGCATACAGCTGCTTCAGCGCGATCGGGTTCAGCGCGTCGTACTTGGCCAGCATGTCGGAGCTGGCCAGCGCAGCCGCCGCCTCGACGATGGCCTTGTACTCGGGCGTCAGCGCGTCCAGCGCCTTCTGGTTGATGAAGAAGTCGACCTCGGGGCCGCCCTCCCACCAGCCGGGGTAGTAGTAGAACGGCGCGACCTTGTTGAAGCCCAGCTTCTGGTCGTCGTAGGGGCCCACCCATTCGGCGGCGTCGATCGTGCCCTTCTCGAGGGCCTGGTAGATCTCGCCGCCAGGCAGGCTCTGCGGCACGGCGCCCAGCTTCTGCATGACCTCACCGACCAGGCCGCCACCGAGGCGCATCTTGAGGCCCTTGAAATCGGCCACCGACTTGATTTCCTTGCGGAACCAACCGCCCATCTGCGTGCCGGTGTTGCCGCCGGCCAGGCTGGTCATGCCGTAGGTGGCATAGAACTCGTTCATCAGCTTGCGGCCGTTGCCATGCATCATCCAGGCCGTCATCTGGCGCGCATTGAGGCCAAAGGGGATGGCCGAGCCCAGGGCGAACGCGGGGTTCTTGCCGTAGAAGTAGTAGGGCACGGTGTGGCACATCTCGACGGTGCCGTTCTGCACGCCGTCGACCACGCCGAACGGAGGCATCAGCTCGCCGCCGGCATGGACCGAAATCTCGAACTTGCCGCCCGACATGGCCTTGACCGCCTTGGCGAAGACCTCGGCGCCGCCATAGATCGTGTCCAAGGACTTGGGGAAGCTCGAGGCCAAACGCCAGCGCACATTGGTCTGGGCATGGACGATGGCCGGGGCGGTGCCGGCTGCGATCACGCCGGCAATGCCGGCGCTGCGAACAAAGGAACGACGCTCCATCTGTTGTCTCCTGATGTGGGAAGGGCAGTCTATAGCCGGGCGATTCTAGGAGTCGCTCCACACCGGAAATTCCCGGGAAAAACCCGGCGAGAACGCGTCAGGCCAGCGTCAGCGAAATGGCGCTCAGCGACGTGCCAATCAGCTGCCCGCGAGCTTCATCCGCGCCACCAGCACCGAGCCGATGGTCTTGGTGCCGAGCGTGTACTGATCGGTGCCGATGCCGGCGATGTCCAGGAACATTTCGCGCAGGTTGCCGGCGATGGTGACTTCATGCACCGGGTAGGCGATCTCGCCGTTCTCGACCCAGTAGCCGCTGGCGCCGCGTGAGTAGTCGCCAGTCACGTAGTTGACGCCCTGCCCCATCAGCTCGGTGACGAAGAGGCCGCGGCCCAAACGGCGCAACATGGTCTTCAGGTCGTCGCCAGGGGCGGTCAGGCGGCTCTTCATCACGAGGTTGTGCGAGCCGCCGGCATGGCCGGTCGTGCGCAGGCCGAGCTTGCGGGCCGAATAGGTCGACAGGAAATAGCCCTGCAGCACACCTGCCTCGACGACGCTGCGAGCGCGTGTGATCACCCCCTCGTCGTCGAACGGCGAGCTGCCCTTGCCCTTGAGCACATGCGGGTCTTCGGCCACGTCGATGTGCGAGGCCAGCACCGGCTTGCCCAGGCTGTCGAGCAGGAAGCTGGCCTTGCGGTAGAGCGCACCGCCGCTGGTGGCCTGCACCAGGGCGCCGAGCAGGCCGGCGGCCACGGTGCTCTCGAACAGCACCGGCACTTCGGCCGTCTTGACCTTTCGCGCCTTCAGGCGCGACAGCGCGCGCTCGGCGGCATAGCGGCCCACGGCCTCGGGGCTGGCCAGGTCGCCGGCGGCACGCATCGAGCTGTACCAGGAGTCGCGCTGCATGCCTGCGCCCCGGCCGGCAATCGGCGCCACCGAGATTGAATGGCGCGAGCTGGCATAGCCACCGCGAAAGCCGCGCGTGTTGCCGGAAACGAAATGCGATTGCTGGGCCGAGGTGGCCGCGCCTTCGGAGTTGGTGATGCGCGAGTCCGTGGCAAAGGCCGCAGCCTCGCAACGCAGCGCCAGCTCGGCGGCCTTGTCGGCACTCAGGTCCCAAGGGTGGAACAGGTCCAGCTCAGGCCGCGCTGCCACATCCAGCGACAGGTCCTGCTCGTCCGGCAGGCCGGCCACCGGGTCTTCGGCCGTGAAGCGGGCAATGTCAAAGGCGGCCCGCACCGTGTCCTTCAGTGCCTGGGCCGAGAAGTCGGACGTGGAGGCATTGCCGCGCCGCTGGCCCAGGTAGACCGAGATGCCGAGCGACTTGTCTCGGTTCAGCTCCACGTTCTCCAACTCACCCTTGCGCACCGAGACCGACAGGCCGCACCCCTCGGAGGCCTCAGCACCGGCGTCGCTGGCGCCCAGGCGCTTGGCCTCGAGCAAAGCGTCCTCCACCAACTGGCGGAATTGGTCCTGCGTGTAGGCGAAACCATGGGCGGCGGAAGACGGCTTGGAGCTGGGCATGGGGTTTGTCTGGAGGTGGGGCGCTTATCATACGGGCCCTTCCCATCGCCTTCTTGCTCCCCCACCATGCGACACCACGACGCCGAAACCCCGTCCGAAGACGACGATTTCGACCGCCCCAGCAAGAGCCAGAAGAAGCGCGACATGCACGATCTGCAGGACCTCGGCGAGGACCTGCTGACCCTGCCCGCCAGTCGCCTCGAACCGCTGAACCTGCCCGAGATCCTGCTGGAAGCGATCCGCGACGCCAAGAAGATCACCGCCCATGAAGGCCGGCGCCGCCAGATGCAATACCTCGGCAAGCTGATGCGCCGCGAGGACCCGGGCCCGATCCGCGAAGCCGTGGCCGCCTTCAAACTCGGCCATGCCCAGGACAGCCTGGCCCTGCACCAGGCCGAAGGCTGGCGTGAGCGCCTACTGAGCAGCGACAACGAACTGCAGGTCTTCGTCAAGGAATTCGCCGGCACCGATGTGCAGCAGCTGCGCAGCCTGGTGCGCGCGGCGCGCAAGGACGCCTCGGCAGCGCCCGAGCAGCGCAGCGGGCGTGCGTTCCGCGAGCTGTTCCAGTTCATCAAGGCCACGCTCCTGAGCGCCAGCAAGGATGCGGCCGATGAGTGAGGCGGCGCAGACCGTCCGGATCGGCATCGTGTCCATCAGCGACCGCGCTTCGACCGGCGTCTACGAAGACAAGGGGTTGCCGACGCTGCAGGACTGGCTGACCAGCGCCCTGCTGAACCCCATCGAGTTCCAGCCCCGCCTGATTCCCGATGAACGGGCCATGATCTCTGCCACGCTGCGCGAACTGGTCGACGAGGCGCAGTGCGACCTGGTGCTGACCACCGGCGGCACGGGCCCGGCGCTGCGCGACGTCACGCCCGAGGCCACGCTGGACGTGGCCGACCGCGAGATGCCCGGCTTCGGCGAGCAGATGCGCCAGATCTCGCTGCACTTCGTGCCCACGGCCATCCTGTCGCGCCAGGTCGCGGTGATACGCGGCAAGGCCCTGATCATCAACCTGCCTGGCCAGCCGAAGGCGATTGCCGAGACCCTGGCCGGCCACCCGGCCGCCAGCGGCATCTTTGCCGCCGTGCCCTACTGCATCGACCTGCTGCAAGGCCCCTACCTGGAAACCCGCGAGGAGGTCTGCAAGGCCTTCCGCCCCAAATCCGCATTGCGACCCAAGACATCATGAAGATCACCAAAGACACCATCGCCACCCTGCATCTGAAGGTGGCTGACGCCAAGGGCCAGCTGATCGAGGCCTCCAAGGAGCCCATGGCCTGCCTGATCGGCGGCTACGGCAACACGCTGCCGGCCGTCGAAGAAGCACTGGAAGGCCAGGAAGCCGGCTACCAGGTCACGCTGACGCTGACGCCCGACCGCGCCTTCGGCGAGCGCGATGAGGCCCTGGCCCGCACGCTGGCGAAGAAGGACTTCCCGCCCGGCGTCAAGGTCGGCGGCCAGCTGGAGCTGCGCGAGGGCGACGGCGAGTTCAAGCTCTACAACGTGGTCAAAATCAAGGGCGACACCGTGCTGCTCGATGGCAACCATCCGCTGGCCGGCATGACGCTGAAGGTCGCGATCAAGGTCGTTTCGGTGCGCGGCGCCTCGGCCGAAGAAATCGCCCACGGCCACGCCCACGGCGACCACGGCCACCACCACTGAATCGCTGAATCGCTGGCCTACTTGCTGACGAGCTGGTTCAGCTTGTCAGCCTCGAAGTTCTCGGTCAGCGCCGCATCGGTCGGCACGCAGTCCTTGCGGGAGGCGCTGGCCGACAGGGTCTCAATGGCCTTCCAGAGCATCGCAATCTGGTGCTCGTGCCCGGCGGCGTTGTCGATCAGGCCCTTCATGGCCTGGGCCACCGGGTCATCGCCGGCCGTCACGCCATAGGCCGAGAAGCCCATCTTGGCGGCGGCCTCCTCACGCTTGGCATCGGCCTGAGCCTCGATGATGCGGGCCGGGTTGCCCACCGCCGTGGCACCAGCAGGCACCGGCCGCGTTACCACCGCACCCGAGCCCACTCGGGCGCCAGTACCGATGGTGAAACCACCCAGCACGCAGGCATTGGCGCCGATGATCACGCCGGCCTCCAGCGTTGGATGGCGTTTCGCACCCTTGACCAGGGCCGTGCCGCCCAGGGTCACGCCCTGGTAGATCGTGCAGCCGTCGCCGATCTCGGCCATCTCGCCGATGACGATGCCCATGCCGTGGTCGATGAAGACACGGCGGCCAATGGTGGCGCCCGGGTGGATCTCGATGCCGGTCAGGAAGCGGCCGATGTTGGAAAGAAAACGCCCCAGCCACCTGAGGCCATGAGTCCAGCACCAATGCGAAAGGCGATGCAGTTGTAGCGCGTGCAAACCGGGATAACAGGTCAGCACCTCCCAGGCCGACCGGGCAGCCGGATCACGCTCGAGGATGCAGGCGATGTCGTCGCGGAGGCGCTGGAACATGGAGGGGTTTTCCAATGAGGGCCGGCCAGTGTATCTACCGCTATCAACCCTTGTCGGGCGGGGCTTCTTTGGCCATGGCGCGAGCAATGCCGCGCAGGATATGGACCTCTTCAGCCGTCAATTGAGCCCGATTGAACATCTGATTCAAACGCGGCATCAGCTTCTTGGGCGCTGCCGGGTCGAGGTAGCCGATGGCTTCCAGCGAGGCCTGCAGATGGGTCAAAAGGCCCTGCACGGCACGGCCGTCAGCGATGTTGGCGTCGGGCGTGCGTGGGGCCACCTCGAAGCCGCCCAGCGCCTGGCGCCAGTCGTAGGCCAGCAGCTGCACGGCTTGCGCGAGGTTCAGCGAGCCGTAGTCGGGATGCGTCGGAATGGAGAGCACCGCATGGCAGCGGTAGACGTCTTCATTGCTCATGCCATAGCGCTCCGAGCCGAACACCAGGCCGAGCTTGTGGCCGCCGCCCGCCAGCTCCGCGAACAGCGAACGCGGCTCGCGCGTCGGCGGGCCAAAGTCGCGTGGCGTCATGGCCGTGGCGCAGGCGAACGTCACGCCGTCCAGCGCTTCTTCCAGGGTCTCGACGACACGGGCCCGGGCCAGGATGTCGGCCGCGCCACTGGCCATGGCCACCGTCTCTTCCTGGCACAGCACATCGGCAAAGCGGGGCTGCACGAGCACCAGCTCGGAGAAGCCCATCACCTTCATTGCACGCGCGGTGGCCCCCACATTGCCGGGGTGGCTGGTCTGGATCAGGATGAATCGTGTGGATTCCACGCGGTCGCTCATTGGGGATATCCCGGCTCTCGGCTAAAATGTTCGATTATCCGTGGCGCCCAAAGCAACTTTGCTGCTGCCACACGCTCTTTCTCTTCGCCAGTCCACCTCAATTCGTCGCAGGGTCTCCACGCATGACGCAAGCTTCACTCCATCCCATGCTCAATGTCGCCATCAAGGCGGCGCGCGCAGCCGGTGCCATCATCAACCGCGCTTCGCTGGACCTCGACATCCTCAAGATCAACAGCAAGTCGCCCAACGACTTCGTGACCGAGGTGGACCACGCCGCCGAGGAAGTGATCATCGAGACGCTTCTGCAGGCCTATCCCGACCACGGCATCCTCGCCGAAGAGTCGGGCCGCACCCGCGGCAACAAGACGTCTGAGTTCGTCTGGATCATCGATCCGCTGGACGGCACCACCAATTTCATCCACGGCTTCCCGGTCTATGCCGTGTCCATCGCGCTGTCGCATCGCGGCGTGATCCAGCAGGCCGTGGTCTATGACCCGACCCGCAACGACCTGTTCTACGCCACCAAGGGCCGTGGCGCCTACCTGAACGACAAGCGCCTGCGCGTCTCCAAGCGCACCCGCATGGGCGACGCCCTGATCGGCACCGGCTTCCCCTTCCGCAAGGGCGACAACTTCAAGCGCTACGTGAAGATGTTCGAAGAGGTCATGCAGCTCTGTGCCGGCCTGCGCCGCCCGGGCGCTGCCGCACTGGACCTCTGCTATGTGGCAGCCGGCTACTACGACGCCTTCTTCGAAACCGGCCTGCAGCCCTGGGACCTGGCCGCCGGCTCGCTGATCATCACCGAGGCCGGTGGCCTGATCGGCAACTTCACCGGCGAGAGCGACTATCTGCACCAGCGCGAAGTGGTGGCCGGCAGCCCCAAGATCTACGGCCAGCTCGTGCAGATCCTGACGCCCTACACCCGCGTGATCAAGGTTGAGGACGAGGCCGCAGCACCTGCCAAACCGGCCGCCAAGAGCGCTGCCGAGGTGCTGGCTGAGGGTGCGGCGCCGAAGAAGCGCGCTGCGGTGCGCATCAAGAAGTCGGACGACGGCGCGCCGGTCTAAACTTCCGCCCCAAGACATCTGCCAAAGCCCTCTGTCGAGGGCTTTGTTCATTTCTAGCCGCCCTGCCGATGAGCCAAGCTGCCACCGCTTCTGCCGACTTTTCTGCCCACACCCCGGTGATGGCACAGTACCTGCGCCTCAAGTCTGCGCATCCGGACGACATGGTGTTCTTCCGCATGGGCGACTTCTACGAGGTCTTCTACGACGACGCGCGCAAGGCCAACCAGCTGCTCGACATCACGCTGACCACGCGCGGCCAGAGCGCCGGCGAGCCGGTGGTGATGGCGGGCGTGCCGGTGCATGCGCTGGAGTCGTATCTGGCCAAGCTGATCAAGCTTGGCGTGGCCGTGGCGATTGCCGAGCAGGTCGGCGACGTGGCGACGAGCAAGGGCCCGGTCGAGCGCAAGATCGTCCGCGTGGTCACGCCCGGCACGGTGACCGACACCGAGCTGCTGGCCGACAAGCAGGATTCCGTGCTGCTGGCCGTGGCCACGCAAGGCAAGACGCTGGGCCTGGCCTGGCTCTCGCTGACGCAGGGCCAAATCGGCCTGTCGGAATGCAAGGAGGCCGAGTTGCCCTCATGGCTCGCCCGCCTCTCGCCGGCCGAGGTGCTGGTGGACCGCGAGCGCCAGCCCGGCGCGGTGCTGGCCGCGCGCCTGCCGATTACCAACCGACCGAGCTGGCAGTTCGACAGCCAGCTCGGTGCCCGCAAGCTCTGCGAGCAGCTCGGTGTGGCCAGCCTGGCCGGCTTCAACGCACAAGAGTTGACCGCCGCACAGGCCGCCGCCGCCGCACTCCTGAGCTTTGCCGAGCACACCCAGGGCCGCGCGCTGGCCCATGTGAAGCTCCTGCAGGTGCAGCGCAGCACCGATTTGCTGGACCTGCCGCCCGCCAGCCAGCGCAACCTCGAACTGACGCAGACGCTGCGCGGCGAAACCGCGCCGACCCTGCTCTCGCTGCTGGACAGCTGCCGCACCGGCATGGGCAGCCGCGCGCTGCGCCATTGGCTGTTGCACCCCAAGCGCGAACGCGGCGAAGCCATGGCCCGGCATGGCGCCATCGAGGCGCTGCAGCGCAGCGGCTTCGAGCGTCTGCGTGAATCGCTGCGCCATGTCTCCGACGTCGAGCGCATCGCCGCCCGCATCGCCCTGCGCCAGGTGCGCCCGCGCGAGCTGACCGGTTTGCGTGCGACCTTGCAAGCCCTGCCGCAATTGCAGACCACGCTGCCACAGGGCTCGGCCCTGATCGACCAGTTGGCCGTGGGCCTGCGTGCCTCGCCCCACATCGAAGAGCTGCTGCGCCACGCGATTGCCGAGGAGCCGGCCGTGCTGATGCGCGACGGCGGCGTGATCGCCGGCGGCTTCGATGCCGAGCTGGACGAGCTGCGCGGCATCCAGGAAAACTGCGACGCCTTCCTGCTCGACCTGGAGACCCGCGAGCGCGCCCGCACCGGCATTGCCAATCTGCGCGTGCAGTACAACAAGGTCCATGGCTTCTACATCGAGGTCACGCAGGGCCAGGTCGACAAGGTGCCGATGGACTACCAGCGCCGCCAGACGCTGAAGAACGCCGAGCGCTACATCACGCCGGAGCTGAAAGCGTTCGAGGACAAGGCGCTCTCGGCCAACGAGCGGGCGCTGGCGCGCGAGAAGTACCTCTACGAATTGGTGATCGACCAATTGATCGAAGAGCTGCAGCCGCTCTCCCGCCTGGGCCGCGCGCTGGCCAGCCTCGATGCCTTGGCTGCGCTGGCCGAACGTGCCGCGACGCTGAGCTGGTGCCGGCCGGAATTCGTCAGCCAGCCCTGCGTAGAGATCGCCAGCGGCCGCCATCCGGTCGTCGAAATGCGCTTGCGCGAAACCGGCGCCGGCGAGTTCATGGCCAACGATTGTCGGCTCGACGCGCGCACCCGCATGCTGGTGATCACCGGCCCCAACATGGGCGGCAAGAGCACCTTCATGCGCCAGGTGGCCTTGATCGCCCTGCTGGCCGCCATCGGCAGCTACGTGCCGGCGGCGAGTTGCCGCCTCGGCCCCATTGATGCGATCCACACCCGCATCGGCGCGGCCGACGACCTGGCCAATGCGCAATCGACCTTCATGATGGAGATGACCGAGGCCGCCGCCATCCTGCACAGCGCCACCGAGCAATCGCTGGTGCTGATGGACGAAATCGGCCGGGGCACCTCCACGTTCGACGGCCTCGCCCTGGCCGGCGCCATCGCCAGCCATTTGCACGACAAGTGCAAGGCCTTCACCCTGTTCGCCACGCACTACTTCGAGCTGACCGAATTTCCTGCCAAGCATGGCCAGGCCAGCAACTGCCATGTGGGCGTGGCCGAGAGCGGCGAAGACATCGTCTTCCTGCACGAGATCCAGCCCGGTCCGGCCAGCCGCAGCTACGGCGTGCAGGTCGCCCGCCTGGCTGGCATGCCCACGAGCCTGGTCAGGCAAGCACGTGCCACGCTGGAGGCGTTGGAGACCAAGGCCAGCGAGGGCGTGCAGCAGATCGACCTGTTCGCCGCGCCGCCGCCGGAGAACCCGGTGGCTGTCGCCGCCGAGACCAGCGCGCTCTATGAAGCGGTGCAAGATCTCGATCCCGACGCATTGACGCCCCGCGAGGCGCTGGATGCGCTGTACCGCCTTAAGGCACTCGCCAAGCCATGAGCAGCTCAAAGACGCTGGTTTTCTCCCATGCCAACGGCTTCCCCGCTGGCTGCTACCGGACGCTGTTCGACACCTGGCGCGAAGCTGGCTGGACCGTCCATGCCTTGCCCATGATCGGCCATGACCCAGCCTATCCGGTCACCAGCAACTGGCCGCATCTGCGAGACCAGCTGATCCATTTCATCGAGAACGAGATCAAGCCCAAAGGCAAGGTCATGCTGGCCGGACACTCGTTGGGCGGCGCCTTGAGCCTGCTCGTGGCTTGCCGCCGGCCCGATCTGGCGGCCGGCCTCTTGATGATCGACTCGCCCGTCGTCAGCGGCTGGCGGGCCCACAGCATCCAGGTGGCCAAGGCCACGCGGCTGATGCACAAGGTCTCGCCAGGCAAGATCTCCAGCCAGCGTCGCTACCAATGGCCGAGCCGCGAGGCGGTGCAGGAGCATTTCGCTGCCAAGCACAAGTTCGCCCGCTGGGACCCGCGCGTGCTGGCCGACTATGTGGCGAGCGGCTTCGTCGAACGCGAGGGCCAGACCGAGCTGGCCTTCACCCGCGAGGTCGAGACCAAGATCTACGACACGCTGCCGCACAACATGGACCGCATCCTGCTGCGCCATGCGCCGCAATGCCCGGTCGGTTTCATCGCGGGCACGCAGAGCGAGGAGCTGCGCCGCGCTGGCGCAGCCGCCTCCAAGGCCCTCGCCCGGCGGCATTTCGTCTGGATGGAGGGCAGCCATTTGTTCCCATTCGAGAAGCCGGACGACACGGCCGCCCTGGCGCTGCAGATGTTCGACGCCCTGCGGGCCGATGCCGAGGCCGGTCTCCGGTAGGGGCCGGACGCATCGCTATAATCGCAATTTCCCACCACAGCGTCCGCACAGCCGGGCGCTGCAAGCAATGACCAAGTACGTCTTCGTCACCGGCGGTGTGGTGTCCTCTCTCGGCAAGGGCATTGCATCGGCCTCTCTGGCTGCCATCCTCGAATCGCGCGGCCTCAAAGTCACCCTCATCAAGCTGGATCCGTACATCAACGTCGATCCAGGCACGATGTCTCCCTTCCAGCACGGTGAAGTCTTCGTCACGGACGACGGCGCTGAAACCGACCTGGACCTCGGCCACTACGAGCGCTTCATCACCACGCGGATGAAGAAGAGCAACAACTTCACCACCGGCCAGATCTACATGTCGGTGCTGGAGAAGGAGCGCCGTGGCGACTACCTGGGCAAGACCGTGCAGGTGATTCCGCACATCACCAACGAGATGCAGGAATTCATCCGCCGCGGTGCCGGTCACGGCACGCCGGAGGCGGTGGACGTGGCCATCGTCGAAATCGGCGGCACGGTGGGCGACATCGAGTCCCTGCCCTTCCTGGAAGCCGCTCGTCAGATGAGCCTGAAGATGGGTCCGACGAACGTTGCCTTCGTTCACCTCACCTACGTGCCCTGGATTGCCGCTGCCGGTGAACTGAAGACCAAGCCCACGCAGCACACCGTGCAGAAGCTGCGCGAGATCGGCATTCAGCCCGACGCCCTGCTGTGCCGCGCCGACCGTCGCATCCCGGACGACGAACGCGAGAAGATCTCGCTGTTCACGAACGTGGCCGAGTACGGCGTGATCTCAATGTGGGACGTGAACACCATCTACAAGGTGCCACGCATGCTGCATGAGCAGGGCCTGGACCAGCTGATCTGCACCAAGCTGCAGCTCAACACCAAGTCGGCCGACCTGAAGCGCTGGGACACCCTGGTGCACGAGGTCGAGAACCCGGCCAAACAGGTCACCATCGCCATGTGCGGCAAGTACACCGACCTCTCGGATTCGTACAAGTCGCTGAACGAGGCGCTGCGCCACGCCGGCATCCACAACCATGCGGGCGTCAAGATCGAGTACGTCGATTCCGAGCTGCTCAGCAAGGACAACATCGATCAGCTCCAGCAGTACGACGCCATCCTGGTGCCGGGCGGCTTCGGCAAGCGCGGCGTGGAAGGCAAGATCCTGGCGGCGCAATATGCCCGCGAGCACAAGTTGCCCTACCTCGGCATCTGCCTCGGCATGCAGGTCGCGACCATCGAGTACGCCCGCCACATGGCCGGCCTCGAAGGCGCGAACTCCACCGAGTTCGATCCGGATACCAAGCACCCGGTGATCGCCTTGATCGACGAGTGGCAGGACGCCGACGGCACGATCCAGAAGCGCGACGAGAAGAGCGACCTCGGCGGCACCATGCGCCTCGGCGCCCAGAGCTCCGATGTGAAGGCCGGCACGCTGGCCCATGACATCTACGGCCC
Organism: Pelomonas sp. V22; assembly: GCF_030014915.1. Classification (GTDB taxonomy): domain Bacteria; phylum Pseudomonadota; class Gammaproteobacteria; order Burkholderiales; family Burkholderiaceae_C; genus JAUASW01. Next base: position 150,607 of record NZ_JAGIXS010000002.1, read on the forward strand.
CATCGTGACCGAGCGCCACCGCCATCGCTACGAGGCCAACGAGCATTACCTCGACCGCCTGCAGGAAGCCGGCCTCGTGATCTCGGCCATCACCCAGCGCGAGAAGCTGACCGAAATGGTCGAGCTGCCGCGCACGGTACATCCGTGGTTCGTGGGCGTGCAGTTCCACCCCGAGTTCAAGTCCACGCCCTGGGACGGCCATCCGCTGTTCACGGCCTTCATCAAGGCCGCGCTGGATCACAAGAAGGCCTGAGCCTTGCCCCGCCTGCGCTGCTCAATTGCTCAGCAAGATGTTCAGCGCAGGTAACGGATCGCTGGCAGGATGCGGCCCGAAAAGATTTTTTGACTCTTGGAGACTTTTGAATGAGCGCCATTGTTGACATCGTCGGTCGCGAGATCCTGGACAGCCGCGGCAACCCCACCGTCGAATGCGACGTGCTGCTGGAGTCGGGCGTGATGGGGCGCGCTGCCGTGCCCTCGGGCGCCTCGACCGGCTCGCGTGAAGCCATCGAGCTGCGCGACGGCGACAAGAGCCGCTACCTGGGCAAGGGCGTGTTGAAGGCCGTCGAGCACATCAACACCGAGATCTCCGAAGCCGTGCTGGGCCTGGATGCCGCTGAACAAGCCTTCCTGGACAAGACCTTGATCGACCTGGACGGCACCGAGAACAAGAGCCGCCTGGGCGCCAACGCCATGCTGGCCGTCTCGATGGCCGTGGCCCGCGCTGCCGCTGAAGAATCCGGCCTGCCGCTGTACCGCTACTTCGGCGGCATGGGCTCGATGCAGCTGCCGGTGCCGATGATGAACGTCATCAACGGCGGCGCCCACGCGAACAACTCGCTGGACCTGCAAGAGCTGATGATCATCCCCGTGGGCGCGCCGTCGTTCCGCGAAGCACTGCGCTGGGGCGCCGAGGTCTTCCATGCGCTGAAGAAGATCCTGCACGACAAGCACATCTCCACCGCCGTGGGTGACGAAGGCGGATTCGCGCCCAGCGTTGAAAGCCATGAAGCCGCGATCCAGATGATCCTGGACGCCATCGACAAGGCCGGCTACACCGCCGGCGAGCAGATCGCCATCGGCCTGGATTGCGCCGCCAGCGAGTTCTACAAGGACGGCAAGTACGTGCTCGAAGGCGAAGGCGGCATCAGCCTCACGTCGCAGGAGTGGACCGACATGCTGGCCACCTGGTGCGACAAGTACCCCATCATCTCGATCGAAGACGGCATGGCCGAAGGCGACTGGGACGGCTGGAAGATCCTGACCGACCGCCTCGGCAAGAACGTGCAGATCGTGGGCGACGACCTCTTCGTCACCAACACCAAGATCCTGAAGGAAGGCATCGACAAGGGCATCGCCAACTCGATCCTGATCAAGATCAACCAGATCGGCACGCTGACCGAGACCTTCGCCGCCATCGAGATGGCCAAGCGCGCCGGCTACACGGCCGTGATCTCGCACCGCTCGGGCGAGACCGAAGACTCGACGATCTCGGACATCGCCGTTGGCACCAATGCCGGCCAGATCAAGACCGGCTCGCTGAGCCGCTCGGACCGCATGGCCAAGTACAACCAGCTGCTGCGCATCGAGGAAGACCTCGGTGATATCGCGACCTATCCTGGTCGTGCTGCCTTCTACAACTTGAAGTAAGCCAAGGCTACACTCGCCGCGTGCGCGTCCTCAGCATCATCCTCGCCGCGTTTCTCTTGCTGATCCAGGGTCAACTCTGGTTCGGCAAGGGTGGCATCGGCCGTGGCGTGAATTTGCGCGAGGAACTGCGCGTGGCGGAGGCCGCCAACGACAAGGCCCGTGCCCGCAACGCCCAGCTCGAAGCCGAGCTGCGCGACCTGCGCGAAGGTCTCGAGATGGTCGAGGAAAAGGCCCGCTTCGAGCTGGGCATGGTCAAGCCCGACGAGATCTACGTCCAAGTCTTGCGCTGATCGACGCTGTCTTCACCGATGGACGCACTGCTGCTCTCGCTGCAACCACTGTTCGCGCCCGCGTTTGAACTGCTGGGCAGCCCCATCACCTGGGCCGAGCTCATTGCCTTCGTGCTGGCCGTGTGGATGGTGATATGCAATATGCGGGTCCATGCCCTGGCCTGGCCGCTGGCCCTCATCTCCTCCCTGCTCTACTTCCTCTTGTTCTGGAGCGGCAAGCTCTATGGCGAGGCCTCGCTGCAGTTGGTCTTTGCCGCGCTCTCGATCTGGGGCTGGTGGCAATGGCTGCGCGGCACGGCCGACGACGGCAGCGCCTTGCGCGTGCGGCTCCTGAGCACACGCGGCCGGCTCGCCGCGCTGGTGCTGACCCTGCTGGCCTGGCCTGCCCTCGGCCTCTTCCTGGCCCGCCAGACCGATTCCACCGTGCCCTTCTGGGACGCCTTCCCCACCGTCGCCAGTCTGCTCGGCCAATGGCTGCTCGGTCGCAAGTACCAGGAGAACTGGGGCGTCTGGATCGTGGTCAACACGGTCAGCGTGGCCCTGTTCGCCTACAAGGGCTACTGGCTGACGGTGGTGCTCTACGCGGTCTTCATTCCGATGTCGATGGCCGGCTGGCGCGCCTGGCAGCGTCAGATGGCGCATGCCTGACTCCAGCGCTCCCTTGATCGTCGCCATCGTCGGCACCGAGAGCAGCGGCAAATCGACGCTGGCGCAGGCGCTGCGTGAGCGGCTCTCCAACGAGCATGGCCTGGACTGCGCCCTGGTCAGCGAATGGCTGCGCGATTGGTGCTACCGCGAAGGCCGCACGCCCCGCGAGGACGAACAGCTCAGCATCGCCAACGAGCAGGCCCGGCTGATCGAGGCCGCCGCCCGCGAGCACGAGCTGGTGATCTGCGACACCACGCCGCTGATGATCGCGATCTACAGCGAGTTCATCTTCGGCGACCCCAGCCTGCTGGCCGAGGCCTTGGCCTTCCAGCGCCGCTGCAGCATCACGCTGCTGACTGCGCCCGACCTGCCTTGGGAAGCCGATGTGCTGCGCGACAGCCCGGCGGTGCAAGCGCCTATCGATGCGCTGATTCGCGGCCACCTGCTGTCAGCCAATCTGCCCTGGGCCTCGATCACCGGCAGCGGCGCGGCCCGCCTCGAATCGGCGCTGGATGCGCTGACGCCGTTGCTGGCAAGACCAGACCGAGCTGCCGGCCTCTTCAGCCGCCTGCAGCAACAGCAGGCCGCGCAAAAGCCCTGGCGCTGGACCTGCGAGCAATGTGATGTGCCGGAGTGCGAGCACCGGCTGGCTGCAGAGCGCCCACGCTGAGCCCGGCCAGGCAACAGCCCCAGCAACAAAGTACAAACGTTTGCTGCCTAGAATCCGACCCACGCCCGCCGTAAGGATTCCCTTCATGTTGTTCAAGCCGCAGCTGCGCCGTCACCTCCTCATCGCTATCGCAGCCGCCGGACTCGCCGGCTGCGCGGCCTGGCAAGCGCCGACCGAGCCGGTCAGCGTGCGCATCCTGGCGATCAATGACTTCCACGGCAATGTGAAGCCGAGCCGCGAAGGCATCCTGCTGCAGGATCCGACAGACCCGAGCAAGAAGGTCCAGATCGCCGCTGGCGGCTCCGAGGTGATGGCCACGGCGGTCAAGCAGCTGCGTCAGGGCCAGCGCCACAGCGTCTTCGTTGCGGCCGGCGACCTGGTCGGCGCCAGCCCCCTGCTCTCGGCCCTGTTCCACGACGAGCCCACCATCCGGTCGCTCAGCCTGATGGGGCTGGAGCTCAGCGCCGTCGGCAACCACGAATTCGACAACGGCCTCGACGAGCTGCTGCGCAAGCAGAACGGCGGCTGCCATCCCAAGGACGGCTGCAAGGGGCCCGAGCCCTTCAAGGGCGCGACCTACAAGTACCTGGCCGCCAGCACTATCAACCTGAAGACCGGCAAGCCCATCCTGCCGCCCTATGAGATTCGCCGCTTCGACGGCATCCCGGTGGCCTTCATCGGCATGGCGCTGCGCGGCACGCCGGAGCTGATCAGCCCGGCCGCGGCCGAAGGCCTGCGCTTCGACGACGAGGTCGAGACCGTCCACAAGCTCTTGCCCGAGCTGCGGGCCCAGGGTGTCGAGGCCTTCGTGCTCTTGATCCATGAAGGCGGCTACCCCAGCGGCGGCCCCAATGAATGCCCCAGCCTCTCGGGCGCCATCGTGGGCCTGGTCAAGAAGCTGGATCCGGCTGTCGGCCTGGTGGTCAGCGGCCACACGCACAAGTCCTATGTCTGCCGCTTTGATGGCCGCCTGGTGACCAGTGCCGAGCGCTATGGCGTGATCGTGTCGGCCATCGATCTGAAGCTGGACCCCAAGACGCGCCGCATCATCACGGCCGAGGCCCGCAACGAAGTCGTCGACCCGGCCCGCTACGCCAAGGCGCCCGAGCAGACGGCGCTGCTGGGTGCCTACGAATCGCAATCAGCAGCGCTGATCAACCGTGTCGTCGCGCGGGTCGCAGAGACCATAGACCAGACCGCCGACCGCACCGGCTCCAGCCCCATGGGCCAGTTGATCGCTGATGCCTATCTGGACGCCACGGCCGCGTCCGAGCATGGCGGAGCCCAGTTGGCGCTGGTGAACCAGACCGGCGTGCGGCGCTCGCTGAGCTTCAGGGGCGATGGCGCCATCAGCTTCGGCGACGTCTATGCCGCCCAGCCCTTCAAAAACGAGCTGGTGACGCTGAGCCTGACCGGCGAAGAATTGCGCCAGGTGCTGGAGCAGCAATGGCGCCCGCCCTCACAGCGCAACTCGCCGCTGCCGGTATCCCAGGGCTTCAGCTATAGCTGGGATGGCAGCCGCCCACTGGGCCAGCGCGTGCTGGTCGAAACCATGAGGCTCAACGGCAAGCCGATCGACCTGAATGCTGTCTACCGGGTCACCACGAATGACTACCTGAGCACCGGTGGTGATGGCTTCACCAGCTTCGCCGTGGGCAAATCAGCGCAGATCGGCAAGTCCGACCTGGACGCGCTGGTCGAGTACATGGAAAAGCAGAGCGGCCCGATGCGCGCGCCGGCGATGAACCGCGTCAAGCGGCTCGACTGAACGAACTCACTGCACGGTCGAGCTGCCACCGGCCTGCAGGCTCTGGTCGGTGAACAGCGCGCCCACGTCCACCGCGTCGAAGCGGTACTGCAGGCCGCAGAAATCGCAGCCCACCTCGACGTCACCGCGCTCGGCCAGCACCGAGTCGATGTCCTCGCGCCCCAGGCCCTTCAGCATCTGCCCCACGCGCGGGCGCGAGCAGCTGCAGGCAAAGCGAGGCGCCGTCGGCTCGAAGCGCTGCAGGCCCTCCTGCCAGTAGAGCCGGCGCAGCAGCGTGTCGGCATCCAGCGTCAGCAACTCTTCGCGCGTGATTGACGCAGCCAAGGTGGACATGCGATTGAAGGCATCGGCGATGTCTTCGGCACTCGCCTTGCCCTTGCCTTGCAGATTGGCCTCGCCCTCGACCGGCAGGTGCTGGATCAGGAGGCCGGTGGCGATCTCGTCGTTGGCGGCCAGCACCAGCTTGGTGTCGAGCTGCTCCGACTGCAGCATGTAGTTGCCCAGCACGTCGGCCAGCGTCTGCAGTGGCTCATTGTCCTGGCCATGCAGCGAGACCACGCCCTGGTAGGGCTGCTGGCCCGGCAGCTTGTTCAGCGGATCGAGCGTGATCGCACAGCGGCCCTGGCCGTGGACATTGAGCAACTGCTGCAAGCCCGCCCCGGCCGGCACCTCGCCCACCACCTTGGCGGTGGCGCGGAAGGTGAGATCGGGGCGCACCTCGGCCACGATCAGCTTCAAGGGGCCATCGCCCATCACCTGCATCACCAGGGAGCCGTTGAACTTGATGTTGGCCTGCATCAGCACGCTGGCCGCCGCCATCTCGCCCAAAAGTTCACGCACCTCGGGAGGAAAGGCGCCGCTGGATTCGCGGCGCTTCAGCACCTCGCGCCAGCCATCGGTCAGGCGTACCAGCAGGCCGCGCACCGGCAGGCCTTCGAACAGGAATTTGTGGAGTTCAGACATCAAGCAATCTTCTTCAAGTCGGCCGCATAGCGGCGGCCATTCGCGATGTAGTGGGCGGCGCTGGCCTTGAGGCCGGCGATCTGTTCGGGCGTCAGTTGGCGCACGGCCTTTGCCGGGCTGCCCATGATCAACGAGCCCTCGGGGAATTCCTTGCCTTCGGTGACCAGCGAACCGGCACCCACCAGGCAGTGCTTGCCGATGCGCGCGCCGTTCAAGACCACGGCGCCGATGCCGATCAAGGAATGATCTCCGACGGTGCAGCCGTGCAGCATGACCTGGTGGCCAACCGTCACGCCCTCGCCCAGCACCAGCGGAAAGCCGTGGTCGGCATGCAGCACCGAGCCGTCCTGGATGTTGGAGCCCCGGCCGATGTGCAGATGCTCGGAGTCGCCGCGCAGCACGGCGTTGAACCAGATGCTCACCTCCTCTTCGAGCGTGACACGGCCAATCACCTGGGCGCTCTCGGCCACCCAGGCCGACTCGGCAACATCGGGCTGCCACTCGCCCAGCTGATAAACGGCCATTGCTTCTACTCCTGGACGAGCGGACCCAGCGGGCCGCGCAAAGCGATAATTTTACGGATGGAAGCCCGCGCCCGCGCCCTTGAGGTCTTGTGCATCGTCGATCCCGCCACCAAGGCCGAGGCGGCGAGGCAGCTGTTTGCGGAATTGCAGACCGGCAGCGCCCTCGACACCGCAGCGCAACTGAGCGCACCGGCTGGCCTGCCGGGTCGTCCCACCCGGCCGCAACTGGTGCCCACCCTGCAGGTGCCCAAGCGTTCACCCTTCACCACCGATGGGCGTGCCGCCCTGTTGCATGCCATCGCCCATATTGAGTTCAACGCGATCAACCTGGCGCTGGACGCCTGCTGGCGCTTTGCGGGCATGCCGGCCGCCTACTACCGCGACTGGCTGCAGGTGGCGGCCGAAGAGGCTCTGCACTTCACGCTGCTGCGCGAGCACCTGCAGACGCTGGGCTTCGACTACGGCGACTTCGACGCCCACGACGGCCTCTGGAGCATGGCCGAGCGCACGGCCGGCGACGTGCTGGCCCGCATGGCGCTCGTACCGCGCACGCTGGAGGCCCGCGGCCTGGATGCCACGCCGCCGCTGCAGGCCAAGCTGGCCCGTGCCGGCGACACGCGCTCGGTCGAGATCCTCGACATCATCCTGCGCGACGAGATCGGCCATGTGGAGATCGGCAATCGCTGGTACCGCCAGCTGTGCCGCGAACGCGGCCTCGATCCGGTGGCGATCTACCCCGGCCTCGTAGCCCAGTACCAGGCACCGCGCCTGCGGCCGCCGTTCAACCTGAGCGCGCGCGGGGCGGCCGGTTTCAGCGAAGAAGAATTGGCCTATCTGCAGGCCGAACTTTCTTGACGCCAGCAGAGCGGCCCGCGTCCCGCTAAAATGCGCTCCGTGATTCAACGCCTCGTCGCCATCCTGATGCTGAGCCTGCTCTTCCTGGGCATGGGCGCAGCCGTGGCGGCACCGGAGCCGGGCACCAGCGTCACGTTGGAGATCGCCCTGGACGACGACAGCAACGATGAGCTGACCGGCAGCGAAGCCGGGCTCGAGGCCCCCGAGGCCCCCGAGGCCACGCTGGCACCGCTTGCCGGCGCACCGCAAGCCAGCACGGCCGGCCTGCCGCAAGGCGCCAACAGCCGCCTGCCGGCTGCACCGTATCTCGAAGGCCCACAGCGGCCACCACGAGCGGCCTGATTCCAGGCGCCGAGGCCCCGTCGCGCAGCGACCCGGCCTATCCTCGCATCACCCTCCACAGCCCTTGTCGGCCTAGGCCTGCGCACGCGCAAGCGCCGCTGACACACCGCCATCATGGAATTCCTGCTCGACCCCAATCTCTGGATCGCCTTCGCGATGCTGACTGCCCTGGAAATCGTCCTGGGCATCGACAACATCATCTTCATCTCCATCCTGGTCGGCCGCCTGCCGGCGGAACAACGCGACAAGGCCCGTCGCCTGGGACTTGGCTTTGCCATGGCCTCGCGCCTCGCCCTGCTGTTCTCGCTGAGCTGGGTGATGGGCCTGACCGAAGACCTGTTCACCATCTTCGGACAAGGCATCAGCGGGCGCGACCTGGTGCTGCTGCTGGGCGGCGTCTTCCTGCTCTACAAGGCCTCGCATGAGATCTTCGTGGAGGTGGAGGCGCGCGAGCAGGACGGCCCACCGGCCGCCGACCCTGCGGCCATGAAGGCGGCTGGCAAGAAGCTGTTCTGGATGATCATTGGCCAGATCGCCATCATCGACATCGTGTTCTCGCTCGATTCCGTGATCACCGCCGTGGGCATGGTCGACCAGATCTGGGTGATGGTGGCGGCCGTGGTGGTGTCGGTGCTGATGATGCTGGTGGCCGCCAAGCCGATCGGCGAGTTCGTCGACCGCCATCCTTCCGTCAAGGTGCTGGCCCTGGCCTTCCTCGTGATGGTGGGCATGGCGCTGACGGCCGAAGCCTTCGACCAGCACGTGCCCAAGGGCTACATCTATGCGGCCATGTGTTTCTCGCTGGCCGTTGAAGCCCTGAACATCCGCGCCCGCGCCAAGCGCCGCGCCAAGGCTTGAGTCCCCTCTTCCCTTCATCTTCAAAGCAAGGAGCTTGTTGATATGAACCCGAACGTCCAAACCTTCCCGGCTGGCTCGGCCAGCGTCGCCGCGCAGCGCAACCGCGTGCTGCGCAACACCTACTGGTTGCTGGCGCTGTCCATGGTGCCCACGGTGCTGGGCGCCTGGCTGGGCGTGAGCACCGGGTTGACGCGCTCGCTGACCGGCTTCACGGGCCTGATCGTCTTCATGGTCGGCGCCTTCGGCTTCATGTTCCTGATCGAGAAGAACAAGAACTCGGCCGCGGGCGTGCCGCTGCTGCTGGCCTTCACCTTCTTCATGGGCCTGATGCTGTCGCGCCTGATCGGTGCGGTGCTGGGCCTCGCTAACGGTGCCGGCCTGATCATGACGGCCTTCACCGGCACCGGCCTGATCTTCCTGGGCATGGCCGCGCTGTCCAGTGTGATCAAGCGCGACCTCTCGGGCATGGGCAAGGCCTTGTTCATCGGCATGATCATGCTGTTCGTGGCCGGCATTGCCAATGTGTTCCTGCAGAGCAGTGCGCTGATGCTGACGTTGTCGGTGCTGGCCATCGGCATCTTCTCGGCCTTCATCCTGTACGACCTGAAGCGCGTGCAGGACGGCGAAGAAACCAACTACATCACCGCCACGCTGGGCGTCTACCTGAGCCTCTACAACGTGTTCCAGTCGCTGCTGTCCCTCCTGGGCATCTTCGGCGGCCGCGACGAGTAAGACGAACCAGCAGAGCTTTCCTCCCGAAGCAGGCGCAAGCCTGTGCTTGAGGACGGGACCGATAATCCCGTCCTCTTTTTTATTGCTGCGCTCGCCCTGTGTCCCGCGTCCAAGCCAATCTGCTGCTCATCGTCATCGCCCTGATCTGGGGCTCGGCCTTCGTGGCCCAGGCCCAGGGCATGGCGGACGTGGGGCCGATGCTGTTCACCGGCGTGCGCTTCCTGATCGGTGCCGCCGTGGTGGCGCCGCTGGCCTGGCGTGAATGGAAGCAGCTGGCGCGTGAGGACCGGGCACCGAAGGTGGCCGATGCCCGGCACATCGGTGGCCTAGGCCTCCTGATGCTGATGGGCGCGGCCCTGCAGCAGATCGGCATCATCTCGACCTCGGTCACCAATGCCGGCTTCCTCACCGCGCTCTACGTGCCCCTGGTGCCGGTGCTGTCCTGGCTGTGGCTGCGCCATCTGCCGCATTGGTCGGTCTGGCCGGGAGCCCTGGCCTGCCTGGTCGGCGCCTTCCTGCTGTCGGGTGCCCACGAGCTCAAGATCGGGACCGGCGATCTCTGGGTGATTGCCTCAGCCGTGCCCTGGGCCGTGCACGTGCTGTTCATCGGCCGCGTGGCCGACCGACTGGCCGCGCCCTTCCTGGTCGCCTGCGGCCAGTTCCTGGTCTGCGGCAGCCTGGCGCTGATCTGGAGCCTCTTCATGGAGCCCGTGAGCCTCAAGGGCTTGATGGCAGCAGCCGGCCCTATCGCCTATACCGGCATCCTCTCGGTGGGCGTTGCCTTCACGGCCCAGGTGGTGGCCCAGCGCTACGCGCATGCGGCGGATGCCGCCATCATCCTGTCCAGCGAGACGCTGTTCGCCGCCGTCTTCGGCTACCTGCTGATGGGCGACCGGCTGAACACGGCCGGCTTTGCCGGCTGCGCGCTGATCCTCGGCAGCCTGCTGCTGATCCAGTTGCTGCCACTGTTCAAGATCGGCCGGCTGAGGACCGCTTCAAACTTGGACCACCCGGTGTAGTGTCTTTTGCGGGACCTTGCGCCCTTGTCATAGGGTTTACACGGACTTCAACGAGACTTCGTCCCAAGCCACCCGCCGGGTGGCCCCAAGTTGAAGCGAATCGAAGTCATGAGCACCCTGCCCCTCTTCCTCACGCAATCGCAGCAGTACCTTTTCACCGCCGAAAAAGCAGACCGCCCCTTCGGCAACTGGACCGAGTCCTACGGCATGCCGCTGCTGATCGCCGCCTTCGGCCTCACGGCTTTGCTGGCCCTGCTGCAGCAGGCCTGATCAGACCTGATCAGGCAGAAGACTCAGAGCTCCAGCGCGGTCGTCTTCTTGATCGTCCGCAGCACCAGCATGGAGTTGGAGCGCGCCACCTCTGGCAGATGCATCAGCACCTGGCTGTGCATGCGCTCCAGGTCTTCCGAGTCCCGGTAGGCAAAGCGGATCAGGTAGTCGTTGCTGCCGGCCACGTAGAAGCAGTCCAGGATGTCCGGGCTGTCGCGCACCGCCTGTTCAAAGGCCGACAGCGCCGCCGGACTGACCCGCTCCAGGTTGATGATGGTGTAGCTCGTGCCCTGCTTGCCCACGGCCTTGGCGTTGACCAGGGCCACATAGCGGTCGATCACGCCGCTGTCTTCCAGCTGCTTGACCCGCCTGAGGCAGGCCGACGGGCTCAAATGCACACGTTGGGCCAGGTCCACATTCGAAAGCCGGCCGTCTTGCTGCAGCTCCCGCAGGATGGCCCGGTCGATCGCATCCAGTTTCACTTCTGAGTTCATTGTTGGAATTTCCTGCGAATGACCCATCATGCCATCGCAGAAAGTTGTGCAAACAGGGGTATCACCCACGCCGACGCGCCTGCACATTGCGCCGGGATCTGCCTAGACTGCGGCATCACCGAACAAGCTGGAGATATCGCTATGGCCAAGGACCTCGACGCCTACTGGATGCCCTTCACCGCCAACCGCCAGTTCAAGAAGGCGCCACGCCTGCTGACCCGCGCCGACGGCATGTACTTCACGGATGACAAGGGCCGCCAGATCCTCGACGGCATCGCCGGCCTGTGGTGCGTGAACGCCGGCCACAACCGGCCCAAGATCGTCAAGGCGATCCAGGACCAGGCCGCCGAGCTGGACTTCGCACCGCCCTTCCAGATGGGCCATCCCAAGGCCTTCGAGCTGGCCGAGCGCCTGGTGCAGCTGACGCCAGACGGGCTCAACAAGGTCTTCTACACAAACTCGGGTTCGGAGTCGGTCGACACCGCGCTGAAGATGGCCATCGCCTACCACCGCGTGCGTGGCGAGGGCGCGCGCACCCGCTTGATCGGCCGCGAGCGCGGCTACCACGGCGTCAACTTCGGCGGCATCTCGGTAGGTGGCATGGTGGCCAACCGCAAGATGTTCGGCACCATGCTGGGCGGCGTGGACCACATCCGCCACACGCACGACCCGGCCCGCAATGCCTTCAGCGTGGGCCAGCCGGCGCATGGCGCCGAGTTCGCCGACGACCTCGATAAGCTGATCGCCTTGCACGATGCCTCGACCATCGCCGCCGTGATCGTCGAGCCGGTGGCCGGTTCCACCGGCGTGCTGATCCCGCCGCAGGGCTACCTGCAGCGCCTGCGCCAGATCTGCGACAAGCACGGCATCCTCTTGATCTTCGATGAGGTGATCACCGGTTTCGGCCGCACCGGCAACCCGTTCGCGGCCCAGACCTTCGGCGTCACGCCCGACCTGATGACGGTGGCCAAGGGCCTCACCAATGGCTGCGTGCCCATGGGCGCGGTGTTCGCGACGCAGACGATCTACGACGCCTTCATGAACGGCCCCGAGCACCTGATCGAGTTCTTCCACGGCTACACCTACTCGGCCCATCCGCTGGCCTGCGCCGCTGCCCTCGGCACGCTGGACACCTATGCCGAGGAAGGCCTCCTGACCCGCGCCGCCGAGATGCAAGCCTACTTCGCGGAATGCCTGCATTCGCTCAAGGGCGAGCCGAACGTGATCGACGTTCGCAACATCGGCCTGGTGGGCGGCGTGGAGCTGGCGCCCTTGCCCGGCGAGCCGGCCAAGCGGGCTTTCAATGTGTTCCTCGACTGCTGGGACAAGGGCCTGCTGATACGCACGACCGGCGACACCATTGCGCTGTCGCCACCGCTGATCATCGAGCGCGAGCACATCGACCGCATCATCGACACGCTGCGCGGCGCCCTGAAACGGGCCGCCTGAGCGGCGCCTGCCTCAGTCCAGCAGGCCGAGGCAGGCCTCTGCCAGCCGCTCGGCGGCCGCCGGCTTCAAGCGCAGGACCATGTCGGGCTCGATCAGCTCAAGCTCCATCAGGAGCGGGCCTTGCTCATCGGGGATCAGGTCCACCCGCGCATAGAGCGGCACCGAGGGCGCGGCCGCCAACACCTGCTGCGCCACCGCCTGCTCCAGCTCGCTGGCCTCATGCAGGCGGACCGCCGCATAGACGGCCGCGCCACCGGAGAACGAGGGCTTCGCAAAGGCATGGCTGTACTGCCCAGCGATGTAGACCAGGCAGCGCTCCTCGGCCTCCTCGACCACGGCCATATAGGGCTGGACCAGCGCCGCGCCCTCACTCAGCAAGCGGCTGAGGTGCTGTTCGCCGGCCTCGGCCAGCTGATCGAGCCGCAGGCGCCGCGCACCGCTCGCGCCGGCACCGACGGCGGGCTTGAGTACCAGTTCTTGCCAGCCCTGCTGTGCCGCGATGGCTTGCAGCGCCGGCCGCTCTTGCGCTTCGACGAACACCGTGGGCAGGCAGCGCACGCCGCGTGCCGCCAACTCACCGAGGTAGCGCTTGTCGGTGTTCCAGCGCATCAGCGTCACCGGGTTGACAAGGCGGGTCTGCACGGCCGCCTGATCGAGCCAGGCGAGCCAGGCTGCGGGCATCAGGTGGTAGTCCCAGGTCGAGCGGATCAGCGTGAGGCGGCTGGCGCTCCAGTCCACGGCGGCGTCGTTCCAGACCGCGCAGCGAACCGCGCAGCCCTGCGCACGCAGGGCCTCGGCCAGCAGAAGATCGTCTTCGGAGCCCTGAGGCAGCCCCTGGTGGGTGACGAGGGTGACGTCAAATCGCAAGGGCTTTCCTTTCAGAAATGCGACGGGTTTGTTCAGGCGACGGCGGCCACGGTTTCCAGCTCGAAACCCTCGTCGATCCAGCCGGTTATGCCGCCCGGCATCACCTTGACCGGGCGGCCGAGGCGGGCCAGGCGCAAGGCGCCGCGCGCGGCGCCATTGCAATGCGGGCCGGCGCAGTAGGTGACGAAGAGCGTGTCTTCGGGCCAGGCCGCCATCTTGCTGGCCACGATCTTGCCATGCGGCAGGTGGATGGCGCCGGGCACATGGCCGGCTGCGTAGGCGGCGGCCGAGCGCACATCCAGCAGCACGAAATCCATGCCGCGCTGGACAGCGTCATGCACATCCCAGCAGTCGGTTTCAAACGTGAACTCGGCGGCGAAATGCGCTTCGGCGAGATGGGACGGGGCGGCGGGAATCGCGGTCACTTCGGTGGGCATGGGATCAAGCTCCGGGTTGGGTGAAGGAAGGCCTCCATGGTGGCCAGGGCCTCGCTGGATCACAATTGGCGCAAAAGCCATTTATCAACAAGATCTCGCCAAGCATGAAAACCAAGGCCAAGACAGCGGTCCGGGGCGCCCAGGGCCCCCTGGTCGTCGCGCCCATCTACGACGGTCTCTGCACCTTCGAGTTCGCCATCGTGGCCGAGGTCTTCGGGCTTGCACGGCCGGAGATGGGGTCGGGCTGGTACCGCTTCGCCAGCGCTGCCGTTGAGCCTGGGCCCTTGCGCGCTCACGGGGGTCTCACCGTGTCGACGGACGGCGGCATCGAGCTCCTGGACCAGGCCGACCTGATCGTCATGGCCGGCTGGAAAGGCGCCCAGGTGCCCGTGCCGGACGAACTGACGCGCCGCCTGAAGAAAGCCTGGAAACGCGGTGCCCGACTGGCCTCGATCTGCTCGGGCGCCTTCGTGCTGGCTGCAACCGGCCTGCTCGATGGCCGCCGTGCCGCCACGCATTGGCGCTATGCCAAGACCTTGCGCGAGACTCACCCCGGCATCGAGGTGGACGACAGCGTGCTCTACGTCGAGGAAGACCGCGTGCTGACCTCGGCCGGCAGCGCCGCCGGCATCGACCTGATGCTGCACATCGTGCGCAGCGACTTCGGCACCGAGGCCGCCAACAGCGTGGCGCGCCGCCTGGTCATGCCGGCGCACCGCAGCGGCGGCCAGGCCCAGTTCATCGAGCGGCCGGTGCCGGCTGACGGCGGCAGCCGGCTCGCTGAGTTGCTTGAACAGGTGCGGGCCGACCTGCGTGCACCCTGGACCGTGCCCCGCATGGCCGGCGCGGCGGCGATGAGCCCGCGCAGTTTTCTGCGCCGCTTCACCGAGGCGACCGGCCAGCCACCCGGCCAATGGCTGACCGGCGAGCGGGTGGAAGAAGCCAAGCGCCTGCTGGAAGCCAGCCAGGCCTCGGTCGAACAGGTGGCCGACGCGGTCGGCTTTGGCAGCGTGCAGGCGCTGCGCCATCACTTCCAGGCCCAGCTGGGCTTGTCGCCGCGTGGCTACCGCGATGCGTTTGGCAACAGGTCCGGTGCGCGATAGACCAGCACCTTCAGCGAGCGCTCGTCCGACACATCGGCAAAGGCCGGAGGATTGGCCACGCGCTCGACAAACGTCAGCTCCGGTGCCAGCTCTCGCATCTGGTCTTGCAGGAAGGCGAGGCCCAGTTCCGGCGCGTTGAGGCACAGGAGCGCATGGCCGCCCGGCACCAGCAGATCGGGCAGGCGGCGCATCAGGCGGGCGTAGTCCTTGGTCGCCACGAAGCTGCCCTTCTGGTAGCTCGGTGGGTCGACGACGATCAGCTCGTAGGGCCCGCCGCGCGTGATCTTGCCCCAGGTGCTGAAGATGTCGTGGGCCAGGAAGCTGGCGCCGGTCGTGATGCCATTGAGCTGGTGGTTCTGCTGGCCAATCGTCAGCGCGCCCTGGCTCATGTCGAGGTTGAGCACCTGGCGTGCGCCGGCCTGCAAGGCCACGACCGAGAACGCGCAGGTGTAGGCAAACAGGTTCAGCACCTTGACCCGGGATCGCGCGGCTACATGCTCACGCACCCAGCGCCGCCCAGCCGCCATGTCGAGAAAGAGGCCATGGTTCTGACCGCGCAGCACATGGAGGCGGTAGCGCGCGCCCTCCTCGCTCACCACATGGGGCTCGGGCACGCTGCCGGCCAGCAAGCGGGTTTCGGCCCGGCCTTCGTTGCGGCTCTGGAACACGAGGTTCAGGGCCTGGCCGGGCGCCAGCTGTGCCCAACGTTCAGTCAGGGCCGTCTGCGCGGTGGCGAGCTCTTCGTCGGTCACCTGCTGGAAGCTGGTCAAGAGCCAGACCGGCGCCAGCCAGTCCAGCGTCCATTGCTCGCAGCCCGGATAGCGGCCGCCCCGGCCATGGAACAGGCGTTCGGCCTCGGTGGCGGGCAGGTCCATCGTGGCGATGGCGTTCAGAAGAGCATGCATGGGGGCGATCAGCGATCAGCTCGGAGAAAAGGCGCGACAGCATAAGCCCATGGCACAGGGCAAGGCGGGCATCAGGCGCTAAGCTCCGCGCCATTGCAGTTTTTGCCGCGAGGTCTGAGCCCATGCCCATCTACAGCCTGAACATCAATGGCGCCCAGCGCGAGGTCGACGTGGCCGGCGAAACGCCGCTGCTCTGGGTGCTGCGCGACTCCCTGGAACTCACCGGCAGCAAGTACGGCTGCGGCATCGGCGCCTGCGGCGCCTGCACCGTGCACCTGAACGGCGTACCCACGCGCTCCTGCATGACGCCGGTCTCCACCGTGGGTCGCAAGCAGGTCACGACCATCGAGGGCCTGGACCCCAAGGGTGCTCATCCGCTGCAGCAGGCCTGGCTGGAGCTCGACGTGCCGCAATGCGGCTACTGCCAGGCCGGTCAGCTGATGAGCGCCGCAGCCTTGCTCAAGGAGAACCCGAAGCCGACCGACGCCGAGATCGATGGCGCCATGTCGGGCAATCTCTGCCGCTGTGCGACCTACACGCGGATAAGGGCCGGCATTCATCGCGCGGCGGAAATCGCCGCAGCGCCGGCCAAGCCAGCCGCCAAGACCAGCAAGAAGGTGGGCGCATGAGCACCGCAGCCAACACCAGCCGCCGCGCCTTCCTGCGCAACACCGCCGCCGGCAGCGGTGGCCTGATCCTCGGCCTGTATTTCTCGCCCGGCGTGGCGGCTGCCGTGGCCGCGCCCGCAGCCGGCACGGCCTTCAAGCCAAATGCCTTCATCACGATCTCCGACAAGGGCGTGGTCACCCTCGTCTCCAAGCAGCCCGAGATCGGCCAGGGCATCAAGACCTCGCTGCCCATGGTGCTGGCCGAGGAGCTGAGCGTGGACTGGCGCGATGTGGTCATCGTGCAAGGCGACCTGGACCCGATCTACGGCAGCCAGAGCGCCGGCGGCTCCACGTCCACGCCGACCAACTACCAGGACTTCCTGCGCCTCGGCGCCACGGCACGCCTGCTGCTGACCCAGGCCGCTGCGCAGACCTGGGGCGTGCCGGTGGAGGAATGCCTGGCCGAGAACTCCGTGGTCACCCATGCCAAGACCGGCCGCAAGCTCAGCTATGGACAACTGGCCACCAAGGCAGCCACCCTGCCCGTACCGGACGCCGCCAGCGTCAAGCTGAAATCGCCCAAGGACTACAGGCTGCTCGGCCAGCGCATAGGCGGCGTGGACAACGCGGCCGTCGTCACCGGCAAGCCGCTGTTCGGCATCGACATCAAGCTGCCCGGCATGCTGTACGCCGTCTACGAGAAATGCCCGGCTTTCGGCGGCAAGGTGCTCAGCGCCAACCTGGCGGCGATCAAGGCCCTGCCCGGTGTGAAGGATGCGTTCGTCATCGAAGGCACCGCCAACCTGAATGGCTTGATGCCCGGCGTGGCCATCGTGGCCGAATCGACCTGGGCGGCCTTCAGCGCACGCAAGCAGCTGAAGGTGCAGTGGGACGAAGGCAAGGCCGCGGATGAGAGCTGGGACGGCTTCACGCGCCAGGCCGAGGCCTTGGCCAAGCAGCCCGGCGCCCAGGTGCAGCGCAAGGACGGCGATGTAGCGGCGGCGCTGGCCGCGTCCGCCAAGACGGTGGAGGCCGCCTACAGCTACCCCTTCATCTCGCATGCCAGCATGGAACCGCAGAACTGCACGGCCTGGTTCAAGGATGGGAAAGGCGGCGCCCTGGAGCTGTGGGCGCCGACACAGAACCCGGCCTCGGGCCAGAACCTGGTGGCAGCCACGCTCGGCATACCCAAGGAAAAGATCCTGCTGCACATTACCCGCAGCGGTGGTGGTTTCGGCCGGCGCCTGAGCTCGGACTTCATCGTCGAGGCCGCCGCCATCGCCCAGCGTGTCAATGCACCGGTCAAGCTGACCTGGACGCGTGAAGACGATTTGCGCCACGACCATTTCCGCGCCGGTGGCTTCCACTTCCTGCGCGGCGGTGTCGATGCGCAGGGCAAGCTGACGGCATGGCACAACCACTTCGTCACCTTTGCCAACCGCGTGATGCGCGACGGCAAGTCGGTGCTACAACCGGGCAGCGGTGCCAACCTCTCGGGCGACGAGTTCCCCGGCCGCTGGCTGGCGAACTGCCTGATCGAGCAGACGCCGCTGGAATGCACGATCCCGATGGGCCCCTGGCGCGCGCCGGGCAGCAATGTGTTCGCCTGGGTGTTCCACAGCTTCATCGATGAGCTGGCCCATGCAGCCGGCCGCGACCCGCTCGCGTTCCGCCTCGAGCTGCTCGGCGAACGCGACCTCGTGCCCGGCACCGGCGAGCGCGGCACGCCCTACAACGTGGGCCGCATGCGCGCCGTGCTGAAGGAAGTGGCGGCCAAGGCCGGCTGGGGCCAGAAGAAGTTCCCGCGCGGCCAAGGTGCGGGCATTGCCTTCCACTTCAGCCATCGCGGCTACATCGCCGAGGTGGCCGAGGTGACGGTCACGAAGAGCGGCCAGTTGAAGGTAGACCGCGTGGTCGTGGTCTCCGACATCGGCTCGCAGATCGTCAACCTGAGCGGCGCCGAAAACCAGGTCGAGGGCTCGGTGATCGACGGCCTCGGCACCCTGATGCACCCCGAGCTGGACATCCAGCGCGGCCGCATCGTGCAGAGCAATTTCGGCGACTACCCGCTGCTGCGCATTGCCGACACGCCGCCGAAGATCGAGGTGCATTTCCTGCGCAGCGATCAGCCGGTGACGGGCCTGGGCGAACCGGCCTTCCCGCCGCTGGCGCCGGCCGTCTGCAATGCCATCTTTGCCGCCACCGGCAAGCGCGTGCGGCAGTTGCCGCTGAGCCGCACGGACCTGAGCTGGCGCTGAGCTGAGCCTGAGCTGAACCCGAAAGGCCGGCACTGACCGCAGCCGGCGGCCTGTAAAGGGTTCTTGACGGGCCGTCCGTTTAGTTCTCTAATTTCTGCAACGACAGAAATAAGAGAGATCATGCCGCTGAGCCCCCTGAGCCCCACGACGCAGAAGTTCGTACTCCACTGGGGAGAGATGGGCAGCCGGTGGGGCGTCAACCGCACGGTGGCACAGATCCACGCGCTGGTCTTCTGCAGCCCCTCTCCCGTGAATGCCGAAGAGATCGCCGACACGCTGGAAGTGGCCCGCTCCAACGTCAGCAACAGCCTGAAGGAACTGCAGGCCTGGGGGCTGCTGCGGGTGGTCCACCTGCCGGCCGACCGGCGCGACCACTTCGTTGCCCACCAGGACATCTGGGAGATCTTCCGGGTCGTGATGGACGAGCGCAAGAAGCGCGAGCTCGATCCCACGCTGCAGGTGCTGCGCGAATGCGCGGCCGAGTCGGCCCAGGACGGCGCCTTGGACGCCTCCACCCGCCAGAAGATGGAGGGCATGCTGGAGTTCATGGAGATCTTCATGCGGGCCTATGACGACTTCAAGCAGCTGCCCACGCCCACGCTGAAGCGCTTGCTCAAGGCGGGCGGCAGCATCGCCCAGTTCCTGGGCCCGGACAAGAAAGCGGCCAAGCGATGAGCGCCGCCCCCGCTCTGCTGCTGTTCTTCGTCTGCTCTCGCGCTGGCTGGGCTATGGCGCTACGCAGACCTGCAACGGCGATCAATGCAGCATCGGCAATCCTTTCCTGAAGCGTTGAAGGCAGCTGTTGCAGGCTCGAAAGGCATCATGGAGTCAAGAAATCACACGCGCCAGTACCTGGTTGGATACCTGTACCTGGCAGCGATGGCCCACCTGCTTGCAGGGCTGGCCCTGCCCTGGATCGCCGATGCGGCGCTGTTCGACGGCTACCACCGCAGCATCGAGCAGCAGTTCTGGTCGGGCAGCGCGCCGCCGCCGGCGCGGCCACAGCAGCTCTGGTGGATCGCCTTGTTCGGCGCCACGGTGCAGAACCTGGCCGTGTGGATGCTGGCCCTCGTACACCTGGGCCATCGCCACCGGCTGCGCGCTGCCTGGGGCTGGCTGATCGCTGGCCTGCTGCTGTGGGCGCCACAGGACATGCTGATCTCGCTGCAGGCCAAGGCCTGGCCGCACCTCTGGCTCGATGGCGCCGTGCTGCTGGCGCTGCTGCCGCCGTTGCTCTGGCTCTGGAACAAGGACCGTCCCTCATGATGAACACCCTGCCGGCCCTGGACTGGGCCATCGCGCTGCTGATCGCCCAAGGTCTGATGGGCGCCTTGGACACGCTCTACCACCACGAACTGCACCAGGACCTGCCGCACCAGCCACGGGCCCGGCGGGAGCTCGCCCTCCATGCCGCTCGCGCCCTGCTCTACGGCCTGCTGTTCGCGGGCATCGCCAATTTCCAGTTCCACGGCGCCTGGACCGGCGTCATTGCCGGCCTGGTGCTGGTGGAGGTGCTGCTGACGCTGTGGGACTTCGTCATCGAGGATGGCAGCCGCAAGCTGCCCGCGTCAGAGCGCGTGCTGCACACGGTACTGGCGATCAACGGCGGCGCCCTGTTCGGCCTCTACGCGCTGCAGCTGGCGCAATGGGCGGCGCTGCCCACGGCCCTGGTTATTGCTGATCTTGGCTGGCGCGGGTGGCTGCTCGACCTGCTGGCCGCCGGCGTGATCCTGTCCGGCCTGCGCGACGCCCTGGCCGCACGGCGGCTGGCACGCCGCAGGCCGGTGGACAACCCCTTTGCCGGTCTGCCGCACCAGCGCCTGCTGGTCACCGGCGGCACGGGCTTCATCGGCGAGGCCCTGGTCGGGCAGTTGCTGGAGGCCGGCCACGCGCCCACCCTGCTGGTGCGTGATCCCTTGCGCGCCGCCTACCAGTTCCAGGGGCGGGTGCGCTGCATCACGGCCTTGTCGCAGCTGGATGCCGAGGAGCGCTTCGATGCCGTGATCAACCTCGCGGGTGCGCCCGTCTTGGGGCCCCGCTGGAGCCCGCGCCGCCAGGCCCAATTGCTGGCCAGCCGTGTCGGCGTCACCGAGGCGCTGGTGCAATGGCTGGGGCGAACCCGCGTCAAGCCCACCACCTGGATCCAGGCCTCGGCCATCGGCTACTACGGCGTGCGCGATCCCGGGGAGCGGCTGGACGAAGCCAGCGCGGCCGGCGGTGGCTTCATGTCGGCCCTGTGCAGGCAATGGGAGGCTTCGGCAGCGCCTGCGCAAGCGATGGGGCTGCGCAGCGTGGTGCTGCGGCTCGGCGTGGTCTTCGGGCCGGGTGGCGCCCTGCCGCCCCTGCTGCTGCCGCACCACTTCGGCCTCGGCGGGCGCCTGGGAGATGGCCGCCAGGTGATGAGCTGGATCCATCGCGAAGATGTCCTGCGCCTCATCGCCCGGTCCCTGCATGAAACCAGCATGCAAGGCATCTACAACGCCGTCGCACCCGAACCCATCAGCCAGGCCGAGTTCGCCCGCTGCGTGGGCCGGGTGCTGCGCCGGCCGGTCTGGCTGCATCTGCCAGCCGCACCGCTGCGCTGGGCGGCAGGCGAAATGGCCCAGCTGCTGCTCGACGGCCAATGCGTGCTACCGCAGCGGCTGCAACAGCAGGGTTTCAAGTTCCGCTTTGCCCGCCTGGAGCCGGCGCTGCGCGACTTGACGGCTTGATGGCTTGATGACCTGTCAGCGGCGCCCGGCGCCTGCTCACCGAGTTGCGCCCGCTCCACCTCGCTCAGCAAACGCGGCTGGCGCAGCGGCGTACCGGCCGGCATGTCGAAGCAGAGATTGCGCAGATAGGCACCGCTCAGGCGAGCCCCGTCACCGAGACCATCGCCCCAGCGGCCCGGCCACATTGGCGAGGCCCGACGAAGCCACTGGGCTCCAGGCATCGCCAGTGTTCAGCCGCAAGCGGGCCGTGCTGGCACCGCAACGCACCGTTCATCGGCAAACGCCAACAGCTTCAATCAATGGAACAGACAGGGCGCCGAAGGCTGCAATGGACATCAAGCAGAAGCCCTGCTGGCCTCAAGTGCCAGCGGCAAATACTGCGCCAGATGCTTGCTCTTGATGTCAGCCTGCGACCTGAGCTTCAGGTGCCTCCGTCCTTTGCCCGCGCCTTCGAGATGGCCGAACTCATCGCAGATGCTCGCGCCTCGGCCGAACTCGACGGACACATGCTCCTTGTAGGCGAAGACACCGCAGAACTGGACCTCCGAAGCAAACAGAATGCCGCCGTACTTGACCTCCTCCGCTACCTGGGGGAATTCCTTGCGGACCAAGGCGCGAACGGCAGTGACGATTTCGTACTGACCTTCGCCGAGCAGGCGGATGTCTTCGAGCAGGGACTGAACCGATTTCGTTGCCATGGCCGCGATCGAAGGAGTGAGCGAGCCTGCATGCTAGTCAAGGGCTGCTGACATCCGCTGTCAGCAGCAGCAGCTTCATCGTGACGCCGGCCCGCGCAGCGCCACGCCGGCCCTGGCGCCACTGTGCCGGCCGCCCTCCATCGTCACCACGCCATTGACCACCACCGCGTCGAAGCCTTCCGACAGCTGGTGCGGGTTCTCGAAGGTCGCACGGTCGCGCACGGTCTTGTCGTCGAAGATGACGATGTCGGCGGCGTAACCGGGGCGCAGCAGGCCCCGGTCCCGCAGCTGGAAGCGCTGGGCGGCTAGCGAGGTCATGCGGCGCACCGCTTCTTCCAGGCGCATCACCTGCTCCTCGCGCACGTACTTGCCGAGCACGCGAGCGTTCGTGCCGTAGCTGCGCGGGTGCGGCATGCCGGTGCCGCTCTGCACGCCGCCATCGGCGCCGACCATGGCGAAGGGCCAGGCCATGATGCGGCGCACGTCTTCTTCGCTCATGCCATGGAAGGTCATCTGCGCGCCACCGGCCTGCACGATGTCGAGCAGGGTCTCAATCTCCGCCTCCATCGTGGCCGGGCGGCCGCGCTGCAGATTGATCTGGCTGATGTTGCGGCCATTCAAGGCGGGCTCGGGCGCGTGGCGGGCCACCACGGCATAGGAGAAATCAGGTCGCTGATTGCGCCGGGCGCTCTTCAGGATGTCGGCCGCGATGCGGGCGCGGTCGGCCGGGTCGGCCAGGCGCTTGCTGATGGCCGCCTGCCCGCCCTCGACCGCCCAGTCGGGCAGCACCACGCTCAGCTGCGTGCTGCTGGCGGTGTAGGGGTACTGGTCGATGGTCACGTCCAGGCCATCGGCCCGGGCCTTCTCCACCAGGGCCAGGGTCTCGCGCGAGCGGCCCCAGTTGGCCGGCGCGCCGACCTTGAAGTGCGAGATCTGCACCGGCAGGCCCGCCTGGCGGCCTATGTCCAGCGCCTCATTGATGGCCTCGACCACCTTGCTGCCCTCGTCCCGGATGTGCGAGGCATAGACGCCATGGTGGCGTGCCGCCGCGCGGGCCAGGCCCACCACCTCGGGCGTGTCGCTGTAGAGGCCGGGCAGGTAGATCAGGCCGGTCGAGAGTCCCACGGCGCCCTCGTTCATCGCCTGGTCGACGAGGGCCTCCATGCGCTTTTGCTCCTCGGGCGTGGCCGCGCGCCGCGCCAGGCCCATCACCTGCTTGCGCACTGTGTTGTGGCCGACCAGCGAAGCCACATTGACCGATACGCCATCGTTGGCCATGCGCTCGAAGAAGGCCTGGATGCCCAGCTCCTCCGAGGCCCCGCAGTTGCCGGTGATCAGGGTGGTCACGCCATCGTGGACGAAGTTGTCGGCCGTGGGCCGGGCGAACAGGTTGCCCTCGATATGGGCATGGGTGTCGATGAAGCCGGGCGCGACGATGTGGTCATGCGCGTCGATCACGCGGCTGGCCCGGGCGCCGGCCAGGGGCCCGATGGCGGCGATGCGGCCGTCCTTGATTGCCACATTGGCGCGGTACCAGGCATTGCCGCTGCCATCGACGATGCGGCCGCCGCGTATCAGCAGGTCATAGTCAAGCGGCGCGACCGGCGGCACCGGATTGGCGCAGGCTGCCAGCAGGCCAGCCATCAACAGGGTGGAGAAGGTACGGCGCACGGCAAGGGCTTTCATGAGGAAAAGCAAGTCAGAAGACGGTCCATTATGGGAAGCCGGCTCTCGACCACAATCGGCAATCGCAGCAATCGGGCGCCGCTTGGTTGTCCGGCGCGCTGATCGCACCGCCGCAGAGAAACGGAGAGAATTTCTCCGTATCAACCCTAGGGCTTGAACCTTCTGCGCCGTGGCCGGCATACACGGCGATATCAACGGGGACACCATGCCGAACTGGCAGCTCTTCAAACGCGGGACCACGCCACCCGCCACCACGGTACGCGGCAAGGCCGGCAGCGAGGCGCTGGAGCTGGCGCTGCTGCGCGGCGTTCAGCAGGGGCAGCACCGTGACTTCGAAGCGCTGTACCGCCTCTACCACCCGCGGCTGCAGCGCTTCGTGCTGCACCTGACCCGCCATGCCGACCTGGTCGACGAGGTGCTGGACGACACCATGCTGGTGGTCTGGCAGCGCGCCACCAGCTTCGACGGCAGCAGCAAGGTTTCGACCTGGGTGTTCGGCATCGCCTACCGCAAGGCGCTGAAGGCCCTGAGCCGGCTCGACCTGCCACAGGAAGACCCCGAGGAAGACCAGCAGGCCGACCCCGCGCCCGGCCCCGAGCTGCGGCTCGGCCAGTCGCAGCAGCTGCGCCACCTGCTGGCGGCGCTCGGAGAGCTGTCGGCCGACCACCGGGCGGTGATCGAGCTCTGCTACTTCCACGACATGAGCCACGCCGAGATCGCCCAGGTCGTGGCCTGCCCGCCCGAGACCGTCAAGACCCGGATGTTCTACGCCCGCCGGCGGCTGCGCACGCTGCTGGCCGAGCTGTGGGACGAACCCGCCGTTGAGTGAGACAGCCATGAGTACCGTCGTTCCCATCGATAGAGACCCCCACGCGGCCGTGCTGGCCCAGTTGCCCTGGTATGCCCGGGGCCAGCTGGACGACGCCGAGATGGGTGAGGTGCAGGCCCACCTGGCGAGCTGCCCCGACTGCCGCGCCGAGCTGGAGGCCGAGCGGCCGCTGCAGGCGCTGCTGGCCACCACGCCACTGTCAGACGCTGGCCTTGGCAGCGCGGACGCCGGCCTGGCCCGGGTGATGCAGCGCATTCGCGCCGGCGCGCCGGCGCCAAGGCCCGCAAGCGCGAGTCAACCGCGCTGGCTGGCCTGGCTGGTCGGCCTGCAGGGTGGCGCCATCGCCTGCCTGCTGATGCTGCTGGTCTGGACCCAGCTTGAGCCGCCTGCCTACCGTGCCCTCTCCAGCGCCGCGCCCGTGCCCACGAGCCAGGCCCAGGCCCTGGTGATGTTCTCGGCCGACGCGAGCGAACGGCAGATCCGCGCCGCCTTGCAGACCGCCGGCGCCACCCTCGTCGGTGGCCCGACCGACAGCGGCGCCTATGTGCTGCGCCTGCCCGCCGCCGGCCAGCAGGCCGCGCTGCAGCGGCTGCGCCAACAGCCCGGCGTCACGCTGGCTGAAACGCTCGACCCGGGGAGCCTGCGATGAAATTCGGGCACTGGCTCGGCCTGCTGATGCTGACCCTGAGCCTTGCCGGCCCGCTGCAGGCGAAAGCCGCCGAACCCGAAAGCGCGCTGGACGACGCCGAGCGCCAGCTGCTGGTCATGCTGCCGCTGCCCAAGCCGCATTTCCGTCCCGAAGGCAGCTATGGCGGCCGCTATGGCGATGGCGCCGCCTCGCCCGCCCGCCGCCGCCTCGCCGCCGAACTGGCCAAGTCCCATGGCCTCGTCCTGCTGAGCGACTGGCCAATGCAGCCCATCGGTGTGGACTGCTTCGTGATGCGCCTGCCGGCGGGCGACGCCCGCACCACAGGACAACTGGCCGAGCAGCTGTCACAGGATTCGCGCGTGGCCTGGTCGCAGGCGATGCAGGTGTTTCACGCGCAGGCCCTGCCGCCCGCATCGCAGCCGCCGCAGAAACCGCTATACGCGGCGCAGCCGGCGGCACGGCAATGGCATCTGAACGAGCTGCACCAGCTCGCCACCGGCCGTGGCGTCAAGGTCGCCGTGATCGACAGCGGCATCGCCGAGCAGCACCCTGACCTCGCCGGCCAGTTGATCGTCAACGAGAACCTGATCGATGCGCGGCCCACGCCGGCCGAGAGCCACGGCACGGCCGTGGCCGGCATCATCGCGGCGCGCGCCGACACGGCCCAGGGCGGGGTCGGCATTGCGCCGCAAGCCCGGCTCCTGGGGCTGCGCGCCTGCGCCCAGCGCAGTGAGAGCGAAACGCTCTGCACCAGCCTCAGCCTCGCCAAGGCACTGATGGCCGCGATCCAGCGCGAGGTGCAGGTGATCAACATGAGCCTGACCGGCCC
This sequence comes from Pelomonas sp. V22, assembly GCF_030014915.1. GTDB lineage: Bacteria > Pseudomonadota > Gammaproteobacteria > Burkholderiales > Burkholderiaceae_C > JAUASW01. The sequence goes on from NZ_JAGIXS010000002.1 coordinate 176,719, forward strand.
ATCTGATCGCCTGCTCGCCGCGCTGATCGACCAGGCCACCGCACGCGGCCAGTTGGTCGTCGCGGCGCTGGCGCCCGGCAGTCGCGGTTTCCCGGCCACGCATCAGGGCGTGCTGGCCGTGGCGGATGCGCCGCCCTTGCCCAGCGGGGCCGTGCTGGCCCCCGGCCGCGACGTGCCCAGCACCCAGCTTTCGGGCTGGGGGCTGGTGTCGGGTTCCTCGTTCTCTGCTGCCCATGTCTCGGGCCTGCTCGCCCTGGTGCGCGAGCGTGCCGGCGCGCGCGAACCGCTGGGCCGGGCCGCCCTGGTGACCGACACCAGCGGCCGCATCGATGCCTGCGCCAGCCTGCTCAAGCGCGGCGGTGGCCGCGCTTCGGCCTGCGCGGCCTTGGTACAAACGCCGGAGTGATGCCCGCTTCCCGCTCACCCGCTCCGCTGTTGATGGCGCTGCTGCTTCTGCTGGCGGCACTGCTGTTGCCGCCGGCTGCCCAGGCCGAGGTCAACGGCAGCGTCTCGCTGCATTCCGACCTGCGCTATCGCGGCGTCTCGCTCAGTGCGGACAAGCCCCAGGGCCAGCTCAGCCTGGCCTACGACGGCCGCGATGGCTGGTATGCCGGTGCCATGGCCACCCACGTGGACTTCTACACGCGCAGCAGCAGCCCGCTGCTGCTGGGTTACCTGGGCCGCGTGATGCCGCTGGCCCAGGGGCTGGACTGGGAAGCGGGCCTCAGTGCCAGCCACTATCCGTCCAAGGACTTCTACGACTACCAGGAGGCCTACCTGGGTCTCTTGTCCGAACGCTGGCAACTGCGGCTGAGTTACTCGCCGCACTACTACGGCCGCGCCGCCTCCACGCTTTATGCCGAGCTGACGACGCGCTGGCCCCTGGCGGCAACGCTGGACGTCTTCGCAGGCCTCGGCGTGCTCAGCACGCGCGACGAAACCCGCAATCCCCATGGCCCGACCCGCATCGACACCCGCAGCGGCCTGGCGCTGCGCCTCGGTCAGGCTGAGGTGCAACTGGCCTACATCACCTTGAGTCGCGGCGGCCCTTACTCCGGCCCGTTCGAGGCGCGGCCGCGCCGCCTGATCCTGAGCACCAGCCTGGCTTTCTGATCTGCGTTTTGAACCGCCGCGCCCGCTGGCGGAATCCATGTCCGGCGCCGTCGTGGGCGCGAAGGACTGCAGATGCGACTTTCGATTCTTCCCCTGGCTGCACTGACAGGCGCAATGCTGGCCAGCTGCGGCGGCGGCTCGGGCGACGGGCTGGACAGCAACGGCCGCCCACTCGGTGAAGGCACCAACCCCAGCGGGCCGCTGCTCGCCACCCATGCCTCCATCCAGGCTCATGTCTTCACGCCGGTCTGCACCGCCTGCCATGCCGGAGCCGCCGCACCGCAGGGACTGCGCCTGGACGCCGCAAACAGCTACAGCATGCTGGTCGGCGTGAACAGCGCCGAGGTGCCCTCGCTGCGCCGCGTCGCGGCCGGCAATCCGGACCAGAGCTACCTGATCCAGAAGCTCGAAGGCCATGCGGCCGTCGGTGCTCGCATGCCGCTGGGCGGCCCCTACCTCGATGCCGACACGGTCGCCAAGATTCGCCAATGGATCAGCAACGGAGCACCGCAATGAGCAAGCTGCCAGACTCATTGTTCCGGGCGCTGATGGCGCTTTGCCTGATGCTGGGCCTCACGGCTGTTCGCGCCGAGCCCTATCTGGCCGTGCAATCCGGCCTCAAGTGCGTGGCCTGCCATGTCAACCCGACCGGTGGCGGCCTGCGCAATGCGCTGGGCGTCGCCTTCGGGCAGCGCTCGCTGCCAGCCAACACGCCCGACGGCATGGAGGGCTGGAACGGTGCGCTGACCGACTACCTGCGCCTTGGCGGCGACTACCGCGCCAGCCGCAAGCAGGCCAGTGTGCCGGGCCAGGCCAGCCAGACCGAGAGCGGCGTCGACCAGTTCCGCCTCTATGGCGAGCTGAAGCTGCTGAACGAACATGCGGCCCTCGTGATCGACGAATGGCTGGCGCCTGGCAAGGCGCAGCGACAGGAGGCCTATCTGCGCCTGGCGACCTCTGGCCAGGCCTGGTACTTGAAGGCCGGCCAGTTCTACCTGCCCTTCGGCTGGCGGCTGCAGGACAGCAGCAGCTTCGTGCGATCGATCAGCGGCATCAACATGACCGCACCCGACAAGGGCGTGGAGCTGGGCATGGAACACGATCAGTGGTCGGCCCAGCTCAGCTTCACGCGCGGCCCCGGCAACAAGGGCACGGGCCAGGGCCACCAGGTGGGTGCGCAGCTGATCCATCTGCAGAGCTGGGGCCGGGTCGGCCTGGCCCTGGCCGACACCAGCGCCGCAGGCGGCAAGCGCCGCGCCATCGGCGCGTTTGGTGGCGCGAACTACGGGCCCGTCACCTACCTCGTCGAAGTGGACCTGGTCAGCGACGACGGCTATCCCGAGGGGCGACGGCGCATGCTGGCCGCCCTGGCCGAGGCCAACTGGCTGGTGCAGCAAGGCCACAACCTGAAGCTGACGCTGGAGGCCCTGGACCCCGACCGCCGGGTCGCCAACGACCGCAAGGTGCGCCACAGCCTGGTCTACGAATACGCGCCCTTGCCCTTCGTGCAGCTGCGGGCCGGCTACCGGCGCTACGACGGCATTCCGCAGAACGCCTTCGACAACCGGCGCCAGAGCTTCCTGGAGCTCCATGGCTACTTCTGAACCGAAAGGTCTCGCGACGGGCCTGCAGCAGTTGCCCCTGGTCACGCTCTACCTGACCGAGCGCTGCAACTCGCGCTGCGTGAGCTGCGACTACTGGCGCCACGGGCGCGCGCAGCTGAGCCTCGAATCGGTGCAGGCGCTGCTGCCGGAGCTCAAGCAGCTCGGCACGCAGGCCGTGCTGGTATCCGGCGGCGAGCCGCTGCTGCATCCGCAATGGGCCGAGATCGCCGCGCTGCTGAAGGCGCAGGGCCTGCAGCTGTGGCTGCTGACCGCCGGCCTCGCCCTGGCCAAGCATGCCGAGCAGGTCTGCGCGCTGTTCGACACGCTGACCGTCTCGATGGACGGGGCCGATGCTGCCACCTACACGACCATCCGGGGCGTCGACGCCTTCGACGCCGTCTGTGCCGGGCTGCGCGCGGCCGCGCGGCTCGGCAAGCCGGCCACGCTGCGTTGCACCGTGCAGGGTCGCAATTTCCGCCAGCTGCCGCGCCTGGTGGCGCTGGCGCATGAGCTCGGCGCTGCGGGCATCTCCTTCCTCGCTGCCGACCTCAACAATGCCGAGGCCTTCGGTCGCATCGCCGATGCGGCGCGGCCCGAGAGCCTGGCGCTGGGCATCGACGATCTCGCTGCGTTCGAGCAGCTGCTCGCTGAGATGGAGCGCACGCTGGCCCCCGACTTCCAGAGCGGCTTCATCGCGGAAAGCCCTGCCAAGCTGCGCCGCATCCATGCCCACTACCGCGCATTGCTGGGCCTTGGCGACTTTCCGCCGGTGCGCTGCAACGCGCCCGAGTTCTCGGCGGTGCTGGAGGCCGGCGGCGGCGTGCGGCCCTGCTTCTTCATCCCGGGCCCGCCGCCGGCGGGAACGCTGACGCAGTCCATCAACAGCCCGGCGATGCGGCAGTTGCGCGAATCGATTCGTTGCGGCGAGCAGCCCGAATGCCGCCGCTGCGTCTGCTCGATGTGGCGCGAGCCGGCGGCGCTGCAGCGCCAACTGGAGCCTGCGCTGTGAGCACCGACCAAGCCCTGGCCAACCGCGCGGCCTACGACCGCTGGGCCGACAGCTACCCGCCGCTGCCGCACAACGCCCTGATGCTGGCCGAGCAGTCGGCCATGCTGGAACTGCTGCCGCCGATGGCCGGCCAATGCGCGCTGGACCTGGCCTGCGGCACCGGCCGCTATTCCCGCCTGCTGGCACAACGCGGCGCGAGCTCGGTGATCGCCTGCGATTTCTCGCCCGGCATGCTGGGCCATGCCAGCCCCGCCCTGCAGCGGGTACGCGCCGACATGATGTACCTGCCTTTCCGTACGGCCTCGTTCGATCTGGTGCTGGCTGGGCTCGCCGTCGGCCATGCACCCGACCTGGGGCGCTGGCTCGAGGGCGTGGCCGCCGTGCTCAAGCCGGGCGGCCACCTGCTCTATTCGGACTTCCATCCCGATGCCGCACGCGCCGGCATGACGCGCAGCTTCGTCGATACCGAGCAGCGCCTGCATGTGCTGCAGCACCGCGCCTACGAGTTGCTGCAGCACCGCGAGGCCGCCACGGCAGCAGGCTTCGAAATGGAAAGCCTGATCGAAGTGCGGCCCGGTGAAGGCCATGGCCTGGCCTTCGATGCCAAGCCGGCCATCGCGCAGCGCTGGCCGGGCCTCGCCCTGGTGCTGGCCGTGCGGCTGCGCAAGCGGGAGCTGGCATGAGCCTCCTCTTCATCAATGGCGGCGAGCCCGGGCCAGAGCAGCTGCGGGTGGTGGGCGATCGCATCGCTGACGCGAGCGCGCCGCCGCAACCGGGCGAGACCGTCATCGACCTCCAAGGCGACCGGCTGCTGCCGGGGCTGATCAATGCCCACGACCACCTGCAGCTCAACGCCCTGCCCCGGCTGCGCTACCGGCCGCGCTACAGCCACGTCGGCGAATGGATTGCCGACATCGACGCCCGCCGCGCCGAGGACCCGCTGCTTCGGGCCAACCAGGCGATCCCGCGCGAGCGGCGCCTGCTGATCGGCGGCCTGAAGAACCTGCTCAGCGGCGCGACCACGGTGGTGCATCACGATCCGCTGTACCCGTCGCTGCAGGCGCCGGGCTTCCCGGTGCGGGTGCTGCAGCCCTATGGCTGGTCGCATTCGCTGGGGCTCGATGGTGCCGAGCAGGTGCAGCGCTCGTTCCGCGCCACACCGCTTGAACAGCCCTGGATCATCCACGCGGCCGAAGGCCTGGATCAGGCCGACGAGTTCGAGCTGCTGGACTGGCTGGGCTGCATTGCGCCGAACACGGTGCTGATCCACGGCCTCGCATTGACGCCGGCCCAGCAGCAGCGGCTCGCGGCCCGTGGCGCCAGCCTGGTGTGGTGCCCGGGCTCCAACCTGCACCTGTTCTGGCGCACGCCCGAGGTCCGGCCCCTGCTGGAGCGCGGCTGCCTGCTGCTCGGCAGCGACTCGCGCATCAGCGGCCAGCGCGACCTGCTGGACGAGCTGCCGCTCGCCCGCGAGCTCGCTGGCTTGAGCGAGCCCGAACTAGAAGCCCTCTTGACCGCGCGTGCGGCCGAGCGCCTGCGCCTGCCGGACCGCGGCCGCCTGCAGGCCGGCCTGCTCGCCGACCTGCTGGTGCTGCCCGCCGGCCTGAGGCTCAGCGAGGCACGCCGCGCCGATCTGCGTCTGGTGATGCTGGGCGGCCAGCCCTGCTCCGCGCATCCGCTGCTGGCCGGGCATTGGGAGGCCGAGATGCTGCCGGTCGAACTCGATGGCCAGCCGCGCTGGCTGGCGCGCGAGCTGGTGCAGCAACTGGCCGACGCCGAGATCCAGGAAGCGGGCCTCGCACTGAAATCCACGGAGCTGCTGACATGAGCCGGCCGGTGCTGCTGATCAATCCGCGCATCACGTCCAAGCCGCGCTTCCCGCTGGCGGTGATGCAGCTGGCCACAGCGCTGCAGCCCCGCCACGAGGTGCAGATCCTCGATGGCAATGTGCATGCCGACCTCGCTGAGCGCGCGGCGGCCCTGGTCGCCAGCCAGGACTTCGCCGCCGTGGGCCTCAGCGTGATGGGCGGGCCGCAGTTGGTGAGCGCCCTGGCCGTGTCGCAGGCGATCCGGAAGGCGGCGCCGCAGCTGCCCATCGTCTGGGGCGGCTACTTCCCCAGCATCTGCCCGGAGGCCGCGCTGAATGGTTCGCCGGTGGACTGCGTGATACGCGGTCCTGGCGAGGCCACGTTGCCCGCGCTCTTGCAGGCGCTGGAGGACGGCACGTCGCTCGAAGGCATTGACGGCCTGTCCTGGCGGCGTGACGGCCGCGTCGTGCACAACCCGGACCGCGCGTTCTCGGCCGAGGCCTTGCAGCAGCCGCTGGACTATCACGCCGTGGACCAGCCTCAGCAGTACCTCAGCCCCACCTACCTCGGCCGGCGCACCACCGGCTACCAGGCGGCACTGGGCTGCCGCTACCGCTGCAGCTTCTGCGGTGTGGCCGCGATGTTCAAGGGCAAGACCGCGTTGCCGGCCGCCGAGCGGCTGGACCGGGACCTGCACTACCTGCGGAGCGAGTTCGGCGCCGACTCGGTGCAGTTCTACGACCACAACTTCTTCGACCGCGAGGCCGCGATGCTGCCGCTGCTGGAGGTGCTGGCCCACCACGGCCTGCCCTGGTGGTGCTATGCCCGCGCCGATGCGCTGGCTCAGCTGTCGGACAGCGGCTGGAGCCTGGTCAAGCGCAGCCGGCTGCGCATGGCCTACATCGGCGTGGAGACGCCCAACGAACAGCTGCTGCGCGAGATGCGCAAGGGCACGCATGCCGACCAGACGCTGGCCGCCGTCGAGCAATGCCGGCGCCACGGCGTGACGCCCGAACTGTCCTTCATGCTCGCCCCGCCGCAGGACCCTGAAGGCGAGACCGAGCGCTGCTTCGACTTCATCCGCCGCATCAAGCGCCTGCATCCGGCGGCCGAGATCATGCTGCACATCAACACGCCGCTGCCGCCCTCGATGCTGGGCGGGCGCAAGCCGGTGTCGCCGCTGCAGCTGCGCGACACGCAGGGCCGCGCCGTGCGCTTCCCCGACAGCGCTGCGGGCTGGGCCGAGCCCGCCTGGGTCGCCTACTGGTGCCACCGCAATGCGCCCTGGGTCAGCGAGCGGCTGCTGGAGCGCATCCGTGGCTTCACCACCGTGCTGGGCTGCCGCTTCCCCACGATCACCGACATCCGTGCGCCGCGCTGGCAGCGCCAGGCGCTGAGCGCCGGCGCGGCCTGGCGCTACCGCTTCCAGCACTACGAGCGGCCCTGGGAGCTGCAGATGATGCAGCGCCTCGTGCGCCTGTGGGACCCGCAGCTGGCGGGGCTCTGAAACCAGGGGCTGGCGATGCTCAAGGTGGCGCAGATCAGCTTCCATGTGGACCCGGCCGGCCGCGCGCCCGAGGCCTTGCTGCAGGCCTGGCCCACCGTCGTCGACCTGGCGGAGTGCGCGGCCGGCGCCGGCGTCTCGGTCAGCGTGCTGCAGGCCAGCCGGCGCGGCGGGCAATTTCGGCGGAACAGCATCGACTACCGCTTCCTGCCCACGGAGACCCGCGTCGAGTGGCATGACTTCGCCCGCCAGCTGCACGAGCTCGCACCGGACCTGCTGCATGTGCAGGGTCTCGGCTTCCCGGCCGAGATCGGCTGGCTGACCGAGGCGCTGCCTGGTCGGCCGCTGCTGCTGCAGGACCGCGCCGACCAACCGCCGCGCCGCTGGTGGCGCTGCCTGCGGACCCGGCGCAGCCTGGCTGCGGCCGATGGCCTGCTGTTCTGCTCGCACGAGCAAGCGCTGCCCTGGCGCCGGCAAGGCCTGCTGGCCACACAGACCCGCATCTTCGAGCTGCCCGGTTCGAGCAGCCGCTTCGGCGTCGCCGATCGCGAGGAGGCGCGGCGCCTCACCGGCCTGCAGGGCGATCCCGCCATGCTCTGGGTGGCGCATCTGGACGACAACAAGGACCCGCTGACCGTGCTCGAGGCCGTGGCGCTTGCGAGCGAACAGCTGCCGGCGCTGCAGCTATGGTGCTGCTTTGACCGCGCGCCGCTGCTAGAGCGCGTGCAGGCGCGCATCGCCGCCGACCCACGCCTGGCCGGGCGCGTCCACCTGCTCGGCCGCCTGCCGCACCACGAGGTGCAGCGCTGGATGGGTGCGGCCGATGCGCTGGTGCAGGGCAGTCATCGCGAGAGCACCGGCTACACGGTGATCGAAGCCCTGGCCTGTGGCCTGCCACTGCTGGTCTCCGACATCCCGGCCTTCCGTGCGCTGGCGGGTGCCGAGCCGCCGGGGCGCTTGTGGACGCCCGGCGATGCGCAGGCACTGCACGCCGCCCTGCTCCATCTGGCGCACCAGCCGCCTGCGGCGCTGCGGGCCGCGGCCCGCGCGCGTTTCGAGCAAGCACTCTCGTTCGAGGCGCTGGGTCGCCGCCTGGCGGCCGTCTACCAGGAGCTCGCGGCCCCGTGAACAGCCTCGCGCCCGCCCCATTTCGCCAGGCCTTCCTGATCAACCTGGCCTCCACCTCGGTGGCCCAGCTGTCGGCCTTCGTGCTGTCACTGTTGCTGGCGCGGCTGCTGACGCCGGCCGAGCTCGGCGTCTACACGCTCGCGGCCCTGATCGCCGGCTTTGCCCACCTGCTGCGCGACTTCGGCGTGTCGGCCTTCCTGCAGCGCGAGCCCGAACTCGGACCGCAGCACATCGGCTCGGCCCTCGGCCTGCTGTTGCTGACCAGCCTGTGCAGCACAGCCCTGCTGCTGCTGGCCAGCGAACCGCTGGCCGCCGCCTACGGCATGGCCTTGCTCGCGCCCACGCTGCAGGTGCTCGCGCTGGGCTTTGTGCTGCTGCCGTTCAGCAGCGTGGTCGCGGCCCTGCAGCAACGGGCGTTGGCCGCCGCGCGCATCGCCTGGGTCTCGCGGCTCGGCGGCATCGCCCATGCCACCACGGCGCTGCTGCTGGCCTGGCAGGGCTGTGGCCCCCTGAGCCTGGCCTGGGCCACCGTGGCCGCCATCGTGGCCTGCAACCTGGCGCATTTGTGGTTCTGCCCGCCGGGCCTCAGCTGGCGGCCCTCGACGCAGCATTGGCCCGCCATTGCAAGACTGGGCGCCGGCACCCTGCTGGCAAACGCGGCCAGCAGCCTCAACCAGGCCCTGCCCGGCCTGCTGCTGGGCCGTTGGGGCGGCGCCAGCGAGCTGGGGTTCTATGCGCGCGCCGCGTCGCTGGCCCAGCTGTTCGTCAGCCTGTCCGGGCCGGCGGCCAACTTCGGCATGCTGCCGCGCCTCGCGCAAGGCCACCACGAGGGTGGCGGCGTCGCGCCGCTGCTGCAGCGAGCGACCGTGCTGCTGACGGGCGTGGGCTGGCCGGTGCTCGTCTTTTGCGCCCTGTTCGGTGAAGACCTGGTGGCCCTGCTCTACGGCGCGGCCTGGTTGCCCGGTGCTGCGGCCATTCCTGCCCTGGCCTTGAGCACGGCGCTGGCCCTGCCCTTTCACTACCTGGGCGCTGCCTTCGCAGCGACAGGCCAGCCGGCACGGGCCGCCGGGCCTGCTGCCTGCAGCGCCGCGCTGCGCCTCGCGGTGCTGGCCTGCTGGTTCGGCGGCGACGCTGCGTCGATGGCGCGGGGGCTGCTGCTGGCCAGCTTGCTCGCCCTGCCCTTGATCGCCTGGATGCAGCAGCGCTGGCTGGGCTTGGCGCCGCTGGCACTGCTGAAGGCGCTGCAGCCCAGCCTGCTCGTGGCGCTGGCCTGCGCCGCCGCTGGCGCGGTGCTGCACGAAGTGCTGGCCCTGCTTCCCACGGCCGAGCGCCTCGCGCTGGCCCTGCTGGCCCTGCTGCCCTGCTGGCTCCTGTCGCTGCGCCTCAGCCGCCATCCGCTGGCCGATGAACTTCAGGCCGGCGGCCGGCGCTTCATCACGATCAGGAAATGATCACCCAGCGCCCGCACCCCCGGCCAGCCGGCCACGCGCCGGTCCAGCCGCCACAGCCGCTCATGCCATTGCGGGCGGCGCTGGCGCAAGCCGTCCAAATAGGGCGGCGGCACGAACACACAAAGCCCCCGGTGGTGTTCCAGCGTGAAGTGCGGCTCGAAGGCGCGGTAGAACTCGGCGGGCGTGTAGTAGCGCGTCCAGATCCGGTGCTTGTTCATGCCGACGGACACGGTGTCGCGGGCGAAGCGCACCGCCACGCGCGACCAGCGCCGCTGCAGCGCATAGTGCGCAATCTCCCAGGGGCACCAGCGGCCGATCACGGTGAACACCAGCTGGCCGTCGGGTTTCAGCAGCCGCGCGCACTGTGCCGCCAGCGCTGCAAGATCGGGCACACAGTTCAGGGGGCCGAGGTCGGAGTAGGCGCCGTCGAAAAGGCCGTCACCCTCCAGCCGGTCCAGCTCCTGGCCGCCGAGGGGCAGCGCATGGACGCGGTCGGCAAGGTCCTGTGCAGCCGCGCGTTCGCGCGTGCGCTCGACCATGGCTGGCGACCAGTCCGTGGCCCAGACCTCGTGGCCGAGGCCGGCCATGCGCACCGCATCGAGACCGGTGCCGCAGCCAATGTCGATCAGGCGCGCGGGCGCGGGGAAGCGGCGGTCCAGCCAGCGCCACATCTCGTTGCGCATGTCCTGGATCGCGCCGTTGTTGCCTCGCGGGCCGTCGTAGTCGGCGGCCACGCTGTCGAAGGCGGCGCGGGTGTCGGCCAGGTGTTGTTCAAGTTCGTCGGTGAGGGCTTGGGTCATGGCGTTTCGGCGGTGAGGGAGTGCATGAAATGAAGATTGCCCTGCTCGTGCCCGGCGGGGTTGACCGCTCCGGCGAGCAGCGGGTCGTGCCCGCCTTGCTGTCGCTGATCAAGCGGCTGGCGGCGCGGCATGAGCTGCATGTGTTCGCGTTGCGGCAGGAGGCAAGACCCGGCACCTGGCCGCTGCTCGGTGCGCAGGTGCACAACATCGGCGTCGGCCGCCTGGCCTTGCTCCGCTGCCTGGCGGCCATCCGGCGCGAGCATGGGCAGGGCCGTTTCGACCTGGTGCACGCGATCTGGTCGGGCAGTTCGGGCCTGCGTGCCGTGCTGGCCGCGCGCTGGCTCGGCCTGCCCTGCCTGGTCCATCCGACCGGCGGCGAGCTGGTCGCCTTGCCTGATATCGGCTACGGCGACGCGCTGCGGGCCCGCAACCGGCTGCGCGAGCGCCTGGTGCTGAAAGCCGCCGACCGCGTCAGCGCGCCGAGTCGCGGCATGCTGGAGCGCCTGGCCGCCCTCGGCCTGCAGGCTGAGCGCATTCCCCTCGGTGCCGATCGAGAGGCCTGGCCCGTGCTGCCGCCGCGCCGGCGCACGGCGGGAGAGCCGCTGCGCCTGATCCATGTGGCCAGCCTGAACCCAGTCAAGGACCAGGACAGCTTGCTGCGCGCTGCGGCCGAGCTGCAGAGACAAGGCCTCGACTTCCGGTTGGATGTCGTTGGCGAGGACTGCCTGGCCGGTCGCATCCAGCAGCTGAGCCACCAGCTGGGACTGGACGCGCAGCTGCACTTCCACGGCTTCATGACGCAGCGCCAGCTGCAGCCGCTGCTGGCCCATGCAGACCTGCTGCTGCTCAGCTCGCGCCATGAGGCGGGCCCGCTGGTGCTGCTGGAGGCCGCGCTGGCCGGCGTGCCCTGTGTGGGCACGGCCGTCGGCCATCTGCGCGAATGGGCGCCGGACGCGGCCCTGGCGGTCGAGGTGGGCGATGCCGCGGGCCTCGCGGCGGCCGTGCAGCGCCTGGCATCCGACGAGCCACTGCGTATGCAACTGGCGGGCGAAGCCCAGCGCCGCGCCCTGCAGCAGGACGCGGACTGGACGGCAGCGGCCTTCGAGCGCGTCTATGAAGAAATGCTGGAGGCCCATCGTTCATGACACCTCATAGGCCATCGCCCGTTGCAGCGAGTACAGCGTCGGCACGCGCAGCGGACGGCCGACAGTCCAGCGCAAGAGCTTGTCGATGTGCGTACGGCCGGTCCAGCCTGCACTTGCCAGCTCCGGCTGGGTCGCGACCAGGTGGCGCATCTGCGTGCGGGTCGCGGCGCTGGGCCACAGCCGTGCCTTTATCAGGCCCAGGGCCTCGGCCGGCGAACGCGACCAGGCCAGACCCGGGAACGCAGCGATGCGCGGGCAGGACAGCGAGGCCTCGACGACATCCGCACGGCGGATCGCCAGGCGCAGCACCGGCGGGCAATCGCTGGCCAGCGATTGCAACAGGTCGCGCGGCAAGCAACCGGGAAAATGATGATCGAGCAGGCTGAGCGGCGGCAGCGCCCACCAGACGCCGTGCGAAGGCTCGGTCAGCAGTGCGGCCCAGTCGCCCGGCGACAGACGCGGCGCCAGCAGTGCCAGGTCCTGCAGCTGGATCAGGCGCAGCGTGCGGCTGCGCATATTGCCGGCCGCATGCAGCAGCAGGTGGCGCATCAGGGCCAGCCGGTCCGGGTAGGGATTGAGGCCGGGTCGAGGCAACGGCGTGCGTATCAGGGCCGTGATGTCGGTCTCGGCCACGGGCAAGGGCTCGGCCACGTGATCGTGCAGCTCGATGCGAATCGGATTGCTCGCATGCTCGCCAAAGCCGAGCGCCGCCGCAGGTTCGGCCGGCGAGAAGCTGCGGTGGCGAGCGCTGTCAAGATCGTCTCGATAGCCGAGGCCGCGCAGCAGCGCGGACGCAGGCTCCATGTCGCCGTGCGCGACCAGCAGGTCGAGGTCGGCCATCGGCCGCTCACCCTTGGCATGCAGGCCCAGTTCCAGCAGCGCCGCCCCCTTGAGCCGTTGCAGGGGGAGGCCCTCGAGCCGCGCCGCCTGGTCGATGTCGGCCAGCAAGGATTCGATGCGGGCCTGGCGCAGGCTGCCCTGGGCCTGCTGGTCGGCCAGGAAATGCGTCCACAGCTCAGGGCCCTGCCACTGCAGCCGCCGCGCCAGCAAGGCGCCTATGCCATGCATGGCCACGACGGCCAGCGCCGCCCGCCATTCGAAGGCATTCCAGCGCGGCGCCTGAGGCTGGGGCTGCGCCATCTCGGCAGCGAGGCGCAGCGTGGTCGCTTTCAGCGCGGCCTCGACCAGCGGCCTCTGCGGCAATTGCAATTGATCCTTACCCATTGCCCACTCCCGGGCCGACCACCGACCTAAGATGAAAACCATGCCCGAACGCCCTCTGCCTGCAGCCCTCGACCCCTTCGGCGAAAGCGCACCGCTGCGACTGCGCCGTCAGCTCGATCTGCTCGGCTGCCGCTTCGAGTTCCTCGCCGACAGCCCGGAGCTGTTCGAGCTCGTGGACGCGGCCTACGACGGCTTGCCCGCGCTGCACCTGGACGAGCGGCCCGTCGAGCTGCAGGTGCGCCTGCTGCTGCGCGAAGGGCCGACGCTGCCCGAGCTGCCGGCCGAGCCCACCATGCAAGGCGGGCCGGGCCTGCTGTGCGCCATCGTCGACGCCGACAACCACGCCATCGTCATGCCGGCGCAGCGCCAGGCCCAGGTGACGATCTCGCGCGGCCTGCTGGCCTACCCCTACAACGCGCGCTATGAGTTGCTGGAGTTCGCGGTGTTCACGCTGGCGGCCCGCGCACGCGCCCTGCTGCCGCTGCATGCGGGCTGCGTCGGCCGCAACGGCCGGGGCCTGCTGCTGATCGGCCAGAGCGGCGCCGGCAAATCGACCCTGTCCCTGCATGCGATGCAGCGGGGCATGGACTTCCTCACCGAGGACGCCAGCTTCCTGGCCAGCGAGGACCTGGCCATGGTCGGCATCTCCAATTTCCTGCACCTGCGCGACGACGCGCTGGACCTGCTTGACGATGCCGGCCTGCGCGCGCAGGTCCGCCGGTCGCCGCGCATCCGCCGCCGCAGCGGCGTCGAGAAGTACGAGCTCGATCTGCGCCAGTCGGGCGGCTCGTTGGCCGCCGCACCGCTGACACTCGCCGGCCTGGTCTTCATCGACCGGCAAGCGGCCGGCACCGAACCGGCCCTGCAGCCGCTCGCTCGCCCGCAGCTGCTCGAAGGCCTGGCGGCCAGCCAGCCCTATGCGCGCGGCCAGGAGGGCTGGGAGCAATGGGCGCAGCAGCTCAGCCATCTGCCTGCCCATCTGTTGAGGCGCAGCCCCCACCCGCGGGAGGGGGCGCGCTTGCTGGACGAGCTGCTCGCATCGCTGGCATCGCTGGATCAGGCCTAGCTGGCGGACCGGGCCAGGCCGGCCTCGCTGCGATGGGCCGGCTCGGTCGACAGCAGGGAGGCCCAGCGGCGGCCGAGCGCGGCGCGGGCCTCAGACGCGCCGCTGTGCCGACGGTCCACCTCGACCTGCTCATGCAGCAGGTCGCGCACCTCGCGATAGAAGTCCGTGCTGTAGCGGCCCGTGAACATCATGGCCAACTCACCACTGTCTTCCCAATGGGTCTTGGGCCCCAGCTGCTGGCGCACCTGCTCATGGAAGCGCGTGCCCGGCAGCGGATAGGAAACGCTGACGCCGATGTCGTCGGGCCGGGTCTCGGCGATCAGGCGCCGCGTGGCCAGCAGGTCCTCCAACTGCTCGCCCAGATAGCCGAGCTGGATGAAGAAGGCCGTGCGTATGCCCTGTTCGCCCAGCCTCTCGCGGGCGGTGCGGATCTGCTCGACGGTCGTGCCCTTGTTCATCCGGTCCAGCACCTGCTGGCTGCCGCTCTCGGCGCCCAGCCAGACCTCGCTGCAACCGGCCTCGCGCAGCGCCTCGGCCATGGCCGGGGTGATCAGGTCGGCGCGGCTCTGGATCGAGAACGGCAGGCCGCCGCCCCCCGCCTGCAAAGCCACGGCGAAGTCCTGCACCCATTCGGCCTTGAAGCCGAAGATGTCGTCGGCAAACCAGATGTGGTCCGGCGCGAAGCGGGCTTTCAGTTCGAGCATCTCGGCCGCCACCGCCTGCGGTTCGCGCTGCTGGTAGCGGTTGCCCCAGATCGGCTTGGCGCACCAGGCACAGCGGAACGAGCAGCCCTTGGAGGCCGCCATGTTCAGGCTGAAGCGGCCATGGGCTGCCTGCCAGACCGAGCGGTAGCGCTCCACGTCGACCAGGTCCCAGGCCACCGCCATCTCATCCGCCTGGCGGGCCGGATGCAGGCGCACGACCGTGGCCGCCACCGGGCTGTTCGCCGCCACGCGCGGCTGGCCTTCAAACAGGGCATGAACGCCGGAAAGGCCGGCGGTCAACGCGGCGGTGTCCTGGTCGAGATCCTGTTCCAGGCGCAGCAAGAGCTGCTGCAGCGCGCCATGGCCTTCGCCCTGCAGCGCGGCATCGGCACCGGCTTGCAGATAGGGGGCCGGCGCGTCGCTGACATCCGAGCCCGCCACGATGACCCGTGCGCCCCGGCTGCGCGCCATGGCGGTCATTTCGGCGGCCGCCCGCCGCATCGCGGCCAGGCACATTTTGCTCAGGTAGTTGTAGTTGTCTTCGTAGAGCAGCACCACTTGAGGCGCGTGCTCCCGCAGGCTGGCCTCGAAGTCCTGCAGGCCGCTCGCCAGCATGGCATCGAACAGACTCACCTCATGGCCCTGGCCACGCAGCAGCGCGGCAATCTGCAGCGTGGCCAGCGGCGGATAGGGTTTGGCGCGCTCGAACTGCTTGCTATCGAAGCGCAGGAAAAAGGAATGGGCGACCAGGATGGACAGCATGCAAGCTCCTGCGTGGGCCGGACGGTGCACAAATGCCGGCATGCGCGTGAATGCCACCAAGCGGGCGCAAGGTTCAATCCCGCTCCGATACACTCCCGCCCATGCCCCGCCGCCTCATCGCCCTCTTGCTGACGCTCTGCCTTTGCTGGCAGTCGCTGGCATTTGCCGGTGCCGAGGTGCTGGTGCGCCAGGGTGCGGCCCAGCAACATGCGCTGATGCACTTCGAGGGCCAGCTCCACCATCACCATGACCAGCATGGCGGCGTGCACAAGGACCAGTCCGGTGCCTCGACCCAGCATGCGATGGACGATGCCTGCATGTTCTGCCCGGCCTTGCTGCAAGACCTGATGCTCAGCCTGCCCACGGTGCGCCCCGACGCGCCGCTGGAAGCGCTGGCCACCGAGCCGCCGCTCCCGTACCTCCCCGCCCTCGAGCGACCTCCCAAACCGACGATCTGAATCCCGGGTCGCGGACCGCCTTGCTGCGCCTGAAGCCTTGCCGGCTCGGGTTCGCAGCGGCCGTTCGCATTGACGTGGCCTCTGCAGCGCCGCGTCCCACCGCACGGACGATCGTCATCAATGAATCAGCTTTCGAAAGCAAGCCCATGGCATCCGCCATGGCGCGCTGCTGGCCTGCTCGCACTCGCGCTGCTGGCCACGGGCAGCGCCTGGGCGCGCGAGCCCCTCACCCTGGCCCAGGCGCTGCAAGCGGCCTGGACCCGGTCCCTTGAATCCACCGAAGCCCAGGGCCGACAACGCCGTGCCGAGGCTGATCGGCAACTGGCCGCCAGCTGGCTGGCCGCACCGCCCAGCGTGGCTGTGAGCCAGCGCGAAGGCCGGGGCGCCCAGAGCGGCCAGCGCGAAACCGAGCTGGGCCTGGCCGCGCCGCTGTGGCGGCCGCAGCAGCGCGAAGCCAATGGCCAGAGCGCGCAGGCCGAGGCCGAGTGGGCGGCGGCCGCCGAGCAGGCCGCCCGCCTGCGCCTCGCTGGCCAGTTGCGCGAGCTCGCCGGCCGGCTGCAGCTGCTGCAAGCCGAGGCGCAGCAGGCAGCCTCGCAACAGCAGTTGCTGGACCAGGTGGCGGCCGATGTGGAGCGCCGCGTCAAGGCCGGTGACCTCGCGCCGGCCGATGGCCTGGCCGCGCGGGCCGAAGCCCTGGCCGCCGCCGGCCAGCAGCGCGAGCTGGCCCAAAGCCTGGCGCAGGCCCGCTCGGCCTGGCTGCTGCTGACCGGTCTGCAGCAGGTGCCCGAGGCCGAAAGCCCGGCCATGGTCACGCCCGAGCCCGACCGTCAACCGGAGCGCCATCCGGACCTGCAGCTGGCCGAGGCCGCCGTGACCCGCGCCAGCCTGCGCCTGGCCCAAGTCCGCAGCCAGCGAAGCGCGCCGCCTGAGCTGGGCGTGGGCGTGCGCCAGGAACGGCCGGGCCAGGGCCAGCCGGGGCAGAACAGCGTGACGCTGTCGCTGCGCATCCCCCTAGGCAGCGACACGCACAGCCGGCCCCAGCTGGCCGCCGCGCTGGCCGAGCAAGACCTGGCCCTGTCGCACAAGCTGCGCCTGCAGCGGCAGTTGCAGGCCGACGCCCAGCTGGCCCGCGAAGCGCTCGCTGCCGCCGAGGCCCAGGCCGGCGCCGAACAGCAGCGCGCCTCGCTGCTGCGCCAGCGTGCGCAATGGCTGGACCAGGCCTTCAAGGCCGGTGAAACCTCCCTGCCCGAACTGCTGCGTGCCCTCGCCGCCGCCGCCCAGGCCGATGCCTCGGCCGCACGCCAGCAAGCCGCCCAGGCCCTCGCCGTGGCCCGGCTTCAACAAGCTCTTGGATTGATCCCATGAAACATCCCATTCTTCTTTTCGTCGCCCTGCTGCTCGCCAGCAGCGGCGCAGCCGCCCATGGCGGCGACGACCATGGCGCCAAGGCACCGGCGACCACCAGCGCTGCCACGCCCCGGCTCGAAGCCCACACCGAGCTGTTCGAGCTGGTGGCACGGCTGGAGGCCGACGAGCTCTCGCTGATGATCGACCGCTATGCCAGCAACGAGCCGCTGCTGAATGCCAGCGTCGAGCTGGAATCGGGCGGCCTCAAGGCCCGTGCCAAGTTCCATGCCGACATCGGCGACTACGCCGTCGACGACCCGGCCTTTCTGAAGCTGCTGGCCACACCGGGCGAGCATGCGCTGGTCATCACCGTGCAGGCCGGCTCCGAAGCCGACCTGCTCGACGGCGTGCTGCGGGTCAGCACGGCCGTCGAATCGACCGATGTTCATTCCGGCCATGCCGGTGGCCGCAGCCCCTGGCTGTGGGCCGGTTTGGTTGTCCCGCTGATCGCTGCGGCCGCCTGGTGGCGCCGCCGCACGGCCGCCAAGAAGGGAGCCTTCGCATGAAGACGCTCATCCTTTCCATCGCCCTGCTTCTTTGCACCGCAGCGCAGGCCCATGGCCCTGACGGCGACAAGCATGAGGAGCCCTCGGCCGTCGGCAGCGGCGGCCTGGCCCGCCTGCCCGATGGCAGCGTGCAGGTGCCCAAGCTGGCCCAGCGCCGCATGGGTGTGCGCACCCTGGTGGCGGCCGACACCGAAGCGGCCGCCAGCCTGCAGTTGCCGGGCCGCGTCGTCGTCGACCCCAATGCCAGCGGTCAGATCCAGTCGGCCCATGGCGGCCGCATCGAGGCGGGTCCGCGCGGCCTGCCGCTGCCCGGTCAGGCGGTCAAGGCCGGCGAGGTGCTGGCCTGGGTGCGACACCATGCCGAGCCCTATGCCTATGCGGCCCAGCAGTCGCAGCGCAGCGAGCTGCAGGCGGCGCGCGTGCTGGCGGAGAGCCGGCTCAAGCGCCTGGAATCGCTGGAAGGCACCGTGCCGCGCAAAGACATCGAGGCCGCCCGCGTCGAGCTGCAATCGCTGACCGAGCGCGAGGCCAGCGTGGCCGGCAGCATCGCCGCCCGCGAGGCCTTGCGTGCGCCGATCTCCGGCGTGGTGGCGCGCAGTGATCTCAAGGTCGGCGCCATCGTCGAGACCCGCGAGGTGCTGGTCGAGATCGTTGATCCGGCGCGGCTGATGGTCGAGGCCACGACCACCGATGCCGGCCTGGCCACGCGCATCGCCAGCGCCCGACTGGCCGAAGGCGGCGCCACCGAGCTGCAGCTGCTGGGCGCTGCCCGTGTGCTGCGGGACGGCGTGCTGCCGCTGAACTTCCGCGTCAAGGCCAAGGCTGACGTGCCGCTGGCACTCGGCCAGACGGTCGGCGTGGTCGTGCAGCTCGCCGACAAGCGCAAGGGCGTGGAGCTGCCCACGGCCGCCGTGGTGCGCGGCACGGCCAACGAGGCCGTGGTTTGGGTCAAGACCGGCGCCGAGCGCTACCGGCCACAAGCGGTGCAGACGCAGCCGCTCAATGGCACGACGCTCCTCGTGACTCAAGGCCTCACGGCCGGCCAGCGCGTGGTGGTCCAGGGCGCGGCCCTGGTCGCCCAGATCCGATAGCCATGACAGCCCCCACGTTCACTTCGTTCTCTGCCCCCCAAGGGGGCGTTCAGTCGCCTTGGGGCGGCCCGGCGCCGACAGAAGGAGCAGCACCATGATCTTCAACTGGATTGTCCAGACCAGCCTGCGCAACCGGCTCTTCGTGCTGGCCTTTGCCGCGCTCTTGATGGCCTATGGCCTGATCAGCGCCTGGCGCACGCCGGTCGATGTGTTCCCTGACCTCAACAAACCGCTGGTGACCGTGCTGACCGAGGCCGGCGGCATGGCGCCCGAGGAGGTGGAGCAGCTGGTCACCGTGCCGGTGGAGACGGCGCTCAACGGCATGCCTGGCGTGAGCCGCGTGCGCTCGACTTCGGGCGTGGGCCTGTCCATCGCCTATGCCGAGTTCGAGTGGGGCACCGACCTCTACCGCAACCGCCAGCTGGTGGCCGAGCGCCTCGCGCAGCTGCGCAGCCAGCTGCCTGCTGGTGTCGAGCCGACGATGGGGCCGGTCTCGTCCATCATGGGCGAGGTGATGCTGATCGCCCTGCCTCTGGGTGATCAGGCCGATCCCATGAAGGCGCGCGAGTACGCCGACTTCGTGCTCAGGCCGCGATTGCTCAGCATCCCCGGCGTGGCCCAGGTCGTGCCCATTGGCGGCGAGGTGCGGCAACTGCGCGTCGAGCCTGATCTGCAGAAGCTGGCGCAGCTGGGCCTGTCGCTGACCCAGCTGGAGCAGGCGCTGCGCGGCTATGCCGGCAATGCCGGCGGCGGCTTCGTGGACCTGAACGGCCGCGAGTACCTGATACGCCACCTGTCCCGCACCAACCGGCTCGAAGACCTGCAGGCGCTGGCCGTGGCCTGGAAGGACGGCCACGCAGTGCGCCTGGAGCAGGTTGCGCAGGTGCGCTTCGCGGCCGCCACCAAGCGCGGCGACGCCGGCTACCAGGGCCGGCCGGCCGTGGTGATCAGCGTGCAGAAGCAGCCCGCGGCCGATACCGTGCGGCTCAGCAAGTCCATCGACGCCGCCTTGGCCGAGCTGAAGGCTGGCATGCCCAAGAGCCTGGCCGCGCCGCAGGTGTTGTTCCGCCAGGCGGACTTCATCGAATCGTCCATCGGCAATGTCGGCGAGGCGCTGCGCGATGGCGCGGTGATGGTGGCCATCGTGCTGTTCGCCTTCCTGCTGTCGGCCCGCACCACCTTGATCTCGCTGCTGGCGATCCCGCTGTCGCTGGCGGTGACGGCGCTCGTGTTCCGCCTGCTGGACCAGTCGATCAATGTGATGACGCTGGGCGGCCTCGCGATTGCCATCGGCGAGCTGGTGGACGATGCCGTGGTCGACGTGGAAAACATCCTGCGCCGGCTCAAGGCGAACCGCACGGCCGAGACTCCCTTGCCACTGCTGGAGCTGCTGCGCCAGGCCAGCGTGGAGGTGCGGTCGGGCATCGTCTACGCCACGGTGATCGTGGTCCTGGTCTTCGTGCCGCTGTTCGCGCTGCCGGGCATCGAGGGCCGCTTGTTCGCGCCGCTGGGAATTGCCTACATCGTGTCCATCCTCGCCTCGATGCTGGTCTCGATGACGGTGACGCCGGTGCTGTGCAGCTTCCTCTTGCCCGGCATGAAGCGCCTGGACCATGGCGACAGCCCGTTGGTTGCGCGGCTCAAGCGCTGGGACGAGCGGCTCTTGCAGTGGTCGTTCCCGCGCTCCAAGCGGCTGATCGCCGTGGCGGTGATCGCGGTGGCTGGGGCTGCGGCCAGCATTCCGTTCTTCCCGCGTGCCTTCCTGCCGGCCTTCAACGAGGGCTCGCTGGTGCTCTCGCTGCTGTTCAACCCCGGCACCTCGCTCTCCGAGGCCAACCGCATGGGCGCCCTCGCGGAGCAGTTGATCAAGGAGGTGCCCGGTGTGGCCCAGGTCGGGCGCCGCACCGGCCGGGCCGAGCTGGACGAGCATGCCGAGGGCGTGCATTCCTCGGAGATCGACATCGACCTGAAGCGCGGCGGCAAGGACGTGGACCGCGCGGCCTTGCTCGCCGCCGTGCGCGCCCGGCTGGCCTCGCTGCCGGCGCAGATCTCCATCGGCCAGCCGATCTCGCACCGGCTGGACCATTTGCTCTCCGGCGTGCGAGCACAGATCGCCATCAAGGTCTTCGGCGACGACATCGACAGCCTGCGCGGCCTCGCAGAGCAGCTGCGCTCGCAGCTCGCCACCCTGCCCGGCCTCACCGACCTCACGGTCGAGAAGCAGGTGCTGATACCGCAGCTGCTGCTGCGACTGGACCATGAGCGCCTGGCCCGCACCGGCCTCGCACCGGGCGAGGCCTTGCGCATCCTGCAGACGCTGACCGACGGCAGCCCCACGGCTCAGCTCGTGGACGGCGCACGCCGCTACGAGCTGCTGCTGCGCCTGCCCGAGGGCCAGCGCGGCCCGCAGGAGCTCTCGCGCATGCTGATCGACACACCGGCCGGCAAGCTGCCGCTGTCCAGCTTCGCGAGCATCGAGGAGGCCGACGGGCCCAACCAGATCGGCCGCGAGAACGGCCGGCGGCGCATCGTCCTCTATGCCAACACCGACGGCACGGACATGGCTCATGTGATCGCCGACATCCGCGAGATCGTGGCCAGGACCGAGCTGCCCAGCGGCAGCTTCATCAGCCTGGAAGGCCAGTTCCAGGCGCAGGAGCAGGCGACGCGGCTGATACTCGCGCTCTCGCTGATCTCGCTGGCGATGATCTTCCTGGTGCTGTTCACGCGCTACCGCTCGGCCGTGCTGGCCGCCATCATCATGGCCAACATCCCGCTGGCCCTGATAGGCAGCGTGGTCGCCATGTGGATCGCCGGCGTGAGCCTCTCGGTGGCCACCATGGTGGGCTTCATCACGCTGGCCGGCATCGCCACGCGCAACGGCATCCTGAAGATCAGCCACTACGTCAACCTCTGCCGTTTCGAAGGCGAGCGCTTCGACCAGCAGATGATCGTGCGCGGCTCGCTGGAGCGGCTGACGCCGGTGCTGATGACGGCCCTGGTGGCGGCCTTCGCGCTCACGCCGCTGCTGCTCGCTGGCGACGCGCCGGGCAAGGAGATCCTGCATCCGGTGGCCGTGGTGATCTTCGGCGGCCTGGTCAGCTCCACCCTGCTCGACACCTTGCTCACGCCGCTGCTCTACTGGCGCTACGGCCGCCGGCCCACCGAGCGCCTGCTATCCACGGCCAGCAACGAAGCCCTTTGATTTCTCATGAGGACATGAACATGAAGAACACCCTGATCGCCATCACCCTGGCCTTGGCCGCCAGCCTCAGCCTCGCCCATGGCGATGCCAAGCCCCAGCATGGCGGCACCGTGCAGATGGCCGAAGACCTCGGCTTCGAACTGGTCAACGAGGCCGAGGGCCTGGCGATCTACCTGACCGACCACGGCAAGGCCTTCGCCGCCACGGGCATCAGCGGCAAGCTGACCCTGCTGGCCGGCGGCGCCAAGCAGGAGGCGGAACTCAAGCCCGCCGCCGACGGCAAGCTGCTGCGCGCCGCCGGCCTCAAGGCCGAGGCCGGGGCCAAGCTGGTGGCCGTGCTGAACGGCGTGCACGGCAAGACCGTGACCGTGCGCTGGAGCCTCAAGTGAAGCGCGCCGCCTTGTTGTCGCTGCTGGTCCTGGCCAGCGCCGCCGGCGCTGCCGTGCAGGAGATCCGCTGGAGCGAGGCCGGCGTCCATGCGCAGGCGCTCGAGCTCGCGCCTGGCAAGTTCGCCGAAGTCTGCGGGCCCTTGAAGGCCGGCGAGCAGGTGGCCTGGTCCTTCGAGGCCGATGGCCTCCTGAACTTCAACATCCACTTCCACGAGGGCGAGAAGGTCACCTACCCGTCCCGCGAGAACGGCGTGACAAAGCGCGAGGGCCTGCTCAAGGTCGAGCAGGGCCAGGGCTATTGCTGGATGTGGAGCAACAAGGGCGAGAAGCCGGTCAGGCTGAAGCTGCAGTTGCAGCAGAAGCGCTGAAGGCAGGAGGCCGCCCGGATCGGCGGAAACACCAATGCGCCGGACGCCGCGATCGGCGACAAGGCAGCAGACGAGTCCCGCGCCAGGCCGCAGCGCTGCGGGTCCGATCAATCACCGGAGATCGCCCCCATGAAGTTCAGGTCGAAGACGCCGCTCGCCGCCCTCTCCCTTGCCTTGCTGGCCCTGGCCGGCTGCAACCGCCAAAGCGGCGTCGGCGGTGCCAGCGGCGACGCCTCGCCGGCCACCGTGGCCGCCAACGCGCAGTTCGAGCAAAGCCTGCCGCTCGCCGATCAGCAGGACTTCGAGGACGCCAAGCGCGGCTTCATCGCGCGGCCGGAAGGCAAGATCCTCTCGGCCGACGGCAAGACCGTCCTCGTGGACTTCGACGCCTTCAAGTTCGTGGACGGCAAGGCGCCGTCCACGGTCAACCCCAGCCTCTGGCGCCATGCGCGTCTGAATGCCGAGATCGGGCTCTTCAAGGTCAGGGACGGCATCTACCAGCTGCGAGGCTTCGACATCAGCAACATGACGCTGATCGAGGGCAAGACCGGCTGGATCGTGGTGGACGCGCTGACCGCCCGCGAGAGCGCCGCTGCCGCGCTCGCCTTCGCGCGCCAGCACCTGGGCAACAAGCCGGTCACGGCCCTGCTTTTCACGCACAGCCATGCCGACCACTTCGGCGGCGCGCTGGGCGTGCTCACACCCGAGGAGGTGGCGGCGCGCCAAGTGCCGGTGATTGCCTCGGCCGGCTTCATCGAGGAATCGACCAGCGAGAACATCCTCGTCGGCACGGCCATGGCGCGGCGCTCGATCTACCAGTTCGGCAAGGACCTGGAGCGCTCGGCCAAGGGCCTCGTCGACACCGGCTTGGGCAAGAACGTGGCCTATGGGTCCATCGGCATCCTGCAGCCCAGCAAGCTGATCACACAGGCGACCGAAGAGCTGGAGCTGGACGGCCTGCGCTTCGTCTTCCACAACGTGCCCGGGGCCGAGGCGCCGGCCGAGATGACGTTCTCCATTCCCTCGCTGAAGGCCTATGGCGGCGCCGAGAACCTGGCCCAGACCATGCACAACCTGCTGCCCGTGCGCGGCGCCAAGGTGCGCGACGCGCTGCGCTGGAGCGAGTACATGCAGCAGGCGCTGGACCAGCTCGGCGATGCGGAGGTCTATTTCGGCCAGCACAACTGGCCGATCTGGGGCCAGGCCCGCATCACCGAGTTCATCACCAAGCACCGCGACGTCTACAAGTACACGCACGACCAGACGGTGCGCCTGATCAACGCGGGCCTCACGCCGCGCGAGATCGCCGACACGATCAAGCTGCCGGCCTCGCTGCAGCAGTACTTCGGCGCCCGCGGCTACTACGGCGACCTGCGCCACAACGTGAAGGCCGTCTACCAGTTCTACCTCGGCGCCTATGACGGCAACCCGGCCAATCTGAACCCGCTGCCGCCGGTGGAATCGGCCAAGCGCTATGTGCAACTGGCCGGCGGTGCCGACAAGGCTGTGCAGGCCGCGCAAACCGCGTTCGATGCCGGCGACTACCGCTGGGCGGCCGAGCTCCTGAACCACGTGGTCTTCGCCGAGAGCGGCAACGCGGCCGCCAAGGCCTTGCTGGCCAAGACCTACGAGCAGATGGGCTATGCCGCCGAGGCCTCGACCTGGCGCAACAGCTACCTCACGGCAGCCGCCGAGCTGAGGAACGGCCCGCCCAAGAAAGGCATCGACCGCTCCTTCCTGATCGACACCTTGATGCAGACGCCGCTGGAGCGCTTCTTCGAGGCCATGGCCGCCGGCCTTGATGGCCCGGCCGCCGAGGGCAAGAACCTGAAGATCAACCTGGTCTTCACCGACCGCAAGGAGAGCTACCAGCTCTGGATCGAGAACTCGGTGCTGCACCACCGCAAGGCCGAGCCCGCAGCAGACGCCAATGCCACGCTGACGCTGACCCATCCGATCTTCATCAAGATGATGGCCGGCACGGCCGGCGCCAAGGACACCCTGATGTCGGACGATCTCAAGACCAGCGGCAGCCGCATCGACCTGGTGCGCTTCTTCGGCCTGATCGACAAGGCGCCGGGCACCTTCCCCATCGTCACGCGCTGAGCGCTCAGGCCGCCTTGGGGCGCGTGTCGACGGCCAGGCAGAGCAAGGCCGTCATCAGCGCGAGGCCGATATGGCCGGCATACAGGGGCACGAAGCTCGCGTGGCTGAGGACGCCATGGCCGAGCAGCAGCACGGTCACGGCCACGCCGAGCACCGAGCCGATCTGGCGTATGGCCTGGTTCACCGCACTCCCCACCGCGTACTGATGGGGTGGCAGCTTGTGGGCAGCAGCAGCCGACAGCGAGGGCATCACGAGGCCGATGCCGATGCCGTTGAGGATCAGGCCGGGCAGCCAGCGGCCGAGGTAGTCGGGCGTCTCGCCCGGCATGGTCTTGAACCAGAGGCCGGCGAGGGCATAGATCAGGGCGCCTGTCACCATCACCGGTCGGTGGCCCATCCGCGCCGCCAGGCGGCCGCCTATGACGGCCGCCGGAATCACGATCAGCGGCCCCGGCGTCACGGCAAAGCCGGCCTGCGGCAGCGTGTAGTGCCAGATGCCGGTCATGTAGAAGAAAAAGCCGAAGAACATCATCGCGAAGGCCGCGCCGAAGGCCAGCGTGGCCAGGTTGACCATGGCGAAGGTCTTGTGACGGAACAGGCCGAGATCGACCAAGGGCTGCGGCGTCTTGCGGGCCCAGGCGACGAAGGCGGCCAACGAGACCGCGCCGGTGATGGCGGCGATGACGAGCTCGCCGCGCGTCCAGTGCGGCGATTCCGACTGCACGATGGACAGCGCAATCGCGCCCACGGCGAGTATCAGCAGCGTCATGCCGACTCCGTCGATCCGCCCATGGCCATTGCCTTTGGCTTCTGTCAGCGTACCCGCGCCGAACCACAGGGCCAGAGCGCCGATGGGCAGGTTGATGTAGAAGGCCCAAGGCCAACCGACGCTGTCCACCACCAGCGAGCCGAGGCTAGGCCCCACGGCGGCGGCCAGCGCGCTGACGGCGCCCCAGAGGCTGATCGCCACAGCGCGTTTCGCCGCCGGGAAGGCGCCGAGCACCAGGGACAGCGAGGCCGGCGTCAGGAGCGCTGCGCCCACCGCCTGCAGCGCCCGCGCCGCGATCAGCCAGCCCACGCTGCCAGCCAGGCCGCAGGCAGCCGAGGCGGCGAGGAACAGCACGGCGCCGAGCATGAAGATGCGCTTGCGGCCGCGCCGGTCGGCCAGGGCACCGGCCGGCACCAGCATGGCCGCGTAGATCACCGTGTAGGCGTTCAGAACCCAGGACAGATCGGCCGCCGAGGCCGAGGCGAAGCTGGCACGCAGCGCCGGGAAGGCGGCATAGAGCAGGGTCGTGTCCAGCGAGACCAGGAAAACGGCGGCGCTTGCAATCCAGAACACCGGCCAGGGCGAGCCGGCCGGCGTGGCGATGACGGGCGCGGTGGTGGTGGCGGTCATGGAATCGCTCCTCAGACGGCAGCCAGGTAGGCGGCCTGCGGCGAGCCGAGGCTGGCCTTGACCTGGCGCGTCATCTCGTCGCCCAGCACCTCCTCGGCACCGGCCTCCAGCGCATCGAAGGCCACGCGAACGATGTCCTCCGGCCGGCTCTTGGGCGCTTCCACGCCCGTGGTCAGGTCGGTGTCGACGAAGCCCATGTGCAGGCCCAGCACCTGGGTGCCCTGGCCGCGCAGTTCATGGCGCAAGCCATTCGTGAAAGCCCAGGCGGCCGACTTGCTGGCACCGTAGACGCCGAGCAGCGGCCGGTTGATCCAGCTGGCGATGGACAGCACGTTGAGGACGGCGCCACCGCCGTTGGCTGCCAAGGCCGGTGCGAATGCCTGGCTGAGCATGATGGGGCCGAAGACATTGGTCTCGAAGTGCTTGCGGGCCGAGGCCACGCTGCCCTCGGCCAGGAAGCCGCCGAAGTCGGCGATGCCGGCGTTGTTGATCAGGACGTCCACGTCCTTGAGCTCGGCCGCCAGCGCAGCGACCTCGTCGGGCTTGGTGACGTCAAGCCGCACCGGCACCACGCCGGGCAGCGTGATCTTCGAGGGGTCTCGCGCGGCCGCATAGACCTTGCGGGCGCCGCGTGCGAGGGCCTCCCGAGCAAAGGCCAGGCCGATGCCGCGGTTGGCGCCGGTGATGAGAACGGTGGCGTTGTGGAGCTTCATGGTTCGATTCCTTCTGTGGTTTGGATAAATATGATGATCGTCATATTGTTGATTCAAGAAATGGCCACCGCAGTGGCCGCCAAATCTGCTGGGCGCTTCAGCGCGCCTTCTGCTCCTCGGAATCCCGTTCGTAACGTTCGACCAATTGACGGCGGCTGCGCGTCAGCAGCGCCCGACCTTCCGCGTTGTCACCCAGCGCGCGGGCCAATTGCAGGCTGCCGACCAGGCTGGCGGCGACCACACCCGCATCGGCCTTGGCAGCAGCCGGCAGCGCCTCGCGCACCCGCTCGATCAGGCCTTGCACCCGCGCCACGCCGGCCTCGCGCAGCAGGCCTTCCTGCCTCGGCAGCTCGGAGGCCAGCGCCGCGACCGGGCAGCCCTGCTCCAGGGCGGACAAATGCGAGTCCGACAGATAGGACTCGACCAGGGCGCGCAGCGGACTCGCGCCCTTGGCGGCCTTGGCGGCCATGCGGGCACCGATGCTCTCGCTGCTGGCCCGTCCCGCATGGGCGATGGCCTCGGCGATCAAGGCCTCGCGCGAAGCGAAATGGGCATAGAAGCCGCCATGCGTGAGGCCGGCCTCCTTCATCACCTCGGCCACGCCCACGCCATCGTGGCCCGCACGGCGCAGCGCCCGCGCCGCTGCTTCGACGATGCGCTGATGGCTGAGCTCCTTGCGGCTGGGCGTGGTGGACATGGCTTGATTCAAAATATGATGCTCGTCATATTATTGGCGAATCCGCACTTCGTCAAGCACGAGGCTGGTGCCGCTGCAATCCAGGCATCATGCGGAGCCGCCTGCTACCGTCTCCCACCCTCTGCATGGATCCCCAACGCATCCCCTGGCTCGCCTATGCCTGCCTCGCCCTCAGCACCAGCGTGGTGGGCAGCTACATAGGCCTGTCCAAGCTGCTGCTGACGGCCTTCCCGGTCTTTCTGCTGGCGGGCCTGCGCTTCGGCTTTGCGGCGGTGCTGATGCTGCCCTGGCTGCGCAAGGATGTTGGCGAGGCGCCGCTCGATGGGCGCACCCGCTGGCTGCTGTTCCTCGAGTCCTTTGTCGGCAACTTCCTGTTCTCGATCTGCCTGCTGTTCGGCCTGCAGCACAGCTCGGCCCTGGCGGCCGGCGTGATCATGGCCGGCATTCCGGCGGCCGTGGCCTTGCTGGGCCGGGTCTTCCTGAAGGAACGCATCTCGCCCCGGGTGATGGCGGCCATTGCCTGCTGCGTGGGTGGCATCGCCCTCGTGGCATTCAGCCGCAGCGGCGGCGGAGAGACCAGCGGGCTCGGCGCCCTGCTCCTGCTTGCCACGGTGTTCTGCGAGGCCGGCTATGTGGTCATCGGCAAGCGCTTGACAGCCAGCCTCTCGCCCCGGCGCATCAGCGCGCTGATAAATGGCTGGGGCCTGATCCTTGTGACACCGCTGGCGCTGTGGCAAGCGCTGAGCTTTGATTTCAGCGCGCCGGGCCTCGCGCATTGGGCTGGCCTGCTGGGCTATGCAGCCGCTGCCAGCATCCTCACCGTCTGGCTGTGGATGACGGGGCTCAAGCGCGTGCCGGCTGCCCAAGCCGGGGTGTTCATGGTCTTCCTGCCGCTGGCCACCGGGCTCGTGGGCCTGGTCTTCCTGGGCGAACAGATGAGTCTCCTGCAGGCCTTGGCCTATGGGCTCGCGGTGCTGGGCGTGATCCTGGCGACCACGGCGCCAGCCCCGCCTCATGAGGCAGCCAAGAAAAGCTATACCCCCGGGCCGGCCAAGCCTTGAGCCCTTGCCTGAAAATGCCCCTCACCTCCTGCTGTTGACGCCCATGACGACGCCCCACCCCACCCATCTGCGCATCCACCAACTCGCCGGCCTCAAGGTCGGTCCCCGGCTGCTGGTCACCGGCGCCGTCCATGGCAACGAGACGGCTGGCGTGCACGGCATCACGCGCGTGCTGAAGGAGTTCGATGAGGGCAAGCTGACGCTCTTGCGCGGCACGCTGACGATGATCCCCATCGTCAACCCGCTGGCCCACCGCCTGCAGCGCCGCGAAGGCGAGCGCAACCTGAACCGCAACCTGCGCCCGGCACCGATTCCGCAGGACTTCGAGGACCGCATCGCCAACCAGCTCTGCCCCTACCTCGCCGATGCCGAGGTGCTGCTGGATCTGCACAGCTTCAACAACCCCGGCCCGGCCTTCGCGATGATGGGCCCGCGCGACAACCAGGACGAACTGGAGCCCTTCCGCCACGAGCAGGCCGAGGCCGCGCTCGCCGCCTGCGTGGGCACGGGCCGCATCGTCGAGGGCTGGCTCTCCACCTACGCGCTCGGCCTGCAGCGCCGCGCCGCGCGCCAGAGCGACGGCTCGCGCCAGGCCAGCCTGGTGCAGGACCCGCACTACGGCGTGGGCACCACCGAGTACATGCGCAGCCAGGGCGGCTATGCGATCACGCTGGAATGCGGCCAGCACGTTGACCCGCAAGGGCCCGAAGTCGCCTACAAGGCCATCCTGCGCACGCTGACCCTGCTCGGCATGATCGCGCCGGGCGCCGTTGAACTGGCCGACCCGAACCGGCCCATCGAGGTGCTGCAGCTCTACGAGGTGATCGACCGCGAGCATGCGGACGACCAGTTCGTCCGCGAGTGGGCCAGCTTCGACGAAGTCACCGAGGGCCAGCTGATCGGTACGCGGCACGACGGCACGCCCGTGCATGCGCCCAGCGGCGGCCGCATCGTCTTCCCCAACAACAAGGCGCAGCCGGGCCAGGAATGGTTCTACCTGGCCCGCCCCAGCGACCGGAAGCTTGCATGAAGAACTTGAAGATTGATTTTGTCTCCGACGTTTCCTGCCCCTGGTGCGCCATCGGCCTGAAGTCGCTGGAACAAGCGCTCGGCGCGCTTGAAGGCCAGGTGAAGGCGGAGCTGCATTTCCAGCCCTTCGAGCTGAACCCGCAGATGGTCCCCGAGGGCGAGGAGATCAACGAGCACCTGCAGCGCAAATACGGCGCCAGCCTCGATCAACTACAGGCCACGCGCCAGGCCATCCGCGAGCGTGGTGCGGCCCTCGGCTTCACCTTCAGCGTCGAGGCCCGCGACCGCATCTACAACAGCTTCGATGCGCACCGCCTCTTGCACTGGGCCGGCCTGCAAGGCGGCACGTTCCAGCGAGACCTCAAGCTGGCCCTGCTGGGCGCCTATTTCACCGACGGGCTCAACCCCGGCGACCACGAGGTGCTGATGGCCCGCGCGGCCGCCGTGGGCCTCGATGCCGAGGCCACCCGCCAGGTGCTGAGCTCGGGCCAGTACACGGCCGAGGTGCGTGAGCGCGAGGCCTTCTACAACAGCCAGGGCATCCATTCGGTGCCCTCGGTGATCATCAACGACCGCCACCTGATCCAGGGCGGCCAGCCCCCTCAAGTTTTCCAGCAGGCCCTGCTGCAGATCGCGGCCCAGGGCTGAGCGACAATCCAGCACTGATCCCCTTGGCGCGCCCCTCTAGCGGGGCGCGCTGCGTTTCTGATTCCCTGGTTGATGGATGGCAGGTAACACGTGTTCAAGAACCTGATGGTGTATCGCGTCGGCGCCGAGTGGCAGGCCGATGTGGAGAAGATCGAAGAAGCGCTGGCCGCCGGCCGGTTTGTCGAATGCGGCGCCACGCAGGCGCAGTCGGTCGGCTGGGTGCCGCCGCGCGGCATCGAGCACGCGCCCCTGGTCGAGGCCATCGACGGCCATTTGCTCTTGAAGCTGATGGTCGAGCAGCGCGTGCTGCCGGGCTCGGTGGTCAAGCGCCGCGTCGAGGAAATGGCCGCTGCCGAAGAAGCGCAGAGCGGCCGCAAGCCCGGCAAGAAGGCGCTCAAGGAAATGAAGGAATTCGCCACGCAGGAACTGCTGCCGATGGCCTTCACCAAGCAGGGCAGCATCCGCGTCTGGATCGCGCCGCAGCAGCGCCTCTTGATGATCGACGCCTCCAGCCCGGCCCGCGCTGAAGAGGTGGTGAGCCTCCTGATCAAGTCGCTGGACGGCCTCTCGCTGCACCTGATCCAGACCGCCGAATCGCCGGCCGTCTGCATGGCCGCCTGGCTGATGGACGGCCAGCCGCCGCATGAGTTCACCATCGACCGCGACTGCGAGCTCAAGAGCGGCGACGAGATGAAGTCGGTGGTGCGCTATGCCCGCCACGCGCTGGACATCGAAGAGGTGCGCATGCACCTGCAAAGCGGCAAGGCGCCGACCAAGCTGGCGCTCAGCTGGCGCGACCGCGTGTCCTTTGTGCTGACCGACACGCTGCAGATCAAGAAGATCTCCTTCCTGGACCTCGTGTTCGAGGGCAAGGACAAGCCCTCGAAGGACGAGGCCTTCGATGCGGACATGTCGCTGTCGACGCTGGAACTCGGCGAGCTGATCCCGGCGCTGATCGAAGGCCTGGGCGGCGAGCATGACTTCTTCGGTTCGGCACCGGCGTCGACGGCTGTCGATGCCAAGCCGACGCTCAGCCCGGAGCCGGCGCTGGAAGGCGCGGCGCCTTGGGACTGAGTCGGGGCCGAATCGAGTGCCTGCGCACTCGATGACGCCTGACGAAGGCCGGCCCGCCTGCGAGCGGGACGGCTAGGTGCCTGACTCGGCAGCAGCCGCCGCTGCCGCCCGCAGCTTGTCCTTCTTGTTCGGGCGCTTGCCCTTGATGCCACCGTTCGGGTCCGACTGAGGCAGCTCCTCCGTCGACTCGAAGCCATCGATCTGCTCGCGCATCACGCGCTGACCCTGGCGCTTCTCGATCAGGCGGAAATGCGCCTCGGCCGCTGCCGGCACGAAGCTCACGGCCAGGCCGGTCGCCCCCGCACGGCCGGTCCGGCCGATGCGGTGCGTGTAGTCGGCCGGCGAGCGCGGCAGGTCGTAGTTGACGACCACCGGCAGGTCCGGGATATCGAGGCCGCGCGCCGCCACGTCGGTGGCCACCAGGACCTGCACTTCGCCGCTCTTCAGCGCGGCCAGCACCTGCGTACGAGCGCCCTGGCTCAGCTCGCCATGCAGGGCAGCCGCCTTGAAGCCGGTGTTCCAGAGCTTGTCCGACACATGCTCGGCCGCATAGCGCGTGGCCACGAAGACCAGGGCTCGCTCCCATCCTTCCGCCTTGAGCAGGTGACGCAAGAGCGGCGTGCGCTTGGCCTGGTCCACGACGATGGCGCGCTGGGTGATCGCCTCGGTGCGCACCGGCTCCGGCGCGATCTCAATGCGCTGCGGCTCACGCAGGTGCGAGCCCGCCAAGGCCTCGACCGGCTTCGGAAAGGTGGCCGAGAAGAACAGGTTCTGCCGCTCGGCCGGCAGCAGGCTCAGCACGCGTTGCAGCTCTTCGGCGAAACCGAGGGCCAGCAGGCGGTCGGCTTCGTCGAGCACCAGCGTCTGCACGCCATCAAGGCGCAGCGCGTTGTGGTCCACCACATCGAGCAGGCGGCCCGGCGTGGCCACGACGATGTCGCAGCCGCCCCGCAGACCCATCAGCTGCGGATTGATGGAGACGCCGCCGAACAGCACGGTGATCTTCAGCCGTTCAGGCAGGTGGCGAGCCAGCTCGCGCAGCACCTCGCCCACCTGCACCGCCAACTCGCGCGTGGGCAAGAGCAGCAAGGCACGCGGTTGGCGCGAGGGCGCGGACTGCAGCAGGCGCTGAAGCAAGGGCAAGGCAAAGGCGGCGGTCTTGCCGGAGCCGGTCTGGGCCAGGGCGAGCAGGTCGGCGCCCGTCAGGACAGCGGGAATCGCAGCGGCCTGGATGGCCGTGGGGGCGTGGTAGCCCTGCTCGCGCACCGCGCGCAGCAAGGCGGGCGACAGGCCCAGGGTTTGAAAAGACATGCGGGATTGTAGGTTTGGCGGCCCGACGGGCGGGGCGCGCCTCTGCACAGCCTCAGAACAGCGAGCTCTGCTCGGCCGCCTGCTGGCCGGTGGCGCGCGCTTCCATGGTCAAGAGCTTCAGCTTGGTCTGCACGCCACCATGGGCTGAGAAGCCGGTGCCGACGCCGCCGCTGCCCATCACCCGATGGCAGGGCACGATGGGCGCGAACGGGTTGCTGCCTTCGGCCTGGCCTACGGCGCGTGCGGCACCCGGCAGGCCGAGGGCCAGGGCCAGCTCGCCATAGGTGCGGGTCTGGCCGACCGGGATCTGGCGGGTCAGCGCATGGACCTTGCGGTTGAACTCGGGCACGCCGCTTTCGTCCAGCTCAATCTCGAGCAGGTCGCGCACCTCGCCGCTCAGCAGCGCCCGCACGCCCTCGATGGCCACGCGCACGGCGGGCGGCAGCTCAGTGGCGCTTTCAACGGCCGACGGGAAGCGGACCCGCATGCGGTCGCGCGTGGCGGCGGCGCTCTCCTCGGGCAGTTGGGAGCCGCAGATGCCGCCCGGTTCGCTCCAGGCGATGCCGCAAGTGCCGTACGCCGTCTCGTAGCAATGAAAGAAGAAGCGCTTCAATGCCCGTCCTTTGCAGCCGCAGCGCAGAAGGCCCGCGCCTCGGCCGGTGCGGCGCGCAGCCGGGACTTCAGGTAGTAGGCCAGCATGGCGTGCACGCGCGGCCGCTCCTCGGTGGCGATCAGGCCCGGCAGCGCCTCGATCCAGGCCATGCTGCAGGCGCGGGGTTCGGCGCTGCTGGCCGCGCAGGCCTGCAAGGTCTGCCAGGCCTGGCGGTATTTCTGCAGATCGGCCCGGCTCATCACCGGCCCATGGCCGGGCACGAGGCGCTCGAAAGGCAGGGCCTCCAGCCGCGCCAGCGCCGCATCCCAGTCCTCGGCGCAGGCCGTGTCCATGAAGGGCACGGGCCAGGTGATCAGGTCGCCGGTCATCAAGGTGGCCGTGGCTTCGTCGAAGACCCACAGGTCGCCGCCGCTGACTGCGCTCTCGAGGCCGATGCGCAAGCGTCGCCCCGCGAGTTGCAGGGGCCCCGGCTCGCGAATGCGCTGATCCGGCGCCAGCGCCTGCGGCTTGCTCAGCAGATCCAGGTCGATCTGCATCATCTGGCGTGTGGCGCTGGGCAGCTTGTCGTCCTTCATCGCTGCCAGCATCTGCTCGCGGCTGCGAGCGAGCCAGCCTTGCAGGGCCGTGTCGACGGTGGCGCTGGCGTAGACCTGCACGCCGGGGACACGCTCGCGCAGCAAGGCATTGCCCCCCAGATGGTCGAGGTGCCAATGGGTGTTGATCACGGCCTTCAGCTGACCGCCCGCCTGCTTGAGCAAAGCCTCGGCGTGGGCGGCATGGCGGCCGCTGTCGATCAGCACCCAGCCCTCGCTGCCGCGCAGGAGGATGCTGTTGCCATCGGGTTGCTTGCCCGCTTCGTAGGCGCCACGCAGCAGCCAGACATCGGGCGCGATCTGCTGCTGCGCCCAGGCTGTGCTACCGAGCAGCAACAGGAGCAGGCACAGCAGGCGGCGCATTCAGGCCACCTGGGGATGCCGGTTCTCGGCCTGGTGTTCGGCAGCATGGGCCGCAATGCCGCGCCGTGCCGCATCGGCCAGCGCGGCCACCTCGGCAGCGGGCAGCGCCTTCATCTTGTGGTCGCTCCAGATCTGGCGCCAGCGGCGCGCGCCGGCCTCGCCGTTCCAGAGGCCCAGCGCATGGCGCATGGCCTGCGGCCAGTGGCGACGCGTGGCCTGGCTGCGGTGGTCCAGCCATTCAACCCAGGCGGCCTCGACCTGCTCGCGGCTCTCAGCCGGGCCCGCGGTACCGAAGAAACGCTGATCCCAGCTCGCCATCTGCCAGGGCTCGTGATAGGCCTGGCGGCCCACCATCACGCCGTCCACATGGCGCAGTTGCTCCTCGATCTCAGCGTCGTCCTTGATGCCACCGTTGAGCACGATGGTCAGGTGCGGGAACTCGCGCTTCAGCTGGTGCACCAGCTCGTAGCGCAGCGGCGGGATCTCGCGGTTCTCCTTGGGTGAGAGGCCTTGCAGCCAGGCATTGCGCGCATGAACGATGAAAACCTCGCAGCCCGCCTCGGCGACGGTGCCGACGAAGTCGCGCACGAACTCGTAGCGCTCCTCGCGGTCGATGCCGATGCGGTGCTTGACCGTCACCGGGATGCCCACCGCGTCGCGCATGGCCTTGACGCCATCGGCCACCAGCTGGGGCTCGGCCATCAGGCAGGCACCGAAGGCGCCCTTCTGCACCCGCTCGCTGGGGCAGCCGCAATTCAGGTTGACCTCGTCATAGCCCCATTGCTCGGCCAGCCTGGCGCAGGCCGCCAGGTCGGCCGGCTCACTGCCGCCCAGTTGCAGCGCGACCGGATGCTCGACGGCGTCGTAGTCCAGGTGGCGCGGCACGTCGCCATGCAAGAGCGCGCCGGTGGTCACCATCTCGGTGTACAGCCGGGTGTGGCGGGTCAGCAGGCGATGGAAGACGCGACAGGGGCTGTCGGTCCAGTCCAACATGGGCGCCACGGACAGACGCCAGGGGGAGGCAGAAGCATTCACCGGCGCATTATCCCAGCGACGCTCCCGCCCCAGTGGGCTTGCCAGAATGCCCTGCGGCCGATAAAAGCAGCAGGCCTGCCGCCTCCATCGAGCGGCAACGGGGAGCAAAGATGGACAAAAGCCTGGCTGAGGATGCCGGCTTCTACAGCAAGGTCTGGCTGGCGCAGCTGCGCCGGCTCAATGCCGGCGAGGCGCCAGCCACGGCCGCCTTCGACCGCCGCCGCCGCCGCGTGCTGACGCTTGGCGCCGGCGCCACCCTACTCAGCTCCATTCCCTGGATGCTGTTCTTCATCTACATCGCCCATCCGGCCGCGGCGTTGGGAGAGGCTGCGGTGGCCGCGTGTGCCTTCGGCGTGCTGCGCCTGATGCATCTGCGTCTGCTGCGCCTGGCCAGCCTCCTGTTCTCGCTGTCCAGCCTGATGGCCGTGGTCGGCCTGACCCTGGCGACCGACGTCCCGACGCCCGCCATGCCGCGCAGCCTGCACCTGATGCTGATACCGCTGTTCGTCAGCAGCTTCTTCCTGCTGCAGCAGGACCGGCGCCACTGGCGCTGGACTCTGCCGCTGCTGACGCTGGCCAGCTTCGCCGTGCTGACCGGCCATCCCGGCAGCTTCGGCTTCCCGCCGCTGCTGACCGACGAAATGCGCATCCCGGCCGTCTGGTGGGTCGTGGCCTTCACCGCGGGCACGCTTTACATGCTGCTGATCGCCATCCTCGGCGAGTCACGCGAGAACTCGGCCCTCGAGTCCGAGCTGCTGCGGGCCCTGGGCTCCGAGGAGATCCAGGTCCACCTGCAGGCGCAGTGTGACCGCCAGGGCCGCATCGTCGGCGCCGAGGCCTTGATGCGCTGGCAGCATCCGCAGCGTGGCTGGGTCTCGCCGGCCGAGTTCATTCCGGTCGCCGAACGCACCGGCCTGATCGTGCCGGCCGGCGAGGTGGTGGCGCGCCAGGTCTGCGCGCTGCTGCGAGGCTGGAAGAACGACCCCGTGCTGGCGGGCCTCAGCGTCGCCATCAACGTCAGCCCGGGCCAAATCCGCGACGCCCGCGCGATGCAGCGGCTGCTGGACATCGTGACCGACCCGTCGCTGCGGCATGGCTCCGTCAAGTTCGAGCTGACTGAATCGGTCTTCGTCGAGGACTTTCGCGGCGTGCGCGAACGCATGGCCGAATGCCGGGCCCGAGGCATCCGCATGGCGCTGGACGACTTCGGCACCGGCTTCTCCTCGCTCAGCTATCTGAAGCTGCTGCCGCTGGACCAGCTCAAGATCGACCAGAGCTTCGTGCGCGGCCTGCCGCTGGATGCCGGCGCGCTGGCCATCACGCGCACCATCATCGGCCTCAGCCGCGAGCTGGGCCTCGAAACAGTGGCCGAGGGCGTGGAGACGGCGGCCCAGGCCGAGACGCTCTACCAGCTCGGTTGCACGGTGCACCAGGGCTTCTTCTACTCGCGCGCCCTGCCGGCGCCTGAGTTCGAAGCGCTGGTGCGCGCGCCCCTCAGGCGTGCCGGCGCTGGTTCCAGCCCTGCCCCAGCGCCAGCAGCACAAGCCCAGTAACGAGGTAGCTCCCCACGGTGGCCAGCGTGGCCGAGCCATTGAAGCCGAGCGGGTCGAACCAGGCGATCTGCGGCGTCTGCACGGCGATATAGAAGCCGAACAGGAACAGCGACAGGAAGGCGCGGCCGCTGCCGGTCAACAGACCCAGCAGACTGGCCAGGGCGCTCAGGAACGCCAGACCGCTGAGCAAGGCCACGGCCAGCAGCGGCGCATGCAGGCTCCAGCGCAAGAGCACGGGCAGGCTGAAGACCAGGCCAAGCGCGAGGCTGGCCAGCCATTGGCGCAGATAGCGGGCACGCGGACCGCCCGGCGCAAGGCTGGTCAGGCTCAGCAGTCCGGCCTGCTGGTCGCGCGCGCCGATGTCGCTGATCAGGATGCCCCA
This sequence comes from Pelomonas sp. V22, assembly GCF_030014915.1. Lineage (GTDB taxonomy): Bacteria > Pseudomonadota > Gammaproteobacteria > Burkholderiales > Burkholderiaceae_C > JAUASW01. Next base: position 214,038 of record NZ_JAGIXS010000002.1, read on the forward strand.
GAGCGCCGCCACCGCCGCGAGCACCGAGCCCAGCTTGTCCACCGGGCTGAGCACGCCGGCCACGAAGAGGCCGAGGCCGATCAAGAGGGCCAGCGGGTTGGCGCTCAGGCTGCTCAGCAGCTCGGCCGCCACCTGCCCGGCCAGGCCAGGCCAGTTCGCGCACGCGGGCAGCAGGCGGTTCACCGTCCGGGCCAGCGGCTGCAGCAGGCGCTGCAGTGCAGCCAGCCAGGTACGGCGCTCGCCGCCCGGCATGGCGCGCACCTTGTCGGGCGAGTAGCGATGGAACAGCCGCACCGCCAGCGCGAGCGGCAACAGGGCCAGCAAGGCAGAGCCGGCGCGCAAGGCCACGAGCTGCAGAGTCCAGAAACTCTCGTGCAGCTGGACCGGCGCGAGGTTCGGATCGAAGCCCGAGCCGCCCAGGCTGAAATGCTCGGTCTGCAGCAGCTCGCTCATGCGCAGCAGATGGGCCGGCAGGCCCGAGATGTCGAACACCAGCCAGGCCGTGATCTCACGATGCTCGGACGTCATCACGAGGGGCAGAGACGCGAACTGGGCCGTCCACAGCACGAAGAACAGCAGATCGCCGCGCTTGCCCATCAGCGGCTGCCAGGCATCGGCCAGCACCGCCATGCTGGCCGTCAGCATCAGCACGGGGGCCAGCACCAGCACATAGGTGACCAGGTAGACCAGCGGCTCCAGCGGCCCGGCGTCGCGCACCAGGTGCAGCACCATCACGGTCAGCAGCAGGCCGCCCATCAGGGCACTGAGGTACAGCATCGCGCCCAGCCAACGCGCCAGCAGCAGCGTGCCGTTGCCCACCGGCGTGGCGGCCAGCACCGAGGCCATGCTGCTTCGCAGGTCCAGCTGCGTGCGGCCCCGCGCCAGGTAGAAGCCCGCCAGGCCCATCAGCATGCCGGCGGTCAGTGCGGTACCGAAGGCCAGGGTCTGGCTCTGGTAGGCGATGCGCTGCTTGCCCATCACCATCATGGCGCGGCCGCTTTCAGGGTCGGCCACCAGCAGCCAGCACAGGGCGACGACAGCGAGCAGGCAGACGAGGCTGCCGAGGCGCCGCGAGCGCAGGCGGAATTCGTCGAGCACCAGGGCCCGCAGCGCGAAGCCGTTCATGCGGCCACCTGCAAGGCATAGCGCTGTGCCATCAGCGCCTCTTCAAGGCTGGGCTCGCCGGGCTGGGCTTCGTGGCAGGGCTGCTGGCCATGGGCCATGCGCACCTGGATGCGCTCACCCTGGCGCTGCGCATGCAGCACATGGAGGACCTGGCCGCGCAGTTCTTCGTAATGCGCTGGCTCCAGCAATGCCGTCCAGATGCGGCCGCGCGCACCTTGCAGCAGTTGCTCGGGCGTGTCGAAGGCCACCAGCTTGCCCTGGCGCAGGATGGCCAGGCGCGTGGCCATGTTCTCGATATCGGAGACGATGTGGGTCGAGACAATCACCAGCTTGGAGAAGCCGACCTCGGACAGCAGATGGCGGAAGCGCAGCCGCTCCTCGGGATCGAGGCCGGCCGTGGGCTCGTCGACGATCAGCACGTCGGGATCGTTCAGCAAGGCCTGCGCGATGCCGAGGCGCTGGCGCATGCCGCCGGAGAAGCCGATGGCCAGGCGCTTCGCCTGCTCATGCAGATTGACCAGCTCCAGCAGCCTCTGAATGCGGGCCGGATCGCGCACGCCCTTGAGCGCGGCGAAGTACTGCAGGAATTCGAGCGCCGTCAGGTGGGCCGGCACGCCGAAGTCCTGCGGCAGATAGCCGAGGCGGCGACGCATGGCCTCGGGCTTCTGCACGATGCACTGGCCGTCCAGCAGGATGCGGCCGCTCGTCGGCCGGGTCAGCGTGGCCAGCATTTGCATCAGCGTGCTCTTGCCGGCGCCGTTGTGGCCCACCAGGCCCAGCACGCCGGGGCCCAGCTCCAGCGACACCCCATCCACCGCGCGCAGCTTGCCGCCATGCACCTTGACCAGATCCTGAATGCTCAACATCGCCTGTCTCCCCTCGCCTTGCTCGACGCTTGCTTGAAAGCCGGCAGGTTAAGGAGAGGGCGCTATGGCGGCCACGCGCTTACGACACGGCGCAGCGTTGCGGCGACAGGCCGCAAATGCGGCCGATCAAACGACGGGGCTCAGGACGCCGCGCTGGCCGCGCTCGCTGCGGCCGCAGGCGGCGGCGGGCAGCCCTGGGCCGCGCCCATGCCCTTCAGGAAGGAGCGGCGCGAGCGGCCGGCGATCACAGCGGCTGCGACTTCCTTGGAATAGCGCTCGGCGCCGCTGAGCTTGCGCAGCCAGCCGCGGAACGGCAGCACGCCCTCGGCGGTGCGCTTGAGCGCATCCAGCGCCGCATCGCCGAGCGCCTCGCCGCCCTTCTCCGCCAGGCCCTGCTCGTTGCGCTCGCGCGGCGCGTCGATGTCGGGGCCGAGGGCCTCGTCGAGCGGGCGCAGTGCCGTCAGCAGGCCCGCACAGCTGGCGTCAGCCGGGGCCTTGTAGGGCGCGGCCTGGGCCTCAAGCAGCACGGCCGGAATCTTGTCCTTGACCAGGTTCAGGTCGTTCAGCGGTGCGGTGGCGGCATTGCCGATGCGCTCGCCGGTGTCGGGCTTGCTGGCGCAGGCCGACAGGCCCAGCACCGCGGCCAGCAGCAGCAGGTGGTGGATCATCTTTTTCTCTTGCATCGCTCCCCTCTTCGCTTCAGAACAGGCCGCTGATACGGCCTTCGGCATCGACATCGATGCGCTCGGCGGCCGGCTGCCGGGGCAGGCCAGGCATGGTCATGATGTCACCACAAACGGCCGTGACGAAGCCGGCACCGGCATTGAGCCGCAGCTCGCGCACGCGCAGCGCGTGGCCGCTGGGCGCGGCCAGCAGCTTGGCATCGCTGCTGAACGAATACTGGGTCTTGGCGATGCAGACCGGCAGGCCGCCAAAACCGAGGGCCTGCAACTCCGCGAGCTGCGTGCGGGCCTTGGGCTCCCAGTCCACGTGATCGGCGTGGTAGATCTTGTGGGCCACGGCGGCGAGCTTCTGATCCAGCGGCAGCTCATCTTCATAGAGCAACTGCATGCGCGCCGCGCCGCCCGCGCAGGCCTTGACCACCTCGCGGGCCAGCGCCGCCGCGCCGGCACCGCCCTCGGCCCAATGCGAGGCGAGCACGCAGGGCACCTCCAGCAGCGCGCATTCGCGCTCGATCAGGGCGATCTCGTCCGGCGTGTCGGCATCGAAGCGGTTGATCGAGACGATGGCCGGCAAGCCGTAATGCTGGCGCACGTTCTCGACGTGGCGGCGCAGGTTGGCGAGGCCCGCCTGCAAGGCCTCCAGCCCCTGCAGGCTGCCACCGTGGTGGCGCAGCGCCCGCACCGTGGCCACGATGACGGCGCAGCTGGGCTTGAGGCCCGATTGCCGGCACTTGATGTCGATGAACTTCTCGGCACCCAGGTCGGCACCGAAGCCGGCTTCGGTGACCACATAGTCGGCCAGCTTCAGCGCTGCGCGGGTGGCGATGAGCGAATTGCAGCCATGGGCGATGTTGGCGAAGGGCCCGCCGTGCACGAAGGCCAGGTTGCCTTCCAGCGTCTGCACGAGATTCGGTGCCAGCGCGTCCTTCAAGAGCGCAGCCATCGCACCATCGGCCTTGAGCTGGCGCGCCGTGACGGGCTGCTTGTCGGCCGTGTAGCCGACCACGATGTTGCCCAGCCGCTGCTTCAGGTCGGCCAGCGAGGTAGCGAGGCACAGGATGGCCATCACCTCGGAGGCGACCACGATGTCGAAGCCGTCCTCGCGCGGATAGCCGTTGCCGGGACCACCCAAGGCGACGGTGATGTGGCGCAACGCGCGGTCGTTCATGTCGACCACGCGGCGCCAGCTGATGCGGCGCACGTCGAGGCCGAGCGCATTGCCATGGTGGATGTGGTTGTCGAGCAGCGCGGCCAGCAGGTTGTTGGCCAGGGCGATGGCATGGAAGTCGCCGGTGAAGTGGAGGTTGATGTCCTCCATCGGCACGATCTGCGCCTGGCCACCGCCGGCCGCGCCGCCCTTCATGCCGAAGCAGGGTCCGAGCGAAGGCTCGCGCAGGCAGATCATGGCGTTCTGGCCGATGTGGTTCAGCGCGTCACCGAGGCCCACCGTGGTCGTGGTCTTGCCTTCACCGGGCGGCGTCGGCGTGATCGCGGTGACCAGCACGAGGTGGCCGTCGGGCCGCGACTGCAGCGCTGCGATCTGCTCGAGAGAGAGCTTGGCCTTGTAGCGGCCGTAGGGGCTCAGCGATTCCTCGGGAAGCCCGAGGCGCTGCACGGCCAGGGGAACGATGGGCTGCAGCGTTGCTGCCTGGGCGATTTCGATGTCGGTGCGCATGGCGTCTCTTGGCAATCCTTCGTGGGGAGAGGTGCGCCTGGTCGAACGCAATCATCCATTCGCCAGCGCGCGGCATTATCAACGCCGCACAGCGGCTCAGCGCGAACGGGCGTGAATCGCACAACCTAGCGAAAGTGCCAATGCCGCGTCTTCTGTCGCTGGCTGACAGTCCCGAGGCGTGCCCGCTTTTTCGAGGCACTCACGCCAGCGTGGGAGAACACCCGCATGTCGGATAACGAATCGATTGGGACATTGCCGCCGATGCAAGCCGCGCGTTCGCCGCAGCAATGGCTCGAAGCCTTCAATGCAGCAGAAGGCCCCCTGCCCCGCGCTTTCAGGCGCAGGCGGCGACTCATGATCCAGACCGGCAGCCTGTTCTTTCTTGCCAGCATGGTGGGGTGGACGATCTATTTCGTCATCACCCTTGGCTGGCAGAGCCTCGCCCAGGTCAATGTGCTGATGGCCGCTGCAACGACCGGTGTGCTGCTGCTGGATCGGAGCGACCACCAGCGTCTGGCGGCCATCGGATTCATCGCCATCGCCTTGACCTACCTGGTCGGGGTCTCGGTTGTGCTGGATGTGCCAACGCTGGTTGCTCCACGCTCCGAGCACCTGTACCTCCTGCCGTTGGCGGCCAGCGCGGTGTTCATGCTCCAGCATGAGAAGCCGATCCTGCGACTCGGCTTCCTGCTGCCCATGTTGCTTGCCTTTGCCTGGCTGGCGACCCAGCCGGCCCGACCGGAGAACATCAACTTCGCGGGCACGGCACAGGCGGGTGCCGGCCTGGTCAACACACTGTGCGCGGCCGTGCTGACCTATGTCGCGATCATGATCATGCTGCGCGAAGCGAAGGAAACCTCGGCCCTTGAGCTGGACTTCGCCCGCGCCGTGGCGGTCGGCGAGATCCAGGCCTACCTGCAGGCGCAGTGCACGGCCGATGGCCGCATCGTCGGTGCCGAGGCGCTGATGCGCTGGCGCCATTCCAAGCGGGGCTATGTGTCGCCGGCCGAGTTCATCCCCATGGCCGAGCGCTCGGGCCTGATCGTGCCCGCAGGAGAACAGATTGCGGCCATCGTCTGCAAGGCCCTGCACCACTGGGAGCACGACCCGGTGCTGAGCCAGTTGACGGTTTCCGTCAACGTCAGCTCGGCCCAGCTGTACTCCGGCGCCTCGACCAGCAAGCTGCTGGGCGCCGTGCATGACGCCGAAACGCCGCCGGCCTCGCTCAAGTTTGAATTGACCGAGTCCATGTTCGTCGAGAACTTCGAGGCGGTGCGCGCCAAGATGGAGCAGATCCGCGACCAGGGCATACGCATGGCGCTGGACGATTTCGGTACCGGCTTCTCTTCGCTGTCTTACCTGAAGCAACTACCCCTGGATCAGATCAAGGTGGATCAGAGCTTCGTGCGCGACCTGCCCGGCGATGCCAGCGCCGCCAAGATCGCCGCCACCATCGTCCACCTGGGCGCGGACCTGGGCCTGGAGGTGGTGGCCGAAGGCGTGGAAAACCACGAGCAACTGCAGGCCTTGCAAGCCATGGGCTGCAGGATCTTTCAGGGCTTTCTGTTCTCGCGGCCCATTCCGATTGAAGATTTCGAGGCGTTGGCCCGCAGCGGCAAGCCGCTGCCCGTGGCCTGAACCAGGGGTGTCAGGCCAGCCCGCGCAGCGGGTGCTCCACGTCGGCCCAGGGGCTCTCAAAGAACTCGGCCACCATGGCCGGCGTGACCTCCTCGATGCGGGCCGGGTTCCAGCGCGGGCTGTGGTCCTTGTCGACCGCCAGCGCCCGAATGCCCTCCACCGTTTCCGAGGCCGCGCCGGGGCGCAGGTGGAACGAGCGGTGCACCAGGTCGCGCTCCATGCGCAGGTCTTCGGCAAGGCTCATGCGGCGTGCGCGGCGCACCTGCTCCAGCGTCACGGCCAGCATCAGCGGCGAACGCTTGCGCAAGGTCGCCAGCGTCTCCAGCGACCAGGCATCGCCAGCGGCCTGCAGCGACTCGCAGATGGCCAGCACCGTGGGCTTGGAGAAATGCAGGTCGATGCGGCGGCGCAGTTCCAGGTCGTCGGCCGGTGCGGCCAGGTCGACGCGCTCCATCACCGTGGCCACCACATGCTCGGCACTGCTCTGCTCGCCACGGCGCATCGCCTCGATGACGGCCGGCAGCTCGCTGCTGCGCACGAACACGTCGCCGAGGCCGAGGGCAATGGCGTCACCAGCGCCTATGGCATGGCCGGTCAGGGCCAGCCATTCGCCGCTGTGGCCCGGGCATTGGGCGAGGAACCAGCCGCCGCCCACGTCGGGGAAGAGGCCGATGTTGGTCTCGGGCATGGCGAGCTTGGAATGCTCGGTCAGCACGCGCAGCTTGGCGCCCTGGCTGATGCCCATGCCGCCGCCCATCACCACGCCGTCCATCAGGGCGATATAGGGCTTGGGGTAGTGGTGGATCAGGTGGTTGAGCGCATATTCCTCGGTGAAGAAGGCTTCGAGCGCCGCGTCACCGGCCAGCGCGGCCTGGTGGAAGAAGCGGATGTCGCCACCGGCGCAGAAGGCGGCCGGCTTGCCCTCGCGGCCCGCGCCGAGGATGACCACGGCCTCAATGCCGGGCGCGGTGGCCCAGGTCTTCAGCAGCGCCGTCAGGTCGCGGATCATGGCCAGCGACAGCGCATTCAGCGCGTTCGCCCGGTTCAAGGTGATCAAGCCCAGGCAGCCGTTGGTTTCGGCCAGGACCTGGCCTTCGGATTGCAGCGGGGGGATCAACGATGCGGCGCTCATGCCAGGGACTCCAATGTCTTGTTGCTTCAATTCGATCGGCGCTGCCGTAGCGCCAGGATTTCATTACCCGCCAGGGCGGCCAGCACGATAGCACCGCCGATGAGCGTGGCGCCAGCCGGGGCTTCCCCGGCACCGAGCCAGGCCCACAGCACGCCGAAGATCACCTCCAGCTGGCCCAGCAGCGCGATCTCGGGTGCAGGCAGCACGCGGGACAGCCGCACCACCAGCAGGCAGGGAATCGCCAACTGGCACAGGCCCAGCAAGCCCAGCAGGCCCACATCATGGGCCGAAGCCTGGAAGGGCCAGGCCAGCGGCAAAGTCAGCAGGGCCGAGATCAAGGCGCCGATCAGCACGGCGGGCAGCATGTCCTGCCCGGGGGCTGGCGCGTCAGGGTCGGCGCTGCCATGCGTGGCGCGCTGCAACAGCGTCCAGTTGCTGGCGGCGGCCAGCGGCACCAGCAAGGCGACCAGAATGCCCGCCAGCCCTGCCCCACCCGCTTCCTGCACGAACATCCAGGCGATGCCCAGCGTGGCCAGCGCAATGGCGACCCAGGTGCGAGCCGGCAACTGGTGAAACAGGAAGACCCGCGAGAACAGCGCCGTGAAGAGGGGCCCGAGCGCCATGGTCACCAGCACCGTGGCGACGCTGACCATGCTGAGCGCCACCATGAAGGCCGTGAACATCAGCCCCCAGAAGGCACCCGACAGCCAGACCAGCCGTGGTGCCCGCTGCAGTTGGCCCCAGAACGCCGGCCCGCGCAGCCAGCGCAGCAGCACGATCAGCGACAACGCATTGAACGCGCTGCGCCAGAACGTCAGCTCAAAGCTCCGCGCCGCCTCCAGCTGTCGCGTGACCACGCCTGCCGTGCTCCACAGCAGGGTGACCAGGATCATCAACAGCACAGCCTTGCGATGGCTCATACCTGAATTGAGAGCGCCCCTTACGGGGCGCGGGAGTCATTCTGATTGGAGCCCCCTCTTGGAGGGGGCTGGGGGAGCTCACAGGACAGCGCAAAGCGCGCGTCGTGCGCTCAGGCGCGCGACGCGCGCTTGCGCTCGTTCTCCGTCAGGAAGCGCTTGCGGACACGCACGCTCTTCGGCGTGATTTCGACCAGCTCGTCGTCGTCGATGAAGTCGACACCGTATTCCAGCGTCAGGTCGATGGGCGGCGTGATCTTGATCGCGTCTTCCTTGCCGCTGACGCGGAAGTTGGTCAGCTGCTTGGTGCGCGTGGCATTGACGACCAGGTCGTTGTCGCGGTTGTGGATGCCGACGATCATGCCCTCGTACACCGGGTCATTCGGCTTCACGAACATGCGGCCGCGGTCGTCCAGCTTGCCGAGGGCGTAGGTGAAGATTTCACCGTCGTCCATGGAGATCAGCACGCCGTTCTTGCGGCCGCCGATGTCGCCCTTGTGGGCTTCGTAACCGTCGAAGATCGACGAGATCAGGCCCGAGCCACGGGTCAGGTTCATGAACTCGTTAGCGAAGCCGATCAGGCCACGCGCAGGGATGCGGTACTCGAGGCGAACGCGGCCATGGCCGTCCGGCTCCATGTTCAGCATCTCACCCTTGCGCAGACCCAGGGCCTGCATGACGCCGCCCTGGTGGATTTCTTCCACGTCGGCAGTCACCAGCTCCATCGGCTCGCTCTTCACGCCGTCGATGTCCTTGAACATCACGCGCGGCTTGGAAACAGCCAGCTCATAGCCTTCGCGGCGCATGTTTTCCAGGAGGATGGTCAGGTGCAGTTCGCCGCGACCGCAGACTTCGAAGATGCCGTCTTCGTCGGTCTCGGAGACGCGCAGCGCCACGTTGTGCTGCAGCTCCTTTTGCAGGCGATCCCAGATCTGGCGGCTGGTGACGTACTTGCCTTCGCGACCGGCCAGCGGGCTGGTGTTGACGCAGAAGTTCATCGTCAGCGTCGGCTCGTCCACCTTCAGCATGGGCAGCGGCAGCGGATTGGCCGGGTCGGTCACGGTCACGCCGATGCCGATTTCTTCAATGCCGTTGATCAGCACGATGTTGCCGGGGCCGGCTTCAGTGACCTGCACACGGTCCAGACCTTGGAAGGTCAGCACCTGGTTGATGCGGCCGTTGACCGATTTGCCGTCCGGGCCCTCCATGACCTTGACCTGCATGCCGGGCTTGATGGTGCCCTGGCTGATGCGGCCCACGCCGATGCGGCCGACGAAGGACGAGAAGTCCAGCGCCGAGATCTGCAGCTGCAGCGGGGCGCTCGCGTCGCCGGTTTGCGCCGGCACATGCTTCAGCACGGTGTTGAAGAGGGCCGACATGTCCTCGCCCCACTTTTCGCCCGGAGCGCCTTCTTCCAGCGAGCTCCAGCCGTTGATGCCCGAGGCGTAGACAACCGGGAAGTCCAGCTGCTCATCGGTAGCGCCCAGCTTGTCGAACAGGTCGAAAGCGGCGTTGACGACGGCGTCCGGCTTGGCACCCGGCTTGTCGACCTTGTTCACCACGACGATGGGCTTGAGGCCGAGGGCCAGGGCCTTCTTCGTCACGAAGCGCGTTTGCGGCATCGGGCCTTCTTGCGCGTCGATCAGCAGCACCACGCCGTCGACCATGGACAACGCGCGTTCCACTTCACCACCGAAGTCCGCGTGTCCGGGCGTGTCGACGATGTTGATGTGCGTGCCTTCCCAGGACACGGCGCAGTTCTTGGCCAGAATGGTGATGCCACGCTCGCGTTCGATGGCGTTGTTGTCCATCACGGTGTCGACGACCTTTTCATGGTCGGCGAAGGTGCCGCTCTGACGCAGCAGCTGGTCCACCATCGTGGTCTTGCCATGGTCGACGTGGGCGATGATGGCGATGTTGCGGATCTGGGTACTCATAGCAAAACGACTTTCCTAAAAATTCTTAAACGCTCAACAGGCTTTCGACTTCCTGTGGGCTCAACAAGCGGCCGGGTATCAATTCACCGGCGGCGATTGATGCGCTGCCCAACAAGGCATGAGCGGCGGGCCCGTAGACCCGGACATGCGGTGCATCTGCGGCGGCAACGCGGCGCCGCAGACCATTCAGGAACCGGCTGGCATCCTCATCAGCCAGGCTGATGGACGGCCAGTCGGCCAACAAGCAATCGGGCGGACGCAGCAGCGCTTCGCGCTCGGCCTCCGTCATCGCGGCCAGGGCATCGAGGCTGATGGCATCGCGCACATCGACGCTGCCACTGGCGGTGCGGCGCAAGGCGCTCAGGTGCGCGCCGCAACCCAGCTCACGGCCGATGTCTTCGGCCAGCGTCCGGATGTAGGTGCCCTTGGAGCAGCGCACCGCGATGGTCAGCGAATCAGTCTGCCAGTCGAGCATGTCGATGCTGTGAATCGTCACAGCGCGCGCTTCGCGCTCAATGGTGATGCCTTGGCGGGCGTAGTCGTACAGCGCCTTGCCTTCGTGCTTCAAGGCCGAATACATGGGCGGCACCTGCGAGATGGCGCCCGTGAACTTGGCGCAGGCCGCTGCGATTGATTCACTCGTCACCGCGACTTCGCGGGTCTCCAGCACCTCGCCTTCGGCGTCACCGGTGGTCGTGGTCTGACCGAGCTTCAGCGTCGCTTCGTAGGCCTTGTCGGCATCGAGGCTGACCTGGCTGAACTTGGTCGCCGCGCCAAAGCAGAGCGGCAAGAGGCCGGTGGCCAGAGGGTCGAGCGTGCCCGTGTGCCCAGCCTTCTCCGCCCGCAGCAGCCACTTGGCTTTTTGCAAGGCGTCGTTGCTGGACAGGCCCAGCGGCTTGTCGAGCAGCAGCACGCCGTGCAGGGCACGGCGCACAACTCTCTGGCGCTGGGGTTTGGTTTCGGTCACGGCTGGCCTGCTTGCGAGATTTTCTGGATCAGTCGTTCGTGTGTTCTTCGTCGTCCAGCGCGCGGGTGGCGTTGGCCTTGGAGATCAGCTGGCTCATCTCAGCCGCACGCTCGATGGTGCGGTCGTAATGGAAATGCAGCGTCGGCACGGTGTGGATCTGCAAGCGCTTGAACAGGCCGTTGCGCAGGAAGCCGGCAGCCTCGTTCAGCGCCGCTTCGCTCTCGACCGGATCGCCGACCAGCACCGAGAAGAAGACCTTGGCATGCGCATAGTCGGGCGTGACCTCGACCGCATTGACGGTCGCCATGCCGACGCGTGGATCCTTCAGCTCGCGGATCAGCTCCGCCAGGTCGCGCTGGATCTGGTCGGCCACGCGGAAACCGCGGTTGGGGATGGCTCTTTTGTGTCGCATGTCTTAGCTCCTTCGCTGCCCCTCCAAATACAAACCCCGCCTTCGTTTTCGGAGGCGGGGTTTGCTGGGTGAGGCCAACTCCGCTGTTAAAGCGTTCGTGCCACTTCCTTGATCTCGAAGAACTCCAGCTGGTCGCCCTCGGCGATGTCGTTGTAGTTCTTGAGCTTGATACCGCACTCGAAGCCTTCCTTGACTTCCTTGACATCGTCCTTCTCGCGGCGGACCGAGTCGACCTCGCCGGTGTAGATGACGATGTTGTCGCGCAGCAGGCGGAACTTGGCACCACGGCGCACCAGGCCCGAGGTGACCATGGAACCGGCCACGGTACCGATCTTGGAAGCGACGAACACGACGCGGATCTCGGCGGTACCCAGCGCTTCTTCGCGCTGTTCCGGAGCCAGCATGCCGGCCATGGCTGCCTTCACCTCATCCACGGCGTCGTAGATGATGTTGTAGTAGCGCAGGTCGACCGAGTTGCCCTCGGCCAGCTTGCGGGCACCCGCGTCGGCACGGACGTTGAAGCCGATGATGACCGCCTTGGAAGCGATCGCCAGGTTGACGTCGGACTCGCTGATGCCACCGACCGCCGCATGGACGATCTGCACCTTGACTTCGTCGGTCGAGAGCTTGAGCAGCGAGGCAGCCAGGGCTTCCTGCGAACCTTGCACGTCGGCCTTGATGATCAGCGGCAGGCTCTGGACATCGCCAGCACCCATTTCGCTGAACATATTCTCCAGCTTGGCAGCTTGTTGCTTGGCCAGCTTCACGTCGCGGTACTTGCCCGAGCGGAAGGTGGCGATTTCACGGGCGCGGCGCTCGTCGGCCAGCACCATGAATTCATCACCAGCCTGCGGCACTTCGGTCAGGCCCTGGATTTCCACCGGGATGGACGGGCCGCCCTCGGTACAGGCCTTGCCGTCTTCGTCCAGCATGGCGCGCACGCGGCCATAGGTGGAACCCGCCAGCACGACGTCGCCGCGCTTGAGAGTACCGCTCTGCACCAGCACCGTGGCCACCGGGCCGCGGCCCTTGTCCAGCTTGGCTTCGATCACGAGGCCCTTGGCCATCGAATCCTTCGGCGCCTTCAGTTCCAGCACTTCGGCCTGCAGCAGCACTTGCTCCAGCAGGTCGTCAATGCCCTGGCCGGTCTTGGAAGACACGCCCACGAACGGCGAATCGCCGCCGAATTCTTCCGGCACCACCTGCTCGCCGACCAGCTCGCTCTTGACGCGCTCGAGGTTGGAATCAGGCTTGTCGATCTTGGTGACCGCCACGACGATGGGCACGCCCGCCGCCTTGGCATGGTGGATCGCTTCCTTGGTCTGGGGCATCACGCCATCGTCCGCCGCCACCACCAGGATGACGATGTCGGTGGCCTTGGCGCCGCGAGCACGCATGGCCGTGAAGGCCGCGTGACCCGGGGTGTCCAGGAAGGTGATCATGCCGCGCGGCGTGTCGACGTGATAAGCGCCGATGTGCTGCGTAATGCCACCCGCTTCGCCAGCGGCGACGCGGGCACGGCGGATGTAGTCCAGCAGCGAGGTCTTGCCGTGGTCGACGTGACCCATGACGGTGACCACCGGCGCGCGCGGCAGCGATTCATGCTGCTGCTCGGTCGTGCCCTCTTCTTCGAGGAAGGCATCGGGGTCGTCCAGCTTGGCAGCGAACGCCTTGTGGCCCATTTCCTCGACGAGGATCATGGCCGTTTCCTGGTCCAGCTGCTGGTTGATCGTGACCATCTGGCCCAGCTTCATCAGCTGCTTGATCAACTCGGAAGCCTTGATCGACATCTTGTGTGCCAGATCGGCCACCGAGATGGTCTCGGGCACATGCACTTCCTGGATCTGCTGCTCGACCGGCGCGACGAAGCTCGACTGGCCACGGTCACCACCGCGGTCATTGCGGCCACGGCCGCCCGCACCACCACGGGCCGGAGCGCGCCAGCCCGGACGGGCGCCAGCACCAGCCGTCGGGCCGGCTCCGACCGTCTTGAGTCCACGCTTCTTGGCGGCATCGTCGGCCCAGCTGGAAGACAGCTTCTCGGACTTGATCGACTTCTTGTCGCCCGGCTTGGCAGCACCGGCGCCTGCAGCGGCAGGAGCGCCCGGCGTGCCCGGCTTCTTGTGGATCGTGCCCTTGATGGCGGCGGCTTCAACCGGCTTCGGTTCTTCCGGCTTCTTGGCCACCATGACCTTCTTGGGCGCATTCATCATGGCGCGGATGGCGGCGGCCTCGGCCTCGGCGGCCTTGCGGCGGCGCTCCAGGTCGGCTTGCTTCTGCTTTTCGTCGGCAGCCGGTGCCGTGGCCTTGACAACGCGCAGCGCGGGCTTGGGCGGCTCGACTGGCGCCGGCGGCGGTGCCACAGGTTCAGCAGCCGGGGCGGCAGGCGCAGCGGCCACAGGCGCGGCTGCTGCGGCGCCCTTCTTGGCGGCAGCGGCAGCAGCCTTGGCGGCAGCCTCGGCCTTGGCGGCAGCCTCGGCAGCTTCCTCGGCAGCGCGGGCTTCCGCAGCCAGGCGTTCCTGGCGGCGTTGCTCTTCGGCTTCCTTGGCGGCGCGCTCGGCTTCTTCGCGCTCACGCATCTTGGCTGCGAGCTCTTCTTCCTGGCGACGCAGCGCTTCGGCCTGCTTTTCAGCTTCCTCTTCGCGACGCTGCAGCTCGGCTTCTTCCGCAGCGGCGGCTGTGGCTTCGTCAACACCAGCGGGCAGGTCGTCGCGCTTGACGAAGGTGCGCTTCTTGCGAACCTCGACCTGGATGGTGCGGGCCTTGCCGCTGGCATCAGCCTGCTTGATTTCGCTGGTCGACTTGCGGGTCAGCGTGATCTTCTTGCGGTCAGCACTGGCCGTACCGTGCGCGGTGCGCAGGTAGTCCAGCAGCCGCTCTTTGTCGGCCTCGTTGAGGGCGTCCTCGGTGGACGCCGTCTTGACGCCCGCGGCTTGCAGCTGCTCGAGAAGAGTGCTTGCAGGCCTGTTCAGCTCTGCGGCGAACTGGGCGACGGTGGTCACAGCCATTGTTGAATCCTTGTGCTAAATCTGCTGTGCGAAATACTGGTCTTCAACGCTCTGTTAAGCGGTGAACCAATGTTCGCGGGCCTTCATGATCATGGTGCGGGCATCAGCCTCGTCCATGCCGGCCAGTTCAACGAGTTCGTCGACGGCCAGGTCGGCCAGGTCGTCGCGGGTGTGGATGCCGCCATCGGCGAGCTTGGCAATCAGGTCGGGCGTCACGCCTTCCAGATCACGCAGGTCTTGGGACACTTCCTCGACCTTCTCTTCCTTGGCAATTTCCATGGTCAGGAGCGCATCCTTGGCTCGGGTGCGCAACTCGTTGACCGTGTCCTCGTCGAAGGCCTCGATTTCCAGCATTTCCTGCATCGGCACGTAGGCCACTTCTTCCAGGCTGGTGAATCCTTCGGCGATCAGGATGTCGGCGACTTCGGCATCGACGTCGAGCTTCTCGACGAAGAGCTTGCGCACCGATTCCGATTCCTGCTCATGCTTGGCGGCCGATTCCTCGGCCGACATGATGTTGATGCGCCAGCCGGTCAGCTCGGAGGCGAGCCGCACGTTCTGGCCACCGCGGCCGATGGCGATGGCGAGGTTTTCCTCGTCGACCACCACGTCCATGGCATGGCGCTCTTCGTCCACCACGATGGACTGCACATTGGCCGGAGCCAGTGCGCCGATGACGAACTGCGCAGGGTCTTCGGACCACAGCACGATGTCGACGCGCTCGCCAGCCAACTCATTGGTCACGCCGTTAACGCGCGAACCGCGCACACCCACGCAGGTGCCGATCGGGTCGACGCGCTTGTCGTGCGACAGCACGGCGATCTTGGCGCGGCTGCCGGAGTCACGGGCGCAGCTCTTGATCTCAAGCAGGCCCTGTTCGATTTCAGGCACTTCCTGCGCGAACAGCTCCTTCATGAACTCGGGCGACGAGCGCGAGAGCATGATCTGCGGGCCACGCTGTGTGGGGTCCACGCCCAGGATGACGGCGCGAACGCGGTCACCGGTGCGCAGGTTTTCCTTGGCGATCATTTCGGTGCGCTTAAGGCGGCCTTCCACGCGACCCGACTCGGCAATGATGTCGCCCTTGTCCAGACGCTTGACCGTGCCAATGAAGATCTTGTCGCCGCGCGACATGAAGTCGTTCAGCAATTGCTCGCGCTCGGCGTCACGGATCTTCTGCAGGATGACCTGCTTGGCGGCCTGGGCACCGATGCGGCCGATCGGCACCGATTCAACCGGCTCTTCGATGTGGTCGTCGACCTCGATGTCTTCGATCTGCTCCTGCGCTTCGAACAGCAGGATTTCAGAATCGGCGTTTTGCAGACCAGCTTCGTTCGGGACAACGTGCCAGCGGCGGAAAGTCTCGTACTCGCCAGAGTCACGATCAACGGCCACACGGATGTCGACTTCCGTGCCATACAGCTTCTTGGTGGCCGAGGCCAGGGCGGCCTCGACAGCGCCGAACACGACATCGCGCTCCACGCTCTTCTCGCGCGAGATCGCGTCCACCAGCATCAACAGTTCGCGGTTCATTGATCAGGACCTCCATCAACCTTTTCATCTTCGCCGGCAGCCTCGACAGACTGCCGCGCCTTTGCATTGCTGCGCTTCTTGGGGGCCTTGGGCTTCTTGGCCTCGGTCACCGTCTCGCCCGTCCCATGCAGTTCCTTGGGCTGGGCATTGCGCCCCTTGAAGGTCAGCGCCGGCACCAGCTTGGCCTCGCGCACTTCTTCAAGGGAAAAATCGAGGGCCTGGTCGGCCTTGCCGTCGTTGAACACGAGGCGCCAGCCTTCGCCTTCTGCCGCCAGGACGCCGCTGTACTTCTTGCGCCCCTGGAAGGCCACGCGCAGCGTGATCTGGACTTCCTCGCCGGCAAAGCGCTGGTAGTCGGCCAGTTTCTTCAGCGGGCGATCCACACCGGGAGAAGAAACCTCGAGACGCTCGTAGGGTGCGTTCTCGACTTCAAGCACATACTGCAGCTGCCGCGTCACCTTCTCGCAATCGTCGACGGTGATGAACCCGCCGACGGCGAGCTGCTCGGGGAGCTTGTCGATGTACACGCGCAGCAAGCCAGCAGCACTGCGCTCGCAGTCCACCAGTTCGTAACCGAGGCCGGTCACGGTTTTCTCAACAGCCGCTTGCCAATTCATGCGTGATGCTTCGTCGCTCGCCGATTTCTAAAAGATGCTTGGGATCGCAGGGCAAGGCCACTCACGCAACAAGAACGCAAAGACGTTCGAGCAAAAAAAATGGGCTGGATGAATCCGCCCACATTTGCAAGTGTCTCGGCCTCAATCAGATTTGAATCAAATTTGATCAGGACCTACTGCTCTTGCTGCACTTGCCTTGCGTTCGCCGTCATGCCTTGCCAGCGAAGCCGGGATTGTACTATGCACGCCCCATGCCGACAAGCCGTAGACAGCCCGTGGCGCTCATGGCATGCCAAAATCCGGCCCCGATAACCAACAAACAGGAGCCACCATGGGTTTTCTCGCCGGCAAGCGATTGCTGATCACGGGCGTATTGTCCAATCGTTCGATTGCCTACGGCATTGCCAAGGCCTGCCGCCGCGAAGGCGCCGAACTGGCTTTCAGCTACGTGGGCGAGCGCTTCAAGGAACGCATCACCGAATTTGCCGCCGAGTTCGATTCCAAGCTGGTTTTCGACTGTGACGTCGGCAGCGACGAGCAAATCGAAGCCATGTTCGCCCAGTTGGGCGAGGTCTGGCCCGAGTTCGACGGCTTCGTCCATTCCATCGGTTTCGCGCCGCGTGAGGCCATCGCCGGTGACTTCCTCGACGGCCTGACCCGCGAGAACTACCGCATCGCCCACGACATCTCGGCCTACAGCTTCCCGGCCATGGCCAAGGCCGCCGCTCCGCGCCTGCGCGCGGGCGCCGCCCTGCTGACGCTGAGCTACCTGGGCGCCGAGCGCTATGTGCCCAACTACAACACCATGGGCCTGGCCAAGGCCTCGCTGGAAGCCAGCGTGCGCTACCTGGCCTACAACATGGGCGCCAAGGGCATCCGCGTGAACGGCATCTCGGCCGGCCCGATCAAGACACTGGCCGCCTCGGGCATCAAGGACTTCGGCAAGCTGCTGTCCGCCTTCGCCGCCACCACGCCGATCCGCCGCAACGTGACGATCGACGATGTGGGCAACACAGCCGCCTTCCTGCTGTCCGACCTGTCGGGCGGTATCAGCTCGGAGATCATCTATGTGGACGGTGGCTTCAGCCACGTCGCACTGGCTGGCGAAGCCTGATCTGGCGTTTTAGCAATAGAAAACGGGGCCCTTGGGGCCCCGTTTGCATTTATGCCTGCTGATTGATTACTTCGTGGCGACGCAATCGACAAAGTAGCGTGACTTGCCATCCTCGCCCTTCTCTTCCACCAGGCCATGCACGTCCGTGGCAAAGCCCGGGAACTTGGCATTGAACTCTCGGGTGAACTTCAGGTAGTCCACGATCTTCTTGTTGAAGCGCTCGCCCGGAATCAGGAGCGGGATGCCCGGCGGGTACGGCGTCAGCAGCGAGGTCGTCACACGGCCTTCGAGCTTGTCGATCTCGACGCGCTCGGTGCGGCGGTGGGCGATGTGGGCATAGGCATCGCTCGGCTTCATCGCCGGCTCCAGGTCCGACAGGTAGACCTCGGTCGTCAGGCGCGCGATGTCGCCCTTGGCATAGGCCTCGTGGATGCTCTGGCAGAGGTCGCGCAGGCCCATGCGCTCGTAGCGCGGCTGGGCGGCACAGAACTCCGGCAGGATGCGCCACAGCGGTGCATTCTTGTCGTAGTCATCCTTGAACTGCTGCAGGGCGGTCAAGAGCGTGTTCCAGCGGCCCTTGGTGATGCCGATGGTGAACAGGATGAAGAACGAGTACAGGCCCGTCTTCTCGACCACCACGCCGTGCTCGGCCAGGAACTTGGTGACGATGCTGGCCGGGATGCCGGTCTTGGCGAACTTGCCGCTCATGTCCAGCCCCGGCGTGATCACCGTGGACTTGATCGGGTCCAGCATGTTGAAGCCGGACTCGAGGTTGCCGAAGCCGTGCCACTTCTGGTTGGCCTTGAGCATCCAGTCGGCTGGCTTGCCGATGCCTTCTTCCACCAGCTTGTCCGGACCCCAGACCTTGAACCACCAGTCCTTGCCATAGTCGGTCTCGACCTTGCGCATGGCACGGCGGAAGTCCAGCGCCTCGGCGATGCTTTCTTCCACCAGGGCCGGGCCGCCAGGCGCATCCATCATCGCGGCCGCCACGTCGCAGCTCGCAATGATCGAGTACTGCGGGCTTGTGGAGGTGTGCATCAGGTAGGCCTCGTTGAACAGATGCTTGTCCAGCTTGACGTTCTGCGCATCCTGCACGAGCACCTGCGAAGCCTGGCTGATGCCGGCCAGCAGCTTGTGGGTCGACTGCGTGGCATAGACCATCGCCTGCTTGGGGCGCGGGCGGTTCTTGCCCATCGAATGGTAGGAGCCGTAGAAGCCATGGAAGGCGGCGTGCGGCAGCCAGGCCTCGTCGAAATGCAGGGTGTCGATCCAGCCATCGAGCTTGGCCTTGATCGTCTCGGTGTTGTAGAGCACGCCGTCATAGGTGCTCTGCGTCAGCGTCATGATGCGCGGCTTGACCTTCTTCGCATCCACGCCCTTGAGCAGCGGATTCTTGGCGATCTTCTTGCGGATGCTCTCGGGCGAGAACTCGCTGTCCGGGATGGGGCCGATGATGCCGTAGTGGTTGCGCGTCGGCGTCATGAAGACCGGCACGGCGCCGGTCATGATGATCGAGTGCAGGATGCTCTTGTGGCAGTTGCGGTCCACCACCACCACGTCTCCCGGCGCCACCGTGTGGTGCCAGACCATCTTGTTGGAAGTGCTGGTGCCGTTGGTGACGAAGAAGCAGTGGTCGGCATTGAAGATGCGCGCAGCATTCTTCTCAGAGGCCGCGACCGGGCCGGTGTGGTCCAGCAGCTGACCCAGCTCTTCCACCGCATTGCAGACGTCGGCGCGCAGCATGTTCTCGCCGAAGAACTGGTGGAACATCTGGCCCACCGGGCTCTTCAGGAAGGCCACGCCACCCGAGTGGCCGGGGCAGTGCCAGGAGTAGGAGCCGTCCTGCGCATAGTCCATCAGCGCCTTGAAGAACGGCGGCGCCAGGCCATCGAGGTAGCTGCGCGCCTCGCGGATGATGTGGCGGGCCACGAACTCCGGCGTGTCCTCGAACATGTGGATGAAGCCATGCAGTTCGCGCAGCACGTCGTTGGGCAGATGCTGGGAGGTGCGCGTCTCCCCATAGACGTAGATCGGGATGTCCGCATTCTTGAAGCGGATTTCTTCGATGAACTTGCGCAGGTTCAGCACCGCCGGGTCGAGCTCGGGCCCGGGCGTGAACTCCTCGTCGTCGATCGAAAGGATGAAGGCGCCGGCGCGGCTCTGCTGCTGGGCGAACTGACTCAGGTCGCCGTAGCTCGTAACGCCCAAGACCTCGAAGCCCTCCTTCTGGATGGCATCAGCCAGGGCGCGGATGCCCAGACCCGAGGTGTTCTCGGAGCGGTAGTCCTCGTCGATGATGACGATGGGAAAACGAAAACGCAGCATGGCTTGGCCTCCAGTGGGCACGGGCGAAAAACGGAAGGCGCGAAGTGTAGGGCCAAGCACCGGAATGACGCTGGGCCGCCCCCGTTTGTCGCACAAACCGGACGACCTGAGCGCGCCAGGCCGGGCGCTACACTCGTTTGCAACAAACGGAGGGGCAATGAATCAAGCCATCGCCTGGTGGATCGTGGTGGGCCTGCTGGTCGCGGCTGAGCTGGCCACCGGCACCTTCTACCTGCTGATGCTGGCCCTGGGTGCCGGCGCCTCGGCACTGGCCGCCCATCTGGGCCTGAGCATGACGGCGCAGATGCTGACGGGAGCCCTGGTCGGCGGTGCAGCCGTGGCGCTGTGGCATCTGCGCCGCAGCAAGCAGATGCGCCTGCCGGCGCAGGCAGACCGCGACGTCAATCTGGACATCGGTCAAACCGTGCAGGTCCAGCACTGGCAGGACGACGGCCGAACCACCGTCAAGTACCGCGGCACCGACTGGCAGGCCCGCTTCCAGGGCGAAGGCCAGCCGCAGAGCGGCCGCTTCGTCATCCGCGCCATCGACGGCAGCTGTCTGCTGCTCGAACCGGCCTGAGCCGCACAAGGCCCAACTAACAACAAGGGGAGATGCATGGAAATCGTTGCACTGGTGCTGCTGATCGTCGCAGCCATTTTTGTGGTCCGCTCGGTCAAGGTCGTGCCGCAGCAGCATGCCTGGGTGGTCGAACGCCTGGGCCGCTATCACGGCACGCTCACGCCAGGGCTGAACTTCCTCGTGCCCTTCGTTGATCGCCTGGCCTACAAGCATTCGCTGAAGGAGATCCCGCTCGATGTGCCGAGCCAGGTCTGCATCACCAAGGACAACACGCAGCTGACGGTCGACGGCATTCTCTACTTCCAGATCACCGACCCGATGCGTGCCAGCTACGGCTCCAGCAACTACATCATCGCGATCACCCAGCTCGCGCAGACCACGCTGCGCAGTGTGATCGGCCGCATGGAATTGGACCGCACCTTCGAAGAGCGCGACATGATCAACAGCTCCGTCGTACAGGCGCTCGACGAGGCCGCCTTGAACTGGGGCGTCAAGGTGCTGCGCTACGAGATCAAGGACCTGACGCCGCCGCCTGCCATCCTGCATGCGATGCAGGCGCAGATCACGGCCGAGCGCGAGAAGCGCGCCCTGATTGCGGCATCTGAAGGCCGCCGCCAGGAACAGATCAACATCGCCACCGGCGAGCGCGAGGCCGCCATCGCGCGCTCCGAAGGCGAGAAGCAGGCCGAGATCAACAAGGCACTCGGTGAAGCCGCCGCCATCACCGCCGTGGCCGATGCCACGGCCGACGCCATCCGCAAGATCGCCGCCTCCATCCAGCACCCCGGCGGCGACCAGGCCGTGCAGCTGAAGGTGGCCGAGAAGGCTGTCGATGCCTATGCCCAGCTCGCCCAGAAGAACAACACCATGATCGTGCCCGGCAACATGAGCGAGGTATCGGGCCTGATCGGCACGGCCATGGCCCTGATGAATGGCAACGCCAACAAGGCTTGAGACTCTCCGGAGCACCCGAAAAACTAGGCTAGAATGGCGGGCTTCGGAGCGGTGGATGAGTGGTTTAAGTCGCACGCCTGGAAAGCGTGTGTGGGTTAATAGCCCACCGCGGGTTCGAATCCCGCCTGCTCCGCCAGAAATTTGTTCGCAGCGGTCCGCATGGACCCAGATGCAACGCCTAGAAGCCCCGCAAGTCCTTGAGACGCGGGGCTTTTTTGTTTGCTTTCGCCGGCAGTGTTCAACCGTTCTGAGTGTCAAGCTGACTCAGGAAGGGGCACGCCCCGAATCTCCGGCATGATCCGGCTCACAACAACAAGACCCCGAGACGCGTGAACCTGCCCACCCCCGCCATCGTGGCCGAGCGCGGCGCCCAGCGCCTGCCGCGACTGGCCTTGCTGCTGCTGTGCGCGGCCTATGTGCTGCCCGGCCTGTTCGGCCGCGACCCCTGGCGCAATGCCGACCTGACCGCCTTCGGCTTCATGGCCAGCATCGCCCAGGGCCATGCCTCCTGGTGGCAGCCGGCCATTGCCGGGATACCTGCTGAAGGCGGCCCTCTGCCCTTCTGGCTCGGCGCGCTGGCGATCAAGGCCCTGCCCTTCCTCGACCCGGCGCTGGCCGCGCGCCTGCCCTTCGCAGCCGTGCTGCTGCTTGTGTTCATGCTGGTCTGGTACAGCAGCTTCCATCTGGCCCGCACCGAAGCCGCCCAGCCCGTGGCCTTTGCCTTCGGTGGAGAAGCGCAAGTGACCGACTATGCACGGGCGATGGCCGATGGCGCCCTGCTGGCTCTGCTGGCCAGCCTCGGCCTCCTGATGCTGGGCCACGAGACCACGCCCGAGTTGCTGCAGTTGCTGGCCTGCGCCATCTATCTCTACGGGTTGGCGGTGGCGCCCTACAGCGCCTGGAAATCGCGCGCGGCCGTCCTGCTCTCGCTGCCCGTGCTGGCAGCCAGCGGCGCGCCGGCCGTGTCCATGCTCTATGCCGGCCTCGGCGCCTGGCTGTGCCAGCGCTCCAGCTACGACGACGTGCGCAGCCTGACGATGTGGGTCTTGGCGGCCGCGCTCCTGAGCGCGCTGTCGGCCTGGGCCTTCGACGCTTGGGCCTGGCGGGTGAGCATGCCGGGCACGACAGAGTTCGGCCTGCAGCTGCTGAGCCAGTTCGGCTGGTTCTGCTGGCCGGCCTGGCCGCTCGCCTTCTGGACGCTGTGGCGCTGGCGCCATCACTGGCCGCGCCGCCACATCCTGTTGCCGCTGATCGTCTTCGTCGTGCCCATGGTGGCCTCGATCACCATGAACGGCTCGGACCGCGCCCTGCTGCTGTGCCTTCCGCCGCTGGCCGTGCTGGCGGCCTTTGCGCTGCCAACACTCAAGCGCAGCTTCGCCGCCGCCGTGGACTGGTTCTCGGTGTTCTTCTTCACCGCCGTGGCCCTGTTCTTTTGGGCCTACTACCTGTCGATGCAGCAGGGCTGGCCGCCCAAGCTGCTGGCCAATCTGCAGCGCCTGGCGCAGGGCTTTGTGCCCAGCTTCCATCCACTGGCCCTGCTGGCCGCGGCCCTGGCCACGCTGGCCTGGCTGGCCCTGGTGCGCTGGCGCACGTCGCGCCATCAGCATGCGGTCTGGAAGAGCCTGGCCCTGCCCGCCGGCGGCGTGACCCTGGCCTGGCTGCTGGCCATGACGCTGATGCTGCCGCCGCTGGACTACGCGCGCAGCAACCGCCCGCTGATCGAGCGCCTCCGCGCACAGCTGCCTTCAAATCCGACCTGCATTGCAGCGCCCGACCAGGCGATGTCGCTGCTGGCTGCGCTGGAGTTCCAGGGTGGCTGGCACGTCGACGCCCGCAGGCCCCTGGTCATCACCGAATGCAGCCATGCGCTGCGCTATGTGCAGGGCCAGGAAGTGCCGCCAAACGGCTGGCGCCTGCTCGCCATCGTGAAGCGCCCCACCGACCGGGGCGACCAGGGCTACCAGCTGCTGGCCCGCTGATCAGCCGGCCGGTTCAGGCCTTCAACTGCTCGGCCACCACCGGCTCAGCCGCTGCCGCGCGCACGCGGGCGGCCGGGAACTGCAGCTTGAAGCGGCTGCCCTTGCCGACCTCGCTCTCGATCAGCAAGGCGCCACCATGGCGCTGCACCACATGCTTGACGATGGACAGGCCGAGGCCCGTGCCGCCGCTTTCGCGGGAGCGGCTACCGTCCACGCGATAAAAGCGCTCGGTCAGGCGCGGCAGATGCTCCCGGGCGATGCCGGGCCCGGTATCGGCCACGCAAAGCTCGCCGGAGCCATCGGCGAGTTCGCGCCAATGGACGTCGATGCCGCCGCCCTCCGGTGTGTAGCGCACCGCATTCGAGACCAGGTTGCCGATGCCGCTGAGCAACTCGCCCTCGACACCGGCCAACTCGGCCCGCGTATCAGCCAGCACCGTGATGCGGTGCCGCCCCTGCGACAGCGCGAGCGCGTCGCTGCGGATGCGCTGCAGCAGCCCGTCGAGGCTCACCCATTTGTCTGATGTAGGCCGCGGGCTGCCCTCCAGCTGGGCCAGCGTCAGCAGGTCGGCCACCAGGGTCTGCATGCGCTGCGTCTGCTGCTGCATCAGGCTGAGCACGCGGCGGCGCTCGGCCTCGGTCAGCGGCAGGCTGTCCATGGTCTCGATGAAGCCCGCCAGCACCGTCAGGGGCGTGCGGATCTCGTGTGAGACGTTGGCGACGAAATCGCGTCGCATCGCATCGGCCCGCTCACGCTCGGTCACATCGACCGAGAGCACCAGCTTGCGGCCTTCTCCGTAGCTGCGCACGACGACAGACAGGCTGCCCCGCCCGCGCGAGCTGCCAGCCAGCAGCAGCGGGTCCTGGTAGTCACCCGCCTGCAGATAAGCCACGAAATTGGGCGCACGCACGAGGTTGGTGATGCGCTGCTGCAGGTCGCGCTGCGGGTCCAGCGAGAAGTGGTCGGCCGCCACGTGGTTGCACCACTGGATCTGGTCGTTCGCGTCCAGCATCAGCACGCCATTCGGCGAAGCCTCGATGGCGGAGAGGAACTGGTCCATCCACAGCCGCTCACGCGCCAGGGCCAACTCGCGCTGGCGCAGTGCACGTTCGACGCGGTAGCCGATCTCGCCCCAGAAGCCACGGTCACGCGGAGCCGCCTCTTGCTGCGAGCCGCGAAGCCATTCCATCAGGCGGTGCGCGCGCAGCGAGTCAAACAACGTGAGCAAGGCCACCGCCGTGCCAGCCCCGAGGGCCTCGGCCACCAGTGGCGCGGCGAATTCGTGGCCAGCCCACCAGCCCACCAGGCTGCCGGCGGCCAGTGCCACCACGATCAATACCAGCCGGGCAAAAAACCAGCTCAAGTCCGCATCCTCAAAGTCTTCTTCTTGAACAATCGATCAGCTCGACAGCGCAGCCTGCTGCTGCGTCAGGCGATAGCCGGCACCGCGCACCGTCTCGATCATGCGCTGACAGTGCACCTTCTCCAGCGCCTCGCGCAGGCGCTTCACATGCACATCCACCGTGCGTTCCTCGATGAACACATGGTCGCCCCAGACGCGGTCCAGCAGTTGCGAGCGGCTGTGCACGCGCTCGGGATGGGTCATGAAGAAATGCAGCAGCCGAAACTCGGTCGGGCCCAGCTTGACTTCGGTGCCATCGCGGCTGACGCGGCGCGTGCCGGGGTCGATGCTGAGGCCACCGACCTCGACCACCGAGTCCAGCGCCTCGGGCGCGCGGCGGCGCAGCACGGCGCGGATGCGGGCCAGCAGCTCGTTGGTCGAGAAGGGCTTGGTCAGGTAGTCGTCGGCACCGGCATCCAGGCCGGCGATCTTGTCCATCTCGTCGGCGCGGGCGGTCAGCATGATGACCGGCAGCTCCTTGGTGCGAGCGCTGCCGCGCCATTGGCGGGCCAGCGCCACGCCGCTCTGGCCGGGCAGCATCCAGTCCAGCACGACGAGGTCGGGCAACATGCGGTCGACCTCGTACTGGGCCTGGTCAGCGCTCGCCGCCAGGGTCACTTCAAAACCTGCATGGCGCAGGTTGATGGAGATCAGCTCGGCGATTGCCGATTCGTCTTCCACCACCAGGATTCGGCTCATCTTGATTACCTCACCATGGTTTCGACGGCCTCGGGCGTGTTGTGACGCACGTCCGTGCCCTTGACCACGTAGATGATGACCTCGGCCAGGTTCTTAGCATGGTCGCCCACACGCTCGATGGCCTTGGCCACGAACACCAGGTCGATGGACGAAGAGATGGTGCGCGGGTCTTCCATCATGTAGGTAATCAGCTTGCGCAGCAGGCCATCGAACTCCTTGTCGATCTGGTCGTCCTGCTTCAGCACTTCGAGCGCCTTCTCGACGTCCAGGCGGGCAAAGGCATCCAGCGCCTTGCGCAGCAGGGCCACGGCCAGCTCGGCCTCGAAGGCCAGGTCCGACATCGGCAGACGCAGCCGGCTCGACACGCCGGCATTGATCAGGCGCTGCACCGTTCGGGCCACACGCGCGGCTTCGTCACCGACGCGCTCCAGGTTGGCAATCGCCTTCGAGATGGCGATCAAGAGGCGCAGGTCGCGGGCCGTGGGCTGGCGGCGGGCAATGATGGTGGAGAGGTCGCGGTCAATCTCGACCTCCATCGCATTGACCTTCTCCTCGGTCTGCAGCACGCTGCTGGCCAGCTCGCCGCTGAACTGCACCAGGGCCTCCACGGCCTGGGCCACCTGGGCCTCGACCATGCCGCCCATCTCGAGCACGCGGGTGGAGATGCCGCTCAGCTCGGCATCGAATTGGGTGGAGAGATGCTTGTCGCTCATTCTTGGTCTCCCTCGATCAGCCGAAACGGCCGGTGATGTAATCCTCAGTGTCTTTGCGCTTGGGCTTCATGAACAAGTCGCCCGTGGGGCCGAACTCGATCAGGTCGCCCAGGTACATATAGGCCGTGTAGTCCGAGCAGCGTGCGGCCTGCTGCATGTTGTGGGTCACGATGGCCACCGTGTAGTCGCTCTTGAGCTCGTGGATCAGCTCCTCGATCTTGCCGGTGGAGATCGGGTCCAGCGCCGAGCAGGGCTCGTCGAGCAGGAGGATCTCCGGCTTGATCGCAATGCCGCGTGCAATGCACAGGCGCTGCTGCTGGCCGCCGGAGAGGCCGGAGCCGCTCTGGTTGAGCTTGTCTTTCACTTCGGTCCAGAGCGCGGCTTTCTTCAGAGCCCACTCGACACGTTCATCCATCTCCACACGCGGCAGCGTCTCAAAGAGGCGCACGCCGAAGGCGATGTTGTCGTAGATCGACATCGGGAACGGCGTGGGCTTCTGGAACACCATGCCGATCTTGGCGCGGATCAGGGAGACGTCTTCGCGGCTCGAGAGAATGTCCTCGCCGTCCAGCAGGATCTGGCCTTCTGCGCGCTGCTCGGGGTAGAGCTCGAACATGCGGTTCAGCGTGCGCAGCAGTGTGGACTTGCCGCAGCCGCTGGGGCCGATGAAGGCGGTGACCTTCTTTTCCGGGATGTCCAGGTTGATGCTCTTCAGCGCGTGGAAGCTGCCGTAATAGAAGTTCAGGTTGCGCACCGAGAGCTTGGCCCGCTCGGTGATGGGCATGTCGACTTTGGCGTCCATGGTCAAAGCTTTCTTAGGTTCAGTGCTTGTTCTTGAAAAACACGCGCGCCATGATGTTCAGCAGCAGCACGCCCAGGGTGATGATGAAAACGCCCACCCAGGCCAGTTGCTGCCAGTTCGCATAGGGGCTCATCGCGAAGTCGCGGATCATGGCCGGCAGGCTCGCCATCGGGCGGGTGATGTCGGTGCTCCAGAACTGGTTGGACAGTGCCGTGAACAGCAGCGGTGCGGTCTCGCCCGACACGCGGGCCAGTGCCAGCAGCACGCCTGTGATCACGCCGGAGCGCGCGGCCTTCAGCGTCACCGAGAGAATCACCTTCCACTTCGGCGTGCCGAGTGCGTAGGCGGCTTCGCGCAGTGCGTTCGGCACCAGACTCAGCATGTTCTCGGTCGTACGAATCACCACCGGGATCACGATCAGCGCGAGCGCCATGATGCCGGCGATGCCGGAGAAGCTCTTCATGCGGGTGACCACCACCGCGTAGATGAAGAGGCCGATCACGATGGAAGGCGCCGACAGCAGGATGTCGTTGATGAAACGCACGGCGCTGCCGAGCCAGGTCTTCTGGCCGTACTCAGCCAGGTAGACGCCAGCCAGGATGCCGATGGGCGTGCCGATCAGCGTGGCCATGCCCACCATCAGGCCGGAGCCGAAGATCGCGTTGGCCAGGCCACCGCCCTCGCCTTGCGGCGGCGGGGTGGTCTCGGTGAAGACGGCCAGGTTCAGGCCGCCGAAGCCGAAGCGCACGGTGTCAAAGAGGATCCAGATCAGCCAGAACACGCCGAAGGCCATCGCAGCCAGCGACAGGGTCAGCGCGACCTGGTTGACGCGCCGGCGGCGCCTGTACATGCCCAGGCGGGCTTGGCTCGTGCTCATGTGCGGGCTCCCTCGTTCTTCTTGAGCTTGTTGAGCAGCAGCTTGGAGCAGGCCAGCACCACGAAGGTGATGAAGAACAGCACCAGGCCGAGGTAGATCAGCGAGGCCTGGTGCAGGCCCTCGCCGGCCTCGGCAAATTCATTCGCCAGGGCCGAGGTGATGCTGTTGGCGGCCTCGAAGACCGACAGCGAATTCAGCTGGCTCGCGTTGCCGATCACAAAGGTCACGGCCATGGTCTCGCCAAGCGCGCGGCCGAGGCCCAGCATGATGCCGCCGACCACACCGGTCTTGGTGTAGGGCAGCACCACGCGCCAGACCACCTCCCAGGTGGTGGCACCGAGGCCGTAGGCCGATTCCTTCAGCATAGGCGGCGTCACCTCGAAGACGTCCCGCATCACCGAGGCGATGAAGGGAATGATCATGATGGCGAGGATGATGCCGGCCGGCAGGATGCCAATGCCCACGGGCGGGCCCGACACCAGCTCACCAAGCAGCGGCACGCCAGTCAACAGCTGCTGCAGCGGCTGCTGCACGTAGGTCGCGAAGATGGGGCCGAAAACCAGCAAGCCCCACATGCCGTAAACGATGGAAGGCACGGCCGCCAGCAATTCCACGGCCACACCCAGCGGACGCTTGAGCCAGTTGGGCGAGAGCTCGGTCAGGAACATCGCGATGCCGAAGCTGACCGGCACGGCAATGGCCAGCGCGATCAGCGAGGTCATCAAGGTGCCGTAGATCATCACCAGGCCGCCGAACTTCTGCTGCACGGGGTCCCAGTCCTTGGAGACCAGGAAGCCGAGGCCGAATTCCTTGATGGACGGCGCGGCACCGATCAGCAGCGAGACGATGATGCCGACCAGCAGGATCAGCGTCAGCCAGGCGGCGCCGTGGGCCAGCAGGGCAAAGACGGTGTCGGCCCAGGGGGCGACGCGGCGGCGTGCCGGCGGGCCGCCCTGGGGCTGGCTGCGCTCGGCCGCGCGGTCAGCGGCCAAGGTGTTGGCGGGGAGTATTGCGGCCATGGTGGGTCTGTCGCTTCCTCAGCGTTGAATTCTGACTAGCCCTCTTGTGCCACAGCCCGGAGGGGTCACCACCGGGCTGCTTCACTGAGCGGGCTCAGCGGCTTGGCATCACTTGTAGCTGACAGCCTTGCCGTCGGCGCCCTTGATCTCGCCCCATTGCTTGCGGATCAGGTCCTTGACGGCGGCCGGCAGCGGCACGTAGTCGAGATCGTCGGCCATCTTGTCGCCACCGGCGGCATAGGCCCAGTCGAAGAACTTCAGGGCGGCAGCAGCCGAGGCGGTCTTTTCCTGCGACTTGTGCATCAGGATGAAGGTGGCGCCGGTGATGGGCCAGCTGTCCTTGCCGGCTTGCTCGGTCAGCACCTGGTAGAAGGTCTTGGACCATTCGGCACCGGCAGCGGCGGCCTTGAAGGCGTCATCGCTCGGGGCGACGAAGTTGCCGGCCGAGTTCTTCAGCAGCACATGCGACATCTTGTTCTGCTTGGCGTAGGCGTACTCGACATAGCCGATCGAGTTGCTCAGGCGCTGCACGTACGACGACACGCCCTCATTGCCCTTGCCGCCTGCACCGGTGGGCCAGTTCACGGCCGTGCCTTCGCCGACCTTGCTCTTCCACTCGGCGTTGACCTTGCTCAGGTAGTTGGTGAACAGGAAACTGGTGCCCGAGCCGTCGGCGCGGCGAACCGGCGCGATGGCTGCGTCAGGCAGGGCCACGCCCGGGTTCAGGGCGGTGATGGCGGGGTCATTCCACTTGGCAATCTTGCCGAGGTAGATGTCACCGAGCACCTGACCGGTCAGCTTCAGCTGGCCCGGGGCCACGCCCTTGATATTGACCACCGGCACGACGCCGCCGATCACGGTGGGGAACTGCACCAGGCCATCCTTGGCCAGCTCATCGTCCTTCAGCGGGGCATCGGAGGCGCCGAAGTCGACCGTCTTGGCCTTGATCTGGCGGATGCCGGCACCGGAGCCGACCGATTGATAGTTGATGCGAGCGCCAGTGGCCTTGTGATAAGCGTCAGCCCACTTGGAGTAGATCGGGGCCGGGAACGAGGCGCCGGCGCCGGTCACGTCCTGCGCGGAGGCGCCGGTCATGGCGGCGAGGCCGGCAGCAAGAAGGAAACCCTGAGCAAAGCGAGTGAGATTCATGGCGGACCTGTGACGGTGCTTGGTTGAACGATGCTCGGCATCCTAAAAAGCCAATATGACAGCGTAGTGACATCGCTTGACAAGATCCAGCGGTGATTGCCGCCCTAGCAAGGGTGTCACATTGAATTCACCGTGATGTCACAGAGGCTTTCTACAGTCTCAGGCACCGGGCCCATGCACCCTGCATCCGCCCTGCATTTGTGGAGACCCATCATGCAAACCCAGATCGTTCGCCTCTTTTCCACCCTCGTCCTGGCCGCCGGCCTGGGCGCCTGCGCCACGGCGCCCGCCCCGGCTCCGCTGACCGAAACCCTGGCTCGCGCACCCCAGCTGAGCACCTTCAACCGCCTGGTGGCCGAGGCCGGCATGGCCGACGAGCTGCGCGCTGCCGGCCCGCTGACCGTGTTCGCGCCCAGCGACGAAGCCTTCAAGGCCGTGCCGGCCAAGACCCTGGAAGCCCTGGTGGCCGACAAGGCCCAGCTCAAGTCCGTGCTGAGCTACCACGTGGTCGCTGGCAAGCTGTCGGCCGCCGAGGTGCGCAACAGCAACCAGAAGACCCTGCAAGGCGGCACGATCGCTCTGGCCCGCGCCGGTGACTTTGTGACTGTCGAGGAAGCCATGGTCCAGCAGGCCGACATCACGGCCACGAATGGCGTGGCCCATGTGCTGGACCGCGTGCTGATGCCGCCGAAGAAATAGACCCCAGGTAGGACCCTCGCCCAGCAACCAAGCAAGCGAGAAGGGCCGCCAGCGTGCAAACGCTGGCGGCCCTTGCTCTTTTTTGAGATTCAGCGAATCAGACCCGCACGGCTTCCGCGAGACGCTGGGCGCATTGCTGGGCCAGGGTCGCATCGCTGGCCTCGACCATCACGCGCAGCAGGGGCTCGGTGCCCGATGCCCGGATCAGCACGCGGCCACGCTGACCGAGGTCGGCCGTGACCTCAGCCTGTTCCTGGGCCAGGCGGGCATTGCCCTTCCAGTCCTGGCCCGGCTGCAGGCGCACATTGATCAAGGTCTGCGGGAACAGGTCCACACCAGCGAGCTGGTCCGACAAGCTGCGGCCGGTGCGGCTGATCGCCTGCAGCACCAGCAAGGCGCTGACGATGCCGTCGCCGGTCGTGTGCTTGTCCAGGGCCAGCAGGTGGCCGGAGCCTTCGCCGCCGAGCTGCCAGCCGCGTGCGGCCAGCTCTTCCAGCACGTAGCGGTCGCCGACCTTCGCGCGGACGAAATCGACATCACGCGACTTCAGCGCCAGCTCGACGGCCATATTGGTCATCAGCGTGCCGACGGCGCCGGGCACACGCAGGCCTTGATCGAGGCGGTCCGCCACCATCACATAGAGCAGCTCATCGCCGTTGTAGAGGCGACCTTCGGCATCGACCAGTTGCAGGCGGTCGGCATCGCCGTCCAGCGCCACGCCGTAATGGGCGCCATGCTCCTTGACCGCCTTGACCAGCGCGGCCGGCGCCGTAGCACCAAAGCCGGCGTTGATGTTGTAGCCATCCGGGCTGCAACCGATGGCGATCACCTCGGCGCCCAGCTCGTGGAACACGTCGGGAGCGATCTGGTAGCCGGCGCCATGGGCAGCGTCGACGACGATCTTCAGGCCCTTGAGCGTGAGGTCGGAGCCGAAGCAGTTCTTGCAGAACTCGATGTAGCGGCCGCGCGCGTCTTCCAGGCGGCGGGCACGGCCGAGGTTGGCCGAATCGACCCAGACCGGCGGCTCTTCGAGCGCGGCTTCAACGTCCAGCTCCCAGGCATCGGGCAGCTTCTCGCCCTTGCTCGAAAAGAACTTGATGCCGTTGTCGGCGAAGGGGTTGTGCGAGGCCGAGATGACCACGCCCAGGTCCTGGCGCAGCGCGCGGGTCAGGTAGGCCACGCCCGGCGTGGGCAGCGGGCCCGTCAGGCGCACATCGACACCCGCCGAAGCGAAACCAGCTTCGAGGGAGGATTCCAGCATGTAGCCAGAGATGCGGGTGTCCTTGCCGATCAGCACGCTGGGGCGTGCGACCTTGCGTTTGAGCACGCGGCCCACGGCATGGCCCAGGCGCAGCATGAAATCGGGGGTGATGGGCGATTGGCCCACGGTGCCGCGGATGCCATCGGTTCCGAAATAGGTACGGCTCATTGCGAGCGGCCTCCAGTATTTTTGATCTCGCTATTGTCGGCGAATAGCGC
Organism: Pelomonas sp. V22; assembly: GCF_030014915.1. GTDB lineage: Bacteria > Pseudomonadota > Gammaproteobacteria > Burkholderiales > Burkholderiaceae_C > JAUASW01. The sequence goes on from NZ_JAGIXS010000002.1 coordinate 246,342, forward strand.
ACCCGGCCCATCCCCAGCCTGCCAGACCTTGAGCGCATCGCTGGTTGCTGCGACATCGTGCACACGCAGGATGCGGGCACCATGCGACAAGGCCAGCAAGGCGGCCGCCACGCTGGCCGGCAGGCGTTGATCGACCGGCCTGCCGGTCAGGTCACCGAGCGTGCGCTTGCGCGACCAACCCACGAGCAGCGGATATCCAAGTGACAACAGGCTTCGCTGCTCGCGCAGCAGGAGCAGGTTCTGCTCGGAGGTCTTGGCAAAGCCATAGCCGGGGTCCAGCACGATGCGTTCAGCCGCCACGCCAGCGGCCCGCACCCGTGCGGCTTGCTCGCCGAGGAATTGCGCCACCTCGGCCACCACGTCGGCATAGTCGGTCAGGCCCTGCATCGTCGAGGGCTCGCCGCGCATGTGCATCAGGCAGATACCGGCCGACGCATGGGCCGCAAGCAGTTCCAGCGCTCCCGGGCGGCGCAGGGCCTGCACGTCGTTGACGATGTCGACGCCAGCATCCAGCGCGCGCTGCATCACGCCCGGTTTGCAGGTGTCGACCGACAGCGGCACCTTGAGGCTCAGCGCCGCCTGGATCACCGGTGCAATGCGGCGCCACTCCTCTTCATCGGGCAGCACGGCAGCGCCAGGCCGCGTCGATTCGCCACCGATGTCGAGGATGTCGGCCCCCTCCTCCACCAGGCGTTCGCAATGCGCGATGGCGCTCGCGGCCTCGCCATGCTGGCCGCCATCGGAAAAGGAATCGGGCGTGACGTTGACGATGCCCATCACCCGGGGGCGGCTGAGGTCGATCTGAAAGCGCCGGGTCTGCCAGTACATAGCGAGGACGGAGTTGAAAGGAAAAAGGGCCCGACGCGATGTCGGGCCCCGTATGGGTTCAGTTGGATCAGGCGGCTGCCGGGGCGCCGTCGGTGCTCACCGGCGGCGTACCGCCACCGCTGGAACCACCGCTGGGCGTGGCGGATTCGCCAGGCGCGCGCGGCGGCTTGCCGGCCATGATGTCGAGCACCTGGTCGCGGTCGATGGTTTCCCACTTCATCAGGGCCTCGGTCATCGCCTCGACCTTGTCGCGGTTCTCTTCCAGGATGCGCTGGGCCACGGCGTACTGCTCGTCCAGGATGCGGCGCATCTCGGCATCGACCTTCTGCTGCGTGGTCTCGCTGATGTTGGCCGTCTTGGTCATGTTGCGGCCGAGGAAGACTTCGCCTTCGTTCTCGGCATAGACCATCGGGCCCAGCAGATTGCTCATGCCGTAGCGGGTCACCATGTCACGGGCGATGCGCGTGGCCCGCTCGTAGTCGTTCGAAGCGCCGGTGGAGATTTCCTTGACGAACAGGTCTTCCGCGATGCGGCCGCCGAACAGGATGCTGATCTCGTTCAACATCTGCTTGTAGTAGCGGCTGTATTGGTCGCGCTCCGGCAGCTGCCAGGTGACGCCCAGCGCACGGCCGCGCGGCATCACGGTGACCTTGTGGACCGGGTCCGTGCCCGGCAGCATTTCGGCAACGATGGCATGGCCCGACTCGTGATAGGCGGTGGCCCGCTTCTCGTCTTCGCTCATCACCATGCTCTTGCGCTCGGGGCCCATGTAGAGCTTGTCCTTGGCACGCTCGAAGTCGATCATCTCGACCAGGCGGCCATTGCGGCGGGCAGCGAACAGTGCGGCCTCGTTGACCAGGTTGGCCAGGTCGGCGCCGCTCATGCCGGGCGTGCCGCGAGCGAGGATGCTGGCGTCCACGTCCTGGCCCACCGGCACCTTGCGCATGTGGACGTTGAGGATTTGCTCGCGGCCGCGGATGTCCGGCAGCGTCACATAGACCTGGCGGTCGAAACGGCCCGGGCGCAGCAGCGCCGGGTCAAGGATGTCGGGGCGGTTGGTTGCGGCGATCACGATGACGCCGAGATTGGTCTCGAAGCCATCCATCTCAACCAGCATCTGGTTCAGCGTCTGTTCGCGCTCGTCGTTGCCACCGCCGAGGCCGGCACCGCGATGGCGGCCGACCGCATCGATTTCGTCGATGAAGATGATGCAGGGCGCGCTCTTCTTGGCCTGCTCGAACATGTCGCGGACGCGGGCGGCGCCCACGCCGACGAACATTTCAACGAAGTCGGAACCCGAGATCGTGAAGAACGGCACCTTGGCCTCGCCGGCGATGGACTTGGCCAGCAGCGTCTTGCCGGTACCCGGAGGGCCGACCATCAGCACGCCACGGGGAATGCGGCCGCCGAGCTTCTGGAATTTTTGCGGGTCCTTCAGGAAATCGACCAGCTCCTTGACCTCTTCCTTGGCTTCGTCGCAACCAGCGACGTCGGCGAAGGTGATCGAGTTGTTGGCCTCGTCCAGCATGCGGGCCTTGCTCTTGCCGAAGCTGAACGCGCCCCCCTTGCCGCCCCCCTGCATCTGACGCATGAAGTAGATCCAGACGCCGATCAGTAGCAGCATCGGGCCCCAGCTCATCAACAGGCCCATCAGCAGCGATTGCTCTTCGCGCTGCTTCACGCTGAACTTCACGCCGTTGCTGAGCAGGTCGCCGTACAGCCCGCGGTCATACACCGGGGCGAGGGCGCGCAGGGGCTTGTCGTCCGTCGTCAGCGCCGAGATCTCGGTGCCGCTGGGGGTTTCCTGCAAGGTCACTTGCTTGACGCGACGGGACTTCACTTCCTCGAGGAAATCGGAATAGCCGATCTGGTTCCCCTGGGTCGTGCCCCGATCAAACTGCTTGACCACGGTGAACAGCACCAGGGCGATCACCAGCCAGACAGCAATTTTCGAGAACCACTGATTGTTCACCGCGACTCCTTTAACTCGATTCCACAGGTCTGCGCCTTGCGCACAGACGATGCACGGCAGTTGGGGTTGATTCTATTGCAGTCAAGTCCCCGGACCTGATTGAGAAATCCATGCCCGGCGATAGAGATTGCCTGCAAACGCCTCACTTGAGGCCGATGCCGATCAAGAAAGTCTCAGACGACCGGTCACGCGAAGCCTTGGGCTTCAGGGTCTTGACCTTCTTGAAGGCCTTGCGGAACTGGGCCACCAGATCGTCGTAGCCGGCACCATGGAAGACTTTGGCGACCAGGGCGCCGTCGGGTGTCAGGTGCTTCTGGCCGAAGTCCAGGGCCAGCTCGATCAGGTGGCTGACCCGTGCAGCGTCGGTATCGGTGATGCCTGACAAGTTGGGAGCCATGTCGGAAACCACCAGATCCACCGCACGGCCGGCCAAGGTGTCTTCCAGCTCCTTCAGCACAGCGTCCTCGCGGAAATCACCCTGGATGAAATGCACGCCCTCGATCGGCTCGAAATCCAGCAGGTCGAGCGCGATGATGGTGCCGTTGAGCTGCCCGACGGCCGCTCCGCCGGTGCCAGCCTCCTTGGGCGCAAACTTGCGCCGCAGGTACTGGCTCCAGGCCCCGGGCGCGGCGCCCAGGTCCACGACCACTTGCCCCGGACGGATCAGCTTCAGCTCTTCGTCGATTTCCTGCAGCTTGTAGGCGGCTCGAGCGCGATAGCCGTCCTTCTGGGCTGCTTTGACATACGGATCATTGATATGACCGTGCAGCCAAGCCTTGTTGATTTTCTTGCTTTTGCTCGTGAATTTCATGATGTGCCGCGCCTGGCCCGATAATGCCGGAATGCCTGCGATTCAATTGACCCCTGCCCAGCGCAAGGAAAAACGCTCCGATGCCCACCATCTCGACCCCGTCGTGATGATAGGCGCGGATGGACTCACGCCCGCCGTCGTGAAGGAAACCGATGCTGCCCTGAACGCCCACGGGCTGATCAAGGTGCGCGTGTTGTCGGACGACCGTGAGAACCGCGAAAGCATTTTCGCAGAGCTGTCCGACAAGCTGGATGCCGCGCCCATCCAGCACATCGGCAAGCTGCTGGTGCTGTGGCGCCCGATGCCGGAAAAGGTCAAGGCCGTTCGCGAAGACGCCAAGGCGGGCCCGCGCATCGTCAAGATCGTCAAGTTCTCCAAGAGCGGCAACAACCGCCCGCAGGTCAAGAAGCTCGAAGTCTTCGGCAACCAGCGTGTGGCTCAAGGCGGCGAGATCAAGCGTGCCAAGCGCAAGATGACCAGCACGAAGAAGTCCAGCCAGAACGGCTGAACGAGCGACTCGAGCTCAGGCCGGCGCGCGGGATGCGCGCCAGGCCAACACCAGCACCGCCAGCGTTTTGAGCCCGAAGAACAGGCTGGAGACCGCGTGCAGCGCGCCAAACGACCAAGCCCCCTGCCCCGCCCGCGCCGCTTCCATCAGCGGCTGGATGCCGTAGTAGCCGGCGGCCGTGCAGAACAGCGCAGCCATCGGCAGCAGCAGGTTGGGCGTCATGACCGGACCGGCCGCATCTCGTTGCAAGCGACGTTCCACCATCAGCAGCATGAGCCCGAGGCCGAGGCTGATCTGCGCATCCAGTTCGAACACGCGGGCCACCAGCTTACCGGCCTGGGCACGCTCAAGCATTGCAAACGCGCTGGGCGCGGCCACGGCCGCCACGCAAACGAGAAGGCCGCCCCACAGGGCGGCCAGCACGGCGCGAACGCGATACAGCATCAGCTCGATCAGACGTAGCGGACTTCGACGATTTCGTAGCGCTTGACGCCGCCCGGTGCATTCACCTCGGCCACGTCGCCGGCTTCCTTGCCGATCAAGGCACGGGCAATCGGCGAGCTGATCGAGATCAGGCCCAGCTTCAAGTCGGCCTCGTCGTCGCCAACGATCTGGTAGGTCACCTCGGCGCCGCTGGATTCTTCCTCCAGGTCGACGGTGGTGCCGAAGACGATGCGGCCGCCGGCGTCCACCGAGGAGGGGTCGATGATCTGCGCAGCCGCCAGCTTGCCCTCGATCTCGAGGATGCGGCCTTCGATGAAGCCTTGCTTGTCCTTGGCAGCCTCGTATTCGGCGTTCTCGGACAGGTCGCCCTGGGCGCGGGCTTCGGCGATGGCCTGGATCACGGCATGACGCTCGACCGATTTCAGTCGATGCAGTTCTTGCTTGAGCTTTTCAGCGCCGCGTGTGGTCAGAGGGATCGTGGCCATGGAAGAAAGGAACTTTGATAAACCAAAATGAATCCGCCGCTGCGGCCTGGGGCTGGCACCCCGGGCTGCTGCGGCGGAATCGTGTGCGCTGAATTTTAGTTCAGTTCGGCATGCAGTTCCTGCAGGGATTGCACCAAGAGGCCGTTCTGGTGCTTCATGCCCTCCACCGCCGCCTCACAACCGGCCATGGTCGTGTAGTAGGTGATGCGGTTGGCAAGCGCGGCCTGGCGGATGTAGCGGCTGTCAGCAATCGCCGTGCGGGTTTCGTCCACGGTGGTGAACACCAGCTGGATCTCGCCACCCTTGATCATGTCGACGATGTGCGGGCGGCCGTCCTTGATCTTGTTGACCACCTGGGCAGGCACGCCGGCTTCCTGGATGGCCGCTGCCGTGCCCTTGGTGGCCACGACGCCAAAGCCCAGCGCATGCAGGTCCTTGGCCACCTTGATGGCGCGGGCCTTGTCGGCGTTCTTCACCGTGATCAGGACATTGCCCTGGCGCGGCAGGCGCGAGCCGGCACCGAGCTGGCTCTTCAGCATCGCTTCACCGAAGGTCTTGGCCGCACCCATCACCTCACCGGTCGAGCGCATCTCGGGACTCAGGATGGGGTCGACGCCAGGGAACTTGTTGAACGGGAACACCGCTTCCTTGACGCTGTAGTACGGCGGCACGACCTCGGCCGGCACGCGGCCCAGGCGGTCCTTCTGGTCCTTCAGCTTCTGGCCGGCCATGCAGCGCGCTGCGATCTTGGCCAGTTGCTGGCCCGTGGCCTTGGAGACGAAGGGCACGGTGCGCGAGGCACGCGGATTCACTTCCAGCACGTAGACCGTGCAGGCCGACAGGCCCTGGGTCACGTCGCCCTGGATCGCGAACTGCACGTTCATCAGGCCGACGACGTTCAGGGCCTTGGCCATGGCGGCGGTCTGGCGGCGCAGTTCGTCTTGCAGGTCGCTGGAGAGTGTGTACGGCGGCAGCGAGCAAGCCGAGTCGCCGCTGTGGATGCCGGCCGCCTCAATGTGCTCCATGATGCCGCCGATCATCACGTCGGTGCCGTCGCTGATGCAGTCGGCATCGACTTCAACGGCGTCTTCCAGGAAGCGATCCAGCAGCACGGGCGACTTGTCCGACACACGCACCGCTTCACGCATGTAGCGCTCGAGGTCCTTGTCGCCGTGCACGATTTCCATCGCGCGGCCGCCCAGCACATAGCTCGGGCGCACCACCAGCGGGTAGCCGATCTCGTTGGCCAGGGCCACGGCCTGGTCTTCGGTGCGCGCGGTGCGGTTCGGTGGCTGCTTCAGGCCCAGCTCATGCAGGAGCTTCTGGAAGCGTTCGCGGTCTTCAGCGATGTCGATGCTGTCGGGCGTTGTGCCGATGATGGGCACGCCCGCGCGCTCCAGGTCCAGCGCGAGCTTCAGCGGCGTCTGGCCGCCGTACTGCACGATCACGCCGACCGGCTTTTCCTTCTCGACGATCTCGAGCACGTCTTCCAACGTCACGGGCTCGAAGTAGAGGCGGTCCGAGGTGTCGTAGTCGGTCGAAACCGTTTCCGGGTTGCAGTTGACCATGATGGTCTCGTAGCCGTCTTCGCGCATGGCGAGGGCGGCATGGACGCAGCAGTAGTCGAACTCGATGCCCTGGCCGATGCGGTTCGGGCCACCGCCCAGCACCATGATCTTCTTCTTGTTCGTCGGCTCGGCTTCGCATTCCTCGTCGTACGTGGAATACATGTAGGCCGTCTCGGTGGCGAACTCGGCCGCGCAGGTGTCCACCCGCTTGTAGACCGGGCGCACGCCTTGCGCCCAGCGCGCATTGCGCACCTCATGCTGATTCGTGCCCAGCAGCTTGGCCAGGCGCTTGTCCGAGAAGCCCTTCTGCTTCAGAAGGCGCAGCTCTTCGGTCGAGAGGCTTTGCAGCGTGCGGCCGGCCAGCGACTGCTCGATCTTCACCAGCTGTTCGATCTGGGCCAGGAACCAGGGGTCCACGGCCGTTTCATCGAACACCTCTTCGAGGCTCATGCCGATGCGAAAAGCGTCGGCCAGGAAGAGGATGCGCTCAGGACCGGCTTCGCCGATTTCCTGGACGATCTCTTCACGGTCGGTCGAGCGCTCGGTCAGGCCGTCGATGCCGGTTTCCAGGCCGCGCAGCGCCTTCTGGAACGATTCCTGGAAGCTGCGACCCATGGCCATCACTTCGCCGACCGACTTCATCTGCGTCGTCAGGCGCGAATCGGCCATCGGGAACTTCTCGAAGGCGAAGCGCGGGATCTTGGTGACGACGTAGTCGATCGAGGGCTCGAACGAAGCCGGGGTCACGCCGCCGGTGATGTCGTTCTTCAGCTCATCGAGCGTGTAGCCCACGGCCAGCTTGGCCGCGATCTTGGCAATCGGGAAGCCGGTGGCCTTGGAAGCCAGTGCGGACGAACGCGAAACGCGCGGGTTCATCTCGATGACGACCATGCGGCCGTCCTTCGGGTTGATCGAGAACTGCACGTTGGAGCCGCCGGTGTCCACGCCGATTTCGCGCAGGATGGCGATGGAGGCGTTGCGCAGCAGCTGGTATTCCTTGTCGGTCAGCGTCTGGGCCGGGGCCACGGTGATCGAGTCGCCGGTGTGGATGCCCATGGGGTCCAGGTTCTCGATCGAGCAGACGATGATGCAGTTGTCGGCGCGGTCGCGCACGACTTCCATCTCGTACTCCTTCCAGCCGATCAGCGACTCTTCGATCAAGAGCTCGTTGGTCGGCGAGAGGTCGAGGCCACGCTTGCAGATCTCTTCGAACTCTTCCGGGTTGTAGGCAATGCCACCGCCCGTGCCGCCCAAGGTGAAGCTGGGGCGAATGACCATGGGGAAGCCGGAGCCGCCGATGTCGGCCTGGATGCGCTTCTGCACGCTCCAGGCTTCTTCCAGCGAATGCGCGATGCCGGACTTGGCCGAGCCCAGGCCGATCTTGGTCATCGCGTCCTTGAACTTCAGGCGATCCTCGGCCTTCTCGATCGCATGCTCGTTGGCACCGATCATCTCGACCTTGTACTTGTCGAGCACGCCGTGCTTGTGCAGGTCGAGCGCGCAGTTCAGCGCGGTCTGGCCGCCCATGGTGGGCAGGACTGCGTCCGGGCGCTCCTTGGCGATGATCTTCTCGACCACCTGCCAGGTGATGGGCTCGATGTAGGTGACGTCGGCCGTGTCCGGGTCCGTCATGATCGTGGCCGGGTTGCTGTTCACGAGGATGACGCGGTAGCCCTCCTCACGCAGCGCCTTGCAGGCCTGGGCACCGGAATAGTCGAACTCGCAGGCCTGGCCAATGATGATCGGGCCAGCGCCGATGATGAGGACGCTCTTGATGTCTGTACGTTTTGGCATAGCGGTGCTCCCTGTTCAAGCCTTGGCCATCAGACCGATGAAACGGTCGAACAGGTAGGAAATGTCGTGCGGGCCGGGGCTGGCCTCGGGGTGGCCCTGGAAGCAGAAGGCCGGCTTGTCGGTGCGGGCGAGGCCCTGCAGCGTGCCGTCGAACAGGCTGATGTGCGTGGGGCGCAGATTGGCCGGCAGCGACTCGGCGTCGACCGCGAAGCCATGGTTCTGACTGGTGATCGAGACACGGCCGTTGTCCAGGTCTTTCACCGGATGGTTGGCGCCGTGGTGGCCGAACTTCATCTTGAAGGTCTTGGCGCCGCTGGCCAGGGCCATGATCTGGTGACCGAGGCATATGCCGAAGGTCGGGATGCCGGATTCGATCAGCTGGGCGGCCGCCTTGATGGCGTAGTCGCAAGGCTCCGGGTCGCCCGGGCCGTTGGACAGGAACACGCCATCGGGCTCGAGATCGAACACGGCGCTGGCCGGCGTCTGCGCGGGCACCACGGTGATCTTGCAGCCGCGCGAGGCCAGCATGCGCAGGATGTTGCTCTTCACGCCGAAGTCGTAGGCCACGACGTGGAACTTCGGTGCCTTCTGCTCGCCATAGCCTGCACCCAAGGTCCACTCCGTCTGGGTCCAGGTTTCGCGCTCGGTGCGGCTCACCACCTTGGCCAGATCAAGGCCCGCCATGCTCGGGGCGGCCTTGGCCTTGGCAATCGCATCGGCGATGTGGGCTTCGGTGATCTTCTCGCCGGCCGGCAGCGCGAGGATGCAGCCGTTCTGTGCGCCGGTCGTGCGCAGCACGCGGGTCAGTCGGCGGGTGTCGATGTGCGCAATCGCCACCGTGCCTTCGTCCTTCAGGTACTGGACGAGCGTGCGGCTCTTGCGGAAGTTGGAATCGAGAACCGGCGGTTCCTTGATGATCAAGCCTGCGGCATGGATCTTCGTAGCCTCCACATCCTCGTCGTTGACGCCGTAGTTGCCGATGTGCGGATACGTCAGGGTGACGATCTGCCGGCAGTAGCTCGGGTCGGTGAGGATTTCCTGGTAACCGGTCAGCGAGGTGTTGAACACCACTTCGCCGACGGTGTGGCCTGCAGCGCCGATGGAGCTGCCTTTGAAGACCGTGCCGTCTGCCAGGGCGAGGATCGCGAGGGAATGATTGAGCAGATCGGGCAGCACGGGTAACTCCGTTATTGTGCGCGCGCCCAGCTCTGCTCCGGGACCGACTGTTTGAGCAGCCGAGGAGCCTGAATCCGGTGGAGGAAACGGGTGGAGTTTCGCGAGGGTGCGGTGGGTTTCGGGTAAACCTGTGGAGTATATCCGAGCAGGGTTATCCCCGAGCCCCGCGCCCTGGTAAAACTTTCGTCACACCAGCGCGGCAATGCCCGCGCGGGCGATCTGCGCATCCTCGATGGACTTGACGCCGCTGACACCCACGGCACCCAGGCAATGGCCGCCCACCAGGATGGGCACGCCACCTTCGAGCATGCCGGAGAGGCCGGGCGCGCTCAAGAAGGACGTGCGGCCCTGGTTGATCATGTCCTCGTAGACCTTGGACTCGCGGCGGCCCAGCGCGGCCGTATGGGCCTTGGCCGGGGCGATCTGCGCGGAGATGGGTGCGGCGCCGTCCATGCGCTGCAGCCACAGCAGGTGGCCGCCCTCGTCGGCGATGGCGATGCAGACGGCCCAGCGGTTGGCCGCAGCCTCGGCTTCGGCTGCGGCGGCGATGCGCTTGACGTCGTCCAGGCTGAGGCAGGGTTTCTGGTTCATGGTCTCGGCTCTTGAATCTTTGGGAAAGGCCTGCACTTTAGCTGCGGCGGGCGCAGGGATGGCGCGCCTAGAATCGTCGCATCCTGATTCAAACGGAGGAAGTCCATGAACGAAGGTCTGCAAACGCAGTACGGAAGCAGCTATGGTGCCGACCTGGCCTCGCAGCAGCAGCGCGTGCTGCGCAACACCTACTGGCTGCTCGCGCTTTCCATGGTGCCCACCGTGCTGGGCGCCTGGATCGGCGTCAGCACCGGACTCATCGCCAGCATGGGCATGGGCGCCAGCACCATCCTCTTCTTCATCGGCGCCTTCGGCCTGATGTTCGTCATTGAGAAGACCAAGAACTCCAGCACCGGCGTCGTGGCGCTGCTGGCCTTTACGTTCTTCATGGGCCTGATGCTGTCGCGCCTGCTGATACCCGTGCTCGGCCTGCGCAACGGCGCCAGCCTGGTGATGACAGCCTTTGGCGGTACCAGCCTGATCTTCTTCGCCATGGCCAGCCTGGCCACGGTAATCAAGCGCGACCTGTCGAGCATGGGCAAGTTCCTGCTGGTCGGCGCTCTGATCCTGATGGTGGCCGGCATCGCCAACATCTTCCTGCAGTCCTCGGCCCTGATGCTGACCATCCTGGTGCTGGTGCTGGCCGTCTTCTCGGCCCTGATGCTGTACGACATCAAGCAGATCATCGACGGCGGCGAGACCAACTACATCACGGCCACGCTGCACCTCTACCTGGATGCATACAACGTGTTCCAGAGTCTGCTGTCGCTGCTGGGCATCTTCGGCGGGGAACGCGACTGACCGATTGACCACCCCCGAGGCGCTCACGCGCCTCCCCCTCAAGGGGGCGCACCCAGCGGCCTGGCAAAGCCAGTTCCGCGGGTGCCGCTGGAGGTAGCGCCGGCTGCGCGGCGCAAGAAGAAAGGGCCTTACGGCCCTTTCTTCATTTCAGCGTTCGAAGACCGCTATGCTTTCCACGTGCGCCGTATGCGGGAACATGTTCACCGCACTCGCCGCCGTACAGCGGTAGCCAGCCAGGTTGACCAGCAGCCCCGCATCGCGCGCCAGCGTGGCCGGGTTGCAGCTCACGTAGACAATGCGCTTCGGCGGCGTCCAGCCGGGGGCCAGGTTCGGGTCTTGCGCGATGTCGGCAATCGCCTTGGCCAGGGCAAAAGCCCCTTCGCGCGGCGGGTCGACCAGCCACTTGTCGGCACTGCCATCGGCCGCAAGCAACTCGGGCGTCATCTCGAACAGATTGCGAGCGACGAAAGAGGTGTTCGCAGCCAGGCCATTGCGCACCGCGTTCTCACGCGAGCGCTGCACCAGGGTCTCGCTACCCTCGATGCCCAGCACCTCGCGTGCCTGCGTGGCCAATGGCAAGGTGAAGTTGCCGAGGCCGCAGAACCAGTCGATCACGCGCTCGTGCTTCTGCACCGCCAGCAAGCGCAGCGCGCGCCCCACCAGCACCGTGTTGATATGTGGATTGACCTGGGTGAAGTCCGTCGGCTTGAAGGGCATGACGACGCCGAACTCGGGCAATGAGTACGACAACTCGGTGCCACCTTCATCCAGCAGCTTGACCGTGTCCGGTCCCTTGGGCTGGAGCCACCATTGCACGCCGTGCTGGGCGGCGAAGTCTCGCAGGCGCTGCAGGTCGGCCGCGCCGAGCGGGTTCAGGTGGCGCAGCACGAGGGCGATCACGTCATCGCCCATGGCCAGCTCGATCTGCGGCAGGCGGTCGCGCTCTTCCATCGAGGAGATCAGTTCGCGCAGCGGAATCAACAGATCGCTGACGCGCTCAGGCACGACCTTGCAGACCTGCATGTCGGCCACATAGCGGCTCTTGCGCTCATGGAAGCCGATCAGCACCTGGCCCTTCTTGGCGACGTAGCGGACCGAGAAACGGGCCCGGTAGCGATAGCCCCAGGTCGGCCCTTCGATCGGGCGCAGCAGCCGCTCAGGCTTGACCTTGCCGAGGTGCCAGAGGTTGTCCTCGACCACACGCTGCTTCACCGCCACCTGGGCACTGGCATGCAGGTGCTGCATCTTGCAGCCACCGCAGGCACCGGCATGCAGCCCGAAATGCGGGCAGCCAGGTGTCACGCGCAGCGGGCTTTCGCGCCGCAGGGCCACCATCGTGCCCTGCTCCCAGTTGTTCTTCTTGCGGCCCACGGTGACCTGGACCTGTTCACCGGGCAAGGCACCCTCGACGAACACCACCTTGCCTTCTTCGTTGTGGGCAACACCCTGCGCTTCAAGATCGAGCGAGTCGATCTTGAGCCATTCAGAAACTTGAGTCATGGGATTGATTATCCCAGGCCCTCGCACGTCAGAAGATCGCGTCCCGATTGATCCCATGCCGCATCATGTTGCGCTTGAGCTTGCCCAGCGCCTCGATCTGGATCTGGCGGATGCGCTCGCGGGTCAGGCCGAGGCGGATGGCCAGCACATCCAGCGTCTCGGGCTCGCGGTCACTGAGGCCATAGCGGCCGGCCAGCACCTCGCGCTCACGGTCGTTCAACGTAGCCAGGCCATGCTCTAGCAGCTCTTCCAGCTCATGGCTGAGGCGCAGGCCGAGTGGATCGACGGCCTGCTCGTCGGCCACCAGATCCATCATCGACTCGCCGCCTTCGCCATTGCGATCGACCGGTGAATCCAGCGAGCTCGGCAGCTCGGCATAGGCCAGCAGTTCGGCCACCTCCTCGATAGGCCGGCCCAGCGCAGTGGCGATGTCTTCGGCCCGCACCAGGCCTTCGCCGCCGTTCTGGCTCTGCAAGGCCTCGAGCGCGCGGCGCGCCTTCAGCACATGGTTGAGCTCGCGCACGATGTGCACCGGCAGGCGCACGAGCCGCGCCTGGTGCATCAGCGCGCGCTCAATGCTCTGGCGTATCCACCAGCTCGCGTAGGTCGAGAAACGGAAGCCGCGTTCGGGCTCGAACTTGCCGATGGCATGCATCAGGCCGAGGTTGCCTTCTTCGATGAGGTCGCTCATCGGCAGGCCACGCCCCAGGTAGTTCTTGGCGATGCTGACGACCAGGCGCAGATTGTGCTTGATCATGGCCTGGCGCGCCTCGAAATCGCCGGCGCGGGCGCGGGTGGCGGTCTCGAATTCCTGCTGCGAGGTCAGCAGCGGCGTGCGGCGGATGTCGCGGAGATAGGCCTGCAACGCATTGCCGACCTCGATGTCGGCCATCGGCGCCGCGCCGTTGCGCAACAGCTGGCCCTCTTCTTCCTCATCATTGCCTGGCTCGGCAGGCACGCCGTCCGGCAAGAGCTCAGGCGGCGGCACAGCTTTGGCAACGGGCGCGATGTGCTTCATGGAGGCATCCTCTCATCGCGCGTCGCATCGGGCTACCTGGCAGGCAGCAGTTTGGCAGGGTCAATCGGCTTGCCCTGCTTGCGCACTTCGAACTGCAGCTTGACCTGATCCGCGTCGCTATCGCCCATGTCGGCAATCCTCTGGCCCTTGCGCACCACCTGATCCTCCTTCACCAGCAAAGTCTGGTTGTGGCCATAGGCCGAGAGGTAGGTGTTGTTGTGCTTAATGATGATCACGTTGCCGTAGCCGCGCAAGCCCGACCCCGCATACATCACGCGGCCACCAGCCGCCGCATAGACCGGATCGCCGGCCTTGCCGCCCAGGGTCAGGCCGTTGTTGCGCGATTCGCCGAAGCCGTTCAGCACGGCACCGTTGCCCGGCCAGCCCCAGGGCAGATCGTCTTCCGACGCGGGGGCGGCTGCTGCCGTCGACGGCGACGATGCGGCCGACTCGGCTGCCGAAGCAGCACCACTCGCTGCCGTTGCAGGCTTGCTGTCCAGCGGACGGCTCTCGACCTTGGCCGTGGCGATAGGACGGGTACTGGCCGTGCCCGGCTCGGCGCCGGGTGCAATCACGCGCAAGACCTGACCCACCTCAATGCGGTTCGGATTCTCAAGGCCGTTCCAGCGCGCCAGGTCGCGCCAGTTCTGGCCGGTGTCCAAGGCGATGCGTATCAGCGCATCACCGGGCTTGACCGTGTAGTAGCCCGGCTTGCCGGCATTCTCGGCGCCAGGCTTGGGCGACTCAGGCGCGGAGGCTGCAGCGCCGGGCGCGCCCGCTGCTACGCCGCTGGGGGCAGGTTTTGCCTGAGCGGGCTGAGAGACGGGGCGATCCTCCACAGGCGCGCGGTGCGAGGTCGTGGAGCAGCCGGCCAGCAGGGCCATGCCGCAGACCAACATGGCCGACAGGGCCGGGGCGAAGCGTTTCGTGTTCAGGTGCATGCGCTCTTTGCAAGGCTAGGTTTCACCGGACCACGACAACGGCTGCGCGCGGACCGACGCTTACATGACGCCCGATTTTAGGGGCACGAACTGCACCGCTTCCTGGGTGCTGCGGACAAACTGGCTGCGGCCCTCTTCGAGCACATGATCCACCACCACCAGCACCTGGCCCCGCCCGCCCGGCGCAGCCATGGGCGCGACCAGCCGACCGCCCGGCGCCAGCTGGGCCAGCCAGGCCGGCGGGATGTCGTCGCCACCGGCCGCGGCCACGATGCTGTCGTAGGCCGCCAGCGGCGCATGGCCGAGCTTGCCATCGCCATAGATCAGGCGGATCTTGTGGCCCCGCAGCGCCGCCAGGTTGCTCACCGCCTTGTCGTGCAAGGGCTTGAGACGCTCGATGGAAACGACCTGGCGCGAGAGTTCAGCCAGCACGGCCGCCTGATAGCCGCAGCCGGTGCCAATCTCAAGCACGCGCCCGAGTTCGCCACGCGCGCGCGCGCCCTGACCGGCGAACAGCAGCTCGATCATGCGGCCGACGACCGAGGGCTTGGAGATGGTCTGGCCATGGCCAATAGGCAGGCTGGTGTCTTCATAAGCCTGGATTGCCAGCGCCGTGTCGACGAACTGATGGCGCGGCACCGTGGCCAGGGCCTGCAGCACGCGCTCGTCCGACAGGCCTTCGGCGCGCAAGCGCTGCACCATGCGCTGGCGCACGCCGACCGAGTCGAGACCGAGGCCGCTGGGCGCGGCCTGACGCGCCGCATCGGCCGCCGCCATGTGCAGGTGGCGCTGCGGACGCAGGACCTCGCCCCGGCTGCTGCCGGGCCGTGCCGCTTGCATCTTCTCCAGCCCCAGCGGAAAGCGCCGGGGCGCCTTGGGTGCACCCTCGCTCATCGGCGGCCGTCCAGGCGCGCGGCCCAGCCGGACAGGCCGGCGTGGTCGGTGAGGTCCACCTGCAGCGGCGTGATCGAGACCATGCCGTTGCCGGTCGCATGGAAGTCGGTGCCCTCGCCGGCCTCGCGCGCATCGCCGGCCGGGCCTATCCAGTAGATGGGCTCGCCGCGCGGGTTCAGCTGTTCGATCACCGGCTCGCTGGCATGGCGACGCCCGAGGCGCGTGACGCGCCGAGGCAGACCCACCGCATCGGCCCGGTTGGGAATGTTCACGTTCAGCAGGAAGGGCTTGCTCAGACCTTCTGCAATGACTTGCTCTACCAGGCTGCGCGCCAATTGCGCGGCGGCCTCGAGCTCGCCCCACCCCTTGTCGACCTGCGAAAAGGCGATCGACGGAATGCCGAACAGGAAACCTTCGGTGGCGGCTGCGACGGTACCGGAGTACAGGGTGTCGTCGCCCATATTGGCGCCATTATTGATGCCAGAAAGGACCAGATCGGGCTTGTAGTCCAGCAGGCCTGTCAGGGCCACGTGGACGCAATCGGACGGCGTGCCGTTGACGTAGCGGAATCCGTTCTGCGCGCGGAATACCGATAACGGCCGACTCAGTGTCAGGGCATTGGAGGTACCGCTGGCATTCTGCTCAGGGGCGATCACATCGATCTGCCCCAGCCCCTCGCAAGCCTTCACCAGCGCATGCAGCCCAGGGGCCAGGTATCCGTCGTCATTGGCAATCAAGATTCGCATGGCTTCATTGTAGGCAGCGCGTCACCTCCGGGACCGCTCCGCTACCCGTGCCTCCCTATCATGGCGCGAGCTACGAACAAACCTTGGAGCAAGCGCGATGAAAGCCTGGCTGTGCGAGACCCCCACCGGCGTTGCCGCCCTGCAATGGAAAGAACTGCCGCTGCCTGAGCCGGCCGCCGGCCAGATCCGCATCGCGATCAAGGCAGCCAGCCTGAACTTCCCGGACCTGCTGATCATCGAGAACAAGTACCAGATCAAGCCGCCACTGCCCTTCGTGCCGGGCACGGAGTTCGCCGGCGTGGTCGATGCCGTGGGTGAAGGCGTCATGGGCTTCAAGCCCGGCGACGAGGTCGCCGCCTTTGCCGGCACCGGCGGCTTTGCCACCCATGCCTGCATTCCTGCCGCGCTGGCCATGCCGCTGCCGCCAGGCTTTGCCTTCGAGGACGCAGCGGCCTTCATTTGCACCTATGCCACCAGTCACCATGCGCTGATGGACCGCGCGGCCCTGCAGCCTGGCGAGACCGTGTTGGTACTCGGCGCTGCCGGCGGCGTGGGCACGGCCGCCATCCAGATCGCCAAGGCGGCTGGAGCACGGGTGATTGCGGCGGCAAGTTCGGACGAGAAATGCCAGCGCTGCCTGCAGCTCGGCGCCGATGCGGCGATCAACTATGCAAGCGGCAATCTGCGCGACGAACTCAAGGCCCTGACCGAAGGTCGCGGCCCCGATGTGATCTACGACCCGGTTGGTGGCGATCTCGCCGAACCCGCCTTCCGGTCCATTGCCTGGCGCGGCCGCTACCTGGTGGTCGGCTTCGCTCAGGGCCAGATTCCAGCCCTGCCCTTGAATCTTGCGCTGCTCAAGGGAGCCTCCATCGTCGGCGTGTTCTGGGGCGAGTTCGCCAAGCGCGAGCCGCGCCGCAACGCCGCCATGTTGGGCGAGCTGGCCGCCTGGTACGCAGCGGGCAAGATCAAGCCGGTGCTAGACCGGGTGCTGGCGATGGAACAGTTGCCTGCCGCCTTCGATCGCATGGCCAGCCGCCAGGTTGTGGGCAAGCTCGTACTGCGCACCGACTGAACGCAGGGCGAGCCATTGCGGCGGCGAAGCGACAGGCCGTCGCCGCTCCCGACGTGACCTGCTTTCGCGGGGCATGGGCCGCAGGCTTTGTAAGCTAGGATGCCTCGTGAGCGGAACCCACTGACATGCCCGTCAAAGTACTGATCGTTGAAGACAACCCGGTAGCCCGCAGCTTCCTCTGCAGAGTCGTGCGAGAGAGCTTCAGCGACGCTTTGGAAATCACCGAAGCCGGCGATCTGGAAGGCGCGCGCCGCTCCGTCGCCAAGAACGCAGGCCTCGGCGCCGACGGCGGCTTCAAACTGGTGCTGGTGGACCTGGAACTGCCCGACGGCAACGGCATGGAGTTCCTGACCGAGCTGGCCGGCATGCCCGCCGTGAAGATCGTCACCACGCTCTATTCCGATGACGATCATCTCTTCCCTGCCCTGCAGTGCGGTGCCGATGGCTACCTGCTGAAGGAAGACCGCTTCGAGGTCCTGGTGGAAGAGCTGCAGCGCATCGTGCGCGGGCAGCCGCCGCTCTCACCCGCCATCGCACGGCGCTTGCTCTCGCACTTCCGCCCCGGCTCCACCGGCGACAGCGGCCCCATGGGTCTCAATTCCGGCTTCGGCCCTTTGACCTTCAATGCGCCGCCCCCCAACAGCCGCTCGGTGGCCCTCGATCCGCCACCCGAGTGGGAGCGACTGACGCCGCGCGAGAACGAGGTGCTGACCTACCTCAGCAAGGGCTTCACCATCAAGGAAATCGCCAACCTGATGGGCATCAAGTGGTTCACGGTCAACGACCACATCAAGTCGATCTACAAGAAGCTGAATGTGTCGAGCCGCGCCGAAGCTGCGGTGCTCGCGAGCAAGCAGGGACTGGTCTGATTTCCCTTTGGTGACAATCACTTAGCGACCATCAGCCGCCCAAGAATTCACTCCAACAATGGCTGCCTCGGACGAGGCAGTTTGCATTCCAACACAGGCTTTTTGAGGCCGCAAGGGGCCTCCGTTGGAGCAATAGTGGAGCAAACCCGCTCAAGCGCCAGGGTCTACTTGGGTCAACCTTAGACCGCTAGACCGCGTCAACCGGCGGCGCTTCCTCAGCCTTCATCGGGATACCTAGACGTATCTGGACCACCGGGGCGGTAGCCGCACCCACGTCCAACGCCCGCCGCTTGGGCGCGACATATTGGGCCAGCTCGGCATACATGCGTCCGCGCAGTTCCGGGGGGTTGCAGGCGTCCATGGCCAAAACGGCCATGCCCTCAATGGGATCGCACCCCAACTGCGCCAGCCGCTCGATCACGTCAGCGGTCTTGCGGTTCACGGTACCGGCGACCCTGCCGCCGGTTTTTCTGCCCATTGCCATGTCCAAATTTTAGGCAAGGCCTTGTGGATTCAATTGATGCGCAATGGCGGCCGTCCATGTACTGCCCATCGCCCGCGCCCCCACCCGGCGAAGCGAATGGCAGAACGCTGACCTAAGGCATTGACGTACTCCGTCACCGTGCAGCGCACAACCAGTGCCGTCGAGCCACGACATACAACAGATTGGAGATTGAAAACAGGCGAACTTGGATGGAATCAGAACTCATGTTCAACATCCATTGCGATACGACGATGTCTCACACCATCCTGCGCCTTCCAACCGTCCAAGCTCGAACAGGGCATTCACGGTCAACCATCTACCAGCGCATCTCGCAAGGGCTGTGGACAAGGCAGGTCAGCCTTGGCCCGCGTTCGGTCGGCTGGCCCGAACAGGAGATCGCTGCGCTCAACGCAGCACGTGTGTCTGGTAGGTCCGATGACGAGATCCGCATGCTGGTCAAAAAGCTGGAGGCTGAGCGAACCGTCGCAGCCCCAATCGCCTGATTCAGCCACTTGCCTACAGGTCGCCTGTTCACGGTGGCCTGCATGTCTTGAATTGGCATTGATGCCCACCTATCAGCCTGAGACGCCATGTACTTTCCCGCACGACTTGTCGAACACATCCGCAATCGCATCCCCGAGTTCAGTGAGCTTCCCCTGGAGCACCAGCATCGAATAGCCATGATGCTTTGGAACTGGTCTAGCGGTAGTCGCAGGCACTGCCAGTACAACGACTTCATGCCTTTCACAAAGGATCAAAGCCGCAAACTTTGGGGCTCTGATGCCAGCATGAGGCGCGTTCTGGGACACCGCTACTTCGTCGTGGTACCGGGCGACAACTTGGTGGGCTGGGCAAGCGGGTTCAAGCCTGCCCCGGCTCTCAAACAAGCGTTGGATGACTGCCTTGACGACCGAAACCCTGACGACTTGCATCGGCCAGACGGTCGAGTCCTTCGATCACCACCACGAGCCATCCGCTCCCGGGACGCCAACAACAACAACGCCAAGTGGGCCGGAGCTACCTGCGCCAACTTGGTCAGGGTCAACAGGTCAGAACTCGAAAGGATGGCCAACTGTGCGTCTGAAGAAAAGCACCGACGCGCTGCACGCCACCTTCTCAAGCTCAGCTACAACCACGTGGCCGATGGCTTCGTGCCCGTGTCGTACGAGCAGAAGTCAAGCGGGAGGCTCTACATGATCATCGGTGGAGTGCAAACGATCCATCGCGACGCGCGGAACGCAGCACTGGTGGGCTATTGGGACTACGACATCGAGAACTGCCACTTCTCCATCCTGCGCCAAATGGCAGCTGCAGTTGGCGTGCCCAGTCCGACAATCGATACGTACCTCGCGAACAAGCGAGCGATTCGGGCCGGGCTCATGGCCATCACGAACGCCCCCAAGGACGACGTAAAAGAAGCCCTGATCGCACTACTCTATGGCGCAAGGCTATCGCACTCGACAAAGACCGCCCTAGGGAAATTGTTTAAGCCGAGTGCGCTTGGCAGCTTTCTTGCCGACCCATTTGTAAAGGCGCTGGCCGCCGAGATCCGGGCGGTTCGCAAGGCGGTTCTTGCCACCCAGTCGGTCCGGCGGGGCAAGGTCATCAACGCCATGGGGTTGGAGATCGACCCGGCAGAGGCTGACGAAGGCCAGGTGCTGTGCCACCTGCTTCAGGGTATAGAAGCAAAGGCCCTGCGCGCAGTGCTTCGGCAGTACGGCAGGCATGTGCTGCTGGCCATGCACGATGGTTGGGTCAGCTGCATTGAGCTGGATTCCCGTGAAATAGAGAGCCTGATCAGCAAGGTCACCGGGTACCGGCTGGAGCTTGATGCCAAGCGCATTGCCGCGCCAGAGATCGAGTACGGCAATGAAACAGTGCAATTCGAAACTCCTGGGGAACACAAGTTTTTCAATACAAATCAACAACTTACAGGGATCGACGCAGGTCTTGATGCCACTAGTAGTGTTCGGGCTCCATCTCATCGTTCCGGCCTGCACCTCTCCGTTAGACCCCAGTGGAACTGCCCGCCTGGAGTGACCGGCACACGACCCTCCCGGTCACAACGTTCCAAGGATCGTGCTGGACAGAATTGAAGGAAGGTGGCCAGCGGCATCGATGTCCAACTGGGCCCTATCGATCTTCACCTCGGGTCGGAACACCAATCGCACTGCCCCCGCAAACAATGACCTGGCTGCAGTGTTGCCCCTGCCCGTGGCCCATATCATCCTTGCCGCATCCAGGGAGAAGCCATGGGGCCCACAGAGCTCAATTCAGACGCGAAGGTTGCCGTGTTGGTGGATTGCGAGAACGCGTCCCCTGACGTGCTTGAGTACGCCCTGCAGGTAGCAGCCCAGTTCGGTCGGGTCGTACTGCGCCGGGGATTTGGCAACCACACCACCTTGGCGAACAAGTGGCAAGACGCCCTGGTCAAACGGGCCTTCACCCCTTGTCTCCAGTACACCTACTCGCCCGGCAAGAACACCTCGGACATCGCGCTGGCCATGGACGCCATCGAGGCCCTGTTTGATCAGCGGGCGGACACGTTCTGCTTGGTCACCAGCGACTCAGACTTCGCCGGGCTGTGTCGCAAGCTGCGTGAACGCGGGGCCACGGTCCACATCGTGGGCGAGTCCAAGACACCCGAGGCCCTGCGCAACGCCAGTGACCAGTTCTTTGAGTGGGCACCTGTCGATGCGACTACAGCCACAGGGGCTGCGACACCAGCCACCAAACCAGCAGACCAACCCAAGCCCAAGCAGCGGCCGAAGGCCTTGGTCAATGCCGTCAAGCTTATGGCAGCAGAAACAACCGACGGGCGGGTCCATGTCGGCACGCTAGGGTCCTACCTGCGTCGCGCCGATCCAGCCTTCTCACCGCAGTCATACGGCCACTCCGGCCTGGTCAGCATGCTCAAGACATATGACCTGCTGAACATCCGCCAGGAGCCTGGTGGTCACTGGACCGTGGCACTGGCGTCCACCAAGGACGCAGCGCACCTTCAACCCTCCGGCTCAGCCAACTGACACTGCGATTTCACGCCCCCAATGCTCGACGACATCAAGAAAACACTCTGGGCCACCGCTGACAAGCTGCGCGCCAACATGGACGCCGCCGAATACAAGCACCTGGTGCTTGGCTTGATCTTCCTGAAATACGTGTCCGACACCTTCGCCGCCCGCCGTGCCGAGGTCATCGCCCGACTGCGCAATCCGCAGGACGAGTACTACTACGGAGACGCCAGCGAGGTCGACCTCGCTGGCGAGGCTGACGACCGCGACTACTACACCTCGGCCAACGTCTTCTGGGTGCCTGAGGGTGCGCGCTGGGAGCACCTACGCGGCCAGGCCAAGCAGCCGACCATCGGCCGTAGCATCGACGACGCTCTGACCCTGATCGAGGCTGACAACCCCAAGCTCAAGGGCATCCTCGACAAGCGTTACGGCCGCGCCCAGCTGCCAGACGGCAAGCTCGGCGAGCTGGTGGACTTGGTCTCCACCATCGGCTTCGGTGACGACCCTGGCCTGGCCCGTGATGTGCTGGGCCAGGTCTACGAGTACTTCCTCGGCCAATTCGCCAGTGCTGAGGGCAAGAAAGGCGGCCAGTTCTACACGCCGGCCTCCATCGTGCGCACCCTGGTCGCCGTGCTGGCCCCCCATCACGGCAAGGTCTACGACCCGTGCTGCGGCTCGGGCGGCATGTTCGTGCAAAGCGAGAAGTTCATCGAGGCCCACGGAGGCAAGCTGGGCGACGTGTCCATTTACGGCCAGGAGAGCAACCCCACCACCTGGCGTCTGGCAGCAATGAACCTGGCCATCCGCGGCATCGACTTCAACCTGGGCCGCGAGCCCGGCGACACCTTCACCCGCAATCAGCACCCCGACCTGCGGGCCGACTACATCCTGGCCAACCCACCCTTCAACATCAGCGACTGGTGGCACGGCAGCCTGGAAGGTGACCCGCGCTGGCAGTACGGAGACCCGCCGCAAGGCAACGCCAATTACGCTTGGCTGCAGCACATGCTGCACCACCTCAAGCCGACCGGCCGCGCCGGCATCGTGCTGGCCAACGGCTCCATGAGCTCTAGCCAGAACAGCGAGGGCGTCATCCGCGCTGCAATGGTGGACGCCGATGTGGTGGAGGTCATGGTGGCCCTGCCCGGACAGCTGTTCTTCAATACCCAGATCCCGGCCTGCCTGTGGTTCCTGGCCAAGACCAAGCCAGCCGAGCGCAAGGGTCAGGTCTTGTTCATCGACGCCCGCAAGCTGGGCCGCATGATCAGCCGGGTGCAGCGCGAGCTGGCCGATGAAGACATCGCCCGCGTCGCCGCCACCGTGGCCTCGTGGCGCGGTGAAGCGGCGGCCGGTGAGCCCCTGGGTGAGTACGCCGACGTGCCGGGCTTCTGCCGCAGCGTCCCATTGGCAGAGATCGCCCAGCACGGCCATGTGCTGACGCCGGGGCGCTATGTAGGCACTGAAGAGGTCGAGGACGATGACGAGGCGTTCGCCAACAAGATGACACGGTTGACCGAGCAACTGGGCGAGCAGATGGCCAAGGGAGCGAAGCTGGATGCGTTGATCCGAGCCAAGCTTGGGGGGATGGGTTATGAGTTTTGACCATACGCCGCTTGGAGAACTTGTCTCGATTACTTCTGGTCGGCGAAACAGCTCGGAGGCCGATTCGCAAGGAAGGTATCCATTTTTTACGTGTGGAAAGGAAGTCCTGCGCATCAACGACTACGAACATGATCGCGAGGCCGTGCTACTAGGTGGAAACAACGCAAATGCAGTGTTTCCGGTCTTCTACGTCAACGGTGCATTCACCGCAAGGCAGCGGGTCTACGTGATTTGGTCAGCAGATGCAGCAAAGCTGAGCAACCGTTATCTCTACTACGTGCTCAGTCATCTGTCGGCGACGTTTACAGCTAAGGCGCGAGGCACGACTACGCTCTTCATCACACTGCCGATGCTGAAGGAGCTCTCGATTCCCTTGCCCGACTTGGCCGTACAGGCGCGCATAGCCTCTTTCCTATCTGCACTCGACGACCGCATCACCATCCTCCGCGAAACCAACGCCACGCTGGAAGCCATCGCCCAGGCGCTGTTCAAGTCCTGGTTCGTGGACTTCGACCCCGTGCGCGCCAAGCGCGATGGCCGCCCCCCAGACGGCATGGACGAAGCCACCGCCGCCCTCTTCCCCGACAGCTTCGAGGACTCGGAGTTGGGGGAGGTGCCAAGTGGCTGGTCCGTGCAATCTCTCGACGGCATTGCGATCTACCTGAACGGCCTCGCCCTTCAGAAATTCCCACCTGAGAGCGACGACGAGTACTTGCCCGTGGTAAAGATCGCGCAACTCAGAGCGGGCAACACAACCGGAGCGGACCGCGCGAGTGCGCGCCTTAAGCCCGAGTACGTGGTTCAGGATGGGGATGTGCTTTTCTCGTGGTCGGGCTCGTTAGAGGTCGAGTTTTGGTGCGGTGGCGACGGTGCGCTGAATCAGCACTTGTTTAAGGTGACGTCCAACTTAGTTCCCAAGTGGTTCTATTACTTGGCGACCCGCCACTTCCTGCCCAGCTTCCGAGAGATCGCTGCCCACAAAGCCACGACCATGGGACATATTCAAAGGAAGCACCTGACGGAAGCCAAGTTGGCGCTCCCATCGCGAGAGGTGATCAAGACGCTCGGCATGCTGATCGGCCCGATTCTTGATCGACGCATTCGAGGCGCGCTCCAGGCCCGCGAACTTGCCAACCTCCGTGACACTCTTCTCCCCCGTCTCATCTCCGGCCAACTGCGCCTACCAGAGACGGCTGAAAGCCCTGAAGAGGCTCTGACATGACCTTGGCTGCCCCACCCAGGATCGCAGGTCTGCGAGCGCGCTGGAGTCGCCTATGCCACTGCCTGGGCGGTCTTACCGTCCGTGGTTGATCGAGAGCTACGGCTAGCGAGGAGTAGATGACAGAAGACCAACTCGAACAGGAAGCTCTGGGGTGGCTGGCCGACCTGGAATGGATCCATCACCACGGCCTGACCATCGCCCCGGACGGTGAGAGCCCACAGCGCAGCGACTTCCGCCAGGTGCTGCTGCGCGACCGTCTAGCTGCTGCGATCCACCGGCTGAACCCGAACATGCCGGCCAGCGCCCACGGCGATGCCCTCGCTCAAGTGCTGGACCTCGGCATCCCGGCACTGCTTTCTGCCAACCGCGCCTTCCACAAGCTGCTGGTCAGTGGCGTGCCGGTGCTGTATCAGAAGGACGGCGAGACGCGTGGTGACTTCGTCCGCCTGATCGACTGGGCCGATGTGGCCAACAACGAGTGGTGGGCGGTCAACCAGTTCACCATCAAGGGCGCACACCACACGCGACGGCCCGACATCGTCCTGTTCGTCAACGGCCTGCCTTTGGTCCTCGTCGAGCTGAAGAACCCGGCCGACGAGCAGGCGGACATCTGGAAGGCCTTCGACCAGATCCAGACGTACAAAGCCCAGATCCCCGATGTCTTCCAGTACAACGAGATGCTGGTCATCTCAGACGGTACCGAAGCGCGCATGGGCTCCCTCTCAGCCGACGAAGAACGCTTCCTGCAGTGGCGCACCATCAACGGGGTTGACCTGGACCCGCTGGGCCAGTTCAGCGAGTTGGAGACCCTGGTACGCGGCGCGCTAGCCCCGGCCATGCTGCTGGACTATCTGCGCTACTTCGTGCTCTTCGAGGACGACGGCCGGCTGGTCAAGAAGATCGCCGGCTACCACCAGTTCCACGCGGTGCGTGCCGCCATTGAGCATGTGGTGGCGGCATCACGGCCCGACAGCACCGCTTCGCTGCGCGGCAAGGGCGGCGTGGTCTGGCATACCCAAGGCAGTGGCAAGAGCATCACCATGACCTGCTTCGCTGCCCGGGTGATGCAAGAGCCGGCGATGGAGAACCCCACAATCGTTGTCATCACCGACCGCAACGACCTGGACGGCCAGCTGTTCGGCGTTTTCAGCCTGGCCCAGGATCTGCTTCGCGAGCAGCCTGTGCAGGCGACGACACGCCAGGAGCTGCGCGCACTGCTCAGCAACCGCCCTTCCGGCGGCATCGTCTTCGCGACCATCCAGAAGTTCATGCCCGGCGAAGACGAGGACCTGTTCCCCATGCTCTCGGACCGCCACAACATCGTCGTCATGGCCGATGAGGCCCACCGCACGCAATACGGCTTCGAGGCCAAGCTCAAAGAGGTCAAGATCCGCAGCGGGTGGGGTCGCAGCGCCGTAACGACCGATGGCGCGGATCCTGCCCATACGGCGGGGGATTTTGAGTCCCCTGCGTACAAGACCAAGTACCAGGTTGGCTACGCCCAGCACCTGCGCGATGCGCTGCCAAACGCCACCTTTGTGGCCTTCACCGGCACCCCCGTCTCGGCCGCCGACCGCGACACCCGCGCCGTGTTCGGCGACTACATCCATGTCTACGACATGCAGCAGGCCAAGGAAGATGGTGCCACCGTGGCCATCTACTACGAGTCGCGTCTGGCCAAGCTGCGACTGAAGGATGACGAGTTGCCCGCCATTGACGACGAGGTGGACGAGCTGGCCGAGGACGAGGAGGAAAGCACCCAGGCCAAGCTCAAGAGCCGCTGGGCCGCACTCGAAAAGGTGGTCGGGGCCGGCCCACGCGTGGCCAGCGTGGCCGCCGATCTGGTGGCGCATTTCGATGACCGCGATGCAGCGCAGCGTGGCAAGGCCATGGTCGTGGCGATGAGCCGTGACATCTGCGTCCATCTGTACGACGAAATCGTCAAGCTCCGCCCGAGCTGGCACGACCCGGACCCCGAGAAGGGCGTCATCAAGATCATCATGACCGGCTCGGCCAGCGACAAGGCCCTGCTGCGTCCACATATCTACAGCGGCCAGGTCAAGAAGCGGCTGGAGAAGCGCTTCAAGGACCCGGCAGACCCACTCAAGCTGGTCATCGTCCGGGACATGTGGCTCACGGGCTTCGACGCCCCCTGCGTCAACACCATGTACGTGGACAAACCGATGAAGGGCCACAACCTGATGCAGGCTATTGCCCGGGTGAACCGCGTCTTCAAGGACAAGCAGGGTGGCCTGGTGGTTGACTACATCGGCATCGGCAACGAGCTGAAGGCGGCCATGCGCGAGTACACCGCCAGCCAAGGTCGCGGCCGGCCGACGGTTGATGCACAGGAGGCCTATGCCGTGTTGGCCGAGAAGCTGGACGTGCTGCGGGCCATGCTTCACGGCTACGACTGGAGCGGCTTCCTCACCGGCGGTCACAAGACCCTGGCCGGCGCTGCGAACCATGTGCTGGCTCTGAGGAGCGAAGTGAACCGCGACGGCAAGAAGCGCTTTGCCGACGCTGCGCTAGCGATGAGCAAGGCCTTCACCCTGTGCTGCACGCTGGATGAGGCCAAGGCCGTGCGCGAAGAGGTGGCCTTCCTGCAGGCGGTCAAGGTGATCCTGACTAAGCGCGACATCACCCAGCAAAAGAAGACCGACGAGCAACGCGAACAGGCCATCCGCCAGATCATCAGCCAGGCTGTGGTCTCCGACAGCGTCGTGGACATCTTTGATGCCGTGGGCCTGGACAAGCCCAATATCGGCCTGCTCGACGACGAATTCCTGGCTCAGGTGAAGAACCTGCCCGAACGCAATCTGGCCGTCGAGTTGCTGGAGAGGCTGCTGGAGGGCGAAATCAAGTCCAAGTTCGCCACCAACGTTGTGCAGCAGAAGAAGTTTTCCGAGCTGCTGGGCCAGGTCATCACTCGCTACCAGAACCGCTCCATCGAGACGGCCCAGGTCATGGAAGAGCTGGTCGAGATGGCCAAGAAGTTCCGCGAGGCGGCGTCACGTGGTGAGGCATTGGGCCTAACTGACGATGAGGTGCGCTTCTACGACGCGCTGGCTAACAACGAGTCAGCGGTCAAAGAGCTGACTGACGAGACCCTGAAGAAAATCGCCCACGAACTGACCGAGAACCTGCGCAAGAACCTTAGCGTCGATTGGTCCGAACGCGAGAGCGTGCGCGCCAGCCTGCGGCTGATGGTCAAGCGCATCCTGCGGAAGTACAAGTACCCGCCGGACATGCAAGACGCGGCAGTGGAGCTGGTGCTGCAGCAAGCGCAGGCATTAGGGGAGGCGTGGACTTGATGATGCCGATCGAAAAATGGGACAGCATCCAGATCGAACCTTCAACGGACCGTGCAAGGGAGTGCGTATGAGTCCCAATCGTTCCCGACTTCGCTTCTTGGCTCAGTGGATTGCCGCACTGGCCGCATCGGCGATGCTCGTTGTCGGGCAGCCAGCGACAGCTGAGGCGCTCTATTCAGTTACCCCACTCGGCACGCTGGGCGGCACCACCAACAACGCTCGCCGCATTAACGACGCCGGACAAGTGGCTGGACTTGCAAGCACCAGCGGGAACTCAGCGGACCATGCGGCACTGTTCGGCAGCGGCTCGGTCATCGACTTGGGCACGCTGGGAGGCACCTACAGTGCCGCAATCGGTATCAATAGCTACGGACAGGCTGTTGGGTATGCCAACACGAGTGGGAACTCCGCGCAACATGCTGCGCTCTTTAGCGGCGGCACGGTCACGGACTTGGGAACGCTAGGTGGCAACAACAGCATGGCATGGGCCATCAATGACTTCGGGCAAGCCGTTGGGTATTCCTACACGAGCGGGAACTACTCTTGGCATGCTTCGCTATTTAGCGGCGGCACTGTCACGGATCTGGGAACGCTGGGTGGATCCCAGAGCTCTGCCGTTGACATTAACAACGCCGGACAAGCAGTTGGATACGCGTGGACAACCGGAGACGCGTTTCCTCGTGCAGCCCTTTTCAGCGACGGCACAGTTACTGACCTAGGCACGCTCGGTGGCACCGTCAGTACGGCCCTCGGCATCAACAACGCTGGACAAGCTGTGGGCTATGCATTCCTTTCCGGGGACACAAGCGCCCATGCCGCGCTGTACAGCGCAGGCACAGTCCTGGACCTCGGAACGCTCGGCGGCACCGACAGCTTCGCCTGGGGCATCAACAGTTCCGGGCAGATCGTTGGGCGCTCATACACCACGGCCGGGCCCGATCACGCTTTTCTTTATCAAAACGGCGTGATGCAAGATCTCAATGATCTGATCGACCCAGCCTCCGGATGGACGATCGAAGAGGCGCGAGACATCAACGAGTTCGGCGACATCTCCGCATACGGCTGTAACGCATCAGGCTGCAGCGCGATTTTGTTGTTCGCACAGCGCGATGCAGGCAACGCGGTGCCAGAGCCTGACAGCGTCGCGTTGGTCGGTTTGTCCTTCGCGGTGCTGGTCTTCGCACGCCCCCGCGCCACGCGCCGCTTGGCGGTTAACGAATCACACCACGGGGCCCAGTAGGTAGCGCTGGAGCTTCTTCCACACGCAAACGGCGAATGGTGAATCGACCCCGGGGCATGTTGACGGACTGCCCGGCAAAAAGTATTTGCTGGCAACTGACCGCTACCGCCGTGAACGGTTGACCATCGGAATGGGCGAGATTGGAGGCATTCGCTACAAACATCCGGCAATGCAGCTAGGACGGTTGCAGGTTGGTTGCCGTAGTTCAACGATGGCTGCTTTGCGGCCCCTCCGCGCTAGGCGCTAGGAAGTGAATCCTGTGTCGGACTCTAGACTCTGGACACATGAGAAGAGCCAGCAAGGGGAGAACTGGATGTCAGAGACAGAGAAGCAGGCAGAGGACCCTGCGAATGAGGGGACTTGGATTTCCCCCGACATCTTCGAGGCCGACCTGAAGCCGAGGGGTTGGAAGGACGATCCAGAGCTCCGTGCGGGGGTTGATTGGCTGCTGTCGTTCGTGCCGGCAGATGAGTGGAAGCGAAGACGGTTTGCCGCGTTGCGTCATTTTGTGGACGCAGTCTCAGGGAATTCCGCCGATTCCTCAGGCAAGGGGCGGTTCTTCAATGACCGAGACCGCTTTGCTTGGTATCTCTTCCTCGGCCAGGCGGTCCTCGACCACCCGATCATTTACGACTACATGTACGGGAGCCGGGTTGTTCCGGTCCTTACTGCAATCGGGCGCAATCTCGAACTGCTCAAAGGCGTGACGGGGATCGACGCGCGCGTGCGTCGAATGGTTGGCCCGGAGAAGAGCCAGCCCAACGCCTGCCTGTTCGAGTTGCTAGTCGCCGCGGCCTACTGTCGCCAGAGGGCCCAGGTCACATTTCTCGAAGAGCGGCCCGGCGTGGCCAAGACCCACGACATGGACGTGGCCTTGAACGGAACCAATTGGGCTGTGGAATGCAAGCGTTTGGAAGGGGGCGAATACTCGGAAGCTGAGCGGGTGCGGGCTCGGGAACTGTGGCTTCCGGTTGCCCACGAACTCCATGAACGTGGGCTGAACGTCCTGTGCACTGTCGAGTTCTTGGTGGAGCTGAGCGCGGTGCCGCGGGAGTACGTGGCTCAGAAGACAGTTGAATGGATGCGTACCGGCGGCCTATTTGCCTATTCTTGGAGCGACTCCATCTCCGTAGGTCGAGTCGAACGACTCAACCTGAAGCCTCTGCAGAAGGTGCTCCGGACCGACGATGTCGCTATGAACAGTTCCCGTATGCACGAGCTGCTCACCGGTCGCTACAAGCGCAATGCCCACATCATCACCACCTTGCACGTCCAGCACGCCGACAACCCCGTGTACGTCAAGGAGTGTGATGCCGGATGCGTCTTTGATTGGGACAGCAAGAGTGAAGCCGCCATAGATAAGCGCGCACGGGACGTATTCAAGCGCGTCGCAGAAGGGTGCCGACAGCTGCCTGACGGGCGGCCCGGAATCGTTCACATCGGCTTCGAGGCTGTTGATGGTGACGACGTTGAGCGAAAACGATATGACAAGGTTCTGCAATCCTTGAAGGACTTTGACCCTGAGGGGAAGTCACTGGAGTACGTTTACGTGACTTGGCTTGCGCCCGAGAGCCCGCCCGATACGCTTCTTGCCTTCGACGAGACCTGTCACCACCAAGCGATACGACCGCAGCGGATCCGACCGCTGCCGAACGGGTTCTTGGTCCTTCCATCCGACCTATCCACCCGTCCAGGCGGACATTGGCAGCTGTGATGGAAATCGGACGTTTCCTCCTGAGATGAGCTCCGCGCTCAAAATGCGGTGAGCGCCTGCTTTGGGGCGAAGAAATTGCCGATCTGGGCGACCGCGCCCCTGCATAGCCGATGCATAAGCTGGCTGGCGCGCGCTTGAAACTGCTCAACGTCGATCTGGTGACTCACTGGGGAATTCTGAAACAGCTAGACGAAATCCTTCTACCCAATCTCCTATGAGAATCAACAATGCCCAAGCAGAAGAAGTCCACGGCCAATCGCAACTCGATTCGCAATACGAGCCATGCGGGTTGGAAAGGCACCAACAGCTCGCTGGTCGGAAATGTGCCTCGAAGTCCTGCACCGGCCAATCCAGTGCCTGATCTGCTGCAGCAGGCCGCAAAACGTCTCGACGCTCGACTCAACGCCTCAGGTCTTACAGCATTGCCGCCGGAAACATCATCTGCGAGCGGATTCGTGATGACCTTTCCACCGCAAAGCCGCTGTTCGAAAACGAAAGACAGGCACTGACTTAAATGTCGCGCCAGACGCCGAACGCCGGAGCGCGTGAATGGGAATCCAGATGGGAACCCAAAGCCCCGGGGCATGTCCGCCTTGGTCCACATGGGGGGGCAATATGGCTGGCTGCCTGAGCGCGCTTGCGCCCCATTTCCCATCGGGCAGCTCGCGCTCAACCCGCACTTGGCATCTACAGCCGCGGTGCGCAAATACGGGCCCGGCGCACTTACACCGGACCTGCTGCCTCTCCATCACAGCAGCGCGGCGATCATCGTGACTGAGCTATGACTTGCAACTTTTGCGCGAGTTGCGACGCTGAAAGGTGCGTATATCGATTCAGCATCGACAGGTTCTTGTGACCTGTGATGGCTTGGAGCTGGTGAACTCCGAGCTGGCCCGAAGAGGCCCAGAAGGTCGCTGCGGTATGCCGCAACGCGTGAAGCGGAAGGTCCACGCAAAATGCCGCCTCTGGCTCGACCCCACCGGCCTGGCAATCGGCCAAATACATGGCCCGTGCGCGCTTGACCGTGGCGATGAAGCGAACGCTGATGTACACAGCCGAGTTCAATGGCAGCAGGCACGCATCCTCCGCCTCTGGAATGAGCGAAAGCAACTGCCGCAGTGCCTCAACGGACTCAGGGCACAAGGGCACGTCTCGTGCACTGCCGTTCTTAGTCATGCTCAAGTGGGCCACTCGGGCCTCCAGATTCACGTCACAGCGGCGCAAGCTGAACAGTTCCCCACGCCGCATGGCGCTGCGAGCGAGCAGCACGATGGTCGGCCGCATCCAAGCAGCCTTACTCTTGCCTGCCGAGGCCAGCAGATAGCTCATCTCCTCGTTCGATACCACCCGCGTCCGGCCTGCTGCTGGCTTGGGCCATGCAATCAGGCTGGTGGGGTTTCGGTCGATCCACTGACGCTGTTTCACCGCATAGGTGAAAACACAGGACAGCAGCGTGATGTCCTTGCGGACAGTGGCAGCGCTGAGGCCGCGATCCAGGAGGTGGTCACGCCATGTCGCGAGGTCGTGTGGCGTCACCTTGTCGATGGCCTTGGCAGCCCACGGAAGGGCCTCATAAGCGTCCCAATGGCGTTCGTAGTAGGGTGCCCCACGCAGCTTCGCGCCGACCGTCCTGCGGTACTCCTGGACCGCATGCCGCAAGGTCGGCACCGGCATCTTCTCGGGCACCCACAGGCCCGACTCAAGTTCAGCTTGAACTTTGCGCCCCCACCTCTCGGCATCGCTGCGCCTGGTGAAAGTCTTGGTGGCGGTCGGTGCCCCCTGTATGCGCACCCGGATGGTGAACCGCCCATTGCGTTCGGTGATGGTGGCCATGTCGATGATCCTTGCTTCAAGCAGTTGGACCATTGCTGGAGCAAATCATCTGGGCGGGCTCTTTTGCCTTCGACTGAAATCGCTAAGTGGTTGTCACGCAAGGGAATCACGGCATCAACTCGTAACCCGTCAACGACCACATCAAGTCGATCTACAAGAAGCTGAATGTGTCGAGCCGCGCCGAAGCTGCGGTGCTCGCGAGCAAGCAGGGACTGGTCTGAACCTGCGCTGAACCTGCGCCTTGGGGGCGCATTTAGAACGCGCCGTTCAATCACTGCGTTGCTGCGCACCAATGAGAAAGGCCGTCGTTTTCACGACGGCCTTTTCATTTACTTCTTGGGGTGGCTGATGGGACTCGAACCCACGACAACAGGAATCACAATCCTGGACTCTACCAACTGAGCTACAACCACCGCTGAGCCTATGATTGTAGCGCGATATTTCCAGCTTTAGGAGAAGTCGCGCTCATTAATTTCACTTTCCCGGGGCCGAGGCCGCGTCAGCGGTCACCTTGACCTTGAGCTCGGTCTTCAGGTGGTTGTAATAGGCCGCTGCCTCGGCGGCAGCCCAGACCAGAGCATACTGTTCTGCAGCCCGCTTCGGATCGAGCACGGCAGGGTCGCGAGGCAGCAGCTTGTTGATCCGAACCACCACGAAAGCTCCGTTGCCGGCATCTATGCCGATATGGGCAGGCAGCTTGCTAGCGTCAGCGCCCAGCAATTTGATCAAAACCTTGCGGTCCAACTGGCCGGGCTTGGCGCGAGAGACAACGCTTGCCTCACCTAAGCCGCCAAGGTCAGCCGGATTCTTGTTCAGCGCTTCCAGTCGCGCCTTGCCAGCCGCTATCGCCTGATCAAGGGCCAGCTTGGCTACAAGCATGGCATTGGCCTGCGCGTGCACCTCTTCCAATGGCTGCAGACGCGTCGGATGGTGATTCACGACGCGAGCCGAAACCATCTGATTGGGCTGTGTCTCCACGGCCTCGGTGTTGCGCTTGTTGCGCAGCGCGTCATTCCCAAAGACTTCATCCAGCAACTTCTGCGAAGCCAGTACGCCCATCGAGCCAGGCTTGGCCTTGCGCTGTACCGAGGCCGTCTGAACGGTCAGCTTCAGCTTGTCCGCTGCCGGCTTCAGGCTGTCCGATTGCTCATAGACGGTGTTGCGGAAGGTCTCGGCCACTTCGGTGTAACGCTTCTGAGCCAGTTGCTTCAGCACCTCGCCCTCGATCTCGGCCCGCACCTCCTCAAAGCTCTTCTTGTCGCCACCGCGCTTGCCAGTCAACTGGATCACGTGGAAGCCGAAGTCTGACTCGACGACGTTGCTGATGTCACCCTGCTGCTTCAAGGCGAACGCAGCATCCTCAAAGGGCTTCACCATCGCGCCGCGACCGAAGAAATCCAGATCGCCGCCGTTCTGCGCAGAGCCTTCGTCCTGCGAGTTTTTGCGAGCAAGTTCGGCGAACGCCGTCGGCGCCTTGTGGGCCTGGGCCAGCAATTCCTCGGCGCGGGCCTTTGCCTTTGCTCGCTCTGCAGCCGACGCCCCCTTGTCGGCCTTGATCAGGATGTGACTGGCGCGGCGCTCTTCCGGCACTGCATAGCGTGCCTGATTGTCGTCGTAGTATTTGCGCAGATCCTCGTCGCTTGCCTTAAGGCCCTTCTTCAGCTGATCCAGGTCCAACACCAGGTACTCAATATCGGCGCTTTCCGGCAGCTGGAAAAGGGCGGCGTTCGACGGGTCCTTGTGGAAGGCCTCAAGTTGAGCTTCGGTAGGCTTGATGTTGGCCGCAAAGTCCTTTGCATCAAACTGCTGGATTTGCACCTCGCGTTGCTGCAGCAGCGCATCAAATGCCACCGCAGCGTTGCCCTGGTTGGCCGGGCTGGAATTTCCGACACCCATCACCTGGCGCAGCGCCAGATCCTCGCGCAAGCGCTGCATGAAGCTCTCGACACTCATGCCTTGAGCCGCCAGCATGGCGCGATTGACCGAACCATTGGGATTGCGCAAGAACGCCAGCTGTGGATCAGCCAGGAAGGCCGCTTGCAGCTTCTCGTCCGTCACGGTCAGGTGCTGCTTCAACTGCGTGGCACGCAGCACACGCTCGCGTATCAGGCTGTCCAGCGTGGCCTGCCGGGCTTCCGGGGTGTCGAATTCCTTGGGGTCCTGGGTCGGCATTTGAGCCCGCATGCGCTCAATCTGATTGCGATGCGCTGCATCGAACTCAGCACGCGAGATTTTTTGGCCATCCACCTTGGCAACACCAGCATTGCTGCCATCCATGAAGCTGCTGTACCCCTGCACGCCGAAAAAGACAAATGACGGGAGGATCATCAGGGTCAAGAGGCCCTGGAGAATTTTGGTGTGCTTGCGAACGAAATCGAACATCAAATTACCTCTGAGTGGCCCAGGAGCCATCGGGTGCGGGAAGCGAGGAGCAAACAGGCAGCTCGACGAGAGGCGGATCAATCACCTGCCGCAGACATGACAAAGGCGAACCTTGGTTCGCCTTTGACTGCTGTGCCATTGTAGCCATGCCCAGGAAACAGCTGACCTATGCAATGGATGGTGGGTGCTAACGGGCTCGAACCGCTGACATCTTCCGTGTAAGGGAAGCGCTCTACCAACTGAGCTAAGCACCCTGCATCGCGAAACGATTCAGTTGACGGCGTCCTTCAGGGCCTTGCCCGGGCGGAACTTGGGAACCTTGGCCGATTTGATCTTGATGGTGTCGCCGGTGCGCGGGTTGCGGCCCGAACGTGCAGCACGCTTGGTCACGCTGAACGTGCCAAAGCCCACCAGGGACACGCTGCCGTTCTTCTTCAGCGTGGTCTTCACGCCACCGATCAGCGCCTCGAGTGCCCGCCCGGCGGCCGCCTTGGAGATGTCGGCCTGCTTGGCGATGTGCTCGATCAATTCGGACTTGTTCACGAAGTTACCCCCTCAAAAGGATGCGCAAAATGCACGACAGCATGTCTGGTCCGCACGCCGCCAAGGCCGATGAAATCAACGCTCGAGGCGACGCGGGGAGACGGATTCTATGCGCATTCAAGCGCCGTTCTGAGCAGGGAAAAGTCCTGATACAAAGGGACGGCGCCACCAGCGGCGGCGCAGGCCTTCAGCGCACCTTGGCCCGGATCTCGGGCAGGGCCTTCTGCAGGTAATAGACCATGGACCAGATGGTCAGCACCACCGCCGCCCAGATCAGCCAGGTGCCGACCATCTGGGTGTCGATCATGCCGAACAACTGCCCGTGGAACAGCAGGAAGGGAATGGCAACCATCTGCACCGTGGTCTTGAGCTTGCCCACCATGTGGACGGCCACGCTGCGCGATGCACCGATCTGAGCCATCCATTCGCGCAGGGCCGAGATGGCGATCTCGCGGCCGATGATGACCAGGGCCACCAGGGCATTCACGCGCGCCAGCTCCAGCAGCACCAGCAGCGAGGCGCAGACCAGGAACTTGTCGGCCACCGGGTCCAGAAAGGCACCGAAGGACGAGGTCTGGTTCAGCTTGCGGGCCAGATAGCCATCCAGCCAGTCGGTCAGCGCCACGGCCACGAAGAGCACGGTGGCGATCAGGTTCTTCATCTCGGGCGCGAGCTGGAGATGGAACACGCCAACGATCAACGGAATCGCGACGATCCGGGCCCAGGTGAACAGGGTTGGCAGCGTGAAGAACATGGGCGGCATTGTGCCCAAGAACGGTGCAGCGGGCGCCACCGCGCCTCGCTTATATGACGGCCTGTGGTGTAAATCAGAAATCCAGCGTGCGCGGCTTGAAGCGCCGCTCGTCGTTGAACAGGAAGGTCTCGCTGAACTTCCAGGGCTTGGGCAGGCGGCTGACGTCGCCGAAGGGTGCCGCCCGGTGCAGCGCGTCGATGGCCATCTGCAAGGTCTCGGGCGCCTGGCCAGGGCGGCGCAGCACGTCGATCTTGCGGATGCTGCCGTCGGCATGGAGCTCGACCTCCAGCACCGGGATGGCGAGCAGGATGGCCGGCACCACGCCGGCATAGACCCGCTCGGGATTGGCGGCCATCAGCCGGTGCGCGGCCTGGCGGCGCAATTCATCGTGGGTGCGAGATGCGTTTGGCGGCGGCAACTTGGGGCCGGACAGGCCAGGCCCAGGCGGCATGACGGGCGCTGCAGGTCGGTTTTCGACCGCCGGCGGCTTGGGTGCTGCCACCGGGGCGGGGGCTGGGGGCGGCACCGGACGCGGCGGCCCCGAGCAGCCGGCCAGCAACACGACCAGCGCCGCAGCCCGGCGCATCGGGTGCCTGGGCACAGGTGCCAGGTCTTGCCTGGGTTCAGTGGAGGACACGGTAGATCTCCTCGGCAAGCTCTTTTGAGACTCCCTTGACCGAACTGAGTTCCTCAACGCTGGCGCCAGCCACCCCGCGCACGCCACCAAAACGCTGCAGCAGCTGCGCCCGTTTCTTGGGCCCGACGCCGGCGATGTCTTCCAGGCGGCTGCCGCCCGTGCGGGCCGAAGCCCGTTTGGCCCGCATGCCTGTGATCGCGAAGCGATGGGCCTCGTCACGGATCTGGGCCACCAGCATCAGGGCAGCAGAGTCACGCCCCAGATAGACCTTCTCGCGGCCGTCGGCAAACACCAGCTCCTCAAGGCCGACCTTGCGGCCCTCGCCCTTCTCGACGCCGACGATCAGCGAGAGGTCAAGACCCAGTTCCTCGAACACCTCGCGCGCCATCGAGACCTGGCCCTTGCCGCCGTCCACCAGCACCAGGTCGGGCAGGCGCGCCGTGCCGAGCTGGGCGCCTTCGGCCAGCTTGCTGTAGCGGCGCGTCAGCACCTGGCGCATGGCGGCGTAGTCGTCGCCGCCGGTGATGCCCTCGATGTTGTAGCGGCGGTACTGGCTGCTTTGCATCTGGTGGCCCTCGAAGACCACGCAGGAGGCCATCGTCGCCTCACCGGCCGTGTGGCTGATGTCGAAGCACTCGATGCGGAACTTGTCGACCTCGGCCACCGTGAGGTCCAGCGCCTCCAGCAGCGAACGGGTGCGCGCCTGCTGAGAGCCCTCCTCCGACAGCAATCGAGCCAGCGACAGCTCGGCCCCCTTGACGCACATCTCCTGCCAGATGCGGCGCTGGCCGCGCGGCTGGGCCTGGGCGGTGACGCGGTAGCCGGCCTGCACAGACAGCGCTTCCGCGAGGCCGGCATCGACCGCCTCACTGACCACGATCAGCGAGGGCACATGGGCGTCGAGGTAATGCTGAGCCATGAATGCTTCCAGCACCTGCTGCTCCGCACTGCGCGGCGCGCTGGTGCTGCCTTCGTCATCCTCATGATCGGCCAATGCCACGGCCGTGCCCTCGTCCACATGCTTCGGGAAGTAAGCGCGGTCGCCCAGGTGGCGGCCGCCGCGCACCATGGCCAGGTTGACGCAGGCGCGGCCGCCCTGGACCTTGACGGCCAGGATGTCGACGTCACGGTCGCGTCCGGTCGCACTGTTCTCGTCCACCGCCTGTTGCTGCAGCACCTTGGCCAGCGACTGGATCTGGTTGCGCACCTCGGCCGCCTGCTCGTACTGCAGCGCCTCGGCGTGCGACATCATCAGCGCCTGCAGGCCGTCCATCACCTCCTGCGTTTCGCCCAGCAGGAAGCGCTCGGCATTGCGCACGTCGCGCGCGTAGTCATCGTCGCTGCAGGCCTGCACGCAAGGCCCGGAGCAGCGGCGGATCTGGTACAGCAGGCAGGGCCGGCTGCGGTTGTTGAAGACCGTGTCCTCGCAGGTGCGCAGCCGGAACACCTTCTGTATCAGCTGTATCGACTCCTTGACCGCCCAGCCGCTCGGGAATGGCCCGAAAAAGCGGTGCCGCTTGTCGACCGCCCCCCGGTAGTAGCTGACGCGCGGATAGGCGTGGCCGCTCAGCTTCAGGTAGGGGTAGCTCTTATCGTCGCGGAAGAGGATGTTGAAGCGCGGGTTCAGCGCCTTGATCAGGTTGTTTTCAAGCAGCAGGGCTTCGGCCTCGGTGCGCACCACGGTCGTCTCGAGGCGGGCGATGCGCGCCACCATCATGCCGATGCGGGTGCCGCCATGGTCCTTCTGGAAATAGCTGGAGACCCGCTTGCGCAGGCTCTTGGCCTTGCCCACGTAGAGCACATGATCCTGCGCATCGAAGTAGCGGTAGACGCCCGGCAGCAGCGGCAGCGAGGCCACCTCGGCGAGCAGCTTCTCGCGCACCAGCAGAGCCGCCTGTTCCACCTCGGCCACGCGCAGCTTCTCGGCGGCTTCGGCCACCGCGCGCTCCTCGGCCCAATCGGCCTGCACCTGGGCCCCGAGCGCTGCCGGGTCTTCGCCGGCTTGATCGTCGATCTCTGACATGGGCGGGATTGTGCCGTGCCCATAATCGCTGCCATGCAATGGGATCTGTTCTGCCGCGTCATCGACAACTACGGCGACATCGGCGTCTGCTGGCGCCTGGCCCGCGACCTGGCGGCGCGTGGCGAGCAAGTGCAGCTGTGGCTGGACGACGCCAGCGCGCTCGGCTGGATGGCAGGCGGGCCGCCACCCGGAGGGCTGGTCGTGCGGCACTGGGGAGACGCAGCCGATGAGCCCGTGGTCGGCGACGTGGTCATCGAGAGCTTCGGCTGCGATCTGCCCGAGGCCTTTGTGGCCCGCATGGCCTCCCGCCAGCCGGCACCGCGCTGGATCAACCTCGAGTACCTCAGCGCCGAGTCCTATGTGGAGCGCAGCCATCGCCTGCACTCGCCGCAGTTCAGCGGGCCGGGCGCTGGCTTGAGCAAGCAATTCTTCTACCCCGGCTTCACCACACGGACTGGCGGGCTGCTGCGCGAACCAGGCCTCGCTGCCGAGCAGGCTGCTTTCGATGCGCCCGCCTGGCTTGCCGCACTGGGCATAGAGCGCCGCCCCGGCGAGCGTCTGGTCAGCCTGTTTGCCTACCGATTGATGCCCGAGCTGCTGCCGCTGCTGGCCGAGCAGCCCACGCTGATACTGGCCTGTCCTGGTGCCGTGCAATCGCAACTGGCGGCACAGGCCCTACCGGCCGATGTGCGCTGGCAAGCCCTGCCCTTCCTGAGCCAACCGAACTTCGACCGCCTGCTCTGGGCCTGCGACTTCAACCTGGTGCGTGGCGAGGACTCCTTCGTGCGCGCCCAATGGGCGGGCAAGCCCTTCGTCTGGCAGATCTATCCGCAGGACGATGGCGCCCAAGGGCCCAAGCTCGAAACATTCCTCGACCTCTACCTGGCCGCGGCTCCTGCTGACCTGGCCGCAGGCACGCGCCGGCTCTGGCGCGCGTGGAACGGCCTGGGCGCCTGGCCCGCAGCCCTGCCCGCCTCCAACACGGCCGCCGCAACGGCCCTGCAATGGCGGCAGCATTTGGCGCGGCAGCCCGATCTGGCCAGCCAGCTGCTCAGCTTCGTGGCCGAATCAGGCTAAAATCGCCGGCTTTGCCGCGCCTATGGGAGACTTTTGGCGCGCGCCACAGGGGTGACCCGCGTGATCAACGCGTTCGCCCCGCCAAGGACAACCCAAGCTCCCATCATCGGAACCCCTATGAAGATCGCTCAAGAAATCCGCGCCGGCAACGTGATCATGCACGGCA
This sequence comes from Pelomonas sp. V22, assembly GCF_030014915.1. Classification (GTDB taxonomy): domain Bacteria; phylum Pseudomonadota; class Gammaproteobacteria; order Burkholderiales; family Burkholderiaceae_C; genus JAUASW01. The sequence continues at coordinate 286,368 of NZ_JAGIXS010000002.1, forward strand.
ACGCCCCCATGGTCGTGCTGAAGACCGAGTACAGCCGCGGTGGCCGCAATGCCGCCACGGTGCGCATGAAGCTGAAGAGCCTGCTGAACAACTCGGGCACCGAAGTCGTCTTCAAGGCTGACGACAAGATGGACCAGATCATTCTGGAAAAGAAGGAATGCACGTACACCTACTTCGCTGACCCGATGTATGTGTTCATGGACACCGAGTACAACCAGTTCGAGGTGGAAGCCGAGAACATGGGCGACGCCATCTCCTACCTGGAAGACGCGATGCCCGTGGAAGTGGTGTTCTACGACGGCAAGGCCATCTCGGTCGAACTGCCGACCTCGCTGGTGCGTGAAGTGACCTGGACCGAGCCGGCCGTCAAGGGCGACACCTCGGGCAAGGTGCTGAAGCCGGCCAAGATCTCCACCGGTTTCGAAATCCCCGTGCCCATCTTCGTGGCGCAAGGCGACAAGATCGAAATCGACACCCGCACGCACGAGTACCGCAAGCGCGTCTGAGCCTTCGCTCATTCGGCAACAGCAAAGGCACCTTCGGGTGCCTTTTGTTTTTGGCAGCAGCCGCTCGCTACCATGCGCCGCATCCCAGCTCCGCTCCAGGACACAGGCCCATGCGACGCATCTTCCTCAGGTTCACGCTGTCATTCCTGCTCTTGGGCCTGCCTGTTGCGGCTTCGGCTGAGTCCCTCAAGCTGGACCCGGCCGCGCTCGCCACCAGCATGCCCGGCCTGGCCCGTACGGCCCTGGCGCAGTACCAGGACAGCAATCCCGAGCGCCTGCTGACCACGCGCTTGCGCCTGCAATTGGTGGCCGGCGAGCCGGCCGCAGCGCTGGAAACGATCCAGACTCTGCGCGAGCTGCAGGCCAAGCAAGGCCTGGCCGATGCCGACATCGGCTATCTGCAATACGAGCTCTATGCCCGCGCGCGCCTGGCGAGCGCGGCCGAGAACACCGGCTTCGAGCCCGCCTTCAAGGCCGCCTTCCGCAGCCGCTTCGCCGGCCTGAGTGGGCCGCAGGCTTTCCGCGCCAGCCAGTCCTTCAGCTATGACCTGCCGCGCGCCGAGCAGGCTGTGCAGCGTGCCCTGGGCGGCATCAAGCCCGGCGAGGAGATCACGCTCGATACCGCGCTGCGCCTGCTGCGCGACTACCAGCCCTGGTCGGTCTACCAGGCCATCCTGCCGCTGTCGCCCGCCCTGCTGGCCGAGGACGAAGCGAACCGCTACAGCGTGGAAGCCGTCCGCGTGCGCTCGGGCGCTGCCAGCCTGTCGGCCTACGTGGTCCGACCCAAGGGCGCCAGCAAGCCGCTGCCGGCCGCTTTGCTCTTCACCATTTACGCGGAGCCGCAGCGCAGCTGGGCGCCGGCCGTTCAGGCAGCGGCACGAGGCTATGCGGGCGTCGTGGCCTTCTCGCGTGGCAAGCTGGAAAGCCCCGACCAAATCGCACCCTACGAGCATGAGGCAACAGACGTCAACGCAGTGATCGACTGGATCAGCAAGCAGCCCTGGAACGATGGCCGCGTCGCCATGTACGGCGGCAGCTACGAAGGCTTCTCGCAATGGGCGGCGCTGAAAAACCCGCATCCGGCGCTCAAGACCATCGTCCCCTACGTGGCCGCCATCCCCGGTCTCGGCCTGCCGATGGAGAACAACATCTTCCTGACGGCCAACTACGGCTGGGCCTTCTACGTGGGCAACAACCTCACGCTGGACCATCAGGTCTACAACGACCCGCAGCGCTGGAACCAGCTCTCAGACTGCTGGTTCGAGAGCGGCCGGCCGTTCCGCGAGATCGACCGCGTCGACGGCACGCCCAATCCGCTGCTGCAGCGCTGGCTGAAGCACCCGAGCTACGACGCCTACTGGCAGGCCATGGTGCCCTACGGCCCGGAGTTCGCACGCATCAAGATCCCGGTCCTGAGCATCACGGGCTACTACGACGACGGCCAGATCTCAGCCATCGAGTACGTGAAGCATCATTACCAGCACAACCCGAAGGCCGAGCACTACCTGGTGATCGGGCCCTACGACCATTTCGGCGCCCAGTCCTACCGCAAGCAGGTCGTCTTGCGCGGCTACGCGATCGACCCCGTAGCGCAGATCGACACGCCCCAGCTGACCTTCGACTGGCTGGACCATGTGCTGCGCGGTGGCCCGCTGCCGGCCTTGCTGAAGGACAAGATCAACTACCAGCTGATGGGCGCCAACCGCTGGGGCCATGCGGCCTCGCCAAAGGCGCTGGAGCAGCATCCACGCAAGCTCTACCTGGATGGCGACAAACTCAACAACGGCCAGCCAGCGCGAGCCGCCTCACGCAGCCAGACCGTGGACCTGAAGGACCGCCAGACCATCCACAACGACTATTACCCGAGCCCCATCGTGCGGCGCGAGCTGGAGGCCGGCAACGGCTTGCTGTTCATCAGCGAGCCGCTGGACGAAGCCGCCACGCTGGCTGGCAGCTTCTCGGGCCGACTGAACCTCACGATCAACAAGCGCGACGTGGACCTGGGCCTGGTGCTGTACGAACTGACGCCGGCGGGCGAATACATCCACCTCTCGTACTTCCTCGGCCGCGCCAGCCACGTTGCCGACATGAGCCGGCGCCAGCTGCTGACGCCCGGCAAGCCCACGGCCCTCGCCTTCAGCCGCACACGCATGGTGGCGCGCGAACTGCAAAAGGGCAGCCGCCTGGTGCTGATCGCCAATGTCAACAAGAACTCGGGCGCCCAGCTCAACCACGGCACGGGCAAGGACGTGAGCAGGGAGAGCGCGGCCGATGCCGGCGCGCCGCTGACGATACGCTGGCACAACGACAGCTACATCAGCCTGCCGATTCAGCCGCCCGCCTCACGGTAGGGCCGGCCCTGGCCCAGCCAGATCTCGTTGTGGGCCGCGCCGGCCGGCATCATCGGGAAGCAGTTCTCCTCGGCCGACACGGCGACGTCGAGAAAGAACGGGCCCTGTGAGGCCAGACATTCGGCGAGCGCTTCGCCCAGCTCGTCACGCCGCTCGACCCTTCGCGCCGCCCAGCCAAAGGCCCGCGCCAGGGCTACGAAATCGGGCAAGGCCTCGGTGTAGCTGTGGCTGTACCGGCCGCCGTGTATCAGCTGCTGCCATTGCCGCACCATGCCCATGCGGGCGTTGTTGCACAGCACCAGCTTGACCGGCGTGCGGTGCTGCACGGCGGTCGACAGTTCCTGGATGTTCATCAGCACCGAGGCGTCGCCGCTGACGCAGACCACCAGCGACTCCGGATTGGCGATCTGCGCGCCTATGGCAGCCGGCAGGCCATAGCCCATGGTGCCGGCGCCGCCCGAGCTGAGCCAGCGTTGCGGCCGGCGTGGCGGCAGGTACTGGGCGGCCCACATCTGGTGCTGACCCACGTCGGTGGCAACGATGGCATCGCGCCCTTTCAGCGCCGCCTGCAAGCGGCTCATCAAGGCCTGCGGCAGGATCTGCGGCCCCTCGTCCTCAAAGGCCAGGCAGCGCTCGGCACGCCAGCGCTGGATCTGCGACCACCAGGGTTGCAGGTCGGCGTGGCCGCCGCGCCAGCCACGCTCCAGCGCCTGGAGGCTGGCGCCGCAATCGCCGAGCAAGGCCACATCGGCCCGGCGGACCTTGTTGATGGAGCGGGGGTCGACGTCGAGGTGGATGACCTTGGCGCCCGGGCAGAAGGCATCGAGCCGGCCGGTCACGCGGTCATCGAAGCGGGCGCCGACGCAGACGATCAGGTCGGCGCCATGCATGGCCAGGTTGGCCTCCAGCGTGCCGTGCATGCCCAGCATGCCGAGGAACTGCGGGTCTTCGGCATCGAAGGCGCCGAGACCCAGCAGCGTCAGCGTGCAGGGTGCTCCAGTGGCACGCACCAATCGACTGAAGCTGGCGCAGGCCTCGGGGCCTGAGTTGATCAGGCCGCCGCCGCCGTAGAACACCGGCCGGCGAGCCTCACGCAGCAGGACCAGCGCCTCAGCCACTGACGCCGGTGACGGCGCCTGTGGCTCGGCTCTATGCAAAGGCGCGGGCCGTTCCCATTGGCCCAGCGGCGCGAGCTGAACGTCCTTCGGAAAGTCCAGCAGCACCGGGCCGGGCCGCCCGCCCAGCGCCAGCTCGCAAGCGGCGCGCAGTTGCGAGACCACGGCATCGGCATCACGCAGCTGCGCGCAATGCTTGGTCACCGGCTTGGCCAGGCCCAGGGCATCGCATTCCTGGAAGGCGTCGGTGCCGATGACCGTGGTCGCCACCTGGCCGCTGATGCACAGCAGCGGGATGGAGTCGCAACGCGCGTCGAGCAGCCCGGTCACGGTGTTGCTCATGCCCGGGCCCGAGGTGACGAAGACCACGCCCAGCTTGCCCGTGCTGCGCGCATAGCCCTCGGCCGCATGGACGGCCGCCTGCTCATGCCGCACCAGCACATGGCGCAGCCGTGGCTCGGCATGCAGAGCGTCGTATAGCGGCAGCACGGCGCCGCCTGGATAGCCGAACACGGTGTCTATGCCCAGGGCCAGCAGGCCGGCCACCAGGGCTTCGGCGCCATTGCGAGGGTCGGTTGCGCGGGGAAACGGGCGGTGGGCCGATGAGGCGTCGGCCAGGGCCGGCATGGGCGGGGTCAGGAGCTCTTGCATGTCCGCTACTCTGCCCGCGAAGCCTCGGAAAAGGCTGCTGAATTTGCCGCCACTTCTTCAGTGCACGGAAAAATTTTCCGCACTCATAGAATCCCCCAGCATGAAACTGGACAAATTCGACCTGGACATCCTGAATGCCCTGCAGCAGGACGCCCGCATCAGCCTCAACGAGCTCTCGGGCAAGGTCGGGCTGACCAGCTCCCCCTGCTGGACCCGCATCAAGCGGATGGAGGAAGCCGGCGTGATCGAGGGCTATTCGGTGCGGGTGAACCCGGCGGCGGTGGGCCTGGCCGACACGGTGATCGTGCAGGTCACGCTGGACAGCCACTCGGACGAAGCCCTGTTCGAGTTCGGCCGCGCGCTGGAGCAGATCCCCGAGGTGATGGAGGCCTTCCTGGTCTCGGGCGACTACGACTACTACGTGCGCATTGCCGTGGCCGACACGCGCGACTACGAGCGCCTGCTGCGCGAGCGGCTCTACAAGATCCCCGGCATCCGCCACAGCAAGAGCAGCTTCGTGCTGCGTGCGCTGAAGCAGAGCCAGTTGCCGCTGCGGCGCTGAAGGCTCAGTTCAGCGGGGTTCCTGTCGCTTTGGTCGCTTTGGCCGCCTTGGACTTGACCTGGTGATGGGCCTTGACGGCGGGCTTCTTGCCGCCCTTCTTCCCCGCCTTCTTCGCCGGCTTCTTGGTGGGCTTGCCGGCCTTCTTCACCGGCTTCTTGTGGGCCTTCTTGAGCGGCTGCGTGGGTGCTGATGGAGCAGCCGGCGCGCCCTGTGCCTGCACGGCCGTGACGTTGAACCCCAGCAGCAGGGCCGCTGCCAACGTCCACACCTTGATTTGCTTCTTGTCCATGGCGAACTCCTGTCTGAATCTCTGAATAGGGCCTACTCGAACACGCCTTCGCGCATCCACTTGGTCGCCACCCACTTCTCGCCGGCAATGACAGGCGAACCGCCGTGCAGGGTGCGCGTGCTGGCATGCGGGCGGTCGTAGCTGAAGAACACGGCATTGCCCTTGACCGGCAGCACCTCGAGGCCGATGTCGGGGAACACGGTCGAGCCGCCCTGCTCCGGCGTGTTCAGGTACATCACGATGGTGCCCACCCGCTGGCCGCCGCGCTTGAGGATGGTCGAGGTGCTGGAATGCTGGGGATCGAAATAATCGTAGTGCGGCAGGTACTCGGCACCCGGTCGGTAGCGCAGCACCTGCAGGCCTTCGCCGTTCTCCAGCGGCCAGCGCAAGAGCTTGGCCAGGCGGGCCTCGATGCGCTTGCACAGCTCGGTCTCGCCGCGGTCGAAGAACATGCCGTCGCTGGTGCGGGCGGCGTTCACCTCGCTGCCGTCCTGCGTCAGGGTGACCGTCTCGGAGCGCGCCAGGCGGCTCTCGGACTGCGCCACCATGGCATCGCATTCATCGTCGGACAGCAGGCCGCCGAACACCACGACGCGCGGATGCTTCATGCTGATCAGCACCTCGACCTCGCGGTCGCCCGCCCAGAGCTTGCTCGGCATGCCGGCGAGGTCGGGCTCGGGCACCGGTACGCCGCGCGGCAGCTTGGGGTCCTCGGCCACCAGCCCGAGCGAGCGCTTCAGCGTCTCTTCGAGCGCGCGGATGCTGACCGGGTCTTCCCAGCCGCTGCTGCGCATGGCGGCCAGGGTCTGTTCGGGGCTCACGCCGGCCTCGGCCTGTTCCAGGATCCAGCGGCGCAGTTCGGGGGTGATGGCTTGGATGCTCATGATGGGGGCAAATTCTGCCTCGAACCGCAGCGCCTCAAGCCGCAGTCAGATCAACCCGGCGACGGAACAGCAGGCGCTCCGGAGTGGACGCCTTGGCATCGAGCTGGTAGCCCTCGGCGGCAAAGTCCTTGAGCCCCTCGGGCCGATCAACGCGCTGCTCGATCGCATAGCGTGCCATCAGGCCACGCGCCCGCTTGGCGAAGAAGCTGATGACCTTGTAGCGGTCGCCCTTCCAGTCCTCGAACTGGCAGTCGATCACGCGGGGCTTCAGCGCCTTGCGGTCGGCTGCCCTGAAGTACTCCTGCGAGGCCAGGTTCACCATCACCGGCACGGCCTGCGCGGCGGCGCGCTTGTTCAGATGCTCGGCCAGGCGATCCCCCCAGTAGGCGTAGAGGCTGTTCCCGTGCGGATTGACCAGGGAGCGCCCCATTTCCAGCCGGTAAGGCTGCATCAGGTCCAAGGGCCGCAGCACGCCATAGAGGCCCGACAGGATGGCCAGGTGCTGCTGCGCCCATTGCAGCTGCTCGACGCTGAGCTTGGGGGCCTGCAGGCCTTCGTAGACGTCGCCATTGAAGGCCAGCACGGCGGGCTTGCTGTTGCTGGCGGTGAAACGCGGGCGCCAGGCCTTGTAGCGTTTCACGTTCAGATCGGCGAGCGCTTCGGACAGCTCCATCATCTCGGCCACCTGGGCACTGCTCAGCTCGCGCAGCAGTGCTATCAGCTCCTGCGACTGCGGCACGAACTGCGGGCGCGTGGCCAGTGCAGCGAGCTCGGGGGCAACGGGTGTTTCATAGTCGAGCGACTTGGCGGGCGAGAGCAGGTAGAGCATGGGCGGGATTGTCTCTTGGCGTGCAAGGAGGAGCGCGCAAGTAGAAACGCCGACCACCCTTGCAGGCGGCCGGCGTCGCGACATGGGCTACGGCGATTACTTCGTCAGCAGCTGGTTGATCGCCGAGATGTCTTCGGGACGCAGTTGGCCAGCAGCCTGACGCAGCTTGAGGCCGGTCACCAGCACGTCGTAGCGGGCCTTGGCCAGGTCGCTTTGCGTGGTGTACAGCAGGGTCTGGGCATTCAGCACGTCGAGGTTGACGCGCACGCCGACACGGTAGCCGACCTGGGTCGATTCAAGGGCCAGCTTGCTGGACGACTCGGCCGCTTCCAGCGCCTTGACCTGGGCCGTCAGCGACTGCACGCCGAGGAAGCCGCGACGTGTGCTCTCGTTCACCAGGCGACGCACGTACTCGAGGTCGTTGCGCGACTTCTCTTCCAGCTTCAGCGCTTCCAGCACGCGGTTCTGGCTGGCACCGCCGGTGTAAAGCGGGTAGTTGATGCTGACGCCGATGCTGGCGCTCTTGGAGGTGCCAGAACCGGCGGCCGCAGCGGCCGCGCCGCTCAGGCTGGTATGCAGGTTGGACAGGCCGACCGAGCCGCTCATGTCGACGGTCACGCCGTCGGCGGCGCGGGCCTTCTTGGTTTCCAGCTGGGCCACTTCCAGACCCAGGCGGGCCTTGCGCACGCTGGGGTTCTGCTCGTCGGCCTGGGCAACCCAGGGGTCCAGCGTCAGCGGCAGCACAGCCGGCAAGGCCACCGGCTGCACCAGGGGCTTGGGCTCGACATTGGCACGGCCGACGATCTGCTCCAGCGCAACGCGGCGCACGCGCAGGTCGTTCTCGGCAGCGATTTCCTGGGCCAGCGAGCGATCGTAACGGGCCTGCGCTTCGCGGGTGTCGGTGATGGTGGAGGTGCCGACCTCGAAGTTGCGCTTGGCCGAGGCCAGCTGTTCGGCGATGGCAGTCTTGTTCGCACGGGTGCTGCCCAGCACGTCCTGTGCGGCCAGCACGTCGAAATAGGCCTGAGCCACGCGCACGATCAGGTCCTGCTCGGCGGTTTCCAGATCAGCCTTGGCAACGCTCAGGCTGCGCAGCGACTGTTCGATGGTGATCGCATTGCCGCGGTTGTAGAGCGAGTAGCTGGCCTTGACGCCGGCTGTGGTGGTCGTGGTGTTCAGGGAGGAGCCGGAGGGCGACTCGCTGCGCGCCAGCGTCGTACCGGCACCGAGGCCCACCGTGGGCTTGGCCAGCGCACCGACCTGGGCCGCGCGGTACTCGGCCGACTCGGCTGCTGCGCGGGCAGAAAGGAAGCTCGCGTCATAGGCGCGGGCCGCATCGTAGAGGTCCTGCAGGCTCTGTGCCTGGGCGCCAGCGCTGGCAAAGACGCCCACGGCGATTGCGGCCGCCAGGCGGCTGAAGCGTTGACGCAGGACGGGAGCGCGGTGGTCAGACATGGGTTTCCTTTTCGCGACGGTGACGCGGGTCATGGTTCCGGATGTACAGCGGTGAATCGACTCAGCTCAGTATCGGGGCACGGCAGGATCAACCGCCAGCGACCAGGCTTCGATGCCGCCGGCGAGGTTATAGACGGACTGCAGGCCCTGGCGCCGCAAAAATGCGACGACCTGCAAACTTCTGACGCCGTGGTGGCAATAACAAACGACAGGATGCAGGGGGGCCAGCTCGCCGAAGCGCTCCGGCACCTCGCCCATGGGCATGTGCAGGCTCTCCTGCTCGGGCGCATCGATGCGGCAATGCTCGCGCTCCCAGGCTTCGCGCACGTCGAGCAGCAGCGGCACCGGGCCGGCGCCGCCCTGCAGCAGCGCGTGCAGGTCCGGTGCCAAGAGTTGCAGCTCGCTCATTCGTTGGAGATCAGAACTGGAAAGCAGGCTTGTCAGCGAAACCCGCCAGGCGCGGCGCGACGGTGTCGAACAGCTCGCGACGGCTGCATTCGCCGCTGGCCTGGCGCGTGAACAGCGTGGCCTGCATCATCGGGCCCGAGCCCACGATGGCCAACAGGCGGCCGCCGGTCTTGAGCTGGTCCAGCAGGGCTTGCGGCACTTCGGCCACCGAGCCGCTCAGCAGGATGGCGTCGAACGGTGCCTCGCCGGCCAGGCCTTGAGCACCGGAGGCCTCACGCACGGTGGCGTTGGACAGTCCGGCGCGCTTGAGTTTTTGCGAGGCCTGGGCCGCGAGGGTCGGGTCTTGCTCCAGCGTGACCAGGCTCTTGGCCTGGTGGGCGATCAGCGCACTCAGATAGCCGGCGCCGGTGCCGATCTCGAGCACCTTGTCCTGGCGCGTGAGCTTGAGCTCCTGCAGCAGCCGGGCCTCGACCCGCGGCGCCAGCATCTGGCGGCCGCCGCCCAGTGGCAGTTCGGTGTCCATGAAAGCCAGGCCACGGTGGGCTTCGGGTACGAAGTCTTCGCGCTTGACCTGGGCCAGCAGCTGCAGCACGCCGGCGTCCAGCACGTCCCAGGGCCGGATCTGCTGCTCGATCATGTTGAAGCGTGCCTGTTCGATGTCCATGTCAATCAATCCTTCGAGAACCGGGTCGTGCAAAAAAGCGGAATGGCGGATTCTATTTCGGCCGCCGGGCCGCTGGGGGTGTCGAAAGCCGCTGTGGTTCGGGCGCCCGCTCAGGCACCTGTTCGGCGCTCAGCAAGCCCTCCAGCATCAGGTCCAGCTGCAGGTCCAGCACCCGGCGCGGATCCATGTCCGGGTCGTGCAGCATGCAGGCGCCGAAGGAATGCTGATGCAGTGTCAGGTGCAGCATCGGCGCGATCAACACATGGACCGCATCGTCCACCTTGACGCGCCTGAACTCGCCGCTGGCCATGCCGCGCTCCAGCAGGCCGGCGAGCAGCCGATGCGTCGGGGCGATCACCTCATCCACGTAGAACTGGGCCAACTCCGGGAAGTTGCGCGCCTCCGCCATCATGATCTTGCTGATGCCGCCGGCCGGCCCGAGGCCGATGCGCTGCCACCATTCGTGCATCACCTCGCGCAGCAGCCCCGCCATCGGGCCTTGGTGCTGAGCCAGCATCAGCTCGCCATCGGCGATGTGGCTGGACAGGTTCTCGCGCACCACGGCCTTGAACAACTCCTCCTTGCTGGGGTAGTACAGGTAGAGCGTGCCCTTGGAAACGCCGGCCCGCGCCGCCACCTCCTCAGAGCGCGTCGCCGCGAAGCCCTTCTCCACGAACAGCGCGAGCGCAGCCGCCAGCAACTCCTGCGGACGCGCCTCCTTGCGGCGCTGGCGCTGCGGCGCTGCGGCGGCACGGGTGGCGCTGGGGCTCGAATGGGGGGCGGCGGGCGGCATGGCTAGTAATGACTGGTTGGTCAGTAATATAAACGCCACCCCGGAGGCAATCAAGGCGGCAAGGCCTCGCAGCTATCATCGCGCCCTCTCAAAACAAGACTGCCGGAGCGCTGCTTGGACCTCATCCTGTTGATCAAGGCCGCCGTGATGGGCGTGGTCGAAGGCCTGACCGAATTCCTCCCGATCTCCTCGACCGGCCACCTGATACTCACCGGCTCGCTGCTCGGCCTGACGGATGCCAAGTCCAAGGTCTTCGATGTGGCGATCCAGAGTGGCGCCATCCTGGCCGTGGTCATCGTCTACTGGCAGCGGCTCAAGGGCGTGCTGCTGGGTCTCGGCTCAGACGCCAAGGCCCGCCGCTTCGTGCTGAACGTGGGCATAGGCTTTCTGCCCGCCGCCGTGATCGGCCTGCTGGCCTACAAGGCCATCAAGGCCCATCTGTTCAATGCCCCGGTGGTGGCCAGCGCCTTCATCGTTGGCGCGCTGATCATCCTGTGGGTGGAGCGCCGCGCCCAGCCGCTGGCCCGCATCCAGGACGTGGACGACATGACGCCCCTCGACGCGCTCAAGGTCGGCCTGGTGCAGTGCCTCGGCATGATCCCCGGCACCAGCCGCTCGGGCGCCACCATCATCGGCGGCATGCTGCTCGGCCTGTCGCGCAAGGCGGCCACTGATTTCTCGTTCTTCCTGGCCATCCCGACCCTGGTGGGCGCGGGCGTCTACAGCCTCTGGAAGGAGCGCCATGCGCTGTCCATGGCCGACGCGCCGATGTTCGGTGTGGGCTTCGTGGTCAGCTTCCTGGCCGCCTGGATCTGCGTGCGCTGGCTCTTGCGCTACATCTCCAGCCACAGCTTCGTGCCGTTCGCCTGGTATCGCATCGGCTTCGGTGTCGTGGTGCTGGCCACGGCCTGGAGCGGTGTCGTGGTGTGGGCCGACTAGGCCCCTTGGCCGCGCCGGACCGCCCGACCGCATAAAATCCGCCTCCTATGACGATCACGATCAAAGACGCGGCCGATATCGCCGCCATGCGCGTCGCTGGCCGACTGGCCTCCGAAGTCCTGGACATGCTGACCGCCCACGTGAAGCCGGGCGTCACCACCGAGCAGCTCGACAAGCTGGCGCATGATCACATCGTGAACGTGCAGCAGGCGATCCCGGCACCGCTGAACTACTGCCCGCCGGGCTACACGCCCTACCCCAAGTCGATCTGCACCTCGATCAACCACCAGGTCTGCCACGGCATCCCGAACGACAAGCCCTTGAAGAACGGCGACATCGTCAACATCGACGTCACCGTCATCAAGGACGGCTGGCATGGCGACACCAGCCGCATGTTCATCGTCGGCGAGGGCTCGATCGCGGCCAAGCGCCTTTGCCAGTTCACCTATGACGCCATGTGGAAGGGCATTGCCAAGGTCAAGCCGGGCGCCCGCCTCGGCGACATCGGCCATGCGATCCAGACCTTTGCCGAGAACGCCGGCTTCTCCATCGTGCGCGAGTTCTGCGGCCACGGCATCGGCCAGGTCTTCCACGAAGAGCCGCAGGTGCTGCACTACGGCCGCCCTGGCACGCTCGAGGAGCTGGTGCCTGGCATGGTGTTCACCATCGAACCAATGATCAACGCCGGCCGCCGCGAGATTCGCGAGATGGGCGATGGCTGGACCATCGTCACCAAGGACCGCTCGCTGTCGGCGCAGTGGGAGCACACCATCGTCGTGACCGAAACTGGCTACGAGGTGATGACGCTCTCGGCCGGCAGCCCGCCGCCGCCGGCTTTCATCACTGGATGACCGGGCGTTGAGCGCGGTGGACCTGGCCGAACTGCGCCGTCAATTCAAGAGCGGCAAGCAAGCGCTGATCGCCGGCTTCATGCAAGCCCGGCCCACGGTCACGGCCGCCAAGACCTTGCTGCGGCAACTGGCCCGCCACGTCGACGCCCAGTTGCAGCAGCTCTGGAGCGCCGCCTCCATGCCCGAGGGCGCCTGCCTGCTGGCCGTGGGCGGCTATGGGCGTGGCGAGCTCTTCCCCTATTCCGATGTCGATGTGCTGGTGCTGCTGCCCGATGGCGTGGAGGCACACCAGCCGGGCGCCATCAAGAGCGGCCTCGAGGCCTTCATCACGGCCTGCTGGGACAGTGGGCTGGAGATCGGCTCCTCGGTGCGCACGCTCTCCGAATGCCTGTCCGAAGCCGCTGGCGACGTGACGGTTCAGACCGCCATGCTGGAAGCCCGCCTGCTGACCGGGCCACGGCCGCTCTTCAAGCAGTTCGAGCGCGCGCTGCAGCAGGCCATGGATCCCAAGGCCTTCCTGCGCGCCAAGACGCTGGAGAAGGCCCAGCGCCACACCAAGTACGAAGAGACGCCCTACTCGCTGGAGCCCAACTGCAAAGAGAGCCCGGGCGGCCTGCGCGACCTGCAGCTGCTGATCTGGATTGCCCGCGCTGCGGGCCTCGGCAAGACCTGGCCCCAGCTCGCCGCCACCGGCCTGATCACGCCCTTCGAGAGCCGCCAGCTGCAGCGCAACGAAGGCCTGCTCACGCTGATACGCGCCCGCCTGCATGCCGTGGCCGGCCGGCGCGAAGACCGCCTGGTGTTCGATTTGCAGACCGCCGTGGCCGAGAGCTTTGGCTACCAGGCCAGTGGCGGCCAGCGTGCCTCCGAGGTGCTGATGCGCCGCTACTACTGGGCGGCCAAGGCGGTGAGCCAGCTCAACCAGGTGCTGCTCTTGAACCTCGAGGAGCGCATCAACGGCTCCCAGCAGGCGCTGCTGCGCCCGATCAACGAGCACTTCATGGAGCGGGCCGGCATGCTGGAGGTGGTCAGCGACGACCTCTTCGAGCGCGAACCGCACGCCATCCTCGAAACCTTCCTGATCTACCAGCAGACGCCCGGCATCAAGGGCTTCTCGGCCCGCACCTTGCGCGCCCTCTACAACGCCCGCGAGCTGATGGACGCCGCCTGGCGCCGCGACCCGGCCAACCGCGCGCTGTTCATGCAGATCCTGCAGCAGAAGGAGGGCCAGACCCACGCCTTCCGCCTGATGAACCAAACCTCGGTGCTGGGCCGCTACCTCTGGGTGTTCCGGCGCATCGTCGGCCAGATGCAGCATGACCTGTTCCATGTCTACACGGTCGACCAGCACATCCTGATGGTGCTGCGCAATGTGCGCCGCTTCTTCATTCCCGAGCATGCGCACGAGTACCCGTTCTGCTCGCAGCTGGCCTCGCAGTTCGAGAAGCCGCACCTGCTCTACATCGCCGCGCTGTTCCACGACGTGGCCAAGGGCCGCGGCGGCGATCACTCGGACCTGGGCGCCGTCGAGGTGCGCCGCTTCTGCCGCCAGCATGGGCTGGACAAGGCAGACACCGAGCTGGTGATCTTCCTGGTCCAGCACCACCTGACGCTCTCGCGCGTGGCGCAGAAGGAAGACCTGTCCGACCCCGAGGTGGTGCAGGCCTTCGCCAAGAAGATGATCGATGCGCGCCACCTGACGGCGCTGTACCTGCTCACCGTGGCCGACATCCGTGGCACCAGCCCCAAGGTCTGGAACGCCTGGAAGGGCAAGCTGCTGGAAGACCTCTACCGACTCGCCCTGCGTGCGCTCGGCGGCGCCAAGCCCAACCTCGACGCCGACATCGAGGCCCGCAAGCAGGAAGCCCGGCAGGCGCTCGCCCTGCTCTCGGCCCTGCCCGGGACCGAGGAGCCGCTGTGGAAGACGCTGGAGCTCAGCTACTTCGCGCGGCATGACGCCGGCGATCTGGCCTGGCATGCGCGGGCGCTGTGGCGGCACATCGATTCCGCCGTGCCGGTGGTGCAGGCGCGGCCCTCGCCCATCGGCGAAGGCCTGCAGGTGCTGGTTTATTCGCCCGACCAGCCCGACCTGTTCGCCCGCATCTGCGGCTACTTCGACGGCGCCGGCTTCAACATCCTCGACGCCAAGGTCCACACCACGCGCAGTGGCTATGCGCTGGACACCTTCCAGGTCATCAGCCCCGAGCTGGATCTGGACCAGCGCGACCTCGTGCCCCTGGTCGAGTCCAAGCTCTCGCAGATCCTGAAGGCGCAAGGCCCGCTGCCCGAGCCGCGTCGCGGCCGGCTGTCGCGCCGCGTGAAGAGCTTCCCGTTCACGCCGCGCATCGCGCTGCGGCCCGACGAGAAGGCGCAGCGCTGGCTGCTGTCCATCAGCACCAGCGACCGCGCCGGCCTGCTCTACGCCATTGCCCGCGTGCTGGCCCGCCATGGCATCAACCTGCAGCTGGCCAAGATCTCCACGCTGGGCGAGCGAGTGGAAGACACCTTCCTGGTTGACGGCGCGGCCTTGCAGCAGAACAAGCTGCAGCTGCAGATCGAGAGCGAGCTGCTGGACGCGGTCTCGATTCCCGGATGAGCTACACGATAGACATCGAGCAGGCGCTCGCCGAGCTGCCACGCTTCGATGCCATCGTCGACGTGCGCTCGCCCGCCGAGTTTGAGGAAGACCACATCCCCGGCGCCATCAACTGGCCGGTGCTGAGCAACGAGGAGCGCCACAAGGTGGGCCTGCTCTATGCCAGCTCGCCCTTCGAGGCGCGCAAGCTCGGATCGGCCCTGGTGGCTCGCAACATCGCGCGGCACATCGAGCAGTCGAGCGCCGGCCTCGAGAAGACCTGGCGGCCCCTGGTCTATTGCTGGCGCGGCGGCCAGCGCAGCGGTGCGATGAACTGGTTCCTGGGCCAGATCGGCTTCCGCTCGCGCCAACTGGTCGGCGGCTACAAGTCCTACCGCAACCAGGTGCGCGCTGACCTCGCCGCCCTGCCCGGCCAGCTCCGCTACCAGGTGCTGTGCGGCCGCACCGGCAGCGGCAAGACGCGGCTGCTGCATGCGCTGCAGGCCGAAGGCGGCCAGGTGCTGGACCTCGAAGGCCTGGCCCGCCACCGGGGCTCGGTGCTCGGCGGCCTGCCCGGCGACGCCCAGCCGAGCCAGAAGTGGTTCGACAGCCAGCTCTGGCAGCAACTGCGCGGGCTCAATCCGGCGCGGCCGGTCTGGGTCGAGAGCGAGAGCCGCAAGATCGGGCGCATCACCCTGCCAGAGCAACTGCTCGACGCCCTGCGCGACCGGGGCGACTGCTGCTGGATCGAGTTGCCCGAGGCGGCGCGCGTGGCGCTGCTGCTGCAGGACTACGCGCATTTCGGCGACGACCCGGAAGTCTTCTGCAAGCTGCTCGAAGGCTTGATCGAGCTGCGCGGCCGCGAAACCGTCCGGCGCTGGCAGACCCAGGCGCGCAGCGGCCAGTGGGCCGAGGTCTTCGGTGAGCTGATGCGGCTGCACTACGACCCCGGCTATGAGCGCTCGCTGCGCAACCACTATCCGCAACTGGAGCGGGCGACGCCGGTCCGCCTCGGCGATGCACGACCGGAGGCGCTGCAGCAGGCGGCGCGGCAGTTGCTGGCAGCTTGAGACTGGCCCTGAGGGAAACCCGCAGGTTCGCCGCCCGGAAGCTGGCGAGAATATGGTTTTGAAACGATGTTCCAAAACTTGAATTTCGGCCCTAACGCCCAAATCCCGCCATGCCATCCATGCGATCCGCCACCCGCGCCCTGTCCACACACCTGTGCCTGAGCCTGTGCTTCCCCTTGCTCCTTGCCGCGCCAGTGACAGCCGCCGTCATCGGCACCAACCCGCCGGCCCCGCCGCTGAACGCCGAGCGCGTGGCGGCGCTGCCGACGGACGCACGCGCGGCCTGGTCGGCCTACCTGGCACGCTCGAAGGCGCAACTGGCGGCCGATCGTGCGGCGCTGGCGGCCGAGCGTCAGGGCCTGGCCACGCTGCCGCCACCTCCTGAAGGCGGCCATGCCGAAAAAAGCATGCCCTTACAGCAACCGGCCGCCTGGTACGCCACGGCCGAGGCGCTGAAGGTGGCCGACAACATCCTCAGTTTCCAGACGCCGGCCGGCGGCTGGGGCAAGAACCAGCCCCGCGACCGGGCGCCGCGCCTCAAAGGCCAGGACTACGTGGCGGACAACAACTTCAAGAGCGCGGTGCCCGGCAATTTCGACCTGGCGGCCGATCCGCGCTGGAGCTATGTCGGCACCATCGACAACGACGCCACCATCACCGAAATCCGTTTTCTCGCTCGGGTCGCCGCGCAGTTGAAAGGCAGCATTGGCGAGGTCTACCGGCAAAGTGCCATCAAGGGCCTGAACTACCTGCTGGCCGCGCAATTCCCGAACGGTGGCTGGCCCCAGGTCTGGCCGCTGCAGGGCGGCTATCACGATGCCGTCACGCTGAACGACAACGCGGTGGTCGAGGTGGCCGAACTGATGGAAGCCGCCGCCCGAGGTGAGGACCAGCTCGACTTCCTGCCGCCCGACGTGAAGGCCCGCGCCGCCGCCGCCGGACAGCGGGCGCTCCAGTTGCTGCTCGACGCGCAGATGGTGGTGGGCGGCCGCAAGTTGCTGTGGGCCCAGCAGTACGACGCGCTCACCCTGGCGCCTGTGTCGGCCCGCAACTACGAGCCGCCTTCCCTGTGCGTGGGCGAAAGCACGGGCGTCCTGGTCTATCTGATGAGCCGCCCTGCGCCTTCCGCCGAGATCAAGGCGGCGGTGCGCTCGGGCATCGCCGCCCTGCGTGAACTTGCCATCAAGGACAAGGCCTGGGGCAAGATCGACGACCAGCAGGGGCGGCGGCTGACAGACAAGCCGGGCGCGGAACCCGTCTGGGCCCGCTACTACGATGTCGCCACGCTCAAGCCCATCTTTGGCGACCGCGACAAGAGCCTGCATGACAACCTCGACGACATCAGCCTCGAGCGCCGCAACGGCTATGCCTGGTACGGCACCTGGCCCAAGAAGGCGCTGCAGGCCTATGAGGACTGGTCGCGCCGCTGGGGCTCGCCCTGATGCACTGATTGATGGCCATCAAGGCCTCGCCGCTGCTGCTCTGGCACCATCGGGCCCAAGATGAAATCCAGCGATCAGGCCCTGGCCGAATCCCGGCAATTCGGCGTCCGCCCCGTGCCCCTGCTGCGCCCGCTGGGCTGGCTGGCGCGTGGCTGGCGCGACCTCTGGCAAAGCCCGCTGGTCTCGCTGCTGCACGGGCTCGTGCTGGCGTTCGGTGGTGCGGCCATCTTCTGGCTGGCCCGCGAGCGCTTCTGGCTGCTGGCCGGTGCCTTCAGCGGATTCCTGCTGGTGGCGCCCATCCTCGCGACCGGCCTCTATGCGCTGAGCCGTGGCATCGAGCGCAAGGAGCCCGTAGGCATCACCACCGTGCTGCAGGCCTGGCAACCACGAGACACCCGCCTGGTCCGCTTTGGTCTGCTGCTGGCGCTGGCTGGCAGTGGCTGGGTGCTGACCTCGGCCTCCTTGATCACGGCGCTCGCCCCTGCACCGATCAACAAGCCGATGGACTTCGTGCGCCAGGTGCTTCTCAGCGACAGCAACTACCTGTTCGAGAGCTGGCTGGCCCTCGGTGCCCTGCTGGCCGCGCCGGTGTTCGCCTCCAGCGTGGTCGCCATCCCCATGTTGCTCGACCGGCCGATCAGCGTGCTCGGTGCCGTCTACACCAGCTGGCGCGTGGTGATGGAGCATCCGGCGCCGGTGGCCTTGTGGGCACTCCTGATCATGGCGCTGACCCTGCTGGGCATGGCCACGGCCATGCTGGGCCTGGTCGTGATCGCGCCGCTGCTGGGCCATGCCAGCTGGCATGCCTACCGCGACCTGGTTCGCGCGGCCAGCTGAGGGCCGGGCCATGTTCGGCTACACCGAAGAACAGATTGCCCAGTTCGGCCTCAGCTTCGGCGTGGCCGCCTTCATGCTCTACATGGTGTTCATCATCCTGCAGTTGGCGCGGGAGTCGAAGGCCGGCCGCTTCGGCACCTTCGTGCTGCTGCTGGGCCTCGGGTTCGGCCTGGTCGGTTTCGCGGCAAAGGGTCTGATCAAGTACTTCCTGGCTGGCGTCGGCGATTGAGGCCATGAAGGACGCCGCAGCACGCATCAGCCGCACCTTCAGGCACAGCCGCGTCGAGGACGCCCAGGCCCTGCTCACCGGCACCTTGTTCGCAGCGCTGGGCGTGGCGCTCTTCAAGCAGGCCGGTCTGCTAACCGGCGGCACGGTAGGCATTGCCTTCCTCCTGCACTACGCGAGCGGCTGGCCTTTCGGCGCGCTGTTCTTCGCAATCAATCTGCCCTTCTACGGCCTCGCCTGGCGGCGCATGGGCGCGGCCTTCACGGTCAAGACGATGGTCGCCGTGGGCCTGATGGCGCTGCTGGCCGAAGCGCTGCCGCGCTGGCTCTCCATCAGCACGATCAACCCTTTCTTCGCGGCCATCGCCGGCGGCCTCCTGATCGGAGCCGGCATGCTGATCCTGTTCCGTCACAAGGCGTCGCTGGGCGGGCTCAACGTGCTGGTGATGTGGCTGCAGGAGGCTCGCGGCTGGCGTGCCGGCTATGTGCAGGCGGGGCTCGATGCGCTGATCCTGCTTGCGGGCTTGCCCTGGGTGGCGCCGGAGCGCATCGCCCTGTCGCTGTTAGGCATGGCGGCCATCAATGCGGCACTGGCCATCAATCACCGGCCAGGCCGCTACATGGCTGTTTGAGGCAAGGCGCTACCGGGTGCAGGCCCCCGCCATCGAGGGCAGGCCGCGCGCCCGCTCATCCATGGGGTTCAGCATGCTGACGCGCGACTCTGTGACGCGTGTGCACTTGCTGCCCTGGCGGATCAGCTTGGAGCCGGTGCCGTCGGTGGCAGTCGAGACCGTGACCGGCAAGGTACCGGCCGCGTCGGCCACGGCATATTCCACCGAGCGCTTTTCGCTGTTGGCGCGCGGGTCGTTCAGCATCTGACTCAGCATCGATTCGCCGCGCGCGCCGGAGGCCGGCCGCGCGGGCGACAGGCCCAGCTTCAAAGGCTCGGGCCGCGCCGGGGTTGCCGCCGCTGAAGCTGTCGGAAGCGCCGCTGCTTGCTGAATCGGCGATGCTGGCACGCCGGTCAACTCTGGAACCGGCAGCACCGGAACCGCTGGCAAATTGCTGGGCGGCACCCGCATTCCCTCGTCATCTCCGGGCGGCGGCGGTGGCACAACGGGCTTCTCTGCCAGGATGCGCAGCACGATGCGCGACGAAGCCACCGGCGCGACCGGCCGCTTGATCTGCAAAAGCGCCAGCCAGCCGCCATTCACCAGCGCGGCCGCCAGCAAACCCAGCAGCAGCCGCGAGCGCGGCGGCGCCGGCAGGTGATGGGGACTCAGAGCCTCGCTCACTCGGTCGCCATGCCCCATTGCTGCAGCATGAAGGCGTAGACCTTGGCCCGCTCCTTCAGCGCGTCAAAGCGGCCCGAGGCACCGCCATGGCCGGCCGAGAGGTTGATGTCGAACAAGAGCGGCGTGGCGCTGTTGGTCTTCAGCGTGCGCAGCTTGGCCACGTACTTGGCCGGCTCCCAGTACGGCACCTGGCTGTCGTTGATGCCGGTGCGGGTGAGGATGGCCGGGTAGGCGCCGACCTTGAGGTTGTCATAGGGGCTGTAGGCGCGCATCCAGGCGTATTGCTCGGCGATCTTGGGGTTGCCCCATTCGATGAACTCTTCAGTCGTCAGCGGGATGGTCTCGTCGAGCATGGTGTTGATCACGTCGACGAAGGGCACCTCGGCCACCACGGCCTTGAACAGATCGGGTCGCAGATTGACCACCGCCCCCATCAGCAGGCCACCGGCGCTGCCGCCGTTGATGATCAGCTGGCTCGGGCTGGTCCAGCCCTCCTTCACCAGGGTCTCGGCCACCGACACGAAGTCGGTGAAGGTGTTCATCTTCTTGGCCAGCTTGCCCTCCAGGTACCAGCGCCGGCCCAGGTCACCACCGCCGCGGATGTGGGCGATGGCAACTACGGCGCCACGGTCCAGCAGCGAGAGGTCGTTGGCATTGAAGCGCGGGTCGGACGAGATGCCGTAGCTGCCATAGCCGCGCAGCAGCAAGGGGCGCGGGCCTTCGCCACGCAGGGCCTTGGCATAGACCAGGGAGATCGGCACCTGCGTGCCGTCCTTGGCCGTGGCGAAGAGGCGCTTGGATTCATAGCGCGAGCCGTCAAAGCCGATCACCGGCTGCTGCTTGCGCAGCGTCAGCTTGCCATCCTTCATGCCGTAGTCGTAGACCGTGGCCGGCGTGGTCAGGGCTTGGAAGTTCAGGCGCAGCGTGTCGCTGTCGTACTCGCGGTTATCACCCACGGTGGCGGTGAACACGGCCTGATCAAACGCGATATCGCGCGGCTTGCCCGGATGCGCATGCTCGAACACGCGCAGCTTGACCGAGCCCTGCTCCCGCACCTGCACGGCCATGTACTGCTTGAACAGGGCAACGCGCTCCAGCATCGCGTCCTCGCGGTGCGGTATCAGCTCTTTGGCCTTGGCCAGCTGGGCCGGCGTGACGTTCAGGCTCTTGGGCAGCGGCAGCGAGATGAGGCGGAAGTTGGGGCCCCGGTCGTTGATGCGCAGCAGGAGCTGGCCCTCGCGATGCTCGGCCGAGTATTCGATGCCACTCTTGCGTGCGAGCAGCACCTGCCAGGCGGCGAGCGGCTTGTCGGCAGGCAGCACGCGGATCTCGGTCGTGTCCTTGGCGATGCTGTAGAGCATCAGGTAGCGGCCATCGGCGGAGCGGCCGAGGCCCATGTTGTAGAGCTCGTCCTTCTCCTCGAACATCAGCTCGTCCGGGCCATTGCCGTCCAGACGGTGGCGCCACAGCTGGTTGCGGCGCTTGGCCTCGTTGGAGGTGACGTAGAACAGGGTCTTTGAATCCGCAGCCCATTGCGCGCCGTCGGTGCGTGCGGCCTTCCAGGCGACGTCCTCTCCAGTCGCAATGTCACGCACATGCAGCTCGAAATCGCGGGCGCCCGTCTCGTCCAGCGAGTACGCGAGGCGCTTGCCATCGGGGCTGACCTGCATCAGGTTCACGGCCAGGAACTTGCGGCCCGAGGCCAGCGCATTCAGGTCCAGCAAGGTCTGCTCGGGCGCAGCGGCGTCATAGCTGCGCTGAGGTCCGCTGGCGGCGCGGCGCACGAAGAGCGGGTATTGCTTGCCTTCCAGCGTGCGCGAGCTGTACCACCAGGCACCCTGGCGGGCCGGCACGCCTTCGTCGGCCTGCTTGATGCGGCCCACCAGCTCGGCATAGAGCTTGTCCTGCAGGCCGGCGAGCGGCTTGTAGTACTGGGCCGTGTAGTCGGCCTCGGCCTTCAGGTAGGCCATCACCTCGGGCTTGTCGCGTTCGCGCAGCCAGAAGTAGTCGTCGATGCGGCGGTCGCCATGGACCGTCACGTCTTTCGGCATCTTGCTTGCCACAGGTGGCTCGACTTGCGCCAGGCTGAGGCCGACCGAGGCCAGCAGAACCATGCCAATGGTCATGGGGCGCCAGCCGCGCCAGAAAGCGGTTGAATGTGTCATCGGGTTCCCCGGTTGAGGCGCCCGATTGTGCCCATTGCGAAAGACAAATGCCGCCCTCCCGAAGCGGGAAGGCGGCAACAGGGGACGTCGCTCAGAACTTGTAGCTGGCGCCCAGCGAGACCATGTCGGTTCGGACCTTGCCGGCGCTGTTGTACTTGGCCTGCACGGTGTCGTAGTCGGCGTTCAGCGAGACCTGCTTGTTCAGCGCATAGGACAGGCCGATGCCACCCATGGGACGCCAGCTGGAATCATCCTGCACGCCACCGGCGATGCTGGCCTTGCCACGCACATAGGCCAGACCCAGCTTGCCCTTGAGCGAGAAGTCACCATGGACCAGGAAGGGCAGCACGCCCTGCACGCCAGCGCCCGTCATGCTCAGCGAGCCCGGCGTGGCCGTGCCATTGCCCAGGCGCAGCGTGCCCTGGCCAGCCTTCGCGCCGAAGGCCACGCCTTCGACGGCGAAGCTGCCGTAGTCCAGGCCGCCGTAGATGCGGCCGCCCCAGCTGCCGGTACGGTCGCAGCTGACGCCGGCGCTGCAGTCCAGCTTGTATTTGTTGTAGACACCCAGGCTGGCGCCGGCATAGGGCTCGGGCTTGCTGAGGCTCTGCGCCGAGGCGGCAACGGCCGTGCCGGCAAGCAGCGTGGCAGCGATCAGGCGGGCGATGGTGTTGCGGGTCTTCGTCATGTCAGATCTATCTCCAGGTTTCTCCCGGCCGATCCGGGATGACCCTAGTATTGCCAGTTCGGCAGAGGAGTACCGTTTCAATGAACCATGTACAAGTCAAAGGCCGAACGAGTATCAAAATGCTGTACTTACATTCCTTTACTCTGAGCATGACTGCCGTTACTGCCCGATGAGCAGCCCCGAAAAACTATTGCAGGTGCTGCGCGCCGAGATGCGGGCCGCCGGCATCACCTACCGCGAACTGGCCACGCGGCTGACGCTCAGTGAATCCAGCGTCAAGCGCATGTTCTCGCTGCAGGACATGACGCTGTCGCGGCTGGCCGAGATCTGCAAGGCCATCGGCCTCAGCCTGGACGACCTGATGCGCCAGGCCGCGGACGCCAGCACGCCCGAGAGCGATTCCTTGACGCTGGAGCAGGAGACGGCCCTCGTCAGCGACCCGGTGCTGATGCTGGTGGCCATCAGCTGCCTCGGCCACTGGACGCTGGAGCAGATCGTCGAGACCTATGAGATCAGCGAGCCCGAGGGCATCCGCCACCTTGCCCAGCTGGACCGGCTCGGACTGATCGAGCTGAAGCCGCTGAACCGCTACCGGCTGCGCGTGGCACGCGCCTTCCGTTGGATGCCCGACGGGCCGGTGCAGCGCTTCCTGCGCAAGTTCGTGGTGGATGACTATTTCGCCGGCAATTTCGACGGCAGCGGCGAGACCCTGATGCTGGTCCATGGCCGGCTGACCAGTGCCAGCGCGCAGGAGATGGTGCAGAAGATCCAGCAGCTGGCCGCTGACCTGGCGCGCCTGCATGCCGAAGACCAGCGCCTGCCGAGCAGCAGCCGCGATGGCTTCACGCTGATGGTGGGCCTGCGCTCCTGGGAGTTCGCCCAATTCACCGCCATGAGACGCGAGGTCGAGACCGGCTAGCTCCCGCGCAGGTCACCCGCCAGGCTGGCCAGCGTCTCCGCTGCGATCTCCACATGGGCCGGGTAGTTGCCGTGGTCGCAACCCAGCTTCACGCGAGCGCCAGCCCGCACCGCCTCGCGTGCGGCCGCCGGGAACTCGAAGCGCACAAAATGCACGGCCGAGGTCTTCTCCTCGTTCTCGCGGTCCAGGTCCTCGTCGGCAATCGCGTAGATGCGCGCATGGCCTTCGACCTCGACGAACATGCGGTCCTCCACGCCGATCAGGCGCGCCAGCTCGCGCTTGCGCTCATGCGGATCGGGATACTCGATCAGCATCGTGGCCTTCCAGTTCGAGCCATCGGGCACCAGGGGCGCATAGGCCTCGATCTCGCCCTGGATGGCTTCTTCCTCGAAGATCTTCTCGATGCGCAGCATCTCCTGGATCTGGTAGCGCACCGTCTGCTCGTCCTCGAACTGCAGGTTCAGGTGCTCGCCCAGTTGCACGCTGCGCAGCCGGCGGTGGGCAATGACCTCGGGCTTGTGGGCCTTGCGGTACTTGGCATAGGCCTCCAGCGTCATCAGGCTCTCGGGGGTGATCATCGTGCGGCTCATCGCATCACTCCAATCCATAGGCAAGGCGCACGAGGCTCAGCGGATGCGAAAGACTGCGCGCAGGCGTCCCGGCCGCCGCCATGCCCTGAGCGATGTGGTGGCCGGCCAGCGCGCAGTCGCTCGCGATGTGGTCGGGCTCGTCCTTGGCCATGGCCTTGAAGACCGGCTTGCCTATCTTCATCGCCACCGGGTGGTAGGGCGTCTTCACGCCATAGGTGCCAGCATGGCCGGAGCAGCGCTCGACGGTGTTGAGCTTCACCTCCACCGTCTGGCCGATCAGATTGAACATTTCCTCGGTCTTGCGGCCGATGTTCTGCACCCGGCCATGGCAGGGAACGTGGTAACTGACCTTGCCAAGCGCGGTCCTGAAGTCCGTCTTCAGCAGGCCATCCTTGTGCCGCGCGACCAGGTATTCGAACGGGTCCCACATCGCCTCCTTGACGGCCTGCACCGCCGCCTCGGCCGGGAACATCAAGGGCAGCTCCTGCTTGAACATCAGCGTGCAGCTGGGCACGGCGCTGAGGATGGCGTAGCCCTCGGCCGCATAGCGGGCCAGCACCGGGATATTGGCGTCCTTGTGCTGCTCCACCGTGGCCAGGTCGCCGAGCTCCAGCTTGGGCATGCCGCAGCATTGCTCTTTCTCGACGACGACATAGGGAATGTCGTTGTGCGCCAGCACCTTCAGCAGGTCATGGCCGATGCCGGGTTCGTTGTAGTTGACGTAGCAGGTCGAGAAAATCGCCACCTTGCCCGGCGTGCGCTCGCCGTTGGTCACCACCTGGGCCGTGCTCTTGGCCGCGCCCCAGCGGAAGCGCCAGTTGGCCAGCTCGGGCATCCAGGCCTCGGGATGCACACCCAGCGTTGCGTCGAGCGCCTTGCGCGCCACGCCGGTCTTGTTGACCGCATTGACGATCTGCACAACCACCGGGATGCCGGCGAACTGGCCGTGCACATCGGTTGACGCGAGGAACTGCTCGCCGCGCCCGACCTCACCCTTCTTGAACTTGATCGCCTTGGCCCGCAGCATGGTGTGCGGGAAGTCGAGGTTCCATGGGTGCGGCGGCACATAGGGGCACTTGGTCATGTAGCAGAGGTCGCAGAGGTAGCACTGGTCGACCACCTTCCAGAAGTCCTGCTTGTTGACCGTGTCCAGCTCGCCGCTGGCACTCTCGTCCACCAGGTCGAAGAGCGTGGGGAAGCTCTGGCACAGCGAGACGCAACGCCGGCAGCCGTGGCAGATGTCGAAGACGCGCTCGAGCTCGTGCAGGCACTTGTCTTCGTCGTAGAACTCGGCGCTCTTCCAGTCGAGCGGATGCCGGGTCGGCGCTTCCAGATTTCCCTCGCGATGGCTCATGCTCAAGGCCCCAATGAAGCGCGGCGTCCGAAGACGCCGCCATGGTTGCTTGGATGCTCAGTCCACCAGGGCGTCGAGCGCCTTCTGGTAGCGGTTGGCGTGCGAGCGCTCGGCCTTGGCGAGGGTCTCGAACCAGTCGGCAATCTCGTCGAAGCCCTCGTCGCGCGCCGTCTTGGCCATGCCCGGGTACATGTCGGTGTACTCATGGGTCTCGCCGGCCACGGCGGCCTTGAGGTTGTCGCGCGTGGCGCCGATGGGCAGGCCGGTGGCGGGGTCGCCCACGGCTTCAAGGAATTCCAGGTGGCCATGCGCATGGCCGGTCTCGCCTTCGGCCGTGGAGCGGAACAGCGCCGCCACGTCGTTCTGGCCTTCGATGTCGGCCTTGTTCGCAAAGTAGAGGTAGCGGCGGTTGGCCTGCGATTCGCCGGCAAAGGCGTCCTTCAGGTGCTGCTCGGTCTTAGATCCTTTCAAGCCCATGATCGCTCTCCAATGATTGGTGATTGACTGATTGACTGACTGGGAACCCGGGCTGACGACGCTAACTCAAGGCACCTCGGCGTGCCAATACAAAGCCACTATCCGCTTCATAGCAGGCCGCTATACCAGCGCAGGCCGAGCAGGTGGCGGGCCATGCGGTGCACGCGGCTCTCGGGGTCGCAGAGCTCGTGCACGATGTTGAAGTGGTGGCATCCCGCCACCTCCTCGCAGACTGGCACGGCCCGCGCGCCCCAGGCCTCGCGCAGCACCTCGGCCTGGCGCTTGTACTCCTCGCTCTCTTCGCTGCCGACCAGGGCATAAAGCGGCGATGCTGGCGCCGGGAAGTTCACCGGGCTCAGACGGCGCACCGCCTCGGCATCGAGCCGCAGGTCGCGCTGCAAGAAAGGCGTGCGCATCAGCGGCGCCAGCTCATGCAGGCCCGACAAGGAGAGCGCGCCCTTGACCAGGTCGCGCGGCAGGTCGATGCCCACGGCCTTCCAATCACAGCAGCTCATCATCGCGGCCAGGTGGCCGCCGGCGGAATGGCCGGCCACGACGATCCGGTTCGGATCGCCGCCATGCTCGGCCGCGTGCCGCCAGACCCAGGCCAGCGCCCGCGCCATCTGCAGCGCGATGCGCTCCATGCTGACCGTGGGGCACAGCGCGTAGTTGGGCACGACGACCAGGGCGCCCTCGTCGGCAAACACCGGGGCAACGAAGCTGTGGTCCGATTTGTCGAGCGCCCGCCAGTAGCCGCCGTGGATGAAGACCAGCACCGGCGCGCCAGGCGTTGGCGTGGGGAAGACATCGAGCGTCTCGCCCGGCTCCTCGCCGTAGGCGATGTCGAGCCGGCATTCGGTCTGCGAGCGGGCCAGCGACGAAGCCTCGGCCCAGCGCCGCAGCAGCACGGCCGCCTCGGGCACGCGGGCGCGGTTGTCGTACTGCGCCGTGAGCCAGGCTTCGGTGGGGCGGGCCATCGTCGGGTCTCTCTTTCTTCCTCGCTGGATTGGAGGGCAGTGTCTCAGCGCGCCAGCGGCGGCGCCTCGCCGTAAACCCGTGGGCGCCGCGCCAATCGGGCGTCCCATCTTCAGGCGACCGGATGCCAATGCTTGCGGCTGTTACCGGCCGCCAGCGCGCGCCGGCCGGGCTTTTCCCGTAGTCTTTCGCCGCATTCATTGCTGGGGTAGCGGTATGGACCCGTCGCTGGGCGTGCATTCGGAGCTGGGGCGTCTGCGCCAGGTGCTGGTGTGCAAGCCCGGCATGGCGCAGCGCCGGCAGCGGCCAGGCAGTGATGCCGGCGCGCTGTTCGATGCCCTCCCCCTGGTCGATCAGGCCGCCGAAGAACACGGCCGCTTCTGCGCCGCGCTGCGCCTGCTGGGCGTCGAAGTGCTGGAGCTGCACCACCTGCTCGCTGCCACGCTGGAGCGCCGCATCGCACGCAACTGGCTGCTGGACCGCTGGCTCGATGTCAGTCGCGTCGATGCGGAGCTGGCCCAGCAATTGCGCCCCTGGCTGCAGGACCTGCCCGCCGCCGAACTGGCCGAGCGCCTGATAGGCGGCCTGCTGCGCGCCGAGCTGCCCTTCGAAGCGAGCGAGCCGCAGGGTTTGCAGCTGCGCAGCGCCGATCCGCGCACACCCTTGCTCACCCCGCTGCCGGGCAGCGTGCTGATGCGCGACAGCAGCGTCTGGATCGGCGACGGCGTGGCCCTCTCGCGGCTGCGCGAACCCGAGCGGCGCGACGAGGCCCTGCTGCTCGGTGCCGTCTACCACTTCCACCCCCGCTTCGTCGGTTGCAACACAGGCTGGTGGGGCGAAGGCGAGCAGGACCATGGCCCCGCCCTGCTGGCCGGCGGCGACGTGATGCCCCTCAGCAAGGGCCTGGTGCTGCTCGGCCTCGGCCAACACAGCTCGGTGCAGGCGGTGAGCCAGCTGGCCCGCAACCTCTTGAAGCGTGGCGGTGCCGACCGCGTGCTGGTGGCCCAGCTGCCCGCGCAGCCTGCGGGCTGCCATCTGGACCGCCTCTTGAGCTTCTGCGACCGCGACCTGGTGGTCGTCGGCGGCAGCGCGCTCAATGCGTCGCAGACCTTTAGCCTGCGCCGGGGTGCGCGCGACGACCAGCTCGACGTGCGCCCCGAGCCGCACCCGCTCTTGCAGGTGCTGGCCGAGGCGCTGTCGCTCAAGCAGCTGCGCGTCGTGGTCAGCGGTGGTGATCCTGGCGGCCCTTGGGAAGACGGCGGCCAGCTGCTCGCCACCGCACCCGGCCAGGTGCTGGCCTGGCAGCGCAATGTCCACACCAACGCCCAACTGCGCGAGGCCGGCGTCGAAGTGATCGAGCTGCCTGGCGGCAGCCTGGGGCGGGCTGGCAGCCATGCCTATGCCTGTCCGATCAGCCGCGAGGCCCTCTCGGTGCCCTGACGAACATCGGCATCGATTCGTCTGGCGTTGCAGCCAGCACCTGACCTGCAAGCTCAGAGGTTTCTTGAATCGGATGCACTGCAGAGATCTAATTCCAACAATGCCATTTCAACTCACTGAATCCACTGCAAACGAAGAACACCAAGACAACCGGCACATAAGCAATTATTTTGTTTCTTAAACCTATACAAAGAGCCATTGTGAAAAAATATCAGCTCTACCTTTTAATTTCCACACTCTCGCTGGGAATAAATTCATCCATTGCACAGCAATTGCAGCCAGACCTGCAGCTCAAAGAGGTTCGCATTCCAGGCATCGATATCAAATACCCGGACCCGAAGTTTGAGCAAAGTGATGCCTTGAAGAAAATGTGCATGCCGGATTCGAAGTTTTCGCCCATTCGAGACAAATCAGGCCACGATTATCAAAAACATGCCGAATGGGGCCAACTCATGGGAGAAGGCTATCAAACTGCGCTCCAGTCCTACAATTGGGCGAGACTATTTTATATCAATGCACAAATCCAACGCCATCTCCCTAGAGCAGGAACCAATCCATATAACAAGCCAACGCAAATGGGGCACGACGCAAGAGTTGCGGCGGCGAATGCCGGCGCACAAGGCAGGCGCCTTCTTGAATCTGCCGGACAGCCGGAGCCTGCAGCTCCGCAACAAGCCGACTTGGATTACAACTTTGCCGCGCTGAGCGCCGCAGAGACGGAAATCGCAATTGCTCAATACTCCTATCACATCAAACAGGCTGAGATCCGCACAAAAATACTCTCAGATTTCTCAACTTCGGAGCGACCACCGCTGGAAAAGCTAGATTTACTGATCCAGTTTGACACTTTCAGCAAGGACATTTCAACTTGCTTCAGCTTCAATGAGAGAAAATTTGGAACACATGCACTGAGGAGTTTTGTACAGCTGGATTCACTTGGCGGCCGCCACCCGAATGTCGACGAGAAGCCCCCGGTCGCTCAAAAAAAGGACCAACTGAAGCAAGCTCAGGCCAGAGAGCAAGAAATCTACGTTTCGCAATCTCAGATGGCCATTGATGCAATCAAGCCAAGCCTGCTCCAGCAAATCAATTCTGCGGGCAATCAGCAAAGTCTGATTGAAATCCTTCCTCACGTGTTTGGCGATACCAGGACCGCACTAAGGGCGGGGATGGATCCGGAAATCAAGCAAGCGCTATCGAAGCGACGCGCAGCTTTAGAAGCCGAGCGTATCAATGTTGGCCATGCTGAAGAAGAGCGACGAGCGTCAGCGAATCAGGCACGAATCACAGCAGCCTTCAATAACAATGGATCGCCAATCCTGGCAGATTTGCAATCTGCCATACTAAAAGCCAGCATGGAGTTGTCGTCAGCGAAACAGAAGTTACCCAGTGAACGGACTTCGCCGAATAGCTACAAAATTACCGGCTTCAACAGGGTCGGCAGCGTAGCAACGCGGGAAATTTCCATAGATATTGGCGACTTTTCGTGCAAGCCGCTCAATGGCGGACAATTTTGCAACTATTCAGAGCGTGTGGATTACAGGTTGTACATCACTAATCTTTTGAGCAAGTACCCAACCCGTGGGGCCCTCTCTGAGGGTTTACGCGAGAACCGAAGTGGTATTTTCAATTGGACGCCGGAGGGGCTGGTGGCGGCCAGAGGCAACGCTGGCCCCGCAATTGGCTTCCTGAATATTGTTGTTGAGACATACAAGGTCGAGTACGAGGACAGAAATCGCCCCAACAGAGGTACTTTCACTAGGTTGGAGGACCGGTTGGTAAACAGGGTGGAGGCAGCGCAACTGCCTTGAGTTCATTGCCCTGATTTAGGGCTCTGCCGACCCCTCGCTGCCGGACCGGCTGAACCGTCGGGGCCAGATGTTGCCTGGCCACCGCCAAATGTCCCGCGCCCCGCGTCGAGTCGGGCTCAATGCCTGGCAGATGTTGGCTCACCGAGTAGCGGATGCCCACGCGAACGTCCGAGGCGTCCCCACTACCTTGCGCCGAGTTGTTGACGGAAGCGGGCCGGCGTTTGCCAATTCGCTGCAGGGTGTCGTGGGTCGGTGACGTCGACCCACGGCCGCTCACCACCATTGCCGCCGGGCTGATTGAGTGACATCCATCACCCAGGCACCGAAGTCCCGAGCCTGAGGCGCCGTACTCGGCGCTTCTTGAAAACATGAGCTGGCAACAATTTCTGTACTGACACAGAAAGGCCATTGCCATGCACGTCAACCTGCCGCTCAACAAGGTCGAACCCACGACGGCCAAGCCTGCACCAACCGCTGCAAACGCCGCCAACGCCGGCAACGCCGGCAAGGCGCAGCCCGGCAGCTTCAGCGAACTGCTGAAGAACGCCCAGGCTGCGGCACCGGCGCCAGCGGCACCGCTCTGAGCCGGACGGAGCCGCCGATGAGCCCCCTTCTGCCCACGAGCGCCGGCAGCAGCGGCGATGCGCTCGGTGCGCGCGCCGTCGCGCCGCGCACCGATGAAAGCACCGCCCGCAAAGCGGCTGCCGCCGAGCCTGGCGTTGCGCCGGCCGCAGTGGCTTCAGCCGCTTCTGCCGGCGTGCAGACCAGCTTCAGCGCCGAGAGCCTGCGCGCCCTGGAAGACTCGGCCCTGGCCATCGCCGGCGAGGTGAAGGGCCTGGTCACTGGCGTGGGCCAGGCCGGCGCTGATTTGATAGGCGGTGCGGCCGATGCCATCGATGCGGTCGGGGAAAGCGCGATTCACCTGGTCAACACCGGCGCAGACAACCTGGTCAAGGGCATCAGCTCGGTGCGAAGCAGCGTCGGCGAGGTGGCCGATGCCGTGGAAGGCGCGGTGACCGACGCGGCCGGCCGTGCCGGCGACGCGGTGGAGTCCGCCGTCGGCTATGCGGCCCTGGCCGCGCTGGCCGGTGGCGCCCTGATCGACGTGCTGGCATGAGGGCGGCGCTCGCTGGCCTTGCCGCACTCGGCCTGTTGTCCGCCTGCTCGGTGATGGCGCCGCTGCAGGCCTGGGGACTCGTGAAGGCGGCTGATGTCGCTGGCACCACGGCCATCGCCTACGCACCGGGCAAGGCCATCAACACGGTGCACCACGGCGAGCCGGTGATGCAGAGCCTGTGCATCGAATACAACCGCGCGACCCAGCTCGAAGACCTGGTGCCCGCACTGCAACTCGAGCTGCGCGAGCAAGGCGTCAGTAGCCGCGTGTACGAACCGGGTTCCGGCCAGCAGGAATGCCGCTACTGGCTGCGCTATGCCGCCACCATCGAATGGGGCCAGCCACCGCTGGCAGACGGCTACCGCGCCTACCTCAGCTCCGCGGCATTGAGCCTGCACAACGCCAATGGCAACCTGATGGCCAGCAGCGCCTATGCCGTGGACAGCGACTACGGCAGCAGCAAATGGTCGACCACGCGGCGCAAGCTGGCGCCCGTGGTCAAGGCCGTCATTACCGGCTTCAGCAGCTGAGCCGGCCAGGGAGACACACCATGAGCAAGACCTGCCCCTCATCCCTTCCCGCGCTTCCCGCCCTTCCACTCCTGCTTGCGCCGCTGTTGCTGCTCGGCGCCTGCTCCACCCCGCCGCTGGTGCAAGGCCCGATGCTGGCCGCACCGGTCAAGGCACCGCTGTACCTGGAGCGGCCCAACAACGGCGCGATCTACCAGGCTCACATGCCAGCCAATTCGCTGTTCTCCAGCGAGCGGCGGCCGCAGGCCATTGGCGACACCCTGAAGGTCGACATCGCTGAAAGCCTGCAGGCCAGCCAGCGCAGCAGCAGCGACACGAGCCGTGAGAACAAGCTCGCGGTCAAGGGCCCCGGCCCCGGCCGCAAGAAGGGCGGCGTGATCGAGACCATCCTCAATGCCGATGCCACGGCCTCGGGCAGCGACTCCTTCAAGGGATCGGGCAACACCGAGGCCTCGAGCAGCTTCAGTACCCAACTGGCCGTGACCGTGATCAATGTGCTGCCCAACGGCCACCTGGTCGTGGCTGGCGAGCGCAGCACGGGGCTGAACGGCGGCCGCAGCACGCTGCGCTTCTCGGGCACGCTGGACCCGCGCGACATCCGCCCCGGCAACATCGTCAGCTCCAAGGACGTGGTCAACGCCAGCCTGGAGAACGTCGGCCAGGGCGACGTGTCGGAAGCCGCCTCGCGCACCTGGCTGCAGCGTGTCTTGACGCGCAGCCTGTCCATCTGGTGATGCGGCTCAGAGAACGCTGCTGCGGTCAAGCCGCTTAGGGCGCCCTCGCCCCCCGCTACTTCGGCGACCGCTGCGGCCGCGCATCCCCTAAAAGCTCGTCAGCCCAAAAGTGGCCCGAGCGCCACCGAGATTCCATTGATGAAACCCCGCAGTTCCCACGGCGGCCCCGAGCTGCCGCCCGAACCCACCCAAGCCTGGATGACCGATGCCCGGGTCAAGACCTACCGCCGTGGCGAAACCATCATCCAGGCCGGCAGCGAGCTCGGCGAATGGGTGGCGATCAGCAGCGGCGCCGCCTGCCTGATGGCCAAGGTGGCCGGCAACTCCAGCGTGGCCGTGGCGGCCCTGTGGCTCGGAGACGTGATCGGCTGGAACTCGCCGCTGGGCAAGCTGGCGGCACGCTACGAGGTCAACGCCCTCGTCGACGTGGTGACCATCAGCATTCCGCGCACCCAGCTGAGCCAGTCGCCCGATTCGCATGAGCGCGGCGACACCGCCCTGCTGCATGCCGCCACCGAGGCGCGACTGCAGGACCAGATCACGATGCGCCTGGCCGGCAACGGCTTCCAGCGCCTGGTCAGCGTGCTGGCCACGCTCGCTTCGGCCCTGGCGCCGCCGCTGGCCGAAACCACGCCGCGCAGCCGACTGCCGCTGCCGGTGGCGCAGGCCTTCGTCGGCCAGCTCTCGGGCCTGTCACGGCGACAGACCTGGATCTACCTCGGCCAGCTGACCGAGGCCGGCTGGGTCTCGACAGCCCGGACCAAGGTGGTGCTGGAAGGCCTGGCAGCCTGGCTCGCGCTGATGTCCGAGGTGGAGCGCGAAGGCCTGGCCTGCATCGCCACCGTGGAGTTGTGCAGCGAAACGCTGATGCGCCTGGGCGAGGCTGGCGCCGCTGCTTGGTAGTCGGCCCTACTCGTCGTGCTTGGACCAGAGCGAGGCCGTGGCCGTGCGCGGCGCGCTCTTGCGGGTGCGCAGCACCGCCTCGAAGCCCTGCTGGCCGCCGTTCCAGGCGGCGGTGATCAGGCCTGAGAGGTCTTCCACCGACAGCTGGCTCAGGTCGCTGCGGAACATCTTGATCGCCGGCACTAGGTTGCCGCGTGGCACGCTGGGATGGGTGACCAGCACCGCCTGCACGGCGCTGTAGGCATCGGGGCTTTGCTGGCAGATCTCGCGGATGCGCCGCAGCGACTCGCGCGGGTCGGCCTGGCGCTCGGGCGAAAGCCAGGGCAGCTCCAGCGCCGCCTGCTCGCGCTCGCTGCGGGCCAGCTTGCAGGCCACGAGCAGGTATTCGCAGTCCTGCGCCTGCACGGCCCGCTCCTCGAGCTCGGCCTCGCTCAGGTCGCCGGCATAGCGGGCCTCGACGATCTCGCGCAGTTGCCGGCGCAGGTCCTGCAAACGGTTCTGGAGTTCGGTGCTCATCACGGCCCCTTCCTGATACAGCCAAGGCCCCAAGGACCAACGCATCTTGGGCCCAAGCGGCGGCCGCCGCAACAACTGAAACGCAGGGCCTGTGGGCGCGACACCGCATTGATACAGGCCGGGCCGACAGTGCGGACATCGACAACCGGAGTCCGCCATGAAGTTTGTGACCCTGCCCCGCGCCACTGAACCCGCCCCCTTGCTGCCGCCCGATTTCCGCAGCGAAGCCTTTGCCGAAGACCTGCTGGAGCCGCCCCGCGCCGCCCCGCGCGGCTGGAGCCTCGTGCTGCTGCCGCTCGGCCTCGCCGTGCTGGGCGGTGCCCTGCCGCTGATGCAAGGCCCCGTCTGATCCCCCCACACCTCCCGGAGAACCGCATGACCCCGAACCAGATCACCCTCATCCGCCACAGCTTCGCCCTGGTCGAGCCCATCGCCCCGCAGGCTGCGGCCCTGTTCTACAGCCACTTGTTCGCCGCCGACCCCACGCTGCGACCTATGTTCATGGGCGACATGCAGATGCAGGGGCAGCGCCTGATGCAGATGATCGCCGCTGCCGTGTCGTTGCTGGAGCATCCCGGCCAGCTGATGCCGGTGCTGCAGAAGATGGGCCAGCGCCACGCCGGCTACGGCGTGCGCGACGAGCACTACGGCACCGTCGGCGCCGCCTTGCTGCGCACGCTGGCCGATGGCCTCGGCGAGCGCTTCACGCCCGAAGTGCGCGAGGCCTGGGTGGCGATGTACGGCGTGATCAGCCGCACGATGATGGACTCAGCCGCCGAGGCCATGCCGGCCTGAAACATTTGAAACCTGGCCTGAAACCGCGCCGATACAAGGGGCCGCGATGCTGATTTCCATGACAAGCATCGCGCACCACCCTGGCTATCATCCGCCCGACTCACAAGCCTTCAGCGATGCCGAGATGACGAGCCCGCAAACCCAGGTGATGGTGGTGGACGACGAGCCCGAGCTGCGCACGCTGCTGGGCGAGTATTTCCAGCGCCATGGCCTGCAGGTCTTGATGGCGGCCGATGCGGCCGAGGCGCGCGAGCTGCTGCAGCGGCACAACCCTGGCCTCCTGGTGCTGGACGTGAACATGCCGGGCGAGAACGGCCTCTCGCTGGCGCGCTGGCTGCGCGAGACGCGGCCCCAGGTCGGCATCGTCATGCTGACCACGGCCAGCGATCCGGTGGACCGCATCGTCGGCCTCGAACTGGGCGCCGACGACTACCTGCCCAAGCCCTTCGAGCTGCGCGAGCTGCTGGCCCGGGTGCGCGCCGTGACGCGCCGCCTGGCCGAGCGCGCCAGCGCCGTGTCTCAAGCAGCGCCG
The DNA here is from genome assembly GCF_030014915.1 of Pelomonas sp. V22. Taxonomy (GTDB): domain Bacteria; phylum Pseudomonadota; class Gammaproteobacteria; order Burkholderiales; family Burkholderiaceae_C; genus JAUASW01. Next base: position 321,652 of record NZ_JAGIXS010000002.1, read on the forward strand.
CCGGCCATGCCGCCGGCCGACAGCCAGCGCGTGGCCTTCGGTGCCTGCCGGCTTGACCTGGAGCAGCGCCGGCTGTTCGATGGCGCGGGCGGCGAGATCGAGATCACGGCGGCCGAGTTCGACCTGCTCGCCCTGTTTGCCCGCCACCCGAACCGGCCGCTGAACCGCGACCAGATCATGGAGCAGGCGCACAACCGCGGCTGGGACGTGTTCGACCGCTCCATCGACCTGCGCATCATGCGGCTGCGCCGCAAGATCGAGCGCAACCCCGACAAGCCCGAGCTGATCAAGACGGTGCGCAACGTCGGCTATGTCTTCGTCCCCGGCGCCTGAATCCGGCATTCAATTCGCCATGCAAGCCGCCCTGCCCCTGCGCCTGCCCACCCTGCCCGGTTGCGGCAACCTGGCCGCGCTCGGCGAGGTCGGCCTGCCGCTGCTGACGGCCCTGCTCGACCAGGTGCCGGCCCGCGTCGTCGCGCTGGATCAGGAGGAGCGGCTCTGCTATGCCAACGACGAGTTCTTCCGCTTCACTGGCCTCGCGCCCGCGCAGGTCCTCGGCCAGCCGATCTCGCGCATCATCGGGCTGCCCGCCTACGAGGCCTACCAGCCCTTGAAGGAGCGTCTGCGGCGCGGTGAGGCTGCCAGCTGGGAGGGCTGGATCGAGCTCGCCGCGCGGGGCCGGCGCTACATGCGCGAGCACCTGCTGCCCACCGGGCCGCGCGAGGACCCGCTGCGTTCGCTGATCATCATCAGCCTGGACTGGACGGCGCTGCAGCAGCGCGAGGCCGAGCTGTCCAGCAAGATCGAGGAGCTGGAGACCACGCAGGCGCTGAAGGCCTCCATCGTCGACCACGCGCTAGCCGCCCTCGTGTCGACCGACGAGCGCGGCCTGGTGGTCGAGTTCAATCCGGCCGCCGAGTCCATGTTCGGCATGAGCCGCGAGGCCGCGCTGGGCCGTTCAGTGGCCGAGCTGATCATTCCCTAGCGCTACCGGCGCGCCCACGACGAGGGCATGAGCCGCATCGCCGGCGGCGGCGCGGCCCGCGTGATCGGCCGGCGCGTCGAGATGTCGGCCTTGCGCATCGACGGCAGCGAGTTCCCCATCGAGATGGTGCTGTGGCGCACCTCGGTCGGCGGGCGCGCCTACTTCACCGCCTCCATCGCCGACCTGACCGAACGCCACAACGCCCAGGCCGAGATCGAGCGCCAGCGCGAGGCCCTGCGCCAGAGCGAGAAGCTGACCGCCATGGGCAGCCTGCTGGCCGGCGTGGCCCATGAGTTGAACAACCCGCTGGCCATCGTGATGGGCCGGGCCGCCCTGCTCGAAGAAAAGCTGCAAGGCCATGCGCTGGCCACCGACGCGCTGCGCATCCACGAGGCCGCCGAGCGCTGCGGCCGCATCGTGCGCACCTTCCTCAACATGGCGCGGCAAAAGCCCACCGAGCGCAGCACGGTCGGCATCAACGAGCTGGTGCGCGCGGCCGTGGAGCTGCTGCACTACGGCCTGCGCAGCCACGGCATCGAGCTGCGCCTGGCCCTCGCGCCCGAGCTGCCCCAGGTCCATGCCGACCCCGACCAGATCGGCCAGTTGGTGCTGAACCTGCTGGTCAATGCGCAGCAGGCCATGGTGGGCTGCGAGGGCGCGCGGACCCTGAGCATCAGCAGCGGCCTGGAAGAGCGCCGCAGCGACCGCGCGCCGCGCATCTGGCTGCGCGTGGCCGACAGCGGCCGGGGCGTGCCGCCCGGGCTGCAGGAACAGATCTTCGCCCCCTTCTTCACCACCAAGGCCGATGGCGTGGGCACGGGCATGGGCCTCTCGGTCTCGCGCTCGATTGCCCGCGAGCATGGCGGCAGCCTGGTGCTGGAAGCCAGCAGCGAACAGGGCGCCAGCTTCCGCCTGAGCCTGCCGGTCAGCGGCCGCGCCGAGACCGTGACGGCACCCGCGCCGCTGGACGCGCTGGACCAGGGCAGCGAGGCCCGCGTGCTGGTGGTGGACGACGAGCAGGAGATCGCCGACCTGATGCGCGCCTTCCTGGAGGGCGCCGGCTACGAGGTGGCCACGGCCGAGTCCGGCGCCGTGGCGCTGGCGCTTCTGCAGGAGGCCCAGTTCGACCTGATCGTCTCCGACCTGCGCATGCCCGACATGGATGGCGCCGCCCTGTGGCGCGCCGTCGGCGAGCTCTCGCCGGGCCTCGCCCGCCGCATGGTCTTCGTCACCGGCGACACCCTCTCGGCCGCCGCACGCGGATTTCTCGACAAGACCCGCTGCCTGAGCCTCGACAAGCCCTTCACCAGGCCCGAGCTGCTGGCGGCCGTCCGCAAGCTGCTGGACGGCGAAGACGCTTGATGCCGGCGGCCCGTCCGCCGCACGCAACACCCTGGTAGCAACCCTCTGGCGGCGCGATATGCGCACGCTAGGCTCGCTGCGCGCACAACAACAGCTCCATCAGAGCTGTCCTTCAATATCCAGCGCGCCTGCCGCAAGGGCAAACAACCCAGAGGGACAAGACCATGACTGCATCCAATTCCGTCTTCCGAATTCGTCCGCAATTCAAGCCCCATTGGCTGGCCCTGGCCGCCGCGCTGGCCAGCAGCGGGGCCCTGGCCCAGAACGCCAAACCGGCCGAGGCCAAGAGCCTGGAACTGGTCACGGTGACCGGCAGCCGCGCCTCCATCCGCAGCGTGGCGGACAGCGCCTCGCCGGTGGACGTGATCGACGCCGCCACCATCGCCTCCAGCGGCGCCGTGGAACTGGGCCGCTTGCTACAGGAGCTGGCGCCCTCATTCAACTTCCCGCAGAGCTTCGTCTCCGACGGCACCGACCTGATCTGGCCGGCCTCGCTGCGCGGCATGGGCCCCGACCAGGTGCTGGTGCTGGTCAACGGCAAGCGCCGCCACCAGCAGGCCCTCGTCAACGTGCAGCAGAGCATCGGCCGCGGCTCGGCCGGCACCGACATCAACACCATCCCGGTCTCGGCCATCGAGCGCATCGAGGTGCTGCGCGACGGTGCCTCCGCCCAGTACGGCTCGGACGCCATCTCCGGCGTCATCAACATCATCCTCAAGCGCAAGAACGACGGCGGCACGGTCACCGGCGAGTACAGCCAGACCAGCAAGGGCGACGGCGACACCTGGAAGTTCGGCGCCAACACCGGCTTCGCGCTCGGCAACGGCTTCCTCAACCTCAGCGCCGAATATGTGGACCGGGGCGAGACCAACCGCGCCGGCCTCGACTCGCTGCGTGTCTCGCCGCCCCGGGTGACGCAGCGCATCGGCGATGCCGCCACCAAGAGCAAGCTGCTTTGGGCCAATGGCGAGATCCCGGTCGGCGAGTCCGAGCTCTACTTCTTCGGCGGCTACTCGAGCCGCGAGGGCAATTCCTCGGGCTTCTTCCGCCCCAGCGGCGACGGCCGCACCATCCCCGCGCTGTACCCGAACGGCTTCCTGCCGACGCTCCTGACCACCAGCGACGACTGGTCGATGGCCCTCGGCCTGCGCGGGCAGATCGACAAGACCTGGAGCTACGACGCCAGCATCAACCGCGGCCACAACCAGTTCGAGTTCGCCTCCAGCAACACGGCGAACGTCTCCTGGTACTACGAGCCCAAGCCGGGCGGTGGCATCTATGCCGACACGCCCACCTCGGCCAAGGACGGCACGCTGCGCTTCAACCAGACCACGGCCAACTTCGATGTGAAGGGCCAGCTCGACTGGGGCATTGGCAAGGAGCCGCTGTATGTGGCGACCGGTGCCGAATGGCGCTCCGATGGCTTCGAGATCCAGGCCGGCGATCCGGTCTCCTACGCCTATGGCCGCAAGAACGAGGGCGCCATCTTCATCGCCAACCAGACCGGTGGCGCGGCGGCCGCCGGCATCCAGGGCTTCCCGGGCTTCACGCCGGCCACGGCGGTGGACAAAAGCCGCCGCAGCGTGGGCGTCTATGCCGATGCCGAGTCTTCGGTCACCGACCAGTTGCTGCTCGGCGCAGCACTGCGTTTCGAGGACTACTCGGATTTCGGCAAGAACACGACCGGCAAGCTGTCCATGCGCTTCAGGGCCAGCGAGGGACTCTCGTTCCGGGGCTCGGTCAACACGGGCTTCCGCGCGCCGGGCATCCAGCAGCAGTACTTCAGCCAGGTCTCGACGACGCTGGGCGCGCAGGGCCAGCTGACCGACACCGTCACCGCGCGCCAGGGCAGCGCGCTGGCCACGGCCTTCGGCATCAAGCCGCTGCAGGAAGAGCGCTCCAAGAGCGCCACGCTGGGCCTGACCCTGCAGCCGGCGCCGGGCGTCTCGCTGACGGCGGACTTCTACAACATCCGCGTCAAGGACCGCATCGTCTTCTCCAGCGAGATCGGCCCCGAGGCCAACTCGGCCGCTTGCACCGATGCCAAGGTCTGCCCGGTGCGCGTGATCCTGCGCAACCTGAACCTGGGTGCGGCCACGCTGTTCACCAATGCGATCGACACCAAGACCGTGGGCGCCGATTTCGTCGGCCAGTACACGATGAAGCTTGCCGGCAGCGACACGCTGACGCTCGATGCTTCCTACAGCTACAACAAGACCACGATCACGGCCATCCATTCGCAGAGCTCGGTGCTGTCCAGCGACGTGCTGTTCGACCAGACCCAGCGCACGCTCTTGCAGGAAGCCCTGCCCCACCATCGCGGCAGCCTCGGCGGCACCTGGAAGAGTGGCGACTGGCGCGTCAACCTGAACAACAGCTACTACGGCCAGGTCAGTGGCCAGGGCTTCACCGGCGTCAAGCAGACCTGGAGCGGCAAGTGGCTGACCGACCTGTCGCTCAACTGGAAGATCAACAAGCAGTTCGACGTGAGCGTCGGCGGCCAGAACATCTTCAATGTGCATCCGGACAAGTGGAACGACGCGGCCGGCTTCCCGCTCAATGCGCTCGGCTTCACCTATGGCTGGGAGACCGTGCCCTTCGGCATCAACGGGGCGCGCTACTTCGTGCGCGGCAAGTACTCGTTCTGAGCCGGCGCGGCTAGACGGTGGTGCGGCCGGTGACCCGGCCGTCCACCACCTCGATCAGGCGGTCGCAACGCGTGGCGAGCTCCGCGTTGTGCGTCACGAAGAGCACGGCCGTGCCGTGCTCGCGGTTGAAGCGGCGCAGCAGTTCGAACACCTCGTCGGCACTCTTGGTGTCGAGGTTGCCGGTGGGCTCGTCGGCCAGCAGCAGGGCCGGGTTCATGGCCAGCGCGCGGGCCACGGCCACGCGCTGCTGCTGCCCGCCGCTCAGCCGCCCGGCCGGCTGGTCGATCCATTTGGCCAGGCCGACGCTCTCCAGCAGGCCGGCTGCGCGCTCGCGCATCTCGCGGGTCTGGAATCCGGCCGCGCCCATCATGGGCATCATCACGTTCTCCACGGCCGTGAAGGCACTGAGCAGGTGGTGGTACTGGAACACGAAACCGATGGTGTGGCCGCGCAAGCGGGTCAGCGCCGCATCGTCGAGTGCGGTGCTTTCCTGCCCGGTCACGCTCAAGCTGCCGCTGGTGGGCCGGTCCAGCAGGCCGACGATGTTCAGCAAGGTGCTCTTGCCCGAGCCCGAGGGGCCCATCACGGCACAGAACTCGCCCCGCTCGAGCGTGAGGTCAATGCCGTGCAGGATCTCGGTCTCGATCGGCGTGCCGACATTGAAGGCCTTGCGCACCTGGCGCAGCGCCACGACGGGCGTGCTTGACTTGCTATCCACGGATGGCCACCACAGGGTCGAGCCGCGCGGCACGGCGGGCCGGCGCGTAGGCGGCCAGCAGGCCGGTCACAGTGGCCACCAGCAGGGCCACCAGGTAGAGCATGGGATCGAAGCTGAGCGGGAACAGCGGTGTGCCGTCCGCATTGCGGGCGAACTGCTGCCAGGCCACCAGGGCCAGCCCGCCGATGGCACAGCCCGCCAGCCCACCGCCGCAGGCCAGCAGGCCGCCCTGCAGCAGGAACACACGCATGACCTGACCCTGCGAGATGCCCATGGCGCGCAGGATGCCGATCTCGCGCGACTTCTGCACCACGACCACCACCAGCACGCTGGCGATGCCGAAGGCGACCGACAGGCCGACAAAGAAACGGATCGCCCGGTTGGCCGTGGTCTGCGCACTGATCGCCGAGAAGAACTGGGCGCTGGCCTTGATCCAGCTGTCGGCCTCCACGCCGGTGTCGGCCGCGATGCGCTGCGCCACCTCCTCTGCGGCGTAGACGTCGCGCACCGTGACCTCGAGGCTCGTCACCTGGCCGCTGAGACCGAGCAAGCTCTGCGCGCCGCGCAGGGGCACGAAGACGCTGCGCTCATTGGCGCCCTTGTTGCCGAGGTCAAAGACGCCGCTGATGTTGAACACCATCACCGCACCGCTGGCGGCACTGAGCCGCAGCTTGTCGCCGACATCCACGGCCAGGTCGCTGGCCAGCTCGGTGCCAATGAGCACGTCGCTGCTCGAAAGCCGGGCGCTGCCGCGGACGATCTTGTCGGACAGGTCGACGATGCGGAAATAGCTCTCGGGCTCGATGCCGCTGACCGACACCGCCTTGCTCGCCGTGCCGCGCAGCACCAGGGCCGATCCGGCCGCCACCGGCGTGACCACCCGGACCTGCGGCAACTGCTGGACCTGCTCGCGCACCGAGCGCCATTGGTCCACCGTGCGGACGCGCTGCTGCGGCGGCTGCACGGTGGCCGCCACGCGCTGATCGGCACCGGCGGCCAGCAGCGGCCGCGTCACGGCGCGCGGCGGCAGCAGCTGGATGTGGGCCTGTGCGGACAGCACGCGCTGGATGAAGTTGCCCTGCAGACCGGCCAGCAAGGCCGACATGAACACGATGACGCCAACGCCGACGGCCACGCCTGCAATGATGAACAGCGTCTGCAAGCGCCCCTCGCGCAGAAAGCGCAGCGCGACGGTCCACTCGAACGGCGCGCGCGGGCGCCAGGTGAGCCAGCTCACGGCGCGGCCACCCGCACCCGGTCACCCGCCGCAACAGCGGCCGTGGCCGGCAGCACGCGGTCGCCAGGTGTCAGGCCTTCGAGCACCTCCACCCATCCGCCGGCACGCAGGCCGAGCTTGGGCACGCAGCGCTCGGCCCTGCCCTCCACCACGCGCAACACCCAGGGCGCTGCCGATGCCGGCTCGCGCAAGGCCGCCACCGGCAGCAGCAGGGCCTGCGGGCGGCGGGCCACCTCGATGTCGATGGACACGGTCATGTCCTGGCGCAATTCGGCCGGCGCGGCCGGCAGGTCGAACTTCACCTGCACCGCGCCGGTCTGCGCATTCACGCCGGGGTTGATGTAGGCCAGCCGGGCGTCGAAGCGGCGCTGCGGATAGGCATCCGCCGAAGCGAGAGCCGCCTGGCCGAGCGCGAGCAGGCGCAGGTTCTTTTCATCCACGTCGGCCACCAGTTGGGTCTGGCCGGCGGGCGACAGCGTCATCAGCAGCTTGCCGGCCTGCACCACGTCGCCGGCCTCCACATTGCGGGCAATGAGCAGGCCCGCCTGCGGCGCGCGCACCCGCGTGTAGGCCAGGCGCGCGGCAGCGGCGGCGGCGTTCGCCTGGGCGCTGCCCACGGCCGCCACCGCCAGCGCGAGCTGGCTGCCGTTTGGCGCCAAGGCCTCCAGCGCTCGTTGGGCACTGCGCCATTGGGCGTCGGCCAGGATCAGGGCGCGCTGCGCTTCGTCACGCGCCGCCTGGCCGATGAAGCCCTGGGCAAACAGGGTTTCGGCACGCGCGGCACTGGCACGCGTGGTCTCCAGCGTCGCGGCCGACTGGCGCAGCGCGAGCTCCGCCTGGGGCCGCTGCAATTCCTCCAGTTGCCGACGCTGAGCCCGGGCCTGCACCAGGGCCGCGTCGGCCTGGGCCAGCGCGGCCTGTGCCTCGGCGGGATTGAGCGCCACGAGCAAGTCGCCCGCCTTCACCGACTGGCCTTCGCGCACCGGCACCTCCAGCACCGTGCCGGTGATCTGGGCTGCGATGTCGGCGCGGTGCGGCGTCTCGACATGGCCGCTGACGACCACGGTCTGCACCAGGTCCTGGCGGCGCACTTCCAGCGCCTCCACCGGCGGCCCTTGCCACAGGCGCCACCCCGACGCGGCAAGCACAAGCAGCCCTGCCAGCGCCAGCAGGCGCATCCCATGCCGTTGTCTCAGCCAGTCCCAGCTTGTTGCCACCGCGTACCTCGCCCCAAGTTCTTGCAATCCCGTCATTGAATCCGCAAGCAAGCCCATGGTGCATGACCGTGATCAAGAGCGGCACAAGTGGTTCCACTGCTATCGCACGAGCTGCGCACAGGGCACACGAGACGCCACAGCGCTCATCCGCAGCGCCAGGGAGCAGGGACTCAGAGGCAACAGCACCTTTACAAACTGCCACTAGGATCTGCGCCATGTTGATGAAGACCCTGCTCACGGCCGCCACCGGCCTCCTGCTTGCCACCGGCACCATCGCCCAAACCGACCACGCGGCCACGGCCGAGGTGAAGGTCCGCTTGATCAGCCCGGCGAGCAGCGTGCAGCCGGGCCAGAAGCTCTTGCTGGCGCTGGAGCAGCGCATCGCGCCGCACTGGCACACCTACTGGATCAACCCAGGCGACTCGGGCCAGGCCACCAGCATCGACTGGTCGCTGCCCGCCGGCGCCAAGGCCGGGCCCATCCAATGGCCGACGCCGGAGCGCATCGACATCGGCCCGCTGAGCAACTACGGCTACAGCGAGCAGGTGCTGCTGCTCAGCGAGGTGCAGCTGCCGGCCGACCTCAAGCCCGGCAGCACAGCCCGGCTGTCGGCCAGCGTCAGCTGGCTGGTCTGCAAGGATGTTTGCATTCCGCAGGAGGCCGAGCTGGCCCTGAGCCTGCCGGTTGCCGCCGAAGCGGCGGCTTCGGCCGACGCACCACTGATCGAGCAGGCCAAGGCGGCCTTGCCGGCGGCCGCGCCCTGGCCGGTGCAGGTCGTGCAATCGAACGAGGGCCTGCTCATCAGCTGGCCGGTCGAGGCCGATCAGAAACCGGTGGCGCAGTTCTTCGCCGGTGCCTGGGGCCAGGTGCGCCATGCCAGCGCGCAGGCCTTGCAGCGCGAGGGTTCGCAATGGCGCTTGCTGGTCAAGCCGGGCGAGACGCCGCTCAAGCTCGGCGAGCGCCTTGAAGGCCTGCTGGTGCTGGGCGACGGCGCCGAGCGGCGCGGCTATCAGCTGAGCAGCGTGCTCGCGGCCGCGCCACCAGCGGGCTCCGCCAGCGGCGAGGCCGGCCTCGGCCTGCTGCCGGCGATTCTGCTGGCCTTGCTCGGTGGCCTGGTGCTGAACCTGATGCCCTGCGTGTTCCCGGTGCTCTCGATCAAGGCCTTCAGCCTGGTGCAGCAGGCTCACGGCGAAGCACGCGAGGCGCGCCAGCATGGCCTGGCCTACACGGCCGGCGTGCTGGCCAGCTTTGCTGTGCTGGCCGGCGTGCTCGTGGCCTTGCGCGCGGCCGGTGGCGAGATCGGCTGGGGCCTGCAGTTCCAGTCGCCGCTGTTCGTGCTGGGCGTGGCCTGGTTGCTGTTCGGACTCGGGCTGTCGCTGTCGGGCCTGCTCGACATCGGCGCAGGCCTGGGCGGCCTGGGGTCAGGTCTTGCCTCCAAGGCCGGCCTCGCCGGCAGCTTCTTCAGCGGCGTATTGGCGGCCGTGGTCGCCACGCCCTGCACCGCGCCTTTCATGGGCGCCGCCATCGCGTTCGCGTTGGCCCAGCCGGCGGCCGAGCTGCTCGCCGTGTTCCTGAGCCTCGGACTCGGCCTCGCCCTGCCCTATCTGCTGCTCAGCTGGTGGCCGGCCCTGCAGCGCCTGATGCCCCGGCCCGGCGCCTGGATGAACGTGCTGAAGCAGGGCCTTGCCTTCCCGATGTATGGCGCGGCCATCTGGCTGACCTGGGTGCTGGCCCAGCAGCAGGGGCCGCAGGGCGTGCTGCTGGCGCTCTCGGGCATGGCCCTGATCGCGCTGGCGGCCTGGTTGCATGGCATCAGCCGGGCGGCCGCGCCGCGCTGGAAGCTGGTGGGCGGGGTCTCCGCCCTCGCCTCGCTGGCCCTGGCTGCTGTGCTGGCCAGCAACCTGCAGACCCAGCCTGCACAAGCCGGCGAGACGGCAGCCAAGCAGCACTTCGAGCCCTACACGCCCGAGCGCTTGGCCGCACTGCGCGGCGAGGGCAAGCCGGTGTTCATCAATCTGACGGCCGCCTGGTGCATCAGCTGCCTGGTGAACGAGCGCGTGGCCTTGTCGTCCACCGAGGTGCGCACCGCCTTTGCCGAGCAGGGCATCAACTATCTGAAGGGCGACTGGACCCACCAGGACCCCAAGATCAGCGCCCTGCTGGCCGAGCATGGCCGCAGCGGCGTGCCGCTCTATCTCTTCTATGCGCCCGGGGCCGAGGCCCAGGTCTTGCCCCAGCTGCTGACGCCTGGCATCGTGCTTGACGCGCTGCGCGAGGCCAAGCCGCCTGCCTCTTCCTCCCCTTCACCCACCACCTGATCCAGGAGATTCCGATGATGACGATGAAGCACACCCGCCGCCATCTGCTGCTCGCCACCGCCTTGCTGGTCACGGCCGGCCTCGCTCAAGCTCAAGCCCAACTCGACCAGGCCGCCCCTGCCTTCAGCGCCCGCACGGCCGACGGCAAGGCCCTGGACCTCGCCAGCTTCAAGGGCAAGACCGTGGTGCTGGAATGGACCAACCACGACTGCCCCTACGTGAAGAAGCACTACAGCAGCGGCAACATCCCCGCGCTGCAGAAGGACGCCACCGGCAAGGGCGTGGTCTGGCTGCAGGTGATCTCGTCGGCGCCCGGTGAACAGGGCTACGTGGAAGGCGCACAAGCCATCGAGCTGAACGGCAAGCGCGGCGCGACGCCGACCAACACCCTGCTCGACCCCACGGGCCAGCTCGGCAAGCTCTACGGCGCCCAGACCACGCCGCACATCTACATCGTCAATGCCGAGGGCCAGCTGGTCTACAAGGGCGGCATCGACAGCATCGCTACCAACAAGGTTGAAGACCTGGCCCGCGCCGAGCCCTATGTGAAGCTGGCGCTGGCCGAGGTGGCAGCGGGCCGCAAGCCCAATCCGGCCAACACCAAGCCCTATGGCTGCTCGGTCAAGTACGCCAAGGGCTGAACGACCTCAGCCCAACCTGGCCACCGCTGCTCGCAAGAGCAGCCGTGAGTAAAGCTTGTGAAAGCCCAGCAGCGCCACAAAGGCCGCACCCATGCGGCGCTCGCCACTGCGGCGGTCCAGTTTGGGCACGACGGCCGAGCCGAAAAACAGGCGCGTGGAGCGGCCATCGGCCGCCGCCTCGACCATCAACCAGGAGCGGGTGCGGCTCTGAAAATCGCAGAGCAGCAGCTGGTTCTCAGCGCGCCCTTCGACCGTCCAGGCAGCGAACCTGTCCAGCCGCCCCTTGGCCAACTCGCGGGCCTGCGCATCGCTCGCCGGCCGGCCCAGCAAGAGCGCCAGGATCAAGCGCTCCAGCTTGAACAAGGGCGTGGTGTAGAAAGCCTCGACGAAGTCTGCGTGTGAGATGGGCAGCGCCATCTCGGTGGCATAGCAATCGGTGTAGGCGCCCTGCTCGCGGTATTTATTCAGCAGCGCTTCAGCTGGCAGCTCGCGTGCAGTGATCGAACCCATGACTCAGGCACCATCCGGCAGTCTCGCCGCCACCGCGTCTACCTCGACGAACCAGGCCGGATCGACCAGCTGCGACACGAAGATTGCCGTCGACGCTGGCCGGTGCGCACCCAGGTGCTTGAGGCGCGCGGCGCGCACCGCGTCGCCATCCTGGCCGGCCACCATGAAGGTGGTCAGCTTGACGATGTGCTCGGGCGCCAGCCCGTGGGCCTTCAGCAAGGCCAGGATGTTGGCGAAGACCTGGTCGGCCTGCTCGGCGATGTTGTCCGGCGTCGAGCCATCGGGTCGCACGCCCAGTTGGCCCGAGAGGTAGATCAGCTCGGCGCCAGCCGGCACCGTGACAGCATGGCTGTAAAGGCCCAGCGGGGCGTGGACCGTGGGTGGGTTGGAGAAGCTCAGGGGCATGGCAGGCTGCTGTTCAGGCTCAGGTCTTGCATTTGCCCGTCAGTGCCGCATGGACCATGAAGGGCGCGACGAGTATGCCCTGCACCCCGATGCGGCCGATGGCGGGCGGGTCATGTTTGAGGGCATCGGCCCGCAGGCAGCCTGGCACGCCAGCGTCCGCCACCGAGGCGCGGAGCCGCTCGCTCTCAGACATCCTGGGGCTGTGCAGGGCCTGGCTGCTGGCATTGGCCAAGCGCTGGACCGCACCGGTGCTTAGTGACATGGCCGACCGGACCGTGCCGGCGCCCAGGTCGAGCGACCGGGCGGGCGCGGAGGCGGCTGCGTCGGGCAGGCCCGCCGCTGCGCTGACCGTGGGCGCGTCGGCAGGTCGCGCTGGATGAGCCGGCACATCCAAGTAGGCACCGGGAGGCTGCTCCTGCCCGGCAGGCTGCACCGGCGCTGATCTTCGCTGCTGGGCGATAGGGAGCTCGCCTTGCCGCGGCCTCTGCCGCATCGGCTGCAGCGTCAGTACGACGACCCGCCGCACCTGGGCCTCCATCGCCTGCGGACGGACACCGCGCAAGAGCCAGGCCAAGGCAAGCACCATCAGCAGCGCGAGCAAACCCGCCATCAAGCGAATCGGCAGCGAAGGGCCGACCAGCGCCGGGACCGGCACTAGACCCCCGTCACCAGCTGCATGCCCGGCCCATCTTGCGGGCGCGGCAGGAACCCGTGTTTCTCGTAGAAGCCCTGCTTGCCCCGAGCGCAGAACAGCTGCACGTCGGTGATGCTGGCGGCGTGGCAGGCGGCCAAGGCTGCGTCGAGAAGCTGCGATCCCAGGCATTGGGCCTGAAACGCCGGCGCCACGATCATCTCGGTGATGAAGGCATGCAAATGCCCATCGGAGATCACACGCGCAAAGCCGACCAGCTCATCGCCTGCGTAGGCACTGACGCTGAACCATGATCCCGCCAGCGCTCGGGCGTAGTAGTCGGTATCGCGCTCGGGCGGCCCCCAGCCGGTGGTGTCGTAGAGCGCCTTGAAGGCAGCGGCCGTCGTAAGCCGGGTGTCGAGGCTGATCACGGTGTCCCGAGTCTTGAGGGGGAAGAAGATTGGGTGCGGCCGGCCGGTCAGGTCGCTATTGAATCTTCGCCGCACGGGCTCTGGCTTCAGCCAGCGGCGGAACACCGAGCTCAGCGCGTTCGGCGTCGCTGACGGCCGTCTCGTCCACGAGGTAGAGCTCCCAGGGGCCCGTCGACGATTTGGTGAACTGGGTGCCGTACCACTGCGGCTTGTTCAGCCGCATCAGCAAGCGGTCCCAGGCCGCAGCGCTCAGCCAGCGGCAGCGCTTGTCAGCCGGGTCCAGGGCGCGGGAGGTGGTCGCCAGCGAGTAGGCCAGGCGGATCTCGTCGACGGTCTCGCCATGCTGGAAGATCAGCGCCGCATTGCAGTAGTCCTCTGCGCTCCGGACGCCACCCTGCTTGATCAGGTCCAGCACCTTGACTCGCCGCGCCGCGTCCTCGGCGGAGATTTTCTTCCAGTCGATGTCCTTGATCGCACCGGACCGCGCCGCCTGGTCCTGGGCCTTGAGCTCGGCCAGCACCGGGTTGGCAGCAGGCTGTTGGGCAAACACAGGAGCGCACAAGAGGCCTACCAATGCAGTGAACGCAGTGACGTTGAATCGGCGCATGAGTGTTCTAACCATTCGAGTGAAGGCCAGTCTATCCTCAGGACGACCACGTCTCGCCGATCAGGCGCCACCGTTCTCGAAAGAGCCGGCCTCCGGGCTGGACACCACGCGATTGCGCCCGCCCTCCTTGGCCGCATAAAGCGCCTGGTCGGCGTTCTTGATCAGGGCCTCGGCAATGGCGCGCGGCTCGCGCACGGCCGGATCCAGGCGCAGCATGGCCACGCCGATCGAGGTGGTGACCGGCAGCTCGCCACCACCCGGCAGCGGCAGGCCCTGCCTCGCGATGGCCTCGCGGATGCGCTCGGCGATCTCGACGGCCTGGGCGCCATTGGTGCGCGGCAGCAGCACGACGAATTCCTCGCCGCCCCAGCGTGCGATGGTGTCGCCCATGCGCAGCTGCCCCTGGATCAGCTGCCCGACCTGGCGCAGCACGGCGTCGCCGGCACCATGGCCATGGCCGTCGTTGATGCGCTTGAAGTGGTCGATGTCCAGGAACATACAGGCCAGGGGCTGGCGGTAGCGGATGCTGAGGCTGATCTCGATCAGCTGGCGGTGCTCGAAGTAGCGGCGGTTGTGCACGCCGGTCAGCGCGTCGGTAAGGCCCGCGCGCTTGACGCGCTCCTGGTTCAGCGCGCTCTCCAGGCAGACCGAGACGATGGCGCTGAGCCGCTCCAGGAACTGTGTACCGGTGCCCGCCTCGTAGCGCGCCGGGTCGGTGCTGCCGAAATGCAGGCTGCCGATCAGCTGGCCATGGCGGCTCAGGGGCAGCAAGGCCACCGAGCGCAGCAGGCCCACCGGCATGGCACCGAAGAGTTCGGCATGGCGGGCCGGGTCGAAGCGGCCGAGCCAGGGCTTCCAGGGCAAGGCATGCAGGGCCTGCAGCGGCGCGGCCGCATCCAGCAGGCGCAGGCCGGACTTCAGCAAGGGATCGGACGGCTGCTCTTGCTCCAGCAGGCGGCGGGTCTCGCCCTCGCCATCGACCAGGGCCAGGCCGATCTGCTCCACACCGAAGGCCGCGCGGTACTCGCCCAGCAGCAGGCGCAGCAGCTCCAGCAGGGAGCCCGCGCCGATCAGCTGGTTTTCCAGCTGGTCAAAGCGGCGCATCTTCTCTTCATTGGCCCGCGCCGCTTGCAAGAGCGCGTCGAGCTGGCGCTTGAGCGCCTGGTTCTCGGCCTTGAGTTGATCGATCAGCATCGTGCCAGGGGCAGTCGGGGTGCGAAGGACCCCGACTGTACGGCCTCAGGCGCCTCCTCAATCAGGCGAGATGCTTCCTGAAGTGGGCAATCGTGCGATCCCAGGCCAGCTTGGCGGCGGCAGCGTCGAAGCGCGGCGTCGTGTCGTTATTGAAGCCATGCTGGGTGCCGGCGTAGGTGAACGCCTCATAGCTGACGCCGGCCGCCTTCAGCGCTTCCTCGTACTTGGGCCAGCCGGCGTTGATGCGCTCATCGGTGCCGGCGTAATGGATCAAGAGCGGCGCCTTGATCCTGGCTGCATCGGCAGCCTGGGGCTGGCCACCATAGAAAGGCACGGCCGCCGCCAGGTCGCTCACCTGGGTGGCCAGGTAGTTGGCCACGCCGCCGCCGTAGCAGAAGCCGACCACGCCAACCTTGCCATTGCCTTCGGGCAGGGCCTGCAAGGCGCGCACGGCGGCAATGAAGTCGAGGCGGGTCTTGCCCTGGTCCAGCTTGCCGAACAGCTCGCGGGCCTTGTCCTCATCACCCGGATAGCCACCCAGCGGCGCCAGCGCGTCAGGTGCGAAGGCCAGGAAGCCATCGAGCGCCAGGCGGCGGGCAATGTCCTCGATGTGCGGATTGAGGCCGCGGTTCTCGTGCACCACCAGCACCACAGGCAGCTTGCCATTCCCGTTGACCGCCTTGGCCGGCTTGGCCAGGTAGCCCGTGACCTGGCCCGTGCCCTGCGGCGATTCGAAGCTCTGCTTGCGGGTGACGATGCGGGCGTCATCCGGCTTGACCTGCTGCGCCTGTGCGAACTGCGGCGTCAAGCTCGTGAGCAGGGCCGTGGCGGCGGCGGTGCTGCCGGCGATGCCGGCGGCACGGTCGATGAAGGCGCGGCGGCTGATGTCGCCATGCACGAACTGGTCGAACAGCTTCAGCACCTCAGGCTGGAAGTCTTGGGCGGTCAAACGATTCATCGAAACTCCTGTCGCGTGGAAGTGAGGCAATGGACGGTGCGAAGCTCGCCCGGCGGCGTAGCAGCAGGCCCAGGCGCTGCAGCTGCGTGCGCAAGACATTGCGGGTGATGCCGAGCAGCTCGGCCGTGTGCACCTGGTTGCGCTGGCAATGCGCGAAGGCGCTTTGTATGAGCACTCGCTCGATGCTGTCAAACAGCTGGGGCGGGTTGGCCTCGTAAAGTTCGGTAAACAGCGCCTCAAGGCGGCTCAGCGCATCGTCCGCCACCGCGGGCTCGGGCTCCGGCTCGGGCTCGGCATCGTTCAGCACCTGACGCGCACGCAGCGGCGCTGTGGCCGCGCTGAGCTTGAGGTCGCGCGCGGCCAGCACGCCGTCGCGGTTGACGATCAGGGCGTAGTGGATGACGTTCTCCAGCTCGCGGATATTGCCCGGCCAGGAATAGGCCAGCAGGGCCGCGCGGGCATCGACGCCGAGGCGCACGTCCTGCAGCTCCAGTCGCCGGCTGTAGACGGCGATGAAGTGCTCGGCCAGCGCAATGATGTCGCCCGGCCTTTGCGCCAGTGGCGCGAGCTGCAAGGCGGCCACGTTGAGCCGGTAATATAGGTCGGCGCGGAAATGCCCGGCGGCCACGGCCTCTTCCAGCTTCACGTTGGTGGCAGCTATCAGTCGCACATCCACGTCGATCGGGCGGCGTGAGCCCAGGCGCACGACCTGGCGTTCTTGCAGCACGCGCAAGAGCTTGACCTGCAGCGAGAGCGGCAGGTCGCCCACCTCGTCCAGGAACAGCGTGCCGTGCTGCGCCGCCTCGAACCAGCCGGCCCGCGAGCCGCTGGCGCCGGTGTAGGCGCCGGCCTCGTGGCCGAACAGCTCGGCCACCACCAGGGTCTCGCTGAAAGCGCCGCAGTTCACCGCCACGAAGGGGCCGCTGCGGCCGCTCTGCTGGTGCACATGGCGGGCGATCAGCTCCTTGCCGGTGCCGGTCTCGCCAATGATCAGCACGGTGGCATCGCTGGCCGCCACGCGCTCGGCTTGCGCCAGCAGGGCCTGCGAGCCAGGATCGTTGAACACGAGGGCCTTGGCGCGTATCGACAGCACCTGGTGCTGCGAATCGGGAAGGGTGAGGACACGGGGCATGGTGAGCTTCTTCTCTGGAATGCGAACTGCCACCCACTCTAGACATGCAGCTCGCGCCGAAGAACGCAGATTGGCGCGCATGCTTATGCGCCAAACATGCTGGCGAGGCCTCAGGAATGCGTCTCCCAGCTGCCTGCCAGCTCCTGCAGATGCTCCACGAAGGCCTGGGCCAGCGGTGACAGCCGCCGGCCCTTGAGCCACAGCACGGACCAGGCCGAAGGCACCGGGAACTGCTGCACCGGCAGGATGGCGAGGCCCTCCTGCGCCGGCTGCTCCACCAGCGCGTGGCGCGAGATCAGGCCGAGCCCGAGGCCACCGGCCACCGACTGCTTGACCGCCTCGTTGCTGCCCAACTCCAGCCGCACGCGCGGGCTCAAGCCCAGCCGCGCGAAATGCTGGTCACCGGCCATGCGCGTGCCGGAACCGAGCTCGCGCAGGATGAAGGCCTCGCTCTGCAGGCGCGCCGGAGCGATGCGACGGCGCGCTGCGAGCGGATGCTGCAGCGAAGCGATCACCACCAGCGGGTTGGCCAGCACATGCAGGCGCTCATGGGCCAGCTCGCTTGGCGGCGCCGACAGGATGTAGAGATCGTCCTCATTGCCGCGCATCCGGTTCACCACGCCGTCGCGGTTGAGCACCTGCAACGAAATGTCCAGCTGCGGATGCGTTTCGCAGAAGCGGCCCAGCATGCGCGGGATGAAGTACTTGGCCGTGCTGGCCACCGAGAGCCGCAGCCGGCCATGGCTGAGCCCCCGATGCTCGGCAATGCGCTGCTCCAGCGCCTCCCACTCGGCAAACATCAGCCGGCTGCTCTCGACCACCAGGCGCCCGGCGTCGGTCAGGAACACGCGCTTGCCGACTTGTTCGTAGAGCGGCAGGCCCACGGCCTCGCTCAGTTCCCGCAACTGCATCGAGACGCTGGGCTGGGTCACATGGCAGGCGCGCGCGGCGGCCGTGACCGAGCCGGTCTCGGCGAGGGCTGTCAACAGCTGCAGTTGGCGAAACGTGGCTCGAATCATGTTTGCTCGATGGATGGCATCAGAACTATTGATTTTTCCTGATTGTCCACTTTCCCTAGCATTCAGGGCATGAATCCGCTCCTCGACCCTGCCCTGCTCTTCTTCGTCCTCGGCCTGGGGGCCGGACTGATCAAATCCAACCTCGAGATTCCGCCAGCGCTTTCGCGCTTTCTTTCGCTCTATCTGCTGATGGCCCTGGGCCTGAAAGGCGGCTTCGCGCTGGCGGCCTCGGGCCTCACCTCGGGCGTGGCGACCGCACTCGGCGCCGCCGTGCTGCTGGCCGTGGCCGTTCCGCTGCTGGACTGGCAATGGCTCAAGCGCGTGCTGCCGCCGATGGACGCCGTGGGCGTGGCCGCGACCTATGGCAGCGTCAGCGCCGTGACCTTCGTGACCGCGACCCATGTGCTGGAGTCGCAGGGCACGCCGGCCGGCGGCCACATGGCGGCGGCCATGGCCCTGATGGAATCGCCCGCGCTGATACTCGGCATCGTCATGGCCAACGGCGTGCGCAGTGCCGGCGCGGTGCTGCCGGCAGGCTCGGCAGCGGTGCTCTCACGCCCCGCCGGCTTCAGCACGCTGGGCCCACATTTGCGCGAGGCGCTGACCGATGGCGGCACCGTGCTGTTGCTGGGCGCCCTGGCCGTGGGCCTGCTGACCGGTGCGCCCGGGGCCGCTGCGATGAAGCCCTTCACCGGCGATCTGTTCAAGGGCTTGCTCGCCTTCTTCCTGCTGGACATGGGCCTGCTGACCGCGCGCCAATTGCCCGGCCTGCGCGAAATGCCGCGCCGCATGTTTGCCTATGCCCTGGCGGCACCGCTGGTGCATGCCGCTCTGGCCCTTCTGCTCGCTTCGCTGCTGCAGCTGACGGTGCCGGACGCCACACTGCTCGCCGTGCTGGCGGCCAGCGCCTCCTACATCGCCGTGCCGGCCGTCTTGCGCCATGCGGTGCCGGAGGCGCGGCCGGCTCTGTACATCGGGCTGTCGCTGGGGATCACCTTCCCCTTCAACCTGCTGGTGGGCATCCCGCTGTACCAGGCCCTAGCACAGGCCTTGCTCGCGAACTGATGTTCGTTCCTCGCCGCGCGAGGTTCGCTCGCGCCGCGCGCTTGGTTAAGCTTCGGGCCATCGACTCTCACAAGGAACCTCATGAGCCTGACCCGACGTAGCGCCACCGCCAGCGCCGTGATCGCCCTCTCCGCCACGCTATTCGGCCTGCAAAGCGCCCACGCCGACCAGCTCGACGATGTGAAGAAAAAAGGCGAGCTGGTCGTCGGCGTGCTGGGCACCGACGAGCCCAACAGCTTCATCGATGCCAAGACGCGCGAGTTCGTCGGCTACGAGGTTGACCTGGCCAAGGCGCTGGCCGCCAAGCTGGGCGTGAAGCTGAAGCTGAAGCAGCTGGCCGTGGCCGCGCGCATCCCCGAGCTGCAGCAAGGCCATGTGGACCTGCTGGCGGCGTCCCTCACGCACACCAAGGAGCGCGAGGCGGTGATCGACTTCTCGCTCACCACCTTCGTCACCGGCCAGAAGGTGATGGTCAAGAAGACGAGCGGCATCACCGCCGTGCCCCAGCTGGCCGGCAAGAAGGTGGTGACGGTCAAGGGGGGCACCCAGGAGCCCAACATCCGCAAGGCCGTGCCCCAGGTGGACGTGGTGACCTTCGAGACCGGCCCGCAGGCCTTCCAGGCGCTGCAGCAGGGCAAGGGCCTCGCCCTCGTGAACGACGAGGTCTCGCTGCTGGACCAGTTCGCCAAGCTCGGCCCCTTGCAGCCGCAGTACCAGATCCTCGACCAGAACCTGAGCGTCGAGCCGCTGGCCATCGGCATCAAGAAGGGCGAGGCCAAGCTCAAGGCCCAGGTCGACGGCCTGCTGCGCGAGCTGGAGAAGAGCGGCGAGGCCGAGAAGCTGTTCAACAAGTGGTACGGCCCGGAAAGCAAGCTGAAGTTCCCGCGCCGGACCTTCAAGATCGATTCGGACAAGGTGGAGGGCTGATATCGAGAGACGCGAACCAGGAAACCAACCAATGCAAACGCAAGGCGCCCCGTTCGTGGGGCGTCTTGTCGTTTCAGGCGGCGTTCGCGTTCTGGCTTATCGTTGCGCCCCATGCCCCATCTCGATTTCAGCGCCCTGCTCCAAGGTGAATACCTGGAATGGCTGCGCGCCGGCTTTCTGTTCTCGCTGCAGCTGACCGGCCTGACCCTGGTGTTCGCACTGCCGCTGGCCGTGTCCGTGGCGCTGTTGAGGCTGGCGCCGTCGAAAGCGGCGCGCGCCGCGGGCTTCGGCTTCGTCGAGGCGATACGCAACATCCCGCTGCTGGTCCACATGCTGTTCTGGTACTTCGGCGCGCCCGAGATCCTGCCCGATGGCCTCAAGGCCTGGCTCTATGCCGGCAACATCGAGGCCGTGGCCGCCCTGATCGCACTGACGCTCTACACCGCCGCCTACATGGCCGAGGACATCCGCTCCGGCCTGCGCGCCGTGCCGGCCGGGCAGTTGCAGGCCGCGCGGGCGCTGGGCCTGTCCTTCCTCGGCGGCATGCGCTTCGTGGTGCTGCCCCAGGCCCTGCGCATCACGGTGCCGCCGTTGATCTCGCAGACCTTGAACCTCTGGAAGAACACCAGCATTGCCACCGTCATCGGTGCGGCTGAATTGATGTACCAGGCCCAGCGCGTCGAGACCGCCAGCTTCCGCGGCTTCGAGACCTTTGCCATCGTGACTGTGGCCTACCTGGCCATCAGCCTCTTCATCACCGCCTTGGCCTGGGGCTTCCAGCAGCGCTATCCGGTAAGGGTGGCGCGATGAGCCCGCAGGGCCGCCCCAAGGGCTCATGCTCCCGCCTGGCGGGACGACGCGAAGCGTCAAGGGTGCTCACATAATGATGGAGTTGATCGACACCTACTGGCTCTACTTCCTCGTGGGCCAGTATCCGAACGGGCCGCTGGGCGGCCTCGCGCTCACCCTGGTGCTGGCCAGCCTCGGCCTGCTGCTCGCACTGCCGCTGGGCATCCTGCTCGGCCTCGGCCGCGTGAGCCCCCTGCCCTGGGTGCGCTTGCCGGTTTCGGGCCTCGTGTTCGTCGTGCGCGGCACGCCGCTCCTGATGGTGGTGTTCTGGGCCTACTTTTTCCTGCCGGTGATCACCGGCACCAAGACCAACCAGTTCAACACCATGCTGGCGGCCCTGGTGCTGTTCGATGCCGCGTATCTCGCCGAGATCGTGCGCGCCGGCTTGCAGGCCCTGCCGGGCGGGCAGATGCAGGCCGCCCGCTCGCTCGGCCTCAGCTATGCGCAGGCCATGCGCCTGGTGCTCTTGCCACAGGCGCTGCGCCACATGCTGCCCTCCCTCGTGAACCAGTTCGTCTCGACGATCAAGCAGACCTCGCTGGGCACCATCATTGGCCTCTCGGAGCTCAGCTACATCGCCAACCAGATCAATGCGCAAGTGCTGGTCAAGCCGGCCGAGATCTTCGGCACGCTGGCGCTCAGCTACTTCATCCTCTGCTTCGGGCTCTCTCGCATCGCCTATGCGCTCGAGAACCGGCTCAACGCACGCCCCCGGGATTGATTCCATGACATCCAAGGTCGACGCCAACTACCGCTACATCGCTGCAGCCAACGAGCTGAACGTGCGCATCGCCCAGCGCCAACAGCTGCTGGCGCTCTACACCACCCTGGTGCTGGGCCTCTTGGCCGCGCTGGTGGCCTTCCGGCCTGAGACGGGCGGCCCGCGCGTGCCCATCGAATGGCTGATCATGGGCTTCCCAGTCGCCTCGCTGTGCCTCGTGTTCCTGAACTACAAGACCGAGCTGGCGCTGACCAACCTGCGCAACTTCCTGGCCGCGCTGGAGCGGTTGGGTGAGGCCCACCTCGAACTGCCCAGCTACAACACCGACCCCAGCTGGGCCGACGGTGCCAACCGCGCGCGGCGCTTCCACGACTACAGCGCGGCGCTGCTGGTCGGCTCCTCCAATGCGCTGGGCCTCGGGGCGCTGTGGCGCATCCATCCGGGCTTCTTCAGCTGGGACTCGATCTCGGTCTGGCTGACCGGCCTCACGGCCATCGGCACCGTGGCCGTGCTGCTGTGGATGCCGCGATGGAGCTACCGCCCGGCCCGGCGCGGCTGATGAGGTCCAATAGCGCCATGGATACCGCACGCCTCGAAGAGCGCATCACCGAGCTGGAGATCAAGGCCAGCTATACGGAAGACCTGCTCGACCACCTGAACGCCACCGTGGCCCGCCAGCAGCAGCAGATCGAGCTGCTGGTGCGCGAGATCCTGCAGCTGCGCCAGCAGCAGCCCGAGGCCGGCCCGGGCGCCGCACGCAGCCTGCGCGACGAACTACCGCCGCACTACTGAAGAAGCCGGCGCGCCGCCGCCCAGGCCAGGAACTGCGGCAGCGGCATGGCCTTGCCATAGAGCCAGCCCTGGCCTTCGTCGCAGCCAGCCTCGTGCAGCAGCGCGGCCGTGGCCTCGTCTTCTATACCCTCGGCCACCACCGAGAGCCGCAGGCCATGAGCGAGGCGGATCATGGCCTGCGTGATCAGGCGGTCTTCCTCGCTGGACACCATCTCGGCCACGAAGGTGCGGTCGATCTTGATCGCCGCCAGCGGCAGGCGGCGCAGATAGGCCATCGATGAATAGCCGGTGCCGAAGTCGTCCACCTCAACAGCGAGGCCCAGCGCGGCCAAGCGCTCCACCACCTCGCCGGCCCGGCCGGGGTCGCTCATCAGCGCCGTTTCGGTGATCTCGAGGCGCAGCTGTTGCGCACCCACGCCATGCGCGGTGAGCAGGTGCTGCAGCTTGTCGGGGAACTGCATGTCCATCAGGTTGTGCGTGGACACATTGATGCTGATGCTGATGTCGAGGCCGGCCTTGGAAAAATGCGCCAGCTTGCCAATGGCTCGGCGCGCCACCCACAGCGTCAACCGGCCGATCAGGTCACCGTTCTCGGCCACCTGGACGATGCGCTCCGGCGAGATCCAGCCATGGAGTGGATGGGGCCAGCGCAGCAGCGCCTCGCAGCCGCTGAGCCGGCCGGTGGCCAGGTTCAGCTTGGGTTGCAGCCACAGCTGCAGTTCCTCGCCTTCCAGCGCCCTGCTCAGGTCGGCCAGCAGCTCCATGGACTTGGGGCCGGCGCCCTGCATCTCGGGGCTGTACAGAGCGCTCCTGACCTGGGTCTCGACGGCCTTCTGCAAGGCGAGGTCGGCACATCGAAGCAGTTCGCCAGCACTTTGGGCATGGTCTGGATATTGAGCGAATCCCGCACGGGTGCGCATGATCAGCGTCAGCCCTCCCAACTCCACCGGCTCCTGCAACGCATCCTGCATGCGCTCGGAGGCCTGGCGCACCGTGCCTGGTGCCAGATGACCGGGGTTGACGATGGCCAGCTCGTCCTCACTCAAGCGGTAGGTCTGGCAGCCCAGGGCTGCCGCCCCTGCAGCGGCCTTGTCTGCAAGCAATTGCACCAGCCGGTCGCCATTGGCGCGGCCCAGCGCATGATGGACCTGTTCCAGCTGGCGCAGCTTCAGCAGCATCAGCCCCACGATCTGAGCCTGCTCGGGTGCAGCCCCCTTGCGCTGGTCCATCAGATCCTGCAGATCCAGCAGCAGCTTGTGGCGATTGGGAAGGCCGGTCAGCGCGTCGTGCAGCGTGCGGTGCCGCAGCTCGCTCACATGATGGGCATTGGCCAGGGCCACCGAGAAGGTGGTGGCGATCAGCTCGAAAGCTTCCAGGTCTTCGTCGCGCAGCGCATTGCGGTCGCGCAGCCACAGCGTGACCGTGCCTATGGCCTGGCCGTCGTGGATCAGTGGTATGCCCACGGCACAGCGCACGCCTCGTCCGGCGGCCACCTTGCCGGTGGCTGACCGAGCCTGATTCGATTGCTCGAAGTTGGCGATCTGCACGATGTGACCCGCGGCGATCGCCGCGCCCGAGACCGTGCCGGCCACCGGCAGCCGTCGCCGCTCGGGCGTGAAGACCTGCTCCAGGCCTTCGCCGTCATAGGCCACAAGGTCCACGCATTGCGCCGCCGCGTCGTAGGTGAAGAAAGCCGCCCGCATGCCCGGGTAAAACAGCAGCAGCTTGGAGAGCGCCAGCCGCGCCAGTTGCTCCACCGAATGGTCACGCCCCAGCTCGGGCGCGATGCTGAGCAGCAGGGCCTGCAGCTCGCCGCGCCGCCGCAGCTCGCTGAACAGCCAGAGCTGGCCTATCAGGTCAACGAGGTCGGCGGCAAAGCCGATCTCGGTCTCGGTCCATTCACGCCGCTGGCCGCGCTGCTCCAGGCACAGCACGCCGGCCAGCTCGCCCTTGTGCCGCAGCGTGGCGTCCAGCAGGGAGGCGATGCCCTGCGGCTCGAAATAGCTCTCCAACAACTCCAGGCAGTCCGGATGCTGTCTCACATCGTTGACCGGCAGCACGCGGTGCTGGCTCAGGGCCGCAATGTAGGCGGGGCAACTGTTGCCCTGGATGAGCAGGCCATCGAGCGACGGGCCGGGCTGATCGGCATCCACAGCGGCCACACAGCGCAGGTTGGTAGACCCACCCAACTCGCGCAGCCACAGCGAAGCGACGCTGAGACCCGCATGCTGAACCGCGACGTTCAGCAACTGCCGCGCAGCATCCGGAAAAGGGAGCTGCCACAGGCTGCTGTCCTTCAGCAGGCCAACGATGAGGTCGCGTACCTGTGGGCCGGTCAATGTGTGACGCATGGCGGGCGATGGTAATGGAGCAACGCACGAGCGGTCTTCAATTTGATTGGCGTCAAGCACCCAGTACAACACCTTGCCCAGACTCTGAACTGGCCGTAAAACTCAACAAGAACCAGAGCGTCAGCATCGGCCATCAACAGGAAGGACCACCCACACCATGCGACACAACGGCAATACCACCGGCATCGAGCACCAGTTCCCCGAGGGCATGACCCTCGTCTCGACCACCGACCTGAAGGGCCGCATCCTCCATTGCAACAGCGCCTTCGTCGACGTGAGCGGCTTCAACCGCGAGGAACTGCTCGGCCAGCCCCACAACCTGATACGCCACCCCGACATGCCTGAGGAAGCCTTCCGCGACCTCTGGGACACGGTGGCCGCCGGCCAGCCCTGGACCGGCATCGTGGTGAACCGCCGCAAGGACGGCGGGCATTACTGGGTCAAGGCCAATGTCACGCCACTGCTGGAAGACGGCCGGCCGGTGGGCTACATGTCGGTGCGCACCAAGCCCAGCCGCGATGAGGTGGACGGCGCCCAGGCGCTGTACCGCCAGCTGCGCGGCCAGGAGCAGTCCAAGCAGCCGCTGAGCCAGCATCTGCAGCATGGTGCGCTGGTACAGAACGGCTGGCGCGGCCAGCTGCAACGCGTCGCTGTCGCCCTCTCCCGCAACCGACTGGCCCTGCTGCCGCTGGCCGTGGCCCTGGGCGCCTATGGCCTCGGCAGCGGTGTCGGCTCGCAATGGTGGGGCTGGGCCGTGGTGCTGGTGCTGGCCCTCGCGGCCCACCAGTTGCTGGCCCGGCTGGTGATGGGCCCGCTGGAGCCGCTGGTGGTGTTTGCCAACCGCATGGCGGCCGGCGACCTGACGCAGAGTCTCCACTCGCACCGCAGCGACGCCATAGGCTCGCTCGAGATCGCACTGAACCAGCTCAACGTCAACCTGCAGTCCATCGTCGGCGATGCCCGGCGCGAGGTGCAGCAGATCGATCTCTCGATCAACGAGATCGCCACAGGCAATGTGGAGATGTCGGGCCGCACCGAATCGCAGGCCAGCAGCCTGCAGCAGACAGCTGCCTCGATGGAACAGATCACCGGCACCGTGCGCAACAACGCCGAGGGTGCCGAGCAGGCCGCCCGCCTGGCCACCCAGACCGCCAGCGAAACCGAGCGCGGCGCCCAGGCGGTGCGCGAGATGAGCGACACCATGCAGACCATCCGCGACGCCTCGCGCCGCATCGGCGAGATCACCGGCGTGATCGACAGCATCTCCTTCCAGACCAATATCCTCGCGCTGAACGCAGCGGTCGAGGCCGCGCGTGCCGGCGAATCGGGCCGGGGCTTTGCTGTCGTGGCCGCCGAGGTGCGGGCCCTGGCCCAGCGCACCACGACGGCCGCCAAGGAGATCCGCGCGCTGGTCGAGAACTCCGACGCCACCATCGCCGCCGGCGTGCGTCAGTCCGGCCAGGTGGCCGACATCATTGCCCGCACGGTGGGCCATGTGGGCGAGGTCTCGCAGCTGATCAACGGCATCAGCGGCGCCTCGCGCGAGCAACTCACGGGCATCACGCAGGTCAACGAGGCCGTGGCCCAGCTCGACAGCCTGACCCAGCAGAATGCCGCCATGGTGGAGCAGCTGGCGGCCTCGGCCGGCGCCAGCCGCGAGCGGGCGCAGATCCTGGCCGACTCGGTCAAGGTGTTCACGCTCGATGTGCGAGACCGCCAGCGTGGCCTGCGAGAAATGCCTGATGCCGTGGCCCTGCGCCGCGCGGCCAAGGCCGCCTGATCGCCGCCCATTCCACGCTGGAGCATTTGCTTATTCCGGATAAGCAAATACAAAAACTGTCGTTCGCTGAATAAGCAACGGCGGGCAGGATGCGGGCCTTCTCAAGCCCACGCCTGCCCACCATGCTTCGCACCTCGATTCTTGCCCTCGCCGGCCTGCTGGCCTCCGGCACCTTCAGCGCTGCCTCGGCCCAGAACGCCGAAGCGACACTGCTGAACGCCTCCTACGACGTCAGCCGCGAGCTCTACAAGCAGGTCAATCCGGCCTTTGCCGCCGCCTGGAAGGCCAAGACCGGCCAGCAGCTCGCGATCAACCAGTCGCACGGCGGCTCCAGCAAACAGATCGGCGCCGTGATCGGCGGCCTGGAAGCCGATGTGGTGACCATGAACCAGGCCACCGACATCGACGCCCTGGCCGAGAAGGGCCTGACCCCGGCCGACTGGCGCAAGCGCTTCCCGAACGGCGCGGCGCCCTACAGCTCCACCATCCTGTTCCTGGTGCGCAAGGGCAATCCCAAGAGCATCAAGGACTGGACCGACCTGGCCAAGCCGGGCACCAGCGTCATCATTCCCAACCCCAAGACCTCGGGCAATGGCCGCTACAGCTACCTGGCTGCCTGGGGCAGCGTGATCGCCCATGGCGGTAGCGAAGCCCAGGCCCGCGAACTGGTGGCCAAGATCCTGGCCAACGTGCCGGTGCTGGACGGCGGCGGCCGCGGCGCCACCACCACTTTCACCCAACGCGCCATCGGCGACGTGCTGCTGACCTTTGAATCCGAGGCCGAACTGATCGAGAACGAATTCGGCAAGGGCCTGTTCGATGTGGTCAACCCATCGGTCTCCATCGAGGCTGATGCGCCGGTGGCCCTGGTGGACAAGGTCGCCGCCAAGAAGGGCACGACGGCTGCCGCCAAGGCTTATCTCGACTTCCTCTACACGCCGGAAGCCCAGGAGCTGATCGCCAAGAACAACTTCCGCCCGCGCGACCCGGTGGTGTTCAAGCGCCATGCCCGGCGCTTTGCCGACATCAAGCTGTTCAGCGTGGACCAGTTGCTCGGCGGCTGGGCCAAGGTGAGCAAGCAGCACTTCGCCGATGGCGGGCTGTACGACCAGATCGTGGCAGGCATCAAGCGCTGACATGAACACCGCCGTGCTCACAGCGCCGCTGGCGCCATCCGCCCCGAAGCGCAAGCGCCGCCGCGTGCTGCCGGGCTTCGGCCCGACCATGGGCTTCACGCTGTTCTACCTGTCGCTCTTGGTGCTGATCCCGCTGTCGGCGGTCTTCATCAAGTCGGCCGGCCATGGCTTCGACGCCTTCTGGGCCGCCGCCACCGCGCCGCGGGTACTGGCGTCCTACAAGCTCAGCTTTGGTGCCTCGCTGCTGGCTGCCTTCATCAACCTGATCTTCGGCCTGATCCTGGCCTGGAGCCTGGTGCGCTACGAGTTCCCGGGCAAGAAGCTGGTGGACGCGCTGATCGACCTGCCCTTCGCCCTGCCCACCGCCGTGGCCGGCATTGCGCTGACCGCGCTGTACGCGAAGAACGGCTGGATGGGTCAGTGGCTGGAGCCGCTCGGCATCAAGGTGGCATTCACGCCGCTGGGCATCCTCGTGGCCCTGATCTTCATCGGCCTGCCCTTCATCGTGCGCACGGTCCAGCCGGTGCTCGAAGACATGGAGACCGAACTCGAAGAAGCCGCCGCCTCGCTGGGCGCGCACCGCTGGCAGACCTTCCGCCTCGTCGTTCTGCCCACGCTGACC
Organism: Pelomonas sp. V22; assembly: GCF_030014915.1. GTDB lineage: Bacteria > Pseudomonadota > Gammaproteobacteria > Burkholderiales > Burkholderiaceae_C > JAUASW01. Next base: position 349,908 of record NZ_JAGIXS010000002.1, read on the forward strand.
CCGGCGCTCTTGACCGGCTTTGCCCTCGCCTTCGCCCGTGCCGTCGGCGAGTACGGCTCGGTGATCTTCATCGCTGGCAATCTGCCCCTGGTCAGCGAGATCACGCCGCTGATGATCATCTCCAAGCTGGAACAGTACGACTACGTGGGCGCCACCGCCATCGCCGCCGTGATGCTGGTGTTCTCGTTCACCCTGCTGCTCGGCATCAACGGCCTGCAGGCCTGGGCCTCCAAGCGCAACGGGCAGGAAGGCCGCAAGTAAGCCATGTCTACCGCTCTCACCATCACCGCGCGGCCCCAGGGCCGTTACCAGAGCAACCCGGCCACGCGCGAGCAGCCCTGGGTTCGCTGGACACTGCTGGGCCTCGGCCTCTCGTTCTTCGCCCTCTTCCTCTTGCTGCCGCTGATCGCCGTGTTCAGCGAGGCGCTGCGCAAGGGCTGGGACGTCTACTTCGCCGCCCTCGTCGAGGCCGACGCGGTCTCAGCCATGAAGCTGACCCTGATTGCCGCCGCCATCTCGGTGCCGGTGAACCTGGTGTTCGGCGTCAGCGCCGCCTGGGCCATCGCCAAGCACGACTTCCGTGGCAAGCAGCTCTTGATCACGCTGATCGACCTGCCCTTCTCGGTCTCGCCCGTGGTGGCCGGCTTGGTCTACGTGCTGCTCTTTGGCGCGCAAGGCTGGTTCGGGCCCTGGCTGCAAGAGCATGACTGGAAGATCGTGTTCGCCGTGCCCGGCATCGTGCTGGCCACCGTGTTCGTGACCTTCCCCTTCATCGCCCGCGAGCTGATTCCGCTGATGCAGGCGCAAGGCCGCGACGAGGAAGAAGCGGCCACGGTGCTGGGCGCCTCCGGCTGGCAGACCTTCTGGCGCGTGACGCTGCCCAACGTGAAATGGGGCCTGCTCTACGGCGTGATCCTCTGCAACGCGCGCGCCATGGGCGAGTTCGGCGCGGTATCCGTCGTGTCGGGCCATATCCGTGGCCAGACCAACACGCTGCCCTTGCACGTGGAAATTCTCTACAACGAGTACCAGTTCGCGGCTGCGTTCGCCGTGGCTTCGCTGCTGGCCTTGCTGGCCTTGGTGACCCTCGTTCTCAAACAGTTTGTCGAGTGGCGTGCCCACGCCCAAGTGAAGGAAGCGCCATGAGCATCCAGGTCAAGAACATCCACAAGAGCTTCGGCGCCTTCACCGCGCTCGGCGACGTCTCGCTCGATTTTCCGACCGGCGAACTGGTCGCCCTGCTCGGCCCCTCGGGCTGCGGCAAGACCACGCTGCTGCGCATCATTGCCGGCCTGGAAACGGCCGACCGGGGCCAGGTCTTGCTCGATGGCGAGGACGCCTCCGACACCCATGTGCGCGAGCGCCAGGTCGGCTTCGTGTTCCAGCATTACGCGCTGTTCCGCCACATGACGGTGTTCGAAAACGTGGCCTTCGGCCTGCGCGTCAAGCCGCGTGGCCAGCGGCCGTCAGAGACCGAGATCCGCCGCAAGGTGCACGACCTCCTGAAGCTGGTGCAGCTCGATTGGCTGGCCGACCGCTATCCGCCGCAGCTCTCGGGCGGCCAGCGCCAGCGCATCGCCCTCGCACGCGCCCTGGCCGTGGAGCCGCGCGTGTTGCTGCTGGACGAGCCCTTCGGTGCGCTCGACGCCAAGGTGCGCAAGGAACTCCGCCGCTGGCTGCGCCGCCTGCATGACGAGCTGCACATCACCAGCATCTTCGTCACGCATGACCAGGAAGAGGCGCTGGAAGTGGCCGACCGCGTGGTGCTGATGGACCACGGCAAAGTCGAGCAGGTGGGCTCGCCGCAGGAGGTCTACGAGCAGCCGGCCACGCCCTTCGTCTACGGCTTCCTCGGCGCGGTGAACCGCTTCGAGGGCCGTGCCGAGGGCGGCATCATCCATGTGGGCGACCAGCAGTTGGCGAGCGGCCCCGGCCAGATCGCCAGCGGCGCGGTGCAGGCCTACGCCCGGCCGCATGAGATCCAGATCCACACCGACCCGACGGCCGACGGCCTGCTGGCGACGGTAGAGCGCGTGCTGAGCTTCGGCGCTGCCGCGCGCGTGGAACTGACCGGCCGCGATGGCCAGCCCCTGGAAGCGGAGCTGAGCCGCGAACAGGCGCTGGCGCTGAATCTTCAGAGTGGTCAATTGGTTCGCTTGAACACTTCGCGCCTGAGCGTCTTCGAAGCCGCAGCAGCGTGAGGACGGTATGAACTTCCAGCAACTCCGCATCATCCGCGAGGCGGTGCAGCAGAACTTCAACCTGACCGAGGTGGCGAACGCGCTGTTCACCTCGCAGTCCGGTGTGTCCAAGCACATCAAGGACCTGGAGGACGAGCTGGGCGTGGAGCTGTTCGTGCGGCGCGGCAAGCGCCTGCTCGGACTCACCGCACCGGGCAAGGAGCTGGCGGTCATTGTCGAGCGCATGCTGCTCGACGCCAGGAACATCAAGCGCCTCGCCGACCAGTTCGCCGATGCCGAGGTGGGCCAACTGACCATCGCCACCACGCACACGCAAGCCCGCTATGCGCTGCCGCAGGTGGTGGCGCGCTTCAAGGCCGCCTTCCCCAAGGTGCACCTGGTGCTCTTGCAAGCCAATCCGGCCGAGATCGTCGAGCTCCTGCAATCGGGCCAGGCCGACATCGGCATCGCCACCGAGGCCCTGGACCAGAACGCCGGCTTTGTGACCTTCCCCTTCTACGACTGGCAGCACGCGGTCGTGGTGCCGGCCGGGCATGCCTTGGCCGGGCAAGACCTGACCCTGGAGCTGCTGGCCGAGCAGCCCCTGATCACCTACCACGAGGGCTATACCGGACGAGGTCGCATTGACGCCAGCTTTGCCGCTGCCGGTCTCGCGCCAGACATCGTGATGTCGGCCCTCGATGCCGACGTGATCAAGACCTATGTGCAGGTGGGGCTGGGCGTGGGCATCGTGGCCTCGATGGCTTTCGAGCCGCTGCGCGATGCCGGGCTCGAGCTGCTGGACGCCGGCCATCTGTTCCCCTCGAACACCACGCGCATCGCGCTCAAGCGCGGCCACTATCTGCGCGGCTATGCCTATCGCTTCCTGCAGGAATGCGTGGCCGAGTTGACCGAGGATGCGGTGCGCGAGGCGCTGGGCGGCGAGGCCTGACGCTGAGCCCTGCATATTCGCTCCCCGACTAAGCCGGCGCGAAACGCGTCCTTCCTCGCAAGACGCGCCACTCCTACGCTAGAGGCTTGTTCTTCAGCCACCAGCGAGTCAGGAGTCGCCATGAGCATCACCGCCATCAACGTCCGCAACCAGTTCCGCGGCACGATCAAGGAAATCATCGAGGGGCCGGTGGTCTCCGAGGTCGACGTGCAGACGCCGTCCGGGCTGATCGTCACCTCGGTCATCACCACCCGCTCGGTCAAGGAACTGGGCCTGGTCCCCGGCAAGGACGTGGTGGCCCTGGTCAAGTCGACCGAGGTTTCCATCGCCACGCTCTGAGGCTGCCATCATGAAGACGCCCCGCCTGTTGATCATTCCGGGCCTGCGCGACAGCGGCCCCACCCATTGGCAGAGCTGGCTGCAGCAGCAGTACCGCGACGCCCGCCGCGTGCAGCAGCGCGACTTCAGCACGCCCGACCTGGAGCGCTGGTCCGAGCGCATCCAGCGCACGCTGGAGCACGCCGGCGAAGATCAGGAATGGGTTGCCGTGGCCCACAGCTTCGGTTGCCTGGCCCTGGCACGCCACCTGGCCGATCAGCCCGATTCGCCAATCCGCAGCGCCCTCTTGGTGGCGCCGGCCGAGCCGGACCGCTTCGGCCTGGCCGAGGCACTGCCCCATGGTCGCCTCGGCCGCTCGCTCAGCGTGATCGCCAGCCAGACCGACCCCTGGATGAGCGCTGCGAGCGCCCTGCGCTGGGCCACGCGCTGGGGCGCCAACTACAGCAACCTCGGCGACGTGGGCCACATCAACAGCGAATCAGGCTTCGGCCCCTTCCCGCTGGCCAAGCGCTGGGTGGAGGCGGCGCGCTCCCGTGCCGCGCGTGAGCAGAGGCCGCTGCATGCCGAATTTCGTGAATGGCAATTCGCCCTCTGACTGCAGAGCTCAGCAGATTTTCTTGGAGGACAGGTCCGGGGCCGTTGGCAAGAATTAAAAACGAATAAGCCAACGAGCCCCCGATGAATTTCCAGCAACTCAGATCCGTCCGCGAGACCCAGCGTCGCGGCTTCAACCTGACCGATGTGGCCGAGGCCCTGCACACCTCGCAGCCCGGCGTCAGCCGCCAGATCCGCGAACTCGAGGAGGAGCTCGGCATCGCGATCTTCCACCGCAGCGGCAAGCGCCTCACCGGCCTGACCGAACCGGGGCGCCAGGTCTTGCCCATCGTCGAGCAACTGCTCTTGCAGGCCGAGAACCTGCGGCGCGCCGGTGCCGACTTCGCGCGCTCTGGCAGCGGCACCTTGCGCATCGCCGCCACTCACAGCCAGGCCCGTTACGCACTGCCACCGGTGGTGCGCGACTTCCGCGCCCAGCATCCCGAGGTGGAGCTTCAATTGCAGCAGGGCTCGCCCCAGCAGGTAGCGCGCCTGCTGCTGGAGGGCGAAGCCGACATCGGCATCGCCACCGAGGCCCTGGCCCAGCACGAGGAGCTGCTGGCCCTGCCCTGCTATCGCTGGACGCACAGTGTGGTGCTGCCGCTGGGCCATGAACTCTCGGTCGGACCGCTGACGCTGGAGCGACTCTCGGCTTATCCGGTGATCACCTACGAGACCGGCTATACCGGCCGCGCCCACATCGACACTGCCTTTGCCGCAGCTGCCCTGCCGCTGAAGGTGGTGCTCTCGGCCATGGATGCCGACGTGATCAAGACCTATGTGGAGCTGGGCCTGGGCGTCGGCATCGTGGCCTCGATCGCCTACGACGAGGAGCGCGACCGTCATCTGCATGCCATCGATGCCCGCCACCTGTTCGCCGACAACCTGACCCGCCTGGCCCTGCGCCGCGACGCCTATCTGCGCGACTACGCCTACCGCTTCATCGAGACCTTCGCGCCGCCCTTGAACCGCCGCGCCGTGGACGAAGCCCGCTAAGCAAAGTGCATCGATAAGCAAAGCAGAACTTCTTGGTTCACGCCGCGCACCACGATTTCTACAGTCCGTTCATTCCTTCCAAAACCTGCTGACGAGAACCATGAAAGCCAAACGTTCCCTGATTGCCGGCCTGCTCGCCGCCACCGCCCTGTTCTCTGCTGCCGCCCATGCCGGCAGCGCCCTGCTCAACGTCTCCTACGACCCGACCCGCGAGCTCTACCAGGACTTCAACAGCGCCTTCGCCAAGCAATGGAAGGCCAAGACCGGCGAAGACATTTCGGTCAAGCAGTCGCATGGCGGCTCCGGCAAGCAGGCCCGCTCGGTGATCGACGGCCTGGAAGCCGACGTCGTGACCCTGGCCCTGGCCTATGACATCGACGCCCTGCACGACAACGGCAAGCTGATCCCGGCCGACTGGCAGAAGCGCCTGCCGAACAATGCCAGCCCCTACACCTCCACCATCGTGTTCCTGGTGCGCAAGGGCAACCCCAAGGGCATCACCAACTGGCCGGACCTGGCGCGCAGCGGCGTCGAGGTGATCACCCCGAACCCCAAGACCTCGGGCGGCGCCCGCTGGAACTACCTGGCGGCCTGGGGCTATGCGCTGAAGCAGCCGGGCGGCAATGCCGATTCGGCCAAGGCCTTCGTGAAGCGCATCTATGCCAACACCAAGGTGCTGGACTCCGGCGCCCGCGGCTCCACCACGACCTTTGTGGAGCGCGGGATCGGCGACGTGCTGATCGCCTGGGAGAACGAGGCCTACCTGGCGGTCAAGGAACTGGGACCGGACAAGTTCGAGATCGTGACCCCGAGCCTGTCCATCCTGGCCGAACCGCCGGTCGCCGTGGTCGACAAGAACGTCGACAAGCACGGCACGCGCAAGCAGGCCCAGGCCTACCTGGACTATCTCTACAGCGCTGAAGGCCAGGAGATCGCCGCCAAGAACTACTACCGCCCGCGTGATGCCAAGGTGGCAGCCAAGTTCGGCAAGCAGTTCGCCTCGGTGAAGTTGTTCACCATCGACGAGCTGTTCGGTGGCTGGCGCACCGCCCAGAAGGCCCACTTCGACGACGGCGGCGTGTTCGACCAGATCTACACACCTGGCAAGTAAGCGGCATCTGCCCCGAACAGAAGCCCGCCGAGCGCGGGCTTTTCCCTATCTTGCCGCCTGAACGGTGGACTCGATTCGCAGCCGGCGCCTGCTCATAATCCGCCGATGGCCCGAGCTCTCGTCGCCCTGCTGATCCTGCTGCTCGCGGGCACGACCATCGCTGCACCGCCGCTGGTCACCATTGCCGACGGCCCCGCCCTGCTGCTGCGCGACACCGGCCGCTACCTGCTCGCCGAGGGCGTGAAGCTGCAGGCGGACGACCTCATCGAACTGCCACCGCAAGCTGGCCTCCTGCGCATCGAATTCTCGGACGGCAGCGCCCTCGCGCTGGCCCCAGGCAGCCGGGCCTTGATACTGCCGCGCCTCGCCGGCGAACCGCTGGCCTACCTGCTGCAGGGCTGGGCCAAGCTCGATGCGCCGCCCAAGGGCCAGGCCCTGCTGGCCTTGTCGGGTTTTGATGCCGGCACCAGCGGCCATGCCGTCATCGCCGTGGCTGGTGAGCGCGCCTTTGCCGAGGCCGGCGAGTTGCTGTTGCGGCGCGCCTCGGCCCCGCCCTTGAAGCTCAAGCCTGGCGAGTTCGTGGCTGCTGCCGCCTCCGAGAAAGCCCGGCCCGTCGCCCGCCCCGCACCCGAGTTCCTGCGGCAGCTGCCGCGCGAGTTCCAGGTCAGCCTGCCGGCGCGTGCCGCCCGCTTTGCCGGCAAGGAGCGCGAACCCAAGCGAAGCGGCGAGCTCACCCCGGCCGATCTGCTGCCCTGGATGGAGGCGAGCGACCCGCTGCTCCGCCAGGCCCTGTTGCCGCGCTGGCGCGCCCTGGCCCAGCAGAGCGAGTTCCGCGCCGCGCTGCGCCAGTACCCCGAGCTCGAACGGATACTCGGCCACGCCTCTGCCGCACCCAAGCACTGACAAGGACCGCCATGAAGCTGCTGCTCAAGTTCAACCTGATCTTCCTGCTCGTGTTCCTGCTGGGCCTCGCGGGCTCCACCCTGGTGGCGCGAGACCTCCTGCAGCGCGCCGCCCGTGAAGACGTGGCGGAGCGGGCACGACTCCTGATGGAAAAGGCCAGCGTGGTCAGCAGCTACACGGCCAACCAGATCCGGCCGCTGCTCGAGACGCAGATGAAGTACAGCTTCCTGCCGCAATCGGTACCGGCCTACTCGGCCACCGAGGTGATCAATGCGCTGCAGAAGTCCTACCCGGCCTACAGCTTCAAGTCGGCGATGCTGAACCCGACCAACCCGCGCGACCGGGCGGTGGAATGGGAGGCCGACGTGATCGCCCAGTTCAAGAACCAGCCCGAGCTGAAGGAGTTCATCGGCCAGCGCGAAACCCCGAGCGGCACCTCGCTCTACATCGCCCGGCCGATCCGCATCACGAACCCGGCCTGCCTGACCTGCCACAGCACGCCCGATGCCGCGCCCGCGACGCTGGTCGAACGCTACGGCCCCTCCAACGGCTTCGGCTGGAAGTTGGACGAGACCCTGGGCGTACAGCTCGTTTCCGTGCCCATGGCCGTGCCGCTGCAGCGCGCCGACCAGGCCTTGCTGGTCGTGGTCGGCGTGCTGGCCGGCGTCTTCCTGCTGATCGGTGCGACCTTGAACTTCATGCTCTGGAAGCTGGTGATTCAGCCGGTCAGCCGGCTCTCGGGACTCGCCGACCAGGTGAGCCTCGGCGACCTCGATGCCCCCGAGTTCGCGGTCAAGGGCAAGGACGAGATCGCCGTGCTGGCCGAGTCCTTCGGGCGCATGCGCAAGAGCCTGGCCCATGCAATGAGAATGCTGGAAGCCTGATCCGATGGCCCTGCCCGAGAGAATCGGCAAGTACGAGGTCCGTGGTCTGCTCGGCCAGGGCGCCATGGGCGTGGTCTACAAGGCCTTCGATCCCGTCATCCAGCGGCCCGTGGCGATCAAGACCCTGCACCGCAGCCAGCTCGGCGATGCGGCGGCCGTCGAGGACATTGCCGCGCGTTTTCGCAACGAGGCGCAGGCCGTGGGGCGCATCGCCCATCCGGGCGTGGTGGCGATCTACGAGTTCGGCCAGGAGCGTGACTTCAGCTTCATCGCCATGGAATACGTCGAAGGCCGCAGCCTCGACCATGTGCTGCACGGCACACCCCACCTGCCCGAGCCACAGGTGCTCAACATCATGGACCAGTTGCTCGCCGCACTGGAGGCGGCCCATGGCCAGCGCGTCTGGCACCGCGACATCAAGCCGGCCAACCTGCTGATCGGCACGAGCGGCGTGGTCAAGCTCAGCGACTTCGGCATCGCCCGCATCGAGAACCAGGGCCTGACCCGCGCCGTGGCACTGATAGGCACGCCGGGCTATATGGCGCCCGAACAATACATGGGCGAGGCCATCGACCAGCGCACCGACCTCTTCGCCACCGGCGTGCTGCTCTATCGCCTCCTCACCGGCAAGGCAGCCTTCAGCGGCACGCATGAGCAGGTGATGTTCAAGATCCTGCATGAGCAGCCGCCCGCCGCGAGCCAGCTGATCCACGAGCAGCAACTGGACCGCAAGCTGGCCTACGACGGCCTGCTGCAGCGCGCGATGGCCAAGCGGCCCGACGAGCGCTTTGCCTCGGCGGCCGAGTTCCGCGCCGCGCTGACGGCGCTGTTCGGCGGCGACGAGGCCACGGCCATCGTGCCGGCCGCTGAATGGCGGCGCAGCGTCGAGGCCGCGGCCGCGCGCGAGGCGGCGGCGCACACCGGTGCCAGCAGCGTCGGCAATGCGAGTTACTGGGACTCGCAGGCCCTCTCGCGCATCGAACGCTCGCTGGCCAGCCATGTCGGGCCCATGGCCAAGGTGATGGTGCGTGATGCCGCCCGCCACTGCCCCGACCTCTCCAGCCTCGCGCAGGAGCTGGCCTTGCACATCGACGCGCCGGCCAAGCGCGCGCAGTTCATCAGTGCCGTGACCGGCGGCTCGCAGGCCCGGCCGACCACGCTGTCGCCCGCCTCACCGACCCGTCTGCTCGACCCGGCGCAGGGCGAGCCGCTCAGCGAGGAACTGCGGCAGCGCGCCGTCCAGCACCTGAGCCGCCAGCTCGGGCCCATCGCCAAGGTGGTGGTCAAGCGGGCGGCCGAGCAGGCTCGCGGCATTGAGGACTTCGTGCAGCGGGTGCAGGCGGCCGCCCCGGAGGTCGATGCGCAGGCCCTGAACCGCGTGCTGCGCGCCAACGACTGAAGCCTGTGGATGGATCAGCCCAGGCCCAAGCCCTGCTCGGCCAGCAGCTTTTCCAGCGCCGGCAGCAAGGGGCCGAGGCGCTCCTCCACGGTGGCGCGCACGGTGTCCACCAGCACCTGAGTCTGGCGCTCGATCTCGATGTTGAGCGCGGCGCCCTCGGCCTTGTCGCCGAAGGTGGTCATCCGCAGCGTCTCGGGGATCAGCCAGACCTCGAACCAGCCCGAGCCGTCGGCGTTGCGGCCGGCCTCTGCCACGGTGAGGCTGGCGCCGTTCACCGCGATATAGCCCTTGGCGAAGATGTAGCGCATCCAGGGCGCGGGCACGGCGATGCGCAGCACATGGTTGTTCTCGGGCCGGCGGATGCTCTCGACGCGGGCCATGAAGTCCACATGGCCGGACAGCGGATGCCCGCCGATCTCGGCGCCGTCGCGCGCGGCGCGCTCCACGTTGAGGCGGCTGCCCTGCGTCAGGCCGGACAGGGTCGTCAGGTTCAGGCTCTGCTGCATCACATCGAAGTCGGCACGGTCACCGTCGTGCAACTGCGTGACCGTGAGGCAGACGCCGTCGGACGAGACGCTGGCGCCGATCTCAAGGCCCTCGCAAAAGCCGGGCGGGAACTGCAGCGTGAAGCTGCGCAGACCGGGGCGCTCGGTGATGGAAGAAACGCTGGCGAGACCCTGGACGATGCCGGTGAACATGGATGCGAAAGCTCTGGAAACTGGGGCGGCAAAGCTTACCAGCTGACCTCGCGATCCGGCGTCGAGCCGATCTTGTGGATGCTGAGGTCGGCGCCCTCGAACTCCTCCTCGGCCGAGAGCCGCAGGCCGAAGAAGAGCTTGATCGCGCCATACACGGCGAAGCCGCCGGCCAGGGCCCAGGCCACGCCCAGCAGCGTGCCCAGCAGCTGCGACATGAAGCTGACGCCACCGATGCCACCGCCGGCCGTGCTGCCGAAGATGCCGCAGGCAATGCCGCCCCAGGCACCGCACAGGCCGTGCAGCGGCCAGACGCCCAGCACGTCGTCGATCTTCCAGCGGTTCTGCGTCAGCGTGAACATCTTGACGAAGATCGCGCCGGCCACGGCGCCCACGACCAGCGCTCCCTGCGGATGCATCACATCCGAACCGGCACACACGGCCACCAGGCCGGCCAGCGGGCCGTTGTAGGCAAAGCCCGGGTCATTGCGCCCCATCAGCACGGCCGACAGCGTGCCGCCCACCATGGCCATCAGCGAGTTGACGGCCACCAGGCCGGAGATCTTGTCCAGCGTCTGCGCGCTCATCACGTTGAAGCCAAACCAGCCCACGGCCAGCACCCAGGCACCGAGTGCCAGGAAGGGAATGCTGGACGGCGGATGGGCGCTGATAGCGCCGTCCTTGCGATAGCGGTTGGCGCGCGGGCCGAGCAGCAGCACGGCCGCAAGGCCGATCCAGCCGCCCACCGCATGCACGACCACCGAGCCGGCGAAGTCGTGGAACTCGGCGCCGAACGTCGCCTTCAGCCAGGGCTGGATGCCGAAGGCCTGGTTCCAGGCCACGCCTTCGAACAGCGGGTAGATCAGGCCGACGATGACGGCCGTGGCCATCAGCTGCGGGCCGAAGCGGGCCCGCTCGGCGATGCCACCTGACACGATGGCCGGGATGGCCGCCGCGAAGGTCAGCAGGAAGAAGAACTTGACCAGCTCGTAGCCGTTCCTCGCGGCCAGCGCTTCGGCACCGGTAAAGAAGTGCACGCCGTAGGCCACGGTGTAGCCGCACAGGAAGTAGGCGACCGTGGAGACCGCGAAGTCCACCAGGATCTTGACCAGGGCATTGACCTGGTTCTTCTTGCGCACCGTGCCCAGTTCGAGGAAGGCGAATCCGGCATGCATGGCCAGCACCATGATGGCGCCGAGCAGGATGAACAGCGCGTCGGCGCTGTGCTTGAAGTTCTCCATGGGGGCTCTCGCTGCAGCCGCCCACCACCGCGATGCCTCATGCACCGCACGCGTGAACGGACGCACCAACTCAGCAAGAACGGTGCCCAGCTTGGGGCATGGGTTCGCGAGACCAGACGCACCAAGGCAAGGCACAACGACGCATCGCGGTGCGAAAAACGCACCAACAAGGCGAATGCCGCCTCAGCGGTGGGCGTCGAACAGCGCCTCGTTGAAGCCGATGCTGAGCCGGCCGTCGGCCCATTGCACGACCGGCCGTTTGATGACGCTGGGCTGCTCGTGGGCAATCGCCGCAGCGCTGGCCGCATCGATCACGGCGGCCTTCTGCCCGTCGTCCAGCTTGCGCCAGCTGGTGCCGCTGCGGTTGATCACCTTCTCCCAGCCGAGCTCGGCCAGCCAGCGCTGCAGCTCGGGCGCCGGCACGCCGGCCTTCTTGAAATCATGGAACTGGTAGGCCAGGCCGGCCGCGTCCAGCCACTGGCGGGCGCGCTTGACCGTGTCGCAATTGGGAATGCCGTAGAGGGTGATCGTCATGGTGGTGCGAACGTTACCATCGGCGCCCATGATTCCCTGGCTGGACGAGCGCGACCTCGACTTCCCTCCCACCTCGATGGCCCTCGGCCCGGAGAGCGACGCGCCGGGCCTGCTGGCTGCGGGTGGCGACCTCTCTCCCGAGCGGCTGAAGCTGGCCTACTCGCGCGGCATCTTCCCCTGGTATGGCGAGGGCCAGCCCATCCTCTGGTGGAGCACCGACCCGCGCATGGTGCTGCAGGTCGACGAGTTCAAGCTTTCGCGTTCGCTGCGCAAGACGCTGCAGCATTTCGCGCTGGATGCTGCTTGCGAGATCCGCGTCGACAGCGCCACGCCCGCCGTGCTCGCGGCCTGCGCCAGCAGCCCGCGTGAAGGCCAGAACGGCACCTGGATACTGCCCGAGATGCAGGCGGCGTATTTGCGCCTGGCCGGCGAAGGCGTGCTGCACAGCATCGAGACCTGGGTCGGCGGCGAGCTGGTCGGTGGCCTCTACGGCATCAACCTCGGCCTGATGTTCTATGGCGAATCGATGTTCATGCGCCGCACCGATGCCTCCAAGATCGCGCTGGCAGCCCTGGTCTGCCTGTGCCGCCGCCATGGCATCCGCTGGATCGACTGCCAGCAGAACACCGGCCACCTGGCTTCGCTCGGAGCCCATGAGCGGCCGCGCGCCGAGTTCGAGGCCCACCTGGCGCGCAGCGTGGGCCAGGTGAGCCCCGCGGATTGGCGTTTCCGCCCGGCCGACTGGGCCCTGCTCGATGCCAGAATCGGGGCAGCATGAGCCGCCGTACCGACCACCCGTGAGCAAGCCCAAGGAACTACCGCTGGCGCAGCTGCAGTTCTATGCCACCGCGCCCTATCCCTGCAGCTATCTGCCGGGCCGGCTGGCGCGCTCCCAGGTGGCCACGCCCAGCCATTTGATCCATGCCGATGCCTATTCGGGCCTGGTGGCGGCGGGCTTCCGGCGCAGCGGCATGTTCACCTACCGGCCGCATTGCGACGGCTGCCGCGCCTGTGTGCCGCTGCGCCTGCCGGTGGCCGACTTCAGCCCCTCGCGCAGCCAGCGCCGCGCCTGGAAGGCCCACCAGGGCCTGGTGGCCCGCGTGATGGCGCTCTCCTTCCTGCCCGAGCATTACGAGCTCTACCTGCGCTACCAGGCCGGCCGCCACTCGGGCGGCGGCATGGACCAGGACAGCGTGGACCAGTACACCCAGTTCCTGCTGCAAAGCCGCATCAATTCGCGCCTGGTGGAGTTCCGCGAGCCTTGCGAGCGCGGTGGCCTCGGTGTGCTGAAGATGGTCTCCATCCTCGATGTGCTGAGCGACGGGCTCTCGGCCGTCTACACCTTCTACGCCCCCGAGGACGAAGCCAGCTACGGCACTTACAACGTGCTGTGGCAGATCGCCCAGGCCCAGGAGCTGGGCCTTTCGCACCTCTACCTGGGCTACTGGATCGCCGAGAGCCAGAAGATGGCCTACAAGTCCTTCTTCCGCCCGCACGAGATGCTGCTGGACGGCCGCTGGCAGCGTCAGCCGTAGTCGCAAAGCAACGGCGACCCGGCTTTTGATGTGCGCAAAACGCACGCTTCCGGCCAGGAACATCGGCATGTGCGCGAAACGCACCGTTTTCCCTAGCCCCACGGGCTTGCGTTCGCCACACACTCCGCTCCCACAACGCCCCGACCGTGCAGTACCAGCGGCCGACATCACTAGAAAAGCAGGCGTTGAGGATTGTTGAGCTCGGTGAGACCGCGCGGCCATGCAGCCGCCGGCCACCAGGACGTCAGGGAGCTCCGAATTGGACTAGCCCCTGGGCCACAAGCCCGCGGGAACTGGAGCGAAAAGAACATGGTGCAGAACACAGGCGCGGAGACAGCGCCACGGCGCGTGCTCGTCGTCGACGACAGCCGGGCCATCCAGGCCATCATCCGGCGCATTCTTGAATCGGGGGACATGGAGCCGGTCCAGGTGCGCACGGCCAGCAATGGTGCCGAGGCGCTGGACCAGGTCGACAGCTTCCGACCCGAGCTCGTGCTGTCAGACTGGCACATGCCGGGCGTCAGCGGCATCGAGATGCTGCAGGCCTTGCGGCAGATGGGGCACACCGACATGGCGGTCGGCTTTGTCACCACCGAGACCGCGCCCGACTGCCTCAGCCAGGCGCGCAGCAATGGCGCGGCCTTCATCCTGCACAAGCCCTTCGAGGACCGCATGCTGCGCAATGCCGTGGCCCGATGCCTGCGCGGCGAGGCGACGCCTGCCCCAGGAACCGCGCCTTCGCCCTCGCCCGCCGCCGGGCCGGCGCGCGCAGCCGCTGTCGAGTCGGTGGCACAGCTGCAGCAGCTGTTCTTCATGCATCTGGGCACGCGCAGCTACGAGCTGAACAAGCGCTTCGACGAAGCGCCCTGGGTCGAGCAATGCCCGCAACTGGTCGCGCTGTACAGCAGCGCCGGTCGCAAAGGCGCCTATGCGCTCGGGCTGCTGGACGCCTCGGCCGTCTGCCTGATTGGCGGCATGGCAGCCGGCCATGCGCCGGACGAGATCCGCAAGTCGCTGGCCCGCGGCCAGCCGAGCCAACCCCATGTGGAGCATGCCAAGCGCTTCATGCTGGCCCTGGCCGGTCAGCTGCGCAAGCGCACGGCCACCGACATACCGACCTTCAACGCCGCGAAGCTCAGCAGCCAGCCCTTCGACAAGCTGGCCGCCGTGATCGCGCGCAACAACGGCCGCAGCGACTTTGAACTGCGCCTGCCGGGCATCGGCGAAGGCCGCATCAGCATCTTCCTGACCTGAGGGAGCACGCAATGAATCTCGAAAGCCTTGCCAGCGTCGGCGTGCTGGCCGCCAACGGCTGCTTCATGGTGATTGCCGTGGCCGGCTACCTGAAGATGAACGCGCACGAGCTGCGCCGCCAGCAGTACATCGCCCATGCCCTGGCCGATTCGCGCGAAGCCGGCCTGCAGCTCAAGGGCGTGGCCCACGAGCTGATGCGCATGATCGAACGGGCCGAGCGGGCCGTGGCCTGGCAGCGCCAGCCGTTACAAGCCCAGGCTCAGGCGCCGACCTTCGAACTCGACGAGCCCGAGCCCGACGCTGCCCGGCTGCGCGCGCTCGAATCGCTGGACGGCGTCAGCGCCGAAGGCTACGAGGAATGGCGCCGCCTGCAGGAGGTGGAGCTGGAGCGCCTGCTCACGCAGCGCCGCCGCCTGCTCACCGAGCTGGAGTCCGCGCGCAAGCGCGCCGACGAGGCCGAGCGGCAGGCCGGCCGCTCGCGCGCCGAGCAGGGCCTGCAGCAGCGCAGCCAGGTCAAGACGCTGCAGGATCAGCTGGCCCAGTGCCAGTCGCTGCTGGCCGATTGCAAGAACATGCTGAGGCATGCCGACCAGCGCGCCGAGATCGCCGAGCGCGACGGCCAGGCCGCCCGCGGCGAGCTGGAACGGCTGCGCCAGCAACTGGCCGAACAGGTGCAGCTGATGCAGCGCGAACGCGTGGAGAAGGACTTCATCGAGGACCACCTGCTGGCCCTGGACGCCCTCGCGCGCCAGCAGGCCTCGTCAGCGCCCCTGCAATAGCAGCTCCAGCGCGACCACGGCCGCCGCATCGGGGCTGAACTCGGCGAGGCGCTGGCACAGCTGCTCGGGTGAGAGCCGCAGGAACTCGCTGACCTCGCCATCGCGATTGCGGGGCTCGAAGCCGGCGGGCAGTTGCAGCGTGTAGACGTGCAGCAACTCGTCGTGCAGGCCTTCGGCCTCCAACCGGCGGGCATGGATCAGGCCGCGCCATTGCAGATGGCGACTGTGCGCGCGGGCAAGCCCCGCCTCCTCCCACAGCTCACGCCGCGCGCAGGCCAGCACGGCCTCGTCGGCCGGGAGGCCGCCAGCCGCCAGGTTGTCCAGCGCGCCGGGGTCGGTGGCCTTGCTCAGCGCACGACGGCCACAGACGAGGCGGCCCTCCGTCGTCCAGCCATTCAAGTGCACCGCGCGGCTGCGCAGGCCGAAGAAGCGGAAGGCTGCGCGCTCGAGCCGGAACAAGGCAGGGCCACGCGCGGCACTGCGGGCATCGGCCTCGCAGCGGTAACGCTCGTTGCGCCAGCCGCTGATCGCGCCGCGCGCGCGCAGAGACTCCGCAATGGCGCCGATCTCATCCGACAAGGCCTCGGCCGGGCGCCCCAGGGAGTGCCAATGCAGGGCCGAGCCTTCGGCTTGCAGCACCGGCCAGAGCTGCTGAAGCAGCGCGGCCCGGGCGGGCGTCAGCCAACCAATGGCGCGGCCATCGAGCAGCAGGTGATGCCCTTCCGGGGGCGCGCCTTGGGTCACGTCGGCAAGGCAGCGCTGCAGAACGAGACGCTGCTCGACCTTCATTCGCCCAGCTTCACCGGCAGGCCATGGGCGCGCCAGGCGCCCATGCCGCCTGCCAGGTTGCGCACACGCTGATGGCCCTGGTGCAGCAGGTACTGCATGGCCTGCTGGCTGCGGCCGCCGGCTGCACAGGCCATCACGAGGTCGGCGTCGCGCGGCAGTTCGGCATGGCGGCGCTCCAGCTGGCTGAGCGGCAGACACACCACGCGCGCGTGGTCGTAGGCGGCACGTGCCACTTCGTGGGGCTCGCGCACGTCGATCAGCCAGGTCTGGCCCTGCTCCAGCAGTTGCAGGGCGGTGGGCGGGTCGAGGTTCAGGTCATGGACATGCATGGTGGACACCCAGTTCAGCGTTTGGATCGGGAGGCGGCAGCGGCCGGCGGCGGTGGCATGAAGGCAGCCCGCACGTCGGCCTGGCGTTCGGACTGACGGGCGATCTGGCCGCAGACCAGATCGCAGAGTTCGTAGACCGCCACATCGGCGATCCGGTAGTAGGCGCTGGTGCCACGGCTCTCGCGTTCGACCAGGCCTTGCTGCTGAAGCTGGCTCAGGTGGCGAGACACATTGGCCGCGGTGTAGCCGCACAACTGGGCCAGCTCGCCAACATTGCGTTCGCCGCCGCGCAGCAGGTTCAGGAGACGCAGGCGCGTGGGCTCAGCCAGGGCCTGGAAATAGGCGGCCACCTTCTCGAGTGCCGGCAGCGGCATCTCTTCCATCACGGCGGCTGGGCTGATCATGTTCTTGGGCATGCGGGCGACTCCATGGAACGCTTTTGGACGCTTTCAGGCGATTTGGTCGAGCACTTTGCCGCGCCAGAGGCCGGCTTGCTTGAAGTGATTCTATCTTGCTTACTTGCTTATTTGCATGATTGGTTAAATAATAGATCAACAATTCAACGCCGGAACCTACAACATGAGCAAGACCCCTCTCCGCCCGCATCCGCTGCTTGCCGCCATGCTGGGGCTGCTGCTGGCCAGCGCGAGCCCGGCGGCCGAGCCGGCACTCAAAAGCTTCGTGGCCGGCCCCACCTCGGCGCTGCAGGGCGCTCGCTTCGAAGGCCGCGTCGAGGCGCTGCGCCAGACCGTGCTCTCGGCCCAGGTGCCGGGCGCCATCGTGCAACTGCAGGTCAAGGCCGGCGATCACGTGCGGGCCGGCCAGCTGCTGCTGCAGATTGATGCGCGCAGCGCCGAGCAAGGTGCCAGCGCCAGCGAGGCCCAGGCCGCCGCAGCCAAGGCCGGCCTCCAGCTGGCCGAGCGAGAGTTCGCGCGCCAGCAGCAGCTGTTCGCCAAGGGCTTCATCAGCCAGGCCGCGCTGGACCAGGCCGAGGCCCAGTTCAAGGCCACGCGCGCCCAGCTGAATGCCCAGATCGCCCAGGCCGCAGCCGCCCGCACGGTGAGCGGCCAGTACCTGGTGCGCAGCCCTTACGACGGCATCGTTTCCGAGCTCTCGGTGATGCTCGGCGACATGGCCATGCCGGGCCGGCCGCTTCTGACCGTCTACGACCCCACGGCGCTGCGTGTCACGGCTGCCCTGCCGCAGAGCGCCGCCGCCGCCCTGCCCGCCGACCCGGCCTGGCAAATAGAGATCCCCGGCCTTGCTGGAGGCGCGTCCATCCAGCCGGCGCGCAGCCAGCTGCTGCCTGTGGTGGACGCCGGCTCCATGACCCAGGAACTGCGCCTGGACCTGCCGGCCCGGCTCGCCGGTCTGGTGCCCGGGCAGTTCGCGCGTGTGACCACTCGCGTGGCAACCCGGACCATCGCAACGACCGCCGCATCGAGCGCCAGCAGCGCCCTCATCGTGCCGGCCAGCGCCCTGGTGCGCCGGGCCGAGCTCGATGCGCTCTATGTGCTCGACGCCAAGGGGCGGCCGCTGCTGCGCCAGGTGCGCCTGGGCGCGCGCCGGGGCGAGCAGGTCGAGGTGCTGAGTGGCCTGTCCGCCGGTGAGTCCGTGGTGGCCGAGCCGCAGTTCGCGACCCGCCTTTCGAAGTGAGATCCGCCATGACCCGCCAACTTGGGGCCTCGGGCCGCATCGCCGCCTTCTTCCAGAGCGCGCAAATCACGCCGCTGCTGGCCCTCGTGGCCCTGCTGCTCGGCGTCTTCGCCGTGCTGGTGACGCCGCGCGAGGAAGAGCCGCAGATCAACGTGACCATGGCCAATGTGCTGATCCCCTTCCCCGGTGCCGGTGCGCGGGACGTGGAGCAGATGGTGGCCGGCCCGGCCGAGCAGGTGCTGGCGCAGATCGTCGGTGTCGAGCATGTGATGTCGCTCTCGCGGCCTGGCATCGCGGTGCTGACCGTGCAGTTCAAGGTCGGCGTGCCACGCACCGAGGCGCTGGTGCGGCTTCACGACACCCTCCAGTCCAACGCCGACTGGCTGCCACAGGGCCTCGGCGTGGGCGCCCCGCTGATCAAGCCCAAGGGCATCGACGATGTGCCCATCGTCACGCTCACCTTGTTCGACCGCAAGGGCGGTGCTGGTGCCTACGACCTGGAGCGCGTGGCGCACAGTCTGGAGCTGGAGCTCAAGCGCGTGAAGGGCACCCGCGAGGTGACGACGCTCGGCGGCCCCGGCCGGCAGCTGCGCGTGCTGGTGGACGCCGAACGGCTCAATGCCAGCGGCCTCACGGTGCTGGAACTGAACCAGGCGCTGCAATCGGCCAATGCCGGCCTGCCGCTCGGCGAGCTGCTGGCCGGCAACCGGGCGGTGCAGCTGGAGGCAGGCCCCTTCCTGGCCTCGGCTCGCGACGTGGAGGAGCTGGTGGTCGGCGTGCGTGCCGGTCGCCCGGTCCACCTGCGCGAGGTGGCCCGCGTCGAGGATGGCGCACCGACGCCGGCCCGCTATGTCTGGCATGGCGAGAAGGGCCGCGAGTACCCGGCCGTCTCCATCGCCATCACCAAGAAGGCCGGCGAGAACGCGATTGATGTGGCCGAGAACGTGATGAAGCGCGTGGCCCAGCTGCACAACACGGTGATCCCGGACGGCATCAGCGTCGAGGAGACGCGCAACTACGGCGCCACGGCCAATGACAAGGCCGGCAAGCTGATCCAGAAGCTGCTGTTCGCCACCGCCTCGGTTGTGGCCCTGGTCTTCCTCGCCCTCGGCCGCCGCGAGGCCGCCATCGTGGGCTTGGCCGTGCTCTTGACGCTGACCGTCACCCTGTTCGCGTCCTGGGCCTGGGGCTTCACCCTGAACCGGGTCTCGCTGTTCGCACTGATCTTCTCGATTGGCATCCTGGTGGACGACGCCATCGTGGTCGTGGAGAACATCCATCGCCATCAGCAGCTCCATCCGGGCGAGCCGCTGTGGAAGCTGATCCCCGGCGCGGTGGACGAGGTCGGCGGCCCCACCATCCTGGCCACGCTGACCGTGATCGCGGCCCTGCTGCCCATGGCCTTCGTCAGCGGCCTGATGGGCCCCTACATGAGCCCCATCCCGATCAATGCCTCGATGGGCATGCTGTTGTCGCTGGCCATCGCCTTCGTGGTCACGCCCTGGCTGGCCCGCTTGTGGATGAAGGCCCTGCCGGCCGGCAGCGACCATGACCCCGAGGCCCTGCACGGCCTCTCGGCCAAGCTCGCGCCGCTGTTCCGCCGCGTCTTCACGCCGCTGCTTGACGCCCAGGCCGGCGGCCGCAATCGCAAGCTGCTGGGCCTCGGTATAGCTGCCCTGATTGCCGTCTCGCTGGCCCTGCCGGCGGCGGGTCTCGTGATGCTCAAGATGCTGCCCTTCGACAACAAGTCGGAGTTCCAGGTCGTGGTCGACATGCCGGCCGGCACGCCACTGGAGAAGACCGCCGCCGTGCTGCACGAGCTGGGCGCCGAGCTGGCCACCGTGCCCGAGGTGCTGAACTACCAAGCCTATGCCGGCACGGCCGCGCCGATCAACTTCAACGGCCTGGTGCGCCAGTACTACCTGCGCAGCCTGCCCGAGCAAGGCGACCTGCAGGTCAACCTCGTGGACAAGCATGAGCGCAAGGACAAGAGCCATGCGATTGCCACGCGTGTGCGCCAGCAGCTGAAGGCCATCGCCCAGCGCCATGGCGCCAACGTCAAGGTGGTGGAAGTGCCGCCGGGCCCGCCGGTGCTTTCGCCCATCGTCGCCGAGGTCTACGGCCCCGAGGCCGAAGGCCGCCAGCAAGTGGCCAAGCAGCTGCGCGCGCTCTTCGCCAAGACTGCCGGCCTGGTGGACATCGACGACTCCAGCATCGCCGCCGCGCCGCGCCAGCTGCTGCTGGTGGACCGCCCCAAGGCCGCGCTGCTGGGCGTCTCGCAGCAGGCCATCGTGGCCACGCTGCGCACCGGGCTCTCGGGCAGCGCGGCGACCTACCTGCACGACCAGAGCAAGTACCCGGCCGCCGCCGTGATCCAGCTGCCGCCCGAGGCGCAGGGCGACCTGGACAGCCTGCTCTCCCTCGGCGTGCGCACGGCTGCCGGCAAGCTGGTGCCGGTGCGCGAGCTGGTGAGGCCCAGCGATTCGCTGCGCGAGCAGCCCATCCACCACAAGGACCTGCTGCCGGTGAACTACGTGACGGCCGACATGGCCGGCGCCGTGGACAGCCCGCTCTACGGCATGTTCGGCATGCGCAAGCAGCTGGCCGAACTGCGCATCCCCGACGGCGGCGTGCTGGACGAGCGTTTCATCCGCCAGCCCGATGACGCGCTGCGCAGCTATGCGGTCAAGTGGGACGGTGAATGGCAGATCACCTTTGAGACCTTCCGCGACATGGGCCTGGCCTATGCCGTGGGCCTGGTGCTGATCTACCTGCTGGTGGTGGCGCAGTTCGGCTCCTACCTCACGCCGCTGATCATCATGGCGCCGATACCGCTGACCGTGATCGGCGTGATGCCGGGCCATGCGCTGCTGGGCGCGCAGTTCACCGCCACCTCGATGATCGGCATGATCGCGCTGGCCGGCATCATCGTGCGCAACTCCATCCTGCTGGTGGACTTCATCAAGCTGCAGCTGCGCGCCGGCATGGGATTCGAAGAGGCCATCGTCAGCTCCGCCATCACGCGCGCCCAGCCCATTTTGCTGACCGGCCTGGCCGCCATGATGGGCGCCTTCTTCATCCTCGACGACCCGATCTTCAACGGGCTCGCGATCTCGCTGATCTTCGGCATCCTGGTCTCGACCGTGCTGACCCTGGTGGTGATTCCGACCCTGTACTACACGGCCTACCGGCATCGCACCGAACTGCTTCAATCAACCCAAGGAGAACTTCAATGACCTCATGGCAACTCGTGCGTGTGATCGCCGGCAGCTTCATCCTCGTCTCGCTGGCCCTCGGCATCCCCGGCAGCCCGATCTTCGTCAGCCCATGGTGGCTGGCGTTCACTGCCTTCGTCGGCGTGAATCTGCTGCAGAGCGGCGTCAGCCGCTGGTGCCTGATGGAGACGATACTGCGCCGAATCGGCTTCAAGGCCGGCAACTGAAGCCCCTCGCCCGAGGACTACCTCGGTCGGTCCCCCGAGGGGACGGCGACACTTGCCGGCTCGACCGGCAAGCATGTCGCCAACCCGGGCCGGCTCGGGAGCGGCCCAGCGCTCGGCCCGAAAGACTCTTGAACACAGGAAGGACAAACGCGATGAGCGAATCCACCGTCAGCATCGAGCTGCGCCAGCAGCAGGACTACCAGTTCCAGGCCGAATTCGGCAACGGCGTGGCGCCGCTGCTGGCCGATGAACCGCCGCCGCTCGGCCAGGGCGGCGGGCCTTCGCCGGTGCAGCTGCTCGCTGCGGCGGTGGGGAATTGCATGTCCAACTCGCTGCTGTTTGCGCTGCGCAAGTACAAGCAATCGCCCGAGCCGCTGAGCTCGCGCATCACGGCCGAGGTCGGGCGCAACCCCGAGAACCGCGTGCGTGTGCTCGGCATCCAGGCCGAGCTGCGTCTCGGCGTGCCGGCTGCCTCGCTGCAGCACCTGGACCGGGTGCTGGCCTCGTTCGAGGATTACTGCACCGTGACCCGCAGCGTGGCCGCCGGCATCCCGGTGACGGTGAGCGTCTACGACTCGACCGGCGCCCAGCTCAAGTAGGTAGGCCTTCGCTCAGACGCTGAAGACCTGCACGGCCAGGGCGAGGCGCCCGGCCTGGTCTTTCAGCTGCTCGCTGGAGGCGGCCATCTCTTCGACCAAGGCAGCGTTCTGCTGGGCCACGCGGTCCAGCTCGCGCACCTGCAGTTGCAGCTCCGAGATGTCTTCGTTGTCACGGCCCGAGCTTTCATCGAGGCTCAGCATCAGGGCGCCCAGGTGCTCGATCTCGCTGACCATCTGCTGGAGCGTCTGGCCGGTGGCATCGACCTGCTGCGAGCCGCCGGCGGTGCGCTCGGTGGCGTCGGCGATCAGGCTCTTGATCTCGCGCGCGGCCGTGGCCGAGCGCTGTGCCAGGGCCCGCACCTCCGAGGCCACGACGGCGAAACCACGCCCCGACTCCCCGGCCCGCGCCGCCTCGACCGCCGCATTGAGCGCGAGGATGTTGGTCTGGAAAGCGATGCCGTCGATGGTGGCAATGATGTCGACGATGCGGCGCGCCGAATCGTCGATGCCATGCATGGCCGTGATCACCTCGGCCATCTGGCCGCCCGCCTGGCGGGCCACTTCGCGCGCGCTGTCGGCGAGACCGCGCGCGTCGGCCGCATGGCCGATGCGCGAACGCAGGCGCTGCATCACCTCATCGAGCCGGGCGCTGGCGCGCTGCGTGGTGGCGGCGGTCTCCTCGGTGCGGCCCGAAAGGTCGAGGTTGCCCTGGGCGATCTGACCCGAGGCCGCATTGAGTTCGTCCACATTGGCGCGCACCTCGCCGACCAGGCCGGCCAGGCCGCGCTGCATGCTGCCCATGAAGGCCATCACGCTGCTCTGGTCGCCCTGACGCAGCACCACGCGCTGGTTCAGGGCGCCACCGGCAATGCCCTCGGCGATGTCGCGCACGGCGCTGGGCTCGGCACCGAGTGAACGCATGATGCGGCCGGTGATCAGGAGGGCCACGGCCAGGCCCAGGCCGATGGCGGCGAGCAGGCCCAGCCAGGTGGCCAGGCGCGCCTCGGCATAACGCTGCAGGCCGCTCTCGTACTCCTGCTTGGCCACATTGAGCTGCAGGTCGACCAAGGCGCCGAGCTTGTCGGTCAGCGGGTCTATGGTCTGGTAGAGCCGCTCGCGAGCCAGGCGCTCAAGCTGGGCTTCGTTGCCGAGCGCAAGGAGCAGGTCCTGGCGCAGCAGCTCGGCCGCCGTCATCAGCGGCTGGACCTCGGCCACCAGGACTTTCTCCTCGGCCACCAGGTAGGTCGCGGTGTAGGCCCGCCAGACCTGGCCGACCTGGCTGCCGGCTGCATCGATGAGGCCGCGGGCCTGCTCCGGCGTGAGCTGCTTCATGCGCAGCTTGTGCGTGGTGTCGACGATGTTGACCGCGTAGAGGTCGGAGGCGGCTTTGAGCTGCTGCAGCGGCACGACACGGTCGTCATAGACCGTGCGCAAGGCTTCGTTGGAGCTCTGCAGCAAGCGCAAGCTGTAGAGAGCCAGGACCGCCATCAGCAGGCTGAGGATGGCGGTGAGCAGAAAAAGACGGGCTCGCACGCTGGGCACGCGCGCGAACAAGGCATCTAGCAACATGTGGAGCTCCCCTTCACGGACCCGAGGGATGTCGCCCCCGAATCTGCGTCAGGTGGCGGCTGGGCCCAGGCGCTCCACTATATCGATAGTGTGTGCGCTATGCGTCCTCAGTTCGACGCAGCCGAGGCGGCGGCGCTGGCTGCAGCCTCGGGGGCTGAGGCTGCGGCCGAAGCGGCCGAGGCAGCCGGTTCAGCATGGCCAGCAGCCACGTCATGCTTCTCACCGCCCATGTCGATATCGCCGCCGCGCGACAGGATGAACAAGGCGAGGGCAGCAAAGACGACGAAACCAACAAGCAGCTTCCACATGGCAATCAACCCCTTCGAAGATCAAGAAAAGTTACGGCATTTTGCGACGCCTGGCTGACACCGAACTTAGCGGGCAGCCCAGGAAAAAAAGAGGCGGCCCGCAGGCCGCCTCAAACTTCGTCAGATCTGTTTGCGTTCAGCCCAGGCGCTTGCAAGCACCCGGGCCCTGGTCAGGCATCGTCAAGTCCGCAGTGGACTCAACGATGTCCGGACTCAGTCACCAGCGTAAATATCCACGTCCTTGGTTTCCTTGACGAACAGCGTGCCGATCACCAGGGTGATGGCGGCGATCGTGATCGGGTACCAGAGGCCGTGATAGATGTTGCCGTTCTGGGCCACCATCGCGAAGGCGATCGTGGGCATCAGGCCACCGAACCAGCCATTGCCGATGTGGTACGGCAGGCTCATCGAGGTGTAGCGGATGCGGGTCGGGAACAGCTCCACCAGCATGGCGGCGATCGGGCCGTAGACCATGGTCACGTAGATGACCAGGATGCTCAGCAGTGCCACGATCTTCCACCAAGCCGCCGAGCCGAACGGAATCGGGTCGGCCTTGGCCGGATAGCCGGCAGCCTTCATGGCCTCGCCCACGTCCTTCTTGAAGGCGGCGATGGCCTTGGCGCTGTCTTCCGAGAACTTGTTGCCGCCGGCGATGGTGGTGGCGGTGGGAGCAGCGATTTCCTTGTCGCCAATCTTCACCGTGCCCGGGGCACCGGCCAGTTCCACCGTCTTGTAGCTGGCCGAAGCCTGGGCCAGCGAGCGCTTGGCGATGTCGCAGGGCGAGGTGAAGTCCACGTCACGCGAGATCGGGCTGCCCTGGAAGGAGCATTGCTTGGGGTCCACGGTCACCACGATCTCGGCCGTGGCCTGAGCGGCGGCGAGCTTGGGGTTGGCCGCTTCGGTCAGCGCCTTGAAGATCGGGAAATAGGTGACGATGGCCAGCAGCAGGCCGCCCATGATGATGGGCTTGCGGCCGATCTTGTCGGACAGCGTCCCGAAGATCACGAAGAACGGCGTGCCGATGATCAGCGAAACGGCGACCAGGATGTTGGCCGTCGAGGCCTCGACCTTCAGCACGTTGGCGATGAAGAACAGCGCGTAGAACTGGCCCGAATACCAGACCACGGCCTGGCCGGCGGTCAGGCCGATCAGCGCCAGGATCACGATCTTCAGGTTCTTCCACTGGCCGAAAGACTCGGACAGCGGAGCCTTGGAGGTCTTGCCTTCCGACTTCATCTTCTTGAAGGCGGGCGACTCGTTCATCGACAGGCGGATCCACACGCTGATGCCGAGCAGCAGCACGGAGACCAGGAACGGCACGCGCCAGCCCCAGGCTTCGAAGGCGCCCTTGCCCCAGGTCGCCTCGTTGGCGCCCAGGTACTCGCGGGTACCGAGGATGACCATCAGCGACAGGAACAGGCCCAGCGTGGCCGTGGTCTGAATCCAGGAGGTGTAGGCGCCGCGCTTGCCGTGCGGCGCATGCTCGGCCACATAGGTGGCGGCACCGCCGTACTCACCGCCGAGGGCCAGGCCCTGCAGCATGCGCAGGCCGATCAGGATGACCGGCGCGGCCGCGCCTATGGTCGCGTAATTGGGCAGGCAGCCGACGATGAAGGTCGACAGGCCCATGATCAGGATGGTCACCAGGAAGGTGTACTTGCGGCCGATCATGTCGCCGAGGCGGCCGAACACCAGCGCGCCGAAGGGGCGCACGATGAAGCCGGCGGCAAAAGCCAGCAGCGAGGCGATGAAGGCGGCCTGGGGATCCAGGGCCGTGAAGAACTGCTTGGCGATGATCGGTGCCAGCGAACCGTACAGATAGAAGTCGTACCACTCGAACACGGTGCCCAACGAGGAGGCGAAGATGACCTTCTTTTCCTCGGCGGTCATCGGCGTGTTGGTGGAAACCGCAGCTGCAGTTGCCATGTTTGTCTCCGGTGAAGCTTTTGTAGGTGAACCACCGCCCGGTGATTCCACGGCGCGATGATGGGCGCCGGCTCTGACCGATCTCTGACACGCAGCTGAACGCTGGCTGACAAACTCCGCAGCAACCCTAGGGTTTTGTTTCTCAATGTGAGAAATAGTGCCGGGCGCGGGTTTGTCCCAGGCGCCCGTTTCTCTTCAGATCAATGACGTTGGATGCCCGGGCGCGCTGCTCCCGCAGCCTCCCAATCGGGTCCTTCGAACCAGGCATCGCCGCGCAGGGCGGCAGCCACCATCTCCAGCGAATCGAGGCCCCAGAACAGCCGGCCGTCCAGCTCGATGGTGGGCACGCCGAACACGCCTTTCAGGAGGGCCGCTTCGGTGGCTTCACGCAGCTGCACCTTGATCGCCTCGCTGGCCGGATCCTGCTGCGGGGTCAGGTCTTGCGTCAGCTTTGCCAGGCGCTGCGGATCAACCGCATTGGCGCCCTCGCCGCGCCAGACATGGCGCAGGATGGTCTCGACCTGATGGCGGTTGGGCGTGCTGCCCGGCGCCCCGCAGGCCCAGGCCAGGCGCAGGAGCGGCAGCGGGTTGAACGGATGCTGGGCCGGCGTCTGCATGGGGATGCCGAGCTTGTGGGCTTGCCAGGCGATCTGGCGGAAGGTCCAGCGGCGCTTGCTCTCGATCTCGGCCGGGCCCTTCTGGCCATGGGCCATCAGGAGACCGGCAAACAGGATGGGCACGTACTCCACCTGGTAGCTGCCGCAGTCGGCCAGCGCCTCGGGCAGGTGCTCGAAAGCCAAGGCGGCATAGGGCGAGATCGGGTCGAAATAGAAACGCAGGGTCTTCATGGCATGTCCTCGTCGGTGGCGGCGGTGAACACGCCTTGGTCAATCAGGCGCTCGCGGCGCGCCGGCAGCAGCGCCCAGACGGCGCGCTTGCCTTCGTCTGCCATCCGCGACCAGGCGGCGATCTCGTCGATGGTGCGGGCGCAGCCCTCGCACAGGCCGGTGGGCCCATGCATGCGGCAGATGTTGATGCAGGGCGAGGCGACCCCGATCGCCACGGGCGGTGGGCAGGGCTTCATCATTCGCTCACCTGCACGACGTCGATCACCGGGGCGCCGGTGAGTTGCTCCAGCTCGGCCGGCGTCATCTTGAAGACACCGTTCGGATGGCCGGCGGCGGCCCAGATGGTGTCGAAGCGGAACAGCTCGCGGTCCACAAAGAGCAGGGGCGCCGCATGACCATCGACGGGCGCAAACCCGAGTGGCGAGACACCGCCGATGGAGAAACCGGTGCGTGCCTTGACGTAGTCCGCGTCGGCGCGGCCCAGGGGGCCGGTGTGGCTCTTCAGCTTGGCCTCGTCCACACGCTGGTCGCCCGAGGTGATCACCAGTACCGCGGCATCGTCCGACTTCCGCTTGAAGACCACTGACTTGGCAATCTGGCCCAGGCTCACGCCGAGCGCGTCAGCGGCTTCCTGAGAGGTGCGGGCCGCGACCTCCAGCCACAGCGGCGCATGGGGATGGCCCTTGCCGCTCAAGGCCTGACTGACGCGGACGAACCCCTCAGGGCGGTTCTCAGTTTCGTTCTGCATGCGCGGATTCTCGCCGTACCCGTCCACCGGCGCTTTCTAGCGCTGCAACGCGGCCAGCACTTGTTTCAGGATCACTTCCTCGGCCGCCGCGAAGTCCTCGGCCTCCAGCGCAGGCTTGCCCAGGAGGATGGCGAACTGCGGGCCGAGGTCCGCATAGGCCTGGGTGCTGGCCCAGATGCTGAACATCAGGTGCCGGAAGTCGAGCGTGGCGATGCGGCCCTCGCGGGCCCAGCGCTCGAAGGTCTTCACATCGGCATTGAGCGCCGGCAGCACGCGGGCCTCGATGGCATCGCGAAAGCGCGGCGCGCCGGCCATCACCTCGCGGGCAAACACCTGGGAGCCGGCCACGCGCTCGCGCGAGAAGCGCAGCTTGGCGGCCACATAGTCGCACACGGCGGCCTCGGGGTCGGTGCCGGCCACCAGGCCTTCCATGCGCTGCAGCCACTCGGCCAGCACGTCGTCCAGCACAGCGCGGTACAGGCCTTCCTTGTTCGGGTAGTAGTACAGCAGGTTGTGGCGGCTGAGGCCGAGGCCGGCCGCGATCATCTCCAGCGAACTGCCCTCGAAGCCGTATTGGGCGAACTGGCGCTCGGCCTCGGCCCGGATCAGCGCCTCCTTGCGCACGCGCGCCTGGCGGGGCGGGCGAGGGGCTGGGGCCGTCTTCTTTTTCGTCAATGGCATGGCAGGAATTATCCCGGCTGCGTCCAGGACTCGATCTCAACACGGGGTCGCCGGTGCGCCATGCGGGAATTTACCAACTGGTTATTTTTTACTGATAAGTAAATTATTCACGGTCTGCAGCCATCGCTGCCGCCCGCCCAGCCAGGAGATCCCCATGGACCAGAACCAGCCAGGCCTGCATGCCGCGCGCCTGTGCGCCGAGCAATACGCCCAGAACTTCGGCGACGCGCACGCGCCCCTGAACCGCACGCAGGCGCTGATCGAGGCCGAGCGCTGCTACTACTGCTTCGATGCGCCCTGCACCACGGCCTGCCCCACGGGCATCGACATCCCCAGCTTCATCCAGCGCATCGCGCAGGACAACACGCGCGGCGCGGCCCAGGTCATCCTGGAAGCGAATCCACTCGGTGGCATGTGCGCCCGCGTCTGCCCGACCGAGGTGCTGTGCGAACAGGGCTGCGTGCGCAACGCCAACGAGAGCAAGCCGGTCGAGATCGGCCTCTTGCAGCGCTATGCGACCGATGCGTTCTTCGCCAAGGACGGGGCACCGTTGTTCACTCGCGAAGCCAACACCGGCAAGAAGGTCGCCGTCGTCGGCGCCGGCCCGGCCGGCCTCGCAGCGGCACATGGCCTTGCGCGGCGCGGCCATGACGTGACGCTGATCGACGCCAACCTCAAGCTCGGTGGCCTGAACGAGTACGGCCTTGCCACCTACAAGACCACTGGCGACTTCGCGCAGAAGGAAGTGCAATGGCTGCTGTCCATCGGCGGCATCGAGGTGCGTAGTGACTGCGTGCTGGGCCGCGATGTGACGCTGGCCGGCCTGGCGCAAAGCCATGACGCCGTCTTCCTCGGCCTCGGCCTTGCCGGCGTCAACGCACTCGGTGTGGACGAGCCCTCGGTCAAGGGCCTGGCCAATGCGGTGGACTTCATCGCGGAGCTGCGCCAGTCCGACCCGGCCACGGTGGCCGTGGGCCGCAAGGTGGTGGTGATAGGCGGCGGCATGACGGCGGTCGATGCCTCGGTGCAGAGCCGCCTGCTCGGCGCGCGTGAGGTGACGATGGTCTATCGCCGTGGCGAGGAATCGCTGAGCGCTTCGACCTACGAGCAGGACTGGGCGCGCAAGCACGGCGTGCTGCTCCGCACCTGGGCCGCGCCGAAAGAGATCATCGCCAGCGGCGGCAAGGTCACGGGCGTGCGCTTCGCCGTGACCGAGACACGCGAAGGCAAGCTGGTCGAGACCGGTGAGCAGTTCGTGCTCGAAGCCGACATGGTCTTGAAAGCCATCGGCCAGAGCTTCGAGCCGGCCGACGTGCCCGAGATCGCCTTGAAGAACGGCCGCATCGCCACGGATGAGGCCGGGCGCACGAACCACCCCAAGGTCTGGGCCGGCGGCGACTGTCGCTTCGGCGGGCGCGACCTCACGGTCGAAGCCGTCGAGCACGGCAAGGTCGCCGCCATTTCCATCGACAACTTCCTGCGGAGCTGAACATGGCAGACATCAGCAGTAACTTCCTCGGAATCAAGAGCCCGAACCCGTTCTGGCTGGCCTCAGCCCCACCGACCGACAAGGAAATCAACGTCACCCGCGCCTTCGAGGCCGGATGGGGCGGCGTGGTCTGGAAGACGCTGGGCGAGGACCCGCCGGTCGTCAACGTCAGCGGCCCGCGCTACACCACGCTGATGAGCCAGGACCGCCGCGTGATCGGCCTGAACAACATCGAGCTGATCACCGACCGGCCGCTGCGCACCAACCTCGAAGAGATCAAGCGCGTGAAGCGGGCCTGGCCGGACCGGGCCATGATCGTCTCGCTGATGGTGCCCTGCAATGAAGAGAGCTGGAAGAACATCCTGCCGCTCGTGGAAGACACCGGTGCCGACGGCATCGAGCTGAACTTCGGGTGCCCGCACGGCATGAGCGAGCGCGGCATGGGTTCGGCCGTGGGCCAGGTGCCCGAGTACATCCAGATGGTCACGGCCTGGTGCAAGCAGTACACCCGCCTGCCGGTGATCGTGAAGCTGACGCCCAACATCACCGATGTGCGCATGCCTGCACGCGCGGCCAAGGCCGGCGGCGCCGATGCGGTCTCGCTGATCAACACGATCAACTCCATCATCGGCGTGGACCTGGACCGCATGATCATGAACCCCAGCACCGACGGCTGGGGCTCGCATGGCGGCTATTGCGGCCCGGCGGTGAAGCCCATCGCCCAGAACATGGTGGCCGAGATTGCCCGCGACGCCGCCACGGCCGGCCTGCCGATCTCCGGCATCGGCGGCATCACCACCTGGCGCGATGCGGCCGAGTTCATTGCCCTCGGCTGCGGCACGGTGCAGGTGTGCACCGCCGCGATGGTCTATGGCTTCAAGATCGTGCAGGACATGTGCTCGGGCCTCTCCAACTTCATGGATGAGAAGGGCTACAAGAACATAGCCGAGATGCGCGGCCTGGCCGTGCCCACGGTCAAGAACTGGAACCAGCTGAACCTGAACCACACCGAGAAGGCGGTGATCAACCAGGACTCCTGCATCCAGTGCGGCCGCTGCCACGTGGTCTGCGAGGACACCTCGCATCAGGCCATCTTTGCCGTGAAAGATGGCAAGCGCCATTTCGAGATCAACGAGGCCGAATGCGTGGGCTGCAACCTCTGCGTCTCGATCTGCCCGGTGCCGGACACGATCACGATGCGCAAGCTCGCGCCCGGTGAAATCGACCTGCGCACCGGCCAGCCGGTCAAAGGTGAGTACGCGAACTGGACCACGCATCCGAACAATCCGATGCGAGCGAATGCCTGATTCAGGCTTGAGCGGGCAAGTCCGCATGGCGCATGGACGCGGCAGGCACAAACATTGCAGCGCCTCGTGACCCATCGATAGGAGCGAACGGATGACCCAGCAGACCAGCCAGCAACTCTGGAACGAAGACCTGGCACCCACCAGCGCGGCGCAGCGCACCTGGCGTTGGTACCACTTTGCGGCCCTGTGGGTGGGCATGGTGATGTGCATCCCGGCCTACACGCTGGCGGCCAGCCTGATCGACTCGGGCATGAGCGCGGGCCAGGCCGTGCTGACCGTGTTCCTCGGCAATCTGATCGTGCTGGTGCCCATGCTGCTGATCGGCCATGCCGGCGCCAAGTACGGCATTCCGTACGCGGTGCTGGCGCGCGCCTCGTTCGGCACGCAAGGGGCCAAGCTCCCTGCCCTGCTGCGCGCCCTGGTCGCCTGCGGCTGGTACGGCATCCAGACCTGGTTCGGCGGCATGATGATCTACACGCTGTTGGGCGTGCTGATTGGCCATCCGCTGGAGGGTGACAAGCTCCCCGGCCTCGGCATCAACCTCGGCCAGCTCGGCTGCTTCCTCGCCTTCTGGGCCATCCAGTTCTACTACGTCGTCCACGGTATCGACGCGATCCGCAAGCTCGAGACCTACACGGCGCCGGTCAAGATCCTCATCTGCTTCCTGCTGCTCTGGTGGGCCTATGACAAGGCCGGCGGCTTCGGCCCCATCCTCGACCAACCCTCGCAATTCGTCGAAGGCGGCAAGAAGGCTGGCCAGTTCGGCGCCGTGTTCTGGCCCTCGCTGACGGCCATGGTCGGCTTCTGGGCCACGCTGGCGCTGAACATCCCGGACTTCACCCGCTTCGCCAAGTCGCAGAAGGACCAGCTGATCGGCCAGGCCATCGGACTGCCCGGCCCCATGGGCCTGCTGGCAGCCCTCGCGGTGTTCGTGACCTCGGCCACCGTGGTGATCTACGGCAAGGCGATCTGGGACCCGGTGGACCTGTCCGCCCGCATGAGCGGCGCGGCCGTGCTGATCGCCCTGATCGTGCTCTTGATCGACACGGTCAGCGTCAATCTCGCGGCCAACCTCGTTGGCCCCGCCTACGACTTCTCGGCCCTGAACCCCAGGGCCATCAGCTACAAGACCGGTGGCTACATCACGGCCGGCATTGCCATCGTGATGATGCCCTGGAAGATCCTCGAGTCCACCCAGGGCTACATCTTCACCTGGCTGATCGGCTACTCGGCCCTGCTGGGCCCGGTCGCAGGCATCCTGATCGTCGACTACTACCTGCTCCGCAAGACGGTGCTGAAGGTCGACGAGCTCTACCGCGAGCAAGGCGCCTACCGCTACAGCAATGGCTGGAACTGGGCCGCTGTGGCCGCCTTCGCGCTGGGTGTGCTGCCCAATGTGCCGGGCTTCCTGAATGCGGCTTTTCCGGCTGCATTCCCCGAGGTGGCAGCGGTCTTCAAACAGGTCTATACCTATGCATGGTTCGTGGGGCTGGCGATTGCCGCCATCGTCTACTACGCGGCCATGGCGAAGAAACCCAAGGAGTGACGTCATGAGCACGAAGGCCCTCTTGATACGCGGCGGCACCGTCGTCAATGCCGACCAGGAATTCGTCAGCGATGTGCTGTGTGTCGACGGCAAGATCGCCGCCCTCGGCACGCGCGCCCTCGCCGAGGCACCGGCCGGCTGTGAGACGCTCGATGCCTCCGGCCAGTACCTCTTGCCCGGCGGCATCGACCCGCACACCCACATGCAGCTGCCCTTCATGGGCACGGTCACGCAGGACGACTTCTTCAGCGGCACGGCGGCGGGCCTTGCGGGCGGCACCACCTCCATCATCGACTTCGTGATCCCGAATCCGCAGCAGCCGCTGATGGAGGCCTACCAGCAATGGCGCGGCTGGGCTGAGAAGTCCGCCGCCGACTACGGCTTCCACGTGGCCGTGACCTGGTGGAGCGAAGGCGTGCATGCCGACATGGGCAAGCTGGTGCGCGAGGAAGGCATCAACAGCTTCAAGCACTTCATGGCCTACAAGAACGCCATCATGTGTGACGACGAGACTCTGGTGAACAGCTTCAAGCGTTCGCTGGAGCTGGGTGCCATGCCCACGGTCCATGCCGAGAACGGCGAGCTCGTTTACCTGCTCCAGGCCGAGGTGGCCAAGATGGGCATCACCGGGCCGGAGGGCCATCCGCTGTCGCGCCCGCCGATGGTGGAAGGCGAAGCGGCCAACCGTGCGATTGCGATTGCCGATGTGCTGGGCGTGCCGATCTACATCGTCCACGTGAGCTGCATCGAGGCGGCGGAGGCGATTGCCCGGGCTCGTGCACGTGGGCAACGCGTGTACGGCGAGGTGCTGGCCGGCCATCTGCTGATCGACGACAGCGTCTACCGCCATCCCGATTTCGCCACCGCTGCGGCCTATGTGATGAGCCCGCCCTTCCGCCCCAAGATTCACCAGGAGTTCCTGTGGCGCGGCCTGCAGAGTGGCCAGCTCCACACCACGGCCACCGACCACTGCACTTTCTGCGCTTCGCAGAAGGCCGCCGGCAAGGACAACTTCGCCAAGATCCCGAACGGCTGCGGCGGCGTGGAAGAGCGCATGGCCGTGATCTGGGATGCTGGCGTCAACAGCGGCCGCCTCACGCCGAGCGAGTTCGTCGCCATCACCTCGGCCAACTGCGCCAAGCTCTTCAACATCTATCCACAGAAGGGTCTGATCGCCGAAGGCTCGGACGCCGACCTGGTGCTGTGGGACCCACAGGGCACGAAGACGATCTCGGCCAAGACCCACCACTCGAAGAACGACTTCAACATCTTCGAGGGCCGCACGGTGCGCGGCATCGCCAGCCACACGATCTCGCAGGGCCGCCTCGTCTACGCCAACGGCGACATGCGCGCCGTGCAGGGCGCCGGCCGCTACATCAAGCGCCCGGCCTTCGGCCCAAATTTCGCCGCTGCCAAGGCGCGCACGCAAGACCTGGCCCCGAGCGCCGTCGCGCGTTGAAAGGAACTGCCATGGACATGAAGACCAAGCCCGCGCTCCAAGACATGCGCGTGAACGGCCAACGGCTGTGGGACTCCTTGATGGAGCTCGCCAAGATCGGCGCCACGCAGAAAGGCGGCGTCTGCCGCCTGACCCTCACCGACCTCGACAAGCAAGGCCGCGACCTCGTGCTCGGCTGGGCCCGCGAGGCCGGCATGAGCATCACCATCGACAAGATCGGCAACGGCTTCATGCGCCGCGCCGGGCGCAACAACGCCCTGCCCCCGGTGATGACCGGCAGCCACATCGACACCCAGCCCACCGGCGGCAAGTTCGATGGCAACTACGGCGTGCTGGCCGGCATCGAGGTGGTGCGCACGCTCAACGACTTGGGCATCGAAACCGAGGCGCCCATCGAGGTGGCGTTCTGGACCAACGAGGAAGGCTCGCGCTTCGTGCCGGTGATGATGGGCTCGGGCGTGTTCGCCAAGGCCTTCACGCTGGAGCATGCCTATGCCGCGACCGATACCGAAGGCAAGACCGTCCAGGGCGAGCTGGAGCGCATCGGCTACATCGGCGAGCAGGAGCCGGGCGACCATCCCATTGGCAGCTATTTCGAAACCCACATCGAGCAAGGCCCGGTGCTGGAGGACCATGACGTCACCATCGGCGTGGTGACCGGCGTGCTGGGCATCAAGTGGTACGACTGCGTGGTCACCGGCATGGAAGCCCACGCCGGGCCAACGCCGATGGCGCTGCGCAAGGACGCGCTGCAGGTCGCCACCCAGCTGATGCAGGAGGTGGTGGCCATCGCCCACCGCTACCCGCCGCATGGTCGCGGCACCGTGGGCATGGTGCAGGTGCATCCGAACAGCCGCAACGTGATCCCGGGGCGGGTGAAGTTCAGCATTGACCTGCGCAATGCGACGGACGAATTGGTCGAGAAGATGGACGCAGATATCCGCAAGGCCGTGGCGGAGGCCAGCGCCGCGAGCGGGCTGCCGATCACAATAGATCTGGTCTCGCATTACCCGGCGGCGCCCTTCCATCCGGACTGCGTGGCCGCCGTGGGCAAAGCCGCCGCAGCGCTGGGCTACTCCAACATGCCGGCGGTGTCAGGCGCCGGGCATGACGCCGTCTACATGGCGCGGCTGGCGCCGGCCGGGATGATCTTCATCCCTTGCAAGGATGGCATCAGCCACAACGAGATCGAGGACGCCAAGCCCGAGCACATCACCGCAGGCTGCAATGTGCTGCTGCACGCGATGCTGGAGCGGGCCGGCATCGCGGGCTAGCTGGCTCGCTGAGGGTCCAGCCCCTCAGTCGCGGTCACGGCCCTTGTCGTGGCCCTTGCCATGGCCCTTGCCGTGGCCACGGTCGTCGTCTCGGCGCCCATCGCGGCGGTCGTCGCGCCTGTCATCACGGCGGTCGTCATCGCGCCAGCGGCCGGCATCCCGGTCGTAGTGATCGCGGTAGCGCGGCACGTACTCGCGCTCATACCAGTCGTCCCGCACGAAGTAGACCGGCACGCCGCAGGCGTTGTAGCGGTGGCAATGCTTGCGCCAGTCCTTCTGGTGGCCCGGCGGCACGCGCAGGTAGATCGGCGCGGGGCGAACGGCCACGCGCTCGATGATCATCGGCTCGACGTTGTAGTAGCGCGGCGTCATGTTGCCGATGTCGATGCGGCCGTAGAAGCCGGGCTGGCCGATGCTGATGGACACGCCCACATCGGCGGCCATGGAAACGGCGGCCGTGAGGGTCAGCAGGGAGGCAAGGGCAATGCGTTTCATGGAACAAATCTCCTGTCTGTCCATTGTCAACGCCGACCCTGGGCCGAGGTGGACAGGGAAACGAATTGATACCGCTGACACCTAGCGACGGGCGGCTTGGGCGCTCACCCAATCCTGCATCCAGCGCTCCAGCAGCTCCAGCGGCAAGGCACCCGCGCCAAGCAGATGGTCATGGAAGGCGCGCAGGTCGAAGCGCGCGCCGAGCTTCTGCTCGGCCATCGCACGCAGCTCCAGGATCTTCAGCTGGCCGATCTTGTAGCCCAGGGCCTGGCCGGGCCAGGAGATGTAGCGGTCGACCTCGTTGATGATGTCGGCCTCGGCCTTGGGCGCCTTGGCCATGAAGTAGTCGATGGCCTGCTGGCGGCTCCAGCGCTTGACGTGGATGCCGGTGTCGACCACCAGGCGCACGGCCCGCCACATGTCGTAGCTGAGCTGGCCGAAATGCGAGTACGGGTCCTTGTAGAGGCCGATCTCGTAGCCCAGGCGCTCCGAGTACAGCGCCCAGCCCTCGACGAAGGCGGTGTAGCCCGCCGCGCGGCGGAACGGCGGCAGCTCGCCCAGCTCCTGCGCCAGCGCGATCTGCAGGTGATGGCCCGGCACCGATTCATGCACCGTCAGCACCTCGATCTCCCACTTGGGCCGCACCTCGGGCCGGTACAGGTTGACCGTGTAGTAGCCGGCGCGGCGGCCGTCCAGCGAGGGCGGGCTGTAGTAAGCGGTGTAGGTGTGCGGCGCCGTGATGTCCGGAATGGCCTTCACGCCGAAGGGCGTGCGGTAGAGCTTGCCGAACAGCTTGGGCAGCTCGGGCTCGATCTGCTTGGCCTTCAGCACATAGGCTTCGTAGAGCTTTTGCGGGTCGCTGAAGAAATGCTGCGGGTCGGTGCGCAGCCAGTTGAAGAACTCGGCCCGCGTGCCCTTGTAGCCGATCTCCTGCATCAGCTTGTCCATCTCGCCCTCGATGCGCGCAACCTCGCGCAGACCCACGTCGTGGATCTGCTGCGGCGTCATCGTCGTGGTCGTGTAGTGGCGCGCGCGGTTGGCGTAGAGGGCCTCGCCGTCGGGCAGGTCCCAGGCGCCCACGGTCTCGCGGCAGGCCGGCAGGTATCGCTGGCTGAAGAAGGCCTCGAAGCTGCGGTAGGCCGGCAGCAGCTGCTCGTTGATCAGCGCACGCGCTTCTGCCCGCAAGGCCTCGGCCTGCTCGGCGGGAATCGAGGGCTTGATGCTGGCGAAGCGCTTGTAGAACGTGCTGTCCTCGGCCTTGCCGACCAGCAGGCTGCGCAGCTGGCTCTGCACCCGGTCCATCAGGATGCGCGGCGGCACGCGGCGCTCGGCCATGCCCTGCTGCAGCAAGGCCTGGGTCTGGCTGATGTAGCGCGGCAGCGCGCGCAGACGTGACAGCCAGTTGCGGTAGTCCTCCAGCGTCTCGAAGGGCAGGGATTCGGCCCATTCACCGGCCGTCTGCACGCCACCACGCGGGCCTATGGCTTCGAGGTAGAGCTTGAACGGCGCTGCATCGAGCTCCTCCTGCAGCTGGTACTCGAACAGCTGGTGGTTCAGCTGCTCGACGGGTGGCAGCTTGGCCTTCGGAATGGCGCGCAAGGCAGCGAGGCGCTGGCGCACGCGGCCGAGGTCGGTGTCGCCGCCCTTGAGGCTGAGGTCGGGCAGCAGCGCGTTGTAGCGGCGCTCGCCGTAGTAGCTGGCCGACAGCGGGTTGCGGGCCAGGTCTTCGTCCCAGCTCTTCTGGAACAGCGCATGGAGCTGCTCCGTCGGCGTGGCGAGCTTGGCAGCATGGGCAGCGGGCGCCAGCAAGCTGAGGCTCAAGCTCATCAGCAAAGGGGCGGCGGCGATCTTCAGGGGGCGAAGCAGCATGGGCGGTCTCGGCGGCGCGCAGGATTGAAAGCGCGCGGCGATGATAGGCCCGGCAGGCCTGGCTTCAAGCCGGGGAGATACGGTAGGCGCAGCGGCGCGCACCGGCCAGCAGGTGCTCGCTGCGTTCGACCTGCACGGCCTCGCCCAGCAGTTGCCGGAACAGCTGCAACTCGGAACGGCAGAAACCCTGGCAGGCGGTGGCAGCGGCGCAGATCGGGCAGTGGTCCTCGATCAACAGCCAGGCGCGGCCCTGCTTTTCGACGCGGGCCAGGTAGCCCTCTTCGCCCCGCAGCTCGGCCAGGCGCTGCACGCGCGCCTGCAGGCTGCGTGCGCCTTGCAGGCGCTCCGCATAACTGGCCAGCATCTGCTGCTCGCGCGCAGCGATCAAGCGCTCCAGTGCCTGATCGCCCAGCACTTCCACCGTCTGGCGTATCAGTTGCACGGCCAGGTCGCCGTGGCGATCCGGAAAACGCGCATGGCCCGCCGCGCTCAGCCGCCAGATGCGCTTGGGCCGCCCCGGGCCCTGCACCTGGTCTTCGGCGTCGACGAGGCCCTGTTCCTGCAGCGACTGCAGCTGCTTGTGGGCGCCCATGGGCGTGATCGCGCAGGCGGCCGCCAGCGTGGCCGCGCTCTGCGGGCCGCGGCTCTTCAGCTGGTAGAGCAGTTGCTCGGTGGTCTGCCTCATGCGCCCCCCTCTTCCCGCTTTGCAAGGCGCAGCAGCAACCCGGCTGCCAGCAGGCACAGCACGCCTCCGAGGCCCATGATCCAACGCACAGACAAGAGCGCGAGCAGGCCGCCGCCCAGCGCCACCAGCACATTGGCCAGGCAGAAGATGGTCGAGAGCAGGCCCATCACGCGGCCTTGCCCATGTTCGGCGAAGCGCTCTGACATCCAGGCCGGCAGCACGGCGTTGTAGAGCGCCAGCGGCACGCCGAGCCCGATGATGGCCGCGAGGCCGTACCAGCCTGGCAGCAGGGCCAGCGCGGTGAGGCCGCTGGCGGCGACCATCGCCAGCAGGCCCGCACGGCGCAGCGGCCGCCGGCTGCGCGGCAGCTTGCCGGCGAGGATGCTGGCCGTCGTCATGGCCGCACATTGCGCGGCGGTGGACCAGCCTATGCCCTCGCTGCCGAGGCCCAGGTTCTCCAGCATCCACAGCGGCGCAAACTCGTAGAGCGCGTTGATGCCCATGCTGTAGCAGAGCTGCAGCGCGAAGAAGGCGGCCAGCACCTTGTCCTGCTTCAGGAGGCCGAGGGCCTGCTGCTCGCGCATGGCCTGCAAAAGTTTGAGCGGGCCTGCGCGGCGCGGCGCGGCCGGCACGGCCAGGCCGAGGATGATGAGGCAGGGCAGCATGGCCACGCTGGCCAGTACAAAGGGCACGGCATCGCCGAAGCGCAGCGTCAGCCCGCCCACCAAAGGGCCCAGCAGCCAGCCCATGTACAGGCAGGCATTCAGCCAGGCGAAGGACTGCGTGCGGTCCACCTGCTCGTGCATGTCGGCCACCAGGGCTCGCGCCACAGCCACATTGCCTTCGGTCAGGCCGGTGCCGAAACGGGCCAGCACGAAGAGCAGGTACCAGCGCTGGTCCAGCGCCATCGCCGTCAGCAGGTAGCCGACCAGGGTCGCCGACAAGGTGATGCTCAGCACCGCGCGGCGGCCATAGCGATCCGACAGCGGGCCGACGAAGAGGCTGCCGACCAGGATGCCCAGCGGGTTGGCCGCCAGCGCGATGCCCATCAGCAGCTTGGGATCGAGACCTGCGAAATGCGTGAAGCCATCAACCGGCCCGCCGACGAAGATGGGCGCGAGGATCGGGTATGGCAAGGCCACGCCCAGCGTACTCATCAGGGCCAGTGCGCAAACAGCGGCCAGCACGAGACGCGGATGACGGATCGGCTGCTGTGAAGGCAGGACAGCGCTCATCGTGCGCCTCCCTGGCTTTGCAGGCACAGGGCATAGCCCGGCCAGCCCCGCAGCCGCCATTCCTCTCGGGACGCATCGGCCAGCTTGATGCGATGGTCGTTCAGGCTCTGGTGCAGCGCCGGCAGCTGAAGCTCCCAATCCGCCTCGCTGGCCGACCCGGCATGGACCGCCGCCCAGGCCAGCGCGGGCCGCCCGATGGCCACATAGGCGGCCAGCCAGGCCCGCCACGCATGGCGCAAGACCTGACCCTGATCGACAGTCCTGGCCTCAGCGCGGGCCAGCAGCACACGCAACGCATGCAAGCCCGTGACGAGGTGCAAGGCGGTGAAATGGTGGGTCGAGAGGTAAGTCGCCAGCGAGGCCTCGGCCAGCTCGTCCAGGCTCAGCCTCGGGCTTGGCAGGTAATGCTCGAAGCGCTGCAGGGCCACGGCGGCCTTCATGTCGGTCACGATGGTGGAGCGGCCCGCCGGCAGTGCCAGCGCCATGGCGGGATCGGCGCGCACGGCATCCAGCGTGGCTCGCAGGCTCTCGGTGCCTGGCGCAGCAGCCAGCGGCGGGCCGAGCATGAAGCGCGACTTGATCCAAGCTGTCAGCGCCGCTGCCTGCTCGCCGGCATGGCCTGACTCCAGCGCGTAGGCCAGGCGGATGGGGCCGTGGAAAGCGGCACTCTCAGGTGCCAGCAGCAGGTCGGCCAGCAACTCGGACAGGGGTCGTTGCGAGGTCCCGGCCGGCATAGGCTCCGCAGCCGGCAGCCGGGCCGCCCAATGCCTCAGCTGGCGCTGCAAGGCCTCAGCCGGCGCCTCCAGCCGGGCCAATGCCACCAGGACCATGGGCAGGTGGGTACTCAGACTGAGCCCTTGCGAAGGGTAGTTGGCGCCGTATTGCAAGGCCTCGTCCAAGGCGGCTTGCAGCGGCGCATGCCTACCCAGGGCAATGGGGGCGGTGGCGAGAGAGCGAGTCATTGCGGGCCTGTCTTTTGCTGTGGCCGCATCATGCCGCAGGCACTTCTATTTAAATACTTTGTGTTTATAAATCCATGAAGCCGGCGAGCCCTTGAATCAGGATTCACCGAGTGCCACTGGGCCTGTGAGCCCACCGAACCGACAGAGAATAGGCCCATGGCTTTTCGCTCCGTCACCCTCCCCGCCTCCACCACCGGCCGGCTCTGGCTGCAGGCCATGCCAGGCCGGCTCGAGCCCTGGGGCAGCTTCCTCGATGAAGCGCGCTCGCAGAGCCTGCACCTGGTGGTCTGCCTGAACCCGCTCGAGGAGGTGGCCCAGCTATCGCCGGCCTATCACAAGGCGATTGCGGAGGGTCGCCTGCCCTTTCGCTGGCAGCATCTGCCCATGCGCGATTTCGGCCTGGGCGCCGACCCGGCGGCGTTCCGCCAAGGCGTGGAGCAGATCAGCCACAGCCTGGTGCTCGGCGAGAAGGTGCTGCTGCACTGCGCGGCCGGCATAGGCCGCACCGGCACGGTGGCGGCCTGCGTGCTGAAGGCGCTGGGCCAGCCCACCGAAGCCGCGATGCTGGCGGTGCGCCAGGCGGGCTCGAATCCGCAATCGGCGCTGCAATCGGGCTGGATAGAGCGCTTCTGACTCAGGCCTGATTCAGGCTACAGCGGCAGGAATGCGCAAGCCGCGCTGCACCGCTGGCCGGGCCAGGAAGGCCTGCAGCACGCGGGCAACGTCCGGGAAGTCGGCAAAGCCCACCAGTTCGCCCGCGCCATAGAAGCCGATCAGGTTGTTGACCCAAGGGAAGATGGCGATGTCGGCAATCGTGTAGTCGGCACCCATGATCCATTCGCGGCCCTGCAGGCGCTGCTCCAGCACAGCCAGCAGGCGGCGGCTTTCGGCCACGTAGCGGTCGCGCGGGCGCTTGTCCTCGAAGTCACGGCCGGCGAACTTGTGGAAGAAACCGACCTGGCCAAACATCGGGCCGATACCGGCCATCTGGAACATCAGCCATTGCAGGCACTCGTAGCGCGCAGCGGGCTCAGCGGGGATGAAGCAGCCGGTCTTCTCGGCCAGGTACTGCAGGATGGCACCCGACTCGAACAAGGGCAGCGGCTGGCCGCCGGGGCCGTCGGGGTCGATGATGGCCGGGATCTTGTTGTTCGGGTTCAGCGACAGGAACTCGCTGGAGAGCTGGTCCTGCGTGTCGAAGCTGACGCGGTGCACTTCGTAGGGCAGGCCCAGTTCCTCCAGCAGGATGGAGACCTTGACGCCGTTTGGCGTGGCCAGCGAGTACAGCTGCAGCCGCTCGGGATGGCGCGCTGGCCATTTGCGGGAGATGGGGAAATCGGCGATGGCATTCATGCGCCGCATTCTGCGGGCGCTGCCAAATCCGGCGCCGGGGTACGGTCTTGCCTGTCCTCGTTCAGCCCACCAGATTGGCCAGCGTCAGCAGGGCCAGCAGCAGCATCCACAGCACGACCGAGCGCCAGACCAGGCCCACCACGCTCTGCAGATGCCCGAGTTGCAGCGGCGCGCCCGGCGTGGAGCCTGCAGCGCCCGTGGCA
The DNA here is from genome assembly GCF_030014915.1 of Pelomonas sp. V22. Classification (GTDB taxonomy): domain Bacteria; phylum Pseudomonadota; class Gammaproteobacteria; order Burkholderiales; family Burkholderiaceae_C; genus JAUASW01. Next base: position 392,076 of record NZ_JAGIXS010000002.1, read on the forward strand.
TCGGCATCGCTGCCCGATTCAAAGGTCTTGCTGCGATCCGGCGTGACGCCGGGTGCCGCACGGCCGCCCAACTGGATGCCCAGCGCGCCAGCGGCCGAGGCGAGGATGATGCCCTCGTTGGCATGCATCCAGAGGCTCGCGTCACGGCGCCAGCCGTTCACCGCCTCCTCGAAATTGCCGACGATGGCAAAGCCGGTGGCGGTGAGGCGTGCCGGCACGAAGTCGACCCAGCCGAACAGCTGGCGAGACAGCAGCATCAGGCGCTCGTTGGTCGGCGCATCGGTGGTGCGGCTCTTGAAGGCCCAGTAGCGGCTGGCGAACTCGGCCATGCGGTAGAGCACCGCACCAGCCGGCCCCAGACCCAGCGTCGACAGCACGATGAACCAGAAGAACACGCCAAACACATGGCGATGCGCAGCCAGCAGCGAATGCTCGACCACGTGGCGCAAGAGCTCGGTGCGCGGCAGCTCGCTCGCGTCCAGATGGCGCCAGGCCGACAGCAGGCGGCGCGCCTCGAGCTCATCGCCACGCTCGAGCGCGTCGCGGATGTCGGTGAAGTAATGGCTGAACTGACGGAAGCCCAGCGTCAGGTAGAGCATCAGCACCATGAAGGCCAGGGCCAGCATGTCGCTGAATTGGCGGATCGCGATGTGCACCGCAGCTGCCAGCAGCGCCGGGCCAACAGCGGTGATGGTCCAGACGACGGCCGCATGATGCTCGCGGCCTGCATCGAAGTTGCGCCCGGTCCAGCGCACCCAGGCGATCACGCCGTCGTGGACCTTGTTTCCGTGGGGCAGAGGCTTCAGCTGCTCGACCAGCAGCGCAAACAGGACCGCGAAGAAGTTCATGGGCGCCGATGATAGCGGCCGCTATAGCTCAGGCTGACAGAAAGCGGTAGAAGTTGCGCAGCATCGCGGCCGTGGCGCCCCAGATGAAGTACTCGCGCGGCTGGCCTGCGGCGTCGAGGCTGGTCCAGGGCATGGACAAGAAGCTGCGCTCGCCACCGGCGTACTCGAAGCGATGGCGACGGTGGTTGGCGGGGTCCATCAAGAAAGCCAGTGGCACCTCGAAGGCCTCGGCCACCTCGAATTCATCGAGCCGCAATTCGATGTCGGGTTGCACCAGGGCCACGACCGGCGTGACATGAAAGCCGGTCACGGTCACGTAGACCGGCAGCTCGCCTATCACCTCGATATGGCGGCGTGCGAGGCCGATCTCTTCCTCGGTTTCACGCAGGGCCGTGGCGATGGCATTGCCGTCTTCCGGCTCGACACGGCCGCCAGGAAAGCTGATCTGGCCGGCGTGGTCGCGCAGGTGGTCGGTGCGGCGCGTGAGCAGCAGGTGCAGGCCCTGCTCGTGCATCACCAGCGGCACCAGCACCGAGGCAGCGGCCGGCGGGCGGTCGGCAAAGAGCCCACCATCGCCGGGAATCTCGACCTGCCAGGCGGGTGGTGTAGCGAAGCGGGCTCGCAGCGCATCGCTGGTCAGGGATTCGGCTGCGACAGCGGGCAGATGCGCATCCACCGCGGTGACGGGTACGGCCTGTGGATTGAGGATGGGTGGGCGAACCATGTTGAAAGCATAGAGCCCAAAAACAAAAACCGCCCGAAGGCGGCTTTTGCATGAAAAGCGATTGGCTTAGGCCAACTTTTCCTTGATTCGAGCCGACTTGCCCGAACGCTGGCGCAGGTAGTACAGCTTGGCGCGGCGCACATCGCCACGACGCTTGACTTCGATGGTCGAGATCAGCGGGCTGTACAGCTGGAACGTACGTTCCACGCCTTCGCCGCTCGAGATCTTGCGAACGATGAAGCTGCTGTTCAGGCCGCGGTTGCGCTTGGCAATCACGACGCCTTCGTAAGCCTGCACGCGCTTGCGGGTGCCTTCAACGACGTTGACGCTGACGATCACGGTGTCGCCAGGGGCGAAGGCCGGGATGGTCTTGTTCAGGCGAGCAATTTCTTCTTGCTCAAGGGTTTGGATCAAGTCCATTGCAGTTCTCCATGGGATCTTGTTGGCGCCGCAGCCCTGACCATCAAACGGATGGCAGTTGCCTGCAAAAGGGGCTGGTCAAGCTGACCAGCGTTCGGCCCGACAGAGGATCGAAAAGCCCGTCATTATAGCCACAAATGGCGAGACGTCCGTCAGGCCTGTTTCGAGGGCTCGGAAAGGCTGCGCAAAAAGGCTTCATCCGCGCGGCTCAGACGCCCTGCTGCGCGGGCGGCAGCAATCAGCTCCGGGCGCAGGGCCAGGGTGCGCTCGAGCGAGCGCTCCCGGCGCCAGCGGGCGATCTGCGCGTGGTGGCCCGACATCAGCACCGCCGGCACGGCCAGGTCTTCGGTCTGCCCGTCCAGGCCGCTCAGCACCTCGGGGCGGCTGTAATGCGGGCAGTCCAGCAAGCCATCGGAAAAGCTGTCCTGCTGGTGTGAGGCCGCATCGTTCAAGACGCCAGGTTGCAGGCGCGCCATGGCGTCGAGCAAGGCCAGGGCCGGCAGCTCGCCGCCGGAGAGCACGAAGTCGCCGAGGCTCAGTTCAAGCGTCACATGACGGTCGAGAAAACGCTGGTCGATGCCCTCGTAGCGGCCGCACAGCAGCACACCGCCCTTCCCCGCCGCCAATTCCTGCACCAGGGCCTGATCGATACGGCGGCCGGTCGGGCTGAAATGGATGATGGCCGGCGACGCACCCGCATCTGCCGCAGCTTCCACTCGAACGGCCTTCACGGCTGCCAGCGCACGTTCCAGCGGTTCGACCAGCATCACCATGCCGGGGCCGCCACCGAACGGCCGGTCATCGACACGGCGGTAATTGTCTTCAGCGAAATCGCGCAGTTGCCAGAGCCTGACGTCGACCTGGCCGCTCTCGAAAGCACGGCGGGTCACGCCGCTGCTCAGGTGCGGTGCAAACAATTCGGGGAAAAGGGTGATGCAGTCGAAGCGCATCGTGGACTCGCCGGGCGCGAGCTGTGGGACTCAGTAGTCCAGGCCCCAGTCAACGCTGATGCGCCGCTCGGCCAGGTCCACATCGTCGATGAAGGCGGCCACGAAGGGAATCAGGCGTTCCTGGTCGGGCTTGACCGGCGCTTGCAGGCCGGGCGGCGTGATGCGCAGCACGCTGTGCGGGCCGGTGTCCATCAGGCCGGCCACGGTGCCGAGCTCTTCGCCTTGGCGATTGACCACTGACAGGCCGATCAGGTCGACCCAGTAGTACTCGTCGGTCTCGGGCTTGGGGAAGCTGCTGCGCGACAGGAAGATGCGCGCACCGCCGAGAGCCTCGGCGCCGTTGCGGTCGGTCACGCCTTCGATGTTGGCAACAATGCCATCACCGTGGTCGCGGACCGCAAGAATCTTGAGCAGGGTGGGCAAGGCTTTGACCTTGCTCGCCACTGCGGGCTTGTTGTCGTCGGCCGGTTTCAGAAACCAGCGGCGCGACGAGAACAGCGCCTGGGCATCGGCTGAATAGGCTTGCACCTTGATCCAGCCCTTGACGCCCCAGGCGTCCAGAAGGCGCCCGACCTCAATCGCATCCTCGGGCCAGGTCGGCTCGGTGACGCTTGCTTGCAGGTCGGACGAAGCCGTCACTTAAGCGGCGACCTTCTTGCTCGCTTCGCCAACCAGGCGAGCGACGGCCGGCGACAGCTGAGCGCCGACACCGGTCCAGTAGCTGACGCGGTCCAGGGCCACGCGCAGCGGCTCGGCAGCACCGGAAGCGACGGGGTTGTAGAAACCCACCTTCTCGATGAAGCGGCCGTCACGGCGGTTTTGGCTGTTTGCCACGACGATGTTGTAGAAGGGGCGCTTCTTAGAGCCGCCACGTGCCAGACGAATCACAACCATGATTGTTCCAAAGTATTCAGAGCAACTACCGCACCAGGAGACACTCAGGGCAAGCAGTTCGGGTGGTGCGAACTGACACAATTGAGTCACTCCACACCGTTGTTGGCCGCTGTAGATACGCCAGCCCCTCGGCTGACCAGCACCAAAACCCGGCATTATAGACTCGCGCCGGAGAGAAAACCCTAGATGAGCACAGAAAACTTGAATCCTCCCGCTGCCACGCTACAAATTCGTCCCAGCCTCGATGCCGACCTGCCGGCCATCCAGGCGATCTACCAACATGCCGTGCTCCATGGCACCGGCACTTTCGAGACCGAAGTCCCCGATCTGGCCGAGATGACTCGCCGCCGTGGCGAGGTACTGGGGCGGGGCCTGCCCTGGCTGGTGGTGCAACGCGGAGAGCAGGTGCTGGGCTACGCCTACGCCAACTACTTCCGCCCGCGCATGGCCTATCGTTTCTGCCTGGAAGATTCGATCTACCTGCATCCCGACAGCCAGGGCTTGGGACTCGGAAAGCTGCTACTGGCCGAGCTGATCGCGCGTTGCGAGGCGCTCGGCGCCCGCCAGATGCTGGCCGTGATTGGTGACGCCGAGAACCGGGGTTCGATCGGCGTCCACCGCGCCCTCGGGTTCCAGGACACTGGCGTGCTGAAGAGCGCCGGATGGAAATTCAGCCGCTGGCTGGACGTGGTCCTGATGCAGCGGCAGCTGGGCCAGGGTGACCAAAGTTCACCGGAAATCACGGCATGAGCAACTACAAATCCAAGACGCTAACGACCTGGCTGGCGCTCGGCCTCGGTGTGTTCGGCCTGCACCGTCTCTACCTGCACGGCTTCAAGGACAAGCTGTTCTGGCTGCACCCCTGGCCCACGCTGGCCGGCCTTTACGGCATACATCGCATGGGCGAGCTGGGTCAGGATGATCGCCTCAGCTGGTTCTTGATGCCACTACTCGGCCTGATGCTCAGCTACGCCATGCTCAGCGGCATCATCCACGGCCTCACGCCGGATGAGCGCTGGGACGAACAACACAACCCCGGTCAAACCGGTCGCAACAGTGGCTGGGGCGCCGTGATCGGCGTCGTGCTGTGCCTGTTGCTGGGCGGCACCTGCCTGATGACGACGATTGCCTTCAGCGCACAGCGCTACTACGAGACCCAGGCCGAGGCAGCCCAGGCGATCAGCCAGTAGCCGCACCGCCGCTCAAGCCCCGGGGGACTGGCGTCGGCCGGCTTTACACAAAGGGGGCCTGCAGGCCCTGCACGCTGCGCTTGCAGCCCCCTCACCCCCCTCAAACTCGCCGTGAACTTTGCACGCGAGGCCCGGGCAAACCCTTGATTGATGGCGCCGGCCGACCCGACCGTGATCGTGGCGGCCTCCCGCTCACTCGGCCATGGCCTGATCTTTGCAAGCATCTGCAGCACAGGCTTGATGCGTTGATCCAACGAACGCCGGCCTTGGCAATCACACAACCTTAAAGGCTAGAACATGAAACTGCAAAGCATCACCAAGATCCTGGCCGGCCTGGCCATCGCCCTGCCCATGGCGGCTGCCCAAGCCTCGCCGGTGACGAGCCTGGTCGGTGACAAGGACTGCTTCGGCACCGGCGGCGTTTGCACCGAAGGCGTCTGGCTGCCGGGCGGCTGGTCCATCTTCGCCACCGGTTCGGACCCCGCCTTCACCGACCGGGTGATCAACACCTCGGCCACGCAGTCCTGGACCCACAGCCTGGCAGCCGGCAGCTATTCCTCGGCCACGCTGAGCTTCCGCACCGCCGGCATCGCCGACATCACCGGCCCCTACACCGTCTATGTGGACGGCACGGCCGTGGGCGTGCTGCCGCTGGATGGCTACGGCCACATCGAAGTTCAGACCTTCAGCTTCTCCATCAACCCGCTGCTGCTGGCTGACGGCTTCGCCACGGTCTCCTTCACGCCGAACTCCTCGGACAGCTGGGCCATTGACTACTCCGAGATCGTTGCCACCGGCGGCACCGTGCCCGAGCCGACCTCGATGGCCCTGGTGGCCCTCGGCCTGATTGGCCTGGCCGGCAAGTCGCGTCGCAAGACCGCCTGAGGTCGCCCAACCCGGCAATAGAAACAAAGCGGCCCGACTGAGCGATGCTCGGTCGGGCCGTTTGATTTTGGGTGCTTCGGCTCAGAACAGCGTGAAGCTCAGCCAGTAGCAGACGCCGGCCATGAAGGCCGAGGCGGGGATGGTGAAGATCCAGGCCCAGACGATGTTGCCAGCCACGCCCCAGCGCACGGCCGAGGCACGCTGCACCGAGCCCACGCCGACGATGGCGCCGGTGATGGTGTGGGTGGTCGAGACCGGAATGCCCATCGAGGTGGCCAGGAACAGCGTGATCGCCCCGCCCGTCTCGGCACAGAAGCCGCCCACGGGCTTGAGCTTGGTGATCTTCTGGCCCATGGTGCGCACGATGCGCCAGCCGCCGAACATGGTGCCGAGGCCGATGGCCACATAGCAGGCCCAGATCACCCAGGACGGCGGGTTCATGTCGCTGGCCGACATATAGCCCGAGGCCACCAGCAGCATCCAGATGATGCCGATGGTCTTCTGCGCATCATTGCCGCCGTGACCGAGGCTGTAGAGGCCGGCCGAGAGCAGCTGCAGACGGCGGAACCAGTTGTCGACCCGCAGCGGCGGCGTTCGCCGGAAGATCCAGGCCACCAGCACCATCAGGAGCGAACCGAGCAGGAAGCCGAGCAGCGGCGAGACGAAGATGAAGGCCACGGTCTTCATGATGCCGCCGCCGATCAGCTTGCTGGCACCGGCCTTGGCGATCACCGCGCCGACGATGCCGCCGATCAGCGCATGCGAGGAGCTGGAAGGGATGCCGTACCACCAGGTGATGATGTTCCAGGCAATCGCCCCCATCAGCGCGCCAAAGATCACGTGATGGTCCACCACGCCCGGCTCGACGATGCCCTTGCCTATGGTGCCCGCTACCTTCAGCTGGAAAAAGGCCACCGCAATGACATTGAAGAAGGCGGCGAACAGCACTGCCTGCTGCGGCTTCAAGACGCCGGTGGACACCACCGTGGCGATCGAGTTGGCCGCGTCGTGAAAACCATTCATGAAGTCGAACAGCACGGCCAGCACGACCAGCAGTGCGACGACCCAGAGGGCTACCTGTACCGATTGCATGTGAAGCGCTCGATCAGGAGTTCTCGAGGACGATGCCCTCGATCAGGTTGGCCACGTCTTCGCAGCGGTCCGAGATCGATTCGAGCTGCTCGTAGATGGCCTTCAGCTTGATCAGCTCGCGCACGTCGTCCTGCTCGCGGAACAGCTTGGACATGGCCGAGCGCATCACGCGGTCGGCATCGCTTTCCAGCTTGTCGATCTCTTCGCAGGTCTTGATCGCGGCCTCGGCCGTCTTGGGCTCGTTCAGCCTGGGCAGCAGGGTCACGGCATGCTGAACGCGCTCGCAGCACTTGGCCGACAGGTCACCGAGCCGCAGCACTTCCTCGGGGATGGAGCGCACGTCGTACAGCGACATGGTTTCGCTCGAGTCCTGCAGCAGGTCGAGGATGTCGTCCATCGCATTGATCAGGCCGTGGATCTGCTCACGGTCGATCGGCGTGATGAAGGTGCGGTGCAGCAGGCGATTGACCTCGGCCGTGATGCGGTCGGCGGCGTGCTCGGCCTTGTCGACCTCGGCGGCGTACTTCTCGCGCAGATCGAGATCGTTGTAGTTCTGGATCATCAACATGAAGGCGCGCGCGCCTTCGACGATCTGGCTGCCATGCTCATTGAACAATTCGAAAAAATTGCCCTCGCGGGGCAGCAGCTTGCCAAAAAACATGGGGACTCCTGTGGTGCGGAAAGGGCCGGCGCGGCCCACCATCACTTCAACGACTGTTTGAAATTCTCGGAATTTTCTTGAAATCTTTCGATTTTCTCGAAATCTATCGATTTTCATCACCGCGTCACACGCGGCACGGCCGAGAGTGTAATCGGGAGGCGTTCTATCGCCTGCCCCTGCGTCCCCTGCAGATGGGGCTGCAAGGCACCCAAGCCCGGCACGACGAGCCCCGCCGCCAGCTCCAGCAAGGGCAGCAGCACAAAGGCCCGCTGATGCAGCCGTGGATGGGGGAGGCTCAGGCGCGGGCTGGCGATCTGCTGCTGGCCGTGGAGCAGCAGGTCCAGGTCCAGCGTGCGCGGTGCGTGGCGATAGGGCCGTTCCCGGCCATGGGCCAGCTCGATGGCCAGCAAGGCATCCAGCAGGGCCTCAGGGGCCAGACCGGTTTCCAGCGCCGCCACGGCATTGAGAAAATCGGGGCCACCGGCGTCGACCGGCGCACTGCGGTAGGCGCCGGAGACGGCGACAAGGCGGCTGTCTGGCAAGGCGGCCAGTTCGGCCAGCGCCTGCTCCAGCGCTTGCTGGGTGTCGCCCAGATTGGCGCCCAGGCCAATGTAGGCGAGCTCTCTCATCCGTTGATCATTCCTGCGGGCCGGAAGCAGTACCGCCCTCGGCCTTGCGGGCACCGCCCGGCTTGCGGCGGCGGCGGCGCTTCTTGGCGGGCGCAGCGTCACCGCCCTCCCCGTCTTCACCCTCAGGTTCTGCCCGAGGAGCAGCCGCAGCCGCCGGCTTGCGAGGCTGGCCTTGGGTCTTGGGGCTGCGCCGCTTGTCCTTCTCGCGAGCGTCTTCCAGCAGTGCTTCGCGCTCGTCGTCGCTGCCAAGGGCAAAGTCTTCCCACCAGTCGGCCAGGGCACCGTCGACCTCGCCCACGTCGGCGCGCAAGCGCAGGAAGTCGAAACCGGCGCGGTAGCGCGGCTGCTCGATCAGGCTGAACACGCTGCTGCCGCTGCGCCTCTCGAAGCGCGGTTGCATCATCCAGATCTCGCGCATGTCGGCCGCCAGCTTGCCGCGGCCGGAGATGTCGCCGATGCGGGCATCAAAGACCGCGTCGATGGCCTGCTGCAGCGCCGGAATCGTCGGCTCGCCCGATTCGCGGATCTTGGTCCACCGGTCCAGCACCTCGTGCCAGAGCATGCAGGCCAGCATGAAGCTCGGCGAGACGCCCCGGCCTTCCTGCACGCGGCGGTCGGTGTCTTCGAAGGCGAGGCGCACGAACTGACCGCGCGCGCCCTCGTAGAGCTCGCCCTTGCTGTTGAGCATGGCGTCGAGGATGGGGAAGACGCCGCGCGCCAGGCCCTGCTTGCGCAGCTGCTCCAGGCTGGCCAGCGAATGGCCGGTCTGCAGCAGCTTGATCATTTCGTCGAACAGGCGCGAGGCCGGCACATTGGCCAGCAAGGCGGCACTGGCCTTGACCGGCGCCCGCGTCTTGGGCTCGAGCTCGAAGCCCAGCTTGGCCGCAAAGCGCACGGCGCGGATGATGCGCACCGGGTCTTCGCGGTAGCGAGTCTCGGGGTCGCCGATCATGCGCAGCACGCGCTTCTTGGCGTCGGCCAGGCCGCCGTGATAGTCGACCACCAGTTGGCGCTGCGGGTCGTAGTACATCGCATTGACCGTGAAGTCGCGGCGCGCCGCATCCTCGATCTGCGGGCCCCAGACGTTGTCGCGCAGCACACGGCCCTCGGCATCGACCACATGGGCCTTGCCGGCCAGCTCGGCCTTGGACGTCTTTTCGTTGCCCGTGACCTGCTCGGCGCTCTCGGCATTGGGCAAGGCCCGGAAGGTCGAGACCTCGATCACCTCGTGCTCGCGGCCGCGGCCATAGACCACGTGGACGATGCGGAAGCGCCGGCCAATGATGAAGGCCCGGCGGAACAGGCCCTTCACCTGCTCGGGCGTGGCATTGGTGGCCACATCGAAGTCCTTGGGCCGCCAGCCGAGCAGCAGGTCGCGCACGGCGCCGCCGACGATGTAGGCCTCGAAGCCGGCCTCGGTCAGCGTCTGCACCACGCGCACGGCACGCTCGTCGAGCAGCGTCGGATCGATGCCGTGCTCAGCCACCTGCACCTCGACCCGCTTGCCCAGCGAGGTGGCGCCGGCAGCCTTGCCGAACAGCTTGTCGATGAATTTCTTGATCATGCTTCGAAGAGTTTCAAAAGAGGCCAGCCGCGTGCAGCGGCGATGTCGGCCAGGGCCGGCGTTGGATTGGTCGCCACCGGGTGGCTGACCTGCTCCAGGAGCGGCAGGTCATTGACCGAGTCGCTGTAGAACGTGGTCCGTTCGAAGTCCTGCCATTGTCGCCCCTCGCTCGCCAGCCAATCCCGCACCCGGCTGATCTTGCCGGCCTGGAACGAGGGCACGCCGTCAATGCGACCGTTGTACTCGCCTGCCGCGTTGCGTTGCAGCTTCACCGCGATCAGGTGTTCGACACCAAAGGCCGCCGCGATCGGCGCCGTGACGAACTCATTGGTCGCGGTGACGATGGCCACCAGGTCCCCTGCGTCTTGATGCTGGCGCACCAGGGCGCGAGCATTGTCGCGCATCAGCGGCGCCATCACCTCGGCCATGAAGCGGGCGCGGGCCGCCTCGGCCTCGGCAGGCGGGCGCGAGCGCCAGACCGAGGTGGCGAAGTCGATGTAGGCATCGACATCGAGCTCGCCACGCTGGTACTGGGCGTAGAACTCGTCGTTGCGAGCCGCCCAGGCGGCGCCATCGGCCCAGCCGATCCTGACCATGTATTCGCCGAAGGCGTGGTCGGAGTCCTGGGGGATCAGGGTGCCGTCAAGGTCGAACAGGGTCAGGTTCATGGTTCTTGGGGAGCGTCGTCGGCCAGCATCTGGCGCAGCAGCGGCACGGTGACGGCACGCTTGTGGGCGAGGGCAAATTCGTCCAGCCGATCCAGCAGGCGCATCAGGTGTTTCAAGTCGCGGGCGAAGCGGGTGAGCAGGTAGTCCATCACCTCGTCGCCGAGGAAGATGCCGCGCCGGTCGGCCTCGCGCCGCAGGGCCGAACGGGTCTCGGCTTCGGAGAGCGGCTGCAGCGCGAAGGTGGGGCCCCAGCCGAGACGGGTGCGCAGGTCTTCCCGAAGCTCCAGGTCCACCGGCGGCGCCGTGCCACTGGCCACCACGGCGAGACCATGGGTGGCCGCTTCGACAAAAAGCGTGAAAGCCGCGTGCTGCTGGCCGGCATCGAAACGCTGGCAATCGTCCAGCAGCAGCAGCGAGGGCTCAACCGGCAGCTCCCAGGGCAAGGCGGTATCGGCGTCATACCAGCCGACCTGGGCGCCATTGGCCTGCCAGGCCTGGGCCAGCGCCCGCAGGCAATGCGTCTTGCCGCTGCCGGGCGGGCCCCAAATGAACACGGGCGGCCCGCCCGCGCCGAGCTGGCGCAGCTGGGCCAACAGGCCGGCGTTCGCGCCGGGCACGAAGTTCTCGAACGTGTATTCGGGGTCTGGGCCGATGGCCAGCGGTATCTGCTTCAACAAGAACAACTCACTCGTCAGCCCTGGTACAGCGGGCTGTCCAGGTAGGCACGGCGGGCATGGCGCAGCGCCACCACGCCCAGCGCGCTCAGCGGCAGCGCGATCAGCACGCCCACAAAACCAAACAAATGGCCAAAGGCCAGCAGCGCGAAGATCACCATCAGCGGCGACAGCCCGATGCGCTCGCCCACCAGGCGGGGCGTCAGGAAGAAGCCTTCGATCAACTGGCCGAGGCCGAACACCACCACCACGGCCAGCAGGCCGTACAGATTGGCAAACTGCAGCAGGCCGGCCAGCAGGGCCAGCAGCAGGCCGAGGCCGAAGCCCAGGTAGGGAATGAAGACCGCCATGCCGGTGAACACGCCGATGGGCAGGGCCAGGTCGAAGCCGGCCAGGGCCAGGCCCGTGCTGTAGAAGATGGCCAGGGCGCCCATCACCAGCAACTGGCCGCGCAGGTATTGGCCCAGCATGGCATCACATTCAGACAGGAAGCCGCCCACGGGCTCGCGCAGCCGCGGCGGCACCAGGTTCCAGCCGCGCTCCAGCAGCACCGGCCAGTCATGCAGCAGATAGAACAGCACGACCGGCAACAGCACCAGGTTGCCCACCAGCGTCAGCAGCAAGCTGCCGCCGATGCGGGCCGAGCTGAGCGCCGTGGCCAGCCAGTCTTCCAGGTTGGCATCCAGGTACTTCAGCACGAAGGCCTTGATGCTGACGATGTCGAGCGACACGTCGATGCCGACCTGCTTGAGCAGCGGCGCGAGGTAGACATTGGCCTTGCTGGCGAGGATGGGGATTTGCTCGCGCAGCAGCGGCAACTCCTTGCTGAGGATGGGCACGATCAAAAGCACCAGGGCCAGCAGGACGAGGACCGCCATCAGCTCCACCAGCACCACGGCCAGCAGGCGCGGCACGCGGCGGCGGGTCAGCTGGCTCACCAGCGGATGCAGGGCATAGGCCAGCACGCCGGCCGCAATGAAGGGCGCCAGCACCGGCTTGAGCAACCAGATCAGCGCGAACGCTGCAAAGGCCAGGGCGATCCAGGCCAGGGTCAGGCGTTGACGTTGACTGAGCTTCATGGCGGCTTGGAGGGGCGATGGAAGGGTGGGCGCTGCACGGGGCGCGCCGATTCTATGTGGCAGATTTCAGTGCAGCGCCGGGCCGTCGCGGCGGCGCAGTTCATCGAGCCGCTGGCGCTGCTCGGCCCGGTCGGGCGCCTGCTCGGCATGGTCCAGGTAGAACTCCAGGTCGGCCGCCGCAGCACTCCAGTGGCCCAGGGCCTCCAGTACCAGGCTGCGGTCGCGGCGCTCGGCCAGCTCATCAGGCAGCAGCAGCACCAGGCGCTGCTGCACCGGCAACAGGCGTTCCCAGTCGGATTGGGCGCGGTGGATCTCTTTCAGATTGCGCAGCATGCGGGCCAGTACCTGGCGGGGCGAGGCGGCTTGTAGAAAAAGCTCCAGCGGCAGGTCCACGTCGCCGGCCAGGCCGGCGCTCTGCCGGTAGGGCTGCAAGGCTTCGTCCAGCTCGCTGCGCGAGAGCGAGCGGCCGCTGAACGGATCCAGCATCACCTCGCCCTGGGACAGGTGCAGCTTGATCAGGAAATGCCCCGGAAAGGCCACGCCGCGCGCCTGCAGGCCGATCTGGCTGGCCAGCTCCAGGTAGATCACGGCCAGCGTGATCGGGATGCCACGCCGCGTAGCCAGCACATGGTGCACATAGCTGTTGCCGGCCTCGTAGTAGTTGTTGACGTTGCCGGCGAAGCCAAGCTCGGTATGGAAGTAGCGGTTCAGCGCGCGCAGGCGGTGCGCACTCGGGGCATCGGCCGGCAAACGCTGCAAGAGGCGCCGAGCCAGCGTGTCGACCTCGGCCTGGACGGCCTGCACATCGAGCTGCGGGAATTCATCCTGGCCGATGGCGATGGCCGCCTCCAGCAGGTTGATGCTGGCATCCTCGGCCACCAGGCTGGCGAAATACTCCAGCGCCGAAGGGGCATGCAGACGCAGCGAGGAACTCATGGCCCGAGTTTATGGATCTCAGCCGCGCCGGACAAACTGCCGCAGCTTGAGGCCGCTCAGCAGCAGCACCGCAAAGTACAGCAGGGCCGAGCCTGCCAGGCAACCCGCCATGGCAAAGGCACGCATCACGCCATGCTGGCCGAGGGCGATCCAGTCGATCCGAGTGGCCAGCAGGTATTGCAATCCACCCATGGCGGCGCTGGCCACCAGCACTCGCAGGGCGAACAAGGCCCAGCCCGGCAGCGGCTGGTAGCTGCCCCGGCGGCGCAGCCCCCAGAGCAGCAGGCCGGCATTCAGCAATGCACCCAGGCCTATCGACAGCGTCAGGCCGGCGGCACCAAGGAAAGGCACGAACAGCGCATTGAGCAGCTGCGTCAGCACCAGCACGCCAATGGCGATGCGCACCGGCGTGCGCGTGTCCTGCTTGGCGTAATAGCCAGGTGCCAGCACCTTGATCGCCACCAGGCCCAACAGGCCGGCGCCATAGCCCATCACGGCCCGGCTGGTGTTGGCCACATCCAGGGCCTGGAACTTCTTGTAGTGGTAGAGCACGGCCACCATGGGCTCGGGGAAGACCAGCAGCGCCACCGCGCAAGGCAGGCCGAACAGCACCACCAAGCGCAGACCCCAGTCCAGCAGGTCGGAATAGCCCTTGCCCTCCCCCTTGGCCTGGGCAGCCGAGAGCTGGGGCGTCAGCACTACGCCGAGGGCCACGCCCAGCAGGGCGATCGGGAACTCCATCAGCCGGTCCGCGAGGCTGACCCAGGTGGCCACGCCCTCGCCGATGAAGGTCGAGATCTGCGTGTTGATCATCAGCGAGATCTGCGCCACCGCCACGCCAAAGATCGCCGGCGCCATCTGCGTCAGCACCCGCTGCACGCCGGCTTGCTGCCAGGAGCGACGCAGCGCCGCCGGCGACAGACCGATGCGTGGCAACAGACCCAGGCGCTTGAGCGCTGGCACCTGAACCGCCAGTTGCAGCAGCCCGCCCAGCATCACGCCGATGGCCAGCGAATAGATGGGCTGCCAGCCCCAGGCCTGCAGGCGCGGCACCAGCAGCCAAGCCGAGGCGATCACCGAAAGATTGAGCAGCACCGGCGTGGCAGCAGGCACCATGAACTTCTTCCAGGTATTGAGAATGCCAGCCGACAAGGCCACCAGGGACATGCAGCCGATGTAGGGGAACATCCAGCGCGTCATCACAACCGCGGCTTCCCGGCCACCCTCCTTCAGGCCCGCCCCCAGCATCCAGACCAGCAGCGGCGCGCCGATCACCCCGAGCACGCAGGTCAGCACCAGGGCCCAGGTCAGCACGGTGGCAACGGCATTGATCAACTCGCGCGTCGGCTCGTCACCGTCCTTGGCCCGCGTGGCGGCCAGCACCGGCACGAAGGCCTGGGAAAATGCGCCCTCGGCAAACAGTCGGCGCAGCAGGTTCGGAATCCGAAAGGCGACCTGGAAGGCGTCCGTCAGCGCCGAGGCCCCGAACAGCGCCGCCACCAGGCTTTCCCGCAGCAAACCGGTGATGCGCGACACCAGGGTCAGGACGGAAACAAAGGAAGCGGCGCGCAGCAGATTCATCGGCAGGATGTCGGTCGGAGCGCCGCATTATCTCCGTGCGAAAGCGCCATCTGAACCGCGCATGGCGGTAAACCCTTCTCCAGCTCTGCAAAACTGCTATACTCGCGGTCTTTGCACCAACTGGGTAGATTCACAGCATGGCAACCTCTTCCAAAGCCAAGAAGAAGACCGTCCGTTTGGCATCGGGCCGCAAGCGCGCTCGCCAGGACGTCAAGCTCAACGCAGCCAACACGGCTCTGCGCTCCAAATTCCGCACGGTCATCAAGAACGTGCAAAAGGCCGTTGTCGCTGGCGACAAGCCAAAGGCCGCCGAACTGTTCAAGGCCGCTCAGGCCGTGATCGACTCGGTTGCCGACAAGGGCATCTTCCACAAGAACAAGGCCGCTCGCCACAAGAGCCGCCTGTCCGCCAAGATCAAGGCGCTGGCCGCCTAATAGCCAGCTCTGGTGCAAAGCTCAAAGCCCGCTTCGGCGGGCTTTTTGTTTGTGCTCTCCATCGCCGCCGCAGCAGCAGCTTCATTCAGCGTGGCGCTGACGTTTCGTTTTGACTGCGAAGCGCCACCCATTCCGACACCGCTGCGGCCACCCACGGTGGATCATCCTGCGGCAGATCATGGCCGGCTGCCGTGTGCATGCGCAGCGGCACCCCCCAGGCGCGGCTCAGCGTCTGCGAACAACGCCAGTCCACCAGGCCATCACCAAGGCTGCACAGCAGCAGCATGGGCGGTTCAGGTCGCGCACGACTGGCACGAAAACGCAAGGCAGCAAGCAACTGACGCCACGCGTTGCTCAATCGCACCCTGGAGGACACGCCGTCGCCCGCCGATGCAGAACGAACGAATCCCAGAAACTGCAGCGGCGCCAGGGGCCGCAGCCGCCGGAGCACGGGACTGAAAGGCCGCAGGCTGGTGTTGATCAACACGGCGCCGCGCACCTCTTGCGGATACCGCGCCGCCCACTCGCTGGCAATCAGGGCACCGAGCGACATGGCGAGCAGATGGACAGGCGCGCCCACACCTCGCCGCTGCAGGTCGGCCCGGCAGGCTTCAACCAAGGCTGCAATCGAACTGGGGCTGGATTGATCACGCAATTCGCCATGCCCCGGCAGGTCCAGCAGCAGTACCCGCACATCGGGCTGCAGCTTGGCCAGTTGGTTGACGAAGACCCTTGGAAACTCGCCCCAGTTCGTGCCCGCTCGGCTGAGACCCCGCAGCAATACCCAAGTCACGGGCTCAGACGAAGCACTGGTGAGGTCGGGAATGGCGGCTGAAGACAACATTGGCGCAAGGTTATCTCAAGCGAGCTGCGTGCCACACCCCCGAAATGCGCCCCGTAGGCGCCACGAGACAAGCCCTGAAGCCGGGTTCGGTGACGCCCTTCAGCTTTTCCTGGGCGGCGCTTCGGGCAGCAGACAGGCCTCTGCGACCTGCAACTGGTTGTCGCGCGCGAAATTCATGACGAAGTCCCAGGCCATCGGTTCGATGGCCTTCAGTTCCTCGTTCACGATCACGCACTTGATACCGTTGATCACGCGAGGCACGCAGTAGGGCGAGTAGCCGATGTGGTCGCCGATGCGGCCGGTGTTGCCACCAGGGCGGAAGCAGGACATGGCGCCCGCCAAACGCTCGGCCCAGTCGCTGGGACGGAAGGTGCGCCCTTCCAGGGTCAGTCCCTGGATGAACACTTCGCGCGGTTTGGGCGGCAGACTCATGGGCTCGCTAAGCGGGGCAGACAACTCGGGGCGGCAGGCCCTCGAGACAACGGCCACTATTGTGCCTTGTTGCGGCGCAGCAAGCGTGCAACAAAGTCGCACCGCCCGATTGACAGAGCGCACGCCGAACGGCCCGACCTGGGGTCGACCCGTAGAATCATCGGCCGGCCTGCCTTGCGGGTCAGTCCCTCCCCCTTCCCCTATTGCACTGGAGAGTTGATGAACGCCCCCGTCCCGCCCGTCGCGCCCACCGAGCCGCATGTGATGCAGACCTACGGCCGCCTGCCCATCGCCTTGTCGCATGGTCAAGGCTGCTGGGTCTGGGACACGGCCGGGCGACGATACCTGGACGGCCTGGGCGGCATAGCAGTCAACACGCTGGGGCACGCCCATCCCAAGCTGGTGCCAGCCCTGCAGGAACAGATCGCCAAGCTGATCCACACCAGCAACTATTACCACGTGCCGCTGCAGGAGCAACTCGCCGCCAAGCTGGTCGAGATCTCCGGCATGACCAACGCCTTCTTCTGCAACTCGGGCCTTGAAGCCAACGAGGCCGCACTGAAGATCGCGCGCAAGTATGGCCATGACCGGGGCAACACCAACCCCGAGCTGATCGTGTTCGACGGCGCCTTCCATGGCCGCTCGATCGCCACGCTGTCGGCCACGGCCAACCCCAAGATCCATGCGGGCTTCGGCCCGCTGGTCGGCGGCTTCGTGCGCGTGCCGCTGAATGACATCGCGGCCGTCGAGGCGGCGCTGAAGGCCCATCCCAACATCACCGGCATCTTCCTGGAGACCATCCAGGGCGAAGGTGGCGTGAACCCGGCGCGCATCGAATTCCTGCAAGGCCTGCGTCGCGTCTGCGACGAGCACGACATCCTCTTGATGCTGGATGAAGTGCAATGCGGCATCGGCCGCACCGGCAAATGGTTCGCCCACCAATGGGCGGGCATCGTGCCCGACGTGATGCCGCTGGCCAAGGGCCTGGGTTCGGGCGTGCCGGTGGGCGCTGTCGTTTGCGGCCCGCGCGCCGCCAAGGTGATGCAACCCGGCAATCACGGCACGACCTTCGGCGGCAACCCGCTGGCCATGCGGGCCGGCGTCGAGACGCTCAAGATCATGGTGGAAGAAGGCCTGCTCGCCAATGCCGCCAAGGTCGGCGGCGAGCTGAAGGCCGCGCTGACCGAGCAACTGGCCGGTGTGCCCGGCGTGGTCGAGGTGCGCGGCCAGGGTCTGATGCTGGGCATCGAACTCGACCGCTCGGCCGGCCCGCTCTTGCTTCAGGCGGCCGAAGCCGGTCTGATGATCAGCGTGACCGCCGACAAGGTGGTGCGCCTGGTGCCGGCGCTGATTCTTTCGAGCGAAGAGGCTGCGCAGATTGCCGCCATCCTCGTGCCCTTGATCAAGGCCTTCGTGGCCGCACCCAAGTCATGAAGCCCGGTTCCAGCCTGATGCGCCACTACCTGCAGTTCAAGGACCTGCGCGCCGAGGAGTACGCCCACTTGTTCGAGCGCGCCGCCACCATCAAGCGGCGCTTCAAGAACTACGAGAAGTACCAGCCGCTGCAAGACCGCACGCTGGCCATGATCTTCGAGAAGGCCAGCACGCGAACGCGCGTGAGCTTCGAGGCCGGCATGTACCAGATGGGAGGTTCGGTGGTGCACCTGACCACCGGCGACAGCCAGCTCGGTCGCGCCGAGCCGGTCGAGGACAGCGCACGCGTGATCAGCCGCATGGTCGACATCGTGATGATCCGCACCTTCGAGCAGACCAAGATCGAGCGCTTTGCCGCTCACTCGCGCGTGCCGGTCATCAATGGCCTGACCAACGAGTACCACCCCTGCCAGATCCTCGCCGACCTGTTCACCTTCATCGAAGCCCGCGGCATGAACCGGCGAGGCATCGTTGATGCCGATTGCCTGAAGGGCCGCGTCGTGGCCTGGGTGGGCGACGGCAACAACATGGCCAACACCTGGCTGCAGGCGGCCGAGATCCTCGGCTTCACGGTCCACGTCAGCACGCCCAGCGGCTACGAGATCGACCCGGCCGTGGCCGGCATCAAGGACTCGTCCTGCTACAAGGTCTTCAAGGACCCGATGGACGCCTGCCGTGGCGCCGACCTGGTCACGACCGATGTCTGGACCAGCATGGGCTATGAGGCCGAGAACGAGGCACGCCGCGCTGCGTTTGCCGACTGGTGTGTGGACGCGGAAATGATGTCGGTCGCCAAGCCGGACGCCTTGTTCATGCACTGCCTGCCAGCCCACCGCGGCGAAGAGGTCTCGGCCGAGGTGATCGACGGGCCGCAGTCCGTCGTGTGGGATGAGGCAGAGAATCGCATGCACGTGCAAAAGGCACTCATGGAGTACCTTTTGCTCGGCCGTATCGGCTGAAAGCCGGGACGGCAGCCCGAGAGGGCTGGCATGCGATTCGGGGCGCACTCACTTTGTGTCAGCAAAGTGAAGCCGCGTCAGTGGCGGGTGCGCACCAAAACAGGATGCATTTGCAAAAGGCACTCATGGAGTACCTTCTGCTCGGGCGGATCGGCTGATACCCCTCAGCGCTGCTTCAGGCCATCCGCCAGGATGTTGGCCGGGTAGTAGCGCTGAAAGGTCTTCCAGACGTCGCCGCTGCGCACGCTGCGTTCCAGCAACTCGCGCAGCAACTGCCGATCCGGTGCCGGAAGGCTCTTGGAGAGGTAGACGCCAGCATCGCCCCAGGGCAGTTCATTCATGGGCTCGACCCGCAGCTTGGCCAGCAGCGGCTTGTAGCGGGCATCGTTGTGCATCGCACCGGCCACGATGCTGGGCGCCATCACGGTCAGATCGCCCATGCCCAGGTTCAGCATGCGCGCCGCCTCCAGGGCGTCGACCGCCAGCATCAGCCGCCCTTGAGCGCCCAGCTCCCGCTGCATGACTTGGTACGCCTCGCCATAGTCAAAGCCTCGCACCAGCACCACACGCAGCTCACGCCGGCGCAAGAGCTCATCCAGTGAGCGCACAGGTGGCCTGTCCTTGGCTTCGCTGAACGAAACCAGCGCCGGCCGGCTGCGCACCAGGGGTACGAACAGACCCAGCTCGTCGCGCCGCGCCGTGCGGCTGGCGGGCACCAGCAGGTCGGCCTGACCGCTTTCGAACATCAGCTCGAGTCGCGCACGCGGTACCGTGGAAAACTCGAAACGACAACCTTCGCCCAGGCCACGCAACAGATCCGGATAGACGCCTCCGACGACATCGCCCTCCACAGTCACGCTGAGGCCTATGGGCGCCACCGGCACCTTGAGCACGCGCGAACACTGCCCCCAGGCCAACATCGGCAGGAGCAGCAGGCAACTCAACAACCGCCGGCAAGCTCGGCTCATCCAGACTCCATACAGGGCTTAGCTCATTGTGATCGAACTGACCGGGCATCGCCTGGGCACCATCCCGAATGCTTTGTTCAGTGCGGCGTCAGACCGGCATGGCAACATGCTGGCCTCATGAAGCTCGCCCTGATTTCCGATCTCCACGCCAACCGCCAGGCTCTCAGTGCGGTGCTCGCGCACGCAGAAAGCCGGGGCGTGGACAGCCATGCCCTGCTGGGCGATTTCGTCGGCTATGGCGGCGACCCGGCCTGGGTGCTGGACCAGGTCATGCGACTGGTCAAGGACGGCGCCGTCGCGGTGATGGGCAACCACGACAGCGCCGTGGTGCGCGGCCCGCTGCCCGGCATGCGCGATGAGGCGCGCGAAGTGATCGAATGGACACGCAGCCAGCTGCGCCCCGAGCAGCTCGAGTTCCTGAGCCAGTTGCCGATGATGGCCGAGCGCGGCGAGCTGCTGTTCGTGCACGCCAATGCCTACGACCCGGCCGGCTTCGAGTACATCCAGGGCCGGCTCGAGGCGGTGCGCAGCATGCATGCCACCAAGGCGCGCTACAGCTTCTGCGGCCACATGCACGAGCCCATGCTGTTCCACCTGAGTGGCACCGGCAAGGCCGGCGAGTTCACGCCCCAGGCAGGCGTGGAAATTCCGCTGCTGCCCAACCGCCAGTGGCTGAGCATCCCCGGCTCCTGCGGCCAGCCCCGTGATGGCAACCCGGCCGCCTGCTACGCGATCTTCGACACCGATCAAGGTCTGCTGAGCTTTCAGCGCGTACCCTATGACGCAGATGCCGCAGCCGCCAGCGTGCGTGCGGCCGGCCTGCCCGCCAGGCTGGCCGAGCGTTTGGTGCTCGGCGAGTAGCCAAGCCAGGCTGCACAGCCGCCGCCGAAGCCAGAAAGGGCCAGGTCTTGCCAGCACCCGCCGCTCCCGACTCCATCCTCAGCCCGCCCTCCTCCGCCCCGCTGCAGGCCGGCCAGATCATCGACGGCTTCCGGCTGGAGGCCCGCCTGCACCAGGGCGGCATGGCCAACCTCTGGAGCGTTTCGCGCGTCTCGCCCGTAGCGGGCGAGGACTTCCGGCTGATGATGAAGGTGCCGCGCATCAAGGGCGGCGAAGACCCGGCCACCATCGTCGGTTTCGAGGTCGAGCAGATGCTGATGCCGGCACTCAAGGGCCCGCATGTGCCGCGCTTCGTCGCCCGGGGCGACTGGACGCGCCAGGCCTACATCGTGATGGAGCGCATCGAGGGCGTCTCGCTGCGGCCGAGGCTGGACGATGCGCCGCTGCCGCTCGAAGAGGTGGTCGACATCGGCATCCGCGTGGCCCTGGCCCTGCAGGACCTGCACCGCCAGCATGTGGTGCACCTGGACATCAAGCCCAGCAACATCATGTTCCGGCCGGACGGCCGGGCCGTGCTGGTGGACTTCGGTCTCTCGCGCCACGACCACCTGCCCGACCTGCTCGAAGAAGAGTTCTCGCTGCCCATGGGCACCGGGCCCTATATGTCGCCCGAGCAGGTGCAGTTCATCCGCAACGATCCGCGCAGCGACCTGTTCGCACTGGGCGTGATGCTCTACCACCTGGCCACCGGCGAGCGGCCCTTTGGCCAGCCCAGCTCGGTGCGCGGCCTGCGCCGCCGCCTCTACGTAGAGCCCGTGCCGCTGCGCGCCATCGACCCGAAGCTGCCGCCCTGGTTCCAGGAGATCGTGCTGCACTGCCTGGAGGTCAAGCCCGAGCGCCGCTACCAGAGCGCGGCCCAGCTGATGCTGGACCTGCAAAGCCCCGCAAGCGTGGCGCTGACCCGGCGCGCCGAGAAGACCCAGGGCAGCAGCAGCCTGACGACCCTGAAGCGCTGGTTCTTCGCACTCGGCGCCGAACCGGCGCCACCGGCCCGCGCCAGCGAGCAGCTGGACCGCAGCCCCATCATCATGGCGGCCATCGACACCGAAAGCGCCACGCCGGCCCTGCTGGAACAGCTTTGCGAGCACGTGCGCCGCGTGGTGCAGGCCGAGAGCGGCGCGCGCCTGGCCTGCGTCAGCGTGATGAAGACGGCGCGCCTCGGCATGGACGAGCTGACCGACGCCAGCGGCCAGAGCCTGCATGTGAAGCAGCTGATCGCGCTGAAATCATGGGCCCGCCCGATCAGCCGCGCTCTCAACCTGGAGGACGGTCGCCTGACCTTCCACGTGCTGGAGGCCCCCGACGCTGCCAGCGCCATCATCGAATTCGCCAGCCGCAACGGCATCGATCACATCGTGATGGGTGCGCGCGGCACCTCGGCGCTGCGGCGCTACCTGGGCAGCGTGTCGTCCCAGGTACTGGCGGAATCGGACTGCACGGTGACCGTGGTCAGGGAGCGCTAGCCGCCGCGCTCATTGCGCCTTGGGATGGCTCCGAACCTCGGCTTGCACCTGCACCTCGCGGCGTTGCTTGGCCTTGTCCTCGTAGACGAGGGTGATGGGCAGCTTGTCGCCGGCATTCAAGGGCTTGCTCAGGCCCATCAGCATCACATGCAGGCCGCCGGGCTTGAATTCCACGGTCTTGCCGGCCTTCAGGTCCAGGCCTTCGATGGCGCGCATGCGCATTACCGAGCCCTCCATCGCCATCTCGTGGATCTCCACCATCATGGCCACCGGCGAACGGGCCTCGACCAGGCGGAGATCGGCGTCGGCCTTCAGCTGGAAGAAGGCGCCACTGGCCTTTTGCTGTGCGACCGTGGCGCGCGCCCAGGCGCCGCTCACTTGCAGCTGGGCATGGGCAGAGAAACTGGCCAGACCGGCCAGCAAGGCAAGGAGGGGAAGGCGGAGCTTTTGCATGGCTCGCATGATAGCCAGACCTACACTGACGCCATGAGTTCCCCTGCCGACAACCCCTGCATCCGCTGCGGCGCCTGTTGCGCCAGCTTCCGGGTCGATTTCGCCCGCGAGGAGATGATGAGCGAAGGCGGCAGCGTGCCCGATGGCCTGTGCGGCGAACTGAACCACAGCCTGGCCCGCATGCGCGGCACCGACCACGCCAGCCCGCGCTGCGCTGCGCTCGTCGGCACGGTGGGCGTCAAGGCCAGCTGCGGCATCTACGAATGGCGCCCTTCGCCCTGCCGCGAATTCGGGCTGCGCGCGCCGCTCGGGATCGGCGACGAGGCCTGCAACCGCGCCCGTGCGCGGCACGGCCTGCCGCCGCTCTGAGGCCTTGCGCCGCTAGGGCTTGTAGCCGGTCGCCCGGTAGCCCTTGATCTTGTCGAGCTTGGTGGCGTAGATGTCGCGGTCCTTGATCGTCGTGCTGTAGTCCTTGGCGGACTCCATGTGCTTGCTGGCACTGGCCAGGTCACCGAGGCGCAGGTCAGCCAGGGCCATCCAGAAATGGAACTCCGGCACATAGGCGGCACGGGAAATTTCCTTGCGGAACAGGTCCCGGGCCTGCACAAAGTTGCCCGCGTTCATCGCTGCCACGCCACGGTCGAAGAAGGCATAGGGCGGGTCGGGCTGCAACTGATCGAGCCGCCGCTGCAACTGATCGGCCTCCGCATGCTGGCCCATGTCGCGCAAGGCAACCACCAGATTGCCAATCACCTGCGGATTGTTGGGTTCCAGCTCATAGACCCGACGCAGCACCCGCTCAGACGCCAGCAGGTCGCCATGGCGGCGGTAGATCACGCCCAGGGTGTTGTAGGCATTGACGTAGTTAGGGTCGCGGTCAATCGCTGCGCGGGCCAGCCAGTAGGCCTGGTCCAGCTCGTTGGCCACCATGGCTTCAGCCGCACGGTTGTTGTAGAACATGGCCACCAGCGTGCGCTCGTCGAGCTTGCGTATACGCTCTGCGCGGCCCAGCTCGGGCGGCACGAAGTCGATGGTCATCGAGTCCATGCCGCGATCCGAGTCGGCATCGAGCGAGAAGGCGGCGGTTTCCTGCCAGCGGCGCCCCAGGGTCACGTTCACATGGCCGGCCAGGAACAGGGTGCTGCCCATGCGGCTCCAGTTGGACTCGGTCGTGACCTGCTGGTAGGTGATGCCCAGGCCCATCTCCTTGGCAAAGGCCGCCGTCATGATGACCAGCGACAGGCAGTTGCCCGCGCGCGCTTCGAAGGCCTCAGAGGCATTGCGCGTGATGGCCGCGTCGTAGTCCAGCAGCAGCTTGCGCTTGTGGTACAGCGCATCGACCAGGCCCCAGCGCGCACCCTTGTGCCGCACCTGCTCCGCCACTTCCTTCTTCATGAACTGGCGCATCTCGGGGCTCAGGGCAAAGATGGCCTCGTCGTCATGGGCTTGCGCCAGCGGCTTGAAGGCGGCGTCCTTGAACAGCGCCGGGATTTCACTCGGTGCGAGGCGGGGGGGCGGGCTGGCGCATCCGGCCACCAAGAGCGCAGTGGCCAACAGGCCGGCCTTGAACAACAGGTTTCGCATGGCACACCTCACGGTCGTCGCGGCAAGCGATGCCAAGCTGCCATCCGGGGCCCGTGCTGCGCCTGCCTGTTCAGATGCTAGTGCGCTTTCAGACCCGTGCCAAAGGTCAATGCCCCCTCGTTTGCGCTAGTTCTGGATCCAGACGACGGCCGTCCGCGGGGGCACCAGGAAGCGGCCGCTCTTGGCCTCATAGCCCGCCTGGCGGCGCGGCCGCGGGTCGGCCGCCGCTGCACTGGCCTGCACCGGGTGCAGGCGGTAGGCCCGCCCCTGCTCAGTCTCGAACTGAAGCGACTGCGGTTCCGGCGAAACATTGATCAGGTAGAGCAGGCGCTGGAAGCCGGCGCCTGCAAGGCCCTGGCCGTCCAGCACGGCAGCCATCACCAACGGGTTCTGTAGCGGCCCGGTGTTGAGCATGCGCAGCCGCGACTGGATCTCGGCCGCGCTGTCCAGCCGGAACAAGCGACTGCTGGCCCGGATCTTCAAAAGGTCGAGGAACATCGCGCGGGCCTGGGCAATCTCGGCCGGCAGCGGCTTGATCCCGGCATCGGCCAGCAGCGGCTGCAAGAGCGGCCAGTCGCGGCCGTTGTCGCCCTGCGGTGGCAGGCCGGCGGCGAAGCCGTTGTCGGCGAGGCGCCAGTCCAGGCGGTTGAACCAGTCGCCCGAGTCGTAGCTGTTGCGGTCCAAGGACTTGCTGCGCAGCAGCTCCTGGCCGGCGTGAAAGTAGGCGATGCCCTGGCTGAACGCGGTCAGCGCCGCGCCCAGCATCTGCACCCGCACGCGGTCCTCGCGCGAGGTGCCTCGCGGCAGGCGCATCACATTGATGTCGAACAGGGTCTGGTTGTCGTGGTTCTCCACGTAATTCACCACCTCGCCCGGCTGCGAGACATAGCCGGCCGGCTGGTCGCCATAGCGGATCTCGGCAAGCTTGCGGTGCTGGCCGTCGAAGGTCTCGAGTTTGTAGTCGCGCAAGGAGCCTGCAAGGCCCACGCGGATCATGTCGGCAGCGCGCAGCAGCTCGGCCGGGTCACGCGGCCGTGCTGCGTCATTGGGTGCATAGCCCAGGCCGTTCAGCCAGCCCTGGTGGCGCCGCAAGGCTTCGCCGCTGTCACCAGCGCTGCCACCGCGCGCTGCATCGCGACCCCGGTCGCTGAAGGTGGCGATGCCGCTGCCATTCAAGGCGAGCTGTGAGGCCTGAACGAAGCGCGCGCCGTTGGCGATCTCCCCGAAGTTCCAGCCCTCGCCTATCAGCTCGATGTGGCGACCAGCCGCCTGGTCGACGGCCGCCTGCAAGGCCTCCATCGCCGCGCGCGGCTGGTGCGCCATCAGATCGAAGCGGAAGGAATCGATGCGGTAGTCGCGGGCCCAGCGCACGGCCGTGTCCACCATCAGCTTGGCCATCATGCGGTGCTCGGTGGCCGTGTTGTCGCAGCAGGTCGAGCGCTCCACCCGGCCTTGCGCATCGAGCCGCTGGTAGTAGCCAGGCACGATGCGGTCCAGCACCGATTTCTCCGACTGGCCGGAGGCCGGCGTGTGGTTGTAGACCACGTCCATGCCCACACGCAGCCCGGCCTCATGCAGGGCCTGCACCATCTGGCGGAATTCGAGGATGCGGCGCGCGCCATTGGCCGCGCTGCTGGCATAGCTGCCTTCGGGCGAGCCGTAGTGCAGCGGGTCATAGCCCCAGTTGTA
Organism: Pelomonas sp. V22; assembly: GCF_030014915.1. Lineage (GTDB taxonomy): Bacteria > Pseudomonadota > Gammaproteobacteria > Burkholderiales > Burkholderiaceae_C > JAUASW01. The sequence continues at coordinate 418,031 of NZ_JAGIXS010000002.1, forward strand.
GCAATCCTTGGCGGCCACGGCCATCACGGCGGCTTGCTGGGCCGGGCTGTCGGCGGCGGCCTGCGGAACCCTTGGCGTGACGCAGCCAGCTTCGGGAATGCTGGCGATGTCGAACACCGGCAGCAGGTGCACGTCCGTCATGCCGGCCTCGGCCAGCGCGCGCAGGTGACGCATGCCGGCCGAGCGCGTCTCGGTGAAGGCCTGGTAGCGGCCACGCTTGGCGGCCGGCACGGTGGCGTCGCCGATGGAGAAGTCGCGCACATGGAGTTCGTAGATCGCCATGTCGGTGGCGGCCTTCAAGGGCGCTGGGCGACGGTGCTGCGCCCAGCCGCGCGGCTGCAGGTTTGGCGCCGAAAGATCGGCGATGTAGCTGCGGCGGGAGTCCACGCCGTGGCTGATCGAGTACGGATCGCTGACACGGTTGCGCACCCAGCCCTGGCCCGGCACGAAGACCTCGACCAGGTAGTGGTAGTAGCGACCCGACAGGTCCTTCATCAAGCGGCCTGACCAGGCGCCCGTGGCTGCATCGAACTGCAGGGCCTGCTCGCTGCCGGTCTTGCTGGCGTCGCTGTCGTAGAGGCAGACGCTGACTGCCCGTGCCGTGGGCGCCCAGAGCTTGAAAGCAGTCGTCCTGGCCGACCGGTTCACGCTGACACCCAGGTCGGCCATGGCGCCTGCTGATGCGTAGAGATCGTCCAAGGCGCCGGGGCTTTGAATGCGCGTGAACGCGAGCACACGGCCCGCCGCGTCCTCGAGGGTCAGCAGCAACTGGGCCTGATGCAGGCGGGCCGTGTCTTCGACCCGCAGGCGCAGGCGCGGCCCGGCGGCCACGAACTTGAAGCGCTCGGCCAAGTCGTGCGCCAGCGCTTGCTCGTCGACCTGCAAGAGATGGCTGGCGTCCGCGCCTTGCACCGTTTGACCGATCTGCGCCACCAGCGCACCGGCCGCCGAGACATGCAGGCGCCAGCGCTGGCCGGCAGTGACCACCTGCCCAGGCCATTGCAGCAACTGCCGGTCCAGCCAATAGGCCTGTGCCGGACCTTCGGCAGCTGCGGTCATCGCAGCCGGCTGCACCAGCGCCTGGAAGCCCTGGTCGTCACAGGCGCCGGCCTGTGCCTGCACCCCCACCGTCAGCAGGGCCAGGCCCAACAGCCAGACCTTGCCGGTCGGCGATTGCCACTTCATGCTTGCTGTCTCCATGCTTGTTTTGAAAGATAGTAGCAAAACTACATTCACAAAACACGATCTACTTTGCCTGTCAGACAATGAGCCGCTATGCTTGCCACCGCCAACGACAGATTGAGCAGTAATTTAGCTACAACAAGGCGAGCCGGACCACGCCGTGACGCCGATGGGGACAGCCACGATGAACCTGATACGCAAACTCGGCGGCGCCCTCGCCCTGAGCACCTGCCTGATGAGCCAAGCCCAGACCCTCTCCCGCATCGAACCGGCCTTCTGGTGGGTCGGCATGAAGAGCCCCGAGCTGCAGCTGATGGTGCACGGCGAGCGCATCGGCGAACTGCAGGCGCAGCTCCAGGCACCCGGCGTCACGCTGAAAAGACAGACCCGTGCACCCAACCCGAACTACCTGTTCCTGGATCTGGAGATCACGCCCGAGGCCAAGCCCGGCGAGTTCGAGATCGCTTTCAGCAACGGCAAGACGACGCTCAAGCAGCGCTACCAGCTGCTGCAGCGCGAGAGCGGTTCGGCCGAGCGCCAGGGCTTCGGCCCCAAGGACGCGATCTACCTCGTCGTGCCTGACCGCTTCGCCCAGGGACAGCCCGACCGCGCAAAGCCCGCCGGCCTCGCCGAGGGCAATGACCGGCGCAATCCCGGCGGCCGCCATGGCGGCGACATCGCCGGCCTGCGCCAGCACCTGGACTACATCGCCGGCCTCGGCTTCACTCAGCTCTGGCCCACGCCGCTCTCCGAGAACAACGCCGAGAAGTACAGCTACCACGGCTATGCCGCCAGCGACTTCTACAAGGTCGATGCCCGCTTCGGCACGAACGAGGAATTCCGCGAGCTGAGCCGCGCCGCCAAGGCCCGCGGCATCGGCATGATCCAGGACATCGTGCTCAACCACATCGGTGGCAGCCACTGGTGGATGCGCGATATGCCGGCGCCCGATTGGCTCAACCAATGGGGCCAATACACCGAGACCCAGCATGCCCGCATGACGCTGCAGGACCGCTATGCCTCGGACAGCGATCGCAAGCGCTTCACCGACGGCTGGTTCACCCGCAACATGCCCGACCTCAACCAGCGCAATCCGCAGCTGGCCACCTACCTCACGCAGATGACGATCTGGTGGATCGAGTACGCCGGCCTCTCGGGCATACGCACCGACACCTATTCCTACTCCGACCGCGACTTCCTCTCGCGCTGGTCGGCACGCGTGATGCAGGAGTACCCCAAGCTCAACATCGTCGGCGAGGAATGGAGCCCGCATCCGGCCGTGGTCTCGTACTGGCAGCGCGGCAAGCTGAACCACGACGGCTATGTGTCCAGCACACCGAGCATGATGGACTTCCCGCTGCACGGCGCCCTGCTGGCTGCCCTCAGCGAGGCCGATGGTCATGACAGCGGCCTGACCAAGCTCTACGAAGCCTTGGCCCACGACTTCGTCTATCCGGCACCCGAGCAGCTCGTGCTGTTCGAAGGCAACCACGACACGCCGCGCCTCTACTCGCTCCTGAAGGAAGACTTCGCCAGCTGGAAGATGGCCCTGGCCTACCTGGCCACCACGCGGCGCATCCCGCAGGTCTTCTACGGCACCGAGCTCCTGATGCAAAGCCCGAGGGAACGCGACGACGGCATCGTGCGCTCCGACTTCCCCGGCGGCTGGGCCGGCGACGCGGTGAACGGCTTCACCGGTGCAGGCCTGAAGCCCCAGCAACGCGAGGCGCAGGACTATGTGCGCCGGCTTTTCAACTGGCGCAAGACAAGTCGCGTGGTCCACGAGGGCGCCCTGATGCACTACGCGCCGGAGGGTGGCGTCTACGCCCTCTTCCGCTACCTGAAGAGCGAGCCCGGCGCGCCGCGGGTGATGCTGCTCTTGAACAAGGGCAGCAAGGACACCAAGCTGGACCTGCGTCGCTTTGCCGAGATGCTGCCGGGCACGAAGTCGGCCCTGGACGTGATGAGCGGCCAGCCGGTCACCCTGGGCGACACGATCACCGTGCCGGCGCGCTCACCGCTGATCCTCGAACTCAGGCGCTGAGCTGCGAGGCCGGCACCGGCGGCGTGAACGACAAGCCGCCGGCCATGCGATTCCAGGCGTTGATGGCCGCTATGGCCGCCGTGAGGTTGGCGATCTCGGCCGGCGTGAATTGGAGCTGCAGCTCGGCATAGGCCGCGCCGGTGGACAGGTGCTCGCCCATCAGGGTCAGGGCCTCGGTCCAGGCCAGGGCCGCGCATTCGCGCTCGGTGAAGAGCCCGGGCACCTCGGCCCAAGTGGCCACCAGGTCGATCTTGGCCGGCACGACCTGCAGTTTGCGCGCCAGGTTCAGGTGGAACTGCAGGCAGAAGGCGCAGCCATTGAGCTGCGAAGCACGGATCTTCAGCAGCTCGGTGAGCTGCTTGTCCAGCCCCGAACCGTCCACGGCCTGGGTGAGCGCGCGCATGGCCTGCACGACGCCGGGCGCCGCTTGTTCGAACTCGGCCCAGTCGATGCGGGCCTGGTGAGGAAATGCCATGGAAGAGCTGCCTTCAGGGAATGGAAGGCAGCCATTCTGGCAGCAAGGCGTGACGACTCAGGGCAGGCGCAAGAGCGCGAACGGCGCACGGCCGCTGGCGGCGCTGATCAGGCCGAGGACGCGGGCGGGCTCAGCACCCAGCATGTCCCAGCCGAAGCGCCAGGCCCAGTTGCCGCCCAGAACGCCAGGCACATTCATGCGGTGCTCGCCACCGAGGCCCAGCACGTCCTGCAGCGGGAACACGGCGATGTTGGCCACCGAGTTGCAGCAGGCGCGGATCATGGCCCAGTGCACATCGTGCTCGCCGCAGGCCAGGTAAGAGCCGGCGAAGGCGCGCTCGCGCGGCGAGGCACTGTTCCACCAGCCGCGCACCGTGTCGTTGTCGTGCGTGCCGGTGTAGGCCACGCTCGCCTTGGGCCACATGTGCGGCAGGAACTCGTGATCGGCCTCGGCTCCGAAGGCGAACTGCAGGATCTTCATGCCGGGGAAGCCGCAGCCGTCGCGCAGCGCGTGCACGTCGTCTGTGATGAAACCCAGGTCCTCGGCCACGATGGGCAGCTTGCCAAGGCTGGCCTCGATGGCATCGAAGAGCGCCTGGCCCGGGCCGGTGAGCCATTGGCCTTGCTTTGCATCGGGGCTGGAAGCCGGGATCTCGTAATAGCCCGCAAAGCCTCGGAAATGGTCGATGCGGAACACATCGGCCTGGCTCAGCGCGCGCTTCACGCGGGCCGTCCACCAAGCGTAGTTCTCGGCCGCCATCTGATCCCAGCGGTAGAGCGGGTTGCCCCAGCGCTGGCCGGCCGTGGACATCGCATCCGGCGGCACGCCGGCCACCACCGTGGTCTGGAAGTTCTCGTCCAGGTGATAGAGGTCGGGGCGCGACCAGCAATCGGCGCTGTCATGCGCCACGAAGATCGGCAGGTCGCCCATCAGGTGCACGCCCTTGCTGTTGGCGTACTGCTTGAGCGCGGCGCTCTGCACGTCGAAGCACCATTGCACGAACTGCCAGAAGCTCACTTCATCGGCATGGCTCTGGCGCGCCGCCGCCAGGGCTGCCGGCTCGCGGCGGGCCAGCGGCGCCGCCCATTCCCACCAGGGCTGGCCGTTCAAGGGCGAGCGAATCGCCATGAAGAGCGCGTAGTCGTCCAGCCAATCGCTCTGGCTCTGGCACCAGTCGGCAAAGGCCTGCTTGTCGGCTGCCGAAGCCTTGGCGAAGAAACCGGCCGCCGCCGCGCGCAGCTGCCGCTCGCGCCAGGGCAGGACGCGGCCGTAGTCCACCTTCAGCGCATCGAAGCCACCCTCGGGCAGTTGGGGCGCAGCGAGCCAGCCCTTGGCCACCAGCGGCTCGAAAGCCACCATCCACTGGCTGCCGGCGAAGGCCGACACTCCCTGGTACGGCGAGTCGCCCGGGCCGATCGGCGTGGTGGGCAGCAGTTGCCAGAGGCCCTGGCCGGCCGAGGCCAGCCAGTCGACGAACTGGTAGGCCGCCGGGCCGAAGTCGCCCATGCCATAGGGGCCGGGCAAGGAGGTGATGTGGGCCAGCACGCCGGCCGTGCGTTGATTCAGATCCATGATGACTTGTTGCTTCTCTCTTGATGTCAGCCGGCGCGCAGCAGCAAAAGGCTGCGCGCCGGCGCCTGGAACCCTTGGCCGGCGGCAATGCGTCGGCCACTCTCGATCTCGCCGCTGCTGTCGAGCAACACCGTGAACTGTTGTGAACTTAGGTGGAACACCCGAGGCACCGCGTCGGGGTTGAACACGAGGGCCAACCGCGCCGCCACATCGCCCGCGCCGCGCAGCAGGCAGGCAAAGGCCTGCTGGTCGGCCTGGTGCCAGTCGTGCACCTGCATCTCATGGCCCGAGGGGCTGAACCAGGCGATGCAGGCATCGCCACTGCGTTCATGCCCCGTGCCCACGAACCAGCGGCCGTGCCGCAACAGCGGCTCGCTGCGGCGCAGCCGCGCGAGCTCGGCGACGTAGGCCGCAAGCCCGGTGTCGGCCCGATCCCAGTTCAGCCAGCCGATCTCGTTGTCCTGGCAGTAGGCATTGTTGTTGCCCTGCTGGCTGTTGGCGATCTCGTCGCCGGCATTGAGCATCGGCGTGCCCTGGGCCAGCATCAAGGTCGCCAGCATGGCGCGGCGCACGCGCTCGCGGACCTGGTTGATTGCCACATCCTGGGTAGCCCCCTCGACACCGAAGCTGGCGCAGAGCTCGCCATCGCGGCCATCGCGGTTGTCCTCGCCGTTCGGCAGGTTGTGCTTGTGGCTGTAGCTGACCACGTCGTTCAGCATGAAGCCATCGTGCACCGCGATGAAATTCACCGAGGCCACCGGCTGGCGCTGGCCATGATGGAACACATCGCTGGACGCGGTGAAGCGTCGCGCGAACTCGCCACGGCCCACCTTGCCGCTCTGCAACCAGTAGCCGCGCACGGCATCACGGAACTTGTCGTTCCATTCGAGGAAACGACCGGGGAAGCGGCCGAGTTGGTAGCCGTCGTAGGCCGCGTCCCAGGGCTCGGCGATCAGGTGCACGCCTGCCAGCACCGGGTCCTGCCGGAGCGCGGCGAAGAAGGCGGCCTGCGGGTCATAGCCTTGCTGCGTGCGTCCGAGCACCGGCGCCAGGTCGAAGCGGAAGCCGTCCACGCCCATCTCGCTCACCCAGTAGCGCAGCGAATCGAGCACGAACTGCGCCACGCGCGGATGCTGGGCATTCAGCGTGTTGCCGCAGCCGGTGAGGTTTTCATTGCGGCTCTTGTCGTCCGCCACGAGGCGGTACCAGAGCCGGTTGTCGAGCCCACGGAAGCTCAAGGAGGGCCCGAACTCATTGCCCTCCGGCGTGTGGTTGTAGACCACGTCCAGCACCACCTCCAGGCCTTCGCGGTGCAGGGCCTCGACCATGGCACGGAACTCGGCCACGACAGCGGTCGGGTCGTCGCGGTGAGCTGCCATCGCGAGGCGCGGATCGGGCGCGAAGAAACCGAGCGTGTTGTAGCCCCAGTAGTTCACCAGGCCCTTGCCATGCAGGTGCGGCTCGTCCACGCAGTACTGCACCGGCAGCAGCGACAGCGTGGTCACACCGAGGCGCTTGAAGTGAGCGATGGAGGCCGGATGCGCGAGGCCTGCATAGCTGCCCTGCAGCTCGGGCGGAATCTCTGGATGCAAGCGCGAAAAACCTTTGACGTGCACCTCATACAGCAGCAGCTCGCTGGCCGCATGGCGCGGCGCGCTGGCGCGCGTCGAAGGCCCGGCGAGCGGCGCCGCCACCCTGCCCTTGAGAGCCAACAAGGCGTTGTCTCGCGTGTCGAAGGAGCGCGGGCCATCGGGATGACCCAGCTCATAGCCGTGGTGCTCGGCCATCCAGCGGAAATGCCCGACGATCTCGCGTGCATACGGGTCGAGCAGCAGCTTGTGCGGATTGAAGCGGTGGCCGTGCTCAGGCTCGTAGGGGCCATAGGCCCGCAGGCCGTACACCAGCCCCGGCCCCACGCCCGGGAGGAAGCCGTGGAACACACCGTCATGCGGGCCGACAAGCTCGTAGCGGCGGAGCTCGCGCTGGCCGTCGGTGTCGAACAGGCAGAGCTCGATGCGCCAGGCATGTTCAGAGGCCACGGCGAAATTGACGCCGCCATCGCGCGCCTGCGCGCCGAAGGGCTCATGCCGGCCGGGCTCGATCTGTTGAGGCAGCAGGCTCATGCGCCTTTCCCCAGCAGAAAGCGCAGCGGCTCGTCCAGGCGGCTCGACCAGGCGCGTTCGTTGTGCCCCTGACCTTCGAACACGCGCGACACCAGTTGCGGTGCCCCATGTCCGAGCGAGGCCATCAGGGCGTCGACACGCTGCTGCGCCTGGTCGTAGAGCGCATCGAGGTCGGTCGTGCCCCGGTCCATGTAGAGCCGGAGCATGCCGGCCGGCGGCAGCTTGGCCTTCAGATAGGCCAGCGCGGCGCCGGGAATGTCGTTGTTGCGCTCGTGGACGCCGATCCAGTGCGTGCTGAGCGCCGCTGCGCCACCAAACACCTGCGGGTATTCGCAATGGCCATAGATGCTGATCAGGCCGCCCATGCTGGCCCCCATCAGGAACGTCGACTCGCGCGCCGTGATCGTGGCATAGCGCGCATCGATGGCCGGCTTCAGCTCCTCGACGATGAAGCGCAGGTAGGCATCCGAGCTCGGACTGAACTTGACCTGGCCCTGCAGGTAGCGGGCCGCCACCGGCGAGTCCTGCAGCATTGACACCAGGGCCTGCGGGAAGTACTCCGAATGCCTCTGCTCGGGGCGGTTCCAGATGCCGACGACGATGAAGTCGCGCAGCAGGCCGCCAGCCAGCAGTGGCGCGGCGACGCGATCAACGGCCCAGGCCTGCTTGTTCCAGGTGGTGCTGGGATCGAACAGCATCTGGCCATCGTGCATGTAGATGACGGCATGCGGCCGGCGACCGTCATAGCTGGGCGGCAGCCAGACCTCCACAGGCCGCGGCGGCACGGCCCGCGACGGGAATGGCGCCCAGCGCTCCAGGCGACCGAACTGCACACGCTGGGCGCTGGCCCCCGGTGCCTCCGGCAGGCCCGTGGCACCTGCAGCATGGCCCAGGGCGGCAGCGGGCGCAGCAGCCAGGGCGAGCAGCACATCGCGACGGCGGGTCATCGGCATCTCCTAGCGGTCCGCCGGCACCAGGACCAGCGTGGCCAGCGGCGGCAGGCTGACGCTGATCGACTGCGCGCGGCCCAGCGCCGGCTTCTTCTCGACCTTGAGCAGGCCCTGCAGATTGCCCACATTGCTGCCGCCGTAATGGCTGGAGTCGGTGTTCAAGCGCTCGCGCCAGGCCTTGGCCCCCGCCGGCACGCCGAGCCGATAGTCTGGCCGTGGCACCGGCGTGAAATTGCAGATGACGATGGCCTCGCCGCCAGCGTCGTCCCGGCGCAGCCAGGCGAACACCGACTGCTGGCGGTCTTCCTGTTGCAGCCACTCGAAACCGCCCTGCTCGCAGTCGAGCCGGTGCAGGGCCGGCAGTTCGCGGTAGAGGTGGTTCAGGTCACGGATCAGGCGCTGCACGCCGGCATGGCGCTCGTCGGCCAGCAACTCCCAAGGCAGGCTGCGCTCATGATTCCACTCGGTGGGTTGCGCGAACTCCTGGCCCATGAAGAGCAGCTTCTTGCCCGGGTGGCCCCACATGAAGCCGTAGTAGGCACGCAGGTTGGCGAACTTCTGCCATTCATTGGGATCTTGGTCCCCGGGCATCTTGCCGAGCATCGAGCCCTTGCCATGCACCACCTCGTCATGCGAGATCGGCAGCACGAAGTTCTCGCTGAAGGCGTACACGAGGGCGAACGTCATCTTGTCGTGGTGCCACTGGCGATGGATGGGCTCCTCGTGCATGTAGCGCAAGGTGTCATTCATCCAGCCCATGTTCCATTTGTAGTGGAACCCGAGGCCGCCGGCCGAGGTGGGGCGCGACACGCCGGGGAAGCTGGTCGACTCTTCCGCCAGCGTGATCGCACCGGGTGCATCGAGCCCCAGGCGCTCGTTCATGCGCTGCATCAGCGAGATGGCCTCAAGGTTCTCGCGGCCGCCGTTCACATTGGGAATCCACTCGCCGGCGGGCCGCGAGTAGTCTCGGTACAGCATGGAGGCCACGGCATCGACCCGCAGGCCGTCAACACCCCAGCGCTCGGTCCAGTACAGCGCGTTGCCGATCAGGAACTGGCGCACCTCGTTGCGGCCGAAGTTGTAGATCAGGGTGTTCCAGTCGCGATGGAAGCCCTCGCGCGGGTCGGCGTAGTCGTAGAGATGCGTGCCGTCGAACTGGTTGATGCCGAAGGCATCGGCCGGGAAATGCGCCGGCACCCAATCGAGCAGCAGGCCAAGGCTGCGCTCATGGCAGGCCGCGACGAAGCGGGCAAAGCCCTCGGGCGGGCCAAAGCGCGCGCTCGGGGCAAACAGGCCCAGCGTCTGGTAGCCCCAGGAGCCGTCGAAGGGGTGCTCGCTGATCGGCATCAACTCCAGGTGGGTGAAGCCGAGGTCCGCCGCATAGGCCGGCAATTCGGCGGCCAGCTCGTCCCAGGTCGGGAAACGTCCATCGGGCTTGCGCCAGGAAGCCGCATGCACCTCGTAGATGCTGATCGGCGCATCGCGTCGGTTGGCGGCAGCTCGCTCGGCCGGCAGCCGCTGCGGCTCGCGCAGCGGCGCGGCCACGATGCTGGCCGTCTCGGGCCGCAGCTGGGCGGCACGGGCGAACGGGTCGGCCTTGGGCGGCAGCAGGCTGCCATCGGGCCCGACGATCTCGAACTTGTAGAGATCACCCGGCTGCAGATGGGGAATGAACAGCTCCCAGATGCCGGCCTCATGGCGCAGTCGCATCACATGGCGACGGCCATCCCAGTTGTTGAAGCTGCCCACCACGCTGACCCGCCGCGCATTCGGCGCCCAGACGGCGAAGCGCACGCCTTCGACAGGATGCTCGCCGCCCTGCGTCATCGGGTGAGCACCAAGCTGGGTGTAGGGCCGGGGATGCTCGCCGCGCGCCAGCAGGGTCAGGTCTTGCTCATCCAGTTGCGGGCCGAAGGCATAGGCGTCGGCATAGCAGCCTTCCAGGCCATCGTCCCAGCGCACCTGCAGGCGGTAGTCGAAGCGCTTGCGGCGCCGGGCGAGTGGCGCCTCGAAGAAGCCGCCGGCCCGGTGCGGCAGGCTGCACACCACCTTGCGGCTGCCGGCCTCCAGCACCATCACCCCGGCCGCGTAGGGCAGCAGCGCCCGCAGCCAGAGCTTGCCGTCGGCATCGGCATGCAGGCCCAGTACCGAGAACGGGTCCGGGTGACGCGCCGCGAGCAGCGCCTGCAGTTCCGATTCAGCCAGCATTCAGTCGCTTCTCCCGCTCAGCTCAGTTCAGGGATTTGACGGACCAGACACGCTCCACATAGTCGGCGATCGTGCGGTCCGACGAGAACCAGCCCATGCCGGCCACGTTGAGGATGGCGCGGCGGTTCCAGGCGACAGGATCCTGGTACAGCGCGTCGACCTGCAGCTGCGTCGCGACATAGTCTGCGAAGTCTGCCATCAAGAGGTAGCTGTCGTGGCCCAGCAGCTTGTCCACGAGGGCCTTGTAGCGGTGTGTGTCGCCACCGCTGAACTCGCCCGAGGCGATGGCGTCGATCACGGCCTTAAGCTGGCGGTTCTCTTCCACGTAGAGGCGCGGGTCGTAACCCAGCGACTTGATCTTGGCGACCTGCTCGGTGCGCAGACCGAAGACGAACATGTTCTCCGTCCCCATGGCTTCGGCCATCTCGATGTTGGCACCGTCCCAGGTGCCGATGGTCAGCGCGCCATTCAGGGCGAACTTCATGTTGCCGGTGCCTGAGGCCTCGGTGCCGGCCGTGGAGATCTGCTCCGAGAGTTCGGCCGCCGGCAGGATGGTCTCGGCCAGCGAGACGCTGTAGTTCGGCAGGAAGACGAGCTTCAGCTTGTCGCCCACGCGCGGGTCGCTGTTGACCACGCGGCCCACGTCGTGCGCCAGCTGGATGATGCTCTTGGCCATCTGGTAGGCCGAGGCCGCCTTGCCGGCGATCACCACGGTGCGCGGCGTCCAGTTCGCGCCGGGATTGGCCACGATGGCTTGGTAGCGCGCCACCACATGCAGGATGTTGAGCAACTGGCGCTTGTACTCGTGGATGCGCTTGATCTGCACATCGAAGAGGCTGTCCGGATTGACGGCAATGCCCAGCTCGCGGCGGATCAGCGCCGCCAGGCGCTCCTTGTTGGCACGCTTGACCGAGCGGAACTGGCGACCCAACTCGGCGTCGTCGGCGAGAGGCTTCAGCTGGGCGAGCTCGGCCAGGTCCTTGCGCCAGCCCGTGCCGATGCGGCTGTCGATCAAGCCAGAGAGCTCAGGATTGGCCTGCTGCAGCCAGCGGCGCGGCGTCACGCCATTGGTGACGTTGTGGAAGCGCTCGGGCCAGATGCGGGCGTAGTCGGCAAAGATGGTCTGCACCATCAGTTCGCTGTGCAGGGCCGCCACGCCATTGACGCGGTGCGAGGCCACGATGGCGAGGTGGGCCATGCGCACGCGGCGCTCACCGCCACTGCCGAAGCCACCGTCCTCCTCGATCAGCGAGACACGGCTCATCAGGCCCTCGTCGCCCGGGAAGCGAGCCTTCAGCTCTTCCATGAAGCGGTGGTTGATCTCGTAGATGATTTCCAGGTGGCGCGGCAGCAGGGCCTCGAACAGGTAGAGCGGCCACTTCTCCAGCGCCTCAGGCATCAGCGTGTGGTTGGTATAAGAGACGGCTTGGCGCGTGATCGCCCAGGCCTCGTCCCAGGCCATGCCGTGCTCGTCCAGCAAGAGGCGCATCAGCTCGGCCGGGGCCAAGGCTGGGTGCGTGTCGTTCAGGTGGATGGCGTTGGTCTTGCCGAGGTTGTGCAATGAGCCGAACTCACGCAGATGGCGCGAGATCAAGTCCTGCAGCGAGGCGCTGACCAGGAAGGCCTCCTGCTTCAGGCGCAGTTCGCGGCCGGGGTCGGTGGAGTCGTCCGGGTAAAGCACCCAGTTGATCGCATCGGCCTGCACGCGGTGCTTGGCAGCCTGCTGGTAGGCGCCGCGGCAGAAGGCCTTGAAGTCGATGGGCGCGGCGCTGCTGGCATGCCACTGGCGCAGCGTGGAGACACGCTCGCTGTGGTGCGCCGGCACGATGAAATCGTAGGCCTGGGCCACCAGCGCCTCGGCCGGCACCCAGCGGCGGCTGCCGTCGGCATCGACCTCGACCCGGCCGCCAAAACCCACCGGGTAGCGCACGTCGGCGCGCGGCACTTCCCAGGCATTGCCGAGGCGCAGCCAGTCGTCCGGGCGCTCGACCTGGCGGCCGTCCTGGATGCCCTGGGCAAACATGCCGTACTCATAGCGCAGGCCATAGCCGAAGGACGGCAGGCCCAGCTCGGCAAACGAGTCGAGGAAGCAGGCGGCCAGGCGACCGAGGCCGCCATTGCCCAGCGCCGCATCGTTCTCGCGCTCCAGCACGTCGGGCAAGGCCTGACCCTGCTCGGCAAAGGCTTCGCGCAAGGTCTCGTCGAGGCCGAGCGCGGCGATGGCGTTGCCCAGGGCGCGGCCCATCAGGAATTCCATCGAGAGGTAGTGCACCCGGCGCACCGGGGCGTCCACACCACGCTTGGCGTCAGCGGTCTGCGTGGCAGCCCAGCGCTCGGCAAGCTGCTCGCGGCAGGCGGCGGCTGCGGCCCGCATCAGGGCCTCGCGGCTGCCGGCATCTTGCGCGCCGCGCAGCTCACGCTGCAGGGCGGTCTTGAAGGCGGCCTGAACGGGCGTGGGGTTGGGGCTTTTGGCAGCGGTCATGGCGGCGGTCTTGAGGGTCGCGAACAGCGTGCTTGCTTTCATGGGTGTTCCATCAGGCGCGCCGGCCGTCAGGAAGTTCGGCTCCAGCGCAGGACCAGCCCTTGGGCCGGCGATTGCGCGCAGTATCGCGCAGTGGCCGGATTTTGTGTAGTTTCACTACATATGGAATTCCCGGAATCCGGCCTGATTGGATGAATTCTAGTGGATAGGTGCAGGGAGCTCGGGTTGACGCCATGTTGTAACACTACATTTTCGACGGTATATTCAGACCCAGCTTCCAGCCCGCTGGCTTTGTTCATTCCTTCAGCCAGCGGCAACAGACCAACAAGCCGCGCCTTTGTCGCCGGCATGGAGACAACAGTGGCGGACGTCCAGCTTTCCGGTGTGGCCAAGGCCTATGGCGACGTGAAGATCCTGCATGGGATCGACCTCGAGATTCGCGATGGCGAGTTCATGGTCTTCGTCGGCCCTTCAGGTTGCGGCAAGTCCACGCTGCTGCGCACCATCGCCGGCCTGGAAGAGATCACGGGCGGTGAGCTGCGCATCGGCGGACGGCTGGTGAACGACGTGCCGCCCGCCGAGCGCGGCATCGCCATGGTGTTCCAGTCCTATGCGCTCTACCCGCACATGAACCTGTACGACAACATGGCGTTCGGGCTCAAGCTGGCCAAGGTCCCCAAGAACGAGATCGACGGTGCCGTCCGCAACGCCGCCAGGATCCTGCACATCGAACACCTGCTGGACCGCAAACCCAAGGACCTGTCGGGCGGTCAGCGCCAGCGCGTGGCCATCGGCCGCGCCATCGTGCGCAAGCCCGAGGTCTTCTTGTTCGACGAGCCGCTGTCCAACCTCGACGCGGCGCTGCGCGTGCGCATGCGCTACGAATTCGCCAAGCTGCACGAGGACCTGAAGACGACGATGGTCTACGTCACCCACGACCAGGTCGAGGCCATGACGCTGGCGGACCGCATCGTCGTGCTCTCGGCCGGCAAGATCGAGCAGGTCGGCTCGCCGCTGGAGCTGTACGAGCATCCCTGCAATCTCTTCGTGGCGGGCTTCATCGGCAGCCCCAAGATGAACTTCCTGGCCGGCGAGCTGACGGCCATCGCTGCGGACCATGCCGAGGTGAAGCTGGCCGGCGGCCTGAGCATGCGTGCCCGGGTCGACGCCAGCCGCGCGGAAGTCGGCGACAAGGTCACGCTCGGCGTGCGGCCCGAACACATCCGCGTCGGTGGCGAAGGCAATGTGCTGCAGAGCACGGTGGCTTTCGTCGAGTCACTGGGCGGCACCACGTTCGCTTACTGCCCCTACCCCGGCCTCGAGGAACCGCTGACCTGCCAGTTCGAAGGCCGCAACGGCGCAGACCGGCTGCGCAGCGGCTCTGCGCTCGCCCTGCAGTTCCCGGCCGAGGCGCTCTACCTCTTCGACGAGCAAGGCCAGGCCTTCCGCCGCCTCGCTGCGCCGGAGCTGGCGGCATGAGGGCCGCGCTTGCAGTCAGTCTGGCGCTGTTGCTGGCTCCTTCCGCTCGCGCAGAGTCGAGCCCCAAGCTGCTGGTCTGGATCAATGGCGACAAGGCCTACAGCGGCCTGCAGAAGGTCGGCAATGCCTTCGAGAAGGCTTCGGGCGTCAAGGTCGTCGTCGAGCACCCGGTCGACGCACCCGAGAAGTTCACCCAGGCCGCCGGCGCCGGCAAGGGCCCGGACATCTTCTGCTGGCCGCACGACCGCATCGGCGAATGGGCCAAGGCTGGCCTCTTGACCGCCATCCGCCCCGGCAAGAAGCTGCGCGAGGAAAACGAAGAGGCCGCCTGGAAGGCCATGGCCTACCGCGGCAAGCTGTGGTCCTACCCCATCGCCATCGAGACCACCGGCCTGATCTACAACAAGGCCCTGGTGCAGAAGCCGCCGGCCACGTTCGACGAACTGATCGCACTGGACAAGCAACTGCAGTCGCAGGGGAAGCACGCCATCCTGTGGGACTACAACAAGAGCTTCTTCTCCTGGCCGCTGCTGGCCGGTGCGGGCGGCCGCATCTTCGGCCGTGATGCCGCGGGCGAGTACGACGCGACCCAGGTCGGCGTCAACAACGAAGGCGCCCTGGCCGGCGCGCGGATGCTGGAGCGCCTCGTGAAAGAGGGCCACATGCCCAAGGGCGCGCGCTACTCCGAGATGGAGACCGGCTTTGCCCGTGGCCATGTGGCCATGATGATCTCAGGCCCCTGGGCCTGGGACAACGCGCGGCGCGCCAAGATCGATTTCGGCGTGGCGCCCATCCCGGCCGCCGTGCCGGGCAAGCCCTCCAAGCCCTTCGTCGGCGTGCTGGGCTGCATGGTCGCGGCGCCGAGCAAGCACAAGGACATCGCCATCGAGTTCATCGAGAACCATTTGATGCGACCCGAGGCCCTGAAGATCCTCGATGCCGACGTGCCCATCGGCGTCCCGGCCAACAAGGCCTTCTATGCCGAGCTGGCCGTGAACCCCTTGATCAAGGCCAGCATGGACAACGCCCGTGCTGGTGAACCGATTCCCAATGTGCCCGAGGTGGGCCGCTTCTGGACCGCGATGGACGCGGCGCTGGAAGCCATCACCAACGGCTTGCAGACGCCCAAGGACGCGCTGGACGGCGCCGCCGGCCGCATGCTCCTGAAGCAGGCGAAGTGAGGAGCGAGACCATCATGAACGCCTCATCCCCCGTCTCATCCTCCGCCACCGCTTCCTCCCACCGCCTCGCCTACAGCCAGCTGCCCCCTGGGCCGCTGGAGAAGGCCGCCCGCCTGCTGCGCTGGCCACTCACCGGCGCCGCGATGCTGGCCTCGCTGTACCTGGTCTTCATGGTCTACGCCTCGGGCCAGACCTTCTGGGCCCTCGGCCTGCTGGCGCTGTTCGCGGCCGGCTTCTACGTCTACGTGAGCCAGGCGGCGTTCGCCGCGCGCTACCTGTTCCCCGGCATCGCCGGCATGCTGGTCTTCATCGCATTCCCGCTCGTGTACACGGCGGTGATCGGCTTCACCAACTACTCGTCGGCCCATTTGCTGAGCGAGGAGCGGGTGCGCGAGTACCTGCTGGAGCAGCACGATGCCGTCGAAGAGCAGGTGCAGCCCTACAGCCTGCATGCCGATGGCGCCGAGTTCCGCCTGGTGCTGCGCGACGCCGCGAGCGGCAAGCCGCGTTTCGTGTCCTCACCGCTGGCGCTGCGTCAGGCCAGGGGCGAGCTGAAGGTGCAGATGCTGGACGTGGCCGCCGAGCCCCTGCCCTTGAACGCCCCGCTGCAGGCCGCCCTGCCGCTGCGCGACCTGATCGCGCACCGCGAGGCCCTGTCGCACCTGCTGCTGCAACTGCCCGGCCAGGCCGAGGCCCTGCACTACCTGGGCCTGCGCGAGTTCGGGCCCATCCGCCGCCACTGGGAGACGCAGGCCGACGGCAGTCTCAGGCGCGTGGCCGACGGCCAGGTCTACCAGCCCAACCGCGACACCGGCTTCTTCGAGAGCACGACGGGCGAGCAGTTGCAGCCCGGCTTCAAGGTGCTGGTGGGCGCACAGAACTACGCCCGCATGCTGCTGAACGAGGACTTCCGCGGCCCCTTCCTCTCCATCTTCAGCTGGACGGTGATCTTCTCGCTGTCCACCGTGTTGCTGGCCACCGTGATCGGCATGCTGCTCGCCGTGATGCTGAACTGGGAGGACCTGCGCTTCCGCGGCACCTACCGCACGCTGCTGTTCCTGCCGTACGCGGTGCCGGGCTTCATCTCCATCCTCGTGTTCAAGGGCCTGTTCAACCAGAACTTTGGCGAGATCAATGCCATCCTCGATGCGCTGGTCGGCGTGAAACCGGCCTGGTTCGCCGACCCCCTGCTGGCCAAGATCATGCTGGTGATCGTCAACGTGTGGCTCGGGTACCCGTACATCATGATCCTGTGCTCGGGCCTCCTGAAGGCGATCCCGGCCGATCTGTACGAGGCCTCGGCCCTGGCCGGCGCCGGCCCGCTGACCAACTTCTTCAAGATCACGGCGCCGCTGATCATCAAGCCGCTCGCGCCGCTGCTGGTGAGCGCCTTCGCGTTCAACTTCAACAACTTCGTGCTGATCGCCCTGCTCACCGACGGCCGGCCCGACTACCTCAGCAGCAAGATCCCGGCCGGCCAGACCGACATCCTGGTGTCCTACACCTACCGCATCGCTTTCCGCGATTCGGGCACGGACTTCGGACTCGCGGCGGCGATCTCGACGCTGATCTTCATCCTGGTCGCAGCCATGTCGCTGATCAACCTGCGGCTGATGAAAAAAGCACAGCAGTAAGGAGCACAAGCAATGGCAATCGTTCGAGGCAAGCAAGCCCGCTGGCGCGTGTTCGGCGCCCATGCACTGCTCTGGGTCTTCCTGGCGCTGACGCTGTTCCCGCTCTTGGCCGTGGTGTCGATCTCGCTGCGGCCCGGCAACTTCGCCACCGGCAGCCTGATCCCCACCGAGATCAGCCTGGAGCACTGGAAGCTGGCGCTGGGCATCCCCTACCAGGCGGCCGACGGCAGCCTGGTGCAGCCGCCCTTCCCGGTGCTGACCTGGCTCTGGAACTCGGTCAAGGTGGCCACCATCGCCGCGCTCTTGATCGTGGGCATCTCCACCACGGCCGCCTATGGTTTCGCGCGCCTGAAGTTCCGCTTCAAGACGCCCATCCTCAACTCGATGCTGCTCTTGCAGATGTTCCCGGCCGTGCTGGCCCTGGTGGCGATCTACGCCATCTTCGAGACCATCGGCACCTACGTGCCAGCCATCGGCCTCGAAACGCATGCCGGCCTCGTGCTCGCCTACCTCGGCGGCGTGGCCACCCATGTGTGGACCATCAAGGGCTACTTCGAAACCATCCCGGTCGAGATCGAGGAGAACGCCAAGGTCGACGGCGCCACGCACTGGCAGGCCTTCCGCATGGTGCTCTTGCCGATGGCCGTGCCCATCCTGATGGTGGTCTTCGTGCTGGCCTTCATCGGCACCATCATCGAGTACCCGGTGGCCTCGGTGCTCTTGCGCGAAGAAGGCAATCTCACGCTGGCCGTGGGCAGCAAGTACTTCCTGCATGACCAGCGTTTCCTGTGGGGCGACTTCGCGGCAGCGGCCGTGCTGTCGGGCCTGCCGATCACCCTTGTTTTCCTGCTGGCCCAGCGTTGGATCGTGTCGGGCCTGACGGCCGGAGGGGTCAAGGGATGAAGACCGTTCTCGCAAGCCTGGCGCTGCTCACTGCGGCTGGCACGTTGCAAGCCGGCCCCTACGAGGAGCGCGAGCGCGACTGGCGCAACGGCGCCATCGTCTACCAGATCATCGTGGACCGCTTCGTGCCGAGCGCCAATCTGGAGGCCAAGCGCGTGCTCTACCCGGCGCCCAAGGTCCTGAGGCCCTGGAGCGAGCCCGCCAAGCCGGGTGTCTACCTGGCGGACCAGAAGCTCAACTCGGCCGAGCTCGATTTCTGGGGCGGCGACCTCGCCAGCGCCACCACACGGCTGGACCACATCCAGCAGCTGGGCACGGAAGTGCTCTACCTGAACCCCATTCACCTGGCCTACACCAACCACAAGTACGACGCCTTCGACTACCAAGCCATCAGCCCGGAATACGGCAATCGCGAGGACTTCAAGCGCCTGGCCGCCGATGCCCACAAGCGCGGCATGAAGGTGGTGCTGGACGGCGTGTTCAACCACATGGGCCGCAATGCGCCCATCTTCCAGCAGGCCTTCGCCGACCCCAAGAGCAAGTGGCGCGACTGGTTTGCCATCGGCCCGCAGTACGAAGGCGGCGCGCGGGTCTGGACCGGCTTCCAGAACCTGCCCGAACTGAACCTCGAGAACCCCGCCGTGCGCCGCCACCTGTGGCTGGACAAGCGCTCGGTCGTCCGCTCCTACCTGCGTGATGGCGCGGACGGCTGGCGGCTCGATACCGCCTTCGAACTGGGCCAGACCTATCTGCGCGAGCTGACGGACGCGGCCCACCAGGAAAAGCCCGGTTCCCTCGTCGTAGGCGAGATCGTCAACTACCCGGACCAGTGGCTGAAGTCCATGGACGCGGTGATGAACTTCACCCTGCGCGACATCGTCCTCGGCCTGACCAAGGGAGACATCACGCCGACAGCCGCTGCCGGCATGACCGAGCGCCTGGTGAAGAACGCCGGCATCGAGCCGATGCTGAAGTCCTGGATGTTGCTGGACAACCACGACCTGCCGCGCATCGCCACCCAGTTGCCCGATACGAACCAGCGCCGCCTGGCCCAGGCCCTGCAGTTCACGCTGCCCGGCGCGCCCAACCTCTACTACGGCGCCGAGCTCGGCATGCTGGGCGGGGCCGACCCCGAGAACCGCGGCCCCATGCAGTGGGAGCTGGCGCGTTCAGACAACCCCGAACTCGCCTGGACGCGCCGGCTGATCAAGCTGCACAAGGAGCATCGCGCGCTGCGCATCGGCGACTTCCGCCTGATCGAATCGCAGCAGCTGTTTGCCTTCGAGCGCCACACCGACAAGGTACTGGACACCCGCATCGTCATCGCCAACCCCGCCGACAAGCCGGTGCGCGAGCGCCTGCTGATTGCCAACGCCCATTTGATGGACGGCACACCGCTCGTTGACCTGCTCGGCCAGGTGCAGCCGGCGCCGGCCATCAGCATGGGCCCGGGCTTCATCACCGTCGAGCTGCCGGCCCGCAGCGTGCTGGTCCTGCAGCCCAAGCCGCAGCCCATGGGCGGCTACAACCGCTACAAGCGGGTGAACTGAATCCCCTCGCCTTCCCTTTCATGACTCTCCAAGACTTTGGCCGCACGGGCCTCTGCGTCAGCCGGCTCGGCTTTGGCGCGATGCACATCAATGACGAGCGCACCAGCGAGGAAGACGCAGGCCGCCTGCTCAACGAGGTGCTGGACCTGGGCGTCAACCTGATCGACACCGCGCGCGGCTACGGCCTCTCGGAGGAGCGCATTGGTTGCCACATTGCCCACCGCCGGCAGGACTTCGTGCTCTCGACCAAGGTGGGCTACGGCGTTGAAGGCGTGCCCGACTGGACCTACGACTGCATCGTCCAAGGCGTGGAGCGCGCGCTGCGGCTGATGCGCACCGAAGTGCTGGACATCGTCCACCTGCACTCCTGCCCGCTGCAAACGCTTGAGCAGGGCGAGGTGGTGCGCGCGCTGCAGGACTGCAAGGCCGCCGGCAAGCTGCGTGTGGCGGCCTACTCGGGCGACAACGCCGAGTTGGATTTCGCCATCGCCAGTGGTGCCTTCGATGCGCTGCAGACCTCGATCAGCATTTGCGACCAGGCCAACCTGCCGGTGCGTCTGCCCGAAGCCGAGCGCCTCGGCCTCGGCGTGATCGCCAAGCGGCCGCTGGCCGGCGCGATCTGGCGCTTTGCCGCCCGCCCCGGTGAGTACGCTGAAGGCCAGTACTGGGACCGCTGGCAGGCGATGGGGCTTGCAAGCCAGCTGGGAGATAGCGATGTGGGTGAGCTCGCGCTGCGCTTCGTGGCCTACCTGCCCGGCGTCAGCTCGAGCATCGTCGGCACCGGCAAGCTCGAGAACTTCAAACGCAACCTGGCCGCCGTTGAAAAAGGCCCACTGCCGCCCGAGCAGCAGCAGCTCTTGCGTCAGGCCTTCCTGCACCAGGAACGGGGCTGGAAGGGCCTGATCTAGGCGGACTGACTCAGGCCTGCGAAGGCACGATGAGGATCTTGCCCTGGCGCTCGCCCGAGGCTGCAGCAGCCACGGCTTCCTTGATCTGCTCGACGCCATAGGTCGCCTGGATCGGCGTGCTCAGCTTGCCGGCGGCAATCAGGCCGGCCAGTTCCGTCAGCAGCGCGAACTGCTGGGCTTGCGGCGTGGTGCGGAACCAGCGCGCCAGCCAGAAGCCCTTCAGGGTGACATCACGGAACACCAGCTCGCGCGGCGACACGGTGCAGGCTTCACCACTCAAGGCGCCGTAGTTGACGACGACCGCGCTCTCCGCGAGCGTGCCGGCCAGGCGCATCGTCGCCTTGCCACCCACGGCATCGATGCCGAGCTTGATGGGTGCTCCGCCAGTGGCGGCCTTGACGCGCTCGGCGATGTCGTCGCCATCGACCAGCACCACATCGCCGCCCTGCGCCTGCACGCCGGCCACGGCCGATTCGCGGCGGACGATGTTGACCGTCTTCAAGCCCCGCAGCTTGGCCAGTTGCACCACATAGCTGCCCACGCCGGAGTTGGCGCTGTTCTGGATGACCCAGTCGCCCGGTTGCAGATCGGCGAAGTCGCTGAGCAGCAGCGAGGCGGTCGGCGGGTTCACGGTCAGCATGGCCAGTTGCTTGGGGTCTGCGCCATTGGGCAGCGGCACCAGACGGGCGGCGGGCGCCACCACATGCGTGGTCCAGGTGCCGGAGCCAGCCGGCAGCAGCACGGTCTGGCCGATGGCCGGGCCTTGGGTGTCCGGGCCCAGTTCGACGACGCGGCCCACGCCCTCGCTGCCGCCCACGGCGGGCAGCGGCGGCAGGATGCCGTACTGGCCGGTCAGGGTCAGCACGTCGCTGGGGTTGATGGGCGCGGCCAGCACGGCCACCAGGGCCTGACCTTGGGCCAGCACCGGGCGTTCGAAAGGCACGGCCGCGATCACGGCCTGCGGCACCGGGCCGCGTTCGTTGTACTGGGCTTTGAGCATCTGGGTCATGGTCGGGTCCTTCATGCCGGTGTCGGCGTTGACGAGTGCTTGAACTGCGATGTGTGAATGCTAGGCAAGCTTGTCTCAAGACGGAATCCGTCATATTCGGCAAAATCTTTTGTCCAAATAGCAATGATCGAAGGCCCACGATGGACAAGCTGCGCGCCCTTCAATACCTGGTCAAAGTGGCCGACACCCTGAGTTTTTCGCGGGCGGCGCGAGCCTTCGGCGTGCCGGCCTCGTCGATCTCGCGGCGCATCACCGACCTGGAGTCGGTGCTCGGCATCGAGCTCCTTCACCGCACCACGCGCACCGTGCGCCTGACCGAGGCCGGCGCGCTTTACCTGGAGCAGGTGCGGCCGGGCCTCGCGCAGCTGGACGATGCCGACGAGCTGGTGGGCCAGCGCAGCAGCACCCCGAGCGGCACCCTGCGCATCAGCGCCATGCCCGGCTACGGCCAACGGCTCCTGATGCCCGCACTGCAGGACTTCGGCGAACGCTATCCCGAGATCGTGCTGGACGTGCACCTGAGCGACGCCCTGGTGGAATTGGGCCGCGACCAGATCGATATCGCGATTCGCGGCGGCCGCCAGCCGCAGGACCGCGTGGTGGCACGCAAGCTGGACCCCAACCGCTTCGTGCTCGCCGCCTCACCGCAATACCTCGAGAAGGCCGGCACGCCGCGCACGCTGGAGGACCTGGAAGGCCATCGCACCCTGATGTACCGAGGCCCGAACGCGGTCATCAAGTGGCAGGGTCTGGACGAGGACGGCTGGCGCGAGATCCCGGTCACGCCGGCCTTCATCAGCAACGACGGTGCGAGCCTGATCGCCATGGCCTGCCGGCACCAGGGCCTGGTGCTGCTGTCGGAATGGGGGCTGGCCGACTATTTCAAGCGGGGCGAGCTGCTGCCGTTGACGCTGGACCGGCCGGTGTCGGTCGGCCGCGGCGGCGAGGCGGGCATCTACCTGCTCTACCTGCAAACGCGCTACCGCATTCCCAAGGTGCGCGTGGCGGTGGAATTCCTGGTCGAACGCCTGGGTGACGGCTCAGCGGCTTGAGCCCCTGCCTTCGTGTAACCTCGCGCGCACCCGGCCGCCAGGCCAGCAAGGAGCCGCGATGAAGCTGAACGTGAACGGACGCGAGCACCAGCTCGACGTCGAGCCTGAGATGCCCTTGCTGTGGGTGCTCCGTGACGAGCTGAAGATCACTGGCCCCAAGTACGGCTGCGGCATCGGCTTCTGCGGCGCCTGCACGGTGCACATCGACGGGTCGCCGGTGCGCTCCTGCTCGATGCCGGTCGGCGCCGTAGCCGGCCCTGTCGTCACCATCGAAGGCCTCGGTCAGCCCGAGGCCCTGCACGCGGTGCAACAGGCCTGGATCCAGCACCAGGTGGCCCAATGCGGCTATTGCCAGTCGGGCCAGATGATGACGGCGGCCGCCTTTCTCGCGCAGGCCGGCGGCCTGCCCACCGCCGCCGAGATCGATGCGGCGATGAGCGCCAACCTCTGCCGCTGCGGCACCTACCCGCGCATCCGGGAGGCGGTGCAGACCGCCGCCAAGCTCTTGAACGGAGGCGCGAAATGAGCCGCCTCCGCACCATCGCCCGCCGCAGCTTCCTGATCGGCTCGGCCGCCATTGCCGGCGGCGTCGTGTTCGGCGTCTACCAGGTCCGCAAGACGCCGGCCAATCCGTTGAAGGACGGGCTCGCGCCCGGCGCCGCAGCCCTCAATCCCTGGGTCCGCATCGACAAGAACGGCATCACCTTGATCACGCCGCAAACCGACCTCGGCCAGGGCGCCTATTCGGTCCAGGCCTTGCTGATCGCCGAAGAGCTGGACCTCGACTTCGGGCAGTTCCGTACCGAGCCAGGCCCACCGGCTGCGGCCTACTACAACCGCGCATTGGGCAGCGAGCAAGTGCCCTTCCTGTCCTACGACAAGGGCATGGCAGCCGAGGCCCTGCGCGGCGCCATGGGCGGCCTGTTCAAGCTGATGGGCTTGATGGTCACGGGCGGTTCGTCGACCGTGCCCGACGGCTTCGACAAGCTGCGCGAGGCCGGCGCCATCGCTCGCGAGACGCTCAAGCTGGCGGCCTCCGGCAAGACCGGCGTGGCGGTGGCACAGCTGAAGACGGCCGGCGGCGCCGTGCTGCTGCCGGATGGCCAATCGATCAAATACACCGAATTGGCTGAGATGGCTGCCACGCTGGAGCCGGTCACGGCCGTGACGCTGCGCGAGCCCTCGCAGTGGCGCCTGATCGGCAAGCCGCAGCAGCGCCTGGACATCGTGGCCAAGTCCACCGGCACACAGGCCTATGGCATCGATGTGGCTATGCCGGGCATGGTGCATGCGGCCGTCAAGGTGAACCCGCGCCAGGGGGGCAAGCTGGTCCGCTTTGACGCGAGCAAGGCCAAAGCCATGCGCGGCGTGAAGCAGATCGTCCCCGTCACCAATGGCGTGGCCGTGATTGCCGACAACAGCTGGCGCGCCTTCCAGGCCATCAAGCAGATCGCTTGCGAATGGGGCCCGGCCCCCTACCCGGCCGAGATGGCCGGCCATTGGTCGGCCATCGCTGCGAGCTTCACAGCCGAGCGGCTCGACAAGGAATGGCGACACGACGGCAAGGTCGACCAGGCGCTGGCTGAAGGCCCGGTCATCGAGGCCGAATACAAAGTGCCCTATGTGGCGCACCAGCCGCTGGAGCCGCTGAACGCCGTCGTCAAGGTTGGCGCGGATGGCGTGGATGTGTGGGTCGCCCACCAGATGCCGCGCTTCGCGCAGGAGAAGGTCGCGGCCATCACCGGCCACAAGCCCGAGCAGGTGCGCCTGCACCAGCAATCGGCGGGCGGCAGCTTCGGCCACCGGCTGGAGTTCGAGAACGTCACGCTGTGCGCCGAGATCGCCAAGCAGTTGCCAGGCGTGCCAGTCAAGCTGACCTACTCGCGCGAGGAAGACTTCGCCCACGACTTCCCGCGCCAGATCGGCATGGCGCGCGGCAAGGGCCGGGTCAAGAATGGCCAGGTCGATGCGTACGACCTGCAGGTCGCCACCGTCAGCGCCTCGGCCTCGCAGGCCGGGCGGCTGGGCCAGCCCCAGCCCGGCCCCGACCTGCAAATCGCCGCCGGTGCCTGGAACCAGCCTTTCGCCATTCCCAACTTCCGCATGCGCGCCTACAAGGTGCCGGAGCTGGCACCGACCAGCTCCTGGCGATCGGTGGGCGCCTCTTCGCAGGGCTTCTTCGCCAACGCCTTTCTCGAGGAACTGATCCACGCCGCTGGCGCCGACCCGCTGAAAGAGCGGCTGCGGCTTTGCAATCACGAGGTCTCGCGCAAGGTGCTGGAGGCCGTGGGCCAGATGTCCCACTGGGGCACGCCACTGGGCCCCAACCGGGGTCGCGGCCTGGCCTTCGTGGAAAGCTTCGGCGTGCCGGTGGCCGAGGTCGTCGAGGTCACGAAGATGGACAAGGGCATCCGCATCGACAAGGTCTTCGTCGCGCTGGACGTGGGTCGCGTGGTCGACCCGGTGAACTTCGACAACCAGGTCAAGGGTGCCGTGGTCTGGGCTCTCGGGCACGCGATGAACTGCGAGATCACCTATGCCGACGGCATGGCCCAGCAGACCAACTTCCCGCAGCACCCCGGCATGCGGCTGGACCAGTGCCCGGAGATCGTCGTGCGAGCACTGGAGAACGCGCCCCAGGTGCGCGGCGTCGGCGAACCGCCGGTGCCGCCGGCCGCGCCGGCCCTGGCCGCTGCCATCTTTGCCGCCACCGGCAAGCGGTTGCGCGAGATGCCGTTCAGCAAGTTCGTGGACTTCGTTTGAGGCAAGCACTGATGCTTTCTTCCCTGCATCGCGCTGCGGCGCTGATCGCCACCACCCTGCTATGCCTCTCGGCAGCCAGCGCCGCAGACGATGCCGTAGAAACTGCCAACGCGAAGGCGGTTCAGGCTGTGCAGCAGGCCATGAAGGAGCGGCGCATCCCGGGCCTGCAGATCGCCGTGGTCAAGCACGGTCGACTGCTGTTGTCCGGCGCCTACGGCCTTGCCAATGTCGAGAACCAGGTGCCGGCGTCCAGCCGCACGCTGTTCCCGCTGAACTCGGCGACCAAGCCCTTCACCGGCGTCGCCATGATGCAGTTGGCCGAGGCCGGTCTGGTCGACCTGGGCGCGCCGATCTCGCGCTACCTCGACGACCTGCCCGAGGCCTGGCGCAGGATCCGCGTGCGCCAGCTGCTCGCCCACACTTCGGGCCTGCCCGACATCGTGGACCCGCGCGGCCTGATCGGCGGCGCCACCGAAATCGAGGCCTGGAAGCAGGTGAAGGCGCTGCCGGTGGCAGCGCCCGCCGGCGAACGCTTCTCGTACAACCAGACCAACTACGGCCTGCTGGCCCAGATCGTCACCAAGCTGACCCGGATGCCTTTCGAGCAGTACCTGGCCCGCGAGCAGTTCAAGCCGGCTGCCATGAATGTGACGATGTTTGGCGACAGCTACGACCTGGTGCCGAACGCGGCAACGATCTACAGCGTTTTCCCGCGCGGGTCCCTGGCGCCCGATGACGCCACGCGGATGTCCCGCTGGCATTACGAGATTCCCTACGGCCTGTGGTCGGGCGGCGGCCTGCAGACCACGGCCGAGGAGGTCGCGCGCTGGATCATCGCCCTCAGCGAGGGCCGCCTGCTCAAGCCTGCCAGCCTCAAGGCCATGTGGACACCCGAGAAGCTGAACAACGGCACCGACGGGGCCTGGGGAGCCGGCTGGCCAGTGCTGCAGACCTCGCCCCAGCTTCAGGTGGCGGGCATAGGCGGTGCCCGCGCCGCCTTCTTCGTCTACCCCGACGAGCAGCTCGCCATCATCGTGCTGACCAATCTCGCGGGCGCCAACCCGCAGAGCTTCATCCCGCAGATCGCGGCGTTCTACAAGAACCTGCCGGCCGCTGCCGGCCGCTGAGGCCGCCGCCGCACGCGACAGCCCCACGGGCAAGCCAATACCCCTGCGCGCCGATTGGACTTGCTGAATTTTCAGTAATTACTGAAAATTCAGCAAAGTCTTGAGCCGGATCAACCGCCGTGGGCGGTCGCCGGTACAGGGCCGAGCTGGAGTTCCCATGGAATCGCTGAGCCCCCTGGTCCGCAGCTTCGTCGCGCATTTCGGCGAGATGGGCAGCCGCTGGGGCATCAACCGCACGGTGGGGCAGATCTATGCCCTGATCTTCGTCACCCCGCGCCCGCTCAACGCGGACGAGCTGGCCGAGGCGCTGGAGTTCAGCCGCTCCAACGTCAGCATGGGCCTGAAGGAATTGCAGGCCTGGCGACTGGTGCGACTCAAGCACCTGCCGGGCGACCGGCGCGAATACTTCGAGGCCCCCGGCGATGCCTGGGAGATCTTCCGCACGCTGGCCGAGGAGCGCCGCCGCCGCGAGATCGAGCCCACGCTCTCCATGCTGCGCAACGCCCTGCTTGAAACGCCGGCCGGCCCCGATGAGCGCTACGCCCAGGAGCGCATGCGCGGCATGCACGACCTGATCGAGCTGATGACGAGCTGGTTCGACGACGTGCAGCGCATGGATTCGCAGACGCTCGGCCAACTGATGAAGATGGGTTCCAAGGTGCAGAAGCTGCTGGAATTCACCGGCCGCATTCCCAAAGCGGCCAAGCCTGACAGGGAGTCCTGAGCATGGAAGCCCTCGACGCTCTCGTGCTGGCGCGCCTGCAGTTCGCGGCCAACATCTCCTTCCACATCCTCTTCCCCACGATCAACATCGCCCTCGCCTGGGTGCTGATGTTCTTCCGCTGGCGCTGGCTCAAGACCGGCAGCGACACCTGGCTCACGGCCTACCGCTTCTGGACCAAGGTCTTCGCGCTCTCATTCGCCCTCGGCGTGGTCAGCGGCATCACCATGAGCTTCCAGTTCGGCACCAACTGGCCGGGCTTCATGGAGAAGGCCGGCAACATCGCCGGGCCGCTGCTTGGTTACGAGGTGCTGACCGCCTTCTTCCTCGAGGCCAGCTTCCTCGGCATCATGCTGTTCGGCCATGGCCGGGTCGGCGAGCGCGTGCATCTGGCCGCCACCTTCCTGGTGGCCTTCGGCACCACGCTGTCGGCCTTCTGGATCCTGAGCCTCAACTCCTGGATGCAGACGCCGCAGGGCTTCGAGATCATCAACGGCGAGTTCCATGCGCTCAGCTGGTGGGACGTGATCTTCAACCCCTCCTTCCCCTACAGGCTCTCGCACAAGCTGCTGGCTTCGGGCCTCACCGTGGCATTCATCCTCGCGGGCGTGAGCAGCTGGCAATTGCTGAAGGGCAAGGCCCAGCCCTGGACCGCCGCCGTGCTGCGCGTGGGCCTGACGCTGGGCGCCGTGCTGATCCCCTTGCAGATCTGGGTCGGCGACATGCACGGCCTCAACACGCTCAAGCACCAGCCCGCCAAGATCGCCGCAATGGAAGGCGTGTGGCAGACCGAGCGCGGTGCGCCGCTGCTGCTGTTCGCCTGGCCGGACGAGAAGACGCGCAGCAACCATCTGGAAGTTCCCGTCCCCAAACTCGCCAGCCTGATCCTCACGCACGAGGCGGACGGCGAGATCCGCGGCCTCGATGAATTCAAGGGCGCCCATCCGCCGGTCAGGCCGCTGTTCTTCGGCTTCCGCGTGATGGTGGGCACAGGTCTCCTGATGCTGGCCTTCAGCTGGGCGGGCCTGTGGCTCTACCGGCGCAAGCAGTGGCAGTCGCAAGACCTGCCGCGCTGGCTGCTGCGGGGCCTCGCGCTGATGAGCTTCTCGGGCTGGCTGGCCACGCTGGCCGGCTGGTACGTGACCGAGATCGGCCGGCAGCCTTTCATCGTCTACGGCCTCTTGCGCACCGCCGACGTGGCCTCCACCACGCCGGCGCCGAGCATCGCGCTGTCGCTGGCCGGCTACCTCGTCCTCTACCTGGGCCTGATCGTGGCCTACATCTCCGTGATCAAGTACATGGCCGAAAAGCCGCTCGATGCCACCGCCGGGAGCCAGCCATGAACGCGAACGACTGGATGCCCCTGGTCTTCATGGGACTGATGGGCCTGGCCCTGCTGGTCTACGTGATCCTGGACGGCTATGACCTCGGCGTGGGCCTCCTGATGGCCGGCGCGAGCAGCGAGCACAAGGACCGCATGGTCGCCTCCATCGGCCCGTTCTGGGACGCCAACGAGACCTGGCTGGTGCTGGGCGTGGGCATCCTGCTGGTGGCCTTTCCCAAAGCCCATGGCCTGATCATCGGCGCGCTCTACGGGCCGGTGGCGGTGATGCTGATCGGCCTCACATTGCGCGGGGTGGCCTTCGATTTCCGCGTCAAGGCACAGACCGCCTGGAAGCCGCTGTGGAACCGCGCCTTCATCGTCGGCTCGCTGATGGCCTCGCTGGCGCAAGGCTGGATGCTGGCGCGCTACATCACGGCCTTCGAGACCGGCCCTGCCTACACCGCCTTTGCCGCCGTGATCGCCCTGGCCCTGGCTGCCGCCTATGTGCTCTTGGGCGCCGGGTGGCTGATCATGAAGACCGACGGCGACTTGCAGGCGCTGGCGGTCAAGCGCGCCAAGAAGGCCTGGCCGGCCGTGGTGCTGGGCCTCGCCCTCGTGTCGCTGGCCACGCCGCTGGTAAGCCCCACGGTGTCGGCGCGCTGGTTCAGCATGCCGGCCCTGATCGCCCTGCTGCCCATCCCCTTGTGCACCGGCCTCGCCCTGCTGGCCCTGCGTGCCCTGCTCAACTCGCACCGCGTGCTGGGCAAGCTCTGCTGGCTGCCGTTCGCGCTGATGGTGCTGGTCATGCTGCTCGGTTCGCTCGGACTGGCCTACAGCCTCTACCCCTATGTGCTGATCGACCGCATGACGGTCTGGCAGGCAGCTGCGGCGCCCAAGTCGCTGGCCTTCATCCTCTGGGGCTGTGCGATCGCGGTGCCGGCCATTGCTGCCTACACGGTGTTTGCGTACCGCGTGTTCTGGGGCAAGGCCGGGGAGCTGCGTTATGCCTGACGCTCAAACGCTGGCCGCCGGATTGCTGATGGCCGGCGCTGGCGTGGCCGGTGTACTCGGCGCACTGCACCTGGTGTTCACCTACAACGGCGAGCGCTTCGAGCCACGCGACGCAGTGCTCGCCGAAGCAATGCGCCAGGTCTCGCCACGCATCAGCCGCCAGACCACGATGTGGCGGGCCGCGCGCGGCTTCCATGCCAGCCACAGCCTTGGCGTACTGCTGTTCACCACGGTCTGGATCTACCTGGCCGGCTGGCAGCTCAGCTTCCTGCGCGGCGCGCCTTTCCTGTTGATACTCGGCCAGATCGTGCTGCTGACCTATCTGCTGCTGGCACGGCTCTACTGGTTCAGCATTCCCTTGCGCGGCATCACGCTGGCCAGCCTGCTCTACGCGGCCGGCTGGCTCGCCTTGACGCAGGCCGGGTGAACGAGGAGCAGCAGGCCCCGCCCTTCCTGCACAATCAGCGGGCAGCCCCTGCCCGCCCATGACCACACCTGCGTTCCCTGCCCGCCGCCTGGCCACGCTGGGCTTGCTGGGCCTGGCATTGCCGCCACTGCAGGCGGCGCCTGGACGAAGCCTGCGCATGGTGCGCTCCGAATGGCCACCCTATCTCTACACCACAGGCGGCCGCCAGGGTGGGCTGGACGTGGAGCTGATCGAGGCCGTGCTGCAGCGCGCCGGCTGCAAGCTTGTGATGGTGGACGAAACGCCACGCCGCCGCCGCATCCAGATGATCGCGGCCGGCGAGCTGGACCTGGTGCCGGCGGCCACCCCTGCCGAGCACCGCCAGGCCGAAGTCTGGTTCACGGCACCCTACCGGCAGGAGTGGTTCGGCCTGCTGAGCCTCGCGTCTCGCCAGCAGGAGTTCGCCCGGCTGAACTCCTTCAGCGAGCTGATCACCCGCCGCCTGACCGTGCTGGCGCCCAAGTTCCGAATGGGCGGCGAGTTCGACAGCCTGGTGGAGCGCTTGAGCGCCGCACGCCTGATCGAGCACTACGACAGCGCTCGCAAGGGCCTAGCCATGCTGCAACGCGACCGGGGCGCGCTGATACTCGGCGACATACCGACACAGCAGTTCCTGGGCCAGGCCGAGGGCACGCCGCTTACCCGCGTGCCGCTGCCGGAACAGCGTGAGCCGGTCAGCCTGATGCTGAGCCGCCAGACCGTCTCTGCCGAGTTGCTCGCGCAGATCAACGCGGCGATCGCGGCCCTCGAAGCGGACGGCACGCTGCCGGTCATCCGCAAGCGCTACGGCTTCTGAGCGAGGCGCGACGCCAGAGCGGCGATGCGGCCCGGCTGCGGGTCCAGCAGCCGCTGGTCGTGTCGGTAGTCCTCGGTGACCTCGATGCGCCAGCCTTGACGATCAAAGCGCCGGGCCAGCGCTGCCACGAGGTGGTCGAAGCTCAGCGCCGATTCGGCATTGCTGTCCAAGTGCACCACCCGGCCGGCAACCGCTTCGTCCTGCAACAGGCCCAGCAAGGCCATGGCCGTTTCGGGCATGAAGGAACAAGCCGGTATCCAGCAGCGGCTGGCGGCGATGCGGCCCTGCTCGCGCTGCCAGTGGTCCAGCGTCGCGAGCATGTTGTTGCCCTGCGCGACCTCGTCGATCTGCCAACCGATGCGCGCAATGCGGGCCGTGGGGCAGGCCGCACGGATCGCATCCTCGGCGACGATCTTGAAGCGGCCGTAGTCGTCCTGCGCCGTGCGCTCGTCACCGGGGTGATGCGGGCCGTCCGGCTGATGGTGAAACACCATGGCCGTGCTGGTAAACAACAGGGGCAGATCTTGCCTCGCCGCGTACTCAGCCAGGCCCGACGCCCAGGCTGTCGGCCCCAGGGCCAGGTGGGCTATCGCATCCGGCCGGCTGGCCTGCAGGTGCGCCGCCACGGCGACCGCGTCGTCGGTCGGGATGCGCCGGCGGTCCCAGCCCAACACCTCCCAGCCGGCGCTGGCAGCCGTGCGGGCCAGATGCGGCGCCAGCGTGCCGCTGAGGCCGGTGATCAGCAAACGGCCCGGCATCAGTGCCGGGTCCTTATGCTCCAGCCCCAGGGTGCCAGCTTGGCAGCCGCACCATCAAGAAGGTAGGACTGATCAGCCGCAGAAAGGTTGACCGCCACGGTCACCACATTGCCGCCCAGCTGGCGGCGGAAGGCAAAGACCTTGTCGTTGCCGGTCTCGAGCAGCTCGGCCGGCGCGCCGTACTGGCCATTGGCCAGGGCCGGGTTGTTCTTCTTCAGGGCCACAAGCTCGGCGTAGAAAGCCTGCAGCTCATAGCCCTTCCAGTCCACCAGGTCCTTCTCGAAGAAGGCCAGGCGCTTGTCGAGGCGCGACTCCTGGCCGCCGTAGATCAGCGGCATGCCGGGCAAGGTGAAGGTGAGCACGGCCAGCGCCTGGTAGGCCTCGCCATAGAGCTCGCGGTCCGTGCCGTGCCAGGAATTGAAGTCGTGGTTGCTGGTGAAGCGCATGCGGTAGGCATGACGCGGATAGACCTTCGGCGCCGTGCCTTCGTTCTGGGCCGTGAGCCAGGCGCGCATCTCGGCCGCCCCGGCCTGGCCCTTGCCCACGGCCTTGAAGACGTCAGCCAGGTCCCAGCTGTAGCTCATGTCGAAGGCGCTGCGATGCAGCTCGGGCTTGTCGGACTCGGCCAGCATGAACACCGGCTTGATCGCATCGAGCTCGCGCCGCGCCCGCTCCCAGAAGTCGGAGGGCACGAGGCTGGCCACATCGCAGCGGAAGCCGTCCATGCCCACCTGCTGCAGCCAGAAGCTCATGGCTTCGATCATGGCCTTGCGCAGGGGCTCGCTGCGGTAGTCCAGGGCCACCACGTCGGTCCAGTACTCGGGCTCGGCACCTTCGGTGAACGTGACCGGGAAGATCTCGCCCTTGTCGTTCAGCTTGTACCAATCCTTGTGCTGGCGGGTCCAGGGATGGTCCCAGGCCGTGTGGTTGGGCACCCAGTCAAGGATCACCTTGAAGCCCAGCTCATGCGCGGCCTTCACCATCGCCTTGGCGTCGTCCAGCGTGCCGAACTCGGGATTCACCGCCGTGTAGTCGCTGATCGAGTAGTAGCTGCCGAGGCCGCCCTTGCGCTCCTGCTTGCCGATCGGCTGCAACGGCATGAACCAGAGGATGTCCACGCCCAGCTTGCGGATGCGTGGCAGATCGCGGGCAAAGGCCTTCAGCGTGCCCTCGGGCGTGTGCTGGCGGACGTTGACCTGGTAGATGCTGGACTGGCGCGACCAGGCCACATGGGGCATGTCGGACGCCGTGCCGGACACAGCGCTGCTGGATTGACTCATGGCGAACGGAGCGATGAAGGCGCAACAGGCCGCAAGGACCAGGGCGCGAAGCTGGGTGAAGGTCATGCGGCGCCCTGATCCCTAAATCTTGAGCGGCGGCGCCTTGCAATGCTGGGCGATGTAGGCCGAGTGCTCGGGCATCACGTCCACGCACTTGCCGATCACGTCACGCACGCCCTCGAGAAACTCCAGGATGCCGGCCTCGGTCTGCACATCCACCAGCGGGTGGTAGCCCTGCGTGGCCAGGTTCTGGCCTTCCATCACCTGCAGCCAGCCCACCTCGGTGAACAGCTCGTTGTTGAAGCGGAAGATCCGGCCGTGGCTGCGGTAGAGGTCCATCTTCTCCTTCAGCGTCTGCGGAATCTCCATCGTCGCGCAGGCCTTCCAGAACTCCGAGTCGGTGCGCTGGTTCAGGTGGTAGTGCAGGATGATGAAGTCGCGGATGCGCTCGTAGTGGAAGCGGCTCTGGCGGTTGAATTCCTCGGTGTCGATGGCGCTGAAGCCCCGGTCCGGGAAGAAGTCGATCAGCTGCTGGATCGAGGCCTGGATCAGGTGGATGCTGGTCGATTCCAGCGGTTCCAGGAAGCCGCTGGAGAGGCCGATGGCCACCACGTTCTTGTTCCAGCTCTTGCTGCGCATGCCGGTCTTGAACTTGATCATGCGCGGCTCGGCCAAGGCCTTGCCGTCGAGGTTGGCCAGCAGCGTCGCTGCGGCCTCGTCGTCGCTGATCGCGTTGCTGCAGTAGACATGGCCGTTGCCGATGCGGTGCTGCAGCGGGATGCGCCACTGCCAGCCGGCCTTGTGCGCGGTGGAGCGCGTGTAGGGCGTCAGCACCGGGGCAGACTCGCAGGGCACGGCGAGCGCGCGGTCGCAGGGAAGCCAGTGGGTCCAGTCCTCGTAGCCGGTCTGGAGCGTCTGTTCGATCAAGAGGCCGCGGAAGCCCGAACAGTCGATGAAGAGATCACCCTCGACACGCTCGCCACTTTCCAGCACCACGGCGTCGATGTGGCCATCGCCCTCGCGCTGCGTGGCATGCGAGATCTTGCCTTCGGTGCGCAGCACGCCGCGCTGCTCCGAGAGCTTGCGCAGGTAGCGCGCGTAGAGGCTGGCGTCGAAGTGGTAGGCGTAGGCAATCTCGCCCAGCGGCGAGTTCGGCAGATCGGTCTGGGCCGGCAGGAACTTGTTGGCCTTGGAGGCCATGCGGGTGATCGAGTACTCCTCCAGCGGCGCCGCCTTACCGGCGGCGCGCATCTTGCGCCAGTACTGCTCGAAGGGCACGGTCCAGAGGTCCTGGCCCACGCGGCCGAAGCCGTGCATGTAGCGATCGCCGAGTTGCCCCCAGTTGACGAACTCGATGCCCAGCTTGAACGTGCCCTGCGTCTCGCGCATGAACTCGTTTTCGTCGAGGCCGATGGTCTTGTTGAAGCGCTGGATCATCGGGATCGTCGCTTCGCCGACACCGACGATGCCGATTTCATCGGACTCGACGAGCCGAATCTTGAAGCGGCCACGCAACACCGTGGCCATGGCCACGGCCGTCATCCAGCCGGCCGTGCCGCCACCAACGATGACGACGGTCTTGATGGGGGTTTGCATGCTCATTCCTGCTTGCCTCGACAAGCCGGCGACGCGCCGGCCGTTGATAAAAAAACCCCCGCAGGCCTGAGCCGGGCGGGGGTCAAGTCGAGGAGCTCTTTTACAGCTTGTAGTTGATGCCGAACAGATAGGTCTTGCCGTACTTGATCGTGTCGGTGATCGCGTTCGGGTCAGAGTTGTAGCGCTGGAACTTCGAGTTCGTCATGTTGTTGCCCTGAGCCAGCAGCGACAGGCCCTTCAACCAGCCGGACTGGAACTCGTAAGACAGCTGCAGGTCGACAATCGACTCGCCCTTGATGAAGGTGAGCTGGCGGTTGTCCTGGAAGTCGCTGACCTCACCCAGGAAGTCCGAGCGCTTGCGCTGGGCCACGGCGATCTGGAAGCCGGCCTTCTCGTAGTAGAAGCGCAGGTTGGTGACCTTCTTCGACAGGCCCGGCAGCGGGATCTTGATCGTGCCGACGTTCTCCACCGAGAAGCCCGCGGTGGGCAGCTCGACCGAGCTCGAGGTGTTCGAGTGGTTCAGCATGACGCCGAAGCCATCGAGCCACGAGGACACGAAGTTCAGGGGCACGTTGATCGCCAGTTCGATGCCGCGGATGTTGCCACCCTCGCCATTGATCGGCTGGTTCAGCAGGCCGACGGTCGAACCCTTGTTGGGGCCGGTGGTCGGCAGCGGCGTGTTGGCGCTGGTGTAGGGCTTGAAGTCGAACAGCGTGGGCACGCGCAGGATGTAGCTGTCGAGCTTCTTGTAGAAGCCGGCGGCACTGAAGTAGCCCTTGCTGCCGAAGTACTTCTCGTAGGAAACGTCAACGGCCTTGGCGCGGAAAGGGTTCAGCTTCGGGTTGCCACCGTCGCCGGTCAGGATCTGCGAGCCGGTGTTGTTCACCGAGTAACCCAGGCTGGCACGCATGTCGTTCATGTTGGCCCGCGACAGCACCTTGGCTGCGGCGAAGCGCATCACCTGGTCGCCGCCCAGGTCGAAGTTCATGTTCAGGCTGGGCAGGAAGTCGGTGTAGGTCTTGCCTTGTGCCACCGTGGCACCCGGGCAGGTGGCCGCCGTGTTGCCCGTGCAGCTTGCACGATCGACGTTGAAGCCGGTCGACTCCTGGTTCGTGTGCACCAACTGGGCACCCACGTTGCCGCGGTAGTTCAGGCCGAACAGCTCACCATCGAGGTCGCCCTTGAAGTAGCCGGTCGTGACCTTTTCCTGGACGCTCCAGTCCTTGTTCAGGATGTCGGAGTCGACCTTCTTGGCCAGGTCATAAACAGTGCCCAGCGAACCGCGCGGATCCCAGGACACCACCTGCAGGCCCGTCGTGCCGGCGATGGCAATGTCCGAACCCGGCACCGTGGCGGCACCGTAAGGGTCATTGCCCTTGATGACCAGGCGACCTTCCTGGGTCTGGCGGATCTTCTCGCGGCTCGTGTAGTTCACGCCGAACTCGCCGGCCACGATGGGGCCCCAACGCAGCTCGGTCTTGCCCGAGAGGCGCAGGCTGTCGATCTTGTCCTGCACATGAGGCAGGGCCACATAGCCGGCCTGCGGCGAGGATTCGCCACCGGACCAGCCGTCCACGTCCGTCAGCTTGGCAACGGCGCGGTCGGCGTAGCTCAGGCTGGTCGAGTACTTCACGTCGGTGAAGTTGGAGCCGTTGAAACCGGTCCAGCTGATCGAGCCCAGGCCGGCGGCACTCTTGTTGCCATTGCCAGGCTGACCGGCGGTGGTTTCGTAGCGCGAGGAGTCACGCACCACACGCGACTGCGACAGATCGGCCAGCAAGGTCCAGTCCGCCACCTTCAGCTTGTTGTTCCAGCCCCAGGACTTCAGGCTGTCGTCGCCGCCCTCGACGTGGTTGCGCACCACGCCCTTGTAGTTGGACAGCGTGCCCGAGGCCACAACGCCATTGGCGATCGTGTAGTTGGTGATCTGGCCGCGCGGGTCGTAGGAGGCGTTGTCGTCGTCACCAATGGCGCCTTCCAGGCCGGTCTTCTTCAAGCCGAAACGGCCCTTGGAATAGAAGTAGTCGAAGGTCGACTCGAAGTCCTTGTTGGGCTTCCACTGCAGCGTGGCCATGCGGCCTTCGCGGGTGGCGGTGCTGGTCTCGGTGTCAGCGGTGAAGCCACCGATCACATTGACCTTGCCAACGCCAGAGGTGCAACCGGCCGGGGGCGTCGGGCCGTCGCAGGCCAGCAACGGCGAGCCGGCAGCGCCACTCGGCGCAAACGGCAGCGTCCAGCCGCCCCAGGAATTGAACTTCTGCTGGTCGGCGCCCTTCTCGTCGAACTTGACCAGACCCAGGGCCACACCGATGGTGCGGTCGGCGAACTGGTCGATGTAGCTGACCGACTTGCGCGTGCCCGTGCCCTCACCGGCACCCGAAGCCACGCCGGTGCGCTGCTTGCGGTAATTGACGGCAGCCTGGCGCTCCTTGAAGTTCAGCGGACGCACCGTCTGCAGGTCGATGGTCGAGGCGAGACCCTGCCCGACGAGGGCGCCGTCCGGGCTCTTGTAGATCAGGACCGAGGCCAGCAGTTCGGACGGATACAGGTCGAACTCGACGCCACGGCTGTCGCCGCTGGACGCTTGTTCGCGGCCGTTAAGCAGAGCGCCGTTGAAGTCGGGCGACATGCCGCGCACGCTGACGCTGGAGGCCTTGCCGGTGGACTTGTTGCGCTGCGAGGCCACACCCGGCAGGCGCGAAACCGACTCGGCCACCGAAGCGTCGGGCAGCTTGCCGATGTCTTCGGCCGAGATCGCTTCGATGATGGAGTCCGAGCCTTTCTTGGCCGAGATCGCGTCTTCGATGCCCTTGCGGATGCCGGTGACGGTCACCGTCTCCAGGGTCTGGGCTGGCGGCGTGGTGGCCGGGGCCGTCTGGGCGTAGACGCCACTGGCCACCATGAGCACCGCACAGCCGGCGACCACCGGGCTGAGACGGAACTGCTCATGCTTCTGTCGGGATGTCTTCATTTCTTGTCTCCTGAAGCTTTTCTAACAACACAAGCCCCGCAACGATCTGGGAGTAGTTCTTGTCGGGGAACCGAGAACCTGTAATTTGCAAGAATTCTGTACTAAAACTAGATCGACTGCCAATACAAAGAAAACCCTAGCGAAGCTCAATTCATCGATGTTTTGCGGAAAAACGACTGATAAAACATGGGTTAACCCTTTGTTTCCGGCCAAACATCAAACAAACAAAGGGTAAATACCTGTCTTGATATGTAGCTCAACTACAAACAAGCTCAGACCTGCTCCAGCGCCAGGGCGGCGCCACTGAGGGCGGCCAGGGTGTCGGTGATGAGGACAGTAGGCACGGCCTCCAGGTAAGAGCGGAAGCGCCCCTTGGCCTCGAAGCGCTCGCGGAAGCGCGAGGCAAAGAAGCGGTCACCCAGCCTCGGCACGATGCCGCCGCCGATGTAGACGCCGCCACGCGCACCCAGCGTCAGGGCCACGCTGCCGGCAAAGCCGCCGAGCAAGGCACAGAACACGTCCAGGGTCTGGGCACACGAGGCATCCTGGCCGGCGATACCGTTCTCGACGATCTGCTCCGCCGCCAGGGGCGCCGCCAGCGCCTGCCCACCGAGGCGAGCGACGGCCGCATGCAGCACCGGCAGGCCGATGCCGGACAGCAGGCGCTCGGCCGACACATGGGCATGCTCGCGCCGCACCAGGGCCAGCAGCTCGCTCTCGAAATCGTCGGCCGGCGCCAGCGTGGCATGGCCGCCCTCGCCCGGCAGCGCCACCCAGCCATGAGCGGTCTGGATCACACCGCCCACACCCAGGCCGGTGCCCGGGCCGATGACCGCCAGCGTGCCCTGCGGTGTCGGCAGGCCACCCGATCCGCGCAACTGGTCGGGCCGCAGACGCGGCAGCGACAAGGCCAGCGCCTCGAAGTCATTCAGCACCAGCAGGCGCTCCAGGCCCAAGCCCTCGCGCGCCGCCGCTATGGAGAAGCCCCAGGGGCTGTTGGTGAACTCCACCATGTCGCCGGCCACGGCCGTGGCCACGGCCACCGCCGCATGACGGGGCCGCAGCGGCCGCGCATCGGCGCCGCCGGGCAGCCCCTCCAGATAGGCCTCCACCGCCTCGGCCAGCCCCGCATGGGCAGCAACCGGCAGGCTGCGCACATGAAGAATCGGACCGCCCGCCCGCTCGACCAGGCCAAACCGGGCATTGCTGCCGCCCACATCGGCCACCAGGCACAAACCATCCCGATTCATGGACGCACCTCGGCGCAGAGAGGGGCACGGAGCCCAGCAAGACGACACATAGACAGGAGGCACACAGGAATGGGAAGTTGATAAGGTAGCAAAACTACATCATCAAGACAAGCGTACTAGGCCTTACTCTGTACATTGCCCGGTAAACGGTCAAAGTTCAATGTAGCCCAGCTACATTTATCGGCGTATGGTGGGCGCTGCGGTCCTGTTGGGGCCGCGCAGATCTGCGGCCTCGGGCGCCCATGCGCCGGGGCCGTGCCCTCGGACGGTGCGCAATTGCGGCTCATAATCGCGCGCCGCCCGCTCCACAGGTCCGTCCCGCCCGCCATGACCTCTTTCGACAGCCCCCGACTCATTGCCGACATCGGCGGTACCTATGCGCGTTTCGCGCTGGAGACCTCTCAGGGCGAGTTCAGCCAGATCGCCTCGCTGCGCTGCGCCGAGCATGCGGACTTCCACGCGGCGGTCAGCAACTATCTGCAGATGCTGCCGGCCGGCACCGAGGTGCGGCATGCGGCGATAGCGATTGCCAACCCGGTCGAGGGCGACTCGGTGCGCATGACCAACTACCACTGGCAGTTCTCCATCGAGGAGATGCGCCAGCGCCTCGGCTTCGACACGCTGGTGGTGGTCAACGACTTCACCGCCCTCGCCATGGCCGTGCCGCGCCTGCGCCCCAGCGACCTGCGCCAGATCGGCGGCGGCGAGCCGCGCCGGCAGAGCGTGGTGGGCGTGCTGGGCTCGGGCTCGGGCCTCGGCACCTCGGGCCTGATCCCGGTCGGCGAAGGCTGGATCTCGCTGGGCGCCGAGGGCGGCCACACCAGCTTCTCGCCGCGCGACGAGCGCGAGATCGACATCCTGCGCTTTGCCTGGCAGCAGTTCGAGCATGTGTCCTTCGAGCGCCTGGTCTCGGGCCCCGGCCTGGAACTGATCTATCGCGCCCTCGCGCAGCGGGCCGGCGCTGCCGCCGCTCCGCTGGCCGCGCCGGACATCACCCAGCGCGCGCTCGACGAAAGCGACGCCGTCTGCGTCGAGGCGCTGGACATGTTCTGCGCCCTGCTCGGCACAGCCGCTGCCAACCTGGCGGTGACGCTGGGGGCGCTGGGCGGCATCTACATCGGCGGCGGCATCGTCCCGCGCCTGGGTGCGTACTTCGACCGTTCGCGCTTCCGCGCGCGCTTCGAGGACAAGGGCCGTTTCCGCGACTATGTGGCCGGCATCCCCACCTATGTGATCACCGCCGAGCAGGCCACGTTCATGGGCGCCTCGGCCATCCTGGACGCCCAGCTGCGCACCCTGGAGAGCACGCCCGGCTCGGCCATCCTCGGCCAGATCCGCCGCGCCCGCAGCGAGCTTTCGCCGGCCGAGCTGCGCGTGGCCGAGCATGTGCTTGCCCATCCGCGCGACGTGCTGAACGACCCCATCATTGAGATCGCCAAGGCCGCGCAGGTCAGCCAACCGACGGTGATCCGCTTCTGCCGCTCGCTGGGCTGCGAAGGCCTGTCGGACTTCAAGCTGCGTCTCGCCTCGGGCCTCACCGGCACGGTGCCGGTCACGCACACCCAGGTGATGCAGGACGACTCGGTGGTCGAGCTCGGCGCCAAGGTGCTGGGCAACACGGCCTCGGCCATCCTGCAGGTGCGCAGCGAACTGAACCGCGAAATGATCGACCGCGCCATCGAGCTGCTGCTGAACGCCAACCGCATCGAGTTCTTCGCCGTCGGCCATTACGGCGTGGTGGCGCAGGACGCGCAGTTCAAGTTCCTGCGCTTCGGCGTCTCGAGCAGCGCCTACACCGACCCACGCCTGCAGGCCCTGGCCGCCGGCGTGCTGGGCCCGCGCGACGTGGCCGTCATCATCAGTTCGAGCGGCAAGCTGCCCGAGTTGCTCGAGGTGGCCGACAAGGCGCGCGAGCGCGGCGCCGCCGTCGTGGCCATCACGGCCAGCCAGTCGCCGCTGGCGCGCAAGGCCGATGCCACGCTGATCGTCGACCATGTGGAAGACGTCTCCACCCACCTGCCCATGATCAGCCGCATCCTGCACCTGCTGGTGATCGACATCCTGGCCGTGGGCGTGGCCATGCGCCGCCATGCCGACGGCGTGCAGGCCCTCGGCGGCAATGCCGATGCGGCGCTGGACGAAGCCGAGCCGAGCCCGGCCGCCGCGCCCACGGCCAAGCGGGCCGCGCCTGGCATCAGCATGGCTTCGCCGCTGTCCAAGTTGACCTCGCACAGCCGCTGACGCAGGCGCGGCGGATAGGATGCCCGGCATGGCCCTGCGTGCCGCTCCATCGTCCATGCGCCCTCTGCTGCTCACCGGATTGCTCGCCAGCCTGCTGGCCTGGCCCGGCATGGCCGCCGCCGCGATCAGCATCTGCTTCAACCAGGAGCTCAACGACCCTGCCGCTCACCCGGTGGCCGTCGAGATGCTCAAGGCCGTGGCACGGCGAGCGCCCGAACTGGACATCCGCCTCGTGCCCCTGCCCTGGGCCCGCTGCCTGCGCGAAGCCACACAGGGCGAGCATGACGGCGTGCTCGCAGCCAGCCACAGCCCGGAGCGCGCCGCCGGCCTCAGCTTCCCGCTGCGGCCCGATGGCCAGCCCGACGAGGCGCGCCGCATGTTCTCGCTCGGCTACTGGCTGCTGCGCAGCAAAGGCAGCACGGTGAGCTGGGACGGCCAGCGCTTCGCGGGCCTGGCCGAAGCGGGCCCGCCGCTGGGGGCGCAGCGCGGCTACTCGATTGCCGACTTCGCCCGCCAGCATGGTGCGGCCGTGGATGATGGCGCCGCCACCGCCCAGGCCCTGATGAAGAAGCTCGAGCTCGGGCGCCTGGCCGGCGTGCTGGTGTCGCAGGCCCACGCACACGAGCTGGCGGCAGATCCGCAATGGGCCGGCAAGCTCGAGCCCGCCGGGCCCCTGCTGCTGCGCAAGCCCTACTTCCTGGCCTGCTCGCAGCGCTTCGCAGCAGCGCGCCCACGGGATGCCGAGCGCCTCTGGGCCTTGCTGGTGCAGGAGCGCGAAAGTGCGGCGTTCAAGCGGCTCTACAGGAGCCAGCTGGGCGACGCCCTGCCCTGATCAGCAGACGCGGTTGCGGCCGGCCTGCTTGGCCCGGTACAGCGCAGCATCCGCCTGAGCCAGCAAGGATTCGACGGAAGACTCGGCGCCCGGCACGCAGCTGCTCACGCCGAGGCTCAGCGTCACCACCGGCCCCACCGGCGAGGCCGGGTGTGCAATGCCTAGCGCCTCGCAAGCCAGGCGCAGCCCTTCGGCCACGGCGAGCGCGGCCTCGTGATCGGCGCCAGGCACCAGGATGACGAACTCCTCGCCGCCATAGCGCGCGGCCAGGTCGCCGGCCCGCCCCACGGCATGAGTGAACACGCCGGCCACCGCCTTCAGGCAGCGGTCGCCTTCGGGATGGCCCAGCAGGTCGTTGTAGGCCTTGAAGCAGTCGATGTCGGCGATCAGGAGCGCCAGCGGCTGCTGGCTGCGACGGGCACGGCGCCATTCCTCGTGCAAGGCTTCGTCGAAGCGGCGCCGGTTCGCGAGGCCGGTCAGTGCGTCCGCATAGGACAGGCGCGACAGATGCTCATTCGCCTCGCGCAACTCGTCGGTGCGCTGTGCCACCAGGAGCTCCATCTCGTGCTGGCGCGCCTGCAGGCTGCGGACTCGCAGGCGCATCAGCCCCATCAATCCCAGCGCGCCCGCGACGATGGCCGCGATGACGAACCAGGCCGTCTGGTAGAAACGCGCCGCCACGCTGATCACCAGCGGCGATGCCTCGCTCCACTGCACACCATCGGTCGTGGCCGACACCCGGAAGCGGTACTGCCCATGGGGCAGCGCCGGGAAAGCCACCTCGCGCAGGCTGCCCATGTCCACCCAGTCCTGGCTCAGGCCTTCCATCTGATAGCGGAAGCGCACGCGGTCGGCATACAGCAGCGTCGCCACGGTGTAGCGGATCGCCAGCGGCACGGCGCCGGGCGGCAGTTGCACCTCGGCATCGGCAGGCTGGCTGGCACCGCCCACCTGCACGTTGTCGACCCGCACCTCCGGTGGCCGGCCACCGCCCGGCAGGTGCCGGGGGTCCACGATGACCAGGCCATTGGCCGAGGGCAGCCACAGCCGGCCGTCCGGCGCCACCGCGCCGGCGCCTTGCAAGCCACCAGCGAAGGTCGTGCCGCGCAGCGCATCGCCCGGCCCGAAGCCGACCGAGCTCAGCCGGGCCTGGGTGCCATCGGCCACCGCATTCAGTTCAGCGCGCGCCACACGGTAGAAGCCGCGGTTGCAGCTCATCCAGAGATTGCCGGCGCGGTCCTCGAGGATGGTCTGCGCCAGGCTGTCCCAAAGCCCCTCGGTCGTGCGGATCGAGGCGAGCTTGCCGTCGCGCAGGCGGTTCAGGCCTTCGCCATTCGTGCCTATCCAGAGCACGCCGTCGGCGTCCTCGTGCAGGGCCATGATCCAGTTGGAGAGCAGGCCGTCGGCCTTCTTCAGCAGGCTGAAGCGGCCGCCCTTGAAGCTCAGCAAGCCCTGGCCGGCCGTGCCGAACCAGAGCGTGCCGCTGCGGTCTTCCAGCATGGTCAGCACGCCTTCGGCCGGCACCACCGGGTCGTTCACCGGCTCGAAGCCCTTGCCATTGAAGCGGGCCAGGCCGGCACGGGTACCGACCCACAGCTGGCCCTGGCGGTCCTGCAGCAGCGAGCGGATCTCGGCGCCGGGCAGGCCCTCGGCCGTGCCATAGGTCTCGATGCGGCCGCTCGGAAGCCGGTGCGCCAGACCCGCCGTGTAAGTGCCTATCCAGAGCGAGCCATCGCGGTCCTCGGCGAGGGCCGAGATCTCCTCGGTCGGCAAGCCGTCCTTCTTGCCCAGCACGCTGAGCTGCTCGCCCTCGATGCGGTTGAGCCCACCGCCGGCGGTCGAGACCCAGGTGACGCCATCGCGGCCATGCAGCACGGCGCGCACGTTGTCGTGCGAGAGCCCTTCGGCTGCCCCGAACACCACGAAGGCCCGGTTGCGCAGGCGGTTGAGGCCGCCCACCCAGTTGCCCACCCAGACGCTGCCCTCACGGTCCAGCGCCAGCGCCCAGATCTGGTTGCCCGCCAGGCCCTCGGCCGCGCCCAGCGAGCTGAAACGCCCGTCCGGACCCATGCGGCTCAAGCCGGCGCCCCAGGTGCCGATCCACAGCGCGCCCCGCCCATCGCGCGCGAGGGCCGTCAAATGATCGGTGGGCAGGCCATCGGCCATGGTGTAGATGCGGGCAATGCGACCCTGCTGCAAGTGCACCAGGCCGGCCCCGGCCGTGGCGGCCCAGATGCCGCCTTGCGCATCGGCAATCACCGAGCGCACCTGCGCGTGCGGGAAGCGGCCGTTCTCCGGATTCATCGCCAGGAACTTGCCGTTCTCGAACGACACCAGGCCGCCGCCACTGGTGGCGATCCAGAGCACGCCGGCCGCATCGAACGCGAGAGCGCGCAGCTTGTTGGTCGGCAACCCGTCGGCCTGCTGATAGCGCCTCACCTTGCCGGCCTGCCAGCGCAGCAGGCCGCTCTCGCTGGCCATCCACACCGCGCCATCCGGGCCTTGAGCGAAGCCCCAGACGCGCCGGCCCTCGGTCAACTCGGGGGCGATCACCTGTTCGAACCGCCCCTGGCGCCAGAGAACGGCGCCCTGGGCATGGCCGATCCAGAGCTGCCGCTGCTCGTCTTCAAGCAGGCCGAACACGGGCCCGGAGGCCAGCATCGGTGCCTGCTCGGCCGTGACACCAGTGAAGCGCGCGCCATCGAAGCGGGCCAGCCCGCCTGACGTGCCCACCCAGAGCTGGCCGTCGCGGGTCTGCAGCAGCGCCTGCACGGTGTTCAGCGGCAGGCCTTGCTCGGTCTGCCACAGGTCGAGCTTGTATTGGCTGAGCGAGCCGGTCGGGTCGCTCAGACGGTGGGGGGTGGCTGGGCCGGATGGCGCGGCCTGAGGCGCACCGAGTGCGATGGCCCAAGCCAAGGCAGCGAATACGGCAACTACAGCGCGAACCTGCTTCGCGGCCAGTGGGAACAAGGGGAGCCTCGGGGTCGAATCTAGCGTTGACCGGCGCAAGCGTACACGAGGCGCGCCGCTGCCAGGGCCAGC
Source organism: Pelomonas sp. V22 (assembly GCF_030014915.1). Lineage (GTDB taxonomy): Bacteria > Pseudomonadota > Gammaproteobacteria > Burkholderiales > Burkholderiaceae_C > JAUASW01. The sequence continues at coordinate 462,961 of NZ_JAGIXS010000002.1, forward strand.
CAAGCGCGGCCCGGCGTGGACTGGGTCACGGCCACTGCCAGACCCTCACCGCCCTCACCTCCTGCCGCGACCAGGTGCTGCGCAGGCCGAAGTAGCCCGAGCGCAGCGGCGCGGGATCGCTGAAGGCAAAGAACTCGACGCCATCCACCCGCACGCTGGAGCGGCCCTCCTGCACCAGCACCTGGATCAGGTACTCGTGGTTGGGCTTGAGCAGATGGGCAGCATCGCTGTACTCCTGCAGCAGGCGGCGCTCGCCGCCGCCGTACTTGCGAAAGCGCGTGCTGGTGTTGTGGTTGCCGCCGATGCCCACGTAGTAGAGGTCGAGCCCGTCGTAGGCCTCGAACTGGCCGTTGCGGGTGAAGAGCTCGACATTCTTCGGGTCGCTGGCCATCCAGAACAGGTTGAGGTCACTGAGCCTGTCGTTGGAGCCATCCTCCACCAGCACCTTGCGCCGGAACTCGATCAGCAGATTGCCCTGCAGCTTGCGATTCAGCCAGACGGTGACGCCGCCCCGGGTGTCCAGCACCAGCTTGCCGTCCTGCACGCTGACGCTGGAGTGGAGCTCCGGCTGGTACTCGGCGATCCAGGCCGCAGGATCCAGGCGGGCGATGAAGTCATCTGCAAAGATCAGGCGGCGCTCGGCCGGAAGGGCTTCAGCGGCCAGAAGCGGGCCGCCGCTCAGGAGCAGCAGCGGCAGGCAAAGGGCGAGCGCATACAGGCGGTTCATCGTCATCGGCATCGGTGGGCGCCGCGAGCCTACACGAACGCCGCAGCGCTTTGAATCAGAATGCTGAGCAATCATGACCCAGCCCACCCTGCCCCGCCCGCACCAGCTGCTGCTGGCCCTCTCCCTCGCTCTTTCACAGAGTGCGAGCCTCGCAGCCACGGCAGCAGCCGAGCCCATTGCGGTGCCAGGTCTTGCCAAGCCGGCGCAGATCCAGGTCGACCGCTGGGGCGTGCCCCACCTCTATGCCGCCAGCAGCGAGGACCTGTTCTTCCTGCAGGGCTTCAACGCCGCGCGCGACCGGCTGTTCCAGATCGACCTCTGGCGCCGCCGGGGCCTCGGCAAGCTGGCCTCGATCTTCGGTGCCAACTTCGTCGAGCAGGACCGGGCGGCGCGGCTTTTCCTCTACCGGGGCGACATGGCGCGCGAATGGCGCAGCTACGGGCCTGAGGCCCAGCGCATCGCCACGCGCTTTGCGGCCGGCGTCAATGCCTACATCGACCTGATCGCCAAGGACACGAGCCTGCTGCCCCTGGAGTTCGGCTACTTCGGCTACCTGCCCGAGAAGTGGCAGGCCGAGGACGTGGTACGCATCCGCAGCCACGGCCTCACGCGCAACCTCAGCTCCGAGGTCTCGCGCGCCACCATGGCCTGCGTCAGCGACCTGAAGCACGACCCGGTGCGCGCCCGCCTCTCGCCGCCCTGGGAAGCCCAGATGCCGCCGGGCCTCGACCCCTGCCTGCCACCCGAGCTGCTGCGCAGCTACCTGCTTGGCACACAAGGAGTCCAGATCAGCGGTCGCGACGAGCGCCGCAGCGCGCTCGAAACGCCCGAGCCCCCCGAGGCGCTGCTGGCGGCCGAGCAGCACAGCCAGCGGTCCGAGGGCAGCAATGCCTGGGCCATCGCGCCAGCACGATCAAGCACCGGCCGCGCCATCCTCGCGAGCGACCCGCACCGGGCCCATGGCGCGCCTTCGCTGCGCTACATCGTGCACCTGAACGCGCCCGGGCTGAACGTGATCGGCGGCGGCGAGCCGGCCCTGCCCGGCGTCTCCATCGGCCACAACGGCCAGGTCGCCTTCGGCCTCACCATCTTCGGCACCGACCAGGAAGACCTCTACGTCTACGAAACCAACCCGGCCCGCCCGAACGAGTACCGCTACAAGGGGGCCTGGGAGCCGATGAAGCGCCTCACCGAGACCATCGCCGTGCGCGGCGGTGCGCCGGTGCAGGTCGAGCTGCTGTTCACCCGCCACGGCCCGCTGCTGTATGCCGACACCGCCAAGCAGCGTGCCTATGCCTTGCGCGCGGCCTGGGCCGAGCCCGGCATGGCGCCCTACTTCGGCAGCATCGACTACATGAAGGCGCAGAGCTTCGGCGACTTCCGCCGCGCCATGGAGAAATGGGGCGCACCGAGCGAGAACCAGATCTATGCCGACGCGGCCGGCAACATCGGCTGGGTGGCCGGCGGCCTGGCGCCGGTGCGGCCCAACTGGGACGGCCTGCTGCCCGTGCCCGGTGACGGCCGCTACGAGTGGAAGGGCTTCTGGGCCGGCAAGGACATGCCCTCGATCTACAACCCCGAGGCCGGCTGGCTGGCATCGGCCAACGAACAGAACCTGCCCGCCGGCTATCCGTACAAGGAGCGCAAGCTGGGCTTCGAATGGGCGGTCACGGCCCGCTACCAGCGCCTGGCCGAGGTGCTGAAGTCGCAGCCCAAGATGAGCCTTGAGGACACGATGCGGCTGCAGACCGACCTGCTCTCCATCCCGGCGCGGCGCCTGCAGGCCGTACTGAAGAGCGCCAGCCTGCAAAGCGCCCCCGCCAAGGAGGCAGCGCGTCTGCTGCAGGACTGGGATGCGGTGGAGAACGGCAGCTCGGCCGCCGCCGCGCTGTACGAGCTCTGGTTCACGCGCCACCTGGGCCCGGCGCTGAAGGATGCGCTGCTGCCGCCCCGCGCCGCCCAATTGCTGCGTACAGCCGACGCCGAAGTGATGCTGGACACCCTGGAGCAGCCCGAGCCCGCGCTGGGCGCGAACGGCCGGGCCCGCCGCGACGAGATCCTCGACAAGAGCCTCGCGGGCGCCTGGGCCGAGCTGCAAAAGCTCGCCGGCAGCGACCCGGCCGCCTGGCGCTGGGACAAGCTGCACCACATCCTGTTCGCCCATCCGCTGGCCAATGCCGCTGATGCGACGACGCGGGCGCGCCTCAACGTCGGGCCCCTGCCGCGTCAGGGTGGCAGCCACACGGTCAATGTCTCGAGCTACGACCCGGCGAACTTCCGCCAGATCGGCGGTGCCTCGTTCCGCGTGGTGATCGACGTGGGCGACTGGGACAACTCGCGCGCGATGAATACGCCGGGCCAGTCGGGCGACCCGGCGAGCCCGCATTACCGCGACCTGGCCCCGCTGTGGCTCAAGGGCGAGTACTTCCCGCTGCTCTACACGCGGGCCAAGGTCGATGCGGCGACCGAACGCCGCATCGAGCTCGTCCCCGGCAAGTAAGCCGGGGGGAGACCGGATCAGGCCGCGCTGGTCGCAGCTGCCGATGGGCTGCGGTCAATCCGCAGCTTGGGCACCTGACGGTAGGTGAAGCCGCGCCACAGCCATTCCATCGGGCCGTAGCGGAAGCGGCTCAGCCACCAGTTGCTGAATGCGATCTGGGCGATGTACACGACGGCGACGAAGACCACCTGCATGCTGCGCGACATGCCCCAGTGGCCGAGGCCATAGCCGTAAAAGTACAGCGTGCAGATCAGCGACTGCATCAGGTAGTTGGTCAAGGCCATGCGGCCCGGCGCAGCCAGGTAACGCACCGCGCCGAAGGTCTTGCTGTGCAGCATCACGACCAGCAGGCCCACGTAACCCAGGCAGGCCGGCAGATTGCCCAGCGTGCGCAGGCCATGGGCGATGCCCCAGCCGTCGTAGCGGTCGCCTGGCGTGTGCGAGACACCGATGAAGCAAGTCACCAGGCCAAGGCCGATGCCGATCGGCAGGCCCCACAGCGCCATCTTGCGGAACAGCGGCAGGTGGCGCTTGGTGTCTTCCATCACGCCGGAGCGCACGAACCACACGCCCATCAGGAACATGCCGACCAGCAGCACGGCAAAGCCCGCATCGCCGGCGGCCTTCTCGGGGAACTGGCGGGCACGGCGCTCGACGATGTCGGCATAGCTGCCCTTGCTGAACAGCTTGGTTTCGGTGGCGCGGTTCTCGGCGCCCTCCTTCAGCCGCTTCTCCTTTTCGGCCTTGGCTTCGGCCGCCTTCTCGGCCCTGGTCTTGGGCTTTTCAACCGCCTTGGCGGCCGAAGCGGCCTTGGCCACCGAGGCTGCTGCCAGCACCGGCGACGCCGGGGCCGCAGGTGTGGCCGCAGCGCTCACGGCCGGCTTGTCTTCACTGCCCGGCGGCACGACGGTGGGATCGGGCGAGAACTGCTGGGTCACGGCCCCGAGGGTCATGGCCAGGCCCGAAAACACGTAGATGCTGGCGGCCATGCGCAGGCTGCGCTTCTCGGCCGGCTCGTAGTACTTCTTGGACAACCAGCCAAAAATCAGCAGCAAAGGACCGAATGCCGACAGCGACAAGCGCGCCTCCATCGGGCCATCCGGCCAGGCCCAGAAGCCGACAGCGGCCACCGTGGCGAGCCCGCCGATCAGCATCAGCAGGAAGCTGAACAGCGGCGTGCCGAACACCCGCTTGGGCGAACGCAGGTAGATGCCCAGCAGCCCGATGAGGATGAGGCCGACCATCACCGCGAACATCGCATTGGCCGCAAAGCCGAGGCCCAGCGCCGCGAGGATGCCGATGAAGATGGGCCAGGGCCGGCCGTACAGCACGATCATCAGCCCGAGCGCCCCGATGGCGTAGCTGAAGAGGATGTCGCCTTCCCACAGGAAGATGTAGTGCATGGCGCCGAAGACGCCCAGCGCCAGCACGCGGCGCAGGTAGACCTTCTTGAACTCGCGCCCGGCCTTCTCGGCCCGCACCAGCATCACGGCAAAGCCCATGCCAAACAGCAGGGAGAAGATGGTCCAGAACTTGCCGGCCACGAAGTAGTTGACGAACCAGTTGGCCAGCCAGTCGAGGCCGGTGGCATCACGCGGGATGCCGTCGTTGAAGGCAGCGAACGGTCGGTTGAACCATTCGATGTTCATCAGAAAGATGCCCACCAGGGCAAACCCTCGGACGACGTCCAGCGCCTCGATGCGCTGGTTGTCGGCCACGGGGGCGAAGGGTGCCGGCGCTGCTGGGCTTTCCGGCGAAGAATTCTCTGACACAGCATTCATTAGGTAGCTCCCGAAATTGTTGGACTGTGTGTGGAGGACGGAAGCGCGCATCCTCGCAGGCCTGTGCGAATTGCGACACCCCACATGCGACAAAGCGACAAAAACACGGGATCGGCGACCCATTGGCAGGACGACTGTCCGCTGCTCTTGGCACTCCCCATTCGAGGGCCGCTTGACGCTACAGTCGGATGGCAATTCCTCTGTATAGCGCCGGCCCCGAGCCTGCCCCACCTCCATGAGCGTCCAGACCTCGCTGCTGCTCCACAGTTTCCGAGGCCGGCTGGCGCTCTGTTTTGGTGGCCTGTCCCTGCTGGTATTGCTGAGCGTTGGGCTCTACTTCGGCCACATGGCCACGCAGCAGCTGGGGCAGGCTGCCCGCGAAAAGGTCCATTCAGCGGCGCAGGCCGCCGCCGACCTGCTCGGCGCGAACCTGCGCGAGCGCGAGCTGGAAATCGCGCTGCTCAGCATGGCGCCGCACTTCACTCGCGGCGACCTGAAGAATCCCGAACTGCTGGAATCGCTGCAGCGACGCAAACTGCTGCGCCGTGAGTTCGCCTGGCTGGGCGTCGCGGATGTCGAGGGCCAGGTGCTGCAGGCCAGCGATGGTTTGCTGGCGGGCGTTTCCGTGGCCCAGCGCCCCTGGTTCATGGCGGCCATGAAAGGCGTCTACGTCGGGGACCTGCACGAAGCCAAGCTGCTGGCCAAGTTGCTGCCGCAGCAGGCCGACGGCGAGCCGCCGCGCTTCATCGATTTCGCTGCGCCCATCCGCGACCGACAGGGCCGCCTGGTCGGCGTTGTCGGCGCCCATGCGCACTGGAACTGGGTGACCGAGACGGTGCAGTCCACGCTGGCGCAACGGCAGATGGGGGGCGAGGCCGAAATCCTGATCGTCGACAAGAGCGGCAACGTGCTCTATCCGCGCGCGCTGGCGGGCAATGCCCAGTTGCCCAAGGGCGTGCCTGAAGGCGCGGCCTCCAGCGTCGCGCGCTGGAACGATGGCATCGAATACCTGTCCAGCGAGGTGCCGGTGAGCGCAGGCACAAGCAGCGACCTGGGCTGGCGCATCGTCGTTCGGCAGTCCATCGATCTCGCCCTCGCGCCCGCGCACGAGTTGCGCCGTCAGTTGCTGGCCCTGGGACTGGCGGCCGCCCTGCTCGCCACCCTGGTCGCGATCTGGCTGGCGCGATCGATCAGCCGGCCCATCGAGCAACTCGCTACCGCCGCGCGGCGGGTCCAGCAGCGCAGCGATGCGCCACGCTACCCCGCTGCGGGCGGCCTGCAGGAGATCGACCAATTGAGCGAGGCCATGCGCTCGATGACCGACTCGCTGCTCAGCCACGAGCGCGAGCTGGAAGCCTTGAACCAGACGCTGGAACAGCAGGTGCAGCAGCGCACCGAGGCGCTGGCGGCCGCCAATGCGGAGCTGGAGCGCTTGGCCACCCGCGATGCGCTGACCGGCCTGGCCAACCGCCGCAGCTTCGACGAGCGCCTGCTGGCCTGCTTCCAGACCGCCCGGCGAACCGGACGCGGCTTTGCGCTGCTGCTGCTGGATGCCGACCATTTCAAGCGCGTCAACGACCAGCATGGCCATACCGTGGGCGACCAGGTGTTGCAGCAGTTGGGCCAGCTGCTGAAGGCCAGCATCCGCTCCATCGACCTGGCGGCCCGCTACGGTGGCGAGGAATTCGCCGTGCTCTTGCCCGAGACCGCTGGCCTAGACGAAGCGGCGGCCGTGGCCGACAAGATCCGCGCCGCCGTGGCGCTGGCCGATTTCCCGGCAGTGGGCCGGATGACGATCAGCGTGGGCGTGGCCAGTTGGCATGCCGCCGACACCGATCCGCTGCGCCTGGTGCAGCGGGCCGATAAGGGCCTCTACGCTGCCAAGGGTGCCGGCCGCAATCAGGTGATGGTTGAGAAAGCTACGACCTGAGCAACTGCGCCAGGCGCTGCAGCGCCGCCTCGTCCAGCCGCCCCGCTTCGCGCGCCAGTGCCAACTGGCGGTGCGAGAACTCGCGATAGAACGAGCCGTGGGCACCGCCCAGACCGTCGAGCGCCTGCAGATGGGCCGCCACCACGCCGGCGTCGCCACGCGAGATCGGCCCCGCCTGGGCGCCGGCCAGGCCGCGCCTCTCGGCAGCTTCCAGCGTGGCGCGCGCCAGCGGCAGCAGCGCCTGGAGGCTCTGCTCGGGCGTGAAGCCGAGGGCCTGCGCCCAGATCTGCCCCGCCTCGTCCAGCATTGACAGCAGGAAGCTCGCCGCATAGCTGGCGGCGCCGTGATAGGCGGCGCGCTGGCCGGGCTGCAGGGCCAGCGGCCTCATGCCGAGGCGCAAGGCCAGGTCCTGCAGCCCGAGGCGCAGCGCTTCGCCGTCGGCCTCGATGCCCACGCTGCCACCCGGCAATCGCTGCAGGGCCAGCGAAGGATCGGAAAAGATCTGCAGCGGATGGAAGCCGCCGATGCTGGCGCCCGCAGTCTGGGCTGAGGCCAGCGCCGTCAGTTCGGTCGCGCCGCTGCAATGGACCACGGCCTGGCCGGCGCGCCAGCTCAATTGGCCACATTGCGAAGCGATGGCATCGTCGGGCACGCACAGGAACACGAGGTCCGCCGCCGCGGCCGCCCGTTCGGGCTGCAACGCCACGCAGGCCTTCAGCTCGGCAGCCAGCGCCTCGGCCACCTCGGCTCGCCGATTGGCCACGGCCACCACATCCAGGCCGGCGGCATCGAAGGCCCGCGCCAGCGTGGCTCCCAAACGGCCGCAGCCGATGATGGCGATGCGGCCGGGGTCCATGGCTGCGAGGCTCAGAACGCGGCGATGCCGGTTTGCGCGCGACCGAGGATCAGCGCATGGATGTCATGCGTGCCCTCGTAGGTGTTGACCACCTCCAGGTTGACCAGGTGGCGGGCAATGCCGAACTCGTCGGAGATGCCGTTGCCGCCCAGCATGTCGCGAGCCGCGCGGGCGATCTCCAGGCTCTTGCCGCAGCTGTTGCGCTTCATGATGGAGGTGATCTCGACGGCGGCCGTGCCCTCGTCCTTCATGCGGCCCAGGCGCAGGCAGCCCTGCAGGCCGAGGGTGATCTCGGTCTGCATGTCGGCCAGCTTCTTCTGCACCAGCTGGTTGGCGGCCAGGGGCTTGCCGAACTGCTTGCGGTCCAGCACGTACTGGCGGGCCTTGTGCCAGCAGTCCTCGGCCGCGCCGAGGGCACCCCAGGCAATGCCGTAGCGGGCGCTGTTCAGGCAGGTGAAGGGGCCCTTCAGACCACGCACTTCGGGGAAGGCGTTCTCCTCCGGGCAGAAGACCTCGTCCATCACGATCTCGCCGGTGATGGAGGCACGCAGGCCCACCTTGCCGTGGATGGCCGGTGCGGTGAGGCCCTTGAAACCCTTCTCCAGCACGAAGCCACGGATGGCGCCCTCGTCATCCTTGGCCCAGACCACGAACACGTCGGCCACCGGGCTGTTGGTGATCCACATCTTGGCGCCGGTGAGGCTGTAGCCGCCGGCCACCTTGCGGGCCCGCGTGACCATGGAGCCGGGGTCCGAGCCATGGTTGGGTTCGGTCAGGCCGAAGCAGCCAATCCATTCGCCGTTGGCAAGCCGGGGCAGGTACTTCTGCTTGGTCGCTTCGCTGCCGAACTCGAAGATCGGCACCATCACCAGCGAGCTCTGCACGCTCATCATCGAGCGGTAGCCCGAATCGACGCGCTCCACCTCGCGGGCCACCAGGCCGTAGCTCACGTAGTTGAGGCCGGGGCCGCCGTACTCGGCCGGGATGGTGGGGCCCAAGAGGCCCAAGGCGCCCATCTCGCGGAAGATCTCGAGGTCGGTGCGCTCATGGCGAAAAGCCTCCAGCACGCGCGGCGCCAGGCGTTCCTGGCAGTAGGCGGCGGCCGCATCGCGCACCATGCGCTCGTCGTCGCTGAGCTGCTCGTTCAGCAGCAGCGGGTCGTCCCAGTGGAAGCTTGCCTTGGTCTTGGTGCTCATGTCTCGTCCTGTGAGTGTCTACGGCTGGCAGCAATTTTCTGCAGCCTGATGTTCGGCGAGTATTCCGCGTGCGACGATTCGTGTCCAATACGATTCAGCCATTTGATGATAGGTAGAAAGTATGGCGACCTTGTCGGCGAGCACCGTCATGGCACGCGTGGAGTTGCGCCACCTGCGCTACTTCCTGGCGCTGGCTGAGGAGCTCCATTTCGGGCGCGCGGCGCAGCGACTGGCCATGTCCCAACCCCCGCTTTCCGTCGCCCTGCAGCAACTGGAATCGGCGGTGGGCGCGCGCTTGCTGGACCGCGACAGCAAGCGCGTTCGCCTCACGCCTGCTGGCCAGAGCTTCCGGGCCAGCGCACAAGCCTTGCTGGGACGTTTCGAGGATGCCTGCGCCCAGGCCCGCGAGGTCGAGGCCGGCGAAATCGGTCGCCTGCGCCTCGGCTTTGTCGGCTCCACCCTGTTCCATGGCCTGCCGGACTGGCTGCGCAACTTCCAGGTCGCCTACCCCAGGGTGGAGGTCGTCGTGATCGAGCTGAATTCGCAGGATCAGATTCAAGCCTTGCTGCAGGAGGAGCTCGACCTGGCACTGCTGCACACGGACCGCCTGCCGCCGGCCCTGGACGGCACGCCGCTCTATGACGAACCCTTCCTCGCCTGCCTGCCGGAGTCGCACGCGGCCGCGTGCCGGCGCCGCGTGCCGCTGACCAGCCTCAGCGACCAGCCCTTCATCCTGTTCTCGCGCCGAGGCTCACCCGACTACCACGCACGCATCATCGAGATGTGCCGCCAGCAAGGCTTCTACCCCCGCCTGCAGCATGAGGGGCGGCATTGGCTGTCGGTGGTCTCGCTGGTGGCACAGGGCCTGGGGGTGTCCATCGTTCCGGCGGCATTCAAGGATGCCGGCATTCAGGGCGCCGTGTTCAAGCCCCTGGCTGAGGCCATGGAGCCAAGCCGCGTGTTTGCAGCCTGGCGACGTGATTCAAGCGCCTCGTTGAGGGAGGCATTCCTGGGTTCGCGGAGTGACGCCCCGAAGCCCCCTCTCTTGGACTCAAGACGTTGAGCCTGTCTTGCGCTTGTGGCGCTGCATCCGGACCGCGATTCGATCGCGCCGCATTTCGAAGGGAGGCAACTCCACAGATCGCATTAGGCAATCACCGCCGTGACCTCGATCTCAACCTTGGCGCGGTCTTCGATCAGGCCAGCCACCTGCACCGCCGTCATGGCGATGCCGTATTCGCGGCCCAGCACCTCGCGGTAGACCTGGCCAACCTCGCGGCCGCGCGCCACGTACTCGCGCTTGTCGAGCAAATACCAGGTCATGCGGGTGATGTGCTCCGCATTGGCGCCGGCTTCTGCCAGCAGCGCCTTGATGTTCAACAAGGCCTGGCGAACCTGGGCCACGAAATCGTCGCTTTCGAACTGGCACTGGCCGTTCCAGCCGATCTGGCCGGCCACGAAGATCTGGCGTCCCGTGGCGGCCACGGCATTGGCATAGCCGCGCGGTGCCAGCCAGTCGGCCGGCTGAAGAATCTGCTTGTTGCTTGTCGTCATGGGGTTACTCCTTGCGCTTGCTCCAGAGCCGCGCGCAGGTCAGCAGGAAATTCCTGGGATTGGTGGGTGGCCAGCGAGGTGCAGACCAGCACCTGCTCGAAGGCCACGCGCAGGCCGTCCGGGCCTGCGAATTCGATGTGCAGCGCCAGAGAGCTGCGGCCCAGCCGCTTGATCGCGATGTGCTGCACCAGCTCGTCGCCCATGCGGCTGATGCGCTGGAACTCGGTCTTGAGGCTCACCGTCGGCAGGCCCACACGGCGCGGGCCCAGCAGCTCAGCGTAGGAGATGCCGAGGCCTTGCGTGATCCAGTCCTCGACCAGGGCGTTGAGCATCTCGTAGTAGCGCGGGTAGAAGACGATGCCGGCCGGGTCGCAATGGCCGAAGCGCACGCGCTCGCGTCGTTCGTAGATGAAGTTCATTTCAGACACCCAGGTAGCGCTGCCAGAGGCCGTGGTCGGCGGACAGCGCTTCGGTCTCACCGGACCAGGCCACCTGGCCGCGCTCGAGGATGGTGTGGCTGTCAGCGAGCAGGCACAGGCGCTTCACGTACTTGTCGACCACGAGGATGGTCTGGCCGGCCTCGCGCAATTGCTGCAGGCAGCGCCAGATCTCTTCGCGCACCAGCGGCGCCAGGCCTTCGGTGGCCTCGTCGAGTATCAGCAAGCGCGGATTCGTCATCAGCGCGCGGGCAATGGCCAGCATCTGCTGCTCGCCGCCCGAGAGCTCGTTGCCCATGTTGGAGGCCCGCTCCTTCAGGCGCGGGAACAGTGCATGGATGCGTGCCAGCGTCCAGGGGGCCTGGGACTCGCAGCGGTTGGCGGCAAAGGCCAGCAATTGCTCCTGCACGCTGAGGTTGGGAAAGATCTGCCGCCCTTCCGGCACCACCGCGAGCCCCAGGCGCGCGATGCGGTCGGCACTCCAGCCGGTGATGTCATGGCCGGCGAAGCGGATCCTGCCGCCGCTGGGTGCGAGCCAGCCGATCAGGCAGCGCAGAAGCGTGCTCTTGCCCATGCCGTTGCGGCCGAGCAAGGTGGCGACCTGGCCGGCCTCGATCTTCAGATCCACACCGAACAAGACCTGGCTGTCACCGTAGGCGGCCTGCAGGCCGGTCACTTCCAGCAAGGCACTCATGCATCCACCTCTTCGCCGAGGTAGGCCTTGCGCACCTCGGGATGCTCGCGGATGTAGGCCGGGCTGCCGGTAGCGATCACGCGACCGGCCACCAGGGTGGAGATGCGGTCGGCCAGGCGGAACACGGCATCCATGTCGTGCTCGACCAGCAGCAGCGTCACCTGACCTTTCAGGCGCTGCAACAGCTCCACCATCTGAAGCCCCTCCTCGGGGCCCATGCCGGCCATAGGTTCATCCAGCAGCAAGAGGCGCGGCTTGGTTGCCAGGGCCAGAGCCAATTCCAGCTGGCGCTGCTCACCATGGGCCAGGGCACCGGCCACCGCCGACGCCTGGGCCGATAGGCCGACCTGAGCCAGCAGGTGCCCGGCCTCGTGGCGCAAGGCCTCATCGCGTTCCACCACGCCAAACCAGCGTGGCGGCCGGCGCGCCTGCAGCGCAAGGCGCAGGTTGTCCAGCACGGTGAGCTTCCTGAATATGCTGGTGATCTGGTAGGAGCGCGCCAGGCCGGCGGCCACATGGGCGGCCATGTCGGCGCGGGTCAGGTCTTGCCCTGCGAACAGCACCTGGCCCTGATCGGGTTGCAGCGCGCCGCTCAGTTGGTGGATCAAGGTCGTCTTGCCTGCGCCGTTAGGGCCTATCACCGCATGGACCTCGCCCTCGCGCACCTCGAAGCTTGCCGAGTCGGTCGCCAGCAAGGCACCGAAGCGCTTGACCAGGCCTTGCACCTGCAGCAACGGCTCAGCCATGGCGGCGCCCCTTCCACAGACCGGCAATCCCACGCGGCGCGAACAACACGACGGCCAGCAGCAGCACACCGAGGCCCATCTGCCAGTGGATGGTGTGGGTGGACAGCAGCTCTTCCATCAGCAGCAGCACGGCCGCGCCGAGCGCCCCGCCCCACAGCGCGCCAACGCCGCCGATGATGACCATCACCATCAGCTGCCCCGACTGCGACCAGTGCAGCATCTGCGGCGTCACGAGGCCACTCAAGTTGGCCAGCAAGGCGCCCGCCAGCCCCGCCAGCGCCCCGGCCAGCACGAAGGCCTGCCACTGCACACGGCGCACCGGCGCGCCCAGCGCGTGCATGCGGGTCTCGTTCTCTCGGGCGCCCTGCAAGAGCCAGCCGAAGGGGCTGTTCAGCAGCCGCTGCAAGCCGGCCAGTACGCAAGCGGAAAGCACGAGCGCAACCCAGTACATCTGGGCGTCATCCTTCAGGTCCAAGGAGAGGCCCAGCTGCGAGCGCTGCGGCAGCGGCAGGCCGTCGTCTCCGCCATAGGCCTTCAGCGACACCATCAGGTAGAAGAACATCTGGGCAAAGGCCAGCGTGATCATGATGAAGTAGACGCCGCGCGTGCGCAGGCTGACCCAGCCGATCAGGGCGGCGGCAAGACCCGCTACGGCGCTGGCCGCCGGCCAGGCGACCCAGGCTGAAACAACGCCTGCGTCAGCCAGGATGCCCACGGTATAGGCCCCAAGCCCTACGAAAGCCGCATGGCCGAAGCTGACCAGGCCGCCAAAGCCGAGGATGAGATTGAGGCTGGACGCGGCGATGGCAAAGACCAGCACCCGCGTGGCCACCACCACGTAGAACTCGAGGCCGAAAGCCGCCAGCACCGGCGGCAGCGCAGCCAGCGCCGCCAGCACCAGCCAATTCCAATGACCGAGGCCTCGGTGATGAAGAGAAGTCGCCATGCTCATCCGCTGCGCGCCGGAAAAAGGCCTTGCGGTTTCCAGAACAGGACCGCAGCCATCACCACATAGATCAGGATGGACGCCAGCGCCGGCCCCACGTTGGATGCCACCTCGGGGCTCGCCAGCAAGCGCAAGACCGCAGGCAGCAGCGTGCGGCTGGCCGTGTCCACGAGGCCCACGAGCAGCGAGCCGACCAGGGCACCGCGTATCGAGCCAATGCCGCCGATCACGATCACCACGAAGGCGAGGATCAGGATGCTCTCGCCCATGCCCACCTGCACGGCCAGCAGCGGCCCGAGCAGCGAGCCGGCCAGCGCGCACAGCGCCGCGCCGAGGCCGAACACCAGGGTGAAGAGCCGGCGCGTGTTGACGCCCATCGCCATGGCCATGGGCCGGTTCGATGCCCCGGCCCGCACCCACTTGCCGATGCGCGTGCGCGTCACGCCCAGCCACAGCAGCAGCGCCACGAGCAGGCCCACGCCGATGATCAGCAGCCGGTAGCTCGGGTACATCAGGCCCGGCAGCAATTCCACTGGCCCCGACAAAGCGGCGGGCGTGTTCAGCATCAGCGGCTGTTCGCCCCAGACCATGCGCACGCCCTCGTTCAGGATCAGGATCAGGGCAAAGGTGGCCAGCACCTGCGAGAGATGGTCACGCTCGTAAAGCCGGCGCAAGAGCGTCCATTCGAGCGCCATCCCAAGTACCGCCGTGCCCGCCATCGCCGCCAGCACGGCCAGCAGAAAGCTGCCGCTTGCCGCCATCACGGCCGCCGCCAGGTAGGCGCCGACCATGTAGAGCGAGCCATGGGCCAAGTTGATCATGTCCATGATGCCGAACACCAGCGTCAGCCCGGCCGCCAGCAGGAACAGCATCAGGCCGAACTGCAGGCCGTTCAGCACCTGCTCGGTGACGAGGATCCAGTCCAATCAGCCCGTCCGCTTCATTTCATCTTGCACGAGGCCGCGTAGGCATCGGCATGCTGGCTGAAGATCTTGTAGAGCGTCCGGTTCGTGACCTTGCCCGCCGTGCTCTTGGTGATCACGCGCAGGTAGTAGTCCTGGATCGGGTACTGGTTGTGGTTGAAGCGGAAGTCGCCGCGCACCGAGGCGAAGTGCGCCGCCTTCAGCGCCTTCAGGAGCGCCGGCTTGTCCTCGACCTTGCCCTTGACGTCCTTCACCGCGCCGTCCATCAAGCGTGCCGCGTCATAGCCCTGGCTGGCGTACAACGAAGGCAGGCGGCCGTACTCGGCCAGGAAGTCGGCGACGAACTTCTTGTTGGCCGCGTTCTCCAGGTCATGGGCCCAGTGCGAGCTGTTGAACATGCCCAGCATCGGGTCGCCCACGGCGCGGATCACGTCCTCATCGGCCGAAAAGCCGGGGCCGAACAGCGTGATGTCCTTGGACAGGCCGGCGCCGACGAACTGCTTGATGAAGTTGATGCCCATGCCGCCGGGCAGGAAGATGTACATCGCATCGGGCTTGGCGGCGCGTGCCTGGGCCAGCTCGGCGGCGTAGTCCAACTGGCCGAGCTTGGTGTAGATCTCGTCCGCAATGACCGCGTTCGGCCCCTTGTAGAAGCGCTTGAAGCCGGTGATCGCGTCCTTGCCGGCCGGGTAGTTGGGCGCCAGCACCACGACCTTCTTGTAGCCCTTCTCCAGCACCGTCTTGCCCACGGCCTCGTGCAGGTTGTCGTTCTGCCAGGCCACGTTGAAGAAGTAGGGGTTGCACTGCTCGCCCGCGTACTGCGAAGGGCCGGCATTGGCGCTGATGTAGGGCACCTTGGCATCGAAGACCGAGGGCCCCACGGCCAGCATCACATTGGAGAACACGATGCCGGTCATCAGGTCGACCTTGTCGCGCTTGAGCAGGCGCTCGGCGGTCTGCTTGGCGACCTCGGGGTTCTGCTGGTCGTCGGCCGTCACCAGCTCGATGGGCACGCCGCCCAGCTTGCCGCCGCTGTGCTTGACGCCGAGCAGGAAGCCGTCGCGGATGTCCACGCCCAGGCCGGCGCCGGCGCCCGAGAGCGTGGTCAAGAGGCCGACCTTGACCTTGTCGGCCGCCAGGGCCGGGGTGGAGGCCAGCAGCGCCAGCGCGGCGCCGAGCAGGGTCTTCTTGTACATCGTGGCAGTCTCCTTGTGGATCAGCTGGATTGCTTCAGGCGGAACCGCTGCAGCTTGCCGGTCTCGGTGCGTGGCAGGGTCGCGCGGAACTCTATCGCACGGGGGTACTTGTAGGGCGCAATCGTGGCCTTGACGAAATCCTGCAGCGTCTTGACCAGGGCCGCATCGCCGACCTGGCCTTCGCGCAGCACGACGAAGGCCTTGACGATCTGGCCGCGTTCCTCATCCGGCACGCCGACCACGCCGCATTCGGCCACGGCCGGATGGGCGAGCAAGGCGCTCTCCACCTCGGGCCCGGCGATGTTGTAGCCGCCCGAGATGATCATGTCGTCTGTGCGGGCCTGGTAGACGAAGTAGCCGGCCTCATCCTGCAGGTAGGCATCGCCGGTCAGGTTCCAGCCGTTCAGCACATAGCCGAGCTGGCGGTCGTCGGCGAGGTAACGGCAGCCGGTCGGGCCCTTGACGGCGAGTCGCCCCACCTGGCCCGCAGGCAAGACCTGGCCCTCGTCGCCGAGCACGCAGGCGCGGTAGCCGGGCACGGCACGACCGGTGGCGCCAGGCTTGGCGCCGGCCTCGTCGTGTGAGATGAAGATGTGCAAGAGCTCGGTCGCGCCGATGCCATCGATCAGCTCGATGCCGGTGGCCTGCTTCCACAGTGCATGGGTCGCGGCCGGCAAGGCCTCGCCGGCGCTGACGCATTTGCGCAGGCTCTTCAAGTCGAAGTTGCCGACCTGCGGTGCCATCGCGCGGTACGAGGTCGGCGCGGTGAAGCAGACGGTGGCGCGGTGCTGCGCGATGGCGGCCAGCAGCGCATCGGGCGAGGCCTTCTCCAGCAGCACGGTGGAAGCACCCACGCTCATCGGAAACAGCAAGAGACCACCGAGGCCGAAGGTGAAGGCCAGCGGCGGGCTGCCGATGAACACATCGCTCGCTTCGGCGCGCAGGCAATGCGGCGGCCAGCAGCGGCAGATCGCGATCACGTCGCGATGGAAATGCATCGTGCCCTTGGGCTGGCCGGTCGTGCCCGAGGTGAAGGCAATCAAGGCCACGTCGTCGGCCGCCGTGTCCACGTTCTTGAACTGCGCAGGCTTGGCAGCAGCCCGCGCCTCCAGGCCCTCAGGCGCTGTGCTGCGGAACAGCAGCGTTTGCTTCAACACAGGGCACTGCGCCTGCGCGGCCTGCAACTCCTCAGCCAGGGCCGCGTCGCAGAGCGCATGGCTGACCTCGGCCTTCTGGAGGACCTGGCCCAACTCCTTGGCGCGCAAGAGCGGCATCGTGGCCACAGCAATCGCACCCGCCTTCATCACGGCAAACCAGCAGGCCGCGAGCTGCGGCGTGTTGGCGCCGCGCAAGAGCACGCGGTTGCCGGGCACGACGCCCAGGTCCTCGACCAGCACATGAGCAATGCGATTGGCCTCGGCCTGCAGTTGCTCGTAGGTCCACTCGACGCCGCCGCCGCGCAGGCAAGGCTGCTTGCCATGGCCTAGCTCCGGCCACCGGTCCAGCAACTCGGTCGCGCAATTCAGCCGCGCGGGGAACTGCAGCTCGGGCAGGTCGAAGACCAGCTCCGGCCACTGCTCGGCCGGCGGCAGGTGGTCGCGGGCGAAGGTATCGATGTGCGCGCTCATTTCAGAAGCTCTCTCCCGATGATCAGTTGCTGCACCTCGCTCGCGCCCTCGTAGATGCGCAGCGGCCGGATCTCGCGGTACAGCGACTCCAGCACCTCGCCCATGCGCACGCCGCGCCCGCCGAACAGTTGCAGGGCCGAGTCGATCACCGACTGCGCGCTCTCGGTCGCCACCAGCTTGGCCATGGCGGCTTCCTTGGTGATGGGCTTGCCCTGGTCGCGCAGCCAGGCGGCGCGGTAGACCAGCAAGGCGGCGCTGTCGATCTTGCAGGCCATGTCGGCCAGCTTGGCCTGGGCCAGCGGCAGGTCGGCCAAATGGGCGCCGAACATGGGTCTTGTCTTGGCTTGATCGAGGCCCTCCTGCAGCGCGCGGCGGCCAAAGCCCAGGGCGGCGGCGGCCACCGAGGTACGGAACACGTCGAGCGTGCGCATCGCAATCTTGAAGCCCTCGCCGGCCG
This sequence comes from Pelomonas sp. V22, assembly GCF_030014915.1. Lineage (GTDB taxonomy): Bacteria > Pseudomonadota > Gammaproteobacteria > Burkholderiales > Burkholderiaceae_C > JAUASW01. The sequence goes on from NZ_JAGIXS010000002.1 coordinate 480,532, forward strand.
CACCGATGCGCTGCGACTTCGGCACGCGGCAGCCCCGGAAATGCAGCGTCGCGAGCGGATGCGGCGCCATCACCTCGATGCGCTCGGCGATCTCCAGGCCAGGCGTGTCCGCGTCGACGATGAAAGCCGAGATACCACGCGAGCCCGGCTGCTCACCGGTGCGGGCGAACACCACATAGAAGTCGGCAATGCCGCCGTTGGAAATCCAGGTCTTGTCGCCGTCCAGCACATAGCTGTCGCCATCGTCGAAGGCCTCGCAACGCAGCGCGGCCACGTCCGACCCGGCATGCGGCTCCGACAAGGCGAAGGCGGCCAGCGCCTCGCCGCGTGCCACGCGCGGCAGGTAGCGCTGGCGCTGCTCCGGCGTGCCGGCCAGCGAGATTGCGCCGGAGCCCAGGCCCTGCATCGCGAAGGCGAAGTCGGCGAGGCCGTCGTAGCGCGCCAGCGTCTCGCGCAGCAGGCAGATGGCGCGGGTATCGATCACCTCGGCCGAGCCGCCGAGCGCGGTGCCAGCAATGGCATGCTTCAGCCAGCCGCCTTCGCCCAAGGCCTTGACCAGGCCCTTGCAGGCGGCGTCGATGTCGCTGTGGTCGACGTGAGCCAGGTGCGGAACACACCAGGCATCGAGCGCTGACGCGAGCTCTCGATGCTTGTCGTCGAAGAACGGCCAATCGAGATGTTCCACCTCAGGGGACGCCCGGCCGCCCGTAGTCCCCAGAGCGCCCCCTCGGGGGGCAATGAGCGAAGCGAGTGTGGGGGCTGTCATCTCAATCTCCCTTGAACTCTGGCTTCTGCTTCGCCACGAAGGCGTGATACGCCCGGTGGAAGTCCTGCGTCATCATGCAGATGGCCTGGGCTTGCGCCTCGGATTCGATGGCCTCGTCCACGCCCATGGACCATTCCTGGTGCAGCATCTTCTTGGTCATCGCATGGCCGAAGCTGGGGCCCGTGGCGATCTGCGCGGCCCATTGCATGGCTTCATCCAGCAGCGCCTCGGGCTCGTGCAGGCGGTTGAAGAAGCCCCAGCTCAGGCCCTCCTCGCCGCCGAGCGAGCGGCCGCTGTAGAGCAGGTCCGAGGCCCTGCCCTGGCCCACGATGCGCGGCAGGATGGCGCAGGCGCCCATGTCGCAGCCGGCCAGGCCCACGCGGGTAAACAGGAAAGCCGTCTTGCTGCGGGCCGTGGCCACGCGCAGGTCCGAGGCCATCGCCATGATGGCGCCGGCGCCGGCGCAGACGCCGTCGATGGCCGCGATGATGGGCTGCGGGCAGGCGCGCATGGCCTTGACCAGGTCGCCGGTCATGCGGGTGAAGGCCAGCAGGTCGGGCATGGGCATCTGCGTGAGCGGGCCGATGATCTCGTGCACATCGCCGCCCGAGCAGAAGTTGCCACCAGCGCCCTGCACCACGATGGCCCGCACCTCATCCACGTATTCCAGGCGGCGGAACAGATCGCGCAGCTCGGCATAGGACTCGAAGGTGAGCGGATTCTTGCGCTCGGGCCGGTTCAGGGTGATCAGGCCAACCGCGCCCTCGATGCGCCAGCCGAAATGCTGGGGCTGCCAGCCCGCTAGGCTTTGCAGGTTGCCGCCCTGCAGGTGCGTGTTCTTCGATGCCGTCATGGCGATGCGTCCTTGGTCTTGTGCTGGCTTTCCAGCATCAGCAAATGGCTCTTCAGGCCGGAGAGCAGGCCATAGACCTGCTGCTTGTCTTCCGCGCTCCAACCGCTCAACAGCTCCACCACCCATTGCTCATGCGTCGCAGCCCAGCGCTTGAACTGGCGGCGGCCGGCCGGCGTGAGCCGCACGGTGAACGAGCGGCGGTCGCTGGGATGGGTTTCGCGCAGCACCAGGCCTTCGGCCTCCAGCTGGTCGGTGATGCCGGTGACATTGCCGCCGGTGACCATCAGGCGCCTTGAGAGCTCGCGCATCGTGAGCCCCTGCGGATGACGCTCCAGCTGGGCGAGCAGGTCGAAGCGCGGCAAGGTGGTGCCGAACTCCCCGCGCAGCCGTGCGCGGATCTGGTCCTCGACCCGCGTGGTGCAGGCCAGCAGGCGCAGCCAGAGCTTGAGCGCCTGGTGGTCGTCGTCGCTGACCCGCGATTCCAGGTCGGGGTCGGGTCCGGCTTGGTCCTGCAAGGCCATCAGGCGGTCTCCCCGCCGCAGATGGCGATGGCTTGTCCATTGACGCCGCCCGCCTCGGGGCGGGTGAGCCAAAGCACGCTGGCAGCCACCTCTTCCGGCGCGATCAGGCGACCTTGCGGATTCGCCTTGGCCAACTCGGCGAGGGCCTCGTCGGCCGTGCGGCCGGTCTTGGCCTGGATGGTCTCGATCGCCGTGGCAACGATCTCGGTCTCGGTATAGCCGGGGCAGACGGCATTGACCGTGATGCCGCTTTTCGCCAGCTCCAGCGCCAGCGCGCGCGTCATGCCCACCACACCATGCTTGGCCGCGCAATAGGCCGCCACATAGGCATAGCCCTTGAGCCCTGCCGTGCTGGCCACGTTGACGATGCGGCCAAAGCCGCGCTCGCGCATTGCCGGAATCACCGCGCGGCTGCAGAGGAAAGTGCCCGTGAGGTTGACGTTCAGCATCCGCTGCCAGGCCTCGAGCGAAGTCTTGGCCAGCGGCGCGGTCTCGACCTGGCCCGCGTTGTTGATCAGCAGGTCGACCGGGGCGATGGCCGCGAAAGCCGCCGACACGCTGGCCTCGTCGCCCACATCGCAGACTTGCACGGCCACATCGCCCAGCCTCTGCTGCTGCGCCTGCAAGCGCTGCAGGTTTCGACCCATCAGCGTGACCTGATGCCCCTCCTTCAGCAGCGAGACCGCAACAGCAGCACCGATGCCGCTGCCACCGCCGGTGACGACTGCGTGCAAGGGCGCCGTCATACGCCCAGCGCCTTGTTGGCCTGCTCGGCCGCCGCGAGGCCGGCGCCACGCTGGCGCTCGAACTCGCGCTCCAGCTGCTGCTTGCCGGAAAGATAGGGCAAGGGCCAGTCCAGGCCCGCAGGGCCCGCATAGCCGATGCGCGCGGCCTCGGTCAGTGTCCAGGCCGGGTTGGCCAGGTGCGGCCGCGCCACGGCGCAGAGGTCGGCGCGGCCGGCGGCGATGATGCTGTTCACATGGTCGGCCTCGGAGATGGCGCCCACGGCGATGGTGGCGATGCCCACGCGGTTGCGGATGTTCTCGGAGAACGGTGTCTGGTACATGCGGCCGTAGACCGGCTTTTGCGCCTTGCTGACCTGGCCGGAGGACACGTCGATCAGGTCGGCACCGGCGGCCTTGAAGGCGGCCGCGATTTGCACCGAATCTTCCGGCGTGATGCCGCCCGCCACCCAGTCATGCGCGGAGATCCGCACTGACATCGGCCGCTCGTCGGGCCAGGCGGCGCGCATCGCGCGGAAGACTTCGAGCGGGTAACGCAGCCGGTTTTCCAGGCTGCCGCCGTACTCATCGTCCCGGTGATTGGTCAGCGGCGAGATGAAGCTCGACAGCAGATAGCCATGGGCGCAGTGCAGCTCCAGCCAGTCGAAGCCGGCCTCGGCCGCGCGCCGGGTGGCGGCGACGAAGTCGTCGCGGACCCGGTCCATATCGGCGCGGTCCATGGGCTTGGCGGTCTGGCTGATGCCGTTCAGGTACTGCTGGCTTGATGCGGCCAGCAGCGGCCAGTTGCCCGATTCCAGCGGCAGATCCTCACCGCCCTGCCAGGGCACGCGGGTCGATCCCTTGGGTCCGGCATGGCCCAGCTGCATGGCGATCTTGGCGCTGGTGCGCTGGTGAACGTGATCGACGATGCGCCGCCAGCCCTGCATCTGCTCGTCGTTCCAGAGGCCCGGGCAGCCCAGCGTGATGCGGGCATCGGGTGAGGTGCAGCTCATCTCGGCGAACACCAGGCCGGCACCGCCCATGGCACGGGCGCCGAGGTGGACCAGGTGGTAGTCGGCCGGCAGGCCGTCCACGCAGCTGTACTGCGCCATCGGCGAGACGACGACGCGGTTCTTCAACGTGAGGCCGCGCAGCTGGAACGGCGTGAACATCGGTGGCACCTGCGCGTCCAGGCCCGACTGCTTTGCCAACCAGCGCTCGAAGCCGCCCACGTAGCGCGGGTCACGCAGGCGCAGGTTCTCGTGCGAGATGCGCTGCGAGCGGGTCAAGAGCGAATAGGCGAACTGCTGCGGGTCGAGCCGCGCATGGCGCTCCACGTTCTCGAACCATTCGGTCGAGTTGCGCGCCGCGTTCTGGATGCGCAGCACCTCGATGCTGCGCGTGGCCTGGTAGGCGTCGAGCGCAGCCTTCAGATCGCCCGGGCGAGCTCCGATATCACGGGCGAGATCGATAGCATCCTCCAAGGCCAGCTTGGTGCCGGAGCCGATGGAGAAATGAGCCGTGTGGGCGGCATCGCCCATCAGCACGACGGGCACCTTGCCGTTGTGGTGCACCCAGGTCTTGCAGACCACGCGCGGAAAACGAATCCATTGCGCCGAGCCGCGCAGGTGGGCGGCGTTCGACATCAGCGAATGCCCGTCCAGCACCTTGGCGAACAGCCTCTCGCAGAAGGCGATGCCCTCCTCCTTCGTCATCTGCTCCAGGCCGGCGGCCTGCCAGACCGCCTCGGGCGTCTCGACGATGAAGGTCGAGGTCTCGCCGTCGAACTTGTAGGCGTGGGCCTGGAACCAGCCCCATTCGGTCTCCTGAAAGTCGAAAGTGAAGGCGTCGAACAGCTTCTTCGTGCCGAGCCAGACGAAACGGCAATTGCGCAGGTCGATATCGGGCTGGTAGGTGGCGGCGTATTTCTGGCGCAGGCGGCTGTTCAGGCCATCGGCCGCAATGATCAGGTCGGCCTCGATGCCGGCATCGTCCTGCACGTCCTGCTCGTAGCGCAGCTCGACGCCCAATTCCAGGCAACGGCGCTGCAGGATGGACAGCAGTTGCTTGCGGCCTATGCCGCAGAAACCATGGCCACCCGAGACCACCGTCTCACCGGCTATGTGGACGGCAATGTCGTCCCAGTGGTTGAAAGCGTCGAGGATCTCGGCTGCGCTCTGTGGGTCGGCCTCGCGCAAGGCGGCCAGCGTCTGGTCGGAAAAGACCACGCCCCAGCCGAAGGTGTCGCCGGCGCGGTTGCGCTCCAGCACCACCACCTCGTGGGCGGGGTTCTGCTTCTTCATCAGGAGGGCGAAATAGAGGCCGGCGGGGCCGCCGCCTATGCAGCAGATGCGCATGGTGTTGCTGTCGACTCGCGGTTCTGAGTTCGGCGCACTTTAGGCCTAGATAGTTGAAGCGTCAACTAGATAGAAACACCGGCCACCGCCTTGACAGCTCGTTGGAATTAACCGACACCACGGCCCAGGCATCCTTGCTAAGGTCCGGCCCGAATTTCATCCGCTGAACACCTCGCCATGCCACGCCTCTGGGACATCTCGCCCACCGTCTCGCCCGCAGCGCCGATCTTTCCCGGCGACGAGCCCTATGCCCTGCGCTGGACCGCACGGCTGTCGCCGGACTGCCCGGTCAACTTGAGCGCGATCACCATGTCGCCCCATGTCGGCGCCCATGCCGATGCGCCGCTGCACTATGGCAATGGCGAGGCGAGTGCCGCCGAGGTCGACCTGCAGGCCTACCTGGGCCCTTGCCGCGTGATTCATGCGATCAACTGCGGGCCGCTGATTCGCATCGAGCATTTGCAACATGCCACCGCTGACCTACCGCCCCGTGTGCTGGTGCGCTGCTGCCAGAAGGCCGACGAGCAATGGAACCCCGGCTTCACCGCCTATGCGCCCGAGACGGTGGAATGGCTGGCGGCGCAAGGCGTGAAGCTGATTGGCCTCGACACGCCCTCAGTCGACCCCGCCAGCAGCAAGACCCTGGACAGCCATCAGCAGCTCTTGCGCCTGCAACTGCGCGTGCTGGAGAACCTGGTGCTGGATGAGGTGCCGGAAGGCGACTACGAGCTGATCGCCCTGCCGCTGAAGCTGGCCGGCGCCTGCGCCTCGCCGGTGCGTGCCGTGCTCCGAGAACTGTGATGACGACGATGACCATGAGAACCCGACAAGACTGCCAAGTCCTCGACGACGAAGACACGCTGCGCGAGCTGCGCCATCTGTTCAGCCTGCCGCCCGGCGTGATCTACCTGGACGGCAATTCGCTCGGCGTGCTGCCGCGCGAGACGGCCGCCCGCGTGCAGCAGGTGATCCAGCAGGAATGGGGCACCGACCTGATCAAGAGCTGGAACACGGCCGGCTGGATGGACCTGCCGGGCCGCATCGGCGACAAGATCGGCCGCCTGATCGGTGCTCGTCCCGGCGAATGCGTGGTGGCCGATTCGACCTCGCTGAATCTCTACAAGGTGCTGTCCGCCGCCCTGCAGATGGCGCGCGCCGACGCGCCCGAGCGCCGCGTGATCGTCTCGGAGCGCAGCAATTTCCCGACCGACCTTTACATCGCCGAAAGCCTGGCGCGCCAGCATGGGGCCGAGCTGCGCCTGATCGATGCGGTGGAAGACCTGCCTGCCGCGCTGAACAGCGAGCTGGCCGTGCTGATGCTGACCCAGGTGAACTATCGCAGCGGCTACATGCACGACATGAAGGCCGTCACTTCGGCTGCCCACGCGGCGGGCGCGCTGGTGATCTGGGACCTGGCCCATTCGGCCGGAGCGCACGAGGTGGACCTGAACGGCGCCGGGGCCGACTTCGCCGTCGGCTGCGGCTACAAGTACTTGAACGGCGGCCCCGGTGCGCCGGCCTTTGTCTGGGTGAATCCCAAGCATGCCGAACGCTTCTGGCAACCGCTGTCCGGCTGGCTCGGCCATGCCGCGCCCTTCCAGTTCACGCCCAACTACCAACCGGCACCCGGCATCCGTCGCTACATCGCCGGCACGCCCGCCATCCTCTCGACGGCGGCGCTGGAGTGTGGGGTCGATACGCTGCTCGCAGCTGAGCCCTTCGGCGGCATGGCGGCCCTGCGCCACAAGTCGGTGGCGCTGTGCGAGCTCTTCATCGAGCTGGCCGAGGCGCGCTGCGGGTCGCTCGGCGTGCGGCTCTCCTCGCCGCGCGAGGCCAAGCAGCGCGGCAGCCAGGTCTGCCTGAGCCTCGCTGCGCCGCTGCAGGAAGCGGGCTATGCGGTGATGCAGGCCCTGATCGCGCGCGGCGTGATCGGCGACTTCCGTGCCGGCGACCCGGCTCGGCTCGCCGAGGTGCCGCACATCCTGCGTTTTGGCTTCACGCCGCTCTACATCGGCTACGCCGAAGTCTTCGATGCGGTCGAGCACCTGCATGCCGTGCTGTCGAGCGAAGAATGGCGAGAGGCTCGTTTCAACCAGAAAGCAGCGGTGACCTGAGATGAGCTGCCCTCACCAACACCCGACCGAGTCCATCGTCAAGGAAGAAGGCGCGCAGCTGGATTTTTCGAAAGACATGAGCTACGGCGACTACCTGCAGCTGGACCAGATCCTCAGCGCCCAGAAGCCGCTCTCGCCCGAGCACAACGAGATGCTCTTCATCATCCAGCACCAGACCTCAGAGCTGTGGATGAAGCTGATGCTGCACGAGCTGCATGGCGCCGTGGCCTGCGTGGCCAGCGACCAGTTGCCCGAAGCCTTCAAGATGCTGGCGCGGGTCTCGCGCATCATGGAGCAGCTGGTCCATGCCTGGGACGTGCTGTCGACGATGACGCCGCCCGAGTACACGGCGATCCGGCCTTACCTCTCGAGCAGCAGCGGCTTCCAGAGCTGGCAGTACCGCGAGATCGAGTTCATGCTGGGCAACAAGAACCCGGCGATGCTGAAGCCCCATGCCCACCGGCCCGACTTGCTCAACCAGGTACAGGCCGCCTACCAGTCGCCCTCGCTGTACGACGAGGTGCTGCGCCTGATGGCACGCCGCGGCATCGCCATGCCCGAGAGCCACACACAGCGTGACTGGACAGGGGCCTATGTGATGAGCGACGAGGTCAAGGCCGGCTGGCTTTCGGTCTATCGAGACCCGAAGAGCCATTGGGACCTCTACCAGATGGGCGAGGAACTGGTAGACCTGGAAGACGCCTTCCGGCTCTGGCGCTTCCGCCATGTCACCACGGTCGAACGGGTCATTGGCTTCAAGCGCGGCACCGGCGGCACGGGCGGCGTCAGCTACCTGCGCAAGATGCTAGACGTGGTCCTGTTCCCTGAGCTTTGGGCGCTGCGCACCGAGCTATAGGAGAATCGGCGCTTCTGCCCCCGAAAGCCCAGCGCCCGGCCCACGAGGCCCGGCCGCATCCTGGAGAGAAGCGCCGAATGGACACCCGTACCCACACCATCACGCTGCGCCTTGAGCGCATCCGCGACGCTCTGCGCGCCAACGGCTGCCACGCCGCGCTGATCCCCTCGGCTGACCCCCACCTCTCCGAATACCTGCCCGATCGCTGGCAGGGCCGCCAATGGGCTTCGGGCTTCACCGGCTCGGTGGCCACCCTGGTCGTGACGCTGGACGGCGCCGCCTTGTTCGCCGACAGCCGCTACTGGACGCAGGCCGAGGCCGAGCTGGCCGGCACGGGCATCACCCTCGTCAAGGTGATGACGGCCGCCGCCTCCAACTACATCGACTGGATCGTCGCCAATCTGCCGAAGGGCCAGACGCTGGCCGTGGATGGTCAGGTGCTGGGCCTCGCCCTCGCGCAGCAGATCCGCACGGCGCTGAGCAGCGCCGGCCTGAACCTGAACACGCAAGTCGACGTGATTGCCAGCAGCTGGGACGACCGCGCCGGCCTGCCGACGGCCGCCGTCTACGAGCACCTGCCACCGCAGGCGAGCGTCAGCCGCGCGGACAAGCTCGCCCATGTGCGTGCCGCCATGGCCGCCCGGGGTGCCAGCCACCACTTCATCTCCACCGTCGACGACGTGGCTTGGCTGCTCAACCTGCGCGGCGCCGACGTCAGCTACAACCCGGTCTTCATGGCTCATCTGCTGCTGGATGGCGAGCAGGCCACGCTGTTCATCGCGCCCGGCAAGATCGATGCGGCGCTGCAGGCCCGCTTGGCTAGCGACGGCGTGAAGATCGCTGCCTATGAGCAGGCCCCCGCCGCCCTGGCCGCCCTGCCCGCTTCGGCCACGCTGCTGGTCGACCCGCGCCGCGTGACCCTGGGCCTGCGCGAAGCCGTGCCGGCCGCCGTGCGCGTGATCGAGGCGATCAACCCCAGCACCCTGGCCAAGAGCCGCAAGACCGCCGACGAGGCCGTCCATGTGCGCGAAGCCATGGCCCAGGACGGCGCCGCCATGTGCGAGTTCTACGCCTGGTTCGAGGCCGCCTTGGCCGCCGGCGAGCGCATCACCGAGCTGACCGTGGACGAGCACCTGAGCGCCGCCCGCGCGCGCCGCCCGGGCTTCAAGGGCCTGAGCTTCAACACCATCGCCGGCTTCAATGCCAACGGCGCCTTGCCCCACTACCGCGCCACCGAGGAATCGCACAGCGAGATCAAGGGCGACGGCCTCTTGCTGATCGACTCCGGCGGCCAGTACCTGGGCGGCACGACCGACATCACCCGCGTCTGGCCCATCGGCCAGGTCAGCGCCGCGCAGAAGCGCGACTACACCCTGGTGCTGAAGGGCACGCTGGCACTCTCGCGCACCTGCTTCCCGCGCGGCACGCTGAGCCCCATGCTGGACGCCATCGCCCGCGCGCCGCTGTGGGAGCAGGGCCTCGACTACGGCCATGGCACGGGCCACGGCGTTGGCTATTTCATGAACGTGCACGAAGGCCCGCAGAGCATCTCCAAGGCCGTGCCGGAAGCCACGATGGCGATGGAGCCCGGCATGATCACCTCCATCGAGCCGGGCATCTACCGTCCCGGCCAATGGGGCGTGCGCATCGAGAACCTGGTGCTCAACGTGGCGCTCGAGACCACCGAGAACGGCCAGTTCGGCGACATGCTGACCTTCGAAACGCTGACGCTGTGCCCGATCGACACCCGCTGCATCGACCTGGCCCTGATGCGCCCGGACGAGATCGCCTGGCTGAACCGCTACCACGCCGAGGTGCGCCGCAGCCTCCAGCCCCTGGTCGAGGGTGCGGCCCTGGCCTGGCTGATGGAGCGCACCGCGGCGATCTGAATCAGCGCCGGAATCGAGCGACGAAAGGCGATTTCCTAGCCTTGACCGGCCTGGAAGCGCTCCGGATGGGCACCTAGACTTGTTTGCAGAGGCCGCCGCTTCGGCGGCCCTGCAGCAGGAAACAGCAGGAGCGCATCATGAACACCAAGAGCCTTCTCGCCACCGCCCGCAGCTGGCGCCATCAGCCGCAGGGCCCCAAGACCTACCTGCACCGCTTCTCCGACAGCGCGCTGCACACGACCTTGATGATTGCCATCGTGGTCGTGGCTTCGCTGGCGGTGGTCAAGGCCATCGAGGTGGGCGTCACCGTCTGGCAATTGGACAAGGTCGTGGTCACCGGCCGACCCAGCAGCCGCTGAGCCCCAGACGCCGGGATCCTCCTGGCTACATCTGCCGGAACAGGTGCAGGTAGCTGCGGCTGACCGGCAGCACCTCGGAGCGGCCGCGCAGATGGATGTCGGCCGTTTCGTTCGGCCCGCGGGTCAGGTGGCTGACCGAACGCAGATTCACCACCACCGAGCGGTGGACCTGGGCAAAGAAGCGGGGGTCGAGCTGCTCCATCAGCTCGCGGATCGACATCCGTATCAAGGCCTCCCCTTCGGCCCAGACCACCAGCGTGTACTTCTCGTCCGAGCGCAGGAAATCGACCTGGTCGACCGGGATCAGCTTCAGCGTCTGGCCCACCGAGGCGCGCAGCCATTGCAGATAGCCCTCACCCGCCGGGCTCGCCGCCACGGCCGGCCGCCTCAGCACATCGGCCAGTTGCTCGATGGCGGCTTCCAGCTGGGCGCTGTTCATCGGTGCCGCCGCAGGCGCCGGCTTGTCGCCGAGGCGCTCGCGCAGGCGGGCTACGGTGTCCTGCAGGCGCGACTCCTCGAAGGGCTTGACCAGGTAGTCCAGCGCACCCTGCTCGAAGGCCTGGACTGCGTACTGCTCATAGGCGGTGACGAAGACCAGCTGGGCGCGACGGCCGATCTGACGGGCCGCTTCCACGCCGTTCAGGCCGGGCATGTGCACGTCCAGGAAGACGATGTCGGGCCGGTGCTGCTCGAACAGCTCCACGGCCTCGCGGCCATTGCGGGCCTGGGCGACGATCTGCAGCTCCGGCCAGGTCTGGGCCAGGGAACGGGCCAGGCTGTCGCGCAGCAAGGGCTCGTCGTCGGCAATCAACGCGGTGGGCTGGACGGTGGCATTCATGGCTTGAACTCGATCTCGGCGCGCAGGCCATGGGGCTGGTTTTCGGTCAGGTCCAGGCGGGCGTCGCTGCCATAGAACATCAGCAGGCGCTCACGCAGATTGCGCAGGCCGGTGCCCGAGCCGACCGACTGGGTCAGGCCGACGCCGCTGTCGCTGCACCAGATGCGCACCCGGCCATCGCCCCCTTGCTCGCCGCCCAGCTCGATGCGACCGCCCACCTCGCTGGGGTCGATGCCGTGGCGCACTGCGTTCTCCACCAGGGTCAACAGCGCCATCGGCGGGAAGCGCAGGCGATGCAGGCTCGCGGGCAGGTCGATGGCATAGCTGAGCCGGTCGGGCATGCGCAGATGCATCAGCTCCAGGTAGGAGCGCACCAGGCCCAGTTCGTCGCTGAGGTTGGAGGTCTCGTCATGCAGGCGCGGCATGGCCGCCCGCAGGTAGCTGATCAGGCTGCGCAGCACCGGCGCCGCCTGGGGTGAGCCGGTCTCGACCAGGGCGCGGATATTGGCCAAGGTGTTGAACAGGAAATGCGGCTCGACCTGGGCCTGCAACAGGCGCAAGCGGGCGTCCAGCGCCCGCCGTTCAAGCTCGCTGCGCTCCAGCTCGAAGCGCAGCGCCTGGTTGCGAGCCTCGGTGTCGCGCTGGCGGTAGAGCGCGCCCATGGCCAGCAGCGGCGCCACCAGCAGGCCGGAGCCGGCGATCCACAGAAACCCGAGCACCCGGCCTTCGCTGCGCAGCAGCACCGCCACATCCCCGCCGACCGACACGAGGTAGACCAGCAAGGTGGCCAGCGGCACCGTGAGCACCACCGCCACCACCTGCAGGAACCAGCGCGCCAGCCAGCGCGGCAGGCTGCGCGGCCATTGGCCTACGGCCGAGAAAGCGAGCAAGCCCAGCAAGGCGACGAACAAGGTGCGGCCGAGCAGCACCGACAGCGGGGTGATGAAGATCGGGTCGAGCAGCACCGCCGCCAGAGCGCCCAGGGCCAGGGCCAGGGCGACACGGCGGGCCGACAGCGAGCCGACAAAGCCTTGCCAGGCCTCGCGATGGCTGGGCAGCGGCAGGGGGGTCGAGGGGGAGCCAGACGTCATGGTCGCCAGCGTAACGACTGGCGGCGGCCCGACCAAGGGTTGGAACCCGCCCAGGCGACGAACGACGGTTTGCGGCCCTTGAGAGGCGACGCACAATGCGGCATCCCACCAGGAGCTTCCCATGACAATGATCCGCAAATTCCTGATTGCCCTGAGCAGCTTGGCCGTCCTGGCCCTGCTGCCACTGTCCAGCGCCAGCGCCCAGGCCACGGGCCCAGACCAGGTGGTCTACCACCTGAGCGACACCGCCAGCCAGGCGCTGGGCGGCCTGCGCAACATCAAGAATCATCTCGACACCGACCCCACGGCCAAGATCACCGTCGTGGCCCATGCCCAGGGCGTGGATTTCCTGATGCAGGACGCCAAAGACCGCAATGGCAATCCCTACGAGATCGCGGTGCAGGAACTGGTGGGCCGGGGCGTGAAGTTCGAGGTCTGCGAGATCACGCTGAAGAACCGGGGCCTGAAGAAGGAGCAGTTCATCGCCGAAGCGCAGTTCACGCCCTCGGGCGTAGTGCGCCTGGCCAAGCTGCAGCGCCAGGGCTACGCCTACATCCGACCCTGATCCGGGCCCGGATTCCGGCGCTGGCCTGCCGTTGATGGCCAGGTGGCTTCAAGCCGCCGTGCCGCACATCACCACGTCGCGGCCGGCGTTGACGGCAAAGCGCAAGGCCTCGGCCGGGCTGGACCAGGCAAAGCCGCCGGCCAGCGCTTCCTCGCGATAGGCCTCGCGCCGGGGCTTGTCGCCCCGCACGCGCATCACCACGACGGCGGCGATGTAGCCATAGGCACGGGGTTTTTCAATCGCACCCGCGTAGATCCGGTAATCCCCGGCGTCGACTTCTTCGAAATGCATGAACTGCTCCTGCGCGGCAGAACGGCGACCGCGAGAGCCGCACTGTGCGCGCCGGCTCGGGCAGCGGATATCGTCATTTGGTGGGGGGTGCCCCATGGTCCAGCCCCCTGTGGCTCACGTAAAACATAGCGCGTCCAAGGAAACCACGAGGTGAACAAGCGTTGATCCGCTTCGGCTCCATGAGCACCGTGCTGCTGCTGGGCGCCCTCTATGGCGCCCTGTTCATGCTGCTGCTGTGGTGGACGCCGCGCAACCGCGTTGCCAACCGTTTCCTGGCCTTGCTGCTGGCGGTGATCGCCTTGCAGTTGCTGCCCTACATCATTGGCTATGCCGGCTTTTACGATGCCTTCCCCTGGCTGTCCTACCTGCCCTATGAGGCCTCGCTCGCCTTCGGGCCGCTGCTGTACTTCTATGCGCGCAGCCTGAGCCGGCCGCAGCTGCCGCCGCGCTGGGGCTGGCACTTCGCGCCGGTGCTGCTGCAACTGGCCTACTACGGCGCGATCTTCGTGCGGCCGTTGGCTTTCAAGAATGCCTGGAACGACGCGACGCATGTGCCCTACATCGTGCCGCTGGAACAGCTGGCCACCTTCACCTCCATCGCCTGCTACTGGGGCCTGTCACTGCGCGACTATCGCGGCTACCAGCGCTGGCTGGCCGACAGCGTCAGCGACTGCGAGGACCACAACCTGGAGTGGCTGCGCAACTTCCTGATCGCGCTCGGCGTCACGCTGCTCTTGTGGGCAGGCCTCGCGGCACTGCAGCGCTGGGTGGTCAAGCTGAACTACTTCGAGGAGTTCCCGTTCTACCTGTGGTTCGCCTTGCTGTCGTATTACCTGGGCACCGAGGGTTACCGGCATGCCGGGCATCGCTACCCGGTCTGGGCCGAGATGCCGGCCGCACCTGCCATGCCGCCACCGCAGCCCGCCGCACGGGCTGGGATCAATTGGGCCGAGCGCGGCCAGCGCTGGCGGCAGCAGGTGCAGGAGCAAGGCTGGTGGCGCGACCCCGAGCTGAGTCTGCAGGAACTGGCCCGCTTGCTGGGCACCAACACCAGCGATCTGTCGCGGGCCTTCAACGAGGGCCTGGGTCAGAACTTCAACGAGCTGATCAATCGCATGCGGGTCGAAGCCATCCAGCAGGCACTCCAGGCAGGAAATGCCGGGCGCGGCTTGCTCGACATCGCCCTCGAAGCCGGCTTCAGCTCCAAGGCCAGCTTCAACCGCTGCTTCAAGCTCTATGCCGGCGAGACGCCCAGCGCCTACGCCGCTCGTCTCAAATCATAAAAAACCCGGGCGTCTCAGCGGCTTTGAGGCGCCAGCGGCGGCGCGAGTCCCTAGCTTCGGGGCTGTATCCACCCCGGAGATCGTGATGACGAGCCCCTTCCCTTTTTTAATACGCCATGCGCAGCGCTGGGCCAGCGCCGGCCTCGCCTGCCTGCTGCTTCAGACGGACAGCGCCAGCGAAGTGCGCGCCGAACCGCTGAGCGCCGACCAAGCGGCGCGCGAGGTCCGCATCCTCACGAAAGCCCTGAACAGCCTGCATCCGGCGCTGACCAAGTACCGCAGCCAGGTCGAGATAAGCGCCGCCTTTGCCCGCTTCGAGCAGCGCGGCCAGGCCGCTCGCAGCGCCGCCGAGATGTACCTGGCCGCCACCGAACTGGCCGCCGCCATCCGCTGCGGCCATACCTGGACCAACGTGCTGAACCAGGCCGGCGCGGCCAAGACTGGCCTGCTGGAGCCAGCCAACAAGCTGCCGCTGCTGCTGGGCCTGGTGGAAGGCCGCTGGCTGGTGCTGGCCAGTGCGGACCCCGCCGTGGCAGCGGGCGATGAGGTGCTGGCGGTGGACGGCGTCGGCGCGGCGCAGATGGTGGAGCGCCTGATGCCCTATCTGCGCGCCGACGGCAGCAGCGACGGCAAGCGCCTCCGCCAGCTCAGTCACGACCGCAACGACTACAGCCAGCTCGACATGCTGTGGCCCCTGCTCTCGCCTCCACAGGAGGGCCGCTATCGGGTCGAGCTGAGGCGCGCATCCGGCGAGCGGCTCACGCTGGCGCTGCAGGCCGTGAGCCTCTCGGAGCGGGAGGCCGCGCTCAGCGCCAGAGGGCGACTCACGCCGCCCTCCGAGGCCTGGACCTTCAAGGTCGACGGAGACGTTGCCACGCTCACCATGCCGAGCTGGAGCGTTTGGAACAGCAAGTTCGACTGGGCCGCCTTCATCGACGAAAGCTTTGCCCGGCTGAAGCGGGAGCAGGTGCCCCATCTGGTGATCGACATCCGCGCCAATGAGGGCGGCGACGGCGCCGTCGGCAATCGCCTGCTCTCGCACCTGATACGCGAGCCCCTCAGCTACCAGCGCCTGCAGAACGTCAGCAGCTACGAGCGCGTGCCCTATGCCCTGGCCCGCTACCTGGACACCTGGGACTACAGCTTCTTCGACCGCACTGGCGATGTGGAGCCGATCACTGTAGGCACGGCCGCCGGCAAGTTCCGGCTCAAGTCCAAGGCATCGTCGCCGGGCCTGATCACGCCCGTGGCCACGCCTTACGCGGGACAGGCCTTCGTGCTGGTCGGCGCCGAGAACAGCTCGGCCACTTTCGTCTTCGCCGACTTTGTGCAGCGGGCCCATGCGGCCACGCTCGTGGGCCAGCCCACCGGCGGGAACCAGCGCGGCCTGAACGGCGGCCAACTCGCCTGGGTGGTGCTGCCGCATTCCGGCGTGGCGGTGGACATTCCGCTGCTGGCTGCCGCCTACACCGAGGCCACGCCCGATGCGAGCGTCACGCCGGAACTGCTGGTGCAACCCAGCTTCGCGGCCGCGGCAGCGGGGCGCGATCTGGAGATGGAGGCTGTGGTGGCGAGGATCGCCCAACGGCGCAAGTAGCTGGATACACCGGGGCTGTCGGCTTGGCGCCACGCAGGACCGCCACATCGCATGGCCGACCTATCATCAATCGCAGCCTCGCCGACGGACCACCGGCCCGTGGCAGCTGCGCAAAAGGAGCCAAGCATGGGAATGACTGCGGTTCAGAACCCGGGCCTCGCCGCCCCCGAGGTGATGCCGGACGTCAACACGACGCCGCTGATCGATGTGCTGCTGGTGCTGCTCGTGATGCTGATCATTACCATCCCGACGCAGTTGCATGCGGTCACGCTGGATCTGCCCTCCGGCCCGCCACCGCAATCGCTCAAGACCCCGACGGTCGTTGAACTCTTCATCGACTTCGACGGCGCCGTGAGCTGGAACGGCCTGGCTGTTAGCCCTGCAACCCTGGAACAGCGCCTGGCCGACCTCGCAAGGCTGCCGAGCAGCGACCAGGCCGAGATCCACATCAAGCCGAACAGCGTCGCCGACTACGGACATGTCGCCGCCGTCATGGCCTCGGTCCAGCGCCACGGTCTGACCAAGATGGGCATGGTGGGCCAGGGGCGCTTCGCTCACTGAAACGAAGCACCGGAAAAGAAAAAAGCCACCGCTTTCGCGGTGGCTTTCTCGTTTGGCGGAGAGGGTGGGATTCGAACCCACGGTACCTTGCGGTACGCCTGATTTCGAGTCAGGTACATTCGACCACTCTGCCACCTCTCCAGGTTCGGCACTCGCGTGGTCTTCAGCGAGTCAAGCCCGCAAGTATAGCGGACTTTTTCAGGCCTCGGCAATCAGCCGCGTAAAATTTCAGTGCCGCCGAGGTAGGGGCGAAGCACCTCGGGCACGGTCACGCTGCCGTCGGCGTTCTGGTAGTTCTCCAGCACGGCCACCAGAGCACGACCCACAGCCAGACCGGAGCCGTTCAAGGTGTGGACCAGCTCGTTCTTGCCCTGCGCGTTCTTGAAGCGTGCCTGCATGCGGCGGGCCTGGAAGCCCTCGCAGTTCGAGCAGGAGCTGATCTCGCGATAGACACCCTGTGCCGGCACCCAGACCTCCAGGTCATAGGTCTTGGCGGCGCCAAAACCCATGTCGCCGGTGCACAGCGCCATCACGCGGTACGGCAGGCCCAGCTTCTGGAGGATGGCCTCGGCGTGGCCGACCATCTCTTCGAGCGCTTCGTAGCTCTTCTCCGGTTGCGTGACCTGCACCATCTCGACCTTGTCGAACTGGTGCTGGCGGATCATGCCGCGCGTGTCGCGGCCGGCGCTGCCTGCTTCGGAGCGGAAGCAGGGGCTGTGAGCGGTCAGCTTGATCGGCAGGCTGGCCATGTCGAGCACCTGTTCGCGCACCGTGTTGGTCAGCGAGATCTCCGACGTGGAGATCAGGTACTGCTCGACCTGCTCTTCGTCACCGCCGCGCAGCACCCAGAACATGTCTTCCTTGAACTTGGGCAATTGGCCCGTGCCCTCGAGCACCTCGCGGTTGACGATGTACGGCGTGTAGCACTCGGTGTAGCCATGCTCGTTGCTCTGCACGTCCAGCATGAACTGGGCGAGCGCGCGGTGCAGCTTGGCCATAGGGCCCTTCAAGAAGCTGAAGCGCGAGCCAGAGAGCTTGGCGCCGGTCTCGAAATCGAGGCCGAGGGCAGCGCCCACGTCCACATGGTCGCGCAGCTCGAAGTCGAACGTGCGGGGCGTGCCCCAGCGGCGCACTTCCACATTGCCCGATTCATCGGCACCCACCGGCACGCTCTCGTGCGGCAGGTTGGGCACGCTCATCAGCATGGTGTTCAGTTCAAGCTGGATGGCCTCCAGGCGCTCGGCGCTGGCCTTCAGTTCGTCGCCAATGCCGCCGACCTCGGCCATCAGGGCGCTGGCGTCTTCGCCCTTGCCCTTGGCCATGCCGATCTGCTTGGACAGGCTGTTGCGGCGGGCCTGCAGTTCTTCGGTGCGGATCTGCACGCCCTTGCGCTCGTGCTCCAGGGCCGAGAAGCGCTCGACGTCGAGGAAGGCTTGCGGCGTCTTGCGGGTTTCGAGTCGCGCGACCACGGCGTCGAGGTCTTTGCGGAGCAGGCTGATGTCTAGCATGGGGGATCCTTGATTCTTACGCGTGATTCTATGAAGCAGGCGCGGCGCCACCGGGGCGCCGCTCAATCGGATTGAGGCGTCGCCAGCGTCAAGATCGAGAGGAACTCAGCTCGGCCATGGACTTGTCACCAAGCCCCAATGGCAGCGGGAAGCGCACATGCTCTTCCACGCCTTCGAGCTTGCGCACGGCCGTGGCACCGAGGGCGCGCAGCCGCTCGATCACAGCCTGCACCAACACATCGGGCGCCGAGGCGCCGGCGGTCAGGCCTACGCGGCTGCGGCCTTCCAGCCACTCCGGCTTCAGGTCTTCCGCCGCATCGACCATGTAGGCCGGCGTGCCGAGACGCTCGGCCAGTTCGCGCAGGCGGTTGCTGTTGGAGCTGGTGGGGCTGCCCACGACCACCACCACATCGACCTGCGGCGCCAGCACCTTGACCGCGTCCTGGCGGTTTTGGGTGGCATAGCAGATGTCCTGCTTCTTCGGCTCGCGCACCAGCGGGAAATGCTTTTTTACGGCTGACAGGATCTCGGCCGCATCGTCCACGCTCAGCGTGGTCTGCGTGACCACGGCCAGCTTTTCGGGATTCGTGACGCGCACATGAGGCACGTCGCCGGCCTCTTCCACGAGGTAAATACCCTCGCTCAACTGGCCCATCGTGCCCTCGACCTCGGGATGCCCCTTGTGGCCGATCATGATGAATTCGTAGCCTTCCTTGCGCAGCTTGGCCACTTCCACATGGACCTTGGTGACCAGCGGGCAGGTGGCGTCAAAGACCTGGAAACCGCGCTCGGCCGCCTCCTGACGCACCGCCTGGCTCACGCCGTGGGCGCTGAACACCAGGGTGGCGCCGGGCGGCACCTCGGCCAGGTCCTCGATAAAAATTGCGCCGCGCGACTTCAGGTCGTTGACTACATAGGTGTTGTGCACGATCTCGTGGCGGACGTAGATCGGCGCGCCGAACTTCAGGAGCGCTCGCTCGACGATCTCGATGGCCCGGTCCACGCCGGCGCAGAAGCCGCGCGGCTCGGCCAGCACGATCTCCTGGGGTTCGATCTTGGCCACCGTCATCACAGCACCCCGATCACATGGACTTCAAAGCTCAGCGGCTGGCCGGCGAGCGGATGGTTGAAATCCATTAGCAGCCAGTCTTCACCCACTTCGCGCACCAGGCCGGCGTAGCCGCCCTGGCCGTCGGGCGTGGGGAACTGCACCACGTCGCCGACCGTGTATTCGGCATCCGGGTCGCCCAGCTCATGCAGGAGCGAGAGCTTCACGCGCTGCATCATCTCTTCGTTGCGCTCGCCAAAGGCCTCGCCCGGCGCCAGGGCCAGCGTGGTGCGCGTGCCCTCGGGCAGGCCGACCAAGCGGGCCTCGATGGCCGGCGCCAGTTCGCCCGTACCCATGGACAGCGTGGCCGGCTTGTCGTCGAAGGTGTTGATCAGATCGCCCCCATCCGGCCCGATCAGGCGGTAATGCAGGGTGAGGAAGGATCCGGCTTGAATGAGATTCACGGGCATCAGGGGTTCGATAGACTGCGCGGATTTTAAGGCCCCGGCCTTGTTCGCCCTTCCCTGCCCTCCGATGCCCCTGGATCAGCTCCCCAAAGAAGCCCGCCCGCGCGAGAAACTGCTGGCCCGGGGTGCCGCCTCACTGGCCGATGCCGAGCTGCTGGCGCTGCTGCTGCGCACCGGCATCAAAGGCCGGCCGGTGCTGCAGATGGCGCAGGACTTGCTGGACGAATTTGGCGGCTGGCCCGGCCTGCTGGGCGCCGACCTGCCGGCGCTCGCCAAGGTCAAGGGCCTTGGCCCGGCCAAGCGTGCCGAGATCGCCGCCGTGCTGGAAATAGCCCGTCGTTCGCTGCGCAGCGAGTTGCAGCAACGGCCGGTCTTCGATGCGCCGGAGCGGGTCAAGCAGTACTGCCGGCTGCACCTCGGGGAGCTCGGTCACGAGGTCTTCGCCGTGCTGTTCCTGGATGTGCAGCACCGGTTGATCGCGATGGAGACGCTGTTCAGAGGCACGCTTTCGCAAACAGCCGTCTACCCCCGTGAGATCGCCAAGCGGGCGCTCGAGCTCGGGGCGTCGGCCGTGATATTGGCGCACAACCACCCCTCGGGCGTGGCCGAGCCCTCCAGGGCCGATGAGCTGCTGACGCAGGGCCTGCAAAAGACGCTGGGCCTGCTGGACGTGCGCGTACTGGACCACCTGGTGGTCAGCGCCTCCGAGGTCGTCTCCTTCGCCGAGCGAGGCTTGCTGTGAAGCGCGAAGTACTCGGCCTCGCAGATCTGAAAGCGCTGCAGCGGGAGCTGAGCCTGCGCCGCAAGCTGGAAGAGGAGCGGCTGGAGCGCATCGCCGCCGCCCGTCGGCTGGCCGAGCAGGAAAAGCGCATCTTCGAACTGAGCATCGGGCCGGTAACGCCCTTGGCCGACAGTCGCCGCTATGAACACCCGGTCGAGCCGCCCGCCCCCGAGCCGCGCCAGCGCGAGGCCGACGAGCGCGCCGTGCTGCTGCAGGCTCTGTCGGACGACTTCGATGTCGAGACCTTGCTGGAGACCGACGAAACCCTGTCCTTCCGGCGTCCCGAGATCAGCGCCGAGGTGGTGCGCAAGCTGAGGCGTGGCCACTGGGCGCTGCAAGCACAGCTGGACCTGCACGGCCTGCGCCGCGACCAGGCTCGCGAGGCCTTGGGCCATTTCATCCATGAGTCCAAGCGGCGCGGCCTGCGCTGCGTGCGCGTGGTCCATGGCAAGGGCCACGGCTCGCCAGGGCGGGAGCCCGTGCTCAAGTCGCGGGTGCGGCGCTGGCTGGTGCAGAAGGTGGAAGTGCTGGCCTTTGTCCAGGCCCGCGCCAGCGAGGGTGGTGCGGGCGCCCTGATGGTGCTGCTCGCCTGAGCGAAGCTCCTCGGGTCAGCTCGCATTCTGGGCCAGCTCGCCAGCCGCTGGAACCGGCGGCAAACCCTCAGTTGCTAACGCCGCCAAATCCCACCTCGGGGCGGCTTGCGCCTCCCTGCCAACGGGCTTAGTCTGGCCCTGCAGTTTCCTGGTCATTGCTCTCATCCACCCACCGCTCGGAGGCATCCAATGAACATGGCACAACAACCGCAAGGCGCATCGCGCTTCACTGGCATCGGCATCGTGATCCTGGTCCATGCGCTGATGATTGCCGGCCTGAGCAGCGGCCTGGTACAGCGGGTGCTCAAGAAGGAACCGACGATCACCAAGGCCCGCGTGATCGAGCCGGATGAAACACCGCAGACACCGCCACCGCCGCGCAAGCCCATCGAGGATCCCACACAGCGAATGGTGATCCAGGACCCGGTCCTGATCCAGCCGCCCACCTTCGTCGAGGCCACGCAAATCGAGGCGCCACCTAACGCCCCACCGAATCCGCTGCGCGCCGGCACAGGCTCCGATCCAAGGCCGGTCGTCGTCGCCCCGGTCGAGAAGGCAAGCGTTCCCACGGTCGTCACGCCCGGCATGGTCTGTACGAAGATGGGCAAGCCCGACCTGCCCAGCGTGAACTGGGCCGGCGATGCGCTCTTCAGGGTGCAGGCCACGGTGCATGCCGGCCGGGTCACGGCCACCGAGTTCACCGTGCTCGCCGGCGCGATGGACCCCAAGACCCGCCGTGCCCTTCAGTCGGCCATTGCCAACGCGCTGCGCGACACCTACGAATGCCCGGGCGAGCACCGCTTCGAGCAAGAGTTCAACATCCGCGTCGAGTAGGCAGGGAGCCCGGCGACGGGCGCGTCCTAGACGTTCCTCATCCAGTCCGCGGTGTTCATGAACGCCGCATCCAGCCTCTCACGCAGCGCCGGGTCGAGCTCGCACTCGAGCATGGCCTGGCGCATGCAATCCATCCACTGGTCGCGCTCACGGATGCCAATGCGGAACGGCATGTGGCGGGCCCGCAGTCGCGGGTGGCCGAAGCGCTCGATGTAGTGATCGGGCCCGCCGAGCCAGCCGCACAGAAACCAGTGCAGCTTGTCGCGCGAGCCGTCGAGGAGGGGTGGGTGAACAGCGCGCAGCGCCGCGTAGGCGCTCTCGAGGTCCATCAGGTCATAGAAGCGGTCGACCAGTTGGCGCACGGCTGCTTCGCCGCCCACCCAGTCGAAGGCTGTAGCCGGCTTGCCGGCGGACTCCTCGGGGATCACTTCAGGTCAGCAGGCGATTGGCCAGCGCCTTGACGCCTTGCGCGGCTTCGCTGCCCGGGTACTGCTCGATCAGCAGCTGGCGCTTCAGCACGGCTTGACGCACGGTGGCGTCGTTGCGCACTTCGCCGAGCAGGTCGAGCCGGAAGGCCGAGCCCGGCTGCTGGCCGACGAAGCGCTGCAGCACCTGCTGCAACTGGCCGCAAATCAGACGGCCCTCGCCCAGACGTGAAGCCTGGTTGACCAGCAAGCCCACCTGACGGCGGCCCTGCTGCGTGGCCAGCACCTTGATGGTGGCGTAGGCATCGGTGAGCGAGGTCGGTTCGGGCGTGGCCACCACCATCACGTCGGTGGCCAGCGAGACGGCAAACAGCACCACGTCGGAGATGCCGGCGCCGGTGTCCAGCAGCACCCAGTCGAAGCGTGGCTTGACCTGGTCGATGATGGCCAGCAGGCGGTCGCGCACCTCGGGCGTGAGCCGCGAGTACTCGACCATGCCTGAACCGGCCAGCAGCACGGAGAAACCGCCGGGCGCGGGCAGGATGGCCTGCTCCAGCGTGGCCTTGTCGGTGAACACATCGTGCAGCGTGAGCTTGGGATGCAGGTTCAGCACCACATCCAGATTGGCTAGGCCGAGGTCGGCATCCAGCACAAGCACGCGCTCGCCCCGGGCGGCCAGAGCCGCTGCCAGATTGGCGGTGACAAAGGTCTTGCCCACGCCGCCCTTGCCGCTGGTGACGGCCAGGGTGCGGGCACCGCCGGTGCGGGCGGGACGTTGGGGGGCGGCCGGAATTGCGCTCATGCTCATTCGCCGTCCTGAAGCTGCGACGCAGCAAACAACATGCCTTTTTCCTCGGCGCTCACCAGCGATTCCATTTGTGCTTCCAGGCAGGTACGGTTGCGGCCCTCGGCCTTGGCACGGTAGAGCTGGCGATCGGCCCGCTCCATCCACAGCAGCGAGGACGAGCGCACCCATTGCGGGGCAAAGGCGCCGCCCACGCTGATGGTCACGCCGATGCGCTGGCTCGGTGATACATCGAGCTTCAAGTCGGCCACCTGCTCGCGCATGCGCTCGGCGACGGTGAGGCCGAAGCTGGGCGGGCAGTTGGGAAGGATGATGGCGAACTCTTCGCCACCCACGCGAGCCACGGTGTCCATGGGGCGCACCACGTCGCTGATGGCACGGGCCACGGCCTGGATCACCAGGTCGCCCGCCGCATGGCCGTGGGTGTCGTTCACCGCCTTGAAGTGATCGATATCAAGCACCAGCAGAAGGGCCGACTCACCCGAACGCGCCACGCGATCGACCTCGCGCGACAGCGCCATCTCGAAGCTGCGGCGGTTGACGAGGCCGGTCAGGGCGTCCTTGCTGGAGAGGTCGCAGAGCGCGTCTATCACGCCTTGCAGCCAGGCGGCGCTATAGGGTTCGGCCTCGGGCAGCAGGGCCCCGGCCTGCTGCAACAACTGCAGGGCGGGGTCCAGCGCCAGATGGCGGGCGTGGATCAGCGGTGGCGGGGCGGGGGTGTTCAAGGCGCTTGGTATCGTGTCGCGGCAGTCTAGCAGCGGCACAGCCGGGAGCATGTCTGGAAACGAATTGTGATTCAAGCCGCAGTTTCACCCATGCAATTGCCGGCCCGGTACCTCGGCTTGGGGGCAGAATAGGCGGCAATCGCCCAGCAGCGTTGCCGGGCGCCGAGTGTCAGCGCCAAAAGCCAAAGAAGTCAAAGAGCCCCCTACATGCCCGCTGCCCCGAACGCATCGTCCGCCTCGGAGTCGATCGACCACGAGTTCAGCTTCAGCAAGGCCGACTTCGACCGCGTTCGCCAACTGATCTACCAGCACGCCGGCATCAGCCTGCACGAGGGCAAGCAGGCCATGGTCTACAGCCGCTTGTCGCGGCGGCTGCGCGACACCGGCTACAACAGCTTCGCCAGCTACCTGCAATGGCTGGAGCAGAGCAGCGGCCCTCAAGGCGCCGCCGAGTGGCAGGAGTTTGTCAACTGCCTGACCACCAACCTCACCTCCTTCTTCCGCGAAGACCATCACTTCCATGCGCTGGCGGATGACCTGAAGGCCATCAACGCGAGGCCCATCCGCATCTGGTGCTGCGCCGCCTCCACCGGCGAAGAGCCCTACTCCATCGCCATGACCTGCCATGAGGCGCTCGGTGCCAGCGCACCGATGCAGATCGTCTGCAGCGACATCGACACCAATGTGCTCAATACCGCCCGGCGCGGCGTCTACGGTGCCGACTCACGCGGCCTGAACCATGTGCGGTTGCGCAACTACTTCCTGAAGGGGACGGGCGCCAACGAGGGCAAGATCCGCATCAAGCCCGAGCTGGCGCGCTGGATCGAGTTCCGCACGCTCAACCTGATGGACACGCAGTGGTCGCTCGGCGATCCTTTCCACATCGTGTTCTGCCGCAACGTGATGATCTATTTCGACGGCCCGACACAGCGCAAGGTGCTGGAGCGCATCCACCGCGTGATGAAGCCCGGGGGCCTGCTCTTCGTCGGCCACTCGGAGAACTTCACCGAGTCCAAGGACTTGTTCCGCCTGCGCGGCAAGACCATCTACGAGCGCGTCTGACCGCCGGCCGCTCAATAATCAAGCACGACCGAACCAGGCCAACCCAGCGATGAGCACCACACAGCCCTCCGCCATGATCACCAGCGGTGCCGGTGCCGCCCGCGTGGCCCAGCTCAAGGCGCAGCCGCGCAAGCAGGGCGAGGCCTCGTTCTTCTTCTACGACGCGCATTTCAAGAACGCCGCCGTCAAGATCCTGCCCGGAGAGTACTTCGTCGACACCGAGGACATCCTCGTGATGACCACCCTCGGCTCCTGCATCGCTGCCTGCCTCTGGGACCGCCACGCGCAGATCGGCGGCATGAACCACTTCATGCTGCCCGAGGGCACCGGCGACTCGGGCCGCTATGGCTCGTTCGCAATGGAACTCCTGATCAACGAGATGATGAAGCGGGGCGCCGCCAAGAGCCGCATGGAGGCCAAGATCTTTGGTGGCGGCGCGGTGATCGCCGGCATGAACACCATCAACGTCGGCGAGCGCAACACCAACTTCGTTATCGACTTCCTGAAGCTGGAGCGCATCCCCATCGTCTCCAAGGACGTGATGGACGTGTACCCGCGCAAGGTCTGCTTCCTGCCGCACAGCGGCAAGGCCATGGTCAAGCGCCTCGCGCCCACGAATACCGACGCCCTGGTCCAGCAGGACAAGGCCGCCGCCCAGAAAGCCCAGCCGGTCGTGGCCACCGGGGGCTCCGTCGATCTGTTTTGACCCGCATCGCGGGGGTAGAGAGAGTAAAGAAAATGGCCAAGACCACCGTCGTCGTCGTCGACGATTCCGCCCTGGTGCGCAGCATCCTGACCGAGATCATCAACCGCCAGCCCGACATGGTCTGCATTGGCGCTGCCGCCGACCCGCTGCTGGCCCGCGAGATGATCCGCAACCTCAACCCCGACGTGATCACGCTGGACGTCGAGATGCCCAAGATGGACGGGCTCGACTTCCTCTCGCGCCTGATGCGCCTGCGGCCCATGCCGGTGGTGATGGTGTCCACGCTGACCGAGCGCGGCGCCGAGGTCACGCTGAAGGCGCTGGAACTCGGCGCCATCGACTTCGTGGCCAAGCCCAAGATCGGCGTGGCCGATGGCATTCGCCTGCTGGCCGACGACATCACCGACAAGATCCGCATCGCCTCCAAGGCCCACATCCGGCGCCACGTTGCACCGGCGCCCGCAGCGGCGGCGGCGCCCGGCGCTCCGGCTGCGGCACCGAAGCCGGTCACGGTCAGCAGCATCGGCCGCATGTCCACCGAGAAGATCATCTTCATCGGCGCCTCCACCGGCGGCACCGAAGCCACCAAGGACGTGCTCGTCAACCTGCCGGCCGACTGCCCGGCCGTGGTGATCACGCAGCATATGCCGCCCGGCTTCACCAAGAGCTATGCGGCGCGGCTTGACGGCCTGTGCAAGATCCGCGTGAAGGAAGCCACCGATGGTGAGCGCATCCTGCCCGGCCACGGCTACATCGCGCCAGGCGGCTTCCACCTGAGCGTGGAGCGCTCCGGCGCCAACTACATCGCCCGCGTGCAGGATGGCGAGCCGGTCAACCGCCACAAGCCTTCGGTCGAGGTGTTGTTCCACTCCGCGGCCCGCGTGGTCGGCCCAAATGCGCTCGGCATCATGCTCACCGGCATGGGCGCCGATGGTGCCAAGGCCATGAAGGTGATGAAGGACGCCGGCTCCTACAACTACTGCCAGGACGAGAACACCTGCGTCGTCTTCGGCATGCCGCGCGAAGCCATTGCGGCCGGTGCAGCCGACGAAGTGCTGCCGCTGCAACAGATCGCTCCCAAGCTGATCGAGCGGCTGCGCGCCACCTCGGGCATGTCGCTCAACCGGGTCTGACTCAGGCAGCGTCAGCGGTCTCAGCGGTCTCCGCAACAGCTGCGTAGACCGGATCACCGAAGACGAAGGTGGCGGCCTGGATCAGGCCGTCCCGCACTTGGTAGATCGCCAGCATCTCGGCCCGCCCCGGTCCCTTGGGATAGTCACGGCTGATCTCCTCATGGTCGATCACCGAATGCCCGATCACGCGCCGCGAGATCAGCCGCGCATGCAGGCGAGGATCGGTGAAGCGGACAGCGATTCTTTCACCCAGGGCTGCATGGCCACACGCCAGCAGCCGGCCGGGGTGCTCGTACTGGCAGGCGTCTTCTGCATAGGTGGCAAGCCAGGCTTGCAGATCGCGGGCGTTGTAGGCGTCGAGCTGGGCTTGGACGACTTGCTCGGGGCTGAGGCTGGACATGGGGCGCTTGTCTCCTTGAGAGGCTGGGTGGTGGTGAGGGATTCCTGGCGATCAAGCCGCGCCAGGTGCGCCTCGTAGCCGCTGTCGGTCAGTGCTTCGGCACGCGAGGCCACCAGCAGGGCCGACACCAGGGCGACGGCCACCACGATCAGCATCGGCGTCAGCCGTGGCGCGGGTGTGTCGACAGGGCAATGGCAGCAGGCGTTCATGGCGATCTCCTTGGATGCTGGTCATCTTATTGACCCAGCAAGTGCACAACAAACGCTTTATCCTTGCCATCTTGGTAAGAAAATCTACACAACCATGAGCCGTCTGCCGCTGCAGTACCTGGCCGCCTTCCGGGCCGCCGCCGCCACCGAGAACCTGCGCGCCGCCGCCGAGCGGCTGAACCTCACGCACAGCGCGGTCAGCCAGCAGATCCGGGCGCTGGAAACCCAGCTGGGCTTTGCACTGTTCGAGCGCCAGGGCCGACGCATCGTGCTCAACGCCGCCGGCCATACCTTGCGGGCGGGCGTCGAGCGGGCCTACGTGGAGCTGGAGCAGGCCCTGCAGGCGGCCCAGGCCCTGCACGGCCAGACCCAGCGCAGCCTGCGCGTGACGGTGCTGCCCTCCTTCGCCCAACGCTGGCTGATGCCGCGCCTCGGCCGCTGGCATGCGCGCCATCCGGAAGTGGCGCTGGAGCTGAATGCCTCACAGGCCGTGGTCGACCTGGAGCGCGACGGCTACCACCTGGCCCTGCGCCAGGGCCGGGGCCCCTGGACGGGCCTGATCAACGAGCCCTTGTTCGAATCGACCTTCCTGCCCGTGGCCGCGCCGGCGCTGGCCCATCGCCTGATCGGCAAGCCGGTCGAAACCCTGGCTTGCGAATCACTGCTCGGCGATGCCGGCATGTGGGTGAGCTGGTTCGAAGCCGCCGGCAAGCCGCAGCGCCATATCGTGCCCATGGCCAGCTTCAACGACGCCGGCCTGCTGCTGCAAGCGGCCGAGCAAGGCATGGGGATCGCGCTGTGCCGCGAGTTGCTGGCGGCCGACGCCCTGTTGGACGGCCGCCTGGTCCGGCTCGCCCACCATTGCTGGCTGGATGGCGAGCAGCGCGGCTACCATCTCGTCTACCCGCCGGGGCTGAAGGATGATCCGGCGCTGCGCGCCTTCTGCGACTGGCTGAAGTCCGAGATCGCGCTGTCGAGCTCCGCGCTCAGTGGCCAGCCAGAAACAGCGCCTGCAGATCGCTGAGGAAGTCGAAGCCGCGCGGCGTGGCCGCCAGGCGCGACACATCGTCGACCATCAGGCCCTTCGCCCTGCCCTGCTCCAGCGCCGTGGCAATGCTGGTCATGGGCAGGCCGGTGCGCTCCAGATAGCTGACCAGGGGCACGCCCTCGGCCAGCCGCAAGGCATTCAGCATGAACTCGAAGGGCAGCTCGCTCGCCAACACCTCGTTCTCGTTCGATAGGGCCGCGCCGGCCATGGCCTTCTGCATGTAAGTGGCCGGCTCGCGCCAGCGCACCTGACGCAGGATGCGGTGCGGGAAGGACAGCTTGCTGTGGGCGCCCGCGCCGATGCCGAGGTAGTCGCCGAACTGCCAGTAGTTCAGGTTGTGCTGGCAGCGATGGCCGTCGCGCGCATAGGCCGAGACCTCGTAGCGCGAGAGGCCCAGGGCGCCGGTGCGCTCGGTGATCAGGTCCAGCATCTCGCTGGCCAGGTCCGGGTCGGGCAGGTCCTTGGGCGTGTCGACCGCGAAGCGCGTGTTCGGCTCGATGGTCAGGTGATAGACCGAGAGATGCGGCGGCTTGAAGCTCAAGGCCTGGTCCAGCTCATGGCCCAGTTCCTCCAGCGTCTGACCGGGCAGCGCATACATCAGGTCGATGTTGAAGGTCTCGAACGCTTCGGCCGCTTCGGCAATTGCCGCCTTGGCCTGCTCGGCGTTGTGCACGCGACCGAGGCGCTTGAGCTTCTCGTCGTCGAAGCTCTGCACGCCGATGGAGAGGCGCGTCACGCCAGCCTCACGGAAGCCCTTGAAGCGCTCGCGCTCGAAGGTGCCGGGGTTGGCCTCCAGCGTGATCTCGCAGCCCGGCTCCAGCGGCAGGCGGGCGCGCAGGTCCGAGATCAGCTCGGCGATCTGCGCCGGCGCAAACAGGCTCGGCGTGCCGCCACCGATGAAGATGCTGACCACCGGCCGGCCCCAGATCTGCGGCAACGCCGCTTCGAGATCGGCACGCAGTGCGGCCAGATACTCACGGGCCACATCGGCCGGCAGCTCGCCGCCTTGGCGCCACTCGTGGGAATTGAAGTCGCAGTAGGGGCACTTCTTCAGGCACCAGGGCAGGTGCACATAGAGCGCTAGCGGCGGCAGCGCGGGCAGCGTCAACTGCCCGGGGCGCATCAGCTTGATGACATCAGCCATGGGGAAAGCTCAATTCAGCCGAGATGCCAGGCCTGGCGCATTTGTTCAGCCAGGTCGGCGGACGCGAGCGCGCGATGGCTCAGCGCATTCTTCTCGGCACTCGTCAGTTCGGCCACGCTGCGGCCCAGCGAAGGAATGAACATCAAAGGGTCGTAGCCAAAACCGCCCTCGCCCGCCAGCGCAGGCAAGATCTGACCCTGCCAGCGGCCCATGGCGATCAAGGGCTCCGGATCGTCGGCAGAACGCACGGCCACCAGGGCGCAGACGAAGCGCGCACGGCGGTCTTCAACGCCGGCCAGCTTCTCCAGCAGCACCGCGTTGTTCTCGACATCGCTCTTGGGTCGGCCGAACAGCGTGGCATAGCGCGCCGACAGCACGCCCGGTGCGCCGCCCAGGGCCTCGACCGCGAGACCCGAGTCGTCAGCCAAGGCCGGCAGGCCGCTCTCGCGCGCCGCATGCCGGGCCTTGGTCAAGGCGTTCTCAACGAAGGTATGGAACGGCTCCTCGGCCTCGGCGATGCCCAGCGAGCCTTGCGTCAGCAGTTCGACGCCCAGCGGCGCGAACAAGGCCTGCAGCTCCTTGAGCTTCTTCTCGTTGTTCGAGGCGAGGAGCAGCTTCATGGACCTCAAGCCTTCAATGCCGCCTGTTGGGCGGCGAGCAGCTCGCGGATGCCCTTGTCGGCCAGGTCCAGCAGCGAGTTCATCTCGGCGCGGGTGAAGGCCGCGCCCTCGGCCGTGCCCTGCAGTTCGACGAAGCCGCCGCTGCCGGTCATCACGACGTTCATGTCGGTGTCGCAGGCCGAGTCTTCGGTGTATTCGAGATCCAGCAGCGGCGTGCCGTTGACGATGCCGACCGAGATCGCGGCCAGGCCGTCGCGGATCGGCGAGGCCATGAGCTTGCCCTGGGCGATCAACCAGTTCACGGCGTCCTGCGCGGCCACGAAGGCGCCGGTGATTGCCGCTGTGCGCGTACCGCCGTCGGCCTGGATCACGTCGCAGTCGATCGCAATGGTGCGCTCACCCAAGGCGGCCAGATCGAACACGCAGCGCAGCGAGCGGCCGATCAGGCGCTGGATCTCCTGCGTGCGGCCGCTCTGCTTGCCGCGCGCGGCTTCGCGGTCGCCACGGGTGTGGGTGGCGCGGGGCAGCATGCCGTACTCGGCCGTGACCCAGCCCTCGCCCGAGCCCCGCTTGTGCGGCGGCACCTTTTCTTCGACCGAGGCCGTGCACAGCACCTTGGTGTGGCCGAACTCGACCAGCACCGAGCCTTCGGCATAGCGGGTGTAGTGGCGCGTGATGCGCACGGGGCGCAGCGAATTGGCCGCACGGCCGTCGGAGCGCAGCGGCTTGGAAATTTCGGTCATCGGAAATCCTTTGGAGAGTGGCGCGGGGCAGCGTCAGCTTTTCTTCTGCTTGGCCGTGCGTTGCTGGATCGCGTCCTGAATCTCGCGCACGCTGCGCTCGATCTCGGCTTCGTCCAGCTCTTGGGGTCGTTCGGCCGTGGCCGGGGACTGGATGGTGGAGGCGAACTCATCGTCGCCGAGCTGCTGGGTGGACAGCGATTCGCTTTCCTGCCCATCGTCCTCGGCTTCGTCAGCGCCTTCCCACTCCACCGCGAGGGCGGTGACATTGTCGCAGCGCGGCCCGCCGTTGCGCAGGGCCAGCTCGACCAGCTCAGGCACCGAGTCGGTGATGGCGCGCGCGGCCAGCTGCTCGGTGATGATGTCGTCGGCCACCGTGCCCCAGAGGCCGTCGGAGCACAGCAGCAGGCGGTCGCCCGGCTCCAGCACCATGGGGCCATGCAGGTCGACCATGGGCTTGCCCGGGCTGCCCAGGCAGGTGAACAGCACATTGCGATTGAAGCGCTCGCCGGCCGGCGTCATGCGGCCGAGCGCGTCCTGCAGTTCGCTGTAGGAGTGGTCGCGCGTGCGGGCGACCAGCTTGCCGCCGCGCACCAGGTAGAGCCGCGAATCGCCGCAATGGGCCCAGAAGCATTTATTGCCCTGGATCACGCTGGCCACCACAGTAGAGCGAGGCGTGTCGGGCAAGCCCTTGTCGGCCGAGTAGCGCAGCAGCTGGTGGTGCGCGGCGAGCACGGCGTCGGCGAGGTAGGCGCTGGGGTCAGGCAAGCCGGGCTTGGCATCGCGCTGAAACTGCAAGGCCATGGTCTGCAGCGTCAGCTGCGAGGCGACCTCGCCCTCGGGGTGCCCGCCCATGCCGTCGGCCAGCGCAAACAGCCCGGCATCCCGGGTGTAGCAGTAGCCCATGCGGTCTTCGTTCTTCTCTCGCCCTCCGCGCCTGCTGACCTGGTAGACGCTGAACCTCACGCCTTGGCTCCGGACTTCAGGTTCTCCAACTGCAGCTTGAGCCGCTCGCTGAAGCTCAGCTTGGTGTAGCGGCGCTCGGTCTCACGGCCCAGCTCCTTCTGCAGCGCAAAGACCGACTGCGGGCGCGACAGCGGGTCCAGCGACATGCACCACTCGGTCACCTCGATCAGGTTGTCGGAGTAGACGTTGCGCAGCCGCGAGAGGCTCAAGGAAAGCCGGTCCTTCTCGATGCGCTGCGGCGCATCGTTGGGCGGATAGCCCTGCATGCAAGCGTAGATGCAGGCGCCGATGGCGTAGATGTCGGTCCAGGGGCCGAGGGCACCGTCGCGGCGGTACATCTCGGGCGCGGCGAAGCCGGGCGTGTACATCGGGCGGATGAAGTTGCCTTCCTTGGACAGCACTTCGCGCGCCGCGCCGAAGTCGAGCAAGACGGCCTTGTTGTCGTTGGTGATGAAGATGTTGGCCGGCTTGATGTCCAGGTGCAGCATCTTGTGCTGATGGACGATGCGCAGGCCGCGCAGGATTTCGTCGAACAGGCTGCGGATGGTGGACTCGCGGAACACCTTGTCGCGCTTCATGTCGCGGGCGGTGACGATGAAGTCCTGCAGGGTGTCGCCCTGCAGGTAGTTCATCACCATGTAGACGGTTTCGTTCTCGCGCAGGAAGTTCAAGACCGAGACCACGCTCGGGTGCGAGATCTGCGCGAGCGAGCGGCCTTCTTCAAAGAAACTCTTGAGGCCCAGGCGGTAGAGCGGCTGCTTCTCGGGCTTGACGCGCGGCGTCAGTTCGCCGGGCGAGCGTTCGGCCAGCGAAGACGGAAGGTATTCCTTCAGGGCGACCAGGTGGTGCTCGGGATCTTCGGCCAGGTAGACGACACCAAAACCACCCGCTGCCAATCGCTTGATGATCTGGTAGCCCCCGACCACCGTTCCTGCCGGCAAGGGAGCCGGTTTCGGCTTTGACATAATCGAGTTTGCTTTGCTTACCGAATGCTAGATGCCAGTCTACAGCATGACGGGTTACGCCAGCGCCAGCTCGCAACCCTCCGCACGCCCTGAAACTGGGGCTCACTCCAACGCCAGCGTGACCGTCGAACTGCGTTCGGTCAATGGGCGTTTTCTCGACCTCAGCATGCGCATGCCCGAGGAGCTGCGAGGCCTCGAGCCGGCCTTGCGCGACCTCGTGTCTGCCGGCATCAAGCGCGGCAAGGTTGAGCTCCGCATCAACACCCAGCGCGAGGCCGACACAGCCTGGCCCCAACCGCAGCCCGAGCAACTCAACCGCCTGGCCCAACTGCAATCGACGGTACAGACCTGGCTCCCGGAGGCCCGCTCGCTGAGCGTCCAGGAGGCCTTGCACTGGTGCAAGAGCGGCGGCACCGCCGAGAAGCTGGACGAGCCGACGCTGGAAGCCGCACGCCGCTGCGTGAGCGGCCTGCTGGAAGCGCGCGAGCGCGAAGGCGAGAAGCTGGTGGCCGTGCTCATGGAGCGCGTGGCCCGGCTGCGCGAGCTGGCCGCCCAGGCCGAGCCGCTGGTGCCCGAGGTCGTGCAGCGCCAGCAGCAGCGTTTCCTGGAGCGTTGGGCCGAGGCCCTGGCCGGCACCGGATCGGCCCAGTCCGTTTCGGAAGATGCGTCCCGCGAGCGCGCGCTCAACGAGGCCACGGCCTATGCGATCCGCATCGACGTGGCCGAGGAACTGGCCCGCTTGCGCGCCCACCTGGACGAGATCACCCGCCTGCTCAAGAAGGGCGGCGAGCTCGGCAAGCGCCTGGACTTCCTGATCCAGGAGCTGCTGCGCGAGGCCAATACCTTTGCCTCCAAATCGGCCGCGATTGAGCTGACCAATATCTCGGTCGAGATGAAGGTCGCCATCGAGCAACTGCGCGAGCAGGTGCAGAACATCGAATAAGCAAACACAGCAAACCCCTGATGGAATATCCCGGCAATCTCTTCGTCGTCGCAGCGCCCAGCGGCGCCGGCAAATCCAGCCTCGTGAAGGCCTTGCTGGAGCTGGACTCCAAGCTGGACGTCTCGATCTCCCACACCTCGCGGGCGCCGCGCGGCCAGGAGCAGAACGGCCGCGAATACTGGTTCATCACGGCCGACGAGTTCCGTGCCAAGGTCGCCCATGGCGACTTCTTCGAATGGGCGGAGGTCCACGGCAATCTCTACGGCACCTCGCGCGCCGCCATCGAGGCCCGCATGGCCCATGGCGACGATGTAGTGCTGGAGATCGACTTCCAGGGCGCTCTGCAGATCAAGCAGCTGTTCCCCTATGCCGTGCTGATCTTCATCCTGCCCCCGAGCTGGGACGAGCTGAAGCAGCGCCTGAACCGCCGGGGCGACACCGAGCCCGCCGTGATCGAGACCCGCATGGCCAATGCCCGGGTCGAGGTGGCGCAGGCGCAGAACTTCGATTTCGTGGTCGTGAATGCGGTGTTCGACACGGCGGTTTTCGACCTGAAATCCATCGTCCACGCACAAAGGCTAAAATACGCCGCACAGCGCCGGAACCGCTCCGCCGTCTTCCGAGCCTTGGATCTGCCCTGATCCGTCCTGAACACCTCACCCTGGAACACACAAATGGCCCGCATCACCGTTGAAGATTGCCTGACCAAGATCCCCAACCGCTTCCAGCTGGTGCTTGCCGCAACCTACCGCGCTCGCATGCTGAGCCAGGGCCACACGCCCAAGATCGAGAGCAAGAACAAGCCGGGCGTGACCGCCCTGCGCGAGATCGCCGCCGGTGAAGTCGGCGTCGAGATGCTGCGCAAGGTGCCGGTCTAAATCCGCACCAACGCCGCTGACGGGCACCTTCGGGTGCCCGTTGTCGTTTCTGCGTTGGCCCTACGCCCGGAGCGCAGCGCGGCATCGGTTAAATTCGAACCATGGGTCTCCGATCGTTTGCCGTTGCACGCCTGCCTGCCGCCTTGACCGGGCTGACCGCCCTGCGCGCGCCTCCCGAGCCCACGCCGGCCGAGGCCGCCAGCTTCGATGCCCTCGTGCACAAGCTGAACTACCTGCCCAAGGCCGACATCAAGCGGGTCAAGGAGGCCTACAAATTCGCTGACGAAGCCCACCTCGGCCAGTTGCGCGCCAGCGGCGAGCCCTACATCACCCACCCCATCGCCGTGGCCGGCATCTGCGCCGACTGGCGGCTCGATGCGCAGGCCATCCAGGCCGCGCTGATGCACGACGCCATGGAGGACTGTGGGGTCACCAAGATTGAGCTGATCGAGAAGTTCGAGGCGCCCACCGCCGAGCTGGTGGACGGACTGACCAAGCTGGACAAGCTGCAGTTCTCGACCAAGGAAGAGTCGCAGGCCGAGTCCTTCCGCAAGATGCTGCTGGCGATGGCGCGCGACGTGCGGGTCATCCTGATCAAGCTCGCCGACCGCCTGCACAACATGCGCACGATGGAGGCGATGGCGGCCAACAAGCAGCGCCGCATTGCCCGCGAGACGCTGGACATCTATGCCCCAATCGCCCACCGGCTGGGCTTGAACGAGATTTACCGCGAGCTGCAGGAGCTCTCGTTCAAGTTCATCCACCCCTGGCGCCATGCGGCGCTGAGCAAGGCCATCGCCAAGGCGCGCGGCAACCGCCGCGACCTGGTCTCGCGCATCGAACGCGACGTGCTGAAGGCGGTCGGCGCCTCGGAGCTCAAGGTTGAAGTGCACGGCCGCGAGAAGACGCTCTATTCGATCTACAAGAAGATGCGCGACAAGCACCTGAGCTTTGCCCAGGTCAGCGATATCTTCGGCTTCCGTATCGTCGTGGCCGACCTGCCGCATTGCTACCTGGCGCTCGGCGTGCTGCACCAGCTCTACAAGCCGCAACCGGGCCGCTTCAAGGACTACATCGCCATCCCGAAGCCGAATGGCTACCAGTCGCTGCACACGACCCTGGTGAGCCCGCTCGGCACGCCGGTGGAGTTCCAGATCCGCACCGAGACCATGCACATGGTGGCCGAGAAAGGCGTGGCGGCGCATTGGCTCTACAAGAGCAACAGCCAGCATGCGCAGCAACTGGGCGCGCATTGGCTGCAGTCGCTGCTGGACATCCAGGACGAGACGCGCGACGCCAACGAGTTCCTCGAGCACGTCAAGATCGACCTGTTCCCGGACGCGGTCTACGTGTTCACGCCCAAGTCCAAGATCATGGCCCTGCCCCGCGGCGCCACGCCGGTGGACTTCGCCTACGCGATCCACTCCGACGTGGGCGACCATTGCGTGGCCGCACAGATCAATGGCGAGCCCGTGCCGCTACGCACCGAGCTGCACAGCGGCGATGTGATCGAGATCGTCACGGCCGAGAGCGCACGCCCGAATCCTGCCTGGCTCAGCTTCGTTCGCACGGGCCGGGCAAGATCCAAGATCAGGCACTTCCTGAAGAACCTGGAGCAGGAAGAATCGCGCGAACTCGGCCAGAAGATGCTGGCCCAGGCCCTGCGCGCCGAGGGCCTCGCCCTGCCCAGCCTGGACGACGAGAACCAGCAGGCCGCCCAACTCTGGCAGCAACTGGCCCGCTGGGCCGGCAACCGCCATGTGGACGAGCTGCTGACCGAGATCGGCCTCGGCCGCAAAATCGCCACCATCGTGGCCAAGAAGCTGGCGCGCATGCTGGCCGACCAGGGCGAGCGTCCCGATGCGGTCACACTGACGCTGGGCCGCTTCGCGACCGACGACGCACCGGCCCAGGGCATGGTGATGATCGACGGCAGTGAAGGCGCCTCCGTGCGCCTGGCCACCTGCTGCCGCCCCATCCCGGGCGACGACATCAAGGGCTACCTCGGCCGCGGCGAAGGCCTGGTGGTGCACACGGCGGAATGCCAGGTCGGCCGCCGGCTGTTCCAGCGCGATGCCGAGCACTGGATCGCCGTGGCCTGGGCCGAGGAACTGAGCCGCCCTTTCGAGGCCGCCGTCGGTCTCCTGCTCACCAATGGCAAGGGCGTGCTGGCGCAAGTGGCGTCAGCCGTCAGTAGCGCCGAGGCCGACATCACGCACATCTCCATGGTGGAAGAACCACAAACCCGCGAGACGGCCGAGATGAGCTTGCTGCTGTCAGTGCGGGACCGACTGCATCTGGCCGACGTGCTGCGTACCTTGAAGCGCAGCGCCTCGGTCTTGCGAGTCTGGCGAATCAAGCCCTGATCAGGGCTTGGGCGCGGGGTACTTCACCTCGAGGATCTCCAGCTTCTCGATGCCGCCAGGCGTCATCAGCTGCACCTCATCTCCCTCTCGGGCTTTGAGCAGCGCTCGCGCAATAGGCGAGACCCAGGACACCTCACCGGCCAGGCTGTCCGATTCGTCGATGCCCTTGATCGTGATCGTGCGCACCTCGCCTTTGGAGTTGGCGTAGGTGACGGTGGCACCGAAGTAGATCTGGTCATTGCCATGATGGACGCTCGGGTCGGCTACCTCGGCGATATCAAGCCGCTTGGTCAGGAAGCGCAGGCGCCGGTCGATCTCGCGCAGTCGCTTCTTGCCGTAGAGGTAGTCGCCGTTCTCCGAGCGGTCGCCGTTCTTGGCCGCCCAAGACACGATCTCGACGATCTTGGGGCGCTCTTCGTCCAGCAGCGTCATGAACTCGCTGCGCAGCCGCGCATAGCCCTCGGGCGTCATGTAGTTGCGCGTGCCTTGAGGCAGCGCGGGCAGGCCCACGTCCTCATCGTCGTCGCTATCGTTTTCCTTGGTGAAAGCCTTGCTCATGGCCTGTATTGTGCTGGCAGCGACACGGGAGAACTCATGGGCCCACTGCAGGGACTGCGCATCATCGAATTCGCCGGCATCGGCCCCGGGCCCATGGCCGGCATGCTGCTGGCCGACATGGGGGCCGAGGTGATCGTCGTCGAGAGGCCGGCGGCGCTGCGCACGCTGGGCGGCGGTGGCAGCCTGAACCGGGGCAAGCGCTCGGTCTGCCTGGATCTGAAATCAGACGCCGGCCTAGATGCCGTGAAGCGCCTGGTGCAGAGCGCCGACGCGTTGATCGAGGGCTACCGGCCCGGTGTGATGGAGCGGCTGGGCCTGGGGCCGGAAGCCTTCGAGGGCAGCCATCCACGCCTCGTCTATGGCCGCGTCACCGGCTGGGGGCAGACCGGCCCGCTGGCCCAGGCCGCCGGGCATGACATCAACTACGTGGCGCTGACCGGCGTTTCAAGCATCGCCTCGCGCCCGGGCCAGCCGCCCACACTGCCCGCGACGATGATCGGCGACATGGCGGGTGGCACGATGTTTCTTGCCTTTGGCGTCGTGTGTGCGCTGCTGGAAGCCCAGCGCTCGGGCCGCGGCCAGGTGGTGGACGCCGCGATGATTGATGGCGTGGGCCTGCTCTCAGGCCTCGTGCATTCGTTGCGCGGCAGCGGTGTCTGGGGCGACGATCCGGCGCGCAATTTCTTTCTGCACCAGTCGCCGTTCTACGACTGCTTTGAATGCGCGGACGGCCGCTTCATCAGCCTCGGGGCCATCGAGCCGCCGTTCTACCGCGAGTTGCTGGCCAAGCTGGGCCTGGGCGACGTGGATCCGGCGCGCCAGTACGTCATCGACGACTGGCCAGCGCTGCGTGAGCGCGTGGCCGCGCGAATTCGCGAGAAGAGCCGTGATGAATGGAGCAGCTTGATGGAAGGCAGCGATGCCTGCTTCGCGCCAGTGCTGAGCCTCGCGGAAGCGCCGCTGCATCCGCACCAGCAGGCACGCGGCAATTTCGTCGAAGTCGACGGCAAGATGCAGCCAGCGCCAGCGCCACGGTTCTCGCGCAGCACCGCACGTCGCCCCAGCCAGGCGCCGCAAGCCGGCGAGCACACGGCCGAATTGCTGCACGAACTCGGACTCAGCGACGAGCTGATCGCCGCTGCATCGGCAGACTGAAACGCAGGGCCGCCAGAAAGCAAAAAGGCCAGCGATTGCTCGCTGGCCTTGTGCTGTTTCTTCTTGTTTTGGTGCGGCTGGCAGGATTCGAACCCACGACCCCTTGGTTCGTAGCCAAGTACTCTATCCAACTGAGCTACAGCCGCTAACTTCTTCGTGAGCCGTCTCTTCGAGATCAGCTCGTGCAGCCATACTGGCCTGCAGATTTCTTTTCTATTTTTCTTCTTCTTTCCCCAATATTCTGGTGCGGCTGGCAGGATTCGAACCCACGACCCCTTGGTTCGTAGCCAAGTACTCTATCCAACTGAGCTACAGCCGCCCGAAGCCTTGCATTCTAGCCGGATTTTTTAGGTCCTGGCAAGAAATTCACCAAGTCTTCTTCTCGAACGCCCTGCCTTTGCTTCACTGCACCGTGGCTGCGGCCTCGTGGCAGCGCGCGCGGCGTTCTACATCTCCGTCGTTGGCTGCCAGCTGAGCCAGCACCAGCCAGCTGCGCCGACGCGCCGCCAGCGGCAGGCTGCGGTCTTCGGCCACCTGCTCCAGGATCAGGCGGGCCTTGCCCCACAGCTGGCGTTCAGCGAGCGCATGGCCCAGCGCATAGCTGAGGTGAGCGTCACGCGGCCATTGCTGCTGTGCGAGCTCCAGGCGCTGCAACCATTCGGGGCCCAGGCCAGGCAGAGCCTGAACCAGCGCATCGGCCATGGCCGCACGCTCGTCGGCCGCCAGCTCAGCGATCTGCTCCCAGAAGGGGCGCAGCCAGCCACGGCCATCTTCCGGCGCACCGAAGGCCACAGCCACGCCGGCCGCACGTGCGGCCACGAAGGCATCACGCCGGTCGGCCGGGTCGAGTTGCTGCCAGACCATTCGCAGCTGGTCGGCGTCGCGCGCCGCGTCCAGCGCCTCGATGGCCAATGAGCGCAGCAAGCCCTGCGCGGCCAGCTTCGAGAAGCCCTGATGCTTGGCGAGCATGCGTGCGGTGCGCAGCGCCTCCAGCGACTGGCCGGCCATGCGCTGCGCCTGCAGCTTCAGGCGCAAGGCCTGCGTGCGCCGGCCCACACCTGGGCCGAGCTCGGCCAACAGGTTCAGCGCTCGCGCCGCATCGCGGTCATCCAGGGCCCACTCGGCGGCCAGCAGACGCACGCCGTCTTCCACGAGACGGGCCGAGCCCGGCTCGCGGCTGAGGTCCAGCGCCTGCTGCAGTTGCTCGTCGCGGCGACGACGATCTTGCAGCCGGTGCGCGCTCTGCGCGGCCAGCAGATGACTCAGCGCCAGGAAGGCGCCATCCTGGTTCAGCTCGATGGTCTGGGCCTGGATGTTGAGCGCCTTCTGCGCCGCCTTCTGGGCGCGGCCATAGCGGGCGCCGAAGAACTCGGCCAGCGCTTCGCGCAGCGCCGCTTGTGCTGTGCGGTCGCGCTGGGCCACGCGCCATTCGCGTGCACGGCGCGGCAGGCTGGTCAGGGAGTTGACGGTGTGGATCAGCGTGACCACCGCAAAACAGGTGGCCAGCAGTATCAACAGGAAGAGGTTCAGCGAGAGGTCCAGCCGCCAGCCATTCCAGTAGAAGCTCGCCAGGCCGTCATTGCTGCCCAGGGTCAGCGCGGCGATCACCGCCACGCCGAACAGCAGCACCAGCCAGATCACGCCACGCATTGGCACGTCTCCTTCAGCGGCCGGCCACGGCGGCGGTCAGGGCCGCCAGCGTGTCGTCGGGACGCGGCAGCACGACCTGGCGGGCCTGGCCCTGCACCTGGCGCAGCAGCTCATTGGCCACACTCACCTTGCGTGACTGCGGATCGAAGTAGCGCTCCAACTGCGTCTGCACGTCGCGCAGATCGGCCTGGGCTGTGTCGTACTGGCGGCTCAAGAGCGCCAGGCGGGCATTGAGCAGGCGCAGCTTGAGGTTCTCGCGCAGGAAGTAGCGCTGATCCGGTGCCAGCAGCATGGCCTCCGGATGTTCGATGCGGGTCACGCGGATCAGGCCGCGCGCCTCGCCCCAGACCATGCCCCACATCTCCTGCCAGCGCTCGTTGGCGGTGTCCACCCAGCCGCGCTCCTCGGCCTTGGTCGCCGCCGGCTTGGGCACGGGCTTGGCAGCGACGCGGCGCTCGCGCACGGCCTGCTGGGCTTCGGCCTTGTCGGCGCTGGCGATCAGCGGCAATTCATCGAGCAGGCGAGCCGCTTCGTCCAGCTTGATGGCCAGCGTGGCCACGTCAACCACGCTGACCGACTTGACGCGGTCCAGGTCGCGCACCACGGCACGGCGCACGCCTTCCATGCGCGGCTGCTTGTTGCGGGCCAGACGCTCGTCGGCCTGGCGCAGCGCGGCCACCAGCGGCTCGGCGCTGCCGGTGATGCCAGACTGCTGCAGGGCGACGCGGATCGAGGCCTCGATGTCACCGATCACGTTTTCATCGCGCGAACGCGACATGGACTGGATCAGCTCCTCCAGCTGGCTGCGTTGCAGCGCCACCTCGGCCAGGCGCGCGTCGAGCAAGGCCACCTTGGCAGCCGTGTCGCGGCTCAGCTCCTGCGCCTGGCGCGATTGCGCGCGGGCCTCGCTGGCCTCGCCCTGGCTGCTGGCCTGTCGGCGCACCAGCTCCTGTTCCAGCATCTGCAAACGGCTGTGGCTCAGCCAGGCCATCACGAGGCCCGCGAGGCCCAGCAGGGCCACGGCGGCAAAGCCCACTTGGGGCCAGGGGATGGGCTTGGCCGGCGGCGCAGCGGGGGCTGGCACGGGCTCGGCGGCGGGGGAGTTGTGGTCGTCGCTCACGGGTCAAATTGTAGGGGCCGCCCCAGGCAGTGCGCGGCAGGCCGCCGCCACGGCGGCAGCATCGGGTCGCGCCGACACGACATGGGGCCAGCCCAGCGCACGCGCTGTATCGGCAATGCGCGGATGGGTGGCAATGGCCAGCGAAACCGGCGCCGGCTTGAAGCCGAGGCTGGCCAGGTTGTGGATGGCCTCGGAACTGCTGAACAGCCAGACATGCCGGCCCGGCGCTGCCTGCACCTCGCTCAGCAAGCCCTGCTCTGCCTCATCCAACTGCGGGCAACTGCGCCGGTAGATGTGGAAAGCCTCGACCTCGGCGCCCTGCTCGCGCAACCGATCGGCCAGCCAGTCGCGCCCGCCTTCGCCGCGCAAGATCAGCGCACGGCGGCCGCGCCAATCCAAGGAAGACAGCAAGGGCCAGAGGTGTTCAGAGTCGAAGCTGGCTGCATCGGCCGGCGGCTGGCGCAGCAGCTCGGCCGGCACGCCTTGGGCCCGCAAGGCCTCTGCGCTACCCGGGCCGACGGTGGCGGCCAATGTATCGGCCGGCCAGACCTCGCCTTGCGGTCGTGCGACGAAGAAGCGCTCCACTGCATTGGGGCTGACGAACATCGCCAGCAGCGCGCCGGGCAAGCGCTGCCAGGCCGCTTGAGCGGCCCGCGGATCGCCGCCGGCTTCGATGGCAATCAAGGGCAAGGCAACCGCGGCTATGCCCTCGGCCGCCAGCCGCGCCAGCCAATCAGCACATTGGGGCCGGGGCCGCGTGAGCACCAGGCGCATGGCCACCTTCGCCGGTTTCAGGCCGCCGCCAAATAGGCCTGCGCGCCCTGGGCACGCAGGGCCTCGGCGGCCTGCTGGCCGAGCGCCCGGGCGGCGGCCTCGTCGGCCACCACCGCTTGCAGCTGAACCTTCAGCAGCGGCAACTCATGGCGCTCCGGATGGCCCAGGGCCGCGCTCAGGTGCAAGACCTGACCCTGCGGCCCCGCTGACCAGATCGCATGGGCTGCCAGCGGCATGCTGCAGCTGCCGCCCATGGCGCGCGACACGGCCCGCTCGGCCTGCGTGGCCAGCCAGGTGGGACCGTCGCTCATGGCGACCAGCCCT
Organism: Pelomonas sp. V22; assembly: GCF_030014915.1. Taxonomy (GTDB): domain Bacteria; phylum Pseudomonadota; class Gammaproteobacteria; order Burkholderiales; family Burkholderiaceae_C; genus JAUASW01. The sequence goes on from NZ_JAGIXS010000002.1 coordinate 523,142, forward strand.
GCCTTCAGCGCTTCAGCATCGGCACGCACCTCGATGCCCAAAGCACCCTGCCCCGCGCAGGGAATCATCTCGTCAACAGAGAACAGCGCCTTGATGCGCGACGCCAGGCCCAGCCGCTTCAGGCCGGCGGCGGCCAACACGATGGCGGCATAGCCGCCTTCATCGAGCTTGCGCAGTCGCGTGTCCAGGTTGCCACGCAGCGGCTCGATCTGCAGGTCGGGGCGCAGGGCCTTGATCTGCACCACGCGGCGCAGGCTGGAAGTGCCGACCACGGCGCCCTGTGGCAACTCGGCCAGGCTGGCGTAGTCGTTCGAGACCAGGGCATCGCGCGGGTCTTCGCGCTCCAGGATGGCGGCCAGCTCGAAGCCGGGCGGCAGCTCCATGGGCACGTCTTTCAGCGAATGCACGGCCAGTTGGGCGCGCCCCTCTTCCAGTGCGGTTTCCAGCTCCTTGACGAACAGGCCCTTGCCACCGACCTTGGACAGCGCTCGGTCGAGGATCTGATCGCCCTTGGTGGTCATGCCCAGCAGGCTCACAGCCATGCCCCGGGCTTCCAGCAGCGCCTTCACATGCTCGGCCTGCCACAGTGCCAGCCGGCTTTCGCGGGTGGCGATCACAACTTTTTCACTCATGCGCCCATGCTAGCAGGCGGGTTGGTGCGCCCCGCTGTGGCTTCGACCCGGCGAGAGCAGGGCTTCGCTGAAAGGCAATGCTGCAGTGCAGGAGATTGATGAAGAAACTGCTACAGTCAGAATCAAGTAACTTGGTTACAGCGCCAATGCTGGCGCCGCCCCGCATCAACCCAGCTGCCGACCACCATGCCTGCCAAGCCCGCCTCCAAGCCTTCGGCCATCCCGGCCAAGAAGTCCGCCGCCGATGCCAAGAACCAGCCGCTGATGGACGACATCAGGCTGCTGGGCCGCATCCTCGGCGAGGTGATACGCGAGCAGGAGGGCCGCGAGGCCTATGAGCTGGTCGAGCGGGTGCGCAAGCTCTCGGTGGCCTTCCGCCTGAAGCGCGACGCGCAGGCCGGCAAGACCTTCGACAAGCTGCTCAAGAGCCTCTCGGGCGAGCAGACGGTCAGCGTGATCCGCGCCTTCAGCTATTTCTCGCACCTCGCCAACATCGCCGAAGACCGCCACCACGTGCGCCGCCGCGAGATCCACGAGCGCGCCGGCAGCCTGCAAGCCGGCTCGCTGGCCTATGCCATGGAGAAGCTGCACGAAGCCGGCGTGCGCCCGGCCGAGGTGGCCAAGACCCTGCAGCACGGCTTCATCTCGCCGGTGCTGACCGCCCACCCGACCGAGGTGCAGCGCAAGAGCATCCTCGACGCCGAACGCGCCATCGCCGAGCTGGTGGGCCAGCGCGACACGCTGCACACCGAGCGCGAGAAGCGCGACAACGAGAATCTGATACGCGCCCGCATCACCCAGCTCTGGCAGACGCGCATGCTGCGCTACTCCAAGCTGACCGTGGCCGACGAGATCGAGAACGCGCTCTCCTACTACCAGGCCACCTTCCTGCGCCAGATTCCTAAGCTCTATGCCGAGCTGGAAGAAGCCCTGCCCGGCCATGAGCTGAACAGCTTCCTGCGCATGGGCCACTGGATTGGCGGCGACCGCGACGGCAACCCCAACGTCACCGCCACCACGCTCCGGCATGCGCTGAAGCGCCAGAGCGAAGTGGCGCTGCGCCACTACCTGACCGAGCTGCACGAGCTGGGTGCGGAGCTGTCGATCTCGGCCCGCCTGGCCACCATCACGCCGGCCATGCAGCAGCTCGCCGAGCGCAGCCCGGACCGCAACGAGCACCGCATGGACGAGCCCTACCGCCGTGCGCTGACCGGCATGTACGCCCGCCTGGCCGCCACGCTGCACGGGCTGACCGGCACCGAGGCGCTTCGTCACGCGGTGGCACCGCAGGATCCGTATCTCTCGCCCGACGAGTTGCTGGCCGACCTGCGTGTGATCGAGGCTTCGCTGAAGAGCCACCATGCCGAGGCGCTGATCGCGCCGCGCCTGTCGCCGCTGCTGCGCGCCATCCAGGTCTTCGGATTCCACCTCGCCACGCTGGACCTGCGCCAGAGCTCCGACCAGCATGAAGCCGTGGTGGCCGAGCTGCTGGCCGCTGCCAAGGTCTGCCCCGATTACATCGCCCTCGACGAAGCCGGCCGCCGCGAACTGCTGGTCGGCCTGCTGCACGACGCCCGCCCGCTGCGGGTGATCGGCGGCAGCTACAGCGAGAAGGCCACCGGCGAGCTGGCCATCTTCGAGGCCGCCCGCGAAGCGCTGCAGCGCTACGGCCGCGAGGCGATCCGCCACTACATCATTTCGCACACCGAATCGGTCTCCGACCTGCTCGAGGTGATGCTGCTCTTGAAGGAAGTGGGCCTGCTGCGCGGCACGCTGGACGATGGCGCCGTCAGCGACCTGATCGTCTCGCCGCTGTTCGAGACCATCGGCGACCTGCGCGAGGCGCCGGTCATCATGCGCGAGTTCTATGCGCTGCCGGGCATTGCCGCGCTGATCAAGCGCAGCGGTGCTGAGCAGGACATCATGCTGGGCTACTCTGACTCCAACAAGGACGGCGGCGTGTTCACCAGCAGCTGGGAGCTCTACCGCGCCGAGATCGCCCTGGTGGCCCTGTTCGAGGAATTGAAGAAAACCCAGCCGATCACGCTGCGCCTGTTCCACGGCCGTGGCGGCACGGTAGGCCGGGGCGGTGGCCCGAGCTACCAGGCCATCCTCGCCCAGCCCCCAGGCACCGTGAACGGCCAGATTCGTCTGACCGAGCAGGGCGAGGTGATCGCCTCCAAGTACGCCAACCCCGAGATCGGCCGCCGCAACCTAGAAACGCTCGTGGCAGCCACACTGGAGGCGACGCTCTTGCATCCGACCAAGAGCGCGCCCAAGAGCTTCCTCGAAGCCGCACAAAGCTTGAGCGATGCCAGCTTCAAGGCTTATCGCGGCCTGGTCTACGACACCAAGGGCTTCGCCGAGTACTTCTTCGCCGCTACGCCGATCCGCGAGATCGCCGAGCTCAACATCGGCTCACGCCCTGCCTCACGCAAGGCCACGCGCGCCATCGAAGACCTGCGTGCCATCCCCTGGGGTTTCAGCTGGGGCCAGTCGCGCATCGCCCTGCCCGGCTGGTGCGGCTTCGGTTCGGGCGTCGAGGCCTTCCTGGGCAAGGAGCCCAAGGCGCGCGCGCAAAACCTGGCCCTCTTGCGCCGCATGGTCAAGCAATGGCCCTTCTTCAGCACCCTGCTGTCCAACCTCGACATGGTGCTGGCCAAGACCGACATCGGCATCGCCGCGCGCTACGTGGAGCTGGTCGAGGACAAGCGCCTGGGCAAGAAGATCTTCGAAGCCGTGAAGCGCGAGTTTGAGCAGACCCAGCAAGCCCTGGCTCTCATCACCGGCGAGAACAAGCGCCTCGCTGCCAACCCGGCCCTCGCGCGCTCGATCGAACACCGCTTCCCTTACATCGACCCGCTGAACCACCTGCAGGTCGAGCTGATGCGCCGCTACCGCGCCGTGCCAGCCGAAAAGCGCGCGGAAGACCCGACGATGGAGCGCGTGCAGCGCGGCATTCATCTGTCGATCAACGGGATTGCGGCGGGGTTGCGGAATACCGGTTGAGCAGGGCGCTCCAGGTCTGCTGGCGGCCCGCAAGCTTCATCGCGCGGTCCCGCTGGCCGCTTCCGCGGCTTGCCGCGCATGAGCCAGCCTCATCAGCCCCAACTCGTCGAACTTCATAAGGTCGAGCATGTCTTGCCGCAGGAGCTCGGCTTGGCAACTGCCCGCCGCCAGCTTCTCCATGGACCGCTCGTCAAAACCGAAGACCGGATGCTCGCGCAGCCATTCGCGGTTTTGCTTCAGCTCTTCGTACCGAGGCACCCAACGCGGGTCCTCACTGCCGAGTGCTCTGGCGACGGCAACGGACGTCATGCGAAGCAAGGTCGTCTGATACTCGCGGTTGTAGATGCGGTCTGCGGCAGCCAGGCAATGCCCACGCAACTCGCTGGACCTCGCCTCCTTGCAACGTCCAAGGAAGGCATGCGGCGACGCCAACTCAATGCTGAACTGCGCCTCCACCATCGCCTTGAGCTCCGCCGCTTGGCGCAGCCCCGGCGGCCCGGGCTCCGTCAGCAGGCTTTGCAGAAGGCTCATGTATCGCAGCACATGGGAAGAGTCGTCGCTCGCGCCGAGGGCACGTGCCAGCACAGCATAGACGGCGGCCTCGCCGCTGCCCTCTGGCAGGCCCGCCAGCAGCCACAGCATTGCGTCGAGGCTGCCTGGTCGTACCTGGACCCACCTGTCCAGCACCTGCTTGCAGACTGGGCTGGCGGCTTGCCGGTTGCCGCAAGCCAGCGACGCTCCCAGCCACAACACGAAGGGCTGCTCACTGCGCCTGGCCATGCCCAGCAAGTGCTCGGCCCGGGAAACTCCCTGCTCGCGTTTGTGTCGAAAACTGCCGATCTGCGTGTCGTAGCCACCCACCCGGGCGATGAGGAAATCGCTCATCGCCAGCGACTCCTCGTCCCCGCGCGCCGCCAACTGCGCCGCCCAGCGCTGCAGCAAGGCCTCGGTGCTCTCGTTCAATGCATCGAAGGCCGGCCCGGTGGGCCTGGCGGCACCGTCGTTGGAAGATCGCTCGTGAGCCGTCAGCGAAGCCTGGACCGCAGACGGGCCGCGCTCGCACCAGGCGGCGTCGTTGCGCGGGTCGAGCAGCCAGGCTTTCTGGCGCGCGGCCTCGGCTTCGCTCTGGTCAGCCTGCGCTGAGGACTGCTGGGCCAGGGCCCAGGGACTGGCCGCCAAGCCGGAGGCCGCCGAGCCCACAGGCTTCATCGCCCCCGAGTCGTCAACTGGTCCGGCGGCGCTTGACGGCCCCTCGCCGCCACCGCTCTTCAACGCGAGCAGACCCACGATCAGTGCGGCGAGCAGGCCAAAGGCAAGGCGCCATCGCTTGGTTCTCATTCCTCACTCCTCCTTGTTGTCGCGCCGGGCGTCTGATGGGCCGGGTCGCAGCTTGCTTTCCTACTTGCGGGCGGCCTGCAGCAGGCTGCGGCCGTTCTGCTGGCGGTACTTGGCTGAGAGACTGCTCACATCGAGCCCACGGGCCTTGATTTCGGCCAGCATCGCCGCGCTCTCGCTGACAGTCAGCGAGGTCTGCACCCAACGCTCGAAGACAGGGCTTTCCTTGCACCGGTAGGCCTGAAACAAGGGCTCGACGAGCATGCCGGCGGACTCGTCCTGTGACCACTGGAAGGCGGCCTCGGCCTCCTGGGCGCGCGCTTCCCAGACGGCGGCCATGGGCGGCGAGTGGCGGACCAGGGTCAGGTTTTGCATCCAGTTCATCAAATTGGCCTCTCGCAGCGTCCACAGTTTCTCGGCCAGGGCACGGCAACGCTCCCCGTCGGATCCACCGGCGCAATGCTGATTCAGGCCCCGGAGGCTCGATGCGGATTGAGCCGCATTGATGCCAATCAGGCCGAGGTCCCTGGAAAAGCGGCGTGGACCGGCCGGCAATTGCGGTGGCAGCGAGCGCAGCAAACTCATCAGCTCGCCGCGATAGCTGTTGTCGTAGCTGGCCTGCATCAAGCCGTTCAACCAGTCGTCAGACACGGGCTGACGTGATGGCGCCCCAGCCAGCCAGGCACTGAGATTGCCCGGCTCCAGTTGAGCCCAGCGCTCGCGCGGCACCGCCTGCGTACAGCCGAGCGACGGTGCGCAACTCCGCTGGGCGGCCAGGGCCTGCACAAAGCCGTCGCTGCTGCGCGATGCCCGTTGGTGCAAGCGCTGCGCTGCGGCACCAAAACGCGTCAGATCGTCGCGGCCGATCAAGGCGTCCAGAAAATCTGCTGTGGCCAGCGAGCGCTCGTCGCCGCGCTGCTTCAAGACATGGATCCAGCGCCTCAGCCAATTCTCATGCTCCTGGCTCGCCGGATCCCACTCGTAAGTCGGTCCCTCTGGCAGTTTTCCAGCCTCCAACTGCCGCATCGCCGGTGCCATGCGCTTGCAATCCGCCTCATCCAGCCGCTGCAACTCGGCGGCATCAAGGATCAAGCGGCGATCTGCCGCATCGGCCTCGCGAGTGGCCAGGCTGGCCAAGGCCCAGGCCGGGCCGTGTGTGGGCTCCTCAGCCTCGTCCGCCGACGCGCTGGCTGCGGGTTTCGCAGCGACCACTGAAGGCACTGCGCCGTGATCGACGCCCGGCCACAGGCCGACTCCAGCCAGCAGCATCAGCAGCAAGCCCGCCATAAATACGCTTCGCCATCGTCTCAATCCTCATTCTCCCGCCTCCGGCAAATGAATCATGCCGGTGTGGAAATCGTATTCGAAGACCTCACCATAACGCGCCCATTCGATGGCGACCTGCAGCACGCGTTCGGCTTCCTGCTCATCCATGCTTTCGCGCAGCAGCTTGAGGAAGGGCTCTTCGCGCAGCTGGCCGTTCGCCTCCTGCTCCAGGCTGTGGCGGATGAAGGCCGCCAGCGGCACATGGGCGAGCAATTGCTGGCCAAAGATCTCGCGGCGGAACTCGTGGTCGCCGTCCACATAGCACTGGCCCAGCGGCGAGATCAGCAGGTCGCCATGGGCGAGCGTGGCCAGCCCGAGGCGCTGCAGCGCACCGGCCAGCGGCAGCAGGTCTTCGTCGGTGAGCTCGCTCTCCTCGGCCAGCTGCGGCAGGTCGGCGCGGCCCTTGAACTGCTCGTCGGCCAGCAGTTCCAAGAGGCTTTCCATGTGGCCCACATCGGCCTCGGGCAGGCGGTCCGACAGGTGCGGCCGCACCGGCTCGGCTTGCGCAGGCGTGGCGCCGGCGGTCATCAGGCTGTAGACCTCGTCGATCAGCAGGCGCACCTCGGGGCTGTCCGGGTGGCGCGGGCGCGGCAGGGTGATGGGCAGCTCGGCACGCACGCGGCCCGGGTTGCTGGAGAAGACCAGCACGCGGTCGGCCATCAGCACGGCTTCCTCGATGTTGTGCGAGACCACCAGCATGGCCTTCGTTGGCATCTGGCCACTGCCCCAGAGCTCGAGGATCTCGTTGCGCAGGCGCTCGCCGGTCAGCACATCGAGCGCCGAGAAGGCCTCGTCCATCAGAAGCACGGCCGGCTCCATCACCAGGGCACGGGCCAGGCCCACACGCTGGCGCATGCCGCCCGAGAGTTCGCGCGGCAAGGCGCCCTCGAAGCCCGAGAGGCCAATCAGTTCGATCGCGGCAGCGGCACGGCGTTCGCGCTCGGCGGCCGCGATGCCGCGCGCCTCGAGGCCCAGCTCCACGTTCTGCTGCACCGTGAGCCAAGGGAACAGTGCGAAGGACTGGAACACCATGGCGATGCCTTCGGCCGGGCCGAACAGCGGCTGGCTGCGGTAGTGCACGTCGCCGCCGTCGGCCGGGATCAGGCCGGCCATGATGCGCATGAGCGTGGACTTGCCCGAGCCTGATTGGCCCAGCAGCGCGACGATCTCGCCCTCCTGCAGCTGGAAGTCCACATGCTCCAGCACCAGGCGCGAGCTGCCGTCGGCCGACTTGAAGCTCTTGGCCACATTCTTCAGCGCCACCAGGGTGCTCATACCGGTCTCCAAACTCAGAAATGCATGCGCTGCTCGGCGAGGCGGTAGAGCCTGCGCCAGACGAAATGATTCAGCGCCATCACGAACACGCACATCATGCCGATGCCGAGGGCGATGCGCGGGAAGTCGCCGGCTGCCGTCATGCGGGCGATGTAGCTGCCGAGGCCTTGCGCCTGCAAGGTGGTATCGCCCCAGCTGACGTACTCGGCCACGATGCTGGCGTTCCAGGAGCCGCCGCTCGCCGTGATTGCGCCAGTGACGAAGCTCGGGAAGATCGCCGGCAGCAGGTAGCGCCGCCACTTGAGCCAGCCCTTGAGGCCGAGGTTGCCGGCCGCCAGGCGCAGCTCGGTCGGTATCGTCGAGGCGCCGGCGATCACGTTGAAGAGCAGATACCACTGCGTGCCGAGGATCATCAAGGGCGAGAGCCAGATGTCGGGGTTGAGCTTCCAGTGCAGGATCACGAGCACGGCGCCCGGGAACATCAGGTTGGCCGGAAAGGCCGCCAGAAACTGCGCCAGCGCCTGCACGCGGCCGGAGAGGCGCGGGCTCAGGCCAATCCACACGCCGATGGGCACCCAGACCAGCGAAGCCAGGGCGATCAGCACCAGCACGCGGGCCAGCGTGTAGAAGCCGAGCAGCAGCACATGGCCGGCCTCGCCCCAGCCCACCTCGCTGTGGATGAAGCTGCCGAGGCGCCAGATGGCGAACAGCACGGCGGCGGCCAGCAGCGCATCCCAGGCGCGCGACCACAGCGGATTGGCCGCCTGCGGCCGCGCGCGGATCGAGCGGCCATCGAAGCGGCGGCGCGTCATCTGGAAGGAATGCTCCAGCAAGGCCGCCGGCAGGGCCGCCAGGCGGCGCAAGAGCGCGGTGCGGCGCAGCCAGGTCAAGAGCCAGGAACTGGGGGCCTGCTCGCTGCCGCCTTCCTCGAAGCGGAACTTGTCGGCCCAGGCCAGCAGCGGGCGGAAGAACAGCTGGTCGTACAAGAGGATGCCGACCAGCATGCCCACGATGGCATAGGCAATGGCATGCAGGTCGCGGGCCTCGATGGCGAGGGCGATGTAGCTGCCCACGCCGGGCAGCTTGATGTCCTGGTGGGCCACCGAGATCGCCTCCGAGGCGACCACGAAGAACCAGCCGCCCGACATGCTCATCATCATGTTCCAGAGCAGGCCCGGCATGGCGAACGGCAGCTCCAAGCGCCAGAAGCGCTGCCAGGCCGAGAGCTGGAAGATGCGCGCCGCCTCCTGCAGCTCGCCCGGCACGGTGCGCAGCGACTGGTAGAGGCTGAAGGCCATGTTCCAGGCCTGCGAAGTGAAGATGGCGAAGATGGCCGCGCATTCCACGCCGAGCAGGCTGCCGGGGAACAGCGCGATGAAGCCGGTCACCGTGATCGACAGGAAACCGAGGATAGGGATGGACTGCAGGATGTCCAGCAGCGGCACCAGCACCCGCTCGGCCGCCTTGACCTTGGCAGCGAGCGCCGCGAACGCGCAGGCGAACACCAGCGAGGCGGCAAGCGCCAGGAACATGCGCAAGGTGGTGCGCAGCAGGTAGTACGGCAGGACTTGCGGATCGAGGCTCAGCGGCAGCGCATCGCCCACATGGAAGGGCTTGGCCATCTGCGAGGCCGCCAGGGCCAGCAGGGTGAACAGGGCAAGGACCAGGGGCAGCAGCGCCCAGTCCCAGCGGTTGGCGGGAGCCTCGACCGCCAGCCGAGGGAAAAAGCGTTTGTCCAGCATCTCGGGCGGGGTCGGAAAAGGTGGCGCAGAGGGGTGGCGCAACGGTGCGCGGCGATGATAGCCAGCGAGGCTGTCAGAAAGCCTTCAGCCGCATGACGCGAGCGCGTCAGCCGCCGGCCGCCAGCGCCTCGCGCACGGCCGCCACCTGGCGGCGCGACACGGCCAGCCACTCGTCGACCTGGGCGATGCGCACGGCCCAGCCTTCGGCCGCCTCACCGCCCTCTTCCTCACCCGGCGCAGCGGCGTGCTTTTGCAGCTCGCGCACGGCGGCCTTGGCCACCAGCGCATTGCGGTGCACGCGCAGAAAGCGCTCGCCGAGGCGCTGCTCATAGTCAGACAGGCTGCCATCCATCACCAGGCTCTGGGTGGCGGTGCGCAGCGTCAGGTACTTCAGCTCGGCCTTCAGGTACAGCACCTCGGTGATCGGGATGCGCAGCATGCGGCCGCGGTCGTTCACCACGATGACGCCGGCCTCGGCCGCCTCCTGCGCCGGGCGGCTCTGCGCTGCTGCGCGCTCCACGAGGCGCTGGGCCACGCGGGCCAGTGCGGCCTGCAGGCGCTCGCGGCGCACCGGCTTGGTCAGGTAGTCCATGGCATCCAGCTCGAAGGCACGCAGCGCATGCTCGCCATGGGCGGTGACGAAGACCACGGCCGGCACCGGCAGGCCTTGCGCCGCGCGGTCGCGCAGCACGTCGGCCAGTTGCAGGCCGTCGGGGCCGGGCATCTGGACGTCGAGCAACACCAGGTCGCTGGCATGGTCGCGCAGCCAGTGCTGGGCCTGCGTGGCCGAGCCGGCCTCGGCCACCACCTCGGCCTTGGGCTCGGAACAGCTCTCGACCAGGCCGCGCAGCCGCATCCGGGCCAGCGGCTCGTCGTCAACGATCAGGACCTTGAGGGGCTCTGTGATGTTCATCATCGGTTCATCAGCGGGGCAGCAGGATGCGGACGGTGAAGCGGCCCGGTGCCGGGCTCAGCTCGAATCGGGCGGCCACATCATGCATCAGGCGCAGGCGCTGGCGCACATTGCGCAGCGCGAGGCCGTGACCAGGTGTGCGCGCCAGCGCGCCCACGCTGTTGACCACCTTGATCTCCACTTCGTCGCCGCGCAAGGCGGTGCTGATCAGGACCTCGCCGCCCGTGTCGTTGGGTTCCACGCCATGGCGCACCGCGTTCTCCACCAGCGGCTGCAGGAGCAGCGGCGGCAGCTTGGCACGGCCTGCGCCAGGGTCCAGCTCCCAGCGCACCCGCAGCCGCTCGCCAAAGCGCATCTGCTCGATGTCCAGGTAGCGCCGCGCCAGCTCGATCTCCTCGGCGAGGCTCACGGCCGCCTGGCTGTCGGCCAGGGCCACGCGGAACAGCTCGCTCAGGTCTTCCAGCATGGCCTCGGCCTTGTCGGGCTCGACCCGCACCAGGGCAATGGCGCTGTTCAGGGTGTTGAACAGGAAATGCGGTCGGATGCGGGACTGCAGCTCCACCAGCTGGGCCAAGGCCGCCGCCGGCCGCTGCGAGCGCTCGCGCAGCTTCAGCCAGGCGAGCAGCATGGCCGCGGCGGCCGCCCCTGACAGGCCCACGCTGAACAGGCGGAAGACCGACACCGGCTCGTCGCTGGCCAGGGCCAGGAACTGCCAGCCTGACAGCGCGCACATGGCGCCCAGAATGCTGAGGCAGGCCCACTGCACACCCTCGGCCAGCCGCGCCAGCGGCCGCTTGACGGCGCAGACCAGCAGCAGCCACAGCAGCACACCGGTCAGGCTGACCACGGTGCCGCTGGCCAGCATCTCCATCCATTGCGCGGGATTGCGTGCCGCCAGCGCGAGGCCGAGGCCGAGCAAGACCTGCACGCCCAGCACCGCGCGCAGCACCAGGCCCACATGGCAGACGTCGAACATGCGCTCCGGATCGAACAGCGGCGCGATGGTGTCAGGCTCAGGCTCGGTCGGCGCAAAGCCAAGGATGCTGGTGAGGCCGGTGCTTTCTGACCATTCGCTGTCGCGGGCTGGGGGCATGGGGCTCCAGAGGGGTCCTTGGGGTGGGTCGATAGAATCGCGGCTTCCTGCATTCTCTACCAGCGCCTAGCCCGCGCTCGCCCTCTCGATGTCGTCCGACAACCAACTCGCCAACAAGTCCCAGGCCTGGTCCGCGCTGTTCTCCGAACCGATGAGCGACCTGGTGAAGCGATACACCGCGAGCGTGGACTTCGACCAGCGCCTCTGGCTGGCCGACATCACCGGCAGCCTGGCCCATGCCGAGATGCTCACCGCCCAGGGCATCCTGAGCGCGGAAGACCACGCCGCCATCCAGCGCGGCATGGCCCAGATCCGCAGCGAGATCGAGGCCGGCAGCTTCGAATGGAAGCTGGACCTGGAAGACGTGCACCTGAACATCGAGGCACGCCTGACCGAGCTGGTGGGCATTGCCGGCAAGCGCCTGCACACGGGCCGCAGCCGCAACGACCAGGTCGCCACCGACGTGCGCCTGTGGCTGCGCGGCGAAATCGATGAGATCGCTGGCCTGCTGACCGCGCTGCAGATCGCCCTCGTCGAGGTGGCCGAGAAGAACGCCGAGGTCATCCTGCCGGGCTTCACCCATCTGCAAGTCGCGCAGCCGGTGGCTTTCGGCCACCACCTGCTCGCCTATGTGGAGATGTTTGCCCGCGACGCCGAGCGCATGACGGACCTGCGCCGCCGCGTGAACCGCCTGCCCTTGGGCGCCGCCGCCCTGGCCGGCACCAGCTACCCGCTGGACCGCGAGCGCGTGGCCAAGACGCTGGGCATGGAAGGCGTTTGCCAGAACAGCCTGGACGCCGTGAGCGACCGAGACTTCGCCATCGAATTCACGGCCGCCGCCTCGCTGGTGATGGTGCACATCTCGCGCCTCAGCGAGGAGCTGATCCTGTGGATGAGCCAGAGCTTCGGCTTCATCGACCTGGCGGACCGCTTCTGCACCGGCTCGTCCATCATGCCGCAGAAGAAAAATCCCGACGTGCCCGAGCTGGCGCGCGGCAAGACCGGCCGCGTGGTCGGCCACCTGATGGGCCTGATCACCCTGATGAAGGGCCAGCCGCTGGCCTACAACAAGGACAACCAGGAAGACAAGGAACCCTTGTTCGACACGGTCGACACCTTGCGCGACACGCTGCGCATCTTTGCCGAGATGTGCGGCGGCATCACCGTCAAGCCCGAGGCCATGGAGCGTGCGGCGCTCAAGGGCTATGCCACGGCCACCGACCTGGCCGACTACCTGGTCAAGAAGGGCCTGGCCTTCCGCGATGCCCACGAGATCGTGGCCCATGCGGTCAAGACCGCGATTGGCACGGGCGTGGACCTCTCGCAATTGCCGCTGCCTGAGTTGCAGAAGTTCGATGCCCGCATCGAGGCCGATGTGTTCGAGGTGCTGTCGCTGCGCGGCTCCTTGAACGCTCGCAACATCCTCGGCGGCACCGCGCCGACCCAGGTGCGCGCCCAGGTCGCCCGCCATCGCGCGAGGTTGTCGGCATGAGCTTGCTTGCCTGGAGCGAATCGCTGGTCTTGAATCAGCCCCGGCTGGATCAAACCCATCACGAGATGGTGGACCTGATCAACGGCCTTGATGCCGCCCTGGCCGCCAAGGTCGATGCCATGCCGGCCTTCCTGGCCCTGCTGGAGCACACCGAGGCGCATTTCGCACTCGAGGAAGGCTGGATGGCCGCCACCGGCTTCGAGCCCCAGAACTGCCACAGCAGCCAGCACAAGATGGTGCTGAACGTGCTGCACGAGGTGCGCCGCTACGCCGTGGAGCTGAACGACCTGGAGCCCATGCACATCATCGGCAAGGAGCTGGCGCAATGGCTGCCGGCCCACGCCGAGATGATGGACGCGGCCCTGGTCTTCCACATGAGCCAGGTCGGCTACGACCCGACGACGGGCCAGATCGCCCCTCGTCCAGGCCAAGCGCAAGCCGAAGCCAGCCACGCCTGCAGCGGTGGCAGCTGCGGCTGACTCGCGACCGCGACTGCTGACAAACGGCGTCAGCAGTGCGGCGCCACAATGCCGCCATGCAAGCTGCCCCTTCCCTGCCCGAGCGCCTGATTGCGCACTTGGACATGGACGCCTTCTATGCCTCGGTGGAGCTCCTGCGCTACCCCGAGCTGAAGGGTCGGGCGGTGGTGATTGGCGGTCGGCGCGAACACGCGCCCAAGCTGCTGGCCGACGGAACCCGCGAATACTCGCTATTGCGTGACTACACCGGGCGCGGCGTCGTCACCACCTCCACGTATGCGGCGCGCGACCTCGGCGTGTTCTCGGCGATGGGTCTGATGAAGGCCGCCTTGCGCGCGCCCGACGCCATCCTGCTGCCCACCGATTTCGAGTCCTACCGGCACTACTCGCGCCTGTTCAAGGCCGCCGTCGCCGAGATCGCGCCGGTGATCGAGGATCGGGGCATTGACGAGATCTACATCGACCTCAGCGACGTGCCCGGCATCCGCGAGCCCGTGGGCCACGACCCGCTGGGCGGCGCCAGGGCGGTGGCGCGCGAGATCAAGAACTCGGTGCTGAAGGCCACGGGCCTCACCTGCTCCATCGGCATCACGCCGAACAAGCTGCTCTCCAAGATCGCCTCGGAGCTGGAGAAGCCCGACGGCATCACCGTCTTGACCATGGCCGACCTCGAGACGCGCATCTGGCCGCTGGGCGTACGCAAGGTCAACGGCATCGGTCCCAAGGCTGCGGCCAAGCTGGCCGAGCTGGGCGTGGAGACGGTGGGCGACATTGCCGCCAAGACGCCGGCCTGGCTGATCGAGAACTTCGGCAAGAGCTACGGCGCCTGGCTGCACGAGGCCTCGCATGGGCGCGACAGGCGGCCGGTAGTGACGCACAGCGAGCCGGTGTCGATCAGCCGCGAGACCACCTTCGAGCGCGACCTGCATGCCAAGCAGGACCGCGCGCTGCTGGGCCGCATCTTCACGCAGCTGTGCGAGCAGCTGGCCGGCGATCTGGCGCGCAAGGGCTACCTCGGCCGCACCATCGGCATCAAGTTGCGCTTCGAGGGCTTCGTGACGGTGACTCGCGACCTCACGCTGGATGAGCCCATCGCCGATGCAGCCGGCATCCGCCATGCTGCCGGCCTGTGCCTCAAGCGCGTGGACCTGAGCAGGCGGCTGCGCCTCTTGGGCGTGCGCGTGGGCAATCTCTCGCATCCAGGCGATGCCTTGCCGAAGAAACCGGTGCGCCGCACGAAGCCAACACCGGCGGGCGAGGAGCCGGGCGGCAAATCACTGTCCCTGTTCGAGGATCTGCCGATCTGAGGCAACGCACGGATGCTCGGCTGGCAGCGCACCGAAGAACTGTGCCTGCAAGGCCTCGGGGTCATTGATGGTGCGCAGACGCTGGTAGGCCTCCTCGGCCTCCGGGTAGCGGCGGCGCAGGTAGTGCAGCCACTGCTTGAGCCTGCCGCCCTGGTGCTTGTGGCCCACATGCTGGCGCACCAGGCCCCAGAACTGGGCGATCAGCGGCAGCAGCGCCGCCCAGGCTAGCGGCTCGCGTCCGGGGTTGAGGATGGCGAGCGCCAGACCTGGATCGGCCACGATGCCACGGCCCAGCATCAGGTCGGTGCAGCCGGATTCGGTGCGGCAACGTTCGGCGTCTTCGACGGTCCAGATCTCGCCATTCGCCACCACCTTCACCGGCACCGCCTCACGCACCGCTGCAATGCGGTCCCAGTAGGCTGGCGGCTTGTAGCCGTCCGCCTTGGTGCGGCCATGGACGACCAGCTCCTCAGCGCCCGCCGCCACCATGGCCTGCGCGCAGTCGAGGGTGCGCGACTGGTCCATGTAGCCGAGGCGCATCTTCACGGACAGCGGCATGCCTTCGGGCATCGCGCGGCGCACGGCGCTGACGATCTCGTGGATCAGCTCGGGCTCGTCCAAGAGCACGGCGCCGCCACGATGGCGGTTCACGCATTTGGCCGGACAGCCGAAATTCAGGTCAATGCCCGCCGGCTTCAACTCGGCCAGGCGCGCTGCGTTCTCCGCCATGCACACTGGGTCGGAGCCCAGCAGCTGCGCCCGCACCGGCACGCCGGCTGGCGTCACGCCGCCATTCAAGAGCTCGGGGACGATGCGCGTGAAGACCTTCTTGGGCATCAGCATGTCGGTGATGCGGATGAACTCCGACACGCAGCGATCGATGCCACCGACGCGGGTCAGCGTGTCGCGCAGCGTGTGGTCCAGCAGACCTTCCATGGGCGCCAACAGGATCACGACTGCAATTCCTGGTTCAGCAGGTAGATGCGCAGCTCGAACTCCAGCTGCGCATAGTCGGGCTCCATGTGCTGGCACAGCTGGTAGAAGGCCTTGTTGTGATCGAGCTCGCGCAGATGCGCCAGCTCGTGCACGACGATCATCTTCAGGAAGGCGGCCGGCGCCTCACGGAACAGGCTGGCGATGCGGATCTCGCGGCGCATCCTGAGCTTGGAACCCTGCACCTTGGGCGCTCGGGTGTGGGTGCCGAGCGCGTGCTGGAGCACGCGCAGCTTGGCGTCGTAATGCACCTTGTCGAGCGGCGGCGCATTGCGAAGGTGGCGCTCCTTCAGCGACTGGCAGTAGTCGAACAAGGCCTTGTCGCTGCGCACCTCGTGCGAGTCCGGATGGCGGCGGGCCAGCCACTCGCCGAGGCGGCCTTCATCGACCAAGGCCTGCACCTGCTGCTGCAGGGCCGGTGCATAGCCGGCCAGGTATTTCAGCGTGGCGCTGGGGGGAGACGACGCGGGGAGCATGGGGATGCGGGCATGATGAAGCCATGCCCGACCAGAAAGATTTCGAAGCCCGGATTGTCCCGCAGGACCGCCACTGGCCCTGCGCGCCGAACCAGACCTTGCTCTTGAGCGCCCTGGCCGCAGGCATCCGCCTGCCCCATTCCTGCCGCAACGGCACCTGCCGGGCCTGCCTCGCGCGCTTGCTCGAGGGCCGCATCGAGTACCGCATCGAATGGCCGGGCCTCTCGGCCGAGGAGAAGGCCGAGGGCTGGATCCTGCCCTGCGTAGCCTGCCCGCGCAGCGATGTGCTGATCGAAGCGCCGGCGGCTATTTGCTCTGCGCCGGCGTGAGGGCCGCGCTCTCGGCTGGTGCGTCGCCGCGCCTGGGCCAGCGATCGCCCTCGCCTTCACCGGTGTTCAGTACCCGCAGCGCCACCACCTTGCCGCCGGCATCGCGTTCCAGCCGCAGCTCGGCAATCGAGTCGGGCAGGGCAAAGCGGTCACCGCCCAGCGGTATCAGGGCAAAGGCGCTGCTGCCGCTGCGCTGGCTCATCAGCTGGCCGTCCTTCAGGCGCAGCGTGCGGGTCTGCTTGTCGTCCAGCGCATAGAGGCCCTCGGCCGCCTTCAGCTGCTCCAGCGGCACGGCCACTGCCTTGGGCTCGACGTAGGGCTCGCCGACGGCAAAGGCCGCCAGCTTGCGCCACAGCAGGTCGAGGTTGGGGCCCGAGCTGTCGCTGTTGCGGATGATGGCCACCGTGACCTGGCTCTTCGTCAGGTAGTTCAGCGTGGAGACAAAACCATGGATGCCGCCGCCATGCGTCAGCACCGGCTCGCCACGCAAGCTGGCGGTAGAGATGCCAAAACCATAGTTGCGCGGCTGGGCCGGCCCTTCCGGCGTGATCATCCGCTGGTAGCTGGCGGCGGAGAGCAGCTTGCCGCCATGCAGCACCTGGTTCCAGCGCCACAGCGACTCCACATTGGCGATCAGCGCGCCGGCTGCATGGGGCTGGGTCATGCTCAGCAGGCCCGCCGGCGCCACCTCGCGCTTGTCGTTCAAGGTGTAGCCCTGGACCATGCCCTTGAAGAGCTGGTCCGGCGCCTGGTAGCGCACACCGGCGCTCAGTTTGTTGGGCGCCAGCAGCGCGTCGTTCAACTGCTGGTGCCAGGTCTTGCCCGAGATCGTCTCGATCACGGCACCGAGCAGCACGTAGCCGGAGTTGTTGTAGGCCCAGGCCTGGCCGGGGGCGAAGTCCACCGGCTGGTCCTTGAACTCCTTGATCAGGCTCTGCGTGTCGAGGTCGCGGCGGATCGGGCCGTTCATGTAGCCGGAGATGCCGGTGTAGCTCTTCACGCCCGAGGTGTGATTGAGCAGTTGCAGCAGCGTGATCTGCCCAGCATTCGGGTAGTCGGGCAGGTACTTGGAGAGCGGGTCGTCGAGCTTGGCCTTGCCCTCGTCGATCAGCTTGAGCAGCGTGGCCGCCGCGAACTGCTTGGTCACCGAGCCGATGCGCAGCAGCA
Organism: Pelomonas sp. V22; assembly: GCF_030014915.1. GTDB lineage: Bacteria > Pseudomonadota > Gammaproteobacteria > Burkholderiales > Burkholderiaceae_C > JAUASW01. The sequence continues at coordinate 540,710 of NZ_JAGIXS010000002.1, forward strand.
TGTCGGGCTTCATCGCCACGCCGAGCTCGATGCTCGCCAGGCCGCGCGCGGCCTCGTAAAGCAGCTGATCGCCGCGAGCCACCAGCACCGTGAGGCCGGGGCCGTCGCGGCCGAGCTTCTGCTCGTCCAGCAGCTTCTCGGCATAGGCGGCCATGGCGGCCGGCGTGGCGGGGGTGCCAGCCTGTGCGGCGGCCAGCATGAAGGTCAGCAAGACGGCCGTGGCCAGCGTTGGATTGCGCATTCGAACTCCCAGTCGGTCTGTGAAGGCGCGGAGCATCGCAGTGCCACCCGGCTGCGGCAAGCGGAGCCGCGACAGACTGCATGAACGGCAGGATGAGCCGCGCCCCTCGAATCCACACCAACTGTGGACAAGTCCGTGCACAGCCTGCGGGCGGCGACGCCAAGTGCTTGATGCAGCGGGGAGTTTGTTGGGCTGCCTCAGAATGAAGCAGCCGATAATCCCGCCCATGCACAAGCCCAACAAAGACCCGCTGCACGGCCTCACGCTGGAGGCCATCGTGACCGCGCTGGTCGAGTATTTCGGTTGGGAGGAATTGGGGCAGCAGATCGCGATCCGCTGCTTCCAGAGCGACCCGAGCGTGGCCTCGAGCCTGAAGTTCCTGCGCAAGACGCCGTGGGCGCGCGCCAAGGTGGAGAGCCTCTATCTCTTCATGCTGAGGGAGCGGGCGCGCAATGCGCCCCGCTCCTCGCCTTGAAGATTGCCTGGGGCTTAGCGAGCAGCCTTATCTGGCAGCTTCCGGCAGCTCGATCTTGACCTCGAGCACGTCGAGGTCGTCCTGGCGCTCCATGTGCACCTTGATGTCGTTCGGGTTGATCGACACGTACTTGGAGATCACCGCCACCAGCTCGCGCTGCAGTTGCGGCAGGTAGTCGGGGCTGGAGCTGCGGCCATTGCGCTCGTGCGCGAGGATCAGCTGCAGCCGCTCCTTGGCCACGCTGGCCGTGTTCTTTTTCTCGCCGAGGAAGAAGGTCAGGAATCCCATCTCGTGCTCCCCCAATCAGCGGCCGAACAGGCGCTTGAAGAAGCCGGGCTTGACCGCTTCAATGAAGCGCATCGGCTTGTCTTCGCCGAGGAAGCGCGACACCACATCGGCATAGGCCTCGGCCACCTCGCTGCCCTTCATGTGGATGGCCGGCGTGCCCTGGTTGGACGCCTGCAGCACCACTTCGCTTTCGGGGATCACGCCGATCAGCGGCGTGCGCAGGATCTCGTGGATGTCCTCCAGCGACAGCATCTGGCCACCCTCGACCCGGTTCGGGTTGTAGCGGGTGATCAGGAGATGCTCCTTGACCGGCTCCTTGCCTTCGATCGCGCGCTTGGTCTTGCTGTTCAGCATGCCGAGGATGCGGTCGGAGTCGCGCACCGAGGAGACCTCGGGATTGGTCACCACCAGGGCCTCGTCGGCGAAGTGCATGGCCATCAGCGCACCGGTTTCGATGCCGGCTGGCGAGTCGCAGACGATGTAATCGAACTCCATCTCTTTGAGCTCGTTCAGCACGCGCTCGACGCCTTCCTGCTTCAGCGCGTCCTTGTCGCGCGTCTGCGAGGCGGCGAGGATGTAGAGCTTCTCGAGCTGCTTGTCCTTGATCAGGGCCTGGCTCAGCTTGATCTCGTCGTTGATCACGTTGATCAGGTCGTAGACCACGCGGCGTTCCACGCCCATGATCAGGTCCAGGTTGCGCAGACCGACGTCGAAGTCGATCACCGCCGTCTTGTAGCCGCGCAAAGCGAGGCCCGTCGCAAAGCTGGCGCTGGTGGTGGTCTTGCCGACCCCGCCCTTGCCCGAGGTCACCACGACGATCTTGGTCATCGAATCAGGTCCTTCTAGAAAAAATCAAACAACGCGTCTTGTCGAGTGGACAAGGCGCTCAGAGTTTCAGGGCTTCCATCACCAGCTTCTCGCCCTCCAGGCGCACCTGGGCCGGCTTGGCCAGCACCTCGGGCGGCAGCGGGTTCTCGGTAGTGCGGTAGATGCCGGCGATGGCAATCAGTTCGGCTTCGAGGCTGGCGGCGAAGATGCGCGCCTCGGTGTTGCCGCGCGCACCGGCAATCGCCTTGCCACGCAGCGGTGCGTAGACGTGGATGCTGCCGTCGGCAATCACCTCGGCGCCATGGTTCACGAGGGCCAGCACCACCAGGTCGGCACCCTTGGCATAGACCTGCTGGCCGGAGCGCAAAGGCTTGTCGACGATGACGGTGCGGCTGCTCTCAGCCGCCACTTCGCGCACCACCTCGACCTCGCGCACCACTTCCTTGACGACTTCCTTGATCACGGTCTGCACACGCGGCTCGGCGGCGCGCGGTTCGGCGCGGGCACCCAGCGGTGCTTCGACGAGGCCGAGGGCCAGGGCCTGCTCGCGTTGTGCGTCGCTGGCGCCAGCCACGGCCACAGGCCGCAAGCCGTAGCCACGCAGCAGCGCCAGCAGGCCGGTCATGTCCAAGGCCTGCGCGGCTTCGGTCAGGCTCAGCTGGCCGGACTGGGCTTCCAAGGGGACGCTCGGCAGTTGGGAGAGATCAATCAGCAGGCCCTCGTCCTCGAACTGCTGCTCGCCCAGACGCTCCTGCATTTCGGCAGCCAGGGCCGTCAGGTCGCTGCTGCGCAGCACCAGGGCCAGCAGGCTCACCGACGCGCTTTTCAGCTCGAACAAGTCGGCGGCGCGGCTGCCGCCCGCAGCCTGGGAGCCCCCTGCCATACCGGAAGACCGGCCCCTCACCTTACCCGCCATCTGTTCGGCCATGAAACGCTTGTGTGTGCAAAGCTGGGCATTTTAGGGGCCTGCTTTACAGGCCCTTCTAGGCGTTGGCCCCAAGCCGCCGGCCTGCCATGGCAACAGGGTCGGAAAACCTTGGGGACGTCCCTAAAAAATAGGGCTGAGGGGCTTGACTTATCCCCATGCAACGGCGTCCGCGTCAAGCCTTGTTGCGTGTTGCATTGCAACTGCTCGTTTTCCCGAAATCCGCCCTGCCTGCCGGTGAAGGCGAGATAAGTCATTGATTCATATGACGACGTCATGACTGCTTAGAAATGAGGCAGTGAAAGCCCTGCCGCGCAGCCACAAGGGTTTAGCGGGGCTGGGGGCATCTTCTCCACAAAGTTATCCACACGAAAAGTGGATAGCTGAGGCGCCCCATAAAAATCATCGACTTAGCGCTTGATCGTGAGCCATTCGCACAGCTTTGCGAGCTAACTGCTTGGCCTATCGACGGGCCAGGTTCGCCAGCCGGACCTTGCTGAGTCAAAGACAAAAATATTGGGGCGGCGGCAAGGATTTATCCCCAATTGTTTTGTTTCCGTGACAGTGCCTGCGCTACGCACGCGCCACGCGCGCGAGGCGCGGCGCAGGCTATATTGACCCCCGGAGTGCTGGCATTTCGCCCGCCGCAGCGAGGAGCAAGGCTTGGCAACACCGAACTATTCCTACGAGAAACGCCAGCGCGAGCTGGCCAAGAAGCGCAAGGCCGAAGAAAAGCGCATGCGCAAGCTGAGCGGCAAGGCCGACGGCCCTGACGAAGCCAGCACCGAAGACGGCAGCCCCGCCGGCGAACCCGACGCTGCCGCCGAACCCGCCAGCCCACCCAGCCAGGGCTGAGCCTCGCGAGACGCTGGCCGCCCTTGCGGCGGCGTGCAGAGCGGGCAGCCTTGGCCGCTCGCCTAAAATCCTCCTCCCCATGGCGCACCGCCATGCCCTGCACGCCATTGCCCCATGACCCGCAAGCTCTTCGTCACCACCGCCCTGCCCTACGCCAACGCCAATTTCCACATTGGCCACATCATGGAGTACACCCAGGCGGACATCTGGGTGCGCTTCCAGCGCATGCAGGGCCAGCAGGTGCATTTCGTCTGTGCTGACGATGCCCATGGCGCGCCCATCATGATCGCGGCCGAGAAGGCCGGCATCACGCCGCAGCAGTTCGTGGCCAACATCGCAGCCGGCCGCAAGACCTACCTCGACGGTTTCCACATCGCCTTCGACAACTGGCATTCGACCGACGGCGCCGAGAACCATGAGCTCTCGCAGGAGGTCTACCGCGCGCTGCGCAAGAACGAGCTGATCGAGGTGAAGACCATCGAGCAGTTCTTCGACCCGCAGAAGGCCATGTTCCTGCCCGACCGCTTCATCAAGGGCGAATGCCCCAAGTGCGGCGCCAAGGACCAGTACGGCGACTCCTGCGAAGTCTGCGGCGCGGTCTACACGCCCACCGAGCTGAAGAACCCGTTCTCGGTGCTGACCGGCGCCACGCCGGTGATGAAGAGCTCGGAGCACTATTTCTTCAAACTCTCGGACCCGCGCTGCGTGGCCTTCCTCGAAGAATGGACGCAGACGCCGAACCGCCTGCAGAGCGAGGTGCTGAACAAGATCAAGGAATGGTTCACCAAGGACGAGGAAGGCAATGGCGGCCTCGGTGACTGGGACATCAGCCGCGACGCGCCCTACTTCGGCATCGAGATCCCGGATGCACCGGGCAAGTACTTCTACGTCTGGCTCGATGCGCCCATCGGCTACCTGGCCTCCTTGAAGAACTACTTCGGGAAGATCGGCGCCGACTACGAGTCCTTCATGGCCGACCCGACGGTGGAGCAGATCCACTTCATCGGCAAGGACATCACCTACTTCCACACGCTGTTCTGGCCGGCCATGCTGCACTTCAGCGGCCGCAAGACGCCGAACAACGTCTTCGTGCACGGCTTCATGACCGTCAACGGCGGCGAGAAGATGAGCAAGAGCCGTGGTACCGGCCTTGATCCGCTGAAGTACCTGAACCTCGGCCTCAACGCCGAGGCGCTGCGCTACTACATCGCCGCCAAGCTGAACGCCAAGGTCGAGGACCTCGACTTCAACCCCGAGGACTTCGTCGCCCGCGTCAATTCCGACCTGGTCGGCAAGTACATCAACATCGCCTCGCGCGCGGCCGGCTTCCTGAGCAAGCGCTTTGGCGGTCACTTGAGTGCCGACCTCGGCGTTGAAGGCCGTACGCTGCTTGACGGCCTGCGTGCCCACGCCCCCGTGATCACCGAGCTGTACGAAGAGCGTGAATTCGGCAAGGCCCTGCGCGAGATCATGCTGCTGGCCGACCGCGTCAACGAGTACGTGGACCAGAACAAGCCTTGGGAACTGGCCAAGCAGGAAGGCAAGGACGCGGTGCTGCACGACGTCTGCAGCGTCTGCATCGAGGCCTTCCGCCTGCTCACCATCTACCTGAAGCCGGTGCTGCCGGCCCTGGCGACCAAGGTCGAGGCCTTCCTGAAGGTCGAACCCATGCAGTTCGCCGACGCCGCACGCTCGCTGGGCGCACACCAGATCGGCACCTACGAGCACCTGATGCAGCGCGTCGACCCCAAGCTGCTGGAAGCCCTGTTCGAGCCGCCGGCCGCGCCCAAGGTGGTGCCCGGCGGCGAAGACCTGGCCGACGAGATCAAGATCGACGACTTCAGCAAGGTCGATCTGCGCGTGGCCAAGATCGTCAAGGCCGAACATGTCGAAGGCTCGGACAAGCTGCTGCGCCTGACGCTGGACGCCGGCGAAGGCCGCCTGCGCAACGTGTTCTCCGGCATCAAGAGCGCCTACAAGCCCGAAGACCTGGAAGGCAAGCTCACCGTGATGGTGGCCAACCTCGCGCCGCGCAAGATGAAGTTCGGCATCAGCGAAGGCATGGTGCTGGCCGCCAGCCACGGGGACGAGAAAGCCAAGCCCGGCATCTTCGTGCTGGAACCCTTCCCCGGCGCCGAGCCGGGCATGCGCATCCGCTGAGTTGATCGGCATCAAGCCGATGACGGGCGCCCTGCCCACAATCGGCCTTGATGCCTACCCTGCACCGATTCAGACCGCGCTCGCTGGACCTGCTGCGCAGCTATTCGCGCGAGCGCTTCATCCATGACCTCGGTGCCGGGCTGACGGTCGGCATCGTCGCCCTGCCGCTGGCCCTGGCCTTTGCCATCGGCTCCGGGGTCAAGCCCGAACAAGGCCTGGTCACGGCCATCGTGGCCGGCTTCCTGATCTCGCTCTTGGGCGGCTCCAGCGTGCAGATCGGCGGGCCGGCCGGTGCCTTCATCGTCATCGTCTACGGCATCGTGCAGCGCTATGGCCTGGCCAACCTGCTGATCGCCACCATGCTGGCCGGCCTGCTGCTGATGCTGCTGGGCGCACTGCGGCTCGGCGCCCTGGTGCGCTACATCCCGGTCAGCATCGTCATCGGCTTCACCAACGGCATCGCGGTGCTGATCGGTTTCGCCCAGCTGAGAGACCTGCTGGGCCTGCAGATCCACGAGATGCCGGCCGACTTCTTCGGCCAGTTGCAGTTGCTTTCCTCCCATGCGGCCAGCTTCAAGCCCCAGGCGCTCGCGCTCGGCCTCGGCGCGGCAGCCCTGGTCGCGCTGTGGCCCAAGAGCTATGCCATGCCGGTGAACGCACAGGGCTGGCGGGCCAAGAGCCTGCGCCTGGTCGCTCACCTGCCCGGCACCCTGGTGGCCTTGCTGCTGGCCGGCCTGGCGGCCTATGCCTTCAGCCTGCCGGTGGACACCATTGGCAGCCGCTTCGGTGCCCTGCCGCGCAGCCTGCCGCCGCTGGCCTGGCCGGCACTCAGCTGGCAAGGCGCGCAAGGCCTGGTCATGCCCACGCTGACCATTGCCCTGCTCGGCGCCATCGAATCGCTGCTCTGCGCCCGCGTCGCCGACGGCATGAGCGATCAAGCGCGTCACGACCCCAACCAGGAGCTGATGGCGCAAGGCATCGCCAACCTGGTGGCACCGCTGTTCGGCGGCATTCCGGCCACCGGCACCATCGCCCGCACCGTCACCAACATCCGCGCCGGCGGCACAAGCCCGGTGGCCGGCATGGTGCATGCGGCCGCCCTGCTGCTGATCGTGCTGGTGGCCGCGCCGCTGGCCGCCCACATCCCGCTGGCGGCGCTGGCCGGCGTCCTGCTGATGGTGGCCTGGAACATGGGCGAATGGCATGAGTTCGCACGGCTGCGGCGCTTCAGCCCGCAGTACCGCACCATCCTCGTGGGCACGTTTGTGCTGACCGTGGTGTTCGACCTGACCGTGGCGGTCGAGGTGGGCCTGGTGCTGGCCTGCTTGTTCTTCATCTACCGCATGAGCAGCCTGTTCCGCACCGAGCTGCAAAGTGACAGCCCGCCGGGCAGCCAGGTGCTGAGCCTGCGCGGCGCGCTGTTCTTCGGCGCGGTGGGCAAGCTGGAGCGCCTGTCGGACGGCTTGCCGAGCGACTGCCGTGAGCTGGTGCTTGACGCCCGGCAGCTGTTTGCCCTCGACACCTCCGGTCTCGATGCGCTGACCCAGCTGCACCGGGATCTCGCCCGCCAGGGCCGGAGTCTGGTGCTGTGCGGCCTCGCGGACCAGCCCGCCAGCCTGGTGCAGCGCGGCGGCCTGGCCGAACAATTGGGCAAGGCCGGCCTTTTCGGCACGCTGGACGACTGGCGGGCCGCCAGAGACGGCTAAAATCCAGCCCTCCCGCATCGATCACCGACGAGCCACCATGCCGCTGTTCTGGAAGCCCTACAAGTCCGAAGTCACCCAGTTCATCGATGAGCTGAAGGCCAAGAAGCCCACGCTGGAAGCCGAGCAACGCGCCGGCCGCGCCCTGCTGTGGGACAAGGCGGTGGACCGCAGCGCGCAAGCCGACTTCCGCGCCGCCCGCGTGGCCCAGCAAGCCTACGTCTACCAGACCAAGAACGACTGACTCGCCGCATGAGCGAGGTGCCGGACATCGCGGCGGCCCTGGCCGATGCGCCCGAGGCCGCCACCGCCGCCCTGCCCGCGGCGGTCGATAACGTCGCCGTGGCGCGGCTCTATGGCGAACCGCTGTTCGCCATGCCGCAGGACCTCTACATCCCGCCGGATGCGCTAGAGGTCTTCCTGGAGGCCTTCGAAGGCCCGCTGGACCTGCTGCTGTACCTGATCCGCAAGCAGAACTTCAACATCCTCGACATCCCGCTGGCCGACGTCACGCGTCAGTACCTGAGCTACGTCGACCAGCTGCGCAAGACCAACCTGGAGCTGGCGAGCGAATACCTCTTGATGGCAGCGATGCTGATCGAGATCAAGTCGCGCATGCTCTTGCCACCGCGCAAGACCGACGACGGCGCCGAGCCCGAAGACCCGCGCGCCGAGCTGGTACGCCGACTGCTCGAGTACGAACGCATCAAGCTGGCCGCCGCGCGGCTCGATGCCCTGCCGGTGCTGGGCCGCGACTTCCTGCGCGCCCAGGTCCACATCGAACAGTCGCTGCAGCCGCGCTTCCCCGACGTGGACGTGGTCGACCTGCGCCAGGCCTGGGCCGAGCTGCTCAAGCGCGCCAAGCTGAATCAGCATCACAAGATCAGCCGCGAGGAGCTCTCGGTGCGCGAGCACATGAGCATCGTGCTGCGGCGGTTGCAGGGCCAGCGCTTCGTCGAGTTCGAGGTGCTGTTTGACCCGACGCGCGGCCCGCAGGTGCTGGTCGTGACCTTCATCGCCATGTTGGAACTGGCCCGCGAACGCCTGCTCGAAGTCACGCAGGCCGAGGCCTTTGCGCCGATCTACGTGCGCCTGGCCTACACACCGAACTGACCCTCCCTGGTCGATGCACATTCTCCTGATCGAGGACGACCTCGACCTCGGCAACGCCCTGCAAGCCGCCCTGCGGGCCGAAGGCCACAGCAGCGAATGGCTGCGCCGGCTCTGCGACGCGCCGCTGCGCCTCGATGAAGGCTCGCACGACGCCGTGCTGCTCGACCAGAACCTGCCCGATGGCGACGGCCACGAACTGCTGACGCGCTGGCGCCGCCAGGGCAGCAGCCTGCCGGTGATCGTGATCACTGCGCGAGCCAGCCTCGGCGCGCGGCTGGCCGGCTTCGACGGCGGCGCTGACGACTACGTGGTCAAGCCCTTCGACATGCCGGAGCTGATTGCACGGCTGCGATCGGTGCTGCGGCGCAGTGCCCAGCAAGCCAGTGACGAATGGCAGCTCGGCCCCTTGAGCATCGAGCCCCGGCGGCGCGTCGTGCGCCGCGATGGCAGGGAGCTGGCGCTGTCGCCCCGCGAGTACCAGCTGCTGCTGGAACTGGCCCGCGAGCGCGGCGGCGTGGTGGCCAAGCATGCGCTGGCCCAGCGCATGGAGCCGCTCGGTGAGCCCATGGAGCTCGGCGCGCTGGAGGTGCACATCGCCAATCTGCGCCGCAAGATCGGGCCCGAGCGCATCGTCACCCTGCGCGGTGTTGGCTACTGGCTGGAATGCTCGTGATCCGGCGCTGGTTGCGACCCACGCTGTCGCAGCGCCTGGTGACGGCCCTGCTGACGGCCATCCTCCTGCTGGCAGCCCTGGTCCTGGTGCAGGACCAGCTGGATCTTCAAAAGGACCTGCACGCTGGCGTGCAAGAACTGGGGCTGAACTGGATCGCCGGCCTGGACGAACTCGACGACCCGGTACAGGCGGCCAAGCTGATGGCCGGCCAGACCCGCCGGGTCAATGAGCAGCGCCTACGACATGGCCTTTCGCCAGGCGATCTGATCGTCCAGCTCTATGACAACAAGGCTTCGCTGCTCTACGCCTCGGCGCCTGGTGAAGCCATCGCCAAGCCCGGGCTCGGCGAGCAGACACTCGGCGGGCGGCAGTACTGGACCTACCGCCACGATGGCGCGCGCTGGTCGCTGCGCATCGCCGAGCCCACGCTGCCCAGCACCCGCCTGCTGGGCTTTGCGAGCTGGGAGCTGGGCAAGCAATTGCTGCTGGCCTTCCCGCTGATGCTGCTGCCGCTGTGGCTGGCCGTGCGCAGCGGGCTCAGGCCCTTGCGGCGCCTGACGCAGAAGGTCGAAGGCCTGGACCTCAACCGGCAGCTTGAGCCCCTGAAGCTGGACCTGCGCTACGCCGAGCTGCAACCGCTGGGCAACGCCTTCGACACCCTGTTGCTCCGCCTGCGTGAACGGCTGCAGCGCGAGCAGGCCTTCGTGCACGACGCCGCTCACGAGCTGCGCACGCCGCTGGCCGTCGTCGCCGCACAGGCCCATGCCCTGCTGCAGGCGCCCGACGCACCCTCACGGGCCCAAGCCTCCGAAGCCCTGCTGCACGCGATCTCGCGCAGCGCCCATCTGTCCGAGCAATTGCTGTCCATGGCGTCACTGGACCAGGCGGCCGCCCGCGCGCCGGAACCCTTCGATGCCGCAGCACTGTGCACCCAGCTGCTGGCCCAGCAAGCCGGCATGGCCCGCGAGAGCGGCCTGGCCCTTGGCCTGGAGGCGCCTGAACATCTGGAGCTGAACCTGGACCGCCTGGCCTTCCAGTCGGTGCTACAGAACCTGGTCGACAACGCCTTGCGCTATGTGCCGCGCGGCGGCCGCATCGAGGTCTTGCTGCGCCAGGATGAAACCGGCCTGCAGCTCAGCGTGGCCGACGATGGGCCCGGCATTCCCGAAGCGGATCGCGAGCAGGTGTTCGAGCGCTTCTGGCGCGGCAAAGGCCACGATCAGCCCGGCACGGGCCTCGGCCTCGCCATCGTGCGCCAGGCGGCCCAGCACCTCGGCGGCGAGCTACGGCTGGCCGAGGGCCTCGGCCAGCGCGGCCTGCGCGTCAGCCTGCGGTTGCCGGGCCGCCGCTAGCGCCCCGGATCTTGGGCAATTCTTGGGCATTGCCTTCCAAAAATCGCCGGGGTCAATCCCGACAGCACTTTGGAAGACTCCCTTGAAGAAGCAGACGCTCGCCCTCTCCGCCGCCCTGATCCTGGCACTGCTCGCCAGCACCATCGCCCGGGCCGAAGACAACAAGACCTATGCCGGCATCTCGCTGACCACGCCCGGCGAGTTCAGCCTGCGGCTCGGCAACTCGACCACCATCAACAACGCCAACAACCCGACCTCGCTGAAGATCTACAGCGGCCTGAAGCTGGTGGACGGCTGGGCCGCCGAACTCGGCTACGGCGCCTTCGGCAGCTTTCATTTCAAGGACCCCAGCGCCGGCTCCAAGGACAAGGGCAAGATCTCGGTCCAGGCCCTGACGCTGGCTGCAAGGCACAGCTGGGAGCTGAACGACAGCTTCACGTTCTTCGGCAAGCTCGGCATGGCCTACAACCGCTTCAGCTATTCCGACACCCTAGGGCAGTCCGAACACGCCAGCTTCGTCAAGCCCATGTTTGGCTTCGGTGTCGAGCTGAAGCTCGGCTCGCACTGGTCGGTGCCGCTGGAATTCGAATACCTGGGCAAGTCCAATACCAAATTCGGCCGCATCCAGCAGGAGAAGCTGGAGATCGGGCTGCGCCGCAGCTTCTGAGGCCGCGCACAAGGGCCGGCGCCCTACGAGCGCAAGGGCTGAGCCGGCCTTTCAGGCCTCGCTGTGCCGCCAGGCCGAGAAGCTGCTGGCCGGCTGGCGCTGGGCCATCTGGCTGACGGCCAGCACGGCCTGGGTGCGTGAGTTGACGCCGAGGGCCTTGAGCACCGCGGCCACATGGTCCTTGACCGTGTCGACCGAAACGCCCAGCTCGCGGGCAATCAGCTTGTTGGGCAGGCCCTGCAGCAACAGGGCCAGCACATCGGTCTGGCGCGGCGTGAGGCCGAGGCCATCGAGGCTGGCCGGCGGCTGGAAGGCGGCCGGTTCCTGACGCGGCGGCGCCTGCTCGACCTTGACCGGCGCCTCGGCGCCGCTCATGGCCATGGGCGGCACATAGATGCCGCCCGACATCACCAGCTTCAGCGCGCTGGACAGCATGTCGGTGCTGATGCGCTTGGGCACGAAGCCCATGGCGCCGAGATCGATGGCGCGGATGACGTCGCTGGCGCGGTCCGAAGCCGAGATCACCACCACCGGCAGGGCCGGATAGCCGGCGCGGAATTCCTCCAGCACCTCGAAGCCATCGGCATCGGCCAGCTGCAGGTCCAGCATCACGAGGTCAAAGGCGTCATCGGCCTTCAGCGCATCGCGCGCGGCGGCTGCGCTGTCCAGGCCGAGGACCGTGACGTTGTCGCTCAGGCCTTCGATCACGAGCTGCAGCGCCGAAAGGATCAGCGGATGGTCATCGATCAGCAGCACGCGCATGCCTGGGTTCCCTTGCTTCTCAGTTCTTGTCACCAGAAGCCGGGATCATACTCAGGTGTAACGCCTCGTCAGCGATTCCGCGACACAAACGGGTTTGTCACCGCCCTCTCGTTCGACCGTCACTTCCACCGCCAGTTGTGCGCCGCCGGCGATGGGCTCGTAACTGAGCAGCTTGAAACGTGCACGCAGCCGGCTGCCCACCGGCACCGGCGCCGGAAAGCGCACCTTGTTCAGGCCGTAGTTGAGGCCCATCTGGCTGTCGGCGATCTCGAAGCCCTGGTCGAAGAAGCACGAGAGCATCGACAGGGTCAGGAAACCATGGGCGATGGTGCTGCCGAAGGGGCCGGCCGCAGCGCGGGCCGGGTCCGTGTGTATCCACTGCTGGTCGTCGGTCGCGTCGGCAAACTGCTGGATGCGCGCCTGGGTTATCTCCACCCAGGGGCTGAGGCCGATTTCCTCGCCCACGTGGCTGGCCAGTTCGGCCAGCGTCTCGAATCTCTGCATTGCATCGTCAGGAATCCAGCCAGGCACACAGCGGCTGCCACTGCACCAGGTCGCGCTCGACCCGGCTCTGCGCCACGTCCCAGAGGCTGGCGCCACGGGCCGCCAGTTGCACATAGTTCTGCGTGTCGCGCAGCAGGCCCAGCACCGGCACCTCCAGGGTGTGCAGGAACTGCTGCAGCTGCTCGACCGACAGCGTGCCCTCCTTGGCCCGCATGCCCACCACGGCGAGCTTCGGGCCAGCGCCGTGGCGCTTCTTGCGCAGATCATGCAGCTCGGCGACGAAGTCGTATGTCGCCTGGATGTCAAACAGGCTGGGCTGCAGCGGGATCAAGAGCTTGTCAGCGATCTTGACCAGGTCCTCCAGCGGCTTGCCATGCAGGCCGGCCGGGGTGTCGAGCACCACATGGCTCACGCCCTTGGGCGGCTTGGCCAGGTGCTCGTCCACCATGCCCCAGCCCTGGATGGGCGGCAGTTGCGGCGGCCGCACCGAAAGCCAGCGGCGGCTGCTCTGCTGTCGGTCCACGTCGCCGAGCATCACCGCATGGCCCTGCCTAGCCAGGTAACCAGCCACGTTGCTGGCGATGGTGCTCTTGCCAACGCCACCCTTGGGATTGGCGATCAGGATCACGGGCATGCTCGCTCCTCGCTGAAAGGCGTGGCGGCGATGTTAGCCCGGGTGGGCGGCCTGCCTTTACGGGGATACTCGCAGCCCATGGCCGAGATCCTCCTCATCGCAGCCCATCCCGACCTGCAGGCTTCGCGCGTCAGCCGTGCGCTGCTGGCGGCCGTGGAGCGGGCCACCATCGCCCCCTCGCGCCTCGAAGTGCGCGACCTCTACCGGCTCTACCCCGACTACGCCATCGACGTCGCCGCCGAGCAGCGGGCGCTCAGCCAGGCCTCGCTGATCGTCTGGCTGCATCCACTGCACTGGTACGGGATGCCGGCGCTGATGAAGCTGTGGGTGGACGAGGTGTTCAGCCACGGCTGGGCCTATGGCGCCGGCGAACGGGCGCTGCGTGGCAAGCAGGTCTGGCTGGTGTGCTCGGCCGGTGGCTCTCCGGAGTCCTTCGCCAGCGGCGGCTACAACGGCCATGCCCTGCTGGACTTCCTGCTGCCCCAAGCCCAGATCGCCCGGCTTTGTGGCATGCAGACGCTGCCGCCCACCTTGATCTACAGCGCCCACGAGATCAGCGACGAGGCCCTGCATCAGCAGGCGCTCTCCTTCGTGCAGCAATTGCTGGACTACCCCGACTGGGTGCCCAGCCCCGAGGGCAGCGAAGACAACCTGGCCTGCTGGAGCCTGCCGACAACGGCATCGGAAGGAGGCGGCGATGGAGCATGACGCCCAATGGCTGCGCCTGCCGCTGGTGTTCCTGGCGGCGGCCGTGCTCATCGTGCCGCTGGCGCGCTGGCTGAGGCTTGGCAGCATCCTCGGCTACCTGATCGCCGGCGTGCTGCTGGGCCCCTCGGCGCTGAGCCTGGTGAGCAAGCCCGCCACGGTGCTGGAGTTTGCCGAGTTCGGCGTGGTCTTGATGATGTTCCTGGTCGGCCTGGAACTGGAGCCCAAGCGCCTGTGGGCGATGCGCCGGCCGATCTTCGGTTGGGGCACGCTGCAATTGCTGGGCTGTACGGCCGCCTTGATGGGCATTGCCCTGCTGCTGGGCGCGCCCTGGCGGCTGGCGCTGGGCGCGAGCCTCGGGCTCGCCATGTCGTCCACCGCCGTGGCCCTGGCCGTGCTGGCCGAGCGGAACGTGGGCAAGACCACGGCCGGCCAGAGCGTGCTGAGCGTGGCGCTCTTGCAGGACATTGCCGCCATCCCGGTGCTGGCCCTGATCCCCATCCTGGCGCTCAGCGGCGCCAATGCCGAGGAGGAAGGCAGCTGGCAGGCGCTGAAGGCCGTCGCCGCTGTCTTGACCATCATCCTCGGCGGCCGCCTCGCCTTGCGCCCGGCCCTGCGCTGGATCGCCCGCAGCGACATTCCAGAGATCTTTACAGCCGCCGCGCTGCTGCTGGTGCTGGGCACCGCAGCGCTGATGCAGGCCGTGGGCCTGTCGATGGCGCTCGGCGCCTTCCTGGCCGGCGTGCTGCTGGCCGAGAGCGCCTACCGGCGTGAGCTGGAAACCGACCTCGAGCCCTTCAAGGGCCTGCTGCTCGGCCTGTTCTTCATGGCCGTGGGGATGGGCTTGGACTTGCAGGTGCTGCGCCACAAACCGCTGGAGGTGCTGGGCCTGCTCCTGATCCTCCTCGTGGCCAAGGGCACGGTGCTGACGCTGATGTCCAAGGCGATGAAGATCCCGGTGATGGAGCGACCGCTGTTCGTACTGCTGCTGGCCCAGGGCGGCGAGTTCGGCTTCGTGGTGTTCCAGCTCGGCCAGCAGACCGGGCTCCTGACCAGCACCCAGGCTTCGGCGCTGATTGCGGCGGTGGCCCTGTCGCTCGCCTGCACACCGGCCCTGCTGCAGGGCGCCGAGCGGTTGCTGGCGCCACGCCTCGCGCGCAAGCATGTGCCGCAAGGCGCGGCCATGGACGAGCAGCAGCAGGCGCCCATCATCATTGCCGGCTTCGGCCGCTGGGGCCAGATCATCGGCCGCCTGCTCTATGCCAACGGCTTCGAGGCGACCGTGCTGGACCACGATGCCGAGGCGGTCGAGAGCCTGCGCCGCTTCGGCTGGCGGGTGTTCTTTGGCGATGCCTCGCGGCTGGACCTGCTGCGCACCGCCGGTGCGGCGGAGGCCCGCGTGCTGGTGCTGGCGGTGGATGACATGGAGCAGAGCCTGGCCATCGCCACGCTGGCCAAGGAGCATTTCCCACAGCTGCAGGTGGTGGCGCGAGCCCGAAACGTGCGGCATTTCTACAAGCTGCGGGCCCTGGGCGTCACCCTGATCGAGCGCGAGACCTTCGACTCGGCCCTGATGAGCGGCCGTTCGGTGCTGGAGCTGATGGGCCTCGAGCCCCATGCCGCCCGGCACAAGGCCTGGCGTTTCCGCCAGCGCAATGTGGCCCAGCTCGAAGAGACCTGGCCGTTGCACAAGGACGAGGCCGCCCTGATCGCCGCCGCCAAGCAGGGCCGCCAGCAGCTGGAGGAGCTGTTCGCCAAGGAGCGCGAGCAACGCCAGCAGCAGCGAAAGCAGCCCCATGGCTGGGGCCAGGGCGCGGACGATTGAGCGGCTGAAGGACAATCGCCCCATGTTCGCCCCCTCCCAAATCGAGGTGCGCCGCTTCTTCTGCGCCACCTACCGCAAGCTGCGCGACAAGCAGCCCCTGATCCCCATGGAAGCCCTGGCTGCCCGCTGGATCGAGGAGCATCCCGAGTATTTCGACCTGCTGGCCGACGAGGAACTGGCCGTCAACACCGTCTACACGGTGGAGGAAGGCAAGACCAACCCCTTCCTGCACCTGTCGATGCACCTGACCATCACCGAGCAGGTCTCCATCGACCAGCCCACCGGCATCCGCCAGGCGGTCGAACTGCTGGCGGCCCGGCGCAACTCCCTGCACGAGGCCCAGCATGCGGCCATGGACTGCCTCGGCGAGATGATCTGGGCCTCGCAGCGTAGCGGCCTGCCGCCGGACGGGCATCAATACCTGGACTGCGTACGTAAGAAAGCCACCTCATAAGGTGGCTTGGTCTGCGGAACCTGAGAAGGCTCAGGCCTGGAAACTACCGCCCCAAGCGCGGCGCTCGGCCTTGCCGCTGGCGCCGTAGAGGCCGGTCGGCTCGGCCGGCATCAGCACATCCATCGCGCGGTCCAGCGCCGCTGTGGCCCGGGCCAGGGTTTCGCGCTGGGCGGCCACGCGGCCACCGGCGGTGACCAGGCGGTTGCGCAGCTGCGGTGGCACGCCACCGGCACGGGCAGCTTCGCCAAAGCTGGCGATGGCGGCTTGCAGCACCTGCTGTAGGCGGCCGGCATGTTGCTCGACGGCGGCGCCATCGCGGCGAAGCAAGGCCTCACCGAGGGCACTCAGGCAGGCCTCGACCTCGACCAGCGGGCCTTCCAGCTCCACCACCGGCAGGGCGGGCACCAGGCCGGCGGCGGGCATGGCTTGCTGCATTGCGGTTCCGGCCTGTTCCATGTCTGTCGTCTTGGAAAACTGTTGCGGTTGGGTGGGCGCCAGGGCTGCGTCTTGCACTCAGCGCGAGTTCAGTGCGAAGCCTGGTTGCGGCTGACCAGTTCTTCCGCGTTCGAGATCAGCTTGTCGGCAATCGCCCGGGCGTTGATCGTGAACTTGCCCTCGGCAATGGCTTGCGAGATGCGCTGGACCTTGGCGGCGTCGAAGCTGCCGTCGTCGACTTCCCCGGAGCTGAGGGCCGACGCGGCGTTGGACAACTCGACCTTGGCGCTGGCCTCGGGCGTCTTCTTGCTGGCGTCTGCCTTGGCCGGACGCGGGGCTTCCACGGCCTTCTCCACCCCAGTCTGGGGCAGCTTGCTGTCAGGGCTGTTAGCGATTTTCATAGTCATCTCCATGGCTCGGGCCGCGGCTCGAGCACGTCGGTTCAACGCTGTATCGACAGACTCTGACAGGACTTGAGGCCTTTCGGCGCGGAACAAGGGGGGAAATGGGCAGGATTTCACCGGCCCCGGCTGCTTGGCATCGCATCACAACAACACCTCTACCCGGCGTTCACCAACCGGCCGACCCGTGACGATGCGGCCGTTCTCAAAGCGAACACGCACCTCCTGGCCTTCGGTGCCGGCCTGCAGCGCCTGGCCTTCGCCGCTGACGGCGTAGCCGCTGCCCAGGGCCACCACCTTCACAGTCTCACCGGCAGCAAACCACTGGCGGGACTTCAGGTAGGTGCTGCGCGGCGCCTCACCGGCGGCCAGAGGCTTGGCCAGCGTACGACCCGCCAGTTGAGCGGCATCGGTGAACACTGCGCCCCCCGGGGCTGCGATATCAACTTCGGCCGTCTGCAGTTGATCTTGAGCGATGACGGTGCCCGCCGGCAGCGGCGTGCTCGTGACGAGCACCTTGGCGAACACCTGCACCTGCATGGGCAGGCTGACATTCCAGCGCGCGCCCTTGAGGCAACGCAGGCCGATGCGGCTGCGGCCCCAGGCCGAATGGCCATTGGGCATATAAGGCTCGACCTGCTCGCACGGCGCCAGCTTGAGGCTGGGATTCAGCTGCCCGAGCTGCACCTCCACCCTCGCCTGCGGCGGCGCGGCGGCACGGGCTGCCGTCTCGGCCAGCTGCTGCAGCCGCTTGAGCAAGGCGGCATCCAAGCCCGGCTCAGCCATGGCGGGCGCCGCTGCGATCAGCAGCAGCGCGCAGGCCAGACGGAGCAAGGCATTTTGAAACATGGCCCGGACTTTAGATCGCCGCCGCCTGCCCACAGGACGGGAAATGCGCAGCAATCCAAGCTCTTTTCCGCCTCAAGTTTTGGAGTCGGCCCAACACAATCTGACCAAGCGCCAGTGCGGCGCGAGCAAACCCGATGGGGCCTGCCATGCTGAACCGACTGACCGACATGCTGAATTTCCAGACCGAGGCCCTGGCCTTGCGGTCGGAGCGCCAGCGCCTGCTGGCCAGCAACATCGCCAATGCCGACACGCCCGGCTACCAGGCCCGGGACTTCGATTTCGCTCGCGCGCTGAAGGAGGCCACGGCCGCCCAGCAGACCACCGGTGGCTCTGCGGCCCCGTTCAAGCCGCTGTTCAGCGCCCGCCACGAGCTGCAGCAGCAGTACTCGCTGCCGGCCCAGACCAACCTGGACAGCAACACGGTGGACATGGACCGCGAGCGCGCCAATTTCGCCGACAACTCGGTGAAGTACGAAGCCACGCTGCGCTTCATCAACGGCAGCGTGCGCACCGCGCTGGACGCGATGAAGTCGCACAACGCATCCTGATTAGGAGACGGCCATGTCGATGTTCCAGATCTTCAGCGTCTCCGGCAGCGCGGTCAGCGCGCAAAGCCAGCGGCTCAACACCGTGGCCAGCAACCTGGCCAATGCCGACACCGTGGCCGGCCCCGATGGCCAGGCCTACAAGGCACGCCAGACGGTGTTCCAGACCCTGCTTCTGAACAACGACCCCGGTGCCGCCGGCGTCAAGGTGGCCAACATCACCGAGGACCAGACGCCCGGCCGCCGCGTGCACGACCCCAAGCATCCGCAAGCCGACGCCGAGGGCTATGTGACCTACAGCAACGTGAACACGGTGGAAGAGATGGTCAACATGATCTCGGCCTCGCGTTCCTACCAGAACAACATCGAAGTCATGAGCACGGCCAAGAACCTGCTGCTCAAGACCTTGCAGCTCGGCCAGAGCTGAGGAGTAAGCCATGGACGTCGGCTCTGTCGTCAACACCACTGGCAACGGCACCGCCGCTGCCAGCAAGAACGCCCAGGACACGCAGGACCGCTTCCTGAAGCTGCTGGTTGCGCAGATGCAGAACCAGGACCCGATGAACCCGATGGACAACGCCCAGGTGACGAGCCAGATGGCGCAGATCCAGACGGTGTCGGGCATCAGCACGCTGGACACCAGCATCAAGAACCTGTCCAGCCAGTTCGCCCAGACGCAGGCGCTGCAAAGCGCCTCGCTGATCGGCCACGACGTGACCATCGCCGGCAACCGCCTGCAGTTCGGTACCGAGCAAGCCACCGGCGCCTACCAGCTCGACGGCGCGGCTGACCGCGTCAAGCTCGAGGTGCTGAGCCCGGCCGGTGCTGTGATCGACACCGTGGAACTCGGCGCGCAGAGCAAGGGCCTGCAGACCTTCGAATGGCCGATGTCCAAGGCCGGTGGCAACGCCAGCCTGAACTTCCGCATCACGGCCACCAGCGGCAGCGCCGTGGTCGCCAGCACCACCTACTCGCGCGACAAGGTCGAGGCCATCAACATCAGCGGCTCCAAGGCGACGCTGGAGCTGGCCAACCTCGGCAGCGTGGACTACAGCAAGCTCGTGACGATCGACTGATCGATCGGAACACGCGCCTCCCCCCTCCCTCCAGCAAGGACCACACACCATGGGCTTCCAGCAAGGTCTCTCCGGACTGAACGCCTCGAGCAAGAACCTCGAGGTGATCGGCAACAACATCGCCAATGCCAACACCTTTGGCGCCAAGTCCTCGCGCGTGGAGTTCGCCGACCTCTATGCCGCCTCCTTGAGCGGCGGCGGCGCCAGCAACATCGGTATCGGCACGCAGCTGGCGGCCGTGGCCCAGCAGTTCACGCAGGGCAATATCACCATCACCGAAAGCTCGATGGACCTGGCCATCAACGGCGGCGGCTTCTTCCAGCTGAGCGACGGCAAGAGCCCCACGGTCTACAGCCGCAACGGCCAGTTCAAGGTCGACCGCGAAGGCAACATCGTCAACAACGGCAACCTGAAGCTGCTCGGCTATCCGGCCGACGGCAACGGCAAGATCCAGCCGGGCCTCGCGCAGCCGCTGTCGCTGCCGACCAAAGGCATCGAGCCCAAGCCGACCTCGAACATCTCGATGGAGTTCAACCTGGACTCGCGGGCCAAGGCCACGGCGCCCTATGTGCTGTCGGACCCGGCCGATCCCACCTCCAAGGTCGACACCCTCGGCATCACGCTGAACGACCCGAGCAGCTACAACAACGCCACCTCGATGACGGCCTATGACGCCAAGGGCCAGCCGGTGGCGGTGACCATGTACTTCCAGAAGGCCAACAACCCCGAGGCGGGCACCGGCTACGACGTCTGGAACCTCTACATCACGGCCAATGGCACGCCGGTTCAGCTGGACTCGGCCGGCGCCGCCATTGCGCTGGATACCAACGGCAATCCGACCACGCCGTACACGCAGATCAAGTTCGCGCCGACCGGCGGCGTGCCGGTCGTGCCGGGCCCGGGCATCAAGCTGGACCTGCGCATCCCGGCCGGCACCAATGCCGCCGGCGCTGCCACCCTGCCCATCCCCTATGACGACCCGCTGGCCCCGAGCCCGACGCTGACCGGCGTGGAGTTCGACATCACCGGCGCCACCGAGAACGGCGCCAGCTTCGGCGTCACCGACCTGACGCAGAACGGCTATGCCCCGGGCCAGCTGACCGGCATCGTGGTCGAGAAGAACGGCATCGTCACGGCCCGCTATTCCAACGGCGAATCCAAGCCGGCCGGCCAGGTCGAACTGGCCTCGTTCCGCAACAACCAGGGGCTGCAACCGCAAGGCGGCAACGTCTGGGCGCGCACCAACACCTCGGGCGAGCCGGTGGTCGGCGTGCCCGGCGACGGCAACCTCGGCGTGCTGCAGCCCGGCGCGCTGGAAGAGTCCAACATCGACCTCACGGCCGAGCTGGTCAACATGGTCACGGCCCAGCGCGTCTACCAGGCCAATGCCCAGTCGATCAAGACGCTGGACTCGGTGCTGCAGACACTCGTGAACCTTCGCTGAGCCTGAACTAGCAGAGAGGCATTGCCATGGACCGCATGATTTACCTGTCGATGGCCGGGGCCAAGGCCTCGATGCAGCGCCAGGATGTGCTGGCCAACAACCTGGCCAATGTCTCGACCAATGGCTTCCGCGCCGAGCTCGCCGCCTTCCGCGCCGTGCCGGTGCGTGGCGATGGCGCCAGCACCCGCGCCTATGCGCTCGAGACGACGATTGGCTACAACCCCGATCCCGGCGCCATCACGCCCACCGGCCGCAATCTCGACGTGGCCATGAAAGACAAGGCCTGGCTCGCCGTCCAGGCACTGGATGGCACCGAGGCCTACACCCGCGCCGGCGCGCTGGACGTGAACTCCGAAGGCCTGCTGGTGCAGCGCAACGGCTTGCAGGTGATGGGCGACGGTGGTCCGATCAGCGTGCCGCCGAACAGCGAGCTGACCATAGGCAGCGACGGCACGGTCTCGGCCAAGGGCCCGACCGGCCGACCGACGGCCATCGGCCGCCTGAAGCTGGTCACCTCCGAAGGCCCGCTGACCCGCGGCACCGACGGGCTCTTTCGGGCTGCCGACGGCGACCTGCCGGCCGACCCCGCCGCCCGGCTGCAGGACGGCGCACTGGAAGGCTCCAACGTCAGCCCGGTCGAAACCATGGTCGCCATGATCTCGGCCTCGCGCCAGTTCGAGCAGCAGATGAAGCTCCTGCAGATCGCCCAGACCCAAGGCCAGCAGTCGGCCAAGCTGCTCGGCAGCAGCACTTAACGAAAGCCCGCCATGATTCGCTCGCTCTGGATTGCCAAGACCGGCATGGAGGCCCAGCAGACCCAGCTGGACACCATCTCGCACAACCTCGCCAACGTCGCCACCAACGGCTTCAAGCGTTCGCACGCGGTGTTCGAGGACCTGATCTACCAGAACCTGCGCCAGAGTGGCGCGAACAGCACCGAGCAGACGCAGCTGCCCACCGGCCTGCAAGTCGGCCTCGGCGTGCGGCCTGTCGCCACTTCGCGCAACTTCAGCCAGGGCAACCTGCAGCAGACCAGCAACAACCTGGACCTGGCGGTCAAGGGCAATGGCTTCTTCCAGATCCAGATGCCCGATGGCACGACGGCCTATACCCGCGACGGCGCCTTCCAGCTCGATGCCAATGGCCAGATCGTCACCAGCAATGGCAACACCGTGCTGCCCGGCATCACCATCCCGGCCAATGCGCTGAGCCTCTCGATCGGTCAGGACGGCACGGTCAGCGTGACGGTGCCAGGCCAGGCCACGCCGCAAACGGTGGGCCAGATCCAGCTCGCCACCTTCATCAATCCGGCAGGCCTGGAGCCGCGCGGGCAGAACCTGTTCTCTGAGACCGCCTCTTCCGGCACGCCCAACGCCGGCGCACCCAATGCCAACGGCATCGGCGCGCTGCAGCAGGGCTTCGTCGAAACCTCGAACGTCAACGTGGTCGAGGAACTGGTGCAGATGATCCAGACCCAGCGCGCCTACGAGCTCAATTCCAAGGCCGTGCAGACCTCGGACCAGATGCTGCAGAAGCTCGCCCAGATCTGAAGGAGCGTCGCCATGAAGTTCCGCCTGCTGCTGATTGCCGCCACGGCACCACTGCTGAGCGCCTGCGGCGCGCTCTATCCCCAGCCCCATGTGGAGATGCAGAACGCGCCGGTCGTGGCCATGCCCAACCTGCCACCGGCCGGCGCCAACAACGGCTCGATCTACCAGGCCGGCAACTACCGGCCGCTGTTCGAGGACCACCGCGCCCGCCTGGTCGGCGACACGCTGATCGTGCAGATCGTCGAGAAGGTCTCGGCCAGCCAGAGCTCCACCAGCGAGCTGAGCAAGGACGGCGCGCTGTCGGCCGGCGTCACCGCCCTGCCGGGTATCGCGTCCAACTCCTTCGGCCGTGCCTCGGCCGGCGCCACCTCGTCGAACAAGTCCACCGGCAAGGGCGCGAACCAGAACAACAACGAGTTCAGCGGCACCATCACGGCCGTGGTCACGGCCGTGCTGCCGAACGGCCATCTGATGATCACCGGCGAGAAGCAGATCGGCGTGAACCACAACGTCGACGTGCTGCGCTTCTCCGGCCAGGTCGACCCACGGGCCATCGCCCAGGGCAATACCGTGCCCTCCGCTTCCATCGCCAATGTGCGCATCGAGCAGCGCGGCCGCGGCGCCACGGCGGATGCCCACGGAATAGGCTGGCTATCCAGGTTCTTCTTGAATCTTTGGCCGACTTAAGTTTTTGCAGAATCGGCAGACAGGACCCTCACCTGCTGCCGCCATGCAAGCCCCCGCCTCCACCTCCCGCCGATTCCTGACCGCCTGCCTGGCACTGCTCGTCAGCCTGCTCGGCTGGCCGCTGCAGGCCTCGGCCACCCGCATCAAGGAAGTCGCCGCCGTGCAAGGCGTGCGCAGCAACCCGCTGGTCGGCTACGGCCTGATCGTGGGCCTCGACGGCACCGGCGACCAGACCACGCAGGCCCCGTTCACCGGCCAGAGCCTGAACGCCATGCTGCAGCAGTTCGGCGTCATCCTGCCCCAGGGCGTGCAGATGCAGCCCCGCAACATCGCGGCCGTGATGGTGACGGCCAGCCTGCCGCCGTTCGCCCAGCCCGGCCAGCAGCTGGACATCAACGTCTCCTCCATCGGCAATGCCAAGAGCCTGCGCGGCGGCACGCTCGTGACCACGCCGCTGCGCGGTGCCGATGGCCAGGTCTATGCGATTGCCCAGGGCAACCTGATCGTCGGCGGCGCTGGCGCGTCGGCCGGCGGCTCCAAGGTCCAGATCAACCACCTGAGCGCCGGCCGCATCCCGAGCGGTGCTCTGGTCGAACGCGCGGTGCAGACCGCCTTGCAAAGCGGCGACACCATCCAGCTCGACCTGAACGCGGCCGACTACGCCACCGCCCGCACCGTGGCCCAGGCGATCAACCGCGCCAAGGGCGACGGCGTGGCCCAGGCGGTCGATGGCCGCGTGGTGCGCGTCAAGGTGCCCATGGACGCCAATGCCCGCGTCGGCTTCCTGGCCGACGTCGAGAACCTGCCGTTGGAGCTGGCCATCCCGGCCGCCAAGGTCATCATCAATGCCCGCACCGGCTCGGTCGCCATGAACCAGGCCGTGCAGCTCTCGCCCTGCGCCGTGGCCCATGGCAGCCTGTCGGTGACCATCAGCTCCACACCCATCATCAGCCAGCCGGGCCCGCTGTCCAGCGGCCAGACCACGGTGGCCGAGAAGACCGACATCGCGATCAAGCAGGAGCCCGGCGCGCTGATCCAGCTGCCGGCCGGCACCAAGCTGAACGATGTCGTGAAGGCCTTGAACGCCCTCGGCGCCACCCCGCAGGATCTGCTCGCCATCCTGCAGGCGATCAAGAGTGCCGGCGCGCTCAACGCCGAACTCGAGGTGATCTGATCATGGCTGCCTCCCCGCTCAGCACCAACACCGACAACCGCTCGATCGAGGCGCTGCGCGCTGCGGCCGCGCGCGATCCCAAGGCGTCGGTGCGCGAGGCGGCCAAGCAGTTCGAGGCGCTCTTCATGCAGGAGGTGATGAAGAGCATGCGCGCCTCCACCCTGTCTTCGGGCCTGATGGAGAACTCGGCCACGCAACTCGGCACCGAGATGCTGGACACGCAGTTCGCCAGCAAGATGACCGGCCTGCCCGGCGGCTTGTCGGACGCCATCACCAAGCAGTTGCAGCGCCAGATGGGCATCACGCCTGACAAGGCCGAGACCGCAAAACCCGCCGCGCTGCCCTCGCTCTCGAAGAAGAACATCGCGCCCCACGTGCAGCAGTTCATCCAGAAGCACGACAGCGCCGCCAAGGCCGCATCAAGCGCCACCGGCATTCCGGCCAGCTTCATGCTGGCCCAGGCCGCGCACGAATCCGGCTGGGGCAAGCGCGAAATCGTGGCCAAGGACGGCACGAATTCCTTCAATGTCTTCGGCATCAAGGCCGGCGCCAACTGGACCGGCAAGACAGTGGACGTGCAGACCACCGAATACGTGGACGGCAAGGCGCAAAAGGTCGTGGCAAAGTTCCGCGCCTACGACAGCTACGAGGCCGCGTTCAAGGACTATGGGCAGCTGCTCGGCAGCAACCAGCGCTATGCTCAGGTCGTGGCCCAGTCCCAGCAGGCCAGCGCCAATCCGGCGGCCGGCAACGGTGGCGCCGAGCGCTTTGCGCAGGGCCTGCAAAAGGCTGGCTATGCGACCGACCCCGAGTACGCCAGCAAGCTGGCTCGGGTGATCAACACCACGGTGCGCGTGCAGCGCGCCCTGGCCTGAAGAGAAAGGGCTAAGCGATGGGAACCTCCGCGCTCTTGTCCCTGGGCATGCGGGCCATGTTCGCCAACCAGGCGGCGCTGACCACCATCGGCCAGAACATCGCGAATGCCAACACGCCGGGCTATTCGCGCCAGCAGGTCACGCTGACCACGCCGGAAGGCCAGTTCACCGGCTCGGGCTTCTTCGGCAAGGGCGTCAACGTCGAAACCGTCACCCGCTCCTACAACGCCTTCCTGACCAAGGACGCCGCCGCCGCCAAGTCGCAGGCCTTCATGGACTCGACCCGGCTGTCCAACCTGCAGCAGCTGGAGAAGCTGTTCCCGCCGGGTGACCAGGGCCTGGGCGCGGCCGCCAACCAGTTCCTGAACGCCATGGTGGACGTGGCAAGCCGCCCGAGCGACCCCTCGGCTCGCCAGGTCGTGCTGGGCCGCGCCCAGGAGCTGGCTGCGCGCTACAGCAGCACCGGCCAGCAGTTGGCCGACCTGCAGTCCGGCATCGTCAGCGACCTGCGCGCCAACATCAACGTGGTCAACCAGCTGGCCAAGCAGATTGCTGCGGCCAATGACCAGATCGCCCGCACCACAGGCACCGGCCACACCTCCAACGACCTGCTGGACCAGCGCGACCAGCTCATCTCCAAGCTGAGCGAGTATGTGCAGGTCAGCACCCTGCCTTCGGAAGACGGCACGATGGGCGTGTTCATCGGCGGCGGTCAGCGCCTGGTGCTCGGATCGATCGCCCAACAGCTGGGCCTCTCGCCCGACACCTATGACGGCACGCGGGTACAGCTGAGCATCACCGAGTCCAACGGCAGCCGCAAGCTCGACGAAAGCGTGCTGACCGGCGGCTCCATCACTGCGCTGCTGCGCTACCAGAACCAGGACCTGCAGGACGCCCGCAACCTGGTCGGTCAGTTGGCCGTGGGCTTTGCCAAGCGCGTCAACGACCAGCAGGCGCTGGGCCTCGATTCATCGACGCCGCCCGGCTCGGGCTCCCCGATCTTCAGCTACGCCGATCCGGTGACCCTGCCTGCCTCCACCAATGCGCGCAACCCGGACGGCACCTTCCAGTCCATGCTGAGCGTGCAGGTCACTGACGCCAGCCGGCTGCGCCCCGAGAGCTATGTGTTCAAGGCCGACCCCAGCGGCGTGCCTGACCAGTACATCATGACGACCCGCCCCGGCGGCGTCAGCGTGGCGCTGAGTGCCACCGAGATCGAGACCCAGTATGGCTTCAAGGTGACGGCCAGCGGCGCACCGATGACTGCCGAAGACAGCTTCCTGGTCGAGCCGCTGGCCCAGGCCGCCGTGACCATCAAGCGCGCGCTGGACAGCACCAACGGTATCGCAGCCGCCGCACCGATCACGGCGGTGACCAATGTCGACAACACCGGCACGGCCACGGTCGAATCGCTCTATGTCGTCAACAACAAGTACGACGCCACCCAGCAGCCGATGACGGTGCTGTTCGGCGCTGTCGATCCCGCGGACGCCAGCGTCAACTACACGATCACCATGGCCGATGGTTCGGTGCTGCCCGGCAAGTGGCGGCCCGGCTCCAAGATCGGCAACGAACCCGCTGCCGGCATCGACCTCGGCTTCGAGCTGCGTCTGAACGGCGTGCCGCGCGAGAACGACGTGATCACCACCGGCATCACCCAGTTTCCGGGCAGCAACAACGCCAATGCCAAGGCCTTCCTGAACATCCAGACCGAAACCTTCATCGGCCGCACGCCCCAGCCCGATGGCAGCGTGCGCGCCGGCAGCACCCCGTCGGACGCCTATGCCACGGCGATGACCGATATCGCCTCGCGCGTGCAGGGCGCCACCTACCTGAGCAATGTCTCGACCAGCGTGGCCAGCAGCGCCGAGGCCACGCGTGCCGGCCAGGCCGGCGTCAACATCGATGAAGAGGCCGCCCGCCTGATGCAGTACCAGCAGGGCTACCAGGCGGCCGCCAAGGTGCTGCAGACGGCACAGACCATCTTTGATGAGCTGCTGAAGCTCGGCGGCTGAAGAGGAATAGAACATGAGAGTCAGCACCGCCAACATGTTCGACGCGAGCATTGCCAACCTGCAGCAAAGGCAGGAGAGCATGGCCATCGCGCAACAGAAACTGACCTCGGGCAAGCGCGTGCTGCTGGCCAGCGACGACCCCACCGGCGCTGCCCGGGCCGAGCGCGCGATGGCCGCCATCGGCCGCGTGGACGCCAACCAGCGGGCCCTCGAAGCCAGCCGCAATGGCATGACGCTCAGCGAAGCAGCGCTGGGGGACGCCACCGAGCTCTTGCAGCAGGCCCGCGAAACCATGCTGGCCGCCGGCAACTTCAGCTACACCGATGCCGAGCGCCAGGGCCTCGCCAACAAGCTCAAGGGCCTGCGCTCGCAGTTGCTCGGCATCGCCAACCGGCCCGATGGCTCGGGCGGCTACCTGTTCTCCGGCCAGGGCTCGGCCAGCCCGCCGTTCGTCGACCAGGCGGGCGGCGTGCGCTTCAATGGCACGCCCGGCTCGGTACAGACCGGCAACTTCGACAATTTCCCGCTCACGGTAGACGGCCGCCGCACCTGGGAGCAGG
This sequence comes from Pelomonas sp. V22, assembly GCF_030014915.1. Classification (GTDB taxonomy): domain Bacteria; phylum Pseudomonadota; class Gammaproteobacteria; order Burkholderiales; family Burkholderiaceae_C; genus JAUASW01. The sequence goes on from NZ_JAGIXS010000002.1 coordinate 568,485, forward strand.
CACGCACCGGCAACGGCACCTTCGAGACCGACCCGCTGCCCAATGCCACGACGGGTGCAGCACCCAAGGGCTGGATCGATTCCGGCCGCGTGACCGATGCCACCCAGCTGACTGGCCACGAGTACCAGGTGCAGATCACCGGCGACGACCCGAGCGCGACCTACAACGTGGTCGACGTGACCCTGGGCTCCAGCGTGGCCAGCGGCGCCTACCTGGCGGGCCAGAGCATCACCTTCGACGGCATCGCCGTGTCGCTGTCGGGAGCGGTGGTCGACGGCGACCAGTTCGCGATCAAGCCCTCGACCAGCGACCTGAAGCTCTTCGACGTGCTGGACCGCGCGATCAGCGAGCTGTTCACCGGCTCGCGCAGCAATATCGAGATCACGCAGAGCAACTCCGGCCGCCTGCGCGACCTGGACTCGCTGATCAGCAACATGCAGAACGTGCGCAGCCAGGTCGGCGAGCAGCTGAACAACCTGGACGGCACCGAGGGTCGCATGGCCGCGCTGAAGGAATACAACCAATCCGAGCGTTCCTCGGCCGAGGACCTGGACATGATTGCCGGCATCTCGGATTTCCAGAACCAGCAAAGCGGCTACGACGCCGCACTCAAGACCTATGCCACCGTGCAGCGCATGTCGCTGTTCGACTACATACGCTGAGTTGCATCTGCCGCCCTCGGAGGGCCTCCATACGCGAAGTGCTCAAGTAAACTCGTCCACAGCCTTGTTTACCTGAGAGCTTTGATGAGCAGCAGCAGTTTCGCAATCTGGGGGTCGGTCGCACTGGGCTATGCCCCGATGATCGACAAGCAGCACCAGGTCGTGGCGACCCGGCTGACGGTGTTCCCCCTGCGCCCCGACGCTCGCCTCGACGCCGCCGAACTGATTGCCGCGCTGGCCGTGGCCTGGCCCGAGGGCGGCAAGACCGTGGTGCTCAACGCGGTGAGCGAAAGCCTGCTGGCGGCGCTGCTGCAGACCCCGGCACCCAAGAACCTCCTGATCGAACTGCCGGCCTTCATGGCCACCGATGCCCAGCATGCCGAAGCCCTGGCCGGCGTGCGCGCACGCGGTGCCAAGCTGGTGCTCAAAGGTCGGCCGCTGCAGCCGCTGGCGCCCGAGCTGCAGGCCTGTTTCGGCCACTCGTTGCTGGACCTCGATGAAGAGCGCGGCGGCGACGGCACGCCGCCTTGGCCGGGTCTTCCCAAGCTGGTGTCGGGCGTGCGCAGCAGCGCCGATATCGAGGAAGCCTTCAAGCGCAATGCCACGGCCGTGCTGGGCTGGCCCATGCAGGGCGCCTACGAGCCTGTGCCCGGCGCGCCGGCCAAGATCGAGATGCAGAGCGATCTGCAGGTCATCGTGCAGCTGATGGCCCAGCTCGACCAGGGCGAGGACAGCGACAAGCTCGAGCGCACGCTGCAGCGCGATCCGACGCTGGCCTTCAAGCTCTTGCGCTACATGAACTCCGCCGCCTTCGGCCTGCCGGTCGAGGTCAGCTCCTTCAAGCACGCCATCATGCTGCTCGGCTATGCGCGCTTGAAGCGCTGGCTGGCCCTCCTGCTCGCCACGGCCAGCAAGGACCACAGCATGCGGCCCATCATGTTCGGTGCGCTGCGCCGCGGCCTCATCATGGAAGAGCTGGCCAAGGGCATGGACGAGGCCGACATGCGCGATGAGATGTTCATCTGCGGCCTGTTCTCCTGCCTGGACCACATGCTCAAGCAGCCCTTCGCCAAGCTGCTCGAAGCCATCCCCATGCCCGAGCGCGTGCGCCAGGCCCTGGTGGACGAAAGCGGCCCCTACCAGCCCTACCTGGAGCTGGTGCATGCCATCGAGCATGAATCGGCGTTCGATTTCCGCAGCGCCGCCGACCAGCTGATGCTGGGTGCTCAGGAGATCAACGACGGCGTGATGCGCGCCCTGGCCAAGGCCGCCCAGCTCGAGTGAACCCGGGCACCGATGCCCTCGCAACTGCCCCTGCTTCCGCAAGACCCGGCCGCCCTGCGCGGCCTGATCGACATGGCCGCCGAGCCCATGCTGCTGCTCGACTCGAACCTGCAGGTGCGAGCCGCCAATCCCGCCGCGCAGCAGCAGCTGGCACTGCAGATCGGCGGCGAGCTGCATGGCCTTTTGACGGCCACCGGCACCAAGCTGCTGGACTGGCTGCGGCTCGCTGTCCAGGCCCATGCCGATGGCCGCCGGCTGCCGGCTGCGCCCTCGGTGCAAATGCAGGGCGGCGGCTGCGCCCATGTCAGCCTGGCCGCGCTGGAGCCGCAGGACGGTGAGCCGGCGCGCTGGCTGCTTCAGGCCCAGCCCGAAGCCGCACGAACGGCCCGTCGCGGCAGGAAGACCGCGACCAAGCCCACGCCGCCGGCCGCCGCCGAGCCCGCCCCGGCAGCCGGGCGCGCCCCGGCCGAGCGGGCCTTTGACGAGATCAACCAATGGCTGGCCCTGAGCCCCCAGCCCATGTTGCTGTTCGATGCCGGCGGCCTGCTGCTGCGTTGCAATGCGCCGTTCGCCGCCCTGCTGCCGGGCTCACCCTCCAGCCTGCAGGAGCTGCCTGCTGCCCTGCAGGCCCTGCTCGGCTGGCAGCGCGGCCGCATGCTGCCGGCGCTGCAAGGCATGCAGGCCATGCAGACGCAGGCCAGCCTCGTGGACCCCACCGGCCGCACGCGCTGGTTGCAGGCCCAGGTGCAGCGCCAGGCCGGCACCAGCCAGCGCTACATGGCCGTGCTGCTCGACCGCACGGCCGAGCAGGACCGCGACCTGGCCCACCAGCAGCTCGACGCGCTGATGGACACGGCCGGCGTGGGCCTCGCCACCTTCCAGCAGGACGCCGGCTGGCTGCGCCCGCGCACCAGCACCAAGCCAAGCGCCTCGGCGGGCAGCAGCGATCCGCTGGCTGGCCTGCAGGGCGTGGGCCGAGACATCGTCGAGCCCGAGTCCCTGCCCGAGTTCGAGCGGCTGCAGCAAGCGTTGAAGACGGGCGAGCGCATCGAAGTCGAGTACGCCGTCCAGCATCCGGAGCTGGGCCGGCGCTGGCTGCTGACCCGGGTCGAGCCCGGCGCCCTCGGTTCGGGCCAGCGCACGCTGTCGGTGGTGACGCTGGACGTGACCGCCCGCCACCTGGCCCAGGATCGCAATGAGCAGTTGCTGCGCGAGCTGACCACCATCATGGACAGCTCGGGCCTGGGCATGGCCTATCTGCGTGGCGAGCGCCTGGTGCGCTGCAACCCGGGCTTCGCCCAGATGCTGAGCCTGCAGCCGCGCGCCGCCACGGCCGGCACGCCGCTGGCCGAGCTGTTCGCCACGTTGCCGGCGCTGGGCCGCGAGGTGATGGCCGCCCTGCCCTCGCTGGATGCGCGCGAGGTCGTGGAGCTCGAGCTCCCGCCCGAGCTGCCGCTGGCCGGCGAGATGCAGCGCTGGCTGAGCCTGAGCCTGCGTCGCGTGCGCTCGGCCCTCGGCCATGAGACCAGCGAGCCCGAGACGATTGCCGTCATCAGCGACGTGACCACGCACCGCGCCGCCGAGGCCGCGCGACTCGAGGCCGCCATCGCCCAGCGCGAGTTGCTGGTGCGCGAGGTCCACCACCGCATCAAGAACAACCTGCAGGGCGTGGCCGGCCTCTTGCAGCAGATCGCCGCGCGCCGCCCCGAGGTGGCCGGCGTGATCAACGAGGCCGTGGGCCAGGTCCAAGCCATCGCCCAGGTCTATGGCCTGCAGGTTGGCAGCACCGGCCCTTTGCGGCTGCGCCGCGTGATGGACGCCATCACTGGCTCGGTGCAGCGCATTTTTGGCCGCGTCATCCACCTGGCCGTGGCCGGGCCGCAGGCCGAGCAGGCCCATCAGTGGTCGCTGCCCGAGGCAGAGTCGATACCGATTGCGCTGTCGCTCAACGAGTTGCTGACCAACGCGGTCAAGCACGGGCCCGGCGACGACGTGCATTGCACCCTGGTCTGCGAGGCCGACCAGGTGCTGGTCGAGATTCGCAACACGGGCGAGCTGCCGCTGGGTTTCGACCTCGGCGCGGTGCGCGGTGGCGTGTCGGGCCTTGGCCTCGTGCGGGCCCTGCTGCCGCGCCGTAGCGCCACGCTGAGCCTCGTCCAACAAGGCGGTGAAGTGGTCTGCCGCGTCGAGCTGCGCCCCCCGGGCCTCAGCTTTTTGCTGCCGCTATGATCGCCGCGCGATAGGAGCACAGACGTTGACAAGCAAGGGCAAGATTCTGGTGGTGGACGACGACCGGCTGGTGCTGGCCACGCTGGTCCATGGCCTCTCGCAAGCCGGCTACCAGGTGATCGATGCCGACAACGGCGACGACGCCATTCTGCTGGCCCGCGAGCACAAGCCCGAGCTGGCTTTGCTGGACATCCGCATGGAAGGAATGTCGGGCTTCGACGTGGCCGAGTACCTGCGCCAGTCCCTGCAGACGCCCTTCATGTTCCTGTCGGCCTTTGCCGACGAGGCCACGCTGGCCCAGGTCAAGCAGCTCGGCGCCGTCGCCTACCTGGTCAAGCCGCTGGACATCCACCAGATCGTGCCCGCCGTCGAGGCGGCCTTTGCCAACATCAAGCAGGGCTCGGTGTCGCCGCCATCGGCCACCTGCCCCGCCCATGACGCAGCCCTTGTGGCCATGGCCCAGGGCGTGCTGATGCACCGCTACTCGCTGTCGCGTCAGGAATCGCTGGCCCAGCTGCAGGCCCTGGCCGATGGCGAGAAGCGGGCGTTGGCCGATCAGGCCCAGCGCCTGGTCGAAGCCGTGGAGCTCCTGGCGGCTAGTCGGCCAGCGTGAAGTAGAAGCGCGCACCGCGCCCCACTTCGGACTCGGCCCAGATCTCACCGCCATGGCGGCGCACGATGCGCCGCACCGACGCCAGGCCCACGCCTGTGCCCTGGAAATCGCTGGCGCTGTGCAGGCGCTGGAACACGCCGAACAGGCGGTCGGCAAAGCGCATGTCGAAGCCGGCGCCGTTGTCGGCCACGACGAACACGCGCTGGCCCTGGTCGACCAGCGACTCAAAGCGGATCTCGGCCCGCTCGCACTTGCCGCTGTACTTCCAGGCGTTGCCGAGCAGGTTCTCGAGCACCATGCGGAGCAGCGTCGGGTCGCCATGGGTGGCGAGTTCGGGCGCGATCAGCAGCTCCACCTCGCGCTCCGGCGCGCCGCGGCGCAGGTCTTCGCAGACGAAGGCCGCGAGTTGCGAAAGATTGACCGGCTGGCGCGACAGCGGCTGGTGGGACAGCGCGCTCAGGGACAGCAGCGAGTCGATCATGCTGTTCATGCGGGCGGCGGCGCCCATCACGCGGTCCAGGTGGTCGGTGCCGATGCGGTCCAGCACGCGGCCGTAGTCTTCCTTCAAGATGCGGCTGAAGCCCTCGACCACGCGCAGCGGCGCGCGCAGGTCGTGCGAAACGGTGTAGCTGAAGGCCTCGTGGTCGGCCCGCGCCGCTTCGGCCGCCTGCAGCGCCGCCTGGCCCACCTCGGTGCCGGCCGGCAGCGGCCACAGGCTCAGGAGCCGGAGCCCGGGACTCAGCGGACGCCAGCCAAACATCCAGTCGCCCGCCTGGCCTTCGCTCGCCTGCAGGCCCTCGCGCAGCGCCGCATCGAGGCCGCGCTGGGCCTCGCTCCAGGCACTGCCGCGCAAGGCGGCTTCACGTTGGCCCAGCCATTCAGCGGCGGCCGGGTTGAGGTCAATCAGCTTGGGGGATTCGTTGGTCTCGATCAGCAGGGCCGGGCCCGGCAGGGCACGCAGCCAGTCGAGCCGGCTCGGCTGGGCGGCCGGCAGTTGCCGAGCCGTGCCAAGGTAGCCGCTGAAGCGCCCGCTGGCATCGAGGCAGACCTGGGCGCGCAGGAGCCAGCGGCCCGAGAACTGCGCGGCCGCACTGCCGTCGATCTGGCCGGCCACCTCCAGCTCGGTGAAGGGCGCCTGCTCGTCCAGGCGCTGGCGCAGGCTGGCGGCGCCCGCCCTGGCTTCGTCGTGGCCGGGAAGCTCGAAGCGTTCCCACAGCGCCTGCGTGGCGGCCGCGCCTATCCATGAAGAGGCCGGTGCGCCCAGCGGCGCCTGCCAGCGCACCAGGTGGTGCTGGGCGTCGGTTTGCCATTGCCAGTCGGGTTGCAGGTGCACAAGGGCCTGGGCATGGACCCGCGCCTCGCGCAGCGCCTCGCCATAGCGCTGACGGGTCAGGCGCACGCCCACATGCCAGCCCACGGCCGTCATCAGCACGACCAGCACGCTGCTGAGCAAGAGCGTCAGCAAGACCTGACCCTGATGCGGCTCGGCCAGCACCAGCCACAGGAGCGCAGCCACCACAGCCAGCGACAGCAGCAGGCCAACGGCCCACCACGGAGGGCGGCGCAGGGCGGCGCTGGCATCGCTGAGGCTGTTCATCGCGGGCATTGTAGGAGCGCCCACCCGGCTCAACGCCCCGGGGACCCTGCCGATAACCCGAGGAGCAACCAGCCCCGCTAGACTGGCACCACACCCGCAAGGAAACCCAGCCTTACCCATGACCGCGCCCGACCCGCAGCAGCCTCCGGCGCCCACCGCTCCCGAGAGTTCCGACGCCCTGCCACAGCTGCCCGCCAGCCTGGGCCTGGCCGATCTGCAACTGCTGGCCGACCAGTTGCCGCTCGGACTGCTGCTGATCGACACCACCCAGGCCCGCCTGCTGCACCTGAACCGCGAGGCCGAGCGCCTGCTGGGCCTGCGCAAGCCGCAGGCCCTGGGACGCACCGTGGCCCAGTTGCTCGAGCCCTCGCTGGCCGCCCTGTGCCAGCCGGCCCGCTGGCTGGCCCTGGCCCATGGCCGGCGCAGCGCCCGCGAAGAGCTGAGCCTCAGCACGCCGGCCGGCAGCCGCAGCCTGCAGCTGCAGCGCAGCGTGCTGGCCTGGAGCGGCCTGCGCAAGCCGGTGGGCATGCTGACCCTGGCCGACCTTGGCCCCAAGCGCCAGCTGGAGCGTGCGCTGCGCGAGAGCGACACGCGCTTCCGCGAGGTCACCGACGCGGTGCGCGAATGCCTGTTCGTCACCACGCCGGAATGGGACCGTCTGCACTTCGCCTCGCCGCTGCTGCTCGACACGCTGGGCCTCAACAGCCTGGACCTGCGCCAGGGCCCGCAGCTGATACGCGAGCGCATCCACCCGGACGACCGCGCGCTCTACGACCGCCGCCTGCTGGCCCAGGCCCAGGGCGAGCCCAGCGACCTGGTGCTGCGCGTCCAGCATCCGGCCAAGGGCCTGCGCTGGGTGCGGCTGCGCACGCGGCTGCAGGCCCATGGCCAGGGCGAGTCCATGGTCTACGCCATCCTCGCCGATGTGACCGAGGAGCATGAGCGCCACCGCGAGCTGCAACGCGCCCGCGATGCCGCCGAAGCCGCCAGCCGCACCAAGAGCGCCTTCATGGCCACGATGAGCCACGAGCTGCGCACGCCCATGAACGGCATGCTCGGCATGACCGAGCTGCTGCTCGGAACGCGGCTCGATGGCCTGCAGCGCCACTACGCCGAGACCGCCTACCGCAGCGCCGAAGGCCTCAACAAGCTGCTGGACAACGTGCTGGATTTCGCCCGCGCCTCGGCCGGCCAACTGGCCCTGGACAACGAGGAGTACGAGCTGACCGCCCTCGCCGAGCGGCTGCACGCCGCGCACCTGCCTCAGGCCGAGGCCAAGGGCCTGCAGCTGGAGCTGCGCCTGAGCGCCCTGCTGCCCGAGCGCGTGGAGGGCGATGTCGAGCGCCTGCGGCAGGTGCTGCAGGCCCTGCTGGACAACGCCATCAAGTTCACCCACCAGGGCCGCGTGGTGCTGGCCATCAGCCTGCTGGGCGGCACGGTCCAGCGCCTGCTGTTCGAGGTGCTGGACAGCGGCGACGGCATCCATCCCGAGGCCCTGCCCCGGCTGTTCAAGGCCTTCACGCCGGGCGATTCCAGCCTGTCACGCCCGCATGGCGGTGCCGGCATGGGCCTCGCCACCGCGCGCCAGCTCGTGGACCTGATGGGCGGAGAGATCGGTGCCGACAGCCAGCCCGGCCAGGGCTCGCGCTTCTTCTTCAGCCTGCCACTGCAGCCTGCCGACAGCGAGGCAGACGTGACGGAACACACGACCCGGCCCGGCCTGCTGGGGGATGCCCCGGCGCATGCCATCCTGGTGGTCGAGGACAATGCGGTCAACCAGGAGGTGTTGCGCGAAATGCTGCTGCAGCTCGGCTACCGGGTCGAGGTGCGCGCCGATGCGCTGCTCGGCCTGCAGGCCCTGTGTGAAGAGCGTTACGACCTGGTGCTGATGGACATCCACATGCCCGGCATGGATGGCATGGAGGCCTTGAGCTGGTTCCGCAAGGGGCCGAACGAGCGCTTTGCCTTCCGCACGCCGCCGGGCACGCCGGTGGTGGCGGTGACCGCCAACGCGCTCGATGGGGATGAACGCCGGCTCTTGCAACATGGGTTCGACGACTACCTGTCCAAGCCGCTGCGCCGCAACCAGTTGCTGGACATGCTGAAACGCCGCCTGCCGGCGGTCCCGGGAGATCCACCAGTACCACCTGCCATGGCGACAGCACCCACCCCACCGAACGAGGCCGGCACGGCCGTGCAGCTCGACGCCCTGGCCCTGGCCCGGCTGCGCGAGCTCGACCCCAGCGGCAACAACCAGTTGCTCAAGCGCGTGGTCCAGGCCTACGTCAAATCGCTGGAGCGCCTGCTGCCCGAACTGGCCCAGGCGCGCGCGGCGGGCCTTGATCTAGGGGGCATCCGCCATGTGGCCCATACGCTGAAAAGTTCGTCTGCCAGCCTCGGCGCGCTGGCGCTGGCCCAGCGCTGTGCTGAAATAGAGGCGCTGGCCCGTGCGGGCCAGACCGAGGGCCTCGAAGGCCAGCTGGACGCCATGCTTGCCGAGATCGAGGGCGTGCGTTCGGCCTTGGATCAACTGCTGACGACTGCTTCATGACTGCACTGGGCTCCCAGCTCGACAACGACCTGCCCGAGCAGCCACGCGTGCTGCTGGTCGACGATGACGAGGTCAATCTGCTGCTGACGGCGATTGCCTTGCGCGAGCGCGGCTTCGACATCACCGAGGCGAGCGGCGGCGAGCAGGCGCTGCGCATGATGGCCGAGTGGTGCCCCGACGTGATCGTGCTCGATGCGCTGATGCCCGAGCTCGACGGCTTCGAAACCTGCGTGCGCCTGCGCGAGCTGCCCGGCTTCGAATCGATTCCCGTGCTGATGCTGACCGGCCTCGACGACGAGGCCTCGATCAACCGCGCCTACCAGGTCGGCGCCACCGACTTCTTCGTCAAGTCCAACCAGTGGAGCCTCTTGGCCGGGCGCCTGCGCTACTTGCTGCGCAGCTCGCGCACCCGCATCGAGCTGGAGCGCAGCAAGGCACGGCTAGCCCGCGCGCAAGACCTGGCCCGCATGGGCAGCTTCGAATGGCACCGTGATTCCGGCGGCTTCATGCCGGCGGCCGAGGCGCTGCGCGTGTTCGGCAAGGGGCCGACAGAGTCGCTGGATTTCATAGGCGCGATGCGCATGGTGCCGGCCGACGAGCGCACCCAGTTCCTGCGCCTCTTGCGCGACGTGCTGGCCCACAACTCGGTGCTGGTGACCGACCTGCCCGTCACCTTGCTGGACGGCCGCCAGCGCGTCATCCACATCGAGGCCGAGCCCGAGTTCAACGAGCACGGCAATTCCAGCGGCTACACCGGCGTGCTGCAGGACGTGACCGACCGCCGCCTCGCTGAAGACAAGATCCGCCAGCTCGCCAACTTCGATGCCCTCACCGGCCTGCCCAACCGCCACCAGCTGATCTGGCGTGCCGAGCGCGCCATCGACCAGGCCCGCCGCAGCGGCCATGAGGTGGGCCTGCTGCTGATCGACCTGGACCGCTTCAAGATCATCAACGACACCCTCGGCCATGCGGCCGGCGACGAACTGCTGATGGAAGTGGGCCGGCGCCTGCGCCGCTGCGTGCGCCATTCCGACCAGGTCATGGAAGGCATGCTGGAGGCCGTGGGCTCACGCTCACACCGCTCGCTGGAGGCCGTGGGTCGCCTGGGTGGCGACGAGTTCGTGGCCCTGCTGCCCGAGATCATCGACGAGCGCGATGCCGAGCGCGTGGCCGACCGTGTGCTCGAAGCCATGCGCGAGCCCTTCTTCATCGCCGGCCAGGAGTGCTTTGTCACGGCCAGCGTGGGCATCGCCATCTATCCGCGCGACGGCATGAGCATGGCCGACCTGCTGCGCAATTCCGACGTGGCCATGTACGCGGTCAAGAACCAGGGCCGCAATGCCTCGGCGCTCTACACGCCGCAGTTGGCCGGCCGTGGCCGCGAGAAGCTGGAGCTGGAGTCGGCCCTGCACAAGGCCATCGAGCGCGACGAGATCGTGCTGCACTACCAGCCCAAGGTCGACGTGCGCTCGGCCCGCATGGTCGGCGCCGAGGCGCTGATGCGCTGGAGGCGCGGCGACAAGCTGGTGCCGCCGGGCGAGTTCATCCCGCTGGCCGAAGAAAGCGGCCTGATCGTGCCGCTCTCGGAATGGGCGCTGCGCGAGGCGGCCCGCCAGGCCAAGGTCTGGCAGCTGAACTTCGGCTTTGCCGACTCCATCGCCGTCAACCTGCCGAACCGTTTGTTCGAGCGCTCCGACCTGGTGGAGCACATCCACCAATGCGTCAGCAGCTACGGCGTGCCGCACCGCGCCATCCAGCTCGAGATCACCGAGACGGGCCTGATGAAGGACCTGCAGAACGTGATCCCGGCGTTGCACCGGCTGAACGAGGTCGGCGTTGAAATCTCGATCGACGACTTCGGCACCGGCTACTCCTCGCTGGCCTACCTGACCACGCTGCCGATCTCCGAAGTGAAGATCGACCGCAGCTTCGTGCGCGACCTCGGCATCACGCCGCAGAGCTCGGCGGTGGTCACGGCCATCATTGCGCTGGCCCGCTCACTCGGCCTGCGCGTGATCGCCGAAGGCGTCGAGACGCTGCGCCAGATGGAAGTGCTGCACCGCCTGGGCTGCTCGCTGATGCAGGGTTTCCTGTTCAGCAAGCCGCTGCCGCCGGAGGAGCTGGAGCTGTGGCTGGCCAACACGGTGCTGCCCCGCAAGGCGCCCTGGATCGGCCAGGCCAGCCTGGAAGGTACGGCCTCCGACCCCGTCAATGATCTGGCTCGCCCGGCGGGCCAGCGCTAGGACCCGCGCATGAAACAAGCCCCGGCTCAGATTGCCAAGGCCGCCTTGCGCCAGCTGGCGCTGGACAAACTGGAACCCACGCCCGAGAACTACGCCCGCGCCTATGCGGCCGAATCCGGTGAAGCCGGCGCAGCCGCCGAGGCCCTGCCCGAGAAGGCCGAGCGGCTGATCGCGCGCCTGCTGACCCAGGGCGTGCAGGAGACCCAGGCGCGGCTCGAGATCGGCACCGCCACCCGCGAAGGCCGTTGGGACGATGCGCTGCGCCGCCTGGAGAAACTCGCGCAGAGCGAGAACCCCGGTGCGCAGGCCGAGTCGCTGGCCATCCTGCTGGAGCGCCTGGTGCGCGGCCTGGAGCGCGGCGGCAAGTCCTGGACCGTGGCGCGCAAGAAAGACGGCCTGCAGCGCGTGCTGGAGAGCAACCGCAGCGATTTCCAGCGCCTGCTCGCACGCTTGCGCCAGCTGGTCTCCAGCTGGGACAGCGATGCCAACGGCGGCTCGGTCGACACGGCCGGCGACGACAGCGAGGGCGGCACTCCCAGCCAGTTCTTCACCGAAGACGAGATGCAGCAGGACACGGCGCTGGCCACCGCCAGCGGTGGCCTGGAGACGCTGCTGCCGGCCGGCTCCCCCGGCCGCTGGCCCGATGTGGCCGGCAGCCTGCATGGCACGGTCCAGCATGCGCTGCGTGCCGAGGATGAACGCGCCCAGCTCTTGATGTCCGAGCTGGACCGCGCCCATGCCCGGCTGCAGGGCCGCGCCGTGGACGAGGCGGAGGCGCAGGCCATCGAATCGCTGTGCCAGCGCGCCCGCCTGATGCTGGACCACCGCGCCCATCTGTTCGGCGAACTCGGTGGCCTGGTGCGCGAGCTCACCGCCAGCCTGGCCGAGCTGGCCGAGGATGATTCCTGGGCGCAAGGCCAGTGCGAGGCCATGAACAACCAGCTGGCGCTGGGCTTGTCGGCGCGCGGCGTGCGCTCGGTGGGCGAGCTGCTCACAGGCACGCGCGAGCGCCAGAAGACGATACGCGAGGAGCGCAGCAAGGCCCGCGATTCGCTGAAGACCCTGATCCACAAGATGCTGGCCGAGCTCGGCGAACTGGGCCAGCACACCGACCGCTTCCAGGACAGCGTGGGCCGCTATGCCGAGGTCATCGAGAAGGCCGATTCACTGGAAAGCCTGACCGGCGTGGTGCGCGAGATGGTCGAGGAGAGCCGCACGGTCCAGGCCCTGGTCAAGCAGACGCAGGGCCGCTTGAGCGACGAACACTCGCGGGCCACCGAGCTGAGCAAGAAGGTCGATGCGCTGGAAGACGAGCTGCGCCGGCTTTCGGCCGAGGTGCAGACCGACCAGCTCACCAAGATCGCCAACCGCCGCGGCCTGATCGCCACCTTCACCACCGAGCAGGCCAAGTTCGAACGCGAGGGCACGCAGCTCTCGCTGGCTCTGCTCGACATCGACAACTTCAAGAAGCTGAACGACACGCTGGGCCACGCCGCTGGCGACCAGGCCCTGGTCTCGCTCGCAGCCCGCTGCACCGAGTTGCTCCGCCCCGGCGACCTGGTGGCGCGCTACGGCGGCGAGGAGTTCGTGCTGCTGCTGCCACGCACCCCCATCGACGAGGCAGTGCAGGTGCTCACGCGGCTGCAGCGTTCACTGTCAGCTAGCCTCTTCATGCACGAGGGCCAGCAGGTCTTCGTCACCTTCTCGGCCGGCGTCACCTTGTACCGCCAGGGCGAGACGCTGGAGTCGGCGCTGGACCGCGCCGACGAGGCGCTCTACCAGGCCAAGCACACGGGCAAGAACCGCGCCTGCGTGGCCGAGTAGCCAGCCCTCCCCTCCAGCGCTGCTCAGGCGCAGGCCATGCTCCCGATCAGAACGTCTCCCAATCGCCGTCGGCGGCCGACGCGGCAGCGGGCGCAGCCGCAGCAGCCGCGGGCCTGAGCAGCGGTGCCGGCTTGGCTGCAGTCGGGCTTGCCACCTTGGTCGTCGCCGCAGTCGCCGTCACCGGCTTGGCCATAGGCTTGCTCACCGGCTTGGCCGGGCTGGCGTCCGCCGGCTTGCTGATGCCTGAGGCAGCCGGCTTGCGTACCACGGCAGCTTGAGCGGGCGCCCGGAAGGCGGGACTGCGCGCACCGTGCCCCTGATCGCTGACCTTGAAGGCCGACACCGTCTGTGACAGCTTGTCGGTCTGCTGGCGCATGCTCTCGGCCGCGGCCGCCGTCTGCTCAACCAGCGCGGCATTCTGCTGCGTGGCCTGGTCGAGCTGGCTGACCGCCACATTGATCTGGGTGACGCCCTCGGCCTGCTCGCGGCTCGAGACCATGATCTCGCCGACCAGGTCGGTGACCTTGCGCACCTCGTTGACCAGTTGCTCTATGGTCTCGCGCGCGCCATGCACCAGGCTGCTACCGCTCTCGACCTTGGCCACGCTGTCGCCGATCAGGGTCTTGATCTCCTTGGCCGCCTCGGCGCTGCGCTGGGCCAGCGAACGCACCTCGCTCGCCACCACCGCAAAGCCACGCCCCTGCTCACCGGCACGCGCGGCTTCCACCGCCGCATTCAGGGCGAGGATATTGGTCTGGAAGGCGATGCCGTCGATCACGCCGATGATGTCGCTGATCTTGCGGCTGGAGGCCGAGATCTCGTCCATCGTGGTCACCACTTTGCCCACGGCCTGGCCGCTGGACTGGGCCACCTCGGAGGCATGGTTGGCCAGTTGGTCGGCCTGACGGGCGTTGTCGGCATTGCCCTTGATCTGGGCCGTCATCTGCTCGACCGAGGCCGCCGTCTCTTCGAGGTTGGAGGCCTGGCTCTCGGTGCGCGCCGACAGGTCGCCATTGCCCTGCGCAATCTCGGCAGCCGCCAGGTTGATCTGGCTGCTGCCATCACGCACCTCGGTCACCATGCGCGAGAGGTTGACCGTCATCTCGTCCAGCGTGCTGATCAGCTGACCCAGCTCGTCACGGCTGCTGCTGTGCAGACGCTGCGATAGGTCGCCGCCAGCCACGGTGCGCACCGCCTCGATGGCGCGAGCCACCGGACCGGTGATGGAGCCGGTGATCATCCAGGCCGCCGCAATGCCGAGGGCCAGAGCTCCCAGCGAGACGAGGGCGAAGGTCCAGAGCACGCGCTTGTAGGAGGCTTGCGCGGCCTCGGTGGTGGCGGCGGCCAGCTTCTCGTTGTATTCCCACCATTTGCTGATGGATTCACGAAGCGGGCTGAAGGCTGCACGGCCGGGGCCGAAGGTCAGCGTCCGCGCTTGCGTGGCTTGGCTGGGATCGGAGGCGCCTTGGTCGGCCGCCTGAATCACCTTGGCCTGGACGGCGAAATAGGCGCTGCCCTGTTCACCCACCTTGAGCATGAAGCCCTTGTCCTCGGAGTCCGCCACCAGCGGCTCGTAGTCCTTCAGCAGCTTGGACAGGTCCGTCTTGGTCTTGGCCAGTCGCTCTGCCAGCGACTTGCGCTCGGCCATATCGTCTGTCAGCAGGTACTGGCCTTCGAGTCGGCGAGCGTCCGAAACCGTCTGCTCGATGCGGTAGATCACCTTCAGCGAAGGCAGCACGTTCTCAGGATAGAACTCGGCATAGGCATTGATCGCGCCAGCCTGTCTCGCGCCGACGCCCGCCATGACCAGCAAGAGCAGCAGCACCAGGCCGAATGCCAGGGCCAGCCGCGTCCCAACGCGCAGGTTCTTGATCGTGTCCATGAATGACCTTCTTTCTCTTTTGAGACTCAAGACTCCGTTACCGACTGTAGGGACGGCCCCGGCGACCGGCAAGCGCTTTACAACGGGTGTATTGACTTTGCTCGGGTCACTCGCGTGGGGATGCCTTCAGAACTTGAACGCGAGGCGCAGCCCGCCCCAATGCCGGCCCTGCACCTCGATGGGCGCGCTGGCCTCCTTCAGCAGCACGAACTTGCCGCCGCCCATGTCGCGGCGGTAGGTTTGCAGCAGAAAGGGCTTCTCGTTGCGGGCCGAGGCGAGGCCGGTGCGGTCGTTGAAGACGCGGCGGTAGCGGCTGTTGGCCGTGTTCCAGACCACGTCGCCAGCGCGTTGCGGCTGGCAGTACTGGCGGTTGTGCGTGGCGACATAGCCGTTGCGGTCCACTGCGATGCAGAACACCACCTTGTCGCTGAGTTGCAGCATGCGCTCCTGCACGGCCGGAAAGAGCTGGTCGGCCAGCTCCACGAAGGCGGTCAGCACCTGTGCCGGGTTGCTGCCCGGGATGGGCCGGTAGTTGCTGTCGAACAGCTGGTCGCTGCGGATGCGGCCGCTGGCCAGCGCCTGCTCCAGCAGTGCCGAGATCTCGGCCGCCGCCTCCTGGGCCGCGCGGATGAAGGGCGAGTCCTCGACCTCGACGCCGCTTTGCGCGATCTGCTCGATCAGGGTTTCGGAGACGCTCAGGAATCGGTCGCTGCAGGCGAAGGCCAGATCCAGGTCGACCATCACGCGGCGCGCGGCCGTACCGGCGCTTTCTATGCGAGCGGCCAGGGCCTGCATCGTGGCCTGACTGGCCTGGGCCGACTGGTCGATGGCCGCCACGTCCTGCTCCATCTCAGCAAAGGCCGCATGGATGCCACCGCGCTGCTGGGCCGCCGCGCCCTCGCTGCGCAGCTCGCGGCTGAAGGCCTCGATGCGCGAGTCCAGCGTCGTGACCGTGCTCATGATGGCCTTGGCCGAGGATTCGACCTGGGCCGCCAGGTCCTTCACCGCGTCGGCCACCACGCCGAAGCCGCGTCCGGCCTCACCAGCCCGCTTGGCCTCGACCGAGGCATTGAAGGCCACGAGGCGCGTCTGCAAGGCGATCTTGGTGATCTGGCTGGCGGCGTCCTCGACCTGCTTGAGGTTCTGCACGATGCCGCCGACCTCGCCGTCGATGCGAGCCAGCGCCCCGCGCGAGCGCTCGACGGCCTCGCGGGTCTGCTGCGTCGACTGGGTGATGGCCGCCTGCGAACGCTGCACCTGGCCGAGCTCACCGGCCAGGGCCGCCATGGTCTCGCCCTGCGATTGCACGGCCTTCTTGGTGTCTTCGAGCACGCCGCGCACCTCGGCGGCATCGCGGCCGACGGTGGAGACCGTCCGAGACAGCGTCTTGATGGTGTCGAGCGGATTGGAGCCGGCCGGCTCGTGCCGACCGGGCGCCGGCGCTGCGCTGCTGCGCTTGCTGAACATCGATGTCCCCCACACGGCTCTTGGCGACCGCGGCCGGGGCAGATTACCAGTCGCGCAACTTCACTCGCAAGCGGGCGATTGCCTGGCTGTGTAGCTGGCAGACACGCGATTCGGTCACCTTCAGCACGGCGGCGATCTCTTTCAGGTTCATGTCATGTTCGTAGTACATGGACATGACATAGCCCTCGCGCTCGGGCAGGTTCTTGATCGCCACCACCAGGGCCTCGCGCATGCGGTGGTCCTGCAGCATGGCCATGGGGTTGGCAGCGGCATCGGCGACATGGCGGTCGAGGTAGTCGTCATCGCCGTCATCGCCCGACATGTCTTCCAGGTAGACCAGCTGGGTGCCGCGCACCTTGCCGAGCAACTCCTGGTACTCGGCGAGGCTCAAGCCCATCTCGGCGGCGATTTCGCTCTCATGCGGGGCGCGGCCGAGGCGCTGCTCAACCTTGTGCACCGCCGTCTCGATGGAACGCTGCTGGCGGCGCGTGCCGCGGCTCATCCAGTCGCCGCCGCGAAGTTCGTCCAGCATGGCGCCGCGGATGCGCTGGGTGGCGAAGGTCTCGAATTGCACGCCCTGGGCGGTGTCGAAGCGCGACAGCGCATCGGTCAGGCCGATCAGGCCGACCTGGATCAAATCGTCGAGCTCGACGTTGGCAGGCAGCTTGGCAATCATCTGGTGGGCCAGGCGGCGCACCAGCGGGCTGTACTGCTTGAGCATCGCAGAGGTCTCGAGCCGACCTTTGGCGGTGTACATCCTTGTCTCCTGCGATTTCACAGCGCAGCCAGCGTGGCCGCTTGCTGCGATTGTCGGGCAACGGGGCGCAGGGGCGCGGCGTCTGCCGAGGCCTCAAGCATCGCTCCGGGCGGCGCCGCGATCAAGAGCTCGCGGGCCAGAAATCGCATTTCCGAGGACATTGGCACACTGGCCGGCTGCTTGGGGTCCAGGCAGGCCCAGTCGCGCAGCACGGCGCCGAGGAAGCCATCGGCGCAGGAGCTGATTTGCTGGGCAATGCGCTCCGAGAGGCGCAGCCGGGGCGGGCTGGCCAGCAGCAGGCTGTAAACCATCAGGCCGGCGCGCTGGGCCAGCCATTTCATGCCGCTGTAGGCATGGGTGACGCTGCGCGGGTCGGTGTCGGCCAGCAGCACAGGGCGCAGCTCGCGGGTGGCGACCACGCGGGCCAGCTCAGCCGCGCTGGCGTGCACCAGCACCACGTCGGCATGCGGGCAGGCCGCCGCCACCGCCTCGAGGAACTGGGCCGCCGAGCCCTGGGCGTTGATGTAGCGCATCGGCAGGCCGCGCGCCGCCAGGTAGGAGACCTGGGCTGACAGCGGCTCCACGCAGGCAGCGAGGTCGATGGCCGCCAGCTCATTGGCCTGTGGCGAAAGCTCGCCGGCATCGACCACCAGCGTATGCAGGCCCAGTTCAGCGAAGGCCGCGCACAGGCCTTCCAGCAAGGCGCCGGAGCCGACCACATGGGGATTGGACAAGACCGGTACGAAGCGCATGCGCGAGCTGGCGAACAGGCGGCGCAGGCCGTCGGCCTGGTCCAGCGGTGCGGGGCTGAGGGCTTGCTGGCGATCGCGCATCATGGTGTCTTGCTTCAGAAGCTGCCCATCGGCTGGGCATGGACATTCGGATTCGCAGCAGCGGACAGCGCGGGTCCACCGGCGAAGATCAGGTTGACGTCGGAGGCGTCCATGCGCCAGGCCGGCGTGGCCACGCTGCGCAAGGCACGCTGCACCAAGGCCGGGCTGGAGAGGCGGTGCCAGTCTTCCGGCACGCGCTGGCCATTCGTGACGGCGACCACCTTGAGCTTGTGGCGGATCATGGTGTCCAGCGCCGGCGCGAGGCGCACAGCCTCGTCGATCTTGGACAGCAGCACGCCATAGGCATCGGCACCGCGCCAGGCCGTGACCACGTCGTCGATGGTCTCGCCCTGCTGGGCCGCATTGACGACCAGCAGCTTGCGGATGCTGCGGTGGGTCAGCATGTCCAGCAGCTCGGCCGTGCGGCTGTCGCGCTGGGCCATGCCGGCGGTGTCGATCAGCACCATCTTCTTGCTGGCGAGCAGCTCGAGCAGGTCTTCCAACGAAGCGCGGTCATGGGCCGTGTGGACCGGCACGCCGAGGATGCGGCCATAGGCGCGCAGTTGCTCATGGGCGCCGACGCGGTAGGCGTCCAGCGTGATCAGGCCAAGGTTGACCGCGCCGAAGCGCGTGGCAAAGGCGGCGGCGATCTTGGCCGTGGTCGTGGTCTTGCCCACGCCGGTGGAGCCGATCAGGGCAAACACACCGCCCTGCTCTTCCAGCGGCGGCGCGGCTTCGTCGGTCACCAGGTTGCGCGACAGCACATTGGCGGCCCAGGCGGTTTCATCCGGGCCGTGGTGGTCGGCCGGCAGGCCCTCGACCAGCTTGCGCACCAGGGCCGGCGAGAAGCCGACTTCCAAGAGCTTCTGCGTCAGCTGGGCTTGGGCCGGCTGGCGCTGGAGCTTCTCCATGAAGGCCAGGGCGCCAAAGCGCTCCTCGATCAGGCCCTTCATCGAGCGCAGCTCGTTCATCATGTCCTGCTGCTCGCGGCGGCCACGGCCGGCATCGCGCTCGGCCAGTGTGGGCACGGAGGGCATGTCGATGCGGATCTCGTCGCGCAGCACCGGCGGCGTGATGCGGCGCGGTGCAGGCTCGGGTGCGGGCGCCGGTGTCTGGCGCGGCTGCATGGCCCGCAGCGCGGCCTCGGCGCGCTGGCGGCGGGCGGCCTGCAGCGAGGTCACGTCGTCGGGCAATTCAGGCGCGGCGGGGCGGGTTGGCGGGGCCTGCAGCAGCGGGTCGGGCTGGCCGGAGAGTTCGGCCTGGCGGCGCTTGAGCATGCGCTCGCGCACATAGTCCTGGAAAGACAGCGTGCTCATCGCCAGCGTCTGCACGTCTTCACCGACTTCAGCCGCGCTCGCGGCAAAGCTCGGCTCGGTGCGGCCGCGCAAGCTGGAACGTGCGGGCGCCAGATCCGCCGGGCGGGCCTGCACGCGGCTCGGGGAGCGCGGCTCGGCGCGCGGCGCGCTGGCTGCCGCCTTCTCGATCTGGGCCATGCCCTCGGGTGCCATCGCCAGCACCTCGACGCCGGCGGCGCAAGGCTTGTTGGACAGTACGACGGCCTCGTCACCAAAGGCCTGGCGGACCAGGGCGAGTGCCTCGCGGGAGGTGCGGGCGGTGAAGCGCTTCACATTCATGCTGTGCCTCCGATGATGGAGCCGATCCGGATCGTGTGTGTTTCAGGAATTTCGCTGTGGCCCAGCACCTTCAGGCGCGGCGCGGCGCGGCGCAGCAGCCGGGCCATGGGCGCGCGAATCAGGTCGGGCACCAGCAGGCAGGCGGGCACGCCGCGCTCTTCCTGGCTGGACATGGTCTCGGCGGCGCTGCGCGCCAGCGTGTCGGCCACGCCGGGGTCCAGGGCCGCGCCATGCGGGGAGTTCAGGGCTTGCGTGACCAGACGCTCGAGCTCGGGCTCCAGCGCGATCACGTCCAGCTCCTTCACGGGGCCATAGATCTGCTGGACGATGGCCGGCGAGATGTGGACGCGGATGCGCCGGGCCAGCTCGATCGGGTCGGTGGTGAGGGCGGCGTTCTCGGCGATGGCCTCGACGATGGAGCGCATGTCGCGGATGTGCACGCCCTCCTCCAGCAATTGCTGGAGCACTCGTTGCAATGTGGCGATGCCGACCATCTTGGGAATCACGTCTTCGATCAACTGGGGGGCTTGCTTGGTCAGATGCTCAACCAGTTGCTGGGTCTCGGTGCGGCCCAGCAGCTTGGCCGCGTGCACTTGCATCAAGTGTGAAAGATGGGTGGCAATCACGGTCGAACAATCAACGACCGTAAATCCGGCCATTTGGGCAGACTCTTTCTGGCGTTCGTCGATCCAGACGGCGGGCAGGCCGAAGGCGGGATCCGTGGTCTGCGTGCCCAGCAGCTTCTGTGTCGCATGGCCCGGGTTGATCGCCAGCCACATGCCGGGGAAGGCCTCGGCCTCGCCGACCACGGCACCGCGCAGCGAGAGCCGGTACTGGCTGGGCCGCAGCTCCAGGTTGTCGCGGATGTGGACCGAGGGCGGCAGGAAGCCGACCTCCTGCGCGAACTTGCGGCGCACGCCCTTGATGCGCGAAAGCAGATCGCCCTCGCGGGTCTTGTCCACCAGCTGGATCAGGCGGTAGCCCACCTCCAGCCCGAGCACGTCGACCGGTACCAGGTCGTCCCAGCTGGCCTCGCCGCCCGGTTCAGCGGCCGCAGCCACGGTACTCGTGCGTGCCGCTTCGGCCGCCACGGCCTCGGCCTCCTGCTGCTTGCCACGCAGCCACCAGGCCAGGTAGCCAATGCCCGCCGAGATCAGCAGGAAGACCACATGCGGCATGCCCGGGATCAGGCCCAGCGCGCCGATCACGCCCGAGGTGATGGCCATGGCCTTGCTGGAGCCGAAGACCTGCTTGCCGATCTGGCTGCCGATGTCCTTGTCCTTGCCGACGCGCGACACCACCATGGCGGCCGAGACCGAGATCAGCAGCGCCGGCACCTGGGCCACCAGGGCGTCACCAACGGCCAGCAGGATGTAGCTGTCGGCGGCCTGACCGGCCGAGAGGCCATGCTGGGCCACGCCGATGATGAAGCCGCCGACGATGTTGATCACCAGGATCAGGATGCCGGCCACGGCGTCGCCGCGCACGAACTTGCTGGCACCGTCCATGGAGCCGAAGAAGTCGGCTTCGTCTCCGAGCTCGGCGCGGCGGCGCTTGGCTTCCTTCTCGTCGATCAGGCCGGCGTTCAGGTCGGCGTCCACCGCCATCTGCTTGCCGGGCATCGCATCCAGGGTGAAACGGGCGCCCACTTCAGCAATACGCTCCGCACCCTTGGTGACCACGATGAAGTTGATCACCACCAGGATGGCGAAGACGATCAGACCGACGGCGAAGTTGCCGCCGATCAGGAAGTGCCCGAAGGACTCGATGACCTTGCCGGCCGCCCCGGTGCCGGTGTGGCCCTGCAGCAGCACCACGCGGGTCGAGGCCACGTTGAGCGACAGCCGCATCAGCGTGGTGAGCAGCAGCACGGTCGGGAAGGCCGCGAAGTCCAGCGGCCGGATCATGTGCGAGGCCACCATCATCACCATGACGGCCATGGCGATGTTGAAGGTGAACAGCAGGTCCAGGGCAAACGGCGGCAGCGGCAACACCATCATTGCCAGCACCAGCATCACGGCCAGCGGTGCGCCCAGCGCCTGGAGCACGCCAGCACGCGGGCCAAAGACGGCTTGCAGGCGTTGCATCAGCGGGTTCATTGCTCATCCTCCCCGGCTTGCGGCGGCTGCGGCTTGTTGTGTGGATCGAGCTCCGGCGGTACCGGCGGCTGCGGCTGCACCGGCATCTGGCCCCGGCCGGCCAGGGCGGCGCGCAGCTGGTAGACATAGGCCAGCACTTGCGCCACGGCGGCGAACAGGGCGGCCGGGATCTCGCGGTCCACCTCGGCATGGGCATAGAGGGCACGGGCCAGCACCGGCGACTGCAGCACCGGCACCTTGGCGTCCTTGGCCAGGTCGCGGATCTTCATGGCCAGCAGGTCGGCGCCCTTGGCCACGACGAAGGGCGCGCCCATCTTGCGCTCGTCGTACTTCAAGGCCACGGCATAGTGGGTCGGGTTCATCACCACCAGGTCGGCCGTGGGCACGGCGGCCAGCATGCGGCGCTTGGCCATTTCGCGCATGCGGGCGCGCACCTTGGCCTTGATCTCGAGGTTGCCTTCCACCTCTTTCATTTCCTGCTTGGCCTCTTCGCGCGACATCTTCAGGCGCTTGAGGTACAGGTGGCGCTGCAGCGGCACGTCGATCACGGCGAACAGCGCGAGCGCCAGGCCCAGCATGGCCAGGCCCGACATCAGCTGCTGGCCGGCATAAGCCAGCGCGGCGGGCAGCGGCACCGACATGATGCCGACGAAGGCCGCCATGCGGTTCTTCAGCACCAGGGCACCGACGCTGGCCAGCACCAGGGCCAGCAGCACGGCCTTCAGCGCCTGGCCAAGGCCCTGCCACTGGAACAGCCGGGCAAAACCGGTCAGCGGATTGAGGTTGGAGAACTTGGGCTGCAGCGGCTTGAAGGTCATGTTCCAGCCGCCCGAGGCGATGTTGCTCGCCACGGCCACCAGGGTCATCAAGAGGCCCATGGGCAGCACGAACATCATCAGCCGGCCGGTCATCTCCGACAGCCGCTCGCCCATGCTGGCCGGGCTGGCGAGCAACTGGGCGTCGAAGCGCAGGCCATCGCGCAGCAGTTGCTGCGTCCAGTCGTTCAGCATCGGCGCCGTGGCCGAGAGCATGGCGCCGGCCGCCAGCAGCATGGCGAAATGCGGCAGATCGCGGGAACGCGGCAGCTGGCCTTCGGCCCGAGATCTCTCGATCTTCTTGGCTGAGGCGGGTAAGTTGCGGTCCTGTGCGTCTTGGTCGGCCATGGCGGGAAGGGGGCGTGGAACGCCGTCCCGTCATTGTTGGACGCGAGGGGTCAGAACTTAAGCCGGATAAAGCGGGCAAACAGGCCTGTCATTCGAGCCTGTATCAAGGCAAAGGGCTGCGGCCTCACGGCAGCAGCCCCTTCTTGGCACCTGACGGCTTCTTAGAAGCCCAGGCTGGCCAGCAGGTCGTCGACCTCGCCCTGATTGGTCACCACATCGGTCCGGCCTTCCGGATTGACCACCGGGCCTTGCAGGATGTTGGGGTCGACCTTCTCGCGCTGGTCCGGCGGCACCACCTGCACCAGCAGCTTCACCAGGCTGTCTTCCAGGTCGTTGGCCAGGGTCACGACCTTGGCCACCACCTGGCCGGTCAGGTCGTGGAAGTCCTGGGCCATCATGATGTCGGTCAGGTGCTGGTCGATATGGCCGGTGGACGCCTCGACCTGCTTGACGAAGTTGAACACCGCGCCGGTGGCCACGGCCTTGACCGGGTCGGCCATGATGGCCTTGGCCATTTCTTCGGTGGCAACCGTGATGCGCGCGTGCTCGGCCTTGGCCTGGTCGACCGAATTCAGCACCTTGTTGGCTGCATCGGCGGTCTTGGTGGCGATGTAGGTCAGGCGGCTGCGGGCGTCGGGCAAGCCGTCGGTGGCGGTTTGCAGCTTGGGCATCACGCCCAGTTGCTGCATGGTGTCGTGCAGCACCCGGGTGATGGTGCCCAGTTGCTGGAACACCTCGGGTGACACCATCAGCGAGTCGGCACCGCTGCCGAGTTTTTCGAGTTGCTCTGCGGGTTGCATGGTGGCCTCGTCTTTCTCAAGCCGCGGCGGCCAGCTTCTGCATGATCTTCTGGACCTTCTCCTCAAGCGTCGCCTTGGTGAAAGGCTTGACGATGTAGCCGGCGGCGCCACTCTGGGCGGCCAGCACGATGTCTTCCTTGCGGGCTTCGGCCGTGACCATCAGCACCGGCAGGTGCTTCAGGTTGGCATCTTCTTTGATGGCCTTGAGCAGCTCGAAGCCGGTCATGTTGGGCATGTTGATGTCGCTGACGACGAAGTCGAACTTCGATTGCTTGAGCATGTTCAGCGCTTCGACGCCGTCTTCGGCTTCTTCGCAGTTGTTGTAACCGATCTCCTTCAGCAGGCCTCGCACGATGCGGCGCATGGTGGAGAAGTCGTCAACGACCAAGAATCTCATTTCAGTGCTCATGGCATTCCTCGCAATGGATAGCGGCTTTATCGGGGCTTGGGCGCCGAACTTGTCGAAACATTTTCACTCGCTTGCCCGGGCGCCGGGGCACTTTCCTCGTCGATATCGGGAAGATTTTTCAAAACCGCGTCTTCTGCATCACGGTTCATCACGATGATACTGATGCGCCGATTGGACGGGCTCTTGGGGTCCTGGCTGTCCAGCAGCTTGCTGGAGGCGAGGCCCTGCACCCGCAGCATGCGTTCCTCGCTCAGACCGCCGGCCACCATTTCGCGGCGCGAGGCATTGGCCCGGTCGGCCGAGAGCTCCCAGTTGCTGTAGCCCTTTTCGCCGCCCGGGAAAGGCGTGGCGTCGGTATGGCCCTCGATGGTCAGGCGGTTGGGCACCTCGGTCAGCACATTGCCCAGCTCGCGCAGCAGGTCGCGCATATAGGGCTTCACCACGGCGCTGCCGCTGTCAAACATCGGCCGGTTGTTCTCGTCGACGATCTGGATGCGCAGGCCATCCTTGGTCATGTCGAGGCGAATCTGGCCGCCAAGGTTGGCCAGGCGGGCGTTTTCCTTGAGGATCTCCTCGACCTTGCCCTTGAGCTCCTGCAGCCGGGTGCGCTCGGCCCGGCGCTGCTCTTCCTTGAGGGCGCGCAGGTTGAACGAGGACTTGCGCGACTCGACATCGCCTTCCTTGACCTGACCGGATTGGCGGGTGAGGTCCTTGCCGCCACCCTTGATCACGTGCGAGGCGTCGCCCGAGCCCGAGCCGCCGGCCATGGCCACCTTGAGCGGCGACTGAAAGTAGTCGGCAATGCCCTTCTTGTCGCCCTCGGTGGTGGAGCCCAGCAGCCACATCAGCAGGAAGAAGGCCATCATGGCGGTCACGAAGTCGGCATAGGCGATCTTCCAGGCGCCGCCATGGGCGGCATGGCCGCCCTTCTTCACCCGCTTGATGATGATGGGTTGGAGCTTTTTCGCGTCGCCGGCCATGGCTTGTCTTTTTACTTCTTTTTAACGTGAGCCTCGAGCTCAGCGAAGGTCGGTCGCTCGGTGGAGTACAAGACCTTGCGGCCGAACTCGATGGCGACCTGCGGCGCGTAGCCCTGCATCGAAGCCAAGAGCGTGGTCTTGATGCACTGCAGTTCCTTGCCGTCCTCGTCGACCTTGCTCTCAAGCAGGCCGGCCAGTGGCTCGGCAAAAGCATAGGCCAGCAGAATGCCGAGGAAGGTGCCGACCAGGGCGGAACCAATCATGCCGCCCAGCACGGCCGGGGGCTGGCCCACCGAGCCCATGGTGTTCACCACACCGAGCACGGCGGCCACGATGCCGAAAGCCGGCAGACCGCCTGCCAGACGCTGCAGCGCCTGCACGGCCAGGAAGGCCTCATGGTGGTGGGTGTCGATCTCGTTGTCCATCAGGGACTCGATCTCGTGGGCGTTCAGGTTGCCCGAGACCATCATGCGCAGGTAGTCGGTGATGAACTCGGCAACGTGGTGGTCGTTGCCCACCACCGGGTATTTCTGGAACAGCGGCGAGCTGTGCGGATCCTCGACGTCCTTTTCGATGGACATCAGGCCCTCCTTGCGGGCCTTTTGCAGGATGTCGTAAAGCAGGGCCAGCAGCTCCATGTAGCGGGCCTTGCTGTACTTGCCGCCCTTGAAGCAGGTGCCGAGGCCCTTCATCGTGGCCTTCATCACCTTGGGCGGATTGGTGGCCAGCATGCCGCCGATGGCCGCGCCGAAGATGGTGGTCATCTCGAACGGCAGGGCATGCAGGACGACGCTGATATTGCCTCCGTGGGCGATGAACACCCCGAAGATGCAGGCCATGGCCACCAGCCAACCGATGATTACGAACATGTGTGATTCAACCTGAACTGGAGCTTCAGACACGCCGCAGCCCCGAAGGGCTGCGCCGGCTTAGCGATCATTTCGGCGCAATGCTGCATGACTTGAGTATCGGCAGCTGCGCCACGGCGCCATCCTCTCATCATTGCGTTGTTTTGGGTCCAACTAGATGCGATAGACCCACAGTGCTCGCCCACCCTGCAGCTCGAGCCTGGCCTCAGGCTTGCGGCCGGCCACCTCGAAATCCAGGCTGACCAGCCAGCTGCCGGGCGCCAGGTCGGTGCGCGCCTTGTCCCAGGCTTGCACCATTGATTCGGGCCGCTGGAACAGGTAGACGAGCCGGTAGGGCCGCCAGTCCAGCGCCCACATATCGCCCTGGTGCACCCGCGCCCAGCGGCAGCGCAGGCGGGCGACGGCCGCCAGCAGATGGCTCCATTCGATGCCCTCCAGCTGGGCCTGCGGGTAGGCGCGGCGCAAGGCCTTGAGGCCGGCGCCCAGGCCACAGCCGGCATCGAGCACGCGCTCGCCTGGGGCAAGTCTTGCCTGCTGGCTCAGTTCATCGAGGGCGCCCAGCGGCGTGGGGAACAGCGGCGCATCGCGCCAGCTTCGCTGCGGATAGGTCAGCAACAGGAGCAGCAAGGGCAGCAACCAGGCCCAGGCCGGCAGCAACGCCTGGGCCGAAGCCAGCAGCGATAGCGGAAAGCCGGCCGCGATGATCAGCCGGCGCCAGCGCCGCGCATGCGGCCAGGCCAGCGCGAGGCCCAGCACACTGGCCGCCGCCAGGGCGATCAGCGCTCCCTGGGGCAGCAAAGCCCGGTACAAAAACCAGCAGGCCGCCCAGCTTGCGAGGGCGGCCAGCGGCCAGATCAGGGTGGAGAACAAGCTTCAGCGCATCCGGTTCAACGCATCTCAGTGCATTTGTATCGCACCGGTGGCGCGACCCTTGCCCGCCCGTGCCGGCGGATTGCACAGCCCGCACACGTAGTGGCGCGCCACCTCGTGCGGATGCGTCACGAACTGCCCTGCGCACTTGCTGCACTTGGTCATCGTCAGCATGCCGTTGTCCACGAACTTCACCAGGCGCCAGGCCCGTGTGACGGACAGCAGCTCTTCCAGGCCCTGCGCCCTCGTCTGCTCCTGGTACAGCTGGTAGGCCTTGATCACCGTGTCGATCTCGTCCATCTCCGCCACCTTGTTCAGGTACTCGTGGATGTTCAGGAACAGGCTCGCATGGATGTTGGGCTGCCAGGTCATGAACCAGTCCGTCGAGAACGGCAGCTGACCCTTGCTCGGGCTCTTGCCCGAGACTTCCTTGTACAGGCGCAGCAAGCGCTCGTAGCTCATGTCGGTTTCCGACTCCAGCACTTGCAGCCGGGCGCCGAGGTTGATCAGCGTCACCGCACGTTCGATCTGGCGGGCTTCGGTCAGGATGCTCTTTTGGCGCATGTTCTTCTCCTCCCGCTCAGGCTGCTTCTTCATGACGGCCAGCCATCAGGATCGAAGCATGCAAGCGCGAGACCTGGTCGTTCGCTGCGGTCTTGCCGTGGCTCGTGAGCAGGCCCCACACCAGGTCGTCGTCCATGCGGAAGCGGCACAGCAAGGTGTTGCCGCTGGCGATCTTCATGATCTGTGCCGGCGAGAGCGTGGCGATCAGCGTCGCCGTCTCTTCCGAAACGCCGAGGCGGTACAGCGCCTGCTCCCGGTCTGCGCGGATCAGGTTCTGCGCCAGCATCAGGTAGCTCAGGTTCGCTTCGCGGATCTCGGCAAGGATTTGGTCGGCATTCATGGGAAAGCTCCGTGGGGGTGTCTGGTTCCCATTGTGATGAGCCGAACTGGCCCCTCAAATCAGCCCAAATCTGCCTGCGGTGTCTCCGCCCTGCCCCGCCTCCTGTCAGTCCACTTCCTACAAAAGCGTCCAGTAGTTCACACTTTTGAAGGGGATGCCAAACCGAAGTCGGCGCGCAGTTGCTGCGCCTCGACGGCGCGCCCAGTGCCTTCCAGCAGCAAGGCCAGATTGTGGGCGGCCAGGCGACTGCCCCGCCCCGCCACAGCACCGGGCAGATCCGGGCGTTCGCCCAGTTCCAGACAGCGCAGCCAGGCCTGCTCGATCATGGGCACCAGGCCCGACGCCTGCTCGGGCGCCTCGGCCGCGCAATCCAGCAACAGGTCGCCCAGCACGAAGAAGAAATCCGGCGATTCGCCGCAGCGCTGCAACTGAAGCTCCGCAAGGTTCATCGCTTGCTCGTGGCGCTTGAGCTTCTTCAGCGCGAACAGGCGGCGGACCATCAGATCGGGCCACCAGTCATGCGCCTCCACGTCCGGCTGTTTTGCGGCACGCGCGAAGGCTGCCTCGGCGGCCTCATAGGCTTCGTAGACGTCGGCATCCTTGCCCAGCTGATAGCTGAGATACGCATCATCCGGCGCTGTGGCCAGCGCCTGCTCAAGCAGCACGCGGTTACGGCCGCGCTTGGCGGCGAGGCGTTCGGGAAGATAGCCGTCGTGGCCGACCCGGATGGCCAGATTCCGGACCGGCAACTCATGCTGCGGCTGCTCGTGAATGCTGCCCGCGTAGCGCACGGCTCCGGGCAAGACCCGGCTCAAGCGCCCCTGCGAATGGCGCAGTTCTCCATCGAAGAACTGGTCTTCCAGGGCGAGGCTGCCGACGAAGTCCGGCGTCTGCTGGCGCAAGCCTCGCAAGACCTCGCCCCCATCGATCAGCCATTCATCGGCATCCAGCACCAGATGCCAATCGGCGTTGGCGAGTTCCAGTGCGCGGTTGCGTGCGGCCGAGAAGTCGTTGACCCAAGTGAAATGCTCAACCTGCGCGCCGCAGGCGGCCGCCAGGGCTGGCGTCGCATCGACAGAGCCGGTGTCCAGCACCAGCATCCGGTCGACGAAGGGCGCCACGCTGCGCAAAAGCCGCTCGATGTGAGCGGCTTCGTCACGCGCAATGACCACCAGGCAGAGGGTGGCAACCATCTTCAATGCATTTGTATCGCACCGGTGGCGCGACCCTTGCCCGCCCGTGCCGGCGGATTGCACAGCCCGCACACGTAGTGGCGCGCCACCTCGTGCGGATGCGTCACGAACTGCCCTGCGCACTTGCTGCACTTGGTCATCGTCAGCATGCCGTTGTCCACGAACTTCACCAGGCGCCAGGCCCGTGTGACGGACAGCAGCTCTTCCAGGCCCTGCGCCCTCGTCTGCTCCTGGTACAGCTGGTAGGCCTTGATCACCGTGTCGATCTCGTCCATCTCCGCCACCTTGTTCAGGTACTCGTGGATGTTCAGGAACAGGCTCGCATGGATGTTGGGCTGCCAGGTCATGAACCAGTCCGTCGAGAACGGCAGCTGACCCTTGCTCGGGCTCTTGCCCGAGACTTCCTTGTACAGGCGCAGCAAGCGCTCGTAGCTCATGTCGGTTTCCGACTCCAGCACTTGCAGCCGGGCGCCGAGGTTGATCAGCGTCACCGCACGTTCGATCTGGCGGGCTTCGGTCAGGATGCTCTTTTGGCGCATGTTCTTCTCCTCCCGCTCAGGCTGCTTCTTCATGACGGCCAGCCATCAGGATCGAAGCATGCAAGCGCGAGACCTGGTCGTTCGCTGCGGTCTTGCCGTGGCTCGTGAGCAGGCCCCACACCAGGTCGTCGTCCATGCGGAAGCGGCACAGCAAGGTGTTGCCGCTGGCGATCTTCATGATCTGTGCCGGCGAGAGCGTGGCGATCAGCGTCGCCGTCTCTTCCGAAACGCCGAGGCGGTACAGCGCCTGCTCCCGGTCTGCGCGGATCAGGTTCTGCGCCAGCATCAGGTAGCTCAGGTTCGCTTCGCGGATCTCGGCAAGGATTTGGTCGGCATTCATGGGAAAGCTCCGTGGGGGTGTCTGGTTCCCATTGTGATGAGCCGAACTGGCCCCTCAAATCAGCCCAAATCTGCCTGCGGTGTCTCCGCCCTGCCCCGCCTTATGTCAGCCCACTTCCTACAAATCCGTCCACTAGTTCACACTCGGCGGCCCAAGCAGCCCATCGGCAGGCGCTCAAAAGCCGGGCTTTTTGGCCCATGGCGCTGGGCCGGACGCAGGCAGACTGGCGCATTCGATCCATTGAAGAGCACGCGATGATTCCACGCACCCTGCACGTGATCTGGGTCGGCGACGAGAGCAAGCGGCCGGACAACTGCATAGCGACCTGGCGCCGCCACAACCCCGATTGGGAGCTCAAGCTCTGGGGCAATGCCGAGCTGGCCAGCTACGGCTGGGTCAATGCGCCGCACATGCGGGCCATGGCCGAGCGCGAGCTCAATGGCGTGGCCGACCTGATGCGCTGGGAGATCCTCTACAACGAAGGCGGCTTCGTCGTGGATGCCGACAGCATCTGCCGTCGCCCGCTGGAGCCCTGGCTGTTCGAGGGCGAGGCCATGGCCTGCTGGGAAAACGAGCTGGTGCGCCCCGGCCTGATCGCCGCTGGCTATGTGGCCTCGGTCAAGGAGAACCCCTTCTTCGGCCAGATGGTGCTGGACCTGCAGAACAGCGCGACGCTGACTGATCGCATGGCCTGGCAAAGCGTGGGCCCGCTCTTCCTCACTGAATGCCACCGGCACTACCAGTACGCCAATCTCACGATCTGGCCCTCGCAGCTCTTCATCCCCGAGCATTTCAGTGGCGCCCGCTATGGCGGCGGCGGCACCGTGTTCGCCGACCAGGCCTGGGGCAGCACGCTCGACACCTACGACAAGCTGCATCAACTGGAGCTCGATGCATGAACGATGACCTGCCTACAGACCAGCGTCCGATCTCGACACTGGAACTCAGCAACGACGCCTTCTTCGTGCAGAAGCAGCCGGTCAGCGACGAGCTGAACGGCCGGTCGCGGCTGGATGTGCTGGCCAGCCTGTGCGCCGGCAAACGGGTGCTGCATGTGGGCTGCGTCGACTGGCCCATCACCGACCTCGAGCAATCGCTGCACCTGCGGCTGGACCGGCTGGGCGAGGTCGACGGCTTCGACATCCACGACGAGGTGTTCGCCGAGATGCAGCCGCATCTGCGCGGACGGCTCTTCTCACGCTGGTCGGACGTGCCGCACGACTACGACCTGGTGCTGGTGCCCGAGGTCATGGAGCATGTGGCCAATCTGCAGGACTTCCTGACCGAGCTCGATGCTGTCGGCGCCAAGGAATATGTGATCACCGTGCCGGACGCCTTCAGCTGCATGCGCCGTCATTTCGACTACAACGCCGGCGCGCAGACCATGGTCGAGGTGGTCCATCCCGACCACAACTGCTGGTACACGCCCTACACGCTGGCCAATGTGCTGCGCAAGTACACGCCCTGGAAGCTGCAGGGCCTGTGGTTCTTCAACCGCATGTCCTTGCTGGCCGTCGCTCGCCGCGCCTGAGCGGCCGGCTCATCAAAACGACACACGGCCGCGCGGCCCCTAGTGGGCGGCGCGGCCGCAGTTCACCTCGGCGCAGCAGCGGCGGAAATCAGCCGGCGGTCGGGCGTTGGCTGCTCGACTGCTGGCTCAGTTGCTCGACCAGCATGTGCACGGCAGCCGGCACCGGGCCCGCCGTCAGCGTTTCCAGCCGGTCCAGCTCTGCCTGCACCAGTGCCATGAGCTCGGGCGCCTCGGCGACCAGGCTTTCGTGGGCCGGGCCAAGAACCAGGCGGCGCATCAGGTCGCGCGCCTCAACCAGTTGACCCTGGCCCATTTGCGCAAAGGCCAGCGAATAGATGCTGGGGCCGTGATGGGGCGAAATCTCCAGCGCCTGGCGGGCATGGGCGGCCGCGAGATGGAGCTCGCCTGCGCTCAGCAGCAGCGCCGCCATGTCGCTCAGCAGGTCATGGCTTTGCGGCTCCTGCTGCAAGGCGGCCTGCAGCAGGTCCAGGCCGTGGCCGAGACGACCCTGGCTGGCTTCCGCGAAGGCGGCATTGCGAGCGGCGGCCAACAACATGGCCGCTTCTTCACTGATTTCATCCTGGGCCTCGGGGCCCATTGCGTTTTCGCGTGCTTGCATCGAAGTCTCCAAAAGTTGATCGGGGCCTCTCGCCGAACTGGATTCCAATGCATGCGCGAATGCGCGCGTATCGGCCACGATGGGAAGAACTTTAGGCAGCCCCCCGAAGACCATTCGTGAGAAAAGCACCGCTTCGCCGCCCTTCATCCAAGCCTGTCGGCCGCCCGCCCTGCCGAAAACAAAGACATGGCGGCACCGCTTCCGGCTTTTGCTGAAGGTGGTGAGCCTGTTTCAGCTGTTCAGACAAAGACGAACCCACAGGACCCAGAACCAAGACCCAGCCAGCCCCACCCCCCCCCCGCACAACCACCAGGCTCCACGCATGCTGCCGGATCTGATGACGGCATCTCGCTTCGGCACCCCGCTACAGGTGCACCCCCACACGAAGCGATGAACTGGCAGTAATGCACGGTGCTTATCAACCGATCAGGCCTATTGACAAACAGCGCTCAAGTTCCGCGCTGGGTTGTCCGATACCCAATCCAACGGGTCTGGAAACAGACGCGTGGTCCGGTAGACGAGGCCCTTGGTCGGGCGCCCGTAGGGGTGCGTGGTTGTAGGGGTTCGCCTGCCGGGCGGTATGGAGATCGCTGGCCGCAAGGCCGGGGATAGCCATGTCACGGGAGCCCATCAGGGCGCTCGGTTCACGTCGGCCTTGTTCCGTGGGGGTACAGGCCACTGGTCCTAGCCATTCGTCTATGTAGCTGAAATAGGAGCAAATCATGCCCGCCGTCATCAATACCAATATCAATTCGCTGAACTCACAGCGAAACATCAACAACTCGCAGGCGGCGGTCTCCGTCGCCATGCAGCGCCTGTCCTCGGGTCTGCGCGTCAACTCCGCCAAGGACGACGCCGCCGGCCTGGCCATCGCCGAACGCATGAGCACCCAGGTGCGCGGCATGAACGTGGCGATGCGCAATGCCAACGACGGCATTTCGCTGGCGCAAACCGCTGAAGGCGCCCTGGCCAAGGTCGGCGACGCCCTGCAGCGCATGCGCGAGCTGGCCGTGCAAGGCCGCAACGCCACCAACACCACGGCCGACCTCGGCTCGCTGGGCAAGGAATTCAAGGAACTGTCCAACGAAATCCTGCGCGTCACCGGCGGCACGACCTTCAACGGCCGCGCCATCCTGTCGACCGACTCCGGCACCCAGACCTTCCAGATCGGTGCCAACACCAC
This sequence comes from Pelomonas sp. V22, assembly GCF_030014915.1. Classification (GTDB taxonomy): domain Bacteria; phylum Pseudomonadota; class Gammaproteobacteria; order Burkholderiales; family Burkholderiaceae_C; genus JAUASW01. The sequence goes on from NZ_JAGIXS010000002.1 coordinate 601,560, forward strand.
GGCCAACGACCGCGTGGACGTCACCACCAAGAACATGAACACCGATGCCACCATCACGGCGGTCACCGGTGCCACGTTCGACGACACCATCGTCCAAAGCGATCTGGACCAGATCATCAAGGACATCGACACTGGCCTGGACACCGTCAACTCCGAGCGCGCCGTGCTGGGTGCCTCGCAGAACCGCTTTGACGCCGTGACCTCCAACCTGCAGATCTCGGTCGAAAACCAGACCGCCGCCCGCAGCCGGATCATGGACGCCGACTTCGCTGCGGAAACCGCCAACCTGAGCCGAGCGCAGATCCTGCAGCAGGCCGGTACGGCGATGATCGCCCAGGCGAATCAGATGCCTCAGAACGTTCTGTCGCTTCTTCGATGACCCTGGGCCAGCCTCGCTGGCCCTGACCACGGCCGCAGTCACTACGGAAGTAGTCACTCCGCCAGCCCAAGCCCCCTGAGTACGCCGCCCGGCAAAAAAAATGCCGGGCTGGCGTCGCCATGCAAGAAAGGATTTAAGTAGATCCAGGTGTCGTCGATAACACATCCAACGGGTCCGAACATGTTTGAGGACTGCGTTGTCCGGTCAGCCGGCCGATGGAGACGTGCGCATGTCACGTTGAAGTTAGGCAGGACGCGGACGGTAAGCGATCAGGCGCAAGCCATGGTCATGCCGGCGAGGTTTCCTCCCATGGAGGCGACCGAGTTATCGAACCGCAAGAAGGCTATCCGAGTACCGGACAAGTACCCGAAACCTTAGACACCGAAAGGATTGAATCATGCCCGCGATCATCAATACCAACCTGGCCTCGCTGAACGCTCAGCGCAATCAGGCTTCCTCGCAGCTCTCGCTGCAGACCTCGATGCAACGCCTCTCTTCCGGCATGCGCGTGAACTCCGCCAAGGACGACGCCGCCGGTCTCGCCATCGCCGAACGCATGAGCACCCAGGTGCGCGGCATGACGGTTGCGATCCGCAATGCCAATGACGGCATCTCGCTGGCGCAGACGGCTGAAGGCGCACTCTCCAAGGTGGGCGACGCACTGCAGCGCATGCGTGAGCTGGCCGTGCAGGGCCGCAACGCCACCAACACCACGACCGACATTGGCTCGCTGGGCAAGGAATTCGCCGAGCTGTCCAAGGAAATCACCCGCGTCGTATCCGGCACCACCTTCAACGGCAAGGCCATCCTGGCCGCCGATTCCGGCACGCAGACCTTCCAGATCGGCGCCAACACCACGACAAACGACCGCGTGGACGTGGTCACGACCGACCTGACCGCCGATGCCACCATCACCGCCGTCACCGGCGCCACGTTCGATGACACCACGGTCGGCACCGACCTGGACACCATCATCAACGACATCGACACCGCGCTCGACACCACCAACTCGCAGCGCGCCGTGCTCGGCGCCTCGCAGAACCGCTTCGACGCGGTGATCTCCAACCTGCAGATCTCGGTCGAGAACCAGACGGCCGCCCGCAGCCGCATCATGGACGCGGACTTTGCTTCCGAAACCGCCAACCTGAGCCGCGCCAACATCCTGCAGCAAGCCGGCACGGCCATGATTGCCCAGGCCAACCAGCAACCGCAGCAGGTGCTGCGCCTGCTGCAGTAAGGCCGAAAAAGGCTCGCGCGCACCGCGCGCGACCTAGTCAGGGCATGGACCGGAAACGTTGGGCACCGACTGCCAGGTCGGGGCCTGACGCTTCCTTTTTGGCCGTGATTTAGGCGCTTGATCGGGCTTTTGGAAAATTTCGGCACTCGCAGAATTCAGTCATCGGGTAGGTGGAATCCTGCCTCCCGGCCTGAATTTGCAGGAGTGCTGAAATGCCCCAGACCATTAACACGAACATTGCCTCGATCAACGCCCAGCGGAACCTGAACAACTCTCAGGGCTCCCTGGCCGTGGCGATGCAGCGCCTGTCCTCCGGCATGCGCGTCAACTCGGCCAAGGACGACGCGGCCGGCTTGGCGATCGCGGAACGGATGAATGCCCAGGTGCGCGGCATGAACGTGGCGATCCGCAATGCCAATGACGGCATCTCGCTGGCGCAGACGGCTGAAGGCGCGCTCGCCAAGGTCAGCGACACCCTGCAGCGGATGCGCGAACTGGCGGTGCAGGCGCGCAATGCGACCAACACCAGCGCCGACCGCGACTCGCTGGGCAAGGAATTCCAGCAGCTGGCCAAGGAAATCAACCGCGTCATCGCCGGCACGACCTTCAACGGCAAGACCATCCTCGGTGCCGATGCCGCGACGCCGCAGACCTTCCAGGTCGGCCCCAACACCTCGGTCAACGACACCATTGACGTGACCACGGTGGACCTGACCGTCGACCCGACCATCATCGCGATCACCGACCCGACGGTCTCGACCATCGACAACACCTCGGACCCGACGACGCTCGGTGCCGTGATCGACGCCATCGACCTGGCCATCAACACCGCCAGCGAGCAGCGCGCCGCCCTCGGTGCCACGCAGAACCGCTTCGAGGCCGTGATCTCCAACCTGCAGATCTCGGTCGAGAACCAGAGTGCCGCCCGCAGCCGCATCATGGATGCCGACTACGCGGCGGAAACCTCGGCGCTCTCCCGCGCCCAGATCCTGCAGCAGGCCGGCAATGCCATGGTGGCCCAGGCCAACCAGCTGCCGCAGCAGGTGCTCTCGCTGCTGCGCAACGGCTGATCGCCCCGCACCCAACGCGCCCTTTGCGGCAAACTCACGGGCCGGCATAAAACCGGCCTAAAGTTTTTGCAGCGCCGGTCGATAGAAGCCTTAGGACCGGCAACCGTCAGAAGGACTGGCACCCGCCCCCTTCGCGAGACGCTGGAGAACGTTCATGGCAACCATCACATCGGCAGGCATAGGCAGCGGCCTGAATATCGAAGACCTGATCACCAAGCTGGTGGCGGCCGAGCGCGCGCCCATCACCCAGCTGGCGACCAAGACCGACACGCTCAAGACACAACTTTCCGCCTACGGCAAGCTGCAGAGCGCGTTCTCCACCTTGCGCGATTCCGCCCTCAAGCTGGCCCGGCCGGAAACCTGGCAGGCCAGTCTGCCCTCGTCCAGCGATGCCACCAGCGTGGCCGTGACGGCCGGCACCAGCACCACGGCCGGCAAGTTCCAGGTCTCGGTCTCGCGCCTGGCCACGTCCCAGACCCTGTCCAGCCAGATTGTTGCCAACGCCACGACCGGGATCGGCAGCGGCTCCATCACCATCGAGCTCGGCAGCTGGAACAGCGACCAGACCGAATTCACCAGCAAAACCGGCAGCACGGCCGTCACCATCGATATCGCGCCGGGTGAAGACCAGCTGACCAAGATCCGCGACAAGATCAATGCCGCCAAGGCCGGCGTCGTGGCGTCGGTGGTGACCGACGCTGCAGGCTCCCGCCTGGTGATGCGCTCCAGCGAAACCGGCCAGACCAACGCCTTCCGCATCAGCGTGAACGACGCCGATGGTACGAACGGCGACAACTCTGGCCTGTCGTCGCTGGCCTACGACCCCAGCGTGGGCGTCAGCTCCATGACGCTGAACCTGGCGGCCGTCAATGCGCTGGCGGTGCTCAACGGCCTGTCGGTGGAATCCGAAAGCAACCAGATGAAGGACGCCATCGACGGCCTCAACATCACCCTGCTCAAGACCACCACGACCGACGTCACGCTCAGCGTGGACCAGGACAAGGACGGCATCAAGAAGGCGATCAACGACTTCGTCACCAACTACAACGCCGCTGTGAGCATGCTGCGCGACCAGACGAAGTACGACGCCACCAACAAGACGGCGGGCACGCTGCAGGGCGATTCAACGGCAACGACACTGCAGATGCAGTTGCGCAGCCTGGCGTCCAGCGCAACCACACTGGGCGGTACCGGCCTGGCCCGTTTCTCCGACCTGGGGCTGGACCCGGGCGTCGACGGCCTGTTGAAGGTCAACGACACCAAGCTGACCAAGGCCCTCGGCAACCTCGAGAACGTCAAGGGCTTCTTTGCCGGCATCGACAGCACGGACGACACCAACAGCGGCCTTGGGGTGCGCTTCCGCCAACTGACCGACAAGCTGCTCAGCACCGATGGCAGCCTGACCAGCCGCCAGACGGGCCTGCAAAGCCGCATCACCGCCAATGGCAAGCAGTCGGACAGGCTGGAAGACCATGTCAGCCTGGTCGAGGCCCGGCTGCGCGCCCGCTACACGGCGCTCGACAAACAGATGGGCCAGCTGAACAACCTGTCCAGCTACGTCAGCCAGCAGATGGCCCTGCTCAACAAGAGCAGCTGAGGCCCCTCGCCACCTGCGCCGGAGCATCACGCCTCGCCAGAAATCTCACGAACCCGGCACTGCCGGGTTTTTTTACGCCGGTTTTCTGCCCTTGCTGCCCGGCACCGCCTCTCAAGTTTGTCCAGGCCCGGCCGAAAAAGCTCACAAGACGTCTTCAACCCGAGCCTCTGGCAAGCAGGAAAGCACAAGAATATGTACGGCAATGCCTCCCCCTTTGCCTCGCGCGCCCACCGCGCCAGCCATCTCTACAGCAAGGTCGGCGTGGAAACCGACGTGCTGAGCGCCAGCCCGCACCGCCTGGTGGCCATGCTGTTCGACGGCCTGTTCGAGGCCATGAACCAGGGCATCGGGGCCATCAAGGCCGGCAACACCGAACTGAAGAACCGCTCACTGAGCCGCGCCGTGCGCATTCTGGACGAGGGCCTGAAGGCCGGCCTTAAGCTAGAAGCCGGCCAGCTCGCGTCCGACCTGCGTGACCTCTACGTCTACACCTGCAAGCGCCTGACTCATGCGAATTTGCACGCCGACGTCAGCGCCATCGAGGAATGCCAGCGTCTGTTGCAGCCCATCCGTGATGCCTGGGCTAGCATTGCGCCCAGCGCACCCCAGGCCCGTGCCGCCTGAGGCCGGTTTCAGCCAGCACACCCATTCAACTGAATTCCTGCGGACGCTCCATGAACACCCATCTCCTCAGCTACTACGAGGCCATCGAGCAGGCCAGCGCTGACATGCTTTCCGCCGCCCGCACTGGCAACTGGGATGAAGTCGTCAAGCTCGAGGGCGCCTGCGTGCTGCTGATCTCGCAGCTCAAGCATGCCGCGACCCAGGCCGCGCTGGCGCCCGAGGAGTCGAAGCTGAAGACGCGCATCATGCAGCGCATCCTCCTGAACGACGCCGAGATCCGCAACCTCGCCGAACCCTGGCTTGAAGACCTGGACAAAGTGCTCGCCGGCAAAAGCAAGACGGTTCACTGAACAGGGAAGGCACAATCGCCAGGCATGCCTGATGCCATCCCCTCACCCACAGCCGACCTCGACCCGCTCGACGTCGGCGCTTTTCGTCTTGAGGCCACGCTTGAGATCCAGGCCCTGCTGCGCGAGCTGCAGGCCCAGCGCAGCGCCCTGACCCTGTCCACGCCCGAGGGCGACAGCTGCAAGGCCACGCTCGTCGAGGTCGACCCGCGCCGCGGCGTGATCGATCTGGACAGCAGCGCCAGCCACGAGCGGCTGCGCACGCTGCTGGCAAGCGCCGAGGTCCAGGCCCAGGCCTTCCTGGACAACATCCGGCTGCAGTTCGACGTCGAGGGCCTGGTGCTGGTGCAAGGCAGTGCCGGCCCCATGCTGCAGGCCAATCTGCCACGTCCGCTGTACCGCTTCCAGCGCCGCCAGGCCTACCGCGTCCAGCCCACCGGCAGCGCCTACCCCTTCGCCAAGTTCGAACACCACGATCCGGCCGTGGGCCTGCTGCGCTTGCGCGTGCTGGACGTGAGCATTGGCGGCCTGGCCCTGCTGTTGCCGCCCCAGCTGCAGGCACAAGAGCCAGGCACGCTGATCGAGCAGGTGCGGCTGGAACTGGACCGCGACACCCGGCTGGAAACCAGCCTGCGCCTCCAGCATGTGAGCAGCCTGCAGGTACCGGCCGAGGGCCTGCAGCTGGGCTGCGCCTTCGTGCAACTGCCGCCGCTGGCGCTGCGCGATCTGCAGCGCTTCATTGACCAGACCCAGAAGCGCCGCCGCCTGCTGCAGCGCAAGCTCTGATGCCCCGCCCTCGCCTCACCGGATTCACGCTGCTGGAAGCCGCCGTGGTGCTGGCCGTGAGCGCCATCCTGCTGGCCGTTGCCGTGCCCAACTACAACCACATGCGTGAACGACAGCGCATGCGCCTGGCCGCCGAGACCCTGCAGCTGGACCTGCAACGCGCCCGCGTGCAGAGCAGCAACGCCGGGCCCGTATTCCTCAGTTTCAAGCACGAGGGCGAGGCCTGGTGCTGGGGCAGCAACAGCGGCTCACCCTGCGACTGCTTCAAGCAGCGCTGCAATATGGGGAGCCAGCACAGCCGCGAATGGCCGGGCATCTGGCTGGTCTACGCGAGCGACGCGCAACTGGAAGCCGGCATGCGCGCCATCGACTACGGCCCCACCGAGTTCTCGACCAAGCGTGGCGGCCAGGTCCGCGTGGAACTCAATGCCCTGGGCCGCGCCTCGCTGTGCGGCAAGGATGCACCCAAGTCCACACCCTGCTGAACGCTCAGACCTGCATGTTCATGATCTCGGAGTAGGCCGAGACCAATCGGTTCCGGACCTGCAAGGTGGCCTGAAAGCCGATCTGCGCTTTCTGCATGGCCACCATGGTTTCTTCCAGGCTCACGGTCGGGTTGTCCAGCTGCACCTCGCGCTGCAGCCGCGTCGCCTCGTTCTGGGCGGCACTGACGCCCTTCATCGCCTGCGTCATCGCATCGGCGAAGCTGGCGCCGCCGACCGGCTTGGCCGTGACCAGCGGCTGACCGGTGGGGGTCAGCCCGGCGCGGGCGACGGCTTGGGCGAAATCGAAGGGTTTGAGCTTGAGGTCCATGGCCTGTTCCTGCCCATCTCGGCAAGGTGAGGCAATGGTAGGCAGGCGCGCGCCACCCTAAGGAGGGAACTGCGTGTGCTTCATCGGCCTGTTCCTGGCTTTCTTGAGGGGGCATTTCTAAATAATCGGAGCCAGCGGGAGCATGCCGCCCAGAGCGCCCCAAGAACCCGCGAGCAACCGACCCCAGCCATGGACAACGCCCTCAGCCCCAACCTCAATGCCGCCGGCAACGTCATCGACGCTGAACCGGCGCAGCCCGGCTTCGCGGCGCGGGTGGCGGCGATGCCGCTGCGCTCCAAGCTGAGCTTCGTGGCCGGCCTAGCAGCACTGGCGGCCGCTGTGCTGGCGATGACGCTGTGGTCCAGCCAGGGCGATTTCCGCCCGGTCTTCACCGGCCTGTCCGACAAGGACGGCGGCGCCATCATTGCCCAGCTCGCGGCGATGAACGTGCCCTACCGCAACGAGCCTGGCGGCACCATCCTCGTGCCGGCGTCCCAGGTCTACGACGTGCGCATGAAGCTGGCCTCTAGCGGCTTGCCCAAGGGCAGCACCGTGGGCTTCGAGCTGATGGACAAGACCTCCATCGGCCAGACCCAGTTCAACGAGCGCCTCAATTTCCAGCGGGCCCTCGAAGGCGAGCTGACCCGCACCATCACCGCCCTCGCCGACGTGGCCGACGCCCGCGTCCACCTGGCCATGCCGCAGCAGAACGGCTTCTTCCGCGAACAGCAGAAGCCCAGCGCCTCGGTGATGCTGACGCTGCGCGGCGGCCGCACGCTGGACCGCGCCCAGGTGGCCGGCATCGTGCACCTGGTCTCCGCCTCAGTGCCCGAGCTCAACCCGAAGGCCGTCAGTGTGCTGGACCACACGGGTGCCCTGATCTCCACGCCGGCCGACAACGGCTCGGGCCTCGACAGCCAGCAGCTGCAATACAAGCAGCAGGTCGAGGCCAACCTGAACAAGCGCATCTACGAGCTGCTGGAACCGGTGGTCGGCCGCGACAACCTGCGCACCACGGTCACCGCCGACGTCGACTTCTCGCAGACCGAATCAACCGCCGAGGAATACAAGCCCAACCAGGGCCAGAACGCCAGTGCTGCGGTGCGCGTACAGCAAAGCAGCGAATCGCAGAACGCCACGCCGCAGCAGCCCACCGGCGTGCCCGGCGCCGCGACCAACCAGCCGCCGGTGCCGGCCACCGCGCCGATCAACGGTGCCTCGGCCCCGCTGCAGGCCACGCAAGGCGGCGCCGGCAACAACAACTCGCGCCGCGATGCCTCGACCCAGTACGAGCTGGACAAGACCGTGCGCGTGACCCGCAACGCCACCGGTGTGGTGCGCCGCCTGAACGCGGCCGTGGTGGTCAACCACCGCACCACGGTCGATCCCAAGGGCAAGCCCTCGAGCGCCGCCCTGCCCCAGGCCGAACTGGACAAGCTCAGCGACCTGGTCAAGGAAGCGTTGGGTTTCAGCGCCGACCGGGGCGACTCGGTCAAGGTGGTCAGCGCGCCCTTCATCCAGGAGAAGGTCGAGACGGTGGAAGTGCCGGTCTGGAAGCAGCCCTGGCTGCTGGACCTGCTGCGCGCCGCCGTCGTGCCTGCGGCCCTGGTGATCGTGGCCCTGATCGCGGTGTTCGGCATGGTGCGCCCGGCGATCCGCGCGGTGAACCCGCCGCCGCCCGAAGAGAAGGCCGTTGCCGAGATCGCCGGCCAGCAGCTTGACGCCGTGGTGGACGACGAGAACGCGCTGCCCGATGGCTCGCAACTGCCGCAGCTGGAAGCCCCTCTGCACAACGAGAAGCTGGAGCGCGCCCGCCAGTTGGCGCGCGACAATCCGCTGGCCGTGGCCAACATCATGCGCGAGTGGATCAGCGGCACGGCCTGACACCGCAAAGAGGCAGCAAACATGGACGAACAAGGCGTTGAGGATGCAGCCATCCTGCTGATGTCGCTGGGTGAGGAAGAGGCCTCCGAGGTCTTCAAGCACCTGCAGCCCAAGGAAGTGCAGAAGCTCGGCGAGACCATCGCCAAGCTCAAGGTGATCCCGCGCGAGAAGGTCGAGCAGGTGCTGACCCGCTTCGACGCCGTGGCCGAAACCCAGAGCATGCTGGTGCAGGACACCGACGAGTACGTGCGCACGGTGCTGCGCAAGGCCCTGGGCGACGACAAGGCCAACCTGCTGCTGGACCGCATCCTGCAGGGCAGCGACGTGAGTTCGATCGAGAGCCTCAAGTGGATGGACTCGGGCTCGGTGGCCGAGCTGCTGCGCAACGAGCACCCGCAGATCATCGCGGCCGTGCTCTCCCACCTGGACCATGACCAGACCAGCTCGGTGCTGAAGGTCTTCACCGAGCGCCAGCGCAACGAGGTGCTGATCCGCATCGCCACGCTGGACGGCATCCAGCCCACCGCTCTGAAGGATTTGAACGAGGTGATGAGCCAGCTGCTGGCCGGCGGCGAGCGCATGAAGAAGAGCTCGCTGGGCGGCGTGAAGACGGCGGCCGAGATCATCAACATGATGGGCTCCAGCGTCGAAGCCTCGGTGCTGGACTACATCCGCGAGGCCGACTCCGACCTGGCGCAGAAGATCATGGACAACATGTTCACCTTTGACGATCTGGAGAAGATCGACGACAAGGGCATCCAGGCCGTGCTCAAGGAAGTGCAGAGCGAATCGCTGGTCGTGGCCCTCAAGGGCGCCAATGCCGAGCTGCGCGAGAAGGTCTTCCGCAACATGTCGACCCGTGCCGCCGAAACGCTGCGCGAAGACCTCGACACGCGCGGTCCGGTGCGGCTCTCCGAGGTGGAGTCCGAGCAGAAGGAAATGCTCAAGATCGTGCGCCGCCTGGTCGACGAGGGCCAGATCGTGCTGGTCGGCGGCGGCGACGACCAGTTCGTCTGAGGCAGCAGCTAGATGGCCACCCGAGCACCTCGCCAGGTCCCCCCGCCGGAACGCCGGTCGGGCGAGGAGCGGCGCGAGATCTATGCCCGCTTCATCCCGCGCGAAGAGCTCAGCGGCTTCGCCGCCTGGAGCCCCGACGCGCTCAGCGGCAAGCCGGCCAATCCGCGCGGCAACCCCACGATGAACGCGCCCGCGGCCGCCCCGGCACCGGCCGAGGCACCACCGCCACCGCCCGCGCCCGATCTGCACGAGCAGCTGCATGCCGCCCGCCAGGCCGGCTACCAGGACGGCTACCGCGATGGCATGGCCGCGCTCGATGCGTTCAAGCACAGCTTCGCCACCCAGATGAGCGCGCAGATCGGCAAGCTGGCAAGCAACTTCGACGCCGAACTGCTGGCGCTCGAGGGCCAGATGAGCGAGACGCTGGCGCGCTGCGCCGTCGAACTGGCGCGCCAGGTGGTGCGCAGCGAGCTCAAGCAGAACCCCGAATTCATCGCCCGCGTCGCACATGACGCGGTCGAGGCCCTGCTGCTCTCGGCCCGCCATGTGCGGGTGCGCGTCAACCCGGCCGACCTGCCCTTGGTGCAGGACGGCGCCGGCGAGGAAATGCGGGCCCGCGAGGCCCAGATCATTCCCGACCCCGAGGTGGCGCGCGGCGGCTGCAAGGTCGATTCCGACATCTCCAGCGTCGACGCCACCATGGCCACGCGCTGGCAGCAAGCTGCCGCCGCGATGGGGCAGAGCTCGCTGTGGGAAGACCGGCGAGGTGGCGGCCCTTCTGAGGAGAGCGTCGAATGAGCGCTCGCCAGGAACGTTGGACGCGCTACCTGGACGACCTCCAGGCCTTCGCCGCCAACCCGGTACCGCTGGAGCCACAAGGCAAGCTGGTGCGCGTGGCCGGCATGGTGCTGGAAGCCACCGGCGTGCGCGTGCCGGTCGGCTCAGTCTGCGAAATCCACATGCCCAGCACCAGCGCCAACCCGCGCCGGGGCAGTGCGCCAGTCAAGGCCGAGGTCGTGGGTTTCTCCGGTGATCGCGCCTACCTGATGCCGACGGATGAAGTGCAAGGCCTGTCCAGCGGCGCCCTGGTGCTGCCGCGCGTCGCGCCAGCGCAGGCACCGCAGCTGGGCCAGCCCCAGCATCTGTGGCGGCGTGGCGAAGACCGGGGCCTGCACCTGCCCATGGGCGACGGCCTGCTGGGCCGCGTGGTCGATTCGCATGGCCATCCGCTGGACCGCAAGGGCCCGCTGGAACTGGTGCAGGACGAGCCCATGATCCGCCGCCCCATCAATGCGATGGACCGCGAACCCATCCGCACGCCGCTGGACACCGGCGTGCGCGCGATCAATGCCATGCTCACCGTGGGCCGGGGCCAGCGCCTCGGTCTGTTCGCCGGCACCGGCGTCGGCAAATCGGTGCTGCTCGGCATGATGGCGCGCTACACCCAGGCCGACGTGATCGTCGTGGGCCTGATCGGTGAGCGCGGCCGCGAAGTGAAGGAATTCATCGAGGACATCCTCGGCGAGGAAGGCCTGCAGCGCTCGGTCGTCGTGGCCGCGCCGGCCGACGCGCCGCCGCTGGTGCGCATGCAGGGTGCCACCTATGCCACGGCCATCGCCGAGCATTTCCGCGATCGCGGCCAGCATGTGCTGCTGCTGATGGATTCGCTGACCCGCTACGCGATGGCCCAACGCGAGATCGCCCTGGCCATCGGCGAGCCGCCGGCCACCAAGGGCTATCCGCCGTCCTGCTTCGCCAAGCTGCCGCAGCTGGTCGAGCGCAGCGGCAACGGCCTCTCGGGCGAGGGCTCGATCACCGCCTTCTACACCGTGCTGTCCGAGGGCGACGACCAGCAGGACCCGATTGCCGACGCCGCCCGAGGCATCCTGGACGGCCACATCGTGCTGTCGCGCGAGTTGGCCGAGGCCGGCCACTACCCGGCCATCGACGTCGAACGCTCGATTTCGCGGGTGATGAGCAATGTGGCCAAGCAGCCCCATATCGAGGCGGCCCGGCGTTTCCGCCAACTGCTCGCGAAATACAACAAGGCCCGCGACCTGATCCAGCTGGGGGCCTACCAGCAAGGCAACGACCCCGACCTGGACCTCGCCGTGCACCTCCACCCCGACATGAACCGCCTGCTCCAGCAAGACATGCACAGCGCCGCTCCGCTGGCCGGCAGCATTTCACAGTTGGGCCAAGTCATGCTTCAAGCCTGAATAGAACATGCCGATAAGCCAAGAAGGAGATCTTCGTCATGAGCGCTAGCCAGAATCTGTCGGCACTGTTGATCCTGCTCGAGCGTGCCGAAGCCGAGCGCGACCAGGCCCTGCAGGTGCTGCAGCAGGCGCGCGCGCGCGCCGAAGCGGCCCGCGTCCAGGCCAACCAGCTGAGCGACTACCGGCAGGAGTACCAGCAGCGCTGGACCCAGCAATTCGCACAGCGAACCACGGTCGACATCCTGGGTTGCTACCAGACCTTTGGCACCCGCCTGGACCAGGCCATCACCAGCCAGGGCAATGTGGCCAGCCATGCTGAAGGCCATCTGTCGCAGGCGCAGGAGCTGCTGCGGGAGCGCGAGATGCGCGTGGCCTCGGTGCGCAAGCTGATCGAGCGCCGCCGCCAGGAGCAACTGCGCGGCCAGCTGCGCCAGGAGCAGAAGGCCACCGACGAGCAGGCCGCCCGCGCCGCCCTGGCGGCCTACACGCCTGCGATGCGCCTGTCGGCCTGAAGCACCCGCAGCGCCACGCCCGAACAAGGATCTCCCCATGAGCAGTACGACTCCCAGCGCCCAGACCGGTGCCCGCACCAACACCGCCCTCTTGCCCACGCTGGGCCTGGGCGGCAACGCCCGCACCGGCACTGGCGCGGAAGCTGGCGGTGCCGCCTTCTCCGATCTGCTGCGCGACAAGATCGCCGCCCCCAAGCCCGAGGCGCCCAAAGCCGCCAGCCCGGCCCCAGCCGCGCCTGCGGCCCAGGCAGCGCCGGCCCAGCCGGCCGCCAAGGCTCGCAAGGCCGAGGCGCGCGAGGACGATCAGGCCGCCGACAGCACCACGGCCGGCACCGAGGGCGAGAGCGAAACGGCAGCCGCTCAGGAAGCCGGCAGCACCGAAAACCGTGGCGACGCCCGCAACAGGCGCGCGGCCAAGGCTGCCACCGGCCAGGCCCTCAAGCCCGGCAACGAAGCAGCCAAGGCGCAGCAAACGCCCGGCGAGCCAGTGACCGTCTCTTGCGCCGCCGACGACATGGCCGCCGCAGCGACGACCGAACCCGGTGAGGATGCTTCGGCGGACGCAAGCGTCGACGCTGACGCCAGCGTCGCCCAGGCCATCCTGCAGATGATCAATGCCCCGGCCAGCGCGCCGGTGAAAGCAGCCACTGCCGGCAGTACCGACAAGCCCGCCACCGAGGCCGCGCCAGACGCACGGCTGCAGACCCTGCTGCCCGCCGATGGATCCGCCCTGGCGGCTTCGTCAGCCAAGAGCGCCACGGCCCAGGGCCAGGCCGCCGCCGCCGTGGCCGCCGGCCAGCTGAAGCTGGGCGAGGCCCTCGACGGCCAGGCGCAAATGGTGGGCGAGGCCCAGCTGGCCCGCGCCGCCGAGGCATTGGCCGCCCCCAATGCGCAGGCGCCCACCGGTGGCCCCGGCAGCTTTGCCGCCCATCTGCAGGCGCTGAGCAATCCGCGCTCGGCCCAGGCGGCCGGCAGCGGCGCCCCCAGCACCATGGCCCTCGCGCAGCCACTGCACAGCCCCGAGTTTGCGCCCGCCCTGTCGGCCCGCTTGGCACTGCTGGCGGCCGAGGGCGTGCAGCAGGCGCAGCTGCAGCTCAACCCGGCCGAGATGGGCCCGGTGTCGGTGCAGATCACCGTCGACGGCCAGCAGGCGCAGATCGCCTTCCATGCGGTGCAGGCCGAGACGCGCCAGGTGCTGGAGCAAAGCCTGCCCGAGCTCGCGGCCGCGCTGCGCGACCAGGGCCTGACGCTCAGCGGCGGCGGCGTCTTCGAGCAAAGCCAGCAGCAGGCCCGCGAGCAGGCCCAGCAGGCCGCGACCGGAGGTAGCAGCATGAGCCACAGCGGCCTGCCCAGCGACGCCGAACTGCTGTCGGCCCAGGCCAACAACAGCCGCACGCCAGCACCGCGCAGCCAGGGCGTGCTGGACCTTTATGCTTGAGCCCCTGGACAGGGCCCTTCATAACTGAGTGCTTTGCCCTGTTATTTTTCGAATCCCCGGCGCCGGAGTTTTCAATAATCGGAGCCAGGCTCATCCGCCCTCATGCCTTCGCATGAGGCGGTGGGCATGAACCAGGAGCCCTTTCAATGGCCACAGCGCCCGCCGCAGACGCCGCCGCCGCCCCCGCAGGCGGCAGCAAGAAGAAGCTGATCATCATCGTGGTCGGCGTGCTGGTGCTCGTCCTGGTCGCCGGCGGTGCCTTCCTGGCGCTGAAGAAGAAGACGCCCGCTGAAGGCGAGGACGGCGAGGAAGCCGCGCCCGCCGCGCACGCACCGGCCGCCGCTCACAAGGTCGACCCCAGCCATCCGCCGGTCTTCGTGCCGCTGGATCCGTTCACGGTCAACCTGGCCGACAAGGACGTGGACCGCTTCGCGCAAGTGGGTGTGACGCTGGAAGTGGGCGACGCCAAGATCGCTGACCAGGTCAAGGCCTACATGCCGGCCATCCGCAGCAACATCCTGATGGTGCTCTCGCACAAGACCTCGGCCGAGCTGCTGACGCGCGAAGGCAAGGAGAAGCTGGCCAAGGAAATCATGCGCGAGTCGGTCCGCCCCATGGGCGTGGACCTGCCCGACGAGGACGAGGAAGAAGAAGCCGCCGCCGCCGACACCGCCAAGAAGAAAAAGAAGAAAAAGAAGGTCGTTGTGGTCAGCCCGGTCACGCAGGTGCTGTTCTCCAATTTCATCGTCCAGTAAGCCAAAAAGCTTGTTGACGGTTCTCCACCATGAATCAGCAAATCCTCTCGCAAGACGAAGTTGATGCACTGCTGCAGGGCATCACCGGTGAGAGCCAGAAGCTCGAAGCCGAAGAAGTCCAGCAGGGGGGCATCCGCGACTACAACCTGGCCAGCCAGGAGCGGATTGTTCGTGGGCGCATGCCCACGATGGAAATCATCAACGAGCGCTTCGCCCGCAACATCCGCGTCGGCCTGTTCAACTTCATCCGCAAGAGTCCGGAAGTCGCCATCGGCGGCATCAAGGTGCAGAAGTACAGCGCCTTCCTGCGCGAGATCGTGGTGCCCACGAACTTCAACATCGTCTCGGTCAAGCCGCTGCGCGGCTCGGGGCTGATCGTCTGCGACCCGACCCTGGTGTTCGCGGTGATCGACTCGCTGTTCGGCGGCATCGGCAAGTTCCATGCGCGCATCGAGGGCCGCGACTTCTCCGCCACCGAGCAGCGCGTGATCCTGCGCCTCGTCGAGGTGATCACGGCCGAGTACAAGAAGGCCTGGACCGGCATTTACCCGCTGGAGCTCGAATACCAGCGCTCGGAAATGCAGCCGCAGTTCGCCACCATCGCCACGCCCAGCGAGATCGTGGTCTCGACCTCGTTCACGCTGGAAATCGGCGAAACGAGCGGCACCGTCTATTTCTGCGTGCCCTACTCGACGCTGGAACCGATACGCGACGTGCTGTACTCGACCACGGTCGGCGACTCGACCGAGCCCGACCGCCGCTGGGTCAACCTGCTGAAGCACCAGATCCAGGCCGCCCAGGTGGAGTTGGTGGCCGAGCTCGGCACGGCGCCGGCGACGGTGGAACAACTGCTGGCCTTCAAGCCTGGTGATTTCATCGAGCTGGACCTGGAACAACTGATCAAGGCCAAGGTCGATGGCGTGCCGGTGTTCGACTGCCACTACGGCACCTCGAACGGCAAGTACGCCCTGAAGGTCGAAAACATGCTGACCGGCCCCGACCAGGGCTGGCTGGGAGCCCGCAATGCCTGATACCCCGTCGCAAGAAGAACAGGACGCGATGGCGGCCGAATGGGCTGCTGCGCTCGCCGAAGCCAACCCCGGAGGCGGCACCGAAGTGGCCGAGGAAGTGGCCGCGCCGCAGGAGCAGGTGGCGGCCGCCAGCTTCGCCAACTTCAGCCCCACGCCGGGCAACATGCCGGGCAGCGACATCAACATGATCCTGGACATCCCGGTCCAGCTCACCGTTGAACTCGGCCGCACCCGCATCCCGATCAAGAACATCCTGCAGCTGGCCCAGGGCTCTGTCGTGGAACTCGACGCCCTGGCTGGCGAGCCCATGGACGTGCTGGTCAACGGCTATCTGATTGCCCAGGGCGAAGTGGTCGTGGTGAACGACAAGTTCGGTATCCGCCTGACCGACATCGTGACGCCGTCCGAACGGATGCGGCGTCTCTCCAAAGGCCAGTAAAGCTCGCTGAAGCGCCTGGAATCCGCCCCTGAACGGCGGATTGGCGGAGCGCATCGCAGCCAGAATCAGGCTGCCATGTCATCTCCTTCATCCAGCCTGCTCCCCTTCCTCTGGTTCCTGGCCATCCTGTGCCTGATCCCGCTCGCCCTGTGGCTGCTCAAGCGCACGCCCATGGGTGGCGGCGCTGCAGCCGGCCAGATGCGCACCGTGGCCCTGCTGCCGCTGTCGCCCAACCAGCGCATCGTGACCGTCGAGGTGGGCCAGGGTGAAGACCGCCGCTGGCTGGTGCTGGGCGTGACCGGTGCGCAGATCAGCACCTTGCATGTGATGCCCCCGCAGCCTGAAGCGGCGCCGACGGCGCATGCCCTGCCCTTTGCCGAGCAATTGAAGGCGCGCATGCGAGGCAACTCCGGGAGCGGCGATGCTTCGTAAGCTCTCGCTGGCCTTGCTGCTCCTGGCCGGCAGCGTCGCGGCATTCGCGCAGCAGGCCACCGCACCGGGCACCCTGCCCTTGATCATTGGCCAGGGCGCCGGTGGCAACAGCTACTCGGTGCCCATCCAGACCCTGCTGTTCTTCACCGCGCTCGGCTTCCTGCCGGCCGTGCTCCTGATGATGACGGGTTTCACCCGCATCGTCATCGTGCTCTCGCTGATGCGTCAGGCCCTCGGAACGCAGGCCGCGCCGCCTAACCAGGTGATCATCGGCCTGTCCTTGTTCCTGACCTTCTTCGTGATGGGCCCGACGCTGGACAAGGTCTATGCCGACGCCTGGCAGCCCTACAACAGCGGCCAGATCAGCTTCGAGGTGGCGCTGCAGAAGGCCGAGGTGCCGATGCGCGGCTTCATGCTCAAGCAGACCCGCCAGTCCGACATGGCCTTGTTCTCGCGCCTGGCCAAGCTGGACGCGTCGGTGAAGCCGGAGGCCGTGCCCTTCAAGGTGCTGGTGCCGGCCTTCGTGACCAGCGAGCTCAAATCAGCCTTCCAGATCGCCTTCCTGATCTTCATCCCCTTCCTGGTCATCGACATGATTGTCAGCTCGGTGCTGATGAGCCTCGGCATGATGATGCTGTCACCCGTGCTGGTGGCCCTGCCCTTCAAGCTGATGCTGTTCGTATTGGCCGATGGCTGGAATCTTCTTCTCGGCTCGCTCGCAGCCTCCTTTGTGACCTGAAGCCATGGACGCCCAACAAGTCTTCACCTTCGGCCAGCAAGGCCTCTACATCCTGATGCTGGTGGCCGCGCCGGTGCTGCTGACCGTGCTGACGGTGGGCGTGCTGGTCAGCGTGTTCCAGGCGGCCACGCAGATCAACGAGGCCACGCTGTCCTTCGTGCCCAAGGTCGTGGCCGCCGTCCTGGTGCTGGCCCTGGCCGGGCCCTGGATGATGACCACCCTGGTCGAGTACATCCAGCGCACGCTGCAGAGCATTCCCTCGGTCGTCGGCTGAAGTAGAAGACGTCCATGTTCAGCGTCACCGAGGCCCAGCTGCTGGCCTGGCTGAATCCGCTGCTGTGGCCGGCGATACGTACGCTCGCCCTGTTCGCGGGCATGCCCATCTTCAGCCAGCGCAATGTGCCGATGCGGGTGCGCGTGGGCCTCGCGGTGTTCATCTCGCTGGCGGCCCAGCCCTCGCTGCCGGAGATGCCCATCCAGCCGCTCGATTCGCCGCCGCTGCTCATGATGCTGCTGGCGCAGCAGTTGCTGATCGGGCTCTCGATGGGCTTTGCCGTGCGCGTGGTGTTCGCAGCGCTGGAGTTCGCCGGTGAAGTCATCGGCCTGCAGATGGGTCTCAACTTCGCCGGCTTCTTCGACCCCGCCACCGGCAGCCAGGGCACGGCCAGTGCGCGCTTCTTCGGCTCCATGGTGGCCTTCCTGTTCATCGCCATCAACGGCCACCTGCTGCTGATCAATGCCCTGGTGCAGAGCTTCCAGGCCTTCCCGGTGGGCGAGGAGCCCTTCCACTTCCTGCGCGTGGCCCAGCCGCAGACCTGGGGCGCCGAGATCTTCCGCATGGGCCTGTGGATCGCCCTGCCCCTGGTCACCATGCTGCTCTTCGTCAACCTGGTGATGGGCGTGATCTCGCGCGTGGCACCGCAGATCAATGTGTTCTCGGTTGGCTTCCCGTTGACGGTGAGCATCGGCCTGATCGGCATGGTGGCCACGCTGCCGCTGATGCATCAGCCCTTCATGATTGCCCTGGAACGGATGCTGGCTGCGTTCACGTGAGCCCGCTGGCCTGACGCTGCGCGTCAGGCGCCCCCCCGAGGGGGTGGCGGGCAGTTCGGGACCGGCCCAGCGCTTGCCCGCTACCTGACTTCGCGGGCCAGCTTCAGGAGCTGCGAGCTCAGCATCAGGCCCCGCTTGCGCGCCTCGCCGAGGTTGACGCGGAAGCTCAGGCCATTGGGCTCGACCGCGAGCGCAATCGAGGCGCCGGCTCGAAACGCCTCGGCCCCTTCCCCCACCACCAGCACCGGCGCATCAGCCAGCGACTGCAGCCAGCGCTGCAGTTCGGCGCGCTCATCGAAGGTCAGCACCAGCAGTTGGCAGCGCCGTGCCTGCTCCGGGGTGTTCAGCAGATGAAATTGCACGCTCGGCACGTCCAGCGGCTTTCGCGACACGGCACGCAGCGCCTCGGGAAGACTGCCGCGTCCGGCCACGCAGTAGCTGAACTCCTGCAGCGGTGGCGGCGGCCATTGGGTGTACTGGACGAAGCGATAGATGAAGGCCGCCTTCAGCTGAGCCTCGGCCTGCTCGGCCGTGGCGGCACACGACATCGCCGAGGCCATCATCGCCACGACCGTTACCAGCCTGCTGCGCGCGCTCATGGGAACCGCCTCGTCAGCTGGATGCGCAGCGTGCGCCGCTCCTGCTGCAGCGGCGGACCAAAGGGATCGGTGCGGTCGAAAAAGCGCGTGTCGGTCGCGTTGTAGAGGCCGATGCCGAGTTGCGTGGCTGCATCGAGCTCCCAGCCCAGGTTCAGGTGATGGATGACATGCCCGGCCAGCGGGCCGACGCTGGTCTCGCGCCGGCTCATGGCCAGCATCTGCCAGCCGAGTTGCCAGCCCGGCGCCAGCGGCAACGACAGCCGCGCCTTCAGGAGTCGCGTTGGCGAGTTGCTGAGCTCTCTGTCCTGCTCGTCATGCGTGTGCTGCAGCGACAGGGCCAGGTTCAGGCGCGTGCCGCCCTGCCATTGCTTGTCCAGGCCCAGCTCCAGGCCCTTCGCATGGGTCGGGCCGGCATTCTGATAGTCGGGGATCTCGGCGCCCGGCGTGATCAGGTCCAGCATGCGCGAGCGGTAGACCGAGGCGCTGTAGCGCAGGCCATCGCCCAGCGACTGGTCCCAGGCGAGCTCGGTCGTCCGGATCCGCTCCGACCGGGGCAGCCCTGCGCCCAGGCTGTTGTTGGTGTCGAACTCAAAGAGGTTGGCATTGCGAAACGCACTGCCGTGCTGCAGCTTCAGGCTGCTGTTGTCGTCCGGTCGCCAGTTCCACGCGAGGCGAGGGTTCGCGCGATGACCGAAGTACTCGGAGTGGTCATAGCGCCAGCCCAGCACCAGTTGCTGGCGCTCGCCGAGCCGGATCTCGTCCTGCAAAAAAAGGGCTGCATTGCGGTTCTTGCCATAGGACAACTGGTCCAGCTCATGGTCTCGCAGGCCATAGGACAGCTCCTGCAGCCTGTCGTGATGGAGGGCCAGACCGGCGATCCAGCGCTGGCCGGTCCAGCGCTGGGTGCCGAGCAGCAGTTCGGCGTCATGCCAGCGTCCGAGGGCGCGGGCTCGGTAGTCGCCGAGCTGGTACTCGAGCGGCGTTGGCGTGTCGGAGTGGTAGAGCGAGCGCTGCGTGGACAGGTGCAGCTCCCAGTCCCAGTCCGGGCCCAGTTCCCCCTGGTAGCGCAGGCTGGCGAAGGACAGGCGCGATTGCTGCACCTGGGTTCCGAAATCACGCGGCTGGGCATGACTCACGGCGAAAGGCAGCAGGCGCAGCCGATCCGTGAGGCCCGCGCGCAAGTGCCAGCCGCCGCGCGACCAGGCAGCGACGAGCCGCTTGAAGCGCTCGCTGTTGCGATCCAGCAGGGCTTCGCGCTCGCCGGGAAGCGACTCCACCGGCAGCCGGATTCGGTTCTGGTCGCTTGCACTGAGCGCCAGCCACCACTCGCCACCCTCGTCCAGGCGCCGCCCGTAGCTGGCCAGCAGCTTGCCGACACGGTCGCTGCCGGCACTGGCGCGGACCTGGGCACCGCCGAGCTTGTCAGCCCGCTTGGTGATCACGTTGATGACACCAAAGAACGCGTTGTTGCCGTACAGGGCCGACCCCGGGCCCGGCGCGAACTCGACCCGCTCGATCAGCTCGACGTCGATCTGGAATTCGTCGACGAGGGCCGCGTCGTAGATGTTCTCGTTGGCTCGCATGCCATCGATCAGCAGCAGCAGCCGTGCATTGAAATCGGCCGGCCGGCCGAGACCGCGCGCGGCGATGAAGCTGAACGAGCCGTTGTAGGTCGTGAACAGGCCCGGCAAGGCATTCAGCACATCAGCCAGGTTGCGCATGCCATGGCTGCGGATGTCTTCGTCGGTGAGCACGTAGGTCACCGTCGGGGCCTGGTCGGCGCGCTGGGCGAAGCGCGAGGCGGTCGAGACCTCGGCCCGGCGGCCGGCGTCGGGCAGGCTCTGACGCAGCAAGTCGGCGAGGCTGAGATCGCTGTCCGGCGCGGCTTGAGGCGCCAGGTTCGGCGCCGCCGCCTGCGGCCAACTCGGCGTAGCAGCCATGAGCCCGGCCGCCAGCAGCAGGCTTTCAAGCGGCCGGCGGCTCATCCGAAGACCTCTGTGCCCGCCGGAAGGTGTTCTTGCCGGCCCGCTTGGCCACGTACATGGCGGCGTCGGCCCGGTTCAGCAGTCCGGCCGCGTCCGAGGCATCCAATGGGCAGAAGGCCAGGCCAATGGTGGCCCCGACCGGCATCAGCTCGCCATGCACCAGCATGGGCTCGCGCACGGCCGCGACCAGGCGGCCCGCCAGGTGCTCGGCACCGCCCTCATCCGGCAGATTGGGCAGCAGCAGCGCGAACTCGTCACCACCGAGGCGGCACAAGCGGTCCGACAAGCGCAGCACCGACTGCATGCGCCGCGCCACCTCGCGCAGCACCTCGTCGCCGGCCTCGTGGCCATGGCGGTCGTTGACCTGCTTGAAGTTGTCCAGGTCGATGAACATCAGGGCCGACAGCGCGCCGTCGCGCACCGTCTGCGCCACCATGCGCTGGATCTCCTGCTGGAAGAAGTGTCGGTTGGCCAGCTGCGTGAGGCTGTCGTAGTGGGCGAGCTGCTGGTACTGCAGGCCGACCGCCTGCTCGGTCTTGAGCTGCTGGTTCAGATCGGCTTGCCAGACCTCGATGCGCTTGAGCATTTCGTTGAAGCGCTCGGTCAGCCGCCCCACCTCATCCTGGCGGTAGATCGTGCCCCGACGGCTGTAATCGTGGCGCTGCGAGACCTGCTCGGCCAGCGCCGACAGCTCGACCAGCGGCGCCAGCGCGCGCTTCTGCACCACGCGCAGCACGCGTGCCGCAATGGCGATGGCGGCCAGCGTCAGCAGCGCTGCCAAGGCCAGCGTGCTCAGCACGTCGCGCTGCAGGCTCTCCAGGCTTTCGCGCAGACGAAGCGAGCCCAACGTCTCGCCCTTGAACTGCACCGGCACCCAGACCTCCAGCTCGATGCCGCGCTGCTCGGTGCGTGGCTCGCGCAGGCGGAGCGGCGCCACCTCGCGCGGTGCCACGGCCAGGCCGGGCGCCTTCCATTGCCCGACCAGACCCTGGGCCTGGTCCAGCACCAGCACCTCGAGCAGGTCGGCGCGGCGCGAGAAGGCGGCGAGTTCATTGCGAACCGCCTCGCGGTCACTGAAGGCCAGGGCCGGGGCCAGGCTGTTCGCCAGCAACACGGCGCTGAGCTCGGCGGCCTGCGCCTGGCGCTCACGCACACGCCACCAGGACAGGTAGGCGATCAGGCTGAGCGTCACGACCAGGGTCAGGCTGAGCACGCTGAGATTGAGCCAGCTCAGCCGTCGCACCAGCGATTGGCGTGATCGGCGTGGCGGCGCCGGCGGCATGCTGGCCGCCGACGCCCCCAACGACGACGTCGATGCTGGCACGGCCTGCACGGGCGGCTCGTGCTCGGTGGCGAGGTTGCTCATGGCCCGCTTCGCTTCTTGAACCCCTGATGGGTTCGCGCCTATTTAAAGCGAAATCGGGCCGGCCGGCCAGCACTGACCATGCCCGGGCAAACCCGGCCCGGGCGACGGCGAAGCAGCAGAAACTCAGGCGGCGACGCTCAGGCTGCCCTGACTCGCGCTGTTGCCCTGCCCCGCCTCGGCGCTGTGGCTGTAGGCATCGCGCAGCTGCTGCACCAGTTGCTGCAGCGCTGCCATGGCACGCTCCTGCGCGGAGACGGTGCCGTCGCCATTGAGGTCCAGCGGGTCGGTGCTGGAGGAGCTGCTGCTACTGCTGGAGCTGCTGCTCGTCTTCTCGCTCGCGCCCTGCTCTGGCGGAGGCCCAGGCGGCGGACCGCCATGGCCGCCACCGGGCGGGCCGCCGGCGTCACCCGCACCGCCGGCACGCTGACCGGCGAAGGCCACGGTCGAGGACGGCGGCGGCAGCAGGCTCTTCATGCCGCTGTCGAGTTCGTCGGCATCAAGGCTGCCATCGCCATTGCTGTCCATCTTGCTCAGCAGTTCGTCGGCCGAGCCCAGGCTCTGGCCGCTGCGCTCGCTGAACTTGTCGAGCAGGGCTTGCAGCTCGGTGCCGTCGACCGCGCCGCTGCCGTCGCTGTCGACCCGGGCGAACATCTTCTCCTTCATCGCGCTGGCACGCGAGGCTTGCAGGTCGGACCAGGCACCCGAGGTGCTGCCGACCGTGGCTATCGTGCTCATGAGAGCTCCTTTCACGGGGTTGCTTGGAATGGTCAAAGCCCCGTGCGGACGAGCCGCCGGGGCCTGTTCGATTCTTTGCAGCGCCGCGCACCGGCTTGTTGCCGAGCGGTGTCGAGTCCGACACAAAGCACGTTTCAATCGCTGGAGATGGCAGGGCTTGCACCCCCTGTTCTCGCGGCTCCCGCCGCGTCGCCGGTTCAGCCGATCAAATCAGCTCTCGACCAGGCCGTTCCTGATCGCGTAGACCGTCAACTCCGAATTGTTTGCGAGGCCCAGCTTCTCGAGCACGCGGGCACGATAGACGCTCACGGTCTTGGGGCTGAGCATCAGCTCCTCGGCAATGTCGGAGAGGCGCTTGCCCGAGGCGATCATCACCAGGGTCTGCAGCTCGCGGTCCGACAGTTTCTGGTGCGCCTGCTCGGTGACCGGCGCGGTCAGGCTCTCGACCAGCATCTGCGCGATCTCAGGCGTCACATACTTGCGGCCTTGCGCCACCGTGCGCACCGCCTGCACCAGCAGTTGCGGGTCGCCGCCCTTGTTGACGTAGCCGAAGGCACCCGCCCGCAGCGAGCGGATCGCGTACTGGTCTTCCGGGTACATGGAGACGATCAGCACCTTGACCGGCGAGCCCTCGTCCTTCAGCACATGCAGCACGTCCAGGCCGCTGCGGCCGGGCATATTGATGTCGAGCACGAGCACGTCGCACTCGATCCCGGGTTGGCGCATCAGGCTGCGCAATTCGCCGTAGTCGCCGGCCTCGCCAATCACTTCGATATCGGATGCATCGGACAAGGTGTCGCGGATGCCGCGCCGTATCAGCGCGTGGTCATCACAAAGAATCACTTTGATCATGCACTGCCCCAGGAAGACGGATCATGTTCTATGGCCGAAGCCTCTTCTTGCCCCAATTGCTCGGCCCGCTGCGCCTCCAGCGGCACCGACAGGATCAGGCTGGTGCCGCGCGCGCTGCTGGAGAGGTCCACCCAGCCGCCCACCGTGGCCGCCCGCTCATGCAGGCCCCGGATGCCGAAGCTGCGCGCCTTGGCCAGCGCGCCCGGGGTCAGGCCGCTGCCATTGTCGCTGACCTCCAGGGTCAGCACGCCCGAATCCACGCTCAATTCGATCGTGACCTTGGAGGCATTGGCATGCTTGGACACATTGGTCAGCGCCTCCTGGGCCGTGCGGTAGGCCACCAGCGGCACGCCGGGCGGCAGCTGGATCATTTCCGAAGTCGTTGAGATGGCGGTCGCGATGCCGGTGCGCTTCTCGAAGCGCGCACCCATCCACTGCACGGCCGCCACCAGACCCTGCTCCAGGATGGCGGGCCGCAGGTTGTGCATGATGCGCTGGCTAGCCTCGATGGCGTAGCTGACCGTCTCGAGCGCCGACTGCACGCGCTGGCGGACGCCCTCGTCCTGCGCATGGCGAGTCATCCAGGCCAGGTCGAACTTGAGCGCGGTCAGCGAGCCGCCCACGTCGTCGTGGATCTCGCGGGCGATGGCCGCCCGCTCCATCTCCACGCTGGTCTGCAAGTGCCCGGCCAGCTCGTGCAGGCGCTGCTTGGAGCGCAGCAGCTCGCGGTCCGCCTCCATGCGGGCCTGCTCGCTCTCGTTGGCCTCGATGGCATGTAGGAGCGCCGGAGCCAGGCGCGTGAGGTTGTTCTTCAGCAGGTAGTCGGACGCGCCGGTGCGCATCGCGGCCACGGCCGTGTCTTCGCCGATCTCGCCCGAGACCAGGATGAAGGGCGTCATCAGCCGCGCATCCTTGACCATATCCAGCACCACCAGGCCCGAGAAGCCCGGCAGGTTGTAGTCGGAAATGATGGCGTCCCACTCCAGGGTCAGGGCGCGGCGCACCTCGTTCAGCGTGTCGACCCGCTGGATGTCCAGGGCAAGGCCGGCACGGCGCAGCTGGGCCAGGATCAGCTGGTGATCGAGTTCGGAGTCTTCAACATGCAGGACGCGCAAGCGCCGGTCTGCGGAGGGGGCCGTCATGAGGCGGGAGTATGCCAATTCACCTGGGAGCCCCCCGGCATGCCAAATCTCAAGTGCGACCGCAAAACCACGCCTCGCCCGGCAAAAAGGGATTACCCTTATCAGAAATAAAGGGAAAACGTCGAACAGTTGCACAGGCCGGGTCTGTCCGCGATAGCCCTGTCGACACCGGGCACAGAAATACCGAAGATCCATACAAATGGATACGACCGTATGTACGCGCCGAGTCTTGGGTCTAGAGGATCGGGCGACGGCCGTAGCAAGCACAACCGTTGGAGACCAGACCTAGATGAATGAGATGCACGCCCCTGCCGACGAAGACCCGGGCATGCAGCCGCTGCTCGCGGCGGCCGAGCTCCAGGATCATTTGATGACGGTCACCAATGATCTGGAGCGCCTGCAGCGCCTGCTCGACGACGCTGGCGAAGCGCTCTCAGCGCATTTCTTCAGCGCCTCCAACCAGCTGAACCACCTGCTGCAGGAAGCCGCCGAAGCCGGCCTCCAGAGCGACGGTCTGAACCAGATCAAGGCCGACGTGGCCGGTGCGATCACCGCGCTGCAATTCCAGGACATGGCCACGCAGCTGATCGCCCACACCAGCCAGCGGCTCCGCAATTGCTCCGACCAACTGGCCCGCGATACCTTCGGCGATGACGAAGATGGCATGGCCGTGGTCGAAATAGCGCCGCTACGTCCCAATCCTGTCACGCAGGACGAAATGGATGCGGGCTCGATCGAGCTGTTTTGAATACAGAATCGGCAGATTCAACAGATCCACCAAACACCAGTTACCCCGGAGAGAAAGCGATGCACTCAATTCTTGCTGTGGACGATTCGGCCTCGATGCGCCAGATGGTCTCCTTCACGCTGAAGAACGCAGGTTTCAATGTGGTCGAGGCGGTCGATGGGCAAGATGCCTGGGAAAAGTCCAGCCAGCGCGATTTCGACCTGGTGCTGACCGACCAGAACATGCCCCGCATGGATGGCATCAGCCTGACCAAGAAGCTGCGTGACAACCCGAAGTTCAAGACCACGCCCATCCTGATCCTGACCACCGAGTCCAGCGACCAGATGAAGCAGGCCGGCCGCGCCGCCGGCGCCACCGGCTGGCTGGTCAAGCCTTTCGATCCTGCCAAGCTGATCGAGGTGATCGGCAAGGTGATTCGCTAATCCGCGCGCGCTGTACAGCAGGAGTCCTGAAATGGGAGACATGACCTCCGAAGGCGCCAGCATCAGTGCCGGCATCGACCTCAGCCAGTTCTACCAGGTCTTCTTTGAAGAAGCCGGTGAGAACCTGGACAACATGGAGCAGCTGCTCCTGAATCTGAACATCGAAACGGCCGATGACGAAGAATTGAACGCCATCTTCCGCTGCGCCCACTCGATCAAGGGCGGCGCCGCCACCTTTGGCTTCAGCGACGTGGCCGAGCTGACCCACATCATGGAGACGCTGCTGGACAAGCTGCGCCGCCATGAGCTACAGGCCTCGGCCCCGATGGTCGACGTGCTGCTGCAGGCGGGCGACGCGCTGCGCGCCCAGCTGGGCCGCCATGCCGGCAACGGTGGTGACGCGGTCGATACCGTCGACCTGATCTCCAGCATCCGCACTTTCGTCGAAGGCGGCACGCCGGCACCAGCGGTCGCAGCAGCGCCCAAGGCGGCAGCGCCCGCTCCGGCGCCCGCACCCTCGCCAGCAGCTTCCGGCAAGCCCGGTGCGCGCTTCCTTGAGCTGCAAGTCGGCCCGCTGGACAACCCGGCGCAAGCCGACAACCTGGTGGACCTGTTCAAGGAAATCACCGACCTCGGCACCATCGAGCCGCTGGACGGCGGCATAGCCGCCGACGGCATGCGCCGCTTCAAGGTCCTGACCAGCAGCACCGACAACGACCTGCTGGACCTGTTCACCTTCCACGTCTCGCGCGAGCAGGTCAAGATCCTGCCGCTCAGCGACGGCTTTGGTTTCCACGAGGGTGCACCGGGCGCGCCCGAGCCAGAAGCCAAGGATCTGGGCTACGGCTTCTTCGACGACGCCCCCGGTTCGCCCGGTGCTGCCAGTGGCGATATCAAGCCGGTTGCTGCGGCTGCGCCGGTGGCTGCCGCGCCCAAGGCTGCTGCGCCCAAGGTCGAAGCCAAGGGCGCGCCTGGCGGCATGGACCAGTCCACGCTGCGTGTCTCGGTCGAGAAGGTCGACCAGCTGATCAACCTGGTCGGCGAGCTCGTCATCACCCAAGCCATGTTGGCCCAGAACAGCGCCGGCCTGGACCCCGCCCTGTACCAGCAGCTGGCCTCGGGCCTCGCGGACCTGGAGCGCAACACGCGCGACCTGCAAGAGTCGGTGATGTCGATCCGCATGATTCCCATGTCGGTCGTGTTCAACCGCTTCCCGCGCATGCTGCGCGACCTGGCCTCCAAGCTGGGCAAGAAGGTCGAGCTGGTCACGCAAGGTGAAGCCACCGAGCTGGACAAGGGCCTCGTGGAGAAGATCACCGATCCCCTCACCCATCTGGTGCGCAACAGCTGCGACCACGGCATCGAGATGCCGGCCGACCGCGCCGCCAAGGGCAAGCCCGAACAAGGCACCATCACCCTCGTGGCCTCCCACCAGGGCGGCTCCATCGTCATCGAGGTGCGCGACGACGGCCGTGGCCTGAACCGCCAGAAGCTGCTCTCCAAGGCCCGCGAGAAAGGCATCGATGCGCCGGACTCGCTGACCGACACCGAGGTCTACAACCTGATCTTCGCGCCGGGCTTCTCGACGGCCGACCAGGTCACCGACGTCTCCGGCCGAGGCGTGGGCATGGACGTGGTGAAGCGAAATATCACCCAGCTCGGTGGCACGGTCGAGATCGACTCGGCCGAAGGCTACGGCATGAAGGTCTCGGTGCGCCTGCCTTTGACGCTGGCCATCATGGACGGCATGAGCGTGGGCGTCGGGGAAGAGGTCTACATCCTGCCGCTGGCCTCGGTGGTGGAGTCCTTCCAGGTGCAGTCCGACACCATCAAGACCGTGGGCGGCTCGGGCCGCGTGGTCGAGGTGCGCGACGAATTCATGCCGGTGATTGAGCTCGAGCAAGTTTTCAATGTTCCGCGCTTTGACTTCGAGCACGTGTCCTCCATCATGGTGGTGGTCGAAGCAGAGGGTGGCCGCGTCGCCCTGCTGGTCGACGAGTTGCTCGGGCAGCAGCAGGTGGTGGTCAAGAACCTCGAAGCCAACTACCGCAAGGTCACCGACGTCTCAGGCGCCACCATCATGGGCGATGGGCGCGTGGCGCTGATCCTGGACGTAGGCAGCCTGATCCGCCGCTCGCGCCACTGAGTCCGGCCAGCCCGGCCTGTCTGAAAAGACCGGTCCAGTCCAAGAAGCACACAGGAAAATAACGATGACGTTGAGCGCATTGATTCGTCAATTCAGCATACGAACCCGCATGATCGGCGCCATTGCCATGGTGCTGGCCTTGTTGCTGCTGGTCGGTGGCGTCGGGCTCACGGGCATGAGCTCGCTGCGGGCCCAGACCAAGCAATTCGCCGAGATGTCGGTGGCCGAGGCCAACAACCTCAGCCGCCTGATCGGCGCCATGGGCGACCTGCGCCGCTATGAAAAGGACATGGTCATCTACGCGGGCAATGCCGACGAGGTGCGCGGCCATCGCAAGCGCTGGGACGAAGCCCGCCAGACGCTCTCTGCCGTCGCCAAGGAGATGCTCAAGGGCGAGGAAGATGCCGACAACAAGGTGCTGCGCCAGATGCTGCCCTTGGTCGACAGCTATGCCGACAAGGTGCAGCCGGTGTTTGGCAAGCTGGAGTCTGGCGCCCTCAGCGATGTGGCGAGCGCCAACAAGGAGTTGAGCGCTGGCAAGGTCTCGATCAAGGACGCCGAGAAACTGCTCGAAGGCCTGCGCGAGGCGTTGAGCAAGGAATCACAGATCGCCCAGGGCGAGGCTGAACAGACCCAGTCGCGCGTGCTGACCTGGTTCATCGCCGTGCTAGTGCTCAGCGCCGTCGTCGTGGCGCCGCTGACCCTGCTCAACATGAAGAGCATCTGCGACCCGCTGGTCGAAGCCGAGGCCTTGGCCGAAGCGATTGCCGAGGGCGACCTGACCCGTGCGCTGATTGCGGTCGAGGGCAAGGATGAAGCCTCGCACCTGATGCATTCGCTGCACAAGATGCAGCAGGCCTTGCAGAGCCTGATCGGCCAGCTGCGCGTGGCCGCCGACAGCATCCGCACCGCCTCGGTCGAGATCGCCACCGGCAACCAGGACCTGTCCGGCCGCACCGAGCAGACCGCCTCCAACCTGCAGCAGGCCGCCTCCTCGATGGTGCAGCTGACCGGCACCGTCAAGCAGACCGCCGACTCGGCCCGCACGGCCAACCAGCTGGCCTCCTCGGCCTCCTCAGCCGCCGCCAAGGGTGGCGAGGTCGTGGGCCATGTGGTCTCGACCATGGACGAGATCAATGCCAGCTCCAAGAAGATCAGCGACATCATCGGCGTGATCGATGGCATCGCTTTCCAGACCAACATCCTCGCGCTGAACGCGGCCGTCGAGGCCGCCCGTGCCGGCGAGCAGGGTCGCGGATTTGCCGTGGTCGCTGGTGAGGTCCGCAGCCTGGCCCAGCGCTCGGCCGAAGCCGCCAAGGAGATCAAGACCCTGATCGGCGCCAGCGTCGAGCGGGTCGAGACCGGCTCGCGCCTGGTGCAGGAAGCCGGCAGCTCGATGAGCGAGATCGTGGCCGGCGTGCAGCGCGTGACCGACATCATTGGCGAAATCTCGGCCGCCGCCAGCGAGCAGAGCGATGGCATTGGCACCGTCAACCAGTCGGTGGTCCAGCTGGATCAGATGACGCAGCAGAACGCCGCCCTGGTCGAGCAATCGGCCGCCGCTGCCGAAAGCCTGCGTGACCAGGCCGAGCGCCTGGCCCAGTCGGTCGACCGCTTCCGCATCAGCGCCACGGCGCCGGCTCGCTCCAGCCCTGCCCCGGCCCCGCGCCCGCAGGCCAAGCCGGCGGCCGGCCCGGTCAGCGTTGCCAAGCCCAAGCCGATGGCCGCCAAGCCGGTAGCCGTCAAAAAGCCGGCCGTCGCAGCAGCGCCCGTGGCACGCCCGGCCGTGCCCAAGCCCGCTGCCCGCCCCGCCGCCCCGCTCGCACGTGAACAGCTCACGACAAGCGCGGACGGTGACTGGGAAACCTTCTGAAGCCGGATTACAGTCCGAGCGTTCCTTCCGCATTGCTGAACCACCAAGAGGTCATCCATGGATAACACGCAAGAAACCTCCACCGCCGTGGTCCCCCGCGAGTCCGGTGCGCTGATGGTCAACCAGAAGGCCCATGTGCCGCACAACGGCGAGTACCTGACCTTCCGCCTCGGCTCCGAGGAATACGGCATCGACATCCTCAAGGTGCAGGAAATCCGCTCCTACGAGCAGCCCACCCGCATCGCCAACGCGCCCGAGTTCATCAAGGGCGTGGTCAATCTGCGCGGCGTCATCGTGCCCATCGTCGATCTGCGACTGAAGCTGGGCTGCGCCACGGCCGAGTACAACAGCTTCACCGTGGTCATCGTGCTGAACGTGAAGAACCGCGTCGTCGGCGCGGTGGTCGACTCGGTCTCCGACGTGCTGGAACTGAGCCGCGACGCGATCCGCCCGGCGCCCGAGCTGAGCTCGGCAGCCGTGGACACCAGCTTCATCACCGGCATCGGCGCCATCAACGAGCGCATGCTGATCCTGATGGACATCGAAGGCCTGATGAGCAGCGCCGACATGGGCCTGATGGACAGCGTGACTGCGGCTGCCAGCTGAGCCCTCAGCCAGCTCGCAATCAGCCCTGAAGACAAAGGCGCCGCGAGGCGCCTTTGTTCTTTATTGCGTGTCCGCCTCGCGCAGCGTGGCCACCACAGGCCGCGTCAGCACGCCGCGCAAACCCCACCAGCCGGCCGCCTGCGCCAGCAAGGCACCGGCCAGCGCACTGGCCAGCGGTACCCAGGGGCTGGCCGTCCATTGGAACTCGAACACGTAGCGGGCCAGCAGCCATCCGAGCAGCAAGGCCACGCCGCCGGCCAGCAGCCCGGCCAGCGCACCGAGCCCGAGCAACTCGGCCCGCTGCACCTGCGCCAGCAGCTTGCTGCTGGCGCCCAGGGCCCGCATCAGGGCGAATTCACGGGTGCGGGCATCGCGCGTGCTCGACACCGCCGCCAGCAGCACCACGAGGCCGGTGGCCAGCGTGAAGGCGAACAGGAACTGCACGGCCTGTATCACCTGGTCCAGCACCTGCTGCACCTGGCGCAGTTGGGCCGACACATCGACCACGGTCACATTCGGGAACTCGCGCGCCAGCGCGGAGTCGAGGCTGCGGCCGGCCGGCGACTTGTAGGCTGAGATGAAGCTGGCCGGCAAGTCGGGCATCTGTGCCTGCGGAAACAGCACGAAGAAGTTGACCCGCATCGAGCTCCAGTCGACCTTTCGCAGGCTGGTGATGCGGCCCTCGACCTGGGTGCCCGCCACGTCGAAGCGCAGGCTGTCGCCGAGCTTCAGGCCCAGTTGCTCGGCCAGGCCGGCTTCCACGCTCATGCCGCCCGCTTCCTCGGCCGTCCAGGCGCCCTTGAGCACCCGGTTGTGGCTGGGCAGTTCGCCGGTGTGGCTGAGGTTGAACTCCCGCTCGGCCAGACGCTGTGCGCGCTCTTCCTTGAACTGCTTGGGGGCGATGGGCTGGCCGTTGATGCTCAGCAGGCGACCGCGGATCATCGGATACCAGTCCAGGCGGCCGACCTGGGCCTCCAGCAAGCGGGCGCGAAAGGCTTCGCCCTGGTCGGGCTGGATGTTGATGACGAAGCGGTCCGGCGCATCGGCCGGCGTGGCCGCGCGCCAACTGGCAATCAGGTCGGTGCGCAGCAGCACCAGCAGGGACAGGGCCAGCAGGCCCACGGCCAGCGAGGCCACCTGCACCACGGCGAAGGCCGGCCGCGCGGCCACCTGACGCGTGGCCAGCAGCAGCCAGCGCGGCGCGCCATTGCCGTTGACGCTGATCGGCACGACGCGGCGCAACAGCAGCACGGCCAGCCATGCCAGCAAGGCAAAGAAGCCGAGCGCCACGGCAAAGCCGCCGGCCGAAATCAGACCCAGCTTGGCGTCGTCGGCCAGGGCCATCAGGATGGCCGCAAACCCGAGCACGCCGCTGAGCAGCACCATCAGCGAACCGCCCTTCAGATTGCCGAGCTCGCGCCGCATCACCCGCAGCGGCGGCACGGCCGCCAGCTGCAGCACCGGCGGCAAGCCAAAGCCCAGCAGCAGCGACAGGCCCAGCCCCAGGCCCAGCAGGCCGGGCCGCAGACCGGGCAACGGCAGGCTCACGTCGATCAGGCCCGACAGCAGGGCCACGAAGCCATAGTGCAGCGCAAATCCAAGGGCCACGCCGAGCAGGCTGGCGATCAGGCCGGCCGCACCGAATTCCAGGCCGTAGACCCAGGCGATGCGGCGCTGCGGCTGGCCCAGCACGCGCTGCATCGCGCAGTCATCCAGATGCCGCGTTGCGAAGTCGCGCGCGGCCAGCGCCACGGCCACGGCGGCCAGCAGGGCCGCCAGCATCGCGACCAGGTTGAGGAACTTGCCCGCCCGGTCCAGCGTCTGGCGCATCTCGGGGCGGCCGTTCTCCAGCGACTCCAGGCGCACGCCACGCAGCCGCTGACTCTCGATCAGCTTGGCAGCCTGCTCCATGAAGCTGCGCACGGCGGCGGCCTGAGACGCCTCGCCGGCCAGTGCCAGGCGGTAGCTGACGCGGCTGGCCGGCTGGACGAGGCCCGTGGCCGGCAGATCGGCCGCAGCGATCATCAGGCGCGGCGCGAAGTTCATGAAGCCGGCGCCCCGGTCGGGCTCGTTGGCGATCACACCGGCCACCACGAAGCTGCTGTCGCCGAGCAAGAGGGTCTGGCCCGGTTTGAGCCCCAGGGCATCGAGTACGGCCGGATCGGCCCAGGCCTGGCCACGCGGCGGCGTCCCCACCTGGCGGCCGTCTTCCAGCTGCAGCTTGCCGCGCAGCGGATAGCCCTCGCCCACCGCTTTCACCGCCACCAGGCGGCTGCCGCCGCCCTGGGCATCGGGCGCACGCGCCATGCTGGGGAAGGTAGCGCTGCCCACCTGGGCCAGGCCCAGCTCAGTGCCCAAGGCCCGCAGCGCGGCCGGCGTGGCCTGGTCGCTGGAGACGACTGCATCGCCACCCAGCAGCTGGGCGGCATCGCGGCTGAGGCCTTGGTCCAGGCGGTTCGACAGGAAACCCACTGAACACAGCGCTGCCACGGCCAGCGCCACTGCCAGCATCAGGAGGCGCAGCTCGCCGGCGCGGGCATCGCGCCAGAACTGGCGCCAGGCCAGCTGAAAGACCGAGGGAGGGGTAGGAGCGGAGGCGGCGTCAAGCATGGCCCCGACTGTAGATGCAAGCCGCTTGAACGGCCCGTGCAAGAAATCAGCGCGATGGCGGGGCCGTTCGGTCGTTCAATGGGAGCCATGAACACCACCGCCCATGCTCCGCTCTTTCTCTCCCATGGTTCGCCGATGACCGCGCTGGAGCCGCGCGAGGCCGGCGCCTTCATGCAGCAACTCGGCAGGAGCATCGACGAGCGCTTCGGCCGGCCGCGCGCCCTGCTGATGATCTCGGCCCACACCTCGGCCCGCATGCCGGTGCTGCTGGGTGGCGCGCGCCATCAGGCGATCTACGACTTCGGCGGCTTCGACCCCAAGCTGCAGACGCTGCGCTACGACGCGCCCGGCGCGCCCGCCCTGGCCGACCAGGCCCAGGCCCTGCTGCAGCAAGGCGGCATCGAGGTGGCCCGCGTCGACCAGGCCGGCCTGGACCATGGCATCTGGGTGCCCCTGCGCTACATGTACCCCGAGGCCGACATCC
The DNA here is from genome assembly GCF_030014915.1 of Pelomonas sp. V22. Classification (GTDB taxonomy): domain Bacteria; phylum Pseudomonadota; class Gammaproteobacteria; order Burkholderiales; family Burkholderiaceae_C; genus JAUASW01. Next base: position 635,500 of record NZ_JAGIXS010000002.1, read on the forward strand.
CGGTGCTGCCGCTGGCCTTCGTGCCCACGCAAAGCCCGGCCCAGCAGTTCGCGCTCGGCGAGGCCCTTGGGCAATTGGCCGCCGACGGCGTGCAGATCATCGGCAGCGGCAGCATCACGCACAACCTGCGCCGCGTCTTCATGGGTCAGCCAGCCATCGACGCCGACGAGATCGCGCCTTCGGCCGAGTTCCGAAACTGGATGTTGGAACGCAGCGCGGCACGCGACTGGGACGCCTTGTTCGACTACCGCCGCCAGGCACCGCATGCGCTGGACATGCACCCGACCGACGAGCACCTGCTGCCCTGGTACGTGGCCGCCGGCGCGGCCGGCCGCGACGCCGCGCCCCGGCGCATCCACGCCAGCCTGACCTTCGGCTGCCTGGGCATGGACGCCTATGCCTTCGGGCCTTCGGCCACGGCTTGGGAAGCGGTGTAGGACTCCCCAAGCACCAGGCACCGTGACATCATGGGCGCTCCTTGAACAGGAGCGCCTATGGACACGCTGCATCCATACCGGTTTCGTCTGTGCCTCAGCCTGGCCGCCGCCGCCCTCGCGGCGTGCAGCCCCGACAGCCCACCGACCAGCAGCGCGCCCAAGCCCGGCGAAAGCACAAACGCTCTGGGGTCCGCTTCGGGCTCAGGCATGCCAGCCGTGCAGCCAGCCCCGGCCACTGCCGTGGCGCAAAGCGAGCAGACGGTGGACATCATCGATCAGCAAGGCTTTGACCAAGCCATCACCGCCGCCACCGCCCGGGTACCGACCGGTTGGCAAACCGCAGGCGGCGTCAACTGGAACCGCCAGACCCACTGCGTCGGCAACCAGATGCGGCTGGAGTGGGTCGCCAGCTCGCCAGATGGCCAGCAGGCGCTGGAAATCCTGCATGGCTTCAGTTGGCAGATCCAGGGCACGCAGATCCAGATGAACCCCTGCCCTGCCGCACCGTTCAACTCGACGCAGAGCTTCCTCGCCGCCGTGGTCCAGCAGCGGCGGCCGGGCGCGCATATCGTGGAATACCGGGACCGGCCCGATCTCTCGCAGGCGGCCCGCGCCGCCACCGCTCAAGCGCCGGGCGGCGCCCGCATGCACTTCGACGCAGGCCAGATGCTGATCGCCTACGAGATCCAGGGCCGTCCCGTGCGCGAGCTGTTCAGCGCCAGCCTCAGCTTCTCCGAGATGCAGGGCAATGTGGTGGGCGGCACCTCGATGGTGTTCGCGCAGCGTGCGCCCGAGGGCCAGCTCGACCCCAAGGTAGGTGACCGCATCACCGCCTCGATCAAAGCCAACCCGCAATGGGTGGCGATGATGCAGAGTGCCACCCGCAATGCCGAGCAGCGCTTCTCCTCGAACCAGCGCCAGGAAATCGACCGCTGGCATGCCAGCGAGATGGCCCGCATCAACGCGCAAGGCGCGGCCGACCGGGCCGCCATCCGCTCGCGCACCAATGCCGAGGTGGCCCAGATCTACGCCAACACCAATGCCAACACCCAGGCCACCAACGACAACATCCACCGCCGCAACCTCGAGGCCGTGGGCGAGTACAACACCTACCGCGATGCCAATGGCAACACCGTCAGGGCCAGCATCCATGGCGGCCAGCGCGTGATCCGCAACCCGGATGGCACGTACACGACGACCAACAACCCCTATGCCACGCCTCCAGCTGGCGCCGAAGAGCTGAAGCGGGTGCGCTGAGCGAGGCGGCGGCCCCCAAAGCAAAAGACCATGTCTCACGACATGGCCTTGGCGCATCTGGAGCGGGTGATGGGAATCGAACCCACGTATCGAGCTTGGGAAGCTAGCGTTCTACCATTGAACTACACCCGCGAAGTGGGCAGATTCTAGCGCCGGCATTGGAGCGCGCTCTCTAGGAAATCGCGCCGCCTTGGGTATCCCTCCCTAGAACTCGCCGCCCATACTGGCCTCAGTCGATTTGATCTTCAACTGAACCAGCAAGGACCCGCCATGCGCAAGCCCACCCTGACCCACGTCACTCTGAACACCGTTGAACAGTGCCGCAGCGCCGCGACGCAAGTCGTCAAGGCCTATCGCCTGGGCAGCCACCGCGTGATCGGCCAGGTCAAGACAAGCAACGAGCGCGTTAGCGCGCTGACCAAACTGGCCGCCAAGGGCGTGGACCAGGTCGCGAACCGCAGCGAACAGCTGATCGACGTCAGCGCCAAGACCACGGCCGCGCAGATCAGCAAGGCCTCCAAGTTCGCCGGCCGCATCGAGCACCCGGTACTGGCCACTGGCCTGCAGACCGCTTCGCGCCTGAGCCTGCCCAGCGCCCTGGCCGTGCTGGCCGTGGCCGGCAAGGCTGCCGCCGGTGCCGAGAGCCTGGTCAAGGCCGTGGAACCCAAGCGCGCAGCCCGCAAGGCTCGCCCCGCACGCGCAGCCCGTCCTGCCCCCAAGGCTGCAGCCAAGCCGGCTCGCAAGCCGGTGGCTCGCAAGGCCGCCGCGCCGGTGGCAGTCAAGGCCAAGCCGGTGCGCGCCGCTGCCGCCAAGAAGGCGCCCGTCGCCGCAGCGCCGGCAGCATCGGCCGCCTGAATCGCACCGCGCTGAACGAGAAACGGCCCGACGGATGTCGGGCCGTTTTGCTTCTGGGGCCTGACTCAGAGCTTGAACAGCGAGACCACGCGTGACAGCGTCTGCGCCTGCAGCTTGAGGCTCTCGGCCGCCGCCGCCGACTCCTCGACCAGGGCGGCGTTCTGCTGTGTGACCTGGTCCATCTGCATCACAGCATCGCTGATCTGATCGATGCCTTGGCTTTGCTCGCGGCTGGCCAGGCTGATCTCGGCCAGCAGTTGGCTGACGCGCTGCACCTGGGAGACGATGTCTTGCATCGTGCGGCCTGCCTCTGCCACCTGGGAGGCACCGGTCTCGACACGCTCGACGCTGGCACCGATCAGGGTCTTGATCTCCTTGGCCGCCTCGGCCGAGCGGCTGGCCAGGGAGCGCACCTCGCTGGCCACCACGGCGAAGCCGCGGCCCTGCTCGCCGGCCCGCGCGGCCTCAACGGCTGCATTCAGCGCGAGGATGTTGGTCTGGAACGCGATGCCGTCGATCACGCCGATGATGTCGCTGATCTTCTTGGACTGGTCGGTGATCTGGCCCATGGTGATGACCACGCCTTGCACCACCTGCCCACCCTTGCCAGCCACGCCCGAGGCTTGGGCCGCCAGGTTGTTGGCCTCTTCCGAGGTCAGGGAGTTCTGCTTGACGGTGGAGGTCAGCTCCTCCATCGAAGCGGCGGTCTCTTCGAGGCTGCTGGCCTGCTCTTCGGTGCGCTGACTCAGGTCCATGCTGCCGCTGGCGATCTCGGTGGAGCCGGAGGTGATGGACTCGGCGCAATCACGCACCTGGCTGACGATGTCGACGAGGCCCTGGTTCATCTTGGACAGCGCCCCGAGCAGCTGGGCGGTTTCGTCGGAACCGCTGAACTCGATCTTGCGGCGCAGATCGCCGGCTGCCACCGTCTCGGCAATCTCGACCGCCTCCTTCAGCGGCCGGGTGATGGAGCGCACGATCATCAGCGAGAGCACGGCGGCCACCGCGAGCGTGATCAGGAAAACGATGATGCTGGTCCACAGCAAGGTCTTGAAGGCAGCCTGGCTGGCCTTGTACTCGCTCTCCGCCACCGTGAGCTGCAAGTCGATCAGCTCCTGCAGGTCCGCCGCCAGCGGGTCGATGGCCGGGTACATCTCGCTCCCTGCGAACCTGGCCGCCGCCTCCAGATTGCCAGCGCGCGCCAGCTCTAGCAGTTTGGCGGCAGCGACGTCGGCGGTCTTGAGCGCCGGTTTGGTCTTGTTGATCAGCGCCTGCTCGTCCTTGGTCAGTTCGGTGGCCAGGTAGGCCTTCCACTGGGTGTCGGCCGACTTCATCGCCTGCTCGATGGCGCGAGCCGCTGCCTCGGGCTTGACGCTGCCGTCGCGCAGCTTGTGCGTGGTGTCGACCACGCCCACCGCATAGGCATCGGCCACCATATTGAGCTGTTTGACGGGCACCATGCGGTCGTCATAGAGCGAGCGCAAGGTGTTGTTCGAGCTGTCCAGGCGCATCAGCGCAATCAGCACCACCAAGGCCAGCAAGCCCAACAAGCCCAGCACCAACAAGGCCAGGCGCTTGCTGATCGAGATCGAATTCATATGTTTCCCTTTCTGACGAGGTTTCTTACCCAACAATCAATCAACGACAAAAGCCTTCATAGCTGGAATGCACAGGCCCGGGCCCGCCCCTGCGCCTTGGCGCGGTAGAGCTGCTCATCGGCCGTGGTGATCAGCTGTGCCGGCTCGACGCCGGCATGCGGCTGCACGCAGGCCACGCCGAGGCTGATGGTGACCAGGGGGCTGGTGTCGGACTGCTCATGCGGCATCTGCTGCTCGCGCACCGCCTGCTCCATGCTGGTGGCCACGGCCAGCGCGCCGGCCAGGTCGGTCTCGGGCAGCACGCAGGCGAACTCCTCGCCGCCATAGCGGCTGAGCAGGTCGCCGGGGCGCTTGAGGCAGTCCTTCAGCGCGGTGGCCACGCGGCGCAGGCAGTCGTCGCCGGCCAGGTGGCCATAGTGGTCGTTGTAGCGCTTGAAGAAGTCCACGTCCGCCAGCACCAGGGACAGCGGCGCGCCGGTGCGCCGTGCACGCTGGAACTCGAGGTCATAGCGTTCGTCGAAATGGCGCCGGTTGTAGAGCCCGGTCAGGCCATCCAGAAAGGCCAGGCGGCGCAGCAGGTCGGACTGCAGCTTGAGGCTGAGCTGCGCCTTCACGCGGGCCCGCACCACACCGGCATTGAAGGGCTTGGAGATGAAGTCGACCGCGCCGGCTTCTAGGCCACGGGTCTCGGCCTCGGCGTCCTGGTGGGCGGTGACGAAGATGACCGGGATGCCGCGCAAGTCGGGCGTGCGCTTCAGTTCGCGGCACAGCTCGTAGCCGTCCATGCCGGGCATCTCCACGTCGAGCAGCAGCAGGTCCGGCTGTCGGTCGCGGCACAGGGCCACGGCCTGCGAGGCCTGGGTGGACATGAAGACCTGGTAGTCGGCCGAGAACACCTGGTACAGCGCCTGGATGTTGAGCGGCTGGTCGTCAACGAGCAGCAGGCGCGGGCGCCGGCCCAGCAGCCTCAAGAGGCTGCCGTGATCGTGCGCGGGCGCACCATCCGCTGTCAGGCCGAGATCTTCCATCAGCTTGCTCCCTGCAGCCGATTCTGGCACTGGGCCAGGGCAGTCTCAAAATCGAGCTCGGCGATGGCTTTTTCGAGCAGGGCAAGACCTGGCCCCAGGTCCGCACCATGCTGGCGCTGCAACTGCTCGAACACCTCCAGCGCCGCCAGGTCGGACTGGGCCAGCAAGGTGGCCAGGGCGCGCAGCTGCGACTCCAGGCTGGGGCTCTCCGCAGCCGGCACGGCCGGGGCCGGCGAGGCGGCCGCCAGCGCCGAGGTCAGGGCCGAGGCCACGGCCTGCAGGGCGGCGCAGGCATCGGCCAGCTCGAGCTCGAAGCGCTGCAGCTGGTCCTCTTCGAGCGTGCCCTCGGCGCGCAGCCGGTTCTCAAGTAGTTGGGCCTGGGCGCTCAGGCGCTCGGCGCCCAGCGTGCCGGCCAGGCCACGCAGGCCGTGCAAGGCGCCCGCCGCCTCAGCCACCCGGCGCGCTGCCAGCGATTCGCGCAGCCGCCGGGGCAGCTCGGCCTGGCCTGCGGCGAAGCTGGCTGACATGCGCGCCAACAGCTCGCGCTTGCCGCCCAGCCGGTCCAGCGCAGCCGCCACGGCCACGCCCTGCAAGCGCGCCGACTCCAGCAGCGGCGCGATGTCCTCCATGCCGGCGCGCGGCAGGCGTGCCGCCAGGTTGCCGCGGCCGCAGAGGCGGTTCAAGAGAGCAACGAGGTGGTCGATCTCGAAGGGCTTGCCCACATGCTCGTCCATGCCGGCGGCGCGGCTGGCGGCCTGGTCGCTGGGCATGGCATTGGCCGTCATCGCAATGATAGGCAGGCTACGCAGCCCCAGTTGCTCGCGGATCACGCGGGTGGCGGCATGACCGTCCATCACCGGCATCTGCACGTCCATCAGCACGGCGTCGAAGGGCGGCTCGGCGCTGCCGACCAGGTTGACCGCCTGCTGGCCGTCGGCCGCCAGCTGCACGCTGGCGCCTTCGTCTTCCAGCAGCTCACAAGCGACCTGCTGGTTGTTGAGGTTGTCTTCCACCACCAGCAGGCGCAGGCCGGAGAGGCGCTGCAGCGAAGGCAGGCGCATCGGCATGCCCGGCTCGGCGCCGCCAACGGCGCGCGCATCGATCACCGCGTCGAGCAGCATCGAGGCGGTGACCGGCTTGACCAGGAAGCCGTTCAAGAGGCCCTGCTCCTGCTCGCTGCGCTGGGCCAGCATCTCGCGGCCATGGGCCGTGACCATCACCAAGAGCGGCGTGGCTGCATCGGGCGCCAGCTCGCGGATGCGCTGGCTCGTCTCCCAGCCGTCCATGCCGGGCATCTGCCAGTCCACCAGCACGACCTGGTAGCTGGCGCCTCCGCAATGGCGCGCCGTCAGCTGGGCCAGTGCCTCGGCGCCGGAGCCCACGGTGTCGACCCGCCAACCGAGCGAGCGCGCCATCGCGCCCAGCATCTCGCGGGCGCTCGGGTTGTCGTCGACGATCAGTACCCGCAGCTCCTGCTGCTCAGCCTGCGGCGGGGCGGGCGCCGGCCCGGCAGCCAGCACGGGCAGGCGCAGCTGGAAATGGAAACGGCTGCCGGCACCGAGCACGCTGTCGAGCCGCAGCTCGCCGCCCATCAACTGCACCAGGCGCTGGCTGATGGAGAGGCCAAGGCCGGTGCCGCCGAAGCGCCGCGTGGTCGAGGCCTCGGCCTGGGTGAAGCTGGAGAAGATCTGCGCCTGATGCTCGGGCGCAATGCCTATGCCGGTATCGCGCACCGCGAACTCGAGCAGCACCTCGCGCTCGCTGCGCTCCAGCAGGCGGAGCTGCACGACGACCTCGCCCTTCTGCGTGAACTTGATCGCATTGCCGCCGAGGTTGATCAAGACTTGCTGCAGGCGCAGCGCATCACCCATCAGCAGCGGTGGCAGCTCGGGTGCGATGTCGAACAGCACCTCGACCGGCTTGTTGCCCACGGTGGCCGAGAGGATCACCGACAGCTCGCGGAACAGCTGGTCGAGCCGGAACGGGTGCGGATCGAGGCTCATCTTGCCGGCCTCGACCTTGGAGAAGTCGAGGATGTCGTTGAGCAAGCCCAGCAAGGAACGGGCGGCGCCGTCGGCCTTGCCCGCGTAGTCGGCCTGGCGCGGGTTCAGCGGCGTTTTCTGCAGGAGCCGCAGCATGCCAAGGATGGCGTTCATCGGCGTGCGGATCTCGTGGCTCATATTGGCCAGGAACTGGCTCTTGGCCTCGCTGGCCTGCTCGGCCCGCTTCATGGCCTGCTGCAGCGAGGCCTCGTGCTGCTTCTGGCGCGTGAGGTCGATGGCGAGGCCGAGGTGACCCAGCATCTCGCCGCTCTCGGTCTGCATCGGCGTGACACTCAGGAGCACCGGCACGCGGCCGCCGTCCTTGCGCAGATAGCTCCATTCCTGGGCCACCCCAAGCATGGCCTTGTCGACAAAGACGTCCTTGCCCTGGATAGGCCGCATCAGCCGCACCGACCACTCGGCGGCGCGCGCGCGCACTTCCTCGGGGTCGTGGAACAGGCCCAGCGCGCTCTGGCCCAGCACCTCCTCGGCGCGGTAGCCCAGCAAGCGCTCGGCCCCGCGGTTGAAGACCGTGATGGTGCGCTCGCGCGAAGTGGCAATGATGGAGACGTCGGCCGCCGCATCGAGCACGGTGCGCAGCAGGAGGCTGGTGCGGGTGATCTCGGCCTCGGCCCGCTTGCGCTCACTGATGTCCAGGTAGGTGGCGACAAAGCCGCCGCCCGGCATGGGCGCGCCGCGCACCTCGATGAAGCGGCCGTTGGGCCGCTGCCATTCGACCTGGTGCGGCTGCTCGCTGCGGGCCCGCGCCATGATCTTGGCGATGTGGCGCTCGGCCATCTCCAGCGGACCGTACTCGCCGCGCAGCGCATTGAAGCGCACGATGTCCTCGTAGCGGGTGCGGCCGATCTGGAACTGCTCGTCCGGCATTTCGATCAGCGTGCGGAACTGGGCGTTGTAGGCCTGCAGCCGCAGCTCGGCATCGAACACGCTGAGCCCACAGGGCAGGTTCTCCAGCACGCTGCGCAGCACCTCGTTGGTCCGCACCGTGCGGGCCTCCAGCGCGCGGCGCGCCGTGATGTCCTGGTAGGCGCCAACCAGCTTGTGGACCTTGCCATCCGGCCCGCACTCGGCGGCCTCGCCCACGACACGCACCCAGACGAAGCGGCCCAGGGCCGTGGTCAGCGGCAGCTCGACGTCCCAGCCCTGGCCGGTCTGCTCGGCTGCGTCCACCGCGTCCTGCAGCAGGCCGCGCCCGCCGCTGGCGTAGTAGGACAGCGCTTCGTCCAGGCTGGGCATGAGGCCGCTGGGCTCGTCATGGATGTGGCAGGCCTGCAGCGACCAGCGCATCGTGCGGCTGTGCAGGTCGAGCTCCCAGCCCCCAAGGCCGGCCAGGCGGCCCGCATGGTCCAGCATTGCGCTGCGGGCGCGCAGCTCGGCCTCCATGGCTTTGCGCTCGGTGATGTCCAGCGCGATCTCGATGAAGCCGGTGACCGTGCCATCGGCCGCGCGTATCGGCTGGATCTCGGTCTCGGCCCAGTAGAGGCTGCCGTCCTTGCGCCGGTTCTGGATCTCGAGCCGGGCACCTACGCCCTCGCGCGTCACATCGGTCAGCAGCTGCAGCGCGGCCGGGTCGGTCTCGGGCGCGGTCAGCAGTTCGCCCGGTGTGCGGCCCAGCGTCTCCTCCAGGCTGTAGCCGGTGAGGCGCGTGAAGCCTTCGTTGACCCAGTTGATGCGCAGGTCGCGGTCGCCGCTGAGTACGGCATTGCTGGTGGCGCGGGCGACACGGGCCAGTCGCTCCAGGTCGACCGTCATCTCGCGGGCCAGGGCCAGCGCGCGACGCCGGCCCGAGCTGAGCAGCCAGGTCACCCAGGCCAGGGCCAGGCTCAGCAGGCTGCCAGCGACGGCCAGCAGGCGCGGCCGCTCCAGGTTGGGGCTTTGCTCGAAGGCCGGCGTGCTCTGCGTGCGCAGCAGCAGTTCGCGGCCGCCGATAGCGATGCGGCGCTGCCAGCTGAAGCGGGCGGCACCCGCGGTCGGGTTGGAGGCATGGACACGCTGCTCGCGCAGCGGCTGCACGCCATCGAAGAGCTCGAACTCCAGCAGCCCGTCGGCCACCTGGCCAATGCCGGCGCCGAGCTCGCCGGCCATCAGCACGGCATAGACGAAGCCTTGCAAGGCCTGCGGCGACGGCAGCTCACCGCGACGAGGCGTGCCGCCGCGATAGACCGGCTGCAGCAGCAAGAAGGCCTCGGCCTGGTCCTCTTCCTGCAGCAGGCGCAGACGGCCCGACAGCGTCAGCGCGCCGCTGCGACGGGCCTGCAGGGCGGCGGCATAACGCACCGGCTCCGCGTTCATCACGAGGCCGAGGGCAACCTGGTTGCGCGGCAGCGGCTCGATGAAGCGCACCACGTACTGCTCGGCATCGCTGAGCTGGCTTTGCAGCGCGAAGTGCTGGGCGCCCTGGGCGCGCTGGGCCGAGACGAAGGCAGCCAACTCCTCGCGCGGCACGGCCTGCACGAAGCCGAGGGCCCGCACGCCGCGCAGCTCGCGTTGCAGGCTCAGCGATTCGACAAAGGCCCGGAACTGCTCACGGCGCAGCTCGCCCGACGCGGCAAACAGGCCGCGTCCGCCTTCCAGCGCCAGCACGCTGGCATCCAGCCGCCGCCCCAGCTCGGCCTCGATGCGCTCGCTCAGGCCGGCAAAGCGGCCCTGCACCTCATGTTCGGCTTCGTCCTGCCAGGTGAGCGCCAGCAGGCCGGTGCTGGCCAGGCCACCGAGCAGCACCAGCAGCGCAGGCCAGGCCTCGGCCAGCGCCAGCAGGCGCTGCCAGGCCTTGTGGATGCCGTTCACCGGAGACGCTGCCTGCATGGGCTGGCTGCGCGCGCTCAAGGTGCAGCGCAGCTGGCCCCATGTTCAGCGCAGGCAGCGCGGCTGCGCCCCCGTGGAATCCCTGGCGGATCAGGCCTGCATGTCCCCGAGACAGAGGTACTTGATCTCCACGTAGTCCTCGATGCCCTGGCGCGCGCCCTCGCGGCCCAGGCCGCTTTGCTTGACGCCGCCAAAGGGGACTTCGGCCGTGGAGATCAGGCCGGTGTTGACGCCCACCATGCCGTACTCCAGCGCCTCGCCGACGCGGAACACGCGGCCGATGTCGCGGCTGTAGAAATAGCTGGCCAGGCCGAACTCGGTGTTGTTGGCGAGCTGGATGGCCTCGGCTTCGGTCTTGAACTTGAAGACCGGCGCCACGGGGCCAAAGGTTTCCTCGCGGGCGCAGAGCATGTCGGGCGTGGCGTCAGCCAGCAGCGTGGGCTCGAAGAAGCGCAGGCCCAGGGCCTCGGCACGCCGGCCGCCCACCACCACGCGCGCGCCCAGGGCCAGGGCATCGGCCACATGGGCCTCGACCTTGGTAATGGCGGCGTCGTCGATCAACGGGCCCTGGTTGATGCCGGGCGTGAAGCCATTGCCCACCTTGATCGTCGCTACCTTGGCCGCGAACTTCTCGACGAAGGCATCGTAAACACCCTCCTGCACATAGAAGCGGTTGGCGCAGACGCAGGTCTGGCCGGCATTGCGGTACTTGCTGACCAAGGCGCCCTCGACGGCCGAATCCAGGTCGGCATCCTCAAACACGATGAAGGGCGCGTTGCCGCCCAGCTCCAGCGAGAGCTTCTTGACCGTCGGCGCGCATTGGCGCATCAGGATGCGGCCCACCTCGGTGGAGCCGGTGAAGGAGAGATGGCGCACGACCGGGTTGTCGCACAGCACCTGGCCGATGGCGATGGAGGCCTCGGCGTCGGCGCTCAACACGTTCAGCACGCCGGCCGGCATGCCCGCGCGCTGGGCCAGCTCGGCCACGGCCAGGGCCGACAGCGGCGTGGCCTCGGCCGGCTTGATCACCACCGTGCAGCCGGCGGCCAGGGCCGGCGCCACCTTGCGGGTGATCATGGCGATGGGGAAGTTCCACGGCGTGATCGCGGCGCAGACGCCGATGGGCTGCTTGATCGCCAGGTAGCGCTTGCTGTTGTCCGTGGTCGGGATGGTTTCGCCATAGATGCGGCGCCCCTCCTCGGCAAACCACTCGATGAAGCTGGCGCCATAAATCACCTCGCCGCGCGACTCGAACAAAGGCTTGCCCTGCTCGGCCGTCATGATGCGGGCCAGGTCGTCGGCATGGCGAATCAACAGCTGGAACCAGCGCTGCATGATGGCCGCGCGCTCCTTGGCTGGTTTGGCACGCCAGGCCGGCCAGGCATTGTTGGCGGCAGCAATGGCGGCCTCGGCATCGACCGCGCCGAGATTCGCCACCTCGGCCAGCAAGGCGCCGGTGGCCGGGTCGTGCACGGCAAAGCGCGCGCCGCTGCTGCCCGCAACCCATTCGCCCCCGATCAAGGCCTGGGTCCTCAGCAGGCTGGCGTCATCCAGGGCCGCCAGGGGTTCCAACAAGGATTGGTCCATCGTCGCTCGCTCCATCTCATTCGCTGCGTTGGAGGGGCAACTCTACCCGGGCTTGGGGCCGCTTCCGGGGCCCTGCCCGCCTATAATCGAAAGCCCCGAAAAATCAAGTATTTACCGCTTGCGGTAGCCGCAGAAAGCCCTCCGGAATGAAAGCAGCAGAGATTCGCCAAACCTTCCTGAAGTTCTTCGAGTCCAAGGGTCACCAGATCGTGGCCTCGAGCCCGGTCGTACCCGGCGACGATCCGACGCTGCTGTTCACCAACGCGGGCATGAACCAGTTCAAGGACGTGTTCCTCGGCTTCGACAAGCGCGCCTACAGCCGCGCCACCACCAGCCAGAAGTGCATTCGCGCCGGCGGCAAGCACAACGACCTGGACAACGTCGGCTACACGGCGCGCCACCACACCTTCTTCGAGATGCTGGGCAACTTCAGCTTCGGGGACTACTTCAAGCAGGACGCGATCGCCTTCGCCTGGGAGCTGCTGACCAAGCACTTCCATCTGCCGGCCGAAAAGCTGTGGGTGACGGTCTACGCCGAGGACGACGAGGCTTATGAGATCTGGAACAAGCAAGTGGGCGTGCCCGCCGAGCGCATCGTGCGCATCGGCGACAACAAGGGCGGCCGCTACATGTCTGACAACTTCTGGATGATGGGCGACACCGGCCCCTGCGGCCCCTGCACCGAGATCTTCTACGACCACGGCCCCGAGATCGCCGGCGGCCCTCCGGGCAGCCCGAATGAAGACGGCGACCGCTACATCGAGATCTGGAACAACGTCTTCATGCAGTTCAACCGCACCGAAGACGGTGTGATGCACAAGCTGCCCAAGCCCTCGGTCGACACCGGCATGGGCCTGGAGCGCCTGGCTGCCGTGCTGCAGCATGTGCATTCGAACTATGAGATCGACACCTTCGTGGCCCTGCTGGCTGCGGCCAAGGCTGCCGTCGATGCGGCTGGTGGCGGCGACTGTGACAAGGACAGCGCCTCGCTGAAGGTCATCGCCGACCACATTCGCGCCTGCTCCTTCACCATCGTTGACGGCGTGATCCCGGGCAACGAAGGCCGCGGCTACGTGCTGCGCCGCATCGCCCGCCGCGCCATCCGCCATGGCTACAAGCTGGGTGCGCGCAAGCCCTTTTTCCACCAGATCGTTGGTGAGTTGGTCAACCAGATGGGCGACGCCTATCCCGAGCTGCGCCAGGCCCAGGTCCGCGTGACCGAGGTGCTGAAGCAGGAGGAAGAGCGATTCTTCCAGACCATTGCCAACGGCATGGAAATCCTGGAAGCGGCATTGGCCAAGGGCGAGAAGCAGGTGGACGGCGAAACCGCCTTCAAGCTGCACGACACCTATGGCTTCCCGGTCGACCTGACCGCCGACGTCTGCCGCGAGCGCGGCGTGACGGTGGACCAGGCCGGCTTCGATGCCGCCATGACCCGTCAGCGCGAACAGGCCCGCGCCGCTGGCAAGTTCAAGATGGCCGCCGGCCTTGAATACAAGGGTGCTGCCACGGCCTTCCACGGATACGAGCACCTGGTCTGCGAGACCAGCAAGGTCACGGCCGTCTATGTGGACGGCGTGCTGGTGAACGAAGCCAAGGCCGGCGACGATGCCGTCGTCGTGCTGGACCACACGCCCTTCTACGCCGAGAGCGGCGGCCAGGTCGGCGACAGCGGAGAGCTGCGCAACAACACCAGCCGCTTCGCAGTGGAAGACACGCTGAAGATCCAGGCCGACGTGTTCGGCCACCATGGCCGCGTGCTGGAAGGCACGATCAAGGCAGGCGACCAATTCGCCGCCAAGGTCAACGCCGAAGCGCGTGGCAAGACGGTGCGCAACCACAGCGCGACCCATCTGATGCACAAAGCCCTGCGCGAAGTGCTGGGCAGCCATGTTCAGCAGAAGGGCTCGCTGGTCAACGCCGAGCGCACACGCTTCGACTTCGCGCACAACGCGCCCATGACGGCCGAGCAGATCCGCAAAGTCGAGGCCATCGTCAATGCAGAAATCCTGGCCAATGCCAGCGCCAAAGCCGAAGTGATGGCGCTGGACGACGCCCAGAAGAGCGGCGCGATGATGCTGTTCGGCGAGAAGTACGGCGAGACGGTGCGCGTGCTGAGCATCGGCTCTTCCAAGGAACTTTGTGGCGGTACGCACGTGAAGGCCACGGGCGACATCGGCCTGTTCAAGATCGTTGGCGAAGGCGGCGTGGCCGCCGGCGTGCGCCGCGTGGAAGCGGTGACGGGCGATGGCGCCCTCGCCTATCTGCAGTCGCTGGAAGACACGGTGCAAGCCGTGGCCGGCACGCTGAAGGCCGCGCCGACCGAGCTGGAGCAGCGCGTTCATGCCGTGCTGGACCAGGTCAAGGCGCTCGAGAAGGAACTCGCCTCCGCCAAGAGCAAGCTGGCCTCGGCCCAGGGCGACGAGCTGATGGCTCAGGCCGTGGACGTCAAGGGCCTGAAGGTGCTGGCCGCCACGCTGGTCGGCGCCGATGCCAAGACGCTGCGCGAGACCATGGACAAGCTGAAGGACAAGCTCAAGACCGCCGCCATCGTGCTGGCCGCCGTTGACGGCGACAAGGTCCAGCTGGCCGCTGGCGTCACGGCCGACAGCATCGGCAAGCTCAAGGCCGGCGACCTGGTCAACTTTGTGGCCCAGCAGGTGGGCGGCAAGGGTGGCGGCAAGCCCGACATGGCGATGGCCGGCGGCACCGACGCAAAGGCCCTGCCTGCAGCGCTGGCCGGTGTGCAAGCCTGGGTGGCCGAGCGGGTCTGACGCGGGAGGCACCGGCGTCTGCTGCTTCGGTCAGTCGCCACAGCTCCCTGCCACGCACACTCAACATGCAAAGGGCCCCTCGCGGAGCCCTTTTTGCTGTTCACTCGAATGCGCGCTCGAATGCTGAGTCCGGGTAGCGAGGCAGCCCTGGCCGCCCCAATCCACCGCAGAATGCATGCCTTGCGCGTGAAACAGGAGGGGTGATGTCTGCGTTCAAGATCCGTCGAGCCGAGCTGGCCGACGCCGCTTCGCTCTGTGCCTTGATGGCTGACGTGGAAGTCTTCGGCAACCTGCTGCAGCTGCCCTATCCCAGTGAAGAAACCTGGCGCCAACGACTCTCGGAAGGGCTCGCTCCTGGCAAGTCCGATCTGCACCTGGTCGCGGTTCGAGGAGAGCAGGTGATAGGCAGCGCAGGCCTGCATCCGGTCGGCCCGGCATTAAGGAGACTCCATGCGCTGATGCTCGGCATTTCCGTCCAGCCCGCATCACAGGGGGCAGGCGTAGGTTCGGCGCTGATGTCAGCCCTGCTCGACTACGCCGACAACTGGGCGCAAGCCTTGCGGATCGAACTGACGGTCTATTGCGACAACGAGCGCGCCATCAAGCTGTATCAGCGGCACGGCTTCGAAATCGAGGGCCGGCTGCGCGGCTATGCCTTGCGCCAGGGCGAGTATGTCGACAGCTTCGCTATGGCTCGCTTGCATCCCAAGCCGCCACGCTGGGGCTGAGACAGCGCGATTCGAGTCAATCTCGATCAGATGGGGCGCACCAGACCCCGATTGAGGACCGGCCGCTGTTGAGCGACCTGGAAGAAAGGCTCGATGTGCTGCCCCTCGATGACAACGCGGGGCAACTTGGCCGGCACTGGCGCAACCGGCGGCGGCGGCGTGCTGCCCAGCCGCTTACCCGTGATGATCAGGCGTGCCAGCTTGACCACTTCACTGGCCTGCGCAGGCGCGGCCGGCAGAGCCAGCGCGAGGGCAAAGGTCACAGAACTGGCAAGAAGGCGTATGTCGCTGCGTCGCATGGGTCTCTCCACGAACTCGGTCTGATGGCCAAGCTTTTCAATGCCTGCAGTATTCCCAGCCCAGCGACGAGCTGCCACGGGCAAGCGACGAACTGCAACCCGTAGCGACAAAGCGGGGATACGGGGGAGCGAACTCCCCGGGAGATCATGGGAGGCCGCTTTGTCCCCAGGTTTGAAAGAAGATCGGCCCGCCAAGGCGTCAGCCCAGCTGCAGCGCTCTGACCTCCCTCTGAACACTCACGGCTCTAGCCGCACGCATCTTCTTTTCAAAAAGAACGGTGCACTGCAATTGGTATCTCACGGTGATCCGCGAGTATCTGGATCTCTGCTGACGTCGAAGCGTGGCAAGACATTTGCCCCACCCGAGACCCTCGCGCCCGATGCCTCTTGATACCGTGAGCCTCCAATATACATTTCCCCCGCGCAAAAGCAAAAACCCTCCAGCTCTTGTGAGCTGGAGGGTTTCGCGGGGTAAATAGCCTGACGATGACCTACTTTCAC
>NZ_JAGIXS010000003.1 GCF_030014915.1 Pelomonas sp. V22
AATCACCCAGTGATTCGCAAATCACGTCTCACTGTGAATTCCACCGACCGTGGTGGGCGGGGTTTTGCAGACCTTCCCTAGCCGCCGCATTGCTCTCTCTATATTCTTGATGGATGGATAGCTGTAGTCGCCAAGGATCTCTGCGCCGGTAAAAGGAACCAACGCAATGGCAGGATTAATCATTGAGCCAGCCGAGCCGATGAAAGACCGCTCAACGGCAGCAAGGAGAGATTGCTCGTCACCGCCGGAAATTTTTGCACCAAATGCGGCTTGCAGGCTAGACTTAAGCACAAAGAGATGCGCTCGCAGTCTTGTGGGAATCGGCAGTGCAGATGGGGAGTGGTTGCTATATAAGCGAGCAACTCGATCAATCATATCGACGAAGTAGTTTTCAAGTTCGGCGTGCGAGAGAAATATGGAGGCTGCGAACGCATATTCCCTAACGTCACTCGGCACGCCGACCTGTGCAGCTGAATAGGCTCGTTGAGTTATTTCGTCGACCGCGGCTATTAAATCTTTCCGGGGTTGACTAATGCTGTAAGCCATCGACCTATTTCGCCAAGATCTTCTTTAGCGCCGACACGCGCACCCGCAGCTGCGATTCGTCGCTCGTCGCAATGCTTATTGACTTGCGAAACGTCTCGTCAGACATAAAGGCGTTAACTAGCGCATCACAAACAGCTTTCTCTGACTTCTTTGTAACCTTCCCTTCGGCGCTCAATTGACGCATGGCAATCATCTCTGCATCGTACAGCGCCGAATTAAAACTGCTTTCGATGTTGCCGGCGGCGTCGAATATCTTGAAAGCTTTCTCGCCGAATTTCTCCTTTACTAGTGCAAGAGTTTCTTCGAAAGAGGCTTGCAGACGATCAAGTTCCGCTTGGTCGATAGATCTATTGGAGTCGGCAAAAGAGTTGATGAACCCAGCCAAAGGTTTTTTGTATTCGGAGAATTTTTCGGACAGGGCCCAGAAGCGTAGAACCAGCTCTTCGGCTTTCATGCGCTTGTCTAACTTAATTTCAAGCGCTGTTGAGAAGCCGGTTGCCTTAACTACAGTTGTAGCCAGGTTTATTAGGTCCCCATAGTACAAGCCATGCCTCAATTCCTGAGGCGTCAGCTTCACGGCGCCGGTGTTCAGTCTCTCGAACACATCGAACTTAACTTGCGGATGTGTGTCCTTAAGGATCACGATGCAGCGGAGTGTCCTGTTAATTATGTGCCGTTGCATCCGTGAGTCGAGTTGGTGAAACCTATTTCCGTCGAGTTCTGGATAAGCGGTTAGTCCCTTTAGCGGGAATTCGTTATTCAAATATCTCGAGATTGAAGTAAGGCGCTGATTGCCATCAATAACAGATAGCCTTTCGTCGGGTTCTTGATTTAGGTAAATTACGGGGACGGGGCATTGAATAATTAAGGACTCGATCAAGCGAGATGCCTGTGGGTCAGTCCATACATATCTGCGCTGGAAGCTAGGAACAAACACGGATCCATCTTTGATTTTCTCCACCATTGTTGCAACAGTGAAGTCGTATGTTTCAGTATGCAGTTTTCGCTGCTCGGGTGGAATGCTTAATATCCCATCAGCAAACTCTTGCTGATCTAGAGCTTCAGGAAAAAGAATGTCTGCTAGCGCGGTGCTTGGAGTCTTTTTGGCCATTTTTTTTCCGAGTTCGCGCCCTGGGTCGGCGCGTTGGGTTGGCTGCACGGCGTTCGTGCCTGGTCATAGTAAAGGCTACACAAATAACATATTTTGTGTTGCGTGGCTGCTGGCAGGCGAATTACCGTGTGAGGCAGGAGGGGATGTGGTTTCAGATGTGAATTGAAGCCCCCGCGATGGCTATTTTGTTAGCTCCGGCACCCTAATTGAGCATTCGGCAAATGCCTTTGCAATTATGGGCTTCAATCCTACCCCTCCCTGCTGAATATTGATAATAGGTACGCGCAGATCTCGGAAGCCGTCAACAACGGATTGCGGAACGTCTGCATCGGTAAGAATGGCAAGTATGGGTGCGTCTTCGCGAGTGGCAGTGGCTTCCTCAAAGCGCCGTAGTATTCCATACAGATCTGAAAATCCCAAGAAATTACGCGCTCGCTTCACCTCAAAGTAAATGGAAAGACCAGACCTTGAGGTCGAAACTATGTCCCATCGATACTTTCGATTTGGTGTGTCGTCCAATACGTCGGAAGACGATGCTGGAAATATTTTCCGGAGTTCTTGGAAAAGAATTGAACTTAACTCAGCCTCTGTAAGAGGCCGTTGCGAATGAAGAATGTCACGTAGCTTCATGTGCATTCCAGATGATTGAATCGGTCGGTCGCTTCGTCAGCTCAATGGCAGTTTTGGCTAGCAGCAGGAGAAGATAAGCTAAGGAGACTGCTTTCGCTTCTTCCAAGTAGCCAGGGAACCATTGCTTGGACGCAAATATGAGAAGCACCCCAACGATGAATGCTAGAAACTCAGGCCAGATAGCAGTGAAGACGTCCACCCATCCCCGGTAGGGGCGACCAGTAATGTATGTCTGGTCATCTGACAGGGACTTCAGAGAGATTGACCATTCCCCCTTCATCCCCTTGCCTTTCATGGTGTTTTGCAATTGCGATACAACATTCCCAAGAGCAATTCTGAGGTCGCCACCTGGTTCGGACTCAACGATGATTTCGAAATTTGATTCGTTCGACCATAAGAAGAGTGCCTGGGCATCTCGACATGGGGCGCAATCATAGACGGCCATCACGCGGAAGCGATCTGTTAATGATTGAAGCTTACTGTGGGCAGCTCTATTGCCTGCTGCTGGCGCAGGAAATGCCTGACTCGCCATTTCCTGCAGCGCCGGCTTAGCCAAGCTCGTCTTTAGGTTGTTGACGCGTATGGATGCAAACATCAGTACTCTGGTTTCTACTAGTTATTTCTCAGCCGTATCGATAGGTGTTGCCGCACAACCGGCGTACTGCTAATGCAGAGGCCTGCTGGATATCTTCTTAATCAGGGCCGTATGTGGAACTTGTTCGCACTTTCGAGCCCGTTGGATCTTATTGATCCTACATCCGCCGGTCTAGTGTCCATTGAGATGACGCATCGTCGCGTGGTACTCCGATGGAGAAAGCGGGCGAGACGGGCGCCAGCAACCGCAAGGGCTGACACATTGATGTGCGGCTATCCAAGAAACTTCAGCGCAGCTCGTAGTGTTGCTATCTGCTTCTTCAGCTGAGCCGCGTTATGGCTGTGGTCCAAGAATGCGCATGCTTCGTTGAAGGACTGGAAAGCAAAGTTGTTGAGCACATGAAATCGGAGCAAATGCTCGACGTACTTCTTGAGCTGAAACACTTCTATCTCCATGTCCTCGCCAACTTTGCCGGCGTGAACAGATCGGTTCCTGTATCGGCGCAGATGCTCTAGCACTAGGCGATGGCGTTGGCCGTCGCTAAAGATGAAGGATGCGCGCCGTATGGTCTTTTCGTAGCTATCGCGACCGGTGCCGGTCAACAACTCAAGGACACCCCAAAGCTTGACAACTGAAGCGTCCAAATCATTTGTGTCTAGGCATCTAGCGTAGCGGATGAGTGCGTCCTCAATCGTTGCACGATACGGCAGCCGAACCATCTTTCGCCTGAAGATCGCGACATTGGACAGGACCTTGCTGCCAGCTGTTCTTAGATTGAGGAATGAATGTCCCTGGGTGTATTGCGGGTCGTACCAATACAGGTCGATGTCTGTGTTGTCCCCATTCGGGCGATGAAGCGTATGAAGCGGTCCAAGTCGTACCTGGTTGACTGGGGTCTGTGGCCCACCGTAAGTCTTTCGCCAGCCGGTGTTTGCAAACAGATTGAGCTCGCCACGCAGAAGATCGAGAGCATCAAGTGCTTTAGTGCCAGCTTCAAAGCTTGAGCGGGCGTCGACACGGATACGGACCCATTGCTTTAGGTCATCCTTGGGGACGCCGACGCAGGATTTCCCACGGGCAAAGGCCTCTGTTCGTTGATCTAGGAACCGCGACGGGAGCTTTGAAGGGAAAGATATCGTGCAGCCGTGGATGCTTACCTTTGGTATCTGCCCTCCGCTGGCTATACCGATCGTAGTGACAAGAATGAACGGCGTCTCGGGCTTGGCTAGGTGTAGACGGACGTCCCTTTGAACTGCCCTGAGCACGCTTTGAGTGGCGTGATCGGGGTTACCCCGCTGGGCATTAACTGCCTTAGAAATGATCGACGTCTTGGTTTCCCACGCCAAATCAGGGTCGAAGCGCAGCATGGTCCTGGCAACTGCTACACAGTCTTCCAGACTCCCGGGGCCATGGTGTACGCCCCTGCCAGAAGCCTCAACGCCCTTTGTCAACATGGTCTCAAAGACGCTCAGGTCAAAGCCTTCGTCCCACTTGATCTTCATAGGCTTTCTGCGTAGTAGTTGGTCAACTCTACCGCGTGAGTTCAACTGCTAGTATCAAGCTGACTCGGGTTGCCTTTGGCTTCTGCTGCCGGCTGGGCCGTCCGCACGGGAGTATTGCCGCGCAGGTCCCTCGATAGACCGGGCTAGAGAAGTCGTCCGTGGAAAGATGTTGGCTCGGGCCAGCACGGCGAGGCAGACAAGGTTTGGAAGAGGGTGCTCTATGGTGACCGGGGAAGTCATTCAACAGGTATTCGCGATCCGCACTGCGGTCGGCTTTGGTACAGCTTTTACGGGCATGCTCGACGGGCTGCAGTACTTGATCACCGCGCGGCATGTGCTCGATGGAGATCAGGCGCAAGACCTGACCCGACTAAGCCAGATCGAAATCATGCATGATCGCCAATGGAAGCCGGTAGCCTGTCAGCTGACTTGGGCTGGCGGCGACGATTGCGACATCGCCGTTCTGGCTCTGCCGCAACTGCTAACAAATTATAGAAATGTGGTTCTTGGCAGTGCCGGTCTCGCTTTGGGTCAAGAAGTCCACTTTCTGGGTTTTCCGTATGGCATGAGGCCAGATGCCGGGCAGCTCAACAATGGCTACCCACTTCCATACGTGAAGCGAGCGATTGTCTCGATGCTGGACTTCATGCCGGATCAGCCCAACATCGTTCTTGACGGCATTAACAATCCAGGGTTCTCTGGCGGACCGGTCGTTTTCAGGAACGCGGATCGTGGTTGGCAAGTGGCAGGCGTTATTTCCGGCAACAACACCGTGCGCGAACCAATCTACGCTGCAGACACGGATGTGGAGACTGGCTACGTCTACGAGGCAAACACAGGCCTGATCGATGTCAGTGGTATAGGGCAGGCGCTGGACGGCATACGCGAAAATCCAAACGGATTTAGATCCTAGAGGTGCCTTGGGATGGCGCCGTCAACGCGGCGGAGCGATAGATGCACTATCGCAAGCGGGGGCAGGCTTCGACACTTGTCGCTGACACCTTCGAACATCAATCGTTCGGTACAAAGAAAAAGCCCCACAAGCTTTCACCTGCGGGGCTTCTCTATCTGGCTCCTCGACCTGGGCTCGAACCAGGGACCTACGGATTAACAGTCCGGCGCTCTACCGACTGAGCTATCGAGGAATTGATCGGTACTTCTTGTCTTCTTGCAAATTAAAGCCGCTGCAACATGCGAAGCAGCGGCTTCATCTTTGCTGCACGTTACCGTGCAAATTCTGTGGCTCCTCGACCTGGGCTCGAACCAGGGACCTACGGATTAACAGTCCGGCGCTCTACCGACTGAGCTATCGAGGAACAGAGCCTTGCATTATAGACCAGATTTTTGGAGCTTTACAAGCTCAGCTCCAGGCTGGCTCTCCAGGTGCGAGGAGCGAGCGGATAGAGGTAGACGTGTTCGTACTGGTAGGGCGATTCCTTCCAGGCACGCTTGTCGGCGAGGTTGTCCACACCCACTCGCCAGATCCACAGCTGGCGGCCCACTTGGTGCTCGTAGCGAAGCGCGGCATCGAGGCGGGTCCAGGCGGGGATCTGCAGGCTGTTGTCGGGCAGCACTTCGCGCGAGCCCTCGCGCAGCAGGCCGAGCTGGGCCTGCAGGCCGGTCATCAGCTGCTGGCGGGCCTGCAGCTTGATCGTGGTCTCGGGCACGTTGGTCGGGCGCAGGCCGTTGAGCCCGCTGCTCGCGCTGCCTTCGTTGCGGGCATGCAGCTTCATCAGGCTTGCCAGCAGGCCGCCGCCATTCCACTTGAAATCGGTCTGAGCCTCGATGCCGCGATGGCGGGCATCACCATCGGCGCGGCGCACGCAGCTGTTCGCGGCCGAGTCGCATTTGCCGATGTCGCGCCAGGCCGGGCGTTGGATGTCGAAGGCAGCGATGGACCAGTCCACCGTCTTGCTGCCCGACTTCAGGCCGATCTCGAGCTGCTCGCTCTTCAAGGCAGGCAAGGCCTGACCCCGGTTGCTGTAGCGGGCGCGATTGGGCGCCACCTCGCTCTCGATGCCCTGGCCCCAGCTGGCGTAGGCCATCAGCCGCGAGTCGAACGCATAGCTCAGGCCGAGCCAGGGCGTGGTGAAGCTCTGCTCATAGCTGGTGGCGCGGGTGTCGCTGGTGTTGACGCGGTAGCTGCTGCGCTCGATGCGGCTGTGGCGCAGGCCGAGCCAGGCGCTCAGTTGCGGGCTCAGATCAATGGCGTCACGAAGGTAGAACTCGCGGCTGCGTTCATCGCGATTGGTGTTGGCGTCATTCAACGTGCCATCGGCCGTGGTGCGCGGCAGGCCGGAGATGTTGCCGGTGCCCGCCCAGTTGTAGGCCTGGCCCTGGAAGCGGCTCCAGAAACGCGTGAACAGCACGCCGGTCGTGAGCTTGTGGCGCAGACCGCCCGCCTCGATGGAGCCGCTCAGCGAGAAGTCGGTGGCATCGCTGTTGCGGCGCTCGTTCTCGCTGCGGAAGTCGTATTGATCGAAGTCGCCGTTCGGGCAGTAGCTGGAGGCCCAGTAAGTGCCATCCGCCGCGCTGCAACCAAAGGCATAGGCCAGGCGGTCGTCGGTCTTCAGGCGCTGCGCTCCCCAATGGGCCTGCGCCTTCCAGTCGCCGCTCAGTCGCTGTTGCCAGCGCAGCGAAGCCTGGCTGTTGTCGAACACCACCGGCTGGCTCCAGCTCTGGTTGTTCAGGTTGGTGCGCGGGTCGATGCTCTTGGCGTCCGGCAGCTTGGTGCCGAGCAGGCTGAAGCCGGGCTGGCTCAGCTGGGTCTGCTTGTTCAGCTCGAACTCGGCTTCCAGCAGCGTATCGGGCGAAAGGCGCCAATCGCCGGCCAGGGCAAACAGATGGCGCTGACCCTTCACGTCACGCAGTTCGGGTTTCACCATGGCGGTGCTCGCGTTCAGGCGCAGACCGAACTCCTTGCTGCTGCCGAAGCGGTGGCTCAGGTCGGCGGCGGCCTCGACCGTGCCGCGCTCGCTGACGCTCAGTGTGGTGCTGTGCAGTTCCAGCGTCGGTCGTTTGACCAGCATGTTGACGATGCCGCCCGGCGCGCTGGTGCCAGCCTGGATGCCGCTGCTGCCCTTGAGCACTTCGATGCTCGCCTTGTTGCCCAAAGCCAATGCTGTCTCGGCATCGATGGGCAGGCCGTCGCGGCGGTAGTTGAAGCGGTTGTCCAGGTCGAAGCCGCGGACTTTCAGGTAGGAGACATAGCCCAGCGAGTTGTAGGCGTCGCCAATGCTGGCATCGAGTGCCGTGATGCCGGCCAGCGTGTTGATGCCGCTGTTCAGCAGCTGTTCGCTGCCGAGCAGCGTGGCCTGCAAGGGCAGCTTGGCCACCGGCGTGTCGCCGAAGCCGCCGACCTGCACGGGAGCTTCAGAGCGGCCGGTGATGGAGACGGTGGGGAGTTGCTGGGCAGACGCGGCTGTGCTGAGCAGGGCCAGGGCAGCGGCAATGCGGTTCAAGGAAAGTGGGTGTGCCATCGAAATGCTCGAGCGATGGCAGGTCGGCAAACGCGTGATGCGATACAGGTCCGGAGACGTCGATGGCCTGTTCGTTTTCGGCTGCTTCCCTGCGCGAGGATTACCTCAATCAGGTTCAAAGGGACTGTCTCAGTCGAGCCTTGCGGCTCAACACCCCTAGCGAAGGCCTCATTCCACGGGGGAGCGAGGCGAGCAACATTGTAGTGCCGTCATAAAAAAGGCCCGCACGTGGCGGGCCTTCTGTGATGCAGCGAGCGCTCAGTCGAAGACAGGCGAATCGACGCCCAGCACCTTGTGCAGCTTCGGGCTGGTGGTCGTGTACTGCAGGTGGATGCGCTTCTCCGGGAAGATGTAGGGCGCGGCGCCGAAGGCGGCAAGGGCGCACTCGTGGAAGCCCGACAGGATCAGCTTCTTCTTGCCCGGGTAGGTGTTCACGTCGCCCACGGCGAAGATGCCGGGCACCGAGGTTTCGAACTTCTCGGTGTCGACGACGATCTGCTTGCGCTCCAGGGCCAGGCCCCACTCGGCGATGGGGCCGAGCTTCGGGCTAAGGCCGAAGAACACCAGCACTTCATCGCAGGGCACGACGCGCGTGACGCCGTCGCCGCCGGTGACCTTCACGCCCTTGAGCTGGCCATCGGCTTCGTCGATGTCGGTCACCTGGCCGACCAGGAACTGCATCTCGTAGGCGTCGCAGAGTTCCTTCATCTTCGCCACCGAGGCGGGCGCGGCGCGGAAGCCGTCGCGGCGGTGCAGGAGGATGACGCTCTCGGCCTTGTTGGCGCTGCCGTCGTCATTGCCGGCGCAGAAGTTCAGGGCCCAGTCCAGGGCCGAGTCGCCACCACCAACGATCAGCAGGTTCTTGCCCGCGAACTGTGCCGGGTTGCGCACGCGGTAGTGCAGCTGGGTGTCGGTGTACTTCTCGATGCCGTCGACCTTCAGCGTGCGCGGCTGGAACGAGCCCACGCCGCCGGCGATGAAGATGGTCTTGGTCAGGAAGCTCGTGCCCTTGCTGGTCTCGACGTAGAAGCGGCCGTCTTCCTGCTTCTGGACCGTGGTCACTTCCTGGCCCAGGTGGAAGGTCGCGCCAAAGGGCTCGATCTGCTTGAGCAGGTTGTCGGTCAGTTCCTTGCCGGTGCAGATGGGCACTGCCGGGATGTCGTAGATCGGCTTGTCGGGGTAGAGCTCGATGCACTGGCCGCCGGGGTAGGCCAGCGAGTCGATGATGTGAGCCTTGACCTCCAGGAGGCCCAGCTCGAACACCTGGAACAGGCCCACCGGGCCGGCACCGACGATGACGGCATCGGTCTCGATGGGTCCGCCATGGGCGACGGCGGTCTTGGTGATCTCTGCGTTCACTTGAGGTTCCATGTCAGGGCGCGCAGCTCGTGGCCGCGATTTCGGTCAGTCTTGGATTGATTCGTTCAGCGGATCAATTCGGGCAGCTTGCCCGTCTTGTCCTTCCAGTCGTCGGCATCGGGCAGCGCAGGCTTGCGCTTGGTGATGCTGGGCCACTTCTTGGCCAGATCGGCATTGAGCTTGATCATGTGCTGCTGGTTGCCGGGCACGTCCTCTTCCGGGACGATGGCATTGACCGGGCACTCGGGAATGCAGACCGCGCAGTCGATGCATTCATCCGGATCGATGGTGAGGAAATTCGGGCCCTCACGGAAGCAGTCAACGGGGCAGACATCAACGCAATCGGTGTACTTGCAGCGGATGCAGGCTTCGGTAACGACGTGGGTCATGGAGGCAGCTCGGTTTTTGTGGGCCCAGCCTCGGCGCAGGACGCAACCGGGGCAAAGCGCGGATTTTAGTCGTTCAGGGTAAGTACCCGGGCTTGATGCTGATCTAGTCCCGTGGACTTGATGGCTTTTTTGCGCACGGGGACCAGTTGGCGGGCACCGGCGCCCACGGTCACGACCGTCGGCCGCCCCTTGTGCAAGAGGGCGGCGGCGGCCAGGTCGGCCACCAGATGATCGCTGGAAAGCGCATCGGCACAGCCAGCCCGCGAGACCACCAGGGCCGGCGTGTCGGCCGGCCAGCCGGCCTGCTGCAGCTTGCGGGCGAGCGCACCGAGCTGGCGGCCGGCCATGTAGAACACCTCGGTGTCGGCGCTCTTCAGGGCCTGCAGGTCGCCGTCCTTGGTCATGGCCGTGGTCAGGCTGACGCTGCGGCCCTTGCCGCGGCGGGTCAAGGGGCGCTGAGCGTGAGCGGCGGCGGCGATGGCGGCGGTCACGCCGGGCACGACCTCGCTCTCGATGCCCGCCTCGGCCAGGGCGATCAGTTCTTCCTCCAGGCGGCCGAAGATGCTGGCGTCGCCGCCCTTGAGACGCACGACCACCGCATGAAGCCGGGCCTGCTTGACCAGCAAGGCATTGATCGCCGTCTGGGCGGTGGAGTCGCAGAAGCCGCGCTTGCCCACGTCCAGCCACTCGGCCTTCGGCGCGAACTCGCGCAGGGCCGGGTCGGTGAGGGCGTCGAACAGCACCACTTCGGCTTGCTGCAGCGCGCGGGCGCCGCGCAGCGTGATCAGGTCGGCGGCACCAGGGCCGGCGCTGACGAAGATGACTTTTCCGCTCATGGGGCTCACCTCACCAGCAGCGCACCCGAGGTGCGGTTGGACGTCGGGTCCACGACGATCAGCGCGCCACCCACGCGGTTCTCGCTGTAGGGCTCCACCGGCAATGCCTGCTGCACCTCGATGCGAACGTGGCCGATCTCGTTCACTGCAATTTCGCTCGCCTCAGTCTCTGCCAGCGTGTGGATGTCCAGCTTGTGCTCGATGGCCGTGATCCGCGCCTGCACCCAGCGGTTGCCATGGCGCACCCAGTACTTGCGGCCCACTTGCGCCGGCTCGGTATCGAGCCAGGCCAGCGTCGCTTCAAACGCCTGCCTGGGCTCGCTACTCCCCGGCGTCACGATCCAGTCGCCCCGGCTCACGTCCAGCTGGCGGTCCAGCAGAAGACCTGCGGATTCGCCGGCCACGCTGTAGGGCACCGTCTCGCCCGCCTTGCGCACCTCGGCCACGATGGCCTTCTGTCCACTGGGCAGCACCTGGATCTCGTCGCCGGCCTTGACCTGCCCATGGGCAATGCGGCCCCACAGCGTGCGTGGCTGATGGCCCGTGCCGTCGCCATTGGTCGCCACGTACTGCACCGGGATGGCCAGGCGTCCTTCGACCTTCTCCTGCACCGTCGGCAGGGACTCGAGGACTTGTAAGAGCGATGGGCCGTTGTACCAGGCAGCATCCAGCGGCTGGGTCACGTTGTCGCCGCGCAGGGCCGAGACCGGCACGATGGCCGTCACCGCGATGCCGGCTTCTTCCGCAAACTTGCGCAGCGCCGTGCTCACCTTGGCATAGCCCTGGGCCGGGTTCTCCAGCGCATCGATCTTGTTGATCGCGAACACGATGCTCGGCACCCGCAGCAGGTGGGCCAGCAGGCTGTGCCGGCGCGTCTGCGGCAGCAGCGTGATCTCTTCTTCTTCCAGCTTCAGCTTGGTGATGTCCACCAGCACGACCGCCGCATCCGACCCTGCTGCTGCCGTGACCATGTTGCGCGTGTACTGCTCATGGCCCGGTGCATCGGCAATGATGAACTTGCGCGTCTTGGTGGCGAAGTAGCGGTAGGCCACGTCGATGGTGATGCCTTGCTCGCGCTCGGCCTCCAGGCCGTCGGTCAGCAAGGACAGATCGATAGGCGCACCGGCGGCGCGCTTCTCCAAGGTGTCCAGTTGGTCGGCCAGGATCGCGCGGCTGTCGAACAGCAGGCGACCGATGAGCGTGCTCTTGCCATCGTCCACGCTGCCGGCAGTCAGGAAGCGCAGCGCGCGGTGCTGGGTGTCCACGTCTTGTTCGTGGATGAGATTGTTCAGAACGGCAGACATCAGAAGTAGCCCTCTTTCTTGCGGCGCTCCATCGAGGCCTCGCTGGTGCGGTCGTCCATGCGCGTGGCGCCACGCTCGCTCACGGTGACGGTCAATGTCTCGGCCACGATGTCCGAGGCCGTGGCGGCGTCACTCTCCACCGGGCAGGTGCAGGTCATGTCGCCCACGGTGCGGAAGCGCACGGTGGCGGTCTCGACGGTCTCGCCGGCTTCGGGCGGTGTCACCTCGGTCAACGGCACCAGCAGGCCCTTGCGGCGGATCACCGAGCGCTCATGGGCGTAGTACAGGCTAGGCAGCGGGATGTTCTCGCGAGCCAGGTACAGCCACACGTCCAGCTCCGTCCAGTTCGAGATCGGGAAGGCGCGGAAGTGCTCGCCCGGGCGGATGCGGGTGTTGAACAGGTTCCACAGCTCCGGGCGCTGTTCCTTGGGCTGCCATTGGCCGAAGGAGTCGCGGTGGCTGAAGATGCGTTCCTTGGCGCGGGCTTTTTCTTCATCGCGGCGGGCGCCGCCGATCAGCACGTCGAAGCGGTGCTCTTCGATGGCTTCCAGCAGGACCACGGTCTGGTGGCCGTTGCGGGATTCCAGCGGGTGGGCCAAACGGACCGTGCCACGGGCGATGGAATCTTCCAGGTGACCGACGACCAGGCGCTCGCCCATTTCCTCGACACGGCGGTCGCGGAACTCAATCACCTCGGGGAAGTTGTGGCCCGTGTCCACGTGCAGCAGCGGGAAGGGCAGCTTGCCCTTGAACTCGTTGCCTGACACGCGTTGCTTGAAGGCCTTCTCGGCCAGGCGCAAGACCACGCAGGAATCCTTGCCGCCCGAAAACAGCAGCGCGGGCCGCTCGAACGAGGCTGCCACCTCGCGCAGGATGAAGATGGCTTCTTCCTCGAGATGATCCAGGTGGCGGTGATCGACCGCCGGCAACAACTTGTCCAGGCTCACAGAGGCATTCATGCCGAAACTCCGGTCTTCAAATCTTCATTCGAACGGGCCTTGTGCAGGCCGCATTCCTTGGCGTTCTCATCCTCCCACCACCAGCGTCCGGCGCGGAAGTCCTCACCCACAGCAATGGCCCGCGTGCAGGGCTCGCAGCCTATGCTGGGCATGAACTTGTCATGCAGCGCGTTGTAGGGCACGTCGTTCTTCTCGATGTAGTGCCAGACGTCGGCCCAGCTCCACTCGGCCAGCACATTGAGCTTGATGCGGCCCTGGCCGTCGGGCTCGCTGAAGGGCACCTCGGCGCGGTTGCTGGATTGCTCGCGGCGCAGGCCGGTGATCCAGGCCGTGCGGCCGGCCAGCATGCGCGACAGCGGCTCCAGCTTGCGCAGGCCGCAGCAGGCCTTGCGAAGGGCCAGGCTCTCGTACATGGCGCGCTCGCCGTTGGTACGGACGAAATGGATCACTTGTTCCTCGGCCGGCTTGAACACGGCGACCTTCAGGCCCACGCGGGATTCGATCTGCGGAATCAGGGCCAGCGTTTCGGCGTGCAGCTTGCCGGTGTCCAGCGTGGCGACGTCGATCGCCAGGCCGTGACGGGCGATCAGGTCGGTGATGACCATGTCTTCCGCGCCGAGGCTGGTGGACTGGATCAGGGCCGGGCCGTAAGCGGCCGCCGCATTGCGCAGCAGCTCGACGCTCTTGGCCAGGCGCGCCTCGAAGCCGGCGGTCTCGCGGGCATAGAGGGCCGCAGCCGAGCTGCCGCTGCTTGCGCCGGGCAGGAATGACAGGCTGCTTGTCTCACTCATGCCGCCACCTTGGCAAACACCGGCTGCGGTTGCAGGACATCACCCTGGTAGTGAGCAGGGAAGAAGGCGAGCGCGCGGCGGGCGGCGTCCAGGCTCTGGTCGGCGCGCAGCTGCACGGCGTCGAAGCCGCAGCGCTGCAAGAGCGGCAGCATGTCGACCAGCACCTCGCCGGTGGCGCGGATCTCACCGGCAAAGCGGTAGCGCGAACGCAGCAGACGGGCTTGCGAATAGGCGCGGCCATCCACCCACTTCGGGAACTGCAGAACGATCAGCGAGAGGCGCGGCAGGTCGGCCACCAGGCCTTCGATATCGAAATCATTCGCCAGCTCGATGGCGGTTGCCAGGCCAGCGGGCCAGTGCTCGCGCACGGCATGCCATTGCTCCAGCGTCAGCAAGCGGTGCGAGGTGGTCGGCGGATGCGGGCTCGGGCCGTCTTCGCCCTGCACGCGCTGCCAGCTGTCTTGATGGGTGTCGATGAATTTCATGATCTTCAGGCAATCAATCAGGCAGTCGCGTGGGCGGGGGCGGTGGACGTGCGGCGGGCATTGGCCGGGCCCTTGAAGGGCTCGATGCCGACGCGGCGCACGGTGTCGATGAAGCGCTCGCCGGCTTCGCGTTCCAGGCGGTAGGTTTCGACGATGGACTCGATCACCTCGCTGACCTCGTCGGCTGCGAACGAGGGGCCGATGACCTTGCCGGCTTGCGACTTGCCCGAGAGCGTGGAACCGTCCGAGCCTCCCAGCGAGACCTGGTACCACTCCTTGCCGTCCTTGTCGACGCCGAGGATGCCGATGTGGCCGCTGTGGTGGTGGCCGCAGCTGTTGATGCAGCCGCTGATGTGCAGGTCGATGTCGCCGATGTCGTAGAGCTCGTCCAGGTCCTGGAAGCGCTCGGTGATCTCGCTGGCGATGGGGATGGAGCGGGCGTTGGCCAGCGCGCAGAAGTCGCCGCCGGGGCAGGCGATCATGTCGGTCAAGAGGCCGATGTTGGGCGTGGCGAAGCCGTTGGCCTTGGCCGCTTCGAACACCGCCGGCAGGTCGGCTTCTCGCACCCAGGGCAGCAGCAGGTTCTGGTCGTGCGTCACGCGCAGCTCGCCCTGGCTGAACTGGTCGGCCAGGCCGGCAGCGGCTTCCATCTGCGCGTCGGTCGCGTCGCCAGGCGGCAGGCCCACGCGCTTCAGCGACAGCGTCACGCCGCGATAGCCGCTGAGGCGATGGCCGTGCACATTGCGCTCCAGCCAGCGCTTGTAGGCGGGAGTAGCGCCTTCGAAGATGTCGAGCGCCGGCACGGCTTGCACGCCAGCGGGCACGACGAAGCTCGCCGCCACGCGGTCCAGCTCGGCCTGCGGAATCAGGTGCTCATGGCCACCCGCGTCGTCGGCGAGGATCAGGCGGAACTCTTCGTTCACCGCGTCGAAGAACTTCTGGCCTTCGGCCTTCACGAGGATCTTGATGCGGGCCTTGTAGGCGTTGTCGCGGCGGCCGTAGCGGTTGTAGACGCGCACGATGGCCTCGATGTAGACGAGGATCTGCTGCCAGGGCAGGAAGGCGTGGATCTCCTGCGCCACGATGGGCGTGCGGCCCATGCCGCCGCCGACCAGCACCTGGAAGCCGACTTCGCCGGCCTCGTTCTTCTTCAGCTGCAGGCCGATGTCGTGCCAGGCGATGGCGGCGCGGTCTTCAACAGCGCCCGAGATGGCGATCTTGAACTTGCGCGGCAGGAAGGCGAACTCGGGGTGCAGCGTGCTCCACTGGCGCAGCACCTCGGCGTAGGGGCGCGGGTCGACGATCTCGTCGGCGGCCACGCCGGCCAGGCCGTCGCTGGTGATGTTGC
Source organism: Pelomonas sp. V22 (assembly GCF_030014915.1). Taxonomy (GTDB): domain Bacteria; phylum Pseudomonadota; class Gammaproteobacteria; order Burkholderiales; family Burkholderiaceae_C; genus JAUASW01. Next base: position 15,335 of record NZ_JAGIXS010000003.1, read on the forward strand.
GGATGCAGTTGCCGCTGGTCTGGATGCCGTGCATGTCCACGTCGGCCAGCAGGTCCATCACGTCGGCCGATTGCGTCAGCGGGATCCAGTTGTATTGCAGGTTCTGGCGCGTGGTGAAGTGGCCGTAGCCGCGGTCATGCACGCGGGCAATGCGGGCCAGCTGGCGAAGCTGCTTGCTCGAGAGCACGCCGTAGGGCACGGCCACGCGCAGCATCGGCGCATGGCGCTGCACATACCAGCCGTTCTGCAGGCGCAGCGGGCGGAACTCGTCGTCACTCAAGCTGCCTGCGATGTTGCGTTCCAGCTGATCGCGGAACTGCGCGGCGCGGGCGCGGACGAACTGGCGGTCGAAGTCGGTGTAGGCGTACATATTCGTATTCAGTGAATGACTTTCCAGCCGGCCAGGAGGAGCGAGGCGCAGAGCAGGGCACGGACGGCGCCATCGGGCAGGCGGCGGGTGAGCTGGGCACCGAGCCAGATGCCGGGCACTGAGCCGATGACCAGCGGCACCAAGAGGGCCCAGTCCACATGGCCCAGCGTGGCATGGCCAATGCCGGCCACCAGGGTCAGCGGCACCGCATGGGCGATGTCGCTGCCGACGATGTAGCGGGCCTCGAGGCGGGGATAGATCAGCAGGATCAGCGTCGCGCCAATCGCGCCAGCGCCGATGGAGGAGAGCGACACCAGCACGCCGAGGATGGCGCCGGCGGCGATGGTGAGCGCCGGCTTGCGGGTGTCAGGGATGAAGTGTTCGAGCTTCAGGCCGAGGGTCTGCCAGCTCTTCTTGAAGGCCACGACCACGGCCGTCAGCAGGAGGGCAATGCCGAGCGAGAAGCTGAGGGCTGCGGCCCAGCCCTTGGTGATGCCGGTGAGATGCATCAGGGCCACGGTGGCGAGCGAGGCGGGGATGGAGCCGGCCAAGAGGCGGCCAGTGATGTCCCAGCGCACATGGCCGTGGCGGGCATGGGCCACCGAGCCGGAGACCTTGGTCAGCGCAGCGAACCACAGGTCCGTGCCGATGGCCATCGCCGGGCTCAGCCGGAACACCGACAGCAGCAGGGGCGTCATCAGCGAGCCGCCACCCACGCCGGTGATACCGACGATGGCGCCGACGCCAAATCCGCTGACAACCGCAATCCAGTCCAAAGCCGCTCCCGCTGGGCTGGGCTACCCCCGTGGCAACCCTAGGCGGCGGACTTTATCGACGCTTTATATATAAGCAAACTAAAAAATCGTTGTGGCTATATTCAAATCAAGAATAAAGATCAAGGGCGGGCCAGTTGGATCAGCGCCGCGACTTGTTCGGTGATGCGGGGCGGCACCGGCTCCTCGCCGGCCAGCAGGGCCTGGATCAGCCGGGCGTTGGTGCTCGCTTCGCATTCGGGCGAGAGCGGCCAATCGATGTCGCTCGTGTCAGCCGGGTGCAGGTCCTGGCGAACGCCATCGGCAAAACCGACCAGGTGGGCGCGGCGGCGCAGGTGGGCGTAGGCCTCGCCTTCGCTGGCGCGCATCAGCAGGGCGCGGCCGCCGCTGGCGGTCAGGAGCGGCAATGCCTGGCCCAGGCTGTCCAGGTATTCGGGATGGGTCACGGCCACGACCCGCACGCTGCGGCCTGGTGCGGCGTCCAGCAGCTTGGCCACGCTGTGGCCGCTGTTGCGCACGCCGAGGCGCGGGCGCAGGGCCATCAGTTTGTCGAGACCCGGGTTCAGGGACGCCAGCGGCAGGCTGGCGATGCGCTTGCTGGCGAGCTGCGCCGAGGCCTCGCTCACGTTGGCTGACAGCGGCAAGCCCAGCGCTGCCAGCAGCTCGAACGGGCTCTGCCGGCTGTCGAAATCATGCCGGCCATGGATCAGCACCGGCACGCCCTCGCGGGCCAGCAGCAGCGCCACGAGCGGCATCAGATTGGCCTGCTTGCGGGCGCCGTTGAAGCTGGGCAGCAGCACACAGCGCGGGCCTTCGGGCACCTGTACGTGGCTTGTGCGCGCCTGCATCGCGCGCTCGAAGGCCAGCAGCTCCTCGGCACTCTCGCCCTTGATGCGCAGGGAGAGGAGGATGCCGCCGAGTTCCATGTCGGGCACCTGGCCATCCAGGATCGCGCCGAACAGCGCCTCGGCCTGCTCGGCCGTCATGTCGCGGGCGCCGCGCGCGCCTCGGCCAATTTCCTTGATCAGTGCGGGGTACAGCATCGGGTCAGTGTAGGCCGCCGAAACCGGCTGAAATTCGCCCTAGACTTGCTGCCGGTGCAATCGGCACTTCAGCATTGGAGGAGCGTCATGGCCAACAAGGGTCAGCAGCGAAGCAACAAGGAAACCAAGAAGCCCAAGAAGGACAGCTCGCCGAGCAAGACGCCGACCGGCAGCCCGGTGATGCCCACCGTGGTCACGGCCATCATCGAGCGCGGCAAGAAGAAGGACAAGTAAGCGCCCCCGCCAGCGCTCAGCGATCCTGGCGCTGCACCGTGAAGCGCAACGGCGCGGCCCGCAGCAGCGGGTTGCCGTCCGCGTCCTGCAGCCGCAGGTCGATCTCGTAATCGCCGCGCGGCAGGTCGATCAGGGCCTCGGTGCGGCCATCTGACAAGACCTGGCGCTGCACGGGGCCGCCGCCCTTGCTGCTGATGGTGAAGGCGAAGTGGCCGGTGTCCTTGACCTTCTGCGCCAACGGCGCAATGCCGTAGCCCACCGTCCCGAAGCTCAGCGCAAAGGGGCTGTTGACGGGCTCCTCATCGCGCAGGTTTTTCACATAGACCTCCTTGCCGCCCGCACGCGGGGCGGAGATCGTGTCCTGGTACCAGAGCGCACAGCTCTCCTCGAAGTTGCCGGCTTCGACACGGGGCGGCGCCGAGCTGCGACGGCCTATCACGTGCACCGTGATCTCGCGGCTGTAGACGAAGTAGGGCCGGTGTTCATGGTCGGCGAACAGCAGGCGCAGCGTGTGCTTGCCGTCGGGCAGGTCGAGCTGGGTGCCGGTCTGGCCCTTGCCGAAATGCTTGTGCGTGTCGGAGAAGGGGATCTGCGCCTGGTGGTTGATCGGCAGCGGTGTGTCGATCAGCAGGTGGTGATGGCCGGCCTTCTCGTTCTTGTTGCCGGCCGGCACGACGCCCATGCCGCGCACGCCGAACTCGACCCAGAACGGTGAGCGCACCGCGTAGCCGTTGGCGAGGTTGACGAAGCTGACCGTGGTCGGGTCGCGCAGGTCGACTGCCGTGCGCTGCTGCGTGTGCGAGAGCCAGCAGCGGCGCTCCAGCGGCGCGCTGGGCAGGGGCTCGGCCAGGCTGTGGGCGGCAAGGCCCGTGAAGGTCAGCAGGACCGTGATCTTGGACAGCATGCGATGACTCCCCGCCAGGCAGTGGCGAGCTGATTCTTGCATCGCCGCCCAGGACTCGCCCTCGCCCGTATGAGGGACGCGCCTCAGTGACGCAGCGACAGCGTCAGCAGCAGGCAGCTGTCGAGTTCGGCCTCCACCGCATGCTTCTCGCCACCGCGCAGCAGCACCAGTTGGCCGGCGCTCAGCGGCAGCTGCTGGCCGGGTGTGCGCAGCCGCACGCGGCCGGCCAGGCATTGCACGATCAGCTCGCCCGCCACCTGGTGCTCGGGCAGGCTCTGGCCGGCATGCATCACCATGTGCAGGAGCTGCAGCTGCTCGGTCTTGATCAGGCTGGTGCTGGGACTGTCGGTCTTGCCATCGGCCAGCGGGATGAGGTCGATCAGCTGGCCGGGATTGGCGTGGGTGAGTGCCATGGAGGTCTCCTGAAGCCTGCCGCTGATTGTGATCCTCCTCCATAGAATGCGGGCCATGTTCGATGCCCCCACCCGCGCGCCCATCGCGCGACGCAGCCTGCTGCTGCTTGCCACGCTGGCCCTGGCCGCCTGTTCCAGCCTGCCGCCTCCGCCGGTCGCCACGCCCACGGTGCCGGCGCCCGCCGAGCCGGTGACGCCCAAGCCGCCGCCGAAGCCGCCGCGCATCGGCCTTGCCCTCGGCGGCGGTGCCGCGCGCGGCTTTGCCCATATCGGCGTGATCCAGGTGCTGGAAGAGCAGGGCATCAAGGTCGACCTGGTGGCCGGCACCTCGGCCGGCAGCCTGGTGGCCGCGCTCTATGCCTCGGGCAAGAGCGGCAACGAGATGGCCCAGTTGGCCGAAACCATGGACGAAGGCGCGATCACCGATTGGGCTTTCCCGACCCGCGGCCTGATACGCGGCGAGGCGCTGGCCCGCTATGTGCGCGAGAAGACCGGCAACAAGCTGATCGAGCAGATGCCGCTGCCGCTGGGCATCCTCGCCACCGAGCTGTCGGACGGTTCGCCCATCCTGTTCCGCACCGGCGACACCGGCACGGCGGTGCGCGCCTCGAGCTCGGTGCCGGCGGTGTTCCAGCCGGTCAAGATCGGCAACCGCGAGTACGTGGACGGCGGCCTGGTCGCCCCCGTGCCAGTGCGCTTCGCGCGGCAGATGGGTGCCGAGCTGGTGATCGCGGTGGACATCAGCTCTCCGCCTGACGAGAAGCCCGCTGGCGATGCGCTGCACATGCTCTTGCAGACCTTCTCGATCATGAGCCGCAGCGTCAACAACTACGAGCTGCGCGATGCCGACGTGGTCGTCCGCCCCGGCCTCAATGGCGTGGGCAGCGCCGATTTCAGCGCCCGCAAGCGTTCCATCCAGGCCGGCCGCGAGGCCGCACAAGCCATGCTGGCCACGATTCGCCAGCGCATCGCCGCGAAGACCCGCTGATGGCCCACCAGCGCATCGAGCTCTTCCCGCTCAGCTCGGTGCTGTTCCCGGGTGGGCACCTGAACCTGCGCATCTTCGAGCCGCGCTACCTGGACCTGATCCAGCGCTGCCTGAAGAGTGGCGAGCCCTTTGGCGTGGTGGCCCTGACCGCCGGCGGCGAAGTGCGCCAGCGCGGCGAGGGTGAGGGCTTCGTGCAGGAGGCCTTCGAGATGCTGGGCACGCTGGCCCATATCGACCATTGCGAGCGGCCGCAGCCCGGTCTCTTGCAGATCCGCTGCACCGGCGGCCAGCGCTTTGCATTGGACAAGAGTGGGTGCCTGCCCCATGGCCTGTGGGTGGGCGAGGGTCAGCTCTTGCCCGACGATGCTGCCGTGCCGGTGCCCGAAGACCTGCAACAGGTCAGCCGTCAGCTGCAACTGTTGCTGAGCCAGTTCGAACAGGCCGTGGCCGCCGAGGACCTGCCGCTGCAGCCGCCCTACCACTGGAACGATTGCGGCTGGCTCGCCAACCGCTGGTGCGAGCTGCTGCCTTTGCAGCAAAGCCAGAAACAGCGCCTGCTCGCACTGGACAACCCGCTGCTGCGATTGGAGCTGGTGGCCGATCTGCTGGAGCAAGTGGGGCGCTGACCGGGCTGCCCTGAAGGCAAAAGGGCCTGCAAGTCGCCTTGCAGGCCCGGGTCCTTTCAGGCGCCAGCATGAAGGCTGGCGCCCTTCTGGGTCACGTCAGAACGCGTGGTTGTAGGTCGCCGTGAAGCGGGTGCTGCGCGGCGCAGCATTGCCAACCGGCATCTGGTAGATATTGCGCGGCGTGCCGCCGTTGGTCTCGCCACGCTCCTCCACCGCCAGCACGGCCTGGTTGTCGAACACGTTCAGCATCTCGGCCGACAGGGCAAGACCGGGGACGAAGCCGGGCTTGTACGTGACGCTGAGATTGAGGCGCGAGTTCGAGGCCAGGCGTCCCACGGTGCCACGCTCGGAGATCTTGCCGAAGCAATAGTGGTAGTTCGAACCGTAGTTGTTGCCGGCGTCGAACCAGGACGGATTCCAGCCCGCCGGGTTGCCAGCATGCTTGCCCTGGTAGGTGCCGAGGCAACTGCGCGGCCGACCCGACTCGTAGGTGTAGGTGCCTGCGAGCTGCAACTCGGGGATGACCTGGTAGTAGCCGTAGGCCTTGACCTGGTGGCGGCGGTCGTTCGGCAGGTAGCCGTAGCCGCCTTCCATGATTTCCGGGTGGTCCCAGGTCATGGTGGCCGACACGTCACGCTGCGCACGGTCCGACAGCGTCTGGCCTTCCGTGTAGCCCTTGCTCTTGGCGTAGGTGTAGGTCAGCTTGCCGTACCAGTTGTCGCGGAACGGATGCTCCAGGAAGAAGTCCAGCGCCGTGTAGGTGCGCTTGGGCTTGATCGTGCCGTAGCCCATTTCGTCGGCACTGAAGGTCACCCGCGTGTAGGTCTTGCCATCGCCATTGAAGTTCATGTCGAAAGTGTTGGCACGGCCCGGGTTGAACGAGGCGCAGCTCCAGGGCGCATGGGCATCCGGGTCGTTCGCCTCTGCCTGGGCGATGAAATCGCGCCAGGGCTTGGCATCCAGCGTCGGATGATCCTTGACGTACTTGCCGAACGGGCGCCAGTCGCAGGTGTCGTCGATGGTGCTCTTCATCTCGCGACGGGTGAACTTCACGCCGCCACTCAGATCCTTGAGCAGGGCTCGCTCGATGCCCAGGATCATTTCGTCCTGGTAGGCCGGCTTGATGTTGGCGGCAGCCACGCTGTGCGGATCCTTGGTCTGGCCGTACTCGCTGTTGGACGAGTAGGGTGAGGCCTGGTTGATGCGGCCGGTTGGCATGCCGTTGGCGTCGACGCCGGTGTAGGTGAACACCTGGGTCGTGTTGGTGGAGCCGTTGGCGCCGCGCAGTGCGATCAGCGTGGGGATCTGGATCGAGTAGCGGCCGGCACTGCCGAATACCTTGGTGGTGGCATCGCCCGAGACGTCCCAGACGGCCGAGAAGCGCGGATTCAGCTGGTTGCTGATCTTCAGGAACGAGACCTTCTCGAAGTTCTGGTTCTCGTAGGTTTCGCGGCGCAGGCCGGCGGTCAGCAGCAGGGTCTTGCTGGCCTGCCAGCGGTCCTCGATGTACTGGGCCGTCTGGTTGGAGTAGGCGTTGCTGACCGTGGAGTTCACGCTCTCGAAGCCGTAATAGCCCTTGGCCGCGAGGGCGCCGTTGGCGGGGTTGCCGATCCAGAGCTTGGTGCCGCCCGACAGTGACAGCGTGAAGTCCTTGCGAGCCGTATCAAGGGCGCTCAGCGGGTCGGCATAGGTGATGCTCCGGCCGCCCGGGGGCGCCTGCTTGCCGCCATTGAGGGTGGACATCTTGTTGTCGTCCATGCCCACCTTGATGGTGTGCGCGCCGAGCTTGTATTCGACGTCCAGGCGCAGGCCCTTCACCTTGTCTTCGTTGCCCGGGATGTAGAGCTGGCCCGTGAAGGTGTTGAGCTGCGGGTAGGTGACGCCCGGGGCGCGCGAGCTGGGACCGTTCTCGAAACCGACGGCAGGCACCGAGACATTGGCACCCTCGACCGAGGAGGTGCGCTGGGTCTTCAGCTGGCCGGCCAGGGCGGTGACGGTCAGGTTGTCCGTGATCTCGCCCACATAGCGAAGGATGCGGACATTGGCGCCCGAACTGGTGAGGCCGTCTTCGTCGTTCTTCCAGCGCTCGATGTGGTCGACCTTGCCGTTGCGGACGCCGGTTTCCGGGTTGAAGCCCGACACGGTACGGGTCAGCTTGGGCGTATCGCCGATCAAGGTCAGGTCGACGCGGTGGCCTTCCGCCAGGTTCAGGTCGAACTTGCCCATCAGGCGCGTGGTGACCGCCTTGTCCTGGTTCCAGCCGCTGGTGGCGGAGGCGTCCGGTGCGGCGGTATTGCCGTTGACCACGTCAACGCCATTGGCCCGCGAGGTGCGCTTCTCGGCCGACAGGAACATGAACAGCCTGTCCTTGATCAGCGGGCCGCCCACATAGCCGCCCACGGTGCTCTCGGTCAGCGTGTCGTCCTCGCGGCGCAGTCGCAACTTGCCGTCGGTGGGAGTGCCGACCTTGCTGTAGTAGCGGTTCTCGGGCTTGGCGCGCAGCGAATTGGGGGAGATGCTGGCCTGGCCGCCCGCTTCCCAGTTGTTGGTGCCGCTCTTGGTGACGAGGTTGATCACGCCGCCGATGGAGCGGCCGAATTCGGCACCGAAGCCGCCGTTCAGGATCTGTGCCTGTTCGATGGCGCCAAAGGGCAGTTCGGAAGAGCCCAGCTGGTTCAGCGGGTTGGTGACCGGGAAGCCGTTGATGTAGTACGAGTTCTCGGACGCTGCACCGCCGCCGATGGAGGCGCCACCGGGGTAGCGCGGGTCAGCGTGGGTGGTATTGGGTGCCAGGGCGATGATGGACGCCACATTGCGGCCGCCGGGCAGGGCTTCCAGCTGCTTGGCCGTGAAGCTCGCGCCGCTGTCGGCGTTCGACACGTCCAGCACCTTGCGGGTACCGGTGACCGTGACGGTCTCGAGTTGCTGACCGAAGCTCACCTCGGCGTTCTGGCCGAGCAGGACCTGGACGTTCTCGCGGACGGTCACGGCTTTGCCGTCCCGCATCAGCGTGACTTTGTAGGTGCCGATGGGCAGCGACGTGGCCTGGATGCGGCCGCTCGAGTCCGGCGTTGTGACGCGGCGGAAGCCGGTGGCCGGATTTTCGATCAGGACCGTCGTGCCGGCCGAGACCTGGACCGTGCCGAAGATGCTGCCCGTCGCATTCGACTGGGCGTAGACATTGCCTGCCGCGACGGCCGCCAGGCAGGCAGTGGCCAAGGCAATGGCGCTGCGTTGAAGCCGCAGGCGGCCATTCATGGGTTTGAACATGGAGATCCCCTCGTAAGGATTGCTGGAATACTTTTTCGCAAGCTGTTCGCTCACGAAGTTAGTTTCGATTCCGGCTGCGAGACATCAGGATCGGGTTGTCCCTCGGGCCCACCGAAGGGGTGTGTATGGCGAAATACACCTCCCACCCCACCTTTCACTGTGCTAGGGCGAAATTCGCACAAACTGGTTTGGACAATAAAAAAGCCCAGTGCTGGGCACTGGGCTTGAAACGGTACTTTTCCGAAGCAGAGCTTCTTTTGGGCACCGAGGAGACAACTTGGATGCCCGCTGCAGGAGCGGCGGGCCAAGGACCTCTATGTCTGTCGCGTGGCGGCCTGGATCAGGCAGCGGCGCGCTTGCTCGAGCGCGTGGCCGTTTGCGTGGCCTTGACGGCCTGGCTGGTCACGGCCTGGAAGTTGGCTTCGGCCACTTCGGCGGCCTGCTTGGCAGCCTTCTGGGCGGTTTCCAGTGCGTTGTTGGCGGCAGCGACGGCCGACTTCACCAGGGCGGCGGCGCTTTCGCTGCCGGCCGGGGCGTTCTTGACGGCGTTGTCGACGATGGCGTTGAACTTCTTCTGCACGTCGCCGAACTGGCCTTCGGCCAGCTTGGCCACTTCGGCATTGGTGGCAGCGGCGATGTCATACAGGTGACGGCTGTAGGCGGCGGCCTTGTCGGCGCTCGGCTGCAGCAGCGACTGTTGCAGCGTCAACAGCTCTTGAGCGTCCTTGACCGACAGGGCGGCCGTGGTCGTTTCGGCGACTTCGCTCAGCGCGGTCTTGGCGACTTGCAGGTTCAGCTCGACCAGCTTCTCAACGCCTTCGAAGGCCTTGTTGGTCAGGCCGAACAGGGTTTCGACGTTGGCCTTGTGTGCAGCAAAAACTTGTTCCGGGGTCAGCATGGTGGTTTCTCCTGAGAGGTTGAATGCTTGGGGACTCGGGCTTGCAGTTCTTTTGTTGCACTGCAGCATGGATCGAAGTATCGGGGCGGGTCGGGGCGATTGCAAGAACTTTTTGCTGCACTGCACCAAAAATTTTGTAACTTGACTTTCGACCCGGCCGAAGCACCCAGGGCCAGCGTGCCCTGCGCCGGTGACGCGCGCATGACGGCGGGCCGGGCCGCCTGCCGCTATCGTCGGGGCCACGATGCTCGCCTTCCACTCCGACGCCCACAGCCTGGCACTGCCGCCGGGCCATCGCTTCCCGCAGAGCAAGTACCGGCTGCTGCGAGAGGCCATCGAGGCGGCGCCGGGCCTGATCCGGCTGCTGCCGGCCGAGGCGGCGACCGAGGGCGAGCTCCTGCTGGCCCACACGCCGTCCTACGTCGAAGCCGTGCTGCAAGGCCATCTGAGCGCCAGCGAGCAGCGCGAGATCGGCTTCCCCTGGTCGCCCTCGATGGCCGAGCGCTCGCGCCGCTCGGTGGGCGCCAGCATTGCCGCGGCGCGCGCGGCGCTGGAGGAGGGCGTGGCCGCCAACCTGGCGGGCGGTACCCACCATGCCTATGCAGACAAGGGCTCGGGCTACTGCGTCTTCAACGATGTGGCGGTGGCTGCCCGCTTGATGCAGGCCGAATGGCATCGCCGCCATGGCCACGGCCGGGCGGGTCTGCGGGTGCTGGTGATCGACCTGGACGTGCACCAGGGCAATGGCACGGCGTCCATCTTCCGCGAGGACGACAGCGTCTTCACTTTCTCCATGCATGGTGCGAAGAACTTCCCCTTCCGCAAAGAGGCGAGCAGCCTCGACGTGGACCTGCCCGATGGCTGCGGTGATGAACCCTACTTGGCGGCGCTCGATGAGGCGCTGGACAAGATCTGGCAGCGCCTCGACGCGAGGCCGCCCGGCCTCGCCTTCTACCTGGCCGGGGCCGACCCGCACGAGGGCGACCGCCTCGGCCGGCTCAAGCTGAGCACCGCCGGCCTGCTGGAGCGCGACCATCGCGTGCTGCAGGCCTTGCGCGCGAGGCGCATCCCGGTGGCGCTGTCCATGGCCGGTGGCTACGGGCGCGACCTGGCCACCACGGTGGCGGTTCAAGTGAATACCCTGAGCGAGGCGGCCCGCAGCTGGTCGCTGTGGCGAACCCCGGCAATGAAAGAATGAGCCCCATGAGCAGCAGTCCCAATCTCAGACCCCAGCCCGAGCCGCGCAGCGCCTACGCGCAGTTCGTGCGCCTCGGCACCCGTTGGATGGACAACGACATCTACGGCCACCTGAACAACGTCGTGTACTACAGCCTGTTCGACACGGCCGTGAACCAGTACCTGATCGCGCAGGGCGCGCTGGACATCCACGGCGGCGCCGTGATTGGCCTGGTGGTCGAGACGCATTGCAATTTCTTCGATTCGCTGGCCTTCCCGCAGGCCGTCGACGCCGGCATCCGCGTGAGCCAGCAAGGCCGCTCCAGCGTGCGTTACGAAATCGGCCTGTTCGCCGAAGGCGCCGAGACCTGCGCCGCGCGCGGCCACTTCATCCATGTCTATGTGGACCGCGAAAGCCGCCGGCCGGTGGCCGCGCTGCCCGCTGCCTATCTACAAGCCTTGCAAGGACTGACCGCACCATGAGCCGCTTCGACCTTCCCACGCCCGAGCAGACCGCCATCGTCGATGCCGCGATCGAGAGCCGCCACTCGATGCGCGCCTTCCTGCCCACGCCCGTGCCCCGCGAGGTGGTTGAAGACATCCTGCGTGTCGCCTCGCGCGCACCCTCTGGCACCAACACCCAGCCCTGGCAGGTCCACGTGCTGACGGGCGCGGCCAAGCAGCGGCTCTCCAGCCGCATCATGGCCGTCTACGACGACCCGACCGAGCTCGCGGCCCACACCGAGGAGTACGCCTACTACCCGCGCGAATGGGTCTCGCCCTACGTCGACCGCCGCCGCAAGATCGGCTGGGACCTGTATGGCCTGCTGAACATCGCCAAGACCGACAAGGCCCGCATGCACGACCAGCACGGCCGCAACTACCAGTTCTTCGATGCGCCGGTGGGCCTGATGTTCACCATCGACCGGGTGATGCAGCAGGGCAGTTGGCTGGACTACGGCATGTTCATCCAGAACGTGATGATCGCGGCGCGCGCGCGCGGCCTGCACACCTGCCCGCAGGCAGCCTTCACGCAGTTCCATCGCCTGATCGCCGAAGCGTTGCAGCTCAAGCCCGAGCAACAGCTCGTCTGCGGCATGTCGCTGGGCCATGCCGATCCGGCGGCGGTCGAGAACGGCCTCGTCACCGAGCGAGCGCCGGTGGCCGAGTTCACGCGCTTCCTTGAGGACTGAGTTCATGGCCGAGCTGGACGGGGGCGCCCTCGGTGCGCTGTGGGGCCTGCCGTTTGCCGGCATGCTGCTGTCGATTGCGCTGCTGCCCCTGCTGGCGCCGCGCCTCTGGCATCCACACTACGGCAAGATCGCCGCCGCCTGGGCGCTCGCCTTCTTGCTGCCCTTTGCGCTGATGCAAGGCGCAGGCCTCGCCAGCCACCTGGTGCTGCACACGCTGCTGGCCGAGTACCTGCCCTTCATCATCCTGCTGCTGGCCTTGTTCACCACGGCCGGCGGTATCCATGTGCGCGGCAACCTGCATGGCAGCCCGGGCCTGAACGTGGGCCTGATGGCCATAGGCGCGCTGCTCGCCAGTGTGATGGGCACGACCGGCGCCTCCATGCTGATGGTGCGCCCGCTGATACGCGCCAACGACAACCGCCTGCACAGCGCTCACGTGTTCGTGTTCTTCATCTTCATCGTCAGCAATGCCGGCGGCGCGCTGACGCCGCTCGGCGACCCGCCGCTGTTCCTCGGCTTCCTGCAAGGCGTGGACTTCTTCTGGACGCTCAAGCACCTCTATCCGCAGACCCTGTTCCTCGTGCTGGCCCTGCTCGCCATCTTCTGGGTGATTGATCGCCGCTGCTATGCCCGTGAAGGCTGCACGCCGCAAGACCCGACCCCGGACAACGCCGAGCGCTTCGGCCTCGAGGGCAGCATCAACTTCCTGCTGCTGGCGGCCATCGTGGGCATGGTCTTGATCAGCGGCGCCTCGAAGCCGGGTGTCGAGTTCACGGTGGCCGGCGTTCATCTGGGCTTGCCCTCGCTGCTGCGCGACGGCCTGCTGCTCGTGGTCACCGGCCTGTCGATCTGGCTGACCCCGCGGGCCGTGCGCGAGCGCAACCAGTTCAGCTGGGGTGCGATGCAGGAGGTGGCCAAGCTGTTCGCCGGCATCTTCCTGACCATGATCCCGGTGCTGGCCATGCTGAAGGCGGGTGAGCAGGGCGCCTTCGCGGCCGTGACTCGCGCGGTCACCGGCGCCGACGGCCAGCCGCTGCCCTGGGCCTATTTCTGGTTCAGCGGTTCGCTCTCCAGCTTCCTGGACAACGCACCCACCTACCTCGTGTTCTTCAACCTCGCCGGCGGCGATCCGCAGCAGCTGATGGGCCCGCTGGCGGCCACGCTGGCGGCGGTGTCGGCCGGCTCGGTCTTCATGGGCGCGATGAGCTACATCGGCAACGCGCCCAACTTCATGGTCAAGGCGATTGTCGAGGAGCGAGGCATCGCCATGCCCAGCTTCTTCGGCTACATGGCCTGGTCTTGCGCGGTGCTGTTGCCGCTGTTTGTCTTGATCACGGGGATCTGGTTCCTATGAGAAAGCATGTGCTGGTTGCCCGCCGCGTCTTCGACTCGGTCACCACGCGCCTGGCCGCGCATTTCGAGGTCGAAGGCAATGCCGAGGACCGTGTCTTCAGCAAGGTCGAGCTGATCGCCAAGCTGCAAGGCAAGGCTGGCGCCTTCATCACCGGCAGCGAGCGCATCGACGCCGAGGTGCTGGCCGCCTGCCCCGAACTCAGGGCCGTCTGCAACATGGCCGTGGGCTACAACAACATCGACCTTGCGGCCTGCACCGCGCGCGGCGTGCTCGCTACCAACACGCCCGATGTGCTGACCGAGACCACGGCCGACTTCGGCTTCGCCCTGATGATGGCCACGGCCCGTCGCATGGCCGAGAGCGAGCATTTCCTGCGCCGGGGCGAATGGACGAAGTGGTCGGTCGACATGTTCATCGGCTCCGACATCCATGGCGCCACGCTCGCCATCCTCGGCATGGGCCGCATCGGCCGGGCGATTGCGCGGCGCGGCCACCTGGGCTTTGGCATGCCGGTGATCTATCACAACCGCTCGCGCCTCGCGCCCGAGCTGGAGGCTGAGGTCGGTGCCCGCTATGTCTCGAAGGATGAGTTGCTCAAGCAGGCCGATCACCTGGTGATCGTGCTGCCGTATTCGGCCGAGTCGCACCACAGCATCGGCGCGGCCGAGCTGGCGCTGATGAAGCCCGAAGCCACGCTGACGAACGTGGCGCGCGGCGGCATCGTCGACGACGCCGCCCTCGCCGAGGCCTTGCGCGAGCGCCGCATCGCTGCCGCAGGCCTCGATGTGTTTGAAGGCGAGCCCCGCGTGCATCCGGACCTGCTGAGCCTGCCCAATGTGGTGCTGACCCCGCACATTGCCAGCGCCACCGTGAAGACGCGCCTCGCCATGGCCGACCTGGCGGCCGACAACCTGATCGCTGCGCTGACGGGCGGCGTGCCGCCGACACCGCTCAACCCCGAGGTGCTGGCCGCGCGCTGAGTCATGAACTGGTTCCGTTTCCTCTTGGTCGCCGGGCTCTGGCTGGCCGGCCACTGCCTCGCCGCTCCGACGCTAGATGCCTCGCAGCTGCCGCCCGAGGGGCTGTCGCTGACCCGGCATTTCGAGGTGGTGGATGATGCCAGCGCCCAGCTCACGCTGGCCGACGTGCGCTCGCCCGCTGGCGCGGCGCGCTTCCAGGCGAGCAGCGCCAGCGGCGAGGCACTGGGCTTCTCCTACACGCGTTCGGCGGTCTGGCTGCGACTGCGACTGGCCAACCCCGGCGATGCGCCGCTCGTGCGCCTGCTGGAGATCAGCTATCCGCTGCTCGCCAAGCTTGATGCCCATGTGCCGGACGAGGCCGGGCAGTACCGCACGATGGAGACCGGCTTTGCCCGGCCCTTCGCGGCGCGCCTCCATCCCAGCCGCTTCTACGTGATCCCGCTGACGCTGCCGCCGCGCAGCGAGCAGACGATTTATCTGCGCGCCGAGACGCCCAACTCGCTCAATGTGCCGGCGCGGCTGTGGACGCCCGAGGCTCATGCGAACCACGAGCGCGCCGGCTACGTGGCGCAGGGCCTGTACTTCGGCCTGGTGCTGGCGATCACGCTCTACAACCTGATGCTCTTCCTGGCGCTGCGTGACTGGAGCTACCTGCTCTACGTCGTCTTCGCCACCAGCGTGGCCGCAGCGCTGGCCGCCTTCACCGGCATCGGCGTCGAGTACCTCTGGGGCGATCTGCCGGCCTGGACGGCACGTGGCGTCAACATCCCTTCCTCGCTGGCCGGCGTGGCGCTGCTGCTGTTCACGCGTCGTGTACTGGACACCCGGCAACTGCTGCCGCGCCTGGACAAGGCCTTGCTCGTCGGCGTGGCCGTGAACCTGGCCTGCATTCCGCTGCTGCTGTTCTTCTTCCAGCGTTTCGTGCCGCTGTTCGTGGTGCTGAACGCGCTGACGGCCCTGCTGCTTCTGCTGGTCGGGGTCATGGGCGCGCTCCAGCGCCACCGCAGCGCCTACTACTTCGTCGCCGCCTTCGCGGTCATCCTGCTGGCGGTGGTGCTGACTCACTTGCGCAACCTCGGCCTGTTGCCCACCAATGTGCTCACCAGCGAGGGCACGCAGTTCGGGTCGGCCATCGAGATGCTGCTGCTGTCTTTCGCGCTGGCCGACCGCTACAACGCCATGCGTCGCGACAAGGCCCGCGCGCAGAGCGCCCTGGTCGAGAGCCTGCGCGCCTCCGAGCAAATGCTGGAGAGCCGCGTGGCGGCGCGCACGGCCGAGCTCGAGGACCTGAACCGCCGCCTCGAGGCCATGAGCACGACCGACGGCCTGACCGGCATCGCCAACCGCCGCCAGTTCGATGCCCGCCTGGCCAGCGAATGGACCCGTGCGCTGCGCCTGCATCAGCCGCTGGCCCTGGCCCTGATCGACGTGGACTTCTTCAAGAAGTTCAACGACCGCTACGGCCACCAGGCCGGCGACGACTGCCTGCGCCGCGTGGCCCGGGCGCTGGCCGCCACCCTGCACCGCGAGGGCGACCTGGTGGCCCGTTATGGCGGCGAGGAGTTCGTCTTCATCGCGCCGGCCAGCGATGCGGCGGCCGCCTTGCAGATGGCCAGCCGGGTCAGTGCCGCCGTGCGCGAGCTGGCGATCCCGCATGCCGATTCGCCCAGCGGCTTGCTGACGCTCAGCATTGGCGTGGCGGCCTGCGTGCCGCAGGCCGAGTCGCTGGCGGCCACCCTGCTGGCTGCCGCCGACCAGGCGCTTTACCAGGCCAAGGCCCAGGGGCGCGACCTGGTGCTGCTCGGGACGCTGCCGCATTCATCGCCATAGCGCCACGCTCGTCGCTGCAAGGCCGGCGCTGATCGCGGCGCTGCGGCAAGTTGTTCACGCGCTCGGCATTCTTGAGCCTGGCTGATCGCATGGGGCTGATCAGAATCCTCGCAGGGGAAATGAATGCAAGTCGAGATGAGTGTGAATTGGGCCGCCGAGGCCTTGCAGCAGCAGCGCAGCAAGATCCGCTGGCTGTGGATTCCGGTGGCCTTGCTGACCGGGCTCGGGCTGGCGCTGGTCAAGTTCAATGCCGGCTGGAGCGTGCTGGTGCTGGGCCTGGCCACCTTGTGGGCAGTGCTGGGCACGATTGGCTACAGCACGCTGGAAGGCTTGAACATGACCGGCTCCGGCTTGATGGGCTATGGGCCGGATTACCGCACCGTGGGCTTGTTCTCCTACTACAGCAACCGCAAGACACTGCTGGCCAATGTCGCGACCTATGTCGTCTTGCTCGCTGTCGGCATTGTCTTTCCGGGCAGGGTGGATGACCCCGTGCTTGGAAGCATGTTGCTGGGGGCGCTTCAGTTCGCGGTAGCCGGACTGCCGCTCGAGTTCGCCAACCTGTTCGTTGCACGGCGCTGGGGCGATTCGCCGCCCATGCGCAAGGCGCTGGCCCTGTGGCTGCCCGCAGTCGCCGTGGCCCTGCTGGCCCACGTCCTGCTGATGGACGCGCTGACCTACTGGCACCCGACACTGATCTTCCCGGCCAACTGGTGGGCCGGACCGGCGATGACCTTCGGCTATCTGTTCCTGATGATTGCGCTGCACCACAGTGCTCTGCGCTGGCAGCGCCGCCTCGCTCAGGCCAACCAGCGTGCCGACGAGGCCGACACCGGCCGCCGCCTGGCCGAGGCGCAGCTGGCCGTGCTGCAGGCCCAGATCGAGCCGCATTTCCTCTACAACACGCTGGCCACCGTGCAGTACCTGCTGAAGGGCGAGCCGGGGGCGGCCGACTTCCTGCTGACACAGCTGATCCGCTACCTGCGTCTCGCGATGCCTTCGATGCGGCAGTTCTCGTCCACGCTGGGTCGCGAGTTCGAGCTGACCGATGCCTACCTGCAGATTGCGCGGCTGCGCATGGGGGGCCGCCTCAGCGTGGACCTGGACCTGGCAACCGCCCTGGAGGGCGTGGAGTTCCCGCCGCTGGTGCTGCAGACCCTGGTGGAGAACGCGATCAAGCATGGCATCGAGCCCAAGACCGGGCCGGTGCGCATCCGCGTCTATGCACAGCGCGGCGACGCGGAGCTGCGGGTCTGCGTGCAGGACGATGGCGTTGGCCTCGGTGGCGCGGCCACGCAAGGGGGCGGCACCGGCCTGCAGAACATTCGTGAGCGCCTGCAAGGCATCTACGGCGAGCGTGCCCGCCTCAGCATCGCCGGCCTGCCGCAGGGCGGCGTGCTGGCCAGCGTGACCCTGCCCATCAACCCGGACCGTGACCTGTGAACACCAGCCTCGCCCTCACCGCCATCCTGGCCGACGACGAACCCTTCATGCGCGCCGCGCTGCGCGAGCGCCTGCAGCAGCTCTGGCCCGAGCTGCAGATCGTGCAGGAATGCGAGGACGGCCTCTCTGCCCTGCAAGCCATCCAGCGCCTGCAGCCGCAGCTGGCCTTTCTCGACATCCGCATGCCGGGCCTGACCGGCCTGCAGGTGGCGCAATCGCTGCAGGGCGCGCTCACGCGGCTGGTCTTCGTCACCGCCTTCGATGCCCATGCGATCGAGGCTTTCGAGGCGCAAGCGCTGGACTATGTGCTCAAGCCGGTCGAGCTGCCGCGCCTGGCCAAGACGGTGGCACGGCTGCGCCAGGCCCTGGCCGAGCAGGCCGCGCCGCAGCAGCTGGCCCAGGCCTTGAAGAATTTGCAGCAGCAGCCTGCGCCGCGCCCCGCTGCGGGCGACTGGCTGCAGGTGGCCGTGGGCAGCCAGGTGCGGCTTGTCCACGTGGACGACGTGCAGTTCTTCGAGTCCGACAGCAAGTACACCCGCGTGGTTGCCGAGGACTGTGACGGCCTGATCCGGCTCTCGCTGAAGGAGTTGCTCGAGCGGCTCGATCCGCAGCTGTTCTTGCAGACCCACCGCAGCGTGGTGGTGAACCGCCGCCATGTGCGCGGCGTGCACCGGCGCGGCGAGGCGCTGGAGCTGGAGATCAAGGGGCGCGAGGAGCGGCTCAAGGTCTCGACCCAGCATCACCACCTGTTCAAGGCGATGTGAACAGCGGGGAGCTGCGTCGCACAGGTGCAACGCGTGCGTTCGGCGCGTTCTGCAAGCGCACGCCGGATCCTTCCAGACGAGAACAGGTGCACGCCGCCGCGCCGGCGGAAATTTCCGGCGTCGCGGCAGGCATCGCCCCTCAGTACAAAGCCAAGGTGGCACGTCCGCCCATCACCATTCAAGAGAGGAAATCAAAAATGAAGAAGTTTGCGCTGACCGCGCTGGTCGCCCTTTGCACTCAAGCGGCCTGGTCGGCCGAATCTGCGGGCCTGGTCGGCATCATGAACACTTCGGGGACGGTCGATGTGAATGGGTTCGCCAACCCGAAGAGCATCTGGACCGTCTACAACGTCAACGATCCGTCGGAGGAAGCTGTCGTGCTGGCCTACGTGGCCTATCGCCGCGTCGGCAAGCATCAGCTTTCCATCGAATGGACGGACGCCAAGGGCCAGGCCATCGACCGCTGCGCCTACGATCCCGTGCATGTTTCCAAGCTACCCTGGGTGCACACGATTACCTGCAAATGGGGGGGCCGCCTGCCATCGGGCGGCATCAATTTCACCGTCTTCAACACAGCGGATGGCAAGAAGGAACGAGTCGGCGAGATGTTCGTTCCGGCCAAGCAATAAGGGGCCCGTGGACTGAGGCAGGTCGTGGCTGGCGCGCTCAAGCGCCCGGCGGCATGCCGGCCCTGACCCAGCCGGCCGAGTCAATGCGCCGCTTCATCGGGCGCAGCCTCAGAGCGAGGTCGCCAGCAGCGAAGACGACGAGTCGACAGCCTTGACCGGCAACGCCATGGCCTGGGCCGGGGGGTATCGGTTCTCGACCCGCAGAATGCCGCCGTGATCGTCATGGTGGACGGTCATGATCTGGCAGCGTCGCGCGTCCAGGATGGCCGCTTCACTCAGGCCCTTGGCCGTGGCGATGTCGGCCAGCGTGGGCACCGGGAAGTCGCGCCTGCGCTCCACACCTCGGAAACGCAGGTGGTTGTACTTGGCCCAGAGCAGCAGTGAGCCGCCCATGCCGACGATCACCAGCGCATAGATGCCGAGCAATCCCAGGAAGCCGCTGAAGCCATCCAGGTCGATCATGTGGAACTTGAAGCGCAGGCCGAAGAACAGCCAGCCTGCCATGGTGATGGCCGGCAACCACAGGACGAACCAGCCGACCCAGAAGGCGGCCGTCAGTGCGCCGAAGACGGCGCGCTGGCGCCAGGTTTGCAAGTCCGGCCGATCGATGATCAGCTGAGGCGTCTTCTGCATCATGGCTGCAGCCCCCGGTCCGGGCTCTTCCAGCGCGCGCGGCGGCTGCCGCGCAGCAGCACCTTGGGCAGGGCCACGATGGTGGTGAACACGCTCAGCAGCCAGAACGCGAGCGGGTACCAGATCATCCAGTAGTAGTAGCGCCCGAGGCCCCGCTCGTAGCGCGAGTCCAGGAACATGCTGACGCCGAACTGCGTCAGGCAGGTCGTGCCTATCACCAGGCCCTCCCAGCCCGGCAGCAGGGTCTGGACCTGCAGCGGCTCGGGCAGGGTCATGAACAGGCCAAGCGTCCACAGGAGGATCACGCCGGCCATGGTGTAGGCCCACAGCACGCTGGTGAAGTACTCGAGGTAGACCGGGATCATGCGGCGATGCCGCCACTGGCCGAACACGCCGTGCTGGCTGAACAGCACCTGCGTGCCGCCCATGGCCCAGCGCAGGCGCTGGCGCCACAGGCCGCCGAAGGTTTCGGGCATCAGGATCCAGCACAGGGCATTGGGCTCGAAGCGCACGTCCCAGTGGCGCATCTGCAGGCGCCAGCTGATGTCGATGTCCTCGGTCAGCGCATCGGGGTTCCAGTAGCCGGCATGGTGCAGGGCCGCGCGGCGCAGGCACACCATCACGCCGGAGACCGTGAACACCTTGCCGTAGGTGCGCTGAGCCCGCTTGATCAGGCCGATGATGGACGAGAACTCCCCGACCTGGATGCGGCCCAGCAGCGTGGAGCGCGTGCGGATGCGCGGATTGCCGGTGACCGCGCCGACGCGGGGGCTGGCCAGCAGGTGGCGCATCATCCAGCGCAGGCAATGCGGGTCGACGATGGAGTCACCGTCGATGCAGAGGAAGTAGTCGTGCCGAGCCACCGCTGCGGCGGTGTTGAGGCCCACGGCCTTGCCCTGGTTGCGGGCCAGGTGGATGACGCGGATGCGTGCGTCCCGGGCCGCCATCGCGTCCAGGATCTGCGGTGTCTCGTCGGTGCTGCCGTCGTTGATCAGCAGGATCTCGAACTCGGGATAGTCGATGGCTTGCAGGGCTGCCACCGTCTCGTGGATACAGGCCGCCTCGTTGTGGCAGGGCACCAGCACGCTGACGCCGGGGTAGGCGGGCAGCGGCGCGGGATGATCGAAATCCGGGTCGCCGCGCTCGTAATGGAAGTAGTAGTACAGCCCGCCGCACATCCACAGGTAGGACATGAACAGCGGGTAGTAGAAGCAGAAGCCGAACAGCAGGTTCAGCACGCCACTGGCAAGCAGTTGTTCCATCAGAACCTCACCAGGGCGTTGAGGCTGAACTGGGTCTTGCTCTCGTAGACGCCGTCATAGGCGAAGCGCCGCCAGCCAAGGCCGTAGCGAAGCGCACCGCTGGCGCTCCATTGCCACTCGTGCTCATAGCGCAGCTCCTGGAACGGCCGCCAGCCATAGCTTTGCTGGACATAGGCCGAGCCCAGGCGGACGTCGCTGGTCTGACGGTAGTTGCCCGCCGTCAGGGCCAGGCGCTGGTTGAAGCTGCGCTCGTAGCGTCGCCAGGTCAGCCAGTCGGCCGCCAGCGTGGCCGAGACCGCGAGGTCGCGCCGGGGGCTGAAATAGACACGGTCCGGCAGGCTGTTGCTGCTGCCGTAGCCCGCCAGGCTCAGATCCAGCGTGCCGGCGCTGTGGCTTTGCAGGCGCTCCAGCCAGCTGACAGCGAGGGCGCGGCGGCGGTTGCCGTCATTGAAGTCGTAGCTGGACAGATCGGCGGCGACGCGGCGCGACTCGTTCCAGCGGTAGGCGCCGCCCAACACGGTGCGGCTGGCATGCAGGTAGGTGGGCGCATCGCTTTCGGCTCCGGGCTGGCGGGCCTTCAGCGGGAAGTCATTGGTCTGGCTTTCGTGGCGCAGCCGCCAGGACCAGTGGTCACCCTGCTGCAGGCCTGCCGCCACGGCCCAGACCGTGCTGCGCGCATTGCCCAGGTCCTGGCCCAGCTCGGCGCTCAGTTGCAGGTCGCGGCGTGTCCATTCGAGGCCTGCGCCGAGGCGCTCGTGCCGGGCCTCGGTGCCGCCGAAGCGGGCGCTGGCCAGGTGATGGCCGGCGAACGCGCGCCAGCCCTCGGCCGTTTGCCCGCTCTGCAGGCTGGTTTCCCACTGAAGATCGTTGTTGCCAGCGACCAGGCCCTGGCCGAAGCCGCGCACCAGGCCGCTGGACAGCGCCGACCGCGCGCGCCGTTCCCACTCGCCCAGCAGGCGCTGCACGGCGGGATGCTCAGGCGCTTCGCGGCGCAGTGCGTCTATGGTGCGGCCGGCGGCCAGGATGTCGCCCTGGGCCCATTGCGCATTGGCCAGCGCGATGCGAGCCCGCAGGTGGCCGGGCTCGGCCGCCAGTACCGCTTCGAAGCGGGCCTGCGCGGCGCGGGGCAGGCCGCGTTGCGCCAGCAGTTCGCCCTGTTCCAGCCAGAGGCCGGTGTTGTCGGCGTGCTCGTGCAGCAGCGCCTCCATCGCGGCCTGGGCCTCCTCGACCCGGTTGGCAAAGCGAAGCATGCTGGCCTGCGCCTGCCGGGCCGCGAGCGAGTCCGGTTGCTGGGTCAGCCAGGAGGCAAGGGCCTGGTCGACCGCCTTGAAATCCTCGGCTTCCAGATGCGCGTAGAGCAGGCCGCTGCGTGCGCTGGCGTCGGTGGGTTCCGCAGCCAGCGCGCGCTGGAAGACGGCGCGGGCCTCCTCCGGCTGGCGCAGCGTCAGCAGGGCATCGGCCGCGGCCCGCAGGGCATAGGGCGCCACCGGCTCGCTACCGGCGTCCAGGGCCTGGAACTCGGCGACCGCAGCGGTCATGGCGCCACGATCCCGCAGGGCCTGGACCAGGTCCTGGCGCAGCCGCTTGACCAGGTCGGCACGCCCGGCGCTGCGTACCTGCTCGGTCAGCTGCGCATTCTCTTGAATGGCCGCGTCGATCAAGCGGTAGCGGGCGGGTGTGAAGTCGCGCTCCAGCAGGGCGCCGGCGGCACGCACCCGTGCTGCATGGGCTTGCAGCAGGGCTTCGAAATCGGGCAGGGCGGGCGCGGCCGGCAGCTCGGGCGCGGCGGCGGGCATCTCGGCAGGCGCGGGGGCCGCGGCCGGGGCCGCTTGCTGTTGCTGTTGCTGTTCCTGAGGCGCGGCCGCCAGCGTGCGCGCGGGAGCCTGGCCGAGCGCGGCCAGGCGCAGCTCGAAGGACCGCGCACGCTCAAGGTCGGCGCGCGCAGTCAAGGCATCGAATGCGGCGCGCAGCAGGGTGGGCTTGCGGGCCGCCAGTCGCAGCACGCGCTGCAACTGGCCATCGGCCCGGCTCAGCTGGTGATCATCCAGCAGGGCCAGCGCGTGGCCGAGGGTGGCATCCGCATCGGCTGGCTTGCGCGAGGCAAGCAGGCCATAGGCCTGCACGGCGCGCTTGGCCTGCTGGCCATGCAGGGCCGCATGGCCGATGGCGGCCAGCACGTAGTCGGGCGTGTCCTTGTCAAGCCGAAGCTGGCGGCTGGCGGCCAGCGCCTCGGCATGGCGGTCGGCCCAGCTCAGCACTGCAATCAGGTCGTGGCGGTAGTCCTGGCGTTGCGGCTGCTCCTTCGCCAGACGCTCCAGCACCGGCAGGGCGCGCTCGAACCGGCCCGCCCGCGCATCGGCGATGGCGGTGGCGTAGCGGTCGGCGGCGTGGGCGGCCGGCGCCATGAAGGAAAGCGCTGCAAGCACGGCTGCAGCGCGGCGGGCCGCGCGGCGGCCGCTCCCCGGGGACCTCATGTGGCGGGGCTGCTCAGCGCGCCGTCGCGGCGAGCGCCTTGCGCCGGCGAGTCAGGCTCCGCGAGCCCCACAGGCCGGCCAGGCCCAGGGCCAGCAGCACGGTCGAGCTTGGCTCGGGCACCGTGCCGGGCACCGTGGTGAACAGCTGGTCCTTGTCGACCGTTTCCCAGAAACCGTCCCAGGGCTTGATGCCGAAGTCGATCACGCCCGCCTGCAGACGGTTGTAGTAGCTGAGGTCAATGCCGTAGTAGCCGACCTGCAGCTCGACGCCACCGCTGGCGCCCAGGGTGTCGGCCAGCGAATGCGAGCTGCGTCCCGAGCCGCCGGCCAGCGAATCCTTCAGCATGGACAGGCTCTGGTCGCCGCCGCGCAGCGTGAACGAGAAGCCGTCGTCGGCAAAGATGCCGAGGTCGTAGAAGCCGGACTTGCCGATGTAGAGGTAGCCGCTGAAGACGGCAGCGTAGTTCCATTGGTCGCAGGACGGGGCTTCCGGCGCCGTCGGGCAATCGCTGGTGCTCGGCCCCACGACCGGTGCGACCGGGCGCACATAGTCGAGGTTCCAGGACCCATAGGCACCGCCGGTGGCCAGGCCGTTGTAGACGTCGTTGGCGAAACTGACCGCAGAAACCGTCTGTGCCGTCTGCTTGACCAGCGGGCCGCTCGGGGCCGCCTGGAACTGCGCGATGTCGCTGACCGACCAGATGCCCGTGCCCCAGGCCGTGTCCTTGATGACCTCGCCGTTGTAGACGAAGTTGCTGAAATGGGCGCTGTCATCCACCTTGAACCAGCTGCCCGCCAGGCCTGTGCCGATGGCGGCCGGTGCCGCGACCAGCGGAATCAGGCCGGCATGCGCTACGGAAGTGAGCAAGCTGGTGGCCAGGGCGGCCACAAAAACGGCGGGTTGGCGGGTGAAAGATCTGGAACCTGACATGAAAAGAGCCCCTCGATGCGTGTTCTGTTCGTGAACGGAATCATAGGGGGAGACCCTAAATTGGCCGGGTACTTTGTCACACTCCAGGGGCCTCGCTGGCACCCCGACTTGAGGGGGATCGGGGCCTCCAGACCGCATTGCCGCAGCCGCGCAGGCCGCCCACCACCAGCCCTCCGCCCCCCAGGGCCGCCTGCCCGACCAGGGCCAGGGAGGGGCCGTCTCAGGACTGCGGCACCGCCATGCCGTCGCTGACGCCCTTCAGCAGCAGCGGCAGGTTGCGCTCCATGGCGCGGCGGATCATGCGGTTCAGGAAAGGCGCCCGTTCGGCCTCGGGCAACGCGGTCCAGGCGTTCTCCGATCCCTCGGCCTGCGGCCCGGCGGCCGACAGCGTCGTGGCCTCGAAGGCCGTGCGGCTGGCTAGGATGCTGCCGCTGGCCAGGTCGATCATGGCGAGGTGCAGCGAGACGAAGGGCGCCAGGACGCCGGTGCTGACATGCTTGGTCTCGCGGTTCTGCATCATCGTGCTGCCGTCGGCGTAGAAGCCCAGGCCCTCGATGTAGCCGCCGCCGAGCGAGATGGCATTGGCGCCGTCCATG
Source organism: Pelomonas sp. V22 (assembly GCF_030014915.1). Taxonomy (GTDB): domain Bacteria; phylum Pseudomonadota; class Gammaproteobacteria; order Burkholderiales; family Burkholderiaceae_C; genus JAUASW01. The sequence continues at coordinate 40,119 of NZ_JAGIXS010000003.1, forward strand.
GCGGGAAACAGGGCCGGGCGGCGGTAGCGGGTCAAGAGCAGCACACGGGTGACGCCGTCCTGCTTCATCGCGTCCACATAGACCGGCGGCAGCGCGGCACGGCCGTCGTTGTACAGCAGCGAGGGCTTGGCGCTGAGGCGGGGTGACTTGAGGCGGTAGAGCAGCACGCGGGGTTGACCCTCCGCCTCCTTCAGCAGTTGCTCCAGCGAGCCCAACGCGGCGGCATCGAAGCCGGCGTCGGCCAGGGTGAGGCTGCTGCGCCGGTTCATGTCGAGCCGGGGCGCCTGGGCCGGCTGGTGGGCGATCAGGTTCAGTTCCTCGCCAATCAAAGAGACCACGGCGTAGGTCTCGCGCGGCGGCTCGGCGGCGCGCACCTGCGTGACCCACCCCAAGGCCAGCGCGGCGAGCGAGCTGGCCAGCAGATTCCTTCTTTGCATCTTGTTCTCTCCCTCGGTTGATCTCCTGCCCGCTTGATTTTCTTGACCTGGCGGGTGGCCAGTCCCGGGCTTTACCCTGCTACGCTGAGAGAATCGGGGCATGAGCTTGATCGACATTGTTTTGCTGGCCGGCCTGGCCCTGGTGCTTGTCCTGCTGGTCCTGATCTGGAACCGGCTGAAAGCTCAGGAGCAGGGCTCACCCGTTCTGAGCCAGGCCCTGCAGCAGAGCAGCGAACGGCTGGAGCGCGAGTTGCGTGACGAACTGGGCCGTAGCGCCAGCTCGACGCGCCAGGAGCTGGTGCAGGGCCTCGCGCAGTTCCAGCAGGTGCTGACCCAAGGCCTGCAGGGCACGAACCACAGCCTCGCTGCCCAGGCCCTCGCGGCCCGCGAGGCGCAGGACGCGGCCGCACAGCGCAGCGCGCAGTCCGTGACCGAGGCGATGCAGCGGCTCTCCGACGCCATGCGCGAGCAGCTCAAGGCCATGTCGGCCAGCAACGAGCAGCGCCTGAACGAGGTGCGGGTGTCGGTCGAGCAGCGCCTCGGCGCCATCCAGCAGGACAACGAGAAGAAGCTCGAGCAGATGCGCGCCACCGTGGACGAGAAGCTGCACGCCACGCTGGAAAAGCGCCTGGGCGAGAGCTTCAAGCAGGTGGCCGATCGCCTGGAGCAGGTGCACAAGGGCCTCGGCGAGATGCAGAACCTGGCGCGCGACGTGGGTTCCCTGAACCGCGTGCTGACCAATGTGAAGACGCGTGGCATCTTTGGCGAGGTGCAGCTGGCCGGCCTCCTGGAGCAGGTGTTCACGCCCGAGCAGTACGCGGCCAATGTGGCCACGGTGCCGGGTAGCAGCGAGCGTGTGGAGTTTGCGATCAAGCTGCCGGGCCAGCGCGACGATGGCCAGCCGCTGTGGCTGCCCATCGACGCCAAGTTCCCGCGCGAGGACTACGAACGCCTGCTGGAAGCGCAGGAGCAGGCCGATGCTGTCGGCGCTGAGGCGGCGGCCAAGGCCATAGAGACGCGGCTCAAGCTCGAGGCGCGGAGCATCCGCGTCAAGTACGTGGCGCCGCCGCACACCACCGATTTCGGCATCCTCTTCCTGCCCACCGAAGGCCTCTATGCCGAGGCGCTGCGCCGGCCCGGCCTGGTCGAGGGGCTGCAGCGCGAGCACAAGGTGATGCTGGTCGGGCCCACCACGCTGCTGGCCACCTTGACCAGCCTGCAGATGGGCTTCCGCACGCTGGCCCTCGAGAAGCGCTCGGCCGAGGTCTGGGAGGTGCTGGGCGCGGTCAAGACCGAGTTCGGCAAGTTCGGCGAGGTGCTGGCCAAGACCAAGAAGAAGCTCGACGAAGCCAGCAGCACCATCGAGCTCGCGGAGACCCGCACCCGCCAGATGAACCGCAAGCTCAAGACCGTCGAGGCCCTGCCCGACGAGGCCACGCAGAAGCTGCTGAACCTGGGGCAGATCGCCGACGAGTCCGACGAGGCCTGAGACGGGGATGAGCGACTCAGCCCCGGCGCCCAAGGATCTGCGCAAGTCTTTCCCTGCTGTCATCGCGACGCTGATCGCGGTCCATGCCTGCATGGCGGTCACGCGCGTGGCCTCCAGCCTCTGGGTGCTGAAGCAGGGCTACGGCGAGTGGACGGTGGGCCTTTTGCTCAGCCTGTTCGCGGTGGCGCCCATCCTCTTGTCGCTGTGGGCCGGCCGCCTGGCCGACAAACATGGCTTCCACCGCCCGGTCGGCCTCGGTGTGCTGCTGGCCCTGGCCGGCGCGCTGATCGCGGTGAGCCTGCAGACGGTCTGGGCCATGGGCCTGTCCTGTCTGGCCAGTGGTGGCGCGATCGCGGTGGCGGCCGTGGCCATCCAGCGCGAGGCCGGCCTGATGGCCGATGACCCGAGTCAGCTGAAGAAGGTGTTCAGCTGGGTGGCGCTGGGGCCGGCGGTGTCGAACGCCGTGGCGCCGGTGATCACCGGTCTCCTGATCGATCACGTGAGCTTCCGTGCCGCCTTTGCGCTGGCCGTCGTGCTGCCGATGCTGGCCTGGGCGCTGGCGCTGCGCGTGCCGCGCCATCCGCCCGCGCCGGCCGCCACCGGCGTGAAGGCCCGGCCGGCCTTCGACCTGCTGCGCCAGCCGGCGCTGCGCCGCCTCTTGCTGGTGAACATCGTGCTGTCGGCGAGCTGGGATTCGCACAGCTTCGTCGTGCCCGTGGTGGGCCATGCGCGCGAGCTGTCGGCCTCCAGCATCGGCCTCGTGCTCGGCAGTTTTGCGGTGGCCGCCACCGTGGTGCGCCTGGCCATCGTGCGCTGGGCTTCGCACCTCAATGAGCTGAAGGCGCTGCGCGGCGCCATGTTGCTCGCCATGGGCATGCTGGCCGTCTATGCCTGGCTGCCCGGCACGCCGGGCCTGATGTTCGGTTCGGCCGTGCTCGGTATCGCGCTGGGCTCGGTCCAGCCCATGGTGTTGTCGATGCTTCATCAGGTCACGCCGCCGGACCGCCATGGCCAGGCCCTCGGCCTGCGCATGCTGACCGTCAACAGTGCCACGGTGGCCATGCCCCTGGGCTTTGGCCTGCTGGCCAGCGTGACCGGCGCGGCCGCACCGATGTGGTTGATGGCCAGCCTCTTGCTGGCCGCGCAATGGCCGGCGCGCTCGCTCAAGAGCCCCTGAAAGCCCCGAGCGCACAGCGCACAATGGCGGCCTTCGAATTCCAGGCCGAGGAGCCGCCATGACAAGAACGAAGCGACAGATCTTTCAGCTGAGCCTGCTGGCCGCCGCACTGGCCTGCGGCACGGCCTATGCCGACAAACCGCTGCCGGCCAAGCCACCCGTGGCGGCCGTCAAGCCGGCTGCCAAGGACTGCAAACCCGCCGTGTCGAACACGGCCGCCAGCTTCGTCCGCGAGCTCGGCGGCATCCGCGAGTACTGCTTGGCCAATGGCCTGCAGATCCTCCTGTTCCCCGACGAGGCGCAGAGCACGACCACGGTGAACATCACCTACCGCGTCGGCAGCCGCCATGAATCGCAGGGCGAGTACGGCATGGCCCACTTGCTCGAGCACCTGGTGTTCAAGGGCACGCCCACCTACAAGAAGATCGACGAGGAATTTGCCAAGCGCGCGATGCGCACCAACGGCAGCACGACTGTCGACCGCACCAACTACTTCGCCTCGTTCAACGCCAACGAGGACACGCTGGCCTTTGCCATCGCGCTGGAAGCCGACCGCATGGTCAACAGCTTCATCGCCAAGTCCGACCTCGACTCGGAGATGAGCGTGGTGCGCAACGAGTTCGAGCGCGGCGAGAACAACCCGATGCAGGTGCTGGTGCAGCGCGTGCAGGCCGTGGCCAATGACTGGCATGCCTACGGCCATTCGACGATCGGCCCCAAGAGCGATATCGAGAACGTGCCCATCGAGAAGCTGCAGGCCTTCTACAAGCGCTACTACCGGCCCGACAACGCCACGGTGCTCGTGGCCGGGCGTTTCGATGTGGAGAAGACGCTGGCCCTGATCGCCAAGTCCTTCGGCCCGCTCGCCAAGCCGGCCGAACCCATTCCGCAGCCCTACACCGTCGAGCCGCCGCAGGACGGTGAGCGCAGCGTGGTGGTGCGCCGCGTGGGCGGCCAGCCGGTGCTGCTGGCCTACTACCACGTGCCCGCTGTGGCCCACGCCGATACGGCGCCGTTGCTGGTGTTGGGCCTCTTGATGTCAATGCAGCCCAGCGGCCATCTCTACAAGGAACTGGTCGAGAGCAAGCTGGCCGTGGCGGCCGGCATGGGCGGCCTCGGCGGCTTTGCGCCCGGTGGCACGCAGGCCCTGGCCGTGCTGCCGGCGGACGGCGACATGGCCGCCGTCGAGAAGAAGCTGCTGGACCTGGTGGAGGGACGCAGCGGCAAGCCCTTCGACGAGGCTGAGCTGCAGCGCGTGCGCGACATCGCCGTGCTCAGCTACCGCGACCAGATGAAGCGGCCCGAGGCCCTGATCCAGCAGATATCGTCATTGCTCGGTGCCGGCGACTGGCGGCTGATGTTCCAGATCATGGAAGACCTGCAGAAGGTCACGCTCGCCGACGTGGAGCGGGTGCGCAAGGCCTATTTCCGCCCGGCCAATCGCACGCTGGGCCGCTATCTGCCGGCCACCGAGGTGGAGCGCGTGGCCATCCCGGCAGCGCCGGCGCTGGATCAACGCCTCGCGCAACTGCAAGGCCCACCCAAGGTGGAGGAAGGCGAGCGCTTCGACCCCACGGTGCAGAACCTGCAGGCGCGCACGCAGCGACGCAAGCTGCCTTCCGGCATCGAGCTGTCCACGCTGAACAAGCAGACGCGCGGCAATACGGTCAACCTCCTGATGAGCCTGCGCTGGGGCGAGCCGCGTGCTACCACGGCGGCGCTCGGCACCGATCTGATCGACGATCTGATGAACGAAGGCAGCAGCCAATGGGACAAGCAGAAGCTGCGTGACGAGCTGGTGAGGCTCAAGGCCAACCTCTCGATCCGGGGCGGCAACCAGGGCGCGACCGTGGCCATCAGTGCCGAGCGCGACACCTTGCTCGCGGTGCTGAAGATCGCAGCCAACGTGCTGCAGCAGCCGCTGCTGCCGCCGGATGCCTTCGAGCGCATCAAGCAGCAGGGCCTGGCCGGGCTCGAGGCTTCGCGCCAGGAGCTGGAGACGCTGCGTGCCGAGGCGGTGCGCGAGCATGTCAACAAGGCGCGCGGCAGCAAGCTCGGTGATCCCGACTACCTGGCCAGCCTGGACGAGAACATCGACGAGGCCAAACGCACCACGCTGGCCGATGCGCGCAAGTTCTACCGCGACTACTGGTCGGCCAACGAGGCCCGGGTGTCCGTGGTCGGTGCCTTGCCCGAGGGCCTGGATGCCGCCATCGAGCAGGCCTTCGGTGGTTGGAAGAAGCCCGAGGCGCCGCGCTTCGTGCGCTTCGTGGCCAAGCCGGTGGTGATACCGCCGGCGCGCTTCGACGTGCAGGCCAAGGACAAGACCAGCGCCATGCTGCAACTGAGCCAGCGCTTCGAACTGTCGACGCAGGATGCCGACTACCTGCCCATGCTGCTCGCCGTGCAGGTGCTGGGCGGCGGCGGCCTGGAAAGCCGCTTGAGCGTGCGCGTGCGCCAGCAGGAGGGCCTCAGCTACGGCGTGGGTGCCGGGCTGCAGGCGGACCACTTCAGCCGCGATGCGGCGCTGCGCATTGGCGGCACGTTCGCGCCACAGAACCGCGAGCGCATGCTGGCCGTGATCCAGGAAGAGCTGGCCCGTCTTGCCAAGGACGGCATCACCGAGACCGAGCTGGCACGCGCCAGGAAAGACCTGCTGGAAGCCTGGCGCCAGGGCCGCGCCAACGACGGCGGCCTGGCGGCCTCGCTGAACTGGTTTGCCGAGATCGGCAAGGACTGGTTGAGCCACGACGGCGCGCTGGAAGCCCGCCTGCAGGCGGTGACGGTGGCCGACGCGAACGCGGCCTGGAAGAAGTTCATCAAGCCCGAGGCTTTCGTGATCAGCACGGTGGGCGACTTCGGCAAGTGAGCGTCTGAGACGGGCCGGGGCGCCGCTATAGTGCCCCGGCCGCCGTCGCCATGCGGCAGGCCAGCCGGACACAGACCGGTGCAATCAGGAGGAACGAGCCCATGACCGCATCGCCCCGCGCCCGCGCGCCGAGCGCTTTCACTTTGACCCTGTTGTTGAGCAGCCTGCTGACCGCCTGCGGTGGTGGCGGTGGGGGCAGCAGCAGCGGTGGCGGCAGCAGCCCGCCGGCGGCGGTGGTGGCGCCCAGCATCCTGACGCAGCCGAGTTCGGCCAGCGTGCAGCGTTGCGAGACAGTCAGTTTCTCGGTCGGCGCCAGCGGCGGCTCGCTCAGCTACCAATGGCAGCGCAATGGCGTGGACCTGGCCGGTGCCACCCAGGCCACGTTGCAGCTCAATGCGGCGGCGGCCGACGACGGCGCGCGCTACAGCGTCACGGTCAGCAACAGTGCCGGCCAGGCCAAGTCTGAGGCCGCCACGCTCAGCGTCGGCGCGGTGGACGAGTCGCAGCTGAGCATTGCCAACATCGAGTTGGCCCAGGTGATGCTGATGGACAGCAAGGACGCCGCGCTGGAGCTGGTGCAGGACCGCGAGCTGCTGGTCAAGGTCAATGCGCGGGCGCCGGCGCCCATGCACTGCAAGCCCGCCGGGCTGCTGCGCATCGAGGATGCGGCCGGCAAGCTGCAGCGCGAGGTGGCGCTGGCTGCGCCGCTCCTTCCTATCCCCGCCACCACGCCGGCCTCGGCACCGACGGCCGCCAGCCTGCTGGACAGCTACAGCGCCAGCGTGCCGGCCGAGCTGGTCAAGCCGGGCCTGCGCCTGGTGGTGCTGCTGCCAGGCAAGAGCGGCGCCCAGCGCATCGCGCCGCCGGTCTCACCGAGCCCGGCCATCACCCTGGTGGCGATCCCGCTGCAGGTGGGTGAGGGCCTGGCCCAGGTGCCCGAAGGCATTCCCGACTACATCCGTGCGCGTTCTCCCGTGCAAGGCCTGATCCTCGACACCCGCCAGCCGCTGCGATCGACCAGTGTGACCGCCCAGCCCACGGCCGGCGCCGACTGGCCCGATGCGCTGTCCAAGCTGCTGACCGAGGTCAACAGCCTGCGCACGCTGGAAGGCCGGCCGACGCGCACCTACTACTACGGCTTCGTGCGCCAGCAGGTGCTCGGCACGAACGTGGGCCTCGGCTACCGGCCGGGCGGTGCCGCCGTGGGCTACGACCGGCCGGAGCGGCCCGAGTACGCACGCGAGACGCTGCAGCATGAGCTGGGCCACAACTTCAACCTGCAGCATGCGCCCTGTGGCGACCCGTCCAACCCCGACACGCTTTACCCCTATGCCAATGCGCTGATGGGCGCCGGCAATCGCATGGTCTGGGGCTACAACAGCCAGACCAAGACCTTCGTCAACCCGGGCGACGCGAACAACCACGACCTGATGAGCTATTGCAGCGGCGACTGGTTCTCCGACTACAACTACGTCAGCGTGCAGAAGCGCCTGCGCAGCGCGTTGCCGAGCATCCAGGCGCCAGGCAGCATGGTGCAGATCACAGCCGCTGCCGGTGCAACGACGGCGGCAGCAGCCGAGCCGCTGCTGCTGATCACCGGCGAGATCGGCCCGCGTGGCCTCAGCCTTGCCATGCCGCGTGCCTTCAGCGGCCAGGCCCAGCTGCCCGAGGCCGGGCCCTATCTGCTGACGCTGAACCTGGCCAGCGGCGAGCAACGCCAGTGGCGCTTTGAAGCCCCCTCGCTGGATCACGCGCCACAGATCCGGCACTTCCACTTCAGCATTCCGCATCCGGGGGCCATCGCAGCGCTGAGCATCAGCCGCGCGGGTCAGGTCTTGCATGCGCAGGGAGCGCCCGGAGAGGCCGCAGCGGCCGGAGAGGCCGGAGAGGCCGCTGCCAAGCGCCGCGTCCAGCAGGCCGCCGCTGCCACCTCCGTGCAGATGACGGTGGCCCAAGGCCAACTGAGCCTGCAATGGGATGCCCAGCGCTGGCCGCAACTGAGCCTCACCCAACTCGGCAGCGACGGCCGGCGCCGCGTGCTGGCCCCCAGCCTCAGCGGAGGCAAGGCCCAGCTCCCAGTCACCGGCGAGGCGCTGGGCTATGAGCTCGGCCTGTCGGACGGGCTCAACAGCCAGCTGTTGTGGCTGGATGCGGCGGGTCGCGCGCAGAGCGCCTCGCCGGCCGTGCAGCGCAGCAGCCTGCGGCAGGCCCTGTAGGCCATCCCCTCGGGGTCAGGGGCTTACCGCCTGTTACCCCGGCGCCGGGCGATGGGAGCAAGATCGGGGCATCGCCTTGCCCTGCCTCGCCATTGTGAAGTTCCTTGACCGCCTTGCCCTGACCGGCGCCACCCTGGCGCTCGCTGGCCTGCTGGCCGCTTGTGGCGGTGGTGGTGGTGGCAGCAGCAGCCCCCCGAGTGGCGGCGGCACCGTCCCCACGGCGAGCACGCCCAGCATCGTCGTGCAGCCGGCCTCGGTGTCGGCACAGCGCTGCGAAACGGTGCGCTTCACCGTCTCTGCCGAAGGGACGGGCCCTTTCAGCTACCAGTGGCAGCGCAACGAGGTCGACATTCCCGGCGCCCAGCAGGCCACGCTGCAGATCGCCAGCACCAGCTCGGCCGACGACCAGGCCCGCTTCAGCGTCATGGTTTCCAACAGCGCCGGCCAGACCCGCTCGGCCACGGCCACGCTCAGCGTCAACACGGCCGACGAGGCCAAGCTCAGCATCGCCTCGATCGAATTGGCCCAGGGCATGCTGATGAGCAGCAGCGACGCCATGCTGGAGCTGGTGCAGGAGCGCGAGCTCCTGGTCAAGGTCAACGCCCGTGCGCCCACGCCCATGACTTGCAAGCCGGCCAGCCTGCTCCGCATCGAGGACGCCGCCGGGGTTTTGCTGCGCGAGATCGCGCTCACGCCGCCCAGCCTGCCCATCCCCTCGACCACGGCCGCCACCGTCAGCCTGCAGGACAGCTACAGCGCCACCGTGCCGGCCGAGTTCGTCAAGCCGGGCCTGCGCCTGGTGGTGAGCCTGCCGGGCCAGACGCCGGTGCAGCGCCTCGCGCCGCCGGTCGCGCCCAGCCCGGTGATCACCCTGGTGGCCATTCCCTTGCAGGTGGGCGCCAGCGTGGCCCAGATCCCGACGGGCATGCCCGACTACATCCGTGCCCGCTCGCCGCTGCAGGGCCTGGTGCAGGAGACCCGCCCGACCCTGCGCTCCACGGCAGTGCCGACCCAGCCGGCCGCGCGCGCGGACTGGGCCGACGCGATGTCCAAGCTGCTGACCGAGGTGAACACCTTGCGCACGCTGGAAGGCGCGCCCAAGACCAGCTACTACTTTGGCTTCGTGCGTCAGGACGTGCCCGGCAGTGTCGTCGGCCTGGGCTATGTGCCGGGCGGCGCGGCCGTCGGCTACGACAAGCCCGGCGACCTTGCCGCCACGCTGGACAGCCTGCAGCACGAACTGGGCCACAACTTCAACCTGCGCCACGCGCCTTGCGGCGACCCGCCGGGGCCCGATCCGCTCTATCCCTATGCGAATGCCCAGATGGGCGCGGGCAGCCGCATGGTCTGGGGCTATGACAGCGTCAACAAGCTCTTCATCGACCCCGGCAACAGCAGCAATCACGACCTGATGAGCTATTGCAGCGGCACCTGGTTCTCCGACTACAGCTACTACCGGGCCCAGCAGCGCCTGCACACGGCCCAGCCGAGCAGCATGCCCTCCAACCTGGCCGCGCGGACCGTGGCGCAGGTGGCCATGGCGGCACCGGCCTCGCAGGCCGGCGCGCTGTTGCTGATCACCGGCGAGATCGGCCCTCAGGGCCTGCGCCTTGCGGCACCCTGGACCTACAGCGGCCAAGCCGATGAGCCGGCGAGCGGGCCATATGTGTTGAGCCTCACCTTGGCCAGCGGCGAGCAGCGCCGGTGGCGCTTTGACGCGCCACCGCTGGAGCATGCGCCGCAGATCCGGCATTTCCATTTCAGCATTGCGCATCCGGGCGCGATTGCGGCGCTGAGCATCGCTCGCGAGGGTCAGGTCTTGCATGCGCAGGGCGACGCTTCAGCCGCCGGCCGGCGGCGGGCCCAGCAGGCGGCAGCGGCCTGGCCGCAGCTGCAGGCGCAGCTAGCGGAGGGGCGGCTGAGCCTGCAATGGGATGGCCAGCGCTGGCCCCTGCTCAGCGCCACGCAACTGGGCAAGGACGGCAAACGCCGTGTGCTGGCCCAGGGCCTGAGCGGCGGGCAGGCCCGTATCGAGATCTCGGGCGAGGCCCAGGCCTTCGAGCTGAGCTTCTCAGATGGCCTCAACAGCCAGCTGCTGTGGCTGGATGGAGCGGGCCGGCCGCAGGCTGCGCCGCCGCCTCAGGCTCCTTAGGGCGGCGCCAGCTGGAACGACTGGCTGGCCTTGTAGGCCTCCAGCACGCTGCGGTACTGCGATTCGCTCAGCAGCTCCTTGAGCTTCTGGTGGAAGCGCCGCACGTCGGCATAGGCGGCGGCCTGGTCGGCCAGGGCTTCCTGTTCGAGGCGCAGGTCGCGGTCGATGTCGACCGTGGCCGAGATCGGCGGGCGGATGAAGCCCAGGGCACGGTCGCGGCGGCGCTCGTTCAGGTCGCCGAGATCGCGCAGGTCGCGCATCAGCGCCGCCCAGGCTTCGACCTGGGCCGGCTGCAAGCCCAGCGTGGCTTCGAGCTGGCTCAGCTTTTCGTGCCAGAGCTTGAGCGGCTCGGGTGGGCGTGGCGACTCGGGGCGGCCGGACTGCCTGTCAGGCGGTGCGCGGCGCTCGCCCCCGTCGCGACCGCTGGCGCCGCGGCCGCCGTGGCCACCGCCCCCGCCGCCGCCGGGTTGGAACTGGGCCAGGGCGAGGGCCGGCACAAGCAGGGCGGTCAGCAGCAGCAATCGGGTGGGTTTCATGGTCGCGGGGCGGGCAGGGATGAGCGGAGGATGGGGCCAGTGTGCCGCCGCTTTGCCTCTTGCCTGTAGGTGGATGGTCAAGAAGTGTGAAGCGTCAAGTGTGCTGCGGGTAAAGCCGCCGTAACAAAGCGGCACGCAGCTTCACGCAAGGCGACGGCCAGGCAAACTTGACACATCGCCAGGCAACAGCGGCTGCCGACACTGGGTGCTTCTCCAGAAGCAGTACCCCACCCGTGCCCCCTGTTCCCGTCGCGCTGCGCCGCTGGCTGACGCCGTTTCTCCTGTTCCTGCTGATCTTCCTGGTCAGCTGCACGGCCTTCATGCGCAAGTACCTGGGGCCGGTGACGCCGGACCAGCTGCTTTTCCATCTGCAGTACGGCGGCCTGGACTATGCCGACCCCCGCATGATCATCCGCGCCTTGCGCTACCTGGCCGGCACGCTGCTGCTGACGGCGCTCGCCACCTGGGCGCTGCGGCGCATGTCGCTGCGCCTGCAGCGGAGCCTGTGGCTGATGTTGCTGGGCGGGGCTGCCTTCTCTGTCGGCGCCACGGTGGACGACGCTTGCGACGGCGGGCAGACCGATGCCATCGCTCAGCGCTACGTAGACCCGTTGGCCCAGCGCTTCGAGCAGGCCGAGAGTCCGCCCGACCTCCTGATCGTTTTCATCGAATCGCTGGACGAGCGCTATGCCGAGCCCACGCTGCCCCACGGCCCGGCCCTGAGCGAGCTGGCCGACTGGCGCGCCCACGGCCGGCGCTTCGGCGAGATGCGCACGCTGGGCGGTTCGAGCTGGACCGTGGGCGGCCTGTTCAGCGCCTTGTGCGGCGTGCCGCTGCAGCCGGCCGGCCTGATGAGCCGCAATGCGCTGGAGTACTCGACCCGCTTCTTCGACGGCGGCGCCTGCCTGACCGATGTGCTGGCCCGTCAGGGCTGGGAGCTGAGCTTCTACGGCGGTGCCTCGCTGAAGTTCGCCGGCAAGGGCTTGTTCATGGCCAAGCACCAGGTGGCGCGACGCTTTGGCCGCGAGCAGTGGCAGGACCGGGGCGTGAGCGTGCCCGGCGAGGGCTGGGGCTTGCTGGATGCGGGCCTGACTGCGCAGGCCTGGGCCGACATGCAGCGCCCGCGCGATGGCAACAAGGCGCGCGCCTCGCTGCTGCTGACCGTCAACACCCACGGGCCCTCGGGGACGGCCGACCCGGGCTGCGGTCAGTCGGAGGACGGCGAGCTCTCGACCGACGAGCAGATGGCCCGCGCGCTCGCCTGCACCGACCATGTGGTGGCGCAACTGGCCCGCCGCTTTGCTTCGCAAGCCGATGGCCGGCGCAAGCTGGTCTGGATCATGGGCGACCACATCGGACCGACGCCACTGCTGTTCGATGGCACCGATGAGCAATGGCGCAAGCGCAGCCTGTTTCATGCGCTGGCACGATTCGACGGCCAGGGCCGGCCCGAGCCGCTGCCGGCCGCCGTGCGCCAGCGCAGCTTCAGTCACCTGGACGTGCTGCCCACGCTGGCCGAGGCCCTGGGCCTCAGCTGGCAGCCGCAGGCCCACCGCCTGGGGCTCGGCGTGTCACTGCTGGCGGCCGAGCAGCCGCCGACGCTCCTGGAGCAGCAGGGCTATGAGCGCAGCAATGCGCAGCTGGCCTGTCCCTCGCCGCTGTTCCACCGCCTGTGGGTGGACCGGCCTCAGGCCGCCGGCGAACGCAGCAAGAGCACCGGCACCGGCGCCTGACGCACGATCATCTCGGCATCGCTGCCGAGCAGGGCCCGGCCCACGCCGCGCCGGCCATGGGTGCCGAGCACGATCAGCTGTGCGCCGCACTTCGTTGCCGCATCGACCACCACATCGGCCACGCGCTGGGCAAAGCCCTCGGCCAGCTGGGTCTCGACCGGCAGCCCCGCCGCCTCGACCCGCGCGCGGGCCTTCACGAGGATTTGCTGGCCGCCCTGGTGCAGCAGGTCGAAGACCTCGGGCGTGAGGCCGACACCGGCGTTCGGGTAGGCATTGAAGGACAGCATGTCCACCACATGCAGCAGATGCAGGCGGGCGTTGCAGAGCTTGGCCAGGCGGATGGCCTCGGCCAGGCCCAGCTCGGAGGTGGGGCTGCCGTCAACCGGAACCAGGATCTTGCTGTACATGGAGGTCTCCCGATGCAATGCCTCCATGCTCGCGCCGGCGCCGCCGCCGGCGCTTGAGCATGATCAAGAAACAATCAGCGTGAAGTGGCCGTAGTGCCGGAAGCGGCCTCGTAAACCAAGCGGCCGCCGACCCAGGTCTGCAGCACCCGGGTCTTCAAGAGCGCGGCCGGCGAGGAGCCGAGCGGGTCGTGGTCGACGAGGATGAAGTCGGCCCGCGCGCCCGGCGTGAGCGTGCCGAGCTCGCCTTCGCGGCGCGTGGCGTAGGCGGCGGCGCGGGTGAAGCAGTCCAGCGCCTGCAGGCTGTTGAGCGCCTGCTGGCCGTACCAGCCCCCGGGCGGCTTGCCCTCGGCGTCTTGTCGGGTGACGGCGGCATAGAGGCCGGCCCAGGGCGTGGGCTCCTCGACCGGGAAATCTGAGCCGCAGGCCAGGCGCGCGCCCGACTTCAGCAGGCGCTGCCAGGCATAGGCGCCCTGGATGCGCTGGGCGCCTACACGGTCTTCGGCCATGTTCATGTCCGAGGTGGCATGCACCGGCTGCACCGAGGCGATGACCTGCGCCTTGACGAAGCGCGGGATGTCGGCGAGGGCGATCACTTGCGCATGCTCGATGCGGTGGCGCAGCGCCGTGCTCTTGGTGCCGAACTCGCGCTGCAACGTCTCGAAGCCGACCAGGGCCTGGCGGTTGGCCGCGTCGCCGATGGCATGCACATTGACCTGGAAGCCGGCCTTCACGGCCGCGCGCATCTGCGCGAGCAACTGCTCGTCCTTGTTGAACAGCAGGCCTTGCGTCTGCGGCGCGTCGCTGTAGGGCGCCAGCAGGGCCGCGCCCCGGCTGCCCAGCGCGCCGTCGGCAAACAGCTTGACCATGCGCAGGCTGTACAGGCCTTCGCCACTCGGTGCCAGCGGCCCTTCCCGGCGCAGGCGCTCGATCAGGGCGCCGTCGCTGCCGCGCGCCATGCCGTCGATGCGGATCTTGAGCCGGCCCGCCGCCGCGAACTCGCGCATCAGCTGGTCGGCCTCGTTCGAGACGCCGGCATCCTGCACCGCCGTGAGCCCGAGGCCCAGCAGCTCCTTCTGCGCCACCTCCAGCGCCGCGCTCATCTCGGCCTTGGAGGGCGCCGGCACATGGCGATTCATCAGGCCCATGGCGCCATCGACCAGCACGCCGGTCGGCTCGCCGCGCTCATCGCGCTCGATCTTGCCGCCCTGCGGGTCGGGCGTGTCGCGGGTGATGCCGGCGATCTGCAAGGCCCGGCTGTTGGCCCAGCCGGCATGGCCGTCCACGCGCTCCAGCCAGACGGGGCGCTGGCTCTCGGCGCTGTCCAGCTCGGCGGCGGTGGGGAAGCGGCCCAGCTTCCAGTTCGCCTGGTTCCAGCCGCCGCCCAGCAGCCAGGCCGCATCGGGCCGTGCAGCAGCATGGGCCTTGATGGCGGCCAGCGCCGCCGGCAGGTCGGCGGTGTCGCGCAGCGACAGCGTGAGCCTCGAAAGCCCCAGGTCCAGCACATGGCCATGGGCGTCGATCAGGCCCGGCATCAAGACCTGACCCTTGGCGTCGACGCGGCGTGCCCCCGCCGCTTTGGCTTGAAGCTCGGCCAGCTTGCCGGTGGCCAGCACACGGCCGTCGGCATCGATCGAGAGAGCGTCGAAGCGCTGCACGCGGCCTTTCTCGTCCAGCGTCAGGCCGTGGGCGTTGTGAATCAAGAGCGGCTCGGCTGCGTGGGCCGCGCCGAACAGCAGGGAGAGGGCGAGCAGGGTGGCTTTTTGCATCGCTGCAGTATCGGCCGGCGTCCCCCATCTGGGCGTCGGGCCCTTCCCGAGTAGCAGCGCCGCTTCTACGATGGCTTCGTCCTGCAGGAGATCCGTCCATGCGTTCTTGGCTTGTCTGTAGCTTGTTGGCCTTGAGCGTTTTCAGCGCCCGGGCGCAGGAGGATCCGCTCGCCGGCATCGAGGAGCTGGAGCTCGCCGGCCAGGCGCTGAGCCCGCAGCAAGCCCGCCAGTTGCTGGCCGAGCCGCTGCCGGCCGAGGCCGATGCACGCTATGCCCTGCTGCAGCGCCAGCTGCGCGCGGCGCAGCAGCTCAACGAGCGGGGCCGCCACCTGGAGCTGGCTCGTCAACTGGCCGAAGCCGGGCGCGGACGGCCCGGTGGCGAGGCCTGGATCCGCGTCTACCTGAATGCCGAGTTCACCTGGGGCAGCTCGGGTGCCGCCTTGGCCGCCTGCGAGCCCTGGCTGGAAGACAAGCGCCTGAGCGCCGCCACGCGTGCCACGGTGGCGCTGCGCCAGACCTATTACGCCGCCCAGGGCACGGACCGGGTGATCACGAGCCGCATGTGGTCGCGCGCCGATGCCCTGACGCGGCCGCTGCTCGGCCAGCCCGACGCGCCAGCGCATCTGCGCCAAGACTGGCTGCATGTGCGCTCCGAGGTCGAACGCCTGGAGGGCGACACGCTCGCCTCGCTGGCCACCTTGCGCGAGGCCGTGGGCGTGGCGCGCCGCTTCGAGGCCGAGCTGCGCAAGCGCAAGCTGCCGCCGCGCGACCCGGAGCTGCTCGAGGCCATAGGCTGGCTGGACAGCGCCCAGGGCATGCTGGTCTATGCCCTGGTGCGGCAGGGGCGGGCGGCCGAGGCCATCGAACTCGGCCAGGCCAACCTGGCGCTGTGGCGCAGCGCCCAATTGAGCGACAGCCTGGGCGCGCGCTGGAAGTACCGCCTCGCCACGGCGCTGAATGCGGTGCAGCAGTACGCGCCGGCACTGGCGGCGGCGCGCGAATCGGCAGCGATGCTGGAGCGCCAGGGGGTCAAGCCGGCCAGCCACACGGCCTGGCTGGCGCAGCAGGAGCTGGTGCGTGCGCTGATGGGCCTGAAGCGCTGGAGCGAGGCCGACGCGGCCTACCGAGCGTTCCTCGCCAGCATCGAGCCCGAAGACACGCTGGCCCGCAACCGCGCGCAGGACAACCGCCTGCTCGCCCTGCTGGCGGCCAAGAGCGGCAGGCTGGACGAGGCGCTCGACATCGCCAACCGCCAGTACAACTATCGCAACCGCCTCTACGGCGCCAAGCATCCGCAGACGCAGGAAAGCGCCGGCGTGCGCGCCATGGTGCGCCTGCTGCGCGGCGACATGGCGGCGGCGCTGGAAGACTACGAGCAACTGTTCGCCGCCACGCTGGACAACCCCGGCGGCTGGCTGGACCTGGACCTGCGCGGCTTTCGCGGCTTCGTGCTGGGCCTGGCCTTCGGTGAATTCATCGACCATGTGGCCCAGCGTGCGCTGAAGGGCGAGGCCGTGCCGCCGGCCTTGAGCGAGCGGGCCCTGCAACTGGCCGACCGGGGCATGCTCGGCAACACCCAGCGCGCCCTGGCCGACAGCACGGCCCGGCTGCTGGCCGCCACGCCCGCGCTGCGCTCGCTGCTGGAGCAGGAGCAGGCCCAGCGCCAGGCGGCGGCCGCCCAGTTCGCCAAGCTGCCGGCCAGCCTGGCCCAGGAAGATCGATTGCACAAGGAGATGGCCAGCGAGGCCTTCAAGGCCTTGCCGCCGGCCGAGCGCAAGGCGCGCGCCACCGAGCTGAGTGCCTTGCGCGAGCAGATCAAGGCCCAGCAGGCCGAGGGCACGGCCGCGCGCGAGCGGCTCGAGCAACGCCGTGCCGAGATCGCCCGCCAGTACCCGGCCTATGCCGACCTGGTGATGCCGCCCACGCCCTCGGCCAAGGCTTTGCGTGCCCTGCTAGAGGCGGGCGAAGGCCTGCTGCTGGTCCACGCGACCGAGCGCGCCACGCTGGTGTGGCTGGTGACGCCGGACGGCCGCCTCGGCCTGCACGCCAGTGCACTCGGCGCCGAGGCCCTGGCCGCCAAGGTGGCCGAGGCCCGCGCTGCGTTGGCGCCCGAGGCCATGGGCAAGCCGCTGCAGACCGCAGCGCTGCAGCAGCTCTACCGCGAACTGCTGGCGCCGCTGGAGCCTCAATGGCGTGGCCTGGACTCCTTGCTGGTGGCGAGCGAGGGCGCGCTTGCCAGCCTGCCCTTGGCCACCCTGGTCATCGAGCCCGGCGGCGCCCAGCCGGCCTGGCTGCTGCGGCGGTTGGCCATCACCCAGCTGCCAGCGGCCTCGGCCTTGCAGGCCCTGCGGCGCGGTGCGAGCCCGGCCCCCGCGCCCAGGGCCTTGATCGGCTTTGGCGACCCGCTGTTTGGCGGGCCGGCCGTGAAGAGCGCTGCGAAGAGCGCAGCGGCGGGCCGCGGCCTGCGCGCCGTGGGCCGCGTCGATGCCGAATGGGGCTTCCGCTATGCCGAGGTGCCGCCCTTGCCCGAGACGCGCACCGAGCTGCTGGCGCTGGCCCAGGTGCTGGGCGCCGATCCGCAGGCAGATCTGCGCCTGGGGGCCGCCGCCACACGCCGTGCCGTGCTGGCGGCGCCGCTGGCGGATCGGCGCGTCGTCGCCTTCGCCACCCATGGCCTGATGCCGGGCGAGCTGCCGGGCATCTCCAAGCCGGCCCTCGCCATGGCGGCCGATGCCGATGAGCGCGAATCGCCGCTGCTGGAGCTGGACGATGTCTTGGGTCTGCGGCTGAACGCCCAGTGGGTGCTGCTGTCGGCCTGCAACACGGCGGCCGGCGAGCAGGGCGGGGCGGCGATGTCGGGCCTGGTGCGGGGCTTCTTCTTCGCCGGCGCGCGCTCGGTGCTGGCCACGCATTGGGCGGTGGAGTCGGCATCGGCGGCGGCGCTCAGCACGGCCACCTTCAAGGCGGCCGCTGGCAGCGCGCCTGGCTCGCGCGCCGCCAGCCTGCGCCGCGCCCAGCTCGCGATGCTGGACGGCCAGCTCGGCGAGGGCCGCTGGCAACACCCGTACTACTGGGCCGGCTATGCCCTCTTCGGCGATCCGCGCCGCTGAGCTAGCATCAGTCGCACAGTCGAAAGGCATGCCATGAAGCGCGCGTTGGGGACTCTCTTGGGCTTGTGGATGATTGCGGCAGCGGCACAGGCCGCGCCCGTCGCCGAGGTGATGGCGGTGCTGGGCGAGGCCCAGCTCGATGGCAAGCCGCTGGCCGTGGGCGCCAAGCTGGAGGTCGGTGCCGAGCTGCGCACCGGTGCCAAGGGCCGCGTGCGGCTCCGCTTCGTCGATGGCTCCTCGGTGGTGATCAGCGACGCGAGCCGGGTGCGCATCCAGCAGTTCGAGCCGGCCGCCGATGGCAAGCCCCGCAATGCCACGCTGTGGCTGGAGCTCGGCCTGATAGGCCAGAAGGTGGCGCCAGGCGGTGGCTGGGAGGTGCGCACGCCCACGGCCGTGACGGCGGTGCGGGGCACCGAGTTTGTCGTCGAGGTCGCTGGCGACCAGGCCACGGCCGTCCATGTGCAGACGGGCCAGGTGGCGGTGCAGGCCAGCAGCCGCACGCGCGGCATCCTGCCCAAGCCGCCGGTGATGCTCGATACCCAGGCCGACGGCACGCAATGCTCGGCCTCCGGCTGCGAGGCTTCCAAGCGCTGGTCGGACCAGAGGGTGCTGGACCTGCAAAGCCGCCTGGCCGGCGTCTGAATCGGCTCACGAAATGAGCACGCGCCTGGGCTACTGGCTCGTCGCCCTGATCGCCTCGGCCCTGGCCTTGCTGGGCTGGTGGCAGCGTGCCCACATCAGCCTGCTGGAGCGTGTTGACAGCCTGAGTCTTGATGCGCAGATGCAGTGGCGCGGGCCCATGCAGCCGCGTCTGCCCATCCTCATCGTCACGATAGACGAGGCCAGCGCCATGCGCGGTGGCATGCCCGACCGTCGTGCGCTGGGCATGGCATTGGACCGCCTGAGCAAGGCGGGTGCGCGCCTGGTGGCGCTGGACATGCTGCTGCTCGATGCCGGCGAGCCGGCGGTCGATGCGGCCCTGGCCGCCTCGATCAAGCGCTCGGGCCGTGTGCTGCTGCCTTATGCAATCGGCGAGGAGCCGGGCCCCGACGGCAGCAACTCTCGCGCCGTGCTGGACAGCGCCTGGCCCAAGATCGAGGGCGACATGGCCAAGGCCGCCACGCCGCTGCGGGCCCGCCGCCTGCTGGCGCCACTGCCGCAGTTTGCCGATGCCGCGCTGGGCCTCGGCAATGTGGGCGCGCAGCGCAGCAGCGACGGCGCGTTGCGCTACGACCTGCCGGCGCTGAGCCTCGGCGGCGAGGTCTATCCCACGCTGGCGCTGCGCGTGGCGGCTCAGCTGCGTGGCGCGGACTGGCAGCAGGCCTGGCTGCGGCCGGGCCAGGAGGCGGCGGCCGGCACGCTGCGGGTGCCGCTGGACGCGCTGTCGCGCCAATGGCTGAACTACTACGGCCCAGGCGGCACGTTCGAGCGCCTCTCGTTCGCCCAGCTGCTGAAGGGCGGCGTGCCGGATGCGCGCTTGAAGGACCGCATCGTGCTGATCGGCACGACGGCCCTGGGCAGCGGCGATGCCTTTCCTACGCCCTTCGATTCCGGTCTCCCCGGCGTCGAGCGCCTGGCCACGGCCATTGATAACCTGATTGGTGAGCGGGTGTTGCGCCGGCCCGATTGGGCAGCGCCGGCCGAGATCGCGCTGATGCTGGTGCTGCCACTGCTGGTCATCGGCCTGCTGTCGCGCTGGCGGATGCGCGTGGCCTTGCCGGCGCTGCTCCTGGTAGCGGTGGTCCTGCTCCTGCTGCTGCAGCGCCGCTTCGAGCTGCAGCATGAATTCATCGCGCCCGCCTTCCCGGTGCTGGCCGCCGGCCTCGCCGTGCTGGGCGCGCTGGCGCTTCGCGCGGCCGACGAGCACCAGCGCCGTCAGGCCGCGCTGCTGGCCCTGCGTGAGAGCGAGCAGCGCTATGCACTCGCCGCCGAGGGTGCGAACGACGGCCTTTGGGACTGGGACCTCGAGGCCGGCACCGTGCACTACTCGCCGCGCTGGCTCGCCCTGATGGGCCTGGATGCGGCCGAGGCCGCCGACATCAAGGCCTGGACCCGGCCACTCACGCCGGCCGCCGGCGCCGCCTTCGAGCGCGAGTTGGACGAGCACCTGCAGGGCCGCAGCCGCCAGCTGCACCACCTGCTGGAGTTCGAGCAGGGCGGCCAGCATCGCTGGCTGCTCGCCCGTGGCATGGCCACGCGCGAGCAGGGCCGGGCGGTGCGCATGGCGGGCTCGCTGACCGATGTGTCGGAGCTGCACCGGCTGCAGCAGCAGATCAGCCACGATGCCCTGCATGACCGTCTGACCGGTCTGCCCAACCGCGCGCTGTTCCGCGTGCAGCTGGAGGCAGCAATGGCCGAGGGCGATGCCGGCCTGGTGCTGCTCGGCCTCGATGAATTCCGTGCATTCAACGAGGCACAAGGCCTGGCGGCCGGCGATGCGGTGCTGGTCGAGACCGCTCAGCGCCTGCGCCAGCGCGAGGGACAGGTCTTGATGACCGGGCGCCTGGGGCCCGATGAATTCGGCATCGTCTTTCGCGCCCGCCATGGGGACAACGGCGGCCTGGTCGCCTGGGTGCTGGACCGCTTCGAGCAGCTCTATGCCTTGCCGGAAGGCGGCCAGCAGAAGCTGACCGCCTGCGTAGGCTGGGCCCAGGCCGCCGAAGGCCCGGCCACGGCCGACGAGCTCATCGCTGCGGCCGAGGGCGCCCTGGCCCGCGCCAAGATGCAGGGCCCCGGCAGCCGCCATTGCTACGACCCGGCCGAGCAACTGGTGGAACGCTCGCGACGCTGGATGCGCGAGCAGATCGATGTGGCCCTGGCTGAGCGCGGCCAGTTCAGGCTGTTCTACCAACCCTTCATCCGCTTGTCGGACCGGCAGCTGCTGGGTTTCGAGGCGCTGATCCGCTGGCACCATCCGCAGCGCGGCCTGGTGATGCCGGGCGACTTCATTCCGGTGGCCGAGGCCAGCGGCCAGATCGCCGAGATCGGCCGCTGGACGCTGATGGAAGCGGCCGCCCAGCTGCGGCGCTGGCAGCCGCTCGGTTTCACGGGCGAGATTGCGGTCAACGTCTCCGGCGTTCAGCTGGAGCGCGACCAGGAACTGCTCGCCGATGCCCATGCGGCGCTGAAAGCACTGGGCGACGTGCCGCCCCGCCAGCTCAAGCTTGAAGTGACCGAGAGCATGGCCATGGCCAACCCCACGCGCAGCGCCGAGGTCTTGCGTGAGCTGGCCAGCCTCGGCTTCAAGCTCTCGATCGACGACTTCGGCACCGGCTATTCATCGCTGGCCTATTTGCACCGCTTCCCGTTCGACACCTTGAAGATCGACCGCAGCTTCGTGATGCGGCTGGAAGCCGGCCGCGAGGCGGTGGAGATCGTTCGCACCATCGTCGGCCTGGCCAACGCGCTGGGCAAGCAGACGCTGGCCGAAGGCGTGGAAGACGAGGCGCAAGCGGCGCAACTGGCCGAGCTCGGCGTGCAAGTGGGCCAAGGCTGGCTGTTTGCCAAGGCCTTGCCCGAGAGCGAGGCCGAGCGCTGGATCAGCAAGCCTGCCGAATCAAGCTAGATTCCCGCCCATGACCCAACGTCTCGCATCCTGCAGCTGCGGCCAGCTCACGGCCGAGGTCGACGGTGACCCCGTCCGCATCTCCATCTGCCACTGTCTGAACTGCCAGCGCCGCACCGGCGGGCCGTTCGCCGAACAGGCGCGTTTTCCTCGCGAGAAGGTACGCGTGGCCGGGAGCTCGGCCGTGTTCGCGCTGACCGGCGATGGCGGCACGACGGCGCGCTTCCACTTCTGCCCGACCTGCGGAGCCACCGTCTATTACGAAATGGACGCGATGCCGGAGTTCCTGGCCATTCCTGTCGGCGCCTTTGCCGACCCCGGATTCCCGGCGCCGGGCGTCTCGGTCTACGAGAACCGCAAACACAGCTGGGTCGTGCCGCCGCCGGAGGCGGAACGCTGGTGACAGCTCAGGCGCGGCGTTCGCTCAGGCCATGCCTTGATGGCGCAGCAGCGCGTCGATGCTGGGCTCGCGGCCGCGGAAGGCCTTGAAGTTCTCCAGCGCCTCGCGCGAGCCGCCCATCTCGAGGATGCTCTGCAGGTAGCGCTTGCCGGTGGCCGGGTTGAACACGCCTTCATCTTCGAAGGCGCTCCAGGCATCGGCGCTCAGCACCTCGGCCCATTTGTAGCTGTAGTAGCCGGCCGAATAACCGCCCGCGAAGATGTGCGAGAAGCTGTGCTGGAAGCGATTGAACTCCGGCGGCACGATGACGCTGACTTCGGCGCGGACTTCGTTGAGCAGCGATTGCACGGCAGCTTCCGAGCCGGGTTCCGCATGCAGGCGCATGTCGAACAGCGAGAACTCGATCTGGCGCAGCGTCTGCAGGCCGCTCTGGAAGTTCTTGGCCGCCGTCATCTTGTCGAACAGCGCGCGGGGCAGCGGCTCCCCGGTATCGACGTGGCTGGAGAGCTGCTGCAGCACCTCCCATTCCCAGCAGAAGTTCTCCATGAACTGGCTGGGCAGCTCCACGGCATCCCACTCGACGCCGGAGATGCCGGAGACGCCCAGTTCATCGACTTGCGTCAGCAGGTGATGCAGGCCATGGCCGAACTCGTGGAAGAGGGTGGTGACGTCGTCGTGCGTCAGCAGCGCTGGCTTTCCGTCCACCGGTGATGAGAAGTTGCACACGAGCTGAGCGACCGGCGTCTGCTGCGAGCCGTCGGGCCGGGCCCAGCGGCTGCGCACTTCGTCCATCCAGGCGCCAGGGCGCTTGCCGGTGCGCGCGTACAGATCGAGGTAGAACTGGCCGACGAGCGCGCCGCCACCTTCGAGACGGAAGAACTTGACCGATTCGTGCCAGACCTCGGCCTCTGCTTCGACGATCTTGACGTCGAACAGGCGCTCGATGATGTCGAACAGGCCGGCCAGCACCTTGGGCACGGTCAGGTACTGGCGCACTTCCTGGTCGCTGAAGGCATAGCGGGCCTCCTTCAGCTTCTCGGAGACATAGGCGTTGTCCCAGACCTGCGGGTCGGCGAGGCCCAGCTCCTTGGCGGCGAACTCGCGCAGTTCGGCCAGGTCCTTCTCGGCATAGGGCCGGGCGCGGCGCGCCAGGTCGCGCAGGAAGTCCAGCACCTGGGCGGGCGACTCGGCCATCTTGGGCACGAGCGAGACGGCGGCGAAGTTCGGGTAGCCGAGCAGCTGCGCCTCTTCCTGGCGCAGCATCAGCATTTCCTGCATCAAGGGGCCGTTGTCGAGCGCCGGATTGGCGCCGAGTTCGCTGGCGCGGGTCGAGTAGGCGCGGTAGATGCGCTCGCGCAGTGCGCGGTCGTCGGCGTACTGCATCACCGGCATGTAGCTGGGGAAGTGCAGCGTGATCTTGTGCCCTTGCTTGCCTTCAGCTTCGGCGGCCGCACGGGCTGCGCTGACCACGTCGGCCGGCACGCCCTTCAATTCGTCGGCCGTTGCGTAGTAGGCGTAGGCGTCGGTCGCGTCGAGCACATGCTCGGAGAATTTCTGGCCCAGTTCGGCGCTGCGCTCCTGGATGGCGGCGAAGCGCTCGCGATCTGCGCCCTGCAGCTCGGCACCGGACAGCACGAAGTCGCGTATCCACAGCTTCAAGGCCTGCTGGCGCGGCGCGCTCAGGCTCGCGGCCTGGGCATTGATGGCCTTGTACTTGGCGTACAGCTTCTCGTCGGCGCCCAGCTCGGTGTAGAACTCGGTGACGGCCGGCAGCATGCCGTTGTAGGCCTCGCGCAGCTCTGGCGTGTTTGCGACGGCATTGAGGTGGCTGACCGCGCCCCAGGACGTTGACAGGCGCTCGGTGGCCACGCTCAAGACGCGGGCCAGCGTGTCGAAGTCGGCCGGTGTTTCTTCATCAGTGGCGACGATCAGCGCGGCCTTGGCATCTTCCAGCAGCTTGGCAATGGCCGGCTGGATGTGTTCGGGCTTGATCTGCGCGAAATGGGGCAGGGCGTCGGTGGAAAGCAGGGGATTGGTCATCGATTCAGGCGGCAGCGGCAACTCGTTCAGCTGACTCTAGCGTGTTGACCAAGAGCATGGTGATGGTCATGGGCCCGACCCCACCCGGCACCGGGGTGATCCAGCCGGCCACTTCCTTCACACCATCGAAATCGACGTCGCCGCAGAGCTTGCCTTCGTCGTTGCGGTTCATGCCCACGTCGATGACCACGGCGCCGGGCTTGACCATATCGGCGGTCAGCACATTGCGCTTGCCCACGGCGGCCACGACCACATCGGCCTGGCGCGTTATCGCGCCGAGGTCGGCCGTGCCACTGTGGCAGACGGTGACCGTGGCATTGGCCTGCAGCAGCATCATGGCCATGGGCTTGCCGACGATGTTGGAGCGGCCGATCACGACGGCATGCTTGCCCTTCAGGTCCTTCATGCCGATGCTCTCCAGCATCTTCATGCAGCCATAGGGCGTGCAGGCCTTGAAGCCGGGTTCGCCCACCATCAGTGCGCCAGCGCTTTCGACAGCGAAGCCATCCACATCCTTGGCCGGCGAGATCGCCTCGATGACCTTGTGGTCGTCGATGTGTTTGGGCAGCGGCAGCTGAACGAGGATGCCGTGGATGCTGGGGTCGTTGTTGAGCGCATCGACGCGGGCCAGCAGCTCGGCCTCGCTCATCGTGGCTTCGTACTTCTCCAGCACCGAGTGCAGGCCGGCGTCTTCGCAGGCCTTGACCTTGTTGCGCACATAGACCTGGCTGGCGGGGTTGTCGCCGACCAGGACGACAGCGAGGCCGGGCTTGACGCCCTTGGCGGTGAGAGCGGCGGCGCGCAGGGCGACTTCGGCGCGGACTTGTTTGGAGAGGGCGTTGCCGTCGATCAGCTGGGCGGTCATGAGGAACTCCTTGGAATGCAAAAGGCCGCTGTCAGACAGCGGCCTTTGAGGGTAAACGTGGAATCAAGCCTTGGCCGGCGCGCCGAGCGCGATCTTGAGCAGATCGGCCACGGTGTTGGCGTTGAGCTTTTCCATGATGTTGGCGCGGTGCGCCTCCACCGTCTTGATCGAGATGCCGAGGTCGTCGGCGATCTGCTTGTTCAGGCGGCCGGCGACGATGCGCTCCAGCACCTGGGCTTCACGCGTGGTGAGGCGCGAGAGCAGGGCGTCGCGGCTGGCGGCTTCCTGGTGGCTGGAGAAGGCGTCGCGGGCCTGGTCGAGCATGCGCTCCACGAGGGCCAGCAGCTCGTCTTCCTTGAAAGGTTTCTCGATGAAGTCCATCGCTCCCTTCTTCATGGTCTGCACCGCCATCGGCACGTCGCCGTGGCCGGTGATGAAGACCACCGGCAGCGGGCTGCGGCGCTCGAGCAGGCGGTCCTGCAGTTCCAGGCCGCTCATGCCATCCATGCGGATGTCGGCGATCAGGCAGGCGACCTCGCGGGGGTCGTAGCGGCTCAGAAAGGATTCGGCCGAGTCAAAGCACTTGACCCGGTAGTCCTTGCCCTCCAGCAGCCATTGCAGCGAATCGCGCACGGCCTCGTCATCGTCGACAACGTAGACGTTGCCCTTCTTCGGAATCAAGCTCATGGTGTAGCAGCAGTGTTCAACGCAGTGCCCGAGGGCTCGGGGCGGGGGATGTCTACCGGGATGGTGAAGGCGAACCGGCACCCCACAATAGCCGCGCCATTGTAGAGGTTCTCAGCACGGATCCGGCCCTGGTGGGACTCGACGATAGACCGGCATAACCCTAAGCCAATCCCCATGCCATCGGACTTGGTGGAGAAGAAAGCCTCGTACATCCGCTCTATGACTTCGTCCGGCAGACCCGGCCCCATGTCGGTCACCGAGAACTCGACGTGCCCCCCTAATTCCGGGGTGTGTTTGGGCACCACACGCAGCTCGATGTGGCGCCGGGACGTCGGCAGGCCGGCGTTGTCGATGGCTTCAGCCGCGTTTTTCAGCAGGTTCATCAAGACCTGTTCGATCAGGATGGGGTCGACCAGCAGCTGCGGCAAGCGCTGTGCGACATACGAATGGATCGCGACATTGCGTCGGCGCAGCTCGATGCCGGCGAGTTCCACCGCGTCCTCGACGATTTCGGTGGCGCTGGAGAGCTGGCGTTGCGGCTCGCTGCGTTTCACGAAGTTGCGGATGCGGTGAATGATCTGGCCGGCGCGCTGGGCCTGCTTGGCGGTCTTCTCCAGCGCCGTCAGCAAATCCTCTTTGCGGATGTTGTCGTCGCGCACCCGCGAGACCATGCCATTGCAGTAGTTGGTGATGGCCGTCAGCGGCTGGTTCAGCTCGTGCGCCACGCTGGAGGCCATCTCGCCCATGGTCATCAAGCGGCTGGTGACCTGGGACTTGGCGGCGGCCAGGGCCTGCTGTTCCTCGGCATGGCGGCGGGCCGTGATGTCGGTGGCGATCAGCATCTGGGCGAGGCGGCCGTCGGTCCATTGCAGGTAGCGGGCGCGGACGTCGAACCACATCTGCAGCGATTCGACGAAGACCTCGCGGGGGTCGGAACCGATCTCGGTCAGGTGTTCGGCCGGCAGCCCGCCGTAATCATCCACGGCCTCGTCCGGGTCGGCGGCCACCTGGCTGCCGGCGAGCAGGGCATGGCCGCTGGGGTCGGCGCCGAACCAGAGCCGGTAGCTGCGGTTGGCGAACAGCAACTCGCTCTGCTGCACCGAGAGCACCGACACCGCCGCATCCAGCCCCTCCAGCACCGTGGTGAAGCGTTCGTGCGAGGCGCTGAGCTGGTCGCGCACGCGCTTGGCCTCGGTGATGTTGGTCATCGAGGTCATCCAGCCGGTCTGCTTGCCCTTGGGGTCGATCAGGGGGCTCACATACATGCGGGCGTCGAAGATGGTGCCGTCCTTGCGCATCACCTTCACTTCGGCGCCGCCGGCCGGGCTGCGGCCCTGGATCTCCTGCTGCAGGAGCCGCGCGTTCTCTTCGTAGCGGTCCGGCGGCCAGTAGGGGAAGGGCGGCTTGCGCCCGATCAGCTCGGCCTCGGAGAAGCCGGTCATTGCGCAGAAGGCCGGGTTTACGTATGAGATGCGCGAATCCATGTCCATGGCGCGCATGCCGGTGAGCATGGAGTTCTCCATGGCCCGGCGGAAGTTGGTCTCGTTGATCAGCGCGCTCTGGATGTGCATGCGCCGCCGCATGTGCTTCCAGGTGCCGAGCAGCATCCAGACCGTCAGCACCGACAGCGCCACCACCATCCAGAACAAGGTGTTGGAGATCAGGCCGATGGAGGTGCGGTAGCCCTGGCCGCGCAGGGTCAGGCCGTTGTTCGAGGGCAGCGGCACCTCGTGGAAGATGGGGGCGCGCTGGAAGCGCTGGCCCGGCATCTGGGTGACGGTGCTGAACAGCACCTGGTCCAGCGAGTCGATCACGGCCACCGCATGGCGGTTGTTGACCTCGCTGGGCACGTAGTGGCGCAGCAGGGACTCGATCGAGTACTCGGCCACCAGCACGCCATGGAAGTTGTTGCGGTCCAGCACCGGCACATGGAGCTGGAAGACGGCCGTGCTGTTGGCGTCGCTGAAGGGCATGGAGTAATGCGGGCTGCGCTTCTCCTTGGCCACCTGGAACGCCAGCTCGGCCGCATTGGGCTGGCCGTTCGGGCCCACGGCCGGCAGCGAGGGATCGGGGCCGCCGTCGCCGGACTGGCTGTCGGTCTGGAAACCGGCGCCGCTGACGCTGGCGCGCCGCTCGCGCCTAGTGTTGAGCCAGGTGATCTGGGTCAGCTCGTAGCGGTCGCGGGCAAAGCTGCTGGCCTGCGAGCGGAACTCGGCGGTGTCGATGCCGCGGTTGACGATGTCCCGGGCGATCTGGGTCAGCTGCTGCTGGTTCTCGGAGAGCCGCAGGCGCAGCTGCTGCTGGGCGATCTCGGTGTCGCGCTTGACGGCCTCGGTCTCGCGCTCGATTTCTTCGTTCCGCAGGTACCAGAAGGCCGCAATGATGGCGGCCAGGAACAGGAGCACCGAGATCAGCGGGCCCAGGGTGGCAAAACGGTCCTGGCGCGACGGGGATTGGCGGCGCCACCAGCCGGCCAGCCGGCGTTGGGTGGGGGTCAGCAAGCGTGAGGTCACGCTCTTGAGGTCAAGGGGCATGGCCGAATTATCGGGGTGCGATCTGCAGGCCTCCCGGGCGGGCAAACCATGGAAATATCGCAATATGAAACGTTATTGCGCGATTTGGAAATGAAAACGACTTGTGGGAAACTCGCGCCCGAGCTTTTCGAGTCCTCGCTCTAAAGACGCACACAAGACAAGGAGACAGCATGTCCGCGCAGCCCCAGTCCCTGCCAGGCGCAGCCGCCAATGACACCGACGCCCTCGAGACCCGTGAATGGCTGGATGCCCTGTCCGCCGTCATTGGCGAGGAAGGTGGCGAGCGCGCCCATTTCCTGCTCAACCAGCTGATCGATCATGCCCGCCAGGCGGGCATCGACGTGCCCTTCTCGGCCACCACGCCCTATGTGAACACCATCCCGGCCGACCAGGAGGTGCGTTGCCCCGGCAACATCGAGATCGAGAAGCGCCTGCGCGCCTACATGCGCTGGAACGCCATGGCCATGGTCGTTCGCGCCAACCGCCTGAACCCGGCTGACGGCGGCGACCTGGGCGGCCACATCGGCTCCTTCGCGTCGCTGGCCTCGATGCTCGGCGCCGGCTTCAACCACTTCTGGCATGCGGAGAGCGAAGGCCATGGCGGCGACCTGCTCTACATCCAGGGCCACAGCTCGCCCGGCATCTATGCCCGCGCCTTCCTCGAAGGCCGGCTGACCGAGGAGCACCTGGACAGCTTCCGCCAGGAAGTCGACGGCAAGGGCCTGTCCAGCTACCCGCATCCCAAGCTGATGCCCGAGTTCTGGCAGTTCCCGACCGTCTCGATGGGCCTCGGCCCCTTGATGGCGATCTACCAGGCCCGCTTCCTCAAGTACCTGCATGCCCGTGGCATTGCCGACACCTCGAACCGCAAGGTCTGGGCCTTCATGGGCGACGGCGAGATGGACGAACCGGAATCGCTGGGTGCCATCGGCCTCGCGGCACGCGAAGGCCTGGACAACCTGGTCTTCATCGTCAACTGCAACCTGCAGCGCCTCGATGGCCCGGTGCGCGGCAACGGCAAGATCATCCAGGAGCTGGAAGGCGAGTTCCGCGGCAGCGGCTGGAAGGTCATCAAGCTGATCTGGGGCAAGGGCTGGGACGAGCTGCTGGCGCGCGACAAGAGCGGCAAGCTCAAGCAGCTGATGATGGAAACCGTGGACGGCGACTACCAGGCCATGAAGGCCAACGACGGCGCCTACGTCCGCAAGCATTTCTTCGGCAAGTATCCCGAGACCGCCAAGCTCGTGGAGCACATGAGCGACGAAGAGATCTTCGAACTGCGCCGTGGCGGCCACCAGCCGGAGAAGGTGTTCGCGGCCTTCCACGCGGCCCACAACAACACCTCGGGCCAACCGACGCTGTTGCTCGTCAAGACCGTCAAGGGCTATGGCATGGGCAAGGCCGGTGAAGGCAAGAACACCGTCCACCAGACCAAGAAGCTGACCGACGAGGACATCAAGTACATCCGCGACCGTTTCGGCATCCCCATCCCGGACAGCGAGCTGCCCAAGCTGCCGTACTACAAGCCGGCCGACGACACGCCGGAAATGCGCTACCTGCACGAGCGCCGCAAGGCCCTCGGCGGCTACCTGCCGCAGCGCCGCGTCAAGGCCGACGAGAGCTTCACCGTGCCGCCGCTGGACACCTTCAAGGCCGTGCTCGAGCCCACCGCCGAAGGCCGCGAGATCTCGACCACGCAGGCCTATGTCCGCTTCCTGACGCAACTGCTGCGCGACAAGGACCTCGGCCCGCGCGTCGTGCCCATCCTCGTGGACGAGGCCCGCACCTTCGGCATGGAAGGCCTGTTCCGCCAGATCGGCATCTACAACCCCAAGGGTCAGCTCTACACCCCGGTCGACAAGGACCAGGTGATGTACTACCGCGAGGACAAGGCCGGCCAGATCCTGCAGGAAGGCATCAACGAAGCGGGCGGCATGGCCAGCTGGATCGCTGCGGCCACGTCGTACTCGACGAACAACCGCGTGATGATCCCGTTCTATGTCTACTACTCGATGTTCGGCTTCCAACGCATCGGCGACCTGGCCTGGGCGGCGGGCGACATGCAGGCGCGCGGCTTCCTGCTCGGCGGCACCTCGGGCCGCACCACGCTGAACGGCGAAGGCCTGCAGCATGAAGACGGCCACAGCCACATCCTGGCCGGCACCATCCCCAACTGCATCTCCTACGACCCGAGCTTTGCGCACGAAGTCGCCGTCATCATGCACAGCGGCTTGAAGCGCATGGTCGAGAACCAGGAGAACGTCTACTTCTACCTGACGCTCCTGAACGAGAACTATGCAATGCCGGGCCTGAAGCAGGGCACGGAAGAGCAGATCCTCAAGGGCATGTATCTGCTCGAGGAAGCGGCACCGGCGCAAGTGCAGGTCAACCTGCTGGGCTCCGGCACCATCCTGCGCGAGAGCCAGGCCGCCAAGCTGCTGCTGGAACAGGATTGGGGCATCGGCGCGAACGTGTGGAGCTGCCCGAGCTTCAACGAGCTGGCCCGCGATGGCCAGAACGCCGAGCGCTGGAACCTCCTGCACCCGACCGAACTGGCCTGCGTGCCCTTCGTGACGCAGCAGCTCAGCAAGACCAGCGGCCCGGTGATCGCCTCGACCGACTACATGAAGAACTACGCCGAGCAGATCCGCGCCTTCATCCCGGCCGGCCGTTCGTACAAGGTGCTGGGCACCGACGGCTACGGCCGCTCGGACTTCCGCTCCAAGCTGCGCGAGCACTTCGAGATCAACCGCCACTACATCGTCGTGGCGGCGCTGAAGTCGCTGGCCGACGAAGGCAAGCTGCCGGCCGCCAAGGTCGCGGAAGCCATCGTCAAGTACGGCATCAACGCCAACAAGATCAACCCCCTGTACGCCTGATCGCGCGGCCCACGGAGACAAGAACATGGCATTGGTTGAAGTCAAGGTTCCCGACATCGGCGACGTCAGCGACGTCGCGGTGATCGAGTTGATGGTCAAGGTCGGCGACACGGTCAAGCTCGAGCAGAGCCTGGTGACGGTGGAGAGCGACAAGGCCTCGATGGAAATTCCGAGCAGCGCCGCTGGCGTGGTCAAGGAAATCAAGGTTGCGCTCGGCGACAAGGTCAGCGAAGGCAGCCTGCTGCTGGTGCTGGAAGCCGAAGGTGTGGCCACGGCTGCTGCGCCGCAGCCTGTGGCCGGCCCGGTGGCCCCGCCGCCGGATGGCCCCACGCCGCCTCCGCCGCCTGCCGCGCCTGTGGCGAGCGCCGGCCCCTCGCTGGTCGAGGTGGTGGTGCCCGACATCGGTGACTTCGATGAAGTCGCGGTCATCGAAGTGATGGTCAAGGCTGGCGACACCGTGAAGGTCGAGCAGAGCCTCATCACCGTCGAGAGCGACAAGGCCTCGATGGAGATCCCCAGCTCGCATGCCGGTGTGATCAAGGAACTCAAGGTCAAGCTCGGCGACAAGGTTGCCAAGGGCTCGGTGCTGGCCGTGCTGGAAGTACAGGGCGCCGCGGCTGCTCCGGTGCCCGCACAAGCGGCTGCTGCTGTTGCGGCACCGAGTGCGGCCGTTGTTGCTGCACCGGTCGCTGCGCCCGTCGCCGCACCGGCTGCTGCCGTGCCTGCGCATGATCCGACCGCCGCCAAGGGCGCGCTGCCCCACGCCTCGCCCAGCATCCGCAAGCTGGCTCGCGAGCTGGGTGTGCCGCTGGTCGAGGTCAAGGGCTCGGGTCCCAAGGGCCGCATCGTCGAGGCCGACATCCAGGGCTTCGTCAAGGCCGTGATGGCCGGCGCCGTGCAGACGGTCGCCCAGAAGGCTGCCTCTCCGGCCGCAGCCGCCGGCGGTGGCATCTCCGGCCTGCTGCCCTGGCCCAAGGTGGACTTCGAGAAGTTCGGCGCCATCGAGCGCAAGGAACTCTCGCGCATCAAGAAGATCAGTGGCGCGAACCTGCATCGCAACTGGGTGGTCATCCCCCACGTCACCAACCACGACGACGCGGACATCACCGAGCTCGAAGCCTTCCGCGTGGCCCTGAACAAGGAAAACGAGAAGGCCGGCATCAAGGTCACGATGTTGGCCTTCATGATCAAGGCGGCCGTGGCTGCGCTGAAGAAGTTCCCCGAGTTCAACTCGAGCCTCGAAGGCGAGGGCGATGCCCAGAAGCTGGTGCTGAAGAGCTACTACAACATCGGCTTCGCGGCGGACACGCCCAACGGCCTCGTCGTGCCGGTGATCAAGAACGCCGACCAGAAGGGCATCTTCCAGATCAGCCAGGAAATGAGCGACCTCGCCAAGAAGGCGCGCGACGGCAAGCTGGGCCCGGCCGACATGAGCGGCGGCTGCTTCTCGATCTCGTCGCTGGGCGGCATCGGCGGCAAGTACTTCACGCCCATCATCAATGCGCCGGAAGTGGCCATCATGGGCGTCTGCAAGAGCTCGATGGAGCCGGTGTGGGACGGCAAGGCCTTTGTGCCGCGCCTGATCCTGCCCTTGAGCCTGAGCTGGGACCACCGCGTGATCGACGGCGCTGCTGCCGCTCGCTTCAATGTCTACTTCGCATCGCTGCTGGCGGACTTCCGCCGCATCGCGCTTTGATCGGGAGCATGCAATGGCACTGATCGAAGTGAAGGTTCCCGACATCGGCGACGTGACCGATGTGGCCGTGATCGAGCTGCTGGTGAAGCCAGGCGATACGGTGAAGGCCGAGCAGAGTCTCGTGACCGTCGAGAGCGACAAGGCCTCGATGGAGATCCCGAGTTCTGCGGCCGGCGTGGTCAAGGAGCTGAAGGTCAAGCTCGGCGACAAGGTCAGCGAAGGCTCCGTGCTGCTGATGCTGGAAAGCGCGGATGCAGCGGCGGCTGCGCCGGCACCGGTCGCGGCACCGGCCGCCGCACCTGCGGCGGCTCCCGTGGTGGCACCAACGGCTTCCACGCACAGCGGCGGTGCCGATCTGGAGTGCGACGTCGTCGTGCTCGGCGGCGGCCCCGGCGGTTACTCCGCTGCGTTCCGCGCGGCCGACCTTGGCCTCAAGGTCGTGCTGGTCGAGCGCTACGCCACGCTGGGCGGTGTCTGCCTGAACGTGGGTTGCATCCCGTCCAAGGCCCTGCTGCATGTGGCAGCCGTGATGGACGAGGTCTCGCACATGGCCGACCTGGGCGTGGACTTCGGCGCCCCGACGGTCAACGTCGACAAGCTGCGCGGCCACAAGGAAAAGGTCATCGGCAAGCTGACCGGTGGCCTGAACGCCATGGCCAAGATGCGCAAGGTCACCGTCGTGCGTGGCTACGGCACTTTCCTCGACCCGCAGCATTTGCAGGTGGAAGAAACCACCGGCACGGCGCAAGAGAAGACCGGCACCAGCAAGACCGTGCGCTTCAAGAAGGCCATCATCGCGGCCGGCTCGGCGGCGGTGCGCCTGCCCTTCCTGCCGAACGACGATCGCATCGTCGACTCGACCGGCGCGCTGGCTCTGGCTGGCACGCCCAAGAAGATGCTGATCATCGGCGGCGGCATCATCGGCCTCGAAATGGGCACGGTGTACTCCACGCTCGGCGCGCGTCTCGACGTGGTCGAGATGCTCGACGGCCTGATGCAGGGCGCGGACCGTGACCTGGTGAAGGTCTGGCAGAAGATGAACGCCCACCGCTTCGACAACATCATGTTGAAGACCAAGACGGTGGGTGCCGAAGCCACGCCCGAAGGCATCAAGGTGCAGTTCGAATCCCTGGAAGGCGTGAAGAGCGAAGGCGTCTACGACCTGGTGCTGCAAGCCGTGGGCCGCACGCCCAATGGCAAGAAGATCGCGGCCGACAAGGCCGGCGTGGCGGTGACCGACCGTGGCTTCATCAACGTCGATGTGCAGATGCGCACCAACGTGCCCAACATCTTCGCCATCGGCGACGTGGTGGGCCAGCCCATGCTGGCGCACAAGGCGGTGCATGAGGGGCACGTGGCGGCGGAAGTGATTGCCGGCGAGCTGCTCGGCGATGAGAAGCTGGCGCGCTCGCAGTTCGACGCGCGGGTCATTCCGTCGGTGGCCTACACGGACCCCGAAGTGGCCTGGGTCGGCCTCACCGAAGACCAGGCCAAGGCCCAAGGCATCAAGGTCAAGAAGGGCCTGTTCCCCTGGACCGCCTCGGGCCGCGCCATCGCCAACGGGCGTGACGAGGGCTATACCAAGCTCCTGTTCGATGACAGCCCCGAGGCCCATGGCCACGGCAAGATCCTTGGCGGCGGCATCGTCGGCACCCACGCCGGCGACATGATCGGCGAGATCGCCCTGGCCATCGAGATGGGCGCAGACGCGGTGGACATCGGCAAGACCATCCATCCGCATCCGACCCTGGGTGAATCCATCGGCATGGCCGCGGAGATCGCGCACGGCAGCTGCACGGACGTGCCGCCGCAGCGGAAGTGAAGTAGTTCGCTCGATATCTGCAGTGAAAAGCCCCGGCACTGTGAGGTGCCGGGGCTTTTGCCTTTCTGACCCTGGCAACGGGTTTACCCGCCGTGACTAACCGCAGCCTCTCGCCACCAGGCTCCAATCGCTGCAAACAAGGCGGTTGGGATGACGGCAGGCATGACGACGACGACCCGGCTTCAGAGGCTGATCTTGCTGCGCCCCGGTGAGGGCCGCGCGCTGGGGTGGGCGGCCGCCTATTTCTTCTTCCTGCTGATGGCGCTGTACCTGCTGCGGCCGGTGCGCGAGGCCATGGGCATCGCGCGGGGCGCCGACAAGCTGCCCTGGCTGATGACGGGCACGATGCTGGTGATGCTGGTGGCCAATCCGCTCTACGCAGCCCTGGTCTCGCGCCTGCAGCGGCGCCGCTTCATTCCGCTGGTGGCGCATTTCTTTGCCGCCAATCTGCTGCTCTTCGCCGTGCTGTTTCACCTGCTGCCCGAGCATGGCGGCAGCCTGCTCGGCTATGTGTTCTATGTCTGGCTGAGCATCTTCAATCTCTTCGTGGTCTCGGTGTTCTGGAGCCTGATGGCTGACGTGTTCAGCGAGGACCAGGGCAAGCGCCTGTTCGGCATGATTTCCATGGGCGGTACCTTCGGCGCCGTGGTCGGTGCGGCGGTCACCGAGGGCTTGAGCAGCGGCAGCCTTGGCCTGAAGTTCGAGGCGGCCGGGCTGATGCTGGTGGCGGCACTGGGTCTGCAACTGGCCGTGTTCTGCATGAGGCGGCTGGGCGGCCTGTTCCAGTTGTCCGCCCAGGACCAGGGCTCGCGCGAGCCGGGGCCGGACTTCCGGGCGGGCTTCAAGGCCATCGTGGCCTCGCGCTACCTGCAGGCGATCTGCCTGTACATGCTGCTGTTCACCATCACCTCGACCTTCCTCTACTTGTTCCAGGGCGACATCGTGGCCAGGAGTTTCGCCAGCGCGGCCGAGCGCACGGCGGCCTTTGCGCGGCTGGACCTGTGGGTGAACGTGCTGACGCTCAGCACCCAGCTGCTGCTGACCAGCCGGCTGCTGCGCAGCATCGGCGTGGCCGGCGTGCTGCTGGTGTTGCCTGTGCTGACGACGCTCGGCCTCGGAGCGCTGGCGCTGTGGCCCTCGTTCGCGATGCTGGCCTTTGTGCAGGTGCTGCGCCGGGGCCTGCACTACGCGGTGGACCGACCGGCGAGGGAGATCCTCTACATACCGCTCGGGCCGGAAGAGAAGTACAAATCCAAGGCCTTCATCGACACCTTCGTGTTCCGCGGCGGCGACTTCCTCGGCGTCTGGGCGCCGGCCTTCTTCAGCGCGCTGGCGGTGCCGGTCTCGCTGGCAGCCCTGGCCTGCAGCGGCGCCTGGGTGGCGGTGGCGGCGCGGCTGGGACGCATGGTTCGCCGCCGTCCGGAGACCACGGTTTCTTCTTCCGCATCTGCGGGTCGGGTTGAGTTCATCAAGGAGCAGACATGAGCATCAAGCAGACAAGCTTCTCGCGCCGCGAGGTCCTGCAAGCCGGCGCGCTACTTTGCAGCGCCAGCCTGCTGGGCCCGGTGATGGCCGTGGCGCCCGCGCCCAAGCGCATCCTGATACTCGGCGGCACCGGCTTCCTCGGCCCGGCCATCGTGGAGGTGGCACGGGCGCGCGGGCACACGCTGACCTTGTTCAACCGCGGCAAGACCCGGCCCGGCCTGTTCCCCGACATCGAGAAGCGCCAGGGCGACCGTGACCCGCTGAAGGGCGAGGGCATCAAGTCGCTCGCCACCGGCGAATGGGACGCGGTGATCGACGACTCCGGCTACTACCCCCGCATGGTCGGCGCCTCGGCCGAGCTGCTGGCGCCGCGCGTCAAGCACTACCTCTACATCTCCAGCATCAGTTGCTACAAGGAGCCGAATCCGATCAATGGCGATGAAGATGCGCCGCTCGCCGTGCTCGCCGACCCCAAGGTCGAGGAGATGGGCAAGAACTTCGAGAACTACGGCGGCCTGAAGGCGGCCTGCGAGGCGGCGGCCGAGAAGGCACTGCCGGGCCGCACCACCATCGTCCGCCCTGGCTACATCGTGGGCCCCGACGATCCGACCGGCCGCTTCACCTACTGGCCGGTGCGCTTCGACAAGGGCGGCGAGATCGCCGTGCCCGGAGCGCCCACCGATCCCTTCCAGCTGATCGACGTGCGCGACCTGGCCGAATGGCTGGTGCTGATGGTCGAGACACGGACCACGGGCCGCTTCAATGCCGTCGGCCCCGAGAAGGCCATGACCTGGGGCCGCGCGATTGCCGCCTGCCAGAAGGCCACCAAGTCGCAGAGCACGCTGACCTGGATACCGGGCGAGTTCATGGCCAAGCAGCAGGACCTCGAATTCCCGATCTGGGCGCCGTATCACGGCGACACCCAGGGCTTCCACACCTGGCAGAACAAGCGCGCGGTGGCCGCTGGCATGCGCTTCCGCCCCATCGAGCAGACGGTGGCCGACACCCTGGCCTGGTACCAGGGTCAGCTGAAGGAAGAGAAGGGCCGCGTGAAGATGGCTTTCACGCCCGAGAACGAAGCGGAGATCCTGAAGCGCTGGAAGGCCGCCAAGCCGGGTTGAGCGCCGCCGCTCAGCAACAATGCGCTCACATTGAACTGTGAGACTGCGCGCCCATGAGCGAACCCAAGAACCACACCCTGCGGCGCTTCGGCGCTTCTTCCATCGTTCCCTTGTTGCCAGCGCTTCTCGTGCTGGCGGCCTTCTCGGCGCATGCCGATGTCAAGGTCCAGTTCGCTGGCGGCGACGACCGCTGGTCGCAGCAGGTGGCAGCCCAGATGCTGCCCCGCAGCCGCGACGCACTGAGCGCGCTGGAGTCACTGGCCCTGCAGCAGTATGGGGTGAAGCTGGACGGCCGGCTGAACCTGCTGCTGCAGGCGACGCCGCGGGCCCCGCTCCCTGCGGGCGCAGAGGCCGCCACGCCCACCCGGGTGGAGGCGGGCATGGCCGAGGCCGAGTTGCGCGAGCGCGCGCTGCTGCTGCCGCTGCGCCAGGGCATGCAAAGCGTGGTGGACGGGCTGACCGCAGGCCGCGCGGCCTCGCTCCCCGGCTGGCTGAGTTGGGGGCTCACCGAAAGCGTGGCGCGCCAGATCATGGCCGATCTCAAGCTGCCGGAGCTGCCGGCCTACGCTGCAGAACCGCCGATCAATCGGCCCGAAGGCGTGGATGCCCGGCGCGCTGCCGAAGTCGTGCAGCAACTGCAGCTGCAGCGCCAGCAGCAGCGGCTGAGCCTGGCGGCCGTCGAGGCGCTGCGGCGACGGCTGGGCGAGGAATTCCATCCGCGCATGAAGGCCTACCTCCAGGCAGCGGCGCGCGAGGGCTTTGATGCCAATGCAAGTTTTGAGCAGCAGTTCGGCCTCAAGCCCGCCGAGCTGTCGGGCCTGATGGCCGGTGCGCCAGCCGGCCAGCAGGGGGCCAACCCAGACAGGCCCTTGACGGTGGCGCAGATCGACACCAGCCAGGACACGCCCGAACGCCAGCAAGCCTGGGCCGCCTTCACCAAGGCCGCCAAGCCGCGCGCCCTGGCCATCAGCAGCGATGGCAGCTGGGGGCTGGGCGCGCAGACCCAGCGACCGGTCGACAAGGCGATGGACGCCTGCAAAGCGCAAGGCGGCAGCAACTGCCGGCTGCTCGCGCTGGACGACGAGGTGGTGGCGCGCCCCGAGCGGGCCCATGTCTCGGTGCAGATGGGCGGCTATGTCTACGACGAATTCGCCCAGCAGGTGGAGCGCGACTGGCTGGGCCTGGTGCGACAGGCCAGCGCGCAGTTCGATCGGCTGGTCAACGACGTGCTCAAGGTCAGCCTGGTGCGTGATGCACGCATCTATGTGGGCGGCGGCGTCAGCGATTACGAAGCCATCCTGCGCGATGACATGCGCATGCCCGCCGAACGGGCCGAGCTGCAAGGCGAGGTCAGCGGTGGCCTGTCGAACAGCCGGGGGCAGATCGCCCTCAAGTTCACGCCCCGGCAGAACCGGGCTGCGGCCTATGACCTGGCCGTGAAGACCACGCTGCATGAGCTGACGCACGAGCTGCAGAAGCAGCTGGACAACCGCCACGCGGGTTTCAGCCCGCCGGCCTGGCTGCGCGAGGGCACGGCCGACCTGATCGCCTACCTGCTCGCGCCGCAGGTGCGCATCAACGACGCCGAAGCGGAAGCCTTGCGCAACTGGCGTGAGCGCAACCTGGCCTGGTGGCGCACCGGCAACAAGACCAACCTGCAGCCTGCCGAGATGATCGACGTGGAGCCCTCCGGCTGGACCCGCATGATGAAAGAGAAGCGCGGCAACTACCAGATGGCCGGGCTGATGAGCATGTACCTGCAGGCCATCAACGGCGAGCGCTTTCTGCCGGCCTGGGTGGAGTACTACCGCCTGGCTGGCAAGAAGGGCCAGAGCGGCCGGCTCGCCTTCGAGCAGTGTTTCGGCATGACCGAGGCCGAGTTCGTGGCCGACTTCAAGCGCTGGCTGGCCCAGCAATAGAGCACGCCGATGCAGGTGCTAGAAGGCGGGCAGGGTGGCGCAGTTGGCCACGCTCCAGCGGTCGACCTGCAGGCGCAGGCTCGTACCGGATGGCACGCGCTGCCATTGCGCCAGCGGCAGCTCGCAAGTCCAGTCGCGCCCGGTCGAGTCGTGCAGCTGCAGCAGGTAGCGCTGTTGGCGCTGGCCGAGGCGCTCGGCACCCAGGCCATCGGGCCCGGCTTCGGCCAGCTTCGGTGCCGGCCAACTCGGCGGCGTG
The DNA here is from genome assembly GCF_030014915.1 of Pelomonas sp. V22. Taxonomy (GTDB): domain Bacteria; phylum Pseudomonadota; class Gammaproteobacteria; order Burkholderiales; family Burkholderiaceae_C; genus JAUASW01. Next base: position 79,280 of record NZ_JAGIXS010000003.1, read on the forward strand.
GGCGCCTGGCCTTCGTTGCGTATGCCCCAGCGCCGGCGCCATTGCGGCGAGGTGTAGCGGCAATGCTCGGCGCCGGCCGGCCGTTCGCCGACGGCCTTGTCCATCACGCGGCGGCCCAGCACCTGGGCGTCGGGGGGCAGCTCGTCGCACCAGGCCGAGCCGCTTTCCATCACCCGCTTCTCGACCTCGATCTCGAGTTGCCAGGTCTTGCCCACCACCTCGACAACCACGCCGCGCGGCCCGAACAGTCGCCAGGCGAGCGGCATGAGCGCGAGCGCTGCCAGGCCCAGCAGGGCCCAGCGCCAGCGGCGTGGCAGCTTCGTGAGGCGCAGTCGGTGGCTGTCCATGGCGGCGCATTGTCTATGCAGGGCGCCGTTCGCCTGCCCGTTCGTTCAATCCTCTGCCTGAACCGGAGTTGTCCTCAATGAAGAACCTGCTTCTCCCCGTCTGCACAGCAAGCCTGTTGCTCGCCTCGCTGCCGGCCCTGGCCGCCGAGCAGCGCCTCCTGATCACACCGCACCAGACGGACGAGCGCCTGGCCGCCGACGAGTTGCCCCACCTGGTGGTCTACGACCTGGCGACCGAGAAGCCGCAGGCGCCCTTGCTGGTCTGGCTGCCAGGCACCAATGGCCGGGCCTCGCCCGGACAGCGCCCCTTCTTCGAGACCGTGCAGCAGCAGGGCTACCGCCTGATCTCGCTGACCTACCTGAACTCGCAGTCGGTCTCGCAGGTCTGTGTGGGCCCCGTCTTGCGGGCCGAGCCCAGCTGCGCCGGCCGGGTGCGCCAGCAGCGCGTCTGGGGTGAGCCGCAGACTCGCTTCATCGCCGACAAGCCCGAGGAGGCCATCGTGCCGCGCCTCACGCGGCTGCTGCAGCACCTGGCTCGCAGCGATGCCGCTGGCCAGTGGGCGCAGTACCTGGACGGCGATGAGCCACGCTGGGAGCGCATCGTGCTGGCCGGCCAATCGCAGGGCGGTGGCATGGCTGGCTTCATTGCGCAGACGCGTCGCGTGGCCGGCGTGCTGATGTTCTCGGGCGGGTGGGACCATGGCGCCGGTGGTGATATCGCAGGCTGGTACTCGCGTGCGAGCCAGACGCCCGCCGAGCGCTGGCATGGCACCTTCCACGTGGACGAGCCGCAGGCCGCCACCATGGAGCGCATCTATCGCCGCCAGGGCGTGCCCGTGGCGCAGATCCACGCGCTCTCGCAGCCGGTGCGACCGGGCGGCCAAGCGCATGGCGAAGGCATTGCCAACCCGGTCTACAAACCGATGTGGGAGCAGATGCTGAAGCTGCAGCCCTGAGCGGCTTGCGGTGGCCAAGCCTTACTGCGCGCCGTACAGCATCAGGCCGCTGAGCAGGCAGGCCTGCGGTTCGCGCTGATCGGCTGGCAGATCGCGCTGTTGCCAGATGCGGCCGGGGTAGAGCACCTCCACCGCCGCGACGGCCCGGCCGTCAGCGCCTTCGACGCGGTAGCCCATGGCCGGCGAGCGCAGGCCGCCATCGCCCTGGCCGAAGGCCACCTGCTGCATGCGGTAGCTCACCGAACCCAGCGTCATGCTGCCGCGCAGCGGGCGCCAGCTGTCTTCCAGCTTGAGCTGCATCTCGTTGCCATCGCTGCTCGCGCAGCTGCATTGCAGGCTGGCCCGGCTGTCTTCCAGCTGGCCGACCTTGCCGATCTGCAGGGCGGTGTCGCGCGCCTTCAGCTCGCAGCGGCCCCGCCAGTCCTGCCGGCCCTTGAATTCGAAGCGGAAATGTTGCTTGCTGCTCTCGGTACTGAGAGCGCCAATTCCGAAGCCCTGTGCGCTGCTGAGGCCGCGCTTGACGTGATGCACCTGGTAGGGCCCGACCTCGAAGGACTCATCGACCAGCGCGCCGCTGGCACGGCTGCGGTGGCCGACCTCCAGCACCTCGGCGCCGTTGGCGAGCTCGGCGGGGGCCGGCATGCGGGCGCTGGGGATGGCGCAGGCGGACAGCAGCAAGACCGTCAGCAGCGGAGACAGTCGGGTGGCGAAGCGGCGGTCGGCTGTGGCGCGGTAGCAAGAAGTCATGGGGTAGCCCTCGGGGATGGCGGCCACTCTGCGGTGACCGTCGGCGCCCAACGCCGTGCGGCTTGCAGCCGTTGACCTGGGGCCGTTCAGACGGCGGTCTTGTGCGGCTGCTGGGCCTCGCGGCGCTGCTTGACGCCCTCGGTCATCTGCTTGAGCTGCTCGCTGTGGGCCAGCAGTTGCTGCTGCAGCTGCTGGTTGTCTCGCGTCAGTGCCTCCAGCCTGGCGATGGAATCGGCGGTGGCGCCGGTGCGGGTCGTGACCCACAGCGGTGGCCTCTCCTGCTGCGGGGCGGGCGTCGGCGCCCGGCGCAGCTGCAGCACGAACCACAGCAGGCCGAAACCGGCGCCGCTGATCAGGAGCGGCAGCAGCCAATGCCTGGCCTGCAGCGGCAGCCACCCGGCGGCCACGCTGCCGCCCACGGCAAGCAGCAGTCCGGCACAGGCGATGGCGAGGCGCTTCAGCATCATCAATGGGTGACGAAGGGGCTAGGGCGGCGAGTGAGCGGGCGATGATAAGCACGACCGCCACTGGGGCAAAAGAGGAGTTCTCCTTTGCTTGTGCGATGAACGATACTGCCGGCCGTTGCGGACAGGGAGTTCAGGACAATGGGTATCGAAGTAGCCGGCGAGGTGCTCGCCGAGGCCGTGATTGCCGATGAAATGGGGGGCGCGGGCTCCAAGGCCGAGGCCGCCCAACACGCCGCCTGTGCGAACTGCGGCACGGCGCTGACCGGGCGCTTCTGCCACCAATGCGGCCAGGTCGGCCATGTGCATCGTTCGCTCTTGCACATGTTCGAGGAGTTCCTGCATGGCATCTTCCACTTCGACACCAAGGCCTGGCGCACGCTGCCGGCCCTCGCGTTCAACCCGGGCCGCCTGACCCGCGCCTACATCGATGGCCAGCGGGCCCGCCATGTCGCGCCGCTGCCGCTGTTCCTGTTCATGATCTTCGTGATGTTCATGGTCTTCTCGCTGACCAGCAGCGATGGCACGGGCAGCGGTGAGGCCGAGAAGGGGGCTGGCGCGGCCAGCTCGAAGGCCCAGAAGAAGATGGCCGAGAAGATAGAGGCCAGCAGCGCCAAGGTGGCCAAGCTGGTGGAGCGCCGTGCCAAGCTCGACCCCAGTTCGACTGAGCGCGCCGATGTGGAGCAGGAACTGGCGGAGCAGGAGTTGCGGCTGGAGGGCCTGCGCAAGTCGTCCGAGGTGATCGCCATGGCCGGCTCGGCCAGCAGCCCGCTGTCGGGCTCGGTGAGCATTTCGCCCGGTTCCTCAGCCAGTGCCTCCGCCAGTTCCACCGAGGCGCAGATCCATCAGAACCTGAAGGACAACGTGCCGCTGCTGGCGGAATCCACGATAGAGAAGAAGATCAAGCATGCGCTGGAGAACAAGGAGCTGACGCTCTACAAGATGAAGGGCGCGGCTGCCAAGTTCGCCATCCTCCTGATGCCGATCTCGCTGCCCTTCATCTGGTTGCTGTTCCCGTTCAGCCGGCGCTTCACGATGTTCGACCACGCCGTGTTCTCGCTCTATTCGCTGTGCTTCATGTCGGGGCTGATGACGCTGCTGGCTTTGCTGGGCAAGCTGGAGCTGGGCGTGCTGGTGGGCTTCCTGGCGATGTTGGCGCCACCGCTTCACATGTTCGCGCAGTTGCGCGGCACCTACGGCCTCAGCAAGCTGGGTGCGTTCTGGCGCACGATCGCCCTGCTGTTCGTGGCGCTGTGCTCGTTGATCCTCTACGGCCTGCTGGTCGTGTACCTGAGCATGTAAGAGGGGAGCAGGGACTCAGCAGTAGTCGAGCAGCGGGCGCAGCTGCTCGTCCCACTGCTCCAGCTCCTCGGGGCCGACCTGCAACCAGCCCAGCGCCCGCTGGCTGTGCAGCTTCCAGTCGGCGTCAGCGTCCAGGCCTTCGTGCTGGCGCATCAGCTGCTCGGCCACCAGGCCGGCAGCCACCAGGGTGTGCAGTTCTGCATCAATGCTGCCGTCGCCCAGCGAGATGAAATCGTGATGCAGGCGGATCGCCGCCATCAGCTCGGGCGCCATGTTCCAGGCCCGCACCACCAGGGCGCCGACCACGGCATGGTCGGTCTTGTGGTTGGCGTTCTCGGTGGCGATGTAGGGCCGGTCGATGCGGGCGCCGGCCTCGATCATCGTGGAGCCATAGCCGCGCACACTTTGCAGCAGCACCGGCATGCCCACGTGGCAGAACAGGCCATAGGTGTAGGCCAGCTCGGGCGAGAGCCCCGGCAACTGGCGCGCGATGAAGTCCATGGCCACCGCGCGCTTGGTCGAGCGCTCCCAGAAGCGGCCGAGCTGCGGGTTGTTCACGGGGATGGCGTTCTTGACCAGGAAGCTGGTCAAGATGGCGGCTGTCTCGCGCAGGCCCAGGCGGTTCATCGCCTGGCCCACGGTGGAGCAGGGCTGGCCGTCGGCAAGGTGCAGCGGGCTGTTGGCGGTGCGCAGCAGCGTGACCGACATGGCCACATCGGCGCTGGCGATGCGAGCCACCTCGTTGAGATCGGGCTCGGCCTCGGCCATGGCCTTTTGCAGGCGCACCAGCAGTTCGGGGCAAGGCGGGATCACGATCTGCCGCAGTGAACCGCGCTCGCGCGCAGTGTCGATTTCTTCTCGGATGGACTGGGTTTTCATGCGGGATCTTGGGCCGGGTGGTGCCCCTCGGCGATGGCGGCGGGTCTTGCCTGTAGAGTGGCCGAATTATCGCCAGTCGGCCCGCAAGGCCCGGTGGTTCGACCTGAAAACTTGGAGGATTCTTGCTCGCTTTGCCGGGGATTCGTCTGCGAGCCGCCTGGTCCGTCGCCCTCGTCTGCCTGCTGATGCTGGCGGGCGCGCCGGCCTGGGCGCTCGAGCCGGCCCGGCTGATGGATGCGGCGGCCAAGCTGGGCCCGCGCGCGCCCCGCGAGGCGCAGCGGCTCTTGCAGATGATTGAGCAGGCCAAGCGGCTCGATGACGAGCGTCGCTTGACCCTGGTCAACCGCTACATCAACCAGCGCATCGCCTTCCGCGGTGACCCCGAGGTCTGGGGCGTGCCCGACTACTGGGCCAGCCCGCTCGAAGCGCTGTCCAAGGGCGCCGGCGATTGCGAGGACTACGCCATCGCCAAGTACTTCAGCCTCGTCTCGGCCGGTGTGGCCGAGTCGCGGCTGCGCATGGTCTATGTGCGGGCGATGCTGGACGGCAAGCCCGAGGCTCACATGGTCTTGGCCTACTATGCCAAGCCCGAGAGCGTGCCCCTGATTCTGGACAATCTGCAGGGCGAGGTGAAACCGGCTTCGCAGCGGCCCGACCTCGCGCCGGTGTTCAGCTTCAATGCCGAGGGCCTGTGGAAGGGCGTGGGGCAGAGCAGCGCCGGCGATCCGCTGGCACGGCTGTCGCTGTGGCGCGATCTGCTGGCCAAGGTGCGGGCCGAGGGTTTCTGATGATGAGCAACAACATCAACACGACGGGAACAAGATGTCGCTGATACGCCAGATGTGGATGCTGCTGGTGACCGTGCTGCTGCTCGCCTTGCTCGGCAGTGTGGCTCTGTCCACCGCCTCGCTGCGCGAACTCTTGCAGACCCAGCTGCAGCTGAAGAACAGCGACAACGCCCAGTCGCTGGCGCTGGCGCTGTCGCAGCAGCAGGGCGATGCGGCGCTGATGGAGCTGGCGATCTCGGCCCAGTTCGACACCGGCCATTACCAGCGCCTCGTGCTGCGCAAGCCCGATGGCACGGTGGCGCTGGAGCGCAGCGCGGCAGCGAAGCCCGTGCAGGCGCCGGCCTGGTTCGTCGCCCTGGCGCCTATCACGGCCACGCCCGGCATCGCCCAGGTCAGTAATGGCTGGAACGCCATCGGCACGATCGAGGTGCAGAGCCATTCCTCCTATGTGCATGACGAGCTCTGGCGCAGCAGCCTGCGCACGGCGCTCCTGCTCGCCGCTCTTGGCGCGGTGGCTGTGGCCCTGGCCCTCGCGGTGCTGCGCCGCATCCGCCGTCCGCTGGACCTGGCGGTGGCCCAGGCCCAGTCGGTGGTGGACGGCCAGTTCGCTACCGTGGCCGAACCGAGCGTGCCCGAGCTCAAGCGCCTGACCCAGGCGATGAATGCCATGGTGCTTCGCATGAAGGGCCTGTTCGATGGCCAGGCCGAGCAACTGCAGGTGCTGCGCCAGCAGGCCCATTGCGACAGCCTCACCGGCCTCTCGCACCGCAACCATTTCATGGCCGAGCTGGAGTCGGCGCTGTCGCGCGACGAAGGCCCGGTCGCGGCCGGCCTGATCCTCCTGCGCCTGCGTGACCTGGCGGGGCTGAACGAGCGGCTTGGCCATGCGGCCGTGGACCAGGCCCTGCTCGCCATCGCCCATGCGCTGAGGGCCTATCCCGAGCGCGTGGCCGGCTGCCTGGTCGGCCGCCTCAATGGCTCCGACTTCGCGCTGTGGCTGCCTGCTGCCGGCGTGGCACAGGACAGTGCGAACGCCTTGCTCGACGCCCTGCGTGCCAGCCTGCCGGCTTTCGGCCAGGGCCTGCAGGTGGCGCTGGGCGCTGCCGAGCTGCCGCGCTCGCGCGGTTCGAGCAGTTGGTTCGCTGCGGCCGATGCGGCCCTGGCCCGCGCCGAGGCGCGCGGCGGCTTTGCGGTCGAATCCTCGACCGAGCATCTGCCCGAGGCCTTGCTGCAGGGCGAGCGCGCCTGGCGCCAAAAGATCAACGAGGCGCTGCGCGAGCGCCGTGCGCGGTTGAACGAATTTCCGGTGCTGGACCGTTCCGGCGCGCTGGTGCACCTGGAATGCCCGCTGCAATTGCAGCTGGAGGCCGGTGCCGAGTTCCTGCCGGCCGCGCGCTGGCTGCCTCTGGCCACGCGCAGCCGCCTGACGGCCGAGGTCGATTTGCTGGCTGTGAGCCTGGCGCTGGAGGCGATCGCCCGCGATGGCGAGCAGCGCTGCGTCAACCTGGCGCCGGCCTCGCTGCTGGAAGGCAGTTTCGTGGCGCGCCTGCGCGAGCAGGTGCTGCTGGCGCCGGCGGCGGCGCGCAAGCTGGGCCTGGAGCTGGGCGAGGGCGCGGCCCTCCAGCATTTCGAACTCTTGCAGGAGCTGGGCCGCCAGTTGCGGCCGCTGGGCGTCAAGCTGGGGCTGGAGCATTGCGGCGCCGGTCTGATGCAGGTCGAACGGCTCTACCAGGCCGGGCTGGACTACGTGAAGCTCGACATCTCGGTGCTTTCCGGCGTGTCAGACGACGCGGCCCGCGCCGCCTTTGTGCGCGGCCTGTGCATCATGCTGCGCAGCCTGGCGCTGAAGATCTATGGCGAAGGCCTGCAGCAGGCCATGGACGTGCAGGCTCTGTGGGACTGCGAGCTCGACGGCGTCACTGGCCCCTGGGCCACCGGTCAGTCGGCGAACAGATAGCGGCAGCTGGCGTCGCCCGGCGTGAGGCCCTGCAGGCGGTCGTAGAGGCCGAGGTTGCGGCCCACGGCGCGCTCCAGGTCTTTTTCGAGCAGGAAGCCGGCCGCGATCTGGCGCGTGGCAGCGTTGCGCAACTGGCGCTCGAAATCCTCGCGCCCGGCATAGCGGGCCGCCAGGCTGGGCCGCGGGTCCTTGGCTGCGGCCCGTTCCTCCTCATTGCGGGCAAAGGGCAGGAAGCTGCCGTCGAAGCGCGAGGTGGCCCAGCCGAAGCCGGTCTCGGGCGAGCGCTGATTCCAGCCGGTGTGGGTGCCGAGCGGTACTGTCAGCTCGAGCAGGCGCACGCCGCCCATGTCGTTGCCATCGGCATCGGGCAGGGGCACGCGGGTTTCGAAGGCCGCGCCGCGCCGTGGCGGCACGCGGTCGGCAATGCCCTGGCGTTCGAAGCGTGGGCCGTGGTCCAGCCGAGGCTCGCGCAGATTGCTCTCGGGCGGCTGCAGCACAAGGCCGGCCGGGAAGGCCGCGCGGTAGGCAGCCACCGTGCCCAAGCTGGCCTGATCGAGACGGGGCACAGCATTGGCCGGTGGCGGCGTGCCCTCGTCGCTCCAGCGCCGCAACGCCACGAGCAGGGCGCGCATGGGCAGGTAGTGGTCGGTCGTTGAAACGCAGTGCGTGAACGGTGTTCGCGTGCGTGAGCGGCCCACGTAGTGCTGGGCGCCCATCAGGCCATAGAGGCGAACGTTGTCCGGCGGGTCCAGGTCCTGCTTGCCGTCCGGCGTGGTGCCGACCAGCGAGGCGCCGCGGTTCCAGTACTCGGTCGACGTGTTCAAGAGCATCAGCTTGGGCAGGCGGCCGGCGGCGTCGCGGGCGCGGTCCAGTGTCGAGGCCCTGCGGCCGCTGACCGGGTCGCGCGTGGTGGCGGCGCTGAACGGGAAGTCGTCGGCCGGGTAGTCCTGCTCCTGCAGCATCGAAGGGTGGCGGGTCGGCTGCGCGAAGCGGCTGTTGAAGCCGGCCGACCCGCCGGCGCCGGGCACCTGGAGGAAGGCGGCGTCGAAGGCGAGGCGGCCTTGCTCGTCGACGTTCAGGCCGTCGTGCAGCATGCGACCGATCACGCGGGCCGACTGGCTGATGCCGAAGATCATCACTTGCCGAGGCGCGGCCGTGCCCTCGAACTCATGCGTGCGGAACCAGGACAGCAGGTCGCGGATGCCGGCGAGGCCGGCGCCGGCGACATAAGGATCGCGCGCCTCGTAGCTCAGCTCGTAGAGGCGGCCCGGCTGGAATCCGCCCTGCAGCCGGATGCGGCCCGGACCGCCGGCCTCGGCCGCCGGCTGGAACTGCCAGCGCGAGCGGGCAATCAGGCGGCGCGGCGCTTCGGGCCGCTCGCGCTCGGTCAGCACGGCGCGCGGGTCGTCGGCGCGCACCGGCTCGTAGGTCAGGCCGCGCATACCGGCGTAGCTCGTGATCTCGGTTGGCGCATCCACGATGATTTCATTGGCAACCCGGCCGCGCACGCCCTGCGCCACCGGCGGCTTGAAGACCAGCGGACGCATGCCCTGCGCCTGGGGAGCGACGTCCCAGGTCCAGGCCGAGAACAACAGGCTGAAGCCCTGGCGCATCAAGAAGCCATCGCCCGTGTCGGCGGCCGTCGTGGGATCGTTGTTCGCCGGGCTCTTGCCGTTGAGCTGGCCGAGGATGGCAATGCCGCCCCGGTTGTTGACGTCGTACAGCAGGGTGCCAGGCGCCGCGCTCACCGGACGCAGCAGCACGAACTCGCTGGTGAAGAGCACGCGCCCGCGCGCATCACGCGGTGCCTTGGCGAGGTCGACGATGGCGGCGTTGGCCGCCGCCTTGGGGTCGAGCGAGAAGTGCGCGAGGCCGCGGATCTTCTCGTAGGTGCCAGCAGCCCCGAAGGCCTGCCCCTCGGCGAAGGGCCGGCGCTCCAGCACCTCGACCCGGTCCACGCCGGCTCGTGCCAGGCTCGTCAGCAGGATGCCGGCCAGCAGGGCCGAGGTACGGGTGCTTCGGTTCATGGCGGCCTCCCGGTTCCGCCTAGAAGCGGCCCTCATCCACATCCCGCAGGAACTGGATCAGGCCCTTGAAGTAGGTGGCCTGGTCGTCGTACATGGACATGTGCGAGCCCTGGGCGCAATGCAGGTAGCGGCCCTTGCCGAGCTTGGTGGCCATCATCTCCATGTGCTTGGGGTCCATGGTGTCGTGCTGGCCGCCGATGGTGAGGGCCGGCACCTTGATGTTGCCGAGATCGGCCACGCGGTCCCATTTCTCCAGCTTGCCGCTGGAGCTCATCTCGCTGGGTCCCTGCATGGGGATGTAGACGTCCTTGTTGAGCTTGGCGAACGAGCGGTTCACCGGCTCTGGCCATTGGTCCGGCGGCATGCGCAGGATGTGGTGCGCGTAGTAGTGCGGCACCAGCAGCTCCATGTAGCGCGGGTTGTCGTAGTCCTTGCGCTTCTCGATGGCCAGGATCTCGGCGAGCACCTTCTGATCCATGGCCGGCATCAGCACCTTCTCGGCATAGCTCACATAGGCCGGGATGCTGGCCATCATGTTGGAGATGACCAGGCCCTTGAGATGCTGCGGATACTTGAGCGCGTACTCCATGGCCAGAATGCCGCCCCAGGAATGCCCCAGGAGGAAGAAGTTGCTCTGGTCCAGCTTCAGCGCCTGGCGCACCTGCTCCACCTCCTCGACGAAGCGCGGCAGGTCCCACAAGGAGCTGTCCTTGGGCTGGTCGCTGAAGGCCGAACCGAGCTGGTCGTAGTAGTAGTACTCGATGCCTTCCTTGGGCAGGTAGCTGTCGAAGGCCTCGAAGTACTCATGCGTGGCACCGGGGCCGCCGTGCAGCAGCAGCACCTTGATCTTCGGGTTGTTGCCGACCCGCTTGGTCCAGACCTTGAAGTCGCCCTTGGGCGTCTTGATCGTGACCTGTTTGACGCCCCCCGTCAGTACGTCGTCGCGGCCGGTGGAATCGAAGTAGGCGTTGGGTGCGGGTACGGCCGGCGGAGCCGGGGGCGGCGGTGGTGCCGGCGGGGAGCAGGCGGAAAGACCGAAGATGACAGCAGAGACAACAGCAGCAAGCAGGCAGGCAGTGCGTTTCATGGCGCCCTCAGTTTTCAAGGTGGGCGCATTGTGCTGCGGGATTCAGGCGATGTCTGCCGTGTGTAACGCGTAGGCGCGACCGAGGCGCCGGTCCTCGAAGAAACGCTTCAGCGTCTCGCGCACGGTGCGGAAGGCGATCTCGTCCCAGGGCACCTCGTGCTCATGGAAGAGCCGGGCTTCCAGCGTCTCGGGGCCGGGGTTGAATTCGGGCGAGAGCAGGGTGGCGCGGTAGAACAAATGGATCTGGCCGACTTTGACCACGTTCAGGAGGCAATACAGGTCGTGCAGCTCGATCTGGGCGCCGGCTTCTTCGTCGGTCTCGCGCTGCGCGCCTTGGGCCGCGGTTTCGCCAATCTCTAGGAAGCCGGCCGGCAGGGTCCAGAGGCCGTAGCGCGGCTCGATGGCGCGCTTGCACAGCAGCACCTGTCCATCGGCCCCATCGCCCCAGACGGGCAGGGTGCCCACCACATTGATCGGGTTCTCGTAGTGGATGCCGCCGCAGGAGGCGCACATCGCGCGTTCGCGGTTGTCATCGGCCGGCACGCGGTATTCGACGGCGTGGCCGCAGGTGGGGCAGTGCTTGAAACGGCGCGCTTGGAACATGGGCTCAGTGTAGCCAGCCGGTGGCATGATGGCCGCTCGGCCCCTGCCCCTGAAACACCATGGAACTCTTCAACTACTTCCGCTCTTCGGCCTCCTACCGGGTGCGCATTGCCCTCGCACTGAAGGGCCTGGACTACGACTACAGGGCCGTGCACCTGGCCAAGAACGAACACCTCGCAGAGAGCTACGGCGCGGTGGCCAGTTCGCGCCTGGTGCCGCTGCTGCGCGATGGCGATGCGGTCGTCACGCAGTCGATGGCCATCATCGAGTACCTCGACGAAACCCATCCCGAGCCGCCGCTGTTGCCGCCCGATGCACTGGGTCGCGCGCGGGTGCGGGCACTGGCGCAAGACATCGCCTGCGAGATCCACCCGCTCAACAACCTGCGCGTGCTGCGCTACCTGACCAAGGACCTGGGCCTGCCGGAGGACGCCAAGACGCGCTGGTACAAGCACTGGGTCGAGACCGGCCTCGAAGTGGTGGAGCAGCGCCTGGTGCGCGACGCTGTGACCGGCCGCTTCTGCCATGGCGATGCGCCTGGCCTCGCCGACTGCGTGCTGGTGCCGCAGATCTTCAATGCCCAGCGCTTTGAATGCCGGCTCGAGCATGTGCCCACGGTGATGAAGGTGTTCGAGGCCTGCATGGCGCTCGATGCCTTCAGCAAGACCCAGCCTTCGGCTTGCCCGGATGCTGAGTAAATGATTCATCCGGATTGGTTGCAGCCCGATTGGGAGCTGCCCGCGGCCTGGCCGCGCATCAAGGCCTTCATGACCACAAGGGCCGGCGGCGTCAGCACCGGCGCTCACAGCAGCATGAACGTGGGCCGTGCGGTGCAGGACGATCCGGCGGCGGTGAATGCCAACCGTGCCAAGGTCGATGAGGTGCTGGGCGCGCCTGCCGTGTTCCTGCACCAGGTCCATGGCGCCGATGTGCTGCATCTCGAAGCCATGCACCTGGAAGGGGAGCGCCCCAAGTTCGATGCCAGCATCAGCACCAGCGCGGGGATAGGCTGCGCCATCCAGGTGGCCGATTGCCTGCCGGTGCTGTTCGCGGCGCCTGGGGCGGTGGGCGGTGCCCATGCCGGCTGGCGTGGGCTCGCCGGTGGCGTGCTGGAGAACTCGGTGCGTGAGCTGTGCCAGGCGGCCGGCTGCGAGCCGAGCGAAGTCCGCGCCTGGATGGGGCCTTGCATCGGGCCGCAGCAATTCGAGGTGGGGGCCGATGTCTTGCAGGCTTGCGGTGCCTCCAGCGGATCGCCCGACCCGCGCTTCTTTGTCTACCGCGCCAATACCAAGGGCGAGCCGCGCTGGCTGGCCAACCTGCCAGCGCTGGCGCGTGATCGCTTGCAGCGGGTCGGCTTGACCGAGATCACGGGCGGCCACTGGTGCACGCTGAGCGAGCCCTCAAGGTTCTTCTCGTTCCGGCACGAGCCGCTCGCCGGCCGCATGGTCGCTGCCATCCGCCTGCTGTGATTGCTGTTCGGCACGCTTCCGCGCCTTGCGACGGGCCGGTGTGCCCATCAGGTAGAGCACGATGGACAGCGGCAGCACGCCGTAGAGCAGCAAGGTGAAGAAGGCGCCGAGCACGGTGCCCTGGCTGCTGGTGGCTTCGGTCAGGGCCATCAGCAGCACGACAAACGCCCAGGCGATGGCAACAATGTACATAGGCTGTCATTCGAAGGTAAGCGAGCAAGGGTACAACGTCGCCAAGGTGACTGTGGCAAGCTTCTTGCCTGACCATGGTGCACGACCAGGAGACCTATGAGCAGCAAGAAGAACAGCAGCAGGAGCGCCGGTGTTGACGCCGACGCGATGCCGGACCCGATGGCCGCCATGGCCGGGCTTGGCGAAGCGATGAAGTCGCTGGCCGGCCTGCAGATTCCCGTCGACGCCCTGCAGCAACTGCAGCAAGGCTATCTGCAGCAGGCCACCGAGCTTTGGAACCGCAGCCTCACCCTGGCCGAGGCCAAGCCGCTGCCCGACCGCCGCTTCGCCGATGCCGCCTGGGCCAGCAACCCGGCCGGTGCCTTCACCGCCCAGCTCTACCTGCTCAATGCCCGTACCTTGATGGAACTGGCCGAGAAGGTGGAAGGCGATGAGAAGACCAAGGCCCGGATCCGCTTCTCGGTCCAGCAATGGGTCGATGCCTCGGCGCCGAGCAACTACCTCGCCCTGAATCCCGAAGCGCAGGCCCTGGCCTTGAAGACCAAGGGCGAGAGCATCGCCAAGGGCGTGCAGCAGCTGTTCGCTGACATCCAGCGCGGCCATGTCTCGCAGACGGACGAGAGCGCCTTCGAGGTCGGCCGCAACGTGGCCACGACCGAAGGCAGCGTGGTCTACGAGAACGAGCTGTTCCAGCTGATCGAATACAAGCCGCTGACGGCACAAGTGCATGCCTGGCCCTTTCTGCTGGTGCCGCCCTGCATCAACAAGTACTACATCCTCGACCTGCAACCCGAGAACTCGCTGATCCGCTATGCGGTGAGCCAGGGCCACCGGGTCTTCGTGGTCAGCTGGCGCAACCCGGACGACAGCTGCAAGGCCTGGACCTGGGATGACTACATCGAGAAGGCCGCAATCCAGGCGATCCGCGTGGTGCAGGAGATTGGCGGCAGCGAGCAGATCAATACGCTGGGCTTCTGTGTCGGCGGCACCATCCTGGCTACGGCCCTGGCGGTGCTGGCTGCCCGTGGCGAGCAGCCGGCGGCCAGCCTCACCTTGCTCACCACGCTGATCGACTTCGAGAGCAACGGCATCCTCGACATCTTCATCGACGAGCTGTCGGTCGAGATGCGCGAGAACACCCTCGGCGCCCACGCACCGCAGGGCCCGGGTCTCCTGGCCGGCAAGGAACTGGCCACCACCTTCAGCTTCCTCAGGCCCAACGACCTGGTCTGGAACTACGTGGTCGGCAACTATCTGAAGGGCGAGGCGCCGCCGCCGTTCGATCTGTTGTACTGGAACGGCGATTCGACCAATCTGCCGGGCCCCTTCTATTGCTGGTACCTGCGCCACACCTATCTGCAGAACGAGCTGAAGCTGCCCGGCAAGCTGACGGTCTGCGGCGAGCCGCTGGACCTCGGCAAGATCGAGGCACCGGTCTACATCTATGGCTCGCGCGAAGACCACATCGTGCCCTGGGATGCGGCCTACCGGTCGACCCAGGTGTTCAAGGGCAAGAAGCGTTTCATGCTCGGGGCCTCGGGCCACATTGCCGGCGTGATCAACCCGCCGGCCAAGGGCAAGCGCAGCCACTGGGTCGGCAAGCCCAACAGCTTCCCCAAGAAAGCACAGGATTGGCTGGATGCCGCCACCGAGCATCCCGGCAGCTGGTGGACCGACTGGTCGACCTGGCTGGCCAGCCACGCTGGCCCCATGAAGGCCGCGCCCAAGACCGCAGGCAGCCGCAAGTACAAGGCCATCGAGCCGGCGCCCGGTCGCTATGTCAAAGAGAAGGCTTGAGTTGATTTTTTGAAGATCGATTGATCAGGAGACACCCATGAGTACCGACATCGTCATCGTCGCCGCGGCCCGCACGGCCATCGGCAAGTTCGGCGGCACGCTGGCCAAGACCGCCGCGCCGGAGTTGGGCGCCACCGTCGTCCAGGAACTGCTGCGCCGCGCCCGCCTCGAGGGCGGCCAGATCGGCGAGGTCATCCTCGGCCAGGTGCTGACCGCCGGCTCGGGCCAGAACCCGGCCCGCCAGACCGTCATCAAGGCCGGCCTGCCGAACACCGTGCCGGCCATGACCATCAACAAGGTCTGTGGCTCCGGCCTCAAGGCCGTGATGCTTGCGGCCCAGGCGATCCGCGATGGCGACAGCGAGATCATCATCGCCGGCGGCCAGGAGAGCATGAGCCTCGCGCCGCATGTGCTGCCTGGCTCGCGCGACGGCCAGCGCATGGGCGACTGGAAGCTGCAGGACACCATGATCGTGGACGGCCTCTGGGACGTCTACAACCAGTACCACATGGGCATCACGGCCGAGAACGTGGCCAAGGAGTACGGCATCAGCCGTGCCGCGCAGGACGAGCTGGCACTCGGCTCGCAGCTGAAGGCGGCGGCGGCCCAGGAAGCCGGCCGCTTCAAGGACGAGATCGTGCCGGTGGTGATCCCGCAGAAGAAGGGCGACCCCATCTCCTTCGACAGGGACGAATTCATCAACCGCAAGAGCACGGCCGAGGTGCTGGCCGGCCTGCGCCCCGCCTTCGACAAGGCCGGCAGCGTGACCGCCGGCAATGCCTCGGGCCTGAACGACGGTGCCGCCGGGGTGGTGTTGATGAGTGCGGCCAAGGCCGCTGCCCTCGGCCTCAAGCCGCTGGCCCGCATCGCCAGCTACGCCTCGGCCGGCCTCGACCCGGCCACCATGGGCATGGGCCCGGTGCCGGCCGCCCGCAAGGCGCTGGAGCGCGCGGGCTGGAAGCCGCAGGACCTGGACCTGCTGGAGATCAACGAAGCCTTTGCGGCCCAGGCCTGCGCCGTGCACCAACAGATGGGCTGGGACCTGAGCAAGGTGAACGTGAATGGCGGCGCCATTGCGCTGGGCCATCCGATCGGCGCCTCGGGCTGCCGCATCCTCGTCACGCTGCTGCACGAGATGCAGCGCCGCGACGCCAAGAAGGGCATCGCCTCGCTGTGCATCGGCGGTGGCATGGGCGTGGCGCTGACCGTCGAACGCTGAGCGATATCAAAGCGACTAGGGGCCGACCCGCTTGACCGCCATGGCGGCTTGCGGGAGCCTGCAAGAACAATGAAGCAGCCCGTCGGGCGATTAGGAGACAAGAGATGAGCAAGAAGATTGCATATGTGACCGGCGGCATGGGCGGTATCGGCACCTCGATGTGCCAGCGCCTGCACAGGGACGGGTTCAAGGTCATTGCCGGCTGCGGCCCCAGCCGCGACTACGACAAGTGGCTGACCGAGCAGGCGGCCCTTGGCTACACCTTCTACGCCTCGGTCGGCAATGTGGCCGATTGGGACTCGACGGTGGCGGCCTTTGCCAAGGTCAAGGCCGAGCATGGTCCCATCGACGTGCTGGTCAACAACGCCGGCATCACCCGCGACGGCATGTTCCGCAAGATGAGCCGCGCCGACTGGGATGCGGTGATGGACACCAACCTGAACTCCATGTTCAACGTGACCAAGCAGGTCATCGAAGACATGCTGGACAAGGGCTGGGGCCGCATCATCAACATCTCTTCCGTCAACGGCGAGAAGGGCCAGTTCGGCCAGACCAACTACTCGGCCGCCAAGGCCGGCATGCATGGCTTCACCATGGCCCTGGCCCAGGAAGTGGCCAGCAAGGGCGTGACGGTCAACACCGTGAGCCCGGGCTACATCGGCACCGACATGGTCAAGGCCGTGCGGCCCGACGTGCTGGAGAAGATCGTCGCCTCCATCCCGATCAAGCGCCTCGGCACACCCGAGGAAATCGCCTCGGTCGTGGCCTGGCTGGCGGGCGAGGAATCGGGCTTCACCACCGGCGCCGACTTCAGCTGCAACGGCGGCTTGCACATGGGGTGACAGTGGCGGCCGGCGAGCCCCAGGCCGGCTGAACCTTCGGGCCGTGGACTGCGCTTGCAAGCGCGGCCCGGCCTTTTTGCGTGGGAGGCGCAATGAAGATGAAGAAATACCTGCTGGCCGCAACGATGCTGGCCTGTCTTGCCAACGCGGCTAGCACCGCCGCCATGGCCGCGCCGCTCAGCGAGGAGCAATTGGTGTCTCGCTTGCAGCAGCTTGCCGGGCGAGGCGATGCCGAGGCGAATTACCACCTGGGCATGCTCTACAACAACGGCATTGGCGTGCCCAAGGACCCGCAGCGGGCCTATCGCAGCTTTGCGGCCGCCGCTGCCGCTGGCGACGCCTTGGCTGCCTACAAGGTGGGCTGCTACCTGGCGGGTCAGTTCCCGGGGGCGGTGCCGCCGGATGCTGAACAGGCGCTGGCGCAAAAGCTGCGTGCGGCCGAGGCGGGCTATGCCTTGGCGCAATCCGATGTGGCGGCGATCTACCTGCAGCGCTCAATGCCTGCCGAAGGCCAGCGCTGGATGCAGCGCGCTGCCGATCAAGGCTATCCGCAAGCGCTCTTCAACCTGTCGGTCGGGCATGTGAAAGGCCTCTGGCCCGAGGCAGACCCGGCGCTGGGCTACGCCTATTTCAAGCTGGCCAAACTCGCGAGCGAAGGTGAGCTCAATGCTCGCGCGAAGGCTTCGCTCGATGAGCTGAAGCAGTCCTTGTCGCCGGAGCAAATGAAGCGGGCCGAAGCCCTGGCGGCCAGCTGGCGGGCCAACCCGAGCGAGCTGACGATCAAGGCCAGGGGCGGCCTGGCTGCCGCGCATTCGCTCGCGGCGCGGGCCAACTGAGAACGCGCCGGCCGGCGCCGTGGAGTCCGGGGCAAGCGCGAGTCTTCCCCGTCGGTCTTGGATTCAGGATTTCAAGGCCAGCAGGCCAGATATGCTCTGCGCCGCGGCCAGCAGCCTGGGCAGGCCGCGCTCCAGCAGCGCCTCCGGTGGCATGCGGTTGACCTGAGCGCCGATGTTCAAGGCGGCAATGACCTGGCCACTGCGGTCGGTGATGGGCGCGGCCAGTGAGATCAGGCCGTCTTCCAGCTCTTGGTTGATCAGGGTCCAGCCCTGCTTGCGGGCCTGATGGATGCGCTCGCGCAGCTGGCCGACATCAGCCACTGTGTGCGCCGTGTTGCGGGTGATCTGCAGCTTGGCCAGGCGCATTTCCAGCTCATGCTCGGGCAGGGCACCGAGCAGCACGCGGCCCATCGAGGTGCACCAGGCCGGCAGGCGGCTGCCAAGCCCGAGGTTGATGCTCATGATCTTGCGGGCCGGCACACGCAGCACGTACACGATGTCGTCGCCATCGAGCACGGCGGCCGAGCAGGATTCCTGCAGCTCAGCCGTCAGCGCCTGCATGGCCGGCTCGGCCAGGTGCCACAGCGGCTGCGAGCTCAGGTAGGCGAAGCCCAGGTCCAGGGTCTTGGGCGTGAGGGCGAACAGGCGGCCATCCAGCTTCACGTAGCCGAGGGCCTCCAGCGTCAGGAGGATGCGGCGGGCGCCGGCGCGGCTCAGGCCGCAGTGCTTGGCCACCTCGGTCAGCGTCTGGCGCGGGGCCGCCGCGCTGAAGGCGCGTATCACCGCCAGGCCGCGGGCGAAGGACTGCACATAGCCGTCGCCGGGCTTCAGGTCGGGCAGCTCTTGGGCACTCATGGCGCCGAGTATAGGGAGCGCCGGTGGCAGATTTGGGTAGGATGCCGGCCATCAAAAATGCCAACAGGAGAGAGCCATGGCAATGGATGTGGTGGACTACGAAATCAAGGGCGCGGAGATGCAGTTCGTCGAGGTCGAATTGGACCCCGGCGAGGCGGCCATTGGCGAGGCGGGCAGCATGATGTTCATGGACGCCGGCATCGCCATGGACACCATCTTCGGCGACGGCTCGGCCAACCAGGGCGGCTTCTTCGGCAAGCTGCTCGGCGCCGGCAAGCGCCTGATCACCGGTGAATCGCTGTTCACCACGATCTACACCAACAACGGCGTGGGCAAGCAGCGCGTGGCCTTCGCCGCACCCTATCCCGGCAAGATCCTGCCGATGGACCTGCGCCAGCTCGGCGGCACGCTGATCTGCCAGAAGGATGCCTTCCTGTGCGCCGCGCGCGGCGTGAGCCTCGGCATCGCGCTGCAGCAGAAGCTGGGCGTGGGTTTCTTTGGCGGCGAGGGCTTCATCATGCAGAAGCTGGAGGGCGATGGCCTGGCCTTCGTCCATGCCGGCGGCACGGTAGTGCGCCGCACGCTGCAGCCGGGCCAGACGGTGATGGTCGACACCGGCTGCGTGGTGGCCTACACGCCGGGCGTGAACTTCGAGATCCAGTACGTGGGCAAGATCAAGACCGCGCTGTTCGGCGGCGAAGGCCTGTTCCTGGCCAAGATGACCGGCCCGGGGGAGATCTGGCTGCAGAGCCTGCCGTTCTCGCGCCTGGCTTCGCGCATCTTCGCGGCTGCTCCGCAGCGCGGTGGCAGCAAGGAGGAGGGCTCGCTGCTCGGCGGCTTCGGCGCCGGCGGCCTGCTCGGCGGCATCATTGGTGGCGACGACGAGTGATCGATTTTTGGTGAGACGCATCAAGGGCCGCCGCGAGGCGGCCCTCTACACTTGCGGCCTGCGGCGGCTTCCCGCCGTTTCAGCTCCTCGCCTCAAGGACTTGCCGATGTTCTCCCGTTTCTGCGCTGCTGTTGCCCTCGCCATCAGCGCCAGCGCCGCCCACGCCGCGCCCCATCCGATCTTCGTCCTGAATTCGCTGGATGCCGACATCAGCGTGATCGACCCGGTCAGCTTCAAGCAGATCAAGCGCATTCCCACGGGCAAGGAGCCGCATCACCTGTACCTCACGCCGGACGACAAGTCCATGGTGGTGGCCAATGCGCTCGGCGATTCGCTGACCTTCATCGACCCCAAGACCGCCGAGGTGCAGCGCGTGCTGCGCGGCATCACCGACCCCTACCACCTGCGCTTCTCGCCGGACATGAAGTGGTTCGTCACCGCCGGCAACCGGCTGGACCACATCGCGCTGTACCGCTGGCAGCCGGAGAACGCGGCGCAGCCTTTGTTCCTGGTCAAGCGCATCCCGGCGCCCAAGACGCCCAGCCATCTCTACATCGACACCAAGAGCACGGTGGTCTATGTGAGCCTGCAGGACAGCGACGAGCTGACCGCCATCGACCTGAACACCCTAAGCGCCCGCTGGAAGATCCCGGTCGGCAAGATGCCGGCCGACATCTACCTGACGCCCGACGACAAGCACCTGCTGGTGGCCCTGACCGGCGACAAGCTGGTCGAGGTCTACGACGTCACGGGCGCGGCGCCCAAGCTGGTCAAGCGCATCCCTACCGGCAATGGCGCCCACAGCTTCCGGGCCTTTGGCGACAAGCGCCATGTGCTGGTCAGCAACCGCGCGGCCAACAACATCAGCAAGATCGACCTGCAGAGCTTCACGGTGGTCGATACCTTGCCCGGCCCCGGTGGCCCGGACGACATGGAGATCATGCCGGACGGCAAGACCCTGCTCGTCACCTCGCGCTGGGCACGCAAGCTGACCATGATCGACATGCCCTCGCACAAGGTGCTGAAGCAGGTGGGCGTGGGCAAGTCGCCGCACGGCGTCTGGACGCTGGACCACGTGTCTCGTCAGTGAAGCTCCGCCGCTTCTTCGTTGTGGCCCTGCTGCTCGCTCAGGGCGTGGCGCAGGCCGCACCGGCTTGCAGCAAGCCGGTCTACCTGACTTTCGACACCGGCCACATGGGTGTCGCGCCCCTGGTGGCCGACCTGCTCAAGCGCTACGACGCCAAGGCCACGTTCTTCCTGGCGAGCGAACCGACGCAGACCGGCGGCAAGACGCTGGATGAGGAGTGGGCGCCGTGGTGGCGTGCTCGTGCGGCCGAGGGCCATGACTTCGGCTCCCACACCTGGGAGCACGACACCTGGCTGGCCGACTTGCCCGATGGCCGCTTCAGGGTGCGTACGGCTGCAGGCATCGAGAAGCCGCGCATCCGCGAGCTGACGGCGGCCCAATACTGCGAGGGCCTGCGCAAGCCTGCCCAGCGCTTCCAGGCGATGACGGGCAAGCCCATGTCCGCCATCTTCCGGCCGCCGGCCGGCAAGAGCTCGCCGGCCCTGCTGGCAGCGGCTCAGGCTTGCGGCTTCACGGCGGTGCTGTGGAGCCCGGCCGGCTTCCTCGGTGATGAGCTGCCGAGCGACCGCTATCCGAATGCGCTGTTGCTGGAACGCGCGCTTCGCGACATCCGGCCGGGCGATATCCTGATGGCCCATCTGGGCATCTGGCAGCGCCAGGACGCCTGGGCACCCACCGTGCTGGAGCCGCTGATGAAGGGTCTGATCGACAAGGGCATGTGCTTTGCGCCGCTTCGCGAGCATCCGAATTTCGCGGCAATGATGAGCCGGCCGCTGGCATTGGAGCCGCAGCCATGATGGAACGCTTCAGCGAGGCCTTCAGCCAGGCCCAGCAATGGCTGTTCGAGGGCCTGGTGCAGCCGCTGGTGTTCGGCATCGGCCTTGGCAACCGGCTGGAGGACGCCTATGACGCGACCGGCTGGCTGCTGGTCGGCCTCTTGCAGATCGCGCTGATGCTGACCGTGCTGCGTGCGCTGGAGCGCTGGAGGCCGGTGGAGCCCGTCACCGACCGGGCCGCCATTCGCGTCGACGTGATCTACACGCTGATCCACCGCCTGGGCCTGTTCCGTCTGGTGATGTTCTTCAGCCTGGAACCGCTCTTCGATGCGGTGTCCGGCGAGATGCGACTGGCTGGCGTGCCGACCTGGCAGCTCGACAGCCTCTGGCCCGGCGTCACGGACCAGCCGCTGGTCAGCTTCGTGCTCTACGTGGTGGCGTTCGACCTGCTGATGTACTGGCTGCACCGCGCTCAGCATGGCTTCAACTGGTGGTGGTCCCTGCATTCGCTGCACCACAGCCAGCGCCAGATGACGCTGTGGAGCGACAACCGCAACCACTTGCTGGACGCGGTGTTGATCGACGCCGCCTTTGTGCTCGTGGCGCGCCTGATCGGCGTCGGGCCGGGGCAGTTCGTGGCCCTGGTGGCGCTGTCGCAGCTGATGGAAAGCCTGCAGCATGCGAATGCCCGCCTCTGGTTCGGGCCCCTGCTGGAGCGCGTCCTGGTGAGCCCGCGCTTCCACCGTCGCCACCATTCGATCGGCATCGGCCATGAGTCTGATGGCAAGGGCACGCTGGGCGGCCACAACTTCGCCGTGCTGTTCCCGGTCTGGGACATCGTCTTCGGCACGGCCGACTTCAAGCTGCAATACGATGCGACCGGCGTGCGCGACCAATTGCCCGAGGAGGGCGGCCGCGATTACGGGCGCGGCTTCTGGTCGCAGCAATGGCTGGGCCTCAAGCGCCTCGCCGGGCGGGGCTGACAAGGGGAGGGGATCCGCTGTGGAACACATGGGCCGACTGGGCGACTCGTTCTGGCGCGCGGCTGCCTATTGCCTGCATCCCAAGGTGATAGGCCTGTCGTTGCTGCCGCTCTTGCTGGTGGCGGTCTTGAGCGGCCTCTTCATGTACTTCGGCTGGGAGGCCTCGGTGGCGGGCGTGCGCGCCACGCTGGAGCAGTGGAAGCTGGTCGAGAGCCTCCTGCAATGGCTGGATGCCATGGGCGCCGGCGGCTTCCGCAGCGCGCTGGCGCCGCTGCTGGTGCTGGCCATGGTGCTGCCGGTCATCGTGCTCTTGAGCCTCTTGCTGGTGGCCCTGTGCATGACGCAGGCCATCGTCGGCCTGGTCGCGCAGCGGCGCTTCCCGCAGCTGGAGCAGAAGCAGGGTGGCAGCCTGGTGCAAGGCGTTTTCATCTCGCTCGGTGCCACGCTGCTGGCCTTGCTGGCCCTGATCGTCAGCATGCCGTTCTGGTTGATCCCACCGCTGGTGCTGATACTGCCGCCGCTGATCTGGGGCTGGCTCAGCTACAAGATCTTCAGCTTCGACGTGCTGGCCGCCCATGCCTCGCAGGAGGAGCGCCGCGAGTTGCTGCGCACGCACAAGATGCCACTGCTGGCGATTGGCGTGATCACCGGCTACCTCGGGGCGGCGCCGGCCTTCATCTGGGCCCTGGGGGTGATGGCCGTGGTGCTGGCGCCGTTCCTGATCCTCGTGACCATCTGGCTCTACATGCTGGTGTTCGCCTTCTCCACGGCCTGGTTCGCACATTACGCGCTGGCGGCGCTGCAGCAGATGCGCGCGGCCTCGGCGCCGCCGCCTGCACCGGTTGAACTGCAACCCCTGGTGCCCCTCGCATGAAAATTGGCCTGATCATCATTGGCGACGAGATCCTGTCCGGCAAGCGCCAGGACAAGCATCTCGCCAAGGTCATCGAATTGCTCTCGGCCCGTGGCATGAGCCTTTCTTGGGCCCGCTACCTGGGCGATGAACGCCAGCAGATCGCCCTGGCGCTGCGCGAGGCCTGGGCCAGCGGCGACCTGGTGTTCAGTTGCGGCGGCATAGGCGCCACACCGGACGACCACACGCGCCAGGCCGCAGCCATCGCCCTCGGTCTGCCGCTGGCCCTGCATCCGCTGGCCAAGGAGCGGATCTGGCAGCGCACGCTGGAGATGGCGGCCGAGAAGGGCGAGACGCCGGACCCCGAGCATCCCGACACGCTGCGCCGCTTCCAGATGGGCGAGTTCCCGGAAGGCGCCGCCATCATCGAGAACCCGTTCAACAAGATCCCCGGCTTCTCGCTCGGCCATCTGCACTGCGTGCCCGGCTTTCCGGTGATGGCGCATCCGATGATCGAGTCCTTGCTGGACGGGCCCTATGCTCATCTGCATGGGCAGAGCGCCACGCGCGAGCGCTCGCTGATCGTCCAGGGTGCCATGGAGGCGGCCCTCACGCCGCTGATGGAGGCCATCGAGGCTCATTTCCCAGGCATCAAGGTCTTCAGCCTTCCGAGCGTCGACCATCCGCAGTGGGGCCGGCACATCGAACTGGGCGTCAAGGGCGAGGGCGCGAACCTCGACGAGGCCTATGCCACTCTCAAAGAGGGTTTGAACCATTTTGGTGCAATCGTGAGCGCCGAATTGGTGCGCTGAGCCCGGCGAGCGTGCACCGTTGGTGTGCGCAAACCCTGGGCCGCACCCAGGCGGCGGCGCATAATGCGGCCTCGCAGTGCCTGTGCACCAGAGGCAGGCGGCCAACGGCGGGCTTGTCATCGTGTTGGCACACAAACTGCTTAGTAATACCCCGTAGCGCGCACCCCGCGCTTCGCCGAATTCCACACTGAACCCACTGCAGCAGGAGCTATTGATGGCCAAGACCGTCGCCGACGTGATGAAGCTGGTGAAGGAAAACGAAATCAAGTTCGTTGACTTCCGCTTCACCGATACCCGTGGCAAGGAACAGCACGTGTCCGTGCCGGTTTCCCATTTCGACGAAGACAAGTTCACGTCGGGCCATGCCTTCGACGGCTCCTCGATCGCCGGCTGGAAGGGCATCGAAGCCTCCGACATGCTGCTGATGCCGGACCCGAACACGGCCAACATCGACCCCTTCTTCGAAGAGCCGACCCTGATCCTGTCCTGCGACGTGATCGACCCGACCGACGGCAAGGCCTATGAGCGCGATCCGCGTTCGCTGGCCAAGCGCGCTGAGGCCTACCTGAAGTCCTCGGGCCTCGGTGACACCGCCTACTTCGGTCCGGAACCCGAATTCTTCATCTTCGACTCGATCCGCTGGGGCAATGACATGTCCGGCTGCTTCTTCAAGATCGAA
The DNA here is from genome assembly GCF_030014915.1 of Pelomonas sp. V22. GTDB lineage: Bacteria > Pseudomonadota > Gammaproteobacteria > Burkholderiales > Burkholderiaceae_C > JAUASW01. Next base: position 103,726 of record NZ_JAGIXS010000003.1, read on the forward strand.
TCCGAAGAAGCCGCCTGGAACACCGGCAAGGACTACGAGCACGGCAACAGCGGCTACCGTCCCACCGTCAAGGGTGGCTACTTCCCGGTGCCCCCGGTCGATGCCGGCCAGGACATGCGCTCGGAAATGTGCCTGATCCTCGAACAGCTGGGCATCCCGGTCGAGGTCCATCACCATGAAGTGGCCAATGCCGGCCAGATGGAAATCGGCACCAAGTTCAGCTCGCTGGTGCAGCGCGCCGACTGGACCCAGCTGCAGAAGTACGTGGTGCAGAACGTGGCCCATGCCTACGGCAAGACGGCCACCTTCATGCCCAAGCCCATCGTTGGCGACAACGGTTCCGGCATGCACGTGCACCAGTCGGTCTGGAAGGACGGCAAGAACCTGTTCGCTGGCGACGGCTACGCAGGCCTGTCTGACTTCGCCCTGTACTACATCGGCGGCATCATCAAGCACGCTCGCGCGCTGAACGCCATCACCAACCCGGGTACGAACTCGTACAAGCGCCTGGTGCCTGGCTTCGAAGCCCCGGTGAAGCTGGCCTACTCGGCCAAGAACCGCTCGGCCTCGATCCGCATCCCCTACGTGGCCAACCCCAAGGGCCGCCGCGTCGAGGCGCGCTTCCCCGATCCTTCGGCCAACCCCTATCTGTGCTTCGCCGCGCTGCTGATGGCGGGCCTGGACGGCGTTGAGAACAAGATCCATCCGGGCGAAGCCGCCACCAAGGATCTGTACCACCTGCCGCCGGAAGAAGACGCAAAGATCCCGACCGTCTGCCACAGCCTGGACCAGGCCCTCGAGTACCTGGACAAGGACCGTGCCTTCCTGACCAAGGGTGGCGTGTTCACCGACAGCTTCATCGATGCCTACATCGACCTGAAGATGCAGGAAGTGACCCGCTTCCGCATGGCCACGCACCCGGTCGAATACGACATGTACTACAGCCTCTGATTACGGGCTGAAACGAACAAAGGGACGGTCTTGGCCGTCCCTTTTACATTCATGCGCCACAATCGCCTTCATGAGCATTCATCTGCGAGCTGCCCGGCACCTGCTGCCGGCTTTGCTGCTGGCCCAGCTTGGGGCTGCCGGCGCCCAGACAGTCGTCTACCGCTGCCCCGGTCCGCCGGTGCTGTACACCGACGCGCTGAGTGCCAAGGAGGCGCAGGAAAAGGGCTGCCGGACCATCGAGGGCGCGCCGGTCACGGTGCTGCAGCCGGTGCGCCGGCCGGCGCCGCCAGCCAGTGGTGCAGCGAGCAGCAATGCGCGGCCCAACGAGGTGAAGGTCGAATCGCAGCAGCAGCGCGGTCGCGACAACGAACGGCGAGCCGTGCTCCAGGCCGAGCTCCGCGACGCCGAGTCCAAGCTGAACACGCTCAAGGCCGAGTACAACAACGGCACGCCGGAGCGGCGTGGCGAGGAACGCAACTACCAGAAGTACCTGGACCGCGTGGCCGAACTGAAGGCCAACATCACGCGCCAGGAAGCCGACATCGAGGCGCTCAAGCGCGAGATCAGCAAGCTGCCCTGATCCACCGGCTGCGCCCGCCTCACGGTGCCGGTGAAGGAGCAGCCCGATGAGCACGAACCCGCGCGGTCTGGAGTCGCAATTTGCCGGCTTTGACCTGCTGGCCACCATGGTGGCTGTCATCCAGCCGGACGGCGAATGCCTGTTCGCCAACGCCGCGTTCGAGAACGTGATGCGGCTGTCGCGCCGCGCCGTCGTGCACGGCAATCTCCACGACTGGCTGGTCGATGCCACGCACCTGCGCGAGGCCGTGGCCGGCGTGGCCCGCAATGCCTATTCCAGCAGCCGCTTCGACGCGCTCCTGCGCCGCAATCCACAGCACCAGCAGCGCAACGAGGAGCCGCTGCCGGTGCAGGTCATCGTCAGCCAGATCGAGGGCCAGGCCCTGGTGCTGGTGGAGCTGATCGAGAACGAGCAGCAGACCCGCCAGGACCGCGAGGAACGCACGCTGGACCAAGTGCAGGCCACCAAGGAGCTGGTGCGCAACCTGGCCCACGAGATCAAGAACCCGCTGGGCGGCATCCGGGGCGCCGCGCAACTGCTGGCCATGGAACTGCAGGGCACCGAGCTGTGGGACGAACTGGCGGAGTACACGCAAGTCATCGTGCACGAGGCCGACCGGCTGCAGTCGCTGGTGGACCGGCTGCTCGCGCCGCACCGCCGTGCCCAGGTGGTCGTGGACGTCAACATCCACGAGGTCTGCGAGCGGGTGAGGGCGCTGGTGCTGGCCGAGTTCCCGCGCGGCCTGGCCATCATCCGCGATTACGACACCTCGCTGCCCGACTTCCGTGGCGACCGCGAGCAGCTCATACAGGCCGTGCTCAACATCGTCCAGAACGCGGCCCTCGCGCTGCAGCCGCGCATCGCGGCAGGCGACGCCTGCATCGTCCTGCGTACGCGGGTCGCACGCCAGGTCACCATCGGCAAGCAGCGCTGGCGCTTGGCATTGGAATTGCATGTGGAAGACAACGGCCCCGGTGTGCCGGCCGAGATCCGAGATCGCATCTTCTTTCCCCTGGTGTCGGGGCGGGATGGCGGCTCGGGCCTTGGCCTCACGCTGGCGCAGACGATCGCTCAACAGCACCAGGGCATGATCGACTGCGAGAGCGAACCGGGCCGGACCGACTTCCGAATTACCTTGCCACTGCCCTGACGGCGGAAGAGGCGCTGAATGAAATCTATCTGGGTTGTTGACGACGACCACTCGATCCGCTTCGTGCTGGAGAAGGCGCTGAGCCGCGAGGGCATGCCGGTGCGCAGCTTCAGCAACACGCGCGACCTGCTGACGGCGCTGGAGACCGACAGCCCGCAGGTGCTGGTGTCGGACATCCGCATGCCGGGCGGTTCGGGCCTGGACCTGCTCGCCAAGGTGCGCGAGCAGCATCCGACGCTGCCGGTCATCATCATGACCGCCTACTCGGACCTGGACAGCGCGGTCGCCGCCTTCCAGGGCGGTGCTTTCGAGTACCTGCCCAAGCCCTTCGACCTGCCGCGCGCCGTGGAGCTGATCCGCCGCGCCCAGGAAGAAAGCCTGCGCGAGGCCGTGGCCGAGGAGCAGGCCGCGCAACTGCCCGAGATGCTGGGCCAGGCGCCTGCCATGCAGGACGTGTTCCGCGCCATCGGCCGGCTGTCCCAAAGCCATGTGACCGTGCTGATCACCGGCGAGTCCGGCTCTGGCAAGGAACTGGTGGCGCGTGCGCTGCACAAGCACAGCCCGCGTGCCGAGGGGCCGTTCGTGGCGATTAACACGGCGGCCATCCCCAAGGATTTGCTCGAGAGCGAGCTCTTCGGCCACGAGCGCGGCGCCTTCACCGGCGCACAGGCCACACGGCGCGGCCGCTTCGAGCAGGCCGACGGCGGCACGCTCTTCCTCGACGAAATCGGCGACATGCCGCTGGATCTGCAAACTCGTTTGTTACGCGTCTTGTCGGACGGCCAGTTCTACCGCGTCGGCGGCCACAGCCCGCTGCGCAGCAATGTGCGCGTCATCGCTGCCACGCACCAGAACCTGGAAGAGCGGGTGCGTCAGGGCGCGTTTCGCGAAGACCTGTTCCATCGCCTCAATGTCATCCGCCTGCGCCTGCCGGCATTGCGGGAGCGCCGCGAAGACATTCCGGTGCTGGCTCGCTACTTCCTGCAGCGCAGCGCCACCGAACTGGGCGTGGAGCCCAAGCGACTGTCGGATGCGGCGCTGTCGCGCCTCGAGAACTTCGACTTCCCGGGCAATGTGCGCCAGCTGGAGAACATCTGCCACTGGCTCAGCGTGATGGCGCCGACCCAGGTGGTCGAGGCCAAGGACCTGCCGCATGAGCTGCTGGGCGTGGTGATGCCGGCACCCGCCGTGCCTGCCGCCGAAGGCGCACCGCTGCCAGCGCCAAGCAGCCCTGTGCCAGCCGCCGGTGTCGGCAGCGGCCCCGACGTCTGGATCACCGAGATGGCTCGCGAGGCGCGCCGCCTGCTGCTGGCCGGCGAGCCCGACGTGTGGGATCAGTTGACCCGCCGCTTCGAGGCCAGCCTGATCATGACCGCGCTGGACATCACGCGCGGCCGCCGCATCGAGGCGGCGCAGAAGCTGGGCATCGGCCGCAACACCATCACCCGCAAGATCCAGGAACTGGGTCTCGATGTCTGACGGCTAAGCTGGCAGCTTGTCCAGCCAGACGGCCAGGCCCTGGGCATTGAGTTCAATGTCCATGCCCAGCAGTTCCAGCTGGCGCTCGGGCGCGAGCGTGCAGCCATGGCGGCGGAGCTCGCCCAGGTAGTGGGCCGACAGGCCGTCCTTCAGCTTCTCGTGCCGCTGCAGGTCTGCTTTCAAAGGCAGGGCCAGGGCCACCATCACGTCGATCTGCGCTGCCAGCGAAGCGGCCAGCCGCTCCACGTCGCCGACCCGGCTGTAGTGGGTCAGGAACATCTGCTGCGGGCCGTAGCCCATCATCCGCGCGATCGAGGCCTTCAGGGCCTCGGGTTCGAACTGCACCGGCGTGCTGGTGGGCAGCACCCAGGGGCCGGCGGCGGTGTCGAACTCGCGGTAGGACAGGCCGAAGGTGTCGCCGGTGAACCAGCCTCGGCTCCGGGCGTCCCAGATGCAATGGTGATGACGTGCATGGCCGGGGGTGTCGATCAGCAGCAGTTCGCGGCCGGCCAGTGAGATGACTTGGCCGTCCGAGCTCTCGCTCACCCGCTCGGCCGGCACCGGCCGCAACTGGCCATAGCTGCGCTGCATCTCGGCCTCGCCATAGACGGCCAGTGCACCGAGGTAGAGCGCCTTGGGGTCGATCAGGTGGCGTGCACCGCGCGGGTGCACCAACAGCCGGGCCTGGGGCAGGGATTCCATCAGGAGGCCCACGCCGCCCGCATGGTCCAGGTGCACATGGGTGGGGATGACCCAGTCGACTGCCTCGACGCCAAGACCCAGGCTTTCGAGCGCGGCGAGCAGACGCGGCACTGCATGGTTGGTGCCGGTGTCGACGAAGGCGGCTCGGCCGTTCTCGACGATGAGATAGGCGGCGTCGAAGTGGTCGCGCTGGAACGCGGTGTCGATGGCATAGATGCCGTGGCCCAGGTCCTGGACGAAGTCGGGCTGCATGGTGGGTGGGTCCTTAGAATCCGGCGCCATGGCCGTCAGAGAAATCTTGAAGATGGGCGATCCGCGCTTGCTGCGCGTTGCCCGCGATGTCACCGAGTTTGGCACGCCCGCCTTGCGCGAGCTGGTGGCCGACATGTTCGACACCATGGCCGAGGCCAAGGGCGTGGGCCTGGCGGCGCCGCAGATCGGCGTGGACCTGCAACTGGTGATCTTCGGATTCCAGCGCAGCGAGCGCTATCCGGAGGCACCGGCCGTGCCGCTGACCATCCTGCTCAACCCGCGCATCACGCCGCTCTCGAGCGACGAGGAGGAGGGCTGGGAAGGCTGCCTCTCGGTGCCGGGCCTGCGCGGCGTGGTGCCGCGCTACTCGCGCATCCGCTACGAGGGCTTCGACCTCGACGGCCAGCCCATCCTGCGCGAGGCAGAGGGCTTTCATGCCCGGGTGGTCCAGCATGAGTGCGATCATCTGCAGGGCCTGCTCTACCCGATGCGGGTGCGGGACTTCAGCCGCTTCGGTTACACCAGCGTGCTGTTCCCCGAGCTGGATCCGAACGCCGACGAAGATTGACGGCGTAATGGCTTGTAACGAGGTCAGCGCCCCGCGGGCCCGCCGCGTTGAGGCCTGACCGACCGAGGAGCGCCCATGGACGCCAACAAGAACAGCACCACCCGCCTGATCCGAATCCTGCTGCTGGCCCTGGCCAGCCTGCTCTTGGGCCTCAAGCCCGCCTGGGCCGATCCGCCGGGGCGCGTCGGCCGCGTGGCCGAGATCAGCGGCGAGGCCTGGCTCTTCGATGCAGAAGACAAGGAATGGCAGAAGGTTGAGCGCAACCAGCCCATCACCGCCGGCGACCGTTTGCGCACCGACAACGGTGCCCGCCTCACGCTCCGCATCGGCTCCACCAGCATCTGGCTGGACGAGCGTGCCGACCTTGAATTCAGCCGCCTGGACGACGAGGCCGTGGAACTGCTGCTGGCTCGCGGCCAACTGGCCCTGCGCTTGCGGTCCCGCGAGAACGTGGTCGAGACCCGTGTCCTGACCCGCGAAGGCCGCTTCGGTTTCGAGCGCGAAGGCCTGTACCGCGTCGACCAACTGGACCGCGGCAGTCGGGCCTACGCCTGGCTGGGCCAGCTCCGCTTCGAACCGCGCGGCGACGGCCCGTCGACCTGGCTCAGCGGTGGCGAACAGGCCGAGTTCTGGTGGGGCAATGGCCCGCGCATCGAGCGCCAGCGCATCGAACGCGATTTCTTCGGCGACTGGGCCGTGGCCCAGAGCGAGTCCGAGGGCGATGGCCCGGTCAACCGCTATGTCTCCTCCGAGATGACCGGCGCCGAAGACCTGGACCGCCATGGCCGCTGGGAACAGCACGACGAATACGGCGCGATCTGGTTCCCGCTGGCTGTGGCCGTCGACTGGGCGCCTTATCGCTATGGCCGCTGGGCCTGGGTCAACCCCTGGGGCTGGACCTGGGTGGACGACGCCCGCTGGGGCTTCGCTCCCTTCCATTACGGCCGCTGGGTGCAGGTGCGCGGTCGCTGGTGCTGGGCACCGGGCCGCTTCGTGCAGCGCCCGGTGTTCGCGCCGGCCCTGGTGGCCTGGGTGGGCAACGGCAATGTCTCGGTGGGCGTGCAGATCGGCGGCGGCCGCCGCAGCCCGCCGCCGCGCTATGGCTGGTTCCCGCTGGCACCGCGCGAAGCCTATGTGCCGGCCTACCAGCACAGCCCGCACTACGTGAACCGCGTCAACGTCGACGTGGACGTGCATGTGGGTGGCGGTTCGCCCCGCTATCGCAACCGCGACGTGGTCGGTGCCGTCAGCGTGCTGCCGAACGAGCAGCAGTGGCGCGGCCGGCCCCAGCCCTACAAGTCCGACATGGGCCCGGTCCAGCCGGTGGTGCAGGCGCCCACCCGGGGCGACGGAGCGCCGGGTCGTGGCTCGCGTGCCGATCCGCCGGCCTGGGTGAGCCAGCCGCGAGATCGTGAACGCGAGCGTGATCGCGGGAATGGCAACAACGGCAATGGCAATTCATTCGAGCGCGAAGGCTGGCGCATCACGCCGGCCCGCCCAGGCAATCCGGCCCAGGCGGTGACGGTGCCGCAGTCGACCGGCGTGCCGACGGTGCAGCCGCCGCAGGGGACGCAGCCCTCTCAGCCTGGCCAGCCGAACGGCCGGGACGACCGCTGGGGCAACTACCGTCCGCAGGACCAGAACCAGGGCGGTGAAGACCGCCGGGGCTGGCGCCGGGACGACCGCCGCGATGATCGTCGTGAAGCGCCCACCGTGACGCCGCCCCAGCCTACGGTCGTGCCTCAGGTCCCGCAGGTCCAACAGCCCCAGGTGCCGCAGGTTCAGCAGCCGCAGCAACCTCAGCTGTCACAGCAGATGCCTGGCTGGCGCCGTGAAGACCGCCGTGAAGACCGCCGGGAAGACCGCCGCGAAGACCGGCCCATGCCGCCGGCCTGGTCGCCGCGTCCGCAGACCGATGCCGGCCCGCGCCCGCCGACACCGGCGCCGGTCATGCCGCAAGTCCAGGTGCCCCAGCCGCGTCCTGCGCAACCGGCCGATGCCGGCCCGCAGCGCCGGGGCCGCGAAGACGAGAGCAAGGGCAGGCCCGGCCGCAAGGACGAGAAGTCCGAGCGCTGAAGCGGGCGGTCGGCGCTCAGAGCAGGGGCCTGAGCGCCGGCCAGACGTTGTCCAGCATCTGCGGATGGGCCTTGGCCAGCGGATGGATGCGGTCGCTCTGGAACCAGGCCTCGGCATCGGCCCGGTCGGCCACGCCCTTCAAGAGGAAGGGCACGAGGGCCGTCTTTTCCTCGCGGGCGACTTGCTCGAACAGGCCTGCGAATTCGCGCCCATAGGCTGCGCCATAGTTGGGCGGCATCTGCATGCCGACCAGCAGCACCTTGGCGCTGGCCGCCTTGGCGGCGCGGACCATGGCGCGCAGGTTGTCCTGGCTCATGGAAAGCGGCAGGCCGCGCAACGCGTCGTTGCCGCCAAGCTCGATCACCACCACGCTGGGCTGATGCTGCTTCAGCAGCGCCGGCAGCCGCGAGCGGCCGCCCGAGGTGGTGTCGCCGCTGATGCTGGCATTGACCACCTGCGCGGCGATCTTCTGCTGCGCCAGGCGCAGCTCAAGCAGGGCCACCCAGCCGCTGCCGCGCGCGAGGCCGTACTCGGCCGAGAGGCTGTCGCCCAGCACCACGATGCGCTGCGGCCCGGGCGCCGCCCTGACGACCAGCGGTGCTGCCGCCCACAGGCTACAGTGCAGCAACCAGTCACGCCGCTTGATCATCCCCACCACCCATGTCTTCTGAATCTTTCATCATCGAAGTCGACCATGTCCGCAAATCGGTGGTCGACGCCACCGGCGAGCTGACGATTCTGCATGACATCAGCTTCCGCCTGCAGGCGCGCGAATCGGTCGCCATCGTCGGCGCCTCGGGCTCGGGCAAGAGCACCTTGCTCGCCATCCTGGCAGGCCTGGACAAACCCACGAGCGGCACCGTGCGGCTGCGCGGCCAGGACATGTTCCAGCTCGACGAAGACCAGCGCGCTGCGCTGCGCGCCAAGGAGCTGGGCTTCGTGTTCCAGAGCTTCCAACTGCTGGCCAACCTGAACGCGCTGGAGAACGTGATGCTGCCGCTGGAACTGCGCGGCATCCGCGATGCGCGCGCCCAGGCCACGGCGATGCTGGAGCGCGTGGGCCTCGGCCAGCGCCTGGGCCACTACCCGCGCGTGCTCTCGGGTGGTGAGCAGCAGCGCGTGGCCCTGGCCCGCGCCTTCGTGCAGCGCCCGGCGCTCCTGCTGGCCGACGAGCCCACCGGCAGCCTGGACTACGCCACCGGCGCCGCCGTGATGGAGCTGATGTTCGAGCTCAACCGCGAGGCCGGTACAACCCTTGTGCTGGTCACCCACGACCGCCAGATCGCCGAGCGCTGCGAGCGGCAATTGCGCATCGAAGCGGGACGCCTGGCGCAATCCCCGTTGGCTGACGCCCCAGCCTGAACTTCGGGTGCAGAAAGCGAAAAACCCGCCGAGGCGGGTTTTTGGTTGGCCTGAGCCTAGGGCTTACTTGGCGAACTTGTAGTCGGTCTTGGCCTTGGTCTTCAGCTCTTGCTGGAAAGCGCCGACCTTCTGCTTCTCGATGTTCTGCTTGATCTGGGCCTTGACGTCGTCGAAGGCCGGGAAGGTGGCTTCGCGCGTGTCGTCCAGGCGGATGATGTGGTAGCCGAACTGGGTCTTGACCGGGGTCTCGGTCATCTCGCCCTTCTTCAGCAGCTTGATGGCCTGGCCGAACTCGGGCACGTAGCCGTTCGGGTTGGCGAAGTCGAGGTCACCGCCATTGGCGGCCGAGCCCGGATCCTTGGAGTTCTTGGTGGCCAGCTCTTCGAACTTGGCGCCGGCCTTGATCTGGGCGATCAGGGCCTTGGCGTCTTCTTCCTTCTCGACCAGGATGTGACGGGCGCGGTACTCAAGACCCGCGTTCATGGACTTGTACTTGGCGTACTCCTCAGACGCCTCGGCATCGGTCACGGGGTTCTTCTTCTTGAAGTCCTCGAACAGGGCGCCGATCAGGATCATCTGACGGGCCTGCTCCATCTTCTCCTTGTAGCTGGCCGTGGCGGGGATGGCGCGCTTCTCGGCTTCCTGGATGAAGATCTCGCGCAGCACCACTTCGTCCTTGACCTGGGCTTCCAGTTCCGGCGTCACGGGCTGTCCGTTGGCAGTGACCTGCTTGATCAGCGTTTCGGCGCGCGCCTTGGGCACGGCCTTGCCATTGACGGTGGCGATGTTTTGCGCGCTGGCCGTCACGGGCACGAGCGCAGCGGTCAGGGCCGCAGCTGCGGCGGCAAGCACAAACTTCTTCATGGGATTGGGTGTGGAGCTAGGCTAAAAAAATGGCGCCAGGACGGCGCGCGCTTGGGTTTTCTTGAGGCCTCAGGGTTCTCCCGGGGCGCGTGCCTGGACGGCGAGCGCATGGATGCCCTGCTGCATCAATTCACCGAGGGAATGATATACGAGCCGATGCCGAGCCACCTTGTTAAGGCCCGTAAAGCTGCGGCTGACGATGCTGACGCTGTAATGACCACCCTCGCGGGCTCCGGCGTGGCCGGCATGCTGGGCGCTGTCGTCCTGCAGCTGAAGTTCAAGCGGATCGAGGGCTGCTCGCAGGCGGCGTTCGATCTCGGCCAGGCTGGCCTTGGGGGTGGTGCTCATGATTTCTCTGCCTCCTCTTCGGGCAGGTGGCGGCTCATGTAGAAGCCCTGGGCCAGCACGAAGACGAACATCAGGCCCACCGTGCCGAAGGCCTTGAAGCTGGCCCAGGTGGAGGTGGAGAAGTTGTAGGCCACCCAGATGTTGAGCAGGCCCATCAAGAAGAAGAACCCGACCCAGGCCCAATTGAGTCGGCGCCACACGGCTTCCGGCAGCGGCATCTCGGCCCCCAGCGTGGCCTTGATCAGGCTCTTGCCGAACAGGGCCTGGCTGCCCCAGAAGGTCAGGGCCATGGCCCAGTACACGCCGGTGGGCTTCCACTTGATGAAGGTCTCGTTGTGGAACCAGACGGTCAGGCCGCCCAGCACGACGACGAGGCTGAGGCTGATCCACAGCATCAGGTCGATCTTCTTGCCGCGCAGCTTGGTGATCAAGGCCTGCAGCAGCGTGGCGGCGATCACCACCAGGGTGGCGAGCAGCACCGGCGCCTCTTCGGGGCCGACCTGGCCGCCCGAGACCATGAAGCCGAAGTGCTCGGTGGCGAACAGCGCGGCGGCGGCCTTGTGCCCCTCGGCCAGCTTGAAGGTGCCGAAGAACAGGGCCAGCGGCAGAAAGTCGAGCAGGAACTTCATCAATCAGGGCTTGGAAGCAGCGGAATCGGGCGCGAAGTCTATCGCGGCCGAATTGATGCAGAAGCGCTCGCCGGTCGGCTCCGGGCCGTCCGGGAACACATGGCCCAGGTGCGAGCCGCAGGCATTGCAGCGGACCTCGACCCGCACCATGCCGTGGCTCTTGTCGACCACGCGCTCGACCACTTCGGCATTGACCGGCGCCCAGTAGCTGGGCCAGCCACAGCCGGCATCGAACTTGGTGTCGGCCTCGAACAGCGGCGTGCCGCAGCCCACGCAGTTGTAATGGCCGGCCTGCCAGTGGTCCCAGTACTTGCCGGTGAAGGCGCGCTCGGTGGCCGCCTGGCGGGCCACCTGGTATTGCATGGGGTCGAGTTGCTCGCGCCACTCGGCATCGGTCTTCTGGACGGGATAGGTCTTGTCGGATGAGCTCATGATGAACAGGACACCTCGAGGTGGGCAGCCCAGTCGGGCGGGAGGCTGGCGTCAGAGGCCAGCACCGGTTCGTCGTACGGCTGCTGCAGAACTTTCAGGAGGCGCTCGACTTCGCTGAAGTCCCCGGCACGGGCCCGGCGGATCGCGCCTTCGGCCAGGTGGTTGCGCAGCACGACCGCAGGGTTGGTGGCGTTCATCCGCTGGCGGCGCTCGGCGTCGATGCTGGCTTCGGCCAGCAGGCGTTCGCGGTAGCGCTGTGCCCAGGCGTCGAAGGCCTCGCGGTCCACAAAGAGATCGCGCAGCTCGGCGTTGCTTGCCTCGGCGCCGCTGTCGAAGCCGCCGAGACGGCGCCAGGCGATCGTGTAGTCGGTGTGGTGGGCCGCCAGCAGCTTGAGCCAGTCGTCGGCCAGTTCCTTGTCCTGCGGCAGGGGGGCGACGAGGCCCAGCTTGGCGCGCAAGCGGCCCAGCATCTCGGTCGGGAAGCTCTCCCGATAGCTTTCCAGCGCGGCCAGCAGCGGCTCCGAGGCCCGCTCCGGTTCGCCCGGCACCAGGGGCAACAGCGCCTGGGCCAGCGCATGCAGACTCCAGAAAGCCACATTGGGCTGGCGGGCGTAGGCATAGCGCCCCTGGTGGTCGCTGTGGTTGCAGACGTGGCCAGGATCGAAGCCGTCCATGAAACCGAAGGGGCCGTAGTCCAGCGTCAGGCCGAGCAGGGACATGTTGTCCGTGTTCATCACGCCATGCATGAAGCCCACGGCCTGCCAGTCGGCCATCAGGCCGGCGGTCTGGCGGCTGACTTTCTCGAGCAGGGCGGCCGCAGGCACGGCGGCGTCGCGGCATTCGGGCGCGTGCTGGTCCAGCACATGCTCGAACAGCTGTTGCAACTGCGGCAGGAGGCCGTGATGGGCGAAATGCTCGAAGTGGCCGAAGCGCAGGAAGCTCGGCGCCACGCGGGTCACGATGGCGCCGGTCTCGATCTCCTCGCGCCGCACGCGCAGGGAAGAGCCGGTGATGCACAGCGCACGCGTCGTTGGAATGCCGAGCGCCGCCATGGCCTCGGAACAGAGGAACTCGCGGATCGAACTGCGCAGCACGGCGCGGCCGTCGCCCATGCGGGAGTAGGGCGTGCGGCCCGCGCCCTTGAGCTGCAGCTCGTAGCGCTGGCCGCCCTGCTCGATCTCGCCGATGTGCAGCGCGCGGCCATCGCCCAGCTGTCCCGCCCAGACACCAAACTGGTGCCCGCTGTAGACGCTGGCCCAGCCCGGCTCCGGGCCGTTGCCGCTGAGCAGGGCGAGGGCTTCGGGCGTTTGCCAGCTGGCACCCAAGCCCAGCAGGGCTGCGCAGGCCTCGCTGTGGGCCACCCAATGCGGCTCGGGGGCAGGTTCGGGCGCGAGTTCGGTGAGGAAATCGGGCCCCAAACGGCTGTAGCCGAGGGCGCTTCGGGACAGCGCCAGCCCAGGGAAAACGTGCATGGCCTCAGTGTAACGAGGGTGACTTTGGCCCCTGTTTCGCAGGGTTACCATGCTTCGAAACCGGCCGTCCTGCGGTGGCAGCGGCGCTGGTGACCCTCCACAAGAATGACCAGGAGACTGCCATGGCGCTGATGGGCCAGATGATGTCGATGCCCTTGCTGATTTCTTCGTTGATCCAGCATGCGGCGCGCCATGCCGGCGACACCGAGATCGTCAGCAAGCGGGTCGAAGGCGACCTGCACCGCTACACCTGGAAGGATGTGGAGCTGCGCTCGCGCAAGCTGGCCCAGGCCTTCGCCCGTCTTGGCTGCGCACCTGGCGACCGTATCGCCACGCTGGCCTGGAACGGCTACCGCCATCTCGAGATCTATTACGGCAGCTCGGGCTCGGCCCTGGTCTGCCACACGATCAATCCGCGCCTGTTCCCCGAGCAGATTGCCTGGATCGCGAATGACGCCGCGGACTCGGTGCTCTGCTTCGATCTGAACTTCCTGCCGCTGATCGAGAAGCTCGCGCCCCAGCTGCCGACGATCAGGCACTACATCCTGATGTGCGGCCGCTCGCACATGCCGGCCAGCACCACGATCCCGAACCTGCTCTGCTATGAGGAGCTGGTCGAGGCCGAGAAGGGCGACTACGTCTGGCCGCTGTTCGACGAGAACACCGCCTCCAGCATCTGCTACACCTCGGGCACGACCGGCAACCCCAAGGGCGCCGTCTACAGCCACCGCTCGACGCTGCTGCACGCGTTCGCGTCGGCCATGCCGGATGCGATGGACTGCTCGGCCAAGGACGTGATCCTGCCGGTGGTGCCGATGTTCCACGTCAATGCCTGGGGCCTGCCGTACAGCTCGGCCATCGTCGGTGCCAAGCTGGTGTTCCCGGGGCCGCACCTGGATGGCAAGTCGCTCTACGAGTTGTTCGAGAACGAGGGTGTCACCTTCAGTGCCGGCGTGCCCACGGTCTGGCTCGGCCTGCTGACCTACGTGAAGACCAACCAGCTGAAGTTCTCGACTTTCAAGCGCACCGTGATCGGCGGCTCGGCCTGCCCGCCTGCCATGCTGGCCACGTTGATGGACGACTACGGCGTCGAAGTCATCCACGCCTGGGGCATGACTGAGCTCTCGCCGCTGGGCACGCTCTCCAAGCTCACAAGCAAGCAGCTCTCGCTCCCGCCCGAGCAGCAGCGCAAGGTGCTGGAGAAGCAGGGCAAGGTGATCTACGGCATCGACATGGCCATCATCGATGACGACGGCGCGCCGCTCCCCTGGGACGGCGAGGCCTCAGGCAACCTCGTCGTGCGCGGCCACTGGGTGATCAACCAGTACTTCGGCGCCAAGGCTTCGCCGCTGGTCGATGTGAAGGGTCAGGGCGAGTGGTTCCCGACCGGCGACGTGGCCACCATCGACGCCGACGGCTTCATGCAGATCACCGACCGCAGCAAGGACGTGATCAAGTCCGGCGGCGAATGGATCAGCTCCATCGACCTCGAGAACATCGCCATGGCCCACCCCGCCGTGCATGAGGCGGCGGCGATTGCCTCGCGCCATCCCAAGTGGGATGAGCGGCCCTTGCTGGTCGTCGTCAAGAAGCCTGACGCACAGCTGACGCGCGAAGAGATGCTGGCCTTTTACGACGGTCGCATCGCCAAGTGGCAGATCCCAGACGACGTGGTCTTCGTGAGCGAGATCCCGCACACGGCCACCGGCAAGATCCAGAAGCTCAAGCTGCGCGAGCAGTTCAAGGAGCACCGCCTGCCTGGGACCTGAGTTCGCAGTTCGGGGAAGTCCCCAGGCCACGGTGGCGCCCAAGCCGCTACTGTGAGCCGCGCAAGTCTTACTAGCTTTTACACGCCTTGCAAACCAAAAGGAGACAACGATGTACAGCAGCAAGCGCACCCTGACGATGACCGCCGCGGCGGTGACCCTCAGCCTGATGGCCGGCACGGCCCTGGCGCAGAAGGGCGAAACGGTCAAGATCGCCTTCATCGATCCACTCTCCGGCCTGCTCGGCCCCGTCGGGCAGAACCAGGTCAAGACCCTTCAGTTTCTGCTGGAGAAGTACAACAAGAGCAACCCGGCCGGCGTCAAGTTCGAGCTGGTGACCTTTGACAACAAGCTGAGCCCGGCCGAGACGCTGACCGCATTCAAGGCCGCCACCGACCAGGGCATCCGCTATGTTACGCAGGGCGACAGCTCCGGCGTGGCCGCTGCGCTGCTGGATGCCGTGATCAAGCACAACGAGCGCAACCCGGGCAAGGAAGTCGTCTATCTGAACCACTCGGCGGTGGACCCCGACCTGACCAACAGCAAGTGCAATTACTGGCACTTCCGCTTCGACGCCGACACCTCGATGAAGATGGAAGCGATCACGACCTACATGAAAGACATGCCGGACGTGAAGAAGGTCTTCCTCTTGAACCAGAACTACGCGCACGGCCATCAGGTGGCCAAGTACGCGAAAGAGCTGCTGGCCCGCAAGCGCCCGGACGTGCAGATCGTCGGCGAGGACCTGCATCCCATCGCCCAGGTGCGCGACTTCGCGCCCTATGTGGCCAAGATCAAGGCCAGCGGCGCCGACACCGTGATCACCGGTAACTGGGGCTCGGACCTGGGCCTGTTGATCAAGGCCGCCAACGAGGCCGGCTACAACGGCAAGTTCTTCACCTACTACACCAGCACCACGGGTACGCCCACCGCCATCGGATCTGCCGGCGCCGGCCGCATCTACCAGGTGGCTTACAGCCACTACAACATGGGCGGCCAGACCCAGCAGTGGGGCGACGAGTACAAGGCCAAGTTCAAGGACGACCTGTACACCAACAGCCTGGTCCACATCCTGAACTACCTTGGCCAGGCCATGGCCAACGCCAAGTCGACCGACCCGGTCAAGGTGGCGGCAGCGCTGGAAGGTCTGACGCTGAAGAGCTTCAACGGCGAAGTGACGATGCGCAAGACCGACCACCAGCTGCAGCAGCCGCTCTACATGACGCGCTGGGAGAAGGCCAGCAAGCAGTACCCGTACAGCCCGGAAGACACCGGCTACACGCTGGCACCGCTGAAGACCTACGAGTCTTACGTCTCGAGCACGCCGACCTCTTGCCAAATGAAGAGGCCTTGAATCGGCTTTGAGCCGACCTTGAGGTGCGGGGCATTCGGGACGAATGCTCCGCACTTGATCCGCCCCTGCTACCGCGAGATCCCGTGGACCAAATCCTCATCAACCTGCTGAACGGCCTGTCCTCCGGACTGCTGCTGTTCATGCTGAGCTCCGGCCTCACGCTGATCTTCAGCATGATGGGCGTGCTCAATTTCGCCCATGCCAGCTTCTACATGCTCGGGGCCTACGCGGCCTATGCGCTGGTGGGCGTGCTGGGCTTCTGGCCTTCGTTGATCCTGTCGCCGCTGGTGGTGGGATTGCTGGGCGCGGGTTTCGAGCGCATGGCCCTGCGCCGGGTGCACAAGTTCGGTCATGTGCCCGAGCTCCTGATCACCTTCGGCGTCAGCTACGTGATCCTGGAACTGGTGCAGCTGATCTTCGGCCGCACAGCCGTGCCGTTCACGCCACCGCCCTCGCTGCAGGGCTCGGCCTTTACCTTCGTGCAGCAGGCGGGCGCGGGCTTCTCCATCGTCTGGGGCGCGGCGCCGGCCGATGTCTGCGCTCAGGCTTCCTGTTCCAACTTCCCGCTGACCCGGCTCTTCATGATGGGCGTGGCCCTCCTGATGCTGGTCTCGCTGTGGCTGCTGTTGACGCGCACCCGCATTGGCCTCGTCATCCAGGCGGCGCTGACGCACCCGGAGATGGCCGAGGCCCTGGGCCACAACGTGCCGCGCGTCTTGATGATGGTGTTCGGCGGCGGCTGCGCGCTGGCCGGCCTCGCGGGCGTGATCGGCGGCTTCACCTTCGTCACCGAGCCTTCGATGGCCCTGGTGGTCGGGCCCATCATCTTCGTGGTCATCGTGGTGGGCGGCATTGGCTCGCTGGCTGGGGCCTTCGTCGGCTCGCTGGTGATCGGCCTGCTGCAGACGCTGCCGCTGACCATCGACGCTTCGCTCGGCTCGGCCCTCGCGGCCATCGGCCTGAAGTTTGGCCCCGACAGCCTCCTGTACCCCATCCTGCGCCAGCGCGTGGCTGACCTCACGCCTACCTTGCCCTATCTGCTGATGGTGCTGATCCTGATATTCCGGCCCAAGGGCCTGCTCGGAACCCGTGAGGACTGACCATGAATAAAGTCCTCGCGGCCAACGCCAACTTCCACTTCAAGCCCTACAACGTCGGCCGCTGGATCGTTTGGGGCTTCTTCGCCCTGATCCTCGCGGTGGCGCCGCTCGTCTGGACCAGCGGCCTTGCGCAGACCATGCTGACCCAGATCGGCATCGGCATCATTGCCTGCCTGGCCTACAACATGCTCCTGGGGCAGGGCGGCATGCTCAGCTTCGGCCATGCGATCTACAGCGGCTTTGGCGCCTTCCTGGCGATCCATACGCTGAACGTGATCACCAAGGGCAGCCTGCCGATTCCGGTCAGCCTGGTGCCGCTGGTGGGCGGCGTCTCTGGCCTGCTGCTGGCCAGCCTGCTCGGCTATGTGTCGACCAAGAAGGCCGGTACGCCCTTCGCGATGATCACCCTCGGCCTCGGCGAGCTGATCGGTTCGATGTTCCTGATGCTGCCGGAGTTCTTCGGCGGCGAGGGCGGCGTCTCCAGCAACCGTGTGATCGGCGCGCCGGTGATGGGCATCACGTTCGGTCCGCAGATCCAGGTGTATTACCTGGTGGCGGTCTACTGCTTCATCTGCACCGGCCTCATGTTCGCGCTGACTCGCACGCCGCTCGGCCGCATGCTGAATGCGGTGCGCGACAACCCCGAGCGTGTCGAGTTCGTCGGCTACGACACGCAGTGGGTGCGCTACATGATCTTCATGATCTCGGGCTTCTTCGCCGGCGTGGCGGGCGGCCTGGGCGCGATCAACACCGAGATCGTCACGGCCGAGGTGGTGGGCGCGGCACGCTCCGGCGCCTACCTGCTGTTCACCTTCCTCGGTGGTGCCACCTTCTTCTTCGGGCCCATCATCGGCGCCGTGCTGATGGTCGTGGCCCTGGTGTTCCTGTCCGAGCTGACCAAGGCCTGGCTGCTCTACCTCGGCCTCGTCTTCCTCTTCATGGTGATGTATGCGCCGGGTGGCGTGGCCAGCCTCGTGATGATGAACCTGCGCGTGGCGGCTTTCGGCAAGCTCAGCAAGCTGTGGACTTCGTACCTGGCCCTCGCTGGCACGGCCCTGACCATGCTGGTCGGTGGCGGCGCGATGGTCGAGATGCTCTACCACCGGCAGCTCAACGAGGCCATGGGGCCGGAACTGAAGTTCATGGGCGCGATGCTGGACAGCTCGCGCGTCGATGCCTGGTTCGGTTCAGCCTTCGTGCTCGTGATCGGCGCCCTGTTGTTCGAGCTGGCCCGACGTCAGTACAAGCGCGAATGGGACGAGACCCAGGAAGAGATCGAGAAAGAGATCAAGCGGAGGGAGTCGCTATGAGCGGCGGTAGTGAATTCGCGCTCGAGCTGCTCGATGTTCGCAAGAGCTTCGGCAAGACCGAGATCATCCGGGGCGCCCAGTTGCAGGTGAAGCCCGGCGAGCGGGTGGCCATCATCGGCCCCAACGGTGCCGGCAAGAGCACGCTGTTTAACCTGATCAGCGGCCGCTTTGGCCTCTCGAGTGGCCAGATCAAGCTGCACGGTGCGCGCATCGACGGCATGAAACCCTACGAGATCAACCGCCGCGGCCTGTCGCGCAGCTTCCAGGTGTCCAACCTGTTCACGCGGCTCTCGGTGTTCGAGAACATCCGCTGCGCCGTGCTCTGGAGCATGGGCTACCGCTACGCCTTCTGGAAATTCCTCGCCGACCTGGACGATGCGAACGATCGCGCGGAGCAGGTGCTCGAGATGATCAAGCTCGACAAGCGCCGCGACGTGCTCGCGATGAACCTGACCTACGCCGAGGCGCGGGCGCTGGAGATCGGCATCACCATCGCTGGCGGTAGCAGCGTGATCCTCTTGGACGAGCCCACGGCGGGCATGAGCAAGAGCGAGACCAAGCGCTTCATCCAGTTGATTCGAGAAGTCACCGAGGGCAAGACCCTCCTGACGGTGGAGCACGACATGGGCGTGGTGTTCGGCCTCGCGGACAAGATCGCGGTGCTGGTCTATGGCGAGGTGATCGCCTTCGACACGCCCGATGCGGTGCGGGCCAATGCCCGCGTGCAGGAGGCCTACCTCGGCTCCGTGCTGGCGGAGGCACATTGATGGCCGATTCGAACCGCATCCTCAAGCTGGACAACGTCCACGCCTTCTACGGCAAGAGCCATGTGCTGCATGGCGTCAGCATGGAGATCCGCCCCGGCGAGATCGTGGCCCTGCTCGGGCGCAATGGCTCGGGCCGCTCCACCACGGTCAAGACCGTGATGGGCCAGGTCGATGGTCATGGCTCGATCAAGTTCGGCGAGCGCGAGCTGCTCGGCGAGAAGGGCTACCGCGTGGCTCATGCCGGCATCGGCTACGTGCCCGAGAACCGCGACATCTTTCCGAAGCTCACCGTGCACCAGAACCTGATGCTCGGGCAGAAGAGCGGCGCGAAGAACCCGCGCTGGGGCTTTGACGACATGTACCAGATGTTCCCGCGCCTGAAGGAGCGTCAGCACACTGAGGCCGGCGTGCTCTCGGGCGGCGAGCAGCAGATGCTGACGCTGTGCCGCACGCTGATGGGCGACCCGGACCTCATCATGATCGACGAGCCCACCGAGGGCCTGGCGCCCAAGATCGTCGAGCTGGTGGCCGAGTACCTGAAGGAGCTTAAGCGCCGCGGCATTGCCGTGCTGCTGGTCGAGCAGAAGCTGGCCATCGCGCTCGAGATCTCCGAGCGCTGCTACGTGATGGGCCATGGCCGCATCGTCTTCGAGGGCACGCCGGGCGATCTGCGCGCAAATGCCTACATCCGCAAGGAGTGGCTGGAGGTGTGAGCCTGCGCACAAACGCCGCCAGGCGTTTGTGGTGGCGCTCGTCCATGTCCCTCATTGGTCGGACACCCGGCGCAGGAACAGGGGATGCGGCGCTGTTTGCCCCTGCCCAGGCCGGTCGCGCGGCGCTACATTTGGTCCAAACAACAGCAGGGCGAAGGGTTGTAGATGGACGCCAATCAGTGGTTGATCGCAGCGGCTGGGTTCTTGATCGGTTTGGTGTTGGCCGGTGGTGCCTCGTTCTGGTGGTTCAGTCGGCAGCTGAAGGCGGCCGCCGAGCGCGTCGACAAGGTCGAGAAAGCGCGCCAGTTCGCCGGCCAGCAGGTCACCCAGGCTCGCAAGCAGGTCGAGGCCCTGCAAAAGGAACTTGGCGATCTCAAGCATGCCGCCAAGACCGTGCTTCGCCCCGCCGTGCGCGCGGCCGAGGCCCCGCCAGCTGCGGTGCCGGAGGTGCTCGATCCCTTCCTGCCGCTGGCGCCTGTCGCACCGCCGCCGCCGGCCAGTGCCGATGGTTTCGCCGACACCCTGGTGCTCAAGCCCAAGAAGACCTGACCCTCAGGCCAGCCAGGCCTGCAATTGCATGGTTACCTCGGAGCGGCTCAGGAGCTCCAGATGCCCCATGCGGTAGCCGATCACCTGCCGGTCCGGCATGAATGCGAGCCCTTGCTGCCCTTCGTCTGCCTGGCCCAGCGCGCTGCGCAGCGGTACCAGGCCATCGCCCAGCAGGCGATCCGCCAGCGCGCCACGCCGCGCGGCCAGCGTTGCGGCATAGCTGAAGCAGGCCACCTGCTCGGGCAGCGGCAGTTCGAGCCCGATGCCATGCCGCAGGTCGGTGATGCCGGCGCTGCGCAAACGGCCCAAACGCGCCAGCGGTGCCGTGTAACGCGTGCTGCCGAGCAGCAGGTCCACGCCATGGCCGGCACGTTCCAGCGGCGCACCCAGGTGCGGCGTGCCGAGGAAGATGAGGCGGCCCAATCGCTTCGGCCATTGCAGGCCCTGCGCCTTGGCGCTTTGCAGGGCGCGCCGTATCACCAGGCCGCCCATGCTGTGGGCCAGCACGTCCAGGCGCGCGTCTGGCGCCGAAGCCAGGTGCTGCTCCAGCAGCAGGGCCAGCGCATGGCCGTTGTCGGCAATCGGCCGGCCGGTGTTGTAGCGCAGATAGAGCGGCGTGAGGCCGAGCGACTCGCCCAATGCACGTCCATGGTCGTGCCCCTCGTGCTGCCATTGCAGGTCGTTCATGCACAGGCCGTGGATCAGCAGCAGGTAGCGGCCATTGCCGGCGCCAGGCAGCGCGGCGAGTGGCTGCACGCCTTGGCGCAGGCTCATCGTCGTCGCGAGTGGGCTGTCGGCGGCCGCGAGCCGGTCGCCGATCACGCCATTGAGCGCGGCCAGCACCGCCTCTCGTTCGGGCGTGCCGGGCGGCTCGCCGTCCAGGCGCACGAACAGCGGCTCCAGCGCGGCCAGGCTGCGTTCCAGCCCTCGGCCCACGAGGCGGTTGGCGCCCTGCACGCCGCGATAGACGAGGCCGGTGAGCCCGCTGGTCTGGCCGGGCTCCGCACCCGGCCGGGCACCGAGGGTCTGCAACACCGCCTGGTGCACGCCCTCAACCATCCGTGTGACGCCCGCCGTGGCGGCGGTGGCCAGTTGGGCAGCGCCCCGCAGGTCGCTGGCGCGCAGGTGTCGCAGCACTGAAGGCTTGGTCTGCTGCTTGGTCTTGCTGCTCATGGCCGTGCTCCCGTGCCGGAACCTGCGCCGACCTTGGCCTGCAGTAGACCTCAGCCGAGGTTCAGCCGTCCACCGCCGGAGCCTGGCGGATGAAATCCGCGATGGCCTGGGCCAGTTCGGGGCCCTTGTCCTCCTGCAGAAAATGCCCCGCGCCGCGCGTGATGGCATGCGGCTGCCCCTGGGCACCGGGCACCAGGCGCTGGAACAGCTTCTCGCCGCCCCGCGTGATCGGGTCGCGGCTGCTGAAGAGGGTCAGGAAGGGCTTGTCCCAGCGCTTCAGCACCTCCCAGGCCTGTTCGTTGGCGCCGCGCTCGGGGTCGTCCGGCGTGGTGGGCACGAAGGTCGGAAACAGGCGTGCCGCGAGGCGGTAGCGCCGGCCAGGGAAGGGCGCGTCATAGGCCGCGATCTCGGCCGGGCTGAGCTTGGCCACGCAGCCGCTGTCGACGATGCGCCCGATCGGGAACCAGGGGCTCCAGCGTGCGAACGCGCGCCAGAGGCGGAAGGCGCGCGGCACCGGCACCGTGCCGGTGGGCAGGCCGCCATTGGCCAGCACGGCGCGGGCGAAGCGGTCCGGGTGGGCCGTGAGCATGCGCAGGCCGATCAGCGATCCCCAGTCCTGGCAGAACAGGGTCAGTCCGCGCAGGTCCATCGCCACCAGCCAGTCGCACATCCAGCGCACATGCTGGGCATAGGAATAGACACCGCGTTCGGTCGGCTTGTCGGAGCGGCCGAAGCCGATCAGGTCCGGCACGATCACGCGATGGCCGGCCGCCACCAGGCCCGGGATCATCTTGCGGTACAGGTAGGACCAGGTCGGCTCGCCATGCATCAGCAAGACCGGCGCGCCGTCGCGCGGGCCTTCGTCGATGTAGGCATAGCGCAGGCCCTCGATCTCGAGGTAGTGAGGCTCGTAGGGAAAGTCGGGCAGCTGGGCAAAGCGAGCCTCGGGGGTGCGCAGCACCTGCAACGGACGCGTCATGGGGATCTCTTTCTCGCTGTTCTTCTGTTCGCTGTTTCAGAAGCGGCGCTGGTGCCGGACTTCCTGGCTGCCGGCCGGCAGGCTGATCAAGTCGCCGTCGATGCCCACACGCAGCGGGCCGGTGTAGATCTCGCCGGCGCGGCCAAGGAAGGCGGCCTCCATGCCCGGCAAGGGCAGGGGCGGCGCGATGTGGTTGAGCAGCAGGAAGCGCACCTGGGCATCGCGCGCCACTTCGGCGGCTTGCTCAGGCGAGGTGTGGTAGTCCACGATGTCGGCCATCAGCTTCTTCACGTTGGGCCGGCCGGCCTGGGCGGCCGCCTCGCCGATCAGGCCGACCATGGGCGCGGCCAGGGCCTCGTGCACCAGCAGGTCCACGCCGGTGGCTTCACGGGCGACCGCCGCCGACTTCTTGGTGTCGCCGCTGATCACCACGCTGCGGTCCTTGTAGCGGATGCGGTAGCCCACGGCCGGATGCACCGGCGCATGGTCCACGGCGAACGCGGCAATCTCCAGATCGCCTTCCTTCAGCAGCACCAGCCGTTCACCCTCTGGCACGTTGAAGGCTCGGGCCTCGCCGCCAAAGCCGCCGGGCGGCAGCGTGGCCTCGCCGTGGTGGGCGATGCGGTAGCCGCTGTCGGCGCGGTAGACCTGGCGCAGGCCGTCCACCACGTCCTGCACGCCCTCGGGGCCGTAGACTGGCGCCGGCTTGGCATTGCCGGTCGAGACCCAGCGCTGCAGCAGCAACTCGCCCAGGCCGTCGAGGTGGTCCGAATGGAAATGCGTGAGGAAGACGGCCTCGATGCGGCCGTGGGCCAGGCCGAAGCGCCCGAGGTTGCGCACGGTGGCGTTGCCGGCATCGAAGACGAAGGCATGTTGCCCGGCGATGACCAGGGTGCAGGGGCCGCCGCGCTTGTCGTCGGAGAAGGGTGAGCCGGCGCCGCACAGGCCCACATGCAGGCCGTCGGGCAGCTCGCGCAGCGGGTCGGCGGCCAGGTGGGCCGTGGCCACGCGGCTGGCGATGGCCAGGCTCAGCGGCGCCCGGTAGACATAGGCCAGGGCCAGGCCCAGTGCCGCCAGCAGGCCCATGCCCAGGGCAAGTTGCTTCAGCTTCATCGGAGGCTCCCGTTTCAAGGCGGATCAAACGCCGAAGATGCGCGCCAGTTGCACGCCCATTCCCTGCCACCAGGGCGAGACGTAGCGCAGGCGCGGGCGACCGGCTTCCGCCGCGCGGACGATCTTGGCCACGATGCCATCGGTGCTGCGCGCCTCGAGCAGGCGGAACACGCGCGTCTCCTCGGACCGCAGTCGCTCGACCTGGCCGGCGAAGTAGGAGCTCTGCTGCATCCAGGCGTACTTGCGCTCGGTCATGCGCTGGTTGAAGCCGGTGTGGATCGCGCCGGGCTCGATCAGCGCCACCTGCACGCCGCAGCGGAGCCGGTCCAGTTCGGCTCGCAAGCCGGCGGCGCCGGCCGACAGCGCAAACTTGCTCATCGAGTAAGGCATCAGAAAGGGCATGGGCACGCGGCCAGCGATGGAGCTGACGAACAGCACCGTGCCCGAGCGTCGGGCGATCATGCCGGCCAGCGCGACCTGGCTGAGGGCCAGTGTCGAGAACAGATTGACCTCGAAGGTCTGGCGTATGCGCTCCACGTCGACCTCCGCGAGCGAGCCGGATTCGCCCACGCCAGCGTTGTTGATCAGCACGTCCAGCGGCTCGTCGCGCAAGCTCTCGCGGTCGGCCGGGTCGGTGATGTCGAGCTTGCGCACCTGCAGGCGCTGGCCCCTGCGCTCGCTCTCGACGCGCATGGCCTCGGCCTGTGCCTCGTCGGCGGTGGTGGCGATCACGCGGTGGCCGCGTGCCGCGAGCGCGAACGCCGCGTCGCGGCCGATGCCGCTGCCCGCGCCGGTGATCAGGATGGTCTTTGCTTTCATTGCACATGCACCCGGGTGAGGCGGTCCATCGAGGACCAGTAGAAATCGCGGCCGAAGCCGCTGCTCGGGAACACCACGCCCTGCATGTGGCCGGCGGTGCGCACCCGGCCGAGCTCGGCGCCCGTCTCGATGGCGAGCACCACGACCGACTCGCGCAGGCCCCGGTGGTCGTTGACCACCAGCTCGCCGGTATCCGGGTACAGGATCATGTGGCTGGCCGCGCCGAAGGGTTGGTGCTGCCACAGCGGGGCCAGGTCGGCCAGGCCCTCGCCGTAGCGCCAGGCGCGCAGCACCGCATTGGCCGAGTCGTAGGCGACGACGATGCGCCGGCGCGGGTCCAGCAGCGGCGGGTTGGTGATGGCGCCGCGTGGCAGGCCGCTCACCTCCAGGGCCTGCAGCGCGCCGTCGCGCAGCGACACGCGGATCAGGCGGTTGGCGCCGGCGCTGCGCGCGGCACCGGTCATGCGCACCAGGTAGCGGTGGCGGCCGTTGTCCATCAGCCAGGCCTGATCGCCGTGGATCACCAGGTCCCAGCCATGGCTGTTGGGGCTGTCAGCCAGGTAATCGGGCTGCCAGCCCGTGTCCAGTCGCAGTTGTTGGGACGCTTCATCCCAGTGGTAGCGGTAGAGATGGCGCAGGCACACCACGTAGACGGTGTTGCCCACGGCACTGAGCCTGGCAACCGAGGGCTCGGGCAGGTCCACGTCGGGCGCGGCGCTGGCCAGTTGCTCGTCCAGCACGCTCAGGCGCGCCGGCGTGCGCTCGGACAGGTTCTTGGTGACGATCAGGCCGTTGTCCAGGATCACGAAGGAGTTGTAGGGCTCGGCCACCGGCAGCTGGCAACTGGCCATCAGCTGGCAGTCGCGGTCCAGCCGGTGCGCATGGCGGCCGTAGACCACGTAGAGCGAGCCGTTGCGGTGCACGGCCAGACCGCCCGGCCACATGGGCCCGCCGCGCAGGCGGGGCGAGCGGCGCAGCGTGCGCAGGCTCAGCGGGTCGATGCGCTCCACGCAGGCCGTGGTCGGCAGGCCGAGGTGGGCGCGCAGCGCCGAATGCGTCAGCAAGAAGACCTCGCCCGGCGCGCCCAGCACGGTCATGGTGCTGAGCTGGGTGCGGCGGCTGGTCTGCGCGAGGCGCTCGCCGGGCTGCAGCGCGAGGCCCGGTGTGCCATGCGGCGATTGCAGGCGTGCCGGCCCGCCATCCTCGCCGGGCCAGGGGCTGTCGAAGTAGCCGGCAGCGCTCATCGGGCGCGGCGCCGGCGCCAGATCCAGTAGCCCAGGCCGGCACCCATCAGCAGCAGCACGGTGATCACCGGCGCGCGGTAGCGCGGGATGTAGACCAGGTGGATGGCATTGGTCATCACCTGCTGGCGCGGTTCGTAGCCGGGCGGCATGGGCAGCACGCCGTTGGCCTTGGCATAGGCCTCGTAGTCGGCCAGCATCTGGCGAAAGACTTCGGGCAGGCGCGCCTTCAGGTCGTTGGTTTCACCGGGGTCGCGCCGGATGTCGTAGAGATGCCATTGCCCGTCGCCCACCGGCGGGATGTTGCGTATCAGCTTGAGGTCGCCCTTGAACAAGGCCTCGTTGCCGGACAGCTCGTAGCCCACCGGCTCGTCGACCGGATGCACGCGGTCGGCTTCGCCACGCAGGGCGGGCAGCAGGCTGCGGCCGTAGATGGGCTCGACCGGCTGGCCCCGATACAGCGTGCCCGGATGCTGCGTGCCGGCCAGCTCCAGCAGCGTGGGCACGATGTCGTTGATGTGGGTGAAGCTGCCCTGGATCTTGTCGGCCGGCATGCCCGGCACGCCGGCCACGATCAGCGGCACGCGGATGCCGCCTTCGCCGCTGTAGAACTTGTAGGTGGCCAACGGTGAGGCGGCTGCGCTGCCCCAGCTCGGGCCGATCACCGTGTAGGCGCCCTTGGCACCGAGGCTGTCGATGTCGCGCTTGTACTGCCAGTCCAGCCACAGCCGGCCGAGCGGAATCTCGTAGGGGTCGGAGGCTTCTGACCCGTTGTCGGACATGAACAGGAAGACCGTGTTGTCGTACTGGCCGGTCTGCTTCAGGTAGTCGATGAGCCGGCCCACATGGTGATCCATGGCCTCGGCCATCGCGGCATAGACCTCCATGCGGCGGGCGTCATAGGCCTGCTGCTGTGGTGTGCTCTTGGCCCAGTCGGCCGTGGTGCTCATGCGCACCATGGCGGTATCGGGTGGCACCAGGCCGAGCGCGGCGGCGCGGTCGCGCCGGGCCTGGCGCACCGCATCCCAGCCGGCGTCGTAGCGGCCCTTGTACTTGTCGACGAAGGCCTTGGGCGCCTGCAGCGGGATGTGGTTGGCCTGGAAGGCCACGTAGGCGAAGAAGGGCTGCTGCTGGCGCTTGTCGCTGCGGATGTAGTCGATCGCACGATCGACGAAATACTCCGACGAGTAATAGTCGCTCGGCATCTTGGCCGGCTTGCCGTCCTCGTACCAGTAGACCTGGTCGTTCAGGTCCAGGTAGCGCTTGCCGGTTTCCCAGTTGTCGGAGCCGCTGTCGCCCTGGATCAGCGAGCGGTCGAAGCCGCGCTGGTCGGGCAGGTTGTAGGGCTCCTTGCCCACATGCCATTTGCCGGCCACATAGGTGCGGTAGCCGCTGTCGCGCAGCAGCGAGGCCACGGTCACCACCTCGCGCTTGAGCACGCTCAGGTAGCCGGGCTGGCCGAGGTGTTCCAGCGGGATCGCCTCGCGCATGTTGCCGACGCCGTTGCGGTGGTTGTCCACGCCGGTCAGCAGCATCGAGCGCGTGGGCGAACAGGAGGCGCTCACATGGAAGTTGGAGAAGCGCATGCCGCGCCTGGCCAGCGCATCGAGGTTGGGCGTGGCGATCTCGCCGCCGAAGGCGCCCACGTCGCTGAAGCCCCAGTCGTCAGCCAGGAACACCACGATATTGGGCCGACGAGGTGCGTCGGGCGCGGGCGCAGCCAGGGTGGCGCCGGCCAGGGCGAGCACCAGCGAGAGCGTCAGCGAGGGCGTCAGTCGGGTTAGCAGGTTCGGCATCAGGAGTTTGCTTTCGACAACAGGGTCTCGGTCACGGCCCAGAGGCGGTCCTGACCCCAGACGGCGCAGGCCCCCACGCGGAACGAGGGCACGCCCCACAGGCCCAGTCCGAACAGGGCTTTGCGGTTGGCCTCGGCGGTCTGGCGCCATTGCTCGTCCTGCAGGGCGAGCTTCGCCTGCGCCCAATCGAGGCCGGCGCGCTCCGCGATACGGCGCAGGCCCCGCTCGCTGCCGGCGTCCAGCCCCTCGGCCCAGACGCCCTGCATGAAGCTGCTCACATAGGACTGACCCAGGCCCAGGCTTTCGGCGAGCGGGATCAGGGCGAGGCCACGCTCGGTCGGGCGACCCACCGGGTCGTTGATGCGGCCGAAGGGCGTGCCGCGCAGGCGTGCCTCGCGGGCGGCATCGGCAGCAATGTAGCGGCGCTTCTCGCGCGGCACCGGCAGGCCGCGCATGACCATGGGCAGCACGAAACGCAGTCGCACCGGCGCGCCCGTGAGCCGGCCCAGTTCGAACACGCGGGGCGCCACGATGGCCGAGTAGGGGCTGCGCAGCGAGAAGAAGAAGTCGATGGGCGCGGGCGAGTCGAGCAGGCAGGGGGGGGCGAGGTCCGGCGCGGGCGGATGCAGGCAGCCCGACACCCCCGGCGCCTGCGCACCGAGCGCCTGCAGGCGCTGTTCCAGGTGGTGCAGGCGGTCCAGCCCCCAGTACCACTCGCCGCCGTAGAAGAAGGTGGCGCCGAGGTAGTGCCCCAGCTGCTGCCGGGCATGGCCGCCTTCGGCCAGGGCCTGGGCCACGTCTATCGGCCCGGCCTCCTCGCCGGCGAGGCTGAGGCCGCGCCACAAGGCTTCGCTGCGCTCGCCGGCGCGCGTCATGAAGTCGCCGTGCGCGAGGTCGGCCGCCAGCTGGCCCAGCACGCGCGCCAGGATGGCGGCGTTGGGCTGGGCGCCGGGGTCCTTGAAGTGCAATCCCACGTGGGCCGCGAGCAGGGCCGCATCGCGCCGGCTGTAGGCCACCAGGCGCTCGCGCTCGGGGGCGGCACTCGCCGCCGGTGGTGGCACCAGGTGCGGCACCCAGTCGACCCGGTAGCGCGCCATGAGGGCCGGCAGTTGCTGGGCCGCCAGCGCGCTGTAGGGGTCGTCGACCTGGTGGAAGTAGTGCACCTGGTGGGGCGCACCGCGCGCCTGGCGCCGCCGCTCGAAGGCGGCCCGGCGGGCGGCCAGCCGCTCCGGCGAGAGCAGGCGCTGGCTGATGGCGGGCATCAGCAGACGCTGGAGGAGCGACGCCATGCCCGAGCGCCTCACCAGGCCTTGATGAAGCGGAGCTGGGTGGTGCGCGTCACCAGGGCGTTGCGGCTGCCGAAGTTCTGGCTGTAGTGCAGGTTGAAGCCGGCGTCCTTGCCCGGCAGCTTGTAGGACAGGAAGGGGCCCCAGCCGAAGTTGCGATAGCGGTTGCCATCGGTCAGCGCGGCGGCGCCGGTGCCGCCGTCGTCGCTGAACTGCTGGATGCCCAGCACATTGGCACCGAGGGCCCAATCGCCCATCACCTTGATCGCGCCGAACTCCATGTAGACGTAGTTGCCGCTGAGGTACTGCGTGTCCTTGTTCTTGCTGTTCAGGCCGACCGAGACCCGGCCTGCGAGCGTCACGCCCGAGGTCCAGGATTCACCCGGCTTGTCCGGGTTGAACGAGTAGCTGACGGCCACGCCGGGGCGCAGGGTGTAGAAGTTGCCGAAGCCCGGGTTGGGGCCACGCGAGGCGTCGTAGGTTCCCGTCGGCAGGAACAGCGAGGCGCCTGCCGCGATCTTCAGGTGGTCCTTGTGGTGCACCCAGACGGCCGAGAGCTCCGCGTCGCCGAAGCCGGTGACCTTGGTGGACTGGGCCGCCGATTGCGCCGCCACGCCGGCTTGCACCTGAGCGTTGACCGCATCGGCCACCTGGCCGATGGCGCCACGCAGCGCGGCCGGCAGGGCGGCCGAGGGCGTGGGGGTCACCGTGCCCAGCGGCTGGGCGGCGATAAAGGTCCGCTCCTGGTTGATCAGGGGCAGGTTGACGGCAAAGGCGATGTGGCCGCCGCCGTAGGTGCTCTCGGTCAGGTAGCCGCCGAGCAGGTTGACCTGGTTCTGGCGTTGGCTGAAATCGATGGTGCCTGTGGGCACCGACAGCGAGTAGACACCGTCGCCGACCGCGCCTTTGGTCGGGCCGCTGAGCGGCAGCGGCACGGTGCGCGCCGGCACGCCGATGCGATTGCCCTGGCCATCGACCACCTTGTAGATGTCGGCCACGCTCAGCGCGACGGTGCCGAAGAAGCCGGGGTTGTCGGCCGGGGCAGCCATCTCGCCGCCGAACACGCCCACGGGCGACTGCCGCAGCTTGTAGCCCTCGCTGGCCAGCGCTTGGGTGGCGAGGCCGGTGGCAGAGAGCGCCAGCGCCGTGGTGGCGAGGCCGCGCAGCGGCGAGAGCGGGAGTTGAAGTGTGCGTCGGGTCATGGCCATGTCTCCTGGGTTTGTCTGGCTGGAAGATGGCTGTTCAACAGCTCTGATTCTCCATACACTTGTGTCTTGACGAGACGAATGTAGCGGATCAACCCCGCCGCGTCTTCACAGGGAAAACGCGGGCACCGGGGCCTGCTGCGACACAATGCCTGCCGCCATGGACACCAGCACACCACCGAAGAAGACGCCCAACGAGGCGCCCAAGAAGACGCCCAACAAGGCGCCCAACAAGGCGCCAGGCAAGAGCCCCAGCCCGAGCAAGACCGAGTCGGCACGCCTGGGGCGCGAGGACTGGCTCAATGCCGCTTACGAGGCCGTCGTGGAGGGCGGCTTCGATCAGGTGCGCGTGCTGCTGATCGCCGACAAGCTCGGCGTCACGCGCGGCAGCTTCTACTGGCACTTCACCGACCATGCCGACCTGGTCACCTCGTTGTGCAAGCAGTGGTGCGAGCGCGAAATCGCCGATGACCGGCGCCTGCAGGCGCATGCCAGCGATGACCCGGTCGCCGACCTGGTGCATGTGCTGGACGAAGCGCTGTCACGCGGCGGTGTGGACCTCAAGAACATGCGCTTCGAGCTCGCGCTGCGCGGCCTCGGTCGGCGGGACCCCGCCGTGGCCAAGCTGCTCGTGGCGGTGGACGAGGCGCGCATGGCCGTGTTCATCGAGAAGTTCCAGCGTCTCACGGGCGACGAGAAGACGGCCACCGAGCTCTCGGTGCTGTTCTACCTGGCCGTCACCGGCGGCGTGCAGGCCCTGGCCCGGCCCTCCAGCAATGCCAGCATCGCCGCCTTCATCCGCAACCTGATTGCCGACTACCTGATCCGCAAGCAGGCGCCGGTCGCCTGAGCCCGCCGGGGTTTGCTGACTCAGGGCTGCCGCTCGAGCCCGGGCATGGACCAGGCGCCGCCGAGGGCGGCCGGTTCGGGCCAGTAGAGTCGGGCGGTCAACTGGAACGGCTGGCCGCGCAGCACCGGCAGCCAGTTGCTGCGCCGTGCTTCCTCGGGGGCCTCGGCCTGCAACCACAGGTCGAGCGAGCCGTCGGCGTTGTAGTGCAGCGGGTCGCGGTCGCCGATGGCGTAGCGGCCACTTGCCACCGGCAGGAAGAAGTCGTCCATGCCGTAGGCCGTGATCGACCAGAAGGCCCGCACCGGCGGCAATTGCCCGACCGCGAAGTGAAGGCGGTAGCGGTGGTCGCCGTGCAGTGGCTGGCCCTGTGCGTCGAGGCGCGTGCTGGGGTAGATCGAATCGGCCGGCAGGTTGGCGCCCAGCCCCACCATGGCGACGGCGGCGCGCGTGGCGTAGTCGCTGCCGTAGTCGCCGAGATGGGCGGGCGGCGTCTGCCAGCCTTGTCGCGCGCCGGCCGTGTCTCGCAGCGCCTGGCCGATGCGCCAGTCGGCCACCCAGCGGCCGAGCGCGACCGACTGGCGTTCCAGCCATCCCCATTGCGGCGGCTTGCCGGGTCCCAGGCCCAGGCGCGCCAGCTGGTCCAGCATCGCCCGGTCTTGTGCATGCGGCGGGTTCGCCTGCATCAGCCGGGCGAGGTGGCCGAAGAAGGTCGAGACATCCATGGCCTGCATCTGGGCAATCGGCGCGGCCGGTGGTGTGGCGGCGGCTTGCCAGGCCGGCTCGGGCGCGGGACGGCCGGCCTGCCAGTCGGCCAGCGAGCGCAGGCTCAGGCCGTCCTGCAGCCGGTGGGCCGTCGGGTAGTCGGCCACGCCATTGGTCTGCGTGCGGCCGATCAGCCAGACCATCTGCGTGGGCGCGCGCAGCAGGGTCAGGCCCGGCGGTGTCGTGCCTTGCCAGCCCGGGCCCACGAGCAGGTAGCGGGCCGGCCCCGTGCCGGTGGTGCGCGTGCCCGGCGACGCGAACACATGGGTCCAGGCATCCATGAAGGGCATCAGCGCATAGCGCTCCGCATTCGCGGCCATCTCGAACACCCAGGGCCCCTGGTCGGCATTGATGAAGGCCGAGGTGTAGAGCGTGTCCACGTTCGGGCGCACCACGGCCTTGAAGTCGGCGGCGGGGAAGCGGCGCACCCGGCGCAGCGTGTTCTCGGGGCCGATGACTGCGGCCGAGCCCTGGCGCGAGAGCTCCATGATGACCAGCGGATAGCCGTACAGGTAGGCCTCGGCGCCGGCGCGGATGCGGCCGGCCTGCGAGATCAGCAGCGCGGCCAGCAAGGCGAGCAGGATCAGCAGGCCGCCCAGCAGGCGCAAGGTGGGCGAGAAGCGCCTCACGGATGAAAGGACGTGCGTCACGGCGGGGCTGTGCGCAGCACGGTGCGAAAGCCCAGGTGGCTGGTGGCCAGGTCTTCTTCCTGCGGCTGGCGGGCGCCGGCCCGGTAGCGCATGCAGTAGTCGGGCGCACAGAGGAAGGAGCCGCCCTTGATCACGCGCACGGCCGTCTGGCCGCGCTGCAGTGCGGCCGGCAACTGGTCCGGTGGTGGGCTGCTGGCCTCGAAATGGCCCGGGCGGTAGAGGTCGACCGTCAGCTCCCAGACATTGCCGATCAGGTCGAAGAGGCCCAGCGCATTGGGCGCGTAGCAGCCGACCGGGGCCAGGCCGAGGAACCCATCGGCGCCGGAGTTCTTGACCGGGAACGGACCTTGCCAGGTGTTGGCCTGTTCGGGCTGGGCATGCTCCTGCTGCGGCGGCGGGCGGCTCGGGCTCGCGGCCCGCGCCGCCCATTCCCATTCGGCCTCGGTGGGCAGGCTGCGGCCTTTCCAGCGCGCATAGGCTTCAGCATCCGCAAGCGTGATGGCCACCACGGGGAAGGCCTCGCGCCCCTCGATGGAGGTGGACGGCCCGCCAGGATGGCGCCAGTTGGCGCCGGGGATGAAGCGCCACCACTGGCGCACATCGGTCGTGCCGTCGACCTTGTCGGGCGCGACGAAGACCACGGCCCCGGGCTGGCGCAGCTCGGGCGGCAGCTCGGGGTGGGCAGCGGCATCGACGGTCCGCTCCGCCGTCGTCATATGGCCGGTGGCCTGCACGAAGGCGGCGAACTGCGCGTTCGTGACCTCGGTGCGGTCCATCCAGAAGCCGGCCACCTCCACCGGGCGCTGGGGCTGCTCCTCGCGGTAGATGTCGTCGCCTTGCACATAGCGCCCGGCCGGCACCCAGGCCATGTCTGGATGGGTGCTGCCCTTGGGCGGCGCGGGCAGCTCGCAGCGCAGGCGCTCGGTGACCGCAGGCGCGCGGCTCGCCTGGGCGGCCCACAGCGCAGCGCCGACGAGGCCGGCGAGCAGCAATACGAGAGCCGTGCGGGGCAGGGTGGGCAGGCGCATCGTCGCGGTATCAGTGGAGTCAGTTGAACCAGTAGGTGTACTCGTCGCCGGGCTGCTGCTTCTTGTCCAGCGTCTTGTCGACCATCACCGGCAGGGCGATGAAGGAGGGCCAGAGCGGCGCGGGCATGCCGGCATGGTGAGACTCGAGCAGCTTGCGCAGCGCATCGAGCTTGTCTGCGCGCGTGGCAATGAGGTTGCGGCGCTCGGTCGGGTCCTCGTTGAGGTTGAACAGCCACTCCTTGCGCGGCAGCTCGGAGACGATCAGCTTCCAGCCCTGTGACTGCACCGCGCGGTAGCGGCCATCGCGCCAGAACAGCGGCCGCTCCGGCTGCGTGGCTGGCGTGCCGTTGAGGAAGGGCAGCAGGTTCACGCCGTCGATCACGCGATCCGTCGGCAGCTTGGCGCCAGCTGCGGCCACGGCCGTGGGCAGCACGTCGATATTGCTGATCGGCGCCGGATAGTGCTGGCCCGGCGCGATGTGGCCCGGCCATTTGGCGGCATAGGGCACGCGCAGGCCGCCCTCGAAGAAGGTCAGCTTCCAGCCCCGGTAGGGCTGGTTCACCTCGGGCAGACCGATGTAGCCGGGTGCTCCGTTGTCGCTGGTGAAGATCACCAGGGTGTTGTCGTCGAGGCCCTGGTCCTTCAGCGCCTGCAGGACACGGCCCACGCTCCGGTCCAGCGAGCGCACCATGGCGGCATAGACGCGCTGGCGGTGGTCCTTGATCTGGGGCAGGGCGTCGTAGTCCTCCTTGCTGGCCTGCAGCGGCGTGTGCACACCCCAGTGGGCGAGGTAGAGCAGGAAGGGGCGGTTCTTGTTCTTCTCGATGACGCGCACCGCCTCGTCGGTGAAGTAGTCGGTCAGGTAGCGATCGGGCTCGAACCAGGTGCCGCCGTTGAAGCTCACGCCGAAGCGCATGTTGGGCCACAGGAAGCGGTCGATCGGGTCGAAGTCCTGCTTGGCGTTGACGGCGCGCGGGTCCTTCTCCGGCAGGTAAAGGCCGCTTTCCATGAACAGGGTTTCGTCGAAGCCCTGGTTGTTGGGCCGCATCTCGGGCGTGCTGCCCAGGTGCCATTTGCCGATGTGCACCGTGTGGTAGCCAGCGGGCTTCAGCAGCTTGGCCAGCGTCATCTCGGAGGGCGGCATGCCGAGGTCGTTGAAGTCCTTGGCGCTGGCGGCAGCCTGCCTGTCGATCTGCACCGGGTAGAGCCGGTCGGGGTCGGCATAGAGCTCGCCGGCCACGCGGGCCATGGCGCCCGGCGTGGGCGTGAACTCGACGCCGAAGCGCCAGGGGTAGCGGCCGGTCAGCAGCGCGGCGCGCGAGACCGTGCAGACGGCGCTGCCCGCATAGCCGCGGTCGAAGCGGGCGCCGTCGCGCGCGATGGAATCGATGGCCGGCGTCGGCACGCCCAGCGCAGCGAGGCCGCCTTCGCCCATGGTGACGTCGTTGATACCCAGGTCGTCCGCGAGGATGACGACGATGTTCGGTGGCCGCTTGCCCGCAGCCTGCGCGGGGCCGGCCTCCCAAGGTGCCGGGCGATGCGGTCCGCGCGGAAAGAACAGGTCGGTGTACCAGCCGAGCGAATACTGCAGGATCAGCAGCCGGTTGGCATAGGCCAGGCCGCCGAGCAGCACCAGCAAGGCCGCCGTGATCAGCAGGCCCTTGCGCCATCTCTTGCTCATGCGCTTGCGCTCCTCAGGACAGCCACAGGTACAGCGGCACGGCCGCCACGGCGAGCAGACCGCCAACCAGCAGTCGCACGGTCAGCAGGCTGATCATCGGCCGCACCGGGAACACCTGCGTGCTTTCGATGGCCGCCCATTTGTGCATGGTGATGTCCTGCTGCTCGATGGCCAGGGCGAAACGCAGGAAGTCGCGCCGGCTGCGGTAGCGCACCATGGCCACGTAGTCCCAGGGCGCCACGCCCGGCTCGGTGATGAACTGGCCGCTGCGGCGTGCCACGAACACCAGCAGGTTGCCGTAGCGCAGCAGGTGCGGCAGCAGGGCGCGGCCATAGCGCTGGTCGGCCGCCTTGGCGCTCTTGCCGTAGTGTTCGTAGCCGGGCGGGTAGAGCGCTTCGGCTCGGTGCCGCACGAGGTTCTGCATCACGAATTCGCGGCCGTCGTCGTTGGCCACCAGGCGGCGCACGTCGTCCAGCAGCGCTTCGGCCTGCGGCCCTTTGGCCCGCGCGCCGAGCCGCTGCAGATAGGACTCGATCTCCTCGGCGCTCAGCGGCCGGCCGCGTCCGCCGTACCACCACAGGAAGGCGGCGTACAGCGCGGCCAGCGCGAGGAGCAGGCCTTGCGCCGCGCTCATGTCGCCGGGCTCGCGGCGCCGACCACGCTGAACTGCGCGGCGTTGTCGAGCAGCCATTGCTGCGAGCGGCTGGCGTCGTGCTGGCTCGGATGGAAGTCCTCGCGGTTGTAGTCGCACCACTGCGAGTAGTTGCCCCGAAGCATGCCGTCCTTGCTGAACAGCAGCTGCCAGGCGCTGCGCCAGGTGCTCATCTTGAAGAGGGCGCGGTCTTGCCAGAGGTTGCGCACGGTCTGGCGGGTCACGTCGGACAGGAAGGTGATCGTGATGTAGCGGAACACGCGCAGCCGCCAGAGGTGGTTGCCACCGCAGGCCTGGTACATGTCGAAGGCCGTGCAGCGGTGCTCTGACTCCTCGGCGCTGTGCCAGAGCCACAGCGTCTGCAGGCGCGGCTCCGAACCTTCCAGCGCCTCGGGGTGGCGCAGCATCCAGTCGGCGAACAGGGCGGTGAAGTGCTCGGTGGCGGCGGTGGCTGCGAGGTGGATGCGTAGATCGCGGTGGGCGTTGGCCTTCAGCCGCCGCAGGCCGCGCCGCTCGATCTCGTTGCTCAGGCCCTGCGCGATCAGGTGTTCGTTGAACAGGCCGTGGATGCGCCGGTGCGTGGCCTCCTGGCCGATGAAGCCCTGTACCTCTGCAGCAAAGGGTGCGCGCTTCTCTTCAGGCAAGGATTTCAGACCGGTGCGCACGGAGTCGATGAAGTACTGCTCGCCCACCGGGAAGCTCATCGACAGCGCGCTGAAGAAGGCCGAGCGGAAGGCGTCGCCGCCATTCCAGCGCACGGCAAATGGGGTGCTGAGATCGATCAGCAATCGGCGGACGACAAGGTCGGACATGGCGTGCTCTCAGGAAATTTGGTTTCAGGCGCGCTCGCGCAGCTCGCGGCGCAGGATCTTGCCCACGTTGCTCTTGGGCAGGCTGTCGATGAAGTCGATCTGCTGCGGCCGCTTGTAGGCCGTGAGGTGCTCGCGGCAGTGCGCGCGCAGGGCGGCTTCGTCCAGCGTGGGCGTCTTCTTCACCACGAAGAGCCGGACGGCCTCGCCGGTCGTGTC
The DNA here is from genome assembly GCF_030014915.1 of Pelomonas sp. V22. Taxonomy (GTDB): domain Bacteria; phylum Pseudomonadota; class Gammaproteobacteria; order Burkholderiales; family Burkholderiaceae_C; genus JAUASW01. The sequence goes on from NZ_JAGIXS010000003.1 coordinate 140,413, forward strand.
GCTCGGCTTGCCAACGGCGGCCACCTCGAGGACGTCGGGATGCATCATCACGACTTCCTCGATCTCGTTCGGGTACACGTTGAAGCCGGAGACCAGGATCATGTCCTTCAGCCGGTCGACGATGCGCAGGAAGCCGCGCTCGTCCATCACGGCCACATCGCCGGTGCGCAGGAAGCCGTCGGCCGTCATCACGCGGGCGGTCTCATCCGGCCGGCGCCAGTAGCCCTGCATGACCTGCGGGCCGCGCACGCACAGCTCGCCGGCCTGGCCCGTTGGCAGCTCCTTGCCCTCATCGTCGCGTATCGACACCTCGGTCGAGGGCATGGGCAGGCCGATGCTGCCGCTGAAGGCGGTCTGGTCCAGCGGCGTGCAGGTCACCGTGGGCGAGCACTCGGTGAGGCCATAGCCCTCCAGCAGCGGCGCGCCTGTGAGCTGCTGCCAACGCTCGGCCACCGGCCGCTGCACGGCTGCACCGCCACCGAGGGCGAAGCGCAGGCCGCTGAAATCGAGCGCCGCGAAGCCGGGCTCGTTGATCAGGCCGTTGAACAGCGTGTTCACCGCCGGCATCGAGTTGAAGCGGTAGCGCGAGAGGATCTTGACGAAGGCCGCCAGGTTGCGCGGGTCCGCCACCAGCACGTTCGTGCCGCCGAGCCCGAAGAAGCCGAGGCAGGTGCCGAGCGCGAACACGTGGTACAGCGGAATGGCCGTGATGCTGACCAGCGGTTCGTCCAGTTCCAGGAAGGGATCGATCCAGGCGCGGCCTTGGGCGACGTTGGCCATCACATTGCCATGGCTCAGCATCGCGCCCTTGGCGCCGCCGGTCGTGCCGCCGGTGTACTGAAGAAAGGCGAGGTCCTGCGGCGCCACGGCGACACGCTGGAACTGCGCGGCCGCGCCCGCCCGCAGCATGGCACCGAAATCGACCTTGCCTTCGAGCTGGTAGGGCGGCACCACGCGCTTGACATGGCGGGCGAGGAAGTTGCCGAGCTGGCGCTTGATCGGCGGCATCAGGTCGGCCACGCCGGTCACGACCACATGGCGCACGCCGGTGTTGGCGATCACGCGGGCCAGCGTGTGGGCGAACAGGTCCACCACGATCATGGCCTCGGCGCCCGCATCCTTCAGCTGATGCTCAAGCTCGCGCGCCGTGTACATCGGGTTGACGTTGACCACCACATAGCCGGCCCGCAGCAGGCCGAACAGGCAGACCGGGTACTGCAGCAGGTTGGGCATCATCAGCGCCACGCGGCTGCCGCGCGGCAGCTTCAGCACCGACTGGAAGTAGGCCGCGACCTGGCGGCTCAGCGTGTCGAGCTGCGTGTAGCTCAGGCCCACGCCGGTGGCGCCGCTGACGAAGGCGGTCTTCGGCCCATGCCGGGCGACGCCGTCCTCGAACAGGTCGACCAGGGAGCCGAGGCCGGCCACGTCGATCTCGGCCGGGACCCCCGGCGGGTAGCTTGCCAACCAGATCTTTTGCATGTCGTTGTCGGGCAATGCGTTGTCTCAGTACAGTAGTGTATGGTCCGCAACGGACTCGGTGCAACCGCCCCGGCAGTGGTAGTTGCCCGCAGAGCCGGGCGAGCAGCGCCCCGGCCCTGTGTCGCAGCAGGGACAACGGGCGGTCGCGATCCCTGCCTAGAATCGAACGATCGTTCTATTCCGTGCCTGAAGGGGTAAGCATGACTGCCACATATGAAGTCCGCGGCACTGTTGCCGTGATCACCTTGAGCAACCCGCCGGTCAACGGCCTGGGTTATGCCACCCGCAAGGCCGCGGCCGAGGCGATCCAGCGTGCGGAGGAGGATGGCGAGGTCAAGGCCATCATCATCACCGGCGCCGGCAAGGCCTTCTCGGGCGGCGCCGACATCAAGGAGTTCGGCACGCCCAAGGCGCTGGCTGAACCCCACCTGCACAGCCTGATCAGCGTGGCCGAGAACTGCAGCAAGCCCATCGTCGCGGCCATCCACACGGTCTGCATGGGCGGCGGCCTTGAGCTGGCGCTGGGTTGCCATTACCGCGTTGCGGCTCCTGGCGCCAAGATCGCTTTGCCCGAAGTGAAGCTGGGCCTCCTGCCCGGTGCCGGCGGCACGCAGCGGCTGCCGCGCGCGCTGGGTGTGGAGCCGGCGCTGAACATGATCGTCAGCGGCGAGCCGGTCAACAGCGAGCTGCTGGCCATGGTGCCGGGCCAGATCCTGTTCAACCGCATCATCGAAGGCGACCTGATCGACGGCGCCATGGTCTTCGCCAAGGAGATGGCCGATGTGCGCCCGCTGCCCAAGGTGCGCGACCTGAAGGCCCGGGTGGCCAATGGCGAGGCCTTCTTCCAGTTCGCCCGCAACATGGTGGGCGGCATGAGCAAGAATTTCCCGGCGCCGCTGCGCTGCCTGGAAGCGGTGGCGGCTTCTGTCAACATGAAGTTCGACGACGGCATCAAGGCCGAGCGCGAAGGCTTCGTCGCGCTGATGATGACGCCGGAATCCAAAGCGCTGCGCCATGCCTTCTTCGCCGAGCGCGCCGCCAGCAAGATTGGCGATGTGCCGGACGACACGCCGGTGCGCAAGATTGCCAAGGTGGCGGTCATCGGCGCCGGCACCATGGGCGGCGGCATCACGATGAATTTCCTGAACGCCGGCATCCCTGTGACCATGCTGGAGATGAAGCAGGAAGCGCTGGACCGCGGCGTGGCCACGATCAAGAAGAACTACGAAGCCCAGGTTAAGAAGGGCAAGCTGAAGGAAGAGAAGTACGCCGAACGCATGGCGCTGCTCGCCACCACCTTGAGCTACGACGCCATCGGCGACGCCGACCTGGTGATCGAGGCGGTTTTCGAGGAACTGGGCGTCAAGGAGTCCGTGTTCAAGCAGCTCGACGAGGTGATGAAGCCCGGTGCCATCCTCGCTTCCAACACCTCGACGCTGGACGTCAACAAGATCGCCAGCTTCACCGAGCGTCCGCAGGACGTGGTGGGCATGCACTTCTTCAGCCCGGCCAATGTGATGAAGCTGCTGGAAGTGGTGCGCGGCGAGAAGACCGCCAAGGACGTGCTGGCCACCGTGATGCAGCTCGCCAAGAAGATCCGCAAGACGGCGGTGGTGTCGGGCGTCTGCGACGGCTTCATCGGCAACCGCATGATCGAGCAGTACAGCCGCCAGGCCGGCTTCCTGCTCGACGAGGGCTGCTCGCCGCAACAGGTGGACAAGGCGGCCGAGCGCTTCGGCTTCGCCATGGGCCCCTTCCGCATGGGCGACCTGGCCGGCAACGACATCGGCTGGGCCATCCGCAAGCGCCGCTACCAGGAGAAGCCGAACCTGCGCTACTCCAAGAGCGCCGACCTGCTCTGCGAAATGGGCCGCTACGGCCAGAAGACCCAAGCCGGCTGGTACGACTACCAGGCCGGCAAGCGCGACGCCATCCCGTCCAAGGCCGTCGAGGAAATGCTGGAGATGCACCGCGCGGCGCTCGGCATCACGCCGCGCCAGATTTCTGACGAAGAGATCGTCCATCGCCTGGTCTTCGCGCTGGTGAATGAAGCCGCGCATCTGCTGGAAGAGGGCATCGCCCAGCGCGCCTCGGACGTGGACATGGTCTACCTCACCGGCTACGGCTTCCCGCTGTGGCGCGGCGGCCCGATGTGCTATGCCGACACCGTGGGCCTCTACAACGTGGTGCAGACGATGAAGCGCTTCGCCCGCAACCCGCATGACGACGCCAACTTCTGGCAACCCGCGCCGCTCTTGGCTCGCCTCGTCGAGCAAGGCAAGAGCTTCACTGAATAAGGCCAGGAGAACTTCACCATGAGCAAGGCACTGATTGTTTCCACCGCCCGCACCCCGCTGACCAAGAGCTGGAAGGGTTCCTTCAACATGACGCATGGCGCCACGCTGGGCGGCCATGCGGTGCAGGCCGCCGTGCAGCGCGCCGGCATTGATGCCAACCACATCGAAGACGTGCTGATGGGCTGTGCCACGCCCGAAGGCGCGACCGGCGGCAACATCGCCCGCCAGATCGTGCTGCGCGCCGGCCTGCCGATCACCGTCAGCGGCGTCACCATCAACCGCTTCTGTTCCTCGGGCCTGCAAACCATCGCCATGGCCGCGCAGCGCGTCATCGCCGGTGAGGGCGACGTGTATGTGGCCGGTGGCGTGGAGAGCATCTCCTGCGTGCAGAACGAGGCCAACCGCCACATGTACGCGGACCCGGCCCTGCTGAAGATCAAGCCCGAGATCTACTGGAGCATGCTGCAGACCGCCGAACAGGTGGCCAAGCGCTACAACATCTCGCGCGAGCGCATGGACCACTACGGCGCCGGCAGCCAGCAGAAGGCCTGCGCTGCGCAAGCCGCCGGCAAGTTCAACGACGAGATCGCACCGATCACCGTGACCATGGGCGTCGTGGACAAAGTCCGTGGCATGACGACCAAGGAAGTGACCGTGTCGGCCGACGAAGGCCTGCGCGAAGGCACGACCTACGAAGGCATCAAGGACCTGCGCAGCGCCTTGCCCGGCGGCCTGATCTCGGCCGGCAATGCCAGCCAGTTCAGCGATGGCGCTGGTGCCTGCGTGGTGGTCAGCGAAGACTATGCGCAGCAGCACAGCCTGAAGCCGCTGGGCCGCTTCCTCGGCTTTGCCGTGGCCGGCTGCGAGCCCGATGAAATGGGCATCGGCCCGGTGTTCGCCGTGCCCAAGGTGCTGAAGAAGCTGGGCCTCAAGGTGTCGGACATCGACCTGTGGGAGCTGAACGAAGCCTTTGCCGTGCAGGTGCTCTATTGCGCCGACACGCTGGGCATCCCGATGGACCGCCTGAACGTCAACGGCGGCGCGATTGCCGTGGGCCACCCTTATGGCGTGTCGGGCCAGCGCCTGACCGGCCATGCGCTGATCGAAGGCAAGCGCCGCGGTGCCAAGCTGGTCTGCGTCACGATGTGCATCGGCGGCGGCATGGGCGCCGCTGGCGTCTTCGAAGTCCTGTGACGATGAGCGTCAGCCCGGCGCAGTTCCTGGCCATGGGCCAGGACATCCTGTCCAAGCAGCCGTTCAGCGTGCTGATTGGCGCCGAACTGACGGCCTTGTCTCCCGGCCAGGTGCAGCTGGAGTTGCCGATCACCGAGCAGCTCAAGCAGCAGCATGGCTTCGCCCATGGCGGCGTGGTCAGCTACCTGGCCGACAACGCCCTGACCTTTGCCGGCGGCACCGCGATGCAGGTGCCCGTGGTGACCTCGGAGTTCAAGATCAACTATGTGCGGCCTGGCGTGGGCGAGCGACTCATTGCGCGCGCCACCGCCGACGCCGTGAGCAAGACGCAGGCCGTGTGCCGCTGTGAGGTCTTTGCCGTGGCCAACGGCGAGGAAAAGCTCTGCGCATTGGCCCAGGGCACCATCGTCAAGCTGGCCGACTGAGAAGCACACAAGGAGGCGCCATGCGCCAGACCCTCGATTTTCTGCTCAACGACTGGCTCAAGGTCGAGACCCTGAACCAGCGCGAGCGCTTTGCCGACCACTCGCTGGAGACCTTCGGTGCGGTGCTGGACACCAGCGAGCGCATCGCCCGCGAGAAATTCGCGCCCTTCAATCGCCTCGTCGATACAGAAGAGCCTCACTTTGATGGCGCCAAGGTGCATTTGCCCGCTGCCACGAAGGCGGCGATGGACGCCTTTGTCGAGAGCGGCCTCCTGGCCGCCGCGCAGGACTACGACCTCGGCGGCATGCAACTGCCCTGCGTGATCGAGATGGCGGCCAAGACTTTCTTCAGCAAGGCCAGCGTGGCGCTGTCGGGCTATCCGATGCTGACCAAGGGCAATGCCAACCTCTTGATGGCGCATGGCACGGACAAGCAGCGCGAGGTCTTTGCCGCCAACGAGTTCTCTGGCCGCTGGTTCGGCACCATGTGCCTGTCGGAGCCGCAGGCGGGCTCCTCGCTGTCCGATATCGCGACCCGGGCCGAACCTGATGGCGAGGATGAGCTGGGGCCGCGCTACCGCCTCAAGGGCAACAAGATGTGGATCTCGGGCGGCGAGCATGAGCTGTCGGAGAACATCATCCATCTGGTGCTGGCCAAGATCCCCGGGCCTGATGGCAAGACCTTGCCGGGCACCAAGGGCATCTCGCTCTTCATCGTGCCCAAGCATCTGGTGAACGGGGATGCACAACTGACCGGCGAGCGCAATGACGTCTCGCTGGCGGGCCTCAACCACAAGCTCGGCTATCGCGGCACGACCAACTGCCTCCTGAACTTCGGCGAGGGCCGCTTCAAGCCGGGCGGCAAGGCCGGCGCGGTGGGCTATCTCGTGGGCCAGCCGGGTGACGGACTCAAGTGCATGTTCCACATGATGAACGAGGCGCGCATCGGCGTTGGCCTCGGCGCCGTGATGCTGGGCTACGCAGGCTATGAGGCGAGCCTGGAGTACGCGCGCCAGCGCCCGCAGGGCCGGCCGATCGGCCCCTCCGGCAAGGACTCGTCGCAGCCGCAGCGGCCCATCATCGAGCACGCCGACGTGCGCCGCATGCTGCTGGCGCAGAAGAGCTATGTCGAAGGCGGCCTGGCCCTCTCGCTGTTCTGCGCCCGCCTGGTCGATGAGGAACACACGGGCGACGCAGCCAGTGCGGCCGAGGCCAAGCTGCTGCTGGAAGTGCTGACCCCCATCGCCAAGAGCTGGCCGAGCGAGTGGTGCCTGGAGGCCAATTCGCTGGCCATCCAGGTGCTGGGCGGCTATGGCTACACGCGCGATTTCCCGGTCGAGCAGCACTGGCGCGACAACCGGCTCAACATGATCCACGAAGGCACGCACGGCATCCAGGGCCTGGACCTGCTGGGCCGCAAGGTGGTGATGAATGGCGGCAGCGCGCTGATGGCGCTGGCCGGCCGCATCAACGCCACGGTGCAACTGGCCCTGCAGCAGCCCGCGCTGGCCGAACAGGCCAACCAGCTGGCGGCTGCCATGGCGCGGGTGGGCCGGGCCACCAAGGCGGCCTGGGCCACCGGCAACCCCGAGGAAGCCCTGGCCAATGCCACGCTGTACCTGCAGGCTTTCGGCCATCTGGTGCTGGCCTGGGTCTGGCTGGACCTGAGTCTCTGCGCCACAGGCGAGAATGCGTTCGCGCGCGGCAAGAGGGCCGCCGCGAAGTACTTCTTTGCTTATGAGCTGCCCAAGCTTGCCGCCTGGCTGGAACCGGTCGAGCGGCGCGAGGGCCTGTGCCGGGAGATCGAGGATGGCTGCTTCTGAAACGACGGACAACAAGAAGACCGTTTCGCCCCAGACGCTGGCGTGGATTGAGCGTCTGGTCTGGATTCTGATTTACGGCGGCCTGCTGGCCGTGGTGCTGGGCCTGTTCCTGGTGCGTGGCGGCGAATCCGTCACCCTGGGTTCGGTGTTGCTCGCCAAGGGTGGCATCGCGGCGGGTGCCGGTGTGTTCCTGATCTGGCTGCGCTCACGCCTGAAGTAGCGCCGCGCCCAACGTTTGAAAGACTCGCATGACTGAACGCGTCCAATCCCTGTTCGACCTGAGCGGCCAGGTGGCCCTGGTGACCGGCGGCTCGCGCGGCCTCGGCCTGCAGATCGCCGAGAGCCTCGGCGAGGCCGGCGCCAAGATCATGCTCAGCTCGCGCAAGGCGGCTGATCTTGAAGAGGCCGTGGCCCATCTGCAGGACCGTGGCATTGACGCGCGCTGGATTGCAGCGGATGCAGCCGATGAAGCGCAGGCGCGCGGTGTGGTGGCTCAGACCATGGAGCGGCTTGGCCAGATTGACATCCTCGTCAACAACGCCGGCGCCACCTGGGGTGCGCCCGCCGAGTCCCACCCCCTCGAGGCCTGGGACAAGGTGATGGACCTCAACATCCGCAGCCTCTTCGTGTTCGCCCAGGCAGCGGCCCAGGCCAGCATGATTCCCCGCCGGTCCGGCCGCATCATCAACGTGGCTTCGATCGCCGGCCTCGGCGGCAATCCCTCGATGATGAAGACCATCGCCTACAACACCAGCAAGGGCGCGGTGGTGAATTTCACCCGCGCGCTGGCGGGCGAGTGGGGCGAGTACGGCATCACCGTGAACGCGCTGGCGCCGGGCTTCTTCCCGAGCAAGATGACCAAGGGTCTGCTGGCCACGGTCGGTGCCGAAAAACTGGCCGCCGCTGCCCCGCTGCGCCGCCTCGGCGACGACGAGGACCTGAAGGGCGCGGCCGTCTTGTTCGCCAGCCGCGCCGGCAAGCACATCACCGGCCAGATCCTGGCGGTGGATGGTGGCGTGAGCGCCCTGGTCGGAGGCTGAGCGCATGAAGGACAAGGCGCCCTTGAAGTTTCCAGTCCACATTCCCTTCGTCGAGCAACTCGGCTTCGAGCTGCACAGCATCGGCGACGGCCAGGCCGAGCTGCGCGTGGACCTGAAGGAGGGGCATCTGAACTCCTGGGAGGTGGCCCACGGCGGTGTCTTGATGACCTTGCTCGACGTGGCCATGGCCCACGCGGCGCGCAGCATCCACCGCGACCAGCCGGACTTCGGCCCCGGCGTGGTGACGGTCGAGATGAAGACCTCCTTCATGCGCCCTGGCGAAGGCGAACTGCGCGCCGTCGGCAAGCTCTTGCACCGCTCCACCACCATGGCCTTTTGCGAAGGCTCGGTGATCGGCGAGGACGGAAAACTCTGCGCCCATGCCACCGGCACCTTCAAGTATTTGCGGGCGCTGCCGGGGCGGGGGCGCAGCCTCAAGGACCTCCAGCGGACCTGAGGACTGCCCTGCCGGAGGGACAGAAAAGCACGATCGTTCTTTTCTGTCACCCTTGGGACGCGAGGGTGGGGGAGGCCGTGATTCAATCACCGGCATTCCCCGCAGGAGACCCTCCATGACCACCCTCATCAATCAGCAAATCCTTCTCGCCTCGCGTCCCCAGGGCGAGCCGTCGGTCGACAACTTCCGACTGGTGCAAACCGAGGTGCCGGCGCTGGCCGAGGGCCAGGTGCTGGTGCGCAACCACTACCTGAGCCTCGACCCCTACATGCGCGGCCGCATGAACGACGGCAAGAGCTATGCCGCGCCGCAGCCGCTGAACGGGGTGATGATCGGCGGCACCGTCGGCGAGGTGGTCGACTCGAAGAACGCGCATTTCAAGGCCGGCGACAAGGTCGTCGGCATGGGCGGCTGGCAGGAGTACCAGCTGGTCGATGCCAACCAGCGCGGCGTGCTGCAGAAGGTGGACACGACCCACATCCCGCTGTCGGCCTATCTGGGCGCCGTGGGCATGCCCGGCGTCACGGCCTGGTACGGCCTCGTGAAGATCATCAACCCGAAGGCCGGCGAGACCGTGGTCGTCAGCGCGGCATCGGGTGCGGTGGGTGGCGCCGTGGGTCAGTTGGCCAAGACGCGCGGTGCGCGCGCCGTGGGCATTGCCGGCGGTGCGGACAAATGTCGTTACGTGGTCGAGGAGCTGGGCTTCGATGCCTGCATCGACTACAAGGAGCACAAGGACCTGAAGTCGCTGTCCGGCGCACTGAAGGCGGCCTGCCCGAACGGCATCGATGGCCATTTCGAGAACGTCGGCGGCATGATCCTCGACGCCGTGCTGCTGCGCGCCAATGCCTTCAGCCGCGTCGCCATGTGCGGCATGATCTCCGGCTACAACGGCGAGCCCATCCCCATGAGCTACCCGCAGATGATCCTCACCAACCGCATGAAGGTCGAGGGCTTCATCGTCTCCGAGCACATGGAGGTCTGGCCCGAGGCCTTGAAGGAGCTGGGCACCCTCGTGGCCACCGGCAAGCTCAAGTACCGTGAGAGCGTGGCGCAGGGCATTGCTGCCGCGCCCGAGGCTTTCCTCGGTCTGCTCAAGGGCAAGAACTTCGGCAAGCAGCTGGTCAAGCTGGTCTGAGGCCCATGCTGCACTGGAGCTGTTCGCGCCTCGAGGCGCTGGATGCGCGCTCGCTCTATGCGGTGCTGAAGCTGCGCTCGGAGGTCTTCGTCGTCGAGCAGCAGTGCGTCTACCTGGACCCCGACGGTGCCGACCTCGAGGCCTGGCATCTGCTGGGCCGGGACGAGGCCGGCAGCTTGCAGGCCTATGCGCGGTTGCTTGAGGGGCCGCGCATTGGTCGGGTCGTCACGGCGCCTGGCGCCCGTGGTGCTGGCCAGGGCAGGGCACTGATGCAGCAGGCCATCGCCGAATGCGAGCGCCTCTGGCCGGGCCAGGCCATCGAGCTCGCCGCGCAGGCTTACCTGCAGCGCTTCTACGCCAGCTTTGGTTTCGAGCCGGTCTCCGCGCTCTACGAAGAAGACGGCATTCCCCACATCGACATGAAGAGAGCTGCGTGATGAACGAGCTGATCCTGCACCACTACGCCGGTTCCCCCTTCTCCGAGAAGATGCGGCTGATCCTGGGCCACAAGGGCCTGACCTGGCAGAGCGTCAATGTGCCGGTGATGATGCCCAAGCCCGACGTGGTGGCGCTGACCGGTGGCTACCGCCGCACGCCGTTTCTGCAGGTCGGCGCCGACATCTATTGCGACACGGCTCTGATGTGCCGCGTGATCGAGCAGCAGGCGCCTGCGCCCAGCCTGTGGCCTGCCGGTGCGGCAGGCCAGACCGACCTGCTGGCCCAATGGGCCGACAGCGACCTGTTCTGGGTGGCGATCCCGTACACCATGCAGCCGGCCGGCGCGGCTGCGATCTTTGCCGGTGCGCCGCCCGAGTTCATGCAGGCTTTTGCCGCCGACCGCGCCGCGATGACGACCGGCATGAAACGGCCCAGCACCCGCGATGCCGCTGCTGCGCTGCAGAGCTACCTCGGCTGGCTGGAGCAGATGCTGTCCGATGGACGCCGCTTCCTGTGCGGCACCGAGGCCAGCCTCGCGGACTTCTCGGTCGCCCAGAGCATCTGGTACATCCGCCGGGCCCCGCCGGTGGCGGGCATCCTCGCGCCGTTCATGCTGCTGGCGGCCTGGTATGAGCGCGCGGCCGCCTTCGGCCATGGCCATAGCAGCAAGCTCTCCAGCGAGGAGGCGATTGCCATCGCGAGCCGCAGCACGCCGGCGGCCTGTGCCGTGCAGCCGGGCCTCGGTTTCGAGGCGGGCGCAACGGTGCAGGTCTCGGCCATGGACTACGCCAGCGATGTCGTCAGCGGCGAGCTGGTTGGCCTGAGCCACGAATCGATCACGCTGCGCCGCCTCGACGAGCGCGCCGGCACGGTCCATGTCCATTTCCCGCGCATCGGCTATGCCCTGCGCAAGACGGAGAGCTGAAAGATGAAGCATTACGCAGGCAAGACCGCCGTGATCACCGGCGCCGGTTCGGGCTTCGGCCTCGAGGTGGCCCGCATCGCCGCCGAGCGCGGCATGAGCCTGGTGCTCTGCGACGTACAGGCCGACGCCCTCGACAAGGCGGCCGCCGAGTTCGAAGGCCGGGTGCCGGTGCTGGCACGCCGCGTTGACGTGGCCAAGGCCGAGCAGATGGAGATGCTGGCCGCCGCCGTGAAGGAGCGCTTCGGCGCACCGAACTTCGTGTTCAACAACGCCGGCGTCGGCTCGGGCGGCCTGATCTGGGAGAACACCCTGGCGGACTGGGAATGGGTGCTGGGCGTCAACCTGATGGGCGTGGTCCATGGCGTGCGCCTGTTCACGCCGATGATGCTGGAAGCCGCCGCAGCCGACCCGGCCTTCGAGGGCCATGTGGTCAACACCGCCTCGATGGCCGGCATGCTGAACCCGCCGAACATGGGCGTCTACAACGTCAGCAAGCATGCCGTCGTTTCGCTGAGCGAGACCATGTATCAAGACCTGGCCCTGGTCAGCGACCAGGTGCGCTGCTCCGTGCTGTGCCCCTTCTTCGTGCCGACCGGCATCTCGCAAAGCCACCGCAACCGCCCAGCGGAACTGGCAGGTAGCCGGCCGAGCAAGAGCCAGCTGATCAGCCAGGCCATGACCGACAAGGCGGTCAGCTCCGGCAAGGTCACGGCGGCCGATGTGGCAGCCCTCGTGTTCGAGGCCATGGACGAGGAGCGCTTCTACGTCTTCAGCCACCCGAAGGCCCTGGCCGGCGTGCAGACGCGGCTCGAAGACGTGATGCAGCTGCGCAACCCGACCGACCCCTTCCACGACAAGCCCGAGATCGGCGCGCAGCTGAAGAAGGCCTTGCGCGGGGCCTGACCGGCAAGCTCGACATCGCGGCGGTGCGCGGACAGCGCCCCCGCAGCGCCGGCAGCCGGCTCACAATGGCGGCGTGCGCCCATTCTTCGCCCGGTTGATCCTGTTGCTGGCCGCGACCATGTTCGCGCCGCTGGCGTCGGCCTCCGACCTGCTGACGCCGGAGGAGCGGGCCTGGGTGGCCGCCCATCCCCGGCTGCGTGTGGCGGGCTCGGCGGCCTATGGTCCCTTCACCTTCATCGATGCCGAGGGGCGCCAACGCGGCCTCTCGGCCGATTACATCGAGCGTCTGCAGGCATTGACAGGCCTGCGTCTCGAGTTCCAGGCCCCCCAGCCCTTTGCCGACAACCTGGCGGCGCTCGGCCGTGGCGATCTGGACCTGATCATGGCCTTGCGCGCCACACCCGAGCGCACCCGTTTGTTCGGCTTCACCCGCCCCTTCGTCACCGTGCCGGCCGTGCTGCTGCGGCGCAGCGGCGCTGCGTCGCAGGAATTGCAGCCGGGCGAGACAGTGGCGGTCAGCCGGGGCTATGCGGTGGCCGAGTTCATGCACGAGCGTTTTCCGGACAACCCGCTGCAGATCGAGCCCGACGACAAGAGCCTGCTGCGCCGCCTGGCCGGCGGCGAGATCGGCGCGGCCGTGGCCGACCTGGCCGGCGCCACCTTTCTGATGCGCACCGAGGGCATAGGCAATCTGCGCGTGCTGGGCGACGTTGGCTTCTCCTACGACCTGGCCATCGGCTACCGGCGCGACTGGCCGCTGCTGGGCCGGGTGCTGGACAAGGCGCTGGCCCGCATCTCGGCCGACGAGCGCCAGGCCCTGGCCGACCGCTGGATAGGTCCGGAGCGCGAGAGCGAGCGCTGGCAGCGTGCCCTCTTGTGGGCTGCGGCTGCAGCCCTGCTGGTGGTGTTGCTGGGTCTGGGTCTGATGCTCTTGTGGAACCGCTCCCTGCAGCGCCAGGTGGCGGCGCGCACGGAGCAGCTGCGCCTGGAACTGGCCGAGCGCCGCCGCCTGCAGGACGCCGACCATGCCCGCGCCATGGCCGAGCTGGCCAACAAGGCCAAGAGCGAATTCATGTCGCAGGCCAGCCATGAGCTGCGCACGCCACTGAACGCCGTGCTGGGCTTCTCACAGCTGCTGGCCAATGACGCCGAGCGTCCGCTGGACGAGGCCCAGGCGCATCGCGTGCAGCACATCGAACGCGCGGCCGAGCACCTGCTGGTGCTGATCGACGACATGATGAGCTTCTCGCGCATCGAGGGCGGCTCGCTGTCGGTCAAGCCGGTGCCCACCGAGGCCGGCCCGCTGCTGCGGCGTTGCGTGGAACTGGCCCGGCCGGCGGCCACTGCTGCTGGCATCTCGCTGGAGCTGGACGAGGTGGAGGCATTGCCCGAGGTGCAGGCCGACCCGATCCGGCTGGAGCAGGTGCTGCACAACCTGCTGTCCAACGCCATCAAGTACAACCGCAGCGGCGGCTGGGTGCGGGTGCGCGCCTGGGGCGAAGCGGCCCAGGCCTTCAGCATCGAGGTGGCCGATGGCGGCCTCGGCCTGAGCAGCGAACAGAAGGCCCAGCTGTTCCAGCCCTTCAACCGCCTGGGCCGCAGCGAGCAGGAAGGCACGGGCATCGGCCTCGTGATCTGCAAGCAATTGATGGAGCGCATGGGCGGCCGCATTAGCGTGGCCAGCGAGGCGGGGCAGGGCAGCCGCTTCACCCTGGTGCTGCGCGCGGCCTGATGAGCGGCAGCGGCGCGGGCTGAGACAATCGCGGCCCGTCTCTCGCGCTTCCTTTTCCCGCCATGCTGTCCTCCGCTATCCCTTCCTCCCGCCGCGCCATCGTGATTGGTGGCGGCCCTGCCGGACTGATGGCGGCCGAGCGGCTGCGTGCGGCCGGCGTAGCGGTGGCGCTGTTCGACGCCAAGCCCTCGGTCGGTCGCAAATTCCTGCTGGCCGGCAAGGGCGGGCTCAATCTCACCCACTCGGAAGAGGTCGCGCCGTTTCGCAGCCGCTTCGCCGAGCGCAGCCACGAGGTCGGGCGCTGGCTGGACCGCTTCGACGGCCCGGCCCTGCGCTCCTGGGCGGCCGACCTCGGCGTGGACACCTTCGTCGGCAGCTCAGGCCGCGTCTTCCCCATCGAGATGAAGGCGGCGCCGCTGCTGCGCGCCTGGTTGCAGCGGCTGCGCGCCAGCGGCGTGCGCTTCCAGATGCGGCGGCGCTGGCTGGGATGGACCGAAGACGGCCAGGCCCTGCGCTTCGAGCGCGAGGACGGCAGCGAGGAGCTGCAGCGCGCCGATGCCGTGGTGCTGGCGTTGGGCGGTGCCTCCTGGCCGCAGCTGGGTTCCGATGCCGCCTGGGTGCCGCTCCTGCAAGCGCGCGGCGTGGAGATTGCGCCGCTGCGCGCCGCCAACTGCGGCTTCGACCTCGGCCGGCCCTGGACGCCGCTGTTTGCCGAGCGCTTTGCCGGCCAACCGGTCAAGCCAGTGGCCCTGAACTTCACGGGCCGCAACGGCCGCAGCTTCCAGCGCCAGGGCGAGTTCGTGATCACGGCCAGCGGCATCGAAGGCTCGCTGGTCTATGCGGCCTCGGCCCTGCTGCGCGAGGAGATCGCGGAGTTCGGCGAGGCACAGATCACGCTTGATCTGCTGCCCGGCCGCGACGCCGAGTTCGTGGCGGCCGAATGTGCGCGCGGCCGGGGCTCGCGCTCGATGTCCACCCACCTGAAGAGCCGGCTGAAGGTCGAAGGCCTGAAGGCCGGCCTGCTGCACGAGCTGCTCACCAAGGACGAATACCACGACCCCGCCACGCTGGCCCGCACGCTGAAGGCGGCGCCGCTCACGCTCACGCAGGCACGGCCGGTGGCCGAGGCCATCAGCACGGCCGGTGGTGTCCGGTTGGAGTCATTGGACGAAGGCCTGCAGCTGAAGTCCTTGCCAGGCGTGTTCTGCGCGGGCGAGATGCTGGACTGGGAAGCGCCCACCGGTGGCTATCTGCTCACCGCCAGCATGGCCAGCGGCTGGGTGGCCGGCGAGGCTGCAGCAAAATCACTGGCATGAACACATCGAGCGATTGCCCTCTGTGCCGCGATGCCGGCGGACTCCTGGTTTTGCAAACGCCGAAATGGCGCGTCATCCGGTCCACGGATGACGCAAACTTCCCGGCCTTCTACCGGCTGATCTGGCAGGCGCATGTGGCCGAGTTCAGTGACTTGTCCGCCGCCGACCGCAGCCTCTGCATGGAAGCCGTGGTGCGCATCGAGCAAGTGCTGCGCGAGGCCTTGCGGCCGACCAAGATCAACCTGGCCACGCTAGGCAATGTCGTGCCCCATCTGCACTGGCATGTGATCGCCCGGTTCGACTGGGACAGTCACTTCCCCAATCCAGTGTGGGGCGCTGCGCGGCGCGAGGTCGAGGGCCGGGCCGAGGCCATGCTGGCCTTGCCCCTGGCCGACCTCGACCGCCGCGTGGCGCTGGCCTTGAGTTGAGCTCGGCTGAGCTTCAGTCGATCAGCAGAGCGACCTGGTTGCCCGGGTGCAGCTTGTCCGGCGAGACCACGTGGATGTTGAAGGCGTAGTGCTGGGGTTGCGTGCCAGCGCCGGTGCATTCGAGGTCGCGCATGGCGCGGCGGATGCTGTCGCGGTAGGTGTTGGCGCCCTTGGACTGGATGCCATGAACGCCTTGCGCATCCAGCGTGAAATCAACGCGGATCAGGCCGGTCTCTTGCGTCATCTCCCAGACGGGCGAGAGCTTCTTCTGCAGCACGGCGGCGATGCCGGGGCAGCTGGTCTTGACGTCGGTGCGCACACCGCCTTCCTGACGGCCGCTCACTTCGACGCGCTTCAGTTCATCCTGCGGTGCGGCCAGCGTCAGGGTGCTGACGATGCTCAGGGGAAGGGCGACCAGCAGGGACTTGATGAGGGACTTGGTTTGCATGACGGGCTCCATGTTCGTGCTTGAGGTTGCCGTCTCGCTGCTCTTGTTGAGTCCTTTGCGATCCGGTCTGCCTGCAGGTTAGGTGCGAGCACGATCCGGCCCAACAGGCAGGCGACCAACGCCAGAACTCGCGCGACGATCTGCCTCATTGCGCGATGAATTGCATTCGTCGCAAACCCTGATTTCATCGAACATTCCTTGTGGCACGGATGCCGCAAGTCACGTTCTTGTTCAGGGTTTCGGGAGCGGCGCGGTGTCCAGGTATTTCTGCACGATGGCCTGGTAGCTGCCATCCTTTTGCATGGCCTCGGTGGCCTGGTTGAAGCGTGCTACGAAGCCTGCATCCACGGTCTTCTTGCTGAAGGCAAAGCCCGAGGATTCGTCCGACACCATGACCTCGGTCATGCGCACCACCTCCCCGAGGCCCAGCGCCTGGATCTCGTGGCGGGCAGTGAGCTCGTCGGCGATCAGGCCGTCGATGCGGCGCAGCTTGAGCATCTGCCAGAGGTTGCGGCGCGAACCGCTCTTCTCCAGCAAGCGCATGAAGTGCTGGTCGCGGCTGAGCTCGGCGTACTCGGGCCCGTAGCTCACGCCCAGCTGCACGCCCAGACGGAAACCGCTGACCAGGATCTCGGCGAGCTTGTGCTGCGGCCAGAGCGGCTTGGCCTCCACATGGGCGAACAGCATATTGCGCGAATGCCAGCGGTCGATCGCGAAATGGGCATAGGCCTCGCGCTCGGGCCGCCGCAGCGCGCCGGGCAGGATGTCGAGCCGGCCGGCCTCCAGCTCGCTCAGCGCCCGGGCGAAGGGCATCTCCAGCAGGCGGGGCTGACAGCCCATGCGCGCCAGGGCAGCGCGCACCAGGTCGATGTTGATGCCCACAATCTCGCCGCTGCTGTCGCGCATGCTGTAGGGCGGATCCTCGTTCCAGCGCTGCGTCAGCACGCAGGGCTTGGCGGCCAGGGCGCTGCCGACCAGCGTCCACAGCAGGCCACCCAGAAGGAGTCGTCGCATCCCTTGCATCGGCGCGATTGTGAGCCAGCTGGCGCCTGCCCCGCTCGCTGTCACCAGACGGTGATGGGATCGCTCGCCACCATGGCCGAGCCCGGCTTGCAGCCGAAGGCCTGGGCAAAGGCCGGCATATTGCTCATGGGCGCGATCACCCGGTACTTGCCGGGCGAGTGCGGGTCGGTGCGCAGCTGGTTGACCAGGGCCTCGGTGCGGTACTTGGAGCGCCACAGGAAGGCGTTGGACAGGAAGAAGCGCTGCTCGGGCGTGTAGCCCTCGATCTTCTCCAGCTTGGCGCCGGGTCGCTTCAGGGCCATCTGCAGCGCGTCGAAGGCGATGGGCATGCCGGCCACGTCGGAGATGTTCTCGCCCAGGGTGAGCCTGCCGTTGATCTTCTCGCCAGGCACGGGCTCGTAGCCGCCGTAGAGCTTGACCACGCGGTCCGCGCGCTCCTTGTAGGCCTCGGCATCGGCTTGCGTCCACCAATCGCTCAGGTTGCCCACGCTGTCGAACAGGCGGCCGCGGTCGTCGAAGTGGTGGGTGATTTCATGGCCGATGACCATGCCGATGGCGCCGTAGTTGACGGCATCGTCGGCCTTGGCATCGAAGAAGGGCGGCTGCAGGATGCCGGCCGGGAAGGTGATCTCGTTGAAGCCGCCGGCCGAGGCATTGACCACGTGGGGCGACATGCCCCAGCGGCCGCGGTCCACCGGCTTGTCCAGCTCGTTCATCTGGCGGTTGCTGTTCCAGGCCGAGGTGCGCAGCAGGTTGCCGGCGTAGTCGTCATTGGCGAGCTGCAGGCCGCTGTAGTCGGGCCACTTTTCGGGCGCGCCGATCTTGGGCGTCATCGCGTCGAGCTTCTGCAGGGCCTTCTGCTTGGTTGGCTCGCTCATCCAGGCCAGGGCGCGGATGTGCATGCGCATCGCCTCCTTCACGTCGGCCACCAGCTGCGAGGAACGCTTTTGTGCCTCGGGCGAGAAGGCCTTGCTGACAAAGACCTCGCCCATGCTGAGGCCGAGTGGCAGGTTGCCGGTGCGGCCGGCGATGGCCAGGATCACCGCTTCGGCGCGCGGCGGCGCGGCCTGCAGGCCGCGGATGGTGGCGTCGCGGTAGTCGAAGTGGGCCGAGGCGAAGGCCTTGGGCAGGCGGTCGGCTGTGGCGTCGAGCAGGCGCAGCTTCAGGTAGAGGCGCCAGGTGTCCAAAGGCGTGCTGGCAGCCAGCTCGGCCACGCGCTTCATGAAGGCTGGCTGGCCGACGATCACGCGATCCACGCCGCCCTTGCGCTGCGCCGTGGTGGTGGCTTCCTTCAGATAAGCCGCCCAGTCGAGTCCGGGTGCGGCCTGGGCCAGTTCGGCCGGCGAGAAGGGGTTGTACTGGGCGTTCGGGTCGCGCAGTTGGTCGCGCGGCTTGGTGGCCTCGGCGAGCCGGGTTTCGAAGGTGATCAACGAAGCGATGGCCTCGTCAGTGACTGGCGTGCCGGCGGCCTCCAGCAGGCGGCGGGCGTAGGTCTTGTAGGCGGCCTGCAGCTTGGCCGAGGTGGCGTCGGTCTTGAAGTAGTCCTCACGGTCAGGCAGGCCGAGGCCGCCATTGCCGAGGTAGAGCGCGTTGCGGCGCACATCCTTGGAATCGGCCCGCACCGAGAGGGCGAGCGGCGCGACGATCTGGCTGCGGCTCAGCTCGACCAGCAGGGCCTGCAGTTGCTCGCGCTGCTGCAGGCCATCGATGCGCTGCAGCAGTGGCTTGACCGCCGCGAGGCCCTTGGCCTCGATGGCCGCCAGGTCCATGCCGCTGGCGTAGTAGGCGGCAGCGAGCTTCAGGCCGGGCGTGGTCTGCAGCGCCGGCCTGGCCACCAGCTCGTTCAGCGCGTTCTGCAGCACGGCCTCGTTGGCCAGGCGCAACTGCTCAAAGCTGCCGATGCGTGACTGGCTGGCCGGCACCACGGCCTGGGCGAGCCAGGGGCCGTTGACGTGTTCATAGAAGTCCTGGCAGGGCTGGACCTCGGTGGACAGGCCCTTCAGGTCCAGGGCCTGGGCGGCGCTGCTACAGGCGAGGGCGGCGGCAAGGGCTAGGGCATTGATACGGCGCATGGTGCTGCTCTCAAAGTGTGTACGACAAGGCGAAGAGCCTAGCCCAAGTGGGCTCGCGCCGACGCTGGGCCTGTGGCGGCCGCTACACTGAGCGCCCATGGCCGGCCTCGACAAGAACACCCCCACGCCCACTGAAATCACCGCCCACCAGCAGTCCCGTGTGCTGGAGGTGGCGTTCTCGGATGGCGCGCGTTTCCGTATCCCCTTCGAGCTGATGCGGGTCTACAGCCCCTCGGCCGAGGTCCAGGGCCACGGCCCGGGCCAGGAGACGCTGCAGTATGGCAAGCGCGAGATCGGCATCGTGGCGATCAATGCGGTCGGCCATTACGCGATCCAGCCGCTGTTCTCCGATGGCCACGAGAGCGGCCTGTTCTCCTGGGACTACCTCTACCAGCTGGGCGCCAACGAGGGGAAGCTCTGGCAGGACTACGAGGCCCGCCTCGCGGCAGCCGGCGTCACGCGCGACACGCCCATGCCCGACAAGTCCGGCTCAGCTGGCTCGTCCTGCGGCAGCCATTCGCATTGAATTTTGAAGAGAAGCATCCGGACATGAGCAGCACCCACTTCGGCTTCCAGACCGTCGACGAAACCGAGAAGGCCAGCCGCGTGCGTGGTGTCTTCGACTCGGTCGCTTCGCGCTACGACGTGATGAACGACCTGATGTCCATGGGCATGCACCGCGCCTGGAAGAAGTACACGGTGGCCGTGGCCAACCTGAAGCCGGGCCAGCGCGTGCTGGACATTGCCGGCGGCACCGGCGACTTGTCGCGCGCCTTTGCCCGCGAGGTCGGCGAGACCGGCATGGTGGTGCACACCGACATCAACGAGGCCATGCTGCGCCAGGGCCGCAACCGCTTGCTGGACGAAGGCCTGGTCCTGCCCACCAACCTCTGCGACGCCGAGAAGCTGCCCTACAAGAACGAGAGCTTCGACCTCGTGAGTGTGGCCTTCGGCCTGCGCAACATGACCCACAAGGACCAGGCCCTGGCCGAGATGTGCCGGGTGCTCAAGCCCGGCGGCCGCCTGCTGGTGCTGGAGTTCTCCAAGGTCGCGAAGCCCCTGGCCAAGCCCTATGACTGGTACTCCTTCAACATCCTCCCGAAGCTGGGCCAGATGATTGCCGGCGATGCCGAGAGCTACCGCTACCTGGCCGAGTCGATCCGCATGCACCCCGACCAGCAGGCGCTCAAGGCCCTGATGAAGACGGCCGGCTTCGGCCATGTGGACGTGCACAACCTCAGCGCTGGCATCGTGGCGCTGCATGCCGGGATCAAGTGCTGAGCACTGCTTGAGCCTGCGGACGAAGCGGGGCGGATTTGCGGGGGCTGAGCCGTCGCCCGTGAAAGCTACACTCGGTCGCCCCGCGCGCGGGCACCGTATCCGATGGAGCTTCCACACATGCAAAAGCAAATTTCTCCGGCTGCTGGCAGCCACCGTGTCCTGGCGCTGGCCGCAGCTGCCGGCCTGAGCGTCGTGCTGGCGGCCTGTGGCGGAGGCAAATCCGAAACTGCCTCGCAGCCGGCTGCCAAGGTCAACAAGGGCGAGGTGACCATCCAGCAGATCAATGCCGTGCTCGCGGTGCAGCGCGTCAAGCCCGAAGTCGGCGAAGCCGTCAGTCGCCAGATCCTGGAGCGGCTGATCGAGCAGGAACTGATCGTGCAGAAGGCCGCCGAGTTGAAGATCGATACCGATCCCAAGGTGCTTCAGCAAATCGAGGCGGCCCGGCGCGACGTGATCACGCGCGCCTATGCCGACCACGTCAGCCAGAACATCGCCAAGCCGACCGACGCCGAGATCGCCAAGTTCTACGCCGACAAGCCGGCCCTGTTCGCCGAGCGCAAGATCTACACGATGCAGGAGCTGGTCATCGAGGCGGCGCCACCGGTGGTCGAGGCTCTGCGCGCCCGCCTTGCGGCCGCCAAGACGCTCAGCGAGTTCCTGGAGCACCTGCGCAGCCAGCAGATTCGCTTCAACATCAACCAGGCCGTACGGCCCGCCGAGCAGGTGCCTCCCGGCATGCTGGACACGCTGTCCCGCCTGAAGGATGGCCAATCGCTGGTGATGCCCGTGGCTAGCGGCCTTCAGGTGCTGTACCTGCAGGCTTCGCGCAGTCAGCCGCTCGACGAAGCGCGTGCCCGACCGCTGATCGAGTTGATTCTCGGCAACCAACGCAAGGCCGAACTGGCGGCGAAGGAAATGAAGGCGCTGCGCGAGGCTGCCAAGATCGAGTACGTGGGCAAGTTCGCCGAGAAGCTGCCGGGCGCCGCCAGTGCGCCGGTGGAGGCCGCGCCGCTGCTGGCCCCGTCTGCCAGCGAGAGCGGGAAGTAAGGTCGGCCGGCTGAGCTGGCGGGTCAGCGGCAGGGGCCGGAAGCGGGCAAAGTTGTCAGTCCCGCGTTCCGGTGGCCGCCGGGCCGGGCGGGCCATCCCTGCCTGCCATCTTTCTAAGGGAAAATGCGGCTCGCCCCCGTGCCGGAGCCGCTTCCCGCCGCTCCGCCCCAGCGACTTGGAGAAATCTTGAAAGTACTCGTCACCGGCGCCGCCGGCTTCATCGGCATGCATGTCAGCCAGATCCTGCTGGCGCGCGGCGACCAGGTGGTCGGCCTGGACAACCTGAACGATTACTACGATCCGCAGCTGAAGCACGACCGGCTGGCGCGCCTCACGCCGCATCCGGGCTTCAAGTTCGTCAAGCTCGACATCGCTGACCGCCCCGGCATGGAGGCACTGTTCGCGGCCGAGAAATTTGATCGCGTGATCCACCTGGCCGCCCAGGCCGGCGTGCGCTACTCGATCCAGAATCCGCATGCCTACATCGAGTCCAACATCCAGGGCTTCATGAACGTGCTGGAAGGCTGCCGCCACAACCAGGTCGGCCACCTGGTCTATGCCTCCAGCTCCAGCGTCTATGGTGGCAACACCTTGATGCCGTTCTCCGAGCATCACAGCGTCGACCATCCGGTCAGCCTGTACGCGGCCACCAAGAAGGCCAACGAGCTGATGGCCCACACCTACAGCCATCTCTACGGCCTGCCGACCACGGGCCTGCGCTTCTTCACCGTCTACGGTCCCTGGGGCCGGCCGGACATGGCCTTGTTCCTGTTCACCAAGGCCATCATCGAGGGCAAGCCGATCAACGTGTTCAACCACGGCCAGATGGTGCGCGACTTCACCTATGTGGACGACATCGCCGAGGGCGTGATCCGGGTGCTGGACCGCGTGGCGAGCGCCGACCCCGGGTACGACCCGGCCAAGGCTGATCCGGCGCGCTCCAACGTGCCCTACCGCGTCTTCAACATCGGCAACCACGACCCGATCACCTTGATGGAGTTCATCCAGGCCATCGAGCAGGCCGTGGGCCAGGAAGCGGTCAAGAACTTCATGCCGCTGCAGGACGGCGATGTGCCGGCCACCCATGCCGACGTGGCCGAGCTGGGCGAGTGGACCGGCTTCAAGCCGGCCATGCCGGTGCCTGAAGGCGTCAAGCGCTTCGTCGCCTGGTACCGCGACTACTTCAAAGTCTGAAGAAGAATCCCATGGTCAAGATCAACAACATCAGCGTCGACAACGCAGCACCCTTCGTGCTGTTCGGCGGCGTCAATGTGCTGGAGTCCGAGCAGTTCGCGGTGGACGTCTGCGGCGAGTACGTCCGCGTCACGCAGAAGCTGGGCATTCCCTATGTGTTCAAGGCCTCGTTCGACAAGGCCAACCGCTCCTCCATCCACTCGTACCGGGGCCCGGGCCTCGAAGCTGGCCTGAAGATCTTCGAGGCGGTCAAGAAGGCCCACGGCGTGGCCGTGCTGACCGATGTACACGAGCCCTGGCAGGCGGCCGAGGTGAGCGCCGTTTGTGACGTGCTGCAGTTGCCGGCCTTCCTGGCGCGCCAGACCGACCTGGTCGTGGCCCTGGCCAAGACCGGCCGAGTCATCAACATCAAGAAGCCGCAGTTCGTCAGCCCGCCGCAGATGAAGAACATCGTCGAGAAGTTCGAGGAATGCGGCAATCCCAACCTGATGCTCTGCGACCGCGGCGCGCAGTTCGGCTACGACAACCTCGTCGTCGACATGCTGGGCTTTGGCGTGATGAAGCAGGTCAGCGGCAACAAGCCGGTGATCTTCGACGTGACCCATGCGCTGCAGCAGCGCGAGTCCGGCGCCGCCGCTTCAGGCGGCCGCCGTGGCCAGGTCACCGAGCTGGCCCGCTCCGGCATGGCACTCGGCCTGGCCGGCCTGTTCCTGGAGTCGCATCCCGACCCGGCTGTGGCCAAGTGCGACGGCCCGAGCGCCCTGCGCCTGTCGCAGCTGGAAGCCTTCCTGCAGCAGGTCAAGGCGGTGGACGACCTGGTCAAGAGCCTGCCGGCCCTGGACACCCAATAAGGGCCTCAACGTCCGGGCTGTGCCCGGCCCGCCCCCGAGGGGAGCCAAGGAAACTTGGGGCGGTGCTGCGTTTCCTTGGGTTTTTCAGTCGAAGGTCTTGGCGTCGCTGAGCAGCGGCGCCACCTTGTCCTTGTCGGCCAGCAGCGGCGCCACGCCGGTGTCGGGCCATTGGATGCCGATGGCCGGGTCGTCCCAGCGCACTGCGCCTTCGCTCTGCGGCGCGTAGACGTCGGTGGTCTTGTAGAGGAAGTCGGCCGACTCCGAGAGCACCAGGAAGCCGTGCGCGAAGCCCGGCGGAATCCACAGCTGACGCTGGTTCTCGGCGCTCAGCTCCACGCCCTCCCAGCGGCCAAAGTTCGGGCTGCTGCGGCGCATGTCCACGGCCACGTCGAACACCGCGCCCGAGACCACGCGGACCAGCTTGCCCTGCGCATGCGGCGGCAGCTGGAAATGCAGGCCGCGCAGCACGCCACGTGCCGAGCGCGAATGGTTGTCCTGCACGAAGCGCAGCGTGTTGCCGGTGGCGGCGTTGAAGACCGCTTCGTTCCAGCTCTCGGTGAAGAAGCCGCGGGCATCGCCGAAGACGCGCGGTTCGACGATCAGGACTTCGGGCAGGCGGGTGGGGGTGATCTTCAGGCTCATCGAGTGCTCATTCAGAAAGCGCGCTTCTCATTCAGCAGGCGCAGCAGGTATTGGCCGTAGCCGTTCTTGGCCAGCGGGCGGGCCAGTGCCTCGAGCTGGGCCGCATCGATCCAGCCGGAGCGGAAGGCCACTTCCTCGGGGCAGGCGACCTTCAGGCCCTGGCGCTTTTCCAGCGTGGCGATGAACTGGCCGGCTTCGAGCAGGCTGTCGTGCGTGCCCGTATCCAGCCAGGCATAGCCGCGACCCATGATCTCGACCTGCAGCTGCTGCTGGCGCAGGTACTGCGCATTGACGTCGGTGATCTCGAGCTCGCCGCGCGGGCTGGGCTTGATGGCGGCGGCGATATCGCAGACCTGCTCGTCGTAGAAGTAGAGGCCGGTCACGGCGTAGTTGCTCTTCGGCGCCTTGGGCTTTTCTTCAATCGACAGGGCCTGCTGGTTGGCATCGAACTCGACCACGCCATAGCGCTCCGGGTCGGTCACGTGATAGGCGAACACGGTGGCGCCCGTGTCGGTATCAGCCGCGTGCGAGAGCAGGCCCTGGAAGTCGTGGCCATAGAAGATGTTGTCGCCCAGCACCAGGGCTGAAGGGCTGCCATCAATGAACTGCTTGCCGAGGATGAAGGCCTGGGCCAGGCCATCGGGACTGGGCTGCACGCAGTAGCTGATGTTCAGGCCCCAGCGCGAGCCGTCGCCCAGCAGGGCTTCGAAACGCGGCGTGTCCTGCGGCGTGCTGATCAAGAGGATGTCGCGGATGCCCGCCAGCATCAGGGTGCTGAGCGGGTAGTAGACCATGGGCTTGTCGTAGACCGGCAGCAGCTGCTTGCTCATGGCCAGCGTGGCCGGATGCAGGCGCGTGCCGGAACCGCCGGCGAGGATGATGCCCTTGCGTTGCTTGGTGCTCATGGAGACAGCCCTCAGAGAATTTCGTTCAGCATGCGTTCCACGCCCTGTTGCCAGGGCGGCAGCCTGAGGCCGAAGGCGGCCTGCAGCTTGGCGGTGGAGAGGCGCGAATTGAGCGGCCGGCGCGCCGGCGTGGGGTAGTCGCTGGTGGGGATGGCCAGGATCTGGTCGGGCGCCACCTTGATGGCATGGCCCTTGGCACGGGCCCATTCGATCACGTGGCAGGCATAGGCATGCCAGCTGGTCTCGCCAGCGGCCACGGTGTTGTAGAGGCCCGAGAGCGAAGGATCGGCCAGCGTGGCGCGGATCATGTGGGCGCTCAGGTCGGCCAGCAAGTCGGCACCGGTCGGGGCGCCAATCTGGTCGGCAATCACCTTGAGCTGATCGCGCTCGGCCGCCAGGCGCAGCATGGTCTTGGCGAAGTTGCCGCCACGGGCTGCATAGACCCAGCTGGTGCGCAGGATCAGGTGCTGGCAGCCGATGTCGCGTATCACCACCTCGGCGGCCGCCTTGCCGGCGCCGTAGACGCTCAGCGGTGCGAGGGGGGCGTTCTCGTCGCGCGGCTGGTCACCGCTGCCATCGAACACATAGTCGCTGCTGTAGTGGACCAGCAGGGCGCCCAGGTCCTTGGCGATGGAGGCGAGCGCGGCAACGGCCGCTGCATTGATCTGCTGCGCAAGGCGGGGCTCGGACTCGGCCTTGTCCACCGCCGTGTAGGCCGCCGCATTGACGATGACCTGCGGTGCTTCGCGGGTCACGCGCGCGAACAGCGATTCCGTGTCGGCCAGGTCGCCGCCCGGGTCGTGGCGGTCCAAGGCCACCAGCTCACCCAGCGGTGCCAGCGCGCGTTGCAGTTCCCAACCGAGTTGGCCGTTCTTGCCGAGCAGCAATATCTTCATGAGTCAGATCAACCGTAGTGCTGGCTCAGCCAGTCGCGGTAGGCGCCGCTCTGCACGCGGGCCACCCAGTCCGGGTGGTCGAGGTACCACTGCACCGTCTTGCGGATGCCTGTCTCAAACGTTTCGGCCGGGCGCCAGCCGAGCTCGCGCTCGATCTTGCGGGCGTCGATGGCATAGCGGCGGTCGTGGCCGGGGCGGTCGGTCACGTAGGTGATCAGGCGCTCGTAGGGGCCATCGGCGGAGGGTCGCAACTCGTCGAGCAGGGCGCAGACCGTCTTGACGATGTCGATGTTGGCCATCTCGTTCCAGCCGCCCACGTTGTAGACCTCGCCGACGCGGCCGCCCTGCAGCACGGCGCGGATCGCGCTGGCGTGGTCGGTCACGTAGAGCCAGTCGCGGATCTGCTGTCCATCGCCATAGACCGGCAGCGGCTTGCCCGCGAGGGCGTTGACGATCATCAGCGGGATCAGCTTCTCGGGGAAGTGATAGGGCCCGTAGTTGTTCGAGCAGTTGGTGGTCAGCACCGGCAGGCCATAGGTGTGGTGCCAGGCGCGCACCAGGTGGTCGCTGGCAGCCTTGCTGGCCGAGTAGGGGCTGTTGGGCTCGTAGGGGTTGGTCTCGCTGAACGGCGGGTCGTCCTTCTTCAGCGAGCCGTAGACCTCGTCGGTCGACACATGGTGGAAGCGGAACGCTGCCGTTGCATCGCCCTGCAGGCCGCTCCAGTAGGTGCGCGCTGCTTCCAGCAGCGTGAACGTGCCTTCGATGTTGGTGCGCAC
Organism: Pelomonas sp. V22; assembly: GCF_030014915.1. GTDB lineage: Bacteria > Pseudomonadota > Gammaproteobacteria > Burkholderiales > Burkholderiaceae_C > JAUASW01. Next base: position 167,143 of record NZ_JAGIXS010000003.1, read on the forward strand.
GAAGGCGCCTGGGCCGTGGATGGAACGGTCCACATGGCTCTCGGCCGCGAAGTGGACGATGGCGCGCGGCTGGTGCTCGGCGAGCAGCTTGTCGACCAGGGCGCGGTCGCAGATATCACCCTGGACGAAGACATGGCGGGCGTCGCCCTCCAGCGTCTTCAGGTTCTCAAGATTGCCGGCATAGCTCAGCACATCGAGATTGATGACCGTCTCGTCGCTCTGCTGGAGCCAGTCGAGAACGAAGTTGCTGCCGATGAAGCCGGCGCCGCCGGTGACGAGGATGCTCATGATGCGTATTGCCTAACTTCTTCCGTAGGTGTCATCGAAGCGGACGATGTCGTCTTCGCCGAGGTAGGAGCCCGACTGGACTTCGATGATCTCCAGCGGCACCTTGCCGGGGTTGCGCAGGCGGTGCTTCTCGCCCAAGGGGATGTAGGTGCTCTGGTTCTCGCTCAGCAGAATGATCTGCTCGCCGTTGGTGACCTCGGCCGTGCCCGAGACGACGATCCAGTGCTCGGCCCGGTGGTGGTGCATCTGCAGGCTCAAGGACGCGCCCGGCTTGACCATGATGCGCTTGACCTGGAAGCGCTCGCCCTGGTCGATGCTGTCATACCAGCCCCAGGGGCGGTGCACCTTGCGCGGCAGGTCCAACTCGCCGCGCTGGCTGGCATGCAGCTGGTTGACGATGGTCTTGACCTCCTGGCTGCGCGCGCGGTCGGTCACGAGCACGGCGTCGGGCGTTTCGACCACGACCACGTCTTCCAGGCCGACCACGCTGACCAGGCGGCTGGTGGCATGCACCAGCGTGTTCTTGCTGGCTTTGATGATGGCGTCGCCATAGGCCGCGTTGCCGTCGGTGTCCTTGTCGGCCACCAGCCAGACGGCCTCCCAGGCGCCCAGGTCGTTCCAGCCGGCGGCCAGCGGCACCATGCGCAAGGGGAAGGGGCTGCCGGGGCAGCGCTCCATCACCGCATAGTCGATGGACTCGGCGGGCACGGCGGCGAACTCTTGCTTGCCGGGGCGGATGAACTTGGCGTCCGTCGTGCGGGCGGCCCAGGCGGCGCGCGTGGCTTCCAGGATGTCGGGGCGGAACTGGGCGAGCGCCGCGATCCAGGTGCTGGCGCGCAGCACGAACATGCCGGCGTTCCAGAAGTAGTCGCCGCTGGCCAGGTAGCCCTCGGCGGTGGCGAGGTCAGGCTTTTCAACGAAGGCGGCGACAGCCAGGCCGGCAGCATCGGCGCTGGCGCGGATGTAGCCATAGCCGGTCTCGGGCCGCTCCGGCGTGATGCCGAGGATGACGATGGCGCCGTCGGCCGCCTGGCGCACAGCCTGCTGCATGGCGGTCTTGAAGGCGGCCGGGTCGGTGACGGTCTGGTCGGCGGGCGTCACCACCAGCACCGGATCGTTGCCGCCTTCCAGCGCGGCCAGTGCGGCCAGCGTCACGGCCGGTGCGGTGTTGCGGCCGCAGGGTTCGAGCAGGGCCGCGCCGGGCTCGATGCGTGTCTCGCGCAGCTGGTCGAGCAGCAGGAAGCGATGTTCCTCATTGCCGACGATCAGCGGCGCGGCGGCGGCAATGTCGCTGCTGGCCAGGTCGGCCAGGCGGCGCGCGGCCTGCTGGAACAGGCTCTCATTGCCCGCCAGCACCAGGAACTGCTTGGGATAGCCGGCGCGCGACAGCGGCCAAAGCCGGGTGCCACTGCCGCCGGCCATGATGACGGGTTGAACTTGAACAGCGCTCATGGATCTCCCAATTCTTTGTCGGTCGCGGCGGTCGTGATCGCCTGAAAAGCAAGCCCTCAAAAGCCCTGCGGGTTGAGGCTTTGCCAGCGCCAGCTGTCTTCGCACATGACACCCAGGCTGCGCGTGGCGCGCCAGCCCAGCTTTTCGGCAGCCAAGGCCGGGTCAGCCCAGCAGGCCGCCACGTCGCCCGTGCGGCGCGGCGCGAATTCGTAGGGCACGGGCTTGCCGCTTGCGGCCTCGTAGGCGCGCACCACATCGAGCACGCTGTAGCCCTGGCCGGTGCCGAGGTTGACGGTGATGGACTCGTTCTGGCTCAAGAGGAAGCGCAGCGCTGCCACATGACCCTCGGCCAGGTCGACCACGTGGATGTAGTCGCGCACGCCGGTGCCGTCTGGGGTGTCGTAGTCGTTGCCGAACACCTTCAGCACGTCGCGCCGGCCCACGGCCACTTGCGCCACATAGGGCATCAGGTTGTTCGGGATGCCGCGCGGGTCTTCGCCGATCTGGCCGCTTTCGTGGGCGCCCACCGGGTTGAAGTAGCGCAGCGCGGCGGTCTGCCAGCGCGGATCGGCCGCGCCGATGTCGCGCAGGATGGTCTCGCCGATCAGCTTGGTTTGGCCATAAGGATTGACGGCCGAGACCGGCGCATCCTCGCGCAGCGGCAGGCTTTCAGGCGTTCCGTAAACGGTGGCGCTGGAGCTGAAGACGATGCGCCGGCAGCCGTGCGCCGCCATGGTGGCGCAGACGGTCAAGAGGCCGCCTATGTTGTTGCGGTAGTAGTCCAGCGGCTTCTCGGTCGATTCACCCACCGCCTTGAAGGCCGCGAAGTGCACGACGGCGTCGAACTGGTGCTTGGCGAACACCGCCTCCAGCGCTTCGGGGTCGCCCACGTCGGCGCATTCGAACACCGGTGGCTTGCCGGCCAGCTGGGCCAGGCGGGGCAGCACGGCCGGCGAGCTGTTGGAGAAGTCGTCCACGCCCACCACGTCGAAGCCGGCGGCCAGCAGGGCCAGCCAGGTGTGGGAGCCGATGTAGCCGGTCGCGCCGGTCAGCAGGATCTTGCTCATGGAGTCTCGAGGGTGGGGCCGGCCCGAGGCGGGGCGGCGTGCGCGCGGATTCTCTCTCAATCGTCCCGGCGGACCTGGAGGCGAGCGTGGCAAATGGCCAGGAATGCGCCACTAAAGCGTGGCCACCGAAGCCTCGACGCGGGACATGAGGCCCGCTGCCTACAATCCGCCGATGATTCTTGATCAATGGTCCCAACTCCTCGCCCCTGCCGTGCAGGAGCGGCTGGTCCTGCTCATCAACCATGTGCTGTCGCGTGAAGGCGTGGCCACCGAACGGCTGAAGCCGCAAGCGGGCCGCAGCCTGGTGCTGAGCCTGGCGGGCTGGCCGGCCCTGTTGCCGGCAGCCCCTGACCTGGCTTTGCAGGTGACGCCGGCCGGCCTGTTCGAGCGCCTGGAGGCGCCGCCCGCCGATGCCGCCCTGCGTGTGCAGCTCGATGCCAGCAACCCCGCCGCCCTGGCCCTCGGGGCGCTCAGCGGCGTCAAGCCGCGCGTCACGGTGCAGGGCGATGCGGCCCTGGCCGGCGAGGTGAACTGGCTGATCGAAAACCTGCGCTGGGACATCGCCGACGACCTGGCCGGCCTGGTCGGTCCGATGGCGGCCCAGCAACTGGCCCGCTTCGGTGAGGCGGCGACGGCGGCCCTGAGCCAGCTCGCCGGCGTTGCCAAAGGCGCTGCCGGCTTCGGCGCCCGCAAGAGCTCATGAGGTATCTCGCCCGGCTGCTGGTCATCGTCTGGACCATCCGGCGCTTCGGCCTGGATGACATGGCGCTGGCCGCCTTCAGTGGCCGGCGCTTCCGCTGGCTGCGCACGGTGTTGTCGCTGGGGCGGCGCTGGCGCGAGCCGCGTGGCGTGCGCCTGCGCCTGGCGCTGGAGCGGCTGGGCCCCATCTTCGTCAAGTTCGGTCAGGTGCTGTCGACGCGGCGCGACCTGCTGCCGCCCGACATCGCCATCGAGCTGGCCAAGCTTCAGGACGATGTGCCGCCGTTCGACGCGGCCCATTCGCGCCAGCTGATCGAGCAGGCCTTCGGCCGCAGCATCGAGCAGCTGTTCGAGACCTTCGACGCCGAGCCGGTGGCCAGCGCCTCCATTGCCCAGGTGCACTTCGCCACGCTGAAGGGCGGCCGCGAGGTGGCGGTCAAGGTGCTGCGGCCCGGCATGCTGGACGTCATCGACGACGACATCGCCCTCTTGCGCACCCTGGCCAGCTGGGTCGAGCGCCTCTCGGCCGACGGCCGGCGCCTCAAACCCCGCGAGGTGGTGGCCGAGTTCGACACTTACCTGCACGACGAGCTGGACCTGGTGCGCGAGGCCGCCAATGCCGCGCAGCTGCGCCGCAACATGGACGGCCTCAATCTCGTGATGGTGCCCGAGATGATCTGGGAGCTCTGCACCCAGGACGTGATCGTGATGGAGCGGATGAGCGGCGTGCCGATCTCGCAGCTGCAGCGCCTCGTCGAGGCCGGTGTCGACATCCCCAAGCTGGCCCGCGACGGCGTCACCATCTTCTTCACCCAGGTGTTCCGCGACGGCTTCTTCCATGCCGACATGCACCCCGGCAACATCCAGGTCAGCCTGGCGCCGAGCACCTTCGGCCGCTACATCGCGCTTGATTTCGGCATCATCGGCACGCTGAACGAGACCGACAAGGACTACCTGGCGCAGAACTTCGTCGCCTTCTTCCAGCGCGACTACAAGCGCGTGGCCCAGCTGCACATCGAGTCGGGCTGGGTGCCGGCCGAAACCCGGGTCGACGAGCTGGAGAGCGCGGTGCGCGCCGTCTGCGAGCCGCACTTTGACCGGCCGCTGAAGGACATCTCGCTGGGTCAGGTCCTGATGCGCCTGTTCCAGGCCTCGCGCCGCTTCAATGTCGAGATCCAGCCGCAGCTGGTACTCCTGCAAAAGACGCTCTTGAACGTCGAGGGCCTCGGCCGCCAGCTCGACCCCGAGCTGGACCTCTGGGCCACGGCCAAGCCCTTCCTGGAGCGCTGGATGGACGAGCAGATCGGCGCCCGCGCCCTGCTCAACCAGGTGAAGAAGGAAGCACCGCGCTACGCCCAGCTGCTGCCCGAGCTGCCGCGCCTGCTGCACGAGGTGCTCAAGCGCCAGAGCCAACCGCAGGACAGCGCCCTCGTGCAGGCCTTGCTGCACGAGCAGCGCCGTACCAACCGCCTGCTGCAGGCCGTGATCTACGGCGGCCTCGGCTTCGTGCTGGGCCTGGTGGCGATGCGCTTCTACGCCAGCCTCTGAGGCTGGATGGGTGGCTCCGCCGCAGCGCGGGCGCCGGGATTCCCCGGGGGCAGGGCGGCGGCGCTCAAGGATAATGCGCGCCTTTCCCGCAGTCCGCCGCCGGCCCGGCTTCTCTAGGCCTTCAGACATGAACATCACGCTGATCAGCTTCGTCGTGCTCTATCTGCTGGGCACCCTGGCCCTCGGGGTCTGGGCGGGGACCCGCATCAAGAACACCAGCGACTTCGCCATCGCCGGCCGCAGCCTGCCGCTGGCCATGGTGATCACCACCACCTTCGCCACCTGGTTCGGCGCCGAGACGGTGATGGGCATCCCGGCCAAGTTCGTGCAGGGCGGGCTCAACGCCATCGTCGAAGACCCGCTGGGCGCCGGCACCTGCCTGATCCTGGTCGGCGCCTTCTTCGCCACCAAGCTGTACCGCCAGAACCTGCTGACCATCGGCGACTTCTACCGCCAGCGCTATGGCAAGGGCATCGAGGTGTTCTGCTCGGCGGCCATCATCCTCAGCTACCTGGGCTGGGTGGCAGCGCAGATCACGGCCCTCGGTCTCGTGTTCTCGGTGCTGACCCAAGGCGCCATGTCCGAGGAAATGGGCATGGTCATCGGCACGCTGGCCGTGCTGATCTACGTGGTCGTCGGTGGCTTTCTGGCCGTGGCCTGGACCGACTTCATCCAGATGATCGTGCTGGTGATCGGCCTCTCGGTCATCGCCATCTTCTCGGCCGACCTGGCGGGTGGCGCCGGCAACGTGATGGCCATGGTCCAGAGCAAGGACCTGTTCAGGTTCCTGCCCGAACCCAAGTTCACCGACATGGCCATGTTCATTGGTGCGGCCGTGACCATGATGCTGGGCTCCATCCCGCAGCAGGACGTGTTCCAGCGCGTGATGTCGGCCAAGGACGAGAAGACCGCCCGCAACGGCGCGATGATCGGCGGCCTCAGCTACATCCTGTTTGCCGCCGTGCCGATGTTCATCGTGGCCAGCGCCGTGGTCGTGATGGGCCAGCAGGCGCTGGACATCGCCAAGGACGACTACCAGAAGCTGCTGCCCACCTTCGTGCTCACGAAGATGCCGCTGGTGATGCAGATCCTGTTCTTCGGCGCGCTGCTGTCGGCCATCAAGAGCACCTCCTCGGCCACGCTCTTGGCGCCCTCGACCAGCTTTGTCGAGAACATCCTGAAGAACCTGCGCCCGGGCATGAAGGACAGGCAGCAGTTGCTCGCCATGCGCGTGACCATCGTGATCTTTGCCTGCCTGGTGCTGGGTTATGCGATCAAGATGCGCGGCACCTCGATCTACGACCTGGTGTCCTCGGCCTACCAGATCACCCTGGTCGGCGCCTTCGTGCCCCTGGTGTTCGGCCTGTACTGGAAGCGGGCGACGACGCAGGGCGCGATCTTCTCGCTTGGCGCTGGCATCGGCGTCTGGGGCCTCTTCATGGTCAATGCCGAAACCTGGGGCGCGGCCTTTCCGGGCCAGTTGGCCGGCCTGCTGGCGGCTGTCGTGGCCCTGGTGCTGGGTTCGCTGATGCCGCAGTGGCTGAAGAACCGCCATGAGCACAAGGCGCACGTCGCTGGCCTTCCCGACGAGCCCACCAAGTAAGCCCAGCGGGGGCGGCTGCGGGCCGCGCCCCTATAATTTCGGGTTTCCCATCAGGCCTTGAGAGCAAGACCATGCCCATCTACGCATACCGCTGCAGCGCCTGCGGCCACGCCAAGGACGTGCTGCAGAAGCTGTCCGACGCGCCGCTGAGTACCTGCCCGGCTTGCGGAGCCGAGAGCTTCAGCAAGCAGGTGACCGCCGCTGGCTTCCAGCTCAAGGGCTCGGGCTGGTACGCCACCGACTTCAAGGGCGGCGCTGCCGCTGCTGCTACCACTGCCGCCGCCCCGGCTGCTGCCGCTGCTTCCAGCGAAGCTGCGGCGCCGGCACCTGCCGCGCCGTCCACCCCCTGCGGCGGCTCCTGCGCCTGCCACTAGCCAACAGCCACCAGGCCAACCCGGGACCCCCGTGCGCAAATACCTGATCACCGGCCTGCTGGCCTGGCTGCCCCTGGCGATCACCGTCTGGGTGCTGCTCTGGGCGCTGAGCATCGTCAATGGCGTGTTCGCCTGGATGCTCAAGGCCTCCAAGGCCGTGCTGCCGGCGGGTTTCGCGCCGCATGTGGACCAGCTTGGCACCATCCCCGGTGTCGGCCCGCTGATCCTGGTGCTCCTGATGACGCTGACCGGCGTGCTGGTGGCCAACATCTTTGGCCAGTGGCTGCTCGGCCAGTGGGACCGCCTGCTGTCCAACATTCCCATCGTCAAGTCCATCTACAGCTCGGTGAAACAGGTGTCCGACACCCTGTTCTCGAGCAGCGGCAATGCCTTCCGTGAGGCCGTGCTGGTGCCTTATCCGCACCAGGATTCCTGGACCATCGGCTTCGTCACCGGCGCGCCCTCCAAGGCGGCGGCCGAGCATTTCGAGGACGAGCATGTCAGTGTCTACGTGCCGACCACGCCCAACCCCACCTCGGGCTTCTTCCTGATGATGCGCAAGAGCGCGACTCGGCCTCTGGCGATGACCGTGGACGAGGCGCTCAAGCACATCATCTCGATGGGCGTGGTGGCGCCAGCCAGCGAGACTGTGGAGCCGCCTGTGCCGCCATTGCCCAATTGCGAGCCCAATCCCAAGGGTTGAGCGCCCCGGCCCGCACTCAACCCTGAAGGCTTTAGAAGCAGCCTGCCAGCGCCTCTCAAACACGATCCCACACGAATTTCCGGACCCCGCCACGAACGCGCGGTCCCTAGCCAATCTGGAGTGAACCAATCATGCGCACCTGCTATGCCGGCCAAGTCAGCGAGAAGCTGCTCGACCAAACCGTGACCCTGATGGGCTGGGCCCATCGCCGCCGCGACCATGGCGGCGTGATCTTCATCGACCTGCGCGACCGCGAAGGCATCGTGCAGATCGTCTGCGACCCGGACCGTGCCGACATGTTCCAGATCGCCTCCGACGTGCGCAACGAGTTCTGCCTGAAGATTGTCGGCAAGGTGCGCGCCCGCCCGAGCGGCACCGAGAACGCCAACCTGGTCAGCGGCAAGGTCGAAGTGCTCTGCCACGAGCTGGAAGTGCTGAACCCGTCCGTCACGCCCCCGTTCCAGCTGGACGACGAGAACCTGTCGGAGACGACGCGCCTCACGCACCGCGTGCTGGACCTGCGCCGCCCCTACATGCAGAACAACATGATGCTGCGCTACCGCGTGGCCATGGAAGTGCGCAAGTTCCTGGACGAGCAGGGCTTCGTCGACATCGAAACCCCGATGCTGACCAAGAGCACGCCGGAAGGCGCGCGCGACTACCTGGTGCCGTCGCGCGTTCACGACGGCATGTTCTTCGCGCTGCCGCAGTCGCCCCAGCTGTTCAAGCAGCTGCTGATGGTGGCCGGCTTCGATCGCTACTACCAGATCACCAAGTGCTTCCGCGACGAAGACCTGCGCGCTGACCGCCAGCCCGAGTTCACCCAGATCGATATCGAGACCTCCTTCCTGACCGAAGAGGAAATCCGCTCGATGTTCGAAGGCATGATCCGCCACGTCTTCCAGAAGGCGCTGAACGTGGACCTGGGCGAGTACCCGGTGATGAAGTACTCGGAAGCCATGCACCGCTTCGGCTCCGACAAGCCGGACCTGCGCGTCAAGCTCGAGTTCACCGAGCTGACCGACGTGATGGCCGACGTGGACTTCAAGGTCTTCTCGACGCCGGCCACCACGCCTGGCGGCCGCGTGGTCGCGCTGCGCGTGCCTGGTGGCGCCGGCATGAGCCGTGGCGAGATCGATGCCTACACCGAGTTCGTCAAGATCTACGGCGCCAAGGGCCTGGCCTGGATCAAGGTCAATGAGCTGGCCAAGGGCCGCGAGGGTCTGCAGTCGCCCATCGTCAAGAACATCCATGACGCCGCACTGAACGAAATCCTGAAGCGCACTGGCGCTCAAGACGGCGACCTGCTGTTCTTCGGCGCCGACAAGGCCAAGGTCGTCAACGACGCCATCGGCGGCCTGCGCCTGAAGGTGGGCCACAGCGAGTTCGGCAAGGCCAATGGCCTGTTCAACGACGTCTGGGCACCGCTGTGGGTGGTGGACTTCCCGATGTTCGAGCATGACGAGGAGAACAACCGCTGGGCGGCCGTTCACCACCCGTTCACGGCACCGAAGGACGGCCACGAAGACCTGATGACCAGCGACCCGGGCAAGTGCATTGCCAAGGCCTACGACATGGTGCTGAACGGCTGGGAACTGGGCGGCGGCTCGGTGCGTATCCACCGCGCCGACGTGCAGGCCAAGGTCTTCGAGGCGCTCAACATCAGCCCCGAAGAGCAGCGCATCAAGTTCGGCTTCCTGCTGGACGCGCTGCAGTACGGCGCGCCTCCGCACGGCGGCCTCGCCTTCGGCCTGGACCGCATCGTCACGATGATGACCAAGGCCGAGTCCATCCGCGACGTGATCGCCTTCCCCAAGACCCAGCGTGCCCAGTGCCTGCTGACCGGCGCCCCGAGCAACGTGGACGAGAAGCAGCTGCGCGAGCTGCACATCCGCCTGCGCAACTCGGCGGCTGCTGCGCAGTAAGCCAGGCAGCGAACCCGTCAGAAGGGCGCCCTCGTGGCGCCCTTTTTCATGGACCGTTCATGGCGAGTGCCAGCCCTTCGCTATGCTTGCGGCCATTCATCCCATTCAGCAGGACCGAGGGCACGATGAGCAGCAGCAAGACCACGAAGCGCAACCAGGCGGACCAGGTCCGCTGGGAGCGCGTGCTGATGCGTCGCCCGGGTTGGGCGCTGCCGCGCCTGCGCGGCCTGATCCATGCGGCCGACCCGCTCGTCGGCCGGGCCGCCGTCCAGGGCGCCTTCTTCGTGCTGGAGCGCTGGGGTCGCGCCGCCGAGCTGCAGGGTGAGCTGCAGCAAGCCCTCAGCGATGCCAAGAGCCAGCGCGCGCTGGCCGAGGCGGCCGAGCTCAGCGAGGCCCTGGGCCGCCTGCATTACCAGCGTGGCGACTATGTGCAGGCCTGCCAGGCCTGGGCCCAGACGCTGGACTGGGCGGCCGACGACAGCCGTGCCGCCTGCCTGGCCCGCATCGGCCTGACCCATCTCTGCTATGCCCAGGGCGATTGGGCACGTGGCGGGCGCGTGCTGGACCAGGCCGAAGCCCATTACCGCCGCTTTGCTGCCGACCCCTATCTGCATGCCAAGTTCGCGCTGAACCGCGCGGTATCGCTGCGTGCCACGCAGGGCCCGCAGGCCGCGCTGCCGGCGCTGGATGAGGCGCTGGCAGCGGCCCGCGCCGTGGGCCACCGCGACTACGAGGCCGAGGCCACGCTGCACCGGGGCCGCTGCGCCCGCGACAGTGGCGATACCGCCGAGGCCCTGCAGCTCGCGCGCCAGGCGCAAGCCCTGGCCCAGCGCTGCGGCTACCGCTGGTTGCAGGCCCATGCCCTGCTGCTGCAGGCCGAGTTGCAGGAGGGCGACGCGGCCCTGGCCGCCGCCGGCGCGGCGCTGAGCCTGGCCGAGGCCCTGCAGTCCCGCTCGCTGCAGGCCGGCGCCCATGGCCGTCTGGCCGAGCTGATGCAGGCCCAGGGTGAGTTCGGCCCCAGCTGGTACCACGCCCAGCAGCGCCAGCAGCTGGAGGCCGTGCTGGGCCATCCGGAGCTGCCGGCGATGCTGGAGGCTTTGATCCGCTTCGACGGCGAGCTGCCCGAGGCGGCCGCGCCGGGCAGCGAGCTGGCCGGCCTGCTGCGCCGCGCACTCGGGGAGCTTTCGGGCCTTGCGCAGCATGTGCGCGGCCTGCCGGCGGGCGAGGTCAACCCGGCCACGCAGGCCGAGCTCCTGCGCACCGCCACGCGGGTCCAGCATCTGCTGCAGCAGGGCCTGCACCAGATGGCGTCTTAGCCGTCCTTCTGTCCGCGCTTGCCGCTATGCTTTGCCCATGAGCGTGGCCGAGCTGACCCCCTACAAGATCCCCGAGTCGGTGCTGGTGGTGATACACACACCGGACCTTCAGGTGCTGATGCTGGAGCGTGCCGACCGCCCCGGCTACTGGCAATGCGTGACCGGCTCGCTCGATGCGCCGGACGAGCCGCTCCCGAGCACGGCCCGCCGCGAGGTCTTCGAGGAGACCGGCATCGAGCACGGCGAGCTGCGCGACTGGCAGCTCTCCAATGTCTATGAGATCTACCCGGTCTGGCGCCACCGCTATGCGCCGGGCGTGACCCACAACACCGAGCATGTGTTCGGCCTCACCGTGCCCGAGGTGCAAGCCGTGAAACTGGCACCGCGCGAGCACCTGCAGTACCGCTGGCTGCCCTGGCGCGAGGCGGCCGACCTGTGCTTCTCGCCCTCGAACGCCGAGGCCATCCTGCAGCTGCCGCGCTTCACGGCCCCAGGAGGCTGAGCACCATGGTGCGGCCGCATTTCCGCCCCTCGCAGCTGGCCGCGCCGACCAGCATCCTGAGCCCGCACCTGCGCGTGGCCACCTACAACATCCACAAGGGCGTGCGCGGCTTCGGCCGGGCCAAGCGGCTGGAGATCCACAACCTGGGCCTCGGCGTCGAGGCGCTGGACGCCGACCTCGTGTTCCTGCAGGAGGTGCGCCACTTCCACCATGCCGAGGCCAAGCAGTTCCAGCGCACCTGGTTCGGCTGGCCCGAGCAGGGGCAGGCCGAGTTCCTGGCGCCCGAGGGCTACGAGGTGGCCTACCGCACCAATGCCGTCACCAAGCATGGCGAGCATGGCAATGCCCTGCTGTCGCGCTGGCCGATTGGTGAGGTCGGGCATCACGACGTGTCGGACCATCGCTTCGAGCAACGCGGCCTGCTGCATGTGCCCTTGATCTGGAACGGCTTCGAGATCCATGCCATCGTGGCCCACCTGGGCCTGATCCACAGCAGCCGCATGCGCCAGGTCGAGCGCCTGGCCGAGTACATCGCCGCTGCCGTGCCTCCCCATGCGCCGCTGCTGGTGGCCGGTGACTTCAACGACTGGGGCGAGAAGCTCGATGCGCCCATGCATCGCGCCGGCCTGCACCGCGCCCAGCCGCCCAATGGTCGGCGCCCGCCCGCGACCTTCCCCTCGCTGGTGCCGGTGTTCTCGCTGGACCGCATCTACATGCGCGGCATGCACTGCGTGGGCATGCAGGTGCCGCGCGGCGGCGCCTGGGTGCGCATGTCCGACCACCTGCCGCTGGTGGCGGAACTGGAGCTTGGCGAGCCGTGACGGACTGGCTGGGCCGCACGCCCGACCCCGAGCCGCTGATACACCGGCATGCCGGCAGCCTGCCCGAGTTCCTGGGCGGCAATGAGGTCCGCCTGCTGCGTGGCGGCGACCAGCTGTTCCCGGCCCAGGCCGAGGCCATCGCGGCGGCGCGTCACGAGGTCTGGCTGGCCACCTACATCTTTCATCACGATGCGGCCGGCGCTCTGCTGGCCGAGCAGTTGCGTGCGGCGGCGGCGCGCGGCGTGCGGGTGAGGGTGGTGGTGGACGGCTTCGGTTCCAAGGCCAGCCTCGATTGGCTGCGCGAGCAGTTCGCCGGCACCGAGGTGGCGCTCGCGGTGTTCCGCCCCATCGATCGCTGGTGGCGCTGGCTGCAGCCCGGTCAGCTGCGCCGCCTGCACCAGAAGCTCTGCGTGGTTGATGGCCAGGAGGCCTTCGTCGGCGGCATCAACATCATCGACGACCGGGTCGACCTCAACCACGGCGCAACCGACACGCCGCGCCTCGATTTCGCTGTGGCCCTGCGCGGCCCGGTGGTGGCGCCGGTGGAGCAATCGGCGCGCGCCGTCTGGACGCGCGCCTGGCTGGGGCGCGACTTCGGCGAAGAGCTGCTGGCCCTGGTGCGCAGCCCCGAGCCGGTGTCGCGCCTGCGTGGCCTCTTGCGCCGCCTGCGCTTGCCGCGCGGCAAACGCCGCGACCAGCAGTGGCAAGACCTGGCCCCGGTCTGTGCCGCCTTCGTGCTGCGCGACAACCTGCGCCAGCGCCGCATGATCGAGCGGGCCTACATCGATGCCATCCGCGCGGCGCGTGAGCGCGTCGACCTGATCACCCCGTACTTCTATCCCGGCCACGCCTTCCGCCGTGCGCTGCGCGATGCCGCGCGGCGCGGCGTGCGCGTGCGCCTGCTGCTGCAGGGCAAGGTGGACTACCGCATCGCCGCCATGGCCGCGCATGCGCTCTATGCCGAACTGCTCGGGCATGGCGTGCAGGTCTACGAGTACCTGCCGGCCTATCTGCATGCCAAGGTCTGCGTGGTCGACGAGGCCTGGGCCACGGTGGGCAGCTCCAACATCGATCCGCTCTCGCTGCTCTTGAACCTCGAGGCCAATGCCATCGTGCGCGATGCCGGCTTTGCCCATGCGCTGGCCGATGAATTCGAGGCGGCCCTGGCGGTCTCGCAGCGTGCCGGTGCCGACGATGAGGCCGGCCTGCGAGGCATGCTGCGCCGGGCCCTGGTGGCCTGGCTGGCCTATGTCTACCTGCGGGTGGCGGGGGCGACCGGGCGCTATTGAGCGGGCCGTTGAGCCGGTTGCCGAGTTGGCTGTGACGCCGACCGGCCGTACAGGAATCGCAGCATCGCCTCCACCCGCGAAGCCCAGGCGGCTTCGTCATGCCCGGCCTCGGGCTGCTCCAGATAGCCGAGGGTCTTGTCGGCCTGCCAGCCGCGCGCCAGCAGGGCATCGCGCAGTTGGCGGGCCACGGGCAGGGCGCCGGGGCCTTCCTGGCCGCCCATGTCCAGCCACACGCGGGGTCGCTCCGCGCCTACGAAGGCCGTGGTCTTGACGTCGCGCAGCAGGAACAGGTCGTCCCACCAGACCGAGGGCGAAACGACCAGGCTGGCGCCGAAGGTGTCGGCATGGTGCAGGGCCAGCCACATCGAGATCAGCCCGCCCAGCGAAGATCCACCCACGGCCGTGCTGGCGGCGTCGGTGCGCGTGCGGTAGCGCTGGTCTATCCAGGGCTTCAGCTCCTCGACCAGGTAGCGGGCATAGCGCGGGCCGCCGCCGCCCTGGCTCTCGTCGCGCAGATGGCCGCTGCGCGCGGCCGGGATCAGCATTTCGGTGGGCGTGTAGTCCAGGAAGCGGTCACGGCCGCTGGAGATGGCGACGATGATCACCGGTTCGACCGCGCCCTCCAGCACCAGGCGCTGGGCGGTCTCGTCGACCTGCCATTCGGCACCGGCGGCCTCGGCATCGAAGACGTTCTGGCCGTCATGCAGATAGAGCACCGGGTAGCGGCGCTGCGGCTCTTTCTCGTAGCCGGGCGGCAGCCAGACCTGCAGGCCGCGCGGGCTCACGTGCTGCGACTCCAGCGAGGGCAGGCGCTCGATGCTGCCGGTGCGCTGGGGCAGCAGCGGGGCGGCCGGCGTATTGAAGGCGCGCATCACCGATTGCTGCTCGCTGGGGAACGTCAGCGCGTGGTTGCGGCCCTGCTCCCAGCCCTCGTCGGGGCCGGCGCCGGGGCGGTCGATCTTGAACTTGTATTGCAGCGGCTGGCCGCCGAAGGGCACGCGCTCGAAAGCGACGCTGACGCGGTAGACGCCCGGCGTGGCCACGCTGGCGGGCAGGGTGCGGCCCCAGGACAGCGGCGCCACGCTGCCGCGCACGCCGACCTGGTCGCGCGTCGCGTCAAAGCGGCCGGCCGCCGCTTCAGCGCGCAGGTCGATCTCGAAGTCGACGCGGTGGATCACCTCGGCCAGGCCGGGCAGGCTCAGCAGCAGGAGGGCGAGGCAGAAGAGGTGGCGCAGCGATGTCTTCATCGCGTGGACTGTGCCACCGCCACCCTGTGGCGGGCAAGCGGCCGGCCAACAGTGCGCTAGGGACGCGCCTTCAGCAAGGTCTCGGTGTCGAAGCGGTACTGCTTGAGCCTCGGGTTGAGGGCCTTGCTGTAGGGCCTGAAGTCCAGCGCCGGCATTTCGCCGCCAAAGCGCGCGAGCATGCGCTGCGCCGCCGCTTTGTCGAACAGCATGAACATGGGCCGCTCCAGCATCAGGCCCTCGTCGGCAAAGTCGCGGCCATGCTCGTAGTCGTAGAGCATCACCAGCGCCCAGGCGCCGGCCAGGAAATGGCCGCCGGCCAGGGCCTTGAGGCGGCCGTCTAGCACCGCCTGCATCGCCGCCTTCGATGTGTTGATGCTGGCGATGTGCCAGTCGCGCGCCGGGCTCTGGCCGGCAGCCTCAATGGCCTCCATCGCGCCGAGGGCCATCAGGTCGCTGCCGGTCCAGAGCAGCCGGGCCTGCGGATGGCGGGTCAGCATGCCGGCCATGGTTTCAGCGGCCAGGTCCCGGCGCCAGTCGGCAAAGGCCTGCTGCACCAGCTCCACCTCGGGCTGCTCGGCCAGCGCTCGGCGCAGGCCTTCGTTGCGCTGGATGGAGACGGGCGTCGAACGGTCGCCGCCTATGGCCAGCATCTGCAGCCTGCCCTTGCCCTGACGCGTGGCCAGCGCCTGCTGGATCAGGGCCCGGGCCGTGAGGTAGCCGGCATCCTGGGCATGAGGCTCCAGGCTGCCCAGCAGCAGCGGCAGGCCCTTGCGCGGCGCCCAGCGCTCGCGCTCCTGCGGGAGCAGGCCGCTGAAGGCCGCAAAGGTCTTGATGCCCACGGCGCCGAGCACGCGGGCATTCTCGACCAGGGTGCCTTTCTCGTTGACCAGGACCACATAGTCGGGCCGCTGCGCGCGTGCCGCAATCTCGCGGCCGAGCTGCAGGGCGCGCGCCGGGTCGCGCTCGGCATACAGCACCTCCAGTTGCAGATCGAGGCTGCGCGCTGCTGCCTGCATGGCCTGGCTGGCGCCCAGCCAGTAGGGCTCGTCGGCCTTGCCCGGGTTGATGAAGGCGACGGTGGTCGATGCCAGGGCCAGGCCTGTCTGCAAGAGCAGCAGCCCGGCCAACAGCCAGGTTCTTGGGATCATGGAAGGGTTCGCAGTGCGGCATCCAGCTTTTGCAACAGGGCGGGTGCGACCTGGCGGCTGCAGGCCAGGTGGCGGCTGCGGCCGGCGGGCATGCCTTCGAAGTTCACCAGCTCGAGGGCTCCACGAGGCAGCGAGCCCTGGTCAACCACATGGGCCAGCTCCTCGCGCGAGGCGATCATGTAGTCGGCGCGGCCCAGCATCAGCATGCGGAACAGCTGCAGCTGGCTGGCCGTCACCCGCATGGGCGGGCGGGGCATGGCGGCGATCTGGCCATCCAGCCGCGTGCCGTAGGACACGCCGCCCACCACCAGCAGCTGCAGCGAGGTGTCGAGCAGCAGCGATTGCAGGCTGGCGTGGGCGCGCAGCTTCGCGGCCACGGCCGGCACGGCGAGCATGGCGGGAGCGGCATCGATGCTGAGTGGCTCCGAGAAACGCGCGAAGGCTTCGCGTTCCGGCGTCTTGAACACGCCGAGCACGCACAGCGGCTGCTGGTTCAGTTCGATCTCATGCAGGCTGCGCTTCAGCGGCGCTTCCTGCAGCTCGATGGCCACACCGGCCGCGCTGGCGAGCTGCTGCACACGCTTGACCAGCTGGCCCGCCGGCTTGTTGCCCGGCTCGGTGTAGCTGCGCGGCGGCAGCACGCTGTAGTGCACGCGCAGCACGGGGCCGGGTTGGGCAAGAGCGCTGACACAGCACAGAAACAGCAAGGCGGCGAGGGCGCGGGCGGGCATCGGCAGAAAGGGACTACGGCGGACGGAAATCGGGGCCCATTGTGCGCCCTGCCGGACCTGCGACCGCAGCGGCCTTTGACAAGGCTGGCATGCGAGTTGCCTGCTGCCACTTGCCCCGTCATGCACAAGGCCGCACAGGCCAGGGAGAGCACGATGAAGAAATGGATTGCACACCTGCAAATCTGGCAAAAACTGGCCTTGATCGGCCTGCTGGCCCTCTTGATGGCCCTGCCGCCGGCCGTGGTGCTGCTGCGGGCCAGCTGGAGCAGCCTGCACCGAGCCGAGGTCCAGGCCGCTGCGCTGCCGCCAATGACCGAACTGCTGCATCTCCTGCAGCAGGTGCAGCGGCACCGCGCGCAGGCCAATCTGCAACTGGGCGGCGATGCCGCGGCCGCTGCGGAGCGCGCCAGCGTGGCCGACCGGGTGGAGCAGGCCTGGGCCAAGCTGCAGGCCAGCGCGGCCGGGCAGGCCGAGGCCCTCGCTGTGATCGCTCGGCTGCGCGAGCAGTGGAGCGCTCTGCAGCGTGACGTGGCCGGTGCGGCCCTGCAGCCGCCGCAGAGCTTTGCCCGCCACACGGCCCTGGTCGAGGATCTGCTGCAATTGCAGGAGCTTCTGATCGACGGCAGCGGCCTGCAGCGCGATGCCGAGGCGGCGGGCTATCACGTGGTGGCGGCCGCCGCCGTGCCGCTGCCGCGACTGGCCGAGATGCTGGGCCGCCTGCGCGGCCGCGGCACCTTGCTGCTCAAGCAGGGCAGCCTGAAGCCCGAGGACCGTGCCATGCTTGCCGGCGCGGCCGAGCAGGCCCAGGCCGCCAGCGGGCAGGCGAGCCGCCAGCTGCAGCGAGCGGCAGCCATCGATCCGGCGCTGCGCCCGCTCGCGGGCAGCGAGGCGCTCGCCCAGGCCGCGGCGGCCATCGCCCTGGTGAAGGAGCAGCTGATTGCGGCTGAGACGCCCACGCTGGCGGCGGCCGCCTTCTACAAACAGACCACGACCGCCATCGATGCCCAGTTCCAGCTGGTCTTCGAGGCCCTGGGCGAGGTCGATGCGCGGCTGCAGCAGCGCGTGACCAGCGAGCGTCGACAGATTGGCGCGCTGGCCACCCTGCTGCTCGGCGCAGTGGCCCTGGGCCTGTGGCTGATGCTTCTGATCAGCCGCAGCCTGGGCGAGAGCGTGGGCGTGGCCCTGCGGGCGGCCGAGGCCTTGGCGCGCGGCGAGTTGGGGCGGGGCGTGCAGGTGCAGTCGCGCGACGAGATCGGCCGCATGGCCGGCGCCCTCGGCAGCGCGATGAGCCAGCTGGCCGGTCAGGTGCGCGAGGTGCAGCACAGCAGCGAAGCGGTGGCCAACGCCTCCAGCGAGATTGCCCAGGGCAATGCCGACCTGTCGGCGCGCATCGAGCAGCAGGCTGCCAATCTGGAAGAAACGGCCGCCTCGATGGAACAGATGGCGGCCGCCATCGCCGCCAATGCCCAGCATGCCGACCAGGCCAATGCCCTGGCCCGCGCCGCCAGCGAAGCGGCGGCGGCCGGCGGCCAGGTCGTGGGCCAGGTGGTGGTCACCATGGCCGGCATCAGCCAGCGCTCGCTGAAGATCGCCGACATCATCGGCGTGATCGACGGCATCGCCTTCCAGACCAACATCCTGGCTCTGAACGCAGCGGTGGAAGCGGCCCGTGCCGGCGAGCAGGGCCGGGGCTTTGCGGTGGTGGCCGGCGAGGTGCGCTCGCTGGCGCAGCGCAGCGCCATCGCGGCCAAGGAGATCTCCGCCCTGATACGCGACAACGGCGACAGCGTGGCTGAGGGCAGCGAGCTGGTGGGCCGGGCCGGTGCCGGCATGGGTGAGCTGGTGCAGCAGGTGCAGCGCCTCGGCGAGCTGATCCAGGAGATCAACCGCGCGAGTGGCGAGCAGCACCGGGGCATGGAGCAGATCAACAGCGCCGTGGGCCAGCTCGACGAGATGACCCAGCAGAACGCCGCCCTGGTCGAAGAGACCCAGGCCGCCACCGCCAGCCTGGACCAGCAGGCGCAAGCACTGCGTCAGGTCGTGGCGGGCTTCAAGTTGGAGCGAGGCTGAGCGTTACTGGTGCGTTTTTGTTGCGCCGAGCCCGCTTCTGGTGCGGGTTAGGCGAAGACGCGCATCCCGCCTTCATCCTGCAGCAGCTGGGCCAGGCGGCCGCTGCCCACCAGGGCGAAGGCATGCTCGATGTCGGGCGCCAGGTAATGGTCGTCCGGCATGGGGGGGCAGGTCTCGCGCAGCAGCGCGTAGACATGCTCCAGCGGGCCTGAGCTCTGCAGCGGGCGCAGGAACTCGAAGCCCTGCGCCGCTGCCAGCAGCTCGATGGCGATGATGTGGCCGGTGTTGTCCAGCATCGCGCCCAGGCGGCGGGCCGCGAAGGTGGCCATGCTCACGTGGTCTTCCTGGTTGGCGCTGGTCGGCAGGCTGTCAACGCTGGCCGGATGCGCGAGTGACTTGTTCTCGCTGGCCAGGGCCGCGGCCGTGACGTGGGCAATCATGAAGCCCGAGTTCAGGCCGGCATTGGCCGTGAGGAAGGGCGGCAGGCGCGAGACGCCGGTGTCGATCAGCATGGCGATGCGACGCTCGGCGATGGCGCCGACCTCGGCGATGGCACAGGCCAGCGCATCGGCCGCCAGGGCCACCGGCTCCGCGTGGAAATTGCCGCCGCTGACCATGTAGCTCGTGCCGTCGTCGTTGGCAAAGACCAGCGGGTTGTCCGTCACCGCATTGGCTTCGCGCAAGAGCACCTCGCGCACATAGCGGGCCTGGTCCAGGCAAGCGCCCATCACCTGGGGCTGGCAGCGCAGGCAATAGGGGTCTTGCACGCGGTCGTCGCCTTCCTTGTGGGATTGGCGGATCGCGCTGCCGGTCAGCAGCTGGCGATAGGCCGCGGCGGCCTCGATCTGGCCGGGCTGGCCGCGTACCGCGTGAATGCCCGGATCGAAGGGACCATCGCTGCCGCGCGCGGCGTCCAGCGTCAGGGCGCCCGAGACGATGGCCGTGGCGTAGACCACCTCGAAGCGGATCAGGCCTTCAAGCGCCAGGGCCGTGGAGGTCTGCGTGCCGTTGATCAGGGCGAGGCCCTCCTTGGCTTGCAGCTGCAAGGGCTTGAGGCCGGCCTTCTCCATCTCCGCGAGCGCCGGCTTGCGCTGGCCGTCCACCAGCATCTCGCCTTCGCCCATCAGCGCGAGGCTCATGTGCGAGAGCGGCGCCAGGTCGCCCGAGGCGCCCACCGAGCCTTGTGCGGGCACGTAGGGAATCAGGCCGGCGTTGAACACATCGAGGATGGCCTGCACCACCTCTTCGCGCACGCCGGAATGGCCGCGCGCCAGCGAGGCGGCCTTGGTGGCCATCATCAGGCGCACGACTTCAGGCGCCAGCGGCGCGCCGACGCCCACGCAGTGCGAGCGGATCAGGTTGCGCTGCAGGGCGGCCAGGTCGTCCTTGCTGATGCGGGTGCTGGCCAGCTTGCCGAAGCCGGTGTTGACGCCGTACACGGCCGCATCGCCGGCGGCAGCGGCCTGCACCACAGCGGCGCTGCGGCGGATGAGGGCGGCCGCGCTCTCATGCAGGGCGAGCTTCACGCCGCCGTGGCGGATGCTGCGCAGCTGGTCGAGGGTGAGTTGGCCGGGCGAGATAGTGATTTGGTTCATCGAAGTTTCTTTGTATTTCCAAGCAGAGTCCGAGGATCCGGCTTTGCCGGGCCTGCGGACTTGCCCCCTTGAGGGGGAGCGCGAAGCGCAGCGGGGGGGGCTGTTACTTGGTGACCATGGGCAGGTTCAGGCCCTTGTCCTTCGCACACTGTTCTGCGATTTCGTAGCCGGCATCGGCATGGCGCATCACGCCGGTGGCGGGGTCGTTCCAGAGCACGCGCTCGATGCGCTTGGCGGCGGCATCGGTGCCGTCGCAGACGATGACCACGCCGCTGTGCTGGGAGTAGCCCATGCCCACGCCGCCGCCATGGTGCAGCGAGACCCAGGTCGCGCCGCCGGCGGTGTTCAAGAGCGCATTCAGCAGCGGCCAGTCGGAGACGGCATCCGAGCCGTCCTTCATCGATTCAGTTTCACGGTTTGGGCTCGCCACCGAGCCGCTGTCCAGGTGGTCGCGGCCGATCACGATGGGCGCCTTCAGCTCGCCGTTCTTCACCATCTCGTTGAAGGCGAGGCCGGCGATGTGGCGCTGGCCGAGGCCCAGCCAGCAGATGCGCGCCGGCAGGCCCTGGAAGGCGATGCGCTCGCCGGCCATGTCCAGCCAGCGGTGCACGCGCGCTTCCTCGGGGAACAGCTCCTTGATCTTGGCGTCGGTCTTGCGGATGTCTTCCGGGTCGCCCGAGAGCGCCACCCAGCGGAAGGGGCCGCGGCCCTCGCAGAACTGCGGACGCACATAAGCGGGCACGAAGCCGGGGAAGTCGAAGGCGTTCTTCACGCCCTGGTCCAGCGCGACCTGGCGGATGTTGTTGCCGTAATCCACCGTCGGGATGCCCATGGCCTGGAAGTCCAGCATGGCCTGCACGTGCACCGCACAGCCGCGTGCGGCGGCCGCCTTGAGGTCGGCATGCTGGCTTGAATCGGCCGCTGCAGCCTTCCATTGCTCCACGGTCCAGCCGGCCGGCAGGTAGCCGTTGATCAGGTCGTGGGCCGAGGTCTGGTCGGTCACCAGGTCGGGTTTGATGGCCGATCCGGCCTTCACGCGCTTCACCAGCTCCGGCAGGATTTCAGCGGCATTTCCCAAGAGGGCGATGGAGATGGCCTTGCCTTCGGCCGTGTACTTGGCGATGCGGGCCAGCGCGTCGTCCAGGTCCGCGGCCTGCTCGTCCACATAGCGGGTCTTCAAACGGAAGTCGATGCGCGACTGCTGGCATTCGATGTTCAGCGAGCAGGCGCCCGAGAACGTCGCGGCCAGTGGCTGGGCGCCGCCCATGCCGCCGAGGCCGGCGGTCAGGATCCACTTGCCGACCATCGAGCCGCCATAGTGCTGGCGGCCGGCTTCGGCGAAGGTTTCGTAGGTGCCCTGCACGATGCCCTGTGTGCCGATGTAGATCCAGCTGCCGGCCGTCATCTGGCCGTACATCATCAGGCCCTTGCGATCCAGTTCGTTGAAATGCTCCCAGGTGCCCCAGGCCGGCACCAGGTTGGAGTTGGCCAGCAGAACGCGCGGCGCATCGGCATGGGTGCGGAACACGCCGACCGGCTTGCCCGACTGGATCAGCAGCGTCTCGTCATCGTTCAGCTCTTTCAGCGAGCGCAGGATCTGCTCGAAGCAGTCCCAGTTGCGCGCCGCCTTGCCGATGCCGCCGTAGACCACCAGGGCGTCCGGGTTCTCGGCCACGACCGGGTCCAGGTTGTTCTGGATCATGCGGTAGGCGGCTTCGGTCAGCCAGCTCTTGCAGGCAAGCGTGGTGCCGGTGGGGGCGCGCACAACGCGCGGCTGGGCAGGGGTATGGGACATGGGAGCTCCTCGGGAGATGGCCGGGTTCGAAATGGGCGAACTCTAGTTGTCTATACAAGTACAGTCAAGTACGATGCGGCCCATGGCACGCAAAGCTCCGGGTGGTCCCGAACCGCAGTACCTGAAGGTCAAGAATCATTTGCGCGAAGGCATCGCGGCCGGCCGCTGGGTGGCTGGCGACCTGCTGCCCTCCGAGGCTGAGCTCGTGGCCCAGTTCGAGGTCAGCCGCATGACGGTGAACCGGGCCTTCCGTGAGCTGCTGCAGGAAGGAATGATTGAACGCGTGCAAGGCGTGGGCACCTTCGTGGCCCAGCTGCACAAGATCTCGTCCACGCTGACGGTGCGCGACGTGCACGAGGAGATCGCCGAGCGCGGCCATCGTCATGAGGCTCGCGTCCATCTGCTGGAGAAGATCCGCGCAAGCAGCGAGCAGGCCGCCGGGTTCGGCCTGCGCAGCGGCGCCACGCTGTTCCACAGTGTCATCGTCCACCTGGAGAACGGCGTGGCCATCCAGTGCGAAGACCGGCTCGTCAACCCGGCCTGCGCGCCCGATTACCTGGGCCTGGACTTCACCCAGACCACGCCCACCCAGCACCTGCTCGAGGTTGCGCCGCTCTCGGAAGCGCGCTACACCATCGAGGCCACGCTGCCGGATGAGCTCGAGGCGAAGCTGCTGGGCATTGCCCGGCGCGATCCTTGTCTGGTCGTGAAGCGCAGGACCTTCAGCCGGGGGCTGACCGTCACCACGGTGCGGCTGACCCATCCGGGGTCTCGTTACTTGCTTGAGGGGAGTTTCCAAGCATGAGCTGGAGTGTGATGTCTGCAGAGGCGGTGACGCCGCAGCGCTGGAAGAACAACGGCGGCTGGACGCGCGAGCTGCTGGCCTGGCCGCACAGCAACGACTGGGCCCTGCGCATCAGCGTGGCCGACATCGAGGCCGACGGCCCGTTCTCGGCCTTCGAGGGCGTGCAGCGCTGGTTCGGCGTGCTCTCGGGCCATGGCGTGCGGCTGTGGGACTACGAGCTCTGCGTCGGCGACGACCTCTTGAGCTTCGATGGTGCGCTGGCACCGGACTGCGAGCTGATCAAGGGCCCGACGCGTGATTTCAATGTGATGCACCAGCGGGCACGCGGCCAGCTGCGGGTGTTTCGCGCCGAGCAGGCCTGGGTCGCTGAAGGCCAACTGGTGGCCTTGTTCAGTGTGGGTGGCGGCGTGCTCAACCATGGCGGCCGCGAGACCCCCCTGGCGCCACTGAGCCTGGCCTGGTGCGAAACGCCGGCTGCGCAGCCGCTCAGCTTCAAGGGCGCGGGCGGTGATGCCTGGTGGATGGTCTGGAGCGAATCGGCATGAAGCGCGTCTTGTGGAGAAACGCTCGCCTCGCCACGCTGGCCGGCCGCCAGCCCTGGGGCTGGGTGGAGCAGGGCGCCTTGCTGGCCGAGGGCGAGCAGATCGCCTGGGTCGGGCCCGAGAGCGAGCTGCCGCCTGGGCTGCAGGTCGATGAAGAACATGATCTGGCCGGCGCCGTCGTCACACCGGGCTTGATCGATTGCCACACCCACCTGGTCTACGGCGGCCAGCGGGCGCGCGAGTTCGAGTTGCGCCTGCAGGGCGCCAGCTACGAGGAGATCGCGCGCGCCGGTGGCGGCATCCGCTCCTCGGTGGCGGCCACGCGCGAGACCGATGAAGACGTGCTGTTCCAGCTCGCGTCGGCGCGACTGCAGAGCCTCAAGGCCGAAGGCCTGACCACGGTCGAGATCAAGTCCGGCTACGGCCTCTCGCTGGAGGCCGAGGCCAAGTCGCTGCGCGTGGCGCGGCGCCTCGGCCGCGAGGCGGATGTCGAGGTGCGCACCAGCTACCTGGGCGCCCATGCGGTGCCGCCGGAGTTCCAGGGCCGCCAGGGCGACTATGTAGACGCGGTCTGCGGCTGGATGCCGCTGCTGCAGGCGCAGGGCCTCGTCGATGCGGTTGATGCCTTCTGCGAGGGCATAGGCTTCACGCCGGCCGAGACCCGCCGCGTGTTCGAAGCCGCGCGAGGCTTGGGCTTGCCGGTCAAGCTGCACGCCGAGCAATTGAGCGACCAGGGTGGCACCCAGCTGGCCTGCGAGTTCCGGGCCCTCTCTTGCGACCACCTGGAGCACCTGAGCCCGGCCGGCGTGCAGGCGATGGCGCGGAGCGGCGCGGTGGCCGTGCTGCTGCCCGGCGCCTACTACTTCCTGCGCGACACGCATTTGCCGCCCATCCAGGCGCTGCGCGAGGCCGGCGTGCCCATGGCGGTGAGCACCGACCACAACCCTGGCACCTCGCCCACGCTGTCGCTGCTGCTGATGCTGAACATGGCCTGCACGCTGTTCCGCCTCACGCCGGAAGAGGCACTGCGTGGCGTGACCGTCAACGCGGCTCGGGCCCTGGGCCTGGTGGATCGTGGCCAGCTGGCGCTTGGTCAGCGCGCCGATTTCTGCGTCTGGGATGTCGCCCATCCCAATGAACTGTCCTACTTCTTCGGCCGCAATCCGCTGCTTTTGCGCGTGCGCGGCGGCATCGAGTCCCGACCATGAGCCAACCCGTCTTCACGCTGCGGCAGGGCCGCACCCCGTTGTTGATCAGCATGCCGCACATCGGCACAGCCATCCCCGAGGATCAGCAGCACCGCTACCAGCCACGCGCGCTGCAGAGCGAGGACACCGACTGGCACCTCGGCCAGCTCTACGGCGACCTGGCCGAGGAGCTGGGCGCCAGCCTCATCCAGCCGCATTACTCGCGCTACCTGATCGACCTGAACCGCCCACCGGAAGACACGCCGATGTACCCCGGCGCCTCCAACACCGAGCTGTGCCCGACCCGCTTCTTCACCGGCGAGCCGCTCTACCTGGAAGGCCAGGCGCCTGATGAGGCCGAGAAGCTGCGCCGCCGCCAGAACTACTGGCTGCCCTACCACCGCGCACTCAATGCCGAGCTGCAGCGGCTCAAGAACCTGCACGGCCATGTGGTGCTGTTCGATGCGCACAGCATCCGCTCCGAGCTGCCCTGGCTGTTCGAAGGGCGCCTGCCCGACCTGAACCTGGGCACGGTCGAAGGCAAGTCCTGCGCCCCCTCCATCACGGCAGCGCTCGGCCAACTGCTGGCCGGGCAGTCGGACTACACGCAGGTGGTCAATGGCCGCTTCAAGGGCGGCTTCATCACCCGGCATTACGGCCAACCCGCGCAAGGCCAGCATGCGGTGCAGCTGGAGATGTGCCAGTGTTGCTACATGAACGAGCCGGCGCCGTTCGAGTACCGGCCCGACCTGGCGGCCAAGGTGCAGCCCTTGCTGAAGCAGATGTTCGAGACGCTGCTGGCGTGGAAGCCATGAGCCCCGCACGGCCGCCCGAAGGGGCTCAGCTCCCGCTTGGCGGGACAGCGAGCAGCGCGAAGGGTGCACCAGTGAGCAATGTGAAGAGTTTCTGGGCGAGCGAGGCCTGGGTCGACGGCCGCTGGCAGCGCGAGGTGCTGCTGGAGGTGGGCAGCAACGGCCATTGGCAGCGAATCACGGCCGGCGTCCCGGTACCGGCAGGCGCCGAGCAGCTCGAAGGCCCGGTGATGCCCAGCCTGGTCGACGCGCACAGCCATGCCTTCCAGCGCGCCTTTGCTGGCCTCGCCGAGCGGCGCGACAGCGAGTCCGACGACTTCTGGTCCTGGCGCGACCGCATGTATGGCGTGGCCCTGCGCATCACGCCGGAGCAGCTTCAGGCGATTGCCTCGCAGCTCTACCTGGAACTGCTGCGCGGCGGCTACACCCAGGTCTGCGAGTTCCACTACCTGCAGCACCGTGAAGATGGCTCGGCCTATGGCGACGAGCTGGCCATGAGCTGGGCCCTGGCGGATGCGGCGCAAGCGGTCGGCATCGGCCTCACGATGCTGCCGGTGCTGTATGCCCATGCGGGCTTCCAGCAGCCGCAGCTCCGGCCCGATCAGCGCCGCTTCGCCACCGATGCCGACTGGGTCTGGCACGCCAGCCGTCGCATCAATGCCGCCGGCCGCCCGTTGTTGAACGCCGGCGTGGCCCTGCATTCGCTGCGCGCGGCGCATGCCGACGACATCCGCCGCCTGCAGGCCCTGGTCGGCGATGCAGAGCTGCCCATCCACATTCACATCAGCGAGCAGCAGCAGGAGGTGCGCGACTGCCTGGCCGCCACCGGCCAGCGGCCGATGCAGTGGCTGGCCAACGAGATCCGGCCCGACGCCCGCTGGCAGCTCGTGCATGCCACGCACAGCACGCCGGACGAGATCGCGCAGATTGCCGCCAGCGGTGCCGGCGTGGTGATCTGCCCCAGCACCGAGGGCAACCTCGGCGACGGCCTCTGCGACCTGCCAGGCTGGCTGGCCGCCGGCGTGCCGCTCTCGCTGGGCTCGGACAGCCATGTCGGCCGCGACTGGGTGGAAGAGCTGCGCTGGCTGGAGTATGGCCAGCGCCTCGGCTTGCAGCGCCGCAATGTCGCGGCCGCGCCGGGCAGCCGGCCTTCGACCGGCGAGCGCCTGTTCGAGGCCATGCGGGCTGGCAGCGCCGCGCCGGCCGGCCTCGCGTCCTGGGGGCTGCAGCTTGGCGCCCGGGCCGACTTCCTGGTGCTGGAGCGCGGGGCCTCGGGACTGCTCGGCGTTCCCGCCGCCGCCCGGCTCGACGGCCTGGTCTTTGGCAGCCAGGGTCAGGTCTTGCGCCAGGTTTTCGTGGCCGGGCAATGCCGACTCCAGCAGGGGCAGCACGAGGCGGCGCCGCAGATCGGCGAAGGCTTTGAGTCCGTGATGGGCTCGCTGTGGTCCGGGACGGACGACTAGGGGGTGACCGGGGCGAATAGCCCTTGCTGCGCCGCCCCGCGCGCTGGTAGTCTTCCAGGCAGTGGATCCTCAGCCTTTCGTTGGGAGCGTTGCCATGTTGTCACTGAGCAATTTCACGATCCGTGCGCGCCTGTTCGCGCTGGCCGCCCTGGCCATACTCACGATGGTGGTCATCGGCTTCCAGGGGCTCTACAGCCTCAGCCAGGCCCGCGAGAAATTCGTCCACTACAACAACAACGACGTGCAGTCGCTGACCGAGATGGCCGGCGTTCGCGCCGAGGTCGGCAATCTGCGGCGGTACGAGAAAGACCTCTTGATCAACGCCCAGGACCCCAAGGCGGTCGAGAAGTACCGCAAAGAGTGGCTGGAGGCTTATCGAAAGACCACCGAGGGCTTGTCCAACATCAACAAGCTCGATGTGGCTCCGGCGGTGCAGAAGATGCCTCCGGTGATGCTCAAGCAACTGGAGGACTACCGCACCGGGCTGCTGGCCGTGGCGGACCGGGTCGAGAAGGGCGAGTTCGCCGATACCGCGGCGGCCAACAAGGCACTTGAACCCATCAAGGGGCCGGTGCGTGCCTTGGAGAAGGCGCTTGGCGAGATGACGCAGCTGATCGACCAGCACGGCGAGCAAGAGTCCGCCAAGCTCGGCGAGCATGAGCGCTCGGTGCGCCGCGCGCTGCTGGCCGTGATCGCGGCCGGCGTGCTCTGCGTAGGCACCTACACCTTCTTCAACATCCGTTCCATCCTGCAGCCGCTGGCTGATGCCGTGGGCAGCGCCGAGCGCATTGCCCAGCATGACCTCAGCCATGAGGTGCGTGCACAAGGGCTCGACGAAACCTCGGCCGTGATGCGCGGCGTGCAGGCGATGCAGGCCTCGCTGAAGGGCGTGGTCAGCGGCGTGCGCAACGCGACGGACAGCATCGCCACCGCCTCGCGCGAGGTGGCCGTGGGCAGCAATGACCTGAGCCAGCGTACCGAGCAGGCCGCCTCCAACCTGGAGGAAACCGCCTCGGCCATGGAGCAGCTCACGGCCAGCGTCACCCACAACGCCGACTCGGCCCGCCAGGCCAACGAACTGGCCAAACAGGCCGCGCAGGTGGCCCATCGGGGCGGCACGGTGGTGGGCGAGGTGGTGGGCACGATGGGCAAGATCAGTGCCTCCAGCAACAAGATCAGCGACATCATCTCGGTGATCGACGGCATCGCCTTCCAGACCAACATCCTCGCGCTGAACGCGGCGGTTGAGGCCGCGCGCGCGGGCGAGCAGGGCCGCGGCTTCGCGGTCGTGGCCGGCGAAGTGCGCACGCTGGCCCAGCGCAGTGCCGAGGCGGCCAAGGAGATCAAGGCCTTGATCACGGCCAGCACCGAGAGCGTGGAGAGTGGCGCCGTGCTGGTGCAGCGCGCCGGCCAGACCATGCAGGAGATCGTGTCCTCGATCGAGCGCGTGGGTGGCATCGTTGCCGAGATCAGCAATGCCACGGCCGAGCAGAGTTCGGGCATCAACCAGATCGGCCAGGCCATCGCCAACCTCGACCAGATGACGCAGCAGAACGCGGCCCTGGTGGAGGAGTCAGCCGCCGCAGCACAGAGCCTGCAGCAGCAGGCCGAGGAGCTGGCGCGCTCGGTGTCGGTGTTCAAGCTGGCCTGAACGCGCAAGGCCAGGGTAGAGCGATAGGGAACAGCCGGCGCGGCTACAGTGCCGGCCATGCTTTCTTCTTCATCCGCCCCGGCGGCCGTACCTGCGCTGCTGCTCGGCGTCGACTTCACCAGCGCGCCAAGCCGGCGCAAGCCCATCTGGATGGCCCGGGGCGAGCGCCATGCTTGGGTCCTGCGCCTGGAGGGCTTGCAGTCCTTTGAAACCCTCGAAGCTTTCGGTGATTGGCTCAAGCAGCCGCAGCCCTGGCTCGGCGTGTTCGACCTGCCTTTCAGCCTGCCGCGCGAGCTGGTGGAGACGCTGGGCTGGCCTTTGCAATGGCGGCCGTTGATCGAGCACTACGCATCCTTGAGCCGCGCCGAGATCCGCGAGCTGTTTGCCGCCTTCTGTGCGGCCCGACCAGCCGGCAGCAAGTTCGCGCACCGTGTCTGCGACGGCCCGGCCGGTTCCTCGCCCAGCATGAAATGGGTCAACCCGCCGGTGGCCTACATGTTGCACGCCGGCTTGCCGCTGCTTTTGGCCGCCGGCGCAAGCTTGCCTGGCCTGCATGAGGGTGACCCGGCAAGGCTGGCGCTGGAGGGCTATCCGGGCCTCACGGCTCGCGAGCTGATAGGCCGGCGCAGCTACAAGAGCGACACCAAGGCGATGCAGACGCCTGAACGCCTGATCGCCCGCAAGGATGTGATCGAGGCCCTGGAGCAGGGCCGCAGCCGCCTCGGCCTGCGCCTCAAGCTCAGCCATGCGCAGCGCGATGAGCTGGCGGCCGATGGCTCGGGCGACAAGCTCGATGCCGTGCTGTGCCTGATGCAGGCGGCCTGGGCTTCGCAGCAGGCGCGTTACGGCATGCCCGAGGACATGGATGCGCTGGAGGGCTGGATCACCAGCGCCTGAGTGCCGCCGGGTGACCAGGGCCCATGGCTCAGACCAGCTCGAAAGGCCGCGGCTTGCCGGTCAGGTAGCCCTGGATCAGCTGGAAGCCGAGTTCGCGGCAGACCTGGGCTTCCGCCTCTTCCTCAACACCCTCGGCCAGCGTGACCGAGCCGAGGTCGGTGACCAGCTTGACCAGGTCGCGCACCACGCGCAGCTTGCGTTCGCTGGCTTGGTGGATGCCGCGTATCAGGGCCATGTCGAACTTGACGAAGTCGGCCGGCACCTCGCCGATCTCGTTCAGCCGGGCCTGGCCGGCGCCGAAGTCGTCGTAGGCGAAGCGGGCGCCGATGTCCTTGAGCCAGGCGCCGAGTTCGCGCATGCGCTCGGTTTCCATCACGGCGGTTTCGTGGATCTCGACGATCAGCTGCAGCTCAGGCCATTGCTTCAGCGTCTGCTCCAGCGCCGTGCGGAAGCCCGGCTCGAAGGTCTCGAGCGGATGCGTGTTGACGAAAAGCGCCGAGGCTCCCAGCTTGGGCGCCAGCATGCGGATGCCGTGGCTGCGGAAGGCCTCGCTCAGTTCGGCCTCCAGGTTGAGCTGGGCCGCCAGGCTGAACAGATGCATGGGCGAGGCCGGCAGCTCGGGATGCTGGCTGCGGCCGAGCAGTTCGTAGGCGAACAGTTGGCCACCCTGGGCCCGCACGATGGGCTGGGCCGCGCCCGACAGCCCCGTGCCCTCCAGCAGCGCGCGGAACTGCGCCTCCTTGGGCGAGAAGTACTCGCTCAGCGTGGCGCCGGGCTGTACGAGCACCGTGCGGCCGTCGTCAGCCGCCAGGGCCGCTGCCGGGCCGGTGAGCAGGATGGATTTGAGGCGGAACTCGGCATGGCCGAAGTGGACGATGTCGTTCTCGGACAGCAGGGCCGAGCCGCTGATGCGCTCGCGGTTGACGAAGCTGCCGTTGGTGCTGTCCAGGTCGGTCAGGCGCAGCCGCCCCGACACATCGGCCGCCAGCTCGGCATGGCGGCGGCTCAGGCTGGTGGAGTTGACCACCAGGTCGTTGTCCGATTCGCGCCCGATGCGAAACGGCAGCGTGTTCACCACATAGGTGAGCCGGGAGCCATCGGCCGAGATGGCCTCGAAGAACCATTGTTTGTGCATGACGTCCCTAGGGCAAGGTCAGGGCAATGGTACTGGGCGGCATTGCAGGCTGCCACCGGGATAGCCTGCGGTTTCGGCGCCTTACTTGCGCATGAGGGTCGACTTTCCGTCTGCCGCAGGCAGGGCAAACTTACTTCCGCATCAAGGTTGATTTGCCAAACAAGGACTCGATCAGGTCCACCGCCAGCTCGGCCGTCTTGTTGCGCACGTCCAGCGCCGGGTTCAGCTCCATCACGTCCAGCGAGGCCATGCGGCCGGTGTCGGCAATCATCTCCATGCAGAGCTGGGCCTCGCGGTAGGTCGGGCCGCCGGGTACGGTGGTGCCAACGCCGGGGGCGATGTCGGGGTCGAGGAAGTCGACGTCGAAGCTCACATGCAGGTGGGTGTTGGCGTCCAGCGTGGCCAGGGCCAGCTCCATCGTGTGACGCATGCCCATCTCGTCGATGTAGCGCATGTCGAAGACTTCGAGCTCCTGCTCGTGGACGAAGCGCTTTTCGCCGGCATCGACGCTGCGGATGCCGATCTGGCGCACCCACTTGGGGCTGATGGCCGGAACATGGCCGCCAATCTCGATCAGCTCCTTCGGCCCGTGGCCGGCCAGGCAGGCCACCGGCATGCCGTGGATATTGCCGCTGGGCGTGAGCTGGCTGGTGTTGAAGTCGGCATGGGCATCGAGCCAGAGGATGCGCAGCTTCTTGCCGGTTTCGCGGCAGTGGCGGGCCACGGCGCTGATCGAGCCTATGCCGAGGCAATGGTCGCCGCCGAGCAGGATGGGCATGCGGCCCAGCTTCAGCTCGGCATGGACGGCCTCGTGCACGGCCTGGTTCCAGGCCACGACCTCGTTCAGGTGGCGGTAGCCGTCCACCGGCGGCAGCCAGGGGTTGGACGGGCCGCTCAGGTTGCCGCGATCGACGACGTCGACGCCATGGCCCTCCAGCGTGGCGCCGAGGCCAGCCACGCGCAGGGCCTCGGGGCCCATGCTGGCGCCACGGGCGCCCGCGCCGATGTCGGTGGGCGCGCCGATCAGGGATACGTTTCTCAGGGTGGTCATAGCGGGTCTTTCAGACCGCATCGGGTGCGGCAGGGTTCATGTCGTATTCGTTCTCGAGCAGGGCCCAGGCCTCCTCGGCCGTCTCGACAAAGTGGAACAGCTGTTCGTCGCCGGGGCTGATCATGCCGGTCTCGACCAGCACGTCGAAGTTGATCAGCCGGGTCCAGAACTCGCGGCCGAACATCAGGATGGGCCGCGAGCGGCACTTGCCCGTCTGGATCAGGGTCAGGGCCTCGAACAGCTCGTCCAGCGTACCGAAGCCGCCGGGGAAGGCCACCAGCGCCACCGAGCGCATCAGGAAATGCATCTTGCGCAGCGCGAAGTAGTGGAAGCGGAAGCACAGCTCCGGCGTGATGTAGGGATTGGGAGCCTGCTCATGCGGCAGCACGATGTTGAGGCCTATGCTGCGGCCGCCCACCTCGTAGGCGCCGCGGTTGCCGGCTTCCATGATGCCGGGGCCGCCGCCGGTGACCACGTAGATCGGGTCCTCGCGCTGCAGCGAGGCACGCGTGACGATGGCAGAGAAGCGGCGCGCCTCCTCGTAGTAGCGGCTCATGGCCAGCTGGGTGCGGGCACGCGCCAGTGCGGCGGCGTCTCCAGCCTCCTCGGCCCGGGCCAGGCCGGCCTCGGCCGCCTCGCGCGAAGGGATGCGCGCGCTGCCGAAGATCACCAGGGTCGACTTGATGCCCTGCTCCTGCTGCATCAGCTCGGGCTTCAGCAGCTCCAGCTGCATGCGCACCGGGCGCAACTCCTCGCGCAGCAGGAAGTCGTCGTCGACAAAGGCCAGGCGGTAGGCGGCCAGGTCGCTGTCGTAGGCGGGGGGCACGACGGCCTGCTTGCGGGCCTCTTCCTTGGCACTGGGAAAGTTGCGGGCGTTGAGCGGGTTGCGCTTTTTCATGATGGTTCCCGCGGGAGGCAGGCGGTCAGGGAGGGCGCTCGCGCGCCGGGCGGCAGCTTAAGTCAGGGCCGGCTGAATATTCTTCCGTATTTAGCGCTTGAACATCGCATTCATTCGGCGCAAACGGGGCATTCCCCATCGCGCCGCACGCCGATCTCGTTCCATTCCATCGTTCGTGCGTCCAGCATCAGCAGGCGGCCGCGCAGACCGCCTTCTAGGCCAGCCAGCAGCTTGAGCCCCTCGGCCGCCTGCAGGCTGCCGATGACGCCCACCAGCGGCGCGAACACACCCATGGTGGCGCAGCGCTGCTCCTCGAAGCGGCTGTCGGGCGGGAACAGGCAGGCGTAGCAGGGACAGTCCTGCTGGCGGCGGTCGTAGACGCTGATCTGGCCGTCGAAGCCGGTGGCGGCGGCGGCCACCAGCGGCTTGCGATGCCTGACGCAGGCGGCGTTGACCGCATGGCGGGTGGAGAAGTTGTCGCTGCAATCGAAGACCACGTCGGCCTCGCGGACCAGCTCGTCGAGCAGGGCCGCGTCGGCGCGTTGCTGCACGGTGCGAACCTCGGCGCCCGGATTGATCTCGCGGATGCTCTGCGCGGCCGACTCGACCTTGGGCTGGCCGATGCGGTCCTGCCGGTGCGCGATCTGGCGCTGCAGATTGGTCAGGTCCACGGTGTCGTGGTCCACGAGGGTGATGCGCCCCACGCCGGCCGTGCCGAGGTAGAGCGCCACCGGGGAGCCCAGGCCGCCGGCGCCAATCACCAGGGCATGGCCATCGAGCAGGCGCTGCTGGCCTTCGATGCCGATCTCGTCCAGCAGGATGTGGCGCGAGTAGCGCAGCAGCTGTTCGTCGTTCATGGTGTCACTCATGGTGCGAGCTTAAGCCCCAGGACCGGGTCGGCGAGGCTGGCCAGGCTGTCGCGCATCGCTGTCACAAAGTGGCGCAGCTTGGCAGGCTGGTGGCGCTGGTAGGGGTAGATCAGGTGCACCGGCAGGGCCGGGGCCCGCCATTGCGGCAGCAACTGCACCAGCTCGCCGCTGGCCAGGTCCGCCTGCGTGAGCCAGGCCGACATGGCCGCCACGCCGAGGCCGGCCTGCACGGCATTGCGCAGTGCGAACAGGCTGTCGGTGATCAGGCGAGGCCGCAGCGTGAGCCTGGCCTGCTGGCCACCCGGGCCCAGCAGTGTCAGCTCGTTGCGATAGAAGGTGCCGAGGGCCAGCCAGTCGTAGCTGTTCAGGTCGGCCGGCACCTGCGGCAGCGGCCGGCCTTCGAGCAGGCTGGGCGCGGCGACCACGATGCGCGGAATCTCGGCCAGCTTCAGCGCCACCACCGAGGAATCGACGAGGCTGCCCACGCGAATCGCACAGTCCAGGTCCTGGGCGCGGAACTTGGGCGGCTGGTCGTCCAGCAGCCATTCGACGCTGAGCCGGGGCGAGCGGCGCAGCAGCTCGATCAGTGGCTGCATCAGCTGCAACTGCCCCAGCGCATGCGGCACCAGCACGCGCAGCAGGCCTTCGGGCTCTTCCTGGGCGCCGCGCAATGTGGCCTGCATGGCATCCCAATCGGCCAGCAGCGTGCGGGCCTGCTCATAGCACTGGGCACCACCCTCGGTCAGCCGCAGCGCATGGGTGGAGCGCTGCAGCAGCCGCAGGCCGAGGCTGTGCTCCAGCGCCTTCAGGCGCCGGCTGACGGTGGGCTGCGTGGTGTTCAGCTGGGTGGCCGCAGCCGAAAGACTGCCGGCTTCGACGATGCGGACAAAGGTCTGCAGCAGATCGAGCCGGTCATTGCCGGGGGTTCTTGTCATGCGGAAAGCGTATTCAAGAAATGCTTGCCACTGTACTTCTATGCGAAACCCGAATTCGAGAAACTGCCAGCCTTGCTGCCCTTGCCACCGATTGCCCCCCTCATGGAACAGACCTTCACTTCCTCGCTGCCCCAGGCCCCGGCCGCCCCGGGCCTGTCGCGCCGCCTGGTCCTGCTGCTGGCGGCCGGTGCCGGCTTCTCGGTGGCCGGGCTCTACTACGCCCAGCCCATGCTCGGCAGCCTGGCCGAGCAGTTCGGGGCCAGCAGCGCCGAGATCGGCCTCGTGCCCACGCTGACCCAGCTCGGCTATGCCGCCGGCATCCTGCTGCTGGCACCGCTCGGTGATCGCTTCGACCGCCGCCGCATCATCCTCATCAAGGCCCTGGCCCTGCTGCTGTCGCTCGCGCTGGCGGCGCTGGCGCCGCAGCTCTGGGTGCTCTGGCTGGCCAGCGCCCTGATCGGTCTCTCGGCCACGCTGGCCCAGGACCTGGTGCCAGCCGCCGCCACGCTGGCGCCGGAAGCGGAGCGCGGCAAGACGGTGGGCTCGGTGATGACGGGCTTGCTGCTCGGCATCCTGCTGTCGCGTGTGGTCAGCGGTGCACTGGCCCAGCAGCTGGGTTGGCGCGCCGTGTTTGCCGTGGCGGCGCTGAGCATCGCACTGCTGGCCTGGCTGCTGCGGCGCGGCCTGCCGCATTTCGCGCCGACCACGCAGCTCGGCTATGGCGAACTGCTGGCCAGTCTCTGGAGCCTCCTGAAGCGGCACCGCGAGCTGCGCCGCGCGGCGCTGGCCCAGGGGCTGCTGGCCGTGGCCTTCAGCGCTTTCTGGTCCACGCTGGCCCTGATGCTGCACAGCCCGCCGCTGAATCTCGGCAGCACGGTGGCCGGTGCCTTCGGCCTGGCCGGTGCGGCCGGCGCGCTGGCTGCACCACTCGCTGGGGCCATGGCCGACCGGCGTGGGCCTGGCCGCGTGATCCTGCTGGGCGCCAGCCTGGTGCTGGCTTCCTTTGCAGCGATGGCCCTGGGCCCGCAAAGCCTGTGGCTGGTGGCGCTGGCAGCCCTGGTGTTCGACCTCGGCTTCCAGGCCAGCCTGGTCTCGCACCAGAGCATCGTCTACGGCATCGAGCCGCCGGCGCGCAGCCGGCTGAACGCGGTGCTGATCGGCGCGATGTTCATGGGCATGAGCAGCGGCTCCTGGCTGGGCGGACTGGCGATGGGCGAGTATGGCTGGCGCGGCGTCTGCACCTTGGCGGCCGGAGCGGCTGCCCTGGCCCTGGTCGTGCGGCTGCGTCGCTGATCGCTTGCCGCTCTGGAATGAGAAAGGCCCGCTGCTGCGGGCCCTTGCTTTGCCTCTTGCCGGACTTTATTCGGTCTTGGCTTCGGCCTTGCGCTCGGTGGCCGTCTTGGACACCAGCACCGGCTGGCCCTTCAGGCGGTTCAGGGCCTGGACCAGCGGGAAGTCCTCGCCGCTGCCGAACTCGGGCAGGGGCTTGAGCTCATTCTTCTTGGCTTCAGCTTCGAGCTTGGCGCGCGCTTCCTCGCGGGCTTTCTCGCGGGCTTCATCCTTGGCCTCGGGGCCATTGGCCAGGTGCTTCTCGAGATCGGCCTCGCGCATGCGCAGGGCGGCGAACACATTGCCCTCGGCGGTCTCGTCCAGCATCACATCGGGCACGATGCCCTTGGCCTGGATCGAGCGGCCGCTCGGTGTGTAGTAGCGGGCCGTGGTGATCTTGAGCGCGGTGTCCGGGCTCAGCTGGCGCACGGTCTGCACCGAGCCCTTGCCGAAGGTCTGGGCACCCATGATGATGGCGCGGTGGTGGTCTTGCAGGGCACCGGCAACGATCTCGCTGGCCGAGGCCGAGCCTTCATTGACCAACACCACCAGGGGCACGCTCTTCAGCGCGGCCGGCAGCTTGCGCAGCGGGTCGTTGGCGCCACGGCGCACGTAGTACTCGGGACTCGACTTGAAGGTGGACTTGGATTCGGCGATCTGGCCATTGGTCGAAACCACGTCCACGTCCTTGGGCAGGAAGGCGGCCGACAGTGCCACGGCGCCTTCGAGCAGGCCGCCCGGGTCGTTGCGCAGGTCCAGCACCAGGCCCTTCAGATTGGGTTCCTGCTTGTAGATCTCTTCGAGCTTCTTGGCGAAGTCTTCGATCGTGCGGTCCTGGAACTGGCTCACACGCAGCCAGGCATAGCCGGGCTC
Source organism: Pelomonas sp. V22 (assembly GCF_030014915.1). GTDB lineage: Bacteria > Pseudomonadota > Gammaproteobacteria > Burkholderiales > Burkholderiaceae_C > JAUASW01. The sequence goes on from NZ_JAGIXS010000003.1 coordinate 203,763, forward strand.
GACCACCTTGGCGCGCACACTCTGCATGCGAATCTCTTCGCGCACGATGGTGATGGGGAAGCTGCGGCTTTCGGCCTTGCGGTAGATGGTGAGCGTGACCTTGGTGGCCGGCTCGCCGCGCATCTTCTTGACGGCCTGGTCGAGGGTCAGGCCCTTGACTGGCGTGTCGTCGATCTTGCTGATCAGGTCACCGCTCTTCAAGCCGCCACGGAAGGCGGGCGAGCCCTCGATCGGGGAGACGATCTTCACGAGCCCGTCTTCCATGCCGATCTCGATGCCGACGCCGATGAACTTGCCGGTCGTGCCTTCGCGGAATTCCTTGAAGTTCTTCTTGTCGAAGAACTGCGAGTGCGGATCCAGGCCCGCCACCATGCCGGCGATGGCATCGTTGATCAGCTTCTTTTCGTCGACCGGTTCGACATAGTCGGACTTGACCATGCCGAACACGGCGGCGAGTTGTTGCAACTCTTCGAGCGGCAGCGGCGACAGACCCGAACCGCTGCGCGCATTTGCTTGCAGCTGCATCGTGGTCAGCGCCCCAGCCATGGCGCCCAAAGCGACCCAGCCTGCGACTTTCAGTTTGGCACCCATGATGCGAGCAATTCCTATCGAAGAATCCAGTATTGATGCGGCCTGGCGGGGCGTTTGAGGGCCGCCACCAGGCTCGTCCCAAGTATAGGCTCTTGCCTTCTTTGGCGATGCTGGTAAGAGGCCGGGCAACCCCTCATTTCGGGCATGGCAGTGACAAAGCAGACACAAAAAGCGGCTGACGATGGGGTGACTTTCGGCGCACCGGACCCGGATCTGCAGCCCCTGCGGCGGCCATTGCGGCGCGATGTAAAGAAACGCTGCTGGGCTGCAAATCCGGGCTGATCGGCCGGTCTTGGCGGGGCCGGGATGACCGCGGCCGCCGCTCGCCGGTGGCCCGCGAGGCTAGCCCTACAATCCGCTCCCTCTCTCCGTAGTTCAATGGATAGAACGGCCGCCTCCTAAGCGGCAAATACAGGTTCGATTCCTGTCGGAGGGACCATGCCAAGTCACTGCCTGCAGCTCATGCCACAGGGCACTCTTGGCGCGCGTCATGCCCCTTGCCCTAGAAGAGATCGCCCGTCGCCGGCCCTTCTTCCGCTGGACCTTCGTGTTTGGGTTTGGGTCGGGACCGGCGTGCCTTCAAGGCGCGCGCCTTGGCGTCGACCGAAGCCTGGCGCCATTCGTCGGCAAACATGTCCGGCGAGGAGGTCCAATGCTTGGGGTCCGGCAACACCTTCCAGGGCACAGGGTCCGGATAGGCCAGCAGCAGTTCGGCCGGATACTGCGCGATGTACTTCGCGGCCTCCTCGTTGGAGCAATGCAGCCAGTCGTCGTAGTCCTGCTCTCGCAGGATCACGGGCATGCGTTTCTCATCGGTAGGAGCGTGCATGCGCAGGTAAATCGGATGCCCGTCTGCGTTCACGGTGAGCATGGTGAAGCTCAGGACTTCACGGCCGGCAGGGTCGTGCCAGAGGCCCCACAGGCCTGCCACCCCGAGGGGGCCGCCATCAGCTCGCTGGATCGCCCATCGGGCGGGATCGCCCGACTCGTAGCAAGGCTCGTACAGCACCTCTGCCGGAATGACGCAACGATGTTCAGATTGCCAGGCCTCCCTGAAGGCCGGCTTGCTGGTCTTGGTCTCCGACCGGCAGTTGTAGGTTTTGCGACCAAAGGCCAGGTTCTCTGCCCACTCAGGAAGCAGGCCGAACAGGCCAATCAGGCATCGCTTGGCCAGAGTGTCGCGGTGACTGGCCCGCACGATGAATGGGGCCTGGTATCCCGGGGCCGTGAACTCCGGCGGCTCTTCCTCGTCGGGTCGGACGACTCCGAAATGTGCAAGCAGTCGATCCTGCAGAGTCACCGGCCGGTAGTTCGAGCACATGCTTGCGACTTTACACACCGCCGGTGCCTGCATGCGAGGGCAGTCGGCATGCGGCGCGCTGCCGCCATCAGCGCCAGCGCCACAACCAGATCAGATCGACCGCGTTGTCGTCCCCACTCTGGGCCCGCAGCGTGAAGCGCTGGGCGATGCGGTAGACCAGCTGCCAGCTGCCCGTCGTGGCATTCAGGCCGCGCTCATAGCCCACGTACCAGCGGCGCGAGAGCTGCTTGCCGAGGCGCACCACGGTGCCGCGCGCGTCTTCGTCGTTCTGCGACAGCGAGAGCTCGTCGAGGCCGAGGTTCTTCATCAAGCGGCCCGAGGGGCTTTCGCCTTCGCCGCTCAAGAGGGCCAGGGCGGCACGCTGCAGTACGGCGGTGTCGGCCCGGCCGAGGCCCTCGGGTGCGCGACCGAGCAGCAGCCACGAGAGCTTGTCGGTGTCGCTCATGTCCGGGTCGGCGTAGAGCTTGATGCGCGGTGCCAGCGCCGTGCCGGTGAGGGCGACGCCGACCGAGACATCGGTGTTGGGCCGCAACGCCAGCACGTCGAGGCGCGGGTTGTCGTAGGGGCCGGTGAAGATCAGCTCACCCTTCTCGATCTCCAGCTTCTGGCCATAGGCCGCGTAGGTGCCGCCCACGGTGCGCAGGCTGCCGGTCAGCCGCGTACTGGCATCGCGCTGAACCAGCTTGAGCTCGCCGGCGAGGCGACTCTCGAAGCCTCGGCCGCGCAGCTGCAGCTTGTCGCCGGCGTCCATTGCGAGGTCGATGCGGACCTTGCGCGGCTTGGCCGGCGCCTGCGCTGCAGCCGGTGCGCTGGCGGCCTGCGGGCGTATGACCTGCACGTCGTCATCCAGGCTGGGCGCATCACCGCGCGAGAAATCGAAGAGCGCGCTGTCGACCTTGATGCGGCCGTCCAGCTCCAGCGATTGCTCGGCCAACGCCAGCTTGGCCTCGCCGCTGATCTGGGCGCGGCGGTCGACGCGGTTCAAGAGTGTCAGCCCCTCGGCCTTGATCTGCAGCTGCGCCTGCGGCTTCTCGCCGAGCACCGCCTGGCCGCTGGCCGTGATTTGGCCTTCGGGGCCATGGGCGAGGAAGCGCACGAGCTCGGCGCGCTCGCCCACCAGTTTCAAAAGGAAGTCGGCATCGCGCACGTCCACGCCCAGCAGCGGGTTGCGCAGCGAGAGCTTCTGCCCCTCGGCCTGGCCCAGCAGCTGCGGCGCTTCCAGCGTGCCGGCCAGCGCGAGTCCGGCCGTGAGCGCACCGCCAACGCGCCAGCCCGGCGGCACCCAGCGACCCCACAGGCCCACGTTGGCGACATTGGCCTGCAGCATGCCTTCCAGGCTGGACTTCGGCCCGGGCCACAGCGCCTGTGGATCGGCTTGCAGCGTCACGGTGGCGCCGAGCAGGCCGAGGCTGCTGCCGCCCAAGGCCTGGTGGAACTGCCAGCGGCCATCGCGCGCCTGAAGCGCGAGGCGCAGGGCATCGAGCCCGAGTTGCTGTGGGCCGCGCTCGTCGGTCACGCTCAGGTCGCCGCGCTCGCGCAAGAGCTCGATATCGATCTCGACCTTGGGGCTGCTTCTGAGCTTGATCTGGCCGACTATCACCAGGTCACCGCCCCAGCCGAAGTCCGGCTGCCAGCGGCGCAGCAGCGGTGCCACGGCCAGCGGCTCGAGCTGGATGTCGGCCTGCAGCGCACCGGCCGGTTGCCACTCACCCCGGCGCCAGGCCAGTGCCGCGCCACCGACCTCGATGCGGCCCGGCTGCAAGCGCAGGCTGCTGGGGCCGGCGGCCAGGCCGCGCTCGAAACCGAGCTCGAAGCCGAGCGCGCCCTGGCTGGATACCCAGGCCGGCTGCTCGGGCCGGGCAGGGCGCAGCAGCAGCTCGCTGATCGAACCCTGCCAGCGCAGCCCCCGCTCGCTGTTCAGCTGGGGCAGGGCATCGAAGCCGGCTTGCAATGAGGCGCGTACTTTTGATGCTAGCTTGCCGCTCTCGCCCAGCATGGATTGCAGGGCCGGCGTCAGCGCCAGCTGGGCATCGAGCTCCAGCCGGGCCTGATGTCGGGCCCAGCTGCCTTGCAGATCCAGCAGGGCGCGGCCCACCTGATGGCCGGCGCCCTGGCCCATGCCTTGGGCCTGCAGTTGCAGGCGAAGTGGCGCGTCCAGCGTGCTGCCGGCCTCGCCTTGCAGGTTCAGCTGGGTGATGCGCCATTCGCTGGCGGTGCTCTTGTTTTCGGCCCACAGCAGGTCGCGGCCCTGCAGCTCGCCGCTCACCGCCGAGGGACGCAGCTCGGCATCGAGCAGTAGCTTGAGCTTGCCCAGCAGCGATCCCGCAAGGCGGGCTTCCGGCTGCCACAGGGCCAGCAACGGCGCGAACGCGGCGAGGCGCGGCGCTTGCAGCTCGACCTGGGCGTTGCCTGGCTGGGCCTCGGCCTGCACGCGGTTCTCGCCGCTGCTGATTTGGGCCACCAGACGCGGCGCGCTGCCGGCGCTGGCCTGGTAGTCGGCCTGGCCTTGCAGCGCCTGGCCTTGCAGGCGACTTGGCTGCAGCTCCAGGCGAGCCGTGCCGAGGGGCCAGCGCTGGCCGGCAGGCGCTGCCTGAAGATCGATCTGCGCCTCGGCGCTGAGCCCATGCTCGCCGCGCTGCCAGGCCGAGCCGGCCGTGCCGGCCCAGAGCAGGCGCGGGTCGAAGGATTGCAGCCGCGCGCTGCCCTTGAGCTTCCACGCGGCCGACAACTGCACGTCACCCTGGGCCTGAAGCTGGGAGCCGCCGGCCTGCAGCAGCAGCTCGCTCAGATGCACTTGCTGGCGGTTGCCCTCGGCGGCCAGGCGCAGTTGCAGCGGCGGCTTGTTGGCCGCCTTCTCGAACTGGGCCTCCAGCTGGGCCTGCAGTTTCATCGCGCCTGCTAGGCCCTGGCCGCTGGCCTGGAGGCTGCCGCTCCAGCGCAGCGCCGCGAGCCGGCCGTCAAGTTCGGCGCTGCGCAGTTCGCGGATGCGGCTGTCGATCTGCCAGCTGCCATCGCCGGCATGGCGGCCCTGCGCGCTGACGCGCCCGGCGGCGGCGCGCCCGTCGCCGAGTTCGAGTTCCAGCGATTGCAATTGCAACTGGTCGGGATGCTGGGGCGGAGCCTGCAGGCTGAGCTGCACGGTGCGCAGCGGCAGCCGGCCCTGGTCCCAGCGGCCGGCCAGGCCATTGCTGAGGTGGGCCAGCAACTGCGCCGGTTGCTGCCAGCCACTCGCCTTCAGCTCGGCTTGGCCCGTGAGCGCCGTGCGCGGCGCCTGGCTGTAGAGCGCGGCCAGGTCCAGGCGCTCGACCTGGGCCTGCAGGGCGGCGAGCGGCCAGGCAGCAAAGGGCAGGACCTGGGCCTGAGCGCGCAACGATTGCCCCTCGGCCTGCAGGCTGAGCGCCGTGGCGATGCTGCTGAGCTGGCCGCTCAGCGTGGCCTGGGCCTCCCAGGGCCGGCCGGCCGTGCCGTCGTCCTTGAGTTGCACCTGGCCTTGCAGCGGCAGCGGCGAATCGGCACCGAGCTGGAGCTCTCCGGCGAGTGTCAGGCGATCCCAATGCAGCCTTTTCAGTTGCAGGCGGTGCTGGGTGCCGAGGCTCAGGGCGCCGCTGATCTCGCGCAGCGGCTGCTGCTCAAGGCCTGGCACCACCAACTCGCCGATGCTCACGCGGGCAACGGCCAGTTCCAGCGGCAGGCGCAGATCGGCCGGGGCCTGCAAGGGCGTGCTCGTGACCTTGGGCGCGCTCTGGTAGGCGAGGCGCTCGGCCTCCAGGCTGGCGATCGTCAGGCGGCGGGCCCAGACGCCGAGGGTCAGGTCTTGCCAGCGCAGGCCCCGCAGGTCCAGGCTGTCGCCACCGGGCAGGGCCACATGGACCTGGCGGGCCGAGAAACTGCCCAGCAGCGAACCCTGCGGTGCCTGCACCTGCACGCCCGGCAGCCGCGCCAGCAGCCAGGCGCTGCCCGACTCGGTGCTGGCCAGGCCATAGGCACCGAGTACGGTGGTGAGCGTGAGCACCGGCACGGCGAGCGCCGTGCCGATCAGCCAGCGTGTGCGGCGCATCACAGCGCAATTCCTACGCTGAAATGCATGCGCCAGCGCCCCGTGGCCTGACCGCGGGCGATGTCCAGCCGCAGCGGCCCGACCGGGCTGCGCCAGCGCACACCGGCGCCCCATCCGACGACAGGCTTCAGAGCGCCGAAGCTGTCGGCCGCCTGGCCGGCATCGATGAAGGCCGCGCCCCAGAGGCTTTGCAGGTTCTCGCTGATCGGCCGTGCCAGCTCGAGGCTGCCGGTCCAGAGCGCGCGGCCGCCAACGGCGACGCCGCTCTTCACCGGGCCGAGGTCGTGGTACGCATAGCCGCGCACCGATTCATCGCCACCGGCCCGGAACAGCAGGGTCTCGGGCAGGCCCACCGCGTTGGCGGCATAGACCTGGCCGAGCTCGGTGCGCACATTGGCATACCAGCCGTTCAGCGGCTTGTACCAGTTCAGCAAGAGCCGCGAGCGGCCGAACAGACCGCTCTGCGCGTCGCTGCTGTCGGCGCGGCCGGCGCCGAGTTCCAGCTTGGCGGTGTAGCCCTCGGTGGGCAGCAGGATGGAGTCGACGCGGCGGCGCGTCCAGTTGCCGTTCAGCGAAAGCGCGCCGCTCTGGATTTCGCCCGCGGTCGAGGTCTCGCGGGCGCGGGTGGCGTCCACGAAGATCAGGCGCTCGTCCTCGGTGGTCTCGCGCAGCCGGCCCAGGCGCAGGCTGAGGCTGGTGACGATCTTGTCGCCCGAGCGGTCTTGCGCGCTGCGCAGTGCGGCCAGGTTGCGCTGCATGTCGGGCTGCGGATAGGAAGACAGCTCCAGGTCGGCGGCGCGCAGGTCACGGCCCAGGTCGAGCTTGGTGCGCGCACGCAGGGCCAGGCCGAACGGTTGGCGGTGCAGGTGCTCCAGCGTGACGCGCTGGCCGGTGTTGGCGTGGTAGCCGATGCCGGTCGTGGCCTGCTGGCGTGGCGACTCGCGCAGCTTGATCAGCACCGGTGCGGCGGCGGCCAGCTCGGCATCGCGCTGGATGTCGACCGCCACCGCATCGAACAGCTGGGTTTTCTGCAAGCGCTCCTGGAACTCCAGCAGCGCCTTCTCGGTGTAGGCCTGCCCGGGCTTGAAGCCGGCCAGGCGCGTCACGGCCTCGGCCGGGTAGAACTCGAGGCCCTCGATGCGCAGTTCGCCGAGGTGGAAGAGGGGACCGCTGTCCAGCGTCAGCTCCAGGTCTACCGCTTGCTCGGCCGTGTGGACCTGCGCATGGGTCGCGGCCCAGCGTGCCAGCGGATAGCCCTGGGCGCGGGCGCGCACCAGGGCTTCGCTCTTGGCGGTGGACCAGCGCGTTTGCGTGAAACGGTACTCGGCCTCGAGCGGCCAGTTCGACTGCAAGGCCTCGCGCAAGGGAGCGCCTGCAGCAGCGGCGATCTCGCCCTCGAAGGACCAGGTCACGCGGCGCACGCGGCTGGGCGTGCCAGCGGTGACCTTGATGCGTATCAGCGGCTTGCTGCTGTCTCTGGCCTCGAGCAGGGCCTCGACCTGGGCATCGAAGTAGCCGGCCGTTTCCAGCAGCGACTTGGCCTGGGCCGGCGCCAGCAGGCGCAGCCGGTCCAGCTCGACGCTGCTGGGTCGCTCGGCCTCGGGCGTGCGCTGGAAACGGGCCAGGTCCAGGTGTTCCTCCAGCAGCTCGCGCAGATTGGCGGACGGCGCTTCGATCTGCAGCTCGTAACTTTGCACCAGGCGCTGCTCCGGCGTGGTGGGGGCTGGCTTCTCGGGCTTGTCTTCGAGCCCCTGGAAGAGGGCGCAGCCACCAAGGCTGAGCAGCAGCAAGGCGGCAGCAGGGAGACGCAGCAAACTCATTTGGACAGCAGGCGCATGGCCCCTTCCAGGCCGGTCAGCGTGAGCGGGAACATGCGCTGCTGCATCAGCTGCTGGATCAGGGCGATGCTCTGGCGGTACTGCCAGACACCCTGCGGCTCCGGGTTGATCCAGGCGTACTTGGGGAAGGCATGGGTAAGGCGCTGCAGCCATTCGGCGCCCGCTTCCTCGTTGTTGTATTCCACGCTGCCTCCCGCCTGCAGGATCTCGTAGGGGCTCATCGTGGCATCGCCAACGAAGATCAGCTTGTAGTCACGGTTGTACTTGCGAATGATGTCCCAGGTCGGGAACTTCTCGGCGAAGCGGCGGCGGTTGTTCTTCCAGACGAAGTCGTAGACGCAGTTGTGGAAGTAATAGAACTCGAGGTGCTTGAACTCGCTCTTGACGGCCGAGAACAGCTCCTCGACGCGGTGGATGTGCTCGTCCATGGTGCCGCCCACGTCCATCAAGAGCAGCACCTTCACCTTGTTGTGGCGCTCCGGGATCATGCGGATGTCCAGCATGCCGGCATTGGCGGCGGTCTTGTGGATGGTGTCGTCCAGGTCGAGCTCCAGCTCCGAGCCCTCGCGCGCGAAGCGGCGCAGGCGGCGCAGGGCGACCTTGATGTTGCGGATGCCGAGCTCGAGCTGGTCGTCGTAGTCCTTGTAGCTGCGCTGGTCCCAGACCTTCACGGCGCTCTTGTTGCCGCCCTTGCCGCCAATCCGGATGCCCTGCGGGTTGTAGCCGCTGTTGCCAAACGGGCTGGTGCCGCCCGTGCCTATCCAGCGGTTGCCGCCTTCGTGGCGTTCCTTCTGCTCCTCCAGCCGCTCCTGCAGCGTCTTCATCAGCTCGTCCCAGCCCATCTTCTCGATGGCCGCCTTCTGCTCGGGCGTGAGGTTCAGTTCCAGGTGCTGCTTCAGCCAGTCGGCGGGCAGCTCCTTCGTGAAGTCGGTCAGCAGCTCCACGCCCTTGAAATAGGCGGCGAAGGCGCGGTCGAAGCGGTCGAAGTGGGCCTCGTCCTTGACCAGGCAGGTGCGGGCCAGGAAGTAGAAATCGTCGACCGAAGGCGTGCCCTCGTCGCCGCCGATCACGCCCTTCTTCAGCGCTTCGATCAGGGTCAGGTATTCCTTGACCGAGACCGGCAGCTTGGCGGCGCGCAACGTGAAGAAGAAGGGGATCAGCATGAAGCAGGTCAGGCAGGCAGCCGGGAGCGTCGAGGAGGGTTCGCCCGATTATGCAGAAGCCGGCCCGGGCCCAGGCGAGACTGGCGCCGCCGGTCGGCGCCTGCATCAAGGCAAGACCTGGCCCCATGAGGCCATCCCACTTGCGAATCCAAATTCGCAAGCCGATGACTGAGCCGGCGGCGCTCTCCGCACACCACCCAGCTCAGGGGGGATGGGGCTCATATTGCGCTGATATATTCCCGCCGCTCAACAGCGCAAGAGCTGCAGAGTTTGTCTTTCGATTCAAGCGCCGCTCCTCACTCTCTTCCTTCCCCAAAGCCGCCCTCGATGCTGACTTCGCCGCTGTCCCGCTTGCGTTCCTGGGTGCTGGCCGAACCGGAGGAGAGCAAGGCCCGCGGGGCGGTCGCGGCGTCGGGTCTGCGCTGGCGGGCCAGCCGCACCTGGGAGCGGCCGGACGGTCGGCCCGGCAGCACGGCGGCGACGTTGGCCGACATTCAGCTCAGTGCATTGCGAGTGACGTTGCTGGCCAGTCTGGTGCTGGGCTGTGGCGTGGGCCTGCACACGGCGGTGATGGCCCTGATTCGGGGCAAGCCCTGGGCCGTTGTGATCGTGGGTGTGGTGCTCACCCTGCTGGCCGCTGCCATCAGGCAGGCCCGGCGCCCAGGTCGGGCCGGCGGTCTGCTCTTGCTTTGTGCCGTGTATGCCGCCTCGCTGGCCATCACCATCTCAACCGGTCAGCAGCCCGAGCTGTCGCGGCTGGGCTACGTGCTCAGCTACACCGCCCCGCTGGTGGCCGGCTTGCTGATCAACTGGCGCCTGGCCCTCGGCCTGATGGCGTTCAACACCCTGTTCTTCTTGCTTGCGGTGAGCGGCTACGAGGCGCCCCAGCTGCCGCAGCAGGACGTGCGCCTGCCCAACTCCCTGTTCTACGTGCATGCGGCGCTGTTCATGTTCTTCAACCTGTGCATGCCGCTGGCGGTGTTCCGCCTGGTCGATGGCATGGGCAGGATCCAGGAGCGGCTGCGGAGTTCGCGACAGCTGAGCGAGCAGGTCTTCCAGGCCGGCAGCGCGCCGACCCTGGTGTGCGGGCCTGCTGACGAGGTGCTGCGTGCCAACCGGCCCTTCCTGCTGCTGTGCGGGCTCAGCGACGAGCAGGCGCTGCAAGGCCTCGCGCTGTCCGAGTTGCTGAGCGCGCCGGAGGGCGGCCCGCGCAGCTGGCGTGCCGAGACGGGCCTGCGCTGGTGGCTGGATGCCGGCGGCGGGCGGCGAGAGGTCGAGCTGCGTTCGGTGCACAGCATCGGCCAGCGCCTGCAGGCCTACGGCTTTGACGATGTGACCGAGCTGCGCCGCCTGCAGGAGAACCTCGCCGCCTCGGTGCTGCGCGAGGCGCGCGCCACCTGGCATGACGCGCTGACGGGCCTGCCCAACCGCAGCCGTTGCATCCAGCAGCTCGATGCCCTGTGCCTGCTGGGAGCGTCTCGGCCCGCCGTCGCTCTGCTGACGCTGCGCATCAACAACCTGCGCCAGCTCAACGCCCGCTACGGCGTCAATGCCTGCGATGCCTTGCTGAAGTCCTTCGTGCGCGACTTGCTGGCCAGCCTGCCCGCCGGTGTGGAGGTGGCCCGGGTGCGCGGCTCGGTGATCGCCCTGCAAGTGCCGGTGCGTGAGGAGGCCGGCGAGGTGCTCGCGCAGATGCGGCAGCTGTGCGCGACCCTGCCTACGCAGGCCATGGCGGCCAAGCAGCCGGTGATGCTGGACCTGGTCTTCGGCATGGTGGCGGTGCGCGACCTGCTGACTCGCCAGGCCGGGGCCATCGACGGGGCCGAGCTGCTGCGCTGCTCCGAGCTGGCGCTGGACATGGGCCAGGACCCGCGCTGGCGCCAGGAGTTCCATGGCTTCGGCGTGTTTGATGCCACGACGGCGCGGGCCGTGGAGCGCGGCATGGCCATCGAGGCGGAGCTGCCCCAGGCGCTCAATGAGGGGCAACTCCACCTGCTGTACCAGCCGCAAGTGCGGCCGGACGGCAGCCTGCTCGGCTTCGAGGCCCTGCTGCGCTGGACCAGCCCGGCCCTGGGGGCGGTGTCGCCGGTCGAGTTCATTCCGGTGGCCGAAGCCTGCGGCCTGGTGGGGCGCATCACCGATTGGGTGGTCGAGGCCGCCTGCGCTCAACTGGCTCGTTGGCGCTCCGAGGGCCAGGCCAGGGCGCTGACCCATGTGGCGGTCAACCTGTCGGCGCATGACCTGGAACGCTGCGACCTCTTCGACAGGCTGAGCGCCGCGCTACAGCGCCACGGCGTGACGGCCTCGCAGCTGGAGCTGGAGGTGACCGAGTCGGCGCTGACCCGTCAGCCCGCCCAGGCCCTGCTGCAACTGCAGCGCCTGCATGAGGCCGGTTTCACCATCGCCATCGACGACTTCGGCACCGGCTATTCCTCGCTGGCCAAGCTGGTCGACCTGCCCATCGACGTGCTGAAGATCGACCGCTCCTTCCTGCATCAGCTGCCCGGCGATCTGCGGCGCGAGCGCGTGGTGCGCTCGGTCGTTTCACTGGCCCACAGCCTGCGGCTGCGCGTGGTGGCCGAGGGCATAGAGACTGGCGAGCAGATGCTGTTCCTGCAGGCCCTGGGCGTGCATGGCCTGCAGGGCTATCTGTTCGGGCGGCCCGAGGCGCCAGAGCATTGGGCGGCCCTGCTGAGCTGGGGTGGCCTGCCGGACGAAGCGGCGCGGGCGCCCCTCAACCCGGCCTGAGGCCTACGGCGGCTAGCTGCGCCGCGCGCCCGGGTCGTGGCGCTCCAGCCAGGCGAAGAACTCGCCGTACCAGAGTTGGCTGTTGCGGGGCTTGAGGATCCAGTGGTTCTCATCCGGGAACCACAAGAGCCGGGCGTCGACGCCGCGCGCCTTCAAGGTGTTGTAGTAGGCCAGGCCCTGGGCATCGGGCACTCGGTAGTCCAGTGCGCCGTGGACGACCAGGGTGGGGGTCTTCATGTGCTGGGCAAAGGCATGCGGGCTTTGCGCGGCGATCCTGGCCGGGTCGTCCCAGTAGTTGGCGCCCAGCTCGCGCGCATGGTAGGTGTAGGCGTCGTCGGCGAACATGGCCTGCCAGTCGTAGCAGCCGGCATGGCAGACATAGGCCTGGTAGCGGCCCGGTTTCACATGGCCGTTCATCCAGGCCACCATGTAGCCGCCATAGCTGCCGCCGGTGGCGAAGACGCGGCGCTTGTCAGCCCAGGGTTTCTTCAGCAGCAGGTCGGTGGCGGCCTCGATGTCCTGCAGCTCCAGCTCGCCCCAGCGGTGGGTGATCGAGTCGAGGAAACGCTCGCCGAAGCTCGATGAGCCGTGGTAATTCACGCAGGCCACCACATAGCCTTGCGCGGCAAAGGCCTGGTGGTTCCAGCGCCAGTGCCAGCTGTCGCCAAAGGCCGTGTGCGGGCCTCCGTGGATCACATGCAGCAGCGGGTATTTGCGGCGCGGGTTGAAGCCGGGCGGATGGATCAGCCACATCTGCACCTGCTCGCCATTGGCGCCTTTGAACCAGACCTCTTCCTCGCGGCCGAAGGCGTGGCCGGCGAGTTGCTGGTCGTTGACGTTCTCGATTCGGCGCCACTGCGCCCCATGGCCTTCTTCGTCACCCTCGACTTCGAGTACCGAGATGCGCGAGGGATGCTGAACCCCATCGTGGTTGACGACGAGGGTGCCGGCCTCCAGGCCGAAGCTGGCCGCATGGCCGCCCCGGAACAGAACGAAGGCGGCACAGCTCTTCACGTCGAAGCGCCAGAGGTGGCGCCGACCCTGCTCCTCGGCACAGCACAGCAGGCCGAGGTCGTCCTCGTCCCACAGCAGTGGCGCCTCGGGCTCACGGTCCCAGTCTTCCGACAGCACGGCCCAATGGCCTTGCGTGTCGAGAACGGCCAGCTGCCGTGGCGCCGTGTGCTTGCGGCCCTGGTGGCTGGCCAGGAAGGCCAGGTGCTGGCCGGCATGGCTGTAGGCGGGGGCCGTGAAGTCCCAGCCATCCTCCTGCAGGATCACGCGGATGGCACCGTTGCTGCGCACCTCCACCTCGGCCAGGGCCAGGCAGTTGTCGATGCGCTTCTCGGCGGCCGGGTCGAAAGCGAAGACGATGCGCTTGCCGTCCGGCGAGATGTCGAAGCGGTGGGCCTCGGGCTCGGCACGGGGCAGCTCGTAATCCGTGCCCTCGAACAGGTCGCGGGTCTTGCCGGTGGCGATGTCGAGCACATGCAGGCGGGCGACCCGGCCCATCGGCAGCTGGTGGTCCCAGAAGCGGTACTGGGCCTCCGAGGTGACATAGCCGCTGGCCTTGCGCTCCTTGTGCGCCTGCATGGCCTTGGCCTGGGCGGCTGCACCCTTGAGGCCGGGCCAGACCCAGGAGATGAAGGCGATGCGCTTGCCATCCGGGAACCACTTGAAGGCCTTGACACCGGTGGGCATCTCGCTGACGCGCCGGGCCTCGCCACCGTCCGGCGGAATCACATAGAGCTGTGGCTGCTCATCCTTCTGGCCCTGCTGCTCGCGCCTGGCGATGAAGGCAATCAGGTCGCCTTGCGGGCTCCAGAGCGGCGCGCCGTCCTTCTCGCCGCAATGGGTGAGCGGGCGCATCGCGCCGCCCAGCGTGGAGAGCAGGACCAGGCCGGACTGGCCCTGGTTCTTCTCCATGTCGTAGCGCGTGAGGCTGGCCACGGCCTGGGCGCCGTCGGGCGAGAGGCTGGGCGCGCCGAGGCGTTCGAGCGCCCACAGATCGTTGACGTCGAAGCGGGCCTTCTTGGCGGTCATTTTCAGTCTCGTGGTTTCTGCAGCTGCCACTGCAGGTGCGTCTTGATCGTCGGCCACTCTGCGGCGGTGATGCTGTAGACGCAGGTGTCGCGCAGATTGCCGTCGGCCGTGCGCATGTGATTGCGCAGGATGCCGTCCAGCTGGGCGCCGAGGCGCTCGATGGCGCGGCGGCTCTGGGTGTTCAGGCGATGGGTGCGGAACTCGACGGCGATGCAGGCAAGCTGCTCGAAGGCATGCGTGAGCAGCATCAGCTTGCACTCGGTGTTGAGGCCGCTGCGCTGCACGCGCCGGGCATACCAGGTGGAGCCGATCTCGACGCGGCGGTGCACGCTGTCGATGTTCATGAACGAGGTCATGCCGGCAATGCGGCCCTCGGCATCGAGCACGGTGAAGGGCAGCATGGAACCGGCCGCGTGCAGGGCGAGGCGCCGCGCGATCTCGGCTTCCATGCGCTCGGGCGTGGCCACGCTTGTGTACCAGAGCTGGTGCAGCTCGCCGTCGGCGGAGGCTGCTTGCAGGCCGGCCAGTTGCTCGGCGGCCAGCGGGATGAGGCTGGCATGGCGGCCGGTGAGTGTCACCGGCTTCAGGATCTCGCCCGCCATCAGCGGTTGTTCCTCTGCATGAAGACCAGCTTCTCGAACAGCGTCAGGTCTTGCTCGTTCTTCAGGAGCGCGCCCACCAGCGGCGGGATGGCGACCTTGGCATCGCCTTCGCCCTTCAGCTGCTCGACCGGGATGTCCTCGGCCAGCAGGAGCTTGAGCCAGTCCAGCAACTCCGAGGTGGAGGGCTTCTTCTTCAGGCCCGGCAGGTTGCGCACTTCGTAGAAGCTCTTCAGCGCGGCAGCCAGCAGCTCGCCCTTGATGCCGGGGAAGTGCACGTCGACGATGCTCTGCATCGTGGCCGCATCGGGGAACTTGATGTAGTGGAAGAAGCAGCGGCGCAGGAAGGCGTCGGGCAGCTCCTTCTCATTGTTCGAGGTGATGAAGACCAGCGGCCGGTGCTTGGCCTTGACCATCTGGCGCGTCTCGTAGACGTAGAACTCCATGCGGTCGAGTTCGCGCAGCAGGTCGTTGGGGAACTCGATGTCGGCCTTGTCGATCTCGTCGATCAGGAGGGCGACCGGCGTCTCCGACTCGAAGGCCTGCCACAGCGTGCCCTTGACGATGTAGTTGTGGATGTCGCGCACCCGCTCCGAGCCCTCGATGCCGGCCAACTGGCTGTCGCGCAGTCGGCTGACGGCGTCGTATTCATAGAGGCCTTGCTGGGCCTTGGTGGTCGACTTGATGTGCCACTGCAGGAGCGGCAGGCCCAGGGAGGCGGCCACTTCCTCGGCCAGCATGGTCTTGCCGGTGCCCGGTTCGCCCTTGACCAGCAGCGGCCTTTGCAGGGTGATGGCCGCGTTGACCGCCAGCATCAGGTCGGCGGTGGCGATGTACTGGTCGGAACCTGCAAATTTCATGGTGTAGATCAAGGGCAACGGGGGCTGCGAACGAGTATACGGGTCACCCTATAATGCCGGCCGGACGTAAGTACGAGACCCTCGGGACCATGAAAAAACTGCTGCAGATTTCGCTCACCGCCCTGGCCTTGATCGGCTCCGCCGCCCAGGCCCAGGATGTTGCCAAGGGTGACGTGGCCATCGGCGAGAAGAAGATCGCCATGTGCATCGGCTGCCACGGCATTCCTGGCTACCAGGCCAGCTTCCCCGAGATCCACAAGGTGCCGATGATCGCGGGCCAGAACCGCCAGTTCATCGCCGCCGCACTGAACGCCTACGCCAAGGGCGAGCGCAAGCACCCGACGATGCGCAGCATCGCGCAGACCCTGACCGAGGCCGATATCGCCGACGTCTCCGCTTACTACGAACAGCAGGCCAAGGCTCCGGCCGCGCCCGATGCCGCACCTGCGGCCCCGGCCGACGTGGCCAAACTGCTGGAGAAGGGCGCCTGCATCTCCTGCCACGGCGCCAATTTCAGCAAGCCCGTCACGGGCGCCGAGCCCAAGCTGGCTGGCCAGCATGCCGACTACCTCTACGTGGCCCTGAAGTCCTACCAGACCGAAGGCAATCCGCAGGTCGGCCGTGGCAACGCCATCATGGCCGGCCAGGTCAAGCAGTTCAGCCATGCCGAGCTGAAGAGCATCGCCAAGTACCTGTCCACCCTGCCCAGCGAGCTGCGCACGGTGCCGCAGTCCAAGATGCGCTGAAACCTGAAGAAACCGCGCTGAAACGCCACTCGCGGGCGAACAGCGAGACAAAGCCGCCTTTTCAGGCGGCTTTTTTTGCGCCCGTCGCTGCGCCCCAAGCATCAGTCGCAGGTAATACTCACGCGTTCTACGTTGGGACTTTTGGGGCCTGTTGCCCGCGCAATGATCAAGAAGATTCCGACCCAGCAGGTCAAGCTCGGCATGTTCATCCAGGCTCTCGATGGGCCCTGGCTGTCCCACCCGTTCTGGAAGACCAAGTTCCTGCTCGACGACCCGGCCGACCTGGTGGCGCTGCAGCGCAGCCAGGTGGTGGAGGTATGGATCGATGACGGCAAGGGCCTGGACGTGGCGAGTGCGCCCGCCGTGCCGCCGCCGGTCGCCCAGCCGGCCGTGATGGCGGCGCCGACGGTGATCAAGCCGGGCCGCTTGCCGGCCGGTGCCGAGGTGGAGCGCGCGGCCGCCCTGGTCAATCGCTCGCGCCAGCAGGTGATGTCGCTGTTCGGCGAGGCGCGCCTCGGCAAGGCGGTCGACGCCGAGCAATGCCTGCCCCTCGTGGAAGAGGTGGCCAATTCGGTGGCCCGCAATCCTTCGGCTCTGATCAGCCTCGCGCGGCTCAAGACCAAGGACGACTACACCTATTTGCATTCGGTGGCGGTCTGTGCGCTGATGGTGTCGCTGTCGCGCCAGCTGGGCCTGGACGAGGCCCAGACCCGCGAGGCCGGCCTCGCCGGCCTGCTGCACGATGTGGGCAAGATGATGATGCCCACCGAGGTGCTGAACAAGCCGGGCCAGCTGACCGACGCCGAGTTCGCCGTGATGCGTTCGCACCCGATGCGCGGCTATGAGGCGCTGAAGGAGGGCAATGCCGTGCCCGAGGCGGCGCTGGAAGTCTGCCTGCATCACCACGAGAAGATGGACGGCAGCGGCTACCCGCACAGGCAGGCCGGTGAGCAGATCAGCCTGCTGTCGCGCATGGGCGCGGTCTGCGACGTCTACGACGCCATCACCTCCAACCGGCCCTATAAGAACGCCTGGGACGCGGCCGGCTCGCTGCAGCGCATGGCGCAGTGGCAGGGGCATTTCGATCCACGCGTGTTCCAGGCCTTCGTCAAGTGCGTGGGCATCTACCCGGTGGGTTCCCTGGTCAAGCTGCACTCGGGCCGGCTGGCCGTGGTGGTGGACCAGCATCCGACCAACCTGGTGGCGCCCACGGTCAAGCTCTTCTTCTCGACCAAGTCGCAGATGCCCATCCCGGTCGAGTTGCTGGACCTGGCCAGCAGCAATGACCGCATCGTCGGCCGCGAGTCGGCGGCCGACTGGGGCTTCAAGAATCTGGACGACTTCTGGACCCGCGCTTGAACTGCGCCGTACCACGCTGAAGGCCCGAGCAGGGCCGGCTTTGACCCTTACAACCGGGCTTTGCCTGCCCGCCCGCCCGCCAATACTGCAGGGGACTGAATCCGCCCTCTGCCCCATGAAGCCGCTCGCCCTCGTCCGCCTCGTTCCTCTGGCCTTGTTGCTGGCCGTGTCGGCCTGCGGTGGAGGCGGGGGCAGCAGCAGCGACAGCGGTGGCGGCGGCACGACGCCCACCACGCCTATCACCTTGAGTGGCATTGCCGCCGTCGGTGCACCGCTGGGCAATGCCCAGGTCTCGGTGATCGATGCCTCCGGCGCGGCCGTCGGCACGGCCACCACGCATCCCTCCGAGGGCAGCTACAGCATCACCCTGAGCAAGCTGCCGACGGCGCCGCTGCTGATCCAGGCGCGCGGCCTGGATGCGGCCGGCAATCTGCAGCTGCTGCATTCCACCGTCGGCACGGCGGCCACCAGCATGGTGGCCCACATCACGCCGCTCAGCGATGCCATCGTGGGCCTCTCGCTCGGCGCCGAGCCGCGCGGCCAGTTCGCCACGCCCACCGCTGCCAGCCTGGCCAACCTGAGCCTGGCGGCCGGCGCGCAGACCTTTCTGAAGACCCTGATCAAGAGCCAGCTGACCGACCTGAAGGTCACCGACCCGACGACGCTGAGCCTGCTGACCGACAGCGCGTTCGCCGCCAACAAGGGCGCGCACGACCTCTTGATCGAAAGCCTCAAGCTCGGCTACTCGCGCAACAGCAAGGGCGTGGACCAGCTCCTAATCAGCAACAAGCTGCTGCCGACCAACACCATCGAGGTGCAGGTCGACCTGCCCACGGCCAAGACCGAGCTGGCCAAGACCACCACCGGCACGCCGGCCACGGCCATCGTCTCGACGCTGAAGGCCACGACCAGTGCCGCCACCACGCTCGGCAACATCGGCTCGCTGGACGATCTGGGTGCCGCCTTGAACAAGCTGATCGCCCAGGGCGGCACAGCGGCCACGATGGCGGCCGATCCGCTGCTCTCGCTTTACGTGAGCCATGACAGCCGCTTGGCCGCCGACCTGGCGGCCAAGCTGGCCGGCTACGCCAGTGCCAACCGCCAGTTGGGCCGCTTCCTGATCACCGGCTGTGCCGACGATCAACTGGCCAGCGGCGACTGCAAGAAGGTGCTGGTGGCCGCGCCGGTCAGCGACAGCACCGGCACCCTGGTCGAGTTCTTCGCCGATGCGGTCAGCTACAAGGCCACGGCCGCCACCGGCATGACCAAGTGGAGCCTGGTCGGCAATGGCCGCAAGCGCGAGCTGGCGCTCTATCCGCTGTACTGGCTGGCGCTGGAGGCCGATGGCACGGCCAGCACCAGCGTCACGCCCAATCCTTCAGCCGGCGTGCAGGTGCTGGTGCAAGGCCAAGACCTTGCCTCGCCGCCGGCCCAGCTGCAGACCTCGGCCACGGTGCAGACGCCGGGCGGCTACAGCATTCCGCTGGCCTATTGCAGCCGGCCCTATCTGTGCGTGAGCAGCACGCCGGGAGCGACCAGCGCTACGGCCACCGGCGGCATCGCTGACCATGCGCTGCTGGCCTCGTCGCTGGGCTGGATTGGTTCGATGGATGCGCTGCGCGGCGCCAAGTACCAGTTCTCGATGACCATAGGCACGACGCCGGAAACCAAGGCCGTCTACCTGCGTGCCGAGGTGCCGCTGGAGGCGCCGGCCAGCGCGCGCTTCCCGACGCTGAACGGCATCGGCACCAGCAGCCCCTTGCTGGCCTCGGCCGCGCTGAGCGGGCTCAAGGTCGACTGGAGCAACTGGCTGACGGCCAACCCGGACCTGCGCCTGATCAGCCTGCGCGGCGTGTTCTCGGCCTCGGGTGCGACCACGCGCATCGTCGAGTACACGCTGCCGCTGGTCTTCAAGGATCCGATCACGCTGCCCGTGCCACCGTTGCTGACGGCGACGCGGATGGAGTATTGGCTGACCGCCCAGGACGCTCAGGGGCGGCGCTTTGTGACGCGCTATCTGGCGAAGTTCTGAGGGCCGGAAATGCAAAAGCCCCGGCTGGCGGGGCTTTGATGGCGGAGTACTGCTGGCGGAAACGGTGAGATTGCCGTGCCTCCCGGCACGTCCAAGTCCGCTGAAGCGGCCTTGACCGAACGAACTGGCGGAAGTGGTGAGATTCGAACTCACGGACGGGTCACCCCGTCGCTGGTTTTCAAGTTTGTCCGTCCCGAACCTCACACAGCTTTTTCCTGCTTGCCATAGCTTGGTGTGGCGCGCAAGCAGCCCAGTCTCATGAAGTTGCGGGCTTTATTGAACTCGTCCAGCATTTGCCCAGCCTGCTTACAGCGGGCTTTTTTTCAAGAGGGCGCAGATGCAGAAGTTGACGAAGAGAGCGGTGGACGAATTCAGGTTCCCCGAAGGTGGCATGTCTTCCACGGGCAAGGCGCTAACGCAGGCGTTTCTGTGGGACGGTGAGACGCGCGGCTTCGGCGTTCGCGTCTCGCGCGATGGCAAGCGCTCATTCATCGTGCAAGGCAGGGTGAACGGCAAGGAGCTTCGAGTCACGGTTGGCCGCTATGGCGTCGAGACGGTAGACCAGGCCCGAGAGAGCGCGAAGGAGGTGCTTCGTGGCTTTCGGCTTGGCATCGATCCTCGGGTTCTTGCCAAGGAGCGTGCAGCCCGGACGGTGACGCTGCGCGAGGTGGCAGATGCGTACATGCGCGACCGGCCTCTGAAGGAGAGCAGCAAGGGCGAGATAGATCGTCATGTGACCACCACCTTCGCCGCGTGGCTGCAAAAGCCCGTTTCTGCGATCTCGCGCGACGCGGTCACCAAGCGATTCAACGAAATCAAGAACCATGGGCTGCGGGGGAGGGGGCCGGCACCGGCGCAGGCCAATCAGGGTTTCGCTGTGCTTCGCGCGTTGATCAACTACGCAATCCGTGAGTACCGAAAGCCCGATGGCTCTGCCATGCTAGCCGACAACCCGGTTGATGTATTGCACAAGAAGTGGGTGCCGATCCAGCCAAGAAAGTCTCGCGTCCCGGACGCCAAGATGGGCGCCGTTTGGTCTTATCTGCGGGATGCGCGCGCCTACGCCTACAACCGCGATACAGCGGCCAGCATTGACCTCGTGCTCTTCCTCTTGCTGACTGGTGCTCGCATCGGCGAGGCGTCGGCGCTGACTTGGAATCGCGTGAACTTGGAAGAGGGCTGGTGGCACATCCCGGATCCTAAGAATCGGAACCCGGTCTGGTTGCCGCTGTCCACGCAGGCGGTCGAACTGTTGAAGACCCGGCAGCGGGTGGAAGGTAGCCCATTCGTGTTCGGCTCTTGGGGCAAGTCTGGACACCTGAAGGACCCACGCGACACGATGAAGCATGTGTCCGCGGTTGCGGGATGCCGATTGACGCCTCACGACCTCAGACGCACGTTCACCACGGTGGGCATTGCGCAGTGCGGCATCGATTTGTTTAAGGTTGAACTGCTGACGAACCATGTACCGAAGTCAGTGACCGAGCGGCACTACTTGGAGACGTCACATCTGCAGTATCTGCGGCCGGACGTGCAGCGGATTGCCGACATGATGGCTGGTGCTGCAGCAGCTGCGACATAAGTACCGGCAGCGAGCTAGACCTTGATGTATTGACGCCGGTTGCCACAGGTGGTCAAGGCAAGTACAGTGCGGCCACGCTGTGCAAATCAAACCAGCTATCAAACACTAAGAGGTGCAACGCTTCTTGGCCGAATCAGCAAGATTCGGCCCGCCCGGTACGTCGGTGGGCAGTGTGACCTGACTGCAAGCCTTGTCTTGTTGTATCTCAGTCAGATCGCTCTCAAGACGAGGCAATTCCAGAGGGATTGCCATGAATTCCGACCTAAGTCCGGTTCGACTCCTTACTACGCCGCAAGCCGCAGCACTCATGGGGCTTCGCCCCAACACTCTTGAGATCTGGCGTGTTTCTGGCAAGGGACCTGCCTATCGCAAGTTGGCCGGGCGTGCAGTGCGCTATGTCGAGACTGAAGTCATCGAATGGCTAGCGGCCTGTCGACACCGCAACACCAGTGAATACGCGCTTTGTGGGCGAGCGGCAGCTCCGCAGACTGAGGCGGCCCAATGAGCGGCGGCAACCACATTGATGGGAGCTGCTGGGCTTCTTCATCGGGGTCTGAGGGGCTCGCAGTCCGTAGTCCTGATAGTGCCGTCGCCGAGCATCGCGAATCGCCATCGGCTTTTCAGGCCTTAAACCCCTTAGATCGGGGCGGCTGCGTTTCGGCACCCGATTGCGCCGCGTCGCTTGGCCGCCTCCGGGACTTCAGGGAAGAGTGGGCGGCGTATTTGTCTGCCTGCCAGGCTCGCAAGCAACGCATTGCAGCCGCACGTCGCGCATTTCAGGCAGAGGTTGCCGCTGCGCGCGAACGGCTCTGCCGAGTGCTAAGCGAGCCAGCCCCTGCAACACCAACGAGGAAGTAGTCGTGATCCCGAAAACAAAGCTGGAACTCTGGGCCAACATCCCAGAGGAAATGCAGAAGCGCCGCCAATGGCTACTTGCCGCAGCGGATGCCAAGGGGGCGCTGAAGGTTCCTACTTCGCTGGACAGCGCAGGCAACCTGCGTCCCGGTAGCAGCACTGGCACTGGCACTTGGTTGGACTTTGCCACCGTTTGCGCGGCGGCCGCCCGCTACGGGCTTGGCATCGGTTATGTCATTGCGCCTGACGACCCGTTCTGCTGCATTGACCTTGACGTAAAAAACGCCGTCAACGAGCCCGACCCTGCTAAGCACAGCACGCAGCAGGAGATAGACGTGTGCCGGCGCATCGTCGAGCAGATGTGCAGCTACACCGAACACTCGCAGTCCGGTCAGGGGCTCCACATCTGGATCCGCGCCAAGATTGGCGAGGGCATCAAGCGCCGGCCCGTCGAGATCTACTCTCAGGCGCGGTTCATCGTCTGCACGGGTAGTGTCTTCGTCAACCGACCGATCGAAGATCGTCAGGTGATTGTGGATCTACTGGTGTCCGAGGTGCGCGGTGCGCAGGCTGACCACAAGGCGAAGTTGGAGGAGGATGTGCCGGAGCAGTACAGCGACGAGGAGCTTGTGGAGCGGCTCGGCTGTCAGGCGAATGCGGAAAAGTTCTTCTCGCTATTCCGAGGCGAGTGGCAGGAGCTGGGCTATCCATCACAGTCGGAGGCAGATATGGCTCTGATGTCGTTCTACACGTTCTACAGCGAGAACAACGAGCAATGCCGGCGCCTGTTCCGCATGTCAGCACTGGGTAAGCGGGATAAGGCGACTAAGAATGACGTCTACCTCAACCGCACGCTGTCCATCATCCGTGGGCGTTTGCAGGGCGAGAAGGCAAGGGAGTTCCACGGCGCTTCCGTTGCGGAAGGCCTGCTAAGCAGTCAGGCGACCGCGACCAGCGTGTCTAGCTTGACCGGAATAGCGTTGCAAAAGCCAGGGGAAAACGCACTGCTTACCCGAAGGCTAAGCGCTGTGAAGATGCGTGCAGTTGACTGGTTATGGAAGGGCTGGATTCCAAAAGGATACTTGACAGTCTGGGCAGGTGAGTCTGGCGCTGGCAAGTCAACTCTATTGGCAGATATCGCGGCCAGAGTCACGACGGGTGCCCCGTGGCCGGGCGAGCCCAGTCATGCTTTCAGAGATCCCGGCAGGGTTCTGTGGCTAGCAAGCGAGGATGGTGCAGAGGAGATGACCGTTCCTCGCCTGCGAGCCTGTGGGGCGGACTGTGATCGGGTTGTGGAAATTCAAGGTGTGTCCGAAATGGGCCGGCGGCACGGGTTCTCGCTGCAAGATCACATTGCGCTCGTGGAAGCAGAGCTTGCGCTTGCCTTCGCTGCGGGAGCGCCGTTCTCGATGTTGGTGATTGATCCTGTGACCAGCTACCTACCCGGCCGGGCAATGCGAAAGGTCGACCTGAACGATGCTGGGCAGCTCCGGGCAATCCTTGAGCCGTGGATGGACCTTGCGAGGAAGCATGGCCTCGCCGTGGTTTGCGTAACGCACTTCATGAAAGACACGACCAGGGCGATGCTGCACCGGGTTCTGGGATCTGCAGCAATTGTCCAAATGTGTCGGAGCTTGTGTTCCGTTGTTGATCGCAAGGACGATGGGCCGTTTGCCAAGCTTCTCGTCCAAGTCAAAGTCAATCTTCCGGACCACCCGGGGGGCGCCTGGGCGTTCTCTACAGTTAAGGTGACGGTGGGAACGGATGAGCGATCAGGCAAGGCCATTGAGGCAACCCGTCCGGAGTGGGAGTCCCTCGACACAGAGGTCACGCCTGAGTCTCTCTCTGACGCTGGAAAGAAGCCCGGGCCGCCAAGCCAATACGGTCCAGCTTTTACGTTCTGGCTGCAAGCCCTGTTTGCTGGCATCCCACCGGACCAGGCCCTTCGGGTCGAGGATGTCAAAGCCAAGGCTCTCGCAGAGCGTGTTGCATCGAAGAGTTGGTGGAAGGACCACAGCGGCGAGCACTTGGAGATCCGCAATATCGGCGGAACGTGGATGTGCAGACCGCGCCAGTTAGCCGCGCCAAGGTAAGTGGGGTAACTCCCCCTTGTGGGGTGCTTGGTGCACGCCAGGCACCCCACTCGCCCCAGTTGCCCCACTAACCCATAGCAAGCTAACTAAATGCTGTAGTGCCATTTTATTTTGGCCATATGCAGCATCTTTCGAAGGAATCTCATGTCCACCCTGTCTACAACTGCTCAAGTCGAACAGCTTCAGCGCGAGGCCACGAGCCTGCATCGCAGTGCTGGCATTCCGCTCGCGGATGCGTTTGACCGCATTGCTGCCCAACAAGGTCACGTCAATTGGGCGTCGCTTATGAGACACGTCTCAGAGTTCATCGACTCCCGGGGCGCGTTTGCGCGACCTGCAGTGCCGTTCACAAGAACCCCAGAGCAAATGCGCATTGCA
Organism: Pelomonas sp. V22; assembly: GCF_030014915.1. Taxonomy (GTDB): domain Bacteria; phylum Pseudomonadota; class Gammaproteobacteria; order Burkholderiales; family Burkholderiaceae_C; genus JAUASW01. The sequence goes on from NZ_JAGIXS010000003.1 coordinate 228,025, forward strand.
ATGCGAGAGGTCGCGGGACGCGGCGCCCAAGCAGACGGCGCTGCCAAAAAGAACGTCTTCGACATCTCTGGCGAATTCGCCTCTCCACGCGATGCTGTTGACTTCTCCATCGCCTTCATGATGTGCCTGCTTTCCGCCCCGCGCTTCAAGGTCTATCGGTCGGCGCAGGTGTACTGGGAAATGCGTTGGTGGTTGCCCTACTGCGTTTCTGAGGTGCGAGACCATGATGAAACCGACGTGCGGATTCTGCTGAACCGGCACTACAAACCTGTAGGGATGGTCCCCTCCGACTGGGTGAAATATGAAGACTTCCCGAACCTTCAAGCCAGCCTGACAAGGCGGCAGCGGCTACGCTTAACGCGCCCTTGGGCCCAGGAAGGCTATCTGTTCGATGACGGATGCCCACCCTGGGACTCCCGCAGGGCAGCCGTGGATTATCTGGACCGGCTGCATGTGCTACGAGCCTTGCTGGCACCGTGACAGTGCCGTTCTGCCGACCCAAGGCCGGTAATGCCACCAGGGTGGCAACCGTGAGCTGGCCGATCAGGATGGCTGGTGCCCTTGTCAGTTGACTTTATGCAGACGGCATGTGCCCACAGATGTAGCTATCGGAGGGCGCTGCGCATGCGACAGGCCTCCTGTATGGCTACTTGGCTTTGTTGCCTTGGCACTATGCTGGCGTCTGACCGATCGGTCGCGATTCAGTTGGCTCTTCAGGGGTAGCTAAGGATGACCGTTGAGGTTAGAGGATCGACCACCTCAAGCTTTTCAATTGCGACGGTGAGATAGCGCCCGCGAAAGGTGTGCTTCACAGGCTCGTCCAAGGTCGCCCCGCTGAAGTCGTTTCGCTGGATCAAGGTGCTGCTGAGCGGGCCGAACTTGCCGACCTTCACGGCCAGGCGCCACTTCAGCCGAGCGATGGCGTCGGCGCCAAATGGCACCATGCCACCGACGTTGAACGGGAAGCGCTCCTGGAAGCTATGGCCGTCGATGTCGAAGTGCTCGGCTTGCTTGGGATCGGCGACGATCACGCCGTACTCATCGGTCTCCGCGGTGATTCCGCGAGTGGAGGCGCCGTAGGCATTCTGGCCAACCCATCGTTCGGTGATCTTGCTCACGGTCACAACGGGAGCCGTTCGCGCCCAGCGCGCGCCGAGATCGAACTCTGCTCGCCGGTCCAGCATCATAGTTTCTGGGCGTTGCCCGAACGAGGCCCTGAAATTCGATGCGTACTTGCTTTCCAGGCAGGGTCGCACGCTGCCGGCGCCGAGGCTCGGGGAGTAGGAGAGGCAGTTGTTCATGAGCGGCTGCCACAACGTCGTGCCATCCAAGGGGGCGAGTTGGGTATCGCCCATTGGCCGGGGTGTGAATTCGAACTCCAGTCGGCGCTCCGGGCCGAGAACAGCATTCAGGTAGTCGACCTGACGCCGGGCCACCTGGTCGATTGGGATGCCAGGATCCTGCGCGATACGCTCCAGCTGCGTGGCGACCTTGATAAGCGTCTGGACCGCGCTCGGCAGCTGCGGCGCAGTCTTTGCCGACTTGGCGGCCTTGGGCCGCTCCGACTTTGCGGGTTGGTCAGCGCATTGGCCAGCTGAGTGGTATCCAATGGCTGCGGTGAGCACGACGGCCACGACAAGAGTAAGTTGCTTCACAAGTCCCCTCTGAGTTAGTGGGGAGTGTGCCCGAGCAGATGAGCTTCCTTCAGGGCGATGGCGCTGCCCGCGTCACGGCTGAATGGGACTAGGGTATGCGCTGGCGAACAGGCCAGCGCGCTGGGCAATCGCCCTGCCCCAAGACGCAGAAGGCGAGCTTGCGCGGCCATCTTGTGGAGGAAGCCCCACCCGGGGATCGTGACTGGTACCGAAGCTACTCATCCAGCGTCGCAGACCGGTTTGCCTCGTCTTGCCAGAGGCGTGGCTTGAAGCGGTAAGCCAAGCTGTCCAACAGCATCAGTTAACTGTCCCAGGAGTGCTCCGCAGGTATCCGCTTGGTTCCGGTCAGCGTGAGTTCGCCGCCCACGGGCCGACGGCCGGAACCGCCGCAGGGCTCCCGTTCGAGGCGATGGTGCGTACTGCAGGCTTACAACGTTTAGGGCATTGGGCGCAGGCCCAGCTATTGCAAGGGCTATATGAGAAGGACCGCCAAATTCCGAGTTTGGCGGTCGCTGCTCGGCTAAGTTTCGATGCGCCAAATGTCGCGAAGCCTTGGCTGGTTTCGGTAGCCCTGTGCGAATGGCCCATGACTTGAGTCGGTGGCGGCGGCACGCCAGCCATCATTGCGAAGTCCGCGACATCGCTTCGTCGTGTGTGCCGCCTTGCCAACCCATATTCGAGACCTTGACGAAATCGGTGAACAAGCAATGGTCACAAAGTAGTCTGAAAGCTAGCGTGAAGCCTTCCGGTGCCACAACGTCCACGTGGTCAGCGTATGGATGACTTTCTTCCCGAGCACGCACTGTGTATTCGAGCGGCCGCAGCAGGCGCTTGTTCGGGCACTTCGGACAAAAGAAGTAGAAGTAATCAGTCCCATCGGTAGCTCCCGTGAGCTTTCCATCGGTGACCGCATCAGTGCCGTGGTACGGCTTCCCGTCGTTGAACGCCCTCATGGACGGAGATCGTACGCTCGATCGAGTACCTACGACGAAGCAACCTGCCTGAACGCGCTCGCGAACTCCAATAGTTCGGCATTGATCTCATCGTGATCAGGCGCGTAGTGCGCCTCTCTGTGGCAGTTCGGGCAGAGAGCGACGCAGTTCCAGACTCTGTCGCTCTTTTCTGCACCGAGGATGTGATGAACGTCTAGGAATCCAGTCCAGTCGCGGCGCGCGTCGCAGCCTGACCGTTCGCACGCCCCCTCGGCCCGCTTCAACACCTCGGCGCGGACGCGGCGATCACGCTTCACCATCGACCGCACGACAGGAATCCTTGGTGCCCCGTCAGAGCCTATTTGCTCACGATCGACTATGCAGTCATCGAACGTGTCATCGACAGCCTCGGGGAGCGCCACGCGGTCTGGCAGCCCAACAAGATCGACAACACCGGCGTGGTTCCAGAGTACGTCGGCAACTTCGTGCGCTGCAGGAGTGCGATCATCCTGAAGCCAAATCGTTGGGCTGTTGCCATTCGCCGCGTGGTTCTTCGTTTGTCGGCCCAGTACCCCACTCTTGATTAGCCGATCACTGACGCGGCGCTGCAAGCGCCAGATTGGTAGCACGGCGCCCAGCGGAACTTGAGCTGCGTACACAAACTGTGCTCCTTCTCGTTGAACGAAAAGCGAGTGTGTCGCGCCGTGGCTTTCGCTCCGTGCGAGCTTGTCTCGAATGGAGCCCTCCCAGTCACCGTCTTTGATCGCTGCCATCAGTTGGGCCGCCGAGTACAGCCGGCCGCGCGCCATACCTCTATCGCGCCGCCAGCAACTCTGCACGTGCATCTTGACAGGCAGCCCTGTCTGGTCGATCGCTGAGACGAACTGCGACTCGTTATTCCCGTAGCGAAGACGCACATCCTCGACGCTCGTGTATCCCTTTTGCTCCAAAAACGGTTGAACCATGCCGCGCGTGATTCGCTCGGCAATGTAGCTGTCCTCCCCTCGAAATGGGCGGGCTCCAGGCGCAGCCATCTTCTCTCAGCCTGCCTTACAGGCCTACAGCCGCCTTGAAGGCGATGCTGGCATCGCGGACATCGACGACCGCATTGCGGGCTTGTCGGCCGCTGTCAAGGTCATCGGTGTAGCGCTGAGATGTGGGAATAACAGGGTGCACAAGGTTGCGACTCTTTCGAAGCCAGTCGAGCCGACGCTTGAGATTGACATCAATAGCACCGACCCGCCTAGCCTGAGAAATTAGCCAATTCAGGTCGTATTGGTAACGAAGTGAAGTGGTGTTTGCGGCGCGGAGCGTGAAAAGTCCGTCGTCCGTCCAAGGCATCGGTTGACCAACCTTGTCAACGGCCGGCCGCAGTCCGATGGGCTTGTTCTGCATTCCGATGCATTGAATTAAATCGAGCAATATTGCCTCAGCAATCGCTCCGTATTCAATGATTTGAGCCCGGACAAGGCCCTTTCGTCCCGCTGCATCAAGGAGGCTGACTTTGCCGAGAAGGTATGTAATTCGCGCTGACCTTGCCGAGAATGCTGCAGATTCGCGCAAATTTGCTGAGTAGATGGAATTGACGAGAGTTGATCCATCGTCAAGCGCGAGCGCCCAATTAAGGTAGTTCTGGATGGAGTCTACAACGACTTGGCCGAAATTCTCATGCGTTGCCTTCGAAAGATCAATATTGGTCGAGAGGCGCTTGGCATTTCTACCCAGTGCGCGTTGAATTTTTTTATCCATGATTTTGTCTGGCAGGGTAATACCTAAATATTTCCTAAGACATGCTCGAATTTCGGAAAAGCCACCTCGACCAGAGGGCTTGTAACTCGCACGGTTCCGTTGCTGATATAAGTCACGAGACCTCGCTTGAAGTCATGAGTTACTTCGTAAGTCATGGAGTCAATGCGATAAAATTTTCCTTGCAACATCGGTGCAAGGTCATCCTCGAGCCCTTCTTTCGAGGTGACCTCTAGTCGGCCAACGGCATTCTCTGTGATTCTTAAATCTCTAACCTTTGCTGAAACCAATCGTGCAGAGTCGAACTCTTTGATGTGTCGTGATATTAGTGGCTTTGATATTTCAAGCGGTTCAAGAAAATAGTTCTGATCAGGAATCAGGGCGGAAAGTACGTCAGTTTGTATCCTGGAGCCACGTGGCGGGTCAAGGAGTGCCATAAAAGCATGACTCCCGGCCGTGAATATGCGTAGAGAATGACGCTCCATCGTCGGAATAGAGGTCGTGCGCTCTGTGCCATCGCCAAGAATTTCGATGGCGCTTAGATGACGAATGGTGGTGTAACGGAGCACAAAGCCCGATGAGTCCACCTGAACTACTTGTAGTTGGCTGCTTCCCAGCGAATAAGCTCGTTGAGATAGAGACTTCAGAACGACTGGATCGAGCTTCAGCCGAACATAGCGAACCTTGAGCATTAGGCCTCCAGTGCCGTTAAGGCCTTCTTGGCAGCGGCTTCAATCAGTCGAAAGATGGCATCCTGCTCGTCAGATTTTGGTGTTCGCTTCTTGTTGGTAGGCTTTCCCTCTTCGCAAACGACGACACATCGCACTTGATATGAAAAATCAGTGCAGTCTCGTGGCTCACTAAACTGTGCTTCCAATTCGTAGTGGTCAGCATCCATGCTTGATGTTGGTTTTGCATGCCAAACCACCTTCACTATGTAGTAGCCTTTGTCGTAAAGATCGCTAATGACAAATGACTTCGTGACGCCCTTGCCCTTAAGTGAAATGCGCTCGACGAAAGATTGCTCTTCCAAATCCTTCTCTTCGTCATCTTCCGAAATGGCGCCCGCCTGTGGCTTGTAGCAATATGCCTCCGTGACGGTAATCAGCTGATGATCTTCAATTCCATTTATTAGTGAATTGAAGAATTTTATTCGCCGCTCAGGGTCGGTGTGGCCGGTCAATGTAATGCGATGGCTGCCAATCTTTTCCTCGCGCTCGCTGTTAATTGCAGCGAACGTCTGATCAACAGCAATGTCCACGAATTTGTTTTGGGTGTTCCGGATGATGTACCCACCCGAGCCGTCGGGTAGGAATTCAATCACGGCATCGCGTGGCTGCACCTGCCTGAATTCGACCTCTGTGTAATCAATGTGGTCATAAGCAATGGTGGCAATGATGTTGTTGCCTTTTACGTCGATGTCAACACTGCTGCCCTGTTCTTCAAGCTTCTCCTTCACCGCTTTTAGGCCGTTAATAATCTCGTCTTTGCTTATGCCGTTGGTGATTTCTGTGTAGGTTACTCGCTCGCGTTTGGAAATTTTTCCGAGTTTGTCACCAATGCGTTTGTGGTCAAAATAGTCTGCCGTAAGGCGAGAGAAGTATTGCGTTAATTCGTCTTTGCTGGTTTTTGACGAGACAATGATGTTTCGCTCAAACAATAGTTCTCGAACTTGATCGACGGTGACCTTCGAATGGTTCATTGCGTCGAAGATTACTTTGTCTGTGGCGAAATACAGCGAAGGTCCAAACCTCTTTTTCATCGCTCACTCCATCCCAGCTCGTTGGCCTTGTAATTGGGGGCTATTTGTTGAATGGAATCGATGGTGATGGATGTCACTTCCTGCTCTCGACCGCCTTCGAAGCCCCACATCTGACAGTACCGTTTTTTCGCTTTGTCAAAATTGTTCTTGATGTCTTCTGAGCCATTTCTGCAGTAGACTCGAACCCGCAAATCTTCTTGGGAATTTACCAGCTGATATCTCGAGAGGCTGTCTAAGAGATATACAAACTCTTCAACGGTGCTTCCTGGTCGAGAATAATAGACAATGCTGCCGCGGCGCTGAGTGGTGGTTCCATTCTCGTCAGTGACTTGCGAGTGCTTTAGGACGAAGTATGGCGATAGAAGCATTTCAATGGTCGCGCCAACTCGTTCATCCTCCGCCGTATGCCGCTTCCAGAGTGTTAGGTCTGGATAGAAGAAACGGTATGACGCACCGATCTTTTTGTCTGCAATGCTCAGTTTTATGTCTGTTGCAATTGAGTAAAGGTCGGCAATATTGTCTGGTCCTAGTATGTGCAGTATTTGACCTCTGGCAACTGGGATGTTCTTGAGGGCAATGCCATTGAGCAGCTCTCGAAAACGGGCTGGCGTCTTGTTGTCGTGATTGGCGACAAATAAGAGGCCGCGGACCTCATAGGGCCCTTCTTCAGTAGCTTGAAATTTTGTGCGCCAAGAGTTTGTGATTGCCGCACATTCAATCGTCATTGCTAACGACTTGAGCGCTTCTCGAATTTTTGTTTGCTGGATGGACTTCTTGGCATACGCTTTTAGATCGGTATGCAGGAATATGCGTCGATTTGCATATGGGTCAAAGTAGTGATATACCACATCGCCTGGGTGTGATATTTTCTTTGCCCCTTTGTCGCTAACGTGGTCTTCGCACACGCAGTCGAAGTTGGTGTCTTCTTGGGCGTGAAGTTCCCAGTGGAATACTTTGAAAATGTCGTTTTGGATTTTCCCAGCAATTGCTGCGATATTTTTTGTTTCTGACATAACTCCCCGATGAGCTCTAGTTGCCCAGTTGTCCTGCAATTGTGGCTGGAACTTCGCTCTGGTGTCCTAGCAACAACCCCGCCCGATTCGGGGCTGACGGGCCTATTGCCGGCTCTACGCCGTCATGCTTTCCATTGACCGGCGAGGCGTCGGTCTATCGCTTGCGCCGCCTTCGTTCGCAGCCCTACCGTTTGCCCTCCATCAGCTGATAAGGGCAACATGGAAACTAGGACCTATACGAAACGGACGAACGCACGGCGCGCTGGTGTTCAAGCCGGGATCCCTGCAGAGCACGTGGTCATCACGGTTCACAAGGACGGCGACGATGTGCGCTTCGGCTTCTTGGACGGTAAGGCTGGCTGTGAGTGTGTTCAAGGCGCCGCGCCGCCCACTGTGCCGATGCCAGCGACTCCAAGCGCCGAAATGGAACGCCAATCGACTGCCCGAGCGCAGTTGGAGGTGCGCAATGGCGTCAGGCGACCCGCACCCGGAGGTGTCTGCCGAGCAGTATGGGATTGGCTGGACGCTAATCCGACGGTGACACCCAAGGAGGCAAGGGTTGCTGCGGCCGACCACGGATGGAACAAGAACAACGTGTCGGCCGAATACTACGCATGGCGAAAATTCCGCCAGGTCAACGTGCAGGCGAGGGGCTCCATTCAGCCACGCGAGCTTGACCATGCAATCGCTATATCGGTGGGCCGCACAGGTGCGGCATGATCCAACGGCACTATTTCAAATTAGGGGAGAAATCTTGCGAACGAATGGCAACAAACTGAACTTCGCTCAGGCCGGCGCAGTTGCGGCAGCTTCTGCACTCGCGTTGGCACTTGCTGCGGCTCCAGCATTGGCACAGAAGGCCCCGGCTACCGGCAGCTCACCGGGAGCCAAGGCCGCACCCGCGGAATCGGCGCCCATTTGGCGTGGGCCGTCTGCCGAGCAGCGGGCGCAGATCATCGAGATGAAGCGCGAGATTGAAAGATTCAACCAGCAACTCGCCGAAGCCAAGGCCGAAGACGAGAAGCTGGCGGGTGGATTGGTCAAGGCTCAGATCGCGCTACGCATGGAGGTCGTGCGGAATACGATCAGCCTGCTTGAGCACCGAATCAAGGCAATCGAGACCGGCGCGAAGTTCGTCCCGATAGAAGTTGCCGGGTCAACGCCTGATGCCTCGCTGGTGGAGTCCATGGAGCGCGATATTGCGGCGACCAAGGAGCGCATTGCGGACAACAAGGCCAAGTCCGAGCGCTACTCGGGCGGCCTTATCAAGGCCCAAATCGAATCGACGATTGCAACGCAGGCGCAGACACTCGCCATGCTGGAACAGCGCCAGTTGATGGCGAAGTACGGCCTTTCGCGCACGACGCTCCCGACCGAGCAAGACCTGGCACAAAGGAAGAACTCCAGCGCAGATGGTGGCAGTGCAGTGGTGGAGCGCAAGAAGGTTGCCCCCGTGACCGGCCCCGGCGACGGCATTGTCACTGTTGAACTGGTCTCCAAAGAGCGGGTGAAGCAGAAGTACGACGAGATGATCGTGCTCAACATGAACGCCACGGCCGTTGGGCTTGATCGACCGGCGCGCGCGATCAAGGGGACGCTCAAAGTCACCGACCTGTTCGGTGAGACGAAGATGTCAATCGGATGGTCGTTCGACAACCCGATTGCTCCTGGCGGTGTGATTCAGGAACGTGGGACTGGCGTCAAGTACAACCAGTTCAACGACGGATCGCGTTGGCTGGATAGCACCGAGCAGCAGAACATGCGTGTCGTTTTCACGGTTAAGAGCATCCTCTACGAAGACGGAACTCGTCGCGATTTCTAAGCGCCGTGCGGCGCAGCTAACAGCCCTGTGTGCGAGGACCTGACGGCAGAAGCCGGCAGGTTGATGGCGTCGGTCCACGGCGGGGCTAGCCCAAAATTGCGCCAGCAGCATGGTGCGCTGTCATGCCAACTGTGAGGCATGCCGCCACTGGTCTGTGGAAGGGCAATACATGACACGGCCAGGGCCTCAGGCAAAAACTTCGGCGACCTCAATTGTTGCTACACAGCGGCGTGCAGAAATGCTGCGGCTTCGCCTTGAAGGGCTGACGCTCGAAGAGATCGGCGAGCGGATGGCGGTTCAGCCGGAATCCGTGCATGGCGTCATCAGCCGTGCCCTTCGATCAATGGTCAAAGAGCCTGGGGAAGAACTGCTGGCGCTTGAACTGGCGCGGTGCGACGCGTTGTTGGCGGCGGCTATGGGTGTGGTCAACGCGTTCCATCCCGTCCTCCACGGTGGCATTGTGGTGCGCGCTGCGGTCGAGGACGAGTCAGGCCAGTTGGTTCGCGACCCGGGGGCCGGCGATGTGATGACGGTCCCTCTTGAAGACAAGGCGCCGAAGTTGGCCGCGATCAACACGGCGCTTCGTGTCATGGAGAGGCGGGCCAAACTCTTGGGGCTGGATCGGCCGACGAAAGTTTCGGCCACAGACCCTACGGGCGAGATCGCTCAGCCAGCGGTCGTCTTCTACATCCCCGAAAACGGTCGGGATTGACCATAAGGGCTGCGCGCAGCCCGGAACCGCTGTCTTTCACACCGCCAATAGTCCGTCGAAGAGGTCTGTGGTCCAAGTGCGGCGCTTGGCAATGAGGGCTGCGTACTCGTCGTGTTGCCAGGTGGCAAGGTCGCGGCAGATGTTGGCCACGGACAGAACGTCATGCAATCCAAGCTCGGTGAGTACGGCGCTTCGCCCGGCCTCGGTAATAGCGCCCCATATCAGGATCGCGCCGTCAGCCTTCACTTGCTTGCCGTTGACGGCAACACGTTGCTCTGACGTTCCAGTGGCTGCATCCAAGAATGCCTTGAAGGCCGGTTTGCTGTGGTGGTTGAGCTGCCACGCGCCTTCGAGGACGAAGTACCGGAAGTTCTGGTACTCGATCTCGCACTTCATTTCGGCGACGTAGATCTTCTGGGTCAACCGATCCTGAAGCGTGAAGTCGAGGGTGTACCCCTTGCTGCTACCCACGGGCGTAAGGGTAGGGCGCCCCAGGCTTCGATATGGCGACCGATCATCGGTGGCCCAAAGCCGAACGACTTCTTCGGCGAAGACGCCAAACAGCCGGGACAGGAACTTCGCTCGGGCGGCTTCGGCGCCTTCGCGCCTAAAGATCGACTCGAACGAATCAGCCATGCATCGGTCTGTGGTTGGTGGGCCGGACTGCTGACGGAGCTCTCGGCACAAGCCGTGAAGGCGCAGTTGTTCATCGCCCTCTCGAAAATCATCATATCCCGAAATGGGTTATTCCAAATCGGGATTCACAGTGGCTCAACAGAACTCCATGCGCGATCTCGTTGACCAGCCTGCACTCGCCCCGAAATCAAGCGCTGCGGGACCGACTCCGCAGTGCTCGCGAGAGCAGGGGAATCACGCAAGTTGATCTGGCACTGAAGCTCAGTAAGCCGCAATCGTTCGTGAGCAAGTACGAAACGGGTGAGCGGCGGCTCGACGTGTTGGAGTTCGCAGAAGTCTGCAATGCGTTGAGCCTGGATGCAGCAGACTTCCTGCGCGACTTCCTGGCGGACGTTGCCGGCGCGGGTGCCGGCCGCAAAGCAGTGCGGCGCTAAGCAGCACCAAAGGCGCTACGTGCCGCGATCACAGCCATGCCACTGCTGGGGTACGGGCGCAAGTTGCGTTCGGCCTGTAGCGCCAATTTCCGCCTGCCTCCCGTTCTGAGGTGGTTCAGTGTTCGTAGGCGCTCCGTGTTCGCAGTGCTTACGGAGTGCTTGCGCCGTCGCCCATCCCCAGGAAAGCAAAAGCCCCGGTGGACGGGGCTCGTGCTCGCTGTATGTCGTTACTGGGCGGGTCGATCGGTCGCGCGCAAGTGCTTGTTTTCATTGGCGGAAGCAGTGAGATTCGAACTCACGGACGGGTCACCCCGTCGCTGGTTTTCAAGACCAGTGCCTTAAACCGCTCGGCCATGCTTCCAATGAACTTACGACAAATTTCAAGACCAGTGCCTTAAACCGCTCGGCCACACTTCCAAGAGAGCGGGGATTCTAGCCGCCCGGCGCCTGGGCTTGATCGCAGGCGACCTGAATGATCTCCGGCATTGAGCCGTCTGCATTCAAACGGGCAGCCGTCAGCGCGCCACCCCAGACGCAACCGGTGTCCAGCGCCAGCAGATCGTGCCGCTGCATCAGGCCGAGCGTCGACCAATGGCCAAAGGCCACTGCCTGGCCAGCCGTGCGGCGCCCCGGCACCTCGAACCAGGGCAGGTAGCCGGCCGGCGCGCTGTCGGCGCCGTCCTTGGCCTCGAAATCCATGCGGCCTGCGGCGGTGCAGAAGCGCAGCCGCGTCAGCACGTTGACGACGAAGCGCAGGCGCGGGATGTCAGTCAGGCCTTCATCCCACTGATCGGGCTCATTGCCATACATCTGCTGCAGAAAGCCGGGCAGCTCCGGTCCGCGCAGCAAGGTCTCGACCTCACCGGCCAGCGCCAGCGTTTGCGCCGCGTCCCATTGGGGCACGACGCCGGCATGCACCATCAGCCAGCCATGGGCCAGCACGGCCATGCGCTGCTGGCGCAGCCAGGCGAGCAGGGCCTCGCGGTCGGGCGCGTCGAGGATCTCGTACAAGGTGTCCTTGCGATGCGGCTTGCGCACGCCCTGCGCGGCGGCGAGCAGGTGCAGGTCGTGGTTGCCGAGCAGGCAGGTGGCGGCGTCGCCGAGGCCCTGGAGCCGACGCAGCGTGGCCAGCGAGGCCGGGCCGCGGTTGACCAGGTCGCCGAGCAGGTAGAGCCGGTCGCGGGACGGGGAGAAGTCGATTTTCTGGAGCAGCCGCTCTAAAGCGTCGCAGCAGCCCTGCAAGTCGCCGATCAGGTAATTCATAAATGTTTGCACCCTTCGCGCTGCGCGCGGTCCCGCCAGGCGGGAGTGAACGCCTTCGGACGGCCGTGCGGCGCCCCGGGATTGTGCTGTCGGATTCGCCACAGCCATCTGCTACCCTTGCCGGCTCTCAAAAACACCAGCGCCTGATCCGGGACAACCCCAGGCGCCATCGATGGATACCGCGCTCGTTCTCTTTCTGATCCTGCTCAACGGCTTGTTTGCGATGTCGGAGATGGCCCTCACGGCCAGCCGCAAGGCGCGGCTGCAGGTGATGGTGGAGAGCGGTGAGTCCGGTGCGCAGGCCGCCATGGACCTGCACGAGAACCCGACCAAGTTCCTCTCCACGGTGCAGATCGGCATCACTTCCATCGGCGTGCTGAACGGCATCGTCGGCGATGCCGCGTTCTCCAAGCCGCTGTCGCAGTGGCTCACCAGCACCTTCGGCCTGCATGCCCAGGCCACCGAGTTGGTGGCGACGGCCCTGGTGGTGGTGATCATCACCGTGCTGACCATCATCTTCGGCGAGCTGGTGCCCAAGCGCCTGGGCCAGATCTATCCCGAGACCGTGGCCCGACTGGTGGCGCCGGCGATGAACGGCCTGTCGGTGGCCGCGCGCCCGCTGGTGAAGATGCTGAGCTTCTTTACCGAGGCCACCCTCGGCCTGATGGGCCTGCGCGGCAAGGCCCTGCGCAGCGTGACCGAAGAAGAAATCGCCGCCAGCCTGGAAGAGGGCCTGGACGCCGGCGTGATCGAGGAGCACGAGCACCAGATGGTGCGCAATGTGTTCCGCCTCGACGAGCGCCAGATCGGCTCGATGATGATTCCCCGCGCCGAGATCGCCTGGCTGGACGTGGATGCCAACACCGAGGAAGTGCTGGCCGTGCTGCGCGAGCATGGCTACAGCCGCTACCCGGTGTGCCGCGGCGGCCTGACCGATGTGCTGGGCGTGACCTCGGCCCAGGGGCTCTTGCAGCGCTCCCTGAGTGGCGAGCCGCTGGCGCTGGCCGAAGGCCTGGTGGCGCCAGTCTTCGTGCCGGAGACGCTCTCCGGCATGGAGCTCCTGGAACATTTCCGCGCGTCGGACGCGCCCCTGGTCTTTGTCGTCGACGAGTACGGCGAGGTGCAGGGCGTGATCTCGGTGCGCGACGTGCTTGAAGCGATTGCTGGCGAATTCAATGCGCCCAGCGATGGCGAGGCCTGGGCGGTGCAACGCGCGGACGGGAGCTGGCTGATTGACGGCCTGATCCCCGTGCCCGAGCTGAAGGACCGCCTGGCCCTGAAGGAACTGCCCGAAGAAGACCGTGGTCGCTACAACACCCTGGCCGGCATGATCATGCTGCTGCTGGGGCGTCTGCCGCGCACGGCCGATGTGGTGGAGTGGAACGCGTGGAGATTCGAGGTCGTGGACCTCGATGGCAAGCGTGTGGACAAAGTGCTGGTCAGCCGACTGGCGAACGATGATGGAGATAGAGAATGAGCAACCCCCCCATGTACGGCAACCTGGTGCCGCTGGACCGTGAAGTCCACAAGAAGCTGCGCCTGAAGGTCGATGCCAACACGGTCAAGCGTGTCGAGAGCATGAACTCCCTGTTCGTGGCCGCCGCCGAGTTCGGCGAGGCCTGCAAGGAATTCCCGATCGTGTTCGTGCGCGTTGGTGAAGTGCCGACCGACGGCAGCAAGCAGGCCGTGGCGCCGCTGGCCGTGCTGGGCCTGAAGCCGGGCAGCAACCGTTTCATCAAGGAAGGCCAGTGGACGGCCAACTACGCGCCGGCCTACCTGCGCCGCTATCCGTTCACCATGGTCCGCCTGGAACCGGGCAGCGACCAGATGGCCATGTGCTTCGACGCCGACTGGGAAGGCTTCTCCGAGACCGAGGGCACGGCCCTGTTCGGTGACGACGGCCAGCCGACCGAGTTCCTTGTCAACGCCAAGGACTTTGTCGAGAACTTCGAGCGCGAAACCGAGCGCACCCGCCTGGCCTGCGACGAGCTGGTCAATCTGGACCTGCTGCAGGACATGCGCTTCGAAGCCACGCTGCCGAACGGTGAGAAGCTGGACGTCGAAGGCTTCATGGCCATCGACGAAGAGAAGCTGGCCAAGCTGGAAGATGCCGACATCATCAAGCTGCATCGCACCAGCCTGATCTCGCTGATCGAGCTGCACCGCGTCTCGATGAGCAACATGCCCCGCCTCGCCGCCATGGAAGGCGTGGCCGCCCAAGCCTGAGCGCCGGCGCCATCGCAAGCCAAGGCCGCCTTCGGGCGGCCTTTGTTTTTTTGCTGCTAGCGGGTTTGCTTGAAGGGTCGGCGCAAGCCTCGCTCGCTAGCATGGCCCCATGCTCTTCGAAAGCTTTCTCTCTTCCCCGGCCATGGCCGCGCTGCTGGACGACCAGGCGCTGATACAGGCGATGTTCGATTTCGAGGCGGCGCTGGTGCGGGGCCAGGCCGAGCTGGGCCTGATGCCGGAATCCAGTGCCCAGTCCATCGCCAGCCTGTGCCGGGCGGAGCTCTACGACGTGCCGGCCCTGGTGGCCGCCAGCAGCCGGGCCGGCAGTCTCGCCATCCCGCTGCTCAAGCGCTTGCGCGAGAACGTGGCGCTCTTCGACCCGGTGGCCGCCGGCTATGTGCATCGCGGCGCCACCAGCCAGGACGTGATCGATACCGCCCTCGTGCTGCAGACGCGCCGGGCGCTGGCCTTGATCGAAACCGATCTGCGAGCGCTGTGCCAGGGCCTGCTGGACCTGGCCGACCAGCACCCCGGCCAGCCCATGCTGGCCCGCACCATGATGCAGCCGGCCCTGGTGATGTCCTGGCGCTGCAAGATCGTTCAGTGGCTGCAGCCGCTGTTGCGTTCGGCCCAGGAGCTGCGGCGCCAGGCCGATGCGGCGCTGCGCCTGCAACTCGGAGGCGCAGGTGGCACCTTGGCCACGCTGGGCGTGCATGCCGACGCCGTCTGCCACCAGGTGGCGGTGCAGCTGCGCCTGCCGCTGAGCCCCGGAGCCTGGCATGTGCAGCGCGACCGTTGGGTGCGCCTGGGCAGCGAGCTGGGCGTGCTGTGCGGCAGCCTCGGCAAGCTGGCGGCCGACCTGTCCCTGCTGTCGCAGGCCGAGCTCGGGGAGCTGGGGGAGGGCCAGGGCGGCCGCAGCGGTGGTTCGAGTGCCATGCCGCACAAGCGCAACCCGATTGGCGCTATGGTGGGCCTGGCTGCGGCGCGGCGCGCGCCACAGCGGGTGGCCGCACTGCTCAGCTGCATGGTGCAGGAGCAGGAGCGGGCGCTCGGCAGTTGGCAGGCCGAGCAGGCCGAATGGTCGGGGCTGCTGCTGACCTGCCATGGCAGCGTGCAGGCGATGGCCGAGGCCATCGCCGGGCTGCAGCTGAACCCGGCCCGCATGCTGGAGAACATCGACCGCCAGCAGGACCTGGTCTTCACCGAGGGCCTGCAGTACCTGCTGACGCAGGCCCTCGGGCAGCCGGTGGCCGAGCAGGCCATGGCCGAGTTGCTGGCCGGTGTGCGCGCCGGCCAGGGGCCGCTGCGCCTGCTGGCCCAGCAGTTCATGAACCGCCAGCCTGACCTGGCTTCGCGCATTGCGCCGGGCGTGATGGAGGCCTTGTTCGACGTGCATGCCACGGCCCGTGCGGCCGAGGCGCGTGTGCTGCCGCTGCTGGCCCAGGCCCGCGCGGATCTGAAAGCCCTGCAAGACAAGGAGTAGCCAGCGATGAGCAGCAGCAGCCAGGACCGGCGCGACGACTTCGAACGCGGCCTGGCCATGCGCCGCGCCACGCTGGGCGACGACTGGGTGGACCGTGCCACGGCCGGTGCCACCAGCTTCACCGCCGAGTTCCAGGACTTCATCACCCGCTATGCCTGGCAGGACGTCTGGACCCGTCCCGGCCTGCCGCACGAGACCCGCCGCCTGCTCGTGTTGGGCATGACCATGGGTCTGGCGCGCTGGGAGGAGTTCGAGCTGCATTGCCGCGCGGCGGTGCGCGGTGGCGTGGCCATCTCGGCGATCAAGGAAGCCCTGCTGCAGGGCGCCATCTACTGCGGCGTGCCGGCGGCCAACACGGCCTTCAAGATCACCCAGCAGATCCTCATCAGCGAAGGCCTGGCGCCGCTGCCCGAGCCGCTCACGCCTGAGCGCCGCGCCAGCCGCCAGCAGACCTTCAGCAGCCCGCAACTGAGCCTGGTGCTGCAAGGGGAGGGCGAGCGGCCGCCACTGGTCTTCAGCCATGCGCTGGGCCTGGATCTGCACCTGTGGGATCAGGCGGCGGCGCATTTCGCGGCGCAAGGCCATCCGACCCTGCGCTACGACCAGCGCGGCCATGGCCGCTCGGCGCGCCCGGCTGGCCCCTGTTCGCTCGATCAACTGGTGGCGGATGCGGTGCGGCTGATCGAGGAATGGGGGCGCGGGCCGGTGGTCTTCGTTGGCTTGAGCCTCGGTGGCATGGTGGGCCAGGGCCTCGCGCTGGCACGCCCCGACCTGGTCCAGGGCCTGGTGCTTGCCCACACGACGGCGCATTACCCGGCCGAGGCGCAAGCCGCCTGGGGCCAGCGCATCGCCGCCGTGCAGGCGGGCGGCATGGTGGCAGTGGTCGAGCAGGTGTTGCAGCGCTACCTTGGTGATGACGCGTCTCATCCGGATTTGCGCGGGCGCCTGCGCGAGACCTTGCTGGCCCAGGATGCGGCGTCCTATGTGGCCACGGCCGAGGCTGTGCGCGCAGTGGACTACCTGGGCCGCCTGGCGGCTCTGCGCTGCCCGACGCTGGTGATCGCCGGTGGCCGCGACCCCGGCGCCACGCCGGCCATGGCCGAGGCGATGGCCGGCCGGATTGCCCGATCCCGCCTGGCCGTGCTGCCCGCTGTCGCTCATTTGGGTGTCATGGAAGACCCTGAGGGCTTCCTTGGCCTGCTCGGCGAATTTATTGCCGGCCTGGGCAGATAGCGTGCAGTGGCCGGCTATGCTGGCACCCTGTATGCAACGCCGCCATCTGCTCCTCAGTTCCGCCGCCGCCCTGGCCCTGCCTTCGCTCAGCCACGCGGCCCCACGGACCGAGGGAACTGCCGCCGCGCAAGCCCAGGCCATGGCCGCCGGCCGCCTGACGGCCGAGCGTCTGGTGCAGGACTACCTGTCCCGCATTGCTGCCCTCGACAAGGCCGGCCCCCGGCTCAACAGCGTCATCGAGCTGAACCCGGAAGCCCGCGCCATCGCCCTTGCGCTGGATGCCGAGCGCCGTGCCGGCAAGCTGCGCGGCCCGCTGCATGGCATCCCGGTGCTCTTGAAGGACAACATCGCCACCGGCGATCGGATGCACACCACGGCCGGCTCGCTGGCCCTTGCCGATCTGCGTGTGGCCCGCGACGCCCATCTGGTGCAGCGCCTGCGCGCCGCCGGTGCCGTGATCCTCGGCAAGACCAACCTGAGCGAATGGGCCAATATGCGTTCGACCCGCTCGGTCAGCGGCTGGAGCGGGCGCGGCGGCCTGACCCGCAACCCCTATGCGCTGGACCGCAGCTGCAGCGGCTCCAGCTCGGGCACTGGTGCGGCCATCGCCGCCGACCTGGCGACGCTGGGCGTGGGCACCGAGACCGACGGTTCCATCGTCTCACCGGCCTCCATCTGCGGCCTGGTGGGCCTCAAGCCCACGCTGGGCCGTATCAGCCGCGATGGCGTCATCCCCATCGCTCACAGCCAGGACACGGCCGGGCCCATGACTCGCACCGTGGCCGACGCGGCCCTGTTGTATGCCGCGATGTGCGGCCCGGATGCCGCCGATGCCGTGACCCAGGCCGCACCCGATGCGGCCGGCCAGCTCGACGCCGGCCTGATCAAGGGCGCCCGCCTCGGCGTGGCGCGCAACTACTTCACCGGTTTCGACGAGGCCGATGCGGCCATCGAGCTGGCCATCGCCAAGCTGCGCGAGCTGGGCGCTGAAATCGTCGACAACGCCGACCTGCCGGCTGCCACCGCCTATGGCGACGCCGAAACCCTGGTGCTGCTCTACGAGCTGAAGGAAGACCTGGGCCAATGGCTCAAGACTTTCGCGCCAGGCCACCGGGTCCAGAGCCTGGCCGACGTGATCGCCTTCAATGCCGCGCACCGCTCGCAGGAAATGCCCTGGTTCGGCCAGGAGCTGTTCGAGAAGGCACAGGCCCTCGGAGACCTGTCCACGCCGGCCTACCGCGAGGCGCTGGCCGCCTGCGCCAAGGGTGCGCGCGAGGAGGGCCTGGACAAGGCCTTGAAGGCCCAGCGCCTGGATGCCCTGATTGCGCCGACCGGCGGCCTGGCCTGGCTGATCGACCCGGTGGCGAGCGACCACTATGGCGCCAGCTTCTCCACGCCGGCCGCCGTGGCCGGCTATCCGCACCTGACCGTGCCGGCCGGCTTCGTGCGGGGCCTGCCGCTGGGCCTGTCCTTCGTCGGGCCGGCCTGGAGTGAATGGAAGCTGCTGTCGCTGGGCCTGGCCTTCGAGCAGGCCACGAAACATCGCCGCGCACCGGCTTTCGCCAAACGGACGGTGCCGCTATGAGGGCTTGCTCTGTTGTCCGGATGATGCAAACCGGCGCCAATATGCAAGTCAATGTTTGCGCGGCGAGGCCCATATCGCCATCGCTTGTTACAGCTTCCATGGCTCGCGCCGAAGTAATTGCAATGCAGGGAGTCCGCTGCCACGAAAGGCCAGTAAGGGATGTAACGGAATGCAAGCCCGGGTTCATTGCCGGACTGTCATCTGCCTCCCTTAGACTGGCCCGCAGCCAACCGAGTTGGGGTGCCCGCCAATGAATTCCATCACCGATATCCAGATCGATCCCTCGCTCACCTTGCAGGTCGCGCCCCTCAACAGCAACTTGGTCAACAACGCTGACGAATGCCTGCGCAGCATCGAGCTGCTGCAGCGCCGCTACGCGCAGCGTGGCTACCTGACCAAGGGCATGGCGCCGAGGCCCGACGAGCTGACCACGTTCAGCCTGGGTCTGGCCGACACCATGTCGGGCACGCTGAGCGTGCGCTTTGACGGACCCAATGGACTTGGCGCCGACGAGGTGTT
The DNA here is from genome assembly GCF_030014915.1 of Pelomonas sp. V22. Classification (GTDB taxonomy): domain Bacteria; phylum Pseudomonadota; class Gammaproteobacteria; order Burkholderiales; family Burkholderiaceae_C; genus JAUASW01. The sequence goes on from NZ_JAGIXS010000003.1 coordinate 247,046, forward strand.
CGGGCCCGAACTGGACGAGCTGCGCTGCAGCGGCCGCCGCATCTGTGAATTCACCCGCCTGGCCATGGAAGAGCTGGAGCAGCCGCCCAAGGATGCGCTGGCCCGGCTGTTCCAGACTGCCTATGTCTACGCCCATCGCCGCCGCAACGCCGAGCTGCTGGTGATCGAGGTCAATCCGCGCCATGTGGCTTTCTACCGCCGCATGCTCGGTTTCAAGGTGGCGGCCGAGACCCGCTTCAACGAGCGCGTGCGCGCGCCGGCCGTGCTGATGATCCTGGAACTGGAGCATGCCCGCGCCGAGATCGACCGCATCGGCGGCAGCGCTGCACGCGGCGAGCCGGCTCGCTCGCTCTATGCCTACATGCTGCCGACCGAGCAGGGGCTGCAGCTGGTGTGAGTTGATCAAGCCGGCGCCAGCCAGTGCTGGCCGGTGCATCGAACGGGTCCTGCGGGGCCCGTTTTGCTTTCTTTCAGTTCCAGGTGCAGCCGGTGTCGGTCACGGCGCTGACCGCCAGCGGAATGATGGCCAGCAAGCCGGCGGCAGCATAGGCCGTGCGGCAGTCACGCCGCTTGGTCTTCTTGATCGCCTCGACCATCTGATCCGGCGTTGGCGAGCGCAGTTGGTCTTCGCGACCCAGGCTGCGAGCTTGTGTGCCCACGGAGCCCGCCTGGGCGCTGCGGATGGCGCGCGAGATCGTGCCGGCATCCAGAGCCAGGGCGCCGGCGGCGCCCGAGGCGGCGGTGGCCATGGCTGTTGGCTCGGGCGTGGCCTCGGCCACGGTGGTGGCTGGTGCGGGCGCCTGCTGCCCGGCGGGTGGGAGGGATGCGGTGGGCGGCAGGACGGAGCGTGTTGCGGCGCGCGGGGCAGTTCGGGTTTGTGCCTGCGCCGCCGGCTTGAGCGCCGGGCTGTTGATCAGGCGAACGCTGGTCAGTCGCTGCGGGGGCGTGGGTGCGGCGGCTGGCTTCAGGAGTCCGGCGCCCAGCCAGATCAACCCGGCATGCAGGGCCAGCACCAGGCTCCAGCGCAGCGGGGCGGTTCGGGTCTGGCGCTTGTCGTTGTCGAATCGCATCCCGGCGCAGCAGTTCTGCCAAGGCAGGGTAGATGAAAGTTAGGCGGCGCAGTGTAGATCAGCGCCAGCCCAGCTGACGGGAGATATCCCGGCCCGCTTCCTGCAGGCGCTGGGCCACTGGGCCTTGAGCGTCCAGGTCCACGGCGGCGCTGGGGCCGATGGCGGTCAGGCTCAGCACGATACGGCCCTGGTCGTCGAACACCGGTGCGGCGAGCGCGCTGACACCGGGCACCACGCCATCGCGGGAGCTGGCCATGCCCTGCTCGCGCACGTCGGCCAGCAGGGTCTCGAAGGCCTTGTCCAGCTTGGCTGTCGGCTTGCCCTCAGCGCCGGCTTCCATGGCCAGTGCCGCCAGTACGCGCTCGCGCGGCAGGTGGGCGGCGAACAAGCGGCCCGAGGCGGTGCCGGTGAGGCTCATCACCGTGCCATGGCGCATGCTGATGTGGACCGGGCTTGGCGCCTCGGCCACGCGCACGATCGTGGGCCCGCGATTGCCCCAGACCGCGATGGCCACCGTGTGGCCCAGCGCGAGCGCCAGTTCCTCGATGCGCGGCGTGGCCAGGCGCACCGGGTCGTACTGCTGCAGCGAGATCAGGCCCAGCTGCAGAGCCAGCGGGCCGAGTCCATAGCGGCCGCCTTCCTGCTCGACGAGACCGAGCTTGATGAAGCTGACCAGGTAGGGATGGGCCTTGGCCGGCGCCATGCCAGCCTCGCGGGCCAGGTCCTTCAGTGCCATCGGGCGGCCCTGGTTGGCCAGGGCGATCAGCAATTGCCCGCCGACCTCGATGCTCTGGATGCCGCGCGGTGCGCGTTCGCTGCTGCTGTCTTCCATCATGGGGCGCGAGGCTATCAGACCTATCCGGCGGCCAAGAATTCTCGCAAGAAAAATTTGTTATAGACGAATCAATTTGCTTTTGGTTAAATCCGCTTCCCAACCCACAGGTCCGCCGGACATCCGCCATGAGCTCGCAAAAGACCTTCGCCTCCCACGCCGACCTGGACGAGAAAAAGGTCAGCTTCGACCAGCTCTCCGACCATGCCTGGGCCTACACGGCCGAGGGCGACCCCAACACCGGCATCGTCGTCGGCGACGACGCGGTGATGGTGATCGACACGCAGGCCACGCCGGTGATGGCAGAGGACGTGATCCGCCGCATCCGCGAGGTGACCGACAAGCCGATCAAGTACGTGCTCTTGAGCCACTACCACGCGGTGCGCGTGCTGGGGGCCTCGGCCTACAAGCCCGAGCACATCATTGCCAGCGAAGACACGCTGGACCTGATCAAGGAGCGCGGCGAGCAGGACAAGGCCAGCGAGATCGGCCGCTTCCCGCGCCTGTTCCGCAATGTCGAATCGGTGCCGCCGGGCCTGACCTGGCCCACCATCAGCTTCACGGGAAAGATGACGCTGTGGCTCGGCAAGCTCGAGGTGCAGATCCTGCAGCTGGGCCGAGGGCACACCAAGGGCGACACGGTGGTCTGGCTGCCGCAGGACCGCGTGCTGTTCTCCGGCGACCTGGTCGAGTTCGATGCCACGCCCTATGCCGGCGATGCCTACTTCCAGGACTGGCCGCAGACGCTGGACAACCTCGCCGCCCTGAAGCCCGAGAAGCTGGTGCCCGGCCGCGGCCCCGCGCTGCAGAACGCCGAGCAAGTGGCGGCCGGCCTGGCCGGCACGCGCGCTTTTGTGAGCGAGCTCTATGAGAGCGTGAAGGCCGGCGCCTCGGCCGGCCGCGAGCTGAAGGCGGTCTATCGCGAAACCTTTGACCGCCTCGCGCCCAAGTACGGCCAGTGGGTGATCTTTGCGCACTGCATGCCCTTCGACGTGACCCGTGCCTACGACGAGGCCACCGGCCACGTGGACCCGCGCATCTGGACCGCCGAGCGCGACATCGCCATGTGGCAGGCCCTCGAAGGCGCCTGAGCTGCTGCTTGCTTGCCCATGCTGACGACCTACAGCTACCGCGAGTTCGACTACCGCCAGAGCGAGGAGCAGGCAGCGGGTGAGCTGCGCCGCCATCCGGTGGTCATCATCGGTGCCGGCCCGGTGGGCCTGACGCTGGCGCTCGACTGCGCCTCGCGGGGCCTGCATGTCGTGCTGCTGGACGACAACAACAGCGTGTCGATCGGCTCGCGCGCCGTCTGCTATGCCAAGCGCACGCTGGAGGTCTGGCACCGCCTGGGCGTGGCGCCACGATTGCTGGAGCAGGGCGTGCGCTGGCAGGTCGGCAAGGTCTTCTTCGGCGACGCGCTGGCCTACCAGTTCGACCTGCTGCCTGAGGCCGACCACGAGCTGCCGGCCATGATCAACCTGCAGCAGTACTACATCGAGGAGCACCTGGTCGCCGCCTGCATGCAGCAGCCGCTGATCGAGCTGCGCTGGAAGCACCAGTTGCTGGCGCTGGAGCAGGGCACCGAGTTCGCGACGCTGCGGGTGCAGACGCCCGATGGTGAATTCACGATGCAGGCCGACTGGGTCGTGGCCTGCGATGGGGCCAACAGCGACACGCGCAAGATGCTGGGCCTGGAGTTCAGAGGCCAGGCCTTCCAGGATCGTTTCCTGATTGCCGATGTCGTCATGCAGGCGGAGTTTCCCACCGAGCGCTGGTTCTGGTTCGACCCTCCGTTCCATCGCGGCCAGTCCGTGCTCCTGCACAAGCAGGCCGACAAGGTCTGGCGCATCGACTTCCAGCTTGGCTGGGACGCGGACCCGGTCGAAGAGAAGAAGCCCGAGCGCGTGATCCCGCGCATCCAGGCCATGCTGGGCCCCGAGGCGCGCTTCGAGCTGGAATGGGTCTCGGTCTACCAGTTCGCTTGCCGACGCATGGACCGACTGCGCCACGGCCGCGTGCTGTTCGCCGGCGACTCGGCCCACCAGGTCTCGCCCTTTGGCGCGCGCGGCGCCAACACCGGCGTGCAGGATGCCGACAACCTGGCCTGGAAACTGGCGGCCGTGGTCGCTGGCCAGACGGCAGAGTCCCTGCTCGACAGCTACCACGCCGAGCGCTCGGTGGCGGCCGACGACAACCTCCTGAACTCCACGCGCTCCACCGACTTCATCACGCCCAAGAGCCGCGCGTCGCTGCGCCTGCGCAATGCGGTGCTGGAGCTGGCTCGCACCGAGGCCTTTGCGCGGCCGCTGGTCAACAGCGGCCGGCTCTCGACACCCACGCCCTATCTGCAGTCACCCCTGAACACGCCGGATGCAGAGGCCTTCGAAGGCCGCATGAAACCGGGCACAGCCTGCGTCGACGCGCCTGTGTTGGTTGATGGCCAGCCCGCCTGGCTGCTGCCGTTGCTGGGGGATGGCTTCACGCTCTTGAGCTTCGGCACCAACGCGCCCGCGGTGCCGGGCCTGTGCGTGCTCGAAGTCGGCCGTGACCTGATCGACGAGCGCGGCCTGCTGGCCCAGCGCTACGACGCAAGACCTGGCACCGTCTACCTGATACGCCCGGACCAGCATGTGGCCGCACGCTGGCGCCGCTTCGATGCGGCGGCCGTACAGGCCGCGCTGCAGCGCGCCCTTGGAGGGCCTCCAGCATGACCCTGAACCGCAGTCCCAACATCCCCGAGCCCGACGGCTTCTACGAGGAATTGATCAACGCTCAGCGTGACCTCAGCGACGAGCAGGCCGACCTGCTGCTGGCCAAGCTGGTGCTGATCCTTGCCAACCACGTCGGTGATCGTGCCGTGCTGACGGAAGCCCTGGAACTCGCCCGCAGCAACACCCTTTCATCTGAGCCATGACCACACTCGACTACCAAATCGGCTTCGGCAACCAGTTCGCCACCGAAGCCCATCCCGGCAGCCTGCCGCAGGGCCAGAACAGCCCGCAGCGCGTGGCCCACGGCCTTTATGCCGAGCTGCTCTCGGGTGCCGCCTTCACGGCGCCGCGCGTGGACAACCGCCGCACCTGGATGTACCGCCGCCAGCCCTCGGTGGTGGTGGGCGGCTACGCGCCGCTGGCCCATGAGCTCCTGAAGACCGGTGCCGCAGAAGGCGAGGTCGCGCCGCCGGACCCGCTGCGCTGGGCGCCGCCCGAGATGCCGGAAAAGGCCGGTGACTTCATCGACGGCCTGCGCACCCTGTGCCTGAACGGCGACCCCGACGCCCAGAACGGCATGGCCGCCCACCTCTACCTGGCCGGCCGCTCGATGGAGCGCCGCGCCTTCGTCAACGCCGACGGCGAGATGCTGATCGTTCCGCAGCAGGGCGAGCTCCTGATCACCACCGAACTTGGCCGCCTGCAGGTCAGGCCCGGCGAGATCGCGCTGATTCCGCGCGGCCTCGCGTTCAAGGTGGCGGTGGATGGCCCGTCGCGCGGCTATGTCTGCGAGAACTACGGTGCCGCCTTCCGCCTGCCGGAGCTGGGCCCCATCGGCTCGAACGGCCTTGCGAACGCGCGCGACTTCAAGGCTCCGGTGGCTTGGTACGAGGACGAGCCCGGTGCCTACGAGATCGTCAAGAAATACGGCGGCCAGCTCTGGCGCGCCACCCAGGCCCACACGCCTTTCAACGTCGTGGCCTGGCATGGCAACCTGACGCCGCTGAAGTACGACACGGCACACTTCATGACGATTGGCTCGATCAGCTTCGACCATCCGGACCCCAGCATCTTCACCGTGCTGACCTCGCCCTCCGACACGCCGGGCTGGGCCAATGTGGACTTCGTGATCTTCCCGCCGCGCTGGATGGTGGCCGAGAACAGCTTCCGTCCGCCCTGGTACCACCGCAATGTGATGAGCGAGTTCATGGGCCTCGTGCTGGGCCAGTACGACGCCAAGCCCGAGGGCTTCAAGCCCGGCGGCGCCAGCCTGCACAACGCCTTCGTGCCGCATGGCCCCGACACCGAGGCCTTTGACAAGGCCTCGAACTCGGACCTGGCGCCGCACAAGCTGGACCACACGCTGGCCTTCATGTTCGAGACCCGCTGGCGCCTGCTGCCCACCGCCCATGCCCTGCAAGGCGGCACGCTGGAAGCCAGCTACGCCAACTGCTGGCAGGGCCTCGCCGACCACTTCTCTCCCGACCAGCAAGCCTGATGAGCACGACCGACCACACCCATGACCCGGCCGCTCAGAGCTGGGTCAGCAGCGCCAACGAGGCAACTGGCGACTTCCCCATCCAGAACCTGCCGTTCGGTGCCTTCCGCCGCGCCGGTTCCGATGAAGACGTGCGCATCGGCGTTGCCATCGGCGACCAGATCCTCGACCTGAAGCTGGCGGCCGAGCGTGGCCGCTGGAGCACGGCCGTGCAGGTGCTCTTGCAGCCGCTGGCGCAAGGCGACTTGAATGCCTTCATGGCCCAGCCGCCTGTCGCCCGCCTGGCCCTGCGCCATGCCTTGTTCGAGGCGCTGCTGGCCGGCTCCAAGCAGGAGGCCGCGCTGCGCGGCGCGCTCCTGCAGCAAGCCGACGCCGAGATGCAGCTGCCTTGCCGCATCAACGACTACACGGACTTCTACACCGGCATCCACCATGCGGTGACGGTGGGCAAGCTGTTCCGCCCGGACAACCCGCTGCTGCCCAACTACAAGTGGGTGCCCATCGGCTATCACGGCCGCAGCTCGTCCATCGTGTCGAGCGGCACGCCGCTGCGCCGCCCGCGCGGCCAGCTCAAGCCGCCCTCGGCTGAAACGCCGGTGTTCGGCGCCAGCCAGCGCATCGACTACGAACTGGAACTGGGCCTCTTTGTCGGCCCCGGCAATGCACTCGGCGAGCCCATCGCCATGCAGGACGCCGAGGACCATCTGTTCGGCCTGTGCCTCCTGAATGACTGGTCGGCGCGAGACATCCAGCCCTGGGAATATCAGCCGCTCGGGCCTTTCCTCGCGAAGAATTTCGGCAGCACGATCTCGCCCTGGATCGTCACCATGGAGGCGCTGGCGCCGTTCCGCTGCGGCTTCGAGCGGCCGGCCGGCGACCCTGCGCCGCTGCCCTATCTGGACAGCGAAGCGAACCGCCAGCAGGGCAGCCTCGACATCGAGCTGGAGGTCTGGCTGCAGACCGCCGCCATGCGCGAGCAAGACCTGGCCCCGGTGCGCCTGGTGCGCTCCAACTTCCGCCATGCCTACTGGACGCTGGCGCAGATGCTCACGCACCACGCCAGCAATGGCTGCAATCTGAATCCGGGTGACCTGCTGGGCACGGGCACGCAGAGTGGCCCGCTGCCCGAGGAGGCCGGCTCGCTGCTGGAACTGACCCAGGGCGGCAAGCAGGCCTTCAATCTGCCGAACGGCGAGAGCCGCACCTTCATCCAGGACGGCGACACCGTCATCCTGCGCGCCCATGCGGAGCGCGCAGGCGCACGGCGCATAGGCTTTGGTGATTGCGCCGGCCGCTTGCTGCCGGCGCTGGCCTGAGGCCTCAGGGCTGCGGCTTGGCCGGCGGGGTGTCGATCGCCTTGGGCGCGCTGACCTCCACCGAGCCGCGCACCGAACGGTAGGCGGACTTCTCGGCCAGGTCCAGCAGCTTGTCGATCATCTGGGCGCTCGACAGCTGGCGGGCCACGTCCACGGCGGTCGACATCGGGTCGTGGTACTTGATGCTGTCCATCTGCGGCTTGCGCGACAGCACCTTCAGCGTTTGGGCGTCCAGTGTCACGCGGTCGAAGTAGAAGTAGGGTGCCACGTAGGTCGAGTAGTTCGACTTCTCGCCGGTGTTCGGGTCGACGGTGAAGTAGCTGCCGTTGCGTTCGCTGGACTCGACGTCGCCCTCGCCGTTGATGTCGACCGACATGGATTGCAGCGGCTGCACATAGACGCCGATGCCGCTGAGCTTGGTGCCCATGCCCTTGACACCCCGGAAGGAGAAGTGCGGCACGATGGCCTCGATGCGGTCCCACTGCTTGCGCTCGGGCATGCTCGCCAGGTGCTTGCGCAAGGCGTCCAGCAGCACCTCGTTGCGGTCATTGACATAGGCCTTTTCCATGGCGGCCTTGACGTTGGCCGGCGCGGTCCAGCTCAAGAGAACGCGGCGGGCCTGTGGCTCTTCCAGCTCGATGGCCCGATCCAGGCCGCGCAGCACGGCGTAGTTGAGCTGCTGCGTCTGCAATTGCATGGTCTGGCGCGAGAAGGGCTCCAGGTTGCTGCCGGTGCTCTGCTTCTGGCGCACAAAGGTGAATTGATCGCCGACGGCGGCCATCAGGGCGACCGTGGTGGGCGCCTCGGCTTGCACGCGCTGGGCCCAGGCCGGGGCCAGCAGGCTGGCAGCGGTGACGGCAATCAGACAGAGACGTTTGTTCATTGAGGATCCTCCTTGCTGTTGAGCTGTTGTTTTGTGTTTTGACGGCGAATTAGTTCCGCGCCGTCGGCGGGCATTGTCCATTTATTTCTCAGCGTGGCGCCGAAGCTGACGGCGTGATGGCGCGCGCCGGCCCCACCTCCACCTCGCTCTTGCCGCGCACCGACTGGTAGGCCGAGCGCTCGGCCAGTGTCAGCAAGCGCTCCAGCATGCCCTTGATCGGCACCTGCTGGCTCACGTCGAGGGCGGTGGAGTCGGGGTCGCTGTACTTGATGTTGTCGTACTGCGGCTTGCGCGACAGCACGGCCAGGGTCTTCGCGTCCAGCGTCACGCGGTCGAAGTAGAAGTAGGGCGCCACGAAGGTCGATTCCTTGGCCGTCTCGCCGGTCCGTGGGTTGACGGTCTTGTGCTGGCCGTCATTGGTCGTGCTGCTGCTGACCTCGCCGTTCTCGTCGAACTCGACCGAACCGGCCTGCAGCGGCTGTACATAGATGCCCATGCCGCCCAGCTTGCCGGCCATGCCGGCGCGGCTCAGGTGGGCATAGCGCGGCAGCACCGCCTCGATGCGGTCCCAGCTCTCGCGCTGCGGCATCTGGCGCAGGTGCTCGCGCAAGGCCTCCAGCAGGATTTCGTCTCGCTTGGCGCCGTAGCTTTTCTCTATGGCCGTGTCGACCTCGGCCGGCGCGGTCCAGCTCAGGAAGACGCGCTGCGAGCCGGGCTCGTCCAGCTCCAGCGCCTTGTCCAGGCCGCGCAGCACGGCGATGTTCAGCGCCTGGGTATTGAGGCTCACGCTGCTGCGGCTGAAGGGCTCGATGTGGCTGCCGGTGCTGGCGCGCTGGCGCACATAGCTGAGCTTGTTGCCCACGGCGGCCACCAGGGCGATGACGGCCGGCTTGGCGTGCGGCTGCACCTGAGCCCGGACCTGGGCCTGGACCTGAATCTGGGCGGGTAGGCAGATCAGCAGGGCAAGGGCGGCGAGCAAGGGCGGCATCTTCATGGGTCTGACTCCACAGTCCGCGCGGGGTGGGCGAACCTGCGGCCGGCAGGATAGCAGCGGCCCATGTCGGTGACGGACGACATGGGCGCAGGCCGCAAGGGCAAACGCCAGTGCCACCCCCCGGGGGCACGCCTACCATGCGGCATGGTCTGACCGACAAGATGGAGACATGCGATGAATCTGTACCGGAAATCGCTGGCCGGCCTGCTGCTGGCCCTGGCCGCGCCGCTGGGCCTGGCCCAGGAGGTGACGCTCAAGGTCCATCACTTCTGGCCCCCCGGCGCGATGCCGCCGACCAAGATCCTGCAGCCCTGGTGCGACAAGATCGCGGCCGATTCCGCCAACAAGCTCAAGTGCCAGATCTTCCCGGCCATGCAGCTCGGCGGCTCGCCGGCCCAACTGATCGACCAGGCCAAGGACGGCGTGGTCGACATCGTCTTCACGCTGCCCGGCTACACGGCCGGCCGCTTCCCCATCATGGAGGTGTTCGAGCTGCCCTTCATGACCAACTCGGCCGAGGCCGCCGCCCGCGCCGCCTGGGACTTCTATGGCAAGTACGCCAGCAAGGAGTTCCCCGGCATCAAGCCGCTGATGTTCAGCACCCACGACGAGGGCTACCTGCACACCCGCGACAAGCAGATCAAGAGCATGGCCGACCTGAAGGGCCTGAAGCTGCGCGCCCCGACCCGCCAGACCAACAAGCTGCTGGCCTCGCTGGGCGCCACGCCGGTGGGCATGCCGCTGCCGGCCGTGGCCGATGCGGTGAGCAAGGGCACGATCGATGGCTTTGCCCTGCCCTGGGAGGTGATCCCCTCGGTCAAGCTGCATGAGATGGTCAAGTACCACACCGAGACCGACCACAGCCGCCCGGCGCTGTACAGCGCGGTCTTCATCCTCGCCATGAACCAGGCGAAGTACGACAGCCTGAGTCCCGAGCTGAAGGCAGTGCTCGACCGCAACTCCGGCGCCGGCCTGTCGCAGCAGGCCGGCAAGGTCTGGGACGAAAGCCAGGCCGTGGGCCGCAAGCCGGCGGTGGACCGGGGCAATGTGTTCTACATGGTGCCGGCCGCCGAGGTGGACCTCTGGATCAAGGCCAGCCATCCGCTCTATGACGACTGGGTGGCGGACATGGACAAGCGCGGCCTGCCCGGCAAACAGATGCTGCAGGACGCGCAGGCCTTGCTGGCCAAATACAAGAAGTGAGTGGGAGGTGAGTTGGCTCAGGCGCCTGGCGCTCTGGAGCGCGCTGGCCGGCTGCGGCGCGGCCTGTGCCGTGGCACTGCTGACCGTGGTGAGCATCGTTGGCCGCCAGGCCGGGCGGCCCATCCCCGGTGACGTGGAGCTGAGCCAGTTCGGCATCGCGCTGTGCATCGCCCTGTGCCTGCCCTGGTGCCAGCTGCAGCGCGCCAACATCATCGTCGACTTCTTCACCCAGAAGGCACCGGCCCGTTTGAACCGCGGGCTCGATGCCTTCGGTGCCCTGCTGCTGGCGCTGATGGTGGGCCTGCTGGCCTGGCGTGCCGGCGTCGGTGCGCTGGCGGTGCGCGAGGCCGGCGAGACCACGATGATCCTCGGCCTGCCGCAGTGGCTCAGCTATGCCACGCTCGCACCTGGGCTGGCATTGAGTGCGGTGGTGGCGCTGGCGCAGGCCTGCGGTTGGGAACCTGAAGCATGACCGGCACCAGCATCGGCCTGTGGATCTTCGCCGCCATGCTGCTCTTGATGGTGCTGCGCGTGCCCATCGCGGCCGCCATGTTCATCCCGGGCGCGGCCGGCTATTGGTTGATGACCAATGACATGGCGATGCTGAACCTGCTGAAGGGCTCGGCCGTGGCACGGCTCTCGGTCTACGACCTGTCGGTGATCCCGCTGTTCCTCTTGATGGGCCAGTTCGCCACGCAGGGCGGCCTGAGCCGCGCATTGTTCAAGGCAGCGGCGGCCTTCGTGGGTCACCGGCGTGGTGGCCTCGCGATGGCGGCCATCCTCGCCTCGGCGGCCTTCGGCGCGGTCTGCGGCTCCTCGGTGGCCACCTGCGCCACCATCACGCAAGTGGCCTATGGCGAGATGAAGCGTGGCGGCTATCACGGGCGTTTGTCCACGGCGGTGCTGGCCACCGGCGGCACGCTGGGCATCCTGATCCCGCCGTCCGTGCCCCTGGTTGTCTACGCCATCCTGACCGAGCAGAACATCGCCAAGCTGTTCGCGGCGGCCTTCATCCCGGGCCTGATCGCCACGGCCGGCTACCTGGTCGTGATCGCGCTCTACTGCCGGCTGCGGCCCGAGCTGGCCCAGCCCAGCGAGCGCGTGGCCTGGCCGAAGCGCTGGCGCGCCTTGCAGGGCGTATGGCCGCTGGTGGCGATCTTTGTGCTGGTGTTCGGCGGCATCTATGGTGGCCTGTTCTCGCCGACCGAAGGCGCCGCGGTCGGCGCCATCGGCACCTTCGCCACCGGCCTGCTCGGCGGCGAGCTGGGCATGGCCGGCATCAAGCGCAGCTTTCTCGGCACGGCCGAGACCGCGGCCATGGTCTTCATGATCTTCCTCGGCGCCGACATGATGAACTCGGCCCTGGCGCTCACACAGATGCCCACGCAGCTGGCCGCCTGGGTGGGCCAGCTGCAGGTGGCGCCACTCCTGATCGTGGCCCTGATCCTTGCGTTCTACGTGCTGCTCGGCTGCGTGATGGACGAGCTCTCGATGCTGCTCTTGACCATCCCGGTGATCTTCCCGACCGTGATGAGCCTGGACCTCTGGGGCCTGGCGCCTGAGGCGAAGGCGATCTGGTTCGGCATTCTCGTGCTGATGACGGTGGGCGTGGGCATGCTGGCGCCGCCGGTGGGGCTCAACGTCTACGTGGTGAACGGCATGGCCAAGGACGTGCCCATGAACGAGACCTACAAGGGCGTGATGCCCTTCCTGGTCTCGGACTTCCTGCGCATCCTGGCCTTGCTGTGCTTCCCGGTGCTGAGCGTGGGCGTGCTCAGGCTGCTTTGAAGAGGCGCAGCGCCAGCATTGACAGCAATTGGCCAATGGCGAGGCCGATGGCATCGGCCAGCAGGTCGGCCCACTCGCCATCGCGGCCCGGTACCTGGCTTTGTGCGAGCTCGATGGCGCCGCCATAGGCCAGCAGCCCGGCGAACAGCCACAGCCAGTGCCTGGACCAGCCGAGGCGGCCGCAGATCATCAGGGTGGAGAAGGCGAGGAAGTGGTTGCTCTTGTCCCAGCCGGTCGTGAGCTCGCGTGGCGGCTGTGGCGTGAGGGCCAGCCAGGCGACGATGACGAGCAGGACGACGAAGAGCAGACGCCAGTGATGGTGCTTCATCGCTCCGCACCTCCGGGCTGCCAGCTCGGCAGCGTGAAGCCGGTCCACAGCGCGGCGGCGCGCAGGAGCGTGGCCGTGCCGGCGGCGAGCACCAGGCCAAGCCAGTGGCTCAGCTCCAGCTGCTGCGCCGCCACCGTGACCCAGGCGCCGGCGAACGAACAGATCGCATAGGGCCGGTGGTCGCGGAAGGCCGCCGGGATTTCGTTGCAGACGATGTCGCGCAGCACGCCACCGAACACGGCTGTGACCGTTCCCATCAGCACGGCCACGATGGCGGGCTGCTGCATGTCCAGCGCGATCTGCGTGCCGCCCGCGGTGAAGAGGCCGAGGCCCAGCGCATCGGGCCATTGCATCGCACGCTCGGTGACGGCGAAATGCCGGGCCCGCATGAACAGCATGGCGCCCACGCACAGGGCCAGCAGGGCCCACAGCCACAGCGCATGCTCAACCCAGAAGAAGGGCCGGCGGTCCAGCAGCACATCGCGCAGCGTGCCGCCGCCAAAGGCGGCAAGACCTGCCACCACGCAGACGCCCACGGCATCCAGCCGCTTGCGCGCCGCTTCCAGCAGGCCCGAGAGCGCGAAGGCGATGGTGGCCACCGCCTCGATGGCGACCTGGGCGTTGGACAGCGTGAAAAGGGTGGTCTTGAGTCCGCTCATGGGCCGGATCTTAGGTGGCGCTCACCACCCGATGGCGGCCTGCCCGCTTGGCCTCGTACAGCGCGGCATCGGCGCGCCTCAGCAAGGTCTCCAGCGGCTCGCCCGCCGCGGCCTGGCTGGCCACGCCCACGCTGGCGTCGACGTTCAGCGGCCCGGCATCGGTGGCAAAGGGCTGCTGCTCGATGGACTGGCGCAGCCGCTCGGCCATGCCCATGGCCGAGTCGGGCCCCACGTCGAACCACAGCACGGCGAACTCCTCGCCACCGAGGCGCACCGCCAGGTCGTTGGGCCGGACCTGCTGGCGCAGCCGCCGGCCCAGCTCGACCAGCACCTGGTCGCCCACGGCATGGCCGTGTCGGTCGTTGATCTGCTTGAAATGGTCCAGGTCCAGCATGGCGGCGGCCAGCTGCAGCGGCCGCTGTGCCGTGGCGGCGCGCTGGTGCAGGCCGACCAGACGCTGGTCCAGGCCGCGGCGGTTCAGCAGGCCGGTCAGCGGGTCAATCTCGACCAGGGCCAGGATCTTTTGCTGCAGCCGCTCGTTGATCAGGAGCAGCAGGGCAAAGCCCTGGGTCAGCAAGAGGGCGATGAAGGCGAGCAGCCACAGCGCATTGGCCTGCTCGGTCTGGGCCGCCGTAGCGCCCGGGTTCGGCATCACCATCCAGGCGCGGGCGAAATGCACCAGCACCGACAGCGCCTGGTCCGAGGCCATCAGCGAGAGCGGAAAGCTGGGCTCGGCCTTCAGCGCGCGCAGCAGCGGCCACAGTGCCAGTGCGCGCAACACGCCGGCGCCCAGCAGCGAAAGGCTCAGTGATACGCCCAGCGGCTGGCCGAGGCTCACCACGGTCAGCGAGAGGGCTGCCATGGCGGCCATCGCGACGCAGACGGCCGGCCAGTGCAGGCGCAGCCCAAGGAAGGATCGCACGCCCAGCAGCACGAGGCCGGCCGACAGCACGCCGCCTATGTGGCCCAGCGTGTACAGCGGCAGCGGCCCATGCCCGACCACGGCCAGTTCGCGTACCGATTGCGCCAGGGCCACCGCCGCAAAGGCGCCGGCCCAGAACCACAGGCCATGCTGGCCGCGCGCCTGCCAGGCGCCGCCCACCAGCACCCCCAGCATCAGCACCGCCACCATCAGATAGACCAGCAACAGGGTGTCGATATGGAGCGAGAGCGGCATGGTCCGATTCTCTACGCTGGCGGCCGCCTTGGGCGTCCCGGGCCGGACAACGATGGCCGGCTCAGGGTGGTCCCGGGTGGTGCTATCCCGGGTCTGTGGCATATTTGGAACATCGTTTCGAATTTGAGAATGGCGTCATGACGGTCAAGAAAATCGCCCTGGTCGGCGAATGCATGCTGGAGTTGCAGGGTCAGGCCTTTGGAGTGATGCAGCAGGGTTTTGGAGGCGACACCTTGAACACGGCGGTCTACCTCTCGCGCTGCGGCGCAGCCGCCGGCCTGCAGGTGCTCTATGCCACCGGCCTGGGCGAAGACAGCCTGAGCACCGGCCTGATGCAGCGCTGGGTCGAGGAGGGCATCGACGTGAGCCTGGTGCGCCGCATCGCCGGCCGCATGCCGGGGCTTTACCTGATCGAGGTCGACCCGCAGGGCGAGCGCAGCTTCAGCTACTGGCGCGACACCAGTGCGGCCAAGGCCTACTTCGAGGCCACCAGCACGCCGCTGGAGGCGCGGGCCGACGAGTGGGACGCCTTCTACCTGAGCGGTATCAGCCTGGCCATCCTGCCGCCGGCCGGGCGCGAGCGCCTGTTCGGCCTGATGCGGCGCCTGCGGGAGCGCGGCGCCCTGGTGGTGTTCGACAACAACTACCGGCCGCGCCTGTGGCCCGACGTGCAGGACGCGCGGCGCGCCTTCATGCAAGCCTTCGAGCTGGCCAACCTGGCCTTGATCACGGCCGACGACCACCAGGCGTTGCTGGGCCTGCCCACGCTGGAGGCCGGCGTCGCAGCCGCCCAGGCCCTGCCGGTGCCGGAGCTCCTGATCAAGCGCGGCGCTGCCCCGACCCTGGTGCGGGCGGCGGGCGGCGTGTGGCAGGAGGCGGCCACCGAGAAGGTGGCCCGGGTCGTGGACACCACGGCCGCCGGCGATTCCTTCGCGGCCGGCTATTTGTCGCGCCGCCTCGCGGGCGCCACGGCGCTCGATTCCGCGCTGTTCGCCAACCGGCTGGCGGCGCGGGTGATCCAGCATCGGGGCGCCCTGATTCCCCGCGCGAACATGGCGGACTTGATGGCCGTCAAGGCCTGAAGCAGGATGGCCCGCTATGGTGCGGGCCATCATGTTCCACCGCACGCGCAGCCTGGTCGGCAAGCTGGCCCTGATACAGACCAGCTTCCTGGTCGTGGCCCTGGCTTCCATCGCCTTCACCCTGTGGGTGTCCTGGCAGCTGGAGGGCGGCGCCGGTGCGATCAACGAAGCGGGCCGCATGCGCATGCTCAGCTACCGCATGACCCTGGCCCATGGGGCCGGTGACCAGGCCTCGCTATCGCGGGACCTGCGGGACTTCGGCGTGATGCTGGAGCGCCTGCGCCAGGGCGATCCGCAGCGGCCGCTGTTCCTGCCCGACACCGAGGATTGCGCCAGCCGGCTCATTGAGGTGGAGCAAGCCTGGCCGGCGCTGCGCGGCTCGCTGCTGAGCGCTACGCCGGCTCCTCAACTGCGCGATCAGACCGATGCTTTCGTGGCCCGCATCGACGCCCTGGTCGGTGCCGTCGAGCACACGATCGCTGCGCGCACTGCCATCCTCGGCGGCCTGTGCTTCGGCCTCGTGGTGCTGGTGGTGGCGGCCTCGGTGGTCTTTGTTTCCGGCACCTACGTCTGGATCATCCAGCCGCTGCAGCGCCTGCGTGACGGCCTGCAGCGCATGGCGGCCGGCCAGCTCGGCGCGCGCGTCGACGAGGCGGCCTCGGTGGATGAGTTCAGCCGCCTGGCCTCCGGCTTCAACCAGATGGCGCAGGCTTTGCAGCAGGCCTACGAAGGCCTCGAAGGCAAGGTCAAGGACAAGACCGCCCACCTGGCGCGCCAGAACGAAAGGCTGCAAGCCCTCTACGACGTGGCCCAGATGGGCAGCCGCGAGGGCGAGGCCAGCCTGGAATCGCTGGCCCAGAGCTTTGCGGTCCAGCTGGCCCGCATTGCGCGTGCCGATGCCAGCGCGGTGCGGCTGGCAGCGCAGGACGGTGAGCGCTGGCTGCTGCTCGGCCAGAGCTGCCTGCCGCAGGCCATGATCGATGCCGAACGCTGCCTGCGCCACGGCGAATGCGCCTGCGGTGTGGCCGGGGCGCCAGCGGATGGGCCGCGCGTGATTCCCATCCATTCGGTGGGCCAGCCCAAGTTGGGGCACTGCGAGGCGGCGGGCTACCAGACGGTGATCGCCATCCCGATGCGGGCTGGCACGCGCCAGATCGGTGAGGTCGAGCTGTTCCATTACGGCGAGCATCGGCTGGGCGACGAAGAGCGCCAGCTGCTCGATGCCCTGGTCGGCCAGTTCGCCACCCAGGTGGACAACGCCCGGCTGGCCGCGCGCGACCGTGAGATGGCGGTCTCCGAGGAGCGCAACCTGCTGGCCCAGGAACTGCACGATTCCATCGCCCAGGTGCTGGCCTTCCTGAAGATCCAGGTCCAGCTGCTGCGCGGCGCCATGGCCCGGCAACGCGGTGAAGAGGTGGACCGCGTGATCGACGAGATCGACACCGGCGTGCGCGAGTGCTATGCCAACGTGCGCGAGCTGTTGGTGCATTTCCGCACGCGGCCCGGCCACGAGGACATCGAGCATGCGCTGCGCACCACGCTGGCCAAGTTCGAGCGCCAGAGCGGCCTGTCCACCCACCTGAGCCTCGGCGGCGACGGCCTGCCGCTGCCGCCCGACCAGCAGGTGCAGGTGCTGCACATCATCCAGGAAGCGCTCTCCAATGTGCGCAAGCATGCGGAGGCCGACCATGTGAGCCTGCGCGTGGAGCAGCTGCCGCGCTGGAGCTTCGAGCTGCAGGACAACGGCCGTGGTTTCGCGATGCCCGACGCCGAAGCGGCCAGCACCCATGTGGGCCTGCAGATCATGCGCGAGCGGGCGGCCCGCATTGGCGCCCGCCTGAGCATAGAGACGCCGCCCGAGGGCGGTACCCGGGTGCGCCTGGTGCTGCCCGAGCAGATGCGCGCGTTCATCCCTGAGAATTCCCCAGCTTCGCGTACCGAAGGAGCCCCGGTCTGATGCAAGCAATTTCGGTCATGGTCGTTGACGACCACACGCTGTTCCGCCGCGGCCTGATCGCACTGCTGAGCCAGGACCCCGGCATCCGTGTGGTGGGTGAGGCCGCGGATGCGGCCGATGCCTTGCGCCGCGCGCAGGAGCTGCAGCCCGACGTGATGCTGCTCGACAACCACATGCCCGGCGTCAGCGGCGTGGCTTTGCTGCCGGCGCTGCGCGAGCAGTTGCCGGCCCTGCGCGTGCTGATGCTGACCGTCAGCGAAGACGAGCAGGACCTCGCCGCCGCGCTGCGCAACGGGGCCCAGGGCTATCTGCTCAAGACCATGGACGGCGAGGACCTGGTGGCCGCGCTGCAGCGCACGATGCGCGGCGAATCGGTGGTCAGCCCGGAGATGAGCCACAAGCTGCTCAATGCGTTGCGCGGAGGTGCTGCGGCCACTGCCGCATCTTCGGCGCCGGCGGCAGAGCCCGACTTGCCACCGCTGTCGCCGCGCGAGCTGGAGATCCTGCGCGAGCTGACCCTGGGCGCCAGCAACAAGGAAATCGCCCGCACGCTCGGCATTGCCGAAAGCACGGTCAAGATCCACGTGCAGCACATCCTGCGCAAGCTGGAGCTGAGCTCACGGGTGCAGGCCGCCGTCTGGGGCAGCGAGCGCGGCCTGGGTGCGGCTGCGCCTTAGCCGGCCGTTCAGCGCGGCGCTTCGCCGCTGCTGCGGCTGAGGGCCGCCACCACGTCCGACTGGGTGATCATGCCCACCAGCTTCTTGCCCGTCGCGACGATGGGAATGTGGTGGTGGCCGGTGCTGCCGAACATGGGGATCAGCTCGGCGAGGTGGCGGTCGACCTGGGCCACGCGCACCTGGCGCGTCATGATGTGGCCCACCACCTCGTCCGGCGTGTTGCCGGGCCGCAGCGCCCAGTCGCGCAGCCGGCGCAGGCGCTGTTCGAACGTGCCATCGGCGTCGGCCTCGGCCGCCCGCATGAAGTCGGCCGGAGTGACGATGCCGACGATCTCGCCGTTCGCATCGATCACCGGCAGGGCCTTGATGCGGTGGGCGCGGAACAGCGCCCAGGCCTCCTGCAGCGGCGTGCGGTGGCTGACCGTGATCAGGGCGCGCGACATGATGTCGCCGCAGCGCAGGTTGGCCAGGCGGCGCTGGTAGCCCTGCAGCTGCGTGTCCTCGATCAGCGCGCGCAGCTCGTCCCGCCCGATGTCCAGCACCTGGTTGTAGCGGGCCAGCACGGCGTCCAGGTCCAGCTCGGCCTCGGGCGCCGCCGGGGCCGGCAGATGGGGGTAGGGGCGCCGCGTGGCGTGGTTGTAGGCCATGCCGGCCAGCACCAGCAGCAGTGAATTGAGCAGCACGGGCTGCAGCGCGAAGACCGGGTCATGGACGCCGGCCAGCACCATCAGCAAGGCCGAAGCGCCACCGGGCGGATGCAGGCAGCGCAGGGCCAGCATGGCCGCGATGGCCCCGCCCACGGCCAGGGCCGCCGCCCATTCGGTCGGCAGCGTGAGCTGCATGCAGGCCACGCCGACCAGGGCCGACACCGTGTTGCCGCCGAGCACCGCCCAGGGCTGGGCCAGCGGGCTGTTCGGCACGCCGAAGACCAGCACCGCGCTGGCACCCATGGGCGCCACCAGCCAAGGTTGGATCGAGCCGCACAGCAGATGGCTGATCCAGGCCGTGAGGGCGATGCCCAGCGTGGCACCCAGCACCACGCGGCCGCGCTCGCGCCAGTCGATGGCGAGCGGCGCCGGCCGGAACGCGGCAAGCCAGGAGCGGAAGGCGGGCCGTGGCATGCGCGGAGGCTGGCGTTCAGCGCCGCTGGTGCAACTGCTCGATCAGCGCGTCCTTCTCGACCCATTGAGCCTCGATCCAGCCGGAGATGCGGCCGCGCAAGGCCTTGTCCGCCATCGGGTTGCCGCCCACCAGGTCGGCCGGGATCTCGCGCTGCTGTACCCGCACCACCACGCGGCCGCAATGGCCGCTGAGCAGTTGCCAGAAGGTGGGCGTGCCGTCGGGGTAGGCCAGGGTCACGTCAAGCAGGGCCTCGAACTGCTCCCCCATCGTTGCCAGGGCAATGCCCAGAGCGCCGACCTTGGGCCGCAGCAAGTGTTGGTAGGGGCTCTTCTGCTGAGCCCGCTTGGCCTCGGTGAAGCGCGTGCCCTCGACGAAGTTGATCACCGTGGTCGGGATGGTCTTGAACTTCTCGCAGGCCTTGCGCGTGGTGTCCAGGTCGCTGGCCTGCGCGCCGGCGCTGCGGCCGCGCTTCATGAAGGGAAAGTCCAGCGCCCACCAGGCGAGGCCGATCACCGGCACCCAGATCAGCTCCTGCTTGAGAAAGAACTTGAGGAAGGGAATCTTGCCGTGGAAGACCCGCTGCAGCACCAGGATGTCGACCCAGCTGCGGTGGTTGGGCGAGACCAGGTACCAGCCGCGCGCATGCAGGCCCTCGACGCCCTGCACATCCCATTCTGTGGCGCAGACGGCCGCTATCCAGGCGTTGTTGCGTCCCACCCAGCTGGAGGCGAGGCCGTTCAAGGCGCTGTCGCAGAAGGCCCTTGAGCCCGGGACCACCAGCTTGATCAGGGCGAACGGAATCATCAGGCTGAAGGTCAGCACCGTGTTCAGGGCGAGCAGGGTTCCGGTGAGGGCGCCCAGCAACGGCGCAGGCAGGAGTTTTCTCAGGAGCATGCGGAACTGTAGCCGGCCTGCTGCCACCTCCCGGGCAAGCGGCCAGGCAACTTGCGCCAGATCAAAAGCTGCATTGTAAATATTGATTTAAAAGGTCGGTCGGCTCAGAATAGCTGCATCTTGTATGGAACTTTAAAAGGAAGCCCCATGAGCTGCAGTCCCGACACCGCCGCACCCGTTCATCTGCCGCTGGATCTGCGGCGGATCCCGCCCTACGAGCGCCATGCGCTGATCTTCGACAGCTTCACCCGCCTGGCGGCCGGCGATGCGCTGGAGCTGACCAACGACCACGACCCGCTGCCGCTGCGCCAGCAGTTCGAGGCGCGCTGGCCGCAGCAGTTCGGGTGGGAGTACCTGGAGCGCGGCCCGCAGCTCTGGCGCGTGCGCATTGCCCGCACCGGCGAGGCCAACAGCTGCTGCGGCTGCTGCGGCGGCTGAAGCTCCCGGGAGACGGCATGAGCAGCGTCTATCTGCAGTTGCAGGAACCCCGGCCCCGCGTGCAGCAGCACTGGGCCCTGTGGGAACTGGGCTTCCGGCCCTTCTATCTGCTGGCGGCGGGCTTTGCGCTGTTCAGCGTGCCGCTGTGGGCGCTGCAGTTCTCCGGCCTGATCCAGGCGCCGCTGCTGCGCGGCTCGGCCTGGCATGCGCATGAGATGCTGTTCGGCTACACGCTGGCCGTGGTGATCGGTTTCCTGTTCACCGCCGGGCGCAACTGGTCGGGCCAGGCCACGCCCACCGGCCGGCCCCTGATGCTGCTGGCGGCGCTGTGGCTGCTGGCCCGGGTGCTCGTGCTGACCCCCTGGACCTGGGCCGCCCTGCTCGTCAACTTGGCCGTGCCCTGGGGGGGCGCGTGGGGTTTGTGGCGGGCGCTCAAGCGAGGCAGCAACCGCCGCAACTACTTCTTCGTGGGCCTGCTGGTGGCGATGGGCGCGGCCGCCGGCGTGCTGCATCTGAACCTGATGGGGCTGCTGCAACTGCCCACGGGACTCGGCCTGCCGGTCGCGCTGGACATCGTGCTCTTCATGATCGCGGTGATGGCAGGCCGCATCCTGCCCATGTTCTCCAACAACGGCGTCCCGGGCCTGAACGCGCAGCGCAAGGCCGCCGTCGAGCGCGCTTCGCTGGGTACGGTGCTGGCGCTGCTGGCCTTTGACGGCCTCGGCATCACCGGCCTGCCGCTGCTGGCCTTGCTGGCCCTGGCTGCCGTCGTCCATGCGCTGCGCCTGCTGCTGTGGCAGCCCTGGCGCGTGCTGGCCAAGCCCCTGGTCTGGGTGCTGCAGCTGGCCTATGCCTGGCTGCCCGTCCACCTGGCCTTGCGCTTCGGTGCGCAGCTCGGCTGGTGGGCAAGCGGGCCGGCCACCCATGCACTGACGCTGGGCCTGATCGGCATGATCACCATGGGCATGATCACGCGCACCGCCCTCGGCCACACCGGCCGCCCCTTGCAGGCCGGGCCGGTGGAGCTGCTGGCCTATCTTGCCCTCGGGCTGGCGGCCGTCGTGCGAGTCTTCGTGCCGCTGCTGTGGCCGGCGGCGCTGCTGGTGAGCGTGCAGATCTCGACCCTGCTGTGGGTGTTCGCCTTCGGCCTCTACCTGTGGCGCTACGGGCCCATGCTGATGCGCCCGCGCGCCGATGGCCTGCCCGGCTAGGATGCCGCCATGCGCCTGACCACGATGAGCGATTACTCGCTGCGACTGCTGATCTACCTCGGCATGAACCGCGAGCGACTTTGCACCACGGCCGAGATCGCGGCCGCCTACGACATCTCCGAAGCCCACCTGACCAAGATCACCCACCAGTTGGGCCTCGGCGGCTGGATTACCACGGTGCGCGGCAAGGGCGGCGGCATGCGCCTGGCGCGCGAGCCCGGTGAGATCGGCCTTGGCGACCTGGTGAGGGCGGTCGAGCCGGACTTCAACCTGGTCGAATGCCTGGGCGAAGCCAACCAGTGCAAGCTGACAGGCTTCTGCAAGCTCAGCAGCATCCTCGACCAGGCGCTGCAGGACTTCCTGGCGCGGCTGGATGCCCACACGCTGGCCGACCTGCTGAGCCGGCCGCCGCAGGCCGATGCCGGCTGGCAGTTGCTGGCGCGCGCGCCGCTGGTTCGCGAGGCGCGCGGCTGAGCGTCAAGGTGCCGCCGGACCCAGGTGCTTGGCCAGGAAGCTCTCGAGCCGCTGCGCGAAATCGATTTTGTTCTTCAGCAGGCCCCAGCCATGGCCTTCGCCTGGGTAGGCCACCCATTGCGGCTCGTTGCCGGCCTTGATCAGGGCCTGGCGCATGCGCTCGCCATGGGCCAGCGGCACGCGCACGTCGGCCTCGCCGAAGGCCAGCAGCAGCGGCGCCTTGATCTTGTCGGCCAGCAGCACCGGTGAATTGGCGGCCAGCATGGCGGCGTCCTTCTCCGGGTCGCCGATCATCTCGGGCATGCCGTACTGGCGGCTCAGCTCGCTGGCGTCGTCCTTGACGAACCAGGACCCCTTGAGCAGCAGGTCCAGGTCGGTCACGGCCGCCCAGGCCACGCCGCAGCGGTAAAGCTCGGGGTGGCGGACCAGGCCCATCAGCGTGCTGTAGCCGCCGTAGCTCGCGCCGGCGATGCAGGCCCGGTCATCGGCGAGCTTCTGCGTGCGGGCCCACAGCAGGGCATCGGCCACGTCGTCCTGCATGGCCTGGCCCCATTGCTTCCAGCCGGCGCGGAAATGCGCGGAACCGAAACCATCGCTGCCGCGGAACTCGGGCTCGATGACCAGGTAGCCGCGCGAGGCCAGGAACTGCGGCATGGCGTTCCAGCGCCAGCTGCCGCCGCGCACCCAGGGGCCGCCGTGCACCAGCACCACGGCCGGCGCGGGCTTGCCAGGCGCGATGCCGCGCGGCAGCGTCAGCCAGACGGGCAGGTCGCGGCCATCGCGGGCCTTGATGCGCTGGAAGTCGACGCCCGCCATGCGGGCCGGGTCGATGCCGTTCAGCACCGCACCGACCGGCTGCCAGGCGGCCTGGCCCTCGGCCGGCTGCGGGCGGTGGATCCAGATCTGGCCAGGGTCGCGGTCCGAATAGGTGCGCACCAGCACGACGGCATCGGGTGTGCCGCAGAGGCGGCAGTCGATGCGGTTGATGCGGTTGGGCAGGCGCTTGTCGACCTCGGCCTGGATGGCTTTCATGCCGGGATCGAACCAGATGGTGGTTTCGGCGTCGCTGTTGAGCCGCACGCCGAGCGCGCTGCCGTTGCCGCGCGAGGTGATCAGCTGGCCGTTGAAGTCGAAGCCGCGCACGCGCACCAGGGGTTCGGACTGCGGCTTCTTCTGCTCGAAGTCGAAGGCGCTCAGCACCAGGTGACCGCCGCCGGCTTCGCGCGTGCTGACGTAGAGCTTGCCGGCGTCGTCGATCGCACTCGGGGCAAAGGGCATGCCCATCACATCGCCTTCGGCCAGGACCTGCCAGGTCGTGTCCTGCGGTCCGCGCCATTGCAGGGTTTGCTTCACGCCGTCCCGCGTGATCGCGATGCGGGCCTGGCCGCGGCTGTCGGCCATCAGCTGGATGGTCCCGGCAGGTTCGGCAAAGCCGGTGCTGCGCGTCTTGCCGGTGAGTACGTTCAGCCACAGCGAGCTCATGCGCGAGGCCTCGCCTCGGGCGCCGGTGATCATCTTGGCAACCAGCACTTCCTCGTTGGCCTGGCCGGGCTGGGGCACCGGAATCTTGAGCAGGACGTGGTTCAGGTCGAGGCCGCGGCGCGAGCCATCGCTGACGATGGTGGACTTGCGTTCGATCAGCTCGAGCTGGGACTGGCCTTGCGGGTCGACCGAGTAAAGGCCGGGGCCTTCGTCGTCGGTGCCGGCGCTGCGGCCGAGGGTGTAGTCGGTGGCGCTGAACACCAGGCGCTCTTCGCTGACCCAGGCGACGTTGCGGATGTCCACGTTGCCGAACTGGGCCACGCGCACCGGCTTGGCGCCGCCGACCAGGTCGAAGACGAACAGGCCGATGCGTGCACCGCCGGCCGCCGAGGTCACCGCCAGGCGCTTGCCCGATGGCGAGAGCACGGCCTCGATCAGGTCGGCCTCGCGAAAGAAGGCGGCCGCCGGCACCGGTGTCAGCGGCTTGTCCTGTGCCAGCGCTGGCAGGGGTGCCAGGCCAGCGAACAGGGCCAGGGGGGCCAGCAATCGCCAGCGAATTCTTTGCAAGCTAGGGGTCATCGGTCCGTCCCGGAAATGATTGCGGGGCGCAGGATAACCGCGTCAGAGATCGCCCAGCGTCGCTGCCAGGTGCCGCCACAGCTTGCCAGCGCCCAAGCCATTGCTGAGCAACAGCCAGGCGCTGCCGCGTTCCACCGAGAACTGGCAGTAGCTGCGAAAGCCTGTGCTGTTGCTGCCGCTGTGATAGGCGATGCGGCCGGCAGCCGTGTCGTCCAGCACCCAGCCCAGGCCCCAGTGGATGGCGCG
The DNA here is from genome assembly GCF_030014915.1 of Pelomonas sp. V22. GTDB lineage: Bacteria > Pseudomonadota > Gammaproteobacteria > Burkholderiales > Burkholderiaceae_C > JAUASW01. The sequence goes on from NZ_JAGIXS010000003.1 coordinate 271,667, forward strand.
GCCGCGTGCCGGCTCGGGGCGGGGCAGGGGCTCGCGGTCAGCGGCGCGAACCTGCGGCTGCAGCATGGCGCCGCTCATCGCCGGCTTCAGCATCGCAGCGAGGAAGCGGCCGTAGTCGTCGAGGCTGCTGTAGAGCGTGTAGGCTGCATTGGCTTTGCTGTAGTCCTGGCGTGACAGCGGCGCGCCGGCTTCGTCATGGCCCCAGGCGCGGCGAGCGTCGAGCGACGGGCGCCAGACGAAGCTGCTGCTGTTCATGCCGAGCGGCCCGAACAGCTCGCGCTCGGCCAGGGCTTGCAAGGGCAGGCCGGTGATGCGCTCGACCAGCAACTGCAGCAGCTGGTAGCCCTCGCCCGAATAGATGAAGCCTTGGCCCGGCGCGCCCTGCAGCAGCAGTGGCGCGTCGTCACCACCGCTGCGCCAGTTCGGCAGGCCGCTCTGGTGCGACAGCAGCATGCGCGCGGTGATGCGCTCCTGCCCCGGCTGCGGCCGTTCAAACGGCTGCGGGATGGTCTCGACGATGGGCGCGTCCAGCTGCAGGCGACCGGCCTGCACCAGCTGCATTGCCAGCCAGGCCAGCACCGGTTTGCTCATCGAGGCCAGCTCGAAGATGGTGTCCGGTGCAATCGCTCGGCGCTCGCTGCCGCCGCCCTGGCCCACGCAGCAGGTCCAGACCGGCTGGCCCTGCTGCCACAGCCTCAGGGCAAGACCTGGCACCTTGTACTGCGCCAGCAGGGCAGGCATCGACTGCTCGAAGGCCCAGAGCCGCGCGCTATGTTCCAGCGAGGCCACGGCGGCGCCGGCCGGCAGGGCAGCGCCCAGGCCGGCCAGCAGCAAGGCCCGACGGGCCAGCAGCCCGGGCTCAGCGGAACCGGTACTGCGCACTGACGTAGTAGCTACGGCCGCGCGGATCGGTGTAGCTGGGGTCATAGCCCGAGATGAAGAAATAGGCTTGGTTGGAGAACGGCGGTGAGGTGTTCGCCAGGTTCTTCACGCCGGCGCGGAAGGTCAGCGATTCGCTGGCTTGCCAGGCGCCGGTCAGGTCCCACAGCGAGTAGGCCTTGACCTTGTTGGCACCGACCACCAGGCCGGTGTTGGTGTCGATGGCCGAGTTCTGGTCTTCGTAGCCCGACAGGTATTGGTTGGACAGCGCCAGGCTCCACGGCCCCTGCGCCCAGTCCACCGTGACGCGGTGGCGCCAGCGCTGCACCACGCCGCGCGTGACGAACTTGCCGAGGTTGCTGATGTAGGGGTCGCCGTAGCCGGTCTGCTCCTTGGACATCAGCGTCAGCGTGCCAGTGAGGCGGAAGCCGAAGGTGCCGAGACCGGTCTTCACGTCGCGGACGTCGGCCATCAGGTCGAGGCCCGAGGTCTTCAGGCGGCCGCGGTTCTCCTTGTGCAGCTCGATGTAGCAGATCGAGTTGTCGTCCGGGTCATAGTCGCAGCCGGGCAGCTTTTCGTCTTCGCTGTAGCGGTGAGTGAGCGACTCGTACTTGCCGAGGTTGTTGAGGATCACGTCCTCGCCCAGCGTGGAGATCAGGTCGCGCTTGGTCAGGTAGAAGTAGTCGGCGGTCAGCGTCGTGCCCTTCGCGGGCTCGAACACGATGCCGGTCGAGAACTGGCGCGAGCGCTCGGGCTTGAGCTTCGGGTTGCTGTAGGTGCGGGTGGTCCAGTCGAGCGCGCAGATGCCGAGGTCCCAGTCGTTCTCGGCGCAGTAGATCGGGTCGGGCAGGATGGCGCTGGAGCCCACGCGCACCGAGCGGTAGAGGTCGTTCAGCGAAGGCGCGCGGAAGCCGGTGCTGACCGAGCCGCGCAGCAGCAGCGACTTCATCGGCTGGTAGCGCAGGCCGAGCTTCGGATTGGTGGTGCCGCCGATGTTCTGGTAGTGGTCGTGGCGCAGCGCGGCCTGCAGCTCCAGCTGCTTGGTGACGGGCGCCACCATCTCGCCGTAGACCGCCCACATGCTGCGCTTGTAGTCGGTGTTCTGGGCATCGCCGGGCGTCCAGTCGCCGGTGATGTTGTCGGACAGCAGCAGGTCCGAGGCGTGGGACTTGGTCTGCTCGCGGCGCGTCTCGGCGCCCCAGGCCACGGAGAGGTCGCCGCCCGGCAATTGGGCGACGGCCTTGGAGGCCTTGAAATCGAGCGAGGTCATCGTGCCGCGCGCGCGGCGTGCCTCGTCGTTGACCTGGATGCTGTCCAGGTAGGCCTTGCCGGCGGCAGTGGAGGCGGCGAAGGGGTTGAGCTTGCCGGTCAGGAAGCCATCGAGCAGCTTGTCGTAGAGCAGGTAGCCGTGCACGTCGCGGTCGGAGACGCGGTTGCTGGCGATGTTGATCGCGGTGTCGTAGTCCCAGCCGCCGACATTGCCATTGGCACCCAGCACGAAGCGGTTGCCGGTGCTGGTCAGCTCGCTGGTGCGGTTGCCGGCTTCCAGCAGGCGGGTGCGCACCACCACCGTGCCGCCGCCGAGGCCGGTGGCGGCCAGGGGCGGGATGGTGGAGATCGGCACGTCGGCATCGACGCGGTTGCTGGTACCCACGTACCAGGTCTTGGCGCTGGCCAGCGAAGCCTCGGCAAACAGCTGGTGGCCGCTGCCCAGGTCGACCACGGCGCGGCCCAGGAAGCTCTGCTTGTCCGACTTGGGATAGAGCTCCAGGTCGCGCATGAAGTCGTAGGTGCAGGCGTCGGTGCCGCCGATGCCGTCGGGCAGGTAGAGCGTGTGCGGCGGCTGGCAGTTCGGCACGCTGAGGTTGATCTGGCGGCTGGTGATCGGGTGGCCGTTGATCTTGAAGTTCTGCGCCTGCAGGTAGTTGCGCTGGCTGCTTGTCAAGCGGATGTTGCCGGGGAAGCCAGCCGAGGACAGCAGATGCGGCAGGCGTTCGGGGATCTTGAGGTCGGAGATGAACTGGCGCTGGGCGGTGCTCAGGCGGTCGGTCTTTTGCACATCGAGCACACCCATGACGTTGAAGCCATCGCGCGCCAGGTCGCCGAAGCCGCCGGCGATCGAGGCCGTGCGCTTGCCGGCACCACCTTCCTGCGTCTTGCCCCAGGAGGCGTCGAGCTGCACGCCCTGGTAGTCCTTGCGGGTGATGAAGTTGACGACGCCGCCAATGGCGTCCGTGCCGTAGATGGCGGAGGCGCCATCCAGCAGCACCTCGACGCGCTGGATCGCGGCGGCCGGGATGTTGTTCAGGTCCACGCCGGCGTCATCGCCCGGCGAAGCGAAATTGGCCAGGCGGCGGCCGTTCAAGAGCACCAGGGTGGAGGAAGCGCCGATGCCGCGCAGATTGGCCGAGTTGAAGCCCATCTGGTCCTTGAAACCGCCGGTGCCAATGCTCACGCCGTCGGTCAGGTTGTTGGCGCCGGCCGTGATAGTGGCCATGATCTCGGCGGCCGTGGTGACGCCGGCCTTGGCGATGTCCTCGCGGGTGATCAGGAGCACGGGCAGGGCGCCTTCGTTCTCCAGCCGCTTGATCGAGGAGCCGGTGACCTCGACCCGGCCGAGCTTGGCATCGGCCGCCGGTGCCGGCGTGGCGGTGGTCTGGGACCAGGCGGGCAGGCTGAGCAGCGAAGCCAGCAGGACCAGGCTGGCCTCGGCGGTAGCGCGCAGCGGCAGACGCGATTTCAACGGCATGGGGGACTCCAGAGTTGAGAACGAAACGGAACGTAAAGAACGAAGAGCGGGGTCAGGTGTTGATCCAGCTTACAGGCAGGTTCCGTGCCCAGTCTATGGAGGCGTTCCAGGAGCTCGTCAGCGGGTGCGCACGCGTGAGGTCGCGTGCTGGCAAGTCGCTGTCGCATGCGCGCAAGCTGTGGTGTGGTTGCCAAAAACAGTGCCAAACGGTGCGAGGGGCGGCGACCCTGATCGCTTGCAGCGAAGCGACATGGACTTTTGCGAAACGCCTGCGCCACCATCGGGGGGATGGAGGCCGGGCCGGGCCGCTGAGATGATGGCCGCAAGCACCCACCCACTTCGAGGCAAGATCCCGACATGACTTTCAGCTCAAGCGCCCATCCGGCCCTCTCCGCCGTACGCCACCTGTTGCTGCTGGCCGGCACTTCTCTGGTTCTCGCTACGGCCCACGCCGCCACGCCGGCCAAGCCTGCCGCGCCGGCTTCGGCACCCAAGCAGCAGGCCCCGGCAGCGGCAGCGCCTGCGCCGGTGCAATTGGTGTCGCCGGCCGATGCCAACCTGATTCGCGGCCATGCCGTGCCCATCGGTGGTGCGCTGAAGTCCGACAACGACGAGGTCTGGAACCGCCTGGTCGCGCTGGCCGGCGGCAAGGGCTCGCGCTTTGTCGTGCTCGGCACCGCGTCTGAAGACCCTGAGCAAAGTGCCAAGCAGGTGGTCGAGCTGCTGCAGCGGCGCGGCGCCGTGGCCGAGGCCCTGCCGGTGGCGCCCAAGTTCTCCTGGGTGGACCTGAACAAGGTGGTGCGCGACCCGGCCCTGATCGCCAAGGTGCGAAATGCCAAGGGCGTGTTCTTCACCGGCGGCTCGCAGGAGCGCATCGTCGATGTGCTCTACCCGGGCGGCCAGGTCACGCCCATGCTCGAAGCGATCTGGGACGTCTACCGCAAGGGCGGCGTGGTGGCCGGCACCTCGGCCGGCGCGGCCATCATGAGCACGGTGATGTTCCGCGACGCGCCCAGCGTCATCAGCATCATGAAAGGCCGCTGGACCGAGGGCAAGCAGATCGACCGGGGCCTGGGCTTCGTCGGCCCCGACCTCTTCATCGACCAGCACTTCCTCAAGCGAGGCCGCTTCGGCCGCATGATCCCGCTGATGCTGGCCAAGGGCTACAAGCTGGGTCTCGGTGTCGAAGAGAACTCGGCCGCCGTCATCAAGGGCGATGAGGTCGAGGTGATTGGCGGCAAGGGCGCCTTGCTGATCGACCTGAGCGAGATCAAGACCGACCTGACCCTGGGCGCGCTGAACCTCACTGGTGCACGGCTCACCTATCTGGACCATGGCGACCGCTACAACCTCAAGACCCGCGTCACCACGCCTGCCGCCGTCAAGCTGCGCGGCCAGAAGCTCGATCCGGCCGGCCCCGGCTACAAACCCTACTACACCGACCCGCTGTTCTATTCCGACATGCTCGGCGACTCCGCCATCTCCAACGGCATGCACTACCTGATCGACAGCGTGCTGCCCGAGATCCGCGGCCTCGCCTTCGAGGCTGCGCCCAAGCCGGGTGAGTCGCTGGCCGATCTGGGCTTCGTGTTCCGTCTGTACAAGGGCCCCGGTTCGGTGGGCTGGAGCACCGATGAGCTGGGCCCTGAGGACTACACGGTGGTCAACCTCTACCTGGACATCACGCCGGTGCGCCTGCCGCAGCCGCTGTACCAGCCCTGGGCGGGCGACAAGCGCCGCGAGACCCAGCCTGCCGTCGTCGAGCGTGACGCCGGCGGCGCCAGCAAGTGAGGCCCTTGCGCTGATGCTGCAACGGCGCTGCGCCTTCCTGCTGTTGCCCGGCTTCGGCCTCGGGTCGCTGGCGGGCGCCACCGAGGCGCTGTCAGCGGTGAACGGCCTGCTCGAAGGCGAGCGCTACGAAAGCCTGCTGCTGGGCCTCGAGCGCAGCGTGACCTCGGCCTGTGGCCTGAGCTTCAACTGCCAGCTGGCCGGCGAGCAGGGCGAGCAGCGCCTGGATGCGCTCTTCATCGTGGCCGAAGGCCTGCCGCCCGCGCCCGAGGCTTCACAGGCTGCGCTGCTGCACTGGCTGCGCGGCTGTGGTCGCCAGGGCCTGGTGCTGGGCGGCATAGGCAGCGGCGCGGCCTGGCTGGCCGAGGCCGGCCTCCTGAACGGCTACCGCGCCACGCTGAACTGGCCGCACATCCCCTTGCTGGCCGAGCGCCATCCCGAGGTGCTGTTCAGCCAGCACCTGTTCGAGATCGACCGCGACCGCCTCAGCTGTGCCGCGCATTCGGCAAGTCAGGATCTGCTGATCCACTGGCTGGGGCAACGCCACGGCGAGCGCCTGGCCCAGGAGCTGGCGGCCAGCCTGGGCCTCGAGCGCCTGCGCAGCCGTGAGGAGCACCAGCGCCAGCCGCTGGCAGGGCGGCTGGGCCTCGCGGGCAGCGCCGGCACTTCGGCCAAGCTGGCCGAGGCCCTGGCGCTGATGGAGGCCAACCTCGGCGAGCCGCTCAGCACCGAGGAGATCTCGGGTCTCGTGGGCGTGTCGCGCCGGCAGCTGGAGCGGCTGTTCAAGCAGCACCTCGACGCCGTGCCGGCGCGCTGGTACCTGAGCCTGCGCCTGGAGCGCGCGCGGCGCATGCTGCGCCAGACCAGCCAGTCGGTGCTGCAGATCGGCCTGTCTTGCGGCTTCGCCTCGGCCTCGCATTTCTCCAACGCCTACAAGGCCTGCTACGGCTGCACCCCGCGCGACGAGCGCAGCCGCCACGGCGCCCAATGGCGCGCCACCAGCCCCGACAAGGAGGGCACCCATGACTGAACACGAAGCACCACGGCAGGCGGGCGCCCGCTTCCTGCTGCGGCCGGCCCTGCCGGCCGACCTGGCCGCGCTGGAGCGGCTGGCCCATGAGCGCGCCATCGGCATCTCCTCGCTGCCTACCGACAGCGCTGTGCTGCTCGACAAGCTCGAGCGCTCGGCCCAGGCCTTCGAGAGTGAAGACGAGGCCACCGGCGAGGAGATCTACCTCTTCGTGCTCGAAGACCTGGAGCAGGGCGGCCGCATCATCGGCACCAGCGGCATCGAGGCCAGCCCCGGCTTCCAGGACCGCTTCTACAGCTACCGCAGCGAGTTCATCGTGCAGGTCAGCGAAGAACTGGGCACGCGCAACCGCATCCACACCCTGCACCTCTGCCACGACCTCACCGGCGTGAGCCTGCTCACCGGCTTCCACATCGCGCCCGCCTATGCCGACAGCCTGGCGCCACAGCTGCTCTCGCGCGGCCGGCTGATGTTCATGGCCCAGCAGGCCGAACGCTTCTCCGACCGCGTGGCCGCCGAGAACCCCGGCCCGGCCGACGACAACGGCGGCGGCTGCCCCTTCTGGGACGGCGTGGGCCGGCGCTTCTTCGACATGGACTACCCCAGCGCCGAGGCCCTCAACCGGGGACAGGGCCGTGGCTCCATCGCCGAGCTGCTGCCGCAATCGCCGCTCTATGTGCCCTTGCTGGACGAGCCCGCCCAATGGGCGCTGGGCCAGCTGCATCCGGTGGGCGAGCTGCCGTTTTCCATCCTGATGGACGAGGGCTTCGACACCGACACCTACGTCAACATCTACGACGGCGGCCCCACCGTGGAAGAGCGCCTGCAATCGCTGAAGACCGTGCGGCGCATGCGCAGCCGCCGCTGCGTGGACGGCCCGCTCGAAGCCGGGCCGCGCCAGCAATTGGTCAGCAACGGCCGCCGCGCGGACTTCCGCGCCACCCTGGTCGGCGTGGGCAGCACCACCCCCACCGGCGCCGACGGCCAGCAACTCCTGCCACTCGACGCCGCCACCCGCGAGGCGCTGCGCGTGCAGCCCGAGGGCCGCCTGTTCGTGGCGGCCCTGGACAAGGAGCTGCCATGAGCATCACGAAAGCCTGGCAATTGCGCGCCAGCGCAGACGGCGGCGAGCTCGCCTTTGTGCAGGGCGAGCAGGTGCTCGCCTCTCTGCAACTGCGCCACGACATCGGCCTGCAAGAGCCCCGCGCCTGGTACCACATCGGCTGCGTGGTCCATGCCGCGCGCCCGCTGCAGCTGTTCCAGCGCCGCCGCACCTTGCAGCTCGGCAACGACCTCACCGGCGCCAGCGAACTGGCCCACATCGAGTGGCAGCGCACGCTGGACGAGGCCACGCAATTCGAGCTGCTGAAGCACTTGCTGCAAGAGGCCCTGCAACGCGCCGCCCCTGCCGGCCAACCGCTCATCGTCGGACTGCCCGGCCTGCGAGATGCCCAGGGTCAGAGCCCCTTCTGGCAGGGGCTGGGCCGGCACTTCTATGCGGGCGAGGTGCGAGCCGATGACCCCAGCTGGCGCAGCTCCGTCGCCTCACTGCTGCCGAGGCAGCCGGTGTATGCCTGCTTCTTGCCGGAGGCGGCGCAGGCGGCCATTGGCGCCGTGGATCCTGATGCCCGCGTGCTGGTCGAGGCGCTGGTGGCGCTGGGGTTTGCGGAGAGCGGGCAGGTGGATGTGGTGGATGGGGGGGCGGTGTATGTGAGGGCGGGGCGGGGAGGGGCTGTCTGAGGGCTTGCCTCTGGAGGCTGCTTTGCAGCGGAAGCGGCCCCTCGCTGCCCCCGCTGGCGGTCGCAAGCAGTCATTCGCCTCAACTAGAGAGGGAGATCGCATCGACCGGGCCGCGGACCGAACCGCCGCCAGCCGCTCACTTAAAGGACTTTGATCAAGTCGCGCAGAGCGAGGTTCTTGAAGAACTCAAACGCAAGGCTGGCCACCACCGTCACTCAACCGCTCCAGCCTCGCCCTCCACATGCCTCTCCGGCTCCGTCGTGCTCAGAATCTCGCTCAGCACCGACGTGGCGTAGGTCCCAGCCGGCAGCGAGAGCGTGATCACCAGCTGATCGGCCTGCAGCCATTCCCACGACATGTCCACCGGGCTCGCCACCAGGGGGCGCCGGTCCTGATCCAGGCCGGCGTGTTCCATGCCATCGCACAGGATGGCGTGACGCTCGGCCACGCCGTTCTCCAGGGCCTGGGCCTGATCGGTCGTGCTCACGCGCCCGCGCCCCCAGAGCGGGCCGGTGGGGCGGCCGGCTTCGTCCATCACGTCGCCGGGCAAGGTCTGGCCCCAGAGCCCTTGCTGGATGCGCAGTGCCAGCACTTCGTTGAAGACAAAGGAGCGCACCGCCGAGAGGTAGATGCCTTTCTTCTTCGGGTTGCGCACACGGATCTCGCGGGCCAGCATGGCGCGGCCTTGCTCGACGTTGCCGCCGTCGTGGCCGAAACGCTGGGCGCCGAAGTAATTGGGCGCGCCCTGCGTGGCAACGGCCTTCAGATTGGCTTCGATGGCATCGCGGTCGCCGGTCACGTCGCGCAGCACGATGCGGAAGCGGTTGCCCTGCAGGTCGCCGGGGCGCAGTTTCTTCACGTGGCGGCTCTGGCTCAGTACCTTGAATTCAGCGTGCTGGAGCTCGGTCAGGTCGGGTGTTTCACCCTTGGGCAGGTAGATGCTGAACCACTGGCGGGTGATGGCGTAGCGGTCCTTGAGGCCGGCATAGCCCACGTCCCACTCCTTCACGCCGGCGGCTTCGGCCAATTGCTGGGCGACGAAAGCGGTGTTGGCGCCGTTCTTCTCGATGTCCAGCCAGAGGTGTTCGCCGGCGCCGGAGGGCAGCTGCAGCGGCAGCTCGGTCACGATGAAGTCTTCGTTGAGGAGCTTCAGCGTGGCGCTGGCGCCGCTGGCCGGATAGGCCTTGGGCCAGTGTGGCAAGGTGGTGTAGTGAGCGTCTGGCATGGGAGATCTGGCGGGGAGCGGCGGCGGAGGGGGCGGCCGGCGGGCCGACCGGGGACCGCCCACCTGGAAGAGGCTGGCATCGTAAGCGCTCTGCGAGGGGGAGCGGTGGTCGCCGCCCGGCCCTTCACCGCGAATACAGCGGCGGCACCCGCGCCGCCAGCCCCTTCAGGCCCGCCATGTCACCGATCTGCACCAGGTAGCGATCCACCTGCACCAGGCCTTGCTCCTGCAGGCTCTTGAGCGTGCGCGACAGCGTCTCCGGCGTGATGCCGAGCTGGGAGGCGACCAGCTGCTTTTGCTGGCGCAGGATCAGTTCGCTGCCGTGGCCGCCGGCGGCTTCATGCTGCTCCAGCAACCAGGCCGCCAGGCGGGCGCTGACGTCGCGCGTCAGCAGGGCCTGCTTGTCGAGTGTGGCGCCGGCCAGCTGGTCGGCCAGCGAGCGGACGAGGGCGCGCATCAGCCCGGGTTCGCCGTCGCACAGCGCGAGCACGGTGTCGGCGGGGAATTCGTGCACCTGGGCCGGGGTCTGGGCGATCACGGTTTCCAGGGCGATGGCGGGTTCGCGCCAGGCGCTCGCCAGGTCGACCCAGTCGCCGGCCACCAGCTCGCGCGACTGCCACCAGCGCCCGCGTGCATCGCGCTTGCCGGCACAGGCCTGGCCGCCCAGCAGCAGCCACAGGCCATGCACCGGCCCTTCGCCGGCGCGCAGCAGGGTTTCGCCGGCTCGCAGGCGGCGTGTGCGGCCGAGGCCCTCCAGCGCACGCAAGGCGGAGGGGCTGATGGGCTCGTGGCCCAGGGCCGCCCGCAGGGCGGCGCGGAGCGGCGGCGTCTCCTCCGGCCCGGTCTTGGGCAGGCCGATCGGGCGGCGCGGCGTGGCGGCGGTGTGGCTCAGGTCGATCATTCCGGTCTCCTCCGGCATGGGTTTGCTTCCCAGTCGACCACCCGAACGATCTGCATGGTTTTGATCTGGTGCAAGAAAGGCGCCGCCGACCCCCTCAGTAGTTCTTTCGGCGGATGGTGGCGCGTGGCGGCCTAGTTCTTTTGCGCAGGGCGACCGCCTCGACCGATGGATGCCTGCGGGCGGCCGCGATTCCTACAGTGGGCTCCAGTCAAGAGTCACTCCCCAAGGAGCGCTTCCCCATGTCCTCCGCCAAGTCTTCGCCCCCAGGTTCCGGCCGCGCACTGTCGGTGCTGATCGTCAGCACGCTGGCCTTCACCGTCTGCTTCATGGTCTGGATGATGTTCGGCGTCATCGGCATCCCGATCAAAAAACAGCTGGGCCTGAACGCCACCGAGTTCGGCCTGCTGACCGCCATGCCGGTGCTGACCGGCTCGCTGATACGCGTGCCGCTCGGCATCTGGACCGACCGCTTCGGCGGCCGCATCGTGTTCTTCACGCTGATGCTGTGCTGCGTGATCCCGATCTGGCTGATGAGCTATGCCACGGCCTACTGGCAGTTCCTCACCATCGGCCTCTTCGTCGGCCTGGCGGGCGGCTCGTTCTCGGTCGGCACGCCCTATGTGGCGCGCTGGTTCCCCAAGAGCCGGCAGGGCTTTGCGATGGGCGTGTTCGGCGCCGGCAACTCGGGTGCGGCGGTCAACAAGTTCGTGGCACCGGCCCTCGTCGTGGCCTTCGGCTGGGTGATGGTGCCCCAGGTCTATGCGGCCATCCTGCTCGGCACGGCCATCCTGTTCTGGCTGTTCAGCGCGCATGACGAGAGCCATGTGGTCACCAGCAAGGCCAGCTTCGGCCAGCAGCTGAAGGCGCTCAAGGACCCCAAGGTGCTGAAGTACTGCCAGTACTACTCCATCGTGTTCGGCGGCTATGTGGCGCTGTCGCTGTGGATGGTGCAGTACTACGTGGGCGAGTTCGGTCTCGACATCCGCGTGGCCGCCTTGCTGGCCGCCTGCTTCTCGCTGCCGGGCGGCGTGCTGCGCGCCATCGGCGGCTGGCTGTCCGACAAGTACGGCGCCCACAGCGTCACCTGGTGGGTGATGTGGGTGAGCTGGATCTGCCTGTTCCTGCTGTCCTATCCGCAGACCGACTTCACCGTCACCACGGTCAACGGCCCGCGCACCTTCCACATCGGCCTGAACGTCTATGGCTTCACCGGCCTGCTCGCGGTGCTGGGTGTGGCCTGGGCCTTCGGCAAGGCCAGCGTCTTCAAGTACATCAGCGACGACTACGGCCAGAACATCGGCGCCATCAGCGGCATCGTGGGCCTGGCCGGCGGCATGGGCGGCTTTGTCCTGCCCATCCTCTTCGGCGCGCTGATGGACCTCACCGGCGTGCGCTCCAGCGCCTTCATGCTGATGTACGGCGTGGTCTGGGTCTCGCTGATCTGGATGTACTGGACCGAGGTGCGCAAGACCGAGGTCATGGGCAAGAACGCCCCCGAATCGCCGATGTCGCGCAGCTTCGCCCGCTGAGATGAGACCCCTCGCCCAACATCGCCCCGCTGCACGCGGGCGCTGCCGGTCGGTCCCCCAAGGGGACGAGGCGGTTCGCGGCATCGAGCCGCCAACCGCCGCCGGTGGGCCGGCTTGGGAGCGGCCCTGCGCTCGGCCCCGAACTTCAAGGAGCACATCATGAACCCGACAACGACAAGAGTCGCCGCGCCGGTTGCTACCGACAGCGGCGCCGACATCCAGGACTGGCGTCCGGAAGACGACAACTACTGGAACACCACGGGCAAGCGCATCGCCTACCGCAACCTCTGGATCTCGATCCCGGCCTTGCTCTGCGGCTTCGCCGTCTGGGGCATGTGGGGAATCATCACGGTGCAGATGCTGAACCTCGGCTTCCCGTTCACGCAGGCCGAGCTGTTCACGCTAACGGCCATCGCCGGCATCTCGGGCGCCACGATGCGCATCCCGGCTTCGTTCCTGATCCGCATGGCCGGCGGCCGCAACACCATTTTTCTCACCACCGCCATGCTGCTGGCCCCGGCCATAGGCACCGGCGTCGCGCTGCAGCACAAGGACTGGCCGCTCTGGGCCTTCCAGCTGATGGCGCTGTGGAGCGGCGTGGGCGGCGGCAACTTCGCCTCGTCGATGTCCAACATCTCAACCTTCTTCCCGAAGCGCCTGCAGGGCACGGCCCTCGGCCTGAATGCAGGCCTCGGCAACTTCGGCGTCACGACGATGCAGATCGTCATCCCGCTGGTGATGACGGTCAGCGTCTTCGGCTGGCTGGGTTTCGGCGGTGAGCCCATGCTGCTGGTGAAGGACAGTGGCTGGATCTTCGGCAAGATCAAGGCCGGCACACCGACCTGGATCCAGAACGCCGGCTTCGCCTGGGTGCTGTCCCTGGTGCCGCTGTCCCTGCTGTGCTGGCTGGGCATGAACAACCTGAAGTCGGTGACGCCGGCCGCTGGCTCGCCGCTGGTGGCCTTCGGCAAGATCACCTACCTCTATTCGCTGGCCTTCATCCCCTCCATCGGGATGCTGTATCTCTACCTGCCGGCGCCCACCGGACTCGGCCTCCTGAACATGTGGGTGGCCATCCCGCTCGACATCATTGCCGCGCTCGGCATGATGAAGCTGGCGGCCTTCGGCGCCATGCGCGAGAACGTCAGCAAGCAGTTCGCGATCTTCTCCAACAAGCACACCTGGAGCATGACCGCGCTCTACGTGGTGACCTTCGGCAGCTTCATCGGCTTCTCGATGGCCCTGCCGCTGGCGATCACGGTGATCTTCGGCTTCCAGCACATCCCGGACGCCAGCGGCGTGCTGCAGCACACGCTGAAGAATCCCAATGCCCCCTCGGCCCTGACCTGGGCCTGGATCGGCCCCTTCGTCGGCGCTGCGGTGCGCCCGATCGGCGGCTGGATTTCGGACAAGGTCGGCGGCTCCATCGTCACCCAGGTGATCTCGGCCGTGATGGTGGTGGCCTCGGCCGCCGTCGGCAACGTGCTGATGCAGGCCTATGGCTCGGCCACGCCGGAGCAGTACTTCGGCAGCTTCATGGGCCTGATGGTGCTGCTGTTCGCCGCCAGCGGCGTGGGCAATGGCTCGACCTTCCGCAGCGTGGGCGTGATCTTCGACCGGCAGCAGGCCGGCCCGGTGCTGGGCTGGACCTCGGCCGTGGCGGCCTATGGCGCCTTCATCGCGCCGGTGCTGATCGGCCAGCAGGTCAAGGCCGGCACACCGCAACTCGCTTTCTATGGCTTCGCGGTGTTCTACGCCGTCTGCCTCGTCCTGAACTGGTGGTTCTACCTGCGCCGTGGCGCAGAGATCAAGAACCCCTGAACCAGACGTTTCCTGAGGACCCGATATGAGTCACTTTCTCGACCGCCTGAGCTACTTCGCTCAACCCAAGCAAGACTTCGCCGACGGCCATGGCCGCACCACCGGCGAGGACCGGACCTGGGAAGACGCCTACCGCGACCGCTGGTCGCACGACAAGATCGTGCGCTCCACCCATGGCACGAACTGCACGGGCTCCTGCTCGTGGAAGATCTACGTCAAGGGCGGCATCGTCACCTGGGAAACCCAGCAGACCGACTACCCGCGCACCCGGCCCGACCTGCCCAACCACGAGCCGCGCGGCTGCGCCCGCGGCGCTTCGTACAGCTGGTACCTCTACAGCGCCAACCGCGTGAAGTACCCGATGGTGCGCGGCTCGCTGCTCAAGTCCTGGCGGGCTGCCCGTGCGGTGGCCAAGACGCCGGTCGACGCCTGGGCCAACATCGTCGAGAACACCGAGGCGCGGCGCGAGTGGCAGAAGGACCGCGGCCTGGGCGGCTTCGTGCGTTCGACCTGGGACGAGGTCAACGAGATCATCGCCTCGGCCAATATCTACACGGTCAAGAAGCACGGCCCGGACCGCGTGATCGGCTTCTCGCCCATCCCGGCCATGTCGATGATTTCCTACGCCGCCGGCAGCCGCTACCTGAGCCTGCTGGGCGGCGTCTGCATGAGCTTCTACGACTGGTACTGCGACCTGCCGCCGGCCAGCCCCCAGATCTGGGGCGAGCAGACCGACGTGCCCGAGAGCGCCGATTGGTACAACTCCACCTTCATCATCGCCTGGGGTTCCAACGTGCCGCAGACGCGCACGCCGGACGCCCACTTCTTCACCGAGGTGCGCTACAAGGGCGCCAAGACGGTGGCGATCACGCCGGACTACGCCGAGATCTCCAAGCTGGCCGACCTCTGGCTGCACCCCAAGCAGGGCACGGATGCGGCCATCGCGATGGCCATGGGCCATGTGGTCTTGAAGGAATTCTTCTTCAAGGACGGCGGCAAGGGGCGCTCGGCCTACTTCGACGACTACGCCCGCCGCTACACCGACCTGCCGATGCTGGTCCGCCTGAAGAAGCAGACGACAGCCGACGGCCGCGAGCTGCTGGTGCCCGACCACTACCTGCGCGCCAGCGACTTCGGCGGGAAGCTCGGGCAGGAGAACAACCCCGAGTGGAAGACGCTGGCCTTTGACGAGCAGGGCAAGGTCGTGCTGCCCAATGGTTCCATCGGCTTCCGCTGGGGCCCGAACGGCCGTGCCGATGAAGGCAAGTGGAACCTCGAGAACAAGGAAGCCCGCAGCGACAGCGATGTGAAGCTGAAGCTCAGCGTGATTGAAGACGGCGAGCAGGCCCACGAGTTGGTCGAGGTCGGCTTCCCGTACTTCGGCGGCGTCGAGACCCCGCACTTCACGGCCAACAAGCAGCAGGACGTGATCCAGCGCCGCGTGCCGGCCGTGCGCCTGAAGCTCGGCAAGCATGAGGACGCCGAAGAGGTGCTGGTGGCCACCGTGTTCGACCTGCAGGTGGCGCAGTACGGCATCAACCGCGGCTTCGGCGACGACACGCCCGAGAGCTATGACGACAACAAGCCCTACACGCCCGCCTGGGCCGAGAGCATCACGGGCGTCAAGCGCGAGCAGATCACCACGGTGGCCCGCCAGTTCGCCGACAACGCCGACAAGACCCGTGGCAAGTCCATGGTGATCATCGGCGCGGCGATGAACCACTGGTACCACTGCGACATGAACTACCGGGGCATCATCAACTTGCTGATGATGTGCGGCTGCATAGGCCAGAGCGGCGGCGGCTGGGCGCATTACGTGGGCCAGGAAAAGCTGCGCCCGCAGACCGGCTGGACCGCACTGGCCTTTGCGCTGGACTGGATCCGCCCGCCGCGCCAGATGAACTCGACGAGCTTCTTCTATGCCCACACCGACCAGTGGCGCTACGAGAAGCTGGACGTGAGCGAGGTGCTCTCGCCGCTGGCCGACAAGCAGAAGTTCGGCGGCAGCCTGATCGACTACAACGTGCGCGCCGAGCGCATGGGCTGGCTGCCCAGCGCCCCGCAGCTGCAGACCAACCCCATCACCCTCGTCAAGCAGGCCCAGGCCGCCGGCATCGATGCCAAGGACTTCGCCGTGCAGGGCCTGAAGGACGGCTCGCTGCGCATGAGCT
The DNA here is from genome assembly GCF_030014915.1 of Pelomonas sp. V22. GTDB lineage: Bacteria > Pseudomonadota > Gammaproteobacteria > Burkholderiales > Burkholderiaceae_C > JAUASW01. Next base: position 287,500 of record NZ_JAGIXS010000003.1, read on the forward strand.
GCGAGGACCCTGACCATCCCGCCAACTGGCCGCGCAACATGTTCGTGTGGCGCTCCAACATCCTCGGCTCCTCCGGCAAGGGCCACGAGTACTTCCTCAAGCACCTGCTGGGCACGACCAATGGCGTGCAGGGCAAGGACCTGGGTCCCAACGACGCCAAGCCGCAGGAAGTCGAATGGCACGGCAAGGCCCCGGAGGGCAAGCTGGACCTGCTGGTCACGCTGGACTTCCGCATGAGCACGACCTGCCTGTACTCGGACATCGTGCTGCCCACGGCCACCTGGTACGAGAAGAACGACCTCAACACCAGCGACATGCATCCCTTCATCCATCCGCTCTCGACGGCGGTGGACCCGGCCTGGCAGGCCCGCAGCGACTGGGAGATCTACAAGGGCTTCGCCAAGACCTTCAGCGAGCTCTGCGTCGGCCACCTGGGCGTGGAGAAGGAGCTGGTGCTGAGCCCGCTGATGCACGACAGCCCGGCCGAGCTGGCCCAGCCCTTCGACGTGAAGGAGTGGAAGAAGGGCGAGTGCGAGCTGATACCGGGCAAGACCGCGCCGCAGATGGCCGTGGTGGAGCGCGACTACCCGAACCTCTACAAGCGCTTCACCGCCCTCGGCCCCTTGATGAACAAGGTGGGCAATGGCGGCAAGGGCATAGGCTGGGACACCAAGACCGAGGTGGAGCAGCTGGGCGACCTGAACGGCCGCGTCCGGGAAGAGGGCGTGACGCAGGGCATGCCGAAGATCGAGACCGACATCGATGCCACCGAGGTCGTGTTGCAGCTGGCGCCCGAGACCAACGGCCATGTGGCCGTCAAGGCCTGGGAGGCGCTCAGCAAGCAGACCGGCCGCGAGCATGCCCATCTGGCCCTGCATCGCGAGGACGAGAAGATCCGCTTCCGCGACATCCAGGCGCAGCCACGCAAGATCATCAGCTCGCCGACCTGGTCGGGCCTCGAGAGCGAGAAGGTCTCCTACAACGCCGGCTACACCAACGTCCATGAACTGATCCCATGGCGCACCCTCACGGGCCGCCAGCAGTTCTACCAGGATCACCCCTGGATGCAGGCCTTCGGCGAAGGCTTCACCAGCTACCGGCCGCCGGTGGACCTGAAGACGCTGGCTGAGGTCGAGCACCTCAAGCCCAACGGCCACAAGGCGGTGGCGCTGAACTTCATCACGCCGCACCAGAAGTGGGGCATCCACTCGACCTACAGCGACAACCTGATGATGCTGACGCTGAACCGTGGCGGGTCGGTCGTGTGGCTGTCGGAGCAGGATGCCGCAGCGGCCGGCATCGTCGACAACGACTGGATCGAGCTCTACAACGCCAACGGCGCGATCGCGGCGCGGGCGGTGGTCTCGCAGCGGGTGAAACCGGGCATGACCCTGATGTACCACTCGCAGGAAAAGATCATCAACACGCCGGGGTCGGAGATCACCGGCACGCGCGGCGGCATCCACAACTCGGTGACCCGCATCGTCACCAAGCCGACCCACATGATCGGCGGCTACGCCCAGCTGAGCTACGGCTTCAACTACTACGGAACGATTGGCACCAACCGCGACGAGTTCGTGCTGGTGCGCAAGATGGCCAAGATCGACTGGCTGGATGAAGAAGGTACGGCCGCTGAAGGAGCACACGCATGAAAGTCAGAGCACAAATCGGCATGGTGCTGAACCTGGACAAGTGCATCGGCTGCCACACCTGTTCGGTCACCTGCAAAAACGTCTGGACCAACCGGCCGGGCATGGAATACGCCTGGTTCAACAACGTGGAGACCAAGCCCGGCATCGGCTATCCCAAGGAATGGGAGAACCAGGACAAGTGGCATGGCGGCTGGGTGAGAAAGGCCAGCGGCGAGATCGAGCCGCGTCAGGGCGGCAAGTGGAAGCTGCTGATGCGCATCTTCGCCAACCCCAACCTGCCCGAGATCGACGACTACTACGAACCCTTCACCTTCGACTACGACCACCTGCAGTCGGCGCCCAAGTCCAAGGCCGCACCGACTGCAAGGCCGCGCAGCCTGATCACCGGCCAGCGCATGCAGAAGATCGAATGGGGCCCGAACTGGGAGGAGATCCTGGGCGGAGAGTTCACGAAGCGCTCGAAGGACAAGAACTTCGAGGATGTGCAGAAGGACATCTACGGCCAGTTCGAGAACACCTTCATGATGTACCTGCCGAGGCTGTGCGAGCACTGCCTGAACCCGGCCTGCGTCGCGTCCTGCCCCTCGGGCTCGATCTACAAGCGCGAGGAAGACGGCATCGTGCTGATCGACCAGGACAAGTGCCGCGGCTGGCGCATGTGCGTGTCGGGCTGCCCCTACAAGAAGATCTACTACAACTGGCAGAGCGGCAAGGCCGAGAAGTGCATCTTCTGCTACCCGCGCATCGAGGCGGGCCAGCCCACGGTCTGCTCCGAAACCTGCGTGGGCCGCATCCGTTACCTGGGCGTGCTGCTCTATGACGCCGACCGCATCGAAGAAGCTGCGAGCGTCAAGGAAGACAAGGACCTCTACCAGGCCCAGCTCGACATTTTCCTGGACCCGAACGACCCCGCCGTGATCGAGCAGGCGCGGCGCGACGGCATCCCCGAAGCCTGGCTGGAGTCGGCCCGCAAGAGCCCCGTCTACAAGATGGCCGTGGACTGGAAGGTGGCCCTGCCGCTGCACCCCGAGTACCGCACCCTGCCCATGGTCTGGTATGTGCCGCCGCTCTCGCCGATCAGCGCCGCCGCTCACGCCGGCCACATCGGCGCCAATGGCGAGATCCCCGACCTCAAGCAGCTGCGCATCCCGGTCCAGTACCTGGCCAACCTCTTGACCGCCGGCGACGTGATGCCGGTCGAGCGGGCGCTGGAACGCATGCTGGCCATGCGCGCCTACCAGCGCGGCAAGCATGTGGACGGCGTGGAGAACCGCGCGGTGCTGGACCAGGTCGGCCTGATCAAGAGCGAGGTCGAGGACATGTACCAAACCATGGCCATTGCCAACTACGAGGACCGCTTCGTCATCCCGACCACGCACCGCGAGTACGCCGAGAACGCCTACGACCTGCGCGGCGGCTGCGGCTTCAGCTTCGGCAATGGCTGCTCGGAAGGCGAGACCAATGTCAGCCTATTCGGTGGCGAGAAGCGCCGCACGATCCCGATCAAGACGACGGTGTGAGGAGGCCAGAGCCATGAGCAAGAAGACTTCTGCAATCTCCCTCAGCTGCCGCGCGCTGGCGCGCCTGCTGGACTATCCGTCTGACGAACTGCTGAACCTGCTGCCGCAGTTGCTGGCCGTGCTGCGCGAGGAGGGCGCGCTCTCAAGCGAGCGCCTGGCCGAGCTCGAAGGCCTGGTGCTGCGCCTGGCGCGCGGCGAGTGCTATGCGGTGCAGGCGCTCTACGTGGAGACCTTCGACCGCGGTCGCGCCACCAGCCTGCATCTGTTCGAGCATGTGCACGGCGACTCGCGCGAGCGCGGCCCGGCTTTGGTGGACCTGGCCAAGACCTACGAGGCCGGTGGCATGTTCTTTGACGCGAGCGAATTGCCGGACTTCCTGCCGGTGGTGCTCGAGTTCGCGTCGACCCAGGAACCCGCCACGGCCCGCGCCTTCCTGGCCGAGATGGCCCACATCCTGAACGCCATCCACACGGCCCTGATCAAGCGCGACAACAACCCCTATGCCGCCGCCATCGGCGCGGTGCTGGAGCTGGCCGGCGAGCGGCCGCAGGCGGTGCAGATCACCGTCGATGAGCCGCTGGACGAGGCCTGGGAAGAGCCGCCGGCCTTTGACGGCTGCTCGTCCAAGGGCCAGAGCCGGCCCGGCACGCCCCAGCCCATCCACATCGTCAAGAAGACCCACACGGCCTCCCAAGGAGTACGTCCATGAGCTCGATCAACTTTGCCTTGTTCGGCATCTATCCCTATGTGTGCCTGGCGGTCTTCCTGGTCGGCAGCCTCCTGCGCTTCGACCGTGACCAGTACAGCTGGAAAAGCGACTCCTCGCAGCTGCTGCGAAAGGGCAGCCTGCGCTGGGGCAGCAACCTGTTCCACATCGGCGTGCTGTTCCTGTTCTTTGGCCACACGGTCGGCATGCTGACGCCGCACTTCCTGTACGAGCACTTCATCAGCGCCGGCGACAAGCAGCTGATGGCCATGGTCAGCGGCGGCATCGCGGGCCTGCTCGGTTTCGTGGGCGTGAGCCTCCTGCTGCACCGCCGCCTGAGCGATGAGCGCATCCGCCGCAACAGCAAGGCGAGCGACATCCTGCTGCTGGTGCTGCTGTGGGTGCAGCTGCTGCTGGGCCTGGCGACCATCCCGCTGTCGGCCCAGCACCTGGACGGCGGCATGATGATGCTGCTGGCGGAATGGGCCCAGCGCATCGTCACCTTCCGCCCGGGCGCGGTGGAGTTGCTGGCCTCGGCATCGTGGGTGTTCAAGCTCCACATGTTCCTCGGCATGAGCGTGTTCCTGGTGTTCCCCTTCACCCGCCTCGTCCATGTGTGGAGCGGCTTCGGCACCCTGGCCTACCTGGTGCGTCCGTATCAGCTGGTGCGCAGTCGTCGCATCTCACTGCCGCCTGGTCACACGACCCCGCAGCGCCGCTGAACCCCAACATCAAGGAGAACGACATGAGTGGATGTGGTGGAACCGGCAGTTGCAGCTGCGGTGGTGGTGGCGCCAAGACGCAGCAGGTCGAAGCAGAAGACGTCTACAAGAGCGACAAGATCGCCCCGGTGGCGCGTGTCAATGGCGTGCCGCTGCACGGCGCCGGCGAATCGCCGGACCCGGAGGCACTGCGCCAGCGCGCCTACTCCGAGCTGCTGCGCCAGGCGGCCCAGCAAGCCGGCCTGCTCGGCTTGGACGACACCGCCTCGACGGACGGCGTGCTGAGCGAGGCGGCTTCAGCTGCCATCGAGCAACTGCTGGAACGCGAGCTGCGACTGCCTGAACCCGATGCAGCAGCCTGCCGCCGCTACTACGAGGCCCATCGCTCGCGCTACAGCGTCGGCGAGACGGTGCAGGCCCGCCACATCCTGTTCGCGGTGACGCCGGGCGTGGACATCGATGCGCTGCGCCGCCGGGCCGAAGGCCTGCTGATCGGCCTGCGCTGCGCCGACGAGGCCGCCTTTGCCGAAGCCGCGCGCGAGTCCAGCAACTGCCCGAGCGGCGAGCAGGGCGGCGAGCTGGGCGTGCTCACACGCGGCGACTGCGCGCCCGAGTTCGCAGCCGCGCTGTTCGCGCAGGACGAGGGATCGGCCCACGTGGGCGTGCTGCCGCGCCTGATCACCACCCGCTTCGGCTTCCACATCATCCGCGTCGAAGCGCGCGAGGCCGGGCAGCAGCAAGCCTACGAAGCCGTGGAGGGCGCCATCGCCCAGACCTTGCGCCAGCAGGCCTATGTGACCGCCTTGCGCCAGTACCTGAACCTGCTGGCCGGATCGGCCGCGCTGCAGGGTGTGGAACTGGAAGGCGCAGACTCGCCGCTGCTGCAGTAGCAGGTGGCCATGCCTGGCGATGAGTTGCTCGAGCGGCTGCGGAAGTTCAACACCGACTTCTTTCCGCAGTACCGCAGCCGCTTCAAGGACCTGGTCGAGCAGGGCCAGCATCCGACCACGCTGTTCATCGGCTGTTCGGATTCGCGCCTGGTGCCCTATCTGCTGACGGGAGCCGGGCCCGGTGAGCTCTTCCTGGTCCGCAACGTCGCCGCCTTCGTGCCGCCGTACGACGGCTCGGCCGGCCATCACGGCACGGCGGCCGCCATCGAGTTCGCGGTGCTGTCGCTGGACGTGAAGCACATCATCGTCTGCGGCCACAGCCATTGCGGCGGCATCCGCGCGCTCTATGGCGAGCCCCCTCCGGAGGCCACCAACCTGAAGGCCTGGCTGGAGCTGGGCCGTGAGGCCACGTTGCCTGTCCAGCCCAGCCCCGAGGCCCTGCGCCGCACCGAGGAGCGCTCGGTCGTGCTGCAGCTGGAGCGGCTGATGGACTATCCGATGGTGCGCTCGCGCGTGGAGCAGGGCGGGCTCAGCCTGCATGGCTGGCACTACGTGATCGAGGACGGCGAGGTCAATGTCTTCGATGTGAAGCAGGGCTGCTTCGTGCCGGCCAGCCGCGCCGAGCACAGCGGCGACGGGCCCTACAGCCTGGACCCGGTGGACCCCGGCCAGTCCATCTTCAATGAGATCGACGAGGCCTGGCGGCCGCAGCGCTGAGTGCGGCACTGCAGCCTGACGCCGGGATAATCGGCCGCCATGCTGAAGTCATTTCGTGCCGCCTTCTTGTTCCTCGGTTTGATCGCGGCCGGTGCTTCGGCCGAGCCGCCAGGCAGCACCGGACTCGTCGGCCCGGATGGCAGCCTGCCGGCTTTCCACGAGCAACTGCGCGGCGAGCTGAACTTCAAGCTGGGCTGGACCGACGCCGACAAATCGCGGCCCCAAGCCTGGCGTGCGGCAGGCCTGGCCAAGGCCCGCGAGCTGATGCTGCTGCCCACCGAGGATGCGACGCCGTTCGAGCCGCGCGTGCTCGATGAGATCGACCGTGGCAGCTACGTGGCGCGCCGCATCGAACTCAGCCTCTCGAGGTACGGGCGGGTCACGGCCTTGATGCTGGTGCCCAAGGGCGCGGGTCCGTTCCCGGCCGCGCTGATGCTGCACGACCATGGCGCCCGCTTCGACATCGGCAAGGAAAAGCTGGTGCGTCCCTGGGGCGATGCGGCCCGCGAGCAGTCGGCTGAAGCCTGGGCCGCACGCTACTTCTCGGGCCGTTTCCCCGGCGACGAACTGGCGCGGCGCGGCCATGTGGTGCTGGTCGCCGATGCGCTGGGCTGGGGCGACCGCAGCGCACCGGGCTTCCAGCGCGACAGCCAGCAGGCCCTGGCCGCCAACCTGATGAACTTCGGCATCTCCTGGGCGGCGCTGATCGCCACCGAGGATGTGCGGCTGGCGCGCTTCCTCGCCACGCGGCCCGAGGTCGACCGCTCGAGCGTGGCAGCCATCGGCTTCTCCATGGGCGCGCAACGCGCCTGGCAGCTGGCGGCCTTGTCGGACGACGTGCGCTTCTGCATTGCGGTCAACTGGATGGCGACGCTGCAGGGCCTGATGGTGCCGGGAAACAACCAGCTTAAGGGCCAGTCGGCCTTTGCGATGCTCCATCCCGGCCTGGCTCGCTACCTGGACTATCCAGATGTGGCCGCGCTGGCCGCGCCGAAGTCGGCCCTGTTCTACGCCGGCGAGCAGGACGCGCTGTTCCCGCCGGCCTCGGTGGCTGAGGCCTTCGAGAAGCTGCGTGCAGTCTGGACTGCGAATGGCGCCGGATACAGGCTGGAGACCCGCCTTTGGCCGGGTGGCCACCAGTTCACGGCCCAGCAGCAGGATGCGGCGTTCAGTTGGCTCGAACGCAGGCAGATCAAGATTTACTGAGCGCGAGAGACAGCCGCCGGCTGCAACTCCGGCCTCAGCCTCAGCAACTCCTTCAGCACTATTTCGGCAAACAGCGCCGCGCCCTTGGGCCCCACATGCGTTCGGTCGAACAGGCTCTTGGGCTGGCCCTGCGGCTCGACCTGGTTGGGGTCGATGGGCGTGGCAGGGGCCGCTGCCGGCTTGGGCGCCAACGCCAGCGTGTCGGCCTGGTCTTCCCCCATCGCCTGCACGGCTGCCGCGCTTAGTGCATTCAGGTCCAGCACCTGCACGCCCTTGTCGGCCGCCACTTTGCGGATCGCATCGGCCCAGGGCAGGAGATCGTTCTGCAACTGGCCGGCCTTGAAGGAGCGGCGGGTCAAGGGCGTCAGCAGCAGGGGCGTGCCGCCGGCGGCCCGTACCTCGTCCACATAGGCGGCGAGGTTGACCGGGAACTCGGTGGCCAGGTCGGTGGAGCGGCCCGGCTTGCCGGGCTGGTCGTTGTGGCCGAACTGGATCAGCACCAGGTCCTTTTGCCCGCCTTCCTTCAAAAGCGTGGTCACGCTGGTCCACAGGCCTTCGGCGCGGTAGCTCTTGGTGCTGCGGCCGCCGCGTGCGAGGTTGATGCAGGCGAGCAGGGGCAGGCGTTCGCACAAGGCATTGCCGTAGCCGCTGCGTGGCGCCATCGTCGAGTCGCCGACCAGGATCACGCGCAGGCCCAGGGTCTGGGCTTTCGCATCGCCTGTGTGGAGACTAAGCGCCGTCAGCAGCGCGAGCAGGGCAGGCTTGAAGGATTTCATTGCTTGATGGCCAGTGAGTGCCAGCCCGCCTTGGGGCTCATGTCGTCGAGGTTCCAGTCTTGCTCGCGGAAGGCGCGGCGGGTGGCCGCGTAGCGCGGGTAGCCGAGCGGATTCTCGGTCTCGGCGTCGATGATGCGGCCCTGGCCGCGCGCCATGTCGGCGAGCAAGCGGGCGTCGATGGCGTCGCGGTCCCAGGGCCGGGCGCCGACCAGGGCGGGCAGGCGCTCGGCCAGTTGGGTGGCTGGCAGCACGGGCAGTCCGGCGGGCAGCTCGGCGCGCTCCATAGCCAGGATGCGGCCGGTGGCGCCGGGCGCGTTGGCGGTCATGGGCATCGCCTTGCCGCTGCGGTCGCTGGCCAGGTTGTCGGCCAGGTGCAGCTCCACATCGCCTTGCTGCAGCAAGAGGAACAGCGGCAGGCCCGGCGTGGTGTCGGGGCCGTGGCGCAGCACATTGCCGACAAGGCTCAATCGCCCGGTCTGGTGCGGCTGGCCCTCCCATTCCTTGGCGATCAGGTTGTAGTGCACGGCGCGGTCGCCGGGATTGAAGATCAGGTTGTTGACCATCGCGCCCTGGGCGCCGCCCTTGAACAGCGCATTGCGCTGGCGGTTCGAGGCGTAGAGGTTGCCGAGCAGCAGGACCTGGCTGGTGTTGTCATGGATCAGCGAGCCCTTGGAATGCTCGCCCTTCTCATGCACCGAGTGGCTGAGGCCCTCGTAGATCAGGTTGTGGCTGTAGGTGATGCGGTGCGAGGTGCCGAGCCGCCAGTCGGCCGGCGTAGCTCCTCCAAAGCGCGGGCCCGAGGCCGAGAGGTTCTCGTCGGTGGCCCAGGAGAAGCTGCAGTGGTCGACGATCACGTCATGCGCGCCAGCCAGCGTGGAGATGCCGTCCTGATCGCCGCCGCCCTTCTTGGGCCGGCCGAACTCGCCGGGCCGGAACATCAGGTGCTGGATGATCACGTTGTAGGTCGTGATCATGGTCTCGGCCTTGATGACCGAGATGCCGGGATGCGGCGCCGTCTGGCCGGCAATCGTCAGATGAGGCTGCGTGATCTTCAGCGGCTTGCCGCCGAAGTCGATCACGCCGCCCACCTCGAACACCACGATGCGCGGGCCCTCGGCCTCGACCGCCTCGCGCAGCGTGCCTGGGCCCGACTCGGCCAGGCTGGTCACGCGGAGGATGCGCCCGCCACGCCCGCCCGTCGCTTCTGCCCAGCCGCGCGTGGCCAGGCTGTAGGCATTGAGGCCCGCGTCTGCCGTCGCTGCCGCTGCTGCGGGCAGCAGGGGCAGGGCGGCCGTGGCGAGCAGCAAAGCGCGGCGCTTCAGCAAGGCCTGGCCTCGCATCAGAAGCTGTACTCCGCCGTGAACTTGAAGGCCCGGCCCAGGATGTCGGCCGCGCTGGTGATGTAGCCGGTGTAGATGGTGTTGGCCGTCAGCATCGGGTCGACATTGGCGATGTTGTTGACCGCCAAGCTCAGCTTGGTGTTCTTGAAGCCGGTGTAGGCGGCGCTGATGTTGTACTGCGTGTAGCCCTTGACTCGCGTGTAGGTGGAGCCGGCGCGCGGGGTCAGGTCGGTCAGGCCGCTGTTGAGGCGCTGCGAGAGCTGGGCCGACCAGGGGCCAAGGCGCCAGCCAATGGAGGCCGTGTGCTTCCAGCGGAAGTTCAGCTGGGGCGCGCCCGCGAGGCCGGCATTGACGCCGGCGCCGCCGTAGCGGCCGTCATTGGTGATGACGCCCACGTCATGCAGCAGCTCGCCACCCTTCTCGGCGGTGAAGTCGTACTTCTCGTAGTAGGTGCCGTCCAGCTGCACGTTGAACGTGCCCCAGTCGGTGGCCGGGAAGCGGTAGGCGGCCGAGAGGTCCAGGCCGCGGATGCTGATGTCGCCCCGGTTGGCCTGGCTGGCCACGATGTAGTCGATGGTGCCGTCGGACTTGCGGGCGATGTTGGTGCTGTACTTGGCCGGGGCCTGCTGCACCTCGGCGATGGTCACGGCGCCCAGCACGTCCCGCAGGCTGCTGCCCCAGTAGTCGGCCGTCAGCAGCAGGCCCTTGATCGGCTCGATGGCGGCGCCCAGGGTCCAGCCCTTGGACTTCTCGGGCTTCAGGTGGCTGTTGTCGGGCGACTTGGTCCAGTAGTTGGTCAGCACATTGCAGACCTGGTCGCGGGTGTAGCCGGTGACCGGGTTGCCGGTGTTGGTCACCGTCGGCTGGGCGCTCGGGCACAGCACGGGGTCGTCCATCAGCTGGGTGCGCACTTCCGGTGTTGGGTTCTGGATGTCCATGATGGACGGCGCGCGGAAGCCGGTGTTCGCCGAGGCGCGCAGCACCAGCTCGGTCATGGGCTGGTAGCGGGCCGACAGCTTGGGGTTGACCGTGGTGGTCTTCAAGTCGCTGTAGTGGTCGGCGCGCACAGCGGCATTGAGGGTCAGCTGCTTGGTGATGGGCGCGTCGACCTCGGCCACGGCCGAGTGGATGTCGCGCTTCAACTTGCGGGCCACGCCGCTGGGCGTCTCGCCAACCAGGTCATGCTTGGTGATGTTGCCGAAGCTGTCGATGGCCAGGGCGCCGTTCACGGTGGCCACGTAGTCCAGCGGTGCGGCGGCCACCTTGGCCAGGTCGCGGCGCAGCTCGCCCGAGAGCGCCAGCATCAGCGGGCCTCCCGGCAGGTTCATCAGCTCGCGTGTCAGGTTGAGGTCGATGCTCTGGTTGAAGGCCTTGTTGTTGCGGTAGCTGTAGTCGCTGGCCTCGATGCTCTTCAGGTAGGCCAGGCCTTCGGCGTCCTGCAGGCCGAAGGGATTGAGGATGCCCTTGGTGAAGCCTTCCTGCGCCTTGGAGTAGAGGATGTAGCCGCCGCCGGCGCGGGTGTCGCGTTCGGAGGCGCCGTAGTTCAGGCCGAGGCGGTAGTCCCACTTGCCCACCGTGCCCTCGGCGCTGAGCACCAGGCGGTCGTTGAACTGCTCGTCATTGCGATAGGCGGAGCCGAGTTCGGCTGGGCCCCACACGAAGTAGATCGTGCGGTTGTTCATGTTGAGCGTGCTGACCGTGCCGGGGGTCTTGGTTGCGTCGATGAAGGCGGTCGGCGAGTTGGCGCCGGTGTTGCTGCCTATCACCTGGATCGCCGGCGTGATGCCCTTGCCCGGGTAGTACTTGCTGGTGGCCGGCATGTTGTAGGTGGTGGCCGGCGCGGTGCTGCCCGGTGTCTGCATGCCGCGGTACTTCTTGACCAGGAACTGCGAGTGCAGCAGCTCCAGGCCCAGCCTGTGGCCGCCCGGCAGGTTGAGGCTGGCCTTGCCATAGACATTGGTGATCTCGCTGCCGTCGGTCACCGCGTCGAAGAACAGCGGGTTGCGGTAGCAGCCGGCCGAGTAGGTGGCCGGCGTGGCCACGCTGCCCGCGCCCAGCGTGGGCAGCGAGTAGGGCGCCAGGCAGCCGGTGGCGTAGGCCGGGTTGTAGTTGGAGTTGGAGCCGGTCGCGAAGCCGAAGTTGGCGCTCGGGCTCGGGTTCTTGTTGTCGGGCGTGAGGCCAAGGCCCAGGCCATTCAGCACGGCGTTGTCGAACAGTTCGGGCCGGTCGCCCTTGAAGAGCGCCGACTTCTTCTGGCGGTCCAGCGAGATATAGGCATTCCAGCCCTGCTCGGCGAGGTCGCCGATGCCGGCGATCAGGCCGACGGCCTTGGTTTCGCCACCGCCCGAATGCTCGGGCATGTTGTATTCGGCCTTGACCTTCACGCCCTTGAAGCTGTCCTTGGTGATGAAGTTCTGCACGCCGCCGATGGCGTCGGAGCCGTAGATGGCGGAGGCGCCATCGCGCAGCGTCTCGGCGCGGTCCAGCGCCATGCGCGGGATCACGTTGACGCTGACGTACTGGTCCTGCAGCGGCTCATTGGCCATGCGTCGGCCATTCAGCAGCGTGAGGGTGCGCATGGGGCCGAGGCCGCGCAGGTTGAGCATGGGCCCGGCGGCGCCGGCATTGGTGCCCAGCGAGAGCGACTGCGGCAGCTCCAGCAGCAGGTCCTTCAGCTCGGTGTGGCCGCGGGCCTCGAGCTCGGCAGCCTTGACCGTCGACACGGGCAGCGCGGCCTCGCCGGCCAGCTGCTTGATCGAGGAGCCGGTGATCTGGATGCGCTCCATCGTGTTGGTGGCGGTCTGCGCGAACGACGCGGGAACGGCCAGGCTGGCCACGGCCAGGGCCACGGCATTGGGCACCGAATGGATGCGACGGCTCTTGTGCATTGCTTGTCTCCTGCTGTCCCGGCCGTGCGGACGAAAGTCCGGCCGGGCTGTTGATGTCGGGGCGGCCGCTGTTGCGGCACACGGGAGGAAATGCCCGGGTTCAGGCATGTCTGCCCGGCGCACGACACGGCATGGTGTCGGCCAGCAGAAGAGGCGAGAGGGAAGCGGCCGACCCGGCGCGCAGGACTGGGTCGGCCGTGGTGCGATCAGAACTTGTAGCGAACGCCGACCATGTACTCGCGGCCGGTCACGTTGTTGACCACCACGCTGTCGCGGGCCCGGCTGATGAACTGGTCGTTGGGCTGGTTGGTCAGGTTCACGCCTTCGAACGACAGGTCCAGGTTCTTGTTGACCTTGTATGAGACCGAGAGGTCCACGTTGCGCGTGCCGTTCTTGCCTTCGACGTCGTTGTTGTTCTGGCCCGGCACGCGGGTCAGGTAGCCGGAGCGGCTGGACGTCGAGATGCGGGCGCTGAAGGTGCCGTCGTCGTAGTAGAGCGAGGCGTTCCAGGCACGCGGCGACATGTTCACCAGGTCGTCCACGATGGGCACCGTGCTGGTGGCCGAGGTGTAGTAGGTGATCTTCGAGGTCACGTAGGTGTAGTTCAGCACCGTGCCGAAGTTCTTGCCCCAGGCCGGCAGGAAGGTGAAGGGCTGCTGGTAGTTCAGCTCGATGCCCTTCAGCTTGCCACCTGGCGTGTTGAAGCTGGAGGTCAGTGCGAACTGCTCGTCACCCGTGAAGTTGCTGGGCAGCAGGCTCATCGGCAGGCCGGTGTCCTTGAACTTGACGGTCTGCACAGCGGACTGGATGTAGGAGCCGATGTCCTTGTAGAAGGCGCCAAGGCCCAGCAGCGCATTCTTGGCGAAGTACCACTCGAAGCCGGCGTCCACGGTGTTGGCGCGGAAGGGGTCGAGATTGGGGTTGCCCGTGGAGATGCTGAGCGTGCCGGTGGTGTTGATGGTGCCACCGGGGTTCATGAGCTGCAGGGGCGGACGCGACATCACCTTGGCCGCGCCGAAGCGCACATTCATCTCGCGGTTGAGTTCGGCGGTCAGGTTCAGCGAGGGCAGCATGTCCTCGTACTTGTTGCTGACGGTCACGGCCGTGCCGCCGCCGGTGGCCAGGTAGCCGGTGGCGATCACTTGCGTGCGCACGAGACGGGTGCCGATGTTGCCGCGAACTGGCACATCACCGAGGCGGGTCCTGAAGTCGGCCTGCAGGTAGGCGCCACGGTCGTACTCGGTCACCGCGCGGTTGTTGCCGCGGGCATTGCCGTTGGTGATGGAGGTGAGGGTGAAGTCGCCCGGGCCGCCAGCAGCGCCGCTCTTCAGGCAGTTGCAATAGATGTCGTACTGCGAGGCGATGGCGTTCAGGTCCGGGATGGCCCAGGACGTGATCGTGCCCGCAGGCAAGTCCTGACCCTTGCCGAAGCCGGTCACCATCGTCGTCAGGCCGGCGATGGAGGCAGGGGCGTACATGGTCTCGACCGCGCGGCGCGACTCGTAGGACTCGAAGGTGTACTTCTTGAAACTGGTGCCGCCCTTGATGGTCAGCTTGTCCGGCACGGCTTCCCATGCCAGGTTCAGGTTCATCACGTCGTTGCGGTTGTTCGTGCCCTGCGGACGGATGCGAATCTCGCTGGCCGTGCCGTTGGTCAGCGCGGTGGCGCCGCCGGTGGGCACGCCGATGATGCCGAAGGAGCTGCCGCCGGTGGTGGCCGGATCGAACGGGTAGGTGATCGACGGCAGGCGGTCGCTGTTGCGGAAGTCGATCGTGTAGCCGTTCACGTTGGCCACGTCCAGCGTGGTGGTCGTCTGGATCGGGTTCTTGAACTTGGAGTCCGCGCGGCCGGCGATGCCGGTGAACTTCAGGCTGTCGCTGATGTCGTGTTCCAGCGTGAGGGTCGGCTGGGTGTAGACGGTGGAAAGGCGGTCGAAGCGCGACTCGGCGCGGATGTCGACGCCGTTGTACTTGCCGTACAGCAGGTTGCCGTTCGGGCCGTATTGGGCCTCGACCACGCTGGTCTGCGGCTTGCCGCCCTGGCCCAGCGTGCGGCTGAAAGAGATCGCTTCCAGGAAGTCCTCCTGGCGTGTGGCCTTGAGCTTGGAATACAGCATGTCCAGTGTCACGAGGGTGTTCTCGGACGGGCGGATCTGGAACGAGCCGGTCAGGCCCAGGCGGTCCTGCTCATGGGTCAGGCGGCCATAGCGCGGCAGGCGCGGATGGAAGTTCGCGGCATTGCTGGCCAGCTGGTAGGCGGCCTGGTTCTCGGGCGTGTTGGGCAGGCGGGCCACGCCTTGAGCGGCCGGGCCGCAGGTGGTGGCCGTGGAGCCGGCCGGCAGCGTGGTGCCGGTGGCGATGGTCGCGCCCTGAGGCGGGCACCAGCCACCGGAGGAGATGCCGTTGTCCCAGCGCACGGTGCTGAAGCCTTCTTCGAGCAGGCTGCGCTTGGAGTAGGCACCCGACAGCAGCAGGCCGATCTTGCGGTCGGCGAAGGTGTCAGCCACCAGGAAGGCCACGCGCGGCGTGGTCTTGCCGGACAGGTCGTTGTAGCTGCCCTTCAGCGAACCTGCGGCGGTGAAGCCCTTCAGGTCGAAGGGGCGGGTGGTTTGCAGGTCGACGACGGCGCCGAGCGAGCCTTCGTCCACTTCGGCGGCCGAGCTCTTGCGCAGCGTCACCGAGTTGAACAGTTCGGAGGCGAAGACGTTGAAGTCCATCGTCCGGGTCTTGTTGCTGCCGCCGGAGCTGTCGGTGCCGCCGGTGGAGGTCTGGCCTTCGATGCCGTTGATGCGGGTGCGGGTGAAGTCACCGCCCAGGCCGCGCACCGTGATCTGACGGCCTTCGCCGGCGTCACGGTCGATCACCACGCCGGGCATGCGCTGCAGCGACTCGGCCAGGTTGGTGTCGGGGAACTTGCCGATGTCTTCGGACTTGATGACGTCGACGATGCCGGTCTCATCGCGCTTCTTGCGCAGCGCGCTTTCGAGGGCGCCACGCAGGCCGGTCACGACCACGGCCTCCAGCTGGGCCTGCTTGGCCACGGGAGCGGATGCGGCGGCGGCTGGTGCGGGTGGCGTGGTCTGGGCGGCTGCCAGCAGCGAGCTCGAGCCGAGCAGGCAGGCAGCCAGCTTGGTGAGCTGCGGCGTGTGGCGGTTGAATTTCTGCATTGCTTGTCTCCTGTTATGTCGTCATACGGGCGCCGGCCTCTACGGGCGCGGCGCGAGGCGGCTTCCTGGTCCACGGTCCCGGGTCTCTGTCGCCTGGGTGGGTGGCTGCGGGGCTGGAGGCGCACGCAGGGCGCCGCGGGTGTTCATGCACCGGACGGCTGCAGTGCCGGCCAGCGCCTTTTCTCAACTCAGAGGTAGTCCTCCCGGGGCGGGGAGAACTGGTCGAGCAGCACGCTGTCCGCCTCAAGGGCGACCACGCCGTGCTGCGTGTGGTGGGCGGCGACGAAGGCATCGCCTACTCGCAGGATCTTCTTCACGCCGCCGACCTCGGCCTCGAACGAACCCGAGATCACGAAGGCGATCTGGTCATGAACGTCGTGCGCATGCGGCGTGCCGATGGCGCCCTTGTCGAAATGCACCAGCACCGACATCAGTTGCGAGGTGTGGCCGACGATCTTGCGGCGGATGCCGTCGCCGAGCTCGGTCCAGGGCGTGGCTTGGTTGTCGTAGTACAGGCTCATTCAGACTCTCCCCACCCGCTGGGAGGCGGGCAGCAGGGGCTTGGTGGAACATCGATTCGTGGCTACTATAGCGCCGTCTCAAGAAATTGAAACAGCGGTCCACTAAATAGAAACCATAATTCCGAGATACTCCGGGGCTGCGTTAGGCTCGCGGCATCGCCGTTTTGAAACGGCTTTCCATTAAACATTCTGCCGTTGGGCACAAAGCGCACACCGAGGCCAGCACACCATGATTCTTGAGAACTTCCAATTGAGCGGCCGCGTGGCCATCGTCACCGGCTGCAACACCGGCCTCGGCCAGGGCATGGCCCGCGCGCTGGCGCAGGCGGGCGCCGACATCGTGGGCGTCAATGTTTCCGAGCCGGACGAGACCCGCCAGCAGGTCGAGGCCCTGGGCCGCCGCTTCCTGGACCTGCGCGCCAACCTGTCGGACATCAGCTGCCTCGAAGGCCTCGTGGAGCAGGCCAAGGCGTTCGGTGGCCGGGTCGACATCCTCGTCAACAACGCTGGCATCATCCGCCGCGAGGATGCGATCAAGTTCACCGAAAAGGATTGGGACGACGTGATCGACCTGAACCTGAAGACGGTGTTCTTCTTCTCGCAGGCCGTGGCGCGCGTCTTCATGGCGCAGGGCACCGGCGGCAAGATCATCAACGTGGCCTCGATGCTCTCTTATCAAGGCGGCGTGCGCGTGCCCTCGTACACCGCCAGCAAGAGCGGCGTGATGGGCATCACGCGCTTGATGGCGAACGAGTGGGCCTCGCACGGCATCAATGTGAACGCCATCGCCCCCGGCTACATGGCCACCAACAATACGGCCGCCCTGCGCGCGGACGAGGGCCGCAACGCCTCCATCCTCGAGCGCATCCCCGCCGGCCGCTGGGGCACGCCGGATGATCTGGCCGGGCCGGTGGTGTTCCTGGCCTCGAAGGCGTCTGACTATGTGAACGGCTACACCGTCGCCGTCGACGGCGGCTGGTTGGCCCGCTGAATTTCCCCTTGATTGAACGACCCGGGTCGCCAGAGCCCGGGCGCTCTCACACCGCCGGAGACACGGTGCATGTATGAGAACAAAAAGCTGGGCTTCCTGTTCGTCCTGCCATTCGTGCTGGGCGTGCTGCTGTTCAAGCTCTTCCCCTTCGTGGCCAGCCTCGCGCTGAGCTTCACGCAGTACGACCTGATCGATGCACCGCAGTTCATCGGCCTCGAGAACTACAAGGAACTGGTCGCCAGCGACCCGCTCTTTCGCAAGTCGCTGGGGGTCACGCTGACCTTTGCCGTGCTGGCCGTGCCCTTCCGGGTCGGCTTCGCGCTGTTCATCGCCCATGTGCTGAACTTCAAGCTGCGCGGCATCAACTTCTTCCGCTCGGCCTTCTACCTGCCGTCCATCCTCGGCGGCTCGATCGCCGTGGCCGTGCTGTGGCGCTTCATCTTCTCGAAGAACGGCCTCGTGAACCTGATCCTCACCCAGCTGGGTCTGGACCCGATCCCCTGGCTGGCCGACGAGCACTTCTCGATGTGGACCATCGTGCTGCTGTTCACCTGGCAGTTCGGCTCGGCCATGGTGATCTTCCTGGCGGCGCTGCAGAACGTGCCGGTCTCGCTCTATGAAGCGGCGGAATGCGATGGCGCGAGCAAGCGCCAGCAGTTCTTCAAGATCACGGTGCCGCTGATCACGCCGGTGATCTTCTTCAACATGATCATGCAGATGGTCCAGGCCTTCCAGGAGTTCAACGGGCCTTACCTGATCACCGAAGGCGGGCCGCTCAGCTCCACCTATGTGCTGGCGCTCTACATCTACGACCAGAGCTTCCGCTTCTTCAACCTCGGCTACGGCGCGGCCCTCTCCTGGGTGCTGTTCGCCCTGGTGGCAGGTCTTGCTGGTATCTCGTTCTGGAGCAGCAAGTACTGGGTCTTCTACTCTGGTGAGAAGGGAGGCAAGTGATGAGCGAGCCCCTCACGCTTGGCCGCGACCAGGGCAACAAATGGCTGCGCTACATCGCGCTGGGTGTTGTTGCGCTGGTGATGCTGTACCCCTTGATCTGGCTGATCGGCGCCTCGTTCAAGAGCAACACCGAGATCTTCACCGAGGTCGGTTTCTGGCCGAGCAAGTTTGATTTCTCGTCCTACGCCAAGGGCTGGAAGACCAGCACCGAATACACCTTCGCCACCTACTTCCTGAACAGCTTCCTGATCACGATCCCGCGCATCATCGTGACCCTGATCTCCTGCGTGCTGGTGGCCTACGCCTTTGCGCGCTTCGAGTTCTACGGCAAGAAGCTGCTGTTCTCCATCATGGTCGGCACCATGATGCTGCCGCTGATCGTGCTGCGCCTGCCGCAGTACCTGATGTTCCGTGAGCTGGGCTGGCTGGACAGTTACCTGCCCTTGATCGTGCCTTCGGCCTTCGCCACCGACACCTTCTTCGTCTTCATGCTGGTGCAGTTCCTGCGAGGCATTCCGCGCGACATGGAAGAGGCGGCGCAGATCGACGGCTGCAATGCGCTGCAGCTGCTCTGGCACATCATCGTGCCCATGCTGAAGCCGGCCATCATTTCGGTGATCGTCTTCCAGTTCATCTGGACGATGAACGACTTCATGGGCCCCTTGATCTACCTGGCCTCGGTCGAGAAATACCCGGTCTCGCTGGCCCTGAAGATGAGCATCGGCGCCACCGAAGAAGTCGACTGGGCCAACGTGATCGCGATCTCGGTCGTGGCCCTGATTCCGTCCGTTGCGGTGTTCTTCGCCGCCCAGCGCCACTTCATCGAAGGCGCCACCTCCAGTGGCGTCAAGGGTTGAGAAAAGATTCGGAGACAGAACGTGGCCCATCTGAGCCTGAAGAAAATCGAGAAGGTCTACCCCAACGGCTTCAAGGCCGTGCATGGCGTGGACCTGGAAATCAAGGACGGCGAGTTCATGGTCTTTGTCGGCCCCTCGGGCTGCGCCAAGAGCACGCTGCTGCGCATGATCGCGGGCCTGGAGAGCATCTCCGGCGGCGACCTGTTCATCGGCAGCAAGCGCGTGAACGAGCTGGCGCCCAAGCAGCGCGGCATCGCCATGGTGTTCCAGAACTATGCGCTGTATCCGCACATGAAGGTCTACGACAACCTGGCCTTCGGCCTGAAGCTCGCGAACACCCCGAAGGCCGAGGTCGATGCGCGCGTGCGGCATGCCGCCAAGCTGCTGGAGATGGAGCACCTGCTGGACCGCTATCCCAAGCAGCTCAGCGGCGGCCAGGCCCAGCGCGTGGCCGTGGGGCGCGCCATCGTCAAGAAGCCCGAGGTCTTTTTGTTCGACGAGCCGCTGTCCAACCTGGATGCCAAGCTGCGCGCCTCGATGCGCGTGCGCCTGACCGAGTTGCACCGCACGCTGCGCGAATCGGGCCAGGCGGCCACCAGCATCTACGTGACGCACGACCAGGTCGAAGCGATGACCATGGGCGAGCGCATCTGCGTGCTGAAGGATGGCCGCATCCAGCAGGTCGACACGCCGACGGCGCTGTACGAGCACCCGGCCAATGCCTTTGTCGGCGGTTTCATCGGCTCGCCGGAAATGAACATCAACGAGGCCGAGCTGGTGGCCCAGGCCGATGGCCGCGTGGCCGTGCGCATCGGCGGCCAACTGCTGCCGCTGCCGGCTGCCAAGGCACAGCGCCTGAATGGCCGGCAGGGCGCCGTGAAGTTCGGCCTGCGGCCCGAGCACATCGGCGTGCAGCCGCGCCCGCAAGGCGACACGCTGGCCGTCGAAGGCCGGCTGCGTTTCTGCGAGCACATGGGCTCCGAGGTCTACGTGCACTTCGACCTCGGCGACGTGGCCATGAGCACGCGTGTGCCGGCCGACCAGATCGCTGACATCGACCGCCGCGAGCGCGGTTCGCTGCTCACCCTGCATCTGCAGATGGAGCGCTGCCATCTGTTCGCGGCCGACGAGGGCGGCGCCACCTTGCTGCCGCGGGCCTGAGCGATGCAGAGAAGATCCTTCACCGCCGCGCTGGCCAGCCTGCCGCTGGCGGCCTGCACGCGGTCTGACCGAGACGCTGCCGAGACGGTGTTGCGCTTTGCCTGGTGGGGCGGGGCAGGGCGGCACGAGGCAACGCTGAAGGCGATTGCCGCCTTCGAGCGCCAGAACCCCGGCCTCAAGATCAAGGCAGAGTACATGGGCTTCAACGGCTACCTGGAGCGCCTGACGACCCAGATCGCCGGCGGCTCCGAGCCGGACATCATGCAGATCAACTGGGCCTGGCTCGCGATGTTCTCCAAGCGCGGCAGCGGCTTTGCCGACCTGCAGCAGTACGGCCGCCACATCGCGCTGGACCAGTTCAGCGCCGAAGACCTGGACCAGGGCCGCGTCGATGGCAAGCTCAATGCCTTGCCCTCGGCCTTCACGGCCCGCGTGTTCCTGTGGAACCAGGCGGCGTTCCAGCGCGCGGGCCTCCCGCTGCCCAAGACCTGGGACGATCTCTTCACCGCCGGCCGTGTCTTCAAGGAAAAGCTCGGCGACCAGGCCTATCCGCTGGACGGCGAGCTCTACGACATGATCCTGATGTCGCAGACCTGGGTGCAGCAGAAGTTCGGAACACCCTACGTCGATCCCAAGGAGCCTCGCGTTGCGATGAGCCGTGAGGCCGCGCTCGAATGGGTGCGCTTCTACCGCCGCCTGATTGCCGAGCATGTGGCCACGCCGTTGCCGCTGCGCGCCTCGCTGGGCGGTGCCGACAAGCCCACCGAGCAGCAGCAGGACTGGGTGGTGGGCAACTGGGCCGGCAACTTCACCTGGGACTCGACCATCCCACTGCGCAATGCCACCCTGAACAAGGAGCAGAAGTTGGTGCTGGGCGATTTCCTCGTGCAGCCGGGGGCGCAGTGCAGCGGCATGTTCGGCCGCCCGACCGTGATGCTGACCATGGGCCGCCACTGCAAGCACCCCGAGATCGCGGCGCGCTTCATCAACTTCCTGCTGACCGACCCCGAGGCCATCCAGCTGCTCGGCAAGACCCGCGGCGTGCCGGCGGCCCGCCAGCAGTTCGAGACGCTGGCAGAGGCCAAGAAGCTGCCCGCACTGGAACTGCAGGCCCACCAGCAGATCAAGCAGCTGCGCGACGCCGGCCAGGTGCCGGTGCCGGCCAAGCTCTTCGAACATGCGCGGCTGCACAAGTTCATGCGCGAGGTCTTCGAGACCGTCGCCTACGGCAAGACCACCGACGAGGAGGCCGCGCGCCGTCTGGTCGAAGAAGGCAATGCCTTGTTGAAGCGAATCAAGTGAGAGAGATTGCGATGAAAGCCACCCAACGCCAGCTGAAGTTCGAAACCAGCATCGACCCCGACACCGGCGCCCGCGTCACGCGCCTGACGCCGCTGGACGTGACCTGCCATCGCAACTACTTCTATCAGAAGTGCTTCACCAACGATGGCAAGAAGCTGATCTTCGGCGGAGAGTTCGGCCCAAACATTGGCAACCCCGCGAGCCCGAACTGGAACTACCACCTGCTGGACCTGGAAACCCAGATCGCCACCCAGCTGACCGACCAGGCCGGCGAGAACACCTTCGGCGGTTTTCTCTCGCCCGACGACAAGCACCTGTACTTCGTGCGCGCCGAGCGCCAGTTGATACGCCTGAACCTGGCCGACCTCACGGAGGAGGTGGCCTACACCGTGCCCCAAGGCTGGGTGGGCTACGGCACCTGGGTGAGCAACAGCGCCTGCACCAAGATCGTCGGCATCGAGATCCATGCGGACGACTGGTTCCCCTTGAACACCTGGCAGAAGTTCAACGAGATGTTCCACAAGAAGCCGCGCTGCCGTTTGTTCAGCGTGGACCTGGCCACGGGCAAGCAGACGGTGATCCTGGAGCAGCGCGGCTGGCTCGGCCATCCGCAGTACCGCCCGTTCGACGACAACACCGTGGCCTATTGCCACGAGGGCCCGCACGACCTGATCGACGCCCGCATGTGGTTCATCAGCGAAGACGGCACGAACCGCCGCTGCGGCAAGGAACACAGCGAGGGCGAGAGCTGCACGCACGAGTTCTGGGTGCCGGATGGCAGCGCGATGATCTACGTCAGCTACAACCACAGCTCGCCCGAGCGCTGGATCTGCAGCCTGGACCCGGTCACGCTCGAGAACAAGGTGCTGACGGCGATGCCGCAGTGCTCGCACCTGATGAGCAACTACGACGGCAGCCTGATCGTCGGCGACGGCTGCGGCAAGGCGAGCAACGACAGCAGTGCCAGCAACGAGATGCTGACCGGCGACCCCTATCTGCACCTGTTCGATCTGAAGGCCGGCACGACCCGGCCCATTGCCCGCCACGACAGCGGCTGGGACGTCTACAAGCAAAGCCGCCAGGTCACGCATCCGCACCCCAGCTTCACGCCAGACGGCAAGCAGGTGCTGTTCAGCTGCGACAAGGAAGAAGGCGAGCCCGCGCTCTACCTGGCGGACCTGGCAGTCCAGCCATGAGGTTCGGCCTTCTTGCGCTGATGCTGGCAAGCAGCCTCGCCCTGGCGCAGGAGCGTCCGCAGCTGGATGCGGCGACGGCAGTGCGCCACCAGGTGGCCGACTACCTCGGCGACTGGCAGCCGCCGCCGCTCGGGGATGCGCGGGCCTGGAAGCCCGATTTCGTCGTCGCGCTGGACGGCTCGGGTACCCACAAGAGCTTGCAGGCAGCCTTGGATGCGCTGCCTGCAAAAGGTGCGTCTGAAAGACGTTATTACATTCAATTGAAGCCGGGCACCTACCGCGAGATGCTCTGCGTGCGCGACAAGGCGCCGTTCACCGTCTACGGTCGGCCGGAGGACCCGGCTGCGGTCGTCATCGTGGCCGGCCATTTCGCCGGGGAGCCCAAGGCTGCGGGAAGCGCGGCCAATCCCTGCATGCCCAACCTGGCGGCCACGACCTATGGCACCGCGGGCAGCGCCACGTTCGGCCTGTTCAGCGATGCCGCCCAGCTGGCCCACCTGACCGTGGCCAATGATGCGATGGACGCGGTGCGGGCCGGCCAGGGCTATCCGCCCGCCGTGGCCGAATCGGGCGGGGCCCAGGCCGTGGCCCTGATGACCGAGGGCGACCGCATCCAGCTGGAGTCGGTGCGCCTGCTGGGCCACCAGGACACCTTCTATGTGCGGGCTAGGTCGCCAGGGCCTTCGCGCGTCCACGTGGGGCGCAGCCTGATCGCCGGCGACGTGGACTTCATCTTCGGCAATGCCACCTTGGTGATCGAGCAGAGCCTGATCCAGAGCCGCGCTGGCCGCCGCGCGCCGGGCGAGGGCGGCATCGTGCTGGCGCCCAGCACGGCGCCGGCGCAGTCGCGCGGCTTCCTGGTCATCAACAGCCGCCTGCTCGGCGATGCGGGCCTCGCGGCCGGCTCCACGGCCCTCGGCCGCTCCTGGGATGCCGGTGTTCCGAAGGGCAGCTGGCAGGCCGGCGTGTCTCCCAATGGCCAGGCGCTGATACGCGACAGCGAGCTCGGGCCTCACCTGAATGCCTGGGCGGCCTCGACCTCGCGCCGGCCGTTCTCGGCCAGCGGTGAGCAGGCCAATCGCCTCTACGAGTTCAACAACCGGCCGCAGCCCGATCCGGCCCGCGAACGCCTGGCCGAGAACGATGGCTGGGGCGCGGCCGGGCTCGGCACCAGCGGTGGCTCGGCGGCCATCGCCGAGCATGTGTTCGAGGTGGGCAACCGCGCCGAGCTGACCGCAGCCCTGAGCCTCGGCAGCAAGCCCAAGATCATCAAGCTCAAGGCCCGCATCGACCTCAGCAGCGACGACCGCGGCCGCCCGCTCAGCTATGAGGACTACCGCGATCCCGAATTCGACTTCGAGGCCTATCTGCGCGCCTATGACCCCAAGACCTGGGGCAAGAAGCCGCTGGAAGGCCCGCAGGAAGAAGCGCGCAAGCGCTCCAGCAAGCGCCAGGCCGAGCGGGTGATGCTGCGCATCCCGTCCAACACCACGCTGATTGGCATTGCACCGGATGCCGGCTTCTTCAACGGCGGCCTGATGCTGGACGGCGTGGAGAACGTGATCATTCGTCACCTGCACCTGGCTGATGCCTACGACCTGTTCCCGGCCTGGGACCCGAAGGACAACGCCAACGGCGAATGGAACTCGGACTACGACACCTTGACCATCCGCCGCTCGGCCCGCATCTGGGTCGACCACTGCACGTTCGACGACGGCCCGCGTCCCGACCACGCCGAGCGCGTGGCCTTCGGCCGGCCCATGCAGCATCACGACGGCCTGCTCGACATCACCCAGCAGTCCGACCTGATCACCGTGTCCTGGAACGTGTTCCGCCAGCATGACAAGACCAACCTGGTCGGCAGCAGCGACAGCCAGAAGCTCGACGAGGGCAAGCTGCGCGTCACCTTCCATCACAACCTGTGGGAGCAGACGATGGAGCGCACGCCGCGGGTGCGCTACGGCCAGGTCCACGTCTACAACAACCTCTTCGTCGGCCGCGACGACGTGGCCTACCGCTATGCCTATTCGCTGGGCGTGGGTTACGAGTCGCGCCTCTACAGCGAGAACAACGCCTGGGAGCTGCCGCCCTCGATCAAGCCCGCCCAGATCGTGCGGGCGCTCAAGGGTCAGCGTTTCTTCGACCGGGGCTCGCTCTTGAACGGCGAGCCGGTCGACCTGTTCGGCGCCCTCAACGCCGGCCGCACGGAGGCGATCAGCGCCGATGTGGGCTGGCAACCCAAGCTTCACGGAGCCCTGGATCCGGCCGATCAGGTGGCGGCTCGGGTACGGTCCGGCGCAGGGGCCGGCCGTTGGTAGACAATCCGCATTTCCAGAAACCGATCCGGTTTTCCTGAAACACCCGCCCAGAAACTTCAGAACAAGAGAAGCCCGGCATGGACGACGATTCGATTGACGTCAGCAAGCAGCAACCCGAGTCGGTTGCGGCGGTCTTGAAGGTGTTCGCGATCCTGCAGGCGCTGTCCGAGCAGCGCGACACCGGCATCTCCGAACTCTCGGTGCGCCTGGCCATGCCCAAGGCCACGGTCTACCGCTTCCTGCAGACCATGATGACCCTGGGCTATGTGCGCCAGGAACCCGGCAGCGAGCGCTATGGCCTGACCATGCGGGCCTTTGAGCTCGGCGCCAAGGCGCTTCAGTACCCGGAGCTGATCGACCTGGCCAAGCACCACATGCAGATGCTGGCCGACGCCACCGGCGAGACGGTCCACCTGGGCACGCTGATCGACTCCGAGATCATCTATGTGCACAAGGTCGATTCACGCCACATGCTGGGCATGTACTCGCGCGTTGGCCGCCGGGCGCCCATCCACTGCACGGCCATCGGCAAGGTGCTGATGGCCTGGGAGCATCCGGAGCGCCGCGACCGCGTGCTGAAGGGGGCGGAGTTCAAGCGCTTCCGCGACAAGACCATCGTCGAGCCGGCCGCCTTCCTGGCCGAGCTGCAACGGGTCAAGACCCAAGGCTTCGGCGAAGACCGCGAGGAGTTCGACGACCACATCCGCTGCCTGGGCGTGCCCATCTTCGACCGCCTCGGCCAGCCCATCGCCGGCATGAGCGTCTCCTTCCCGACCTTCCGCTACGACGAGGCGCGCGAGCCCGAGATCGTCAAGATGCTGCAGGACGCGAGCCGCGACATCTCGGCCCGCCTCGGCTGCACCCGCTTCCCGCTGGATGTTGCCGCCTGATCAAGCGGCCCTGCTCGCCGGCGCGGCCTTTGCTGCGGGCGTGCTGAATGCGATCGCCGGCGGCGGCAGTTTTTTGACC
The DNA here is from genome assembly GCF_030014915.1 of Pelomonas sp. V22. GTDB lineage: Bacteria > Pseudomonadota > Gammaproteobacteria > Burkholderiales > Burkholderiaceae_C > JAUASW01. The sequence continues at coordinate 313,353 of NZ_JAGIXS010000003.1, forward strand.
TTCCCGGCTCTGGTATTTTGTGGCGTGCCGCCCATCGCGGCCAATGCCACCAGCGCACTGGCGGTCAGCCCCGGCTACCTGGGCAGCACGCTCGGCTTTCGCGCCGAGCTCGGCACCATGCCGCGCCGGCAACTCTGGCGCGAGGGCCTGATCGCCTCCGCCGGCGGCGTGGCCGGTGCCTTGCTGCTGCTGGTCACGCCGGGCCGCTTGTTCGCCGGCCTGGTGCCCTGGCTGCTGCTGTTCGCCACCGCGATGTTCGCGCTCGGACCCTGGCTCCTGAAACGGCTTGCGCAAGGGCAAGACCTGGCACGCTGGCGCACACCGGGCCTGCTGCTGGTGGCCGTTTATGGCGGCTACTTCAACGGCGGCCTCGGCATCCTCTTGATGGCGCTCTATGTGCTGTGCGGCGAGGCCGACCTGCAGCGCGTCAACGCACTGAAGAACCTCAATTCGCTGGTGCTCTCCTGGCTGTCCGTCGCCGCCTTCGTCGTGGCGGGCGTGATCGCCTGGGCGCCAGGCCTCCTGATGATGGCGGCCGCCACCTTGGGCGGCTTTGCCGGCGCAAGGCTCGCACGGCGCCTGCCGGCCGTCTGGGTTCGCAGGCTCGTCATCGCCACGGGACTCGCGATGACGGCCCTGTTCTTCGCCCGCTCATAAAAAAAGGGGCGCCCCGGTGCAGTGAGGCGCCCCCAATCGGGAATCCAGCGATGAGGTCGGGCGTGCGCTGAATTACCAGCCAATGTCCTTCAGCAGCGGGAAGGTCAGGTCCTTGGGCGCGGTCAGCACGGTGCTGAGGCCGGGCGTGTTGAAGGGCTCCATCAGCAGGTTCGGCGTGGCCGAGGTGTCCCAGTGCGAGACCGAGGAGCCCGAGTTGTAGACCAGGGGCGCGTACAGCAGGGGCCGGCCCGCGAGGTCGGTGCCCACGCGGATGGTGCTGTCGAGCGCCAGCGTGAAGAACATGCCCGAGCGGGTGCGGCTGCGCGACTTCAGCGCGGTCTTCAGTTTGGCGCCATCGGCCTTCAGCAGGCTCACCACCGGGATGTTGATCGTGGCGTCCACGCCCGTCATGTTGGGCGGCGTGGTGGCGTCGGCGTTGTCGGCAATCATCACGCCGATGGCGCCCGCGTCCTGAACGTTCTTGACCTTGATCGCGTAGCTGCAGGAGCCGCGGTCGATCAGGGCCAGCTTGCCGCGAATGCCGCTCGCCTGGGCGGTCGTCAGGGCGCTGCAGGCCAGGCCGGTGTTGCCGTCGGCCTGGTCCACGAGGGGCATGACTTCGCCCGTCAAGCCATTGGTGCTGAGCGGCTGGCCGAAGTTGGCCGTGCCAATCTTGTAGAGACCGGCCACGCTGGCCGGCATCACGCCGGTGGCAAAGGGCGCGGCATTCAGCACCAGCGGCGTGGCGGCCGCGACATTGGCGCCGGTCCAGGCCAGGTTGGTGCTGACCGACGAGGCGACGCGCTCGGCATCCGTCATGTTGAGCCAGGTCTTGCCCGTGGTGTTGTCGAGCATGAACTGCTCCCACACGGCCGGGTAGCCCACGCCGGACGAGGTGATGCGCTTGCCAGTCTGCGGGCTGGTGCCGGCCGCGAAGCCGAGGCCGTGGCCCAGCTCGTGCAGCAGCACGCTCATCAGATTGGTGGCATTGGTCGGCGCGTTGTTGTCGAGGCCCAGGTAGAAGGGCTTGCTCGGCAGGCAGTCGCTCTTGCCCAGGTTCACGTTGAACTGGGTCTTGATGTCCATGTTGGCCGGCAGGGCCGGGTCGCTGCCGTTCTTCTCCACCAGGTTGACGCCGGCCAGCTTGTTGGCGAGGGCGCGCGGGTACCAGGTGTTGCGCTGCGGCGCACCGGCGAAATTGCGCCAGTAGCCCGAGGCGCTGGCGCTGCCCAGCGTGGCCGAGCTGGCCGTGCAGGTCAGGGCTTCCCAGCCGGCGTTGACGCTGATGGGCACGGCGCTGTCCAGCTGCTGGGCCCAGATATTGGCGACGTAGGCGTAGACGTTCCAGCGCTGGGCGCCCAAGGTGGTGCCGGGGTTGCCGCCAATGGGGGCCACCGGTGTGGTGTCGTTGAAGCCGACGCCAGCCGGGTCGCGGCTGTAGATGCGGATGTCGGCGGCGGCCTGGGCCGTGAGGCCGAGCGTGCCCAGCAGGCCGGCGAGGGCCAGCTGGCGGGCGAGGCGGTGCGTGAAATGAATGCTCATGGATGGGTTCTCACTCATTGCTTGCTGGGGGCGGTGGCGGGGCGCTGCGGTTGGCCCTTCTTCACCGCCAGCATGGCGCTGTGGGCGCCGTCCACGCAGCTGTGGCTGACGCTGCCGTCGGCATGCACATGGGCGACGGAGAAGCTGGCCTGCTCGTCGGTGGCATCGACGCCCACGGCGCCGTCGGCATTCACCATCTCGCGGGCAGCGGGCGCGGCGGCGCTGGCGCGGCGCTTGGCTGCCTGGGCCGACGACGATTTGGCTTCGCCCTGCAGCGCGCGAATTTCCTCGGGCGTGGGCTCGCGGGCCTCGCCGGTCACCGGGTCAAGAAAGATGCGGCTGGCCACCGGCGGGGCCGGCTTGGTGGCCGGTTGGGCCGGTTGGGCCGTGGCCTTGCCAGTGGCCTTGCTCGGGGCCTTGCTCGGGGCCGGCTGTGCGAAGGCGCCAATGGACAGGGCCAGCAGGCACAGGGCGAAAACGGTGAGGCGCAGCTTCATGGGGCAACTCCGGTGGCTTGAGGACGGCGGCGGCGTGCGGCGGCCATGCCACACAGGCCGAGAGAGGCGAGGGCCAGCGAAGCCGGCTCGGGGACGGCGCTGACGTTCAGCTCGTCGATGGCGATCAGGTTGGCGCTGCTGCCGTCGGCCTTGTAGACGAAGGCCAGCTGGCCGCTGAAGGGCGCCGCGAAGTTGGCCGTGAAGCTGAAGAGCGTCCAGTCGCCGGGAACGCCATCGGGCTCCAGCAGCGGGTTCAGGCTGCCGACCAGGGTGTCGAAGTGGAGCTGGCCGTCGCTGCCCACGAGGCCGCTGCGCACTTCCAGTCCGTCGGCCCAGCCGGCAGCGTCTTCGGTCCGAGCATAGAACTGCACCGTGTAGCCGCCCGCCGCCGCGAGCAGTGGCGTGATCAGCCAGTTCTCGATGGCGCCGGAGGTCTGCAGCAGGCCGTTGAGGCTGCTGGTGTAGTTGGCCATGGCATAGCTGCCGGCGCTGCCGCCTTGAGCGGCGAACAGGCCGCCATTGCCCTGCTGCCAGAACGTGCTGTCGGCCGTGGTGGCGACGCTCTTGTTGACCAAGCTCCAGCCCTGGCCGGCCAGGGCCGCGACATTGTCAAAGCCCTGCTGCAGCAGGACGGGTCCTGCCGACGATGTGGTCGCGGCTGCGCAGAGCGCTGCGGCGATGGCCACGCGTTTGAACATGCTGATCTCCTCGATGATTCCAACGAACGTCGCCGCCGTCCTCACGCGATCAGTTGATCGGTGGGCAGCTGGCTACGAAGTTATGAGCGCTGACCGGCGCCTGCATTGAAATCCGGATCGAGGATGCCGTTCAACAAGCGCGCAGCACCATGGCTTCGCCGCCGCGCAGTGTGTCACCGCCATGACGCCGTGGCATGAGAAATAGTTCAAGCCGCAAAACCGACGGTGCGGATGGCCCGGCCTTGGTGCATGCACCGATTTGCAGCGGCCGAGGATTGCCGCTACGCGCGCGGGCGTCAGGCCTTGCGCAGGTCCAGCAGGTGCACGTCCACGCGCCCCGCATTGAAGCCTGCCTCGCAGTAGCAGAGGTAGTAGTGCCACAGGCGCTTGAAGGCTTCGTCGAAGCCCAGCGGCTCGATCTCGCCCCACTGCGCGAAGAAGCGCTCGCGCCAGTCGGCCAGCGTGCGTGCATAGCTCGCGCCGAAGGCCTCGCGGCTCGCGAGCCGCATGCCGACCCGGTCCGCCTGCTGGTGCAGGGCCTCGACGCTCGGCAGCATGCCGCCCGGGAAGATGAAGGCCTGGATGAAATCGGGGGTCAGGCGGTACTGCTTGAACACCTCGTTGTCGATGGTGATGGCTTGCAGCACCGCATGGCCGCCGGGCTTGAGGCGGGTGTTCAGGGTGTCGAAGTAGACCGGCCAGTAGGCCTCGCCCACGGCCTCGATCATCTCGATGGAGACGATGCGATCGAACTGGCCCTGCACGTCGCGATAGTCCTGCAGGCGCAGCTCGATGCGGTCCGCGAGGCCGGCCTCGTTGACGCGCTGCTGCGCAAAGGCCAGTTGCTCCTTCGACAAGGTCAGCGCAGTCACATGCACATCGCTGCGCTGCGCCATCGCCACGGCCAGCGCGCCCCAGCCACAGCCGATCTCCAGCACGCGTGCGCCGGGCGGCAGCGACTTCAGGTCCAGCAGCTCGCAGATCCGGTCCAGCTTGGCGGCCTGGGCCGCTTCCAGCGTCTCGGCCTGCGGTGTGTAGAGCGCGCTGGAGTACAGCATCGAGGCATCGAGCCACTGCGCATAGAAAGCGTTGCCGAGGTCGTAGTGGGCGGCGATGTTGCGGCGGCTGCCCTTGCGCGTGTTGGCGTTCCGCGCGTGCAGCAGGCGCAGGCCCCGGCGCACCAGTGAGTTGGCGGCCAGCGAGTCGCCCCAGCTCGAGTCGTTGGCAATGCCCAGTTCCAGCAGGGCCGTCAGGTCGGGGCTGCTCCAGTCGCCATCGCGGTAGCTGCGGGCCAGGCCCAGGTCGCCCTGCGTGAACAGGCGCACCAGCGGCCGCCAGCGGGCCAGTTGCAACTGGGCCGAAGGGCCGGGGTGCGGGCCGTGACCTTCAAGCCGGCTCCCGTCGGGCAGCACAACCGTGAGAGAGCCGCAGGCCAGGCGCTCAAGCAGTCGGCCGAGCAGGCGCTTGGCCCAGGCCTGCAGCGGCCGGCCCAGCCAGGGCGCCCGCGCCTGGCGCTGTTCCGGCGCGATTTCGTTGATCGATTGGATCGAGGTATTGCTCATGGCTGCTCTTTGCTTTCCACCAAGGTGTAGTTCGGGCCGACGGCAGGGCGGTGCCGGTACAGCGGTGCTTTCTTGATCCACAGCCGCAGCGCCTCCCAGTGGATGGCGGCCACGACCTTGAGGCCGATCAGCGGATGGCTGAGGCACAGGCCCAGCAGGGCCCGGTCGGTCAGCGGCCGGGCCTCGGCTGCGTAGTGCGCCACCAGCATCGGGCCGGCGCTGTCGCGGGTGTTGATGGCCAGGCTGAGCTGGCCTTCGTGCGGCGGCCGGGTGCGGAACTCGTACTGCATGTCCATGCCGAGAAAGGGCGAGACATGGAAGGCCTTGTCGCAATGCTGGACGACGGTCTGGCCGGGCTGCAGCGGCTCGAGCAGCGGGATCAGGTAGCTGTGGCGCTCGCCGAAGGTGTTGTGCACCTCGTAGACCAGGGCCTGCAGCGGGCCGTCGGGTGCGTGGCAGTAGTAGACCGACAGCGGATTGAACTGGTGGCCCAGCATGCGCGGTGTGCACAAGATGGCGATGCGACCGCCGGTGGCCAGGCCCGCGCCGGCCAGCTGTTCGTCGATCTGCTGGCGCAAAGGCCGTTCGCTGCCATCGCCGTGATCGGTGGCGTGGAAGCTGAACAGATTGAAGCGATCGAGCGAGAACCAGCGCAGGCGCTGCTGCAGGGCGGGCAGCTCGTCCAGGTCCAGCAGCATCGAGAACACGCGGTAGGCGAGCCGGTGGCGCAGCGGCCGCAGCCGCTGGTGGCTGACGCGGCCCGTGTAGATGGCGCTGTGATCGCTCACGCAGCCACCCGGGCCTTGGCGGGCAGGGGGATGCGGCCCGACTCGTTGGCGACCTGCCAGGGCCGGCGCACGCCGCCGAGCTGCTCGGCCACGGCCAGGCCCGACTGCAGGCCGTCCTCGTGAAAGCCCGAGCCGAAGTAGGCGCCGCAGAACCAGGTCTGCTGCTGGCCCTGCAGGCTCCAGAGCTCATGCTGGGCGCGCAGCGCGGCGGCGTCGAACTGCGGATGCTCGTAGACCTCGGTGCGCAGCAGGCTGGCAGGCGCGGGCTCGCGCGTCGGGTTCAGTGTCAGGAACAGCGGATGGCTCATCGGCAGGTGCTGCAGCGCATTCATCCAGTAGGTGACGCTGAGCTGGTCGGGCCGTGCGCGGCTGGCCGCGTAGTTCCAGGCCGACCACACGCGGCGGCGGCGCGGCATCAGGCTGGCGTCGCTGTGCAGCACGGCGAGGTTGCGGCTGTAGTGGAAGGCGCCGAGCAGGCGTTGCTCCTCGAACGAAGGCTGCTTGAGCAGGCGCAGCGCCTGGTCGGCGTGGGTGGCTAGCACCACCTGGTCGAAACGCCGAGGCTGCTCCGCCCCTTCGCTGCTGACCCAGGCCCCGTCGGCATCGCGCGCGACCGAGGTGGCCGCGCAGCCCAGGTGCACGCCGGGGCCGATGGCTTCGATCATGCGGCTCACGTAGTGGCGGCTGCCGCCGACCACGGTGCGCCAGGGTTCGCGCGCGCCCAGGGTGAGCAGCTGATGGTTCTCGCAGAAGCGCACGAAGGCCTCGACCGGATAGCGGCCTATGCAGTCCGGCGAGGCCGACCAGATGGCGGCCGCCATCGGGTAGAGATGGTCGTCGCGCAGCGCCCGGCTGTAGCCGCGCAGGTCCAGGTAGTTGTCCAGCGGCAGCAGGCCGAACTCGGCGGCATCGCCCGGCGCTTCGCGGTAGAAGCGCACCAGCTCGCGCAGCATGGTCCAGAAGCGCGGGCTGAACAGGTTGCTGGGCTGGGCGAACAGGCCCTTGAGGCCGGTGCCCGAATACTCCAGCTCGCCCTGGTCGAGGCTGACGGCGAAGGACATGTCGGTTGCCTGCGTCGCCACGCCCAGGTGCTTGAACAGGGCGGTGAGATTGGGATAGGCCGCCTCGTTGTAGACGATGAAGCCGGTGTCCACGGCCAGCGGCGCGCCGCCCGGGCCGGGCACCTCGACGGTGTTGCTGTGGCCGCCGGCCCGTGCGTCGGCCTCATAGAGCGTCACGCGGTGGCGGCTCGCGAGCAGCCAGGCAGCCGCCAGGCCGGAGATGCCGCTGCCGATGACGGCCACGTCCAGACGGCCAGCGCCGGGGGCGCCCGCTGCTGCGGAAGAGGAACTGGCCGGAGTCTCGCGCATGGCTGTGTCTTTCTTGTCGGGGGGAGTGTCGCGCCTGAAGGCTTGGAGCTTGTACGCAGGCGGTGAGCATTTGGATTGCCGGTGATCTAATCGTCGCGTCGAAACGTACCAAGGGCATGAATGCCGTGCGAGAGTCTCCACCACCGCCAGCCGGCCGGCCCCGCCACCTCTCCGTGGTGAGCGATGCCGGCGACGCTGCAGCGCCGTCCTTTGATGCGCTGCTGCTGGCCGTGGCCCAGGGCGAAAAGCCTGCCTTTGCCCAGCTGTTCGGCCATTTCGCGCCGCGCCTGAAGTCCTGGCTGATGCGCGCCGGCAGCAGCGAAACCCAGGCCGAGGAACTGGCCCAGGAAACCATGGTCAAGGTCTGGCGCAAGGCCGCGCAGTTCGATCCGGCCCAGGCCGGCGCCTCGACCTGGATCTTCACGATTGCCCGCAACCTGCGCGTCGACCTGCTGCGGCGCCAGGGCCAGCCGCTGGAAGCGCTGGACGAGCAGGCCCTGGCCGAGCAGCCCGACCCGGCCGCGCCGCCCGAGGAGGCCCTGCATGTGCAGCGCCGCGAGCGCGAAGTGCGTGCCGCCCTGGCAAGACTCACGGCCGAGCAGGCCCAGGTCATCCAGCTGTCCTATTTCGACGAAGAGCCCCATGCCCGCATCGCCGAACTGCTCGGCCTGCCGCTGGGCACGGTGAAGTCCCGCATCCGCCTTGCCTTGAACCGATTGCGCCGTCTGATTGACGGCACCGAAGTGCCATGATCCGCCACCATCCCGATGATTCCCTGTTGATGGCCCAGGCGGCCGGCCGCCTGGACGGCGGCTCGGCCCTGGTGCTGGCCACCCACGCCGAAGGCTGCGAGCAATGCCGCGAGCGGCTGCGCGGTTTCGAGGTGCTGGGCGGTGCCCTGCTGGAACAGCTGGAGCCGACGGCCATGGCCGACGACGCGCTGAGCCGCGCGCTGGCCGCCATCGATGCCCCCGAGACACCGCCGCCGCACCGGCCCACGCCGCTGCGCCGCGCGGCCCCGCCGGAAGGGCGGGCCTGGCCGCGCGCGATGGAGGGTTGTGCGATCGGTCCCTGGCGCTGGATGGCGCCTGGCATGCGCTTCAGCCGTGTCACCTTGCCTTGGGATCAGCAGGCCAACGTGATCCTGCTTCGCATCGGCGCCGGCAAGCTGCTGGGCCGTCACACGCACAGCGACAGCGAGCTGACCCAGGTGCTGCATGGCAGCTTCCACGACGGCCGCGCGCTGTTCTCTGCCGGTGACTTCGATGCCACCGACGGCAGCATCCTCCATCAGCCAGCGGTGGAGCCGGGCGGGGAATGCGTGTGTCTGGCGGCGGTCAGCGGCCGCCTGGTGTTCGAGAGCCGGGTGGCTCGGACCTTCGGCTCACTGATTGGCATTTGAGGCGCGCGCCACGCGCCAGCCCAGCAGCGCTGCGAGTGCCGTGGCGCTGCTGCCCCAGGCCAGATCGGCCAGCGTGATGTGCCAGGGCCAACCGACGAGCGTGGCCTGGTTGGTCAGGTCGTAGGTGGCATAGCAGATGAAGCCGAAGGCTGCGCCGCGCAGCAGTGCCGTGCGCCCGCTCTTCGTTGTGAGTGCGGGCGCGACGGCAAAGCCGACGATGCCGGCCAGGTAGATCACGTAGAACAAGGCGGCGGCGAGCCAGTCGATATCGGTGCGCATCAGGCTACCTAGCGCGGGCCGGTAGAGGCGATCACCCATCAGCGTCAGCCAGCAGGCGTCGAGCAGCAAAAAACCGCCGGCGCAGGTGGCGTAGGCGGTCAGCAATTGGCGGGGTTGGGTGGTCATGGTGTCAGCGCAATCGGTATTGAAGCATGCGACCGCCGCGCACCTGGGAGTCCAGGGCCAGCCAGTCGCCGGTGGGTGAGTAGGACAGTTCGATCGGCGAGTCCACGCCGCTCAGGCGCCAGCGCTGGGCCGCCTGCTCCTTGCCGCGCACCTCGACCGGTGCATCGGCCAGACGTGCCAACTGCACGGTTTCGAGGCGGCCGTTCTGCGAGTTGAGCAGGCGGGTCGGAGCGATTGCGCGCAGGGCCGGGTTCCAGTAAGCGAAGCTCATCACGCAGCCGCTGATGGCGGGCGCTGGCGGCTTGCCCTGGACCTCGACACGCAGGCCCTCGGCCTCGCTGCGGGCCTGCACGCGGCTCGGCTTGCCGTCGTCCTGGGTGCTCGCGTCCATGCGGCTCAGGCAGTCGCCGCGCCAGCGTTCGGTGGCCTCGTGCTGGTAGCGGTAGACGACGAGGCCGAGGAAACGGACCTCGAAGTCGGCGCGGGTGCTGAGCACCTGCTCCTCACCCTGCTGCTTCAGCGTGAAGCGGTGGCTGCCTATGGGCTTGCCGTCGAGCCGCACTTCGAAATCCCAGACCTGCTCCTGAGCCTGTGCAGCGGTGGCGAGCAGGGCAGCCAGCAGGATCAGCGCATGTTTCGTTTGCTTCATCGCGGCAACTTTCTCGGCGGGCCCGGGAAAAAGGCATTGGTCGTGGCCAGGTAGCGTGCGTACTCGGGCCGGCGCTCGGCGATGTCCTGCTCCAGCAGGGCCACGCCGGAGACGCGCAGGAGCAGAAAGCTCATCAGCAGCGGTGAGGCCAGGGTCCACCATGCCGGTGCCATCAGCCACAGCCCCCACCAGACACAGGCTTCACCAAAGTAGTTGGGATGGCGCGAGTAGCGCCACAGGCCCTGGTCCATCACCCGGCCTCGCTGGCTCGCATCGGCGCGAAAGCGCGCCAACTGCGCATCGGCCAGCGCCTCGCAGGCGATGCCCGCCAAGGCAAGCGCTGCACCGAGACCATCGAGCCAGGAGAGCGGTCGCGCATCGCGCAGGCCGGCCAGCAAGGGCAGGGCCACGATGCAGCCCAGCACCGCCTGCAGGCCGAACACCAGGTACAGGCTCTTCAGCGCGAAGCCGGGGTCGTTGCGCTGGCGTATCGCTGTATAGCGCCGGTCCTCGCCATGGCCCCAGTTGCGCCAGCTGATGAAAAGGCTCAGTCGCGCGGCCCATAGCAGGCCGAGGGCCAGGATGATCAAGCCGCGTGCATCGAGCGCGGGCCCAACAGACGCCAGTGCGATCACCGGCGCCATCACCAGCCAGGACCAGAAACGGTCCACGAGGCTCGCGTCCCGCTGCCTGACGCTGGCGCCCCAGGCGAGCAAGGCCAGCACGAAGCCGGGCACGAAGACTTGCAGGGCTTGTGCGGGGGTCATTGCGCGCTGGGCTTGTTCTTCTCGAACAGGTAGTGACTGACCCACCATTGCTGGCCCTGGCGGTAGCCGAAGAGCTCGGCCACGGCCAGGAAGAAGAGGCGCCAGCGGTTCCACCACAGCTTGGCCTCGGCGCCGTAGACCTCGTCGAACAGCGGCATCAGCGTGCTGCGCTGCGCGTCCATGCGCTTGAGCCAGGCTTCGGCGGTGCGCTGGTAGTGCGTGCCATCCCAGCGCCAGCGCTGCACGAGGTGCAGGTCGTCCTGGCATTGCAGGGCCAGGTCATCGCTGGGCATCATGCCGCCAGAGAAGAAGTAGCGGCTCATCCAGTCGCTGGCATCCTTCTCGACGAAGGGGTAGGGTGCCTCGCGGTGGGCGAACACATGCATGAAGAAGCGACCCTCGGGCCGAAGCCAGGTCGCGATCTGGGCAAAGGCGCGGGGCCAGTTGCGCAGGTGCTCGAACATCTCGATGGAGACGATGCGATCGAACTGGGCCGCGGTCGCGAAGGCATTGAAGTCCTGTGTGATCACGCGGACGTTGTTGAGCTTGCGCTCGCGCAGCTGTGCCTCGATGAAGGCGCGCTGCGAGTGGGAGTTGGACAGGGCGGTGATGCGGCTGTTCGGGTAGCGCTCGGCCATCCACAGCGTCAGCGAACCCCATCCGCAGCCCAGCTCCAGCACGTCCTGGCCGTCGATCAGGCCGGCTCGCTTGCAGGTCTCTGCCAGGGCGGCAACCTCGGAGGCCTCCAGCGTGTCCACGCCCGAGGGCCACCAGCCGCTGCTGTACTTGCGATGTGGCCCCAGCACCGCCGCGAAGAACGCGGCGGGCAGCTCGTAATGCTGTTCATTGGCCTTCTCGGGCAGCAGGGCCAGCGGGCTCTCGCGCATGCGCTGCAGAAAGGCCTGGGTGTGCTCCGCCACCGCCACTGCATCGCCGCTCGACACTTCGGCCAGCCGCTCTTTCAGCAGCTGCCGGATGCCCAGCCGCGTGATGCCGTCGGGCAAGCGGCCTTTTTCGATCAGGGTGATGGCGCTCTGCATGCGGGTCTCCTGTGAGCAGTCGGCAGGTGAATGCCTGCGGGTCGGCATCACTCTGATACGCAGGGCCTGCCTGATTGGATCAGGCAGCAGGCCTGTTCTTGTCGGCCTGCCGTGGCGCCACCGTGCCTGATCGTCCCCGGCTGCATCGGTGCAGCCGCTGCCACAGCCCGTGGTGCAGGGCCTAGGGCGCTAGCTGCCGAGTCGTGCCAGCAGAACAAATGCGGCCCAGTCGCGTGGCGGCGTGCCTTCCGCCATGGCCTTCTTCTGTGCCGTTTGCAAGGCGGCGCTGGCATCGCCGCGCTGAAGCGCATAGGCAGCATAGAAGCGCTGCATGAAGCGTGCGGTTGCCCGGTCATCCACCCGCCAGAGGCTGGCCAGGACTTGGCTGGCGCCGCGGTCGAGGAGGGTGGCCGCCAAGCCATCGACCTCGCGGCCATCGCCAAGGGCTGCGTCCAGGACGCCGGTTTCACAGGCCGACAGGGTCACGAGGCTCGGTCGTCCGAGCTCGATGCTGCGCAGGCGCTCCAGCGCCAGGCGCTGGCCGTCGCCCAGGAGCAGCCAGGATTTGGCCACGCTGCCAGGCCTCAGCACGAAGTGGGTGCCAATGTGCAGCAGATCGCCCGACCGCAGGCCTGCAGTCGCGCGGCTCAGCGCGGGTTCGGTGAACATCGCGTTCAGGCGCGCTTCGCCGGGCATGGGACCCTGACCCCGCGAATGCTCAGCGCATCGGCTGGGTTGCGCCTGGGCGTCTAGGCCCAGCACCGGGCCATCGACGATGTCACACAGTTCCTCCGCCACAGCGGGCAGGGCCGGCAGGCCTTGCAAGGATTGGGTGACGCCAAAGGCGGTGATTTGCGGCAGGCCAGCCGTTCGCTGCCCCTGGGCTTTTTGATGGGCGGTCGCAGGCGCCAGCCCACCAGCCACCAGCCAACGGTAGCGACTGGCCAGGTACTGCGAGCCGTCTTGCAGCAGGCCGGGCTGCAGATAGCGCAGCGGTCCGTCCAGCCAGATGACGATCTGGCCGGCCTGGTGCTTGCGAGCTGCACGGTCGACCAGCCGGCCGAGGCGTTGGTACAGGGCGTGAGCCTGGGTGCCGTTCGCCGCCGGCGTCGGGGGTGCGCTCCGTGAGAGCAGTTGGTCGCGCAGTTCAGCCACCTGGCGGGCCAGTTCCAGCGCCGTGATGTCCAACTGCACGATCTCGCTGCCGCCGCGCCCGACCAGCAGCAGGCTGAGTCGGTCTTCGCCGACCAAGGTGTGGACGTGGAGCTGGCCTGCGGGTGCGGTCAATGCGCGGCTGGCCTGGTCAGCCCGGACGCGCGGGACTGCCGGGCTCTGCGCTTGCAGGCCGGCGAGCAGCTCGTTCAGCAGCGCGACGTTGCCGGTGCCTTGCTGCAACTGCTGGAGTCGGGCACGTTCCTCGGCGGTGATGCGCTGGGCAGCGGCCCGCTCGCTGAGCTGGCGCAGTTCGGCCGCCTTGGCAGCGTTCAACCCCAGCACGGTGTCAATGCGCTGCCTGGCGGCGCGTTCCGAGGCCGTCAGACTGAGCAAGCCGTCGCCCGCCGTTCCGTCCAGGCCGCGCTCATTGAAATCGGCCTGTTCCTGGCGCTTGAGCAGGCGCATCACCTCCAGCGCCTCAGGCATGCGCTGGGCCTGCAGCAGCCAGTCGGCCACACGGCGGTAAAGCGGTGCCTTGTCTGCCAGATAGCGGGCGTCGGCCAGGCTGCCCAGGGCTTGCACCTGTTCGCGCTGCTGCTGCAGCCGGTCCAGGGCCAGCTTGCCCAGGAAGATCGCACGGCCCAGTTCCCCGGCGTCAGCGCGGACGTCGGCCCACAGGGCCAGGGCCTGCCATTGCAGACGTGGCTGTCCGGACGCGAAAGCCGCAGCCACGGCACTCTGCGCCGCGCTCTCGGCGGCGCTTGCCTGGCCGGCATGGCGGGCGCGGCGCGCCAGCGCCAGCTGCATCAGCGCCTCGTGGTGCGGCAAGAGCGTGAAATTGCCCCCATTGCCCCCATTGGTAGCAGGGCACTCCGCCGCCTGCAGCTCGCAGGCTTGCACCTGGAGAAGGCGGCGGTCGGGATGTTCTGCTGGCAGCGAGGGCGCGAGGGCCTGGTCGGCGGCCAGCCAGGCCTTGGCGGCTGCGGGGTTGTCGCCGCGACGCTGTGAGAGGCTGGCTTGCAGTGTCAGGAAGCGTGCTTGCTCATCCGCGCTGCGCGGACGTTTGTCCGAGGCCACCACCTGCAGCGTGGCGGCGGCTTCCTCAAGGTCACCCAGCTCGATCATGGCCAGGGTGTAGCCCAGCCGAACTGCTTGCGCGGTATCGGCCTCGGGGGCCCCCTTGCTGGTGGCCAGCAGTGCCAGCGCCTTGCGGAAGCTGGCCACGCCCGGCCCGATCTGGCCGAGGGCCAGCTGAGCCTCGGCCTGGCGGCGCAACGGCCGGGCGCCGCGGGCCGTGCTGGCCTCAGCCCGGCCGGCCAGCGCAGCCACCGCGTCCTGCGCCACCTTCAGAGCTTCACCGGCCCGGCCGCGGGCCAGCAACAAGCCGGACAGGGTTTCGCGCACCGAGGCTTGGTGCCCGAACAGGTCGACCGCGCCGCTCTTCTGCGCCTCGTTTGCTTGCTGCAGGGCTTGCAGCAAGCCCTGTTCCGCCTCGTCAAAGCGGGCCAAATTCATCAGCAGCAGGCCACGGTTGTGCCGGGCGTTTGCCAGGTTGATTGGGTCTTGCTGCACCTGTCGCTGGCGCAGATCGATCTCACGCTCGGTGTAGGACAGGGCTGTTTCCAACTGGGACTGGCGGCGGGCAATGTTGGCCAGGGCATTCAGCGCGGCAGCGGCCTCTGCAGCCAGGCTGTCGGGCTGGGCCAGGCACTCCTCGAGCAAGCCGTTGAGCAGGGTCTGGGCTTCCTCGAAGCGGCGCAGCCGTGACAACAGGCCGCCATGGTTGAGGCGGAGATGAAGGATCTCTTGGCGCGACAGGCCCGCGTCAGGCTGGGCGGCGGCGTCGACCGCCCGCTGTGACCATTGGGCGGCTGTCTCGACCTGGGAGCGCTGGATCCAGATGACGGCCAGCATGCCGGCAACCATGCTGCTTTTCCCCGCCTGGCCGGGGCCGGCGGCTTGGTACCGCTGGTAGGCCTGCTCGAGCAGGGGCTCGGCTTCAGCCGAGCGGCCCAGCCAGACCAGGGATGCAGCCACCTTGGCTTCCCAGTCGGTCAGCAGCAGTGGCGCGGCGGCTGGGGTCTGCTGTTGCAGCTGCCGCCAGCCCAGGCAGGCATCGTCCAGTCCGGCCGCGCCGCGCTGGGTCTGCCCGTCGGCAATGCGTTGACCCAACTGCTCGAGATCCAGCTTTGCCGCTGGCGCCTGTGGCACGCCAGCACAAGCCTGTTCCAGCAAGGCTGCCGTACCGGCCGCTGCCGCCGAGTGCGCTGCAACGGCCAGCATTGCGCCCGAGAGCAGCAAGCGGGCCGTGGTGATTGTGGGAGCGCGGTATGGCTTGCTGGGGCGGGTCGGGCTCATGGGTGGGCAGGCTGGGGGGCGGTAGACAGGATTTCAATCTGCAGGCTCGGACCTGTCACCGGCTGCAGGCCAAGCTGCTTCAAGGCCGCTGCGCGCGCTGCCGGCAACGGCACCGGCAGTTCGACGTCAATGCCAAGCCGCCCCAGGCGCTCATAGGGCTGGGCCTCGAAGCCGGCGGCACGCAGGCGGTCCAACAGGGCTTGACGGTCCAGCAGCGGCTGGCTGGAGAGCCGCTGCTGCAGCACGGCGCCGCGCATCTGTTCATGTTCAGGCGCGGGGTCCCGCATGCCGGCGGGGCTGCCGTCTCCCGGCCCCTGTTGCTGCATGACCAGCAACAGGCCGATGACGGCCACGCTGGCGGCCATGGCATAAGGCCATCGATTGGCGGCCCGTGCCGGTCGTGCGACGTCGGCGAGGCGGTCTTCCAGCACCCCGGCGGCGCGGGCGCGCTGCAGCAGGCGTTCGGCGCGCTGATCGGCGGCGGCCGGCGCACCAGCCGGTGCGCTCAACCGCTGTGTCAGCACAGCCGCGCGAAGCGCCTCGGCTTGCGTGCGGGTGATGTCGTCGGCCCCGGGCGCGGGGCGGCCGGCCATCAGGTCCAGCCAGTCCTGGTCGTCGTCGGCCTCGTTCCTCACGCGGCGGTCTCCACGCTGGCCAAAGGGGTCCGTTGATGCTGCAACTGGTACCAGGGCTGCAAGAACGGACGCGACTTCTTGCGGCACTGCGAGATGAACTCGCGGGTGGCGCCCGGGCTGCGTTCGAGCAGCGCGGCGATCTCGGCGTTGTCCAGGCCCTCCTCGACCACCCAGCGCAGCACCATGGCATGTTCCGGATGGGCCTCGGCAAAGAGCTCAAAACATCGCTGGAAAACGGCTTCGATCTGACGTTCGCTCAGCTGCATTTCGGGCGTGGCGACGCTGTTGCTCGAAAGTTCAAGGAGCACCTGCTGCACCTGAGCGGTCAACCCACCGGTGTCGTCGGTCAATGCCTCTTCACGCGGCGCCTGCGACTTGCGCTGGCGCAGCGCATCAAGCAGGGTGTGACGGACGATCTGATGAATCCAGGCCACCGGCTCTCCGGGGCCGTGGAAGCTGGCACAGCGCTGCCAGACCTTGATCATGGCTTCCTGCACTACATCCTCGGCGGCTTGCCAGCAGCGCAGCGCCGCTGCCGCTTCTCGATAGAAACGAGCGCCATGCTCGCGGTCGACCACCCGCAGCCAGCGCTCAATCTGCCGGCCGCCTTCGCGGCAGGCTTGCTGAAAAGACTGTGCTGACAGAAGCATGGTGGCAGGTCGTTGCAGGAACGGCCGCCATCCTA
Source organism: Pelomonas sp. V22 (assembly GCF_030014915.1). Lineage (GTDB taxonomy): Bacteria > Pseudomonadota > Gammaproteobacteria > Burkholderiales > Burkholderiaceae_C > JAUASW01. The sequence goes on from NZ_JAGIXS010000003.1 coordinate 329,563, forward strand.
TAGGGCTGTGGCCGGCTGCCGCGTGAAATGCTGAAATTTGCATGGACCGTCAGGGTTAGTACCGCGTCGATTGAGTGCGCCAATCGCACGGCTTTGCGGGCGTACTCACGCCCGCCATCCCGCCCATTTGAGCCGTCATGCCGAAATACCACTGGCGGACCTTCTTGCGCTGTTTCGTTTCCGGCGGGCGCTCGCCGTCAGCGTTCTTGGTCGATTTTGGTGCGGCGGTCAGCGTGGCGTATACCACCGTGCCCGCTCGCTGCATCTGGCCCTGGGAGCGCAGCAGATCGTTGATCATCTCAAGCATCTTGAGCCCCGCTTGTGCTTCTCCAGCACGCGTCGAAAGCGCAGGGCGGTCGTCCCGTCCGGCATTTGCTCATCCCAGTCACCCAGGCCCGAGAAGCCTCGGAACGGTGCGATGTCGCGCAGCGACTCTTCCATTGTTGGGCCGCTCCTGTGAAACCATTGCCGTATGAAGTGAATTCGCGGCTTCACTTCCACCGCAAACGGCGATAGGCCACGCCGACCCTCGGGCTTGGAGGCGCTGATCAACGCGACCCGCACCGACCATGGCACCAGGCGGCCCTTCTCTTCGAGGAACGCGCGCCGCCGCGCGTGCTCGCTCGATGGCTCGAATCTCAAACTCGTCTGCACGATGGCCGGATTCGCCTCAGCTGTTCAGCTTGCTCGGCAGCAGGCTCGTGTGGGGTCTATGCAGAGCTTCCCTGGCGCTCGACAAACTCGAGCAAGTGGGCTCCCCCAGTGAATTGCGTCAGTAAATTGCATTCAGGCGTTTGAAGTCCTGAATATTGCCGCCGCCTCGCGCAGACTCTTCTTCAAGTTAACGCCGTTGCGACTTGATTGTCTGTTTGGCAAAGAAGACCTGCCCGCACAAGCCTTCTCGGCCGCTCAGTCCGATTCACCAGCTGAACATTTAAGAATTGACCCCGATTTTGGATTTTTCATACGGGTGAAGAATCTGCCGGGTCTTGATACTCAAGGAAGGCGTGGTCGGTACAAATATTCAATGCGATCTCTGCATGCCTGGAATTGAGCATAAGCCTTTGACTGCATCGACGCTTTCATAATCTTTGCCGCCTCCATTGAATTCAAGTTATTGCTCATCTGATATGCAGGGGCCAAGTCAGCCTCCACGGCATAACGCTCGCTCTCGCACCCGCTAAAAATACCGCCATCTATGTTTTTTGTGCCAAGAAACGTCATGCCCTTTTGCACGATGCGGTGATTGGTCACTGGTTGATAGATGAGCCATGCTTCTTTGGCCGTCAAAGCTTTGGAGAAGGCATAGAAGGCCATGCCGGCGTCTTTGCAATTCTCCGCATAACAAGCCCAGAAGTTCTTCCTTGCATTACGAACATCGGCGTCAATTTTGTCGATGAGTCGCATCAAATCCATGGTGCCGGCGGCTAACCCGACCATGCTCTCCATGAACTTTCCTTTGTCTTGCTCTTCTTGTTCTTCGGGTGTCATAGACCAACTCGGCTTCTTCTCAGGAGGGACATAACGATAGTAAGGTCGCCCAGGATCCCCAGTTGGACGCAATTTAGCCAGATCGTCTGCAACTTTCTTTAAAAATGCGGCGTTCAAAAGTGGTTGACCTTCTAGGTTTTTCCAGAAAACCTCCTCCAAGACAGACCTAGTTGTGTTGAACCGAGCGAAGTCTAGATTCCTCCACTCCCAAGTTACTCGCTCATAGGCGCCAGCATCTCGAGTCTTCACTTCGTCTAATTTCACTCGTCGATGTTCGCGATAGTAGGCAATTTTCTCCAGGCGATGGATCGACAGTAAAGCTCGGCCCCCAAGATTATTATCCCAGGCGTCAAAGTCTTTTCGATTAAATCCCTTGGTATTGAGATTTTTCGATTTCAAGTAAGCTATCCGCGCAAGACGTTCAATTTTGCCCCCAAGGCTTCCGCTGAGCATCTTGTTGAAATCTCTGACAAACAAGTCCCCAGCATCAGGCTCTAATTGCCGTATAGCGCTCTCTATCTCTCTAACCAGAAGTTGATCCTCAGCGAGGCTCGTTGCTGGCATAGTCATCGCGTCAGCCTTCCATTTTTCCTTGGCGGCAAGTCGATCTGCTTTCTTTTTGGCCTCCCACTCAGCGTCACTCTTTTCTCTTTGTATGCGCACATCCTCCCGTCGCTTGGTTTCTTCGGCAAGCGCGCCCACGCCCCAAATCATTTCAATTGCCGCCATAAGTGTAGGTGGGCAATAGTCGACGGCAATGTCAGCAGTGACAACACTTTTTGGGCCATTGCGATTGTTCAGTTCATCGGCGTTTAATTCGGGAAGGGACTTGCTCCAAAATTGAATTGTTTGAGATCGCCCCCCCTCACTCTTGCTCAATTTCGTGTTTTCGTAGCGGCAGTGGATAACAGGAAAAAGGTAGGGGCGCGGGTTTGCCCCTTTGACATGGGTAGAAGAAATGTAAGGGGGCTCTTTTGACAACACCCACTCCACCTGACTGCTTTTGCTATCAAAATCAGAATTCCCCAGGACGTGGTGAAACGGAGTAATAAAACGCGGCGGACCGCTGTAGCGGCCGTGCTCGAAGTTCTCAGCTGTCTCGGGTCCGCGGCCACCGGATTGCAGGCCGGGTGGTACGCCAGTGCGTTGCGGCATGATCATGGGTTGCATGCCTGGTCCGACGCGGGTTGGGGCCGTGGCGCCAGGTTGATTGCCGCCAATCGCCTGTTGAATCGCGCTCTGAATCTGGGGCGCTGAGCAGGCAGACAGCAGACTCAACGAACCGAGCAGCAAGCCTGATTTCCAAAGTTTTCGATGCATGGCAGAAGTTCCAGTGAAGGCAGATGGGTAAAGAGGGGTTTTCGGGTTCAGGCCTGCACCGGCCCGTGAGTGCGGGCGAGCGAACTACAAGGCGACCTCCGCCCTGAGGCCTCTTCAGCAGGGCTCATGCGCATGGCCGCGCTGCGCAGGATCAGCGAAACCAGCTGCGCTTGCCGCCGGGCGCCACTCTTGATTAGCAGATGCTTGACATGGGCCTGGACGGTGTTGACCTGCACCGCCATGTCCAGAGCCAGCTCCCGGCTGCTGTGGCCCATGGCGAGCGCCGCAGCGACCTTGGCCTCGGTTGGCGTCAGGCCAAAGAGCTGCTGCAACAGACCGGCGTCCGGCCAGGCCTCCAGAGGATCCCAGAGGAGCAGTCGTGTGGCGGCGGCACCATCGAGTTGGACCGGCTCGATGCGCAGGCTGGGTGCGTGGCGATCGGCTGGCTGGCGCAGAAACAGCACCGTGGTTTCGCCGGCTGCCGCGGCCTCCAACCGCCGCTCCAGCGCTGGCGGATCGGCGAGCAGCCGCAGGCGCCCGTCGCGCAGGCGCAGCAGGTCGGCATGCAGGCTCAGCCAAGCGCGGGCCGCGCGGTTCATGGCGCGTACCTGCCGCTGCGAGTTCAGGAGGATCTGTGGCCGGGCAGGCGCGCTCGGTTCGGGCATCGCAGTCCTTTATGGTCATGGGTCCTCACCCGGAGGCGTTGCAAGACAGACGCAGCGGATGTCCCGTTGTCAGGCCCCGGTTGCCTCGGCGAAGAAATTTCCGTCGCGAGCCTGACAGCTGCTGATTCGCAGCGTCTTCCCTGAGGCCGCTACCTGTTCAGGCACTGGACGTGGCGGGTGTTGAACTCACAGGAACCGCACCATGACCCTGCATCTCACCTCTCGCGTCCCGGGGCGCAAGCCATCCCGGCACGGCATCGGCCTGGGCAGCCGCTGGCTGCTCTGTGGCCTGTCATTGCAGCTGATTGCCGGCTGCGGCCAGATGCAGAAGGTCTTGCCGGAGTCGGCGCCGCCCGCGCCCGCGGTTCAGGATCAGCGCGGCCCCTCGGTCGGCACGGCGCCGGCGCGGCCCCGTGTTCAGCCTGCGACGCCTGCCCCGGCGGCCGGTGGCGCGCCTGCCGAAGCACCGCCCGCAACAGGCTCCAGTTGGGGGGATGCCGCCATCAAGGTGGCGGTGTGCGGCGCGGTCGCCTTTGGCGGCGCGAAGATTGCTAATCGGCTCGTCGAATGGGAGGCCAAGACCAAGCCGATGTCGGCCAAGGACAAGGAGTTGAAGCAACGCAGCTATGTGGTCGGCTTTGCATTGCTCGGCTGCACCATCGGCGTCAATCTGGCCTCCAAGGTGCTGGCCAATCTGTCGGAAAAGGCTCGCCAGGCCCAGAACCAGGCTTGGTATGAAGCCCAGCAAGGTGCCAGCAACAAGGTCCAATGGAGCGCGCCTGACGCCAGCGGATCGACCGAGTTGACCGATGTTCAGGTGAGTGCCAATGGCCGGAGCTGCGGCATTCGCCGCGACGTGATTCGCTCGAACCAGGGCGAGGAAACCGCCCAGGTGCCGGTGTGCAAGAAGCCGGGAGAGAAAGAGTACACGCCCACGATTCAGCTGGGCTGATCCCCATGGCAGGCCTGCTTTTGCGGCTGTGCGCCTTGCTGGTCCTGATGGGTGCGAGCGCGTCAGGGCTGGCTCAGACGCGCGCCGAGGACTGCCCCAGTGATCCTCCCCCCTACAGGTTGCCCGAGTCGAGGGGCGTGGATCCCCCGATGCAGTACTGCTTCGCACGCGTCCAGGGACGTCGGGTGCTGTGGCTTTACGGCGGCGTGGGCGCAGACAGCGCCAGCCAGGTGCAGCGTGGCCTTCGCCAGGAGCGGGCTTACGACGAAGTCTGGGTCAACTCGCCCGGCGGCAGCGTTGCCGAAGCGCTCGAGATCGGCCAAACCCTTCGCCGCCTGCGCGCCCACGTGCGGGTACCGGCAAAGCGTGGCGTTGTCTGTATCAGCGCCTGCACGATCCTGATGCTGGGTGGATACAACCGCACCGTCGATCAGCAGGCCATCTTCATCGTGCACGCCAAGTCGGGCGTGATGCGGATCAGCGCCAATACGGGTTTCGGCACGGTCGGGGGCAAGCTCATGACATGGGGGGAGGCTGTCGAGATCCTGAAACAGGAGCCGGAGCAGTTGAAGCAGCTGGCCCAGTACAAGTGGAACACCGAGGTGAATGCCTCGACCGAGCTGATCAGCTACTACCAGACCATGATCGAAGGGCTGCCGCAGGCGGCCGCCTATCGTCAGCTTGCCGCGCGGGCGCTGCCTGCGCTTTACGACGGTGCAAGCCCGGCGCGGCGCTTCAGCGAGGATCTGGCCGATATCCAGGCACGTGGCCTGGTCGCGCTGCAGGAGATCTTTACCCAGGTCGAGCTGGGCGCCATGAGCGCGATTTACGACGGCCTGTGGCGAGAGCGCGCCTCGCTTGGGGTCGGCGCCGAGGAGGCCCTGAAGATCTTCCGCGCCGGTTTGAACTGCCGCATCCAGGATCTTTGCCCGCTCGAGCCGCACCAGCTGGAGCAGCTCGGCTATCACAACTTCACGCCTCAATGAGTTCGCATGACTACTCGCAACCGTTCTGCCTTTGCTGACCGGCCGATGCTGGCCCGGATGAGCAAGCCGGCCCAAGTGTTGAGGCTGGCGGTACTGCTGACGCTGCTCGGTGGCTGCGCCAGTCAAACGCCTGACCGGGGGCAGCCGCTGCCTGGCCTGCGTCTCGATGCCCGTCCGTCAGGTCTGTGGCTGGAATGGACGCCCGATTCGCTCGTCAACCGCGCGCTGCGTCCCGGCACTCGGCTCGACGTCGTTGCCGAGTACCCGAGCGCAAGCGGTCCGGTGACCGGCGACGCGGTCGGTGCGGTACAGCTTCGCAACGGCCAGAACGCGGTGCAGATCGAACTTGCGCCGACGCTGAGGCGGGTGCCCAGTGGCCCGGTCTGCCTTCGCCTGCGCGTTGATGGGCGCGCGGCACTGCCGCTGCGTGCCGGCGGTGGCGAAGGGGCCACCGACACCTTTCAGCATGCTGCCTGGGCTCGCAGCGCCGGCGCAGCGAGTCAACAGGCCGCAGACAAGCGCGAGCGTGAACGTGCTCAGCAAATCCTGGGGCGCCTGGATACCGCCGATGGCGAGCACGCCGCCTGGATGCAGCAGCGAGGCGTCAACCAGGCCCAGCAATGCGAACTGCTGAGCTACGTCCCTGCGGCGGACGGCCGGCCGCCGCGCAGTGTGGTCGAACCTGCGAAGCAGATGGAGACTGCTCAGCGTGATTGCAGCTACCGCCTCGTTCGCCTTCTCAGCCAGGAGCAGTTGCCGACGAGCGCCATCGAGCTTGCGGCCGCGATGGAACGTGATTTCCAGGCCGAGAGTGGCCCATCGGCGGCGGGACAGTTGGCTGCTCAACGCTTGCGCCAGGCTCAGCAGCTGGCCGTGCTGTTGCGCAAGTTCGATGCGGCCATCACGCAGGCCGACTATCGCCTGGCATTGCCGCTGCCAGCCAGCGTTTCGGCGCTGGCCCTGACCAGCACGGCCGACGAAGAGGTCAAAGCGGCCAAGGCTAGCGGCACGCTGCGTCGCCTGTACGAGCCCCTGCTGGATGCTTTTGCCTCCTGCACTCAGGACACGCGCGCCCAGCTGCGGCTTTCGCAGGAGAGCTGGCAGAAGGAGCAACAGTTGCAACCTGCTCTGCTCAAGCAGCGCAACGAGCTGCTGCGCGCCGAATGCCGCGCCAACTTTGCGGAAGCCGGGCGTCGGCAGGAGTTGCGGTCTGCAACCCAGGCGCTGATACGCAAGCTAGAGCAGCCCGCGGCGGCGCCTGGCAACGCCCCTGTCAATGAGCCGCTCAGCCTGCTGCGCAGCGCCTGCCGATAGTGACTCGATCCTATGGAAATCCAGCCCATGAATCAGAACGCCCGTTCTTTGCGCCCAGCGCGGCGCCCATCCTGGCAACTGGTGCTCCTGGCCCTGCCGTTGGCCCTGCTGCTCAAGCAGCGCGTGGACGACCTCAGCCTGCTCTCGGACCTGATTTTTCGCGTCCTGGGCTGGCAGTTTGAACCGAGCATCCTCAAGCGCACCATTGTCCGCGTCAGCGTGCATCAGCGTGCTGCGCTGCGCGTCCATGCGCTTGAGCCAGGCTTCGGCGGTGCGCTGGTAATGCGTGCCATCCCAGCGCCAGCGCTGCACGAGGTGCAGGTCGTCCTGGCATTGCAGGGCCAGGTCGTCGCTGGGCATCATGCCGCCGGAGAAGAAGTAGCGGCTCATCCAGTCGCTGGCGTCCTTCTCGACGAAGGGGTAGGGCGCCTCGCGATGGGCGAACACATGCATGAAGAAACGCCCCTCGGGCCGCAGCCAGGTCGCAATCTGCGCAAAGGCGCGCGGCCAGTTGCGCAGATGCTCGAACATCTCGATGGAGACGATGCGGTCGAACTGCGCCTCGGTGGTGAAAGCATTGAAGTCCTGCGTGATCACCCGGACGTTGGCCAGCTTTCGCTGCCGCAACTGCTCTTCGATGAAGGCGCGCTGCGAGTGGGAGTTGGACAGGGCGGTGATGCGGCTGTTCGGGTAGCGCTCGGCCATCCACAGGGTCAGCGAACCCCAGCCGCAGCCCAGCTCCAGCACCTCCTGGCCATCCTGCAGGCCGGCCCGCTTGCAGGTCTCGGCCAGGGCGGCGACCTCGGAGGCTTCCAGCGTGTCCACGTCCGAAGGCCACCAGCCGCTGCTGTACTTGCGATGCGGCCCCAGCACCGCCGCAAAGAAGGCGGCCGGCAGTTCGTAGTGCTGCTCGTTGGCCTTCTCGGGCAGCAGGGCCAGCGGGCTCTCGCGCATGCGCTGCAGGAAGGCCTGGGTCTGCTCCGCAACGGCGACCGCATCACCGCTGGCCACCTCTGCCAGCCGCTCGCGCAGCAACTGCCGGATGCCCAGCCGCGTGATGCCGTCGGGCAGGCGGCCTTTATCGATCAGGGTGATGGCGCTTTGCATGCAGATCTCCGGGTAGGCCTCCGGCCAGTGAAGGGGCCGCGGGCGTTAGCTTGACGTGACCGATACGCAGGCGCCGCGGCCTTGGATCAGGGGGCCGCCGGGGCAGGGTGTTTTGCCGGCCGACCGGGGCCGCACCTCGGCCAGCACGGCCGCTGACCCGGTCTAACGGCGACTTTCTTATCCAGGTTCAAGGAAATCCCGGGGCCCAATCCCTAGGCTCTCGCCATCTGAAACAAGTCTGTTCGAAAGGACTGTCATGGCCCGTGGCTTCACCAGCCAGATGGCACGCAACATCTTCTACGGAGGCTCCCTGTTCTTCGTGCTGCTGTTCGCCGTGCTGATCCTGGATACCGAGAAGAAGATTCCAGCGCGCAGCAAGGCGGCCGAGATCACGCCGGCCGTGGTGCGCGGCAAGCACATCTGGGAAACCCGCAACTGCATCGGCTGCCACACGCTGCTGGGGGAGGGCGCCTACTTCGCGCCGGAACTGGGCAACGTCTACAAGCGCCGTGGTCCCGACTTCATCAAGGCGTGGATGCAGGCCCAGCCCACCGGTGCACCGGGCCGGCGCCAGATGCCGCAGTTCCACCTCAACGAGCAGCAGCTCGACGACCTGGTCCAGTTCCTCAAGTGGACCAATGGGGTCGACACCGAGCAGTGGCCTCCCAACATCGAGGGCTGAAACCAGATGAAACCCGCAACACTCAAGTTCAAGTCGCAGTCGGTCGCACGGCTGTACTTCACCGGCGCGCTGGCGCTCTTCGTGGGCCAGATCGTGTTCGGCGTGCTGCTCGGCCTGCAGTACCTGATCGGCGATCTCGCCTTCCCCTTCGTGCCCTTCAACATCGCCCGCATGGTTCACACGAACCTGCTGATCGTCTGGCTGCTGATGGGCTTCATGGGCTCGGCCTACTACCTGGTGCCCGAGGAGGCCGAGACCGAGCTGTGGAGCCCGAAGCTCGCGGTAGCGCTGTTCTGGATCTTCCTGGCGGCCGGCGCCGCCACCATCCTCGGCTACCTGCTGGTGCCGTACGCCACGCTGGCCTCGGCCACCGGCAATGACCTGCTGGCCACCATGGGCCGCGAGTTCCTCGAGCAGCCGCTGCCCACCAAGCTCGGCATCGTGGTCGTGGCCCTGGCCTTCCTGTTCAACATCAGCATGACGGTGCTCAAGGGCCGCAAGACCGCCATCACCCTCGTGCTGTTGATGGGCCTGTGGGGCCTGGCGCTGATGTTCCTGTTCAGCTTCGTCAACCCGAGCAATCTGGTGCGCGACAAGATGTACTGGTGGTTCGTGGTCCACCTCTGGGTGGAAGGCACCTGGGAGCTGATCCTCGGCGGCCTGCTGGCCTTCGTGCTGATCAAGACCACCGGCGTGGACCGCGAGGTGATCGACAAGTGGCTCTACCTGATCATCACCATGGCCCTGGTCACCGGCATCCTGGGCACCGGCCATCACTTCTTCTTCATCGGCCTGCCGGGCTACTGGCAGTGGGTGGGCAGCGTGTTCAGCGCGCTGGAACCTGTGCCCTTCTTCATGATGACGCTGTTCGCGTTCAACATGGTGCAGCGGCGCAAGCGCGAGCATCCCAACCAGGCGGCCGTGCTGTGGGCCGTGGGTTGCGCGGTGATGGGCTTCCTCGGTGCCGGCCTGTGGGGCTTCATCCACACGCTGAGCCCGGTCAACTACTACACGCACGGCACGCAGGTCACGGCAGCCCACGGCCACCTGGCCTTCTACGGTGCCTATGTGCTCGTGGTGATCGCCATGATCAGCTATGCCATGCCCATCCTGCGCGGCCGCGAGGCCAACTCGCGCCGGGCCCAGAGCTTCGAGATGTGGAGCTTCTGGATCATGACCATAGGCATGGGCGTGATGGTGCTGGCCCTGACCGGCGCCGGCATCCTGCAGGTCTGGCTGCAACGCATGCCCACCGAGGGCGCGCTGAGCTTCATGGCCACCCAGGATCAGCTGCGCTTCTTCTACTGGGTGCGTATAGGCGGTGGCGTGATGTTCCTGTCCGGCCTGCTGACCTACCTGGCGAGCTTCTTCATCGGCGCGGGCGCCGATGAAGGCGAAGCCCCGACGGGCCGCCTGCAGGCAGCCTGAGGAGCGCAGCAATGGAAATGCAGAGCGCCCGCAGCCTGGCCGCCACGCCCTTCTATGCCGAGCAGGCGGACGAATGCGCGCTGTTTGCCCAGGCCCACGCGGCCCGGCTGCCGCTGCTGATCAAGGGCCCCACTGGCTGCGGCAAGACGCGGCTGGTGGAGCACATGGCGGCACGCCTCGGCCGGCCGCTGATCACGGTCAGCTGCCATGACGACCTGAGCGCCGCCGACCTGGTCGGCCGCCACCTGATCGCCGGCGGCGACACCCGCTGGTGCGACGGCCCGCTGACCCGCGCGGTGCGCGAGGGCGCGATCTGCTACCTCGACGAGGTGGTCGAGGCCCGCAAGGACACGACCGTGGTGCTGCATCCGCTGGCCGACGACCGGCGCATGCTGCCGCTGGAGCGCACCGGCGAGCTGATCCCGGCCGCACCGGGTTTCATGCTGGTGATCAGCTACAACCCGGGCTACCAGAACCTGCTCAAGGGCCTGAAGCCGAGCACGCGTCAGCGGTTCGTGGCGCTGAGCCTCGCGTACCCGGCGCCCGAGGTCGAGCGCGCCATCGTCGCTGCCGAGAGCGGCTGCACGGCCGAGACTGCGGCGCGGCTGGTGCGCCTGGCCGAGGCGCTGCGCCGGCTCACCGAGCAGGATCTGGAAGAGAGCGCCAGCACCCGGCTGCTGGTGATGGCGGCACGCCTGGCCGTGGCCGGCATGCCTTTGCGGCGGGCCGCCCAGGCGGCCATCGTCGACGCGCTGACCGACGACCCGGAGACCGTGGCGGCCCTGCACGAGGTGCTGGAGGCCGTCCTCGGCAACTGAGATGAGCCCGCTCCCGATGGCGCGCCGGCAGCAACTGCGCCGCGCCACTCAACTCGGCTTCTTCGCGCTGTTCCTGCTGGCGCCCGCGCTGAACCTGTTCCGCTTCGATCTGAGCGAAACCCAGCTGTGGATGCTGGGCATGCGCTGGAGCCTCGGCATCACGGCGCTGCAGCAGCACCAGGTCAGCCCCACGGAGGCGGCGCTCTCGCTGATCCTGCGCGGCATCCTGCCTGCGCTCCTGTTCGTAGCGGCCTTCCTGGCCGTGGCCTGGCGCTATGGCCGCGTCTATTGCGGCTGGCTGTGCCCGCATTTCTCGCTGGTCGAGGGCCTGAACAGCCTGCTGCACCGGGCCAGCGGCCGCTTCAGCCTGTGGGACCGCCAGACCAGCCTGCGCGCCGGCCAGACCGCGCAGCGCCGCTGGTGGCCGCTGTTCCTGCTGAGCTGCCTGTTCTTCGGCTTCCTCTGGTCCATCACGCTGCTGACCTACCTGCTGCCGCCGGCGCGCGTGTGGTCGCACCTGCTCGGCGCCAGCCTGAGCGCGGGCGAGGCGCGATTCATCTTCATTGCCGGTGGCGCCTTCACGCTGGAACTGCTGCTGGCCCGCCACCTGTTCTGCCGCTTCGGCTGCGCGGTGGGCCTGTTCCAGAGCCTGGCCTGGATGGCCAACCCGCGGGCCCTGGTCGTGGCCTTCGACCGGCACCGTGCGCGCGAGTGCCGCGACTGCAGCACCGCGCAGGCGCCCGGCGGCAGCGCCTGCGACACGGCCTGCCCGATGCGCCTGCATCCGCGCAACATCAAGCGGATGATGTTTTCCTGCGTGCAATGCGGCCAGTGCCTGACCGAATGCGAAAGCACGCACGCCGGCAATACCCCCAATCTGCAATGGACCGTGGGCCTGGACGCGGTCCGCGAGACGCTGCGCCACAAGGCGCACAAGGACTGACACATGGAAGAGTGGGTGGGCGAGCGCTGGCACCGATTCATCACCCGCGTGGCCGACCGCAGCCATGTGGAGGAGGCAGTGGAGCTGGCTGAGGTCGAACGGGCCGCCGGCCTGCTGTTCCGCGCGGCCGGCGGGCTGCCTGGCGTGCGCCTGGTGCCAGCCTCGGCCTCGCGCAGCGGAGGGCCACGCGACTGGCTGCAGCGCCTGGCCGGCGCGGGTCAGCGCGTGCAGCGGGCGCAGCTGGACCCCGACACCCTGGCCCTGCCGCCGCGCATCGCCGTGTTCAACGAGCGCGCGCTGAACCGCGACCTCTATCTGTGGCTGGCCGCGCTGGCGGCCGTGTTCGAGCCGGCCGAGGGCTGGCTCGCTGACAACCAGGCGGCCACGCAGCGCCTGCTGGCGCAATGCCCGGGCCTGCTGCCGCGCTGGCAACGCCTGCTGGCGGCGCAACTGGCCCTGCGGCCGCAGGGCCTGCATGGCGTCGCAGCGCTGGACGAAGCGGCGGTGCAGGCGGCCCTGCAAGGCGAGGCGGCTGCGGGTGCGACGCCACGTTGCGACGCGGTGGCACCGGTGTGGGTCTGGCTGGAGGCGCTGCCGGCACGTGTGCCCGGCGCGTCACGTGCCGACGGCGAGGGAGCCACGGCCGGCGCCCGCGCGCCTGCAAGCGCCACCCGGCGCCGCACCCGAGACGCGCAGAAGAGCGGTCAAGAGCGCGCGCCGCTGCTCTTGGCCAGCAAGGTCGAGTCCATCCTGAGCTGGAGCGAGCATGTCTCGCTGGACCGGGGCGAGGACGACGAGGACGACGGCAATGCCCTGGCCGCGGCCGACGACATGGAGGCGCTGACCCTCAGCCGCGACGGCCGCGCTGGCGCCTCGCGCATCAAGTTCGACCTCGACCTGCCCAGCGCCAGCGTCGACGACCAGCCGCTCAGCGCCGCCTTCAGCCTGCCCGAATGGGACTGGAAGCGCCGCTGCCTGCTGCCGGACCATTGCGCGGTGCAGACCCTGGTGGCAAGACCTGGCACCGCAGCCTATCGCCCAGGCGCGGCCCTGCGTGCCACCGCGCGGCGCACGCGCCGCCAGCTCGAGCTGCTGCGCGCCGCGCCCCGCTGGCAGCGCGGCTGTGCCGACGGCGAGAGCATCGACCTCGATGCCTGGGTTCGCCATGCGACGGCGGCCCACAGCGAGACCGCGGGCGACCCGCCGGTGTTCGCGCGCCGCCAGCGTGGCGAGCGCAGCCTGGCCACCTTGCTGCTGGCCGATCTCTCGCTCTCCACCGATGCGCATGTCAACAACGACGCCCGCGTGATCGACGTGATCCGCGAGGCGCTCTATGTGTTCGGCGAGGCGCTGGACGGCTGTGGCGATGCCTTCGAGATGCTGGGCTTCTCCTCGGTGCGGCGCAAGAACGTGCGCCTGCAGCACCTCAAGGGCTTCGACGAGCCCTGGGATGGGCGCAGCCAGGCGCGTGTCGGTGCGGTCAAGCCGGGCTACTACACGCGCATGGGCGCGGCCATCCGCGCTGCCACGCTGCGGCTCGCCGAGCGGCCCGAGCGGCAACGCCTGCTGCTGATACTGACCGACGGCAAGCCCAACGACCTCGATGTGTACGAGGGCCGCTGGGGCATCGAGGACACCCGCCGGGCGGTGCAGGAGGCGCGCGAGGCCGGCCTGCTGCCGTTCTGCCTCAGCATCGACGAGCAGGCACACGACTACCTGCCGCACCTGTTCGGGCGCCAGGGCTACGGCCAGGTGCAGCGCCCGACCGAGCTGCCGCAGCGCCTGGCCGCGGTCTATGCGCAGCTGACGCGGGCGGCTTGATCCAGATCCATTGACACGGGTCAAGCGCGCCGGGCGGCGGGCTCTCCACAATGCGGCGTCTTTGCCGAGGAGCCCCCCATGGACATGCGAGCGTTCGATGTGCCGCGCTACCTGTCAGTCCTGCCGCTGTTCAGCGACCTGAGCCCCGCCGAGCTGGGGCGACTGGCACAGGGCTGCAGCATGCGCCGGCTGGCCCGGGGCGACCTGGTGTTCCGCGTCGGCGAGCCTTGCGAGGAGTTCCATGTCACGGTGCTGGGCCAGATCAAGCTGTTCGCGATCTCGCCGGCCGGACAGGAGAAGGTGATCGAGCTGGCCGGCCCCGGCCACAGCTTCGCCGAGGCGCTGATGTTCACCGACAAGCCCTACATCATCAATGCGCAGGCGCTCACCGACAGCCTGGTGCTGAGTGTGGGCAAGGCCGCCGTGGTGGCCGAGATCGAGCAGGACCCGCGTTTCGCCATGCGCATGCTGGCCGGCATCTCTCGCCGCCTGCATGGCCTGGTGCACGACGTCGAGGCCTATGCCCTGCACAGCGGCATGCAGCGGGTGATCGGCTACCTGCTGCGCGACCAGCAGGCGGAGGACTGCGTCAGCGGCGACATGCTGACCGTCTCGCTGCCCGTCAGCAAGGCCACGGTGGCCTCGCGCCTGAGCCTCACGCCCGAGTACTTCTCGCGAGTGCTGCATGAGCTCGAAGCGGCGGGCCTGATCGAGGTGGACCGGCGCGACATCCGCATCCTCGACGTGCGGCGCCTGGAGCGCTACCCGTCGACGCCGGCCTGAGCTACGCCATCCTGCCTAGCACCACCTAGTTCGAAAGAACTAGGTCGCTGCCGGAGTTGATCAGGCTCAACTCGGAGGCCTCCCCGGTGAGAAGAATCGCGCCTCAATGCACGCCAGGGAGAATTTCAAATGCAGTCCTTCTTTGACCTGCCTCGCTATCTGGCGCTGCTGCCGCTGTTCACCGAGTTGCCGGACGCCGAGCGCGATCGCATCGCGAGCGAAGGTTGCAGCCTGGAGCGCCTGGAGCGCGGCGCCATGCTGTTTTCGGCTGGCGATGCCTGCGACGCCTTCCATGTGGTCGTCACCGGCCATCTGAAGGTCTATTCGGTGGCGCGCAGCGGCGCGGAGAAGGTGCTGGAGCTGGTCGGTCCGGGGCAGACGCTGGGCGAGATGCTGATCTTCAATGAGCGCTGCCATCGGCTGAATGCCCAGGTGCTGGTGCCTTCGCTGCTGGTGCGCGTGCCGCGGGCGGCAGTCACCGCGCTGGTGCTGCAGCATCCGGCCTTCGCGCTGCGCCTGCTGGCCGGCGCTTCCCAGCGCATCCAGAGCCTGCAGCAGGACGTCGAGTCCTACTGCCTCGACAGCGGCCTGCGCCGCGTGGTGAGCTACCTGCTCGACCGGCAGGGCGCCACGGCGCCCTGCACGACAGCAGCCAAGCCGCTGACCGTTTCGCTGCCGGTCAGCAAGGCGGCCATCGCGGCACGCCTGTCCCTGACGCCCGAGTACTTCTCGCGGGTGTTGCGCGAGCTGGAGGAGGCGCGGCTGATCGCGGTGGACAAGCGCAACATCCACATCTTCGACCCCCGCCAGCTGGCCCATTACTCGCAGGCCGCGGCCTGAGCCTTCAAGGCAAGGGCTGCCAGCGGCGGATGTCCACGAGGTGCGGCGGCTCGGCGCTGTCGAGTGCCAGCACGAGGCGGCCCTCGCGCTCGATCAGCCGTGCTTGCGAGATGTCGACCGCACGCAGCAGGGCAATGGGCCTTCGCACGTTCAGGTGCACGACCACGGCGTCGGGGCCTTGCTGGCCGAGCAGCCAGTCCTCGCGGCCCAGCTGGCGCAGCTGGCTCAGCGGCCTTGCCAGCGGCGTGCGGCGCAAGCCCAGGTAGCCCGGTTCGGCCAGGCCTTCGCCCATCCGGTAGTCATGCACCAGGCCGCGGTACAGCGGCTCGGCAGCCGGGTCCAGCGAGATTTCCCAGAGCTCGGCCAGGCCCTCCAGCAGCACGGCGACGCTGCGACGAGAGGGCAGCGACAGCAGGGCCCGCACCGAGCCTGGGCGGCCCTGGTCGTCAAGCACCGGCCAGCGCTTGAGCAGGCGGCCCTCGCTGTCGCTGAGGCTCAGGTGCCCGGGCCCGGCCGCAAAAAGAAAACCGGCCACGCCGAGGCTCGGCGGGCCGGGAGAAGGCTGCGCCTGCAAGGGCAGGGCAGCGCAGGCCAGCAGCTGGCAGAGCCGCCGCCGGCTAGGGCTCGTCACTGCTTGAGTATCCAGACGAGCGCGTCTTTCAGGTCGCCATCGGCGATCTTGTCGGCGCCGTTGGGCGGCATCGGAATCTGCCCGAACACGCCCTTGCCACCGGCCCGCACCTTCTGGCTCAGCGCGGCGACCGCGTCCTGGCCCTTGTACTTGGCGGCAATGTCCTTGAAGGACGGCCCGACCAGCTTCTTGTCCTTGGCATGGCAGGCCATGCAGCCGGCCTTGGTCAGGGCCTCCTCGGGCGTGGCCGCAGCAGCAGGCAGGGCCAGGCCAAGGGCGGTCGTCAGCAGCAGCATTGCTTTCATCGATGGCTCCTTCCGGTCAATACACATCATGCTGGGTGTTGTAGACATTGAACTTGCCCGTTGGCGTGATCAGACGCGGGTCCTTGATCACGGTCTTGAGTTTGAGCGTCTTGTCGTCCACCACCACGATGGCGCTTTGCTTGTCCTTGGCCGACCAGACCGAGAACCAGACTTCATCGCCCGCCTTGTTGTATTCGGGCTGTACCACGCGCTTGGCGCCGTCGTCCTTCAGGCCCGCCCATTCGGCGATCGGCAGCACCTTGTAGCCCTTGTCGAGCGCATTGATGTCGAACACGGCCACCGACTGCGAGATGGCGGCATCGGGGTTCAGCGGCGTGTCCGAGTAGAGATGCTTGGACTTCGGGTGCGTCTTGATGAACAGCGCACCGCCGCCCTGGCCCTTGATCTGCGCCACTTCCTTGAAGGCGTACTGCTTGTGCTTGACCGGGTCGGTGGCGACCAGGGAGATGGCTTCATCACCCAGATGGCCGGTGCTCCAGACCGGGCCGTACTTCGGGTGGATGAAGTTGGCGCCGCGGCCCGGGTGGGGGATCTTGCTGACCTCAACCAGTTGCACCAGCTTGTCTTCCTTGGCGTCCACCACGGCGATCTTGTTGCTCTGGTTGGCAGCCACCATGAAGTAGCGCTTGCTGCTGTCCCAGCCGCCGTCGTGCAGGAAGCGGGCGGTGCCGATCTCGGTGGTCTTGAGCGCATTCAGGTCGGTGTAGTCGACCATCAGCGTCTTGCCGGTCTCCTTCACGTTGACGATGAACTCGGGCCGGAAATGGCTGGCCACGATGGAAGCCACGCGCGGCTCGGGGTGGTACTCCTGCTTGTCCACGGTGTTGCCGCGGGTGGAGACGATCTTCAGCGGCTCCAGCGTGTCGCCCTTCATGATCACGTACTGGGGCGGCCAGTAGGAGCCGGCGATCACCAGCTTGTCTTCATAGCCCTTGTACTTGCTGGCCTCGACCGAGCGGGCCTCCAGGCCGACGCGGATCTCGGCCACGTTGTCGGGCTTCTCCATCCACAGGTCGATCATGTTGACCTTGGCGTCGCGGCCGATCACGAACAGGTAACGGCCCGAGGCCGAGGTGCGCGAGATGTGCACCGCATAGCCGGTCTTGACGATGTTGATGATCTGCTTGGTGTCGCCGTCGATCAGGGCCACTTCACCGGTGTCGCGCAGCGTGGTCGAGAAGATGTTCTCGATGTTGTAGCTGTTCATCTTCTTGGTCGGGCGCTTCTCGGGCGGCACGATGACCTTCCAGGTGCCCTTCATGTCGGCCATGCCGAACTCGGGCGGCGTGGGGGCCTCATGCTGGATGTAGCGTGCCATCAGGTCGACCTGCTGCTCGCTCATCTCGCCCGAGGTCTGCCAGTTGGGCATGCCGGCCGGCGAGCCGTAGGCGATGAAGACCTTCAGGTAGTCGGTGCCCTTGCCGACGGTGATGTCGGGTGTCAGCGGCTTGCCCGTGGCGCCCTTGCGCAGCACGCCATGGCAGCCGGCGCAGCGTTCGAAATAGATCTTGCGGGCGGCATCGAACTCGGCCTGCGTCATCGGCGGTGCCTTGGGGTTGGTGCTTTGCACCATGGGCACATCGGTCAGGGCGGATGGCGCTGCGTGGTACTTGACGTCGCCGGGGCTGACGTCCTTCTTCTCCTGGGCCAGCGCAGCCAGCGGCAGGGCGGCCAGCAGCAATGCCAGGCGGGTCAGCCGGCGGGTGGTGGGGATGCTCTTCATGACGAACTCCTTGCTCGTGGTTTGTTCTTGGTGCTGGCTGCATGGTCCCGCCTGCCCCGGGTCAAGTCCTTGAACTGGTTCAAGGACTTGCGCACTGGCAGGGCTGTGGTGTGGTGAACACGAACTGGATCAAGGCGACACGGCCCCGACTCCGGGATGCTTGACCTCAATCACACAGCCATGGAGCAAGCAAGTGAAGAACAACAAGATGCATCGCGGATTCCCACCGAGCCTGCTGAGCCTGGCGCTGGCCGCTAGCGGCGGTGCCTGGGCCGAGGCAGAACCGGTGCCGGCGCCGGCGCCTGAGCAACTGCCGCTGGTCGTGGTCTCGGCCACCCGCCACGCCATGCTGCTGGTGGATGCGCCGGCGGCGATCAGCGTGGTCAACGCCGAGCAGATCGCCGCTCGCGGTGCCGACAACGTGCTGGAAGCGGTGCGCGGCGAGACCGGCGTGTCCGTCTTCGGCCGCACCATCAGCGGCCGCAAGACGCTCAGCCTGCGGGGCATGGATGCGCGGCACACGCTGATCCTGGTGGATGGCAAGCGCATTGGCGCGAGCGATGGGGTCATCGGCCACAGCGACTTCCAGATCGACTGGCTGAACATGGGCGACGTGGACCGCATCGAGGTGCTGCGCGGGCCGCTCTCGGTGCTCTATGGCGCCGAGGCCCTGGGTGGGGTGGTGCAGCTCTTCAGCAAGGCACCGGCGCGCCAATGGGAGGGCACGGCGCTGTTGGAGGGCTCGCAGGCCGCAGGCGAGCGGGGCGGCGACGGGCATCGCGCTGCGGTGCGCCTGTCTGGCCCCTTGAGCGAACAGCTGCGCGGCACGCTGAGCGCCTCCGACAGCCGGCGAGATGCGGTGGTGTCGCCGCTGGATGCCCGCGTCTCCGACATCGAGGGCCGGCACAAGAAGGAGGCCAGCCTGCGTTTGCAATGGGAGCCGCTGCGTGACCAGGTGATCGACCTCGAGCACCGCGTGGGCCGCGAGGACCGCGAGGCCTTCGCCGTCGAGAAGAGCGGCAAGAAGCGCGTCTATGAGTCAGATACCGACATCCGACGCGAACACACGAGCCTTGGCTGGAGTGCCGACTGGGGTGGGGCGGGCGAATGGCGCAGCCTGCTGCGCTACTACCAGAGCCGCTTCGAGATGCAGAACAGCCGCAGCAACGGCGTCACGGCTCTGCGGCCCAACACCCTGGTCGACCGCGTGGCGGAGGCGCAGGTGTCCACACGCTGGGACGCCGCGCAACTGCTGAGCGCCGGCCTGGAGCTGCGCGACGAGCAGCTCGACAACGTCGGCCTGCCCGGTGGCCAGAGCAGTGCCAGCCACCGCTCGCTGCATCTGCAGGACGAGATCGAGCTGGCGCGGTCGCTGACCGTCACCGCCGGCCTGCGTCACGACCGCCATGAGCGCTTCGGTGGCCACCTGAGCCCGCGGCTCTATGCCGTCTGGCATCCGGCCGAGGGCTGGACGCTCAAGGGCGGCTACTCGACCGGCTTCAAGCCGCCGACGCTCAAGCAGATCACGCCGGGCTACCAGGAGGATGAGGGCCCCTACACCTATGTGTCGCAGCCGGCCCTGCGGCCCGAAACCAACCACGCGCAGGAGCTGGGCCTCGGCTTCGAGCGCGGTGGTCAGTCGGTGCAGCTGATGGTGTTCGACAACCGGCTCCGCGACCTGATCGTGCCGCAGCTTGTCGGCGTCGTGGCGGGCCGGCAGACCTACCGCTTCGAGAACATCGACCGTGCGCGCCTGCGTGGCGCCGAGCTCAGCGGCCGCAGCGAGCTGGGCGGGGGTTTCTCGGCGCAACTCGGCTATCAGTACCTGGATGCCAGGGATGGCAACGGCCTGCGCCTTGAGAAGCGGCCGCGCCACAGTGTGGGCGCGGCGCTGGATTGGGCCAGCGGGCCCTGGCGCGCCGGCCTGCGCGTCGACCGGGCCATCGACCAGACCATCGCCAGCGCGGTCGTCGGCCAGGCGCCGCTGCCGCTGCCGGACCTGACCCAGATCAGCGCCCAGGTGTCTCGCAAGCTGAGCCGGCAACTGGAGTTGAGTCTGGGCGTCAGCAATGTGGGCAACACCAGCCTGGCCGAGAAAAGCCCACTGTTCACCTGGGCCGAAGCGCCGCGCACCTGGCGCCTGAGCCTGCGCGGCCAGTGGTGAGCATCGCCGCCGGACCGGCGGCGCTTTGAGGGGGGAAGGCTGAGAGTCTGAGGGGCTGAGAGCCAAAGAAAAAGGGCCTGACTTGCGTCAGGCCCTTTGCCTTGGTTTTTCAACCTTTGTTGGTGCCGATGAAGAGAGTCGAACTCCCGACCTTCGCATTACGAATGCGCGAATAGGCACATTTGCGTGTGTTGATGTGCGTCGATAGAATCGTTGCAAATCAACAACTTGTGCGCGCTTAACTGGCTATCCATCCAGTCTCTGTGTTGAGCCGGATTCGTCAAAATTGGGCGAATCTGGCTACATGGTGGCTACATGGAGACTATGCGGCGGGCACTGCGAAGGTTCAGCAATGGCCCGCCCACGCAAAACAGATGCCCCCGACCTTGCCGAAACTCACGACCTGTCGGCGGGCCTAATTGAGCGGCTGACGTGTCCAGCCGGCAAGCAGCAGGCCTTTCTGCGCGACGCGGTTTCTGCCGGCTTGCGGGTGCGGGTGACTGAATCCGGGGCCAAGTCCTTTGTGTTCGAGGCCAAGCTGAACCGCCAGACCATCCGGCGCACCATTGGCGACGTGCGGGCCTGGACCATCGAGGACGCCCGCAAGGAGGCGAACCGCCTGCGGGTGACGCTGGACAAGGGAGACGACCCGCGCGAACTGGAGCGCCAAGCGCAGGCGCTGAAGGCGGCCCAGCAAGTCCAGGCCCTGGCCGATGCTGTGACTGTCTCGCAGGCCTGGAGTCGCTACGTCGTTGAAGGCCGGCCCAAGCGCAAAGAGACATGGAAGCCGCGCTATCTGGCCGACATGGCGAAGATGACCGCAGCCGGTGGCGAGAAGCGTAAGCGAGGGCAGGGCGTGACGCTGCCGGGCCATCTGTTCCCGCTGATGGGCCTTCGCTTGTCAGACGTAGACGAGGACACCCTGACAGACTGGTTTCAAAGAGAGAGCCGGCGCAGCAAGCACCAAGCTGCCCGCGCGCTGATGATGTTCCGGGGCTTCCTGCGCTGGTGTGCGGCCCGGCCTGAGTACCGGGGCCTGATTGACCGGGACGCCGGCAAGGCTGCGGCCATCGTTGAAGCGATGCCCAGCACTGTGCGCCGAACTGATGCGCTTGAGGCCGCGCAGGTGGCTGGCTGGTGGACTGGCGTGGAGCAGTTGCCCAACGTGACCGCATCTGCCTATCTGCGGGCTCTACTGCTGACGGGAGCAAGGCGTGAGGAAATGGCGGGCCTGCGCTGGGCTGATGTGGACTTTCAGTGGCGCAAGCTGACGATTGCCGACAAGGTGGATGCAAGCCGCACCATTCCGCTGACACCCTATTTGGCTTGGATGCTGTCGACCTTGCCCCGCGCCAAGGACGCGGACGGGAACCCGAGCGCCTTTGTGTTCGCCAGCGCCAGCAAGTCCGGGCGCATTGCTGACCCGCGCGCAAGCCATGCCAAGGCCTTGCAGAGCGCGGCCATTGACGGGCTGACGATTCACGGCCTGCGCCGCTCCTTTTCTCTGCTTGGTGAGGCTGCTGGAGCGCCAGCCGGAGCGATTGCCCAAGTGATGGGGCACAAGCCGAGCGCGACCGCAGAAGGCTACCGGCCCCGCAGCGTGGACGCCCTGCGGCCATTCCTGGCGCAGATTGAGACGCACGTTCTTGGCTTGGCTGGCGTGGACTTCGACCCTGCCAAGGTCCACCCGTCAGGCCTGCGCGTGGTGGCCGCTGCCTAACGCTAGACTGTTTTGCCCCAGCTAGGCCCGCGAACCCAAGAGCGGGACACCTTCACCCGCCTGCTGGGGCTCCCGTTGAAGGGCGCTAGAGGGGCGCAATGGACTACTTGCCTAAAGACGCGACCATTGAAGAGGCGTGCAATTGGCTGCACGCAAAGACAGGTCAAACGTGGGTGCTGGCCCGCTTGCTGGAATGTCACTTGGTGCCGCATTTCTGGCTTGAGTACACACCAGGATTCCCAGCAATCTTTGGCAACCGATTCGAGGGCTATCAAACCCGAATGATGTTTCAGGGGGACTTGCGCCGCTTAGAGTCGGATAGGGTTGAAGCCTTCGTGAGTATGTTCGCCGCCCACGATGGGAACCCGATAAGAGTTGAGCCCGCCTTCCGTGTGCCGCTGTCAGAGCTGCGGTTCAAGCGCGAGCAAGTGGAGCGAGTGGCTGAAATTGTCGCGTCGTCAGGTTCTCCCCAGCGGGTGGCCGAGTCGCCTGCAGGAGTTGAGCAGGCTGGTGACGACGACCAGGCCGCAGCAGCTGTCGCTAGCGAATTTCAGCCGTTTCAGCGTTTTCCAGCGCAAGAGGCAAAGGTTCTAGCTGTCATTCGAGACATGGGGCACCAACCCGAGAGCTTGCCGCCGAGGGTGGCTGGAAGACCTTGGATAAAGGCTGGCGCCTGGGCTGCGATTGGTGTCTGCAGCCTGTTCAGTTCAGAGAAGGTCTTTGATAAGGCTTGGGAGCGCCTGCGACAAAGTGGCGCTATCCGCGAACGTGCTGGGCTTTGAGTACTCCCCCCAACTGGGGTAGTGGGGGAGGGTTGCGGGGTACGGTGTAGGGGGAGTAATCGTGCGAGGCCATGTTCAACGAATCAAGGTGATTCAGACATGGCTGCAAAGATTGTTCAACCCGCACCGTTGGAATATGAAACCCGCGCTGCATTGCCGACCTCAGAGGCGGCATTTCACCTAAATCGAGCGCAGCAGACGCTGCGACTCTGGGCGATGCACGATGGCGCCGGCCCGATTCGGCCGCTGAGAATAAATGGTCGCCTTGCCTGGCCGGTTGCCGAGCTGAAAAAGCTGCTGGGGGTGGCGAAATGAAAAACGCCCGACCCCCAAAAGGAAAGCCGAGCGCCCTGGACAGCGCCGATTCTAAGCCGCGTCACTTCACAGGCACTGACAACCCGCGACACCTTCGCGTCATCCAGGCTCTGACTGTTCGACCGACGCCGCGCGAGCAGCTTGACCAAGTTGCAGGCGCTGCCAACGGCCCGGAGCTGGTGGCAGAACTGCGCCGACGAGGCTTGGAAATCCCGTGCACTCGCACCAAGAAGAAAGACCGGGACCTGTTCGACTGCTGGCCGGGCGTCTATTCCCTGACCAACGCAGACCGGCGAAAGCTGAACGACTGGAAGCGCAAGCGCCAAGGGGGGCTGCAATGAGCCGCCCCGCCTGGATTGACGACTTGCAGGCGCTGGCTGTCCGCTTCGGCTATGGGCTCGGGCCAGATTTGGCCGCCATGTCGCTAGTCGACCTGTGGGGCGTGTACACGTTCCTGCGGGCCTGGATGGAAAGGGGGCAGGTATGAGTAAGACCAAGGCACCGCGCGACCCACGCGGGCACAGCCTGCGCATCTATGCAGACGTGTTCGACTCGCCGGCCTACTGTGCGCTTTCACCTCACGACCGCATGGCCTACATGGCGCTGCTGCGCGAACTGAAGGGCTACAACAACGGCGACTTGTCGTTGCCCTTGAGCCGAGCCAAGAAGTGCGGCATCTCGCACCACCTGACGCTGGCCCGAAGCTTGAGAGCGGTGTGCGCCGTCGGGCTGGTGGCCATCACCAGAAAGGGCGGCTGCACGAAGGGCGGGCAGCGCCTGCCTACTCTGTACCGGATAACGGACCGGGAGTGCTACGACATTCCGGCCAAGCATCTGGAGGCACGGCAAGCGACCAATGAATGGCGCAAGGTGCAGAGCGTCGAAGCTGCCTGCGCTTTGATCGAAAAGGCAGAGCAACAGGCGAAGGCGAGCGGCGACGAAAAAAAAGGCCTAGGACACCGCGTGACGCGCACCAGGACACCGCGTGACGTAGTCAGCCCAAAAACCAGGACACCCGGTGGCACATGGGATTCAGGACCAGGACACCGCGTGACAGTGGCAGAAACCTGCGAGAACCCAATAGCCACGCGGGATAGCGACCGATTCAGCAGCAAACGAGAAAGGTCAAGCCATAGGACACCGCGTGTATCACCTCTATACCTATGCCACCCCCTAGAGGCATTTGAAGCCTGCGGACCGTATCAGAGGCTGACCAAGGGCGGGCCCAACTTCAGCGCCTTGGTTGCTTGACCATTCGCAGGGACCGGCTGCAGCGGGGCATTGGGGCACCTGCTGGAGCGATGGGGAGGGGGCGTCCCAAAGTGGAAAAAGTTGACCTTTTGCTAACCACTGGTCTTCCCACGCGGACAACAAATCCCCCTTTGAAATCGAATTCAAACGGGCTGCTCGCGTCGCATCTGGCAATCAGCAAATCGAGACGCTCCTGTCGCGGCTATGCCCCCACGGGGGGGCTGAATCTGCACCTGCCTCTGCCCCATGACCAAGTGGCAAGGTGCAGTCCAACGCTAAGCCCAAATTTTCACGGGCAATGTTCCTGGCCGGCGTCGTGCGCGCGCGTGGCTCATCTGGTGAGCTAGCCGGCCTGCATCATCGCTGCATGAAGCAAATCGAACTCTGGACCTGGACTCTTCGCTGTGAGACTACCGGGCGCGTTGCTCGCAGCCGATGGAAGATGACCGCAGCAGATGCCAAGGCACGCGACCCGATGGCGCAATCAGTGCCGGGGACGCGCGAAGTTAGGGACGTGCCTGAATCGCCCGATGAGTGGTCGCCGTGGTCAACGAGCGCCTTCGGCTCAAAACTGAGAAGCCAGCCAGAAAACCAGTAGCAGTTGGCTACATGGTGGCTACATGAGGCTCGGAAAAGCACAAGGGGTCAGCCCCTTGCGGTGCTAACCCCTTGATTTTGTTGGTGCCGATGAAGAGAGTCGAACTCCCGACCTTCGCATTACGAATGCGCTGCTCTACCAACTGAGCTACATCGGCTTCGCGATCAAGCGGTGCTTGCTTGCGAGCCCGCGACTATAGCAGACTTTTTCAGCTGTTTTCCAGGTGGTAGCGAGTCACGCGCTCGACCTCGTTCTTGGAACCCAGCACCACGGCCACGCGCTCGTGAAGCAGGGTGGGTTGCAGGTCGAGGATGCGCTCGCGGGCATTGGTGGCAGCGCCGCCGGCCTGTTCGACGAGGAAGGCCATGGGGTTGGCCTCGTACATCAGGCGCAGCTTGCCGGCCTTGTTCGGCTCGCGCTGGTCCCAGGGGTAGAGGAAGACGCCGCCGCGCGTGAGGATGCGGTGCACGTCGGCCACCATGGCTGCGATCCAGCGCATGTTGAAGTCCTTGCCGCGCGGTCCGGTGCTGCCGGCCAGGCATTCGTCGATGTAGCGCTTCACCGGGGCATCCCAGTGGCGCATGTTCGACATATTGATCGCGAACTCTTTGGTGTCCTCGGGGATCTTCACCTCGTCCTGTGTCAGCACGAAGGAACCCTGCTCACGGTCCAGCGTGAACATGGCCACGCCGTCGCCCAGCGTCAGCACCAGGGTGGTCTGCGGGCCGTAGATGCAGTAGCCGGCGGCCACCTGCTGCTTGCCCGGCTGCAGGAAGTCTTCCTCGCCGACGCCGCGATGGTTCGTCACCTTGCGCAGCACCGAGAAGATGGTGCCGATGCTGACGTTCACGTCGATGTTGGACGAGCCGTCGAGCGGGTCGAACAGCAAGAGGTACTCGCCCTGCGGATAGCGGTTGGGCACCACGTAGATGCCTTCCATTTCCTCGGAGGCCATGGCCGCCAGGTGGCCGCCCCATTCATTGGCTTCGATCAGCACCTCGTTGGCGATGATGTCCAGCTTCTTCTGGATCTCGCCCTGCACGTTCTCGCTGTGGGCCGTGCCCAGCACGTCGCCAAGGGCACCCTTGTTGACGCTGATGGAGATGCGTTTGCAGGCGCGGGCCACGATCTCGATCAGGAGCCGCAGCTCCTGCGGGATGTGGCCATGCTGGCGCTGCTGCTCGATCAGGTACTGCGTGAGGCTGACACGGCGGGTCATGCGAGTTCCTTGGCTTCAGAAGCGAGGGCGCGCTCGATGATCTCGCGCACGTCGCTGGACAGCTCGGCCTTGGCGGCCACGCGGGCGATGGCTTCGCGGGCGGCGCTGCGGTAGGGCTCGGCCAGCTTGGTCCAGCGGTCCATCACGCGGGCCAGGCGGCCGGCGATCTGCGGGTTGATGGCATCGAGTGCCAGCACCTGTTCGGCCCAGAACACATAGCCAGCAGCATCCAGGCGATGGAAGGCGGCCGGGTTGAACAGGCACAGCGAGAAGATCAGGCTGCGCGCACGGTTCGGGTTCTTCAAGGTGAAGTCCGGGTGCTGCATCAACTGGCGGACGCGGGCAAAGGTCTTGCCATCGCGCTCGGCGGCGCGGCCTTGCAGGGCGAACCACTTGTCCACCACCAGGGCCTCGTCCTTGAACTGCTGATGGAAGCGGGCCAGCGCGGGCTCAGCCAGTTCGGCATGGGCATTCACGAGGGCGGAGAGAGCGCCCAGGCGGTCCGTCATGTTGGCTGCGTCCTTGAAGCGCTGGTAGGCGCGGCCCGGCCAGACGGTGTCGCCGCTGCGCTGGGCGTCCAGCACCAGCATGGCGAGGGCCAGGTTGGCCAGCGAGCGCTTGCCGCTTTGCACCGGATCGGGCTGGTAGCCGGCGCTGATCTGGTTGGCCTCGAAGGCCGCGACCCAGTCTTCGCGCAGCGCATGGGCCAGCTGGTTCTGGGCGGCATCGACGGCGGCGTGGATGGCCTGCGGGTCGATCACTTCCAGCTGCTCGGCGATGTAGGCCTCGCCCGGCAGCGTCAGCGCCAGCTCCTTGAAGGCCGAGTCGAGCGTCGGATGGCGCAGCAGGCTGCGCATCGCTTCGATGTAAGCGCCATCCAGCACCAGCGGCTTGCCCGAGCGCACGGCCGCCAGGATACGGTTCAGCGCGAGGCGCTGGCTGGCTTCCCAGCGATTGAAGGCGTCCGGATCGGACTTCAGGAGTACCAGCAGCTCGGCGTCCGTCAGGCCATCGTCCAGCAGCACCGGCGCGGAGAAGCCACGCAGCAGCGAGGGCACGGGCGCCGTGGCCACGTTGATGAAGACGAAGCTTTGTGCCGATTGGTCCAGCACCAGCACGCGTTCGGTGCCAACGGCCTCGGCCTCGCCCTGCAGTTGCAGCGGCAAGACCTGACCCTCATCCGAGAGCAGGCCCATGGCGACCGGGATCACCTGGGCCAGCTTCGAGTCCTGGCCGGGGCTCGGCGGATTGGTCTGCGAGAGCGTGAGCGTGTAGGTTTGTGCGGCAGCGTCGTACACGCCGCGTGCCTTCAGGTGCGGCGTGCCGGCCTGCGAGTACCAGCGCTTGAAGGCTTCCAGGCGGGTGCTCAGGGCCGAGCCCGGGTTGGCATCGGCGATGGCTTGCGCGAAGTCGTCGCAGGTCACGGCCTGGCCGTCATGGCGCTCGAAGTAGAGCTTCATGCCTGCCTCGAAGCCGGCACGGCCGACCAGGGTCTGGTACATGCGCACCACTTCCGAGCCCTTGTCGTAGACGGTGGCGGTGTAGAAGTTGTTGATCTCGACGTAGCTGTCCGGGCGCACCGGGTGGGCCATGGCGCCGCTGTCCTCGGGGAACTGCATGGCGCGCAGTTGGCGCACGTCCTGGATGCGGCAGACGGCGCGGGCGCTCGGCGCGGCCGCCATGTCCATCGAGAACTCCTGGTCGCGGAAGACGGTGAGGCCTTCCTTCAGCGAGAGCTGGAACCAGTCGCGGCAGGTCACGCGGTTGCCGGTCCAGTTGTGGAAGTACTCGTGCGCCACGATGGACTCGATGCGCGAGAAATCAGCATCGGTTGCCGTGGCCGGGGAGGCGAGCAGGGCACTCGTGTTGAAGATGTTGAGGCCCTTGTTCTCCATCGCGCCCATGTTGAAGTCGGACACGCCGACGATCATGAAGCGCTCCAGGTCCAGCGGCAGCTTGAAGCGCGCCTCGTCCCAGACGATGGAGGCGATCAGCGAGTTCATCGCATGCTCGGTCTTCTCCAGGTCGCCGCGGCGCACGAAGACTTGCAGCAGGTGATCCTTGCCGGCGCGCGTGGTGATGCGCTGCTCGCGCGCCACCAGGTCGCCCGCCACCAGGGCGAACAGGTAGCTCGGCTTCGGGAAGGGGTCGTGCCAGACGGCGAAGTGGCGGGTCGCATCGAGCTCGCCGCTGTCCTTCAGGTTGCCGTTGGAGAGCAGCACCGGGTACTTGGTCTTGTCGGCACGCAGCGTCACCGTGTAGACCGCCATCACATCGGGGCGGTCCAGGAAGTAGGTGATGCGGCGGAAGCCCTCGGCCTCGCACTGCGTGAAGAAGCTGCCACCCGAGGTGTAGAGGCCCGACAGCGCGGTGTTCTTCTCGGGCGCGCAGGTGTTGCGCACTTCGAGCGTGAAGTCGGCATCGGGCGCGGCCTCGATCACCAGCTCATGGCCTTCCTGGCGGAAGGACACGCTCTCGCCATTGATCAGCACGCGCAGCAGCTGCAGCTCTTCGCCATGCAGGCGCAGCGCGCCATGCGGCACGGCCGTGTTGCGCTCTATCTTCATCTTGCTGATGACGAGCGTCTTGGCCGGGTCCAGGTCGAAGCTGATGTCGACCTCACGGATCCAGAACGCGGGGGCCAGGTAGTCCTGGCGGCGGATCAGGGTGCTGCCTTCGCGCATGCGGGGGGCTCCTCAGGGATTCAAGAAAAACAGCCCGGGCGGATCGTCGCGCCGGGCTGGGGTTCAGACACCTTGCTTCAGGCTCTCGGTGATGAAGGGGTCGAGATCGCCGTCCAGCACCTTCTGCGTGGCCGAGGTCTCGTAGTTGGTGCGCAGGTCCTTGATGCGGCTCTGGTCGAGCACATAGCTGCGGATCTGGTGGCCCCAACCCACGTCGGTCTTGGTGTCCTCGAGCTTCTGCTGCTCTTCCATGCGCTTGCGCATCTCATGGTCGTACAAGCGCGAGCGCAGGCGCTTCCAGGCCACATCGCGGTTGCTGTGCTGGCTGCGGCCGTCCTGGCATTGCACGACGATGCCGGTCGGGATGTGCGTGAGGCGCACCGCCGAGTCGGTCTTGTTGATGTGCTGGCCACCAGCGCCAGAGGCGCGGAAGGTGTCGGTGCGCACGTCGGCCGGGTTGATCTCGATCTCGATCGAGTCATCGACTTCCGGGTAGACGAACAGCGAGGCAAAGCTGGTGTGGCGGCCGCCCGAGCTGTCGAACGGCGATTTGCGCACCAGGCGGTGCACGCCGGTTTCGGTGCGCAGCAGGCCGAAGGCGTACTCGCCTTCCACCTTGATCGTGGCGCTCTTGATGCCGGCCACGTCGCCGTCGGTCTGGTCTTCGAGCGTCGCCTTGAAGCCCTTGCGCTCGCAGTACTTGAGGTACTGGCGCAGCAACATGCCGGCCCAGTCATTGGCCTCGGTGCCACCGGCGCCGGCCTGGATGTCGATGAAGCAGTTCAGCGGGTCGGCCGGGTTGTTGAACATCCGGCGGAATTCCAGCTCCTCGACCTTGGCGCGCAGTTGCGCGGCATCGCTCTCGATGGCGGCCAGGCCGTCGAAGTCCTCGTCGGCCTTGCTCATGTCGAAGAGCTCGGTGTTGTCGGCGAGGTTGCTGTTCAGGTGGTCGATGGTCTGGACCACGGTCTCCAAGGTGCGCTTTTCCTTGCCCAGCTCCTGGGCGCGCTTGGGATCGTTCCAGACGTTCGGGTTTTCGAGGGCGGCGTTGACCTCGTTCAGCCGCAGGACTTTGCGGTCGTAGTCAAAGATACCCCCTTAGCGCGTCGGTACGCGCTGTCAGATCGGCGAGGGTGGTTCCGATCGCGTTGATGCGTTCGATGTCCATGATGGCTGTGCTTTTTTGTGGTGGGCGCCCCAGAACAGAGCGCAATCAGCCGCGCATTTTAGCGGCCTGGCTCCCCGGGGAAGCGCCAGGGCGCTTGCCGCCGCCCTGGCTTTAAAGTCGCGGCCATGCTTTTGCTCGTCTTCGCCCTCAAGCTGATTGCCGAAATCGGGCTGCTGGCATGCCTCGGTCGCGGGCTGCTGGGCCTCTTGATCGGAGCCCGGCGTGAAGGCAATTTCTTCTATGGCCTGCTCGACGTGGTGGCCAGGCCTTTCGACCTCGTCGCCGGCCGGCGCTGGGCGCTGCTGCTGGCCGCCGGACTCTGGCTGGCCGTCACCGCCTGGAAGATCCAGCTCTGCCTTGGAGGCGCGGCATGCCGTTGAATCCGCAAGAACGCCAGCGTCGCTACGGCCAGGCCAACCACCGGCTCACGCTGTGGCTGCTGGCCGCCTGGATGGTCGTGACCTTCGTCGTGCCCTTCTTTGCCCGCGATCTGAACTTCAGCTTCTTCGGCTGGCCGTTCAGCTTTTGGGTGGCCTCGCAGGGCGCCCTGATCGCCTACCTGGTGATCGCCTGGAGCTATGCGCGCTGGATGAACCGGCGCGACCAGGCCGAAGCCGAGACCTCAGCCGAGGAATGAGGCCAGCTGAGCGGCCAGCGCCTCGGGCTGGTCGTGGTGCAGCATGTGGCCGGCATCCGTGAGTGTTGCCCGTTTCAGGTCCTTGACCACGGCCAGCCTCGCTTCGAAGTCTTCGCGCGGGTAGCGGTCGCCCCACCATTTGGTGATGTCGGTGCTGTCACCCTCGACCCAGAGGGTGGGTGCCTCGATCTGCGCCCAGGTGGCGACGATCTCGGCGCGGCGGTAGAGGATGGGATTCGTGCGCTTGTGGGCCGGATCGCCGAGCAGCAGCCATTGGCCACCGACCTCGCGCGACCAGTGCGAGGCCAGCCAGCGGGCCTTCTCGGGCTTGAGGCGTGGATTGGTCTTGATCAATCGCTCGGCCACGGCATCGAGGCTGGCATAAGGCTTGAGCCGCTGTTCTTCCTTCAGCTCATCGAGCCAGGCGACCAGGCGGCCCGGCGCCATCTCGGGCCGGGTCTCGGGCAGGCCGAAACCTTCGAGGTTGATCAGCCGGCGGATGCGCTGCGGCCGCACGCCGGCATAGCTCATCACCACGTTGCCGCCCATGCTGTGGCCCAGCAGATCGACCGGAGCGTCGGGGCTGATGGTGTCGAGCAGGGCGTCGAGGTCCCCCAGGTAGTCGGGGAACCAGTAGGCGTCGCTGCCGCCGTTGTCGGAGAGGCCGAAGCCGCGCCAGTCCATGGCCACGACGGCGCGCTGCTGCCCCTTCGCCTCCAGGGCATCGAGCGCATCGACGACGAACTGGAACGAGGCCCCAACATCCATCCAGCCATGCAGCATCACGAGCAGCGGCTTCTCCGGCGTGACCAGCGAGGCATCGCCCCAGCGCAGGATGTGGTGGCGCAGGCCACGCAAGCTGATGAATTCGCTGCGCGCCGTGCGGCGCTCGACATAGGCGGGAGTGGGGCTCATGGCCTCAATGTAGGCCAGCGCTCAAAGCCATGCTGTAGCTCTGGCGACAATGGGGCCATGAGCAAACACCTGATCCGCACCGCCACTCCCGCCGACGTGCCCGCCATCGTCGGCCTGATCAAGGAACTGGCCGATTTCGAGCAGCTCGGCCATCTCGCCCAGGCCACGCCCGAGACCCTGATGCCGCACCTGTTCGGCGACAAGCCGGTCGTCGAATGCTGGGTGGCAGAAGGTGAGCAGGGCGGGCTGATCGCCTTCGCGCTCTTCTTCACCAACTTCTCCACCTTCCTCGCCAAGCCCGGCCTCTACCTGGAAGACCTGTACGTGCAGCCCGCCCATCGCGGCACTGGTCTCGGCAAGGAGATGCTGAGCCGCCTGGCCGCGCTGGCGGTGCAGCGTGGCTATGGCCGCTTCGAGTGGAGCGTGCTGGACTGGAACGTGAACGCCATCGAGTTCTACAAGAAGATGGGCGCCGTGATGATGGACGACTGGCGCATCTGCCGGCTCACCGGCGATGCGCTGGCGCAGTACGGGCGCTGATGATTCAGTCCTTTTTGGCCTTCGGCACCTCAGGGGCCGCGTAGTCCGGCAGCGGGTCCTTGAAGATCCAGTGGTTGAACCAATCGAGGTTGTGCTGCATCTGCGCCCGCGCCGACTTGGGCTTGGTGATGCCGTGGCCGAAGCCCTTGTAGACGATCATCTCCACCGGCACGCTGCGGTCTTCCAGCGCCTGGCGCAGCTGGTAGGCATTGGCGATGGGCACGCGCTTGTCGAGTTCGCCATGCTGGATCAGCGTCGGCGTGCGCGCCTCCTTCAGGTAGCCGGCCGGTGAGGTCTTGCGATAGATCTCGGGGTCGTCCACCGGGTTGGCGCCGAAGTAGTTGATCGTGAACTGCGGGATGTCGGTGTTGTAGTAGTAGGTCGCCCAGTCCGAGATGCCGGCGCCCATGGAGACCGCGACGAATCGGTTCGTCGCCGTGCCGAGGAAGGCCGAGATGAAGCCGCCCTGGCTCCAGCCCATGCTGCCCACGCGGTCCTTGTCGACGAGGCCTTGCGCCACCAGGTGGTCCACGCCCGAGACCACGTCCCAGGCATCGCCGACGCCCAGGTTGCGCTCGTTCAGGCGGCGGAACTTCTCGCCATAGCCGGCGCTGCCACGGTAGTTGACCTTGAGCAGCAGGGCGCCGCGCGCGGCCCAGATGTCGGCCGGGTAGTAGCGGGTGTCCAGCAGCGTCGGGCGGTCGATGCCGGTGGGGCCGCCGTGGATGATGGTGAGCAGCGGGTACTTCTTCTTGGCATCGAAGTCGGCCGGCTTGATCAGCACGCCCTCGATCTCGGCGCCGTCCTTGCTCTTCCAGCGGATCACTTCACGGCTGGCCATGACGAAGTCGCGCGTCTGCTCGGTCAGCGTGGTCAGCTGCTTCGGCGCAAAGCCGCTGCTGTCGGCCACGAAGACCTCGGCCAGCGCACGCGGCGTGGCGGCGGTGAAGGCCAGCTTGCGGCCATCGCGGCTGAGCGAGACGCCGCCCGCCATCAAATCGTCGGGCGCCGAGACGCGGCTGATGCGACCGCTCGCCGGGTCGGCCCGGAACAAATGGCCGGCCGTGCGCTGCAGGCCGGCGAAGTAGATGCCGTCAGTCTTCCAGGCTATCAGCGACGGGTTCTCATCAAAGGCATCGCTGACCGAGCGCGGCGTGCCGCCTTCGGCCGACACCACGGCCACGCGCTGGTTGCGGGCGAAGAAGGCCGTCTGGCCCATGCTGGACACGAACGCGATCTGCTTGCCATCTGGCGACCACTGCGGGCTCGAGTCCGGCCCGTTCTGCGCGACCAGGGCCTTGACGCTGTCGTCGGCCAGCGTGAGCTTGTAGATGTCGCTGGTGGCCAGGTGGCGCGGCTCGGGCGAGGCGCTGCCGCTGAAGGCGATCTGGTTGCCGTCTGGCGACCAGCTGAAGCCCTCCACATGCAGCTTCGCGTTCTTGGTGCGCTGCTTGCCGGCCTGTGGCGTGGCCAGGGCCTCGGCCACGTTCAAGGTCCACAGCTGGGCCGACTGGGTTTCCTTGCGCACCACTTCGTAGTCGGCGTAGTGACTCTTGCGGTCCTTGCTGGCCTGGCTCTGGGCCTCGTTGGCCGTGAAGGCGATCTGCCGGCCGTCGGGCGACCAGGCATAGCCGCGCACGCCGGTCTCGCTCTTGCTCAGCTGCACCGCCTCACCGCCGTCGGGGCGGATGGCGAACAGCTGGTCCTTGTCTTCCACGCGGCTGCTGGTGAAGGCCAGCCAGGCGCCGTCGGGCGACCACTGCGGATTGCTGGCCGACTTGCCGGCTTGCGTCAGCGCGATGTGGCGGCCGGTCTGGGTGTCAGCGAGCCAGATCGTCGTGATGAAGGCGTCCTGCTTGAAGTCGGCCCGGCTGAGCTGGTAGGCCACGTAACGGCCGTCCGGCGAGATCTGCGTGCCGCCGGCCAGGGTCTTGAGCTGCAGCAGCTCATCGATCGTGGCTACGTGGCGGGCAGCCGGTTCGGCGGCCAGTGCCGGCCCGAAGGCAAGAGACAGGGCCAGCAGGAGCGCTTGGTTCTTCATGGACATCCTCGGTCAAGAAAGTGCTTCAGAGAAATTCCAGCAGCAGGCTGGGCGGCCGCGCGATCAGGGCGCGCTCGCCGTTCACGACGATGGGTCGCTGCAGCAGTATCGGATGGGCGGCGATGGCCGCCAGCAAGTCATCCTCGCTGAACGTCGGCTGCTCCAGCCCAAGCTGCGCATAGGCCTCTTCGCCCTTGCGCAGCAGCTCGCGCGCCGGCAGGCGCAGGCGCCGCTGCAACTCGCGCAATTGCTCGAGGCTGGGTGGCGTCTGCAGGTAGTCGATCACCTCGGGCGTGAGGTCTTTTGCTTGCAGCAGGGCCAGGGCCTCGCGGGATTTGGAGCAGGCGGGGTTGTGGAAAAGGGCAAGGCTCATCGGCGCAGTTTATGTGCGGGAAATCCATAGGTCGCCATGACCTTTGGCTCGCTACGCTCTGCCCCTCGCATCCTTGCGCAAACAGCAGGAGGGTTGGGATGGGTCAAGCCAGGTCGGCCGAAGGGGATGCCTACGCCGCCATCCATGGCGCGTTCCGTTGGGCCGTGCCCGAGCGCTTCAGCATTGCCGAAGCCTGCTGCACCCGCTGGGCCCACGAGACGCCAGATGCGCCGGCCGTGCTGTTCGAGAGCGACAGCGGCTGCCGCGCCCATTACAGCTACGGCCAGCTGCAGCGCGCGGCCAATCGCCTCTCCAATGCCTTGCAGCGCCAGGGCGTGCAGCGCGGCGACCGCGTGGCCATCGTGCTGCCGCAGCGCTTCGAGACGGCCGTGGCCCATATCGCGATCAACCAACTCGGCGCGGTGGCCATGCCGCTGTCCATGCTGTTCGGCCCCGACGCGCTGGAGTACCGCCTGCAGGACAGCGGCGCCGTCGTGGCCTTGGTGGAATGCGCCGCGCTGGAGGCTCTGCGCTCGGTGCGTGCCGCATGCCCGGCGCTGCGCCAGCTGATCGTCGTTGGCGATTGCGTCAGTGACCAGGCCGGCGAGATTGGCTGGATGGCGGCGCTGCAGGCCGAAGACGCTCGCTTCGCGGCGGTCGAGTTGTCGGCCGACGACCCGGCCGTGCTGATCTACACCAGCGGCACGACCGGCCCGGCCAAGGGTGCCCTGATTCCGCAGCGCGCCCTGATCGGCAATCTGAGCGGCTTCATTGCCAGCCAGAACTGGTTCGGTTTTGACCCCTTCGATCCGAGCAGGCCTTCGCACGCGATTTTCTGGAGCCCCGCCGACTGGGCCTGGACTGGCGGGCTGATGGACGCGCTGCTGCCCACGCTGTACTTCGGCCGCCCCATCGTGGCCTACCAGGGCCGCTTCTCGGCGGAGCGCTCGTTCGAGCTGATGGCGCACTACGGCGTCACGCACAGCTTCCTCTTCCCCACGGCGCTGAAGGCCATGATGAAGGCCGTGCCGCATCCGCGCGAAAGCTATGCACTGAAGCTGGAAGCCATCATGAGCGCCGGCGAGGCCGTGGGCGACGCGGTGTTCAACTGGTGCGAGCAGGAACTCGGCCTCACCGTCAACGAGATGTTCGGCCAAACCGAGATCAACTACGTGGTCGGCAACTGCAGCCGCCTGTGGCCTGCGCGTGCCGGCAGCATGGGCCGGGCCTATCCGGGCCACCGGGTGGCGGTGATCGACGAAGCAGGCAAGACCTGCCCCCCGGGTGTGCCTGGTGATGTGGCCGTGCACCGGCTCGATGTGCATGGCGACCCGGACCCGGTGTTCTTCCTCGGCTACTGGAACAAGCCTGAGGCCACGGCCGCCAAGTACAGCGGAGACCCGGCAGACAGCTGGTGCCGCACCGGCGACATGGCGAGCATGGATGCCGACGGCTACCTCTGGTACCAGGGCCGCAGCGACGACATGTTCAAGGCCGCCGGCTACCGCATAGGCCCGAGCGAGATCGAGAACTGCCTGGTCAAGCACGAGGCCGTGGCCAATGCCGCCGTTGTGCCCAAGCCGGACGCCGAGCGCGGTGCCCTGGTCAAGGCCTATGTGGTGCTGGCGCCCGGCCATGCCGGCAATGCCAAGCTGGTGGCTGCGCTGCAGGCACATGTGAAGGGCCGCCTGGCTCCTTATGAGTACCCGAAGGAAATCGAGTTCATCGCCAGCTTGCCGATGACCACCACCGGCAAGGTGCAGCGCCGCGTGCTGCGCATGCAGGAAGAGGCTCGGGCTCGCACCCCCCGCGCCGCCTGATCAGGCTGCGGCCAGCCGGAGTGGCAGGTCCAGCGTGAAGCGGCTGCCTTGCCCGGGCTCGCTGCTGACCGAGATGCTGCCACCCAGACGCTTGCACACGATGTCCTCGACGATGGGCAGCCCGAGCCCGCTGCCGCCTTGGCCGATGCGCGTGCTGTAGAAGGGCTTGAACAGCTCGGGCAGGGCCTCGGCCGGGATGCCACGACCGTTGTCGGCCACGCTGAGGCTGACCCTTTGCCCATCGGTGCTGGGCGTGGCCGTGATACTGATCTCGCCGTTGCTGCGGCCTTCGAGGCCGTGGATCAAGGCGTTGTTGATCAGGTTGATCAGTACCTGGCCGAGCGGGCCGGGCAGGCTGTCCATGTCGAGCTGCGCTGGCAGCTCCAGCTTCACCTCATGGCCAGAGCGCCGCAACACCGGGCCCATCGAGGCAAGCACCTCGCGCACCAGTTCGTCGAGCTCAAAGCGCCGCCGCTGGCCGCTGGCCTGGTCGGCCGAGAGCTGCTTGAAATCGCGCATCAGCGCATCCGCGCCTTCGAGGTTCTGCTGCAACTGCACCGCCCCCTGGCGCAGATCGGTGAGGAGTCGCGTCAGGCTGGACTTGCGCACCTGCCCCTCTTCCAACTGGGTCTCGAAGTCACGGATCCAATGGAGAAAGGTGTCGGCCAGCAGTCGGCTGTTGCCGACTGGCGATGCAAGCTCGTGGGACATCTTGGCCACCAGCACCGACAGCGTGGCGCGCGACTGTGCCTCCTGCAACTCACGCTGCGTCTGTTCCAGCCGCTCATTGGCTTCGGCGAGCTCCGAACTGCGTCGCACGACGCGCTCTGCCAGCCTCTTGTTCAGGGCGAGCACCTCGCGCTCAGCCTCGACCTGGGCAGTGACGTCCACCAGCAAGGCGAAGATGCCGTGCACGTCCGTGCCCTCCACGTCGGGAATCAGGCTCACGTCGAGCCAGGAGACCGCGCCGCTGACCGGGTCGCGGTTGCTGCGGCGGTAGTGGCCAGCCTGGCCGCGCAGGGCCTGTTCCCAGTGGGGCCGGATCTGCTCCAGCGCCTCGGCAGGCACGAAGTCCTCGACATGCAAGCCCAGCACCTGTGCGGGCAGTCGGCCGAATAGCTTGGCGTAGCGCAGGTTGCAGCGGCGCACGCGCGACTGGCTGTCGAACGAGGCCACGCTGGCCGGCACGGCATCGACCAGCTTGCTCAGCTCGCGCTCCTGGTCTAGCAGCTCGGCATGCCGCAGTGCCAGCTCCGTGGAGAGCCGCACCGCCTGGTTGCGGCTGCTGAGCAGGGTTCGATTGACGACGTAAACCATGCCACCGGTGATCAAGAGCACCGACACCAGCTGCATGCAGACCAGCAGGGGCGATGCCCGGTCGGTAGGGACATGCCAGCCGCTGAGCGTGCCCAGGCCCATCACGGCGACGCTGGCGATGCTGGCCAGCAGCACCGCGACCAGCCAGCGCGAACCCAGCACCCAGCCGGCCAGGCCGATGAGGAAGGGATAGACGATGAGGCTGCTGCTGTAGATGCCCGCGTACTGCCACATGTTCAGGCTGGCCAGCAACCACAGGCCGACCACCAGCAGTACCGTGCTGGCCTTGGGGCCACGCTGGCGCAGCCGCCACTGGCTCGCACCGATCAGCAACAGGATGCTGCCGATATGGACATAGCGTGGCCATTCGCGAACGCCGCCCAGCAGGGCGCCCAGCAGCGTGAGCCCCGCCACGGCGAGCACGGCACCGTGAATCCAGGCGACGAAGCGGCGGAATTCCTGGCTGTTGTAGGCGTAGCTCAGGTTGGACGGTTCAGTACTGCTTGGCATGGACCCAACTGTCGCATGGGACGGACGCAGGCGCGCCTACACTGCGGGTCGTTCCCGATCCTCGCGCCAGCGTCCGATGAGCAAGAAGTCCCAGCACGTCAGCGAAACCCCCGCCACCCAGTTCCTGCGCCAGCACAAAGTCGAGTTCACGGAGCATGTCTACGACTACGTGGAGCATGGCGGCACGGCCGAAAGCTCGCGCCAGCTCGGTGTGGACGAGCACGCCGTGGTCAAGACCCTGGTGATGCAGGACGAGAAGGCGCAGCCGCTGATCGTGCTGATGCATGGCGACCGCCAGGTCAGCCTCAAGGAACTGGCCCGCCAGATCCCCTGCAAGAAGGTGGAGCCCTGCAAGCCCGAGGTGGCGCAGCGCCACAGCGGCTACCAGGTGGGCGGCACCTCGCCGTTCGGCATCCGCAAGGTGATGCCGATCTATGTGGAGGCCAGCATCCTCGAGCTGCCCAGGATCTGCATCAACGGCGGCCGGCGCGGCTACCTGGTGGGCATGGCGCCGGCCATCCTGGTCGATCTGCTGGCGGCCAAACCGGTGCATTGCGCCGGTGCAGCAGAATAGCGCCCCATGCAAGACAACCTCTATCCGCTGCTGGCGGCCCTGGCCGCCTATTTCGTCGGCTCGCTGTCCTTCGCCGTCATCATCAGCAAGGCCATGGGCCTGTCGGACCCGCGCAGCTATGGCTCGGGCAACCCGGGCGCCACCAATGTGCTGCGCTCCGGCAACAAGGCCGCTGCCATCCTCACCCTGCTGTTCGATGCGCTGAAGGGCTACCTGCCGGTGCTGGCCGTGCTGCTGTGGGGCGAGCCCCTCGGCCTCGGTGAAGGCACGGCGGCCCTGGTTGGGCTGGCGGCCTTCCTCGGCCACCTGTGGCCGGTGTTTTTCCGCTTCCAGGGCGGCAAGGGCGTGGCCACGGCGGCTGGTGTGATCCTCGCGATCAACCCGCTGCTGGGCGCGGCCACGCTGCTCACCTGGGTGATCATTGCCTACTTCTCGCGCTACTCCTCGCTGGCGGCCATCGTCGCCGCCGTGTTCGCGCCGTTCTATCAAATGCTGATCTGGGGTGCCTCGCCGACCGTGATGGCCCTGCTCGTTCTCTCCCTGCTCCTGATCTGGCGCCACGAGGCCAACATCAAGAAGCTGCTGAACGGCACCGAGAGCAAGCTGGGCCAGAAGGCCACCGCCGCCGCGCCGCAAGGCACGAGCAAGAAACATCCGCATGGCCAGGGCTACGAGGCCCGCGGCCATTCGCATCACCATGCCAAGAAGGGCAAGAAAAAATGAGTTCCATTGAACGCTTCGACGTCGGCGCACGCCTGTCGGAAATGGCCGTGCACAACGGCGTGGCCTACCTGGCCGGCCAGGTGCCCGAAGACGCCACGGCCGACATCACCGGCCAGACGGCCCAGGTGCTGGCCGCCATCGACAAGCTGCTGGCCCGCGCCGGCAGCGACAAGAGCAAGATCCTGATGGCCCAGATCTTCATCACCGACGTGAAGGAGTTCCCCGGCATGAATGCCGCCTGGGACGCCTGGGTGGCCGCCGGCAATGCGCCGCCGCGAGCCACCGTGGTGGCCCAGCTGGCGCGGCCGGAATGGAAGGTCGAGATCGTGGTGAAGGCCGCCGTTTAAATCTTGGTCTTGCCCAGCACGGTGGGCGTGATGGCGATCGACAGCATGTCCTTGCCTGTCGGGCCCTCGTTGCCGATCTCGATCAGGGCCTTGGTGCCGTTCTTGGTGATGATCTTGGGCTTGGACACGGTGGCAAGTGGATTGCCTTTCTTGATCTC
This sequence comes from Pelomonas sp. V22, assembly GCF_030014915.1. Lineage (GTDB taxonomy): Bacteria > Pseudomonadota > Gammaproteobacteria > Burkholderiales > Burkholderiaceae_C > JAUASW01. Next base: position 369,249 of record NZ_JAGIXS010000003.1, read on the forward strand.
GGCCGAGATCTTGATCTTGTCGTCGCCGAGTTCTTCGGCGATCACCTCGATAGCGACCTGATCGGCCGTCGGCTGCTTCGGTGAGCCGTTCAGGATCACCTGTGCAGGTTGTCCGGCGTGGACCCGGATCGTCGGCTGGCTGCGCTGGGTACGCGTGCTGCCGCCCTGGCTGTCGGTGATCGCGATCTCCATGCGCAGTTCAATGCCGGCGGCTTGTGGCGCGGCATCAGCCCCGCCGTCAGCGCGCAGCGCATGGACCGTGCCCGTGCTGGCCACGGCCAGCAGGCCGAGCAAGGCCAATCCGAGCTTGCGGCGTGCGGCCGGGCCGCTGTGTTGCTTGAGCATTTCTATCCTCTCGATCAGGGGGTGGGTGGATTGCCAGCTGGCCCAGGGCAGGCCGGTGGCGAGTTGAGAACCTTGGGCCAGCAGCAGGGCGCGGCCATAGGCGGCCTCGCTGCCGGGGTGTTCGGCGATTACGCGGGCATCGCAGGCCAGTTCCTGGTCGGCGCGCATGCGGCGCAGCGCCAGCCAGGCCAGCGGGTTGAACCAGTGCAGCAGGCACAGCAGGGCGGCCAGCAGGTTCCAGTGGTTGTCGCGCCGCAGGCGGTGCACCTCCTCATGGGCCAGCACCAGGCGCTGCTGCTGGGCATTGAAACGCTGGCTGAAATCCACCGGCAAGGCCAGGCGCGGCCGCACCAGGCCCACCAGGGCCGGGCCGCTGCCCTCAGGGCCTTGCCATTGCTCGCCAGCTGGTGTCAGGTCTTGCATGAAGTGGCGCTGCAGCCAGACGAGACGGGCCGCGCAGAGCAGGGCGCCGACCAACCAGAGGGCTGCCAGCGCTGCCGGCCACCAGGGATCCGAGACCACGGGCAGGGGCGTCGCCGGGCCGCCCAGCAGCGGCTCGATCCGCGCCACCACGCTTGCTCTCAGCGCCTGGGCCGGTGCGCTCGCTGGCAGCCAGGCGGCCCCCATCAGGAGCGGCAGCAGCCCCCAGCTCGCATAAGCCACGGTCGCGCCAAAGCGCCTCAACAGGGGCTGGCGCAGGGCCAGCAGCAGGGGCAGGGCAAGGCTGAGGACCAGGGTCTGGCGGCCCAGCGCTGCCAGGATGGGTGTGGTGTCCATCATGGCTCCTGGTCCTTCAGCAATTGCTTGAGCGCCGCGAGTTCCTCGGGCTTCAGCTTGCGCTGGCTGCTGAACTGCGCGACCAGCGGCGCAAGGCTGCCGCCGAACAGCCGGTCCAGCAGGCCGGTGGCCTGCTCGCCGACCCAGTCTTCGCGCTTCAAGAGCGGGGTGTAGAGGTAGCGCCGGCCGTCCTTCTCGGCGGTCACGGCGCCTTTGTTCAGCAAGCGGTTCAAGAGGGTCTTGATCGTTGCCAGCTGCCAGTCCTGGCGGCCTTGCAGGGCGGCGGCGACGTCTTCGGTGCAGAGCGGGCCGGCGGCGGCCCACAGCACTTCCATGACCTGGGCCTCAGCCTCGGAGATTGGGGTGGGCATGCGAATCGATTACGGGCGTAAACATTCGATCAGTTTACGTGTGTAATCGATTCTGTCAACCGGTAGTGCGAACCGGACCCACAAAAAGAAAGACCCCGGCAAGCGGGGTCTTGTTCCCTAGGTTCGGGGGCGAATCAGTCTTCGTTCCGGAACACCAGTTTCACTTCGGCCGTCTGCTTTTCGCCCGTGCCTTCGTACTTCCATTCCTTCAGCGCGGCGATCACGGCCTTGTCGAAGACACGCTTGGGTTCGGCTTCGAGGACCTTGACGTCGGTGACCGTGCCATCGGGTCCGATGGTGACTTCGGCCTTGACGCTGCCATTGGCGATGCCCTTCTGGGCAGCTTCGCGCGGGAACTCCGGCGGCACCTTCTTCACGACCTTGGGCGCGGCCAGGGCCGAGGTGACGAGCAGGGCGCCGATCAGCGCGATGGCGCAGCGCTTGGCCAGGGTGGGGCGCTGGGTGACGACGGCTTGCATGTGCGGTTCTCCTTCTGGTCCTGAGCAATGTTTAAACAATGGGCGCCATCATGAGGCCGAAATCAGCCTCATGCGACGCGGAAGAAGCCAACAGCCTCCAGCAGTCGTGAAGAACTGCTGGTCAAGGCCTCGGTCGAGCGGTTCAGCTCGCTGACCAGGCTGGCATTTTGTTGCGTGCTCTTGTCGAGCTCGTTCATGGCCTGGTTGACCACGCCCACGCCCGAGGCCTGTTCCTGGGCCGAGTGCGAGATCTCCTCGATCAGCTGGCCCATGTGGTTGACCTCGTCGACCACGCTGGTGATGGTCTTGCCGGCGTTGTTGACGAGGCCGGTGCCACTGTCGACCTTCTCGGTGCTTTCCTGGATCAGCACCTTGATTTCCTTGGCGGCGGCGGCGGCGCGTGATGCCAGGGCGCGCACCTCGGTGGCCACCACGGCAAAGCCCTTGCCATGCTCGCCGGCGCGGGCCGCCTCGACGGCTGCATTCAGCGCGAGGATGTTGGTCTGGAAGGCGATGCCATCGATCACGCCGATGATGTCGCCGATCTTCTTGGAGCTGGCGCTGATGTCTTCCATCGTCGACACCACCTCGGAGACCACGCGGCCACCGGTGGAGGCCGACTGACGCGCGGTGCTGGCAATGGCGGCAGCCTTGCGCGTGAGTTCGCTGGCGCCGCTGAGATTGGCGGCGATCTGCTCGACCGAGGCGGCAGTGTTCTGCAGGCTGGCGGCGGAGCGGGCCGTGCGGTCGGACAGGTCGTTGTTGCTGCTGGCGATCACGCCGGAGCTGTCGGCCACCTCGCTGGCGGCTGAACCCACGCTGCGCACCACGCCCACGAGGGCGTCCTGCATCTCGCGCATGGCCTGCAGCATCTGGGCCAGCTCGTCCTTGCCAGCGCTGCTGATCTCGCGGGTCAGGTCGCCCTGGGCGATGGCCTCGGCCGCCGCCTGGGCCGAGCGCGCCGGCAACACGATGGAACGCGAGATGGCCAGGCCGCCGACGATGCCGATCAGGGCCGCAGCGATGACGAGCACGATGGTCACGACCGTGGAATTGCGGGCCAGCTCGCCACCGGCCACGGCCAGGTCATGCGCGCTTTCGAACTGCAGATCTACGAGGGCCTTCAGCGCCGCCTGGTAGTCCTGCTGGGCCGGGCGTACCACGGTGATCAGGCTTTCACGGGCCTCGTCGGGGCTGCCGTCCTGCTGGACCTTGCGGAACTTGGCGATGGCTTCCAGGAACTTGTCCTGCGTGCTCTTGGCCTGGGCGATCAGTTCGGTCTCCTTGCCGGCCTCGGCATCCGTCTTGAGCTTGGCCAACTGGTCGATGCTGGCCTGCTGCGCCTCGTCCATGGCCGCCTTCTGCTTCTTGATCTGGCGTGCCTCGTCCAGCAGCAGCAGGTCGCGCGAGGCACGGGCGAACACATTGACGTTGTCGGACAGCGCATTGGCCGCCGCGATCTTCACCAGGCTCTGGTTGGCCGTGCGGTCCAGGTCCTTGGCCAGGCGGCTGGCGCTGTAGCCGCCGTAGCTGCCGATCACCACCAGCAGCAGGATCAGGAGGCCATAGCTCAGGCCGAGGCGCTGGCCGATTCGAAGTTGTGTCAGCAGTCCCATGGTCGGTCCTTTGCAGGGCCCGTCGGGCCCCGTCATCTTGTTCGATAGCTCCGGAACTTCGCCCGGTCGACACCTGCTCCCTTCGCGAGGTCGCGAACGGCGGCGAACATCCGGCCCTACGCTAGCATGGCCGGGCCTGGAAAAGAACCCGCAAATCCGCTCTGGCAGCGGGCAATTTGTGCGGTCTCAGGCCAGGCCGAGCTGAGCCGGATCGCCACGCCCCAGCCGCACGACGACGGGCTCGGCGCCGCTCATGTCGATCACCGTCGTGGGCTGCATCGTGCAGGCGCCGGACTGGATGATCAGCTGCAGCTGGTGGTCGTAGCGCTCGGCGATCTCGTCGGGGTCGTTGAGCGGTTCGCTCTCGCCCGGCGGTATCAGCGTGGTGGCCAGCAGCGGCTGGCCGAAGATGGCGAGCAGCTCCTGCGTCACGCGGTGGTCGGGCACGCGCAGGCCTATGGTGCGCCGCGAGGGGTGGTGCAGGCGGCGCGGCACTTCCTTGGTTGCCTCGAGGATGAAGGTGAAGGGCCCCGGCGTGGCGGCCTTCAGCAGCCGGTACTGCTTGTTGTCGACCCGCGCATAGCTGGCCAGCTCGCTCAGGTCGCGGCACAGCAGCGTGAGGTGGTGCTTGTCGCTGGTCTTCTCGCTGAAACCGCGCAGCCGCCACAGGCTCTCGGCCGCCGCCTTGTCGTCCAGGTGGCAGACGAGGGCGTAGCTGGAGTCGGTCGGGATGGCGGCGATGCCGCCCTTGTCGAGGATCTGCGCCGCCTGCTTGAGGAAGCGCGCCTGCGGGTTGTCCGGGTGGACTTCGAAGCTTTGTGCCATGGCTGCCGATTCTGCGCCGGCCGCATGGCGGTTTCAGTCGGCGATGGTGTCCACCGTCACCACCGAGAGTGACGCGCGTTGCTTCTCGCGCACATTCAGCCACGCGGTAGCCGCGCCGCAGGCCGAGAGCACGCCCATGCCCAGCCAGGCATAGGCATCCGGCACATGGCCAAAGGCCAGCCAGCCGATGCCGGCGGCAAAGGCGATCTGCACATAGACGAAGGGCATCAGCGTGGCCGTGGAGGCCAGGCCGAGGGCCAGGATCAGCAGCAAATGGCCGGTCGTGCCAAGGACGCCGACAACCAGCAGCAAGCCCCATTGCCGGGGCGGTGCGGCGGCCAGCGCGGGCCAGACCTGCCAGGGGCCGAGGGCCAGCAGGAGGCTCAGCAGCCCCATGCCGATCAGGCCGGTATAGAAATGCGTGGTCAGCGGATGTTCCAGCGAGGACAGCTTGCTGGTCAGCACCTGGAAGGCCGCGTAGCAGAGCGCGCCAGCCAGCGGGAACAGCACGGCCCAGCCGAACAGGCCGCTGCCGGGCCGGATGACGATCAGCGCGCCGCCGAAGCCGCCCAGCACCAGGGCCCAGCGCAGCCGCGACACCGGTTCATGCAGCAGCATCGCGGCCAGCAGGGTGACGACCACCGGCGTCAACATGGTGATGGCGGTGAACTCGGCCACCGGCATCAGCTGCACGCCGAAAAAGCTCATCGCGCTGGTGCCCAGCAAGAGCAGACCACGCAGCAGTTGGAAGCGCGGATGGGCGGCTCGGAAGCTGCCCTTGGCGGCCAGCCACACCGCCATGGCCACGGCCTGCACGCTGTAGCGCGCCCAGAGGATCAGCAGCACCGGCAGGGCCAGCGAGCCGAGATGGCGGATCAGGCTGTCCATGCTGGCGAAGCAGGCCGCCATCAGGAACACGAGGGCGATGCCCAGGGCCGGGCGTTGCGCTGGCGCCATCAGCCGCGCGGGAAGTGGATGCGGTCCTGCAGCGCCAGCCAGACCGGGCTCAGCTGGCCTGGCAGGTTGGGCAGCGAGCCGAGATCGGTATGGCTCTCATCGGGGCTGTGGAAGTCCGAGCCGCGCGAGGCCAGGAAGCCGAACTCGAGGGCCATGTCGCCGTACTTCACGGCCTCGGCCGCCGTGTGGCTGCCGGTCACCACCTCGAGGCCCCGGCCGCCATGGGCCTGGAACTCGGTGAAGAGCGCGTATTCCTCGGTCGGCGTGAAACCGTAGCGGGCCGGATGGGCAATGACGGTCAGGCCACCGGCCTCATGCACCCAGCGCAGCGCATCACGAAGCGTGGCCCAGCGGTGCGGCACGAAGCCCGGCTTGCCCTCGGTGAGGAAGCGGCGGAACACCTCGGGCACGTCGCTGCAATGGCCGGCATCAACCAGCCAGCGGGCAAAGTGGGTGCGCGAGATCAGCTCAGGGTTGCCCACGTACTTCAGCGCGCCCTCGAAAGCGCCCTTGATACCGACCTGGGCCAGGCCCTCGCCCATCTCGCGGGCGCGCGGCTCACGGCCGCCGCGAGTAGCGCGCAGGCCGGCCACCAAGGCCGGGTCGGTATGGTCGAAGCCCAGGCCCACGATGTGGACCACCTTGCCCGCAAAGGTCACCGAGATCTCGGTGCCGGTCAGGTAGGGCAGGCCCTGGGCCAGGGCGGCCTCCATCGCACGCTGCTGGCCGCCGACCTCGTCGTGGTCGGTCAGAGCCCAGAGCTCGACGCCCTGCGCCTTGGCGCGGGCCGCCAGCTCCTCGGGCTCCAGCGTGCCGTCGGACACCTTGGAGTGGCAGTGCAGGTCGGCGTTGCTGAGCGCGTGGAGGGTGGTTGGGTTCACCGGCGCATTTTACGAGCCGGCTCAAACCCTCACAGGCTGAAGCTGTGGACCGTGTCGTCCATGGCCGTGGCGCGGCCTCGTAGCGCGGCGGCCGAGGCTGCCGATTGCTCGACCAGTGCCGCGTTCTGCTGGGTCATCTCGTCGATGCTCTGCATGGCCTGGCCCAGTTCGCGGGTCTGGGCCGCCTGGTCGCCGGCCTGGCTGGCCAGGCGCTGCACCACGGCGCTGACCTCGCCCACGCGCTGCACGATCTGACGCATGGCCGTGCCGGCCTCGGCGGCGAGGGTGGTGCCGTCCTCGACCTGGGCGACCGATTGGCGCAGCAGGGCCTTGATCTCGCGTGCGGCCTCGGCGCTGCGCTGCGACAGCTGGCGCACCTCGTTGGCCACAACCGCAAAGCCGCGCCCCTGCTCGCCGGCACGCGCGGCTTCCACGGCGGCATTGAGCGCCAGCAGATTGGTTTGAAAAGCGATGCCGTCGATCAGGCCAGTGATGTCGGCGATGCGGCCCGAGCTGCGCTGGATCTGGCCCATGGTGGCCACCACCTGCTCGACCACCTGGCCGCCGTCCATCGCCATCGTGCTCGCCTCGGCGCTCAGCTGCGTGGCCTCGCGGGCGGCCGTGCTGCTGCTGCCCACGGTCTGGTCCAGCAGGGCCACGCTGGCGGCGGTCTGCTGCAGCTGAGCGGCGGCCTGCTCGGTGCGGCGCGACAGATCGGCATTGCCGCTCGCAATTTCGTCGGCGGCGCTGCGTATGCTGCCGGCGCCGTCGTTGATCTGCCCGACCAGCTTGCGCAGGCCCTCTTGCATGTGGGCGAGCGCCTGCAGCACGCGGCCCAGCTCGTCGGCCCGGCCCACGGGCACGGCCTGGCTCAGGTCGCCGGCGGCGATGCGCTCGGTCACCGCCACCATGGCCTGCAAGGGGCGCAGGACCTGGCTCATCATGCGCAGCATCAGCCAGCCGAGGGCTGCGAGCAGCAGCGGCAGCGCGAGCAGCAGCGCGGTGCGCCGCTGCTGGGTCTGCGCGGCGCGGGTCTGCAGGCCCTGGTCCAGCGTGTTCAGCACCTGGGTGGAGAGCTGGGCCTGGACCTGCGCGGCGGCGGCAAAGCCCTGGGCCAGTTGCTCCAGCGGGTAGCTGGGGTCCAGCGCGGCGGCCTGCACCACCTGCTCCAGCTGCTCGCGCTGTTGCCGCGCCTGCTCGGCCACCGGTGAAAGGGCTGCAGCCAAGGCGCCGCCGCTGCGGATGGCGCGTTGCAGTGCGGACTGCATGGACTCGGCATGCTCGCGGTAGCGCGTCATGGCGGCGGTGAGCAGGGCCAGGTCGTCCACGGCGGCGGCGCGGGCGATGGCGCCGAGTTCCGAAAGCGCCTCCTCCACGCGCGGTGCCGCCTGCAAGCCGGCCAGCAGCGCCTGCTGGCTGGCCGGGTCGGGGTCGCGCGGCAGGCCGGCTTCCTCGTTCAGATCGTCGATGGCGCGCCAGGCCTTGAGGGCCAGGTCTTGCTGGGCGGCCAGCAGATGGGGCAGGTCCATCGGGCCCTCGGCCAGTGCGCGCTGCAGGCGCTGCAAGGCCTCGGCCTGTTGCTGCGTGGCCTCGCGGTGGCGGCCCTCGGGCAGGGCCTCGCGCAAGCGGGCGAGGGCGGGCTGCGTGGCCTGCTGCACGGCGGGCAACTCGGCGCGTGCGGCCGGCCGCGTGCCCAGCGCTTCGGCGGCCAGCTCGCGCTGCTGCCGCTGCAGGCGCAGCAGCGCTTGCCAGGCCTGGTTGGCTGGCAGGGCGGCCTGCTCGGCCTGCAGGCGCTGCAGCTGCAGGCCATCCTGGCGCAGCAGCAGGGCCGTGGGCACGAGGCCCAGCACCAGGGCGATCAGTGCGGCGAGCAGCAAACGGGTCTTCAGGTCGGGCGAGAGGAGACGTTGCATGGCGGGCTCCTCAGGCGGCGGCGGGCAGCGGCTGGTCCACGGCCTCGGGGCCGCGCCGGTCGATGAAGAAGCGGCTGCCGCCACTGCGGCTCTTGGCCACGCGCTTGGGTTCGATCAGGGCCGCCGAGAGCGCCTGCGAGCTCTCGAAGCAGCCTCCACCGCGCACCAGCACCACGCCGGCACTGAACGTGGGCAGCGGATTGAAGCTGGGCTGGTTCTGGCGGTTCAGCGTCGTGTAGCCGCCGCGTTGCTGGTGCTCGTCGCTGAAGAAGCGGCGCACGCCGGCATCGAAGGCCTCGCAGACCTGCTGCAGCCGCTCCTGCCAGTTGGCCGAGCCCAGCACCATCAGGAAGTCGTCGCCACCGATGTGGCCCACGAAGTCCAGCTCGGCATCGGCCGCCTGCGTCAGCACGGCGGCGGTGAACTTGATCATCTCGTCGCCGGCGCGGTAGCCGTAGCTGTCGTTGAAGGGCTTGAAGTTGTCGATGTCCCACATGGCCACCACGAAGGGGCGGCCCTCGGCCAGCAGGCCGTCGAGCTGGTTGTCGATGGGCACATTGCCGGGCAGCAGGGTCAGCGGGTTGGCATAGCGCGCCGAGTGCACCTGCAGGTCGGAGACGGCCTTCAAGAGATCGGAGGTGCGGCCGCTGCCGAAGTACTGGCCGTTCTTGGTGACGATGAAGCCGTCCACCATCAGCCGGTCATCGAGGTTGGCGATGGTCTCGCTCATCGCGCGCAGCGAGGTCGAGACGTCGAACAGCAGCGGCTGCGGGTCCATCAGCACGCTGCAGCTGTGCTTGCGGTGGATGTCCATGAAGAAGCGCTCGGCGCTGCGCTTGAGCACCTGCAGCGAGCGCAGGATGCCGATGGGCCGGTTGTCGGCATCCAGCACGGGGAGGGCATAGAGCTGCTCGTCGCTGGTGAACATCTCGACGACCGACTGGCAGTCGATGCGCGCCGACACCGTGTGGCCGCGCTGCGAGAGCTGGGCTGCCTGCGTGATGGCGCCGGGCAGGCCGGTCAGGCTGCGGGCGGCGCTGCCGTCGCGCAGCAGTGTGGTGATCTCGGCGCGCAAGGTGGCACGTGGCGTGGAGGTCGGCCGCGCCAGCAGATAGCCCTGACAAACCGGCACGCCCAGCTCGCGCAGCACGTTCAGGTCGCCGTTCTGCTCCAGGCCCTCGGCGATCACGGTGCAGCCGCTGGAAGCCGCCATCTCGAGGATGGAGCGCACGAACTGCTGCTTCAGCGGCTCCTGCGAGATGCCATCGATGAAATGGCGGTCGATCTTGACGAAGTCGGGCCGGATGTCCATCCAGCGTTTGAGGCTGGCAAAGCCCTCTCCGAGATCGTCCAGCGCCACCACGAAGCCGAGTGCGCGCAAGCCTTCCAGCGAAGCGCTGAGGCGCTCGGGCTCGAGGATGGGGCGGGTTTCGGTCAGCTCGATGACGATGCGCGAAGGCGGCATGTCCAGCTCGGCGAATTCCTGCGCGATCTGCTCGACGCGGCCCTCGGCGGCCAGCAAGGTGTCGGCCGTCAGGTTCAGGAAGATCTGGCCGGGCAGTGCCAGCTCGCGAAAGCGCCGCAGCGCCTTGCGCACCACCAGGCGCTCCAGCTCGACGAGCCGGCCCTGGCGGGCGGCGGCATCGAACAGCACCAGGGGCGAATGCAGCGGCGAGTCGGCAGGGCCGCGGGTGAGGGCCTCGTAGCCGAGGATGCCGGCGCGGTGCACATCGACCAGCGGCTGGAAATGGATGTCAAAGCTCTGCTGGCTGATCAGGTTGGACAGCTGCAGCGCCAGCAGGTCGTGGCGTGGAGAGACGGGCTTGTTGGCTTGGTCGGGCATGGAGGGAACCGGTTGCAGGGGCATTGCGACCGATTCTTGAGAAGCTCCATGGCAGAGATTTGACAGCGTGGAGGCATGGCGGCCCTCACGTGCATTCGTTCACACTGAACTCAGACCGAAGTTCAAACAATGGGTTCGGCCGCCTCCACGATCATCTGCACGCGTTCCTGACCGTTCCAGCTGTCCAGGCTCAAGCGGTATGCCAATCGCACACGCTCGGGCAGGCCCTCGGTGCGGCCGAACCAGATGCCGTCGCGCAAGACCTGACCCTGGCGCAGCCTGAGCTTCAGATGCTTTTCGCCAACGATGCGCTGCTGCACGATCTCGACCGCATCGCAGAACAGCGGCGCCTCGAAGGCCTGGCCCCAGACCTGCGCCTCCAGCTCGCGCACCGTGGCCGCCGTGTAGGCCTCGGGGGGCAGGGCGCCGTCGGTGCGCAAGGTGCGGGTCAGGGCGGCCTCGTCGAGCCACTCGCGCGCCACCTGCTGAAGCGCGGCATCGAAGGCCGGGAAGGCCTGCGGATCGATCAGGGTGCAGCCGGCCGCCATCGCATGGCCGCCGAACTTCTTCAGGAGCTCGGGCGCACGCTTGCTGACCAGGTCCAGTGCATCGCGCAGATGGAAGCCGGGAATGGAGCGGCCCGAGCCCTTCAGCTGGCCGTCGGCGCCGAGCGCGAACACGAAGGTCGGGCGGTGCACCCGCTCCTTCAGCCGCGAGGCGACGATGCCGACCACGCCCTCGTGGAACTCTGGCTCGTAGATGCACAGGGCCGGAGGGGGCGTTCCGGCCGGCATCAGCGTCTCGAGCTTCTCCTCGGCCAGCTCGCGCATGCCGGCCTCGATCTCGCGGCGCTCGCGGTTGATCGCATCGAGCTGCTTGGCCAGCTCGGTGGCGCGCGTGCCGTCGTCGGTCAGCAAGCATTCGATGCCCAGCGTCATGTCGGAGAGGCGCCCGGCCGCATTGATGCGCGGGCCCAGTGCAAAACCGAGGTCGAAGGCATTGGCTTGCGAGGCATCGCGCCCGGCGGCCGTGAACAGCGCCGTGAGGCCCGGCTGCATGCGGCCGGCGCGCATGCGGCGCAGGCCCTGCGCCACCAGGCGGCGGTTGTTGGCATCGAGCTTGACCACGTCGGCCACGGTGCCCAGGGCCACCAAGTCCAAGAGGCCATCCAGCTTGGGCTGCGGTGCCGATTCATAGGCACCTCGCTTGCGCAGCTCACCGCGCAAGGCCATCAACAGGTAGAAGACCACGCCAACGCCGGCCAGGTGCTTGCTCTCGAAGGTGCAGCCCGGCTGGTTGGGGTTGACCAGGCCATCTGCCGCGGGCAAGACGATCTGTTCGCCAACCAGGGCCGGCAGGTGGTGGTCGGTCACCAGCACCTGCATGCCCAGCTCGCGGGCATGGGCCACGCCGGCCAGGCTGGCGATGCCGTTGTCCACGGTCATCAAGAGTTGCGGGCGCTTGGCCAGGGCTAGCTCGGCGATGGCGGGTGTGAGGCCATAGCCGTGGATGGCGCGGTCGGGTACCACGTAGTCCAGCGTGCCAGGTCTTGCCCCCAGCAGCGCGAGGCCGCGCAGGGCCACGGCGCAGGCGGTGGCGCCGTCGCAGTCGTAGTCGGCCACGATGCAGATGCGCGAGCCGGCTGCCAGGGTGTCGGCCAGCAGACGCGCAGCTTCCTGCATGCCCTTCATGCCCTCGGGTGGCAGCAGCCTGGCGAGGCCGTCGTCGAGTTCTTCCGGGCTCTTGACGCCACGCGCGGCCAGCAGCCGAGCCAGCAGCGGCGAGACGCCGGCCTGCTCCAGCGCCCAGGCGGCGCGGGGCGGCACTTCGCGGGTGATGATCTGCGGGCTCATAGAGCGCCGAGGATTTGCATGGCATCAACGCGCGGCGCGCTGATCGACTGCCAGAGCCGCTGCCAGGCCGAGCGCGGCTGCAGCCGGTAGGGGCGCGCCTCGCGGTCGCCGCAGAGTGTCAGCTGCAGGTCGGGCTCGCCCTGCTTGGCGCGGCTCAGCAGCTCGGCGATCAGGCCGGCATCCAGGGCCCGCCAGGCATCGCACCAGGCCGCCCAGTCGCCGGCCAGCAAGGGCTCGCGCAAACGACTTTCGATCTGCAACCCGGCGGCCTCATGCGCCGGCTCGAAGCGGCCGCAGCCGCTGATCCAGACCGAGTTCACCACCAACTCGCCGCGTGCCTCGCGCTGGCCGTTCAGCGGGTGACGATGCAGCAGCATCTGGCACTCGTTCTGCAGCGTGCGGAGCTTGCGGGCCTCGGGCATCCAGGTGTCGACCGGGCGGTTGATCACGCGCTCCAGGCTGGCGCTCGCGAGGCCTTGCAGGTCGGGGTGGGCGATGTACCAGCGCTCCGGCGCGCCAAAGGCATGGCGCCAGCCCTCGGCGGTAGGGAACAACTCGGCGGCCAGGTCAGAGAGCAACTGGCGCGAGTCGGCCTCGTTCAATTGCAGGGCCTGCGGATCCAGGGCCAGCACCTGGTCGCTGCTGACCGACAGGTGCATGGGGCTCAGTAGGGCCCAGCAGTCGCCGCCGACCTCGATGCCATCGGCCAGGGCGGCCGCCGCCGCATTGACCGGCCGGCCGGCGGCCTGCAAGGCCAGCTCGAAGGGCGTGGCCAGGCTCAGCTCGTCGCCGCCGAGGGCTGGGCCATCGGGCTGCAAGAGGCTTAGCAGGCTGGAGAGCCGGGGCAGGGCCAGCGTCTGCAGGGCGGCTTCGCCGGCCTCGCCGGCGGCGCTGGCATAGGGGATCATCAGGTGCATGGCGGCATTATCGAGGCCGCCCCACGGCCCCTCGGCCGGCCTCCTCATACGCCTGTCATATTTGCTTCATATGCTTGCCCGCATGAACGCGCCCGTCCTGCCCACCGTCCTTGCCACGCCGCCGCTGCTCAACCGCGAGCAGGCCATCCTCGAGTTCAACCGCCGCGTGCTGGCCCAGGCGCAGCGCGAGGACGTGCCGCTCCTGGAGCGGCTGCGCTACATCTGCATCGTCTCCAGCAACCTCGACGAGTTCTTCGAGGTGCGCTTTGCAGACATGCTGGACGCGGCCCGCGACCCCGATTCCCAGGTCAGCAATCGCGACATCGAGCGCGTCGCCCGCGAGGCGCATTTGCTGATCGACGAGCAGTACGGCATCTTCAACGAGCAGGTGATGCCCCATCTGCGCGAGCGGCGCATCGTGGTGCTCAACCATGCAGACCGCAACGAGGCGCAGCGTCAGTGGGTGGCCAAGTTCTTCGAGCGCGAGGTGCGGCCGCTGCTGGTGCCGGTGGGCCTGGACCCGGCCCACCCGTTCCCGCAGGTGGCCAACAAGTCGCTGCACTTCATTGCGCGCTTGTCGGGCAAGGATGCCTTCGGCCGCGACAACCGCATCGCCATCGTCAAGGTGCCGCGCGTGCTGCCACGCGTCATCAAGTTGCCGGCCGTGATCAGCGAGGGCCAGCAGGCCTTCGTGCTGCTGACCAGCGTGATCCGCGCCCACCTGGAGGATCTGTTCCCGGGCCGCCATGTCGAGGCCTTCTCGCAGTTCCGCGTCACGCGCGACTCGGACCTCGAGGTGGACGAGGAAGAAGTGGCCAACCTGCGCCATGCCCTGCGCTCGGGCCTGACCACACGCCACTTCGGCCGTGCCGTGCGGCTGGAGGTGGTCAACACCTGCCCGGAGGAGCTGTCGCGCTTTTTGCTGGAGCAGTTCGACCTGCCGCCGGCGGCCTTGTACCGGGTCAACGGGCCGGTCAACCTGGTGCGGCTCAACGAGCTGATCGACCAGACCGAGGCCGACGGCCTGCGCTTCCTGCCGCATGAGCCGGTCTGGCCGCAGGGCCGGCTGCCGCGCGGCAAGTCCATGTTCCATCGCCTGGCCAAGAGTGACGTGCTCTTGCACCATCCCTTCGAGAGCTTCGAGCCGGTGGTTCAGCTGCTGCGCGAGGCGGTCGAAGACCCCGATGTGCTGGCCATCAAGCAGACGGTCTACCGCACCGGCAGCAAGTCAGAGCTGATGGACCTCCTGATCGAGGCGGCGCGGCGCGGCAAGGAGGTGATGGTGGTCGTCGAGCTGAAGGCGCGCTTCGACGAGGAGGCCAACATCAACTGGGCCGAGCGGCTGGAGGCGGTGGGCGCCCAGGTCGTGTACGGCATCGTCGGCTACAAGACCCATGCCAAGCTGCTTTTGATCACGCGGCGCGAAGGCAGGCCTGGCGGCAAGACCAATCTGCGGCGCTACGCCCATCTTTCGACCGGCAACTACAACCCCAAGACGGCGCGGCTCTACACCGACATCGGCATGCTGACTGCCGACCCGGACCTGACGGCCGATGCCGATATGGTGTTCCGTCAACTGGCGTCGCTGGGCAAGTTCAAGACGCCCCGCCAACTGTTGGTAGCACCGTTCAACATGCACCAGCGCATGGTGGAGCACCTGGCCCAGGTGGAGGCCGCAGCGCGCGCCGGCCAGCCGGCGCGGGTGGTGGTGAAGATCAATGCGCTGACCGATGCCGAGCTGATCGCAGCCCTGCTGAAGACCGCCCAGGCGGGCGCCAAGATCGACCTGATCGTGCGCGGTGCCTGCATGCTGCCGCCGGGCCTGCCCGGCATCAGCGACAACATCGTGGTGCGCTCGGTGGTGGGGCGCTTCCTGGAGCATTCGCGGATCTGCTACTTCCGCTGGGGCGTCAGCGAGGTTGATGAAGCGCTGTACCTCTCCAGCGCCGACTGGATGAGCCGCAACATGTTCCGCCGCATCGAGGTGGCCTGGCCGGTGCTGGACGCCCGGCTGCGCCAGCGTGTCATCGATGAGGGCCTGGTGCCCTACCTGAACGACAGTCTGGATGCCTGGCAGTTGGGGCCGGACGGGCACTCGACCAAAATCGGAGGCGCAGGCATCAGCGCTCAGCAAGCACTCATGCGCCTCTTCACTCCGTCTTGAACTCCACCGCCAGCAGCTTGCTGCGCGACCAGGCCTCGGCCTCGCCGCGCAGCAGGTAGTCGGCCCGCGGGTTGGCGGCCAGCCAACCGGGCTTGGCTTCGATGCGCAGGCGGCGCTCGTGGCGCTGCAGCTTCAGGGCATCCAGCGCGACTGGTGTGCGTGCGTGGCACTGGAGCACGGCCAGGCGCAGGGCGAGCAACTGCCACAGCAGGCTTTCGTCGGCCTGCAACTGCTCCTGCAGCTTGCGCAGGCCACCGCGTTGGCCGAGGGCCAAGTCGCCGAGGCGGTGCAGCTGGTTCTGCGAGAAGCCGGCCGCATCCACATGCGAGAGCAGGTAGGCGCTGTGGCGGTGGTGGTCGTGGTGCGAGACCATCATGCCGATCTCGTGCAGGGCCGCCGCCCACCCGAGCTCGCGCTGCAGTTCGGGCTGGGCCTCGGGCTGCAACTGAGCGTACAGGGCCAGCGCATGGGCCTGCACGCGCTTGGCCTGCTTGCCGTCCACACCGAAACGCTGCTGCAGCGCGCGCACCGAGTGCTCGCGCAGGTCCAGCGTGGCGCGGGCACCCGGGTTGAGCCGCTCGGCCAGGTCGAAGACCACGCCCTGCCGCAGCGCGCCCTTGGCCGGCTTCAGCGCCTCGATGCCGAACTGCGTGAGCAAGGTGTAGAGGATGCACAGGCCACCGGCCACGACGGCGCGGCGGTCTTCCTTCAGGCCGGGCAGGGCCAGCTTGTCCATGTGGCCGGCGGCCAGGCATTGCTCTATGCACCAGCGCAGCGCCTCGGTCGTGACCGTGCCATCGGTGATGCCGCTGCCGGCCAGCAGCTGCGACACCGCGCCTACCGTGCCGGAGGAACCCAGCGCCTCGGCCCAGGCCGGCTTGCTGTGCTGCCGCGAGAACTGCTTGAAGGCTTCTTCGAGCTCAGCACCGGCGGCGATCTGCGCCGCGCGGAAGGCTTCGGCCGTGAAGGCGCCGGTGGGGAAGAAGCGCATCGACAGGCTGACGCTGCCGATCTGGAAGCTCTCGGCCTTCAGCGGCTTGCGGCCCCGGCCGAGGATCATCTCGGTCGAGCGGCCGCCGATGTCGATCACCAGCCGCGTTGCCTCAGAGGGCTGCAAGCGCGCCACGCCGGCAAAGATCAGGCGCGCTTCCTCGCGGCCCGAGATCACCTCGATGGGAAACCCGAGCGCCTGCTCGGCACGTGCCAGGAAGGCGTCGCGGTTGCGCGCCTCGCGCAGCGTCTGCGTGGCCACAGCACGCACGCATTCGGGCGCGAAGCCCTGCAGCGCGGCGGCGAAGCGAGCCAGGCAGGCCAGGCCGCGCTGCATCGCTTCTTCGCTCAACTGGCCCTCGGCGTCGAGGCCGCCGCCGAGGCGCACGGTTTCCTTCAGGTATTGCTGGCGCTTGTACTGGCCGCCTTCCAGCCGGGCGATCTCCAGGCGGAAGCTGTTGGAGCCCATGTCGATGGCGGCCAGGACCTGGGATGTGCGCTGGGAGTTGCGGTGGGCGACGGCAAGATTCATGGGGCGCGATTGTCGCGGCATTCGATGACGATGCATCCGGGCCGCGTCCCTAGAATCCGCAGGCCTTGTAGCCAGGAGTTCACGTGTCCGCATCCGATGTGCAGAACCCGAGCCGGCGCGACTTCGTTGTCCGCGCCACCGTGGGCAGCGGTTTCGCCGCCGCCGTGTTGCCGGTGACGGCCGAAACCATCAAGACCGAGGCCAGCGATCTGCTGGTCGGCGAGGTGATGATCCCGGTCGGCAGTTTCCAGATGCCGGCCTACCGCGCGGCGCCGGCCAGGGCGCAGGGCAGGCTGCCGGTGGTGCTGGTGGTCAGTGAGATCTTCGGCGTGCACGAGCACATTGCCGATGTGGCGCGGCGCTTTGCCAAGCAGGGCTATCTGGCCATCGCGCCCGAGCTCTTTGTGCGGCAGGGCGATGCCGGCGACTACGGCGAGATCGCCAAGCTGATCGCCGAGGTGGTGTCCAAGGTGCCCGACGCCCAGGTGCTTGGCGACCTCGATGCCTGCCTGGCCTGGGCCGGTGCAAACGGAGGTGACCTGGACCGTTTGGCCATCACCGGCTTCTGCTGGGGCGGTCGCATCAGCTGGCTCTATGCCGCGCATCAGGCCAAGCTGAAGGCGGCCGTGGCCTGGTACGGCAAGCTGCAGGGCGAGCGCCACAGCATCTATCCGCGCCATCCGCTGGACCTCACGGGCGAACTGAAGGTGCCGGTGCTGGGCCTTTACGGCGGCGCGGACACCGGCATTCCGAACGAGGACGTGGCCCGCATGCGCGAGGCCCTGAAGGCCGGCAATGGGGCGGCACGCGGCAGCGAGATCGTGCTTTACCCGGACACGCCCCATGCCTTCCATGCCGACTACCGGCCCAGCTACCGAGAGAAGGAAGCGCGTGATGGCTGGGCGCGCTGCCTGGCCTGGTTCAAGTCGCATGGCGTCTGATGAGGCCTTGACAGCTCTGAGACAATGCTCAACCAGCGCACCCCTCCCGGTGCGCTTTGATTTTCTGCATACCCGCCGGCGTGCCCTGATTCTTCATCGCCCATGACCCTGCTCTACATCCTGCTCGCGACTCTGATCGGCGGCCTGCTGTCGGTCCTGATCGCGGCCAGCCTGACCGTGAGCCTGCTGGGCCGGGTGGTCAAGCACCTGGTCAGCCTGTCCACCGGCGTGCTGCTCGGCACGGCGCTCCTGCAGGTGCTGCCCGAGGCCTTCGAGCGCGATGCACGGCCGCAGGCGCTGTTCATCACGCTGCTCGGCGGCCTGCTGTTCTTCTTCCTGCTGGAAAAGGCCGAGCTGTACCGCCACACCCACCATCACGAGGGCGACGGCCACCATCACCACCATCATTTCGATGCCGAGCAGGCCGGCCGCGGCGGGTTCTCGGTGCTGGTGGGCGACAGCATCCACAACTTCTGCGACGGCGTGATCATCGCGGCCGCCTTCCTGGCCGATCACCACCTGGGCCTGGCCACGGCCGTGGCCATCATTGCCCACGAGATTCCGCAGGAGGTGGGCGACTACATCGTGCTCCTGAACGCCGGCTTCTCGCGCAGCAAGGCCTTGCTCTACAACGCGGTGTCAGGTCTTGCCGCCGTGGCCGGTGGCTTGCTCGGCTACTTCGTCGTCGGGCCCTGGCAGGAGCTTTTCCCCTTCCTGCTGGTGGCGGCCTCGAGCAGCTTCATCTACGTGGCCGTGGCCGACCTGATCCCGCAGCTGCAGCGTCGCCTGCCCTGGCGCGAGACGCTGGCCCAACTGGGCTGGCTGGGTGCCGGCCTGGCCTTGGTGACGGTGGTGGTGAGCTTCTCCGGCCACCACTGAATCACCGCTGAATCGTCACTGCGCCGCTGCGCTAGCGGACGATCAGCACCGGCGTCTTGCAGTGCGTCAGCACCTTCTGGGTCTCGCTGCCGAGCAACAGGGCCTGGACACCGCGCCGGCCGTGCGAGGCCATCACCAGCAGGTCGACCTTGCTGTCGGCCGCATGCTCGATGATGGCTTCCCAAGGATGCAGGGCCTCGACCGTGTGGCCCTCGCAGGGCACGCTGGCCGCCTCGGCGGCGGCCATCACCGCCTTCACCCGCGCGCTGGCGATGCGCTCCTGCGCGTCGAAAAATTCCTGCGGCGGCGTGGGCTGCATCTCCGACACCGCGCTGTAGGGGAAGGGCTCCTTGACGCTGATCGTGTACAGCATGGCGCCATGGGTCTTGGCCATGGCGATGGCCGTGTCTACGGCTTTGCTGGTGATGTCAGACCCGTCGGTGGGAACCAGGATGCGCTTGAACATGGCGGACCTCCTTGCTGGTGTGCTTGACCCAGTGTGGCGCTCGCGCGCCGGGTCCATCTTGCGCCATGTCAAGCAGGCTTGCCAGCCCTTGGCTAACCTTTCGCGATAGGTCGTGCCGGATCGGAAGACCACTCACTCCACGAGCCGGCATACAGCGCAGAGCCGGCAAGGCCGGCATGTTCCATGGCGAGCAGGTTGTGGCAGGCGGTGACGCCGGAGCCACATTGGTGGACCACGTTCTCGGGTGCGTGCGGCGGCAGCAAGGCGGCGAAGGCGGCGCGCAGTTCGGCGGCCGGCTTGAAGCGGCCATCAGCGCCCAGGTTGTCCTTGAAGAAGCGGTTGCTGGCGCCGGGGATGTGGCCGGCCTGCTTGTCGAGGGGCTCCACTTCGCCCCGGAAGCGCTCGGCCGCGCGAGCATCGATCAGGCGCAGGGTGCCAAGTCGTGCCTGCAGCGCATCGGCGGCTATCAGCGGGCTGAGCGAGGCACCCGGAATGAAGTCGCCGGCCTGCGGTGTGGGCGGCTCGTGGCTGCTCAAGGGGCCGCCGGCTGCCGTCCAGGCGGCGACGCCGCCATCAAGCACGGCCACGGCCTCGTGGCCCAGCCAGCGCAGCATCCACCAGAGGTGGGCGGCGTAGGGGCCGCCCTGGCGGTCATAAGCGACGACCTGGGTCTCGCGGCGCAGGCCAAGCAGGCGCATGCGGGCGGCAAAGGCATCGCGCTCGGGCAGCGGATGACGGCCGTTGCTGCCCGTCATGGGGCCGCAGGTGTCGCGGTCCAGGTGCAGGTAGTGGGCGCCGGGCAGGTGCTGCTCGCGCCAGGCGCGTTCGCCGGCCGTGGTGTCGGCCAGGTCGAAGCTGCAGTCGATCAGCAGCAGGGCCTGGTGCTGCTTCTCCAGGGCTAGCAGCTCGGTGGCGGAAATCAGGGTGCGGTAGGTCATGCTCATCAGGATTCGCTCACGGCATGGGGAGAGGGTTCGACGCGGCTGCGCAGCAAGGTGGCGGCCAGGCCCGCGCCAATGATCAGGGCGATGCCGGCGAGGGCGCTCCAGCTCATCCTGTCCTGGAACAGCCAGGCACCGTAGAGGCTGGAGAACACGATGCCCAGGTACTGCAGGCTGGCATTCACGAGGGTGCGACCCCGGCCATAAGCGCGGGTCATCATCAGCTGGGCGATGGTGGCGAGCAGGCCGACGGCGAGCAGCAGGGCGATGCCGCGCGTGTCATGGCCGTGGAATTCGGTGTGGCGGCTGAAGTGCAGCACGGCCGTGGTCAATGCTCCGGCGGCCGCTCCACCCAGCGAGAAGTAGAAGACGATGCGGTACTCGGGCTCGCCGGCCCGCCCAAGCGCCGTCACCTGCAGGTAGGCGAGGGCGGACAGCATGCCCGACAGCAGGCCCGCGAGGCCATGCCAGGCCTGCTGCTGATCGATGGTCGGCCGCAGCACCAGAGCCACGCCGACAAAGCCCAGCAGCACCGCTGCGACCAGTCGGGAGTCGACCTTGGCCGTCCCGAGCATCACGGCACCGCCGATCAGGAACAGGGCCATCCAGACCGAGGACATGTAGTTCAAGGTCATGGCCGTTGCCAGCGGCAACTGGCTGATCGAATAGAACCACAGTGACAGTGCGCAGACGCCCGAAAGGCTGCGCCAGAAATGCATGGCCGGCACGCTGGTTCGCAGGGACAGGCCGTGGAAACGCGCCATCAGGCCGATCATCGCGACGCCGACCAGGCCGCGGTACATCACGATCTCGCCGGCGTCGTACTGGCTGGACGCCAGCTTCACGCACACGCCCATGGTGGCGAACAGAAACGTGGCGGCGATCATCAGGGCGGAGGCGGGCATGGCCGCCATTCTGCCCGGCGAGCAGGCAAGAAAAGGCCGCTCTCGCGGCGGTCTTTCGCTAAAAGGCCGCCTCGCGGGCGGCCTTGCCGTTCAAGGGGCGATCTGCATGAGATTGCGGTACCACTCATGGAAGTGCTGCATGCCGTCTTCCATCGGGCTCTGGTAGGGGCCGACCTCGTTGTCGCCGCGCTCCATCAGGGCTTTGCGGCCGGCGTCCATGCGCAGGGCGATCTCGTCGTCTTCCACGCAGGTTTCCATGTAAGCCGCCTGGTGGGCCTCGACGAACTCGCGCTCGAAGGCGGCGATTTCCTCGGGGTAGTAGAACTCGACGATGTTGGTGGTCTTCTGCGGGCCCTTGGGGAACAGCGTGGACACCACCAGCACATGCGGATACCACTCCACCATGATGTGCGGGTAGTAGGTCAGCCAGATCGCGCCCTGCTTGGGCGCCTCGCCGCCCCGGAAGGCCAGCACCTGCTGGTGCCACTTCTTGTAGACCTCCGAGCCTGGCCGCTCCAGTTCCTTGTGGATGCCCACGGTCTGTACCGAGTGGTGGCGACCGAACTCCCAGCTGAGGTCCTCGCAGGTGACGAAGTTGCCGAGGCCGGGGTGGAAGGGGCCGACGTGGTAATCCTCCAGATAGACCTCGATGAAGGTCTTCCAGTTGTAGTCGCACTCGTGCACCTGGACCTTGTCCAGCACATAGCCCGTGAAGTCGAGTTCGGCGGTCGGTCCCATGCCGGCCAGGTGGGCGGCCACGTCATGGCCGTTGTCCTCGAACAGCAGGCCGTTCCATTCGCGCAGCTTGTAGCGGTTCAGGTTCAGGCAGGGGTCTTGCTCGAAATGCGGCGCGCCGACCAGTTCGCCCTTCAGGTCGTAGGTCCAGCGATGCAACGGGCAGACGATGTTGCTGCGCGTGTTGCCCCGGCCCTTCAGCATCACGGCCTGGCGGTGGCGGCAGACGTTGGAGATCAGCTCGATACCCTGCGGCGTGCGTACCAGGCTGCGGCCCTCGCCCTCCTGAGGCAGGGCGTAGTAGTCGCCAACTTCGGGCACGGCGAGTGCGTGCCCGAGGTAGCGTGGCCCAGGTTGGAACAGCAGAGCCTGTTCCTTGCGGAACAGGGCCTCATCGAAATACGAGGTGACTGGCAGCTGGGTTTTGCTGCGCTCAAGCGCCGAGACAGGGGTGCTCAGGTCGGACATGATCCAAAGGGGTCTCCAAGAAACCAATGTCAACCCCCCGGCACGGTCGCTGCGAAAGCCGCGCTGCACCGGGTTTGTGAAGAAGAGAAGAAGGGCAAAAAAGCCCGACACATGCCGGGCCTGAACGCTTCCTGGCTTGGCCGAACTGCGGTGGGCCAGCATCAGGGATTGCGCGAGGGCGGGATTGTACCCAAGGGGCCGCCGGGCGGGGCGCGGCTGCACCGACATGGGCGGCGATGTCAACTGTTGCTTCCTGAAACCATCCCCCATTGGGCGGCCAGGGAATGGTGTGTGACGCTGACTACAATGCGCCGTTTCGCGTATTGAAATGAGCAAAGCTGCCGATTCCTCCGCCAAATCCGCGTCGTCCGTGCGCGGCCAAGCCCTGCCTGCCCCGGCCAGCTACGAGCTGGCCCTGGCCGAGCTGGAGCAGTTGGTGGCGGCCATGGAAGGCGGGCAACTGCCCCTGGATCAATTGCTGGACAACTACAGGCGCGGCGCCGAGTTGCTGGGCTTTTGCCGGGAGCGCCTGGTGGCGGTCGAGCAGCAGGTCAAGCTGCTGGATGCAGGCGAGCTGAAGCTCTGGGAGGATTCTTGATAGTGGACGCCGCAAGATTTGATGCCTGGGCCGAGGGAGCCCTGGACCGGGTGGAGACGGCGCTGGGGCGCTGGGTGCCCGAGGACTCGCCAGCCGGCCTGGGCGAAGCCATGCGCTATGCGGTACTGGGCGGTGGCAAGCGTTTGCGCCCGCTGCTGGTGCTGGCGGCCTGCGAGGCCACGGGCGGCTGCAATGAAGCTGCACTGCGTGCCGCCTGCTCGGTGGAGCTGATCCACGCCTACTCGCTGGTGCACGACGACATGCCTTGCATGGATGACGACGTGATGCGCCGCGGCAAGCCCACGGTGCATGTGGCCTTCGGCGAAGCCCAGGCCATGCTGGCCGGCGACGCGATGCAGGCCCTGGCCTTTGAGGTGCTGACGCCTGAAGAGGGCGTGGAGCCGGCCCTGCAGGCGCGGCTGTGCGCCTTGCTGGCCCGCTCGGCCGGCCATGCCGGCATGGCCGGCGGCCAAGCCATCGACCTCGCCAGCGTCGGTCAGCAACTTGACGAAGCGGCGCTCTGCGATATGCACAGGCGCAAGACCGGCGTACTCTTGCAGGCCAGCGTGCTGATGGGTGCGGCTTGCGGCGAGGTGGACGAGCGAGGCTGGAATGCCTTGGCCGACTACGGCGCGGCCATCGGCCTCGCCTTCCAGGTGGTGGACGATATTCTGGACGTCACCCAGGCCTCCGAGGTGCTGGGCAAGACGGCAGGCAAGGATCAGGATGCGAACAAGCCGACCTATGTGAGCGTGCTGGGCCTGGAGCCGGCACGCCGCTATGCGCAGGCGCTGCGCCAGCAGGCCCAAGCGGCCCTGTCGGCCAGCGGCCTGGCCGACACGAGCCGGCTGGCGCAACTCGCTGACAAGGTCGTTGAGCGCGATAGCTGACCCCTTGGGGTTGGCCGTGACATAACTAGGATCGCCATGAATTACGCCCTGCTGAAGACCGTCAACAGCCCGGCTGACCTGCGACGCCTGCCGCGCGCAGATTTGCCGCAGCTGGCTGAGGAACTGCGCAGCTTCGTGCTGGAGTCGGTGTCCAAGACCGGCGGGCACCTGGGCTCGAACCTGGGCACGGTCGAGCTGACCATTGCGCTGCACTATGTCTTCAACACGCCGGATGATCGCCTGGTGTGGGACGTGGGCCACCAGACCTATCCGCACAAGGTGCTGACCGGCCGCCGCGAGGGCATGACGGGCCTGCGCCAGCTGGGGGGCATCAGCGGCTTCCCGCGGCGCGACGAAAGCGAGTACGACACTTTCGGCACCGGCCACTCGTCCACTTCGATTTCGGCCGCCCACGGCATGGCCATGGCGGCCAAGCTCAAGGGCGAGGACCGCAAGGCCGTGGCCATCATCGGCGACGGCTCGATGACGGCAGGCATGGCCTTTGAAGCGCTGAACAACGCCGGCGTGCCGCAGGGCGGCCTGCTCGGCGACCTGCTGGTCATCCTGAACGACAACGACATGTCGATCAGCCCGCCGGTGGGGGCGCTGAACAAGTACCTGGCCCGCCTGATGAGTGGCAAGTTCTACGCCGCCGCACGCGAAGGCGCCAAGACGGTGCTGAAGAACACGCCGCTGTACGAATTTGCCCGCCGCTTCGAGGAACACACCAAGGGCATGGTTGTGCCCGGCACGATCTTCGAGGAGTTCGGCTTCAACTACGTGGGCCCGATCGACGGCCATGACCTCGACGCCCTCATTCCCACGCTGGAGAACCTGCGCGACAAGAAGGGCCCGCAGTTCCTGCACGTGGTGACCAAGAAGGGCGCCGGCTACAAGCTCGCCGAAGCCGACCCGGTCAAGTACCACGCCGCCTCGGGCAAGTTCGACCCGGCCGTGGGATTCGTCAAGCCAGCCCAGCCGCCCAAGCAGACCTTCACCCAGGTCTTCGGCGACTGGCTCTGCGACATGGCCGAGCAGGACAAGCGCCTCGTCGGCATCACCCCGGCCATGCGCGAAGGCTCGGGCATGGTGGACTTCCACAAGCGCTTCCCCAGCCGCTATTTCGACGTGGGCATCGCCGAGCAGCATTCGGTCACCTATGCCGCCGGCCTGGCCTGCGAAGGCCTGAAGCCGGTGGTGGCGATCTACTCGACCTTCCTGCAGCGCGCCTACGACCAACTGGTCCACGACGTGGCGATCCAGAACCTGCCGGTGCTGTTCGCGCTGGATCGCGCCGGCCTCGTGGGCGCTGATGGCGCCACGCACGCCGGCAACTACGACATCGCCTACACGCGTTGCATCCCGAACATGGCCGTGCTCACGCCGGCCGACGAGAACGAATGCCGCCAGGCCTTGTTCACGGGCTTCCAGCATGAAGGCCCGGTGACGGTGCGCTACCCGCGTGGCGCTGGCGCCGGCGTTGTGCCGCAAGCGGCCATGCAAGCCTTGCCCTGGGGCAAGGGCGAAGTGCGCCGTCGCGGATCGCGCATCGCGATCCTGGCCTTCGGCACGGTGCTCTATCCGGCCCTGGCTGTGGGCGAGAAGCTCGATGCCTCGGTGGCGAACATGCGCTTCGTGAAACCGCTGGACCACGAACTGGTGGCCGAGCTGGCCCGCACGCACGAGGCCTTGGTCACCATCGAGGAAGGCTGCGTCATGGGCGGCGCCGGCAGTGCCGTGCTGGAGAGCCTGCAAGCCGCCGGCATCAACGTGCCGGTGCTGCAGCTGGGCCTGCCCGATGTGTTCGTCGAGCATGGCGACCCGGGCAAGCTGATGGCCCAGTGCGGGCTGGATGCCGCCGGCATCGAGCAGTCCATCGTCGAGCGCTTCGGCGCCCGGCCGGCGCTGCGGGCGGCGGCCAACGGCTGAGGCTTGGCCCTACGCCGGCAAGGCTGCTGGCATGCTGTCATGCTTGCGGTCCGTATTAACCCTAGGCGCTCGCCGGACGAGCGCCGGTCCGTGATTCCAGCATGAACCAAGTCACCAGCGCCCTGTTGCACCACATCCCCGACACCCAGAGCGAGCGCGACGAGCGCCATCTGGTGATCCAGCGCGTGGGCGTCAAGGACGTGCGCTATCCGCTGCAGGTTCTGGTGGCCGGCAAGGCCCAGCCCACGGTGGGCAACTGGACGCTGGACGTGCTGCTTCCGGCCGAGAAGAAGGGCACGCACATGTCCCGCTTCGTGGCCTGGCTCGATGCGCTGCAGGCACCGCTGGATGGCGCCTCGCTGCGCGAGCTGCATGGGCAGATGCTGAGCAAGCTTGAGGCGGTGGAGGGCCGCATCGAGGTGCGCTTCACCTTCTTCCTGCGCAAGCGCGCGCCGGTGTCCGGCATCGAAAGCATGCTGGACTACCAGGGCGCCCTGATCTCCGAAACCCGCGCTGGCGTCACCACGGTGTGGGCCGAGGTGGGCGTGGCGGTGAAGAGCCTCTGCCCCTGTTCCAAGGAAATCTCCGACTACGGCGCCCACAACCAGCGCTCGCTGGTGACCATACGCGCCGAGCTCAAGGACGCGAGCTTGAGCTGGCAGGAGCTGGTGCGCTTCGCCGAAGAAAGTGCCTCCAGTGAAATCTGGCCGTTGCTCAAGCGCAGCGACGAGAAGTGGATCACCGAGCATGCCTACGAGAACCCCAAGTTCGTCGAGGACCTGGTGCGGGATGTGGCGCTGCGCTTGAATGCCGAGGCGCGTATCGGGCGCTACACGGTCGACGTGGAGAACTTCGAGTCCATCCACAACCATTCGGCCTACGCGCGCATCGAGCGCGCCTGAAGCCACTGAAGACGACTGCAGAAGAGGCCGCTTGATGCGGCCTCTTCTGCTTTCAGTGCTGCAAACGCTGCTGCAGCGCTGCTGCCTCCATCCGTAAGGCATTGCAGAGCAGCTCGACGCGCGGATGGCTGGGCCGGTGCAGGGGCCGGGCCAGCCACACCTCGTAGGGAATCGAGAGGCTGAAGCGCCGCCATTGCAGGCGGGACCCGGCGCAGGCCAGGGCCGTCAGCGGATTGACGATGGCGAGGCCGAGGCCCTGCTCGACCATGGCGCAGACCGCGACCGCGCTGTGCGTCTGCAGCCGCAGCTGGCGTTGCACGCCATGGGCCTCGAAGACGGCGTCGATCAGGCGGCGGTAGGGGTCGTTGCTGGCCAGGCTCACAAAGGCCTGGCCGGCGAAGTCTTCGGGGTGCAGCAGCGGCTTGGCCAGCAGCGCATGGCCGGCCGGCAGCACGCAGACCTCGTCCAGGCTCAGCAAGCGCTCGAAGCTCACGCCCTCGGCACCCTGGCCCTGCTCGGTGAGGCCTAGGTCGAAGCGCTGGGCGCTCAGCCAGTCGTCCAGCAGCGGTGGCTCCTGCGGTGTGATGTCGATGGCACCCTGGTCGCCAAGCCGTGCGCAGGCGGCCGGCAGCAGTGCATGGGTGAGGGCGGGCAGGCTGAGCAATTGCAAGGCGCCGGGCTCGTCCCGCGCCAGGGCGCGGGCTCGGTGCGTGACGCGCTCCAGGCCTTCGAAGGAGCGCTGCACCTCGTCGAACAAGGCCAGGGCCCGGGCCGTAGCCTTGAGCCGGCCGCGCTGGCGTTCGAACAAGGCATAGCCGAGCAGGAATTCCAGCCGCGCCAGCTCCCGGCTGATGGTGGGCTGCGAGCTGTGCAACTGCCGCGCCGCCTCGCTGACGCCGCCGGCCAGCATCACGGCGCGGAAGACCTCGATATGGCGGTGGCTGATCGCTGACATGCCCCGGACCATATCAGATATGGATTGATGATCGACATGAAAGCATTTGATTGGATGGAATGGGCAGGGCATGCTGCCGGCATTGCCTGAATTCCCGCCGAGACTGACATGCCCCTGCCCATTTCCGCCCCCTTGCTGCACAACCTGGCCGAGCGCTTCGGCAGCCCGCTGTGGGTCTACGACGCCGCCGTCATCCGCCAGCGCATCGCCGCGCTGAAGGCCTTCGACACCGTGCGCTTCGCCCAGAAGGCCTGCTCCAACATCCACATCCTCAGGCTGATGCGGGAGCAGGGCGTCAAGGTCGATTCGGTCTCGCGCGGCGAGATCCTGCGGGCGCTGGCCGCCGGCTATCAAACCGGTGGCGACGAGATCGTCTTCACCGCTGATCTGCTGGACCGCGAAACGCTGGCCACCGTCGCCGAACACAAGGTGCCAGTCAACGCCGGCTCGATCGACATGCTGCGCCAGCTGGGTGCTGTCTCGAAGGGCCACAAGGTCTGGCTGCGCATCAACCCCGGCTTCGGCCATGGCCACAGCAACAAGACCAACACCGGCGGCGAGCACAGCAAGCATGGCATCTGGCACACGGAGCTGGCCGAGGCGCTCGCCGTCATCAAGGCAGAGGGGCTGCAGCTCGTCGGCCTGCACATGCACATAGGCTCGGGCGTGGACTATGGCCACCTGAGCCAGGTCTGCGGCGCCATGGTGGGCCTGGTGCGCGAGGCTCAGGCGGCCGGTCACGACCTGCAGGCCATCTCGGCCGGCGGCGGCCTGTCGATTCCCTACCGCGAGGGCGGTGCGGTCATCGACACCACCCACTACTTCGGTCTTTGGGACGCCGCTCGCAAGGAGGCCGAAGCCATCGTCGGCCACGCCTTGCATCTGGAGATCGAACCTGGCCGCTTCCTGGTGGCCGAGTCGGGCTTGCTGCTGACCGAGGTGCGCGCTACCAAGAATGCCGGCAACAACCACTTCGTGCTGGTCGACGCCGGCTTCAACGAGCTGATGCGCCCGGCCATGTACGGCGCCTTCCATGCCATGACCCTGCTGCCGCGCGACGGCAGCCAGCGCCCAAACCGCCCCACCGTGGTGGCCGGCCCGCTGTGCGAATCGGGCGACGTGTTCACGCAGGAGGACGGCGGTGTGGTCGTGCCGCGCGAGCTGATGGCGGCCGAGGTCGGCGACCTGCTGGTGATCCACGACACCGGGGCCTATGGCGCCTCCATGTCCAGCAACTACAACAGCCGGCCACTGATCGCCGAGGTGCTGGTTGATGGCACGGCCGAACCGCGCCTGATCCGTCGCCGCCAGACCGTCGAGGAGCTGCTGGCGCTGGAGGCCTGAGGCCTCGATAGGGATTCCCAATGGGGGTGATTTGATTAACCAAAACTAACGATACGCTTGTATCGATATAGTTCGATCCATCCCGTCAACCCCCTCAACGAGGAATCCCCGATGTCCCTGATCAACACCCAAGTCCAGCCCTTCAAGACCGAAGCTTTCCACAACGGCAAGTTCATCGAAGTCACCGAGCAAAGCCTGAAGGGCAAGTGGTCCGTGCTGATCTTCATGCCGGCTGCCTTCACCTTCAACTGCCCGACCGAAGTCGAAGACGCGGCCGACCACTACGCCGAATTCCAGAAGGCCGAGACCGAGGTCTACATCGTCACGACCGACACGCATTTCGCGCACAAGGTCTGGCACGAAACCTCGCCGGCCGTCAGCAAGGCCAAGTTCCCCCTGGTTGGCGACCCGACGCACCAACTGACCAACGCCTTCGGCGTGCACATCCCTGAAGAAGGCCTGGCCCTGCGCGGCACCTTCGTGATCAATCCGGAAGGCGTGATCAAGACGGCCGAGATCCACTCGAACGAGATCGCCCGCGACGTCAAGGAAACCCTGCGCAAGCTGAAGGCTGCCCAGTACACCGCCAAGAACCCCGGCCAGGTCTGCCCGGCCAAGTGGAACGAAGGTGCCAAGACCATCGCTCCGTCCCTCGATCTGGTCGGCAAGATCTAAATGAGCCCCTTTGCTGCGAGCCCGGGAGGGCTTGCAGCAAACCCCCAAGAGTTGCGCAAGCGACTCTGAAAGCGTCTCCAGCAGGGGCGCTTTCAGAGTGGCTCATCTCGCCACGCCTGAACAAGGAGCAGCACCATGTTGGACGACACCCTGAAGACCCAGCTCAAGGCCTACCTCGAGCGCGTCACCCTGCCTTTCGAGATCGAAGCCTCGCTGGACGATGGTGCGAGCTCGCAGGAACTGCTGGCCCTGCTGCAGGACATTGCCGCGATGTCGGACAAGATCACGCTGTCGACCGCCGGCCAGGATGCGCGCAAGCCGTCCTTCAGCCTGCGCCGCACGGGCACCGAGCAAAGCCTGCGCTTTGCCGCCATTCCCCTCGGCCATGAGTTCACCTCGCTGGTACTGGCCCTCCTGTGGACGGGCGGCCACCCGCCCAAGGTGGAGCCCGAGGTGATCGAGCAGATCAAGTCGCTCGACGGCGAGTTCAGCTTCGAGGTCTACATGTCCTTGAGCTGCCACAACTGCCCGGATGTGGTGCAGGCGCTGTCGCTGATGTCGGTGCTGAACCCCAAGATCAAGACGGTGGTGATCGACGGCGCGCTGTTCCAGGCCGAGGTCAATGAGCGCGAGATCATGGCCGTGCCCAGCGTCTACCTGAACGGTCAGCCCTTCGGCTCGGGCCGCATGACGGTGGAAGAGATCGTTGCCAAGCTCGATACCGGTGCCGCCGACAAGGACGCCGCCAAGCTGTCCGCCAAGGAAGCCTTCGACGTGCTGGTGGTCGGCGGTGGCCCCGCTGGCGCGGCGGCAGCCGTGTACGCCGCCCGCAAGGGCATCCGCACCGGCATCGCGGCCGAGCGCTTCGGCGGCCAGGTCAATGACACGCTGGCCATCGAGAACTACATCTCGGTGCTGGAGACCGACGGCCCGAAGTTCGCCATGAGCCTCGAAGCCCATGTGAAGGCCTACGGCGTCGACGTGATGAACCTGCAGCGTGGCGACAAGCTGATTCCGGCCTCGGTGCCGGGCGGCCTGGTCGAGGTGCAACTGGCCAATGGCGGATCGCTCAAGAGCAAGACCGTGATCCTCACCACCGGCGCGCGCTGGAGGAACGTCAACGTCCCCGGCGAGCAGGAATACAAGAACAAGGGTGTGGCCTACTGCCCGCATTGCGATGGCCCGCTGTTCAAGGGCAAGCGCGTGGCGGTGATCGGCGGCGGCAACTCCGGCGTCGAGGCGGCCATCGACCTGGCCGGCATCGTGAACCACGTGACCCTGATCGAATTCGGTGAGGCCCTGCGTGCTGATGCGGTGCTGGTCAACAAGCTGAAGAGCCTGCCCAACGTCACCATCCACACGCAGGCCCAGACCACCGAGCTGACCGGCGACGGCAACAAGCTGAACGGCCTGACCTACACCGACCGCGCGAGCGGCGAAAGCCACCACATCGAGCTGGAAGGCGTGTTCGTGCAGATCGGCCTGGTGCCCAACACCGAGTGGCTGAAGGGCGTGGTCGAACTTTCCAAGCACGGCGAGATCATCGTGGACGCCAAGGGCCAGACCTCGGTGCCCGGCGTGTTTGCCGCTGGTGATGCGACCACCGTGCCCTTCAAGCAGATCATCATCGCGGCCGGCGATGGCGCGAAGGCGGCGCTCGGCGCCTTCGACCACCTGATGCGCAGCTGATCAGGCCGCCTGCAGGGCCGGCCGCCGGCTGGCCCACAGGCTTTCCAGGCTGTAGACCGCCAGCGCCAGCCAGATCAGCGCAAAGCCGATCAGGCGGGTCGGCTGGAAGGGCTCGCGGTACAGCCACACGCCGAGCACGAATTGGGTGCTGGGCGCGATGTACTGCAGCAGGCCCAGGGTCGTCATCGGGATGCGCCGTGCGCCTGATGCAAACAACAGCAAGGTGACAGCCGTCAGCGGGCCGGAGAGCAGCAGGAGCAGCAGCGTCGAGCTGTCTGCCGCGACGAGGGCGCTGTGCCCCTGCCAGCTCCACCAGGCCAGGGCAGCGATGGCGATGGGTGCCAGCACCAGGGTCTCGACCGTCAGGCCTTCCAGCGCACCGAGCGGCGCGATCTTGCGCAAAAGGCCGTAGAAGCCAAAGCTGAACGCGAGGCTCAGCGCCACCCAGGGCAGGCGGCCGCCCTGCACGGTCAGCCAGATCACACCGGCCGCCGCGAGGCCCACGGCCAGCCACTGCAGCTTGCGCGGCCGCTCGTGCAGCACCAGAAAGCCCAGCGCCACATTGACCAGCGGGTTGATGAAGTAGCCGAGGCTGGCGTCCAGCACATGGTCGTTCTGCACGGCCCAGACATAGACCAGCCAGTTGGTCGCCAGCAGCAGGGCCGAAAGAGCGAAGGCGCCCAGCACCTTGGGTTGGTCCAGCAACGCGCGCATCCAGCGGAAATGTTTCTTTACCAAGAGCAGGGCCATGACGAACAGCAGGGACCAGACCGTGCGGTGCGCCACCACCTCCATCGCGCCGACCTGGCTCAGCAGCTTGAAGAACAGCGGGAACAGGCCCCAGGCGGCATAGGCAGCGGCGGCGTACAGCACGCCCTTGGAGGATTCATTCGTCATGCCTGACATTGTGGTGGCGCCGCCCAGACCTTGCCGGCCGGGGGACTTCCACTGATGCAGGCCGGCCGCCAGAAGCGCCTAATGCGCAGCCATGCCCCGCATCGTCTTCACGCCGCAGTTGCGCCGCTTTGTGGATGCGCCTGATTTCGAGACAGGCGCATTGCAGCTGCGTGCCGCGCTGGAGGATTGCTTCGCAGCGCACACACGCCTGCGCGGCTACGTGCTCGACGACCAGGCTCACCTGCGCGCCAATGTGGTGATCTTCATCGACGGCCGGCGCCAGCGTGATGCCGTGGCCTTGAGCGATGCCCTGCAGCCGCACAGCGTGGTCCATGTGCTGCAGGCCCTGTCTGGAGGATGAATGCCATGAGTGATTCCGCCTGGGTGGCCACCCGCAAGGGCCTGTTCGAGCTGCGCCACGAGGGCAGCCGGGGCTGGCAGATCGCCAAGCTCAGCTTCATCGCCGAGCCTGTCAGCATGCTGCTGCCGGCCCCGCCGGGGCAGCGCATGCTGGCGGCGCTGAACCTGGGCCACTTCGGTGTGAAGCTGCAGGGCTCGGACGATGGGGGCCAGAGCTGGCGCGAGCTGGCCGTGCCCACCTACCCGACGCAGCCCGAGGGTGCGGCCGGCCCGGCCTGGAAGCTGCAGCAGATCTGGTCGCTGGAGCGCGGTGGCGACGGCAGCCTGTGGGCCGGCACCATCCCCGGCGGCCTGTTCCAGAGCCGCGACGAGGGCGAGAGCTGGCAACTGGTCGAATCCTTGTGGAACCGCGAGGAGCGGCTCGAGTGGTTCGGTGGCGGCTACGACGCGCCGGGCATCCATTCGATCTGCCCCCATCCGGCGGCCAGCAGCGAGCTCTTGCTCGGCATCAGCTGCGGCGGCGCCTGGCGCAGCACCGACGGCGGCCAGGCCTGGGCCACGCGCTCGGCCGGCATGAAGGCGCTGTTCATGCCGCCGGAACGCCAGGACGACCCGAACATCCAGGATCCGCACCGCATCGTGCGCTGCACGGCCGCGCCCGAGGTGCTGTGGTGCCAGCATCACTGCGGCATCTGGCGCTCAGCCGACAACGGCGCCAGCTGGCAGGAGCTGAAGGCTGAACCCTCGAGCTTCGGCTTTGCCGTGGCCGCGCATCCGTTTGATCCTCAGACCGCCTGGTTCGTGCCGGCGGTGAAGGACGAGCGCCGCCTGCCGGTCGATGCCGCGCTGTGCGTGCTGCGCACCCGCGATGGCGGCAAGACGTTCGAGGCCCTGCGCGCGGGACTGCCGCAATTACATTGCTACGACCTCGTGTACCGCCATGGCCTGGCGGTCGATGGCACGGGCCAGCGTCTGCTGATGGGCAGCACCACCGGCGGCCTGTGGGCCAGCGAGGATGGTGGTGAGCATTGGCAGGCCGTCTCGCTGAACCTGCCGCCGATCTACGCCGTCCGCTTCTAACAATCCATCCAACCCCTGACCTGAAGGCAAGCATGCGTCACACCCTCATAGCCCTCGCCGCGCTGACCTGCGCTGCCGCGCAGGCCCAACCAGCGGCCGCCCCCGCTGCATCGGCGCCGGCCTACGACACGGCCGCGAACTACACCAAGTACGAATACAAGATCCCGGCGCGCGACGGCAAGAAGCTGTTCACCGTCGTCTACGTGCCCAAGGATGCGGCACGCGACGCCAGCAAGACCTACCCCTTCCTGATGGTGCGCACGCCCTACAGCTGCGGCCCCTATGGCGTGGACCGCGACGGTGTGCGCCGCTTGGCGCCGAGCGAGGCCTTCCTGAAGGCCGGCTACATCTTCGTCTGCCAGGACGTGCGCGGACGCTACATGTCCGAAGGCAAGTTCGTCGAGATGACGCCGCACATCGCCAACAAGAAGAGCAAGAACGATGTGGACGAAAGCAGCGACACGCACGACAGCGTGCAGTGGCTGCTGGACCACGTGAAGGGCCACAACGGCAAGCTGGGCCTGTGGGGCATCTCCTACCCGGGCTTCTACACGGCGGCCTCCATCATCGACTCGCACCCGGCCATCAAGGCCGCCTCGCCGCAGGCGCCCATCGCCGACTACTTCATGCGCGACGACGGCTACCACGGCGGCGGCCTGATGCTGGTGCACAACTACAGCTTCTTCACCGGCTACAAGCTGCAGGACAACCCGACCGTCGGCCCCAAGGGCTCGGTGCCCTTCGACTACAACAGCCGTGACGGCTACGACTACTTCCTGAAGCTCGGCAACCTGGCCAACATCCAGAAGAGCTTCGAGGTCGATGGCAAGAAGGGCGCTCGCAATCCGTACTTCGACGAGCTGGTCAACAACGACACCTACAACGAGCACTGGAAGGCCCGCGCCATCCCGCCGCACCTGAAGGGCATCAAGGCCGCCGTGCTGACGGTGGGCGGCTGGTTCGACGCCGAAGACCTGGCCGGCCCGCTGTCGGTCTACAAGCACATCAAGGCGCAGAACCCCGGCACGACCAACCAGTTGGTGATGGGCCCCTGGGTCCATGGCGGCTGGGTGCGTTCGGTCGGCAAGTCGCTGGGCCAGATCAACTTCGCCCAGAACAACACCGAGTTCTTCCAGAAGAACATCGTGTTCCCGTTCTTCGAGCAGCATCTGCGTGGCGCGGCCGATGCCAAGCTGCCCGAGGCCTATGTGTTCGAGACCGGCACCAATGTCTGGCGCCAGTACGCCGCCTGGCCGCCCGAGCAGGCCAAGCCCAAGACCCTGTACTTCCAGGCCGAAGGCAAGCTGAGCTTCACGGCGCCCACGGCTGCGAGCACGGCCTTCGACCAGTACATCAGCGACCCCAACAAGCCCGTGCCCTTCGTCGGCTACACGGCCTTGACCATGCCGCAGGAATACATGGTCAGCGACCAGCGCTTCGCCGCCACCCGCCCCGACGTGCTGGTCTATCAGACCGAGGAGTTGGAAGAAGACGTGACGGTGGCCGGCCCGGTGGGCGCCAAGCTCTTCGTCTCGACCAGCGGCACCGACTCCGACTGGGTGGTCAAGCTGATCGACGTGCATCCGCCCGAGGCCGGTGAGGCGCCGATGGGCCGTGGCACCGGCGCGCCCAGCGATCCGGAAACGCCCAAGAGCAACTTCGGCGGCTTCCAGCAACTGGTGCGCGGCGACCCGCTGCGCGGCCGCTTCCGCAACAGCTTCGAGAAGCCCGAGGCCATGGTGCCGGGCAAGGTCGAGGCCATCAGCTTCGACCTCCCGGACGTGAACCACACCTTCCGCCGCGGCCACCGCATCATGGTCCAGGTGCAGAGCAGCTGGTTCCCGCTGATCGACCGCAATCCGCAAAGCTTCGTGCGCATCCGCGACGCCAAGCCCGAGGACTTCAAGGCCGCGACGCAAAAGGTCTTCCGCAGCGGCGCCCAGGCTTCGGGTCTGGTGCTGCGCGTGATCGACTGACTGAGCCTTGTCAAGCCCGCCGCTTCCCATGAGCGGCGGGCGCTTGCTAGAGTGGGTCTTCAACTAAAGCGATGTTGGAGACCCAATGAGCAGCATGAATTTCGCGCCGCAGGCGCGTGCGACCGAGGCTGAGCAGCTCAGCGCCCGCCAGCAGTCCTGGCGCGAGGCCGACCGGTTGATGCTGATGACCCTGGGCCTGCACCTGCTGCTGGCCCTGGTGCTGGGCTGGTACTGGAACAGCATCGGTCTGGCCCTGGGGGTGGGCCTGGTGCTGGCCGCCGTGGGCGGCGGGGCCTACCTGATGGCGGGGGGCTCGGCCCTCAGTGCCCACACCATGGCCCTGGTGTCCATGGGCATGGTGGCCCTGCAGATCCAGCTCTCGCAGGGCATGATCGAATTCCACTTCGGGGTCTTCGTCACGCTGGCCTTCCTGCTGGTCTACCGCCACTGGGCGCCCATCATCACCGGCGCGCTGGCCATCGCCGTCCACCATGTGTTGTTCGACCGGCTGCAGCTGGGCGGTGCCGGCGTCTACTGCCTGACCGAGCCGGGCTTCAGTCGGGTGATGGTTCATGCCGGCTATGTGGTGGTGCAGGCCGGGTTCGAGGTGCTGATGGCCGTGCTGATGTACCGCCGGGCGGTCGAGCAGGTCGAGCTGGAGAGCCTGGTCAAGCGGCTGACGGCGCATGAGCGCATCAACCTGGACAGCAGCGGCCTGCGCAGCCAGCACGGCACGGTGGCCCTGCTGCAGTCAGCCATCGACCGCATCCATTCGGTGGTGCGCCAGGTGCAGCAGGCGGCGCAGAACATCGGCGGCGCCAGCGCCGAGATCGCGGCCGGCAACCAGGACCTGTCGGAGCGCACCGAGAAGACCGCCTCCAGCCTGCAATCCACCGCTTCCTCGGTCGACACGCTGACCGGCGCGGTGCGCGAGACCGCCGGTTCGGCCCGCGAGGCCAATGCCCTGGCCGACACCGCTTCCGGCGCCGCCGCGCGTGGCGCCCAGGTGGTGGACCAGGTGGTCGTCACCATGCAGGCCATCGACGCCAGCGCCCGCAAGATCGCCGACATCACCGGCCTGATCGACAGCATTGCCTTTCAGACCAACATCCTCGCGCTGAACGCCGCCGTCGAGGCCGCACGGGCCGGCGAGCAGGGCAAGGGCTTTGCCGTCGTGGCCTCCGAGGTGCGCAGCCTGGCCCAGCGCAGTGCCGAGGCGGCCAAGGACATCAAGGGCCTGATTGCCCAGTCCACCGAGCAGGTGGCGGCCGGTGCCGAGCTGGTGCAGAACGCCGGCACGGCCATGCGCGAGATCGAGAGCTCGGTGCAGCAGGTGGCCAGCCTGATCGGCGCCATCGCCGGCTCGGCAGCGCAGCAGAGCGACGACATCGCCCAGGTCAATGGCGCGATCGCCCAACTGGACCAGGTCACGCAGCAGAACGCCGCCCTGGTCGAGCAATCGGCGGCCGCCGCCGAGAGCATGCGCGAGCAGGCCCAGCGCCTCTCTGACGAAGTAGCGGTCTTCCAGACCCGCGCGGCCTAGGCGACGCCGAGGTCGCCCAGCAGCGGTTGCCAGTCCGGGCCGGGCTCTGCATGCAGGGTCAGCGGCCGGCCCGTTGCCGGGTGAATCAGCGTCAGTTCCAAGGCGTGCAGCCACAGCCGCTGCAGGCCCAGATGGGCGGCAACGGCGCGGTTCAAGGGCCCCTTGCCATGCGTGGCATCGCCAACGATGGGATGGGCGATGTGCTTCAGGTGGCGGCGGATCTGGTGGCGGCGGCCGCTCTCGGGCCGCAGCTCCATCAGGGCGAAGCGGCTGCTGGCGAAGCGCGGGTCGGTCTGCAGTGGCCACTCCATCCGGGCCAGGCAGCGCCAGCGGGTGAGGGCGTCCAGCAGGGGCTGGCCCGCCGATGGCTTCTCAGGATCGCGGGCCAGCGGATGGTCGATGTGGCCCGCATCCTCGGCCGGCCAGCCGCGCACCAGGGCGAGGTAGCGCTTGGTCGGTTCGCCGCGCTCGAAGGCCTGGCCGATGGCCGAGGCAGTCCCGGCATCCAGCGCGAAAAGCAGCACGCCCGAGGTGCCCTTGTCGAGCCGGTGCACCGGCCAGACGGGCCGGCCGAGCTGGTCGCGCAGCAGCTGCAGGGCGGCCAATTCCTCCTGCGCATCGAGCTGGGTTCGGTGCACCAGCAGGCCGGGCGGCTTGTCGATCGCGACCAGCACATCATCAAGGTGGAGGATTCTGAGCATTTGTTGCATTTCCTTGCAGCTCCACCCAGATAGGGGGCTCGGCAAACAGGGGGCTCGTCCGAAAAAATGTTGTCACACACAGCAGAGATGATCTGGGTACCTCGGGAGACAACCATGCCTCAAACCTACACCGTCGGACACCGCTCGGCCCTCGCTTCGGCCTGGACCTGGACGCGCAAGCTGCTCGGCCTGCGCGAGCCGCAAGCCTGGCCGCCGCGCCAGCGCCTGGCCCGCTGAGCCTAGTTCAAGCAATATCTCCATCCACATAGAACCAGGCGCCGTCCTCGCGGACGAAGCGGCTGGTTTCATGCAGCCGCTGGGCGCGCCCGCCCTGCTTGCTGCGAGCGACGAACTCCACCGTCGCATGGTTTTCGTCCTGTCGCAGGTGACGCTTCACCTCCAGGCCCAGCCATTTCATCCCCGCCTCATTGGGCGCCAAGGCC
Source organism: Pelomonas sp. V22 (assembly GCF_030014915.1). Taxonomy (GTDB): domain Bacteria; phylum Pseudomonadota; class Gammaproteobacteria; order Burkholderiales; family Burkholderiaceae_C; genus JAUASW01. The sequence continues at coordinate 407,029 of NZ_JAGIXS010000003.1, forward strand.
GCCGGCCGGCGGCTCGCATGCCAGGTGGCCAGCAGGTAGTCCAGCTTGTCCAGCGCGAAGGCGCTGTAGCGCGAGCGCATCAGCGCCTCGGCATCCGGCGCGGCGAGACGGCCCGATTCCTCGAAGCTTCGATGCAGGGTGCCGCAGCAGTCCTCATAGGAGCGCGCGCGGCCGCAGGGGCAGGGGAGTGACTTCACGGGTCGGCATGATGCCACTGCCTACAATCCCGTCGATGAGTCCGCATTCCCAAGACGACCACGCCGAGCCTGACCTGTTTGCCGCCCCTCCCAGCAGCGGACTGTTGAAGAACCTGAACCCCGAGCAATACGCCGCCGTCACCGCGCCGGCCGAGGCCACACTGATACTGGCCGGTGCCGGTTCGGGCAAGACGCGGGTGCTGACCACGCGCATCGCCTGGTTGATGCAGACCGGCCAGGTTTCGCCGGGCGGCCTGATGGCCGTGACCTTCACCAACAAGGCCGCCAAGGAAATGGTGACCCGCCTCACCACCATGCTGCCGGTGAACGTGCGGGGCATGTGGATCGGCACCTTCCACGGCCTGTGCAACCGATTCCTGCGCGCGCACTGGAAGCTGGCCGGCCTGCCGCAGGGCTTCCAGATCCTCGACTCCACCGACACCGTCTCGGCCATCAAGCGCGTCATCAAGGCGATGAAGCTCGATGAAGAGCGCTACGTGGCCAAGCAGGTCGGCTGGTTCATCGCCAGCGCCAAGGAAGACGGCCTGCGGCCGGGCGACGTGGAACAGCACGACGAACAGACCCGCACCCTGGCCAAGATCTACCAGGCTTATGAAGACCAATGCCAGCGCGAAGGCGTGGTCGACTTCGCCGAGCTGATGCTGCGCTCCTATGAGCTGATGCGCGACAACCAGGCGGTGCGCGAGCACTACCAGCGCCGCTTCCAGCACCTCTTGGTCGACGAGTTCCAGGACACCAACAAGCTGCAGTACGCCTGGCTCAAGATGTTCGCGCCGCCCAGCAATGCCGGCCGGGGCCAGGCCGTGTTCGCTGTGGGCGACGACGACCAGAGCATCTACGCCTTCCGGGGCGCGCGGGTCGGCAATATGTCGGACTTCGAGCGCGAGTACCGCGTCAAGCAGGTCATCAAGCTGGAGCAGAACTACCGCAGCTTCGGCAACATCCTCGACAGCGCCAACGCGCTGATCGGCCACAACAGCCGGCGCCTGGGCAAGAACCTGCGCACCGAGGCCGGGCCCGGCGAGCCGGTGCGTGTCTACGAGGCCAACAGCGATTTCGCCGAGGCGCAGTGGCTGATCGAGGAGGCGCAAGCCTTGCATCGTCAAGGCACGCCGCGCAGCGAGATCGCGGTGCTTTACCGCAGCAATGCCCAGTCCCGGGTGATCGAGTCGGGCCTCTTCAATGCCGGCATTCCCTACCGCGTCTATGGCGGCCTGCGCTTCTTCGAGCGGGCCGAGGTCAAGCATGCGCTGGCCTATCTGCGCCTGATTGAAAACGCCAACGACGACACCAGCTTCCTGCGCGTGGTCAACTTCCCGACCCGCGGCATCGGCGCCCGCACCATCGAGCTGCTGCAGGACGCGGCGCGCGCCAGTGGCCGCAGCCTCTACCAGAGCGTGGGTGCCGTGGCCGGCAAGGGCGGCGGCAACCTGGCTGCCTTCGTCAACCTCGTGGACTCGATGCGCAACCTGACGCAGGGCCACAACCTGCGGGAGATCATCGAGCAGGTGGTCGAGAGTTCGGGCCTCGCGGATTTCTATCGCACGGAGAAGGAAGGCGCCGAGCGACTGGAGAACTTGGCCGAACTGGTCAACGCGGCCGAGGCCTTTGTCACGCAAGAGGGCTTTGGCAAGGATGCCGTGGCCTTGCCGGTCGATGAGCTCGGCCCCGGCGCCATCACCGAAGGCCTGCCGGTGGCCGTGGCCAATGCCGCGCCGGCCGTGCCCGATGCCGAGACCGGCGAGATCATGTCGCCGCTGGCCGCCTTCCTCACGCACGCCTCGCTGGAGGCCGGCGACAACCAGGCGCAGGCCGGCCAGGACGCCGTGCAGCTGATGACCGTGCACTCGGCCAAGGGCCTGGAGTTCGATGCGGTCTTCATCACCGGCCTGGAAGAGGGCTTGTTCCCGCACGAGAACTCGCTGTCGGACGGCGACGGGCTCGAAGAAGAGCGCCGCCTGATGTACGTGGCGATCACGCGGGCCCGGCAGCGGCTCTACCTCTGCTTCAGCCAGACCCGCATGCTGCACGGCCAGACCCGCTACAACATCAAGAGCCGCTTCTTCGACGAACTGCCCGAGGCTGCCCTGAAGTGGCTGACGCCGCGCAACCAGGGCTTCGGCTCCGGCTTTGCGCGCGACTACCAGGACGCCTGGCAGCGCGGCTCCGGCCTCAAGTCCATGGTGGGCGCCGGCAAGTACGCCGAGCGGCCGGCCTATGTGGCGGCGCCGGTGCCGGCCGCCATGGTCAAGAAGGTGGACGAGGAGCATGGTGGCCTGCGCGTGGGCAAGCCGGTGTTCCACAACAAGTTCGGCGAAGGCGTGCTCTTGACGCTGGAAGGCAGCGGCGCCGATGCCCGTGCCCAGGTCAATTTCGGCCGGCATGGCACGAAGTGGCTGGCACTGTCGGTCGCCAAGCTGACGCCCATTGAATAACTCCAAAGAGCGAGAGACGAGGGATTGATGAGGAGAGTTCTGACAACACTGGCCCTGAGCCTCGCCCTGGTGGGCCTGGCGCAGGCGACGACGGCGCTGCCGATGCGCCTCGGCGATGCGGCCCGGCCGCTGGCCTACAAGCTGGACCTGAAGGTCGACCCCGCACAGCCGCGCCACAGCGGCACGGTGGAGATCTCGCTGGAGCTGCAGGGCGGCCTCAAGCAATTGCGTCTGCATGCCAAGGACCTGCGCATCAGCGCGGTCGAGTACCGGGTCGAGGGCAGCCGCGCCGCGCTGACGGGCAAGGCCACGGCAGCCGATGCCGACAGCGTCCACCTCAATTTCGCAAAGCCGCTGCCCGCCGGCCGCGGCAGCTTGCGCCTGCGCTTCACGGGCGTGATCAGCGAGCAGGACACGCTGGGCCTGTTCCGCCAGCGCGAGGGCGGCGACTGGTATGCGGTCACGCAGTTCGAGGACCTGGGCGCGCGCATGGCCTTCCCGGTGTTCGACGAGCCGGGCTGGAAGGTGCCCTGGACCCTGAGCCTCACCGTGCCCGCCAGGCAGGTGGCCGTGGCCAACGAGCCGGTGCAGCGCGAGAGTGCCGCTGGCAAGGGCTGGAAGCGGTTGGAGTTCAAGACCACGCCGCCGCTGCCCAGCTATCTGCTGGCCTTTGCCGTAGGGCCGTTCGCCATCAAGGACGGCGGCATGGCGGGCAACACGCCGCTGCGCTATCTGACGCCGCGCGGCCGTGCCGATGAGGCCAGCTATGCGGCTGCCGCGACGCCCGCCGTGCTGCAGAAGCTGGAGAGCTGGTTCGGCATGCCGCACCCGTTCAGCAAGCTGGACAGCCTGGTGATCCCGCTGGCCGAGAACTTCGGCGCGATGGAGAACCCCGGCCTCATCACCTACGCCTCCAAGGTCATCCTGGCGCCTGCCGGCCGCGAGACGCTGGCCCTGCAGCGGGACTACACCTCCACAGCCGCCCACGAGATTGCGCACCAATGGTTCGGCAACCACGTGACCATGGCCTGGTGGGACGACCTCTGGCTGAACGAGAGCTTTGCCTCCTGGATGGGCGACAAGATCACCGCCCAGCTGCATCCCGAATGGCGCTGGGAGCTCAACGCCCTGAACGCGCGCCAGGCGGCGATGGCCGGCGACCGCCTGCCGACGGCACGCCGCGTGCACCAGCCAGTGAACACCAACGAAGACCTGGGCACGGCCTTCGACGAAATCACCTATTCCAAGGGCCAGGCCGTGCTCTCGATGTTCGAGTCGTGGCTGGGTGAGGACCGCATGCAGGCGGGGGTGCGCCGCTATATCAAGCGCCATGCCGGCGGAAGTGCCGTCGGCACCCAGTTCGTCGAGGCCTTGGCCGATGGCGACCCGGACCTGCAGGCCGCGTTCTCCAGCTTCATCGACCAGCCGGGTATCCCGGTCGTGCGCTTCGAGCTGCAGTGCGAGGCCGGCGCAGCACCGCGCGTGCGCCTCACGCAATCTCGCTACCGCCCGCTCGGCGTGGCGGCACTGCCCGAGAGCCGCTGGCTGGTGCCGGTGGTGCTGCGCAGCCCGGCCGGCGTGAGCCGGCATCTCTTGAAGGCGCAGAGCGAGACGCTGACCCTGCCCGACGCCAGCTGCCCGGCCTGGCTTCAACCCAATGCCGGCGGCAGCGGCTACTACCGTTCGAAGCTGGACGCGGCCCTGATTCAGCCCAGCCACTACAGCGTGGGCGAACTGCTGTCGCTGCTGGACGATCAGCGCGCGCTGACGCAGAGCGGCGAGCAGAGGCTCGGCAGCCTGATGCCGCTGGTGGCCGCACTGGCCGCTGACCCGCGCCGCGAGCTGCGCGAGGCCGCGCTGGAAACCCTGGCCGGCCTGGAACCCATGGTCCCGGTCGCGCAGCGCGAGGCCTATGCGGCCCTGCTGCAGCGCCATTTCGGCGCTCTGGCGCGCGAGCTGGGCTGGCAGGTCGGCGCCAAGGACGATGAAGACCGCCGCCTCCTGCGCGAGGCCCTGCTGCCTTTCATGGCCGACAGCGGCCGCGATCCGGTGCTGCGCGAGCAGGCCTTGCTCTACACCCAGGCCTGGCTGGCCGCCGCCCAGCGAGATGGCCAGGCGCATGACGAGCTGATGGACCCGGGCCTGCGCGCTGCCATCCTGCGCTCGGCGGCGCTGGGCGGCGATGCCTCGCTGTTCGATGCCATGCTGGGCCTGGCCCGCGCTACGCCCGACCGCCGCCTGCGTGGCCAGTTGCTCGGAGCGCTCGGCGCCTTCGGCGAGCCGGCCCTCGCAGCGCGGGCACGCGGCCTCCTGCTCGACGCCAAGCTGGACAGCCGCGAAACCATGGCGCCCATCCTCGGCCGCCAGGTCCGCGATCCGCTGCTGGCGCAGAGCGCGCTGGACTTCGTCGCCGAGCATGACACGGCCTTGCGCAAGCGCATGACCAAGGTGGCCGAGGCCAATCTGCCCGAGCTGTTGGGTGGTGGTTGCAGCGCCGAGCAGGCGAAACGCCTGCAGCGCCAGTTCGGCCCGGCGGCCGCGCAGCTGGATGCCGGCCCGGCCGTGCTGGCCAAGGCGGTGTCGCGCATCGAGCTGTGCGCGGCCTACCGCGAGGCCCAGACCGATGCGCTGACGGACCTGCTGGGCGGCTCGCGCTGAGGCTTGCCGCTTGCGGCAAAGCGGACCAACTGGTCGGCCGCCAGGCGGGCGTTGATCAGCACGTCCGCCTGGTTGGTGAAGGCGTAGTCGGCGTTGGCCATGTCCAGCCCGCGCTGGCCGTGGCGCAGCGTGTGCCATTGCAGGTCGCCGTCGCCTTCTCGAAGGGCCAGCTGCAGATGGCCCTCGTCCAGGTACTTGGCGCCGGCCGCGAGGCCCTTGCCGGCGTCAAGCGGGTTCCACAGCGCGCGTGAGACGTAGCGGTAGCGCGTCTCCTCGTCATCGGCGTCTCGCATCAAGAGGACGATGGGCTGGCCTGGCTCTGCCGGTGCCATCCAGAGTCCGGCCTGCTTGAGCCGGCCGAGGGCCGTGCGCTTGGCCGGCACCGAGTCCGGGTTGAAGGGGTCGACCTCGACCACCCAGCCGAAGCTGTTGGCGATGTTGCGGTAGTCGTGCGCCGCCGTGGGGCCGGTGACGGCCGCGTTCCAGCGCGCGAACAGGTCCTGCGGGCCCGCCTCGTCCCACCGGCAGGCGCTCTGCTGGCCCGCATTCAGACCGTAGCGCTGCAGCCCGGCCAGGGCCTTGCTGCCGTGGCGCAGCAGACCCTCGCTGTTGCGGGCGAGCAGGGGCAGGAAGTCGCCCTCACCGTGCAGGCTGGTGCCCCAGGGCGTGACGATCAGTTCGCTGCCGACCCAGGTGCCGCGCGTGCGCGAACCCAGGCCCGAGAACTTGGTGGCCAGCAGGGCCGAGGCGCGTGCCGGGCCGCTGAAGTCGATCACGGTGGCAGCGCTGAGGCGGCGGCTGAGCCGCGAATCCGCCACCGGATCCAGCGCGCCGCTGGCATCGCGCCGAAACTCGGCGATCGCGAGGCCCAGCGCATAAATCTCCTGCTCGGCCTCGAGCGGGCAGGGCCGGGGGGCGGCCCTGCGCTCGACGAGGCTGCCCTGCGCCGTGCAGAGCAGACCTCGTGCCTCGGCTCCGGGGAGGAAGGCGCCGTCCTTGCTCAAACCCAACCAGGGCAGGCTCATGGTGCGGCGGCCGTCCCCGCTCAGAGCTTGTTCAGCTTCACGCTGGTGGCTTCGCTGGTCAGGTAGCCGACGGCGGCACCGAAGCGGTCCTTGTAGTTGGCGCGCACCAGCGGGTCCAGCGTGGCCTGCACCTTGCTGTGCAGGCTGGCGCTCCAGTCGCCCGGATGCTGGAAGTTGCTGGTGATGTAGGTCCAGCCATTCAGGTCGTCGACCACGCCGAGGCCCGTCGCTTCAGCACCCGAGGGCATCGAGACCAAGCGTGAGAGCACCTTGGTGTCGACGTTGTAGGCCCAGACGAAGTTGTTGACGTGGTAGCTGCTGTCCTCGCCGATGAAGAGGGTGCGCAGCTTCTCCGAGAACTTCAGGTTGTCGGGCGCGCCGATCTTGTCGGGGTTGGCCAGGTTGCCGAGCGCGTCAGCCGCGATGTCCTCGCCGACCAGCAGGGTCTTGGTCTGCGTGACCACCCATTCGCTGTTGATGGCGGCGCCTGCCGTGTCCTTCTGACCGCTGGACAGCGTGTGGGCCAGCACGCCGCCGGCGTTCAGCGCCTTCTCCAGCGTGATGCCGTAGGCCTCGTTCCAGGCGGCATTGCCGCGCACCATGGAGCTCTGCATGTTCTGCAGGGCGGAGTAGGCGATCTTGTCCTTGGCGTTGACCGTCGTGCCTTCCATCTTGGTGAAGGCCATGGTGCCGCCGACCAGGGCCGCGTAGCGGTGCGACTCAAGGAAGGCCGCGGCCTTCTCCATGCCGGCCTTGACCTTGATCCACTGGACCTTGCCGCCGAAGTAGATCTTCGTGTAGCTCGCGTCCTTGGGATCGACGGTCTGCACGTCCATGATGTCGGTCGGCTTCAGCGTGTTGGCCAGGGCCTCGATCTCGGCGCTGGTGGCCGAGCCCATCTTGATCCAGGTGACCGGCGCGCCGGCGGCTGCCGGGTCGATCGAGAAGCCGGCACCGAACTTGGCGATGTAGAGGCTGCCCGAGGACAGGTCCTTCTCCTTGTCGGCCACGAACATGAACAGGCCGCCGTTGGTGGCGTCGTCGCCCATCAGCGCCGTGCGATTGTCCGGCATCACCTGGATCAGCTCATGCGAGATGCGGCCCAGGCAGTAGTGCTTCTTCAAGGTGCCCGTGCCATCGGGGTTGACCGTCACCTCGGGCATGTGGCCGTAGTGATAGGGGTTGGCCTTGGTCTCGTCGCCGAAAGTGTTCTTGCTGTAGGCCTTGAACATCGTGTTGCTGGCGATGGTGAAGGCGTCCGGCTCGTACTCTTCGCTCGAGAGGTGGGTGCCCCAGGGCGAGAGGCTGGAGCCGCAGGTGATCCACAGGCCATGGGCGGCCGAGGTGTCGACGTTGTGGTACTTGACCAGCGAGAGCTTGCCGGTCGTCTGGTCCTGGTCCAGCGTCAGCACGGCGATGGGCGAGGGCAGCTTGCCGTACATGTCGGTCTTGCCGTCCTGGGCCCAGGTCGTGTATTCGAACTGCACGACGGCGAACACGGCCTTGCCCTTGATGCCGCTGACCGTGGGGTTGGCCACCGACAGCAGCGAAGTGCCGTCCGGCGAATCGGAGAAGAACTGGCGCTCTTTGCCGGCCACCGTGGTGTCGAGGATGGGCTTGTTGTTGATGTCCACATAGCCGCCGGCCAGGATGGTGCCGCCCTTGCCGTCCGGCACCAGGTCGCCGGTCATGAAGAAGGGCTGGTAGGCCAGCTTGAAGCTCTGCTTGCTGCCGTCGCTCAGCACCACGTCCAGGCTGGAGGCCACGGCCGTCTTGGCCATGGCAGCCGGGTCGGCGAGGCTCGGGGCGGCCATGGCGGCGAAGCTGGCCGAGGTGAAGGTGATGGCGGGGGCGTCGTCACCGCCGCCGCAGGCGGTCAGACCGAGGCCGGCGCCCAGGCCGCTGATCGGCAGCATCAAGGGCGTGCCGAAAAGCTTGAGGGCCTGGCGGCGGGTCGGGTGTTGGGCTTGGGACATTCGAGATTCACTCCACAGCTGTCGTTGTCAGGAGCGGCGGCAAGGGAGCCGTCGCGCTGCGGCCGCAATGTAGGCAGCGGGTGTGTCAACAGCGTGAAGACGTGGCGTGCAAAGCAAAACGGCCCCGGGATTGCCGGGGCCGTTTTGTGCTTGGACGCGATGACGCTAGGGCTTGCTCAGCAGGTCGCGCGGCGCGCCGAACATGAAGCAATCGATGAAGGTGAAGTACAGCGAGGCATAGAACAGCGTCGGCAGTATCAGCATCAGCGCGCCGAAGGCCAGCAGGATCAGCGGGCCCAGCAGCAGCGAGAGCAGCGACAGCACGATGCCCAGCGCCAGCAGCAGGCCGAGCCAGGCCAGCGCGTTCAGCAGGAAGGCGCCGCGGTTGCGCCACAGGCCGAGCGTGCTCGAGAACAGCGCCTGCATGGCACCCTGGCCTCCCCAGTGCACCAGCGCCGGCGCATGCCAGAAAGGCACGGACAGCAGGGCCACGCTGAACAGCTGCCAGCCGGTGGCACGCAGGTTGTCGGGCGCCAGCATGATGCTGTTGATGACCTCGGCGTTCGGCGTCTCGCGTGCAAACTCCTTGCTCAGCGCCTCGCTGGTGGCGCGGAAGGTGTCGCCATAGGCCCAGGTCAGCAGCCCCCAGATCAACATCAGGCAAACGGCATAGGCCGCGCACAGGACCAGCTGCGCCTGGCGCCGCTGCTGGGTGAGCTTGAGCGGCGCGGCGAACACGGCCACCGTGGGCGTCTGGTTTTGCAGCACCAGGTGGGTGGCCAGCATGAAGCCGAGAGACAACAGCGGCATGGCCGCCGCCGCCAGCGGCGCACCGATCAGCGGCAGCTGCGAGCACAGCAGCACCATGAAAAAGCTGAAGGAATACAGGCCGGTCAAGGCCAGCGGCTTGCGCTGCCAGACCTTGAAGGCGTGACGTATCCACAGGAGGCCGTTGCGGGCCGGCACCGTCTGCAGGTGCAGCATCATGTTGGCGCTCATGCAGCTTCCTTCACGGCATGCCAGGGCGCCGCGATGCGCTCGCGCAGCACGCGCTCGAAATGCGTCGGGTCATGCGGCTTGAGCAGGCTGGCGTCGCGGGGCAGATAGAAGTCCCACAGCCGCGAGATCCAGAAGCGCAGGGCAGCGGCGCGCAGCAGGGCCGGCAGCAGGCGGTGCTCGGTACCGCTCAAGGGGCGCACGTCCTCGTAGGCATCGACGAAGGCCTGGGCGCGTTGCTCGTCGAGCCGGCCGCTGGCGAGGTCGATGCACCAGTCGTTCAGGCAGACGGCGATGTCGAACAGCCAGCTGTCGACGCCGGCGAAATAGAAGTCGAAGAAGCCGCTGAGCTTCTCGCGGCCGGGCAGGCCCTCGAACATCACGTTGTCGCGGAACAGGTCAGCGTGGATGGGGCCGCGCGGCAGCTCGGCATAGCCGGCCGAGGCGGCCAGCTGCTGCTGGAAGGCGAGTTCTTCGGACAGCAGCGCCGCTTGCGCCGAGTCCAGATGCGGCAGCACCACCGGCACCGTCTCGGTCCACCAGGGCAGGGCACGCAGATTGGGCTGGTGCAGCTCGAAGTCCTGCGCGGCCAGGTGCATGCGCGCCAGTTCGGCGCCGACCTGCTCGCAATGGAAGACGTCGGGTGCCAGCTGATGGCCACCACGCAGGCGGTTGACCACGGCGGCCGGCTTGCCGTTGAGCGCATGCAGGATCTCGCCGCTGGCATCGGCCTGCGGATCAGGGACTTGAATACCGCGCCGCGCCAGGTGTTGCATCAGCCGCAGGTAGAAGGGCAGTTGCTCGAAGCCGAGGCGCTCGAACAGCGTCAGCACGTACTCGCCGCGGTCGGTGGTCAGGAAGAAATTGCTGTTCTCGATGCCGGCCGTGATGCCGCGCAACTGCTGCAGCTGGCCCAGGTTCAGGCGGCTCACGAGGGCCTGCGCCTGCTCGTGGGTGACTTCGGTGAAAACAGCCATGGGGTCGTGAGGTGGGCTCGCGGCCCGGGGCCGCACGCCAGGGTTCAGAAGCTGAACAACTTCCAGACGCGCTTGCCGGCGGCGCCGCGCGTGGTGGAGCCGGAGGACATGTCGCGGCTGCCGTCGGGAAGAATGATTTCGTAGGACGGCAGCTTGCTGTCCTTGGGCGTGACCTTGGCCGTCTGGGTCTGGCCGCGGACCTTCAGCTCCTCGATGCGGGTGCTGTCGTCCTCCAGCACGATGCGCTCGACCTTGGGTTCGGGCGGCGTGATCAGGGCTGGCTGCGTCGTCGCTGCAGCGGGCGTGCTCGGTGCGTCAGCCGCCTGGGCGGCATGCGCTGCCAATGCCAGCAGGGGCAGGGACAGCAAGCGGAGCAGTCGGTGGTGGTGCTGAGGCATGAACTGATTCTAAGCGCGGCCCGGGCACGACTTCAGTGCATGACAATCGCGGCCATGAGCGACAAACCCATCCTGCTGCTGGTCGACGGTTCCAGCTTCCTTTACCGCGCCTTCCATGCCCTGCCCGACCTGCGGGGGCCGGATGGCCAGGCCACCGGCGCCGTGCACGGCATGGTGGCGATGATGAAGAAGCTGCGTGATGACATCGGGGCCGAGCACGCGGCCTGCGTCTTCGACGCCAAGGGCCCGACCTTCCGCGACGAGTGGTACCCCGCCTACAAGGCCCAGCGCGCACCGATGCCCGATGCGCTGCGCGAGCAGATCGAGCCCATCCACGAGGTGGTGAAGCTGCTGGGCTGGCCGGTGCTGGTCGTGCCCGGCATCGAAGCCGACGACGCCATCGGCACCCTGGCCCGCGTGGGCGCGGCCAGCGGCCACCGCGTGGTCGTCGCCACCGGCGACAAGGACATGGCCCAGCTGGTGACGCCCGACGTCAGCCTGATCAACACCATGGCCCGGCCTCCGGAGCGGCTGGACGAGGCTGGCGTGCTGGAGAAGTTCGGCGTGCCGCCGGACCGCATCATCGACTACCTGACCCTGATGGGCGACACCGTGGACAACGTGCCCGGCGTCGAGAAGGTCGGCCCCAAGACCGCTGCCAAGTGGATTGCCGAGCACGGCTCGCTGGACGGCGTGGTGGCCAATGCCGACCAGATCAAGGGCGTGGCCGGCGAGAACCTGCGCAAGGCGCTGGACTGGCTGCCCATGGGCCGCAAGCTGGTGACCATCGTCTGCGACTGCGATCTCAGCGCCCATGTGCCGGGCTGGCCTGCGCTGGAGCAGCTGGCGCTGCAGCCGGTGGACGAGGCCGGTCTCAAGGACTTCTACAGCCGCAATGGCTTCAAGACCTGGCTGAAGGAGCTGACGGGCGAGACGCCCGCCGCTGCTGCGCCCAAGGCCGCTGCGCCGCAGACGGCAGACATGTTTGCCGATGCGCCGCAGGCTGCAGACGTCAACAAGCGCTACGACACGGTGCTGGACTGGGCCATGTTCGACAAGTGGCTCGCCCGCATCAATGCCGCGCCGCTGACCGGCCTCGACACCGAGACTGACTCGCTCGATCCGATGCGTGCCCGCATCGTCGGCATCAGCTTCAGCGACCAGGTCGGCGAGGCCGCCTACATCCCCTTGCGCCACGCCGGCCCCGACGCACCAGTCCAGCTGCCGTTGGACGAGGTGCTGGCCAAGCTCAAGCCCTGGCTGGAAGACGAGAGCAAGGCCAAGCTCGGCCAGAACATCAAATACGACACCCATGTGTTCGCCAACCATGGCATCACGGTGCAGGGCTACCGCCACGACACCATGCTCGAGAGCTATGTGCTGGAGGCCCACAAGACCCATGGCCTCGAGGCCCTGGCCGACCGCCACCTGGGCCGCCACGGCCTCAGCTACGAAGACCTCTGCGGCAAGGGCGTGCACCAGATCCCGTTTGCCCAGGTCGACGTGGCCAAGGCCAGCGAGTACAGCTGTGAAGACTCCGAGATGTGTCTCGGCGTTCACGACAAGCTCTATCCCGAGATCGAAACCCATGCCGGCCTCAAGTTCGTCTACGAGCAGATCGAGATGCCGGCCTCCAAGCTGCTGATGCGCATCGAGCGCAACGGTGTGCTGATCGACGCAAGCCGCCTGCAGGCGCAAAGCCATGAGCTGGCCCAGCGCCTGGTGAAGATCGAGCAGGAGGCCTACGAGATCGCTGGACAGCCCTTCAACATGGGCAGCCCCAAGCAGATCGGCGAGATCCTCTTCAACAAGCTCGGCCTGCCGGTGGTCAAGAAGACCGCGACCGGCGCGCCGTCCACTGACGAAGAAGTGCTGGACAAGCTGGCCGAGGACTATCCGCTGCCAGCCAAGATCCTCGAGTACCGGGGCCTGGCCAAGCTGAAGAGCACCTACACCGACAAGCTGCCGCTGCAGGTCAACCCCGAGACCGGCCGCGTCCATACCAACTACTCGCAGGCCGTGGCCGTGACCGGTCGCCTGGCCAGCACCGACCCCAATCTGCAGAACATCCCCATCCGCACGGCCGAGGGCCGCCGCGTGCGCGAGGCCTTTGTGGCGCCGGCCGGGCACCACATCGTCAGCGCCGACTATTCGCAAATCGAGCTGCGCCTGATGGCCCACATCAGCGAAGACCCGGGCCTGCTGAAAGCCTTCGGCGAAGGCATCGACGTGCACAAGGCCACGGCCTCCGAGGTGTTCGGCACGCCGGTGGCTGAGGTCACATCGGAGCAGCGCCGCTATGCCAAGACCATCAACTTCGGCCTGATCTACGGCATGGGCGCCTTCGGTCTTGCTTCCAGCCTCGGCATCGAGACCAAGGCAGCCAAGGACTACATCGACCGCTACTTCGCCCGCTTTGCCGGGGTGAAGCGCTACATGGACGAGACCAAGACCCGCGCCGCCGAACTGGGCTATGTGGAGACGCTGTTCGGCCGCCGTATCACGCTGCCAGAGATCAAGGGCGGCAACGGCCCGCGCAAGGCCGGCGCCGAGCGGCAGGCCATCAATGCGCCCATGCAGGGCACGGCGGCCGACCTGATCAAGCTGGCCATGGTGGCGGTGCAGAAGGCACTGGACGACGCAGGCAAGGCGACCCGCATCATCATGCAGGTGCATGACGAATTGGTGTTCGAGGTGCCCGAAGCCGAGCTGGACTGGATCAAGACCGAGGTGCCCAAGCTGATGGCGGGCGTGGCCAGCCTGAAGGTGCCGCTGCTGGCCGAGGTGGGCGTGGGCTCGAACTGGGACGAGGCGCATTGACCGGCCCTGGCTGACGATTTGCGCAACCAAGGCCGCCCATATCGGCCCATCGCGGCCCGGTGGGTGGCTTAAGGTCAGGCCCTTGTGGTGATCACTCTGTCGGGAAGGTACGCGATGGCAAAGGTGTTGATCTATATAGGCCTCAATCAGGGCGGCAGCTTCGACAAGATCTTCAAGGACTTCGACGTCTGCTACGGCTTCGAGCCCATCCCGCTGCTGGCCGGCCGCCTGCAGGAGCGCTACCGGCCGTTCCCCAGCGTCCACATCATCAATGCGGCGGTGTGCGTCAATGAAGGGCCGGTGAGCTTCTATGTCTCCAAGATGGAGGGCGACCACGACAACATGCAGTCGTCCTCGCTGTGCGAGGTGTCCGACGGCTACCGCAACAACGGGCCCAAGAACCAGGTGTTCACCAAGGAGGTGATCACGGTGCAGGGCATCAATCTGGCAAATTTCCTGAGCCAGCATGGCATCACCGAGATCGATACCTACATCTCGGATGCCGAGGGCTACGACTTCTCCATCCTGCAGACGGTCAAGCCGTTGTTCGACGAGCGCCGGGTCAAGCATGCGCAGTTCGAGAGCGAGCCGGACTACGTGGCCGTCGAGCAGCGCACAGGCCAGCCTCTCAACAAGAGTTCGCTGTTCATCGATGCCTTGATCAACAACTACGACCTGGTGGGCATGCAGCAGGGCAACTACGATCCCAGCAGCCCGACCCGCTGGTTCAACCGCGATCTCGAATTCAGGGTCAAGCCCGAAGGCGAGTGAGAGCCGGCCCGGGCCGGGGCCTGGGTTAGCATCGCGCCCCATGAATTGGCCCTACGAGTTGCAGATCGGCTGGCGCTACACCCGCGCCGGTCGCGGCGGCCGCCGCAATCGCTTCATTTCCTTCATTTCAGCCGCCTCCGTGCTGGGCATCGCCCTCGGCGTGGCGGCCCTGATCATCGTGCTCTCGGTGATGAACGGCTTCCAACGCGATGTGCGGGACCGCATGCTGTCGGTGATCGCTCATGTGGAGCTGGTTGACGCGCGCGGCGGCGGCATGGCCGATTGGCAGCCGCTGGCTGCCAAGGCGCGCGAGAACCCGGCCGTCGTCGGCGTGGCGCCCTTCGTGGCCAGTCAGGCCCTGGTGGCGCGGGGCGAGGAGATGAAGGGTGCGATGGTGCGCGGCATCGATCCGGCGCATGAGCCTTCGGTCACGCCGCTGGCTGCCCAGTTGCGCGAGACCGGCGTGCTGACCAAACTGCAGCCGGGTGCCTGGGGCATCGTCATCGGCGCCGACCTGGCGCGCAGCCTGGGCGTCTACGAGGGGGACAAGATCACCATCGCGGCGCCCGGCGGCCAGGTGACGCCGGCCGGCGTGATGCCGCGCTTTCGCACCTTCACCCTGGTCGGCACCTTCCGCTCCGGCCATTACGAGTACGACAACGGCCTGGTGCTGACGCATATTGACGACGCGGCGCGGCTGTTCCGCGTCGAGGGTGCCACCGGCGTACAGCTGAAGCTGCGCGATGTGCATGAGGCGCGCAGCGTGGCTCGCGAGCTGATGCAGAGCCTCGGCCCTGAGGTCATCGTGCGCGATTGGACCCGAAGCAACGCCACCTGGTTCGATGCAGTGCAGGTCGAGAAGCGCCTGATGAGCATCATCCTTACCCTGATCGTGGCCGTGGCCGCTTTCAATCTGGTCTCGACCCTGGTGATGACGGTGACCGACAAGCAGGCCGACATCGCCATCCTGCGCACGCTGGGCGCCAGCCCGCGCTCCATCATGGGCATCTTCATGGTGCAGGGCGCAGCCTCGGGGGTCATCGGCACGCTGGCCGGCGTGTTGCTGGGCCTGCTGGTGGCCTACAACGTCGACGTGATCGTGCCGGCCATAGAAAGGCTGCTCAACGTCAGCTTCCTGCCGGGCAGCATTTACTTCATCAGCTACATGCCCAGCGATCCGCAGCGCGGCGACATCATTCCCATCGCGGTCGGCTCGCTGGTGCTGGCCTTGCTGGCCACGATTTATCCGAGCTGGCGCGCCAGCCGCGTGCAACCGGCCGAGGCCCTGCGCTATGAGTGAAGCCATCGCCGACACCGTCGTCCTGCAGGGCACCGGCCTGCAGCGCCGCTTCCACGACGGCACGCTGGACGTGACCGTGCTCAGCGGCGTGGACATTGCCGTGCGCCGGGGCCAGACCCTGGCCATCCTCGGCGCCTCGGGCTCGGGCAAGTCCACCTTGCTGCACCTGCTCGGTGGCCTGGACCGCCCGACGGCCGGCCGCGTCGACCTGATGGGGCAAGACCTGGCACCGATGAAGGAGACGGAGCTGGGCCAGTGGCGCAACCAGCACCTGGGCTTCGTCTACCAGTTCCATCACCTGCTGCCGGAGTTCAGTGCGCTGGACAACGTGGCCATGCCGCTGCGCATTCGCCGCCAACCGCTGGCCGAGGCGCGCGAGGCGGCGGCTGCCATGCTGGCCCGCGTGGGGCTGGGCGCCCGTACCCTGCACAGGCCCGGCGAGCTCTCCGGCGGCGAGCGCCAGCGGGTGGCGATTGCCCGCGCCCTCGTGACCAAGCCGGCCTGTGTGCTGGCCGACGAGCCCACCGGCAACCTCGACCGCGAGACCGCCCAGGGCGTGTTCCAGCTGATGCTGGACTCGGCGCGTGAGCAGGGCACAGCCTTCGTGCTGGTAACGCATGATCAGCACCTCGCTTCGCAATGCCAGGCGCAGCTGCGCCTGGTCAGCGGGCGCGTTCAGCAGTAGCCAATCTTCGGACCCACCATGAGCAGCAGTACCCGATTCATCCTCAAGCTGAGCTGCCCGGACCGCGCGGGCATCGTCCACGCGGTCACCGGCTTTCTGCTGGCCCAGGGCGGCAACATCCTGACCTCGGCCCAGCATGGCGACGCCGACCACCAGCGCTTCTTCATGCGCATCGAGTTCGAGTCGGCCGCCCCGCTGGAGCTGGAGACGCTGCGCCAGGCCTTCGCGCCGCTGGCCGCGCAGATGCAGATGGACTGGACCCTGGTGGCCAGCGCGGCCAAGACCCGCGTGCTGCTGCTGGTCTCCAAGCTGGGCCATTGCCTGAACGACCTGCTGTTCCGGGTGCAGACCGGGCATCTGCCGATCGAGATCCCGGCCATTGTGTCGAACCACCGCGAGTTCTACCAACTGGCGGCCTCGCACAACATTCCCTTCCATCACTTCCCGTTGCTCGGCGCCACGCCCGAGCAGAAGGCTGCGCAGGAGCGCCGCATCCGCGAGGTGATCGAGGAGAACCGCATCGACCTGGTCGTGCTGGCCCGCTACATGCAGATCCTGTCGGGCGAGATGTGCGAGTTCCTGTCGGGTCGTGCCATCAACATCCACCACAGCTTCCTGCCCAGCTTCAAGGGCGCCAGGCCGTACCACCAGGCGCATGAACGTGGCGTGAAGCTGATCGGCGCCACCGCCCACTACGTGACCTCGGACCTCGACGAGGGTCCGATCATCGAGCAGGAAGTGGCCCGCATCGACCACAGCATGACGCCCGATCAGCTGGTGGCCATTGGCCGCGACACCGAGTGCGTGACCCTGGCTCGTGCCATCCAGTGGCATGCGGAGCATCGCGTGCTGATGAATGGCCGGCGCACGGTGGTGTTCCGCTGAAGCCAGGCGCGGGTGAAGGCATGTGGACGGACAGCCACTGCCATCTCGATGCGGCCGAGTTCGACGCTGACCGTGCCGCCGTGATCGCACGGGCCCGCACGGCGGGCGTGACGCAGATCGTGATCCCGGCGGTGGAGGCCGGGAACTTCGAGGCGGTGCGCGTGCTGGCCCAGCAGCAGGACTTCGTCTATGCGCTGGGCATCCATCCCATGTATGTGATGCGCGCTGCCGAGCAAGACCTGAGCCTGCTGGCCGAGACACTCGAGCAGCACCACGGCGACCCGCGCCTGGTCGCCGTCGGCGAGATCGGTCTGGACTTCTTCGTGCCGGGTATTGATGCCGAGCTGCAGCAGCATTTCTATCTGGAGCAGCTGAAGCTGGCGCGCCGCTTCGAGCTGCCGGTGATCCTGCATGTGC
This sequence comes from Pelomonas sp. V22, assembly GCF_030014915.1. GTDB lineage: Bacteria > Pseudomonadota > Gammaproteobacteria > Burkholderiales > Burkholderiaceae_C > JAUASW01. The sequence goes on from NZ_JAGIXS010000003.1 coordinate 424,590, forward strand.
GGCGCAGCGCCGATCAGCTGCTGGCCGGGCTGCGGCGCATCCCGGTGCGGGGCGGCATTGCCCATGCGTTCAATGGCAGCGATCAGCAGGCGAGGGCCTTTGTCGACCTTGGCTTCAAGCTGGGTTTTGGCGGCACCTTGACCTTCGACCGCTCGCTTCAGATCCGCCGGCTGGCGGCCGAGTTGCCGGAAGAGGCGCTGGTGCTGGAGACCGATGCGCCCGACATCCCGCCGCACTGGCTCTACAAGACGGCCGAGCAGCGCGCCGCCGGCGAGACGGCCCGCAACGAGCCGGCCGAGCTGCCGCGCATTGCGCAGAGCCTGGCCGAGCTGCGGGGCTGGACGCTGGCGCAGACGGCGGCAGTGACGAGCGCCAATGTGCGCGCGGCGCTGCCGCGGCTGCCTCAGCCCTAACCTCAGTCCTGGTCTTAGCGATTGCGCGGCGTGATCGGCGTTTCCGGCACCGGGTAGCCGGCCGCGCCGAAGGTGGCGACCACGGCCTTGTGGGTGTCGAAATAGACCTGCCAGTAGTGGTCGGTGTGGGCATAGGGCCGCACGCACAGCAGTGGGCCTTCGGGCGTAAAGCTGAGGATCTCGATGTCGGGTGCCGGCGTGGCCTTGACATTCGCGATGGCTGCCACGGCGCTGCGCAGGCGGGCGATGGCATCCAGCGGGTCGACGCTGTTCGCGACCTTGGCCACGCAGTCCACGCGGCGGTGCGGCAGGGTCGAGAAGTTCTGGATGGTGTCGGAGAAGACCTTGTTGTTGCCGACGATGGTCTGCACGTTGTCGGGCGTGGTGACCGTGGTGCCGAAGAGGCCGATCTCGGTGACCGTGCCGACCACACCGCCCACCTGCACGAAGTCCCCGACCTTGAACGGCCGCAGCACCTGCATGAAGACGCCCGCGGCGAAGTGGGTCAGCAGGCCGCCCCAGGCCGTGCCGATGGCGAGGCCCGCACCCGCGAGCAGGGCGGCGAAGGAGGTGGTCTGGATGCCGAAGATGTCGAGGATCGCCATCACCAGCACGATGTTCAAGAGCACCGTGAGAATGGAGCGCAGGTAGGTGGCCAGCGTGGAATCGACACGGCGGCCGCGTTCCAGCGCCGCGCCGACCAGGCGCACGGTCAAGCTGATGACCCAGCGGCCGACAATCCAGGCGGCCAAGGCGGTCAAGACCTTGAGGCCGAAGGCGGCACCCTGGGTGTTCAGGAACTGCCAGATGGCTTCGGTGTTCATCATCATCAATCTCCCTGCGGTCGTGAATCAAAAATCAAACAGAACCATCATCGCCGAAGACGCCGCCGCCATTCAGCTCCCACGTTGGCAAGGACTGGCCCCGCAGTTCGATGCGGGCGCGCGCTGGCTCTTGCTCGGCAGCTTTCCGGGCCTGGCCTCGCTGAAGGCTCAGCAGTACTACGGCCATCCGCGCAACCAGTTCTGGCGCCTGCTGGGCGATGTGTTCGGCCTGCCCCTGGTCACCTTGTCCTATGAGCAGCGCCTGGCCACGCTGCGGCGGCAGGGCATTGCGCTCTGGGACGTGATCAGCGAAACCGAGCGCGAGGGCAGCCTGGACAGCAACATCCGCGACCCGCACGCCAGCGATCTGGCCTGGCTGCTCTCGCAACTGCCCCAGCTGCAGACGATTGGCTTCAATGGCGGCACGGCGGCGCGCATCGGTCAGCGGCAATTGATGGCCTTGGGTGAGGCGCCCTGGCGGATCGTGAACCTGCCTTCCAGCAGCCCGGCCTACACGATGGCCTACGATGCCAAGCTTGCTTCCTGGCAGGCGCTGGGAAGGCCTGGAGAAGGTGGCTTGTGATGAAGAAGAATGGGTTCGGGCGGGTCCTGGCCGCGCTCGCGGCTGCGATGGCAGCGAGCGCTGGCGCTGCTGCGCCGCGTGTGGAGGTCGATCTGGTCCTGCGGTCGGCGACCGTGGTGGATGTGGCCGAGGGCCGTCTGCTGCGCGGCAAGGCCGTGCTGGTGCGGGGCGAGCGCATCGTCGATGTGGTCGATGACAGCCAGCTTGGCAAATACCGGGCGCGGCGCACGCTGCACCTCAAAGGGCGCTACCTGATCCCCGGGCTGTGGGACAGCCATGTGCACTTCGGCGGCGGGCCCGAGCTGATCGAGGAGAACCGCCACCTGCTGCCGCTCTACCTGGCGCATGGCATCACCACGGTGCGCGATTGCGCCGGCGACCTGAGTGACACCGTGCTGCAGTGGCGCGACGACATCGCCGCGCGCCGCCTTTTGGGCCCGACGCTCTATGCCTCCGGCCCCAAGCTGGAGGGCTACAAGCCGCTGTGGAAAGGCACGCTGGAGGTGGGCACGCCGGCCGAGGTCGGCGCGGCGCTGGACCGGTTGCAGGCGGCCAAGGTGGATTTCGTGAAGATCACCGAGAACACGATGACTGCGCCTATCTATCTCGAAGCCTTGCAGCAGGCGAGGGCGCGCGGCCTGCCGAGCTCGGCGCATCTGCATGCGGCGGTGACGCTGGAGCAGGCGGCCGATGCCGGGCTGGGCACGATCGAACATCTGCCCTATTTGCTGCGCGGTGCTTCGCCGCGCGAGGCCGAGCTGGCGGTGCAGGTGGCGGCCGGGCAGATCACCGGCCGGGCCGCTGCCGAGCACAGCCTGGCCAGCTACGACGCCGACCGGGCGCGAGCCACGGTGCGAACGCTGGCGGCCAAGGGAGTGGCCGTCGTGCCGACCTTGTCAGTGATCAGGATCACCGCCTACCTGGACCAGGAAGACCACAGCCGGGACGACTACCTGAAGTACATCGGCCCCAAGCTGCGCCAGACCTATGACTGGCGAGTCCAGCGCGCGGCCCAGGACGGGCCGGCGGCGGTGGCCTATCGGCATGCGAATTTCGAGAAGGCGGCGGCCCTGCTGCCGATGCTGGTGCAGGAGGGGCTGCCCATCATTGCCGGCACCGACGCTGGCTTCCTGAATTCGTTCGACTATCCCGGCATCGCCCTGCATGACGAGCTGGGGCTCTATGTGCGTTACGGACTTACACCGGCGCAGTCTTTGCGGACGGCGGTGCTCAGCGGCCCGCGCTTCCTCAACAAGCAGGCCGACTACGGCGCACTGGCGGCCGGCAAGCTCGCAGATATCGTGGTGCTGGATGCAGACCCGCTGGCTGACATCGCGGCTACCCGGAAGATCCGTGCCGTGATGACACGTGGTCGCCTGCTCGAGCGGGCGCAGCTGGACAGCATGTTGAACGAAGTGCAGCAATGGGTGGCCAAGCAATGAGTCGAAAGACAAAGCAGCAGGACTGGGCGCCGGCGACGCTCAGCGAATTTGATGGTGTGCGCTTTCTGCATCTCGACTCGATCTGGGTGCAGGGAGCGATGCGCATCCGCAAGCCCCAGCATCTGGAGCTGGAATACATCCAGCGCATGATGGCCTGGATGCTCTGGCGCGATAGCGCCGAAGTGCGCAGCGGCCATGCCGTGCAACTGGGCTTGGGGGCGGCGGCGATCACTCGCTTCTGCCACAAGGTGCTGCGCATGCAGACCACGGCGGTGGAGCTGAATCCCAGCGTGATTGCGGCCTGCCGGGCCTGGTTCCACCTGCCCGAGGACGACAAGCGCCTGACCGTGCTGAACGAGGATGCTGGCGACTGGGTGCAACGGGACGAGAACCTCCAATGCGCCCAGGTGCTGAACGTGGACCTCTACGACCATGAAGCCGAAGGCCCGGTGCTGGACGACGAGGACTTCTACACCGGCTGCCGCAATGTGCTGGCCGATGGCGGGCTGATGACGGTCAACCTGTTCGGCCGCAGTGCCAGCTTTGCCCGGAGCGCCGGCCGGGTTGCCCGGGTCTTCGGCTCGGACCAGGTCTGGAGCCTGGCCCCGACCAAGGAGGGCAATACCGTGCTGGTGGCGGCTCGCGGGGTGAGGGTTCCGGAGCGGGAGGAATTGGAGCGGCGTGCGGCTAATATCGAGTCGCAGTTCGAGCTGCCGGCGCGCAAGTGGTTGCGCCTCGTGCGGCCGCTGCCCCTCAGCATCATCAACCCGCTGCGTGATTGACTAGCCGATGAGCACCAAGACCAAGACGGCCGCACATGCGCCTGAAGCCCGCCCGGATGCCAAGCCGGATGTCCGGCAAGAAGGGCGCCCCGAAGGCCGACTCGAATGGCGCCAGTTGCTGCGCTGGCTGGTCGAGGACGAGATCATCGACGCTGAGCAGGCGCAGAAGACCGAGCAGCGCTTTGCCGCCGGGGACAGCTCCCTGCATCCGCTGGTGCGGCTCGGCCATGCGAACCTGGTGCGCAAGTCTCCTGGGAAGCCGCTGGAGGTCGAGGTGCTGACTGAATGGCTGGCTGCGCGCGCCAAGCTGCCCTACCTGCGCATCGATCCGCTGAAGGTCGATGTGGGCCGGGTGGCTGACGTGATGTCGGTCAGCTACGCCGAGGCCAGGCGCTGCCTGCCCGTTCAAGTGGGTCTGACCGATGTGACCGTTGCAACGGCCGAGCCTTTCGACACGAGCTGGATGGCGCAGATCGAATCGCACACCCGCAAGCAGATCAAGCTGGTGGTGGCCAATCCGCTGGAGATTGCGCGCTACACGACCGAGTTCTTCACGCTGGCACGCTCGGTGCGTGCTGCGGCCAAGGCCGGCGAGACGAACCAGGTCGCCAGCTTCGAACAGCTGGTGGAACTGGGCAAGAGCAACAAGGCGCTGGACGCGAACGACCAGGGCGTCGTGCAGGTGGTGGACTGGCTCTGGCAATACGCTTTTGATCAGCGTGCCAGCGACATCCACCTGGAGCCGCGACGCGAGATGGGTGTGATCCGTTTCCGCATCGATGGCGTGCTGCACACGGTCTATCAACTGCCCTCGGCTGTGATGAGCGCGATGACCTCGCGCATCAAGCTGCTGGGCCGCATGGACGTTGTTGAGCGGCGGCGCCCGCTTGACGGGCGCATCAAGACGCGAAACCCGGCCGGGGATGAGGTCGAAATGCGCCTGTCCACGCTGCCCACGGCCTTTGGCGAAAAAATGGTGATGCGGATCTTCGATCCGGATACGGCGCTCAAGGATCTGAGCATGCTGGGTTTCTCAGGCCATGACACCGAGCGCTGGGAAAAGCTGGTCACCCAGGCCCACGGCATCATCCTGGTGACCGGGCCTACCGGCAGCGGCAAGACCACGACGCTTTATTCGACGCTGAAGCGCCTGGCGACGGATGAGGTCAATGTCTGCACCATCGAAGACCCGATCGAGATGATCGAGCCGGCCTTCAACCAGACCCAGGCCCAGGCGGCACTCGACTTCGGCTTTGCCGAGGGGCTGCGCGCGCTGATGCGGCAGGATCCGGACATCATCATGGTCGGCGAAATCCGCGACCTGGCCACGGCGGAGATGGCCATCCAGGCGGCCCTGACAGGGCATCTGGTCTTCTCGACCCTGCATACCAACGATGCCGCAGCCGCAATCACACGGCTGACGGACCTGGGCGTGGCACCCTATCTGATCAGCGCCACCATCATTGGCGTGCTGGCGCAGCGGCTGGTCCGCACGCTGTGCCCGAGTTGCAAGCAGCCAGATCCATCGGTCACGCGGGACACGCTGAACGAGATGCTCAAGCATTGGCGCATGAATGGTGGCGTCAAGCCCTACAAGCCGGTGGGCTGCCTCGACTGCCGCAACACCGGCTATCGCGGCCGTGCCGGCCTCTATGAACTGCTGACGGTCAGCGAAGCGGTCAAGGCCACGCTGCACCCCAACCCGGACGTCAGTGCCCTGCGACGCAAGGCCATGCAGGAAGGCCTGCGCCCGCTGCGCCTCGCCGGCGCCATGAAAATCGCGGAAGGACAGACCACGCTGGAAGAGGTGCTGAGAAGCACGCCGCAGTGGGAGGCCTGAGAGCCGCTAGTCTGTTGATCTATGAATCTGCAGGCTTTTGGATCTTCACGTCTGTGGATCTACAGATTTTGGATCCGTCACTCCTTGAGCCTGTAGTTGTAGGGCTGCAAGTCTGCAAGTCTGTAAGTCTGTAAGTCTGTAAGTCTGTAAGTCTGTAAGTCTGTAAGTCTGTAAGTCTGTAAGCGCGTGGTCGCGCCCGGGCGCTCCCGACCGTCGGCCAGCGACGGTCGAAATCCGTTTGGGGCAACGGGGGCCTGCAGAGGCACCCCTCAGACACGTGTTCAGCTCGGCCGAAGAGCTTTTTACTGAGAACTTCTTTGGCACCCAAAAATCTTGTGCTACAGTCGTGGGCTTCGCTGCTGAGAGCGGCGCTTCAAGACGAAGCGCAAGTTCGGGCGGTGGAG
>NZ_JAGIXS010000004.1 GCF_030014915.1 Pelomonas sp. V22
CTCCACCGCCCGAACTTGCGCTTCGTCTTGAAGCGCCGCTCTCAGCAGCGAAGCCCACGACTGTAGCACAAGATTTTGGGGTGCCGAAGAAGTTCTCAGTGAAAAGTTCTTCCAGCTCCAGCCGAGCCAACACCGAGCGCCAGCCGCGCGGTCTCTTGCGGGTCCTCGCTAGCGAGGATGGCGGGCAGGACACCGGCCAGCTTGGCACTGTCCGCTCGCAGGACGCGCTGCTTCACGGATGGGATCTGCGCGGGGTGCATGGAGAAGCTGCGCAAGCCCATGGCCAACAGCAGATCGGTAAACGCCGGGTCGCCGGCCATCTCGCCGCAGACGCTGACCGACTTGCCAGCAGCGCGCGCCTGCGCAATCGAAGAGGCAATCAGCTGCAACACCGCAGGATGCCAGGGGTCATACAGATGAGCCACCGCCTCGTCAGCTCGGTCAATGGCCAAGGTGTATTGGATCAGGTCGTTCGTGCCTATGGAGACGAAGTCCACATGCTTCAGCAGTAGCGGCAGCATCACGGCCGCCGCCGGGATCTCGATCATCACGCCCAGGTCCACCTTGGTATACGCATGGCCTGATTCATTGAGCTGCTGCTGGACCCGCTTGATCGCTTCCAGGATCTGCCGGACCTCGCCGAGGTGGGCCACCATGGGTATCAGCAGCCGGATCTTGCCGAAGGCACTGGCGCGGTAGATGGCGCGCAGCTGCTGACGGAACATGCTGGGCTCGGCCAGGCTCCAGCGGATGGCGCGCAGGCCCATGGCCGGGTTGAGCACATGCTCATGGCGCAGCTCATTGGCGCTCATGCGGTCCAGCGGCTTGTCGGCGCCTATATCTACGGTGCGAATGGTCACCGGCATGCCGCGCATCGCCTCGACGGCGGCCTTGTAGGCCTCGAATTGTTCGTCTTCGCTGGGCAGTTCGCCGTCCCGGTTCATGAACAGGAACTCGCTGCGGAACAGGCCGACGCCAGTGGCGCCAGCCGTCACAGCAGCCTCAGCATCGGCAGGCAGCTCGATATTGGCATGCAGCTCGATGCGCTCGCCATCCATGGTCACAGCCGGCGTGTGCCGCAGCCGCGCCAGCCTGGCCCGTTCGAGTTCGCTCTGGCGCTGACGGAAGCGATATTCCTCCAGCACGATAGGCGAGGGATCCACGATGACCAGGCCCGAATCACCATCGATGATGACCCAGTCGTCCTGGCGTATCAGCCGGCTGGCTTCGCGGGTGCCGACGACCGCCGGGATGTCCAGGCTGCGGGCCACGATGGCCGTGTGCGAAGTCTTGCCGCCGATATCGGTGATGAAGCCGTGGAAGACGCTACGCTTGAACTGCAGCATGTCGGCCGGCGCGATGTCGGCAGCCACCAGCAGCAGCGGATCTTCACCGGCGAAGTCGCGCTGGGTCACGCTGGCGGCGCCGCGCGGCGCATCGCCCTGCTCCGCCGCCAGCGCATCGAGGATGCGTTCGACCACCTGTTCCAGGTCGGCCTTGCGCTCACGCAGGTAGTCGTCCTCCATCTCGTCGAACTGGCGGGCCAGCACCTCGAGTTGGGCCGAAAGCGCCCATTCGGCGTTGTAGTGGCGCTCGACGATCCACTGCTTGGTGGCGCCGGTCAGCGCTTCGTCGTGCAGCAGCATCAGATGGACGTCCAGCAGGGCCGCCAACTCATGGGGTGCGTCCTCGGGCAGGTCCGTCTTCAGTGCAGACAGTTCGCGTGCCACCTCGTCGCGGGCGCGCAGGCAGCGGGCGATCTCGGCTTCTACGCCGGCTTCATCGATGAAGTAATGCGCCACATCGAGGCGGCTGGACGCCACGAGCACGGCCCGGCCGATGGCCACGCCGCGAGAAACCGGAATGCCGAAGACCTGAAAGCTCATGCGGCGAATGTAGCAGCGCGGGGCGTCACCGCCGCGTCACTGGCTGGTCACAAGCTCGTCACTGCGCACACCGAGCATGACGCCATCTCAGCCACCAACAGGCCTGCCATGCGAGATCTGCCCCTGCCCACCCTGCCCTTTGCCGAGCTGAACAGCGCGGACCGGAGGTCACTTCCAGCAGCGATGCCGCAAACTGCTGCAGCGCCTCGGCTTGATGTGGCCTGGGCCCGTACCCAGGAAGACCTGAGCCAGGCGCAGGCGCTGCGCTACCAGGTCTTCGTCGGCGAGATGGGGGCCCAGCTGTCGCCGCCGCCTGGCACGCCGGCCGGCTTCGACGTGGACCGCTTCGACGCCTTCTGCGAGCACCTGCTGGTCCGCACGGTAGAGGCCAACGGCCGCCCGGGCATGGTGATTGGCACCTACCGCGTGCTGACACCCGATGCGGCCCGCCGGGCTGGCGGGCTCTACAGCGAGACCGAATTCGATTTGTCGCCGCTGGCGCCGCTGCGCTCGCGCATGGTCGAGCTGGGCCGCTCCTGCGTGCATCCGGATCACCGGGCGGGCGGCGTCATCATGACCTTGTGGGCCGCGCTGGGTGAATTCATGCAGCGCAATGACCTGGACACCATGATCGGCTGCGCCAGCGTCAGCATGCGCGATGGCGGCCACTACGCGGCGAGCCTGTGGAAGCGCTTGTCGCAAAGCCACCTGGCCGCGCCCGAATGGCAGGTCCTGCCTCGCCTGGCCCTGCCGGTGAACGAGCTGGACCAGAGCCTGGATGCCGATCCGCCGCCGCTGATCAAGGGCTATCTGCGCTGCGGCGCGCGGGTGCTGGGCGCACCGGCCTGGGATCCGGACTTCAACACGGCCGACCTGCCGCTGATGATGCGCATCTCCGAGCTGCCGGCCCGCTATCGCCGGCACTTCCTCGGCGAGTGATTCGAGGAGGAGGGCTTGCTACCCTTCGCCAAGGGTCAGATCACTGACTTTCACAAAGGGCGGTTTACTGACCTTCGCCGAACTTGTCGTTCACCAAGGCCGTGATCTGGTCCTGCGCGGCCTGCTCGTCCGGGCCTTCGGTTTCCAGCTCGACCTGGGAGCCGAGGCCGGCGGCCAGCATCATCACGCCCATGATGCTCTTGGCATTGACGCGGCGCGTGCCGCGGCTCATGAAAACTTCGCACTGAAAACTGCTGGCCAGCTTGGTCAGCTTGGCCGAGGCGCGGGCATGCAGGCCCAGCTTGTTGCTGATGGTGAGCGTGGTTTTGATCATCGGCAGTCAGGCTTCCTCAGTGACTTCAGGGGGTTTCCGGAACGATGGGCGCCACCGGGGCGATGCCGCGGCCGCCGCCCTCGATGGCGCGCTGGGCCAGCGCCTCCAGCGGCTCGGCCGCATAGCAAAGCGTGCGCCACAGCATGGGCACGTTGACGCCGCTGACCATGCGTACATGCTCGCCGAGCAGGCGCTGGGCGGCATTGCTGGGTGTGGCGCCGAAGACGTCGGTCAGCACCAGCACGTCCTCGGCCCCAGCAACGGCCAGCAGGGCCCGGGCGCTGCGCTCCACGTCGTCGGCCGACATCTGCGGCTCGACGTCCAGCACGGTCAGCTGCGGCGCGCAGCTCGGGAAGGTGTGCTGGGCCACATCCCGCAGGGCCGAGGCCAGCGGTGCATGGGCGATCAGGAGCAGGTGGGTCATGCGCCGGATTATCGAGCCTGGCGTTCGACCAACTGCAGCGAGCCCAGAAAACCCTCCCAGGCCGGGCGGTCCTCGCGCGGCCCCAGCATCATCAGCTGGTAGACCCGCAAGCCCCGCGCGAACACCGCGACGCGGCCGTGCGAACCCTTGGCTCCGGGCTGACCGAGGGCCAGAACCAGCGCCTCGGGGCTGGGCGTCATGCCTGCCAGTTGCAGGGCTTCAGACTCGGCCACCGGCAGCTTCAACCCGGCCACCACGGCTTCGCGCATCTGCTTGAGCGAGGGCGTCAGCTGGGCCGGGGCCGGCACGTCGGACCATGACAGGCTGAAGCCCAGTTCCGCCGCCTCGCAGCGGGCCAGGCCCATGCGAGCCGTGGTGGGCGCACCGGGCGCCTCCAGGGCGCGGGTCTGCTGCTCGGGCTTGCAGGGAAACATCAGCACCAGGTCCGTGCCCTCGGGCCGCACCTCCCGCCAGTTGAGGCTGGGCGAGCAGGCGGCCAGAGAAAGGAACGCGAGGGCCGCGAGGGCCACAAGGGGCGGGGGCAGGCGCAGGGCAATCGGCATCGCCCGATTATCGAGGGCCGCTGCCGCACAATCGCCGCCATGACGATCTCTCCCCTCCCGCCCCAAGCCTTGGCCGGCGTGCGCATCCTCGATCTCTCCCGCGTGTTGGCCGGCCCCTGGTGCACCCAGACCCTGGCCGACCTGGGCGCCGACGTGATCAAGGTCGAGCGCCCCGGCGGCGGCGACGACACCCGCAGCTGGGGCCCGCCTTATCTGAAGGATGCCGACGGCCAGGACACCAGCGAGGCCGCCTACTACCTGGGCGCCAACCGCAACAAGCGCTCCATCGCCATCGACATCGCCAGCACCGAGGGTCAGGTCTTGATCAAGCGACTGGCGGCGCAATGCGACGTGCTGGTCGAGAACTTCAAAGTCGGCGACCTGGCCCGCTACGGCCTCGATGCCGAAACGCTGCGGGCCCAGAATCCGGGCCTGGTCGTGTGCTCCATCACCGGCTTCGGCCAGACCGGCCCCTACCGCGAGCGCGCCGGCTACGACTATGCGATCCAGGGCATGGGCGGCCTGATGAGCGTAACCGGCGAGCGCGACGATCTGCCCGGCGGCGGCCCTCAGAAAGTGGGGGTGGCCGTGGCCGACCTGTTCACCGGCCTCTATGCCACCGTGGCCATCCTGGCCGCGCTGCGCCACCGCGACGCCACCGGCCAGGGCCAGGTGATCGACATGGCCCTCTTGGACACCCAGCTGGCCATGCTGGCCAACCTGGGCAGCAACTACCTCTGCACCGGCAAGGCGCCGGGCCGCATAGGCAATGCCCACCAGAACATCGTGCCCTACCAGGTGTTCGAGTGCAGCGACGGCCACCTGATCCTGGCCGTGGGCAACGACGGCCAGTTCGCCAAGTTCGGCGAGATCGCCGGCCGGCCCGACTGGGCGCAAGACCCGCGCTTCGCCCGCAATGCCGACCGCGTGCGCAACCGCGAGCTGCTGGTGCCCGAGATCGCCGCCGCCATCAAGACCCGGCCGCGCGCCGACTGGCTGGCCGCGCTGGAGGCTGCCAAGGTGCCCTGCGGCGCGATCAACAACCTGGCCGAAGCCTTTGCCGATCCGCAGGTCCAGGCCCGCGAGATGACGGTGGCGATGGACCACCCCTTGAGCGACCGACTGCGTCTGGTCGCCAGCCCCATCAAGCTCTCGGCCACGCCGGTGCAGTACCGGCATGCGCCGCCGCTGCTGGGCCAGCACACGGCCGAGTTGCTGGCGGAATTCGGCTTGTCGGACGACGAGGTCCAGGCCCTGCGGGCGCGGAAGGTCGTGTCATGAGCGATTTCGTCCTGGTTCATGGTGCCTGGCATGGCGCCTGGTGCTGGAAGCGCGTGCTGCCCGCGCTGTGGGCGGCCGGCCATCGCGCCTTTGCGGTGAGCCTCAGTGGCGTCGGCGAGCGGGCCCATCAGCTGAGCCCGGACATCCGGCTCGCCACCCACATTGCCGACGTGCGCGCCGTGATCGTGGCCGAGGAGCTGCACGAGGCCATCCTGGTCGGCCACAGCTATGCCGGCATGGTGATCACCGGCGTGGCCGACCAGGTGCACGAGCGCCTCGCGGCCCTGGTCTATCTGGACGCAGTCGTGCCGCTGAGCGGCGAGTCCTGGTCCAGCCGCCATGCGCCCGAGACCCAGGCGCAGCGCCGGGCCGCCATCGCCGAGCAGGGCTGCATCCCGGCCGCGCCGCCCAGCCTCTTCGGGCTGGAGGCCGAGGACGCGGACTGGGTGGAGCGCCGCCAGACGCCGCACCCGGGTGGCGTCTACGACGACCCGCTGCATTTCGACGAAGCACGTTGGGCCCGCCTGCCGCGCCACTTCATAGACTGCAACCAACCCGCCCTCGCCACCATCGCCGTGGCCCGCCAGCGGGTGCGTGAGCAGCCCGGCTGGCAGGTCCGCGAGATCGCCACGGGCCACGACGCCATGGTCAGCGCCCCCCTTCATTTGAGTGCCGCCCTGCTGGAGATCGCCGCAAAAGCGTGACCGATTGCGCAGGCTGAAGACCACTTCGGTGCGCTCTGTGAATCGCCCCCGGGGACGGGGGATGGACGCTCCCGGGGGCAACCGGGACCATGCGGCCCAAAACCGATCCTTGTTACAAATTCAGCCCTTCGAGGGTCGCTGACCCAATTCATGCCCAGCCAACCGCCGACACCGCCGCTCGCTCCGCCGGCTGCAGCCAATGATGTGCTGCAGGGGCCGAGCCATGCCCAGTGGGCGGACATCGTGCAGCAGCTCGGGGCAGAGATCGCCGGCCCGCTGAGCAGCGCGCTGGAGCGCATCCACAACCTGATCAGTACCGGCCAGATCGACCGCCAGAGCCTGCGGGCGCTGCGCGAAAGCGTGGCCCAGGCGCGCGAATCCGGCATGGTGGGCCAGCAGCTGGCCCGCCTGGCCTCGGGGCGGCTGCGCCTGTCACGCGAGCGCCTGCATCTCACGCAAGTGCTGCGCAGCGTGCTGGCCCATCGCAGCCGTGAGACCCAGGCGCGCGGCATCCAGGTGCGCCAGGCGCTGAAGCCCATCGAGATCATGGGCGATGGCGCCCTCTTGTTCTCCCTGCTCAATGCGCTGATGGACTGGGCCCTATCCAGCACGCATTCCTCCATCGACCTGCGCCTGGAGCTGAGCTCCTGGCCGGCCAAGGCGCGGCTGAGCTGCCGCTTTGCCCACCGCTCGCTGGAGCTCATCAATGACGCCCGCGCCGCCGCCGAGCAGCCGAGCCGGCTCGACTCGCTGGCCTGGCGCCTGGTCGAGCAGACCGCGCTGACCATGGGCATCCTGCCGCTGCGCGAGGACGAGGCCGGCATCACGGTCTTGACGCTGGAATTCCCGCACACCGTGGGCGACGAGCCAGGCCTCGCTTCCGCTGAAGCGCCGCTGGCGCCAGCCGAGCCCAGCTCGCGCGACTTCCATCCTTCGGCCAATTCCAAGCCGCTGGCCGGCAGCCACTTGCTCGTGATCACGCCGCGCCGCGAGCTGCGCAACCAGCTGCAGGACGCCGTGCGCCACATGGGCCTGATCATCGACATGGTCGGCACCGTCGACGAGGCCGCCCAGTTCTGCCAGGAAGGCCTGCCTCACGGCATCGTCTACGAGGCGGCCACGCGCGGTGAGGCGCTGGACGAGCTGCGCAGCGAGATCCTGCGCGAGGTGCCGCCGTTCAGCTTCATCGAGGTGCTGGACGAAGAGCACATCACCCAGCTCTCCACCGCCACCGCCGACGGCATCGCTCGGGTGTCGCGCAAGCACCTGGTCGATGCCCTGCCGTCCATCCTGCTGTTCGAGTTCTCCAAATCCCTCTGAACACGCTTTGCGCGCGCAGCGCATAGACTTGGCGCCCATGAAGCTGCCCCGATTCCTCGCTCCCCTGCTGCTGATCGCCGTGCTGGCCGTGGGCAGCCTGCTCGCCTACCGCAGCCTGCTCGTGAAGGAGCGCGCACCGCAGGTCGACTATGTGCTGCTGGACGGCAGCAAGGTCAACACCGCGCAATGGGCGGGCAAGGTGATGCTGGTGAACTTCTGGGCCACCAGCTGCACGACCTGCGTGCATGAGATGCCGCAAGTCATCGCCACGCACGAGAAGTTCAAGGCCCGTGGCTTCGACACCGTGGCCGTGGCCATGAGCTACGACCCGCCGGCCTTCGTGGCCAGCTTTGCCGAGAGCCGCAAGCTGCCCTTCGGCGTGGCCATCGACAACACCGGAGCCGTGGCGCAAGCCTTCGGCAAGGTGCAGCTGACGCCCACCACCTTCCTGATCAACAAGCGCGGCGAGATCGTCAAGAAGTACGTGGGCGAGCCCGACTTCGCGGCGCTGCACGGCCTGGTCGAGCAGTTGCTGGCCGAGAGCTGATCCTCGGCCTGACCTCCCGGTTATGGCCGGGCCATGAGTTCTCATGGCCGGCACTCGCGGCTTGCATGACACTGCCGCGATGAAAACCACCGCCCTCGCCGCAGCCCTCGGCCTGCTGATACTTGCAGGCTGCGCCCACCAGACGCCGCCCGCAACACCCGCCGCGCCCCGCGTGGAGCCCACGGCGGCGCAGCTCGAGGCCGCCCGCCGCGTGGCCCTGCCGCCCGCGCAGCTGGGTGAGATGCTGAACAAGCCCTGGCACCGCATGCAGCCGGCCGAGCTGGGCCGCTTCCTGGCCTGGCAGCAGCTGGACCAGCCCCTGCTTCGCCAGCGCGTGGCGGCCCTGGCGCGCAAGAACATCGGCCAGCCCTACGAGCTCTACCTGCTGGGTGAGTTCCCCTACGAGACCTACGACGCCCAGCCGCTGTTCGACCTGACCAAGAGCGATTGCGTGGTCTTCGTCGAGCATGTCTATGCGATGGCGCTCTCCGCCTCCTGGGAAGAATTCTTCTGGGTGCTGCAGCGCATCCGCTACCGCGACGGCGTGATCGGCGCGGCCACGCGCAACCACTACACCGAAGCCGACTGGAATCCGGCCAACAGCTGGCTGGTGACCGACATCACCAAGGAGCTGGCCGGCGAGCACGCCCAGGCCTACCGCCAGCGCATCGACCGCAAGGCCTTCCTGAAGAAGCAGTTCAAGATCGAGCGCGAGATCCCGGTCCAGCAGTTCGACGATGTCTTCGTGCCCAAGGAGGCCGTGGCCCAGGTCGAGGCCGGCCTGCAGGAGGGCGACTTCGTCAACGTGATCTCGGGCAAGGACGGCGGCTACTGGGCCTCGCACGTGGGCCTGATCGTGCTGGGCAGCGATGGCAGCCGCCACATCCTGCACTCGGCCGAGCCTCAGGTGCGCGAGGAGTCGCTGCAGGGCTTCATCGCCCGCATGGCCGAACGCGATGCCCGCAATGCCGGGCAGAACAAGGCCAGCCTCGCCGGCTTCAAGTTCCTGCGCCTGAACGAAGCACCGCAAGCGCCGCCGATGGCGCCCCAGCCCCGGCCGACCCGCGCTGCGCTGATCGACTGACGCCCGGCGCGCGCAGATCGCCCGGCACGCCCGGGAAACGCCCCTGAGCGCCTCCCGGCGGCCCATGGGGCACCCAGCTTTGCGCTACTTTTCATAGCAGCCAAGCTCCGGCGGCTCTGCCCCAGGTAGAGTCGCCCACATCCGCTTACAGCTTTGCCGCCCGCCTCCTAGCGAGAGCGGGCCCATATGGCATTGCCCAGAACAATTCATCCAACGCCCATGCCATACGTCATGCCCACTCCGATTGCCCGCCCCCGCTCCGCCGCCCGCAGCCAGTCCGGCGCTATCCGCGGCTGGACCCTCGTTGCCGTATTGGCCGCAGCCGCAGCCGGCGCCGCCGGCGGCTGGTGGGGCGCGAAGTCACAGGCGGGCGGCAGCGGCGCCGCAGCGCCCGGTGCGCCGGCCTCCGGCGCCAGCGCGGCAAGCGGCCCTGGCGGCCCGGGTGGTCCCGGCGGCGCAGGCGCACGCCGCTTCGGTGGCGCCAACCGCGTGCAGCCGGTTTCGGTGCAGACCGTGCGCAAGCAGGACATCCGCGTGATGGTCAGCGCCGTGGGCACGATGACCGCCGCCAACACCACCATCGTGCGTCCGCAGGTCAGCGGCGTGCTGCAGTCTTTGCAATTCACCGAAGGCCAGCAGGTCAAGGCCGGCCAGCAGCTGGCGCAGATCGACCCGCGTGCGCTGCAGGCCACGCTGGCCCAGGTCGAGGGCACGCTGGCCCGCGACAAGGCCAACCTCGACAACGCCCGCATCGACCTCGCCCGCTACAAGGACCTGCTAGCCAAGGACGCCATCGCCAAGCAGCAGCTCGACACGCAGGAAGCCCTGGTGCGCCAGCTCGAAGGCACGGTCAAGGCCGATCAGGCCAATGTGGACAGTGCGCGGCTGCAGCTCTCCTACACCAAGGTCAGCGCGCCCATCCCAGGCCGCGTGGGCCTGAAGCAAGCCGACCTCGGCAACATCGTGAGCCCGGGCGACGCGGCCGGCATCGTCACCATCACGCAGACGCGGCCGATTGCCCTGGTGTTCTCGGTGCCCTCGTCGCAGCTGCCACAGATCAATGCCAAGCTGCGCGCCAAGCAGCCGATGTTCGTCGAGGCGCTGGACCGCAATGGCAACAAGTTCCTGGCCAAGGGCCAGGTGGCCACGGCCGACAACGCGATCGATGTGTCGACCGACACCATCAAGCTCAAGGCCCTGTTCCCGAACAACGACGACAGCCTCTACCCGAACCAGGCCGTCAGCGTGCGCCTGCAGCTGGACACGCAGTCCGAGGCCATCGCCGTGCCGCAGGCCGCCGTGCTGCGCGGCGCGCAGGGCTTCTATGTCTACGTGGTCAGTGCCGAGAACGTGGTCAGCACCCGCGTGGTGAAGCCGGGCGCCACCGATGGCGACTGGATCGCCGTCGAGGGCCAGCTGGAAGCCGGTGAGAAGGTGGTGATCGACGGCGTGGACCGCCTGCGCGACGGCGCCAAGGTCGAGGTGATCGCGGCCGATCCGCGCCAGCGCCAGGGTGCCAGCGGCGGTGGCCGCCGCCGTGGTGGCGGCGCCCCAGGCGCGGCCAGCGGTGCGGCCTCTGGTGCCATGCCCGGCATGCCCGGCGCCTCGGCCCCGCGTGGTGAGCGTTCGGGCAAGCCGACAGCTGGCGGTGCCAGCGCGCCCAAGACCGCCGCCGCCGGTGGCGAGGAGCGTCCGGCCTGGCTGGACCGCCTGCCGCCCGATGTGCAGGAAAAGTTCATGAAGATGAGCCCGGCCGAGCGCGAGGCCTGGATTGCCCAGCGACGCGCCGAGCGCGCCAAGCGCGAAGCCGCAGGCAACTGACGCGGTAGCCTGACGATGAACCCCTCACGTCCCTTCATCGAGCGCCCGGTCGCGACGTCGCTCTTGATGCTGGCCATCCTGCTGGCCGGCATGCTCGCCTACCGCCTGCTGCCGCTCTCCGCCCTGCCCGAGGTGGACTACCCGACCATCCAGGTCGTGACCCTCTACCCCGGCGCCAGCCCCGATGTGATCTCGACCACGGTGACGGCACCACTCGAGCGCCAGTTCGGCCAGATGCCCGGCTTGAACCAGATGACGTCCAGCAGCTCGGGCGGCGCCTCGGTGATCACGCTGCGCTTCTCACTGGGCCTGTCGCTCGACGTGGCCGAACAGGAAGTGCAAGCGGCGATCAATGCCGGCAGCAACCTGCTGCCGAACGACCTGCCGATGCCGCCGGTCTACAGCAAGGTCAATCCGGCCGACGCGCCGGTGCTGACGATTGCCGTCACCTCGCCCTCGCTGCAGGTCGTGAAGGTGCACGACCTGGCCGAGAACCGCCTCGCGCCCAAGCTCTCGCAGGTCGAGGGCGTGGGCCTCGTCAGCATTGCCGGCGGCCGCCGCCCGGCCGTGCGCATCCAGGCCAATCCGCAGGCCCTGGCCACGCTCGGCCTGTCGATGGACGACCTGCGCTCGGCCATTGCCGCTGCCAACGTCAACCAGGCCAAGGGCAGCTTCGACGGCTCGCAGCGCGCGTCCACCATCGACGCCAACGACCAGCTGAAGTCCGCCGCCGAATACCAGAACCTGGTGATCGCCTGGAAGAACGGCAACCCGCTGCGCCTGAAGGACGTGGCCGAGATCGTCGACGACGCCGAGAACCTGCGCCTCGCCGCCTGGGCCGACAACACGCCCGGCGTCATCCTGAACGTGCAGCGCCAGCCCGGTGCCAACGTGATCCAGACGGTGGACCGCGTGAAGGCCCTGCTGCCCAAGCTGCAGTCCACGCTCCCCGCCTCGATCGATGTGCAGGTGATCTCCGACCGCACGACCACGATCCGCGCCTCGGTGGACGACACGCAGTTCGAGCTGCTGCTGGCCATCGCCCTCGTGGTGATGGTGATCTTCGTCTTCCTGCGCAGCGGCGCCGCGACGCTGATTCCGAGCGTGGCCGTGCCGCTGTCCCTGGTGGGCACCTTCGGCGTGATGTACATGGCCGGTTTCTCGATCAACAACCTGACGCTGATGGCCCTGACCATCTCGACCGGTTTCGTGGTCGACGACGCCATCGTGATGATCGAGAACATCGCCCGCTTCGTCGAAGAAGGCGACTCGCCGATGGAAGCGGCGCTGAAGGGCTCCAAGCAGATCGGCTTCACCATCATCTCGCTGACCGTCTCGCTGATCGCCGTGCTGATCCCGCTGCTCTTCATGGGCGACGTGGTGGGCCGGCTGTTCCACGAATTCGCGATCACGATGGCGGTGGCCATCCTGATCTCGGCCTTCGTCTCGCTGACCCTGACGCCGATGATGAGCGCGCGGCTGCTGCGCCCCGAGAGTCAGCACAAGCACACCAAGCTCGGCGACTGGTTCGGCCGCTGGTTCGAGAACCTGATCGCCTCCTACGGCCGTGCACTGGACTGGGTGCTGGACCGCCCGCGCGCCACCTTGCTGGTGTTCGCGGCGACCATGGGTCTCACGGCCCTGCTCTACATGGTCGTTCCCAAGGGCTTCTTCCCGCTGCAGGACACCGGCCTGATCCAGGTCATCACCGAGGCCACGCAGAGCAGTTCCTTCGAGGCCATGTCGACGCGCCAGCAAAAGCTCGCTGAGATCATCCTGAAGGACGCCGACGTCGACCACGTGGCCTCCTTCATCGGCGTGGACGGCGCCAACGCGACGCTCAGCACCGGCCGCATGCAGATCACGCTGAAGCCCTTCGAAGAGCGCAAGGCTTCGGCCACCGAGATCATCCGGCGCCTCGGCGAAGCCACCGCCAAGCTGCCCGGCATCACCGCCTACATGCAGCCGGTGCAGGACCTGACGATCGAGGACCGCGTGTCCAAGACGCAGTACCAGTTCCTGCTCAGCTCGCCCGACACCAAGGACCTGAGCGACTCGACCGAGGCCCTGCTGGCGCGCCTGAAGGCCCTGCCGCAGTTGGCTGATGTGGCCAGCGACCTACAGGACCAGGGCCTGCAGGCCTACCTGCAGATCGACCGCGAGGCTGCCGGCCGCATGGGCGTGAGCGTGGCGGCCATCGACACGGCGCTCTACAACGCCTTCGGTCAGCGCCTGATCTCGACCATCTACACGCAGAGCAGCCAGTACCGCGTGGTGCTGGAGGCGGCGCCCGAGTTCCGCCAGGGCCCGCGCTCCATCGAAGGGCTCTATGTGCCGGGCAGCCGTGCCACCGCCAGTGGCGGCACGCAGACGGTGCAGGTGCCGCTGAACTCGGTGGCCCGCATCGTCGAGCGGCCTGCCGCACTGGCCATCAACCATGTGGCCCAGTTCCCGGCCGCGACCATCTCCTTCAACCTGGCGCCGGGCGCCTCGCTGGGCGACGCGGTCACGGCGATCAAGGCCGCACAGGCCGAGCTCGACTTCCCGCCGAGCGTGGAGACCAGCTTCCAGGGCGCGGCCGAGGCCTTCCAGTCCTCGCTGACCAGCACCTTGCTGCTGATCCTGGCGGCCGTGGTGACCATGTACATCGTGCTGGGCGTGCTCTATGAGAGCTACGTGCACCCGATCACCATCCTCTCCACCCTGCCCTCGGCCGGCGTGGGGGCGCTGCTCGCGCTGCTGGCGGCGCGGCTGGACCTGGGCATCGTGGCCATCATCGGCATCGTGCTCTTGATCGGCATCGTCAAGAAGAACGCGATCATGATGATCGACTTCGCGCTCGAGGCCGAACGCGACATGGGCATGGAGCCACGTGCGGCCATCCACCAGGCCTGCCTCCTGCGCTTCCGCCCCATCCTGATGACGACGATGGCGGCCTTGCTCGGCGCCCTGCCGCTGATGCTGGGCACCGGCGTGGGCCATGAGCTGCGCCATCCGCTCGGCGTGACCATGGTCGGTGGCCTGATCGTCAGTCAATTGCTGACGCTGTTCACCACGCCAGTGATCTATCTCGGCTTTGCCAACCAGTTGAACCGCTGGAAGGCCTGGCGCGCCAGCCGTGCGGAGCCAGTGGCCCCATGAACATTTCCGCCCCGTTCATCGCCAGGCCGGTCGCGACCTCGCTGATCACGGCCGGCATCGCCATGGCCGGCATCCTCGCGTTTCAGCTGCTGCCGATCGCGCCGCTGCCGCAGGTGGACTTCCCGACCATCTCGGTCAGCGCCGGCCTGCCCGGCGCCAGCCCCGACACCATGGCCGCCACGGTGGCCACGCCGCTTGAGCGGGCGCTCGGCAGCATTGCCGGCGTCACCGAAATCACCTCGCGCTCCTCGCTGGGCTCGGCCAACGTCACTTTGCAGTTCGACCTCAGCCGCGACATCAATGGCGCGGCCCGCGACGTGCAGGCCGCCATCAATGCGGCCCGCACCCTGCTGCCCACCGGCATGCCGGGCAATCCGACCTACCGCAAGGTGAACCCGTCGGACGCGCCCATCATGATTCTGTCGTTGACGTCTGCCACGTTGACGCGCGGCCAGATGTACGACGCCGCCTCCACCGTGCTCGCGCAGCGGCTCTCCCAGGTCAAGGGCGTGGGCCAGGTGAACGTGGGCGGCGGCGCGCTGCCGGCCGTGCGCGTGGAGCTCAACCCCGACAAGCTGGCCTCGGCCGGCATCTCGCTGGATGCCGTTCGCCAGGCCATCACCAACACCAATGCCAACCGGCCCAAGGGCTCGGTCGAGGAAGACGGCCGCTACTGGCAGGTCGGCGCCAACGACCAGGCGCGCACGGCGGCTGACTACGCTCCCGTGGTGCTGAGCTACCGCAATGGCGCCTCGATCCGCCTGCGCGACGTGGCCGACGTGAGCGACTCGGTGCAGGACATCCGCAACTACGGCGCCGCCAACGGCAAGCCCTCGGTCCTGCTGTTCGTGCAGAAGGAACCGGGCGCCAACATCATCGAGACCGTTGAGCGCGTGCGCGAGATCCTGCCGCGCCTGCAGGCCTCCATCCCGCCGGCGATCGATATGAAGATCGTCAGCGACCGCACGCCCACCATCCGCGCCTCGCTGCAGGAGGTGGAGCGCGCGATGGCCATCTCGGTGGGCCTCGTGATCCTGGTCGTGCTGCTGTTCCTGCGCAACTGGCGCGCCACGCTCCTGCCGGCCGTGGCCGTGCCGGTGTCGCTGTGCGGCACCTTCGGCGTGATGTACCTGTGCGGCTACAGCCTCGACAACCTCTCGGCGATGGCGCTGACGGTGGCCACGGGCTTCGTTGTCGACGACGCCATCGTGGTGCTGGAGAACATCAGCCGCTACATCGAGCAGGGCATGAAGCCGCGGGAGGCGGCGCTCAAGGGCGCGCGCGAGATCGGCTTCACCGTGGTTTCGATCAGCCTCTCGCTGATTGCCGTCTTCATCCCCATCCTGATGATGGGTGGCGTGGTGGGCCGGCTGTTCCGCGAGTTCGCCGTCGTGCTGTCCTCGGCCATCCTCGTGTCGATGCTGGTCTCGCTGACCGCGACGCCGATGATGGCCGCCACGCTGCTGAAAGCCCGCGACGAAACCCGCAAGGCCCCGGGTCGCCTGGCCCGCATCGCCAACCGTTTCAACAAGGCCGTGCTGCGCGGCTACCACCGCTCGCTCGTCTGGACGCTGCGCCACCAGCCGGTGGCCCTGCTCTCGCTCGCCGGCGTGATCGGCCTGAACATCTACCTGTACGGCGCCATCCCCAAGACCTTCTTCCCGCAGCAGGACACCGGCGTGGTGATGGGCTTCGTCCAGGCCGACCAGGGCAGCTCGTTCCAGATGATGCGCCAGCGGGTCGACAAGTTCATGGCCATCATCATGGCCGACCCGGCCGTGGCCAACGTGAACGGCTTCACCGGCGGCGGCCAGCGCAACTCGGCCAACTTCTACATCGCGCTCAAGCCCCTGTCCGAGCGTGACGTCTCGGCCGACAAGGTGGTGGACCGGCTGCGCAACCAGCTTTCGCACGAGCCCGGCGCCAACCTCTTCATGGTGCCGGTGCAGGACATCCGCATCGGTGGCCGCCAGGCCAATGCGCAGTACCAGTTCACGCTGCAGGCCGATGACCTGAACGACCTGCGCACCTGGGAGCCGCGCGTGCGCAACGCGCTGTCGCGCCTGAACGAGCTCACCGACGTCAACACCGACCAGCAGGACAAGGGCCTGCAGACCTCGATCATCATCGACCGTGAAGCCGCCGCCCGCCTGGGCGTGACGGTCAGCAACCTGGACATCACGCTGAACAACGCCTTCGGCCAGCGCCAGGTCGGCGTGATCTACAACCCGCTGAACCAGTACCGCGTGGTGATGGAGCTGGCGCCCGAGTACCTGCAAGGGCCCGAGACCCTGAAGCAGCTCTATGTGCTGAGCCGCACCGGTGCCCAGGTGCCGCTGGCCGCCTTCACCAAGGTGGAGACGACCAACACGCCACTGTCGGTCAATCACCAGGGCGGCGCGCCGGCCTCGACGATCAGCTTCAACCTGCCGCCCAATGTCTCGCTGTCGGATGCCACGGCGGCCGTCAACAACGCGATGGCCGAGCTGGGCGTGCCGGTTTCTGTGCGCGGCACCTTCGCGGGCACGGCCAATGCGTTCCAGCAGTCCATGTCCTCGCAGCCCATCCTGATACTGGCGGCCGTGATCAGCATCTACCTGGTGCTGGGCATGCTGTACGAGAGCCTGGTGCATCCGGTGACCATCCTCTCGACCCTGCCCTCGGCCGGCGTCGGCGCGTTGCTGGCGCTGCAGCTGTTCAACACCGAGTTCAGCATCATTGCCTTCATCGGCGTGATCCTCCTGATCGGCATCGTCAAGAAGAACGCGATCATGATGATCGACTTCGCCATCGAGCGGCAAAAGCGCGGCAGCGTGGGCGCCGGTGCGGCCATCTTCCGTGCCGCCTCGCTGCGTGTGCGGCCCATCCTGATGACCACCTTCGCCGCCATCTTCGGCGCCCTGCCACTGGCCCTGGGCACGGGCGACGGCGCCGAGTTGCGCCAGCCGCTGGGCATCGCCATCGTCGGCGGCCTGATCCTCAGCCAGGTCCTGACGCTCTACACCACGCCGGTCGTCTATGTGGTGATGGACAAGCTGCGCTGGCGCCAGCGCCGCAAGGCCAAGTCCGCTGCTGCTGCTTCTGCTGCTTCTGCTGCTACGGAAGCCACCGCACCCCAAGTTTCAACCGCCTGAGGTTAGAGAAAAATCATGTTGCTTCGTTTGACTCTGCTGGCCTCCGCTCTCGCCTTGGGTGGCTGCGCCATTACCAAGGTCGATCCACCGGCTGCGGCGCCGGCCCCGACCCAGTTCAAGGAAACCGGCCTCTGGCAGCGTGGCACGGCCTCGCCCGAGGCCGTACCCGATGCCTGGTGGACGCTCTTCAAGGACCCCGTGCTGGAAGACCTGCAGCAGCGCCTGGTGCTCGGCAACGAGAACCTGAAGGCCTCCGCGGCCCAGGTGGCCAGTGCCCGCGCCGTGCTGGAAGCGAGCCGCAGCGCCATGCTGCCCACGTTGTCGGCCGGCCTCTCCGGCACGCGCAGCGAGGCGGCCGGCAACAACTCGAGCCCGTCCAACAGCATCTCGCTGTCGACCACGGCCAGCTGGGAGATCGACCTGTGGGGCCGGCTTGCCCAGGGTACGAACGTCGCGCAATCGAACTACCAGGCCAGCAGCAATGATCTGGCGGCGGCACGGCTGTCTGCGCAGGCACTGCTCACGCAAAGCTACTTCTCCATGCGCGCTGCCGAGATGCAGCAGGCCCTGCTGGAGCGCAGCGTGGCGGCCTACCAGCGCTCGCTGGAGCTGACCGAGACCCGCTACAAGGGCGGCGTGGCCTCGCGCAGCGACGTGCTGCAGGCCCAGACCCAGTTGCGCAGCGCCCAGGCCCAGACCCTCGATGCCACCACGCAGCGCGGCCAGTTCGAACATGCCATCGCCGTGCTGCTGGGCCTGCCGCCCTCGGGCTTCACACTGGCCCGCAGCGCTGCCCTTCCCACGCCGCCGGCCGTGCCCGAGCTGCTGCCGGCCACGCTCTTGCAGCGCCGCCCCGACATCGCCGCCTCGCAGCGCCGCGTGGCCTCGGCCTATGCGCAGATCGGCATTGCCGATGCGGCCTTCTTCCCCTCGCTGAGCCTGTCGGCCAATGCCGGCTACCGCAACAGCTCGCTGTCCGACCTGGTCAGCGCGCCCAACCTGTTCTGGTCGCTGGGCTCCTCGGTCGCCGCATCGATCTTCGACGGCGGCCAGCGCAAGCTGGCGAGCGCCCAGGCGCGCGCCAGTGCGGACGTCGTGTCGGCCAACTACCGCCAGCTCGTGCTGACGGCCTTGCAGGAGGTGGAGGACAACCTGCTGCTGGCCGACCAGTTGCAGCAGCAGACCAAGCTGCAGGAAGAGGCGCTGACGGCGGCCAAGCGCAACCTCGAGATCGTCAACGACCAATACCGCGCCGGCACCGTCAGCTACCTGAACGTGGTGACGGCGCAGAACGCGGCCTTGACGAGCGAGATCAGCCTGCTGAGCTCGCGCAACCGCCAGCTGGCGGCCGTCAATCAGCTCTTGAAGAACATCGCCGGCCGCTGGACGCCGGCGAGCTGAGCCGGCTCAGGCAGCTTCCTTCGGCGGCATCGCCGACGCGTCCATCCAAAACACGGCCCAAAGGTTGCCATCCGGGTCGGCGATGTCACGGGTGAACATGAAGCCGTAGTCCTCGGGCGGGTTGGCGTCGGCCTGCCCGCCATGAGCCGCTGCGGCGGCGTTGATCGCATCGACGGCCGCACGGCTCTCCATGGAGAGCGAAAGCATGTGGCCGGCCGAGCCCGCAGCCGGGAAGGGGCGCTGCGTGAAGGTCCGCCACTTGGCATGGCTGAGCAGCATCACGTAAATGGCCTCGCTCCACACCATGCAGGCGGAGTTCTCGTCGCTGAACTGCGGGTTCTGCGTGAAGCCTATGCCCTGGTAGAAGGCCGTGGCGGCCTTGAGGTCGGCGACGGGCAGGCTGACGAAGATCATCTTGCTCATGGGATTCATCCTTGGCTTGTGTTGGCGTTGACGAAGCCTCATTGCCAGGCTCCACCCTCACGACGGACCGGCCTCACCAGAATCGACAAGGCCCCGCAGAATTTCTTCGGCGGGGCCTTGCTTGCTGTTGCTGGCTTTGCTTCTCAGCCTGCTTCTCTCAGCCGGCCGCCAGCACGTCGTGGGCCTGCTGGTCCGCGTGGTAGCTGGAGCGCACCATGGCGCCCACGGCGGCATGCGAGAAGCCCATCTTGTAGGCCTCTTCCTCGAACATCTTGAAGGTGTCGGGGTGCACGTAGCGGCGCACCGGCAGGTGGTGGCCCGACGGCGCCAGGTACTGGCCGATGGTCAGCATGTCGATGTTGTGCTCGCGCATATCGCGCATCACCTGCAGGATTTCCTCGTCGGTCTCGCCGAGGCCCACCATGATGCCGCTCTTGGTCGGCACGCCGGGCACTTCTTCCTTGAAGCGCTTCAGCAGGTTGAGGCTGAACTCGTAATCCGAACCCGGGCGCGCTTCCTTGTACAGGCGCGGCGCGGTCTCGAGGTTGTGGTTCATCACGTCGGGCGGCGCGGCCTTGAGGATGTCCAGCGCGCGGTCCATGCGGCCTCGGAAGTCGGGCACCAGGACCTCGATCTGAGTCGTCGGGCTCAGCTCGCGCACCTTGGTGATGCACTCGGCGAAGTGGCCGGCACCGCCGTCGCGCAGGTCGTCGCGGTCCACGCTGGTGATCACCACGTACTTGAGCTTCAGCGCGGCTATGGTCTTGGCGAGGTTGACCGGCTCGTCCACGTCCAGCGGATCGGGGCGGCCATGGCCCACGTCGCAGAAGGGGCAGCGGCGGGTGCACTTGTCACCCATGATCATGAAGGTGGCCGTGCCCTTGCCGAAGCATTCGCCGATGTTGGGGCAGGAGGCTTCCTCGCAGACCGTGTGCAGCTTGTGCTCGCGCAGGATCTGCTTGATCTCGTAGAAGCGGGTGCTGGGCGAGCCGGCCTTGACGCGGATCCAGTCGGGCTTCTTCAGCATCTCGCCGGCCGGCACGATCTTGATCGGGATGCGGGCGGTCTTGGCTTGCGCCTTCTGCTTGGCGCTGGCGTCGTAGTCGGCTGCGCTCTTGGCTTCGTGGGTGATGTTTTCTGTGGCCATGGTCAGGGTGTCAGTTGCGCGCTGAGGCGCTCGCCGAAGATCTCGGCCACCGTGGCCCAGTCCGTCCGTTGGCCCAATTTTACGAGGTCCACCGTTTCCAGCCCTGCGTAGCCGCAAGGGTTGATGCCGAGGTAGGGTTGCAGGTCCATGGCCACGTTCAGCGCCACGCCGTGGTAGGTGCAATGCCGGCTGACCTTGATGCCGAGCGCCGCCACCTTGCCGAGGCCCTTGAACGGGTCCAGAGGGTCGGTCGGCCCGGTCAATGCACCATGGGCGCCAGGATCATTGAGCCGCACATAGATGCCGGGCGCGCCCGCCACGCGGTGGCCGGTGACGCCGAAGCGGTCCAGCGTCTGGATCACGGCCGTTTCCAGCCGGAACACGTATTCCTTGACGTAGATGCCCAGGCGCTTGAGGTCTACGAGCGGGTAGGCCACGACCTGCCCTGGGCCGTGATACGTGACCTGGCCCCCCCGATTGGTCTGCACCACGGGAATGCCATGCGGGTTCAAGACATGGTCGGCTTGGCCTGCCAGGCCCTGCGTGTAGGTAGGCGGGTGTTCGCAGAGCCAGAGCTCGTCCGGTGTGTCGGCTGTGCGCGCCTCGGTGAAGGCGCGCATGGCTGCTTCGGTGGGCACGTAGTCGACGCGGCCCAGGACCTTGACCCGCATGGCGCTCAGAGCACCACTTTGACCATCGGGTGCGTGGTCAAGGTACGGTACAGCTCGTCCAGCTGCTCGCGGCTGGTGGCCGTGACCGTGATGGTCAGGCCCAGGTAGTTGCCGCCCTTGCTGGGGCGCTGCTCGATGGTGGCGGCGTCGAACTCGGGGTCGAACTGCACGGCCACCATGGCGATGGCCTCGACGAAGCCCTCGACTTGGGCGCCCATCACCTTGATGGGGAAGCGCGAGGGGTATTCGATCAGCGACTGCTCGGGGGGGATGTAGTGGTTCATGGCTAGATACTTTGGGTCGCTTTGGCGGTTTGGTAGGCCTCGTAGAGGCGCCCGTACACCGGCCCCGGTTTGCCCCGCAGCGCGCCATGGCCGACCGGCTCGTGGTCCAGCGTGGTGACCGCCAGGACTTCCTTGGTGGCCGAGCTGAGGATGATCTCGTCGGCCGCAAACACCTCGGCCTCCGAGATGGGGCGCAGGTTGTAGCCAATGCCGCAGTCCTCGCAAAGCTCCTTCAAGAGCTCCACGCGGATGCCCTCCAGCACCTGCTCGCTCTTCGGAACACCGAGCAGCGCACCTTCCTTGACGATCCAGACATTGGAAGCCGAGGCCTCGGTCAGATGGCCGTCGCGGAACATGATGGTTTCGACCGCGCCTTCGTCGGCCGAGATCTGCCGGGCCAGCACATTGCCCAAGAGCGAAGTGCTCTTGATGTCGCCACGCTCCCAGCGGAAGTCGCGTGCGCTGACGCAGGCCACGCCATGGTGGCGAATCTCGGCCGAGACCGGGCGCGAAGGCGCGCTGTAGGAGAACACCGTGGGCGTGATGCCCGCGGGCATCACATGGTCGCGCGGCGCGACGCCGCGTGTGACTTGGAGGTACCACCACTGGTCACCGGCACCGACTTCCTGGACCAGGCGCCGGCCCACGTCCAGCCATTCAGCCCGACTCAAGGGGTTGTCGATGCGCAGCTTGGCAAGGCTGCGGTCCAGCCGCTCCATGTGCTCCTCGAAGCGGAACAGCCGGCCCGCATAGACCGGCACCATCTCGTAGGCGCCGTCGCCGAAGATGAAGCCCCGGTCCATCGGCGAGATGCGCGCGGCCGCCAGCGGCTGGTATTCGCCATTCAGGTAGCAGGGCACGGCGGGCAGCGCGGTCATGGGCGGACTCCTTGTCTACAGACGCTTGAGCTTACGGGGTCGTGGTCACTTGATCCAGAGGCGGATGGCGTCCCAGGCACGGCCGAAGATGCCGGCCAGCGGCACGGCTTCCTGCACGACCAGGGGCACCTCGGCCACGGGCACGCCGGTGGCCGTGGTCACCTTCAGCACGCCGACCTTCTGGCCCTTGGCCAGCGGTGCGATCAGCGGATCGGTGCGTTCGACCTGGGTCTTCAGATTGGCGCCTTCGCCACGCGGCACGGCCACGTAGACGGCCGCCGCAGCGCCGAGCTTGGCCTCGGGCGCCGTGCCCTTCCAGACTTGCGCCTTGGCAATGGCGGCGTCCTTGTCGAAGAGGCGCAGCGCGTCGAAGGCCGAGTAGCCCCAGTTCAGCAGCTTCTGGCTCTCGGCGGCGCGGGCTTCCTTGGAGGCCGTGCCCATCACCACGCTAAGCAAACGGCGCTTGCCGTTCGGGAACTCGCGCTGGCTGCTGGCGATCAGGCAGTAGCCGGCGTCCTTGGTGTAGCCGGTCTTCATGCCGTCCACGCTCGGGTCGCGGCCCAGCAGCAGGTTGCGGTTGCCCTGCTTGATCTTGTTGTAGGTGTACTCGCGGATCGAGTAGTACGGGTAGTACTCGGGGA
Source organism: Pelomonas sp. V22 (assembly GCF_030014915.1). Classification (GTDB taxonomy): domain Bacteria; phylum Pseudomonadota; class Gammaproteobacteria; order Burkholderiales; family Burkholderiaceae_C; genus JAUASW01. The sequence continues at coordinate 22,624 of NZ_JAGIXS010000004.1, forward strand.
AGTCGCGGATCAGGTTGGCCGCGATGGTGGCCATGTCGCGGGCGCTGCTCTTGTGGCCGGGCTCGGTCATGCCGGTCACATTGGTGAACTTGGTGTTCTTCAGGCCCCAGGCCTGGGCTTGCTTGTTCATCATCGCGACGAACTGCTCCACCGAGCCGCCCACGCCCTCAGCCAGCGCCACTGAGGCGTCGTTGCCGCTTTGCACGATCATGCCGCGCAGCAGCTCGTCGACCTTGGGCGTCATCGTGGTGTCGATGAACATCAGCGAGGCGTCTTCCTTGCGCTCGTCCCAGGCCCGCTTGGAGACGGTCAGCGTCTGCTCCAGCATCAGGCGCTTTTCCTTCAGCGCGTTGAACACCAGGTAGGCGGTCATCAGCTTGGTCAGCGAGGCGGGGTCGTTGGACACATCGGCTTCGCGCTCAGCCAGCACCTGATTGGCGGTCAGGTCGATCAGGAAATAGCCCTTGGCCGCGATCTCCGGCGGTTGCGGCACCTGCGCCTGGGCAGAGAACGCGCTGGCGGCTGCCAGTACAAATGCGATCAGTCGTTTCATCGAGAAAGGCTCAGGGCGAGGTGGCGCTACCGGCTTCATGCCAGCCCCGCAGGATGATGCTCTTGAGCAGCGGCAGCTGCCCATGGAAGAAATGGCCCACACCCGGCACCACGGTGACCGGCAGCGACTGCGGGCGCGCCCAGTCCAGCACGCTGGCGAGCGGCACCACGTCGTCGGACTCGCCATGGATCACCAGGGTGTCGGCCGGCACGCCGGTCATGTCGAAACGGCTGGCGGCCGGGCCCACGAGGCACAGGCGCTCGGCCTTGTCCTCGAGGCGCTGGGCCGCATGCGAGGCCACATAGCCACCGAACGAGAAGCCGCCCAAGGCCAGCGGCAGGCCCGCCTCGCGGGCATGAGCTATCACGGCCAGCGCGTCGTCAACCTCGCCCCGGCCCTCGTCCCAGCCACCTTCGGACTTGCCGATGCCGCGGAAGTTGAAGCGCACCGCGCGGTAGCCCATCTGCACGAAGGCACGGGCCAGGGTCTGCACGACCTTGTTGTCCAGCGTGCCGCCCTGCGTGGGGTTGGGGTGGCAGAGCACGGCGATGCCGCGCAGCGGCGCCGTCGGCTGGTCGATGGCGATTTCCAGCGCGCCCGCCGGCCCGGCGATCACGAGTCTCTCGGTTTGGGAATTCATGCCGCGCTCAACGCCCGACGTTGTCCGGCAGCACCAGGCGCTCGACCACCTTGCCGTGCTTCAGATGCTGCTCGACGATCTCGTCGATGTCGGTGTTGTCCACGAAGCTGTACCAGACCGCTTCCGGATAAACCACCGCCACCGGCCCGCCCGCACAGCGGTCCAGGCAACCGGCCTTGTTGACCCGCACGCCGCCCTTGCCGGCCAGGCCCAGGGCCTTGACCTTGGACTTGCAGTGATCAAACGCTGCTTGAGCGCCATGCTGGGCACAGGCGTTCTCGCCATCCCGTTGGTTCAGACAGAAGAAGACGTGATGCTGGTAGTAGGAGGGCTCGCTCATGGGCTGCCATTGTAGGCAGGCCGGGTTTTCACTGACTCATTGCCGAGACTCGTCCCGCTGGGCAATGCGCCACAGCAGCCAGGCCAGCGCCGCGAAGGGCCAGCCCCAGCCTATCCATTGCGCCAGGCCGTAGAGGTTGATGAAGCGGCCCTGCTCCCAGGTCTGCAGGCTCTGGGCCAGGTAGGGGTCGCTGGGGGCTTCGCTGACCAGGGCGATCAGGGCGGTCAGCACCACCAGGCCCCAGGCGGCGCAGGCCCGGCGCGACATCAGGCAGGCCAGCAAGGCCATGCCCGCACCCACCGCGAGGCCGGGCCCGGTGGCCGGCGTCAGCCAGGTCCAGGCATGCTGGGGACCGAAGTTCAGGGCCGTGGACCAGGTCGTGCCGACGACGCCGAGGCCAGCCGCGCCCAGCACCAGAAAGACGCGCCGTTTGCCCGGCCGCGCAATGGACAAGGCGAGCAGGGCCGGCCCCAGCAGGCCCAGCGCGATCGCTATCGCTTCGAGGCCAGGCGGCAGCGGCCGGCCCGGCAGTTCAACGGCCGCGGCCAGTTCCCAGGGCGTGCCAGCCAGGGCGCTCTCGCTCAGCTCACGCAGGCGCGGCAGCAACTGCCCGAGGCCCAGCGGCAGCGGGGCGGGGAACAGCAGGCCCACCGGCCACAGCGCCAGCAGGGCCAGCGCCGCCGCGCTGTGCGGCAGGAACCAGCGCTCGCGCCAGCCGTGCCAGCGCTCCAGGCCACCGAGGCGATGCAAGGCCCAGCCCAGCAGGCCGCCGAGCAGGCCGCCGGCGCTGTTCAAGAGCCAGTCGGCCAGCGAAGGCACGCGGCTGGGCAGGAAGTACTGCAGGCTCTCCATCGCGTAGGACAGGGCCGACAGCCCCACCGTGGCCAGCAGCAGGCCCGCCCGCTCGCGGCCACCGCTGCGCACCACGGCGGCAAAGGCCAGCAGGCCCATCGGCAGATAGCCCAGCACATTCACCCATTGGTCGAACGGCCCCCAATAGCGCGGCCAGGGCAGGCCGCTCAACCAACCGGGGGTCAGGCCCGTGGGCTCACGCCAGGGCCAGAACGGGTAGAGGCTGGCATGCACCACCAGCAGCGCGTAGATCAGGGCCAGCCAGGTGGCGGAGCTGCGCCGGGAGGCCATGTCAGTGCCCGCCCGGCCGCCCGTAGGGCACTGAAGCCCCCTTGGGGGGCAGAGAGCGAAGCGAGCGTGGGGGCAACATCCTAAAAGGGCTTGACCACCGCCAAGACCACGATGGCCATCAAGACCAGCACCGGCGCTTCGTTGAAGACCCGGTACCAGCGATGGCTGCGTCGGTTGGCCATCAGCTCGAAGTCACGCAGCAACTTGCGGCAGTAGTGCTGGTAGCCGATCACGGCGACCACGAGGGCCAGCTTGGCGTGCAGCCAATGGCTGGGCGCGAACCGCCCGGCGCCGAAGCCCAGCCAGAGCACCAGGCCCAGCAGGATGGCAACACCGGACAGCATGTTCGTGAAGCGGTAGAGCTTCAGCGCCATCAGCAGCAGCCTTTCGCGTTCGGCGTGGCTGTCGGCCGGCACCATGGCCAGGTTCACGAAGATGCGCGGCAGGTAGAACAGGCCGGCGAACCAGGACGCCACGAAGACGATGTGGAAGGCTTTGATCCAGAGGTACATCGGGCCATTATCAATGGCCGGTTTTGCCGCAGGTCTGCCGGAATGCGGGCAAAAAAAAGCCCCGGCCAAAAGCCGGGGCGGGAAAGCCTTTTCGCTGTCATCACGTCAAGGCTCCTGCTCAGGGAGGAAAAGCAGGGGACGACGCCTTGCAGCTATCATCCGGGGCCAATATTAACAGAGCCCCCCGGCCGCTTTCTACGGGTAGTTGCGTAGAAGTTTTGATTGAAATCACGACCGGCCGGCACGCCCCCCGCAAACCCGGGGGCCCTCCTGGAGCAGCAAATCTTGGCCCGTTATTCCCACCACCTGGCGCCCTTCCCGGCCAGCCGCCCCCGCCGCCTGCGGCGCGATGCCTTCAGCCGCGACCTGGTGCGCGAGCACAACCTGGCGGCCCGCGACCTGATACTGCCGGTCTTCGTCCACGAGGGCAGCGAAGCCCACCCCATCGCCTCCATGCCGGGCGTGTCGCGCCAGAGCCTGGACCAGCTGCTGCGCACCGCCGAGGAGGCGCTGCAGCTCGGCATCTCGGTGCTGGCCCTGTTCCCCTCGATCGAGCCCCACCTGAAGACGGTGGATGGCGCCGAGGCCTTCAATCCCGAAGGCCTGATTCCACGCGCCGTGCGGGCGCTGAAGTCGCGCTTCCCCGAGCTCGGCCTCTTGACCGATGTCGCGCTGGACCCCTACACCAGCCACGGCCAGGACGGCCTGCCCGACGAAACCGGCTACCTGATCAATGACGCGACCGTCGAGCTGCTGGTCCGCCAGGCCCTCACGCAGGCCGAGGCCGGCGCCGACATGGTGGGCCCCAGCGACATGATGGACGGCCGCATCGGTGCCATCCGCTCGGCCTTCGAGAGCCGGGGCCTGATCCACACCCGCATCATGGCCTACAGCGTCAAGTACGCGAGCGCCTTCTACGGCCCGTTCCGCGATGCGGTCGGTTCCAAGAGCGCCCTGGGCAAGGCCAACAAGAAGACCTACTACGTGGACCCCGGCAATACCGACGAGGCGCTGCGCGAAGTGGCGGCCGACCTGGCCGAGGGCGCCGACATGGTGATGGTCAAGCCCGGCATGCCCTACCTGGACGTGGTGCGCCGCGTGAAGGACGAGTTCGGAGTGCCGACCTTCGCCTACCAGGTGAGCGGCGAGTACGCGATGCTCAAGGCCGCCGCCGCCAATGGTTGGCTGGACCACGACGCCGTGATGATGGAATCGCTGCTCGGCTTCAAGCGCGCTGGCGCCGACGGCGTGCTCAGCTATTTCGCACTGGACGCGGCGCGCCTGCTCAAGGCCGGCTGAGCGCGGTGCGGCTCTTCCACATCCACGGCGACCAGTTCGAGGAGCTGGCCGCCCTGCCCCCGGTGATGCCCGAGCAGGGCTTCCTGTGGCTGGGCCTCGGCCGGCGCGAGTTCGAGGTGGAGCTCAGCAATGTCCAGGCCCATCTGCAGGCCTGGACCGGCGGCCAACTCGTCGACCTGCATGTGTCGGACCTGGTCAACAACCAGCTGCCCTCGCACTTCGATTACACGAGCTGGTACGACCTGATGGTGTTCCGCCGCCTGGCCGCCGCGCCGGGCAGCGAGGCCCTGTTCTTTGACGAGGAGCATGGCACGCTGGCCTCGGCCGAGAAGGCGCTCAAGGCGATCGATACCAGCCCGGTCGGCTTCGCGCTGTTCGACCGGGTGCTCTTGACCGTCCACCCGACCGACTGCCTGGTGCGCGACTTCTTCGCCGACAAGCTCGGCAAGATGAACCCCACCGGCACGCGCGACCTGCGCGGCAGCGGCCGCATGCCGGCCAGCACGGCCGACCTGATGCTGCGCATGCTGAACCACATGGTGGACAGCTACCTGGACCTGCGCCGCCTGCTGAGCCGCCAGCTGGCCACGCTGCAGAAGATGCTGCTGGACCCGCACAGCCAGTTCGACGACTGGGCCATGCTGCTCGCCTCGCGCGATGCCCTTCACCGCCTGGAAGACACCTGCGAGGACCAGCGCAGCGCCATCCAGGAATGGATAGACGCGCTGGACGAATGGCCCAGCACCGACGACCCGCAGGTGCAGCGCGAGCGCGAGCTCCTGCGCGTGCGCTCACGCGACGTGCTGGAGCATGTGGAGCGGGTGCTCAGCCACGTGCGGCGGCTGGAGTCCTCGGCCGAGAGCGCGGTGCAGATGCACTTCTCGGCCCTCGGCCACCGCACCAACAGCATCATGCGCACGCTGACGGTGCTGACCGCCATCTTCCTGCCACTGAACCTGATCACCGGCATCTTCGGCATGAACTTCGACGGCCTGCCGCTGATTCACAGCGGCACCGGCGTCTGGATCGCCTTCGGCCTGATGTCGGCCGTGGGCCTCGGCCTCGGCGCCTTCTTCTGGCGCAAGCGCTACCTGGGGACCCAGTCGCGCTGAGCCTTGCGGGGAATCAGCGGCGCTGATAGGGATCGGCAAAGCCCAGCGCGGCCATGATCTCGGTCTCGCGGGCTTCCATGCAGGCGGCCTCGTCGTCCTCTTCATGGTCGTAGCCCTGCGCATGCAAGGTGCCGTGCACCAGCATGTGGGCGTAGTGGGCCAGCAGGTCCAGGCCCATCTCCTTGGCTTCTTGCTCGACCACCTCAGCGCAGATGACGAGGTCGGCGCCCACCACCGGCTCGTGGCTGTAGTCGAAGGTCAGCACATTGGTGGCGTAGTCCTTGGCGCGGAACTCCTTGTTCAGCGCGCGCCCCTCCTCGGCGCCGACGATGCGCACCGCCATCTCGCCGGGCAGCTCCAGAGCCGCGCGGATGTAGCGGATCACCTTGTGGCGCGGCAGCAGCGCGCGGTGGCGCGGGTCGGCGAATTGCAGGGACAGGTTCAGTTCCGGTCGGCTCATTTCGATGCTCCTGCCAGCTTGGCTTCGGCCTTCAGGCGGGCCTTGGTCTGCGCCTCATAGGCCTCGACGATGCGGGCCACCAGCGGGTGGCGCACCACGTCGGCGGAGGTGAAGTGCGTCATCGCAATGCCCTTGACCTTGGCCAGCACGCGCTCGGCGTCGACGAGGCCGCTGTGCGTGCCCTTGGGCAGGTCGATCTGGCTGGTGTCGCCGGTCACCACGCAGCGGCTGCCGAAGCCGATGCGGGTCAGGAACATCTTCATCTGCTCGGGCGTGGTGTTCTGCGCCTCGTCGAGGATGACGAAGGCATGGTTCAGCGTGCGGCCGCGCATGAAGGCCAGTGGCGCGATCTCCAGCTGGCCCTTCTCGAAGGCCTTGGTCACACGATCAAAGCCCATCAGGTCGTAGAGCGCGTCGTACAGCGGGCGCAAATAGGGGTCGACCTTCTGCGTCAGGTCGCCGGGCAGGAAGCCCAGGCGCTCGCCGGCCTCGACCGCCGGGCGGGTCAGGATGATGCGCTGCACGCTGCTGCGCTCCAGCGCATCGACCGCGCAGGCCACGGCCAGGAAGGTCTTGCCGGTGCCGGCCGGGCCGATGCCGAACGTGATGTCGTGCGCCAGGATCTTGGCCAGGTAGTCGTGCTGGTTGGGCGTGCGGCCCGCCAGGTCGGCGCGGCGCGTGCGCAGCACCAGCTCGCCACCGGCCGGCGCGGCAGAAACCGGCTGGGCGGACACCGGCTTCAGGCCCAGGTCGCTCGCCGCCTCCACCAGGGCCAGTTGCAAGGCCTCGGCGGTGATCGTGCGACGGCCTTTCTCGTACAGCGTCTGCAAGAGCTGCAAGGCCCGCTCGGCCGGCTTCTTGGCACCGTCGATGCGGAAGGCCTCGTTGCGGCGGGTGATGGCCACGCCCAGCGTTGCCTCCACCTCGCGCAAGTTGGCGTCCAGGCTGCCGCAGAGCTGGGCCAGGCGCTGGTTGTCGGCGGGGCTGAATTCGTGGCGAAGAATCATTGTGTGAATTGCTTGGGGCGGAAGCGGCAAACGAGCAGGGCGTGATTGTCGCCCGGCCGCCAAGCCAGGGGGCCGCTCCTGCACAATCGGCGCCCATGCAAACCGCCCTCCCCTGGTCCAGCGCGCTGGCTCCGGAAGCCAGCCAGTTCTGGCTGCACAGCCTGCCGGCCCTGTTCAACGCCATGTTGCTCGGCATGGCGGCCTGGCTCGTCATGCTGGCCTGGCTGCAGCGCAGCGAGCGGCGTCTGGGCTATCTGGCCGGCCTCATGCTGGCCTGGGTCGTGCTCAACACCGGGCTGTGGCCCACACCGCTGGCCCTGGCGCCAGCGCTGGACGCGCTGCTGCGCATCGCCCTGCTGCCGGTGCTCTCGCTTTGCTCGGTGCAATTGCTGCTGAGCCAGGTGGGCGTGCGGGACAGCCGTGTCGACTGGGGTCTGCGCCTGCAATGCCTGCTGGTACCGCTGAGCGCCGTGCTGGCAGGCAGCGCCCAGCATGGCAATGTCTGCCGTTTCTGGGCCATGCTGCTCGGCCTGCAGGTGCTGGCAGCCATGGTCTGGTTTCTGCGCCTGAGCCGGGGCAGCAGCAAGGGTGTTGATGTGGTCGTCGACCCGCCGGCCGGCCTCTTGCCGCGCTGGCTGGTCGGCCTCGGCGGCCTGATGCTGGTGGCCGAGCTGGTGTTCCAGCACCTGCGCCAGAGCGAGCAGTTGCTGATCAGCCCGCTGCTGCTGCCGCCGCTCTTGATGACACTGGCGCTCTATGCCGGCGCACAAATGGTGCGGGCCCGCCTCGCGGCCGAGCACCAGCATCTGGCGCTGCAGGCCGAGGTGCAGGAGAAGATCGCCAACATCGAGCGCAGCTTTGGCCAGATGGCCGAACAAAAGCTGGAGCAGGTGACCGAGCGCGAGCGCAAGCGCATTGCCGCCGACCTGCACGACGACCTGGGCGCCAAGCTCTTGACCATCGTCCACACCAGCGAGTCGGACCGCATCTCCACGCTGGCGCGCGAGGCGCTGGAAGAAATGCGCCTCTCGGTGCGCGGCCTGACCGGCAAGCCGGTGCAACTGCTGGATGCGCTCGGCGACTGGCGGGCCGAAGTGGTCTCGCGCCTCGGGCAGGCCAACATCCTCGCGGAATGGAAGTCGCCGGCCGAGGACATCGTGCACACGCTGCCGGCCCGCGCCTATGTGCAGACCACGCGCATCCTGCGCGAATCGGTCAGCAACATCATCAAGCACAGCGGCGCCACGCATTGCACCGTCACCTGCAATGTGCAGGACGGCGACTTCCAGTTCATCATCCAGGACAACGGCCAGGGCATCTCGACCGAGCCCGATGGCCGTCTGGACAAGGGCCATGGCATGGCCAGCATGAAGTCCCGCGCCAAGCAGATGCATGGCCAGTGCCTGGTCGAGTCGGGCCCCGGCTGGGGAACCGTGATACGCCTCACGATCCCCCTTTGAAAAGTGTTGTTGCTCGTGTTGAGTCCTTCGGCGTATCCAACATACTAGGTCGCCATGAACCATATCCTGCTGCTCGAAGACATCCCCGAGATCCGTGCCTGGCTGAAGGCGCTGATCAAACAGGTGTTTGCCAATGCCCAGATCACCGAATGCTCGCGCGTGCAAGACGCCTTGCAGCAGGTGCAGATGCAGAAGTTCACCCTGGCCCTGCTGGACCTGGGCCTGCCCGATGGCTCGGGCGTGGAGGTCATCGCCGCGCTGCGCGAGAAGCAGCCCGAGGTGCAGTCGGTGATCGTCACCATCCATGACGACGACGAGCACCTTTTCCCCGCCTTGCAGGCCGGCGCCTTCGGCTACCTCTTGAAAGAACAATCGCGCGAGCTGCTGGTCGAGCAGCTGCAGCGCATGAGTGGCGGTGAGCCGCCGCTCTCGCCTTCCATCGCCCGCAAGGTGATCGCCTATTTCGCCGCCCAGCGCCGGCCGCAGGCTACAGCCCTGTTGCACGAGGTCTCGCTGACCGACCGCGAAACCGAGGTGCTGCTGCGCGTGGCCAAGGGCTTCACCCTGCCCGAGATCGGCGTACAGCTCGGCCTGTCGCGCCACACCATCGCGGACTATGTGAAGCAGATCTATCGCAAGCTGAATGTTTCTTCCCGAGCCGAGGCAGCGCTCGAAGCGCAACGCTTGGGTTTGTTCGGTCGGAACTGAGCTGAGCCGGCCCTGATAATCGGGGCATGATCGGTCGACTCACAGGCGTCATCGCGGAGAAATCGCCCCCGCTCGTGCTCATCGATGTGCAAGGCGTCGGCTACGAGGTCGACGTGCCGATGAGCACCTTCTACAACCTCGGCAATCTGGGCGACAAGGTCAGCCTGCTGACCCATTTCGTCGTGCGCGAGGATGCGCAGATCCTGTTCGGCTTTCTCACGGCCGAGGAGCGCGCCACCTTCCGCCAGCTGATCAAGATCAGTGGCGTGGGGCCCAAGATGGCTTTGTCGCTGCTGTCCGGCTTGTCCGTGGCGGAACTCTCGCAAGCCGTGTCCACGCAGGACAGCGGTCGCCTCGTCAAAGTACCGGGCATCGGCAAGAAGACGGCCGAACGCCTGCTGCTGGAACTCAAGGGCAAGCTGGGCCCCGACCTGGCCCTGCCCGCCAGCGTGGCCAACGACAAACAGGCCGACATCCTGCAGGCGCTGATCGCGCTGGGCTATAGCGACAAGGAAGCCGGTGCTGCGCTGAAGGCCTTGCCGCCTGACGTGGGCGTCAGCGAAGGCATCAAGCTTGCGATGAAGAAGCTGACTTGAGCAGGTCGAGATGAGCATTCAAACCGACGACTTCGCCCCGCAGCCTCAGCAGCGCGTCATCAGCGCCGTGGCCACCTCGCCCAATGAGGAGGCGATTGAGCGCGCCCTGCGCCCCAAGCTGCTCGATGAATACGTGGGCCAGGCCAAGGCGCGCGAGCAGCTGGAGATCTTCATAGGCGCGGCGCGCAAGCGCAGCGAGGCGCTGGACCATGTGCTGCTGTTCGGCCCGCCGGGCCTTGGCAAGACCACGCTGTCCCACATCATCGCGGCCGAGCTCGGCGTGAACCTGCGCCAGACCTCGGGCCCGGTGCTCGAGAAGCCCAAGGACCTGGCCGCCATCCTCACCAATCTCGAGAAGAACGACGTGCTCTTCATCGACGAGATCCACCGCCTCTCGCCCGTGGTCGAGGAAATCCTCTACCCGGCGCTGGAGGACTACCAGATCGACATCATGATCGGCGAAGGCCCGGCGGCCCGCTCGATCAAGCTGGACCTGCAGCCCTTCACCCTGGTCGGCGCCACCACCCGCGCCGGCATGCTGACCAACCCGCTGCGCGACCGCTTCGGCATCGTGGCGCGGCTGGAGTTCTACACGGCCGAGGAGCTGCAGCGCATCGTCACCCGTTCGGCCGGCTTGCTCGGCGCGCCCATCGACCCCGAAGGCGCACTCGAAGTGGCCCGCCGCTCTCGCGGAACGCCGCGCATCGCCAATCGGCTTTTGCGCCGGGTGCGCGACTATGCCGAGGTCAAGGCCGATGGCCGCATCAGCAAGAAGATCGCCGACCTGGCGCTGAAGATGCTGGACGTGGACCCACAGGGCTTCGATCTGATGGACCGCAAGCTCTTGGAGGCCGTGGTGCACCGCTTCGATGGGGGGCCGGTAGGCCTCGACAACGTGGCCGCCGCCATCGGCGAGGAGCCCGGCACCATCGAGGACGTGATCGAGCCCTACCTGATACAGCAGGGTTTTCTGCAGCGCACGCCGCGCGGCCGCATTGCCACGCTGGCGGCCTTCCGCCACCTGGGTGTGGCGCCGCCCAAGGCAGCCGGTCAGTTGCTGTTCGACGAGTAGCTGGACACGGCGATCAAGAGACCCAGGATGGCGAGGCCGGCCAGCAGCAGTTGCGGCCAGGCCAGCAGATGGGCGAACCACAGGTAGGCCGTGGTCGCGTTCAACGCCAGCAGGAACAAAGCCACCGCGACCCACAGCCGCCTTGAAGCGGCCGGCGGGTCGTACTTGCGCTGGGCGCGCGGGTCGTAGTCCTTGAGATTCGCCACCTGGCCCGGCATCCAGTGCGCCGGCTCCCACCAGACGCGCAGCTTGTTCACCAAGCCCTCCACGCGGCCCATCTTGCGCCACAGCGCGCGGTAGACGATGGTGTTGGCCGTCCAGGGATTCCAGCTGTGCAGCGCGTCGCGCACGCCGTAGACGCAGGGCTCTTCGTCGAGCTCGGGCTGGAAGCTGCCGAACATGCGGTCCCAGACGATCAGGATGCCGCCGTAGTTGCGGTCCAGGTAGATCTCGTTGACGGCGTGATGCACGCGGTGGTTCGAGGGCGCGCAGAACCAGCGGTCGAACCAGCCGAGGCGGCCGATCTGCTGCGTGTGGACCCAGTACTGGTAGAGCAGGTCGATCAGCGCGACCACGACGAAGACCAGCGGCGGGAAGCCGATCACGGCCATCGGCAAATAGAAGATCCAGCCGGCCATCCAGCCGCTGCTGGTCTGGCGCAGCGCGGTCGAGAGGTTGTAGTCCTCGCTCTGGTGGTGCACCGAATGCGCGGCCCAGAACAGCGCTGTCGTGTGGCCGAGGCGGTGGTGCCAGTAGTAGAGGAAGTCATAGAGCAGCAGGCCGAGGCCCCAGACCCACAGCGACTTCTCGCTCAGGCTGAACAGCGCGGCATGCTCGTAGACCCAGACATAGATGCCCAGCGTGAACAGCTTGGTCAGCGCACCCACGATCTGGCTCAGGATGCCGAGGCTGATGCTGGAGAGCGCGTCATTGAGCCGGTAGGTGTTGCGGCCGCGGCGCCGGCCTATCCAGTACTCCAGCGCGATCAGCGCAAAGAAGACCGGTGTGACAAGAACGATGACCTGGGCACCTTCCATCTTTGCTTCCTCAGCCTTCTGCCTCGTTGTCCAGGCCGTCCAGGTGCAGGTCGTCGTTCCAGCCTATGAGGCTAGGCCCCTCGCTGCTCCACAGCAGGCGATTGACGGCCGCATTGCCGAGCTTCCAGGTGCGCGTGGCCTGCAGCGGCTGGCGCGAGGCGGCACGGTAGAGGCAGTCCATCACGCCGCCATGTGCGATGACGGCCACCGTCTGGCCCGGATGCGCCAGCGCAATGCGCTCGACGGCGGCCACGGCGCGGGCATAGAAGTCCTGCAGGCTTTCGCCGCCTGGCGCGGCGAAGTCCGGTTCACGGCGGCGCCAGCGGGCGCTGTCTTCGGCGTGCTGGGTTTCTATCTCGGCCCAGGTCAGGCCTTCGAAGACGCCGAAGTGGCGCTCGCGCAGCCGGGCGTCCAGATGCAAGACCAGTTCGCGCGATGAAGCAAGCGCTGCGGCCGTCTGCTGCGCACGCTGCAGGTCGCTGGAATACACCGCATCGATCTGCTCGCCGGCCAGCGCCTCGGCCAGCAGCCGGGCTTGGGCCAGGCCGCGCTCGTTCAGAGGGATGTCGATATGGCCCTGGATGCGGGTCTCGGCGTTCCAGGCGGTTTCGCCATGGCGGATCGCCAGCACCGTCGTTACTGCGTCAAGAGTCATTTCGCCGTCCAAAAGCAATCAGCCTTTCCCGCAATGCTGTGCCGCATCAGCTCGATCAGCGGCCAGGCCCGCTGGCGCAGCGTCACGCCTTCGCGTTTGGGTGCGGGCTCACCGGCGGCTTCGGCCTCGGCCTGCGCTTGAGCGAAGCGGGCTTCGTCCTCGGCCACGGCCTGCTCCAGCGCGTTGATGGCGGCCACCAGTTGATCAACAGGCAACAAGCCCTCGGCGGCGGGCTCACGGCCCAGCAGGCGCAGCACCTGCTCGCCATTCGCCCCCATCATGATCACGTCGGCCCCGGCCTTGCTCTTGAATCGGTAAATCACGGCTACGCTTGCTCCTTGCTGCCCCGCATTGTGGGCCAGGAGTGCTGGCTATGAAGTTCGTTCGATTCGGCCTGGCGGGCCGCGAGAAGGTGGGCTGCGTCGACGCCGCCGGCGGCCTGCGCGACCTCAGCAGCGTGCTGCCTCATCTGGACCTGCCCACGCTGGGCTCGGCCGCCCTGCAGCGCTTCGCCCGACTGAAGCCCGAGGACTTCCCACGAGTGAAAGGCAGCCCGCGCCTTGGCGTGCCCTTCACCGGCATCAGCAAGCTGATCGGCATCGGCCTCAACTACCGCGACCATGCGATCGAGGCCGGCATGCCCATCCCGGCCGAGCCCATCGTCTTCATGAAAGCGACGACCTGCATCAGCGGTCCGCAGGATCCGGTGCTTCGCCCCCACGGCTCGGAGAAGCTCGATTGGGAGGTGGAGCTGGGCGTGGTGATCGGCAAGACGGCGCGCTCGGTCAGCCTCGAGAAGGCGCTGGACCACGTGGCCGGCTATTGCGTGGTCAACGACGTGTCGGAGCGCGGCTTCCAGCTGGAGCGCGGCGGCACCTGGGACAAGGGCAAGGGCTGCGACAGCTTCGGCCCCATCGGCCCCTGGCTGGTAACGCGCGACGAGGTGCCGGACCCGCAATCGCTCGCGCTGTGGCTCGATGTGAATGGCGAGCAGCGCCAGCGCGGCAACACGGCGACCATGATTTTCGGCGTGGCCGAGATCGTCAGCTATCTGAGCCGCTTCATGACGCTCTTGCCCGGTGATGTGATCTGTACCGGCACGCCGCCCGGCGTGGGCATGGGCATGAAGCCGGCGCCGCAGTTCCTGCGCGATGGCGATGTGATGACGCTGGGGATTGAAGGGCTGGGCACACAGCGCCAGCAGGTCCGGCCGGCTTGATCTGACCTTCAGGCGCGCGGCTCGCCCTGCGTGCTGCGCCAGACGCGGTCTTCGAAGCTGCGGGCGTCAAGGGCCGGGGCATAGAGATAGCCCTGCATCTCATGGCAGCCGGCGCGGCGCAGGAAGTCCAGCTGGGCTTCGGTCTCCACGCCCTCGGCGATCACCTGCAGGCGCAGCGCGCGGCCCATCTGCACGATGGCGTTGACGATGCCGGCGTCGCTGCCATCGTCCGGCAGGCCTTGCACGAAGCTGCGGTCGATCTTGAGCCGCTGGATCGGGAATCGCTTCAGGTAGCCAAGGCTGGAATAGCCGGTGCCGAAGTCGTCGATGGACATGCAGATGCCGAGCGCGGCCAGGCGCTCCAGACGGCGCAGCGCGTCCTCGGCGTCTCGCAGCAGGATGGATTCGGTCAGCTCCAGCTCCAGCAATTCGGGCGGCAGCTTGGCCTCGGCCAGCGCCTGGGCCACCGTCTCGACGAACTGGGCCTGCTGGAACTGCAGGGCCGAGACGTTGACGGCCACCGGCATGCGCCAGCCCTGGCGCAGCCAGGCGGCGGCCTGCTGCACGGCCTGCTGCAAGACCCATTCGCCGATGGCGACGACAAAACCACTCTCTTCGGCCACCGGGATGAATTCGGCCGGCGAGACGTCGCCGCGCAGCGGATCGCGCCAGCGGATCAGCGCCTCGGCGCCGATCACGCGGCCGGTGCCCAGCTCGATCTGCGGCTGGTAGTGCAGCTGGAACTCGCGCTCGGCCAGGGCCTTGCGCATCGCATGGTCGAGGCGCATGCGCGAGAGCAGGTCCACGTCCTTGCGCGGCTGGTGGAAGTGGTAGGTCGCGCGGCCGCTTTCCTTGACCCAGTGCATGGCGCGCTCGGCGCTGGCGAGCAACTCCTCGCTGCTCCCACCGTCGCTGGGGAACAGGGCGATGCCGGTGCTGGCCGTCACGGTGAAGTTGAGGGTGTCGAAGCTGAAGGGCCGCGACATCGCCTCCTGCACCCGCCGCGCCGCATGCTCGGCGCCGCGCACGTCGGCGTTGTGCACCAGCAGGGCGAACTCGTCGCCGGAGAGGCGGGCCACGGTGTCGACCTCGCGCAGGCAGTCCTTCAAGCGCTCGGCCACTTCCTTGATCACGCGGTCGCCATAGGAATGGCCCAGCGTGTCGTTGATCTGCTTGAAACGGTCCAGGTCCACGTTCAGCACGGCGAACGAGGTGTTGGCGCGCCGGGCCACCGCGAGCGCATGGTCCAGCCGCTCGGTCAGGGCGCGGCGGTTGGGCAGGTCGGTCAGCATGTCGGTGTGCGACAGCTCCTCGATCCGCTGGCGGGCGGCGATCTTCTCGCTCAGGTCGCGGAAGGAATAGACGCGGCCCACGGCCCGTTCGCGGTGCCACTGCGGCAGTGAGACGCGCTCCAGCACCCGGCCGTCGAGCAGCTGGATGATGTCGCTGCTCTGCAAGAGCGGCGCCTCCTGCACGGCCGAGAGGCGCTGCTGGTAGATCGCGCCATCGGCCACGCTGCGGCGCATCCAGGCCTGCACGGCCTCGTCGTTGCGCTCTTTCAGCAGGTCGTCGGGAATGCCCCACAGCGAGGCAAAGCGCTGGTTGAACGAGCGCATGCGGCCGGCCAGGTCGGTGACGAGGATGCCGTCGGCGGTGGACTCCAGCGTGGCACGCAGCTCGGCCACCAGGGTTTCGCGTTCTTCTTCCTGCTGACGCTGGCGGGTCTGGTCGCGCATGGAGACCAGCCAGAACTCGCCGCCCTCGGCCTGCTTCACAGGGTTGATGCAGCGCGTGACCCACAGCATGTGGCCCTGGCCGTGACGCACCAGGGTGTCGGAGCGCAAGCCGGTGCGGCTGCCGGACGCCGCCTCCATCCAGAACATCGCGTCTTCGGGCGTGCTGGCCAGTGACTCGACCGGGCTGCCTATCATCTGATCGGCCGGCATGCCGAGCAGCTCGACCGAGGCCGTGTTGACCGCCACGATGCAGCGCGTGCGGGCATCGACCAACCAGACTGCTTCCTGCAGCGCCTCCAGCAGCGCTGCGTTGCGCTGGGCCAGAAGGGTTTGGTCCGACGCTCGCAGCCTGACGACTGTCACGCGGCTATCTCCCCGAGCGGCGCCGGGCCACTCGACTCGAAGAAGTAGGCCACGCGGGTGCGCGGGCTCAGATAGTCGAGCGAGGCGCGCGGCAGCTGATTGGGCTTGAGGCTGCGGCGGATGCCGAGGTCGGGATGCTCTTCGAGATTGACGATCAGGGCTTCTTCCTTGGCCACCTTGGCGTCATGCACCATCACACGGGGCTTCAGGGGGCGGCTGGAATTGACGGCGACGACCAGGGCATAGCGGTCATCGGTCAGTTGCACCGTGGAACCGGGCGGGTAGACACCCATCATGCGGATGAAGGCATTCAGCATGGTGGCATCGAAACGGTTGCGGCCCTGCGCAAACATCAGCGACAGCGCCTCATGCGGCGTCATCGCCTTGGAGGGCAGCAGCGGATTGCACAGGCCGTCAAAGCGATTGACCAGGGCCACGATGCGGGCCGCTGCACTCATCTTGTCGACATTGATGCGCTGCGGGAAACCCGAGCCATCGGCGTTCTCATGGTGCTGGGCGATCACCAGCATGGGGCCAGGCGGCAGGCCCATGGTCTGCGCGAGGGCCACGCCCTTGATCACGTGCTGCTGGTAGGTCTGCAGCTCGGCGACGCTGAAGCTGTCGTCGCGGTTGCGCAGGCGGGCCGGCAATTCGATCTTGCCGATGTCGTGCAGCAAGGCGCCGACACCGAGGTCGACCATTTCATCGCGCCCGAGGCCAAACGCCCGGCCGAGCAGCAGGGAGATGATCGAGACGTTCAGGGCGTGCGCGGTATTGCGGTCGCCAGCGCCTTCATTGAGCAGGCGGATGTTCAGGTCGCCCTCGACCAGCATCTTGTCCAGCAGCGCATTGGCCAAGGCGAGCGATTGGTCCTTGGCATCGCGCGGATCGCGCGGCACCAACTCCATCACATGGCGGAAACCGGTGGCAGCCTCGTTGTATTGCTTCTCGCAGAGCACCAAGGCCTCGCGCTGCGCGGCCAGCGCGCGGCGGTGAGCCTCCAGGGCAAGCTGTTCAGGGGTCGGTTCGTTGCTGCTGGCCTCGACGGCGGGCGGCGGCGGCATGGGCACGGCTTCGGTCTGCAGATCGCTCTTGCCGGGGCTCCAGCGCACCTGCTTGAGGCCAAGACGGCGCAGCACCTGCAGCTGTTCCTCGGTGCTGAGCTTGAAGCTGCTGAGCGGAAACGGATGCGACATCCAGCCCAGATCCAGGTGGATGAACATGCCCACCTTGAGCTGGCCCACGTCGATCAATGGATCTGTTGCTCTGTCCTTCATCTTGTCCTGTGCCCCGTTGGAAACGGCCACCCCTCGTCACTCTCATTCGGCCGTGACCAGCCTACCTTGAGACAGGCTGACAGCTTGACACAGAGTGAGGGACATGCAGACAAATTGCCGTGCATATTGTCACGTGCAAGCCTTGACCGGGCTCCTTCATTCTCACTACGATGTTCATTAATGGAACCAGTGTTCTTATGGTGAACACAAGCGATTGAAGTCTTGATGATCAACAAGCGGCAGGACTCGGTGGCGGCAGCCCTGGCCGACCTGCCGGACGGCGCCACCGTGATGGTGGGTGGCTTCGGCTCGGCCGGCCAGCCGATGGCCTTGGTCGAGGGCCTGCTGGCCCAGGGCGCGCGCGATCTGACGGTGGTCAGCAACAACGCGGGCAATGGTGATAACGGCCTCGCTGCGCTGCTGGCCGCAGGCCGGGTGCGCAAGATCATCTGCTCGTTCCCGCGCCAGGCCGATTCCCACCATTTCGACCGGCTTTATCGCGCTGGCCGGATCGAGCTGGAGCTGGTGCCACAGGGCAATCTCGCGGAACGGATACGCGCCGCAGGTGCCGGCATCGGCGCCTTCTTCACCCCCACCGGCGCCGGCACCGAGCTGGCGCGCGGCAAGGAGCAGCGCGAGATCGCCGGTCGGCTGCAGGTGCTGGAGTACCCCATCCATGCCGACTACGCGCTGATCCAGGCCCAGCGTGGCGACCGCTGGGGCAATCTCTGCTATCGCAAGACAGCGCGCAACTTCGGGCCGGTGATGGCCACGGCGGCGCGCGTCACGGTGGCGGCGGTGCGCGAGTTTGTCGAGCTGGGTGAGATTGATCCGGAGGCGGTGGTCACACCCGGCATCTATGTGCAGCGCCTCGTGCATCTGCCCCATCTGCCGGAGGCCCAGCCATGAAGCGTTGGAGCCGCCAAGAGATGGCTGCGCGCCTGGCCCACGACATTCCCGAAGGTGCCGTGGTCAATCTGGGCATAGGCCTGCCTACCCTCGTGGCCGCCCACTTGCCGGCCGGGCGCGAGATCATGCTGCACAGCGAGAACGGCGTGCTCGGCATGGGCCCGCCGCCGGCCGCCGGGCAGGAGGACGCAGAGCTGATCAACGCCGGCAAGCAACCTGTGACGCTGCGGCCGGGCGGCAGCTTCTTCCACCAGGCCGACAGCTTCGCGATGATGCGCGGCGGCCACCTCGACCTGTGCGTGCTCGGCGCCTTCCAGGTCTCGGCACGCGGCGACCTGGCCAACTGGCACACCGGCGCGGCAGACGCCATCCCGGCCGTCGGCGGCGCCATGGACCTGGCCCAGGGCGCCAAACAGGTCTACGTGCTGATGGAGTTGCTGGACCGCGATGGCGCGCCCAAGCTGGTGGCCGACTGCAGCTATCCGCTCACCGCCGCCCGCTGCGTGGCCCGCATCTATTCCGACCTGGCCGTCATTGCCATCACCGCTTCCGGCCTGCAGTTGCTCGACAGCTGCGAAGGCCAGGACCACCACACGCTGCAGGCCCTGCTCGGCCTGCCGCTGAATCCACCCTGAACCCTCGAGGAGACACCATGAACCACGCCTTCATTTGCGACGCGCAGCGCACCCCCTTCGGCCGCTACGGCGGCGCGCTCTCCTCGGTCCGCGCCGACGACCTGGGCGCCATCCCGTTGCGCGCCCTGATGGCTCGCAATCCGCAGGTCGACTGGGAGGCGCTCGACGACGTGCTGTTCGGCTGCGCCAACCAGGCCGGCGAAGACAACCGCAACGTGGCCCGCATGTCGGCCCTGCTGGCCGGCCTGCCCATCAGCGCGCCGGGCATGACGATCAACCGCCTGTGCGGCTCCGGCCTTGATGCGGTCGGTTCTGCCGCCCGCGCCATCCGCGCCGGCGAGGCCGGGCTGATGATTGCCGGCGGGGTCGAAAGCATGAGCCGCGCGCCCTTCGTCATGCCCAAGGCCGACAGCGCTTTCTCGCGCAGCAATGCGATCTACGACACCACGATTGGCTGGCGCTTCGTCAACAAGCTGATGAAGGAGCAGTACGGCGTCGACTCCATGCCCGAGACCGCCGAGAACGTGGCCACGGACTTCGGCATCTCGCGCCAAGACCAGGACCGCATGGCCCTGGCCAGCCAGCAGAAAGCCGTAGCAGCCCAGGAGGCCGGCTTCTTCGGCGCCGAGATCACGCCGGTCAGCATCGCCCAAAAGAAGGGCGAACCCCTGGTCGTGGACCGCGACGAGCACCCGCGCGCGACCAGCCTGGAGGCGCTGGCCAAACTCAAGCCCATCGTCCGCCCGGACGGCACGATCACCGCCGGCAATGCCTCGGGCGTCAACGACGGTGCCTGCGCCCTGCTGCTGGCCGATGAAGCCAGCGCCGCCCGCCACGGCCTGACGCCACGCGCTCGCGTGCTCGCCATGGCCACGGCCGGCGTGGCGCCGCGCATCATGGGCATGGGCCCGGCACCCGCCACCCGCAAGGTGCTGGCCCTGGCCGGCCTCAGGCTGGACCAGATCGACCTGATCGAACTGAACGAAGCCTTTGCCGCCCAGGGTCTGGCCGTGCTGCGCGACCTGGGCCTCGCCGATGACGATGCCCGCGTCAATCCGAACGGCGGCGCCATCGCCCTCGGTCATCCGCTGGGCGCCAGCGGGGCTCGCCTGGTCACCACGGCCGTCAACCAGTTGCACCGCAGCGGCGGTCGCTACGCCCTGTGCACCATGTGCATAGGCGTGGGTCAGGGGATCGCCCTGGTGATCGAGCGCGTCTGATCTGCTGTCCAGCGCCATTGGGGGGCGCTGCGCCCTACCGTCCCTTGATCCAGGGACGGACTCCATAAGAAAACTTGCAAATACCTGACAACTTTGTCATGTCATTCGTCAGTTTGGCGTCAGGCCCAACAGCAATTGCGGTGGGATACTGGATCCAGATTGGCCTGAGCAGCGCACAACAAGCGGTGTCAAACTGACGCGCTGCCTTTCGCATTTGCGGTTGCACGCATAACGAAAGCGATCAAAAACCAAACTTTTGGTTTTCTTCGCCCAAAATTCCCCAACATGGTGCAACTTCGTGCGATTGACGATTCCAGGGTGGCGTCAGCCAAAGGACAAATGCTTTGTCCATCCCTATAGTCGCCGGCTGACCTGCTTGCGCCCCGCAGTTACGGGGCGTTAATCGCACATTCAGTTTCCGATGTCAGCAGCCCGCGCCTTTGACGACCTGAGTTCCACGCCCTCACCAGCGCCCGAAACCGAGGCCTCGCAAGGCACCACGCCGCTCAAGCGCGACCTGGTGGCCGGCCTGGAGAAGGGTCTGGCCGTGATCGAAGCCTTCGATCAAGAACGCCCCCGACTCACCATCAGCGAGGTGGCCGCCCGCACGGGCCTGACCCGCGCAGCGGCCCGCCGCTACCTGCTGACACTGACCCACCTCGGCTTTGTCTCGCAGGACCGCAAAATGTTCGCCCTGACCCCGCGCGTGCTGCGCCTGGGCCAGAGCTATATGCACTCGGCCCGGCTGCCGCGCATCGTCGAGCCCGAGCTGCACAAGCTGGCCTATGCGCTGAAGGAAGCCAGCTCGGCCGGCGTGCTGGACGGCAACGACGTGATCTGCATCTCGGCCGCCAGTGCCGGCCGCGTGGTCTCGCCGACGCTGCAGCCCGGCGCCCGCGTGCCGGCCCATTGCTCCGGCATCGGCCGCGTGCTGCTGGCCGCGCTGTCGCAGGTCGAGGTCGACACCTGGATCGCCAAGCAGGACTTCAAGCCGCTGACGCCCCACACCATCGTCCATCCCGAGCGCCTGCGCATCGAGATCGCCCGCGCCCGCTCGCTGGGCTACGCGGTGATCGACCAGGAGCTGGAACTGGGCCTGCGCACGCTGGCCGTGCCGCTGAAGAACTACCGCGGCGACGTGGTGGCCGCCATGACGCTGTGCGTCCATGCCTCGCGCATGAGCGTGGAGCAGATGGTGGAGCTGTGCCTGCCGCCCCTCTTGCAGGCGCAGGCGCATTTGCGCATGCTGCTGTAAGTCCGCAGCATCCCAAAACAGGCGGGCCTCACGACAGGAGACCCGCCTCATGCCAAGCACCCAGGTCGCCATCATCGGCGCGGGGCCCTCGGGCCTGCTGCTGGGTCAGTTGCTGGGCAAGGCCGGCATCCACAACCTCATCCTCGAACAGCGCAGCGCCGAACACGTGTTGGCGCGGGTGCGGGCCGGCATCCTGGAGCACGGCACCGTGCAGTTGCTCGACGAGGCCGGCGTGGCCGAACGCCTGCGTGCCGAGGGTCTGGTGCATGACGGCCTCTACATCGCCTTCGACGGCCAGCGCCAGCATATTGACCTGTCGGGCCTCACCGGCGGCCGCGCCGTCACCGTCTACGGCCAGACCGAGATCACCCGCGACCTGATGGCGGCCCGCGCCGCTGCCGGCATGGCCACCCACTACGAGGCCGCCGGCGTGGCCCTGCATGATTTCGAGAACGGCAGCGGCAAGCCCTGGCTCAGCTACCTGCGCAATGGCAAGCCCGAGGTGCTGCAGTGCGACTACATCGCCGGCTGCGACGGCTTCCATGGCGTGTCGCGCCACAGCGTGCCACCCGAGGCGATGAAGACCTTCGAGCGCACCTACCCCTTCGGCTGGCTCGGGGTGCTGGCCGACACCCCGCCGGTCGCGCCCGAGCTGGTCTATGCCCAGCATCCTCGGGGCTTCGCGCTGTGCAGCATGCGCAGCAAGACGCGCAGCCGCTGCTACATCCAGTGCAAGCTCACCGACTCGCTGGCGCAGTGGAGCGACGAGCTGTTCTGGGCCGAGCTGCGGATGCGGCTGGACCCGGTCTCGGCCGCCGCCCTGCAACCCGCCGCCGCCATCGAGAAAAGCATCGCGCCGCTGCGCAGCTTCGTGGCCGAACCCATGCGCTTCGGCCGCCTCTTCCTGGCCGGCGATGCCGCCCACATCGTGCCGCCCACCGGGGCCAAGGGCCTGAATCTCGCAGCCTCCGACGTGCGCTACCTGGCCCAAGGCCTGATCGAGCACTACCGCGAGCACAGCAGCGCCGGGCTCAACCACTACTCGGCCCGGGCGCTGCGCCGGGTCTGGCGCGCCGAGCGCTTCTCCTTTGCGATGACGCGCTTGCTGCACAGCTTCCCCGACCAGGGCAGCTTCGACCACAAGCTGCAGCAGGCCGAGCTGGACTACCTGTTCAGCTCCAGGGCCGCGCAAACGGCGCTGGCCGAGAACTACGTGGGCCTGGCCTTGGATGCATAAAGAAAGTCGCGCGCTGATCCTGCTGCTGCCACTGGCGCTGGCCGCCTGTGCGTCGCCCATCGCGCCCATTGCGCCCTTCACGCCCGTTAGCCCAGACGCCGCACGCCCGACCTGGCAGCCACTGCAGCTGCAGTCGGGTGAGCAGGCCTTGGCCATCGAGCGCCCTGCCACACGGCTGCGCGCCTATGTGTTCCGCGCCGGCGCGGCCGGCCGGCTGGGCCACAACCATGTGCTGAGCGCTACCGAGTTTGAAGCGCAAGTGCTCTTGAACGAGGCCGACATCGCCGCCTCGCGCCTGCAGCTGGCGCTCCGCCTCGATCAGTTGCAGCTGGACGACCCGGCCCTGCGCGCCGAACTGGGCGGCGCCTTTGCCAAGCCCCTCGATGCCGAGGCCATCGCCGGCACGCGCGCCAACATGCTGGGCGAGCGCGGCCTGCAGGCAGACCGTTACCCGATGCTGCGCCTGTGCTCGCTGAAGCTGGTCGGCGAAGCACCGAGGCTGGCTGCGTTGGTGGAAATCGAGCTGCACGGCCAACGCCGCCAGCAATGGTTGGCGCTGCGCGTGGCCGAGCAGGCTCAGCAGATCCGCATCAGCGGCGCCCTGGTGCTTCGCCAGACCGAGTTCGGCCTGCAGCCCTTCAGCCTGCTGGGCGGCTTGCTGGCTGTGGCCGACGAAATCGTGGTCGAGTTTGAGCTGGTCTTGCTCAAGTCCAACGGCGCAGCTGCAAGAGCGGACTGATGCGGTAACGCTCGCTGCGATAAGCCGCAAACAAGCCATCCAGCGTCTCTGCCACCGTGCTGGCACCCAGCAGCGCCAGCCACTCGAAGGGGCCTGCAGGGTAGTTGACGCCGAGCTTCATCGCCGTGTCCGCCCCGGCTTCGTCGCAGACGCCCTGCCACACGGCATCCGCCCCTTCGTTGACCAGCATGGCCACAGTGCGTGCCACGACAAGGCCCGGCGCATCGCGCAGCACCAGCGGCTGCCAGCCCAGGTGCAAGAGCAGGTCCTCGGCCTGCGCCCGGTGCGCAGCCGACAGCCTGGGCGCGAGCGACAGGGCCAGCGCATCGCAGCGTTCCGGCGCCACCGGCCAGTCGATCACGGCCAGGGCCGGATGCTGACGTTCATGGGCCAACTGGGCGGCGCTGATGCCGCTGCTGAGATGCAGCTGCAGCTCGCCGAGTTGCAGGCCACACCAGTCGGCCGACTCGCCACGCGAGAACACCAGCCCCTTGTGCGCCAGCCAACTGGCCAAGGTATCGACCAGGCCGCCACGCCCGCATAGCGTGAGGCCGTGCGGCGCTTCGCCCTGCGGCGCCGGCACAGGCTCGGCCGCCGCCGGCGTGCCGACGTAGAAGCCCTTGCCCGCCTTGCGGCCCAGCCGACCGCCATCGACCAGGGCGCGCTGCACCAGCGAGGGTTGGAAGCGCTTGTCGCCGAAGTTGGCCTCGAACACCGACTGCGTGACCAGGAAGTTGGTGTCGTGGCCTATCAGGTCCATCAGCTCGCAAGGCCCCATGCGGAAGCCCACGCCGCGCAGCGCGCGGTCCAGCTGCGCCGGCTCGCCGGCCTGCTCCAGCAAGAGGGCCAGGGTCTCGGCGTAGTAGGGCCGCGCGATGCGGTTGACGATGAAGCCGGGCGTGGACTTGGCATGCACCGGCGTCTTGCCCCAGCGCTTGGAGAGATCAACGATCGCCTCGGCGATGGCCGGTGCCGTCTCGGCACCCGACACCACCTCGACCAGCTTCATCAGCGGCACCGGGTTGAAGAAGTGCATGCCCACCAGGCGCTGCGGATTCGCCATGCCATTGGCCAGCGCCGTGACGCTGATCGATGAGGTGTTGGAGGCAATGATGGCGCCCGGCGCCAGCAGGCTGTCGAGCTCGCGCAAGAGCGCCTGCTTGGGCTCCAGCTTCTCGACGATGACCTCGATCACCAGGGCCGCCTCGGCCAGCTCGGACGTGCTGCTCGCCGGCTGTATGCGTGCGATCACCGCGTCGCGTTCCTCGGCCGTCATGCGGCCCTTGGCCACCAGGCCGTCCAGGCCCTTGGCGGTCTGGGTGATGGCCGCTGCGGCTGCGCCTTCGCGCACGTCGAGCAGGCGCACCGCATGGCCGGCCTGGGCCGCCACCTGGGCAATGCCGGCGCCCATCACGCCGGCGCCGACGACGCCGATCAGGGCGCCTTCCTGAATCCTGATGTCACTCACGCCTTGTCTCCTGGAATCCATGCCGCCGGCCGCTTGGCCGTGAAGGCCGCAAAGCCCTCGCGCGCTTCATCACCCATGCGAACGCGGGCAATCGTCTGCGCCGTCAGTTCACGCACCTCGGCCGTCACCGGCCCCACCTCCAGCTGCGCAAACAGCTGCTTGATCTCACCCTGCGCCTGCGGCCCGTTCTGCAGCAACTCATGAATCCAGCGCTCCAGCGCCACGTCGAGCTGGTCGTTGGCAACGACCTCGTGCACCAGGCCCATCTGCAGCGCCACGTCGGCTGCAATGCGGCTGGCGGTGAGTGCCAGGCGGCGCGCTTGGCGCGGCCCGACGGCATTGATCACGTAGGGGCCGATCACCGCCGGCAGGATGCCGAAGCGGGCCTCGCTGACCGCGAACTTGGCGTCCTCGGCCGCGACGGCGATATCGCAGGCCGCCACCAGGCCCACGCCGCCGCCGAGGGCCAGGCCCTGCACGCGGGCCAGCACCGGCTTCGGGCATTCGCCAATGGCGGCCAGCATCTCGGCGAAGCGGCGCGCATCGGCGAGGTTGTCTTCGTGCGAGGCAGCGGCGGCCCGCTTCATCCACTGGATGTCGGCCCCGGCGCTGAAGGCCTTGCCGGCACCGGCCAACACGATCACGCGCACCTTGGGGTCGGCCGTCAGGCGGCCCATGGCCTGGGCCATCTCGCCGATCATGGCTTCGTTGAAGGCGTTGAACACCTCCGGGCGCGTCATCGTCAGATGGGCCACGCCGCGCGCGTCGACGGCGATGTGCAATGTGTCCACGGGCAGGCTCCTGTTGTCTTTGCCGGCAGTATCGCAGTGGCCACCGGCCCTCGCGCTTGACGCAGAATGCGGCCGACCGACAGGCCCTTGCCATGAAAGACGCTCAACCGGGAGCCCACTCATGACCATCCATCTCGACCACGCCATCGTTCCCTCACGCGACAAGGTCGCAGCCGCGAAGCAGCTGGCCGAGCTGCTGGACGTGCCCTGGTCGCCCACCGGCATCGGCCCGTTCGCGCCGGTGTTCGTCAACGAAGGGCTGACGCTGGACTTCATCGACAGCCACGGCGAGGCTTTCGAGATCTATCACTTCTGCTTCCGCGTCGATCAGGCGAAGTTCGACGCCATCCTGGCGCGGTTGCAGGCGGCCGGCATCCCTTACCGCAGCAATGTCCGTGGACCGATGGACAACCAGATCAACCACGACTACGGCGGCAGCATGGTCTATTGGAATGTGCCGGATGGTCATCAGTGGGAAATGCTGACAGTCAGCTACGCGCGACAGCCGCCGCCCTGATGGCCATGGCTGCACCGTTCTTGCACCAGTTGCCCGGCAGCTCGATCCAGGTCGAGCTCAGTGGATCAACGCTGAGCTGCAGCGCCCGCTGATCGTCTTTCTGCACGAGGGCCTGGGTTCGCTGTCGCAGTGGAAGGAATTCCCTCGGCAGCTTTGCGATGCGGCGAACTGCCGCGGCCTCGTGTTCTCGCGCCCCGGCTATGGCAACAGCAGCCCACGCACCGAGCCCTGGCCGCAGGACTATCTGCAAGAGCAGGCGCGGTATCTGCTGCCCGCCTGCTTCGACTCGCTGGGCCTGCAGGACGAGCCCCTGCTGCTGTTCGGACACAGCGATGGCGCGAGCCTCGCCTTGCTGTTCGCCGCCTACTTCCCGCAGCGGGTTCGGGCGCTGGTGGCGATGGCACCGCATCTCTTCGTCGAGCCCATCACCATCACCGGCCTGCGCGCCGCCAAGCGGGCCTACGAGCAGGAACGCAGCCCGTTGCGTGCGGCCCTGGCGCGCCATCACGCCGACACCGATTCCGCCTTCTACGGCTGGAACGACGCCTGGCTGCGGCCCGGCTTCGAAGGCACATGGAACATCGAGGCCGAGCTGCGTGGGCACCTGGCCTGCCCGGTGCTGGCCATTCAGGGCGAGGACGACGAGTACGCCACGTTGGCCCAGATCGAGGCCATCCGCCAGCTGCATCCGGCCACCGAGCTGCTCGCCCTGGCCGACTGCGGCCATGCGCCGCAGCGGGACCAGGCCGAGCAAGTGATCAGCCGCACCGTCGAACATTTCAGCCGTCGGCGCTGATCCACAATCGGCCGCTTTCAAGCCTGCCCTGCGCCGATGAATCTCTTCGTCTCGCTCAAGTACCTGGTAGCCCTGGATGACCACAAGCATTTCGGTCGCGCGGCCCTGGCCTGCCATGTGACGCAGCCGGCGCTGTCCAACGCGCTGCGGGCGCTGGAAGAGAACTTCGGCTGCTCCATCGTCAAGCGCGGCCGCAACTTCGCCGGCTTCACCGATGAGGGCGAGCGCGTGCTGCGCAGTGCACGCCAGATCCTGCACGAGCATGAGTTGCTGCAGCAGGACCTGGCCAGCCGGATCGACGAGCCCAAGGGCCATCTGCTGATGGGCGCCGTGCCGACGGCCATGCCCATCGCCGCGCGCTTCGTGGCCTTGCTGCAGGCCCGCCATCCGGACCTGCGGCCGACGCTGCGCTCGATGAGCTCGGTAGAGATCGAGACCGGCCTAGAAAACCTGGCGCTGGAGCTGGGCCTCGGCTACACCGAGCGCCTGGACCACAGCCGCTCGCCGCTGCGCGTGGTGCCTCAGTACACCGAGCACTACTTTCTTTTGCGCCGCGCGGCGGCGCCGAGCGAGGGTGTGCTGCGCATCGGTCCCAGCATCCGCTGGAGCGAAGCCGCCAGGCTGCCGCTGTGCCTGCTCAGCGCCGAGATGCACCACCGCAGCATCGTGGACCGTGCGTTTGCGGCCGCCGGCACGCCGGTGTGCCCGGTGATCGAGAGCAATTCCACCGTCACCCTGCTGACCAGCGTGCTGGCCGGCGAGGTCTGCAGCGTGTTGCCCGGCGCCCTACTCGGTGCGGCGCGTGGCGAGCGCACGCTGGAAGCCCTGCCCCTCGTCGAGCCGCCGGTGCAGGTGCCGATCTCGCTGCTGGTGCACAGCAGCAACCGCCCCTCGCGCACGCTCGAGGCCGCGCTGGCCTTTGCCGAATCGGCCGAGTGGCTGGCCGAGGCGGCCCGGCACTCGGGGCTGAATCCGGGCTAAATCCGGCCGCCTCCGGCTGAACCCGCAGGCCTGGACTCCCCCCTGGGGCTCACCCGGGGTGGGCAAGCCCTGATTTTTCAAACGTATCGATTCATCACCCGAAGAAATTGGACGGACAAGGTCTCCTTGCCAAACACTCGCGCCGCCATCAAAGCGGCACCGCACGAGTGACCGCATCACAAAGGAGACAAGACAATGTCCATTGCTCTTACCGGCGGCTCGAGGTCGTTGGGCACCGAGGAAGCGCCTGGCTTCCTGTCCAAGGAGCGCATCATCGCGGCGCCCGGCTTCAACCGCTGGCTGGTGCCGCCGGCGGCCCTGGCCATCCACCTCTGCATCGGCATGGCCTATGGCTTCTCGGTGTTCTGGTTGCCGCTGTCCAAGGCGCTGGGCATCAAGGAGGCCCTGAAGTGCGGCCCCGAGATCGGCTTCTGGCAGGAGCTCTTCGTCACCAGCTGCGACTGGAAGGTCTCGACGCTCGGCTGGATGTACACCCTCTTCTTCGTGCTGCTGGGCAGTTCGGCCGCCATCTGGGGCGGCTGGCTCGAGCGCGCCGGCCCCCGCAAGGCCGGCGTCGTGAGTGCGGTCTGCTGGTGTGGCGGCATGCTGATCTCGGCGCTTGGCGTGCACCTGCACCAGTTCTGGCTGATGCTGCTCGGCTCCGGCGTGATCGGCGGCATCGGGCTCGGGCTCGGCTACATCTCGCCGGTGTCCACCCTCATCAAGTGGTTCCCTGACCGCCGCGGCATGGCGACCGGCATGGCCATCATGGGCTTCGGCGGTGGCGCCATGATCGGCTCGCCGCTGGCGGCCGAGCTGATGAAAGCCTTCGCCACCCCGACGGACGTGGGCGTGGCCTCCACCTTCGTCGTGATGGCCCTGGTCTACTTCGTCTTCATGATGGGCGGCGCGCTGTCCTACCGCGTGCCAGCCTCCGGCTGGAAGCCCGCCGGCTGGACCCCGCCGCCCGCGCAGACCAGCAACGCCATGATCACGCAGCGCCATGTGCACGTGAAGAAAGTCTGGGGCATTCCGCAGTTCTGGCTGGTGTGGATGGTGCTGTGCATGAACGTGTCCGCCGGCATCGGCGTGATCGGCATGGCCAGTCCGATGTTGCAGGAGGTCTTCGGCGGCGGCCTGATCGGACTGACGCAGAAATTCGGTGAGCTCGACAAGGCCCAGCTCGCTGCCATCGCCGGCGTCGCGGCCGGCTTCACGGCCCTGCTCTCGCTGTTCAACATCGGCGGGCGCTTCTTCTGGGCCAGCCTGTCCGACAAGCTCGGCCGCAAGCTGACCTACGTGGTCTTCTTCGTGCTCGGCGGCCTGCTGTACGCCAGCGTGCCCGGCAGTGCCGGCGCCGGCAACAAGCTGCTGTTCGTGGTGGCCTTCTGCGTGATCCTGTCGATGTACGGCGGCGGCTTCGCCACGGTGCCGGCCTACCTGGCTGACCTCTTCGGCACGCAGATGGTGGGCGCCATCCACGGCCGCCTGCTGACGGCCTGGGCCACGGCAGGCATCCTCGGCCCGGTGGTCGTGAACTACATGCGCGACTACCAGCTCGGCCTCGGCCTGCCGCGCGAGCAGGTCTACAACCAGACCATGTTCATCCTGGTGGGCATGCTGGTCATTGGCCTGATCTGCAACCTGCTGGTGCGCCCCGTGGCCGACAAGCACTTCATGACCGACGCCGAGCTGGCCGAGGAGAAGCGCCTGGCCCACGAGCGCGCCGCCGCCGCCGAGAGCGGCCCGGGCACCATGAGCTTCCACGGCACCTCGACGCTGTGGGTGGTGCTGGCCTGGGCCGCCGTCGGCATCCCACTGGCCTGGGGTGTCTACAAGACGGTGCTGAGCGTCATGAAGTTCTTCGCCTGATCCGTCGCGAGTCACCATGCGCAATTGCTGGACATTGAACTTCTGGTTCGAACGTCTGCAAGGCGGCCACCTCGCGGTGCCGCCACACCTGCCCCTGCCTGCCCTGCTGAAGGCAGGCATTGGCGGCGTGCTGGCCATCGCCGCCATCGGCATGCTGGCGGCAGTCAGTGGCCAGCCCTGGGTGCTGGGCAGCTTCGGCGCCAGTTGCGTGATGCTGTTCGGCTTCCCGGACCTGCCCTTTAGCCAACCACGCAACGTCATCGGCGGTCACGTGCTGTGCAGCGCCGTCGGCCTCCTGGTGCTGCAGCTGTGCGGCCCGCACTGGTGGTCCATGGGCCTGGCGGCGGGGCTGGCCATCGCCCTGATGCTGGCTTTGCGCATCCCGCATCCGCCGGCGGGCTCGAACCCGGTGATCGTGTTCCTGTCCCAGCCGGGCTGGAGCTTCATGTTGTGGCCAACGCTGGCGGGCGCCCTGCTGCTCGTCAGCATTGCCATCGTCTATAACAATCTCAGCAGGGACAATGCCTACCCTCGCTACTGGTAGCGCCCACCATGCAGTGCCAGCTGTCGGATCTTTCGCCATGGACTCCTCCTTGAATAGCTTGCTGGCCCCCGTGCTGGCCGACCACCCGCCCGCACCGGGCGCCTTGCTGCCACTGCTGCATGCATTGCAGGAACGCGCTGGCCATGTGCCGCCCGAGGCGGTGCAGGCCATTGCCGAGCACCTGAACCTCTCGCGCGCCGAGGTCCATGGCGTGATCAGCTATTACCACTTCTTCCGCAAGGCACCGGCCGGCCGCACGGTGCTGCAGATCTGCCGCGCCGAGGCCTGCCAGGCGCGCGGCGCCGAAAGCCTGCTGGCCCATGCCGAGCAGCGCCTGGCCTGCGCCTCGCACAGCACGCGCGCCGACGGCGCCGTGACGGTGGAGCCGGTTTACTGCCTCGGCCTGTGCGCGTCTTCGCCGGCCCTGATGCTCAACGACAGCGTGCATGCCCGCATGAACGCTGCCAAGCTCGATGCCCTGCTCGAGAAGGAGGGCCTCTGATGTCCGCCGTGAAGCTGTTCGTTCCCCGCGATGCGGCCGCGCTGGCCGTGGGCGCGGATGAAGTCGCCGCCGCGCTGCAGGCCGAATGCCAGCGCCGCAGCCTGGCCATCGAGCTCGTGCGAAACGGCTCGCGCGGCCTCCTGTGGCTCGAAACCCTGGTCGAGGTGCAGACACCGCAGGGCCGTGTGGCCTACGGGCCGGTCGAGCCGTCCGACGTGCCTGGCCTGCTCGATGCCGGCTTGCTGACCGGCGGCGCTCATGCGCTGTGCCAGGGCATCACAGAGCAGATCCCTTACCTCGCACTGCAGGAGCGGCTGAGTTTCCGCCGCGTCGGCGTGACCGATCCGCTGTCGCTCGCCGACTACGAGGCGCACGAGGGCTGGGCGGGCCTGCGCAAGGCGCTGCAGCTCGATGGCGCCGGCATCGTCGCCGAGATCAGCCACTCGGGCCTGCGCGGCCGAGGCGGCGCGGCCTTCCCGGCTGGCATCAAGTGGAAGACCGTGCTGCAGACCGAGGCGGCACAGAAGTACATCGTCTGCAATGCGGACGAAGGCGACTCCGGCACGTTTGCCGACCGCATGGTGATGGAGGGCGACCCCTACATGCTGATCGAGGGCATGGCCATCGCGGGCCTGGCGGTGGGCGCCGACCGCGGCTACCTCTACGTCCGCTCGGAGTATCCCCACGCCATTGCCACGCTGAACGAGGCCATCGCCCGCGCCACGGCCGCCGGCTTCCTCGGCGCGAACCTGCTGGGCTCGGGCCGGGCCTTCCACCTCGAAGTCCGCAAGGGCGCAGGCTCCTACGTCTGCGGCGAGGAGACGGCCCTGCTGGAGAGCCTCGAAGGCCGGCGCGGTGTGGTCCGTGCCAAGCCGCCACTGCCGGCGATCCAGGGGCTTTTTGGCCAGCCCACCGTCATCAACAACGTGCTGACCTTTGCCGCCGCGCCCCTGATCATGGCGCGCGGCGCGCAGTTCTATCGCGACCATGGCGTGGGCCGCTCGCACGGCACCCTACCCTTCCAGCTGGCCGGCAACATCAAGCACGGCGGCCTGGTCGAAAAGGCCTTCGGGCTCACGCTTCGCGAGCTGCTCTACGGCTTCGGCGGTGGCACCGCCAGCGGCCGGCCGATCAAGGCGGTGCAGGTCGGTGGCCCGCTGGGCGCCTATGTGCCCGAGTCGCAATGGGATGTGCCGCTCGACTACGAAGCCTATGCCGCGATGGGCGCGGTGCTGGGCCATGGCGGCATCGTCGTGCATGACGAAACCGCCGACATGGCCAAGCTCGCCCGCTATGCGATGGAGTTCTGCGCGATCGAATCCTGCGGCAAGTGCACGCCCTGCCGCATCGGATCGACGCGCGGCGTCGAGGTGATCGATCGCATCAGCAGCAACGTGAACCGCGCCCAGCAGGTCGTGCTGCTGCGCGATCTCTGCGACACCATGGTCCACGGCTCGCTGTGCGCCATGGGCGGCATGACGCCCTACCCGGTGCTGTCGGCCCTCAATCACTATCCGCAGGACTTCGGTCTCGCGGCACCGGACCAGGCCGCCGCCTGAAGCCGGCCAGGAGCATTGCCATGCTGATGAACCAAGACATCGACCACGGCACGCCGCGCCGTGAATCCGCCGAGACCGTGAAGCTGGAGATCGACGGCTTCGAGATCAGCGTGCCCAAGGGCACCTCGCTGATGCGCGCGGCGGTGGAGGCCGGCATCCAGGTGCCCAAGCTCTGCGCGACCGACAGCCTGGAACCCTTCGGCTCCTGCCGGCTGTGCCTGGTCGAGATCGAGGGCCGCAAGGGCTACCCGGCCTCCTGCACCACGCCGGCCGAGGCCGGCATGAAGGTCAAGACCCAGTCGCCCAAGCTGCAGGACCTGCGCAAGGGGGTGATGGAGCTCTACATCTCCGACCATCCGCTGGACTGCCTCACCTGCTCGGCCAATGGCGACTGCGAGTTGCAGACCCAGGCCGGTGTGGTGGGCCTGCGCAATGTGCGCTACGGCGTCGGGGCTGAGGCCGGAGCGCACCACTGCGATGCCAAGAAGGACGAGTCCAACCCCTACTTCACCTACGACCCCAGCAAGTGCATCGTCTGCAACCGCTGCGTGCGCGCCTGTGAAGAGACGCAAGGCACCTTTGCGCTGACGATCTCGGGCCGCGGCTTCGAGAGCCGCGTGTTGCCAGGCCAGGACCAGCCGTTCATGGAATCCGAGTGCGTCAGCTGCGGCGCCTGCGTGCAGGCCTGCCCCACGGCCACGCTGCAGGAAAAGTCGGTCATCTGGCTGGGCCAACCCGAGCACAGCGTCATCACCACCTGCGCCTACTGCGGCGTGGGCTGCAGTTTCAAGGCCGAGATGAAGGGCACACAGGTCGTGCGCATGGTGCCCTGGAAGGATGGCAAGGCCAACGAGGGCCACAGCTGCGTCAAGGGCCGCTTCGCCTGGGGCTATGCCACGCACGCTGACCGCATCACCAAGCCGATGATCCGCGCCGCCATCACCGACCCCTGGCAAGAGGTCAGCTGGGAGGTGGCGCTGAACCACGCAGCCAGCGAATTCAAACGCCTGCAAGCCAAGTACGGCAAGGACTCCATCGGCGGCATCACCTCCTCGCGCTGCACGAACGAAGAAACGTATCTCGTGCAGAAGCTGGTGCGCGCCGCCTTTGGCAACAACAACGTCGACACCTGCGCTCGCGTCTGCCACTCGCCGACCGGCTATGGCCTCGGCCAGACGCTCGGCACCTCGGCCGGCACGCAGACCTTCAAGTCGGTGGAGAAGGCTGACGTGATCATGGTCATCGGCGCCAACCCGACCGACGGCCACCCGGTGTTTGCCTCGCGCATGAAGAAGCGGCTGCGCGAAGGCGCCAAGCTCATCGTGGTCGACCCGCGCCGCATCGACATCGTCAAGTCGCCGCACATCCGCGCCGAGCACCACCTGCAGCTCAAGCCCGGCACCAATGTGGCCGTGATCACGGCCATGGCCCATGTGATCGTCACCGAGGGCCTGGTGGCCGAGGCCTATGTGGCCGAGCGTTGCGATCCGAAGTCCTTCGGCGAATGGCGCGAATTCGTGGCACGGCCCGAGAACTCGCCCGAGGCGCTGGAGGCCGCCTCTGGCGTGCCGGCGGCCGAACTGCGCGCTGCGGCTCGCTTGTATGCGACCGGTGGCAACGCCGCCATCTACTACGGCCTGGGCGTGACGGAGCACAGCCAGGGCTCGACCATGGTGATGGGCATCGCCAACCTGGCCATGGCCACCGGCAATGTGGGCCGCGAGGGCGTGGGCGTCAACCCGCTGCGCGGCCAGAACAACGTGCAGGGCAGCTGCGACATGGGCAGCTTCCCGCATGAGTTGCCGGGCTACCGCCACGTGTCCGACAGCACGGTGCGCGCCAGCTTCGAGGCCGCCTGGGGTGTGGAGATCAACCCCGAGCCGGGCCTGCGCATCCCGAACATGTTCGACGCGGCCCTGAGCGGCAGCTTCAAGGGCCTGTACTGCGAGGGCGAGGACATCGTGCAGTCCGACCCCAACACCCAGCATGTGGCCGCCGCCATGATGGCGATGGAATGCGTGGTGGTGCAGGACATCTTCCTGAACGAGACCGCCAAGTACGCTCACGTGTTCCTGCCGGGCTCCTCCTTCCTCGAGAAGGACGGCACCTTCACCAATGCCGAGCGCCGCATCAGCCGCGTGCGCAAGGTGATGCCGCCGCTGGCCGGCTATGCCGATTGGGAGGTCACGGTCAAGCTGGCCGAAGCGCTGGGCTACCCGATGCACTACAGCAAGCCCGAAGACATCATGGCCGAGATCGCGGCGCTGACGCCGACTTTCGCTGGCGTGACCTACGAGAAGATCGAGCGGCTGGGCAGCGTCCAATGGCCTTGCAACAACAGCACCGACGAAGCCGGCACGGCCATCATGCATGTCGACAAGTTCGTGCGCGGCAAGGGCCGTTTCATCATCACCCAGTACGTACCCACCGACGAGAAGGTGACCCGCAAGTTCCCGCTGCTGCTGACCACCGGCCGCATCCTGAGCCAGTACAACGTCGGCGCCCAGACTCGCCGCACCGAGAACAACCAGTGGCACAGCGAAGACCGGCTGGAGATCCATCCGCACGACGCCGAGGAACGCGGCATCAAGACTGACGACTGGGTCGGCATCCAGAGCCGCGCCGGCGAGACCGTGCTGCGCGCCACCATCACCGAGCGCATGCAGCCCGGCGTGGTCTACACGACCTTCCATTTCCCGGAGTCGGGCGCCAACGTCATCACCACCGAGAACTCCGACTGGGCCACCAACTGCCCGGAGTACAAGGTCACGGCGGTGCAGGTGATGCCGGTGATGCAGCCTTCCAGCTGGCAGCAGGAATACAGCCGCTTCAACAAGGTGCAGCTGGACCTGCTGGAGGCCCGTGCGGCGACCAGCGTGCAAGGGAAATGAGCTGACGATGGCCCCGCCCCTCAAGCCGCCCGAGGCGGTGGAATTCTGCGAAGGCGCCCGCTCGCTGCCAGTACGCGGCGTGCGCGCGGGCCAGAACTTCGAAGTGCAGGACTGGGTGGCCGACGAGGTGCCCGTGGCCCTCGAATACAACGGCATCTCGCATGCCGTGATGCTGGCCACGCCGCTGGACCTGGAAGACTTCGCGCTGGGCTTCTCGCTCAGTGAAGGCATCCTGCAAAGCGCTGACCAGCTCTACGCGGTGGAAGAAGAAGCCTCCGAGCTGGGCATCACGCTGCACTGCGAGGTGGCGAGCGAGGCCTTTGCGCGCCTGAAGGAAAGTCGCCGCTCGCTGGCCGGGCGCACCGGCTGCGGCCTGTGCGGCACCGAAAGCCTGGCCCATGTGGCGCGCGACCTGCCCCGGCTGCCGGCGGGCGGCATGCTGGAGCGCCAGGCCATCGCCCATGCCATGGCCCAGTTCTGCGAACGCCAGACCCTGCAGCAGGCCACCGGCGCCGTGCATGCGGCGGCCTGGTGCTCGGCCGACGGCGCGCTG
This sequence comes from Pelomonas sp. V22, assembly GCF_030014915.1. Lineage (GTDB taxonomy): Bacteria > Pseudomonadota > Gammaproteobacteria > Burkholderiales > Burkholderiaceae_C > JAUASW01. The sequence continues at coordinate 58,282 of NZ_JAGIXS010000004.1, forward strand.
CGCTGGCTGCGCGAGGACGTGGGCCGCCACAACGCCCTGGACAAGCTGATCGGCGCGCTGGCCAGCCATGGCGTGGACGCCAGCACCGGCTTCATCGCCGTCACCAGCCGCGCCAGCTTCGAGATGGTGCAGAAGACCGCCTCGGCCGGCGTGTCGCTGCTGGCCGCCGTCTCCGCCCCTACCTCATTCGCCGTGGCCACGGCCGAACGTGCAGGCATGACCCTGGTCGGCTTCGCACGCGGCGCCGACCTGGTCGTCTACTGCCACCCCGAGCGCCTGGCCCTGACTGGCAACGAGACTCATCATGAACACTGAGAAGCTGGTCACCATGGCCAACCAGATCGGCGGCTTCTTTGCCGCCATGCCCGATCACCAGGAAGCGCTGGAGGGCATCGCCCTGCACATCAAGAAGTTCTGGGCGCCGCCCATGCGCCGCGAGCTGCTGGCACACATTGACGCAAACGCGGATTCAGGCCTGGCACCGCTGGTGCTTGAAGCGATCAAGCACCAGCGTGACCTACTGAACTGAGTTCAGAAACTCAGCCCGGACTTGACGTAGACATTCCCCATCGACGAGGAAGTGCCCTCAACCCAGGCGATGGCGCCCTGACCTTTACGATTGAACTGGATGTTGATGCCGTTGATCAGGGTTCCACGCCGTCCCACATAGACCTGCCGTTCGAACACCCATCCCGAACCGGGCGTGTAACGGCTGAGCGCGAACTGTCCCAGCCCCAGAAAGGGTGATTTCCAGGGCACCAGCGCCCGGCCGTCGTCAAGCAGGAATGGCGTTAGCGGCGTGGCATCACCGAACAGCCCCAGATCCACCGGCGCCATCAGATCAATCGGACTACCCCAGCCCTTGGCGGCGTCGAACAAGGCTGCAGAAACCGAAAAGTCGAAAGAATTGGCCCAGCTCAGCACTGCGTCACCCCTGGCATTCATGCCGAGCTTGGTGATGTTCGGACCTCGCTGAAGGTCCGTTGCCACGGTTCGCCTAGCACCCCATCCGTCGCCGAGCGTGAAGTGGCGCGAGAAGATCTGCTTTGGCATCGGCTTCGGATTGCCATTCGAGTCCAGGCCCCTGGGGTCATCGATCCAGGCCACGGCGATGCTGCCGGCTTCGTTCATGGCGCCAGCGAGGCCAGAGCTCATGATCGTGTTGTCCGGGTTCGATGCCACCAACTCCGGCGTCAGCCAGCCCATACCGGGAAGCCAGCGCAAGGCATAGACACCCTGCTTCTTCTCAACCCCAGGGGCGTCATAACAGTTGAACGACAACCATACCAGGGTAGCCTGGCCGGCGGCGTTCATATAGAACTGTGGCGACGTGATTGTGCAAAGCGTCGGGTCCACGACCGGCACATTGACCGGCGTGGTCCAGCGGCCTGAGGCCGCGCTGTAGCTGCTGCTCTTGAGCACCGTACCGTGCCAGAACACCATTGCATTGCCCTGCGCGTCGATACCGACGGAGAGACGCTCGTTGGGCGAGGCAGGTGATGGAGGATTGATCAGCTGCGGCTCCTGCCAGCCTGTGCCGGGCTTGTACAAGGCTGCGTAGATGCCTTCGAGCTTGCTCCAGGCGGCCACAGCCATTCCACTCGCGTTGCCCGCCGTCGTGGGGGTCTGCCCGATGGTGAACTGGGAGACTGTTCTGATCGGCGCTACCTCAGACCACCCCGTCGATGTCGATGCGGTCGTCGCCCAGAACAGGTCGGGCTTGCCTGCGGTGGCAAAGGTACATCCCCATGTCGTCAGCGCGCGGGCCGCAGCGTCGATCGTCAGGCCACCTAGACCCGGCACACAGGGGTCGGCCTGGCTATATTCAGCCAGCGACTGGATAGCCAGGACTTCCACATTGACACTGGCACTGACCGAACCGCTGGAACTGGTCAGCTTCACCTCCCCCGGCGCCAGGGCCTTAACAAAACCCTTGCTGCCACTGGCATTGCTAGCCGCCAACACGGCGGGATTTGACGAACTCCATTCAACGGCCTCGGTCGCGTCCTTGGATGCGTCCGTGTAATGCCCAGTTGCCGCAAACTGAAGGGTGGCCCCGATACCCAGTCCAATACCCTGGGACGACGACATTTCAAGGCTCTGCAGATAGGTACCGACGCGTATGTGGGCCACCGCACGCACGCCAAGGTAGGTCACGGTGATGTCCGCCTGCCCAACGGAAATTCCCTGCACGAGCCCCGTCGAACCACCCACCGCAGCGACGGCTGGCGCCGAGGACGTCCAGCTACCCATGTGGGTAATCTCATACGAGTTGCCGTCGGACATCTTGGCGTTCGCACGCATAAAGAGCTGGCCGCCCGGCGCCACATCGAAGGTGATGGGTTGGAAAACGATGGAGGACACGGTCGGTGCGCTGCCGACACCGCCACCCGTGCTGCCCGATCCCCCGCTCGCGCCGCCACTTCCACCGCCACCGCAGGCAGCAAGCCCGCACATGACCAAGACCTGCACAAACCAGCGCCACCCACCCATCGAACCTCGAACAGCCTCAGCCACAAGCCCTCCGTTTCATATGTCGGCGCCAGGCAATTGGCGGCACGCGATTCACGAAATCGTCAGTGTACTCAGACCGTTTGCGCTGCGGACCAGTGACAAGCTGCCCTGTGCGGCACGCGGCATTGGGAAAACCCTCAGCGCAACCGCGCCCCATGCACCTGGCGGATCAGCTGAACCAGGTCACCGTCATTGAAGCGATAGCCCTCGCGCTCGGTATCGACGCGGTGCACCATCACCAGCCCATGCTTGGGATAGACGCCGAGCATGTGCACGCCAACGCCGGTGTGGAAAAACGAGGGCCGCTCGTCGCCCGGCTCGGGCACCAGCACATCCCACAGCAGGCCATAGGCCAGGCCCCAGCGCGGCTCGACGAGGGAGATCGGCTGGGTGCTGCGATCCACCCAGCTCGCCGGCACCAATGGCTTGCCCCGCCACTGCCCGCGCTGCAGCCACAGCTGGCCATAGAGCGCCAGGTCATGGGCCGAGAGGCGGAAGTGGTAGGCCGGATAGCGGGAGCGCTCGGGCTCGCGCTGGTAGAAGCCATCGGCCTGCTCGCCGAGGACGCCGCCGTAGTCCAGCATGCCCAGGGGCCGCGCGATGTCGGTCAGGAAGGCGTTGTAGATCGTGCGCCCGCTGGCCTGCTCGAACAGATGGCCGGCGAGGTTGAAATCCCAGTTGTTGTAGTAATAGCGCTCACCGGGCGCAGCGCTGTGGCGAGGTGGCCGTGCCGCCGCCATGCCGGCGGACTCGGCCGCAGCTGGCAGGTAGACGCCGGAGCGCGAGGCCAGCACATCGACGACGCGCGCCTGCTTCTCGCGCTCCGTGAGCGGCGTGTCGTCGTCAATGCCCAACTGGGCCAGCGTCGCCTCGAGCCGGATCTGGCCGCGCGCCTCGGCCTGGCCCACGAGGCTGCTCAGCAAGGCCTTGCGCATCGAGTGCACGAGGCGCTTCTGGCGGATGTCGCCCCACTCGAAGAAGACCTTGCCGTCGTGCAACAGCAGCAGGGACTCGGAACCCGCCTGCTGTAGGAAGGCGGCCAGGGCAGCGAGCTTCTCGCTCGAATAGCCGGCGGCCTCGGGCCCGATGCGCTCGAAGGCGTCGGCCGCCGCGAACGCGGGCGAGACCAGCAGCGGCCATGCGCCCAACGTCGCCTGCCGCCGGTTGATCACCTCAGCCTCCCAACTTGGCCAGCAGCTCCGCCTCGCGCTCGGGTTTGAGGCCGGCGCGCAGCGGCGCGCTGCGGCGCTTCTCGTCAAGCGTGGCCCACCAGGCGAGAAAGTCGGTCGTCGTCTGGTCCACGCTGCGGAACGTGAGGCCCGCTTTCACAGCGCGTGCATTGCTGCGCCGGTGGAAGCCGGCGGTTTCGCCGCTGCCGGGCACCCACACAGGCAGGTCCATCCAGGCACCGACCTTGTTCTCGTCGAGGAACTTCTCGCTGGCCTCGACGAACTGCGCCTTGTTGCCGGTGGCCTCGTTGATCTGCTTCAGCATCGCGCCCATCGTCAGTTCGCCGGCTGGGCCGAAGGCATTGAAGTCACCGAACGTGCGCTGTTCCGCCATGCGGATGGCCCATTCGGCGATATCGCGGCCGTCGATGAACTTGACCGGGTCCTGCAGCGGCGGCACCAGGGTCTTGCCACCGCGCTGCAGGCGCAGCGGCCAGTAGCTGAAGCGGTCGGTCTCATCACCGGGGCCGACGATCAGGCCGGGGCGTATCACCGTGGTCATTCCAGCGAAATGCTTGTGCGCTTCGTCCTCGCTCAGCGCCTTCAGGGGGCCATAGAGCGCCATGTTCTTGCGCAGGTCGGCCGTGGTTTCCTTCATCGCGTCAGCGCCCTTGTAGACGGCACGCGCGCCGGTCTCGTCTTCGCCGGGCTTGCCGTTGCTTTCGTAGACCGAGACCGTGGAGATGAAGATGTAGTGCTTGATGTTGCCCTTGAGCACCGCCGCGGCATCACGCACCCAGGAGGGCACGCTGGTCGGGTTGTCGATGCAGACATCCCACTGCCGGCCCTTCAGCGACTCATAGTCGTTGACGTCGCGGTCGCCGGTCAGCTCTTCCACCGCCGCCGGCCATTCCTTGGGACGGCGGCCGCGGTTGAACAAGGTGACTTTGTGGCCGCGTGACAGCGCATAGCGCACCTGGTGCGGGCCGGTGAAGCCGGTGCCGCCGAGGATGAGGATGTTGAGCGGGCGCGGCGCGGCCTGCACCAGGCCGGGCAGCAGGCCCGCTGCCGAGACAGCCGAGGCCGCCACGCTGCCGGCCAGGATCTGGCGGCGCCGCTTGTCATGTGGATCTGCTTGCATGCGGGGACTCCTTGCAATGGCCAACCAGCGACGCAGCCTAGCCGGAACGCCGTGGCGTCCCGTTGGTCACAGAGGGTCAGCCCTTGCTGGCCTCGCCCTGCTTCAGGATCCAGCGGTAGACCACGAAGACCACAGCCGCGAAGCCCACGCCCCCCAGCCAAACACCCTGGTGCTCGGCGAACTCGCCGCTGACCAGGCCCAGCGGGAAGTCCTTGCCCGAGAACACCACCAGGGCCGCGATGATCACGCCGAGCAGGCCTTCGCCGACGATCATGCCGGAGGCCAGCAGCACGCCCAGCTGCTTGGCATGCTCGGGCTTGGCGGCGCGCTCGGCACGGCGCTCGTACAGATGGCCGACGATGGCACCGATGCTGATCATCAGCGTCGTCGAGGTCGGCAGGTAGATGCCGAGGCCCACGGCCAGCGGCGGCATGCTGGCGCCCTTGACGTTCTTGCGCAGGAAGGCGTCGATCACGATCATCACCACGCCGATGCCGGCGCCGATACCGATCAGGTTCCAGTTCAGGTCGCCCTGGATCACGCCCTTGGCCAGGGCCGAGATCAGTGCAGCTTGCGGGGCTGCGAGGGCCTTGGCCGGGTCGGCACCCGGGGCGCCGGTGAAGCCATAGGCCTGGTTCAGGAGGTCCAGCACCGGCGGGATCACCACGGCACCAGCGACCACACCGATCACCAGGGCCACCTGCTGGCGCCAGGGCGTGGCGTCCACCAGCTGGCCGGTCTTCAGGTCCTGCATGTTGTCGTTGGCGATCACGGCCACGGCGATGACGACGGCGGTGACGAACAGCGCAAAGGCCACCAGGGCCGGATGCAGCGAGGCCGGCACCAGCGGCTTGACCACCGCGACCAGCAGCAGCGCGATGCCGATGACCACGAGGATGCCCACGCCCGACAGCGGGCTGTTCGAAGAGCCGACCAGGCCGGCCATGTAGCCGCAGACGGCCGACACGAAGAAGCTCATCAGCGCCACATAGGCAACGCCGCCGACGACCAGCAGGCCGATCTGGTCGGCCAGGCCAGCGCCTTGCGCGAACTGGGCCAGGATGAAGCCGATGGGCACCAGGGAGACGGCCGTGATGCCGGCCACCCAGCCGATGGGGATGTCCTGCTCGGTACGCGGCAGGCTGGCGCCCTGGCCCGCCTTGCGCTTGCGCGAAGCGGCCATGGCCGAGCGCAGGCCGGAGGTGACCGGCTTGACCAGCTTGATCAGGGTCCAGATCGCGGCCACGCCGATGGCGCCGGCACCGATGAAGCGCACCTGCTTGCTCCACACGGTCTTGGCCAGGGCGGTGGCGTCGGTGATGGCGCCATTCGTGGCGACGTCATGCAGTGCGCTCATGTAAGGCACGGCCACGACCCAGGCAATGGCGGCGCCCAGCAGCGAGGCAATGCCCACCCACAGGCCCACCAGATGGCCCACGGCCAGCAGGGCGAACGACAGCGCGAAGGTGTAGCCGGTGGCGCCGCCCTTGCCGCCTTCACCGAGGCGGAAGAAGCGCTGCACCTCGCCAGCGAAGACCTGGGTGGCCACCACCACGCTGAAGCCGGCCGACACGGCGGCACCCGCAAGAATGGCCATCAGGCCCTTGCGGTTCTCTTCCGCAGCCTGGCCGGCATCGGCCTCCTGGAAGCCGACCTTGAGCACCTCGGCACAGGCCACGCCTTCCGGATAGGGCAGGTCGGAGTCGGTCACAAGGGCGCGGCGCAGCGGGATCGAATACATCACGCCGAGCACGCCGCCGAGGGCGCAGATCAGCATCGTGGTCCAGTACGGGAAGCCGTTCCACCAGCCGACCATGATCAGGCCGGGCAGCACGAAGATCACCGAGGAGATCGCGCCGGCCGACGAGGCCACCGTCTGCACGATGTTGTTCTCGCCGATGGTGGTCTGCGAGAACTTGCGCAGCAGGGCCATCGAGATGACAGCGGCCGGGATGGAGGTCGCGAAGGTCAGGCCGGCCTTGAGGCCGAAATAGACGTTGGCAGCGGTGAAGACGAGGGTGATGACGATGCCCAGGATCAGACCGCGGAGGGTCAGTTCACTGGCGCGATCGGGCATGGTGTGGCTTGTGGTCACGTTCCGGCCTTGGCTGAAGGTTGGTCTTGGGAGGCCGCCGACAGGGGCAGGCGGCCGCGTCCCGCATCATCGGGATTCGGCGCGCATTGTGACTTGGTGAATGCCCGGGGCGGCCGGGCCGGATTTCAGCGGCTGGTTAGCGGCTGGTTAGCGGCTGGTCGAGATATAGCCCAGCACGCCAGTGCTGGTGCAGTTGCCGCTGCCATCGCAGTAGGTGCGTGAGCTGGAACGGGCACCGCCGCTGTCGCGGGTGAATCCCGGACATTGCGCCAGGTTGAACGAAGCCGGGCTGCCCTCGTAACCACCCATGCCATTGGCCGCCACCCAGTAGCGGGCGGGCAGCACGGGCGTCTGGCACAGCAGCTCGATGTAGGCCTTCTCGCCGACGGTCAGCTGGCGGCTGTTCAGGAAGACGCCCGAGGTGCCCTTGGAGGCATCGGCCTTCAGCGGACCGCCGAGCACCAGGCCGGCCATCATCTGGCCGGCGATGGGCTGACCCTCCAGGCCCCAGGCGCCGGAGACGGCGTCGTACCAGTAGCGGCCGGCGGCGATGGGCACGGGATAGGCCTGCTGCAGCGACCGAAAGGTTTCGGGCTTGAGCTCGCTGCCGTTGACGAAGACCCCGCTACCGGCGGCCAGGCCCGGGTCCGGCAGCAACAGGACGAGGCAGGCCAGGCTCATGCGCAGGAAGTGGCTCATGACGCGCTCCTTGGAAGCGGCGGAAGTCAGGCCAGGATGCGCCGAGCCAAGGCGAGCGTCAATCGCTGCGTCGCCGAGGTGCCAGGCGCTAGCATTCGCCCTCTCATCACCCTTTGCAGACCGCCATGATTCTCGAAGTCGCCGACATCCGCATCGCCCCCGGCCAGCAGGCTGCCTTCGAAGCCGCCATTCACCACGGCGTGGCCACGGTGATCTCGCAATGCCCCGGTTTTCTGCGCTACCAACTGCAGCGCGGCATCGAATCGCCGGAGCGCTTCATCCTCCTGATCGACTGGGCGACGCTGGAGAACCACACCGTGGACTTCCGCGGCGGCCCCTTGTTCGGGCAGTGGCGCGCCATCGTGGGGCCTTTCTTCGCCGAGCCGCCCAAGGTGGAGCACTTCCAGGCCGCCGCGCCCTGAATCGGTTCCCATATCCCCCCTAGGAACGATTCTTTACGAGGCAGCAATGGCGGGCAGCGGCGGGGCTGATCAGAATCAGGCCATCCCCTTCCGCTGCATTGCTCGCCATGCACCTCGCCCTCACCCCTTCGCTACGCCGCGCCGCCCCGCTGCTCAGCACGCTGGCGGTGGCCGTGCTGGCCGTGGGCGCCGCCTTGCTGCTGACGCTGCTGGCCTGAGCTGTAAGGTCGGACGGCTCCGGCACGACAGAGCGCCATGACCGTCTTCATCCTCCGGCCGCTGGCCGCGTTGTCTCTGCTTGCACTGGCCGCCTGCACCAGCGCTCCCACCCACGTCGGCCTGCCCTTGCAGCACGCCTGGTTCGAAGGCCAGCAGGTCGACTACATCACCACCGACATCTCCGATGCCGCCATGGCCCGCGCGCTGGGCGTCAACCATGTGCCGGCGCTGGCCCAGGCACTGGCGCCAGCCACGCCCGGCCGGCCGCGCACGCCGGTCGAGCGGGTCTACAAGTTCGCCGATGGCGAGCAGCTGAGCATCTTCCCGTCGGTGCCAAGACCGGTGGGCGGTGCCAATGCGGATGCCAGCTACAGCCCGCTGTGGGCTCTGGTGGAGGTGCGCTGGAAGCCGGGCAGCACGCCGCGCCAGCTGCGCTCTGAGGAAGCCCTGCTGGCCGCCGAGCAGGCCGGCCAGGTCGAGCTGCGCCACACGGGCATCGTGGTCAATTGCCCGGTCGTGCGTACGCCAAGCGGCGGTGCTATCAGCGGCCTGCGCTAGCGCGAGCTGCCTCCGGCGCGCAGTCGGTAGTCGCCCGGCGTCATCCCGAATCCGGCGCGGAAGCTGCGTGCCAGATGCGCCTGGTCGAAGAAGCCGCAATCCAGGGCCACATCGACCAGGCTGCGCCGGCTGCGCGACAGCAGTGCGGCCGCCCGGTGCAGGCGGCTGCTGCGCGCGAACTCGCCCGGCGAGCAGCGGAAATGGCGCCGGAACGCCCGCGCCAGGTAGACCGGATGCACGCCCAGTTCACCGGCCAGCTGGCACAGGCCGGACCGGCCGACGGTGTAGAGCGCATCGTCGCGCAGGGCATCGCGGCACTGCAGCAGCCAACGCGGAGGCCGGCCCTGCCGACGCTCGAAGTCGCCGGCCACCTCGGCCGTCAGCTCCGCCACCAAGCCGTCGAGGTCCAGCGGTGTGCAATCCGTGCTGCCCGCCAGCGCAAGCGCCTGCCCAAGCATCCGCTGCGCCACGGCGCCGCCCAGGGCCAGCGGTTCCGGCGGCAGGACCAGGGACTGGCTGAGCCGGCCCCAAAGGCCGAAGCCCAGGTCGAGCGAAACGAAGCGCGCCTCTCCGAGCGTCTGCGAGGCGGCAAAGCAATCGGCATGCACCGTGCCCGGCGGGTTGAACACCAAGAGCGGCGCGCCGTCCTCGGTCGCCCCCTGGGCGGCACTGGCGTAGCGGCCGCGCTCCACCAGCACGAACTGCGGCTCCACATGGCAGTGCTCGGGCACCTCATGGGCAGCCAGCGTGGGCACGCAGCGGCTCAGCGCCAGGTCGCTGGCGTGCTGCTCGTGCAGCCGATGGCCGATGGGGCGGGACAGAGGCATGCGGGCCAGTGTGCCACCCAGGCGCACCTGGCCCAAAAGCAAGCCCCGGAGCGTCTGGCCACGAGGTTGCTTGCGTACAAGCCAGGCCCGGGCCTCACTTGCTAGTCTGGCGTCCCGAATGATTGCCCCGGAGCCCCTGCGTGAGAAAACAAGCCCTGACCGCCCTGTCCTTGCCGTTGTTCAGCCTGTTGTTCAGCCTGGGCGCCTCCGCTCAGACACCAACCCTGCAGACCGCCGATGCAGCCGTGCGCGCTGGCCAGTTCCAGGCCATCACCAGCATCGTGATCGCCCGCAAGGACCAGCTGATCTTCGAGGCCTACTACGACAAGGAGGCAAAGGACGGGAAGGACGGCCAGGACCGCCGCGAGATCCGCCGCAACACCCGTTCGGCCACCAAGTCGGTGGCCGGCATGTTGCTCGGTCTGGCCATTGCCGACGGCCATGTGGCCAGCGTCAAGGACCCCGTGCTGGCCCACCTACCGCGCCAGGCCGAGCAGGGCCGCCGCGAGGCGCGCAAGGCCGCCATCAGCTTCGAGGACCTGATCACCATGAGCGGGCCGCTGGAGTGCAATGACTGGAACGAATGGTCGCGCGGCAACGAGGAGCGCATGTACCTGGTCGAGGACTGGGTGGGCTTCTTCTGGGAGCTGCCGATGCGCGGCTTCCCGGCCTGGGCCACGCCGCCCAAGGACTCGCCCCATGGCCGCGCCTTCAGCTACTGCACAGCCGGCGTGACCACCGTCGGCGCCGCGCTGGCCGGCGCGGTGCGCGAGCCGCTGGCGCAGTACGCGCAGCGGCGGCTGTTCGAGCCCCTGGGCATCACCGGCGCCGAATGGCAGTTCCTGCCGGCCGTGCCACAGCAAAGTGGCCCGCCGATTCCGCAGACCGGCGGCGGCCTCGGCCTGCGCAGCCTGGACCTGCTCAAGCTCGGCCAGCTCTACCGCGACGGCGGCCGCTGGCAGGGCAAGCAGGTGATGCCCGCCGCCTGGGTGGCCGCCTCGCTACGCCCGCAGGCTCGCATGGAAGACGGCACCGACTACGGCTACCTGTTCTGGGGCCAGCAGTTCCAGGTCGGCGAGCGCCGCATCAGCACCTGGGCCATGAATGGCGCGGGCGGCAACACCGTGCAGATCATTCCGGAGCTGGACCTGGTGATCGTGATCACCAGCAGCAACTTCCAGGTCCGCAACGCACCCAAGCTGACCATGGACCTGCTGGCCAAGCAGTTGCTGCCGGCCTTGCTGGCGCCTTGATTGCCCTGATCGCCCTGATCGCCCTGAGTTCCCTCGGCGCACCACCCATGCCAAACGTCAGCAGGATCGTCCGGTAGAGCGTCCGCCAAAACGTCCGAAAAGCGTCCGCGGACACTGTCCGATCGCCACCTCGAGCTGCAAGCCCTTGATTCCATTGGGCTGCAGCCGGCAAGCACCCATGGCACGGCGCTTGCAAAAGCTGCTCCGACTTCCCCACGGACAGCCATGACGATTCGAGACACCTCCGCCACCGACCAGTTGCTCCAGCAGCCGAGCTTTGCCAAGCGCCGCATCGTCTGGATAGGCGCCGGGCTTGCAGCCCTGGCCGCCCTCTTCTTCCTCGCCCCGGCCGCCAAGCGCATGCTGGCTTCCGACACCTCGGTCCAGGCCTCGCGCCTGGCACTGGCCCAGGTGCTGGTCGGGCCGCTGACCCGCGACGTGGCCGGCGAGGGCAAGGTGGTCGCCGCCAACAGCCCCACGCTCTACGCCGGCAACGCGGGCACCGTGACCTTGAAGATCCAGGCCGGCGATGCCGTCACCAAGGGTCAGGTCTTGCTCAGCCTGCAGAGCCCCGACCTGCTGGCCAAGCTGAACCAGGAACGATCGAACGGCGACGCGCTGAAGAGCGAATGGCTGCGCGCCGAAGCCGACGCCCGCCAGCAGCGCGCGCAAGCGGCCAGCGGCCTCGAGACCGCCACCATCGCCCAGAAGACCGCGCAGAACGACCTGCAGCGCCAGACCCAAGCCTATGCCGCCGGTGCCACGGCCGGCATGCAGGTCGACCTGGCCCGTGACGCCGTGGCCCGCGCCGACATCGCCCTCAAGCAAGCCCGTGAGCTGCTGACGCTGAAGGACGATGCGCTCAAGTTCGAGCTCGCCGCCAAGCGCCAGGCCTATGAACGGCAGCAGCTCGTGGTGGCCGACCTGCAGCGCCAGCAGGACGAGCTGTCGGTGCGCTCGCCGGTCGACGGCCAGGTGGGCCAGCTCTTCATCACCGACCGCATGAGCGTGGCCAAGGACGCCAAGCTCTTGACGGTGATCGACCTCAGCGCCCTCGAAGTGCAGATGCAGGTGGCCGAGAGCTTTGCCCGCGAGCTGCAGGCCGGCATGCCGGGCGAGATCTCGGGCAATGGCAAGACCTGGAAGGGCCGCGTCAGCTCGATCTCGCCCGAGGTCGTCAACAACGAAGTCTCTGCCCGCCTGCGCTTCGAGGGCGAACAGCCGGCCCAGCTGCGCCAGAACCAGCGCCTCTCGGTGCGCGTGCTGCTGGACCACCGCGAGAACGTGCTGCAGGTGGCCCGCGGCGCCTTCGTCGACGAAGGCGGCGGCCGCATCGCCTACGTGGTGCAGGACGGCCAGGCCGTGCGCCGCCCCATCCGCCTCGGCGCACAAAGCCTCTCGCAAGTCGAGGTGCTGGAAGGCCTGAAGCCCGGCGAGACCGTCGTCATCTCGGGCACCGAATTCTTCAAGGGCGCCGAGCGCGTCACCCTCAGTCGCTAAGTCAATCCATCCCGTCAAGGAAACACCATGCTGAAGATGCAATCCCTCTCCAAGGTCTACCGCACCGAGATGGTCGAGACCCACGCGCTGCGCGACTTCAACCTCGAGGTGAAGGAAGGCGAGTTCGTCGCCGTGACCGGCCCCTCGGGCTCGGGCAAGACCACCTTCCTCACCATCGCTGGCCTGCTGGAAGCCTTCACCGGCGGCAGCTACCTGCTCGATGGCGTGGACGTCAGCCGCATGAACGACGACCAGCGCAGCAAGCTGCGCAACCAGAAGATCGGCTTCATCTTCCAGGCCTTCAACCTGATCCCCGACCTGAACGTGCTGGACAACATCGAGGTGCCGCTGCGCTATCGCGGCATGAAGGGCGACGAGCGCCGCCGCCGCGCCCGCGAGGCCCTGGCCCGCGTGGGCCTGTCGGCACGCGAGAAGCATTACCCGGCCGAGCTCTCGGGCGGCCAGCAGCAGCGCGTGGCCATCGCCCGCGCGCTGGCTGGTGAGCCGCGCCTCCTGCTCGCCGACGAGCCGACCGGCAACCTCGACAGCCAGATGGCCCGCAGCGTGATGGACCTGCTGGAAGAGCTGCACCGCGACGGCGCCACCATCGTGATGGTGACCCACGACATGCAGCTCGCCGCCCGCGCCCAGCGCAATGTGCATGTGATGGACGGCCAGGTGGTCGACATGACCGCCGACCTGCAGCTCGAGCGCGCGATGCGCGACACCCACCAGCAAGCGGTGGCCTGAAGCCCGACTTTTCCATTGCCTCTGACCATGCCGTCACTGCTCCGTCCCACGCTGCTCGCCCTCGCCTGCCTGTTCGCCCTGCCGGCAAAGGCCGAAGACCTGCTGGAGGTCTATGCCCAGGCCCGCGCCGCCGACCCGCGCCTCGCGCAAGCCAGTGCCCGCCGAGGCCTCCAGCAGGAGCTGGCCGTCCAAGCCCGCGCCGGCCTGCTGCCGAGCTGGACCGCCGGCTATGGCGACAGCCACGCGCAGCCGGGCGGTGCAACGAGCCGCGGCCTCACGAGCAGCATCAGCCAGACCCTCATCGACCTGAGCCAATGGAAGCGGCTCGATGCCGCGCAGGCCGAGCTGAGCGCCGAAGACGCACGCTGGCGCGCCGCCGAGCAGCAGCTCTGCGCGCGCGTGGCGCAGGCCTATTTCGGCGTGCTCTCGGCCCAGGCCTCCTTGGCCACGGCTGCGGCGAATGAAGGCGCCTTCGCCACCCAGGTCGCGCAAGCCAAGATCCGCTTCGAGACCGGCCTGTCGGCCCAGATCGACGTGGAGCAGGCGCGCACCTTCCATGAGCTGTCACGCGGCACCACGGTCCAGGCCCGGCAGAACCTGCTCGATGCCAAGGAAGCGCTGGCCGAGATCACCGGCCGCATGCCCGGCGAGCTGCGCCCCTTGATCGTCCAGCTCGACGTGATGCCGCCCGAGCCCGCCGATCCGGCCGCCTGGGTCGCACGCGCACTGGCGGGCAATCCCGAACTGATCGCCGGCAAGTCGCAGCTGCAGGGCAGCGAGTACCGCGTCGATGCGGCGCGCAATGCCCACCTGCCGACGCTGAGCGTGGGCGTGGACAGCGACCGCCGCAGCGGCGGCAGCGCCGTGGCGCCGCAGGACATCGGCCGCACCCAGCACCAGGTTGCCGTACGCCTCACGATCCCGTTGTTCGCTGGCGGCGCCACCGAGTCCAGCAAGCGCCAGGCCATGTACCAGCGCGACAACCAGCGCGAGCAGCTCGAGATCGACCGCCGGGCCCTGGTGCGCGAAACACAGGCCCAGTACCAGGCCGTGCTGGCCGGGCTGGAGCTGGTGCGCTCAAGCACGGCCGCCGTAGCGGCCGCCGACCGCTCGCTCGACTCCACGCGCGCCGGCCAGCAACTCGGCACACGCACGATGACCGACCTGCTGCTCGCCATCCAGGTCCAGGCCCAGGCGCAGATGGCGCAGGCCCAGGCCCGCCATCGCTATGTGCTGGCCACGCTGTTCCTGCGCCAGGCCGCCGGCGCCTTGGGCGAAGCCGAGCTCGCTGCCGTCAATGCCTTGCTGCAACCCGCCGCCACGGAAGGGTCCAAACCATGATGCTGGGCTACTACTTCGACCTGGCCCTGCGCGCCTTCAAACGCAGCCGGGCCTTGAGCGCGCTGATGGTGCTGGGCCTCGGCCTCGGCATCGGCGCCTGCATGACGACGCTGTCGGTCTATCACGTGCTGTCGGGCGATCCGATCCCGGGCAAGAGCGACCGGCTCTTCAATGTGCAGCTCGATGCGCGCGGCATGGTCGGCTACCAGCCGGGCGGCGAGCCCAATCTGCAGCTCTCGCGCTTCGACGCCGAGGCCCTGCTGCGCGACAAGCGGGGCCTGCGCCAGGTGATGATGAGTGGTGGCCGGGTCTCGCTGCGCCCGGAGACCGGCAAGGCCTTCTTCCCTTCATCGCGCTACACCTCGGCCGATTTCTTTGCGATGTTCGAAGCGCCGTTCGCCTTCGGCAGCGGCTGGGACGCCGCCGCCGATGCGGCCGCCGGCCGCGTGGTCGTGATCTCGCACGAGCTCAACGAGCGGCTCTTCGGCGGCGCCAACAGCGTGGGCAAGACGCTCAAGGTCGGCAACATCGCCATGCAGATCCAGGGCGTGCTCAAGCCCTGGCGGCCCGCCCCGCATTTCTTCGACCTGCACGTGGGCAACTACGCCAAGGCCGCCGACCTCTACCTGCCCTTCTCCACCGCCGCGCAGCAACGCTTCTCGCGCTCGGGGAACATGTCTTGCTGGGCCGAGGCGCCGGGCGGCGATCCGCTCGCGCTCAATGCGCCCTGCGACTGGATTCAGTACTGGGTCGAACTGGCCAGCCCGTCTGACGCGAGCAGCTACCGTGACTACCTGATGCAGTACTCCGAGGCGCAGCGCAAGGCCGGTCGCTTCGCGCGGCCCGCCAATGTGCGCCTGCGCTCGGTGATGGAATGGCTGGCCCACCGCAAGGTGCTGCCGGGTGACATCCGCCTGCAGGTCTGGCTGGCCTTCGGCTTCCTGCTCGTATGCCTGACCAATGCCGTGGGCCTCTTGCTCGCCAAGTGCCTGCGCCGCAGCGGCGAGATCGGCGTGCGCCGCGCCCTCGGTGCCTCGCGCCGCGCGATCTTCTCGCAGTTCCTGGTCGAGGCCGGCGTGCTGGGCACGGCCGGCGGCCTGCTCGGCCTCTTGCTCGCCTGGGGCGGGCTGTGGCTGGTGCGCCTGGGGCCGAGCGACTACGCCAGCCTCGCCCGCATGGACTGGGAAATGCTGGGCCTCACGCTGCTGCTGGCCTTCATCGCCAGCTTAGCTGCAGGCCTGCTGCCCGCCTGGCGTGCCGCCAGCGTGACGCCGGCCCTGCAACTGAAGACCCAATAAGCCCAATAAAAAGGAGCGGCCATGGACCTGATGCCCATCCTCTCGACGCTGCGCCGCCACAAGACCGCTGCTGCGCTGATCGTGCTCGAGATCGCGCTGACCTGCACCATCGTCTGCAATGCCCTGCACCTGATTTCGCAGCGCATGGCGGTGCTCAACAACGACATCGGCATCCCGGAATCCGAGCTGCTGGTGGTGGACTTCCGCGGCCTCACCAAGGTGGAGAACGCCGATGCCGGCACGCAGCGCGACCTGGCCACCCTGCGCGCCCTGCCCGGCGTGCGCGCCGCGATGGTCACGAACCAGGTGCCCTACGGCGGCAACAACAACAGCAGCAGCGTCAGCCTCTCCAAGGACGAGCAGGCCACGCGCATCGAAGCCTCGCAGTACGAGAGCAGCGAGGGCATGATCAAGGGCCTCGATCTGAAGCTGGTCGAGGGCCGTGACTTCGAGCCGCAGGAGATGCTGAACGACAGCGCCTTCAACAGCGGCACCGATGCACCCAATCTCACGGCCGTCATCATCACCCGCACGCTGGCACAGCGCCTGTTCCCTGGCCAGTCGGCGGTGGGCAAGCAGGTCTATGTCTTTGGCGACAAACCGCAGACCGTGGTCGGCGTGCTGGAGCGCCTCAGCCCGCCCAGCCCCGCCCGCTTTACCGGCGACGACGGCAATGTCTCCATGCTGCTGCCGCTGCGCCCCTCCTATGCCGGCGGCAGCTATGTGGTTCGGGTGGATCCGGATCAGCGCGAGGAGATGCTGAAAAAGGTCGTCACCGCGCTGGAGAAGCTGGACAGCGAGCGCGTCGTCATCCGCCAGCGCCTGCTCAGCGACATGCGCGAGGACTACTACAAGCAGGACCGCATGATGGTCTGGCTGCTGGGCGGTGTCTGCCTGGCCCTGCTCGTGGTCACGGCCCTCGGCATCGTGGGCCTGGCCAGCTTCTGGGTGCAGCAACGCACCCGCATGATCGGCACGCGCCGCGCCCTCGGGGCCACACGCGGCCAGATCCTGCGCTACTTCCAGGCCGAGAACTTCCTGCTCTCCAGCGCCGGCATAGCTCTGGGCGTGATCGGCGCGTTGGCCCTCAGTGCCGTGCTGATGCGCAATGCCGAGATCGCCGGCCTGCCCTGGAGCTACCTGCTAGCTGGCGCGCTGACGCTCTACCTGCTGGGACAGCTCGCCGTGCTCGCACCGGCGCGCCGCGCCGCCGCCCTGCCGCCGGTCGCCGCGCTGCGCGGCAACTGACAGAGCCATTCAAAGGACTGACGAGATGATGATCAAGTACTACTTCGAACTGGCCCTGCGCAGCTTCCGACGCAGCCCCGGCCTCACGGCCCTGATGCTGCTCACCATCGCCATCGGCGTGGGCGCCTGCATGACCACGCTGACGGTCTTCCATGTGCTCTCGGGCGACCCGATCCCGGGCAAGAGCGACAAGCTGTTCAACATTCAGCTGGATGCCTTCGCCTTGCGGGGTTACAAGCCCGGCGATGAGCCGCCGCTGCAACTGACCCGCTACGACGCCCAGACACTGCTGAGCGAAGCTCGTGCCGACCGTCAGGTGATGATGACAGCCGGCGGCGTGGCGGTGGAGCTCGATGGCCAGAAGCCGGTCTTCACCACGGCCCGCTACACCAGCGCCGACTTCTTCCCCATGTTCGAGGTGCCGGTCAAGCTGGGCCGCGCCTGGAACGCGGCCGACGACAAGGCCGCCGCCCGCGTGGCCGTGATCTCGGAGAAGCTCAACGAGCAGCTGTTCGGCGGCGGCAACCCGCAAGGCAAGATCATCCGCATCCGCGAGAAGGACCTGACCGTCATCGGCGTGCTGGGCAAATGGCGCCCGGTGCCCACCTTCTACGACATGACGATTGGCGCGTATCGCAATGCCGAAGACGTCTACTTGCCTTTCAGCACGGCCATGGACCTGAAGTTCGGCTCCATGGGCAACTTTAACTGCTGGGGCGAGCATGCGCCCAGCACCAGCCGCGACGTGGGTGCCCCTTGCGCCTGGATCCAGTACTGGGCCGAGCTCGGCACGCCCGAGAGGGCCAAGGCCTATCACCAATACCTGAAGGACTATTCGGAGCTGCAGCGCAAGGCCGGCCGCTTCGAGCGGCCTGTCAACGTCGGCTTCTACAAGGTGATGGACTGGCTGGCCCATCGGGAGGTCGTGCCGAGCGACATCAAGCTGCAACTGTGGCTGGCCTTCGGCTTCCTCAGCGTCTGCCTGGTCAACACCGTGGGCCTCCTGCTGGCCAAATGCCTGCGCCGCTCGGGCGAGATCGGCGTGCGGCGCGCGCTCGGTGCACCGCGCCGGCAGATCTTCCTGCAGTTCCTGGTCGAAGCCGGCAGCCTCGGCCTGGCCGGCGGCCTGCTCGGCCTCGTGCTGACAGGCCTCGGCCTCTGGGCCGTGCGCAGCGGCTCGGCCGACTACGCCGGCATGATCGAACTCGACACCGTGATGCTGATCACCACGCTCGCCCTGGCCCTGCTGGCCAGCCTGGCTGCCGGCCTGCTGCCCGCCTGGCGCGCCACGCAAGTGACGCCAGCCCTGCAACTGAAGACTCAATAAGAGAGGCCCGCCATGGACCTGATGCCCATCCTCGCCACGCTGAAGCGCCACAAGACGGCTGCCGGCCTGATCGTGCTGCAGGTGGCGCTGACCTGCGCCATCGTCTGCAATGCGCTGTTCCTGATCTTCCAGCGCATCGAGCGCATGGAGGCGCCCAGCGGCATCGTCGAGAACGAGCTGCTGACGCTCAGCGTCTCCAGCCTGACACGCACCCAAGACCCAGATGCGATCACCCGGATGGACCTGCAGGCGCTGCGTGCCCTGCCCGGCGTCAAGTCGGTGAGCCTGGTGAACCAGATTCCCTACAAGGACAACTTCTGGGCCACCGGCATTCGCCTCAAGCCCGACAGCCAGGAAGAGGGCCTCGGCGTGGCCAACTACATGGTGGCCGAGGGCTGGCTGCAGACCCTGGGGCTGAAGTTGGTGGCCGGCCGCGACTTCGCCGGCGAGGAGTACCGCAACCAGAGCGAGATGGAGAACGATGCCAAGGCCGGCGTGTCGGCTGTGCTGATCAATCAGGCGCTGGCCGACAAGCTTTTCCCGGGCAAGTCGGCGGTGGGCGAGTCACTCTATGGCGGCGGCGGCGACCAGCCCTCGCGCATCGTCGGCGTGGTCGAGCGCCTGGTATCGCCGCAACCCGGCGGCACCGACAGCGCGCAGCTGTACACCCTGATCCAGCCGATCCGGCAGACCTTTCGTGGGGGTGTTTTCCTGATGCGGGTCGAGCCCGGGCAGCGCCAGGCCATCCTGAACCGCGCGGCGAGCGAGCTGGAAAAGATGCAGACCCGCCGCGTCGTGCGGGAGAAAAACCTGTTCACCGACCTGCGCGAGAAGTACTACCGCCAGGACATGAACATGGCCTGGCTGATGGGCGCGGTCTGCATCGCCTTGCTGCTGGTGACGGCCTTCGGCATCGTCGGCCTGGCCAGCTTCTGGGTGCAGCAGCGCACGCGCATGATTGGCACGCGCCGCGCCCTCGGCGCCACGCGCGGCCAGATCCTGCGCTACTTCCAGGCCGAGAACTTCCTGCTCACCAGCCTCGGCCTTGTGCTCGGCATGGCAGCAGCCTATGGCATCAGCGTGCTCTTGATGAAGAACTACGAGCTGCCCCGGCTGCCGCTGTTCTATCTGCCGGTGGGCGCCGTGACGCTGTTCCTGCTCGGCCAACTGGCCGTGCTGTCGCCGGCGCGGCGGGCGGCGGCACTGCCGCCGGTGGCGGCCTTGCGCAGTTGATATGCTGCGCAGCCGATGCGCACCGTCCTGATCATTGATGACAACCCCGGCGTTGGCGAAGCACTGAGCCTGCTGCTGTCGCTGCACGACATCGCGGCCCACTACGCCGCCACGCCGGAGCAGGGCCTCGCCCTGCTCGCCAGCAAGCCCGTGGACCTGGTGATCCAGGACATGAACTTCAGCGCCGACACCACCTCGGGCGAAGAGGGCCGGTCGCTGTTCCAGCAGATCCGGGCGCTCTCGCCCGACCTGCCGGTCATCCTGCTCACGGCCTGGACCCAGCTCGAACAGGCCGTGGCCCTGGTGAAGGCGGGCGCCGCCGACTACCTGTCCAAGCCCTGGGATGACGCCAAGCTGCTGGCCACGGTGGAGAACCTGCTGGAGCTGGCCGAATCGACGGCCGAGCTGCAGCGTGGCCGCCAGGCCCGCCGCGCCCGCATCGAAAGCCTGCGCCAGCGCTACCAGCTCGACGACCTGGTGTTTGCGTCAGACGCGATGCTGAACACGCTGGAGCTCGCCTGCCAGGTCGCGCGAGCACCGCTGCCGGTCCTGATCACCGGCCCCAATGGCAGCGGCAAGGAACGCGTGGCCGCCCTCGTGCACGCCAACTCGGCTGTGGCCGGCGGCCCCTTCATCGCCCTCAACTGCGGCGCGCTACCGGCCGATCTGATCGAGGCCGAGCTGTTCGGCGCCGAGAGCGGCGCCTACACCGGCGCCAACCGCATGCGCGAGGGCCGCTTCGAAGCGGCCAACGGCGGCACGCTGTTCCTGGACGAAATCGGCAACCTGCCACTGGCTGGTCAGGTCAAGCTGCTGCGCGTGCTCGAGACCGGCCGATTCGAGCGCCTCGGTTCCAGCAAGACACGCGAGACCCGCGTGCGCGTGATCAGCGCCACCAACGCCGACCTGAAGGCCATGGTGGCGCAAGGCGCCTTCCGCGAAGACCTGTACTACCGCCTCAATGTGGTGGAGCTGCGTCTGCCGGCGCTGGCCGAGCGGCGCGACGACGTGCTGCCGCTGGCCGAGCACTTCCTGGCCGGCACGGCGCGGCTGTCGGACGCGGCCCGCGAACTGCTGCTGCAGCACGGCTGGAGCGGCAATGTGCGCGAGCTGAAGAATGTGATGGCCCGGGCGGCGCTCTTGTGCCGCGATGGCCTGATCCAGCCGGCCGACCTGGGCCTGGAGCTGAACACGGCCGCTGCCGCGCGCAGCCTTGACGAGCCGGGCCGCGAGGCCATCCTCGCGGCGCTGCGCAGCGCCGGCGGTGTGGTGGCCCGTGCGGCCCAGCAGCTCGGGCTGTCGCGCCAGGCGCTGTACCGGCGCATGGAGCGCTACGGCCTGGGCAGCGAGTGAGCGAGCCCATGACGCGCGGCAGCCTGCACACCCGCCTGCTGCTCCTGCTGCTGGCCAGCGGCATTGCCTTCCTGCTGGTCCATGCGGCCCTGGTGCATTGGCCGCTGCCGCAGTTGCTGGAATGGCTGGAATGGGGCGAGCCACTCGAGCCCTGGGGCTGGTTCAGCCTGGCACTCAGCACCCTCCTCATGCTGCCCCTGCTGCTCTGGCTGGCGGCCTGGCAGCTGGCACCGCTGGAGCGGCTGCTGCGCGCGCTCGAAGGCGCAACGCTGAGCTACCGCGATGGCGACTACAGCAGCTCGATCGCCGCCATCAGCGGCGGCGGCCGCGAGATCGAGGCCCTGGTACGCGCCCATGCCGAGCTGGGCGCGGCACTGCGCGAACAACGAACCCAGCTCGCCCAGCGCGAGCTGCTGCTCGACACCCTGGTGCAGAACACGCCGGTGGCCCTGCTGCTCTGTGCGATGGAGCATGACCAGCAGGACGGCCCCATCGTCTACGCCAACCTGTCGGCCCGCCAGCTGCTGAACGAAGGCCGCAGCCTGACGCGGCGCCAGCTCGGCGACGTGCTGATCAACGCTCCCGAGGCGCTGCGCGAGGCCTTGCAAACGCGCGAAGACCGGCTGTTCAGCGTTGACGATCCGACGCAAGGCACGGAGGAGCGCTTCCACCTGTCGCAGCGCCGCCTGCTGATGCAAGGCCGGCCGCATCGGCTCATCCTCTTGCGCCGCATGACGCGCGAGCTCTCGCGCCAGGAGGTGGCCAGCTGGAAGCGCGTGATCCGCGTGATCAGCCATGAGCTGAACAACTCGCTGGCGCCGATCTCCTCGCTGGCCCACAGCGGCGCCGAACTGGTGCGGCGCGGCGATGCCGAGCGCGCCGGCCAGGTCTTTGCCAGCATTGGCGCCCGCGCCGGCCATCTGCACAGTTTTCTGGCCGGCTATGCCAGCGTGGCCAAGCTGCCAACGCCGCAATTGCAGACCGTAACCTGGTCAGGCTTCGTGGCCGACCTGTTGGCCCAGGGCCACGCCAGCCTGGAAGGCCCGCTGCCCGAGGTCCCCGCCCGCTTCGACCCGGCCCAGGTCGAGCAGGCCCTGATCAACCTGATCAAGAACGCCCACGAGGCGGGCGGTGAAGCAGCGGCCGTGACACTCGCCGTCCAGGCCCAGCGCGAGCAATGGCGTTTGATCGTCAGCGACCGCGGCCCCGGCATGAGCGAAACCGTGCTGGCCCAGGCCCTGCTGCCCTTCTATTCGACCAAGCGCAGCGGCACCGGCCTCGGCCTCGCCCTGGCGCGCGAGATTGCCGAGGCCCATGGCGGTGGCATCGCCCTGGCCAACCGCGACGGGGGCGGTCTGCAAGTCAGCTTGTGGCTGCCGCGCACCAGCGATCGCCGCCTTTGAAAGGGCAGCCACAGCGGGCCACTAGACTGTGGCCCGCTCCGGCACGACAAGCCTGCCGGGGCGCCCATCAATCAAGGAGGTTAGAAGATGTTGAAACAGACGAGCGTCTCGCTGGCCCTGCTGCTGGCCCTCGCCGGCCAGGCCCATGCCGCGCCCATCAGCAATGCCGATGTGATCAAGCTGCTCGATGCCGGCATGCCCGAAGAGGTGGTACTGAAGGCCATTGCCAGCGGCGAGCCCAAGTTCAACACCTCTGTTGACGCCCTGATCCTACTGAAGAAGAAGGGCGCAACGGCCGCCATCCTGAGCGCTGTGCAAGGTGCGTCGGCCCAGGCCGGCACGCCAGCCCGCCCCGCTGCTGCTGCGGCTCCCGCCGTTGCCGCCAAGCCGGCTGCTGCGGCCGGTGGCATCAATCCAGAAGAGGTGCTGGTCGCCGTCGGCGGCCAGGAATCGACGATGCAGTACATCATCCCGACCGTGCGCACCGCCGCGCGGGCCCTGGGCTTCGGCGGCGTGGCCACCTATGCCACGCTGCAGGGGCGCCAGGCCGGTCGCAAGCTGCCGAGCGCCGGACTCGAGTTCATCGTCAGCGTACCCAAGAACGCCCAGGCCGCCGGCTACCTGACACTGGCCAACTTCGCCGTGCGCAGCAACGGCACGCGCGAGGTGCAGATGGGTGGTGGCTACATGAGCTACTCGACCGGCATCAACAAGGACCGCGTCGTCGCCATCAAGAGCGAGCCACTCGCCGACCAGTCGCGCGCTCGCGAGGGCTTCGTGCTGCACAAGATCTCGCCGGAACGCGACCTGCCGGCCGGCGAGTACGCCCTGGTGCTCTACACGGCCGAGGTGCGCACGGCCGGCTTCTTCGCCCAAGCGGCGAACAGCTATTTCGACTTCAGCGTCGAGTAAGCCCCAGTCCCGTCTGCAGAGGCCGGGTACAGCGCATAGCGCTGGCGCCCGGCCCGCTTGGCCTCGTAGAGCGCTGCATCGGCCTGGGCCAGCAGTTGCGCGGCATCGAGGCCGGCGCGGCCCTCGTGCAGCGCAATCCCAATGCTGGTGCCAACCTGCAGAGCCAGGCCATCCAGCAGCATCGGTTCGTCCATCGCCTGCAGGACCTTCTCGGCCACCGCAATGGCGTCTGCGGCCTCGTTCAGGCCCTCGACCAAGACGACGAACTCATCGCCTGCCAGGCGGGCCACGCTGTCGGTGGCGCGGACGCTGGCCTGCAAGCGCTGTGCGAAAGCCTGCAGCACGGCGTCACCCACCGCATGGCCTTGCTCGTCATTGATGGCCTTGAAGCGATCCAGATCCAGGAACAGCAAGGCCAGCTTCCAGCCCTCGCGCTGCGCCCGCACCAGGGCGAGCGCCAGGCGCTGGTCGAGCTCGCGGCGGTTGGGCAGGCCGGTCAGCGCATCGGTGCGGGCCATTTCGGCGAGCTGGGCCTGGGCCTGCTTCAGCGTGGTGACGTCGGTGCTCAAGACGAAGATGCCGACGACCTGGCCGTCCGCTCGCTGATCGGGGATGTAGTCGTTCTGCAAATGCAGCAGCCGCCCCTGCATGTCCGAGCTGAGCTCGACCTGCACGCGCTCTCCGGCCAGCGCCGCCCGCAGGCAGGGCTCGCGCTGCCCGTAGAGCGCGGGGCCCAGCACCTCGGCCAGCGGCAGGCCGAGCATGGCGCTGGCTTCCATGCCCAGCCAGCGATGGAAGGTCTCATTGGCATAGTGCAGGCGCAGGTCCTGGTCCAGGTAGGCGATCAGCACCGGCAGCGCATCGGCAATCACGGCCAGGCGGCGCTCGCTGGCGCTGGCGCGGGCCGCAGCCTCCTTGCGCTCGGTGATGTCCAAGGTGACCGAGAAGAAGCCGCGCGGCCGGCCCTCGGCATCCAGGTCGGGCACGTAGTGCTGCTCGAAATGGTGCTGCCGGCCCTGGATCACGCTGCTGCTCTCGAAGCGCACGGCCTCACCGGTCATCACCTGGTCGATGAAGGGCTGCAGATGCTGGCCGGCGTCGGCGCCACGCACATCGGCCACGGTCTTGCCCAGCACCTCGCTGGGGTCGATGCCATAGAGCCGGCGCACCTGCTCGTTGGCAAAGATGATGCGCTGCTGACGATCGAACTGCGTGATCAGCAAGGGCACGTGATTGGCGATGCGGCGCAGCCTGCCCTCGGCCTCGCGCAGCCGAGCGCCACCACGCAAAACTTGCCACAGGGCCAGTGTCGAGAAGATGGCCAGCAGGCTGAGGGCCAGCAGCAGCATCAGGCGCGTGGTGCCGGTTTCGGAACCCAGCGCCGTGGCGAGCCCGGCGCGCTCCGCCCGCAAATCGGCGACAAGGCTGCCGAGCTCCTGGCGCAGGCTGTCCATCTCACGCTTGCCCTGGTCGCTGAGCACCAGAGCCAGTGCTTGCTCATGCCGGCCCGCGCGGACCAGGTCGATGCTGCGCTGCAGCTCCTCACGCTTGTCGCGCACTAGGCCCAGCACGCGCACCAGGCGCTGCTGCTGCGAGGCAGTGCTTAGCATGCGGGCAAGCTCGTCGAGCCGCAGGTCCAGCTCGCCCATGGCCTCGGCATGGGGTTCCAGGTAGGCATCGCGCTGGGTCAGCAGATAGCCGCGCTGGCCGGTCTCGGCATTCAGCAGGGCGATCATCAGTTGGTTGAGACCGCGCAGTTGCTCGCTGACCAACCCCTGGCGCTCGACCATCGCCACCGCATGCTGGGCCCGCCAGGCCAGCAGGGCCGTGACCAGGGCCATGGCCAGCAAGGCGCACAGCAGCAGGGTGACACCAGCCCCCATGGAGTCCGTTGCCCGCGCTCCTGGCCGCATGCCGCCTCCTGCACGCCGCTGATCCGCCCTGATGCTTGTTGTGGCTCTTTGCGGATGAGTCTAGGACGGCGCCATCAACGCAGGAATGGCTTGTTTGCGGGGGCGGTCCCAGAAACGCAAAAGGCCGACGCTCTCGCATCGGCCTTTCTTGATTTTGGCGAAATGAAAAAGGCCAGCACTCGCGTGCTGGCCTTCTGCAATTTGGTGCCCAGAAGAGGACTCGAACCTCCACGGAGTTACCCGCTAGTACCTGAAACTAGTGCGTCTACCAATTCCGCCATCTGGGCTAGTTTCTCTTTGCTTTCCGGGTTGCCCCGTGCAGCGAAGAGGCGCGACTATAGCATGGATTTTTTCAGTGCCGAATGAACTCGTTCGGCATCTTCAACGGTGGTGCGCCAATTGCTGAACGCCGCGCGCAAGCCCCAGCGGCCGTCAAACCGGGTGGGCGTCAGGAACGCCTCGCCACCATCGCGCAAGCACTCGAGCAAGGACTGCACCCCGGCCGCATCATCCAGGCCCCGCACCGCGAAGCAGACGATGTTCAATCGCACCGGCGCGAGCAACTCCAGGGTCGGGTCTTGCTCGACGAGTTCGCCCAGGCGGCGCGCACCATCGATATTGCGCGCCACGATCTCGGCATGGCCCTCGCGGCCATAGGCTTGCAGCGCGAACCAGGCCACCAGCGCGCGCCAGCGGCGCGAGTTCTCCGGCGTCAGGTGGACGAAGTCCGGCCGGGCCTCATCGATTTCACCCAGGTAGGCCGCGGCATTGCTGAACACGCGCAGTTGCAGCGCACGGTGGCGCGTGAACTGCAAGGCGCTGTCGTAGGGCAGGTTCATCCATTTGTGCAGGTCGATGCAGACCGAATCGGCCGCATCGAGCCCGGCCACGCGCCCGGCCACGCGGGGGTCCAGCGCCGCGAAGGCGCCGAAGGCCGCGTCCACATGCAGCCAGAACGGGTAGCGCTCGCGCAGGGCCAGCAAGGCCGGCAGATCGTCGAAATCGCCGCTGTTGACCGTGCCGGCGCTGGCCGTGACGATGAGCGCCTCGCCCGCCCGCGCCTGCAGTTCGCGCTCCAGCGCCGCCGGGTCCACCGCTTCGCGCCCCGGCAGGCGCGCCACGGGCCGCACGGCCGCGCGGCCTAAGCCCAGCATGCTGGCTGCCTTGTGGATGCTGGAATGCGGCGCCGCGCCCAGCACCGTGACCGGCCCCAGTGCCGCCAGGCCCTGCTCAGACACCTTCACGCCACGCTGCTCACCCAGCCATTCGCGCGCAAGCGCCAGGCCGACGAAATTGGACAAGGTCGCTCCGCTGACAAAGGCCCCCTGCTGCGCCGCGCCGAGGCCGAACCAGCGCCCCAGCTCTGCAACGGTCTGACGCTCCAGCTCGGGCGCATCACCATCCCAGCCGGCCGTCGGGTTCTGGTCCAGTGCCGAGACCAGCCAGTCGCCGACAACGGCGGCCGGCGTCGCGCCGCCGGTGACGAAGCCCAGGTAGCGCGGCCCGGTGCTGTTGGACAAACAGGGCAGCCATTCATCGGCAAACAGCCGCAGCGCGGCGGCCGCGCCGGCTTCTTCCGCTAGGCGCAGCGTCCGCCCCGGCGGGCGCGGGGCGCGGGCCGGCGGCAAAGCGTCGATCTGCTGCAGGTGCTGCAGGGCCAGGTCGCGGGTCAGCGACAACAGCGACGGCAGCTGCTGCCAGTCCTTGTTCAAAGCATCGTGCATCTCATCTCCAGGTGCTGAAGCGATGCTAGAGTCAATTGGACTGCTCGCAGCAATCCAATTCAACACTCATGGACTGGTCCCGCCACCCCGCTCTCCAGCGCGCGCTGCAGCAAACCGAGACGCCGCGCTATGCGGCCCTGGCCACCGCCCTGCAGGGGTTGATCCTCACCGGCGAGCTGTTGCCCGGTGACCGCCTGCCGCCGGAACGGGTGCTGGCCGAAGCCCTGGGCCTCAGCCGCAGCACCATCGTCGCGACCTATGGCCGCCTGGCCGAGGCCGGCTGGGTGACAGCGCGCCAGGGCCAGGGCACGACGGTGGCGGCCGGTGCGCCCGGCCATGTGGCGGCGCGCAAGCGGCGCGTGCCGATTGGCAACCCGGCGCTGCGTGGTCCGGTTGGCGAGGGCGCCTGGATCGACTTCGGCCTCGCCACCGCCGTGCCCGAGCTGGCCTGGCTGCAGCCCAGCGAGGCCGCGACCGCGTTGGTCTTGAGAGAAAGCGCTTACCAGCCGCAGGGCCTGCTGGCCTTGCGCGAGCGCCTGGCCGCCCGCTACACGGCGTGCGGCTTGAGCACCACGCCGGAGCAGATCCTGGTCTGCGCCGGCGCCCAGCAGGCCCTGGCCCTGGTGGCTCAGCACTACCTGGCGCCGGGCGACCGGGTGTTGATCGAGGACCCCAACTACTTCGGCGCGCTCGACCTGTTCCGCGCCGCCGGCGCGCACCTGCTGGGCGAAGCGGTGCGACCCCACGGCGCCCATGTGGCTCACCTGGCCCAGCGCCTGCAGGCGGAGGAACCCCAGCTGGTCTTCGTCTGCCCCACCCTGCACAACCCGACCGGCTGGGGCTGGACGCCCTCGGCCGCCGAGCGCTTTGCCCGCGCCGCGCGTCGCGCCAGCAGCAGCCTGGTGCTGATCGACGACTCGCTGGCGGACTTGCGCTTCGACGCCGCGCCACCGCCGCTGCTGGCGCGTGGCCACAACATCGTTCATGTGGGCAGCCTGTCCAAAAGCCTGTGGGCCGGCCTGCGCATAGGCTGGCTGCGCGCCGAGGCCCCGGTGATCGAGACGCTGCGGCGTGCCAAGGCCAATGCCGACATCGCCTGCAGTGCGCTGTCCAGCGCCATCGCCTGCGACCTGCTGGACCGCTTCGAGGCCCTGGTTGAGCCCCGCCGTGCGCAGCTGAAACTGCAGGGCCGATTGCTGCGCGAGGCGCTGGCGGCCGCGCTGCCGGACTGGACTTGCGCAGCGCCCGAGGGCGGGCTCTTCCTCTGGCCGGCCCTGCCCACGGAGCAGGCCGAGCCGCTGGTGCAAGCGGCCGAAGCCTTGCGCTTGCGCCTGACTGCCGGCTCTGCCCTGGCGGCGGAACCCGGCGCGGCGGCCAACCGCCTGCGCCTGGCCTTCACCCAGCCACCGGCCTTGCTGCAAGCCGGCGTGGCGCGCCTCGCCGAGGCCTACGCGTCGCTGGAGGTGGCGGCAGCAGCGCCCCAGTCGACCAGGCCGAGCCGGCGCTGAGGATCGAACAGCGACTGCAGCCGCCCCGAGAGCTCGAGCAGGGCCGGATCACTGAAGGCCTGGTAGTAGGCCTGGATCTGCGGGCCCACGCCATGCTCGGCGCTGAGACTGCCGCCCAGCGCGGTGACCAGACCATAGATGCCGCGCCGCAGACGCGCCATTTCAGCGTCAGGCAATGCTCGCTCGGAGGAGGGCCACACGAGATTGAAATGCAGGCCACCGTCGCCCAGATGGCCGAAGTCGGCCACGCGCGCCGGCGGGAACTCCCGGGCCAGCCAGGCCGTGGCCTGCTCGCGGAAACCCATGAAGTGGCGGCGCCGCAAGGCGATGTCAAAGCCGATCACCGACCCTTGGGCGCGCAGGCCCTCGCTGATGCGATGGCGCAGCGCCCAGCAAGCCTCGTCGGCGCCCAACACCGCATCCACGACGGCGCCGCTTTCAAACTCCGACTCCAGCCATTGCTGCAAGAGCGCCTGCAGGTCCAGCGTCGTGGCCGGCAACTCGCTGGCCAGCTCGATCAGCAACGCGTAGTCGGGCAACTGGCCCTCGAACCAGCGGCCAGGGCCCTCGCCATGGAGGCCAGCCTCGAAGGCAGCGCGTGACAGCCCCTCGAAGGCGCTGACCAGGCCGGCCAGCTCGCCGCCCATCACACGCTGGTACAGCGGCATCACCGCCGCCAGCGTGGCCGGCGCGACCAGGGCCACGGCACGCTGGCGGGCCAGCGGTTGCAGCCGCAGCGTGGCCGCGCCGATCAGGCCCAGTGAGCCCGAGCTGCCAACGAAGAGCTGCTGCAGCGGCAGGGCCGCGTTGTCTTTCTGCAGGCCACGGCCGAGGCGGAGCAGCGTGCCATCGGCCAGCGCCACTTCGACCCCGAGCACATTGGCGCGCACATCGCCATGGCGCAACATGCGCGTGCCGCCGGTGTTGTGGGCCAGCATGCCGCCGATGCTGGGATCGGCGCTGAGGTCGATGGCGAACTGCAGGCCGTGCTCGGCCAGGCGCTCGTTGACCTCGGACAGCTTGTAGCCGGCCGAGACGCGCAGCGTGCGGTCCAGCGGATCGAATTCGAAATGCTCGCGCAGCCGCTCGGTGGACAGGAGCAGGTGCCGCTCGCCATCGCTGGGCGTGGCCGCCCGCACCAGGCCGGTGTGGGCGCCCTGCGGCACGACCGCGAGGCCGGCCTCGGCGGCCAGCTTCAGCAGGAGAGACAGCTCATCCTGCGTGGCCGGACGCAGCAGGGCCACAGCCTCGCCCGGCGCATAGCGGGCCGGCTGCAGGTAGCGCGGCTCGATGGCCGCGCCGGCGACGACGAAGTCCGCACCGCAGACCTCGCCCGCGGCGCGCAGGAAATCGTCCATCAGCATGCCGAAGATTCGGCCGCCGTCATCTTGAAGATGCCCGTCGCATTGCCAGCGTCGAAGCGCAGGTCGAGCCGACCTTCTTCTTCGTTGGCGCGCTGGATGAGCTCATGGAAGGAGCCTGGCACCGTGCGCGTCACGATCTGGCTGCCATGCAGGAACTGGCGCTGCACCTGCGCGGCGCGGAAGGCGGTCTGGCGCACGCGGCCCGAGGTGGAGGTTTCGATGGTCGGCTTGATCGGCCGGTCCAGCGAGCGCTGCAGCGCGGCCACGGCCTCGATGTCGACGACGCGGTCGGTCGCGTGGTTGAAGGCATTGCCCTCGGTCGCAATCCAGGCCATCTCGGCCGATTCACCGAGCAGGATTTCGTAGTCGCGCCAGGTGAAGAGAGGATGCTGGCGGGCGAAGCAGCCGATCAAGGCCGGCAACAAGGCCTGCGCCTGCTCGATGGGCAAGGAACCGTCCCGGTCCAGTTGCTCCAGCAGCGCCAGATGGGCCGGGGTCAGGGGGTCACGCGAGTCGCCGATCACGCGACTGACCGCATCCTGGAACTCCAGCGTGAACTGCTCGGGGTGCAACTCCGAGACAAAGAACTGCGCGATGTCTTCCGGGAAATCGGCATGGCGCCAGCTGCGGCCGGTCATCTTCAGCTTGGGCAGCGGATAGTTTTCGGCCCGCACGAAGCCGAGCGGACGCAGTACGCGGGTGATGGCCGCCTCGCCGGGAGGCAGTGCGCCGCTCGGCCAGGCCACGGTGCGCAGCGCGCCGTGGTCGAACACCACGCGCTCGCCAGCGCGCTGGCAGTCGGCCACATAGGCCGCGCCGACCGGCACGCGCTGCAGCACGTCGCGGAACAAGGCCAGGTTCAGCGCCTGCGCCAGTTCGGCGCGGCTGATCGTCTCCGTCGCCGGCTTCAAGAGCGCGGGCGTGACATGGACCTGGGCAAAGAGTTCTTTGGCCGCCGCGTCGCCCAGGGTGGCGACGAGCAGGCGGCCAAGGCCTGTTTCAAGCATGGGGGGTACTCCGTGGGGCGGGCCCGCACGGAGCCCGCCGTGTCAGTCAATCAATCGCGATCAGACGTCGAATTTGACGCCTTGAGCCAAGGGCAGCTCGCGCGAGTAGTTCACCGTGTTGGTGGTGCGGCGCATGTAGGCCTTCCACGCATCCGAACCGCTCTCGCGGCCACCACCGGTTTCCTTCTCGCCACCGAAGGCGCCACCGATCTCGGCGCCCGAGGTGCCGATGTTGACGTTGGCAATGCCGCAGTCCGAACCGCTGGCGGCCATGAAGGCTTCGGCTTCACGCACATCATTGGTGAAGATCGCCGACGACAGGCCTTGCGGCACGTCGTTCTGGATGGCGATGGCCTCGTCCAGCGTCTTGTACTTCAGCGTGTACAGGATGGGCGCGAAGGTCTCGTGCTTCACGATGGCGGTCTGCGAAGGCATGCGCACCAGGGCAGGCTGGGCGTACCAGGCGTCCGGGTACTTGTCAGCCAAGGCGCGGTCACCGCCGCTCACTTCGCCGCCTTGTTCGCGGGCAGCCACCAGGGCGGCTTGCATGCCGTCGAACGAGGCCTTGTCGATCAGCGGGCCGATCAGGTTGCCGGGCTCGATGGGCGAGCCGATCTTCAGCTGCGCGCGGGCGCGGTCCAGGCGGGCGACCAGCTCGTCATGGATGCTCTCGTGAGCGATCACACGGCGCGTGGTGGTGCAGCGTTGGCCGGCCGTGCCGTAGGCGCCGAACAGGATGCCGCGCACGGCCAGGTCCAGGTCGGCGCTGGGGGTCACGATGATGGCGTTGTTGCCGCCGAGTTCCAGCAGGCAACGGCCGAAGCGTGCAGCGACGCGCGGGCCGACAGCACGGCCCATGCGGGTGGAACCAGTGGCCGAGACGAGGGCCACCTTCGGGTGATCCACCATCGCCTCGCCGACGGCGGCGCCGCCATTCAGCGTCTGCGACAGATGGGCCGGGGCGGCGTAGCCGGCGGCGATGTAGCGCTGCAAGGCCTTGTCGAACAGGGCTTGCGTGGCCAGGGCCGTCAGCGGCGTCTTCTCGCTCGGTTTCCAGACGCAGGTGTCACCGGCAATCAGGGCCAGGGCCGAGTTCCAGGCCCACACGGCGACCGGGAAGTTGAAGGCCGAGATGATGCCGACCACGCCCAGCGGCAGGTACTGCTCCATCATGCGGTGACCCGGGCGCTCGCTGGCGATGGTCAGGCCATGCAACTGGCGCGAGAGGCCGACGGCGAAGTCGCAGATGTCGATCATCTCCTGCACCTCGCCCTCGCCTTCGCTGGTGACCTTGCCGGCTTCTAGCGACACGAGACGCGCCAGGTGGGCCTTGTTGGCACGCAGCTCTTCGCCGTACAAGCGCACCAGCTCCCCGCGCTTGGGAGCGGGCACGTTGCGCCATTGCAGGAAGGAGGCTTGCGCGCGCTCGACAGCGGCCGTCATCTCGGCGGCCGTGGCTTCGTGCACGGCGCCCAGCACCGCGCCATCAATGGGCGAGCGCACGGTCAGCGAACCGCCGGTGAAGGCGGAAGAAGGAACGCCCAGGGCGTTCAGCAATTCAGTGGTGTTCATGTGCCGGATTCTCCGCTCAGCCGATGGACTCGACCTGGCGCGACTGCTGGTAGGCCTTGCCGAATTCGTTGGCCAGGAATTCCGGCAGCGAGACTTCCTCTTGAGAGACGAAGCCCGATTGCGGCAACTTGCCCTGGCGGAACAGGTCGACGGCGGCGCACATGCCAGCGGCCGTGGTGATCTGGATGGCGGACAGCGGGCGGGCGCCATCGCGCTCGGCGAAGATCTTGCGGGCAAACACTTCCTGCACCAGGCGGCCGTTCTTCATGCCCGAGACGGTCACGAACACAAGGACCACGTCCTGCATCGTGGCCGGCATGCTCTTGCGCATGATGTCCTTCAGCAGCTCCTGGTCGTTCTTCAGGGCCAGGTCGCCCAGCAGGAACTGCATCAGGTCGCGGTGGCCGGGGTAGCGCACCGTCTTGTAGTCCAGGTTCTTGACCTTGCCGGACAGGGTCTCGCACAGCGTGCCCAGGCCACCCGAGGTGTTGAAGGCCTCGTACTCGGTGCCGTCCAGCGAGAAATGCTCCAGGCCTTCCAGCGGCAGGGCGTCGATCTTCTCGCCGTCGTGGATGCACTCGCAGGGGTGGCAGTACTCGTTGATCAGGCCGTCGACCGACCAGGTCAAGTTGTACTTCAGGGCATTGGTCGGGAAGGCCGGCAGCGCGCCGACGCGCATCTTCACGTCATGCAGGCTGTCAAAGCTCTTGGCCAGGTGTGCAGCGACGATGCCGATGAAGCCCGGGGCCAGGCCGCATTGCGGCATGAAGGCGGTCTTGGCGCCGGTGGCGATGCGCTGGATTTCCTTGGTGGCGGCCACGTCTTCGGTCAGGTCGAAGTAGTGGCAGCCGGCTTCCAGCGCCATGTGGGCGGCGGGGATGGCCAGTTGGTAGGGCAGCGCATTGACGATGGCGGAGAAGCCGCGCACCTGGGCGGCGGCGCCGGGGCCGATCTCCTGCACGACCTGGGTCTTGATGCCTTCACCGCCCAGCACGGCCAGGGCGGCGGCGTTCTTGTCGAACACGGTCACGTCGTAATGGCCGGAACCATGCAGCAAACGGGCAATGGTTTCGCCGATGTGGCCGGCGCCGAGCAGGGCAATCTTCATCATGGTGGGTCTCCTGGAAATCTTGGGGGAACGCGAATCCGCGAATGGCCCGAAGTCTAGGAAGGAGCGCGGACGAAAGAAAGCGACCTATCGTCGATAAACTAGGTATCCAGGCCATTTCGTCAGCGCATCTCGACGAATTGCATCAAACAAGGGTAAACCCGTGACCGACGCCACTGACCGCCAACTGATCACCCTGCTGCAGGCCAATGCCCGCGAGAGCACGGCCAATCTCGCACGCAAGTTGGGCATTGCGCGCACCACGGTGGTGGCCCGGCTGGCCCGGCTGGAGGCCAGCGGCGCCATCGTGGGCTACACGGCGCGGCTCGGCACCGAGGCCGGCGAGCGTGCGGTGCAGGCCTATGTGGGCATCACGGTGCAGCCCAAGGCCGGGCGCGAGGTGGTGCTGCGGATCTCCAAGATCCCTGAGCTGCGCCAGCTCGCCTCGGTCAGCGGCGAGTTCGATTACATGGCCCTGCTCACAGCAGAAACCACGGCCCGGCTGGACCAGTTGCTGGACGAAATCGGCGAGATCGAGGGCGTGATCAAGACCACCAGCTCGGTGGTGCTGGCGTTGCGGGTGGACCGCACGGCCTGACACGGCTTGTGACAGATGCCCCGAATGCGGGGGTTGCGAGCGTAGGCCGGGCACATCTCTTGCTCGTTATCAGCTACACACCACTCAAGGAGTGCGAGATGACGACATTGAAGCCCGTTCTGAACACCCCCCGTGCCCACCAGGCCCTGACCGCCGTGAAGGCCGTGATCCTGGTGGCTGCCATCTGGGGCCTGGCCTATCCGCTGCTGCTCTGGGGCATGAAGCTGCTGGTGCCCGCGGCCTGAAGCGGCGGCTTCACGCCGCTATAGTCGGCCGCGCCACTGCTGGCGAGGAGCCGACCCATGCTTGAACTGATTGCCGGACTGCTGATCTTCCTGGGCCTGCATTCTGTCCGCGTCTTCGCAGACGGCTGGCGCAGCCGCCAGATCGCCCGGCTGGGCGACAAGGGCTGGAAGCTCTCCTACACCGTCCTGTCCCTGCTGGGCTTTGCCCTGATCATCCACGGCTACGGCCAGGCCCGCCTGGCGCAAGTCGTCCTGTGGCAGCCCCTCCCGGGCATGAACCACCTGGCCGCCCTGCTCACCTTGGTGGCCTTCATCCTGCTCGCGGCCGCCTACGTGCCGGGCAACCAGATCAAGGCCCGGCTCGGCCATCCGATGCTGCTCGGCACCAAGACCTGGGCCCTCGCCCACCTGCTCGCGAACAACACGCTGGCCGACGTCTTGCTGTTCGGCGGTTTCCTCCTTTGGGCCGTGCTGTGCTTCCGCAGCTCCCGCCAGCGCGATCGTGCCGCCGGTCTGGTCCGCCCGGCCGGCACGCGCGGCCGCACCTTGGTGGCCATTGAAGTCGGCGGCGTGGCTTGGGCCCTCTTCGCGTTCTGGGGCCATCAGGCCTTGATAGGCATCCGACCGCTGTGAGTTCTGCAACACATCCGCTGCGCCAGCTGCTGGCTTATGCGCAGGCGCAGCGCGGCCCCGTCCGTCTGGCCGTTCTCTACTCGGTCCTCAACAAGTTCTTCGACATCCTGCCCGAGGTGCTGATAGGCACGGCGGTGGACGTGGTGGTGCGCGGCGAGCAGAGCTTCCTCGCCAAGAACATCCTCGTGGGCGTCGGCATCACCGACACCTGGCACCAGCTGCTCTTTCTCGGCGCGCTGAACGTCGTGATCTGGGGCGGCGAGTCGTTGTTCCAGTACCTGTACGAGGTGCAATGGCGCGGCCTGGCCCAGGACATCCAGCACCGGCTGCGCCTCGACACCTACACCCACGTGCAGAAGCTGGAGCTGGCCTTCTTCGAGAACCAGCGCACCGGCGCCTTGATGTCAGTGCTGAACGACGACATCAACCAGCTGGAGCGCTTCGTCAACAGCGGCGCCAACCAGATCATCCAGGTGGTCTGCTCGTCCCTCATGGTCAGCGCCGTGTTCTTCGCGCTGCAGCCGGGCCTGGCCCTGATCTCGCTGCTGCCGGTGCCGCTGATCCTGTTTGGCGCCTTCTGGTTCCAGGGCCGCCTCGCGCCGCGCTACCGCGAGGTGCGCGAGGCGGCGGGCGACGTGTCCGCACGGCTCAATATGAACCTGCTGGGCCTGCCCACCATCAAGGCCTACACGACCGAGGACTTCGAGGCCGAGCACATCCGCCAGGCCAGCGACGCCTACCGTCAGGCCAATGCCCGCGCGATCCGCATTTCCTCGGCGATCACGCCGGTGATCCGCATGGCCATCCTGGCGGGCTTCACCGCCACGCTGATCTATGGCGGCTGGCTGACCTTGCAGGGCCAGCTGGCCGTGGGCGCCTACTCGGTGCTGGTCTTCCTGACCCAGCGCCTGCTGTGGCCGCTGACCGGCCTGGCCGAAGTGGCCGACATGTACCAGCGCTCGATGGCCGCCACGCAGCGCGCCCTCGGTCTGCTGGCCACGCCGATCAACATCGCCTACGAGGGCAAGCACCTGCCCCAGGGCCGCAGCCAGGGCGCCCTGCGCTTCGAGCAGCTGGGCTTCTCCTATGGCGAACAGCCGACGCTGCAGGACATTTCCCTCACCATCAAAGCCGGCGAGACGGTGGCCTTTGTCGGCAGCACCGGCTCGGGCAAGTCCACCCTGGTCAAGCTGCTCCTGCGCTTCTACGAGCCGCAGCAGGGCCGCATCCTGCTCGACGATGAGCCCATCGCCGCGCTGAACCTGCAAGACCTGCGCCGCCAGCTCGGCTACGTGGCGCAGGACAGCTTCCTGACCGATGGCACCATCGCCGACAACATCGCCTACGGCACCGAAGGCGCCAGCGAAGCCCAGATCCACGAAGCCGCGCGCCAGGCCGAATGCCTGGAGTTCACCGCCAAGCTGCCGCTGGGTTTTGCCACCCGCGTCGGCGAGCGCGGCCAGAAGCTCTCCGGCGGCCAGCGCCAGCGCCTGGCCCTGGCCCGCGCGATCCTGAAGAACCCGGCCGTGCTGATACTCGACGAGGCCACCAGCGCGGTGGACAACGAGACCGAGGCCGCCATCCAGCGCTCGCTGGCCGTGGTCAGCCAGGGCCGCACGACCCTGGTGATCGCGCACCGCTTGTCCACGGTGCGGCAAGCCCATTGCATCCACCTGATGGAGAACGGCCGCATCGTCGAGAGCGGCACGCATGAGCAACTGCTCGCTCGCGCTGGCGCCTATGCGGCGCTGTGGCGGCTGCAGACGGGCGAGGCGGCCTAAACCAGCCCGCGCGTACGCGCCATCAGCCGCGTCAGGCCCAGCAGCGCATCGGTATTGGGCGTGGCCATAGCAAGCCGCTGACCGATCTCGCGCACCGCGCCGACCAGGGCATCGAGCTCCAGCGGCCGGCCGGCTTCGGCATCCTGCAGCATCGAGGTCTTGAAGGCGCCGAGCTTGCGCGTGACTTCATGCCTTTGCTCGGGCGTCTGCTCGATGGCGCAGCCGATGCGTGCGCCTATGGCCTGCGCCTCCAGCATCACGCGGGTGACGAAGCCGCGCACCAGCTCGTCGTCGAGGATCTTGTCGCCGGTGGCGCCGGTGAGGGCCGAGATCGGGTTGAAGGTCATATTGCCCCAGAGCTTGAACCAGATGTCGCGCTGGATGTGCTCGGACAAGGTGGCCTCGAAACCGGCGCGCTGCAAGAGTGCCACCCAGTCCTGCAACCACGCGGGCTGACCACCGGCAGGGGAGCCGAGGATCAGGCCGGCGCCCATCTTGTGCTGCACCAGGCCCGGCTCGGTGACGCTGCAGCTGGCATGGACCACGCAGCCGATCACGCGATCGGCAGGGATCAAGGCAGCGATGCGGCCGCCGGGATCGACCGACTCCAGCTGCCAGCCCTGGCCTTCCCCCGCCAGCCCCTGGAAGAACCACCAGGGCACGCCATTCATCGCCACCAGCACACGGGTCTGCGGCCCCAGCAACTGGGCCACGGCCGGCGCCACGGCGGCAAGCGCCGGGCCCTTGACGGCCACGACCACGAGATCCTGCGGGCCGAGCTCGGCCGCATCGCTGCTGGCCTTGAGTGGCAGCGTGAGGCGCTGACCGCCAATGTCCAGGCGCAGGCCCTGCTCACGCAGCGCGGCCAGCGTCGCGCCGCGTGCCAGCGCGCTCAGTTCCACCTCGCCGGCACGGCCCAGCAGCGCGCCTATCCAGCCGCCCACGGCGCCGGCACCAACGATGCAAACCCGTTTCATCTTCCCGTCCATCCAAGCACCTCGCGTCAATGCAGGCGGCAGTCTCCCACAGGCGACTTCGGGGCCAAGTGGCCGCTGGCCGGGGCCAGTCGCACGGCCGTGCCACGGCCGCCCCTTATGCTGGGCCCATGTCAGAAAGAGAACAGAAAAAGCAGCGCCCGTTGTGGCCCTGGGCCTATGCCGCCTTCGTACTGACGGTGGCCCTGCTGCAGGGCCTGGCGGAGCTTCAGCACTACCTGCAGCGCGGCGGCCAGCATGGCTGGGAGCCGTTTCTGTGGGAGCTCAGTTCGGCCGCGATGACCGGGCCGCTGTCGGTCCTCGTCTATGCCTGGCATGTGGCCGGTGTCGGCGCGCCGCTGAAGCGGCAGCTGCTGCGCCATGCGGGTGGTGCCCTGCTCTACATGCTGACCCATGTGGCCGGCATGTTCGGCATCCGCTTTGCGGTCTATGCGCTGACCCAGGTCAGCTACGAGCCCGGCACGGTGCTGAGCGTGCTCGCCTATGAGGCCGGCAAGGACTTCGTGGGCTACACGCTGATGGTGGCGGTCTGCCATGGCCTGTTCCACATGCAACAAGGGGAACGCCTGCGCGCCGAACTGGCCGAGGCACGCCTCGCGCGGCTGACCGAACAGATCCAGCCGCATTTCCTGTTCAACACCTTGAATCTGATCTCCTCGGTGATGTACGAGGACGTGAAGAAGGCCGACCGATTGCTGTGCCGCCTCGCGGACCTGCTGCGCTCGGCGCTGACGGCCCAGCAGCAGGGCTGGCACACGCTGAAAGCCGAGCTGGCCCTGATCGAGCCCTACCTCGAACTGATGCAGGCCCGCTTCGGCGAACGCCTGCAGGTGCAATGGCAGATCGAACCAGCCGCCGAGGCCTGCTCGGTGCCGGCGCTGCTGCTGCTCAATCCGGTGGAGAACGCGATCAAGCATGACGTGGCGTTGAGCCGGGGCGTGGTCTCGCTGAGTTTGCAAGCATCCCTGGTGGACACGGGCCGGCAGCTGCGCATCCGCGTGCACAACAGCGGCGTCGCCACCGAGCGGCTGGAGCGCGAAGGGGGCCTCGGCCTCGCCAATCTGCGCCAGCGTCTGCTGGCCGCCTACGGTGCCGGCGCGGCCCTGCAGTTCGGCCCGGCGCCGGATGGCGGCACGGCGCTGGAGCTCGTGCTGCCTGCGCGAGGTGCGGCATGAAGCTCTTGATCGTTGACGACGAAGCCCCGGCCCGCGCCAAGCTGCGTCGCCTGCTGGGCGAAGAGCCGGACGTGAGCTGGCTGGGTGAAGCGGCCGATGCCGACGAAGCGCTGCAAGCCCTGCAGGACCAACCCGGCATCGACGCACTGATCCTCGACATCCAGATGCCCGGCCAGACCGGCCTCGACCTCGCGATGCAGCTCTTGCAGGAGCGCCCCGAGCTGGCCTGCCTGTTCTGCACCGCCTACGACGAGCATGCACTGCAGGCCTTCGATCTGCATGCGGTGGACTACCTGCTCAAGCCCTACACGCCCGAGCGCCTGGCCACCGCCCTGCAACGCCTGCGCGGCCGCCTGCAGCAGCGCGCCGCGACGGCACCGGCGACGGCACGTGGCGGCCTGGTCAGCGCCTTGCAGCAGCTGCAACCAGCCGCCGGCCACTGGCTGGTGGAGAAGCGCGGCGCGCTGCGCAAGCTCGCGCTCGCCGAGATCGAATGGGTGGCTACGGCCGACAACTACATCGAGCTGCATGCGCCGCCCGAGACCTATCTCGAGCGACGCACGCTGGCCGACTTCCTGGCCCATCCGGCCACGGCCGGCCTGTTCATCCGCGTTCACCGGGGCCATGCGGTGAACGCGAGCCACGTGAAGCAGATCGCTTCCCAGCCACATGGTGAAGCGCTGTTGACGCTCACCAGCGGCCAGCTACTGCGCGTCTCGCGCAGCTACCGCGATCAGCTGCGAGGCTGAAGAATGTCGACCCCCAAGGCGGCAAACGCCCGCCGCCCCCCCGAGGGGGAGCAAGTCACCTTGGGAGCGGCCCTGCGGTGACTTCCAGCTCCTTCGCTTTCAGCGCACTCATCAGCCCCAGCAGCGTGGAGAAGGCATTGCCGCCTTCCGCCGAGCCGCCCATCTGGATCTGTGGCACCAGCGGCACGCGCGCCGTCTCGAAGGCTTCAGCGAGGCGCAGCATCACCGTCTGCATCAGCTGCTTGTCCGCGCCCTCGCCTTCCAGCGCTTCTGACTTCGCCCGGATCGCCGAACCCTCAGCCTCACCGACGCTGCGAATGGCAGCGGCGCGGCCCTGGCCCTCGGCCTCCTGCTTGTAGCGCTCGGCCTGGGCCAGCGCTTCCACTTCCTGGCGGCGCTTCTCGGCGGCCTTCACATTGGCGGCGCCCTGGTTCTCCTTGATCGAGATGTCGACCAGCGAAGCGGTCAGTTCGGCCTGCTTCTCGGCGCGCTTCTCGGCCTCGTTCAGCTCGCGCTGCTTGTTGGCCGCGATCTCCTTCTGCGCAAAGGTCTCGACCTGCTCGCGGGCGATCTGGCGGTCGCGCAGCTGGGCCATGATCGATTCGATCTTGTGGTCGCCCTGCTGCGGGCGCGGCGTGCCGATCAGGACCTCCTGGAACTCCAGCGAATAGGCCAGGAAGCGCTCGCGCATGTCGGTCGAGGCGTTCAGCTGCAGCTCGCTGCGCGACTGGATCAGCTCGATGAAGGTGCGCGTCTGCGACACATTCTTGAAGTAGCTCGACACCATCGGGTCCAGCGTCTGCTCCACCAGCTGCTTCACATTGCCGAAGCGCTGCACCACCAGCGGTGCCTTGCGGTAGTCGATGTGCACGACCACCGACAGCGGCAGCTGCGGCTCGAACGCGTCCTTGGTGATCAAGGTGATCTCGCGCAGATTGGAGTCGAAGCTGGAGCCGCTCTCGCCGCTCTTCCACATCAGGACGAAGTTGGTCGTGGGCACCAGCTCGATCTTGCCGGCATAGGTGTTGAAGGCGTACTTGCCCGGCATCAGCGGCTCGCGCCAGACGCCACGGCAGCCCGACTTGACCAGCTCGCCATGGCTGTATTCGCTGCCCGACACGTCCTCACCCCGCGCGCCGGTGTAGGACACGACCACGCCGACGAAGCCCACCGGGATGATGGTCTTGCTGATGAACTCGACCGTGGCAAAGAGGCGGTTGACGTAGAAAGTGCCTTCCACCAGCACGCGCTCCTGGCGGCCACGGCGGCCCCCGGCGGCCAGGAAGCTCTCGGGCTCCTGGAAGCTGTTGTGCGCATCGCCCACGTCGGGGGCCAGCAGTTCGTCGCGGGCCAGGGCCGGGCCGTCCTGGACGGTCACGATGGCCAGCTGGTCGGACTCATGGCTGCCGGTGCGCTCCTTGATCACCACAGGCGTGAAGGCCTGGCGCTCGTCCAGCAGCTCACGCATGCGCTCGTAGTAGCTGCGCTCGGTGGCATCCATGTTGAGCGCATAAGTGGCGCCCTCGGTCATCACGACGAACAGGGCCGGGTTGATCACATGCGTGCCTTCGCGCAGCAGCTTGCGCTGCGGGCCCTTCTGGCCGCCTGCGGCCAGGAAGGCGCGCACGTCGAGGAAGTCGCTGGCCGTGGCATTGCTGGCCAGGGTCTGGCCGACCGGCAGGTCCTGGCCGTCGCGGGCAAAGACGTAGCCGATCTTGCCCTGGGTCACCGAGACCATGGAGCGGATGTGCACGCGGTACTGGAAGGGCGTGAAGAAGTGGAAGCCACCGCGCCGCAGCTCGGGCTGGAAGCCGGCCTCGCCGTTGAGAGCGAGCAGGCCGTGCTGCACCGAGCCCGAGAGGCTCCACAGCTTCTCGACCACGGCGATGCGGTCGTTCGGGATGTAGCGGACGACGCCGGCCACATAGGCCAGCAAGAGCAGGCCGAAGGCGCTGGCACCGCCGATCAGCCAGGGCAGCAAGGAGCCGCCCGTGATTTCGTTCATAGCCATTTTGAGAACCCTCCGTTCTTGTTGTTGAGGGCTCCGTTGTCGCTCAAGTCACATCAGGAAATCATCAGGAAGCGGCAAGCGGCGGCGTCCGGCGTGCGACTGGCCCCAAGGCTGGTGCGACTGGCCCCAGAACGCTCGCGTGCCGAAGCTCGCCCCGCGATGCTGCGTCCATGAACACCGCAAACACCTCCCGCCAATACTTCCTCGACTGGCTGCGCATCCTGGCCTTCGGCCTCTTGGTGCCCTACCACGTCGGCATGTACTACGTGACCTGGGACTGGCATGTGAAGAGTGCCGCCGCCAGCTCCTTGATCGAGCCACTGATGCTGCTCACGGCGCCCTGGCGCCTCGGCCTTTTGTTCTTGATCGGCGGCGCCGCTGCGCGCTACCTGCTCAGCAAGCAGCCGCAGGGCTTCGTCGGCTCACGCACCAAGCGCCTCCTGATCCCGCTGATCTTCGGCATGTACTTCATCGTGCCGCCGCAGGCCTTCTTCGAGGTGCAGACCAAGCTGGCCTACGAGGGCAGCTACCTGGACTTCATGCAGCTCTATCTGAAGGCCTTCCACGGCTTCTGCGGGAAGGACGGCAAATGCCTGGACCTGCCGACCTGGAACCACCTCTGGTTCGTCGCCTACCTGTGGGTCTACAGCCTGATCGGCTGGGCGCTGTGGCGTGCCTGGCCGAGCCTGGCCGCCCGCTTTGAGTGCTGGATCGCCAAGCCGCGCGGCGCGCTGTTCACCCTGCTGGTGCTCGCCCTGCCGCTGATGGCCGCCCGCCAGATCAATGTGCTGTTCCCCTCCACCCACAACCTGACCTGGGACTGGTACAACCACGCGCAATACGGCTACCTCTTCCTGCTGGGCCTGCTCGGTGCGCACAGCGGGCTGTGGACGCTGATGCAGCAATGGCGCCGCTGGGCCCTGGCCCTCGCCGTGCTGGCCTGGGCCCTGATCCTCGTCTACTTCAAGGCCTACGACCAGGTCGAGCCGCCGCAGGCCCTGCGCCTCGCGATGCGCTGCGTCTGGGGTGGCCTGGAATGGTGGGCGATCACCGCCGCCTGCGGCTATGCCAAGCAGTGGCTGAACTTCGATCACGCCTGGCGCCGCTGGCTGACTCCGGCCATCTTCTGTGTCTACATCCTGCACCAGAGCGTCATCGTCATCCTGACCCGCGTGCTGCTGCCGCTGGCCCTGC
The DNA here is from genome assembly GCF_030014915.1 of Pelomonas sp. V22. Classification (GTDB taxonomy): domain Bacteria; phylum Pseudomonadota; class Gammaproteobacteria; order Burkholderiales; family Burkholderiaceae_C; genus JAUASW01. Next base: position 101,121 of record NZ_JAGIXS010000004.1, read on the forward strand.
CGGCCGCCGTCGAAGGCCTGCTGCTGATCGTCCTGACCTTCACCCTGTGCCTGCTCGGCTATGTGGTGGTGCGCCGGGTGCCGGTGTTGCGCGCCGCCCTCGGGATCTCCTCGGGGTCTCGGTAAATCCCCGGTAAATCCCAGACAAAGGCCGGCTCCGGGTCGGTCGTCACCACGACAATGCAGGACTTCTCCTTCTGAGGTTCTGCATGAAGTACTTGCACACCATGGTCCGGGTCACCGATCTCGAGGCCTCGCTGAAGTTCTACCGCGACGCCCTGGGTCTTGAAGAAGTGCGGCGCAGCGAGCACGCCCAAGGCCGCTTCACCCTGCTCTACCTCGCCGCCCCCGGCGACCACGACGCGCAGATCGAGCTGACCTACAACTGGCCCGATGCCGACGGCAAGTCCGAGGTCTACACCGGCGGCCGCAACTTCGGCCACGTGGCCTTCGCGGTGCAGGACATCTACGCCACCTGCCAGCGCCTGCAGGACCATGGCGTGACGATTCTTCGCCCGCCGCGCGATGGCCGCATGGCCTTCGTGCGCTCGCCCGACGAGATCTCGGTCGAGCTGCTGCAAGCCGGCAGCGCCTTGGCACCGGCCGAGCCCTGGGCCTCGATGCCCAATACCGGCAGTTGGTGAGGCACGCCGCGCGACGCTGATACCGCCTTGTTGCGGGCCTGTTCCCGCACTTTGGCAGTCCGTCGCGCCGCGCTGGTTTGCGAGCCTCACACGCGTAGTCTTGCCTCATCGAAACACCAACGAGGAGAAGCAAGATGGACTTCAGCCAAGAACTCGAACGCCTCGCCGACCTGCATCAACGCGGGGTGCTGAACGACGAGGAATTCGCCCGAGCCAAGGCCCGCCTGCTGAACGGAGATCCGGCGCCGCAGCCGCAGCCCGCTTATGCCCACGGCGCCGCCGCGATCAACACCTTGCGCCGCAGCCGCGATGACCGCTGGATAGGCGGCGTCTGCGGGGGCATCGCCCGCATCACCGGCCTGGCCTCCTGGGTCTGGCGCCTGGCCTTCACGCTGGGCACGGTGTGCGCTGGTGGCGGCGTGCTGGTCTACCTGCTGCTGTGGATCTTCCTGCCGGAAGAATGAGCGGCCGCGCGACAATGGGCGGTCCGAGCGCCGCCCATGTTGTCGAATCCCGCCCCCTCCTCCCTCCGCATCCTCAGCGTCATCCCACCGATGACGCAGCTGAACACACCGTACCCGTCCACCGCCTACCTGACCGGCTTTCTGCGCTCGCGCGGCTTCGAGCAGGCGGCGCAGGAGGACCTGGCCCTGACCCTGGTGCTGCGGCTGTTCTCACGGGCCGGGCTGGCGAGGCTGCTGGCGATTTGCGAAGCGCAGCAGCGCCCTTCCGCCAAGCTGCGCAGCTTTATCGCCCAAGGCACGCGCTACATCGCCACCATTGAGGCTGTATTGGCCTTTCTGCAAGGCCGCGACGCAACGCTGGCCCATCGCATCAACACCCGCAGCTTCCTGCCCGAAGGCCCTCGCTTCGACACGCTGGAAGCCTATGCCGACGACGGCAGCGGCGACCCGCTCGCCTGGGCCTTCGGCGCGCTCGGCCTGCAGGACCGCGCCCGCCACCTCGCCACGCTCTACCTGAACGACCTGGCCGACGTGCTGCGCGAGGCCGTGGACCCGCGTTTCGAGTTCGTCCGCTACGCCGAGCAGCTGGCCACCAGCCAGCCGAGCTTCGACCCGCTGCATGAGGCCCTGATGGCGCCGCCGAACTGGGTGGACGAAACACTGCGCGAGCTGACCGTCGAGGCGGTGGCGCGGCACCGGCCCGAGCTGATCCTGCTGTCCGTGCCCTTCCCGGGCGCCGTCTATGCGGCGCTGCGCATCGCCCAGACGGTCAAGGCCCTGAACCCCGGCATCAAGATCGTGCTGGGCGGCGGCTTCGTCAACACCGAGCTGCGCGAGCTGGCCGAGCCCAGGCTCTTCGACTTCGTCGACTACGTGACGCTCGATGCCGGCGAGCGGCCGCTGCTCGCCTTGATCGAGCACCTGGGCGGCAAGCGCTCGCAGCAGCGCCTGGTGCGCACCTTCCTGCGCGACGAGTCCGGCGAGGTCAAGTACGTCAACTTCGTCGAGCCCGACGTGCCCTTCGCCGAGGTCGGCACGCCGACCTGGGATGGCCTGCCGCTGGACCGCTACCTGTCGCTGCTGGACATGCTGAACCCGATGAACCGGCTGTGGAGCGACGGGCGCTGGAACAAGCTGACCGTGGCCCATGGCTGTTACTGGAAGAAGTGCAGCTTCTGCGACGTGACGCTGGACTACATCTCGCGCTACGACGCCGCCTCGGCCGAGCTGCTGGTGGACCGCATCGAGACCATCGTGGCCGAGACCGGCCAGACGGGTTTCCATTTCGTCGACGAGGCCGCGCCACCCAAGTCGCTCAAGGCCTTGGCCGCCGAGCTGCAGAAGCGCGGCACGGCCGTCAGCTGGTGGGGCAATGTGCGCTTTGAAAAGACCTTCACGCCCGAGCTGTGCCAGCAACTGGCCGACAGCGGCTGCATCGCCATCTCCGGCGGGCTGGAAGTCGCGTCAGACCGGCTCCTGAACCTGATGCAGAAAGGCGTGTCGGTCGAACAGGTGGCGCGGGTGACCAAGGCCTTCAGCGATGCCGGCATCCTGGTCCACGCCTACCTGATGTATGGTTTCCCCACGCAGACCGTACAGGACACGGTGGACGCGCTCGAGTACGTGCGCCAGCTGTTCGAGCAGGGCTGCATCCAGAGCGGCTTCTTCCACCGTTTCGCCTGCACCGTGCATTCGCCGGTGGGCCAGAAGCCGGCCGATTTCGGTGTCACCCTGCTGCCGCTGCCGGACAGCCCGTTTGCCAAGAACGACGTGGGCTTCATTGACCCCACGGGCGTGGACCATGACGCGCTCGGCCTCGTGCTGAAGAAGGCCATCTACAACTTCATGCACGGCATCGGCCTGGAAGACGACGTGCGCCGCTGGTTCCCGTTCAAGGTGCCGCGTCCCACAGTGGCCCGCCACAAGATCGCCAAGGCCCTGGACGCCCGGGTCAACCACTAGCGCGTATCCGCCCGCCGGCAACAAAGCTTTGCATGGAGGCAATGCCGGCTTGATCGACACTGGCGAACCTGCAGGCCTTGGCTGTATGGAGTCGCAAGATGATCACAAGACGACAGGCCCTGCGGGGCATTTCGCTGGGAACCGCCCTGCCCTTGGCAGGATTCAGCCCCGCGCTCAGCTGGGCCCAGGCCGCGACGGCGCCGCTGAGCGCTGAAGAAAAGGCCCTGCATGCGCTGAACCGCCTGGCCTATGGGCCCCGGCCGGCCGACATGGCGGCCATCAAGCAGCAGGGCGCCGAGCGCTGGCTGCAGGCCTTCCTCGCCGCTCAGCTGGAACCGGCACGGCTCAGCCCGCCCGAGGCGCTGAAGACCCGGCTGGCCGCTCTCAATACCCAGACGCTCAGCCAGGGCGAGCTGATCGGCCGCTACCGCGAGGCCACGCAAGCCAACCGCGTGGCCAAGCGTGAAGCCGCCGCCATGGACGGCAAGGCCGACGACGCCAAGGTCCAGCAGGCCCAGGCCAATGCCCGCCGCGAGCTGGTGCGGCCGGTGGTGGCCGAGGCCGGCCAGGCGCGGCTCTTGCGCGCCATCGACAGCCCGGCCCAGCTCGAGGAAGTGCTGGTCGAGTTCTGGTTCAACCACTTCAATGTCTTCGCCGGCAAGGGGCCGGTGTCGGTGCTGGTCGGCTCTTACGAGCGTGAAGCGATCCGCCCCTTCGTGTTCGGCCGCTTCCGCGACATGCTGGCCGCCACGGCCAAGCATCCGGCAATGCTGATCTACCTGGACAACGTGCAGAGCGTGAAGGCCGGCTACCAGCCACCCGGCCGCCAGGCCCGCATCAATCCGAACGCCCAGCGCCTCTCTGGCCTCAACGAGAACTACGCCCGCGAGCTGATGGAGCTGCACACGCTGGGCGTGGACGGCGGCTACAGCCAGCGCGATGTGACCGAGCTGGCGCGCATGCTGACCGGCTGGACCGTCAACTACCGCGCCGCGCAGAGCGGTGCCAAGGGCCCGCTGTTCGAGTTCGACCCGCGCCGCCACGACAGCGGCAGCAAGCAATGGCTGGGCCGCTCGGTCAGCGGCGGCGGGCAGTCTGAAGGCGAGATGGCCCTCGATGTGCTGGCCGCCCATCCAGCCACGGCCAGGCACCTGGCCTTCAAGCTGGCCCAGGCCTTCGTGGCCGACCAGCCGCCGCCAAGCCTGGTGCAGCGCATGGCCGAGCGCTTCACCGCCACGCAGGGCAACCTGAAGGCCGTGACCCAGACCCTGATCACCTCGGACGAGTTCTGGAGCCGCGAGGCCTATGGCGCCAAGTTCAAGACGCCCTACCAATACGTGCTGAGCAGCCTGCGCGCGCTGGACGTGAGCACACCGGCCGACACCGGCCCGTTGATCCAGCTGCTGGCCCAGGCCGGCATGCCGCTGTATGGCTCGCAGACGCCCGACGGCTACAAGAACACGGCCGCCGCCTGGATGAACCCCGAGGCCCTGGCGCAGCGCGTGCAGTTCGCCAGCCAGCTGTCGGAGCGGCGCATGCGCCGGGGCACGAATGCCAATCTCGACAGCCAGGCCCTGATCGCCACGCTGGGGCCGCAGCTCAGCGAAACCACCCGCAAGAACATCGCGGCAGAGCCCGCCAACATACAGCTGACCCTTGCCCTGGGCAGCCCCGATTTCATGCGCCGTTGAGGAGGTCGCAAATGCAACGACGACACTTTCTGATGCAGACCGGCGCGCTGGCCGGCTGGACCCTGTGGTCGCGCGGCGCCCATGCCGCGGCCGATGCCGATCTGGCCAAGCGCAAGCTGGTCGTGATCATGCTGCGCGGCGCGGTGGACGGCCTCTCGGTCGTCACGCCCTATGGCGAGCGCGAGTACTACCAGGCACGCAGCAGCACGGCCCTGGCCGCGCCCGGCAGCGATGAAGGCACGCTCCTGAAGCTGGACAGCCGCTTCGGTCTCAACCCCGCCCTGGCCCGCCTCAAGCCTTTCTGGGACCAGGGCGCGCTCGGCTTCGTCCACGCCAGCGGCTCGCCGGACAGCACCCGTTCGCACTTCGATGCGCAGGACTACATGGAAAGCGGCACGCCCGGCCGCAAGAGCACGCCCGACGGCTGGATGAACCGACTGCTCGCCGGCCTGCCCGGCCCCTCGGCCCCGACGCGCGCGGTCAGCATGGGAGCCACGCCGCCGCGCATCTTTGCCGGCACGGCCAGCGTGGCCTCGCTGGGCGTGGGCCCGCGTGCGCTCGAGGCCAAGGCCATCGACGATCCCAAGATGCAGGCGGCGCTCGACAAGCTCTACGGCCAGGACGCCGCCATGGCGCGCACCTACAAGGACACGACTGAAGGCCGGGGCGAGATGAAGCGCAGCATGGAGGCCGGCGAGGCCCGCCGCGCCCAGGGTGGCGGTGGCATGGGCGGCCGCAGCATGGACCCCAGCGCCGACAACGGCGCGCCCTCGGCCCGCAGCTTCGCCGCCGATGCACGGCGCCTCGGCCAGCTGATCCAGGCCGATGCCCACACGCAGCTGGCCTTCACCTCGGTGGGCGGCTGGGACACCCACGTCAACCAGGGCGGCGCCAAAGGCCAGCTAGCCAACCGCCTTGCGAGCCTGGGCGAAGGCCTGGAGGCTCTGGCGCAAGGCCTGGGCGATAGCCTGAAGGACACGGTCATCGTCGTCATGAGCGAGTTCGGCCGCACCGTGCGCCAGAACGGCACCGGCGGCACCGACCACGGACGCGCCAACGTGATGTGGCTGCTCGGCGGCCCGGTGGCCGGCGGCCAGGTGATGGGCGACTGGCCCGGCCTCGAAACCTCGGCCCTGGCCGATGGCCGCGACCTGGCCGTGACCACCGACTTCCGCGCCGTCTTGAGCCCCATCCTGCAGCGCCACCTGGGTGTTGGCGATGCCGCATTGGCCCAGGTGTTCCCGGGCTATGGCGGCGGGACGCTGAAGGGTCGGGTCTTGCGCGCCTGAACGGCGAAGAGGGCCTCAGCGCCTTCGGCCGCATCTTTCGCGACATCACCGGTGCCAGCCCCGTTCCAGCGGGGCCTCTTTCGCCCCGGCCCGCCGGCGCACGATGCGGCCACTGGTGCTGCAGATGGTCGACTGCCGCGCAAGCCATGAGCGCATGTTGGCCCGCGGCGTGGAGTTCACGCAGGAGCCGGTGGAGCGCCACGACTCGGTGGACGCCGGCTTCCGCGACCCTTCGGGCAATCTGGCTGAAAGAGGATCCAGATTCAGGGGCCGGCGAGATAGCGCGCCAGCAAGGCGTCCACGGCAGGATCGCCGCTGGGATAGGCCGCCTCACCGACATCCGCCCCCGCCTGCAGCAAGGCCTCGATGACGGCCAGTTGCCCGGCGCGCGGTTCATGGACGGCCGACCACACGGTGCCGCCCAGCACGGTGCCGCCATACATATTGCGGACCTCGAGCGGCAGGCCCCGGGCGATCAGCATCTGCACCGTCTTGAGCTGCCCCCGGTTGGCCGCCCAGTGCAGGCCGTTGAGGCCTGTGCCCTGGCCGGCGAGCAGGTCCGCGCCCTGATCGAGCAGCAACTCCGCCAGCGCGGTCTCGCCGAGGAAGCAGGCACAGGCCAGGGCCTCGTTCAGGGCAGCCGGGCGGTCGTTGAAGCGGCCCTCCAGCAACCACTGAGCCACGCACGACGGCTCGTGCGGCTCGGCTTCAAACACGGGTGCCAACCAAGAGAAATCGCCCCGCTGCAGGGCAGCCGCAGCATCCTCGAAGCTGAGCCCTCGGTCGGCCGGTTCGGTGGGAGGCATGGTGGGCATTCCTTGTCTGCTGTCACGGCCATCTGGCCCGAGCATGATGCGGGTCGCCACCGGCAAGATCAAGCAAGCAAGTCCGCACAAGCGGACACGCACCCGCCATGGACGGCCACCCACAATGGCGCCATGTCTCGCAACCCACCCCATCTCGACACCGGCGGCAGCCGCCAGGCCCAGCTGATACAGCGGGCGCTGGACCATGTGGAAGCCCGGCTCGAGCAGGCACTCAGTGGCGCTGAACTGGCCGACCGGGCGGCCATGTCGCGCCACCATTTCCATCGGATGTTCCAGGCCCATGTGGGCTGCAGCGTGGCCAGCTATGTGGGCTGGCGGCGGCTGCAGCGGGCCTGCGCCCTGCTGGTCAGCGGCAAGGAGCCGGTGCAGGAAGTGGCCTGGCTGGTCGGCTTCGAATCGGCCCAGGCCCTGGCCAAGGCCATGCGCCGCGACCTCGACTGCACGCCCACGGCCGTGCGCAGTGGCAAGGCCCGACCCAGCCCACTGCCGCCCTGGCGGCGCCCCGATCTCGCCCACCTCATCAACCCTTCACAACCCGACGAAGACACCATGCAACCCAGCCGCCACGCCCATCTGCCCCCGGGGCTTTGCGCCCTCACCGCCACCGGTCGTGGCATGGTGGGCAACACCATGACACGTGCCGCCCAGCAGGCCTTCGGCGAGCTGCAGGCCGTCGTCGACACGGCCGGGCTGCGCGCCCATGTCGGCAGCTGGATGAGCCTGGTGCCGGACGATCCCAAGGGCCCCGATGATCCGCACTGCCGCTACGTGGCCGGCCTGATCTTCGGCTACCAGATGGCCGATGGCGAAGGCAGTGGCCACCAGCCGAGCGTCCCGCTGTCGGGCTCGCTCGCCTGGCAGGCGGTGCCGGCGGGCCGCTATGCGGTGTTCAGCCACATCGGCCCCTACTCGGGCCTGCACAAGACCTGGGCGGCGATCTACCGCGACTGGCTGCCGGCCTCGGGCGAGAAGCTGCGCGACGAGCCGCCGCTCGAACTGATGCTCAACAGCCCCGAGAACACGCCCCAGCACCTGCTGCACACGGAGATCTGGCTGCCGCTGCAGGCCTGATCCCCCAAGGGAGGGCGGCCGCCAGTCAACTCGCTGCGCCGGGCTGGCGTTAGGCTGCGACCATGCGCATGCCCTCCCTGCCCCTGATCGCCCTGCTGCTGCTCGCCAGCGTTTCGTTGCCCGCCACCGCCCAGTACCGCTGCCGGGCGCCGGACGGCAGCATCAGCTTCCAGCAAAACCCCTGCCCCGAGGGCGCCGGCCAGCAGAAGCTGGAGGTGCGCGTGAATGCGCCTGCGGCGCCCGGCGCAACGCCGGACTACGCCGGGTCGCTCAGCGAACTGGAACGCCAGCGCAAGATCCGTGAAGCCATCAGCGCCGGCCGGCCGATGGTGAGCATGACCCGCGCCGAGCTCGACGTGGCCATGGGTGCACCGCAACGCAGCAGCAGCGGCCAGGCCGGCCCCGACCAGAACGACCAGCTGCTCTACCTGCGCAATGGCCGCAGCATCTATGTCTCGCTGAAGAACGGCGTGGTCGTGGCCTTCGACGACGTCGATCCGCCGACGAACTCACGCGCCGCCTCGACCGCCAAGCCCTGCCCCTCGGCCCGCGAGATCCGTGACATCGAGATCGAGATCAGCAAGCTGGCCAACCGCGACAACAAGCCGCTGCAGCTGGAACTGAACAAACGCCTGCTGGACGCCCGGGCCTGCCGCTGAAAGACAGCAGCCGCCAGGCGGGCCGACGCCTCAGCCGCGAGCCTGCACCGCGCGCAGCAGCAGGCGCGCCCCCGACAGATTGGTGGCGCAAGGCACGTCATGCACGTCGCAGGCGCGCACCAGGGCGTTGATGTCGGGTTCGTGCGGCTGCGGCGTCATCGGATCGCGCAGGAAGATCACGGCATCGACCTCGCCGACGGCCAGGCGCGCACCGATCTGCAGGTCGCCCCCCATGGGGCCGCTGAGCAGGCATTCCACGTCCAGGCCGAGCTCCTTGCGCAGCCGGCCGCCGGTGGTGCCGGTCGCCATCAGGCGGCAGCCCTGCAGCAGCGGCAGGAACTCGGCGGCCAGGGCCAGCATGCTGTCCTTCTTGTGGTCGTGGGCGATCAGGGCCAGGCGCGGAACGGTGGGCAGGTTCATGGCACCATGCTAGCCCGCCGCCGGTTACGGCGCCGCCTCAATCTGCTCAGCCTCGTGATCGCATGACACTTCCCCTGCAACTGCCGCCCGCCGCCCGACCGGGCGATGCGCTCTCGGCCATCGACACCCCCGCCCTGCTGCTGGAGCTCGACGCCTTCGAGCGCAACCTGGACCGCATGCAGGCCGCCGCCCAGGCCGCCGGCGTGGCGTTGCGCCCCCATGCCAAGGCGCACAAATGCCCAGCCATCGCGCTGGCGCAGCTGCAGCGCGGCGCGGTGGGCATCTGCGTGCAGAAGGCCAGCGAGGCGATTCCCTTCGTCAACGCCGGCGTGCCGGACATCCTGATCAGCAACGAGACCGTGGGCCCGGCCAAGGCCGCCCTGGTGGCCGAGCTGGCGCGGCATGTCCGCCTCAGCGTCTGTGTGGACCATGCGAGCCAGATCGCCGACCTTGCTGCCGCCACTGCCGCCGCCGGCAGCCAGCTCTCGCTGCTGGTCGAGATCAACATCGGCCAGAACCGCTGCGGCGTGGCCGATGCGCCGGCCGTGGGGGCCCTGGTCTCCGAGATCCAGGCCCATCCGCAGCTGCGCTTCAAGGGCCTGCAGGCCTATCTCGGCAGCATCCAGCATCTGCGCAGTTACGAGGAGCGCCGCGCTGCAGCAGGGGGCGCTGCCGAGCGCACTGGCGCCGTGGTGAAGGCGCTGGCAGCGGCCGGCCTGCATTGCGAGGTGGTCACCGGCGGCGGTAGCGGCACGGTGGAGTTCGATCTGGCCAGCGGCGTCTACACCGAGGTGCAGCCCGGCTCCTACATCGGCATGGACGCCGACTACGGCCGCAATGATTTCGCTGGCAGCCTGCGCTTCGAGCACGCCTTGTTCCTGGCCAGCAGCGTGATGAGCGTGGGCAATGGCGAGCGCACCGTGCTGGATGCCGGCCTCAAGTCGCTGGCCGTCGATTCGGGCCTGCCCCTGATCTGGGAGCAAGGCCACGAGAGTGCCAAGCTCATCTACACCTCGGCCAACGACGAACACGGCATCGTCCAGCTGCGCGAGCCCGGGGCGGCGCGGCCGGCTCTTGGCCAGCAGCTCTGGCTGGTGCCTGGCCATTGCGATCCGACCTTCAATCTGCACGACGACTTGATCGCCGTGCGCGCCGGCCGGGTCGAGGCCGTCTGGCCGATCAGCGCACGCGGCCTGAGCCGTTGAGCCCATCCCTCGGGGGCGGCCGCTAGACTGAGCCATCGCTTCTGGAGTCGAACATGGAATCCCCGTTTCACAGCCTCGTCGATCTGTTCAAGCAACTGGGCCTGCCGCATGAGCCGGCCGCCATCCAGGTCTTCATAGAAAGCAATCGCAGCGCCTGCCTGGGATGCTCGGTGCAGGACGCGCCGGTCTGGTCCGAAAGCCAGGCCGCCTTCCTGCGCGAGGCGGTGGAAGCCGATGCCGACTGGGCCATCGCCGCCGAGTCACTCGCAGACTTGCTGTGCCGTTGATCCGCACCTATGAGCCAGCCGACTGGCCCCAGCTCTACCCGCTGCTGCAGCAAGTCTTCTCCACTGGCGACACCTATGCCTATGCGCCGCAGGCTGCTGAAGCCGAGCTGCACAAGACCTGGATAGAAGGTCCGGAAGCCACTTTCGTGATCTGCGGAGACGACGGCCAGTTGCTCGGCAGCTACGGGCTGCGGCCCAACCAGCCCGGCCAGGGCAGCCATGTGGCCAACTGCGGCTACCTCGTTGCACCGGCCGCGCGCGGCCTGGGCCTGGCCACGCTGATGTGCGAGCACTCGCAGGCCGAGGCGCTGCGGCGCGGCTACCGTGCGATGCAGTTCAACCTGGTGGTATCGACCAACACCGGCGCGGTGCGGCTGTGGCAGCAGCTCGGCTTCCAGATTGTCGGCACCCTGCCGGGCGCGTTCAAGCACCAGAGCCTCGGCTATGTCGATGCCTACGTGATGTTCAAGACCCTGGTCGGGCACTCAATCTCGGGGTAAGGACCCGCCGCCGACCACCGTCCTGCCGTCCCATAATCCGCGCATCAAAAACATCCCGGGGAGGGATTCTTCAATGCGCGCGCTCGACAAGCTGAACCGGCTCAGTGAATCACACGGGGCCCTGCCTTCCGGCAAGGGCCTGGTCTCAGGCGTCATCGCACTGGGCCTGGCGGTCCTGTGCTTTCTCGGCGTGCTGGCCTTCCACTGGCCCGAGTACCTGACGACCCCTCAGCTGCGTCAGTCCTACAAGATCGACACCATCCGGCTGCTGATGTTCTGGACCCTGGTGCTGTCCGGCGCCATCGCGCTCTACAACGTGATCCGGGGCCGGGCGCGCTGGCTGGCGCTGGCCAGCTTCGTGCTGATCGGGCTCTCGCTGGCCCTCGGCGGCCACAAGGTGCCGGTGGCCAGCGATTTCCCCGACCACACGCCCTACATCGGCCTGGACTGGTTCGTGCTCGACCTGCTCGGATCGACGCTGATCTTCGTCTTCATCGAAAAGCTGTTCGCCTTGCGCCGCGATCAGCCGGTGTTCCGCGCTGAGTGGCAGACCGACTTCCACCATTTCATCGTCAACCACATGCTGGTGGGCTTCGTACTGCTGGCCACCAACCTGCTCGTGCACAGGCTGTTCGGCTGGGCCGCCCATGAGGGCATCCGCGGCTGGGTGCAGCAGCTCAACTTCTGGCTGGCGCTGTTCCTGATCGTGCTGGTGGCCGACCTGGTGCAGTACTGGACCCATCGGGCTTATCACGAGGTGCCCCTGCTGTGGCGGCTGCATGCGGTGCATCACAGCGTCAAGAGCATGGACTGGCTGGCCGGCTCACGGCAGCACATCCTGGAGCTGATCATCACGCGCACCCTGGTGCTGGCGCCGATCTACGTTCTCGGCTTCAGCAAGGAGGTGATCGATGCCTACATCCTGGTCGTGGGCTTCCAGGCCGTGTTCAACCACGCCAATGTCAGCGTGCGCCTGGGTCCGCTGCGCCATGTCATAGTGACGCCCAACTTCCATCACTGGCACCATTCGCAGGACGACGAGGCGATAGACAAGAACTACGCCGCGCATTTCGCCTTCCTCGACATCCTGTTCGGCACCGCCGTCAAGTCAGACCGCAAATGGCCGGAGCGCTATGGTGTGATCGGCGACTATGTGCCCAACGGCTTCTTCAAACAGCTGCGCTTCCCCTTCACCTGGAAAGGCTGAAACCCGATGAGCAAATCGCTGATCTCGCTGCTGATCGTGGCCGGCCTGGTGGTGGCCGCTTTTGCCACCAACCCCTCGGCCGACCGGCACCGCGAGAAGATCAAACAGGCCGTGGCCGAGCGCAGCCACCTGGAGAGCGTGCTGGGCGTCGGCCACCTCGCGGCCTTCGCCTCCAAGTACCACTCGCTCGGCCTCGCCTCCTACACCACCGTCAACGACAAGCTGCGCTCCTTGGGTGTACTCGGCGTGGTCTTCGTGGCTGACTAGGCGACGGCTGCGGTCGGCTGAGCCGCCTGCGCCGACTGCCCCGCCTGCTCGGCGAAGAAACGCAGCAGGCGCGCGCTCACCAGGGCCGGCTCCTCGGCCGGCAGCCAGTGGCCCGACTCCGGGAAGTACTCGACCGCCGTCGCACCGAAGCGCTCGGCGAAGCGCCGGTCTATGTAGGGGTCGTGCTCGCCCCACAGCACCAGCGAGGGCTTGTGCGCCAGCAGCTGCTGCAGCTCTTGCTCCCAGCCCTGGAAGTGCTGCGGATCCATGGCCCGGTACCAGCGCAGCACCATGCGCTTCATCGCCGGCGTGATCAGCTCGTAGGTGCGATGAATCTGCTCAATGCTCAGCTTGCGCGAGGCGCGCTTGAGCTCGCGGGTGAAGCCGGTGCGGTTGGTCAGCGCCTGCACCAGCTCGCCGATCACGGGCGTGCGCCAGAGCCGGCCGAACAGATGCCAGCGGAAGTCCGAAGCGAACACCGTGTTCATGATCACCACGCTGCGCAGCTTCTCGGGATACCGCACGGCCCAGGCCAGGCCAAAGGGGCCGCCCACGTCGTGCACCACCAGGTTCAGCGGCTCGCTGATGCCGAGAGTCGTCACCAACTGATCGACGAAGCGGGCCATGCCCTCCAGCGAGCAATCGAAGTCCTCGGGTGCCGTCGAACGGCCATAGCCCGGCAGGTCGGGCGCGACGCAGCGCAGGTGCGGGCTGAGCGAAGGGATGATGCCGTTCCAGATTTCAGAAGAATCCGGATTGCCGTGCAGAAAGAGCGTGGGCGTGCCCTCCCCGCTGTCGACCAGATGAATCTGGCATTGCCCGACCTTGAGTGTCATTCGAAGTTCCTCCGTCCTATCGCCGTTCTTGTGCGGACGGCATCCTAGCCTCAGTTGCCGCTTGCTACCCAAAGCCAAGCCAAAGACTTCAGGATCTGACGAAACCCTCGGCCGCCCGCATCAGCGAGCGCGTGTAGTCCTGGCCCACGCGGCCCTGAGCCAGATCGACGGCTGCCAGCGTCTCGACCTCGCGGCCACGTTGCATCACCATCACCCGCTCGCACAAATGCGTGACCACCGCGAGGTCGTGGCTGACCATCAGGAAGGACAGGCCACGCTCGCGGCGCAGCGCCTCCAGCAGGTTCAGCACCTCGGCCTGCACCGAGGCATCGAGGGCCGAAGTCGGCTCATCGAGCAGCAGCAATTGCGGCTCAAGGATCAAGGCCCGCGCAATGGCCACTCGCTGGCGCTGGCCGCCGGACAGCTGGTGGGCATAGCGGAAGCGGTAGCTGCTGCCCAGGCCCACAGCTTCCAGCACGGCCGTGATGCGCGCTTCGGCCTCACCGATGCCGTGGATCAGCAGCGGCTCGGCCAGCATGCGGTCCACCGTCTGGCGCGGATGCAGGGAACCATAGGGATCCTGGAACACCATCTGCACCTGGCGGCGGAAGGCCTTGCTGCCGGGCGCCGGCAACTCGCCATCGCCCAGCAGCCGCACCTCGCCGGCCGCTCGCGGCACCAGGCCGCAGATCGCGCGCAGCACCGTGGACTTGCCCGATCCCGACTCACCCACCAGGCCCAGGCTCTCGCCCGGCGCCAGGCTGAAACTCATGTCGTGCAGGGCCGTGAACTCGCCGAAACGCACCTGCAGTTGACGGACCTCCAGGCCCAGCGCGGTGTCCCTCATGCTTTCCAGGCCTCCTCGCGTTGCAGGGCCGGCAGCGGATGGCGCGGCGCATCGAGGCGCGGCAGGCAGTCCAGCAGGCCTCGCGTGTAGGGATGCTGGGCCTCATGCAGGCGCGAAGCCGCGATCTCCTCGACCACGCGGCCGGCATACATCACCAGCACGCGGTCACAGAAGCTGGCCACCAGGCGCAAGTCGTGGGAGATGAAGACCAGGCCCATGTTGCGCTCGCGGACCAGGCGGTCCAGCACGGCCAGCACCTGCAGTTGCACGCTCACGTCCAGCGCCGAGGTCGGCTCGTCGGCGATCAGCAGCTCGGGCTCGGCCACGGTCATCATCGCGATCATCACGCGCTGGCCCATGCCGCCCGAGACCTCATGCGGATAGAGGCCGGCCACGCGTTCGGCCTCGCCGATGCCGACCTCGGCCAGTGCCGCCAGCATCCGCGCACGCGCCTCGCTGCGGCCGATCTTGCGATGCGCCTGCAGCGCTTCGATGATCTGCGCGCCAATCTTCATCACCGGGTTCAGCGAGTACTTGGGGTCCTGCATCACCAGGGCCATGCGACTGCCGCGCAGCGCGCGCCGCTCGGCACCGCTGCAGGCCTGCAGATCGATGCCGTCAAAGCGCAAGGCCTGGGCCTCGACCTGGGCACCCGGCGCCGACAGGCCGAGGATGGCCCGCCCGGTCTGCGACTTGCCAGAGCCCGATTCGCCGACGATGCCCAGCCGCTCACGGCCGAGCTGGAACGACACGCCACGCACGGCTTCGATGCGGCCGCCATCGCGCGCCGGATAGCTGACGCGCAGGTCTTGGACCTCAAGCAGCGGCGCTGTCATTCCGACTCCTTGGGATCGAGGGCGTCACGCAGGCCATCGCCCAGCAGATTGAATGCCAGGCTGACGATGAAGATGGCCAGACCTGGCCCCGCCGCCACCCACCATTGGTCCAGCACGAAGGCGCGGCCGCCAGCGATCATGGCGCCCCATTCGGGGCTGGGCGGCTGGGCGCCGAGCCCGAGGAAGCCGAGGCCGGCAGCGGTAAGGATGATGCCGGCCATGTCCAGCGTCACGCGCACGATCAGCGAAGGCAGGCACAGCGGCATCAGATGGCGCAGCACGATGCGCCAGCCGGAAGCGCCCTGCAATTGCACGGCGGCGATGAAGTCGGCGCCGCGCAGGCTCAGGGTCTCGGCCCGGGCAATGCGGGCATAGGCCGGCCAGGCGGTGATGGCGATGGCCAGCACCGCGTTCTCGATGCCGGGGCCGAGGGCTGCTACAAAGGCCAGGGCCAGGATCAGCTTGGGGAAGGCCAGGAAGATGTCGGTGATGCGCATCAGCACCGCGTCGACCCAGCCGCCGAAGTAGCCGGCCAGCGTGCCCACCAGCAGGCCGATGGGCGCGGCCAGGATGGCGACGACGGTGACCACGAAGAGCGTGATGCGCGAGCCCCAGACGATGCGCGAGAAGATGTCGCGGCCCTGCTCGTCCGTGCCCATCCAGTGCGCGGCCGAGGGCGGCAGCAGGCGGGCGTTCATCAGGTCGCCCACGTCGGGTGCCGAAGGCGCAATCCAGGGGGCCAGGGCCGCCATCGCCATCAGGAGCAGCACGAGAACCAGGCCGACCAGCGCCAGCCGGTTGCGCGCAAAGCTGCGCCAGCCGGCATAGAGGCGGCCCAGCAGGGCCTGGCGGCGCGATTGCGGCTGCTCGCTGCTCAGCCAGTCGTGGAGTGAGCTCGTCTTGTTCATCATCGCGTGCGCGGGTCCAGCACCCGGTACAGCAGGTCGGACAGCAGGTTCAGCGCGATGAAGATCGTGCCCACCACCAAGGTGCCGCCCAGCACGGCGTTCATGTCGGCGTTCTGCAGCGAGTTGGTGATGTACTGGCCGAGGCCGGGCCAGGCGAACACGGTCTCGGTCAGCACCGAGCCTTCCAGCAGGCCGGCAAAGCTCAGTGCGATCACGGTCAAGAGCGGCACGGCGGCATTGCGCAGCGCATGGCGCCAGACGATGCGCGCCTCCGACAGCCCCTTGGCCCGCGCCGCCACCACGTACTCCTGGCCCAGCTCCTTGAGCATGAAGCTGCGCGTCATGCGGCTGATGTAGGCCAGCGAGTAGTAGCCGAGCAGCACGCCCGGCAGGGCCAGGTGCGAGAGCGCGCTGCGAAAGGCCTCCCATTCACCCGCCATCGCGGCATCCACGAGGATCAGGCCGCTCACCACGGGCACGTTGTATTCAAAGGCGATGTCGATGCGGCCCGGCCCGCTGACCCAGCCCAGCTTGGCGTAGAACAGCACCAGGCCCATCAGGCCCAGCCAGAAGATGGGCACCGAGTAGCCGAAGAGGCCGATCAATCGCAGCAGTTGGTCAGCCAGGCGGCCGCGCCGCACCGCCGCCCACACGCCCAGCGGCACGCCGAACACCACGCCGATGACGATGCCCACCGTGGCCAGCTCCAGCGTGGCCGGGAACACGCGGGCGATGTCGTCGGCCACGGCGTGGTTGGTGAGGATGGACTGGCCCAGGTCGCCCTGCGCCACCTTCTTCAGGTAGAGGCCGAACTGCGCCAGCAGCGGCTGGTCCAGCCCCAGTTCCACGCGCACGCGCTGCAGTTGCTCCTCGCTCGCGCGGTCGCCGGCGATGGCCAGGGCCGGGTCCACCGGCACCACGCGACCGATGAAGAAGGTGACCGCCAGCAGGCCGAGGTAGGTCAGGGCCAGCGTGGCGAGCAGGCCCGCCGCGGCGCGCAGGAATTTCTTCGCTGCCTTCAAGGCTGCTTGCTCACCGTGAACAAATAGGTGGTGTCCGAGGTGGGGCCGAGGCGGAAGCCCTCTACACCCTTGCGCACCGCCGCCACCTGCGTCTGCTGGAACAGCAGCACGAAGGGGCTCGTCTTGCGGAACTCGGCCTGGATCTCCTGGTAGGCCTTGGCACGCTTGGCCGGGTCGCGCTCCAGCAGGGCGGCGTCGGTCTTCTTGGTCAGCTCGGGCGAGATCCAGCTGTTGCGCCAGGTCAGCGGCTTCAGCTTGGCCTCGTCGCTGTTGTCGGTGTTGCGGGTGAAGGCATCGGCATTGCTGTGCGGGTCCCAGTAGTCGGCCGCCCATTCGCCGATGTAGAGGTCGTGCTTGCGGGCCCGGTACTTGGTCAGCGTCTGCTTGCCATCGCCCGGGATGATCTCGATCTGGATGCCGGCGCGCTTGGCCGAGGCCTGCACCGCCTCGGCGATGCCCTGCACCGGCTGGATGGTGCGCGTGTCCATCGTCACCTTGAAGCCCTGGGGCAGGCCGGCCTTGGCGAGCAAGGCCTGAGCCTTGGCGGGGTCGTACTTGTAGGGCTTGTCGCTGCTCGCGCCCAGCATGCCGGCGGGCAGGAAGTTCTGGTGCGGCACGCCGATGTTCTTGATCAGAGTAGCGCCGATGGCGTCATAGTCGACCAGCCACTTGAAGGCCTCGCGCACCTCGGGCTTCGCGAGGTTGGCGTTCTTCAGGTTCAGGCTCAGGTAGTAGACCGTGCCCTTGGTGGTGGCCGTGAGCTGCACCTCGGGCCGGCCCTTCATGGCGTCGATGTCTTGCGGCGCGAGGTTGCGCGCGATGTCGATGTCGCCTTTCTCGAGCAGCAAGCGCTGCGTGGCGGCTTCCTTCACATGGCGATAGATGGCGCGCACCAGCGGCGGCTTCTTGCCATGGAACTGGTCATTGCGCTCCAGCACCAGCAGCTCGTTGGCCCGCCATTCGCGCAGCTTGTAGGGGCCGGAACCGGCGTGGCCGGTCTTGAGCCAGGCATTGCCCAGGTCCGTGCCCTGGGCCTTGGTGAGCAGCAGCTTCTTGTCCAGCACCGAGGCCACATTGGCCGTCAGGCAGTTCAAGACATAGCTGGGCGCATAGGCCTTGTCGGTTTCTATCGTCAGCGTGAGCGGGCCGGTCTGGCGGATCTTCTCGGCCACATTGGTCTTGCTGAGGCCCAGCTGGGTGAGGATGAAGGCCGGCGTCTTGTCCAGCAGCACGGCGCGCTGCAGCGACCACACGACCTCCTCGGCCGTCAGCGCATTGCCGGAGGAGAAGCGCAGGCCGGGCAGCAGCTCGAAGCTGTAGGTCTTGCCATCGGCCGAGACGGTCCAGCTCTTGGCCAACGCGCCGCTCAGCTTGGTCGGGTCGGCTGGTTCGAACTGCACCAGGCGCTCGTAGGTATTGCCGACGATCTCGCCGGTGGCGATCTCGAAGGCCTCGGCCGGGTCCATCGAGATGATGTCGTCGAAGGCCATGGCCTGGACCAGGCTGTCCTTGGGCGTGGCGGCCTGCAGCGGCGCCAGGGCGGTGGCCAGCAGCAAGGCAGGGATCAGCAGAAGGCGCGGCTTGATGGTGAAGGCGGGCAAGATCAGGTCCTCCGGTAGGCCCCGGATTGTTGCCGATGACGAGAGGCCTGATGGGCGAGAGGCGACGGTTACGATGCCCGGCCGATGAAGACCTCCTCTCCTCCGCCCTCGCGCCGGCTGTACCTTCTGCTGGGTCTGCTCGCACTGGCTGCGGGCCTGGCCGCCTGGTGGCTGCTGCCCCGCAGTGCGACGCCGCCGCCTGCTGAGACTGCCGCCGCCGACCGCGTCGCCAGCGGCACCGTGCCCGAGCCGACGCCCTTGCCGCCGCCACCCACCCAGGCCGGCAGCCCCGTCCATGTGGCCTTGCTGGCGGGCGACGGCGTGGCCGGGTTCCGCGAAGGGCCAGCGGCGCAGGCACGCTTTGCCGATCCCTATGGCCTGGCAGTGGCGCCGGACGGCCGCGTCTTCATCGCCGATGGCGGCGACAACAACCGCATCCGCGTGCTGGAGCGCGACGGCCAGGTGCACACGCTGGCCGGCAAGGAGGAAGGCTTCACCGACGAGGCGGGCGCACAGGCCCGCTTCAACACGCCCTCGGGCCTGGCGCTGGACGCAGCCGGCAATCTCTACGTTGCCGACACCGGCAACCACGCGATCCGCAAGGTGAGCCCGCAAGGCCAGGTCATCACGCTGGCTGGCGATGGCGCCGCTGGCTGGCGCGATGGCCCCGGCAAGCAGGCCCGCTTCAATGCGCCGCTGGCGGTGGCGGTCGACGCCCAAGGCCGCGTCTTCGTGGCAGACAGCTACAACGACCGCATCCGCATGATCACGCCGGACGGCCTGGTCACGACGCTGGCCGGCGCCGGCCATCCCGGCCATGCCGACGGCCCCGGGGCCAAGGCGCTGTTCGACACGCCCTCGGGCCTCACGCTGAGCGCGGACGGCCGGCTGTGGGTGGCCGACACACGCAACCACGCGATCCGCCTCGTCGACACCGAGACCGGCGAAGTGCAGACCTGGCTCCGAAGTGCCGACGACGACGAACAAGCCCTCCTGCACCGCCCCCTGAGCCTCGCGTTCACGCATGACGGCGTGCTGCTGGTGAGCCTGCTCGGCGACGGCGCGCTCTTGCAGATCACGCCCGACAAGCAGGCTCACGAGCTCACCGGCGGCGCGCTGCGCTTCTCGCGTGCGAGCTGCATTGCGGTCGATGGACGCGGCCGCGTGCTGGTGGCCGATGCGCCGGCGATGCGCGTGCATGAGGTCCGGCCTGGCGCCGGCGACTCCGGCCCGCTGGGCCCGGCTCCGGAGCAACCGCGACTGAACACCGAAGGCCATTGGCCGCTGCGCCCGCAAGGCGCATGGCATGAGGTGGTCGGCATGCTGGGCGAGGTGCGCGGCGGCCGCGACAAGGCCCGCAAGCTGGACAGCCGCCATCACCTGCATGCCGGCCTCGACATCCGCGGCGACGTGGGCGATTCGGTGCTGACGATTGCCGACGGCAAGGTCTTGAGCCCGGCGGCGGCTTATGGCTTCGGCCGGCTGGGCGAGGGCCTGGCCATCGGGCCCTTGATGTACATCCACATCAAAGTCGGCCGCAACATGGCGGGCAAGGCACTGGACCCGTCTCGCATGCCCATCCTGCGTAGCAGCGCCGGCAAGCCCGAGCGCGTGCGCGTGGCCCGGGGCACGCGCTTCAACGCCGGCGAGGTGATAGGCAGCATCAACCCCATGGCCCATGTGCACCTGGCACTCGGCGCGCCGGGCTTCCAGCGCGATCCGCTCACACTCGGCTTCACCGGCTTCGTTGACCATGTGCAGCCCCGCATCGACTCGATCGAGCTGTTCGACGCCGCCGGCAAGCGGCTCAAGCGCGAACTGAACGGCCGCCTGCTCGTGCCACGCGCGCCGCTGCAGATCGTCGTGGACGCCTGGGACCAGGTCGACGACAACCTGGAACGCCGCCGCCTCGGCGTGCAGAAGCTGTCATGGCAGTTGCTCCATGAAGACGGCACGCCGGTGGCCGGTTTCGAACAGCCCCGAGAGACCCTGAACTTCGAACGCCTGCCGGTCGACGACGAGCTCGGCGTCAAGCTCGCCTACGCCCCCAGCAGCGGCATCACCGTCTACGGCAGCCGCGCCACGCAGTTCCGCTACCAGCTCGCCAACGAGGTGCGCGATGGGCGGGCGGTGGAGGGGCGGTGGGATCCCACGGGCTTGCCGGCGGGTTCCTATCAGTTGCGCGCGAGCGTGAGAGATGCGAGTGGAAATGGGGCAACTCGCAGCCTGCCATTGTTGCTGCAATAGACGGAGTGTCTGCTCAAGCATGCAATTCAAATCGTCGGCCTCGCCAAACTCTTGAGCATGCGATTGAGCGTCGCCCTGGCCTCTTGCTTGCCCGCCTCGTCCAGGGCCGCCGCTGACTGACACATCACTCTTGGCTGCAAGTGCAGCTAATAGCCTCGCTTCAAGCTCGCCAGCCCGGCCCGGCGCAAGGCCTTAAAACGATCCCTGCGGGCGCGCCGCTTGTACAAATCAGCCACGTATCACCGTGAGGGATACACATGGAGCCAAAGCGGACCGTGCACATTCTGTCGGCCCAATGTGGTCGGCTCGATCCCTCAGCTTCGGCGCTTCCCCAACTCCTCGCGCTGAAGTATCCGCTGCAGCGTCTGCTGCGCCTCCTTCTTTGCCTCCTCGTCCAATCCAGCCTCGGCCTGACTGACTACATCGGTCTTCGCCAGGATGGTCGCCTGGTACTTCCGTTCCAATGGCGCAGGATAGTTGCCCAGTTGCGGCCAGTCCGGGAATCCAGCCCGCCGAGCGAGGTCCAGATAGGGTGCCCAATCTCTGCGAAGCGCAGGTTGCTCGGCAGCTAGCAGAAGCACAAAGCGGGCCTTGTCGACTTCGATCGATGGAACCTGGGCATTCGGACGCAAGATCGTGGTCAGCGCGGCGACTGAATGCAGATCGCCATTGGCGGCATCGCGAACGAGTGCCGCAATGATACGAGGATCCGATACCCGGAACGACCCGAACAGCTCGGCGGCGCTGGACTCGATGCCACCCTCGAGTGCAATCCGCAGCAAGGTCTCTCGAATCGATCCTGCCCCCTGATCCACCGTCTGACACTGCGATTGAAGTTGCTGTTCCGCGCGATATGAAGCTGCGTGATACCGATTCATCACAATATCCCGCTCCGTGGACATCAACTCCTGCAGGCCGTTCATTCGGGCTTCAACATACAGGCAACGTCCCACGACGCGCGCCATCTCGAACGCAAGTCGTCCATTTCGAGTATGGATGGCCTCTTCGATATGGGCTCGAAGCCCCCTTGGATACTTGAGCAGATCGAAATCGGAATTTGTTTCGATCAGCTTCGGACCTTCCTTGGTCAGCAATCCCTGGGCCTGGCTGGCGAGAACGTCAGGTGCGGCCGCCGCGACCGGTGTCTCAGCCACCTCGGCACCATGGTGGGCGCCACCCCGGCGCCCCTCGGGCATAGGGGCACGTGGGCTCTCCCTCAACATCGATACAACGAAGAAGCAACCGACAGCCATCAAAGCAGCAACGCTCGCGACCAGCGCTGCAGGCCTGGTGAAAGACTTGATCATTGACATCTCAACCTCCCTCAGCGCGTCTGTTGCAGATCTCGAATATTGCGGTGATATCTCTTTCCCTTTGCAGCATGTCTTGCGCGGCCACAGAAAGGCAGTCCTTTCCGAACGGCTTGCGGAGCCGATCCAGAAGTTCAAAAGGATCTCCAAGAAATGGAGGCCCACTCTTGTTGCAATTGTCGATCGCTCCTTTGTAGGTCGTGAGGCTCACGGTCTGCTGCCGCTCTTTGTCGGCCTGACAAAGCGCCTTTTCCTCGGCGATCTTCTCGGGACTCTTTGGAGGTTTCCGCGGAACCACACCACCCCCCGCAAGCGGAGTCCCCTCCACGGGATTCGTCGTTGGCGGCGGTGGCGAAGGCGGCGGTGGCGTCTTGGGCGGCGAGTTGATGACGACGGGGTCGAGCGTGGTGGTCCCCCCCGAACCACCGCCGCCCGCCCCAGGCGATTCACCAATCGGATTACACGTGGAATCGGTCTCGTTCCACAGGAAGCCATCCTCGCACCCCCCCTGCCCCGGCTGGACCTGCAGCATGGGTTTTACGGCCACAGGACCATTCGGCGGTGGCGCACGAGTCACCGGGCTCTTGGCCGGGGCCTGCTTCTGAGCCGGCTTCTGCACCTGGGCCGAAGCCATCGCACTGGGAAGTGCCACGGCCAAGGCCACAAGCGTCAGCTGAGAAAATCGCTTCGCTGTAGTGCTGTTCATTCGTCCCCTCCATTGTTTGGTGATGCCAACATTCGGCGGCGACGAGAAGCACTTACATAAGGATTTCCCTAACTATTTTTATGAGCGTAGTAAAAGTTGACGATCGGCACCTCACTGGGATCGATAGTCATTGAGGTCGAACGGCTTTCGCGGATCGTCGGGCATGGCGAAGTAGAGGACCACGTACACAAGAACCGGGAAGCCGGTGAACAGAACGGCGGCCACGGTGAGGATGCGCAGCATGCGTTTTTCCCATTCCAGGTATTCGGCGATGCCGCCGCACACGCCGCCGAAGACGCGGTCATTCGACTTGTGAAGCTTGGGGTCCATGGCCTCTCCTCCCCCGCTGAGTTCTTGATTGATTCGTTCCGCGATTAACCTCAATTTGAGGTGCGCCATTTTCAATCCCTGAAAGTGGCCCGTAAACCCCCTTGCGCCCCAACGCCCTCAACTTGACGCAATGCCTCTCCACGCCCTCTTCGACCAGGTTCCCCACCATGCCGACCAAGGTCTCGCGCACCGGCGCAATGCCGACGAAGCCGAGGATGTTGCGCTCCAGGGACTTGATGCTGTGCGCCATGAAGTAGAAGCGGTACAGCAGGGGCCGGCATGCCCATGGTGCAGACGATGCGCGCCGAACGGCCCTTGAGACCCTTGCGGCCAAACGGATTGCCGCCCTCGGCCTTGAAGGCAAAGCCCGGTCGCGCCACCTGCTCCAGGAAACCCTTCAGCAGCGCCGGCATGTCGCCGAGCCAAAGCGGGAAGACCAGCACCAGATGCTGGGCCCAGGCGATGTCCTGCTGCGCCTGCACCAGACTCGCCGGCAGCAGGCCCTTTTCCCAATCGGCCTGCGAGCGCAGCAGCGGAAAGTCCAGCGCCGCCAACTCGACACGCCGCACCTCATGCCCGGCCGTCTGTGCACCCTCCACATAGTGATCGGCCAGGACATGACAAAGGCGCCGGGCCTCCGGCTCGGGATGGCCCTGAATGACCAGGATCCGCTTGCCCATCACTCCAGCACCAGCACGACCTTGACTGTGGCATCGACGGCCGACTTCTCGATGTAGCCGATCGCATCCGGGTTGGCAGCGACAAACTTCTTCACCTCAGCGGCACTCGGGATCTCCTTTGGCGGCGTGGCCTTGCCGGAGAAGGTCAAGCGTGACCAGGCAGCCTTGACCTGAGCCGCGCTCTTTCCCGCAGCCTTGCTGTAGAACTGCTCGCGCACGCCGCTGCTGTCTGGCAGGTCAGCCGGCGCGGCAGTGGCGCCGCTGGGCAGAGTCGTGCTGCGGCCCATGAAGATGGCGGCCGCCTGGTCCGCAGTGAGCGCCGTCATCGGGCTCTTGGGGCTGACGATCACGGCCACCTGCGACCAGGCAAGGCCTGGCACAGCCAGCATCAGAGGCAACACAAGGCGCTTGAAGATTGGTTTCATGATGGGCCCGTTTCAGAAGACGAAGTCGTAGCTGGCGCTGATCAGCTTGGCGCTGCCTGCAAAGGGAGCGGCGCCTCGATCGCTGACCTTGTCGAACTGCAGCTTGAGCGCGCCCCCCTTGTGCAATTCATAGCGCAGGGCCAGCAGGACGCCGCGATCGCGCACGGGCTCGTAGTCGGCCGGATAGGGCGTGGTCTCGCGGTACTCGCTGGCGCCGCCGGTCAGGGTGAAGCCACCCAACCGGTAGCCAGCGGTCAACAGATAGAAGCTGGCCTTGTAGCCAAGCCCCGCTCGGTCGCTGCTGCCAAACTCGCTGCGTAGCACCCAATTGCCAATGTCGCCATTGAGGGCCAGGCCAAGGAAGCTCTGGTTGACACGGGTCTTGCCCGACAGCAGGGTCTGCACAACGCCGCTGTCGTGATCGGTCTGCTGGAAACGCGAGCGGGTGTAGCTCAGGCGGCCGGTAAACCATTCGCGGCTGAACTCGAAGGCCACGCCGGCAATCCCACTCCACTTGATGTCCACAGGATCGTCACTGACCAGGCGTGAGTAGGGGTTCTTGCGGCTGTTCTCGGTACCGAACAGGAATTCACTGCGCAGCGACCAGTCGCCCACATCCTTGACCCAGCTCAGGCTGGCGCCGTTGTAGTTGACGACGTCCCAGCCATAGACATCGGGGCTGGGCCGGATGGTGTTGTACGCATAGCCGATGTCCTGGAAGTCGGAGTAGTAGTACAGCGGCAGTCGCTTGCGGCCGAGCTGCAGGGTCCAGTCCGGATTGATCTTGTAGCTGAGGTAGGCCCATTCGAGATTGAGGTGCTGTTCGTCCAGCGCGCGGCTGGTGATCTGCACCGTGGCCGACCAGTCGCTGCTCAGCTTGGCCTGGCCTTGCACACCCAGCCGGCTTTCCGGCTTGCCGCTGAGGCTGGTGGTGTAGGCGCCGCCATGCCCCCAATCGGCAATGGCGCGTGTGCAGGGCCCGTTGAAGGCCGAGGCCATGGCGGCATTGGTTTCGCAGGCGCCTGAAGTCTGGCCCAGGGCGAGCGTCCCGAAACCGGAGACACTGAACTCCTGCGCCTGTGCCGGCAGACCGGCGAGCGCGACAGCCAAGAGCGCAAAGCCCCGGACCATTGTTGATGAAATGGCTTGAGGGCGAGGCTGCATCCTGGTCTCCTAAACGACGGGAGCGAAGCGATGCGCGCCACAGGGGCGCGGCACGGCCACGATAGGCGTGCAGGACGTTTATAGCGGTCGTCTTCGTCGCCCTTCATTGATTTCCCGCAAGTCTTGCCGAGCCGGTGCGCACACGCCACAAGCCACGCCGCTCGCCGGCCAGATCCGGCGCAAGCTCACGCCGCCGCCGGATGCGCCGACTGCGCGGCCGCCTCCAGCCAGGCCGTGGCATTGGCCGCGTCCATGGGCCGCGAGAACATATAGCCCTGGCCATAGCCGCAGTGCAGCGCATGCAGGATCTCGCATTGGTCCTTCTCCTCGATGCCCTCGGCCACAACCAGCATGCCCATGGTGTCGGCCAGGTTGATCACCGTGGTGACCAGGGCCGAGAGCTCGCGGCGCTTGCACAGGTCGGTGATGAAGGAGCGGTCGATCTTCAGCACGTCGAAGGGCAGCTCGCTCAGGTAGCTGAGCGAGGAATAGCCGGTGCCAAAGTCGTCCATGCAGAGCAGGAAGCCCTGCTCCTTCAGGCGCGGCAAGAGGCCGAAGGCCACGTCCTGGTTGGCGATGACCGAGCTCTCGGTCACTTCGATGCGGATGTCGCCGACCAGCAGGCCCATGCGCGAGCGCAGCTCGGCAAAGCGCTCGACCAGGTCGGCATCGCGCAGCTGCACGCCCGAGACGTTGACGCTCACATACCAGCCCTCCTTCCATTGCCCGGCGCGGCGCCAGGCCGCCACCTGGCGCATCGTGCCCTCCATGACCTGCAGGCCGATCTCGTTGATCAGGCCGTTTTCCTCGGCCACCGGGATGAAGTCGCCGGGGCCAATGAAGCCGCGTTGCGCATGCTCCCAGCGCACCAGGGCCTCGAAGCCGGCATGGCTCATGCCGTCCAGCTGCACGATGGGCTGGAAAAAGGGCTTGAACTCCTGGCGCTCGATGGCGCCACGCATGTCGGACTCGATGCGGAAGCGCTGCTCGGCCGCCTGCCGCATGGCCGGCTCGAACACCTCGAAGCGCGCCCGGCCTCGATGCTTGGCGCGGTGCAGGGCCAGGTCGGCGTCGCGTATCACTTCCTCGGGGCGGCGGTACTGCTCGTCGATCACCACCATGCCAATGCTGGCCGTGATGCTGAGCGTGCGGCCATCAAGCTGGATGGGCTCCTGCAGGCGCCGCAGCACGTCGCTGCCTAGCAAGGCCAGCTCGCCTTCCCCGCAAGCCTCGTGGACGACGACGAAGTACTCATCGCCGCCAAAGCGCGTGACTGTGCCGTGCGAGCCGAACAGTTCCGCCAGCCGCGCCGAGATCAGGCGCAGCAGCTCGTCGCCCTTGGAATGGCCCAGCGTGTCGTTGATCTGCTTGAAGCGGTCCAGGTCGACAAACAGGCCGCCATGGCTGAGCTGGGGCACGGCGGCAATCTCGTCGATGCTTTGCTGCAGGCGCTGGTCCAGCCATTTGCGGTTGGGCAGGCCGGTGACCGGGTCGTGGTGGGCGTCGTACTCGAGCTGCGCGCGCTGCGCCTCGCGGTCGCGCGCATGGCGGCGCTGCACGGCCGTGACCCAGGCCAGCGCATGAACAAGGTTGCCTACGGCAAACGCATAGCCGCCAAAGCCGCGCAGCGCGGTATCAGGCAGCACGATGGTCAAGGCCTGGATCCCGCCGCCCAGCATGTTGGCGCCCAGGCCCGCGAGAAACCAGGGATCGACCTGCTGGCGTGCCCGCAGCCTGCGCAGCAGCAGCGCGATGACGACGCCGGCCAGCAGCACGAGGGCGATGGAGGCGCTGCGGTACAGGCCCTCGAACTTGTAGGCCACGCCGAACATCAGGGCCACCACGGCCACCGGCGCGGCCAGCGCCAGGCGCTCGCGGCCACGCAGCTGCAGCGACTCCAGCGTGGCCAGGCCAATGCCCAGCGTCAGCAGGCTGACCGAGAGCCCATGCAGCTCGGGGAACCATCGCGGTGCCGGCCAGAACGCCCACCACTGCTGGGCGAGGCCGAAGTTCTGCAGCGACCAGAACACCAGCGTCGCCACATAGAAGGCATAGGCCAGCGAGAGCCGCGCCTCGCCGAGCACGCCCAGCTGCAGGCTGAGGAAGGGGATCAGCAGCAGCATGCCCATGAAGCCGGCCAGGGCCATCCAGTGCAGGCTGGTCTTGCGCTGCAGCTCTTCGCGCGGCATGAGCTCGAACCAGGCGCGCACCGCCTTGGCATCCTGGACGATCAGCAGCAGCGGCGAGTCGGCCGCTCGGCCTTCGATCGCGTGATGGGCCCAGGGGCTCAGGAGGCTGCCCGGCGGATTGGCCTGCGTGCGGCCGGCCACGCGCAAGCGAACACAGCCGCTCGCCTCGCGATAGGCGAGGCCGAACAGCTCGACGATGGGGTCTTCGTCCACCACCACGCTGCCGGCCGGCGCCGAGCCTTCGAGCCTGAGCAGCTGCGCCGTGCGCTCGGCCAGCAGCGGCACCGGGGACGAGCCTTCGCACCAGCGGCTGGCGGCAAGTGCCTCCAGCAGCGCCGCATTGAACTGCTGATCACGCCCTTCCACATCGGGCCAGGAGGAGAGCTTGTAGGACTCAGCGGCCCGGCAGGGCAGGCAAAACAGGCAGGCCGCCAGCAGGCAGAACAGCCAACGCCAGGCGGGCCAGGGGCGGTTGGGGAGGCGCTGAAGCCGGGGGTTTCGATGCCGAATACTGCTGGTCATCGTCGTCCTGCTGCTGGTTGCTGTAGCTGTGGCTGTGGCTGTGGCTGTGGCCCTGGCTGCAAGCTACCCGCGGATCATCGCAAGCGAACGCTGTCGCTCGCCTGGGAATTGCACGGGCGTCTCGATGGCCATGCCGCTGCCCAGGTCGGGCTGCAAGTCTTCATGCAGCTCGCCTTCGGCATCGGTCACGCGGGTGGGTTCAAAGAAGGCCTGGTAGTGCGCCGCCAGCGCGATGCGCGGCTGGTAGAGCGTGCCCAGGGGCTCGCTGGGGCCGTAGTGCGTGCGCCGCGCCGTGGCCGGACCCAGATGAGCCTCACGTGCCGCCGTGGACAAGCGCGGCAACAGGCAGGCCAGGTCAGGGCCCAGCGCCGACAGCAGGTCCCGCGCCGGCAGCGTGCGGCGGTAGCGCCGCCACAGGCCCACCGCATGGCGGCGTGCTCGGGCAGCGCCGATCATGCAGAAGTCCATCTCGGCCAGCAGCTGGCAGACCTCATCGGGCGCGTCAAGGCTTTCGGTCAGCAACGAGCGGCCGTCCATGTCGCGCAGCTTGACGCCCGGCAGCAAGGCCTGCTCGGCCAGCAGGCGTTTGAACATCGGCGTGCCGAGCAGCGGGATGGCCAGGCTGACGAAGCTCGGCAGTGTGAGCGCCGGGTTGGCGGCGATGGCCTCGACCTCGGCCCGCAGCGCCGCCACAGGGCGCTCGCGCGGGTCGAAGATCAGGCCGTAGTGGAAGGTCATGCCGCTTTCGAGGCAGCGCGCGATGCGCTCGGCGCCGGGAAGGCGCAGGTTCTGCTTCTTGTCATAACGCCTCAATTGCTCGTCGTCCAGCGACTCCACGCCGCTGAAGAAGCCGATGCAGCCGCTCTGGCGCGCACGCTGCAGCCACTCATCCTTGATGAAGAAGTCCGAGGTGACCAGGGCCGCCCAGCCTTTTATGCGGCCGCCCTCATGGAATTCGCGCAGCAGCCCCATGCGTGCCTCCACCTCGCTGCGCGCGCCACCGAAGAAGTTCTGGTCCAGGAACATCACGCATTGCTTGCCCTGCAGCTGTTCCAGCTGGGCCCGCACCTGCCTCAGCGTCAGCGATTGATAGGGCCGGCCCTCGGCCGCCATCGCACAGAAGCTGCAGGCGAAGTTGCAGTTGCGGCTGGCCTCGGCATAGCCGACCGGATGCCAGCGCGGCGCCAGGTCCAGCCTCGGCGTGACGGTCTCGGCGCGCAGCTCGGGGCCGTACAGGCCGGCCACCAGCTCGGCGAGCGCCTCCACATCGCCATCGAGCACGATGTCGAAGTAGCGCGCACAGAGCCTCGGCAGCACGCGGGCCAGCGGGCCGCCCATCACCACCACCACGCCAGGGTTCAGGCTCTTGGCATAGGCGCAGAGCTGCTTCATGCGGTCCAGCGCGCTGTTGAGCCCGGTCAGCACCAGCAACTGCGGCCAGGCCAGGGTTTGCAGGTCTTCGAGCGGGCCGCTGCGGAACTCGCAATGGACCCGCAACTCGCAATGCGCCGGATCAAAGGCGCCGGCCAGCGCCAGCGGTGCGATCGACTGGGGGACGAAGAACGGATTGCCGCGCGCGCCGCGGTTGTTGTCGGAATAGCCGTTGACGATCTGGACCCTGAGCTTGCGCATGCCTGATCCCTGGGGCTAGACGAGCGGTGCCGCGCACATGCGCTGCCAGGCTGCCTTCGCGTCGGCGAAGCGCGGATAGCCGATCTCGCAGCAGCGCTGCTCGTCCCAATGCCCCTCATGAAGTTCGAAGTAAGCCCCAGCACGGCGGACAGGCTGGTTCTGGCTGTGGCCGGCGATCCAGTCACCGATCAGGGCATTGATCAGGGCCACGTCGGCATCGGCCGTGGCGGCAATATCCAGCCTCGCCAGGCGGCCGAATTCGGCCACCGAGCCGAGGCCGGGCGGCGGCGCCCATTGCCCGTCACTGCGCAAGGGATGGATCAAGGGGCTGCAGCGGATGACGGGAGAATCCATCGTCTGGCCAGCAGCTGCCGGCACGGCACCGGTCAGCGAGAGATGGGCCAGGTAGCTGTCGGCATCCGGCGGCTCGCCGATGATGGCCCGCGCCACCTTGACCAGGTCGCGCAGCAAGCCCGGCGTCTGCCTCTCGATGCGCAGTTCGGGCGCCGCTGGCGTCTCCTGCGACAGCAGCATGCAATGCCCGGTGCCCAGCGACAGCACGCCGATGTCCTCGCGCGGAACGCCATTGCCGATGGCCTCGCTGACCGCCAGCTGCACCGGGTTGTTGAATCCGGTCAGCGCGCCGTCCCAGTAGCCGGGCGCCTGGCTGCCGGCGGGTCGTGAAAGGCCGGAGAACCAGTTCACTGGCGCATGGGTCGACAGGTCCACCGCTTCGGCCAGCGTGACGTGCCCGTCGTCGCGCGGGAAGTTCGCTGCCGGGCTGTCGGGCCTGCTGCGCAGCAGCTTGGCGCGGTCGTACTGGTAGTCGTAGCCGACGATCAGCAGGGCGGGCAGCGTGTTGTCGCGGCCCAGTTCGATCAGCTTTTGCTGCCCCACCGGGGCCAGCGTGCTTTCAATGAACTGCTTCTTGCTGCGAGGGTCGAATCGGGTGCCGAGCTGGCCGCCGCTGAGCACCGAGATCCAGCGCTGCCAGAACGGCAGCCGGTTGAAGAAGCGCTTGCGATTGGCCTCGGTGCCGAACTTCTCGATGATGTCGCCAGGGCTCTTGTCGTTGGCGAGCGCGGCCAGAACGAATGAACCGCCCGAGGTGGCGGCCGCGAGCTGGAAGTGGCTGAGGACCTTGCGGCCCGGCGTGTGCGCGCCGAACAGTGCGGCCAGTGCCTTCGCCTGTATGAGGCAAAACGTGCCCCCACCGTCCAGACTGAGGATGCGGTAGGGCTTGTGGGTCAAGGCGGGACTCCTTCCTTGCTCCGTACGGAGGCGGCCGCCGGCACGGCAGGCACGGGCCGATTTACCTCCAATCGGAAGACAAGGTCAAGGCAATGCGCGCGTTTGACCAACCTGTCGTGGCGCGGCAGGCACGGCCTGACCCCATCGCAGCACCCGTTCGTTCAGCGAGGGCGCTTCCCCACGCCGAGATTCATGGCGTTCAGCAGCTCGCCCTTGTGGTCTTGCGAGAGCTCCCAGGCGAACACGCCTGCCAGGCCAGCGCTCATCGCGTAGCGGCCCTTGGCCAGCACGCCGCGCGGATCGTCGAAGCCGACCCAGAGCTGCTGCTCGGGCTGGTACAGGCTCCACGAGCCGGTCTTGTCGTCATGGCGCAGCTGCCAGCCGTTCAGCGCGCGGCCGCGGTCATCGATGCGGTCGGCCCGCAGCGCGCGGTAGGTGATCGCGCCCACATCGCCTTCGGCCGGATAGGGGCCGCTGCGCTGGGCGCCGTTGCCCGGCTTGCTCACGCCAGCAAAGCCGCGGCCATACATGGCCACGCCGGCCACCAGCTTCTTGCGCGGCACGCCGGCCTGCTCGAGGTTGGCGACCGAGCGCTCCAGACTCTCATCGCCAGGGCGCTCGCTCTTGAGCGCCGAGTGATGGCCGGCATCGGGCGACCACACGCCGTAGTAGTCGTAGCTCATCATGAAGACCAGGTCCAGCGCGGCTGCGGCCTGCTTGAAATTGATGCGGTCGACGATAAGGCTGCCGGGGTTGACGGCCGTGGTCACCAGGTAGCGGCGGCCGGTCTCGCGGCCCAGGGCATCGACGGCGACGCGCAGATCGCTCATCAGGTCGGCATAGCCCTGGCCATCGGCCTTGCTGCCCAGCTGCACGCCATTGGCAGCGCCATTGCCGCCCGGGTGCTCCCAGTCGATGTCGATGCCGTCGAAGCCTGGATGCGAGCGCAGAAAGCGCACCACATCGGTGGCAAAGGCGCGTCGCTTGGCGGCATCGTTGGCCAGGTGGAAGAAGGGGTCGGAGCCGCCCCAGCCGCCGACCGAAGCCACGACCTGCAGGCCGGGCAGGCGGCCCTTGAGCTTGACGAAGCCCTGGTTGAAGCGGCGCTCGGTCTCGCCATCGGTCAGCGTGAACTCGGCGCGACCAGCACAGGCCTTGTCGTCCTTGGCCAGTTGGCCCGGACCGCAGAGTCGCAGAAAGGCATAGAGGATGTGGCTGACGCTGCCGGGCTGGATCTTGTCCAGCTGCTCTACGCCCTCCCAGCTCGGCACATAGACGCCCACCACCGGCGCCTGCATCGATGGCTTGGTGGCTGCCTGGAAGGCAAGCGGCTTGCCGCCGAACAGCGGCGGCGCCGCATGGGATGACGCAGCAAGGCCAAGGGACAGCAGGACGGCAGCAGCAAAGGCGGTAGCAGGCAAGCGCATGGGGACTCCGGGCTGAGGGCCGGCGAAGCCTAACACCAATAAACTACCAATCAAATACCAATTACCCTGGGGCGCGGCTGATGCGCACCTGCAGCTCGCGGCTGGTCTGCGGCTCGGCATCGCGGCTGCTATAGGCGCCCGGGGCCGTGGGCTGGGGGTTGCCGCCCTCGCGAGCCACGGTGGCCCATTGCTCCAGTGGTATCAGCTGCGTCGTGACCAGTTCCTCGCTGTCGCCTTCACCGCGCGGCAAGAGGGCGCGCAGTTCCAGCAGCACCGGCTGCTGGCCACCGGGCCAGCTCGGCTTGAGTTGGAAGCCGGTCTGGCGCTCGACCCAGACCGAGCGCATCTGGGCCTGCGGCTGCCACTGGCCGCGGCGGCTCTCGACGCCCCAGTCCAGCATCTCGATGCGGCGCGGCTGGCTGGTGAGGGCCGAGGCCGAGCGGCCGTTCAGCACCAGCAGGCGCTGCACCGGCGAAACGCCGGCATCGTCGGGCCGGGTCGAGAGGATCTTGCCGCCTCGCGGCGAGACTGAACCGCCGGTGCCCACGACCACCGCGCCGTGCTTGTTGCCGGCCAGCGCAGCGCCGCTGAGGCTGGACTCGACCCAGCGCAGCTCGATCTGCAGCATCACTTGCGGCGGCTCGGCGGCACGCGCCAGCGGCGGGCCCGCGAGCAGCAGCAATCCCGTCAGCAATCCAGCAAGGTCGCGGCGCTTGATCATGGGCGCAGCATAGACCCGGCAGGCGCCCAGCAGCTCAGCCGAAAAGCACGCGATTGCGGCCCTCATTCTTGGCCTGGTAGAGCAGGCGGTCGGCCCGCTCCAGCGTCTGTGCCAGGCTTTCGCCGGGCCGGTACTGGGTCAGGCCGGCGGAGACGCTGGTGTGCAGCATCAGCTCGCCCATGGGCACGCGCAGGGCCTGCACATGCTCGCGCACGCGCTCGACCCCGGCCACGGCTGGCGGCATGCGCGCGTCGGCCATCAGCAGCACGAACTCCTCGCCGCCCCAGCGGGCCAGCACGTCGGAGGCGCGTATCGCCGCCTGGGCGATGTCGGCAAAGCCGCGCAGCACGGCGTCGCCGGCACCGTGGCCGTGCTGGTCGTTGATGCGCTTGAAGTGGTCGATGTCGAGCAGGGCCACGCAGAAGCTCTGGCCGTTGCGCTGGCAGCGCTGCACCTCCTGGTCCAGCAGGGTCTGCATGTGGCGGCGGTTCAAAAGGCCGGTGAGCTCATCGCGCGTGGCCATGGCCTGGATCTGCGCCAGCGCCTCGGCCAGCTCGGTCTTCTGGCGCGCCAGGCGATGGCGGATGCGGCTCAGCCGCCCGGCCAGGATGGACACAGCCGGCAGCGTGCAGGCCAGCATCAGGAAGTGCCCGAGCTCCACCGCCGGCGGATAGACCGAGGGCCGCCACTGCGACATGCCCGCCATCGTCAGCCCGAACAGGCCCAATGCAAACAGGCTGATGCGCAAGGTGGTGGAGGCGCGCAGCTGGAACATGCCGAACACCAGGATGGTCAGCAGGATGGGAAAGGTCGCGCCGCGCACCGGCCCGGCCATCGCATAGCCGATGGCACCGCTGACGATGGCGATGCACATCTGCGGCACCGTCAGCGAGGGGTCTTTCAGGCGCTTGCTCCAGCCACAGCGAATCAACAGATAGGTGCCGAGCAGGCCGCCGAGCGAGAGCAGGGTCCACCACCACAGCGGGCCCTGGGCCACGCTCGAGACCCAGGCCGCGTATTGCATGATGCAGACGCAGAGCGCCATCAGCGCGATCGCCAGGCTGGCCTGACGCAGGCGGATGCGCTGCACCGGTTCGGAGGTGAACAGGAGGTCTGCGAGACGCTCCGTCCAGCCGGCGGTGGTGGTGACGCGATCCATGGGCTGCAGCCTACCCGATCAGGGATGCAAATGAGCCAGCGGCACGCCACCGCCCGCCTTCACTTCGCCCAAAGAGAAGCTGGTGTGCACGTCCTTGACATTGGGCAGGTTCAAGAGCGTGTCGATCGTGAAGCGGCTGAAGGCATCGAGGTCGGTGGCCAGCACCTGCAGCTCGAAGGTGCCGGCGCCCGAGATGTAGTGGCAGGAGATCACCTCGGGCAGGCGGCGTATCGCTTCTTCCAGCACCTTGGTGGCTTGCGCGTTGTTGCGGTCGGCGTCGAGCTTGACGAAGGCCAGCACGCCGAGGCCCACCTTGCGGCGGTCGATCTCGGCGCGGTAGCCGGTGATGAAGCCCTGCTCCTCCAGCCAGCGCACCCGCCGCCAGGTCGGCGCGGCCGACAGGCCGATGCGCGCGGCCAACTCGGCATTGGACAGTCGCGCCTCGCGCTGCAGCTCCCCGAGGATGGCGATGTGATAGCGGTCCAGCGCGCCGTCCTCGGCCTCGACCAGCGGCGGCGAGGCAGGCGCCGTCGAGGACGGGGTTTGCCCTGATTTGCGAATTTTGGAAACCATATCGATAGATAAATCCAGAATCAGGAAAGATTATTGCTCCAGATAAGGATTCCAAGCGCAAATGAGAAAGCACCGCGCGCCCCGCTTTCCCTACACTCGCTGATCCGGAATACTGCCGCTATCCGGGCCTGCCCGGCCGCCACAAGCGACCCCGGCGCGCCCCGTCCACCAGGAGCCATCGCCCATGAATGCACCGCTGCCCGAACACATCCTGCGCTCGCTAGAGAAGGTCACGCTGGACGACAAATATTCGCTAGACAGCGGCCGCGCCTTCATGAGCGGCGTCCAGGCCCTGGTGCGGCTGCCGATGCTGCAGCGCACGCGCGACGCCATGGTCGGCCTCAACACCGCCGGCTTCATCTCAGGCTACCGCGGCTCGCCGCTGGGCGGCTACGACCAGATGCTGATGCAGGCCAAGAAGCACCTGGCCAAGCAGAACATCGTGTTCCAGCCGGGCGTCAATGAAGAGCTGGGCGCCACCGCCGTGTGGGGTTCGCAGCAGCTGGACCTGTTCCCCGAGAAGGCCAAGTTCGACGGCGTGTTCGGCATCTGGTACGGCAAGGGCCCGGGCGTGGACCGCTGCATCGATGTGTTCAAGCACGCCAACATGGCCGGCACCTCCAAGCATGGCGGCGTGATCGCCGTGGCCGGTGACGACCACATCGCCAAGAGCTCCACCGCCGCCCACCAGAGCGACCACGTATTCAAGGCCGTGGGCTTCCCGGTGTTCTTCCCGAGCAGCGTGCAGGACATCCTCGACATGGGCCTGCATGCCTTTGCGATGAGCCGCTTCTCCGGCCTGTGGTCGGGCCTGAAGACCATCCAGGAAATCGTTGAGTCCTCGGGCAGCATCAGCGTCGACCCGGACCGCGTGAACATCATCCTGCCGGAAGACTTCCAGATGCCCGACGGTGGCCTGCACATCCGCTGGCCCGACGCGCCGCTGGAGCAGGAAAAGCGCCTGATGGATTACAAGTGGTACGCGGCCCTGGCCTACGTGCGTGCCAACAAGCTGAACTACAACGTGGTCGCCACGCCGAACGACCGCTTCGGCATCATCGCCAGCGGCAAGGCCTGGAACGACACGCGCCAAGCCCTGCATGACCTCGGCCTCGACGACGACACCTGCCGCCGCCTGGGCATCCGCCTGCACAAGGTCAATGTCGTGTGGCCGCTGGAAGCCACCATCACGCGCGACTTCGCCACCGGCCTGCAGGAGATCCTGGTCGTCGAAGAGAAGCGCCAGATGATCGAGTACCAGCTCAAGGAAGAGCTGTACAACTGGCGCCCCGACGTGCGCCCCAACGTGCTGGGCAAGTTCGACGAGATCGAGGGTGACAACACCGGCGGCGAATGGAACCAGGCCAACCCGAGCCAGAACTGGCTGCTGCGCCCGCAGGCTGACCTCACGCCGGCCATCATTGCCCGCGCCATCGCCAAGCGCCTGAAGAAGCTGGGCGTGGACAGCGACATCGCTGCCCGCCTCGATGCCCGCGTGGCCGTGATCGACGCCAAGGAAAACGCGCTGAAGGCCGAAGAGAAGACCGCTGGTGGTGCAGACCGCACGCCCTGGTTCTGCTCGGGCTGCCCGCACAACACCTCGACCCGCGTGCCCGAGGGCTCGCGCGCCGTGGGCGGCATCGGCTGCCACTACATGGTCACCTGGATGCCGGGCCGCAACACCGCCACCTTCACGCAGATGGGTGGCGAGGGCGTGCCCTGGGTGGGCCAGTCGGCCTTCACCGATGAGAAGCACATCTTCTCCAACCTCGGCGACGGCACCTACTTCCACAGCGGCATCCTGGCGATCCGCCAGTCGATAGCCGCCGGCGTCAACATCACCTACAAGATCCTCTACAACGACGCGGTAGCGATGACCGGCGGCCAGCAGGTGGGCGAGCGCCCCGAGGGCCACTCGGTGATGCAGATCATGCAGAGCGTGACGGCCGAGGGTGTAGCCAAGCTGGTGATCGTGACCGACGACCCGGACAAGTACCTCACCGCCAACCTGCTGCCCGGCGTGACCGTGCACCACCGCGACGAGCTCGACGCGATCCAGCGCCAGTTCCGCGAGATCACCGGCACCTCGGTCATCATCTACGACCAGACCTGCGCCACCGAAAAGCGCCGCCGCCGCAAGCGCGGCAAGCTCGTGGATCCGGCCAAGCGCGTCGTCATCAACGAGCTGGTCTGCGAAGGCTGCGGCGACTGTTCGATCCAGTCCAACTGCCTGTCGGTCGAGCCGCTGGAAACCGACTTCGGCCGCAAGCGCCAGATCAACCAGAACAGCTGCAACAAGGACTACAGCTGCACCAAGGGCTTCTGCCCCAGCTTCGTCACCATCGAAGGTGGCGCGCTGAAGAAGCCCAAGAAGGACAAGTCCTTGAACCCGTTTGATGCCGCCATGGGCGTCATCCCGCAACCGCTGATCCCGAGCGCCGCCGAGGCCTGGGGCATCGTGGTGGCCGGCGTGGGCGGCACCGGCGTCATCACCATCGGCCAGCTGCTCGGCATGGCGGCCCACCTGGAAGGCAAGGGCGTGATCACGCAGGACGCCGCCGGCCTCGCGCAAAAGGGCGGCGCGACCTGGAGCCACATCCAGATCGCCGACCATGGGGACGCCATCCACTGCACCAAGGTCGGCACGGCCGAGGCGCAGTTGGTGATCGCCTGCGACTCCATCGTCGCGGCCAACAAGACCACGCTGGCCGTGATGCGCGAAGGCCGCACCTATGTGGCCCTGAACACCCATGGCTCACCCACCGCCAGCCTGGTGAACGACGCCAACTGGAGCTTCCCGGGCGCCGCCTGCGAGGGCGCGATCCAGTCGGCCGTGGGCAAGGATTTCCTCGGCATGTTCGACGCCGAGGAAGTGGCCGTGAAGCTGGTCGGCGACTCGCTCTATACGAATCCGTTGATGCTGGGCTACGCCTGGCAGAAGGGCCGCATCCCCTTGAGCTACGCCGCCCTGATGCGCGCCATCGAGCTGAACAACGTGCAGATCGACAACAACAAGGCCGCCTTCGAATGGGGCCGCCGCTGCGCCCATGACCTGGCCGCCGTGCAGTCGCTGTACTTGTCAAATAGCGCCGCCAAGCAGGTGATCAACTTCGTCAAGCGCCCGGGCGTGGACGAGATCATCAGCAAGCGCGTGGAGTTCCTGACCGGCTACCAGAACGCCGCCTATGCCGAGCAGTACAAGGCCTTCGTCGAGAAGGTGCGGGCCGCTGAAGGTGGCTTGAACAGCACGAAGCTGACCGAAGCCGTGGCGAAGTATCTGTTCAAGCTGATGGCCTACAAGGACGAGTACGAAGTCGCCCGCCTGCACAGCGACACGGCCTTCACGGCCAAGATCGCCGCGCAGTTCGAAGGCGACTACAAGATCGTGCACCACCTCGCGCCGCCGCTGCTGTCCAAGAAGAACGACAAGGGCGAGCTGATCAAGCGCCCCTTCGGCGCCTGGGTGCGCCCGGCCTTCTCGGTGCTGGCCAAGATGAAGGGCCTGCGCGGCACGGCGCTCGACATCTTCGGCTACACCGAGGAGCGCAAGATGGAGCGCGCGCTGATCCAGCAGTACCGCGAGAGCATCGAAGCGATCCTGGCCAAGGGGCTGACCAGCGAACGGCTGGCCTTGGCCACCGACATTGCCCGCATCCCGGAAGAGATCCGCGGCTATGGGCATGTGAAGGAGCGCCATGTGCATGCCGCCCGCGCCAAGTGGGACAGCCTGATGGCCGAGTGGCAACGAGCCTGATTTCAGGCCTGATCTCCGAGCTCACACTTCCCGCCCTCCCCGCAACCCGCAGCGCGCAAGCCCTGCGGGTTTCTTTTGCCTGCTGCCCGCAAAGGCCGCCGCTAGACTGGCGCGCTCGCCAGCGGCGAGACCGAACCCCAGGGAGATTCCAACAATGACCAAGACGAACACCATGCTTGCGCGAGCCTTGCTGTGCCTGATGCTGCCGCTGCTCAGCGCAGCCTCCGCCCTGGCGCAGACCAAGGATGAAGAGGCCGCCAAGGCCTGGGCCGACGCCCAGCAGGCCGCCAAGCCCGGTCCGCAGGACATCGCACTGGCCGGCCAGGCCGTGCTGCACCTGCCCGAGGGCAAGGTCTTCATCCCGCAGCCGCAGGCCGCCGCCGTGATGCGCGCCATGGGCAACCCGGGCAACTATGCCGACCTGGAAGGCGTCATCTTCCCCACGAGCAAGCAGGGCTGGTTTGCCGTGCTGCGCTTCGAGAAGTCGGGCTACATCAAGGACGACGATGCCAAGGACTGGAACGCCGACGACCTCTTGAAGTCCTACCGTGAAGGTACGGAGGCTTCGAACGAAGAGCGCGTGAAGATGGGCGTGCCCGCGCTGGAGATCACCGGCTGGGCCGAGAAGCCCGCCTATGCTGCCGACAGCCATCGCCTGGTCTGGGCCATGAGCTCGCGCAGCAAGGGCGCGCCGGCCGGCGACGATCAGGGTGTCAACTACAACACCTATGCGCTGGGCCGCGAGGGCTATTTCAGCCTCAACCTGGTGACCGACCTGAAGGACCTGGGCGCGCACAAGACAGACGCCCAGAGCCTGCTGGCGGCGCTGGAATTCAGCGAGGGCAAGCGCTACGCCGACTTCAACAGCAGCACCGACCATGTGGCCGAGTACGGCCTTGCCGCCCTGGTGCTCGGCGTGGGCGCCAAGAAGCTGGGCCTCTTGGCTGTGGTCTTCGCCTTCGTAGCCAAGTTCGCCAAGGTGATCATCCTCGGCGTCGCCGGCGTGGGTGCCGTGGCGGCCAAGTTCTTCAAGCGCAACAAGCCGCAGGCCTGAAGCCTGAAGCCTGAAGCCTGAAGCCGCACTCATGATCAAGTTGCTGCTGCTGGCCTTCTCGGGCCTCAAGTTCAGCAAGCTGCTGGCCAGCGGCGGCAGCATGCTGCTGTCGGTCGTGGTCTATGCCTGGATCTATGGCTGGCGTTACGCGGCCGGCTTCGTGGCGCTGATCTTCGTGCACGAGATGGGCCACTACCTGGCAGCACGCCAGAAGGGGCTGAACGTGGGCCTGCCCACCTTCATCCCCTTCGTCGGCGCCTGGGTCGAGCTCAAGGACCTGCCGCACGACGCGCAGACCGAGGCCTATGTGGGCCTCGCCGGCCCGCTCGTGGGCACCGTGGGCGCCACGCTGTGCTACCTGCTCGCGCGCAGCGAGGGCTCGAACCTGCTGCTCGCCATCTCCTACAGCGGCTTCTTCCTGAACCTGTTCAACCTGATCCCGGTCTCGCCCTTCGATGGTGGCCGCATCACGGCCGTGCTGTCGCCGCGCATCTGGCTCTTGGGCGTGCCGGTGCTGGTGGGCCTGTTCCTGTGGCGGCCCAGCCCCATGCTGATCCTGATGGCCCTGCTGGCCTGGCCGCAACTCTGGAAGGCCTGGAAGTACCGCAAGGACAGCGTCGAGGCCCAGACCTACTACGCCGTGCCGGCGGCCGTGAAATGGGAGTACGGCAGCTGCTATCTGCTGCTCGCGGCCTATCTCGCGGTGATGAGCCACGACGTGCACGAGATGCTCGGCTCGCGCACAGCCGGATTGACATAGCCCTGGCGCGCGCATTCAATCGTCCCCAGGCGGCCTCCCCGTGCCGCCCCCAGGGGACGACCATGCTGAACGACAAGTCCATAAGCATCTCCTTCCGGCTCTGGCTGCCCACGCTGTTGACGGCCGCCATCCTGATCACGCTGACCCTGGTGTCGAGCTGGCGCAGCGCCGCCGCGCTGGAAGCCGAGCAGGCGGAGCAGGCCGAGCAGCGCGAGAAGCTCGAGATCTCGCTGCAATGGGCCGGTCTCACCCAGGCCAATGCGGCCCGCACCATGGCTGGCCTGCAGGCCGCCGACGCCGGACTGGCGGCGATATTGAAGCCGGAGATGGACGCCACCTCGGCCCGCATCTCCGAGCTGCAGAAGAAGATCGAGGCCACGGCCGACACCGAGGAAGAGAAGGCCAGCCTGGCCAGCATCGCCAAGGCCCGCGCCGTCTACATCGAGGCGCGCAATGCCGCCGCCAAGGCTAGAGGCGGCAGCGACATGGACACCCAGGTGGCCGGCGTGCGCAAGCTGCTGGACCAATACCTGGCCGCGCAGAAAGCCTATGTGGACCTGCAGCACCGCATGGCGGTGGAGGTGGCTGCCGCCGCCAAGAGCGCTCGCTCGACCAGCGTGATGATCACCGCCGTGCTGCTCGGCGCCGTGGTGCTGATGCTGCTGGTCAGCACCTGGCTGATGGCACGCTCCTTCATCCCGCCGCTGCGCCTCGCGCTGGACGCCACCGAGCGCATAGGTGCGGGTGACCTTTCGGTGCAGCTGGAGAGCAGCCGCGGCGACGAGATCGGTGACCTGCAGCGCGGCTTGAACCGCATGGTGGTCTCGCTGCGCAGCCTGGTGCAGGACGTGCGCGACAGCGCCGAGAACATCAAGTCGGCCGCCGGCGAAATCGCCATGGGCAACCAGGACCTGAGCCAGCGCACCGAGGCCGCCGCCAGCAGCCTGCAGCAGACCGCCTCGACGATGGAAGAGCTGACCAGCACGGTGCGCAGCTCCTCCGACTCCGCCGCCACGGCCAACCAGCTGGCGGTGGACGCCGCCAGCGTGGCGCAGAACGGCGGCCAGGTCGTGGGCCAGGTGGTCGACACCATGGGCCGCATCCATGCCAGCTCGGGCCGCATCAGCGACATCATCGGCGTGATCGACGGCATCGCCTTCCAGACCAACATCCTTGCGCTGAACGCTGCAGTTGAAGCAGCACGGGCCGGGGAACAAGGTCGCGGCTTTGCCGTCGTGGCCGGCGAGGTGCGGGCCCTGGCCCAGCGCTCGGCCGAAGCGGCCAAGGAGATCAAGACGCTGATCGGCCAGAGCGTCAGCGAGGTCAATGCCGGCTCCAGCCTCGTGGGCCGCGCCGGCTCGACCATGGGCGCGGTGGTGGACAGCGTGAGGCGCGTCACCAGCGTGTTGGGCGAGGTCAGCGCCAGCTCCAAGGAACAGAGCCAGAGCCTGGCGACCATCAATGCGGCGGTCAGCCAGCTCGATCACATGACGCAGCAGAACTCGGCCCTGGTGGAAGAAAGCGCCGCCGCCGCCGCGAGCCTGCAGGAGCAGGCGCTGCGCCTCGCCAGCATGGTCGAGACCTTCCGGCTCGAAGGCTCACGGGCCTGAGCAGCATGCAAGCCGAGGCCTGGCACGATCCCAAGCGCTACTGGTGGCTGCTGTCGCCGGCCCTGCCGATGCTGGTGGGCTGGCACCTGCTGCGCTTTGTGCAGACCGGCCAGACGCATTGGTTGTTCCTGATGAGCGCCTTCATGTATGGCGTGATCCCGCTGCTCGATGCGCTGCTCGGCCCTGACCATGGCAACCCGCCTGAGGCGGCGACGCCAACGCTGGAGCGCAGCCTCTGGTACCGCGCCATCGTCGTGGCCTATGTGCCGGCGCAATACGCCACCACCCTGCTCGGCGCCTGGATCGCCACCACGCTGCCGCTCAGCCCCTGGCAATGGCTGGGCCTGATTCTCAGCGTCGGCGGCGTCAACGGCATCGCGATCAACACCGCCCATGAGCTGGGCCACAAGCGGCCGCGCTGGGAGCGGGCCCTCGCGCTGCTGACGCTGGCGCCAGTGCTCTACGGCCATTTCTTCGTCGAGCACAACCGCGGCCATCACCTGCGCGTCGCCACGCCCGAAGACCCGGCCAGCGCCCGCCTCGGTGAAAGCTTCTGGGCCTTTCTGCCCCGCACCGTCGTCGGCAGCCTGCGCTCGGCTTGGCACCTCGATGCTCGGCTATGCCTGCAGGCCTGGGCACTGAGCGCGCTCTTCTATGCCGGCGTGACGGCCTGGCTGGGCGTCGGCGTGCTGCCCTTCGTGCTGGTCCAGGCCCTCTACGGCATCTCGCTGCTGGAGGTGGTGAACTACATCGAGCACTACGGCCTGCTGCGGGCGCGAGGCGCCGATGGCAAGGTCGAGCGCTGTGGGCCCGAGCATTCCTGGAACTCGGACCACGTGGTCTCCAACCTCTTCCTCTACCAGCTGCAGCGTCACAGCGACCACCATGCCCACCCGGGCCGGCGCTATCAGCTGCTGCGGCATTTCGATGCCAGCCCGCAGTTGCCCATGGGCTATGCCGGCATGCTGATGCTGGCCTATGTGCCGCCGCTGTGGTTCAGGGTGATGGATGCGCGGGTCAGCGCGCATTACGGTGGCGAGCTGTCGCGCGCCAACCTGAGCTCGCCGGCTTCAGCCCGCCAAGTTTGATAGGCCGGGGTAGCGCCGCGCCAGCACCTGCTCGATCGCGTCGAGCAAGGCCCCGGCCTGCACCGGCTTGTGCAAGAGCGTGAGGCCGGCGGCCTGGGCCTGTCGCAGCCGCTCGGGCGCGGTGTCACCGCTGACCAGCAGGGCTGGCAGGTCAGGCAGGGCCGAACGCAGCGATTGAATGGCGGCGATGCCGTCGTCCCCGCTGCGCAGCCGCAGGTCGGCCAGCACCAGGTCGGGCGGCGC
This sequence comes from Pelomonas sp. V22, assembly GCF_030014915.1. Classification (GTDB taxonomy): domain Bacteria; phylum Pseudomonadota; class Gammaproteobacteria; order Burkholderiales; family Burkholderiaceae_C; genus JAUASW01. The sequence continues at coordinate 144,508 of NZ_JAGIXS010000004.1, forward strand.
GGCCAGGCTGTCCAGCACGGCCGCGCGCGTGGTGGCGGCCAGCCGCACCTCGCAGCCATGGGCAGCCAGCAGCGCCTGCATGGCCTCGCGCACCGGCTGCTCGTCGTCCAGCACCAGCACGCGCAGGCCGGCCAGCCGGTGCCGGCGCGGGCCGCTGCTTGCCAGGGCACTGGCCTCCAGCGGCGCCACGGCCACCAGGCTCAGCGTGAACACTGAGCCGCAGCCGGGCTCGGACTCCAGGCGCAGCTGCACCTCCAGCAGATCGACCAGGCGGCTGACGATGGACAGCCCGAGGCCGAGCCCTTGGGCACGGTCGCGCTCCGGATTGCCGACCTGGTAGAACTCCTCGAACACGCGCGACTGCTCGCTGCGCGCGATGCCGAGGCCGCTGTCGATCACGGCGATCTCCCAACGCGGCTCGCCGCCCAGCTCGGCCGCGCGCACATGGACGCGCACGCCGCCGCTGGCCGTGTACTTGAGGGCGTTGTCCAGCAGGTTGCGCAGCACGCGCTCCAGCAGCGCCGGGTCGCTCAGCACATGAGCCTCGGGTGGGCAGTCCAGCGTGAGGCTCAGGCCCTTGCGCTGGGCGGCCGGGCCGAACTCCTGGACCAGGCGTGCGAGCCAGGGCGCCAGCGCGAGGCGCTGCTCGTTCAGCGTCAGCACCTCGGCATCGAGCTTGGAGACATCGAGCAGCGCATCCATCTGCGAAGCGAGCGACTCCAACGCCTGGTTCATCTGGCCCACGATCTTCTGGCTGGCCGGCTCCAGCGTGCGCAGCGACAGCGCGGCGCCCAGCAGCGAGAGCGTGTGCAGAGGCTGCCGCAGGTCGTGGCTGGCCGAGGCGAAGAAACGGGTCTTGGCGCGGTTGGCCGTCTCGGCGCGCTGCAGGGCCTGGCGCAGGCGCTCGTTGGAGCGCAGCTGCTGCTGGCGTATCAGCACCGAGTCGGCGAAGACCTTGTAGGTGTCGCGCGCGAGGCCTGCCAGGATCCAGGCAAAGGCAAGGATCAGGGCGGCCAGCAGCCATTCCAGCCAGGCCGCGCCACCTTGCTGCGGCTGCAGGGCCCAGGCGAGGCTGTTGGCCAGCGTCACCGGCAACAGGAAAGCCAGAAAGACCGGGCGATGGCCGGCCGTCGTAGCCACCGCACCGGCACACAGACCCAGCAGGAGGATGGTCTGCAGCATCCGCGCGTGGTCCACCATCCAGGGCGTGAAGGCGAACGAGGCGGCGAAGACGATGCCGTTCAGCCCGCTCAGGGCCACGGCCCAGTTCAGCCGCTGCGCCATCGTGCGCTCATGCCAGGCCGGCAGCCGCCCCAGCATCCACCAGCGCAGGGCCAGCACCGCAAAGACCAGGGCCAGCCAGGCCAGCGGCAGCGCAGGCCCGAGGCCGGCGCTGGCCATCAGCGCAATCGCCACGGCGCTCAGACCCACCGGAAAAGGCACGCGCCGCCCCTGGCGCGCCAGCAGGCGCAGCAGCTCCTGCTGCACGCTCAGCGCGTCGGCTTCTGGGTCGGAGGGGTGGGCGGCGGGCACAGCGAGGACAGGCTAGGCAGGCAAGGCGCGGAGCAGCGCGCAATATAGCCGCCGCACCCTCGCCAGCATGCCGCGAAAAGAGCAATGCCGGCCACCGCAGCCCTTCAGGGCCTTGGTGAACCGGCACGGCATCCCTCCACTGTCAGCTGAACCCTCGGACGGGGTCTCTTCGCAAGCGGCGCAGTATCCGCAGCGCTCCAGGGCGTGCCCATCCCTCTCAGGGGGGTGCGGGTGCCCACAGCGCCCACCCTTCAAATCATCTGAACCATGGCGTCAAGCGCGGTGAACCGCCGGGGCCGTGCCGCCCCTGACACTGACCTCATTCGCAACACCCCAGCCCCACCACTATGACCTCAGCCACCCTCGCCCCCGCGCAGCGCTACAGCCTGTTGGCCATGGCCCTGCACTGGCTGCTGGCGCTGGCCATCGTGGGCGCCTTCGGCGTGGGCCTGTACATGACCGGCCTGCCCTTCTCGCCGGCCCGGCTCAAGCTCTACAACTGGCACAAGTGGGCGGGCGTGAGCATCCTTGCGCTGTCGGGCTTGCGCCTGCTGTGGCGCCTCTACAAGCAGCCGCCGGCCGACATCGCGATGCCGGCCTGGCAGGCCGTTGCGGCCCACGCCACACATTGGGCGCTGTACGCCCTGTTCTTTGCCGTGCCGCTGGCCGGCTGGGCCTACAGCTCGGCGGCGGGCTTCCCCATCGTCTGGTTCGGCGTACTGCCGCTGCCCGACCTGGTGAGCCCCGACAAGGCGCTGGCCGAGACCTTGAAGCTCGCTCACAAGTTCCTCGCCTATGGCCTCGCTGCCCTGGTGCTGGCCCATGTGGCTGCCGCCCTCAAACACCATTTCGTCGACCGCGACGGCCTCGTGCAGCGCATGCTGCCGGCCCTGCGCTGAACCCAGAAGGACCCTGTGATGAAGACGCTCTCCACCACCCTGCTGGCGCTGGCCTCGGCCGCCGTCCTGGCCCTGTCCTCCACGCCCGGCGCCGCCGCGACGCCGGCCAAGCCTGCTGCGGCCGCCGCTGCCGCACCGATCAGCCTCCTGGCCGCGCAGAGCGAGCTTGGTTTCACCAGCAAGCAGATGGGCGTGCCGGTGGACGGCAAGTTCAAGCGCTTCGATGCGCAGCTGAGCTTCGACCCCAAGAAGCCCGAGGCCGCCAAAGTGGCCTTCACCATCGAGCTGGCCAGCGCCACGCTGGGCGCGCCGGAGTTCGATGCCGAGATGCTGAAGGCCGCCTGGTTCGACGCCAAGCGCGTGCCGCAGGCCACGTTCCAGAGCTCGGCCGTCAAGGCCCTGGGCGGCGGCCGCTACGAGGTGGCCGGCAAGCTGAGCATCAAAGGCCAGACCCGCGACATCGCCGTGCCCCTGGCCCTGACGCAGGCCGGCGGCACCACCACGGCCACCGGCGGCTTCGTGCTGAAGCGCCTGGAATTCAAGATCGGCGACGGCGAATGGGCCGACACCTCGATGGTCGCCAATGATGTGCAAGTGAAGTTCAAGCTCGCGTTCACCGGCATTGCGCCGCTGTGATCGCGCCCCTTTTCCTCCCCTCCAACCTCCCAACGGAAAACGCCATGATGAAGACGATGAAGACTGCCCTGATCGCCGCCGCCCTGCTGGCCACCGCCGGCTTTGCCAACGCCCAAAGCGCCACCTACGCGATCGACCCGACCCACACCTACGCCACCTTCGAGATCGCCCACTTCGGCACCTCGACCAACCGCGCCCGTTTCGACAAGAAGGAAGGCACGGTCTCGCTGGACCGCGCAGCCAAGACCGGCAAGGTCGAGATCACGTTCGACATGAACGGCATCAACTCGGGCTCGGCCGCCTTCGACAAGCACCTGAAGAGCGACGACTTCTTCGCTGTCGAGAAGTTCCCGGCTGCCAAGTTCGTCGGCGACAAGTTCACGTTCAACGGCGACAAGGTCACCGAAGTCAGCGGCGTGCTGACGCTGAAGGACAAGACCGCCCCGGTGACGCTGAAGGCCAGCAACTTCAACTGCTACCAGAACCCCATGCTCAAGCGCGAAGTCTGCGGCGGCGACTTCACCGCCACCATCGACCGCACCCAGTGGGGCGTGGACTACGGCCTGGCCTGGGGCTTCCCGAAGGAAGTGCGCCTGGTGATCCAGGTCGAGGCCGTGAAGCAATAAGCTGGACACCCCTCGCTCGTGACGTAGTTCACGAATTCAGGCCCGCCCCTCCCGGCGGGCCTTTTTTATGGCCTCCCGACTGTCGGCGAATAGTGCAGTTGGGCCCTCTGAGCGCACGGCGCATCGCTCCCTCGAGGCACCTGACTTTGGGCATGCGTACAGTCCATCCCATCGACAAGGCAGATTCCCATGAGCGCCACCCTCCCTGACAACCCGACCCCCTACCAGCGCTGGCAGCATTTCTCGGCGCTGACGGTGCGCGGTTTCCACGTCTATGCCGGCTGGCTGGTCAGCATCAGCTGGAAGCGTTTCGTGCTGCTGGCCGTGGCCCTGATCATCGGCGCCAACGTGCTGCAGCACCTGCCCCCGTTCAACTTCAAGTTCCGCACCGGCGAGGAAGAGCTGCCCTACGAGCTGCCCAAGATCCCCAAGGTCTCCAAGAAGCGCTCCACGGACAAGCCGGTCATCGCCACCGACAAGCCCATCCACTACGAGATCACCATCGACGACGAGGGCCTGCGCATCGAGCCCCGCCATGCGCCCAAGGGCGCCAGCGCCCCGGCCAGCAGCGCACTCAGCGATGAGGAGCTGAAGGACCTGCCCTCGATCGCCATCGGCCTGCCCAAGGGCGTGGACCGCAACGAACTGCGTCGCTCGGTGGAGGAAACCCGCAAGGCCATCGAGGAAACGGTGCGCGAAGCCCGCGAGAAGGCTCGCGAGCAGGCCCTGGACGAGGCCCGCGACCAGCTTGAGGAAGCCCGCGCCGCCCTCATGGAGGAATCCAGCCGCGGCCCCCGCACCCGTGTCACCTATGCCCGGCTCGGCGACTTCCTGGACAGCCTGGCCTGGCTGATCGTGTTGTCGTCCGCCGTGATCAAGGCCATGTACAAGGGCCGCATCCAGGCCGAGGTCAAGGCCGCCCAGGCCGCCGAGACGGCCGAGGCCGAATCGCTGAAGCGCCAGGTCGTCGAGGCCCGCATGGCCGCGATGCAGGCCCAGGTCGAGCCGCACTTCCTGTTCAACACCCTCGCGTCCATCGACCACCTGATCGAGACCGACCCGGCCCGCGCCTCGCAGATGCAAAAGAACCTGATCGCCCTGCTGCGTGCCTCGATGCCAACGATGCGCGAGGCCAACGCCACCGGCGGCATGCGAGAACTGGGCCGCGAGATCGCCGTGATCCGGCCCTACCTGGAGATCCTCAAGGTCCGCATGGAAGAGCGCCTGATGACCGAGATCGATGTGCCCGAGGGCCTGCTGTCGGCCGAGTTCCCGCCCATGATGATCCAGAGCCTCGTCGAGAACTCGATCAAGCATGGCCTCGAACCCAAGGCCGAGGGCGGCAGCCTGAAGGTCAAGGCCGAGATCGTGCACGGCAAGCTGCAGATCGTGGTGGCCGACACCGGCCTCGGCTTCGGCCGCGCCGCCACCAGCGGCACCGGCGTGGGCCTGGCCAACATCCGCGAACGCCTCTCGCTGCTGTACGGCAGCAAGGGCAGCGTCACCGTCACCGAAAACCAACCCAGCGGCACCGTGGTCACGATCCAGGTGCCCTACCGCAGCCGCACTGAAGATTCCGCTACTGAAGGAGCCAAAGCATGAAACGCGTTTTCAAGGTCTTCGCTGTCCTCACCCTGCTGGTCATGATCGCGGCCATCTCCGGCGGCTTCAGCCTCTGGCATCACCTCGGCAACCATCCCGACATGTCCATCTCCATCAACGGCGAAGAGATGCTGTTCGGCGCCACCGACCTGGCCGATGTGATCGGCGGCGTCGTGGGCCTGGCCATCGCGGCGGTGGTGCTGCTGGTGGTCGTGCCGCTGTGCCTGCTGGTGGGCATCGGCCTGCCGCTCCTGATCGTCGGCGGCGTGCTGGCCCTCGGCCTGCTGGCTGCGGTCGGTGTCGGTGCGGTGGTGTTCTCGCCGCTGATCCTGATCGGCCTGCTGCTGTGGCTGGCCCTGCGCAGCAAGCCGGCCCGACCGGTGACCTCGCCGGCTCCGGCAGCACCTGCGGCTCCGGTCGAACCAGCGCTCTGATCCCCGACTAACATCGCGCCATGAACGACACCACCTCCACCCAACGCGTGCGCGCGGTCCTGGCCGATGACGAACGCCTGATGCGCGAACAGCTGCGCAGCCGCCTGACCGAAGTCTGGCCCGACCTGGACATCGTGGCCGAAGCCAAGAACGGCCTCGAAGCGGTCGAGCTGGTCAAGGAGCACAAGCCCGACCTCGTGTTCCTCGACATCCGCATGCCAGGCCTGACGGGCGTAGACGCGGCCCGCCAGATCGCTCAATTGCCCGAGGACGAAGTCTGGCTGCTGCCCGAGATCGTCTTCATCACCGCCTACGACCAGTACGCCGTCGAGGCCTTCGAGCAGGGTGTGGCCGACTATGTCTTGAAGCCGGCCGAGCGCGAGCGACTGCAGGTGACGGTGGAGCGCGTCAAAAAGCGCCTCTCGCAGCGCCACAGCAACGAGCCGGTGCCCGATGACGGCAAGCCCGCTGCGCCCATGCAGCAGCTGCTGCACAAGCTCTCGGCCCAGCTCAATCCGAGTGGCACGCCGGCTTACCTGCAGTGGATCCAGGCCACCGTGGGCCAGGCCATCCAGATGATCCCGGTCGAGGACGTGCTGTTCTTCATCAGCGACGAGAAGTACACGCGGGTGCAGACCGCCACGCTGGAAGCGCTGATCCGCAAGCCGATCAAGGAGCTGGTGGACGAGCTGGACCCCAAGCTGTTCTGGCAGATCCACCGCTCCACGCTGGTGAACGTGAAAGCCATCGCCGGCATCACCCGTGACTTCCGCGGCCGCCAGCTGGTGGGCGTGAAGGGCCTGACCGAGAAGCTCGAAGTCAGCCGCAGCTACACGCACCTGTTCAAGGGCATGTAATCCGGCATCCCGGCATGCCGAGGCTGCACCTTCTGGCGCATTGGCGGAAGGCCGGGTTGGCCCTGGCGCTGGTGCTTGCGGCCGCAGCGGCCGGGACTCATTCGCCTCCGTCGGCCGAGCCCGCCGCCTCGCTCGCCAGTTCGGAAGTGGTGCTGTACGCGCAGCGGGTCGAGCAGCGCGCCAGGCAAACGAGCTTTCAGGCACTCGAGGCCTTTGGCAAGGCCGCCCTTGCCCGCCACGATGCCGAAGGACTGAGCCGGCTGCAGCATGTCACGCGCCTCATCATCAGCCAGGGGGAGTACGCCGCCGCCGAGCGCTGGAACCAGCAGCTGAAAGCGGCAGCCCAGGCACAGGGCAATGCCCGCTATCTCGCGGTGGCCGATATCAATGCGCTGCGCCTGCGCAATCTGCAGGACCGCCAACTGCCCTTGGCCGAGATCGAGGCCAGCGTCCGCCGCCAGACCGACTGGCTGCCCCGGGTGCTGGCGCAAACGGTGCTGGCGCGGCGCCTGGTCGATGAAGGTCAGAGCGGCGAAGCCCTGCGGCACATGGGACAGGCCTTGGCCGAGATCCCGGACGCTGCGGCCACCGAAGCCAGCATCGCGAGCGCGGCCTGGGAAGTCGTCGCCATGCTGCATGTCATCGTGGACGACGTGCATGGCTACATGAAGGCCGTCGACCGCGTCGAGGCTTACATCGCCAGGTCGGACTACCCCCGGCCCGACCACGAGACGATCTACAACCTGGCGCAAAGCCTGGCCTACCTGGGGCGCCACGAGGAAGCCCGCGTGCTGGCCGCCACTTACGGCCGCTTGGCCGAGCGCACCGGCACACCGACCGCGCGGGGCTATGCCGGGCACCTCTGCGCCTTCATTGCCGCCTACCGCGAGGACTGGCCTGGGGTGCTGTCCTGCCTGGCTCCCTTCGGCGCCGCCCTGGACGCGCCGGACGTCGCACGCCACTCGATGCTGCCGCTGCGCGCCGAGGCCCTGGCGCGCACGGGCCAGGTGGCGCTCGCCCGGCGCGACCTGGAGGACATCCAGGCCCTGATCGACACCGGCCACATGGCGCGGCGCGGCGGGGTTCGGCGCGCCGAAGCCGAGCTGCTGATCGCGCAGGGAGACACCACGCGCGGCATTGCCGCGCTGCGGGCCTATCACCAGTCGCGGTTCCAGCAACTGACCCGATCGAACGCAGCCATGATGGAGCAGATGACGGAATCGGTGGACCAGCAACTGGCCGCCGCCACCGAGCAAGACCGGCTCCAGAGCGAGGTGATCGCCGCCCAGCGCTGGCTGGCGGGCGCGCTGGTGCTGCTGGGCGCCGTCCTGGCCAGTCTCGTCGTGCTGCTGGCGCGCCAGCGCCGACGCTACCGGGAGCAGGCAATCACCGATCCGCTGACCGGTCTGCCCAACCGGCGCTACACCGAGCAGCGCGTGCGCGACATCGTCGAGCATGCGGTGGCCCGACGAGGCCAGGCAGTCGTGGTCATCCTGGACCTGGACCATTTCAAGTCCTGCAACGACCGCTTCGGCCACGACGGCGGCGACGATGCGCTGAAGACCTTTGCGCGTGTGGTCAAGGCCTCAATCCGGCCCGGCGATGTGTTCGGGCGCTGGGGCGGCGAGGAATTCCTGCTGGCCGTCCCGGAGGCCGGGCTGCAGGAAGTCCACGCCCTGCTGAAGCGGATCGCAGAGCGGGCGGCGGCGACGCCTGTCGCGCTCGCCCCCGGCTACGCCCTGCATTTCAGCGGCGGCGCCGTGGACGTGCCGCACAGCGCCGACTCGCTCGACGCGGCGGTGACGGCGGCCGACCACTTGCTCTACGCCGCCAAGGCGGCCGGCCGCAACCAGGTTCAGCTGGCCCCCGGCACCGACGGCACCGAGGGCGGCTGATCAGAAGAAGCCCAGCTTGTTCGGCGAGTAGCTGACCAGCAGGTTCTTGGTCTGCTGGTAGTGGTCCAGCATGGCCTTGTGGGTCTCGCGGCCGATGCCAGATTCCTTGTAGCCGCCAAAGGCCGCATGCGCCGGGTAGGCGTGGTAGCAGTTGGTCCAGACACGGCCGGCCTGGATGGCACGGCCGAGGCGGTAGGCGCGGCTGCCGTCGCGGGTCCAGACGCCGGCGCCGAGGCCGTAGGGCGTGTCGTTGGCGATCTGCAGCGCCTCGGCCTCGTCCTTGAAGGTGGTCACGGCCAGCACCGGGCCGAAGATCTCCTCGCGGAAGATGCGCATCTGGTTGTGGCCCTGGAACAGCGTGGGCTGGATGTAGTAGCCGCCGGCGAGATCGCCGCCGAGTTCGGCACGGCTGCCACCGATCAGCACCTTGGCGCCCTCTTCCTTGCCGAGCGCCAGGTAGCCCTGGATCTTGTCCATCTGCAGGGCCGAGGCCTGGGCGCCCATCATGGTCTCGGTATCAAGCGGGTTGCCCTGCTTGATGGCGGCGACACGCTTGATGGCGCGCTCCATGAATCGATCGAAGATGCTCTCCTGGATCAGCGCGCGGCTGGGGCAGGTGCAGACCTCGCCCTGGTTGAAGGCGAACAGCACCAGGCCCTCGATCGCCTTGTCGAGGAAGGCATCGTCCTCGGCCATCACGTCGTCGAAGAACAGGTTGGGGCTCTTGCCGCCCAGCTCCAGCGTGGCCGGGATCAGGTTGCTGGCCGCCGCCTGTGCGATCACGCGGCCGGTGGCGGTGGAGCCGGTGAAGGCGATCTTGGCGATGCGCTTGCTCTCGGCCAGCGGCATGCCGGCCTCGCGGCCCAAGCCGTTCACCACGTTGAGCACGCCGGGCGGCAGCAGGTCGGCGATCAGTTCGGCCAGCACGAGGATGCTGATGGGCGTGCTCTCGGCCGGCTTGAGCACGACGCAGTTGCCTGCGCCGAGCGCCGGCGCCAGCTTCCAGGCCGCCATCAGGATGGGGAAGTTCCAGGGAATGATCTGGCCCACGACGCCCAGCGGCTCGTGGAAGTGGTACGCGATGGTGTGGCCATCGATCTCGCTGAGCGCCCCTTCCTGGGCCCGCACGCAGCCAGCGAAGTAGCGGAAGTGATCGACCGCCAGCGGGATGTCGGCGTTCAGCGTCTCGCGGATCGGCTTGCCGTTGTCCACGGTCTCGGCATAGGCCAGCAGCTCGAGGTTCTGCTCGAGCCGGTCGGCGATCTTCAAGAGGATGTTGGCGCGATCGGCCGGCGGCACGGCGGCCCACTTGGGCGCGGCGGCATGGGCCGCGTCGAGCGCGAGCTCGATGTCCTCGGCACCAGAACGGGCGGCCTGGGTGTAGACGCGGCCGTTGATCGGCGTGACCACGTCGAAGTACTGGCCCTTGACCGGCGGCTGGAAGCGGCCGTTGATGAAGTTGTCGTAGCGCGGCTTGTAGGCGATGCGGGCGTCGGGCGTGCCCGGGGCGGCGTAGATCATGGCGAGTCTCCTGTACTTGTTCGGATTCGGTGCCGGCTTGGCATCCGGGGCGCTGCATTGCAGGGAGCGTGCCAGCGGAGGGTCCACTGCCCGGGGCCTGATTTCGCGCAAGAACCGGGTCAGGCGGCGCGCGCAGACTGTGCAGCCGGCACACCCTGCGCCAGCCGACTGTCACGCGATGGAGCAGTCGGGCGGGCAATCCGGCTGAATCGCTTCCGCACCCGAGCGGCCGGCCCTAGGGTCGCCGCATGACGGCGCCCAGTGAGAGCGCGCCGCAAGGAGACAAAGAACGATGTGGACCCTGCCCCTGGCCGCACCGGCGCGGCCGCGCCCCGATGGACGACGCCTGCGCGAGGCGCGCCGCGCCTTGCTGGATGCCGGCGCCGCGCCAGCCGGCCTGCTCGACGCGGCCGTCGAGGCCAGCTGGCAACGCAGCCTGGCCCACGGCCTCGAGCCACAGGGCCGCCAGCTCGGTGTGCCGCATGCCTCCGCCGCCCAGTTGCGGCGCGCCCAGGAGCAACGCCGCCAGTTGCTGGCCCAGGCCCGCCCGGTGATGGAGTTCGTGCACGAGCAGATCCGCGATGCGGGCCAGCTGGTCATCCTGGCCGACGCCGAAGGCATGCTGCTCGAGGCCCTGGGCGACACCGGCTTTGCGGACAAGGCCGCGCGCGTCGCGCTGCGGCCCGGCGCCAACTGGCTGGAGCAATGGCGCGGTACCAATGCCATCGGCACGGCACTGGCCGAGGGCCGACCGCTGATGGTGCACGGCGGCGAGCATTTTCTGGAGCGCAACGGCTTCCTGACCTGCGCGGCCACACCCGTGTGGGGGCCAGACGGCCGCCTGCTGGGCGTGCTCGACATCTCGGGCGACCAGCGCGGCGAGCACCGCCATGCGCTGGGCCTGGTGCGCGCCGCCGGCCGCATGCTGGAGCACCAGCTCTTCGAGGCCCGCCATGGCAGCGGCCTGCGGCTGCGCCTGCATGGCCGGCCCGAGGGACTGGGCACCGTGGTCGAGGGCCTGCTGGCACTGGACGAAGACGGCCTCATCCTCGGTGCCAACCGCGTCGCCCTCGAGTTGCTGCGCCTGCCGGCCTCGGCCATCGGCCAGTTGCCGATCGACCAGGTGATGGAGCAGGCGCTCGGCGCGCTGCAGCAGCGCCCCGGCCCGCAGGCCATCGAGGGCGCCTCGGGCCGCCTGTGGGCGCGGCTCGACGGTGCGCGCCGAGTGCCCGCCCCGGGTGCACGCCCGCCGCAAGGCGATGCGCTGCAGCGGCTGGACAGCGGCGACGCCACGCTGGCCGAGCAGATCGGCCGGGCCCGACGCGTGCTGGGCAAGCCCATCCCGCTGCTGCTGCAGGGCGAGTCGGGCGTCGGCAAAGAGCTGTTTGCGCGCGCCTGCCACGACAGCGGCCCGCGCGCCGGCCAGCCCTTCGTGGCCCTCAATTGCGCGGCCCTGCCCGAGTCGCTGATCGAAGCCGAGCTGTTCGGCTACCGTGGCGGCGCCTTCACCGGTGCCCGACGCGAGGGCACGCCGGGGCGGCTGCGCGAGGCCCAGGGCGGCACGCTGTTCCTGGACGAGATCGGCGACATGCCGCTGGCCTTGCAGGCCCGGCTGCTGCGCGTGCTGCAGGAGCGCCAGGTGCAACCGCTGGGCGGCGGCGCGGTGGTGGACCTGGACTTTGCCCTGATCTCGGCCAGCCACCAGCCGCTGCGCGAGCTGGTCCGGCAGGGCCGCTTCCGCGAGGATCTCTACTACCGGCTTAACGGCCTGATGGTGCGGCTACCGGCACTGCGTGAGCGCAGCGACCTCGCCACGCTGGTCGATCGTCTGCTGCAAGACCTGGCCCCGGGACGCAGCCTGGCGCTGGAGCCAACGCTGGCCACGGCCTTCGCCCGCCATGACTGGCCCGGCAACGTGCGGCAGCTGGCCCAGGTGCTGCGCACCGCCGTGGCCCTGCTGGACGACGCCGAGCCACTGATCACGGCCGCCCACCTGCCCGAGGATCTGCTCGATGAGCTCGCGCCGGCCGTGGCCCCGGCGCCGATGCCCGCCGAGGACCTGCGCTCGCTGGCCGCGCAGCGCATCGAGCAGACGCTGCGCGACTGCCATGGCAACGTCTCCGAAGCGGCACGCCGGCTCGGCGTCAGCCGCAACACCTTGTACCGCCGGCTGCGCTGAGCCTCAGTCCCGGGCGGCCGGCGTGAGCCAGCTGGCGATGCACCATTGCGCCGCCCAGTAGGTCGGCAGCACAAGCAGGGCCGCCAACGGCGCCGGCCCGGCGAACTTGTTGGTGGCCAGGCAGGCATCGGAGATGACGAAAAGCAGGCCGCCCAGGCCGAGTATCCGGTTGGCCGGCGTGAACGAGAGCTTGGCCAGCACGAGCGACTGCGCGGCCATGGCACACAGGCACAAGACATAGACCACGACCGGCGCCTGCAAGGCTTCCGGCACACCCGGCCACAACCGCCGGAGGATGGCACTGGCCAGCAGGCCATAGCCCAGAAAGGCCCAGGGCCAGGCCGCCAGGCGCTGCACCCGCGTGAAGGCCCAGAGATAGCAAAGGTGGGCGACCAGGAAGGAGACCAGCCCCGGCAGAAAACCCTGCTGCGGCCAGATCAGCGCCACGTCGCCCGCCAGCGAGGCGGCGAGGCCGGCAACGATCCAGGGGCGCATCGGCGCGCCATGCCCACGCTGCCAGGCGTAGGCCAGGATCAGCACCGTGGTCAGTGGCTTGGTGGTGTAGAAAAGCGCGGGCTGGCCAAGCCAGGGGGCGAGCACGGCGAGCAGACCGCTCGCCAGCGTCAGCCAGGGAAGAAAACGTGAGATGGGCATGACGGCATGATCGCTCGGCCACGCTACACCGGCGCCTATGGCTTGCCCTTGTCGGCCTCTTGCGCGGCGGCGCTTGCCGCGCCCTTGACCGCAAAGGCCTCGCGCAGCCGCTTGAGCTTCTCGCGCGGGTCTTCCTTGACCGTGGACTCGTTCAGCTTCATCTCGAGGATGAAGCGGCTCGGAATGCCCATCACCAGCTCGCGCGCCTTGCGCCGCCGCCGCAGCGTGCTGACCGCCAGGGTCTTGCGCGCGCGGGTGATGCCCACGTACATCAGGCGGCGTTCTTCCTCGAGGCGCTGGGCCGTCATCTCCTCGTCGTCGGCCTTGAAGGGCAGCAGGCCCTCGTTGACGCCGGCGAGAAAGACATGCGGCCACTCCAGGCCCTTGCTGGCATGCAGGGTGGTCAGCACGACCTGGTCCTGGTCTTCGTTGCGCTCGGCCATGGAGAGGATGACGCTGATGGTCTGCGCGACCTGCAGCACGGTCTGCTTCTCGGTCTCGAACTTGCCGCCGTCCTCCTGGATCTCGCCGCCGCAGCGCTTGGCCACCCAGTCGACGAAATCGAGCACGTTGTTCCAACGGGCCGCCGCGACTTTCTCGTTCTCCTCGTGGTCGTAGAGATGCTGCTCGTAGGCAATGTCCTTCAGCCATTCCAGCAGCAGGCCCTTGGCCTCCTTGGCACCGGCCGTGTGGCGGGCCTTGTATTCGAACTCGTTCACGTAGCGGCCGAACTCGTGCAGCGAGCCGATCTGCTTGGCACTGAGCGCCGTGCCGAGGCTCTCGGCAAAGAGCGCCTCGTACATGCTGCACTTCCACTTGCCAGCGAACTGGCTCAGGCCGGCGATGGTCTGGTGGCCGATGCCACGCTTGGGGGTGGTCACTGCGCGCAGGAAGGCGGGGTCGTCGTCCTGGTTCACCAAGAGGCGCAGCCAGCCGCACAGGTCCTTGATCTCGGCCTTGTCGAAGAAGCTCTGGCCGCCGCTGACCTTGTAAGGAATCTGGGCGCGGCGCAGCGCCTGCTCGAACGGCCGGGCCTGGTGGTTGGCGCGGTAGAGGATGGCGAAGTTCTTGAACTCGATGCCGGCACCGCCCTGGCCGCGTATCGCCTGGATGCGCGCCACGGCGCGTTCGGCCTCATGGTCCTCGCCATCGGACTCGACGAGGCTGACCGGCTCGCCGTCGCCGAACTCACTCCACAGCTTCTTCTCGAAGATCTTGGGGTTGACCGCGATCACGTTGTTGGCCGCACGCAGGATGGCGCCGGTGGAGCGGTAGTTCTGCTCCAGCGGGATCACCTTGAGGTTGGGGAAGTCGACCGGCAAGCGCTTCAGGTTTTCGATGGTGGCGCCGCGCCAGCCGTAGATGCTCTGGTCGTCGTCGCCCACGGCGGTGAACAGCGCACGCTCGCCGACCAGCTGCTTCAAGAGGTCGTACTGCACCGCATTGGTGTCCTGGTATTCGTCGACCAGCACATAGCGCAAGGTGTCCTGCCACTTGCCGCGCGCCTCGGCGTCCTCGGTCAGGAGCTTCAAGGGCAGGGAGATCAGGTCGTCGAAGTCCACGGCCTGGTAGGCCGCGAGCCGCTCCTGGTACTTGGTCATGACGATGGCGGCCGTGCGCTCGTTCTCGTCCTTGGCTTGTGCGGCGGCCTGGGCGGCATTCAGGCCCATGTTCTTCCACAGCGAGATGGTCCATTGCCAGGACTTGGCCTGGTTGGCGTCGGTCGTGCCGCCGGCGTCGCGCAGCACACCCAGCACGTCGTCGCTGTCGAGGATGGAGAACTGTTCCTTCAGGCCGACCCGCGTGCCCTCCTCGCGCAGGATGCGCACGCCCAGGCTGTGGAAGGTCGAGATCGCCAGGTCCTTGGCCGCGCGCGGGCCGACCAGGGCCTTGGCCCGCTCGCGCATCTCCTGCGCGGCCTTGTTGGTGAAGGTGATGGCGGCGATGTTGCGCGCCGCATAGCCGGACTTCAGCAACTGGCCGATCTTGGTCGTGATCACCCGCGTCTTGCCGGAACCGGCACCGGCCACCACCAGGCAGGGCCCGGTGAGGTGGTAGACCGCCTCCAGTTGCGCGGGGTTGAGCGTGGCGGCGGCGTCGGGAGTCGGGGAGGACATGGGAACAGCACAAAGGGGCGGCGCATGATAGCGGCCGCCCGTAAGCGGCTACTGACGTGACGCGCTGCTCACGCCCGGCGGCAGGGCCCGCAGGCACAGGCCCAGCAGCACAACGCTGTAGAACAGGAAGGCGATGCGCGGCGCATCCACCAGGCTGTCGAACAGGCCCACCATCAGGAAGCCGACGATGGACGCCGCCACCGCCGGCGCCAGCGCATGCGAGCGCGCCCGGCCGAGGCTGACGCGCCACAGCGCGGCGGCCACCAGAGCCGTCCAGATCCACAGGCCGAGCCAGCCCTGCTCGAACTGCAGGTGCAGCGGCAGGCTCTTGGCATGCCAGGGCAGGTGGTGGCGGTCGCTGGTGAAGTACCAGCGGGCCAGGCCCTGCGAGAAATCGCCATTGGCCAGCAGCGTGCGGCCCGAGGCATCAAGCAGGCTCAGTTCGGCGACATCGAGCTCCTTGCCCGCCACCGTCTCGGCAATCGCAAAGGTGATCAGGCGCGGCGCCCACCAGTCGCCGCCAGCGCCACTCGGCAGGGCATCGAGCTTGATCTGCACCGTCTGCCATTCACCGGGCTTGCCCTTGACGGCCACGGCCTTGTGGCTGCGCGCCTCCTGGTAAAGCAGGTGCTTCTCGGCCAGCTCGGCATGCAGGCCGGCATCTTCGGCGGCGCGCACGCGGGCCTGCACCAGCACCGCGCCGCTGGGCACGGCAATGCGCTGGGTCACGCGCAGCATGCCGCCGTAATCCAGCAGATGGCGGCCGCCGCTCAGGCGCAGAAAGGGCCGGCCCGCCTCCTCGCCGAGGCGGAAATCGCCCACCCGCTCATTCGCCGGGCCGGTGTAGAAGCGCGTCGCCATGTAGCGGCCGCTGCCCCGGCCCAGCCAGCGCTCTTCCTCGCCCTGCAGCAGCCAGTAGCTGCCACGCCAATGGTCGACACGCGCGCCCAGGTCCTGCACGCCCGTGGCCATGCGCTCACCCACATAGGCGCCGCCCTCCAGCGTGGACACCAGGGCACCCGCCACCAGCAGCACGCCGGCCAGGATGGCACGCACGCGCCAGCCGAGGTCCAGCATGCGGGTGGCTGCAGCCGGCGCCGCGCCTATCAGCCAGACCCAGGCCAGGGCCCACAGCAGCAGCGGCCAGACGCTGGCTCGCAAGGCCATTTCTCCGCCCCAGTTGCCAGCCACGACGGCCACGCAGCCGAGGCTCCAGAACCAGACCGTGCTGAGCAGCATGCTGCGCAGCGTGGCATCCATGCGGCCGGGCGGACGCCACATCAGCAGGGCGCCGAGGGCGAACGACAGGCCGTAGATCACATAGGCCGACTTCGGGATCCAGCTGGCCACCGACCAGCTCAGCCCTGCAGCCAACAGGCCCAGCAGCGCCGCCATGGCCAGCACCAGCAGGCGTGACGAAAGGCTCTCGACCAGCAGCTGGCGCGGCGCGAAGAGCAGCAACAGAGCTGTGCCTGACAAGGCCAGCAGGCCGCGATAACCGGCCACCTCGAAGACCTGGGCCGCGCTGAAACCGAACAGCGCCAGCAGGGCCAGCAAAGGAAGCGCGCGCAAGGCCGCCTCCAGGTGCTGGGGCTGCTCGACCTGCGAGACCTTGCGGGCGTGATGCTGTCGATAGCTGAGCAACAGCAGCGTCGCCAGCGCCACCGGCAGGGCCAGGTAGACGCCGCGCGAGAAGGTGGTCAGGGCCGCATAGCTGGCCATCAGCACCAGGGCCAGCAGCAGGACCAGCAGGGCGGGGGTGCGCTGGCGCATCAGCGCGGCGAGGGCAAAGGGCAGGCACAGCAAGAGCGCGCCATCGAGCATGGCGCCGCCGACCTGCATTTCCCAGAACATGGCCGTGCTGCGGTAGTCGGCACTGAAATTCAGGAGGCCCGGAAAAGCGATGCGCTCCCACAGCGCCGCCAGCGAGATGCCGGCCAGGGCCAGGCACATCGCGAACAGCATGCCGCGCTCGACCCGCTCGGGCCGGCTGGCGCTGGCGCGCTGCCACAGCGGCAGCAGCAGCAGGGCATAGGCGAAGCCCTTCAACTGGCGCGGGCTGTTCAGCGGCTCCAGATAGCCCTGCCACCAGCCGAACTCGAAGCCGCCGGCATCCAGCAGGCCGCGCCGCACCGACCACAGCATCGAGGCCGCGAACAGCAGCAAGAGCAGCTTGGCCAGCGCCGAGGGCGCCAGCGGACGGCGCCAGGCCGAGGTCTTGTCGCCGGCTCGCCCCAGCGCATAGGCCGCATAGCCGCCGGCAGCAGCCGCCATCACCAGCAGGTCGAGCTCCTCGAAGATGAACCAGCCGGTCCAGGTCGCGAGGCCCAGCACCGGCACCAGGCCGATCAGCAAGAGCGGCGCCGCCTGCCACCAGCGGAAGCTCGCCGCCAGCACCCCCAGGTACAGCGCGATCGCCAGCGGCGGCGCGATCGGATAGTGGCTGGCCAGCGCGAGGCCGGCGGCACCACAGGCCAACGAGAGCAGCAGCGCCAGCCAGCGCCCCGCATGGCTGGGACGGCTCAGGGCCGGGCGACCCGGCAGATCGAGCGCGGGGCCCGGCAGGGCAGGCGATGCATCGGAAGACATGCGGCTCATGATAGCCACGGCCCGTGACCGCTGAGGCATCGCGTAAGCTGCGGGGCATGAGCATTTCCCCCAGGCACGTCCCTTGATCAAGCCACGCAGCGCGATGCGCCGGCTGTGTCTCGTGGCGCCGCTGGCCCTCGCAGCACGACCGGCGCTGGCGCGTGAGCTGCTGGTCGTCGGCACCCAGTTCCCGCGCATCTTCGAGGCCCGGGGCAGGAACCCGCTGTCCGGCGAGGCCGACGGCCTGGGCGCCGAGCTGATGCGCCGCGCCGCCGCCCGCCTCGGGCTGCCGCTGCGCTTCCAGGTGCTGCCCTGGCTGCGCGCCCAGGCCATGGTCGAGCAGGGCCTGGCCGATGTGCTGGTGGGCCCCTACCGCACGCCGGAGCGCGAGGGCCGCTTCCTGTTCTCGCGCCAGGCCTTTTATGCCGATGCCCTGGTCTTCTATGCCCGCCGCAACCTGGCCTCGCACTGGGTGGGCGACTTCACGGCCCTGGCCCAGGTGCCCGTGGCCATCGTCCAGGGCTGGGCCTATGGCGACGAGTTCGAGCGGGCCCGGCCCTCGCTGCAGCAGCTCAGCACCGCGCTGACCGTGGAAACCGGCCTCCTGATGCTCAAGCGCGGCCGCATCGAGCTGCTGGCCAGCAACGAGCGCAACACGGCGCCGGTGATCGAATCGCTGGGCCTGAGCCGCGAGCTGCAGATCCTCAACCCGCCGCTCGGCTACCAGCGCGGGCATTTCGCGTTCACCCGCAGCGCCCAGGGCGAGACGCTGCGCGACGGCCTGGACCAGGCGATGACTCAGTTGCGGGCGACAGGCGAATGGCGCGAGCTGGCGCGCAAATGGCACATCACGATTCCTGAGTAAGCTGCCGCCGCATGAGCCGCTACCAGACCGACCGCCGCCACCTCCTGCAACTGGCCCTGGCGGCCGGCACTGCCCCGCTGTTCCTGCGCCATGCGCGCGCCGCCGACACCGAGCGCTTCGCCCTCGGCCTTGCGTCCGGCGGCCCCCGGCCCGATCGATTGGTGCTGTGGACGCGACTCACCGGCCCTGAGCTTGCCGATCAGGTCGAGGTCCGCTGGGAACTGGCCGAGGACGAAGGCTTCAAGCAGATCGCCGCCCGAGGCAGCGAGACCGCGAGCCCGGCCAGTGCCCACAGCATCCACGCCGAGCCGGCCGGGCTGAAGCCTGACCGCTGGTACTGGTACCGCTTCACCGCCCTCGGCCAGCAAAGCGCGGTCGGCCGCACGCGCACCGCGCCGGCCGCTGGCGCCAAGGCCAGCCTGCGCTTCGCCATCGCCTCCTGCCAGCGCTGGGACCACGGCCACTACGCCGCCTGGCGCGACATGGCCGAGCAGGAGCTGGACCTGGTGCTCTTCCTCGGCGACTACATCTACGAGTACGGCGCCGGCAAGGACAGCACGGCCAAGCGGCAGCACCAGGGCCGCGCCTGCCAGACGCTGGACGACTACCGCCGCCGCTACGCGCTCTACAAGAGCGACCCGCACCTGCAGGCCATGCATGCGCGCGCACCCTGGCTCTGCACCTGGGACGATCACGAGGTCTCGAACGACTACGCTGCCGACCAGGGCGAGACGCTGGCCCCCGACTTCCCGGCCCGCCGCCGCGCTGCGGCCCAGGCCTACTGGGAACACATGCCCTTCCCCAAGGCCTGGCAGCCCAGCGCAGCCGACCTCTCGCCGCTGCGGCTCTACCAGCATTGGAACTGGGGCTCGCTGACCCGCCTGATCACGCTGGACGACCGCAGCTGGCGCGACCCGCAGGTCTGCCCAAAGCCGGACCGGGGTGGCTCCAACACCGTGGACGAGCGCGACTGCCCGGCCCTGCACGACCCGGCCCGCAGCCTGCTGGGCAGCGCCCAGGAGCGCTGGCTGGCCAAGACCTGGGACGCCTCACGGCCCTGGAACCTGCTCGCCCAGCAGACGCTGATGGCCCGCCACAGCCAGCGAGACCCGGCCAATGGCGGCGGCCGCTACTGGACCGATGGCTGGGACGGCTACCCGGCCGCACGCACCCGCTTGCTGCAGGACCTGGCGGCGGCCCGGGTGCCCAACACCGTGGTGCTGGGCGGTGACGTGCATGCCAACCATGTGGCCGGCCTGCGCCTGGATTTCGACAAGCCCGAGACCCCGCTGCTGGCCAGCGAGTTCTGCGGCACCTCGATCAGCAGCCATGGCGGCTCGCAGCAGCGGCTCGACCAGGCCCTGGCCCACAACCCGCACCTGCTGCTGTCACGCAGCGAGCAGCGCGGTTATGTGCGCTTCGACCTGAAAGCCGGCCTGATGCAGGCCGAGCTGCGGGCCGTCGTCGATGCCTGGGATGCGCAAAGCGCGGTTGAGACGCAGGCGCGCTTCGTGGTGGAAGCCGGCAAGCCGGGGCCGCAGGCGGCCTGAAGCCAGAGCGCCGGCCTCAGCGCGACTCGCTGGCCGTGATCTGACGCCACAAGCGCCAGAACCAGGAGGTGCTGGCCGTCGCCTCGTCGGCCACGCCCTCCAGCGGCACGGGTGCCGAGTTGGGGATGGGCATCGGCGTCAGCTGCAGGGCCGAATGGCTCTCGCCGGCCAGCCAGGAGCGCAGGTCCAGGCCCAGCGCTTCGGAGCTGGCATGGCGCTGCTCCGGCAGCGGGCTGGCCGCCTTGTGGACCAGGGCTTCCAGGCTCAGCCGTTGCGCCGGGCTCAACTCGGGCCAGCGGGTCGCCACGCTGTCGTGTTCGGGGCTGGCCTCGTGGTGATCGGGCGCGCGCTCATGCACCAGCTCGCACAGCAGGGCCCCGAGGGCATAGGCCTCGCTGGCCGGGCTGGGCGCGGCGCCCTGGCGGCGCTCCGGGCTCGCATAGACCAACAGGGCCGGATGCGGCGGCTCGGGCAATTCTTCGTGGCTCAGGTGCAGGCCCATCAGCTGCAGGCGGCCGTCGGCACGCACCCACAGGAGGCTGGGGTCCAGCTCAGACAGCAGCAGGCCCTCGCTGTGTGCATGGGCCAGGGCATCGCAGAGCTGCAGCAAAAGCGCCAGGCGCTCGCGCAGGCCCAGCCGCTCGGTCAGGCTCATCAGCGGCCGGGCCTCGACCCAGGGCAGCACCAGGAAGGGTTTGCCATGCGGCGTGACGCCGCTGTCTATCGGGGTGACGATGCCATGGTGCTGCAGCCGTGCCAGTTCGGTGGCGCCATCAGCGAAGCGCAGCATCAGGGCGGCGGCATCGGTGGCGTTCTCGAACACGATCAGGCCGGCGCGCTGGCCGCGGGCCAGCACATGCTCGGCCCGGTACCACTGGCCCACGGCGCTGGCATGCAGGGCGCGGCGCAGCGTCCAGACGCCCAGGCGCTGCTCGGGCACCAGGGTGGCACCCGCAGGCGGGCCAGCAACAGGCCGCGGGCGGTGATTGAAAGCAAAGCGCATTGCGCGTCATGTTAGCGAGCGACGGCCCGGCCGCGAGGCTCGCCCCCCATGAACAAAGGGCGGGCGAGCATTCGCTCACACCCCCAGGCTCGGGGGGGAGGCCGGCTTGCGATACTGGCGGCCCATGCAAGCCATCCTGGCCGTCACCCTGCCCTTCTTCGCCCTGGTGCTGTGCGGCTACCTGGCGGCCTCGCGCGGCGTGCTGGCCGAGAGCGCCATCCCAGGGCTGAACGGCTTCGTGCTGTTCTTCGCCCTGCCCTGCCTGCTGTTCCGCTTCGGCATGAACACGCCGGTCCTCGAGCTGCTGAACCCCGCCATGCTGGGCCTCTATGTGGGCGTGGCCCTGCTGCTCGTGGTCCTGACGATCCGGCTCACCCGCTCGAGCCGCGTGGACCTGAAGAACGCCGCCTTCGGCGCGCTGGTGGCGGCCTTTCCCAACACCGGCTTCATGGGCGTTCCGCTGCTCGTCGCGCTGCTGGGGCCGAGCGCGGCCGGGCCGGTGATCTGCACGGTGCTGGCCGATCTCTTCGTCACCAGCTCACTGTGCGTGGCGATCGCCAGCAGCCAGGACGCCGGACCGGGCCGCGGCGGTGCGGCCCTGGCCCAGGCCTTGCGCGGCGCCTTGTCGAATCCTCTGCCCTGGTCGATCGCGCTGGGCATCCTGGCCTCGGCCACCGGCCTGCATCCACTCGGGCCGCTGGCCACCGTGATCCGCATGCTGGCCGACGCCGCCTCGCCGGTGGCCTTGTTCACCATCGGGGCCGTGCTGTGGCGCTCCGGCCAGCATGCCCAGCAGCGCACCCCGCTGGCGCTGTACCTGCCGGTGGCCCTGATCAAGCTGATCCTGCACCCGGCCCTGGCGCTGGGCCTTGGCCTGCTGGGCCGGCGCCTCGGCCTGCCGCTGAGCGAATTCCAGCTGCTGGTGCTGGGCCTGGCGGCGGCCCTGCCCAGCGCCAGCAATGTCTCGCTGCTGGCCGAACGCTATGGCGCCGACAACGGCCGCGTGGCCCGCATCATCATGGCCTCGACGGTGCTGGCCTTCGTCAGCTTCAGCACCCTGGCCTGGCTCTTGATACGGCCTGCGGCGGCACAATAGCCGGCCACAAGATTCGAAACCCCGGGGAGCTAGACCACCATGCCTTTCATCGGAGTCGGCCTGCATGTGCTGGTCGCGCTGTTCTTCGCCATCCATGCCATCCGCACCGGCCAGCAGATGTACTGGCTGATGATCCTCTTCATGTTCCCCTTGCTGGGCAGCGTCGTTTATTTCGTCGCCATCTACCTGCCGGGCTCACGCCTGGAGCGCGGCGCGCGGCGCACCGTGGTGGCGGCCGCGCGCTCGCTGGACCCGGGCCGCGACCTGCGCGAGGCCCGCGCTGCGCTGGAAGCCACGCCCACCGCGCAGAACCACATGCGCCTGGCCCAGGCCCTGCTCGAGGCCGGCCAGCCGGCCGAGGCGGCCACCGCCTTCGAGACCTGCCTGAAGGGCCCTTTCGCCAGCGACGCCGAGATCAAGTTCGGCGCTGCCCGCGCCTGGCTGGAAAGCGGCCAGGCCGGCCGCGCCGTCACGCATCTGCAAGCCATCCGCAATGAGCAGCCAGGCTTCCGCGCCGACCAGCTGAGCCTGCTGCTGGCGCGTGCGCTGGCGGCTGACGGCCAGCAAGAGCAGGCCCGGGCCGAGTTCGAGCAGGGCCTGCAGCGTTTCGGCGGTTTCGAGGCCCATGCCGAGTACGCGATCTGGGCGCTGCAGCGCGGCGAGCAGGCGCTGGCCGACAAGCTGCAGGCCGAGATCGACAAGATCAGCCGCAGCTGGAACCGCCACACGCGCGAGCTCAATGCCGAGCTGCTGCGCCGGCTGCAGGCCGCGCGCTCACCCCGCTGACCCCGACCACGATGCCCCCATCGCCGCGCCTCTCGCGTCCCCTGCTCGGCCTGCTGTCGCTCGGCCTTGCGCTGACGATGGCCCAGGCGCAGGAGCCGGCCGGCTATCTGCAACCCAGCACCGCCATCCGCCAGGTGCTGGACGCGCCCGTGCCACCGCGGCCCTGGGTCTCGCCCGATCAGCAGACGCTGGCGCTGCTGGACATCCGCCCCTATCCCAGCATCGAGGAGCTGGCGCGCCCGGTGCTGCGCCTGGCCGGCCTGCGCTTCGAGCCGGGGCCCGGCACGCCACAGCCCTTGCAGGTTTTGCAGCGCTTGCGACTGCGCGCCTTGAGCCAGCCGGATGCGCCCGAGCGCACGATCGAGCTGCCGCCGGGCGGCGCCTTCCACAGCTTCGCCTGGGCGCCGGATGGCCAGCGCTTCGTGCTGGAACGCCGCACCGAGCAGGCCAACGAGCTGTGGGTGGGCGATACCGCCAGCGGCCGCCTGCGGCCCATCGCCGGTCTCAAGCTCAACAACGCGCTGGGCCAGGGCGAGCAGGCCTGGCTGAATCCGCAGGAGCTGGTGGTGCTGACCGTGGCGCGGCGTGGCCCGCCGCCCCGGCCCGCGCCCCGGCCGGCGGTGCAGGAGGCAAGCGGCAAGCCCTCGCCCGAACGCAATTACGCCGACTTGCTGCAGTCGCCGCATGACGAGGCCTTGTTCGAGTACCACGGCCGCGCCCAGATGGTGCAGGTCAACATCGCCACCGGCGCGCTGCGCGAGCTCGGTGAGCCGGCGCTTTATTCCAGCGTCAGCAGCGTCGGTGCGCCCGGCACGCCGCAGTACCTGTTGACCGAGCGCCTGGCCCGGCCCTTCAGCTACGACCTGACCTGGGACGACTTTCCCACCGTGGTGGAAGTGCGCTCGCGCGAAGGCCGGGTGCTGAAGGAGCTGACCCGCATGCCCATGCGCAAGGGCGTGGCCATCGACGGCGTGCTGGTCGGCCCGCGGGTCTACTACCCCTCGCCCAGCAAGGACGCGGCGATCTACTGGATCGAGGCGCTGGACGGTGGCAACTCGAACGCCCGCGTGCCGTTCAGAGACCGCCTGATGCGCCTCGACCCGCCTTTCACCGGCGAGGCGCGCGAGGTGCAGCGCATGCCGCACCGATTCACCCAGCTGCGCTTCCTGGACGACGGCCAGCAAGCCCTCTTGACCGAGACCGACCGCAACCGCGCCTGGGTGCGCACCTACCTGCTGCCGCTCAACGGCACGCAGAGCAAGCCACTGTTCGAGTACGCGCAGCGCGAACGTTATCGCCATCCCGGCGTGCCCTTGATGCGCACCCTGCTCAATGGCCACAACGTGATCCGCACCTCGCCGCAGGGGGACATCTACATGCTGGGCGCCGGTGCCAAGCCCAAGGGCGAGCAGCCCTTCCTGGACCGGCTTTCGCTGCGCGACGGCCTGAGCAGCCACGCATTCCAGTCGTCAGAGACGGTCTACGAACAGCCGCTGGCCCTGCTGGACGGCAACCGCCTGCTGCTGAGCCGCGAAAGCCCGACCGAGCCGCCCAACATCTTCCTGCGCGACGGCACCGGCCTGCATGCGCTGACTCAGCTGCGCGACCCCACGCCCATCCTGCGCCGCATCCACCGCGAGTTCGTCAGCTTCAAGCGGGCCGATGGCGTGGAGATGTCGTTCTGGGTCAATCTGCCGCCCGACTACAAGGAGGGCGAGCGCCGCCCCACCCTGGTCTGGTCCTACCCGCTGGAGTTCAACGACCCCACGCTGGCCGGCCAGATCAGTGGCGCCACCAGCCGCTTCGCCCGCTACTCGGGCCTCGCACCACAGCTGCTGGCACTGGATGGCTTCGTCGTGCTGTCAGAGGCGACGATGCCGGTGGTCGGCGACATCCGCTCGATCAATGACGGCTTCGTCGAGCAGATCACGATGAACGCCCGCGCCATCCTCGACAAGGCCGAGTCGCTGGGCTACACCGACCCGAAGAAGGTGGCCGTGGGCGGCCACAGCTATGGCGCCTTCATGGCCGTGAACCTGCTGGCCCACACCGACCTCTTCAAGGTCGGCATCGCCCGCAGCGGCGCCTACAACCGCACGCTGACGCCCTTCGGCTTCCAGAGCGAGCGGCGCTCGCTGTGGGATGCGCGCGAAACCTATCTGCGCCTCTCGCCCCTGCTCTACGCCACACAGATCAAGGAGCCGCTGCTCTTGATCCACGGCGAAGCCGACAACAACTCCGGCACCGCGCCGCTGCAGAGCGAGCGCCTGTACCACGCGCTGGCCGGCCTCGGCGGCACGGCCCGCTTCGTCTCGCTGCCCTACGAATCACATGGCTATGCGGCGCGCGAGTCAGTGGGCCATGTGCAGTGGGAGATGAGCCACTGGCTCAGGCAACACCTGGGCGACCCGCGGCCCTGAGGGCCGCACTCAGTAGGTGGTCGTGAAGCCGGTGTCCGCATCGCCGCGGCTCGGCAGCACGATGCTGAACAGCGCACCGCCGCCTTCGCGGTTGCTGGCCTGGATGCTGCCCTTGTGCAGCTCGACGATCTTTCGGCAGATGGCGAGGCCGAGTCCGGTGCCCCCCGAGCCGTCCTTGGTCTTGCTGGACTGCACGAAGGCATCGAAGATGGCCTCGAGCTCGCCCGGCGGGATGCCCGGACCGCGGTCGGCGATGTCGATGTGGATCAGGCCGTCCTCGTGTCGGGCCGCTTTCAGCTCGATGTTGCTGCCATCCGGGCTGAACTTGACCGCATTGGCCAGCACATTGCGCACCACCTGCTGGAAGCGCAGCGGGTCGACCTTGGCACTGA
This sequence comes from Pelomonas sp. V22, assembly GCF_030014915.1. GTDB lineage: Bacteria > Pseudomonadota > Gammaproteobacteria > Burkholderiales > Burkholderiaceae_C > JAUASW01. The sequence continues at coordinate 170,162 of NZ_JAGIXS010000004.1, forward strand.
GCGGCTGCTCGCTGATGGCGCAGTCGAGCTGCAGCCGACGCGGCTGCAGGAGCGGGTCGAACTCGCGGGCCACGCTGCGGATGTGGGCACGCAGGTCGCAGCGCTCCATGTGGAAGGTGCCGACCGCGCTCTCGATCTTGGAGACATCGAGCAGGTCGTTCACCAGGGCCAGCATGCGCTGACCCGAGGCATGGATGCTTTCGAACATGGTCACGAGCTTGGGCGACTCACGGCCCCGCGCCACGCCCAATTCCGAGAAGCCGAGGATGGACTGCAGCGGCGTGCGCAGTTCGTGGCTGATGTTGGCGATGAACTCCGACTTGGCGCGCGAGGCGTCCTCCGCAGCATCACGCGCTTCGCGCGTGGCGCGCTCGGCCTCCCGGAACTCGCTGACGTCCATCAGCGTGTTCAGGATGCCAGCCGCCCCGCCCTGCTCGTCCAGCAGCAGCACCTTGGTGACCTGCATGTCGCGCGGCTGGCCGCCGGCATGCTTCATGCGAGCCTCGTAGCGCAGTGTGCCGCCCTCGGCGAGCAGCTGCGCGTCGTGCCGTTCGTGGACCTGCCTGTCGGCCATGCTCAGCATGGAGCCGACGCGGCCGCCTATCACCTGCTCGCGCTTGAGCCCGGTGAACTCCTCCCAGGCCCGATTGACGGTGACATAGCGGCCCTGCATGTCGACCAGCGAGATTGGCTGCGGGCTCACCTCCAGCAGCAGGCCGGTGAAGGCCAGCTGCCGCTGCAATTGCTGCTGCGCAACCTCGCGCTCGGTCACGTCCACCGCACTGCCGGCAAAGCCGACCAATTGCTGCTTGGCATAGAGCGGCACCACGGCGACCTCGTACTGCCGGAGCCCGCCTTCGGCGCTGCGCAGGCCGATCTGTGCGGTGCGCGGGCCAGGGCGCTCATCGGGGTCGAACAGCGCGGCGGCCTTCTCAGCATCGGCCGGCTCGACCAGGTCCTGCAAGCGGCGGCCGACGGCCAGCTCGGCACGGTCCTGCGTGACCGCGCCCCAGCGTGCATTGACGAAGGTCAGCACGCCGCCGAGGCCGGCCCGGAAGATCAGCTCCTGCACGCTCTTGAGCACCACGCTCATCTCGCGCTCGCGCAGGGCCACCTTCTCATGAGCCTCCTGGGCCGATTGCACGGCCAGCACGCGGCCGCGCAGGCTGCGCAGCGCCACGATGCTGGCCGCCACCAGCAGGCTCAGCATGAGGAGGCCGAGCCCGGCGAGCTTCCAGACGCCCTGGTACCAGGATTGCAGTGCCAGGTCCTGCGGCTGTTCGATCAGCATCAGGAAAGGTTGGGTGCGCGAGCCGCGCCACGCCACGACCTGGGGGCCCACGACCACGCCCTCGCCCAGGTAGCTGCCATGCTCCTGACGGCCGATCAGACGCGCCAGGACCGGGTGATTGGCCAGCGAACTCCCCACCTCGACGTGCAGCTGTTCCGTGGCAGTCAGGACCTGACCCTGGTAACTGACCAGCAGGGCCTGCATCGCGCTTTGATCCGCCACCGTCTGTTGATAGGTGGCCAAGGCATCCGGATTGATCAGGGCGACCAACAGCTTGCCCGACGCCGTGCGGTGCCACAAGGGCAGGAAGCTGACGCGGTGGCTCCCACCGCTGCTGCGCATGTCGGCCAGGCCGCGTCCGGCTTGCAGACCCAGCAGCTTGCTGCGGCCCGCTGCGGGCAGCGATTCCAGCTGGGCGAGCGGCAGGCGCACGCCGTTGTCGCGCGGCTCCGAGCTGGCCAGCACCAGGCCAGACTCGTCAACCAGCGCCAGGCTGCGCACCGAGCTCAGGCCCAGCAGCGACTGGGACAGCAACGCCTGCTCATGGGCCGGGTCCGCCTGGCTCCGGGCTTGCAGGCTGTCGCCCAGCGCGCGCAAGGCCACGGCTGCCGATTCCACCGTGCGGCTCGCCTGGTCCTGCAACACGTCCGCCAGCAGCTCCGCCCGCTCGCGGCCGTTGCTCAGGGCCTCGGTGCGCTGGTACCAGGCCAGCGCGCTCAGGCCGAGCAGCACCACCAGCGCCGCCCCGCCGGCAGACGCCAGGACGACATTTCGCAGGAAGCGTGTCTGGCGGATCATGGCCCGGGCTCAGCGAACGACGATGTCGCCCAGGCCGTTGCGTCCGGCTGCAGCGGCCAGGCGACCATCACGTTTGATGGCTGCCACGAACTCGTTGAGGCGTGCCAGCCAGGCGGCGTCGCCTTGCTTGATCGCATAGGCGTAGGGCAGCACGAAGAAGGGCTGCGGTGGCGCCACCAGGCGCGCCCAGTCGGCGTTGTCGAGCAGGCGCCGGCTGTAGGGATAGTCGGTCATGAAGGCGTCAACCCGGCCCGCTTCCAGCTCGCGCTCCCGCGTCTCGGGCGGCCTGACCGTGCGCAGCGTGGCCTGCTTCAGCGCCTGGGCCATCACCGGCTCCATGAAGGTGCCGGCCTGCACAGCAACGACGACGCCGGGCTTGTCCAGGTCCGACCACTGGCGCACCACGCGATTGGCCCGTGTGGTCACCGCATAGATGTCGCTTTGCAGGTAGGGCTGGGTGAAGTCCAGCACGGCCTTGCGCTGCGGCAGCATGCCCACCGCAAACATGGCCACGTCGCAGCGCTCGCTCTTCAGGTCCTCGACCAGTTGCGGGAACGACGACTCCACGTACTGCAGCTTGACCTTGAGGTCGCGCGCCAGCTCGGCGGACAGCTCGATGTCGATGCCCTCCAGCTTGTCGTTGCGCGGGTTGCGATAGGTGATGCCGTAGTAGTCGGGCCAGATGCAGACACGCAGCTTGCCGCTGCTGCGCACCCGCTCCAGCGTGCTGGCGTTGGCCTGGGCTGACTGTGCCTGAGCGGGCCGGGTGCCGAAAGTGAGCAAGCTTGCCAGCGCCGACACCAGAATCACACCGGCCACGGTGATCTTGAGCTTTTTCATGAAGACGTCCTTGTACCAGTTGTGCGCCTCGGCTCAGTCCGGCAGCGCCAGGCTGAACAGGTCGGGCGGGTTGTCATTGATGGCGTCGCGCAGGGCAATCAGCAGCGGCGCATGGGCCAGCATGCAGTCCACCACACGAGGATCGAAAGCCAGGCCGCGCTGCTCGGCCAGCATCCTGAGCGCCACCTCGTCGTTGAAAGCCTTGCGGTAGCAGCGGTCCATGGTCAGGGCGTCGAAGAAGTCGACGACCGCCACGATGCGGCCCGACAGCGGAATCGCCTCGCCCGCGAGGCCCAGCGGATAGCCGCTGCCGTCCCAGCGCTCGTGATGGGTCATGGCCACCTCGGCGGCCAGCTGGAACAGCCGGATCCGCGAGCGCCCCAGGATCTGCGCGCCGATGATGGGATGCTGATTCATGACCTGCCGCTCGTCCGGCGTGTAGGAGCCCGGCTTCTTCAGCACCAGGTCGGGCACGCCGATCTTGCCGATGTCGTGCATGGGGGCGGCAAGGCGCAGTTCGCGCGCGGCGTCCTTGCTCTCGCCCAGCGCCAGGGCCAGGGCCTCCGCCAGGTGACCGATGCGGGTGATGTGCACGCCGGTATCGTCATCGCGCATGTCGGCCGCCAAGGAGAGGCGCAGCAGCGCTTCATGATGGGCTCGTGCCACTTCGCGCAGCGCTTCGTTGCGCTCCTGATAGACACGGCCGAGGTCCGTGACGATGCGCTCCATCTGGGCCGCCGCCGCGTCGTCGAAACTGCGCGCCTCGCCGGAAGGGGTGTCGAGTGCGAGGGCGATCATGCGTGCTCCCATTGCTGAGCGATCACGTCGATCAACTGCAGGGGGCTGAAAGGCTTCACCAGGTAGGCGTCGGCGCCGGCCTGCTGGCCCGCCGAGCAGTCCTGCGCCTGGCCCCGGGCGCTGAGCATGATGACGCGGGGATTCAGCAGCATCGGGTCACTCTTGAGGCGGCGGCAGACGTCCAGCCCGTCGAGCTCGCCCGGCATCATCACGTCCAGCAGCACCAGGTCCGGTCGCACAGCCTCGGCCAGCAGCAGCGCCGTGGCGCCGTCCTCGGCCTCGAAGATCTCGTAGGACTCGAACTCCAAGGTCATGCGGATCAGGCGGCGGATGTCCACGTGGTCATCGACGATCAGGATCTTTCTCATGCGGCGCTCCGGTGCTTTTGTCAGATTCGATGGAGCAAATTATCATCTTTATCATTTAATGTCGCAAGACTGCCTTTATGATGGCCCCTGAAAATTCGGCAAAATTACTCAATGTCTCAGAACCGCCCCCTGCTCGACCCCAACAAGGACGACTTCAGCACCATGGAAGTGGCCCAGGTGCTGGGCATGGCCGTGCGCTCGGTACAACTGATGGTCGATCGCGAGGAGCTGAAGGCCTGGAAGACGCCGGGCGGCCATCGCCGCATCTCGCGGGCCTCCATCGAAGCCTTCATGGCACAGCGCGGCGGGGTGACGGAGCCCTCGCCGGCCGCGCCGCCGGCCAGCACGCGCCCCGCCGCCGCCGCACCCCAGGTGCTGCTGATCGAGGATTCGACGCATTACCAGAAGCTCATCGCGCTGCTGCTGAACCAGCAGTTCCCGGAGATCCAGCTGCACACGGCATCGGACGGCATCGTCGGGCTGACCATGTACGGCCAGATCCAGCCCCAGGTGCTGATCGTTGACATCCTGCTGCCCGGGATAGACGGGGCGACCCTGATCACCAGCCTGCGAACCCAGCCGCAGTTCGCGCGCAGCCGGCTGATCGTGGTCACCTCGCTGGAAGGCGATCAGTTGGCGCCCTACGCCTTTGCCCTGGCAGGCGTGCCCGTGATCCACAAGCCGCGCCTGGTCACCGAATTGCCGGCACTGCTGAGGGCGGCCCTGGTGGACGCCGTGCCCCAGTCATGAGTCCAGGGCCGCGCTTGCTGCTGCTGGAGGATGACCCGACCATCCAGCAGCTGGTTCGCATGGGGCTGGAAGAGCTTGACCTGGAACTGCTGATCTGCAGCACGCTGGCCGAAGCGCGGGCAACGCTGGCCGCCGCGCCGGTGCAGATGCTCATCACCGATCTGATGCTCCCCGACGGCTCCGGGCTGGACCTGATCGAAGAACTGTCTGGGCGTCCCGACCTGCTCAAGGGCGCCCCCATCGCCGTGTTCAGCGCCGGCCTGGTCGGCGATATCCAGGACCGCCTTGCCCGGCTCGGCGTCTGGCGCCAGCTCGCCAAGCCTTGCAGCATCCTGGACCTGGAAGCCTGCGTGCAAGAAGGCCTGGGCCTGACGCCGCCAGCACCGTCTGCAGGCAGGAACGCAGCCGCCGCTGACGACGCAGCTCCAGCGGCCAGCGAGCTTCCGGCGGACCAGGCGCAGGCCGTGGCCTTGCATTTCGGCGGCGATGAGCCGCTCTACCGCGCCTTCCGGGCAGCCTGCCTGCCCCAGTTCGACCTGGATCGCCAGCAAGGCGACCAGGCCTGCGAGCGGCGCGATGCGCCGGCGCTGCGCCGCCTGGCGCACAGCCTGAAGAGCGTGCTGCTGACGCTGGGGCACGCGGCCGAGTCCCAATTGGCGCGCCAGCTGGAGGACAGCGCCGAGCAGGCCGACTGGCCCCAGTCCCTCGCTCAGTGGCAAGCCTTGCGCCAGCAGCTGCCGGGAAATCCCTGATCAAAATCAAACCACTACCGGCAATTTCTGCGAATGTGATAAACACCGCAGCGAAAATGATCAAAGAATCATTTTGATCATTTAACATGTGGGCACCACCAGATTGAAAGGTGTCCGACATGAATGCAGCCCTGATTCCCGCCGTCCAGCAGCACGCCGCCGCGCTCGCCTCGACGGCCGTTGCAGCCGGGCCGCTGGAAGTGCTGACCTGCCAGCTCGGCGGGGTCTCCTATGGCATCGAGCTGCGCTGCGTGCAGGAAATCCGCTCCTACGAGGCGCCGACCCGCATCGCCAACGCACCGGACTTCATCAAGGGCTTCGTCAACCTGCGCGGCGTGATCGTGCCGGTGATCGACCTGCGCCTGAGCTTCGGCCTGCCGGTGCCGGCCTACGACGCCTTCACCATCACCGTGGTGCTCAATCTGGCCGACCGCACCGTCGGCGTGGTCGTGGACTCAGTCAGCGACGTGATCGCCCTGATGCCTGCGCAGATCAAGCCCGCCCCGGACTTCAACGACACCGTCGACGCCCGCTACATCGCCGGCATCGGCACGCCCGACGACAGCAGCCCCGACGCGCGCATGCTGGTCCTGCTGGACATCGAGAAGCTGATGTCCAGCGCGGCCATGGGCCTGGTACAGCCGGTCCTGCAGTGAGCCGCCCCGCCTCCTCCCCCAATTCCAAGAGAGCAAACATCATGAGCAGTCGTCAAATGAAAGTCTCCACGCGCCTGGCCCTGGGCTTTGGTACCGCCGTCGCCCTGGGCCTCGGCATTGCCCTGGTCGGCGCCGTGGAGTTGCGCTCTACAGCCGCCGACGTCAGCGAACTGGCGAACGACCGCATGGTCAAGGTCGACAAGTTCACAGAACTCAAGGACAACATGAACACGGCGGCACGCACGGCGCGGAACCTCGCCTTGTTGAAAGACCCCGCCGAACGGGCGGCCGAACTGAAGATCCTTGCCGATGTGCGCCAGGCCAACAACGCGTTGCTGCTGGAACTCGACAAGTTGCTGGTCATTCCCAAGTCGCGCGACCTGTTGAAGGTGATCGCCGACACCCGCCCGCTCTACAACCGGGCGCTCGACAAGGTGGTCGCCCTGGGAGAACAGAACAAGACTCAGGAAGCCGGCGAGTTGCTGATCACCGAGGTGCGGGCCCAACAGAGCGCCCTGTTCAAGGCCATCGGCGACTCGACGCACATGCAGGCTGAGCTGGCACGTGAACTGGCCAAGAAAGCCCGCAACGAAGCGACAACTGCAGCCGTGCTGATGCTCGCCCTGGCAGGTCTGATGGGCCTGGCCGGCGGCCTGGTCGGCTGGGGCCTGGCTCGCAATCTGAACCGTGCGCTGGGTGCCGAACCGGGTGAGTTGAGCGCCGCCGTGCAGCGCGTGGCCGACGGCGACCTGGCCACGCCGGTGGCGGTCCGCGCCGGCGATGAGCAGAGCACGATGGCCACCGTGGCCCGCATGCAGCGCGCCCTGGCCGGCATCGTCAACACCGTGCGCGGCAACTCCGACAGCGTGGCCACGGCCAGCGCCCAGATTGCCCAGGGCAACCAGGACCTGTCGAGCCGCACCGAAGAGCAGGCCAGCGCCCTGCAACAGACGGCCGCCTCGATGGAACAGCTCGGCTCCACCGTCAAGCAGAACGCCGACAACGCCCAGCAAGCCAACCAGCTTGCCCGCAATGCCAGCGATGTGGCGCAGCGCGGTGGTGCCGTGGTGAGCGAAGTGGTCGGCACGATGAAGGGCATCAACGATGCCTCCAAGCGCATCGCCGACATCATCAGCGTGATCGACGGCATCGCCTTCCAGACCAACATCCTGGCCTTGAACGCGGCCGTGGAAGCGGCCCGCGCCGGTGAGCAGGGCCGCGGCTTCGCGGTCGTGGCCGGCGAGGTGCGCAACCTGGCCCAGCGCAGCGCCGATGCCGCCAAGGAGATCAAGACCCTGATCAACACCAGCGTCGAACGCGTGGAGCAGGGCTCGATCCTGGTCGACCAGGCCGGCGCCACCATGAGCGAAGTGGTCCAGGCGATCCAGCGTGTGACCGACATCATGGGCGAGATCAGTGCCGCGAGCGCCGAGCAGAACGCGGGCGTGACCCAGATCGGCGAGGCCGTGAGTCAGATGGACCAGGCCACACAGCAGAACGCCGCCCTGGTCGAGGAAAGCGCCGCAGCGGCGGAGAGCCTGCGTGTCCAGGCCCAGGAGCTGGTGCGTGCGGTCGCGGTGTTCCGCATCAGCAGCAGCGCAACCGTGCCGACGAAGGCGGCCGCGGCAGTCATGGCAGCGCCGACAACGTGGCAGGGCGAGGAGCGCCGCAGCAGCCAGCGTGCCACCAATGTGAGCCGACTGCCTGCAGCCGTCAAACGCCAATCGTTCACCCAATCCGAGCCGGTCGAGCCCACGCTCAAGACCGGCACCAACGGCGACAACTGGACCACGTTCTGAGCCGCAATTCGCAATTCGCACTTTGCGCTTCACCGGCTTGTAGCCCTGCATCATGAAGCTCAACTTCCGCAGCCTGACCTGGCGCCTGTACGCCGTCGCCGCACTGCTCGGCCTGACGCTGGTTGGCGTGGCCATCTACGCCCGCATCTCCATGGGCGAGGTGGAGGCGACGACGCAGCGAACCAAGCAGACAAGCGTCCCGCAGCTATCGCGCATGAGCCGCATGGAGCTGAACCTGACTCGCGCATCGCTGCAACTTCGGCACGCGATCCTGGCTCGCAACACACAGGAACGAGACGCCTCCTTGTCAGACATCGCCAGGAAGCGCCAACTGATCGAGGACGACCTGCGCTCCTACGAACGCGATCTCAGCACCGAACGCGGCAGGCAGCTGTATCAGGGGCTGCCGGTGAAGTTTGCGGAGTTCTGGCAGGTGGCCGAGGCCAACATGCAGCTGATCCTCGACGACCGCAAGCCGGAGGCCTTTGCCTACCTGGCGGACCGCACGGTGCCGAACCGCAACGAGGTGCTGGGCGTACTCGGGCCTGCGGTCAAGTACCAGACCGAATTGCTCGAGGCCGCGCTGGATGGTGCAGGCCAGCGCACCCAGCAAATCGAATCCGTGCTCGAGGGCATGGTGGTCGCCTGCGTCAGTCTGCTTGCCGTCTCCATCTGGTGGGTTGGCCGTCAGATGCGGCTGCGAGTAGGCACTGCGCAGCAGGTTGCCGAGAGGGTTCGCGATGGCGACCTCACGGTGACCATGATCGAACAGCACGGTGATGAATTCAGCCCGCTGCTGCAGGCGTTGCAGCAGATGCAGACCGGTCTCAGCACACTCGTTCGACAGGTGCGCGCGAACGCCGAACACGTGGCCAGCGCCAGCACCGAGATCGCCAGCGGCAATGCCGACCTGAGCCAGCGGACGGAGCATCAGTCGGCTTCGCTGCAACAGGCAGCAGCAAGCATGGAATCGATCAACAACGTGGCCTCACGCAATGCCGAAAGCGCCGCGCAAGCCAGCAGACTCGCGGCCGATGCCAGTGGCACGGCTCAGCAAGACGGCACGGTGGTCGAGGGCATGATGGAAACCATGAAGGCCATCGACGAGGCATCCCGGCAGGTTGTCGACATCATCGGCGTGATCGATGGCATCGCGTTCCAGACCAACATCCTCGCGTTGAATGCCGCCGTGGAGGCCGCGCGCGCGGGTGAGCAAGGCCGCGGCTTTGCAGTTGTGGCTGGTGAAGTTCGCGCCTTGGCGCAGCGATCAGCCGACGCCGCCAAGCAGATCAAGAGCCTGATACAGACCAGCGTCGAACGCATTGAAAGCGGCTCGACTCAGGCCGGCATGGTCGGCAGGACCATGGATGAAGTCGTCGGCGCCATAGGCCGTGTCGACAGCATCGTCGCGGAGATCAACGCGGCCAGTTCTGAGCAGATGCGGGGAATTGCGCAGGTCACTCAGGCAGTCAGCCAGATGGAGCAGGCCACGCAGCAGAATGCCGCGCTGGTCGAGCAGTCGGCAGCAGCATCGGAAAGCATGCGCAGCCAGGCGGGAGCCTTGGTGCAGACGGTCAGCAGCTTCAGGACTGCCCGGGCCTAGATCGCCAGCGGGTCCACGTCCACAGCCCAGCGGATCAGCCCCTTGTGCTCGCGCTTGAGCGCGCCAAGGGCCGGCAACCAGGCGGCGAGCAGGCGCTGCAAAGCCACGCGGCTGCCGGATTCGACCAGCATCTGGAAGCGTTCGATGTTGGCCACCCGCGCCACCTGCATGGGCACCGGCGCATAGACCAGCACCTGGCCGGCGCCGTCGAGCTCGGCGGCCACCCGGGACGCCGCTTGCAGAAAGGCCTTCGCGGCCTCGGCCGTGCGGGCTTCGGCGCGCAAGAGAGCCAGGTGCGCGAACGGCGGCAGGCCGGCCGAGGCGCGCTCTTCCAGCTGGCTCTTGGCGAAGCGCTCGAAGTCATGCGTGGTCAGCGCTTGATAGAGCGCATGCTGCGGATGCCAGGTCTGCACCCACATCTCGCTGCGTTCGGCTTGCTCGGCATCACGGCCGGCCCGGCCGGCGGCCTGCATCAGCAAGGCGAAGAGCCGCTCGGGTGCGCGGAAGTCGCTGCTGAACAGCGCGCCGTCCGGGTTCACGGCAGCCACCAAGGTGATGCGGCGGAAGTCGTGGCCCTTGGTCACCATCTGCGTGCCCACGAGGATGTCGACCTCGCCGGCGTGGACCGCGTCCAGCTGCGCTTCGAGCGAACCCTTGAGCTTGGTCGAGTCGGCATCGATGCGGGCCACGCGGGCGCCGGGCAAGGCGGCGGCGAGCTGCTCTTCCAGCTTTTCGGTGCCACGGCCCAGCGGCGAGATGTCGGCATTGCCGCAATCGGGGCAGGCCGGCGGCACGCGCTCGGTGAAGCCGCAGTGGTGGCAGCGCAGCGTGCGGTCCAGCTTGTGGAAGACGCGATAGGCGCTGCAATGCGGGCATTCGCTTTTCCAGCCGCATTCCAGGCAGTGCAGCACCGGCGCATAGCCGCGCCGGTTCAGGAACATCAGGCTTTGCTCGCCACGTTCGATACGTTGACGCAGGGCGGCGATCAGCGGTGCGCTGAGGGCGGTGGTGACGCCCTTGTTGCGCGGCAGGCTGTTCATGTCGAACAGGCGCACTTTCGGCAAGGAACCACCGCCGATGCGATGCGGCATCGAGAGGCGGCGATAACGCCCTTCTTCCGCGCGTTGCCAGCTTTCCAGTGACGGCGTGGCCGAGCCAAGAATCACCGGCAGCTTCTCAAGATGCGCCCGGTAGACCGCCAGATCGCGTGCCGAATAGCGCGCGCCGTCCTGCTGCTTGTAGGACGGGTCGTGCTCCTCGTCGACGACGATCAGCCCCAGATTGGGCATCGAGGCGAACACGGCCAGCCGCGTGCCCAGCACCAGCTGCGCGCGACCGAAGTGCGCCGCCAGCCAGTTGCGCAGGCGCTGGGCTGGCGTGAGGCCGCTGTGCAGCGAGACCATGACCGTGCCGGCAAAGCGCTCGGCGAAGCGGGCCTCCAGCTGCGGCGTCAGGTTGATCTCGGGCACCAGCACCAGCACCTGGCGACCGGCCGCCAGCGCATGCTCGGCGGCGCGCAGGTAGACCTCGGTCTTGCCGCTGCCGGTGACGCCATAGAGCAGCAGCGGCGGCGGCGGCGCCTGCTCGCCGGGCTGGGCCAGCAGCTCGTCCAGTTGCGCCAAGGCCTCGGCCTGGGCCGGGCTGAGCTCGGGTCGGGCCGCAGGATCGGCCGGTCCGGGCTGGGCCAGCTTGTCCAGCTTCTTCAGCCGCAACTGCAGTTGCTGGGGCTCCAGCTCGCGCAGTTGCGGCGGCAGCACGGCCGCGGCGAGCTCGCCCACGCTGCGCTGGTAGTACAGCGCCGCGAACTCGACCAAGGCGCACCAGTCGCTTGAGAGCGGGGGCAAGGCCTCCAGCGCCGCCGTGACCGGACGCAGCTCGGCCAGCGGGAACTCTTCGCCCGCCGACGCCTCACTACGCGCCGCCGGCCAGACCACGCCCAGGAGCTCGCGCTTGCCCAGCGGCACCCGCACCAGACTGCCTGGAGCGAGCGCCTGCTCACTGGCGTAATCAAGCGGGCCGGTGAGGCCGCTGTGCTGGGGCGCGTCAACGGCCACCCGCAGGCGATGGAGGGATGCTCCACTCATGGCTCAGGCCATCGCTCAGGTGAAAGCTCAGCTTTCCGTCCCAAGTCCATGATTTGCAAAGGATTGAGAAGCTTTCCCGGCATCTGTGGATAACTTTGTGGGGAAGATACGCACAGCCCCCGCCTGGCCGCCCCGACCACCGTCAGGCCACTTTGGATCCCGACTTGTGCGAGATGCGTACTCGCTTTGCAAATCAAGGACTTAGCCAGCAATCGGGAAAACGTGAACTTGCAGCGCAGCATGGCCGACCCGCGCACGCCGCTTGCACACATTTGGGGATAAGTCCAAACCCTGAGTGCTTACTTCACGAATTGGCGCGCCGCTGCGCGCTCAGGCACCGGTGCGCAATTTGCGCGAATGGCTGTGCACCGCTTCGACCAGGGCACTCACATGCTCGGGCGGCGTGAACTGGCTGATGCCATGGCCCAGGTTGAACACGTGGCCACCGTGCGAGCCGTCGGCGCGCAGCGGGTTGCCGAAGCTGTCCAGCACGGCCCGGGCCTGCTCCGCAATCGCCTCGGGCGGCGCGAACAGCACATTGGGGTCGAGGTTGCCCTGCAGGGCCACGCGGTCGTTCAGCTGCGCGCGGGCCCGGCCGAGGTTGACGGTCCAGTCCAGGCCCACGACGTCGGCGCCGGCATTGGCAATCTCGTCGAGCCACAAGCCGCCGCCCTTGGTGAACAGGATGCGCGGGATGCGCTGGCCTTCATGCTCGGTCTTTACCTTGGCCAGCACCTGGCGCGAGTAGGCGAGGCTGAAGCGCTGGAAGGCGCCGTCGGCCAGCACGCCGCCCCAGGAGTCGAACAGCATCACGGCCTGGGCGCCAGCTTCGATCTGGGCGTTCAGGTACTGCGCCACCGCCTCGGCGTTGACGGCCAGGATGCGCTCCATCAGGTCGGGGCGCGAATACATCAGGGCCTTGACCTGACGGTAGTCGTCCGAGCCGCCGCCCTCGACCATGTAGCAGGCCAGCGTCCAGGGGCTGCCGGAGAAGCCGATCAGCGGCACGCGGCCGTTGAGCGCCGAACGGATCGAGCTCACGGCGTCGAAGACGTAGCGCAGCTTGTTCATGTCCGGCACTTCAAGCGCCGCCACGGCGGCTTCGTCGCGCACCACCTTCTCGAACTTCGGGCCCTCGCCCTGCGCGAATGACAGGCCCAGGCCCATGGCGTCGGGCACGGTCAGGATGTCGCTGAACAGGATGGCCGCGTCCAGCGCATAGCGCTCCAGCGGCTGCAGCGTCACCTCGGTGGCGTAGTCGCGGTTGGTGGCCAGGCCCATGAAGCTGCCCGCCTTGGCGCGGGTGGCTCGGTACTCCGGCAGGTAGCGGCCGGCCTGGCGCATCAGCCACAGCGGCGTGTAGTCGGTCGGCTGGCGCAGGCAGGCGCGCAGGAAGGTATCGTTTTGCAGGACTGCGGTCATGCCCACATTATCCGCTGCGATACTCGGCCGCCCCTTGATGAAAGCCGACCCGGCACCATCTGGCTTGGCGTCCTTCCACGGAGAAACACATGGCGAAGATCCTCAAGCGCAGTCTTGGCGCGGCCGCCCTGCTGGCCACCACGCTGAGCCTTTCGGGCTGCGGCTACAACGAGTTCCAGCGCCTCGATGAGCAGACCACGGCCAGCTGGAGCGAGGTGCTGAGCCAGTATCAGCGCCGCGCCGACTTGATCCCCAACATCGTCAACACGGTGAAGGGCGAGTCCAACTTCGAACAGGAGACGCTGACCAAGGTGGTCGAAGCCCGCGCCAAGGCCACCAGCATCAACGTGACACCCGAGCTGGCCAAGGACCCGGAAGCGCTGAAGAAATTCCAGGCCGCGCAGGGCGAACTCTCCAGCGCGCTCTCGCGCCTGCTGGTCGTCAGCGAGAACTACCCGAACCTGAAGGCCAACCAGGGCTTCCAGGACCTGCGCGTGCAGCTCGAAGGCACGGAGAACCGCATCACCGTGGCCCGCAACCGCTACATCAAGTCGGTGGCCGACTACAACGTCCATGCCCGCCAGTTCCCGAACAACCTGACGGCCATGATGTTCGGCTACCAGGTCAAGCCCAACTTCCAGGTGCAGAACGAAGCGGCCATCACCACGGCACCCACGGTCAATTTCGACAAGGCCTCGCAGCCGCCGACCAAGTAAGCGCGTGCGCCACGCCATGCGCCGGCTGCTCTCGCTACTGCTGCTCTGCCTGGCCTTGCCCGCCTGGGCCGAGGAGTTGCGCCCGGTGCCAGTGCTGACCGGCCGCGTGATCGACCAGACCGGCACGCTGGATGCGCTGCAGGTCACCAGCCTGGAGAACAAGCTGGCGGCCTTCGAGCAGCAGGCCGGGCCGCAGATCGTCATCCTGATGCTGCCGGGCACGGCGCCCGAAGACATAGCGGCCTTTGCGCAGCGCGTGGGCGATGCCTGGAAGATTGGCCGGCGCGACGTGGGTGACGGCCTCTTGATCGTCGTCGCCAAGAACGAACGCAAGGTTCGCATCGAGGTGGCCAAGGCGCTGGAAGGTGCGGTGCCCGATCTCGCGGCGCGCCAGATCATCCAGAACGCGATCACGCCCGCCTTCAAGAAGGGAGACTACGCCGGCGGCCTCAACCAGGCCGTGGATCAGCTGCAGGCCCGCATTCGCGGCGAAGGCCTGCCTGCACCGAAGACCAAGCCCGTGCGCTCAGGCAGCGAAGGCAGCGGCTTCGACTTCGAAACCCTGGCCATGCTGTTCTTCATCGGCGTGCCCATTGTCGGCGTGGCGCTGACCGCCCTGCTCGGCCGCAAGCTCGGCAGCCTCGGCACCAGCGCCGGTGTCGGCACCATAGGCTGGCTGATCGGCCACAGCTGGTGGATGGCCGGCCTGGCTGCCTTGCTGTCGCTGATCCTGATCGGCGTGATGGGCATAGGCTCCTCGCGCCGCAGCCTCGGCCGGCGCTACGGCGGTGGCAGCGACATGCCCATCATCTGGGGAGGTGGCGGTGGCGGCTGGAGCGGCGGTGGAAGCAGCAGCGGCGATGGCGGCGGCTTCTCGTCCGGTGGCGGTGGCGATTTTGGCGGCGGCGGCGCCTCGGGGGACTGGTGATGGGCTGGTGGAATCGTCTGCAACGCCTGCTCAGGCATCGTCGCCTGGATGCCCGCGATGCGCGACGTGCGCTCAGCGGCCCGGCGCTTGAAGCGCTGCAGCAGCGCATCCAGGCCTCGGAGCGCCTGCACAGCGGCGAGCTGCGCGTGGTGGTGGAAGCAGGCCTGCCCACCTCCTACCTGATGCGCGACGCCACGGCCCGGGAGCGCGCCGTCGCCCTCTTTGGCAAGCTGCGCATCTGGGACACCGAGCACAACAACGGCGTGCTGATTTACCTCTTGCTGGCCGAGCACAGCATCGAGCTGGTGGCCGACCGCGGCCTGATGAGCAAGGTCGAGGGCCTGGCCTGGCAGCGCATGGTCGACCGCATGCGCGAGCAGTTCCGCGCGGGCCAGTTCGAGGCCGGGCTGATCGAGGCGGTGGAGAGTGTCAGCGAGCTGCTGTTCCAGCATTTCCCGCTGGCGGCCGGCAAGGCCAACCGCAACGAGCTGCCGGACGCGCCGCTCTTACTCTAGAACCAGACTCTGCATGCCGGCCCAGCTCTCGCCGGGGGCGAGCCGGATCGGGCGGTCGACGGCCGCCGCCTCGATACACAGCATCTGCTGCCAGCCACCGGCCGGCATGTCGGCCAATTTCGCGCAGGCTTCGGCACCCGGATTCCAGACCACCGCATCGGCAAAGCCTTGCTGGCGGATCGTGACGCGGCGGGCCGGGCGACCGACCGGCTCTTCTGTCAGGGTCAGATCCTGCTCCACCTGGTGGTAGATGCGGTCCAGCGGCGGCTCGGGCAGCAAGAGGTCCACGCGCTGGCGCTCCTCACTGTTCTTGATCGAATCCCAGTAATGCAAGCCGGAGAAGCCGCGCACGCTGGCATCGAGCAGGCTGCCGAGGCCGAGGTAGGTGTGCAGCGCGGCGGTGAAGTCGAACGATGCTTCGTCGCAGTTCTCACAGGCCAGCTCGATCTCCAGGCTGCGGCCGCTGATGCGCACGCACAGCTCGGCCTCGAAGCGGTGCGGCCACGAAAGGCGCGTGGCCTCGTCGTCTGCGAGGCGCAGCACGGCCATCGCGTCGTCTTTGCCCACCTCGGCCGAGACCAGCTGCCAGGGCTTGGTCCGCGCAAAGCCGTGGCGCAGGCCGGTGCCGCGCGCCGCGAACTGCGGAAAGATCACCGGCACGCCGCCGCGCACCGCCTGGCCCGTGGCATAGGCACTCTTGGGCGAGAGGTAGAGCTGCTCGCCTGCGCCAGCCGGCTTCCAGGACAGCAGGTGCGCGCCATGCAGCAGCAGCGTGGCCGAGGCGCCATCAGGGGCGCGCAGCTCCAGCGCTTCCAGGCCTTGGTGGCGGGTCAGGGGAATCGGTGTGGACATGAGGAAGGGCTTGGTAAAAACAACGCCCGCCTGACTTGCGTCGGCGGGCGTCTATCGTCGTCGGCCTCGCGGCGGCTGTCGAGCCACCACGTCGCCGAAGATCGATCACTTCTTGCGGAACTTGCGCAGCGCCGCGATCTGGGCAGCCATGGCAGCGAACTCGCCTTGCGCAGCGGCAAAGTCGATATCGCTCTTGGCGTTCTTCATCGCTTCCTCGGCCTGCTTCTTGGCTTCGGTGGCCTTGGCTTCGTCCAGGTCCTTGCCGCGGATGGCGGTGTCGGCCAGCACGGTCACGGTGCCCGGTTGCACTTCCAGAATGCCGCCAGCGACGAAGACGAACTCTTCGCTGCCGTCGGTCTTCTCGATGCGCACGGCACCCGGCTTGATGCGGGTGATCAGCGGCGTGTGCTGGGGCAGGATGCCCAGCTCACCGCCTTCGCCCGGCAGTGCGACGAACTTGGCTTCGCCGGAGAAGATCTGCTCCTCGGCGGACACCACGTCAACATGAAGGGTTGCCATGTTCAATCTTCCTTAGCGTTGGAGAAGAGGGTTGCTCTGGGTGCGGAGCGGTTGCCCGCTCCACGTTCACAGATCAGCCCAGCTTCTTGGCCTTCTCGAACGCTTCGTCGATGGTACCGACCATGTAGAACGCTTGTTCCGGCAGGTGGTCGCATTCGCCAGCCACGATCATCTTGAAGCCGCGGATGGTTTCCTTCAGCGGCACGTACTTGCCCGGCGAGCCGGTGAAGACCTCAGCCACGTGGAAAGGCTGCGACAGGAAACGCTGGATCTTCCGGGCGCGGGCCACGGTCAGCTTGTCTTCCGGTGCCAGCTCGTCCATGCCCAGGATGGCGATGATGTCGCGCAGTTCCTTGTAGCGCTGCAGGATGCCCTGCACCGCACGGGTCGTCGTGTAGTGGTCTTCGCCGATGACGTTCGGGTCGATCTGACGCGAGGTCGAGTCGAGCGGGTCGACCGCAGGGTAGATACCCAGCGAAGCGATGTCACGCGACAGCACGACGGTGGCGTCCAAGTGGGCGAAGGTCGTGGCAGGCGACGGGTCGGTCAAGTCGTCCGCAGGGACGTAGACGGCCTGGATCGAGGTGATCGAGCCAATCTTGGTCGAGGTGATGCGCTCTTGCAGACGGCCCATTTCTTCGGCCAGCGTCGGCTGGTAGCCCACGGCGGAAGGCATGCGGCCCAGCAGTGCGGACACTTCGGTACCGGCCAGCGTGTAGCGGTAGATGTTGTCCACGAAGAACAGCACGTCCTTGCCTTCGTCGCGGAACGACTCGGCGATGGTCAGGCCGGTCAGGGCCACGCGCAGACGGTTGCCCGGGGGCTCGTTCATCTGGCCGTAGACCATGGCGACCTTGGAGTCTTCGAGCTTCTCGAGGTTCACGACGCCCGAATCGGCCATCTCGTGATAGAAGTCGTTGCCCTCACGGGTACGCTCGCCGACACCCGCGAACACCGACAGACCGCTGTGAGCCTTGGCGATGTTGTTGATCAGCTCCATCATGTTCACGGTCTTGCCGACGCCAGCGCCACCGAACAGACCCACCTTGCCGCCCTTGGCGAACGGGCAGATCAGGTCGATCACCTTGATGCCGGTTTCCAGCAGCTCTTGCGACGGGCTCAGCTCGTCGTAGGCCGGGGCCGCGCGGTGGATGGAAGCGGTTTGAGCCTGGTCGACCGGACCACGTTCGTCGATGGGCGAACCCAGCACGTCCATGATGCGGCCCAGCGTGGCCTTGCCCACCGGCACCTGGATGTTCTCACCGGTGTTGTAGACCTGGGAGCCGCGGCGCAGGCCATCGGATGAACCCAGGGCAATCGTGCGCACCACGCCGTCGCCCAGCTGCTGCTGGACTTCGAGCGTCAGGGCCGAGCCCTCCATCTTCAGGGCGTCGTACACCTTGGGCATCTGGTTGCGCGGAAATTCCACGTCCACCACGGCGCCGATGCACTGAACGATCTTGCCCACTTGTTGAGTGTTAGCCATTTCTTCGTTCCTTCAATTCAAAACTATTAGCGTTCGACCGGGATCAGCCCACGGCGGCGGCGCCACTGACAATCTCGCTCAGCTCCTTGGTGATCGCGGCCTGGCGGGTCTTGTTGTAGACCAGCTTCAGCTCACCGATCAGGGTGCCGGCGTTGTCGGTGGCGGCCTTCATGGCCACCATGCGTGCCGATTGCTCGGACGCCATGTTTTCCGCGACAGCCTGGTAGACCAGGGCCTCGGTGTATCGGACCAGCAACTCGTCGATGACGGTGGTGGCATCCGGCTCGTAGATGTAGTCCCACGAGTGGTTGCCACCGGCCGTCTTCATGCCTTCGGTCGTCAAGGGCAGCAGCTGTTGCACCACCGGCTCCTGCTTCATCGTGTTGATGAAACGGGTGTAGCAGAGGTAGACAGCCGAGAGCTTGCCTTCGGCGTACGCGTCGAGCAGCACCTTGACCGGGCCGATCATCTTCTCGATGTGCGGCTGGTCTCCGAGCTGCGTCACCTGCGAAACGACCTTGGCGCCGATGCGGTTCATGAAGCCCAGGCCCTTGTTGCCGATGGCAACGACCTCGGCCTTCTGGCCGGCAGCTTCGAGTTCCTTCAGCTTGGCCGTGGTCGCGCGCAGCAGGTTGGTGTTCAAACCACCGCACAGACCCTTGTCCGTCGTCACCACCACGAAGCCCGCCGCCTTGGCCTGGTCATTGCTGACCAGGAAGTGGTGCTTGTACTCGGGGTTGGCCGTGGCGAGATTGGCGGCGATGTTGCCGATCTTCTCGCTGTACGGACGGGCCGAGCGCATCCGCTCCTGCGCCTTGCGCATCTTGGAAGCGGCGACCATCTCCATGGCCTTGGTGATCTTCTTGGTGTTCTCGACCGACTTGATCTTGCCGCGAATTTCCTTGCTTGATGCCATGATTTCTCCTGTTAGGTCCGGGCGATGTACTTGCGTGACCGCCCGGTCATGTCATTAAGCGAAGGACTTCTTGAACGTCGTGATCGCAGCGTTCAGCTCGGCTTCAGCATCCTTGTCCATGGCCTTGTCGGCTTCCAGCTTGGCCAGCAGAGCGGCGTGGCTGGTCTTCAGGAACTGGTGCAGGCCGTGCTCGAAAGCCAGGACCTTCTTGGTGTCGATGCTGTCCATGAAACCCTTGTTCACGGCATACAGCGTCGCGCCCATCAGGCTGATCGGCAGCGGCGAGTACTGAGCCTGCTTGAGCAGCTCGGTCACGCGGGCACCGCGGTCGAGTTGCTTGCGGGTCGACTCGTCCAGGTCGGAAGCGAACTGCGCGAACGCAGCCAGTTCACGGTACTGGGCCAGGTCGGTACGGATACCGCCGGACAGCGACTTGATCAGCTTGGTCTGTGCAGCACCACCGACGCGCGACACCGAGATACCGGCGTTGATGGCGGGGCGGATACCGGCGTTGAACAGGCTGGTTTCCAGGAAGATCTGACCGTCGGTGATCGAGATCACGTTGGTCGGCACGAAGGCGGACACGTCACCGGCTTGGGTTTCGATGATGGGCAGCGCCGTCAGCGAACCGGTCTTGCCCTTCACTTCACCCTTGGTGAATGCTTCGACGTAGTCGGCATTCACGCGAGCGGCACGCTCCAGCAGACGGCTGTGGAGATAGAACACGTCGCCAGGGAAAGCTTCGCGGCCCGGCGGGCGGCGCAGCAGCAGCGAGACCTGGCGGTAAGCCACGGCCTGCTTGGACAGGTCGTCATAGACGATCAGCGCGTCTTGACCGCGGTCGCGGAAGTACTCGCCCATCGTGCAGCCCGAGTAGGCCGAGACGTACTGCATGGCAGCGGATTCAGAAGCCGAAGCGGCCACGACGATGGTGTATTCCATCGCGCCGGCTTGTTCCAGGGCGCGCACCACGTTCTTGATCGACGAAGCCTTCTGGCCGATCGCAACGTAGACGCAGGTCATGTTCTGACCCTTCTGGTTGATGATGGCGTCGATGGCCACGGCGGTCTTGCCGGTCTGGCGGTCGCCGATGATCAGCTCGCGCTGGCCACGGCCGACGGGCACCATCGAGTCAATCGACTTCAGGCCGGTCTGCACCGGCTGGTCGACGGACTTACGTGCGATCACGCCCGGTGCGACCTTTTCGATCACGTCGGTCATCTTGGCGTTGATCGGGCCCTTGCCGTCGATAGGCTGGCCCAGCGCGTTGACGACGCGGCCGATCAGCTCGGGGCCGACCGGCACTTCCAGGATGCGGCCCGTGCACTTCACGGTGTCGCCTTCGGAGATGTGCTCGTAGGCACCCAGAATCACGGCGCCGACGGAGTCGCGCTCGAGGTTCAGGGCCAGGCCGTACGAAGGCTGGCCGGAGGCGTCAGCCGGGAACTCCAGCATTTCGCCTTGCATCACGTCGGACAGACCATGGATGCGGCAGATGCCGTCGGACACGGACACCACGGTGCCCTGGTTACGGACGTCCGTCGAGGCACCAAGACCCTCGATGCGGGACTTGATGAGTTCGGAAATTTCAGCAGGATTCAGTTGCATTGCTTGCTCCCATCTGCTCGGTCCCGCGGCGCCCGCTGCGTTGCAGCAAGGCGCCTTGGTACTGAGGGGGTGATTCGGTCAGTGTTCTTTGCGCAGGAGCTTCAGGCTCAAGCGGTCAGTGCCACCTTCATGCGTTCCAGGCGGGCCTTGACCGAGGTGTCCAGCACCTCGTCGCCAACCACCACGCGGATGCCGCCGATCAGTGCGGGTTCGAGCGTCACATGGGCCTCGAGCTTGCGACCGAAGCGCTTTTCCAGCGTGGCCACCACATCGCTCAGCTGGGCTGCTTCGATGGGGTAGGCGCTGAAGATCTGCGCATCGGCCACGCCCGCAGCCGCATTGGCCAGGACATGGAACTGCTCGACCACCGCCGGCAGCGCCGACAGGCGGCTGTTCTCGATCACTGCGCGCAGGAAGTTCTGCAGCTCCGGGGCCAGGGCCTCTTGCTTGGCCGCCGCGGTGGTGACCGCGAAGACCTGCTCGGCCGTGACCTTGGGGTTGTCGGCGAACTGGCGCAGCTCGGCATCCTGCGAGACCAGGGACAGCGCATCGAGCGCTGCGCCCCAGGCCTTCACATCGTGCTTCTTGGCGACCTGGTAGAGCGCTTCAGCGTACGGGCGGGCAATGGTTGCGAGCTCGGCCATGATTACAGCTCCGTCTTCAGACGGCCCAGCAATTCGGCATGCACGCTGGCATTGACCTCGCGCTGCAGGATCTGCTCGGCACCCTTGACGGCCAGTGCGGCGACCTGCTCGCGCAGGGCCTCACGGGCACGGGTGACTTGCTGGTCGGCCTCGGCCTTGGCATCAGCCACGATCTTGGCGCCGACTTCCTCTGCACGCTTCTTGGCTTCTTCCACGATGGCGGCTGCGCGCTTTTCAGCGTCGGACAGCAACTGTGTGGTTTCACCACGCGCTTGCGCACGTTGCTCGTCGGCCGCCTTGCTGGCGTTGGCCAGCTCGGACTTGGCCTTGTCCGCAGCGGCCAGGCCGTCGCGGATCTTGGCAGCGCGCTCGTCCAGTGCCTTGGTGATAGGCGGCCAGACGAAGCTCATCGTGAACCACACCAGGATCGCGAAAACGATCGCCTGGAGGATCAGTGTTGCATTGATATTCACGGCTCAATCCTTTCGGTCGTGAAAGGGAAGCAGCGATTACTTCGGCAGGTTGGCCAGCAGCGTAGCGGCGAACGGGTTGGCGAAGGCGAACAGCAGAGCGATAGCAACGCCGATCAGGAAAGCAGCGTCGATCAGGCCGGCCAAGATGAACATCTTGGTTTGCAGTTCGTTCATCAGCTCAGGCTGGCGAGCCGACGATTCCAGGAACTTGCCACCCATCAGCGCGATGCCGATGGAAGCGCCGATAGCGCCCAGACCAACGATGATGCCGCAAGCCAGTGCCACGAGGCCGAGGATGTTTTCCATTTGAAGCTCCTAGAGAGATGAGAAAGAAAAAGAAAGGAAGGGAAAGTAAAGCGGTCGATCAGTGCGCGTCGTGCGCCTGGCCGATGTAGATCAGCGTCAGCATCATGAAGATGAAGGCCTGCAGCGTGATCACAAGAATGTGGAACAGCGTCCACACCGTACCGGCAACGATGTGGCCCAGGGCCAGACCGAAACCGGAAGCCGACAGCGTGAACGCACCACCCATCAGTGCGATCAGCATGAACACCAGTTCGCCGGCAAACATGTTGCCGAACAGTCGCATGCCGTGCGAGACCGTCTTGGCGACGAACTCGATCAGCTGCATCAGGAAGTTGAAGGGCCAAAGGGCCGGGTGGGCGCCGAAGGGAGCCGAGATCAGCTCGTGACCCCAGCCGCCCAGGCCCTTGATCTTGATGTTGTAGAAGAAGCACATCAAGAGCACGCTCGTCGACAGGCCCAGCGTGGTGGACAGGTCGGCGGTCGGGACAACGCGCATGTAGGCGTGGTGCGGGTCATGGCCCATGGCACCGTAGGCCTGGCCCCAGGCGGCGGGCAGCAGGTCGACCGGCAGCATGTCCATGCCGTTCATCAGGAAGATCCAGACGAAGACGGTGAGGGCCAGCGGCGAAACGAGCTTGCGGCTCGCTTCGTTGTGGATCACGCCCTTGGCCTGGTTCTCGACCATCTCAGAGAGGATCTCGACGGCAGCCTGGAAGCGGCCAGGCACACCGGACGTGGCCTTGCGCGCGGCGCGCCACAGGATGAAGCAGCCCAGGATGCCCAGGACCACCGAGTAGATGACGGAGTCGAGGTTGAACAGGCTGAAGTCGACGATGCTGACTTGCTTGACGTTCTCGAACGAGAAGTTCTTCTGGAAATGTTGCAGGTGGTGAGTGATGTACTCACCAGCGCTGGGGGCGTGACCTTCAGCTGACATGTTCAGTTTCCGTCGCTAATGCTTTTGTTTCGGCCCCGCGTGAGCAGGACCAGCCAGTTAACTTTCAGGCAGCCCATCATGGTCAGCAGCATCGCCACCCAACTCAGATCAGCCACCTGCTTGGCCACCACCACCAGGATGGCGATGACCAGCAAAATCTTGACAAGCTCCCAGACGGCAAACGAGAGCACCGCGGCACTCGCGTTCGTCACCGGTCGCCGGGTCGTGCCCCATGCCATCAAGGCATTCGGCAGCACCACTGCGGTGGCGCCATACAGCGCCGACCAGGCTTTCACGCTTTCTTGAGCGAACAACCACCACAGCGCGGTGAACACCACGCCCGCCGCAGCCTGTGCCGCGACCACCTTCCAAGGTGACAACAAGGGGTTTTTCGCTCGCAGGGCCTGGGCTTCTTCTCGCGTCAGGCCCTTGAAAGCTGCTTCGCCGTCCGCATCTCCGGGAGTCTCGTCATCCCATCCGGCTGACGCCGCAAGCAATTTGTCGCGCGTCTCGGTTGGGGTCACGATGAGTCCAGGGGCTGTCGGCAAAACCCAAAGATTATATGTGGAAACCCGAAGTTTCCTGACAAACCCGAGGGCGCCGCCTCAAAAACGGGCGGTGCAGACGCACTCAAACAGTGCCGGAAGTCCTGTTCAGGCGCGCGCGAGGTTCGGCGGCAGGCCCGCCACGTTCACTTGGAAGCGCAGCACGCAGCCGGCCCAAGGCTCGCGCGCCAGCTCATCGGCCGGGCGGCCATCGCGCGCCGTTGTCACATAGAGCGTGCGCAGGTCGGCGCCACCAAAGGTAGGCATCGTCGCGCAGCGCACCGGCAGGAGAACCTCCTGCACCAGCTCACCAGCCGGCGACAGTCGCACCAGCCGCCCGCCCTCGTGCATAGCCACCCAGAGGCAGCCCTCTGCATCGACGGCGGCGCCATCGGGACGGCCGCCGTATTCCTCCAGCGGTTGGCCCGCCACCCGCTGCGGGAAGCTGGCAAAGAGGCGGCGGTTCGTGATGCTGCCGCTCGCCGGCTCGAAGTCGAAGGCATAGATCTGATGGCCCTTGGTGTCCGCCCAGTACATCGTCCGCTGGTCCGGGCTCCAGGCCAGGCCGTTGGAATTGGCAATGCCACCCGCCATGGCCGTGAAGCCGCCGGCCGCCCAGCGGTAGAGCGTGGCCTCGGGCGCGCGCGCGTCGTCGATCGTGCCGATCCAGAAGCGGCCGGCCGCGTCGGGCTTGCCATCGTTGAAGCGTTGCTTGGCCGGATCAAAAGGCGGCGGGGCAATCCGCGCGAGCTCGCCGCAGTCCGTGTCCAGATGCCAGAGGCCGTCACGCCGGGCGACCTGCAGGCCACCGCCCTCGGCGAGCGCGATGCAGCCCGGCTCGCTCGCCATCGCCCATTGCCGGAGGCTGCCATCACTCGCGAGGCGCAGCACCAGCCGGCCCGGGATGTCCACGTAGTAAAGAGCCTGCTCGGCCACGCTCCAGAGGGGGGATTCGCCCAGCCGTGCCGCCTCGGGGCCGGCCCGCTCGATCTTGAATTCGCTCATGCGGCGATGCTAGGGCCGAAACCGGCCGTAACTGCGTTCAGCCCGACTCCGTGTATCGGATTCGGGCCTTCGCTAGCCACAAGCCCCTTCCGGGCCTTGTGCGCGAGCTCAGCCCAGCTCCACCTTCAGGTAGTGCGCACCCGGGATGGGATTGAAATAGAAAGGCGGCACTTCCTCGAACCCCAGGCTTTCGTAGAGGCCGCGCGCCGCCTCCATGTCATCCAGGGTGTCGAGCAGCATGCAGGAGTAGCCGGCTTCGGTGGCGCGGTCGATCAGTGC
Organism: Pelomonas sp. V22; assembly: GCF_030014915.1. GTDB lineage: Bacteria > Pseudomonadota > Gammaproteobacteria > Burkholderiales > Burkholderiaceae_C > JAUASW01. The sequence continues at coordinate 195,052 of NZ_JAGIXS010000004.1, forward strand.
CTGGGCCAGCGTGCGCCCGAGGCCGAAGCGGCGAAAGGCCGGTCGCACGAACAGGCGCTTCATCTCGCAGGCGTTCGGATAGTCGGAGTCCGGCAGGTCGCGGAAGGCGCCGCTGCCGGCCACCTGGCCGTCGACCAGGGCCAGCAGGAACAAGCCACTCGTCCCGGCATAGGGCCCCGGCAGACTGGCCAGTTCGGCCTCGAAACCCTGGAAGCACAGGTCCACCTTCAGGCTTTCGCTGTACTCGATCAGGACCTTGCGGGCCTCATCCCATTGCTCCGCGCTCTGCGGCACGATCAGCTCCACCACGGGCACGCTCATCCGCCCCCCTCCCCGATCACGACCAGCAAATACACGGCGCCCACGCAAGCCACCAGCAGCGTCAGCGCGAAGAGCCGCGTGGCCAGCGTGTCGCGCGTGGCCTGCACCTCGGCGCCGAGGCGCTTGTCGCCACTGAGCATGGGGCCGATGAGGTCGTGGTCGTGTCCGAAGCGGTAGTAGAGGATGGCCGCCACATGCAGGCCCACGAGGGCAAAGATGCCCCATTGGCCCCAGGTCTTGTGATAGCCGGTCCAGGCCAGGCTGAAGTCGCCGGAGACAAAACGGATCAGCGGGCCGGTGGTGGCGATCTCGTCATCGGCAATCAGGCCGGAGCCGATCTGCAGCAGCAGCCAGGCCAGCATGGCCAGCACCGAGAGCCCGCCCAGCGGGTTGTGCCCCACGTCGAAGCGCTCGCCGGCACGGGGCTTGCGGCGCAGGTAACGCCAGATGGCACCGGGGCTGTAGACGAAATGCGTGAAGCGCGACCAGCGCCCGCCCACCAGGCCCCACAGGATGCGAAACCCCACCAGGGCCAGCACCGCATAGCCGCAGCGCATGTGCCAGACCATGGCATTGCCGCCGATCTTGGCGCTCACGACGGAGCCCAGCACGCACAGCACCAGGGCCCAGTGGAACAGCCTGGTCGGCAGGTCCCAGACCCGCACGTCTTCGCGCACCTCTTCGTGTAGACCCTCGGTCATGCCTTCCTGATCAGCTTCAGCAACAAGGCGGCAACGATACCCCAGCATGCTGCGGCTGCAAATTCCATACACTCGCGCGGGCAGCGCCCGACTGGCCGCAGCTCCCCGCCCACCTAGCCGCAAAGGATCCACAGATGAAGCGTCAACTGATGATCGCCGCATGCGCAGCACTGCCGCTGTGCGTCGCCCTGTCCAGCCAGGCCCAGCCCCAAGCTCGCCCCGAGCAAGCCATCAAGTACCGCCAGTCGGTAATGACGCTGCTGGGCTCGCACTTCGGCCGCCTTGGCGGCATGGCCCAGGGCCGCATTCCCTTCGACGCCAGCGTGGCGGCCGACAACGCGCAGCTGGTGGCCATGCTGTCCAAGCTGCCGTTCAACTCCTTCGGGCCGGGTACCGACAAGGGCCTGCCGCACCGCGCCAAGCCCGAGGTCTGGAGCGAGGCCGGCAAGTTCAAGGAAGCGGCCGACGCCTTCCAGGCCGAGATCCCCAAGCTGGAAGCGGCCGGCAAGAGCGGCGACCTCGCCCAGATCAAGGCGGCCGTCGGCGCCGTCGGCAAGACCTGCAAGGCCTGCCACGACACGTTCCAGGCTGAGAAGTAGGCCCACCCCCGAGGCGCTTACGCGCTTCCCCCCTCAAGGGGGCGCACCCAGTGGACCGGCAAAGCCGGATCCACGGGTGCCACCCTGTAAGACGCCAGCCTACTGCGCGCTCAACAGGCTGTAGCTGAGCCAGACCTTCTTGCCATTGCCCTGATTGATGGCGCGGATCTTGGCAGCGTTCAGCTTGGCCTCGGTGTTCAGCAGGCTGCTGACGTCCCAGTCGAGGCGCTGCTTGCTGCTGCTCGCCGTCACCGTGCGGCTGCCCAGCACGGTGCTGCCGTTCATCAGCTGCAGCGTGAACGTGCCGGACCAGCCCGCTTCCGCGCGATGCTCCAGCGCGACGACCGCACTGCGCGGCGCGAAGCCGCTCACAGCATTGGCGTACTCGATCTCCCACCAGGAGCTGCTGCCCGATTCGACCTCGAGCTTCTTCTCCTCGGCCGTGCTGTTGATGTCGTTGAGCGGGTCGCCGCTGGTGTAGGCCTTGTTGTTCTTGTTGTCGAACACGCGGTTGGCCTTCAGTTGCTGCACCGGATTGGCCACGTCGTCGCTGACGATGCTCACCGTGCCGCTGCTGCCCCCGCCGCTGTAGCTGCTGCTCGCCGAGAGGGTCAGCACCACGGTCTCATCGGGCTCCACCGCCGTGTCGTTGATCGGCACCACGTTGACCACCGCCGAGCTCGCGCCCGCAGCAAGGGTCACGCTGCCGGACAAGGCCGTGTAGTCGCTGCCCGAGGTCGCCGTGCCCGACACGCTGTAGTTCACCGTCAGCGCGGCCGTGGTGGCACCACTGCGGCTGATGGTGAACTGGCCGTTGACCGGCCCGGCCTCGCGCGCCGTCGGCGTGCTGGCCACCACGCTGATGCTGGGCAGCGGCGCCACGTCATCGCTGACCACGGTCACCGTGGCCGCACTGCCGCCCACCATGTAGGCGCTGGCGGGGCTCAGCGTCACCTGCACCGTTTCGTCGGGTTCGACCAGCGTGTCGTTGATCGGCGTGACCGTGATCGTCGCGCTGCTGCTGCCGGCCGGAATGGTGAGCGTGCCGCTGAGCGCCTGGTAGTCGCTGCCGGCCGCAGCCGTGCCCGACACCGTGTAGGCAACGCTCAGCGCCGCCGTCGTCGCGCCACTGCGACTGACGGTCACCACGCCCGGCACCAGGCCGGCCTCGCGCGCCACGGCCGTGGTGGCCACGGCCGAGACGGTGGGGGGCACCGGTGCCTGGTCGTCGCTGCTGATGCTCACCGTCGCGCTGCCGCCGCTGATCTGGTAGTCGGTGCCGGCCGTCAGCGTCAGCACGACGGACTCGGCCGACTCGACCAGCGTGTCGTCGATGGGCTGGACGGGCACGACCACCGAGGCGCTGCCCGCCGGGATGACGGCCGTGCCGGTGAGCGCCTGGTAGTCGCTGCCGGCCGTGGCCGTGCCGCTGACCGAGTAGCGCACCGTCAGCGACGCCGTGGTCGCGCCGCTGCGGCTCAGGGTGATGGCACCCGGCACCAGGCCCGCTTCGGAAGCCGTGGGCACCGAAGTCACGGCACTGACGCTCGGCAGGCCGCTGCCCAAGCCGCGCGTGCCCACCAGGGCATAGACGGCATCGAGCGCCGGCGTGGCCACGTGGCCGTCCTGCACCACCTCGGTGGCCACAACCTCGACCGTCCAGCGCCCCACCTGGGCGTTCTGGATGAACACGTTCTCCACCGTGTCCACCGTATTGGCTGCGCCGCCGGCCGTGCTCCAGTTGCCTTCCAGCAGGCCGTTGTTGCCCCAGTAGATCGTGCCGTTCGGGCTGGTCAGCTTCAGCGACAGATCGTTGACCCGGTCGACGGCCGCCGCCGGCGAGCCGGCCGGGTCGCGGTAGACCAGGGTCACTTTCAGCGGTTCGCTGCCCGAGACGTCGACGGCATAGCTGTGGCTCTGGCCCTGCGTGATGGGCGCGCTTTCGTCGATCAGGATAGGCAGCCGCCAGTTCGCCGCCTGGGCCACGCGGTAGACGTTGCCGACGTCGGCAAAGCCCCAGCCCTGGTGGACGCGGGTCAGGTCATGCGCGGCGCCGCTGAAGGTGTATTGCGAGGCCATGTTGATCATCAGCGCCTTGGCCGTGGCGGCATGGGGACGGCTGTCAAACACGTCGCGGTTCCTGCCGGGGCCGCCGTCGAACACGCCATCGGCCCACATCTGGAACAGCAGGCCGAACAGGCCGCCGACGGCCGGGGTGCTGAAGCTGGTGCCGTTCATCGAGGTGTAGCCGGTGGCCGAGGTATTCAGCGCGAGGTTCTTGGCGTCGTAGATGTGCGAGAGGTCGGGTTTGACGCGGCCGTCCGACGCCGGGCCGATGCTGCCACCGGTGCCCGGGCTGCCGCACCAGCAGTCGTCTGCCTTGCTGGCCGTGCCGTAGCCCCGCACGCCGCCGATCGAGACCACGTTCTTGGCCCAGGCCTGCGGGCGCGAATTGCGCGTGCCGTCATTGCTCTGCGACTGCGTGAGCAGCAGGTCCAGGTCGAAGATCATGTCGTCCATGTCGGCACTGATCGCGGTGTATTCCGTCGTCAGGGCCGAGCCCCAGCTGTTGGTCTGGAAGACCGCGCGGTAGGGGCCCGTGGGGTTGACCAGCTCCTGCGTGTGGGCGTAACGCCCGCCCGAGGCCAGCTGCGGATAGGCCGCGAAGATGGCGTTGCCCATCGGCAGGATGCCGCGCGCCGCCGTGTTCACGCCGCTGGCGAAGACGATGCTGCCGACCGCCGTGCCATGCGAGGTGTCGCTGCCGTTCGTGCCGTGCAGGCGCGGCGGACGGGCCAGAAATTCCTGGTGGGTGGTGAAGAAGCCGCCGTCCATCACCTCGCCGTTCACACCCTCGCCCTTGTAATGAGCAACGGACTCGGTCTCGACGACATTGGCGCCGCCGAGGTCGCGGTACAGCACCTCATCGGAACTCGGGGCCGACCAAGGCTCGATGAACTGCACCTCGGAGGCCAAGGCCAGCTGGCGCATGGCGCTGGGTGTCAGCGTCGCGTCCAGCAGGCGGCCCCGTGGGCCGGCCATGTGCACCTGGCCACCGAGCTCGCGGATGCGCTGGGCCACGGCCTTGCGGCTGGCCTCGTCACGCTCGAACAGCAGGATGCTGTAGCGCTTGGCCTCGCCCCCGGCCGCCGCGCCGGCCGCCAGCGTCTTGCGCTTGCCGCTCTCCTGCAGGCTGCTCGCCAGGCGGTCCTCGGCGGTCAGCGGGCCGACCCAGCGCACGCCAGCGAGGCTGGCCGCCTGCAGACTCGCGCCGGCCGGAAAGCGCACCACCAGGGCGTTGTCCGGCACGTAGTGGTGCACCTTGCCGCCCAGGGCTTTGAGCCGCTGATGCTCGGCCTGACCCGGGCGCGACTGGAACTGCACCAGGTAGACACCGGCCTCGCCGAGGTTGCTGGCCGTGCGGGCGCTGTTGGTCAGTGGGTCGAAGCTGCCGCGCTTGAAGCGGATGCTGGGGTTCTTCTCGGCGGCGCAAGCGAGTGATGCCGCCGTGGACAGCGCGCACAGCGCCAGCCGGGTCCGCCATGAGGCGGGGCGATAGTCTTTCGTAGCCATGGTTTCCTTCTCCTCCAACGATCTGTATCGGTACGCGGCCGCTGCATGCGACTCGCGGCCCGGAAGGTAGGAGAAGTGGGCGATAGGCGGCATGACTTCATGCACGGCTCCGCCAAACCATTTGTTATCCGAGTGGGCGCAGAGCGCACCGCCAAAGCGGCGCGACAGAGAGGAAGCCCCGTGTTAACCCAGGGGTGATCAGGAAAACCCTAGAGCCGGCCTACAGCCGGACCTGGCCATGGATCAAGGGCGTCACGTCGCCACCTATCCAGGTGGCCTCGGCATCGCGCGAGACATGCACGCGGCCATCGCGGCCCAGGGCCTTGCCCTGCCCGGCCACATAGGCCTCGCCGGCATGGCCGGCCTGCATCAGCCACAGGGCGATGCCGGCGTTGAGGCTGCCGGTGACCGGGTCCTCGGGCACGCCGAGGCCGGGCACGAAGGCTCGCACCTCGAACTGCAGGGCCGAGCCGGCCGGGTAGGCACCAACCGCGCCGAGCTTCAGGCCCTTCATCGCCACGAAGTCGGGCTTCAGGGCCAGCACGGCCTCGGCGCTCTGCAGCCGCGCCACCATCCACTGCGGGCCGTTGTCGACCCAGACCAGGTCCAGCAGCTCCGCCTCGGCAATACCCAGCGAACGCAAGGCCTGCTCGCGCAGCGCCGGCTCCACCGGGCCCGAGCGGCGCAGCGGCGGCGCCGCAAAGGCCAGGCGCTGACCCGAGCGCTTGACGCGCACCAGGCCGATCTCGCATTGCTGCACCACCTCGCCCGGCTTCTTCGGGTCGCCGCCGCTGGCCAGCCAGGCGTGGGCTGAGCCCAGCGTCGGATGGCCGGCAAACGGCAGCTCGCCGCCCGGCGTGAAGATGCGCACGCGATAGTCGGCAGCAGCATCCGTGGGCGGCAGGAGGAAGGTCGTTTCCGAAAGATTGGTCCAGCGCGCGAACGCCGCCATCTCGGCATCGCTCAGGCCGCCGCCATCCACCACCACGGCCAGCGCATTGCCCTTCAGGGCCTCGGCGGTGAAGACATCGACTTGGACAAAACGGCGCAGAAGACTCATGGCTTTTTAGCTTGGAGGTAGAGGCCGGGACGGGTGATCTCCATGCCCCGGTCCGGCGTGGCCAGCGGCTTGAAGCCATGGCGTTCATAGAGGCCATGGGCATCGCGGGTGAACAGCGAGAAGCGGCGCAGGCCTTGCAGCTCGGGCGCGGCCATGATCTGCTGGATCAGCCAGTCGCCGAGGCCGCGCCCGCGCTGCGCTTCCTCGACGAACACATCGCAGAGGTAGGCGAACGTGGCCTGGTCCGTGATGACGCGGGCATAGCCCTGCAAGCACCCCTCGGCATCGCGCAGCACGAAGTTGAGCGAGCCACGCATGGCCCGTGCGAGCGTCTCGCGCGGAATGCCCTCGCTCCAGTAGGAGCGGCTGAGGAAGGCATGGATTCGCTCGAAATCAGCCTCGCTCCACGCCCGATCGACGCGCCAGCCCTCTGCCTGCAAGGCTTCCATCCGAACGTCCATCAGGGCGTCGGCTCTTCCACCACAGCCAGCGCCTCGCGCAGCACCTTGCCGAGGATGGCGATGCCATCAGCGATCAGGTCCGGCGTCAGCGTCACGAAGGACAGGCGCAGCGTGCGCAGGTCGGGGTTGCTGGCGTAGAACGCCGCGCCAGGCACATAGGCGATGCCGGCATCCACGGCCTGCGGCAGCAGCGCCATCGCATCGAAGCCCTCGGGCAGGCGGATCCAGAAGAACATGCCGCCCTGGGGCTGCAGCCATTCGCAGCCGGCCGGCAGGTGCTTCTTCAGGCCTTCGGCCATGGCGTCGCGGTTGGCCTTGTAGCGGGCACGAATGCTGGGCACATGCTGGTCCAGGAAGCCGTTCTTGATGACCTCGTGCACCACGCGCTGGTTGAAGCCCGGCGTGTGCAGGTCGGCCGCCTGCTTGGCCTGCAGCAGCTTCGGGTACAGCTCCTTGGGCGCAATGATGTAGCCCAGGCGGAAGCCCGGCGTCAGCACCTTGGAGAAGGAGCCCAGGTAGATCGAGCCTTCCGGCCACAGCGAGGACAGGGCCGGCGGCGGTGCCTCGTCGAACCACAGGTCGCCGTAGGGGTTGTCTTCGACGATGGGCACGCCGGCCGCCTTGGCCGCCGCCACCACGGCCTGCCGGCGCTCAAGGCTCATCACGCGACCGGTGGGGTTCTGGTAATTGGGCAGCAGGTAGGCGAAGCGCGTGCCCGGCGCATCGTGGGCCAGGCGGCCGAAGGCCTCGGGGCGCACGCCTTCTTCATCGCTCTCCAGGCTGGCGAAGATGGGCTCGTAGGGCGTGAAGGCCTGCAACGCGCCGAGGTAAGTGGGCGTCTCGACGGCGACCGGCGCGCCCTGGTCGCAGAGGATCTTGCCGACCAGGTCCAGGCCCTGCTGCGAGCCGCTGGTGATAAGGACCTGGTCCGGATCCACCTTCATGCCAAGGGCCGACACGCGCTGTGCCACCCATTCGCGCAGCGGCGCAAAGCCCTCGCTGGCGGCGTATTGCAGCGCCTCCTTGGCGTTCTTGCTCAGCACTTCGTCGCAGGCCGCCTTCAGCGCCTCGACGGGGAAGGTGTCGGCCGAGGGCAGGCCGCCAGCCATCGACAGGATGCCGGGCTTCTCGGTGACCTTGAGGATCTCGCGAATGATGGAAGGGTTCATGCGCGCGGCGCGGCGCGCTTGGGTCCAGACAGTGCTCATGGGGCTCTCGGTTGGCGGCTGCAAGGGTCAGCCCTGGGAATCATAGGTAAGCCAGTCGATGGCGGCCTGCGCATGCAGGGCCGTGCCATCAAAAAGCGGCAGGATGTCGCCGTCGCGCTGGGTGTCCAGCAAGAGGCAGAGTTCGGTGCAGCCGAGGATCACGGCTTCGGCACCCGCGCCCGCCAGTTCGGCGATGGCGCGGCGGTGGAACTGGTGCGAGGGCTCGCAGATCTGGCCCCGGCACAGCTCTTCATAGATCACGCGATGGACCTCCGCACGGGTCGTCTCACCCGGCGTGAGGACCTCGATGCCATGGCGCTCGCGCATGCGTTCGCGGTAGAAATCACCCTCCATCGTGTAGCGCGTGGCCAGCAGGCCGGCGCGGCGCACGCCGGCCTTCTTCAGCGCCTCGGCCGTCGCGTCGACGATGTGGATCAGCGGCAGGCCGCTCAGGCGCTCGACCTCGTCCGCCACCTTGTGCATGGTGTTGGCGGCGATCAGCAGGGCCGTGGCGCCGGCCGCCTTCAGGCCCGCGCCTGCTTCGCCGAGGATCTGGCCGGCCTGCGCCCAGTCGTCGCTGCGCTGCAGGGCGGCGATGGTCTCGAAGTCCACGCTGCGCATCACCAGGTTGGCGCTGTGCAGGCCACCCCGGCGAGCGGCCACGCCGCGGTTCAGCAGCTGGTAGAGGTGGGAGGTCGACTCCCAGCTCATGCCGCCGAGGATGCCCAGCAATCGATCGGCCGGTTTCGCTTGGTTCATGAGGGATCAGTCTAGCCGTCCGACCAGTACAGAACCAATACACTCGACCAGACATCCTACGGATCTGTATTGGCATGAACACCAGCACAAGCACCCCGCGCGACAGCCTGACCCGAGGCTCCAGCGTGCCGCTGGCCCAGCAACTGGCGCAGCGTTTCGCGGAGCGCATCCAGCAGCGCCTGCTGCTGCCCGGCGCCCGCTTGCCCTCGGTGCGCGACTGCGCCCAGCATCACGGCGTGAGCCCCTACACCGTGGTGGCGGCCTACGACCAGCTGCTGGCTGCCGGCCTGCTCGAGGCCCGCAAGCAGCGCGGTTTCTTCGTGCGCGAGGCCGCCTCGCGGCCCAAGCCGGCCGCCCGCGCCGCGCCCGCCGCCGCCCCGGCGGACCGCCCTTTCGACGCCACCGCCCTGATACGCGGCATGTTCCAGGCCGAGGCCGCCACCTCGCCCGGCCTCGGCACCCTGCCCGCCGACTGGCTGGACCTGCCGATGCTGCAAAGCGCCCTGCGCAAGGTGCTGAGCCAGAGTGCCGACGCCCTGGTGTTGCAGTACGGCGAGCCCGGCGGCGATGCACGGCTGCGCGAGGTGTTGGCCCAGCGCTTCGTCAGCGACCTCGGCATTGCCGCCACGCCGGCCCAGGTGCTGACCACCGTGGGCGCCACCCACGCGCTGGACCTGATCACGCGCGGCCTCCTGCAACCGGGCGACGCCGTGCTGGTGGACGACCCTGGCTGGGCCATCGAATACGCGCGGCTCACCCAGGCCGGCATGCGCCTGCTGCCGGTGCCGCGCGGCGCCGACGGGCCCGACCTCGCCGTGATGGAGCGCCTGATCGCCGAGCACCGGCCCCGCATGTACGTCACCGTCTCGGTGCTGCACAACCCGACCGGCCAGACGCTGAGCCTCGCGGCCGCGCACCAGATCCTCAAGCTCGCGGAAGCGCATGACTTCCTGATCGTCGAGGACGACACCTATGCCTTCATGGCGCCCAACCACGCGCCGCGGCTCTCGGCGCTGGACGGGCTCAAGCGCACGCTCTATGTCTCGGGTTTCTCGAAGATCCTCACGCCGGCCTGGCGCGTGGGCTACCTGGCCGGCAGCGCCGAGCGCATCGAGAAGCTCACCACCTTGAAGCTGCTGTCCACGCTGACCACCAGCCCCTTGCTGGAGCGCGCCGTGGCCCTGTGCCTGGAACAGGGGCAGCTGCGCCGCCATGCCGAGCGCGTCAACACCCGGCTCGATGCCGCGCGCCAGCGCGCCGTGCGCCTGGCGCTGGAAGCAGGTTGCCAGTTCATCACGCCGCCGCAAGGCCTGTTCGGCTGGGTCGACGTAGGCGTGGACACCGAACGCCTCGCGCAGCGCCTCCTGGACCTGGGCTGGCTGATCGCGCCGGGCTTGCTCTTCAGCGCCACGCGCCGCGCTGGCACCGCCATGCGCATCAACTTCGCCACGGCCCAGGACGCACGCTTCTGGAGGCTCTTGCAGCAGCTGCGGCAGCAGCCCTAAGCATCGCTCCCGGCCAGACCTCAGTCAGCCGCAGCCCGCTCCGAACGCCAGCCGCTCCAGGACAGGCCGATGCCCACGCTCGCGCCGCTCTGCCGCTGCACCAGCGGGCTGGCCCGGTTGGCTGCGCCGGCCAGGCTTTCCAGGCGGGCAAAACCAAACAGCCGCCAGTCGGGCGCCAGCGGGCGCGAGACCGAGAGATTGGCGCGCCAGGCGATCAGGCCGGCACGGGCTTCGTAGGCGGGCCGGTTGGCCGTCGCATAGGCCGGCGCCACGCCGTAGAAGGTGTCGCTCAGGTGGCGGGTGCCGAGCAAGGGCCCCAGGCTCCAGGCGCTCATCCAGGTCTCGCCGCGCTGCTCCAGCTGCAGGGCGGGCTCCAGCGACCAGCCGCGCATCTTCATCGAGTCCGAGGCGTCGAACACGGCACGCAAGGGCAGCTCCAGGCGCCAGCGCTGCGCCCCCTCGGCGGCCAGGTTCCAGCGCAGCTTGGGGCCGGCCTCGAGCAGCAGGCCGAGGTCCGGCATGCCGCTGCGAGCCTTCACCCGTTCGGAACTCGCCCCGAGCGCCGCCGCAAAACCGATGTCCAGTTCGAACTCGGGCGTCTTGACGGCCCGCAGGCCCACACTGCCACGGTCGGCCCGCAAGACCGGCCCCCGGTAGATGAGCCAGGGCAGGACCAAGGTCTTCTGCGTGCGCTCACTGGCGCCAGGATAGGCGTTCTGGCTGGCCGTGAAGCCGAGCAGCCCGGCCTCCCACAGCGGCGCAGGTTCGGCCGCTTGTGCGACGCCCGTCAGCAGCACCAACAGGAAGGCGGGAGAAGTGCAAAAAAGTGATCGCGATGAGGTCACGGTCGTGTTCGCAAAGGGGATGGGGCCGCTAGTATCACTGTCCGTCCAACCGGCCTTGCCAAGCCCGTCATGAGCAGCCCCAGCCCGCTTCGATTCCTGATCGTCGACCCCCTGCCCGGTGTCCAGACCTTTGCCCGTCAGCTGCTCGAGGGCTACGGTTTTCCGGCCGACAGCATCCGCTGCTGCGGCGACAGCGCCAGCGCGCTCAGCCAGGGCCGGGAGTTCAGGCCCGATGTGCTGATCAGCGACAGCTTCCCCAAGGCCGAGCTCGATGCCTTCGGCCTGCACCAGCAACTGCTGACGGTGCAGCCGGGCTGCCGCCTGGCGCTGCTAAGCTTCGAGATCACGCCCGAGCTGCAGGCCCGGGCTGCCGAGGCCGGCGCCCGCTTCGTGCTGAAGAAGCCCTTCACCGCCGCCGATCTGCGCGACACCCTGCGCAAGTCGCTCGACAGCATGGCCGAGGAGCGCCCCGAGCTGCACGCCCGCATGATGCAGGTGATGAAGGCGCCGGCCGCGCCCAAGGCCGCCGCGCCGCGCCCCATCGTGCTGCCGCCCATGCAGCCGGCGCTGAAACCCGGCGACCGGGTCAGCCATGGCGGCAAGACCGCCACCATCGAGTACGTGGTGATACGCCACGGCGAGCTGGTGGTGCAGCTGCGCGGCCAGGGCAGCTTGATCCCGGCCAGCCAGCTGAACAAGGCCTGAATCAGCGGGCGTCCAGCGCCTCCCAGCGCTCCATCAGCAGCAACAGCTCGCCGTCGATGGCGGCCGCACGCTCGGTCACTTCAGCGATGCGGGCAGCGCCCTGGGTGTAGAGCTCGGCGCCGTTGAGCAGGCCATTCAAGACCGCCTGCTCGGCCTCCAGCGCGGCGATGCGCTCGGGCATCTCGTCCAGCTCGCGCTGCTCCTTGTAGCTGAGCTTGCGCTTGGGGGAGGCCACCACCGGTGCCGGGGCCGGCGCAGGGGCCGGTGCGGGCGCCGGTGCAGCGGCGGCCTGCTTGGCCTGCAGTGCGGCCGCGCGCTTGCTCTGGATCAGCCAGTCCTGCACGCTGCCCTCGTACTCGCGCCAGCGGCCCTCGCCCTCGTTGACGATGGTGGAGGTGACGACGTTGTCCAGGAAGCGGCGGTCATGGCTGACCAGGAAGACCGTCCCGTCGTAGTCGGCCAGCAGCTCTTCCAGCAGCTCCAGCGTCTCGATGTCGAGGTCGTTGGTCGGCTCGTCCAGCACCAGCACATTGGCCGGGCGGGCGAACAGGCGCGCCAGCAAGAGGCGGTTGCGCTCGCCGCCGGAGAGGCTGCGCACCGGCGAATTGGCCCGTGCCGGCGAGAACAGGAAGTCGCCGAGGTAGCTCTTCACATGCTTCTTCTGGCTGCCGATCTCGATCCACTCGCTGCCGGGGCTGATGGTGTCGGCCAGCGTGGCATCGAGGTTCAGCGTGTCGCGCATCTGGTCGAAATAGGCGACCGTCATGCGCGAGCCCTGGCGCACCGCGCCCGAGTCCGGCTGCAACTCGCCAAGGATCAGCTTCAGGAGCGTGGTCTTGCCGGCGCCGTTGGCACCGACCAGCCCGACCTTGTCGCCGCGCAGGATGGTGGCGGTGAAGTCGTTGACGATGGTCCGGTCGCCATAGCGCTTGCTGACGTTCTCCAGCTCCGCAACGATCTTGCCGCTGCTCTGGCCGGTGTCGATATCAAGCCGCACCTTGCCCTGCACATCGCGCCGAGCCGCATGGGCGAGGCGCATGGCTTCGAGGCGCTGGATGCGCGCCACGCTGCGGGTGCGGCGGGCCTCGACGCCCTTGCGTATCCACACCTCTTCCTGGGCCAGCAGCTTGTCGAAGCGGGCGTTGGCCAGGGCCTCGTTCTCCAGCTCATACTGCTTGGCGGCCTGGAAGGCGGCGAAGTTGCCCGGGTAGCCACGCAACTGGCCACGGTCCAGCTCGACGATGCGGTTGGCCACGTTGTCCAGGAAAGCCCGGTCGTGGGTGATCAGGAGCAGCGAGCCCTTGAAGTCGTTCAAGAGGCCTTCCAGCCAACTGATCGCGTCCAGGTCCAGGTGGTTGGTCGGCTCGTCCAGCAGCAGCACGTCGGGCTGGGCCACCAGGGCGCGGCCGAGGGCCACGCGCTTCTTCAGGCCGCCGGAGAGCGAGCCCACGATGCGCTCGCCGTCCAGGCCCAGGCGGTGCAGGGTCTCGTCGACCCGCTGCTCCCAGTTCCAGGCGCCGATGTGCTCGATGCGCTCCTGCACCCAGGCCAGGTCGTCGTTCTCGTCATGCCGCTCGTAGCGCTCGCGCAGGGCCTTGGCCTCGGCCACGCCCTCGCTGACCACCTCGAAGATGGTCGCCTCGGGGCGCAGGTCGGGCTCTTGCGGCACATAGACGCTGGTCAGGCCCTGCTGCAGCTGCAAGAGGCCGTCGTCCAGCTTGTCGATGCCGGCCAGGATCTTCAAAAGCGAGCTCTTGCCCGTGCCGTTGCGGCCGATCAGGCCGACGCGCTCGCCGGTTTCCAGGGCGAAATTCGCCCCATCGAGCAGGGCCACGTGGCCGAAGGCGAGGTGGGCATTGGAGATGGAAAGGACGGCCATATCAGTTGCGTCCGGTCACGCAGGCAAGGGGGTTCATACCCGGGATTGTCCCTGATGCCTCGACAGCGCCTCCCCAGCGGCCTATGCTTCGCCCTAGCGAGCGATTTCCTGACGAGGAACCTGCGATGGCCAATGGCATCGAAATCAACGCGCGCCAACTCGATCAAGCCAGCCGTACCCAAGACCGAGCCAACCAACGGATAGCGAGTGGCAAGCGCATCAACACGGCCGCCGACGACGCGGCCGGCGCAGCCATTGCCGTGCGCCTGGCCGCCCAGCTGAGCTACTCCAGCCAGCTGCGCCGCAATGTCAGCGATGCCCTTTCGCTCACCGATACCGCCAGCGGCTCGCTCGGTCAGGTCAATGCCGCCCTGCAGCGCATGCGCGACCTGGCCCTTCAGGCCGCCGATGCCGGCCTCACGGTCAGCGACCGCACGGCCATAGAAACCGAATACGCCAAGCTCAGCGAAACGCTGAACCAGCAGGCCACCGGCACGCGCTACAACGGCCGGCCGCTGCTCGATGGCAGCTTCGGCGCCGCTATCCAGACCGGCGAAGGCCAGAGCCTGCAGCTGAACCTCGGTGATGTGTCGGCCCAGGGCCTCGGACTCGACACCACCACGGTGACCAGCCAGGACGGCGCTCGCGACGCCATCGACCGCATCGACAAGGCCTTGGCCCAGGTGAGCGACCAGCAGGCCAGCATTGGCGCAGCGCAGTCGGGGCTGGAGGCGGCCGTCAGCGGTCTGTCGGTCAGCTACGAATCGCTGGCCGCGACGCGCAGCCGCCGCGTCGACGCCGACCTCGCCGCCGAGAGCAGCACCTCGGCCCAGGGCTCCATTCAGCAGCAGGCCGCGCTCAAGGCCGTCTCGCTGTACCAGCAGAACCAGGCCGCCAAACTCGAGCTGCTGCCCGGCATCAAGGCCTGAGTTCGCGCTCCATCCCGCACCTTAGACTGTGCGCCCCGGGCGACGGGGGCAAAAAGTCCAAGAGGATGGAGACACCATGAACAAGACAACGATGAAAAAGCTCGCGCTGGCGCTCAGCCTGGCGGGCCTCTCGGGCGCGCTCAGCGCTCACAGCCTGAAACCGGTCACCACGGTCGAGGGCATCACCGAGTACCGGCTGAAGAACGGCCTGCAGATCCTGCTGGCGCCGGACGATAGCAAGCCCAGCACCACGGTCAACGTGACCTACCGCGTGGGCTCCAAACACGAGAACTACGGCGAGACGGGCATGGCCCACTTGCTGGAGCACCTGATCTTCAAGGGCAGCCCCAAGTACAGGGAGCCCTGGGGCGAGTTCACCAAGCGCGGCCTGCAGGCCAATGGCTCGACCTGGTTCGATCGCACCAACTACTTCGCCGCCTTTGCCGCCAACGAGGACAACCTGAAGTGGTACCTCGACTGGCAGGCCGATGCCATGGTCAACAGCTTCATCGCCAAGGCCCACCTCGACACCGAGATGACCGTGGTGCGCAACGAGATGGAGATGGGCGAGAACGACCCGGGCAACGTCACCTCGCAGCGTGCCCTGGCCGCCATGTACCAGTGGCACAACTACGGCAAGGACACGATTGGCGCGCGCGCCGACGTGGAGAACGTCGACATCGGCCGCCTGCAGGCCTTCTACAAGACCTACTACCAGCCGGACAACGCCACCCTGATCGTCTCCGGCAAGTTCGACACGACCAAGGTGCTGGACTGGGTGGAACAGAGCTTCGGCCCCCTTCCCGCGTCCACGCAGCCGCGCAAGCCCACCTACACCATCGACCCGGTGCAGGACGGTGAATCGCTGGTCACCATACGCCGCGTCGGCGGCACGGCGCAATCGCTGGCGGCCTATCACGTGCCGGCCGGCCCCCACCCCGACTACGCCGCCATCGAGCTCCTGCAGCTGGTGCTGTCCGAAGCGCCTGGTGGCCGCCTGCACAAGCGCCTCGTGGAGCAGACCAAGCTGGCCTCGTCCGTCGGCCATTTCGGCCTCGCGCTCGCCGAGCCCGGTTTCACCATGCTGATGGCCGAGCTGGCACCCAAGGCCTCGCAGGACGCGCTCAACAAGGAGCTGCTGGCCGTGGTCGAAGGCTTCACCGCCAAGCCCGTGACCGCGGCCGAGCTGGAGCGTGCGCGCACCCGCTGGCTCAACAGCTGGGAGAAGCGCTTCACCAGCCCGGAGGCCGTGGGCGTGACGCTGTCGGAGTTCATCTCGCAAGGCGACTGGCGCTTGTTCTTCCTGCTGCGTGACCGCGTCAAGGCCATCAAGCTCGAAGACGTGCAGCGCGTGGCCACCGAGCGCTTCCTGCGCAGCAACCGCACCCTGGCCCAGTACATCCCGACCGACAAGCCGCAGCGCGCGCCCAAGCCCGCCTTCGTCGAGCTGGACAAGGAGATGGCCACCTTCAAGCCGCAAGCCGCCGTTGCCGAGGTCGCAGCCTTCGACGCCACGCCGGCCAACATCGAGCGCGCCACCCAGGCCAGCCGTTTGAAAAACGGCCTGGCCCTGGCCCTGCTGCCCAAGCCCACACGCGGCGAGGCCGTGCGGGGCACGCTGACCCTGCACCTGGGCACGGCCCAGAGCCTGCAAGGCCAGCAAAGCGTGGCCGAGCTGACCGCTGCCATGCTGAAGATGGGCACGGTCAAACGCAACCGCGAGCAGCTGAAGGACGCGCTGGAGGCGCTCAAGATCGACCTGACGATTGCCGCCCAGCGGCCAGACCAGGTGCAAGTCAGCTGGAGCACCAAGCGTGAGCACGCGGTCGCCGCCCTCGCCCTGATCGCCGAAGTCCTGCGCCAGCCGCGCTTCGAGGCGGCGGCGCTGGAGGAACTGCGGGCCCAGGGCCTGACCGGCATCCAGTCGCAGAAGGATGAACCGCAGGCGCTGGCACCGGTCGTTGCCTCGGCAGCGCTCAACGATCATCCGCGCGGCGACGCCCGCCATGCCCGCAACTTCGCCGAGCAGGAAGCCGACCTGAAGGCCGTCAAGCTGGCGGCTGTGAAGGCTTTCCACAGCCGCCTGTATGGCGCCGGCTCGGCCCAGCTGGCCCTGGTCGGCGACTTCGATGCCAGCGCCGTGCAGGCCGCCGCTGCCCAGGCCCTCGGAGACTGGAAGGCACCGGTCGCCTACCAGCGCATTGCCGACACCGCCTCCACCAAGCCTGGCCAGCTGCAGAAGATCGCCACGCCCGAGAAGCAGAACGCCATGCTGTTCGGCCTGCTGCCGATGCCCATCAAGGACGACCACCCCGACAACGCCGCGCTCAAGCTGGCCAACCACCTGCTCGGCGGCGGCATGAGCTCGCGCCTGTGGCTGCGCATCCGTGAGAAGGAGGGCCTGTCCTACGGCGTGGGCACGGGCGTGAACCTGCATCCGCTGGACGCTGACTCGAGCTGGTACCTCTACGCCATCTTTGCGCCACAGAACCGCGCCAAGGTCGAGGCGGCGCTGCGCGAGGAAGTGGCGCGCGCCCTGGCCCAGGGTTTCAGCGCAGAGGAAGTGGCCGACGGCCGCCAGGCCCTGCTCAGCGAAACCCGCTTGCAGCTGGCCCAGGACGCCGCGCTGGCCGGCATGCTGGCTCGCGACCTGCAGCTGGATCGCAAGATGACGCGCCGCCAGCAGCTGCTGGACCAGGTCGCGCAGCTGACGCCCGAGGCGGTGAACGCCGCGCTGCGCAAGAACTTCAAGCTGGAGAACTTCCAGTTGGTGTTTGCCGGTGATTTCAAGTAAGGCCCGAGCAGGCCCTTGATCGACGACGGCCCTGCGGGGCCGTCGTTCATTTCACCTGGACATGCTGCATGCGCTCGTTGAAGAACTGGTCCACCCGCTGGCGATCGGCTTCGCTGACCGGCCCGAGCTGCCAGCTGAACACCAGATCCCGGTAGCTGCGGGTCGCGGCCGCCGCACGGACAGCGCCGTCCACGGCAGCGATCACTTCCCGCCCCCAGGGGCTGCGCGTGCAGGCAACCTGGGCCACCACCCAATCGCCCCCGACGCGCAGCGGCAGCGCCACCAGCGGCTGGCTGAGCTGGCCTTGCCGGCGCCAGTACTCCACCGTCACGGCGTACTCCAGCGTGTAGTCCACGCGCCCCTTGCTGACCAACTGGGCCATCTGGCCGATGTTGGACACCGGCTCACGCGCGATCTGCTGCCCGACCAGGGTGTCGAGCTGCGTGCCATAGCTGCGCGCCGACTCGAGGCGGCCCTGCAGATCGGTCCGCTCCATCAACTGCTGCAGGTCCACCGGCGCGCCTTGCGGGCTGAGCTGTGCCGCCAGTTCACGCCGCACCACCAACGCCACCGGCGGCATCAGCACGGACGGCGTGAAGTAGGCCAGCCGCTCGCGTTCCAGAGAAGCAAAGGCCGAGGCCTGGCACAAGGGTTCGCCCAGCGCCATCGAATGCCAGGTGCGCCGCGTGGTGCTGAGCTGGAAGCGATGCTCGTAGTGCGGCAGCCGGCGCACCAGTTCGGCCAGCATGCGATCCACCACGCCGTCCCCCAGATCCGCCGCGCTTTGCGGCGCCCGGCCGTCCTTCAAAATCATCGCCGGCGGCCAGTGCGCCACCATCCAGTTGATGACCGGCCGCTCCTCAGTGGCCTGGGCACAGGGCACGCACAGGGCGGCACCGAGGATCCAGGCCAGCCCTCTCATCTCGCGGCCCGAAGTTCCCGTGCGTGATGACGCAGGTGATCCTCAACCACGCTGGCGATGAAGTAATAGCCATGGTCGTACCCGGCATGGCGGCGGAGCCGCAGCGGCTGGCTGACGGCGGCACAGGCCGACTCGAGGGACTCCGGCAGCAACTGCTCGGCCAGGAACTTGTCGGCCAAGCCCTGGTCGACGAGGATGCCTCCCGGATAAGGGGCGGCCTGCTGCGCTCGCATCAGCTCGCTGGCATCGTGAGCACGCCAGGCCTGCTCATCCTCACCCAGGTAGCCACTGAAAGCCTTGCGGCCCCAGGGGCACTGCGTGGGGTTGGCAATCGGCGCCAGCGCCGACAGCGAGGCAAAGCGGCCTGGGTGGCGCAGCGCCAAGGTCAGCGCGCCATGCCCCCCCATCGAGTGGCCGAACAGGCCGGTGCGCGCGCCATCCAGGCCCAGCTCGGCCTGCACCTGCGGCAGCAGCTCGTTCAACAGGTAGCTCTCCATGCGCCAATACTGGGCCCAGGGCGCCTGTGTGGCATCAAGGTAAAACCCGGCACCGAAGCCAAAGTCCCAGGCCTCGCTCTCGCCCGGCACATTCGCGCCGCGCGGGCTGGTGTCGGGCGTCAAGAGCGCCAGGCCGAGCTCGCTGGCCAGGCGCTGCGCGCCGGCCTTGATGGCGAAGGTCTCTTCGGTGCAGGTCAGGCCCGCGAGAAACACCAGCAGCGCACGCGGCTCGGGCGGCACGAAGAGGCCGAAGCGCATGGGCAGGCCGATCTCGGCCGACTCATGCCGGTGGAAGCGCTGCACGCCGCCAAAGCAGCGGTGCTCGCTCAAAAGTTCCGCCATCAGAACTCCACCACCGCGCGGATGGACTCGCCCCGGTGCATCAGGTCGAAGCCCTCGTTGATGCGCTCCAGCGGCAGCTTGTGGGTGATCAGTTCATCGATCTTCAGCTTGCCGTCCATGTACCAGTCGACGATCTTGGGCACATCGGTGCGGCCGCGCGCGCCGCCGAAGGCCGAGCCTTCCCACTTGCGGCCGGTGACGAGCTGGAAGGGCCGCGTGCTGATCTCCGCGCCGGCGGGTGCCACGCCGATGATGATGCTGCGGCCCCAGCCCTTGTGCGTGCATTCCAGCGCCTGGCGCATCAGCGTGGTGTTGCCCACGCATTCGAAGCTGTAGTCGGCGCCGCCGTCAGTCAGCTGCACGATCTCGTCAACGACGTTGGCCACGCTTTTCGGGTTGATGAAGTGCGTCATGCCGAACTGGCGCGCCATGGCCTCGCGGCCCGGGTTGATGTCGACGCCGATGATCTTGTCGGCGCCCACCATCTTGGCGCCCTGGATCACGTTCAGGCCGATGCCGCCGAGGCCGAACACCACCACCGTGGCACCCGCCTCCACCTTGGCCGTGAACAGCACGGCGCCCACGCCGGTGGTGACGCCGCAGCCGATGTAGCAGACCTTGTCGAAAGGCGCGTCCTCGCGGATCTTGGCCAGGGCAATACCTGGCACCACGATGTGGTTGGAGAAGGTGGACGTGCCCATGTAATGCAGGATGGGCTGGCCGCCGATGGAGAAGCGCGAGCTGCCGTCCGGCATCAGGCCCTTGCCCTGCGTGGGTCGTATCGCCTGGCAGAGATTGGTCTTGCGCGAGAGGCAGAACTTGCACTGCCGGCATTCCGGCGTATAGAGCGGGATCACATGGTCGCCGGGCTTCAGCCAGGTGACGCCGGCGCCCACCTCCAGCACGATGCCGGCGCCTTCATGGCCGAGGATGGCGGGGAACAGGCCTTCCGGGTCGGCGCCCGACAAGGTGAAGGCATCGGTGTGGCAGATGCCGGTGGCCTTGACCTCGACCAGCACCTCGCCGGCGCGCGGGCCCTCCAGTTGCACTTCTTCGATGGTCAAGGGGGCGCCGGCTTTCCAGGCGACGGCGGCACGGGTGGTGATCATGGTTCAAATCCTTTGCTGCTCAGGGGATCGGGCGAGCATAAACGCGGCGGCTCAGCGCTGCAGGGCGGCCAGCGCTTCCATCAGCGCTCGGGCCTCGCGGCGGCACAGGCGCAGGCGGCGCAAGAGCCAGGGCGTGAGATCGGCGGCCTCGTGTTCGGGCCAGTCATCCACCAGCGCTTCGGGTGCATCCTCAGGCACGGCAAACTCACCGGCCTGCGGCCGCAGCGTGGTGACGCAGGCCTTCAGCGTCTGCTGCAAGGCCGGTGCCGCCTGGCCGGCATCGAGGCGCTGCACACGGCGGTTGAGCATCTGCTGCAAGGCACCGAGCAGGGCCATCAAGCGGTAACCATGGGTCAGAACGGCCTCCAGCCGCTCCTCGGGCAGTCGCACATGGGCCGGCTCGACGCGGGTGCGCTGGGCCGTTGCGGCCAACAGGGCCAGCACGCTGTAGGCCTGCTGGCGGCTGAGGCGCTGGGCCAGTTGCTGCTCGGGAGTGGGTGCCCAGCGCAGCACATTGGCCGCATGCCGTGCCAGCACGCCGCTCAGCTGCGCTGACAAGCGCTCCAGCGAGCGGCGCTCCCACGACGGCAGGACGAAGCAGAAGGCCCAGGCCAGGCCCGCGCCTATCAGCGTGTCGGCCAGGCGCTCGCCGGCCGCCGGCGCCGTGCCAGGTGCGAGCAGCAGCGGCTGCAAGAGCGCCATCAGGGTCGCGGCCGTGGCGGCCACGCGGTAGCGCTGGTTCACATAGGCATGGGCCACGCCGACCGAGGCGATGAAGACCAGTGCGAGCAGGCCATGGGCCGAGGCGGGCAGGTGCGCGAGGGCCAGCACCAGCAGGCAGCCGATCACCGTGCCGATGATGCGTTCGTTGCGGCGCGACAGCGTCTGCTCCAGGTTGCCGCGCAAGACCACGGCCACGCTCAGCACCAGCCAGTGCGGATGGGCGGCCCAGGGCAGCCACAAGCCCAGCGCATAGGCGGTGGCCATGGCCAGCGAGGCCCGCAGCGCATGGCGCAAGACGCTGGACTGCAGGCTGAAATGTGCCTTCAAGGCAGCCAGTGGCCAGCCCTCGGGCGAGACGAACTGCTGCAGCTGCTCGGGCGTGAAGGCCGGTTCGCGGTCCGCCTCCAGCGGCCGTGCAGCCATGGCCGCCACATCGTCCAGCAGATGCCCGAGGCGGGCCTGCAGGGCCTGCAAGAGATGCTCGCGCGGGTCGCCCTCAGGCAGTTGTACGGCGGCCAGGCGCTGGTCCAGCGCTTCACGCCATTGATGGGCGGAGACCTGCGGCAGCGGCCCGCCCAGGCTGGCGTGATCAGCCAGCGCCTCCAGCGTCTCGGCCAGCGGCAAGAGCGTCTGACCCAGCGCGCGGCGGGCCTGCAGGCCAGGCGCATCGTCGCCGAGCAGGTGCACGTCGAGCCGGCTGGCGAGCAGCAGGTCGCGCAGCTCGATCAGGCCGAGCAGTTGGTCGACCTGCACGCGGCTCGCGGGCGTGGAGCGCGCCGCGAACACCTGGTCGCGCGCGGCCTGCAGCGCATCGGCCAGGCTCACGTCGTCGGCAATCGAATGGCGGATGCTGTCGCCCGCCGGCAGCGGGTCGCCAGCGATGCGGGCCACACGCGAGCGCAGGCGCTGTGCACCGGCCCGCATCGCCGTGGCCAGGGCCAGCTCGCGGTAGCGCGCTTGCAGCAGTCGGGCCAGCGCTTGCGCCCAGACGGTGTAGAGCAGGCCGCCGAGCAGCACCCAGCCGGCATGGGCAAAGGCATGGGCCGGCGTGGCCGGCTCGCTCCAGGCCATGGCGAACACCAGGGCCAGGATGCCGGCGAAGGACAGCGGCCCGGCCCGCAGGCCCCAGGCCATGCTCATCAGGGTGAGGAAGGCTGTCAGCGCGACAACCGCTGTCATCAAGACCGGCTGGCTGCGGCACAGGCCCACGGCCAGCGTGACCGCCGCCGCCACGGCCGCCGACGGCAGCAGCCGCCGCCAGACGCGCTGCGGCGCATTGGGCACGTCCAGCAGGCTGGCACCCACCGCACCGCCCACCGCCGCCAGGCCCGCCGGCAGGCCGAACAGCGCCGCCACCAGGGCTTGCACGCCAGCCACGCCCAGTGCCACGCTGATGCCGTTGAGCTGGTTGGCCCGCAGCCGGCGCCAAATCATCTCAGTCCCCCTGAACGACGGGCCGAGCGCAGGGCCGCTCCCAAGCCGGCCCGGCATGGCGATGTGCGTGACGGTCGAACCGGCACGCATCGCCGCCCCCTCGGGGGGGCGAGCCCGCACCGATCAAGCGCCTGCGCGCTTGATCGCGGCTGGCGAGCGCCAATCGGCATGCTTGCCGGTTGACCGGCCAAGGTACACCTTGGACGAGGGGCATCAGATCTTGGCTTCCAGCGCGTCGATGAACATCTTGGCCACGTCGAAGCCGGTCTGGTCTGTGATCTCCTGGAAGCAGGTCGGGCTGGTGACGTTGATCTCGGTGAGGCTGTCGCCGATCACGTCCAGGCCCACCAGCAACAGACCACGCGCGGCGAGGATGGGACCGAGCGTCTCGGCGATCTCGCGGTCCCTTGCACTGATCGGCTGGGCCACGCCCTTGCCACCCGCCGCCAGGTTGCCGCGCACCTCGCCGCCCTGCGGAATGCGCGCCAGGCAGAAGGGCACGACCTGACCCCCGATCACCAGCACGCGCTTGTCGCCGTCCTTGATGGCTGGCAGGTAGCGCTGCACCATCACCGTCTCGGCGCCGCCCTTGTTGAGCGTCTCGATGATGGCGCCAAGGTTGAGGCCGTCGGCCCCCACGCGGAAGATGCCGGTGCCGCCCATGCCGTCCAGCGGCTTCAGGATGATGTCGCCATGCTCCTTGTGGAAGGTGCGGATTGCTGCCTCGCTGCGCGTGACCAGGGTCGGTGCGCTGAACTGCGGGAACTCCAGCAGCGAAAGCTTTTCGGGATGGTCGCGCAGCGCCGCAGGCTTGTTGAAGACCTTGGCGCCTTCGCGCTCGGCCTGCTGCAAGAGATGGGTGGCGTAGAAGTACTCGCTGTCAAAGGGCGGGTCCTTGCGCATGACCACGGCGTCGGTGTCGGCCAGGGCCAGTTCACCTTCGCTGACCACGCTGAACCAACGATCCGCATCGCCGGTCAGGCTGATCGCCCGGGCGCCCTGCGCCACCACGCGGCCGCCCGAGCGCCAGACCAGGTCGGCCGGATGGCAGGCCCAGAGCTCATGGCCGCGCCGGGCGGCCTCGCGCATCATGGCGAAGGTGGTGTCCTTGTAGATCTTGAACGACTCCAGCGGGTCGGCGACGAAGAGCAACTTCATGGGCATCTTTCTAATGAATCAGGCACGTCGGCGGAAGTGTTGCACCAACAGAGAAACCGTGCCGGCGACCACGCCCCAGAAGGCCGAGCCAATGCCCAGCATCGAGACGCCCGACAGCGTGACCAGGAAGGTCAGGATGGCGGCATCGCGGTGCTGCTCTTCCTTCAAGGCCTGGGCCAGCCCGCCTGCGATGGTGCCCAGCAGAGCCAGTCCGGCCACGGCCGCCACCAGCTCCTTGGGGAAAGCTGCCAGCAGGCCCACCACCGCGCCACCGGCCAGGCCGAGCAGGATGTAGAAGACGCCGGCCATGGCCGAGGCCCAGTAGCGCCGTGCCGGATCTTCATGCGCCTCGCGGCCCATGCAGATGGCGGCCGTGATGGCCGCGAGGTTGAAGGCATAGCCGCCGAAGGGCGCGAGCAGCAAGGTGGCAAGACCTGTCACCGAGATGGTGGGCGAGACCGGCGTCTGGTAGCCCGAGGCACGCTGCACGGCCACGCCGGGCAGGTTCTGCGAGGCCATGGTGACCATGAAAAGCGGCAGGGCGAGGCCGATGGCGGCGGCCCAACTGAATTGCGGCGTGGTCCAGACCGGCATCGCCCACTCGACCGTGACCGCATCCAGATGCAGCCGCCCCTGCCCCGCCGCCACCGCGATGCCCACCAGCAGCACGCCGGGCACGGCATAGCGCGGCCACCAGCGCCGGCCCGCCAGGTAGGCTGCCGCCATCAGCAGCACCAGCAGAGGCGCCGTCTTGACGCTGCTCACCGCATCGAGCCCGAAGCGCGCCAGCACGCCGGCCAACAGGGCAGCGGCCACGGCCAGGGGGATGCGGTCCATCAGTTTTTCGAACCAGCCGGTCAGCCCGCTCAAGAGGATCAGTGCGCCGCAGAGCAGGAAGGCACCCACGGCCTCGGGCAGGGTCAGGCCTTGCGTGGCGGCGATCAGGGCAGCGCCGGGCGTGGACCAGGCGATCTTGACCGGCAGCCTGGTCCACAGCGAGAGCCCGAGGCTGGTGAGGCCCATGCCGAGGCCGAGGGCCCAGATCCAGGAGGTGGTCTGTTGCGCATCGGCACCCACCGCCTGGGCGGCCTGGAATACGATGGCCACCGAACTGGTGAAGCCGACCAGCACGGCCACGAAGCCGGCCACGATGGCGCTGAGCGAGAGTTCTTGCAGGCGGGGTTGGGCGGGCTTCATGGACCAAGCATAGCGAGTCAAGCATGTGCCGATTCCTGGCCTACGTGGGCGATGCGATCTTCCTGGACGAGTTGGTCTGCACGCCGCAGCACTCGCTGGTGCGGCAGTCGCTGCGCGCCGAGGAGGCCAAGGTCGTGACCAATGGCGACGGCTTCGGCATCGGCTGGTACGGCGAGCGCGAGGCGCCGGGCATCTACCGCGAGGTGATGCCCGCCTGGTCGGACGAGAACCTGCTCGCCCTCTGCGCCAATGTGCGCTCCCACTTGTTCTTTGCCCACGTGCGCGCCGCCACCGGCACCGGCATCGCGCGGCAGAACTGCCACCCGTTCCGCTACGGGCCTTGGCTCTTCATGCACAACGGCCAGATCGGCGGCTACGGCCAGCTGCGCCGCGCGATGGAGGCCCGCCTGCCCGACCACCTCTATGCCGAGCGCAAGGGCGCGACCGATTCCGAGCTGCTCTTCCTCTTGATCATTGCCCGCATCGAGATGGGCGAGACGGTGCAGGATGCCGTGAGCCAAGTGCTGAACGAGACCCTGGCGATGATGCAGGTGCTGCACATCCAGGCCCCGCTGCGCTTTGCCGCCGCCCTGGCCGACGGGCAACAGGTGCATGCCATCCGCTACTCCAGCGACAAGCGCGCGCCCACGCTCTACCTGCACCGCTTCGAGCAGCGTGGCCTGCTGGTGGCCTCGGAGCCGCTGGTCGACGACCACGCCGGCTGGGAGCTGATACCGCAGGGCACGGTGGTGTGCTTCGATGCCCAGGGGCACCAGAGCCAGGCGCTGGTATAAGAGCGGCCGTCGCGGCCGGCAGAGCCGCAGCACCTCGGGGAGCATCGACGATGGGCCGCTTGCCCACCCACTTTCGTTGGCAGCGGGCTGCCGTGACAGCGCTGGCCGTGACGGCTGGCCTGGCCGGCCCTGCTGCAGCCGGGGCACTCGGCACCGGCCTCGCCGGCGACCGCCCTCATGTGCTGGGCACGCTGCGGCCCGGTGAGAGCCGTCAGATTGAGCCCTCACTCGCCCCCTTGTTCGCCAGCGTCCCGGTGCGCATCGCCATCGCACCCGACAGCGACCCGCTGGAGCTGCAGCGCCTGTCCCTGTGGCTGGCCCCGCTTCAGCCCAGCTTGCAGGTAGAACGATCCTGCGTCGGCGCCTGCGCGCTGTTCATCCTTTTCAGCGCGAAGGAACTCGAGATCGCGCCGCAGACCGTGATCGCCTTCGGCGGCATGAGCGAGGTGGCGGCGCGGCTGGATCAGCAGCTCCAGGCCGGCGATCTGTTCGACCCCGGCAGCGAGCAGAGCCAAGCCTCGCGACAGCGCTTCGTGCAGGCCTGGTCAGAGCAGATGGAGCAGGCCCGCGAGCTGCAGCAAGCCCGCAGCCGGCATGACCGTCTGCCGGCTGCGGCCCAGCGCTTCATCGGTGAATTGATGGGCGGCTGGCGCGTCGAGCAGCTGCTGTTCTCGCATCGGTTTTTCGAGAGCAAGCTGGCCGCAGCGCCGGGGCGCTGTCTGTGGTGGATACCCGATGCGCAAGGGCTGCGGCAGCTGGGTTTGCCGGCGCCCGATACCTACAAGCCCGCCTCCCGCGCCACAGCAGCCCGCTTGCTGCACGCGCCCGAACACCTCATCTATACCGGCCCCTTGCCGGGCCAGGTCTCGCCTCGTTGCGAGGCACCGGCTGGTGCCGCCGAACCCTTGCTGGAGCTGCGTCCATGAACAGCCTGCGTCCCAACCCACCAGGCCTGCAACGCCGCACGGCCCTGGCCGCCCTCTTGCTCGGCGCCGCCGGCTCGGCCCTCGGCCAGCGCGCCCGTCTGCCGGTGGAGCGGCTGGAGATCGTCGGCGTCCATGCCCACGACCCGAAAGCCTTCACCCAGGGCCTGCTCTATCTGGACGGCCAGCTGTTCGAGAGCACCGGCCTGCATGGCCGCTCCTCGGTGCGCCGTGTGGGCTTGAGCAGCGGCCAGGTGCTGCAGCAGCGCGATCTGCCGGGCGAGTATTTCGGCGAAGGCCTGACCGACTGGAAGGACTCGCTGATCCTCTTGACCTGGCAGTCCGAGACCGGCTTCGTGCTGGACCGCCGCACATTCGCCACACGCCGCACCTTCCGCTACGAGGGCGAGGGCTGGGGCATCACGCAGGACGGCCGACAGCTCTACATGAGCGACGGCTCGTCCAGCCTGCGCGTGCTGGACCCCGAAACCCTCAAGGAGCTGCGCCGCATCCCGGTCACGGCCAACGGCCGCCCGGTCGACCAGCTCAACGAGCTGGAATGGGTGGACGGCGAGATCTATGCCAACGTCTGGCAGACCGACCTGATCGCCCGCATCAACCCGGCCAATGGCCAGGTGCTGGGCTGGCTGGACCTGAGCGGCCTGCTGGCCTCACAGGGCCTGACAGCCGTCGACGTGGCCCAGGCCGACGTGCTCAACGGCATCGCCTACGACCGCGTGGGCAAGCGGCTGTTCGTCACCGGCAAGCTGTGGCCGCGATTGTTTGAAGTGCGACGTCGCCTGCTGCCCGGTTAGATCAGATCTCCACCTTGGAGCCCAGCTCCACGATGCGGTTGGCCGGCAGGTGCAGGAAGTCGGCGGCGGCGGCGGCGTTGCGGTGCATGCTGGCGAACAGCTTCTCGCGCCACAGGGCCATGCCCGAGCCTATGGTCGGGATCACGATGTCGCGCGACAGGAAGTAGCTCGTCTCCATCTCTTCCAGGTGCACGCCGCGCTGCTCCAGCAGCTTCAAGGCATAGGGCACGTCGGGCTCGTTCTTGAAGCCGAAGTGCAGGCTGACGGCCCAGCAGTCATTGCCCAGCGCCTCCACCTCCACGCGCTTGTCGAAACCAATCCAGGGCACCTCGTGGTGCTTGACGGTGACGAACAGGTTCTGCTCGTGCAGCACCTTGTTGTGCTTGAGGTTGTGCAGGAGCGCATTGGGCGTCACGCCGCGCTCGGCGGCGAGGAACACGGCCGTGCCGGGCACGCGCACTGGCGGGCTCATGAACACGGCTTCGAGGAAGCCGGGCAGCTCGATGGCGTCGTGGCGGAGCTTGTCGCTGAGCAGGCGCCGGCCCTGCTTCCAGGTCAGCATCAGCGTGAACATCCAGATGCCGATCATCAGCGGGAACCAGCCGCCATGCGCCACCTTCAAGAGGTTGGACGCGAGGAAGGTGATGTCGATCAGGAAGAAGGCACCGGTGGCCAGCAGGCACAGGGCCAGCGGGTATTTCCAGCCATAGCGCACCACGTAGAAGGTCATCACCGTGGTGATGGTCATGTCGATGGTGACGGCCACGCCATAAGCGCCGGCCAGCTTGCTGGACGAGCCGAAGAAGACCACGGCCAGCACCACGAAGGCGAACAGGCCCCAGTTGATGAAGGGCACGTAGATCTGGCCGGTGTCGCGCACCGAGGTGTGGACGATGCGCATGCGCGGCAGGATGCCGAGCTGGATGGCCTGCTTGGTGACCGAGAAGGCGGCCGTGATCAGGGCCTGCGAGGCCACGATGGCGGCCAGCGTGGCGAGGCCGAACAGCGGCAGCTCGGCCCAGGACGGCGCGATCAGGTAGAACGGGTTCTTGATCGCCTCGGGGCGCTCCAGCAGCAGCGCGCCCTGGCCGAAGTAGTTGATCACCAAGGCCGGCATCACGATGCTGTACCAGGCGATGCGGATCGGCTTCTTGCCGAAGTGGCCGAGGTCGGCGTAGAGCGCCTCACCGCCGGTCACCACCAGCACCACGGCACCGAGGGCGATGAAGGCGATCCAGCCGTAGTGCATGCAGAAGTCCACCGCATACATCGGGTTGATGGCCGCCAGCACCTTGGGGTTCTCGAGGATCTGCGGCAGGCCGAGCAGCGTGAGGCTCGCGAACCAGACCAGCATCACCGGCCCGAAGGCCTTGCCGATGCCGCTGGTACCGAAGCGCTGCACCGAGAACAGGCCGGCCAGCACCAGCAGGGTGAGGGGCACGATGGCGTCGTGGTACTGCGGCGCATAGACGTCGATGCCCTCGACCGCGCCCAGCACCGTCATGGCCGGCGTGATCACCGCATCGCCGAAGAAGATGGCCGTGCCGAAGAGACCCACCATCATCAGGCCGCGCCGCAGCGGCGGCTTGTCTTTCACCGCCTGCGTGGCGAGGGCCAGCATGGCGATCAGGCCGCCTTCGCCGTTGTTGTCGGCCCGCAGAATCAGCAGCACGTACTTGACCGAGACCACGATGGTCATGGTCCAGAACAGCAGGGAGAGCACGCCGAGGATGTTCTGCGGCGTCAAGGGCACATGGCCCCCGTGGAAGACTTCCTTCAGCGCGTAGAGCGGGCTGGTGCCGATGTCGCCGTAGACCACGCCCAGCGCTGCCAGGGTCAGTGCGGCCAGCGCCGCCGGCGTATGTTTCGCCGATGTAGTTGAACTCACGAAGGATGCTGCGGGCCTGATGAAAGCCGCATCGAGTCAAAAGGGGTATTTTGCGCTGGCTGTGCGACTGTGCGACAGGGCAGCCGACAAGAAAAAACGGCCTCCCGAGGGAGGCCGTTCTGTTGACACCAGGGGCGAACCGAGGCTCGCCCAAGGAATCACTTGAACACGTAGCGAGCGTTCAGCGACAGGGTACGGCCCTGTGCGTTGTGCAGCGCGGTGTTGTAGTAGGTGTAGAGCAGCCAGTCGAACGGAGCTTCGCGAGCGAAGACGTTACGCACGGTCGCCGACAGCGTCAGATTCTTGATGCCGGTGTAGGTGGCACCCAGATCGAAGGTCGTGAACGAGGCCACGCGGCAGTCGCCACCCAGCTCGGCAGACACCACGGCATTGCCAGACACCGAGGTGCTGCAATTCGTGCGGACGCCGGTCGCGCTGTTGGTCGAGAACTCCTGCATGTCGCCAACGTAGTTGACCGCGCCGAAGTAGTTCCAGGCACCGCCGGTCGCCAGGTTGGCCGACAGACGGCCCTTGAAGCGCGGGTTGTCCAGACCGTCCGAGTTGTCGGCGAACGGGCCACCCTTTTCACGCTGGAACAGGAAGTCCTTCATGTAGCCGATGAACAGCGTGGTGCTCAGGCGACCTGCATCGCCCAGCTTCATGCGGTGGTTCAGCTCCAGGTCGGCACCGCGAACGATGGTTTCACCCAGGTTCAGGTACTTGCGCTTCACGCCGACGATGGTCGTCGTGCCGGGAATCGGCTTGCCCGAAGCATCCTTCAGCAGCGTGCCTTCGTCCGGGCTGCGGAACACCGAGTCGGCGTAGAACGAATCGCCTTCCTGGTACAGCTTGCGCAGCACGTCGTTCGAGCTGTAGCGGTCGATTTCGTTGCGGCGGCTGATCTGGTACAGGTCGAAGGTACCGCTCAGGCTGGAGGTCGGTGCGAACACCACGCCCAAGGTGTAGCTGCGCGACTTTTCCGGTTCCAGCTTCGTGTTCGGCGAGATCGTCGAAGCGATCGTGCGCGAACCGCTCGTGGCACATTCCGTGGCGCTTTCGTAGCCGGTTGCGCCCGGGATCTGGGCAGCAACGCCGGCAGCATTCACCGGGCAACGGATCGGGTCACGCCAGGTCGAGATGGACTGGAAGCTGGTCACGGCGGACGACGAGATCTGCGTCAGGCCCGGGGCGCGGAAGCCTTC
This sequence comes from Pelomonas sp. V22, assembly GCF_030014915.1. Lineage (GTDB taxonomy): Bacteria > Pseudomonadota > Gammaproteobacteria > Burkholderiales > Burkholderiaceae_C > JAUASW01. The sequence continues at coordinate 225,395 of NZ_JAGIXS010000004.1, forward strand.
GGCTGCCGTACCGCGGAAGCTCAGCGAGTCCGTGGCCTTCCACTTGAAGCCCAGCTTCGGGGTGGTCGAGTTGCCATAGTCGCTGTAACGGTCGGCACGCAGGGCGGCTTCGATGTTGAACGACTTCAGGACCGGCAGGTTCACTTCGGCGAAGAACGAGTTCACCGTGCGCGAGCCCGTGGCCTTGGAGGTGCCGCGGCCGACGTAGTTACCGGCATCCAGGTTGGCGTCCGGACGAATGTCGATGCTTTCGCGACGGCTTTCCAGACCAGCGGCCACGCCGATGGCGCCACCAGCCAGCTTGCCGAATTCGCGGCTGCCCTTCAGGTTGAACATGCTGACCGAGGTGTCACCCACGTTGGTCATGTCCGGGCTGATCTGGGCCAGCAGAGCGGCGCTGTTCGTGCCACCGAAGCGGTACTGGTCCAGGGCGGCCTGGGCCGTCACGGAGTTCACAGCACCCTTTTCAACCGAGGTCCGCTTGGACGAGTTGTACAGGATGCCGGTATTCCAGTCCCAACCCCAGTTCGTGCCTTGCAGGTCGGCGACGAAACGCGTGGCGTCGTTGGTCACATTCGTGATGGCCGGAATGTCACCCAGGCGTGCGCTGGTGGCCAGACGGATCTTGTTGGTCGGGTCGGCCTGGAACAGCGGGTTGTCCGGATGGTCCGCACGCATGATGTGGCGGAACGAGCGGCGCACGCCGTTCTTGTCGAACCAGGTGCTCAGGCCGCTGCCCAGCGTGGCAAAGCCGCTACCACCCATGTATTCGTTCTCGATACGGGTGAAGTTGGCTTCAATCGTGCCGAACATGTCCTTGCCCACGTTGAACGACGCCTTCGTGAAGAAGTTGCCGCTGCGCGAGGGGTACTGGAAGAACGTGTAGGGGCTGTTGTCGATCGCGCAGATCGGCGAGCCATTGGCTTGGAACGTCGTGGTGTAGACCGAGGGGGCCGGGCAGACGCCGTTCTTGGGCGGGATCGGGGTGGTCGTGTTGAACACGCCAGTGCCGACACCGGTTTCACGCCAGAAGTTCGGGCTGAAGGCCAGTGCGCTGTCCAGGGCCTCGATGGTCGTGCCATAGGCGCGCTGGTAGGCGCCGTAGTCGAAACCGCGGGTGGCCGAACCGATTGGCACGTCATCGCGCTGCGTCAGGTCAACGCCGTACATGACGTTGAAGCCCTGGGTGTCCAGATCGCCGAAGCCACCGAACAGCGAAGCGCCGCTGGACTTGAAGTTCCCGAACACGCCGGAGCCACGCAGGCTGGCTTCCAGGCCCTTGTATTCCTTCTTCAGGATGAAGTTCACCACGCCGGCGATGGCGTCGGAACCGTACACGGCCGAGGCGCCGTCCTTCAGCACTTCCACACGCTCGATGGCCGAGACGGGGATGTTGTTCAGGTTGTACAGGGTCGACTGGCCGGAGTTCGGGTCAGCGGTAGCGGTGGCGGCCAGGCGACGGCCGTTGATCAGGGTCAGGGTCGACGACGAGCCCAGGCCACGCAGCGAGGCGGTGGCGGTACCGGCGGCGAAGCCGTTGCCCGAGGTCAGGTCGGACTGGCCGCCCGAGGTCACGGCCGGCAGCAGCTGCAGCAGTTCGGTGATGCTGGACACGCCCGAACGCATGATTTCGTCGGCCTTCAGCACTTGCACCGGCGATGCGGTTTCGGTGTCGGTACGCTTCAGATTGGTACCGGTGACTTCGACGCGCTCAATCTTCTGTACATCGGGCGCGGGGGTGGCCTGCTGGGCCTGCGCCTGTGCCATCAGGCCAATGACGGCCAGGGCAAGCGCTGTGGGACGGAATTGCATGTATCGCTCCTTGAACAGCTCGACAAGTGTTTTCGCAGTCACGCGTGCTCGCGTTTGGCGCAGCAACGTTCGGCCGGGGTCGACCAACGAATCGACTGCGAATGCCTGAAATCAGGGGTAAAGCCACCGTGGTGAGCCAAGCACACAGGGCTGAGCGAGCGATGGTAAAGCAGTGTTAAGGACCGATGACCGAGGCGTGAAGAACACGCAACGCCCACCCAATTGGCACTTGACGAGCTCTGGTGCAAGTCATTTGGCTCGGGTGAATCCCTTAGCAGATCCACAAAATTGAGGGGTTTTCCCGTAGCGGCGCCCCTATAAACGACAGCCGAACCAGATCAAGTCTTTCGTTTGGCGCGGCAATCGCCCGAACTCGGCGCACTCGTCAAGCTGTCCGCCAAAGGGGTGGCGACCACTCGGTGGGGTGCCGCTGACTGGGCATGCAAAAGCTCAAGAACCAAGGGCCTTTTGCCTATGAAATCTTCTAAAAACAGGCGCCCGAACACCACCGCCTCGAGCCCCAGAATCGCCCCCTTTTCGGCGGCTTCCGACGCGGGCTCTTTCAGCCTCCGAGACCTCGTACATGAATTCTTTTCCGCAAAGCAATCCCAGCGCTCATGCCAGGGGCCGGTGACCCGGATCAAGCCCTGTTACCCCCCAGCAAACGGGGGTACACGGCCGTGGCGCACGGCTGCCCGGGTGCACGAAGGGCCTTTGCTACAGTCCCCCGATGGTCACGCCCAAAGTCCCCAAGAACAGTCCCGAAGAGGCCGAGAACTTCGTCCTGCGGCGCATGAGCCTGCGGCATCTTCGCGTGATGCTGGCCTTGCACGAGACCGGCAGCCTGAGCGCTGCGGCCCAGGCGCTTTATGTCACCCAGCCGGCCGTCAGCAAGGCACTGAGCGAGATCGAGTCCGGCATGGGCCAGACCCTGTTCGCCCGCCGTGGCCGCAGCCTGCGCACCACGGCCTGCGGCCAGCGCCTGGTCGAGCTGGCGCAGAAACTGGACGCCGACCTGCGCCGGGGGGCGGGCGACCTGAGTTCCATCGTGCGCGGCGCCTCGGGCGAGCTGCTGATCGGCTCGACCAATGCAGCCCTGGCCAAGCTGCTGCCCGAAGCCATCGTCACGATGAAGCAGGAGCAGCCCAGCGTCACCATCAGCGTGCGCACCCATGCGCTCAGCAGCCTGTTCGCCGAACTGCGCGAAGGCCGGCTGGACCTGGTGATCGCCCGCGTGCCGCCGCAGGAACTGCCCGCCGACCTGCAGGGCCTGCGCCTCATTGAGCAATCGCAGGTGCTGACCATCAGCGCCCATCACCCCCTGGCCAAGGCCCGCAAGGTCGACTGGGAGACCCTGACCCAGCAGGCCTGGATCTGGGAGCTGCCCGGCACCCGCTCGCGTGCGCTGCAGGACCGCATGTGGCAGAACCTCGGCCTCCCCCTGCCCACCAATGTGGTCGAGACCGGCGACCTGATGCTGGCCCTGAGCCTGATGAAGCGCATGCCGCTCCTGATGGTGATGCCCCAGCACGTGGCCCGCCTGGCGGCCCAGACCGGCGTGCTGGTGATACTGCCCCTCACCCTGGACCAGAACCTCTCGGACCTGACCGTCTGGCACCTGCGCGAGCCGCAGGGCGAGCTGGTGGAGCGCTTCAAGCAGTTGCTGCTGGAAGCTGCGCAGGCGCCCGTCTGAACTGCGGCGCCCCAGGGCTGGCGGGCGTCGATAATGGCTCCATTCCCGGTTCGGAGCCCTGCCCCATGTTCAAGCACGTCGACGCCTACGCTGGCGATCCCATCCTGAGTCTCAACGAGGCCTTCCAGAAGGACCCGCGCAAGGACAAGATCAACCTGTCCATCGGCATCTACTTCGATGACGACGGCCGCATCCCCATGCTGGACTCGGTGCGCAAGGCCGAGCTGGCCGTGGTGGCCGACGCCGGCGCCCGGCCCTACCTGCCGATGGAAGGCGCGGCCAATTTCCGCGAGGCCGTGCAGGTGCTGCTGTTCGGCGCCGAGCATCCGGCCCGCAAAGAGGGCCGCATCGTCACCATCCAGAGCGTGGGCTCCAGCGGCGGCCTGAAGGTCGGCGCGGACTTCATCAAGCGCTACTTCCCTGACAGTGCCATCTACGTCTCCGACCCGACCTGGGACAACCACCGTGCGGTGTTCGAAGGTTCCGGCATCGAGGTCAAGACCTACCCCTATTACGACGCGGCCACCGGCGGTGTGCGCTTCGAGGACATGCTGGCCGCCATCCGCGCGCTGCCGGCCAGGAGCGTGGTGCTGCTGCACGCCTGCTGCCACAACCCCACCGGCGTGGACCTGACGCCGCTGCAGTGGGACGCGCTGATCCCGGTGCTGCAGGAGCGCGACCTGCTGCCCTTCCTGGATCTGGCCTACCAGGGCTATGGCGACGGCCTCGATGAAGACGCCTTCGCCGTGCGCGCCATGGCCGATGCCGGCCTGTCCTTCTTCATCGCCAACAGCTTCTCCAAGAGCATGAGCCTGTATGGCGAACGCTGCGGCGCGCTGAGCGTGGTCTGCCCGGATGCCGCGCAGGCGCAGCTGGTGCTCGGCCAGCTGAAGTTCATGATCCGCCGCAACTACTCCAACCCGCCGCTGCATGGCGGCCAGGTGGTGGCCAAGGTGCTGAGTGATCCGCAGCTGCGCAGCTTGTGGGAAGGCGAGGTCAGCGAGATGCGCCTGCGCATCCACGCGATGCGCAATGCGCTGTACGAGGTGCTGGCGGCCAAGCTGCCGAACGGCAACTTCGACTACTTCCTGACCCAGCGCGGCATGTTCAGCTACACCGGCATGAAGCCCGAGCAGGTTGAGCGGCTGAAGAACGAGTTCGGCGTCTACATCCTGCGCTCGGGCCGCATGTGCGTGGCCGGGCTCAACACCAAGAACGTCGAGGCCACCGCGCAGGCTTTTGCCGCGGTGCTGGGCTGAGCGACCCCATGCGGCGTGCAGTCTGCGCCCTGCTGCTCGGCTTCGCCACGCTGGCCTCAGGCCAGCCGGTGAAGGTCGAGAGCGTGACCTGGCTGGTCAGCAATGTGCATGGCACGGCGCGACCCATCGACGGCATGCTGGCCTACCTTGGCCAGCGCTGGCCCGAGGTCAAGCAGGAAGAGCTGACCGCCAATGCCAAGCGCAGCTGGCAGTTGATCGCGGCCGGTGAGCATGCCTGCCACACCTCGGCCGTGCGCACGCCTGAGCGCGAGCAGCTCGCCTACTTCACCAACACCGTGCTGATGGCGCCCTCCCAGGTGATCGTCAAACGCGACCTGTACAAGCGCCTGCCGCTGAACGCCGCCGGCGAGGTCGACCTGGCCCGCCTGATGGCGGACAAGCGCCTGAGCGGCGCGTATGTCGAGGGCCGCAGCTACGGGCCCGTCATCGACGCCCTGATCGCCCAGCGTCCGGCTGGCAAGTCCGGCGGCGCCTTTGGCTACCCTTCCGCCGATTTCGGCAGCCGCATCCTGCCCATGCTGGGCCGGGGCCGGGCCGACTACGCCATCGAGTACGAAGCCGCCATGGCCCTTCAGGTCGGCAACGGCGTCGACATGAAGCTGCTGCGCAGCGTGCCCATCCAGGGCGCCAGCGAGCCGGTGCTGGCGGGCATCGCCTGCCCGCGCACGCCCTGGGGCCTGGCCGCCATCACGACCATCGACCGCCTGCTCGGCAACCCGGAGGCGGCCGCGATGCTGCGGCAGCAGTTCGGCACCCGCATGTCCGAAGATTCCCTGCGCCACTACGGCGCCCGCATCGACGCCTTCACGCAGTTGCGCAGCAAGCCCAGCCGCGAATACGCGACGCCGGGCACGCGCTGAGCGCGGCCCTCGGGTATCCGAGGAGCCGGCACGACGGGGCATGCGGCCCGGTTATAGGCGCCGCCGCCGCTTTCATTGGCACTGGCCAGTTCTGTTCCTTACCCTGCGAAGGCTTAGTCGAATGGATACGGGCCAGGGGTCGGATGAAACATGTTGTGGTGATTGGTGGCGGCGTGGTTGGCCTGACCTCGGCCTGGGCGCTGGCCGAACGGGGCCATGAAGTCACGCTGATCGAGCGCGGACGCGAGGTGGCCCTGGGTGCCAGCCATGCCAATGGCGGCCAGCTGAGTTACCGCTACGTCTCGCCCTTGGCCGACGAAGGCGTGCCGCTGAAGGCGCTGCGCTGGCTGCTCGATCCGGACGGCCCTCTGCGCTTCAAGCCCGAGGCCAGCTGGCAGCAATGGTCCTGGATGCTGGCCTTTCTGCGCGCCTGCCGGGGTCCGGTCAACCGCCGCATGACCGAGCGGCTGCTCGCCCTCGGCGCATTCAGCCAGTCGGCCTTCGGTCGCCTGAATGACGCGACGCTGCTTTCCGACATCGCCCTGCGCGCCCCCGGCAAGCTGGTCGTCTACCGCAAGGCCGAGGAGTTCGCCCGCGTGGCCGGCCGCCTGCGGACTCAGCCGGGCGCCCAGGAGCGGGCGCTCAACCACGATGAATGCGTGGCGCTGGAACCGGCCCTGGGAGACAGCGACACCCAGATGGCTGGCGGCATATTCACCCCCGGCGAGGCCGTGGCCGATTGCAAGCAGTTCTGCCTGCGGCTGGCCGAGGCACTGAAGGCCCATCCGAACTTCCGGGGCATCGTCACTGCCGAGGTGCAGGGCTTCGTCCAGCTGGGCGCAAACATTGCCGCCGTCAAGACCGGCGCCGGCCAGATCGGCGCCGACCAGTTCGTGCTGGCCGCCGGCCTGCAAAGCCGCAGCCTCGCGGCGCCGCTGGGCATCAAGCTGCCGCTGTACCCGCTGAAGGGCTACAGCCTGACCGCGCCGATCACGGCCGAGCACCGGCCGCCCGAGGTCAGCGTCACCGATTTCGAGAAGAAGATCCTCTACGCCCGCATCGGCGACCAGCTGCGTGTGGCCGCCATGGTCGACTTGGTCGGCGAAGACGAGAGCATCGACCCCAGCCGCATCGCCTCGCTGCAGCGCGCGGTGCGCGCCACCTTCCCCAAGGCGGCCGACTACGACCGCGCCGTCGCCTGGGCCGGCCTGCGCCCGGCCACGCCATCGGGCGCGCCCATCGTCGGCGCCACGCCGGTCAGCAACCTCTGGCTCAACGTGGGCCATGGCGCCCTCGGATTTACCTTCTCTTTTGCCACAGCCGACATCGTGGCCGAGCTGATCTCGGGCCGCACGAGCCCGGTGGCGCTGGACGGCTTGCAGTTGCAGGCGGCCTGAATGCGCTTCAGCGGGCAAGACCTGGCACAGGCCCTGCTGTCCGCCGTGCGTGCGCAAGACTTCGCGCAGACCGCTGATGCCCAGCTCGGCGGCGCGCCGGTGCAGCAGCATCCCAGCCTGGACCTGGCCGTGGCCGTCTTCCCCGCAGGCGGGGCGCCGGTGTTCGCCAATGTGCTGTTCTCGCGTGAGCATCCCGAAGGCCTGGTGGCCGAGTTCGGCCCCGGCGCCGGCCCGGTGCGCAACCTCCATTTCCAGGCCGACCAGCTCGACAGCCAGGGCCGCTCGGTCGCCTGGCTGCCGGGCGCCGACTGGCAGTCCCTGCGCTGGCGCACGCTGGCCGGCCGGCCCGGCCAGCCGCGCGTGGTCGCGCCCTACCCGGCCTCGCTGGTCAAGCTGATGGTGCTGGTCGGCGTGGCTCACCAGGTCGACCAGGGCCATGCACGCTGGGAGCAGGCGTGGAGCTGGCAGGGCCGCAGCCGCCCGGTGCGCGACTGGGCCTTCGACATGACGGTGATCAGCAGCAACGACGCCACCTCGGCCCTCGTGGCCCTGCTGCACGCGGTCGGCGCGATCCGGCGCGAGCAGGGCATCGAGGTGCGCAACGAGGTCCATGCGCTGTTTGAAGCCCAGGGCCTGCACTGCTTGCGGTTGCACAACACCCGACCCGACGGCGGCTGGCGCAATGCCGATGGCGCCGGCGTGGGCCAGCTGCAGATGACCGCCTGGGACACCCTGCGCCTGCTCTGGCTGCTGGACGATGCCGCCCCGCCCGCGCCCTGGCTGCCCGCCGACACGCCGCCGCTGCTGCGCGCCGAGAGCCGTGCCGTCGTGCTGCACTGCCTGGGCGAGCAAGGCCTGCACAGCCAGCTCTCCAGCAGCCTGCTGGCCGGCCTGCCCGGCTGGGTGCCCGGCATTCCGGCCCGCCTGCCGGCTCGCTGGATCCAACCTGATGGCTCGGCTTTGCTGGACCACGACCTGGCCTACCCCGGCGACCTGCGACCCGCGCAGGCGCGCTGCGATGTGAGCTTCGCCCACAAGACGGGCAACACCGAGAACTACGGTGCCGACGCCGGCATCGTGCGAGGCCTCGGCACCAGCAAGCGCCACTACCTGATCGCCCTGACCAGCAACCTGGGCAGCCGCTACGCGCCACATCCGCTCGCCTCGAGCACCTGGCGCATCCCGGCCCTGGGTGCCGCCATCGACGCCTGGCTGCTGGCCCGGCTGGGAGCTTGATGCCATGTTGATCGCCCCTCTGCGCCCCGGCGCCACGCTCGGCGTGATCGCGCCGGCCGGCCCGCCCAAGCCCGGCACGCTCGAGCAAGTGCCAGCCCTGCTGGCCGCCCAGGGCTACCGGGCCAAGATCTTCCCGGGCTGCGCCGGCCCGGTAGAGCTTGGCTTCCTGGCGGCGAGCGACGAGCAGCGCCTCGCGGACCTGCATGCCGCCTTTGCCGACCCCGAGGTCGATGCCGTGCTGTGCCTGCGCGGCGGCTACGGCTGCGCGCGGCTGCTGGACCGCATCGACGCCGAGCTGCTGCTGCGCCATCCCAAGCTCCTGATCGGCTACAGCGACATCAGCTCGCTGCACGGCCTGCGCGACCGCCTGGGCCTCGTGGGCCTGCACGCGCCGATGCCGGCCTCGGACCTGCTGCATCCCGATGCTGCGGCCGATGCCGAGGCCCTGTTCGGCCTGCTGCAACGGGGCCTCAAGCCCGGCGACGTGATTGCGCCCGCCTGCGTCCCACATCCGCTCTCGCAAGGCAAGACAGCCAGCGGCCGTCTGATAGGCGGCAACCTGGCCGTCTTCACCGCCCTGCTGGGCACACCCTGGGCGCCCAAAGCCATGGGCAGCATCCTGTTCTTCGAGGACATCGCCGAAGAGCCCTACCGGGTCGACCGGCTGCTGGCCCAGCTGCGCCTGGCTGGCGTGCTGGATGCCGCCTCGGGCTTTCTGATCGGCAGCTTCAGCGAGGCCGAGTCGCCCGACGCGGTGCTGGCCGACTACCTGCGCCCGCTGGCCAAGCCGGTGCTGGCCGGCTGGCCCTCGGGCCATGGCCGGCCCAACCAGACGCTGCCGCTCGGCCTGCGCGTGAACATGGATGTGGCGCAGCGCCGCATCACGCTGGCCTGAGCGCCTGCCGCCCATTCGTGCAGGTTATGCCCCGCGCGCAAAGCGTGATCGTCCTGAAAGCCACAACCCCGGAGAGCCCCTCTGGCCGCCTGGCGCATCAGCGGCAATGATCCAGCAACATTTTTTTCTTGAGGAGCTGTTGATGATGAAGCTGAACCGAATTGCCTACGCAGCCACATTGCTTTGCCTGAGCGGCGCCGTGCTGGCCCAGGCCTCGACCGACAAGCCCGCCACGCCGGCCCCGAAGCTCGAGAAGATCATCATCACCGGCTCCAGCGTCAAGCGCCTGGCCGACGAGAAGGCGCTGCCGATCGAGGTGCTGACCGCCGCCCAGATCCAGCAGCTGGGCCTGAACAGCATCGACGAGATCATCGACAACATGGCCGCCAACGTCAGCGGCGCCACCAACCAGGTCACCAACAACGCCGTGTTCGGCGGCGACGGCGAGAAGACGCTGGGCGGCGGCAACTTTGCCAACCTGCGCGGCATCGGCGCCAACGGCACCCTGGTGCTGCTGAATGGCCGCCGCGTGTCCACCCACGGCATGAGCGGCGGCTCGGTGGACCTGAACACCATCCCGATGGATGCCATCGAGCGGGTCGAGACGCTGAAGGACGGCGCCTCGGCCATCTACGGCACCGATGCCATCGGCGGCGTGATCAACTTCATCACCAAGACCAGCTACCAGGGCGCGACGGTGCGCGGCAGCTACTTCACGCCGCTGGCGGATGGCGGCGGCCAGACGGCACGGATGTCGGTGACCGGCGGCTTTGGCAACCTGGACACCCAGGGCTTCAACATCATGGCCAGCCTGACGGTCGACAACAACAAGATCCTGCGCGGCGTCGACCGCGAATGGGCCACCGGCTACCAGCCGGCCCTGGGCCTGACGCCCAACACCTCGAGCTCGGTGCACGCCAACATCATCAACCAGGCCGGCTCGGCCCTGCTGTCCACCGGCACCACGGTCGGCACGACGGGCGACACCACTCGCTACACCAACCTGAACCTGCTGGCCGTCCGTGGTCAGTGCGAGGACATCCCGAACCAGACGCCGCTGGCCGCCAACATCCCGGTCTGGGACCTGCAGGGCTTCACCAAGGCCAATTCGCAGTACCGCTGCGGCCGCGACTACGGCCGCAACTTCATGCTGCGCTCGCCGCAGGACTCGGTGAACGGCCTGCTCAAGGGCACGTTCAACCTGGGCGGCGACCACCGCGCCTCGGTCGAGATCCTGGCCTCCGACATCAAGAACCGCGGCGAATACGCGCCGGTCCAGGCCAGCTCGGGCAGCGGCACGGCCACGGTCAATGGCGTGACGGCCACGTATGACTCGCGCCTGCCCGTCAACAGCCCGTACTACCTGGACATGAAGACCCTGGTGAACGCAGCGCAGTTCGACCCGACCAAGCCCATCGCCTATCGCGTCAACTTCCTGAACGACCTGGGCTTCCGCATCCGCGAGAACGAGACCAAGAACCTGCGCGTGCAGACGGCGCTGGAAGGCACGGTCTGGGGCCTCGACTATTCCGTGGGCGCCGGCTACGGCGAGTCCAAGGGCACGGCCACCCTGATCAACGGCTTCCCCAACATGCGCAAGCTCGTCGACCTGATGGGCTCGACCAAGTACAACCCCTTCATCATGCCGGGCCAGACGCAGTCGGCCGAGGTCGTCAAGGCCTTCGAAGACATGCAGATGCGCGGCAAGATCTACGACGGCAAGACCAGCGTGAAGCAGGCCGATGCCACGATCTCCGGCCCGCTGGGCAAGTTCCTGGCCGGCGAAGTGCAGTTCGCGGTCGGCCTGAATGCCCGCCAGGAAACCTACGAGTTCTCGGGCTCGCAGGGCTTCGCCTGCATCGACACCATCAGCGCGGCCAACCTGGCCACCTACAACAACGCGGCCCTGACCATCGGCTGCCCGGGCAACTCCTCCTCGCCCAAGCTGTCGCGCGACATCACCGCCGCGTTCGGTGAGCTGGTGATGAACCCGCTGAAGAACATGGAAGTCACGATGCAGGTGCGGCATGACCGCTACCAGTCCATCGGCGGCACGACCAACCCCAAGATCGGCATCAAGTACCAGCCGAACGACATGGTGCTGCTGCGCGCCTCGGCCAACACCGGCTTCCGCGCACCGACGGCCCAGCAGCTGAAGCAGGGCATCCTCGAAGAAGCGCTGACCAGCCAGTTCCGCGACCCGGTGCTGTGCGCCGACATCAACAACCCGGTCAATGCCAGCCAGTGCGCCCGCGTGAGCCTCTTGACCCGCCGCGGCGGCAACCCGACGCTCAAGCCCGAGGAATCGCGCCAGGGCACGGCCGGCATCGTGTTCGCACCGGACAAGAGCTTCCAGGCCTCGGTCGACTACTGGCGCGTCAAGCTCAGCGACCGGATCCGCTCGCTGAGCGCGCTGGACATGATCGCCAACTACGACCTGTTCAAGGACGCCTTCGTCCGCGACCCGTCGACCGGCATCGTGCAGTACATCCAGGCCGGCTGGGTCAACTCCGCCAGCAGCCGCACCTCGGGCGTGGACTTCGGCATGACCCACATGTTCGAGGCGCTGGATGGCCGCTTCACCGCCTCGGTGAGCGGCACCAAGATGATCAGCAACAAGGAGCAGGCGCGCGAGAACCTGCCCTTCGTGGAGAACGTCGGCCGGTGGACCAACACCACGCTGTACGTGCCCTGGCGCGTCAACGCCAGCCTGAGCTACAAGACGGGCCCCTGGAACACCACGCTGTCGGCCATCTACCGCGACAGCTATGAAGACGAGAACCGCAGCCCGACCGCGCAGGGCGGCCTGAACTACACGACGAATCCCGAGTTCATGACCCGCCGCGTCCGCGCCTACAGCACGGCCAACCTGGTGGGCACCTACACGGGCATCAAGAACCTGTCGATCACCGCCAGCATCGTCAACCTGTTCGACAAGCAGCCGCCGTTCACCTGGCACTACGTGGACAACGCGGCCGGCGCCGGCTGGGATCCGCGCGTGGCCGATCCGCGCGGCCGCACCGTCGGCGTCTCGTTCCGCTGGACCGTCCAGTAAGCTCATCCAGCCACAGCACAAGGGCCCCCTCGGGGGCCCTTCTTTCCTCTCAGCCCTCCCCCCATGCAGCTCATCACCGAAGCCCAGGTCGCCTCCGTTCTCACCTTCAGTGGCGCCCGCCAGGCGCTGCGCGAGGCCTTCACGCAGTTCGGGCGGGGCCAGGGCGCGGTGCTGGCGCGCGGCCGTGCCGGGGCCAGCGCCGCTGACGGCGCGGCCCTGATGGTCAGTGCCATGGGCGCCGTGCTGCCGCAGATGGGCGTGCTCGGCACCAAGGTCTATTCGACCCGCAACGGCCAATTCCAGTTCCTGATCCAGCTGTTCAGCAGCGAGACCGGCCTGCCGCTCGCCTGCATCGAGGCCAACGAGCTGACGCGGCTGCGCACGGCCGCCACCACGGCCGTGGCGGTGGAGGCGTTGGCCCGGCCTGAGGCCCAGGTACTGGCGATCTTCGGTGCCGGCACCCAGGCACGCGCCCATGCCGAGGCCGTGCTGCCGCTGCGCAGCTTCCAGCGCGTGCTGGTCTGCGCGCGCAGCGGCGCCAGCGAGTTCGCGGCCGAATTGGCCGAAACCCATGGCCTGAGCGCGGTGGCGGTCGATGCTGCCAGCGCGGCGGCTCAAGCCGATGTGATCCTCACCTGCACCCGCGCCAGCGAGCCCTTGTTCGACGGCAAGCTGGTGCGCCCCGGCGCCTTCGTTGCCGCCGTGGGTTCCAGCAAGCCGGCAGCGCGGGAGCTGGACGACGCACTGCTGGCGCGCGCCGCCCTGATCGCCGTCGAATGGAAGCCGGCCGCCACTGCCGAGGCCGGCGAGTTCTGCCGCGCCGCGCCAGGCGTGATTGCGGCCGAACGCGTGGCCGAACTGGGCAACCTGCTGGCCGAGGCGCCGCGCGCCATCCCGGCCGAGGCCATCGTCGTCTACAAAAGCGTGGGCATTGGCCTTGAAGACATCGCCATTGCCCACCAGGTCTACCAAGCCCTGCAAACCGCATGAAGCACCCCTCTTCTCTGCTGCGCTCCACCCTGCTGCTCTCCAGCGCCCTGCTGCTGAGCGCCTGCGCCTCGCTGCGCACCAGCCATGAGGTGCCGGCGCCGGTGCGCGAGGCCCTGGCCAAGGCCAATCTGCCGGACAGCGCCCTGGCCGCCGTGGTGCTGCCGCTGGATGCGCGCAACACCGGCCTGCGCCTCCAGGCGGAGCGGGCGATGTCGCCGGGTTCGACGATGAAGCTGGTCACGGCCATCGTCAGCCTGGACAAGCTCGGCCCCAACTGGCGCGGCCGCACCGAGTTGCTGGCCGCCGCGCCGCCGCAGGGCGAGCTGCTGGCCGGGCCGCTCTACCTGCGCGGCGGCGCCGATGCCGACCTCGACTGGGGCGCGCTCGCCGGCCTGCTGCGCAATCTGCGCGAGCAGGGCGTGCGCGTGATCCAGGGCGGCCTGGTGGTGGACCGCACGCTGTTCCGCCCGGCGCGGCTCGACATCGGCGTGCCGCCCTTCGATGAAGCGCCCGAGTTCCAGTACAACGTGATCCCCGACGCGCTCTACCTGAACGGCGTGATGACGGGCCTCGTGCTGAAGAGCTCAGGCGAGCAGCTCAGCGCCCGCCTGAGCCCGGCCTGGGCCGGCCTCACGGTCGACACGAGCGCCCTGCAACTGGTGGATGGCAAGGCCTGCAAGGACTGGGAGCAGGGCTGGAAGATTCCGCAAGTCGCGGACGAAGGCCGGCGCCTGCTGCTCAAAGGCACGTTCCCCATCGCCTGCAGCCAGAACCTCGAAATCAATTCGCTGGACCGCCAGGCCGTCACGGCCGCCGCCGTGCGCCAGCTCTGGCGCGAGCTCGGTGGCGAGATGAGCGCGGGCGATGCCGAAGGCGCCACGCCGGCCGGCGCTCTGGTGCTGGCAAGCCACCAGGGCCGGCCGCTGACCGAGGTGGTGCGGCGCATGCTCAAGCCCTCGGACAACCCGCTGACCCGCCTGGTCTACCTGAGCCTCGGCGCCAAGGCGGCCCAGGTCGAGGAAGAGACCCGCACCGCTGCCGACCGCGCGGTGCGCGAATGGTTTGCCGCCAAGGGCATCACTACCGAAGGCCTGGTGCTGGACAACGGCTCGGGCCTGTCGCGCAGCGAGCGCATCAGCCCGGCGCAGATGGCCGGCCTCCTGCTGGCGGCCAGCGATGGCAATTGGCTGCCCGAGCTGCAGCAGGCCCTGCCCATCGCCGGCTTCGACGGCACCATGAGCCGCCGCCTGAAGGACAGCCCGGCCGCCAACCGCGCCCGCCTCAAGACCGGCACGCTGCGCGACGCCGTGGGCCTCGCCGGCTTCGTGCCGGACAGCCAGGGCCGCGTCTGGGTGGTGGCTGCCATGGTCAACGACGAGAAGGCCGCCGCCAAGGGCCGGCCGGTGCTGGATGCGCTGATCGACTGGCTGGCGCGGCGCTAGGCCCTCGCCTCGTGATTACAGGCCTTGCGCCCGCAAAAAGGCCTGGATCGCCGCCCCCGCCCTGAGCTGGCCTTCGCGGCCAAAGCCGCCATGACCGCCGCCGGGCATGCGCAGCAGCTGGTTGGCCACGCCGGCCCGATTCAACGCCTCGTGCAGTTGCTGCGCATGGCTGAACGGCACCAGCGGATCGGCGTCGCCATGGATGGTGAGGACCGGCGGGCCATCGCGCCGCACCAGGCTCAAGGGCGAGAGCTCGCGGGCCAGGGTGGCGCGCTGCTCGTCGGGCATGGCGCCGAACCATTCGATCGCATAGTGCTTGGCATTGGGGCCCGCCAGCAGGTCGGCCACATCGGTGATGCCGAACCAGTTGATGATGGCCGCCACCTTGAGCGGCGGCTCCTTGCCATTGACCCAGCGGTCGCCCTCGGGCGTGGCACAGCCGCGGTCGAAGCGGTTGCCGGCGGGCAGCATGCCGGCCATCAGGGCCAGGTGGCCGCCGGCCGAGCCGCCGGACACGACGATGCGCTGCGGGTCGATCTTCAGCTCGGCCGTGCGCTGGCTCAGGTAGCGCAGCGCGCAGCGCACGTCTTCCACTGCCGCCGGCGCCGGCGCGACCTTGGCCAGGCGGTACTGCACCGAGGCCACGGCATAGCCCTGGGCCAGGTAGGGCATCAGCTGCAGCACCGAGCCCTCCTTGGCCCCGGCGATCCAGCCGCCGCCATGGAAATGCACCAGCAGCGGCACCGGCTTGCTGTGGCGCTGCACCGGCAGGTAGAGATCCAACTTGAGCTCCTGGCTGCTGGCCACGGTGTAGACCAGGTTGGCACGCACCTCGGTCTCGGCGGCGAGGGCCCAGGCCTGCTCCTGCGGGGTCGGCTGAGCTGGAGCTTGAGCCTGAGCCGCCGCGCACAGAGCCAGGCAGCCCCAGGCGATGGCTTGCTTGAACGCCGTCCTCATCACAGCACCACCGGACGCAGCAGCTGGAGGGTGCCAGCGTCGGCATCCATCTCGGCCTCGCCGCCGACCGGAATCGTCAGCTTGCGGGCCACATGGCCGAACTGCGCGCCGCGATAGACCGGCACGTTGAGCGGCAGGAAGTAGTCGTCGAAGACCTCGTCCAGCGTCAGCACGCCGTAGTTGCCATCGCCCGGCTCGCACTTGGTGAAGTGGCCCAGCACCACACCGGCCACCTGGTTCAAGGCACCGGCGAGGCGCAGCGTGGAGAGCATGCGGTCGACGCGGTAGATGTATTCGTTGATCTCTTCGATGAACAGGAGGGCGCCCCGGAACTCGGGCGCATAGGGCGTGCCGATCAAGGAGCTGAGCACTGCCAGGTTGCCGCCCACCAGGCGGCCGCGTGCCTTGCCACTGCGCAGCACGCGGGTGCGGTACTGCGTGGGAATCAGGTTGTCGCCACGCTCGGGCGGCGGGTTCTTCAGGAGCGCCGCCTCGGCCTCCATCACCAGCGAGCGGAAAGCCGCCACGCTGAAGCTGTTCCATTGCGAGCTGGCCACCGGGCAATGGAAGGTCACGAGGCCGGTCTGGCGCTGCATGCCATTGACCAGCGAGGTCAGGTCGGAGAAGCCGCCAAAGAACTTCGGCTTGGCGGCGATCAGCTTGTAATCGAGCTTGTCGACGATGCGGTTGCAGCCGGAGCCGCCGGTCATCGCAATGATGCCGGCCACGCTGTCATCGGCAAACATCGCATTGATGTCGCCGGCGCGCTGCGCGTCGGTGCCGCCGAACTGGCCGTAGCGGGCCCGCAGGTTGGCGCCATGCTTGACCTTGAAGCCGAGGGCCTGCAGCGCCTCGGTCGCCAGCTCGATGGGCTCGCGCTCGAAGGTCGCGTTGGCGGGGCTGACGAGGCCGATGGTGTCGCCTGGGCGCAGGCGACGCGCCAGCAGCGGCGCGGGTTGAGCGCCTTGCGAGCCCTGCGTGCTCTGGGCGAGCGCGGGCGCTGTGGCCATGCCGGCGGCCGCAGCCGCCGCGAGAGATTGAACAAACTGGCGACGGGGCGTGCTCATGGATTGATTCCTAACCTTCAAAGTACACGCGGCAGATCGCGCCGCACGGCGACACGGTCGCCGAAGTCGAAATGCCACCACTCGGTGCTGATGCCGTGGAAGCCGGCCTGGCGCATGGCGGCACGCAGCCAGCCGCGCTCGGCGATCTGCGCAGCCGTCAGCAGTCCTAGGGCCAGATGCTCAGCCTCATGGTCGGGGTGGGAGATCAGGGTCATCTCATCAAAGCCCGTGCCCATGTCGACCTCGGCCCCCTGCGGGTCCAGCACGGTCAGATCCACGGCCATGCCGAAGGAATGGATGGAGCCGCGCTCCGGATGGGCCAGGTACATGGCCAGCGGCGTGCCGGCCAGCTCGGCATAGAGCGCTTCCTGCACGCGCTGCGGGCGCAGCGCATCCAGCACGATCAGTCGGTAGCCGGGGCGCTGGCGGGCCAGCCATTCGGAGGCATTGACGAGCGCCTCGGCCGCCTCGCGGCGCAGCCAGGCGCAGTCGAGGCCGCCGTAGACGTCGCGGCCGACGAAGTTGTCCGGCGTCGCGTAGCGCAGGTCCACGCCGATGTTGGGCAGGCTGGCCAGCGCACGGAAGTCCGGGTGGCCGGCGATGTCTTCGCAGGGAATCATGGAATCAGGGAGTCCAGGCTTTGCTGGGCCGCTTCACCGAGGTACTTGACCAGGCGCCGGGCAGTCTGGGCCAGCGGCGCATTGGCGGCGGTCAGCAGGTAGAGCTGCACCGGGATGGCGGGCGAGAGCGGCCGCAGGCGCACGCGCTCGCGGTTCGCCGAGGCGGCGGTGAAGGGGTCGACCACGGTCACGCCCACGCCGGCCTCGCACAGCGTGCGCGCCAGCTGGTAGGTCTGCACCGTGATGCGGCTGTGCAGCTGCGCCCCTTGGGCCTCGCCGGCGTTGTGCACCACGTTGCCAAGTGGGTCGTCACCGGCCAGGCCCACCAGCTCGCTCTGGATCTCGGCCACCGACAGCGGGCCCATGCCCTCGGCCTCGGGCGAGCCGACCGGGCACAGCGCCATCATCTGGCCGCTGGCGATCACCTCGGCCTTGATGCCGGGATGGCGCGGGTCCTGCAGTGACAGCGCGAGGTCGGCCTCGCCGAGCAGCAGGGCCGAGACGATTTCCCGCGTGTGGTTGGTCGACAGCTGGCAGTGGCTGGCCGGGAAGGCACGCACCCAGTGGATCATGGCCGCCGGGATCACGGCCGCTCCGAGCGTGGGCGTGGCCACGAGGCGCACCAGCTCTGACTCGCCGCTGCGCAGGTTGGCCGCCAGGCGGCGGATAGCCACCAGGTCGCGGTTGAGCTTGTCGATCTCGACGAAGAGGCGCTGGGCCTCAGGCGTGGGATAGAGCTTGCCGCGCACGCGGTCGAACAAGGCCATTCCGAGCTGCAGCTCGCAGTGCTGCAGCACCTTGGTGACCGCAGGCTGCGAGATGTGCAGCAGCTGGGCGGCACCGCTGATGGTGCCGGCCTGCATGACGGCGTGGAACACCTCGATGTGTCGAAGTCTCATCTTGCTCAATCCCTGTAGACGTTTTCGAAGTCGACGCTGCCATTGGGCGACATGACGAGGCCCTGCACATCGCGCCGCATCGGAATGTAGACCGACGAATGCGCCATGGGGATCCAGGGCCGTTCGCGCTTGAACACCACTTGCGCCAGCTCGTACAGCTGGCGGCGCTTGTCGGCGTCCGGCGTCACGCGGGCCGCGTCGATCAAGGCCTCGAACTCGCGGTTGCAGAACTTCACGCCGGTGGTGTTGGCGGCGCAGGACAGATTGGGCGTGAGGAACTCGTCGGCATCGCCGGTCTCGCCGGCCCAGCCGCTCATGTAGACGCTGTGCTCGCCGTTGTTGGCGCGCTTCAGGTACTCGCCCCATTCATAGGTCTTGATGCTGGCGCGCACGCCGATGCGAGCCCAGTCCTGCTGGATCAGCTGGGCCATCAACTGGCCGTTCGGGTTGTGCGGGCGGGTCACCGGCAGCGCCCAGAGCTCGATGTCCAGGCCCTGGGCAAAGCCGGCCTCGGCGAGCAGCGCGCGGGCGCGTGCCGGGTTGTATTCGTTCTTCAAGGCCTTGTTGTAGCCAGGGATGGCAGGCGGGAAGGCGCTCACCGCCTGCAGCGCATCGCCGCGCGGGAACAGGGCCTTGAAGATGCTGTCGCGGTCGATGGCGATGTCCAGCGCCTCGCGCACCAGGCGCTGGTCGGTGGGCGGCTTGCGCAGGTTGAAGGACAGGTAGGAGATGTTCAGCGCCGGCGCCTTGGCGACCTTGACCACGTCGGGCCGCTTGTCCAGCGAAGCCAGGTCCACGTCGCGCAGTGCGGCGGCCACATGGCATTCACCGGCCAGCAGCTTCTGCACGCGCACATTGGGCTCGCGGCTGATCGCGAAGATCAGCTTCTCCGTGCGCTGCGGCGGGCCCCAGTAGTCGGGGTTGGCCTCCAGGCGGATCACGTCGTCCTTGGCATAGGACTTGAAGCGGTAGGGCCCGGTGCCCACCGGCTGGTTGTTGATCTGCCGCGCCCGGCCCTCGCGCAGCAGCTGCGCGCCGTACTCGGCCGAATGGATGCCGGCCCAGGCCATCGCGAAGTTGGCGAGGAAGGTCACGTTGGGCTGGCGCAGGCGGAAGCGGATGTGGTGCCCGTCCAGCTTGTCGATGCCCGCTATCAGCTTGGCCAGGCCCAGGTTCGAGGGATAGATGAAGTTGGCCGGAAAGGCTTTATTGAACGGATGCTGCGGGTCGATGAAGCGCTGGAACGTGAACAGCACATCGTCCGCATTGAATTCACGCGTCGGCTTGAAGAAGGCCGTGGTCTGGAAGCGCACGCCCTGGCGCAACTCGAAGGTGATGCTGCGGGCGTCGGGCGCTATTTCCCAGCGCGTGGCCAGGGCCGGTTCGAGCTCGGTGCTGCCACGCTTGAAGCCGACCAGGCCCTGGAAGATCTGGTGCGTGACGGTATTGGTCGAGGCACTGTCCCAGAGGCCGGGGTCGAAGCCCTCGGGGCTGGCGTCGCTGCAGAACACCAGCGGCTTGGCCTGCACAGCCAAGGCCGCGAGCAGCGCTGCGCCGGCGGCGACACGGAACAGCAACTGCAGGGACTTCATGGACGAGCCAGCGGGTCGGTGAGGGACGGCCATTGTTGGAAGCGCCCCGGGGTACAACAAGTGAGAACACCGGCTCGGACTATAACTTTGTCTCATGGGCTGGACTTGGCCCCTCGGGTATCCTCGCCGGCACGCCACACCGCTGGGGAAACCATGTCCCGAACTTCGCTGATCTTCACGCTCTGCACTGCCGCCCTCTGCCTGGCCTCCGAGAGTGCCTGGGCCGATTCCTCGGTCGTGTCCTCGGCCTCCAACAGCGCCTCCTCGACTTCGGGCAGCGTGTCCGACTCCATCGAGCGCAGCAGCCACAGCAGCAGCGGCGGCGACAAGAAGGTGGCCGCCGGCAACTACAAGGTCATCGAGGTGGCCGAGGCCGCCCAGCGCCCGGGCCATGTGCGGCTGCGCCTGCAGGCCCTGGCCCCAGAAGGTGGCGAGTTCGTGCTGATCTTGCCGCGCCAGGCGGCCGACAAGGGCGGTGTGATCGCCACCGGCGCCCAGATCACCGCCGCCGAGCGGCCCTATGGCCTCGAGTTCTCCAACACGACGACGACACAGGCCTTCTTCCTGGTACTCGAAGACGCGTGGCACAAGGAGCTGAAGGCCCGCCCCGTCTGATGTTCTGGCGTTTCTCGGCTGCGGCGCTGCTCTGTGCCGCAGCCATCAGCTGCAATGCCGGCAGCCTGCAACTCTGCAGCAAGCCCCCGGACCCCAGCGCGGCCGAGCAGGACCGGCTGATCCGCTTTGCCGCCGTCATCAAGGCCGAGTTGCAGGCCTCGGGGCAAGGCCTGGCCCTCGTCGCCCGCTCGGGCCTGGATCTCGCGCGCTTCGGTATCCGCTACTCGCATGCCGGGCTGAGCCTGAAGGACAGCACGAACGCGCCCTGGTCGGTGCGCCAGCTCTATTACAACTGCGAGGCCGACCAGCCGCGCCTCTACGACGAAGGCCTGAGCGGCTTCCTGCTCGGCACGCATGACCCCGCCCTGGGTTATGCCTCCATCGTGCTGCTGCCGGCCGAGGCGGCCGAGCCGCTGGCCCGCGCCGGCCTGGACGACGCCCGCGCCCGCGCCCTGCTCGGTGAGCGCTACAGCGCCAATGCCTATCCCTGGAGCCTGCAGTACCAGAACTGCAACCAATGGCTGATCGAGCTACTGGCCAGCGCCTGGGGTGGCGCGGACGATGCCGAACTGCCGCCGCGCCAGCAAGCCCAGGCCTGGTTGCGCCAGAGCGGCTACCGGCCGCATGAGGTGGATGTGGGCTGGCGGCCGCTGATGTGGCTCTCGCACCTGATCCCCTGGCTGCACAGCGATGACCATCCGCCCGAGGATCTGGCGGCCAAACGGGTACAGATTAGCCTGCCCGATGCCATCGAGTCCTTCGCGCGTGAGCGCTGGCCCGGGGCCCGGCGCATCGAGTTCTGCCACGACCGCGAGCGCATCGTGATCCATCGCGGCTGGGAGCCGCTCGCCGAAGGCTGCAAGCCGGGCGAGCAGGACCAGGTCCTGCCCTACTGAATCGGCCGCCGGATTAGCGCGTATCGCCCGAGGGCATGGCGGCGTCCGGCGCCAGCGCAGCGCTGACCAGCACCGGCGGCCGGCTGCTCATCAGCTCCAGCTGACCGGCCCACAGCAGCGCATGCAGGCCGTTCTGCAGCAGCTCGGGCAGGCGGAAGTCCGGCGTGCTGCCGGTGGCCAGCAGGCCGACCCAGGCGTTGCGGCCGCTGCGCTTGGCGCCGAGCAAGGCCTGGTCGGCCAGCTTGACCGCATCCTGCCAGCCGAGGGCCTTGGGCTTGTCGGTGATGAAGGGCATGCAGGCAAAGCCTATCGAGCAGCTGACGCGCAGCAGGCGGCCATCGTCCAGCTCGAAAGGCGTATCGGCCATGACACAGCGGATGCGCTCGGCCAGCTCGGCGGCACGGCTGCGGTTGGTGTCGCGTGCCACGGCCAGGAATTCCTCGCCGCCCCAGCGCACCACGTAGTCCGACTCGCGCATCAGCTGCTGCAGGCGGCGGCCGAACTGCACCAGCACCGCATCGCCGGCCGCATGGCCGTACTGGTCGTTGACGCGCTTGAAGTGGTCGACGTCGATCAGGAAGAACAGCGAATCGCAATCGGGCGGCGGCTCGCTTTCATGCAGGCGGGCCTCGCGCACGCGGCGCAGGCTGGCGGCCAGAGCTGTCTCGATGTGCTCAGCCAGGAAGCGCCGGTTGTGCAGGCCGGTCAGCGGGTCGCTGATGCTGGCGCGCTCCAGCACGAGCGACTTCTGCGCCAAGGCGGCCGACAGCGTCTCGAGCTCGGCCGTGCGTTCGGCCACCAGGCGCGACAGCTGCTGCTCGCGCATGCGCAGCCAGCGCGTGCGCGCCTGCACCACCAGCACCACGCCGCCCAGGATGGCCAGCAGCAGCAGGCCGCGGAACCACCAGGTCTGGTGCCAGGCCGGCAGCACGCGCAGCGACACGGCCAGCTCCTTCTCGGTCCAGACGCCGTCGCGGTTGGCACCGCGCAGCATCAGCCGGTAGTTGCCGGGCGGCAGGTTGTTGTAGCTGAACTGGCGCTGCCCCGGCTCCAGCTCCACCCATTTGCGGTCCAGGTTCTCAAGCTTGTGGGCATAGCGGTTGCGCTCGGGCGCCGAGTAGTCGAGCGCCGCCAGCTCGCCCACCAACTGGCCGCCTTCGGACGGCAGCTCCAGCGTCTCGCTACCGAGCTGGGCCAGCTGGGACTGGCTCAGCCACTGATCGCCCAGGCGCAGCGCGGTCAGCACCACCGGCGGCCGGTAGTTCCAGCGCTGGAACTGGTCGGGCCGCACGATGGACAGGCCTCCCGCACCGCCGAACAGCAGCTCACCGGCGCTGGTGGACGCCGCCGAGCCGGTCCAGTAAGTCAGGAATTCCACACCCTCGGCCCGCCGCAGGCTCTGGGCCTGCAAGGTGGCAGGGTCGATGCGGGCCAGGCCGTTGTCGGTGCTGGCCCAGACCAGGCCCTGGCGATCTTCCTGCAAGGCATTGATGTTCTCGTTGGGCAGGCCCTGGGCCTTGCCGACGTGACGGAAGTGCAGCGGCTCGCTGCTGCCTTCAAGCAGGCTGATGCCCCCACCATAGGTACCCACCCACAGCCTTTGCTGGCGATCGGTGTAGAGCGAGGTGATGAAGCCAGCACTGAGGCCGTCCGGACGCGCCGGATCGGGCACGATGCGCTGCACCTTGCCGGTGGCAGTGAACAAGCGGTTCAAGCCCATGCGCGTGCCTATCCAGAGGCTGCCGCCCGGGCCACGCGCCAGCGTGAAGATGCGCTGGTCGCTCAGCTGCCGCGCCGGCTCGGACAGCACGGCCCGGGCCTTGTCGGTCCGCAGGTTGAGGGCCCAGAGTCCGTCGGACTGGCCGCCAATCCACAGCGTGTCGCCGTCGGCCAGCAGCGCCCAGCTGGACTCGGCCGGGTCGCGGCCTTCGATGCGCACACGCTGCACGCGCTTGCCGTCGCCGCTGGCGCGGTAGAGGCCGCGCTTGGTGCCTATGTAGACCGTGCCGTCGGCGACCTGCTCCAGCGCCACCACCACGTCCTGCGGCAGGGCGCGCTCGGGCTGGGTCGCGTCGGGACGCAGCCAGCCGACGCGGCCGCCGTTGGGATCGATGATCTCGACACCGCGCTTGTGCGTGCCCAGCCAGATCCTGCCATCAGCCGTCGGCAGGATCCAGCTGACCTCGTTCGACACCGTGACCTCGCGACACGGCGCGGCCTCGCAAGGCGGCGTGCCATACATGGTGAGCACGGCACGCTGGCTGGGGTCGTTGCGGCTGAGGCCCCGGTTGGTCGCCACCCACAACAGGCCTGAGCGGTCGCGGTACAGCGACTTGATCGAGTTATCGGCCAGGCTGACCGCGAGCGCCGGCTTGTGCTGGATCACCCGGGCCCGGCGGCTCGCCGCATCGAAGGCGAAGATGCCATGGCTCAGCGTGCCGAGCCAAACCTCGCCGGGTCGCATCTCGTTGATGGTCACCACATGCTGGACGGCCAGCGAGGGCCGGTCCGGGGTCTCGGCCTGCAAGGCTGCCGGCTGGGTCTCGCCCGGTTCCAGCACGAAGGCCCCATGCTGCAGCGTGCCTATCCAGAGCCGGCCGGCACTGTCCTCGAACAGCGAGCGCGGCTCGGGCTGACGGCCACTGACCGGCAGCTGCATGCGCTGGAATCGCACAGCCCCGCCGGGACGGTGGAAAAGGCCCTTCTCGGTACCCACCCACAGACCGGCGCGGCTGTCCTGCAGCACCGTCCAGACGCGCGCCCCGGGGGCATCGGCACCGTTGGTGGGCAGCACGCGGTGGAAGCGGCCGCTTTCGGTGTCGAGGTGGTCCAGGCCGCCTTCGCTCGCCACCCAGAGGCCGCCCTGGCCGTCGTCGGCGATGGCGCGCACGCTGACATGGGCCAGGCCCAGCGGCCCGACCGGGTAGCCGACGAAACCGTCGGTGGCCGGCTCGTAACGGGCCAGGCCCGCGCCCTGTGTGCCTATCCAGAGCCGACCCTTGCGGTCGCCGTGCAGGGTCTGGATGAAGCCATCCGGCAGCGCGCCGGGGCGTTCGGCATCGGTTTGATAGATACGGAAGCGGTAGCCGTCCCAGCGCGCCAGGCCGCCCAACGAACCGACCCAGAGGTAGCCGGCACCGTCCTCGGCCACGGCCGTGGCGATCTCGTTGGGCAGGCCATCTTCCTGGCGCAGGTGGCGGAAACTCAGCTCGGCCAGCTGAGACCAGCGCTGCGTGGCGGCGGCCGGCGCTGCGGCGGGAGCATCAGCGTTAACCCGAATACTCAGCAGCAAGCCCAGGCTCAGCAGCGCACTGACGGACAGTGCGCGCAGCCAGGAACTCAGCAGAGGAACGGCATGGGCTGGTTTCAACACGGTGGGCGATTGTGACCGAGCCGAGCCTCGGCCTCAAACCTGCCGTTGGACCGCCGCTGCAGCGCGCGAATCAATGCCCTTCGACCAGGGCGTGGACCAGCGGCGGCAGCACCGCCATGCTGCGCACCAGGGCACCGATGTCGCGTGCGCCGGTCTTGGCACGGATCGCGCCGATCTGGGTGCGCACCGTCGACAAAGCCACCTTGCGCTGCTGGGCGATCTCCTCCGGCGAATGGCCGGCACACAAAGACCCCAGCACCTCGCGCTCGCCCTCGGTGAGGCCATGCTCGCGGGCATAGGCCTGCAGCGTCAGCCCTTGGCACAGCGCGGGCTTGGCCAGCATCACGAGCGCCAGCTTGCTGCCCGGTCCGGCAGGCAACACCGCCAGCGATGGCTGGCCTGGCTCGCCGCGCGGCGCGATCAGGCTGCGGCGCCCCCGCTGAACGGCGGCATCGACCGCCCGGCGCAGTTGCAGCTGCTGCGTCTCGCTGCGCAGCTGCAGTTGGCCGGCTTCGAGCATCAGACTTTCACGCCGCACCAGCAGGCTGCGGGCGATGCGGTTGCCATGCTGGAGGTGCAGCTCTTCGTCAACCAGCAGCACCGGATAGTCAATCTCGTCGAGGATGGCGCCGGCCAAGGCGCCGAACAGCCCCTGGCCCAGCAAGGCGCCGCTCGCCGGCGAGCGGCGCCGCTCGATGAAGTTCTGGCCGGGCAAGGCCGCGTTCGGGATCGAACGATCCAGCAGTTCAAGCATGGCAGGCTCCCTGTGCAGGCGTGATCGCCTTGTCGTGAGCCCGGAGTGTTAGGCAAACAGCCACCGAGCGCGTATCCCTCGAAATGAGGAGCCCGCCGGGGTGGGCCCGCCCCTGCTTCCAGGGGCAGCTCCTGCGTTCACAGGAGGATTTGCCGCTGGCGTTGGACGGCCGGCCCTGACAACATCGCCGCCATGCAATCCCCCGCCGTTGCCACCGCCATCACCGTCGCCCTGGTCGAGGACGACAGCCGCACCCGCGAGCGGCTCTGCCATGTGATTGCGGCCGAACCCTCGCTGCGCCTGGCCTTCAGCGCCTCGACGGCGGCCGAACTGCTGGCCTGGTTCGTCGACAACCCGGTCGATGTGCTGCTGGTCGACCTGGGCCTGCCCGATCTGTCGGGCCTGGAACTGATCCAGCGCTGCTGCCGCATGCAGCCCGCCTGCGCCGCCATGGTGATCACCATGTTCGGCGACGAAGCGAACATGCTGCGCGCCTTCGAGGCCGGGGCACGCGGCTATCTGCTGAAGGACGGCACCGAGTCCGACCTCGCCACCCATGTGCTGAGCCTGCATGCCGGCGGCTCGCCGATGACGCCCATCATCGCCCGCCAGCTGCTGGCCCGCTGGCGCGCCGACCAGCCGCCGCCGGCCAGCCGCACCGGGCCGCAGCCCGAAGCGCTGTCACGGCGCGAGACCGAGGTGCTGGACCTGATCGCCCGGGGTTTCACTTATGCCGAGATCGCCCAGCAGATGGCCATCTCGGTGACCACGGTGCAGACCCATGTGCGCAACATCTACGGCAAGCTGGGCGTGCACAACCGCAGCGAGGCCGTGTTCGAAGCCAGGCAGTATGGGCTGCTGCGCTAGGCCTTCGCTCTTCCTTCGGCTGCTGCTCCTCCTGCTGCTGATCGCCGGTCCGGCCCAGGCCTGCCAACCGCCGCCGGCGCAGCTCGAAAGCCGGCCCGGCTGGTGGCGCGTGAGCGCGGCCTGCGTCAGCCTGCAGGCCGAAGGCGAGGCCGCCGGCACCGAGCAGGCCCTGCCCCTGCCGCTGCGCTGGGACAAGCAGCGCAATGGTCACGCCGGCCGCGCCCTGCTGCGCCTGCAACTGCCCGAAGGTCGCCAGCCGCGCGCCTTGCTGATCGAGCGCATCGGCAACCAGGCCCGCCTGCGGCTGAATGGTCATCCGCTGGCCCAACTCGGCAGCCGGCCTTCGCAGGACATGGCCAAGCAGAGCCAGTTGCTGATGCTGCCGGCCGAGATGCTCAATGAAGGGGCCAACGAGCTGCAGGTGGAGCTGCAGGCCCAGGCCCTGCGCGGCGCGCTGCTCACGCCGCTGCACCTGGGCCCGCCCGAGGAGGCCGAGGCCTTGCAGGCGCGCTGGCGGCTCTTCGACCAGGTCCTGCCCGCCGCCTATGTGGCCAGCTTCCTCTTGATGGGCGGCCTGGCCGCCGGCCTGTGGTGGCGCCAGCGCGATCCGGTGTTCGGCTGTTTCAGCCTCGCGGCCCTGGCCGGCGTGCTGCGGCCGCTGGATGCGGTCTGGCCCGACGCCCTGCTGCCCTGGCCCTTCTGGGGCGCCCTGCTGGCCCTGAGCTATGGCTGGCAGATCGTGCTGCTGAATCGTTTCATCGTGCTGGTGCTGGGCCAGAACCCGCGCTGGATGGTGCGCGCCATCCACGCGGCCCTGGTGCTCACCACGCTGCTTGCCAGCCTGTCGTTCGCTCTGCTGCAACGCCACTACTGGACGGCCGCCCTCGGCCTGCTGCTGAGCCTGAGCGTGGCCTGCCTGGCGATGGTGCTGCGCGAGGCCTGGCGCAGCCGCCAGGCCATCGCCTGGATGGTGGTGTTCAGCGGCGCCCTGGCCGTGATGGCCGGCGTGCACGACTTCTTCCTCGTACGCACCGGCTGGCTCGGCGAGATGAGCCGCCAGCTGACGCCCCATGCGATGTTCGGCTTCGTGCTGGTGCTGGCCTGGGTGGTGGTGGGCCGCTACAGCCGCACGGTGACCGACTACCGCGCCCTCAACGAGCACCTGGCCGAGCGAGTGGCCGAGCGCGAGGAGCATCTGCGCCAGGCCTTCGAGGCGCTGCGCAGCCAGCAGCAGGAGCAGGCCGTGCTGAGCGAGCGCCAGCGCATCATGCGTGAGATCCACGACGGCATAGGCTCGCAGCTGGTGGGCCTGCTGAACATGGTCAGCGTGGAGGGCGGTGGCGACCGCCAGCAGCTCGAGATGCAGGTGCGTCATGCGCTGGACGAAATGCGCATGGCCGTCGATTCACTGCAGCCGATGGACGCCGATCTGACCATCGTGCTGGCCACCCTGCGCTACCGCCTGCAGCCTCGCCTGCAGGCGGCGGGCCTGCGCGTGGTCTGGGACGTGGCCAGCCTGCCGCCGCTGGCCGAGCTCTCGCCGCAGGCCGTGCTGCAACTGCAGCGCATCCTGCTGGAGGCCTTCACCAATGTGCTCAAGCATGCGCAGGCTCGGCAGGTGACCGTCAGCGCGCGCTGGCTGCCCGCCACCGCCGGCAAGCCGGCCGAGGTGCAACTGCGCCTGACCGACGACGGCATAGGCCAGCTACCCGCACCCGCCGACGCGCCCGCCGGCCATGGCCTGGCCAATATGCGCGCCCGCGCCGCCAGCATCGGCGCGCTGCTGCATATAGGCCCGGGCGCCGATGGGGGGACCTGCGTGGCGATCGACTGGCCGCAGGTGGCATCCTGAAATTGAAAAGGCCGCCCGAGGGCGGCCTTTCACAGAGTAGTCCAACCAGGGTCAGAACTTGTAGCGGGCTTCCAGGTAGTACTGGCGGCCGCTGACGTCCAGCTTCTGCTGTTCCAGTTCGCTGTAGCGGTACTGGGCGCGGGCCGGGTTGGTCAGGTTGGTGGCGTTGAACGAGAGTTCCAGCTCCTTGGTCAGCTTGTAGTTCAACGACATGGCCACGTTGGTGACCGGGGCCGCGATGGTCGGCGCGGTCGGCATCAAGACGCCACCGATTGTCGACAGGCCCTGGCTGTTGGCCGTCGGCGCCGGCGCTGTCGTGCTCGACACGTACTTGCCGCGGTAGTTGAAGACCAGGCGGGCACTGAAGACGTCGTTCTCGAAGTAGCCGCCGATGTTGCCGGCCACCTTGGAGGCGCCGGTCATCGGGCGGCCGTCTTCCACCGAGGTCTCGGCCAGGCTGGCGTTGGTGGTGAAGCCGAAGCCGGCGCCGATGGGCTGCTCATAGGCCAGTTCCACACCCTTGATGCGTGCCACCTGCTGGGTCGAGGTGTTGATCAGGTAGTTGCGGAAGGTGCCGGTGCTCGAGTCGTACAGATCCACCGAGGCACCGCTCTTCACTGCGCCGGTCTTGGCATAGCCGTCGATGCGCGAGTTGAAGAAGCTGATCGAGGCCAGCGAGCGGCGTGCGAAGTACCAGGCCAGCGACACATCGACGTTCTGCGAGGTCATCGGCTTCAGGTCGGGGTTGGGACCCGTGACCTGGCAGCCGTCCGAGGTGCAGGTGGCGCCGGTGAAGTTGGCGCCATAGAGGTTGTAGTTCTGGCGGCCGATGGTCTTGGACACCCCGAGGCGGCCGATCAGGTTCTTGTCCAGCTCCCAGCGCAGGTTCAGGCTCGGCAGGAAGTTGTCGAAGTTGCGCTTGTTGGCCTTCTTGTAGTACATCGTGCCGGCGTTCGGGTTCCACACCGCGCCGTCGTAGTACGAGACCGCATCGCCAGCGGTGTTGATCGCGTCGGGGAAGGCCACGCAAGGCGTGACCGTCTTGCCCGGTTCGATGCGCGCGCACTGGCCCGCCGGAATCGGCACCGGGGTCATCGAATTGACCATGGTGCGCACGAAGCGGATGCCGACGTTGCCGGACACCTTGTTCTTGGTGTCGTCGAAGTTCTGCATCGCGTAGAACGAGGTCTGCGTCTCGCGCAGCTCAATCTCGGAGCTGACGAAGCGCTCGAACTCGGGCGTGGTGGTCTTGGCGACCTTGCTGAAGTAGTCGACCAGGTACTGCTTCGGGAAGTAGAAGCCGGTGTTCTCGAAGTTGCCGCCCAGGCCATCGCCGAAGTCACCGGGATAGCTCACCGCAGCCGAGACCGGCGGCGAGTCGGTGGCGGCATTGAAGGCCGACTTCATCGCCACGATGGAGCGGCGGAAATCGCGGTTGTGGTCCGCACGGCGCAGGCCGAACTGCAGCGTGGTGAAGATGTCGAAGTCCTGCGTCAGCTCGCCGTCGATGGCCACGCTCTTCTCGCGGTCCACTGTGTTGTAGCGGTTGATGCCGCTGCGCGAGACCAGCTTGTAGCCGCTGCCGTCGGCGTTCAGGGCCGGCGTGGAGCCGTCGCCGGCGCCGAGGTAGCGGAAGTCAGGCGCGTCATACAGGCCGTTGAACTTGTAGGAGATGCCGGTGCCGTAGCGGGCATAGGTCAGGCCGCGGTCGTTCTCGGTATGGCCGACGCCGCGCGTCGTGCTGACCAGGCCCTTGAACACCAGGTCCTTGGTGGCTTGCCACTTGGCATCGAAGTCCAGGAAGCCGCTGCTGGCGCTGGCGCCGCTGCGGTAGAAGCCTTCCGAGTTGCCCACGTACTGCGGGGTCGTGCCGTTCGGGAACACGATGTCGGCGCTCTTCAGCACCTTGAGCGTGTCGCCATAGATCGTCTTCTCTTCGACGATCACCGGGTTCTTGATCTGCGCATAGACGCGCTGACCGCCCGAGTTGGTGAAGACCGTGGTTTCGCCCGTCGTGCCAGCCAGACCGCGCAGCATGCTGTTCATGGCGCTCATGGTCGCGCGGCCGAAGTTGGACGCGTTCATCTTCGAGTAGAAGCCGGTCAGGCCCAGGTCCCAGTCGTTGTTCGGGCGAGCCTGCACCGACAGCATGCCGCCCTTGCGGTCACGCTCGCCTTCGACGAACTCCAGGCCCATCGAGCCCGGCATCCGCACATTGTTCAGGTCCGAGGCCTTGTAGCCGGTGCCGGCCAGCGAGGCGTCGGTGATGCCCAGCATGGTGCTGGTGTTGATGATGTCCCAGCCGCTGCTGGCGCCATAGGCCAGGCGCGAGACGGAGTCGCGGCGCACATAGCGCTTCTCGGCAAACACCTGACCGATCACGCCGAGGTTGTTGGCCTCGTTCTTCCAGTTGGCGCTGGCATTGATCTGCGGGCCGGTCTTGCCTGGCAGGTCGGCATAGACGCCGCCGACGCTGACCACGCCGCCCAGGCTCTTCTTCTGTTCGAGCGGCTTGCGGGTCGTCACGTTGATCGTGCCGGCCAGGCCACCGTCCACGATGTTGGCCTGCGAGGTCTTGTAGACCGTGGCGCTGTTCAGCACCGAACTGGGCATCAGGCTCAGCGAGGTGCTGCGCGAGCTGGAGCTCTGGTCGGCCAGGTACCAGTCGCCGCCGCTGACCGTGTGGCCATTGAACAGGATCAGGCTCATGTCCGGATTGGTACCGCGCATCGAGACCTTCTCGGCCTCGTCATAGTCGGTACGCACGGCCACGCCGACCACGCGCTGCAGCGAGTCGGCCAGGTTCTTGTCGGGCATCTTGCCCACGTCCAGCGCCGTGATCACGTCGATGTTGGCGCCGGCGTCGCGCTTCATCAGCAGCGACTGCTCGGTCGAGGCGCGGATGCCGGTCACCTGGACGGTTTCCAGCTGCTTCTTGGCATCGGCGGCCTTCTTGGCCTCGGCCTCGCTGGCAGCGGGCGCGCCCTGGGCGGCTGCCAGAGAGCTGCCAGCCAGCAACAGGGCCAGGGAAATGGCTTGTGCAACCGGGGTAGGCTTGAACGACGGGATCATGGACGGGTCTCCTGAGGCAAATTAGGCCAATTGGTCTAATTGCCGAGCATGACGCCGCCGCCCCTCTCCATAACAGTTACTTTGTGTCGCCGTTGTATGTATCGCGGTTATGGATATGCGAAAAACGCGCTGAAAACCAAGGGATAACCCGCGATTTTTGTCACAATACGGACGCCGACTTGCCAACTCAGCCGACGAGATAGCAAGCCAGCTGCCGCCCTTCAACGGCACGCAACAGCGGCTGCTCCATCGCGCAGCGCGCCTCGGCCTGAGGGCAGCGCTTGTGGAAGGCACAGCCGCTCGGCGGATTCAGCGGGCTGGGCAGTTCGCCCCGGATGACGATGCGCTGGCGCCGGTCCGCCGCGCGCAGGGCCGGCGTGGCACTCATCAGGGCCTGGGTGTAGGGATGCAGCGGCCGGGCGTAGATCGCCTTCTTGTCGCCGATCTCGACCGCGCGACCGAGGTACATCACCATCAGCTCGTCGGCCACATGCTCGACCACCGAGAGGTTGTGCGAGATGAACACATAACCGGTCTGGAACTCGGCCTGCAGGTCCATGAAGAGGTTGAGGATCTGCGCCTGGATGGACAGGTCCAGCGCCGACACCGGCTCGTCGGCCACGACGATGCCGGGATTCAGGATCATGGCCCGCGCGATGGCGATGCGCTGGCGCTGGCCACCCGAGAACATGTGGGGATAACGGCGCAAATGCTCGCTGCGCAGCCCCACCTTGGCCGCCAGCGCCTCGATGCGCTCCAGCCGCTCGGCTTTGCCGAGCGAGGTGTTGAGCAGCAGCGGCTCGTCCAGCGTGGCGGCGATCGTGCGGCGCGGGTTCAGGGAGGCAAAGGGGTTCTGGAACACCATCTGCACCTGGCGGCGCAGGCCCTTCAGCTCGGACTTGGCCGCCGTGGCCACGTCAAGGCCAGCGATCTGCAGCGAGCCGGCGCTGGGCGCTTCGATCAGCGTCAGCTGCCGCGCCAGCGTGGACTTGCCGCAGCCCGACTCGCCGACCACGGCCAGCGTGCGGCCGCGCTTGAGCGTGAAGGAAACGCCGTCCAGCGCCTTGACCACAGCCTTGGGCTTGAACAGGCCCTGGCTCACGGCGTAATGGCGTGCCAGGTCTTGCGCCTGCAGGAGGATGGGTGCGTCGTCAGCCATGCAGCTCACCGGGGAAGAAGCAGCGCACGCCGTCCGACAGCGCCGGTCGCTCGGCCGTGCAGCGTGCTTGCACACGCGGGCAGCGCGGCGACAGCAGGCAGCCCTGCGGTCGGTCCAACGCGCCGGGCACGATGCCGGACAGGGCCGCCAGGCGTCGGGCGCCCCGGCTGTGTTCAGGAATCGAGGCCAGCAGGGCCTGCGTATAGGGGTGACGCGGCGCGTCGAAAAGGTCGGGCACGGCGCCGGTCTCTACGACCTGGCCGGCGTACATCACTGAAACTCGCTGTGCCATCTCGGCCACCACGGCCAAGTCATGCGTGATCATGATCAGCCCCATGCCCTGCTCGCGCTGCAGGCGCAAAAGCAGGTCCATGATCTGTGCCTGGATGGTCACGTCCAGGGCCGTCGTGGGCTCGTCGGCGATCAGCAGCTTGGGCTCGCAGGCGATGGCCATGGCGATCATCACGCGCTGGTTCATGCCGCCGGACAGCTGGTGCGGATAGGCAGCCGCCCGGCGTTCGGGGTCGGGAATCTCGACCAGCGCCAGCAGCTCCAGCACGCGCCGCTGCAAGGCCGCGCCGCGCAGGCCACGATGGGCCTTCAGCACCTCGGCGATCTGGTAGCCCACGGTGTAGCTGGGGTTGAGGCTGGTCAGCGCATCCTGGAACACCATGGCCAGCTCGGCGCCTATCAGGCGGCGGCGCTCGCGCCCATCGAGCTTCAGCAAGTCGCGGCCCTGGAACTCCAGCTGGTCCGCCGTCACGCGGCCCGGTGCCTCGATCAGACCCATCAGGGCCAGCATGCTGACCGACTTGCCCGAGCCCGATTCACCGACGATGCCGAGCAGTTCACCGGCCGCCAGGTCGAGGTCCAGGCCGTCGACCACCGGGAAGGCGCCGAACTGCACGCGCAGGTTGCGGATGGAAAGCATCAGGACACCTTGCGGAGCTTGGGGTCCAGCGCATCGCGCAGCCCGTCGCCCATCAGATTGACCGAAAGCACCGTGCACAGGATGGTCAGGCCCGGCAGCATCACCACCCAGGGCGCACGCTGGATGTAGTCGCGCGCCGAGGACAGCATGCCGCCCCACTCCGCCATGGGTGCCTGCACACCAAGGCCCAGGAAGCCGAGGCCGGCCGTCTCGAGGATGGCGGCCGAGAAGCTCAAGCTGGCATTGACGATCAAGGGCGCCAGGCAGTTGGGCAGCACGGTCACGAACATCAGCCGCAGCAGGCCGGCGCCGGCCACGCGGCTCGCCACCACGTATTCGCGCTCGATCTCGGCCAGGGCCGCCGCGCGCGTGAGCCGGGTGTAGCCGGGCAAGGCCCCGATGGCGATGGCGATCACCGTGTTGAAAAGACCTGGCCCCAGCACCGTGATCACGCAGATCGCGAGCAGGAGGCCGGGCAGGGCCAGCATGATGTCCATCACCCGCATCACCACCGGCGAGAGCCAGCGCTGATGAAAGGCCGCCGTGAGGCCCAGCACCACGCCGGGAACCATGGCCAGCAACACCGAGGCGAGGCCGATGCCCAGCGACACACGGCCGCCATGCAGCAAGCGCGACAGCAGGTCGCGGCCCAGCTCGTCGGTGCCGAAGACGAAGCTCCAGCTGCCGCCGTCCCAGACCGGCGGCGCCAGCATCTGGCTGCGGTACTGCTCCACCGGATCGTGCGGCGCGATCCAGGGCGCGAGCAGCGCAGCCATGGCCACCAGGCCGAAGAACACCAGCGCCGCCAAGGCGCCGCGATTGGCCGAAAAGCCAAGCCAGAACTCGCGCAGCGGCGACGGATAGCGCTCGCCGCTCATCGCTCACCCCGCAGGCGCGGATTGACCACGCCATAGAGCAGGTCCACCACCAGGTTGACGGCGATGAAGGTGCAGGCCGAGATCAGGATGCCGGCCTGCACGACCGGGTAGTCGCGCCGTGCAATCGCCTCGATCAGCCATTTGCCAATGCCCGGCCAGGAGAAGATGGTCTCGGTCAGCACGGCGCCGGCCAGCAGGCTTCCGGTCTGCATGCCCACCACGGTCAGCACCGGGATCAGGGCATTGCGCAGCGCATGCACGACCAGCACCCGCTGCGGCGACAGGCCCTTGGCGCGGGCCGTGCGCACATAGTCCTCGCGCAGCACCTCCAGCATGGAGCTGCGCGTCATCCGCGCCACCACGGCCGTGCTGCTGGTGCCCAGCACCAGGCCTGGCAGCAGCAGATGCAAACAGGCCGAGCCAAAGGCGCCCGGCTCGCCCCAGAACAGGCTGTCGATCAGCATGAAGCCCGTGTGCTGCTGCACCTCGTAGATCACGCTGACGCGGCCCGACACCGGCGTCCAGCCGAGGCCCACCGAGAAATACATGATGAGGATCAGGCCCCACCAGAACACCGGCATCGAATGGCCCAGCGTGGCCAGGCCCATCACGCCCTGATCCAGCAACGAGCCGCGCTTCAGGGCCGCCAAGAGGCCGAGCGTGAGCCCCAGCGCAATCGCCAGCAGCAGGGCCACGCCGGCCAGCTCCAGCGTGGCCGGGAACAGGGCCGCGAACTCCTTGGCCACCGGCTCGCGGCTGACCATGGATTCACCCAGGTCGCCCTGGGCCAGCTTGGCCAGGTAATCGAGGTACTGCAGGTGCAGCGGCTGGTCCAGGCCGAGGCGGTGCACCAGGGCCGCATGGGCCTCGGGGTCGAGCCGCCGCTCGCCCATCATCACCTCGATGGGGTCACCCGGGATCAGCCGTATCAGGCCGAAGGCCAGCAGCGTGATGCCCAGCAAGGTGGGCACGAGGCCCAGCAGCTTGCGGGCAAGAAAGCCAAACATCACCAGCGCGAGGTGTAGGGGCGCGGGGCCTGGTCAGCCTCGCCCTTCAGGATGAGCCCACCCGGCGAGGTGATCACGTCCAGCAGCGCGGCGGTTTCCGAATCCGGCGTGCCCGAGTAGTCGCTGGGGCGGTACTTCATCTGGAAGGTGGCCAGGGTTTCCTTGGTCGCGGTATCGACCTCACCGCTCTTCGGAACCGAATAGCCGACCTGGGCCAATCGAGCCTGGAACCATTCGGCGGGCGGCAGCTCCTTGGCCGCGTACTCCTGGCGTTTGGCCTCCAGCTTGGCCGCATCGGGCCAGGGGATGATGCCGGCGTCGGCCAGCTGCTTCCAGGGAAACATCGGGCCCGGGTCCTGCTTGCGGCCGGGGGCGATGTCGGCATGACCGATCACGCGCTCGGGGCGGATTTTGTGGCGCGCGACGATGTCCTTCACGAGCGCAATCACCTGGTCGATCTGCTTCTGCGGATAGGGTGCATAGACACGGCCGTTCGGGCCGTCCACATAGCCGGCATTGACGATCTCGATGCCGATGGACGAGGCGTTCAGGTTGTTGTGGCCAGTCCAAGAACTGGCGCCGGCATGCCAGCTGCGGCGGTTCTCGTCGACCAGGCGGTAGATGGTGGGCGGCTCATCGCGCACCAGGTAATGGCTGGAGACCTGGCCGCCGGTGGTCAGCACGCGCAGCGACTTCTCGAAGTCGATCACCGTGTAGTGCAGGACGAGGAAGAGCGCACGGCTGTCCTGGTTCTGCGAGGTGTAGGTCGTGTCGATCTGCGGGCCGGTGGCGCAGGCGGACAGCAAGAGGGCAAGTGAGGCGGCGAGGAGGCGGGTCTTCATGAATGTGAGCCTTGGGCCGCCTGCAGGGCGGCGCTTTTGTGGGGTTCCAGGTGGACGGTGCGTAACTCTAGGCCCTGGGGCAGCGCCTGGCGCAGACCCTGGGCGATCATCGGATGCAATTGCAGCGCGCGGCCGGCGGCGGCAACCGGGCGCTTGCCGTAGCGCTTTTGTAGGGCCAGCAGCGGCCGTGCCAGCTCGCGGCCGGCGCGTTCCAGCAGGGCCAGCGCCTCGGAATCGCCCTGCTTGGCGGCAGCGGCCACAGCCAGGGCCAGCCGGCCGATGGCGCCCCGGTCGGCGCCGTAGACGAAGGCCCGGCTGGTGGCCCAGTCGTGGCCGCCGATGGCATCGAACAGCGTCCGCGCCAGCAATGAGCGCTCCCAGCCGCCGGGCTCTTCGTCCTCGGCACGCCAGACGGCGGCCAGGGCCTCGCGGGCGATCCAGTAGCCGCTGCCCTCGTCGCCGAGCAAGCCACCGCGGCCACCGGCGCGCTGCAACTGGCCTTGTTCGTCGATGAAGGCGGCGATGGAGCCGGTGCCTGCATAGAGCAGATAGCCCTCGCCCGGACTGAAGGCGGCTCGGTAGGCGATGTCCATGTCGCTGCCGCAGCGGATGGCTGAGGGCGCGAGACCGAGGGCCTGCGACAGCAGATCTTCCATCTGCCGCGCCTGCGGTCGCTCGGACAGGCCGGTGATGCCGGCCAGCGCCCGCACCGGCCGACCATGGGCGAGCACGGCGGCGGCCAGCTGGTGGCTGATCTGGGCCAGGGCAATGCGGCCGGCCGCGTCGGCGAGCAGCAGGCCGCTGAAGCCGCTGACATGGCCCTCGGCGCGGAGCATGCCGTTCGCATCGGCCAGCGCCCAGCGTGTCTGCGTGCCGCCCGCATCCAGCCCCAGGCCCAGCGCTGGGGCACTGTGATCATGAGGAGCGGACGCGGGGAGGTTCATGGTCTGGTCGGCGGAGCCGGCTGAGCTTAGGGGCGCCGGCAGGCGTCGGCAAATGTCAATGCGGCCCGGCCGCATAACCTCACCGCATGGTCGCTCACCAAGCAGCGATGACAGCTCATCGATGGCTGCGCCCACAATCCGCCGAATCCTGCTGTCGTTGATCGCCATGCGCCCTGCCCTTGCCGCTTCCTTGACCTTGCTGCTCGCCGGCTGCGCGCTGGCGCCCCCTCGCCCACTCAATGCCGAGGCACTGCGGCAGGCCGATGCCGCCATCACGGCCATGATCGAAAAGCAGCAGATGCCCGGCGGCGTCTGGTGGGTCGAGCAGGCCGGCCAGAGCTATCACCGGGCCTACGGCCAGCGCGCTCTGCAGCCCTCGCCCGAGCCGGCCGATGACGCCACGCTCTACGACGCCGCCTCGCTGACCAAGGTCGTCGTCACCGCACCGCTGATCGAGCGGCTGCGCGAGCAGGGCAAGCTCGACGTGGACGCGCCGCTGCAGCGCTACCTGCCGGCTTGCGGCGATGAGAGCTGGGGCGGCATCACACTGCGACATCTGCTCACCCACACCGCCGGCCTGCCCGCCGGCATGGGCGCCAAGCTGCCGAATGGCGAAACCTGGAGCGGCACCGCCGGCGCCCAGCAGCAGGCCTGCGGCCAGAAGCTGCGCGCGGCGCCGGGCGCGCAGTTCGTCTATTCGGACATCGGCTACATCCTGCTCGGCCTGGTGATCGAGCAGGTCGGCGCTGCGCCGCTGCACGAGCAGGCCGAGGCGCAGCTGTTTGCGCCGCTGGGCATGACGGACAGCGGCTACCTGCCCTTGCAACGCGGCGCGCCGGCAGCACGCATCGCACCCACCGAGAAGGTGGCCGAGGGCGAGTACCTGCGCGGTGTGGTGCACGACCCCACGGCCCGGCGCATGGGTGGCGTGGCCGGCCATGCCGGCCTGTTCACCACCAGCAGCGACCTGGCCCGCTACGCCCGCATGCTGCTGGCCGGCGGCCTGCTGCCCGATGGCCGGCGCTTCCTGAGCGAGCAGAGCGTGGCCCTGCTGAGCACGCCGCAGTCGCCGCCCGAGTTGAAGGAAAAGCGCGCTCTCGGCTTCGACATCGACACGCCCTATTCGCGGCCGCGCGGCAAGCTCTATCCCAAGACCAGCTTCGGTCACACCGGCTTCACCGGCTGCGCCTTCTGGCTCGATCCGACCAGCCGGAGCTTCACCATCCTCTTGGCCAACCGCGTCCACATGGGTGGGCCGACCAACACCTTGCCGCTCTACGAGCAGCTCGGCACGCTGGCGGCGCAGGCGGCTGGCGTGGAGGCTCCCCCTGCCCCAGCAGCGCGCTAGCATCGGCGCATGCCAGCCAACGACCTCATCAGCATCGCGCCTGTCGCCGCCTCGGACCAAGACGAGCTGCTGGCCTTCGAACTGCACAACCGCCGCTTCTTCGAAACCTGGGTCAATCCACGCCCCCCGAGCTACTACGCGCCGGACGGCGTGAGCAAGGCCATCCGCGCCGCCCAACTCGACGCCGAGCAGGACCGGGCCTACCAGTACCTGGTGCGCGAGGCCGGCCTGCTGGTCGGCCGCATCAACCTGAGCCAGGTCCTGCGCCTGGGCTACCAGTCAGCGTCGCTCGGCTACCGCATTGGCCAGGACCACAACGGCCGTGGCATCGCCCAGGCCGCCGTGAAGCTGGCGCTCGCCGAGGCCTTTGGCCGCCATGGCCTGTGGCGCATCGAGGCCACCTGCCGGCCCGAGAACCCCGCCTCCCAGCGCGTGCTGCAGGTGAGCGGCTTCCAGCAGTTCGGCCATGCCCGGCGCTGCTTCCAGCTGAATGGGCAGTGGTTTGATTTGCTGCATTTCGAGACCCATGCGGATGCCTGGCCACCGATGTGACGAACGGCGCCTCGCAGGAGGAAACAGCTGATCCCGCGTTCCCGCCTCGGCCGCACGCTGGCCCTGCTCTGGCTGCTGGCCTGCCTGGCCTTGCTCGCCTTTGCCTACCTGCAAAAGTCCGAGCCTGACATGCCGGTCGCCTTCACCTGGCTGCTCATCGCGCTGAGCTTCCCCATCGGCCTGCCCGTCGGGGCTGTCGTGGGCATCAGCATGTCCTGGGCCTATGCGAACGTCGGCCTGCCCTACGAGCCTTTCATGGACCTGCTGCCGTCCTGGCTGCTGATGCTGCTGTTCGGCTACCTCCAGTGGTTTGTGGGATTGCCGGCGGTCTGCCGATGGCTGCGCGGACGGCAGACCAGCCTCTCTTCTTCACGACGCGAGGGCCACCGACTTGAGAGCTAGCCTCGGCATCCGCGTTTCGGCATTGGCATTGACCGTGATCGCCGCAGGCCTGCTTGCGTACGCCATCAGCAGCCGCCAGACTGCCCCCGAGCCACGGCCCGCGGCAGCGAGCACGCCGATGGCGACCATTCGCCCGCTACCGGAGCAGGCGGCCTTGCCAGCGGCCGGCTCCACGTCGAGGGGCCTCGCCAGCGAAGCCGCACTGCCGGGCTCCTTTGCTGAACGATGGGCCGGCGGCTTCACCAGCGATGACCCGTACCCCATCATCATGGCGCTGCGCAATCGCCGGGGCCCTGGTTCGTTCGGTGCGGCCCGCGACATCATCCTGGCCTGCCTGCCGGGCATGCTGGCCAGCGAGCACGATGGCCAGCTCATGCAGGCGGCAACAAGGCAGACCAACTACGCGGCCCGCCTGCAAGCTCGCCAGACCTTTGTGTCGCGATGCCACCGGGTCACCCACGTCTCGGGTGATCACCTGGAGCGACTCGAAGACGATGAGCATGGGCGGCGCTTCATCGACGCGGTCGTCTCACTGCAGCATCGCTCCACGGAGACCCGCGAGGCCTGGGAAGCGGCCTTGCGAGAAATTGCCGGCCAGGGGCAGCTGGTGTCCGCCGCTCCACGCCTCAAGTCACTGACGAACTGGAAGGGTGAAAGCTGGCAAGGGGCTGAGGATCGCGCGGACTTTTCAGCGGCCGTCGAGCTGGCGGCGCTGCGGGCCAGCGCCACGCCCGGCACCGAGCGGTCGGACCTGCGCCTGATCGAGCGCTGCTATCGCTGGGGCGATTGCGAGTACCGCTACGACGCCGCCTTGGATACGCTGCCTGCCCCGCGCCGTGATCGGGTCAGGCAGCTGGCGGCGGAGATGGAGGCCGCGTTCAGGAGCAACGATCTCCGCCCCTTTCTTGGCCCCACGCGCTGAGCAAGGGGCTCAGAGCCTGTACCCGCGCCGCTCGCTCTCGTTGCTCACCCGGTCCAGCGCCGACACCACAACGGCATCGAGCCCAGCAGCCGGCACGCCGAGGGCGCCGGTCGTGACCTCGAAGCGCCATTGGCCGTCAACGCGCAGCCAGATCGCGTAGCGGCTGACCGGCTTGCTGCCGGCGCCGGGAGCCGGCTTCAGCATGACCTGCGTGCCCTGGCGTTCGATGCTCAAGGTCGGCGCCGCAGGTGCGCCGGCTTCCAACCAGGGTGTGGCCGGCACCAGCACCGCATCTCGGTACAAGCCCGAGACCAGCACATCGGCCAGACCCTTGCGGTTCTGCGTCAGCGCCACCATGCTGAAGTGCACATGGCCGGAGCCCGGCGCGCGGCGGCGCACGATCTCGATCTGGCCGGTGATCTCGTCGGGGCCCCAGGTCTCGGGCTTGTCGTTCTGGATGCGGCTGGTGAAGAGGCCGGGCCAGACGTGGCGCTTCATCGGGTTGTTAGCCAGCCAGACGTCCATCAGCGGCTCGAAGGCCTGGCCCTTTTGCGTGCGGCTCCAGTAGAGCTGGGGCACGAGGTAGTCCATCCAGCCTTCGTTCAGCCACAGCTCCACATGGGCGTAGAGCTTGTCATACTGGCTGAAGCCGGCGATGTTCTCGTTGCGGACCGCCGGCTTCGGGATGCCGAAGGGGCTGACACCGAAGCGCACCCAGGGCTTGGTCGCGCGGATCATGCCGTAGATGCGCTCGATCAGGCGGTCCACGTTCTGGCGGCGCCAGTCGTTGCGGGCCAAGGTACCGCCGGACTGCACATAGCGCTGCCAGCTCGGCTCGTCGGGGAAGTCCAGCTCCTCCTTGCTGTCGGCGGGGCGGCCGGGCAAGGCGATCGGATAGGGATAGAAGTAGTCGTCGATGTGCAGGCCGTCGACGTCGTAGCGCTTCAGCACGTCCTTGAACACGGCCAACGTGTGCTCGCCGGCTTCGATCTCGCCCGGGTCTATCCAGAGCTGGTCGCCATAGCTCTTGACCCAGTGCGGCTTGCTCTGGCTCAGGTGCGTGGACGCCGCAGCCGACTTGGCCGAGTTCTGGCGGGCGCGGAAGGGGTTGAACCAGGCATGCAGTTCCAGGCCACGTGCATGGGCCTCGGCCACCCAGAAGGCCAACGGGTCGTAGCCCGGAGAAACGCCTTGCTGGCCCGTGAGGTACTCACTCCAGGGCTCCAGCTTGGAGTCGTACAGGGCGTCGGCCGCCGTGCGGATCTGGAAGATGATGGCGTTGAACTTCAGGGCCACGGCCTTGTCCAGCATCGCGCGGGCCTCGGCCTGCTGCTGCTCCATCGAGAGGCCCTTCTTGCTGGGCCAGTCGATGTTAGCCACCGTCGCCACCCAGGCGGCGCGGAACTCGCGAGGCGCGGCCGGCGGCAGCGCGGCGAGGTCCATGGCTTCACGCGCTGCGGCGGCTCCGCCGCTGGTCGGCAGCTCAGCGCAGGCGGCCAGCGCCGCAGCGCTGGAGAGGACGAGGGAGCGGCGAGAAAGTTTCAACTTAGTACTCCAGGTTGATAGCCGGCAGTTCAAGGCGCACAAGATCAATCAAGCCAAGCGGCGCCCGTGGAACCGGCTTTGCCGGGCCACCGGGCGTGCCCCCTTGAGGGGGAGGCGCGAAGCGCTTCGGGGGTGGGCCCATGACTAGACCTTTACGAACCATTTCTTGGACCACATGAAGTGGGCGATGCCGTACATCACGGCGACGAAGCACAGCGCGTACAGCAGCGAGGCATTGACCGGGGCCAGGCCCAGCGCCTGGATCGGTTGATAGGCCCAGGCCTTCAAGGACAAGCCACCCGGCTTGAAGAAAGCCATCAGCTTGGCGATCAGGCCGGACACGGCGAACAGGAACAGCGCATTCATGCCGAACACGAGCAAGGGCTTGGCCCAGCGGCTCACACGATCACGCATCGCCGCCGAGGGCTGGGCATCCAGCAGCCAGTAGCAGGTACCGAACACGAGGCAGGCCCAGCCCGCCATCGCAAACACATAGGGTGGCGTCCACAGGCTCTTGTTGATCGGCATCAGCCAGGCGTCCAGCACCTGGCCCACCCACAGGCAGGCAAGACCTGCCACCATGAAGCCCATGGATTTGGCGGCAGGCTCGCGCTTGGAGGCGAGCCAATGCCCGGCCAGCACGCCCGCAAGCTGGCTGGCGACGGCGGGGATGGTGGAGAGCAGGCCTTCCGGATCCCAGGTCTTGGCCTGCTTCCAGAGGTGGCCATTCAGCAGCAGCCGGTCCAGCCAGGCGCCGGTGTCTTCACCCGCGTTCAACGAACCGGTCAGGAGGTTCCCGTTCACATCAGGCACCGGCACAGCCAGCAGCAAGAAGCTGTAGACACCCAGCAGGGCCAGCAAGGCAATGAGCTGCTGACGCCAGTTCAGCCAGAGCACGAAGGGCGCGGCCAGCATCGTGCACAGGCCCAGGCGCTGCAGCACGCCGGGGATGCGCAGCTCGGCGAAGTTGAAGTTCGGAATCAGGTTCAAGACAAGGCCGATGACGATGATGGTCGCGCCCCGGCGCAGCGTCTGCACCAAGAGGGCCGGCTTGGCGTCGCCCAGCGCCGCGCGGCGGCCGAGGCTGATCGTCATCGAGATGCCGCTGATGAAGACGAAGAACGGGAAGATCCAGTCGGTGAAGGTCCAGCCATGCCATTTGGCGTGGGCCAGCGGGCCGTAGAGGTGGCCCCAGTCGCCGGGGTTGTTGACCAGCAGCATCGCCGCGATGGTGAAACCGCGGAACGCGTCGAGGCTGTTCAACCGAGCATTCATTGCTCAGCTGCCTTTTTTCCGAAGCCCTCGGGCACCTTGATCAGCGCGGCCATCGCGAACGAAGGCAGGGTCGCCACCAGCACCCAGGCGAAGAAGCCGAGGTAGCCGATCTGCGTCTGCAGCCAGCCGCTCCACATGCCGGGCAGCATCATGCCGAGGGCCATGAAGCCGGTGCAGATCGCGTAATGCGCGGTCTTGTGCGGGCCGTCGGCCACCATGATCATGTACATCAGGTAGGCCGTGAAGCCGAGGCCGTAGCCGAACTGCTCCACCGCCAGCGCCGAGCTCACCAGCCACAGGTTGTGCGGCTGCGCAAAAGCCAGCAGCAGGAACACGGCATTCGGCACATGCATGACCAGGATCAGCGGCCACAGCGCGCGCTTCAGGCCCACGCGCGAGATCACCCAGCCGCCCAGCAGGCCGCCCAGCGTCAGCGCGATCAGGCCCACGGTGCCGTAGGCGATGCCGACCTGCTTGGTCGAGAGGCCGAGGCCACCGAGCTCGGGCTTGTCGAGCAGGAAGGGCGTGGCCAGCTTCAGCAGCTGTGCCTCGGGGAAGCGGTAGAGCAAGAGGAAGCCGAGGATCACCCAGATGCCGGGCCGCGTGAAGAAGCGGGCGAACACGCGCCAGAACTCGGCCAGCGTGTCGTCGCCGCGCGCCGTCTTCTGGTCGGTTGGCGGCTTGGGCAGCATGAACTGGTGGTAGATCGCCAGCGCCACGAACATCGCGCAGAGCACGAAGAAGACGATGCTCCAGGCCGTCTTCATGCTGCCGGTGCGCTCCTGCAGCTCGCCCGCCAGGTACACGAGGCCGCCCTGGCCACCGATGTTGGCCAGGCGGTAGAAGGTGGAGCGCACGCCGACGAAGGCGGCCTGCTCGTGCGTCTTCAGCGCCAGCATGTAGAAGCCGTCGGCCGCGATGTCGTGCGAGGCCGAGGCAAAAGCCATCAGCCAGAACACCGCCAGCGTCATGCGGAAGTAGTCGGGGCCGGGAAT
Organism: Pelomonas sp. V22; assembly: GCF_030014915.1. GTDB lineage: Bacteria > Pseudomonadota > Gammaproteobacteria > Burkholderiales > Burkholderiaceae_C > JAUASW01. The sequence goes on from NZ_JAGIXS010000004.1 coordinate 269,419, forward strand.
GGTGAGCGCCACCATGGCCAGCGCCACGCCGATCACGAACTGCAGGGCCGTGATCCACAGGCGCTTGGTGCCGAACAGCTCGATCAGCGGCGACCACAGCGGCTTGATCACCCAGGGCAGGTAGAGCCAGCTGGTGTAGAGCGCGATGTCGGTGTTCGACACCTCGAGGTTCTTGTACATGATGACCGACAGGGTCATCACGACGACGTAGGGAATGCCTTGGCCGAAGTAGAGGGTGGGGATCCAGGTCCAGGGGCTGCGCGAGGCGCTGGGGGTGGTATCGCTCATGCGGGCATTGTGGCGGCGGTGCCGGTATGCAAGGGCGATGAGCGCCACTGCGCGCGCCGGCGCAGCCGCGCCTCGGCGGCCCGCTGGCGGGAGGCTTCCATCTGCTGCGTTGTCACTGGCTTGGCCTGCCTGGCCTGCAAGAGGCCGCCGGCCTGCTGCGCCTTGACCCAGTTGCGCAAGGTCTGCTCGGCAAGGCCCAGCTCGCGGGATGCCGCGTAGATGCCCTGCTCAGCGGCGCGTTGCACCGCCTCGAGCTTGAACTCCAGCGTGTATTCGCAGCGCGGCAGGCGTCGCATCGCGATCACCCATTCAGCGCGCGACGCACGCTGCCACTGGCGGCATCCAGCAGGGCGCGGGACTGCTCGACCGACACGTTCTTCTTGATCGCCACCAGGGCCACCTTCACGTGGTTGTCGCATTGGGCCAGCACCTCGCGGGCACGGGCTTCGTCGGCACCGCTGGCACGCATGGTCAGGGCCACGGCGCGGCGCAGCAGCTTGGCATTGGTGGCCTTGAGGTCGACCATCAGGTTGCCGTAGACCTTGTTCAGCTTGACCATCAGGCTGCTGGAGAAAGTGTTGAGCGCCATCTTCTGCGCGCTGCCGGCCTTCAGCCGCGTGGAGCCCGAGATCACCTCGGGGCCGGTGTCCAGCGTGATGCCCAGCTCGGCGGCGGCCGTCACCGGCGCGCCGGCGTTGTTGGCGAAACCAATGGTCAGCGTGCCGGCAGCCCGCGCGGCGCTGATGGCGCCCAGCACATAGGGCGTGCCGCCCGAGGCGGCGATGGCCAGCAGCACATCGTCCGGGCCGGGCAGCAGGACCTTGATGTCGGCCGCGCCTTGCGCTTCATCGTCTTCGGCGCCTTCGATGGCCACGAACATGGCTTGCGGCCCGCCGGCGATCACGGCCAGCGCCCGCTCGCGCGGCCAGGAGAAGGTGGGATAGAGCTCCACGCTGTCCAGCACCCCGAGGCGGCCCGAGGTGCCGGCGCCGGCATAGAGGAGGCGGCCACCGGCCTGGATGCGCGGCAGCGCGGCCGCCACGGCAGCAGCCAATTGCGGGCCGGCACGGCGCACGGCGTCGACCGCCTCGACCTGGTCTTCGATGAACACGCTGACCAGCTGGGGCAGCTCGTACAGGTCCAGGTCCGGGTGGGCGCTGCTGGGGGTTTCGGTCTTGAGCATGGTGGCGGGTTCCCGGTAGTTGGCTGGACTCTAATGGTCTAGCAATGGTCTGACCAATGCGCTTGCAGCCTCAGGCCATAACTTCAGGCAATACGAACCTGCACAAATCTTGTGGCATCTGGCCGGCGGCGATGGCGGGGTGTAAGTTCTGCCGGCCCTGGCCCGACGCAAGTTGGCAAGCCGGAGCAAACGGCCTGTATTTCTCTCTCAATGTTCTCTCGTTCGATCAACTTTTGGAGACACGCACATGCAAGCCAAACTTCTGAAGACCGGCCTCGGTGTGGCCGCTGCCGCCGCAGCCCTGTTCGCCACCTCGGGCATTGCCACCACGGTGCAAGCCGCTGACGGCATGGTCAAGTGCTCGGGCGTCAACGCCTGCAAGGGCACCTCGGAATGCAAGACCGCCAAGAGCGACTGCAAGGGCCACAACGCCTGCAAGGGCCAGGGATGGGTCAGCAAGAAGACCGCCGACGAGTGCACCAAGGCCGGCGGCAAGGTCGAAAAGTAAGCACGAGTAGCAGGGTCGCTTCGGCGGCCCTGCTCTTTTCTTCATGAGCATTTCTCAAGAATCCTTCGGCCTGGGCCTCCGCGTCGAGCACTACCAGGCGCTGGCCGAACCCGGCCTCGCCAATCGGCCCGATTGGCTGGAAATCATTTCCGAGAACTACATGGTGCCCGGTGGCAAGCCGCTGTGGCACTTGCAGCAGCTGCGGCGCGACTACGCCATGGTGATGCACGGCGTCTCGCTGTCCATAGGCAGCTCCGACCCGCTGGACCTGAACTACCTGCGCGAGCTGCGCGCCCTGGCCGACCGCATCGAGCCGGCCTGGGTGTCCGACCATTTGTGCTGGACCGGCGTCGATCACCGCAACCTGCATGACCTGCTGCCCCTCGCGCTGAACCGCGCCACGCTGGAGCAGCTTCTGCCGCGCATAGACCAGGTGCAAGAGGTCCTCGGCCGGCGGCTGGTGCTGGAGAACGTCTCCAGCTATCTCCAGTTCGAAGCCGATGAGCTGGGCGAGGCCGCCTTCATTGCCGAACTGGCGCGGCGCAGCGGCTGCGGCCTGCTGCTGGACGTGAACAACGTCTACGTCTCAAGCCGCAACCACGGCTTTGACCCCCGCGCCTACATCGATGCGATCCCGCCCGAGTCTGTCGTGCAGATCCACCTGGCCGGCCATGAAGACCAGGGCGACCTGGTCATCGACACACACGACCACCCGGTCTGCGAGGCCGTGTGGCAGCTGTACGCCTACACGCTCGCCCGCCTCGGCCCGCGACCCACGATGATCGAGCGCGACGACCACATACCGCCGCTGCCCGAGCTGCTGGCCGAGCTGGACTTGGCCCGCGCACTGGCGCTGGCGCAGGAGCCGGTGACGGCATGAGGGACCGCTATCAGCAGGCGCTGCAAAGCGCCATCTGCAGCAGCATGGCCGCGCCCGGCTTGCTCAAGCCCGGCTCGCGGCTCGATGTCTACGCCAATGCCTACCGCGCCCGCCTGATCGCCGCCCTGCATGACAACCACGAGGTGCTGTACCGGGCCATGGGCGAGGAGGCCTTCGAGGCGCTGGCCCTGGCCTACCTCGAAGCCCATCCCTCGCCGCATCGCTCGATACGCTGGTTCGGCGATGGCCTGGCCGGCTTCATGGCCGGCGCCGGCGCCGAGCAACTGGACCATCCGGCCCTCATCGACATCGCCCGCATGGACTGGGCCCTGCGCGGCGCCTTCGATGCCGCCGACAGCGAGCCGCTCACGGCCGCCGATCTCGCCTCGCTGGCCCCGGAAGACTGGCCCGGCCTGCAGCTGCGGCTGCAGGCCGGCACGGCCCTGCTGGCGATGGACTGGGTGATTGAGCCAGCCTGGGCGCTGCTGCGGGCCGCCGAATCCGACACCGACCTGCCCGAGCTGGCGGCGCCGGTGGCCGGCAGCCATGGGCTGCTGGTCTGGCGCCAGGGCCTGGAGACCCGCTGGCGCGCCCTGCCGCCGCTGGAAGCCACGCTGCTGGAAGCGCTGCAGGCCGGCGCCTCGTTTGCCGCGCTTTGCGAGGCGGCGGCGCAAAGCGAAGGCGAAGCGGCTGCGGCGGCGGCCGTCGTGGCCTGCCTGCAGCAATGGCTGGCCGATGAGCTGCTGGACAGCAGGATTTCCGTGGCCGAGGCATGATGCGCCACCTTCATCCCTCACAGCAGGACCCACGATGTTCAGCAAGCAAGCCCTGACCCTCACCGCCGCCCTGATGTTGACCGGCCTGGCCGAGGCCGCCCTGCCGGTCGGCGCGCCGGCTCCCGACTTCTCGGCCGACGCCGCGCTCGGCGGCCAGCCCTACAAGTTCAGCCTCGCGGCCGCGCTGAAGAAGGGCCCGGTGGTGCTGTACTTCTATCCCAAGGCCTTCACCAGCGGCTGCACCGTCGAGGCCCATTTGTTCGCCGAGGCCAGCGAGAAGTTCGAGGCCCTCGGGGCCACCGTCGTCGGCATCTCCAACGACAACATCGACACCTTGAAGAAGTTCTCGATCGAGGCCTGCCGCAACAAGTTCGCCGTGGCCGCCGATGCCGGCGCCAAGGTGATGAAGGACTACGACGCCAAGCTCAACCTGCCGGCGGTCGACATGGCCAGTCGCGTGTCCTACCTGATCAGCAGCGACGGCCGCATCGCCGCCGTCCATGCCGCGATGAAGCCGGAAGGCCACATCGAGACCATGCTGAAGGCGGCCGAGCAGCTGAAGAGCGCCAAGCGCTGAGAACTGGAAGCTGGCTCAGCCCGGCCGCAGGTATCGCGTCCGGGCCTTCGCCAGCCACAGAATCCTCCCGGATCCTGTGCGCGGGCTCAGCCACCGCTTCGTTGCAAGCGGTACTGGGCCAGCGAATGGCTGAGCGCGTTCTTGCGCGCACCTTCGGCGAGTTGCCCGCGCACGGCCTCGAAGCGGGCCAGGTTGCTGTCGTTCAAGAAGGGCGTCAGGTTCTCCGCCACGGCCTGGGCCGCGTGCCAGCCGCCGGTGTGGAGTACCTCGGCCAGCATGTCTTCATAGCCGGCGCTCAGGCCCTGCTGCTGCCATTGCTGCAGGATGGGGAAGGCCTGGCGGAACAGCACCGAGTCGTAGCTCTCGCGCAGCGCCGCCACGGCCGCATTGACGGTGGCCGCGTCGGGCGGCAAGCGCGCCGCGAGGGCCAGCGCCTCAGCCTGCACATGGCCCTCGGGAAAGGCGAGGAACTCGCGCGCCAGCGCGGCCTGCTCGGAAGGGCTCGCCTCCTTAGGCAGGGCCTTCAGCTGGGCCACGATGGCGCGTGAAGCCGCGAAATGCGCCTCCAGCCCCTCGGGGCCGGCCAGGCCGCAGTTGTCGGCGTAGTAGCACTGCTTGAGCGCCTTCAGCGCCGCCACCGCCGGCAAGGCGCCGGAGGCGGCGAGCTGGCCGGGTGTCGCTGCTGAGGCCGTGGCACTCGCCGCGTCCGCCTGCGTCGGCACCGAGGCCAGTGCCGGCAGCGCTGCCGATGCGGCCCTGGCCTCGGCCGGCAGGACCGGATCGGCCGGATCGGCCGGCCCCTGCCAAGCGAGGGCACCCAGCCCGGCGGCCAGCACACAGGCCGCGCCGACGGCCAGCGTCTTCTTGGTCAAGAAGCCCATGACGCTCACTCAGGGCTGCAGCGCCGTGTAGACGCTGCCCGGCCAGCGGTTGCTGCGGCAGAAGGCCGCATTGCCAGTGGCCGACAGGCAGGCATTGACCAGGCCGGTGCCGAAGGGGCCGTAGACATCGGTCTCGGCCGCGCCATTGCGCACCACGGCCTCGGCGCAATGGAAGCGATGCGCCACCGAGCGGGACGCGCCGCGGGGGCAATCGCCGTTGCCGACGGCGGCGGTGTTCGTGGCCTTGTTCCAGAGCTGCAGCTGCAACAGCGCACCATCGACCACCACACCCCGGCCGGCCGTGCAGACCGCGCCGGCACCGCCGTCCAGGCAGGCCTGGGTGGCGGCGGCGGTGAACGGGCCGTAGACCGAGGTGGCGCTCATGCACTGGCGGCTGTGGATGTCGTAGCGCGTGCCGGTGGGGCAATGGGCATGCTTGGTTGGCGAGGCCGGAGCCGCCGCCGGGACCGCCCAGCTGGCCAGCGTCGACGTGGGATAGAGATTCCCGGCGAAGAACCAGCCGTCCTTGCCCAGGTACTCGGTGCGGTAGTACAGGTTGTTGGCCGAGGCCGTGCCGTACACCTCCTTGACCTGCACCACGGCACCGCGCGGCATCGTGGTCAGCACGGTGCCGCTGGGCGGCGAGGCGCGCAGGTTCAGGCTGGTCGTGACGTTGACCGCCACCCAGTCGCCTGGATAGGCGATGGCACCCGCCGCCAATGGCGCGGCAGCCGTAGCGATGCCGGCATGCGTGGCGCTGTCGCCGGCCAGGATCCAGCCGTCCTGCGCTGCACCGCTGGTCAGCGTGCCGCGGACGCGGTAGTAACGGTCCTGCTTGAGCACGCCGCGCAGCTCGAAGTCCAGCACCTGGTAGTTGCCGGCTGGGAGCGTACCGAGCAGCATCCCGCCGACCGACGAGCGCAGCTCCAGCGGGACGCTGGTGGCGATGGCACTGCCCAGCGACTGCAGACCCGGCGTGCCAGCGCGGCAGAGCTGGTGGCGGTTGTGGTCGATGCGGGCTCGGCCGGTCACGGCCGCGGCATAGATGGTGGTGGCGACGCTGTCGTCAAACGTGGTGCGCGAACCGAGGCAGGCAGCGTCGCGCAGGTCGTCCACGCATTCCAGCGTCTCGCCGACCAGCACGCAGGCCGCGCTGCCCAGCTTCATCAGCGTGTTGGGCGTGGGGCCGCCCGAGGTGGGCAGCGGGCAGGCCGAGCCCATGTCCATCAGGCAGGCCACGTCGATGGTGGCAGCCCTGGCAAGGTCGGCCACGTCCGGCAGCCAGCGGCGCAGGTCGTAGTTGTCGCGGTAGCCGTTGTCCTTGGCCACGTTGGCATCGGCCGTGTTCTGCCAGCGGCAGACCTTGGTCGGACCGCCGTTGTAGGCCGACCAGGCCGAGCGCGCGCGGCTGCGCCAGTACTCGTCGATCTGCGCGGCCGTACCCGTGCCGGTGGTGGCGCCGCCCAGGCAACTGGCCGGGGCCTTCTGCCAGCCGTCGTAATAGATGTCGATCGCGTAGCTGAAGTTCTGCAGCATGTTCCAGCCCTTGCCCTCCTGCAGCGGCACGAAGTGGTAGCGGTCGTCCAGCTGCATCATGCCGTGGCCATGGCCGTTGTCGCCGCGCACCATCTTCAAGAGGAAGGGCTGGCCGGCGGCCAGCTGCGCGTCGCGGTAGTGCGACCAGAAGCTCTCCTGGCGCAGCAGGGCGAACACACCGCGCTGGTAGGCCGCCAGCTCATCTGGCAGCACGCCGGGCTTGCGGGCCTTGAGGTAGCGCTCGGAGGCGTCGCGGATGATGGGGTACATCTCCTGCATGTAGCGCTTGCGCTCGGCCACGCTGATGGGGTCATTGGCGTTGGCCGTGTTGTAGGACGCATCGTTGAAGATCGCCTGGCCGTAGCTGCCGCGCACAAAGCTGTCGGGGCCGAACGAGGCCACGTCGCAGCCGCTGGGCACGCGGCCATGGGTGAAGGTGCCGCCGACCTTGTTGGCGCATTCCCAGAAATCGGCCGTGGGGGTGTAGCCGGCGTGGGCCTGGCCCAGCATCAAAAGGCCGCCGGCCAACAGGGCCAGGCGGGAGATCAGTTTCTTCATGGCGCAGGACTCCCTGTGCGAAGGTGATGGATTGATTGAGGCGACCGGTGCCCTGCTCAGCCGCGGTTGCGGCGGCGGCGGGCCAGCGACAGCGCGGCCAGGCCGGCCAGCGCGAGTGCTGCGCTCTGCGGTTCGGGCACGTCGCCGACCCGCACGGCCCAGGCGTAATAGAGGTTGTCGGTGGACGAGCTGCCCTGGTCGCCGAAGGCGGTAAAAAAGTGCATGGCCTCGCCGCCGTACGGTGAGGCCGTGCCGGTCCAGTAGGCGTAGGCCGCCAGGTTCTGGAAGGGGCCGGTCTCGGTCAGCCCGTCAAAGGCGTTGTTGCCCAGGCTGCTGTAGAAGAGGAAGCCCAGCTCGCTGTTCAGGCCGCTGTTGTTGAAGCCGCTGTCGGTGCTGCCGTCGTCCGAGAAATCGAGGTTGAGCGCCACGCCGTCGACCGGCGTGAGGCCGGGCAGCCGCCAGTCGTTGCGGCCACCGAATTCCAGGTTCTCGACCCAGGCCTTGGCATCGGCCCAGCTGCGCAGGCCGCCGAGGCTGGCATTGCGCACCCAGGTCAGGCCGGTGGTGGTGTCGTACACCATGTCGTTGTTGCCGCCGCGCAGCAGCAGCGAGGCCTCGGCCGGTGCGAGCAGGGCGCCCAGGGCCAGGCTGGCGATTGCGAGTTTGAGGGTCTTCATCGTCATCATCTCGTTTCGAAAGGCGCCCGCCGCACCGAGCCAGGCGATGCATTCCAGGCAGAAACGCGTGTGCAGCGGACGAGCGCTTCCATGCGGGCATAGAGCCAGCAGGCCAGCGAGCAGCAAGCGCGACAGACGGGACTGCGCCATGGCGCTGCCCGGGAGCTAACGCTGCAGATCAGAGCCAGCCCGAAGACATGTTCGTCGCCGCTAGACCAATTGGTACATAGGGCAAACCTGTGAACTTCATCACGAAGTGAGGGGCGGCTATGCACGGAAGGAATGCCCTGCAACCCCGCCGGGGCCAGGTCTTGCCTGTGGCACCAGCGCCAGGTTCAGTGGCCGAGCCGGCGCGGCAGGCGCAGCTCGAACAGCGTGCCACCGCCCGGCGCTTCGAGGAGGCGGATCTCGCCGCCCAGGCGCTGCGTCACCAGGCGGTAAGCCAGGTGCAGCCCGAGGCCCGAGGAGCCCTGACCCAGCCGCGTGGTGAAGAAGGGATCGAACACGCGGGGGCGGTTGGCCTGCGCAATGCCGTGTCCGCTGTCGCCGACCTCCAGGCAGAAGTCGTCTCCCTGCAGGCAGGCACTGATACGCAAGCGCCGCTCGCCTTCCCAGCCCCTGAATCCATGCACCAGGCTGTTCTCGAACAGCTGGGCCAGCACCTGCCCCAGCGCGCCGGGGTTGCCATGCAGGACCTGATCGTCCAGGCACTGCAACTCCACCTCGACACCGGCCTCGCGCAAGCCACGATCCATCACCGCCAGCGTGTTCTCGACCACATCGCTCGGATGGAAATCGACCGGCTCCATGCCGGCCTGTTCGAGCGAGAGCGCCTTGAAGCTGCGCACCAGTGCACTGGCGCGCTCCAGGCCGCGCTGCGCCAGCGCCAGACCCTCTTCCAGGCCGCCGTGCAGCTCGAGGATGTCGCGCCGCGACAGCCGGCGCTCTTCAAAAGCCTGCTTGTTCTGGTCGATGACCGCGGCCATCGTGCCGATCGCCAGCAGCGCGTTGCCCAGAGGCGTGTTCAGCTCATGAGCCACGCCGGCCACGAGGTGCGTCAGCGCGGCCTGCTTCTCGCGCTCCAGCAGCATGCGCATGGCGCGCTCCAGCTCGCGATTGCGCTGCTCGACCTTCAACTCAAGCGCATCGCGCGCCTCGGCGAGCTCGCGCTCCAGCTCCGTGCCATGGCGCCGCAGGTACTCGTTCTGGCCCTGCATGCGCGCATGGCTGCTGGCGCGCTCCAGCGTCTGGCCGAAGGACTGGGCCTGGTGGCGGGCCCGGTCCTGTACCAACTGGACTTGCGCCTTGCGCGTCGCCAGCGCCACCTCCAGCAGGCCGGCTTCCTCCGCGCACTCGGCCTTGCGCATCAGCACGCGGCCGAGGATGGGCATCATCGGGTGCTTCAGCGCCAGCGCCCAGGCCCGGTCGAACAGCGGCAGCGCCTCCAGGTGGCGGCCGCGCTTCCAGGTCAGCAGCGCGCGGTTCTGGAAGTAGAAGATCTGGTGCCGCTCCAGCACTTCGCCACCCTCGAGCAGCGCGGCCGCCTCGTCCAGCAGGGCCTCGACCGCATCGAGCTGGCCCAGCCAGAGCAGCTGGTTGGCCAGGTTGGCCGTGTCGCGCATCAGCGCATTGACCGCGCCGGAGCGCTTGGACTCCTCGTAGAGCTGGCGCGAGATCACGGCCGACTGCTCATAGCGGCCCAGAAAGGAATACGCCGCCCCCACATTGGTCAGCAGGCTGTGGCGCGCGGCCGCCGGCAGGAGCGCCAGTTGCACCGGGTCGGAGGCCAGCGGCTCGAAACGCTCCAGCAGCTCCTCGAACAGTTCGCCTTCGTACAGCGCGCTGCTGGCGCGCACCTGGGCATACAGCGCGCTGGCGCGGTCGCCCCGCTGCTCGTACAAGGCCTCGGCCTCGCCGAGAGATTCCAGCGCCCTGGTCACCAGGCGGGCCCGCGACTGCAGCCGGGCCAGGCTCACCAGGGTATCGGCCTGGGTCCCGGTGTCACCCGCCCGGCGCGCAGCCTGCAGCAGGGCATAGGCCGGTTCGAGTTCGGGTTCGCTGTCGCTGGAGAGCATGTCCAGCACCAGGGCGCGGCTGGCCAGGCGGGCGCTGCGCGTGTCGTCGTAGGCCAGGTCCTGCAGGCTGTCGAGCAGGCGGCGGGCCGTCCGCAGGTCGACGCCGTCCAGGGACTCATCGAGGGACTGCAGCAGGAGATCGAACTCGTCCAACAACATCTTGCCAAGCCTTGCTTCAATGCGCCCCGGGCAACTGGGGCGCCGGCCACCGACCCGCGGCTATCATTTGCGCCCAAGGGTAGCAAAAGTATCCAACGATTCCGGGGCAGACCAGCATCGGCCCATGCTTGCGGCAAGACACCGGGACGAAACGTCGAGGGACATGTGACAGAACAGATCGAATGGCGCAGCCGGGTGCGGCTCGTCGACGAGGTGGCGCAGGTACTGCGCCAGAGAATCTACATGGGGCTTTACCCGCCTGGCGAGATGCTGCGCCAGGTCCAGCTGGCGGCCGACCTCAAGGTCAGCCGCACCCCGCTCAGAGAGGCGCTGCGCATGCTGCAGTCCGAAGGTTTGGTCGAGGCTGACAGCGTGCGCGGGGTCTGTGTGGCCCGCGCCGACCATCGCCGCCTGCTTGACGGCTACGCCATGCGCGAGATGCTCGACGCCCTGGCCGCACGCCAGGCGGCCGAGCGGGGCAGCGCGCGGGCGGCCGCCCTGCTGGAGCCGCTGCTGGCGCGCCAGGAGGCGGCGCTGTCGCCCTGGTCGCCGACCGACTATGCGCAGAGCAATGTGGACTTCCATGCCGCCATCGTGGAGCTGGCCGACAACGAGTTCCTGGACGGCCAGATGGCCCTGGTGCGCAAGACTTCGCAGGTGTTCGCGCCGGCCGTGCTGATCTCCAAGGACCGCGCCCATCCGGCCATTGCCGAGCATCGGGCCATCGCCAAAGCCATCGCGGCCGGCGATGCCGATGCGGCGGAGCAGGCGGCCCGCAACCACATCCGCGCCACGCTGGGCTGCCTCAAGCAGGCAGCGCGCTACCAGCAGGACCCGCCCGCCAGCCTGCCGCCGCGGCGGCGCTGAAGCGAAGACGTCTGCGGTGAGCCTGGCCCTCTTGCGCCGACTGCTGGGGCTGCTCGCCACGCTGGCGGCCGCCTCGGTGCTGATCTTCGGCCTGCTGGACCTGCTGCCCGGCAATGCCGCCCAGGTGCTGCTGGGTCCCGATGCGGCGCCCGAGGCCGTCGAGGCCTTGAGCCGCCAGCTTGGCCTGGACCAGGGTGCGCTGCAGCGCTATCTGCATTGGACCGGCGGCCTGCTGCGCGGCGATCTCGGCGTGAGCGCCAGCTATGGCGGCGCGCCGGTGGGGCCGCTGATCGCCGAGCGCCTGGCCCTGACCTTGCCGCTCGCGTTGCTGGCCATGGCCCTGGCCCTCTTGATCGCCCTGCCGGCCGCCGTGTTCGCGGCCAGCCGCCAGGGCCGCAGCGGCGACCTGGCCGTGATGGCCGCCAGCCAGCTGGGCATCGCGCTGCCGGGCTTCTGGCTGGGCATCCTCCTGATGCTGCTGTTCTCGGTGAAGCTGCAATGGCTGCCGGCCAGCGGCTTCCCCGGCTGGGGCGGCGAAGGCGGTGGGTGGGCCGCGTTGCAGTCGCTGCTGCTGCCGGCGCTTGCCCTCGCGCTGGTGCAGGGCGCCATCCTGGCCCGCGTGGGCCGTTCGGCCCTGGTGGAGCTGTTGCGCGAGGACTTCGTCCGCAATGCCCGCGCCCAAGGCATGAGCCGCCGCGCCCTGCTGTGGGGGCCGGTGCTGCGCAACGCGCTGCTGCCGGTGCTGACCATCGCCGGCCTGCAGTTCGCCAACCTGCTGGCCGGTGCCATCGTGGTCGAGAACGTCTTCACCCTGCCGGGCCTCGGCCGCCTGATCTTCCAGGCCATCGCGAACCGCGACCTGGCCCTGGTGCGCAATGCGGTGATGCTGCTGGTGGCCGCGGTGCTGCTGATCAACTTCATCGTCGACCTGCTCTACCTGTGGCTGGACCCACGGCTTCGCGGCGGAGGCCGGCAATGAAGGCGGCGCTGCGCATAGGCGCCGTGCTGAGTCTCGCCGTACTGGCGATGGCCGCGCTGTCCCTGGTCTGGACGCCCTGGCCGCTGCAGGCCATAGCCATGGAAGCCCGCCTCTTGCCGGCGAGCGGCGCCCATTGGCTGGGCACCGACGCGCTGGGCCGCGACGTGCTGAGCCTCTTGATGGCCGGTGCGCGCAATGCGCTGCTGGTGGGCGTGATCGCCGTGGGCATCGGCCTGCTGTTCGGCACCGCGCTGGGGCTGTGGGCGGCGGCGCGGCGTGGCTGGGTCGAGCAACTGGTGATGCGCGCGGCCGACGTGGGCTTTGCCTTCCCGGCGCTCTTGATCGCCCTCGTGTTCACGGCCGTCTGGGGGCCGGGCATCGTCAATGCCATTGCCGCCATCGGCCTGCATGCCGTGCCCACCTTCGCGCGGGTCGCGCGGGGCGCGGCGCTGTCGGTCTGGTCGCGCGATTACGTGCTGGCCGCGCGTGCCTGCGGCAAAGGCCCGTGGCGCATCAGCTTCGACCATGTGCTGCCCAATATCGCCGCACCGCTGATCGTGCAGGCCACGATCCAGTTCGCCCTGGCCATCCTGGCCGAGGCCGCGCTGTCTTACCTCGGCCTTGGCACACAGCCGCCCGACCCTTCCTGGGGCCGCATGCTGGCCGAGGCACAGAGCTGGCTGTTCCAGGCGCCGCTGCTGGCCGTCTATCCCGGCCTCGCCATCATGCTCACCGTGCTGGGGCTGAACCTGCTGGGCGATGGCCTGCGCGACCAGCTGGATCCGAAACAGGAGGCTCAGCGATGAACGAGCCGCTGCTCTCCGTGCAAGACCTGCAGGTGAATCTGCACGACGGCCGGGCCCTGGTGCGCGGTCTCGACTTCGAGCTGCGCGCCGGCGAGACGCTGGCCCTGATCGGCGAATCCGGCAGTGGCAAGAGCATGACGGCCCTGGCCCTGATGGGCCTGCTGCCCGAAGCCGCGCGCGCCAGCGGCCGCTTGGCCCTCGCTGGCGAGGACTTGCTGGGTCTCGATGAGGCCGCGCTGTGCAAGCTGCGCGGCCGCCGCATCGCGCTCGTGCCGCAGGAGCCACTGAGCGCGCTGAACCCGCTGCAGCGCGTGCTGCAGCAGGTGATGCTGCCGCTGCGCCTCCATGGCATGTCGGATGGCGCCGAAGCGCGGGCGCGCGCCCTGCTCGCCCGCGTTGGCCTGCCCGAGTCGCGCTGGCAGGCCTGGCCCCATGAGCTCTCCGGCGGCCAGCGCCAGCGGGTGCTGATCGCCCAGGCCCTGGCCTGCGGACCGGCCTTGCTGATCGCCGACGAACCCAGCTCGGCGCTGGACCAGGACTCGCAGCAGCAGGTGCTGGACCTGCTGGCCGAGCTCGGCCGCGAGCAGGGCCTTGCACTCTTGCTGATCTCGCACGACCTCGGCCTCGTCGCGCGCCGCGCCGACCGGCTGCTGGTGATGTACGGCGGCCGCATCGTCGAGCAAGGCCCGGCCGCCGCGCTGCTGGCCGCGCCCGCCCATCCCTACACGCAAGCGCTGCTGGCCGCCCGCCCCGGCCTGGCGACACGGGGCCAGGTCTTGCCTGCCATTCCGGGGAGCGTTCCGGCGGCCGGCCAATGGCCGCAAGGCTGCCCCTTCGCCGGGCGCTGCGCTCAGGTCGACCAGCACTGTGCCGACGAACTGCCGCCGCGCCGGCCACTGGCGGACGGGCGCAGCGCCGACTGCTGGAGGCTGGACGCGTGAATCAAGACCAGCCACTGCTGCTCAAGGTGCAGGACTTGCGCCGCCACTACACGCTGCCGCGAGAGTCACTGCTGCGAGCGCCGGGCCGATTGCCGGTGCTGGACGGCGTCAGCTTCGAGCTGGAAGTCGGCGGCGCGCTGGGCCTGGTCGGCGCCTCGGGCTCGGGCAAGAGCACCTTGGCCCGGCTGCTGATGGCGCTGGAGCGGCCCGATGGCGGCCGCGTCGAGCTGCTCGGCCGAGACCTGCATGCCTTGTCGCCCCACGAGCTGCGCGATGCGCGACGCCAGATCGCCATCGTGTTCCAGGACCCCGCCGGCGCGCTGGACCCGCGCATGACGGTGGAGCGCAGCGTGGGCGAACCGCTGGAGCTGCTGGAGCGCATGCCCCGGCCCATGCGGCGCGAGCGCGTGCTGGAGATGCTGGAAGCCGTGGGCCTCACCGCCGCCGACCTCGACCGCTACCCGCACCAGTTCTCCGGCGGCCAGCGCCAGCGCATCGCCATCGCCCGCGCCCTGGTGACGCGGCCCCGCCTGATGATTGCCGACGAGCCGGTCAGCGCGCTGGACATGTCGGTCCAGGCCCAGGTGCTGAACCTCTTGCAGGACCTGCGCCGGCGCTTCGGCATGGGGCTGCTGCTGATCAGCCATGACCTGGCCGTGGTGGCCCAGCTGTGCGAGCAGCTGGCCGTGCTGGAAGCAGGCCGCATCGTGCGGCAGGGGCCGGTGGAGGAGCTGCTGGGCGCGCACTGAAAGACGGGGGTCATGGCTTGCGCTTATCCTTGCGCCGCCGTCCGCCTCTATCGCCCTGCCCCATGCCTGCAATCACCCGCCGCGCCTTGCTCCTGACGGGCCTCGCCGCTCCGCTGCCGCTGCTGGCCCAGCGCGGCCGCGATGCCCTGGTGATGGGCATGACACTGGAGCCGCCCGGCCTCGACCCGACGGCCGGCGCCGCCTCCGCGATTGCCGAGATCGTGCTCTACAACGTCCTGGAGACGCTGACCAAGATTGGCAGCGACGGCCAGGTGCGGGCGCTGCTGGCCGAGAGTTGGAGCATCTCTAGCGATCAGAAGAGCTACACGTTCAAGCTGCGGCGCGGCCTCAAGTTCCACAACGGCGAGCCCTTCAATGCGGCGGCCGTGAAGTTCTCGTTCGAGCGGGCGGCGGCTGAGGCCAGCAGCAACAAGGACAAGCGCTTGTTCGCCGGCTTCGCCAGCGTCACGGCCCCCGACGAAGGCACGGTGCAGATCCTGCTCAAGAGCCCCGAGCCCGACCTGCTCTTCCTGCTCGGCCAGGCCAGCGCCTGCATCGTCGAGCCCAAGAGCGCGGCGGGCAATGCGCAGACGCCGGTGGGCACCGGGCCCTACCGCTTCGAGGCCTGGTCGCGCGGCGCCTCGCTCACGCTCGTGGCCTGGCCGGGCTACCGAGTGCCGGTGGCGATCAAACGCGTGCAGTTCCGCTTCATCAGCGAGCCGGCGGCGCAGGTCGCGGCCCTGCTGGCCGGCGATGTGGACGCCTTCCCGCGCGTGGCGGTGGCGCGCAGCCTCGCGCAGTTCAAGGCCGATGCGCGCTTCCAGGTCATCACCAGCGGCTCGCGGGCCAAGACCCTGATCGCGATCAACCACCAGCGCAAGCCCCTCGGCGACCTGCGCGTGCGCCGCGCGCTGGCCGCCGCCATCGACCGCAAGGCCGTGATCGCGGCAGCGGCCGACGGTTTCGGCGTGCCCATAGGCAGCCACTACGTGCCCGGCGCGCCCGGCTATGTGGATACGACGGCGATCAACCCCTACGACCCGGCCCGCGCCCGCGCGCTCCTGAAGGAAGCCGGTGTGAACGGCCTGAACCTCACGATGAAGCTGCCGCCCGTGCCTTACGCGCGCCAGGGCGGCGAGCTGATCAAGGCCCAGCTGGCCCAGGTCGGCGTGAACCTGAAGCTGGAGAACATCGAATGGGCGCAGTGGATGGCGGGCGTCTACGGCCAGCGCAACTACGACCTCACGCTGATCTCGCATGTGGAGCCGCTGGACCTCGGGAACTACGCCAAGCCGGCCTACTACTGGGGCTACCAGAACCCCGAGTTCAACAAGCTCTACGAACGCCTGCGTGAAGCCCCCAAGGAGGCAGAACGGCTGCAGCTGCTCGGCGACGCGCAGCGCCTGCTGGCCCAGGACGCGGCCGCCGTCTACCTGTACCAGCCGCAATGGCTGACCGTGGCCAAGAAGGGCCTGCAAGGCCTGTGGGCCGACATGCCGATCTTCGCCAACGACCTCGCCACCCTGAGCTGGAAATGACGAGCACCCATGCATGACTTGAGCGCCACCGAGCTGCTGGCACGCTACCGCGACGGCAGCCTTTCGCCGGTCGAGGTGGTGCGGGCCACCATCGCCCACATCGAGCGCTGGGAGCCTCGGCTCCATGCCTTCTACCGCTTCGAGCCCGAGGCGGCGCTGGCCAGCGCGCGCGAGTCCGAAGCCCGCTGGCGACGCGGCGAGGCGCTGGCGCTTGATGGCGTGCCGCTGACGCTGAAGGAGAACATCGCCACCGCCGGCTGCGCGCTGCCGCTGGGCACGGCGGCCCTGGCCGATGCCCCGCCCGCCACGGCCGACGCGCCACCGGCCGCGCGGCTGCGTGAAGCCGGCGCCGTGCTGCTGGGCAAGACCACGATGCCGGACTACGGCATGCTGAGTTCCGGCCTGTCGAGCCTGCACCCGGCCGCGCGCAACCCCTGGGACTTGAGCAAGACGCCCGGCGGCAGCAGCGCCGGCGCCGGTGCGGCCGCAGCAGCCAGCTATGGCCCCTTGCATCTGGGCACCGATATCGGCGGCTCGCTGCGCCTGCCAGCGTCGTGGTGCGGCATCTACACGCTGAAACCCAGCCTCGGCCGCATCCCCATCCAGCCGCCCTACGCCGGCCGGGTGGCCGGGCCGATGACCCGCACCGTGGCCGATGCGGCGCTGATGATGGGGCCGCTCTCCCGCCCGGACTGGCGCGACGGCATGAGCCTGCCGACGCAGAACATCGCCTGGCAAAGCCCGCCACTGGCGCCGCGCGGCCTGCGCATCGGCTTGCTGATGGACGCCGGCTGGGGCCTGCCGGTCGACCCGGAGGTGCGCGCTGCCGTCGAGGCTGCCGCCCGCGCCTTCGAGCAGGCCGGCGCCCTCGTCGAACCGCTCGCGCCCTTCTCAAACCGCGCCATGATCGATGGCCTGGACCGCTTCTGGCGCATGCGCTCCTGGCTGGACATCTCGGCCCTCGCGCCGGAGCGCCGGGCCCGCGTCCTGCCCTATATCCGCGACTGGGTGTCCAACGGCGAGCACTGCACGGCGGCCGAGCTGTTCCAGGGCTACAGCCAGATGGCGGCGCTGCGCGATGCGGCCATCGCGGCCTGCCAGCCGTTTGACTGCGTGCTCTCGCCGGTGGCACCGGTCGTGGCCTTCGATGCCGAGCTCGCGAGCCCCTTGCATGACCCTGCGCGGCCCTTCGAGCACATCGCCTTCACCGTGCCCTTCAACTTCAGCGAGCAGCCGGCGGCGTCCATCAACTGCGGCCACACGAAGAGCGGCCTGCCGATAGGCCTGCAGATCATCGGCCAACGGCATGACGACCTGGGCGTGCTGCGGTTGTCCGCCGCCTATGAGGCGCTGCGCGGGCCGCAGCCAGCCTGGCCGGTGCCATGAGCATCGCCCTGCCGTTGCTGGGCGAGCGCGTGCAGCTGCGCCGCCTGGCGGAAACCGACCTCGCCGACTTCCAGGCCTACCGCCGCGATGTCGAGGTGGCGCGCTACCAGGGCTGGGAGCCGCGCAGCGACGACTGGGCACTCGCCTTCCTGCGGGAGATGGCGGCCGCCCCCTTGCTGGAAGCCGGCCAGTGGTGCCAGCTGGGCATTGCCGAGCGCCAAAGCAATCGCCTGATCGGCGACATCGGCCTGTGCCGGCATGCCGAGGCCGTGGAGATCGGTTTCAGCCTGGCCCGGCCGTCGCAAGGCCTGGGCCTGGCCTTCGAGGCGATGCAACTGCTGATCGACGAGGCCCTGGCGCCGCACCCGGTGATTGCCATCACTGATGCCCGCAATGTGGCCTGCCTGCGACTGTTGGGCCGCCTGGGCCTGCAGCAGGTGGCCACGGAGCGGGCAATGTTCCGGGGACAACCCTGCCTGGAGCACAAATACCGCCTGGAGCGTGCAACACTGCGGCTATGAGCACTCTCACCCTTTTTGGCACCCAGGGCTCCGGCTCGGCCGCCATCGAGGCGGCGCTGACGCTGGCGGGCCTGCCCTTCGAGCAGGTGGAGGCCTCGTCCTGGCAGCCGGGGCCAGGTCTTGAGGCCTTGTCGCGGGTCAACCCGCTGCAGCAGATCCCTACTCTGGTGCTGGACGACGGCACGGTGCTGACCGAGAGCGCGGCCATGCTGATCGAACTGGGCCTGCGCCACCCGGGCTCCGGCCTGCTGCCGAGCGAACCCGCCGCCCGTGCCCGGGCGATACGCGGCCTGGTCTTCGTGGCGGCCAATTGCTATGCCGCCATCAGCATCATCGACTACCCCGGCCGCTGGTGCCAGAACGCCGACGAAGACGACATCACCCGCATCCGCGCCGGCTCGCGTGACCGGCTGCACCGCCACTGGTCGCTGTTCGCCGAGCAGTTCGGTTCCAATTTCATGGCCGGTGGCCGCCCCGGCGCGCTGGAGCTGCTGGCCACCGTGGTTTCCAAATGGTCGGGCAGCCGGCCGCACCTGCAGCAGGCCCGGCCCGAGTTCCATGCCCTGCTGCTGACGGTGGAGCAGCACCCGGCGGTGGCAGGCATCTTTGCCCGCCACTGGCCGGCTTGAGGAGAAAGCAAGCATGTTTGCAGAATTGCAGGACGCACTGGGCAACTACCTGCTGCCGTTCCTGATCGCGGTGCCGCTGGCCATCGTGGTCATCCTGGTCAGCCTGCGCAAGGGTGACGACAGCCTGGTCGAACGCCCGCCGCGCGTCGAACCCCTGGCACCACCGCCGGCCCCGGCCGTGCCCCAGACCCGCTCGCCGGCCGCCGTGCTGGTGGTGGACGACTCCACCGTGGCCCGCACCAAGCTCGTCAAGCTCTTCAACGAGGCCGGCTACCTGGTGGCCTCGGCCAAGGACGGCGTCGAGGCGCTGGAGGTGCTGGGCCGCCAGAAGGTCGATGTGCTGATCACCGACCTGGAAATGCCCAACAAGGACGGCTTCGAGCTGATCGCCGATGTGAAGGGCAGCCTCGCCACCGAAGACCTGCCCATCATCGCCATCACCGGCCATGAGGAGCTGCAGACCCGGGTGCACGAGGTGCAGGGCCTGTTCGGCATCTTCAAGAAACCCTGGAACGACCGTGAATTGCTGAAGCGCGTCGAGGCCCTCGCCTCGCTGCGCAAGGCTTGACGGGGTCCTGCTGAGTTAACCTGGAGCACCGTCAGGAGTTACATGACCGCCGCTTCAGACGATCGCAGCCAGATCCCGGGCAACTCGGCCGAGGACGACTTCAACGCCCTGCCGGCCGGCACGCGCTTCGGCGAACTCGAGATCCTGCGCACGCTGGGCGTGGGCGGCTTCGGCATCGTCTACCTGGCGCAGGACCATGCGCTGGAGCGCCTGGTGGCGATCAAGGAATACATGCCCGGCCAACTGGCCAAGCGCAGCGAGGGCTCGCATGTCTCGGTGCGCTCGGGTTCGCTGACCGAGACCTTCGACCTCGGCCGGCGCAGCTTCGTGAATGAAGCCAGGCTGCTGGCCCGCTTCGACCACCGCTCGCTGCTGAAGGTCTACCGCTTCTGGGAAGCGAACGGCACGGCCTACATGGTCATGCCCTACCTGCAAGGCCAGACGCTGAAGCAGGCGCGCCAGCAGATGGTGGAGCCGCCCAGCGAAGCCTGGATCCTGCGGCGCCTGCTGCCGCTGCTGGACGGCCTGGCCATCCTGCATGCCGAGCAGGTCTACCACCGTGACATCGCGCCCGACAACGTGCTGCTGCCGCTGGAAGAGGCCGATCCCATCCTCCTGGACTTCGGCGCCGCGCGGCGCGCCATCAGCGACAAGACGCAGAGCTTCACCGCCATCCTCAAGCCCAGCTACGCACCGATCGAGCAGTACGCCGAGGCCGCCTCGCTGCGCCAGGGGCCCTGGACCGATGTCTATGCGCTCGGCGCCGTGCTGCACTACCTGGTGATGGGCCACACGCCGCCACCGTCCACCACGCGCACGGTGGCCGACGAATACCAGCCGCTGGCAGAGCGCGGCCTGGCCGGCTACTCCGAGCATTTCCTGGCGGCCATCGACTGGTCGCTGGGCGTGCGGCCGCAGGACCGGCCGCAGAGCATGCGCGAGTTCCGTGCGGCGCTGCTGGGTGAGATCAAGCCGCCCGAATCGACCGCCCACTTCGACCCCGAGCGCACCATCATTGCGCCGCGGGGCGCGCAGGCCTACGAGAGCACGCAGTTGCTCGGCGGCCTGGGGCCCACGACGCTGGACACGACGCAGGTGACGGGCCCGGCCGCGCCGCCACCGCCGGCCTCTCCGCCTCCCGCCCCCCCCGAGCAAGCGGCCCCGCCGCCGCCCGTGGCGGCGCCACGCGAGCCGGTGGCCGCTCAGCCCCTGCCGTCGGCCGACCTGATTGATGGCCGTCGCCCGGGCCGCAGCCTGATGGGCCTGGTGCTGGGGCTGGCGCTGCTGGTGGGCGCAGGCGGATGGCTGATCTGGGGGCGCGACAAGGGCCAGTCCCCGCCACAGGACGCGGCCTCCGCACCGCTGCTGCAGGCGGCAGCTTCCAGTGGCTCCGCTCCGGCTGCGGCACCAGCCAGCGAACCGCTGCCTGGCAAGGCGACAACGCCGGCCTCGGTGGCCACCAGCCCGGCCGCATCTGCCCCGGCTCCGCAGGTTTCGGCATCACGCACGGTCGAGGCCCGCACCAGCTTCCCCTCGGGCCAGAGGCAGGAGCCCGCGTCCAAGCCTGCGATCAAGGACAAGCCGGGCCCTATCCCCAGTCTGCCTCGCCAGGATCCCAGCCTCGTCCAGCAACCGGTGGTGGCAACCCACACCGTCAGCACCGCCTCGGCGCCTGCCTCGCAGCCCGAACCCCGACCCGTCGAAGTGGCCGCCGCTCCGCAAGACCCCCGCGCCGCCTGTTCCAAGCGCCGCAGCAGCTTCGTACCCGATTCGCTGAACCTGCCCTACATGGAATGCCTGGAGCGCAGCTGCAAGAAGGCGGAATTCCAGGCGCACGGCGAATGCACCAAGATCCGCGAGATGGTTGAAAAGCGGGACGGTCGTATCGACCGTTGAGCTTTCGCCGCAGGCAGAAGCACGACGGTTGTAGAGACCGTTGAGTTTCCGCCGCAGGCAAAAGCGAGCCGCTACACCCTCAGACCCAGGGCTGCGGCAACTGCTCGGTCGCGATGGCCTGAGCCACCGCCGGCCGGGCCAGCATGCGCTCCAGGTAGGGGCCGATGTGCGGCAGGCTGCGTGCGGGCCGCGCGAAATTGCGGGTCCAGCGGCACAGCATGAAGGCGAACGGGTCCGCCGCCGTGTAGTGCTCGCCCAGGAGCCAGGGTCCGCCGCTCTTGGCCAACTGCGCATCCAGCTGGTCCAGCAAGGGGCCGAGGCGGCGCTCGGCCGAGGCCTTCACCTGGGCCACGCCGGCATCATTGCCTTCATCGACCCAGCGCTCGGGGTAGTAGTAGCCGATCAAGAGCGGCTGCACGCTGTTGGTGAGCCAGACCAGCCATTTGTAGAACTCGGCCCGCTCGGGCGTGCCCAGGGCCGGCGCGAGCTGCGCCGCCGGATGCGTGTCGGCCAGGTGCAGCAGGATGGCGGCCGTCTCGTACAGCACCAGCTCGCCGTCTTCCAGCACCGGGATCAGGCCGTTCGGATTGAGCTTCAGGTACTCGGGCGACTTGTGAGCGCCGACATTGCGGTCCACCAGCACCCGCTGGTAGGGGACTTGCAGCTCTTCCAGCAGCACATGGGGAGCGAAACTGGCGTTGCTGGGGTAGTAGTGCAGCTTGATCATCAAGGCGTCTCCGGGGCCGGGGAGCCGCATCATCGCAGAGCCCCCAAGAAATCTTTACCCGCCAGCAAAGCGCGCGGGGTGAACGGGGGCGATGCTGAGGACGTTGTCAACGCCACCACTGCTACTGCCTCAAGAGTCAGCCATGAAGATTGCCCTCATCCCTGCCTTGGTCGCCACCACCTTGTTCACCGCCCTGGCCACCGGTCCCGCCCTCGCCGACCGCCATGGCCCGGACGGCCGCATGGTCTACGACACCCGCTACCACCACGACCACTACTACCCAGCCGCCGGTTGGGTGGCGCCCGCCCTGCCGCGCGGTGCCGTGGTCGTGCATGGCGGCCCCAGACCCTACTACTTCCACGGCGGCGTCTGGTACCGGCCGGACGGCCCGCGCTTCCGTGTCGTGCTGCCGCCGCTGGGCCTCGTCGTGCCCATCCTGCCCTGGGCCTATGTGACGCTGCAGATCGGCGGCCTGCCGTACTTCTATGCCAACGGCGTCTATTACCAGCACGCACCCAGCGGCTATGTGGTGGTGGCTCCGCCGGCCAATGCTGAGTCCGCCCAGCCGGTGCAGAACGTGCCGCCTGGCAAGCCCGAGCCCATCATCTACCCCCGCAACGGCCAGAGCGCCCAGCAGCAGGAAGCCGACCGCCAGGAGTGCAACCGCTGGGCCACCAGCCAGCCCTCGGCCATGGCCGACGGCTCGGTGTTCCAGCGCGCGGTCGAGGCCTGCATGGATGGGCGCGGCTACACGATGAAGTAGCGCTGTTCAAGCGGGGGTGCCGGCCGTCATGCCGGCTGCACGCCTGAATGAAATTGTTACGGCCGGTGCACCGCCACCGGCCTGTCTGCGTTGGCTGCGGACTGCCCACCGGAGCCCCGTCATGAAGCTGCTGCCTCGCACCCTGATCGTCTCGGCCCTGCTCGTCGCCCACGGCCTCGCGGCCGCCGGCCCTCGCTACTACGAACCGCCGCGCCACCACCATCATCACCACCACCTGGGCCTCGGTGGCGCCCTGCTGGGCCTGGCCATCGCCGTGCCGCTGATCGCCATCGCCAGCCACGCGGACCGCAGCCCCGACGTGGTCTATGTGCCGCCGCCGGCACCGCTGCCGCCGGCACCGGCCCCTGTGGTCGTCTACCAGCAGCCCAGCCAATCCGGCCGGGCCGAACCCATCATCTACCCACGCAACGGCCAGAGCCCTGAGCAACTGGAGTTCGACCGCCGGGAATGCAACCGCTGGGCCACGACCCAGCAAGAGGCCATGCGGGACGCCAGCGTCTTCAACCGCGCCGTGGACGCCTGCATGGATGGCCGGGGTTACACCTTGAAGTAAGCGGGGCGCGCTGGATTCAGCGCACTGCCATCACTTCAATCTCGACCAGCCAGCCCGGCGCCACCAAGCCCGCCACCTGCATCACCGAGCGGGTGGGCAAATTGGGCTGGGCAGCCGTGCCGAAGAACTCGCGGTAGCCGGCCATGAAGCCGTCGAAGTCCATCTTGCCGGCCTTGGCCGGGTCGCCGACCAGGAAGACCTGCATCTTCACCACATCAGCCATCGTGAGCCCCAGCCCCTTGAGCGAACGCTCGATGGATTTGAGCGTGCCCACGGTCTGGGTGCGGGTGTCACCGTAAGCCGCGAGCGAGCCCTTCTCGGCCTTGTCGTCCGCCACCGGCGGCACGGCACCGCTGAGCAGCACCAGGGTCTTGCCGGGCGGGATCTCGATGGCGGCAGCAATCGGGAAATCGGAATTCGGAATCTTGTGGCGGATTACGCCGGTCGGCGCTTGCGCTTGTGTGGCCGCGGAGACCAGCAGCAGGCCGGCGAGGCACAGCATCTTCTTCATCAACACACTCATGGGAAAGGCTCCTGTCGGGGCATCTGGGATCGCATGGCAGCGACGTCGGTGGGCTTCAAGAGCAGCGAGCCGGCCGGGCCGAAGCGCTGCACCGCATGGTTGGCGATGGTGAGCACCTGCTCGTCGTCCAGCTGCCAGGCAAAGCCGGGCATGCCCTTGTTGCCGCGCATCACCATCATCAGCACGTATTGGGCGGAGGCCAGCCGCGCATTGCCCTTGAGCGCCGGATAGGCGCCGGCACCGCGCGCGCCCTGGCCCTCGGCCATGTGGCAGCCGGCGCAGATCGAGGCGAACAGCGCCGGCCCGCTGCGCTGCTGGAACTGCCAGCCCTGCGACAGCGTGGCCGGCGTGTCGGCGGCCAGGGCGGGCCCGGCCAGCAGGCTCAGCAGCAGCAACCGTTTCATGCGCCCACCGCCTTCGTGTGCAACTGCGTGATCGCATGGCGGGCCGACAGCACGGCGCCCTCCTGCCAGGCGGTCAAGAGCGAGGCATGCTCACCGGCGAGCACGATGCGGCCATCCATCTTCAGCATGGCCGGATAGTGGCGCTCGCGAGTCTCCTCGGTCCACCAGCCGAAGCAGCCCAGCGTGAACGGCGAGCGGTGCCAGGCCACGGCCATGCCGTTCTCGAATTCGGCCGGGTACTGCGGATGGATCTGCGCGCCGAGGCGCAGCGTCTGCTTGATGCGCTGCTCGGGCGACATGGCCGCGAACTCGTAGGCATTGGTGCCGAAGGTGTAGGCGCCCAGCAGCACGCCCTTCTTGCCGTGGAAGCCGTAGTTCGGATAGCCGATCTGCATGATGGGCAGGTCGGTGAGGCTGATGCCGCCGTAGATGGCCTCGTCCTCTTCCCAGAAGCGGCGCTTGAACTGCAGGCCCACCTTGGTGGCGGCGAAATAGGGCACGGCCTGGATGGCGTTGCGCAGCGCTTCGCCGACGCGGATCTCCAGCTGCGAAAGTATCGACAGCGGCAAGGTGCAGACGCACCACTGGGCGCTGGCCGTGTGCATCTGGCCGGGATGGTTCAGGTCTTCGTAGCGGGCCGTCACGCCGCGCTCGTCCTGGCTGATCTCGGTGACGCGGGCGCGGTAGCGGATCTTCGGGCCCACGGCCTTGGCCAGGGCCTTGGGGATCGCATCCATGCCGCCGACCGGCTGGAACAGCGGCGTCTGGTATTCGAAATCACGGCTCTCGTTCATGCGGGCCCAGAACTCGGGATCCAGCATCTCGTGCAGGCTGCGCGGCGCCTCGTGGTTCTTCACCATATGCAGGCCGTCGTCCTGCGCCGGCTCGGTGCCGCGCCGCTTGCTGGCCTGCCAGCCGCCGCGATAGCGCATCTCGTTGTCCAGCGCCCCGGTGTTGCGCAGGGCGCCGAGCAGGCGTTCGCGGTCCTCGTCGCTCAGCGGTTCGTCGAGCTTGCGCTGCTGCACCACCTTGGCCAGCAGCTCGGCCACATCGCCCTGGAAATCCGCCTGGACCTTGCGCCAGCGCTGCGGCTGGCCACCGAACGAGCGCGTGCTGTGCACATAGGCGTTGTGATTGACCTGGATGAAGGGCTCGAGCGGCACGCCCAGCTGCTTGCAATAGGAGAGCACGCCGTGGTGATGAAAGGGCAGTCGCCAGGGACCGGGGTTCAGGTAATGGCCCTTGTCGAACTGGCAATGCTGCGTGGCACCGCCGAGCTCGGTGTAGCGATCACCGCCGCGCAGCGTCCAGCTGCGGCCGCCGGGGCGGTCGTTGTACTCCAGCAGCTGCACCTGGTAGCCGGCACGCTGCAGTTCCAGCGCCGACACGAGGCCAGCCACGCCCGCCCCTATCACCAACACGGTCGCGCCCTTGGGCGCCGGCCCGAGCAAAAACTCGGGCTTGGCGGGCGAGGCCTCGGCCAGGCCAAGGAAGGACATGGCGGCATAGACGCCTGCGCCACCGCCGCGCCGACCCATGGCATGCAGCCATTGGCGGCGGGTCAGTCCAGAACTACGCGATGCGCTGCTCATGGCCGGAGACCATAGCAGGCAGCGCCGCCGCCGCACAGAGGGGGCGGACCCTTCCCTAGTTGCGCTTCAGCTCAGATCTCGCAGCCGGCCTCGGCGCCGCTGCCCTGGGCGCCATAGCGCTCGGCCGTCAGCTGGGCCAGGATGGAGACGGCGATCTCCGGCGGCGTGCGCGCACCGATGGCGAGGCCCACCGGGCCATGCAGCCGGTCCAGCTCGGCCTCACTGAGCCCGAAATGCTCGGCGAGGCGCGCCCGCCGCTTGCCCTGGTTCACGCGCGAGCCTATGGCGCCCACGTAGAAGGCCGGGCTCTTCAGGGCCTCCATCAGGGCCAGATCGTCGAGCTTGGGGTCGTGGGTCAGCGCCACGATGGCGCTGTGCGCATCGGGCCGGAACTCCTGCACCACGTCGTCGGGCATGCCGCGCAGCAGCCGCGTGCCGGAGACGGCCCACTCCTCCGCATACTCCTCGCGCGGGTCGCAGACCAGCACCTGGTAATCGAGCGCCAGCGCCATGCCGGCCAGGTATTGGGTCAGCTGACCGGCGCCGATGATCAGCAGCCGCCAGCGCGGGCCATGGTTGCTGATCAGCTGGGTATCGGTCAGGCGCAGCAGGTCGGCGCCATGCTCGTCGAACAGCATCACCGTGCCGCTGGCACGATCCAGCTCGCGGCGCACGCGCTGGCCCGCATCGAGCTTGGCGAGCAAGGCCTCGCAGGCGGAGTGATCGCCCACCGGCTCCAGCAGCAGCTCCAGCGTGCCGCCACAGGGCAGGCCGAAGCGCGTGGCCTCCTCGGCGCCCACGCCGTAGCGCACCAGCTCGGGCGTGGTCAGCGTCAGCGCGCCGGCGCGGATGCGGGAGATCAGGTCGTCCTCGATACAGCCGCCCGAGACCGAGCCGGCAATCGCGCCGTCGTCCCGCACCGCCACCCAGGAGCCCAGCGGCCTCGGCGCCGATCCCCAGGTGCGGGTGATCGTGCCCAGCACCACACGGCGCCCTTCGGCGCGCCAATGCACCAGCTGGCGCAAGACATTCAGGTCGACGTTGTCCATCGGCCGGCATTCTGTCTGCTTGGCGCCTTCTCTGCCAGGCGCGCCGCACCGACCCAGGTGCTGCCGCGCACATGGATGCATATCCAGCAGGGTTTGCGTCAGCTTCGCAGCAGCTGCAGTGCCACCGAGGATAGGAATCAGACAGCCCGGCACGACGCTGACCAGGGCTGCAACCAGGAGACACCACCATGGGCATTCCCATCACGCTCAAAGTCAATGGGCAGACGGTTTCGCGCGAGGTCGCGCCGGAGCAGCTGCTGGTCCAGTTCATCCGCGAGGACCTGGCCCTGACCGGCACCCACGTGGGCTGCGACACCAGCCAGTGCGGCGCCTGCACCATCCACCTGAACGGCCGCGCGGTGAAGGCCTGCGCCATGCTGGCGGTGCAGGCCAGTGGTGCCGAGATCACCACCATCGAAGGCCTGGCCGCCGAAGACGGCACGCTGCATCCGATGCAGGCCGCCTTCAAGGAATGCCATGGCCTGCAATGCGGCTTCTGCACGCCGGGCATGGTGATGAGCGCCGTGGACTTGGTGAAGCACCACAAGTGCGACACCGAGGCCGAGATCCGCGCCGGGCTGGAGGGCAACCTCTGCCGCTGCACCGGCTACCAGAACATCGTGCGCGCGGTGCAGGCCGCCGTGCCGGCCATGAAGTGAGGAGCCTGCCATGAATGCACCCCAAGCTGGATTCATAGGCCAATCGGTCCGCCGCCGCGAAGACGCGCGCTTCCTCACCGGCCGTGGCCAGTACACCGACGACATCGTCCTGCCACGCCAGACCTATGGCTTCTTCCTGCGCAGCCCCTATGCCCATGCGCGCATCAAGACCCTCGATGCCACGGCCGCCAAGGCCGCGCCGGGCGTGCTGGGCGTGTTCACGGGCGAGCACTTCAAGGCGGTCGGCGGCCTGCCCTGCGGCTGGCTGATCAACAGCCTCGATGGCTCACCGATGAAGGAGCCCAAGCACCCGATCCTGGCCGACGGCAAGGTGAGATTCGTCGGCGATGCTGTGGCCCTGGTCGTGGCAGAAACCTACGCACAGGCGAAAGCGGCGGCGCTGCTGATCGATGTCGATTACGAGGAGCTGCCCACCGTCGTCGACTGCGCCGCTGCCAAGTTGCTGCCAGGCACCGTGCATGACGATGCGCCCGATAACGTCTGCTACACCTGGGGCTGCGGCGACAAGGCCGCGACCGATGCCGCCATGGCTGCTGCCGCTCATGTGACGCGTCTTGAGTTTCGCAACAACCGCTTGATCCCGAACGCCATCGAGCCGCGTGCCGCCAACGCTGCCTACAACCCCAGCGACGACAGCTACACGCTTTATGTGGCCAACCAGAACCCGCATGTCGAGCGGCTGCTGATGTGCGCCTTCGTGCTGGGCATCCCCGAGCACAAGCTGCGCGTGGTGGCACCCGACGTGGGCGGCGGCTTCGGCTCCAAGATCTTCTTGTACGGCGAAGAGACCGCCCTGGTCTGGGCCAGCAAGCAGATCAAGCGCCCGATCAAATGGACGGCCGAGCGCAGCGAAAGCTTCCTCGCCGACGCCCATGGCCGCGACCACGCGACCGTGGCCGAGCTGGGCCTGGATGCGCAAGGCAAGTTCCTCGCGATGCGGGTGACCACCACGGCCAACCTCGGCGCCTACCTCAGCACCTTCGCCTCCAGCGTGCCGACCATCCTCTACGCCACGCTCCTGGCTGGCCAGTACACGACGCCGAAGATCTATGCCGAGGTCACCGGCGTGTTCACCAACACCGCGCCGGTCGACGCCTACCGCGGCGCCGGCCGGCCCGAGGCCACCTATGTGGTGGAACGCCTGGTGGAGACGGCAGCCCATGAGCTGAAGATCGACCCGGCCGAGCTGCGCCGGCGCAACTTCATCCGCGAGTTCCCCTATGCCACGCCGGTGGGCCTGACCTATGACACCGGCGACTACGACGCCACCCTGAAGCGCGTCATCGAGATCGCCGACGTGGCCGGCTTCGGCGCCCGCAAGGCCGCGAGCGAAGCCAAGGGCCTGAAGCGCGGCTTGGGCTACTCGACCTACATCGAGGCCTGCGGCCTGGCGCCGTCCAACATCGCCGGCGCGCTGGGTGCACGGGCCGGCCTGTTCGAGGCCGGCGAGGTGCGCGTGCACCCCACCGGCAAGGTCACGATCTTCACCGGCTCGCATTCGCACGGCCAGGGCCACGAGACCACCTTCGCGCAAGTGGTGGCCGACAAGCTGGGCATCCCGCTTGACGACGTGAGCATCGAGCATGGCGACACCGGCAAGGTCTTGTTCGGCATGGGCACCTATGGCAGTCGCTCGCTGTCGGTCGGCGGCACGGCCATCGTCAAGGCTGTGGACAAGGTGATCGCCAAGGGCAAGAAGATCGCTGCCCACCTGCTGGAGGCGGCCGACACCGACATCGAATTCGAGAACGGCGTGTTCAAGGTCGCCGGCACCGACAAGAGCGTGCCCTTCGCCTCGGTCTCGCTGACCGCCTATGTGCCGCACAACTACCCGCTCGACAAGCTGGAGCCCGGCCTCAACGAGAACGCCTTCTACGACCCGACCAACTTCACCTATCCGGCCGGCAGCTATGTCTGCGAGGTGGAGGTCGATCCGCAGACCGGGGTGGTGCGCGTGGATCGATTCAGCGCGGTGGACGATTTCGGCAACATCGTCAATCCGATGATCGTCGAGGGCCAGGTCCAGGGCGGCATCGCCCAGGGCCTCGGCCAGGCGCTCCTGGAGCACGGCATCTACGACACCGAGAGCGGCCAGCTCTTGACCGGCAGCTACATGGACTACGCGATGCCCCGCGCCGATGACCTGCCGAGCTTCAATATCGAGACGGCCAAGGGCACGCCCTGCACCCACAACCCGCTCGGCGTGAAAGGCTGCGGCGAGGCCGGCGCCATCGGCTCGCCGCCGGCGGTGATCAATGCGATCTGCCATGCGCTCGGTATCAAGGACATCGCCATGCCGGCGACGCCGCACACGGTCTGGCAAGCCATCCAAGCAAACCGTTGAGGAGAACGCGATGAGCTTCACCTACCAACAAGCGGCCTCGCTGGCCGATGCGGCCCGCGCCGCCGCTGGCGCAGACGCCAAGATCATTGCTGGCGGCCAGTCCCTGCTCGGCGCGATCAAGCTCGGGCTCGCAGCGCCGGAGTCGCTGGTCGATCTGTCCAGCCTGGCCGAGCTGCGCGGCGTGCGCCTGGAGGCCGGCAAGATCCTCATCGGCGCGATGACGACACATGCCGAAGTGGCGGCCTCGCCCGAGGTGCAGCGCGCCATCCCGGCCCTGGCCGAGCTGGCCGGCAACATCGGCGACCGCCAGGTGCGCAACCGCGGCACGCTCGGCGGCAGCCTGGCCAACAACGACCCCGCCGCCTGCTATCCGGCGGCCGTGTTGAGCCTCGGCGCCACCATCAGCACCGACCGGCGCAGCATCGCGGCCGATGCCTTCTTTACCGGCCTCTACGAGACCGCGCTGCAGCCGGGCGAGATCATCACCTCGGTCAGCTTCCCGGTGCCGGACAAGGCCGGCTGGCAGAAGTTCAAGCAGCCGGCCTCGCGCTTCTCCATTGTGGGCGTCTTCGTGTCGCGCACCGACACCGGCGTGCGCGTGGCCGTGACAGGTGCCGGGCCCTGCGTGTTCCGTGCCACCAAGCTCGAGGCTGCCCTGGCCCAGAGCTGGAGCTCGGCGGCGGCGCAGCAGGTGAGCATCAGCGCCGCCGGCCTCAACACCGACCTGCATGGCTCGGCCGAGTACCGCGCCGCGCTGATCCCGGTGCTGGCCGGGCGGGCCGTCGCGGCGGCCGGATGAGCGGCTTGCCGGCAAGCATCGACGACACGGCGGCGCAGCTGCTCGCGCAGGGCTATGTGGCCCAGCGCGAGTTGGCCACCGCCGCCTTCCTGGCGCTGCGCCTGCAGCGGCCGCTGTTCCTGGAGGGTGAGCCTGGCACCGGCAAGACCGAGATCGCCAAGGCGCTGGCGGCCATGCTCGGCCGGCCCTTGATCCGGCTGCAATGCTTCGAGGGCCTGGACATGGCCGCAGCCGCCTACGAATGGAACTACGCGCGGCAGATGCTGGAGATCAAGACCTCCGACGGCAAGCTCTCGGCAGATGACCTGTTCTCCCGCCGCTTCCTGATACCTCGCGCGCTGTTGCAGGCGCTGGAACAGCCCGGTCCGCCGGTGCTCCTGATCGATGAACTGGACCGCGCCGACGAGCCCTTCGAGGCTTTTCTGCTCGAGGTGCTGAGCGAGTTCCAGATCACCATTCCCGAACTCGGCACGATCAAGGCGGCCGAGCCGCCCATCGTCATCATCACCAGCAACCGCACACGCGAGATTCACGATGCGGTCAAGCGCCGCTGCCTCTATCACTGGGTGGATTTTCCCGATGCGGCACGCGAGCTCGCGATCCTGCGCCAGCGCGTGCCGGGTGCGCCCGAGGCGCTGGCCCGGCAGGTCGTGGCTTTCATCCAGGGCCTCCGGCTGCTCGATCTCTACAAGCTGCCCGGCGTGGCCGAGACCATCGAGTGGTCGCGCGCCCTGCTCGAGCTGAACGCCGTGGTGCTGGACCCCGAGACGGTGCAGCAGACCCTGGGCGTGCTGCTCAAGTACCAGGACGACATCGCACGGGTGCAGGGCTCGGAGGCGGCGCGATTGCTGGAACAGGTGCGGATGCAGCTCCATGGCTGACCGTCTTGCAGAGAACGTCGTCCACTTCGCCCGCGTGCTGCGCACTGCCGGCCTGCCGGTCGGCAGCGACCGCATCCAGCTGGCGCTGCAAGCCTTGCAGGTCGCAGGCCTCGAATCCCGCCGCGACTTCAAGGCCACGCTCGCGGCCTGCCTGGTGGCCCGGGCCGAGCACCGCGCGCTGTTCGAGCAGGCGTTTCACATCTTCTGGCGTGGTCCCGACCTGCTGGGCCGGGTGATGGCCATGCTGCTGCCTCAGGCCCATGCCCAGGCCGGCATGCCGCCGCCGCCCGAGAATCGGCGCCTGGCCGATGCATTGTTCCCGCAACAGCCAGCGTCCAACAACGACGAGGCCCCCGAGCCCATCGAGCTCGATGCTGCCTTGAGCTGGAGCCAGCGCGAGGTGCTTCGCCAGCGCGACTTCGAGACCATGACGGCCGCCGAGTGGAATCAGGCCAAGCAGACGGTGAAGCATCTGCGCCCCCTCTTCGAGACCCGGCCGACACGCCGCCACCAGCGCGCGGCACAAGGCCGCATCGATTGGCGCGCCACGCTGCGCGCCGAGCCTCGCGGCGGGTTGCTGCCCCGTCGCATGAGGCCCGGCGAGCGCATCGCGCCGCTGCTGGTGCTGGCCGACATCTCCGGCTCGATGAGCCGCTACTCACGCATGCTGCTGCACCTGGCCCATGGCCTCAGCAACCCCGCCGAACGCCGCCACGCGCCGCGCGTGCACAGCTTCGTGTTCGGCACGCGGCTCACGCCGGTGACGCGGCTCTTGAAGCAGCGCGACCCGGACCTTGCCGTGGCGGCGATCTCGCGTCGGGTGGAGGACTGGTCGGGTGGCACGCGCATCAGCGCCTGCCTGCATGAGTTCAACAAGCGGTGGGCCCGCCGCGTGCTCTCCAGCGAGACCACCGTGCTGCTGATCACCGACGGCCTGGAGCAAGGTGCCGAGGACGACCCGCAATGCGAGCGCCTCGCCTTCGAGGCGCGGCGGCTGCGCCTGTCCTGCCGGCGCCTCTTGTGGCTCAACCCGCTGCTGCGCTACGAGGGCTTCGAGCCGCGCGCCGCCGGCATCAAGGCCTTGCTGCCCGAGGTGACGGCACATCTGAAGGCCCACAATCTGTCCAGCCTAGAAGAACTTTGCGAGCGACTGTCCACATGCAATTGACCGGCGAAGAAAACCTGCCCGTGTCCCAGGCCCAGGCCTGGGAGGCGCTGAACGACGTGGAGATGCTCAAGCGCTCCATCACCGGCTGCGAGTCGCTGACCCTGGTCGGCGAGCAGGAGTACGAGGCCGTGCTGGCCGTCTCCATCGGCCCAGTGAAGGCCAAGTTCAGGGGCCGGCTGAAGCTTACGGACCTGAAACCGCCCAGCAGCTACCAGATCGCCTTCGAAGGCCAGGGCGGCGCGGCCGGCCATGGCAAGGGCGAGGCCAAGGTCTGGCTCGAAACCCTGGGCCCGGCCGAGACGCAGCTTCACTACAGCGTGGTGGCGAGCGTGGGCGGCAAGATCGCGCAAATCGGCTCGCGCCTCGTCGACATGGCGGCGCAGAAGATGGCAGCCGATTTCTTTGCCGCCTTCAATGCCGCGCTGCGGGATCGCTATGCGGTCGCGCCGCCACCGCCCCCCGAGCCGATGAAGCCGCTGGGCCGGCGCCTCCTCGACTGGTACCTCGGCTGGCTCGGGCGAATCTTCACCGGCAAGGTCTGACGGACGCTACCGGGCCGGGCCCCAGGCCTCCGGCGCCACCCCGGCCACCGCGCGAAAGGCAGGGCGCGCGAACAGCCACCCCTGCATCAGCCGGATACCCACCGAGCGCAGAAAGTCGCGCTCAGCTTCGGTCTCGATGCCCTCGGCCACGACTGCAATGCCCAGGTCCTGACAGAGGCTGACCAAGCTGCGGACGATGGCTTGTCGAGGCCGGTCAGCATTGACATTTCGGACGAGGCCCATGTCAAGCTTGATGATGTCGGGCTGGAAATCGGACAGCAAGGACAGACCCGCATAGCCGGCCCCGAAGTCATCAATTGCGGTCTTGAATCCGCAGCGCTTGTACTCGCGCAAGATGGAGGCCAGCCAGGCGCCATCGCTGACCTTCTCGCCCTCGGTCACCTCGAAGATGATCCGATCGAGAGGAAAGCCATGCATGCGGGCTGCCGCGAGCGTGGTGCGGATGCAGACTTCGGGCTTGTAGATGGCGTTGGGCAGGAAGTTGATGGACAGATGCTCGCGGATGCCCAGTTGGTGAGCCCCCTTGATCGCCTTGACCCGACAGGCCTGGTCAAAGCGGTAGCGATTGCCATCATTCACCTGGCTCAGCACCGACAGCGCACCTTCTCCATTCGGGCCGCGCACCAGCGCCTCGTGCGCGAAAACGCTCCGTGACTCGACGTCGACGATGGGCTGGAACGCATAGTCGAACTGGAAGCCGACACGTTCCCCGTTGCCGCAGTCCTGGCAGTCCTGCGGCGTTCCGTCAAGCGGTGTGAAGGTTGATGGGAAAAATGAGGCTGATGAGGGCATGGCTGGCTTCGGCGCGACATCTCACTCGGAATGACGATGTGCTGCGAAGTTTGCCTGAATCCTCAGCGAGGTGGCCATCGTTCGATTTGCGGCTCGCCCCTCGATCCAACGAGCAAGGGCGGCCGCCCGGCGCAAGCTTGAGCTTCAGCGGTGCTTGGTGCCGCAGGTGCTCCAGCCGAAAGGCAGGTAGGCCGGGCAGACGCGCACGATGCCGGTCACGAGCAACAACACGCCAATCCAGCCCCAGGCGCCCACCGTACCGGTGGCGGCGAGCACGATCAAGGCCAGCCCGACGGCAATGCGCAAGACACGATCCACGCTTCCCACATTGGTTTTGAACATGCTGCGACCCTTTCATCCATCAGCCATTACGAATGTATGGATGCACTGTGCGCCCAACCGGGCGGCAGCGGCTTGATCTGGATCAGTTGCGATGGAGTCGGTTCATGTCGGCCAGGGTCTTGCCTGGCTCGTCGCGGAAGCGCTCGTCCAGCAGCTCCAGCTTGCGGATGCGGTCGACGCGGAAGCTGCGGAAGTCCTCGCGCAGCTCGCACCAGGCCGCCAGGGTCCAGACCGGGCCCCAGAAGAAGCAGGCCAGCGGCCGCACGGTGCGCTGGCTGTCGACATCGCCCAGGTCGCGGTACAACAGGCCCAGCTTCTGCCGGCTCTCGGTGGCCTCGCGCAGGCGCGCCAGGCGCTCACGCGTGGCGGCATCGAGGCCTGCATTCGGCGCATAGACGGCCAGGCTCTCGGCCGCGGCCCGGGCCGCCGGGCTCAGCACGGCCAGGATCTTGCCGAGCGCCTCTTCCGCCTCGCCGGCCAGGCCTTCATCGAGCTGGCGCTGCGAGAGCCGCACGGCCGCCACCAGGGCTTGGGCCTCGCCCTTGCTGAACATCAGCGGCGGCAGGTCGAAGCCGGCCTTCATCCGGTAACCCACGCCGGCCTCGCCATCGATGGGCACGCCCTGCTGCTGCAGGGCCGCCACATCGCGGTAGACGGTGCGCACCGAGACCTCCAGCCGCTCGGCCAGGAAGTCGGCGGTGGTGAGGCGGCGGCCTCGTATCAGCTGAACAATCTGGAACAAACGGTCGGCGCGGCGCATGGGGGCGCATTGTGCCGCGCCCCCAGGTGCCGCTTCATGTCAGAGCTGGCTCATGCCGCCGTCGACAATGATTTCGGTGCCGACGATGAAGGCCGACTCAGGTGCCGACAGGTGCAGCACCGTCGAGGCGATTTCCTCGGGCGTACCGAAGCGGCCGAGCGGCACCTGGCTCTGGATCTGCGCCGCCACCGTGCTCAGCGTGGCTTCATCAAAGCCCAGCTTGCCGTACAGCGGCGTGCCGACCGGGCCGGGACTGACCACGTTGACCCGCACACCCTGCGGCAGCAGCTCGGCCGAGAGCGTCTTGGCCAGCGAAATCAGGGCGGCCTTGCTGGCCGCGTAGATGGCGCTGTTGGGCATGCCGATGTGGGCATTGATCGAACCGTTCAGCACGAGGGAGGCGCCCTTGTTGAGCAGCGGTGCCAGCGCCTGGATCTGGAAGTACGCGCCCTTCACGTTGACGTCGAAGATGCTGTCCCAGAGATCGCTCGTGGCGTCGCTCAGGCTGGCGAACTTGGCCGAACCGGCGTTGATGAAAACGGCGTCCAGGCGCACGCCCTGCGCGGCCAGCGTGTCCGCCAGGCGGCGGGCGTCGTCCAGCTGGCCGGCGTCATTGCGCAGCGCAACGGCGGATGAGCCGAACTGCTCGGCGGCTTTGTCCAGGGCGATGGGGTCACGGCCGGTGATGAAGACGCGGGCGCCTTCATCGACAAAGGCTTGAGCGGCGGCCAGGCCGATGCCGCTGTTGCCGCCGGTCACCAGGACCGTCTTGTTGAGGAAGCGTTGGGCCGATGTGCGTGTCGTGTGGGTCATTTGGAACTCCGTTGGGTGCTTGAAGCGGCGCTGTTGCCGTGAGTCCAATGTCGGATTTCCTGCCCTCGCTGCCGTACCATGCCGTCGATGCCAACGTTCGAAGGGGTCGAACATGTTGTCGGATGACGAGCTGCGGCTGCTGCAGGCCATCAAGCAGACCGGCAGCCTCTCGCGCGCCGCGGCCCAGCTGGGAAAAGCACCGTCCACGATCTCCCATGCGGCGCGCCAGCTGGAGACGCGGCTCGACGCCCTCTTGTTCGATAGACGCCGCTATCGCCTGCAGTTGACGCCGGCCGGTGCCCTGCTGGCGCAGGAGGCCGAACGCATCCAGCAGGACGCTCACCGCCTGGGTCGGCGGGTCAAGCAGGTGGCGCGCGGCTGGGAAGACCGGCTCAGCATCGTCACCGACGAGATCTTCGAGTTCGAGACCCTGTTGCCGCTGATACGCGACTTCGACGCACTCGACTCCGGCGTGCACCTGCGCTTTGCGCATGAAGTGCTGGGCGGCACCTGGGAGGCACTGCGCGAGGGTCGGGCCGACCTGGTAATCGGTGCCACCAACGAGCCGCCTTCCATCGCCCACCTTCATTGGCGGGAACTCGGCCGCATGGACTGGATCTTTGCCGTCTCGCCGCGCCATCCCTTGGCCAAGGCCAAGGAACCCTTGCAAGCCGAGACGGTGCAGAAGCATCGCTCCATCGTCGTCGGCGACAGCTCACGGCAGACGGGTGAGCGCAGCTACGGGATCCTCGGCGGCCAGCCCAGCCTGGCCGTGCCTTCGATGCGGGCCAAGATCCTGGCCCAACGCGATGGCCTGGGTGTGGGCTGGCTGCCAGCACAGCGGGTCCAGCCGCTGATCGACAGCGGCTTGCTGACGCCAAAGCGCGTGGCCCAGGCCCGCGAGCCCAATGTGCTCTACATAGGCTGGCGCAGCCCGGGTGAAGCGGGCACCGAGGGTCAGGCCTTGCGCTGGTGGCTGGACAAGCTCGCCGACCCGCGCCTGGCGCAGCGGCTGTTGGAGGGGCGCGCCGACTGAAGCCCGATCAGGGCATGCCGTTGGCGCCGTGCAGCTTGAAGCCCGGCCGCTCATTCAAACGCTGCAGCCAGGCCGCCACGGCGGGCAGTTCGGGTCTTTCCATCGGCGCCATCAGCCAGCGCTGTGCCGAGAGCCCCAGCACCACGTCGGCCAGCGTGAAATCCGCGCCGGCGGCATAGGCGCCGGTCTTGGCGAGCTGGGCCTCGAGGATGGCCATGTGGCGATGCCAGCCGGCGATGCCGGCCTGCAGCGCCGCCGGCTCCTGGTGGGCCGGGCTCTGCCGCACCAGGCTCATGAAGGCATAGCGCCAGGCGTTGTTCAGCTCGGTGGCCTGCCAGTCCATCCACTGCTCGACGCGGGCACGCGCCGCCGGGTCGGTAGGCAGCAGGTCGCTGCGTTGCTGGCGGCCGGCCAGGTAGCGGCAGATGGTGTTTGACTCCCACAACACCAGTTCGCCATCCAGCAGCACCGGCACCATGGCGTTCGGATTCAGGGCCAGGAACTCGGGTGTGTTGGTATCCCGGTAGCCGCTGCCCCAGGCTTCGAGCTCGACCTCGAGGCCGAGCTCCACGCTGGTCCACAGGACCTTGCGCACATTGATGGAGGTGGTTTTGCCGAGGACTTTCATGGTCGTGGGTCAGGTATCAGGCCATAGCGTTCTTGCATGGCGATCATTCTGATCGAGGTCAAAGCTGGCCAACAATCGTCACATGCAAGCCCCCAGCGATTCAACACTCCACCACGTGCTCATCATCGGTTGCGGCTTCGGCGGCCTGGAAGCGGCGCGCGCGCTGAACCGACCGGGCGTGCGCATCACGCTGATCGACCGCAGCAACCACCACCTGTTCCAGCCGCTGCTTTACCAGGTGGCCACGGCCGGGCTGTCGGCACCCTCAATCGCCGCGCCGATACGCCACATGCTGCGCAAGCAGCGCAATGTGACGGTGCTGATGGCCGAGGCGAGCAGCATCGCCAAGGCCCAGCGCCAGGTCGTGCTGGCCGATGGCCAGCGCATTGCCTACGACTCGCTGATCGTCGCCAGCGGCGCCACACACAGCTACTTCGGCCGCGACGAATGGGCCGCCCATGCGCCGGGGCTGAAGACGCTGGCCGATGCCTTCCAGCTGCGGGCCAAGCTGCTATCGGCCTTCGAGCAGGCCGAGCTGAGCAATGACGAGGCCGAGCGCGCCGCGCTCTTGAATTTCATCGTCATCGGCGCCGGCCCCACCGGCGTGGAGATGGCCGGCACGCTGGCCGAGATCGCCCGCCACACCTTGCGCAACGAGTTCCGCCGCATCGACCCCGCCCAGGCCCAGGTGATGCTGCTCGAAGGCTCGGAGCGCGTGCTGCAGGCCTTCAAGCCCGAGCTCTCGGAGAAAGCGCGCCAGCAGTTGCAGGGCCTCGGTGTGCAGGTGCAGACCGGCGCGCGCGTGGTGGCCATCGATGCCAAGGGCGTGGAGATCGAGCAGGCCGGCGAGCGCCGCCGCATCGCCGCGCGCACCGTGGTCTGGGCGGCCGGCGTGGCGGCCTCGCCGCTGGGCCGCGCGCTGGAGGTGCCGCTGGACCGCGCGGGCCGCGTGATCGTGGACGGCTCGCTCAATATTCCAGACCATGCTGAGGTCTTCGTCATCGGTGACCTGGCGGCCGCGCAAAGCCATGAGAAGGACGGCTCAACCAAGCCCGTGCCCGGCGTGAGCCCGGGCGCCAAGCAGATGGGGCGCCACGCAGCGCAGAGCATCCTGGCGCGGCTGGCCGGCTCGGCGCCGCCGCCCCCGTTCCGCTACCTGGACTACGGCGCGCTCGCCACCATAGGTCGCAAGGCGGCCGTGGCCGACGTGGGCCGCTGGCAGTTCAGCGGCTATTTCGCCTGGCTGTTCTGGCTCTTCGTCCACATCTACTTCCTGATCGGTTTCCGCAACCGCCTCGTGGTGCTGATGGACTGGGCCTGGGCCTACTGGAGCTTCCAGCGCTATGCGCGGGTCTATGCCGAGACAGCTGCTCCTGCTCAGGCCGACAAGGTCTGATGGATCTTCAAGAGCGTGGCCCAGTTACGTGTGGTGCCGGTATTGCCCGTCATCTTGAGCAAGGACTCCGGCAGGCGGCTCTCGAGAATGCCGTTGGCGCACCACAGGTAGGCGGCTGAAGCGCCAACGCAGAAGCGCTCCTCGCCGACGGCCTGGGCAGCCAGCGGCTGAAGCGCTACCAGGCCGGCAGCGCCTTCACAGAACGCGACCAGCAGGCGCGAAGGATCGGCGGCAGCCTGCTCGGGCAACGGCAACTCGGCCACCGCCGCCGCGATCTCGGCCCGGGTCTTGACGATCACCTGCGCGTCCACACCCAGATGCTCGCGCACAGCCGTGCGTATGCGCTCCGCATGCTTGGCTCGGCCCTTGACTTCGAAAATCGCGTTGCCGCTGTTCAGCAGCGTGCTGACGTTCTGATAGCCCATCTCCAGCAGCAACTCGCGTAGGTCGGCCATGGCAATGCGCTTGGCCTTGCCCACATTGATGCCTCGGAACAAGGCCACGCAAACAGTTCCCATCGCCGATTCATTCACCCATGCTTGTCCAGGAGCCGCAGTATCGTGCCCCAGACCCGCGTGCTGGCGGTCCGGCCCAGTGCGCCCGCTTCAGCTCATCGGCGTGCAGAGCTCCACCAGCGTGCCGTCGGGGCAGCGCACATAGGCCACGACCTGACCCCAGGGCTTGCTGACGGGTGCCGCCAGGCCGAAGCCACCGGCCGCCAGCGCGCGCTGGTAGGCGGCTGGCACATCAGCGCAGGCCAGGCCCAGCTCCATGCCGAGGGGCTGCGCGCTGCGGTCGGCCGCCACATAGTCGTGGCCCAGGTTGCCGCGCGCCACCTCATGCTGAGCGAACGACAGGGTGGTGCCCCCGGTAGCCAGCTCGCCATAGCCGCCCGACTCGTGCAGGAAGCGGCGCTCGAAGCCGAAGGCCCGCTCGAAGAAATCGAGCGAGGCGGCCACGTCGGCCACATAGACGATGGTGTAGGCGAGCTGCATGGGGATCCCTCCGGTTCAGGCCATCGCGTGCAGGCCGACGCGATTGCCTTCAGTGTCCTGCAAATGGGCGATCACCCCGATGCCGTCGGGCAGCTCCATGCGATCCAGCAGCACGCGGGCACCGGCCTCTACCGCGCGCTCCATCACCGTGGCGAGCGGGGTTTCACCGACCAGATTCAGGTAGACCAGGCTGCCCTCGGTCGATGGCGCCGAAGCATTGCCGCCGCGGATCAGCGCACCGCCGACACCGCTCTCCTGCGCATAGGGGAACACGGCCATGTCATAGGGCCCCATGGCCTCGCGCCGCAGCGGCTGGGCCAGCAGGGCCTCATAGAAGGCCTGAGCGCGGTCCATGTCGGACACCGGGATCTCGAACCAGTTCAGTGCATTCATCGTCTTCTCCTCCGTGGGTGGAAACAAGTGAGGGCTGGATGCTGCGCCGGCCCTGCTGACAGCGTGTTGGCAGCAGCCGATAGAATGCAATCCGTCATTGGGGAGTAGCCGCTGCGCGACAAGCGCAGGCCCGCGTCAACACACTTGAGCCCGCAAGGCTCATGGCGCTGGCAGTCCACACACCTGCACCTGGCAAGACCTTTGACCATCGCAGTCCTGCTTTCAGCGGCCGGCCTGTGCGTGGTCAATCGGTTCACACATCTGCCGGCCGCTGCAAAGAGAACACTCTGATGGAAGCCTTCCTCGTCTCCACCGGCCTCGTGGCCTTGGCCGAAATCGGCGACAAGACCCAGCTGCTCGCCTTCCTGCTCGCCGCCCGTTTCAAGGGCCGTGCCGGCACCATCTGCCTCGGCATCCTGCTCGCGACCGTCGTCAACCATGCGGGCGCCGGCGCGCTGGGCCACTGGATCACCAGCCTCCTGAGCCCCGAGATCCTGCGCTGGGGCCTCGGCCTCGGCTTCATCGCCATGGCGCTGTGGACCCTCATCCCCGACAAGATCGATGAAGAGAGCGAAGGCGGCGGCCGCCTGGGCCTCGGTGTGCTGGGCACGACCGTCGTCGCGTTCTTCCTCGCCGAGATGGGCGACAAGACGCAGATCGCCACCGTGGCGCTCGCTGCGCGCTTTGACGGCGCCCTGCTCGCCGTGGTGGCCGGCACGACCGCCGGCATGATGATCGCCAACGTGCCGGCCGTGCTGCTCGGCGAGCGCATCGCCGGCCGCATCCCGGTGCGCTTGGTCCATGGCATCGCCGCCGCGGTGTTCGCCCTGCTGGGCGTGGCCACGCTGCTCGGCGCGGGTCGATTCTTGGGGTTGTAGGCGCCCGGGCCGGGCCCTATAAGCGGGAGCTTCTCCAGGCAGGAAGCTCCATGCAAAAGCCCTTCTACCCGATCATCTACGTGCGCGGCTATGCCATGACCGAGGCCGAGCGCAACGAAACCGCCGCTGACCCGTTCTGCGGCTTCAACCTCGGCTCCACGGTGTTCCGTGCCAATCCGAACAAGCACGAGCCGGCCAAGAAGTTCGTGTTCGAGTCGCCACTCTTGCGGCTCTCGGCCGAGTACGGCTACAGCGATGTCTACGAGAACGGCCTCGACATCCTCGATCCCGACTGGCGCCCCCGCACCCGCCTGAACGGCCAGCCCAACCTGGGCATCCCGGCCAGCTCGGTGATCATCTACCGCTACTACGACGAAGGCTCGACCTTGCTCGGCGATGGCGAGGCCCGCAAGATCGAGCGCTACTGCCAGGGCCTGTCGGACCTGATCCTGCGAGCGCGCGAGCTGGTGCTGGCGCAAGAAGCTGGCGCCATGAAACCCGCCGACTTCCGCTGCTACCTGGTGGCGCATTCCATGGGCGGCCTGGTGGTGCGCGGCTTTCTGCAGAACCCGCAGCTCGGCAGCGACGAGGCCCGCCAGGCGGTCGACAAGATCTTCACCTACGCCACGCCGCACAACGGCATCGAGGCCGCCGGCCGCAATGTGCCCACCTGGCTCTCGCTCAACGAGATCAACACCTTCAGCCGCGAGCGCATGGCCGGCTTCCTGAACCTGCAGGCCGCGTTCGAGCGCTACAAGCGGGTCGACTTCCTGCCGGCAGCGGCCTTCCCCATTGAGCGCATCTTCTGCATGGTGGGCACCAACCGCGACGACTACGACGTGGCCATGGGCCTGTCGCGCGCCTTCGCCGGCCATGGCAGCGACGGGCTCGTGAAGGTGGACAACGCCTCGGTCTGGGGGCTGGACCGCAACAACAACATCAGCGGCACGGCCGCCACCGCCTACTGCTACCGCACGCATTCCGGACCCTTCGGTATCGTCAACAGCGAGGAGGCCTACCAGAACCTCGCCCGCTTCCTGTTCGGCGATGTGCGCGTGGACCTGTGGATGGAGGTCGACGAAGTGCGGCTGCCGGCGGCCATCGAAGACAGGGCCGTTGAGGTCCAGGCCCTCTACCAGTTCGAGCTGCTGGCGCGGCCACGTGGCAAGCGCTGGTACCTGAGCCGGCGCGTGGCCGAGGAAGATTCCCCCGCCTGCCGCAGCCATGCCGAGCTGACGCAGAAGCAGGCCCTGGGCGGCAACCTGGTCTATCTGTCCACGGTTTTTCTGGCCAACAAGGCCAAGGTCTCGACGGTGGACCGCACGCTGGCCTATGCGATGGACGTGGCCGTGCGCGTGCCCGACTACGTGATCGACCGCCGCTTCTGGGCAGACCAGCATTTCGAGGGCAGCCATCTGTTCCGCGACAGCCTCCTGATCTCGCTGGAGCCCCCGGCCGAGGAAGGCCAGGCCTGGAAGGTGATGCACAGCTGGGAGAGCCAGCATGTGGGCCAGGCCACCGAGCAGCTCAGCTACACGCAGGTAAAAGGCGGCGCGATCCGCATCGAGGTGCCCCTGCCCTCCGGCGCGCACAAGCCCGGTATTGACGGCAAGGTGCTGCTACTGGTGTCGGCCTGGAACAGCGAGGACTGAAGAAGCGCAGGGACCTCGGCGGCGCTTCAGCGCGCCACCGTCTGCCGCACCGCGCGCTCCCATTGCGCCATCAGCTCGCTGGCGCGCTCGCGTGGCATGGCGGGCTCGAACACGCGCTCGGTCTGCGTCTGCAACTTGGCCGAGAGCTCGTCCAGGCCCGCGTAGACGCCGCTGCTGAGGCCAGCCAGATAGGCCGCGCCCAGCGCCGTGGTCTCTATCACCTGCGGCCTCACGACGGGGATGCCCAGCAGGTCGGCCTGGAACTGCATCAAGAGATCGTTGACGCAGGCACCGCCATCGACGCGCAGCTGCGAGACCGGCTCGCCGCCTGCCGCCACCGCGTCGCAGCTCATGGCCTGCAGGAGGGCCGCGCTCTGGAAGGCGATGCTCTCCAGCGCCGCGCGGGCGATGTGGGCCATGCTCGTGCCCCGGCTCAGGCCCACGATGGCGCCCCGTGCCTCGGGGTTCCAGTAGGGCGCGCCGAGGCCGGTGAAGGCTGGTACGAACATCACGCCGCCGGCGTCGGGCACGCTGGCGGCCAGGGCCTGCACCTCGCTGCTGGACTTGATCGCATGCAGGCCGTCGCGCAGCCACTGCACGACGGCGCCGCCGATGAAGACGCTGCCCTCCAGCGCGTACTCGGGCCGCGCCGTGACCTGGGCCGCGCTGGTGGTGATCAGGCCATTGGTCGAGCGCTCGAAGCGGCGGCCGGTGTGCATCAGCATGAAGCAGCCCGTGCCATAGGTGTTCTTGGCCATGCCGGCGCGAAAGCACCCCTGGCCGAACAGCGCCGCCTGCTGGTCGCCGGCAATGCCGCCGATGGCGATGGCCGAGCCCAGCAGCGCCGGCTCGCTGAGGCCGTAGTGATGGGCCGAGGGATGGACCTCGGGCAGCAGGCTGGCCGGGATGTTCAGCAGGTCCAGCAGCTCGGCATCCCACTGGTTCTGGTGCACGTCGAACAGCAGGGTGCGCGAGGCATTCGAGACATCGGTGGCATGCACGAGGCCGCCGGTCAGTTGCCAGACCAGCCAGCTGTCGATGGTGCCGAAGGCCAGCTCGCCCTGCTCGGCCAGCGCGCGCGCACCGGGCACGTGATCGAGCAGCCAGGCCAGCTTGGTGCCGGAGAAATACGGGTCCAGCAGCAAGCCCGTGCGCTGGCGAAACAGCGCCTCATGGCCGGCCTCGCGCAGGCGCGCACACAGCGGCTCGGTACGGCGGTCCTGCCAGACGATGGCCGGATGGATGGGCTGACCGCTGCTGCGGTCCCACAGCACCGTGGTCTCGCGCTGGTTGGTGATGCCTATCGAACGGATGTCCGAAGCCTTGAGCCCGGCCTTGGCGATGGCCTCGCGCGCCGTGGCCAGCTGCCCCTGCCAGATCTCCTGCGCGTCATGCTCGACCCAGCCGGGCTCCGGGTAGTGCTGCCTGAACTCGCGCTGCGCCCGGGCGATCAGCCGGCCCTCTGCGTCGAAAACGATGCTGCGGGAACTGGAAGTGCCTTGGTCGAGCGCGAGCAGGTAGTCCATCGACGTAGTCTAGGATAGGCCGCATGGAGCAGGTCGATGTTCTGGTGGTCGGCGGCGGCATCAATGGCGCGGGCATTGCCCGTGACCTGGCCGGGCGCGGTTTCTCGGTGCTGCTGGCCGAGGCGCAAGACCTGGCATCGCACACCTCGTCGGCCAGCACCAAGCTGATACACGGCGGCCTGCGCTACCTGGAGTACTACGAGTTCGCCCTGGTGCGCAAGGCACTGCAGGAGCGCGAGGTGCTGCTGAAAAGCGCGCCCCACATCATGCGGCCGCTGCGCTTCGTGATGCCGCACGACCA
The DNA here is from genome assembly GCF_030014915.1 of Pelomonas sp. V22. GTDB lineage: Bacteria > Pseudomonadota > Gammaproteobacteria > Burkholderiales > Burkholderiaceae_C > JAUASW01. Next base: position 313,976 of record NZ_JAGIXS010000004.1, read on the forward strand.
GGCGATGCGGCCGGCCTGGATGATCCGCGCCGGCCTCTTCCTCTACGACCATCTGGCGCGCCGCGAATGGCTGCCGGGCTCGAACGGCGTGCAGCTGCGTGGCTCGGTGCTCGGTGCGCCGCTGCAGGAGCGCTTCAGCCGCGGCTTCGTCTATTCGGATGGCTGGGTGGACGATGCGCGCCTGGTGCTCTTGAACGCGCTGGACGCCAAGGCCCACGGCGCCGAAATCCTGACCCGCAGCCCGGTGACGGTCGCCCAGCGTGGCGAGCAGGACTGGCTTGTCACGATCAATACGCCCGGTGGTGAGCGGCAGCTACGCGCTGCGGCCCTCGTGAATGCCGCCGGCCCCTGGGCCGAGAGCTTTCTGCGCGGCGTGGCGCGGCCGGCCAAACACGAGGCCTTGGCGACGAAGAGCCTGCGCCTGGTCAAGGGCAGCCACATCGTCGTGCCGCGCCGCTTCGAACACGACCACGCCTATTTGTTCCAGAACCCCGACGGCCGCATCATCTTCGCCATTCCCTACGAGGGCGCATTCACGCTGATAGGCACGACCGATGTGGAGCAGCCCGATGAGGCCATTGCCGGCTTCGCGCTCGCCAAGATCAGCGAGCCTGAGATCGCCTACCTGTGCGAGCAGGCCAGCCGCTACTTCAAGTCGCCCGTGCGGCCCGAGGACGTGGTCTGGAGCTACGCCGGCGTGCGGCCGCTGCTGGACGATGCCTCGGGCAGCGCCGCCGCCATCACCCGCGACTACGCGCTCGAAACGCTGCATGACGGTGCCGCGCCACTGCTGAGCGTCTGGGGCGGCAAGATCACCACCTTTCGCAAGCTGGCCGAGGACGCCGCCGATCTGGTTGCCGGCATGCTGGGCCGACCGCGACCCGCCTGGACCCGAGGCGCCCTGCTGCCGGGCGGCGACCTGGCCGCCTGGTCGGGTCGCAAGCCGGGCCGACCGGACCAGGATTTCGAGCATTTCGTGCAGGCGGTGCAGCGGCGCTGGCCCTGGCTGCCGCCAGCACTGGCGCGGCGGCTCTCGCATGCGCAGGGCAGCCGCATCGCCCTGTTGCTGGGCGATGCGGCCAGCCTCGCCGACCTCGGTGCTCACCACGGCGGCGACCTCTACGAAGCCGAGCTTGAGTTCATGTACCGAGAGGAATGGGCCCGCAGCGCCAACGACATGCTGTGGCGCCGCTCCAAGCTCGGCCTGCAGCTGGGCGCCGAGCAGCGAGCAGCGGTGGCGGCCTGGTGCGACCGCCGTTGAGGGGCCGCCCGACTCAGAGCGGCACGCGCTGCCAGCTGGCCCGGTCGATGGCGAAGCTGCGCTTCGTCTCTTCCTGGCCATCCTTGTAGAAGCGCAGGACCAGGCGACCCGGCTCGAACTGAAGGAGGCCGTGGTTGCGGCGGCGCGGCACAAAGGGAATGGGGTCAACCAACTTGTAGCAAGCCGCACCGGACGAAGTGGCTTCGTGCAGCGGCAGGCCGGCGTCCGGCTCGCTGCCCCAGCTCTGCGCCTGGTTTTCGTGGATGTCGCCGCTGAGCACGAGGATGCGGTGCTGGCGCGAGAGGCCGCGCAGCCAGAGCCAGTCATTGCCATAGCTCTTGCGCCAGGTGTCCAGCGTGGAGCCACTGGCGAACAGGTGGATGGCGTCCGGGCGCAGCTCGATCTGCTGGCGCAGATGCGTCTGCTGCTTGCTGCCGAACATCTGGCGCTCGGGCAGCGGCGGCTTGAACAGACCCTCGTAGGTGCGATGGCTGCGCCCGTCGCTCAGGTGCAGCCAGACGCCCGGCGCCACCTCGCGCGAAGGGCGCGCGTCGGGCGGCGGGACGGCGGGGTCGTTCAGGGCGGGGTCGTTGTCATCGTCCGGATAGGGTGCGATGCCGGCCACGGCGCGGCTGAAGGCACGGAAGCAGGCGTTCGTGACCGGCAGCTTCTCGCGATGCTCGAAACCCTGGCTCAGCGGCAGGCCGGCGGCTTCATTCCAGAGGAAGTCATGGTCGTCCCAGATCGCGTCAACATGACCGGCCCCCAGCCGCTGCAGCAGGGCCGCGAATTGCGGCTGGGCCAGCTGCAGGCGGTAGCGCTGGCTGAGGTGTTGGCGCAGCTGATCGGCCGGCATGTCCATCGGGCTCGTGGCGGAACTGCCATCGGCATAGATGGAATCGCCGAGCAGCAGCAGATCCTGCACCGGCGCCGCCGCGATCCAGTCCCAGACCGGCTGCGACTTGAAGGCGGCCGCGTTGATGCAGGACACAAAGGCCAGGGCTTGCAGGCTCATCGGATCTCCGTGGGTCAACGGGAAGGGCCGCAATTTCCCAGCAAGCGGGCGGGGTCGGCATCCTCAAGCTTGTCGAGCCTTCCGAGCACAAGCAGCCACGCAACTGCGGGAATCGGGCAGATAGGCCCCGGAAATCACAATCACCGGTCCCGAAACCGCTATCTTTCAGGTCTGTGAACCTGCGCCTTGGCCCATGTCCCATGAGCTGGCGTCAAAGATGCACGCAAAAGAGCGGCTCGACCGCGAATTCCACCCTCGTTCGCGGGGGGCGGTGCCCTGGAGTCTATGCAACACTACGCCGTCATTTAGCGTTCCGGCCATGCGCCGCAAATGCAAAACCAACAGGAAGCGGCCCGGTCCACAGGCTCATCGATGGAGTAAACCATGAATCGAGAACAACAATCACGCGCCCCTGAAGCGCCTGAGCACTCGAGCGTTTCGGTCGATAGCCCCGCCCGCGCGCCCATCAACCGTTCGCGCCGTCGCCTCGTGACCAGTGTCGCCGGTGGTACCGGCGTGTTGCTGGCCAGCGCCTCCAAGACCGCGCTGGGTACCGGCGTCTGCAAGAGCCCCTCGGCCACGATGAGCGGCAATATGAGCCCGCGCCCGCCCGGCACCGGTAGTTGCAGCGGTGGCCGCTCGCCCGGTTTCTGGAAGGTGCCGCAGAAGTTCAACTATTGGACCGGCGTCAACTACGCCACCTTCTACAAGACGGTGGACGTCTGTTCCGCCGGCATGCAGGGGTTGGCGCTGTCCGACATCAAGAATCAGGGCACCCTGGCCAACAGCATCTTGCCGGGCGCCGGCTACATCGGTGGCACCGCCTATGGCGTGTGGGCCGTGCTGGCATTCCCGACCTCCTTCGGCTCGACCGGCCAGTTGGCCCGTCATCTGCTCGCCGCTTGGCTGAACGCCAGCTACTGGCCGACCGAATACCCGATCACCAAAACCCAGATCCTGGCCATGTGGAATGCGACCAAGTCCGGTGGCACCTGGTGCGCTGCCGGCGTGAGCTGCGCCACCCCCTGGTCGGCTAGCGACGTCATCAACTACATCTCTGGCATGTACGACATCAACGCCGATGTCGGACCCGATCCCGATCTGTGCAAGAAATAAGCCGGCCATGCCGGGCTGACGGCCCAAGGCCGGGCCCGGGATGAGGCTGCAGATCCGCGTCGGGCGGCAGCTGAGCATCTCGCCGCCCTGGCCGGACGAGTCAGCCCGTATCGTCTTTGATCGCCACTCAGGCGACTACTGGCTGCTGACCGCCGAGGCCGGTGCCCAGCTGGCCGCTTTGCTGGAAAGCACCCAGGAGTTCACGCCCGGCGAAACGCTGGACGAACTGCTGCGCGCCGGCCTGGTCCAGGCTGCCGACTGAACACCATGGCCTTCGTCGACACCCTGGTCGAAATCGCGCCCTTCACGGTGCGCCTGCGTTCGCCTCTGCCCGGACTGGACCTACACCTGGAGACCTTCTATCGCGGCGCCACCCATGCGCCGGACGGTCGTTTCCACGACTTCGACATCGAGCTGCTGCCCGGCCGTGGCCTGCGCCGCTGGTGGCGGCCGCAGGTGCGCTTTGTGCTGGATGGCCACGAGCATTTCCTGCCGCTCCCGGCCGAGCAGGCAGGACCGGTCTTCGAATGGGGCCTCAACTGGGCGATCGCCAGCCAGGCGCTCGGCTACCTGGTGATGCATGCGGCCGTCCTGGCTCGCAACGGGCGCGCCATCATGCTGCCGGGCTTCCCGGGGGCCGGCAAGAGCACGCTGTGTGCCTCGCTCGCGCTGATCGAGGGCTGGCAGCTGCTGTCCGACGAACTGGCCATCCTGGAGCCGGACAGCGGCTTGCTGCTGCCGCACCCAAGGCCGATCAGCCTGAAGAATGCGTCGATCGAGGTGGTCCGCGCCTTCCCCGGCGCCCGCCTGGGCCCCGTCTATTCCGACACCCGCAAGGGCACTGTGACCCACGCGGCCGTGCCTGAGGCCTCGCTGGCCCAGGCGCGCCAGAGTGCGCGCTGCCAGTGGATCCTGTTCCCCCGCTTCGTCGCCGGTCAGCCTGCGGCCATCGAGGAGATAGAGCGGGCCGAGGCCTTCAAGCTGATCGCCGAGCAATCGTTCAACCGCGAGCGCATGGGAGGGACCGGCTTCGACGCGATGATGGCCCTGCTGGGCGGCGCCCGCTGTTTCGTGGCCAGCTATCCCAGCACTGCCGACGGCCTGGCCGTCGTGCGCGAAATCTGCAGCGAGGCCTGACCCCATGGACCACCGCGCCGCCGTCGAACGCATGCTGGCCCTGATGCGCCAGGGCCCCGCTGCAGCGCCGCGCGACGAGCCGGGGTGGCTGGAGCAGGCAGACGTGGCCCGCCGGCTCAACCTGATCGGCAGTGTCGGGGAGAAGCTGCGCCTGCACGGCGTGCAAGCACCGCCCCAGGTGGCCCGCCATTTCGAGGGCGCGCGACGGCTCAGCGAACGCCAGCGCCAGTCGGTGCTGTGGGAGGTGCGCTGCCTGGACGACTGCCTGGCCTGCCTCGGCGTGCCCGTCATGCTGCTCAAGGGCGCGGCCTACGCCATGACCGATCACCCGGTCAGCCACGGGCGTTTGTTCGGCGACGTGGACATCCTGGTACCGGAGGCCGCGCTGGGCGACGTCGAAAGCGAGCTGATGAAGGCGGGCTGGGCCACGGCCAAGTCGGACCCCTATGACCAGCGCTATTACCGGCAATGGATGCACGAGCTGCCGCCGATGTTCAACGTCCGTCGCGGCAGCATGCTGGACGTGCATCACAACCTGCTGCCGCGCACGGCCCGTCACCACCCCGATCCGACACTGATACTCGGCCGCTCACGACCGTTGCCGGGCCATGCCTGCATCCGCGTGCCTGCGCTGGAGGACCTGCTGGTTCACAGCCTGGTCCACCTGGTGCATGAGGGTGAGTTCCACAACGGCTTGCGCGACTTGGTCGACGTCGACGGCCTGATTGCCAGCGCCACCGATCCCGACGCCTTCTGGCAGCGCGTGCTGACAGCCGCCGCCGGCAACGGCCTGGCCGAACCGGTGCGCCTCGGCCTGCTGCTGGCGCGCGATTGCGTTGGCAGCCCGGTGCCCCAGGCCATCCTGCATTCGCTTTCGCCCGGCGAGCCGGCCGAGCTCGGTCCCTGGCTTGGCCGGGTGCTGCCCCGTGCACTGCGTTCGCATGCCCGCCGCCCGCCGGTCGAGGGCCTCGACGACTGGGCTCGCCGCGCCGTCTACTGGCGCGCCCATGCCTTGCGCATGCCTCTGCATCTGCTGGCAGCCCACCTGGCGCGCAAGAGCTGGCTGGCGCTCAAGCCTGCCAAGGTTGAGGCACCGCGCGAAGCGATCTGAGGCGCCAGCCGGCTCAGACCGAGCCGCTGCGGAAAGTGTCACAAAGCTTCATCTCACCCGCCTCCAACCCCCGCTTGAACCAGGCCACCCGCTGTGCGCTGCTGCCGTGGGTGAAGCTCTCGGGCACGACGGCGCGGCCGGCCTGGCGCTGCAGGGTGTCGTCACCGATTTGCGAGGCGGCGTTCAGCGCTTCCTCGATGTCGCCCTGCTCCAGCCAGCCCTTGCCCTTCTGCGAGTGGTAGGCCCAGACGCCGGCCAGGCAGTCGGCCTGCAGCTCCAGGCGCACGCTCAGCGCCTTGTACTCGCGCTCCGAGACCCGGCCGCGTGCCGCCTCCATCTTGGCGCTGGTGCCCAGCAGGTTCTGGATGTGGTGGCCCACCTCATGGGCGATCACATAGGCCTGGGCGAAATCGCCGGGCGCGCCAAGGCGCTGGCTCAGCGTGTTGTTGAAGCTCAGGTCCAGGTAGACCTTGCGATCACCGGGGCAGTAGAACGGGCCCATGGCCGCCTCGCCGGTGCCGCAGGCCGTGGCGTGGCGACCGTCGTAGAGCACCAGGCGCGGCATTTCATATGGCTTCTGGGCGCGGGCGAAGTAAGCGCTCCACACGTCTTCGGTGTCGGCCAGCACCACGGTGGCAAAGCGTCCCGCAGCGTCCTGCGGCTTGTCACCGGTCGTCCGGCCGGTCGGACGCTCGCGCTGCTCGGCCGGCGACAGCACGCCGCCACCGCCCTCCATCAGGCCCAGCACCGTCATCGGGTTGATGCCGAACGCCCAGGAGACCAGCAAGGCAATGACGATGCCTCCGAGGCCGAGGCCGCGCCCGCCAATCGGCAGGCCGCCACCTCCACGGCCGCCACCGGCGCCCCGGTCGTCCTCGACGTTGTCGCTCTCGCGCTGGCCTTCCCACTTCATGCGGCACTCCTTGTTCGTGCAGCCCATCCTAGCCTCCTGCGTTCCGTCCCGCCGCTGCTGCAATCCGTCAGCCCCCGGTTGGTGGCTGCCGGCCGCCTCGGCACACTCGCACCACTTTGATTTTGGAGCCCTCCGCCATGCTGAACCTCAAGACCCGGAATTTGCTGCTGCTGCCCCTGGCCCTCGCCCTGCTGGGCCAGGCCGCCTTCGCCGGCGAAGAGAACGACTGGCGCCTGCGCATCAAGAAGGAAGTGAACGGCTGGAGCGCCCACTTCAGCGGCTCCAGCGAGTACGGCCCGAGCGGCCGCCGCACCAAGGGTTCGGGCAACCTGGTCGAGAAGGCCCGCTCGCTGGCGCCTTTCAGCAAGCTGCGTGTCGAAGGGCCCTTCGATGTGCGCGTCAACCAGGCCGGCAGCGAAGGCCTCAAGGTCAGCGCCGACGACAACATCGAGCCGCTGATCGAGAGCCGCGTCGACGGCGACACCCTGGTGCTGCGCATGCAGGAGCGCAGCGGCTACTCGACCCGCCATGCACCGGTGGTCTGGCTGGACGTCAAGCAATTGACGTCGCTGCAGATCAGCGGCTCCAGCGACGTCAGCATGGAGCGGCTCAAGGGCGACAACCTCAGCGTCTCGCTGAGCGGCTCGGGCGACCTGCGCATCGGCCTGCTGGAGCTCAAGCAGCTGACAGCCCATCTCAGCGGTTCCGGCGACCTGCAAGTGGCCGGCCGGGCCGAGCAGCAGAGCTGGGCCCTGCATGGCTCGGGCGACGTCGATGCCCGCAGCCTCGGCGGCAACGCGGCCAAGGCCCAGCTGACCGGCTCGGGCGACCTGCAGCTCGGCGTGGTCGACAGCCTGGATGCCAGCCTCAGCGGCTCCGGTGACCTGAGCTACGGCGGCCGCCCCAAGCTGACCCAACGCGTCACCGGCTCCGGAGAAGTAAGCGCACGCTGACAGCCAAAACAAGAGCCGGCGTCAGACCGGCCCTGCTCTGCAGAGGCAAGAACAAGCAATCAAGACGGGGGGAGGAACCCACATGGAGCCGCTGCACCTGGCCTCGCTGGCCGTCCACATCACCGCCGGCGGCGTGGCCATGCTGATCGGCTTTGCCGTCCTGGCCCGGACCAAGGGCACGCGCCAGCACCGGCGCCTGGGCCGCAGCTTCGGCCTGCTGGCCCTGGTCGTCTGCCTGACGGCCACCGTCGGCACCCTGCTGTTCCGGCCCCAGCCGCTGCTGGCCGTGCTGACCGCGACCGTGCTGTACCAGTTGATCGGTGGCTGGCGCGCCGCCCACACACAGGCGCGCGGGCCGGGTCCGTTTGACGCCCTGTGGACGGCGCTCGGCGCCATGGGCGGTGCCGCCCTGCTGTTCTGGCTGCAGGGCACGCCCGGCGGCCTCGCGAATCCGACCGTCCTCTACTCCACGCTCGCGGCCCTGGTCACCGTGGTGGCCTATGACGGGCTGCGCTGGCTGTTCCCGCCGCACTGGCATGTGCGGCTGTGGCGCTACGAGCATGCCTTCAAGCTGATCTCGGTGCAGTTCGGCATGCTGTCGGCGCTCAGCGGCAATGTGCTGCGCTTCTGGTATCCCTGGCCACAACTCTTGCCCTCGGTCGTGGGCCTCGTCGTGATCAGCTGGACCTTCTGGCGACTCTCGCAAGCCAGGCTGGCGCCAAGCCCGCAATAGTTCAGAATGCGCCGGAGGAGAAAACACGCCCCGGCCCATGAGCGAAGCCCCCCTGCCGCAGACCCTGCTGGCCCTGCACGAGGCCAGCCCCAACCCAGCGGCGCTGTTCGACGCTGGCGACGTGCTGCGCTGGGCCAACAAGGCCTTTTGCGAGGCCTACAAGGTGCAGCCAGACGGCGTGCTCACCTGGTCCGACATGATGCGCAACAACCATGCGAGAAGCCAGGGCGCGGTGATCGAGGCCGACGACATCGAGGCCTGGCTGGCCGCCACCGCCTCGCGCCGGGGCAAGCTGCCGCACCGCGCTTTCGAGGCCGACCTGAGCGACGGCCGCTGGATCTGGATGAGCGAGACCATGCAGGCCGATGGCTGGATGCTGTGCCTGGCCATCGATATCACGCCGTTGCGCCAGGACAGCCGCTCGCTGCGCCAGGCCCATGCCAAGGCCGTGCGCGCGGCCCAGACCGACGCGCTGACCGGCCTGGCCAACCGCCGCCAGGGCCTGCAGCTGCTGCAGCAGGCGCTCACCCAGCCCGAGGCCTGGCCGCTGTGCGTGGCCATGCTGGACCTGGACCATTTCAAGCAGGTCAACGACCAGCTCGGCCATGCGGCCGGCGACGAGGTGCTGCGCGACTTCGCCCGCCAGATGCTGGCCAGCACCCGCCGCGAAGACGGCTGCGCCCGCCTCGGTGGCGAGGAGTTCCTGCTGATACTGCCGGCGGCGGCGCTGGGCCAGGCGGGTGTCATCGTCGAGCGTCTGCTCGCGCGCGTGCGGCTCGCCCGGCCCCTGGCGGATGTGCCCGAGTTCGGCTATCGCTGCTCAGCCGGCCTCGTCGAAGCGCAGTGGGGGGAAAGCGCCGAGACGCTCTTGCAGCGGGCCGATGCCGCGCTCTATCGCGCCAAGGCGGCTGGGCGCGACCGCGTCGAACGCGACGAGGCCTGAGCCTCAGCGCGCCGCGCTCAGGCGCTCGCGCACCCAGGCCTCGGCGGGGGCCATGGTCTCGAAAGCGGCGAACTGCCGGCCATGCTTGGCATAGAGCTTGGCCAGCAGCGGCAGCACCAGACTGCGCCCCTCCACCTCGGCCGCCACCACATAGGCCACGGCCGTGGGGGCCGACTTGTTGATGCTCATGCGCGCCAGGAACAGGCTGAAGGCCTCCAGCGCCTCGGGCGAGATCATGATGCTGCGGCGGATCTCGAGGATGTCGGCGAACGCGCAGGTCGGCGGCGTGCCGGCAAACAGCTCCTGCATGGCCAGGCCCACGGCCTGGATGGCCTCACGGTTGAACGGCCCTTGCGCCTCGATGCGCACCACATGGCCCTCGGTCCAGAACTCGATCTTGCCGTGCGGCTTGAAGGCGCCGTTGGCGTAGGACTGGATATCGCGCTTGCTGATCGGATCTGACTTGCTCACGTCCCCATACTAGGCCGGCAGCCGCCCTGCCTTCAATGGGGATAGTTCACGTTCCTGCGCTGCGTCAACGCGGCAGCGGCAAGGGCTTTCCCTGAGCCTGGCGCGGCACCCCGACCTGGAGGATGCCGGCCAGCGTCGGCGCGATGTCGGCCACCTCCACCCAGGACTTCACGGCCCCCTGCCCCACCCATTGCGGGCCCCAGGCCAGGATGGGCACATGGTGGTCATAGGCATAGGGCGTGCCGTGCGAGCTGCCGGTCGTGCGGGTGCTGAACAAGCGGCCCTCCTTCATGATCACCTGCACCGGTGCGGCGCGCTCCGGGTGCCAGGACTTGCGCATCTGCGCGAGGAAAGGCGTCTGCTCGTCGCTGCTGCGCAGCTGATCGGGGGTGAAGGCCGTCTGCACCTCGGGATGCATCAGCATGATGTCGCGCGCCGCCAGGTAGACCTGCTCAGGCTTCAGGCCGCGTGCCGCAATCAGCTTCTCGTCGAACAGCAGGCCCATGGCCGAGACCTCGGTCACCCACTTGCCCTCGCCGAAGCGCATGGACAGGCCCACGTTGGCATGCGCCACCAGGTCCTTGCTGGCAAAACGCTTGGCATCGCGCCCGAGCGACTTCGCCCACTCCGGCGTGTCGGCAAAGCCATGGTCGGCGGTCAGCATGGCCATGTAGTTGCCACGGCCTATGCGCTGGTCCAGGTACTGGAAAAAGGCCTGCAGGTGGCGGTCCAGCTGCAGCATGTGGTCGTGCGAGAGCTTGGACTCGGGGCCGAAGGCGTGGTTGATGTAGTCGTGGCTGGACAAGCTCACGCTGAGGATGTCCGGGTGATCGTCCTGGCCGAGGCCCTCGCCCTCGACGGCCGCGCGGGCAAAGGCCAGCGTCAGCTGGTCGCCGTAGGGGCTAGGAAGGATGAGCTTGTAGAAGTCAGGGCCGGGGCCGCTCAGCTTCTGGCCGAGCACCGTGGGCAGGCGGTTGCCGTTGGTGTTGCTCTCCGTGCTCTGGAAGGCCTGGCCATCGGCCGCCGAGCGCGCATAGGCGCCGCAGGCATAGACGGGGCCGCCGGCCACCGGCTGCTGCTGGGTGCTGCCATCGGCGCACTTGTCGGGCAGCAGCGGGGCCCAGGTCTGGCCGAACAGTGCATCGGCCGGCCTGGCGGCATTGAAAGCCTCGACCCAGCCCGGATGCTTCTGCATGTAGTAGGTGCTGGAAGCGAACTGGCCGCTGCCGCTCATGAACATATAGGCCGTGCCCTTGTGGCCGGCCGGCAGGATGGCGCCGCGGTCCTTGCCCGAGATGCCGATCACCTTGGAGGCCGGGTCGGCCGTGCGCAGCACGTCGCCCACGGTCTCGGCCCGCAGCATGCGCGGGCTGGTGCCCGAGAGCAGCTCGGTCTTGTTGCCTATGTACTGGTAGTCGGTGTCTTGCGTGTTGTAGACCTGCTTGCGGGTCTGTGGGTCCACCCATTCGTTGCTGATGATGCCGGTGCGCTGCGGATAGGCACCGGTCAGCATCACCGAATGGCCGGCCGCCGTGACCGTGTGGGCATGGCCGTAGTGCGCGTCCATGAAGGTGGCACCCCGGTCCAGGAAGCGGCGGAAGCCGTCGGGCGAGAACTGCTCGCGGTTGTCCAGCACCTGGCGCATGGGCAGGCCGTCGATGACGATGAAGACCACCAGCTTGGGCCGGGCCGGCGCGGCGGCCACGGCAGTGGGCGTCGCCTGTTGGGTCGGCGGATTCGCGCAGCCGGCCAGCAGGGCGGCGGCGAGCGCGGTCAGCGTCAGGAAGGAGGGGCGTTGGCTCATGGCAGTCTCGACTTCAGCAACAGGACGAACGGGGCGAACAAGATGAACGGCGACTCTAACCGCCGCATGTAAAGAAATGAGGTCAGCGCAGCTGGGCGTCCAGCAGCTCCACCCAGTGCTGCACCGGCACGGCCGTGCCTGACTGCAGGTGCTGGATGCAGCCTATGTTGGCCGAGACGATGGTCTCGGCCTGCAGCGGCGCGAGGTTGGCCAGCTTGCGGTCGCGCAGCTGGCGCGACAGTTCGGGCTGTAGCACCGAGTAGGTGCCGGCCGAGCCGCAGCACAAATGGCTCTCGCAGGCCGCCGTCTCGACCCGCAAGCCCAGCTCGCGCAGCCCCGCCTCCACACCACCGCGCAGCTGCTGGCCATGCTGCAAGGTGCAGGGCGGGTGGTAGGCCACGGTGCCACCGCTGCGCTTGTTCAAACGCGTCTTCAGCGTCGGGATCAGCGAGGGCAGCAGCTCGCTCAGGTCGCGGGTCAACTCGCTGATTCGGGCGGCCTTCTCGGCGTACTCGGGGTCGTGCTTCAGGGACTGGCCGTACTCCTTGACCGTCACGCCGCAGCCGGAGGCATTCATCACGATGGCCTCGATCCCGGGCTCGGCCTTCAAGACCGGCCACCAGGCGTCGATGTTGCGGCGCATGTCGGCGAGGCCGCCCTCGTGGTCGCTCAGATGGCTGCGCACCGCGCCGCAGCAGCCCGCGCCATCGGCCACCAGGGTCTGCACGCCGGCGGCATCGAGCACGCGAGCCGTGGCCGAGTTGATGTTGGGCATCATGGCCGGCTGCACGCAGCCCAGCAGCAGCAGCACCTTGCGCTTGTGCTGACGCGTGGGCCACTGGTGGGCTCGCTTGCCCGCACGCGTCGGGATCTTGTCCTTCAACGCACCGGGCACCAGCGGGCGGAACAGCTGGCCGAGCTTCATGGCCGGGGCAAAGGCGCGCGAGGTCAGGCCCTCCTTCAAGAGCCAGCGCTTGCGGCGCTCCTCGGCCGGACGCTCGACCTTGGCCTCAACGATGTTGCGGCCTATCTCCAGCAGCTGGCCGTACTGCACGCCCGAGGGGCAGGTGCTCTCGCAGTTGCGGCAGGTCAGGCAGCGGTCCAGGTGCTCCTGGGTCTTGCGCGTGGGCGTCTCGCCTTCCAGCACCTGCTTCATCAGGTAGATGCGGCCGCGCGGGCCGTCGAGCTCGTCGCCGAGCAGCTGGTAGGTCGGGCAGGTGGCGGTGCAGAAGCCGCAGTGCACGCAGCGCCGCAGGATCTCCTCGGCGGTCTTGCCTTCGGTCGTGTTCTGGAATTCCGGGGCGAGTGTTGTCTGCATCAGAAGTCGGGGTAGAGGCGACCCGGATTGAACAATCCCTTGGGGTCGAAGGCCAGCTTCAGCTGCTGGTGGATGCGCGCCAGCGGCGGCGACAGCGGCGCAAACACGCCGGGGCTCTTGTCCAGCGCGCGGTACAGCGTGGCATGGCCGCCCACGCTGCTCGCGGCCTCGCGCAGCTGGGCCGGCGGCGCGCTGGTCGTGACCCAGCGCTGGGCGCCGCCCCATTCGATCAGTTGCTCGCCAGGCAGCTTCAGCGCCGGTGCCGTCTGCGGCAGCGACAAGCGCCAGAGCCGCGCGCCAGCCGCGACGGCACGCTCGGCACCTACGAAAAATTCATCGCGCTGGTCGCGCAGGCCTTCCCAGAACGGCAGGGCCAGGCTGTCCGGTATCAGCTCGCCACCGAGCTTGTGGAAGGCGCTGCGCACCGCGCCTTCGGCCCCGGCGAGGCGCAGCACCAGGGCGCCATCCCACCAGGCACTGGCGCCGACCGGCAGCGGCTGGCCGCCCCAGCGGTTCAGCTGCTCCAATGCCTTGGCCTGCTCCATCTCGAAGCGCAAGGTGGCCTGCACAGCCGGGCGCGGCAGCACCTTCAGCGAGACCTCGGCAATCAGGCCCAGCACGCCCAAGGAGCCCGCCATCACGCGCGAGACGTCGTAGCCGGCCACGTTCTTCATCACCGTGCCGCCGAAGTTCATCAGCTCGCCCTTGCCGTTCAAGAGCGTGATGCCGAGCACATGGTCGCGCACACCGCCGGCCTGCGCTCGCGCCGGCCCGGCCAGGCCCGCCGCCACCATGCCGCCGACCGTGCCCTCGCCATTGATACGCGGCGGCTCGAAGGCCAGCTGCTGGCCCTGCTCGGCCAGCACGCGCTCGAGCTCGGCGATGGGCGTGCCGGCCTGCACCGTCACCACCAGCTCGCTGGGTTCGTAGCTCGTGATCCCATTCAGGGTGGCCGTGCTCAAGAGCTCACCGCGCGGCTCGCCGCCGTAGAAGCGCTTGCTGCCCTGGCCGCGGATCTCGAACGGCGCCGTGGCCCCGCGCACCCGCTCCTGCAATTCCTTCAAGGCCGCCGTCATCAGAAGCGCTCCAGCTCGGGGAAGGCCAGCAGCCCGCGCTTCACATGCATGCGGCCGTACTCGGCGCAGCGCTGCAGCGTCGGGATGACCTTGCCAGGGTTGAGCCCCTCGGTGGGATCGAAAGCGCGCTTGACCGCCATCATCTGCGCGCGCTCCTCGGCGGAGAACTGCACGCACATGGAGTTGAGCTTCTCGACACCCACGCCATGCTCGCCGGTCACCGTGCCGCCCATGGCCACGCTGGTCTCGAGGATCTCGGCGCCGAACTGCTCGCAGCGGTGCAGCTGGTCGGCGTCGCTGGCGTCGAACATGATCAAGGGATGCAGGTTGCCGTCGCCAGCATGGAATACATTGGCACAGCGCAGGCCGTACTTGATCTCCATCTGCTGGATGGCCAGCAGGATGTCCGCCAGGCGCTTGCGCGGGATGGTCGAGTCCATGCACATGTAGTCGGGGCTGATGCGGCCCGAGGCCGGGAAGGCGTTCTTGCGGCCGCTCCAGAACTTGAGGCGCTGGGCCTCGTCCGTGCTGACCGAAAGCTGCGTGGCGCCGCTCTCGCGCAGCACCGCGCTCATGTGTTCGATCTCCTCGGCGACCTCTTCCGGCGTGCCGTCGCTTTCGCACAGCAGGATGGCCTCGGCCGTCAGGTCGTAGCCGGCATGGACAAAGTCTTCCACCGCCGCCGTCATCGGCTTGTCCATCATCTCGAGGCCGGCCGGGATGATGCCGGCCGCGATGATGGCGGCCACGGCCTCGCCGGCTTTGCGCAGGTCGTCGAAGCTGGCCATGATGCAGCGCGCCAATTGCGGCTTGGGCGTCAGCTTGACGGTGACCTCGGTGATCACGGCCAGCATGCCCTCGCTGCCGACAATGAGGCTCAGGAGGTCGAGCCCGGCGGCATCGAGCGCCTCGGAGCCGAACTCCACCAGCTCGCCCTCCACCGTGAAGCCGCGCACCTTCAGCACGTTGTGCAGCGTGAGTCCGTACTTGAGGCAGTGCACGCCGCCGGAGTTCTCCGCCACGTTGCCGCCAATCGTGCAGGCGATCTGGCTGCTGGGGTCGGGCGCGTAATAAAGGCCATGCGGCGCGGCGGCCTCGGAAATGGCGAGGTTGCGCACGCCACATTGCACACGCGCCGTGCGGGCCAGCGGGTCGATGGCGATGATCTTGTTGAACTTGGCCAGGGCCAGGGTCAGGCCTTGCTCATGCGGCATGGCGCCGCCCGAGAGCCCGGTGCCCGCGCCCCGCGCCACCACCGGCACCTGCAGCTCATGGCAGGCCTTGAGCACCGCGCCGGCTTGCTGCTCGTTCTCGGGCAGGGCCACGGCCAATGGCCGCGTGCGATAGGCGGTCAGGCCATCGCATTCATAGGGCGTGGTGTCTTCCGACTGCCACAGCAGTGCATGGGCGGGCAGCACATTCAGCAAGGCATCCACCAGGCGCGCCTGGGCCTGGCGGCGTGCACTGGCGTGCGGGGCATCAGAGGCGTTCGACAACAGGCATCTCCGGCAACAAGCCGTGACTGTAGCGGCTTCGATGCGCTCTAATGCCCGCAGCTCTCCCTGCACCATCGTGAAGCGCCTTCGCACCGCCCTCCTCGCGCTCCTGATAGCTGGTCGTGCCTCGGCGGCCCCGGCGACACCTGCCAGCGAGTTCCAGCTGACGCTGCGCGCACCCGAGAGCCCGTCCGACCAGCGGCAGCTCTACCTCAATGCCGCCATCCAGTTGGCGCTGGACAAGACCGTGGCCAGCCATGGCCCCTACCAGTTGCTGAACTCGCCGCCGATGAACAAGCAGCGGGCCCTGATCAGTGCCCGCCAGAAGACCCAGCCCAATCTGATGATCCTCGCCGGCCCGGCCGAGGCGCGCGCCGTGGGCTCGCTGGCGCCGGTGCGCTTCCCGCTGATGCTCGGGGTCACCGGCTACCGGGTCTGCTTCGTGTCGCCGCAAGCCCGCGAGGCCGTGGCGAGCACGCGCACGCTGGACGAGCTGCGCCAGCGCTTCAGCCTGGTCCAGGGCACGGGCTGGGCCGATGTGGCCGTGCTGCGGGCCAACGGCTTCCACGTCACCGAGAGCCCCAGCTACGACTCGCTGTTCCGCATGGTGGCCAAGGGCCGCGCCGACCTGTTCTGCCGCAGCGTGCTGGAAGTGCAGGCCGAATCACAGGCCCAGGCCGGCCTGCCGGACCTGGTGCTGGACCGCACGTTTGCTTTGCACTACGACCTGCCGCATTTCCTCTATACGCACCGCGACAACCAGGCCGCCATCGAACGGCTGACCGAGGGGTTGCAGCGGGCCTATGCCGACGGCTCGCTGCAGGCACTGATGCGCCAGCATCTGCAGGCACCCTTGCAGTTCGTCGAGCTGCACAAACGGCGCCTGTACCTGCTGCGCACCGCGCCGCCGCCGGACATCGCCTTCGACTACCGCAGCTACAAGCTGGACCTGCCCGGCGCGCCGCGCTGATCAGAGGCTGCGCGCCAGCGCAGCCGCCGCTTCGCGCAAGCGGCCCACCAGGCCCAACGCCTGACTCAAGGGCAAGCGTGCACTAGGCGCCTGCAGCGCCACCGCGCAGCGCGCCGGGCTGGCGGCCGAGGCGCCACTCTCGCGCACCGGCACGGCCACGCAGTTGAGGCCTTCGACGAACTCCTGGTCGTCCACCGCATAGCCCTGGCGGCGGATGCGGGCCAGCTCGGCTTCCAGTTGCTCGCGGCTGTGCAGGGTGCTGGTGGTGTGGCGGGTCAGGGCGAGGCCGGCCAGCAATTGCTGACGCTGGCGCGCTGGCGCGAACGCGAGGAAGAGCTTGCCGCTGGCCGAGCAATGCAGCGGCACGCGGGTGCCGGGCTTGAGCTCCAGGCGCAGCGGAAAGGCCGTCTCCACGCGGTCCAGGTAGATCACCTCGGCGCCCGACAGCGCCGTGAGGTTGCAGCTCTCGCCGATGTCGGCCACCAGGGCCCGCAGCACCGCATGGCGCACACCGGCCTGGGCACTGCCCGACAAGGTGGCCTCGGCCAGCGCCCGGGCGCGGCCCGCCAGCGCATAGCGGCGGCCATCGGGCTCGCGCTGCAGCCAGCCGCCCGCTTCCAGCTGCTGCAGCATGCGGTGCAGCGTGGGCTTGGGCCAGCTGGCTTGCGGCAGCAGCTCCGCGAGGCTTTGCGGCTCGCCGGTGCGGGCCAGCAGCTCCAGCAGCTCGAGCAGGCGCAGCCCGGGGGTGGCATCGGGTTCAGCTTGGGCTTGGGCAGTCATGAATCTCGGAATCCGGGACGAATCTGCAAAACAATCCGAGATGATTATTCCTGCTGGCTAAGCTGCCGACCAATGAGCGACACCCGAACTTCCATCGCCCTGATCGGCGCCGGCCCCTCCGGCCTCGCGGCTGCCCGCAACCTGCAGAAGGCCGGCCTCGCGTTCCAGGGCTTCGAGGCCTACAGCGATGTGGGCGGCCTGTGGAACATCGCCAACCCGCGCAGCACGGTCTACGAGTCGGCCCACCTGATCTCGAGCAAGCGCATGACCGAGTTCACCGAGTTCCCGATGGACGAGTCGGTGGCCGACTACCCCAGCCACAAGGAACTGCAGCGCTACTTCGCGGCCTTTGCCGACAAATTCGGCCTGCGCGATCACTACCATTTCGGCGCACGGGTGCAGCGCGTGGAGCCGGTGGGCAGCGGCCCGGCGCCGCTGTGGCGCGTCAGCTGGCTCGGGGCCGATGGCAGCGAGCACAGCGCCGAATTCAAGGCCGTGGTGATCGCCAACGGCACGCTGGCCGAACCGAACATGCCCCGCTTCGAGGGCCACTTCACCGGCGAGCTGCACCACACCAGCGCCTACAAGAGCGCCGAGATGTTCAAGGGCAAGCGGGTGCTGATCGTCGGCGCCGGCAACTCGGGCTGCGACATCGCGGTGGACGCGGTGCACTACGCCGACAGCGTGGACATCTCGGTGCGGCGCGGCTACTACTTCGTGCCCAAGTACGTGTTCGGCAAGCCGGCCGACACGATTGGCGGCAAGCTCACGCTGCCGCCCTGGCTGAAGCAGCGCATCGACAGCCGCATCCTGCAGTGGTTCACCGGCGACCCGGTGCGCTTCGGCTTCCCCAAGCCCGAATACCGGATGTACGAATCTCATCCGGTGGTGAACTCGCTGATCCTGCATCACATCGGCCATGGCGACGTGAAGGTGCGGCCCGACATCGCGCGCTTCGAGGGCCAGACCGTGCACTTCAAGGACGGCAGCTCGCGCGGCTACGACCTGGTGCTGGCCGCCACCGGCTACCAGCTGCACTACCCCTTCATCAGCCGCGAGCTCTTGAACTGGCAGGGCATGGCACCACGGCTCTACCTGAACATCTTCGCGCCGCGCTTCACGAACCTGGCCGTGATCGGCATGGTCGAGGCCAGCGGCCTCGGCTGGCAGGGCCGCTACGAGCAGGCCGAGCTGGTGGCGCGCTTCCTGAAGGCCCAGCAGGACGAGCCGGCCCGGGCCGCCGCCTTCACGGCCAAGATCCAGGGCCCGCCGCCCGACCTCAGCGGCGGCTACCGCTACCTGAAGCTGGAGCGCATGGCCTACTACGTCAACAAGGACGTCTACCGCCGCACGGTGCGCGCCGAATCGGCGGCCCTGGCCGGAGGCACTGCATGATCCCGGTCGACGAGGTCCGCCTCAACTTCAATCCGGCCTCGCTGCAGGCGCTCAATGCGGTGCTGGCCTTCCTGATGTTCGGCATTGCGCTGGACACGCGGGTCGAGGATTTCAAGCGCGTGGCCCGCATGCCGCTGGCCATGGCCGTGGCCATCGCCGCGCAGTTCCTGCTGCTGCCGGCCATCACCTACGGCCTGACCCTCGTGCTGCAGCCGGCGCCCAGCATTGCCCTCGGCATGATCCTGGTGGCCTGCTGCCCGCCGGGCAATATCTCCAACATCATCACGCACCGGGCCGGCGGCAATGTGGCGCTTTCGGTGTCGATGACGGCCGTCTCGAACGCCCTGGCCATCGTCCTGATGCCGCTCAACGTGGCCTTCTGGGGCGGCCTGCATCCGACCGCGGCACCGCTGCTGAAGGCCATTGCGCTGGACCCGCGCGAGATGGGCCTGCACATCGTCATCATCATCGGCCTGCCCTTCGTGCTGGGCATGGCCTGCGCGCGACTGCTGCCGGCCTTCACCGACAAGGTCAAGAAGCCGGCACGCCTGCTCAGCTTCCTGTGCCTCGTGCTCTTCATCGTCGCGGCCATCGCCGGCAACTGGCGCTACTTCCTCGAGTACCTGGGCCTGGTGCTGGGCGCCGTCGTGCTGCACGACGCCCTGGCCTACGGCCTCGGCTACGGCTGCGCGGCACTGGCCGGGCTGGCGGAGTACGAGCGGCGCGCCATGTCGGTCGAGGTCGGCATCCGCAATGCGGGCCTCGGCCTCGTGCTGATCTTCGGCTTCTTCGGCGGCCTCGGCGGCATGGCCGTGGTGGCCGGCGCCTGGGGCTTCCTGGACATCATCATCGGCATGGGCCTGGCGGCCTGGTGGGCCCGACGGCCGGCCGCACGAACGCGCTTCAAGGGCGATATCCAATGAGGGTACTGATCACAGGTGCGGACGGTTTTCTCGGCCGCTCGCTCGTGCTGGCGCTGGCCAAGGCCGGCTGCTGCGAATGGCTGGTAGCGCAGGACGTGCGGGAAGTACCGGCCGAGCGCCGCATGCCTGGCGTGGTCTACGAGCGCCAGGATGTGCGCGATGCCAGCCTCGTGCATGCGCTGCAGCTGCATCGCATCGACACCGTCGTCCACCTGGCCTCCATCGTCACGCCGGGCCGCGATTCGAGCCGCGAGCTGGAGTACTCGGTCGATGTGCTGGGCAGCAAGAACGTGCTGCAGGCCTGCGTGGCCACCGGCGTGCAGCACCTGCTGGTCAGCAGCAGCGGCGCGGCCTACGGCTACCACCCCGACAACCCGGACTGGATCAGCGAGGACCAGGCCTTGCGCGGCAATGAGAGCTTTGCCTACTCGCACCACAAGCGCCTGGTCGAGGAGATGCTGGCCGAGTACCGCGCCCGCCATCCCGAACTGAAGCAGACGGTGTTCCGCATAGGCACCATCCTCGGCGAGCGAGTCGACAACCAGATCACGGCGCTGTTCGAGAAGAAGCGGCTGCTGGCGATACGCGGCAGCGACAGCCCCTTCGTCTTCATCTGGGACGAGGATGTTTGCGCCGCCTTCCTGCATGCGCTGCAGACCGGCCGCGCCGGGCTCTTCAACCTGGCCGGCGATGGCGCCCTGCCGCTGCGCGAGATCGCGGCGCGGCTCGGCAAGCCGGTGCTGGACCTGCCGGCAGGCCTCTTGCAGTTCGCCCTTGCCGTGGGCTCGAAGTTGGGCGTCAGCCGCTACGGGCCTGAGCAGCTGGACTTCCTGCGCTACCGGCCCGTGCTCTTGAACCGGCGCCTGAAAGAGGAGCTCGGCTTCGTGCCCGGCAAGACCAGCGCACAAGCCTTCGAGGCCTTCGTTGCAGCCCGCGCCGCACAAGGCCGGAAGCTCACGCGATGAACACGACGCTCAGCCGCGGCGACGCGCTGCGCATCGCCGCCGTCGTCGTCATCTGGGGCCTCAATTTCGTCGTGATGAAGCTGGGTCTGCAGGGCCTCTCGCCGATGTTGCTCGGCGCCCTGCGCTTCTGCGTGGCAGCCGCGGCGCTGCTGGTGATCTGGCGCCGCCCGCCCCTGCCCTGGCGCTATCTGCTGGCCTATGGCCTGGCCCAGGGCGTGGGCCAGTTCGGCCTCTTGTTCACCGGCCTGCAGCTCGGCATGACGGCGGGCATGGCCTCGGTGGTGATGCAGACCCAGGCCTTCTTCACCCTGCTGCTGGCTGCGCCACTGCTGGGCGAGCCGACCCGGCGCTCGCAGTGGCTCGGGCTCACGGTGGCCTTGCTGGGCCTCGTCGCCATCGCCTCGGCCCATGGTGAGGGGCCGGGCCAGATGACGCTGATCGGTTTCCTGCTGACGCTGGGTGCGGCCTTCATGTGGGCGCTTTCGAACCTCGTCGGCCGCTTCGCCGCGCGCCAGGGCGACTACGACCCGGTGGCCTTCATCGCCTGGAGCAGCCTGGTGCCCATCCTGCCCTTCTGCGCGCTGGCACTCTGGCAGCAGGGGCACGACCCGATCCGCCAGCAGCTCCATGCGATGGACTGGCGCGCCTGCGCGGCCGTGCTCTACCTGGGCTTGCTGGCCACCCTGCTGGCCTACAGCCTCTGGACGCGTTTGCTCAAGCGCCATGCGGCCAGCCAGATCGTGCCCTGGTCGCTGCTGGTGCCGGTGGTCGGCCTGCTGGCGGCGGCGGCGGCCTTCGGCGAATGGCCCAGCCCCTTGCAATGGGCGGGCACGGCGGCCGTGCTGCTGGGGCTGGGCATCAATCAGGGGACAGGTCGGCGACCACGCTGAGGCCCGACGGGTCTATATTGGATCGGACCATGCGCGCGCTGCTCCATGC
This sequence comes from Pelomonas sp. V22, assembly GCF_030014915.1. Taxonomy (GTDB): domain Bacteria; phylum Pseudomonadota; class Gammaproteobacteria; order Burkholderiales; family Burkholderiaceae_C; genus JAUASW01. The sequence continues at coordinate 335,295 of NZ_JAGIXS010000004.1, forward strand.
CCTCCTCCTCGCCCTGGCACTGGGCCAGGCGCCGGCACGCGCCGAGCAGATCACCCTGGTGGCGGAGAACGACTGGTATCCCTACACGGCCCAGCGCGACGGCCGCATCGTCGGCCTGACGGTGGACCTGGTGCGCGCCGCCTATGCAGGCGTGGGCGTGAGCCTGCAGCTGAAGAGCATGCCGTTCGCGCGCTGCATGGCCCTGGTGGAGCGTGGCGATGAGCTGGGCTGCTTCAACAGCGGCCAGGACCTCAAGCACAGCCAGGACTCCTTCCTGTTCCACGCCACGCCGCTGCTGCTGAACAGCAATGGCATCTATGCCAAGGCCACGAGCCTGGAAAGCGGTCTCGGGCCGGCAGCGCTGTCGGGCCGGCGCGTGGGCCTGACCCACGGCGCCTCCTACGGCGACGCGATCGAGGCCAACCAGGCCATCGTCCGCGTGGTGGCGCTCACCGACCTGGCCAATCTGCGCATGCTCACAGCCGGCCGCGCCGACTTCGCCGTGATGGATGACCGCGTGTTCGAGCACCTGGAACAAACCAACGCCGGCGAACTTCGCGGCAAGCTCAAGCGGGTGGGCAAGGCTTTCAGCGATCTGCCGATCTATGTGGCCTTCTCGAAGCGGCATCCCGAGGCCTCACGCCATGCAGCCCTGCTGGACCGCGGACTTGCGACGTTGAAGGCCACAGGGGAATACCAACGCATCATCGATAGCTGGCGCCTTCCGCCCCCCTGAAGAGACTCAACGCCTTCAAATCCCGAACCAGAGGTTCTTGCGCGCCAGCGGCGCATTGGTCGGCATCAGCGGGTTGCTCAGCTTCAGCAGGCGGCGCGCGCGCAGCTGGTAGCGCTCGACGATGTCGCCGAACTGGGCCTGCCAGAGCCGCTCCAGGCTGCCGTCGGCCACCAGGGCTTCCATGCCGTGGCTCAGTTGCTCATGCAGCTGCGGCTTGGCGGGTGCGACGAAGAAGTAGAGCGCCGCCGGGTACTGCAGCATCAGGTGCGGCTCGATCACGAGGCCCTGCGGCCCATGCTCCAGCGCCTCCAGGCCGATCTCCAGCACCGAGCGCGGAAAGTAGTCGAAACGTCCCTCGGCCAGCCAGCCGAACAGGCTTTCGAAATGCGTGCCGGTCTGCACCCTGAGTCCATTGGCGCGCAGGATGGCGGTGTCGGGCCAGTCGTTCATCTGGCCGGCCTGCAGCACGGCCAGTTGCTCCAGCGTGTGCACGCCGGCCCAGCGCTCCAGCTCGGCCTTGCGCACCAGCAAGAGCCGCCAGCCGAGCAGGCCGCGGTCCAGCGGGATTCGCACCGGCAAGAGCTGCTGCTCGCGCTCGGGGTTGGTCATGGTCCAGAACACGTCGAGGCTGGGCTCGGGCCGGGCCAGCTCCAGCAGGGCGCGGCTCTGCACCATCACATTGCGGCTCGACTGGATCTCGATCTTCTGGCCACTGCGCTCCAGGGCCAGGCGCAGCAGCAGCAGCACATAGCGGATCTGCGGATCCTGCATGGCCTCGTGCTTGGCCACGCGGATGACAAGAGCAGGGTTGCTGTCGGGGGCGGCCCCGGAGGCACCAGAAGCCAGGGCCCCGGCGGCGAGAAGCAGGCTGCGACGATCCAGGGTCATGGTCCCAAGAATACCGACAGCACGCCGGTGTAGCCATAAAGCTGTTGATGGGCAATCTCGCCGCCCGCGAAGAAGCCGACCAGGGGCACCTCACCGAGCGCATGGCGGACGATGCGTGCCTCGGCCGAGGGGCTGCCGAAATGCGGGCCGCCGCGGCCGGTACAGCTCACGTACACGGCGCCCAGCATCGCCCGCTCGCCGGCCTGCTCGCGCAGCTCGGCACAGATGCGCACCAGGTCCAGCCGCGCCGCCTCGCGGTTGCGCTGGCAGAAGCTCAGGTGGTCGCCACGCCGCAGGCCTTCGCTGATGGCCACGCCGTGGCGCGCAGGGTCGATGCCGACCAGGTGGCGCACCATCACCTCGGGCCCCAAGGCATGCGGCCGCTGGCGCGTGCTGAACTCGCTGCGGCGCAGGCCGGCCAGGGTCTGGCGCAGGCGTGGCAAGGCCTCGCGCCAGTCGTCGGCCTCGGTCAGCACCGGCAGGGTCAGGTCTTGCAGCAACAGATCCAGTGCCGGCTCGCCGTCCAGCGCCAGCAGCAGGTTGCCGTCACAGTCGCTGACCTCACGCTCCTCGCCCAGCGGCTGGCAGCCCTGGCTGACGCGCGAAATGATGTCGACGCCGGCACCAAAGGCCACGCCCGAGAGGCCGCCGCGCCAGACGCCGTCGGCGATCTGCAGGCCCGGCTCGGTGCTCAGGCTGCTGGGCAGGCCGCCGAACAAATAACCATCGGCCGTGTGGCCGGCCATGTCGAGCAGCAGCTCGGGCAGGTCGGGAGCGGTGGCATCGGCATGGACTTGCGCCAGCCGCGCCGGCCAGCGCGCGAGCGGCCGAGCGCCGGAGAAAACGCGGAACTGCTCCTGCGGCAGCTCGGCCAGCATCAAGGCCAGGGCCGGTTCCTCATCGAAGTACTCAGCCTCACCGGCGATCAGGCCGACGGCGCTGCAGCCCACCCAGGCCACGCCCGGCCAGCGCTGCCGGGCCTCGTCCAGCAGGGCCTCGGCGGCCGGCACGAAGGCCGCACTCAGGTAAAGCCAGCCCAGCGTGGGCTGCAGGCCCGATGTGGCGCGCTGGGCCTCGATCTGTGCGGCCGCCAGCGCCATCGCCATCTGCGGCAGCGGATGGGTGGCATGGGCGCTGGCAAAGGGCTTCATGGCGGCCCGCAACAAGGCTTTCAGCGGCGGCGCGCCGTCGTCTTGGCGGCTGCCTTCTTGGCGGCGGGCTTGCCGGCCAGGCCCTTGGCCACCGTGCTGGCCACGGCGCCGGGCATCGAGGCGGCCTTGCGCAGCGTCTCGCCGGCGGCGTCGAAGCTCTGCTTGACCATGGCGCCGGCCAGGTTCTTGGCGGCATCGGTGGCCTGGTCTTTCATTGCATTGGCGGCCAGCTGGGTGAACTGCTGGCTGAGCGCCCCCCACCATTGCATGGGATCGACCGGCGGTGTCTTGGCATCGGCCTTGGTCGCGGGCTTGGCGGCTTCTGCCTTGTCCTCCACGACCTTCTTGGCGCGTGCCGCAGCCTTGGGCTTGGCCGGCAGGCCGGGGAAAGCCGGCATCTCCGGCATGGGCATCTTGAGGCTGTCGCGCAGCTCGGCCAGCGGCACGTTCATGGTCTGCAGCGTGGACAGCGTCATACGCTGGACCTCCAGCGCCTGGATGGTGGCGTTCAGCATGCGGGCGTTCTGCTCCAGCCAGAACTGCACGGTGCGCAGCTCCTCGATGCGCTTGCCCAGCTCCTCCGGGTTCAGCGTGGGCGCCACCCACTGACCGATGCCCGGCAGGGCCGAGCCGGCGTTCTTGACCAGGCCTTGCAGGAAGTCGAAACCCGGGACGAACTTGGTGAAGCTGGTGTCGGCCATGCGCGCTGTCTCCGCTTTGAAGAGGGTGAGCGCATCCTACGCGCTCAGCGCGGCTTGGGCAGCACTTGTTCCACCTCGAAGCCCTGCGCCCGCAGCAGTCGGGTCAAGGCCTTGTCGCCGCTCATGTGCAGGGCCCCCACCGCCACCAGCACCCGCTTGCCCGAGCCATGCAGGGCGGTGATGCGCGAGGCCAGGGCTTCGTTGCGGCCGTCGTTGATGCGGGCCAGCTGGGCACGCTCGATCTCGTCGTCCGCGCAGTGGCAAGTGGTCATGGACACCTCCAGCAGGGCCGCCATGTCGCCACGCTCCCAGGCCTCGGCCGTGCGGCGCAGCACGGGGCGCAGGCGCTGCTTCTCCAGCTGCTCAAGGCCCAGCGACAGCTCGCGCCTGGCCGCTGCAGGATCGGCGGGCACCACCGCCGCCAACTGCTCGGCCACCGATTCCAGCGCATGGATGGCTCGCCCGTCCCGACGCGCCCAGTTCAACAACGCGAACTCCTGGGCATAGGCCGGGTCCAGCCCATCCGCACGGCCGGACAGGCCCACCAGCGTCAAGAGCTGCACCAGCGGATGCAGGCCGGCCAGGGCCTGCTCGGGCATGCACGCGGCCCGGATCTGGGCCTGCAGCCGGCGCTCGCTGCGCAGGTCGAGCGGCATGGCAGGCAAGGCCCGCAGCGCCAACGGGAACTGCGGATCGTTGGCATCCAGCTCCACGGCCAGCAGTTCGGTCTTGCTCCAGGCCTCTCGCAAGGCCGGCCCCGGGAACAGCCAGCCCGGGCGGCCGACGTGGATGCTGCCGTAGAGGTAGCTGTCGTGGCCGTCGCGGCGGATGCGCCACAGCGGGCCGCGGTCCACCGCCTCGGCTTCGAGCTTGCGCAGCTCGGCAGCACTGGGCTGAGGCACGCTGGGGCAATCCTGGGCGTGAGCAACACCGGCCCACAGCAGCAGGCCGGTCAACAGAATTCGAACCCACATCAACGGTTTCCTCTCAAGCGCAGCTCATTGCCGCTCATGCTCATCTGCAGCTTGGACAGCATGTCCATGCCGAGCAGCGGCGCATCCAGCTGCGGTAGCACCGTGACCGGCAGCTGCCGCGCCTCCACGCCGCCCTCCAGCTGCAGATGGGCCCGGGCCCGCCAGCCGGTGGCCACACCCCCGGCCGTGCTGGAGCGCACCTCGCCCTCGGAAAGCAAGCCAGCCTCGCGCGCGAGCCGCTCGGGCAGCGCGGTGGAGGTGGCGCCGGTGTCGACCATGAACATCACCTCGATCTCGCCCAGCCGACCCGGCCAGTGGAAGTGGCCATCCGGCCCACGCTTGAGCACGATCTCGCCATTGCTGTCGATGCGGATGCGGCTGCGCCCCTGCTCGCGCTCCCAGGCCTTGAAGCCGAGGAAGACCAGCAGCATCACCAGCAGCCAGAGGGTGCCGAGCTTGAGGGAGGCGGGGAGTTCTTTGGAGCCGTCGTTCATGCCGCAACGATGCCATGGTTTTTGATTGGGCTCGGCCTCATCGGTTAGCCTTGCGCGCTTCGCATCCCGCATTTGGAGCCTGTCCCATGAGGATTTCCCGCTTGTCTCGTGCCATGGCCGCGACCGCCACCCTGGCCGCTGCCGCTTCGCTGAGCCTGGCCCAACCGGCCACCGACAACCCGCTGCTCAAGCCCAGCACGCTGCCCCTGCAGTACCCGGCCTTCGACAAGATCGCCGACACGCATTTCGGCCCGGCCCTGGACGCCGGCATGGCGGAGCAATTGGCCGAGGTCGAAGCCATCGCCAACAACCCGGCGGCCGCCACGTTCGAGAACACCATCGTCGCGCTCGAGAAGAGCGGCAAGACCCTGGGCCGCGCCAGCACCGTGCTGTTCTCGCTGCTGGGCGCCGATACCAACCCGGCCCGTCAGAAGCTGCAGGCCGACTACGCCGCCAAGCTCTCGGCCCACCGCGATGCGATCTCCTTGAATGCCAAGCTGTTCGCCCGTATCCAGGCGCTGAACGCCCAGCGCGACAAGCTCGGCCTCGATGCCGAGTCCGTGCGCCTGATCGAGCGCTACCAGCGCAACTTCGTGCGCGCCGGTGCCCAGCTGAACGAGGCGCAGAAGACCCGCATCAAGGCCATCAACTCGGAAATGGCCACGCTGTCCACGCGCTTCAACCAGAACGTGCTGGCCGAAGTCAATGACTCGGCCCTCGTGGTCGACACCGCCGAGCAGCTCGCCGGCCTCACGCCCGATCAGATTGCCGGTGCCGCCGCAGCGGCCAAGGCCCGCAAACTGGAAGGCAAGTACGTCATCGCCCTGCTCAACACCACGGGCCAGCCCTACCTGAATCAGCTGACCGACCGCGCGCTGCGCGAGCGCCTGTACAAGGCCTCGGTGGCGCGTGGCAGCCGTGGCAACAGCTTCGACAACACCGCCATCGTGGCCCGCGTCGCCACGCTTCGTGCCGAGCGCGCCGCCCTGCTGGGCTTTGCCACGCATGCCGACTATGTGCTGCAGGACGAGACCGCCAAAACGCCGCAGGCCGTGAACGACATGCTGGGCAAGCTGGCCCCCGCCGCCGTGGCCTCGGCCAAGCGCGAGGCCGCCGAGCTGCAAGCCCTGATCGACCAGGAGCAAGCCGCCAAGAAGCAGCCCACCTTCAAGCTCGAAGCCTGGGACTGGAGCCTCTATAGCGAACGCCTGCGCGCCGCCAAGTACGGCTTCGATGAATCGCAGCTCAAGCCCTACCTGGAGCTGAAGACGGTGCTGGAGCAAGGCGTGTTCTACGCCGCCGGCCAGCTCTACGGCCTCAAGTTCAAGCAGCGCGCCGACCTGCCGGTCTACCACCCGAGCGTGACCGTCTACGACGTCTACAACGCCGACGGCTCGCAGCTGGCCATCTTCATCGCCGACATGTACTCGCGCCCCAGCAAGCGCGGCGGTGCCTGGATGAATGCCTATGTGCAGCAGAACAAGCTGCTCGGCACCCTGCCCGTGGTGGCCAACCACCTGAACATCCCGCCCCCGGCCGCCGGCCAGCCCACGCTCCTGACCTGGGATGAGGTCAACACCATGTTCCATGAGTTCGGCCATGCGCTGCACGGCATGTTCTCGAACGTGATGTTCCCGAGCTTCTCGGGCACCAGCGTGCCGCGCGACTTCGTCGAGTACCCCTCGCAGGTCAACGAGATGTGGGCCAGCTGGCCCAGCGTGCTGGCCAACTACGCGCGTCACCACAAGACCGGCGAGCCCATGCCGCAGGCCTTGCTGGACAAGGTGGCGGCCGCCAAGAAGTTCAACCAGGGCTATGCCACAACCGAGTACCTGGCCGCCGCCCTGCTGGACCAGCGCTGGCACCAGCTGAAGGCCGCCGATGTGCCCGCCGCCGACCAGGTGATGGCCTTCGAAGCCAAGGCGCTGAAGGAAGCTGGCGTCGACTTCGCCCCGGTGCCGCCGCGCTACCGCACGCCCTACTTCAGCCACATCATGGGCGGCTACTCGGCCGGTTATTACGCCTACATCTGGAGCGAGGTGCTGGACGCCAACACGGTGGCCTGGTTCAACGCCAACGGCGGCCTGAAGCGCGAGAACGGCGACAAGTTCCGCGCGACGTTGCTGTCACGCGGCGGTGCCGAAGACGCGATCCAGATGTTCGTCAAGCTGACCGGCCATGCGCCGCAGATCGAGCCGTTGCTGGTGAAGCGCGGCCTGGTGACGGCCAAGTAAATGCGATCTACCTGAAACCGATACCGCGTCTTTGCCGGACCTCCGGCTTGACGCGGTGCTCGGACTCCAGCTGGGCGAGGAACTCGTCCGGCGTGAAGGCCTCGCCGAGGATGGCGACCTGCTCGGCCACGGCGGCGAAGTCGCCATGGGTCAGCTGGTCCAGCAAGGCCAGCCGCTCGCGCTGCTCGGCGCTCAGTGCCATCCCATCACCGCCCAGCGCCTCGCGTGCAAACATGCGCTCGCGCTGCTCGGCCTTGAGCGGATGGAAGCGGATCTTGAAGGCGAAGCGGCGCAAGGCCGCCTCGTCCAGCTCGTCGAACAGATTGGTCGTGCAGATGAAGAGCCCGTCGAAGCGCTCCATGCCGGCCAGCATCTCGTTGACCTCGCTCACCTCGTAGTTGCGCTCGGCCCGGCGGCGGCTGCGCAGAAAGCTGTCGGCTTCATCGAGCAGCAGCACCGCGCCCTCATGGGCGGCCGCCTCGAACATGCGGGCCATGTTGGTCTCGGTCTCGCCGACAAATTTGCTCATCAGGTCGCTGGCCTGGCGCACCATCAGCGGCCGGTGCAGCGATTGAGCGATGTGCTCGGCCAGGGCCGTCTTGCCAGTGCCCGGCGGGCCGAAGAAGCAGAGATTGCCACGCCCCCGGCGCTGCAGGGCCTCGACGATGCGCGGTATCTCGAAGCGCGATTCGCAGTTCAAGAGCTCGGGCTCGTACTGCGTCACGACCTGACGAGTGCGGGAGTCCTGGCCGCTCGTGCCCAGGGCCTTGTCGGCATTCAGCAGCTGGCGTTCGATCAGCTGCTCGCTGTTCGCCCCATCGCCGGCCAGTTGGGCAAAGCGTACCGCCGTGCGGATCTGCGCCGGCGTGAGTGCGCGGCGCTCGGCCAGGCGTTCGGCAAAGCCCTCGCCGACCTTGACCTCGGCCAGCGCCCGCTGCACCAGGCCGAGGCGCGCGCCGGGTGGCGGCGACTTCAGCTCCAGGTGGTACTGGAAGCGGCGGCGGAAGGCCGGGTCGATCTGCTCGATGCGATTGGTGACCCAGACCACCGGCACCGGGTTGGTCTCGAGGATCTGGTTGACCCAGGCCTTGCCGCTGACCGAGGCCGAATGCGGTGCCTCCAGCGCCGAATCGAGCCGGGCCATCAGCTGCATGGTGTCGCTGGACAGCGGCGGGAACACGTCCTCCACCTCGTCGAACAGCAAGGCCACCTTCTCGCTGGCCTTGAGGAATTGCTGGCTGATCTGCAGCGAGCGGTAGCGGTCGCGGCCGGTGAGCGAATTGCCGTCGCGGTCCGCGTACTCGACCTCGTAGAGATCGAGGCCCGCCTCCTCGGCCGCCACCTTGGCCAGCTCGGTCTTGCCGGTACCGGGCGGGCCGTAGAGCAGCACATTGACACCGGGCTCGCGCCGCTCCACGGCCTGGCGCAAGAGCGTGCCCAGCACCTGCAGGTCCTCAGCCACGAACTGGAAGTCGCGGCCGGTGAGCGTGCTCTTGACCACGGGCCGCGTGAACACGGCCATCAGGTCATGCGGCCCTTGGTACTCGCGCATCAGCACCGGCGGCAGTTGATCGCTGACCTTCATCAGGTCGGCCAGGTCGGTGATGTTGTGCTCCGAGATCAGGTTCTCGACCATGCCTATGCGCTCGAGCCGCGAGCCGGCGCGCAGGGCCTCGGCCACATCGCGCTCGTCCACGCCAGCCACGGCAGCAATCGCTGCGAAGGCCTCCTGCGCGTTGTTGACCTTGAACTCGACCAGGGCGCCGCGCAGCTCGCGCTGGTAGCGGGCCAGCGTGCCGTAGAGCAGCAGCGCGCGCTCGGCCGGGTTGAGCTGCAGGAGGTTGCCGAGCGCGGCGATGTTCTTCTCGACCAGGGTGTGCTCGCGCTTCAACTGCCGGTCCAGGTGGTCGCAGGTGGTGGCGAGCACGGCCAGCACGTCCTTCGGCGCGTCCTTCACATACTCGTCGAGGTAGAAGAACAGCGTGGCCTCGGCGAAGGGGCCGCTCCAGACACCGAAGCGGTCGAGGAAGGCGGCGTCATCGAGCGCTGCATGCCCAGCCCACAGCTCGTTGCCTTGCACGCGGCGTTCAAGGAACTCGCGCAGCCGCGTCAGCACGCGCACCGGCCAGACCAGGTGGCGGCCGGTGAAGGACAAAAGGCCGTTGAAATCGCGCCGCAGGTTGAAGCGGCCGGCATGGCGCACCGTCAGCGTCAGCACGAAATGCGAGCACATGCGATCCAGCACCGGGGCATTGCTGAGCCCGGGCGAAGCCAGCACACGTTGCTGCTCTGCCAGACGCTTGACCATGGGGCCACTCCTCGCTACCTGCGCCCGCCCCTTCGTGGGGCGGCGTGGTCCGATCTTGGCGCAGCGCGGCGCCAAGAACAAGGGCCCCGAAGGGCCCCTGCTGTTCAATGCATCACGACGGGCTGCTGTCCCATGTTCGCGTAGCGCTCGATGAAATCGTCCAGCTCGTCCTCGGAGGGCTCACGGTCGCCGATCAGCGCCTCGACGCCTTCCTGGAACTGCTGGGCCATGGCCCCCTCGATGAAGATCTCTCGCCGAGCGAACTTGTCGACGATCTCGAAGCCACCCCGGCTGAGACATTGCGAGGCCTCTTCGCTGACGCCCGTATCAACCGGCACCTCGAACTGGACCACGATGTAGCTGGGGGAGTTGTAAAGCATGTGCATGAGAACTCTCCTATGGCCGGTAGCTGGATCCAGACTAAGCGCATTCAAGGGCGCTCTGGAACAAATACTGGCAGAAAGCCCCTTATCTCGGGGGAATCCATGAGACCGCCCTGTGGTGGAAGCGGCACAAGATCACGGCGCGGGCGGCTGCTCGTCACGCTGCAGCAGCAATTCCCAGCGCAGCACCCCACCCTGCACATGGCGCACGCGCACCGGCAGGTGGTGGCGGGCCGGATCCAGCCACAGCTCGATGCGGGCATCCCAGGCGCCCACCGGCTCGCGCAGCAGGTGCAGGCTCTGCGCCAGGCGCCCGGCCGGCAGCTCGATGCCTTCCTGATCCAGCACACGGAAATGCCATTGCTGCAGCTCGCCCTTCAGCGTGGCCACCGGCATCACGAGTTCGGTGCCGCTCTGGTAGCGCTGCGGCTCGGCATCCACGAGGGCGGCGAGTTGCAGCCACCAGCTGATACGGTCTTGCGCGCCCTCCTGCAAGGGCAAGAGGGCCGGGCTGGCCGAGAAGCTGATCAGGCCCTCGTCGCGCCGGAAGTTCGTGGCCTGGCGGTCGCGTGGACCTTGCTTGCCCTGCTGCCTTTGCGCAAAGCGGCGCGGTGCGAGGCCGCTCTCGGGGTCCAGGTCACCGAGGCTGCGCCAGGCCGGCAGGGCCTTGCCCTCGAGCTCGCGCTCCAGCAAGGCCTCGTAGTGCCCCTCGCTCGGCCGCCAGCTGAGGCGCGCCGTGCCCTGCTTGTCGCCCTGGACCAGCAGGTACTGCCAGCTGAAGCCTGCCACGGTCTGCGGCGCGGCGGTCGCTGCGACGGCTTGCTCCGGCATGGTCCGCGCAGCCCGGCCGGGCACGCGAGCCGGGCGCGGGGCCTCAACGGGTGCCGGCTCCGCCTGGGCCGCAGGCGCTAACTCGGGCAGCAGCAGGCTGGTCGTCACCACGCGCGCCTGTACGCCCAAGGGCAAGGCCGGCGCACGGGCCATCAGGCTCCAGACCAGCAGGGCATGCAGGCCCACGGCCGCTACCAAGGCGCCCACCAGCACCGGGCGGCGGGGCGAGGAAGGCAATGGGGTCGTCGGCAGGGCTTGCAGCATGTGGACAATGCTAGCCAACGCGGAAGACATTCCGCATCGTCACCGAATAGCAATGAAACTCGCCACCTACAACGACGGCTCCCGCGACGGCCAATTGCTGGTCGTCTCGCGCGACCTGAGCCAGGCCCATTTCGCCAGCGGCATCGCCACCCGCATGCAGCAGCTGCTCGACGACTGGAACTTCGTCGCGCCGCAGCTGGAAGAAATCTCCCAGAACCTCAACCACGGCAAGGCCCGCCATGCCTTCCCGTTCGAGCCGCAGCGCTGCATGGCGCCATTGCCGCGCGCCTACCAGTGGGCCGATGGCTCGGCCTACATCAACCATGTGGAGCTGGTGCGCAAGGCCCGTGGCGCCGAGGTGCCCGAGAGCTTCTACACCGACCCGCTGATGTACCAGGGCGGCAGCGACGATTTCCTCGGCGCCTGCGAAGGCGCACGCTTCGTCTCCGAGGCCATGGGCATCGACTTCGAGGCCGAGATCGCCGTGATCACCGGCGACGTGGCCATGGGCACCGGCCCCGATGCGGCGCTGGAAGGTGTGCGCCTCGTGATGCTGGCCAACGACTGGAGCCTGCGCAACCTGATCCCGAACGAGCTGGCCAAGGGCTTCGGCTTCTTCCAGAGCAAACCGGCCACGGCCTTCAGCCCGGTGGCGGTGACGCCCGATGAGCTGGGCGAGGCCTGGAAGAAGGGACGATTGCACCTCACGCTGCAGACCATGTGGAACGGCCGCAAGGTCGGCCAATGCGAGGCCGGGCCGGAGATGACCTTCCACTTCGGCCAGCTGATCGCCCACATCGCCAAGACGCGCAATGTGCGAGCCGGCTCCATCGTCGGCTCGGGCACGGTCAGCAACAAGGACTGGGCCAAGGGCTACAGCTGCATCGCCGAGAAGCGCGCCATCGAGATGATCGAGAGCGGCGGCGAGGCCAAGACCGAGTTCATGAAGTTCGGCGACACGGTGCGCATCGAGATGAAGGGCAAGGACGGTCAGAGCCTGTTCGGCGCGATTGAGCAGGATGTGCTGCCGCTGCACGAGGAAGCGAAATGAGGACCGAGCGCAGGGCCGCTCCCAAGCCGGTCCTCATCCCCTCGGGGGATCGACCGACGTACCCGTCGGGCGAGGGGCTCACATGACCCCACGTCAAATCCTCATCGACACCGATCCGGGCCAGGACGATGCCATCGCCATCCTGCTTGCCCTGGCCAGCCCGGAGCTGGAAGTCCTGGGCATCACGACCGTCGCCGGCAATGTGCCGCTTCGGCTGACCAGCCGCAATGCCCGCATCATCTGCGAGCTGGCCGGCCGCAGCGACATCCCGGTCTACGCCGGTGCCGACAAACCCTTGCAGCGCGCCCTGGTCACGGCCGAATTCGTGCATGGCAAGAGCGGCCTGGACGGCATCACCCTGCCCGAGCCGCAGATGCCGCTGCGCGAAGGCCATGCGGTGAATTTCCTGATCGAGACGCTGATGGCGCGCGAAGGCGTCACCGTCTGCGCGCTGGGGCCGCTGACCAATATCGCCCTGGCCTTGCAGAAGGAACCCCGCATCGCCCAGCGCATCGAGCGCATCGTGCTGATGGGTGGTGGCTACTTCGAGGGTGGCAACATCACGCCGGCCGCCGAGTTCAATTTCTATGTGGACCCGCAGGCGGCGGCTCAAGTGTTTGCGGCCGGCATCCCGATCACGATGGCGCCGCTGGACGTGACCCACCAGGCGCTCACCACGCGGCCGCGCATCGCCGCGCTGCGCGCCCTCGGCAATCGCGTGGGCGAAGCTGCGGCCGCGTGGATGGAATTCTTCGAGCGTTTTGACGAAGAGAAATACGGCCAGGAAGGCGGGCCACTGCACGACCCCTGCGTGATCGCCTGGCTCTTGAAGCCCGAGCTGTTCACCGGCCGGCGCTGCAACGTCGAGATCGAGACCGGCAGCGAGCTGACCCTGGGCATGAGCGTGGTCGACTGGTGGGGCGTCACCCGCCGGCCGCAGAATGCGCTGGTGCTGGGCGGCATCGATGCCGACGGCTATTTCCGCTTGATCACCGAAAGACTGGGAGTGCTGCCATGAAGCGTCGTGATTTCACCCTTGTTGCGGGCTCCGGCCTGCTGATGCCGTCGGCCTTTGCGGCCGCCCTCAGCGAGACCGACGCCGCCAGCGGCATCCGCGCGGCGCTGGAGCGCGGCGCCGAATCGGCCGTGGCCCTGCTCGGCAAGAACGACGGCTTCATGGGCAACCCGCTGGTGCGTATCGAACTGCCCGAGCGGCTCAAGAGCGCCGTCAAGCTCCTGAAGGCCACCGGCCAGGGCAAGAAGGTCGATGAGCTGCTGCTGGCCATGAACCGCGCGGCCGAAGCCGCCGTGCCGGCTGCCAAGCCCCTGCTCGTGAAGGCGGTGAGGGACATCAGCGTGGAAGACGCCTTGAAGCTCGTGCGCGGCGGCAACGACAAGGCGGTGACCGATTTCTTCGCCGGCAAGACCCGCGAACCGCTGTCGGCAAAGTTCCTGCCCATCGTCACGCAAGCCACCGAGAAGGTGGCGCTGGCCGACAAGTACAACGCTGTCGCCGGCAAGGCCGCGGGCATGGGCCTCATGAAGGGCGAAGACGCCAACATCCAGCAGTACGTCACCGCCCGCGCGCTCGACGGCCTGTTCCTGATGATCGGTGAGGAAGAAAAGAAGATCCGCCAGGATCCGATAGGCACGGGCAGCGCGCTGCTGAAGAAGGTGTTCGGCAAGCTTTGATCAAGGCGACGGCCGCACAAAGCGCCTTATCGCCTCGACCAGCTCGGCATCCTGGCCGACAAAGCCGTGCGGCGAGCGGCCTTCGCAGGCATCGCCACTGCCGCCCGGGCCGCCCTTGATCAGCTGCTGCTCCAGGCGCGCATTGCGCAGGCGCTTGGCCACCTCGGCCATTTGCCGGGGCGGCGAGCGCGGGCAGTCGTCGTCGGCATGTCCGAGCAGCAGCACTGGCTGACGGATGGCGGCGAGGTCCAGGTCGAAGACCGATTGCGAGGTCCAGGTCTTGCGGCCCATGGGCGTGCCCACCGTCAGGATGGAACTGAGCACGACCCCATCGGGCGCGGCTGCACCTTGCAGGCGCGAGGCGGCGTTGACGGTCGAGATCGTGCCGCGGCTGGTGCCCACCAGCCAGACCTGGCCGCCGCCCTGGACGGCGCGCAGCGTCTCGATCAGGCGGCCGAGGTCTGCGGCATGACGCGGGTCGGTGCGAAAGCCCGCGAGGCCGTCGTCGCCGGCCTGCTGGTCCGAGGGCGCATCGACCAGCGCCGTGCCAAAGCCCTGGGCCTGCAGCAGCGGCTGCGCACGCACCAGGGCATTGCCCTTCAGCGCGGTTGCGCAACCCTTTTCATCGAGCTTGAGATGGCCGCCACCGCCGGCCAGCAGAACCAGCGTGATCGCTGGCTCTGCGCTCGGCGGGTTCAGCGAAAAGGCCTGGCTCGCGCCCTCGCGCACCGCCAGGCTGCGCAGCTCGCCGCAAGGCGCCGCCTGGACGGCGCCGGCGGCGGCCAGCATCAGCAGGGCCAGCGCCGCCCTCATTTGGCGCTGCTACCGCTCGGGTTCAGCTGGATGAAGGGCGTGCCGCCACCGGTGTAGTGGGGCAGGCGGCCGTCCCACTTCTTGATGGCGTCGGCCTCGTTCTCCAGCTGCTTCAGGCGCAGCAGTTCGGGCGTCACTTCCTGGCGCTTGGCCTTCAGCGACTCGGCCTCGCCGCGCGCCTTGGCCAGCGCCTGCTCGGCTTCCACCTTGATGCGCTCCAGGTCACGCTCGGCGGTCAGCTTCTTCTGCTCGGCCTCGACCTTGGCTTCAATCGCCTTGTCGAACACGGCCGAGAAGTCGTAATTCACTGCAGCCAGCGAGTCCACGATCACGCCATGGCGCTTCAGGCGCTGCTCCAGCGCGTCACGGATCTTGCTGCTGACTTCGGTGCGCTTGGTCACCAGCTCCTCGGCCGTGTACTGCGCAGTGATCGCCTTGGTCGATTCCTGCGCGGCAGGCTCGATCACGCGGGAAGCCACGGCGTTTTCATTGCCGATGGCCTGGTAGGTTTGGGCCACCAGGGCCGGGTCCAGACGCCAATTCAATGCCGCCGAGACGGCCACCTGCTGCAGGTCTTTCGAAGCGGCCACACCCTTGCCCTCGTTCTTCTGCAGGCGCACATCGATCATGTGGACCCGGTTCACGAAGGGCATGACGAAATGCAGGCCCTCGCCCAGCGGCTCGGGATCGACCTTGCCGAAGGTGGTGATCACGCCGCGCGTCCCGGACTGCACGATGCGCACCGGATTGATCATGCTGATCAGGACGATCACGGCGACGACGCCGACAGCGATCTTGGGCAGGGCGCCGAAGCGCGACGACGATGACGAGGAATACATGGCTCCTTCTCCTTCAGAGGTGTTGTGATTGAGGGCCGCAGGCTAGCAGTGCTGGGGTGCATCGCAAGTCGCCATCGGACGAACGGCTGGCACAAGCGCATGAGCTGCGTGGACAATACGGCCCTTTCCGAACCGAACGGCGCCAGCGCCTGACCTGCATTCATGACCGAGACCACTCCCCTGCCCGAGGCCACCGCCAGCGAGGCGCCCGAGGCCAACGAGGCAGCCGAACAGACGCCTGAAGCGAGCGCGGCTGCAGCGCCCACGCTGAGCCCGGCCGAGGTGGCTTCGCAACTGAAGGCGTTGTTCCCGGCCCTGTTCACCGGCATGCAGAAGCCCTTGAAGCTGCGCATCCAGGCCGACATCCAGCAACGCGCGCCGGGCAAGTTCACCAAGGCCCAGCTGTCCGCCTTCCTGCGCCGCCACACCGGCAGCACCGGCTACCTGATCGCCCTGGGCAAGGCCACGCACCGCTACGACCTGGACGGCAATGCCGGCGACGAACTGCTCGAAGAGCACCGCCTGGCCGCCCGCGAGGAACTGAAGCGCCGCCGTGGCGTGCAGCAGGAACGCGAGGCGCTGGAAAACCAGCAGCGCATGAACCGCGCCCAGCTGCTGCGCGATTTCCAGCGCACCACGCTGACCGAGGCCAACTTCTGCGTGCTGAAGGGCCTGAGCCCGGAAGAGCTGCCGGGCATCCTCGAGATCGCCAAGCGTGAAGCGGCCGAGCGGCCGGCGATGGAACCTCAGCAAGCGCGCGAGCCGCGCCCGGACCTGCGCCGCCAGCCGCGCCGCGAAGGCGGCGGTGGCCGCCCCGGCGGCAAGCCCGGCAACGGCCCTACATCTGCTCCCAAGGCAGGCCGTCGAAACGCCAGCCGCTGAGGCGGCCGCGCTGAAAATTGGCGTCGAGCTCACCCTCGAAGCCATGCACGACATTGACCACCTCGCTGAAGCCGGCGGCCTCCAGGGCCTCGCCGGCCGTCAGCGTGCGCTGGCCTGAGCGGCAGATCAGCACCACCGGCCGGTCCAACTGGCCATCGACCTCGCGCCTCACCTGGGCGACGAACTGGGCCGCATCGGCCTGCATCTCGGGGTACTCGTACCAGGCCAGGTGCACCACGCCGGGCGGATGGCCCACGTAGAGGTATTCCAGCTCCATGCGGATGTCGAGGAACAGCGCCTGCGGTCGTTCCTGCAGATAGGCGTGCGCATCCTTGGGCAGCAGGTGCTTCATGGGGTCTTTGGCCTGTGTTCCTACAATCGGGGCATGAACGACGCCTCTTCCATCCGCTACACGCGCGGCGCCCAGCTGCCGGACATTCTGCAACAACGGATCGCCATCCTCGACGGCGCCATGGGCACGATGATCCAGCGCTACAAGCTCGGTGAGGCCGACTACCGCGGTGAGCGATTTGCCGAGCATCACAAGGACCTGAAGGGCAACAACGACCTGCTGGTGCTGACCAAGCCCGAGGTCATCAGCGAGATCCACGAGCAGTACCTGGCCGCTGGCGCCGACATCATCGAGACCAACACCTTCGGCACCACCACGGTGGCGCAGGAAGACTACGAGCTCGGCGAGTACGCCTACGAAATGAACGTGGCCGCCGCCAAGCTCGCCCGCGCCGCCTGCGACAAGTACTCGACGCCCGACAAGCCCCGCTTCGCCGCCGGCGCCCTCGGCCCCACGCCACGCACCGCGTCCATCAGCCCGGACGTGAATGACCCCGGCGCCCGCAATGTCGATTTCGACACCCTGCGTGCGGCCTACTACGAGCAGGCCAAGGGCTTGCTGGAAGGCGGGGTCGACCTGTTCCTCGTGGAGACCATCTTCGACACGCTGAACGCCAAGGCCGCCATCTTCGCGCTGGACGAGCTGATGGAAGACACGGGCGAGCGCCTGCCGGTCATCATCTCCGGCACGGTGACGGACGCGTCCGGCCGCATCCTCTCGGGCCAGACGGTCACCGCCTTCTGGCACTCGGTGCGTCATGCCAAGCCGCTGGCCATCGGCCTGAACTGCGCCCTCGGTGCCACGCTGATGCGGCCCTACATCGAGGAGCTGGCCAAGGTGGCCGGTTCGACGGCCATCAGCTGCTATCCGAATGCCGGCCTGCCCAACCCGATGAGCGACACCGGCTTCGACGAAACGCCGGACGTGACTGGCCGATTGATGGAAGAGTTCGCCAAGAGCGGCTTCCTCAACATCGCCGGCGGCTGCTGCGGCACGACGCCGGGGCATATCGCGGCGATTGCGGCCAAGGTTTCGGCCTACAAACCACGCCTCAGCGGGCAGAAGTTTTTCAGCGAGTTGGTCGAGGCCTGAACTTTGCTGAAGCTCAATAGAGCTTCAGCAACCGCTCCATGTTGACGAGCAGCTTCAGCTCATGCGGCGCCAAGCTCGCCGCCACCGCCTGCGCAGCCAACCGCGTGTCGCGCGGCACCGGTTCGGAAAGCGGGTTGCCACTCTTGCCGATCAGCGCAGCCACCAGTGGCTCGTTGGCGCTGTGGCCGCGCTTGGCCACCACGCCCATCTCGTTGTTGGCCAGGCGCACCAGGCTGCCCGGTGGATAAAGGCCCACGGCCTTGATCAGGGCGGCGCCAGCTTCGTCGGGCTTTTGCAATTCATCCAGGTAGACCGCACGCGCCGCCGCTGCGGCCGACATGGCCTTGCGTGAGCGGCGCGGCGAGAGTCGGGCGGCAAAGATGTCGATGCGGCGCAGCATGCGCGCCAGCTGCTCGGCGCCACCGCGACCGGCCAGCGGGCCCGGGCCGGCCTCGTGGCGCAGCATCAGCGTCTGCAACCAGAGTTCGTCCTGGATGCCCAGGGTGCGCAGCAGCTGCGGCGCAGTGGCGGCGCGCTGGCGCACCTCGTCGCGCTGGGCGTCGGTGAGCGCATCGTCGCGGGCACAGAGCCGGTCCTGCAACTCGCTGATCGCGATGTTCATGCTCAGGGCCGCGCGGGTCAGCGAGGCCCGCCACTCCTCGCGCCAGCCCATGTGGCGGCAGCAGAGCTCGGCCAGCAGCAGGCACAGCAGGCCATGCTTGGCGCTGTACTGCTGGTATTCGTGGCTCACGTCGAAGACCAGGCGCATCAGCATCGCATCGGCGTTCTGCTGCACGCGCGCCATCATCTCCTGGTAGTGGTGCTCGAAGCGGGTGGCGAAGTCCTCGGGCTTGGGCTCACGCAAGAGGCTGTGCACATGCAAGAGCAGGTCGGCCCAGGCTGCCTGGTCGCTGAAGCTCGGCGGGCTGCGCTTGACGATGGCCTCGGGCCGGTAGTCGGCCTTGGCGCCGGCGATGCTGCCCAGGGTGGCGCCCTGGTGCATCATCGTGTCCATCTTGTGCGCGAGGGCCTTCTGGTATTCCTTGGTCTCGTGCGCCAGCACGAAGGCACCCCGCTCGATCAGCAGGTGCACCAGCGGCGTGTTGGGCAGCACCTGGCCGGAAGCGAACAGCAGCTTGCCGCTTGAATCGCGCAGCGAGAAACCCAGCACCTGGCCGATGCGGATCGAATGCGGTGGGATGGGGATGAGGTCCAAGGGCTTGCGCTCGCTTCCAAGTCGGATTGTCGGCCTTGCCGGGCCAGGGCTGAAGCCCTGCGCGTAAAATCCCGCACGGTCCGAGGAGCGTTGCGACGAGGGGCTACCCTAGGGAGCCCGCCGCCAGGCTTGGACCGGACGGCTCGCCAGTCAAGCGGCCGTCTCCAAACGACGCTCACCGAACCCTGTAGACCCTGGGGCCGCGGTGAGTGCGCGGCCCGCCCTGATGTTGCCCGAGGCCGCCATGACCGCATCCACCGCCCCCCGCCCCGCACCGATGAAGCTCTCCGGGCTTGAGCCGGTGCTGATCGGCGAAGGCAGCCTGTTCGTCAACATCGGCGAGCGCACCAACGTCACCGGCTCCAAGGCCTTCGCCCGCATGATCCTGGCCGGCCAGTTCGAGGAAGCGCTGGCCGTGGCCCGCCAGCAGGTGGAGAACGGTGCGCAGGTGATCGACGTGAACATGGACGAGGCCATGCTGGACAGCAAGGCCGCCATGGTGCGCTTCCTGAACCTGATCGCCTCCGAGCCCGAGATCGCCCGCGTGCCGATCATGATCGACTCGTCCAAGTGGGAGGTGATCGAGGCAGGGCTCAAGTGCATCCAGGGCAAGGGCATCGTCAACTCGATCTCGATGAAGGAAGGCGAGGCCGAGTTCCGCCGCCAGGCCAACCTGGTGCGCCGCTACGGCGCCGCCGCCGTGGTGATGGCCTTCGACGAAAAGGGCCAGGCCGACACGTTCGAGCGCAAGATCGAGATCTGCGAGCGCGCCTACAAGATCCTCGTGGACGAAGTTGGTTTCGACCCCGAGGACATCATCTTCGACCCCAATATCTTCGCCATCGCCACCGGCATCGAGGAGCACGACAACTACGCGGTCGACTTCATCAATGCCACGCGCTGGATCAAGGAAAACCTGCCGGGCGCCAAGGTGAGCGGTGGCGTGTCGAACGTCTCCTTCAGCTTCCGCGGCAATGACCCGGTGCGCGAGGCCATCCACACGGTCTTCCTCTACCACGCCATCAAGGCCGGCATGGACATGGGCATCGTCAACGCCGGCATGGTCGGCGTGTACGACGACCTGGATCCGGTGCTGCGCGAGCGCGTGGAAGACGTGGTCTTGAACCGCCGCCCGGACAGCGGCGAGCGCCTGATCGAAGTGGCCGAGAGCGCCAAGGGTGCGGCCAAGGATGACTCGGCCCGCCTCGCCTGGCGTGCCGGCGACGTGAACGCGCGGCTCTCGCATGCGCTGGTACACGGCATCACCGACTTCATCACCGACGACACCGAGGAAGCCTGGCAGGCCATCAAGGCCAGCGGCGGCCGGCCGCTGCACGTGATCGAAGGCCCGCTGATGGCCGGCATGAACATCGTGGGCGACCTGTTCGGCCAGGGCAAGATGTTCCTGCCGCAAGTGGTGAAGAGCGCGCGGGTGATGAAGTCCGCCGTGGCCCACCTGATCCCCTACATCGAGGAAGAAAAGCGCCAGCTGGAAGCGGCCGGTGGCGATGTGAAGCCCAAGGGCAAGATAGTCATCGCCACCGTCAAGGGCGACGTGCACGACATCGGCAAGAACATCGTCACGGTGGTCCTGCAGTGCAACAACTACGAGGTGGTCAACATGGGCGTGATGGTCCCGTGCCAGGACATCCTCGCCAAGGCCAAGGTCGAGGGCGCCGACATCATCGGCCTCTCCGGCCTGATCACCCCGAGCCTCGAAGAGATGCAGCATGTGGCGGCCGAGATGCAGCGCGATGACTATTTCCGCGTCAAGAAGATCCCGCTCCTGATCGGCGGCGCCACCTGCAGCCGCGTGCACACGGCCGTGAAGATCTCGCCGCATTACGAAGGCCCAGTCGTCTATGTGCCCGATGCTTCGCGCTCGGTGGGCGTCTGCACCGAACTCTTGAGCGACGAACGCGCCACGCGCTTCATCGACGAGCTGAAGGCCGACTACGACAAGGTCCGCGAGCTGCACGCCAACAAGAAGCAGACGCCGCTGGTGACGCTGGCCGCCGCGCGCGCCAACAAGACCAAGGTCGACTGGGCCAGCTATCAGCCGCCGGCACCGAAGTTCATCGGCCGCCGTGTGTTCAAGAACTACGACCTGGCCGAGCTGGCCCAGCACATCGACTGGGGCCCGTTCTTCCAGACCTGGGACCTGGCCGGCCCCTTCCCCGCCATCCTGAAGGACGAGATCGTCGGCAGCGAAGCGCAGCGCGTTTTCAGCGATGGCAAGCGCATGCTGCAGCGCCTGATCGAAGGCCGCTGGCTGACCGCCAATGCGGTGTTGGGACTCTACCCGGCCGCGCAGGTGAACGATGACGACATCGAGATCTACAAGGACGAAAGCCGCAGCGAGGTCCTGATGACCTGGCGCGGCCTGCGCATGCAGAGCGAACGCCCAGTGGTCGATGGCGAGATACGCCCGAACCGCTGCCTCGCCGACTACATCGCCGCGAAGGGCGGCGTGCCCGACTACATCGGCCTGTTCGCCGTCACGGCCGGTATCGGCTGCGACAAGAAGGAAGCCCAGTTCCTGGCCGACCATGACGACTACTCGGCCATCATGCTCAAGGCCCTGGCCGACCGCCTGGCCGAAGCCCTGGCCGAACGCCTGCACCAGCGCGTGCGCACCGAGTTCTGGGCCTATGCGTCCGACGAGGCGCTGTCCAACGAAGACCTGATCGCCGAGAAATACCGCGGCATCCGCCCGGCCCCCGGCTACCCGGCCTGCCCGGACCACCTGGTCAAGGCCGAGATGTTCCGCGTGCTGACGCCGGAAGAGATCGGCATGGGCCTCACCGACAGCATGGCCATGACGCCGGCCGCCAGCGTCTCGGGCTTCTACATGGCCCACCCGGAGGCGAGCTACTTCAACGTGGGCCGCATCGGCGACGACCAGGTGCAGGACTGGGCCGAGCGCATGGCACTCGACAAGCGCGCCGCCGAGCGCGCGCTGGCACCGTTGCTGGGCTAAGGCTTGGCTGCGTAGCAGGCCTTCAGCCCGCTCAGCTCATAGAAGTGACTACCCGGCGCCTGCCGGGCGGCGCCACAGCTCGGCTTGAAGTCGGTCTCTTTCTCGTTCAGCAGCATGCGCACCAGCACGCGGCCCTCGGCATTGCGGAAGCTGTCCCACTGCACATTGGCCGCATAGGGCGCGGCATCCCGGGCGCGCCAGCGGCTGCTGGCATGGCTGTAGGCCTGGGCCGCCGGCAGCGGTTCGGACAGGCCCTGGATGCCCAGCAGGGTCACGAAGGGCATCAGGATCTCGGCATGGGTGAAGCGCAGGCGCGCCGTGTCGCGGCGTTCGGCGGCGGCAAGGAAATCGGCGAGCAAGCCCTCGGCCATCGCGTAGCTGACGGCGTCTTGCTCGCGCGTGCCGGGCCCCTTCACATAGAAGTCCTCGGCGTCGTTCGCCTCTTCCAGCAGCACAGCCACGTCTTCAGGCAGGTAGCGGTCGAAGCTGAAGCCCAGCTCGCGCTGCAGGCCCGGCGCAATCTCGTAGACATCGGACAAAGCGAACAAGGCATCGAGTGGCTTCATCAGCTGCTGCTGAGCGAGGAAGGCCGGCTTGAACAGCGCAGCCAGCGTGCGCTCAGCGGCAGCGGCGAGACGCGGGTCGGCCTTGATCGCAGCCAACCGGCTCGAGAGCTCAGGGCTGCGCTGATGGGCCTGGTAGGCCTGGCTGTGGCGGAAGACCGCCCAGCGCGGATCCTGCGGGTTGGTCAGCGTGTCGCTCTTGGCATTCAGCTTGTGGAAGTACAGCGTGAAGCGGTCGACCTGCGGCTCCGCCAGGACAAGGCCCGGCACGGCCGCACCCAGTGATTCGCTGAACGAGGCCGCGCTGTCGCGCGCGCGGTCCACGCCCGAGTTCAGCACTTGTACGCTGCCCGGCTGGGCGGCCAGGCGCTTGAACAGGGCTGGCAGCCGCGCCGCCAGGCGGCGGGCCAGCTGCCGATGCTCCTCAATGCCAATCTGCGAGAGATTGCCGTAGCCGAGCTTGGCATGGGCAGCGTTGAGCCGCTCCAGATCGGGCCCGAGCTCGCGGCCCAGCGGCGTCAATGCGTCCTGCTGCTGCGCCTGCTGCCACAGCTTCAAGAGCTGCTGCTCGGCCTTGGCGCCGGTCATGCCGCGCGAACCGTGGCGGGCCACGATCTGCGTCTGCACCGGCTCGTACCCGGCCGGTGCGGCCTCGTAGCTGCTGCTGGATTGCAGCGGCTGGTAAGGCGTCTTCGAGCTGTAGTGGCCCTCGGCCCCGGCTGGCGGCGAAACCAGCAGGGCAAGCATCAGCAAGGGAACGTGGCGCATGGAGATCAGAACTGGCTGAAAGTCAGCGTCACACGATAACCGCGGCCGTACTGCTCGTTCTGCGCGTTGTAGGGCTTGCTGCCCTGGTAGGTGTAGTACTTCTCCTTGTTGAGGTTGGTGGCCTCGAAGCCGAGCTGCAGGCTCTTGCTGATCTGATAGCGCAGCGAGAAGTCCAGCTGGGTCTGGCCATCGACCCAGACGTCGCCATTGGCATCGACCACATCGGCGCCGGTCTGCAGCAGGTAGCGCGACTTGGTGTTGGAGGCCAGGCGCAGGCTCAAGGGCCCCGATTCATAGCCCAGCATCAGGTTGATCACGCGGTCCGACTGGCCGGGCAAGGCCAGCTCGCGCGAGAGCTGGGTGCTGCTCGCCTTGTCGAAGCGGGCTAGACGCGTGCTGGACGAGGCGAAGGTGGCATTGGCGCCAACAATCAGCCCGCTGGCCCAGCCCGGCAGCATGCGCAGCGGCTGAGCGTAGGCCAGCTCCACGCCATGGACCTTGGCCTTGTCGCCGTTCACGGCGCTGAGGGCGCTGGTGTAGGCCGCCCATTGGCCGGTGCCGGCCAGGTTGGTGGTGTAGGTGTAGTCCTTGATGTGCTTGCTGAACACATAGGCCGAGAGCACGCCGTCCTTGCCCAGCACGCGCTCGATGCCGAGGTCGAGGTTGGTTGCGGTCAGCGGTTTCAGGTCGGGGTTGCCGATGGTCGCTTCGGTCGGGCTGCTCAAGGCCACGCCGGGCGCCAGCTGGCTGAAGTTGGCCCGCACCACGGCCTTGGTCAATGCGGCGCGCAGGCTGGTGCTGGCGTCGAGGTTGTTGCGCAGCTGCAGGTTGGGCAGCAGGTTGGAATAGCTGCGCTCGCTGCTGCGCGGCGTGACCACGTTGCTGGGCGAGAGCTGGCTGCCAACGGCCGAGAACGAGGTGCGCTCGTCACGCAGGCCCACGAGCACATTCCACTGGTCCATGTCCAGCGACAGCTGGGCATAGGCCGCATCGATGTCCTCGTGCATGGTCCAGTCGTTGACGGTCGAGGCCGAAACGCTGGTGGCGGCCGCGCGGCTCAGGCCCTGCACGCGGGCGCGCACCAGGGCGGGATCAATCGCCAGGCCGATGCGCTGCGGGAAATCGACCTCGTTGCCGCTCGTGAAGCCGGCCAGGGTGGTCGGGCCCGCGCCCCAGTAGTTGGGGCTGGTGGCCGAGGCGCTGTTGAAGGCCCATTGGTCGGTGTCGTTGCTCTTCTGGCGGCGGCTGGCCTTGGCGCCAAACTTGAGCGTGGCATCGATCTCGCTGCCGATGGCGAACTTGCGGCTCAGGTCAAACTTGCCGTGGTGCTCGCGGTCCTTGCTCAGTCGCGACTGGAAGGTGATGGCGTTGAGGTTGTAGAGCGTCGCGTCGTAGAGCTTGGTGGGGCCGCTCAGCTGCGGCAGCTCGGTGCCGGTGAAGGAGAGACCTGCCAGGCCGTTCTGGCGGAACTGCACGTCGTTCAGCGCGTCGGGCTGGTCTTCGTTGGCCGAGCTGAAGCCGAGGCGCGCATCGAGCTTCCAGTTCTCGATGGGCGTGCTGCCGCCCAGCACCAGCGACTTGATGTCGCGCGTGTACTTGCGCTGGCGCAGGCGGCGCTCGGCGCGGGCCGTGAAGGTGGCGCCCTCGGCGGCCGAGCCGCCGGTGATGTTGCTGAGCGTCAGGCGGTCACGGATCTCGTCGTCGCTGAAGGCACTCCAGAAGGTCTTGGCGTACAGCGTCTGGCCGGCCTCGGGGCGGAACTCCAGGTTCAAGGCCAAGGCCTTGCGCTCGCGCACCGGCTGGTAGTCGCGCAGCTCCACCGTGGTGAGCTTGCCGGCAGACCAGCTGCCGCCGGTCTCTTCATCGTCGGACGCGAACTTGCGCTTCTCGGCGCCTGCACCCAGGGCCAGGCCCAGCTTGCCGCCCATGAAGCGGTCGGCCCACAGCAGGCCGCCGAAGGGATTGGTGCGGCCGGACAGCGTGTCGTAGCCGGCACCGCCATTGACGCTCAAGAGCTGACCCGGCAGGTCGAAGGCCGACAAAGTCTTCACCTCCACCGTGCCACCGAGCGAGTTGGCATCCATGTCGGGCGTCAGGGTCTTGCTGACCTCGAGCGAGCGGATCAGGCCCGAGGGCAGCACGTCCAGCGAGACGCCACGGCGGCCGTTCTCCGGCGCCGGCACCAGGGCGCCGTTGATGGTCACCGCATTGAGGTCCGGGCCCAAGCCGCGCACCGTGATGTAGCGGCCCTCGCCCTGGTCGCGCTGCACCGACAGGCCCGGCATGCGGGCCAGCGCCTCGGCGGCATTGATGTCGGGCAGGGCACCGATGTCGTCGGCACTGATGACGCTGAGGATGTTGTTCGCTGCTTCCTGCGTGGACAAGGCCTTGCGCAGGCTGGCCGCCTGGCCGGTGACCACCACGGTGGCCAGGCTGGCCGGCTTGGGCGCCTCCGCTGAGCTGGTCGATTGGGCCTGGCTGTTCAGGCTGGCGGCCAGGGCCAGCGTGAGGACGCTCAGTTGGAAGGGCTGGTGCAGGGAGGTCGACTTCATGATGGATGCACCGCCCTCACCGGGCAGCCGCTGATGCAAAGCCGGCGATTCTGTGGAGCCAATGTGTGAGCCCGATGACAGCGGGCGCCGTGGTGGCGACGCCACCACGTCACATCCGCTTGCACCTGCAAACCCCTGGTGACGCGTTCTGCACGGGCTTGGTGCCAAGCTTTCGGCCGTATTCCTGAATCAGCGAGGCATTCCCATGAAGTTCCCCCTCAACGCCAGCCAGACCATTGCCTCCGTCGCCATTGCCGGCTGCCTGCTCGGCGGCGCCTTTGCCCTGGGCAAGATGAACAACGGCAGCAGCGCGCCGCCAGCCCAGCAAGCGGCGGCAGACGACGCCAAGCCCACCGCAGCCAAACCCGCCGCCACGCAGGCCAAGGCCGAGCTGTGCAAGGGCTGCCTGCGCGTTGTGGAGCTGCGCACCGAGGAGCGCACGGCCAAGACCAGCGGTGTCGGCGTGGTCGGTGGCGCGGTGATCGGCGGCCTGCTGGGCAGCCAGATCGGCGGCGGCAATGGCAAGAAGATTGCCACCGTGGGCGGCGCTGTGGCCGGTGGCTACGCCGGCAACGAGATCGAGAAGCGCCGCAACACGCACAAGGTCTGGGTCATCAAGCTGCAAGGCGAAGACGGCCGCATGCAGACGCGCGAGCAGGCCAGCAACCCCAACCTGCAGGCGGGCGATGTGGTCGAGCTCCGTGAAGGGCAGCTGCTGCGGCGCTGAGGAGCGCTAGGCGCTGCGGCTGCGCAACCAGGCGGCCGTGTCTTCGATCAAATGCCCCGAGATGCTGAAGCGCGGCGGCACCTGGGGCAGCTCATTGACATCGAACCACTGCGCATCCTCGATCTCGCCCGGCTGCGGCACGATCTCACCGCCGGCCCATTCGGCCGTGTA
Source organism: Pelomonas sp. V22 (assembly GCF_030014915.1). GTDB lineage: Bacteria > Pseudomonadota > Gammaproteobacteria > Burkholderiales > Burkholderiaceae_C > JAUASW01. The sequence continues at coordinate 361,957 of NZ_JAGIXS010000004.1, forward strand.
AGCCACCATCAGGCTGTGCGGGAAGGGCCAGCTCTGGCTGCCGTAGTAGCGCAGGTTCTGCACCCGCAGGCCCACCTCTTCCATCACCTCGCGGTGCAGGCATTCCTCCAGCGATTCGCCCGCTTCCACGAAACCGGCCAGCGCGCTGTAGGCGCCGGTGGTGAAGCCCGGTGAGCGGGCCAGCAGCAGCTCGCGGCCGCGCCAGACCAGGGCCATCATGGCCGGGCTGATGCGCGGATAGACGATGTGCGAGCAGGCCGGGCAGCGCCGCGCACGCTCGCCCGGCAGGGGCTCGGTCGGCGTGCCGCAGACGCCGCAGAAGGCATGGGCGCGGTCCCATTCCAGCAACTGGGCAGCGCGCGAAGCCAGGGCCATCAAGGGGTCGGGCAAGGCGCGCATCGCCGCGCGCAGCGGATGGGCCTGCCAGCCCATGGGCACCTCGTCCAGGCGCAGGGCCCAGCAATCGTGCACGCCAAGGCGGCCGAGGTAGAGGCGCAGGCGAGCCGACGGCGGCGCGATGGCACGCAAGACCTGGCCCTCCAGCAAGAGCATCTGGCCCTCGACGAAGGCAAAGCACCAGGCCTCGGGCGTGGCGGGCGCCAGCGCCTCGATGGCGGGAACGAAGAGCAGGGAGTCGGGGGTCATCGTGTTTCAGGCGGAAGGAAAGCCGCGCCGCAGCTGCACGGCCTCGGCCAGATGGGTGGTGGTGATCGCGGCCGCGCCGGCCAGATCGGCCACGGTAAGCGCCACGCGCAGCACGCGGTGGTAGCTGCGTGCCGACCAGCCGAGGCTGGTGGCAGTCTTGTCGAGAAAGCGGGCCTCGGCCGGGCCCAGTCGAGCATGCTGATCGAGCGCTTGCGGCGCGAGCCTCGCATTGCTGCAGCCCTGACGGTGCAGCGCGCGGCCGCGCGCCTCTGCCACCCGGGCCGCCACGCTGGCGCTGCGCTCGCCATCGGGGCCGGTGCCCAGCGCGGCGGGCGGCACGGCGGGCACCTCGACCCGCAGGTCGATGCGATCCAGCAGCGGGCCGCTGAGCCGGCCCTGGTAGCGCACCACCTGCTCCGGGCTGCAGCGGCAGGCCTGCACCTGGCTGCCGTGGTGGCCACAAGGACATGGATTCATCGCTGCCACCAATTGAAACCGGGCCGGAAACTCGGCCTGACGCGCGGCCCGCGAGATCAGGATGCGGCCGGTCTCCAGCGGCTCACGCAGGGCTTCGAGCGCGGGGCGCTGGAACTCTGGAAACTCGTCGAGGAAGAGCACGCCATGCTGGGCCAGCGAGATCTCGCCCGGCCGGGGTGGCGAGCCGCCGCCAACCAGGGCCACGCTGGAGGCACTGTGGTGCGGCGCCCGAAATGAACGCTGGCCCCAGCAGGCCGGATCGAAGCTGCCGGCCAGGCTCAGCACGGCGGCGGACTCCAGCGCCTCCTCGTCGCTCAGCGGCGGCAACAGGCCGGGCAGGCGCTGAGCCAGCATGGACTTGCCGCTGCCCGGCGGGCCGATCAGCAAAAGGCTCAGCTCGCCGGCGGCGGCAATCTCCAGCGCCCGCTTGGGCGCGGCCTGGCCCTTGATGTCGAGCAGGTCGGGCCCGGCCCAGGTGGATGCCCTCGCGTCGACCTGGGCTCGCGGCAACTCCTGCTCGGCGCCGGGCAGCAGGCAGGCCACCAGGTCGAGCAGATGGGCCGCCTGGCGCACCTCCACGCCATCCACCAGGGCCGCCTCGGCCGCGCTGGCCTCGGGCAGGAGCAGCCGGCGTTGCGAGCCCTCGCGGCGCAAGGCCAGGGCCATGGCCAGGGCGCCGCGCACCGGCCGGAGTTGGCCGGCCAACGACAACTCCCCCGCGCATTCGAAGCCGTCCAGCCGGGCTTCGTCGAGCTGGCCGCTGGCCGCCAGGATGCCAAGGGCGATCGGCAGGTCGAAGCGCGCGCCCTCCTTGGGCAGATCGGCCGGCGCCAGGTTCACGGTGATGCGCTTGTTGTGCGGGAAGCTGAGGCCGCTGCTCTGCAGGGCGGCACGCACGCGTTCACGCGCTTCCTTGACCTCGGTGTCGGCCAGGCCCACCAGGGTGAAGCTGGGCAGGCCGTTGGCCAGGTGCACCTCGACGCTGACCGGCGCGGCAGCGAGGCCGTCGAGCGCGCGGCTGTGAATCACGGCCAGGGACATGGGTGCGCCTCTTTCAGGTTAGCAGCGCACCCTAGCGATTGGGCGGCAGCATGAACTGCAAGGCGCCGAACAGCGGCGCCTGACCATGGCGGTACTCGTTGAGCATGTTCAGGTCGGTGATCACGCCGGGCTCCGTCAGTGGCGAGCTCCGCAGGTGCTCGGCAGCCGGCACGAGGGGGGTGTTCAACAAGCGCCAGGCCACGGCCGGCCGCGCAAACAAGGCATCGGCGAAGCTGGGTCGCCCCCCGGTCAGGCAGGCACGCAAGACCGCTTCGGCATCGGGCCGGCGCTGCAGCGGTACATCACTCATGTAGGCGAAATTGCTGTAACGCACCACATGGCCGAAGACGCTCATCGCGGTGGCGTAGGCATCCAGGCTGTCGGTGGTGTTCATCGCGGCGATGCCGCCGGGCGCCAGGTGCCTGCGCAGTTCCGTCAGGTACTCGCGCGACAGCAGCAGCGAGGTGTAGGCGCGCCAATGGAAGGTGGTGTTCTGGAAGATCAGGTCGTACCGCGCTTGCGGATGGGATCGCAGCCAGCGCCGGCCGTCGTCGATGTGAACATGCACGCGCGGGTCGCTCAGCAGCGGCGCGACGTCCGGATAACGCGAGATCAGCTCGCGGTAGCCGGGATTGATCTCGACCACATCGACCTGCTCGACGCCGGGGAAGCCAAGGATGGCTTCCGTCCAGGCGCCGGTGGACAGGCCTATCACCAGCACCCGCCGCGGCGCCTTGTGCAGCACGGCCATCAGGTAGGCACGGTCCAGCATGTTGGAGTTGCGGCCCATGTCCACGTTGATGCGGCCGTCGTAGGCATTGCCGCCATAGGTGATGTCGCCGCCATCGCCATTCCTGCCGGCCACGTGCAGGATCCCGTGCTTGTTCTGGATCAGGTGCGTCAGCGGCACATCACCCTGCGCGGGCTCCGCAACCTTGTCGATGACGGCCAGTGGCTGCCAGGTGAGGACTGCGCCCACCCCCAGCAGCAGCACAGGCATGAGGAACCAGCTGGCCCGTCGCTGCGCCGCTGCCGCCAGCGTCAGGCAGGCCAGCAAGGCCGTTGCCCCGACGACAAGGGCCCAGACGCTCTCGACCCTCAGCACGTCCAGCAGCCAGAAGCCGGTGATCAGCGGGCCGAGGGCCGAGCCCATCACATTGGCAAGATAGACATGGGAGACCGAGCGCCCGAGGCCCGCTTCGGCCTCCGACGAGCCCAGGTGGTGGACGATGGGGAACAGCACGCCCTTGGCCCCCGCCGTGAGCGCGATCATCAGCACGAGGCCGGCCATGCGCCAGGGCTCGTTGCCGAGCAGCGGCGCCATCAGCTGCAGCGCGATCAGGTCCAGCGCGGCGGCCCAGCACAGCACACGCGCCGCCGAGGCCAGCAGGTTCGGGCTGCTGGCGCAGATGCGGCGCCCGACGATGGCGCCGGCGGAAATGCCCAGCAGGAAGGCCGTCAGCACGATGGCGAAGGCCTGGGGCCGCCCCTGCTGACCGAAAGCCAACAAGCGCACCCAAAGGATCTCCTGGCTCAACGAAAGCAGGCCCACGCTGAAGGACAGCGACAGGGCCAACCGGCGCATCTTGTTTGGCTGGATGCTCATTGGGCGGCCCTCCCACGCAGGGCGCTGGCCACGATCAGGCTGGCGCTCGCGTTGAGCGCGGCGGCCAGCCAGACGGCCTGGCGCAGGTCCAGCCAGTACAGCAGCAAAAAGCCTATGGCCAGGGCGCCCGTGGCGGCGCCCAGGGTGTTGATGAAGTACAGCGTGCCGGTGGACACGCCCACATTGCCGGAGCTGCGCCAGGCATGGGCCACCAGCATCGGCAGCGTGGCCCCCATGCAGACGGTGGGCAGCAACAACAGGCCGAAGCTCAGCGCCGCCGCCGCGGGCCGCGCCAGGCCGGCGAACAGGGCTGCGCAGGCCTGCAGCAGGTCGACGCTGACCAGGCCATAGGCCGCAATCGCGCCTTCGAACAGGCAGAAGGCCAGCAGGATGCGGCCGGGCCAGCGGTCGGCCAGGGCGCCGCCGAGCAAGGCACCGAGGCCGAGGCCCAGCATGAAGGTCGACACCACGATGGTGACCGACTCGATGTCCACGCCGATGACCACGAACAGCAGGCGCTGCCAGGCCAGTTGGTAGACCAGGGCCGCGAAGCCGGAGAGAAAAAAGGCGGCCGCCACCCGCAAGGTGGCGCGAGATCCGTAGCTCAAAAGGCATTCCTCCGCATGCTTGGTGCGGGCGATGCTAACCCGCTGGGATGAGCCCTGGAGCCAGGCCATCCGCACGCTTGTGGGGCGCGCACCAGACTGGCGCAACGGCCGGAAATGGGCCATTGTGGTGCGCCGCAAGGGCCGCCAAGGGGCGACGAAACGGTGCCGGCCCCGGGGCGTCAGTCACAAAGGAGCCAAACCGGTGCTGGCACGGAAGCTGCAAGACCCGCAGCGATTGTCCGTTTGCCATTCCTTCCCATCCCCTTCAAGGAGTACCGAGCATGAAGCATCAATTCGCCGCCCTGGCCCTGGCCCTCTCGGCCACCGCCCTGCCCGTTCTGGCTGAAGAAGCACCGGCACCGGCCGATCCCCTGTCCTTCAACGTCAGCGTGACGACCGACTACCGCTACCGCGGCGTCTCGCAGACCCGCCTGAAGCCGGCCCTGCAGGGCGGCGCGGACTACGCGCTGCCGAACGGCTTCTACATCGGCACCTGGGGCTCGACCATCAAGTGGATCAAGGACGGCGGCGGCGATGCCCAGGTCGAGCTCGACCTGTACGGCGGCTACAAGACCGAGCTGGCCAAGGACCTGACGGTGGACGTGGGCCTGCTGCAGTACTACTACCCCAGCAACAAGCTGCACCCCAGCGCCAACACGCTGGAAGCCTACGGCGCCCTGACCCTCGGCGTGGTGACGGCCAAGGCCTCGTACAGCACCGGCAACCTGTTCGGCTTTGCCGACAGCAAGGGCAGCGTCTACCTGGACCTGAGCGCCAACTTCGACCTCGGCAACGGCATGACCCTGACGCCGCACATCGGCCACCAGAGCGTCAAGAAGAACTCGGCCTATGCCTACAACGACTACGCCGTGACGCTGGCCAAGGACTTCAGCGGCCTGGTCGTCAGCGGCACGCTGATCGGCACCGATACCGACGCTTATGTCGGCGGCCCGAAGTCCAGGAACCTGGGCAAGGCCGGCATCGTGCTCGCCGTCAAGAAGAGCTTCTGAGAACACCACACGAGACATTCGTTAGGAGTAGCGCAACATGAAACTGATCACCGCCGTCATCAAGCCCTTCAAGCTTGACGAGGTGCGCGAGGCTCTCAGCGCCATCGGCGTGCAGGGCCTCACCGTCACCGAGGTCAAGGGCTTCGGCCGCCAGAAGGGCCACACCGAGCTGTACCGCGGCGCCGAGTACGTCGTCGACTTCCTGCCCAAGGTCAAGATCGAGGCAGCTGTGGCCGACGACGTGGTCGAGCAGGTGATCGAGGCCATCGAGTCCTCGGCCCGCACCGGCAAGATCGGCGACGGCAAGATCTTCGTGTCGCCGCTGGACCAGGTGGTCCGCATCCGCACCGGCGAGACCGGCACGGACGCTCTTTAACAACAAGCGAAAGCCCGTTGGAGAACAAACGATGAAGAAACTTCTCGCCTCCCTGGCCCTGGCCGCCGCGGTCTTCGCGCCCGCCGCCTGGGCGCAGGACCAGGCCGCCTCGGCCCCGGTCGCCGCTTCGGCCGCCGCCGTCGTCGACGCCGCATCGGCTGCCGCCCCCGCCGCCCCCGCTGCTTCTGCTCCGGCCGAAGCCGCCTCGGCCGCTGCAGCCCCAGCCCCCGTGCCCAACAAGGGCGACACGACCTGGATGATGGTCTCGACCCTGCTGGTCATCATGATGACCGTGCCCGGCCTCGCGCTGTTCTACGGCGGCCTGGTGCGCAGCAAGAACATGCTGTCGGTGCTGATGCAGGTGATGGTCGCGTTCTCGCTGATCGTCGTGCTGTGGGTGCTGTATGGCTACAGCTTCGCGTTCACCGAGGGCAATGCCTTCATCGGGGGCACGGACCGGCTGTTCATGAAGGGCATCTGGGACAACGTCGCCGGCACCTTCTCGAACGCCGCCACCTTCAGCAAGGGCGTCTACATCCCCGAGATCGTGTTCGCAGCCTTCCAGGCGACCTTCGCCGGCATCACCGCCTGCCTGATCGTCGGTGCCTTCGCCGAGCGCGCCAAGTTCGCAGCCGTGCTGCTGTTCCTGGCCCTGTGGTTCACCTTCAGCTACCTGCCGATCGCCCACATGGTCTGGTTCTGGGCGGGCCCGGATGCCTACACGGCTGCTGATGTGGTCGACAAGGTCAACGGCACGGCCGGCCTGATCTGGCAATGGGGCGCGCTGGACTTCGCCGGCGGCACCGTGGTGCACATCAATGCCGCCGTGGCCGGCCTGGTCGGCGCGTACATGATCGGCAAGCGCGTGGGCTACGGCAAGGAAGCCTTCACGCCGCACAGCCTGACGCTGACCATGGTCGGTGCCTCGCTGCTGTGGGTGGGCTGGTTCGGCTTCAACGCCGGCTCCGCCCTGGAAGCCAACGGCTTCGCCGCCCTGGCCTTCATCAACACCTTCGTGGCCACGGCTGCGGCGGTGCTGGCCTGGTCCATCGGTGAAGCGCTGCATCGCGGCAAGGCCTCGATGCTGGGTGCTGCCTCAGGTGCGGTGGCGGGCCTCGTTGCCATCACCCCGGCCGCCGGCAACGTCGGCATCGGCGGTGCCCTGGTGATCGGCTTCGTCGCTGGCTTCGCCTGCCTGTGGGGCGTGACCGGCCTGAAGAAGCTGCTGGGTGCAGACGACTCGCTGGACGTGTTCGGTGTCCACGGCGTTGGCGGCATCATCGGCGCCCTGCTGACCGGCGTGTTCAACTCGCCGGCCCTCGGTGGCCCCAGCGCCGTCGGCGACTGGGTCACGGCCTCGATGATCGCTCCGGATGCCTACAGCATCGCCAGCCAGGTCTGGACTCAGGCCAAGGCCGTGGGCGTGACCATCGTCTGGTCGGGCGTGGTCTCGGTGATCGCCTACAAGGTCGTGGACCTGGTGATCGGCCTGCGCGTGAGCGAGGAAGAGGAACGCGAAGGCCTGGACATCAGCTCGCACGGCGAGACGGCCTACACCAAATAAGTACAAGCTTTCTGCTGAACTTCAGAGCCGCCTTCGGGCGGCTCTTTTTTTTGCCGTGCCGCTATCGCCCCGCCAAGGCCGGGTCTTGTTTATCTGACTTGTGCCCCGACCTTCCCCTGTCCCTAGAATGCCCCGACACCCAGCTCGAAGAAGCCGCACGCCATGGTCCCCCACCTCATCACCGCCCTGAATGGTCCGATCAACGAGCTGGAGCAGCGCATCCTCGAGTCGATGCCGGCCATCGAGCGCTGGTTCCGCCTGGAGTGGATGGAGCACACGCCGCCCTTCTACACCTCGGTGGACGTGCGCAACGCCGGCTTCAAGCTGGCGCCGGTGGACACCAACCTCTATCCCGGCGGCTTCAACAACCTGACACCCGAGATGCTGCCGCTGGCCGTGCAGGCGGCCATGGCAGCCATTGAGAAGATCTGCCCCGAGGCCAAGAACCTCTTGCTGGTGCCCGAGAAGCACACGCGCAACACCTTCTACCTGAGCAACGTCGCGACGCTGGTTCGCATCTTCACGCAGGCCGGGCTGAATGTGCGCCTCGGCACACTGGACGAAACCGTCACCGAACCCACCGAGCTGAACCTGGCGGACGGCAGCACGCTGACCGTGGAGCCCCTGGTGCGCAACCGCGGCCGCGTGATGCTGAAGGACTTCGACCCCTGCACCGTGCTGCTGAACAACGACCTCTCGGCCGGCATCCCGAGCGTGCTGGAGAACCTGCACGAGCAATACCTGCTGCCGCCCCTGCATGCCGGCTGGGCCGTGCGGCGCAAGACCAAGCACTTCACTGCCTACAGCGGCGTGGCCAAGAAGTTCGCCAAGCTGCTGGGCATGGACCCCTGGCTGATCGACCCGATGTTCGCCGGCGCGGGCGAACTGAACTTCGCTGACGGCACCGGCATCGAGGCCCTGCAGTCGCAGACCGACGCGCTGCTCACCAAGATCCGCCGCAAATACAAGGAATACGGCATCCAGGACAAGCCCTTCGTCATCGTCAAGGCCGATGCCGGCACCTATGGCATGGGCATCATGACCGTGCGCGACGCCAAGGACCTGGAGGCACTGAACCGCAAGGCCCGCAACAAGATGAGCGTGATCAAGGACGGCCAGGAGGTCTCCGAGGTCATCATCCAGGAGGGCGTGCCGACCAATGAGCGCGTCAACGATGCCGTGGCTGAGCCGGTGGTCTACATGATGGACCGCTATGTGGTGGGCGGCTTCTACCGTGTGCACGCCGAGCGCGGCATCGACGAGAACCTGAACGCCCCCGGCGCCAGCTTCGTGCCGCTGGCCTTTGCTGAAAGCTCGCAGCTGCCCAAGCCGGGCGAGAAGCCGGGCTCCAACGCGCCCAACCGCTTCTACATGTATGGCGTGATCGCCCGCCTGGCCATGCTGGCGGCCAGCTACGAGCTCGAGGTCACCGACCCCGAGGCCGAGATCTACGCCTGAGCGGGTTCAGGCAGATCAGGACTGGGGCTTCAGCACGAGCGTCGTGCGCCCCTCGTTCCTGCCAATCGTGCCCGAGCCCTGGTTGTGTGACTCGCTCTTGAGCAGCACCAGGCGGTCGGCCTGCAGGCCGTATTGATGCTCCTCCTCACTTTGCTGCTCGAAGCTGAAGACGAGGAAGGCGCGGCCCGACAACGACTCCCGGGTCTTGGCCGCCAGCGGCAGGCCTTGCGGGCCGACCCACAGCTCCAGCGTGGCGGCGTACTTCTTGACGGCGTCTGCAAACTGGCCGCTCATCTTTGGCTTCTCAAGATCAAAGCTCAGGAGCGTGGCCGGTTTGCCTTGCCAGCTGTCGGCCTTCTCGCCCTTGAGCTTGGCGCGATCCAGCAAGCGGCTCAAGCGACTCGCCGGGTTGAGCAGCTCGCGCAGCGATCCCGGCGATAGCCTGCTCATGCCGCTCGAAGCCGGCGTCTTGGACTTGGGATCGGCGGCCTTGGCCTGCTCTTCGGCCTCGGCCTTCTGCAGGAGCTCGCGGGCAAAGGCCAGGCGCAAGCCTTGCGGGCCTTCCTCAACGTGCACCGAAGCCTCGCCCACCGACTCCTCCAGGTCCTTGCCTTCGCCATTGCGGTTGATCGACTTGACCTCGATCGTGGCCTTCAAGGGGCTGAGAACTGGCTTGGCCAACTGGGCACGCAGCTCGGACAGGGTATCGGCCTGGCTGGCCAGCGGGGCAGCCAGCAGCGCGGCGGCAAGAATGCAGCGGGTCTTTGTCTTGAGCATGGCGGCTCCTCCTCGGGTCTCGGTTCTTGGTGCGATCAACGCACGGCGGCCGCAGTATAGGGAGCCAATCCAGGGAGCCAAATCAGGGCAAGAGCCATTGCAGCCAGCGCCCATGCGGATGCGACCAGGCCAGGGCTTCATGCCGCAGCTCTCCAGCCTCAGCCCATTGCAGGCTCCAGAGTGTGGCGCTGCCCTCGTCCGGTGGCACGGCGGGCCGGGCCAGTCCGGGTGCATGCAGGGCCGGCAGCTCGGCATTCAGCCAGACGAGGCCGTGCTCCCGCACGAGAGCCGCCACGGCCTCGACATGGCGTTGCCAGGACTCGCGGTCGAAGTAGAAGAGCACCCAGCTGTTGAACAGCACCGGCTGCACGCCCGGCGGCAATTGCTTCAGCCAGTCGCGCAGCAGGTCCAGGCCCGCACGGGACGCCTGAACGCGATGGCCGGCGGCCCGGGCCAGGGCGATGGCCTGGTTCAGCCGCACCGCACGCTCGCGCTCGCTGGGCCACAGGCAGGCGCGCAGCCAGCGCACGGCGAGTTCGTCGTGCAGATCGATGGGCGAAAGGTCTGAGCCCAGCCGTTCGACCAGCCGGAAGCCACTCGCCTCTGGAGGTGGCGCGGCCTCACCCCGCCATTCGCACTGAATCACCGGCCGGCCCGTTTCTGCCGCCGCGCCGCGCTGGAAGCGGCCGTAGTCGTAGCGATAGGCATCGACGCCCAGGTTCAGGCCGGCACTGCTGCCGAAGTCGAACAGGGCAAGGTCAGGGTTGCCACGGCGCGCGGCGATGGCCTGCAGCGCCGGCCACAACGCGGCGCAACGGCCGATCTCGTTGGTCTGCGTGTTGCGGCTGCGCAAGGAGTTCAGCAGGAACTCGCGCTGCTGCGCGACGAAATCCAGCAACAGGGCCGGCAGCTCGGCATCGGGCGCCCGAGTGCCACCGACGCTGGCGTAGTAGGCCACCAGCGGATGGTCCGTGCCGGCCAGCACGCGCTCATGCAAGGCCGCCAGCAGCAGTACCGGCTTGCGCTGGGTGGGCGGCGCTTCGTCCAACAAAGTCAGCAAGGCGGGCGACGTGGCCACCTGGCGGCAGATCGCCTGGTACAGCGGGTCATGCGGGCATTCGCGCTCGGCGAACTGGCGAAACTGTTCGGCAGGTGTGAGGCTCATGGCCGCAGCCTAGCGATCAAAGCCACCGACAGGCGTGCCGATCCGGCATGGAACCATGCACGGCCCGGGTTTGCGCCAATGACGGCCGCCACCTCGGGTCGGACACTGCCGCCCAACAACACATCGGGAGTTTCCTGCCATGAACGACGTCACGACCACCGCCTCGAACAGCAACGACCGCACCATGGCGATCCTGGCCCACATCGGCGGTCTGTTCACCAGCTGGGTGGCGCCGCTGATCATCTACCTGATCAAGAAGAACGAAGCCGATGGCGCCTTCTCGACCGACCAGGCCAAGGAAGCGCTGAACTTCCAGCTGACCATCTTCCTGGCCTACATGGTGTCGGGCCTGCTGATGGTGGTGCTGATCGGCATCCTCTTGATCTGGATCGTGGGCCTCGTGAACCTGGTGCTCTGCATCGTGGCCGCCGTGAAGGCGAGCAACGGCGAGACCTACCGCTATCCGTTCGCGATTCGGCTGATCAAGTGATCCATCGCGCCCTCTTGGGCCGAGCGCAGGGCCGCTCCCAAGCCGGCCCATTTGGCGATGTGCTTGACGGTCAATCCGGCAAGCATCGCCGCCCCCTCGGGGGGCCGGCCAAGGTACGCCTTGGACGGGGGGCTCACCCAGCCAACGCGGCCTCGATGTCGGCCCTCAGTTTCTCCGGCTCATCGTTGGGCGCATAGCGCTTGATGACCTGCCCATTGCGGCCGATCAGGAACTTGGTGAAGTTCCATTTGATCGCCTGCGTGCCGAGGATGCCGGGCTTCTCGCCCTTGAGCCATTGCCACAGCGGATGGGCGTCTTTGCCGTTCACCTTGACCTTGGACATCATCGGGAACGAGACACCGTAGTTCAGCTCGCAAAAGGACGAGATCTCCTCGTTGCTGCCAGGATCCTGGCCGCCGAACTCGTTGCTCGGGAAGCCGATCACGACGAGGCCGCGCGCTGCATAGTCTTTCCAGAGCTGCTCCAGCCCCTTGAACTGCGGCGTGAAGCCGCAGGCGCTGGCCGTGTTGACGATGAGGATCACGCGGCCGCGCTGGCTCGCAAGGTCGGCCGGCTTGCCCTCGATCGACAGGGCCTGGAAGTCGTAGACGCTCTGAGCCATGGGCTGCTTCCTGTGAATGAAGGAGCGATGCTAGCCCGGGTTGGGCGGCCACAACACTTGGGTCTTGTCCCCCCCACGAGGCTCTGGCAAACCAGGGCCAGACCAGACAACATGCGCCAGGGTTTTTACCCCTGGCGCGCCGGAGGGACGAAGCCTTCCAATCGGGGCGCCGTGCAATCCCCCGCCCAATCTCGATAGTTTTGCGATATGGAGCCCGCTCTTGGATCACCTGGCCTGTTTCTCGCCCGACGATTTGCGCTCCAAACCTGCCCTGCTTGAGGGCTACCGCTGGCGCCTCCTGGCGCAAGGCGACTCCTGGTTCTCCGTGGCGGCCGCCCAGGCCCATGGCAGCCTGCTGCAGGAGCTGATGTTCAAGCAACCGGCCGCGGCGCTGAACTGCGCCGGTAGCGGCGACGCGTTGTCCCACATGGTCGACCTGGAATCGGCGCCCGAGTTCGTGCGCCTCTTGACCGCCGCCGATGCGCCGGCCTGGGACGGCATCCTGCTGTCCATAGGCGGCAATGACGTGATCGCGGCCGCCCAGACCCCCGCCCATCTGGAAGACGGCACGCCGGTGCCGCTGGAGAAGCGGCTGCTGCGCCGCCAGACCGAATGGGGTCCGCCCTCGGCCGGCGTGGGCCGCTATTTCTCCGAGCCGGGCTGGACCACCTTCGCCGAGTACGTGAAGACGAATTTGCGCCATCTGCTGACGCTGCGCGAGCAGGGCCCGAGCGCCGGCAAACCGGTGTTCCTGCATTGCTATGCCGTGCCCTTGCCTCGACCCGCAGCAGCCGCCGATGGCCGGGGCCCCTGGCTCTACCCGACGCTGAAGGCCTATGCCGTGCCCAATGCCGACTGGCTGGCCGTCAGCCGCCTGATGGTGATGCACCTGGCCCAGTTGCTGAAGAGCCTGGCGGCCGACAAGGAGAACTTCCCCGGCCTGCACGTGTTCGACAGCACGGCCGTGCCGCTGGCCCTGGCCACGCCGGGCTCCAGCGGCGTCAGCGGCGACTGGCACAACGAGATCCACCTGAACCACAGCGGCAGCTTCAAGATCGCCCGCGCCTGGTCGGACGCCATCGACCTGGTGTTCAACAAGCCGCCGCCGGCGCCGGGACGGCGCGGCTCGTCGGCCAGCTGAACGAGGGCAACCAGCCCACCAAGCAAAAGACCGCCCTGGAGGCGGTCTTCTTGTTGGAGCGCAGCCTTGCCGCATGCAGGCGGCAAGGCCTTCAGCGGGCGTCGCCAAGTGCGCAGGCACTTGACTCGGTCCCGCCTCAGTGCCCGCCGTCGCTGCGCGCCAGCGCCATCAGCCGCGCCAGCTCTTGCGGATGCCTGGCGCAGTTGTTGATGTGCCAGCGGCGGATCAGCCACATGGTGCCGGCCACGATCAGGCCGAACACGGCGATGGCCGCGAAGGCCGACATGCCGCCCTTGGTCATGCCGGTGTAGAGCGCGCCGAGGGCCAGGATGCAGGCCTGCTCGTTGAAGTTCTGCACGGCGATCGAACGGCCGGCGCCCATCAGGTTGTGGCCGCGATGCTGCAGCAGCGCATTCATGGGCACGACCAGGTAACCGCCCACCAGGCCCAGGAAGATCAGGAAGGGCACGGCCACCCAGATGTTGGTCGCCACGTTCAGGCCCATCACCAGCAGGCCCATGGCGATGCCCAGCGGGATCACCGAGGTGGCTTTGTCGAGCCGCATGTAGATCGAGGCCACGACGGCACCGGCCGCCGTGCCGATGGCGACCACGCCGCCGAGGTTGGAGGCCTGCGTCGTGCTGTAGCCCAACGCGGCTGCGGCCCAGGGGAACAGGATGATGCGCAGATTGCCCGACACACCCCAGAACAGGGTGGTCGTGGCCAGCGAGATCTGGCCCAGCTTGTCCTGCCACAGGCGCGAGTTGCAGGACGCGAAGTCGCGCACCAGTTCCAGCGGGCTGCCCGAGAGCGGCTGCAGTGGCGTGCTGGTGCGGGGGATGTAGAGATTGAAGATCGCCGCCAGCAGGTACAGGGCGACAAGGCTGCAGATGGCGGCTTCGGGCGGCGTGTCGATGCCGGTATCGATGAAGGGCAGGTCGAAGCTCAGCAGCATGGGCGCGAGCTTGGGGCCGACCAGTTGGCCGCCGAGCAGGATGCCGAGGATGATGGACGCGATGGTCAGGCCCTCGATCCAGCCATTGGCCTTGACCAGCTGCGAGGGCGGCAGCAGTTCGGTGAGGATGCCGTACTTGGCCGGCGAGTAGGCCGCAGCGCCAAGACCCACGACCGAATAGGCCAGCAGCGGGTGCATGCCCATCAGCATCATCAAGCAGCCCGCCACCTTGATGGTGTTCGAATAGAACATCACCTTGCCCTTGGGCACGGCGTCGGCGAAGGCGCCGACGAAGGGCGCCAGCAACACATAGAACAGCGCGAACATCGGCCCCAGAGCGGGGATCTGCCAGGCCGGTGCCTGGGTGCTCTTCAGCAGTTCGATGGCTCCGACCAGCAATGCCTGATCAGCCAGCGAGCTGAAGAACTGCGCTGACATGATGGTGTAGAAGCCTTTTTTCATGTACCCATCGATAACTGCGGGGGTCTGCCCTGCACCCGGTGGGCACAAGCTCTCTCGATCACATCGGTCACCGGCGGCGCGCTCTTGGCGGCTCGCACAGCAGCGGGTTTATAGCACGCCCCCCTTAGGTGGGACACCTCACAGCCCCGCAGACAGGCGGGGGCCTTGGAGCCGGCTGCCCCAGTAGGACACCACGACCCCGGTGACACAATTGAAGCCATGCCCCGCCCGATAGAAGCCCTCATCCACCAGCCTGCCCTCGCCCACAACCTGGCCCGCGCCCGTGCCGCCGCGCCGGACGCCCGGGTCTGGGCCGTGGTCAAGGCCAATGCCTACGGCCATGGCATCGAGAACGTGTTCGAGGCGCTGCGCGGCGCCGACGGCTTCGCCCTGATCGACCTGGACGAGGCCCAGCGCGTGCGCAACCTCGGCTGGCGCGGCCCCATCCTCTTGCTGGAAGGTTGCTTCGAGACCCGCGACCTCGAGCTCTGCTCGCGCCTGCACCTCTGGCATGCCGTGCATTGCGAGCAGCAGATCGACTGGCTGGCCATGCACAAGACGCACGAGCCGCACCGCGTCTTCCTGAAGCTCAACAGCGGCATGAACCGCCTCGGCTTCACGCCCGCCGCCTTCCGCGCGGCCTGGACGCGCCTCAACGCCCTGCCCCAGGTCGACGAGATCTCGCTGATGACGCATTTCTCCGACGCCGACTCGCTGCGTTTCGGCCAGGACGGCATCGCCCACCAGCTGGCCGCCTTCGAGGCCGCCTGCGCTGACCTGCCGGGCGAACGCTCCATCTGCAACAGCGCGGCCACCTTGCGCCACGCGGCCCGCGCCGGCGGCGACTGGGTGCGCGCCGGCATCATGACCTACGGTGGCGTGCCGGACTATCCCGAGCGCCAGCCGGCCGACTGGGACCTGAAGCCCGGCATGACACTGCGCTCCAGGATCATCGGCATCCAGAACCTGCAAGCCGGCGACACCGTCGGCTACGGCAGCAGCTTCACCGCCGAGCGGCCCATGCGCATCGGCATCGTGGCCTGCGGCTATGCCGACGGCTACCCGCGCCACTGCGGCACCGGCACGCCGGTGCTGGTTGACGGACGGCGCACCCGCACCATTGGCCGCGTCTCCATGGACATGCTGGCCGTGGACCTTTCCGAGTTGCCCGAGAACGGCTGGGGTAGCGAGGTCACGCTGTGGGGCCGGGGGCCCAAGGGCCAGGTCTTGCCCATCGACGAAGTGGCCCGGGCCGCCGGCACCATAGGCTACGAGCTGATGTGCGCGGTCACGCGGCGCGTGCCGGTGGCGGTCGAGCCTCTGGGCTGACGGCTGAGCTGGGCATGCTGCTGCACTGGACGCCGGCCGACTGGGAGCTGGACTTCAGCGCCATCCGCGCCAGCGGCCCCGGCGGACAAAACGTCAACAAGGTCTCAAGCGCGGTGCACCTGCGCTTCGACATCCAGCGCTCCACGCTGCCGCCGCTGATCAAGGAACGGCTCTTGAAGCTCTCCGACCAGCGCATCACCAGCGAAGGCGTGGTCGTCATCAAGGCCCAGGAGTCGCGCAGTCAGGAGCAGAACCGAGCGGACGCCGTGCAGCGCCTCGTCGATCTGGTGCAGAGCGTGGCCCACACGCCCAAGGCGCGCCGCGCCACCAAGCCGACCTATGGCTCGCAGCAGCGGCGGCTGGCCGGCAAGAGCCAGCGCAGCGAGATCAAGAGCTCGCGAGGGCGCGTGCGGGACGCGTAGCCACGAACACGCTGGACAGGCACAAGAGCATGCCCGCCACTGCCAGCAGCGTGGGCCGCCAGCCCTCGAACAAGGCCGAAATCGTCAGCGCGATCACCGGGATCACCACTCCAGTCAGGGCCGCGCGGGCCGCGCCCTCACGCTGGGCCAGCTTGAAGTAGACGATGAAGGCCGTGACCGAGCCCAGCACCGCCAGGTACAGCAGGCTGCCGAGGTAGCGCGGGCTCCAGTCGAAGTGCAGTCCCGTACCGGTGGCCAGCGACAGGCCGACCAGGAACACCGAGCCATAACCCATGCTCCAGGCCAGGATGGGCACCAGCGGCAAGGAACGGCGGGTCAGCGTCAGCGTCAACACATTGCCGACACAGGCGGCCAGCACAGCCGCGAGGCCCATCGCCAGCCCGAGTGCCGCCGTCGGGCGCTCGCCAGTGCTGGCGATCTCGGGCCAGAAGATCAGCACCACGCCGAGTACGCCGCCGCTGGAGGCGATCAGGAAGCGGCGCGTCACCTGCTGGCCGAAGAACAGGCTGCCGGACAGCGCATTGCCGAACACCATCAGGCAGAACAGCACGGCGACGAGGCCGCTCGGGATGTGTCGCTCCGATTCGTAGACGCCCCAGTAATTGCCGCTGTACTGCACGATGCCGGTGGCCAGCATCAGCCAGTGGGCCGAGGCCGGCAGCGCGAGGCGCTCACCGCGAAAACGGGCCAGGGCGAACAGCATCAGCGACGCGAGGCCGAAGCGCCAGGCCACCGAGTTGAAGACCGGCACGCTGCTGTCGAGCTGGAACAGGATCACATGCCAGGTGCTGGCCCAGATCAGCGTGGGGATCCAGAACAGCCAGCGGGCCGAGAGCGAACTTTGGGGCATCGAAGGTCGATCAGGCAGCGCGCTTGAAGGTGGCCAGCAGGGCGCCGGCGGCGATGAAGAGCGAACCGAAGACGCGGTTCATTGTCTTGATGTGCTCCGCCGAACGCAGCGCGGCCAGCACCTTGGCCGCCAGTGCCGTGTAGCCGGCCATCACGACGAGGTCGGTGAAGCACAGGGTCGCGCCGATGACCAGGTACTGCGATGCCAGCGCGGCATGCAGGTCCAGGAACTGCGGCACCACGGCCAGCAGGAAGACCGTGCCCTTGGGGTTGACCGCATTGATGGCCCAACCGCGCAGCACCAGCTGGCGGCGCGTGACAAGGCCGGCGTCACTGCTCTCGGCCACCAGGGGCTTGGCCGGCGCGCGCCATTGCGCGATGCCCAGCCACACCAGGTAGGCCACACCCAGCCATTTGACGAGGGCGAATCCGAGCGACGAAGCAGCGATCAGCGCCCCGAGACCGGCGCCGACCAGCACCACCTGGGTGAGGATGCCGAGGATCAGGCCGAAGGTGGTGAAGTAGCCGCGCCGGAAGCCATGGTTGAGGCCCGAGCTCATCGCAGCGATGGCACCAGCGCCGGGCGAGAGGCTGATTGCCCAGGAGGCGGCGAAAAAGGTCAACCAGACGGAGAGATCCATGACGGTGGCTTTCAAAAATGCAGCAGGGCCGGACGGCCCTGACGGACGAGGGTTTTAGCATGGCCCCCGTGAGCACGCAGAAAGTCAGGCCTTGACGGCCGACATCCGAGGGAGGCAGAAGATGGATGTAAACAAGATCTCGAGGCGCCGCGACCCAGGCCTCGCGCTGGAACATCAGACCCGCGCCCGGCTGCGGAGCAGGCACTGGCTGCGCCTGCATGTGATGCTGATCGCCCTGCTGACGCTGGTCGGGCTCTGGCTGGGCGGTGCCCTGTTGCGCTGGGTGGGCTTCGAGGCCCTCGCGATGCGCTATGCCCTGCTGCTGCCCCTGACCTACTTGCTCTACCTGGGCCTGCTGCGCTTGTGGGCCCGGCTGCTGCTGCAGGGCGAGTCGGGCGACGGTGCCTTCGACGTGGCCGACGCCGCCCTGGACCTGGCCGACGCCCCGCCCGCGCGAGGCTTCAGCAGCGGGGCCGGTGGCGATTTCGGTGGCGGCGGTGCCACAGGCGACTTCGCGGATGGCGCCATCGAGGCCGGGCTCAATGCCGGTGGCAAGACGCTGGGCGCGCTGGCCGATGCCGACGAAGGCATCGTCGTGGCCATCCCGCTGGCGGTGGTGATAGGCATCGCCTCGCTGCTGGCGGCCTTGCTGGGCGTGGGCGTGGTGGCCCTGTTCGGCGTGGACGTGCTGCTGGCCGTGGCCGTCGAGGTGGCCCTGGCCGCCCTGGCCGGATCTTTCGCCTACCGGCGCCAGCGCCAGGGCTGGTTCGGTGCGGCCGTCGGCCACACCTGGCGAGGCGCCCTGCTCATGCTGGTGCTGGGCGTGGCGCTGGGTTGGCTCATCGATCACTGGCTGCCGGCGGCGGACTCGCTGCCCCAGGCCCTGAAGCTGCTGCTGCAGCGATGACAATCGCCCCCATGGCCAAAGAAAAGACGATCTACAGCTGCAGCGATTGCGGCGGCACCAACCCCAAATGGCTGGGCCGCTGCCCGCATTGCGGCGCCTGGAACACCCTCGTGGAAAGCGTGGCCGAGACCGCGGGCGCTGGCAAGAACCGCTACCAGGCGCTGGCGCGCAGCCAGCCGGTGGCGACCCTCAGCGAGATCGAGGCCACCGACTTCGAGCGCACGCCCACCGGCCAGGAAGAACTGGACCGTGTGCTGGGCGGCGGCATCGTGGCCGGCGGCGTGGTGCTGATCGGCGGCGACCCCGGCATCGGCAAGTCGACGCTGCTGCTGCAGGCCATCGATGCGCTGTCGCAGCGCGTCAAGGTACTCTATGTGACCGGCGAGGAGAGCGGCGCCCAGGTGGCGATGCGCTCGCGGCGCCTGGGCCTGGCCGGCACCCAAGTGCGCGTGCTGGCCGAGATCAGCCTCGAGAAGATCATGGCCACGATCGAGACCGAGCAGCCGGCCTTCTGCGTGATCGACTCGATCCAGACGCTGTATTCCGAACAGCTCAGCTCGGCGCCCGGCTCGGTGGCGCAGGTGCGCGAATGCGCGGCCCAGCTGACCCGCACGGCCAAGTCCGGTGGTTGCGCGATGGTCTTGGTAGGCCATGTCACCAAGGAGGGCGCGCTGGCCGGGCCGCGCGTGCTGGAGCACATCGTCGACACGGTGCTGTACTTCGAAGGCGACACCCACAGCAGCTACCGCCTGGTGCGCGCGATCAAGAACCGCTTCGGCGCGGTCAACGAGATCGGCGTGTTCGCGATGACGGAGAAGGGGCTCAAGGGCGTCAGCAATCCGAGCGCGATCTTCCTTTCGACCCATGCCGAGCCGGTGCCGGGCTCCTGCGTGCTCGTCACGCTGGAAGGCACACGGCCGCTGCTGGTGGAGCTGCAGGCCCTGGTCGATGGCGGCGGGCCCAGCCCGCGGCGGCTCTCGGTGGGCCTGGAGCGCGACCGGCTGGCCATGCTGCTCGCCGTGCTGCACCGCCATGCCGGCGTGATGACGAACGACCAGGATGTGTTCGTCAACGCCGTGGGTGGTGTGCGCATCAGCGAGCCGGCGGCCGACCTGGCCGTGATGCTGGCCATCCAGAGCTCGCTGCGCGGCAAGGCCCTGCCCAAGGGCTTCATTGCCTTCGGCGAAGTGGGTCTGGCGGGCGAGGTGCGGCCGGCGCCGCGTGGCCAGGAGCGGCTGAAGGAGGCGGCCAAGCTCGGCTTCTCCATCGCCATCGTGCCCAAGGCCAATGCCCCCAAGAAGGCCATCGAGGGCCTCAAGGTCTATGCGGTGGAGCGCATCGAGGAAGCGATCACCGTCCTGCGCGAGTTCTAGGAGACTGCTGATGAGCACCCCCACCGGTTTCGGCCCCCGCCCCGAGCCGCCCTACTACGCGGTGATCTTTGCCAGCCTGCGCACGCCGCATGATGCAGCCGGCTATGCCGAAGCCGCCGAGCGCATGGCCGCCCTGGCCGCCGCGCAGCCCGGCTACCTGGGCGTGGAGAGCGCGCGGGGTGCCGATGGCCTCGGCATCACGGTCTCGTACTGGCAGAGCCTGGAGGCGATCCAGGCCTGGCGGGCGCATGTCGAGCATTCGGCCATCCGCGAGCAGGGCCGCGCCACCTGGTACGAGCACTACGAGCTGCGCGTGGCCAAGGTGGAACGGGCCTATGGCTGGAGTCGCCCGACCCCGGAGAGCCTGGAGAGCACCTAGGCGCCTCGTAGAATGCCGGGCTACAGCAAGGAGTAGCCCCATGTCCATGGAAGACCGCGACGGCAAGATCTGGATGGACGGCCAATTGGTCGATTGGCGCGACGCCAAGATCCACGTCCTGACCCACACGCTGCACTATGGCTGCGGCGCCTTCGAAGGCGTGCGCGCCTACAAGACGGACAAGGGCACGGCCATCTTCCGCCTGCGCGAGCACACCGAGCGCCTGTTCAACAGCGGCAAGATCCTGCGCATGAAGATCCCCTTCACGATCGAGCAGGTCGAGGAGGCGCAGAAGGCCGTGGTGCGCGAGAACCAGCTCGAGAGCTGCTACCTGCGCCCCCTCATCTGGATCGGCTCCGAGAAGCTGGGCGTCAGCCCCAAGGGCAACAAGATCCATGCGATGGTGGCGGCCTGGAGCTGGGGCGCCTACCTCGGCGAAGAAGGCCTCAAGCGCGGCATCCGCGTCAAGACCAGCAGCTACACGCGCCACCACGTCAACATCACGATGACGCAGGCCAAGACGGTGTCCAACTACACCAACAGCATCCTGGCCAACATGGAAGCCACCGACGACGGCTACGACGAGGCCCTGCTGCTCGACGCCTCGGGCTTCGTCTCCGAAGGTGCGGGCGAGAACCTCTTCGTCATCAAGGGCGGCGTGGTCTACACGCCCGACCTCTCGGCCGGCGCACTGAACGGCATCACCCGCAACACGATCTTCCACATCTGCCAGGACCTGGGCCTGCAGCTGGTGGAGAAGCGCATCACCCGCGACGAGGTCTACATCTGCGACGAGGCCTTCTTCACCGGCACCGCCGCTGAGGTGACGCCCATCCGCGAGTTGGACCGGATCGAACTGGGCAGCGGCTCGCGTGGCCCCATCACCGAGAAGATCCAGAGCGCCTTCTTCGACATCGTCAATGGCCGCAACCCCAAGTACGCCCATTGGCTGAGCCTGGTCTGAAGTACCGAACCGAAAGAGAACCCAAGATGTCCAACGAACAACAAGCCAAAGCCATCGTCGAAGTGACGGCCAAGGACGTGCAAGGCCCCGGCGTGGTGGCCTGCCCCAACCCCAAGATGGCGCTTTGGAGCAACCATCCCAAGGTCTTCATCGACGTGACGCATGAAGGTGGCGGCAAGTGCCCCTACTGCGGCACCGTCTACAAGCTCAAGGCCGGCGAGACGCTGGGCCACGCGCACTGACACCGATGCCGCTGCCGCCGCAAGCCGCCGTCCAGCTGCTGGCCTCGACGCCCGAGGACAGCGAGGCCCTGTTCTACGAAGCCCTGCAGCGCGCCGACCTGGAGCGCCTGATGGCGCTGTGGTCGGACGAGGACGAGATCTCCTGCGTTCATCCGGGCGGCCCGCGCCTGGTGGGCCATGGCGCGATCCGCGCCGCCTTCGAGACCCTGTTCGGCCACGGCCCGATCAACGCCCATCCGGAACGCGTGCGCAAACTGCACCATGGCGACCTGGCCATCCACCAGGTGCTGGAACGCGTGCAGGTGGCCGGCACCAAGGGCGAAGCCCAGACCGCCTGGGTGATTGCCAGCAATGTGTACGTCAAGACCGCAATGGGCTGGCGCCTGGTGCTGCACCATGCCAGCCCCGGCAGTGCCAGCGATGTGCAGGAGCTGAGCGAAGGCCCGGCCACGCTGCATTGAGCAACCAGCCCGCCCTGCAGTACCGCGCGCCACTGTGGCTGCCCGGCGGCCACGCGCAGACGATCTGGCCGGCGCTGTATGCGCGCCGCTTCGTCGGCGAGGCGCCGCGCTTCGTCCGTGAGCGCTGGGACACGCCCGATGGCGACTTCATCGACGTCGACCGGCTGGATTCGCCGGTGGCTGCGGACGCACCGCTGCTGGTGCTCTTCCACGGTCTGGAAGGCAGCTCGCAAAGCCAGTATGTGCAGGCCTTTGCCGGCATGGCCCGCGAACGCGGCTGGGCCTTTGCGATGCCGCATTTCCGCGGCTGCTCGGGTGAGCTGAACCTGGCGCCGCGCGCCTATCACTCGGGTGATTTCGAGGAAATCGGCTGGATGCTCGGGCGTTTCAAGGCGGCGCATGACGGGCCCCTGATCGCCGCCGGCGTCTCGCTGGGCGGCAACGCCTTGCTGCGCTGGGCAGAAGAAGCCGGCGATACGGCTGCCGCCACGGCCCGGGCTGTCTGCTCGATCTGCTCGCCCATCGACCTGGCCGCGAGCGGCAAGGCCATCGGTCAGGGCTTCAACCGGCTGGTCTACACCCGCATGTTCCTGCGCACCATGGTGCCCAAGGCGCTGAAGAAGCTGGAGCAGCACCCGGGCCTGTTCGATGGCGACCGGCTGCGCGAGGTGCGCGATCTCTACGAGTTCGACAACCTCTTCACCGCGCCGCTGCACGGCTACCGCGACACCGAGGACTACTGGGCGCGCGGCTCGGCCAAGCCGCACCTGCACCGCATCCGCATCCCGGCCCTGGTGCTGAATGCGCGTAACGACCCCTTCGTGCCCTGGACCTGCCTGCCCAGCCAGGCCGAGGTCGGCAACGACCTGGTGCGCCTGTGGCAGCCGCCGCATGGCGGCCATGTCGGCTTCCCTGCGGGCTGGCCGCCGGGCCAGGTGATGCAGATGCCGAAGCAGGTGTGCGACTGGCTCGCACAGTCGGTCTAAAGTTGCCCGCATGGACGAGATCGTCAAAGCCGCGCTGAAGAAGTGGCCCAACGTGCCGCATTGCTACGGCTGGCTGGCGCTGGACGCGCGCGGCGACTGGTACATGCGCGATGAGCGCATCCAGCAGGCCGGGCCCTTCCCCCAGGTCAAGGGCAGCCGCATCGAGCATCGCAAGCTGATCGAGTTCATCGAGCGCAACTATGCGGCCGATGCCACGGGCTGCTGGTTCTTCCAGAACGGGCCGCAGCGCGTCTATGTGGAACTGGAGGCGGCGCCCTGGATCTGGCGCGTCGCCGCCGGAGGTCAGCTCACCAGTCACACCGGCCTGGCCACCCAGGCCGAGGCCTGCTGGCTGGATGAGCAGGACCGGCTCTTCATCGCGACGCCGCTAGGCCTGGGACTGGTCCACAGCATGGACATGCTGGAGGCAGCGCAAGCCGTAGAACAAGGGCTGTGGCAGCCGGACACCGCCCGGCATCAGGAACTGCTGGCCCGATACGCCGTACAACTGAAGCCCGCGCCGCTCTGAAATGCAAAAGCCGACCCGAAGGTCGGCTTTCTTGAATCAACGGCTGGCCGAGCGGCTTACTTGGCGGCAGATGCGGCAGCAGCCGGGGCCTTGGGTTCGTCGAACTTGGCACCGCCCTGGTTGGCCATGTAGACCACGGCGCGCTGGATTTCGAAATCGCTGAAATCACCGCCACCCTGGGCGCCCATATTGCCCTTGCCCTTCAGGGCCGAGGTCAGCAGCGCCTCGACGCCGCCCTTCACGCGCGGGCCCCAGGCTGCGGCATCACCGAGCTTGGGAGCGCCGGCAGCGCCGGTGGCGTGGCAGGCCGAGCACTGGGCCTGGAACACCTGCTCACCGGTCTTCATCGCGGCGGCGTCGTTCAGGTCCTTGATCTCGATGCTGCCCACCGGCTGGATGCGAGCGGCAGTGGCCTGCTCTTCCAGGCCCACGCTGCCGGCGGCCGGCTTGGTCGCGGTGGAGACGTAGTTGGCCAGCATGATGATGACGATCACCGGCACCACAAAGGCAAAACCGACCGCCCAGATCAGTTGCTTGGGCGTCTTGATGGGGCCTTCATGGGCTTCGTCGTGGTCGTGCGCGTGATCATGGGTTCCGCTCATGAAATCCTCGTAGGCGTCGGCTGTCTGTCGTGAAGCAGGCCCTGCGGGCCAAACAAAGCCAGCAGGACACAAAGCCGGGGATTATATCTACCGCCTCCGCCACCCGGCCGGGCATCGCTCACGGCACTGCTAGAATCCGCAGCCTTGTTGCGCCCGTAGCTCAATGGATAGAGTACTGCCCTCCGAAGGCAGGGGTTGTTGGTTCGATCCCAACCGGGCGCGCCAGAGATTCAAGGAAAACGCCACCTTTGAGGTGGTGTGACTTAGCCCATAGTGTGGCCAATACGGCCAGGGTTAAGTTGATTCGACGACTGGCCAAGCTTTGCTTTACAGACGTTGCCGCGTAGGGCATCAGCTGACTGCCACGCCAGCTAGAACAACGAAATTGCTTGCGGTCTTGTCGTGGTGGCGCGCTGTAGTGACGAAACGACGGCCTTGAGAATCGCTCACGTCACTGACTCTGAGACTCGCATGTCCACTCAGGTAAGGCGGCGGTCTGTCCTCAGACCGTCGACTTCAGCTTGAAGCACCTTAGTGGCATCTTGAGCGAAATCAAACGCAAACCAGCTGCGTAAGCCAAGCTAGCGTGCCGTTCGTCGTAGGCAGCTATGCAGCGGTTGCCGCCGTTCGCGGCAGTACGCCGAGTTCACGGTAAAGGGCATGAAGCCGTCGTTGGCTCCCAGCCGGCAGCCATACTTGATGACATTCACGTCATCCTGTACGGACCCGCGTGAGAGAAACTTCTCGGCTACATGCACAGCACTCCCATGAAAGTCCTGCTGGTCGAGGACGAACCCAAGATTGCTGCCTTTGTCCAGACCGGCCTGACCGACCGCGGCATGCAGGTGCGGGTCGTCGACGACGGCAGGGCTGGCTATGAGTGCGGCTTGCAAGCTGGGCTGGATGCCATCGTCCTGGACCTGATGCTGCCGGGCCGCGATGGCCTGGATGTGCTCGCCGCATGGCGTCGCGAGGGCGTGCAGACCCCGGTGATCCTGCTGACGGCGCGCAATGAGTTGGGGGATCGCTTGCAAGGATTGGCGTTGGGCGCCGATGACTACCTGGCCAAGCCCTTCTTCATCGAGGAACTGGCGGCGCGGCTTTTGACCATCCGGCGCCGCCTGAACGGCGAGAGACAGCATCTGCTGCAGGTTGGCGATCTGACCCTGGATCGCATCGCGCGCGCTGTTCGCTGGTCCGACCGTCAGGTGGAGCTGACCAGCCGTGAATTCAATCTGCTGGAGTTCCTAATGCGCTCCACTGGTCAGGTGTTCTCGCGCACGCAAATCCTCGAACATGTGTGGGGTTACGACTTCGACCCCAGTACCAACGTGATCGATGTCTGCGTCAAGCGCATCCGCGCCCGGCTATCTCAGGCGGGAGCCATCGGTGAACGTGCCCCCAGCATCGAAGCCGTCCGTGGCGTCGGCTACCGCTTCTGTCCGCCCGCGCATGCAGATGGCTCGCTCTGAATCGGCCCGTTCATTTCGCTGGCGTGTCTTCGCGGTGGCGATGCTCAGTGTCGGAACGGCCCTGGTACTGGTGCTGCTGATCGGCTGGCACAGCCTGATCGAGCGGGAGCGGGTGCGCCTGGACGAACGGCTGTGCATGGAGGGCCGGCGACTGGCCGGACTGTCCGACCAGCAGGATGAGCGGCATCGCTGGGACCGGTTGAGCCAAGACCTGGCACTCAAGCTGCATGTCGACGACGCGTCCGACCTGCGCTTGCGAGTGACGGACGTGCAAGGCGTGATTGCGCTGCAGTCCCGGGGGCCTTGGCCCCTTGGTCCTGCTGCAGCATGGCGGGACGACAACCGGCTTCCTCCGGTAGGCCAGTCAACCGACCCTCGTGGTCGATGCCGCTGGGTCGCGGCAGAAGGCCAAGGGCGGGACTGGCAGGCCGTGCAGGTCCAGCTCTCGGGTGCCACGGCCGAACTTGCGGTCGATTCGGGCTCGCTCGCGGCTGACCTGCGCGCGGACCTGCGCGACGTGTTGCTGCTGACCATACCCGTGGGCATCCTGCTGTCCGTCTTAGGTGCGGCGCTCTTGTCGGGCATGACGATGCGGCCGCTCAAGCGCCTGCGCGAGGCGATGCGGCGCATGGGCCACCAGGCCTTGAGCGAGCGCCTGTCGGATGCCGGCGAGGACCAAGAGTTTCGCGAGTTGATCGCGGCCTACAACACCATGCTCGGGCGCATTGAGGCCAGCTTCCATCAGGCCTCGCGCTTTTCTGCCGACGCAGCGCATGAGCTCCGCACCCCGCTGACGATCCTCCGTGGCCGGCTTGAACGGGCAATCGGGCGGACCGAGGGCCGCGCCGTGCAGGAGGAACTGGGCCTGATTCAAGATGAGGTGGGGCGACTGGTCGCGATCACACGCAAGCTGCTGATGCTGTCGCAAGCGGACGCTGGCCGCCTGCCTGTGCATGCCGAACCCGTGGACCTGACCGTCCTGCTGCAGGACTTGATCGCCGACGCCGTCATGCTGACGGAATCCCAGACCCTCTTGGTGGAGATCGATTCTGGTCTGCAGGTGGCGGGCGACCGAGGATTGCTGCAGCAGCTGTTCAACAACCTGGTGAGCAATGCGCTGCGCTACCGGAGCGAAGGCGGCTGGATCCAGGTGCAGGCGCGTCGCAGCGGCCACGGTGTCGAGGTCCTCATCGCCAATCCCTGCCTGCCTCTGGATGCCGCCGCTCGCGCACGCTTCTTTGAAAGGTTCTACCGGGCTGATCCTGCCCATGGGCGACGCACTGACGGCACCGGCCTGGGGCTCAGCCTGGTGCGCGAAATTGCCCGTGCCCATGGCGGCGAGGCCAGCTTGCAGGCCAGCGTCGAGGACGAGGTGAGGGTGCGCGTCTGGCTGCCCGTTTGAACAGTGCCAGCAGGTCGCTTGGGCCAGTCTCGATGACGAAGTTGTCATGCCCGCGAGCTCGGCGCTTTCTAGCATCGGGTCATGACTCCTTTCCGCATGGCTCCACGCCCCTGGATCCTGGCCCTGAGCACGGCCGCAACCCTCAATGCCTGTGGCGGCGGCGGGTCTAGTTCCAGCGTCCCTGCACCGGTTCCTGCGCCTGCGCCTGCGCCTGCGCCTGCGCCTGCGCCTGCACCTGCACCTGCACCTGCACCTGCACCTGCACCTGCACCTGCACCTGCACCTGCACCTGCACCTGCACCTGCACCGTCTACGTTCACGCTGAGCAGCGCTTCGCTGGCCGCAGACGGCAGTTTGGGTGCCGAGTTCACCTGTGACGGACCAGGCTCCAGTCCTGCTCTGAGCTGGTCGCAGGCTCCTGTGGGCACGCAGGCATTCGCCTTGCTGATGAGCACGCTGCCCGGGGATGGCAGCATCAAGTACAACTGGGTGCTCTACGGAATCCCAGCGGCCCGAACCACTCTGCCTCGCGACAGCTTCGGCGTGGGCACGTTGGGGGTCGGCAGTGATGGCCCGGCAGCCGCCTACCAGGCTCCGTGCTCACAGGGCCCGGGAGCCAAGACCTATACCTGGACCCTTTACGCGCTGTCGGCTGCTCCGGCCGTGAGCGGCGCCGTGACAGGTCAGCAATTGGCCGATGCGATCGCGCCGCTCACGCTTGGCAAGGCCAGCCTCAATGGCACCTACAGCCGTACCAGCAGCTCGCCCGGCAATGCCGCGGCCTGCCAGCTGGTGCGCGCTTCTCTTGGGGGCTCGACCACCGGTCACGCGCAAGCTGGCTGCGATGCGGACTACGCCTACATCTCTTCGACAGGCCTGCCGCAGCACGTGATGATGAACGGTATCACGGCTACCAACCTGCAGGTGCCCACGGCGCAGCCCTTCCTGGGCAGCAATGCCTGGCGTATCCCTCTCGCACCCACACCGGCCGCCGCGCCGGTGAGCGCGGTCGATGGCCCCATCGGCATGGCCATCAACGGCGTGCCGATCTTCAACCCTTGCAAACAGGGCGGCTGCCAGAACGGCGACACCAAGCTGTTGGGTGAGCTCGACGTTTGCAACGGCCATGCCGGCCGCGCCGACGACTACCACTACCATGCGGCCCCGCTGTGCCTGATGGCAGGCAAGGCAGCCTCGTACTGGGACACGCATCCGCTGGGCTGGGCCCTCGATGGCTACGCGATCTACGGCTACAACGGCCCGGACGGCAAGCCTGCCGCCCGCGACGCGGCTTGCGGTGGCAACACCGGCACCGTGAGCAACGGGCCAGCGGGCTACAGCTATCACGTGACCGACGCAGCGCCCTATGTGCTGTCCTGCTTCTACGGAAAGCCAAGTCCGGACCTCGCTGGCCAGGCGGGCAAGTACGCGCCCCTGCGTCAGCCGCCTGTGACGCCCTTTCCGGTCAGCGCGATGACGCTGAGCACCGATGCCAGCGATGGCTACCAGGTGCTGCAGTTCACCAGCGCGCGCAGCTTCACGACAACCGAGACAGGCAGTGACAGCTACACCAATCCGGCCGGAACTTATCGCATCCGCTACCGCGCCCTGGAGGGGGCCGAGCTGGAGACACAGCTCGCTCTCGGACAGCATCGCGGCAAATCCGCCTGCTGGCAGTTCCAGTTCACCAACACCACGGCAACGACCCAGCCGCCCGTGGTCTATTGCCGATGAGTCACCCCTCGGAGCATCCATGACGCGCCTGCGCAACCCTTTGATCCTCGCGGCCCTGGCGCTGCCCCTGCAACTGGCGCCCAACGTCGCCCAGGCCCACGAACTGCCTGCCGACCGGCTCACTCTGGTGCAGCGGGACGCGACACATCTCAGCCTTCAGCTCTACGTGGACCTGCCAGCCCTGATGCACCGTTGCCTGTCGCCGCAGACCCCGCTTGCAGCCTTCGTGCTCGCCCTGTCGTCACAGTCGCCGGTGGAGCTCGAACCGGCATTGCAAAGACTGCGAACCTGCGTCGAGCCGAAGCTCAGGCTCAGACGTGAAGGCGCACCGCTTCAGATCGCCAACTGGCGCTGGCCGAGCGTCACGCGTGTCCAGTCGCTCATACAGCAGCGCGCCATGCAGTTGGTTGTCGCGCCAAGCGACCACGCCCACGATCCGCCAGAGGAGATCACCGCCGACGCGGTGTCGGCCGATGGCATGAGTGCACTGAGCCTCGAACTGCCGACTGAACTGCAGCCGCTGATGCTGGTCAATTACCGCCCCCGCCAGCGCTGGATCGATCGCTCCAGCGGGCCGATACCCATCACGTTCTGACACCGGGCGCACATTGCCCCGACAAACCCAAGCAGCCGAGCTGCCAAACAAGAGGGAATCTGCACATGCAACAGCGCCGACATGCGTGCCTCAGCCTGCTCATCCTGTCATGGAGCCCCGCGAGCTGGGCGCGCCCACAGGTCCAGACGCCCCCTGATGGTCAGCGGGGGCCTCGCCCGGGGCCGCCCCGAGAGGATCGCGAGCGCCGCGACCCGCGCCAACGCTATTCGCTGCAGCAGGCCATGTCCGACAAGGCGCAATTGCACACGATTGCCTTCAGCGGGCTGGCGTTCCTGAGCGGTGACTTCGCAGCCGACACCTTCCTGCCGCCCGGCAAGATCGCCGACTACTTCGGCTTCCAGTACCTGCGCGACATCGACGCCGCGGCTGGCGGACACAACCCGTCCTTTCTGACCCGGATCGCGTTCAACATGCTGACGCTGATGACGCCGGCCCAGACCGCCCAATTGGCCGAACTGGCCGCTGCTCAAGAGGCAGACCTGCGCCGTTTCGCACTGGCTCGGCTACCGTTGATGCGCGCCTTCCGGCGCGAGCTCGACGGCCAGATCCCCGCAGGAAGCACCGGCCTGGACCACGGGGCGGTCGTGAGCCACTCTGCCCGCCTTTACGAGCTCGACGGCCGGCTCACGCTGCAGCGGGCCCGGGTCATGGCGCGCGTGGCCCGCTCGTTCGGTCCGGAGCAATCAGCGCGCCTGGAAAGCCTCAAGTTCGGAGACTCACGCACCTGGCCTGATGTCCCCGAGCCAGCGGCTCGACGCGGCCTCAACCACGCACAGGATGTGGCCGTCATGACCTATGCGAGCGAGATGTTCGCCTGGGTGCGCGGCTCGCTCGAGGCCGACACCTATTTCTGTCCCGAACGGCATGCCATGTACTTCGGCGGCTTCGGTTTGAAGACGGCACCGGCCATGGGCAAGAAGGACTATTCAATCAGCACGGCCCTGACTGGGGATGCGGGCGCGGAGTTCCTGGCACTGCTGAATCCCGGGCAGCGGGCTGAGATCGCGGAGCTTCCCGAGCGCCAGCGCGCCTGGCTGAACGAGATCGCCCGCTTGCGCCAACAAACCGCTGCGGCGCTGCGGCAGCTGCTGGAAGGCAAAGAGGTCGACGAGGGCTTGGTGATGCACAACTCACGGCGCTACGGGGAACTCGACGGGGAACTGGCCTGGTTGTATGCACAAGCCTTCATCCGCGTGGGCCGAAGCCTGACGCCGGCACAGAAGCGTGCATTGGCCGAGATGCGAGCCCGCAGCCCCCATGGGCCCAACGATCCCAAGGGCCCGTTCCTGTTCTCGTCGTCACTGGATGCGGAAGGCACCGCCTACGCGGAGCGCGTGGACACCCTGTTCGGACTGCCCGGCCGGCCTATGAAATGACGCGGGCCGGTGACGCAAATGTCATCGGCCCAGTTCAACCGCTGTCTAGCATCAGCCGCCATGCCTCCAGCAAACGTCAGGCGCCTCGCCGCCCCGTCCATCCCGAGCCGATGCCGGTCCCGCGGAGCGTTCTCTCCGCTCCGACATGGCGCTGCGACCCTGCTGCTGTGCCTGACGGCGTGCGGCGGCGGGTCTGCACCGGCACCGGCACCAGCACCAGCACCAGCACCAGCACCGGCACCAGCACCAGCACCAGCACCAGCACCAGCACCAGCACCAGCACCAGCACCGGCACCGGCACCGGCGCCAGCACCGGCACCAGCGCCAGCGCCTGCGCCTGCGCCTGGTCAAGGACCCTTCCCGGGCACGGTCGTGCTGGGCGCGCCAAGCAACACCAGCATCCATGTGAACCTGCTGTCTCCTGACCAGTCAGGCCAGGTCTGGATCAGCTACGGCAAAGAGCCCGGCCAGTACAGCGCACAGACGGCGGTTCAGAGCCTCAGGGCGGGCCAGCCCCTGGACCTGTTGATCGGCTCGCTGGCGCCCGACACCCGCTACTACTACCGCACCAATTTCCAGCGACTTGGCAACACCACAGCGCTGGCTGATGCCGAATACAGCTTTCAGACGGCACGCCCTGCAGGCAGCAGCTTCAGCTTTGCGGTGCAGGGCGACTCGCATCCCGAGCGTCTCAAGTCCCAATTTGACCCGGATCTGTACACGCGCACGCTGCTCACAGTGGCCGCAGACCGGCCGGACTTCTATGTGATGCTCGGCGATGACTTCAGCGTCGACACCCTCGATCCAGCCACGATCAATGCCGGGGCGGTGACCGAGCGCTACACGCTGCAGCGTCCCTTCCTGGGCCTCCTGGGCCGCCAAGCGCCGATCTACCTGGTCAATGGCAATCACGAGCAAGCCGCGGCCTATCTGCTGAATGGCACACCCGACAACGTGGCCGTCTGGGCACAAAACGCGCGCAATGCACATTACGCCCAACCGGCGCCGGACGATTTCTACAGCGGCAATTCGACACCCGTGCCGTTCATCGGACTGCTACGCAACTACTACGCGTGGCAGTGGGGTGACGCGCTGTTCGTGGTGATCGATCCGTACTGGCACTCGCCGGTGGCTGTCGACAATGTGTTCGGCGGTGTCACCAAGCGCGACAACATGTGGGACCTCACGCATGGCGACGCGCAGTACCGCTGGCTCAAGGCCACGCTGGAGGGGAGCAAGGCGCGCTACAAGTTCGTCTTTGCGCATCACGTGATGGGCACCGGGCGGGGCGGGACTGAACTGGCGCGGCTGTGGGAGTGGGGAGGCGAGAACAGCAAGGGCGTCAGCGAGTTCGCGGCGCAGCGGCCAACCTGGAACGAGCCGCTGCATGCCCTGATGGCACGAACCAAGGTCAGCATCTTCTTCCAGGGCCATGACCACATCTGGGTGCGTCAGCAACTCGACGGCGTGACCTACCAGACCGTGTCGGAGCCTGCCGACCCCAACTACTCGCTGTTCAACAGCGACGCCTTCCTCAGCGGCGACAAGTTCCCCAACAGCGGCTACACGCGCGTGTCGGTCACGCCGACCGGTGTGAAGGTCGAGTATGTCCGCACCTTCCTGCCCAAAGACGAAGGCCCCGGCCGCGTTCACGGCGGCACGGCCTGTTGATTCCCGCGCGATCTTGACCCACCGTTTCCATCCAATCTTGACCCACCCTTGTTAGAGCCTCTCGGGCTCAG
>NZ_JAGIXS010000005.1 GCF_030014915.1 Pelomonas sp. V22
CGATGAACGCGTACTTCACCCGGACTGCTTGGCAAAGTACGCTGCGGCCTTTTTTAGGATGTCGCGCTCCTCGGTCACGCGCTTAAGCTCGGCCTTCAAGCGGCGCAGCTCGTCGGTTTGCGATAGCTGGGCCTGACGCTCGCCAGCCGGCGTTCTGCGAGCCTTGATCCACTCGTACAGGCTGTGCTGGCTCACGCCAAGCCTGGCCGCCACATCGGACACCTTGTGCCCGCGCTCGGTGATCTGCTTGACCGCTTCGGTCTTGAACTCTTCGGGGTATCTCTGCTTATTCATGGCACCTCCTATTGGGCCTCAGGTTTGAGGCTCAGAGGTGTCTAGAAATCCCGGGGCGATTCACATGGAGGCCGAGGGCGTCACACCACTGGACGGCACGCCGACACCGGTGAAATCAAATTTCGAGGCCGATATCTCCGCAACCATCATGCCGAGGCCTGATGTTTTGATCATGCAATTGGGCAAGAACGGTATTCCCGCTTCGACCCGAATCTATGCCGTCCAAGCCGACGGTGCATCGATGATTGAAACAGTCGCCCACTTTGATTCGAGTGGTCGCCCGGTCCTGCGCAAGAACTACTTCTCCCGCGTCCGTTGAGAGTGCAGCCGCCTGACCAGTCGCTCGAGCCAAGTCGCATCGATAGGTCGATTGAAAGTGCTCATGATCAACGTTAGCCATCCGCAACATCATCGCCAATGACTCCTGTGGTTCAACAGTTCTGGGATGCGTTCAAGGCTACGCAGACGGACGACGTCGAGGATCGCTTCTTCGAGGTCTGCGTTTTTGATGACAACGAGCCGAGTGCCAATCACTTGGCTGAGTTGGTCGTCCGTGGCATCAAGAGAGCCACCGCCGGCCTTGTCTGGTCTTTTGAGGCAGGGGATCAGGTCGTTCCAAAGCCAGGTGATCTCAGCGTAGTCACAACCTGGGATGGTCAGCCGAAATGCGTGATCGAGACAACCCAGGTCGACATCACACCGTTCTCCGAAGTGACCGCGGAGTTTGCGGCCGTCGAAGGGGAAGGTGATGGTTCGCTCCAGTACTGGCGCGAGGCCCACGCGGCCTACTACGCAAGAGAGTGCGTCCGCATTGGCCGGGTTCCGGGCCCCTCAATGCCAGTTGCGTGTGAGCGGTTCAAGGTTGTCTATTGCCCTTCCATCGACAATGCTGCGTGACCAGTCAAGTCAATCGAGCCGACTCGCGTCGGCAAGCCGCCGCTCGCGGCTCAGCTTCAAGGTCAGGCATCGATGAAACGCGCGTTCGGCACATTCCTGTCGCGCCTCCTGTATGGCGGCACCCAACTTACGGACCCCGAGTACCAGGTCCTGTGTCTGCTGGTGCAAGCTCTCCCCGACGGACTTCGAAACGTGGTCGAGTTGCAGTTCGCTCAGTACGACCTTGTTCAGCGAGAGCTTGATGGACGGGCGTTGAACTTCTACTGCAAGAGCAGATCGGCGAAGTTGCCGCTGCTCGCGCTGCGGGCAGAGCAGTGCCCGCTTGTCCGTATCGTGGTCCAGACTCGGGGTGAACTGAAGGCGGTTCACGCCGTGCTTGCTGCGGTCAACGGGCGTGCCTTTTGTGTGTCCATGAGCGAGCGAATTGATCGGGTGGGGCATCTTGCCGAAGCCGAAGTCATTGGGGTTGTCCAATCTTGGCGCTCAAATGTGGCGGGCAAGGAATCGCCGCCCATTCAGTCGATCGAGCCGGCTTGCGCCGCCTAGCAGCGGGATGCTTGGTTTAATTGTTAGGCATTTCAAGTGCGACCGATAGAGAGAGTCATCGCGCTCTGGAGAACGCAGTTCCTTTCAGATGAGGAGGTTGTCGCCTGGGCGGATCGCCAGATCCTGAAATCCGACTGTGCGTCGCAGGAGCTGATCGACTTGTCGTTGTATGGACCTGCTCAATGCCTCCGCAGGTCCGATTCAGACTTCGCCGCCGCCTTGACGCCACTGCCGTACAGCACTGAGTTTGCGCTTCGGGCCTCTGCGTTGCCGATGTCGTCGGCTGAAAGCGTCCTGGCCTTCTGCAAGTGGTGTGCTCGCTCCGCGATGGGCGAGGAGCTCGCAATCCCTGAGGTCTCGTTCGGCTATCACGTCGACCATCTTCTCCACGACTGCTATCTTGAAGAAGAAGCGATCGGGTACGCCCGCAGCAAGCTGCCGGAGCTGCTTTCCGTTTGTTCGGCGGCAGTGGCGCCGTTCCTGGAAGTTCTGCTTGAAGTCAACTTTCAAGTGCAGCACCGCTAGTGCCGAGAGCGCGCTTCCCTCGGGGCCTTAGGCTCGTCAGGCGATGCCTCCTCAGCGCGCATGACGCGGACGCGCCTTGTCGACGCTATCTTTTGACCCACTTCCTGCGGCTTGGACGCAGGGCGAACGGTCATTGCGAGAGGGAAGAGGAGGTCCGCCCATGAGCCCAGAACAAGCACGCCAGCTGGTGGCCAGCCTGGCCGATGGCCTAGACCCGGACAGCGGAGAGCTGCTGGACGACGACCATCTGCTCAACCGTCCGCGGGTGCTGCGCGCCCTGCTCATGGCCGCCCAGGCCCTGGAGGACAAGCTGCAGGCCAGGGCCCGGCTGCGCGCGGCGCCCGCCAAGGCCGGTCTGCCCTGGAGCGAGGCCGAGGACCAGCAGCTGGGCAGCGAGTTCGACCAAGGCCTCAGCCTGGTCGAGCTGATGAAGGCGCACCAGCGCAGCCGGGGCGCGATCAGTGCGCGCCTGCTTCGCCTGGGGCGCGCGCTGCCCGCTCGCGCCTGAACCGGAGCACCGGCCGCGTGGCTGCAGCCGGCGGCCTCAGGACAGCCCGCCTTCCACCGGCAACTGCTCGGCCCGCCATCGCAGCATGCCGCCGGCGAGATTGGCCACGCGCACGAGGCCTGCCTTGCGCAGCAGCACGGTGGCCTGGGCCGAGCGGGCGCCAGAGCGGCAGATGGCCACCAGCGGTTGCTCTGGGTCCAGCTCGGTGATGCGCTGGGCCAGCTCCTGCAGCGGCAGCAGCCGGGCGCCCGGGATATGGCCGAGGGCATCGTTGAACTCGTGGGGCTCGCGCACGTCGAGCAGCTGGACCTGCGGCAGCGGCTTCGTGCCGTCATTCATGCGCTCGGTCACGCGTTCAGCCAGACGTTCGGCCAACACGGCAGGCTGGATTTCCCATATGCCGCTGAAAGTCAGCGTCAGCGGCGCCCAATCTCCCTCGTTGCTTCCTTCCGCCATCGCGCCACCTTCGGGCTGGCCGCAGCGCAGGTTGGCGGGCACGGCGATGTCCATCAGCTTGGGATGGGGCAGGCCCAGGTGGTTCATGTAGCCGGTGAAGTCGCCCTCGTTGACGTCGCCGCCGAGGCGCGGGTTGTAGCGCCGCTCCTCGGCCACGCTGGTGACGGTCAGGCCGCGGTAGTCGTGGCCCGGGTAGAGCAGGCAGGTGGCGGGCAGCGAGAGCAACTGCTCGTGCACCGAGCGATAGAGCAGGCCGGCACTGCCCTGCTGGAAGTCGGTGCGGCCGCAGCCGCGTATCAGCAGGGCGTCGCCGGTGAAGGCCATGCTCTGGTTGTCCAGCACATAGCTCATGCAGCCGCTGGTGTGGCCAGGCGTGGCGCGTGCCTCCAGGGAGCGGTTGCCGAACGGCACACGGTCGCCGTGGCGCAGCAGGCGGTCGGCGCCGTTCGCGCCAGCGGCTTCCGAAAGCAGGATCTGGCTGCCGCTGCGCGCTTTCAGGAGCCAGGCGCCGGTCACGTGATCGGCATGCACATGGGTGTCCAGCGTGGCCACGAGGCGCAGGCCCAGCTCGCGCAAGAGAGCGAGGTCGCGGCGCTCATGCTCGAACACAGGGTCGATCAGCAGGGCCTCGCCCGAGTCGCTGTCGCCGAGCAGGTAGGTGTAGGTGGAGGAGGTCGGATCGAAGAGTTGGCGGAAGATCAGCATGGCAAAACTCCAAGCGCCTCAGGGGCGCGGCTTGGCAATCAAGAGGTCGTGCAACAGCATGCCGGCCCCCATCGCGGGCACGAAGACCAGGGCCGGGCCGTAGCCGGCGCTGAAGGCCACCAGGGCCGGCCCCGGGCAGAAGCCGGCAAGGCCCCAGCCGACGCCGAACAGCAGGCCGCCGCCGAGCAGGCGGCCGTCGATGGCACTGGCCGTGGGCAGCTCGATGGCCTCACCGCTCCAGGCCCGCGTGCGGCGCCGCGCCGCAGCGAACGCGAACAGGCCGACGGCGATCGCGCCGCCCATCACCAGGGCGAGGCTGGGATCCCAGGCGCCGGTCACGTCGAGGAAGCCCTTGACCTTGGCCGGGTTGCTCATGCCGCTCGCGATCAAGCCGAGGCCAAACAGCAGGCCGCTGGCGAAGGCGAGGGACAGTTTCTTGAAAGACATGCGGCGCACCTCCTCAGAGCAGGTGCCGCAGCACGTAGACGGTGGCAACACCTGCCCCCATGAAGGCCAGCACATTGGCCAGCGAGCGCGGCGAGAGCCGACTCAGGCCGCAGACGCCATGGCCGCTGGTGCAGCCGTCGCCCATCCGCACGCCCACGCCCACCAGCAGGCCGGCCAGCAGCAGGGCGCCGTTGCCGATGTCGATGCTGGCGGCCGGCAGCGCCGCGAAGCCGCGCCACAACCAGGGCGCCGCGAACAGGCCGGCGATGAAGGGCACACGCAGGCCCTCGCCGCGCAGGCTGCCGGTGCGCAAGGCGCGCAGCGGCCCGGCCACGATGCCGGAGATGCCGGCCACGCGGCCGTTGCCCAGCAGGTAGAGCGCAACGGCGGCGCCGATCAGCAGCCCGCCGAGCAGGGCGTGCCAGGGAGTGAACTGGGTCCAGGCGATGTTCATGGCGCGTGAGGGGGCGGGGTATGGCGCGGCATCTTAGTTCCCGCGACTTGGCCGGCCATCGGTCCCCGCCGCGTCACAAGCCAGCGATGCCCGCCACACCAGCCACGAAGCGCGGCCAGAGCGGCTCGGGCAGGTCGTGGCCCATGCCGTCAATCAGGTCCAGCGTGGCGCCAGCGATGCGGCGCTGCAGATCGGGCGCGGCGGCTGGCGGCACCAGCGGGTCGGCCTTGCCGTGGATGATGTGGGTGGGCGCGCGGATCTGGCTGATCAGCTTGGCGCGCTGGCTGTCGGCCACGACGGCCGCGAGCTGGCGGGCCACGCCGCGCGGATGGTGGCTGCGCTGCACATGGGCCTCCACGCGTGCGCGCAGCTCGGCCGGCGCCGCTGGGAAGGCCGGGCTGCCGATCAGCCGGTAGATGCCCTGCATGTGGTCGATCACGCAGGCTAGGTCGTCGGGCCGGGCCGGGCGCGACAGCAGAGCGGCGCGCAGCTTCATCGAGGGGCCGGGCAGGCGGCGCGAGCCGCTGCTGGTCATCATCAGGCTGAGGCTCTTGATGCGGTCCGGCGCGATCAAGGCCAGGTGTTGGGCGATCATGCCGCCCATCGAGGCGCCGAGCACATGGGCCTCGCGCAGCTGCAGCGCATCGAGCAGGCCGAGGGCATCGACTGCCATGTCGCGCAGCGTGTAGGCCGGCTGAGGCGTGGGCAGGTGCAGCGCATAGAGCATGGCGGCGAGGCCGAGGTTGGGCAGGCCCTGCTCGTCGAGGTGGCTGGACAGGCCGATGTCGCGGTTGTCGAATCGGATCACCCGGAAGCCCCGCGCGATCAGCTGTTGCACCAGACCCTCGGGCCAGGCGATCAGCTGCATACCGAGGCCCATGATCATCAAGAGCGGCGGGCCCTTGCGCGGGCCCTCGTCGAGCACTTCGAACTGCAGGCCGTTGCTGGAGATTTTCATGGGCGCGGTTCCGGGGCCCCGGGCTGGGCCAGCTTGACGAGGGGCAGGTAGGCGGAGGTGATGCGTTCCAGCACGCCCTCGCGGCGGATGCGCGCGAGGCCCGCATTGAACTGCTCGCAGAGCTGCGCATCCTGGAATGCGACGCGGTAGGCCACCGGCTTGAACAGGGAGATGAAGTCCACCGCGAAAGGCCGCTCCTTGAAGCGACTCTCCTGCAGGCGCTTCAGCTGGTGTTCGAAGATGTGGCGCTCGGCCACGATCACATCGGCCTGGCCGCCGAACAGCATGCGCAGCTGGGAGAGCTGGTCGGCCTGCTCCACATAGCGCGGATTGCCCTTGACCACGGCGGCGAACTCGGGCCCCAGGTGATGGCTGGCCAGCTGGTAGGCCACCACGCGCAGCTCGGCGAGATCAGCGAGGCGCAGGCCCTTGGGATACCGGCCCTTGGGTGCAATCACGAAGTCCTGGTAGTGGATGTAGACCTCGGAAAAGCAGGCATCCGGCCCGTCCTGCGGCGACAGCGTGGCCGCTGCCTCCACATCGCCATTGCGCAGCGCAATCATCTTGCGGGCCGAGGGCATGAAGACCGGCCTGATCGTGTAGCCCACGGCCTGCAGCGCGGCGCGGATGATGTCGATCTCGACACCGGTGCCGTCCTGCGCATCGGCAAATGGGGCGACCGACTGACCGAAGGCCACGCGCAGCTCGGCGGCTTGCGCTGGCGGCTGCACCAGCAGCAGCGACAGCCCCGTCAGCAGTGCGAACAAACCCCGCATGGCCACCCCCTGAGCCGCGAGCATACTCGGCGCCTGCATCGTTGTGAGGAGCTGTCGATGAGGATTATTCAGGCCGCTGCGGCCATCGCCACCCTGGCCCTGGCCGCCCTGCCCGCGCTGGCCGCGCCTCAGCTGATCGTGCTCGCACGCCATGCCGAGCGCGCCGAGGATGGGACCAAGGACCCCGCCATATCGGCCGTCGGCCAGGCCCGCGCCCTGGCCCTCGCAGAGGCGCTGAAGAGCGCCGGCATCGAGCAGGTGTTCACCACGCATTACCGCCGCACGCAGCAGACGGCCGCGCCGCTCTTGGCCGCCCGCAAGCTGCAGCCCACGGTGATCACCATCCGACCCGGCGAGATGCAGGCCCACCTGCAGGAAGTGGCGGCCGCCGTGAACAAGCTGGACGGCGCTGTGCTGATCGTGGGCCACAGCAACACGCTGGCGCCGCTGGTGAAGCTGCTGGGCGGGCCGGAGGTCAAGCAAGTCTGTGAGAGCTCGTTCAGCCACCTGTTCCTGCTGACGCCTGGTGGCGAAGGCCGACGCCTGGTGCAGGCCCGCTATGGCGCGGCCGACCTGGCGCCCGAGAGCCCGGACTGCCAGTGATTTTTCTAGTGCGGTAGCACGTCGACGAACTGCCAGAAGTCGTAACGGAACAGCGGCCGCCGGTAGCCGTAGACCCAGGGCTGCAGCAGGTCCGGGATGATGCGGTGCACCTGCGCCTTGACCGGCATGTAGGCCACCTGCAGGCGCTTGGCCTCGCGGAACAGGGCCTCGCGCTCGGGGCCGTCGGGCAGCAGCTGCAGCTGCTCGTAGATCCGGTCGAAGGCCGGCAGCTTGAAGCGCGACATGTTGCGGGCACCGATCTGCCGGCTGTACATGCGCTGGATGGCGTAGGCGCCATCGGCCTGCAGCGAGGTGTCCGAGAGGAACCACATCGCCAGCTTGCCGGCACGCGCCGACTTCAGGTTCTCCGGCCACTTGGCCGGGCTGAAGCGCACGCGCAGGTGCAGGCGCTCGAACGTGCGCTTCCACAGCTCGTCGTAGGAGCGGCTCAGGGTGTCGGGCTGGGTGGCGAACTCGACCACCAGCGGCTTGCCGTCGGGCAGCTCGCGCCAGCCGTCGCCGTCCACGTCCTTGTAGCCGTAGGTGTCGAGCAGGGCATTGGCGCGGGCCGGGTCGTAGTCGGCCATCTCGCTCTTGTAGTGCGCGTCGTAGCCGCTGGTGTGCGGCATCACGAGGGACTGGGCCGGGATGGCCTGGCCGCGCCGCTGCAAATGGATCTCGCGGTCCACGTCCCAGGCCAGCGAGATCGCGCGGCGCAGCGCCACCTTCTCGGGCGTGTAGCCGCCGACCACCGGGTCGTCGAGGTTGAAGAAGGTGAACACCGTGTCGGCCGCCAGCGTGCGCGTCAGCTGGATGCCGCGCTTGGCCAGGTTGGGCGCCAGCTTGCCGTGCGGCAGGGCCACGTTGACGAACTCGGGCGGCACGCGGTCAGCGAGGTCCTGCTCGCCGTTGAGGAAGCTGAGCCAGCGCGGCTGCGACTCCTCGATGATGGAGATCTCTACCCGGTCGATCATCGGAATCCGGCGGCCGCGCAGCTTGGCGGCGATGGCCTGGCCTTCGGCATCGTCAGCGGCCGGCTCGCTCTCGTAGACGCGCTCGCGGTAGCCCGGATTGCGCTCCAGCACGATCTGCGAGCTGCGCCGCCAGCTCGTCAGGCGGAACGGCCCCGTGCCCACCGGGTGGGCCATGATGTCGGCGCCGTAATGCTCCACCACCTCGCGCGCCAGCGCACCCATGCGCTCGCTCTGCGCCAGCGCCTGCACCAGGCGCGGACGGGGCTGGTCCAGGCGAATCTCGAGGGTGTAGCGGTCCAGCGCGTGCAGGCCCTCGATGGGGCGGTCGTAGTCGAAGGGCTTCTTCAGCTGCTGGGCCTGGGTGCGCAGCTCGCGCAGGCCCACGATGCCCAGCTCCTCGATGGCCGCCCAGTTGGGGCTCTTGACCGCCGGGTCGGCCATGCGCTTCCAGCTGTAGACGTAGTCCGCCGCCGTGAGTTCGCGGCGCTGGCCTTTGAACACGGCGTCGTCGGCGAAGAAGATGCCGGGCCGGATCTTCAGCCGCCAGCTGCGGAAGTCGGCGTTGGACTCGGGCAGGGCTTCAGCCGTCACCGGCACGATGCGCGGCGGCACGGCCAGCGGGTCGTAGCCGCAGGGCGCCTCGAAGATATGGGCCACCACCGTCTGCGAATAGAGGTCGGTCAGCTGCGACGGGTCGAAGCCGGTCTCGGCCGACTGGAAGGCGTAGCGCAGCACCTTGGGAGTGTCGGTCGCCGCCGCTGATTCACCGACCAGGGGGGCGGCGAGCGCGGCCTGCAACAGGGTGCGGCGGTTCAGCGTCATCGTCAGGAGTCCTTGGGCAGGCGCGCGAGGTCGATGTCCACGTACTGCCAGAAGTTGCGCACGAACAGATTGCGGTTGTAGCCGATGACCCAGGGCTGCGCCATGTCGGTGTAGATGCGGTGCACATGGACCTTGTAGGGCATGTAGGCCACCATCAGGCGCTGGGCCTCGCGCATGGCAGCCTGGCGCTCGGGGCCGTCCGGCAGCTCGGCAATGCGCTCGAACAGGCGGTCGTAGGTCGGCAGCTTGAAGCGCGCGTGGTTGGACTGGCCGGCGTTGCGGCTGTAGCCCATGCCGAGGAAGTCGTCGCCGTCCGGGATGTTGGCGCTCCAGCCCAGGCCCCACATCATCAGCTTGCCGGCACGCGAGGCTTTCTGGTTTTCGGGCCACTGGGCGATCGTGAACTTGATGCGGATGCCGAGCGCATCCATGTTCTTCTGCCACAGCTCCACGAGCGCGCGGCTCTGGCCATCGGGCTGGGTGGCGTACTCGAGCAGCAGCGGGCTGCCGTCGGGCTGGTCGCGCCAGCCGTCGCCGTCCTTGTCCACATAGCCGTGCATGTCGAGCAGGGCGCGGGCCTTGGCGCGGTTGAACTCGCTCATCTCGGTCTTGAGCAGCGGGTCGTAGCCGAAGGTGTTGGGGCCGACCATGCCCTGGCCCGGGATGGCCTGGCCGCGCCGGGCGAGCCGGATCTCCTGGTCCAGGTCCACACCCAGCGAGATCGCACGGCGCAGCGCCACCTTCTCGGGCGTGTAGCCGCCCACCACCGGATGCTCCATGCCGAAGTAGGAGACGTAAATGTCGGCCCGCGCGTAGCGGATCATCTGTATGCCCTGCTTGGCCAGGTTGGGC
This sequence comes from Pelomonas sp. V22, assembly GCF_030014915.1. Classification (GTDB taxonomy): domain Bacteria; phylum Pseudomonadota; class Gammaproteobacteria; order Burkholderiales; family Burkholderiaceae_C; genus JAUASW01. Next base: position 9,818 of record NZ_JAGIXS010000005.1, read on the forward strand.
GCGAGCTGGTTGTGCGGCATGGCGACGCTGGCGTATTCCGGCGGCACCTCGTCGATCATGTCGACCTCGCCGCCCACGAAGCTGAGCCAGCGCGGCTGGTTCTCCTGGATCACCGAGATCTCGACGCGGTCCACCAGCGGCAGGCGGCGGCCCTTGAGCTTGGCCGCCTGCTCGACCATGCGGGCATCGCCGGCCGGCGGCTGCTCGTCGTAGTAGACCTCGCGGTAGTTCGGGTTCTTCTCGAACACCATGCGCGAACTGCGGCGCCATTCCTTCAGCACCCAGGGGCCGGTGCCGACCGGGTGCTCCATGATCTTGTCGCCATAGCGCTCCACCACCTCGCGGGCCATGCCGGCCATCAGCGGGTCGGCGAACTGGTAGAGCAGGCGCGGGTTGCCGACCTTGGTGCGGATGCGCAGCGTGTAGCGGTCCAGCAGCTGCAGGCCCTCGACCGGGCGGTCGTAGTCGAAGGGCTTCTTGGTCTTGAGCGCTTCCTGCCGCAGCTCCGAGAGGCCGAGGATGCCGGACGGCTCCAGCGCATACAGCGTGGGGCTCTTCCAGCGCGGGTCGAAATGGCGGCGGATCGTGTAGGCGTAGTCGGCCGCCGTCAGCTCGCGCTTCTTGCCGCCGAAGGCCGGATCGTCGGCAAAGAAGATGCCGGGCTTGAAGCGGAAGGTCAGGGTCTTGAAGTCGCTGGCCACCTCGGGCATGGCCGCCGCCGTGGCGGGCTTGAGCTTGTAGGGGCGGGCGAGGAAGTCGTACTGCAGCGGCGTCTCGAACAGGCCGGAGGCCACGGTGCGCGAATACAGGTCGTTGATCTGCACGGGGTCGAAGCCCGACTCGGCATTGCGGATCGCGTAGCGCAGGACCTTCTGCGGCGCCGGCTCGGCAGCGGCTCCGCCGGCACCGAGCAGCGCAAGTGCGACGCAGGCCAGGCCCGGGTGGAAGAGCAGCGGGAGCTTCATCGAGGGGTCGCCCAACGGGGGTGCAGCAAAGAAGCGCGCAGTCTAAGTCTGGCACCCTTCGCCAGTTCGGCATGGGCTCTTGCCAGTTCTGCATAAGGGGCGCGCGCAACGCCCTTTCTACGGGTGAACCCCGAGGCTCGCTGGTCTAGACTGCGCCCCAATTCACAGCGGGCCCGGCCGGGGCCCGTTTGTTTTCGTTCAGACGCTCAACCGACCGACGAGGCACTATGGCCGCATACCTGATACGGCGCCTGTTGCAGATGATCCCGACGCTGCTCGGTGTCGTGCTGCTGGTGTTCTTCCTGTTCAAGTTCTTTGGCAGCGATCCGGCCGAGGTGCTGGGCGGCATGAACGCGAGCAACGAGCAGATCGAGGCGATCCGCGAGCAGCTGGGCCTGAACAAGCCGGTCTGGGAACAGCTGCGCATCTACCTCGGCCAGATCCTCACGTTCGACTGGGGCAAGAGCTGGGCCACCGGCGAGTCGGTCGCCAACCTGTTCAAGACGCGCCTGCCGGCCACGCTGACCGTGACCCTGCCCATCCTCTTCCTGGAAGTCGTGCTGGCGATTCCGTTCGCCATGGCCGTGGCCTACCGCCGTGGCAGCCTGACCGACCGCTCGGTGATGACGGTGGCCACGGTGGCGCTGTCGGTCTCGTTGCTGGTCTACGTGATCCTGGCGCAGTACTTCTTCGCCTTCCGCCTCGGCTGGTTCCCGGTGCAGGGCTGGAGCGACAGCTTCTGGACCAACCTCACGACCTATGCGCCGCTGCCCATCCTGATCGTGGTGGCGGTGGCGCTGGCGCCGCAGATCCGGCTCTACCGCAGCTTCTTCCTCGACGAGATCGGCCACGACTACGTGCGCACCGCCCGCGCCAAGGGTCTGGCCGAGCGCACGGTGCTGCTCAAGCATGTGCTGCGCAACGCGCTGATCCCCATCCTCACCAACATCACCGTGCTGGTGCCCGGCGTGCTGGTGGGCAGCTTCCTGATCGAGGTGTTCTTCTCCATCCCCGGCCTCGGCCGCGAGATCCTGCTGGCGGTGAACCGCAGCGACTACCCGGTGATCCAGGCCTTCGCCATCTATTTGTCGATGCTGACCATGAGCGTGAATCTCTTGACCGACCTGCTTTACCGCGCTGTCGATCCCCGGGTGGTCCTCAAATGAGCGGCGTGGCGAACAACAACGAACGCGTGGAACGCGAAGAGCGTGCCCGAGGCGTCTGGCACGCCGCCTGGCGGCGCCTGCGCGCCGACCGCGTGGGCCTCGTGGCCATGGCCGTGGTGGCCTGCTTCCTGATCCTGGTGGGGGCCACGGCGGCCGGCTGGGTGGCGGCAGACTGGCAGCACGAGAAGGGCGTGGCCAATGCGCCGCCCACGCTCCTGGGCCCGGCGCCGCCGGAGCCGACCGGCGTGGTCGAGGTGCCCAAGGGCGCGAACGTGGACCTGAGCGACATCGACCCGCTGGCCCCGCGCTACAAGGAATGGGCCGAGCGCGCCGCGCAGTTCAAGACCGCCGATGTGGTCAAGGCCGAGACCCTGCCCTTTGGCGGCGACCGCCTGGGCCGCGACGTGCTGACCAAGGTGGTCAAGGGCGCCGAGGTGTCCATCGTCGTGGGCTTGCTCGCGGCCCTGGTGGCCACGGCCATCGGCACGCTGATGGGCTCGATCTCGGGCTTCTTCGGCGGCCGTGTCGGCGACTTCATGGAGTGGGTCTACAACGTCTTCACCGCGATGCCCAACATCCTGCTGATCTTCTCGTTCGCGGTGATCTTCGGGCGCGGCATCGGCTCGGTGGTGATGATCCTCGGGCTCACCGGTTGGACCGGCACCTACCGTCTGGTGCGGGCCGAGTTCATCAAGCATCGCGGTCGCGAGTACGTGCGGGCGGCCGAGGCGATTGGCGCGTCCAAGGCCTCGCGCATGTTCAAGCACATCCTGCCCAATGTCTCGCATGTGGCCCTGGTGCAGCTGTCGCTGAACGTGGTGAGCTTCCTGAAGAGCGAGGTCATCCTGTCCTACCTGGGCCTTGGCGTCAGCGTGGACCAGGTGTCCTGGGGCACGATGCTGTCCGAAGCCCAGGGCGAGCTGATCCTTGGCTACTGGTGGCAGCTGGTGGCTGTGGCTGGCTGCATGGCCGTGTTCGTCACCGCCTTCGCACTGTTCACCGATGCGCTGCGTGATGCGCTGGATCCCAAGTTGCGCGGCCTGGAGGCTTGACGATGTTGCTCAGTATTCAAGACCTCAAGGTCGCCTTCCGCATGGGCCGCGAGGGCGGCGAGATGAAGCGCCAGCTGGCGGTCAAGGGCGTCAGCTTCGACGTGCCGGAGAACGCCACCGTGGCCCTGGTCGGCGAGTCGGGCTCGGGCAAGAGCGTGACCGCCATGTCCATCCTCAACCTGCTGCCCAGCAATGCAGAGCGCAGCGGTGCCGTGCTGTTCCAGGGCCGTGACCTGTTGCAGGCCTCGGCGCGCGAGCTGCTGGCTGTGCGAGGGCGCGAGATCGCCTGCGTGTTCCAGGACCCGATGAGCTCCTTGAACCCGGTGCTCAATGTGGCCACGCAGATCTGCGAGCCCCTGATCAAGCACCTGGGCATGAGCCGCAAGCAGGCGCTGGCGCGCGCCGAGGAGCTGCTGCATGAGGTGGGCATTCCCGAGCCCAAGCGGCGGCTCTGGAGCTATCCGCACGAGATGTCGGGCGGCCAGCAGCAGCGCGTGATGATTGCCGTGGCCCTGGCCTGCGGCCCCAAGCTCCTGATCGCCGACGAGCCGACCACGGCGCTGGACGTGACCATCCAGCGTCAGGTGATGGAGCTGCTGGCCCGGCTGAAGGAGACGCACAAGATGAGCCTGCTCTTCATCTCGCACGACCTCGGCGTGGTCGGCGAGATCTCGGACCAGGTGGTGGTGATGCGCCACGGCGAGGTGCGCGAAAAGGCCGGCGTCGAGCGCATCTTCAGCCAGCCGCAAGACAGCTACACCAAGGCCCTGCTGGCCTGTCGTCCGAGCCTCACCGAGAACCCGGCGCGCCTGCTGGTGATCGACGACCACATTGCCGGCCGCACCGCTTCTCAAGCCGCCAAGGCCAAGGACCCCGAGGCACCGGTCATCCTCGAAGCACGCGGCCTGAAGAAGAGCTTCTTCTTCAAGACCGGTCTCTTTGGCAAGACCGAGTTCAAGGCGGTCAAGGACGTGAGCTTCAAGCTGCGCAAGGGCCACACGCTCGGTGTGGTGGGTGAGTCGGGCTCGGGCAAGACGACCATGGGCCTCACGCTCTTGCGCCTGCACGAGCCGAGCGGCGGCGAGGTGCTGTTCGAAGGCCGCGACCTGCTCAAGCTCGGCGGCCCCGAGTGGCAGCGGATGCGCCGCCGCATCCAGGTCGTCTTCCAGAACCCCTATGCCTCCTTGAACCCGCGCTTCACCATCGCCCAGACCCTGGTCGAGCCGATGGAGATCCACAAGATCGGCGCCAGCCATGCCGAGCGCCTGGCCACGGCCCGTGCACTGCTCAACAAGGTGGGCCTCGATGACACGGCCCTGGCCAAGTACCCGCACGAGTTCTCCGGCGGCCAGCGCCAGCGCATCGCCATTGCGCGCTGCCTGACGCTCAAGCCCGAGGTGCTGGTGCTGGACGAGGCCGTGTCGGCGCTGGACGTCTCGGTGCAGGCCCAGGTGCTCAACCTGCTGAAAGACCTGCAGGACGAGTTCGGCCTCAGCTACATCTTCATCAGCCACGACCTGGCGGTGGTGAAGTTCATCTCGGACGAGGTGCTGGTGATGCAGAACGGTGACGTGGTCGAACAGAACGAGGCCCAAGCTCTGCTGGCGGCGCCGCAGCAGGAGTACACGCGCAAGCTGCTGGGCGCTGTGCCCCGGGGATACCAGGCGGCTGCGGCCTGACCTGGCCGATCTGCAGTTCGTCGGCTGGCGCTGGGTCGTGCTGAGGGCGCCCACTACAGTTCGCGCTTTCGTCATTCACCGCAAGGGAGTACCCCCATGAACATCAAGCGCCTCGCCACCCTGTCCCTCACCGTTGCCGCCGCTGCTCTGTGCAGCGCTTGCGTGTTCGCACCGCCCATCAATACCGTGGCCGACAGCAACGAACTGGCCAAGATGAGCCAGCAAGCCCTGACCACCTGCGGCTCCGGCAATGTCAAGGAAGTCAGCGCCAAGTCCTTCAGCTGCAAGTAAGCGGCTGCTGAGCCCAAAGCAAGCCGCCTTCGGGCGGCTTGTGCTTTCCGGAATTTGCAATTAAAGTGATATCACCTTTTCCAGAGGAGATATCGCGATGAGCAAGCAAACGAACGGCCGCCGTGAGACCGCCGCGTTGACGGCCAACGGCTATTCCGCCCTGCTGGTGGCCCTGGCGCTGGCAGTCGTCGGCGCTCTGCTGATGTACCGCGGCATCGAGAATCCGGTGGTGGTCGGCATCGCCGCCCTGTTGTTCGTGGCCGCCGGGCTGCCGCTCGCCGGCCTGTACATGCTGCAACCCGGCGAGGCCAGCATCCTGACCCTGTTCGGCCGCTACAGCGGCACCGACCGCAGCGAAGGCCTGCGCTGGGCCAATCCGCTGACCATGAAGCGCAAGATCTCGCTGCGCGCCCGCAACCTGAACGCGGCCACGCTGAAGGTCAACGACAAGCGCGGCAACCCGGTCGAGATCGCTGCCGCCCTGGTCTGGCGCGTGGAAGACACGGCGCGTGCCGTGTTCGAGGTCGACGACTTCGAGGCCTATGTGCGCATCCAGGCCGAGACGGCGATCCGCCACCTGGCCTCGCAGTTCGCCTATGACGAGGGCGACGACACCAACAGTGGCGAGATCACGCTGCGCGCCGGCCAGGACGAAGTGGTGCGCGAGCTGGTCAAGGAGCTGCAGGAGCGCTGCGCCGAGGCCGGCGTGACCGTGGTCGACGCCAAGATCACCCATCTGGCCTATGCCCCCGAGATCGCCCAGGTGATGCTGCGCCGCCAGCAGGCCGAGGCCATCATCAGCGCCCGCAAGAAGATCGTGCAGGGCGCGGTCAGCATGGTCGAGGAGGCCTTGAAGGGCCTGTCAGAGCGCGACATTGTGGTGCTGGACGATGAGCGCAAGGCCGCCATGGTCTCCAACCTGCTGGTCGTGTTGTGCTCCGACAAGGACACGCAGCCCATCGTCAACGCGGGCACGCTGTACAACTGATTCGGGAGCCGGCGATGCGCGTCCTGTTTCTCGTCGCGTGGCTGCTGGAGCTGGGCTTCACCGCCGCCACCTGGTTCTGGCTGCCCGAGCAGGTCGGCGACCCTGGCAAGACCATGGGCCGCAGCGCCTTCGTGCTGATGATGCTGGCCCTGTCGGTGGCGGTCCCCTGGCAATGCGTGGACGGCGTGGCCTGGATCGCCCGGCGCATGTCTGGCGCCCTGGACCTGCCCAACAAGGCCTACTGGCTGGCGCCCGAAAGGCGCGAAGCCACCCTCATCCGACTGCGTGAAGCCATGACACCACTGGGCTTGCTGCTGCTCGCGCACTTCGCAGGCCTGCAGCTCTTCATGCTCTTGCGCAGCCGGCCAGAGCTGCCGCAAATCCCTCAGACCCTCTGGTGGATAGGCGTCGTCCTGGCGGTCTTGCTGTTCATCGGCTGGATCATCCAGCTGCACCGCCGCTTCGCGCTGCCGGCAAACGCGAGCCCGGTGCCGGTATCCAGACAAGTCCGGCGCCCGCAGCGCCGGCCGCGAGCCTGAACCATGGCCAGCCCCGACAAGAAGAGCTTCGCGCTGCGCCTCGATCCGGCCCTGTGGGCCGAGATCGAGCGCCTGGCCGCGCAAGAGCTGCGCTCGGCCAATGCGCAGATCGAATACCTGCTGCGCGAGGCCCTGGCGCGGCGCGGCATCAAGCCCGAGCTGAACCCGGCCAAGCGCGGCCGGCCGATGAAGGACCCCGGCGAGGACGAGGCCCCTTGAATCCCCTGATTTCGGCCGGGGCTTGCAAGTTCGCACGGTCGTGCTAAATTGGCGCCCATCATGGAAGCCGCCAAGACCGAACGCAGTGAGCTGACCCAGAGCGCCATCGTCGATGCCGCACTGGAGATGGCCGCGCTCGATGGGCTGGACAGCCTCAGCATCGGCGAGGTCGCCAAGAAATTGAATCTCTCCAAGAGCGGCGTGTTCTCGCGCGTCGGCTCACGCGAGGCCTTGCAGCGCGCGGTGATGGAGGAGTTCGACCGCCGCTTCCAGCAAGACGTGCTGCTGCCCGCGCTGCGTGAGCCACGCGGCCTGCCGCGCCTGGACGCGATGATGAAGGCCTGGCTGGAGCGCATCTGCCATGCCGGCCCCCGGGGCAGCTGCCTCTATGTGGCCGGCGCCTTCGAGTTCGATGACCGCGACGGCCCCTTGCGCGAGCTGTTGTTCGAAGGTGTGCAGCGCTGGCGCGGCGTGTTGCGCCGCAGCCTGGTGCAAGCCAAGGATTGCGGCCATCTGCGGGTCGATGTCGAGATCGAGCAATTGGTGTTCGAGCTCGACGCCCTGTTCACCGGCCTGCTGCGCGAGGCCCGTTTCCTGCGCAACCCCGAAGTGATGGCGCGCGGCCTGGCCGCCTACGAGCGCCTGATGTCTCACTACCGTTCCACCGCCGGCGCCTGAGGTCCCATGAAGACCCGCAGCGCCCTCCTGCACGACTTGATTTCGCACGGTCGTGCGCAAAGCTGGCTCACCCCAAGGAGACCGCCATGCTGATACCGCTGCTGTTCCTCGTCCTGATCGCCGGCCTGGCCCGGGCGCTGCTGGCCCTGCGCCGCCTCTGGCAAGTGCTGCCGCGCGACAACCATGACTTCGCGCTGGAGGAGCTGAGATGAGCTTGAGTGCCCAGGCCAATCCGGCCAGCCTTTTCTACGCAGGCGGCCTGACCGCCACGCTCTTGCGCCAGGGCCTGCGCCTCGCCCAGCTGATGGGCCCGCAGCTGGGCGGCGCGTTGGCGCTGCGCCTGTTCTGCAGCCCGCTGCCACCCAAGTTCCTGGGGCGACGCAGCCTGCCCGCGCCCTGGCTGGCCGAGGACTGGGCCTTCGAGGGCAGCCAGCTGCGCGCCTGGCGCCATGCGGCAGCGGCGGCCACGCAGCGCCCGCGGGTGCTGCTGGTCCATGGCTGGGGCGGCCGGGCGTCGCAGATGCGCAAGCTCGGCGAGGCACTGTGGCAGCAGGGCCTGGACCCGGTGCTGCTCGACCTGCCGGCCCACGGCCACAGCGGCGGCTGGAGCAGCCATCTGCCGCAGTGGCGGCGCGCCTTGTTCGCGGCGGCAAGCCGGCTCGGCCCCTTGCACGGCGTCGTGGCGCACTCGCTGGGCGCAGTGGCTGCACTCAGTGCGGCGGCTCGCGGCCTGCCCGTGCAGCGTCTGGCGCTGCTCGCCACCTCGGCGCCGCCGGCCACGGTGCTATCCTGGTTCGGCCAGGCCTTCGGCCTCGGCGAGGCGAGCCGGCAGGATTTGCGCAAACGGCTGGAGCGCCTGAGCGACGGGCCGTTGGCGCAATTCGAGCCGGACTGGCTCGGCCCGCATCTGCACCAGCCGGTGCTCTTGATCCACGACGAGCAGGACCGCGCGGCGCCGCTGGCCCATGCCGAGGCCCTGGCCGCCGTGCTGCCGGATTGCCGCCTGCTGCGCAGCCGCGGCCTCGGTCATCGGCGGGTTCTGGACCATATTTCACATGTCGATGCGGTATGTGCACACCTTGGGGAATAGCCCGGGGCGTGACGGGGGGCGGCTTCACTACACTGGGGCCCGTCCGCAGCAGTAGCAAAGCCCCAAGCAATCAAGCAGACCCCGGTTGGACGGGCGACGCGCCACCAGCCCCCCGCTGGCCGGCCGATAGCCCGTTCGATGAGCATGGCCCTTCGAGCGTCCGCCACTTCCGCCCTCTTCCGCCGGCCATCGCCGCGGGTGCAAGCCCATGCGCTGGCCGGCCTAGGCCTGTGCCTGCTGCTGGGCTGCCAGCCCACCAGCGAGCAGGCGACCGACCCTGCCGCCAGCAGCGCCGCCTCGCAGGCCGCTGACAGCAAGCAGCTGAACCAGGCGCTGGAGCGCATCGAACGCAATGCGCGGGCCCGGCCCCGCGAACACCTGGCCGAGCTGGCCCGCCTGCAGGGCCAGACGGCGCCCGGCAGCGAAGAACGCCTGCATGTGCTGGGTTTGCGCGGCGAGCTGGCCGGCATGTCGATCGACCGCACGACACTGGAGCAAGTCGCGAGCGAGCTGGAGCAGTGGCCCAATGCCCGGACAGCGCCCGCTGCCAAGGTGGTGGCCGCCACAGCCTGGGCGCGCTTCAACCGCGACCGTGGCGACCTGCGCGAGGCGGTCAAGCTGCTGCGCCAGGCGCCGGCCGGGGGCGTGGCCGCCCTGCCCTTGCTGCTGCAGCTGCGCTACCAGCAGCTGCGCTCCTTCGCCGAATCCGATGCCGGCAATCTCGATGCGGCCAGTGTGGCCATCGATCAGGCCATGAAGCTGGCCGAGCGCAGTGGCCAGGCCTGGCGCAAGGCCCTGGTCCTGGCCGACGTTGCCAATCTGATGGCCCGGACGCAGCAGTTCGAACGCGCCAAGCAAGGCATCGAGGAAGCGGTGCGGGTGGCCGAGAGCGACCCGTCCCCCGACCTGCTGACGCTCAACCAGGTGCAGACGGCCCGTGCCATCGTCTACACCCAGCTCGACGACCTGACCACGGCCCGCCAGTCCTTCGAGAAGGCGCTGGAGTACTCGACCAAGGCCGGCGCGCCAGGCGTGATCGCGCTCAACCTCGGCAACCTGGCCGACTTCTATCTGCGCCAACGCCAGTTTGCCCGCGCGCTGGAGCTGGCCAGCCAGGCCCTGCCGATGGCGAGAGAGGCCCGTCAGCTGAGCGCCGAGTCGGTGTCGCTGCACAACAGCGGCATTGCCAAGATTGCGCTCAAGCGCGTGGAGGAAGGCAAGCAGGAGGTGCGCCAGTCCATCACCATGGACGAGCAGCAGGGCGCCATCTCGATTGCCGCCGACGGCTGGGCCGAGCTGGGCCAGTACCTCGAGGAAGCCGGCGACTGGGCCGGTGCCATCGACGCCCTGCACCGCCACCGCGTGCTGATCGACAGCGTGCTGCGCGAAGACGCGCGCAAGACCGTGCTGGAGCAGCAGGAGCGCTACGACGCCGATCAGCGCGCCAAGGAGATCCAGCTGCTCAACCGTGACAACAGCCTCAAGGCCGAGCAGATCCGCGCCCGCGACCTGCAGCTCAAGCTGTGGGCGGCGCTGGGCGGCTGCATCGTGCTGTCTGCCGCTCTGCTGGGCATGGCCTACCAGCGCATCCGCCGGACCAACCAGGCCCTGGCCACCAGCAACGAGAGCCTCAAGATCCAGAGCGAGCGCGACCCGCTGACCGGCCTGGCCAACCGCCGCCATTTCCAGGCCGCCATCAAGCGCCTGGCGGCCAAGGGCGGGCTGTCGGGCACGGTCTTCCTGATCGACATCGACCATTTCAAGCGTGTGAATGACCAGCACGGCCATGCCGCCGGCGACAGCGTGCTGATCGAGGTGGCGCGCCGGCTGCGCGCCGCGCTGCGCGAGGACGATCTGGTGGTGCGCTGGGGCGGCGAGGAATTCCTGATCGTGGTCGAGACCCGCGACCCCGCCACCGCCCAGCACCTGGCCCAGCGCCTGCTGGACCTGATCGCCCAGCCGGCCATCCAGCATGGCAGCCTGCGCGTGCCGGTGACCGCCTCCATCGGTTTCGGCAGCTTTCCGCTGGCACCCAACGAACTGAGCGTGGACTGGGAGCGCGCCATCGACCTCGTGGACACGGTGATGTACATGGCCAAGGCCCATGGTCGCAACCGCGCCTATGGCATCGAGCGTATGGACGTGAATGACGAAGCCGGCTTGCAGGCCCTCTCCACCCGCATGGAAGCGGCCTGGCATGAAGGCCAGGTGGGCATGAGCGTGCTGCAAGGCCCGCCCGGGGAGAGCCGGCTGTGATGGCGAGAACCCGTCTGCTGCCCTTGCTCGCGGCCCTGCTGTTGCAGATGCCGGTGCTGGCCCAGGTGCTGGCGGCCGGGCCGCTGCAGCCACTGGAGGCCCAGCTGGCGCAGCTGGAAGCCGAAGGCAGCCAGGACCCTGACGCTGCCTTGGCCAAGCTGGGCGAGCTTCGGGTCGCTGAGGGGCTGCAGCAGCGGGTCATCTACACACGCGCCCGCATCCTGCTCGACGTGGGTCGCACCGAAGCCGCCGAGGCCTTGATCAAGCAGCTGGCGGCCCATCCCGAACAGGAAGGGCGCGTCCAGCTGCTCCGCGCGATGCAGGCAGATCGCCGGGGCGACGACGAGGCCGCCGTGGCCGGCGCCGGCAAGGCCGTAGGCCAGCTGGAAAAGACCTGCCCGGTGGGCGACGAGCGCGCTGCCGTCGAGCGCGGCAGCTGCGACTTCCGGGCGCAGTGGCAGGCCTTGCGCATCCTGCAGCAGGCCCAGCGTGATGTCGGTGCCAACCAGCCCGCCCAGGCACTGGCCCAGCGCGGTCTCGCGCTGGCCCAGGCCGGCCGCGATGGCCAGCTGGTCGTGGTCAGCAGCTCGGACCTGGCGCTGCTGGCCCAGGCTGCCGAGCAGCCCGAAGAGATGCAGCGCTGGCTCGAGCAGATGATGCTGGCCGCCGAGGGCGACTCGATGCGCATGTACACGGCCATGACCACGCAGGCCGTGGTGGCTGGGCGCGGCGGCAACAAGCAGGCGCAGCTGCAGTTCCAGCTGCGTGGCCTGGAGATTGCCCAGCAGGCTGGGGCCCTGCGCCATGTGGCGCGGGCCCAGTCCAACCTGGCCGACTACTACATGCACCGGGGCGAACCGGCGCGGGCGCTGGAACTGGCCCGCAAGGCCCTGCCGGTGATGCAGCGCTTCAAGGACCGTGATCGCGAGAGCGTCCTGCATCACAACATGGCCGTGGCCCTGCTGCGGCTGCGCCAGTTCGATGCCGCGCGGCGCGAGATTGCCCTGGCCGACCAGCTGCGCCTGGGCGGCGGCCAGCGGCCGGTGGTGCGGGCGCGCCAGCTGCGCGAGCTGGGTGAGGCCCTGGCCGAGGCGGGCCTGGCCCGCGAGGCCATCGCGATGTACCACGAGGAGCGGGCCCTGACCGTCAAGGTCAACGAGCGCGCTCAGGCGGCGGCGCTGGAGGCGCTGCGCACCAAGTACGACCGCACCCGAGGTCAGCGCGACCTCGAACTCTTGCAGCGCGACCGTAGCCTCAAGGACCAGGAGCTTGCCAACAGCCGCCTGGCGCAACAGGTGGGCGTTGCCGTGGCCGTGCTGCTGGGCCTGCTCGTCGTGCTGGGTGGCGTGATGGTGCGCCGCGTGCAACTGGCCAACAAGAAGCTCAAGGCCAACGAAGCCTTGCTGCGTGCCCAGAGCGAGCGCGACCCGCTGACCGAACTGGCCAACCGCCGCCACTTCCTGGCGGTGATGGAGCAGCAGGCGGCCAACCAGTTCGATGGCGCACTCTTGATGGTCGACATCGACCACTTCAAGCATGTGAACGACCGCCATGGCCATGCGGCCGGTGACATCGTCATCTGCGAGGTGGCGCGCCGCCTGTCGCATGCGGTGCGCCAGCAGGACCTGGTGGTGCGCTGGGGCGGCGAGGAGTTCCTTGTTTTTGCGCCGGGCGTGGCCCAGTCGCAACTTCATGGCCTGGCCGAGCGCATCCTGTTCAGTGTCGGCGCCGAACCGATCAACACTGAGGATGGGCCGCTGAACATCACCGTTTCCATAGGCTTCGCCCACTTCCCGCTGCCGCCCATGCGCCTGGCCCTGCACTGGGAGCAGGCGGTCAACTGGGCCGACATGGCGCTCTACACCGCCAAGTCGCAAGGCCGCAACCGTGCCATGGGCATTGCCACGGTGGACGCCCAGGACGCCGACACGCTGCAGCAGATCGAGGCCGACTTCGACGCCGCCTGCTCCTCGCAGCGCGTCAGCCTGCAGCAGATCCTCGGCCCGCAGCGCGGCGAGGGCTGATGTTCAGCCCGGCCACCTCCTGGCGCGATTACACGCGCCGGCTCCTGCGTGAGGATTTCAGCGCGGCCCTGGTGGTTAGCGTGCTCCTGATCCCGCAATCGCTGGCCTATGCGCTGCTGGCCGGCCTGCCGCCTCAGGTGGGCCTCTACGCCAGCCTCCTGCCCTTGCTGGCCTATGCGCTGCTGGGCTCCAGCCCGGTGCTGGGCATTGGCCCGGTGGCGGTGCTGGCGCTGATGATCTCGCAGGCCCTCGCTGCCGTACCGGCGGGCGTGAGCCCGGCCGAGGGCGCCCTGGTGCTGGCACTGCAGGTGGGGCTGATCCTGCTGGCGGCGGCAGCACTGCGACTGGATGCGCTGGCTTCGCTGCTGAGCGTGCCGGTGCTGCATGGCTTCGAGACCGGCGCGACGCTGTCCATCGCCCTCTCGCAACTGCCGCCGCTGCTGGGCAGCAGCGGACCCACCCAGCTGCCGCCGCTGCATCCCGCCACGGCCCTGTTCGGTCTGGGCGCCCTGGCCCTGCTGGTGCTGGCACGGCGCTACCTGCGTGGCCAGGCAGCCCGGTTTGCGCCCCTGCTGATCCTGCTCGCCGCCCTCGCCTTGGCCTGGGTGCTGGAGGTGCCGGGCCGGGGCGTGGCCGTGGTCGGCACGCTGCCACCGCTGCAGCTCGGGCTGGCGCTGCCTCGCCTGGACGCCGAGCTGTGGAGCGCCCTCGCGCCGCATGCGCTGCTGCTGGCATTGATGAGCTATGTGTCCAGCCTCGTGGTGGCCGAATCGCTGGCGCGCCGGCGCGGCGAACGTATCGACGCGCGGCGCGAGCTATTGGGCCTCGGTGCGGCCAACCTGGTGGCTGGCTGCAGCGGCGCGATGCCGGTGGCGAGCAGCTTCTCGCGCAGCGTGCTGATGCACGATGCCGGCAGCCGCAGCCGCATGACCGGCATCTTCGTCGCGCTCCTGATGGGCCTCGCGGCCTGGCTGCTGGCCGCGCCGCTGGCCTGGCTGCCCAAGGGCGTGCTGGCAGCCACCATCCTCGTGGCCGTGCTGTCGGGCCTGCGCCTGCAGCCTTACCGCGATGCCTGGCGCTTCGCCCGGCCCGAAGCCTTGCTGATGGGGCTGGTGACGCTGACCGTGGTGACCTGGAGCCTCGCGGCAGCGCTGGCGCTCGGCGTGGCCGGCTCCATCGCCTTGCTGCTGCAGCGCACGGCCCGCCCGCATGTGGCGCTGATAGGCCGGGTGCCCGGCACCGAGCACTACCGCAATGTCGACCGCCACCAGGTCGAATGCCGGGACGATGTGCTGGGCCTGCGCATCGACGAGAGCCTGGTCTTCACCAACGCCCGCAGCCTGGCCGACGTGGTGCAGCTGCACATCGACCACCATCCCGGTACGCGCCGCGTAGTCCTCTTGATGTCGCCGGTCAACGGCATCGATTTCTCCGGCCTCGAGGCGCTGCGCGAGCTGCACACGGCCTTGCGGCGCCAGCAAGTGCAGCTTGACCTGTCCGAGGTCAAGGGGCCCGTGCTGGACCGCTTGCGCGCCGGCGGCTGGGAGCAGTGGTTCCGGGGTCAGGTCCATCTGAGCCACCACCAGGGCATGAGCGGCGACTGAGCGCCGATGGGGCGGCGGCCTTCAGCCCGGCGTGACCGGCAGCAGGACCTGCAGCCGATGCTCGATGTCTTCCATCATCTGCTTGTAGGCCGGTGCACCCGGTCCGCCGTAGCGGCGGCGGAAGTCGGCCTCATGCAGGAACTCGGGCAGGTCGCCCACCGGCGGGAACAGCTGGGGTTCCGTCACGCCCTGGGCCAGCGTCTGCAGCCAGCCGCGCGGGTCGCTGCGTGACCATTGGCCGAAGCGGCTGCCGGCGCGGTCGGCCGCGATGTCGTTGAAGCTGAAGCCGCTGCCGTCGCGGGCATCGGCCAGTTCCTTCTGCAGGCCGATGGCGTCCGACAAGGGGCCGCCGGCCTCCGAGGCCAGGGCGGCCGAGATCAGGAAGTGCTGGCCGAAGTCCTGGCGGCGGGCAAAGCTGAGCCAGCTCGGGCTGGCGGCAGGCCAGTCGTCGGCCGTCGGGAACAGCGTGGCCGGCCCCCGCCCCGAGGCGTGCAGGGCCAGGGCTACCAGCAAGGCGCGCGCCTCGAGGGCCGTGCTGGCTTCGTCGGTGCTGCGGCTCAGGGCCAGCACGGCCAGCGGCTGCAGTACCTCGACGGTGGGGCGCTGGTCCAGGCCGCCCGGCGGTGGCAACTGCTGCTGCAGCGCTTCCCAATAGACGCGGGCACGCTGCTGCTCGGCAGCCGGCAGCAGACTGCCCAGGGCGCGGCGTGTGCTGTCGGCCTGCCAGGTGTAGACCAGCACGGCCCGCTGGTGCTGGAACTCCACCCGCTGCACCAGGTCGCCGGCCAGGCGGAAACCGGCGCTGGCGCTGTAGCGGTCCAGCAGCCTGTTGCCCAGCCAGCGCAGCAGCGGGCGCGGTAGCGGCAGGCGGCCGAGCTGGCCACCTGCGATGTCGGGCAGGCCGGCGCCCTGTACCAGGCGCAGTTCCAGGTTCAGCCACAGCGGCAGGCCAAGCAACCGGTGGCTGGCGCGCAGCCGCATCTGCTCTGGCTCCAGCTTCAGTTCGCTGGCGGCCAGGCCGCCATGGCGGGCCAGGTAGCTGAACATCAGGTCCAGCTCGCGCTCGGTCGCGGCCACCACGCGGGAGCGGCCCACCGGAGCCTGGCGCGGATCGGCGCGGCGCAGCAGGGAGCGCGCGGCATCGAGGTCGGCGGCCGAGGTCGGCGCGCGGGGCTGCAGGGCCGACGTGGTCTGCACGGCCAGCAGCAGGCACAGCAGCAAGGCCAGCAACAGCAGGATCAGGACACGGCGGCTCCAGCGCCCCAGCCATCGAACAGCAGCCACTCGAAGCATCCCCTCTTTCAAACCGGCCCCAGCGGCCAGCGGCGATTGTGCGGTAGCGGCAGGGGACGATGCCGTCAGGCTCGCCGAGAAGCTCGCTCTTTCCGGCGATCAGGATTTGAAGGGCCTCGAGCCCAGGACAATGGAGCTCATGACTGCCCCAGTTCCCGCCCCCGTCTGGCCGCCTGATGCCGAACAGTTGCGCCGGCTGTTCGCGCCCGAGCGGCTGCGTCGCGGCGCCTTGCTGGGCGAGCGCCTGCTGGAACTGAAGCAGGACGAGCAGGGCGCAGTGGCTAGGCTCGCGGGACCGGCCGGCCAAGTTTTCGAGCTGACGCTGCAGGGGGTGCTGGGCCGTGATGGCCAGCCGCACTACAGCGCGCTGTGCAGCTGCAAGCAGCGCCATTTCTGCGAGCACGCCGCCGCCGTGATCCTCTGCCTGCCGCGCCATGCGGCCGTCGATGCCGGTGGCGATGCGCTCGAACAATGGGCCGGTGCGCTGCGCAGCCAGGCCAGCCGCAGCACCTTGCGCAGCCTGCCGCGCCTCGCGGATGCCGACGCGGCGAAGTTGCTGGATCGATTGCTGGACGATGGTCTCGGTGCCGAAGTGCAGGCGGCGTTCCGCCCGCGCCTGAGCTTGCGCACCCTCGGTCGTGGCGACGGCCTGCTGGGCATGGCGCGCGACGGTGCCATCGGCCCGCGCGCCGACAGCGTGAGCCTGGCCTGGGTGGACTGGACCTACCGAGGGGCCGGCGGTTTTGCCTGGCAGACGCCGGCGCCGCGCAGCCTGCTCAACAGCCGAGGGCCGGCGCGCCAGCAGATCGGCGGCCGCTATCTGCAGCGCGACCTGGCGGCCGAGGCCGATGCGCGCGACCAGCTGTGGGAGCTGGGCCTGATCCCGGTGGACGTGAAACGCCTGCAATGGCGCGACCCCGAGGCCGCCGCCTGCCCGGCCGCGCCCTGGACGCTCGCGCAGGAGGCCCAGTTTGGCGAGTTCTGCGTCAGCCAGCTGCCACGGCTGCGCGCGCTAGGCTGGGAGATCGAACTGGCGCCCGGCTTTGCCCATTTGCCGGCCCGGGCCGAGGTCTGCACTGCGCGCTTGGAGCGCCTGGCCGGCTCGGGCCGGCGCGGCTCCTGGCTGCTCAGCCTCGGCCTCGAGATCGAGGGCGAGACGCTGGACCTGGCACCGCTGATCGCCGACCTGCTGCGCCGCGATGGCCGCTGGTTGCGCGCCGAACTGATCGCCAGCATCGATGACGATGCCGAGGTGCTGCTGCATGCGCCCGGCGGCCGCCGGATCGCCGTGCGGGCCGCGCCCTTGAAGGCCGTGGTCGGCGCGATGGTCGAGCTTTTGTTCGAGATCCGGGATGCCGGCCCCATCACCTTGAGCGACTGGGAGGCCAGCCGGCTCGAAGCGCTGGACGATCGCAGCGGCTGGCAGTTCCGGGGCGACGCCGACCTGCGCCTGCTGGCCCGCCGCCTGCGCGCGGCCGGCGAACCGGCGCCCATCGCTCAGCCCCCCGGCCTGGGCCTGGACTTGCGCCCCTACCAGCGCAGCGGCCTGGCCTGGCTGCAGCACCTGCGCGAGCAGGGCCTCGCGGGCATCCTGGCCGACGACATGGGCCTCGGCAAGACGGCTCAGACCCTGGCCCATCTCTTGATCGAGAAGCAGGCCGGGCGGCTCGACCGGCCGGCCCTGGCCGTGCTGCCGACCTCACTGCTCTTCAACTGGCGGGCCGAGGCCGCACGCGTGGCGCCGGGTTTGCGGGTGCTGACTTTGCATGGCCCCCAGCGCCATGCCGACTTCGCGCGCCTGGCGGAGTTCGACCTGGTGCTGACCAGCTACCCGCTGCTGTGGCGCGACATCGCCGAGCTGGTCGGCCAGCCCTGGCATTTGCTGGTGCTGGACGAGGCCCAGCAGGTCAAGAACGCCGGCAGCCTGGCGGCCAAGGCGCTGCGCCGGCTCAAGGCCCGCCACCGGCTCTGCCTGACCGGCACGCCGATCGAGAACCACCTGGGCGAGCTGTGGGCGCAGTTCGATTTCCTGATGCCCGGCTTCCTCGGCGATTCACGCAGTTTTGCCCGACGTTGGCGCAAGCCCATCGAGGAGAACGGAGAGACCTTGCGGGCCGAGCTGCTGTCGCAGCGGGTGCGGCCCTTCATCCTGCGCCGGCTCAAGGACGAGGTGGCGGCCGAGCTGCCGCCGCTGACCGAGGTGCTGCGCCGCGTGCCCCTGCTCGGCCGGCAGCGCGAGCTCTACGAGAGCGTGCGCGTGGCGGCCGACAAGCAGGTGCGGCGGGTGCTAGAGCGTCAGGGCTTCGAGGGCGCGCGCATCGCGGTGCTGGATGCGCTGCTGAAGCTGCGCCAGGTCTGCTGCGACCCGCGCCTGCTGCCGGGCGAGGCGGGTGCCGACAACCAGGGCCGCGCCAAGCTGGACTGGCTGGTCGAGACCCTGCCCGGCCTCTTGGCCGAGGGGCGCCGGGCGCTGGTGTTCTCGCAGTTCACCGGCATGCTGGACCTGCTGTCCGAGGAGCTCGATGCCCTCTCCCTGCCCCATCTGCAGCTGACTGGCGCCACGCCGGCCGGCGCACGGGGCGAGCTGGTCGGCCGCTTCCAGGCCGGCGAGCTGCCGCTGCTCTTGATCAGCCTCAAGGCCGGCGGTGTGGGCCTGAACCTCACGGCGGCCGACACCGTGATCCATGCCGACCCCTGGTGGAACCCGGCCGTCGAGGCGCAGGCGTCCGCGCGGGCACACCGGATCGGGCAGGACCGGCCGGTTTTTGTCTACAAGTTGGTGGTGGAAGGCAGCATCGAGGAGCGGATGCTGGAGCTGCAGGCGCGCAAGAAAGCGCTGGCGGAGGCCGTGCTGGGAAGCGACGAGGCCATGGCGGCCAAGTTCTCGGCGGAGGATCTGGACTTGCTCTTGGCCCCGCTCAGCGGGCCTTGAAGAAATGAAGCCCTCACGCTCACTGCTGTGAGCGGCCCCCCGAGGGGGCGCCTCAGTACCTACGGGCGGCCGGGCGGTACTGAGGGTCAGCCAGTCAGCGCTTGCGGTCGCAGCGTTGGGCCAGGGCCAGGCTGCGGCGGTCGCCACCGAAATGGCCGGATTCGAAGGCTTCGTGCTTGCGGCCCTTGTCGGTCTGCCACTCGGGCATCGGAATGCGGCGCGGTTGCTGTTCGGTCGTGCGTTGCTGAGACTTCATCATGGCTTTATGCCCCGTTGACTCAACCTGGCTCCCTCTGGTGGGGTCCCTGGCTAGGTTGTTGACGGGCACAACGCCCACAAATCCAAGTTGGTTGACAGTCCAGCAACATTTGCTGACCGGACATTTTTCGAGCCCCGGCCAGCCGCTACATTTGCGCAAACCATGAGCCTCGATTCGTCCGATTCCGCCCCGCTGGTGGCCTGCCTGTGTGCCGCCTGGTGTCGCGTCTGCGACAGCTATCACGAGGTCATCGCCCAGCTGCGTGAGCGCCATCCGGGCGTGCGCTTCGTCTGGGTGGACATCGAGGACGACGAGGAGCTGGTTGGCGACCTGGAGGTCGACACCTTCCCGACCCTGCTGGTGGGTGCGGGCACGCAGCTGCGCTTCATCGGCCCGGTGACGCCCCAGCTGGCCACGGCTGAACGGCTGCTGACTGGCCTGGCGGAAGCGCCCGCCGTGCACACCCACCCGGCCGCTCAAGCCCTGCTGGCGCGTCTTCAGCAAAGCTGTAGTTAAGCCGACCAAACCACAGGTAGCGGTGACTTCTGGCAGGCGGGGCGACAATGCAGGCCTCGCTTACCAGCCCATTGTTCCGCTGCCATGACGGTCCAACTCACCAAGTCTGTCCCCGCCGCTGCCATCGCCATTACCGTGGTTGACCGGGCGGCTTTCAAGCTGCTGGCGCCACAACTGCCGGCCGCGACCCGCAACTGGCTCGCCGCTCTCGGCTTTGAAGGCCAGGCCGACACCCACGCCCTGGTGCCCGGTGCCGACGGCACCCTCGGCCAGGTGTTCGCCGGCGTCGGCCATGCCGCCGGTGCCTGGGTGCTGTCGGCCCTGCCGCAGGCCCTGCCCGAAGGCAGCTACTGCCTGGCCGACGATGGCCTGCAGGTGCCGGCCGAGCAGGCCGCGCTGTCCTGGGAACTGGGCGCCTACCAGTTCGACGTCTACAAGCCGCGCCGCCGCCCGGCCGCTGTGCTGGCCATGGTCTCCACGCCCGAAGCCCAGCGCGGCCTGGCCCTGGCCCATGCCATCGCCGCCACGCGCGACCTGGTCAACACGCCGGCCGAGCACATGGGCCCTGAAGAGCTGGCCAAGGCGGCCCAGCTCGTGGCCAAGCAGCACGGCGCCAAGTTCTCGGCCATCGTTGGCGATGCGCTCCTGAAGAAGAACTTCCCGGCCATCCATGCCGTGGGCCGCGCCAGCACGCGCGCGCCGCGCCTGATCGAGCTGAACTGGGGCAATGCCAAGCATCCCAAGCTCACCATCGTCGGCAAGGGCGTCTGCTTCGACACCGGCGGCCTGGACCTGAAGCCGGCCGACGGCATGCGCCAGATGAAGAAGGACATGGGCGGCGCCGCCAATGCCCTCGGCCTCGCCACCCTGGTGATGGCCCTGAAGCTGCCGGTGCATTTGCAGGTGCTGATCCCGGCCGTCGAGAACTCGGTGGCCGGCAATGCCTACCGCCCGGGCGACGTGATCAAGACCCGCGCCGGCTTGCAGATCGAGATCGGCAACACCGATGCCGAGGGCCGCGTGATCCTCTGCGATGCCCTTGCCTATGCCGCCGAATCCCAGCCCGAGCTGATCATCGACCTGGCCACGCTGACCGGCGCCGCCCGCATCGCCCTCGGCCCGGAGCTGCCGGCCCTGTTCTGCCGCGACATGGACACCGCTCGCGATCTGGTCGATCTCGGCATGAAGCTGGACGACCCGCTGTGGCACATGCCGCTGTGGGCGCCCTACCAGCCGGGCATCCAGAGCGACATCGCCGACATCGTCAATACCGGCAAGGGACCCAAGGGTGGCGCGATCAATGCGGCCCTGTTCCTCGAGTACTTCATCCCGGCCCAGCAGGACTGGCTGCACCTGGACATCTACGCCTCGAATGACACGCCGCGCCCGGGCCGCCCGGTGGGCGGCGAGGCGCAGACGATCCGGACCTTGCTCGCCTATCTCGAAGAGCGGTTCTCGCCGGCCTAAGCCTTGAGGATCAGCCGGGCCGCGCGCTCGGCGATCATCAGCGTCGGCGAGTTGGTGTTGCCGCTGGTGATGCTCGGCATCACGCTGGCGTCGACCACGCGCAAGCCCGTCACGCCACGCAGCCGCAGCTCGCTGTCCACCACGGCCGATTCGTCATCGGCCCGCCCCATCTTGCAGGTGCCCACCGGATGGAAGATGGTGGTGGCGATGTCGCCGGCCAGGCGTGCGAGCTCCTCGTCGCTCTGGAACTGCGGGCCCGGCTTGAACTCCTCGGGCCGGTAGCGCGCCAGCGCCGGCTGGGCCACGATGCGGCGCGTCAGGCGCAGGCTCTCGGCGGCGATGCGGCGGTCTTCTTCCGTGCTCAGGTAGTTGGGCGCGATGGCCGGCGCCACGGCCGGGTCGGCCGAGCGGATGTTGACCGTGCCCCGGCTCGTCGGGTTCAGGTTGCAGACGCTGGCCGTGAAGGCATTGAAGCCGTGCAACGGCTCGCCGAAGGCATCGAGCGACAGCGGCTGCACGTGGTACTCCAGGTCGGGCCAGTCCTTGCTTGCGCTGCTCTTGGCAAAGGCACCCAGCTGCGAGGGCGCCATGCTCATCGGCCCGCTGCGCTTGAGCGCGTACTCGAGGCCGATCAGGGCTTTGCCCCACCAATGGCTGGCGAGCGTGTTCAGGGTCTTGGCGCCCTGCACCTTGAAGACTGCGCGGATCTGCAGATGGTCCTGCAAGTTGGCGCCGACACCGCTCATGTCTTGCTGGACCGCGACGCCGTGCTTTTGCAGGAGCGCCGCCGGGCCAATGCCTGATACCTGCAAGAGCTGCGGCGAGCCAATGGCGCCGGCGGCCAGCAGCAGCTCACCGCCTTCTTTCAGCTGCACGACCTCGATGCCATGCGGCGTGTGGACCTCGGCACCGGTGCAGCGCAGCTGGCCTTCCACACGGTCGAACAACAGGCGCTGCACGCGCGCACCGGTCCAGAGCTCGAAGTTGGGCCGGGCATAGCAGGTGGGCCGCAGAAAGGCCTTGGCCGTGTTCCAGCGCCAGCCCTTGCGCTGGTTGACCTCGAAGTAGCCGACGCCCTCGTTGTTGCCGGCGTTGAAGTCCTCGGTCGCCGGAATGCCGGCCTCGGTGGCAGCCTCTGCAAAGGCATCGAGGATGTCCCAGCGCAGCCGCTGGCGTTCGACGCGCCATTCGCCGCCGTGGCCGTGGGCGGCCTTGAAGGCCTCGCTTGCACCAGGAGCATCCAGCCGCCAGTGATCCTCATGCTGCTTGAACAGCGGCAGCACCGCATCCCAGCGCCAGCTCGCATCGCCGGTGGCCTCGGCCCAGGCCTCGTAGTCGCGAGACTGGCCGCGCATGTAGATCATGCCGTTGATGCTGGAGCTGCCGCCCAGCACCTTGCCGCGCGGGTAGCGCAGCGAGCGGCCGTTGAGGCCGGCGTCGGGCTCGGTCTTGTAGAGCCAGTCGGTGCGCGGATTGCCGATGCAGTACAGGTAGCCGACCGGGATGTGGATCCAGTGGTAGTCGTCGCGGCCGCCGGCCTCTAG
This sequence comes from Pelomonas sp. V22, assembly GCF_030014915.1. GTDB lineage: Bacteria > Pseudomonadota > Gammaproteobacteria > Burkholderiales > Burkholderiaceae_C > JAUASW01. The sequence goes on from NZ_JAGIXS010000005.1 coordinate 32,380, forward strand.
CAGCAAGACCCGCCTGCGCGGGTCGGCCGAGAGCCGGTTGGCCAGCAGGCTGCCGGCCGTGCCGGCGCCGACGATGATGTGGTCGTAGAGGTGGCTGTGCTTGCTCATGTGGCCGCCATGCTGACCCAGGGGGCAGCAGGCGGCAAGCAGGTTCCTACCGAGTGCTGACCGTCGGCGTTGTGCCGGCGCCAAGCGCATACCAGTCGAGCCTGCGCGTCAGCGTCATGACAGCGGCCAGCAGGGCAAACAGCAGCAGGGCGCCGATCACCAAAGCCGCCTGCTCCAGCCTTAGCAAGGTGTAGAGCGCGCCGTACAGCCCGGCCACCAGCGCGCCGAAGCCGATGCCACGCGCCCAGCTCCCCAGCATGGCCACGCCGTAGTAGCCGAGCAGCACCACGGCCGCGCCGGAGGCCATCGCATAAGACAGGCCGAAGCTCAGGTGCTCCGACAGGCTCAAGAGCAAGAGGAAGAACACGCTCAGTGCCAGACCCACCAGCAGGTATTGCACCGGGTGCACGCGGCGGCCGGCCAGCAGCTCGACGAGGCCCACGCAGACGAAGGTCAGGAGGATGAAGAGCAGGCCGTACTTGATGGCCCGGTCGCTCATCACATACGGGTTGACCGGGTCCACGAGGCCGACTTCCAGCGTGTCGATCTCGGAGGTGCGCTCGGGGCCCGAGCTTCCCACATCCGGCATCGGCTTGCGGGCCAGCACATCGGCGGCGGCTGTGCTGGCGAGCTCGGAGACGGTCCATTGCGCCGTGAAGCCGCTGGCGTCGACGGTCCGCTCACTCGGCAAAAAACGCCCACCGAAGCTGGGATGCGGCCAGTCCGACTTGAGGTTCAGCTTGGTGGACGCCGCCGCAGGCACCAGGGCGAAGCGGCCCGTGCCCTGCAGGTCCAGCTTGATCTGCACCGCCACCGGCAAGGCCAGCGGCAGCGGCAAGACCGCGTGCAGGCCGCGCTCGTACTTGGGATGGTGTGTGCCGGGCCGCACGGCCAGGCTTTGCGCGCCCAGGCTCAGCTCGGCCGAGCGCAGGCCGCGCGCATCGCTGACGGCCAGCATCAGCTCGGGGTCGTTGCACTGGAGCTTGCTGCCGGCATGCTCGGCACGCGGCTGCAGGCTTTCGACCGAGCCCCATTGGGCCTCGAGCAGCAGGTCGCCGGCATAGCCATTCACCTTGAAGAGGCCGCGATAGCGCGCCTCCTGCCTGAGCGTGCCACCCACCTGCAGCTTGGCCGGTGCCGCCACCAGGGTGAACTCGCGCTTCTCCATGGCCACGCGGCGCTCCGCGCCCTGGCCGGTCACGGCCTCCCATTCCTCCACGCACTGGCGCTGCAAGAGCGGGCCCAGCAGCGTCTGCGCGCCAGCCTGGGCCTGCTCCACACTCTGCACCGCTTCCTGCTGGCGGCCCTGGCGCTCGTTCACCAGCCAGCCTATGCGCAAGAGCACGATGCACAGCAGCAGCGTCACCGCCGCGAGGATGACCAGTTTCCAGATGATGGCTCGCGATCCCATGCCGGGCTCCTTCTTGTTGTGAAGCAGCCAGTCTCACGAGGGGTGGTGAGGCGATGAGGAAGTTTGTGAGGCCTGTGTGAAGTCCGGCGCCTTCAGTGCAAGGGAAGGGCGAACACCACCCGCAGCCCGGGCTCGGCCGGCTCGAAGCGCAGGCTGCCGCCGTGCAGCAGGGCGACCTGGCGCACGATGGCAAGTCCCAGGCCCGAGCCCTTGCGCAGGCTGCCGGGCCGCGCGGTGGAGAAGAAGCGCTGGCCCAGTTGCGGCCAGGCCGCTGCCGGCACGCCGGGGCCCTGGTCGCGCAGCTCGAAGCGGGCTTCGCCCTCCACGGCAGCCAGGCTCAACTCCAGCGCCGAGCCGGGCGGCGCGAAGTCCAGCGCATTGCACAGCAGGTTGCTGAAGGCCAGAGCCAGCAGCTCGGGGTCGGCCTTCAAGGCCAGCGGCTCGCGCTTCAGCCAGTGCAGCTGCAGATGCTGCTGGTCGAAGCGGTCCTGCAGGCCCGCGATCACCTGGTCGACCAAGGCATCGAGCTGCAGTGGCTTCGCATGCGTCGGGCCCTGCTGCATCTCCAGCTTGGACAGTTCCAGCATGCGCCCGACCAGCTCATCGAGCCGCTCGCTCTGCGCCACCACCTGGGCGGCGAAGCGTTGGCGGTCGGCGGCGGGCAGCTCGTCCTGCAGCAGCTCGCCGGCACCGCGCAGTGCGGCCAGCGGGCTCTTCAGCTCATGGGTCAGGGCGCGCACCGTCTGCTCGATGTGCTCGCGGCCTTCGAGGCGGCCGCGCATCGCGTCCATGGCCTGGGCCAGGTCGCCGAGCTCGCCCGGCACGCGCGGCACGGCCAGGCGCTCGCCGGCCTGCACCTGCTGGGCGTAGTTGCGCAGCCGGCGCACGTTCATTACCAGCCAGCCGGTCACGGCCACGCCGATGGCGGTGGAGAACAGCAGCAGCGACAAGCCGGCGATCAGGATGCGGCGCTCGGCCCGGTTGACGAAGCTCTGCACCGTGGCCAGCGGCTTGGCCACGCTGATCACGCCCAGCAGGCGCCGCGTGCCGGGCTCGCGCACCGGCGCTGCCACGTACATCACATTGCTGCGCTGGTCCCTCGCCACGTCGAGGCTGGTGCGGGCGCCGTATTCGCCGCGCAGGGCCAGGGCCACGTCGCGCCACTGCGAATAGTCCTCGCCCACGGCGGCCGTGGGGCCGCTGTCGAGCAAGACCTGACCCTCGGCATCGGTCACGTAGATGCGCAGGTCCAGGCTCTTCTTGTGCAGGCCCCAGATCCGCGCATCCACCGGGCGCTTGGCATAGTCGTGCAGCTGGCGCGCGAGTCGGCCGTTGGCCAGCGCCTCGGGGCCGGCCGCCAGGTCCTCGGCGGCGATCTCGGCGAGCAGGTTGGCCGTGTCGACCATCATGTCTTCCATCACCTCGCGCACGCTGGGCTGCACCTCGGTCAGGAAGACGCGCAGGATGAAGAAGGCGGTCAGGCCCGCGATCAGGAAGAAGGCGAAGAAGAGGCGCAGGCCGAGGCGCATGTCAGTACCCGCCCGGCCGCCCGAAGGGGGCTGAGCGCCCCCTCGGGGGGCAGCTCACGCAGTGGGCGTGGGGGCCGTTCATCCCAATCAGCCCAGTTCAAAGGAATAGCCCAGGCCCCGGTGCGTGCGTATCGGGTCCAGCTCGGGCGCCACCTCGCGCAGCTTGGCGCGCAGGGTCTTGATGTGGGTGTCGACGGTGCGGTCGCCGCTCTCGGCTTCCTGCCCCCAGACGGCGTCGAGCAAGGCCTCGCGGCTGTGGATGCGGCCGGGCGCGGCCAGCAGTTTCTTCAGGAGGCCCAGCTCGCGCCGGGTCAGGCTCAAGACCTGACCCCGGTAGCGGACCGCCAGGCCGTCGATCTGGAATCCGGTAGGCGCGGCGGCCACCGGCGCCTGAGCACGGCGCAGCAGGGCGCGCACCCGCGCCACCAGCTCACGCGGGCTGAAGGGCTTGGCCAGGTAGTCGTCGGCACCCAGCTCCAGGCCCAGCACGCGGTCCCATTCCTCGGCCCGGGCGCTGACGATCATCAGGGGCAGCCGGCTGCCGGCGGTGCGCAGCTCGCGGCACAGGTCCAGGCCGTTGCCATCGGGCAGGCCCAGGTCAAAGACGGCCAGGTCGGGCGGCGCGTTCTGAAGGCGCTGGCGAGCTTCGGTCAGCCAGCTGACATGCTCGACCTCCAGGCCCTCGCGGCGCAGCGCGAACAGCATGGTGTCGGCAATCGCCGGATCGTCCTCCAGCAAGAGAACGCGTGGCACGGCTCAGTGGCCCGCTGCCGAGCTCAGGATGGGGAACAGCTTCTGCAGGCCGTCGGCCAGCAGCTCCACGGCCAGGGCCGCGAGGATCAGGCCCATCAATCGGGTCATGATGTTGATGCCGGTCTGCCCCAGCACCTTGGCGATGCGGCCCGAGGCCGAGAACACGACGAAGGTGACCAGGCCCACGACCACGCCATAGCCCACCAGCACGCCAAGCTGCCACCACTGCTGGGTCTGCTTGGAATAGATCACCATGGTCGAGATCGTGGCTGGCCCGGTCAGCAGCGGGATGGTCAGCGGCACGACGGCGATGCTGGCGCCGGCATCGACCTTGTGGGCGCCCTCGCTCACGTCTTCCTTGCGGCCTTCGGCCGGCTGGGCGTTCAGCATCTGCAGCGAGCTGATCAGGAGCAGGGTGCCGCCACCGACCTGGAAGCTGGCCAGCGAGATGCCGAAGAACTCGATGATCTTCATGCCGAACAGCGCGCTCAGGGCGATCACCACGAAGGCGGTGAAGGAGCTGACCACGATGGTGCGGCGGCGCTGCTCGCGCGTGAAGCTCTGCGTGAAGTGGATGAAGAAGGGCACCACCCCCACGGGGTTGACGATGACCAGCAGGGCGACGAGGGGCTTGAAATCCATGGGGCGATTGTCAGCGCAGCGCCGGCCTGCCGGGCAAGGGTTCTATCCCTGAGAGGCGAGCGTTCGCAGATAGGCCAGGCCCTCGGCGGCGCGCGGGCCGTACCAGCTCACGAGCTCGCCATCGATCAGGCGCACGCGTGCGTTCGGGCACAGGGCCTGGGCTTCCGCGAGGTGCGAGGCGTCGAAGCGATAGGGCTCGGAACTGAGCAGCAGCTCCTCGACCTCGGCCAGCCACGGCTCCTCGCCCGTCAGCGCCGGATAGCGGGCCGCGCCATGCTCGCCGCCCTCGACCGCCGGCCAGGTCTGCCAGCCGACCTCGCTCAGCATGCGGGCGATGTAGGTGTCGCGGGCCACCGTCATCCAGGGCTGGCGCCAGATCAGGTAGAGCACGCGGCGCGTCGGCCAGGCCCGGGCGGCGCAGGCGGCCAGCTCGCGTTGCAAGCCCTCGCGCAGCGCGGCGGCCCGCTCGCCGACGCCGGGCAGATGGCCGAACAGCGCCTCCAACTGGTCCAGCAGGGCCAGGTTGTCCTCTGGCGCATTCGGATGCGTGACGACGATCTCGGGCACGACTTCGAATTCGCGCAGGGCGTTGACCGTCTCGAGCCGGTTTTCGTCCACATTGACCAGCACATGGGTTGGCGCCAGCCGCTGTAGCTTGGCCAGGTTCACGTCCTTCGTGCCCCCAGTCTTGGGGATGCCGGCCACCGCGTCCGCCGGGTGGATGCAAAAGCCGGTGCGCGCCACGAGCCAGGGCGCGAGGCCCAGGGCCACGGCCAGCTCGGTCAGCGAGGGCACCAGGCTGGCGATGCGGGGCTGCAAGGGTGGCGGGGGCGGATTCATGGGCTGCGCATCTTAGCCAGCAGGACGAGCGGGGCGGGGTTCGCCCGGCCGGGTTAACGCTAGGCACGAAAAACAACAGTTGCCCTGGGCGCTGTGTGGATCGCTGGACCCCTCACCCATAATCGGCTACCTGTGTCTGGACGCCGCACCTTCGCTTGAATGGTTCACGTGGGTTGAAAGTCCGCATGGTTTTTTTGGTATTGAAAGGGCTTCCCCATGGGAAACAAGCTTTATGTGGGCAACCTGGCCTACAGCGTGCGTGACGAATCGCTGCAAGAAGCATTCGGTCAATTTGGCACTGTGACCTCTGCAAAGGTCATGATGGACCGCGACACCGGCCGTTCGAAGGGCTTCGGCTTCGTCGAAATGGGTTCGGATGCCGAGGCTCAATCGGCAATCAACGGCATGAATGGCCAGGCCCTGGAAGGCCGCGCCATCGTCGTGAACGAGGCACGTCCTCGTGAAGAGCGTCCGGGCGGCTTCGGCGGCGGCGGCCGTTCGGGCGGCGGCGGCTTCGGCGGCGGTCGTTCGGGTGGCGGCGGCTACGGTGGTGGCGGCGGTGGCGGCTACGGTGGCGGCGGCGGTGGTGGCGGCTACGGTGGCGGCGGTGGCCGTTCCGGTGGCGGCGGCTACGGCGGCGGCGGCGGTGGCCGTTCCGGCGGTGGCGGCTACGGCGGCGGTGGCCGTTCGGGCGGCTACTGATACAGGCCGATCAGCCCGCAAGGGTTGATGCACAGACAAAAGGCGCTCCTCGGAGCGCCTTTGTCGTTTCTGGGCGCGGCTCAGTCAGACCAGGCCCAGACCAGCTTGGCGAAGACCTGGCGTTGCAAGGGCTGCCGAGCCGATTCGCGGGCCAGGCTGGCACCCAGGCTCAGGATGCGGCCATGGCCGATGCGGCGCTGCAGCACCAGCGAGTCGCTGCGGCTCTTCTCGTCGGAGGCGGTGAGCAGCGCTTCGGCCTGGCGCGTTGTCTGGTGGCGCTGGCTGATCAGGCGCAGCGAGTCGCGCGCATCGAATTGCAGCACGGCGAGCAACTGGCCACCCCGCTCGTTCAAGGCCCGCTGGCCCGCCGGGTTGTCCACCCAGGCCTGGCCCAGCTGCTGTTCCAGCTCCAGCCACCAGGCGCCTGGCAGGGCGAAGCGGAACTTGGCCTGCAGCATCAGGCTCATGCCATTGCCGAGGCGCTCGGCCTCGACGTCGAGCCGCCGGCCCCATTCCAGCTCGGCCTCGAGCAGATTGAGCCAGGGCGCCGGGTTGGATTCGAAGCCCAGGTTCAGGGTGCGCGGCGCATGCAGCGGTCCACCGGGTCGGGCGCGCTGTGAACCGAGGGCGAGGTGGCCCCAGACGCCGGTGTTGCGCGCGGTGGAGAACCAGAAGCCCGGCTCCAGCTTGCGCTCGACCAGCTCGCCGCCGCGCTGCAGCGGGCCGTCGGCCAGCGTCGTGGTCTGCTCCAGCTTCAGCTGGGGCTCGGCCTCGAAGATGGGCAGGCCTGCCAGTTCGCCGCTGCCAAGGCGCCGCGCCAGGTCCAGCGAAACGCGGCGGATGCCGGCTTGCGGCACGAAGCCGTTGTCGTTGGCAAAACGCGGCGTGATCTCTTCCACGTGCAGCTGCTGGTTCCAGTCGGCATTGCGGTGCTGCCAGGACAGCCAGAGCTTGCGGCCTGTCTCGCGGCTGCCGCGCATCACCCGGGACTGATCCTCGTCGAAGGCCGTCGTGCTGGCCGATTGCAGCCAGTGGCCGCGCAGCAGGTCCGATTCGCCCGGCCGCCAGCTGAAGTCGCTGCCCAGCACGCGGTTGAAGGCGCCGCCGCCATAGTCGCGCTCCGAGGCGAGCAGGCCCCAGCTGGCCGCGCCGAGCTGCTGGCGGCCGCGCACGAACGTCGCCTGCGAATGGCCCGGCTGTGCGTACTCGGCCGTGGCATAGGCACCCGGGCGCAGCACCTGGCCGCCGCCGGCATCGCGAAGGCTCAGGCCCACGGCCTCGGCCGAGGCGCCGCGCCAGGTGGCGCGCAGGCCCCAGTCGGGGTCGCTGAGGGTGCGCGAGTAGAAGGCCGCCAGGCCATGGGCGGCGCCCGAGCCGTCCGGCCGGGTCTGGCCGACCACGTCGGTGCTCTCCAGGAAGAACGGCCGCTTCTCCGGCTGGAACAGCGCGAAGCGGGTGTTGGCCGCCAGTTGCGGCGCATCGGACTCGACCTGGGAGAAGTCGGGGTTCAGCGTCGCATCGATCACCCAGTCGGCGCGCGGCCGCCACTTCAGCTCGGCACCGAGCGAGCTCTGGTTGCGGCCCTGCTCGCGGCGCCAAGTCAGCTCGGGCCGCAGGCTCAGGAAGCTGCGCTCGCGCACCTGCTCCACCAGGTCGTCCAGGCCAACGAGCGGTTGCAGCTCGGCGATGAAGTTCAGCGCGTCCTTGCTCAGCAGCGGCGCGCTGACGAGCAAATGGGCATGCTCGCGCGGGATGCTGCGCGTCACCATCACGCGCCAGGGCTGGCCTCGCGGTGCGGGAAGCGCAGGGCCGCCAGCGGCCAGCGCAACTCCACGCTGTAGCCGTCGGGCAGGCGCTGGACGGCGGCCTGCACGTCGAAGTCGGGGGAGAGGTCGTCGCTGTCGTCATCGGCCACGAACACGCCGTCCGAGATCGAGCCGGCCGCACCCACGCGCACGAACTGGGCCGATCGGCGCCGTCCCACCGGGTCGATGAAGACCGAGACGAAGTCCTGGTCCAGCCGGACCTCGTCGCGCCGGGTCAGGGGCGCGCGGATGCGCTCGGGCTCGGGGTCGTAGGCGCGGATCGCGAAGATCAGCGCATGCTCGTCCGCGATCACCTGCACCGTGGTGCGCCAGCGTGCCGCCTGCCGGTCTTCGGGCAGGAACTGCACGAACTGCTCGTAGACCGGCGCTTCACGCCATAGGGCTTCGTCCAGGCGGCCATCGATCTGCAGCGCGGCTTCGCCAGGCTGGCGCAGCGCGCGAATGGCGGAGCTGGGTACGGCATCGGTGGCAGCCCAGGCGCTGCCGCTCAACCCCAGTGCCAGGGCCGAGGAGAAAAACTTGTTCATGAGGAAGGAGAGGCCGGAGCGAGCCAGGCGCGCGATGCGGCACCTGGCCAGATTCATTGACGGCGCGACCTCGTGGGCGGCGCCGGGCTTGGAAGACTTGCGGGTCGCCGCAGCGACGGCCGTCTTCAGCAGGGATGCAGAACCTTGCTCATCTGGGCCTCCTCGCGCCGCTGTGCCGGGCGCTTGCTCGAAAGTGGCGCGGAGTGTAGCCAGCGCATCCCACCGTGCCAAAGGCCATGGTGGGTCCCGTGGCGGCCGTGCCTACTCGCCCTGACGGCGCTTCCGGGGCCGCCCAGCCAGAACCTTGTCGAACAGCCAGTTGGGCAGCAGGCGCATCAGCTTGGCGACTACGCCCATCTGCCAGGGGATGGTGCGGTAGCTGGTGCCGGCCTCGATGGCAGCAAAGGCGCGAGCCGCGAAGTCCTGCGGCTGCATCAGGAAGGGCATGCCGTAGCGGTTCTTGCTCGTCAGCGGCGTGGCGATGTAGCCCGGCAGTATCGTCACCACCTGCACACCGTTCGGCCGGCATTCGCCGCGCAGGCTCTCGCAATAGCTGATCACGGCGGCCTTGCTGGAGCAGTAGCCCGCATGGCCCGGCAAGCCGCGGATGCCGGCCACGCTGGCAATGCCCACCAGGGTGCCCGAGCGGCGCGCGTTCATCGCGCCTATGAAGGGCTGGAAGGTGGCGGCGAGGCCGAGGTTGTTTGTCTCGTAGAGGGCGCGCATGACCTCGAGGTCTTCGAACTGCGCGCTGTCCATGCCTATGCTGATGCCGGCATTGGCGATCACCACCTCGGGCAGGCCCTGGTTGGCGATGCAGGTGCGGCCGGCGGCGGTGATCTCGGCGATGTCGCGCACGTCGGCGCCGTAGACGGCATAACGATCAACTGACATGCCTTGCTCGCGGGCCCAGGCGTGCAGCTCGTTCGCGCGGCGCGCCACCAGGGCCAAGCGCCAGCCGGCGCGGTAGTAGTGCAGGGCCAGGGCCTGGCCGATGCCGCTGGAGGCGCCGGTGATGTAGACCAGCTTGTTCGTCGTTGTCGTCATGGTCGCTTCGCGCGGGCGGCGGCCGGCGGCGCCAGGTGGGCCGTGCTCGGGCCCTTGAACGTGAGCCGGCCCTTGAGGTTGTCGTACTCGAAGTTCTGCAGCTGCAGCTGGGTGTTGCCGTAGTTCACGCGCACCGGCAGGTGCGAGCGCAGCTGCTCGGCCTGCAGGAAGGCATGGAGGAACTCGCCGCGGATCTCGAGGCTCGCACGCTGCTGGCCCGGCGCCAGGCGCTGCAGGTTCACGTCGCCCTGCAGCTGCATCTCGCTGCCATCGGCATTGCCGACGGCGCGCTTGGCCGTAGCGAGCAACACGCTGCCGTCCTGCGCGATGGAGCGCAGGTGGACGCCATCAATCTCCACCGTGTCGGTGTCCGGGTAGTGGCGCATCTCGCGGCCCTGGACCTCGACCCGCATCGCCCCCTTGGGATCGAAGCGCTGCAGCACCAGGCCCTGCATCGAGTAATCGGGCTCATGGCGCGGCGGCGCCTCGGCCACCTCTTCTTCGGGCTGCGGCGAGTTCTTGATCAGCCAGGAGGTGCCGGCCGCCAGGAAGACCAGCAGCAGCAGCGGCAGATAGGCCGACAGCACGGACTGCACCCGCCACACCCAGGGCTTGTTGCTGACCGGCCGGCGCGGGCCGGCAGCCGGTGCGAGGCGGGCGGGCGCCGGCGACGTTGTCGTCAAGCCGCGCCCCCGTCCAGCGTCTGCAGATGGCTGTTCAGCAGTTCGGCATAGCAGCCCTTGGCCATCAGGAGAAGGTCGCAGCACTCGCGGGCCGCGCCGTGGCCGCCAGCGGCCGCCGTCACATGATGGGCCACGGCCTTGACCTCGGCATGGGCCTGGCTCGGCGCGCAGGCAAAGCCGGCGCGCGTCATCAGGGGCAGGTCAGGCCAGTCGTCGCCCATGGCGGCTACCTCGTGCCATTGCAGGCCGAGTTGCTGCAAGAGCGGCTGGGCCACTGCCAGCTTGTCCTTGGCGCCGTAGACCGCATGCTTCAGGCCCAGGTCCGCCACGCGGCGGCGCACGGCCGGCGAGTCGCGGCCGGTGATGATGAGGGGCGTGATCCCGCCCTCGGCCAGCAGCTTGAGCCCATGGCCATCCAGCGTGGAGAAAGCCTTGAAGGCCTCGCCGGCTTCGCCGATGTAGATGCGGCCGTCGGTCAGCACGCCGTCCACGTCGAAGATCGCGGCCTTGAGGCCGAGGCCCGGGCCCTGGGCCTTGAGCTGCAGGTCGGGCGGGAAGCTCAGAGCAGGCTTCGACATCAGATGACTTTCGCCGACATCAGGTCGTTGATGCTGATCGCGCCCTGCAGCGTGTTCTGCTCGTCGACCACCAGCACGAGGGTGATACGGGCCGTTTCCATCAGCTCGGCGGCATCGACGGCCAGGGCCTCGGCGCGGATGGTGCGCGGCTTGGCCTTCATCACATCGGCGGCCTGCAGCGAGCGCAGGTCGCGGCCGCTCTCCACCAGGCGGCGCAGGTCGCCGTCGGTGAAGATGCCCAGCACCTGGTCGGCGGCATCGACGATGACGGCCGCGCCCAGCGCCTTGGCCGACATCGCTTTCATCATCTCGGTGAAGCCGGCGTCGGGCGCCACGCGTGGCAGCGCCTCGCCGCTGCGCATCAGGTCGCGCACATGGGTCAGCAGCTTGCGGCCCAGCGCGCCACCGGGGTGGGAGCGGGCGAAGTCTTCCTCGCGGAAGCCGCGCGCATCGAGCAGGGCCACGGCCAGTGCATCACCGAGCGCCATCTGCGCCGTCGTGCTCGACGTGGGCGCCAGCTTGAGCGGGCAGGCCTCTTCGGCGACGGCGCTGTCGAGCACCACATCGGCATGGCGGGCCAGGCTGGATTCGGCACGGCCGGTCATCGCCACGATGGGCACACCCAGGCGGCGCAGTACCGGCAGGATGGCATTGAGCTCGTCGCTCTCCCCGGAGTTGGAGAGTGCCAGGACCACGTCCTTGAGGGTCACCATGCCGAGGTCGCCATGGGCGGCTTCGCCCGGGTGGACGAACATGGCCGGTGTGCCCGTGGAGGCCAGGGTGGCGGAGATCTTGCGGCCCACATGGCCGCTCTTGCCCATGCCCATCACCACGACGCGGCCCTTGCAATCCAGCATCAGCTGGGCCGCCTTGGCGAATTCATCGCCCAGACGCGGGCCCAGCTCGGTCAGCGCGCGGGCCTCGATCTGCAGGGCCTGGCGGGCCATCGCGACCGCTCGTGCGGCGTCGAAATTGGCTACTTCAGTCATGGCCGTCAGTGTAGCCGCCGGCCCTGCCGGCCGGGTTTGCCGCAAGCCGGGCTTCAGCCCGGGCCGCTACGATGCGCGCGCCATGCAAGACAACGCTTCCGCTCCCTTTCTGAAGACCGCCTGGATCCTTGCCGGCCTGGGCCTCACTGCCCTGCTCGCCTGGGACTACGCGGGCCTGGACCTGGCCGTGATTCGCCCCTGGGCCGACGCCAGCGGCTTCCCCTGGCGCGAGCACTGGCTGACGCGCGACGTGTTCCACCAGGGCGGCCGCGCGCTGGCCGGTGTGGTGATCGCCTTCATGCTCGTGCTCAATCTGTGGCGCGGCTTGCTGCCCGCCATGACGCGGCGCGAGCGGCTCTGGTGGCTGGGCACGAGCGTGGTGTGCCTGCTGCTGATTCCGCTCCTGAAGCGGCAAAGCCTCACCAGCTGCCCCTGGGACCTGAACGAATTCGGCGGCCTCGCCACTTATGTCTCGCATTGGCGTTTCGGGGTGGCCGACGGTGGCCCCGGCCACTGCTTCCCGTCCGGCCATGCCAGCTCGGCCTTCGCCTTCTTCGCCGGCTTCTTTGCGTTGCGCCGCGCCTATCCGCGCGCGGCCAAGGCCTTCCTCGTCGCCCTGCTGCTCTGCGGCCTCGGCTATGGCTGGGCGCAGATGGCGCGGGGCGCGCATTACGCCAGCCACACGATGTGGACGGCTTGGATTTGCTGGACGCTGACGACGCTGAGTTGCCGGCTCTTGCTCAAGCCAAGGTCGGCCGAGGCCTGAGCCCGGCGATCACTCGGCCGCGAGCAGGGCTGCTGCCAGCGCGGCCGCGCGTTGCTCGATGGCGGCAAGCTGAGCGGTGGTGAAGTTTGGCCGGCTCGTCGTTGGCATGCCGGCGACGGTCTTCGTGATGATGCCGAGCATTGACGACTCGTCCACCTTGCGCCCCGCCTGCTGGATTCCACGCCGCAGCACCTCCTGGTCTTCGAGCGGGACGCGCAGCTCGGCGTGCACCAACGCGACCACCAGCGACAAAGCATCACCACCGAAGGCATCGCGCAGCATCTGCTCGCGATCCGCTGCATCCACCGGCACACCGCGTTTGCGCGTCTGCTCCCAAAGAGCAGCGGCCGCACCGGGGACCTGCTGGTCCTTGGCCAGTTGCAGCAGTTGACGCTTCAGCTCATCGGTCTGGTTCGAGACCGTTTGGCATTGCGCCTGGTTCTGTTGGTGATACTGCGTTGCACCGGCAGGAACGGCTTCGCCTTGTGATTGGAATGCCGTGCGGGTCTGGGCGGCCAGCTCGTCCGCATGCTTGCAGACGCCGACCTCGCCGCTCAAGCGAAAGGCGGCTTTGCCATCGCGCTGAGCAAGCGCCAGCTGGACCTGCGTGATCAGTGGCAGGGCGACTGGCGAGCGCGTTGACGCGCTGGCGTTTGACGAAGCGCCTACTGACGCAGCAAGGGGCGTAGCGGGGGTGATGACACCGGCCTGGGCCGCCGGCGCGAGCGGCGTCGCCGCAAGGGCCGGCGGCAGCGGACGTTCGTCCGATCCCACGATCCACAGGCCCAGCAGGCCGGCCACGACCACGCCGCCGGCGCCGATCAGAACACGCTTGTCCATCGCGGTATTCCTCCCCGGGGCCTGGCTCGGGCCGGCCCTTGTTCATTGATGTTTGTGGCGCATTCTAGGAAGGCTGGCGGGCTGTCCAGAAAGTAAAAAGGCCCGCTTCATCAGCGGGCCTCGTCACGAACCGAAAGGGCTCGAGGATCAGGGGTACAGACCGCGCTCTTCACGCGCCTGCAGCACCCGTGTGCAGGCCACGACGAAGGCGGCGGTGCGCAGCGAGATGCGGTGCTGTTCGCTGGTTTCCCAGATGTGCTTGAAGGCGCCGGTGATGATCTTGTCCAGGCGGACGTTGATCTCGTCTTCGGTCCAGAAGAAGCTGGAGAAGTCCTGCACCCACTCGAAGTAGGACACGGTCACGCCACCCGAGTTCGCGATCACGTCGGGCACGACGATGATGCCGCGGTCGGCCAGCACGGCGTCGCCGTCCGGCGTGGTCGGGCCGTTGGCGCCTTCCAGCACGATCTTGGTCGAGAGGCCTTCAGCGCGCTCCTTGGTGATCTGGCCTTCGAGGGCGGCCGGGATCAGCACGTCGCTCTTGACCTTCCAGAAGTCGTCGTTGGCGATCTTGTCGGCGCCCTTGAAACCGGCCACGCCGCCGGTGGCAGCGAGGTGGTCCAGCAGGTTCTGCATGTCCATGCCCGACTCGTTCAGGATGGTGCCGGTGTGGTCCTGCACGGCCACGATCTTGGCGCCGTTGGCGGCGAACAGCTTCGCGGCGATGGAGCCGACGTTGCCGAAGCCTTGCACGGCGATGCGGGCGCCTTCCATGGGCACGTTCAGGCGGCGCATGGCTTCACGGCCGATCACGAACACACCACGGCCGGTGGCCTGCACGCGGCCCAGCGAGCCGCCCAGCGGGATGGGCTTGCCGGTGACGACGCCGGTCGCGGTGGCGCCGGTGTTCATCGAGTACGTGTCCATCATCCAGGCCATGATCTGGCCGTTGGTGTTCACGTCCGGCGCCGGGATGTCTTGCTGCGGGCCGATGATGATGCCGATCTCGCTGGTGTACCGGCGCGTAACTTTTTCCAGTTCCTTCTGCGACAGCACCTTCGGGTCGAGGCGGATGCCGCCCTTGGCGCCGCCGTAAGGCAGGTTCACCGCCGCGTTCTTGATCGTCATCCAGGCCGACAGGGCCATCACTTCTTCCAGCGTGACGTCGGGGTGGTAGCGCACGCCGCCCTTGCCCGGGCCGCGGGTCAGGCTGTGCTGGACGCGGTAGCCCTCATAGTGGGCGATGGTGCCGTTGTCGAGCTCGATGGGGATGTCGACGATCAGCGCGCGCTTGGGGCGGCGCAGCGTCTCGACCCAGCGTGCCAGGTGGCCGAGGTACGGCTCTACGGCGTCGATCTGGGACAGGTAGGTACCCCAGGGACTGTTGCGCGTGGGCGAAACGAAGGACAGGTTGGGCATGTACTGCTCCGTAATTTTCGGTGGCGCGAACGGTATCGCGAACCGGGTGCGACGCGCCAGCCTCGTCCGCAGCCTTGTTCACATGCGCCTATGCGCCTTGTGCATAGGGCGTCCGAGTTTGCGCTTTGGCAAGGCTTTGCGCAAACAAATGCACGTTTGGCAGGCCGGCCTGGCCGGGCTCAACGGCTGGCTGCGGCGGCGGCTGGGGGCGCAAACTCAACGACCCATTCGACACGCGTGCCGCTGGGCCAGTCGCGGGACGCGGGCATGGCGAAACTGCGCCGGTTCTTGCCGACCAGCTGGACTTGTTCACGCCGTTCGCCGTCGACCAACCAGGCGGCCTTCGCGCCCGGAGGGGCCGCCACCACACAGCCGTCCAACCCTCCCAGGGCCGTGGCGACCACGGCCCTTTGCCACCAGGACAGGAAGTACTTGACGATGGCCGAATGAACTTCGCAGGCCAGTTGCTCGTCGCCGAGCCGGGTCTGCTGCTCACTCAGCCCGGGGCTGCGGACCCGGGGTACGAACCAACCCCTGACGGCCGGATCCCGGTCGAACCAGAGTTCGGCGTCGCTGGATTCATCCCTGGGCAGTTGCGGCAGCTCGAAACGCCCTGCCTGGTCCAGTGCCATCGGCAGTTCGGCGCGGGCACTGCTCAGTATCACGGCGCGGTTCGGGCGTGCTTGGCCGCTACCGCGCTCCCGCAACTCGAATTGCAGCTGGGCATCGGGTGCCAATCGCTGCCGGCGGCTCTCGAACTGGTCCCGTCCGGCTTGCAGGGCCAGGTACGGAAAGGCCGGCCGGCCGCCCTTGCCCTGCACTTCGATGCGAGGCAGGTCGGTTGCATCGGCAGGAGGCTCGGCCCGGGCGTTCAGGAGCAGCCCCAGGCCGGCCAGGAGGATCAGGAGTCGCATGGACTCAATCCTGCCTCAAGCACTCGATAGGCAGCAACTTCGAAGCCCGCCTGGCCGGGTAATAGCCGAAGAACAACCCGACGCTGGCCGCAAAGCTCACCGCCACCACCATGTGGCGCACGGCCAGCGGCATGTCGAAGTGGGCGAGGCTGCTGATCGCCGCTGCGGCGCCCCAGGCGAGGCCGAGGCCCGCAAAGCCGCCGAGGACGCAGAGCACCACGGCCTCGACCAAGAACTGCGCCAGCACATCGCGCGGCTTGGCGCCGATGGCCATGCGGATGCCGATCTCGCGCACCCGTTCCGAGACGCTCACCAGCATGATGTTCATGATGCCGATGCCGCCCACGATCAGGGCGATGGCGCCGATCAGGCCCATGCCCAGCTGCAGGCCCTTGGCGATGGAGGCGCCGGCCTTGGCGATGCCGGCCAGGTCGATGGTGCGGAAGTCGTCCTCGCGTTCGCCGGTGATGCGGTGGCGGTCGCGCAGGAGTTCGGCCACGTCCATCTCCACGTCACTCATGGCCGAGCCGTCGCGGGCCTGGACCGTCAGCGCATTCACAACGCCGGGGAGCAGCCGCTCGCGACTCGGGGCGGCGGTGATGGGCACCAGCATCAGCTCGCCTTCGTCATTGCCGTTGAGGCCCTGGCCTTCGGTGGCCAGCACGCCGATCACGGTGTAGGGCCGGCCGTCGAGCCGCACCGACTGACCGATGGGGTCGCGGCCGGCGTAGTACTTCTTGGCCAGCTTGGTGCCGATCAGCAGCACGCGCTTGCCGCTGCGCACGTCGTTGTCGTCGAAGCTCACGCCCTGCTCGACCGGCCAGTTCTTCAGCGCCAGCATGTCGGGCGTGACCCCGAGCACCGAGAGGTTCTCGTTGTCGCTGCCGAAGTGCACCTGCACGAAGCCGCGGATCTCGGCTGCAGCGAGCTTCACGGAGGGCAGTTGGGCAATCGCCTCCGCGTCGCCCAGCGTCAGCGCCGGCCGCTTGCCCGAGGTGCGCACCGCGCCTTCGGTGGCCGCCGCCGGGAACACCAGCAGCTGGTTGCGGCCGAGGCGCGAGAGTTCCTTGTCGATGTAGGCGCGCATCCAGTCGCCGGTGGCCATCATCATCACCACTGAGGTGATGCCGATGACGACGCCGAGGATGGCCAGGATGGAGCGCAGGCGGTTGGCGCGCAGCGAGCGCAGCGCCTCCAGAGTCAGTTGCCAGAACCCCATTTCAGTGGACCTCCGCGCCGGGCTTGCCGTCGAAGGCCACACGGCCGTCCTTCAGCCGCACCAGGCGCTTGGCGCGCATGGCCACGTCGGGTTCGTGCGTGACCAGCACGATGGTCAGGCCGTCCTCGCGGTTCAGCTGTTCGAACACGTCGAGCACCTCGGCCGTGGTCTGGCTGTCGAGGTTGCCGGTGGGTTCATCGGCCAGCAGGAGCGGTGCGCGGTTGGCCAGCGCGCGGGCAATCGCCACGCGCTGCTGCTGGCCGCCCGAGAGCTGGTTGGGCAGGCGCTTGCCCAGGGCACCGAGGCCCACCTTGCCGAGCATCTCGGTGGCGCGCTCACGGGCCGCACCGCGCGACTGGCCGGCGTAGACGAGCGGCAGGGCCACGTTGTCCAGGATGGTCATGCGCTTGAGCAGGTTGAAGCTCTGGAACACGAAGCCGATCTCGCGGTTGCGGATGCGGGCCTGCTCGTTCACGTCGGCTTTGGCGGCCTCGGCCCCAGCCAGCGAGAGGCGGCCTTCGTCGGGCCGGTCCAGCAGGCCGATCAGGTTCATCAGCGTGCTCTTGCCGGAGCCGCTGGCGCCCATCAGGGCCACGTAATCGCCGCGCGCCACATCCAGGTCGATGCCATGCAGCACCGGCGTCACGATCTCGCCGCTGCGGTAGCTCTTGGTGAGCCCCCGCAGCTCGATCAGGGGCGCCCCACTCATTTGTCGTCCTTGTTGGCGTTCTTGGCGCGCGTGATCACCGCATCACCGGCCTTCAGCTTGCCGCTGACCAGCTCGGTGTAGCGCGTGTTGGACAGGCCCACCGTCACCTCGGTCGGCTGTGGCTTGCCCTGGGCGTCGAGCGTGTAGACCTTGTGGACGCGCACGCCGCCACGCAGTTGGTTGAGCACGCCGTCGTCGGTCGAGGCAACAACAGGCGCAGAGGCTGCGGCGGCCGCTGAAGCGACGGAAGCGCCCGAAGCCGGCTTGGCCGCCGCCATCGCATCCTCATCCGGGCGGAAGCGCAGGGCCGCCGTGGGCACGCGCAGCACCTGCGGCTTGGTGGCCACGACGATACGGGCCTGCGCCGTCATGCCGGGCTTCAGCAGGCCGTCGCGGTTGTCCACGTCCACGATCACCGCATAGGTGACGATGCCCTGCTGGTTGGTCGCGCCGAGGCGCACCTGGCGCACCTTGCCCTCGAACTCGCGCTCGGCAAAGGCATCGACCGAGAAGCGCACCGGCTGGCCTTCGCGGATCATGCCCACGTCGGCCTCGCTCACGTTGACGCCCACTTCCATCAAGGCAAGGTCGCGGGCGATCTGGAACAGCTCGGGCGTCTGGAAGCTGGCGGCCACGGTCTGGCCCACGTCCACACTGCGCTTGATCACCACGCCGTCCACCGGCGAGACGATGGTGCAGCGGGCCACGTCGGTCTCGGCCGCCTCGACCTGGCCGCGCGCGGCGTTCACATCGGCTCGCGCCATGTCCAGCTCGCGCCGGCTCTGGTCGCTCTGCGCGGCGCCGATGAAGCCCTGCGCCATCAGCTTCTCGTTGCGTTCATGGCTGCCGGCGGCAAAGGCCGCGCGGGCTTCGGCCGACACCAGCTGGGCGCGCGCCTGGCGCAGCCGCGCCTCGTAGGGCGTGGCATCGAGCCGGAGCAAGACCTGACCCTTCTTGACCCGGTCGTTGAAGTCCGCCTTGCGCTCGACCACCGTTCCGTTGACGGCCGCGCCCACGGTGACGAGGCCGATGGCCTGCAGATTGCCGTTGGCGCTGACCACCTGGGTGATCGGCCCCTGGTCGATGTTGGCCGTGCGGAAAGGGGGCGGCGGCGGCGCCGTCGGGTGGTTCTTGCCCCAGGCCCACCAGGCGCCGCCGCCCAGGCCCACAACGACGATGGCGATCAGGCTGCGCCGCAGCCTCTGCTTGCTCTTGCTCTGCATGGGTAGCTTCTCCTCCGAGGGCCCGGCTGGGCCGCGGCGCATCCTACTCCGTCAATGCAAGGGCCTGGGGTGACGAAGCTCACCCCTTACCATCGCCCCATGACTTCGCTGGAACTCGTCCTGCTCTACCTGGTGGCTGCCGTGGCCGGCGTGGTGATCTGCCGCTCGCTCAAGCTGCCGCCGATGCTGGGCTACCTGGCCGTGGGCGTGCTGATAGGCCCGAACGCCCTCGCCTTTGCCAAGGACACGGCTGGCGTGCGCTACCTGGCCGAGTTCGGCGTCGTGTTCCTGATGTTCGTGATCGGGCTGGAGTTCAACCTGCCCAAGCTGCGCTCGATGCGCACCCTGGTGTTCGGCCTGGGCCTCGCGCAGGTGGTGGTCAGCATCGTCGGCACCCTGATCGGCAATGAGTTACTCGAGTGGGCCATGGGCCTGCTCGGGATTCGCTGGGAGCTGGGCTGGCAGGGCGCCCTGGTGCTGGGCGCGGCCATGGCCATGAGCTCCACGGCCATCGTCGTCAAGCTGATGGCCGAGCGGCTGGAGCTGGAGAGTGAGCACGGCAAGCGCGTGATCAGCGTGCTCTTGTTCCAGGATCTGGCCGTCGTGCCGCTGCTGGTGCTCATTCCGGCGCTGAACAGCGAGGGCACGGTGATGCTGCAGTCGCTGGCCTGGGCCGGCCTCAAGGCGGCGGTGTTGCTCGGCCTCTTGTTCTGGGGTGGCCAGAAGGCGATGCGCTGGTGGCTCACGCTCGTTGCGCGGCGCAAGAGCGAGGAGCTGTTCATGCTCAACCTGCTCCTGATGACCCTGGGCCTGGCCTGGATGACCGAGCATGCCGGGCTGTCGCTGGCGCTCGGGGCCTTCGTGGCCGGCATGCTGATTGCCGAGACCGAATACAAGCACCAGGTGGAGACCGACATCCGGCCCTTCCACGACGTGCTGCTGGGCCTGTTCTTCATCACCATAGGCATGAAGCTGGACTGGCGGCCGGTGATCAATCAATGGCCGCTGGTGCTGCTGCTGACGCTGCTGCCCATCCTTGCCAAGGCGGCCTTGATCGCGGGCCTGGCGCGCGTGATGCGTGCCCCGGCCGGCACGGCGCTGCGCACCGGCATCTACCTGGCCCAGGCCGGCGAGTTCGGTTTCGTCTTGCTGACCTTGGGCGGTCAGCATGGCCTGATCGCACCGCAGTGGATCAGCCCGGTGCTGGCCAGCATGGTGCTGTCGATGCTGGCCACACCCTTCCTGATCATGTACAGCAACCGCATCGTGATGAAGCTGTCCAGCAGCGACTGGATGCTGCAGTCGCTGCAGCTGACGACGATTGCCAAGAAGTCGATCAAGAACGAAGCCCACGTCATCATCTGCGGCTACGGCCGCAGCGGCCAGAACCTGGCGCGCCTGCTGGACACCGAGCACATCCCCTACATGGCCCTGGACCTGGACCCCGACCGTGTGCGCCAGGCCGCCGCTGCCGGCCAGAGCGTGGTGTTCGGCGACGCGGCCAAGCTGCAGAGCCTGATGGCGGCGGGCCTGGCGCGCGCCAGCGCCGTGGTTGTCTCCTACCCCGACACGCCCTCGGCGCTGAAGATCCTGCACCTGGTGCAGGCCCATGCGCCGCAGGTGCCGGTGATCGTCCGCACCATCGACGACAGCGACCTCGAGCGCCTGCGCGCCGCTGGCGCCACCGAGGTCGTGCCCGAGGCCATCGAGGGTTCGCTGATGCTGGCCAGCCATGCGCTGGCGCTTGTGGGCGTGCCGATGCGCCGCGTGATCCGCCTGACCCGCGATGCGCGGGATGCGCGCTATGGCCTCTTGCGCGGCTACTTCCATGGCGCCGACGACGACGGCATCGAGGAGCGGGCGCAGGCCCGGCTGCGCAGCATCACCTTGCCGCAGGCCAGCCCCCATGCCGGCGAGAAGCTGGGCGATCTGGCCCTGCATGCGGTCGGCGTGACCGTGGTCTCGATCCGCCGTGCCGGTGGCGCCGTGGTCCAGGCCGACGACGAACTCAGCCTGCGCGCCGGCGACACCCTGGTGATCTCCGGCGTCAGCGAAGCGCTGGCTCTGGCGGAGGAGAAGCTGCTGACGGCCTGAGCAGGACCGCCCAGTCCAGGCGCTGCGCCAGCTTCTGCATGCCGGCGTTGCTGAGGTGGCCGGCATCGCGGTACAGCAGCACCCCATCAAGCCGCGTTGCGCAGCGCTCTTGGTCGCAAAGCAGGGGGTCGAAGCGCAGCAGATGCAGGCCGGGCAGTTGCGCCAGTTCATCGAGCAGGCTCAGCACCTGGGCGCGCTCGCGGTGGTAGTCGGCCAGGGCCACCGAGCAGTCGGCCGGCGCACCGAGGGTGAGGCGGCCACTGTCCAGCCGCTCGGTGCAGGCCGCGATGTCGAAGCCCGAGGACGGCGGCGGTGCCACCCAGACCACCCGCTTGCCCAGCTGCTGCAGCGTTGCCACGAACTGGCCAGCCTCGCGCAGCAATCGCGTGCGATCAAGCCGCTGCGGCCTTGGGCCGCCATCGACCGACCAATCCAGCTGCTGGTACTGCTGCGCATCGACATACTGGATCAGCACGCTGGAGAGGATCACCGTGTCGATCTCGGGGCGGCGGCTCAGCCAGTCCAGCACCGAGGCATTGAAGGCCTGGCAGCGCTCCGTCCAGCGGCGTCCGTAGGTTTCGCTGCCCACGCGCTCGGGCCGGTAGGGCAGCAAGTGCGTGAAGGGCCCGCAGGACGACATCGTGGCCTGCACCAGGCCTGGCGCCGAAGGCAGCAGGCCGGGCACCAGCTGCATCGCATAGGAATCCCCCCAGACCAGCCAACGCGGCGCCGTGCCGTCGGCGGCCTGACGCAGGCAGGCGGCACTCGGTTTGAAGGGCGCGACGTGGTCACAGCTGGGGCCGAGGCCATGGCCTTCGTCGGCCTGGCGGGTCGGCTGGCCGGGCCTCGGCGCTTCCTGCGGCCACAGCTGCAGCGGCGCCAGTGCGAGCAGGCTGCTCAGGCCCAGCACCAAGGCCAGGCCGCGCCAGGAGGGCCGGATCTCGGCCTGCCGCAAGGGCGACTCGAGGAAGCGGTACAGGCCGGCTGCGGCCAGCAGGGCCACGAGCAAGGCGCCCAGCCGCCAGCCGAGGGGCACCGGCCCCGCGCCCACCCAGGCATTGCTGGCAAAGGCCAGGAGTGGCCAGTGCAGCAGGTAGAGCGAGTACGACCAGTCACCGAGGCGCAGCAGCGGCCACAGCAGCAGCGGGGCGGCGCGACGCTCGGGCGTCTTCAGCAACAACAGCAGCGTGCTCACGCCCACCAGCAGGGCGGTGGTACCAGGATGGACGGCTCCCGCCCACCACGAAGCCGGACGGCCCATCAGCGCGGCCAGCAGCAGGATCACCAGCGGCAGTTGAAGCCGGCGCAGCAGGCCCTGGCAGCGGTCGGCGCGCAGCCAGCCCAGCGGCTGGCCCTGGGCGCCCTGAACCCACAGCGCACCCAGCGATCCGAGCCCCAGCTCCCAGGCGCGAGTTGGCAGCAGATAGAAGGCGGCTGCGCCATGGCGCGGTGCCAGCCACAGGCAGAAGCCGAGGCTGATCCCGCAGCCCAGCAGCAAGGCTGCATGGTGGCGATGCCAGGCGGCCTGTGCCGACCGCGCGCGCCAGGCCAGGGCCAGCAGCAGCAGGGGCAGGACCAGGTAGTACTGCTCCTCGATGGACAGCGACCAGAAATGCAGCAGCGGCTTGCGCTCGGCCACGCCAGAGAAGTAGCCGGTCTGCTGCCACAGCACCAGGTTGCTGGCGAAGCCGAGCGAACCCCACAGCTGCTCCCGCAGGTCCGCGAGTTCGGCGCGGTTCAGCCACCAGGGCGCGGCCAGCACCACGGCGGCCAGGCAGGCATAGGCGGCCGGCAGCAGGCGTTTGGCGCGCCGCCAGTAGAAGGCCACCAGGCTGAAGCGCCCCTGCCGCTGGCCCTGCAGCACGAGACCGGTGATCAGAAAACCCGAGATCACGAAGAACAGGTCCACACCCAGGTAGCCGGCTGGCAGCAGCTGCGCATGGAACAGCAGCACGGCCCCCACCGCCAGGCCGCGCAAAGCCTGGATCTCCCATTGCAGCGCCGGATAGGCCTGCGGGGATGTCGCGTCGGGGACCTCGGTGTGCATCGTCATCGGCGCGCGATTGTGCCTCCGGCCCTTGCGGCTGCTGCCTGCGCGACAGCCAGCCGCTGCGCGCTGCGCCACACTTGCCGCACGCCAGCCAAGGAGCGCCGCCATGAGCATGAACTTCGACTACAGCCCCAAGGTCCAGCAGATGCGCGAACGCCTGCTGGCCTTCATGGATCAGCACATCTACCCGAACGAGCACCGCTTCCACGCCGAAGTTGCTGCCAACCGGGCCAAGGGCAATGCCTGGGTGCCGACCACGGTGATCGAGGAACTGAAGCCGCTGGCCCGCGCCGCCGGCTTGTGGAACCTGTTCCTGCCCAAGTCGAACCGTGCGCCGGAAGGGCTGTCGAATCTCGAGTACGCGCCGCTGTGCGAGATCATGGGCCGCGTGTCCTGGGCGCCCGAGGTTTTCAACTGCTCGGCGCCCGACACCGGCAACATGGAAACGCTGGAGCGCTATGCCTCCGAGTCGTTGAAGGACCAGTGGCTGGAACCGCTCCTGAAGGGCGAGATCCGCTCGGCCTTCCTGATGACCGAGCCGGCCGTGGCCTCGTCGGATGCCACCAACATCGAATGCCGCATCGAGCGCGATGGCGACGAGTACGTGATCAACGGCCGCAAGTGGTGGTCCTCGGGCGCGGGCGACCCGCGCTGCGCGGTCTACATCGTGATGGGCAAGACCAACCCCGAGGCGGGTCGGCATGAGCAGCAGTCGATGATCGTGGTGCCGGCCAATGCCCCAGGCATCAGCGTGCTGCGGCCGCTCAATGTGTTCGGCTACGACGATGCGCCGCACGGCCACATGGAAGTCGAGCTGAAGAACGTGCGCGTGCCGGTCTCCAACATCCTGCTCGGCGAGGGCCGTGGTTTCGAGATCGCGCAGGGCCGCCTCGGCCCCGGCCGTATCCACCACTGCATGCGCTCCATCGGCGCGGCCGAGCGCGCGCTCGGCCTGATGTGCGAGCGCGCCATCGCCCGCGTAGCCTTCGGCAAGACCATCGCCCAGCAGACGGTGACGCAGGAGCGCATTGCCGAGTCGCGCTGCAGCATCGAGCAGGCCCGCCTGCTGACGCTCAAGGCCGCCTACATGATGGACACGGTGGGCAACAAGGTCGCCAAGGCCGAGATCGCGATGATCAAGATCGTCGCGCCCAACATGGCCTTGAAGGTGATCGACTGGGCGATCCAGGTCTACGGCGGCATGGGCGTTTCGGACGACACGCCGCTGGCCATGATGTGGGCCCACCAGCGCACGCTGCGCCTGGCCGATGGCCCGGACGAGGTGCACCGCAACTCGCTGGCCAAGCTGGAGCTGGCCAGCCACATGAAGCTACCGGCCGACAAGGTGCACATGCCGGTGACGCGCGGCGCCTGAAGGGCTCTGCAGCGCTCTACTCGGGCATCACCAGCGCCAGCTGCAAGGGCGCGCGGTGCGGCCCGGCCGCTGCGGGGCTCAGCCGCCCGCGCAGGCTCATTCGCTGCCCCACGCGCTTGCTGAGCTGCGCATGGCGGCGCGCATCCGCCACGATCAGCACGCGCTGCACCTGCTTGATCGCCTTCGCATCCGCCTGCTCGCGGCCGGCCGCCATGCAGGCGGGCTGCATGAGGACGAGCACCAGGGACTCCTCGCCTGGCGCCTTGCCGACCTTCTCCAGGCGGCCGCCGATGCTTGACACGGCGGGCGCATAGGCCAGGCAGCGGGGCGCGGCCTCGGTGGCCAGAGGCAGGCAGGCGGCACAGAGCAGGGCGAGGCGGTGGAGGTACGTCATGTCGGATCCAGATGGGCAGGAGCGCCCGGCGAGCTGCATTAGACGCGGATTGGACGCGCCTTGAACGCTCATTCGGCCCGCATCAAGCCCGGGCCGCCACCAGCAGCGGTCTCGGGAAGGTCGCGACCCAGTTGGCATAGACCGTGGCGGCGATCTGGCGCAGGGCGGCGGCTCGCGCGGGCAAGCCGGCAAGCATCTGCTCGCGATCCTGCACCGCCGGGCCCCGAGCGCGAGCGAGTTCATCACCCGCTTCGTCGCACCAGGCGCGCACGCCGTCGGCCGTGACCTCCAGGTGGCCCTGGAAGCCCAGGTGGCGCCCATGACGGAAGCCCTTGTTGAGGCTGTAGCGGCCGAACATGGTGCGCGTGGCGCCACGCGGGATGTCGAAGCCGTCGTAGTGCCAGTTGAAGACCTCCACCTGCTCGCGGCCGCCGAACAAGGCCCGCGCCGGCGGTGTGATCGCCAGGCGCTGCCAGCCGATCTGCGGCCAGGGGTTGCGCAGCACGCGCGCACCCATGGCCCGGGCGAGCAACTGGGCGCCGAAGCAATGGCCGAGTACCGGTACGTCCGCCTCGATGGCGCGTCGCACCAGCGCCAGCTCCTCGGCCACCCAGCCATCCTCGCCATTGGCGGAGGCATTGCTGCCCAGCACCACCAGACCGGAGAAGCGCTGCAAGCTGCCGGGGCGCGCCTCGCCGGGCGCAAAGAGCTCGCTCTCGAAGCTCTGGCGCCGCAGGCAGTCCATCAGGATGCCCGGGCCCTGGGCCGACTCGTGCTGGAGGATGGCGATGCGCTGATTCATGGCGGTGGCGCCCCACCAGGGCGCCGTTGTTGCGAGGCCTTCAATCTAGGTCGAGGGGTCTCAAGCTGCCGCCAAGCTTTCGCTCCGGCGCATCAAGCCGGCGTCAAGAAGCATCCGCCGCAATCCATCTTTACGACTTCTTGATACCGCCGCCCCGGCTCTCGACAACAAGTTGAGGCGCCCCTCCCTAACCTCTGCTGCATCGCAACAAACGCGTTGGAGCAAGCCATGGATTGGCTGTATCTCGGGCTCGCCGCCCTTCTGTTCGCACTGCTGCTCGGCCTGGCCGAAGCCAGCGAGCGCCTCGGAGGTCGGCCATGACACCCCATCTTCTCTACTGGGCTGCCGGTCTCGCGACTGCCGGCCTCTTCCTCTATTTGCTGATTGCGCTCTGGCGCGCCGAGGAGTTCTGACATGGGCAACATGGCCTGGACTCATCTCGCCCTCTACCTGGGCGTTCTTTTGCTGGCGGCCTGGCCGCTGTCGCGCTGGCTGACTGCCGTGGCCGAGGGCCGGCTGCCGCGCTGGATGGGGGCCATCGAGCGCGGCCTCCTGCGCGTGGCCGGTGTCGATGCCGGTGCGGGCATGGGCTGGAAGCGCTACGCGATCGCGCTGCTGGTCTTCAACTTCATCGGCGTGCTGGCGGTCTATGCGCTGCAGCGCTTGCAGGCCGTGCTGCCGCTCAATCCGCAAGGCATGGGCGCGATCACGCCCGACTCGGCCTTCAATACCGCGATCAGCTTCGTCACCAACACCAACTGGCAAGGCTACGGCGGCGAGTCCACCATGAGCTACCTGACCCAGATGCTGGCGCTGACGGTTCAGAACTTCCTGTCGGCCGCCACCGGCATCGCCGTGGTGTTCGCGCTGATGCGCGGCTTCGCGCGCAAGCTCTCCAGCGATGTGGGCAACTTCTGGAGCGACCTGACGCGCATCACGCTGTGGGTGCTGCTGCCGATCTCCTTTGTGCTGGCGGTGTTCTTCGTCGGCCAGGGCGTGATCCAGAACTTCGATGCCTACAAGGATGTGACGACGCTTGAAGTCAACAAGTACCAGGCGCCCAAGCTCGGCACTGACGGCCAGCCGCTGAAGGATGAAAAAGGTCAGGCCGTGACCGAGGATGCCTCGACTGCAACCCAGCAGCTCGCCATGGGCCCGGTGGCCTCGCAGCTGGCGATCAAGATGCTGGGCACCAACGGGGGCGGCTTCTTCAATGCCAACTCGGCCCACCCCTACGAGAACCCGACGCCGCTGTCCAACTGGGTGCAGATGCTCGCCATCTTCCTGATCCCGGCGGCGCTGTGCTTCACGTTCGGACAGATGGTGGGCGACAAGCGCCAGGGAGTGGCCGTGCTGGCCGCGATGACGCTGATCTTCGCCGTCGGCGTGGTCGCTGCGACGTCGGCCGAGCAGGCCGGCAACCCGGTGCTCGCGGGCCTGGGCGTTGACCAGCAGGCCAGCAGCCTGCAAGCGGGCGGCAATATGGAAGGCAAGGAGACCCGCTTCGGCATCACCGACAGCGCCCTGTTCGCCGTCATCACCACGGCGGCCTCCTGTGGCGCCGTCAACAGCATGCACGACTCGATGACGCCGCTGGGCGGCATGGTGCCGCTGGTGATGATGCAGCTCGGCGAGGTGGTGTTCGGCGGCGTCGGCACCGGCCTGTACGGCATGCTGATCTTCGCTTTGCTGGCGGTCTTCATCGCCGGCCTGATGATCGGCCGCACGCCCGAATTCCTGGGCAAGAAGATCGAGCCCTTCGAGATGAAGATGATCTCGGTCGCCATCCTGGTGACGCCGCTGGTCGTGCTGATCGGCACCGCCATCGCGGTGCTGGCGGCAGACGGCAAGGCCGGCATCGCCAACCCTGGCGCCCATGGCTTCAGCGAGATCCTGTATGCGCTGACCTCGGCCGGCAACAACAACGGCTCGGCCTTCGCCGGCCTCAGCGCCAACACGCCGTTCTACAACCTGCTGCTGGGCCTCGTGATGTGGCTGGGCCGCTTCGGCGTGATCGTGCCGGTGCTGGCCATCGCCGGCAGCCTGGCCGCCAAGAAGCGCATCCCGGTGGGCGACGGCACGCTGCCCACGCATGGGCCGCTGTTCATCGCCCTGCTGATCGGCACCGTGCTGCTGGTGGGCCTCTTGAACTACGTGCCGGCCCTGGCCCTGGGCCCGGTCGTCGAGAACCTGCAGCTCTGGAAGTGAGGAGGGTCTCAACATGACTACAAGCAACAACAACAAGCAACTTCGCCTGCTCGACCCGCAGCTGGTCCGGCCCGCGCTGGCCCAGTCCTTTGCCAAGCTGAGCCCGGCCGTGCAATGGCGCAACCCGGTGATGTTCGTGGTCTACATCGGCAGCCTGCTGACCACGGGCCTGTGGGCGGCCAGCCTGTTCGATGCGGCCTATGCCGGCAGCGAAGGCCGGATGTTCATCCTGGCCATCGCGCTGTGGCTGTGGTTCACCGTGCTGTTCGCCAACTTCGCCGAGGCGCTGGCCGAAGGCCGATCCAAGGCACAGGCGGCCTCGCTGCGCGGCTTGAAGGCGCGCACCTGGGCCAAGAAGCTGCACGAGCCCAAGCACGGTGCCCAATGGCATCCGATGCAGTCCGACGAGCTTCGCAAGGGCGACGTGGTGCTGGTCGAAGCCGGCGACATGATTGCGCTGGACGGCGTCGTCATCGAAGGCGTGGCCTCGGTCGATGAGAGCGCCATCACCGGCGAATCGGCGCCGGTGATCCGCGAGTCGGGCGGCGACTTCTCGGCCGTCACCGGCGGCACCCGCGTGCTGTCGGACTGGCTGGTGGTGCGCGTGTCGGCCAACCCGGGCGAGTCCTTCCTCGACCGCATGATCGCGATGGTGGAAGGCGCCAAGCGCCAGAAGACGCCCAACGAGATCGCGCTGACCATCCTCTTGGTGGCGCTGACCCTGGTGTTCCTGGTGGTCACGGCCACGCTTTTGCCGTTCTCGATCTTCAGCGTGGAAGCCGCCGGCGCCGGTACCGTGGTGACGGTCACCGCCCTGGTGTCGCTGCTGGTCTGCCTGATCCCGACCACCATCGGCGGCCTGCTCTCGGCCATCGGCGTGGCCGGCATGAGCCGCATGATGCAGGCCAATGTGATCGCCACCTCGGGCCGCGCGGTCGAGGCCGCCGGCGACGTGGACGTGCTGCTGCTGGACAAGACCGGCACCATCACGCTCGGCAACCGCCAGGCCAGTGCCTTCCTGCCTGCGCCGGGCGTCAGCGAACAGCAGTTGGCCGATGCGGCCCAGCTGGCTTCCTTGGCCGACGAGACGCCGGAAGGCCGTTCCATCGTCGTGCTGGCCAAGCAGAAGTTCAATCTGCGCGAGCGCGACATCCAGGAGCTGCAGGCGCACTTCGTCCACTTCACGGCGCAGACGCGCATGAGCGGCGCCGATTTCGGCGATGCCGCTGCACCCAGCCGCAGCATCCGCAAGGGCGCAGCCTCGGCCGTCAAGGCCTGGGTGGAAAGCCTGGGTGGCCGCTTCCCGCGTGAGGTGGACGACGCCGTCGATCAGATTGCCCGTCGCGGCAGCACGCCGCTTGTTGTTGCCGAAGGCAACCGCGTGCTCGGTGCCGTCGAGCTCAAGGACATCGTCAAGGGCGGCATCAAGGAGCGCTTCACCCAGCTGCGCCGCATGGGCATCAAGACCGTGATGATCACCGGCGACAACCGGCTCACCGCCGCCGCCATCGCGGCCGAGGCCGGCGTGGACGACTTCCTGGCCGAGGCCACGCCCGAAGCCAAGCTGAAGATGATCCGCGACTACCAGGCCGAGGGCCGCCTGGTGGCGATGACCGGCGACGGCACCAACGACGCGCCCGCGCTGGCGCAAGCCGACGTGGCTGTGGCCATGAACAGCGGCACGCAGGCGGCCAAGGAGGCCGGCAACATGGTCGACCTCGATTCGAACCCGACCAAGCTGCTGGAAGTGGTGGAAACCGGCAAGCAGCTGCTGATGACGCGCGGCTCGCTGACCACCTTCTCGATCGCCAACGACGTGGCCAAGTACTTCGCCATCATCCCGGCCCTGTTCGTCGGCGTGTATCCGCAGCTGGAGGCGCTGAACGTGATGGGGCTGCACAGCCCCAACTCGGCCATCCTGTCGGCGGTGATCTTCAATGCGCTGATCATCATCGCGCTGATCCCGCTGGCGCTCCAGGGCGTGCCCTACCGCGCCATCGGCGCCGCCGCGCTCTTGCGCCGCAACCTGCTCGTCTACGGCCTCGGCGGCCTGATCGTGCCCTTCATCGGCATCAAGGCGATCGACTGGCTGCTGGTCGCGCTGCACCTCGTCTGAAGAGGACTCCACATCATGATCATCAAGACCTATCTCCGTCCTGCGCTGGTGAGCTTCGTGCTGCTCAGCGCCGTCACCGGCTTTCTCTATCCGCTGGCCGTGACCGGCGTGGGCCAGGGCCTGTTCCCAAGGCAGGCCGCCGGCTCGCTGATTGAGCGCGAGGGCAAGGCCGTCGGCTCCGAGCTGATTGGCCAGAACTTCAGCGAGGCCCGCTACTTCTGGGGCCGCCCGTCGGCCACCGGGCCGATGAGCAACAACGCCGGCGGCTCATCGGGCTCCAACCAGGGGCCGCTGAACCCGGCCCTGGCCGAGGCGGTCAAGGCTCGCATCGAGGCGCTGCGCGCTGCAGATCCGGACAACAAGCTGCCCATCCCGGCCGACCTGGTCACCGCATCGAGCAGCGGCCTGGACCCGCACATCACGATGGCCGCCGCCCGCTACCAGCTGGCCCGGGTGGCCCGTGAGCGCGGCCTGCCGGCCGCCGAGATCGAGCGCCTGATCGCCGCACACACGGCCGAGCGCGACCTGGCCGTGCTGGGCGAGCCGCGCGTCAACGTACTCACTCTCAACCTGGCGCTCGACGCCGCAAGCAAGAAGCAATAAGCGATGAACTTCAAGAAGACCACGATCCTGCTCTCCGCCCTGGCCCTGCTGGCCGGCACTGCCCGTGCCGAAGAGGCGGCTGCCGCCAAGCCTGAGCACCAGCTGACCGGCAATATCAGCCTCAACACCGACTACCGCTTCCGCGGCATCAGCCAGACCTGGAAGCTGCCGGCTCTGCAGGGCGGTTTTGACTACTCGCACGCCAGCGGCCTGTACCTGGGCACCTGGGCCTCCAACGTCTCGGGCAACAGCTACAACAACGGTGCCGGCCTGGAGCTGGACCTCTACGGCGGCTGGAAGTTCAGCCTGTCGCAAGACCTGACCCTGGACCTGGGCGCCCTGGCCTATGGCTACCCCGGCGCCAAGCTCAACAGCGCGCCCGGCGTGGCCACGAACGAGAAGTACACCAACGTCGACGTCTACGCCGCCGTCTCGGCCGGCGCCTTCAGCGCCAAGCTGTCGTATGCCGCCACCGACTATTTCGGCCTGAACTCGACGACCGCTGGCTACGCGTATTTCAGCAGCCTGCCGGCGCGCGGTGCCTCCAAGGGCTCGACCTACCTGGACCTGAACTACAACCTCGACCTCGGCAACGGCGCCACGCTGGGCCTGCATGCCGGCCACGTGAGCGTGCGCCACTATGGCGAGCTCTCGTACAGCGACTACAAGCTGTCGCTCGCCAAGGAGATGGCCGGCCTGACCTGGACCGGCGCGCTCGTGGGCACCGATGCCAAGCGCGACTACTACCAGGGGGGCAATGCCGCTGGCCAGAACGCGAAGCGCCTGGGCAAGGCCGGGGTAGTTATCAGCGTCGGCAAGACCTTCTGAGCACGGTTCTCGCGGCGAGAATGCAGCGATGCTGATCAACTGCGCGGCTTACCAGGGCGGGCGCAAGCTCGCCGATCTCTCACCCGAGCGTCCCGAGGAGCTGGCCGAGTACCTCGAGCGGCCGGACTGCTTCCTGTGGGTCGCGCTGCGCGACCCGGCGCCCGGTGAGCTGGAGCCCTGGCGGCGCCTGTTCGACCTGCATCCGCTGGCGGTCGAAGACGCGGTCAAGGGCCAGCAGCGGCCCAAGGTCGAGGAGTATGGCGACGCACTCTTTGCCGTGATGCGCCTGGCCGATTGGGTGGCGGCCGATGTCAGCCTGGGTGAAGTGGCCGTGTTCTGCGGCCCGAAGTACGTGCTGTCGGTGCGCAGCGGCAGCAAGCTGCATTTCCTGGGCGTGCGTGAGCGCTGCGAGCGCGAGCCCGAGCTGCTGGCCCACGGCCCCGGCTTTGTGCTGTACGCGCTGATGGACGCGGTGGTGGACCGCTACTTCCCCATCGTCGACCTGCTGGAGGCGGAGCTGGAGGAGATCGAGCAGAGCATCTTCATGCGCGGGGCCCAGCGCGACAACATCCAGCGCCTGTACGAACTCAAGCGCCGGCTGATGAAGCTGCGCCGCGCCGTCGCGCCCATGGTCGAGATGCTGCTGAAGCTGCACGGCGGCCGCACGCCGCCGCTGTGCGCACGCACCGGCGAGTACTTCCGCGACGTGGCCGACCATGTGGCCCGCATCCATGCGGCCATCGAGTCGGTGCGCGAGACCGTCGCCACTGCCATCCAGGCCAATCTGTCAATGGTGGCGATCGAGGACAGCGATGTGACCAAGCGCCTGGCGGCCTGGGCCGGCATCTTCGCCGTGGCCACCGCCTTCGCCGGCATCTGGGGCATGAACTTCGAGCACATGCCCGAGCTCAAGAAGGCGTGGGGCTACCAGGCCGCGCTCGGCTTGATCACCACGGTCTGTGCCTTTCTGTGGTGGCGCTTCCGCCGCGCCGGCTGGCTGTGATGGACGACACAAGACCCGACCCCGACGCGCTGCTGGCCCAGCTGCGTGAGGACGAGGCGGCCGCTGCCCGCGGCAAGCTGCGCATCTATTTCGGCTCCTCGGCCGGCGTGGGCAAGACCTACGCCATGCTGCAGGCGGCGCGCAAGCTCAAGGCCGAGGGCGTGGACGTGCTGGCCGGCGTGGTCGTGACGCACGGCCGCAGCGAGACGGTGGCCGTGGCCGAGGGCCTGCCGCCGCTGGCGCCGAAGCTGATCGAGTACCGGGGCAAGAGCCTGCCCGAGTTCGACCTCGACGGCGCGCTCGCTCGCAAGCCCGCGCTGATCCTGGTGGACGAGTTGGCGCACGCCAACGTCCCCGGCTCGCGCCATCCCAAGCGCTGGCAGGACGTGGAGGAACTGCTGGCCGCCGGCATCGACGTCTACTCGACGCTCAACGTCCAGCACCTGGAGAGCCTCAACGACGTGGTCGGTGGCATCACCGGCGTGCGGGTGCAGGAGACCCTGCCCGACACCTTCTTCGACCGGGCCGATGAGGTCGTGCTGGTGGATACGCCGGCCGACGAGCTGCTCGCGCGCCTGAAGGCCGGCAAGGTCTATACCGGTGCGGCGGCCGAGCGTGCCACGCAGCACTTCTTCCGCAAGGGCAACCTGATGGCCCTGCGCGAGCTGGCGCTGCGGCGCACGGCCGACCGGGTCGAGGACGACGTGCAGGCCTGGCGCAGCAACCAGCGCGTGGCCGAGGTCTGGAAGACCGAGGCCGCCATCCTCTGCGCCATCGGCCCCACGCCTTCCGCCGAGAGCGTGGTGCGCAGCGCCGCCTTGCTGGCCCAGCAGCTCAACGTCAGCTGGCATGCGGTCTATGTGGAGACGCCGGCGCTGCAGCGCCTGCCCGACGCCCAGCGCGAGCGCATCTTGCGCGTCGTGCGGCTGGCCCATGAGCTCGGGGCCACCACGGCCGTGCTGCAACAGCAGGACCCGGCCGTCGCCCTGGCCGCGCATGCGCGCGAGCACAACCTCTCGAAGCTGATGCTGGGCCGGGGCGAGCCGCTGTCGGCCTGGCGACGTCTGGCGGGCCCGCGGCCACTGGCGCAACGCCTGGGCGAGGTGGCGCCCGAACTCGACGTGGTGGCCGTGGCGGCCTCGCCGGTGGCGCCGGACGTCGAGACGCACAAGCGCAGTGACGAACAAGACTGGCCTCGCCAGGCGCGCCACTACGGGCTGGCCGCTGCGGCCTGCGCCCTGACAGCCGCGCTGAGCTGGCCACTGCAATGGCATTTCGCGCAGGCCAACATCGTCATGCTGTTCCTGCTGGCCGTGGTTGGTGTGGCCTTGAGGCTGGGGCGGGGGCCGGCCGTGCTGGCCAGCTTCCTCAGCGTGGGCCTGTTCGACTTCTTCTTCGTCGAGCCCAAGCTGAGCTTCGCGGTCTCCGACGTGCAGTACCTGGTCACCTTTGCCGTGATGCTGGCCGTGGGCCTGGTCACCGGCCAGCTGACGGCGGGCCTGCGCTACCAGGCCCGCGTGTCGGCCGAGCGCGAGACCCGGGCCCGTGCGCTGTTCGAGCTCACGAGCGACCTGGCCGGCGCGCTGCAAACCGAGCAGGTGCTGGAGATTGCCGAACAGGCGCTGGCGCGCGAGGTGCATGGCCAGGCCCTCGTCTACTCGCTGGACCTGCAGGACCGCCTGCAGCCCTCGCCGCGCGAGGCGGCGCTGGCCGATGCGGAGAGACCCGATGCCGGCACCGCGCGCTGGGCCTTCGACCACGACCAGCCCGCGGGCCTGGCCACCGACACCCTGCCCGGCAGCCCCTGGTTCTTCCTGCCGCTGTCGGCCGCGATGCGCACGCGCGGCGTGCTGGCGCTGCGCCCGAGCAGCAACCGCAGCGTGCTGCAGCCCGAGCTGCGCGCGCAGCTGGAGACCTATGGCCGCATCGTCGCCCAGGCGCTGGAGCGGGTGCACTACGTCGAGGTGGCGCAGGGCGCGCTGGTGCAGATCGAGTCCGAGCGGCTGCGCAACTCGCTGCTGTCGGCCCTGTCGCACGACCTGCGCACACCGCTGGCCGTGGTCTACGGCATGGCCCAGACCCTGGCCGCTCAGCCGGGCCTGGACGCCCAGGCCCGCGAGCTGGCTCAGACCCTGAGCCAGCAATCGCAGCGCGTGGGTGCCATGGTCAACAACCTGCTCGACATGGCGCGACTGCAGAGCGGCGCCGTGCGGCTGAACCTGCAGTGGCAGCCGCTCGACGAAGTGGTGGGCAGCAGCCTGCAGGCGCTGGAGCAGGTGCTGGCCGGCCACCGCATCGAGCTGGACTTGCCACAAGGCCTCCCACTGCTGAACCTCGATGCTGCGCTGATGGAACGGGTGCTGGGCAACCTGCTGGAGAACGCGGCCAAGTACACGCCGCCGGGCAGCGTGATCCGCATCGCGGCGCGCAGCGCAGACGACAAGCTGCAGCTGGAGGTGGCCGACAATGGCCCTGGCCTCCCGGCCGCGCAGATCGATCGCCTGTTCGACAAGTTCACCCGTGGTGAGCGGGAGTC
This sequence comes from Pelomonas sp. V22, assembly GCF_030014915.1. Classification (GTDB taxonomy): domain Bacteria; phylum Pseudomonadota; class Gammaproteobacteria; order Burkholderiales; family Burkholderiaceae_C; genus JAUASW01. Next base: position 67,114 of record NZ_JAGIXS010000005.1, read on the forward strand.
CAGCACGCCGGGCGTGGGTCTGGGCCTCGCAATCTGCCGGGCCATCGTCGAAGCCCATGGCGGGCGCATCTGGGCCGAGGCTGCCGAAGTGGCCGGCGGCGGCGCGCGCTTCCGCATCGAGCTGCCGCTGGGTCAACCGCCCGAGATGCCCGAGATCGAACCCGAATGAACGAACCCGTCGCCCTGATCGTCGAAGACGAGCCCAGCATCCGCCGCTTCGTGCGCCTGGCGCTCGAGGCCGAAGGCTGGCAAGTGCATGAATGCGAGACCGCCCGCCAGGGCCTGGTTGATGCCGGCACCCGCCACCCGGACTTGATCGTGCTGGACCTGGGCCTGCCCGATCTCGACGGCGTGGAGTACCTGCGCGACCTGCGTGCCTGGTCGGGCGTGCCTGTGATCGTGCTCTCGGCCCGCACGGCCGAGGAAGACAAGATTGCCGCCCTCGACGCCGGCGCCGACGACTACTTGAGCAAGCCCTTCGGCATCGGCGAGCTGATGGCGCGCGTGCGCGTGGCGCAGCGGCGGCGCCAATCGGCAGCGCCTTCGGACGCGCCTGCGCAGACCCTGTTCCGCTTCGGCGAGGTCGAGGTCGACCTGGCGGCGCGGCGTGTGCTGCGAGCCGGCGAGGCTGTGCACCTCACGCCCACCGAGTACCGCTTGCTGACCCAGCTGATCGCCAACGCCGGCAAGGTGCTCACGCACCGTCAGCTGCTCAAGGCCGTGTGGGGCCCCTCGCATGCCGATGACAGCCACTATCTGCGGGTCTACATGGGCAATCTGCGTCAGAAGCTGGAAGCCGAGCCCGCGCGGCCGCGCCATCTGCTGACGGAGACGGCGGTGGGCTATCGGCTGATGCCCTGAATCGGGGGGGCGTCGCCCCACCCTTTCGAACAGGACTTGATTTTCGGCGTCCAAGTGTACTATTGTACTAGTACACGTAGGGACCAGCCGTGAGCGACACCACCCTCTTTCACATCAACACCGGCTCCACCGAGCCGATCTACCGCCAGCTGATCGAGCAGGCGCGGCGGCTGATTGCCGCCGGCCAGCTCAAGGCGGGCCAGGAGATTCCCTCGGTGCGCGAGTTGTCGGCGGCGCTGGCCGTGCATCCGATGACGATTTCCAAGGCCTACAGCCAGCTGGAAGCCGAAGGGCTGTTCGAGCGGCGGCGGGGCTTGCCCATGGTGGTGGCCGCCATGCACCGGAAGGCTCAGCCTGCCACCGAACGTATCGAACTCCTGCGGCCGACGCTGGAACGCGCCGCCGCTGAAAGCCGCCAGCTGGAACTGCCCGCCACCCAGGCGCTCGGCCTGTTCAAGCAGATCCTTGCCGAAGAACCGAAGTGAAGAAGAAGGAAGACCATCCCATGAACACCGCCACCTCCATGCTCGCTTCCAAACTCAGCGTCGGCCTGCACGCCGAACAGGCGCAGCCGAGCGCCTCGGCGCATCTGCAAGGCGTCCAGGTCAACTACGGCACGCAGCAGGTGCTGCGCGGCATCGATTGGCAGCTGCTGCCGGGGCAGGTCGTCGGCCTGCTCGGCCGCAATGGCGGTGGCAAGACCACGCTCTTGGAAACGCTGCTGGGCCTGCGCGAACCGACAGCCGGCACGGCGATGCTGTTCGGCCAGCCGGTGGCCGGCCTGGACGACGCGGCGCGCGCCCGCATCGGCTATGTGCCGCAGCAGGCCGAGCTGTTCGAGTGGCTGACGCCGACCCAGCTGCTGGCCTATTTCCGCAGCTTCTATCCGCGCTGGAACGAGGCCAAGGTCGAGGGCCTGATGTCGCGCTGGGACATCGCCCGCGACAAGCCCATCGCCAAGCTCTCCGGCGGCCAGAAGCAGCGCCTGTCCATCATCCGCGCGCTGGCCCATGAGCCCGACCTCTTGGTGCTGGACGAGCCCGTGGCCAGCCTCGACCCCGCCGGCCGCCGCGACTTCCTGCGCGAGCTGGTGGAGCAGGTGATCGACCGGGGCACGACCGTGGTGTTCTCCACCCACATCCTCTCCGACCTGGAGCGCGTGGCCTTCAACATCGCCTTCCTGAGCCAGGGCCGCATCGCCCTGCAGGCACCGCTGGACGAGCTTCTGGAAAGCTGCCGCCTCGTGACCGGCCCGAGCAGCCAGTTGCAGACGCTCTTGCATGTCCGTGGCGCGACCCGACTCACGGCCCAAGCGCTGGACGGCGGCCGTGAGCGCTGGCTGGTCCGCTTCAGCGAAGGCTTGCCCGAGTTGCCAGTTGCCCTGCCGAGCCAGACGCCGACGCTGGAAGACCTCTTCATGGAGCTGACGCAATGAACACCACGCCTTACAAGCTGATCCTGGCCCACGGCCTGCAGCAGCGCAGCAACGACAAGGGCTGGCGCACGCTGGCCATCGTGGCCGCTCTGGTGCTCGTGCTGGCCGTGGTGCTGATGGTCATGGGCAACGCGAAGGTGGCCGGCATCATCGGCGGCAACCTCATCATGACCGTTGCAGCCATCTACTGGGGCGGTCTGGTTGTCAATCTGCTCGAGCAGAACCATCCGAACTCTGCCCGCCTGGTGCCGGGCCATCTGCCCCGCCTGCGCCAGGTGCTCGTGGCGGGCTGGTTGCTGAGCAGCCTGCCGATGGCCGTGGGCGCCTCGATGATGGGCTTGCCGCCGCTGCCTGCCTGGATCGTGTCGGCCTGGGGCATGGCCGCGCTGGGCCTCCTGATGCGCTGGCCGCTGGGCTGGACGCTGCTGTCGGTCGCGCCTTTCCTCGGCTTCTGGCTCTACCGCCATGGCCTGTTTACCGAGGCCGTCGAACTGCTGAACAGCCGGCCTGCGCTGTGCGCATTGATCAGCCTCGTGCTGCCGCCTTTGCCGCTGCTTCAGGTGCTGGGCGAGGGCAATGGCACACACCGCAAGGCCTACGCTCGCTCCGAACGCTGGCGCGACATGGCCCGCCAGGGCGAAGGTGCGCAAGCCTGGGACAGCAGCAAGCTACCAGCGCCCCTCTCCTGGATCACCGCGCTGGTGCAGGGCCCCTATCGCCGCCAATTGCGCCGGCTCAGCAGCCGAACAGACGCGGCGAGCATCGGCTCCCGTCTCATGCTGGGCCTGGGCCCGGCCACGCACTGGACCGCGCAACTCAGCGGCTGCGTCATCTTCGGCACGATTTTCGGCCTGGTCTGCCTGGGCAGCGTCTGGATTCCGATCAGTTTCGTCGACTTCCTGCGCGCCGGCAGCTTCGGCCTGACCATCGGCCTGATGAGCGCGCTCCTGGGCCCGCTGACCGGCATCGCCCGCACCCTGGACAAGACCCGCAATGAGCAGCGCCTGCTGGTGCTCTTGCCCGGCGTGCCGCGCGGCCAGGCTTTGAATCGCTTGCTGGCCCGGCAGTGGCTGATGCAGTTCGGCCTGACATGGCTGCTCGGCCTGGCTGTCGCCATGGCCGTGATGGGTTTCAGCGGCGCGCCCGCGGAAATGCTCCTGCCCTTCCTCCTGGCCTATCTCTTGCCGATAGTGATGGTCTGGCGCGACTGGGCACGCCAGACCAGCAAGGGCCACGGGCCGGTGCTGCTGGTCTTCGGCGTGATCTCCAGCGCCCTGCTGGGCTATGCGCTCTACCGATGGGCAGGCGTGCCGATCTGGCTGTACGGCTCGCTGCAACTGGTCGTCGCGCTGGGGCTGGGCATCACCCGCTGGCGCAAGCAGGTGGCGGCACCGCAGGCTTTGCCGGTCGGCCGGCTGGCCTGAGGCTTGTTACTTCAGCCAGCCGATGATCTGGGCGCTCTGCAAGGCGCCCGACATCCGCTGCAACTCCTGCCCTTCGCGGAACTGGATCAGCGTGGGGATGCTGCGGATCGTGAAGCGCTGCGACAAACGCGGCGCCTCGTCGCTGTTGACCTTGACCAGCAGGGCGCGGCCCTTGAGCTGGCGCGCCGCCTCCTCGAACTGCGGCGCCATCATGCGACAGGGCCCGCACCAGGGCGCCCAGAAATCGACCAGCACCGGCAGCTCGCTGCCCGCCACCACCGCGTCGAAGCCGGCCTCGTCCAGCTCGTGCACCCGGCCGTCGAGCACGGCCTTGCCGCAGCGGCCGCAGCTGGGGTCTTCGGTGGCGCGCTCGGGCGGTACGCGGTTGCGGGTCAGGCAATAGGGGCAGGTAATCAGCATGATGGCGCGGACATGGGGGCGGGGCGGCGGCACTTCAAGCCTTTGCTGACGACTCCCTGATGATTTCCTGATGCCAGCCCTGTTAGCCTGCCGGCCATGAACCTGATGCAGCAGCAGCCCCTGCCCGGCAAGCACCGCTGGCCCGCCCTCGTGGTCTGGGCCTTGGGTGCACTGGCCATGTGGGCACTGGATGGCCGGGTTGACCTGGCCAATCTCTCGATGCTGCTGGTGATGTCGGCGGCGCTGGCCTCGCTGTGGCAGCCGGTGCCGGCATCGATGGCCACCAGCCTGCTGGCCGTGCTCGCCTTCAACTGGTGCTTCGTGCCGCCGCGCGGCAGTTTCGCCGTCGACCTGCGCTCGCATTCGCTGCTGCTCGGCTCGATGCTGCTGCTGAGCTGGATCTCCTCGATCCTGCTGGCGCGGTTGCGCTGGCAGGCCCTCGCGGCGCAGCGCCATGCGGCCCAGGCCGAGGCCTTGCGTCGGCTGGCGGATCGGCTGCGCGATGTCGCCCAACCTGATGAGCAGGCGCCGCTGCTGACCGAGGCTCTGCAACCGCTGGCCGTCGGGCCGGTGCAGCTGCTGTGCCTGTTGGACCAATTGCCGCCCACCAATGACGACAGCCTCGCTCTGATCCACGGCCAGCCCGACGCCGATGCGCATGACGGCCTCTGGGCCTGCCTGCGTGCCGGCCAAGCCTTCGGCCCCGGCACCGGCCGCTACGAGGAACTGGCCGCTTGGTATCTGCCGATGCGCGGCCGCAAGACCAGCTTCGGCGCGGTCCGCCTGCCCTTGCAGAGCGCAACCGACACCGGCCAGCGCGAGCAGGCGCAGGCCCTCTGCGACCTGATGGGCCAGGCCCTGGAGCGCCGCGTCACCGAGCGTGCCACCCAGCGCGCCCACGACGAAGCCGAGGGCCAGGCCACACGCAACGCCCTGCTGGCTGCCATCTCGCACGACTACCGCACGCCGCTGGCCACCATCCTCAGTGCCGCCTCGGCGCTGCAGGAGCAGGGCGACAAGCTGAGCAGCGCCCAGCGCCGCCGCCTGCTCGACACGGTGATGGATGAAACGCGGTCCCTGAGCCGCTTTACCGACAACACCTTGCAGCTGGCCCGCCTCGATGCGCCCGGTGTGCAGCTGAAGCTGGACTGGGAGTCAGCCGAGGAACTGGTGGGCGCCGTGCTGCGCCGCGTGCGCCAGCGCCGGGCGCTCGAGGCCGAGGACGGGCCGCGCGTCCGCGCCCGCCTCGAGCCCGAGCTGCCGCTCTTGCGCTGCGACGCCTTGCTGCTCACCCAGTTGCTGGAGAACCTGGTGGACAACGCGCTCAAGTACGCAGGCAGCAGTGGCGTCGAGATCCTGGTGCGGCGTGAAGGCGCGGAGCAGCTCGTGCTGGCCGTGCGCGACCGCGGCCCCGGCGTGCCGCCGGCCTGGCGCCAGCGCATCTTCGAGGTCTTTCAGCGCGGCCAGGAGCTGGATCGCCAACGCCCAGATGGCGCGTCCGCACGCGGTGCAGGCGTTGGCCTCGCGGCCTGCCGCGCCATCGCCCGAGCCCATGGCGGCGAGATGCGCTACCGTGCCCGCTCGCATGGGGGTTCGAGTTTTGAATGCTGGTTGCCGGTGGCGGCCCAACCCCAATGAGAGTCCTGCTTGTTGAAGACGACCGCGAGTTGCGCACCACGCTGCGCGACGCACTGCAGGTCGAGGGCTATGCGGTGCAGACCGCCGCCAGCCTCTGCGAAGGCCAGGCCCTCCTGCAGCACGACCAGGCGCCCGACCTGGTGCTGCTGGACCTCGGCCTGCCGGACGGCGAGGGCGAGCAGTTGCTCGCCGAGCTGCGCCGCAGCAAGGGCACGCCGGTGCTGGTGATCTCGGCCCGGCATGGCGATGGCTCCAAGGTGCGCCTGCTCGATGCCGGAGCCGACGACTATCTGGTCAAGCCCTTCAGCATCGGCGAGCTGCTGGCCCGCATGCGTGTGGCCCTGCGCCATCGCGGCACCCTGCTCAAGCCGGCCGTCACCCGCTACGAGCGGGATGGCCTCAAGGTCGACCTGGCCGCCCATCGCGTGGAGCTGAATGGCGTGGAGCAGCACCTGACCCCCACCGAGTTCAAGCTGCTGGCCCGCCTGGTGCGCTCCAGCGGCCAGGTGGTCACGCACCGCGCCCTGCTGGCCGATGTCTGGGGGCCGGAGTTCACCGAGCACACGCAGTATCTGCGGCTCTACATGGGCCAGCTGCGCGCCAAGCTGGAGCTGGAGCCGGCTGACCCGCAGCGGCTCTTGACCGAGCCGGGCGTGGGCTACCGCCTGGTCGAGGGCCAGTAGAAGAAAAATTCTGCCGGCGATTTGTAAGAAGTCGGCGCGGGCCCGCACTACCCAGTCCATGAGCCCTTCAACACCGCAGGACCAGCTGTACCGCCAGGCTATAGACGCCCATGGCGCCGAGCTGGCGCGCTTTTGCGGTGGCTACGAGCGAGATGCGGCACTGCGCCAGGAGCTGGTGCAGGAGCTGCACCTGGCGATCTGGCAGAGCCTCGCTGGCTTTCGCGGCGACTGCTCGCTGCGCACCTGGGTCTACCGCGTGGCCCACAACGTGGGTGCGCGCCATGTGCAGCAGCATGCCGGCAAGGCACAGCAGATGCTCGATCTGGAAGAGGCCGAGCATCTGCCCGACGAGCGCCACGACCCGGGCCACACCGAGCGCCGGCTCGACCTGCAGCGCGTGCTGGCCCTGGTCCACCGCCTCAAGCCGCTGGACCGCGAGCTGATGCTGCTCTATCTGGAGGACCTCGACGCCGGCGCCATGGCCGAGATCACCGGGCTGTCGGCCCGCAATGTGGCTACCAAGATTCACCGCATCAAGGCCTTGCTGGCGCGCCAGCTGGGCTTCAAGGAGCCGTCATGAGCGAACTGCATCAGCTGTGGAAGGGGCAACCGGCCGAGCCGCTGCAGGCCCTGGCGGCCGAGGAGCTGGCGCAGAAGGCCGCAGCCTTCCACAAGCGCATCGCGCGGCGCAATCGCAGCGAGCGTCTGTCGGCGGCCATTGTCGTGCCGGTCTTCCTGCTCTATGCCTGGATCTTTCCGTACTGGGTCACCAAGATCGGTGCGCTGCTGATCGTGGCCGGCATCTTCGTCCTGCTGTGGCAGCTGAAGCGGCGTGCCGAGGCCGCCGACCCAGCCAGGGCGCTGGGCCTTGACCTGCTCGCCTTCCACCGTGCCGAGCTGGTGCGCCAGCGCGACGCGCTGCGCTCGGTCTGGCTCTGGTACATCGGCCCCTTGCTGCCGGGGCTGCTGCTGTTCCTGTGGGGCCGCCAGCAGGAGCTGGCCACGCCGGCCGCCCAGGCCTGGCATCCCTGGGTCAATGCCATCACGGCCCTGGTGCTGCTGGGTATCGTGCTGCTCAACCTCTGGATGGCGCGCAAGTTGCAGCGGCAGATCGACGAAATCGACAAAGTTTCAGAACCCAAACAGGAGGAGAACCCATGATGAAGAAGCGAGCCCTGCTCGCGCTGGCCCTGCTCGCCCTGCCGGCGCTGCTGGGCGCTGCGCCGCTTCCCCTGCCCGACACCGAGGCGGCCCTCAAGCACAGGCTCGAAGCCCGCTTCGCGGGCGACCGCACCGGCGCCTGCGTGCAGGCCGCCCTGATCGACAAGGGCCAGGTCTTGCGGACGCAGGTCTGTGCCGGCACGCGCAAGGACCCGGCGCCGGCGCAGGACGCGGCCTTCGAGATCGGCTCGGTCAGCAAAACCATGACGGCCTACCTGGTGGCCGGCCTGATCCAGCGTGGTCAATGGTCGCTGGACGACCCCATCGCCCGGCACCTGCCCGGGGGCACGGCCGTGCCGCGACAGGGCGAGCGCCAGATCCTGGTGCGCGACCTGGTGACGCACAGCAGCGGCCTGCCGGCGTTGCCGCCCGGGATGGCCATGGGCGATTTGAGCAACCCCTATGCGAGCCTGAGCGAGGCGCAGCTGCTCGCTTCGCTGGCGCAGGTGAAGCTGGCGCGGCCCATAGGCAGCCAGGCCGAATACTCTAACTACGCCATGATGCTGCTCTCGCTGGCCGTGGCGCGCAACCTGGGTGGCGACTACGAGGCGGCGCTGCGCGAGCAGCTGTTCAAGCCGCTGGGCATGAGCACGGCCTATGTGTCAAAGCCTCTGGGCGCCGCGCCCGCCGCCGGCCACCTGCCCACCGGCGAGGCCACGACGGCCTGGACCATCGCCACCAACCTGGCGGGCGTCGGCATGGTCAAGGCCTCGCTGGCCGACATGGAGCGCTATGCCCGCGCCCAGCTGGGCGACGGCCCGGCCGCGCCGGTGGCGCTGATGCGCCAGACCCAGCAGCCGCTCGCCCATGGCTTTGCGATGAACTGGATGCGACCCGAGGTGCAAGGCCGTCAGCTGGTGATGCATGAGGGCGCCACGGGTGGCTTCTCCTCTCTGGTGCTGCTGGAGCCGGCCACACAGCGGGGCGTGGTCCTGCTCGCAGACACCATGCTGGCCGACCTCGGTGGCCTCGGCCCACTCGGCCTCTCGCTGCTGGGCCTGGACATGCCGCCGCAGCAAGCCCGCCTGCCCGCCGAGGCCCCGGCGGCGCTCCGCCAGGCCCTGGCCGGCGAGTACGAGCTGGCCGGCACCTCGATCAAGATCTGGGAAGAGGGCGGCAAGCTGCTGGCCCAGTCTCCCGGTGGCAAGCCTTCCGAGCTGCGCTATGACAGCCGGGGCGACTTCTACCCGCTGGGCCTGTCCGCCCTGCTGCGGCCGCAGGCGCCCGTGGAGGGCCGGGTCGAACGCTTTGCCTGGCATCAGATGGGCGGCCTGCTGGAGGCACGCCGCGTGGGCCTCGTGGACAAGCCACCCAGCATCAAGAACCCGGCCTGGCGCGATTGGGCCGGCGAGTTCCAGCTCGTGCCGCAGTTCGCCATCCGCATCTTCGAGAAGGACGGCCAGCTGATGCTGCAGGGCACGGGCCAGCCGGCCTTTGCCGCCGAGGTCACGGGCAAGGACCGCATCGAGATCAGGTCGGTGGGCGCCGTCATCGAGTTCGAGCGCGATGCCGCCGGCCACGTCGTGGCGGCGGTGCTCAAGCAAGGTGGCCAGGTGTTGCGCGGCGCGAAGAAATAGAGCCATCGGGGCCGGACTTATGCGTTCCTGATGCCCGCCGCGCGAAGCTGCGGGCATGACGAATCCAGACTCCTCTTCCTCATCTTCTGGCCATGCCGCCAAGAGTGGCCTCGCCGCCCTGACCCTGGGCGCCATCGGCGTGGTCTATGGCGACATCGGCACCAGCCCGCTCTACACGGTCAAGGAGATCTTCCTGCCGGCCACCGGTGTGGCCCTGAACCCGCACAACATCATCGGCGCCGTCTCGGTGATCTTCTGGGCCCTGATGCTGGTGGTCACCCTGAAGTACGTGATCCTGATCCTGCGCGCCGACAACCGGGGCGAGGGCGGCGGCCTCGCGCTCACGGCCCTGGCCACGCATGCGGTGGCGGGCAAGCCTCGGCTGCGCAAGGCCTTGCTGCTGCTCGGCGTGTTTGGCGCCACGTTGTTCTATGGCGACTCGGTGATCACGCCGGCCATCTCGGTGATGGGCGCCATCGAGGGCCTGGAGGTCGTCACGCCGGCGCTCAAGCCCTATGTGCTGCCGATCTCGCTGGCCATCCTCGTGGGCCTCTTCGTGGTGCAGCGCTTCGGCACGGCGGCCGTGGGCAAGATCTTCGGGCCGGTCATCGTCATCTGGTTCGGCGTACTGGCCGTCATCGGCGTCGTGCACATCCAGCATCAACCGGCTGTGCTGGCGGCACTGAATCCGCTCCATGCCTGGGAGTTTCTGAGCGAGCGCGGCTGGCATCTGTTTGCCGCGCTCGGCGCCATCGTGCTCGCGCTGACCGGCGCGGAGGCGCTCTATGCCGACATGGGCCATTTCGGCGCCAGGCCGATCCGCCTGGCCTGGACCTTCCTCGTGTTCCCGTCGCTGGCCCTGAACTACCTGGGCCAGGGCGCCTTGCTCATGGCCGACCCCGGCGCCATCGAGAACCCGTTCTACCGCCTTTTCCCCGAATCCCTGGTGCTGCCGGCCGTGGTGCTGGCCGCGCTGGCTGCGGTGATCGCGTCGCAGGCCGTGATCTCGGGGGCCTATTCGATGACCAAGCAGGCCATCCAGCTCGGCTTCCTGCCGCGCATGGAGGTGCGTGCCACCTCGGCGAGCGAGGCGGGCCAGATCTATGTGCCAGCGGTCAACTGGGCTCTGCTCGCCGGCGTGCTGGCGGCCGTGCTGCTGTTCGGCTCCAGCTCGGCCCTGGCCGGCGCCTATGGCATCGCGGTCACGCTGACCATGATGATCACGACGGTGCTGACCTATGTGGTGGTGCGCGAGGGCTGGCGGCTGCCGCGTGCCGTGGCCATCCCGGCGACGCTGCTGTTCCTCTCTCTCGATGCCTTGCTGGTGGCCGGCTGCGCGATCAAGTTCCTTGATGGCGGCTGGTTCCCGCTGGCCCTCGGCCTGCTGCTCTTCGTGGTGATGAGCACCTGGGCGCGCGGCCGCGAGCTCCTGATGGGCAGCATCCGCGCCGAGGGTCTGGAGCTGCTGCCCTTCGTCGAGAACCTGGCTGCGAGCGGCAGCACGAACCAGGCGCTGCGCACGGCCGTCTATGCCGTGGCCAACCCCGACACCGTGCCGCAGGCGCTTCTCCACAACCTCAAGCACAACCAGGTGCTGCATGAGACCAACCTCATCCTGACCGTGCTGTTCGAGGACCGGCCCTGGGTTCCCGAAGAGGAGCGCGTGCAGCTGCAGCCGCTGGCGCCGGCCTTCTGGCGCGTGACGCTGCGATTCGGCTTCATGGACCGGCCCGACGTGCCGAAGGCCCTGGCCCTGTGTGAACCCAAGGGCCTGCGCGTGCCGCCGTTCGAGACCAGCTACTTCCTCAGCCGCGAGACCGTCGTGCCCACGCCCGGGGCCGGCATGGCGAACTGGCGCGAGCGCCTGTTCGCCACCATGAGCCGCAATGCCGGCGGCGTGGCCGAGTATTTCTGCCTGCCGGACAACGCGGTGGTGGAGCTCGGGACGCGCGTGCAGATCTGAGGCGGGGCTCGGGTAGCATGGGCTTCGCGCCGAAGTCAGGCGTGCAGTATCCAGACGCCGCGTGCCGACGCTTCCCTCCCGCCGCCGTTTGCTGTCAACGCTTCTGGGCGGAGCGGCCGGCCAGGCGCTGTCCGCCCGGGCGCCGATTCCCGTGCTCGTGCCGGCCGACGTGCTGCGGGACTTCCGGGCTTTTCTCGGCGGCCGGCGGGCTGAGCAGTTGACGAGCTTTGCCGGTGCGCACTCGCGCCGTGACGTGGTCGAGCTGGCGCTGCTGCACCTGGCCCTGGCCGAAGGCAGGCGCGAGGCGGGTCTCGCGCTGCAGCCGGTGCCCACGGCGGCCCGGCTGCATCGCGAGCTCAGCCAGGCCCATGCGGCCTGCAGCGGCACCAGCTTCTGGCGGCAGGACTTCCCGGCCGACGAGCACCGGCTGCTTTTCAGTGTCGCTCTGCTGCAGGACGGCGAGTTCGAGGCGGGCCTGTACACCGCTGCGGGCAACCGCCGCGCCTTGGCGGCACGCAGCCTCGCCGACGTGCTGGCCTTGAAGGCCATGTGCAACCGCGATTGGCGCGTCGACTGGCAGTCCCTGGAGCAACTGGGCTTGCGCGACATCCAGCATGTCGGCAACTGGGAGCTGATGCCGCGCATGCTGGCCAGCGGCCGGGCAGACTTCGTGCTGGCGCCCTTCCAGCCCACGCCCGACCTGGCCCTCGAGGTCGGCGGCGTCAGGCTGGTTCCCATTCCCGGCCTCAAGGTGGCGCTGCAGGGCACAAGGCACTACCTGCTGTCGGCACAGCACGAGGGCGCGCCTGAGCTGAAGCAACGCCTGGATGCTGGATTGGCGAGCTTGCGCGCCCGGGGCCTGGTGCGTCGGGCCTATGTCGGGGCCGGTTTCATCAACGCGGCCGTGGCGGCCTGGTCCGTGTTGCCAGTGCTGGAGCGGTGACGGCGGACGGACGGCTATAGTCCCGGCCCTTGCACCGGGACCCTGCCCCATGAACATCGTTGTCAACGAAGACCTCAAAGCCTATATCGAGCCCCTGACCCCCGACGAGGAGGAGGCCCTGGAGCGCAGCCTGCTGACCGAGGGCTGCCGCGATGCCCTGGTGCTGTGGGGCGATGTGCTGGTGGATGGCCACAACCGCTACCGCCTGTGCCAGAAGCATGGGCTGCCGTTCAACACCATGCAGAACCCGCGCTTCAAGACGCTGGAGGATGTGCACCTCTGGATGATCGACCAGCACCTGGGGCGGCGCAGCGTGTCCGACTACCAGCGCGGCGTGCTGGCCCTGCGCAAGAAGCAGATCGTCGCCGCGCGCCGTGCGGCGCTGCTGGCGCGCGATGCGGCCGATGAAGCGGTGGATGCGCCGTCACCCGAGGCGGTCGTCCCCGGGGCCGAGGTGCCTCCCGTTGCGCCGCTGAACACCCGTGAAGCCGTGGCCCGTGCCGCCCGCATCAGCAGCGCCCAGGTGCTGCAGATCGAGAAGATCCAGAAGCAGGCGGCGCCTGAGCTGGTCGCGGCGGTCAAGACCGGCCAGATCTCGCTGGCAGCGGCGGCCGTCGTGGCCTCGCTGCCGGCCGAGGAGCAGCAGGCGGCCGTGGCCGGCGGCAAGGATGAGCTGAAGCAGGCCGCCAAGCGGGTGCGCGAGGGCAAGAAGCGGGTGACCGTCAAGGTCGAGCCAGCAGAAGTGGCCTCAGACGAGGCTGCGGCGCCTGCCGACGAGTTGCAGGCGCTGCGTCACCGCGTGGCCGAGCTGGAAGCCGAGAACGCGCGCTTGAAGCTGGAGCTCGGCGCCTTGCGGGGCGCGCCGGCGTTCTAGGCGTTCCAGCCGTTCAGAGCGGCAGCTCGGTGTAGTAGCGGCCGCCGTGGAAGATCAGCGGCTGCGCACCCTCGCGGCGGCCGCAGCTCTCGACCTCGCCGACGAAGATCACGTGGTCGCCTTCCTCGTACTGGCTGCGGTTGGCGCATTCGAACCAGGCGGCCACGCCGTCCAGCACCGGCGCACCGCCGGCGCCATCGCGGAAGGCGAGGCCGGCGAAGCGGTCGATGTCGCGCGTGGCGAAGCGCTGGGCCAGGTCCTTCTGCTCGGCCGCGAGGATGTTGATCGCGTAGTGCGAGCCGCGGCTGAAGATAGGCAGCGAGCCGGCGTGCCTGGCCAGGCTCCACAGCACCAGCGGCGGCGTGAGCGAGACCGAGTTGAAGGAGTTGGCGGTCAGGCCCACCAGGCTGCCATCGGCGGCACGGGCCGTGATGATGGTGACGCCGGTGGCGAACATGCCCAGGGCGGCGCGGAACTGGAGGGCGTCGGGGACGGGCGTCTGCATGGCGGCTATTGTCGGGCCATCGGAATGGCCGCAGTTTGTATCGCAGAATGCGCCCATGTCCGAGCCGCATCACCACGAATCCTCCCCCGAGGCCGAGCCGCATTTCGGCTTTGGCCGCTGCAACTGCCGCCAGCCGGGCCGGCGCCTGTTCACCGGCGGTCTGCTGGCTGCTGCCGCGTTCCCAGCACTCGCGCGCGAAGGCGTGGATGTGGGCAAGAAGAGCTGGACTGTGGATGTGATCCCGGCGGGCCAGGTCGAGCAGGGCGCCGCCCAGCAGTACCAGCAGATGATGCGCGACTACGGCCAGAAGCGCGCCCTGCTGCCGCCCGATCATCCGCAAACCCGCCGGCTTCGCACCATCGCCCAGCGCATCATTCCGCAGGCCCTGCCCTGGAACGAGCGGGCCCGGCAATGGCGCTGGGAAGTCAACCTGGTGGTGAGCCCCCAGCTCAATGCCTTCTGCATGCCGGGCGGCAAGATCGCCTTCTATTACGGCATCCTCGAGAAGCTCAAGCTGACCGACGACGAGGTTGCCACCATCATGGGCCATGAGGTCGCGCATGCGCTGCGCGAGCATGCGCGCGAGCGCATTGCCAAGACCACGGGCACACGCATCGGCGCCAATCTGATATCCAACCTGTTCGGTCTCGGCAACCTCGGCGACGCGTTGATGCAGATCGGCGCCAACCTCTTGACCCTGACCTACAGCCGCGATGACGAGAGCGAGGCCGACCTGGTCGGCATGGAGCTGGCGGCGCGCGCCGGCTACGACCCGGCGGCCGGCATCAGCCTGTGGGAGAAGATGAACCAGGCCGCCAAGGGGGCGCCGCCGCAGTGGATGTCCACCCACCCGGCCAACAAGACGCGCATCAAGGACATCTCGGCCAGCCTGCCCAAGGTGCAGGGCCTGTACGAGCGCGCCGAGAAGCCGCCGCAGCGCTTCCCGGTGGCCGGCCCACTGCCGACCTGAGGCCGTCCGTCGCCGTTTGCTTCAAGTGCCCCGCACGTAGGGGTTGCTGCGGCGCTCCACGCCGAACGAACTCTCCGGGCCGTGGCCGGGGATGAAGACCGTGGCGTCGCCCATGGGCCAGAGCCGCTCGGTGATCGAGCGGATCAGCTGCGGCCCGTCGCCGCCGGGGAAGTCGCTGCGGCCCACGCCACCATGGAACAGCACATCGCCAACGAAGGCCCGCTGCGCGCTCTCGGAGTGGAAGACCACATGGCCCGGCGTGTGCCCCGGGCAGTGGCGCACGTTCAGCGTCTCCTTGCCGATGCGCACCTGGTCGCCATCCGCCAGCCACCGCGTGGGGGTGAACGGCTCGACCGCCGGGAAGCCGAACATCGCGCTCTGCTGTGCCAGGCCATCGATCCAGAACTGGTCGCCCGGATGCGGGCCGATGATGGGCAGGCCCTGCGTGCGCGCCAGCTCGCCGGTGCCGCCAGCATGGTCGATGTGGGCATGGGTCAGCCAGATCGCCTTGAGGGTCAGGCCTTGCCTGCTCACGAAGTCCAGCAGCTTCGGCAGCTCGCCGCCGGGGTCGATGACGGCGGCGTCCAGCGTCTCGTCGCACCAGACGATGGAGCAGTTTTGCTGAAAGGGTGTCACAGGCAGGGTTTGGTAGCGCAGGCTCATGGGGAAAAAGGAATCGCGAATCCTGGGCCGGGATTCTCCACCCCGCGTCGGGCCACCGCTGCCTGCCCTATCCGGGAGGCGTGCCCGAACTGGCGGCCGCCAGGCTCGCCTCGAAGCTCACCAACTCCTCGGCCAGCGTGCCCCGGTTGCGGAAATGCCGACCGGCCTGGCCGTACCAGTACTCGGCATCTTCCAGGTCGCCCTCCTGGATGTGCAGGAGGCCGTGCAGCCAGGCGGCCAGCGGCGAGTTGTCGGTCTGGACGAGGTTGTGGGCCTCGTTCCAGTGCCCGGCCCGCAGATGGGCCAGGACCCGGTGGAGATCGCCTGTCATGTTCAGCCCTCCTTCGGCCGCATTGTTTCAGGCGGCACCGAGCTGGGCCAGCAAGTGCTCGAAGCTGCCATAGAGCGCGTTGCCGCGCACCAGCTGGCTGTGGCCAGGCTTCGTCGTGAGCACCAGGGCCGGCACGCCCTGGGCGCCCAGGGCCTGAATCTGGCCCAGAGCCTTGGCGATGCGGGCCCGGTGGGTGGCCTGCAGCGCCGCGTCATCGGTGGCCAGCAGATCGGCTGCGGCGCCCAGCCCCGCGTCGCGCAGCAGTTGCTCCACCACGGGCAGCTCGCCGGTGTCGAGCCCCTGCACATAACGGGCCTCCTGCAGGCGCTTCAGCGTCGCCAGCTCCTGCTCGGGCGCGGTCAGCGCCACGGCGCTGAGGGCCTGCGTGGTGGCGCCCGAGTCGAAGCGGCCGCCCGGCCGGCTCAGCAGCTGCGTGCGGTAGGCCTCGCTGAAACGTTGGCCGGTGAGCTTCTCGATGCGCTGGTCGTTGGACCAGGCGTACTCGGCGAAGCTCGTGTCCATGGTGCGCGCGCCGCTGCCGGCGAACAGGCCCGTGGGGGCCAGCTCGAGCCGGAGGCCCGGCTGCTCGGCGAGGCGCTGCAGCACCGGCGAAGCACCGTAGCACCAGCCGCACAGCGGGTCGAACAGATAGCTGATGGTGGGGGTGTTGTTGTTGCTCATGCGGCCGCGCTCCTCACCACTTCATCTCGCCCTTGTTGACCTTGGCACCGATGTCCAGCGACAGCGCGCCCTCGCTCAGCTGCGGGTAGGCCTGCTGCATCGCCTTGATCAGCTCGGCGCTGTTCTTGCTGCCGGCCAGGTTCTTCTCGAAGGCTTGCAGATAGCCCTGGGTGAAGGCGATCGCGCTGGCGTCGGTCTTGCTGCCGGCGCTCATGTGGCTGGGCACGACCAGGGCGGGCTGCAGGGCTGCCATCTCGTCCAGCTGGGCGAGCCAGGCGGCGCGCTCGGCGGTGCTCTGGGTGTCGGCCGTCCACACGTGCATGCCATTGAACACGCCGATGTTGCCGACGATGGCCTTGATGGACGGGATCCAGGCATAGGGCCGGTGCGCCAGCAGGCCTTGCGTGCCGCGGATCTCGATGGTCTGGCCTTCGAGCAGCAGGCTCGTGCCCTGCAGCGCGCGCGGCAGCACCGGCTTGCGCGGCGCGTTGGCGCCCATCTTGGGGCCCCAGAAAGCCAGCTTGCCCGCCACCTTGGGCAGCAGTTTGTCGAGCACGGCGGGCGTGCTCACCACATCGGCCTGCGGAAAAATCTCCTTCAGCGTCTCGACACCGAAGTAGTAGTCCGGGTCGGCCTGGCTCACGTAGATGGTGCTGAGCTGGCGGCCGCTGTCCAGCACCTTGGCGGCGATGCGCAGGGCGTCGGCGCGGGTGAAGCCGGCGTCGATCACCATCGCCTCCTTCTCGCCGAAGACCAGGGTCGAGTTGACGTTGAAGCTCTTGCCGTCGGCGTTGTAGACCTGGACGCTCAGCGGCGGGGCGGCGTGGGCCGTGGCCAGCGTGAGTGAGAGAGCGGCGGCGGCGAGGGTGCGGCGGATCATGGCAATTCCTTGGTGTTGCGGGACAGACGTGGCGCGCGGTCTGCGGCGCTGGACTGAACTCTAGTTTCAGGAATTGAACATATAAACCGTATATTCAGCGCAAGACTGTTTCATCAATCGGGCAAATCATGGACAGGCTGACGGCGATGCGGGTGTTCGTGGAAGTGGCTGCCAGCGGCAGCTTCAGCGCGGCGGCCGAGCGGCTGGACATGTCGCGCGCCATGGTCACGCGTGGCGTGGCGACGCTGGAGCAATGGCTCGGCGCGCGCCTCTTGCAGCGCACCACCCGCAGCGTGACGCTGACCGACGCGGGGGAGCACTTCCTGCGCCGCAGCCAGCAGATGCTGGCGCTGATGAGCGACGTGGAAGACGAGACCAGCAGCCAGGGGGACCTGCTGCGCGGCCAACTGCGCATCACCTGCAGCATGTCGCTGGCCTATGCCGAGGTGGCGGCGGCGGTGGTGGATTTTTTGCAGCTGCATCCGCAACTGAAGATCGACCTGAACGCCAGCGAGGGCGCGCTCAACCTGGTGGAGGCGCGCATCGATGTGGCCATCCGCATCAGTGCCGAGCCCGACCCTGCGCTGATCGGCCGGGTGCTGGCGCCATGCGCCTCGGTGTTGGTGGCCTCGCCGGCCTACCTGGCCCGCGCCGGCCTGCCCAAGGCGCCGGCCGATCTGGCCGCGCATCGCTGCCTGAGCTACGCGAACTTCGGCAAGAGCCAGTGGCTGCTCACGCGGGGCGAGGAGCGGGCGCAGGTCGGCGTCAGCAGCCATTTCAGTGCCAATGAAGCCACGGCCCTGCTGCGCGCCGCGCTGGCCGGCGGCGGCGTGGCGCTGCAGCCGCGCTACCTGGCCCATCCGCACCTGGCCGATGGCAGCCTGCAGCGCGTGCTGCCCGACTGGGCGCCGCCCGACATGGCGATCTATGCGCTCTACACCTCGCGCCGGCATTTGTCGCCGGCGGTGCGGGCCTGGCTGGACTTCCTGGCCGAGCGCTTCGCCCGGATGGCCTGGTAGAGCGCTGCCAAGGGCCCGACATGAATGCCCCTAAACTAGGCCGCCCCAACCGCCCGCCCCCATGAAGAGCAGCAAGAGCCCAGCCCGAAAGCTTTCCTCCGCAGCGATCAAGTCCGCAGGCGCGAAGGTGACGCTGGGCATGGTGGCCGAGGCTTGCGGCGTCTCGCCGAGCACGGTCTCGCGGATCCTCAATGGCACGGCCGTGGTCAGCCAGGAGAAGCGGGATGCGGTGGACCGTGCGATTGCCGAGCTGGGCTTCGTGCCCAACCCGATCGCGCGTGGCCTGGCCGGCGGCCGCACCTTCAGTGCCGGCGTGGTGACGCAGGCCATCGACAGCCCTTTCTATGGCGTGGCCCTGCGCGGCATCGAGGAGGAGCTGAGCCAGGCGGGCTACAGCCCGCTGTTCGTCAGCGGCCACTGGAATGCCAAGGAAGAGCAGCGCTGCATCGACGTGCTGCGCTCGCGCCGCGTGGACGGCCTCATCGTGCTGACCGGCCGCCTGAGCGACGAAGCCCTGCGCAAGCTGGCCAAGGAGCAGCCGGTGGTGGTGACCGGCCGCAGCCTGAAGGCGCCGGGCCTGTATTCGCTGGACTTCAATGACTTCGAGGGTGCGCGTCTTGCCACCCACCATCTGCTGAGCCTCGGGCACCGCCAGATCGCCTTCATCGCCGGTGACCCGGTTCACCCCGATGCGCAGGAGCGCCTGCGCGGCTACCGCGCGGCGCTGGAGGCGGCCGGCGTGCGCTACAAGGCCAGCCTGGTGCTGCCGGGCAAGTTCCATGAAGAGAGTGGCCTGATGGCGGTGGAGCGGCTGATCGACAGCCGCGAGCCCTTCACCGCCATCTTCGCGGCCAACGACCAGATGGCCTTCGGCGCCGCCCTGGCCCTGCACCGGCGCGGCCTGCGCGTGCCCGAGGACGTGTCCCTGGTCGGCTTCGACGATCTGGCCGGCGCCGCGCATTCCGTGCCGCCGCTGACCACCATCCACCAGGCCGCCCACGAGCTGGGCCGGGCGGCCGCGCAGTCGCTCCTGCAGCTGCTGTCCGGGCAGAAGCCTACGGCCGTGCTGCCCGAGCCGCGCCTGATCGTGCGCTCGTCGGCGCGGCCGCTGTAGAGCGCGAGCGCCCGCCGGAGGCCGCCCTTGGCGCCGCCAGCCGGCATTCGCACGGCAGCTCGGCATTTACCCTTGATTGACACGTCCAAATGCCTCCACCTATCATGAAAGCGCTTTCATAAAAGAGCGATCCTGCAGACTCTGCCCTTGGCAAGACTTGCGGCGACGCGACGGAGACAAGGCATGAGGCGGGTGGTCCGAAGTTTGGTGGGTGCTTTCCTGACCTGCGGCTTGAGCTGCGGTCTGGCGCTGGCCGCTGCAACGCCAGGTGCGCCGCGCGTGTTGGTGGTGGCGGCCTTCCCGGCCGTGGACGAGATCGTCCGCGCCGCCCTGCCGGCCTGGAAGCAGCGCCATCCCGAAGTGGAGGTGCGCATCGTCAGCCGCGAACTGAACGACCACCACACGGCCATGATCACGGCGCTGTCCACTGCCGTGCACCTGCCCGACGTGATGGCGCTGGAGATCGGCTACCTGGGCCGCTTCGCCCAAGGCTCGGGCCTGCTGGACCTCAGCCCGCCGCCCTATGAGATCCGCCGCTTCGAATCGCGCTTCGTGCCCTACGCCTTCCAGCAGGCAAGCACGCCCACGGGCGCGGTCCTCGCCGTGCCCACCGACATCGGCCCCGGCACCTTGCTCTATCGGCAGGACCTGCTGAGCAAGGCCGGCCTCACCGAGGCCGAGCTGACGCGCAGCTGGGAGGCCTATGTGCAGGCCGGCGTGAAGATCAAGGCCGCCACCGGCGCCTACCTGCTGGCCCATGCCCGCGACATGAAGGACATCCTGATCCGCACCGGCATCCAGCCGGGCGAGGGCCTGTACTTCGACAAGGACTCGCAGCCGCTCGTGACCACCCCACGCTTCGTGCGCGCCTTCGAGCTGGCCCGCGCCGTGCGCCGCCAGCAACTGGATGCTCGGGTCACCGCCTGGTCCTCCGACTGGAGCGAGGGCTTCAAGCGCGGCACCATTGCCACGCAGATGTCGGGCGCCTGGCTGGCCGGCCATCTGAACAACTGGCTGGCGCCCAGCACGCGCGGCCTGTGGCGCGCCGCGCAACTGCCCGAGGGCGCATTCGCGGCCTATGGCGGCACCTTCTTCGCGATGCCGCGCCAGGGCGACCCGGCGAACCGCCTGCTCGCCTGGGAGCTGATGCAGCTGCTGGCGCTGGACCGGCAGCAGCAGCTTGCCGCCTTCAAGGCCCAGGACGCCTTCCCGGCCTTGCTCGAGACGCATGACGATGCCTTCTTCGACCAGCCGCTGCCCTTCCTCGGTGGCCAGACCGCGCGGCGCGACTGGCGCGAGGCGGCCGGCCATGTGAAGGCCGTGCGCGTGCACAAGCAGGACGCCTTCGCCCGCGAGGTGGTCGACACCGAGCTCGACAAGGTGCTGGAGCGCGGCAAGGACATCGCGGCCGCCCTGGCCGATGCACAGCGACTGCTCCAACTGCGCGCCCGCCGCTGAAGAACAAGAGCGCCTCATGAAGCTGCCCCGCCTCCTCCCCCGGCTTGCTCCCCGCCACGCGCCCTATGTGCTGCTGGCGCCCTTCCTCGTGCTGTTTGCCGTGTTCGGCCTGTTCCCGCTGTGCTTCTCGCTCTACCTCGCGTTCCAGAGCTGGGAGCCCACAAGCGGCCTCGCCGCCATGCACTATGTGGGCCTCGACAACTTTGCCTTCGCGCTGCAGGACGAGTGGTTCTGGAAGTCGCTGAAGAACACCGGCTGGCTGGCCGTGGCCTCGGGCGTGCCGCAGCACCTGGTGGCCATCCCGCTCGCCTGCTTCATCAACATGAGTTTCCGGCGCTCGCGCAACGCGGTGGTCGGCGCCTACTTCCTGCCCTACATCACCTCGTCGGTGGCCATCGCCATCCTGTTCAGCTCGCTGTTCTCGACCGACTACGGCCTGATCAACCTGGTGCTGGCCGCGCTGCGCGAGGTGCCAGGTCTTGCCTGGCTGATGCCGGCCCAGGCCATCGACTGGCTGAACGACCCCGATGCGCTCAAGCCCGCCATCTCCTTGATCGTGTTCTGGCGCTATGTGGGCTTCAACATCGTGCTCTACCTCGCCGCGCTGCAGACCATTCCGCCTGATCTCTACGAGGCCGCGACCATGGATGGCGCGAGCCGCTTGAAGCAGTTCTTCCACATCACGCTGCCTAGCCTGAAGCCGATGATCTTCTTCGGCGTCACGCTCTCGGTGATCGGCGGCCTGCAGCTGTTCGAGGAGCCCTTCATCCTGACCGGTGGCAAGGGCGGCTCCGACCAGGCCGGCATGAGCACGGCGGTCTACCTGTACCGCACGGCCTTCGACTTCAACGACTTCGGCGCCGCCAGCGCGATGTCATGGCTGCTCTTCATCGTGGTGGCCCTGCTCACCTGGATCACCAACCGGGCCTTCCGCCCTCGGGGCGAGGCATGAACGCGATGCAAGCCAAACGCACGGCCATGACGCCTTTCGCGGCCTATGCCCTCGTGGGCATCGGCATGCTGATCATGCTGGCGCCGTTCTATTTCATGTTCGTCTTCGCCACGCATTCGCGCAGCGAGATCTTCAGCCTGCCGCCGCCGCTGTGGTTCGGCGACGACCTCTTGAACAACATCGAGATCCTCACGAAGCGCCTGCCGTTCTGGCGCAACCTCGGCTGGAGCCTGTATGTGGGCCTCGCGTCCACCGCACTCACGCTGCTGTTCTGCTCGATGGGCGGCTATGCCTTTGCGATGTTTGACTTCCGCTGGAAGAAGCCGCTGTTCGCGCTGGTGATGGGCACCATGCTCTTGCCCAGCTTCATGAACATGATCCCGAGCTTCATGATCATGGACCTGCTCGGCTGGATCGACCAGCCACGCGCACTCTACATCCCGGGCGCGGCCAGCGCCTTCGGCATCTTCCTGATGCGCCAGTTCGTGGGGGCTGCCGTGCCGCGCGAGCTGGTCGAGGCCGCGCGCATGGACGGCTGCAGCGAGCTCGGCATCTATGCGCGCATCGTGCTGCCGCTCTTGAAGCCGGCGCTGGGCACGTTGGGCCTGATCGCCTTCATCGCGTCCTGGAACAACTTCATCGCACCGTTGGTGGTGATGCGTTCGCCCGACATGTACACGCTGCCGCTGGCGCTGCGCAGCCTGCAAAGCCCGGTGGATACCGAATGGGGCGCGCTGATGGCCGGCTCGGCCCTGGCGACCCTGCCGCTGATCGTGCTCTTCGTGCTGTGTTCCAAGCAGCTGATCTCGGGCCTGACCGTTGGCGCGGTCAAGTAGCCCCCACCTGAACCTCGATGCCATGACCCACTACGACCCTGCAGCCGCCCAGACTGCCTTCCCCGCCGATTTCGTCTGGGGCGTTGCCACCAGCGCCTTCCAGATCGAAGGGGCTGCAGCGGCCGATGGCAAAGGCCCGTCCATCTGGGATACGTTCTGCCGTCAGCCCGGCGCGATAGCCGACGCCAGCAATGGCGATGTCGCCTGCGAACACTACGCCCGCTGGGAAGAAGACCTGGACATGATTGCCGGTCTGGGCGTCGACGCCTATCGCTTCTCGGTCTCCTGGCCGCGCGTGCGCCCCACCGGCAGTGGTGACTGGAACGAAGCGGGCCTCGCCTTCTACGAAAAGCTGGTGGATGGCTTGCTGGCCCGCGGCATCAAGCCCTACCTGACGCTCAACCACTGGGACCTGCCGCAGGCGCTGCAAGACCTCGGCGGCTGGGGCAACCGCGAGACGGTGCAGCGCTTCGTCGAGTACGCCTGCGGCATGGCGGCGCGGCTGGGCGACCGGGTCGTCTCCATCGCCACGCACAACGAGCCCTGGGTCGTGGCCCAGCTCGGCCACGAGAGCGGCATCTTTGCGCCGGGCCTGAAGGACAGGAAGCTCGCTGCCCAGGTCTCGCACCACCTGCTCTTGAGTCATGGCCTCGCGCTGCAGGCCCTGCGCGCCCAGGGCAGCAAAGCCGAGCTGGGCCTGGTGCTCAACCTCTCGCCCATGCATGCGGCCACCGATTCGCCGGCCGACCGCGCCAAGGCCGTGCTGGACGACGGTCGCGTGGTGCGCTGGTACATGGACCCGCTCTTCAAGGGCCGCTATCCGCAGGACGTGCTGGACGACCTGGGCGCCGACGCGCCGCAGGTCGAACCGGGCGACATGCAGGCCATCACGGCGTCGATGGACTTCCTCGGCGTCAACTACTACTCGCGCTCAGTGATCAGCGCCGGCGAACCCTGGGACGTGCACAAGAGCGGCCGCGAGGTGACCGACATGGGCTGGGAGGTGTATCCCGAAGGCCTGACCGAGCTGCTGCTGCGCCTGCACCGCGACTATCCGGTGCCGCCATTGTTCGTGACCGAGAACGGCGGCGCCTTCAAGGACGAGCTGAGCGCCGATGGCCGCGTGCACGACGCCGGCCGCACCCGCTACATCGCCACCCACATCGCCGCCGTGGCGGCCGCGATGAAACAGGGTGTGCGCATGGGCGGCTACATGGTCTGGAGCCTGATGGACAACTTCGAATGGGCCTCGGGCTACGAGAAACGCTTCGGCATCGTCCACGTCGATTACGCGACGCAGGCGCGCACGCTCAAGGACAGCGCGCGCTGGTACCGGGACTTCCTGCAACAACAGCGGGCT
The DNA here is from genome assembly GCF_030014915.1 of Pelomonas sp. V22. GTDB lineage: Bacteria > Pseudomonadota > Gammaproteobacteria > Burkholderiales > Burkholderiaceae_C > JAUASW01. The sequence goes on from NZ_JAGIXS010000005.1 coordinate 90,922, forward strand.
CTGCGCTGAGCTGAAGGACGAGACGATGGGACAAGTGAGCCTGCAAGGCCTGTGCAAACGCTACGGCGAGACCGAGGTGATACGGGGCCTGGACCTGGAGGTGCGCGATGGCGAATTCATGGTCTTCGTCGGCCCCTCGGGCTGCGGCAAGTCCACGACGCTGCGCATGATCGCCGGCCTGGAGGAGATCACCGGCGGCGAGCTGCGCATCGACGGCCAGCGTGCCAACGAGCTGCACCCGGCCGAGCGCGGCGCGGCCATGGTGTTCCAGAGCTATGCGCTGTACCCGCACATGACCGTGGCCGAGAACATGGGCTTTGCGCTGAAGATGGCCGGCGTGGGCAAGGCGGCGCGCGCCGAGCAGGTGGGCCGCACGGCCGAGATCCTGCGCATCACCGAGCTGCTGGACCGCTACCCCAAGGCGCTCTCGGGCGGCCAGCGCCAGCGCGTGGCCATCGGTCGGGCCATCGTGCGCAAGCCCAAGGTCTTTCTGTTCGACGAGCCACTGTCCAACCTCGACGCTGCGCTGCGCGTGGACATGCGCATCGAACTCACGCGGCTGCATCAGCAGCTGGGCACGACCATGATCTACGTGACCCACGACCAGGTCGAGGCCATGACCATGGGCGACCGCATCGCCGTGTTCAACCAGGGCCGCATCGAGCAGCTGGGCACGCCGAGCGAGCTCTACCAGCGGCCGGCCAATGAGTTCGTGGCCAGCTTCCTCGGTGCGCCGCGCATCAACTTCGTCGCCCGGCCTGCCGCCACCGCCAGCGAGGCCCATGGCCAGCTGTGGGGCCAGCTGGGAGGCGATGCGATGGGCGCGGCCGCCCAGCGCATCGGCATCCGGCCCGAGCACCTGCAGCTGGCTGCTGCCGGCGTGCCCGCCACCGTGGTGCTGGCCGAATACCTGGGCGACGTGCTGCTGGTCCATCTGCGCGTCGAGGGCCTGGAGGGCCTGCTCACCGCCAAGCTGCCGGCCGACCAGACCTCGCCCCAGAACGGCGCCAGCGTGGCCCTGAAGGTCGATGCCAGCCGCGCACTGGGCTTCGATGCGGCGGGCTTCGGCCTCCCCTGAGTTCCACCGGTCGCGCCACCCGTTTGTGGCGCAGCAACACTCGCTAGGGTTAATCAGTAGATGTTCAGTGCCCGCAACAGCTAAATTGTGAAAGCGCTTTCATGATGCGACCCAAAGAAGTCGCACGATGCTGAGACCTGCCTAGCGATTGACCGGTCCGCCGACGACAGGCGGACCAAGAGCCAGCAAGTTGATCAAACGATAAGGAGACATATGAAACCCGCTCACCCCCACCGCCTGCGGCATGGCCGCAGCCTGCAGCGCCAGCCCGTGGCTGCCGCCTGCGCCCTGCTGTTCATCTCGGCGTCCTCGGCCCAGGCCCAGCAAGCCCAGCCGGCCAGCACGCCGGCCCCCGAGGTCAAGCAGATCGAAACCGTGGTGGTGACGGGCCTGCGCAAGAGTATCGAGACCTCGGTGGCGCAGAAGCGCTCGTCCGACTCCATCATCGAGGTCATCTCGGCCGAAGACCTGGGCAAGCTGCCTGACGCCAGCATCGCCGAATCGCTGGCCCGCCTGCCGGGCCTGACCGGCCAGCGCGGCCCGGACGGCCGTGTCAATGTGATCTCGATCCGCGGCCTCTCGCCCGAGTTCTCCGGCGTGCTCTTGAACGGCCGCGAGATGGTCAGCTCCAACGACAGCCGCGCGGTCGAGTTCGACCAGTTCCCGTCCGAGCTGGCCGGTTCGGCCACGGTCTACAAGACGCCGGATGCGTCGCTGGTGGGCCTTGGCCTGTCGGGTACGGTGGACATCCGCACGATCAGCCCGCTGAGCCTTTCGGGCCGCCAGATGGCCGTGAACCTGCGCGGCGAGCGCAACTCCAACGGCACCATGGTGCCGGGCGTGACCAGCGCCACCGGCAAGCGTTTCAGCTTCTCCTACGTCGACCAGTTCGCCAACAAGACCATCGGCCTGGCCGTGGGCTTCGCGCGCCTGGATTCGCCCTCGCAGACCAAGCAGACCGAGCTGGTCGAGTACGGCGACTACACGCCGTTCGGACTGCCGCTCTCGGGCAATGTCGCTTCCAAGGTCGGCACCGGCCAGGCCATGCTGCCGATGTTCTGGACCGCCAGCACGGCGACCAAGAAGAACGTGCGCGACGGCCTGATGGTGGTGCTGGAGCACAAGCCGAACGAGGACATCCACAACCAGCTGGACCTCTACTACTCCAAGTTCAAGACGCACGAGGTGGGCGGCAAGTTCGCGCAGAGCCTGTTCGGCAACTGGTCGGCCGGCATCGCGCCCGCGCTCTCCGGCATCAGCACCACGCAGATCGGCGACAACACCTACGCCACCAAGGCCACCACGTCGCAGCTGGTTGCCAACATCGGCAACATGGACACGCGCCGCACTGACGACATCGTCGCCGTCGGCTGGAACACCGAGGCGAAGCTGGCGGCCGGCTGGAAGGGCGTGGCCGACCTGAGCTACTCGCGCGACAAGCGCCATGAACGCTATACCGAGGCCTATGGCGGCCCGTACAACCACACGACCAAGCAGTGGACCTACGGCGCCTACAACTGGAACGTGCCGACCAACGGCGACCCGCAGACCTTCACGCCGGTGCAGGCCGGCTATCTGGCCAACCCGGCCAACCTGGCCTTCGGCGATGTGGCCGGCATGGACTGGGTGCCCAACGAGGCCTGGATCGGCGCGATCCGCCACCCCGAGATCAAGGACGAGATCAAGACCATCCGCCTCTCGCTGAAGCATGACCTGGAGGGCTTCTTCAGCAACTTCACTGGCGGCGTGAACTTCACCCAGCGCGGCAAGGACGTGGCCAAGAACGAGGACCGCATCCTGATGTCCAAGGATGCGCAGGGCAACTACATCCGCAGCATCCCGAGCTCGGTCGTGCGCGCACCCTTCGACATGAGCTGGGCGGGCATCCCGCAGCTGCTGCGCGTGGACGTGCCGGCCCTGGTGGCCAGCGGCACGGTCAGCCTGGAAGAGGGCCAGTTCAGCAAGTGGGTGGCCAACAACTCCAACGTCAAGGAGAAGGTGAGCACGGCCTTTGCGAAGCTGGATATCGACACCGAGTTCGAAGGCATCTCGATGCGCGGCAACGTGGGTGCGCAAGTGGTGCATGCCCAGCAGAGCTCGGAAGGCTGGGAATACCGGGGTGAGGACGAGAAGCCCGACCCCAAGCTGCTGTTCAAGCGCACCGGCGGCACCCACTACAACAACTTCCTGCCCAGCCTGAACCTGGTGTTCGACTTCAAGAACAGCTGGATCGCGCGCTTCGGCCTCGCCACCACCATCGTGCGCCCGAACATCGTCGACATGCGCGCCGGCACCAGCACGCCCACGGTGCTGTCCGACCCGGCCGGTACGCCGCATGCGGGTGAATGGACCACGGCCTACTCGGGCAACCCGGAGCTCAAGCCCTGGCGCGCCGCCGGCATCGACCTCTCGGTCGAGAAGTATTTCGGCAAGCGCAGCTACATCTCCATGGCAGCGTTCCGCAAGAACCTGCTCAGCTACATCTACAACCAACTGACCGCCGTCAGCACCGTGGGCTTCCCGGCCACGCCGCCGGCCGGTGTGACGCCCAAGGCCATTGGCCCGACCATCCAGCCGCGCAATGGCACGGGTGGCAAGGTCGAGGGTCTGGAGTTCGCAGCGGCGCTGGAAGGCAGCCTGTTGCATCCAAGCTTGAGCGGCTTCGGTGTGGTGGTCAGCGGCTCCAAGCTGAGCAGCTCGATCAAGGACCAGAACCCCGACCCGACGGTCAGCACCTCGCGCGACGTGCCGCTGAACGGCCTCTCCGGCCGCTCCAACAGCATGACCTTCTACTACGAAGACCATGGCATCTCGGCCCGCGTCAGCCAGCGTTACCGCTCGCCGTTCACGGCCACGACCCGCGACATCTTCCTCAACAACACCACGCTGCAGCAGGCGGCCGACAAGGTCATCGACCTGCAGCTGGGCTATGCCTTCGAGGAGGGTGCCTACAAGGGCCTGTCGGTGCTGCTGCAAGTGGGCAATGTGGGTGACAAGCCGACGATGAACCGCAAGTCGGCCGGCGCCAATGCACCGGATACCAGCCAGCTGCTGCCGAACTACATCCGCTACTACGGCCGCACCACGTTGCTGGGCGTGAACTACAAGTTCTAAGAAGCAATCCTCCTGGGGTGTCCTTTGGCCGGTGCCTGCTGATGGTTTGTCAGCAGCACCGGCCTTTCTTCCAGGCCAGAGAATCCACCACATGAACAGCAGCAACACCCCCATCCGCAACATCGTCATCGTCGGTGGCGGCACGGCCGGCTGGATGACGGCCGCCGCCTTTGCCAAGGCGCTGGGTGGGGGCTATTCGATACGCCTGATCGAGTCCGACGAGATCGGCATCATCGGCGTCGGCGAGGCCTCCATCCCCAACCTCACCGAATACAACCGGGCCCTCGGCATCGACGAAGACGAGTTCCTGCGCGCCACGCGGGGCAGCTTCAAGATGGGCATCGAGTTCGTGAACTGGGGCGCCGTCGGCGAGCGCTACATCCACGGCTTCGGCAAGATCGGTGGCGGCGATGCGGGCCTGCCCTTCTATCACTTCTGGCTGCGCGCGGCCCAGCTCGGCCAGGCCCATCCGCTCGGCGATTACTCGATCAACACGGTGGCGCCGCGCGAGGCCAAATTCATGCGCGCGCGGCACGACATGCCCGGCTCGCCGCTGGCCGAAATCGCCCATGCCTATCACTTCGATGCCGGCCTCTATGCCAAGTTCCTGCGCGGCTTTGCCGAGCAACGCGGCGTCAAGCGCCTGGAGGGCAAGGTGCAGCAGGTGCTGCAGCGCGAGGGCGATGGCTTCATCACCGCCGTCGTGATGGAGAGCGGCGAAAAGGTCGAGGGCGACTTCTTCATCGACTGCTCCGGCATGCGCGGCCTCCTGCTCCAGCAGGCCTTGAAAGTCGGCTACGAGGACTGGTCACAGTGGCTGCCCTGCGACCGCGCGATTGCCGTGCCCTGCGATTCGGTGACGCCGCTCCTGCCAATGACGCGCTCCACCGCGCATGCGGCCGGCTGGCAATGGCGCATTCCGCTGCAGCACCGCATCGGCAACGGCCATGTCTACAGCAGCCGCTACATGGACAAGGAAGCGGCCGAGTCCCTCCTGATGAACAACCTGGATGGCCAGGCCACGGCGGCACCGCGCCACCTGTCGTTCCGCACAGGCCGCACCAAGACCTTCTGGGACCGCAACTGCGTGGCCGTGGGCCTGTCCAGCGGCTTCCTGGAACCGCTGGAATCGACCAGCATCCACCTGATCCACATGGCGGTGGCACGCATCCTCGACTTCTTCCCGCGCCATGGCTTCGAGCCGGCCGACATCGCCGAGTACAACGCGCTGACGAGCGTGGAGTTCGAGAAGATCCGCGACTTCCTGATCCTGCACTACAAGCTCACGCGGCGCGACGATTCGCCGTTCTGGAACTACTGCCGCACGATGGAGATTCCGGACGGCCTGCAGCGCAAGCTCGAGCTGTTCGCCGCCAACGGCCGCACCTACCGCGACGGCCTGGAGCTGTTCACCGAGGTCAGCTGGCTGCAGGTGATGGTGGGACAGGGCCTGATGCCGCGCGGCCACCATCCCTATGCCGACCAGGCGAGCGAAGCCGAGCTGCTGGCCCACGTGGAGAACGTGCGCCAGGTGGTGGCCAAGTGCGCGGCGGCGATGCCGGGCCATGCGGACTTCATTGCCAAGCATTGCGCGGCGCAGCAGGCCTGAGCATGCGCGGCCTGGGCTTGCCGGCCTTGCTCGCTGCCTTGATCAGCACGGCGGCAGGCGCCGAGCCGGCCCAGCCCTTCGCCTGGCCCAACGGGGCGCGGGCGGCGGTCAGCCTGTCCTATGACGATGCCCTGGCCTCACAGCTGGACCATGCGTTGCCAGCGCTGGATGGGCTGAACCTCAAGGCCAGCTTTTACCTGACGCTGGCCAGCGAGACGGTGGTCAAACGACTGCCCGAATGGCGGGCTGCTGCCGCACGCGGTCATGAACTGGGCAACCACTCGCTCTACCACCCGTGCTCGCGCAGCAAGCCAGGCCGTGACTGGGTCGCGCCGCACCGCGACCTGGACAAGATCAGCGTGGCCGCGCAGCGCGAGGAGCTGCTGCTGGCCAACAGCTTTCTTCAGGCCATCGATGGCCGTACCGAACGCACCCTCACCACACCGTGTGGCGATCTGCTGGCTGCGGGCCAGCCCTATCTGCCTGCGGTGAAAGGCGTCTTCATCGGCGTCAAGTCGCGCACCGGCGGCGTGGTCGAGGACATCGCAAGACTTGACCCCGAGGATGTGGGCACGGCCGATCCGACCGATGCCACGGCCGAGCGCCTGATCTCGCTGGTGGACGAGGCGGCGGCTCGCGGAACGATGGTCAGCATCACCTTCCACGGCGTGGGCGGCGATTACCTCAGTGTCTCGAAGGAGGCGCATGCCGCCCTGCTGCGCCACCTGAAGGCCCACCCGGAGCGCTTCTGGGTGGACAGCTTTGTCAACATCATGCGCTGGGTGAGGGCGCGGCGATCCCCCTGATGCGGCCACCGCGCCGAGGCGCTCACTTCGGCGCCTGGTAGACCCGCACGTAGTCGACCTCCATCGTGACCGGGAAGATCGCGTCGTCGATGGCGCCGCCCAGGTCGCCGCCGATGGCGATGTTGAGGATCATGAACTGCGGCGCATCGAAGGGCCATTGCGCCTTCCCGGTGCCGGCGTTCTTGTAGACGAAGTGCTGCTTGCCATCGATGCCGAAGCGGATCTGCTGGGCCGTCCATTCCATCTGGTAGGTGTGGAAAGCGGTGCAGGGGTCGGCCACCACGGTGGCCGCACCTGAGCCGTTGGCGCCGCTGCCCGAGGTGGTGTGCGTGGTGCTGAACACGCGGGTCGGGTTGCTGCCCACCTGCTCCATGATGTCCAGCTCGCCACCGGCCGGCCAGCCGCCACTGCTGCCCAGCATCCAGATCGCCGGCCAGGTGCCCTTGCCGCAGGGCAGCTTGGCGCGGATCTCGAAGTAGCCATAGGTCCAGTCGGCCTTGCCGGCGGTGATCAGGCGCGTGGAGGTGTAGGCCTGGCCGCCCCAATCGGCGGCCGAGCTCATCTGCTCCTTGCGTGCGGTGATGACCAGCTTGCCGTCGCGCAGCACGGCGTTCTCGGCGCGCGGGCCGCTGTAGTACTGCTTCTCGTTGTTGTGCCAGCCCTGCTTGTTCATGCCGGTGTCATAGGCCCACTTGCTGGCGTCGGGCAGGCCGGCACTGTCGAACTCGTCGGACCAGACCAGCTTGTAGCCGGCGGGCACGGTCAGGGCCTCGGGCGCCGGGGTGGGGGGTGTCGGTGTTTGCGTGCCTGCTGCGCTGCCCGCGCCGCCGGCGCCACCACATGCGCCGAGGCTCAGCGCCGCCAGCAAGGGGCCCCAGCGCCCGCGCTGGGAGAGTTTTGAATTCATTGCCATGGCTTGTTGTCTCCGGTTGATTGTCTTGTTGTCAGCGCAGCGCCCGTCGCTGCAGCAGTTGTTCGGCATCGGCCAGGGCCGTGCGTATCGGCTTGTTGCGGGTCAGTACCTTGTCGAGTTCGGTCTGCACCACTTCCTCGGCGAACTGGTTCTGCTTGTGCACCGGCAAGGCGGTGATACGGCGCGCGGCTTCGCGCCAGAGCTGGCGCGCGCGCTGGCCGCCGAGGAAGGGCAGGGGCTCGCTGAAGAAGGCGTCGTCGTGCGTGGCCAGCAAGGCCGGAAAGGCATCGAAGTCCTTGAAGGCCTGCAGCTGGCGCTGCGGGTCCAGCGTCATCAGCTGCATGAAGTCCCAGGCCAGGGCCTTGCGTTCGGGTGCGATGCGGCGCGGCATCGCATAGAAGGCGCCACCGTAGGTGGCCGTGCCACCTTCGGGCAGCGGCGCGGCGCGCCACAGGCCGCTGGTACTGGGTGCGATGAAGTTGTTCAGCTGGCCGACCAGCCAGGCGCCCGAGAGCTCGGTGGCCAGGCGGCCGCGCTTGAAGCCCTCGGCCCAGTCGTTGGACCAGGCCGAGACGCGCGCATCCAGCCCCTGCCGGCGCGCCAGCAAGGCGACCTCGAAGGCGCGCTCGAAGCGGGGCGAGTTGACGAGCACGCGCGAGGCGGTGTCGAAGTACAGGCCTTCACCGGGCTTCAGGCCGCCGCGGATGATGATGTCCTTGATCTCCTGCACATGGGCGATCAGGTAGGCGCCGGTGGCGGCCTTGATGCGTGCGCCAGCGGCCACGTAGCGCTCCCAGGTGCCGGTGAGATCGGCCTCGGCCACGCCGGCCTTGGCGAGGATGTCGTGGCGGTACAGCATCGTGCCGGGGCCGATGTCGGCTGGCATCGCCACCATGGCGCCGCTGCGGGCCAGCGCCTGGTCGTAGGCGAAGGGCACCAGCCGCGAGCGGAAGCGCTCGACGCCGTAGGCGCTCTGGCGCAGGTCCTCCAGGCCGCCGCCTTGGGCGAAGCGGCCGACGAAGCTGGACTCGAGCGCCATCACGTCGGGCAGCGAAACTGCGGTAGAGAGCGCCGTGGTCATCGCCGTGTGGTGGTCGCTGTACTGGCGGCTGAGGATCTTCAGCTCCACATCGGGATGCAGGCGCTGCCAAGCCGGGATCGCAGCGCGCGCGATTTCGTCGACCAGCGGGAAGGCGGCGACGGTCAGCGTGCGGCGTTCGCTTGCGTGGGCCTGGCTCAACGCCGGCAGCGCACTGGCCAGCAGCACGCGCCGGCTGATGGCGGAGCCGCTGTTCATCGGAGGTAGGTGGCGATGGCGCGAGGCGGCAGCTCGGCCAGGCAGGCTTCGCCGTCGACGCACAACACGAAGCGCTGCGTGGCCTCGCTGCGGTTGAGCACCACCAGCGCGAGGCTCCCATCCGGGTTGACGGCGGCTGTGCACTCCAGGTCTTGCCGGCTCGCCGCGCACAGCACGCGCTCGGCACCGGGCTTGATGAAGCGGGCGAAGTGGCCGAGGTAGTCGAATGAGGGCTGCGGCATCAGGCGGCCGCTCGCTCGATCGGCCAGCATCGGCGCGCTGCACAGGTTGCTCACGTGATTGGGACCACCGGTTTCATCGAGCAGCAGGTTCCAGTCGATCCAGCCGACGGTCCAGCGGTTCAGGTCATTGATGATGTTGCGGCCATAGCGCTCGGCCGGCACCAGCGAACCCCCATGCGGGCCGCCTTCCTGGCAGCCCTCGGTGAACAGCAGCTGCTTGTCGGGCCAGGCGTCGTGCACCAGCTGCACATGGTCGAAATGGTCTTCGCCATACCAGTGGAAGCCGCAGCCCCAGACATAGCGCGAGGCCTCGGGGTCCGAATAGACGGTGTCTGCCCGCTGCACCATCTGGTCGCGGTTGTGGTCCCAGATGATGATGCGCACGCGCTCGAGGCCGGCCGCATGCAGCGCGGGGCCGAGATGGTCGCGCACGAAGTCGCGTTCCTCTTCGGCGCTGTAAATGCAGGAATCCCAACGCTGCAGGGCCTCGGGTTCGTTCTGTACCGTCACGCCCCAGACCGGCACGCCCTCGGCCTCGTAGGCCTCTATGAAGCGCACATAGCACTGGGCCCAGGCGGCGGCGTACTGCGGCAGCAGCTTGCCGCCGTGGTTCATCTCGCCATTGCTCTTCATCCAGGCCGGCGGGCTCCAGGGCGAGACCAGCAGCTTGATCGGCTGGCGCGCCACCGCCTGCGCGGCCTTGATCATTGGCAGCAGGGCCTGGCGATCGCGGTCGATGTTGAAATGCTGCAGCGCCTCGTCGCCCGCCACTGTGGCATGCGCGTAGTTGCCGAGCGAGAAGTCGCAGCTGTTCATGTGAACCCGGCAGAGCGTGTAGCCATGGCCGTGGTCTTCATCGAAGTAGGCGCTCAGCAAGGCCGCGGCTTCGTCGGGCGGCAGTTGCTGCCAGACGCTGGCGGCCGACTCGGTGAAGGCGCCGCCAAAGCCCTCGATACGTTGGAAGCGGCGCTCGCTGTTGACCATCAATCGCGGCAGGCCGGCGGCCGATTCGCTCGCCATCAGTGACGCTGCGAGCTGCAGTGTCAGCGCTGCTTGTGGAGCCAGTCGGCGCTCGGCGTGCACTGCCTGGGCAGCGGCGGTGAGCACCCAGTGGAGTGTGGTGGTGGAAGCGGGCAGGGCTGCGGTCATGAAGAAGGAGGAGGAGATCCTGGCATCGGCGCGATTGGCATGTCATGGGTGCGTTGCCTGGATTTATGAAAGCGCTTTCTTGGCCGCGAGAATAGAGGCTCGCTGCGCGCCGGTCAATGGCGACTGCCCGGGAACTCTTGCGCCATCAGTCCGCTGCTCGGCAGAACTGTCGGCAGGTCATGACGAGCCTGCCGACAGGCTACAAACCGCCGGCCAGCGAGCCTTCGGGTAAATCATTGCTTGCGTCGTGAAAGCGCTTTCAATACGATGCCTGCTGATTCAGAATCCGAACACTTCCATGCGCCAGCCCGAGCCGACCTACCCGCGACTTCTTGGTGACATCGGCGGCACCAATGCAAGGCTGGCCTGGGCCAGCAGCCCTGGCGAACCGTTGACCGACATCGCCCGCTACGCCTGCGCCGACCATGGATCGCTGGCCGCTGCAATCCAGCGTTATCTGGCCGACCATGGGCGCGAGCAAGGCCCGCGGGCCTGCGGCATCGGCATCGCCAATCCGGTGACCGGCGACGAGGTGCGGATGACCAACCACCACTGGTCGTTCTCGATCTCGCAGCTCAAGCGCGAGCTGGCGGTGGAGCAGCTCGCCGTGGTGAACGACTTCACCGCGCTGGCCCTGTCGCTGCCGGCCCTGGGCCCGCAGGACCTGCTGCCCATAGGCGGCGGCGCAGGCATTGCCGGCGAGGCGATGGCGGTGCTGGGTCCGGGCACGGGCCTTGGCGTCTCGGGCCTGCTGCCGGCGCCGGGGGGCGGCTATCTGCCGGTGCCAGGCGAAGGTGGGCACAGCACGCTAGCGGCGAATGATGAGCGCGAGGCGGCCGTGATCGAGTGGCTGCGCCGGCGCTTCGGCCATGTGTCGGCCGAGCGCGTGCTGTCGGGCCCGGGACTGGTGAATCTGTACGAGGCCCTGGCCGCGCTGGCGGGCCGTGCCGTGCCGGCGCGGGACGCGGCCGGTATCGTGGATGCGGCGCGCGGCAGCGCCGACCCGCTCTGCGAAGAGGCCATCGACCTGTTCTGCCGCTTCCTCGGCAGCTTTGCCGGCAATGTGGCCCTGACCCTGGGCGCGCGGGGCGGCGTCTACATCGGTGGCGGCATTGCGCCGCGCCTGCTGCCGGAGCTGCGGGCCTCGCGCTTTCGCGAGCGCTTCGAGGGCAAGGGGCGCTTCCAGGCTTACCTGGCGAGCATTCCCTGTTTGCTGATCAATGCGGCCGTGTCGCCAGCGCTGATCGGCGCTTCGCGGGCGCTCGAGATCGAGCGCTACCGCTGCCCCGATCACTGACGCGCCATCAACCCGAGCGCGCCAGCCAGCCGGCCCAGTGGTCGATGCAGGCGCGCAGCTTGGGCAGGCGGTGGCGTTCCTGCAGCATCACGGCATAGACCGGTACAGGTGCTTGTGACGCCAGCTCCGGCAGCACCTGCACCAGGGCGCCCGCCGCCACCAAAGGCTCGGCCACGATGCTGATCAGGCGGCCTATGCCGGCGCCATGCTGGACCAGGGACAGCACGACGCCGCTGTTGTCGGTGCGGCTGTGCGGGCGCACGCGCAACTCGGCGGCCTCGGCGCCGCTGCCCAGCTGCCATTGATTGAGCACCGGGCTCGCGCTGTTGCCGATCAGGCGATGCCGCGCCAGCTCTGCGGCGCTGGCGGGCATGCCGTGCCGCTCTACATAGGACGGCGCCGCATAGAAGCGCCGTGTGAGCGTGCCGATCTGGCGGGCCACCAGGGTCTCGCTGGCCGGGCTGCCGGTGCGTATCGCGATGTCCACGCCCTCGCGCGCCATGTCGACCACGCGATCGTCGGCCGAGATGTCCAGCTGCAGCTGCGGATGGCGCTCGTACAGCGCCGCGAGGCTGGGCGCGATCACCGACTGGGCCACGATGGTGGAGGCGCTGACCCGCACCCAGCCGCTCGGCCCGGCCAGCTTGCCGGAGAGCTCGCTGTGCAGCTCGGCGGCGGTGTCCAGCAGACGCCGGGCATGGGTGAGGAAGGTGTCGCCCTCGTCGGTCAGGCTGAGGCCATGGGTCGTGCGGTGCAGCAGGCGCACGCCGTTCTGGGCCTCCAGCCGGGCCAGGGCCCGCGTGACCTGGCTGACCGGCGCCTCGCGCTCGCGCGCCGCCGCCGAGAGCGTGCCCAGCTCCACGATGCGGACGAAAAGGGCCAGGTCATCGAGATGCATGGGGCGATGGTATTGCAGTTGCTGCAATACGGATTGCCATTTTGAGCGGTTTCAACGGACCTACTCACTCCATAAAGTGCAAGCACCAACCCTGCAGACCTACCCAGGAGCCCCGCATGTCCTCCCTGCTCAACAACCCCCGTTTGCTCAATGCCCTGCACGACCTTGCCCATGCCGAAGCCGAGGCACTGCGCCGCGCGGCCATTGCCGATTTCTGGCGCGGCAGCGATGCGCTGCTGCAGGACGCCGCCGCCAGCGCCCACCGGGCCGCCCAGCGCCTGGCCTACCGCCTGCAGCGCCGGGCCGGCCGCATTGCCACCGCCGCCAACCCCTTCTAAATAGAGACCTCGCCATGCCCCTCTTGAACCTGCGCATCGCCGCCACCCCCAACCGTGCCCTGGCCGCCCGTGCCGCCGCCACGCTGCAAGACCTGACCGTGCAACTGCTGGGCAAGCAGGCCGAGCTGATCGCCATCGCGGTCGACTTCGTCGACCCGGCCACCTGGTTCGTCGCCGGCCGGCCGCTGAGCGACTGGCAGCGCAGCAGCTTCTCGCTGGAGATCAAGATCACCGACGAGACCAACACCAAGGCCGAGAAGGCGCGCTACATCGCTGCGGTGTTCGAGGCCTTCAGCGATCTGCTGGGGCCGCTGCACACCGAGAGCTACATCCATGTGCATGACGTGCGTCCCGCCGCCTACGGCTATGGCGGGCGCACACAGGAGTGGCGGTACCACCACCCCGGCAAGGCCTGAGTCCAAGCACGGGGTCCCGTGGGGCTCACCAGGCCTTGCGCAGCTCCTGGCGGGCCTGCTGGATCACCGAGCGGGCCGCGCTGAGCGCCAGCAGCGCCATCACGCCGGCCACGGCGAGGTCAGGCCAGGCGCTGTGCGTGCCGAACACCCCGAGCGCCGCGGCCAGCACCACCAGGTTGCCGATGGCGTCGTTGCGGGTGCACAGCCAGACAGAGCGCATATTGGCGTCGCCTTCGCGCCAGGCGTAGAGCATCACGGCCACGCCGAGGTTGGCCGCCAAGGCCAGCGCGCCGATGACGCCCATGGTCAGCGGTTCCGGCACGCCGCCCTGCCAGGCGGACCAGGCGGCGCGGCCCAGCACGAAGAGGCCGAAGGCGCCCATGCTGAGGCCCTTGATCAGGGCCGAGCCGGCGCGCCAGCGCAGCGACAGGCCCATCACCGCCAGCGCCATGCCGTAGTTGGCAGCATCGCCGAAGAAGTCCACCGAATCCGCCAGCAGCGACACCGACTTGGAACTCCAGCCCCCCAGCACCTCGACGAAGAACATCGCCAGGTTGATCACCAGCGCCGCCCACAGCACGCGGCGGTAGCGCGGCGAATCGGCGGCGGACAGCGGGGCGTGGTCGTGCCCATGGTGATGGTCGTGGGAGCAGGCGTGGCTCATGGTGATGGGCTTCCATTCGTTGCGGATGCAGGGATTGGAAACCCCGTAGCAACTCCAGAGTCAAGCGCGGCATCCGGCGATACTTCGCAGCCAGGAGCTTGACCCCATGCGCATCGGTGAACTGAGCCAGTCGACCGGCGTCGACATCGAGACCATCCGCTTCTACGAGAAGAGCGGCCTGCTGCCCGCGCCGGCGCGCGAGGCCAATGGCTACCGCGACTACGGCCAGCCGCAGCTGGAGCGCCTGGCCTTCATCCGCCATTGCCGGGCGCTGGACATGTCGCTGGCCGATGTGGGCCTGCTGCTGGCCGCCTTGAACGAAGGCGCGCCCGAGCGGCTGGCCGCCGTGGACGGCCTGGTCGACGCGCAGCTGGCCAAGGTGCGCGCCCGCCTGGCCAGCATGCGGGCGCTGGAAAAGCAGCTGGCCGCGCTGAAGGCGCGCTGCGATTCCGACCATGCCCATCATGGCTGCGGTGTGCTCGAGGAATTGGTGGCGGCAGCCCAGGGCGAGGCCTGCGCCTGCCATGAGCCGCCATCGCCTCAGCCCAAGCCCCTCATCAGCAAGCCGAGGAAGGCGAGGCCATAGAGCGCGGTGAACGCCAGCAGCCAGCGGCGCCGGCCCAGCAGCCAGCCGGCCAGCGGCAGCAACTGCCCGGCATGGATGCCCAGGAAATGCGCCGGCCGCAGATCGCCACCGGACAGCACCCAGCCCAGCAGCGGCAGCGCCTGCCCGCCCTCGGGCGGCGGCTGGTCGCCCAGCAGGATGCCCACGCCAGCGCCCATCACGAAGGTCAGCGCGAGGCCCAGCAACATGGCCAAGCGGTCCGTCGGCGCCTGCGTCGGATCCGGATGGCGCCACAGCTGCCAAGCCAGCAGCGGCTGTGTGGCGGTCAGCAGCAAGGCGCCCAGGCCCATCAGCGAGTACATCAGGCCGTGCCAGAGATCGCTGACGTTGTAGTGCGAGGCCTGACCGAGTCCGGCCTGCAGCGTGATGTAGAGGAACTCGAAGCTGCCGGTGGCGATCAAGAGCCAGACGATGCGTCTGACCGCCCGGCCCTCGCGCCGCGCCGCCGGCAGGTGGCCGATGAACCAGGCCGTGGTCCAGGCCAGCAAGGCGATGGACAGCGCGAACTTGATCGGCTTGATCCAGACATTGGCGCCGCGCAGCATCCGCTCATCCAGCCCCCAGGCCAGGGCCATCGGGATGATGCAGACGAGCAGCACCGCGCCGTACCAGGCGAGGCGGCGCTCGCGCTGCTGCAGCTGGTCCCACAGCCAGGCGAGCGGCGTGGGGCGTGCGAGCGCGGCGTTGAAGCTATTGCTGCTCATGCCGACACCTCCGCCCGTTGTGGCGAACGGCGCCAGACGCCGCGCAGCAGCGCAAAGCCGAGCAAGCCGGCCGGGCCGAACATGAAGGTGAGGGCCAGCAGCGGCAGCACCAGCAGGTGCGGCAGGCCGAGGGCGGCAGACCGCTCGGCGATCCAGCTGCCGACCAACAGGTCGAAGGCCAGGTAGTGCAGCCAGCCGGCAGCCAGCAAGGCCGGCTGGGCCAGCAGGCGCCGCACGGCCGCCATCGAGTCGTAGCCGCCGTCGCCCATGCCATTGCGGACAAACAAGGCCACATAAGCCACGGCCAGCAGCAGCGGCACGATGCGCCCGGCATAGAGCCTGGCGGCGGGCGCCCAGCGTGTGCCGGCCGGCGAGACGGCCAGCGCCAGCCAGCCGGTGACGGCGAGGCTGCTGCCCAGCGAGAACAGGGTGTCGGGATCGAGACCGGGAATTGACATGCAAGTTCCTTGAGGAAGGGCGAAGGGGAATGGGTAAGAGGAAATGGGTAAGAGGGAATTGGCGGAAGGTCGAGTCAATCTGAACAGTGTTCAGATAAATCGTCGTCTATGATCTGAACGCTGTCAAGTTCCATGAGCCATCCCCCCCGTGAGCACCCCCCGCAACCGAACCTCCGCCGCCGACGTGCCACGCGACGCCTACCACCACGGCGCCCTGCGCGAGGCCCTGATCGCGGCGGCCGAGGCCGTGCTGGCCGAGCGCGGGCTGGAGGGCTTCTCGCTGCGCGAGGTGGCGCGTCGCTCGGGCGTGTCGCCGGCCGCGCCGGCCCATCATTTCGGTGATGCCGAGGGCCTGCTGGCGGCCGTGGCCACGCTGGCCTTCGATGGCCTGACCGCCGCCTTGAAGGCCGGCGACGAGCGCGGCGGCAGTGACCCGGTGGCGCAGTTGCGCGAGCAGGGTCTCGGCTATGTGGGCTTCGCCCTCAAGCACCCGGGCCGCTTCGGCCTGATGTTCCGCTGCGAGGGCTACAAGAGCGAGGCCCTGGCGCAAAGCGGCCGTGCCGCCTACGGCGTGCTGGAAGCGGGTGTGCGCCGGCTCTGCCGCGTGCTTGAAGGTGCAGAGCTGACGCCGGCCCAGCAGCAGTCGCTGCTGGCGATCTGGTCCGTCGTGCACGGCTTCGCGCATCTGGCACTGGCTGGCCAGTTCGACAGTCTGCTGCCGGCACGCGGCCGTGAGGCCGCCCTGCGCGGCCTCCTCGCGCCGCTGCTGGAGCAACAGCTGCAGGCCTTGCGCCCGGTGCGCCCACTGCGCCGCCGCAGGCTTGGCGCCGAGAAATAGTGCGCGCATAGCGCCCACCAAATGGGGGGGATGAGCCCGCCAGAGACATTGCGTTGAAGGGCGCCGGGTAGAGTGCGCCCGGTCGTAGTCTGCCGGCAGTCATGCCGCATTAACGCTGTTCATGCGCGTCTGCTCGCTTCTCTCGGTCAAGGAACGTATCGTGCTCGGTCAGCCGCTGGCTTTCAGCGTGCGCGATGCCAGCCGTCTCTTGCTGCTGGCCCGGGGGCAGGTGATTGCCGACGAGGATCAGCTCGATGCCCTGCTCAAGCGCGGCGCCGTGGTCGAGGTCGACGAGCTGGCTGCCGCCATCCAGCCCACCCGCAAGCTCGACCCCACCCAGCGCCTGGCCCGATTGCCGGCCGAATGGGAGCGCCTGAGCCACGACGTGCGCCTGGCGCTCGGGGCCGTGCCGGCCCAGATGGCCGCTGCCGTGCACAGCAGCACCGACCTGCTGCTCTCGCTGATCGACAGCTCGCCCGAGATGGCCCTGACCCAGATCGTGCGCCAGGGCGATGCCAGCGAGGGCCATTACGGCGTGCGCCATTCCATTCACGCGGCCACCGCCTGCCATGCGGCGGCGCGGCTGCTTGGCTGGAGCCCCGACGAACAGCGCCGCGCCTTCCAGGCCGCGCTGACGATGAACGTGGCCATGCTGGACCTGCAGGCCAAGCTCGCCACGCAGGTGTCGCCGCTGACGGCCCTGCAGCGCGAGGCGATCAACGAGCATCCGGTGCGCAGCGCCGAATTGCTGGCCGAGGCCGGCATTGACGACGAGGAATGGCTGGCCGCCATCCGCCAGCACCATGAGCTGCCCGATGGCAAAGGCTATCCGCGCGGGCTCAAGGAGGTCGAGCCGCTGGCCGAGCTGCTGCGCTTTGCCGATGTCTACACCGCCCGGCTGAGCAGCCGCGCCAACCGGCCGGCGATGAGCGCCATGCAGGCCGGCCGCGAGCTGCACCAGATGGCGGCGGCCAGCCCGCTGGCGGCGGCGCTGATCAAATCCTTCGGCATCTTCCCGCCGGGCAGCATCGTGCGCCTGGCCTCGGGCGAGATGGGCCTGGTCGTGCGCAACGGCGACAAGGCCCATTGCCCGCAGGTGGCCACGCTGACCGACGCCATGGGCGAGCCGCGCATGAGCCCGCTGCTGCGCGACTGCGCCCGCGAGGCCTATGCCATTGCTGCCCTGCTGCCGGTGCAGAGCCTGCCGATGCGCTTGACCGACGAGAAGATCGCCAGCCTGATCGCGGCGGCCTGAGGGTCAGTGCCTCTGGCCTTGCCCCGGGTGGCCTGGCTCACGCGCCGGCCAGCTGACCTCGCGGCCCGCGCTGTGCAGCAGCGCGAACTGGCCCTGTGCCACACCGGCGGCGGCGTCCGCCTGTTCGGGCAGCGGTTGGCCGAGGTCAATCTGCTGGATGCCCACCCACAGCGCGCGGCCGCTGGCCTTGGCCGCGTACAAGCACTGGTCGGCCAGCGAGACCACGGTTTCCCAGGACGGTAGCTCGGGCGCGCCGGCTTGCTGGGGCGCAAACGGGTAGCAGGCAAAGCCGATGGAGCAGCTGCGCCGCAGCCGGCGGCCCTGGCCCAGGTCGAACTCATGGGCCGCCATCTGGCTGCAGATGCGCTCGGCCAGTTCGCCGGGCTCGTTGCGGGCCGCCACCCGTGCGAACACCAGGAACTCCTCGCCGCCCCAGCGCACCACGGTGTCCGACTGGCGCACCAGGCTGCGCAGCAGGGCTGAGGCCTGGCGCAGCACGGCGTCGCCGGCGGCATGGCCATGCTCGTCGTTGATGAACTTGAAGTGGTCCAGGTCGATCAGCAGGAAGGCGGCGCCCGGCTCGGCTGGCACGGCGCTGCCATCGCCACGCGGTGCCAGCGCCTGATGCCGCTGGCGGCGCATCTGGGCCAGCTCCTCGACGATCCGGCTGCTCAGGTAGCGGCGGTTGTGCAGGCCGGTCAGCGGGTCTTCCAGCGCCATGTCGTGCATGGCACGGTAGGCCCGCTTCAGGTAGACGCGGCTGACGGCGATCACGGCGGCGACCGCCAGGCCCAGCACGCCGGTCAGCACCCACAGCCAGCGGAAGCGCTTCTGCTGGTCCTGCTCATGCTCCAGCGTCTCGATCTGGCGCTGCTTGCGGTCGGCTTCGTAGGCGGCCGAGGCTTCGGCGATGCGCTTCTGGTTGTCGCTCTGGTGCAGCGCCTCCTTGCGGCGCTGGTACTCGAGCTGGGCCGCATAGGCCGCCTCGAAATCGCGGTTGTGGGCCAGTTCCTCGGCGATGGCCTTCTGGATGGCGACCAGGGTGACCTCCTGGCCGGGCCGGCTGGCGATGGTCTCGTTGGCGCGGCGCAGCAGGGCGATGCCTTCGGGATGGCCGGTGCGGTTCAGCGCGATGCCGCGGTTGGCCAGGCACAGGTCGGCCATGTTCAGGTCACCGATGCGCAGGAAGATCGGGCGGGCGGCGTCGGTAAGGCGCAGCGCCTCGGCCCAGTCCTTGCGCTGCATGGCCCCGTCGCTGAGGTTGAACATCACCATGGACTGGACGAAATCGTCGCCTTCCTCGACCGCGCTCTTGCGCGCCGCCTCCAGCTCGCGCTCATGGGCCTGCTGGTTGCCGGCCTGGGCCTGCAGGTAGGCCATCAGCGAGTGCAGGCGCGCCAGCACATCGGGCACCTGGCCGCGTTCGGCTATGTCGATCGCCTGTTGTTCGGCACGCAGGGCCTCGGCCACATCGCCGCTGCCATGGCGCAGCGAGGCCATCACGTGCAGGGTCTCGGCCTGGCCCTCGGCATCATCCAGCTGGTCGTACTGGCGCAGCACCTCGGTCAGCTGCTCCATGGCCTCGCCCTTGCGCGCCAGCCCGAGCAGGCTCATGGCTCGCACGCGCAAGGCTTCAAGGGCGCGCAGCCGGGTGATCCGGTCGGCCGAGCTCAGCAGGGCCGGTATCGCCGGCGCGCTCTGTTCGTCGTGGATGCGCAGTGCCTCGGCCGGTTGGCCAAGGCCGAGCCGGCCCTTGGCCAGCAAGCTGGCAAAGCGCACCCGCAGCGGCGTACCGACCTGGGTCAACGCCAGCCCCTGCTGCGCCGAGCTCAGTGCTTCGTCCCAGCGCCGCAGACGCAGTTGATCGGCCGCCAGCCGATCCAGGAACCAGGCCCGTTGGTCTGGCTCCAGCGGACCCGCGAGCGCCTGGCGCGCCATGGCGATGGCCCTCGCGCGGTCCTTCGCGGGGGTGGCCTCGAGCTGCTGGCGCAGTTCGGCAGCGCTGGCCGGCGCTGCCGCAGTGAAAGCCGATGCCACCGGCGTCGCCAGGACTAGGCAGGCCGCGGTGAATGCAATCCAGGATTTCGCGCAGCGCATCGGTGTCAAGCCCGCTCCCGATGCCGGGTCAGAGCTTGAAGTCGTAGTCGATGCTCAGCGGTGCGTGGTCGCTGAACTTCTGGTCTTTGTAGATGGCACAACGCTTGGCCAGCGCGGCCAGGGCCGGCGTGGCGAAGTGGTAGTCCAGCCGCCAACCCACGTTGTTCGCATAGGCCTGGCCGCGGTTGCTCCACCAGGTGTAGCAATCGTCGGTGGTGCCGGGTTCGAGCTGGCGGTAGACGTCGACCAGGCCACCGCCTTCGTTGCCGGTGCCAAACAGCTGGGTCAGCCAGGCGCGCTCCTCGGGCAGGAAGCCGGAGTTCTTCTGGTTGCTGCGCCAGTTCTTCAGGTCGGCCTGCTGGTGGGCGATGTTGATGTCGCCGACCAGGATGAACTCGCGCTCGGCCTTCAGCGCCATCAGGTGCGGGTACATCAGCGCGAGGAAGCGGAACTTGGCCTGCTGGCGGTCCTCGCCCGAAGAACCGCTGGGGAAGTAGCAGGAGATCAGGCTGAGCTTGCGGCCGGGCTTGTCGAAGCGCTTCTCGACCCAGCGGCCTTCGGTGTCGAACTCGCCGCCGTCGAAGCCGATGATCAGGTCGCTCGGCTCCTCCTTGGTGTAGAGGCCCACGCCCGAGTAGCCCTTCTTCTCGGCATAGTGGAAGTGGCCTTGCAGCGGGCCTATGGTGTCGAACTGGCCATCCACCACGTCGGCCTGCGCCTTGACTTCCTGCACGCCAATGGCGTCCGCCTTCTGGCTGGGCGCCCAGTCGAAGAACCCCTTGGTCGCGGCAGAGCGGATGCCGTTCAGGTTGGCGGTGATCAGTTTCATGGGAAGGCCACAAGCGTTGCTGCGCGCGCATTGTGGCAGCGCGCGGGACTCTGCCTACAATGCGCCGACCCCTAATCGCCCCGCCTTCTCGATGACTGCCTCCGCCCCCGCCTCGCTCGCCCAGGATTTCGTCGCCTTCGCGGTCGATGCCGGCGTGCTGCGCTTCGGCGAGTTCAAGACCAAGGCCGGGCGGCTGAGCCCCTACTTCTTCAATGCGGGCCTGTTCGACGATGGCGCCAAGCTGGCGCGCCTGGCCGAGTTCTATGCCAAGACGCTGATCGCCTCGGGCCTGCAGTTCGACATGATCTTCGGCCCGGCCTACAAGGGCATCACGCTGGCCGCCGCCGTGTCCATCGAGCTGGCGCGCCTCGGCCACAACAAGCCCTTCGCCTACAACCGCAAGGAAGCGAAAGACCATGGCGAAGGCGGCACCCTTGTCGGCGCCAAGGTGGCGGGCCGCGTTCTGATCATCGATGACGTGATCTCGGCCGGCACCTCGGTGCGCGAGTCCATCGCCATGATCCAGGCCGCCGGCGCCACGCCCTGCGGCGTGAGCATCGCGCTGGACCGCCAGGAGAAGGCGGCCGAGAACGGCGTCGACATGGAATGGAGCGCCGTGCAATACGTGACTCGCCAGCTGAACCTGCCGGTGGTGGCCATCGCCGGCCTGGCCGATCTGCTCGCCTATCTCAGCAACACCAGCAACCCGGCCGTGCAATCGCACGCGGCGGCCGTGCTGGCCTACCGCCAACGCTACGGAGTCTGATGCGCCGCCTGCCTACTCTCCTGCCGCTGGTTGCCCTGCTCGTCGCGCTGCCCTGCGCTCAGGGCCTGGCGCAAGGCAGCGGTGGCAAGGCGATCTATACCTGCACGACGACCGACGGCCGCAAACTGACCGGCGACCGCCCGATTGCCGACTGCATGACCCGCGAGCAGCGCGTGCTCAATGCCGACGGCTCGCTGCGCAGCATCCTGCCGCCCTCGCTGTCGCTGGAGGAGAAGGCGGCCAAGGATGAGCTGGAGCGCAAGCAGGCCGTCGAGCGCTCGGCTCTGGCCGATGCGGTGCGGCGCGACCGCAACCTGAAGCTGCGCTTCCCCAACGAGGCGGCCCATCAGCGCGCCCGCACGGCCGCGCTGGACGATGTGAACACCGCCATGCGGACCTCGGAGCGCCGCCTGCTCGACCTGGCGGCCGAGCGCAAGCCGCTGTCCGACGAGGCCGAGTTCTACGTCGGCAAGCCGCTGCCGCCCAAGCTCAAGCAGCAGCTCGATGCCAACGATGCCGCCGCCGAAGCCCAGCGCGTGTTGATCGAGAACCAGAAGTCCGAGCTGGTGCGCGTCAACAAGCTCTACGACCAGGAGCTGGCGCGCCTGAAGCGACTGTGGGCCGGCGCGCCGCTGGGCAGCATTCCTTCTGCCTCGGCCGCTTCTCACTGAAAAGCAGAAGGCCCGCCTCGGCGGGCCTTCTTCATTGCGCTGGCTGCGCTGTCAGTGCTTGAGCAGGTTCTGCTGCATGAAGCCGATCATGGAATAGAACAGGTAGTCCTGGTTCTCCTTGCGCTGGAAGCCGTGGCCCTCGTTCTCGGCGCGCAGGTACCAGACCGGCGTGCCTTGCTCGCGCACCTTGGCCACGATCTGCTCGGCCTCGGTGTAGGGGACGCGCGGGTCGTTCTTGCCCTGCACCACGAACAGCGGCTTCTTGATCTTGGCGGCATTGGTCAGCGGCGAGATCTTGTCCAGGAATTCCTTCATCGCCGGCTCGCGCTCGTCGCCGTACTCGACGCGGCGCAGGTCGCGGCGGTAGCTCTCGGTGTTGTTCAGGAAGGTCACGAAGTGCGAGATGCCGACGATGTCGATCGCACCGACGATGCGCTCGGCGTAATGCGTGGACACCGCCAGCACCATGTAGCCGCCGTAGCTGCCGCCCACCACCATCACGCGGCTCGCGTCCAGGTTGGGTTGGGTCGCGATCCAGTCCAGCAGCGCGCCTATGTCCTTGACCGAGTCCTCGCGCTTGAAGCCGTTGTCCAGGTCCAGGAAGGTCTTGCCGTAGCCGCTGGAGCCGCGCACGTTCGGCTGGATCATCGCGATGCCCAGCTCCTGCACGAAGTAGTTGTTGCGGCCGATGAAGCCCATGGTGGATTGCCCCTCGGGCCCGCCGTGGATATTGATCAGCACCGGGCGCTTGCCCGGGAATTTGGCGGCCGGCGGCAGGTTGATGAGGCCGGAGATGGGGCGGCCGTCGAAGCTCTTCCAGCGCACGATCTGCTGGTCGCCGAACTTGCTGGTGTCGATGCCGGGCGGCGCATAGGCGCGGGTCCATTGCTCGACCTTGCCGGCCGCGTCGAGCGAGAAGATCTGGCCCGGCCCCTGAGCGCTGTTGAGGCTGAACATCAGCTCGCCGCGCGCGCGGTCGTAGCTGGCCGAACCTACCGAGCCAGCGGGCAGCTTCGGGCTGGGCAGCGGCTTGAAGCTCTCGGCGTCGTAGAAGCGCAGTTCATCGCGGCCGGCCACATTGAACTGCAGGGCCAGCTTCTTGCCGTCCTCGGTGAGCGTGCCGCCGCTGACGTCCCAGGCCATGCCGCTGTCCAGGCGCTGCAGCGCGCCGTCGGCCAGCTTGAGCCGGGCCATCTCACGGAACTCGCTGAAGCGCGTGGTGGAGACGAACAGCTCCTTGTTGTCACGCGTGAACGAAGCCGGTGAGTGGCTGGCGCGCTCGGTCTGGCCGGGCGCGGGCAAGACCTGGCGCTTCTCGCCGGTGGCCAGGTCCATCAGCCAGACGCGGGCCTCGTTGGCCGAGACGTACTCGGTCAGCGCCAGCTGCTTGTCGTCCCACGACACCGAGCCCACACCCCAGCCGCCGCCGGGCAGCTCGGCGATCTTGCGTTTTTCGGCGGGCTTCTCGGGATCCATGATCCACAGCTGGGTCATCACCTGGGCACGGCTGCCGCCTTGCGCCGTGCGGTCCAGCGGCACCGAGGTGAACAGCAGTTGACTGCTCTTGTGCAGCCAGCCGCTCATGGCATGGCGCTGGTCGGGGTCGGTCAGCAGCACCGGCTCCTTGCCCTTGCCGTCCAGGCGGTAGAGCTGGGCCACCTCGTTGCCGCCGCTGGCGCGGGCGAACACGATGTAGCGGCCGCTGCCGGGCTCGTAGCTGGCGTCGGCCACCGGGTCGACGCCATCGGTCAATTGCTCGGGCTCGGCCAGCGGGCCGGCGAGGCGGAACAGCTGCGCGGTGTTGGCGCCGGCCTTGCGGTGCGCGATCAGCATCTCGCGCTTGCTCGGGTGCCAGTCGACGAAGCCGTGGCCGCGGAAATCGTTGTAGGCGCTGACCGCCTCGACCAGGCTCTGCGGCACTGGCGGGATGCCCTGGATCACCAGGTTGGCATTGGGCTGCAGCGTGGCGGGCGGCTTGGTGTCCTGGGCCTGGGCGAGGCCGCCCGCGCTCAGTGCGAGCAGCAGCGCCGCGAGGCGCAGCGAAGACAGGGGTCGTTGCATCGAGGAACTCCCGTTCAGCAGAAATGACGAAGGGCCATTCTGACCGTGGTCGGAAGGGCCCTTCATAGGTCATGCCCCAGGGTGGGGCGCCGCTTGGCTTACTGGCTGGCTTGGATACCGGCGATGGCCCATTCGCGGCTGCCGTCCAGCGGACGCGCCAGGTGCCAGACCTCATCGAAGCCGCTCGCTGCGTCTTCGCTGCGCTCACGCACCAGGCCCCAGAAACGCACGCTGACGACCTGCTGGCCGTGTTCCTCGGCCCGGTCGATCACGGTGGCATCGAGCTGCAGCACCTCGGTCTGCTGCGTGGCGCCCTTGCGGTCCAGCAGCTCCTGCTGGATGGAGGCATACATCTCGGGTGTGGTGAAGCGGCGCAGGTCGGCCTGGTCGCCGGCATCGTTGGCGGCCTGCAGGCGGATGAAGACCTTCTTGGCCAACTGGGCGAACTCGGCGTCCTCGGCGGACGCGGCGACGGGCGCTGCTGCGGCGGCCGGGGCGGCCGAAGCAGAGAGGGGCTGCGGGTCGATGCGCTGCACCGGTGCGTAGCCACCGCCCTGGCCGCCCAAATTGCCACCGGCGTAGGCCGGCTGCGCCTGCTTGGCCGCGCCGAAGCGGCGCACCAGGAAACCAATCACCAGCATGGCCACCAGGCCGATCAAGACCATGGTCATGATGTTGGCCATGGCGGCGCCAAAGCCGAAATGGCTGGCCAGCGCGGCGAGGCCGAGACCGGCGGCGAGGCCGGCCAGCGGGCCCATCCAGGAGCGCTTGGGCGGCTGGACCGGTGCGGCGGCCGGGGCTGGTGCGGCCGGGGCCGGCTGGGCCGCGTTTTGCGTCGGTGCGGCCGGCTTGGCGGGCTGGGCCGGTGTGGTCTGCTGCGGCACCGTGCGCTTCATGCCGCCGCCGCCGATGCGTTTGGCATTGGCTTCGATGCCACCCAGGCTCAGGGTGACGATGAGGGCGCTCAGCAAGAGCTTGTTCAGGAAATTCACAGGGTCTCCAGATTCGCCCCGGGAGAGGGGCAGGATGCGAAATGGGGGCCGTGCTCGCGGTTTCAAGCCTGGCTCAAGCTTGGCGGATATCGGCGACGGGCTGGCTGCCGAAGTCGGCGCGATTGAGGTAGGCCACCAGCTTGGCGGCCGCTTCGTCGGGGCTCATCAACGCGCCGCTGGCCTTGAACTCGATGAAGCGCTGCTGCTCGGGGAAGCCGGCCGGGTCCGCCGTGCGCAGCTGCACCTGCATGTCGGTATCAATCACGCCCGGCGCCAGTGAGACGATGCGCGCGCCGTTCGGCCGAGCGGCCTCATCCAGCGCCATCGACGCCGAAAGGTTGTCCATGCCGGCCTTGGCCGCGCAGTAGGGCGCGCTGCCGGCCATCGCGCGGCGGCCGAGGCCGGAGCTGATGTTGAGGATCTTCAGCGGCACGCCCCAGGGTCGCGTGCCCTGCAGGAAGGCGGCTGACAGCAGGAGCGTGGCCTCCAGACCGACGCGGATTGCATTCGACAACTCGGCCAGCGAGGTCTGCTCGACGGGACCGGGCCGCGAGATCACACCCGCGTTGTTGATCAAAGTGGCGCTGGCAAAAGGCGCTTGCCCCGTCAGCCAGGCCTGCAGGCGCTCCGCCGCTTCGAGAGGCTGTGCCAGGTCTTGCTCCCATTGCTCCATACCGGTCAGCTCGGGGGCGGTGCGGCGGGCGATGCCGATCACGCGGTGCTCGGGCGCCACCAGCCGCTTCGCGAGGGCCGCGCCCATGCCGCGCGAACTGCCGGTGACGATGAAGAGGTGCTGCTTGCCGTTGCTCATGGCGCGGATGGTACTCAGAAGGGAGCCGGGCTCGTGACGCTCAGCGCACCGATGCTCAGCTCGCAGGCATGCAGCAGCAGGCGTGCCGCGCTGGACGCGTCACCATACAGCGCATCACCGGCGATCGGATGGCCCAGCGCCATCAGGTGCACCCGCAGCTGGTGGGAGCGGCCGGTGACGGGTTCCAGTTCGACGCGGGTGCGCCCCGCTTCATGGGCGAGAGCGAGCCAGCGGGTCAGCGAGGGCTTGCCCTGCTCGTGATCGATCTTCTGCTTGGGCCGGTTCGGCCAGTCGGCAATCAGGGGCAGGGCGATCTCATGCCAGTTGCCGTCCAGCGGCAGCAGGCCTTCGACGACGGCGACGTAGCGCTTGTGCACGCGCCGCTGCATGAACTCGTAGCTGTAGTGCCGCTGCATCTCGGCACCACGCGCAAACAGCAAGAGGCCCGAGGTGGCCTGGTCTAGCCGGTGGACGATCAGGGCCTCGGGGTAGCGCTGCTGGACGCGGGCAGCGGCGCAGTCCTGCTTGTCTTCACCGCGACCGGGCACCGAGAGCAGGCCGGCTGGCTTGTCGACGACGACGCAGGTCTCGTCGACATGCAGCCAGTCCAGCTCTTCACTCATCAACCGCCGAGCTTCTTCTTCAAGAGCTCGTTGACCAGGCCGGGGTTGGCCTTGCCCTTGGTGGCCTTCATGGCCTGGCCAACCAAGGCGTTGAATGCCTTGTCCTTGCCGGCACGGAACTCGTCCACCGACTTCTGGTTGGCGGCCAGCACTTCGTCAAGGATGCGTTCGATCTCGCCGGTGTCGTTGGACTGCTTCAGGTCCTTGGCCGCGATGATGGCGTCCACGTCCGAACCTTCCTTGGCCCACAGCGCGTCGAAGACCTGCTTGGCGGAGTTGTTCGAGATCGTGCCGTCGGCGATGCGGGCGATCAGCTTGGCCAGCAGCTCGGCACCGACTGGCGCGGCATCAATCTCGATGCCTTCGCTGTTCAGGCGCTTGCTGATCTCGCCCATCACCCAGTTCGCCACCAGCTTGGGCGCCGCGCCCGCGGCCTTGGCGGCCTCGTAGTAGCGCGCCGTGGCCAGGCTCTGCGTCATCATCGTCGCGTCGTACTCCGGCAGGCCGTCGGCCTCGACGAAGCGCTTGGCCATCACGCCCGGCAGCTCGGGCATCTCGCCCTTCACGCGCTCCACCCATTCCGGTGCGATCACCAGCGGCGGCAGGTCGGGATCGGGGAAGTAGCGGTAGTCGGCCGAGTCTTCCTTGCTGCGCATCGCGCGGGTCTCGCCGGTGTCCGGGTTGAACAGCACGGTGGCCTGCTGGATCTTCAGGCCGTCTTCGATCTGGTCGATCTGCCAGTTCACCTCATAGTCCACCGCCTGCAAGAGGTAGCGGAAGCTGTTGAGGTTCTTGATCTCGCGGCGCGTGCCATAGGGCTCGCCGGGCTTGCGCACCGAGACGTTGACGTCGCAGCGGAACGAGCCTTCCTGCATATTGCCGTCGCAGATGCCCAGCCACATGACCAGCGCATGCAGCGTCTTGGCGTATTCGGCGGCCTCGGCGCCCGAGCGCATGTCGGGCTCGGAGACGATTTCGAGCAGCGGCGTGCCGGCACGGTTCAGGTCGATGCCGCTCTGGCCGTGATAGTCCTCGTGCAGGCTCTTGCCCGCGTCTTCCTCGAGGTGGGCACGGGTCAGGTTGACCTTGTGCTTCACATCGCCGACGAAGAACTCCACCGCGCCGCCCTGCACCACCGGGATCTCGAACTGGCTGATCTGGTAGCCCTTGGGCAGGTCGGGGTAGAAGTAGTTCTTGCGCGCGAAGATGGACAGCGGCGCCACCTTCGCGCCCACGGCCAGGCCGAAGCGGATGGCGCGTTCAACGGCTGCGCGGTTCAGCACCGGCAGCGTGCCGGGCAGTGCCAGGTCCACCGGCGAAGCCTGCGTGTTCGGCTCGGCGCCGAAGGCGGTGGAGGAGCCGCTGAAGATCTTCGACTGGGTCGAGAGCTGGACGTGGTTCTCCAGGCCGATCACGACCTCGTAGCCACGGATGAGTTTGGGTTTTTGAGTCGTCGTCATGCTCAGAATCCTGCCGGTGCCTTCAGGTGCCAGTCGGTGGCTTGCTGCAAGGCATGGGCCGCGTGCAGCAGCTGGCCTTCCTTGAAGTAGTTGCCGATCAGCTGCAAACCGACGGGCATGCCGCCTTCGCCAAAGCCCACCGGCACGCTCATGCCGGGCAGGCCAGCCAGTGAGCCGGGCAGCGTGAAGATGTCGGCGAGGTAGGCCTTGACCGGATCGTCCGAGCCTTCGCCCGCCTTCCAGGCCACGCTCGGGGCCACCGGGCCTGCGATCAGGTCGCATTGCGCGAAGGCCTGCTGGAAGTCGTCCGCAATCATGCGGCGCAGCTTCTGGGCCTGCAGGTAGTAGGCGTCGTAGTAGCCGTGCGAGAGCACGTAGCTGCCGATCATGATCCGGCGCTTGACCTCGGCGCCGAAGCCTTCGGCGCGGGTCTTCTTGTACATGTCGAGCAGGTCGGTGTACTTCTCGGCGCGGTGGCCGAAGCGCACGCCGTCGAAGCGCGAGAGGTTGGAGCTCGCCTCGGCCGGGGCAATGATGTAGTACACCGGAATGGCCAGCTCGGTGCGCGGCAGGCTCACGTCCACCAGGGTGGCGCCGAGCTTTTCCAGCTCGGCCAGGCCCTGGCGCACGGCGCTGTTCACGTCAGCCGACAAGCCCTGTGGGAAGAACTCGGCGGCCACGCCGATGCGCAAACCCTTCAGCGGCTGTGCCGCCGTGGCGCCTTCGCGCGCTTGCAGCATCTGCGCATGGAAGTCCTGCGGCGGTTGCTGCACGCTGGTGGCGTCGCGCTCGTCGAAGCCGCTCATGGCGGAGAGCAGCAGGGCGCAGTCTTCGGCCGAGCGGGCCATCGGTCCGGCCTGGTCCAGGCTGGAGGCGAAGGCGATCATGCCGTAGCGTGAGCACACGCCATAGGTCGGCTTGATACCGGTGATGCCGGTGAAGCTGGCCGGCTGGCGGATCGAGCCGCCGGTGTCGGTGCCGGTACTGGCAGGCACCAGGCGCGCCGCCACAGCCGTGGCCGAACCGCCGGACGAGCCGCCAGGCACGCGGCCGGTGTCCCAGGGGTTGTGGGCCGGGCCATAGGCAGAGTTCTCGTTGGCCGAGCCCATGGCGAACTCGTCGCAGTTCAGCTTGCCGAGCGAGACCGTGCCGGCCACGTTCAAGCGGGCGACGACGGTGGCGTCGAAGGGGCTGCGGTAGCCGGCGAGGATCTTGGAGCCGGCCGTCGTCGGCATGTCGGCCGTGACGTAGATGTCCTTGTGGGCCAGCGGCACGCCGATCAGCGCGCCCGTTTCACCGGCTGCGAGGCGGGCGTCGGCCGCATCGGCGCGGGCCAGGGCGGCTTCGGCATCCACATGGAGGAAGGCGCCCAGCGATTCGTGGGCCTGGACTCGGGCCAGGAGAGCCTGGGTCACTTCGCGGCTGGAGGTCTGGCGCTGGCGCAGGGCCTGGCCCAACTCGGCCACGCCCAGTTCGTGCAAGGGTTTCATGGAGATCGGCTCGCTTCTCTTCTTGCTATTTATTCGATGACCTTGGGCACCAGGAACAGGCCGTCCTCGACCGCTGGTGCGCTTTGCTGGTTCAGCTCGCGCTGGTTACTTTCCGTGACCTTGTCGTCGCGCAGGCGCAGGTGCACCTCCTGCACGGCAGAGAGGGGCGTGTACAGCGGCTCGACGCCGCTGGTGTCCACGGCACTCATCTGCTCGACGATGGAGAAAAAGCCGTTGAGCTGGGGCAGCAGGGCGGCGCCTTCAGCGGGGGAAAGTTCCAGCCGCGCCAGGTGGGCAATGCGGCTCACGTCGTCGGATGTCAGGGCCATCGGGTGGGGGCTCCAAAGCCTGCGAAAGAAGGCTCCCAAGGGCCTTCCCTCATGCGTAATTTAGGGGGTGATCGGGTATTATCTCCGCTTATCTCCATGGCTACGGGGCTGCCCGACCGGCACGGTTCAGGCAGCCTCGTTGTACATGGTGCGAACACCGCCCGCGGCCGCCTGACTTCAGGTTGAGCGACCGCTGTTTCCCGACCCCAAATACGCGCCCAGCCAGCAACGCGACCTTTGACGCTACAGCGCAAGAAGCGCCGCGTTGGCCTCCAAACACACCATGTTCGCATCCCTGCGCCGCTATTTCTCCACCGACCTCGCCATTGACCTCGGCACCGCCAACACGCTGATCTACGTCCGCGGCAAGGGCATCGTGCTCGACGAGCCCTCGGTCGTCGCCATCCGCCACGAAGGCGGCCCCAACGGCAAGAAGACCATCCAGGCCGTCGGCCGCGAGGCCAAGGCCATGCTGGGCAAGGTGCCCGGCAACATCGAGGCGATCCGCCCGATGAAGGACGGCGTGATCGCCGACTTCGTGATCACCGAGCAGATGATCAAGCAGTTCATCAAGATGGTGCACGACACCAAGCTGCTTCGCCCGTCCCCCCGCATCATCATCTGCGTGCCCTGCGGTTCCACCCAGGTCGAGAAGCGCGCGATCCGCGACGCCGCCCTGGGCGCCGGCGCCTCCGAGGTGCACCTGATCGAGGAACCGATGGCCGCGGCCATTGGTGCCGGCCTGCCGGTCTCCGAGGCCTCGGGCTCGATGGTCATCGACATCGGCGGCGGCACCACCGAGGTCGGCGTGATCTCGCTGGGCGGCATGGTCTACAAGGGCTCGGTCCGCGTCGGCGGCGACAAGTTCGACGAGGCCATCATCAACTACATCCGCCGCAACTACGGCATGCTGATCGGCGAGCCCACGGCCGAAGCGATCAAGAAGAACATCGGCTCGGCCTTCCCGGGCTCCGAAGTCAAGGAAATGGAAGTCAAGGGCCGCAACCTCTCGGAAGGCGTGCCACGCAGCTTCACCATCTCTAGCAACGAGATCCTCGAAGCCCTGACCGACCCGCTCAACCAGATCGTCTCGGCCGTCAAGAACGCGCTGGAACAAACCCCGCCCGAGCTGGGTGCCGATATTGCCGAGCGCGGCATGATGCTGACCGGTGGTGGCGCGCTCTTGCGCGACCTGGACCGCCTGCTCGCTGAGGAAACCGGCCTGCCGGTGCTGGTGGCCGAAGACCCGCTGACCTGCGTGGTGCGCGGTTGCGGCATGGCGCTGGAGCGCATGGAGCGCCTGGGCCTGATCTTCGCCTCCGAGTAATCCCCTCCATGTTCCTGAGCAAGCCGGCACGTTGTACGACGGGCCGGCTTTTCTCCGTTTGGCGCCCATGAGCTTAGGCACCCTCGATCGCAACCCGCCGCCGCTGTTCCGGCAAGGCCTGTCGGCCGCCAGCAAGCTGGCGGTCTTCGCGGCGCTGGCCATCTTCCTGATGGTGGCCGACGCTCGTTTCAACATGACCCAGCCGCTGCGCATGCTGCTGGCCACCGCCCTGCATCCGATGCAGCGCGCCTTGCTGGCGCCGGTCGACGCCTGGGAGGCCGGCGGCGACTACCTGCGCGGCATGGAGCGCGCCACCGAGGCCGAGAACCAGGCCCGCCGCCAGCTGGTGCAGCAGGCCGAGAAGCTCTCGCGTGCCAGCCAGCTGCAGGTCGAGAACGAGCGGCTGCGCGCCTTGCTGAAGATGCAGGCCGCGCAATCGGTGCCCACGCTGGCGGCCGAGGTGCTGTACGAGGCGGCTGACCCGTACTCGCGCCGTGTCGTCATCGACCATGGCAGCCGCCATGGCGTGCGCGCCGGCGCGCCGGTGATCAACGATGCCGGCGTGCTGGGTCAGGTCACGCGGGTCTACCTGCTTTCCAGCGAGGTGACCCTGCTGGGCGACAAGGATGCAGCCATCCCCGTGCTGAACAACCGCACGCAGCAGCGCGGCGTGGCCTATGGCGGTGAGCGCAGCGAAGGTGCGATGGAGCTGCGCTTCATGGCGGCCAATGCCGACATCAAGGTCGGCGATCTGCTGTCCACCTCGGGCCTGGACGGTGTCTATCCGCCGGGCCTCCCGGTGGCGACGGTGGCTGCCGTCGAGCGCCGGGGCGACACCAGCTTCGCCCGCATCGCCCTGAAGCCCGCCTCGCCGCCCGATGCAGCCCGCCATGTGCTGGTGCTGGAGCCGCTGGCCCTGCATGAGGCGGCGCGGACCGAAGCGGCAGCAGCCGACTCGGCCGAAGCCGCGAGCGCGGCCCAGCGCAAGGCCGAAATCAAGGCCGATGCCAAAGCCAAGGCTGCCGAGGCGCGCGCCGCCGCAGCAGCCAGCAAGGCGCAGGGGGGCGAACGATGATCATGCCGCGTGGCACCGGCCAGCTGCTGCTGCCGGTCAACCCCTTGTTCATCGCCATGAGCCTGTTGCTGGCGCTGATCTTTGACATGGTGCCCATCGGCCGCGTGGCTGCCATGCCGGACCTGCTGGCCCTGGTGCTGGTGTTCTGGAACGTGCACCAGCCGCGCCGCGTGGGTGTGGGCTGGGCCTTCTTCTTCGGCCTGCTGGTCGACGTGCACCACGGCGCGCTGCTCGGTCAACATGCGCTGGCCTACAGCATGCTGAGCTTCGGCGCTGTGGCGCTGCACCGCCGCCTGCTGTGGTTCAAGCTGCGCGAGCAGGCCTTGCATGTGCTGCCGCTGTTCATTGGCGCGCATGCGGTCTCGTTGATCGTGCGCCTGATCGTCGGCGGCATGTGGCCGGGCTGGACCCTGATCTTCGCGCCGCTGATCGAGACGGCGCTGTGGCCCATCGCCACGGCGCTGCTGCTGGCGCCGCAACGCCGGCCGCCCGATCCCGACGCCCACCGTCCGCTGTGAGGCTGGTCTAGCCTGTGACGCTGATTACGAACCTTCACCAGGAGCTGGGCCGTTTCCGCCTGCGCGTGCTCGCGGCCGGCGCCTTCGTGCTGTTCTGCTTCCTCTTGCTGCTGGCGCGCCTCGTCTGGCTGCAGGTGGTGCAGCACAACGCCTTCCTGGAGCGCGCCGAATCCAACCGCACGACGGTCGTGCCCATCGTGCCCAACCGCGGCCTGATCGTGGACCGCAACGGCATCGTGCTGGCCAGCAATTACTCGGCCTACACGCTGGAGATCACGCCCTCCAAGGTGGTGGACCTGGACAAGGCCATCGACGAGCTCTCAGGCGTGATCGAGATCCAGCCGCGCGACCGCAAGCGCTTCAAGCGCCTGATGGAGGAGAGCAAGAACTTCGAGTCGCTGCCCATCCGCACCAAGCTGACGGACGTGGAGGTGGCGCGCTTCGCGGCACAGCGCTTCCGCTTCCCCGGCGTGGAGATCAAGGCGCGGCTGTTCCGCAGCTATCCGCTCGGCGAGGTCGGCAGCCATTTGATCGGCTACATCGGCCGCATCAACCAGGCCGAGAAGAAGGCACAGGACGACTGGAGCGAAGAAGAGATCGCCAACTACCGCGGCACGGAGTACATCGGCAAGCTGGGTCTGGAGCAGGCCTATGAGCGCGAGCTGCATGGCATCACCGGCTTCGAGCAGGTCGAGACCAGCGCGGGCGGCAAGGCCGTGCGGCGCCTCGCGCACCGGCCGCCGACGCCGGGCAATACCCTGGTGCTGTCCATCGACATCCGCCTGCAGGCCCTGGTGGAAGAGCTCTACAAGGACCGGCGCGGCGCGCTCGTGGCCATCGACCCACGCAATGGCGAGGTGTTGGCCTTCGTCTCCAAGCCGACCTTTGATCCCAACCTCTTCGTTGACGGTATCGATGCCGACAGCTGGCGCGACCTGAACGAGAACCCCGACAAGCCGCTCTTGAACCGCGCGCTGCGCGGCACCTACCCGCCGGGATCGACCTTCAAGCCGCTGATGGCGATGGCGGCCTTGAACAGTGGCAAGCGGGCGGCCAATGTGGTCATCATGGACAACCTGAACTACACCTTTGGCAACAAGGTGTTCGGCAGCCCCGAGACCGACCGTGCCGGCCCCAAGGACATGCGCCTGGCCATCGTCAGCTCGTCCAACGTCTACTTCTACAGCCTGGCCAACGAGATGGGCGTGGACCTGATCCATGACCAGCTGGAACCCTTCGGCCTCGGCCGCAAGACCGACATCGACCTGCAGGGCGAGGTCACCGGCGTGCTGCCCTCCCAGGACTGGAAGCGCCGCTATTTCGCCAAGAATCCGGCCAACCAGAAGTGGTTCCCCGGCGAGACGATCTCGCTGGGCATCGGCCAGGGCTACAACAACTTCACCATGCTGCAGATGGCCAATGCCTACGCGACCGTCGCCTCCGGCGGCCAGCGCTTCAAGCCGCGCCTGGTGCGCGAGATCCAGGACGTGGTGCAGCACAAGAACCGTCGCATGGCCAGTGACGCGCTGGAGCCGCTGCCGCTGAAGCCCGAGCATGTGGACGTGATCCGCAATGCGATGAACGGCGTGACGCTGGAAGGCACTTCGCGCCAGGTCTTCCTCGGCGCGGCCTACCAGAGCGGCGGCAAGACCGGCACGGCCCAGGCCGTGGGCCTCAAGGCCGGCGAGAAGTACAAGGACATCAAGGCCGACGAGCGCAAGCGCGACCACTCGCTCTATGTCGCCTTCGCGCCGATGGAGGCGCCGACGATTGCGCTGGCCCTGATCGTGGAGAACGCCGGCTGGGGTTCCAGCGGTGCGGCGCCGATTGCCCGCCGCGTGTTCGACTACGTGCTGCAGGGTCAGTACCCGAGCGAGGAAGACATCCTGCAGACGCAGCAAGCCAAGACCTATGCACCGATTGGCACGCCGCGCCGCGCGGCCGATGTGCCCCTGCCGGGCAGCCCGGCGGCAGCCAGTGCGCCAGCCTCGGCGGCCTCCGTGGCGAGTGCGGCGAGCGCGGCCGCATCAGGAGCATCGCGATGAGCGCCGTCCTCAGCAAACCCAGCCTGCTGCGCCGCATGCGGCCCTTGTTCGCCGGCTTCGACGTGCCCCTGCTGCTGGCCATGTTCTGGCTGATGGCCCTGGGCCTCTTGTGCATGTACTCTGCCGGCTACGACCATGGCACGCGCTTCGTCGACCATGGGCGCAACATGCTGCTGTCGCTGGGCGTGATGTTCCTGGTGGCACAGGCGCCGCCGCAGAAGGTGGCGCGCCTCGCGGTGCCGCTGTATGCGATGGGCGTGGCCCTGCTGCTGGCCGTGGCTCTGTTCGGCATCAGCAAGAAGGGCGCGACGCGCTGGCTCAACATCGGCATCACGCAGATCCAGCCCTCCGAGCTGCTGAAGATCGCCGTGCCGCTGATGCTGGCCTGGTGGTTCCAGAAGCGCGAGGGCCAGCTGCGCCTGCCCGACTTCATCGCCGCCTTCCTGCTGCTGGCCGTGCCGGTGGGCCTGATCGCCAAGCAGCCCGACCTGGGCACCTCCATCCTGGTGCTGGCAGCCGGGCTTTACGTGATCTTCTTCGCCGGCCTGTCCTGGAAGCTGATCGTGCCGGCCGTGGTGGCGGGCGCCATTGCCATCACGGCCCTGGTGATGAGCGAGGACGCGATCTGCCAGCCCGATGTGAAATGGCCGGTGCTGCGCGAGTACCAGAAGAACCGCGTCTGCACCCTGCTGGACCCGAGCAAGGACCCGCTGGGCAAGGGCTTCCACATCATCCAGGGCGAGATCGCCATCGGCTCCGGCGGTGTGACCGGCAAGGGCTTCATGAAGGGCACGCAGACCCACCTGGAGTTCATTCCCGAGCGCACCACCGACTTCGTCTTCGCGGCCTATGGCGAGGAGTTCGGCCTGCTCGGCGCACTTGGGCTCCTGATCGGCTTCACCGCCTTGATACTGCGCGGCCTGGCCATCGCGAGCGAGGCGCCGACGATGTTCTCGCGCCTGCTGGCCGGCGCCATCACGCTGTCTTTCTTCACCTATGTCTTCGTCAACATGGGCATGGTCAGCGGCATCCTGCCGGTGGTGGGCGTGCCCCTGCCCTTCATCAGCTATGGCGGCACGGCCATGGTGATGCTGGGCATCAGCCTCGGCCTCCTGATGGGCATAGGCCGCAGCCGCCGCAACGCCTCATCGCATCACGGCTGAGGCGGTTCGGGCGGCGTCTGTTGTGACGGCGACTGGGCCTGGAAGCGGATGGTGAAGCGTGCACCGGGTGTCTCTTGGCTGCCTGCCGCCGGGCGGCGCTCGCGGGTCTCGTCCAGCGTGACCTCGGTGCCATGCTGCTGCGC
Source organism: Pelomonas sp. V22 (assembly GCF_030014915.1). Classification (GTDB taxonomy): domain Bacteria; phylum Pseudomonadota; class Gammaproteobacteria; order Burkholderiales; family Burkholderiaceae_C; genus JAUASW01. Next base: position 127,023 of record NZ_JAGIXS010000005.1, read on the forward strand.
GATCTCGCGCACGATGGCGAGGCCGAGGCCCGAGCCATCGACCTCGGTGCCCAGCGCCCGATAGAAAGGCTGGAACACCTTCTCGCGCTCGCTCTCCGGAATGCCCGGCCCTGAGTCTTCCACCTGCAGCACCACGACCTGGCCGAACGGGTCTTCGACGACCCGCACCGTCACCGTGCCGCCCGCAGGCGTGTAGAGCAGTGCGTTGTCCACGAGGTTGCGTATCAGCTCGCGGATGAGCAGCGGATGGCCCAGCACGCGCAGCTGGCTGGCGGCGAATTCGGCACCCTCGTAGCCGAGGTCGATGCGCTTCTCCATCGCGCGGGGCACGAAGTCGCGCACCGTCTCTATCGCCAGGCCGCAGAGATTCACCAGGCTGCGGCGCGCCGCATGCTCCTTGTCTTCGGCGCGGGCCATGGCGAGCAGCTGGTTGACCATGTGGGCGGCGCGCTGGCTCGAGAGGGAGATCTGCTGCAGCGAGCGCTTCAACTCCGGCGGCGAGCTGCGGCCCTCGTCGATTTCGCGCTGGGCGAACTCGGCTTGCGTGCGCAGGCCGGCCAGCGGCGTTTTCAGCTGATGGGCGGCGTCAGCGAGGAAGTGCTTCTGGCTGCTGATCGACTGATCGAGCCGCGCCAGCAGGTCGTTGATGGCGCGCACCAGCGGTGCCACTTCATCGGGCACGCGGCGCTCGTCGATGGGGCTCAAGTCCGAGCTCTCGCGGCGGCGGATGCGGCGCTGCAGCTCGTTCAGCGGAGCGATGCCGCGCGCCAGCGCCAGCCACACCAGCAGCACGGCCAGCGGCAGGATGACGAACTGCGGCAGGATCACGCCCTTGATGATTTCGTTGGTCAGGCGCGAGCGCTTGCCGAGGGTCTCGGCCACCTGGACCAGCATGGTGCGGTTGGCGCCGGTCTGGCCGTCGGGCGCGACCCAGAGGTAGGCCACGCGCACGCTCTCGCCGCTGATCTCGTCATCGCGGAACTGCAGTTCCCAGGGCTGGATGGCGGGGTCGGTGGGAGGCACTGGCAGCGCGCGGTCGCCGCTCAGGTACTCGCCGCGCAGGCCCAGCACCTGGTAGTAGACGGTGTCGCTCTCGTCGGCGCGCAGGAGCGCGGCGGCCTCGGCCGAGAGTGCATAGCGCCCCTTGCTCGGCGTGGCCCGTGCCGACTCGGCCGCCACCTGCAGGCCGAGGTTGCGCGCCATCTCGCCGAGCTCGCGGTCATAGGGCTTGGCCGAGATGCCCTGCGCCACCAGCCAGGTCAGCGCCACGCTGATAGGCCAGATCAGCAGCAGCGGCGCCAGCATCCAGTCGAGGATCTCGCCGAACAGCGAGCGGGGCTGGGGTTCGGTGCTCATCGCTCGGTGGGCCGACGGCCGCGCTGGGTCATCGGCGTGTTCCGCTCAGTCATTCAGCCAGGGATCTTTTCCAGGCAGTAACCCAAGCCTCGCACGGTGGCGATTCGGATCGGCCCCTGCTCGATCTTCTTGCGCAGCCGGTGGATATAGACCTCGATGGCGTTGTTGCTGACTTCCTCGCCCCATTCGCAGAGGCGCTCGACCAACTGGTCCTTGCTGACCAGGCGGCCGGCGCGCTGCAAGAGCACCTCCAGCAGCGACAGCTCGCGTGCCGACAGTTCGATCATCTGCTCATTGATATAGGCCACGCGGCCGGTGGCGTCGAAGGACAGCGGGCCGTGCTTGATGACGGTGGAGGCGCTGCCGAGGCCCCGGCGGGTGAGGGCGCGCACCCGCGCCTCCAGCTCCTGCAGCGAGAAGGGCTTGGCCATGTAGTCGTCCGCGCCCAGGTCCAAGCCCTTGACGCGTTGCTCCACGCTGTCGGCCGCTGTCAGGATGAGCACCGGCACGCTGGAGCCACGGCCGCGCAGCTTGCGCAGCACCTCGAGGCCATGCAGCTTGGGCAGGCCGAGGTCGAGGATCAGAAGGTCGAATTCATGCGAGGCCAGCGCCGCGTCGGCCTCGCTGCCGCTGCCCACCTGATCGACGGCATAACCCGAGGCGCGCAGCGAGCGCAACAGGCCGTCGGCCAGCACTTGGTCGTCTTCCGCAATCAGGATCCGCATGGGCTTGTCTCCGTGTTTCCCCCATTCTAGGGAGCAAAGCATGCTGACAAAGCTTGGCAGCAGACCCTGGTTAAACTACTGTACGGATATACAGATTTCGGCTGATAATGCCTTCAGCCCCAACAGGAGAAAACATGGACGCACCGGTCAAAGCCCTCAACACCGAAAAAGCCAAGGCCCTGCAAGCCGCCCTGGCCCAGATTGAAAAGCAGTTCGGCAAGGGTTCGATCATGCGCCTCGGTGAAGGCGAGGTGATCGAAGACATCCAGGTCGTCTCCACCGGCTCGCTGGGCCTCGATATCGCCCTCGGCGTTGGCGGCCTGCCGCGCGGCCGCGTCGTCGAGATCTACGGCCCCGAGTCCTCCGGCAAGACCACGCTCACGCTGCAGGTCATCGCCGAGATGCAAAAGCTGGCCGGCACCTGCGCCTTCATCGACGCCGAGCATGCGCTCGATATCCAGTACGCGCAGAAGCTGGGCGTCAATCTGCAAGAGCTGCTGATCAGCCAGCCCGACACCGGCGAGCAGGCCCTCGAAATCGTCGACGCCCTGGTGCGCTCCGGCTCGGTGGACCTGATCGTCGTCGACTCGGTCGCCGCGCTCACCCCCAAGGCCGAACTCGAAGGCGAAATGGGCGACTCCCTGCCCGGCCTGCAGGCCCGGCTGATGAGCCAGGCCCTGCGCAAGCTCACCGCCACGATCAAGAAGACCAATTGCACGGTCATCTTCATCAACCAGATCCGCATGAAGATCGGCGTGATGTTCGGCAGCCCCGAAACCACCACCGGCGGCAACGCCCTGAAGTTCTACGCCTCGGTGCGCCTCGACATCCGCCGCATCGGCTCGATCAAGAAGGGCGAAGAGGTGATCGGCTCCGAGACCAAGGTCAAGGTCGTCAAGAACAAGGTCTCCCCCCCGTTCAAGACGGCCGAGTTCGACATCCTCTATGGCGAGGGCATCAGCCGCGAAGGCGAGATCATCGACATGGGCGTCAATGCCAAGGTGGTCGAGAAGTCCGGCTCCTGGTATGCCTACAACGGCGAGAAGATCGGCCAGGGCAAGGACAACGCCCGCGAGTTCCTGCGCGAGAACCCTGACGTGGCCGTCGAGATCGAGAACAAGATCCGCGAGTCGGTCGGCATCGCGCTGCTCAACACCGCCCCCGGAGCCGAGTAAGTGCCGTGGCGGCAGGCAAGCCGCTGTCGCTGAAGGCCCGCGCAATCGCTCTGCTGGCTCAGCGCGAGCACAGCAGGGCCGAGCTGCAACGCAAGCTGCTGCGCATCGCGCGGGATCGGCGGGATCGGGACCGAGCGGCTGCGGTGGCTGAAGCGGGTGAAGCGGCGGCCAAGCCGGATGTCTTTGCCGAACCCGACGATGAGCCGGCGGCGAACGCGGTGGAGGCTGAGGTCGAGCAGTTGCTCGCCTGGTTGCAAAGCCAGGGCTACCTGAACGAAGAGCGCTTCGTCGAGTCGCGGCTGCACCTGCGCTCGCAGCGCTTTGGCAGCCTGCGCATCAAGCAGGAGTTGGCCCAGCATGGGCTGGCCCTGTCCAGCGAGCAGGCCCAAGGCCTGCGGGAGGCGGAGTTACCGAGGGCGATGGAAATCCGCCGGCGCAAATTCGGCGAGGCGCTGCCAGCCGATGCCGCGGGCCGGGCCAAGCAGACCCGTTTTCTGGCGGCCCGAGGCTTTTCTGCCGACGTGATCCGCAAGGCCTTGAAAGACCCCGACTGAGCCGGCGAGGCACCAAGGCAGGGCGCGGCGACAGTTCCGCGACAGGCTTGATGCGGCGCAGCATGCTACATTGCCGGCTTGCGCAAACGCCGCCGTCGCCGGTTTTTCACCGTGCCCCGGCGGTTTTGTCGTGAACCTTGCGATCACTTCCCCCGATGTCCCCGAACGCCCCCTCCCCCGAGCGTCGTTTGATGCACAGCCGCGCCACGCTGGTGCAGGTCTATGCACGCGATGACGGCCTGTTCGATGTGGAGGCTGAGCTGCGCGACACCAAGACCCGCGACATGCAACTCTCGGCCGGCGTGCGCAAGGCCGGCGAACCGGTGCACGACATGCTGCTGCACCTGGTGGTCGATACCCAACTGAACATTCTCGAGGCCGGCTCCGCGACCCGGGCCATGCCGTATCCCGGCCATTGCGAGCAGCATGGTGAAGCCTATGGACGCCTGAAGGGCCTGAACCTGCTCAAGGGTTTCCGGGCCGCCGTGAAGCAGCAGCTCTCCGGCTTGCGGGGCTGCACCCACCTGACCGAGCTCTGCCAGGTCCTGCCTACCGCCGTGATCCAGGCCTTTGCCGGCGTGGTCATCGACACCCGCGAAGGCAGCGACGATGGCCAGCCCCCGTTCCAACTCGACCGCTGCCACGCCCTGCGTCGCGATGGCGCGGTCGTGCAAGCTCATTACCCGCGCTGGTACCGCCAAGGGGAGGCCCGCGTGGCCGCCCCGGCTGCGGCTCCGGCCACCTCTTCCTGACACTCTTTCCCTCTAAGCGAGACCCCTATGAAGATTCATGAATACCAGGGCAAGGAAATCCTGCGCCAGTTCGGTGTGCCGGTGCCGCGCGGCATTCCCGCCTTCACCGTGCAAGAAGCGGTGGAAGCCGCTCAGAAGCTGGGCGGCCCGGTCTGGGTGGTCAAGGCTCAGATCCACGCCGGTGGCCGTGGCAAGGGCGGTGGCGTCAAGGTCGCCAAGACCCTGGACGATGTGAAGGCCCTGTCCGAGAAGATCCTCGGCATGCAGCTGATCACGCACCAGACCGGCGCTGAAGGCCAGAAGGTCCGTCGCCTCTACATCGAAGACGGCGCCGACATCAAGAACGAGCTCTACGTTTCGCTGGTCACCGACCGCGGCACGCAGAAGGTCGCCTTCATCGCTTCCAGCGAAGGCGGCATGGACATCGAAGAGGTCGCCCACTCGACGCCCGAGAAGATCATCACCGAGATGATCGACCCGCTGGTGGGCCTGACCGCCGAGCAGAGCAAGAAGATCGCCGCGGCCATCGGCCTGACCGGCGCCTCGATCGACCAAGCCGTCGACATCTTCGCCAAGCTCTACAAGTGCTACATGGACACCGACGCTTCGCTGGTTGAAATCAACCCGCTGAACTGCGACTCCAAGGGCAACCTGATGGCGCTGGACGCGAAGTTCAACTTCGACGCCAACGCCCTGTTCCGCCACCCCGAAATAGTCGCCTACCGCGATCTGGACGAAGAAGATCCGGCCGAAGTCGAGGCTTCCAAGTTCGACCTGGCCTACATCAGCCTGGACGGCAACATTGGCTGCCTGGTGAACGGTGCCGGCCTGGCCATGGCCACGATGGACACCATCAAGCTGTTCGGCGGCGAGCCGGCCAACTTCCTGGATGTCGGCGGTGGCGCCACGGCCGAGAAGGTCACCGAAGCCTTCAAGATCATGCTGAAGAACGAGTCCGTGAAGGGCATCCTCGTCAACATCTTCGGCGGCATCATGAAGTGCGACACCATCGCCGAAGGCGTGATCACCGCCTGCAAGGCCGTGAATCTGTCTGTGCCGCTGGTCGTCCGCATGAAGGGCACGAACGAAGAACTGGGCAAGAAGATGCTGGCCGAATCCGGCCTGCCCATCATCGCTGCCGATTCGATGGCCGAAGCCGCGACCAAGATCGTCGCCGCCGTTGCCTGAGTCTGCCTAAGCCCACGCAAGGAAAGAAAACATGTCCATCTACATCAACAAAGACACCAAGGTCATCACCCAGGGCATCACGGGCAAGACCGGTCAGTTCCACACCCTGGGCTGCCAGGCCTACGCGAACGGCAAGAACGCCTTCGTCGCCGGCGTGAACCCCAAGAAGGCGGGCGAGAAGTTCTCGGACATCCCCATCTATGCCACCGTCAAGGAAGCTGCCGGCCAGACCGGCGCTACGGTCTCCGTGATCTACGTGCCGCCCGCTGGCGCCGCTGCCGCGATCTGGGAAGCCGTTGAAGCCGACCTGGACTTGGCCATCTGCATCACCGAAGGCATCCCGGTCAAGGACATGCTGGAAGTGCGCAACAAGATGAAGGCCAAGGAAGCCGCCGGTGGCAAGCGCACGCTGCTGCTGGGCCCCAACTGCCCCGGCCTGATCACGCCCGACGAAATCAAGATCGGCATCATGCCCGGCCACATCCACCGCAAGGGCCGCATCGGCGTGGTCTCGCGCTCGGGCACGCTGACCTATGAAGCCGTGGCGCAGCTGACCGAAATCGGCCTGGGCCAATCGTCGGCCGTCGGCATCGGTGGCGACCCGATCAATGGCCTGAAGCACATCGACGTGATGAAGGCTTTCAACGACGATCCGGACACCGATGCCGTCATCATGATCGGTGAGATCGGCGGCCCGGACGAGGCGGAAGCCGCCCGTTGGTGCAAGCTGAACATGAAGAAGCCCATCGTCGGCTTCATCGCTGGCGTCACCGCCCCTCCGGGCAAGCGCATGGGCCACGCCGGCGCGCTGATCTCGGGCGGCGCCGACACGGCCGATGCCAAGCTGGCCATCATGGAAGAGTGCGGTTTCACGGTCACGCGCAATCCGTCCGAAATGGGCAAGCTGCTCAAGGGCCTGCTGAAGTAAGCACCGCGCTGTCGCGCGTTTGAGAAGGGGCCTCGCGGCCCCTTTCTCGTTTCATCCGGTGGCCGCAAGGGCCTTCGCTATAGTGGGCCGCGCCCGGTCTGCCCGGGCCATGACATCAATCAGCAATGGACAATTTCCTGAGCCCCGAGTTCTGGCTGGCCGTCGGCCAGATCATCATGATCGACATCCTCCTGGGTGGCGACAACGCCGTGGTGATCGCGCTGGCCTGCCGCAAGCTGCCGGATGCGCAGCGCCGCAAGGGCATCTTCTGGGGCACGGTCGGCGCCATCCTGCTGCGCGTGGTGCTGATCTTCTTCGCGCTGACGCTCTTGAAGCTGCACTTCCTCAAGCTGATAGGCGCGGCTCTGCTGCTGTGGATAGGCATCAAGCTGCTGGTGCCCGAGGATGAAGACGAGCACGCCGGCATCGAGGCCAGCGACAAGCTCTGGGCCGCGATCAAGACCGTCATCGTGGCCGACTTCGTGATGAGCCTGGACAACGTGGTGGCCATTGCCGGTGCGGCCGAGGGCGCCGGTGGCGACCATCAGATGCCGCTGGTGATCTTCGGTCTGCTGGTTTCCATTCCCATCATCGTGGGCGGCAGCCAGCTGGTGATCAAGCTGATGGACCGCTTCCCCATCGTCATCACGCTGGGCGGCATGCTGCTCGGCTGGATCGCCGGCGGCATGGCCATCGATGATCCGGCCCTGCTGGCCTGGGTGCCCACGGTGCCGGCCGCCAAGCCGGGCGGCGCGCCCGACGTGCTGCCGGCTCTTCATTACGCTTGTGCGGCCGGTGGTGCGCTGCTGGTGCTGTTGATTGGTAAGCTGCTGGCCAGGCGCAAGTCCTAGGGAGCGGGCATGAGCGGAGGCGGATTCTGGAAGCGCGTGATGGGCGGCGCCGGCAATGACGCCGATGCTGCCAGTGCGGCCGCCCCGGCCGGCCTGCAGCGCTACGAGATCGGCGAGGAAATCGGCCGGGGCGCCATGGCCGTGGTCTACCGTGCGACCGACAAGCAGACCGGCGAGGTCGTTGCCATCAAGCGCCTGGCCCTGCAGCGCGAGTTCGCCGCCGAAGACCTGGCCGAGGTGCGCCAGCGCTTCATGCGCGAGGCCCGCGCCGCCGGCCATCTGCAGCACCCGGACATCCTGCGTGTGATCGATGCCGGCGAGGCCGAGCAGGACGCCTTCATCGCCATGGAACTGGTCCAGGGCCAGGACCTCAGCCACTTCACCCGCGCCGGCCAGCTCTTGCCGCTGCGCGAGACCGTCGAACTGGGCATACGCCTGGCCCGGGCGCTGGCCTATGCCCACAGCCAGGGCGTGGTGCACCGCGACATCAAGCCCGCCAATGTGATGCTGGACCGGGCCAGTGCGGCGGTGAAGATCATGGACTTCGGCATCGCCCGCATCGCCGACGGCAGCCGCACCCGCACCGGCCTGGTGCTGGGCACGCCGTCCTTCATGTCGCCCGAGCAGTTGGCCGGCCTCAAGGTCGATGGTCGCAGCGACCTCTATTCGCTCGGCGCCCTGCTGTACCAGCTGCTGACCGGGCAGTTGCCGCACCAGTCCGAGTCCATGGCCAAGCTGATGTACCGCATCGCCAACGAGCCGGCGCCCGACGCGCGCCACCACCGCAAGGAGCTGCCCGAATCGCTGGCCCTGGTGCTGGCCCTGACGCTGGAGAAGCGGCCCGAGCTGCGCTACAGCAGCGGCGAGCAGCTGGCGCAGGACCTGGAAGCCGTGCTGCCGCAGCTGCCGGCCGATGCGGCCAACCCCCATGGCGAGGCCCAAAGCGTGGATCCTTTCGCACAAACCCAGCGTCTGGACGTGGCGGATCCAGGGCAGAATCCCTGAACTTTGCTGTCAGCCCGCTTCACCTCAACCCGCGCCCCATCACGCCCATGACCCTGGAGTTCTTCAGCGCTACCGACGTCGGCCGCGCGCGTGACAACAACGAAGACTCCGTGGCCATGGAAGAGGCCGTGGGCCTTGCGGTGCTGGCCGATGGCATGGGCGGCTACAACGCCGGCGAGGTGGCCAGCTCGATGCTGACCTCCTTCATCAAGGCCGAATTGGGCCGCTGGCTGAAGGAATCCGGCAGCGGCGTGCCGCCCACTGACGTGCGCCGCGCGATGGACATCTGCGTGGACAACGCCAACCGCGCCATCTTCAATGCCGCCAACACCAATCCGCGCTATGCCGGCATGGGCACGACCCTGGTACTGGCCGTGTTCCGCGAAGAAGGCCTGCTGCTCGGCCACGTTGGCGATTCACGCGCCTATCGGCTGCGCAATGGCCAGCTGAGCCAGATCACCCGCGACCATTCGCTCTTGCAGGAGCAGCTCGACGCCGGCCTGCTGACGCCCGAGGAAGCTGTTTTTTCCAGTAACAAGAACCTGGTCACCCGCGCCGTGGGCGTCGAGGATGCGGTGATGCTGGAGCTGCATCAGCACGAGGTCCAGCCCGGGGATGTCTACCTGATGTGCTCGGACGGCCTGTCCGATATGCTCGACGACGACGCACTGGCACAGTTGTTGATTAGCCACCCTTCGCTGTCGGAAGCGGCGCAGGCACTGATCGACGCCGCCAATGACATGGGTGGCAAGGATAATATTGCGGTCGTTTTGGTCCGCGCCGAGGGCCGGGCTCGACCCACGGGTCGTACCTGGTGGCCATTTGGCCGACGCTGAGCCCCGCAAGGGCCTGGTAAGCAGCACCGCATCGGCGCCGGCACGCCGCAGATAACTATGGGGTCAACAATGGGCAAGCTGGTTGTTTCGCTCGATGGAGTGGTGATCAAGGAGGTGCAGGTCACCAAGGACAAGACCACGCTCGGTCGGCGGCCCTACAACGACATCGTCATCGACAACCTGGCCGTCAGCGGCGAGCACGCCGTGCTGCAGATGGTGGGCAACGACGTCTTCATCGAAGACCTCAACTCGACCAACGGCACCTACATCAACGGCAAGGCGATCAAGAAGCAGCTGCTGGCCAACAACGACATCGTCGAAGTGGGCAAGTACAAGATCAAGTACCTGGTCGAAGACAGCGCCGACTACGAAAAGACCATGATCCTGAAGCCGGGCGCCAATGCGCCCACCGGCTTCGGTCTGCCCTCCAGCTTCGGCGCCCTGTCCTCGCCGGCCAGCAGCACCCAGCCTGCGGTGATCAAGGTGTTGACCGGCGCCGCCGCTGGCCGCGAGGTCAGCCTGACCAAGGTCGTCACCACCGTGGGCAAGCCCGGCGTGCAGGTGGCCTCGATCACCAAGCGCCCCTCGGGCTATGTGTTCGCCCATGTGGAAGGCGCCCAGCGCCCCAGCGTCAACGGCGCACCGTTGACCGCCGAGTCCGTCGCGCTGCGCAGCGGCGACGTGATCGAGCTGGCCGGCACCCGCATGCAGTTCGTCCAGAGCGCGTGATGCAAATCACGTGAGCCAGCGGCGCGCCGCGCGCCCCTGGTTCATCTGCCTGTCATGCGTGAACTAGGGCGTGGGCGACGCCACGCTCAGCGCGTAAATTCAAGGCCTGTAGCTCCTGTTGCCCCTGTGCCAATCCCTGGCCTCGGAGCCCGCAAGCCCCATCCATGAATATTCGCGTTCTCGGCTGCTCCGGCGCCATTGCCGCCGGTTACAAGACCACGGCCTTCCTGCTCGACGACGACGTCCTGATCGACGCCGGCACCGGCGTGGGCGACCTCACGCTGCAGGAGCTGGCCCGCATCGACCACATCCTGGTCAGCCATTCCCACCTCGACCATGTGCTCGGCATCCCGCTGCTGGCCGACACCGTGCTGCGCCTGCGGGCCCAGGCCGGGCGCCCGGCCATCCAGGTCCATGCCCTGCCGGAGACGATCGCGGCGTTGCGCGCTCACGTCTTCAATGGCGTGATCTGGCCTGATTTCAGCCGCCTCCCGAGCCCGGAAGCGCCGGTGCTGAGCTTTCATCCGTTCCAGGTCGGCGAGCGCCTGAACCTGGGCGGCCGCCAGATCGAGGTGCTCAGCGCCATGCACACGGTGCCGGCCGTCGGTTTTGCCGTGGATGGCGGCGAGGCAAGTGGCCACTGGGTCTTCACCGGCGACACCGGCCCCAATCCGGCCCTCTGGCAGCGTCTGGCCGGCATGAAGCTCGCGCACCTGGTGATCGAGACGGCCTTTGGCGACGACGAAAGCGAACTGGCCCGCATCAGCCAGCACCTCTGCCCGAGCGAGCTGGGCCGCGAGCTGGCGCAGCTGGCCGGCAGCGTGGACGTGCACATCACCCACATCAAGCCCGGTGAGCTCGATGCCGTGATGAGCGAGATCGGCGCCCAGGCGAGCCCGCACCGCATCCAGGCCTTGAGTGCCGGGCAGCTGTTGAGCTGGTGATGACCCGGCATTCGCAGCCCCAGACGGCCGCCGCACAGGCGGCCGTTTGCATTGCGGGGCCGCGGCAGGCCTGACAAAAAATGTCAGCCTGCCGCCAGGGTGCCGAATCGCGGCAGGCCGACCTGACAAATTCCGTCAGTTCTTTTGGCACTCCCCGCGGGTTCCGTGACCTGCCTCACGAAACAGGCCCTGCGCAGGGCTGGCACGGCCCCTGCATTCAAGGGGGATGTCTCTACCCCCAACCTCATTGCTGCAGGAGTTCCCTATGAAGCGCGTCCAACAAGGTTTCACCCTGATCGAACTGATGATCGTCGTGGCGATCATCGGCATCCTGGCCGCTGTGGCCATCCCCCAGTACAAGGACTACACGGCCAAGGCCAAGGCTGGCAACGCCCTGTCGGCCGTTGACGCCATCAAGAATGCCGTGGCCCTGTGCGCCCAGGAAACTGGCACGCTGACTGGCTGCGATTCCGAAACGAACGGCATTCCGAAGTTCACGGCCACCAAGGAAGTGACCACGGCAACTGCCAAGGACGGCGTGATCACCGCCACGTTCCAGGCCGCGTCTGAAGTTGGCACCGACCTCGGCGGCACGACGATCATCTTCACCCCCACGGTCGGCTCCAGCGCCGTGACCTGGAAGATCGAGGCCAACACGACCTCGACCATCCTGAAGACGGCCATCGAGAAGAACAGCGTTGCTGGCTCCGCTGCCGCCACCGGCACCTAAGCCAACATCAGCGACGAGCGACCTCGGTCGCTCCACCCAAGAGGGGGGCTTCGGCCCCCTTTTTCTCGTTTCAGCCCCACCTCCACCATGGTTCTGACCAGGCGAGATTCGGCGTTGGCACGCGGCCGTTTGCGGATGGCTCCGGCCTGGCTGTTGCTGCTGCTCCTGCTGCTGTTCCTCAGCGGCCCCATCCTGCTGGATGTTGGCCTGGCGCTGATGGACAGCGGCAACGAAACACTGCGTTTCAGGCTGCTGCCCCTGCTGCTGCATACGCTGTTGCTTGGCGTGTTGCTGTCGGCCCGTGCGAGGTTGAGGTCGGCGCTCTGGTTGCTGATGCCGCTGGCCGCCATTGCGCCGTTGGAGTTCTTCTACCTGCTGCAGTTCCGCTTGCCCTCGGGCTTGCATGTCTACGGTGTCGTAGCCGACACCGATTGGCAGGAGGCCTCGAGCTGGATGGGGCCTTGGCTCTGGCCTTTCGCCGCAGCCATGGTGTTGCTGCTGGTGATGCTGGCCTGGGTCGTGCGCCAGATCCAGCATGGGGACCTGCGCTGGAACCCCCGACTCCGCCGTCTGGTGCTGGGCGGAAGCACCGCGCTGCTGCTGCTGCTGGCCGGCATCGAGTGGGCGACCCTGGAGGTTGAATCCAAGATGCAGCGCCCGGCCAACGAGTACCTGGCGCATTCGTTGGCGGTGTCCGACCCCGGCCTGCTCTCCCAGCTGGAGCGCAGCTTCCCCTGGGGCCTGCCGCTTCGCTGGCAGCGTTTTCGCGAGCATCAGCAGGCACTCTCAGCGCATCGGGAGGCCGCGGCGCGACACGATTTCCATGTCCGATGGCGCGATGCGCAGGACGCCACGCAAGCCCAGGTGGTCGTGATGGTCATCGGCGAGACGGGGCGCCCGGATCGTTGGCAACTGTTTGGGGCGCCGCGCGAGACGACGCCCAAGCTGTCCGCGCGCCGTGGCATCGTGAGCTTCGAAGATGCAGTCAGCGGCGCCTCCGCCACGCGCGAAGCCGTGCCGCTGATGCTGACCCGCCGTCCGCCGGCGCAGATGCTGGCGCCACCCAACGAGGCGTCGGTGGTCACTGCATTCAAGCAGGCAGGATTCAGGACCTACTGGCTCAGCACCCAAGGCGCCGCAGGGGCCCACGAAACCCCGATCTCGGTGCTGGCCCGGGAGGCCGATGAGCAGCATTTCGTCAACGCCGTCGATTACCGCGGGGCGGGAGCGCTGGATGGCGAACTGCTGCCCTTGGTTCAAAAGATCCTGGACAAGGGCGAGGCGCGGCAGTTCATCGTGCTGCACACGCTGGGCAGCCACCTGCACTACGCCCACCGCTATCCGCCGAGCTTCGAGCGCTTCAAGCCAGCGCTGGCCCTGCGCGACAAGCCCGACATCTGGCGCCCCGTTCAGGTGGAAGAGATGCGCAACGCGTACGACAACAGCGTGCTTTACACCGACCACGTGATCGACGCCGTGATCGGCATGCTGGACCATGCCCAGCGGCGCAGCAGCCTGATGTACGCGGCTGATCATGGCGAGACGCTGTATGACGGCGACTGCAAGCGAGCCGGCCATGGCTTTGCGGCGGCGGTCAACTATCGGGTGCCGATGTTCGTGTGGCTGTCGGACCGCTGGCAGTTGGACAAGCCGGATGGGCGACGCCAGCTGGAGCGCCTGCGCAGCGAGCCGGTCAGCGCGCTGGCCGTCTTCCCCACGCTGACCGGGCTGGCCGGCTTCGACATTGCAGCGCCGCACGCCCATGGCGACCTCGGCGCCGCCGAGCGCCGGCCGGCGCCGCGACTGGTGACCCATTTCGGTGACTTCGACAAGGACCTGCTGGGCAAGCAATGCGACAGCCGGCCAGCCAGCAGCTCGCAGCGCTGAAGCCCGCTGCCGCTACAGTTCAGCCTCCCGCCCTGACCTGAAGCGCCCGGATGCACACCTCGACACCTGCTGACGCAAGAGCCCTGGCGGCATCGTCCTGGCCCATGCTGCTGGCCGCGGCCCTGCCGCCCCTGCTCGCCTACAACCTCACCCCCTCGGCCACGCTGTTCAATCAGCTGGCCTCGCTGGCGGGTTGGGGTGTGGTGCTGGTTTTGATGGCGGCGCAGGGCCAGCGATTGGCCGCGCGACTGCCGGCGGCGGGTTGGGCTTTGCTGCTGCTGCTGGCGGCCATTGCTGCCTCGCCGTTCTGGACCGGCCTGCCGCTGTCGCTCGCCCTCAGCGGCGTGGGCCTCGTGGGTGCGGCCCTGCTGGTGATGCTGGCCGCGGCTGGGCTGTCGGGTGAAGGCCGGCTGAAGGCCTTTGATGCTTTGGCCGCCGCGCTGCTGCTGGCCGGCGTGGCCAGCGTGGGTGTGTCCCTGGTCCAGGTGTTCGCGCCGCAATGGGCCGATGGCAACTGGATCGCGCGCTCGGGCATTGCCGGTCGTGCGGTGGGCAATATGCGGCAGCCCAACCACCTGGCCAGCCTGCTGCTGTGGGCCTGCATCGCAGCCGTCTACCTGGCCGAGCGCTACGGCGCCTGGCGGCGCACCCGCGCGGTGCTGCTGCCCGTGCTGCTGTTCGCCTTCGTGTTCTGCGTGGTGCTGACGGCCTCGCGCACCGGCATGATCGGCGTCGGGCTGCTGGCGCTTTGGGGGGCGCTGGACAGGCTGGACGGCAAGCTGAGCCGGACCAGCCGCATCGCATTGCTGCTGACGCCGCTGATGCTCTTTGTCAGCTGGGAGCTGATGGCGGCCTGGGCCCATGCCGGCGGCCATGCCTTCGGTGCCGAGTCGCGCCTGGCGGAGGGTGCGGGTTCGCCGTCGCGCCTGGCCATTCTGCGCAATGCCTGGGCTCTGGTGCTGGCCCATCCGCTGACCGGCGTGGGCTGGGGCGAGTTCAACCTTGCCTGGACCATGACGCCGTTTCCAGATCGCCCGGTCGCGTTCTTCGATCACACGCACAACCTGGTGATGCAGCTGATGGTGGAGCTCGGCATTCCGCTGAGCCTGGCGGTGCTGGGTCTGCTGCTGTGGTCGCTGTGGCGGGCCTTTGCGGCCGGTCGTGCCCAGGTCGGAGAGCAGGGCGCCATGTTGCGCAGTGCCTTCATGCTGGTGCTGATGATCGGCCTGCACAGCCTGCTCGAATACCCTCTCTGGTATGCCTACTTCCTGCTGCCCACGGCCTGCGCGCTGGGCCTGTGCCTGGCCTCCGACAAGGCGCCACCGAGCGCCTCTTTGGGCAGCCACCTGTTGCTGATCGGCGGCTTGCTGCTGCTGTTTGGCAGCGTCGTCGCGCGCTGGGACTACCAGCGCGTGGTGGCCATCTATGCGCCGGCCGAGAACGCCGGTCCTCTGCAGCAGCGCATCGCCGACGGTCAATCCAGCCTGTTCTTCGCGCCGCAGGCCGAGTACGCGGCCGCCACCAGCCTTGGAGTCAATGCAGCGGCGTTGGAGGCGTCCAGGCGAACCGCTCATAACTTGATTGATGTGCGGCTGATGATGGCCTGGGCGCAGGCCCTGCATGCCACCGGCGACGACGACCGGGCGCGCTATGTGGTGCAGCGCTTGAAAGAATTCCGCAGCAGCCAGGGCGACGACTGGCTGGCCGAATGCAGCGCGGCGCCCGAGCCAGGCGTGCCGCAGCCCTTCCAGTGCGAGCCGCCCAGCCGCGACTACAGCTTCAAGGAGATGCGCTGACGCTGAGTCAGAGCGCTGCCTTCCACTCGCCGCTCTTGCCGCCCTGCTTCTCCAGCACGCGGATCTGCTCCATCACCATGCCGCGGTCGGCGGCTTTACACATGTCGTAAATGCTCTCTATGAGAAGCGGGCTCTCTAAGCAGTGTTGATCCACGGGTGATCCAACCTCAACCGGGATCATTCGCATGTCATCGATTTTTGAACGCAACGGCCGCTTCCTAGTTCGTGTGCGGCGCCAGGGGTATCCAACCGCGACCAAGACCTTTACGCGCCGAAGCGATGCTGTTTCCTGGGGGCGGCGCGTAGAGGCCGACATGGAGGCTGGCCGCTGGCAATTGGCAACCAAGAGAGTCCCTACGCTCTGCGAGGTAATCCAGGAGTACCGACAAGTCGTCGCCCCGAGGCAGAAGGGCGCTCTGACCTACCGATACCGGTTCGACGAGCTGGCAAGGCTGCCCTTTTCGAGCAAGCCGGTGAACGAGGTGCTGCCGGCAGACGTCGCTCGCTGGCGCGATCAGCAATTGCATCAGCACAAACCGTCGACGGTCGCCCGTAAGCTGGCCATGTTGAGCAGCATCTTCAGCTGGGCCTGGCGGGAGCGTGGTTGGGTTGCCGGGAATGTGCTGTCTGCAGTCAGCAAGCCCCGGCAAGGCGAGGGCCGGGCGCGAACGCTAACCAGTGAGGAAATTGACTGGTTGCTCCAGGCAGCACTTACGAGCAAGGCGAAGTGGCTGCACCCTGCTCTCGTCGTCTTAATGTGCAGCGCCATGCGACGAGGCGAACTTTGCTCGTTGCGCCGGCAGGACATTGACTTCGAGGCTGCCACTGCGCACTTGAGTGATACCAAGAATGGCTCGGCCCGGGATGTACCGCTGTGTCCAGACGCGTTGAGTGCCATGCGCCAGCTGTCTGCAGCAGCGGAGGCTGAATGTCGCGACCTGCTGGTACCGATCGGTCCGTGTGGAAGCATGTCGACGAGGTTCACGGTAACGGTCCGTCGGGCCCAACGAATGTACAAGGATGTCTGCCTGGAGCAGGGTCAGGAGCCTCAGGATAGGTTTTTGAGCGATCTTCGGCTTCACGACCTACGGCACCATGCTGTCACGGCGTGGACGGCCACAGGCGCCCTTTCCTTGGCCGAGCTGATGAGTATCAGCGGTCACAAGTCGACCCGGATGTTGATCCGGTACACGCACCTACAGGCGAAATCCGTCGCCGCGAAATTGGCCTCCCTGCCCGCACAGGCGAGGCGTGCCACCACACCAAACCGCCCCGGAGTCGGACCAGCAGCATGCTCGCCAGACCCGGATGAGTGTTTAGATGAACAGAGGCGCATCGCAGCGACCTAATTCAGACAGTAGGTGGCCGCTACCTATAATCACCGCGGGAGGTCGGCTCGCCGCCCAAACAAGCCCACCTTTCATCGGCATCCAGACGTTCGGGGTGGGCAACCAAGAGACGCTAGAAGGACCTGACATAGCGTTCCGGCGAAAGGCGGGGGAACCCAGCGCTACGGCCGAGTCAGTGAGTGCCCAGGGTGGGCTGGACGCACCACACCCTGAACGCGCAACAGAACAGCGTAGCCAATGTGTGCGAGGAATGTAGGACCCAGTACGGATCTTGATCCGGGCAGGGACGGCCGCCCCAACCAAGAGTTCGCTCGTGGGTGGGGTGAGTTTGGCCTTCCTCACCCGGATCACCCCACCCAATGTGAGGCGGTCCCAGTTATGCCTGTCCTACCTTGAGTTGTTTCTGGCACTGGGAGGCTCGCAGCTGCTCCCGGGACTCGAAATGTCAAAGAAACGTCAACGAGATATCAAGCAATTTCGCTAGTTCTCCAAAATCTAGCGCAAGCCGAAGTCAACGTGGTCGGCCACGACAGCAAGACCTCCCCAGAGGTGAAACGACATTGACCTGACTCCGCCTATATGGAGCACCGGGACTTCAGGCCAAAGAAGAGCAAGGTATCTACCTTCCAAGCGAGCACCTATAAGGAAAGCTGCACTTTCCATGGGGATGGTGCGTGATGAAACGTCGTGTTCGCCAAGATTCATCGCGACAACGAGGCAAGTTGGGCGCGCATGAGGGTAACCGGATGGCCTGGGTCAGTAGTCTTCGAGGAGGGGCGGCGAACATGCCGAGTTGGGACAGAGAATTGAGGATTGGCAGGCATCTCCAAGCCCTGCGCGCCAGCCTGAAAGCTGTGCAGCCGTTGCCGAGGGCGAGGTCAATGGCTGGCGGTGCTGCCGCTCTTGTGCTGCTGTCGGAGTTCCCGCCTGCTCGGCGACGCGCGTTGTCGACAGGAAGGGTATCCATTCATGGGTGACGATGCTCCATCGGCGCCTTCGCTGGCTAAGCTGCTCATAGGTGACGAGGAACTCTCGCTCGGGAAATCGCTGAAGGCTCTGATTGCCGAGAGAACTGTTACGGGTGAATCGCGTTACGTGCAGTTCGCACCGCCCGAAATTGCGCGTCGCCTTGATCTGGCAAGCTATCCAACCCACCCCAAGCAGGTTGAGGCGTTGAAGGCCCTCACGCTGGCAGACCTGCGCGCAGAGAACAACAAGTGGCTCAGAGAACCAGTTGGTTGGGCGCGTATGGTGTCGCTGGTCTGGGAGATCAATTGCGAGTTCACCCGTCGTGGAATCGGTCCAGCTTGGCGGGAGATCCCGGAGTTCATCCACGCCGGTGCGCCAGCGCCCCCAAGAGCGCCCGGCAAGCCCCGGGCGCTCAGCGACCAGCTCAAGCTGAACCTCTTGAAGCGGTGGATTGACCTTGAGTGGCTGCGCACCGTGCTGGGGCCCAATCATGCGACTGCCTGGACTGCATTTGCGCCACTCTTCGATCCTGATCCTGCCGTCGCCATGCGGGGGTACTTCGCCGCGACGCGCATCAAATCACGAGACAGCAACGGACGGTATGGGCCTGAGTCCAATCGCAAGGTCTTGTTTGGCTTGAGCGTGCCGACACTGCTCAGGTTCAGTCTGGTCGGTCTCGTGGACAGGGATCGGGGTGAGTTGCGGACCAACGCACGTCGGCGTGTGAGAGACGTGGTGAAGCCGCGCCTGGAGGGGCTGGCCGATCGCGCCACGTACCCGTTGAAGCCTGAACAGCTGGCCAGCCGCCTGATTCAGGCTGAGGCCATCGAGATGGCGGCTGGGAACCCATCGGATGCGGCTCAGATCTACGCCTGGATGACCGGGAAAACAATATCGCGCCAGTCGATGCATGCGGCCCGGAAGAAGATTGCAGAGCAGTGCGAGCTTCGCACTCGAGCGTGGCACGGCGGTGGGACGTAGTCGGTGTCAGCGCTCTCTCCTTCTACCGAAGGTAGAAGGAGGGGTTTTTCTCTGGTCGGATAGGCTGCAAGACCTCATGAATACTGGATTTCTACAGTAAACACTGACTGACAGATGGTCCGAAGACAGACGGACTCACATGGGTTATCCCGTGCTGGACTGGCAGCATCTACACAGGGTGTTTTCGGCTGCCGTCGGCGTTGCGGACACCCCGGGGATGTTGAGTCACCCGGGCTAGACTGGTGCAAGCAAGTGAGTAGCTTGCCGGAACTCCTTGGGAGGCAAGTTGGATTCCCGGCATGCTGCCGCACCCGTCAGCGCCCTGCATGGGCAAGGAGCCGTGTTGAGCAGACCTGTCCGCAACGCCTTTCTTGCCCTTGCCATCCTGGTGGTCATCTGGGCCGGGGCTTCTGTCCTGGCCACCATCACCCAGCTTGCCGCTGCGGCAGATCGTGTTGCTGATGGTTCTGGAACATACGTGTTCTGGTCTCTGTCGCTCCTGATGTCGGGGCTGGCGGCGTCTCCTTGGGTGATGTACTTCTCCTTGAGGCGTCCTGTGCCTCGTCCCCGGGAGGGGGATGAACCTGCAATTGCTGCGTACCGCGCACAGACATTGCGTCAGCTGCAGCTGAACCCGCGGCTCGCCGACAAGCCGCCCACTGACTTCGATCAGATCCCGGGCGCGATGGACGAACTGGGCCGGCTCGCTGACGACTTGGCGTTGCGTGCAGCCAGCAACACCTTTATCGGCACTGCGATGATGCAGAACGGTCGGCTGGACGGGCTGGTGGTCCTGGCTAGCCAAATGCGGCTGATATGGCATGTTCTCGCCCTCTACAACACCCGGCCCACAGTCAGGCAGGTCCTGGATGTTTACGCCAACGTCGGCACGTCCCTGGTGATATCCAGTGGCATCGAGGATGTCGATTTCGCGGAGCTCGCATCACCCATCGTTACGGCCGCCGCGCCGTCCCTGGCCGGGGCGGTCCCCGGACTGGGAGGGATCTCCAGGCTGCTGGTCAACAGCTTGGCCAACGGCGCCGCCAACGCGTTGCTGACACTGCGCGTGGCGATGCTTACCAAGCACTACTGCGCGGCGCTGGTGCAACCTGACCATCGTTCTGTTCGCCGAAGCGCGTCGCTCGCCGCAATCTCGCTGCTTGGTGCGGTTACCAGGGATTGCGGCGTCCGCGTGGCCAAGAGCGTAGCTTCGAGTACAGGTGAGGCTTTGGTGGGTGCAGGTCGTGTCGCTACCCAGAAGACGGTCCAGGCAGCCTCCGGCGCGGCGACGGCTACGGCGCAGGCGGTTGCTGGTGCGGCTGTTGTCACGGCTAGCAAGATGAAAAGCACGGCGGGCCTCGTCGCAGGTGCCGCTGCAGCTACCAGCGACCGCGTGATCTCCGGTGTCGGTGATGCCGCCCGCACGACAGCCCAGCTTGCATCCAGTGCTGCGAGCGCAGTGGCGGACGCGGCAAGCGGCGCGACATCGGCAATGGCAGATCAGGCATCGGCAATTGGCTCGACCATTGCAACGTCCACAAGCGAGGTCAGCAGGTCGGTCGCGCAAGCCACAGCACGTGCCGCCACCGTTACCGCAGAAGTCGTAGGTGAGGCCGCGAGCTCGTCCGCTGAGAAGGCAAAGGCGGCTGCCGCGGCTGCCGTGAGCTCGACAGTCAACGCTGGAAAGCAGGTGGGCAGCGCCCTCGGCTCGTCGGCCGCCGCAGCCAAGCAGGGCGTAGCCCAACTGCTGCGACGCGACGACAAATAGATCGCCCGACCGGCTTGAAGTCTGGTGTCAAGCAACGGTCGGGGACGGTCTAGTACGCTGGTGCAGTTCAGTACATGGTGCTGCATAAGCTTCGACCTAGAAATCAGGTCGATCGCGACGACGCAGGAAGCAACCTTGCACCCCCTATTGAGACGGTGGCTTTGCGTGGCCCTTGGTTGGTAATTTTTCCTGCCTCCAGGCGTGGATATATAAGGTGATGTGCTCATTCATGGGCATGCGCCCTTTCTAAGGATTCGCGTTCTCCTGGAGCATGGAACGGCGCGGTCGCCGTGCGCTCATGAGGGCAAGTCGCTAGAGAGCGGCAGGCGATCGCCGCGTTATGCTCGCCCGGTTTTGTGCCGCGGCGCTCGTCTGCGAGCCGCGCCGTATAAGGCGTTCACCTGGGAGGGTCGATGCGCGAGTCCAGCAACTTCAGCTTTCTTGCAGAGCACTCAGCGCTACTCGCTGACCTGGGTGCCACAGCTGAGCGCCTGTACCCGTTTGACCCAGCCAGCTGCATCCTCAAGCTGCGGCTGCTTGCTGAAGCGCTCACGCAGGAAATCGCCGCCCGTGTCGGCGTCCGGTTGCAGCAGCCCACTCAGGCCGAACTGCTCCGTGCGGTGGATCATCGGCTGGGCATGGACCCGCAGGTACGCCAGATGTTCCACCTGCTTCGCCAGCGCGGAAACACGGCGGCACACCAGATCGACCATGACATCGGCTATCGCGAGGGCCTCGAGGCTCTCAAGATTGCCAGGGAGATTGCCGTCTGGTTCCACCGCAGCTTCGGCAACAAGCCTGAATTCAAGCCGGGCCCGTTTGTCCTTCCCGACGATCCGAGCCAGAAGCTGGTCAGCCTGCAGCAGCAGATCGCGCAGCTCAGCCAGGATTTGCAGAGCGCCCAGCAGGCCGAATCCAGTCAGTCGCAGCTCGCGCAGCTCATGGAAGCCCGGGCTGCGCAAGAGCGCGACATGGCGCAGCGGGCGCATGAAGAGCGCAGCATCTACGAGGCCCTGGCCCATGAAGCCAGCGAGCGCTTTGCCGCGCTCAAGGCCGAATTCGACGCCAGGGTGTCCGTGCCCGCCCCCATGGCGACTCAGGAGCAGATCAACGACTTTGCCGAACGGGCCAACGTGGCCGCCAAGAAGGTCGTCATGGACGAGGCCGCCACGCGACTCATCATCGATCAGCAGCTCAATGACGCGGGCTGGGAGGCGGACACCGTCAACCTGACCCACGCCAAGGGTGCGCGCCCGGAGCGCAACAAGAACAGGGCGATTGCTGAATGGCCTGCCCAGGGCAAGCAGAGCGCCGACTACATCCTTTTCGCGGGGATGACGCCCATCGCCGCCGTCGAGGCCAAGCGCCTGAACGTCAACGTCGCCGGCAAGATCGAACAGGCGGAGCGATACGCGCGCGGCATGGCCTTGATGGCGGAGCAAGTCCCGGCCTGGCATCTTGAGGGTCGGCATGGCCCCTGGCCGGACGGTCAAGGTGGCGAATTCCTGGTGCCATTCGCCTACTCCAGCAACGGCCGACCGCTGGTCAAGCAGAGCGCCGAGGCGAGCGGCACCTGGCACCGCGATTTGCGGCATCCATCGCATCTCAAGCGGCCCCTTCCGAGCTTTCACTCCCCCGAGGGGCTGCTCGACCAGCTGACCCGCAGCAAGGCTGAGGCCGAGGCCAAGCTGCAGCAAGAAGGCTTTGCCTACCTGCGCCTGCGCGACTACCAGGAGCGAGCCATTGCGGCTGTTGAAGCTGCTCTGGCACAGGGGCAGCAGAACTGCCTGCTCGCCATGGCCACGGGCACTGGCAAGACCCGGACCATCATCGGCCTGATGTACCGCTTCCTGAAGGCGGAGCGCTTTCGGCGCATCCTGTTCCTGGTCGACCGCACCGCGCTGGGCGACCAGGCGATCGACGCCTTCAACGAGGCGCCTCTCGAGCAGAACCAGCCGCTCTCCAAGATCTACAACATCGCTGACTTGGGTGACATGGCTGCCGAGGCGGAAACCCGTGTGCAGGTTGCCACGGTCCAGGCCATGGTCCGACGCGTGTTCGGCAGCGATTCCCCCCCCAGCGTCGATGCCTATGACTGCATCATCGTGGACGAGGCCCACCGGGGCTACACGCTGGACCAGGAGATGACCGAGGGCGAGATGGCGCTCCGGGATCAGTCTCAGTACCTCTCCAGCTACCGACGCGTGCTCGATTACTTCGATGCCGCAAAAATCGGCCTCACTGCGACCCCGGCTCGCCACACGACCGACATCTTCGGCAAGCCGGTCTTCACCTATTCCTACCGCGAGGCCGTGGCCGACGACTGGCTGATCGACCACGAGCCTCCGATCCGCTACGAAACCCTGTTGAGCCAGAACGGCATCCACTTTGCCAAGGGGCAGGCCGTCGAGGCCATCAACCTCGGCACGGGCGAGATTCAGACCGCCGAGCTCGACGACGAGCTCAGCTTCGAGCTGGAGAGCTTCAACAAGCGCGTCATCAGCGAGGACTTCAACCGGGTCATCTGTGAGCAGCTGGCCCAGGAGCTGGACCCGACCAGCGAAGAAAAGACCATGATTTTTTGCGCTACCGACGCGCATGCCGACATGGTCAAGCGACTGCTGGACGACGCATTCAAGGCTGTTCACGGGAGCCAGTACAACGAGGCCGCGGTGCGCAAGATCACCGGCGCGTCCGACAAAGTCGATCAGCTGATCCGGCTCTACAAGAATGAGCGCTATCCGAGCATCGCGATCACGGTTGATTTGCTGACCACAGGCATCGATGTGCCGCCCATCTGCCACCTGGTCTTCATGCGCCGCGTGCGCTCTCGCATCCTGTACGAGCAGATGATCGGGCGAGCCACCCGGCGCTGCGACGAGATCGGAAAAACCGTCTTCAAGATCTACGACCCGGTGGACCTCTATGCCGCGCTGCAGGAGGTCAACACCATGCGGCCTCTCGTCAAGGATCCCAAGGTCAGCATCGAACAACTGATCGACGAGCTGAACAATCCTGCCAGCTACGACGCCCCGGGCATCGAGCAGGGTCGATCACATGCGCACGACGTGCTCGACCAACTGAACCAGAAGCTGATGCGCGTGCTGCGCAAGGCCGCGCACAGCGCCGAGAAGCGCCCGAAACTGCGGGATCATCTGGTCGCGCTGGAGCAGCAGTGGGGCCTGCCGCCCGCGCAACTGCACCGGCACCTGCACGAGCTCGGGCAGAAGCACGGCCCGAAGGCCGCGGCTGAGTACCTTCGCCACAGCACGCGCTTGCTCACCCAGCTCGCCGAGGTGCAGGAGCTGCTGGGCACGGCCTACATGCCCATCCTCTCGCAGCATGCCGATGAGCTCGTGCTCCGAGAGCAAAGCTGGGGCACCTACAAAAAGCCCGAGGACTACCTCGACAGCTTCGGCACGTTCATCCGCCAGCAGCTCAATCAGTCGGCCGCACTGGCCGTGGTCGTGCAGCGTCCTAAGGACCTGACCCGGGAACAGCTCAAGCAGGTGCGCCTGCTGCTGGACGAGCATGGCTACTCAGAAGCCAACTTGAAGGCAGCCTGGCGTACCAAGAGCAATCAGGAGATCGCTGCCAGCATCGTGGGCTACATCCGGCAGGCGGCTCTCGGCGAGGCCCTGCTGCCCTTCGAGCAGCGCGTGGCTAACGCCATGCAGAAGATCTATTCCCAGCGCGCCTGGAGCCCGGTGCAACGCAAGTGGCTGGACCGCCTCGCCAAGCAGCTGACCCACGAAGTGGTGATGGACACCGCCTTCGTCAACACCGCCTTTGCTCAGGACGGCGGGTCCAAGCAGCTCGACAAGCTGCTCGGGGGCGAGTTGGACCGGGTCATGCAGTTGCTCGCGGGGTCGCTCTGGTCGCAGGCGGCTTGAGAACCAGCAGTCAAGCAGAGGAGTTGTTGTGAGAAAGCCAGCATCCGTAGAGGCACTTGAGAACCTTGGCCGCGAACCGCTCTCGCGCACTTTCTTCATGCGCGATTTCCTGTACAGCGAGATTGCCAACCATTACGGCCAGCCCAACGTGCCGGACGACCCGGACCTGGCCCTGCAGAACGGCCGTCGGCTCTGCGAGGAACTGCTGGAGCCGCTGCAGGACACGTTTGGCCGCATTGCCATCCGCTCGGCCTACCGAAGCGCCGCAATCAACGCCCTGGGCAACGAGAAGGGTCACAACTGCGGCTCCAATGAGAGCAACTATGCCGCCCACATCTGGGACCGGCCCGACGCCAATGGCCGCATGGGTGCAATGGCCTGTGTCGTTGTACCTTGGTTCAACGCCAGATTCGAGCCTCTTGAGTGGCGCCGGATGGCGTACTGGATTCACAACCACCTGCCGTACAGCAGCCTGCAGTTCTTTCCGAAACTCTGCGCGTTCAACATCGGCTGGCACGAGCAGCCGAAGCGCGAGATCCACAGCTACATCGAGCCGCGGGGCTTGCTGCTGCGCGGAGAGCCGCCGCGCGAGGAGTACGCCAGCCTTTACGAAGGGTTCCCGCCGCTGAAGCGGTGATCGCCCCGAGGCACTCCATTTCGCGGCCTGCGCAAGCCGTGCAGACCGATACATGCCGCAGAATCGTCGCCGACTCCATTCCTCGCTCCCATGACCACCTCCGACATCGTCCAGAAACTCTGGAACCTCTGCGACGTCCTCCGCGACGACGGCATCAACTACAGCGACTACGTCACCGAGCTGGTGCTACTGCTCTTCATCAAGATGGAGTTCGAGAACACCGAGAGCGGCATCCTGCAGGCGCACAAGCTGCCCGACTACGCCCGCTGGCCCGAGTTCACCAGCCGCTCCGGCCTGAATCTGCTGACGCACTACAAGACCAGCCTGCTCCAGCTTTCGCAAAGTCCGGATCCGCTGATTGCTGCCATCTATGCCGACGCACAGACCAGCCTCAAGGAGCCGCGTCACCTCGAGCAGCTGATCAAGAGCCTGGACGGCATCGACTGGTTCAGCGCCAAGCAGGACGGCCTGGGCGATCTCTACGAAGGCTTGCTCGAGAAAAACGCCAACGAGACGAAGAGCGGTGCCGGCCAGTACTTCACGCCGCGCCCGCTGATCGACAGCATCATCCACCTGATCAAGCCTCAGGCCGGCGAAACCATCCAGGATCCCGCCGCAGGTACGGCCGGCTTTCTGATCGCCGCCGACAGCTACATCCGCAGCCAGACCGACGACCTCTACAACCTCAGCGAGAAGCAGCGCCAGTTTCAGCGCAACAAGGCGTACCTGGGCATGGAGCTGGTCTCCAGCACCCGCCGCCTGGCGCTGATGAACTGCCTGCTTCACGGCATGGAGGGTGACGACGAAGGCGTGGTCCACATCGGCAACACCCTGGGCAGCGTCGGCAGCAGCCTGCCCAAGAGCGACATCATGCTCAGCAACCCGCCCTTTGGCACCGCCAAGGGTGGCGGCGGCCCCACCCGCGACGACCTCACCTACGCTACCAGCAACAAGCAGCTGGCCTTCTTGCAGCACATCGTGCGACACCTGAAGGACGGTGGCCGCGCCGCCGTGGTGCTGCCCGACAACGTGCTGTTCGAGAGCGGTGTCGGCGCCGAAATCCGGCGCGATCTGATGGACAAGTGCCGCCTGCATACCATCCTGCGCCTGCCCACGGGCATCTTCTATGCCCAGGGCGTGAAGACCAATGTGCTGTTCTTCCAGAAGATGAGCCAGACCGCGACTGGCAGCACCCAGGAAGTCTGGGTCTACGACATGCGGGCCAACGCGCCCAAGTTTGGCAAGCGCACGCCGCTGACGCGCACGCATTTCGCCGAGTTTGAGACTGCGTTCGGTAGGTACGCCAACGGGCAAGCTGAGCGGCTAGACCAGGGCGAAGCCGGGCGTTTCCGTCGCTTCAGCCGGGAGTGGATTGCCAAAGAGAAGGGCGACAGCCTGGACATCGCCTGGCTCAAGGATGAGAACGCCCAGGATGTAGCTGACCTGCCCGAACCTGCGTTGTTGGCTCGGGAGGCTGTCGATGAACTGAATGCGGCCGTCGAAGAGCTGGAGGCGATCCTGGCGGAGCTTGGTGAGGCGGAGGCATCGTGACAGTTTCTGAAACCCCACGGGGCTGGACTCACGCGAAGCTAGGTGGACTGGTCGAGTTCAAATACGGCAAGGCCCTGCCTGAAAGGCTGCGCTCAGGTTCGGGATTCCCGGTGTTTGGTTCCAACGGCGAAGTGGGTAGGCATGAAGTACCTTTGACCTGCGGGCCCACCATCGTCGTCGGTCGCAAAGGGAGCGTAGGGCAGGTTCATTTTTCGGCGGGCGCCTGCAGCCCGATTGACACGACGTATTACGTCGACCAAGTGCCCGGTGGCCAGTTCAGATACTGGCTGCATCAGCTTCGCTCGCTGGAGCTGCAGAGCCTGAACAAGTCCACTGCCATTCCCGGGTTAAGCCGCACCGACGCCTACTCGATCGGTGTCAACTTGCCTCCTGTTGCCGAGCAACGCCGCATCACCGACAAGCTCGATACCTTGCTGGCCCGCGTGGACGCGGTGAACGACCGCCTCGCCCGCGTCGCCCCCTTGCTCAAGCGCTTTCGGCAATCCGTGCTGGCGGCGGCGACCGCTGGGAGGTTGACGGAAGAGTGGCGAGGTGCACTTGCATCAGCACCCATCAATTCGAGGCACGCGCTGGACGAAATTCTCCAAGGCCAATCTGGCCGCGTAAGGGTTCGAGGTGAAGCGGCACGGGTTAGCCGTGAGGTGTTGTACGAGCTGCCGAATTCTTGGGCATGGGTACTCAATCATGAACTGGCCGAGCATGACTCAAACGCGATTTGCGCTGGGCCGTTTGGAACGATCTTTAAGGCCAAGGACTTCCGTGACGAGGGTGTGCCGATCATTTTTCTGAGGCACATCGGTGAGGGCTACTACTCGACCCGAAAGCCGGGGTTCATGGCAACGGAAGTATGGAGAGAGCACCATCAACCGTACTCGGTATATGGAGGGGAGCTATTGGTCACGAAACTTGGTGACCCGCCCGGAACTGCGTGCATCTATCCCGAAGGTGTTGGAGCGGCGATGGTCACCCCAGATGTGATGAAGATGAGCGTGAACCCGAACGCGGCTGATTCACGCTATCTCATGCACTTCTTCAACTCGCCAAACTCTAGAAAGATCGTTGAAGCACTCTGCTTCGGTGTCACGCGGCTTCGCATCGACTTGTCAATGTTCAAGACGTTTCCGATACCGCTTCCTCCACGCGATGAACAGGTAGAAATCGTCCGCCGCGTCGAACTCCTCTTCGCCTACGCCGACCGCTTGGAAGCCCGCCTTCAAGCCGCCCAGACCGCCGCGCAACGCCTGACCCCTGCCCTGCTGGCCAAGGCGTTCCGAGGCGAACTGGTGCCCCAAGACCCCAACGACGAACCCGCTAGCGAGCTGCTGAAGCGGCTTGCCGCATCACGCGCGGCAGCGCCCAAGATCCAGCGCGGGAGGGCTGCCCGCGCGACCTGATCCTTTGTTCCACCTTTCTGAGCGAGATTGATCAGCATGTTTGAAAACAAAGAAGTCCTGGGCACGATCGTGCACTGGGGCGTAGGGGGGCTGCTGGCACTGGCAGCTGTTTTCTTCCTGATCCAGTTCCTGGTACCCGCCTGGCGGGTGCGCAGGCAACTGGCGTTGGCCATCGATCGCCTGTCTGCGATCAAGGCGTCCGGGCCCGTGCTGGACCTGGACCAGATCGAGCGTGAGGTAATGAGCGCGCCTGCGCTGCAGCACTGCTGGAGCGAGTTCCGCGACACCCTGCACGCGCAGAAGCGAGCCAATGCCATGGGCATGATGGAGGTGGTGCGCTGGCGCCAGACCGCGCAGGCCAATGCCTTCTTCACCGAGCAGAGTCTGGTTGATGCACCGCTGCGCACCGAGTTCTACAAGCACCTTCCCGGCATCCTGACGGGCCTGGGCATCATTGGCACCTTTACCGGCCTCATCCTCGGGCTGAGTGGGTTTGACGTGTCGGACGATGCTGGCAAGGTGCGGGCCGGCCTCAAGAGCCTCGTGGACAGCGTGGGCGGTGCCTTCGTTGTCTCGGGCGCGGCGATCTTCCTGGCCATGCTGGTGACCACGGTCGAGAAGCTGATGATCAACGGCCGCTACACCCAGCTGGAACGGTTGTGCAGCGTGATCGACAGCCTGTTCGATTCAGGCGCAGGTGAGGAGTACCTCCTCCGGCTGGTCGAGGCAAGCGAGACCTCGGCTACGCAGGCCATGCAAATGAAGGAGTCGTTGGTCACGGACCTAAAGCAGGTGCTGACTGAATTGACCCAGCAGCAGATCGCCACGATGAGCGCCACGAGCAGCCAGCTCGGCGAAACTATCACCGGCAGCCTCAGTGAAGGTCTCAAGGAACCACTCGCGCGCATCTCAGATGCGGTGCAAAGCGTGAGTGGCAATCAGGGGGACGCGGTCAACAAGCTGCTGACCGATGTGCTCGCCGGCTTCACGCAGCAGATGGAGACCATGTTCGGCGGCCAGATGCGCGGCATGAACGAGATGCTTGGGCAGACCGCTGCAACGATACAAACGGCTTCGCAGCGCTTTGAGGCGCTCGCGGCGCAGATCCAGCAGGCGGGGACCGGCGCGGTCGAGGGGATGGCTCTGCGCATGGATGAGAGCCTCAAGCAGATGCAGGCGCGGCAGGCCGAGGCCAATGAGCAGATGCGTGCGTTCATCGAGCAGCTCAAGACCAGCGTGGCGCAGGGGCAAAGTGAGTCTGCCGACTTGGCCATGGGCATGATGAGGGAGCTGGGCGACAGCACCAGTGCTCTCGTCAAGCAACTGCAGCAGCAGAGCCATGCGGCGGGGGCCGAATTCAGCGCTCGCCAGGCTGCCATGGCGCGCGACACCAGCGAGCTGTTGGGCGCACAGGCCGAGGCGGTGGGCGGGCTGTCCGCCACGGTTGAGGCGGCTGCTGCAGCGATGCGCGAGGCCGTGGATCGCATGAAGACCGCCACGCACGAGAACATCGACCGGATGGGGATGGGTGCCGAACGGCTTTTCCAGGCGAGCAACACGCTCAGCAGCAACCTGGACGAGATGCGTAGCGCCTCTGGCGGGCTGAGCGGCTCGGCAGACAAGCTCAACGCTGCCAGTGGCGTGTTGGGTACCGCACTGACGGCAACGCAGCAGGCCCTGGGCGAGCAGCGCGCCGTCCGCGACGCGCTGGCCTCTATGGTGCAGGACCTGCGTGCCACCATTGAAACCGCCAAGCGCGAGGGCTCAATGACGGCGCAACTGGTCCAGCAGCTGCGAGCCGCGAGTGAGACGCTGGGCTCGGCAGCAGGGCAAGCCGATCAGTACCTGGCCTCGGTGTCCGAAGTGCTGGGGACGGCACACGCTGAGTTCGCGAAGCACATGGAGACCACCTTGCGCGAGGGCAATCGCGCTTTCCATCAGGAACTGGCCCAGGCGACGGGATTGCTCAAGGGCGCAATCCAGGATCTGGGCGACGTGGTCGATGGCATACCGCAGTAGCATTGATCAGGGAGAAGTTGAACCATGATTGGCATGCAAGCCACGGCGCGCAAGCGCGCCCGAGAAGAGGGTGAAAGGCCGTTCTGGATCTCGTTTTCCGATCTGATGTCGGCGCTGATGGTGCTGTTCCTCGTGGCAATGAGCGTGGCGCTGCTGGCGGTGACTAAGAAGGTGTCGGACGCTGAACGAGAGGAGCGCAGTCGTGCCGATGCCATCGAAGCACTGATGGTGGATCTGCGCGAGGTCCTGACCCGCAAGGAGTTCGAGGGCATACGAGTGATCGGCAACACCATCGACTTCGGCCCCCGTGGCACCTTTGAGCGTGAGGGGCAGAACACCTTGTCGATCGCTCAGCGAGAGGTGCTACGCAAGTTCACTCCCACGCTGCTGGACAAGCTTCGCGATTCCGACGCGGGCAAGCGCTGGTTCAAGCGGGCGGTGGTGGAGGGTTACGCCAGCCAGACGGGCTCCTATTTGTTCAATCTCAATCTGAGCCTGGAGCGCAGCGGTCGCGTGCTATGCGAGTTGCTGCATGCGGCACCGGACCCGACTCAAACGCTGTCCGTTGACGATCGCAAGCTGATAGCAACGAAATTCTTCGTTGGAGGTGCGTCCTTCAACTCTTTGCGGCCTGGCGATGCCAGCCGGCGTATCGAGTTCAAGCTGGAATTCAAGACTCGGCAGGAGCTTGCGGACGAGCAGACACATCCACATCAGAACGTCGATGACGCGACGCTGAGCGCCGCACTGAACGTCAACGAGCCATGCCAAGTTCGCGATCGCTAGACGAGCTGCGCAGCCGGCTGCGCGAAGGACTGGACCCCAAGCATGTCTTTCATGCGCCGGTCTGGGGAGACCCGCAGGCGATGAGCAAGGCGCTGCGGCAGATCCGGCATGACTTGTCGTCAAGCGATGATGGCAAGCCCAGCTTGGACAGGCTTCAGCACTCACTGAGGCAGTTTGCGCAGACGCAGACGGTGCCGAATTTCACTGAACTCAAGTACCTCTGCTACGGCGCCACGGTCCCCCTGGGCCAAGGCAGTTCCCGGCTGATTGATCGGCCGCCGCTGTTTGACAAGCTGCTGCAGTTGGTTGAAGTCCGCGAGGCGCAGGCCAAGCAATTCAGGCGCTGCTACCAGGGCTTGCTCAACGCGTACTTCGGCTACGAGAAGTACGCCGTGCAAACGGAGTTCGGGCCAGACAACTGGGGGCGGCTGCGTGGCTTCCTGGGCAGCAGACTCGATGGGGTTCGCAAGAGCGCCCGGCAGCGTGGTGAGCCTCCTCCATGGGTCGAGCTGCTCGCTGAGCACCGCAATCTGCTGGGTGACGAGCCCTGTGCCCCCTACGCCAATGCATTGCTGAACGGTGATACCAGCGGCCTGCGCGCCGTGTGCGAAGGGCTGGGCATCGCCAGCAGCTCATGGGTATGGGACGACGCATTGATGGCCTACGTTGATCTCGTTTGCGCCGGGTCCGACCCAGCCTTCAAGCGAGGTCTGACTGGCGTGCTGGACTTGGTCAACGAGAGGCTGGATCTGCGCCTGCCGTCGACGCTGGGGACCAAGGCGACCGCGCTGACCGTTTCGCGCTATGCCCGCTGCGAGGACAAGCCCGAACACGCCGACCTTCGCGACACCAGTCTGGCACGCATTGGCAACCCCTGGCTGAGTCGCTCGGCCTGGGCTGCACATGTCAACGATGAAGCGGCCCGACAGATGATCGAAGGGTGGCTGAAGCGCCGCCTGATTAAGGACTTCTTCGAACTCTTGGCGCAGGATGGTGGGGCTGACCTTCGACGGCTGAACTACTGGCTGAAGTGGGAGCCACAGATTACCGACATGTGGTTTGTCCTGGGCACCGATGCCCGGCACAACCCGACGACAGCATTCAGGGAATTGCGCAAGCGCATGGAAGGCCGTGAGCGAGTGCTGCAGGACCCCAACGGCTCGAACAACGCCTTCGTCATGCGTATTGGACAGCTCCTGGTGATCGAATTCGGCGTGACAGGTAACGCCTGCTACGTGTTCGCGGCTGCGGACTTCAAGTCCGATCTGCAGGCTAGAACCTTCTCCATCCATGCGCTGAAGCAAAGATCTGGCGCGACTCGTCTTTCGCACATGTCGACTTGGGAGTTCAAGTTTGATTCCGAGCTTCGCCGGCTGCTCAGCAATGTGCCATTGTCCAAGGGCACTTTGCAGCCCAGCGCACCGCCCGCTGCGCCGCGTGTGGATCACAAGCCTGCGCCGCCGGCGCCCAAGCAGCCTATTGCCGACCGATGGTCGCCTTTCGCGCCATCACCGGCGGCAGCGAAGAGCAAGTTGTCGACGTTCGACCAGATGCAGATCGCTGCGTACTGCAGGACCGTGGGCCTTGGCCTGGAGGACCGGCGTGACAAGGGTGGTGCGCTCTGGGTTTTGATGCCCGATCGCAGCAAGTTCGAGCGCTTCGCGAAACAGCTTGAGTCGCAGGGCTTCCAGTATGCCGAGGGCAAGGGGCTCTGGCTCAAGGACGAAGGTAAGCATGTTTGATCGCTTGTTTGGCAAGGCTGAGACCAAGGTCCAGAGCCCTGCAGTTCGGTTCGATGAAGCCGGAATTCACTACAACTCGCCAGCAGAATCGACTGCTCAATGGCTCGCGATGCCCTATGACTACGGCGACGCGGCGGACCTGGGCGCGCGGCTTCAGCAGGTGTTTCTGGAAGGGCTTGGTAGCCGGCTGGAGACTGAATTTCTGCTGCCCTGGGCGGACGTCTATGCGCTGCTGAACCACCCGGAGCTGACGAACTTCCGTGATGCCTTGTCCATCCCGGCCGAAACCGAGGTCAGACCTCGGTTGACGAGCCGAGGCGCTTTGATGGACACAGATTTTGGGATCTTCCTTGACGGCTGGCTGGACCCGACGGGACGTCCGATGCAGCCGGCGCCCCGACTCGAAGGTCGTGTACTGAAGATCGGCGAGCAGGTACATCTCCTGCCAGGCGCATTGAATGAATTGCTGGATGAGCTGACTCGCTTTCATGCCTACCCGGCTGCCGAACGGAGCCTGTCGTTCAAGGAACAAGCCTTTGGACGAATGCGCAAGCTGGCCAAGGTCAGCGGCTGTGCAGTCTCAGACTATGTAGATCGGACTGTGGTCTTGACACCCGAGCGCTTGCGCCTGGCGATGAGCAGCCGTGGTGAAGCCGAGGGTCGGGTGGTAGAGGTCGCACCGAGTTTCGATGAAGAGCCGGCGCAGTGGCTGAGCCTCTTCGATCGCCTGCCTTTACAGGACAGCTACGACGTGCCTGATGGCGCTTCTCTGGTGCGAGTCGTCGTCTCTCCTGAGGTCAAGTCAGTGCTCGCCGAGATCAAGCGAATGCCCGGACGCCGTGTGGCCGGCCCGCGGGCCCAAGCCTTCGTGCGCAACCCATACGCCATCCTCGGAGGGGACGCCGAAGCGGTGATCGATCAGCATGAATTCGAGGAGGCACGCGCGACGGCAGGCATCGAATTCACTCGCTTCACGCCGCACGTGGAACGCGGTGATCGAGGCGAGGTCCAGCGGGTAGCGCTGCTGGTGGAGACGCTTGGCAGCCTGGGCATTCCCTCTGAGCCGACTTGGATCGATTCGCCAGCTGACTTGGCTGGGTTTGTTGATCACTTGGAGCGCTGCATTCAGGCGGGCGCTCAGTGCGTCACCTGGCGCGGGCGTGAGCTTGAGATCATCGGCGACTCAGCGGACCACCTGGCTTTGCTTCAGTCTTGGCTCCGCGAATGGTCAAGCCCGTCGTTGTGGACAGCTGACGAGGTGCTGGACCTCAGTCACTACTCGGCGCGTATCGAGGACATCGGGATAGAAAAATCCTTTGTCACCCCGGTCATCGCCAGGAATGATTCAGGCCACGGGTGGTTCGAGGGTAACGTCGCCGTGGGCATTCGCGTTGAGCACGGTGCCGATGCACCGCCGACGATACTGCCTGTAGAGCTTGTAGAAATTCCATCGCTCGAGCAGGCAGTGAACCGCGCGGAGAAAGCCGGTCGGCCGGACGTGTGCTTGCCTGGCCTCCAGGTCCCCGTGCCAATCAAGGAGGCCCGACAGGCGGTCGAGGCGCTGAAGAAGGCAGCACAAGACCTGCGCCGCAACAAGTTCGTGCCGGAAGCTGCGCCGGGAATTGGGGTAGCGAAGAAGCGCCTCATCATCAAGCGCAACCTGGAGGACGTGGACTACAACGAGTTCCGTGCGGTGGCGCTCCAGATGCCGGATGGCGCGGCGGCCCGATTGCCTCGATGCCTCAAACCGGAAGTTGCGTTGAAGCCGCACCAGTTGGTGGGTGTGGCCTGGCTTCAGCACCTCTGGGACGCCTCCCCGACCCAATGCCGGGGAACTGTGCTCGCTGACGACATGGGTCTTGGGAAGACGCTGCAGCTGTTGACCTTTCTGGCCAGCTGTTTTGAGCGAGACCCGAGCCTGCCGCCTGCGCTTCTGGTCGCACCAGTGGCGCTGCTCGACAACTGGCGCAGCGAGCTTGAGCGTTTTTTCATGCCCGGTGCCTTGCCCCTGCTCACTCTGTATGGGGATGCGCTGGCCCGGCTTCGGGTTGGGAAGCATGAGCTGGACGCCGAGCTGAAGCAGCTGGGGGTGACCCGCTTGCTGAAGAAAAACTGGATCGGTGGCGCGAAGCTGGTGTTGACGACCTATGAAACGATGCGCGACCTGGAGTTTGCGCTAGCCAGTCAGCAGTGGTCAGTCATGGTGTGTGACGAGGCGCAGAAGATCAAGACGCCGGCTGCGATGGTGACCCGTTCGGCGAAGAAGCAGAAGGTGCGTTTCCGAATAGCTTGCACGGGCACGCCCGTCGAGAACTCATTGGCGGACTTGTGGTGTCTGTTCGACTACGTTCAGCCAGGCATGCTCGGTGCGTTGAATCAATTTTCCCGAACCTACCGGCAGCCAATCGAAGCTAAGACGCCGGAACAGAAGGCCAGGGTGGAAGAACTTCGAGCCATCATCCAGCCCCAGATCCTGCACCGTAAGAAGACCGAAGTTGCCACGGACTTGCCGGTCCCGATTGAAGACACGGCGTGCAAGTCGTTGCCCATGTCAACGTACCAGCACGGGCTCTACGACGCGGCGCTGAGAATTCTTAATCAGGAGCGTGCGACAAATCCAGCCGCCCAGCTTCAGGCATTGATGGCGATTCGTCAGATCTGCTCAGACCCGCACGGCCATGCCGAGCCAGACACCCGCGCCATTGCCATTCAACGTTTGGTGCACGAGTCGCCCAAGCTGGGTTGGCTGGTCGACCGGCTCAAGACGCTTGCAGGGCAACCTGAGCAGGAGCACAAGGTCATCATCTTTTGCGAGTTCCGCGAACTGCAATTGATGCTGCAGCGGGTCGTTGCCGCGTTTTTCGGGTTCGCGCCGAGCATCGTCAATGGCGACACCTCCGCCGATCCCAAGTCGACTGAGGGGCGTCAGAAGCTGATCGATGCATTTCAGCGCAAGGCGGGCTTCAACGCGATCATCCTGTCGCCGTTGGCGGTGGGCTTTGGCGTGAATATCCAGGCCGCGAATCACGTCGTGCACTTCACTCGCACCTGGAATCCTGCCAAGGAGGACCAAGCGACGGCCCGGGCTTATCGGATCGGCCAATCGCGGGTGGTCACGGTTTATTACCCAGGGGTGGTGAGCGACAAGCTCGTGAGCTTCGATGTCACCCTGGACAAGTTGCTGAGCAAGAAACGAGCACTGGCGTCAGACATGTTGAATGGTTGTGGCGACCTCAAGGTGGCTGACTTCGCCGAAGTCCGCTGAGATCGCCGCTTGCGATTCTTAAGGACTGCATGGTCATCCTGAAGCTGGCCGCCAAACAAGACATTCATCCAAAATTGGCACGCCCTTAGACCGAATGAACAACGAGCTCCTTAAGTTTTGCTCATCCCCCACGCTTGTCGACCTGCTTGAAAGGGTCAAGAGCAGCAATGACATCTTGGACCTGCTCACGCCCCGCGAGAACCAGCACTCTGACCTTTTGGCATGGTGCTTCAACGCGAGAGAGGGGCACGGTCAGGGTGACGCGATCCTGAAGGACTTCTTGCTCGCCGTCTTCAAACAGTCAACCTCGAGTGAAGCCGGGGATCGCATCTTTGGCCGCGGCCTGACAAGAGACTTCGTGCGTGCCTGGACACCTGCGCGAATCCTGACTGCCAGCTTCGCGGGTGCGTTTTGCCTCCGCGAGTACACGCTTCCCAAGGCTGCCGCATCCAGCGCGGGCCGCCGTCTGGATCTTGTAGTCATTGACCCGGACAACCGGATTCTTGTGGTGATCGAGAACAAGGCGGGAGCGCGCTTCAGACCAGGACAGCTCAAGGAGTACGTCGAGGGGGTGCAAAAGGCGCTACTGTCCAAAGCGGCTTTCAAGGATTTCCATGTCGCGTTCGTGGCGATGGACCGCAACTGGGACCCTGAATCAGACGAGGAACTGGAATCCACAGACGACGAATTCGACCCGCGATGGGCTCATCTTGACTACGGCTGGCTGAAGCCTGGCGCGCAGCGAGCCGAACTGGCGGTGCAACGCGGGAACCAGGGGGCAGCGCTGCTCCTGTCTTACTGCCGCGCACAGTCTGGCTACGAGTCAGACGAGGAGCGACAGATATCCCGCAAAGCCCAGGAACTGGCCATCGAATTCCCATCAGTGGTGCAAGAAATCAAGCGTGTGGCACAGGAGCTGACCCGCCCTGAGCTGTGGACGCCCAACCTCATGCGCGCTGACAACACCGATGGACAGCTCCTGCGGCTCTACATGCAGCACGCTGAGGCCCTGGACAGGTTGATTGACCTGCCGGCGCTACAACTGCTGCATGGCAAGCTAACTGAGGGCTACCCAATACTGGATCACGACGACGAGCTGATCGACGTGGGCCGTGTATGGACAGGCTATCGGCTTCCCTTCGACACGATCATCCCCCAGGTCGATGACTACTGGCCTCTGTACCTGCGGATCAGGCATGTGAACTCGGAGGCCACAGGCAAGCCAAAGTTCAGGGTCACTTTGCTTTGGAAGCCTCAGCAAGTGCCTACTGAAGATCGACCTCGCATTTGTGCGGCGCTGGGAACTGAATTTGCGGCTGCGTCGGCCTCTGGTGAGCGGATCAATGCGATGCGGCTGGCAGATGAGTTGGCCGACGGCGTTGATGCCGCAGAGCGCGTCGCTAGATCGTTGATCCAAAAAGTGCAGGCATGTATCTCCTCGAAAAACTAGCTCACGCCATGAGCCACTGAGCAGCGAGCATTCAGGTCGGCAGTGGCTGCTTGACTGGCCACCCCAATCATTCAAACCGAGAACGGCGAACTCATGTCAATCTTGAACCTTGCCTACCATGCCTCGATCCAGGAGCGTGATGTAGACCTTCTGATTGTGGAAGAGCTAAGTTCGAGCGACGAGTTCGCAGACTGGCTCGTCGCCCGGACCTGGGGCCTCAAAAAGTTCTCGAGTTCAGTCGGGGCTTGGCACTCCGTAACGAGTGGCAGTTTGGGTGAGTCTGATGCGGTGTTCGTGTTCATCTCCCACGACGGCACTCGTCGAGCGCTGCTTCTTGAGAACAAGATTGATGCAATTGCGCAGCCCGAGCAGGCCGCACGCTACCGCATGCGGGGCGATGCGGGCCAGGCTTCAGAAGATTGGGCTGAGCATCGCTCGGTCGTTATCGCGCCCGCGCGGTACCTGAGCTCAGAGAAGCACCCTGGTGGATATGACTATGAGATCAGCTACGAGGAGTTGATGGCCTACTTCTCTTGCCGTCGAACTCGTGACAGGCGCTTTGCCTACAAAGCGCAAGTCATCAACGAGGCGATCGAGCAGAATCGTCGCCGTCCAGTTCGCGTGTTGAGCCGTGAAGTCACAGACTACTTCAAGGCATACGGCGAGTATGCGCGGACCTCGTTCCCAGAGCTTGGTGTCCGTGAGCCAGGCGAGCGTGCCGCCGGCAACACATGGATGTACTTCCGGCCGGCCGGATTTCCCAACGATGTTCAGCTGGTGCATCAAACTACCTCAGGCTTCGCAAAGCTGTTCTTTGACGGGCAAGCGGACCGCTTCGATGACATTCAACAGCGGGTGAAACCACACCTGAGTCCGATCATGCGATTGGAGCCTGCTGGAAAGTCGGTCTCAGTGTCTATTGCCGTTCCAGCCCTCGCCCCTTCCACCGGGTCGTTTGGTGCAGACGCTGCCGGCGCAGAGAAGGCGCTCGTTGCGCTTCGTGAGCTCGAGGGGGCGTATCGCCGCGCCTTCGTCGACGCGAACACGCAGTCATAAGCAGCGGCAGGGCCGAGCAAACTTAACAACCGGACGGATGCCATGGACTACACGTTTCGAGCTATTGCGACGATCGAAGTCGAAATGACCTTCGGGCAGTCCGAAGTGGTAAGTGCAGGAGGGGGTGAGGTCGAGCCCAGCGCGGCGAGCCTCGAGGATCTGCGACGAGACTTGGAGTCTCATATCGGCCAGCTCTACGTCGTCCGCAAGGTCTCGCTGGAGTCGGATCCTGGCATGCTGGTCGGATCGAATTAGCGGCGTTCGCCACTCACAATGCCGCGAAGAGAACGCCAACGAAGTCAACCATATGACAAACCGTGTGGCAGGCTTTTCGTCGACGCTCATCCGCCGCGTAGTTCAGCGGCATTTAGCGGTCAAAAGGAGCAAGGATGGTCGAGCGCGCATCGATCTGATGCAATTCCATCAGCGCGTTGAAGCGCTCCGCCACTGCATCCGATACCCAGCCTGCAGCTCGGAACGCCCCGCCACTTAAGGCGGAGCATCTGGGTGTTGTTAAGAACATGTACAGGAGGCATTTCAATGTGCAACCCAAAGGACCTGGACGAACCACTTCATGGTGATGACCTGCCCGGATTCTCCGAGACACTGATTCCAAGAGAAGATGGCTCCATCCCCCGAGGAGCCCATGAGAAAGAGTCGATTCACGGAAGAGCAGATGGTCGCGATCCTGCGCGAGGCGGACCGCACGACGGTGGCCGAAGCCGCCAAGAAGTACAAGGTGAGCGAGCCCACGGTCTACGCCTGGCGCAAGCACTTCGGCCAACTGGAGGTCGCTGACGTCAAGCGGCTCAAGGCGCTGGAGCTTGAGAACAGCCGGCTGAAGAAGTTGCTGGCCGAGGCCACGCTGGACAACGCGATCCTGAAAGAGATCAACGCAAAAGAATGGTGAGCCCGCTGGCTCGGCGTGCTCAGATCGCCCTCGCTCGCGAGCGGGGCCTGAGTCTGCGTCGGGCCTGCGGGCTGATCGGCATGTCCAGGGCGACGCCCAGCTACCAACCGCGCCTGCCGGCCAAGGATGCGCCGGTGATCGAGGCGATGAAGGAACTCTCGGCCCAGTACCCGCGCTACGGCTACCGTCGCATCCGCGTGTTCCTGCGGCGCAGGGGCTTTGAGCTGAGCTGGTCGCGCACGCATCGGCTGTGGCGCCAGGCGGGCCTACTGGTGCCTCGAAAGCGGCCTCGCAAGCGCATTGCATCGGTGCGGCCTCGTATCCATACGCCCTTCAAGGCCAACATGGTCTGGGCCTACGACTTCGTCTTCGACACCACGGCCAACGGCCAGCAGTTCAAGTGTCTGACCGTGGT
Organism: Pelomonas sp. V22; assembly: GCF_030014915.1. GTDB lineage: Bacteria > Pseudomonadota > Gammaproteobacteria > Burkholderiales > Burkholderiaceae_C > JAUASW01. The sequence goes on from NZ_JAGIXS010000005.1 coordinate 166,685, forward strand.
GGACGAGTTCACCCGCGAGTGCCTGGCCATCGACGTGGCGGGTTCGATCCGTTCCAAGCGCGTCATCGAGGTGCTGTCGCGGCTGGTGAGCCTGCACGGCGCACCGCTGTTCATGCGCTCGGACAACGGCCCCGAGTTCGTCAGCCTGGCCATCCTGGACTGGATCGCCAGCGCTGGCATTGCCACGGTGCTCAACGATCCTGGGAAGCCCTGGCAGAACGGCACCGACGAAAGCTTCAACGGCAAGTTCCGCGACGAGTGCCTGTCCATCGAATGGTTTCGCTCACGACGCGAGGCCAGCGTCGTCATCGAAACCTGGCGTCAGCACTACAACGAGGTCCGCCCGCACAGCAGCCTGCAATACTTGACCCCGGTGGAGTTCAAGCAGCAACTCCGCCAAGACCTGCAACCCGCCGTCTTCTAGGAATTACTGTCTCGATTAAGCCGAGCAGGTCAGTGAGCCTGCTCGCGATGTCTTCCAAGATCTCAGCGAGGTAGTGCCGGGTAACGCGTTCTCGTGGCAAGAGGCCAAGCAAACGGACCTGTGGGATTTCGCGAACCTGAGTCACCGTGATTGAAGCGGATGACCATGGTGGAACGGGTCCTCGACTGGCGCCGGTGCCGCAGTTGGTTAGCGTCTAGACTCAGGCTTAGACATTAGCTTCAGAGGTGGGCGATGCGAATTCTTAGACTGACGTTTGTCATCGCGGCGCTTCTTCCGTTAGCCGCCCGAGCGCAAATGGCGACCCCTTCATTTGAGACGGTCTCGCGCTGCTTCTTTGTCTATGCACCGATCACCGAGCTTGGTCGAGACCTCCCGCACCAGAGCCTCTTCCATTTTGGTCAACCGAGGATCGGGTGGGCGGCTGGCTACGTACAAGCCAATCAAAATAATGCGGTATTCAAGCAGGTCTTCGAGTCCAATTTGGAGAAGAACAAGCGCGCCGCAGTCAAGCTGGAAACAATGCTGAGGCGGGCTATTCAATCAAAGGATCAAGGCCAGTTTCAGCGTGCCATAAACCAAGCCGTAGACTGCGATCGTGCGTTGGGAATTCGAACATCAGACCTACCAAATATGTGAACGCTGAGCGGTTATGGCAAGTTGTGTGTCGCTCATTGAACGAGTGAAGGACGACTGAATGCGGGCTGTTTTGAATGCCACTCAACAGCGAGGACGCTAGGAAATGGCAACGACCATTGCATCACTTCACCTGCTGGCGGTTCTAGGCATTGCTCTGCTGACCAAGAGTCGACTGTTAACTTGGCTTTCCGCACTCGCAGTCCTATATGTCGCGTTCGCTGTTGGTAGTTCCAACTATGCATTGGTTGATGCAATCTCAACGTTCATCGGCCTAGGAATGGGCCTCAGCCTGATTGGTAAGGAGCATGGACCTAAGCGGCGACCGGCGCGCCTTCATGGGACTGAGTCAGTCTCGCCCACAGGCAATCAGAGCATTTCGGTTGCTGAACGCCAGAGGGCGCCATCAGCCGATAGCCTTCCGATCGCGATAAGTCCTGCAAGGGACTTCGAACTACATCCCAAACCGCAGCGTGGCTTTGGCCGCTGGTTTGCGTTGGGGCTCATTCTTTGCGCTGTAGCTTGGGGCTACTACAGCTAGCGCCAGAGAGCTTGGCGGCCTGGATGGGATCCAGTCAGGGCCATTCGCACCAGCCTCCAGATTGATTTGGCCTGACCGGCCATCAGCCCCCTAAGGACTGGGTCGCTGTGGCGACGGCTTGCCCATTAAACTTATTGACTAGCGGGTGCGGGCGGCGTCGAGCCCATAAACGGATACTAGAGGCCGGCACGCTCTGTGCGGCCAACCTTTCTTCACTGGGTCCATGCGTGTAGGAATTGGGGGCGCTTTCGCACGCAATCCCTTATTGGGCTGCCCTTTAAATCGCCGAGCCATTTCCTAGTTGAGGGGTTCCCCCACACAGCGGTGCGTCGGCAGCCGCAGCCGGCTCGCGCCACGGTCGCTAGTGCCTGTCGGCTCGTCAGAGACTTCGTTCAGTCCAGGGGGGCTTTATGAGTTGCAACGCTTGGAATCACCCCGCCAATTGCAGCTGCGGCTGGGGTGGCGCGTTCTATGGAGCCGGGTATCGAGAAGAGAGTGGGAGTGCATGGCACTGGCAGCGGAGCGATAGCTACACCGTGCCGAACACCTACCGCCCCGGTGGAATACAAGAGTCGACGGCCACTTGAGCGGAAGTCGACGAAGGTGAAGGCGGCAGGGCCGATGGTTGCACTAAGGCTTGCCGAGGCAGAAGTGCAAGCTCGCCCCGTGCCCACCAACTTGCCTGCAACGCAAGGCGCAAGGAAGCCGCAGGGCAATGAGTTCCCAACTACGGTCGACCCTAGCGCCCATAGCAGCCTTTCAGCATTTCAGATTGCGCAACTGGCTGCGCGTGGAGTATCGAAGGCTGAGATTCAGCTGATGAGGCGGCGGCATAAGAGTCAGCTCGCGAAGATCTGGCGCAAGTAGCGCCTAGGCGCTTGCTCCGGCTAGTTGCCGACAGTCAGCACTGACTGTTTCGATAGCTCTTGCGGCCTCAGTTGGCTAGCTTAGTGGCGAAATTCCATTGTTGAAAGCGCTCTGGCTGTCGGTGCTGCCCGAGATCAGGATGCCTTTGCCGAAAGCCCTGCGACCTCGCAGGTGCGTGGAAAGGGAGCTGCATCTTGACGACTGAAGTGGGTACATCTTTAGCCAGCGGGGCATCTGACTTGCTCCTTGGCGTGCCGGCCGTAGAGCCTGGCGCCGCGTCGTATTCAGCCATAGCAGGATTGGGAGGTGTTGGCCTTGAACGGCTGTTAGAGCGAGTACGGCGTCTCCGCCGACGTGGCGCATTGGATGCCCAGTCTTTCGGTGATGCACTGACGCTTTCTTCGCCCGAGTACCGGCGCAAGTACTGTCCTCGCAGGACGCGGGCGCACGTCGAGTGTGACGTCGTGGACCTATTGCCGTTCTACAACGCATTGCAAAAACCGGGGGTGTCGTATGCGACCTTTCGCTCCCGGGTCCAGAGCGTCGGCGGCCGCGCGTTGCTCGACCGAAATGCACTGTCAGCTGCTGCCATGCTGAAGCAGGCTGATTGGCAAACGCACTACGGAGGTGGGCGCCGTCGTGCATTCATCTATGAAGGGGAGATTTTCCAAGGACTCCAGGGTCGTGAGTTCTTGAGCGTCACCTCGTTCCTCAAGGCAGTTGGGCGGTACCACCAGCGTGAAGTGGTGTGGAACAGACTGAGGCGGGGGTGGGCCATGGACGATGCCTTGGAGGTGCCAGTTCATGTTGGGACTGGCAAGGGGCGCGTCTACCTCGTACTGCAGCTGTCGACAGGGCTCAAGTACGTGGGTTTGACGACTTTGGACATTCGACAACGCTGGGCAATGCATTGCTCACGAGCGAGGGCGGGGAGCTCGACCAAGCTTGCACAAGCGATCCGCCTTGACGGCCCAGAGGGATTTACTGTTGTCGTGCTTGAGGATGGCCTGAGCAGCCCCGAGGAACTGCGTGCCCGAGAACGCCATTGGGTCGAGGCGCTGGCGGCGCGCGGACCAGGTGGCCTAAATACGGCGCCCGCCGGGGGGCTTGGCGGCTCTCGAGGCAAGCCTTTCGAGTTCGGCGGCGAAGTATTCCCCTCGAAGAAGCTGGCGGCGCGGTGCCTGGGCGAGGTCCATGGGCTCGCTCCCCACGTCGTCGAAGCCCGCCTGACGTCCGGGCGCCCACTTCCATCGAGCGCTCGTGTACACAGCAGGCACCCGGATGCTGGGACCAAGCTCTTCCGTGTTTGGAAGGGCATTCTGAAGCGTTGCTCGGCAAGCGTTGACGAGGCGTGGGGGGCGTCGTATGAACAATTCAAGACAGACGTTTCGCCCGTGCCGCCCGGCAGGGCGCTTTTTAGGATCGACAGTCGCTTGCCCTGGGGCCCTTTGAATTGGCAATGGATCGACAAGCGCGCCGGAGTCGAGTCGGTTCACGGGTGCCCAGTGCAAATCGATGGCCGCCAATATCCCTCTTGGACCTCCGCCGCCAAGGCGTTTCACATGGCGCCGAGCACGCTCAAGTATCGGGTTCTGAGGCTTGGGCTTACGCCATCGGAGGCCGTTCGGGACAAGACTAGCGCGCCCTCTCTGTAGACACGAGACGGGGTTGGCCGCTTGAGCCCACTTGGCTGTGATCAACGCCGGTCCGGGGCGTTGACACCGTTGATCCAATGGTGATCCACTCCAACGGCCCAATCGGGCACTCACCCGGGATTTTCAGCAGCTTTGAAGGGCTACACCGGCGTCGAGATGGAAGCGCTGACGGCCGTGCACATCGGCCTGCTCACCAGCTATATCTGTGCCTTCCACTCGCCGCTCTTGCCGCCCTGCTTCTCCAGCACGCGGATCTGCTCCATCACCATGCCGCGGTCGGCGGCTTTACACATGTCGTAAATGGTGAGCAGGCCGATCTGCACGGCGGTCAGCGCTTCCATCTCGACGCCGGTGCGCCCCAGGGTCTCGACCTGGGCGCGGCAGATGACGGCCAGGGCCGGTTCGTCGATCTCGAAGTCCACGGCCACGCGTGTGATCGGCAGCGGATGGCACAGCGGGATCAACTCCGAGGTGCGCTTGGCTGCCTGGATGGCGGCAATGCGGGCCACGCCCAGCACGTCGCCCTTCTTGGCCGTGCCGCTCTGTATCAGGGCCAGCGTCGCGGCCTGCATGCGGATGCGGCCGGCGGCCACGGCCACCCGGTGGGTCTCGGCCTTGGCCGCCACATCGACCATGTGGGCCTGGCCTTGGGCGTCGAAATGGGTCAGTGGGGAGTTCATGGGCTGGAAACAATCCTGATACCGAGTCTCTGCCATGATAGGGGCCTTGTTCCCCGGTGCCGATGCCATGTCCCGTCTCCTGAACCGACCCAGCCGCCTGGCCGTGGCTTGTTTGAGCAGCTTGCTGATGCTGGCGCCACAAACGCCGCTGCGGGCCCAGGTGAACCTGCCCTCGCTGGGCGACGTGGTGTCCGACGAGTTCAGCATCAGCAACGAGCGCCGCATCGGCGACCAGGTGATGCGCTCGATCAAGCTCGATCCCGACTACCTCGACGATCCGCTGCTGTTCGAATACCTCAGCAACATCTGGCAGCCGTTGGTCGGCGCTTCGACGCGGCTCGGCAACCTGGGTGAGGACGTCAAGGACCGTTTTGCCTGGGAGCCCTTCCTGGTGCGTGACCGCAGCGTCAATGCCTTCGCCCTGCCGGGCGGCTACGTGGGCGTGCACCTGGGCCTGATCGCTATGACGGCCAGCCGCGACGAGCTGGCCTCGGTGCTGGCGCATGAGCTGTCGCACGTGACGCAGCGGCACATTGCGCGCTCGGTGACGCAGGAGTCGCGCAACAGCCTGCTGGCCACGGCGGCCATGCTGGCCGGCCTCCTGGTGGCTGTGAAAGGCGGCAGCCCGGACGTGGCCAATGCAGCCATGATCGGTGGCCAGGCGGCGGCGCAGCAGGCGTCCTTGAACTTCTCGCGTGACATGGAGCGCGAGGCCGACCGCATCGGCTTCGGCGTGCTGACCGACGCGGGCTACGCCGGCACCGGCATGTACAGCATGTTCGAGCGGTTGGAGCAGGCCAATCACCTGAACGACTCCGGCGCCTTCCCCTATCTGCGCACCCACCCGCTGACCAGCGAGCGCATCGGCGATGCCCGCGCCCGCCTGGGCACTGGCAGCTGGGAGCGGCCGCGCAGCGCCGCCGAGCATGTGCTGATGGCGGCACGCTCGCGCGTGCTGATGGACCCGCGTGCCGAGTCCTGGGCGAAGCTGCAGAACCTCGATGCCGGCGCGCGCACTATCGACGGTAAGAGTTACGAGCAACTGGGCGCACGCTACGCCAGCGCACTGGCCTCGATCAAGATGCGTGCTTACGACCGGGCTGAGGCGGCGCTGGGGGCGGCTTACCTTGAGCTCAGCAATCTCGGGTCTGATATGCGCGGAATGCGCATCCTGCACTACCTGGCCGCCGAGCTGGCGGTGGCGCGTGGCCGGCCCGACGCGGCCATGGCGGCCTTGAAGAGGCTCGATGGCGAGCGCGGCCGCGTGATGCTGTTCGAGCGAGCCAAGATCGGCATGGTCGATCCGGACCTCAGCTCGGCCCGCGACGCGGCCGATGGGCTGCAGACCTTTGTCGCCGTCAACAACCGCGATGCCACGGCCTGGAATCAGCTGGCCCAGCTGTGGGAGCGCCTGAACCAGCCGCTGCGGGCCGTGCGCGCGCAGGGTGAGGCACGGGCGGCAGTGGGTGATCTGAATGGCGCCATCGACCGGCTTCGCTCCGGCCTGCGCCAATCGAAGAGCCGCGACTCCGACCAGATCGAGGCCTCGGTCATTGACGCCCGCTTGCGCACGCTGCTGTACGAGCGCCGCCAGCTGATGGCCGAGATGTACCCGCGCGGTGCGCCTCCCGGCGCCGAGCTGCCCTGAGTTTGGGCTCTACTCGACAGCCGGGAACAGCCGTTCCATGGCCACGTCGATCACCATGCCGCACAGGCTGTAGATCAGCGAGCCGACCAGGGCAGCCCCAAAGTCGCTGACTGCGAAGCCGTCCAGCAGCTTGGCGGCGGCCCAGAACATCAGCGCATTGATCACGAACAGGAAGAGCCCGAGGCTCAGCACGGTGACCGGCAGGGTCAGCAGCACCAGGATGGGCCGCAGCAGCGTGTTCAGCAGGCCCAGCACCAGGGCTGCGATCAGGGCCGAGACGAAGCTCTTGACCTCGACGCCGGGGTAGAGATGCGCCAGCAGCAGCAGGGCGGCGGCCAGCAGGAACCAACGAAGCAGGGTCTTCATGGGCCGAGCATACAGGTGGCCCAGGGCGGGTCGCATCGGGAGCAGCGAGCAGGTTTGACCTGGATCAGAAATGGCAATAGGAATCGTTCGCATTTGTGTTACGATCTTCGGCCTGATTTGCAGCAGGTCTGCCTCCTGGTCCGCTTTGAAACCCGCTCTTGCCTTTGTTGAACCCGGTTCCGCCGTCATGGCGGCGCCTGTGCTGCGTGCCAAGGCCGCGCCACTGCTCGCGCCCCGGCCCATCTATGGCGAGGCCGTAGAGGGCTCGCGCCGCTGGATGGCGGTGGGGGTGCTGGCGGCCCACCTGCTCCTCGGTTGGGGCTTGATGCAGATGCACGGCGTGCGCCGCATGGTGGCGCAGGTGGCGCCCGTCGTTGTGCGCCTGATTGCCGAGGTCCAGCCTGCCAAGCCGCTGCCGCCCCCGCCGCCCGCGCCGGTGCTGGCCGAGATCAAGCCGGTGCTGATCGAGGTGCCGATGATTGCCACGGCCGCGCCGCCCGCGCCCTCGCCGGTGGTGATGGCCGCCGTGCCGGTGGCGACGCCTGCGCCGGTGGTCGTACAGCCACAACCGGCCTCGGCGCCTGCCGTGGCTGCCGCGCCACCGCCTGCACCGCCCGCGGTCAAGCAGATCCCGGCCAGCGCCGTGCGCTACCTGCGCGAGCCGCGCATGACGGTGCCGCTGATGTCGCGCCGCCTGCGCGAGTCGGGCATCGTGCAAGTGCGGGTGCTGGTCGATGTGAGCGGCAAGCCCAAGGCCATCGTTCTGCACAAGAGTTCGGGCTTTGCCCGCCTGGACCAGCAGGCCCTGCAAGACATGCTCAGCGCCCGCTTCGTGGCGCAAACCGAGAACGGTCAGCCCATCGAATGGGAGGTCATCGCGCCGATGTCGTACGAAGTCGATCGCTGACCCCCCAGAGTCCCCCATTTCCAGCCATGCCTAACGACGGTTTCGAGCCGCCGCGGGCAGAGCCATGCCTATTGAATAACGAGGAGTTTCCATGCCACGCAAGAACAACAAGTCCCCCATTCCCAGCGCGCTGCTGCCGCTGGGCGCCCTGGCCGCTGGCTTCGGCCTGGCCTCAGCCGCCCTGGCCCAGGTAGCGCCCTCCGCCAGTGCAGCCTCTGCACCCGCATCTACGCCCGCTCCGGCGCCCGCCGCCGAAAACACCCTGCCGGTGGTGCGTGCCAAGGCCAGCGCCGAGAAGCAGGGCAAGGACGACTACCAGGCCACCGAGACCCGCATCGGCAAGGGCAAGCAGGAGATCCGCGACATTCCGCAGGCGCTGACCGTGGTCACCGAGAAGGTGATGGACGACCGCAACTTCAACAGCGTCAAGGAAGTGCTGAAGAACACCTCCGGCATCAGCTTCCAGGCGGCCGAGGGCGGCGAGGAAGATATCAAGATCCACGGCATCTCGCTGCAGGGCACGGGCGACGTCTTCATCGACGGCATGCGCGATCCGGCCTTCTACGACCGTGACACCTTCTTCCTGGACCGCCTTGAACTGCTGCGCGGCTCGGCCTCGCTGCTGTTCGGACGCGGCTCCACCGGCGGCGCCGTCAACCAGGCGACCAAGCAGGCCGTGCTGGCCGACCAGAACCAGATCGACGTGAGCATGGGCAGCCACAACTCGCTGCGCGCCGTGGCCGACTTCAACAAGCGCACCGGCGAGACGGCGGCCTTCCGCGTCAGCGCCATGGCCAACAAGGCCGACAGCAACGGCGCCGGCTCCAAGATCGACAAGCGCGGCATCGGCGCGAGCTACCGCTTCGGCATCGACGAAGACGATGAATTCGGCGTCACCGTCTACGGCCTGCAGAACGACAACGGCATCAACTACGGCGTGCGCTGGATCCGTCCGACGGCCACGGCCACGGCGGCCAACGCGCTGGTCAGCTCGCTGGACCCCGATGCCTACTACGGCATGAGCAGCGACTTCAACAAGGGCAGCGCCTACTACGGCATGCTCCAGCACACCCATCGCTTCTCGGGCAACACCGAGCTGGTGACCAAGGTGCGCTACGCCGAATACACCCGCGATCAGCGCGCCACGCTGTGGAATTTTGCGGCCGCCACGCTGCAGCCGACCAAGCTGACCGTGGCCAACGACAACATCAACGCCGGCACCGTCATCACCCGTTCGCTGCAGCTGAAGAAGCAGGACATGCAGACGGTGACCGCGCAGAGCGACCTCAGCAGCAAGTTCCAGGCTTGGGGCTTTGAGCACAGCCTGCAGGCCGGCCTCGACTTCTCGCATGAGAAGAAGCAGGTGTTCGCCACCGTCGGTGCGCAAGCGGCCAAGCCCAGCACGACGATTGGCACGCCGTACGACGGCGCCTCCTACGACGAATCGCTGCGCAGCTTCCGCACCAGCAGCGACTACGTCTCCAAGGGTTATGGCGGCTATGTGCAGGACCTGGTACAGATCGCCCCGATGTGGAAGGTGCTGGCTGGCCTGCGCTACGACAACCTGAAGGGCGACTACAACACCTACTCGGCCGCCACGCCGCCGGTCACTGCGTCTTACCAGATGAAGGTGTCCGAAGTGAGCAAGCGCGCTGCCGTGCTGTTCCAGCCCGATGCGCAATGGTCCTTCCACCTGATGGGCGCCACCTCGTTCAACACCTCGGGCGACGCCTACTCGCTGAGCGCGGCCAATGTGAACATCCCGCCCGAAAAGTCGGTCAACGTGGAGCTGGGCGCCAAGTGGGACAGCGCCGACGGCAAGCTGAGCCTGCGCGGCAGCGCCTTCCGCAACACCAAGCTGCATGAGCGCAATACCGACCCGCTGGTGAACCTGGTGACGCTGTCGGGCAAGCGCCATGCCGCGGGCCTGGACGTGGACGTGGTTGGTCGCATCACGCCGGAATGGGAAGTCTTCGGCAACTTCACCTGGATGCCGGTCTCCAAGATCGACATCGGTGTGGCCGGCGCTGAAGGCCAGGGCACGCGCCCCTCGCTGACGCCGCAGTACTCGGGCAATCTGTGGACGGCCTACCAGGTGCTGCCGCAATTGCGCCTCGGCGCTGGCGTGAACGGCCGCAGCAGCCAGCAGCCCAATCGCAATCCGGGCTTCTATGCACCCAAGTTCGTGACCGCCGACCTGATGGCGGAGTACACGGTCGTGCCGGAGCAGCTGCAGTTCAAGCTCTACGTCAGCAATGTGACCAACAAGCTTTATGCTGACCAGCTGTACACGTCCTTCTACGTGCCCGGCAGTGGCCGCGTGGTGAGCCTGACCGGAACCTACAAGTTCTGATCGGCTGAACCCATGCACTCATAAGCGCACGATCGGCCCGGGTTCACTCGGGCCTTTTCATTCTTGAAGCCCACGCCATGTTGCTGAAGATCGCTCAAGTCCTGACCCCCGAGGCCCTGCAGGAGGCGCGCCGCGTGCTGACCAACGCACCCTGGCAGGACGGCCGCGCCACCGCCGGAACGCAGGCCGCTCTGGTCAAGAACAACCAGCAGCTGGCGCTGGGCAGCGAGCCCGCGAAGGCCTTGCAGCAGCTGGTGCTGCAGGCGCTGGAGCGGCATCCGCTGTTCTTTTCGGCAGCCCTGCCCAAGCGTGTGCTGCCGCCGATGTTCAACCGCTATGCCGGCGCCAGCAACGAGTACGGCAACCATGTGGACCAGGCGGTGCGCTATGTGCCGGGCAGCGGCCAGCGCGTGCGTACCGACATCTCCTGCACGCTGTTCTTCTCGGACCCGGCCGACTACGACGGCGGCGAGCTGGTGATCGCCGACACCTACGGCGAGCAGCGCGTCAAGCTCGCGGCCGGCGACTTGGTGCTTTACCCCGGCACCAGCGTGCACCGCGTCGAACCGGTCACGCGCGGCGAACGACTGGCGAGCTTCTTCTGGATAGAGAGCATGGTGCGCAGCGACGAGCAGCGCCGCCTGCTCTATGAGATGGACATGAGCCTGATTCGCCTGCGCAGCGAGTACGGCGAGAGCGAAGCGGCCGTGCAGTTGACCGGCACGTATCACAACCTCCTGCGCATGTGGGCAGATACATGAGCGAGCAGCCCGTCAAGGCGCCTGCGATCGAGCCACTGCCTGCCGGGTTGGCGAACCTCGCTGACTTCGAGGCACCGGCCCGTGCCCGCGTCGACGAGCAAGCCTGGGCCTACCTGAATGGTGGCGCGGCCGACGAGTTGACGCTGTGCGCCAACCGCACGGCCTGGGATCAGCTCCGCCTGCATCCCCGCGTGCTGCGCGATCTCTCGGGCGGTCACACGCGTGTGCAGCTGCTGGGCCGTGAGCTGCAGCATCCCATCCTGCTGGCGCCCATCGCCTATCAGCGCCTGTTCCATGCCGATGGCGAGCTGGCGATGGCCCATGCGGCCGCCGCGCAATCGGCCGGCCTCGTGCTCAGCGCGCAAGCCAGCGTGACGATGGAAGAGGTTGCTGCGCCCATGCTGGCCGACCCACAGGCGGGGCCGCTGTGGTTCCAGCTCTACTGGCGCGATGACCGCGACTTCATGCAGGCGCTCTTGCAGCGCGTCGAGCGTGCTGGCTATCAGGCCCTGGTGCTGACCGTCGATGCGCCCGTGCATGGCGCGCGCGACCGCGAGCGCCGCGCCGGATTCAAGCTGCCCGACCACATCCGAGCGGTCAACCTCGGCGGTCGCAAGAAGCCGCTCGACCTGCAGCCCGGCCAGAGCGCGCTGTTCGATGGCCTGATGCCGCGCGCCGCCACCTGGGCCGAGATCGATTGGCTGCGCGAGCACAGCCGCCTGCCGCTGCTGCTCAAGGGTGTGAGCCATGTGGACGACGCGAAGCTCGCGATGCAACGCGGGGTGGCCGGCCTGGTGGTCTCCAACCACGGCGGCCGCGCGCTCGACACCCTGCCCGCCACGGCCGAGCTGCTGCCGCCGCTGCGCGCGGCCCTCGGCCCGGGGGCGCTGCTGCTGGTGGATGGCGGCATACGCCGTGGCACCGACGTGCTCAAGGCCATGGCGCTGGGTGCCAATGCGGTGTTGCTCGGTCGGCCCTATGTGCATGCGCTAGCCGCAGCCGGTGCGCTGGGCGTGGCCCATGCGCTGCGCCTGCTGCGCGACGAGCTCGAGATCGCGATGGCCCTCACGGGCTGCAAGACGCTGGACGAGGCAGCCCCGCAACTGCTGTGGCCGACCTGAGCGCTCCCTACTTCTTTCTTCCCTTCCTTCAAGCTTGAAAGGCTGATCATGAAAACCGTCACTGTCACCCGCATCGCCTCCGCCCTGCTGCTGGCCGGCATCGCCAGCGCCTCCTTCGCCCATGGCAACGTCAGCTGCCCGGTCGTTCCGAAGGAAGAGAAGAAGCCGCAGATGGACCTGCAGCGCAAGCTCGAAGGCGAGGGCTGGAAGGTGCGCCAGGTCAAGAACTACAACAACTGCTACGAGGTCTATGGCTTCGACGACAAGGGCCAGAAGGCCGAGGCCTTCTTCCATCCCAAGACCTTCGAGCGCGTCTATCCCGAAGGCGAGAAGGCACCTGAGCGCAAGTGAGCTCGGCCTCGCAGCCCGCTGCAGGCGGCTGGATCAAGGTCTGGGACCGGCTCGTCCGCAGCCTGCACTGGCTGCTGGCGGCAGCCATGGTCACGGCTTGGGGCAGCGGCCATTGGCAGCCGCCCTGGTTCGATGAGGTGCATCACACGGCGGGCTACTTCGCTGCTGCCATCGTGCTGATCCGCCTGACCTGGGGCTTTGCCGGCGGGCGCTATGCGCGCTTTCGGCAGTTCGTGCGCGGCCCTCGGCAGACGCTGGATTACGCGCGGCAGCTGCGCATCAGCGCGGAGCCGCGCTACATCGGCCACAACCCGCTGGGTGGCTGGATGGTGCTGGCGCTGTTGCTGGTCACGGCCGCCCTGAGCCTCACGGGCTGGCTCTACACGACCGAATGGTTGTGGGGCTACGAGTGGCTCGAGAACCTGCATGCGCTGCTCGCCTGGTTCGTGATGGTGCTGGTGGTGGCGCATCTGATGGGGGTTGTCTTCACCTGCTGGCGGCATCGCGAGAACCTCGTGGCGGCCATGTTCAATGGCCGCAAACGCACGCCACAGCCCGGTGATATCGACTGAGAACCCGCTTCGCTCCCGCATGCGATGGACACTGCATGCGCGCCGCATGCAGCGCGAACTGATGCACGCGAGCGACAACCAAGGGTAAACAAGGCCGGAATCAGCGCGTCTTGTCGCAAAGTTCCTCTATGAGAGCCTTCTCAATGCGAGAGGTGCGCAGTACCATTCGCTGCGCAGGGTGCTAGAGAGAAACGAAGGGTCAAGACCTTCCCCCGGACCCGGCACATCAACAACCTTTGATGGAGAGAATCGAAATGGCAACTGCGAAGAAGGCCGCCCCCGCCAAGAAGGCGGCTCCGGCTAAGAAGGCCGCCCCGGCGGCCAAGAAGGCGGCTCCGGCCAAGAAGGCCGCTCCGGCGAAGAAAGCAGCTCCTGCAAAGAAGGCTGCACCCGCCAAGAAGGCCGCCGCTCCCGCCAAGAAGCGGACTCCCAATGCAGCATTCATGAAGGCCATGACGCCTTCCGCTGCACTGGCCGCCATCGTTGGCTCGGCACCGCTGCCGCGCACCGACGTGACCAAAAAGGTCTGGGAGTACATCAAGAAGAACAAGCTGCAAGACGCGGTGCAGAAGCGCATCATCGTCGCCGATGCCAAGCTGAAGGAAATCTTCGGCAAGGCCAAGGCCGATATGTTCGAGATGACCAAGCTGATCAACAGCCACCTGAAGTGAAGCGCTGGCGCGGCTCTCGCAGCCGCGCCGACCGCTGCAACAACCCGGCCCTGGCCGGGTTTTTTTATGGCGCCTTGCGCGCCCTGCCTAAGGCAGGCCGAACTGGCTTTGCAGCGCGGCCAGCAACTGCTTCACGTCGATGGGCTTGAGCCAGTAGTCGGCAAAGCCGGCCGCGCGTGCGGCCGCCACCTGCTCGTTCAGTGCGTCGGCCGACAGCGCCACGCAGGGCGGCTGCGGCAGGCTGGCATCGGCGCGGAGGCGGGCCAGCAGCCGCAGGCCGTTCATGTCGGGCAGGTTCATGTCCACCAGCAGCAGATCGAAGCTCTCGTGGGCCAGCAGGGCCAGCGCCTCGCTGCCAGACTCCGCCGCCTCGAGCTGCCACTGCTGCTCGGGCGGCAGCAGGCGGAACACCTCTTCCATGAGCACGATGTTGAGGCGGTCGTCTTCGACATACAGGACGCGGGGCATGGCGCTGGAGCCTAGCAGCGTTTCATGGTCCGGGCGGCGTCAGCGCGAGCGCTGCAGTCGGCGCTCCAGAAAGTCGAGCCGGTCCTGGCCCCAGAAGAGCTCGCCTTCCACCGCATAGGTGGGCGCACCGAACACGCCCGCGTCGATGGCCTGCTGCGTGTTGAGCTCGTAGCGCTCGGCAGCGGCCTGTGAATGGCCATCTTCCAGGCGGCGCGGGGCCAGGCCTTGCCGGGCCAGCAACTCGGCCAGCACGCGCTCGTCGGCGATGTTCTGCTCCTCCACCCAAACGGCGCGCAGCACGGCGCCAGCGAGCTTCATCGCGGCTTCGGTGCCGTCCAGCAGGTCCACGGCCACGATCAGCTTGGCCGCATCGTCCGGCTGCACCGGGAAGTAGCGCGGCTTCAGCGTCAGCGGCACGTCCAGCCATTCGCTGAAGCGCTGCAGCTCGACCAGGCGATAGGCCTGGCGTTGCGGCGCCCGCTTGGCCAGCGGCAGGCCGCCCGAGACAGGGAAGACCTTGCCGCCCAGGTCGCAGGGCAGGATGCGCACCGCGGCGCCGTGGCGCTTGGCAATGTCGGCAAAGCGCTGGTGGCCGAGGTAGGTCCAGGGCGAGTTGGGGGCGAAGTAGTAGTCCACCGAAAGGGTCGAGGCCATGGTCTGGGTTCCTGGAGCGAGAGGCGGGCGGCCAGTCTAGTCCGCTCGCATCCCGTGCGCAGCCAGGGGCCTTTGAGGCCTTTGGGCCCTGCTTCAGCGGCCGAGCAGTGGTTTCAGGTAGCGGCCGGTGTGGCTGCCCTCGTGGGCCGCCAGCTGCTCCGGTGTGCCCGCGAGCAAGAGCTGGCCCCCGCCGGAGCCGCCCTCGGGGCCCATGTCGATCAACCAGTCGGCCGTCTTGATCACGTCCAGGTTGTGCTCGATCACGACGATGGTGTTGCCCGCGTCGCGCAGTTGGTGCAGCACCTTGAGCAGCAGGGCGATGTCGGCGAAGTGCAGGCCGGTGGTGGGCTCGTCGAGGATGTAGAGCGTGCGGCCGGTGTCGCGCTTGGAAAGCTCCAGCGCCAGCTTCACGCGCTGCGCCTCGCCGCCGGAGAGCGTCGTGGCGCTCTGCCCCAGCTTCACGTAGCCGAGGCCCACATCAAGCAGCGTCTGCAGCTTGCGCGCCAGCGTCGGCACGGCGCTGAAGAAGGCATAGGCGTCTTCGACCGTCAGGCCGAGCACTTGCGTGATGTTCTTGCCCTTGTAGAGCACCTCCAGCGTCTCGCGGTTGTAGCGCGCGCCGTGGCAGGTGTCGCAGGGCACGTAGACGTCCGGCAGGAAGTGCATCTCCACCTTGATCACGCCATCGCCCTGGCAGGCTTCGCAGCGGCCGCCAGCGACGTTGAAGCTGAAGCGGCCGGGGCCGTAGCCGCGCTCACGGGCGGTGGGCATCTCGGCGAACAGCTCGCGGATCGGCGTGAACAGGCCGGTGTACGTTGCCGGATTCGAGCGCGGCGTGCGCCCGATCGGCGACTGGTCGACGTTGATGACCTTGTCGAAGGCTTCCATGCCCTCGATCTCGTCGTGTGCAGCCGGGTCCTGGTGGCTTTGGTAGAGCTTCTTGGCCACGGCAGCGTAGAGCGTGTCGTTGACCAGGGTGCTCTTGCCAGAGCCGGAGACGCCGGTCACGCAGGTCAGCACGCCGACCGGGATGTCGACCGTCACGCCCTTCAGGTTGTTGCCACGGGCGTTGACGATGCGCAGCCGGGCCGCATCGTCGGCCGGCTTGTGCCGTTCCGCCGGCACCTCGATGCGCTCCACGCCACTCAGATAGCGGCCGGTCAGCGACTCCGGATTGGCCGCCACTTCGGCCGGCGTGCCCTGGGCCATGATGCGGCCGCCGTGCACGCCGGCGCCGGGACCGAGGTCCAGCACATGGTCGGCGGCGCGGATCGCGTCTTCATCGTGCTCGACCACCAGCACCGAGTTGCCGAGGTCGCGCAGGCGGCGCAGGGTGGCGATCAGGCGGTCGTTGTCGCGCTGGTGCAGGCCGATGCTGGGCTCGTCCAGCACATACATCACGCCGGTCAGGCCCGAGCCGATCTGCGAGGCGAGGCGGATGCGCTGGGCTTCGCCCCCGGAGAGGGTGTCGGCACTGCGATCCAGGCTCAGGTAGTTAAGACCCACGTCGTTGAGGAAGCGCAGCCGCGAGGCGATCTCGCGGATCACCTTGCCGCCGATCTCGGCCTTGGCGCCCTTCAACTGCAGGCCCTCGAAATACTCGAGGCATTCGCGCAGCGTGGCGTGCTCCACGTCGTAGATCGGCCGGCCCTTGAAGCCCGGCGCGGCCTCGGCCGGCTGCAAGACCACGTGGCGGGCCTCGCGGCGCAGGCGCGAGCCCTCGCAATGCGGGCAGGGCTTGGCGGCCTGGTAGCGGGCGAGGTCTTCGCGCACGGCACTGGAGTCGGTCTCGCGGAAACGGCGGGCCAGGTTGGGCAGGATGCCTTCGAACGGGTGCGAGCGCTTGACGCTGCGCTTCTTGCCGCTGGCGGTCTCGGCCTGGTAGCTGAACTGAATGTCTTCGCTGCCCGAGCCATGCAGCAGCACCTGGCGGGCCTGGTCCGGCAGGTCTTCAAAGGCCAGGTCGATGTCGAAGCTGTAATGCGCGGCCACGCTCTCCAGCATCGAGAAGGTATAGGCATTGCGGCGATCCCAGCCCTTCACGGCGCCGCTGGCCAGGCTCAGCGTCGGGAAGGCGACCACGCGGTCCGGATCGAACACCGTGACCTGGCCCAGGCCTTCGCAGTTCGGGCAAGCGCCCACCGGCGAGTTGAAGGAGAACAGTCGCGGCTCCAGCTCGGGCAGCGAGTAGCTGCAGATCGGGCAGGCGAACTTGCTGGAGAAGATGGTCTCCTCGCCGCTGTCCAGATTGAGCACGAGCGCGCGGCCTTCGGCCAGGCGCAACGCGGCCTCAAAGCTCTCGGCCAGGCGCTGACGCAGCGTGTCCGCGGCGTCATGGCGGATCTTGATGCGATCCACGACCACGTCGATGTCGTGCTTCTCGGTCTTCTTGAGCAGGGGGATGTCGGGCACCTCGACCGTCACGCCGTCCACACGGAAGCGCACATAGCCCTGGGCCTGCAGGTCCTGGAACAGGTCGGCGAACTCGCCCTTGCGGTCTCGCACCACCGGCGCCAGCAGCAGCAGCTTGCTCTCGTCGGTCATGGCCAGCACCGCGTCGACCATCTGGCCGATGCTCTGCGCCTCCAGCGGCAGGTGGTGGTCGGGGCAGAAGGGCGTGCCGGCGCGGGCATAGAGCAGGCGCAGGTAATCGTGGATCTCGGTGACCGTGCCGACGGTGGAGCGCGGGTTGTGGCTGGTGGCCTTCTGCTCGATGGAGATCGCCGGCGACAGGCCCTCGATCACGTCCACGTCCGGCTTGTCCATCAGTTGCAGGAACTGACGGGCATAGGCCGAGAGGCTTTCCACGTAGCGGCGCTGGCCCTCGGCGTAGAGCGTGTCGAAAGCCAGGCTGGACTTGCCCGAACCCGACAGGCCGGTGATGACGACCAGCTGGTTGCGCGGCAGGTCGACGTCGATGTTCTTCAGGTTGTGGGTGCGCGCCCCTCTCACCTTGATCAAGGTGGCTTCTGGTTGGGGGCGGAGAACATCGGACATGGCGGCGTCGTTGGGCAAGCAGGCAGTGAACTCGCCATCATAGGCCGACGCTGTTCCACGCCGCCAGCCACAGGCAAGTCGGGCGACAGCGCACGCGCTTCAAGCCCCATGACTTGCAGCTGGCGACGCGTTTCGTGCCATCCATCGCAAGCGCCTCGCGAGGCCAGGGGCGGCTCACGATACTGACTCCATCGACACAGCAAAGGGCTGTTTCGAAACCCAAGCAAACACCAGGAGTCCATCATGAAGAACCTGATCCAAGCCCTCGTCGCCGCCAGCCTGCTGGCCACCGCCACCTTCGCCGCTGCCGCCCCGCAAAAGGTCGAGCAACTGCCCCGCGTCGTGATCACCGGCAAGTCGGTGCAGAGCCAGCAAGTCGTGCAGCTGCCCCGCGTCGTCATCGAGGGCCGCAGCCTGCAGAGCCAGCAAGCCCTGTTCGCGCTGAACACGCAAGCCGTCCGCCGTGCCGCTCGCGGTGGCTGATTCGGGGTAACGACTGCATGAAGCAAGACAAGAAATCTCCCCCGTTCTGAGCCGATTCAAGGGCGCATCGTCACGGTGCATCGTTGAATCGGTTCAGTCATTTCTAGAGGGCCGGATGCTCAACAGCATCCGGCCCTTCTTCATGGTCTGTGGCTGTTTCAACCCTGTGGGTGCGCAGCGCCGACCCTGGCTGAAAGTCACTGTTCATCGGCTTCACAAGCCGTTCGGCCGCGCCGGCTTGCGGATCATCGCAAGCGCCTGGCGATGCCCTGCCTGCTTGCCGAAACTACAGGTACCGACACAGCAAACCACCAGGAGCCCATCATGAACTTCATCGCCAAGACCATCGTCCTTGCCACCGTCTGCGCCGCCACGCTGAGCGCCTTCGCCCTGGCTTACCAAGCTGCCGCACCGCAGCCCAAGATCGTCAAGCTGGAGCGTGTGGTGGTGGTGGGCAAGCGCATGGGTGTGGAGCACATCGCCCAACTGCCGCGCGTCGTCATCGACGGCCGCCGCAACCAGGTCGGCAGCGATCTGCAAGTGGCGCAAGCCCCGGCCTGTCTGACCAAGCAAGTCTGCTGAGCACGGCAGCCCCGGTTCCCTGTGCTCGAGAGGCCCGGCCTAGGCTGGGCTTTGTTGTTTCTGATGTTTGCTGAAAGTAATGCTGGAGCGATGCAGCCCAATCAGTCGTCATCAGCCGCATTTCATCCCGCGCTGCCGTTCATCCATCGCCTGCCGCTGGTTTGAAGCGGACGTGATGACGACACTTCAATCATCGCAACGAACCCGGTCCTAACACCCCAAGGAGCCCACCATGAACGCAGCTGCCAAGACCCTCTTCACCGCCCTGATCGCCGTCGCCGGCGCCGCTGCCATCGGCACCGGCATGGCCGACCACCTCTCGGTGGCTGATGCGCCGGCGGTGCACAAGCTGGAGCGCGTGGTGGTGGTGGGCAAGCGGCTGCCGGACGCGCAATCGCAGATCGTGCAGCTGCCGCGCGTGGTGATCGAAGGCCGCAGCCTGGCCAGCTTCCAGGTCGCCCGCCTCGATGACTGCAAGGTCGGCGTCTGCTGAATCAGCAAGACCTGGTCGCCGCGAATGGAAAGGCCCGCTTCGGCGGGCCTTTTCTATTGGCAGCTTGATTGCGCTCAGAAGGTTTCCCAGTCGCCGCTGTCGGCGGCGGGCGGCGTCGGGCGCGGGGCAGGCGGCGACGCGGCCGGGCGCGGGCTGCTGGCCGGCTTGGGTGGCGATGCAGGCTTCTTCAGGCCGACCACGGGCTTCTTGATCGGTGCGGGGCTGCTCACGGGCCGAGGCGCCGGCGCTGGGCTGGGGCCGCGATGCGTGGTGGCGGCCGGGCCCGTCCCCGAGATGCGGAAGCTGCTGACCACCTCGGCGAGCTTGGTGGCCTGCTCGCGCAGGCTGATCGCGGCGGCGGCCGATTGCTCCACCAGGGCGGCGTTCTGCTGCGTCATCTGGTCCAGCTGGGCGATCGCGCCATTGACCTGACCGATGCCCGAGCTCTGCTCGCCGCTGGCCACGCTGATCTCGCCAATGATGTCGGTGACGCGCTGCACGCTGGTGACGATCTCGCCCATGGTCTCGCCGGCGGTAGCGACGAGGCGCGAACCGGAGTCGACCTTCTCGACACTGGTGCCGATCAGGGTCTTGATTTCCTTGGCGGCCTCGGCACTGCGCTGAGCCAGGCTGCGCACTTCACTGGCTACCACAGCAAAGCCGCGGCCCTGCTCGCCGGCCCGTGCCGCTTCCACGGCGGCGTTCAGCGCCAGGATGTTGGTCTGGAAGGCGATGCCGTCGATCACGCCGATGATGTCGCTGATCTTCTTGGAGCTGGTGTTGATCTCGTCCATGGTCGAAACGACCTGGGAGACCACTTCGCCGCCGCGCCGCGCCACCTCGGTGGCCGAGTTGACGAGCTGGTTGGCCGTGGTGGCAGAGTCGGCCGTGTTGCGCACCGTGCTGGTCAGCTCCTCCATGCTGGAGGCGGTCTGCTGCAGGTTGCTGGCGGTCTGCTCGGTGCGGCTGGACAGGTCCTGGTTGCCGGTGGCGATTTCGCTGGAGGCGGTGGCGATGCTGTCTGTCGCGCTGCGGACGTTGCCGACCATGCGGGCCAGCGAGGCATTCATCTGGCCCAGCGCATTGAGCAGCTCGCCGAACTCGTCGCTGCGGTTGGCACTGATGCTGCGGGTCAGGTCGCCATCGGCAATGGCCTTGGCGAAATCGGCCGACTGCTGCAGCGGCTGGCGGATCGAGCGCACCAGGGCGGCGGCCACGAACATGCCGAGGCCGATCACCACCAGGGCGCCGAGCGTGCTCCACATGAACAGGCCTTGCTGGGCCTCGGTGGCGGACTTCTGGGCCTGCTCGTTCTTGTCCTTCTGCAATTTGACGAAGTCGTCGATGGCGCCGAGGTAGGCAGCCACCGAGGGCACGTATTCCTTCTTGATCACGTCCTTGGCGCCGGCCTGGTCGCCGGCCGCGCCCAGCTCCTTGGCTTTCTTGCTGGCCGCCAGCAGCACGCCACCATTGGCCAGGATCTTCTTCAGCTGGGCCTGGTCGGCATCGGTCTTGGCCAGCTCGGTGATCTGCTCGCGCAGCTTGACCACGCGCGGCGTGTCGTTGACCAGGTTGTCCTTGAACAGCTCGCCGACGCTCGGGTCGCTGCTGATCGAGGAGGCCATGCTGCGCGTCACGGCGGTTTCGGTCATGCCCTTCCAGACGGCCGATTTCTCGATCAGGTCATGGCTGGCATTGACCGCCGCCATGGCCTCGGCATGCACGCTGTTGGCTCTCCTGAGCGTGATGCCGGAAATCAGCAGCATGGCCACCAGCAGCAGCAGGATGGCGCCCCAGAGCTTGCTCGAGACGCGCAGGTTGTTCAGGTTCATGGGTCTTGTCTCCGTCTGACGGTGCCAGGGATGGGCCGAGGCATCAGCCTAGCAATATCGACGCAAACAAGATAGGCCGGAACCCGGCGCGCTCAGTATTCGCTCAGTAGTCGTCCAGAACCCGCAGAATTTCACGCCCGTAGGCTTCGAGTTTCTTGGCACCGACGCCACTGATCTGGGCCAGCTGGTCCAGCGAACCAGGTTGCTGGCGGGCCATCTCGGCCAGGGTGACGTTCTGGAAGATCACATAGGCCGGCAGGCCATGCTCCCGGGCCACCTCGGCTCGCCAGCTCTTCAGCGCCTCGAAACGACGCTGGCCTTCGGCGTCGAGGTCCACCGCTTCGGCGCGCGGCCGGCTGCTGCCTCCGGCCGCGCGCGAGGTCTTGGCGGACTTCTTGGGCGGCACGGTTGGCACACGCAAGAACAGCTGCACGCCGCCCTTGAGCACCGCGCGGGCGCTCTCGGTCAGCACCAGCGTGTGGTACTCGCCCTCGGTGCGCACATGGCCCAGGGCAATCAGCTGGCGCAGCACGGCGCGCCACTGGGCCTCGGGCAGCTCGGTGCCTATGGCCCAGGTGGACAGGCTCTGGTGGCCGTACTGCGTCACCTTGTCGGTCACCTTGCCGCGCAGCACGTCGATCAAATGCCCGGCGCCGAAGCGCTGGCCACCGTTCTGCTGGAAGCGGTAGATGCAGCTGAGCAGCTTGCGCGCGGCCTCGGTGCCATCCCAGGTGGCCGGTGGGTTCAGGCAGTTGTCGCAGTTGCCGCAGGGCTGGCTTTCTTCGCCGAAGTAGGCCAGCAGGCGCACGCGCCGGCAGTCAGTGGCCTCCGCGAGGGCCAGCAGCGCGTCGAGCTTGCCGCGCTGGCCCTGCTTGAACTCTTCCTCGGCCGGGCTTTCGTCGATCATGCGGCGCTGGTTGACCACGTCGGCGAGGCCGTAGGTCATCCAGGCGTCGGCCGGCTCGCCGTCGCGGCCCGCGCGGCCGGTCTCCTGGTAGTAGCTCTCGATGTTCTTGGGCAGGTCCAGGTGGGCGACGAAGCGCACGTCGGGCTTGTCGATGCCCATGCCGAAGGCGATGGTGGCCACCATCACGATGCCGTCTTCGCGCAGGAAGCGGTCCTGGTGGCGCTGGCGCACCTCGCTGTCCAGACCGGCGTGATAGGGCAGGGCCTTGATGCCCTCGGCGGTCAGCCACGCGGCCGTCTCCTCGACCTTCTTGCGGCTCTGGCAGTAGACGACGCCGGCTTCATCTTCATGCTCGTCGCGTATCAGGCGCAAGAGCTGCTCGCGCGGCTTGGCGTCCTTCTCGACGATGGAATAGCGGATGTTGGGTCGGTCGAAGCTGCTGATGAAGACGCGCGCTTCCTCCAGCCTCAGCCGCTCGATGATGTCCGCCCGCGTCAGGTCGTCGGCCGTGGCGGTGAGCGCGATGCGCGGCACATCCGGGTAGCGCTCGTGCAAGAGCGACAGCGCCAGATATTCGCTGCGGAAGTCGTGCCCCCATTGACTGACGCAATGCGCCTCGTCGATGGCGAACAGACTCAGCAGGCCGCGCTCGTAAAGCGAATCGAGCTGGGCCAGGAAGCGCGCATTCGTGACTCGCTCGGGCGCTGCATACAGCATCACCAGGCGGCCGCTCATCATCTCGCGCTCCACATGCTGGGCCTGCTCGCTGCTCAGCGTGGAGTTGAGGAAGGCGGCGTGCACGCCGGCCTCTTCGAGCGCACCGACCTGGTCGTGCATCAGGGCGATCAGCGGACTGACGACCAGGCTCACGCCCTGGCCGGCGCGGTGCCGGGCGATGGCGGGGATCTGGTAGCACAGGCTCTTGCCGCCGCCGGTGGGCATCAGCACCAGGGCATCGCCGCCGCTGCTGACCTGTTCGACGATCTGGGCTTGGGCGCCCCGGAAGGCGCTGTAGCCGAACACCTCTTGCAGGATGTGCTGGGCCACGGGATGATGGTCTGGTCTTGTCGTCATGGAAGACCGGCATTGTCGAGGACTTTGCCGTGCGCCTCCTCCACCCCACTCACGATGAAGATCCCTGACCTTCCGCCCGACGAAGCCGAGCGCCTGCAGGCGCTGCAATCGCTGCATGTGCTGGACAGCGAACGCGAGGAGCGCTTCGACCGCTTCACGCGGCTGGCCAAGCGCCTGTTCAATGTGCCCATCGCCTTGGTCAGCCTGGTCGATGCCGAGCGGCAGTGGTTCAAGTCCGCCCAGGGCCTGGACGGCGTGAGCGAGACGCCGCGCGATATCTCCTTCTGCGGCCACGCCATCCTGCGGCCCCAGGCCATGGTCGTGCCCGATGCGCTGCTGGATGAGCGCTTCGTCGACAACCCGCTGGTCGTTGGCTCGCCGTATATCCGCTTCTATGCGGGGCGCCCCTTGCGCTCGCCGTCGGGCCATCCGGTCGGCACGCTGTGCCTGCTCGACACCCAGCCGCGCGAGCTCAACGACGAAGACCTGGCCCTGCTCGGCGATTTGGCCGACATGGTCGAGCATGAGCTCGCCATCCTCCTGCTCGCCACACTGGACGAGCTGACCGGCCTGACCAACCGGCGCGGCTTCGAGGCCCTGGCCCGCCACTCGCTCGGCATGTGCCGGCGGCTGCAGCGGCCGGCCGTGCTGCTGTTCTTCGATCTCGATGGCTTCAAGCGCATCAACGACCAGCACGGCCATGCCGAGGGCGACCGTGCCTTGCAGACTTTCGCGCGCCTGCTGCGCAGCACCTTCCGCGAGTCCGACGTGGTGGCGCGGCTGGGCGGCGACGAGTTCGCCGTGCTGCTGACCAATGCCACGCCGCAGGACTGCGACCATGCGCTGCAGCGCCTGAGCCTCGCGCTGTACGAGCACAACGCCACGGCCGCCTACCCGCTGCGCCACAGCGTGGGCCGGGCCGACTTCGACCCCGACCGCCATCCCGATGCCGCTGCCCTGCTAGCCGAGGCGGACCGGCTGATGTACCAGCAGAAGCAATCACGGCAACGTTGATCCCCCGCCATCGGGTACACGGGCGCCCCCCCCGAGGGGCGCTCAGCTCACTGCGAGCGCTTCTCGCCGTGCGCCGTCACCGAGCTCATGCCGGCGCTGCTGCGCCTGACGTTCGGCTTGCCCCAGTAGTCGACGCTGCCGATGCCGGAGACGCCAACCTTCAGGTCCTCGATCACCCAGAGCGCTGCGCTGCCGATGCCGCTGATCGACACGCCGGCCTTCTGCGCCTGCAGATCCTCGGCCTGCAGCTTGCCCTTGCCCGAGACATTGAGCGCCAGCTCGCGCACCTTGCCGCGCAACTGGCCTTCACCGGCGCCCGAGATGCCGAAGCTCAGCTGGTCGCAGACCAGGTCGTCGAAGCGGGCCAGGCCGGCACCCGAGATGTGGATCTTCAGCTGATCGGACTTGACCGCGCCGGGCGCGTGCAGGTCGCTGGAGCCCGAGAGCACCAGCTGGCTCATCTGGCGCATTTCCACGTCGATCTGCAGGCGCGTGTTGTTCCAGAACCGCCAGCTGCCGGTGGGCTTGATCGTCAAGCGGTCGCCGTTCAATGACACCTCGACGCTGCGCTGCACGTCGCTGCCGCCGACGATGAAGATCTCGTCCTTGTCGCCCTGCACCAGTTTCACATTGGCCGAGCCGGCCACCTCCAGGCGTTCGAAGGGCCCGAGACTGTAGACCTGGCCCTCGCGCGGGCGGGTGCCCTGCTGGGCCCAGCCGGCGAGGCTGGCCAGCAGCAGGCTGCTGATGAAGAGGGCTTGCGTGGGCTTGTGGATCATGGCTTTCATATCGATTGCTCCCGCAGTTTCTTGGAGACCTCGCGGCTCGCGGTGAAGCGCGTGCCGTCCTGCATCTGCACCACCAGCTGTGAGTTGTCGTCAGGCGTCATCGATTCGACGAAGTCCAGGTTGACGATGCAGCTGCGTTGCAGCTTGAGAAAACGTTGGGCGTCGAGCCGCTGTTCGAAGGCCGTGATCGGCAGCCGAACCAGGAACTGCTTGCCCCGGCTGGCCACGGCCGTGTACTTGGTGTCGGAGCGCAGGTACTCGATGGCCTCGACATTGATCGGAAAGATCTTGCCCTGGTCGCGCACCAGGATGCGCTGCAGCGGCTCGGCCGGCGCCTGGCTGGCCTCGCTCAGGGCTTCGCTCAGGGCCTCGTTCAGCGCACCGGCGCTGTGCAGCCTTTGCAAGGCATGCTCCACCGCCTCGTTGAAGCGGTCCTGCGAGAAGGGCTTGAGCAGGTAGTCGGCCGCATGCAGCTCGAAGGCGGCCAGCGCATGCTCGTCGTAGGCCGTGGTGAAGATCACCGCCGGCGCCTGCGCGAGGCCCGCCGCCTCGGACTCGGCCAGGGCGCGCAGCACCTGCAGGCCGGTCATGCCGGGCATGCTGATGTCCATGAAGACGAGGCCGGGCTGGCGGGCGCGGATCATTTCCAGTGCCGAAGGGCCATCGGAGGCGATGCCCAGCAAGTCCAGCTGCGGCAGCTCCTTGACCCATTCGGCCAGGCTCTCGGCTGCCAAGGGCTCGTCCTCTGCGATCAGGGTGGTGATCTTTGTGTTGCTCATGATTGCGGAATCCACAGGTCGACGCGAAAGCCCGCGCCGGGGGCGGTGTGCACGCGCAGGCGGGCACGGCCTTCATAGTCCAGCGCGAAGCGGCGGCGCAGGGCGCCGAGGCCGATGCCGGGGCGCGAGGCAGCGCTCTCCAGTTGGGCCGGGTCGCAGCCCTCGCCGTCATCGCGCACGCAGAGGTTCAGACCATCGGTCAGCGCATCGCGCTGGGCGCTGATGGTGATGCAGCCGCCCTGGGTGCGCGGGGCAATGCCGTGCACGATGCTGTTCTCCACCAGCGGCTGCAGCGTGAGCGGCGGGATCTCGTCTTCCAGCGTGCGCGGGTCCAGCTCCCACTCCACCTTCAGCCGCTGGCCGAGGCGCAGGGCCTCCAGGGCCAGGTAGTCGCGCAGGAAGTCCAGCTCCTCCTGCAGCGTGACCCGGTCCGTCGCCTCGCGCTTGGTGGCCAGCACATAGCGCAGCATCCCCGAGAAGCGCAGCAGCGCGGCCTCGGCCGCCTTGGCGTCCTTGCGGGTCAGGGCGATGATGGAATTCAGGGTGTTGAACAGGAAATGCGGATTCAGCTTGCCGCTGATGGCCGCCAGCTCGGCCCGTGCGAGGGCCGACTCGGCCTGCGCCGCCGTCACGGCCAGGAGCTTGGCGCGGCGGGCGTTCAGCGCGGCCACGAAGCCTGTGGACAGCGCGGCGTAGACCAGCAAGCCCCAGATCGCCCGCCACAGAAAGCTCTGCTCCAGCGTGGCGTCGGCATGCTCGAAGCCGAACAGCAGGGCGGCCGCGCCATAGTCGAGGCCGAGCCAGGCCAGGCTGAAGGCGAAGGCCGCGGCCAGGTGCACGGCCAGCTGCAGCGGCATGCTGCGGTCGCGCCGGGCCAGCCATTGGGCCAGCGGCAGCACGGTGAGGCCGAGCAGCATCGGCGCCCACAGTGTCAGCGTGGCCTGGTAGACGGCCTCCCACAGCTGCCAGAGCCCGCGCTGGAACTCGGTGCCGGCCAGCACGAACAGCAGCCAGGCCACCAGGCAGGCCGCCCCATAGCCCAGCAGCAGGCGGCCGCTGCTGCGGCTGCGGGGCGGGGTCTTGGGGCTGGTACTGCGAGGCATGGCGGCATCTTAGGCATGGCCCTGGGCGGCTCGGGCGGGTGGCAGACCAAATCCCGGATTCGAGGGATGAGCCGCCGCCGCCTGGCGGCCTGGGTGAGGCGCGGGCGGCATAATCGCCCCCTCTAGATTCCTTCCAGCGGAGCGCTGCACATGGCCTCGGTCAACAAAGTCATCCTCATCGGCAACCTCGGCCGCGACCCCGAGCTGCGCTACAACCCCAGCGGCGTCGCCTTCTGCACCATCAGCCTGGCCACCACGCGCCAGTGGAAGAACCGCGAAAGCGGTGAGCGCCAGGAAGAGACCGAATGGCACCGCGTCGTCTTCAACGACAAGCTGGCCGAGATCGTTGGCGAGTACTGCAAGAAGGGCCGCCCGCTCTATGTGGAAGGCCGCCTGCGCACCCGCAAGTGGCAGGACAAGGAAGGCCGCGACACCTACACCACCGAAATCATTGCCGACCAGATGCAATTGCTCGGCGGCCGTGACGGCGGCGAAGAAGGCGGCGGTGGCGGCGGCTATGCCCGCGGCGGCCGTGGCGCCGGCGGTGGCGACGAAGGCGGTGGCGGCGGTTACGAGCGCGAAAGCCGCGCCCCGGCCCCGCGTGCGCCTGCCGCCCGCCCAGCCGCACCGGCACCGAAGTCGGCCACCGGCTTCGACGACATGGACGACGACATTCCGTTCTGATCATTCCCAAGCTCCGGATCTTCCTCAGTAAGATCCCCGGCCAGGAGGCCCGCCGCGCTTGCCGCAGCGGGCTTTTTTATTGTCTGGCTCGACCGACCCGGTTACCGGGCGTGAGCCGGTGGCGGCGGTGGAGGGCTGCGGGCATGAGGCAAAAGACAAGAGGGATCGGAAAACTCCCGGGCCTGTTGACCCTGGCCGCTCTGGCCTTGCCGGCCTCGGCCGCCTGCAGGCTGCAGTCGGTCGAAATCCCGGTGCGACTGGTCAATGCGCGGCCGATCGCGACCGTGGGCATCAACGGCGTCGACCTGCCGTTGCTGGTCGACAGCGGGGCCTTCTACAGCTTCCTCTCGCCCTCGGTGGCGGCCCAGCTGAAGCTGCCGCTGTATGCCCTGCCGCCCGGCTTCACCATCCAAGGCCATGCAGGCGAGGTGGAGGCCCGGCTGACCCGGGTCGACAAGGTCAGGCTGCAGGGCGCGGAGCTGCCCAAGGTGGAGTTCGTCGTCGGTGGCAATGAGCTGGGCTCGGGCATCCAGGGCATCCTCGGCCGCAATTTCCTGTCCGGCGCCGACACCGAATACGACCTGGCGCGCGGCATGGTCCGCCTGATGTTCCCGACCGGGGACTGCGAGAAGACGCAGCTGCTCTACTGGGCTGGCGATGCGCCCATCATCAGCGAGCGCCTGCTCCGGCCCAGCGACCGTCGGGATACGGCGGCGCGCGTGATCGTCACGGTCAACGGCACGCGGCTGCGCGCGCTGCTGGACACCGGCGCGCCCGTGACCACCTTGCTGCGCAGTGCCGCCAGGCGCGCCGGCATCGAAGAAAAGGACATGACGCTGGCCGGCCGCACCGGCGGTGCCGGCGTGGGCAAGGTGCGGGCCTGGACGGCCACCGTGGCTTCGTTCGAGTTCGGCGGCGAGAAGATCCAGAACAACCAGTTCGTCATCGATGACGCGCAGAGCGATGACCACGACATGATCATCGGCCTCGACTATTTCCTGTCGCATCGCATCTATGTGTCGCGGCTGCAGAAGCAGGTGTCGGCCACCTGGAACGGTGGTGCGGTCTTCGCTCGCGATGGCCAGGTCGGTGAAGCGGATGCCCGCCATGCGGCGGCACCTGCCGAGCTGGCAGCCGACGACGCGGAGGGCCTGGCGGTGCGCGCGGCGGCGGCCGTCCTGCGGGGCGACCATGCCGGCGCCCTGCGCGACCTTGACCGGGCCTGCGAGATCGCACCCACGGTGGCCCGCCACTTCATGGCGCGTTCGCAGGTGAAGCTGAGCTTGCGCCAGCCGCGCGAGGCGCTGAAGGACCTGGACGAGGCCCTGCGGCTGCAGCCCGACCTGGGTGAGGCGCGCCTCAGCCGCGCGCGCCTGCGCCTAGTCTTTGCTGACCGTGCCGGTGCCGAGGTCGACCTCAGGGAACTGGATGGCAGCCAGAACCCCTCGTCCCACCTGCGGGCCGGCATGGCCGGTGTGTACGCCCAGCTGGACCGCGCGCCCGAGGCCCTGCGCCAGTGGGAGCTCTGGATTCCCACCCATGTCGACGACAATGCCCTGCCCGGCATCCTCAACCAGCGCTGCTGGCTGCGCGCGCGGCTGAACATCGACCTGCCCGAGGCCTTGAAGGACTGCAAGCAGGCTGTTAGCAAGGACGGTGGCGAGCCCGGCTATCGCAACAGCCTCGGCTGGCTCTATCTGCGCATGGGCGAGGCCTCCAGTGCCAGGAAGGCGCTGGAGGCGTCCATTGAGATGAAACCGTTCGCCTGGTCGCTCTACGGCCGTGCCGTCGCACTGCAGCAGCTCGGCAAGGCGGAGCTGGCGCAGCGCGATCTGGAAGCGGCACGCAAGCTCAACCCCAAGATCGATGCCGAGGTGCGCCGGGCCGGCTTCGAAGCGCTGCTGGCCGCGCCGCCGGCCTGATCCTCAGGCGGCCTCTAGGCGCAGTCTCAACCCGCCCGCCGGCCGCAGCGTGACCGCCAGCCGGGGCACCGGCTCGGGCTCGCCTGGCACCGTACTCAAGCGGAAACGCTGCAGCAGCTGGGCCGCCAGCACCTGCATCTCCAGCATCGCGAAATGCTGGCCGAGGCAGACGCGCGGGCCGAGGCCGAAGGGCAGGTAGGCGCCGCGCGGAATCGCGTCGTTCGCGCCGGGCAGGAAGCGCTCGGGGCGGAAGGCCTCGGCCTCCAGCCACCAGCGGCGGTCGCGGTGCAGCAGCCAGGGCGTGATGCGGACCATGGTGCGGGCCGGCAGCTGCAACTGGCGTCCATCGGGCAGCGGCAGGACGATGTCGCGCTTGAGCCGGCGCGTCATCAGCGCGGCGGCCGGTGGGTAAAGCCGCATCGCCTCCTTCAAGCTGGCGGTGAGCCAGGGCAGGCGGGCCTGGTCTTCGGGGCCGGGCGCGCGGCCCTGCAGCTGGCCTATCTCCTCGGCCGCGCGCTGCTGGGCCTCGGGGTGGCGGGCCATCAGCCAGCTCCACCACAGGAGGGCCGTCGAGCTGGTCTCGTGGCCGGCCTGGAAGCTCAGCATGCATTGATCGAAGACCTCCTGCTCGCTCAGCGCGCCGCCGCCTTCCTCGTCGCGCAGCGCGAGCAGCATGCCCAGCAGATCGCTGCGCGCTTCGCCAGACCGTCGGCGCTCCTCGATGCGTTCATGCAGCAAGCCATTGATCAGGCGCAGCGCCCGGCGCTTGGCGGCCTTGCCCGGCAGCGGCAGCCAGTCCGGCAGCGTCATCGGCCAGAACATCTCGCGCAGGCCGATCTCGCTGAGCCGCTGCACGGCGGCCGCGGCTTCGGTGGTGTTCGTGCCCGAGCTGCTGATCGGCCGACTGAACAAGGTGCGCGAGATCACGTCCATGGTCAGCTGGGCGAACAGGCCGTCCATGGCCACGTCACCGGGCCGCTGGGCGTTCAGGCCGGCCTCACCGGCCTCGGCCATCAGCGCCGCATAGCCGGCGACCTTCTTGGGCGTGAAGGCCTGCATCAGCATGCGCCGCTGGCGCTGCCAGGTCGCGCCCTCGGTCACCAGCACGGACTGGCCCACCGACTCGGCAAACACCTCGGTGCCGCGCTCCCAGCGGATCAAGTCGTCGGCATGGTCGACCATCAGGCGCCGCACCAGCTCGGGGTCGAACAGGTCCAGCGTGCGCTCCCTGACGACGCGCAGCCGCACCACGTCGCCATGCTCGTGGCGATAGCGCTCCAGCAGGCCGAGGTAGTCGCGTGCCATGTCGCGCAGCTGGAGCAGGCCGAACCAGGAGGCGTCCGGGCCGGGGAGTTCGTCGTAGCGCAAGGTGTTCATGGGCCCATGGTGCCGGGTGGCACGGCCTGGCTATAGAACGATTGCGACACAATGCCGCCGCATGAAGAACGACGGCGCCCGCCTCTGGCTGCCCCCGCTGAACCTGGCAGGTTGCGTGCGCGCCGGTTTTCTGCGCGACACGCGGGGCCTGGCCCTGCAGGATGCCGAGCTCGACACCTACTACCCCGCCTCGCCCCTGGTCTGCCTGACCTGGACCTTCGAAGGCTCGGCCGAGTGGCTGGCCTCGCCCGGTTTCGTGCCGCCCTCGGCGGGCTTCCAGGTCTGGCCGGTGGCGCTCAGCGGCCCGGTCACCGGGCCCACGCACCTGCGTGTGGCGCCCTCGGGCGTGCATGGCTTGCAGCTGCTCTTTCTGCCGGATGCCTTCCGCCTGCTGACCGGCATCGATGCCGCTTCGCTGGTGGACCGCTGCGTGGACGCGGCCAGCCTCCTTCCTCCGGACTGGTGCGAATGGGCTGCATCCCTGGCCGGCCTCGTGGACGACGAGGCCCGCCTGGCCTCGCTCGAAGCCTTCCTCGCGCCGCGCTGGCAACCCCTGCGCTCGCAGGAGGGCGTGGGCCAGCGCTACTCGCAATGGCTGGAGGCGCTGGCCGTGCGGGCCGCCGGCAGTGCGGCGGGCCGCAGCCTGCGCAGCTTCGAGCGCCGCATCAAGGCCTTCACCGGCCTGCCGATGCGCGAGCTGCGGGCCGTCTCGCGCGGGGAGCAGGCCTTTCTGGCGGCCGTGGCTGGGGCCGAAGCGCCAGCCTGGGCCCAGCTGGCCGTCGAGGCCGACTATGCCGATCAATCGCACCTGTGCCGCGAGACGCGCCGGCTCACCGGCTTCAGCCCCGAGGAACTGCGCCGCCGCATGCGCGAGGAGCTGGCCTTCTGGCCCTACCGCCTGTGGGCCTGAACCAGGCTCAGGCCATCGTCTTCAGATAGGCGGCTGGCGGCCGGCCCACGAGGCGGCGGAAGTCGCGGATGAAATGCGCCTGGTCGAAGTAGCCGAGGCGCAGCGCCAGCTCGGCATCGGGCCGCGCCTCGCCGCTTTGCAAGAGCGCCAGGGCCTCGTGCAGCCGGTAGCGGGCGATCACCCATTTCGGGCTGGCGCCGACATAGTGGCTGAACAGGCGCTGCAGTTGCCGGGGCGAATGGCCGCTGTGTTCGGCGAGCTGCTCCACCGAGGTCCAGTCCGGCCGCTGGGCGATCAGCGCCACCAGATCGCCGAGGGCCTGCACTTGCGGATCGGGGGCTGGCAGGCGGGCCAGCAGCAAGGCCTCGGCCTGCGCCGCGAGCGTCTCCATGCCCGGCCACTCGCGCCAGCTCGTGAGCGCTTGCGCGGCCGCGCCGAATACCTCTTCCGCCGCCATCGAGCGATTCGCCAGGCCGCTCACCGCCTGGCCCCAGAACGGCTGAAACGCCGCCGCCCGGAACTTGATGCCGAACACCCAGCCCTTGCCGGCCAGCCGCTTGACGAAGCGGCCGCCGTGCACGCCCCAGAGCCGCGCCTCACCGCCCTCAACGACCAGCTGCACGTTTGGATGCGGCAGCGTCTCCTGCTGCTGCTCGGGCAGGCCTTCGAGGTCCCAGCCCACATGCCAGAAATGCTCGACCCAGGGCGCCAGGGCCTCGCAAGGCGCCTGTCGCTGGTGCTGGAAGCGCTGCGGATCGAGGCGCTGGTTCAGGACGCCGCGTGCCGGGCCGGGTGCGGGCGGTCGCGTTTTTCCAATCATCGGCGCGCCGCTTCGAATGCAATGGCGGGCATGAACCCAGCGCCATACTCACGCCGCCGTGCCGCGGCCCTGCTGATCGCCCTGGCGGGCGCCGCCGGGGCACAGCCCGCTGTCATCAACAAGAAGGGAGTTCTTTTCATGCAAGCCCAAGGTCTGTTCGATGTGAAGCTGGTCAACCAGCCGCCCGCCCCGGGCACCGAGGCTGCCGGCCTCGGCCGCCGCAGCCTGGACAAGCAGTTCCATGGCGAGCTCGCGGCCCACAGCCTCGGCGAGATGCTAGCTGCCGGCACGGCGCAGCCCGGTTCGGCCGGCTATGTGGCGATGGAGAGAATCACCGGCACGCTGCAGGGCAAGCGCGGCAGCTTCTTGATGATGCACTTCGGCGTGATGGACCGGGGCCAGGCCACCCTGCAATGCCGTGTCGTGCCGGATTCCGGCACGGAGGAGCTGCTGGGCCTGAGCGGCACGATGCAGATCGAGATCAGCGGCGGCCAGCACCACTACCGCTTCGACTACCAGCTGCCAGCCTGAGTCTGAAAACCCAGGCTTGCCAGCCCGGCTTCAATATGTGACCATTGAGTCACCTATGAAGCCCGACGAACTCGACGCCACCTTCCACGCGCTCGCCTCCGAGCCGCGCCGGCGCATGCTCGACTGGCTGGTCAAGGAGCCGGGCTGCAATGTGGCGCGGCTGTGTGAATGCTTCGAGGGCGAGCTGAGTCGCTTCGGCGTGATGAAGCACCTGCAGGTGCTGGAGCGCGGCAATCTCGTCATCTCCCGCAAGGAGGGGCGCGAGCGCCTGCTCTGGTTCAACGCCGCGCCCATGCAGCTGATCCACGAGCGCTGGAGCACGGAGCTGAGCGCCTACTGGGCGCCCCGCTTGACGGCCCTGAAATACGCGGCCGAAGGCGCCGAGGTCCATTCCCTGTTCCCCACCGCCAAGAGGAAGTCCTAGCCATGAGCGAACGCATGTTCCGCATCACCATCAGTGCGCCCATCGAGCGCATCTGGCGCGAGCTGACCAAGACCGACGAGGGGCAAGGCGCGATCTACGACGCCTGGCTGCACACCACGGTGCTGGGCCCCGGTGCGCCCATGCAGATGCGCACCGGCACGGGCAAGAACGTGATCGTCGACGGCCATGTGCTGGTCTTCAATCCACCGCACCACTACGCCCACACGCACCGCTTCACCCAGCATGACGACCCGGTCTGCGAAGTGCACTACGAACTGAAGGAGCTCGGTGGCGGCGAAGTCGAGGTGCTGCTGCGCGTCGTGGGCCTCCCCGAGGGCACGGCCACCGGCAAGGCCATGGCCAGCGGCGGCGACTTCATCCTGAAGCACCTGAAGCTGCTGGCCGAGGGTCAGGGCTTGCCGTTCTCGACGAAGCTGATGTACTTCATGATGAAGCACATGGAGTTCGTCCTGCCCAAGCGCTGCCGCAGCAGCAACTGGCCGATGAAGGCGAAAGCCTCGAAAGGAGACTGAGATGGCCGATCCGCAGCAAGCCCTGCTCACCCAGGTCAAGAACATCCAGGCCAAGACCGGCCTCACGCTCGCTCAGTTGCATGAGCACCTCGCCGGTTCGGGTCAGCAGAAGCATGGCGAGAAGCGAACGTGGCTGATGGAGCGCTTCGGCCTCGGTTATGGCGATGCCAACACGGTCGTGCATTACGAGGGCAAGCCTTTGCCCGATGTGGAGGTGGGCGCGGCGCCGCCGGCCGCCGAGGGCGATCCGTTGGATGCCATCTACACCAGCAAGAAGGCCGCACTTCGGCCGCTGCATGACGCCGTGATGGCGCGCATCGCCGAGCTCGGAGATTTCGAGATTGCGCCCAAGAAGACCTACCTGAGCCTGCGCCGCAGCAAGCAGTTCGCCATGGTCGGCCCGGCCACGGCCAGCGAGATCGAGATCGGCCTCAACTGCAAGACCTTGCCACCGCATGCGCGGCTGAAGGTGCTGGCGCCCGGCGGCATGTGCCAGGCGACGACACGGATCAGCGAGGCCGGGCAGATCGATGCGGACCTGCTGGGATGGATTGCGTCGGCCTACCAGGCGGCAGGCTGATCGAAAGGCTTCAACGGGCTCGCTCGCCGGCCGGCTTGTCGGCGCGCAGCTCACAGCGCGCCGCCTTGCAAACCGCGCCGGGGTCCACCACCACGGCGCAGTTGGACATCATGCCGTTGCCCTCGTTCTCGGCTTTCTCGGCCTCGCTCTGGCGGCGCGCCAGGTCCTTGAGCCTGGCCTCGCTGCTGCGCTTGCTGGACCAGGCCATGTAGCCCGCCGGCCCGCCGCAGGCCTTGTGGCCCACGGCCACGGTGCGGCACTGGGCATCGCTGTCGCAGGCGGCGTCGCCGACCTCCTTCATCAGCTCGGCACGCAGGGCAGCCGCCTTGGGCGGCGGTGGCGCGGCGGTGCAGGCGCTGACCAGGGTCAGCAGCAAGAGCAGCGGATGGACCAGGCGGCGCATGGTGGCAGGCTTTCGCTTCAGATCCAGCCGAGGTCGATGGCGCGCAGCACGGCCTGGGTACGGTCCCGCACGCCCATCTTGGAGAACACCGTCGAGCAGTGGTTCTTGATCACGCCTTCGCTGTTGCCCAGCAGGGCAGCGATCTCGGTGTTGCTGCGGCCGCTGGCCACCAGGCGCAGCACCTGCAGTTCCTTGGGCGAGAGCGGATCGGGCTCGGGCGTGGCGCTGAAGGCGCGTTCGCCGCTGTGGCGCTCGATGCGCTCGGTGATCAGGGGGCGCAGCGCCGTGCCGCCGCCGGCCACATCGCGCAGCGAGTGCAGCAGCACTTCAGGGCTGGTGGCCTTGAGCAGGAAGCCACGGGCGCCGGCCGAGACGGCTTCGTCGAAGGCGGCGCTGTCGTCGAAGGTGGTCAAGAGCAGCACCGGGATCTTCAGGGCCCGCGCGGCCAGGGCCCGGATCAGGCCCACGCCGTCCATGCGCGGCATGCGCATGTCGGAGAGGATCACATCGGGCAACTGCTCGGCGCTGGCGGCGGCGATCCATTCCAGGGCGGCAGCGCCATCGCTGGCTTCGCCGACCAGCTGCAATTCCTCATGCAAGGCCAGCAGGCCCTTGAGGCCTTCGCGGACCAGTTGCTGATCCTCGACCAGCAGCAGCTTGATGGTGGGGTTCGCGTGGGGGGTGTTGCTCTTGCTCATGGGTACTCGGTCGGTGAGTCAGTCGGTCAGGCCGTTCGGGGGCAATGCAGTTCGATCGCAAAACCGGGTTGCAGCGTCAACGTGCTCATGCTGCCGCCCAGCTCGTTCATCCGTTCGGCCATGCCCTTGAGCCCGTTGCCGGGCTGCAGGACGCGGGGGGCCTGGCCGTTGTCTTCCACGCTGACCCGCACGGCATCAGCGCTGGGGGCCGACAAGCATATGCGGATTTCGCTGGCGTGCGAATGGCGGACGCTGTTGGTGACCGCCTCCTGCACGCAGCGCAAGAGCGCATGGGCGGCGCGCGGGCCCAGGTCGCGGGCCGCCGGCGCGATGTCCAGCTGGATGCGCGGGTGGTTGATGCCTTCGGCCAGCGCCTGCAGGGCGCTGCTGAGGTCGATGCGCTGGGCGCTGCGTTCGGCCGACACGGCGGCCCGCACGTCGGCCAGCAGATGGGCGGCGCCCTGCTGGGCCCGGGCCACGGCCTGGGCGGCGGCGTTTGGGTCTTCGCGCTGCAGCAGGGCGGAGCCGAGCTGCAGCTGCAGGTTCAGCGCTGTGAGATGGTGGCCGACCACGTCGTGCAGCTCGCGGGCCATCAGCTGGCGCTCGGCGAAGCGCATCTGCTCGGCCTGCCATTGCTCGGCGCTCATGCGCTCGGCCAGCATGGCCTGCAGCCAGCGGCGCTTCTCGGTTTCGGCGGCGGCCATGCGGCCGAGGCCGAAAGCCAGGCCATGCAGGGCCACGAGGGCCATCAGCTGCGAAAACGCATTGACCCAGATCGGCAGCTCGGAGGTCAGCAGCTCGGCGCGCTGGCTGTCGCTCGGCAGCAGCAGGTACAGCAGCAGGCCAATGGCGATCTGGGCAATGCCGAAGATCAGGGCCGGCCGGCTGCGCAGCCGCACGGCGGCCAAGGCGGTCACCAGGAAGGGCAGGCCCGGCGTCACGGCCAGGGCCAGAGCGTTGAGCACAATCAGTCCCGCCAGCGCGTGGCGCGGCGGCACATCGTCGGCCTGGGTGGTCAGGCGCCAGCAGCCGTAGGCGAACAGGGCCAGCAGCGTGAGGCAGGCCAGCAGCAGGCCCAGGTCGTCGCTGGCGCCACCGAGGCGGCGGTAGATGTTGGGCAGGATGCCGTCGTAGGCATCGGTGCGGCGGCCGGCGAGGGCGGCGCCGGCGGCAATCATCTCGAGCAGGCAGATCGACAGCGCTGCAATGCGCAGCACGACCCCGGGCTGGGCCATGTGCTGTAGCAGTCGCTCAAATCGGTTCACGGTGCGGCAAAAGGTGCGAAGGGTGGCAGAGGCCGAACTTTCCTCACAGTGACTATGGTCATGCGCCCCCCCTGACCCGATGCTGCCAGGGCCTCAGCCCTCGGCGCCGACGATGACGCCGCCGCCCAGGCAGACCTCGCCGTCGTAGATCACGGCGCTCTGGCCTGGTGTCACCGCCCATTGCGGCTCGGGGAAGCGCAGCAGCAGGCGGTCCGGCGGCAGCTCGGCGAACTGGCAGGCGGCGTCGGCCTGGCGGTAGCGGCTCTTGGCGGCCAGGTCGGTCTTGCCGGGCGCGCGGCCGCTGCACCAGCTGAGGTCGTCGGCCACCAGCCGCTTGCTTTGAAGCATGGGGTGGTCATGGCCCTGGACCACGATCAGGGTGTTGCTCTCCATGTCCTTGCGGGCCACGAACCAGGGCTCGTGCTCGCCACCGCCGCGCGGCGAGCCCTTTTCCTTGACGCCGCCGATGCCGAGGCCCTGGCGCTGGCCCAGCGTGTAGAAGGACAGGCCGACATGCTCGCCCAGGTTACGGCCACGCTCGTCCTTGATGGGGCCGGGCTGATGGGCCAGGTAGCGGTTCAGGAACTCGCGGAACGGCCGCTCGCCGATGAAGCAGATGCCGGTCGAGTCCTTCTTCTTGGCGTTGGGCAGGCCGATCTCCTCGGCGATGCGGCGCACCTCGGTCTTCTTCAGCTCGC
The DNA here is from genome assembly GCF_030014915.1 of Pelomonas sp. V22. Classification (GTDB taxonomy): domain Bacteria; phylum Pseudomonadota; class Gammaproteobacteria; order Burkholderiales; family Burkholderiaceae_C; genus JAUASW01. The sequence continues at coordinate 204,275 of NZ_JAGIXS010000005.1, forward strand.
CGACCGGGAACAGGGTCTTGGCGAGCTGGGCCTGGTTCAGGCGGTGCAGGAAGTAGCTCTGGTCCTTGGTGGGGTCCAGGCCTTTCAGCAACTGGACCTCGCCATCGAGTTCACGGACTCTGGCGTAATGGCCCGTGGCGATTTTCTCGGCGCCGAGGCGCATCGCATGGTCCAGGAAGGCCTTGAACTTGATCTCGGCATTGCACAGCACGTCGGGGTTGGGCGTGCGGCCGGCCTGGTACTCGCGCAGGAAGGCGGCGAACACGCGGTCCTTGTAGTCGGCAGCGAAATTGACGTGCTCGATCTCGATGCCGATCACGTCGGCCACGGCAGCCGCGTCCACGAAGTCGATGTTGGACGAGCAGTACTTGTTGTTGTCGTCGTCGCTGTCGTCATCCTCCCAGTTCTTCATGAAGATGCCCACCACCTCATGGCCCTGCTGCTTCAGCAGATGGGCGGTGACGGCGGAATCGACGCCGCCGGACAGGCCGACGACGATGCGTTGCTTCTTCATGTTCCCGGAACTCATGGGCCCGATTCTCCCGCAAGGCTCAGGATCGGCGCCGCAGTCAGGGCATTGCACCCTGATCGCGTCATTCGCCGGTCGTGCCCGTGGTCGGCAGCCAGACTTGCAGCGCGTGGCGGCGCACCTGATCCAGCTCGCCGCTGGCCTGCAGCTTGCGCAGCACCGGGGCCAGAAGCCGGGCCAGCTCGGCATGGCGGGCGGCGAGGTAGTGGTAGAGCGTGTGCTCGTCCAGCACCACCTCCAGCCGGCGCAGGCCGGGGGCGCGCCGCAACGGCGGGGCCTGGCCGGGTTCGGTGCTGAGTGCCACATCGGCGCCACCGCTGGCCAGCAGGCGGAACAGCTCATGGCTGGAACTGGCCTCCACGCGCTGGGCGCCCGCCGGCAGCAACTGCTCGACACGCAGGATGCCGCGCTGGTAGGCGACCTTCAGGCCCTTGAGCTGGGCCCAGCCGGCCAGCCCCAGCTCGGGGCGCTGGGTGTAGGCCCGCACGGTCGAAGTGCCGATGGGGAACTCGACACGGACCAAGCCCGGCTGGCCTTCCGCCAGCGACTTGACGCGGTGCAGGTTGCCATCCACCTCGCCGGCCAGCAGGGCCTGCAGTGCGCGGCGGTTGGGCAGCTCCACAAACTCCAGTTTTTGGCCCAGCTCCTGGTAGGCGCGCTGCAGCACGGCCTCGCTGACGGCGGTCAGCGGGTCGGAGCTGCGGTCCCAGCTGGCAACGCGCACCGCAGGCTCGGCGGCAGTGGCCTGGCCAGCCAGCAGCGTTGACAAAAGCAGGCCGAGGGCGCCTCGGCGCGAGGGTTTCAAACTCGGCATCAGGGGTTCAGCTCAGGGACTTCACCGAGGCATGCACATGGAGGGCGGCCAGCGGCAGGCGCCGGCCAGCGAGATGGTCTTCAATGCATTGCAGCACGAGCGGGCTGCGGTGTCGCTCGGCGCTGGCCCGGATCTCGTCGGCCGTGAGCCACAGCGTGCGCACGATGCCTGCGTCCAGCGCCCGGCCGGCGATCTGCTCGCCCACCGTGCCGCCGAAGGCCAGACGCACATAGGTGACGTCGTCGGCCACTCGTTGTGTGCGTGCGAGGTAAACGCCCAGGAAGAACTCGGGCCGGAAATCCCGCGCCGTCTCCTCCAAGGCCTCGCGCACCACCGCCTCCAGCGGCGATTCGCCCTGCTCCAGGTGGCCGGCCGGGTTGTTGAGCATCAGGCCAGCGGGCGTTTCTTCCTCGACCAGCAGGAATCGACCCTGCTGCTCGACCACGGCCGCCACGGTGACCGAGGGTTTGAAAAGGCGCTCTGCCATGTTCAGGAGCCCTTGGCCCGCAGCCAGGCGGCGCCCTGGCGCTGGACCAGCGTGACCAGGTTGCCGGCCACCAGGTTGATGTCGATCAGGTGCAGGCCCCAGGGCGCGAACACATTGCCGGCCACATAGAGATCGCCGGGGATGTCAGCCGGCCGCTTGGCCTCGCGCCCGGGCTTGACGCTGACCGCCAGGTAGGCGGCATCGTCGGCGTTCACGCAGGCGGCTTCCACGAGGCCGGGCAGACTGACGAACTGGGCGGGGCTGCGGGCGGCCAGGGCGGCCCAGTCTTCGCGCGGCGCTGCGAGGCCCAGCAGGTTGCGCTGCAGCAGCAGATAGCTGTCGACCGGTTTGCCCGAGAGGGCCACGGGGTCGGTGCAGCCGGTCTGCATGCCGGGCTTGGGCGTGCGGCCAAAGAGGGCGTTCGGCGGCGGCGGGCTGCTGGCGCGGAAGCTGGAGTAGTTGATCACGCAGCCGGTCTGCTCGCCGCTGCGGCAAAGCGGCAGCTGCTTGAAGCTGCCGCCGCTGTCCTTGCCGTTCGGCACTTCGACCGGATAGCCGGCCAGCACGGCCGAGACCAGGCTGGCCTGGGCCGGCTGGCCCTCGATCTCGCGCTGCAAGAGCTGGATCAGCATCAGAGAGCCCTGCGAATGGCCGATCAGCACCACGCCGCGGCCCTGGTTGTGCTGGGCCAGGTAGTGCTTCCAGGCGGCTGCCACGTCGCCGTAGGCCAGGGCCATATTGGCCGTGGTGGGCTGGCCGGTCAGCAGGGCGCGCAGGCCGGCCAGCGTGACCTGGCGGTACAGCGGCGCGAACAAGCGGCAGGCCGGGGCGAACAAGGCCAGCTGCTGCTCCACCGCGCGGCGCTCACCCGGGCCGGCGACCCGGCCGCTGTTGGGTGCCGGGTCTTCGGAGATGGTCGGGTAGACGTAGAAGCAGTCGATGGGCGGCGGGCTGGCCGGGCGTTCCAGCGGCTGCTCCTGCAGGCTGCCATCGGGCGCGACCACCAGGCGCTGGCGGGGCTGGCTGCAGATGTCATCGCGGCCGGGGAGGCAGAGCCAGGCCTCGGCGGCGGCGTAGGGGTCGGCTCCCTCGGCCGCACTGGCCGTGCCGGTCAGGGTGAAGGCCAACAGGGCCAGGCTCAACAGCCGTAACAGCATGGGGTCTCCCAAAGAAGTGCTGCGGCAGCATAGAGGCGGGCCATCGAAAAGCAACTCTGGCGGGCGCCAGTGTTCGCAATTCGTCATCTGTGGCTTGCTGGCTTCCCCGGGGGCGGGTTGTCACTGACCTTGTGTAAGCTCGCCGCAAGCATCCGCTCAGCCCGACTCTCAGATCTTCCCCAGGAGGGATTCATGCAGATTGGTGTCCCGCGCGAAAGCGCGGCCGGAGAAACTCGCGTCGCCGTCACCCCCGAGACGGCCAAGAAGCTGGTGGCGCAAGGCCATGCCGTGCTCGTCGAGAGCGGGGCCGGCGTATCGGCCAGCGCCATCGACGAGGCCTACACGGCCGCCGGCGCCCAGATCGTGGACCGCGCGGCCGCCCTCGGCGCCGAGCTGGTGCTGAAGGTCAAGAGCCCGAATGCCGAGGAACTCACCCTGATGAAATCGGGTGCGGCCCTGGTTGGCATGCTCAACCCCTTCGACCGCCCCGGCCTCGAGGCCCTGGCCGGCGCCGGCCTGACCAGCTTTGCGCTGGAAGCGGCGCCGCGCACCACGCGGGCGCAGAGCATGGACGTGCTGTCCAGCCAGGCCAATATCGCCGGCTACAAGGCCGTGATGATTGCGGCCGACAAGTACCAGCGCTTCTTCCCCATGCTGATGACGGCGGCCGGTACGGTGAAGGCCGCGCGGGTGGTGATCCTGGGCGTCGGCGTGGCCGGCCTGCAGGCCATCGCCACGGCCAAGCGCCTGGGTGCCGTGATCGAGGCCTCCGACGTGCGGCCGGCGGTCAAGGAGCAGGTCGAGTCGCTGGGCGCCAAGTTCATCGACGTGTCCTACGACACCGACGAAGAAAAGGAAGCGGCCCAAGGCTCGGGCGGCTATGCCAAGCCCATGCCGCCGAGCTGGCTGGAGCGCCAGAAGGTCGAGGTGGCCAAGCGCGTGGCGCAGGCTGACATCGTGATTACCACGGCCCTGATCCCCGGCCGCGCCGCGCCGGTGCTGGTGACGGAAGAGATGGTGAAGAGCATGAAGCCGGGCTCGGTGATCGTGGACATCGCGGCCCCGGCCGGCGGCAACTGCCCGCTGACCGAGGCCGGCACCACCGTGGTCAAGCATGGCGTGACCCTGGTGGGCGAGACCAACCTGGCCGCGCTCGTCGCCGCCGATGCCTCGGCCCTCTACGCCCGCAATGTGCTGGACTTTCTCAAGCTGGTGCTGCCGAAAGACGGTGGCTTCCAGGTGCCCATGGATGACGACATCGTCGCGGCCTGCCTGATGACGCAGGGCGGCGCGGTCAAGAGGAGCTGAGCGCGATGGAAATGGTCTCTCCGCTGATCACCAACCTGATCATCTTCGTGCTGGCCATCTACGTGGGCTACCACGTGGTCTGGACCGTCACGCCCGCCCTGCACACACCGCTGATGGCGGTGACCAATGCGATCTCGGCCATCGTCATCGTCGGCGCCATGCTGGCGGCCGCGCTGACCGAAACCGATGCCGGCAAGTTCATGGGCACGCTGGCCGTGGCGCTGGCGGCGGTGAACGTGTTCGGCGGCTTCCTGGTGACGCGCCGGATGCTGGAGATGTTCAAAAAGAAAGAGAAGAAAGCACCGACGGAGGCCAAGCAATGAGCATGAACCTCGTCACCCTGCTCTACCTCGTCGCGAGCGTCTTCTTCATCCAGGCCTTGAAGGGCCTGTCGCACCCGACCACATCCATCAAGGGCAACCTCTTCGGCATGGCCGGCATGCTGATCGCCTCGCTGACCACGGCGGCGCTGATCTACAAGCTGGCGCACGGCAACCCCTTCGGGCTCAGCTATGTGCTGGTCGGCCTGCTGATCGGTGGCAGCCTCGGCGCCTACATGGCCAACAAGGTCGAGATGACCAAGATGCCCGAGCTGGTCGCCTTCATGCACAGCATGATCGGCCTGGCGGCGGTCTTCATCGCGGCCACGGCGGTGCTGGAGCCGAACGCCTTCGGCATCGCGCCGGTGCGCATGCTGATACCGGGCGGCAACCGCATCGAGCTGGCGCTCGGCGCCTTCATCGGCGCCATCACCTTCAGCGGCTCGGTCATCGCCTTCGGCAAGCTCAGTGGCAAGTACAAGTTCCGCCTGTTCCAGGGCGCGCCGGTCACCTTCGCCGGCCAGCACAAGCTGAACCTGATCCTGGGCCTCGCGTCGGCCTTCTTCATGTTCGGCTTCTGGCACTCGGCCTCGTGGATGGACTTCGGCCTGGTGCTGGCCCTGGGCTTCCTGCTGGGCGTGCTCCTGATCATCCCTATCGGCGGGGCGGACATGCCGGTGGTCGTGTCGATGCTGAACAGCTACTCCGGCTGGGCGGCGGCGGGCATCGGCTTCTCGCTGAACAACTCGATGCTGATCATTGCCGGTTCGCTGGTCGGCAGCTCGGGCGCCATCCTCTCGTACATCATGTGCAAGGCGATGAACCGCTCGTTCTTCAACGTGATCCTGGGCGGCTTTGGCGGCGAGGCCGGTGGCCCGGCCGCAGGCGCCGCGCAGCAGCGCAATGTGAAGAGTGGCAGCGCCGACGACGCGGCCTTCGTGATGGGCAATGCCGAGAGCGTGATCATCGTGCCGGGCTATGGTCTCGCCGTGGCGCGCGCCCAGCATGCGGTGAAGGAGCTGGCGCAGAAGCTGACCGAGAAGGGCGTGACGGTGAAGTACGCCATCCACCCGGTGGCCGGCCGCATGCCGGGCCACATGAACGTGCTGCTGGCCGAGGCCGAGGTGCCCTACGACCAGGTGTTCGAGATGGAAGACATCAATGCCGAGTTCGGCCAGGCCGACGTGGCCATCATCCTCGGCGCCAACGACGTGGTGAACCCCGCCGCCCATGTGAAGGGCAGCCCGATCTACGGCATGCCCATCCTGGAGGCCTACAAGGCCAAGACCATCATCGTGAACAAGCGTTCGATGGCCGCCGGCTATGCGGGCCTCGACAACGAACTGTTCTACATGGACAAGACCATGATGGTCTTCGGCGACGCCAAGAAGGTGGTCGAGGACATGCTCAAGGCGGTGGAGTAGCCAACAAGGCAAGGCAGCGGCCGGCGGGCGCACAGCGCCCCCGGTTACCGCCCGATGACAGAAGGGTCAAGGCATCGGTGAGAATGCCGCCCGAACCCTGGAGACAAGGCAATGGAGAGCAAGACCTGGCTGCAGCATTACCCGGCCGGCGTGAGCGCCGAGATCAATGCTGATCAGTACCCGTCCCTCGTGGACCTGATGGAGGCGGCGTTCAAGAAGTACCCCGAGCGCCCCGCGTACACGATGATGGGCCGCAGCCTGAGCTTCGGCCAGCTCGATGCCGAGTCGCGCGCGCTGGCCGCCTACTTCCAGAGCCTCGGCCTCGAGAAGGGCGACCGCGTCGCCCTGATGATGCCCAATGTGATGCAGTACCCGGTGGCCGTGGCCGCCGTGCTGCGTGCCGGCTATGTGGTGGTCAACGTCAACCCGCTGTACACGCCGCGCGAGCTGGAACACCAGCTGAAGGACAGCGGCGCCAAGGCCATCGTCATCCTCGAGAACTTCGCGTCCACCCTGCAGCAGGTGATGCAGCATGTGCCGACCAAGCATGTGGTGCTCGCGTCCATGGGCGAGATGCTGGGCTTTGCCAAGGGCATGATCGTCAACTACGTGGTGCGCAAGGTGAAGAAGCTCGTGCCCGAGTTCGAGCTGCCGAGCGCCGTGCGCTACAAGGATGCCGTGGCCCGCGGCCGTGCGCTCAGTTACAAGTCGCCCAAGGTGGGGCCGACCGACATCGCCGTGCTGCAGTACACCGGCGGCACGACCGGCGTTTCCAAGGGCGCCGTGCTCTTGCACCGCAACCTGGTGGCCAATGTGATGCAGGCCGAGGCCTGGTACCAGCCGGCCTTGAAGAAGGTGCCGGCGAGCGATCAACTGGTCAGTGTCTGCGCGCTGCCGCTGTATCACATCTTCGGTTTCACCACGAACATGATGCTGTCCATGCACGTGGGCGGCAGCAACATCCTGATCCCGAATCCGCGCGACCTGCCGGCGGTGTTCAAGGAGCTGTCCAAGCACCGCTTCAACAGCCTGCCGGCGGTCAACACGCTGTTCATGGCCATGGCCAATCACCCGCAGTTCAACACGGTGGACTGGAGCCATCTGGTGATCTCGGTCGGCGGCGGCATGGCCGTGCAGCAGGCCACGGCCAAGCTCTGGCTCGAGAAGACCGGCTGCCCGATCTGCGAGGGCTATGGCCTCTCGGAAACCTCGCCGGTGGCCGCCTGCAACCCGACCGACAGCACCGCCTACACCGGCACCATCGGCCTGCCCCTGCCCAGCACCGAGCTCAAGCTGCTGGACGATGACGGCCACGAGGTGGCCCCCGGCCAGGCCGGCGAGATCGCCATCCGTGGCCCGCAGGTCATGGCCGGCTACTGGCAGCGCCCGGATGAGACGGCCAAGGTGATGACGGCCGACGGCTTCTTCCGCACCGGCGACGTGGGCATCGTCGATGAACGCGGCTACTTCAAGATCGTCGACCGCAAGAAGGACATGATCCTGGTCAGCGGCTTCAACGTCTATCCGAACGAGGTCGAGGATGTGCTGACGCAGATGCCCGGCGTGCTCGAGGCCGCGGCCGTGGGTGTGCCCGATGCCAAGGCCGGCGAGGCGGTCAAGGTCGTCATCGTCAAGCGCGATCCGAACCTCACCGAAGCCGATGTGCGCGCCTATTGCGAGGCCAACATGACCGGCTACAAGCGGCCCAAGATCGTCGAGTTCCGCACCGAGCTGCCCAAGACACCGGTCGGCAAGATCCTGCGCCGCGAGCTGCGCGACAAGACATGAGCCTCGACCAGCGCTACGCCAAGACCGACGCGGGCCGCGCCGAGATCAAGACGCGGGCGCTGGGCCTGTCGCGCACCGCGCGCAACCTGTTGCTGGTGATCGACGCGACGAAGACGGCGCGCGAATGGCTGGGTCTGGTGCAGGGTGCCGAGGAAGAGCATTTCCGCTCGCTGCTGGAGCCGGGGCTGATCGCTGCGGCCACCGCTGCCGCGGGCGTGAAAGCTGCTGCACCGGCCGTACCGGCTGCAGCACCCGTGGCGCCGGCAGCGCCGGCCGCCGACCCGCTGCTCGTGCAGGCCTACGGCGATCCGCCGCTCCTGAACTACGAAGAGCTGTACTCGATGCTCACCAGCCAGGCGCCCAAATACCTCAGCCTCATCAAGCGCTACAGCATGGTGCTGGACGTGGAGAAATGCGGCACGCTGTCTGAGCTGCAGTTGCTCGGGCTGCAGTTCGTCGAGCGCGTGGCGATTGACAAGGGCGAGGACGCCGCGCGCGAGCTGCGGCTGCTGCTGGGCCTGAAGGGCTAAAGCCTCACTCGCCGTCGCAGGCGATCTTGCGGAAGGCGAAATCGATGCCGCGCAGCTGGCCGTTGCGCAGGCCCTCGATCCGCGCCTTCAGTGCCAGGCCGTCGCGGGCATAGCTGATGCGCTGCGGGAAGTCGTGCGCCGGGTTCTCGAACAGCACCGATTGCGGCCCTTGTTCCTTCAGCGTGAAGGCGGTGGGCGGCCGGCCTTGCGGCTGGGCCACGTAGTCCAGTTTGCCCTCGGCGTTCGCGCGGATCTGCAGGAACTCGAACTCGGCCAGCTTGCCTTTGCGCAGCGTGCGCGACATGCCCATCATCTGGCCGGCGGCCGGTGCCATCCATTGCTCGACCGAGCCAGCCTCGGCGCCATCGAGCTTCCAGCAGCCGGCCAGCCAGGCGGGCGGGGTGGGCGCGTCCTGGGCCAGGGCCGGGGTCGTCATCAAAAGACCGAGCAGGGGCAGCAGGGCAAGGCGCATGGGAACTCCCGGTTGAGTGCGGGACAATTCAACCATGCCTCCTCGCTTCTTTGTCGATATTGCGCTCGCCGGCCAGACCGAATTGAGCCTGCCGCCCGGCGCCGCCCGCCATGTCCAGGTGCTGCGCCTGCAGCCGGGCAGCGCCATCAGTTTGTTCGACGGCTCGGGCTTCGAATGGCAGGCCGAGGTGCTGAGCATGGGCCGCAGCGAGGTGACGGTGCGCCTGCAGTCCCAGCACCTGGTGCAGCGCGAGTTGTCGCAGGCGATCACGCTGGCCGTGGTGATGCCTGCCAACGACCGCATGGACGGCCTCGTGGAGAAGGCCACCGAACTGGGCGCGGCCCACATCCAGCCCCTGATGAGCGAGCGCTCGGTGCTGCGCCTCAGCGGCGAGCGGGCCGAGAAGAAGCAGGCGCATTGGCAGGGCGTGGCCGTGGCCGCCGCCGAGCAGAGCGGGCGCAGCAAGGTGACGCGCATTGCGCCGGTGCAGACGCTGGCAGCCTGGCTGGCGTCGCTGGGCGAGGCGCCAGCGGGTCAGCGGCGCTGGCTGCTGAGCCCCACGGCGGCCGAGCCGCTCTCCACCTTGAACGCCAAGCCAGCCGACCAGACCCTGGTGCTCAGCGGCCCCGAGGGCGGCCTGAGCCCGGCCGAAGAGGCGGCGGCCCGGGCCCAGGGCTTTGTCGCGGCCCGCCTCGGCCCACGCATCCTGCGCGCCGACACGGCGCCGCTGGCCGTGCTCGGATGGGTGGCCTTGAGCGAATCTTGACCCGGGGGCTGACCGGGAACTGAGCCGGTGCCGAGGTTTCCGATGCCGAAAGTCATGCCGGGTCAACGCGCTTGGTGAAAGCACCGAGCGTGACGAAGGCCACCCCTCCCTACCATCGCGCGTCCTCACCAAGCGAGAGCGCGCATGAAGTGTCGATCCAGGGCCCTGAAACGGGCAGCGGCATGGGCCGTGTTGTGCATGGCGGGAGCGGGGCTGACCGCCTGCTCCCGTGACGAGAAGGCCGAAGCACCACCGGTGCCCGAGGCTGCGGCTTCAGCCGCCGCCTTGCCGGCCGCCCGTGAGGCCAGCGCCGGCCCCATGGTCTCGCCCGATGGCATTGCCCTGGCCGACCCGCAGGCCGGCGCCGTGCGCGAGGCGAGCAGCGCCAAGGCCTGGGGCGGTGCGCGCACCGGTCAGGAAGCGACGCTGTCGGACCGCGTGGTTGCCTACCAGATCGAGGCCAAGCTGGACCCGGTGGCCCACACCATCGAAGGCAAGCAGAAGACCACCTGGCGCAACCGCAGCGACCGCGAGGTGCGCTCGATCTACCTGCACCTCTACCTGAATGCCTTCGAGGGCGAGGGCAGCACCTTCATGAGCGAGAAGCGCCTGAAGGGCTTCGAGTTCCGCAGCGATGTGCCGGTCAAGGATGGCGACTGGGGCCACATCAAGCTGAACAAGGTGCAGCAGGCCGGCGCCGACGTGCCCTGGCAGTTCGTCCAGCCCGATGGCGGCCCGACGACCGACCACACGGTCGTGCGCCTGGACCTGCCGCAGGCCGTGCCGGCCGGTGGCTCGACCACGCTCGACATTGATTTCATCGACAAGCTGCCGCGCGTGATGGCCCGCACCGGCTACTTCGGGACCTTCCACCTGGTGGGCCAGTGGTTCCCCAAGGTCGGCGTGCTGGAGCTGCCCGGCGAACGGGGCGCCACCGCGGCGCGCTGGAACGTGCACGAGTTTCATCTGCACAGCGAGTTCTATGCGGACTTCGGCAGCTACGACGTGACGATCAACGTGCCCGAGGGCTATGTCGTCGGCGCGACTGGCGAGGAGATGGGGCTGCCCGTCAAGAAGGACGGCCGCAGCATCCACCGTTTCGTGCAGGGCGACGTGCATGACTTCGCCTGGACGGCCGACAGCCGCAGCGGCAAGCCGCTGGAGGCCGACTGGAGCGGCCCGGGCAGCCCGCCGGTCAAGGTCAAGGTGCTCTACCCACCCGAGTACGCGGCCACGGCGCCCGCCGTGCTCAAGGCCACCAAGGACGCGCTGACCTGGTTCTCGGAGACTCTGGGCCCCTATCCCTACAAGACGGTCACGGCCGTGATACCGCCCTTCAATGCCACCGAGGCCGGCGGCATGGAGTACCCGACCTTCTTCACCGCTTCGGGCATGGCCAAGGCCGAACCCGGCACGGTGGCCGAGTACGCGCTGGACTTCGTCACCATCCATGAATTCGGCCATGGCTATTTCTACGGCCTGCTGGCATCCAACGAATTCGAGGAGCCGTATCTCGACGAAGGCATGAACGAGTTCTGGGACCAGCGCATGATGCGCGCCCGCAACCAGGACCTGCACCTCAGCACGCCGCTCTTGAAGAAGCTGGGTGTGGGCGCCAAGGTCAAGGTCTTCGACATGGAGCGCGCCACGGCCGGCCTCGTCGACCCGCCCGACGCGCTGGGCCACAGCTCCTGGCACCGCTTCTCCAGCAGCAGCTACGGCACGGTCTATGCCCGTACGGCCACGCTGATGCACGACATCGAGACCCAGATCGGCAAGGACAAGCTGGAGCAGGCCTTCAAGACCTACTACCAGCGCTGGAAGTACCGCCATCCGAGCACGGCCGACCTGCGCGAAGTGCTGGCCGAGGTCTCGGGCCAGCCGGCGCTGATCCACAAGCTGTTCGATCAGCATGTCTATGCCTCGAACAAGGTGGACGACCGCATCGAGAGCTTCAAGAGCGTGGAGGAACTGCCGCTGCTGGGCGCCGGCCTCAGCGAGAAGCAGCGCGACGAGCAGGTCGAGCAGGCCCGCAAGGCCTGGAAGAAGGCCCACCCGGATGCCAAGGCCGAGCAGGGCGGCGCCTTCCCCTACCGCACGACGGTGATGCTGCGGCGGCGCGGTGCAGCCCAGGCTCAGACCCTGGTGGTCAAGTTCGCCGATGGCAGCAGCGAGACCGTGGTCTGGGACGACGAGGAGCGCTGGAAGCGTGTCTCCTGGGTCAAACCGGTCAAGGCCGTCTCGGCCCAACTCGACCCCGAGCAGCAGCACTCGCTCGACATCAGCCTGGCCGACAACGGCCAGCGCCTGAAGCCCGATGGCCGCGCCGCCCGCCGCCTCGCCACCGACGCCGGTGGCCTGGTCCAAACCCTGCTCGCCCTGATTGCCACGCTATGAACACCGCAACCACTCCCGGCCTGATGGCGAGCTTCGTCAGCGCTGCCCGCCAGGCCCTGCAATGGCGCCTGCTGCTGCTGTGGCTACTGGCCCTGGCCCTGCCCACGCTGCTGACCATCCTGCCCTTGTGGATGGTGCTCGGCGGTGCGCTCGACAAGTCCCTGCTGGCCGACAAGCTGGTCGAAGGCTTTGACCCGGCCGTGCTGGTCGAACTGATCGGCGGCCTCGGCCAGCGCGGCTATTCGGCCAACTCGGGCTTCGCCGGTGTCGCGATGATGATCCTGCTGCTGCCCTGGCTCAGCGGAACGCTGATCGCCGTGGCGCGCTCGACGGTGGTGCTGAGCTTTGTCGGCCTCTTGCAAGGCGGCCTGCGCGAGTACGGCCGCATGGCACGTCTGTGGCTCTGGGCCTTGCTGCCGCTCGGCCTCGCGCTGGTGATCGGCGGCGCGCTGGCCGGTGCGGCCAAGGAGCATGGCCAGACCCTGGTGCTGGAAAGCGATGCCGAATGGCTGGCCCGCGCGGCACTGGCCGTGGGCGCCCTCGTGTTCCTGCTGGCCCATGCCACGCTGGACGCGGCGCGCGCCCGCCTGGCGCTGGAGCCGCAGCGCCGCTCGGTGCTGAAGGCCTGGTGGTTGGCGACCAAGGAGCTGCTGCGCCGGCCCGGCCGCATCCTGCTCTATGTGGGCATCACGCTGCTGGGCCTGGCCCTGGCAGGGCTGATCGGCTTGCTGCGCATCCAGGTGGCGCCGGTCGGTGCAGCGAGCTTTGCCGCCGCCCTGCTGCTGGCTCAGCTGATAGCGCTGGCCCTGGTGTGGATGCGCTGCACCCGCATGCTGGCCCTGGTCAACGCTGGCAGGAACTGACGCCCCTCGCCCGTGGAATACACGTGCGGTCCCCCGAGGGGACGGGCCGCCGTCCTAGGGAGCGGCCCGGCGAACGGCGGCTGACTATGCTTGCTCGGTCCGCTTCTCGCGGGCCGAGCCCTTGACCAGGTCGAAGCGGAACAGCCGGCATTCGATAGGCCCGTTCCACATCGGGAAGCGGCGCGATTCCTTCAAGCGCATCTTGTTCGGCAGCTTCATGTCGGGGCTCAGCATCCAGGCCGTCCAGCCCGCTTCGTTGGTGGTGTAGCCGCGCTTCCAGTGCGAAGCGAGGCGCGGGAAGAACTCGTCGTCGGCATCGCGCTGCTCAGAACCGGAGGCATCGCGGAAGGCGGCGGCCTTGCCGCGCACCTCGATCCGCTCGCCATAGGGCGGGTTCATCATCAGCGTGCCGGGCATGTTCTCAGGCAGCGCCGGCGCCGGGCGCTCCAGCGCGTCGCCGCCATTGAACTGGATGTACTCAGCCACACCGGCGCGCTCGGCATTGCGGCGCGAGAAGTCGACCATGCGGAAGGCCACGTCGCTGGCGAAGATGGGCACGGCCGGCGGATGGACGCGGGCCTGCGCCTCGCGCTTCATTTCGGACCAGCGGTTCTGCAGCGGCGCGAACGGCAGCTGGCGTTCGAACGCAAAGCGGCGGTTGATGCCGGGCGCGATGCCGCAGGCGATCTGGGCCGCTTCGATGGGGATGGTGCCCGAGCCGCAGCAGGGGTCGTGCAGCGCGCCACCGGTCTCCGGCGTGCCGCGCCAGCCGGCTGCGGCCAGCATGGCGGCGGCCAGCGTTTCCTTCAGCGGCGCATCGCCCTTGTCGAGGCGCCAGCCGCGCTTGAACAGCGGCTGGCCCGAGGTGTCCACATAGAGCGCGGCGCGCTCCTCGCCGAGGTGCAGCACGACCGGGAAGTCGGGGTCATGGGTGTCCACGCTGGGCCGCTCGCCGAATTCCTCGCGCAGCTGGTCGCAGATCGCGTCCTTGATGCGCAGCGTGGCGAAGTTCAGGCTCTTCAGCGGCGAGCGGTGGGCCGTGGTGTCGATCTTGATGGTCTCGCGCGGCGTGATCCAGCGGGTCCAGTCGATCTTCAGGGCCATGGCGTAGAGGTCGTCCTCATGGCGGTAGCCGCCTTCGATCAGCTCCACCAGCACGCGCTGCGCAAGCCGGCTTTCCAGGTTGATCGCCAGCACCGCCTCGGGTGGTGCCTTGTTCAGCGCCACGCCGCCGCGCAGGGCCTCGGTGTGGACCTTGGGCACGATGGCGCGCAGCTCGGCCTCGAGCAGGGCTTCGACGCCACCGGGGCAGGAGACAAACAGATCGAGGGTTTCGGGGCGGGACATCGGCGCGGCCTGGGTTCTTGGGAATCAGGCGGTGATTGTCCCAGAGCTGGAGATTGAGGCTCAGGGTTTGGGCTTGGGCTTCAGGATGGCGTCGGCGCGGGCCCGGTCCTCGGCCTGCATCAGCGGCGCTATCGCGGCCTGGGCGGCGGCCGCCTGCTCGTGGCCTGAAGCCCGGGCCAGCGTGAACCAGGCATAGGCCGTGCCCAGGTCTTTCTCGCCGCCCTCGGCGCGCGTCAGCATCACGCCGAGGTTGAACATGGCTTCTGCCTGGCCGCGCGTGGCCGCCGCCTGGAACAGCTTGCGCGCCGTGGCCAGGTCCTGCTTCAGCAACTGGCCGTTGTAGAAGTAGGTGGCCAGCGCGTTCTGCGCGTCGGCATGGCCCTTCAGGGCGGCGTCCTTGTAAAGGGCGATGGCGCGGCCCTGGTCCAGGGGCAGGCCTTCGCCCAGGTCGTACATGCGGGCGGCGGCAAACATGGCCTCGGCATGGCCGGCCTTGGCGGCCTCGAGGTACCAGGCAGCGGCGCGCGGCAGGTCGCGGGCCTGGCCGTCGGTGCCGTTGTAGTAGAGGCGGGCCAGCTCGACCTGCGAGGGCGCGAAGCCCGCCTCGGCCGCCTGCTTGAACTGCTCGAAGGCCTGGCGTGCGCTCTTCTCGCCGCCATAGCCGGTCAGCGAGGCCTGGGCCAGCGTGTGGCCGGCCGGCACGAAGCCGAAGTCCAGCGCCTTGGCATACCAGCGGCGTGCCTCGGCCGGGTTGCGGGCCGCGCCGCCGGCGCCGGTCATCTGGATCTTGGCCAGCATCAGCGCCGCGTCGACGCGAACGCTCAGCTGGTCGGGCTTGCGCGGGTCGAAGCGCATGCGGTCGGCCACAGGGTCGTAGCGGCCGTCGGTGACCTGGCGGAACCAGGTCGTGGCCTGGGCCGCGTCCTTGGGCGTGCCGAGGCCGAGCAGGTGGATGCGGCCCAGCATCATGGCGGCTTCCTCGTAGCCGACCTTGTTCCAGGCGGCTTCGAAGAACTGCCGGGCCTGGACGAAGTCCTCGGCCTCGAAGGCATCGAAGGCCTGGGTCAGCGACTTGTCCTTGCGGGCGATCCAGTTGCGGCCGGCCGCAAAGGCCCGGTCGGCCTTGGAGCAGCCGACCGAGGACGCGTTCGGGTCGGGCACCTCCTCGCCCGCCAGGCTGGAGGCCGGCATGTTGGTCGCGGCCGAGCCCTCAGGCGCGGTATCGCGCAGGCGCTCGGCCTCGTTTGAGGGGCTGTCCTGCAGCCCGAAGTCGCGCATATAGGCCAACGTCACCGCATCCTCGCCGGCCTTGTAGCTGCTCATGAAGGCGCAGGAGGAGGCGTAGTTGCGCGACAGGACCTTGCTCTTGGCGGCGGTGACCACGGCCGGGTCCACGCCGCCATTGCGGTTGCCGCTGACCTGCACGGTCGCCAGCTCCTGCTTCTTCTGGCCGCTGTCCTCGGCCGGCGCGGGGCCGGCCAGGACGAGCAGCAGGACCGAAAGCCCCGCCCCCCTGATCACTGCGGGCTCCGGATGTTGACGCCGACCATGTAGCGGCGGCCGTTGTAGGCGTCGCTGTAGACGCTCGGGATGCCGCCGCTGTATTCCTCGTAGCCGCCGGTGTTGGTCTGCGTGCGCTGGCCGGTCAGGTTGCGGCCCTCGAGAAAGATCTCGACACCGTTCTTGAACTTGTAGGCCATCTTGGCGTCGACGAAGCGGGTCTGGCTGCCCCAGATCGGCACGCCCGGGTTGTAGGGCAGGCGCCAGTTGTAGGTGCCTTCCGAGGGGTAGTTGTTGACGTTCAGCGTCGAGTTCGTGCCGCAGGGCTGGTAGCAGAAGTAGCGCGGCGCCACCACCTGCAGGGCCACGCGGGCCGAGAAGCCGCCGTCGTCGTACCACAGCGAGGCGTTGTACGAGTACTTGGGCTCGCCGACGATGGGCTGCTCCTGGCCGGTGATCAGGTCCAGCGTGGGCACCTGCTGCTTGGAGCGCACGCGGGTGTAGTTGGCGTCCAGGCCGGTGAAGCGCAGCACCGAGGGCAGGAAGGTGAAGGCCGTCTTCATCCCCAGCTCCAGGCCACGGCGTGTGGAGGGCTGCTGGTTGCCCCACTGGTTGAAGCTGAACTCCAGCTCGGACAGCGGCTTGCCGGTCGCGGGGTCGATGGTGTCGGTGCCCTCGAACACCTTGACGTTGGTGCGTGGCACCACGAGGGTGGGCGCGCCCACCAGGCCCTTGTGCTTGAACACGGCGGCCGTGAACATGGTGTCGCGGCTGCGGTACCACTCGATGGCCAGGTTCTGATTGATGTTGGTCCAGGGCTTCAAGCCCGGGTTGCCCATGGTGCCGGTGCAGTTCTGGTCGGCATCGCTGCCGTCGGCCTCGTTGGCCCAGTCTTCGCGGCGTTCGTCGTAGATGCAGGTGCCAGACGGCAGGAGAACGTTGTAGGCCGGCCGGGCGATGGTCTTGGCGCCGCTGTAGCGCAGCACGGTCTTCTCGGGCACCACCCACAGGGCCAGGTTCAGCGAGGGCATCACGTCCGTCGTCGACTTCTGGATCGAGGTGTTCTTGCGATAGGTGGTGCTGATGATGCCGGCTGCTGCATCCGGGTTGACCGGGTCGTAGGCCGCGGTCTTCTTGCGCGAGATGAAGGTCAGGTAGCCGGTGCCGGTCACGTCGTTCTTGACCGCGCGCACGCCCACATTGCCGGCCAGTTCCATGCCGAAGGGCAGGCGCCAGTCGGTGAAGGGCAGACGCTCCATCTCGAAGTCGGTCATCAGGTAGGCGGCCGTGGACTTCTCGCGGAAGCGCGAGACCGGCTGGTCATAGACCTTGCCGTCGCTGGCCTTGCAGGTGACGACGCAGTCCAGGTTCAGCGGGATGCCGGCGCCCTGGAACAGCTTCTCGACGTCGATCTGGTTCCAGCCGTTGATCAGGTTGGCCGAGCGGCCGCTGGCGCCGGCATAGAACTGCCCGGCCGGGGCCACCGACAGCACCTGCTTCACCAGGTCGCGGTACTGGGCCTGCGTCAGCACGGTCTGGCCGTTCTGCGGCGTGGCCGGGTTGGTGCTCGGATTGAAGCCGTAGGCGCAGGGCTGGCCGCCCACGCCCAGCGAGCCGGCCGTGTTCTCGCAGCCGACGATGGAGCTGCGCACATTGACGGTGGGCAGGTAGATGCCCGGCACATAGCCGGCCTGGCCGAAGGTGCCGAGCGGCTCCTGGATGGTGGCGCCGCCGAGGCCCCAGAAGGTGCCCGAGGTGGTGCGCCGGTTGACGCCGCCCTGCAAGGAGGTGAGGAAGGGGACCTTGTCCTGCAGGTCGTAGCTCAGGTCCAGCTTGCCGGTCTTCTCGGAGGTCTCGCTCTTGTAGATGCGGCTGATCAGGACATTGGTGACCTGGGTGACCAGCGGCTTCTGGGCCGAGGTGTAGGCCGGCACGGCGACCGTGTTGGTTGCCGAGACGGGCGCCGCCGCCGTGGCGGCCTGGTTGAACAGCGTGGCGTACTTGTCGTAGTTCAGCTGGTCGTTGCTGCTGCCGGGCGGCAGCGCGAAGCTCCAGGAACCATCAGGCTGCAGCGCGAACGAGCTCTCGCCGTACTGGTAGCCGAACGAGGCGCGGCGGTCGAAGCGGAACATGCTGGAATCCGCCGTGCCGCCCAGGAACTTGGCCTTGAGCCGGCCGCTGTTGTACTCGCCGCCCGCCTGCAGGTACTTCGAATCGGTCTTGATCCGACTGAAGATCATGTCGGTGTTGTAGTAGCTGTCGGTGGTCGTGTAGCTCGTCACATGGTGCGAGTCGTCCACCGTGTAGCCGGGCTTGACGTTGACGGTCGCCCCTTGCGCCAGCGTGGTGCCGGCACGGTAGCTGTAGGTGCTGGGCAGCAGCGAATAGGGATAGGTCAGGCCCGAAGCCACCGAGCGCACGCCCGAGGCGGAGTCGACGAAGGTGCCGGTCGTGTTGAAGGTCGGCGTGCCGCCGACCGAGAAGTTGCCGACCACGTCGTCGACCTTGCGCTGGTTCTTGGCGAACTTGCCATAAACGCTCAGCTCGTCGCTGACCTTGAAGTCCAGCCGCAGGTCACCGCCGTGGCGGCGGTCGTCCTGGCCACGCACATAGGAGCGGATCAGCGCCGGCGTGTAGTCGTTCCACTGGTTCAGGCAGGTCAGCTGCTCGTTGTTGCGCTGGTTGATCGCCAGCGTGCGGGCCGTCGAGCCGTTGATCGCATTGGCCTGCGTCGTCGTCAGGTTGGGGAACAGCGCAAAGCAGTCGGCCTTGCTCTGCGCCGAGGCCGACTTGCTGACCAGCTCCATCGGCGTGGCCGCGTTGAAAGTACCACCGGCGGTCAGTGGCGAGGCGAGCAGCGTGGTGTTGACGGCAGGATCGGTCTTGGACAGCGTGGCCGGGTTGAACGCGAAGGTCTTTTCCGGCGAGTTGTCGAAGTCGGCCTGGCGCAAGAGGCCCTGCTGGCCATTGACGCCGCCGTTGCTGAGCTGGTGCGACTCGCTGTTGTAATTGGACTTGTTCAGGTTGACCAGCACCCCGAGGCGCTTGTCCAGGAACTTGTCGGCCAGCACCAGGTTCAGGTTGGGCGTGGTCTTCTTGTTCAGCGAACTCTCGGTGGCGGCCACGCGCAGCGAGTAATAGGGCTTCTTGAAGTCCAGGCCGGTGCGGGTGTTGATGATGATGCTGCCGCCCAGCGAGCCCTCGGTCATGGCGGCCGTGTAGCCCTTGACCACGTCCACGCTCTTGATCAGGTCGGAGGAGAGCTCGCGCAGCTCAACGCCACGTCCGCCGCCGCCGCCCAGCAGGTCGGTGCCGCCGCCGGCCTGCACGGCCTGGCCGTCCATTTCCACGCGGGTCAGGTCGGCGCCGGTGCCGCGCACCGAGACGCTGACGCCTTCGCCGAAGTCGCCGCGGTCCAGTGCCACGCCGGCAATGCGCGAGATCGCCTCGCCGATGTTGCGATCAGGGAAGGCGCCCACGTCCTCGGCCACGACGGAGTCGGTGGCGGTGGCGGCGCGCTTCTTGCGGTCGATGCTGGACTGCTGAGAGAGCCGCGTGCCGATCACCAGCACCGAGCTCAGCTCGGCCGTGGTGGCCGGCTTCTTGACGTCCTTGGTGGCCTTGGCCTCGGCCTCTTCCTTGGCGGCTTTCGCGTCCTTGGCGGGCGCCGTCTCGGGCGTGGCTTCCTTGGCTGGCGCTGTGGCGGTCTGCGCCAGCGCGGCCTGGCTGGCCATCAGGGTGAGGGCCATGGAAACGGCCAGGCTCAGGCAATCCGGCCGCAGGGCCAGTTTCGAAATCTTGTTCACAAGCTGTCTCCGTCGCCGTGCACGGGGCCGGCGTTTTTCTGTTGACTGGTTTTCACCGCAAGCGCCCCTCGCAGTAACGGGGCGGCGATCTACAAGCCGCCTCGCCGGGCCCGGATCAGGCCAGCAGACGCTTGTGAGGAGCTCAGCTTAGGAGCGCATGTTCAAAACGAGCTATGACGCTTGTGCAGCGATCTATTGGAATTTTGAATAGCAGGTGAAGGGCCGGTAAAGCAGGATGGATGGCCGCCAACTTCGCGGGTTATCCCTGGCGCCATCGGACTGCTTCGATCAAGTGCTTGATCGTTTGGGTGCCCGCTGTTGCGGGCTGCAGACGGGCCCGGCAAAGTCCGAGCATGCGGCCCGGATTTGCCGCAGCCGCCGGGGTTGCTTCAGTCGATGCGGCGCACGCGCGGCGCCTGGTTGCTGCCCTCGATCTCGAGGATGAAGGTGCCCATGGCGGCGCGCCGCACCACCACCTTGGGGTTCTGCAGATAGAGGCTGGCGCGGCTGTCGTCGCTGACCTGCCAGACCTGGCCATTGGCCAGGCGGATGCGCGTGCCGGGGTTCCAGCCTTCGAAGCTGCCGGTGATCTGGCTCTCGATGCGCTCGACCTGCTTCACCTCGCGTTGCTCCAGCCCGAACTTGGCAGCAGCCTCGGCCGGTGGCGCGGGCGCGATGTGCGGCACCGGCGGCGGCAGCTTCATCTCGACGGCGCTGGCCGGGCGCGGTGGCACGGCGGCCGTGGGCGCAGTGACCACCGGCAGCGCGTCATAGCAGGCCAGGCGCGCGGTCTTGTCGGCAATGGCGCGGCATTGCTGCAGCTGGGCATCGGTGGCGGCGGCCGTGGCCAGCAGCGGCGCAGCCGAGATCAAGAGGCTCAGCACAGTCTTCTGCTTCATCGCGAACACTCCTACAGCGCCTTGCGCAGATTGGCCGGGGCGATCTTCAGCGCCTCGCGGTACTTGGCCACGGTGCGCCGCGCCACCTGGATGCCCTGCTCTTCCAGCATGTCGGACAGGGCGCTGTCGGACAGCGGCTTGTGGGCATCCTCGGCATCGACGAACTGCTTGATCAGGGCCCGCACCGCCGTGCTGGAGGCATTGCCGCCGGCCTCGGTGTTGAGGCCGGAGCCGAAGAAATACTTGAGCTCGAAAGTGCCATGCGGCGTGGCCATGTACTTGGCCGTGGTCACGCGCGAGATGGTCGACTCGTGCAGGCCCAGCTCGTCGGCTATTTCTCTAAGCACCAGCGGCTTCATCGCCAGCGCGCCGTGCTGGAAGAAGCCCTTCTGGCGCTCGACGATGGCCTGCGAAACCCGCAGGATGGTGTCGAAGCGCTGCTGGATGTTCTTGATGAACCAGCGCGCCTCCTGCAGCTGGCCGCCCAGCGCGCTGTTGCTGATGCCACCGCGCGTGGCGCGCAGCGCATTGGCATAGAGCTCGTTGATGCGCAGCTTGGGCGCCACCTCGGGGTTGAGCATCACACGGAATCCGCGACCGCTCTTGCTGACGATCACGTCCGGCACCACGGCCGCTGCCTCGCCCGGCGCGAAGGGCCGGCCCGGCTTGGGCTCCAGCGTCTGTATCAGCGTCTGCGCCTCGCGCAGCAGGTGTTCGTCGGCGCCGGTCAGGGCCATCAGCTTCTTGCTGTCGCGCTTGGCCAGCAGCTCCAGGTGGCTCTTGCAGATCAGGATGGCCACCACCTGCACCTGGCTGCGCGGCTTGCTGCGCAGTTGCAGCAGCAGGCATTCGGAGAGCGTGCGCGCGCCAATGCCGGTGGGCTCCATGCTCTGCAGCCAGCGCAGTGCCACCTGCAGGCGCTCCTGCAGCTCTTCCAGCGCTTCGGGATCGTCGCTGCCGGCCAGCGCGGCGGCGATTTCTTCCAGCGGGTCGGCCAGGTAGCCGTCCTCGTCCAGCGATTCGATCAGCACGAACAGGGCGGCGCGGTCCTCGGGGCTCAGCGACATGCCGGCCATCTGCAGCTTCAGGTGGTCTTGCAGGCTGATGCCGGGGCCCTCGGCCTCGGGGCGCTCGCCGTCGTCGTCGCCAGCCGGGGCGGCGCTGCCAGGCAGCTCGCGGATGCCGTCGAAGTCGTCACGCTCGGTGCCGTTCTCCCAGTCCTCGCGCTCGGTGGTGCCGAAGTCCTCGGCCTTGATCTCGCTGCTGGTCTCGCCGTCGCTGCTGTGGGCGGCGTCGGGCTCGTCGGCGGCATTGCCGCGAATCTCGCTGAGCTCGGGCGTGGTGACGGCGCTGCCGAACTCCTCGTCGGTCTCCAGCAGCGGGTTCTGCGCCAGCATCTGCTCCACCTCCTGGTGCAGCTCCAGCGTGGAGAGTTGCAGCAGCCGGATCGACTGCTGCAACTGGGGTGTCAGCGCCAGATGCTGACTGAGCCTTACCTGCAGGGTGGGTTTCATGTCAGCCGAACACGATCACATTTTGAAGTGTTCGCCCAGATAGACCTTGCGGACGTCGGCATTCGAGACCAGTTCGTCCGGCGTGCCTTCGGCCAGCACCTCGCCCTCGCTGATGATGTAGGCGCGGTCGCAGATGCCCAGGGTCTCGCGCACGTTGTGGTCGGTGATCAAGACACCGATGCCGCGCGCCTTCAGGAAGCCGATGATGCGCTGGATCTCCAGCACGGCGATGGGGTCCACGCCGGCAAAAGGCTCATCCAGCAGGATGAAGCGCGGCTGGGTGGCCAGCGCGCGGGCGATCTCGACGCGGCGGCGCTCGCCGCCCGAGAGGGCTGGCGCGGGGCTGTCTCGCAGCTTCTCGATCGAGAGTTCGTGCAGGAGGCTGTCCAGCATCTCGTTGATGCGGGTCTTGGTCCAGGGCCTGCCGTTTTCGTCCTGCTGCAGCTCCAGCACGGCGCGGATATTTTCCTCGACGGTGAGCTTGCGGAAAATCGAGGCCTCCTGCGGCAGGTAGGACAGGCCGAGGCGCGAGCGCCGGTGGATGGGCAGGCGCTCCAGCGCCTCGCCGTCGAGCCGGATCTCGCCGGCATCGGCGCGGACCAGGCCCACGATCATGTAGAAGCTGGTGGTCTTGCCGGCACCATTGGGGCCCAGAAGACCGACGACCTCGCCGCTGTCCACGGCCAGGTGCACGTTCTTGACCACGCGGCGCACGCCATAGGTCTTTTGCAGGCCTTCGGCCTCCAGGCGGCTCGTGCGGCCGGTCGCCGCCGTTGCACTCTCGACGCCGCTCATGAGGGCTTGCGCGGCGTGGTTTGCAGCGTGGTGCTGGGCTGCAAGGCGGCCGGTGGGCTGCTGGCGGCGCCGGAGGCGGCCGAAGGCAGCAGCATCAGGCGCACGCGGCCATTGGGCGCGGGGGACTTGTCGCCCGCCTTCAGGTTCAGTTGCTCGGCACGGCCATCGTAATGGATCTCGGCGCCGCTGGCCTCGCGGGTCACGGCGCTGCCCTGCAGGCTGCGCACATTGGCGCCGCCAATGAAGCGCACGACCTCGGTCTGGCCGTCGTATTCGATGCGGTCGGCCGTGCCTTCGACGAATTCATCGGGCTTGTCGCGGTTCTGGCGGAAGTAGACCTGGCCGCCTTCGAGCGCCGTGGCCGAGGCCATGTGGAAGCCGGCGGCGTTCTCCCAGACCAGCACCTTGTGCGCCTTCAGCAGCAAGCCTTCGCGGCTCAGCAGCACATTGCCTATGAACTCGGTGCCGGGCTGAGCGAGATTGACCTCGCCCTGCGTCACCGCCGAGATGGAGAAACCCACCAGGCGGCGGTCCGGCTTGTCGGCGCCGTCTGCCGGCGCGGCGGCCAGCAAGGCCAGGGCGCTCAGCAGCAGCGAGGAGTAAAGGTGGGCAGGGCGCATGGGTGGTGGGCGGCACAAAACTTGCAGGCCATTCTAGGCCCAGCCTGGCGACCAGCCACCCGCAATTACGTCACACCTTCCCGCTGCGCACGCGCTGGATCAGGGTGTTGACGATCTGCAGCGCACGCATGCCGAGTTCCTGCTCGTTCATGCCCGCCGTGCCGGCCATCGAGGGCGCGGTCCAGAAGCGGCCGCCGACGGCCAGGGCCGGCACGCCGTCCATGTTGTAGGCCTCGAACAGGCGGTTGGCCTGCTGCAGCTTGCCGTTGATGCCGAAGGAGTTGTACATCTCCGTGAACTTCTGGCCGTCGACCCCCAGGCGGGTGGCGAGCGTCAGCATGTCCTTGTCGGAGTCCACATCGACGCGCTCGCGGTGGAAGGCATCGAACACGCGGGCCTGCAGTTCTTCGGCCTTGCCCAGGGCTTCCAGCGTGAAGAACAGCTTCTGGTGCGGCTTGATGTTGGCCCGGAACCCCACATGCATGCGACGGAAGCTCACGTCGGCCGGCAACTGCTTGACCCATTCGTGCAGCATGGGCTCCAGCGCATAGCAATGCGGGCAGCCGTACCAGAAGAACTCGATCACCTCGATCTTGCCCGGGGTGGTGGGCAACTGGCTGGACAGGCGCTTGAAGTTCTTGCCCTCGACGGGGCCGCCCTGGGCCTGGGCCTGGCCGGCGGCCAGCGCGAGGGCGGAAAGTCCAAGGGCGGAAAAGTCGCGACGGTTCATGGATCGGTTACCTCTGAGGGGGCGGTAAATGGGACAACGGCCGGGATCGTAGACCAGACGACCGCTCAGCGCTGGACGCGCACCAGATTGGCCTCGACGCCTGAGGATTCCAGCTTCTTCTGCAGGCTCTCGGCTTCCTCGCGGGCGTCGACCGGGCCGATGCGCACGCGGTACACGGTGCGGCCCGATTGTTCGAATTCGTAAATCTTGGCCGCATGGCCGAGCAGGGCCAGCTTCGCGCGCTGGCTCTCCGCGTCGTCATTCTTCAGGTAGGCGCCGGCCTGCACGAAGTAGATCGAAGGGTCGGCGGCCGGGGCTTTGGCCTCAGTCTTGGCTTCTGCCTTGGCGGCCTTGCTGGCGGCGGGAGTGGGCGCAGGAGCCGGCGCGGGTGCTGCGGCCGGCGCCGTGGTTGCGGGCGCTGGTGCCGGGGCGGCGCTGGCCGGGGCCTGGACCGGCACGACCGGCTTGGCTTCGCCGCCGCTCACCACGCCGCTCGCAGCCTTGGCGTTCTTGCCGGCCAGCGGTGCGTTGGGGTCCCAGTTCTTGTTGCGCGCAGCTTCCTCGGCGTCCTGCTCGGCGGTGCGCTGCGGCACCTTGTTGACGAAGGGGATGGGCGTCTTGTTGATGTACAGCGCCACGCCGAGGGCCACGGCCAGGCCGATCAAGAGGCCGACGATCAGGCCGAGGACGAAGCCTCCGCGCTCGCTGTTGCCACCGCCACCACCACCGCCCTGACCTTTGCTCATGCAGACTCCGTCGTTGCTTGTTCACGAGACATTGCTTCCGGCGCGCTGACCCCCAGCACCGTCAGCGCATTGCGCAGCACCTGGCGCGTGGCGGCCAGCAGGGCCACCCGGGCGCGGGTCAGCTCTGCAGCCTGGCCCAGCACGCGTTCGGCCGCATAGTAGCTGTGGAAAGCGCCGGCCAGATCGCGCAGGTAGAAGGCCACGTCATGCGGCGCCAGGCCCGCTGCGGCGCTGCTGAGCATGCGGGGATAGTCGGCCAGCTTGAGCATCAAGGCAGCTTCGGTCGGCGCGCTCAAAAGGCTCAGGTCGGCGCCGTTCAGCTTGGCCTCATCACCGCTCTCTTCATCGACCCAGCGGCGGATGATGGAGCAGATGCGCGCATGGGCGTACTGCACGTAGAACACCGGGTTCTCGTCGTTCTGCTTGAGCGCCAGGTCCACGTCGAAGATGAACTCGGTGTCGGCCTTGCGGCTGATCAGGAAGAAGCGCACGGCGTCGCGGCTCGTCCAGTCGATCAGGTCGCGCAGGGTGACGTAAGAGCCGGCGCGCTTGGAGATCTTGACCTCCTCACCGCCCTTCATCACCGTGACCATCTTGTGCAGCACGTAGTCCGGGAAGCCCTGCGGAATGCCCAGGTCTTGCGCCTGCAGACCGCCGCGCACGCGGGCAATGGTGCCGTGGTGGTCGGTGCCCTGGATGTTGATGCACTTGGTGTAGCCGCGCTGGAACTTGTTGACGTGGTAGGCCACGTCCGGCACGAAGTAGGTGAAACCGCCTTCGCTTTTGCGCATCACGCGGTCCTTGTCGTCGCCGTAGTCGGTCGAGCGGAACCAC
This sequence comes from Pelomonas sp. V22, assembly GCF_030014915.1. Classification (GTDB taxonomy): domain Bacteria; phylum Pseudomonadota; class Gammaproteobacteria; order Burkholderiales; family Burkholderiaceae_C; genus JAUASW01. The sequence goes on from NZ_JAGIXS010000005.1 coordinate 229,921, forward strand.
AGCGCGCCGCCTTCCTCATAGGTCTTGCCGGCGGCGATCATGCGCTCGACGGCCTTCTCCAGCTGGCCGCCGGCGTAGACGCTGGACTCGAGGAAGTAGTTGTCGAACTTGAGGCCGAAGGCCTGCAGGTCCAGGTCTTGCTCATGGCGCAGATAGGCCACGGCGAACTGGCGGATGCCGTCCAGGTCGTTCACGTCGCCCGAGCCGGTGAACTCGCGGTCGTCGGCCTTGACCGTTTCCTTGCGCAAGAAGGCGTCGGCGATGTCCTGGATGTAGTCGCCGTTGTAGGCGGCCTCGGGCCAGCCTTCCATGCCGGGCTTGAGGCCCTGCAGGCGCTTCTGCGTGGAATTGGCCAGCGTGGCGATCTGCACGCCGGCGTCGTTGTAATAGAACTCGCGGGTGACGTCGCAGCCCTGCGTCTCGAACAGATGACAGATCGAATCGCCGAGGGCGGCCTGGCGGGCATGGCCCACGTGCAGCGGGCCCGTGGGGTTGGCCGAGACGAACTCGACCATCACATGGGTGTCGTTGGCCGGCTGGTGGCCGAAGGCCTCGGCACCGGCCAGTACCTCGGCCACGACGGCCTGCTTGGCGGCGGCCTTGAGTCGGATGTTGATGAAGCCGGGGCCGGCGATTTCCAGGGCCTCGGTCCAGTGCTGGAAGGCCGGCTTGGCCTGCAGCAGGGCGATCAGCTGTTCGGCCAGCGCGCGCGGGTTGGTCTTGAGCGCCTTGGACATCTGCATGGCCACGGTGCAGGCGTAGTCGCCATGGCTGGCCTGCTTGGGCGACTCGAAGGCGGCGGCCAGGTCGGCGCCGGGGTTCAGTTCCTGGATGGCTTCGCCCAGGGCGGCGAGCAGTTCCTGCTTGGCTTGAATCATGGGGCCGAATTCTACGGGGGCATGCTTATGATGGCCGCATGAGCAGCACGGAGACCGGCGGCCCCTTGGCCTCGATTGCCAGCACCACAGGCGACCTGCCTGCCTACATCGGCAAGTACCGCGTGCTGCGCCGGCTCGGCGAGGGCGCCACCAGCGACGTCTATCTGGCCATGGACGGCTTCAATGGCAAGGAGGTGGCGATCAAGCGTGTGCGCTCCTGGGCCATCAGTGCCGACGATGCCGAGGGCCAGATCAGCCACCGCTTCTTTGCCGCCGAGGCAGCGCTCGCCGGCCGGCTCCAGCATCCGAACGTGGTGCAGATCCTCGATGCCGTGCCCGACCCCGACTCGCCCTACCTGGTGATGGAGTACGTGCCCGGCGTCACGCTGAAGAATTTCTGCCGCAGCGACCGGCTCTTGCCGCTGGACCAGATCGTCGAGCTCGGGTTCAAGTGCGCGATGGCGCTGGACTATGTGTTCCGCCAGGGCCTCATCCATCGCGACGTGAAGCCGGCCAACCTGCTGGCCGTGCTGGATGCGCAGGGCCAGGTCACCGATGTGAAGGTGAGCGACTTCGGCTCGGCCCTGAACCTGATGTCGGACAAGACGCAGGTCCACCGCGTCGGCTCGCTGGCTTACATGCCGCCCGAGCAGGTGGAGGGCGGCGACGTCGATTGCCGCGCCGACATCTATGCGCTCGGCGCCGTGCTCTACCACCTGATAGCCGGCCGCCCACCGTTTGACGCGCCCAACCAGATGGCGCTGATGCACCAGATCTACCACCAGCAGCCGGCCTCGCTGGCCGACCTGCGCGGTGGCGTGACGCCGGAGCTGGAGGCGGTGATAGGCCGTGCGCTGGCCAAGCATCCCGAAGAGCGTTACCCGGACTGGGGCAGCTTCGCCCGCGCGCTCTCCGAGCTGGTGGCCAAGCAGCTGGTGCCGCTGGCGCGGCTCTACGAAGTGCGCGACTCGGAGCGCTTCAACATGCTGCGCGACCTGGAGTTCTTCGCCGACTTCGGCGACGTGGAGCTGTGGGAGGTGGTGCACCGCGCGCGCTGGCGCCGTTATCCGCTGGAGCATGCGCTGTACAAGAAGGGCCAGGAGGGCAATACCTTCCACATCATTGCCCAGGGCCAGGTCGACGTCTTCCGTGACGGCAACAAGGTCGTGACGCTCGGCCAGGGCACCTCGGTCGGCGAGATGGCCTACCTGGCGCCCAACCCCGACCTGCGCCGCCACAGCACCGACATCCGCGTGAGCGAGGTCTGCACCACGATCTCGTTCACGCCCGAATCGCTGGGCCTGCTCAGCCCCGAATGCCAGCACCGCTTCGACCGCGCCTTCATTCAGGTGCTGGTGCGGCGCCTGCATGCGGCGCATGAGCAGCTGTCACACCCGCGCCGGATCATGTAGCCCCTGGTTTCCCGTTGTTCCCACCAAGAGAGGTTGTTGCGATGAAGAAGTCCCTGCTGTCCCTGATGCTTGTCCTGTCTGCCGCTGTGGCAGCGCCTGCCTTTGCTGCCGATGCCGGCTCGTCCTGCGATGCCAAGGCCGCCGAGAAGAAATTGGCGGGTGCCGCCAAGACCAGCTTCCTGAAGAAGTGCGTGGCCGATGCTGGTGGCGGCGATGCCGCAGCGGCCTGTGATGCCAAGGCGGCCGAGAAGAAGCTGGCTGGCGCAGCCAAGACCAGCTTCACGAAGAAGTGCGTGGCCGATGCCGGCGGCGCTGCGACCGCCGGTCCGGAAGCGGCCTGCGAAGCCAAGGCCGCCGCCAGCAAGCTGCATGGCGCTGCCAAGAACAGCTTCACCAAGAAATGTGTGGCTGACGCCGGCGCCGGCGCCAAGTAAGCCCTTCCCAAAACCGGCACCGCCCAAGGGGTCTTGAGCGGCTGCCGACCCGACTTTCCCCTGGCGCCTACACTGCGCCCATGTTCGAGACCGACACCGGCCGCTGGGTCGATTGGTTGCCGCTTGGCGACCTCGCCTGGCCCCTCGTGTTGCTGCTGGCCTGGTTGGCAGGCGAATGGGCTTACCGTGCCCTGCGCCTGCCCCGCATCTGCGTCTATGCGCTGGTGGGCTTTGTGGCGGCACCGACTCAACTCGGCTGGCTGCCCGCCCCGGCACCGGCCCTGGCGCTGTATGGCGCCAATCTGGCGTTCGGCCTGATCCTGTTCGAGTTCGGCTACCGCATCAACCTGCGCTGGTTCTGGCGCAACCCCTGGCTGGTCGCCGCCGGCCTGCTGGAGAGCCTGCTCACGCTGCTGGCCGTGCTGAGCCTGGCCCGGCTGTTCGGCCTGGCCGATCTGGACGCCTGGCTGGTGGCGGTGCTGGCCATGGCTTCGTCGCCGGCCGCCATCCTGCGCGTGATCCACGAGCGCCAGAGCGCGGGGCAGATCACCGAGCGCGTGCTGCACCTGGCAGCGCTGAACTGCGTGCTGGCGGTGCTGGCCTTCAAGCTGTTGCTCGGCCAGTTCGTGTTCCAGCAATCGGGCAATCTGCTGCAGGCCCTCTATGCCAGCTCGGTGGTGGTGATGGGTTCGGCCCTGCTCGGCCTGGCGGCCGGTGCCCTGGTACCGGGCCTGCTTCGCCTGCTTGGCGGCGACCGCGATTGCACGCCGCTGTTCGTGCTCGGCGTGACGCTGCTGGTGGCTTTGACCTATTCGCTGCGGCTCTCGCCCATCGTGGCGGCCCTGGCCTTTGGCCTGACGGTGCGCCAGCAGGGCATCGTGTTCGGCCGGGCGCAGCGCGGCTTCGGTGCGCTGGGCGAGCTGCTCTCGCTGCTGTTGTTCATCTTCATCGCCTCGCGCATCGACGGGCCCGCCGCCATGGCCGGCCTGGGGCTCGGCATCGCGCTGGTGCTCGTGCGGCTGCTGGCCAAGGCCGGCGCCGTGGCCCTGCTGGCGCGGCCCAGCGGCACGACGGTGCGCAAGGGCCTGCTGACCGGGCTGGCGCTGACGCCGCTGTCGGCCTTTGTGATCCTCTTGCTGGAGCAGACGCGCCACATGGGTGTGGCCTTGAACTTCGCCTTGCCGGCCCTGGCCGCCATGGTCCTGGTGCTGGAGCTGCTGGGCCCGGCCGTGTTGCAGCTGGCGCTGCGCCTGGGCGGCGAGCTGCCCGACGAACGCAAGGGAGGCTGAGCGATGGCGCTGGAACCCTTCAAGACCTCGGCGGCGCTGACGCTCGGCGTGGAGCTCGAGCTGCAACTGGTCAGCCTCAGCGACTACGACCTCACGGCCGCCAGCCGCGACATGCTGGAGCTGCTCGGCCGCCGGCCCTTCCCGGGCAATGTGGTGCCCGAGATCACCGAAAGCATGATCGAGGTGTCGACCGATGTGCAGACCGGCCACAGCGGCTTGCTGGCCCAGCTGCATGAGATCCGTGACCGCCTGGTCGAGGCCGGCGAGCGGCTCAATATCGGCGTGGCCGGCGGCGGCACGCATCCGTTCCAGCAATGGACCGAGCGGCGCATCTTCCCCAAGCCGCGCTTCCAGGAGGTGTCGCAGCTCTACGGCTATCTGGCGCGCCAGTTCACCATCTTCGGCCAGCACGTGCATGTGGGTTGCAGCAGCGGCGACGACGCGATGTATCTGCTGCATTCGCTGTCGCGCTATGTGCCGCATTTCATCGCGCTGGCGGCCTCCTCGCCCTATGTGCAGGGCCGCGACACGCTGTTCAGCTCGGCGCGCCTGAACTCGGTGTTCGCCTTCCCGCTCAGCGGCCGCGCGCCGTTCACGCTGTCCTGGGACGAGTTTGCGACCGGCTACTTCCGCAAGATGGAAGCAACTGGCGTGGTCAAGAGCATGAAGGACTTCTACTGGGACATCCGGCCCAAGCCCGAGTACGGCACGATCGAGCTGCGCGTCTGCGACACGCCGCTGCAGGTCGAAGACGCGGCCGCGCTGGCGGTCTATCTGCAGTGCCTGTGCGCCGAGCTGCTGGAGAACCGCAGCCAGTTGCCGGCCGAGGACGACTACCTGGTCTACAACTACAACCGCTTCCAGGCCTGCCGCTTCGGCCTCGATGGCGGCCTGGTCGATCCGCGCAGCCACGAGTCCTTGAGCCTGCGTGAAGACCTGCTGCGCACGCTGCGCCGCCTGCAACCGCAGGCCGAGCGGCTGGGCGCCGAGGCTGGGCTGGAGCGCTTGCACCAGCTGCTCTTTGTCGGCAATGGCGCGCAGTTCCTGCGCAACGCCCAGCAGTCCAGCGCCGGGCTGGAGGGCGTGGTGGCCAGCGCGCTGCAGCGCTTCAGGGCCTGAGCGCGGACGCGCCGCGCCAGTAGGCCGCGCTGCCGTAGCGCGTCTTCAAAAAATCCACCCACAGCCGCACCCTCAGCGGCAGGTGCTTGCGCTGGGCGTAGACGGCATAGATGCCGTTGGGCGCAGCGGCATAGTCGTCCAGCACAGCCTGCAGGCGGCCGGCCGCAATGTCGGCCTCGACCTCCCAGGTCGAGCGCCAGGCGAGGCCGAGGCCCGCCAGGCACCAGTCGTGCAGCACCTGGCCGTCGCTGCAGTCCAGGCGGCCGCTGGGCCGGGTGTGGACCAGTTGCCCGTCGATCATGAAGGCCCAGCCCCGCGACTGGCTGGCATCCGAGCTCAGCACCAGGCAGGCGTGGCGCGTGAGCTCGGCCGGATGGCGCGGCGCGCCCGCCCGCTTCAGGTAGGCGGGTGCGCCCACGCAGAGCCGTCGGTTGTCAGCGAGGCGCTGGCTCACCAGGCTGGAGTCGGGCAGGTCGCCCACGCGCACGGCGCAGTCATAGCCCTCGGCCGCCAGGTCGACGATGCGGTCGCTGAGGTTCAGGGAGACGCTGAGGTCCGGATGCGCCGCCAGGAACTCAGGCACCAGCGGCGCCACATGGCGGCGGCCGAAGCCGGCCGGGGCGGTCAGGCGCAGGTGACCGCTGGCCTGGATGCCGCCGGCACTGACCGACGCCTCGGCATTGGCGAAGTCGATGAGCAGGCGCTGGCAGTCCTCCAGGAAGGCGCTGCCCTCATGCGTCAACGTCAAGCGGCGCGTGCTGCGCAGCATCAGCTTGATGCCCAGGCGCGCCTCCAGCGCATCCAGCCGGCGCCCCATCACGGCCGGCGTGACGCCTTCGGCCTGGGCGGCGGCGCTCAGGCTGCCCTTGCTGGCGATGGCGACAAAGGATTCGATCTGCTTCAGGCGATCCATGTAATCAACAATGAATTTGGCTCCATCTTTGCATAAAAGTAATGAATCCAATGCGTCCGGCGTCAGCAATCTTTCACCTCGCAGGGTCTAAATTGGGGGCAGTTCCTGCCTTCGCCTTCTTCTCTTTGCCTTTCGGAGCCCGCCATGAGCCAACGCACCGCCCTCCACCGCCTGCAGGTCGACAGCGCCCTGTACGCCTTCATCAACAACGAGGTGCTGCCCGGCACCGGCGTGAGTCCCGAGGCCTATTGGGCTGGCTTCGATGCCATCGTCCATGAGCTGGCGCCCAAGAACGCCGCCCTGCTGGCCGAGCGCGATCGCCTGCAGACCGAGATCGACGCCTGGCATCGCGCCCATCCGGGCCCGATCACCGACATGCCGGCCTACCGAGCCTTCCTGGAGCGCATCGGCTACCTGGTGCCGCAGCCAGGCAAGACGCAGGTCACCACGGCCAACGTCGATGCCGAGCTGGCGACGCAGGCCGGTCCGCAGCTGGTCGTGCCCATCCTGAACGCCCGCTATGCGTTGAATGCCGCGAATGCCCGCTGGGGCTCGCTGTACGACGCGCTCTATGGCACGGACGCGATTTCCGAAGACGGCGGCGCCGAGCGTGCCGGTGGCTACAACCCGGCCCGCGGCGCCAAGGTCATCGCCTATGCCCGCGAGGTGCTGGACCAGGCGGCGCCGCTGGCCAATGGCGCTTCGCACAAGGACGCGACCGCCTATCGTGTCGAGAACGGCAAGCTGGCCGTTGATCTGAGTGGCGGTGCGAGCACCGGCCTGGTCGATGCCTCGCAATTCGTCGGCTTCCAAGGCACTGCAAATGCACCCAGCTCGGTGCTCCTGCGCCACAACGGCCTGCACCTGGACATCCAGATCGACCGCTCCACCGCCATTGGCGCGAGCGATGCCGCAGGTGTCAGCGACCTGGTGCTGGAAGCGGCGCTATCCACCATCCTCGACCTGGAAGATTCGGTCGCTGCAGTCGATGCCGAAGACAAACTCCTGGCCTACCGCAACTGGCTCGGCATCCAGCTCGGCACGCTGACCGAGGAGGTGGCCAAGGGTGGCAAGTCCTTCACCCGCACGCTGAACCCTGACCGTGTCTACACCGCAGCCGCTGGCGGAGAAGTCACGCTGCACGGCCGCTCGCTGATGTTCGTGCGCAATGTCGGCCACCTGATGACCAATCCGGCCATCCTCTGGGACGGTGGCAAAGAGATTCCCGAAGGCATCATGGATGCGCTGGTCACCGTGGCCGTCGCCAGCCATGACCTCAAGCGCCGCGGCAACTCGCGCGCCGGCTCGATCTACATCGTCAAGCCCAAGATGCATGGACCGGCCGAAGTCGCATTCGCCGCTGAATTGTTCGGACGTGTCGAACAGCTGTTGGGGCTGCCGGACAGCACCGTCAAGCTGGGCATCATGGACGAAGAGCGTCGCACCAGCGTGAACCTGAAGGCCTGCATCGCCGCCGCTTCCAGCCGCGTGGCTTTCATCAACACCGGCTTCCTCGACCGCACCGGTGACGAGATGCACACCGCCATGCTGGCCGGCCCGATGCTGCGCAAGGGCGACATGAAGACCTCGGCCTGGATCCAGGCGTACGAGCGCAGCAATGTCTTGACCGGCCTCACTTGCGGCCTGCGCGGCCGCGCCCAGATCGGCAAGGGCATGTGGGCCATGCCCGACCTGATGGCCGCCATGCTGGAGCAGAAGATCGGCCACCCCAAGGCCGGCGCCAACACCGCCTGGGTGCCTTCGCCGACCGCCGCCACCCTGCATGCGCTGCACTACCACCAGGTCAGCGTGGCTGCGGTGCAGGCCGAGCTGGAGAAGATCGATGCAGACGCCGAGCGCGACGCCATCCTCGAGAAGCTGCTGAACATCCCGGTCGTCGCCAAGGCCGAATGGAGCGCCGCCGAACGCCAGCAGGAACTCGACAACAACGTGCAAGGCATCCTCGGCTATGTGGTGCGCTGGATCGACCAGGGTGTGGGCTGCTCCAAGGTGCCCGACATCAACGGCATCGGCCTGATGGAAGACCGCGCCACTTTGCGCATCTCCAGCCAGCACATCGCCAACTGGCTGCACCACGGGGTGGTGAGCGAAGCCCAGGTCCGCGAGACCTTCACGCGGATGGCGGCCGTGGTTGACCAGCAGAACGCTGGCGACCCGGCTTATCAGAGCATGGCGGCGAACCCGCAGGGGGCAGCCTTCCAGGCAGCGCTGGACCTGGTGTTCAAGGGCCTGGCCCAGCCCAGCGGCTACACGGAGCCGCTGCTGCATGCCTGGCGGCTGCGGGTCAAGGCGCGCTGAGCCAGCGTCTGTTTGCTGCGATAAGGGCTGCCTCTGGCAGCCCTTATCGTTTCTGCCTGCAGTTCATAGAACGGCTGCATTCGTCAGCCGTTCAGCAAACGCATTAGTTACATTCATTTTTGCTGACAGGCCGCGCCATACAGTCCGCCGACCCGCTAGAGCCCGACACGGAAATCAGCGGTGGCGCGGCCTGCCGCGCTCGTTGATGAAAACAAATAACCATGAGGAGACACATGCTAAACAAGTGCCAGATCAGCGCCGTTGGCGCCGCCGTGGCCGCGCTGGCCGGCGCCTTGTCCAGTGCTGCGCAGGCCCAGGAGGCGCAGCAGCTGGAGCGCGTCGAAGTCACCGGCTCGCGCATCAAGACGGTGGGGGCCGTGTCGGCCAGCCCGATCACCTCGGTCGGTGCCGAGGAGATCAAGTCCAGCCAGGCGGTGGCGGTCGAGGAGGTGATACGCGGCCTGCCAGCAGCCGTGCCGGCCGTCGGCCCGGCCACCAACAATGGCACCGGCGGCGGCGCCACTATCAACCTGCGCGGCCTCGGCGCCCAGCGCTCGCTGGTGCTGATCGACGGCAAGCGCCTGGTGCCCTTTGACCTGAGCGCCCGCGTCGACACCAACTCGATCCCGATGGCGCTGCTGCAGCGCGTGGACCTGGTGACGGGCGGTGCCTCGGCCGTGTACGGCGCCGATGCCGTGGCCGGCGTGGTGAACTTCATCCTGAAGAAGAACTTCCAGGGCATCGAGCTGAGCAGCAGCTACGGCGTCTCGGAGCAGGGCGACACGGTCAAGAAGCGCACCGACCTGACCGTGGGTGGCAATTTCGCCAACGGCAAGGGCAATGCGGTGCTGAGCCTGGGCGTGACCCGTGCCAACCCACTGATGGCCGGCGAGCGCGACATCGGCAAGACCACGCTGTCCTCGACCAACGGGCTGTTCTCCGGCTCGGCCACGGCCGTGCCTCTCGTGCTGGCCGTGGCCCCAGCCACCGGCGTGCCGGCCAGCGCCAACACCCTCGGCACCGGCAACCGCCAGCTGAACCTGAGCACCGGCCGGTTCGAGGCCTTCGATACGACCAAGGGCTCGTACAACACCAACCCGCTGAACTACTTCCAGACCCCGCTGGACCGCCGCCAGGTCACGGCCCTGGCGAACTACTCGATCAACGAGCATCTCGAGCCCTACGCCCAGGTCTTCTACACGCACTCGGTTGTCAACTCGCAGCTGGCCGAGTCGGGCTCGTTCGGCAACGACTACGACGTGCCCATCGGCAACCCCTACATCTCCGACGCGGCCCGCGCCCAGATCTGCTCGGCGCGTGCCATCTCGGCCGCCAACTGCGTGCTTGGCAACACCACGCTGGTGAAGATGACGCTGAACCGCCGCTTCACCGAGCTAGGGCCGCGCTACAACGACTTCGACAACAAGACCCTGCAGACCACCATCGGCCTCAAGGGCGAGCTGTTCGGCGGCTGGAGCTATGACGTCTATTCCACGGCCGGCGAGGCCGATCAGATCCAGGTGCGACGCAACTGGGGCTCGTTCGCCAAGCTGCAGCAGGCACTGAACGCGGTCAGCAAGACGGCTTGCGTGAACCCGGCCAACGGCTGCGTGCCTATCAACCTGTTCGGCGCCGAGGGCACGATCACGCCCGCCCAGCTGGCCTTCATCAACCTCAGCTCGGTGCTGAACCAGAAGGTGCGCCAGAACGTGCTGGCGGCCTCGGCCTCGGGCGATCTCGGCGACTTCAAGCTGCCCACCGCCAGCAGCCCGATCGGTGCTGCCTTCGGTGCCGAGCAGCGCAAGGTGTTCGCCGCCACGCAGTCGGATGGCTCCTCGCAGATCAGCGGCGAGGTGCTGGGCAGCGGGGCGCCCACGCCCGACCGCTCGGGCAGCTACCAGCTGAACGAGCTGTTTGGTGAGCTGCAAGTGCCGCTGCTGCAGAACCTGCCCTTTGCTCGCAACGTCTCGATGGAACTGGGCTACCGCCACACCTCGTTCAAGACCGACAGGGTCACCCGCTACGGCACCTCCAAGATCGGCGCCGACTGGGAGCCGATCAAGGGCCTGCGTTTGCGCGGCATGGTGCAAAAGGCCACCCGCGCGCCCAATGTGAACGAGCTGTTCGCGCCCCAGGTGACCGGCCTGTCCAGCCTCGCGGTCGATCCCTGCGGTGCGGCGGCCATCAGCGCGGCCGACGCCGGCAAGGCCGGCACGCTCTCCAATCTGTGCGTGCAGACCGGCGTGCCTGCATCGCTGGTCGGCGTGGTGGCCCAGCCCTCCTCGGGTCAGATCAATGTGTTGTCCGGTGGCAATCCAAGCCTGGGCCCGGAGAAGGCCAGGACCAAGACCCTGGGCTTCGTGTTCGAGCCGAGCTTCATCAAGAACCTGCTGATCTCGGTGGACTACTACAAGATCGACATCAGCGATGCGATCTCGGCCCCGTCGACCACCGACATCCTGGACCAGTGCTACAAGACCGCGTTCAACCCGGCGCTTGGCATGAACGCCGCCTGCGGCGCCGTGGGCCGCAACCCGAACAACGGCACGTTGAACGGCAATGCCTCCAAGGGCGTGGCCGTGGTGTCGACCAACCAGGGCAAGCTCTGGACCAGCGGCTACGACCTGAGCGTCAACTACAGCCTGGCGGCCAAGGACATCGGCCTGTCGCCGGCGCTGGGCCGGCTGGACCTGGGCTTCACCTACAACCAGGTGGGTGACAACGACTTCCAGGCCACGCCGACCTCGATCCGCCGCAAGTGCCGGGGCTATGTCTCGACCGCCTGCAGCCTCAACAGCGGCGTCGGCAACAACGGCACCAAGTTCGCGCAGCGGGGCACCTGGACCATGGGCGACTGGTCGGTGGGCTACAACTGGCGCCACCTGAGCGCGCTCAATTTCGAGCCAGGCAGCGGCACCTGGTTTGCGGACTACAGCCACATTCCCGCCGTCAACTACCTTGACCTGAACGCCAACTGGAACTACAGCAAGCACCTGAAGCTGTCGCTGAGCGTCAACAACGCTGCCAACAAGCAGCCGCCGCTGACCGGCAACAGCGTGGTCGGCTCCTCGCTGGCGACCGGCAACACCTTGCCGTCGCTCTACGACCCGATCGGCCGCTACTTCACGCTGGGCGCCACGTTCAAGTTCTGAGCCATCGGCAGGCATGGCCAGCCAGATGCCACCCGCAGTCCTGCGGGTGGCCGGGGCAGACCGCAAGGTCTGCCCTTTTTGCTTTTGAGTCCGCATCGCCTCCCGGGGGGGGGGGGGTAAGGGGCGGACGCTGAGGCGTAGTCGGGTGGCAACATATCTTTGCAATTGATATGAATTCAAACCTGGGGTTTGCACTGGGTTTTGGGCCCGCGTCGCACGATTTTGTGACAAGGCACAACGAGAGGCCTGAGCAATTGGGGCGAACCCGCGCAGTCGCGCGAGTGCGAAACCCGAAAACTCCGGCATCTGTGACTTTCAGGTGAAGTGCGCCCGCAAGTCATCGGTAGTGTCGAAGCCGTCTCCCAAGAAGGGGCGGCACTCAGGACCCCAATCGTTAGGAGCTCCCTCCATGTTCAAACGCAATGCAGTCAACAGTGCTGCGCTGATCTGCCTCGGTACCGTGGCCGCAGCGTCGGCCTTCGCCCAGGAGACGCTGGAACGCGTCGAAGTCACCGGTTCGCGCATCAAGACCGTCGGCGCCGTGTCCGCCAGCCCCATCACCTCGGTGGGCGCCGAAGAAATCAAGGCCAGCCAGTCGGTGGCCGTTGAAGAGATCATCCGCGGCATGCCCGCCGCCACGCCGGCTATCGGCCCGGGCGTCAACAACGGCTCGGGTGGCGGTGCCACGCTGGACCTGCGCGGCCTGGGCGCCAGCCGTACGCTGGTGCTGATCGACGGTCGCCGCCTGGTGCCGTTCAATCTGGCAGGTCAGGTCGACACCAACTCGGTGCCGGTCGCCCTGCTGCAACGCATTGACATCGTGACCGGCGGCGCCTCTGCCGTGTACGGCGCCGACGCCGTGGCGGGTGTTGTCAACTTCGTCCTGAAGAAGAACTTCCAGGGCATCGAGCTGGCCAGCAGCTATGGCGTGTCCGAGCGCGGCGACGCGATCCGCCGCCGCACCGACCTGACCATTGGCGGCAACTTCGCTGACGGCAAGGGCAATGCCGTGCTGAGCATCGGCACGACCAAGACCGACCCGCTGCTGGTGGGCGACCGCGACATCGGCAAGACCACGACCAGCTCGGCCACGGGCAAGTTCACCGGCTCGGACACGACCGTGCCGCTGGTGATCGCCGTGGCACAGGCCGCCGGCGTGCCGGCTGCGTCCAACACCCTGGGCACCGGCAACAAGCAGCTGAACCCGGCGACCGGCCGCTTCGAAGCCTATGACCCGGCCGTGGGTTCGTTCAACACCAACCCGCCCAACTACTTCCAGACCCCGCTGGATCGTCGTCAGCTGACCGGCCTGGCCAGCTACTCGATCAACGAGCATGCCGAGGCCTATGCCCAGGTGTTCTACACCCGTGCGGTCGTCAATTCGGTGCTGGCTGCCAGCGGCACCTTCGGCAACACGTTCAACGTGCCGATCGGCAACCCCTACATCCCTGACGCCGCCCGCCAGCAGATCTGCTCGGCACGTGGCATCGCGGCCATCAACTGTGTGGCCGGCAACGCCACGCTGGTGCCGATGACGCTGAGCCGTCGTTTCACCGAGCTGGGCCCGCGTTTCAACGACTTCGAGAACAAGACGCTGCAGACCACCGTTGGCATGCGTGGCGACCTGATCGGCAGCTGGACCTACGACGCTTACCTCACCACGGGCGAGGCCGACCAGACCCAGATCCGCCGCAACTGGGGTTCGTTCTCCAAGCTGGGCCAGGCCTTGAATGCCACCAGCACCACGGCATGCGCCAACACCGCCAACGGCTGCGTGCCGCTGAACGTGTGGGGCGCCGAGGGGACCATCACCCCGGCCATGCTGAACTTCATCAACCTGAGCTCGCTGCTGCTGCAGAAGGTGCGTCAGCAGGTCACCGCCGTGTCGACCTCGGGCGACCTGGGTGACATCAAGAGCCCCTGGGCCAAGGCACCTATCGGCCTGGCCTTTGGTGCCGAAGAGCGCAAGGTCACGGCCAGCACCCAGTCGGACGGCGCCTCGCAGACGCAATCCGAAGTGCTGGGCACCGGCGCCCCGACGCCTGACCGCCGCGGCAGCTTCACCCTGAAGGAGTTCTACGGCGAAGCCCAGGTGCCGCTGGTGCAGAACCTGCCGTTCGCCCGCAACGTCACGGCGGAACTCGGCTACCGCGAAACCAAGTTCACGACCACCAATTCGAACTCGTACAACAGCAACAAGTACGGTCTCGATTGGGAGCCGATCAAGGGCTTGCGCCTGCGCGGCATGATGCAGAACGCCACCCGCGCACCCAACGTGAACGAGCTGTTCGCGCCGCAGGTGACCGGCCTGTCCAACCTGGCGACCGACCCCTGCCAGGGCGCCAACATCAATGCCGCTCAGGCCAACACGGCCGGCACGCTGTCCAATCTGTGCGTGCTGACCGGCGTGCCGGCCTCGGTGGTCGGCAGCCTGCCGGCACCGTCGTCGGGCCAGATCAATGTGCTGTCGGGCGGCAACCCGAACCTGGGCCCCGAGAAGGCCAAGACCAAGACGCTTGGCTTCGTCTACGAGCCCAGCTTCATCAAGAACCTGCTGATCTCGCTGGACTACTACCGGATCAACCTGACCGGTGCCATCGCTTCGCCGTCGACCACCGACATCCTGGACCAGTGCTACAAGACCCAGTACAACCCGGGCCTGACGATGAACGCCGCTTGCGCGGCCGTCTTCCGCAGCACGGCGACCGGCACCTTCAATGGTGCTGATTCCAAGGGTGTGCTGGTGGTCTCGAGCAATCAGGGCCGTCGCTGGACCAGCGGCTATGACCTGACGGTGGGTTATGGCCTCGCCGCCAAGGACATGGGCCTGAGCCCGGCCATGGGCCGCCTGGATCTGAGCCTGAACCTGAACCAGGTGATGGACAACGACCGCCAGGCCACGCCGACCTCGATCCGCCGCATCTGCCGTGGCTACTACTCCAATGCCTGCGGCGAAGGCAACAACGGCCTGCGCTTCTCGCAGCGTGCCACCTGGTCCGCCGGCGACTTCACGGCCGGCTACAACTGGCGTCACCTGAGCGCCATGGTGGTCGAGCCGGGCAGCGGCACCTGGTTTGCCGACTTCACCAAGGTCAAGTCCTACGACTACTTCGACGTCAATGCCTCTTGGGCTGTCAACAAGATGCTGAAGCTGACGCTGACGGTCAACAACATCACCGACAAGGCACCGCCGACGGTCGGCAACACCATCGCCACCACCGGTGGCGTGAGCGGCAACACCATGCCGTCGGTGTACGACCCGATCGGCCGCGCCTACACGCTCGGTGCAACGCTGAAGTTCTGATCCCCGGATCGTTCTTCATCACAGAGGCGGGCCTGCGGGCCCGCCTTTTTTATGCTGCGAAAATCCCTGGAGAAATCTGGAGATCCTTGATGACATTTGCTTCGTCCCCGCCGACGGGTCCGCTCAACTGCGAAGTGCTGGTCGTTGGTGCTGGCCCTGCCGGCAGTGCCTGCGCGCGGGTGCTGGCCCAGGCCGGGCTGGATGTGCTGCAGATCGACCAGGCTGCGCCGGGGCGTGACAAGATCTGTGGCGACGGCCTGATCCCCGATGCCCATGCCGCGCTGGCGCGCCTTGGCGTGCTGGACCAGGTGATGGCGCGCGCGAAGCGTGCTGAACATGTGGGCTGCATCGGTCCGCGCGGTGGCCGCATCGACGTGCCGGGCACGCTCGCCGTGCTGCCGCGCCGCGAGCTCGATGCCCTGCTGCTGCGCGCGGCCCAGGACGCCGGTGCCCGCTTGCTGGCGCCGGCGCGTTTCGAGGCGCCGATCGAGGATGCAGCCGGCCGCGTGGCCGGTGCGCGTCTGAAGGTCGATGGAGCCGATGTGGACGTGGCCGCCCGCTGGGTGGTGCTGGCCACCGGCGCCGTGCCCAAGGCGCTGAGCGCCGCTGGCCTGTGCGAGCGCCACACGCCCAGTGGCGTGGCCTTGCGCGGCTATGTGCGCGCGCCGTCCCTGGTCGGCCAGATCAAGGCGCTGGAAGTGGTCTGGTGCAAGGCCGTGCGGCCGGGCTATGGCTGGATCTTCCCGGCGCCGGATGGCTGCTTCAACATCGGCGTCGGCGTGACCGACAGCCACCGCGCCGTGGGCGGCAAGGGCGCCAAGAAGGAACTCAACCTGCGCGCCATCTTCGACGCCTTCTGCGAGCACTACGAGCCGGCCGCGCGCCTGATGCGCGAGGGCGAACTGGTGGGGGAGCTCAAGGGCGCCCCGTTGCGCTGCACGCTGGAAGGCGCCCGCTGGTCGCGGCCGGGGCTGCTGGTCACCGGCGAGGCGGCAGGCAGCACCTATTCCTTCACCGGCGAGGGCATAGGCAAGGCGATGGAGACCGGCATGCTGGCCGCCGATGCGCTGCTGAAGGGCCGCCGCGAGGACCTGGACGATGCCGCCGTGCGTGCCAGCTACGAGGCCGGCCTGCGCGCGCTCAAGCCCAAGTTCGACCTCTACCAGCGGGCCAACCGCGTCAATGCAGCCCCGTGGCTGGCCGACCTCCTGATCTGGCGCGCCCAGCACAGCCCCCGTCTCTTGCAGCGCATGAGCGGCGTGCTGAACGAGACCAGCAACCCGGGCAACCTGGTGAGCCTGAAGGGCCTGTCTCGCCTGTTCCTCGAGTAAGCACAAAAGAAAGAGCTCACCGATGTGCCAACTGCTGGGCATGAACGCCAACACGCCCACCGACGTGATGTTCAGCTTCGCCGGTCTTGCCAACCGGGCCGACGAGCACAAGGACGGCTTCGGCATCGCCTTCTTCGAGGACCGTGGCCTGCGGCATTTCGTCGATCACCACAGCGCGCGCCACTCGCCGCTGGCCGAGCTGGTCAAGCATTACCCGATCAAGAGCGACAACGTCATCGCCCACATCCGCAAGGCCACGCAGGGCGAGGTCAAGCTGGCCAACACCCATCCGTTCCAGCGCGAGCTGTGGGGGCGCTACTGGGTGTTCGCCCACAACGGCAACCTGAAGGACTTCCAGCCGCGCCTGCATGGCGCCTTCCGCCCGGTGGGCGACACCGACAGCGAGCGCGCCTTCTGCTGGCTGATGCAGGAGCTGGCCAAGGCCCACTACTCGGTGCCCAGCATCGAGGAGCTGAGCCTCACGCTGGCCGAGCTGATGCCCCAGCTGAACGCCTATGGCACCTTCAACATGCTGCTCTCCAACGGCCAGGCGCTGTGGGCCCATGGTTCGACCAAGCTGCACTACCTGCTGCGCCAGCATCCCTTCGGCCGGGTGCAGTTGCAGGACGAGGACATGAGCGTCGATTTCGCGCAGGCCACGACGGCGCAGGACCGCGTCGCTGTCATCGCGACCGAACCCCTGACCCGCGACGAGGCCTGGGTGGCCTTCGAGCCGGGGCAGTTGAAGGTCTTCGTCGACGGGCTGCCGCGCCCCTGAGGGCGGAGGGCGCCGGCCGCCGCATCGGCGATCCGGCCATTCATCCCGCCATCCCGCCACTCGCCGCGGCAAGCGCCCGGCAGCAGCGGGCCAGCGCCTAGACTGCGGCCCCATGAGCACGACCATCCCCCCCCAGAACCGCTTCCAGCGCTGGTACTTCGGCTGGGCCGAACCGCATTACCAGCGGCTGAGCCCCGAGCTGCAGGTCCAGGTCCGGGCGCTCGATCAGATGCTCTACAGCCGCGCCGGCCTCGGCATCTGGGTGGGGCTGGCGGGTGGGCTGATAGGCACCACGGCCGGCCTGATTGGCGCCGGCCTGGCCTGGCTGCCGGCTCTGGGCCTCTCGCTGGTGATGACGCTGGGCCTGCTGGCGGCGTTTGCAGCAGCCTGGATGCAGCCGGAGAAATTCCTGGGTCGCCGGCGTTTCGGCGGCCTGTTCCTGAAGGTGGTGCTGGGCGCCATTGGCGGCCTGGGCCTCGGCTGGATGGTGGGCCGCCTGACGCGCAACGGCCTCGCCGGCCTGGAGCGGCTGCCGGACGACCTGGAGCGTCTGGTCCGCGTGGGCCTGCCGCTGGCCCTGGGCTTTGCGGTGGCGATTGCGCTGCTGATCTCGCTGATGGCGGCTGCCCGCCGCAACATGCTGCAGCAGGAGCTGCAGCGCAGCCGCGAGGCCGAGGCGCAAGCCCAGAGCCAGCGCGAGGCCAGCGAGGCCCGGCTGCGCCTCTTGCAGGCCCAGATCCAGCCGCACTTCATCTTCAACAGCCTGTCGGCCGTCCAGCACTGGGTGGACAGCGCGGATCCGCGCGCCAGCAGCCTCTTGCGCTCGCTCACGGCCTTCCTGCGCGGCAGCGCCGATCAGATGCTCAAGCCCGAGGTCAGCCTGGCCGAGGAGCTGGCCCAGGTCCAGCACTACCTGCAGGTGATGCAGGCCCGCTGGGGCGAGCGCCTGCAGTACCAGCTCGACATCGACGCCGACCTGGCCGCCCACGCCACGCTGCCGCCGGGCATCGTGCTCTCGCTGGTCGAGAACGCGCTGGAGCATGGCCTCGCGCCGGCACTCAGCGGCGGGCAGCTGCGCATCCTGCTGTCGCCAGATGGTGAGCAGGGCTGGCGCCTCGAAGTCTGCGATGACGGCGTGGGCATGCAGGACTTCGGCGTTGAGGGGCTCGGCCTCGCCAACTGCCGCGCCCGCCTGGGCCATGCCTTTGGCGAGCGGGCCAGCCTGGTGCTGGATGCAGACCCGGACGGCCGTGGCACGCGCGCCACCATCAGCGTGCAGGGAGCGGGCCATGCGCTTTGAGTTCCCGCTGTGGGGCGCCTTCAAGCGCTTCTGCCTGATGGGCGACCTGAAGGCCTTCACGCCCGAGCAACTGGCCCGCGCGGGCGGCGACCCCTGGCCCCGTCAGCTCGACCGCTATGTGCTGATCCAGTACTTCGCCATCTCGGTGGCGCTGTTCGTGCTGATGCCCCGGCTGCTGGCGCCGCTGCTGATACTTGGGGGCCTGGTGCTGATGCTCGGCATCCTTGCGCAGAGCCGCCGCCTGTGGCGCGACCCATCGTCCAAGCGGGTCAATGCGGCCATTCGCCTCGCCGGCCTGATCTACACCGGCGGTGTGTTCGCATCCGCAGGCCTGCTCGACAAACCACATGCGATACCGTCCATCGTGGTGCTGGCCGTGCTGCTGTTCTTCTGCACCTCGGCCTGGTGGGGCCTGCTGGTGTTCCGGCAGCATCAGATCAAGGCCAGGTTGCGCGAACTGGACGAGCGCGATCAGCAGGCGGCCTTGCAGGCCCAGCTGCTGCAGGCGCAGATCCAGCCTCACTTCCTCTTCAACTCGCTGGCCTCGCTCGGCCACTGGGTGCGCAGCCAGGATCCGCGCGCGGCGCCCATGCTAGAGGCCCTGACCGCCTATCTGCGTGCCACTTTGCCGCTGTTCAACCGCGAGCAGCTGAGCGTCGGCGAAGAGCTGGCGGCCGTGCGCGAATACCTTGCGGTGATGCAGGCGCGGCTCGGTGAGCGGCTGCGGGTCGAGATCGACGTTGACCCGGCCCTGCACCAGCAGCTGCTGCCGCCGGCCATCTTGCTGACCCTGGTCGAGAACGCCATCGAGCATGGCGTGGTGCCCAAGCTCGGCGAGGCCACCTTGCGCATCGAGGGCCGCCAGCTGAAGAGCGGCGTCTTGATCAGTGTGGCCGACGATGGCCCGGGCCTGCCCGAGCAGCCCGCGCCTCAAGCGCCTGGCCGGGGCGTGGGCCTCAGCAACTCGCGGCTGCGGCTCGCGCAGCGCTTTGGCGAGCGGGCGCGGCTCAGTTTGGACAACGGCCCACTCGGCGGCTGCCTGGCGCAGTTGCGCGTGGAGGCGGCGTGATGTTCGGTGCTCTCAAGCAGTTCTTTGCCCGCGTCGACTGGCGCATGGCCCTGATGCTGGGCCCGCGCCACAGCTTCACGGATGAGCAGTGGCAGCGGCTGGCGCCGCAGGTCGCGATCTCGCCCAGCGTCAAGGTGGCGGCCCTGGTGAATGCCGTGGCGACCTCTGCCATGCTGGTGCTGCAGCTGCCCGCCGGCGTGGCCGGTCCGACCTTCCTGATCTTCCTGGCCCAGGCCTTGCTGATGCTGTGCCTGGCTGCTGCGATCTGGCGCCGGCCGACGATGAAGCGGCTCTACATCGCCTATGGCCTGACCTCGTTCCCGGCCGGCATCCTGGCCGGCTTCACGATGTCCTATCTCAAGAACCACGGGCTCAGCGAGATTGCCCGCGAGGTGCTGATGCGCGACGTGATGCTCGGCATTCTGTTCTCTTTCGGCATCTGGGTCGTGGCCATGTGGCGCAACGAATTCCTGGCCGACTGGCTGCATGACGAAGACCTGCGCGCCCAGGCCGCCGAGGCCGCGCGCAAGCTCTCCAGCGCCCAGATCCAGCCGCACTTTTTGTTCAACTCGCTGGCTTCGCTGCAGCACTGGGTGCTGACCAAGGACGACCGTGCGGCGCCGCTGCTGGCCTCGCTGACGGCCTATCTGCGCGCCACGCTGCCGCTGTTCGAGCGGCCGCTGCTGGCCGTGGGCGAGGAGGCCGAGGCGGCGCGCCGCTATCTCGAGGTGATGCAGGCACGACTCGGCGAGCGGCTGCGCTTCTCGCTGGACATCGCGCCCGAGGCCGCCTCGGTGCAACTACCGCCGGGCGTGCTGCTGACCCTGGTCGAGAATGCCGTCGAGCATGGCGTGCAGCCCAGCCTGCTGGGCGGCGAAGTGCGGGTGCAGGCCCGCTTGCTGCCGGGCGGTGAGCTGCTGCTTGAGGTGCTGGACGACGGCCCGGGCCTGCCACCGCTGGCCCCGGTAGCCGAGGGCAGCCTCGGCCTGCACAACAGCCGCCTGCGGCTGCAGCAGGCCTTTGGCGGCCGCGCAGCGCTCAAGCTGGCCAACCGTGCCGAGGGCGGCTGCTGCGCTGCCGTGCAGCTGAGTGGCCATGGCCAGGACCAGAAGCCCCTTTGAATGACAACTGAGGAGAGAGAACAGCGATGAGCAACAACAAGAAAGTGACCGCCCTGATCGCCGACGACGAGGAAGGCCCACGTGAGCAATTGCGTGCGGCCCTGCAGCGGCTCTGGCCCGAGCTGGACATCGTGGCGGCCAGCATTCACGGTGTCGATGCCTGGGACGATTTCCTGCAGCATGAGCCCGAGGTCTGCTTCCTGGACATTCGCATGCCCGGCCTGACCGGCATCGAGGTGGCGCGCCGCATGGCCGCCACGGCCACGCCGCCGCAGGTGGTCTTCGTCACCGCCTTTGGCGACCATGCGCTGTCGGCCTTCGATGCCGGCGCGGTGGACTATGTGATGAAGCCCGTAGACGACGCCCGCCTGGCCCAGGCCATCGAGCGCGTGCAAGGCCGGCTCCAGCGCCCCGAGCCTGCGGCGAGCGGCCCGGACCTGCAGGCCCTGCTCAAGCAACTGCTGCCGGCTGCCGCGCCGCGCCCGAAGATGATTCAGGCCTCGCTGGGCCGCGAGGTCAAGATGATCGCGCCCGAGGACGTGATCTATTTCGAGAGCGACAACCGCTACACCCGCGTCGTCTACACGGGCGGCGAGGCCTTGATACGCACGGCGCTAAAAGAGCTGCTGACCCAGCTCGACGCCGAGGAGTTCTGGCAGGTCCACCGCTCGGTGCTGGTCAACAGCCGCTGCATCGCCAGCGCGATCCGCATCGACGAGAACTCCATGGTGCTGACGCTGAAAGGCCGCGAAGAGAAGCTGCCGGTGTCGCGGCAGTTCCAGGGGCTTTTCAAAGGGCAGTGAGCCTCACTGCCCCTTTCTTGTTAGCTTTCCATCCTCGCTGCGGTCGTCGTTCTTGAACACGCCTTCCCAGCGGTCGCCGTTGCTCCACAGGAAGGCCCCGAGGCCCTCCTTGAGGCCGGCCAGCCAGCGGCCCACGTACTTGTCGCCATGCTTCCAGACGTAGGTGCCCTGGCCGTCCGGCTGGCCTTGCTTGAAGTCGCCTTCGTAGACGTCGCCTGAGGCGAACTGCAGCTTGCCCGTGCCATGCGGCAGGCCGTTCTGCACCTGGCCCTCGTAGTCGTTGCCATTGGCGAAGTGCAGCTTGCCGCGGCCGTTGGGTTTGTCGTTGACCCACTGGCCTTCGTAGCGCTGGCCGCTCTTCCAGACATAGGTGCCGAGGCCCTCGGGCAGGCCTTGGTGCATCGTGCCCTTGTAGCGGTCGCCGGAGGCGTACTGCATCTCGCCATCGCCCTGGGGCTGGCCGTCGACGATGGCACCCTTGAAGAAATTGCCGTTGGCGAAGCGCATCTCGCCCTGGCCGCTGGCCCTGTCGTTGACCCACTGGCCCTTGTACTGCTGGCCGCTGGCCCAGCGGAATTCGCCCTGGCCGTGGCGCTCGCCGCGCACCAGGTCGCCCTCATAGCTGTCACCGTTGTCCCAATCGATGCGGCCCCTGCCGGTCAAGAGGTTGCCGCCGCCTTCGCGCGCGAACAGGCCCTTGAAACGTGTATTGCCATTGCGCAGATCGACCTCCTGGGCCACGGCAGCGACCGGCTTGGGCTCGGGTTTGGGGTCGGCCTGCGAGGCGGCAAGCTGGGTCGCTGCCTGGGCTGCCTGGGCTGCCTGGGCGGTCGTCTGGGCTCCGGTGTTGGTGGCGACGGCAACGCCGGCCACCGGTGGCGTGGGCATGGACGCGCCGGGCTTGGCTTCCGCCGGCTTGGCATTCGCGGCCGCCGCGTTGCTGGGCGGCGCGGCCGCTGGTGCCGGCTTGGGAGGAGGTGCCGGTCGCGGTGCGGCAGCCGCGGCCGTGCCGGGCGGTGGCGCCGGCGGCTGCGTCGCCACCCAGGGTGTGCCGCGCTCGCGGGCCAGGGTCTGGGCGGTGTTGCGGGCCGTGGTCGAGGCGTCGTTGCGGCATTGGTTGGCGGCCTCGCGCCACAGGGTCTCCGAGATCTGCGACTGGCGCTGGCGCTCGTCCGGCGCGAGGCCGGCCTGGGCGCTGCGGAACTTCAGCCAGAAGCTGCGGGCGCGGTCAAACATGGGCGCGCAGAACTCGGCGTTGTGGGCATCGACCTCGGCCTCCTCGCGGCGCTTGCCGGCCACCGTCTGCTGCACGCCGGTGCAGACCTCGGTGGCCAGGTCCCAGCCGTTCTCGGCCTTGCGGAACAGCAGGGCCGCCTGGTCCCAGCGACTCTCGGCCAGCGCCTGCGCGGCCAGTTCGCCGAGGGCTGCGGCATCGCGGTGCGCCGTCTCGCATTGGCTGCCAGCGGCCAGGCGCTCGGCCAGTTGTTCGCGCTGGCCTTGGGTGTCGGCGAGGTTGCGGTTGGCGCGTTCGCGGGCGCGGCCGTCGCAGGTGTTGGCGGCCTGGGTCCACAGGGCCAGGGCCTCGTCGTAGAGCCGCACCTGCTCTTCCAGCGGCTTGTTCTGTGCGAGGGCGGTGGCGGCGCGCAGGTCGGCGGCGTTGGCCTTGGTGGTGAGGGCGCCGCAGCTGGGTGGTGGCGGAGAAGGGGGCGTGGCGGGCGCGCTGGCGGCGGGGTCGGGTGCTGAGGCGGCTTGGGCGGGCGCTGTGGCCTCGGGGCTGGATGCAGCGGAGGCCGGTGCGGCCGGCGGCGTGGCGGTCTCGGGCTGGGCGCTGGCCGGGGCGGCTGTCAGCGACAGCAGCAGGGTGAGACTGGAAGCAAAGTGCAAGAACAGGCGCATGGCCTCAATTTCCCTTCTTGGTGGCCAGGGGCATGGACAAGGTGGCATCGATCAGGCCGTTGGCGTAGGGGTTGGCGCCGGGGTCGTTGTCCAGCGTGTAGCT
Source organism: Pelomonas sp. V22 (assembly GCF_030014915.1). Taxonomy (GTDB): domain Bacteria; phylum Pseudomonadota; class Gammaproteobacteria; order Burkholderiales; family Burkholderiaceae_C; genus JAUASW01. The sequence goes on from NZ_JAGIXS010000005.1 coordinate 253,142, forward strand.
GAAGCGCTTGCGCGCCGAGGCCACCGGCATGGCGCCCACGTCGGCCACCATCTCGTCGGGCCTGATGCCCTTGAGGATGGCCACGACCTCGGTCTCGAAGCCCTTGGCTGCCGCGATCTTGTTCAGCGCGTTGAGGCGCTCGGCATCCATGATCATCGAGTTGGAAGTGAGGTCGCGCTCCAGCAGCTTCTGGTGCAGGCTGAAAGCGGCCAGCGGATTGCCGTTCAGCTGCGCGACGCGGGCGAACGCCCAGGCATCGGCACGCTCGAACACGGTGGAGGCGATGTAGGAGATGCCCGACAGGGCGCCCCGGTTGGCGGCCGCCTTCTGCAGCGCGCCCAGCACCTGGCCCTTGGTCATCTGTTCCAGCGAGTCGGTGAAGGATTCGCGCAGCTTCTGCAGCGCGAGGGCCTTGCCCTGGTCGATCAGCTGCTGTTTGAGCACGTCGGAGACAGCAGAGGCGGCCGCGTTCTTGGCCGCCGCCACGGCCGCGTCGGCCGCCAGCGCCGCGCCCTTGAGGCCGGTGGCGATGGTGAAGATGCTGTACAGCGTGCTGGCGACCTTGCTGCCGTAGTGCACGGTCTTCATGCGCGCGCCGCCTTCTTCGGACACGCCCTGCGACCACAGCACCAGCCACAGCGCCTCGTCGTCGTTCAGATTGGCAAGCGGCACCTCGAGCGGGTGCATGCTCAGCAGCCAGTGATAGTCCTGCAGCTTGGGCGTGTTGGGCGGCGCGAAGCGGGTGTAGCCGCGGCAGACCTCGAAGGGCTGGATCACCACATTGCGTCCGGTGGAGAGCAGCACCGAGAACGGCCGGCCGCGGTCGCGGATCTCGGACAGCGCGAGCAGTTGCTGCTCGGCCTCGGGGCTCGAGCTGCCGGCCACCGAGACCAGCTTGTCGCCCATCTGCAGCGGCGAGCCGGGTGCGGTGGCGATGACGGTCAGCCGCTCGTCGACTCCGAGGGCGCGCACCCAGGCCACGCGGTCGGTCTCGTCCCAGCCCTGGCTGGAGACCACGGCGAAGGGCAGCTCCCACTGCTTGTCGCACTCCTTGTCCTTCAGCGCGGCGCTGCGGGCGATGGCGGGTCGGATCGCCCGCTCGCCGGCGCCGTAGGTGGAGATGCTGCCCAGCAGCACCGGGTCGACCTTGCGGCCGTCGTCAACGGTGAACTTGGGCGCGGAGGCGCAGGCCGTCAGCAGGACGAGCAGGGTCAGGGAGGCCCAGCGCCTGCAGGCGGCGAACAAAGAAGTGGCAGACGACATGGCAGACGCTTCGAGTTGTTACCGAAAGTCTAGGCGCCTGCTCTCCCGTGGGGAACGCGTGTCTACCCCCTTGATGCGCTAGAGCGACGGAACGGGGTTCAGGGGATCGAAGTCCGCGTCTTTCTTCTGCTGCCAGCCACTGATGGCGCGGGCCATCTCGGCGGTATCGAAAACGGCGCTTTGCAGCAGTTTCATCTGCGCCAGCGAAGCCGCCGTGCCGTGGTCGCGCGCATGGTTCAGGGCCAGCTTGCTGGTGGCGATGGCCAGCGGCGAGCGGGTGGCGATCTGCCGCGCCACCTGCATTACGTGCTCCAGCAACGCCGCTGCATCGGGCAGCACGGCGTTGACCAGGCCCAGGGCCAGCGCCCGCTCGGCGCCTAGGCGCTCGCCGGTGTAGGCCAGTTCGCGTGCCAGGCCCTGGGGCAGCAGGCGTTGCAGGCGCTGCAGCACACCGAGGTCGGCGGCCATGCCGATGTTGATCTCCTGCACGCAGAAGAAGGCGTCCGCCGAGGCATAGCGCATGTCGCAGGCGGCGGCCAGGTCGAGCGCACCGCCTATGCAGCCGCCCTGCACGGCACACAGCACCGGGAAGCGGGCTTCATCGAGTGCGGTGAAGCAGTCCATCAAGCGGCCCAGCATGTCCTGGAAGCTCAGGCGGGCGCGGGCATTGCTGGTGTCCAGCGCCGGGCTGTCTCCCGCAAAGGTATCGAGGGCCATGCCGGCACTGAAATGCTTGCCGGTCGAGGAGATCACCAGCACCCGCGTGCGGCCCTCGTCATGCAGGCTGCGCAGCACATCGCGCAGGGCCGGGAAGAAGGGCAGGCTCATGGTGTTGAGCCGGGCCGGTTGGCAGAGCTCCAGATGGACCAGACCGGTGATGCCGCGTGCATCGCGTTCGACGGTGAAGAAGTCGTTCATGCGCCAAGCCTAGCGGCGCGGGCGCGGCTGTCCATCCTGTTGGTGACAGTAGTTTCACCGTCCGGGGAAGCCCTCGGGCTTGGCCGCAGGGGCGCTGCCTACACTGACCGCCATGCGAACGCTGCGAACCGACGACGGCCTGCCCTTGCACTGGCGGCAATGGAGCAAGCCGGGCCTGGACAAGGCGCGCGGCACGGTGCTGATCGTGCATGGCCTCGGGGAGCATGCCGGCCGCTATCAGCACGTGGCCGCCAAGCTGAACAGCTGGGGCTGGCATGTGGTGGCCTATGACCAGCGCGGCCATGGGGCCTCGGGCGGTGCGCGCGGCGACATCCCGAACCCTGAGCGCCTGCTGCAGGACCTCGCCCTGGTGATCGATGCCCTGCATGCCGACGAGCAACTGGGTGCCGGCGCTCTGGTCCTGCTCGGCCACAGCATGGGCGGCCTGGTGGCCGCGCGTTTCGTGGCGGGTGGCTTGAGCACCAGCGCGGGCGGCGTGCTGCCCGACTGGTTCCGCCCGGTCGACGGCCTGCTGCTGACTTCGCCGGCACTCGATCCCGGCATGTCCTGGTTCCAGAAGCTGCTGCTGGCCGTGGCCAAGCCGCTGGCGCCGCACCTGGCGGCCGGCAACGGCCTGAAGCCGGCCTGGATCTCCCGCAATACCGCCGTGGTCAAGGCCTATGTGGCGGACCCGCTGGTGCACAAGAAGATCACGCCCATGCTGGCCCGCATGATCGTCGACGCCGGCGAAGAAGTGTTGGACCATGCCTCCGAATGGCTGGTGCCCACGCTGCTGCTGTGGGCGGGCGCCGACCGCTGTGTATCCCCGGCCGGCAGCGCGGCCTTTGCGGCGGCCGCGCCGCGCCTGGTGGTGCAGAGCTTCTGCTTCGAGCGGCTCTTCCATGAGGTGATGAACGAGCCGGAGCAGGAGCAGGTGTTCGCGCGCATGCAGTCCTGGCTGGACGAGCGCTTTGCCCGTACCAGCATGTTCTGAATTCGGGCGGATTTAAACTCGGGGCCTTGCGCTTACCAGGCGCCACAAGCGCCACCCGCCGGAGACCCGAGATGAATGCACGCGATCCGCAGCTGCCCCTGCAAGCCGATGAAGCCAGCGCCCTGGGCGAGTTTGCCGCCCGTGTCTGGGATGAGGAAATCGTCCCCGCCCTGACTCAGTACATCGCCATCCCGGCCAAGAGCCCGATGTTCGATGCCGACTGGGCCGCGAACGGCCATATCGAGAAGGTGCTGCGCGATGCAGCGACCTGGGTAGAGAGCAAGAAGGTGGCCGGCCTCAAGCTGGAGGTCATCCGCATTCCCGGCCGCACGCCGGTGATCTTCTTCGAGGTGCCCGCCACCAAGGCCGGCAGCGACGACACCATCGTGCTCTACGGCCACCTGGACAAGCAGCCGGAGTTCAACGGCTGGCGCGCCGACCTCGGCCCCTGGACGCCCAAGTACGAGGACGGCAAGCTCTACGGCCGCGGCGGCGCCGACGACGGCTACGCGGTCTACGCCTCGCTCACCGCCATCATGGCCCTGGACAAGCAGGGCATCCCGCGCCCGCGCTGCGTGGGCATCATCGAGACCTGCGAGGAAAGCGGCTCTTACGACCTGCCGGCTTATATTGAGCTGCTGAAGGAGCGCCTCGGCAATGTGTCCCTGGTCGTCTGCCTGGATTCCGGCGCCGGCGACTACGAGCAGCTGTGGATGACCACCTCGCTGCGCGGCATGGTCTCGGGTGTCTTGAAGGTCGAGGTGCTGACCGAGGGCATCCACTCCGGTGATGCCTCGGGCGTCGTGCCCTCGAGCTTCCGCATCCTGCGCCAGGTGCTGGACCGCCTGGAAGACTCCAAGACCGGCCGCCTGCTGCCCGAGAGCTTCCACTGTGAGATCCCGGCCGAGCGCATCGAGCAGGCCAAGGCCACGGCCGCCATCCTGAAGGAAGAGGTCTACAAGCGCATGCCCTGGGCCTGTGGTGCCGACGGCGGCCCGGTGCTGCCGATGACGGCCGAGCCGGTCGAGGTGCTCTTGAACCGCACCTGGCGCCCGACGCTGTCGGTCACCGGCGTGGACGGTTTCCCAGAGCTGAAGAATGCGGGCAATGTGCTGCGCCCGCACACGGCCTTCAAGCTCTCGCTGCGCCTGCCGCCAGTGATCGACGGCAACAGCGCTGCGCTGGAACTGAAGAAGCTGCTGGAAGACAACGCGCCCTACAACGCCAACGTCACCTTCACGCCCGACGGCCGCGCCGGCGCCCTGGGCGCCACGGGCTGGAATACGCCCGACCTGTCGCCCTGGCTGTCCGAGGCGATCAACACGGCCAGCCAGACCCACTTTGGCAAGCCGGTGGGCTACATCGGCCAGGGCGGCACCATCCCCTTGATGAGCATGCTTCAAAAGGGCTTCCCCAAGGCGCAGATGATGGTCTGCGGCGTGCTGGGCCCCAAGAGCAATGCCCATGGCCCGAACGAGTTCCTGCACGTGCCTTATGGCAAGCGCTTGACGGCAGCGGTCGCTCAAGTGATGGCTGCGCATCCGTGACCCACCCCCTACGCGCTGCGCGCGCCCCCTCAAGGGGGCAACCCCGTCTGCCCGGCAAAGCCGGATCAGCGGGGTTCGCTCGGGAAGGCACGATGAAACCGAAGGTATGGACCAATTAAGAGCGCTGCGGGTCTTCGTTCGCGTCATTGACGAGGGCAGCTTCGCTGGCGCGGCGCGTGCCCTGGATCTGGCGCCGGCCGTCGTCACGCGCTTGGTGGCCGAGTTGGAAGACCACCTCGGCTCTCGCCTCCTGAACCGCACCACGCGGCGCCTGGCGCTGACCGACATCGGCGAGAGCTACCTGGAGCGTGCCCGCCGCATCCTGGCCGAGCTCGATGAAGCCGAAGCCCTGGTCAGCTCCGCCACGGCCGAGCCGCGCGGCCATCTGCGTGTGCTCTTGCCGCCGGCCGTGGCCGTGCACCAACTGGCCAAGCATCTTTCGCGTTTTCACGAGCGCTATCCGCTGGTGACACTGGAGCTGCATTCGCCGGGGCCGGTGGACACGGTGGACGAGGCCTACGACATCACCATTGTCACGAGCAAGCATCCGCTGGAGGGTGATTTCGTGGCCCGCCGGCTGGCGCGCTCCGAGGTCATCATGTGTGCCTCGCCGGAGTACCTGGACAAGCGCGGCCGGCCCCAGCATCCGCACGACCTGGCCCGCCATGACGCCCTGCTGCCACCGATGTCGGACATGCAGCGTGGCATTTCGCTGACCCGCGTCAGCGATGGCGAGGTGGTCAACCTGGCACCGCACAAGCCGCTGCTGAGCGCCAGCCATGTCGACACCAACTACTCGGGCGCCCTTCATGGTCTTGGCATCGCCGGTTTGCCTTCATTCCTGGCCGAGGACGCGCTGATGGAACAGGCTTTGGAGCGTGTGCTGCCGGAGTGGCAGCTCTACCACTTCACCATCTGGGCCGCGCTGCCGACACGCAAGTACATGCCGGCGCGCACCCGCGCCTTCCTCGACTTCCTGCTGGAGATCTTCGGCGGCGAGGACCGCGACCCCTGGCTGGCAGCGGCCGGCTGCGAAACCTCGATGGGTGGCGGGTCGCAGCGATTCAGCGCAGATTGAAGCCGGTCTGGGTCAGGCCGCCCTGCAGGTCTTCCAGCAGATGGGTCAGCGGTGACAGCTCGATGTAGCGGGTGCTGACCTTGATCGCATAGGCGAAGAAGCGCGGCAGGTCGGCAATGTAGGCGGGCTTGCCGTCCCGGTAGTTCAGGCGGCAGTACAGGCCCAGGATCTTGAGGTGGCGCTGCAGGCCGGTCAGTTCCAGCGCACGCCAGTACTCGCCGAAGTCCTCGCCCACCGGCAGGCCGGCCTTGCGCGCCTGTTCCCAGTAGCGGATCGCCCAGTCCAGCTCGCGCTCTTCGTCCCAGGAGATGAAGGCGTCGCGCAGCAGGGCCGCCATGTCGTAGGCGATGGGGCCACAGACGGCGTCCTGGAAGTCCAGCACGCCAGGCACGCCGTCCAGGCTGGTCATCAGGTTGCGCGGCATGTAGTCGCGGTGCATGGCCAGCTGTGGCTGCTGCTGGATGTTGCTCACCAGCACCTTGCAGCAATGCTCCCACCAGCCCTGCTGCTTGGCGTCCCAGGTCTTGCCGTAGTGATGCTGCACGCACCAGTCCACAAAAATCTGCAGCTCGCGGCGCACGAAGCTCTCGTCGAAGGCAGGCAGGCGCGTGGCGTCGCCCCGCTGCTGCCACTGGATCAGGGCCTGGATGGCGGCGCGCATCAACCGGTCGGCCTCGGCGGGTGTGGCGGCTAGCAGGGCCTGCAGATAGGTCTGCGTGCCCAGGTCGCCGAGCAGCAGGAAGCCGCGCTCGGCATTCTCGGCCAAGACGGCTGGCACGCGCAGGCCGCAGTCCGCCATGTGGCGGGCGATGGCGACGAAGGGCCGCACGTCGTTGCAGTCGGGCGGCGCGTCCATCACGATCACCGAGCCACCGCCTTGTTGCTGCATGCGCAGGTAGCGGCGCGTGCTGGCGTCGACGCTGGCCAGGGCCAGGCTTTCGGGCAGCAGGCGCTGCGGCGCGATCAGCGGCTGCAGCCAGGCGTGGAATTGGGCTTCGCGGGCCGCAGTGGGCCAAAGAGAGGAGCTCATCGGGGCAGGGGAAGACAGGCGGCGGCGGGAGGGCTCGACAGGGCGCCTGCCGGCGCGAGCCCCTCATGGATAATGAATTCTACAAACGCCGCCTCATCCCTCCCGTCCGCCCCCACTCGATCCTCCAGCCTGCCGTGCCGCGCCCCCTGTTTTCCTGTCCTGCAGCGCGGCTGCTGCCCCTGGTGCTCCTGCTCGCCGCGAGCGGCCTGGCCACGGCGCAGGAGGCTGAGCCTGTCCTGCGCCGCAGCAAGGTGCTGACCATGCCGGGCAGCAGCACCGTGCGCCCCGCCGTCGTGATGGGCGCCAAAAGCCTGCAAAGCCTGCTGGACCAGCAGTCGATCGCCGAGGGCGAGGCCGAGCTGCGCTACGGCGAGCTGCTGCTCAAGGCCGACAAGCTCAGCTACTTCCAGCCCAAGGACGAGGCGCGCGCCCAGGGCCGTGTCGAGGTGGGTGTCGGCGGCAATGTGTTCAGGGGCAGCGAGCTGCGCCTGTTTGTGCAGCGCTTCGAGGGCGAGTTCCTCGACCCCAGCTATTTCTTTTCGCTGACCGGTGGCGGCGGCAAGGCCGAGCGCCTGCGCTTCCTCGGTCAGCAGCGCGTGCTCGCCGATGGCGGCACCTACAGCTCCTGCCCGGCCGAGGAGGACGGCAAGGAGCCGGCCTGGCAGCTGACGACCAAGCAGCTGCGCATGGACTTCGAGGCCAACGAGGGGGTGGCCAGCGGCGCCGTGCTGCGCTTCTATGGCGTGCCCATCCTGGCGGCACCGACGATCAGCTTCGCGCTCGGCTCGGCGCGCAAGTCGGGTTGGCTGCCTCCCAACATCGGCCTGGACAACCGCAGTGGCCTCGAAATCGGCCTGCCGTACTACTGGAATATCGCGCCCCAGCACGACGCGACGCTGACGCCCTTCATCATGACGCGCCGGGGCGCCGGTGTGGACAGCGAGTTCCGCTATCTGGAACCGCAGCACAACGGCGAGGTCAAGCTGGCCTGGCTGCCTAACGACCGTGTGGCCAACCGTGGCCGCTGGGCCGTGGACCTGGCCCAGCAGGGCGATGTAGGCCGCGACTGGCGCTACCAGATCCGCTCGGAGCGGGTCTCGGACGACGAGTACTGGAAAGACCTGCCCAAGCGCCTGCAAAGCCAGACGCCCCGTTTGCTGGCCACCGACCTGCGCTTTGGCCGCGTGGTGCAGCGCGAATGGGGCGAGGCCCAGGCCTATGCCCGCGTGCAGACCTGGCAGGCCTTGCAAGGTGCCGACCCCCTGACCCGCTACGAGACGCCGTACCAGCGCTCGCCGCAGGTGGGCCTGCGCCTTGCCACCGAGGCCGACGATGCGGTGATGGCCGGCTTCCGTCCCTGGGGCCGCCAGGCCCGCCTCGAAGGCGCGCTGGAGCTGGAATACAACCGCTTCGACCTGCCGCGCGACGCCCTGGCCAGCCAGCGCGCCGACCTGCCGACCGGTCAGCGCGCCCATGTGCTGGGCCATGTCAGCCTGCCCTTTGGCGGCGCGGGCTGGTGGCTGATTCCCAAGCTGTCGCTCAATGCAGCGGCCTACTCGCTGGACCGTGCGCAGACGGACGGCCGCCGCAGCATGTCGCGCAGCGTGCCCTCCTTGAGCGTGGACAACGGCTGGGTGTTCGAGCGCCAGACCGAGCTGTTCGGCCGTGGCACCTTGCAGACGCTGGAGCCGCGCCTGCTCTACGTGAGCACGCCTTACCGCGACCAGGCCAGCCTGCCGAACTTCGACGCGGCGCCCAAGGACTTCAACTTCGACTCGATCTACACCGACAACCAGTTCTCGGGCGTGGACCGGGTGTCGGACAACCATCAGCTGACCTTTGGTGCGATCAGCCGCTGGGTCAATGCCTCGCAGGGCGGCGAGCTGCTGCGCCTCGGCCTGGTGCAGCGCTACCTGTTCCGCGACCAGCGCATCACGCCCGACGGCCAGCCGCAGACGCAGCGCCTCTCGGACCTGCTGCTGCTCGGTTCGGCCCACCTGAACTCGCAGTGGTGGATGGACGCGGCCGTGCAGTACAACCCGGACAGCAACCAGGCCGTGCGTACCGTGACCTCGGCGCGCTACTCGCCGGGCCCGTTCCGCACCGTCAGCCTGGCCTACCGCCTGGCGCGCGGCCAGAGCGAGCAGGTCGAGCTGGGCTGGCAATGGCCGCTGTTCGGCGCCAAGCCCGACGAGAGCTCGCGGCGCAGCAGTGCGTCCTCCTCCTCTTCGGGCAGCAGTTGCGGCGGGGCCTGGTACAGCGCCGGCCGTGTGCAGTACAGCCTGAAGGACAAGCGTTTCACCGATTCGGTGCTGGGGGTCGAGTACGACGCCGGCTGCTGGATCCTGCGCGTGGGTGCCGAGCGCCTGTCCACCGGCCGCGCCGAAACCAACACGCGATTGCTGCTGCAACTGGAGCTGGTGGGCCTGTCCCGCCTCGGCTCCAACGCCCTCAAGGTCCTGAGAGACAATATCCCTGGTTACCGTCCCCTGAGCTCTGACCGCTCGGCCAGCCCCGATGCTTCCTATGACTGATCGCTCCTTCCGTTTCCTGGTCTCGGCTGCGGCTGTTTGTGCCGCCCTGAACGTCCTGCCCGCCCAGGCCCAAGGCAGCACGAGCACGGTGCGGCCAGGCGACCAGATCGCCGCCGTCGTCAACTCGGATGTGGTGGCCGCCAGTGAGGTGCTGGCCCGCATCGCCCAGCTGCGCGATGAAGCCCGTCGGCGCGGCGATGTGATGGAGCCTGACGAGATGCGCAAGATTGCGCTGGAGGCGCTGATCGTCGACCGTGTGCTGGTCACCAACGCCCGCGAAGCCGGTGCCAAGGTGGACGAGCCCGAGTTGGACCGTGTGGTGGCCAATATTGCCGCCCAGAACAAGCTGACGCTGGAGCAACTGCGCGAGCGGCTCAAGGCCGACGGCATGGACTACAAGCGCTTCCGCGAGAACCTGCGCGACCAGATGCTGATGGAGCGGGTGCGCGATGCCGAGGTGCAAAAGCGCATCAAGGTCAACGACATCGAGATCGACAAATACCTGGATGAGCAGCACGCCAAGGCCAACAAGAATCCGCAGCTGAACATTGCCCAGGTCCTGGTCAGCGTACCGGAAGGCGCGTCCGACACGGTGGTGGCAGAGCGCAAGGCACGGGCCGAAGCGGCGCTGGCCCGCATCCAGGGCGGTGAGGACTTCGCCAAGGTGGCACGCGAGCTCTCTGAAGACAGCTTCCGCGACAAGGGCGGCGAGATCGGCCTGCGTTTTGCCGAGCGCCTGCCCGACCTGCTGGTCGAGGGCGTGAAGGGCCTCAAGAGCGGCGAGCTGCGCAGCAGCGTGCTGCGCTCGCCCTCGGGCTTTCACGTGCTCAAGCTGATCGAGCGCCAGGCGCCGCTGGCCGCCAACCAGGTCACCCAGACCCGTTCGCGCCATGTGCTGTTGCAGCCCTCGGCCCAGCTGAGCGCCGAAGTGGCTGCTCAGCGCCTGGTCGAATTCAAGCGTCAGATCGAGAGCGGCCAGGCCAAGTTTGAGGACATTGCCAAGGCCAATTCCGTGGACGGCAGCGCCTCGCAGGGCGGCGACCTGGGCTGGGTGTCGCCCGGCAACTTCGTGCCCGAGTTCGAGGAAGTGATGAACACACTGCCGCTGATGGGCATCTCGGGCCCGGTGACCTCGCGTTATGGCGTGCACCTGATCCAGGTGATGGAGCGCCGCGTGATCGAGGTGGAAGCCAAGCAACTGCGCGACCAGGCCCGTTCGGCCCTGCGCGAGCAGAAGTTCGACGAGGCCTACCAGGAATGGGTCAAGGACCTGCGCGCCAAGGCTTTCGTCGAGATGCGCGAGTGGAATTTGTAAGCTGATGGCCCACATCGCCCGCAAGCGCTTCGGCCAGCATTTTCTGACCGACCGCTTCATCATCGACGCCATCGTCGATGCCATCGACCCGCAGGCGGGCGAGATCCTGGTCGAGATCGGCCCCGGCCTCGGTGCGATGACTTTGCCGCTGCTGGCGCGCATCCAGCCGCTCACCGTGGTCGAGCTGGACCGTGACCTGGCTGCCAAGCTGCGCAAGCGCGAGGGGCTGGAGGTGATCGAGTCTGACGTGCTGAAGGTCGATTTCGGCGCGCTGGCCGAGGCCAAGGGCCAGAAGCTGCGCGTGGTCGGCAACCTGCCCTACAACATCTCGACGCCCATCCTGTTCCATCTGCTCGGCTTCGTCGACAGCGTGGTCGACCAGCACTTCATGCTGCAGAAGGAGGTGGTGGACCGCATGGCCGCCAGCCCGGGCAGCAAGGATTACGGCCGGCTGTCGGTGATGCTGCAGTGGCGCTACCGGGTCGAGTCCATCCTGGACGTGCCGCCCGAGTCTTTCGATCCGCCGCCACGGGTGGATTCGGCCATCGTGCGCATGCAGCCCTATGCCGAACCGCCGGCGCTCAACCCGGCCCTGCTCGGTGAAATGGTGGCGGCCGCCTTCTCGCAGCGCCGCAAGCTGCTGCGCCATTCGCTGGGCGTCTGGCTGGCTGCGCGCGGCTTCACGGGGCACTTCGACCTGCAGCGCCGGGCCGAGGAAGTGCCGGTGGATGAATTCGTCGCGCTGGCCCAGTCGCTGTGAACAGCTGACGCTGCCTGAATCGATCGGCAGGCGAAAAAAGAGGCCCCATGGGGCCTCTTTTTGTTGGCGGGTGAATCAGTCGGCGATCAAGCCGCGCTAAGCCACATGGCGGTGTCGAACGCGCTGCTCATCATCGGCATGTTCATGCCGAAATTGGCATTGGCAGCCGCCTTGGCATTCTTTGCGGCGGGCTTTGCAACCGGTGCGGGGGTCTCTTCGGCAGCCCGCTCCCAAGAAGTATTTTCTTGTGAGCGGGCTACTGAAAAGAATAGAAGCACCTGAACTGGATCTTGCGATCGGCCCAGTAATCGGCCGCCTCGCGGAACACATCGAGCAACTGCTCGCGCGCCTCGCGGTCGAAGCGGATGTTGTCGGGCAACTGCTCCAGCACCACCACGAAGCCTGGCTGGCTGCCGGACTTGTGGACCAGGTCGGTCATGCAGTCGTACAGAGCGTCCAGGTTCTTGCCGAAATGGGCCGGGAACAGAAACGATTGGGCGATGCCTTCGAGCACGTCCTGCTTGGACTGGGCCTCATTCAAGTTGGCATACAGGAAATGCTGGCCGGCATCCTGGGCTGCCTGCATCAAGTCCTCTACGCGGTAGGCCCGTATGGCCTGCACGATATTTGGACGGACGGTCTGCAAAAGCATGGTCACGTTCCTCCTATATAGTCATCAACTCTGGGCCGCCGGTCCGCTGGCTTCAGGGCGTCGTCACGCGCCGGAAGCTCGCATAGTGGTCGTCGGTGTAATAGCAAGCATCAGGTCGGGTTGGTGGCGTGCCGCCGCAAATCAGCCGCCTTGCACCCCGGTTGCGTGCGCCCGGCGTCTTGACGGTGTATTCGCGGTAATAGCCCCGGGCCTTGGACGGCAGGCGCTTCTCGCGGTTGCCAAACACGCTGCCGTCCTTGTCGTAGGGGAAAGGCCCCCCGGCGAGGATCATGCTGTGCGTGGATTGGGCCTGCGATGGCAATGCCGACAAGGACACCGTTGCCATGTCGGACGCCGATTCCTTGGCCTGCACCTCGGCGCCTAGGGTCAAACTCGTCGCGAAGACGGCTGCCAGACCAAGACGGCGCCAAGATGGCCACATCGGTGACCGATCAAACAAAGACACGGGTTTACCCTGTTCCTGAAAGGCGACATGGTACCGAAACGGCCTGAAAAGCTCAAGCCGCAGCCCTCCGCCTGGACCGGAATCCAGGCAGAGTTAGTGTGCGCACACAGCTGCGAAACGTCCGGCCAAATATGGGAATTCAGCCGGCGTTGGGGGCGGGTGAGCTCTTACAAACTTTTGTAAACAGCCGGGTCTTGTGGGCGCTCAGCGCGCCGCATTGGCGTCCGCCACGGTCAGTGCCGTCATGTTCACGATGCGTCGGACGGTGGCCGAAGGCGTCAAGACATGCACAGGTTTGGCCGCACCCAGCAGCACCGGACCGATGGCGATGCCGCCGCCGGCCGTGGTCTTGAGCAGGTTGTAGGAGATGTTGGCGGCGTCGATATTGGGCAGGACCAGCAGGTTGGCCTCGCCGGTCAGCGTGGAGCGTGGCATCAGCTGCTGGCGGTAGGCGGCATCGAGCGCGGTGTCGCCGTGCATCTCGCCATCGACCTCGAGCCAGGGTGCGGTCTGCTGCAGCAGCGCGAGGGTGTCGCGCATCTTCACGGCCGAGGGGTTGTTGCTGGAGCCGAAATTGCTGTGCGAGAGCAGCGCCGCCTTCGGCCGGATGCCGAAGCGCATCAGCTCCTCGGCCGCCATTTGCGTGATCTCGGCCAGTTGCTCGGCCGTCGGGTCGTAGTTCACATGCGTGTCGACCAGGAAGACCTGGCGGCCCGGCAGGATCAGGCCGTTCATGCAGGCGTAGTTCTTGACGCCCGGGCGCTTGCCGATGACCTGGTCGATGTACTGCAGGTGCATGGCCGTGTTGGACCAGGTGCCGCACAGCATGCCGTCGACCTCGCCCTTGTGCAGCATCATGCAGCCGATCAGGGTCAGGCGACGCCGCATCTCGATCTTGGCGAGCTGCTGGGTCACGCCCTTGCGCTCGGTCATCTGCAGATAGGTCTGCCAGTAGTCGCGGTAGCGGTGGTCCTGCTCGACATTGACGATGTCGTAGTCGCGGTCCTGCTTGAGGCGCAGGCCGAAGCGCTCGCAGCGCTCGGCGATCACCTCGGGGCGGCCGATCAGCGTCGGGCGGGCCAGGCATTCATCCACCACCACCTGCACGGCACGCAGCACGCGCTCTTCCTCGCCCTCGGCATAGGCCACGCGCTTGTTCTGCGCGCGCTTGGCGACGTTGAAGATCGGCTTCATCGTCGTGCCCGAGGCATAGACGAAGCTCTGCAGCTTCTCGCGGTAGGCTTCCATGTCCTTGATGGGGCGCAGGGCCACGCCGGAGTCCATGGCCGCCTGGGCCACGGCCGGCGCGATCTTCATCATCAATCGCGGGTCGAAGGGCTTGGGGATCAGGTACTCGGGGCCGAACGAGAGATTGGCGCCGGCATAGGCAGCCGCCACCACTTCGCTCTGCTCGGCCTGGGCCAGCTCGGCAATCGCGCGCACGGCGGCGATTTCCATCTCGTCATTGATGGTCGTGGCGCCCGAATCCAGCGCGCCCCGGAAGATGTAGGGGAAGCACAGGACGTTGTTGACCTGGTTCGGATAGTCGGTGCGGCCGGTGGCCATGATGGCATCCGTGCGCACCGCATGCACGGCTTCCGGCAGGATCTCCGGCGTCGGGTTGGCCAGCGCAAAGATCATCGGCCGCGCCGCCATCGTCGCCACCATGTCGGCCTTCAGCACACCGCCGGCCGACAGGCCGAGGAACACGTCCGCACCCTGGATCACGTCGCGCAGGCTGCGCTGCTCGGTCTTCTGGCAGAACTGGGCCTTGTCCGGGTCCATCAGCTCGGTGCGGCCTTCGTAGACCACGCCGGCGAGGTCGGTCACCCAGATGTTCTCGCGCGGCAGGCCCAGCTTCACCAGCAGGCTGAGGCAGGCGAGGGCTGCCGCGCCAGCGCCCGAGGTCACGAGCTTGACCTGCTTGATGTCCTTGCCCAGCACCTTGAGGCCGTTCAGGAAGGCTGCGCCGACCACGATGGCCGTGCCATGCTGGTCGTCGTGGAACACGGGGATCTTCATGCGCTCGCGCAGCTTGCGCTCGACGTAGAAGCAGTCCGGTGCCTTGATGTCCTCGAGGTTGATGCCGCCGAAGGTGGGCTCCAGTGCGGCGATCACGTCCACGAGCTTGTCGAGGTCGCGCTCCTGGATCTCCAGGTCGAACACATCGATGCCGGCGAACTTCTTGAACAGCACGCCCTTGCCTTCCATCACCGGCTTGGAGGCGAGGGGGCCGATGTCTCCGAGGCCCAGCACGGCCGTGCCGTTGGTGACCACGGCGACGAGGTTGCCCCGCGAGGTGTAGCGGAAGGCATTGGCCGGGTCGGCCACGATCTCTTCACAGGCGGCGGCCACGCCGGGCGAGTAGGCCAGGGCCAGGTCGCGCTGGTTCACGAGCTGCTTGGTCGCCGCGATGGCGATCTTCCCCGGGGTCGGGAACTCGTGATATTCGAGAGCTGCCTTGCGCAGTTCTGCGCTCTTTTCTTCGGACGTGGACATGGGCTCGTGGGCGTGAGGGCCGTGGAGAAGCGGGGCACTGATTGTAGGAGTGCAGCTGACACGGGACGGACTGCGAGAATGCGGCCATGTCTCTTGGCGAATTCGACCTGATACGGCGCTTCTTCCAGCGCGAGCATCCACAAGCCGGTGTCGAAGTCGGCATTGGCGACGATTGCGCAGTGCTCCGTCCGACGCCGGGCCAGCAGCTCTTGATCTCGTCCGACATGCTGGTCGAGGGCCGCCATTTCCTCTCCACCGTCGCGCCCGAGCGCCTCGGCCACAAGGCGCTGGCGGTGAACCTCAGCGATCTCGCGGCCTGCGGCGCCACGCCCCGTGGATTCACCCTTGCCCTGGCCCTGCCGCGAGCCGATGCCGCTTGGCTGGAGCGCTTCGCGGCCGGCCTGTTCGCGCTGGCCGATGCGCATGGCATCCAGCTGGTCGGTGGCGACACCACGGCCGGCCCCTTGAATATCTGCATCACCGTGTTCGGCGAGGCCGCGCCGGGCCAGGCCTTGTTGCGCAGCGGCGCGCGGGTTGGCGACGATTTGTATGTCAGTGGCGAAGTGGGTGATGCGCGATTGGCATTGGAAGTGTTTCGTGGCGACCTCAGTCTGGCCGGCGATGCCTTCGAGACCGTACGCCGCGCGATGGAATTGCCACGGCCTCGCGTGGCCCTGGGTCAGGCCTTGCGTGGCATCGCCACGAGCGCGATCGACATCTCCGACGGCCTGATCGGCGACCTCGGCCATGTGCTGACACGCTCAGGCGTCGGTGCCCGGCTTGAGGTCGATGCACTGCCGCGCAGCCGCATCCTGGCCGCACAGCCGCTGGCCGTTCAGCGCCTGTGCACGCTCAGCGGTGGCGATGATTACGAGTTGCTCTTCACCGCACCCGCCGCCGCCCGCGCTGCCGTCGAAGCTGCGGCGGCCAGCGCCGGCACCCGCGTGACCCGCATCGGCCGCATCGAGGCGGAGGCGGAGGCGGGCCTGCGACTCATCGACGAGCAAGGCAGCACCGTCCCGCCCACCTTCGACGCCTTCGACCACTTCAAGACCCGCCATGGCTGATCAAGCCCCGCGCCGCGCCACTGCCGGCTTCATGCTGCGCCACCCGGCGCATTGGATCGCCCTCGGCTTCGGCAGCGGGCTCTCGCCCAAGGCGCCGGGCACGGCCGGCACGCTGTGGGCCTGGCTGGCCTTCATCGTGATCAACCCCTGGCTGAGCGACATCGGCTGGGCCGCACTGATAGGTGGTGGCACGCTCGTCGGCTGGTGGGCATGCACCGTCACCGCCCGCAACCTGGCAATACCTGACCCCGGTGCCATCGTCTGGGACGAGGTGCTGGCCTTCTGGCTGGTGCTGTGGCTGGTGATGCCCGTGGGCCTCGTCGGCCAGGCCGTGGCCTTCGGCCTGTTCCGCTTTTTCGACGCGGCCAAGCCGGGCCCGGTGCGCTGGGCCGATGGGCTCTTCAAGGGCAGCCCGGGTGCGCCGGTGGGCTGGGCGCAGGGCTTCGGCATTTTGTTTGACGATTTCGTCGCAGCCGGATGTACGCTTGCCGTGATCGCGCTGTGGCGCGCCGTCTTGGGATGAAAGGCTGAGTCATGCTTTTTCCAGAAGAACATGAGCTGATCGACCGCATCGGCGTGGCCCTGATACGGCGCCGCGAGCGCATGGGCACGGCCGAGTCCTGCACCGGTGGCCTGATTGCCGCCGCCTGCACCAGCGTGTCGGGTTCCAGCCAGTGGTTCGAGCGCGGCGTGGTCAGCTACAGCGACCAGTCCAAGACCGAGTTGCTGGGCGTGCCGGCAGCGCTGATCTCGCTGCACGGCTCGGTCAGCGGCGAGGTGGCCCACCACATGGCGCGCGGCCTGCTGGCCCATGCGCCGCTGGACTGGGCCCTGGCCGTCACCGGCATCGCCGGCCCTACCGGCGGCAGCGCGAGCAAGCCGGTCGGCACCGTCTGGCTGGCGCTGGCGCATCAGGGCACGCCGACCAAGGTCTGGAAAGAGCTGTTCGAAGGCGGCCGCCACGAGGTGCGTGCGGCCACCATGCGCGCCGGCCTGATGGCGCTTTGCGACGCGGTCGAGGAGAAGGAGTCATGAGCCTGCTGCTGGTCGGACATTGGAACGGCCGCAGCGATGCCGCCGCGCAGGACGAACGGGCACAATGGCTCTCGGCCCTGCAGGAAGCGCTGCCGCACGAGGAATGGCTGGTGCAGCCGCCCACTGATCCGGCCCAGGCCGCCAAGGTGGAGGTGGCCATCGTGGCCAACCCGCTCCCCGGCAGCCTTCAAGGCCTGCCAAATCTGAAGCTGATCCAGTCAGTCTGGGCGGGCGTGGACAAGCTCCTGAACGACGCCACGCTGCCACCCGAAGTGCCGTTGGCCCGCATGGTCGACCCGGCCATGAACGAGGCCATGGTGCACACGGCGCTGTGGGCCGTGTTGAGTCTGCATCGCCGCTTCTTCGAGCTGGCCGCCCAGCAGCGCGAAGCGCAGTGGCAGTCGCTCAAGTACCGCCGCGCCTCCGAATGGCGCGTGTTGGTGCTGGGCCTCGGCGAACTGGGCGGTCGCGTGGCGCGGGCCCTGGCCGGCCAGGGTTATGCGGTCAGCGGCTGGGCCACGCGCCAGGTTACCTTGCCCGGCGTGGCCTGCAGCCACGGCGAGGATGCGCTGGCCTGGGAGCTGGCCTCGGCCAACACCGTCGTCAACCTGTTGCCGCTGACGCTTTCAACCCGCGATTTCTTCGACGCCAAGCGCCTGGACCAGTTCAAGAAGGGCAGCACGCTCGTGAACCTGGCGCGCGGTGCCCATGTGGTCGAGGCCGACCTGCTGGCGGCGCTGGACAGTGGCCAGGTCGGCCATGCGGTGTTGGACGTGTTCCAGCAGGAGCCGCTGCCGGCCGAGCACCGCTTCTGGAAGCATCCGCAGGTGACGGTGCTGCCGCACACGGCGGCGCAGACCGATGCGCGCACCGCCGCTGCCGTGGTGGCCGCCAATGTGCTCGCGCTGCGCGCCGGCCGGCCGCTGCTGCACCAGGTGCAGCGCCAGCGCGGCTACTGATAGACAGCTGCAGGCTCGTTCAGCCCAGGTCGGCGAAGGCCGTGTCCAGCCGCTCGCCGCTGACGTCCGGCGCCTTCCAGCGCGGCAGCCACTCGAAGAACTTGCTGCTCGGCATCGGCCGGCTGATGAAATAGCCCTGGCCCTCGTCGCAGCCCAGCTCGGCCAGCAGCTTCCAGGCCTTGCCTGTCTCCACGCCCTCGGCCACCACCGTGAGTCCGAGGTTGTGAGCGAGTTCGACGGTCGAGCGTACGATTTTGGCGTCGTCCAGGTCGTTCTCCATGGCCATCACGAAGCTCTTGTCGATTTTCAGCTCGTTGACCGGCAGGCGCTTCAGGTAGGCCAGCGAGGAATAGCCGGTACCGAAGTCGTCGATCGAGAGCTTGAAGCCCATTTCGCTGAGCCGCTCCAGCGTGTGCAGCGCACGCTGCGGGTCGTCCATGATGGCGCTCTCGGTGATCTCCAGGCACAGGCCCTGGGGCGTGACCCCATAGCCGGCCAGCAACTGCTCGATCTTGGCCGGCAAGTCTTGGTCCAGCAGGTCGCGGGTCGAGAGGTTGACGCTGATGCGCAGGTCCACGCCCTGGCTTTGTGCCAGCTTCAGCGCATGGGCCGATTCAGCCAACACCCAGGCGGTGAGCTGGCGGATGAAGCCGGTCTGCTCGGCGAACGGGATGAACTCCATCGGCGGCACCAGGCCGCGCTGCGGATGCTCCCAGCGCACCAGGGCTTCGGCGCTGATGACGGCGCCGCTCTTCAGGTCGACCTTGGGCTGCAGGAACAGCCGCAGCTCGTCGTTCTCGATGGCGCGGCGCAGCTCGGTCAGCAGCGACAGCGACTCCTGGCTGCCCGCATCCAGCGAGGCCTCGTAGATCATGCTGCCGCATTGGCGGCGCTTGGCCGAGTACATGGCCAGCTCGGCACGGCTCAGCAGCAGGCCGACTTCCTGGCCATGGGCCGGGCTCAGCGCGATGCCGATGCCGGCACCGATGTCCACGGTCTGGTCCTCGATGTGCAGCGGCTGCTCGAAGTCGGTGAGGATGGTCTGGGCCATGGCCAGCGCGGCCTTGGCGTCGGCGCGCTCCAGCAGCAGCACGAACTCGTCGCCACCCAGGCGCGCCAGCATGCCGCGCTCGCCAGGTGAGAGCTGGCCCAGGCGCTCGGCCACGCTGCACAGCAGCTTGTCGCCGAAGCCGTGGCCCAGCACGTCGTTTACATGCTTGAAGCGGTCCAGGTCCAGCATCAGCACCGCGCACGGCTTGTCGGCGTCCAGTTGCTCCTGCAGGCGTTGGCTGAACTGCTCGCGGTTGGGCAGGCCGGTCAGTGGGTCCCAGAAGGCCAGGCGGTGCACCTGTTCCTCGCGGCTGCGGATATCGACCCGCATCGCCTCGAAGGCGCGTGCCAGTGCGCCGACCTCGTCTTGGGAGCTCCGCTCGATAGGCGTGTCGTAGTCGCCGCGGCCCAGGCGCTTGGCGGATTCGGCCAGGGCCTTGATCGGTTCGGTGATGCGCCGCGCGAACGGGATGCTCAGCACCGCGAACAAGGCGACGCCGGCGCCGGTCAAGCCGAGCAGACTCCACTGCAGTTGCCGATAGGGCGCGACGGCTTCGTCAAAGGAGCGCAGGAACACGGCGCCGACCTCGTGCGAGCCTTCGCGCACCAGGCTGATGTAACGGCCGCGCAGGCGCTCGCCGGCGAGCGTGAGCTTGAACAGCGTGCCGTCAGCGGCGATCTGCGGTGCCAGCTCCTGGGCGGCAGCCTTGGGCAGGCTGCTCACAAGCGCCTGCCAGTCGGGGCCGTTGTTGACGATGACCGAGTCCAGGCGCGAGAACTGCTTGAGTTCCTGCAGCGAGGCGTCGTCGAGCGCGAACGCCATCAGCACCCAGCCGTTGGGCGCTGGCGTGCAGACCGGCACTGCCACCACCTGGTAGGGCAGGTCGCCGACGATGACCAGGTTGGGGCCCTGGATGGGTTCGCTGCTGCCCCGGCACTTGGCCCGCCGTGCCATGGCTCCCAGCAGCTTGACGAAGCCTTCAGCCTTGGGCCGCGTGGCAGCGACCAGTTGCTGCTGCGGGTCTGCGTATACAACCACCGTGGCACCGATGCGGTCGCCGTGGTTTTGCAGGGCGTCGATGATGGTGGGCACGTCCTGCTGCACGCCTTCGCCCTTGCCTATGGTTTCGATGAAGCCGTAGTCGGAGGCCAGCACGCGGGCCGCGTCGCTGCGCTTCTCGGCCTCAGAGACCAGCAGGCGGCGGTGCAGGCGCTCGCCGGTTTCCAACTGGGTCGAGATCGAGGCCTCGGCGTTGCGCTCGATGCTGCTGCCGATGATGGCGAAGCTGATCAGCTGCACGGCCAGCAGCAGGCCGAGGAACATGGCGACGATGCGGCCTTCGAGTCGGCGCAGGTCGAGGAAACGGGGCAGCTTCATGCGTGGCTTCATTCCACCTGCAGCGTCACCACCGTCTGGCCGGTACTTGTGCCCACACTCAGGCCCTGGGCCTGCAGGCGCGGGTCGGGCATGCGTGGGTGCCAGGTCTTGAGCTGGTGGTCACCGGCCGGCAGATCGAGCCTGGCGACGCCGCTGGCATCGGTCTTGGCGAACACCGGCGTGTCCACCACCACCACATGGGCGCTCATCTGATCGTGGATGTTGCAGCCCAGCGTGGCGACGCCGGCCTTGTCAAACACCACCGGCGCGGCCGGCGTGCCGGCGTAGAGCTTCAGGTCGAACTTCTTGGTCGGCGAGAAGGAGTAGACATGGTGACGCACCGTGTCGAAATTGGGGAAGCTCACCGCCGTGCCGGTCTGTATCACCAGGACGAAAGGCAGGAACTGGCGGTCCTTCTGCGAGATCTCGGCCTTGGCGGCGTTGGTGCTGCTGTGCTGGCCCTTGATTTCCACGGCCACCACCGCGTCGGCGAGCGGCTTGCCATCCTGCCCGCGCACGAGCACGGTCCAGGGGGCGGCAGAGGCGGCCGCTACCAGGCTCAGCAGCATGGGGGCGACGATCAGGGGCAGGGGCGGTCGCATGGGCTCTGATGCTAGGTGAAAACCATCCGCAAGATACCCCCATTCCCCGGAGCGCAGCGGATTAATGCCGGCCCGGGGCGCCCATTGTGGCGGCCTTGGGCGCGGCCTCGCGCATCAGCATCAGGGCCAGGCGTTGCAGCGCGGCCCAGGGTTCGGCCGGCCACTGCGGATGGCGCAGGCCCTTGACGATGCCGTCCACCACCTGGGCGGCTTCCAGCAGCCTGGCCAGCTCGCGGGTCTTGAGCCCGGGCAGCAGGCGCTCGAACAGCCGCTCCTTGTTGCCCCAGACGCGCGCCTCGCGCAGCGCCATGGGCAACGGCTTGCCGGCGTCCATGCCGTCGCGCACGCGCTTCAAGGCGCGGATGTCCTCGGCCAGCGTCCAGTGCACCAGCACGGCGGCCTCGCCCTCGGCTTCCAGGCCGGTGAGCATGCGCATCACACGGGCGGTCTGGCCCGCCAGCACGGCCTCGCTCAGCTTGAAGACGTCGAAGCGGGCCACATCCAGCACGGCCTGCTCGATGTGTTCGAACGTCAACTCGCCGGCCGGGTGCAAGAGCGCGAGCTTCTGCAGCTCCTGGTGAGCGGCCAGCAGATTGCCCTCCACCCGGTCGGCAAAGAAGGCCAGTGCGCGCTGCCCTTCCTCGCCTTCGGCCACACGTTGGCCTTGGGCCGCGAGGCGCTGGGCAATCCATTGCGGCAGGGCACGGCGCTCGACCGGCTCCACCTTCAGCGTCACGCCGGCGCCGTCCAGGGCGAGGAACCAGGCGCTGGAGAGCTGGGTCTTGTCCAGGCGCGGCAACGTGACGAGGGTCAGGATGTCTTCGGGTGCCAGCTCGCAATAGCGCTGCAAGGCCTCGGAGCCGTCCTTGCCGGGCTTGCCGGAAGGGATGCGGATCTCGATCAGCTGGCGTTCCGAGAACAGGCTCATGGCCTGCGCAGCGGCCAGGACCGGGCCCCAGTCGAAATGGGCGCCGGCCACGGTGAAGACCTTGCGCTCCGCATAGCCCTGGTTGCGGGCGGCGGCGCGTATCGCGTCGGCCGCTTCCTGCGCGAGCAGGGGCTCGTCGCCATGTACGGTGTAGACCGGCTTCAGGCCCTTGGCGATGTGGGCCTGCAAGGCCTCGGCGCGCAGTTGCATGGTCAGGTCGTCGGCAGGCGCACGGCAGCGAGGTGGCGCATGACCTGGGCGACCGCGTCGGACTGCATCGCGCGGTACAGCGCCGCTTCTTCCTGCTCCTTGGCCAGGGCCGCGGTCTCGGTGTAGTTCATCTCGCGGGTCAGGCGCAGCTCGGTGCGTGGCAAGAGCAGCTCGCCGCCCGGTGTGTGCAGCTGGAAATCGAAGCGCAGGCGCAGCTGCCATTCACGCACCTGGCCGGCGCTGGTGGAGGCGACGACGGTCTTGTCGCGCAGGTCTCGCTTGGTCTCGAGCACCAGCTCGGCGCGCTGCGGGTCGTCCTCCAGCCGCACCTGGCTGCGGCCCAGCTGGCGGCGCAGCTCGGCCAGCATCGGCGATTCGGGCTTGAAGCCCTGCAGGCAGATCGCGTGGATCTTCAACTCGCTGTCGCGCCGCAGCTCGAAGCCGCAGGCGGCCAATGCCGCGGTCGGCAGCAGGAGGGCGAAGCGGCGGCGCGAGAGCATGGCCATCGATCAGACCACCACGTTGACCAGGCGGCCCGGCACGATGACGATCTTCTTGGGCGCCTTGCCTTCGGAGAACTTGTGGAACTCCTCGTTGGCCAGGGCGGCCGCTTCGATGACGGCCTTGTCGGCGCCGGCTGCCACCTTGATGGCGCCGCGCAGCTTGCCGTTGACCTGCAGCATCAGCTCGATCTCGTCCTGTACCAGAGCCGATTCATCCACCACGGGCCAGGGCGCGTCGAGCAGATCGCCGAGCTCGGCGGCAAAGCCCAGGTCCTGCCACAGCGTGTGGGCAATGTGCGGGCAGGCAGGGTAGAGCACGCGCAAGAGCACCGAGAAGCCCTCGCGCACGGCAGCATCCTGGCCGGTGGCCTTGAAGCCTTCCAGCGCGTTCAAGAGCTTCATGCCGCCCGAGACGACGGTGTTGTATTGCATGCGCTCGTAGTCGTACGAGACCTGCTTGAGCACCAGGTGCACCTCGCGGCGCAGGGCCTTGCCGTCGCCGCTCAGGGCCGCGAAGTCAGCGCCGCCAGCCTTGATCGCTTCCGCGTTCTTGGCGCCAAAGCCCCAGACGCGCTTCAGGAAGCGGTGCGCGCCTTCGACGCCGGCATCGTTCCACTCCAGCGTCTGCTCCGGCGGCGAAGCGAACATCACGAACAAACGGGCCGTGTCGGCACCGTACTGGTTGATCAGCTCCTGCGGGTCGACGCCGTTGTTCTTGGACTTGGACATGGTGCCCACGCCCTCGTAATCGATGGCCGAGCCGTCGCTCTTCAACTTGGCGCCGGTGATCTTGCCGCCTTCGTCGAAGGTGTTCTCCACCTCATGCGGCCAGAAGTACTCGATGCCACCCTTCTCGTTGCGACGCGAGTAGATGTGGTTCAAGACCATGCCCTGCGTCAGCAGCTTGGTGAAGGGCTCGTCGATCTTGACGAGGCCGAGGTCGCGCATCACCTTGGTCCAGAAGCGGGCGTAGAGCAGGTGCAGGATGGCGTGCTCGATGCCGCCGATGTACTGGTCCATCGCGGCGCCCTGGCGCATCCAGTAGGCCGTGCCGTCGCCGACCATGGCCTCGCTGTTCTTCGCGTCGCAATAACGCATGAAGTACCAGGACGAGTCCACGAAGGTGTCCATCGTGTCCGTCTCGCGCTTGGCCGGCTTGCCGCAGATCGGGCAGCTGCAGTTCAGGAAGTCGGCGCGCTTGGCCAGCGGGTTGCCGCTGCCGTCCGGGATGCAGTCCTCGGGCAGCACGACCGGCAGGTCCTTCTCGGGCACCGGCACGGCGCCATGCTCTTCGCAATGGATGATGGGGATGGGCGTGCCCCAGTAGCGCTGGCGGCTGATGCCCCAGTCGCGCAGGCGCCAGGTGGTCTTCTTGGCGCCAAGGTTCTTCTCGCCAACCAGCTCGGCCACCTTGTCGACGGCGGCTTTGTAGCCGAGGCCGTTCAGGATGCCGGACTCGATGCAGACGCCCTTTTGCTTGTCGCCATACCACTCGGCCCAGGCGGCCGTGCTGTAGCTCTGGCCTTCGACGGCCACGACCTGCTTGATGGCCAGGCCGTACTTCTTGGCGAACTCGAAATCGCGCTCGTCGTGCGCCGGCACGCCCATCACGGCGCCGTCGCCGTAGCTCATCAAGACGTAGTTGCCGACCCAGACCTCGACTTGCGCGCCAGTCAGCGGATGGGTGACGAACAGGCCGGTGGCCATGCCCTTCTTTTCCTGCGTGGCCAGCTCGGCCTCGGTCGTGCCGCCTTGCTTGCATTCCTCGATGAAGGCAGCGAGCTTGGCGTTCGAGGCGGCGGCGTGCGCGGCCAGCGGATGCTCCGGCGCCACAGCGCAGAAGGTCACGCCCATGATGGTGTCGGCACGCGTGGTGAAGACGTAGAGCTTGCCGTCCTGGATCAGCGCGCCGTCGGCGCCCTGGATGGCATGCGGGAACGCAAAGCGCACGCCCTCGCTCTTGCCGATCCAGTTCTCCTGCATAAGGCGCACGCGCTCTGGCCAGCCGCTCAGGTACTGGGGGCTGGCCGGGTCGGCCACGGCCGCGAGCAGCTCTTCGGCGTACTGCGTGATGTTCAGGTAGTAGCCAGGGATTTCGCGCTTCTCAACGAGGGCGCCGGAGCGCCAGCCGCGGCCGTCGATCACCTGCTCGTTGGCCAGCACGGTCATGTCGACCGGGTCCCAGTTGACGACCTGGGTGCGGCGCTCGGCGATGCCCTTTTCCAGCATCTTCAGGAACAGCCACTGGTTCCACTTGTAGTACTCGGGCTGGCAGGTGGCTATTTCTCGAGACCAGTCGATCGCCAGGCCCATGGCCTGCATCTGGCCCTTCATGTAGGCGATGTTGTCGTAGGTCCATTTGGCCGGCGGCAGCTTGCCCTTCATGGCCGCGTTCTCGGCCGGCAGGCCGAAGGCGTCCCAGCCCATGGGCATCAGGACGTTGTAGCCCTTCATGCGCAGCTGGCGGGTCAGCATGTCGTTGATCGTGTAGTTGCGCACATGGCCCATGTGCAGCTTGCCGCTGGGGTAGGGCAGCATGGAGCAGGCGTAGAACTTCGGCTTGCTCTGGTCTTCCACGACCTTGTAGGCGTCGCGTCCGTTCCAGTACTGGCGGGCGGCGGCTTCGATCTCGTTCGGTGCGTACTTGTCGTTCATGCTGAAAAGGCAGGCGGCGTGCGGCCCCGGCATGGGGCGCGAAAGACGGGGATTGTAGAAGGAGGCCTCCCGGCCTTGGCTTCAGCGGCTGGCTGCCGCCTCGGCCACGAAGGCGATGCGGTTCAGGCCGGCGGCCTGCACCCAGCCGATCAGCTCGGCCACCTGGCCATAGGGCACGGTCTTGTCGGCGCGCAGCTGCACCTCGGTCTCGGGGCGCGCCTGGGCCTGGGCCTTGATGCGGGCCTGGAATTCGGCCGGCGGTAGCTTGGCCTCGCCGAGGTAGAGCGCACCGTCGGGCGTGATCGCCACGGCGATGTATTGCGGCGCGTCCGAGGGCGTGGCGGCAGTACTCTGCGGCAGATCGAGGCGCAGCGAGCTGCTCATCAAGGGAGCGGTGATCATGAAGATCACCAGCAGGACCAGCATCACGTCAATCAACGGCGTCATGTTGATCTCGCCCATCGGTTTGGGCTGATCACTGCGCTCGAGCCTGCCGAAAGCCATGGCGTGTTCGTTCAGTCGGCGTGGGTTTGCAGCTCGCGCAAGTCATGCGCAAAGCCTTCCAGCTCGGCCTCGCAGGCGGCGACGCGCTTGCCGAAGATGTTGTAGGCCAGCACGGCCGGGATGGCCACGGCCAGGCCGGCGGCCGTCATGATCAGCGCCTCGCCCACCGGGCCCGAAACCTTCTCGATCGTGATGGCGCCGCTGGCTGAGATGCTGACCAGGGCGTGGTAGATGCCCCAGACCGTGCCGAAGAGACCCACGAAGGGCGCCGTGCTGCCGATGGAAGCCAGCAGCACCTGGCCGAACTGCAGGCGGGCGAGCACGGCATGCAGGGCGTCGCGCAGGCGGCGGGTGAGTTGCGATTCGCGCCGGCCGGCGGATTCGAGCGTGCCGCTTCTGGCGGCGGTCAGTGCCGCATCCAGCAAAGGCAGCAGCACCTGCTCGCGATCGAAATTCTGCAGCGCCTGGCGGCCGTCGGTGGTCGAGGCGGCCGCCCAGAAGGCGGGCACGGCGCGGGCGATGTCGCGACGGGTGCGGGCCAGTATCCAGCCCTTCCAGAAGATCACCACCCAAGCGCTGATCGACATGCAAAGCAGCAACAGCGCTACCGTGCGGGTGACCAGGTCACCTTGCAGCCAGAAGTCGTTGAATCCGCTCATGTGCCGCTGTCGTTTGCTAGCTTGTTTGCTCGTGAGTTCAGGCCAGGCCCAGCACGTCGTTCATGCCGTACAGGCCAGGGCCCTGCTGCATCAGGAAGCGGCAGGCCCGCAGGCTGCCCTGGGCATAGGTGGCGCGGCTGCTGGACTTGTGCGAGATCTCGATGCGCTCGCCGGTGCCGGCGAACAGCACGGTGTGGTCGCCGATGATGTCGCCGCCGCGCACGGTGGCGAACCCGATGGTGGACGGGTCGCGCTCGCCGGTCACGCCTTCACGGCCGTAGACCGCGCATTGCTTCAGGTCGCGGCCCAGGGCATTGGCCACGGCCTCACCCATGGCCAGCGCGGTGCCGCTGGGGGCATCGACCTTGTGGCGGTGGTGGGCCTCGATGATCTCGATGTCATAGCCCTCGTTGAGGGCCTTGGCTGCCATGTCGAGGAGGCGCAGCACGACGTTGACGCCCACGCTCATGTTCGGCGCCATCATGATGCCGACGTGTTTGGCAGCTTCGGCGATCTCGGCCTTTTGTGCTTCGGTGAAGCCGGTGGTGCCAATAACGGCGCGCACACCCAGTTCGCGGCAGATGGCCAGGTGGGCCAGCGTGCCCTCGGGGCGGGTGAAGTCGATCAGTGCGTCAGCGCCCGTCAGGCCGGCACGCAGGTCAGCCGTGATCGTCACGCCGCTGCGCTGGCCGAGGAAGGCATAGGCGTCGAGCCCGAGGCTCTCGCTGCCTTCGCGGTCCAGGGCGCCGCTGAGTTCGCAATCGGGCGATTGCTGGACCGCTTCAAGCAGCATGCGGCCCATGCGGCCCGAGGCCCCGGCGATGGCAATGCGGATCTTGCGGCTTGCGCCGGTCACGAGCGGGGCTCCAGCGGCGGGTAGGTGCGCACGGCGCCGGTGGGTTCCTGCACCGGCTGTGTGGCCTTCTTCGGCACTGGCAGCTTGTCGCGCTCGGCTTCGCTCAGGCTCAGCTTGGGGCCTGGCCCGGTGGGCTTGAAGGTGTTGATCGCGGCGACGAAGTCGTTCTCGGCCGGCAGGTCGTCGGGCACGTCCAGCGACTTCAGCTTGTCGCCCTCGAACAGGGCCACGACCTTGCGGTTCTGTGGCGCCGCGCCCTGGCGCTGGATCGTGAACACATAGTCCCAGCGGTCTTCATGGAAGGCATCGGTCAGCATCGGCGAACCGAGCAGGTCGCGCACCTGGGCGCGCGGCATGCCGGGCTTGACCTTGGCGACCAGCTCCTTGGTCAGGACATTGCCCTGCACCACCTCGACACGGTAGGGCGTGATCAGCCCCAGCATCTTTTCGCCGGTGACACTGGTCAGATCGCTCAGCGAGGGCAGCGACGAGCAGCCGCCAAGCAGGGTGGACAGGGCCACCAGCGGGAACAACGCAGTTCTGGAAATCGAGCGCATGTGTAGGGACTTGCCGTGTCGCGGGAGCAGCCAAGCTGGCTATGATCGGCGCATTCTAGCGGCAGGCCCGGGAGCGGCCGGACGCATCCAAAACCCGATGAACCAGACCGAAGAGATCAAGAACAGCGGCCTCAAGGCCACCCTGCCCCGCATCAAGATTCTGGAGGTGTTCCAGAACACGGCGCAGCGCCACATGACGGCCGAGGATGTCTACAAAGCGCTCCTGACCGAGGGCGCCGACATCGGCCTGGCCACGGTCTACCGGGTGTTGACCCAGTTCGAGCAGGCCGGCCTGCTGTCGCGCAATCACTTCGAGACCGGCAAGTCTGTGTTCGAGCTGAACCAGGGGCATCACCACGACCACCTGGTCTGCCTGACCTGCGGTCGCGTCGAGGAGTTCTACGACCCGGCCATCGAAGAGCGCCAGCACGCCATCGCGCTGGAGCGGGGCTTCGAGCTGCAGGAGCATTCGCTGGCGCTGTACGCGACCTGTACCAAGACGGCTTGCCCGCATCGGGGCTGAGCGGCCGCCTCAGCGCGCTTACAAATCGTCGTCGCCGTGCCCGCCGTTGGCGATGGCACGCTGATGGCGCTCGACGAACTCGCGGTAGGTGTCGATGCCCCGCAGTTGCAGGATGGTGTTGCGCACGGCGGCTTCTACCAGCACGGCCAGGTTGCGGCCGGCGTCCACGGCGATCACCACCTTGCGCACCGGCATGCCGAGCACGTCTTCGTAGAGCGGCTCATAGGGCAGGCGCTCGAAGTCGCGTTCCATGGTCTCCTTGCGGACCAGGTGGACGATCAGCTTCAAGCGCATCTTGCGGCGCACGGCCGTCTCGCCAAAGATGGCCTTGATGTCCAGCAGGCCGATGCCGCGCACTTCCAGCAGGTTGGCCAGCAGCTCGGGGCAGCGGCCCTCGATGGCGGTTTGGGAGATGCGGAACAGGTCGACCGCGTCGTCAGCCACCAGGCCATGGCCGCGCGAGATCAGCTCCAGGCCGAGCTCGCTCTTGCCAAGGCCAGATTCGCCGGTGAGAAGCACGCCGAGGCCGAGGATGTCCATGAACACGCCGTGGCGGGTGTTGCGATTGGCGCAGAGCTGGGCCAGGTAGGCGCGCACCACGTCGATCACATGGCCTGCCGATTCGGTGGTGACGAACAGCGGGATCTCGGCGCGGTCGCACATGGCGACCAGCTTGTCCGGCGGAGGCTGGTTGTCCGCCACGATGATGACCGGCGGCTCCAGCGTGACGATGCGCGAGATGCGGCGGTCCAGCACCTCACCCGAGGCCTGGCTCAGGTAGGCCACCTCGCGGCGGCCGACGATCTGGACGCGGTAAGGATGGATGTAGTTCAGGTAGCCGACGAGGTCGGCGGCCGACTGCGCGTCGCGCACAGCGGTTTCGTCAAAGCGGCGCTCGGGATGGGCGTGCCCCGCGATCCACTCCCAGCGAAGCGCTTCGCGATGCTCTTCAAAGAGCCGGTCGGCGCTGATGGAAGTAGGTTTCACTCAGGCGACGGACTTCAAGGGTTCCCAGTCGGCGATCAGGCGGAACACCGCGCTGGCCTCACCCTCGGACTTGAGTCGCTCGCGCAGCTCACGGTCCGACAGCATCTCGGCAATTTCGGACAGGATCTCGAGGTGGCGCTGGGTGGCCGCCTCGGGCACCAGCAGGAAGATCAAGAGGCCGACCGGTTCGTCGTCCGGTGCATCGAAGCCTATGGCCTGCTGCACGCGCAGCACCGCAGCCAGCGGGTTCTTCAGGCCCTTGATGCGGCCGTGCGGGATGGCCACGCCATGGCCAAGGCCGGTGGAACCCAGGCGCTCGCGGGCGAACAGGTTGTCGGTGACCAGGGCCCGCGCAATCGCATGGTTGTTTTCGAACAGCAGGCCGGCTTGTTCGAAAACTCGCTTCTTGCTGGATGCGTCCACATTCACCAGCACATTGCTGGCGGGCAGGATAGCGGCGAGACGGTTCATCAGGTCACAGCGCCGTCTACGGCCGGTAGGCCTTGGGCAGGACGCTTGTTCGGATAGGTGAGGCGGAATTATAGGAAGGGCGCGGTCTGCTTGTCGTGCCGACCTACCCCCGGGTCGGAGTATTGCGCATTTTGCGGCGGCGCAGCAACAAGGCGGTCGGCGGGGCTGCGGGCGCAAAAAAAGCGACCCTGCGGGTCGCTTCCGTTGTGGGCCGCAGGGCCAGTGAGGCTCAAGGCGCTGGCATCTCCAGGCGCTTGGCAGAGGCATGCTGGTGGTCCTGGATCCTGTCCTTGTGACGGCAGACCTGTCGGTCCAGCTTGTCCATCAACTGATCAATGGCTGCATACAGATCTTCGCTCGCTTGTTCGACGAAGATGTCTCGTCCTTTGACGTGAAGGGTGACTTCGGCCTTTTGCCGGCGTTCCTTTTCCTTCTGCTTTTCCACGGTGAGCAGGACGTTGATGTCAACGACCTGGTCAAAGTGTCGGGTCACCCGGTCCAGCTTGGTCAGCACATATTCGCGCAGCGCTGGAGTCACTTCGAGATGGTGGCCACTGATAGTCAGGTTCATAAAGCCTCCTTTCACAGGGGGTGGATCAAGTCTTCGAGGGGAAAAAATGAGAGAACCAAAGAGCAGTTGAGGCAGATGTCGGGTAGCGGAGGATGAGGCTTGGGTTGAGGGGGAGTGCGAGTCCAGTGTGCTACCGAAGCTAGGTGCTGACAAGCCTTTTGCAAGTGCACTTTGTCGCAGTCGGTGAAGAAGATTTCCGGCTTGCTGCGGCCTCTTGGTGAATGACATAATCATTCGATCCAATCTCTGGAGCTTTTCTTGGACAGCGACCACCCTCGGTGACCGTCCACTCCAGCGCCAAGTAGATGCCTCGATGGCATCAGAAGGCAGCGGTTCAGCAGTATTTGCCGATCCGTGCCGCTTGTCCGGAGTGAGACGGGTGCATCCCCTCCCCCGGACGGCCCAGCCCGTCCTCTCTCGACGAAGTGACGACGGCGCGGAGTGCGCTGGAGATCTGCATGCTCAATGTGTTCACGCTGGACAATGGCCGCCTGAAGGGCGGGCTGTTCCAAGAAGAAATCGAAAGCCCCGAGGCCCTGGCCCAGTCGCAGCCGGTCTGGGTCGATCTGGAGAATCCCAGCAGCGAGGAAAAGGGCTGGATACGTGACCGTTTCGGCCTGACCATTCCCGAGAACATCGTCGACGACGACCTCGAGGAATCGGCCCGCTTCTACGAGGAAGACAACGGCGAGCTGCACATCCGCTCCGACTTCCTGATCGACGACGACGAGGCTCCGCGCAATGTGCGCGTGGCCTTCATCCTCTACAACAAGGTGCTGTTCTCGGTCCACAACGAGGACCTGCCGGTGTTTCGCCTCTTGCGCCTGCGGGCACGCCGCATCCCGGCCCTGATCGAGGATGCGAAAGACGTGCTCCTGAAGCTCTACGACGCCGACGCCGAGTACTCGGCCGACGCGCTGGAGAGCATCTATGACAGCCTCGAGAAAATCAGCGCCAGCGTGCTCAAGAAGGACGTCAACGATGCAGAGGCCGGCGAGGTGCTGGCGGCCATCGCCCGTGAGGAAGACCTGAACGGCCGCATCCGCCGCAATGTGATGGACACGCGCCGCGCAGTCAGCTTCATGATGCGCAGCCGCATGCTCAACGCCGAGCAGTTCGAGGAGTCGCGCCAGATCCTGCGCGACATCGATTCACTCGATTCGCACACGGCCTTCCTGTTCGACAAAATCAACTTCCTGATGGACGCCACCGTCGGCTTCATCAACATCAACCAGAACAAGATCATCAAGATCTTCTCGGTGGCCAGCGTCGCGCTGCTGCCGCCTACCTTGATCGCCAGCATCTACGGCATGAACTTCAAGCACATGCCCGAGCTGGAGGCCGAATGGGGCTACCCCTTCGCCATCGCCCTGATGGTGGCCTCGGTGGCCGCGCCCTTCATCTACTTCCGCCGCAAGGGCTGGCTGCGCTAAGCCTCCCGCCGCCGGCTACCTTCTTCCTTGCTCGCCCTCCCGGGCGAAAGAAATGCGCTGCACAAATGCAAAGGGCTCCCGCCGCTGGCGGAAGCCCTGGTCATAAAAGTAGTCGCGAGACGCCCCGAAGCTAACGAGGGAGGGAGGGAGGAGGAGGAGAAAGGCTTCGGGATTGCATCCCCGCGAACGGGGAGATCTGGCGACTGAAATACGTCCTGGTTGTTCTGGTCTTCTGATGCGCCTGCGCGGTCTTGGGCATCAAACCCCGGGCCTCGCGCGTCTAGCCTTCTTGCTCGACATTTCGCTTATGTACTCTTGACTGCCGGCTTTGTTGGAACTTCGTTCCAGATTGTCCCGAGCAGCAGGGACAAATTTATTCGTCAGGGCTGAAGTATGCAACATCAGCCCCCCGCAAGGAAAGCCGCCGACCTGGCGCCAAGGGCTTGGCTTGCGATCAGGCAAGGAATCGAGCGCCTGCCTTCGTGTGCCCGGATGAGGTCTTGGCATCTGCCTGTGGATTGAGTCGGGCCTGCAGTGTGTGGTGTACATTGTTTGTCATAGTCAAACCATGTCATTGAGGCCGATTTGACCCAGAAATGTGTCTTGTACGACATTTGTCGTACACAAATCATGTCTGATTGCAAAGTGTGCGATGTGTAGCGCGGCTGCCAAAACTGGCCTGCACGGCATCGCGGCAGTCGAGCGGGCGACCGGCATCAGCAAGGACAGCCTGAGGGTCTGGGAGCGGCGCTATGGCTTCCCTGCTCCTCAGCGTGACGCCCAGGGCGAGCGCCTCTATAGCGAGGCCCAGTTGCGGCGCTTGCACCTGCTCAAACGCTTGCTGGACGCGGGTTTCCGGCCGGGGCGGGTGGTGGCTGCACCGCCCGAGGAGCTGGAAAAGCTGCTGCTCCAAGCCCGCACCGAACGGGCCCGGCGCCTGGGTCCGGAGGTGGTGACGGCACCCGAATTGGCGGGCTATATAAGTTTGCTGCGCTCCCATGAGGTGGAGTTATTGAGGCAGCGCCTGGCCCAGGCCATCATCCGCATGGGCCTGGCCGTCTGCATCAAGGAATTGATAGGGCCGCTGACGACCGAGGTGGGCCAGGCCTGGATGCGCGGCGAGCTGCAGGTGTTCGAGGAGCACATCTACAGCGAGTCGCTGCAGCAGGTGTTGCGACCGGCGATTCACGGGCTCGAGCGCGCCACGCCGCCAGGGGGTCCCCGGGTGCTGCTGACCACGCTGCCGGGTGAGCAGCATGGCCTGGGCCTGTTGATGGTCGAGGCCTTGCTGACCCTGGAGGGCTGCCGCTGCCTGTCCCTGGGGGTGCAGACCCCGCCGAGCGACATCGTTCTGGCGGCGGCCATGCAGCGGGCCGACATCGTGGCCCTCAGCTGCTCCGGCCAGTTGCCGGCGGCTGTGCTGCTGGACGAGCTGCGGCGCCTGCGCAGCCTGCTGCCCGCGCAGATCGAGCTGTGGGCTGGGGGCGGCTCCAACGCGCTGCGGCGCTGTCCGGCCGGCGTGCGTCATGTGTCGGATCTGGCTGGTTTGGCGTCGGCGCTGGCACACTGGGCTGCCCGTCCAAGGCCTACGGGTTTGGCCTAGTTTTGTCATATGACAAGCTTAGAATCGTGCCGCACCCGCTAAGGATGGAGACCATGCTTTACCCAGAACTATTCAAGCAGTTGGAAGCCGTGCGTTGGAACATGGATACGGACATCCCATGGGACAAGTTCGATCCGGCCCTGCTGACCGAAGACCAGGCCCGCACGATCAAGATGAACGCCATCACCGAGTGGGCGGCGCTGCCGGCCACCGAGATGTTCCTGCGTGACAACCGTGACGATTCCGATTTCTCGGCCTTCATGAGCGTCTGGTTCTTCGAGGAGCAGAAGCACTCGCTGGTGCTGATGGAATACCTGCGCCGCTTCCGTCCCGACCTGGTGCCGACCGAGCAGGAACTGCACGAGATCCGTTTCGACTTCGACCCGGCCCCGGCCCTCGAGACGCTGATGCTGCATTTCTGCGGCGAGATCCGCCTGAACCACTGGTACCGCCGTGCTGCCGAATGGCACACCGAGCCGGTCATCAAGGCGATCTACGAGACCCTGGCCCGCGACGAAGCCCGCCATGGCGGTGCCTATCTGCGCTACATGAAGCGCGCGATGAGCAAGTTTGGCGACGAGGCCCGTGCCGCCTTCGCCAAGGTCGGCGTGCTGATGGCCAGTGCCCGCCGCACGGCCCAGGCCCTGCACCCGACCAACCTGCATGTGAACGCCAAGCTGTTCCCGCGTGACACCATCCAGAGCCGCCTGCCCGACCCGGAATGGCTGGAGCACTGGCTGGACAAGCAGATCCAGTTCGACGCCGTGTGGGAGAACAAGGTGGTCGAACGCATCCTGCACAACATGAGCCTCTTGATGGAGCGCAGCTTTGCCAGCGTCCAGGAACTGAACCGCTTCCGCAAGGAGGTGACGGCCAAGGTGGCCGCCGCTACCGGCGCGGCAGCGCAGCCGGCAGCCTGATCGGCATCCCCGACCGCTGAAAGCAAAAAGAGCCCGCTTGTGCGGGCTCTTTGCATGGGTGGGCTCGCTTCAGGTCGAGCGCTTGCGGGCCAGTATCACCAGGTAGAAGCAGCCGGCCGCCACCAGCAGGCCACCGATCAGGTGCGGTGATGCCAGCTGCTGCACGGCCGCCCCGGCGTCTTGCAGGGCCCAGGTGGCCAGGTTGTTGAGGAAGTCGCCCACCTCGTCCGGGCTCTTCATCGTGCGGCCTTCAAAGGTGTTGCTGGCATTGAACAGCGCGTGACCGGCGCCTTGGAACTGGGCCTTCAGCAGGTCGCCGACGATGCGGATGCCGTAGACCTTGTCCAGCACATTGCCGCCGATGACCAGGGCGCCGATCACGGCCGGCACGCCCCAGCGCTTGAGCCAGGCCGAGGCCGCCATCAGGATCATGAACATCGGCGCCGTCCACAGCGTCATCAAGAGCACACCGAAAGCCATTCTCAGCACGCCCACCAGCGCGGTGCCGATCACGGTGATCCAGCTCACCTGGCTCAGTGCGGCCACGCCGATCAGCTTGAACATCGAGGCCAGGCCCACGATCAGACCGAAGCCCAGGCCGACCGCCAGCGCCGCAATCGGCACCAGCACGGCATGCGTCAGCAGCGTGGCGGCCACGCTCTCGCTGTGGCTGGCCGGAAGAGACATCCAGAATTCGATCGTGCGGTCCTGCTGATCGCGGCGGGCGAGGCCAGGCAACTGGAACATGGCCACGAACCAGCTGAGCCCGAACACGGCGGCGGCGGTGCCGCCCATGATCATCAGGGCCAGCAGCGAGGCCGGCGGCAGCTTGGCATTGCCGAGTTCGGCCGAACCCTGGAAGGGCATGGCCACCAGCGTGATCGCGGGCAGCAGGGCCATCACCACCATCCAGCCGATGCGATGCTGCATCCATTCGCGCTGCATCAGGGTCGTGAAACGTTTTGTCGTCGTCATGATTGTTTGCTCCTTGCGCGCTGGGTATCAGGCCTGCTGGCGCTGCATCTCGGGCTTGCGGGTGAGGGCCATGAACAGGTCCACCAGGCTGGGGCGGAAGCGCTG
Source organism: Pelomonas sp. V22 (assembly GCF_030014915.1). GTDB lineage: Bacteria > Pseudomonadota > Gammaproteobacteria > Burkholderiales > Burkholderiaceae_C > JAUASW01. Next base: position 288,749 of record NZ_JAGIXS010000005.1, read on the forward strand.
CCCCACGCCCTCGAGATGGGCCGGCGGTGCACCGTCGAACAGCGCGGCCGGGCGCCCTTGCTGGCGGTAGCGCAAGAGCGGGTGGGCGTCGGCCACCGCATCGGCGGCTGCCGGGTCGTGCGCCAGGGCGACGAAGCGCGAGTCCATCTCCTCCAGGCTGATGTTCAGCACCAGCTTGCCCTCGTCCAGCATCATCACGTCGGACAGCAGGGACTCGATCTCCTCGACCTGATGGGTCGAGATGATCACCGTGCGCTCGCCGTCGCACCACTCGTCGATCAGCATCTCGTAGAAGCTCTTGCGAGACATCACGTCGAGGCCGAGCGTGGGCTCGTCCAGGATCATCAGCTTGCTGTCGATGGCGGCGATCAGGGCCAGGTGCAGTTGCGTGACCATGCCCTTGGAGAGCGCCTTGACCTTGTCGTTCTCGCCGACGCTGGTGCGCTTGAGCAGCTTGCGCGCCCGCTCGGCCGAGAACTTGGGCTGCAGGCCGCTCATCAGCGTGATCAGCTCATGCACGCGGGCCCAGCGCGGCAGCACGGCCACGTCGGGGATGTAGCTCAGCGACTCCAGCAGCTCGCCGCGCTGCGAGATCGGGTCCAGGCCCAGCACCTTCAGCGAGCCGGAGCCGCCATGCAGGCCGACCATGGCCTTCATCAGCGAGGTCTTGCCGGCGCCGTTGTGGCCCAGCAGGCCGACCACGCGGCCCTTGGGAATGTGGAAGCTCAGGTTGTCTACCGCGGTCTTGCGGCCGTAGCGCAGCGAGAAGCCGCTGGCTTCGATCAGGTTGTTGTTGTCGTTCATTGTTGCGACTCCCAGTTCAGATCGGTGGCCGAGATGCCCAGCCGGGCCAGGCGCTCTCGCAGGGCGGGCCATTCTTCCTGAAGAAACTGCTCGCGCTCGCTCTTCAGCAGTGCTGCGCGGGCGCCGGGGCGGACATAGATGCCCATGCCGCGCCGCGTCTCCACGAGGCCCATGTCAGACAGGGCCTGGATGGCGCGGCTGACCGTCAGCGGATTGATCAGATAGCGGCTTGCCAGGGCGCGGACCGAAGGCATGGCTTCACCTTCGGAGGGATCTCCATCCAGCAGCTGCACGGCCAGGCGGTCGGCGAGCTGCTGGTAGATCGGGGCGGTTTGGTTCCAGGTCTGCATATCGAACTGGGCCTGTGGCCGGTGTGTTGCTGATGTAGCACACCATATCTCCGACCCTCCCGGCGCCCAAACGAGGCGCGACAGACTGCAGAAATCGACGGACAGGCCGTCAAGCGCCCTTGGCGCTAGCCTTCCGGGCCTGGTGGCAACCGGGTTCAGCCCTTGGCGGCCGCAGCTTTCTCGGCATCCGCCTTGCGGTCGGCCACTACGCGCTGCACGGCCGGGCGTTCGGCGATGAAGCGGGTGTAGGTCTTCCAGTCGATGCCGGCGGCGAGCAGCAGGTCCTCGCCCAGCACGGCCTTGGTGGCCATGCCCACGACGGACAGGCTGGCCCAGGCGGCGCAGTCGGCCATCGTGTAGTGGTCGCCGGCGATGTAGGGCGAGAACTTGGCCAGGCGCTTGAAGGCCTCGATGTTCTTGGTGAGCTGCTTGCGCACGCGCTGCTGGTTGCTCTCGCTGCAGCTGCCGCCGAAGAAGGCCTGGCCGTAGAGCTCGCGCGCCACCAGTTCCAGGTGCAGTTCCACGAAGGTGATGAGCTCGCGCACCTTGGCCGCCTCAAAGGGGTCAGTCGGCAGCAGGGCCGGGGTGGGTTGCAAGGCCTCCAGGTATTCGCAGATCACCTCGCTCTCGCACAGCGTGCGGCCGTCGGCCAGGCGGATGAAGGGGATCTTGGCCAGCGGCGAGGCGGCCAGCACCTCAGGATCATTGGAGAAGGTCTTGACCAGTTCTTCCTGGAAGGGGAGGCCCTTTTCCAGCAGCACCAGCTTGACCTTGTTGTAGTAGTTGGACAGCGACATGCCGCACAGCGTGATCATGGGTCTTGTCTCCTTGAACTTCGAAGCGGCCAGTATCGCGCGGCCAAGGCCAGGCCGGCCCCGATCACGCTGCCGGCGAGGTGGGCAAAGGGGGCCGGCGCAAAGCCCCAGTCCGGATCGAAGCGTGGTGGCGCGAAGGGCTGTTCCAGCGCCAGCTTGACGAGCAAGCCAGCGAGCAGGGCCGTGCCTATCGAGCGCTCACGGCCTCCGCGCATCAAGAGGCTCACGATGATGAGGGCGCTGCCCGCATGCAGCCAGCCGGAGAGCCCGCCAAAGTGCGTCAGCGGCGGCCCTGCGAGCAGGGCGAGTTGGCCAAGTGGCCAGGCCAGCAGCCAGGCCAGCGCCTGCGGCCAGCCCATGCCGGCCCGGTGGCCCAGCCAGCCGAGCACGGCGCAGCCGGCCAGGTTGGCGAGCAGATGGCGTTCGTTCAGATGGACCAGGGCGGCCAGCGGCGAGATCACCGCGGGCTCGAGGTGAAGCGGAAACAGGGCCGCTGCGGCGAGGCCGAACAGCCCGGCCAGCAGCGGCCAGGCGCTCAGCCGAAGACTGCGCGCCACAGCGCCAGCACCGCCTCGCGTGGCGGGGCCAGGCCCTTCTCTTGCAGCAGAGCTTCGTCCACCTGCGTGGGCTGCTCATCCAGCCGCGCCTTGTGCTGGGCGCGTCGCAGTTCGCGGTAGGCATCGGCCGCCGCGCTGCCCACGCCGGCCGGCAAGAGGCCGGCTTCCTCGGCGCGCTGCAAGAGCGCGATGGCGCCCTTGTTGTCGAGCAGTTCGGCATGCTGGCCGCCTTCGGCCAGCACCAGGTACTGCAGGGCGAACTCGGCGTCCATCATGCCGCCGGGGCTGTGCTTGACGTCGAACAGGCCGGCGCGCACCGGCCGGGCCGAGCGCACCTTCTCGCGCATGGCCTGGACTTCCTGCTTCAGCGCCGCATGGTCGCGCGGGGCGGTCAGCACGGCGCGGCGCACAGCCTCGAAGCGTTCGGCCAGGGCCGGGTCGCCGGCGCAGAAGCGCGCCCGTGTGATGGCCTGATGCTCCCAGGTCCAGGCGGTGTTGCCGCCGCGGCCCTGCTGATAGTTCTCGAAGCTGTTGACGGACGTGACCAGCAAGCCCGAATTGCCGTTGGGCCGCAGCGCCGTGTCGATGTCGAACAGCTCGCCGGCCGCCGTGCGTAGGGTCAGCCAGGTGATCAGCTTGCGCACGAAGGCGCCGTAGATCTCGGGCGCGTTCTCGTCTTCGTCGTCGAACAGGAAGACCACGTCCAGGTCGCCGCCATAGCCCAGCTCCTTGCCACCGAGCTTGCCGTAGGCAATGACCGCGAGCCGTGGCGCGGGGCGGTGCGCCTGCTTCAAGCGAGCCCAGGCCCAGTTGATCGCGCATTGCAAGGTGGCGTCGGCCAGCGCAGAGAGCTCGTCGGCCACTTCCTCGACCGTGATCTGGCCCTCCACGTCGCGCACCAGGGTGCGGAACACCTCGGCATGGTGGGAGCGGCGCAGCGTGTCGAGCAGCGCTTCCTCGTCGGCCTCGCCGTGGCGGGCCCAGGCGGCATGGCGCTCTTCCAGCTCGGCGACGAAGGCGGCGCCGTCGAAGCGCTGGTTCATCAGGCGGTTGTCGGCCAGTTCGTCGATCACGCCGGGATGCAGCATCAGGTAGCGCATCGGCCAGCGCGCCAGGCCCAGCAGCGAGAGCAAACGGGCCTGGACCGCCGGGCGCTCGACCAGCAGGGCCAGGTAGCTCTCGCGCCTGAGCAGCGGCTCGATCCAGTCGACGAAGCGGATCGCCGCATCCAGGGTGCTCTTGCCTTCCTTGACCGCCAACGAGGCACGGCCGACCAGCTTGGCCAGGCGCAGCCGCGACTCCTCGCGCAGGTTCTGCACGCGCGGCTGTTTGGCCCAGCGGCGCACGCTGTCGGCCAACTCGGGCTGCAGCTTCTCCAGGAACTCCTCGGTATCGATGGGCAGCGGCGGGCCGCCACAGCTCTTGCAGCCGTTGCCGCTGCCGCTCGTCTGCGGCGCCTGGCCGTCGTGCAGCAGGGCATCGAACTCGGTGGCCACCAGCTCGCGCACCTCGCAGAGCCGGTCCAGCAGCTCGCAGGCATCGGCGCGGCAGGCAAGCTTCAGGCTGCGGGCGATCCAGGCCAGGTCCTCGTCGCTGCCGGGCAGGGCATGGGTCTGCTGGTCATCGAGGAACTGGATGCGGTGCTCGACCTGGCGCAGGAAGCGGTAGCCCTCGGCCAGGCCCTCGGCCGTGGCCGGCTTCATCAGGCCGCGAGCCGCCAGGCTGCGCAGCGCCTTGACGGTGGAGCGGGTGCGGATCTCGGGGAACTGGCCGCCGCGCACCACCTGCAAGAGCTGGACGATGAACTCGATCTCGCGGATGCCGCCGCGCGAGAGCTTCACGTCATTGGCCCGCTCGGGCCGGCCGGCGGCGCGCTTCTGGGCCTCGTCGCGCACCTTGCGGTGCAGTTGCCTCAGGCCCTCGAACACGCCGTAGTCCAGGTAGCGGCGGTAGACGAAGGGCGTCACCAGTTGGCGCAGATACTGGGCGCGCTGCAGGGCGGGCGCATCCAGCGGCGCCACCACGCGGCTCTTCAGCCAGGCAAAGCGCTCCCATTCGCGGCCCTGGACGAGGAAATACTCTTCCAGCATCGCGAGGCTCACCACCGGCGGGCCCGAGTTGCCATTGGGCCGCAGCGCCAGGTCAACGCGGAAGACCTGGCCGTCCTCAGTGACCTCGCCGATCAGCGCATAGAGCTTGCGCGCCAGCAGGGCAAAGTACTCGTGGGCGCTGATGGAGGCGGGGCCGTCGGTCTGGCCGTCGTCGTCGTAGACGTAGATCAGGTCGATGTCGGACGAGACGTTCAGCTCGCGCCCGCCCAGCTTGCCCATGCCGACGACCCAGAACTCGATGCGCTCGCCGGCTTCATTGCGGGGCACGCCATTGACCGCATCCTGCTCGCGCCGCGCCTGCTCCAGCGCCAGGCACAGCGTGGTCTCGGCCAGCAGGGTCATCACCTCGGTGACGTCCTTGACGGCGGCGCCCTGCTCGATGTCCAGCACGGCCAGGCGCTCCAGCACCAGGTGGCGGGCCACACGCAGGGCCGAGGCCAGGGTCCGGCCACCCGTTTGCAGTGCGGCGACCAGGGCTTCGATTTCGGTCCGGCCGGGCAGGCCGGGCGGCAGCAGGGGCAGCTCGGCGGCATAGCGGCGGCGAATCCGCTGCACGAAGCGGCTGTGATCGGCACTGGCCGGGAGGATGGCGACGGGGGAAGCCTCGGTCATTGGATGGTCTGCGCTGTGCTAGATTGGCTGCGCTCCTGGGTGCTCGCGCTTCGGCAACAAGCCTGGCGGTGGCCCGGCGATGCCGGAGCAGGTCGCGGCTCCAGGGCGAGCCCTCTCTCATGTCGTCTGTACCAGCAACCCTCTCCGCTGCCGCCAAGAAAGCCGCCCTGCGCCCCTACCGTTTGATGCGGTGGACTCTGCGCTGGGCCCTGCGCCTGCTGATGCTGGCCTGGGGACTGGTTCTGCTGAGCTGGTTGCTGCTGCACTGGGCAATTTTGCCGTACATCGACGACTGGCGTCCGGCGATAGAACGCCAAGCCTCGCACATCCTGGGCGCGGACGTGCGCATCGCCCAGATCGAAGTCCGCTCCGGCGGCTGGATTCCGGCGCTGGAACTGCACGACCTGCGCCTCTTGGACAAGCGCCAGCGCGAGGTCTTGCGCCTGCCGCGGGTGGTGGCGGCGCTGTCGGCCCGCTCCTTCCTGGCACTGTCGCCGCGCTTCGAGCAATTGCTGGTCGACAGCCCCGAGATGGAGGTGCGCCGCGACGCGCAAGGCCGGATCTTCGTGGCCGGCTTCGACCTGCAGCCCGACGAGCGCGCCGAGGCCGGCAGCGACCTGGCCGACTGGTTTTTCTCGCAGCATGAGTTCGTCATCCTCAAGGGTCGGTTGCGCTGGGTGGACGAAGCCCGCCAGGCGGCGCCGCTGCAGCTCTCCGACCTGAACCTGGTCGTGCGCAACGGCCTGCGCCGCCATGAGCTGCGCCTCGACGCCACGCCGCCGGCAGAATGGGGCGAGCGCTTCAGCCTGCGGGGCCGCTTCAACCAGTCGCTGCTGCATGGCGCCGGCAGCCTGAAGCACTGGACCGGCCAGCTCTATGCGGATCTGCCGCGTGCCGACGTCAGCCAGCTGCGCCGCTACGTCAGCCTGCCCTTCGAGCTGAGCGCCGGCGATGGCGCGCTGCGGGCCTGGATCGACATCAAGGCCGGCCAGGCCGAACGCGCCACGGTGGACATGGGCCTGCGCCAGGTGCAGCTGCGCCTGGCCAGCGATGCGCCGGAGCTGGAGCTGGAGAGAATCGAAGGCCGGCTCAGCCTGGCCCGGGGCGGCGACACGGTCACGCTGTCGGCCCAGCAGCTGGGCTTCGTGGCCGATGACGGTCTGGCCTGGCCGCGCTCCGACTGGTCGGTGACGCTGCAGCAGCCCGGTGGTCTCGGCCTCAGCGTCGATGCCAGCAAGCTCACGGGCGGCGCGCTCAGCGCCGACCGCCTGGACTTCGCCCTGATGGCCCAGATCGCCGAGCGTGCCCCGCTGTCCAGCGCGCAGCGCGAATGGCTGGCCGAGCTGGCACCGCAGGGCGTGCTCAGCGAGCTGAGCCTCAGCTGGCAGGGCGCCGTGGCCGCGCCGCGCAGCTACAAGGCGCGGGCCCAGGTCGAGGGCCTGATCCTGCGCAGCCATGCAGCCGAGACCGGCATAGGCCGGCCCGGCATCAGCGGCGTCAGCGCCCAGATCGAGGCCAGCGAGAAGGGCGGTGAGGCGCGCTTCAAGATGGCCGAAGGCGAGATCGACCTGCCTGGCCTCTATGAAGAGCCGGTGCTGCCGGTGCAGCGTCTGGCCGGCCTGCTGGCCTGGCAGATCGAGCCGCGCAAGGACGGCCTGCCGCCGCAGCTGGACTTCAAGCTCACGAACCTGCAGCTGGCGAACAGCGACCTGCAGGGTGACTTCGAGTTGCACTGGCGCAGCGGCCCCGGCACCGGCGTGGGCAAGGGAGGGCGCTTCCCCGGCCTCCTGAAGCTCACCGGCAAGGTGGACCGCGCCCCGGCTTCCCGCGTGGCCCGCTACCTGCCGCAGGTGCTGGACTCACACACCCGTCGCTACCTGCGCGATGCACTGCGGGCCGGCGAGGCGCGCGCCGTCAGCGTGCGGCTCAACGGCGACCTGGCCGAGTTCCCCTTCGACGCGCCCAAGAGCCAGGGCCAGTTCCGCATCAGCGCCGAGGCGCGCGACGTCGAGCTGGCCTATGTGCCCAGCCACGCCGCCACCGCCGAGGCGCCGGCCTACAACTCGCCCTGGCCGGTGATGGAGCAGCTCAATGCCCAGGTCGTGATCGACCGGGGCAGCCTTCAGATCAAGAACGGCAGCACGCGGGTGATGGGCTTCGAGCTCAGCGGCGTCAACGGCGGCATCAAGGACCTGATGCACCACAAGCCGGTGCTGGAGCTCGAAGGCGGCGGCCGCGGCGCGGCAGACGCGCTGCTGGCGTATCTGCGCGCCAGCCCGGTGTCGGGCTGGACCGGCCATGGCCTCGATGCAGCCACCGCCACCGGCAGCGCCCAGCTCAAGCTGGCGCTGCAGCTGCCGCTGGCCGACATCGCCCACAGCACGGTCAAGGGCCAGGTCCTGCTGGCGGGCAACGACCTCAAGCTGCGCCCCGACGTGCCGCTGCTGGCCAATGCCCGCGCGCGCGTGGACTTCGACCACAAGGGTGTACAGATCGGCAATGGCGCGGCCCGCGTGGCCGGTGGCGAGGCCACGTTTGAAGGTGGCAGTCAGGGCGATGGCAGTCTGCGTTTCACGGCCCAGGGCCTGGCCACGGCCGAGGGCTTGCGACGCGCGCCCGAGCTGGGCCTGGCGGCCAAGCTGGCGCCCGCCTTGCAAGGGCAGGCGGCGTACAAGCTGCAGCTGGGCCTGGTGCAAGGCCATGTGGAGCTGGACCTCACCAGCTCGCTGCAAGGCATGGCGGCCGAGCTGCCGGCGCCCTTCAAGAAGGAGGCCGAGGCGCCATGGCCGCTCGTGCTGCGCATCAGCATGATCGACGCCAAGCGCGACGAGCTGCGTGTCGAACTCGGCCAGACGCTCCTGCAGGCCCATTACCAGCGCGACGTCAGCGGCGAGGGCGCGCGCGTGCTGCGCGGCAGCCTGGCGGTGCAGGACAGCCTCGCCGAGCTGCCCGAGACCGGCGTGCGCGCCACGGCCAACCTGGCCACGGTCAACCTCGATGCCTGGAGCCAGACGGCCCAGCGCTTGTTCAACCTGCAGTCCGGTGATGCCGGCGGCGATGGCGGCGGTTATCTGCCCGCCAACATCAGCCTGCGCGCCCAAGCGCTGCAGGTGGCGGGCCGGCCCTTGAATCGGGTGATGGCCGGTGTCTCGCTGGCGGCGGACAAGCAGACCTGGCGGGCCACGCTCGATGCCCAGCAGCTCAGCGGCTACGTGGAGCTGCGGCCGGCCCGCGCGCCGCAGCCCGGCACCGTCTATGCGCGGCTGGCGCGGCTCTCGCTGCCCAAGAGCGAGGTCGACAGCGTCAGCCAGCTGCTCGACCAGGCGCCCAGCAGCGTGCCGGCGCTGGACATCGTGGTCGACGACTTCGAGCTGCGCGGCAAGAAGCTTGGCCGCCTCGAGGTGCAGGCCCAGCACCAGGGCCCGAGCCGCGAATGGAAGCTGGACCGTTTGCAGATCCGCCATCCCGACGCCTTGCTCAGCGCCACCGGCACCTGGGCGCTGCTGCCCGGCGAGCCGCAGCGCCGCGCGCAGATGGACTGGAAACTGGACGTTAGCGATGCCGGCCAACTGCTCGAGAAGCTGGGCCACGGCAGGCTGCTGCGCGGCGGCAAGGGCCAGCTCGCCGGCCAGATCGGCTGGCTCGGTTCGCCGTTGAGCCCGGACTACGCGAGCATGTCGGGCCAGCTCAAGCTGCACCTCGATGCCGGTCAGTTCCTGCAGGCCGAGCCGGGTGTGGGCCGCTTGCTCGGCGTGCTGAGCCTGCAGTCGCTGCCGCGCCGCTTCCTGCTCGACTTCCGCGACGTGTTCCAGGAAGGCTTTGCCTTCGATGGCGTCGAGGGCGATATCGACATCCGCCGGGGCGTGGCCCACAGCAAGAACCTGCGCATGCGCGGCGTGCAGGCCATCGTGGCCATCGAGGGCGAGGCCGATCTGGCGGCCGAGACCCAGAACCTGCGCGTGCTGGTGATGCCCGAGGTCAATGCCGGCGGCGCCTCGCTGGCCTATGCGGCCATCAACCCGGCCGTGGGCCTGGCCACCTTCCTGGCCCAGCTGATACTGCGCCGGCCGATGATGGAAGCCGGCACGCGCGAGTTCCTGGTCTCGGGCAACTGGGACGATCCCAAGGTCGAGAAGGTCGAGCTCAAACCCGCCGCCCCCGCCGCCAGCTCAGCCGCCTCCGGAGCCTCGCCATGAAGATCGCCGCCGTGCAGATGGTCTCCACGCCCGACGTGGACCGCAACCTGGCCAGCGCCCGCCTGTGGCTGGAGCGCGCTGCGGCTGCCGGCGCCGAGCTGGCCCTGCTGCCGGAGTACTTCTGCCTGATGGGCAAGCAGGATGACGACAAGCTGCGCATCGCCGAAACCTACCAGGACCCCGCCGCGCCCATCCAGCGCATGCTGGCCGACACGGCCCGCGAGCTGGGCCTGTGGCTGATAGGCGGCACCCTGCCCTTGCGCACGGCCGATCCGGCCCGCGTGCGCAACAGCTGCCTGGTCTACAGCCCCGAGGGCATGCTCGCGGCGCGCTACGACAAGATCCATTTGTTCCGCTTCCAGACCGGCAGCGAGCAGTACGACGAAGGCCGCGTGCTGGAGGCCGGCAGCGAGCCGGTGGCCGTGCAGGCCGGACCCGTGCGCGTGGGCCTGTCGATCTGCTACGACCTGCGCTTTGCCGAGCTCTACCGGGCCCTGAGCTTTGCACCGGGCCAGCCGCCCTGCGCGCTGTTCGCGGTGCCGGCGGCCTTCACCTACACCACGGGCGAGAAGCACTGGGAGCTGCTCTTGCGGGCGCGAGCGGTCGAAATGCAGGCCTTTGTCCTCGCTTCGGCGCAAGGCGGCCGGCATGAAAATGGCCGGCGCACCTGGGGCCACAGCATGATCGTCGACCCCTGGGGCGAGGTGCTGGATGTGCTGCCCGAGGGCGAAGGCCTGGTGCAGGCCGAGCTGGACCTGGCGCGGCTGGCGGCCGTGCGCCAGCAACTGCCGGCGCTGCAGCACCGGCGGCTCTGAACAAGCAAGGGTGGAATGATGATGGCGAAGACAGGCAGGATCATCGTGGCCTCGATGCTCGCGGCGCTGGCGGCGGGCCTGATGGCGGGCTGTGGCACGCCGTCCGAATCGCTCTCCATGGGCTTGAGCCCGGCCGATGCGCTGCAGATGCGCGCCTGGGTGCCCGATGCGCTGCGCCAGAACGTGGCGCTCGGCCCGGTCACCGGCGGCCAGGCCACCAACCGCTGGTGGGGTTCCAAGGTCAGCAGCCAGGCGCTGGAGCAGGCCTTCGAGGATTCGTTGCGGGCGGTGGGCATGTTCCCGCTGGTGCGCGAGGCCGGCCGCTACCAGCTCGACATCAAGCTGACCGACCTGGACCAGCCCCTCGTCTCGCTGGACACCACGGTGCGGCTGGGCATCAGCTACACCCTGGTCGAGCGCAGCAGCAAGGCGACGGTCTACCAGCGCACGGTGCGCAACGCCGCCACCGTCGAGATCGGCGACAAGCTGCTGCCGGTCGAGCGCCTGCGCCTGGCCAACGAGGCCGCCATCCGCGACAGCATCAAGCTGGTGCTGCGCGACTTGCTGGCCTTGCAGCTGCCGCCGGCGACGGCGCGCTGAAGCAATTACAGTCCGGCTGCGCGGCCTTGCCGTCCGGCAGCCGGCAACCAACTGCAAGTTTCCTGATGCTGAATCAACTACGCGCCCGCCTTGCTGGCTTGCTTACGCTGGCCTTCCTGGTCATGCCGCTTGCGGCAGCTGCGCAGACCCGCCCAGGGGCCGTTGATGCAAGGATAGGCTCCACAGCCCTTTACTTGCCGGTGCCACAGGGGTTCGCTACGGTCGATTCCCAATTGCCGGGTCTGCTTCGCATAGGTGAAGCGATGACGGCACCGACCAATCGCCTCTTGGCTTTTTTTGTCGCTGAAGACGATATCGATCTTGTCAGGGCTGGGCAGCTGAAGCCGTTGCGGCGCTATTTCATGGTCCAGACGCTGCGTCAAGCTGAGCGTACCGAGGTCAGTGCCCCCATGTTCCAGTCCGTGCGGAAGGTGTTGCGCGACCAGTTCGATGACATGCTCAAGCTGGCCCGGCCAGGCATTGAAAAGCAGATGGACAAGGCGACCAGTGAGCTCGGGCCAGGACTGGGGGTGCCCGATCTGAAGATGCGTGTCGGAGAAGTTCGCCCACAGGAGTTTTTTCTCGATCAAGCTGACCGGATAGGGTTCACGATACTCACGGTCTTCCAGGCTGAGGCTGGAGGCAAGTCGACCCAGGTGCCCATGGTGATTGGAATGACAACGCTCGTCCTGAAGAACAAGGTGGTCTACTTTGCAGCCTACAGTGGCTATGAGGGTGAGGCTGACCAGTCATGGGTGCGCGAGCAGTCGTTGAATTGGGTCAAGCAGGCCACTGCCGAGGCCGTCCGTCATTGAGGAAGTCATGTCCGCTAGCGAAAGTCCGATCGAACTGAGCCCGCCCGATATCTCCCGCTGGCGCGAGAGCCACAGTGGCGTGGACTACGTCCATGTCTTCGACTCGGGCCGGCCCGGCAAGACGGTGATGGTGCAGGCCCTGACTCATGGCAATGAGTTGTGCGGTGCCATCGCGCTGGACTGGCTGCTCGGCCAGCACTCGGCGCAAGATCTGACCCCGGCTACAGGCAGGCTGCTCCTGAGCTTCGCCAATGTGGCGGCCTACCAGCGTTTTGACGCGGCCTATCCGAACCTGTCTCGTTGCGTCGACGAAGACCTGAACCGCGTCTGGGACGACGCCCAGCTGCTCGGCCCCCGCGATTCGGTGGAGCTGCGCCGGGCGCGCCAGCTCCAGCCGTTTGTCGATGCGGCCGACTGGCTGCTCGACATCCATTCCATGCAGGACGCCTGCCGGCCCTTGATGGTCTGCGGCCTGCTCGACAAGGGCGCGTCCTTTGCTCGCGAGCTCGGCATGCCGGGCGATTTGCTGATCGACACCGGCCACCCGTCCGGCCTGCGCATGCGCGACCGGGGCGGCTTCGGCGATCCGGCGAGCGAGAAGAATGCGCTCCTGATCGAATGCGGCCAGCATTGGGAGGCTTCGTCGGCCGAGGTGGCCATCGACAGCGTCGTGCGCTTTCTGCGCCTCACCGGCGTGGTCAGCGAGGCCTGGGCCGCAGCGCGATTGCGCTTGCCGCTGCCCGAGGTCCAGCACCTGGTGCGGGTGGACGAGGCCGTGGTGGCGCTGAGCAGCGACTTCCACTTCCTGTTCCCGGTGCGGGGCCTCCAGGTCATCGAGCAGGCCGGCACGGCCTTCGCGCAGGATGGCGCGACCGTGTTCCGCACCCGCCATGACCGCACGGTGCTGGTCATGCCCTCGACCCAGCATGGCAAGCCGGGAAACACGATGGTGAGGCTGGGGCGCTTTGAAAGCTGAGCAGGCTGGCCGCGTGGGAGGCGGCCCGTCGTTTCAGCCGCGGTCGAACTTGAAGACGGCCATGCTGGACATCAGGTTCGGCAGCGTGCGAACCGCACGACCCTCCTGGATGCCGAAGCTGTCCAGCACCCGCAGCCCGCATTTGCCGGCCAGCACCTCGAAGTCGGCATAGGTACCGACGCGGATGTTGGGCGTGTCGTACCACTGGTAGGGCAGCACGCGCGTCACTGGCATGCGGCCGAGCAGGACCTGCAGGCGGTTGGGCCAATGGGCGAAATTGGGGAAGCTGACGATGCCGCTGCGGCCCACGCGCGCGGTCTCGCGCAGCATGGCCTCGGTATTGCGCAGGTGCTGCAGCGTCTCCAGTTGCAGGACCACGTCAAAGCTCTGGTCCTCGAAGATCGACAGGCCTTCTTCCAGGTTCAGTTGGATCGCGTTGACGCCGCGCTTCACGCATTCCAGCAGGTTGGCGTCGTTCAGCTCCACGCCATAGCCGGTGCAGCCGCGATGCTTCTGCAGATAGGCCAGCAGCTCGCCGGTGCCGCAGCCGAGGTCAAGCACGCGCGAGCCCTGGGGCACCAGCGCCGCGATCTGTTCCATCACTTGCACGGCGCTCATGCCAGCTCTCCCGCGATGCGTTGGAAATAGGCCCTGAGCACGCCGTGATAACGCGGGTCCTCCAGGAGGAAGGCATCGTGGCCGTGCGGTGCATCGATCTCGGCGTAGGAGACGTCGAGCTTGTTGTCGAGCAGGGCCTTCACGATCTCGCGTGAGCGTGCCGGCGAGAAGCGCCAGTCGGTGCTGAAGCTGGCCAGCAGGTACTTGCAGCGCGCGGCAGCGAAGGTGCGCGAGAGGTCGCCACCGTGCTCGCGGGCCGGGTCGAAATAGTCCAGCGCGCGGGTGATCAGGAGGTAGGTGTTGGCGTCGAAATACTCGCTGAACTTGTCACCCTGGTGGCGCAGATAGCTTTCGATCTGGAACTCGATGTCTTGCGTGGAATAGCCGAGTTCTGCCGCACGCATCTGGCGGCCGAACTTCTGTTCCATCACGTCGTCGCTGAGGTAGGTGATGTGGCCGATCATCCGCGCCACGCGCAGGCCTCGCTTGGGCACGACGCCGTGCTCGTAGTAATGGCCGTCATGGAAGTCGGGGTCGGTGATGATGGCGCGCCGCGCCACCTCGTTGAACGCGATGTTCTGGGCCGAGAGGCTGGGTGCGGTGGCGATGGCGATGCAGTGGCGCATGCGCTCGGGGTAGCGCAGCGACCAGTCCAGCGCCTGCATGCCGCCGAGCGATCCACCCAGGACCGCAGCCAGCTGCGTGATGCCCAGCCGGTCCAGCACACGGGCCTGTGCATCGACCCAGTCATGCACCGTCACCACCGGGAAGTCGGCGCCATAGGCGCGGCCGGTGGCCGGGTTCTGGTGCATCGGGCCGGTCGAGCCGAAGCAGGAGCCGAGGTTGTTGATCCCGATGACGAAGAACTGGTTGGTGTCCAGCGGCTTGCCGGGCCCGATCAGGTTGTCCCACCAGCCTTCGCTCTTGTCCTGGCCTTCGTAGACGCCCGCCACATGGTGGCTGGCATTCAAGGCGTGGCAGACGAGGATGGCATTGCTGCGGTCGGCGTTGAGCCGGCCGTAGGTTTCGTAGTGCAGCTCGTAAGGGCCGAGCTGCGCGCCGCTGCGCAGTCGCAGGGGCTCTTCGAACTGCATGCGCTGCGGCTGGACGAAGCCGACGCTTTGCGGGGTCATGGATTCACGCCTTCCGAAAAAAGAAAAACCGGTGCCGCTGACAAGACGGAACACCGGGTGGCGTTCCTGTTTAGCGGAATTTCTATAGCGCCCGCAATCCGGAACAAATCGGCGCTGTGGGCCGCATTGTAGCGGCCCGACCCGGCTCAGGGCTGGGCCATGCCCAGCTGCTGCAAGAGGAAGCTGAAGGTGTCCGTCTGCAGCTTGATGGTCTCGTCCAGCGAGGAGCCCATGCCATGGCCGCTGGCGCTGCTGGTGCGCAGCAGGATGGGCTGGCCGGCCGGGTTGGCAGCCTGCAGGCGGGCCGTCATCTTGCGCGACTGCGCCGGGTTGACGCGGCCGTCATGGTCGCCGGTGGTGAACAGCACGGCCGGGTAGGCGGTGCCATCCTTCACGCGATGGAAGGGCGAATAGGCATACAGCGCCTCGAACTGCGCCTTGTCCTTGACCGTGCCGAACTCGGTGACGTTGAAGGCACCGTTGGGGTCCAGCTCGATGCGCATCATGTCGTAGATGCCGACCGAGGCATGGACCGCGCGGAACAGCTCGGGCCGCTGCGTCAGCGCCGCGCCCATCAAGAGGCCGCCATTGCTGCCGCCCTGGATGGCGAGCTTCGCCGGCGAGCTGTAGCCGCGTGCGATCACGTGCTCGGCCGCGGCGATGAAATCGTCGAACACGTTCTGCTTCTTGGTCAGGTTGCCGGCCAGGTGCCAGGCCTCGCCGTACTCGCCGCCGCCACGCAGGTTGGCGATCACGTAGACGCCACCGCGCTCCAGCCAGAGCTTGCGCGTGATCGAGAAGCCCGGTGTCTGGCTGATGTTGTAGCCGCCGTAGCCGTTGAGGATGGTCGGGTTGCTGCCGTCCAGCTTGAGGCCCTTGCGGTGGATGATGTTCAGCGGCACCTGGGTGCCGTCCTTGGAGGTGGCGAACTCGCGCTTCACCTCCACGTCGCTGAAGTCCACCGGGCTGCGGCTGGCCAGCGCGGTCTTCACGGGCTGGCCTTCGCTCTGCAGGCGCCACCAGGCCGGCGGCTCGGTGTAGCTCTGCAAGAGGGCCAGCACCTCGCCGTCGGCGCCGCCCTGCAGGCCGCTCACGCTGCTGACCGGCGGCAGCGCGATGTCCTTCATGGCCAGCGTCTTCAGGTCGACCACGCTGAGCTTGGAGGGCCCGCCGAGCAAGGCCGAGACGAACAGCTTGCCGCCGTTGATCTCCATGTGCTGCAGCACGCCCTCGGTTTCCGGCACCAGCAGCTGGGCGTTCTTCAGCTGCGGCTTGGCGAGGGGAATGCGAAGGATCTTGCCGCGCGGTGCGTCCTTGTTCGACAGCAGGTAGAGCCAGCCGTCGTTGCCGAACTCGGCCTTCTTGATGTTGTCCTCGTAGGCGGCCAGGCGCTGCCAACCGCCCTGCTTGCCGTGCAGGTAGAAGGCATGCTCGCCGCCGTCGCCATTGGCCACCATGGCCAGCTGCTCGCCGCTCCTGGCCACGCTCAGCACCGTGGCGCCGATGCGCGGGAACTCCTTGCCGATCACATAGCGGTCGGCCTTCAGCGGCTGCCCCAGCCGGTGCTGCCAGACCTGCTGATGGAAATGCAGCTCGCTCGCCGCACGTTCACCCGGTGCCGGGTAGCGCGTGTAGAACAGGCTCTTGCCGTCGGCGCTCCAGGCTACCGAGCCACCGCCGGTCGGGTACTGCACGCGCGGGATCACCACGTCGACCTGCTGGCCGCTGGCGGCCTCGATCAGGTGGATGGAGCCGTCTTCGCTGCCCTTCTCGGACAGCGACACGGCCACGCGCTTGCCATCGGGCGAGGGGACGTAGAAGTCGATGGCCAGCGAGCCGTCGGCGGCACGCTCATTCGGGTCCAGCACCACCTTCTCGCTGGCAAGCGCGTCGGGCGAATCCAGCATCACCAGCAGCGACTGCTGCTTGGGCGGCTGCTGCTTGATCGCGAACCACTTCCCGCCGGCGCGTTGCAGGCCGTAGTACATGCTGGAGCGCGAGTTCAGGAGTCCACGCACCCGCTCTTCCACGGCTGCACGGCCGGGCACGGCATCCAGTGCGGCGCGGCTCAGCTTGTTCTGCGCCGCCACCCAGGCCTTGACCTCGGGCTTGCCGAAGTCTTCCAGCCAGCGGTAGTCGTCGGTGATGGTGGTGCCGTGGTACGTGTCCTGCACCGGCAGGCGCGGCGTGGCCGGATAGGGCTCGGCGCCGGCCATCGCGAAGGCCGAGGCGCACAGGGCACCGGCCAGCATCGTCATCTTCGTCTTCATCGTGGGCTCCGTTGAGGGGCGATCAAGGCAGGGCGCAGAGGCAGTGCACCACGCCTGTGAAGGGCTTGCGGCCTTCGCTGACTTCGGAGAGCCAGGCGAGGTCCTGCTGGACCTGCTGCAGCGGCGTGGGCACGGCGGCCGTGAAGCCCAGCTGCTCGCGGATGGCATTCGAGATGGACGGCGCCACGGCATCCGCGAACGAGGCCAGCAGCTTGTCGAGCTTGCCCGGCTCGCGCTCGATGTAGATGAGGCGCGGCTCGCCTTCCAGCTTGGCCAGCTGGGCGGCGGCCTGGATCGCGTCGGCATAGCTGCCGAGTTGGTCGATCAGGCCGCGCTCCAGCGCCTGCGCGCCCGTCCAGACACGGCCTTGCGCCACGGCATCGATCTCCTCGACCTTCTTCTTGCGCGCGGCCGCGGCCTTGGCGGTGAAGTCGTCGTAGATGTGGCCGATGGAGGACTGGACCAGCGAGGCGAAGCGCGGGTCCAGCGGCCGCATCGGGTCGTAGCTGCCTTTGAGCCAGGTGGTGGTGGTGCCGGCGCTGTGCAGCGAGAGCTTCTCGACGAGCTTGTCGGCCGTGGGCAGCATGCCGAACACGCCGATGGAGCCGGTGATGGTGTCGGCATCGGCGATCACCTTGTCCGAGCTCATGGAGATCCAGTAGCCGCCCGAGGCCGCCACGTCGCCCATGGAGATCACCACCGGCTTGCCAGCCTTGCGCGTGATCTCGAGTTCGCGGCGCACGATCTCGGAAGCGAAGGCGCTGCCGCCTGGCGAGTTGACGCGCAGCACGATGGCCTTGACCTGCTCGTTCTCGCGCGCCTGGCGAATCAGCTGGGCGGTCGAGTCGCCGCCCACGCGGCCGGCTTGCGTCTCGCCATCGACGATGGAGCCCTCGGCCACCACCACGCCCACGGCCGGGCCGAACGGCGGCTTGTGCTTCAGGTGGGCCAGGTAGTCGCCATAGGCGATGCGGCGGAAGCTAGCGCCTTCCTTGGCGCCGCGCTCGACCAAGAGGGCACGCATCTCGTCGCGGGTCTTGAGGCCGTCGACCAGCTTCTGCTTGAGCGCAAGCTGGCCGGTATCGCCCTTCACGGCGGCGAGTTGCTCGGGCAGCTGCTCGATGTCGCGGGCGATGGCGCCCTTCTCGAGCTTGCGGGCCGCCTCGACCTGGTCCGTGTAGCTGGTCCACAGCGCGCCGTACAGCAGGCTGTCGGCCTCCTGCGTGGCCTTGCTGGGGGCATTGGTGAAGTAGGGTTCGGCCGCGCTCTTGTAGGTGCCCACGCGCAGCACATTGGCCGATACGCCGAGGCGCTCGAAGGCGTCCTTGTAGTAGGTGCGGTAGCCACCGAAGCCTTCGATCATCACATTGCCCATCGGGTGCATGTAGATCTCGTCGGCTTGCGCAGCCAGCAGGTAGGCGCGCTGGCTGTAGTGGTCGCCATAGGCATAGACCTTCTTGCCGCTGCTGGCCTTCTTGAAGCGTTGCAGCGCGCTGCTGACCTCGTGCAGGCCGGCCATGCCGGCGCCGCTGAATTCATCCAGGTCCAGCAGCACGGCGGTGATCTGCGGGTCCTTGGCGGCGCCGTCCAGCACGGCCAGCACGTCGCGCAGCCTCGTCTGCTTGGCGGCCTTCTGGCCTTGCAGCTCGGCGAGGGCCTGCGAGCGGGCCGAGCCCGAGTACTGCTCGACCAGCGGGCCGCGCAGGCTCAGCACCAGGGTGGTCTTCTGCTGCAAGGGCTTGGGGCCGCTGCGAAACAGGGCGCTGAACAGCACGATGAGTAGCAGCAGCCACAGCAGGTTGATGAAGGCGCGACGCGAGCCGTCCAGCAGCCACCAGAACTTGCCAAGCAACCAGCTGATCGGCGACCAGATTTTCTTCAGGAGGGTCATGAACAGGCTTTCCCAGAATGTGGCGCCGATTGTGCAGCAGGGCATGGCTTGCCCCAGGGTACGGCCGGGCTTGCGGGGCATAGCATGCAGGCCAGCGCTGTTCAGCGCGAAAGGTGCTCTCCATGCCCCGTTGGTTGCAATCCGTCGATCATCACTTTCCGGTCCGCTATGCCACCTGGCTGCTCTGCGCGGCCCTGTTCGGCATCAGCCTCGGCCTGCTGTTCTACAGCCGTTATGGCGTGCCGCTGGTGCTGCTCTTCGGTGCCCTGACCTGGGTCGGCTGGTACGACGTGCGCCAGACCAAGCGCTCGGTGCTGCGCAACTACCCGGTGATCGGCCACCTGCGCTTCATCCTCGAATACATACGCCCCGAGATCCGCCAGTACTTCATCGAGGGCGACAGCGAGGCCGCGCCGTTCTCGCGCCAGCAGCGCTCGCTGGTCTATCAGCGCTCCAAGGGCGACCCGGACAAGCGCCCCTTCGGCACCCAGCTCGACGTGCAGCTGGAGGGCTACGAATGGATCAACCATTCGCTCTCGCCCACCCACCTGCCTTCGCATGACTTCCGCATCACCATCGGCGAGGGCCGAGCCCAGCCCTATTCGGCCAGCATCTTCAACATCTCGGCGATGAGCTTCGGCGCGCTCAGCGCCAATGCGATCCGCTCGCTCAATGCCGGCGCCAAGAAAGGCGGCTTCGCGCATGACACCGGCGAGGGCTCGATCAGCGTGCACCACCGCGCCAACGGTGGCGACCTGATCTGGGAGATCGGCTCGGGCTACTTCGGCTGCCGCAATGCCGATGGCACGTTCAATGCCGAGCGCTTCGAGGCCAATGCCCGCGATCCGCAGGTCAAGCTGATCGAACTGAAGCTGAGCCAGGGCGCCAAGCCCGGCCATGGCGGTGTGCTGCCCGGTGCCAAGGTGACGCCCGAGATCGCCGAGGCACGCGGCGTGCCGGTGGGCGAGGACTGCATCTCACCGGCCTCGCACAGCGCCTTCGGCACGCCGGTGGAACTGCTGCAGTTCCTGGAGCGGCTGAGCCAGCTCTCGGGCGGCAAGCCGGTCGGCATCAAGCTCTGCATCGGCCATCCCTGGGAATGGTTCGCCATCGCCAAGGCCATGCTGGAGACCGGGCTCACGCCGGACTTCATCGTCATCGACGGTGCCGAGGGCGGCACCGGCGCCGCGCCGCTGGAGTTCACCGACCATGTGGGCGCGCCGCTGCAAGAGGGGCTGCTCCTGGTTCACAACACGCTCGTCGGCCTGAACCTGCGTCACAAGGTCAAGCTGGGCTGCGCCGGCAAGGTGGTCAGCGCCTTCGACATCGCGCGCATG
This sequence comes from Pelomonas sp. V22, assembly GCF_030014915.1. GTDB lineage: Bacteria > Pseudomonadota > Gammaproteobacteria > Burkholderiales > Burkholderiaceae_C > JAUASW01. Next base: position 308,649 of record NZ_JAGIXS010000005.1, read on the forward strand.
ATGGCCCTGGGGGCCGACTGGTGCAATTCGGCGCGCGGCTTCATGTTCTCGCTGGGCTGCATCCAGGCCCAGGCCTGCCACACCGGCCATTGCCCCACCGGCGTGACCACGCAGGACAGCCTGCGCCAGCAGGCCCTCGTCGTGCCCGACAAGACCCAGCGCGTCTTCAGCTATCACGACAACACCTTGAAGGCCCTGCAGGAGCTGGTGCAGGCGGCCGGCCTCTTGCACCCGGGCGACATCACGGCGGCCCACATCGTGCACCGGGTCAGCCGGCACGAGGTCAAGCTGCTGGCCAACCTCCTGCCCTTCATCAAGCCGGGCGCGCTGCTGGGCGGCGGCGAACTGCCGGGCAATGTGTTCAAGGTCTATTGGCCGATCGCCAGCGCGCAGAGTTTTGCGCCGCAGGGCCTGGTGGGCTCGCCGCATGCCTGAGCCATCGCCGGCCTGATCCCTGGAACGATCCCTGGATTTGGGGGGCACCGGATCACGGGGTTGTCCGGCCCGGCGCGCTCGGGACAATCCGCAGCGCTACCTCGTGTTCCTGCTGCATGCCCTCCGCCTTCCTGATCCGTCGAACCCATCAATCGCTGATACGCGCCGGCACCGTGCTGGCCCAGGAAGGGCATTGGCAGCTCTGCGGCCAGACCGAGCAGGTGCGCGAGGCCGCTGGCCAGGTGCATCTGCACCAGCCCGATGTGCTGGCCTGCGATCTGCGCCTGGTCGATGGCAATGCCACGCGCCTGTTGCGCGAATTGCAGCCCGAGGGCGAACAGCGCCCCAAGGTCTTGCTGCTGACGCCTTCGGCCGACGATCTCTTGCTCTTTGAAGCGCTGCGCAGCGGCGGCGACGGTTACTGCGTCGACGCCGGCTCAGGCGCGGCCCTGCCGGCGGCGCTCAGCCAGTTGCATGAGGGTCGGGCGGGCATGTCGCCGATGATCGCGCGCCAGATGCTGGCCGCCTTCGGCCTGCCGCGCAGCAACCTGCAACTGGCGCAATGCGTGGCCTCGGGGCAAGACCTGGCACCGCTGGCCGGCCATGAGCCGCTGAGCCTCAGCGACCAGCACCTGCTGAGCCTGGTGGCCAGTGGCCTGTTGAGCGAGGAAATCGGTCAGCGCTGGCAGTTGAGCCTTGCCGACGTGGAGCGACGGTTTGCGGCGCTGTACCACGAGCTGCACCTGCTACCGCAGCGTGCCGTCCAGCACAGCGCCTGAATGCGCTGCAGGTCGCCCGATCAGGCGGCGGGTGGAACGGTATCAATGAAGCTCTGGCGGGTGCTGAGCTTCTCGTAGAGCTTGGCGAGGTTGGGATGGTCACCGCGCCAGTCAATCGACGGGAAGCGCAGGTCCAGGTAGCCGAGCGCGCAGCCCACCGAGATGTCGGCCAGCGAGAAGTGATTGCCCGAGCACCAGGCTTTTTCGCCGAGGCCCTGGCCCATGGCGCGCAGGGCGGCGTAGACCTTGCCCATCTGACGTTCTATCCACGCGGGGCTGCGCTGCTCGGGCGTGCGGCCGCCCCAGGTGTGCTCTAGGCGCGAAAGGATGGAGGCGTCGATCAGGCCATCGGCCAGCGCTTCCCAGGTGCGCACTTCGGTGCGCTCGCGGCCACGCTCGGGGATGAGCTTGCCGACCGGCGACAAGGTATCCACGTACTCGACGATGACGCGCGAATCGAACACCGCGCCGGTGATCGAGTCCTGGCCTTCCATCACCAGGCAAGGCACCTTGCCCAGCGGGTTCATCTTGAGGATGGCGTCATTGCTCCACACGTCTTCCAGCACCAGCTGGTAGTCGAGCTTTTTCTCCGCCATCACGATGCGGACCTTGCGGACGTAGGGGCTGGTAAGGGATCCGATGAGCTTCATGTCTTGGGTGGGAGGAGCCGACGGCCCCCTCTCAGTGCGGCGCGATTCTAGCCAAGCGGTTCGGCCACGATAGGCTGTACAAAATCGGCGATCTAGGGCAGGGAAATGCGGCTTGTCAGGCCTGCGGGCTTGCGCCACACTTTTGCGCGCCCTGGCTGCTTCGGCCGGCTCACCGGGGTGGGCTGAAGCTCCAGTCGACGCTGGAAGGGCGGCCCGCCAGGTGGAGCGAGGCGATGGCCGGCGCCATGCGGCTCAAGACCTGGCCCCGGCGCACCACCAGCAGGCGCGCAGCGCGCAGCCGGATCGCCTCCTCCGGCGAGCGGGCCTGCAACAGGACGAAGTCGGCATGGCAGCCCACTTCAAGCCCATAGCCCTCGAGGCCGACGATGCGCGCGGCATTGACCGTCACCGCCTCGAAACACTGGCGCATGGCGGTGCGCGAGGTCATCTGCGCCACGTGCAGGCCCATGGTGGCGACCTCCAGCATGTCGGCGCTGCCCATGGAGTACCAGGGGTCGAGCACGCAGTCGTGGCCGAAGGCGACATCCAGCCCGGCCGCCAGCAGCTCGGGCACGCGGGTCATGCCGCGGCGCTTGGGGTAGCTGTCGAAGCGGCCCTGCAGCGTGATGTTGATCAGCGGATTGGCCACCACGCCGAGCCGGCTTTCGGCCATCAGGGCGATCAGCTTGGCGGCGTAGTAGTTGTCCATGGAATGCATGGACGTCAGGTGCGAACCGGTGACGCGGCCTTGCAGGCCGAGGCGCTGCGTCTCGAAGGCCAGGCTTTCGACATGGCGCGACAGCGGGTCGTCGCTCTCGTCGCAATGCATGTCCACGCGCAGGCCGCGCTCGGCGGCGAGCTCGCAGAGGATGCGCACGCTCTCGGCGCCTTCGGCCATGGTGCGCTCGTGATGCGGAATGCCGCCGACGACCTCGACGCCGAGGTCCAGCGCGCGGCGCAGATTCACCAGCGCGTTCTTTGAGCGCAAGAGGCCATCCTGCGGAAAGGCCACCAGTTGCAGGTCCAGGTAGGGCGCGACCCGGCGCTTCACTTCCAGCAGCGCCTCGACCGCGAGCAGCCTGTCGTCGCAGACATCCACATGGCTGCGTATCGCCAGGAGGCCGCGTGCCACGGCCCAGTCGCAGTAGCGCAGGGCGCGCTCGATCAGCGCCTCCTGCGTCAGCTGCGGCTTGAGCTCGCCCCACAGCGCGATGCCTTCGAGCAGGGTGCCGCTGTCGTTGACGCGTGGCTGGCCATGGCTCAGGGTGGCATCGAGATGGAAGTGCGCATCGACGAAGGGCGGGCTCAGCAGCCAGCCCTGACCGTCGATGATCTCCGTGCCCTCCGGCGCGGCAAGCTGTGGGCCGATGGCGGCGATGCGCCCGTCCTGCACCAGCAGGTCCCGGCCCTGGCGGCCATCGCTCAAGCAGACATCGCGTATCAGCATGGCCGGGCTCGCGCGCCTATTTGAGCGTGGGCCACATGCGGCGCAGCACGCCGTCCTTCAGCACGCGGTGGTGCCAGACGGCCGCTGCCGCATGCAGCAGGGCCAGGATCAGCAGCGCATTGGCTGCCAGTTCGTGCAGCTCCTTGACATCGTGGCGCAGCGCCTTGTTGTCGGGTGCGATCGAGGTGATCTTGTAGAGGTCGAACAGGTTGTCGCCGCGCACCAGGGTCAGGGCGATGCCGGCGCCGACTGCGGCAATCAGCAGCAGGTAGAGCAGGCCATGGGCGGCCTTCGCGATGCGGCCTGCGAGGCCGGAGTCGGCTGCCGGCCGCGTGCCGCCACGGGCCCACCACAGCAGGCGAGCCAGGATCAGGAAGCCGAGCAGCACGCCGAACGTGATGTGCAGGCTGCGCACCGTGATGCGCGGCGTGCCACGTGGGAACCAGTCGATGGTCTGTCCGACGCACCACAGACCGAAGACCAGCAAGGCGCTGACCCAGTGCAGCAGGATGCTGCGACGGTCGTAGTGCAGGGGGGGAACGCTGGCTTGATTTGACATGGCTCGGCTGGGGGCTGGCTGAAGGCTTTCAGCATACCCCCGGTCCAGCGCACCCGGCTTCAGCTCCGCTTCAGCCGCGCTCTCGATGTCAGACCGGCTGCAGCCGGAAGCCCCCCACCACCTCGGCCAGGTTGCGGGCCTGCTCGCGCAGGCTTTCGGCGGCGGCCGTGCTCTGCTCGACGAGTGCGGCGTTCTGCTGCGTGGCGCCGTCCAGCTGGGTGATGGCGCCATTGACCTCACCGATGCCGGCACGCTGCTCCTGCGTGGCGGTGCTGATCTCGGCCACGACGGCGCTGACGCGCTCGACGCTGGCCACGATCTCGCTCATGCTGTCGCCGGCCTGGTGCACCAGCTCGGCGCCGGCCTCGACCTGCTCGACGCTGCTGCCGATCAGGCGCTTGATTTCCTTGGCGGCTTCGGCGCTGCGCTGCGCGAGGCTGCGCACCTCGCTGGCCACGACAGCGAAGCCCCGGCCCTGGTCGCCGGCGCGGGCCGCTTCCACGGCGGCGTTCAGCGCGAGGATGTTGGTCTGGAAGGCCAGGCTGTCGATGGTGCCGATGATGTCGCTGATTCTCCGGCTGGCGCCATTGATCTCGTCCATGGTCGTGACCACGCGGCCCATCAGTGCGCCGCCCCGCGAGGCCACGTCGCGGGCATTGCCGGCCAGCGTGTTGGCCGACTGGGCGGCCTCGGCCGTCTGCGTCACGGCGGCGGCCAGTTGCTCCACCGAGCTGGCAATCTGCTGCAGGCTGCCGGCGCCTTCTTCGGTGCGACCCGAGAGGTCCTGGCTGCCGGCGGCCACCTGGGCGCTGGCGGTGGAAATGCTGTCGGTGGCCTCGCGCACCGAGCCCATGGTTTGGGCCAGGCGCTGGCGCATTGCTTCCACGCTGTGCGCCAGGGCGCCGAGGTCGTCGTTGCGGTGCACGGTCACTGTGGTTGAGAGATCGCCGTCTGCCACGCGGGCCACGGCACGGTTCAGCGAGCGCAGCGGGCCGCCGAGCCAATGGCGCAGCAAGAGGCTGAGGCCGATGGCCAGGGCCAGGCTGGCGCCACCCAGCGTCAGCCACAGGGCACGCTGGTTGATCCAGTACTGGCCCAGCGCCTCATGGTCCAGCACCTCGGCCAGCACCCACAGGCCGCTGTCCTTGCTCTGGCGGGCCACCAGCCAGCTGTCCTCGGCCTTGCGGTTCAGGAGAGCCGGCGCCTTCTGGATGAGGGCACCGTCTTGCAGCTGGGCCATGAAGGCCTCGGTCTCGCTCACGCGCTCGGCGAGCGGCTGGGCCGCCTGGCCCGGCAGGCCGCGCAGCAGCGGCTTGCCGCTGGCGCCCTTGGGGTCGAGCAGGAACACACCGCCATGCTCGAACAGCTTGACGCCGCCGGCCAGGTGCTCGAGCGACTGCTGGAAGCCGCTGGTGTCGAAGCCGACGAAGAGGATGCCGATCACGCGGCCCTGGGCATCGCGGATCGGCTCATAGCGGTTCATGAAGGGCTTACCGAACAGCTGGGCGCGGCCCACATAGGCCTGGCCGGCGATCAGCTTGTCGTGGGCCGGGTGCGTGGTGCCCAGCAAGGTGCCGATGGCGCGCTCGCCGTTCTCCTTCTTCAAGGAGGTGGCGATGCGACGGAAGTCGTCGCCCTCGCGCACGAAGATGGTGGCGGCGCCGCCGGTGTTCTGGCTGAAGCGGTCCACCGCGTCGAAATTGCCGGCCAGCTTGCGGCCGTCGTAGATGAGTTCGCCCTCGGTGTTCTGGCTGAAGCGGCCGCTGAACTCGGTGGCGAAGGTGTTGTAGAAGCGCTCGGCCATCAATCGGGCCTGGGCATCGAAGGCATCGGCCATGCGGGCGATGGCGCCGGCTTCGCTGCGGGCCAGGGCGGCGGCGGCATCGCGCTCATGGCCGGCGCTGCGCAGGCTCAGGGCGAGGCAGGAGAGACCGATCAGGGCGGCGACGCCGAGGCTGCCCGCAACCGCGACGCGGCGCGCCAGGCTGGCATGGGGAAGGGACTTCGAGGGGGAGGACTTCATGGCTTCTTCAAGGCGGACGCTGGGGTTGGACTGCACCCCGATCAGCAGGCGATTGAGCCCTCGATGAAGTGCCGGCGCAGCCGCGCGAAAGACCATGAAGCAAGCAGCGGGGCCTGAGCCCCGCTTGCGGCAGAGCGACCCTTGCGGGCCCTCCGGCAACCCCGCTATCGTGGCCGCACCCGAGAGGGCATGGCGGTAGACCGGAGGCTTTGCGACCCCGTCTTTCAAGCGGGTGTGCCAAGTGGTAACGAAGTGTCTTTGATTGGTATCAACGAATCAAGGTTTCTACCTAGGCGGCAGTGCCTACTCGTGAGATTGCTCACGATTGGGCGATGGCCGCCTGCAGGCCAGTCCAAGTTGGGCGGTCGCACTGGTATCTCCTGGGGCAGCCCCGCAATGCGGCCACAATGCGCGCCATGCCGTCTCTGCTAGCCATGGTTCCCGTCCCCCAAACCACCCCCAAAAACTGGCTGAGCCTGCTGGCCCTCAGCCTCGCCTTCGCCGCCCTGCCGTCGGCAGCCCGCAACATCGCCAAGCCGGCCCCGGCCGCCGAATCCGCCGCTGATGCGCCGGCCTTCAAGCTCGCCGTCAATGCCAAGCACGCCCTGGTGCTGGAAGACGCCACCGGCCGCGTGCTGATGGCCAAGGACGCCGACCAGGTCGTGCCCATCGCCTCGCTGACCAAGCTGATCACGGCCATGGTCGTGCTCGATGCCAAGCTCGACATGAACGAGAAGATCCGCATCGCGCCCGAGGACGTGGACACGCTCAAGCACAGCGCCTCGCGTGTGCGCGTGGGCACTGAGATGAGCCGCCTCGCCGCGCTGAAGATGGCCCTGATGGCCTCCGAGAACCGCGCCGCTGCCGCCCTGGGCCGCACCTTCCCCGGTGGCATGGCGGCCTTTGTTCAGGCCGCGCAGGCCAAGGTCCGCAGCCTCGGCCTCACGCGCACGGCGATTGCCGAGCCCACCGGCCTCTCGCCCGCCAACACCTCGACGGCGGTCGAGGTCGCCAAGATCGCCAACGCGGCCGCCCGCTATGCCGAGATCAGCAAGATCACCAGCGACAAGAAGGCGAGCGTGCCCCTGAACGGCAAGCCGCGCGACGTGAACAACACCAACCGCCTCGTCGGTGCCAAGGGCTGGGACATCCGCCTCTCGAAGACCGGCTACACCGAGGAAGCCGGCCGCTGCCTGACCATGCGCATGGTGAGCGGCGGCAAGCCAGTGACGGTGGTGCTGCTGGACGCCGATGGCTCGGCCCAGCGCCTGCGCGACGCGGCCCGCATCCGCCAGTCGCTCGCCAAGCTGCACAGCTGAGGCGCGCCGTCATGCTGATCCGCTCCCTGTGCCTGGGGCTGGGCCTGCTCGTGGCCGCTGCGGCGCCATCGCAAGCTCAGTCTCCCTACACGCTCTCACGCACCGAGGTGCATGCCCTCCCGGCCCCGGCGCTGAAGCGCAATTACCAGCTCTTCGTCAGCCTGCCCGCCTCCTACGAGGCCGAGCCGCAGCGCCGCTATCCAGTGCTCTTCATCAGCGATGCCGACTACGGCTTCCCGCTCTTGCGCAGCATTGCCCGTCGGGTGGGCGACGGCGGCCGGGGCCTGGAGGACTTCATCCTCGTCGGGCTGTCGTACTCGGAGGGCGACAGCGCCACGGTCAGCCGCAACCGCGACTACACGCCGACGCCGCGCCGCGATGGCGGAGGCGCCAGCAAGGTCTACGGCGAGGCCGAACCGTACCGCCGCTACCTGGCCGAGCAGGTCCTGCCCTATGTGGCGAAGACCTGGCGCGCCGACATGGGTCGCAAGGTCTTCGCCGGCCATTCCTATGGCGGCCTGCTGGGCGCGCACATCTTGCTGAACACGCCGAAGATGTTCGAGCAATACATCCTCAGCAGCCCCTCGCTCTGGTACGACGAGGGCCTGCTCTTGAAGCGCGCGAAGGCCCTGGCCGCCGAGCATGGCGAGCTGCCGGCGCATGTGCTGCTGCTGGCCGGCGCCAAGGAGCGGCCGCGCGGCTCGCGCGAGGAGGGTGACGACATCGTCGGCGACATGCAGCGTTTCGAGAAGCTGCTGCGCGCCGGCAAGCTGCGCGGCCTGCAGATCCAGTCGCAGGTGATCGCCGACGAGGACCACCTCTCGGTGGCCCCTGCAGCCTTCACGCGCGGCTTGCGCTGGGCCTTGCCCGGCCGGCGTTGATCAGTCGCTGATCAAACGGCCGCTCAACACTTGATCAGAGCGGCAGCTTGGGCCGGTGCGCCGCATCCGGCTCGGCGATGAAGGCCTGCAGCTCGGCCGCACGGCCATGCTTGGGTGAGAGGCCCACGAAGGTCTTGTAGGCCTCCAGTGCTTTCGCATCGTCGCCGGCCTGCAGCCGCGCATCGCCGAGGTTGAGCCAGGCCAGGGCCCGGCTGCCATCCATCGCAATGGCCTTTTCGTACCAGCGCGCCGCCTCGGCCGGCTTGCCGCGCTTGAAGTAGACGAAGCCGAGGTTGTTGGCCGCGAGGGCGAATGAGGGCTGCTGCTTCAGTGCCTCGACGAAGGCGGCCTCGGCCTCGTCGTAGCGGCGCTCCTTGTAGAGCTGCAGGCCGCGGTCGTTGGCGCGCTGGGCGGCCACACGCGAGCCGGTCTCGACCTTGGCGGTGGAGGTGGAGAGCGACTGCTCCTTGCCATCCAGCCCGGTGATGGTCACCTTCACCGCACTGGCGGCGGTCTGCGGCGAAGCCACCTCGTCGATGCGCTTGGCCAGGCGGCTGGCGGCGGCGTCGAGCTGGTTGCTGTCGCCGCTCAAGGCCTGCTCCACCACCGGCAGCTCGAACACGAACTCGCCGCCCTCCGAGCCCGGCAGGCTGCCGAAGGCCGGCGTCTGGTGCGCGATGGCCGAGACGGCCGGCGCTACATAGGCGGCCAGCTCGGTGCCGGTGATCAGGCCGTCGCCGTTCAGGTCGGCCTTGCCCGACAGGGCCTGCAAGAGCGTCCAGGTGAAGACCGAATGCCCGCCAGGGCCATCGTCGGCCACCTGTTGGTCGGCGCCACCGGCCGTCATCATCTGCCGGCCTATGCGGCGGCTGTTGTCGCGCGCGAAATTGGCGGCGCCGCCGCGCGTGAGGCCGAGGCCCGAGTAGCAGGCGTCGATGACGAAGAGCGCATGCTTGGCGCTCAAGGCCTCGGCCACTTCCTGCAGTTGCGGCATGGCGATGGCGTCGGTCTGCAAATCATCCTGCGAAGCATCGACCGGGATCACATAGCCGATCTCGCGGCCGCTGGGCAGGCGCCGCGTGCTGCCGTGGCCGGCGAAGAACACCAGCACGCGGTCGTCGCGCTTGACCCGCTTGGCATCGCCGAGCTTGTCGTTCAGCGCGCGCAGGATGTTGGCGCGCGTGGCCTCGCCATCGAGCAGCATCGTGATGTTCTCGGCGCGGAAGCCGAAGCGCGTCTCCAGCGCCTCACGCATGGCCTTGGCATCGCGGGCCGCATGCGAGAGGCGTGGCCATTTGTCGTACTGGTCGATACCGACGATCAGCGCATGGCTGTCGCGGTAGAGGCTGGTGCCGGCCGTGGGCATGGGCGCGGGCGCCGCCGCGTCGGCCGTGACGATGCGGCCGTCCTTCCAGCTGGCGAAGCGGTAGCCTTCGGCGCTCAATTGGTCGAGCACCAGGGGCAGGGCCTGGACGGTGCGGGCATGGATGTCATGGAAGAGCACGATGCCGCGCTGGCGCTTGTCCAGCTCGCCGAGCACGCGCGCGGCGATGGATTTGGGGATGGGGTCAGACCAGTCCAGCGAGTCGATGTTCCACATCATCGAGCGCAGCTTCAGCGCCTCGACGGTGGCCAGCGCGGCCTCGTTGCGCGCGCCGTAAGGGAAGCGGAACAGCGGCGCTCCTTGCCGGCCGGCCTTGTCGAGCAGGGCCTCGGTGTTGGCGGCTTCTTCGCGCACCTTGGCCTGTTCGAACTTGGACATCAGGCCATGGGTGAAGCTGTGGTTGGCGAGCTGGTGGCCGGCGGCCAGAACCCGCTGCGCCACCTGGCTGCCCGGCCCAGGCAAGACCTGGCCCTTGGCGTCAAGCTTGCCGAGGTTCTGGCCCAGCTGAAAAAAAACGGCGGGCGCCTGGTAGCGCTTGAGGATTTCGAGGATCTCGTCGGTGTAGCGGCCATGCGGGCCGTCGTCGAAGGTCAGCAGGACCGTCTTCGCTGGCAGGTCCTCGCCGAACAGCTCGCGCGGTGCTGCCGATGAAGCCGCCGGTGCCGGCGTGGCGCTGGCATAGGGCACGATGGTGGCGTAGTCGCGCAGGATCTGCTCGCGGCTGTAGAGGCTGCGCAGCTTGGCCACGTAGTCGCTCCACTTCTCGCGCTTGAGCTCGATGCCGCGCTTGTTGCCGAAGCGGCCGAAGACGTCCTTCAGCTCGCGCTCGTAAGCCTGTTCGACCTCGGCCAGCACGGCCAGGTCTTCGTTCGCGCGCTTGGCCAGCTTCAGCGCCGCCAGGCTTTGCGCGCCGGCGTACTGCTCGGCGATGCGGGCGAGGTAGTCCTTGAAGGCCAGGCGGTCGGCATCGAACCAGCTGGGCTCGGACTCGATGCGGTCCAGCACCTGGGCCAGCGCGGCCACGAGGGCCGGGTCCTGGTGGGCGGCCGAGAGCTTCCACAGCGCTTCCGTGCCCTCGCGCATCTCGTGGAAGATCAGCTGCCCCACGGCCGCGACGGCGCGGCGCTCGGCAGGCTTGAGTTGAGCCTCGCCGTCCATCAGCACGATCATCTGGCGGTAGCGCTTGAGCAACTGGTCGACGCCCTGCTGCAGCTGGGCCAGTTGCGCGGCATTGGCAGCAGGCGAACTCGCGGCGGAGGGGGCTTCGGCGCTCTTGGGCTGGCAGGCGCTCAAGGCCAGCAGGCCGGCGCAGAGCAGGGCGGTGCGCAATGGACGAGACAAGATCGGGCTCCCCGAGGATTTTTGTTGGACTGAATGTTGTCGAGCTCAGCGGCCGCATTGTGGGGGCGATTCCCCGCCCGGGCCCTGCGGCTAAAATCTGCGGGTTTGCCCTCATCCGGCCCTGCGCCACACCCCACCATGACGCTCTCCGCTCTGACTGCTCTCTCGCCGCTGGACGGCCGCTACGCCTCGCGTTTCGCCGCCCTGCGCCCGCTGCTCTCGGAGTTCGGCCTGATGCACCGCCGCGTGCAGGTCGAGGTCGAGTGGTTCATCGCGCTGTCGGATGCCGGCTTCGCCGAATTCAAGCCGCTGTCCGAAGCCTCGCGCGGCCTGCTGCGCGGCCTCGTGACGCGCTTCTCGGAAGCCGACGCGCAAGCGATCAAGGACATCGAGAAGACCACCAACCATGACGTCAAGGCGGTCGAGTACTGGCTGAAGTCGCGCTTCGAGTCGCAGCCCGAGCTGAAGGCCGCCGGCGAGTTCGTGCACTTCGCCTGCACCAGCGAAGACATCAACAACACCAGCCACGGCCTGATGCTGAAGGCCGCGCGCCAGGACGTGGTGCTGCCGACCATCGACAAGATCATCGCCAAGCTCACCGACATGGCCCACGCCATGGCCGCCACGCCGATGCTGAGCCGCACGCACGGCCAGACCGCCAGCCCCACCACCGTGGGCAAGGAAATCGCCAACGTCGTGGCCAGGTTGCGCAATGCCCGCGAGCGCATTGCTGACGTGAAGCTGCTGGCCAAGATGAACGGCGCCGTCGGCAACTACAACGCCCACCTGAGCGCCTGGCCCGAGTTCGACTGGGAAGGCTTCTCGCAGCGCGTGATCGAAGGCCAGCTGGGCCTGACCTTCAACCCCTACACCATCCAGATCGAACCGCACGACTACATGGCCGAGCTGTTCGACGCGATGACCCGCGTCAACACCATCCTGATCGACTGGTCGCGCGACGTCTGGGGCTATGTGTCGCTGGGCTACTTCAAGCAGCGCACCAAGGCCGGCGAGATCGGCAGCTCGACCATGCCGCACAAGGTCAACCCGATCGACTTCGAGAATGCCGAGGGCAACTTCGGCCTGGCCTCGGCCGTGCTGAGCCATCTGTCGCAGAAGCTGCCCGTCAGCCGGTGGCAGCGCGACCTGACCGACTCCACCGTGCTGCGCAACATGGGCGTGGCCATCGGCTACGCCGTGCTCGGCTACGACTCGCTCTTGAAGGGCCTGGACAAGCTCGAGATCAACGAAGCCGCCCTGGCTGACGACCTCGACCACGCCTGGGAAGTGCTGGCCGAGCCCATTCAGACCGTGATGCGCCGTTACGCCCTGCCCAACCCCTACGAGCGCCTGAAGGAGCTGACCCGCGGCAAGGCCATCACCCGCGAGGCCATCGCCGAATTCATCGCCACGCTGGAACTGCCCGAGGCCGAGAAGGCCCGGCTGCTGGCCATGACGCCGGGCAGCTACACCGGCAAGGCGGAAGAGTTGGCGAAGCGGATCTGAGTGCGGATCTGAGCGCTCAGTTCAGCACGCCCTTGCCCAGCCACTGACCCCACACATCGAGGCTGACCGTCTTGTCGGCCAAGCCCGGGTAGGCGGCCAGCGCGGCTTGCAGGGCGTCGCCATCGGTGGTCTTGGCGAACAGCACCTCCGCCACCGGACCGGTGGCGAGCGAGTACCAGGCGCCGAAACGGCCGCTGTCGACCTGCTGCTGCAGCAGCGCGCGGCGCTGAACCTGCGCGGCCGGCGTGGCCTTCTCGTCGCGGCCGATCAGTACGATGCGCGCTTCCTCGATGCCGCCGGGATTCACGGCCAGTGTGATCAAGGCCTTGTTGGGCCGGGCGACGGCGGCGTTGACCGTCATATAGCCCTCGCGCACGTACTCGTCCGGATCGAAGTAGCGCTGCAAGGCCTCGCGCGACGGCGCCTTGGCCACGACGATGCCGCGCTTGACGCGGGCCGGGTCGCGCATGGGCCCAGCGGCAAACAGCTTGCCTTCGGCATGCAGGCGCACGAAGTTGTCCAGATGGCCCTGCTGCATCTTTTGCACGGCCGCCTTGTCGTCCGGCGTGGGCTTGCCGGTCTCGAGGAAGATGAAGTACCACTCCCCGGTACTGCCCGTTTCGGCGGCCTGGGCCTGCAGCAGGGGAAGGGCGAGTGCGGAGGCAATCAAGAGCTGGCGGCGGCGCATGGGCATCTCCTGTGGGCTGGGTTTGATTCTGGCGGATCAGGCCGCGACGTCGTCACACCAGGCCAGCGCGGCCACGCGCCAGCCGTCGGCGGTCTTGACGACTTGCAGCCGCTTCTCACCGCTGCCCTCGAAAGCCTGGCCGTCGAGCACGCCGGACTTGCGATAACGCAGGCGCAACTGGGCGATGCGGCCGAGCAGCTCGGTCTGCAGCGGGCCGTGCAAGCCTTCCGTGAACTCGCTCAATCGGCCGCCGAACAGCAGCTCGGCGCGCGGCTTGATGAACGTGCGCGGATCCATCAGCTCCAGGCCCTCGGGCCGGTCGCAGGCGATGCTGGCGTGGGGCAGCAGCCAGCGCGGCAGACTGGCGATCAGCGGTATCGCGCCCTGCCGGTTGTCGAAGGCGCCCAGCACGCGGTGCAGCAGCAGCTCGATCTGGGCGATGTCGTCCAGGGGGGCGGTGGCCGGCGCGTCCCAGCGGAACAGCGCGGTCTCGCGGGTCTCGCCATCGAGCACGGTGGTTTCGACATGTCGAAGGCCAATGCCTTCCAGCACGCGGGCCGAGGCGGTGTTGCTGGGTGAGGTGATGCCGAGGATGGTGTTCAGCCCCAGCACCTCATGGCCGTAGCGCAGGCAGGCGGCAGCGGCCTCGCGGGCATAGCCGGCGCCCCAGGCGCGCGGCACGAAGCCGTAGCCCACGTCCACATGGGGCAGGCTGTCGCGCTTGATCAGGCCGCACATGCCGAGCAGGGCGCCATCCGCGAGGCGCTCCACGGCCCAGAAGCCGAAGCCCTGGAACCAGTAGCCGCCGACCAGGCGGTCGGTGATGAAGGCGCGGGCAGCGTCGAGGCTGTGGACATTGCGGTCGCCGATGTTCTGCAGCCAGGACGGCTCGTTGAGCAGCTCCAGGATGAACTCGGCGTCGCCGGGTTTGTCGGCGTCGAACCAGCGCAGCCGCAGCCGCTCGGTGCTCAGGACCTGCATCGCTTCTCTCTCCCCGATTTCAAAAGCAGGACAATAGCGGGTCTTCGCGCCCCTGACTCAAGCCATGAACTTCGTCCAGCAGATCCACGCCGCCGCCAGCCTCAACAACTCCCTGCTGTGCGTGGGCCTGGACCCGGAACCGGCCAAGTTCCCGGGCGCCTGGAAGGGCGATGCCTCGCGCATCTACGACTTCTGCTCCGCCATCGTCGACGCGACCAAGGACCTGGTGATCGCCTTCAAGCCGCAGATCGCCTACTTCCATGCCCAGCGCGCCGAAGACCAGCTGGAGCGCCTGATGGCCCACATCAAGCGCGTGGCGCCCCAGGTGCCGGTGATCCTCGACGCCAAGCGCGGCGACATCGGCTCCACCGCCGAGCAGTACGCCCGCGAGGCCTTCGAGCGCTACCAGGCCGATGCCGTGACCCTCTCGCCCTTCATGGGCTTCGACACCATCGAGCCCTATTTGCGCTACCCCGACAAGGGCGCCATCCTGCTGTGCCGCACTTCCAACACCGGCGGCAATGACTGGCAGATGCAGCGCCTGGCCGATGTGCCGGGCCAGCCTCGCCTCTATGAGCACCTGGCCCGCCTCGCCGAAACCGAGTGGAACAAGAACGGCCAACTGGGCCTGGTGGTGGGCGCGACCTTCCCCGAGGAAATCGCCCGCGTGCGCGAGCTGGCGCCGACGCTGCCGCTCCTGATCCCCGGCGTGGGCGCCCAGGGCGGCGATGCGGCGGCCACGGTCAAGGCCGGCTGGCGCGAGGGTGCTCCCATCATCGTCAACAGCTCGCGGGCCGTGCTTTACGCCAGCTCGGGCGAGGACTTCGCCGCGGCCGCCCGTCGCGTGGCGATGCAGACGCGCGACAGCTTGAACGCGGCGCGCTGAGACCGCGCACAGGGCCCGGAAGGGGCCTGTGGCTGTCGAAGGCCCGCCACAATCCGTGTGGTCAGGGCTGAGCAGTATTTCTCGCTCTGTCGCGCCGATCGTGACCTGCGCGGCAAAGCGGGCGGTTTTCGCGCCGACGGGGCCGCTCTCTATGGCCCGGTGACCGCCTTCTGGGTCAGACTCACGCTTCTGATGCCGGGAGCATGGCCGCGTGATCAAGAAGAGCAGGGACACCCTCGAGGAACTGAGCAGCCTGGTTGGCCAGGAACATGACCTGGCGACCCAGCAGGGGGCGCTCGAGAGCCGCATCCAGTGGCGCTCGGTGCGCCTGCTGGCGGGTGGCTGCGGCACGCTGGGCCTGGCACTGAGCCTGGCGCTCTTGATTTACCGCAGGCCGGATGAGCTGATGCAGGGCTGGCTGATGCCGCTGCTGCTGGTGCTGATGAGCGGCCTGTGCTTCATCGGCCTGTGCTTCATCGGCCTGTGGAAGCTGCCCCGGCGCTACGGACGCGGCTTCGTGCTCGCCGTGCTGTTCAGCGTGGTGTTCGTCGCCGTGGCAGCGGCCTTCGTGCGCCAGGCCGGCATCAATGCTGTCGGTCTGGGAGTGCTGGCGCTGACCGTGGCCATGGCCACGGCCATACAGGGCCTGCGCTCCGGCCTGGCGATGCTGGCGGCGGCCGGTGCGGGCCTGGCGGCCATCGCCTGGGGCCAGCTGAGCGGCGAGATCGTTCCGAGGACCGGGCCGCCCCGGATCCCCTTGATGCTGGCTGCTCATGCCGTGGTCTTGCTGACCGGCCTGGTGGTGGGCCTGGCGACCCTGCGCATGGTCAAGCGGTCGGTCAGCGAGGCCAACGACCGCAATGCCCGCTTTCGCCACCTGCTGTCGATGGCGGCCGATTGGTATTGGGAGATGGACCGCGAGTTCCGCTTCACCCACCTGGCCGAGGACAAGCCCGGCTCCTCGGGCCTCGACCTCAGCTCGCGCCTCGGCAAGACGCCCTGGGAGCTGGAGAACATGGGCCTGTCGGACGAGGAGCTCGATGCCCACCGCGCCGACCTCGAATCGCACCGCTCCTTCCATGGCCTGGTGGCGCGCCGCCGCAGCAGCGACGGCGGCCAGCGCTATGTGTCGATCAGCGGGGAGCCGCGCTTCGATGCCGAGGGCAACTTCCGCGGCTATTGGGGCGTGGGCCGCGACGTGACCAACGAGGTCCAGGCCGAGCAGACCATCCAGGCCACCGAGACGCGCTACCGCGAGCTGTTCCGCCGCTCACCGAGCCCGCTGGTGCTGCACCGCTGGGGCCGCGTGCTGGATGCCAACCCGGCCGCCATGGCCATGTTCGGCTACACCCAGCGCTCCAGCATGATCGGCCAGGACATCTTTGCCCATTACGAGCCGGGCGAGGACGAACGGGCCCGCCAGCGCGCCGCCCGCATCGAGGCCATGCCGGTGGGCGCGATGCTGCCGCAGGCCGAGTTCCGCCTGCGCACGCTGTCGCGCCGGCGCCGCCTGGTGCAGGTCACGACGGTGCGGGTTGATGCCATCGGCGGTCCGGCCACGCTGTCCTTCTTCATTGACCAGACCGAGGCCTCGCGCGCCCAGGAGGCGCTGCGCCGCTCCGAGGCCCTGCTCTCGCACCTGGTGGCCACCAGCCCCGACGTGATCACGCTGACCGAGATGGCGACCGGCCGCTACGCCATGGTCAACAAGACCTTCGAGCAGCTGAGCGGCTACACCACCGAGGAGGTGTTGGGCCGCACGGCCGACGAGCTCGGTATCTGGTACGACCCCGAGGACCGCGCCCGCGTGGTGGCGGCGGTGCGGGAGCATGGCAGGGCGAGCGAGCTGCCGGTCAGCTTCCGCAGCAAGTCAGGCCTGCCGGTGTCCATGGTGCTGTCGGCCGCGCCCTTCGAGATGGAGGGCCAGAGCTACCTGGTCATCAATGCCCGCGACGTGACCGACACCGAGCGCACCCGCCTCGTGCACTCGGCCATCCTCGAGAACGCCTCCATCGGCATCACGCTCACGCGCGACCAGCATTTCGTGCTGGTCAACCCGCTGGTGGAGCAGATGTTCGGCTGGGGGCCGGGCGAGCTGGTGGGCCAGCATGGCAGCGTGGTCTGGCCGAGCGTGGAGGACTGGCAACTGGTCGGCGCCGAGCTGGGGCCGCGCCTGGCGTCCGGCGAACAGGTCGAGACCGAGCGCTCGATGAAGCGCCGCGACGGCTCCACCTTCCTGTGCCGCTTGCTGGCCCGCGCGGTGGACCCCAACCACCCGAGCCGCGGCGGCACGATCTGGATTCTTGAAGATGTGACCGAGCGCCGCCGCGTCGAGGCCGCGCTGGCCCAGGCCAAGGACGAGGCGCAGGCCGCCAACCGCGCCAAGAGCGCCTTCCTGGCCAACACCAGCCATGAGATCCGCACGCCCTTGAACGGCCTCGTGGGCCTCGCGCGCATGCTGCAGCAGCCCGACATGAAGGAGGACAAGCGGCGCGAGTACCTGGACCAGATGCTGGACAGCGCCGAGAGCCTCTCGGGCCTGATCTCCGACATCCTCGACCTTTCCAAGATCGAGGCCGGCCGCCTGACGCTGGAGACGGTGCCTTTCGCGCTGCGCGACATGCTCGGCACGATGAAGCTGGCCTACCTGACGCTGGCGCAGGCGCGCGGCCTCACGTTCCAGATCGAAGTCGACGCGAGCGTGCCGGCCTGGGTGGTGGGCGACCCGGTGCGCACCCGTCAGATCCTCTCCAACTACCTGACCAATGCGCTCAAGTTCACCGAGAGCGGCTCGGTGGCCGTGCGCGTGCGGGCGCTGAGCGCCGAGCGCGTGCGCATCGAGGTGCAGGACACCGGCCCCGGCATCTCGCCCGAGCTGCGCGAGCGCCTGTTCCAGCCGTTCACGCAGGCCGACGAATCGACCACGCGGCGCTTCGGCGGCACCGGCCTCGGCCTCTCGATCTGCCGCGAGCTGGCCGAGCTGATGGGCGGCCAGGTCGGCGTCGACAGCGAATACGGCCAGGGCTCGGTCTTCTGGGCCGAACTGGACCTGCCGGCCGCGCCCACGCCCATCAGCACCCAGCTGCGCGAGGCGCGCAACAACGAGGACCTCGAAGGCCTGCGTGTGCTGATGGTCGAGGACAACCCGGTCAACATGATGATCGCCGTGGCCCTGCTGGAGCAGTGGGGCCTGGAGGTGGCGCAGGCCAGCGACGGCAGCCAGGCCATCGAGGCCATCAACGCCGCCGCCACGCTGGGCAAGCCCTATGACGCCGTGCTGATGGACGTGCAGATGCCGGTGATGAGCGGCCACGAGGCCACGCGCGTGGTGCGCCGCCGCTTCAATGCGACCGAACTGCCCATCATTGCGCTGACCGCCGCCGCCCTGATCTCCGAGCGCGATGAAGCCCTGGCTGCGGGCATGAACGACTTCCTGACCAAGCCCATCGATGCCCAGCGCCTGCGCCAGGCGCTGGTGCGCCTGATCGGCCACAAGGACAACGACAAGCAGCGCAGCTGAGCGCCGGCCTCAGGACGGAGTCAGTCTTTTCCAGGCCTGCTCGGCCAGGGTGGCGGCGGTCCGGAAATCAAAGCCATCGACCGCCACCGTCAGCGGGCGCACGAGCTCCGGGCAGAACTGCTCCAGCCAGGGGCGCAACGGAACGAAGGCGTCCGCCGCGTCCAGGTCGTCGCGCCGCAGCAGCACCAGCCAGTTCATCAGCGCCTCACGCAGCCGCTCCAGATTGGGACTGGTGCTTGCCGGCGCCAGCACCATGTCAGGCCAGGTGCCCATTTGCTGCTGGACCTGCGCCAGCGCCTGCGCGAGCGGCTCGAGGGCGGCCTCGGCAGCGGCGGTGTCGGGCGGCTGGGCCTGCAGGGGCTGTTCCACCGCGCGTGCCAGCTGCTGGATGGCCGAAAGCCCCAGCGTACCTGCCACGCCGCGCAGCGTGTGCATGCGGTGGCGGGCCTGGTCGGGATGTTCATCCTGCAATTCCTGTCGGCAATGCAGCGCGTCGGCGCTGTGGTCCTGATTGAAGCGCTGCAGCAGGGCGGCGAGGCGCTGCTCCTGGCCCCGCACGCTGCGCAGGCCCAGTTCGAGATTCAAGCCGGCCAGCGCCTTCAGCCGCTCGCGCAGCTCGCTGGTCGGGCCGGTGAGGGGTGGGGCAGCATGTGCAGGTGCCGCGTCGGCCGCGGCAGTCGCCCCGGGGGCGGCCTGGAGCCAGCGTGCCAGCGTGTCGCGCAGCTGGTCCGGCTCCACCGGCTTGGGCACATGATCGTTCATGCCGGCAGCCAGCGCCGCTGCGCGGTCCTGCGCAAAGGCGTTGGCGGTCATGGCGATGATGGGGGTCGTCCGGTAGGCCGGCAGGCCGCGCAGCCGTCGGCAGGTTTCCAGGCCGTCGAGGCGCGGCATCTGCTGGTCGAGCAAGATCAGGTCGTAGCGATGCTGCTGTGCCATCTCCAGCGCCGCGAGGCCGTCGTCGGCCAGGTCCACGGCATAGCCGAGCTCGCGCAGCAGCTCGGCTGCCACCTCCTGGTTCAGCGGGTTGTCCTCGGCGAGCAGGATGCGTGCACCCGCCGTCTTGGGGGGGGCAGCAGGTGGCGCCCGCTGCGGGTCGGGCCCCGTGTGCAGGGCCTGAGCCCAGGCCTTGGCCACTGCGTCGAGCAACTGTGCCGGCAGCACCGGCTTGGGCAGGAAGGCCGCGATCTCGCCCGGCAACATGTCGGCCTGCGGGCAACCGGTCGAGCCGCTGATGAGGAGGCAGACAGGGCGCTGGCGCAGGTTGAGCTGTGTGAGCCGGTTCACCAGCTCGACACCGTTGATCTCGGGCATTTGCCAGTCGGTGAGCAGCAGGCTGTAGGGGTCGGCGCTGGCCTCGGCCTCGGCCAGCAGCACGAGGGCCTGGCTGCCGTCGCTCGCAGTTTCCACCCGGGCTCCGAGGCGGCTCAGGATGTCGGACAGGGACTGCCGTGCTTCTTCCATGTCGTCCACCACCAGCACCCGCGTGCCGGGGGGCAGGGCGACCGGCTCTGCCACCGGCGCCTGCGCGCGGCGCAGCGGCAGCTCAATCCAGAAGCTGCTGCCCTTTCCGGGCTCGCTGCGCACCCCGACCTGCCCGCCCATCAGGTCGGCCAGCCGCCTGCAGATGGCGAGGCCCAGGCCCGTGCCGCCGTACAGCCGGGTGGTCGATGTGTCGGCCTGCTCGAAGGCCCGGAACAGGCGGGATTGCTGCTCCGGCGTGAGGCCGATGCCGGTGTCGGTGACGGTGAAGCGCAGCCAGAGCTCCTCGCCCTCCTCGAGCACCAGGCTGCCGCGCAGCACCACGCTGCCGTGTTCGGTGAACTTCACCGCGTTGCTGACGAAGTTCAGCAGCACCTGGCCGAGTCGCACCCCGTCGCCATGCAGCTGGGGCGGCAGCGTGCCGATGTCGGCCACCACCTCCAGGTTCTTGGCGTCGGCGCGATCGGCGTTCAGTGCGAACACGTTGGCGATGCAGCGTTCGAGGTCGAAGTCCGTGGGCTCCAGCGTGAACTTGCCGGCCTCGATCTTCGAGAAATCGAGGATGTCGTTGATGACGGCCAGCAGGTGCAGGGCCGCGCCGGAGATCTTCTCGAGCTGCTGGCGCTGGCGCTCGTTGACCTGGTCGCGCTTGAGCAGATGGGTGAGGCCGATGATGGCGTTCATCGGCGTGCGGATCTCGTGGCTCATGTTCGCCAGGAAGGAGCTCTTGGCGCGGTTGGCGCTCTCGGCCGCGTCCTTGGCGGCACGCAGGGCCTCGGCCACTTCGTGCTCGCGCGTCACGTCTTCGATGATGCCAATCACCAGATCAGCCTGGCCCTCCAGGCGCAGCGGCGCGCCTGTGATGCGTGCCCAGAAACGGCTGCCGTCGCTGCGCGTTAGCGACTGCTCCAGGGCGGCGGGGTTGTCGTAGCTGGCGCCTTCCGGGTAGAGCTGGCGTCCGGCCTGCTCGAATTCCTCGTCGCTGCCATACCAGAGGCGGGTTGATTCGCCGGTCAGCATCTCCATGGGCCGGTCCAGCATCTGTGCGAACCGGGCGTTGCAGCGCAGGACGCGTCGGCGGCGCAGCAGCACGATGCCGACGGTGGCAGCGTCGAACACGATGCGCAGCTCTTCATTCGCACGTTGCAACTCCTCCGTGCGCTCGGCCACCAGTTGCTGCAGTCGTTCGCGGTGCTGCATCAGTTCCTGCTCGGCGGCATGCAGGGCTGTCACATCGCGGCCCACGCCGAGGATGCCGATCAACTGCCCGGCCGCATCACGGATCAGGGTCTTGATCACGAGCACGCGTTCGCGGTGGCCGTCGGCGAAGGTCCGCCAATGCGGTTCGACCGTGTGCTGGCCCGTTGCCAGGGCCAGGCGGTCGGCGTCGCGGTAGCGCTGAACCTCTTCAGCGGCGAACAGGTCTGCATCGGTTTTGCCGACCAGATCGGCCGCCTCGCGCCCGGTCAGTTCCATGAAACGCCGGTTGAAGATGCGATAGGCGCCGTCGGCGTCCTTGAGCCAGACCAGGTCGGGCATTCCCTGGATCAGGGTGCGCAATTGCAGGCGTTCCGCGTCCAGGGCCTGTTGCGCCTGGTCACGCTCCGCCTGCACGCGCGAGAACTCCAGCAGCGAGGCCGCCAGCGAGCCAAGCAGGCTGCCCGAGGGCCTGGCCTGTGTCAGCAGTTGCTCGCGCAGCTTGGGATCGTCGATGCCGCTGCCCTGGGCGATGTCGTTCACCGCTTCGTTGATCCAGTCCAGCCGCATGGCGATGCGCCTTGCTACGGCCAGCCAGGCCAGGACCAGGGCCAGCGTGCCCAGCGCCACCCAGCGAAGGCGAACTGCGTTGTCCTCGCGGACCTGGGCAATGGATGCCTGTGCTTCGTCGCTGGTGTGCTTGGTCAGCTGCTGGGCGAGTACATGCGCACTCTGCGAGAAGCTCAGGAAGTGCCGCGCCGTGCGGCTCAGCAGCTCACGTGCCTGCGTGGCATCGATGGCGGCGAGGTCGGTGCTGCGGATCAGGTCGCGCCGGAAATCATTGAAGCGTTCACGGGCCTGGGCCAGCGTCGCCTCGGCTTCCGCGTTTGCCTGGGTCACCGGCAGCTTGAGCAGGCGTTGCTCGACCCCCGCCATCGCATCGACGGCACGGGCGTGCAGCGCATAGGTCTGGGCCGCGTCGGACAGGCGGTGCGTGTCGGCCATCAGGTCCTCGACCTGCTGCTGAAGGCCCAGCAACTCGCGGCTGATCGCTAGAGCATCGGCGGCCACCGCCAGGTCATGCCGCTGCTCGACGAACACGGCTTCGGTGGCCTGCGCCTGGACCCGATCCGACCACATCGCATAGAGCAGGCTGCCGCTCAGTGCCAGCGCCATCGGCACGAAGAACACGGCCAGGAAGCGCAGTCGGCGGGCCTGCTTGGCGAATTTCTGGTTGGTGGTCATGGGCTCAGGGGTCGGGCCAGCAAGCTGTCCCAGAGCGTTGGCGGGATGCTGGCCAGGTACTCGAAGCCGCCTTTGCCGTGCGGCTGCAGGATGACGACCGTGCCTTCCGGGTTGACGAAGTAGCCGATCAGGTCGGCCAGATTGGGGGCATGCGCGATCAGCACCGTGTTGCTGCCTGCCGGCGGCGGCGTGGACACGAGCCTTCGGATCGTGACGAGCAGCGGCTTCTTCTGCTCCGACGTGAAGTTGGCGGAATACATCAGGTCATGCTCGCTGCGGCGCGGAAGGTCCGGGAAGGCGAGCAGGGCGGAGTCGCGCGTGCGGCACGTCGGGCTGTACAGCACCTCGTGCACCGGGATGCCCAGGCGGCGGAAGCGCTGGCCCAGCAGGCGCATGCCGGCACGCCCCTCCTCGCTGAGCACCCGCTGGGTTTCGCAGTTGCTGAGATCGACGGGCAGGTGGTCGGCTCGGCTGTTGTCGGTGGCGCCGTGGCGGATGTAGAGCACATAGCCGCCCTGGCGCAGGGCCTTCAGTTGGGCCGGCGTGGCCATGCGTTCCTTGAAGGCCGGTGAGCTGGCTGCCTGCGCCTGCGCTTGCACCAGAGCGGGCGCGCATGCCAGCAGCGAGGCGCCGAGCAGGCTGTGCAGCAGCAGCCACCGCCTCATGGCGCCTGCTCCGCCTCGTGGTCGGCGAAGCGCCGCGAGATGTCGACAAACTCGTCCACGCTGCGCAGAAAGGCGTCTGCGATGTCCGGATCGAAATGCTTGCCGCGACCGTCGCGCATGATCTCAAGCGCCTGCTCCAGTGGAAAGGCCTGCTTGTAGTGGCGCCGGGACATCAGCGCATCGAACACGTCGGCCACCGCCATCAGGCGCGCGGGCAGCGGAATGGCGTCGCCGGCCAACCCTCGCGGGTAGCCGCTGCCATCCCATTTCTCGTGATGCCCCCCGGCAATGTCTTGCGCCGTCGCCAGGAAGGCCAGCGAGGTGTCCGAGTCGACGCCACTGAACGGCTGGCGGTTCCGCACCCGCTCGATGGCGTCCGCCAGGGCCTGGCTGCCGATGGCAGCGTGCGTCTTCATGATCTCGAATTCGTCGGGCGTGAGCTTGCCGGGCTTGAGCAGGATGGCATCCGGGATGCCCACCTTGCCGATGTCGTGCAGCGGCGCGGCACGCACCATGCGCTGGCAGTCCATCGGGTTGGCCAGCGCGGCCTCGAAGCGCGGATGCTTGCGCAGCGCGCGTATCAGCACGCTCACGTAGGACTGGGTGCGATGCAGGTGGTTGCCCGTCTCGTTGTCGCGCTTCTCGGCCAGCAGGGCCAGGGCATGCAGGCTGACCTCCTTGATCAGCTCGTTCTCGAGCATGCGCCTATGCACCTCGGCATCCAGTTCGGCGTTCTTGTTGCTCAGCCAGTCCCGCCAGCGCTTGAGCTCCAGGTGGGCCTTGACCCGGGCCAGCAGCAGGGCCGGCTTGATCGGCTTGGTGACGTAGTCCACGGCCCCAAGGGCCAGACCGATCTCCTCGTCCTCGTCAGCGTCCAGCGCAGTGACGAAGATCACCGGGATGTCCGCGGTGGAAGGCTGGGCGCGCAGGCGGCGCAGCACTTCGTGGCCGTCCATCTCCGGCATCATCACGTCGAGCAGGATCAGATCGGGCCGGGGCTCGCCGGCAGCCGCCACCAGCGCATGCGCGCCCGAGTTGGCCACCCGCACGCGGTAGTGGGGGCGCAGCAGCTGCCCGATGATGCTGAGGTTCTCGCCGGTGTCGTCGACGACGAGCACGGTGAGGGGCAGGGGCACCTCGGGTTCGGTGTTGGTCTGCATGGCATCCTCATTCACGAGCTGAGCTGGTTAGGGGCCTACGACGCCGATGATCTCATCCTGGCCTGTTGCGCGACTTGGCGAATGATGTGGATCAAGCCGGCGGCAGGACCCCCGTTCAGAGATCACCCGGCTGCGTTACCTGCAACGGAGCGGCAAGCGGTAGCTCGATCACGAACCGGGCGCCTGCGCCCGGTGAACTGTAGACGCTGATTCGGCCCCCTAACACGCTGCCGACCAGCTCGTGCACCACATGGAGCCCGAGGCCCGAGCCGCCGCGTCCCATGCGCGTGGTGAAGAAGGGGTCGAAGATGCGGCCCAGGTGTTCGGGCGGGATGCCGCAGCCGTTGTCGCTGATCACGATGCGGGCCTGGCCGGGTGCGCCGGCCTCGGTGCAGATCAGGATCTCGCCCTCGGCGCATTCAGCGAGGCCGTGCACCAGCGCGTTCTCAACCAGGTTGCTCAGCACCTGGACCAGGGCGCCGGGGTAGCTGTCCATCGAGATGTTCTCCGCCAGCACGGTGCGCAGGCGGTGCGGCGTCTTGCGCGTCGTCGGACTCAGCATCAGCAAGGCTTCGCCGACGATCTCCTTCAGCGTGAACTGACGGCGCTGCGCGCTGGTCTGGTCCACCGCCACCTGCTTGAAGTTGGCCACCAGCTCGGCGGCGCGGCGCAGGTTGCGCTCGGCGATGTCGCTGCCCTGCTCGGCCTGCGCCACAAAGCTGTCCAGCGTGCTGCGCCGCAGGCCCTGGCTCATTTCGGCCTGCAGGGCCCGCAGACTCTCGCGCAGCGTGGTGATCACCATCAGGCCGTTGCCCAGCGGGGTGTTCAGCTCATGGGCCACGCCGGCCACCAGGCGTCCGAGGGCGGCCAGCTTCTCGGAGCGCACCAGCTGCTGCTGCGTGGCCTTCAGGTACTCGATGGTGGTCTGCAGCTCCTCGTTCGCGGCGGTCAGCGCTTCGGTGCGCTCGGCCACACGGGCCTCCAGGCCCTGGTTGAGGCGCAGGATCTCGGCCTCGTTGCGCTTGGCGGCCGTGATGTCCACGTCCATGCAGACGAAGACCTTCTGGCCGCGCTCCCCCGGCACGGCGAACACCGAGGCCAGCACATGGACGGGCTGGCCGTCGCGGTGCCGCAGCTCGAACTCGGCTGGCCCGAAGTTGCCGCCGTCGCGGTCCAGTGTGGCCAGGATGTCCAGGAAGGCCTGCACCTGGGCGCCGTCCAGGTACATCAAGGGCTGCTCGCGCAGTTCGGCGCCCAGGGCCTGGCTCGCGCTGTATCCGTACATGGACTCCGAGGCCTGGTTCCAGTACAGCACGCGGCCGTCCGGGCTGTACCACTGCACCGACACGGCCGGCGCGCTGTCCAGCGTGGCGCGCAGCCGCTCGCCATGGGTCTGTATGGTCTTGACCATGCGGGCCAGGTCGGCACCGAGCTGGTTGAGCTCGCGGATCGGACCCCGGCCCGGCCATGCGCCGAGGTAGTCGCCGTCGGCCACTGCGTGCGCACGCGCGATCAGGGCCTGCACCGGCCGCGTGAACAGCGTGGCAAACCAGGGCGCCAGCAGCATGCTGATGGCCAGCGCGCCGCCGAAGCCGGCCAGCACCAGCAGGACGGTGACCCGGTAGGAGTACTGGCCCCAGCCGGCCGGCGCGCTGGCGATGATGCTCCAGCCCAGCAAGGCCGGCCGCACGGCGCTGATGAGGCGCGTCTCGCCGAACAGCATCTCCCGGCCGGGCCCGGCTTCGCCCCGGTCGAGTGCCTGTACGCTGGCCATGTTGGCGTAGTTCAGGTGGCGCTCGGTGCTGCTGAAGGCGCTGCGGGTGGAGGCCAGCCACTGGCCCCGGCCGTCGACGATCAAGACCTCGGCCTCGGCCTCCTTGGACGCATGCTCCAGCTTGGTCAGCATGCGGCCCAGGTCGAGCTCGGCAATCAGCAGGCGGCGGTCCACCGGCAGGGCCAGGGCCACCGTGGTGGTGCCGGCCAGCGTCGACAGGTACTTGTCGCTCCACAGCGCGCCGTTGCCGGCGCTGCCACGCTCCTGCATGGCTCGGAACAGCGGGTTGCCGGAGAAATCCGCGCCGCGCAACTCGCCCCGGGTCTCGGCGCGGCCATCGCGCAGCCCCAGCGATTGCACGCGGCCGCTGGCCTCGAGCAGGAAGACGGCCACGAAGGGGCTGTCGGCGCGGGTCAGTGCATCCAGCACCGGCTGCGGATCGGCGGCGGCACTGGCCAGCAGGTGGCTCAGCGGTCGCAGTTGCGCCTCGATGCCGGAGAGGTCCAGGTCCAGCAGGCGGGCGGTGCTGAGCGCGCGTGCGCGCAGCTGCTCCTGCGCCCGCAGCTCGACCTGGGGCAGGCGCAACGACAGGATGGCCCCGCCGACCAGGCCGAAGGTCAGCGCCGCCGCCAGCACCATCAGCAGCATCAGCGAGGTGCGCAGGCGCAGCTCGATGCGGGGCCAGGACGGCCCTTTCACGGCAGTCGCACGAAGCGGCCGTCGCGCACCTCGGTCATGTGGGTCTTGCGCTGGGCGTCGCCGAAGCGGTCGAAGCTGAAGCTGGCCTGCAGGCCCTCGAAGCGCTGGCCGGCCAGCAGGGCGGCCTTGAGCGCCGCGCCCGAGCCGCTGGCCAGCACGCTGAGCAGCGCACGGGTGGCGTCATGCGCGGCGACGCTGGCAAAACCGGGCTCCTGCTTGAAGCGCTGGCGGTAGGCCTCGGCAAAGGCCAGGTAGCGGGGCGAACGGTCATCCCTGTCGAAGTACTGCGGCAGGCTGATGCCCTCGACCGTGCGCCCGCCCAGCTGCAGCAGGCTCTCGGTGGCGGCCCAGGAGGCGGCGCTGATCGCCTGCGTGGCGCCCTGGTTGCGTGCGGCCTGGGTCAGGCGCACCGTATCCAGCGCATTGGCGGCAAACATCAGCAGGTCGGGCTGGCTGGCCAGCAAGCGGCCCACCACGTCGCCATAGCTCTCGCCGGCACGGAACGAAGCCTGGCCCACCACGCTGCCCCCGAGGGCGGCGAAGGACTTGCTGAAGTGCCGCAGCCAGTCCTCGGTGTAGCTGCGGTTGCCCAGGTCATAGGCCACGGCAGCGCGCCGCAGGCCCTTGGCATGCAGGTGGGCAGCGCTGCGCGCGCAGTTCTCGCTCACCGGCGGCGCCACCAGCATCAGGTAGTCGTCCAGGCCGAACAGCTCCGTCGAGGTGATGGTGGGGCTGAGGGTCAGCAACTGGTGCTGGTTGATCAGCGGCAGCACGGCCACGCCCATGGAGCTGGTCAGCGGGCCGATCACGGCCCGGGCGCCGGCCTGACGCAGCGTTTCAATGCCGCGCCGTGCCGCTTCTTCGTTCTGCTCGTCGTCGGCAATCAGCAGCTCCACCGGCCGGCCCTGCAGGCCGCCGGCCTGATTGCACTGTTCAACGGCCAGCAGGGCGCCATTGCGGCCCGCATCACCGAGGTCTGCCACACGGCCGGACAGCCCGCCCAGAAAACCCAGCTTCAGCGGCGTGGCTGCGTCCTGGCAGGCCGCCAGGGCCAGTGGCAGCAGCAGCAGCGGGCGACGCTTGATGGGCATGACGGAATTCCTCACCGTTGAGGGCGTTCATGGTGACGCCCCTGGCTTGCGCGGGCTTGACGGCGCTCAAAGCAGCAGCGTCGGCCGGCGCTGCAAGCGAGAATCCGTGCCATGAGCACCGCTGACGACACCCATCGCTCCCAGGCCCTGGCCCTGCTGCCGGCCGAGGGCAAGCCCGATCTGCTGTTCCTGCTGCTGCATGGCGCTGGCGCCGATGCCGCGCAGATGCGGCCGTTGGCCCAGGCCTTGCACACGCAGTACCCGCAGGCGGCCGTGCTGTCGCTGAATGGCCCTGAGCCTTACGACGCCATTCCCGGCGGCGGCAGTGGTTGGCAGTGGTATTCGCTGGTCGGTGCCAATGACGACAACCACGCGGCGCGCGTTGACGCCGCACTGCCCGACTTCATCGCCACCGTGCGCAGCTGGGCGGCGCAGTTCGAGCTGCCCTGGCAACGCGTGGCCCTGGCCGGCTTCTCGCAGGGCGCGGTGCTGGCGCTGGAGGCGGTGCAGGTCGAGGTGGCGCTGGTGGGCCGTGTGCTGGCCTTCAGCGGCGGCTACGCCACCATGCCGGGCCATGCGCCGGCGCAGGTCAGCGTCCATCTGCTGCACGGCCTGCAGGACGGCGTGCTGCCCAGCCAGGACCAGGTCACGGCCGCCCAGCGACTGGTGCAGCTGGGTGCCGATGTCACCGCCGACATCCTCCCCGGCATCGGCCACGAGCTGCATGACGAGCTGATCGAGCGCGCGCTGGAGCAGCTGCAGAGCTTCGTGCCGGCCCATGTCTGGCGCGAGGCCATGCAGGCGGCGAAGGAGCAGGGCCTGGCCGAGAAAGAGGACGAGTGAGCTTCTTCCAGCCGGCCGCTACAGGACCGGCTGAACCTGATTGCGGCCGCAGCGCTTGGCTTCGAAGAGCCAATGGTCGGCGCGCTTGAGCAGGGACTCGCCGTCGTCGCTCGGATGCTGCTCGGCAACGCCGAAGCTCACGGTCACGCAAAGTTCCGAGCCGTCGGCCAAGGGAATGCGGACCTGCTCGGCCACGGCCTGCCGTATCCGCTCGGCCAACTGGCTGGCCTGGACCAGGCTGGTCTCCGGCAGCACCAGGACGAACTCCTCGCCGCCATAGCGGACCACCCAGTCGCCGCTGGAGCGCAGCGATTCGCGCAGTCGCAGGCCGACGGCTCGCAGCACCTGATCGCCGACCGCGTGGCCATGGGTGTCATTCACCGACTTGAAGCGGTCCACGTCGCAGAAGATGGTCGACAGCGGCCGCCCGTACCTCAGCGCGCGCGCCAGCTCCTGCGGAAAGCGCTCGCCGAAGTGCAGGCGGTTGTAGCAGCCGGTCAGCGCATCGGTCGTTGACAAGACCTTCAGGCTGTCCAGCGCACGTTGCAGGTGGGCGGTCCGGTCGGCCACTTGCTCGGACAGGGTGTCCACGTGACTGGCAATGCGGCCCTGCAGTGTCTGAAAGCCGTCGACCACGAGGTCGAGTTCGTCGCGAGTTGCCGAGCTGCTGCGCCGGATGGCCAGCGGCGCGCTCAGGTTGTTGGCATCGAGCTTGGTGACGAACTCGCCGAGCTGCGCCATCGGCCTCAGCAAATTTCGTTGGAGCAGAGCGAGTACGGCAGCGACCAGCAGTGCCGTCATGGCAGCACACTGCAGTACGACGACCCCCACGCTCTTCCAGACCTCCGCCAGCAACGCGGCTTTGCTCATGACCAGCCTCAATTGCCCAATCGCGTGCTCTGTTGGATACGGCGCCATGATGCTGAAGCTCAGTTCAATGCCACGATCCGTGTTGCTCCCGTCGCCGCTCTTGGCAAACACCCTTCCGGTTCCCTCTGAGTTTTCTCTCACCTCGACGTAGCCCACCATGGGATTCTTTGCCAACGCATCCAGCATGCTTTGAGCCAGGTCGTCGTGGATTCGCCAGACGAGCGGCGTCAGAGTCTCCGCGGTGTACGAGCCTACGCTGCGAAACGTATCGACGAATCTCTGTTCGACAGCCCGGTAGGTCAGCCAGGCCTGCAGCGCAGCAAAAGCCAGCGTCGCAAGCAGGGCCCAGACCAGGATCCTGCGAATCAGCAATGCGGCCAAGGGCCTGAACGGCTTGTCTTCGCGCATGGCCCTCAGTCCAGCACCACCTCGGTCCGTATCGTTCCAGCGCGCTCCGCGCTGGCCGTCAGCGTGAGCCGCGTGCCGACCGGCGCGCGCAGCACCCATTCGGCCACGGCACGGTCGGCCGTCACTTCGCGGGTGCCGATGAAGGCGAGCTGGCTTTGCTTGGGCGCATGACCTTCCAGCTGAGGGCCTTCCAGGCGCTCCTTGCCGCTGATCAGGCTGACCTCGGGGTCATTGGCCGGCAGGTGGATGTCGAACATCACGCCGCGCACCACCTTGCGCTCCAGCGCGCGCTTGGTCACATAGGCCGGCAGGTAGCCGCTGTTGGCCACGGCCAGGCGCACGCGCCAGGTGTCGGGGCCGAGGGCCCGCACCTCGGTGCGGACCAGCTCCAGCTTGGGCAGCGAGAGGGCAATCTGCGTCAGCCAGGCCGGGAAGCGCGCCGCCTCGCGCTCGCGCAAGGCGGGCGGCGGATTGCGCCAGTAGTTCATCTTGTCCCAGCCGCCGATCTCGACCGCGCCGAGCTGCGGATGGAAGAAGGGCCGCCAGTCCACATGGGCCTGGCCGTCGCATTGCTCGTCGCTCCACTGGATCAGCTTCAGGTCGTCCTCGGCCGGGTGGTCGCGGTACCAGTCGATCCACTTGGTGTTCGCGATGCCGGCCTCGCGCGCCGGCGACCACAGCTCCACCACCCAGAACAGCGCACCCAGGTGCTCGTACATCCAGTCCTGCGTGCCGGTGATGACTTCCTTGGGGTGGTAGCGGAAGTCGTGCCAGATGCTGATGGCCGGGTAGCCGGTGGCTTTCTCGCCGAGGGCCGAGAAGCGCTGGTAGGTCCAGAGGTCCTCGGGGATCATGTCCTCGTCGCTCTGTGTGCCCATGGGCCGCAGGATCACGCCGCTGTGCGTGTGGAAGCTGATGGCGGCGCCGATGTTGGGATGGGTGGCGACGAAGTCCACCATGGCCCGCACCTCGGGCTCGCTGGTCGGGTAGGGGCCGGCGCCCAGCTGCTTGTAT
The DNA here is from genome assembly GCF_030014915.1 of Pelomonas sp. V22. GTDB lineage: Bacteria > Pseudomonadota > Gammaproteobacteria > Burkholderiales > Burkholderiaceae_C > JAUASW01. Next base: position 339,493 of record NZ_JAGIXS010000005.1, read on the forward strand.
TCCTGGCGCCAGTCGCTCGGGAAGTTGCGGTTCAGGTCCAGGCCTTCGCGGTCCTTGTTGACGACCACGGTCAGGCCGTCGTGGGCCTTGATGAAGCCCTCGGGCATCAGTCGGTAGTACTCGCCGCCGAACTCGCCCGGCTCGCGCGGCACCATCAGGCGCGGGTCGCCCGCATGCTTTTTGTAGCCGCCATGCGGGTCGGGGATGCGCATCGTGAGGATGCGGCCGTCGCCATCGATGTCCTCGACCGTCAGGCCTTCGACCGGCTCTTCGTCGTAGGGGTAGGGCCGGGTCGAGCTGCGGATGTGGCGCGGCCGGTCCGACAGGGCCAGCTCGGCGCCGTCGGGGTTGAGGCGCGGCACCATGTAGAGGGTGCGGGTGTCGAGCAGCTGGGTGATGGCAGCGTCGTTGCCGTGGTCGCGCAGCAGCTGGTGCAGGTAGTACAGGCAGGTGGTGCAGGCGGTCAGCTCGGCCGCGTGGATGTTGCCGTCCAGCCAGAAGGCCGGCTTGTCCACGTCGGCGCCGGTGGCGGTGTTGGTCAGCACCAGCAGCCAGATGTCGCGGCCCTCGAAGCTCTTGCCGATGGAGCGCACGGAGACCAGATTCGGCCGCGCTTCCGCGTACTCGAACAGGAGCTGGGTCAGCGCGTCGTAGCGGTAGAACTCGTTGAAGCGCGGGGTGGGCAGGGCTGCGGGCATGGGTGCGTGCGGTGGAGCAGGAATCGCTGGATTCTGCCGGAGCGCGAAGGCCCTGGGCGGAAGGGTCTGCCCTCCTTGTGCGCGGCCCGTCGCTGCTCAGCGCCGCCCAAACATCATCTGTCTTGCCAAGGCCTTCTTCAGCGGCGGCAGCGACTGCAGTGCCGCCAGGCCGAGGGCTCGTGCGGCCGGCAGGCCCGGCCAGCGCCAGCTGAAGGTGCGGGCCAGGAAGTCGGTACTGACGATGGTGCTCCAGCGGTCGGGGGCGCGCTGCCATTCGACGCTTCTCAGCGCCGCGTCGATGTCGTTCGAGCGGCGCAGCGCATCGACCAGGCTCCAGGCATCGCGCAGGCCCAGGTTCAGCCCCTGGCCGGCGACCGGGTGCAGGGTCTGGGCTGCGTTGCCGATGCGGATGCTGCGGCCTTCGACCAGGGTGCGCTCGGCATTGAGGCCAAGCGGGAAGCACTTGAGCGGGCTGATCGCCTGCAGCGGCCCGACCTCGTCGGCCAGCAGCTGGTTGATGACGGTGAGGCGCTGCGCGTCGCTCAGGCCGGCCACATCGTCCTCGTCCTGTGGCAGGCACCAGACCAGGGCCGCACGGCGCTGGCCGTCGCGCGGGCGCAGGGGCAGCAGGGCCAGCGGGCCGTTGCGCGTGAAGCGTTCGTAGGCCACGCCGACGGGGCTCTGGTCGCTCAAGGTGACCGTGCCGACCCAGGCGTTCTGCTGGTAGTCATGCGCGAAGGATTTGCGTGCCTGGTCAGCGAAGACGCCGCCCTCGGCCACCACGGCGAGGTCGTAGGACTCGGCGATGCCGGCATCGACTTCAACGCCGCCGTCTACCGCCTTGACCGCCGTCACCGGCGCGCCGAAGCGCGTGAGCAGTCGCTCGGGCTCGGCCGCCGCCGCTGCCATCCAGGCAGCCTGCAGTGGCGCCACCAACTGGCCGTAGTGCAGCACCGCGCCCAGCTGATCCACGCCCTGCTCGGCAGCCGTGATGCGCACGGCCGGCATGTCGCGCAGCGTGGGTGGCGCCTGGCTGACATGCACTTGCAGGATGGGTTGGGCCAGCTCGACCGGCCAGGCCTTGAGTCGTTGCAGGAGCTGCACGCTGCCCAGCGACAGCGCGATCGTGCGCGGATCGCCCGACACATCGCGGTCTGCCGGGCGGGCATCGAAGAGGCTGATCTGCGCCTGCGGCAGGCTGCGGGCCGCATGCAGGGCCAGCGTCAGGCCGGCGGGGCCTGCGCCGATGACGGCCAATTTCAGCGAGGGCAGCGGCGGGGTATTGCTCATGCAAAAGACTATAGCGGCCGGTCTGCGCTACGCTTGCCCGCTTCTCCCGCAGTCAAAGAGCATCCACCATGCAATACCGTCGTCTGGGCCGCAGCGGCCTGCAAGTCTCCGAGCTCTCGCTGGGCTCCTGGGTCACGTACCACAACCAGGTCGATACCAAGGCCGCCACCGAGATGCTGGCCGCGGCTTTTGATGCCGGCGTGAACTTCTTCGACAACGCCGAGGTCTACGCACAAGGCCAGAGCGAGGTCGTGATGGGCGAGGCCTTCAAGGCGCTCAAGTGGAACCGCCTGGACTATGTGGTCTCGACCAAGTTCTTCTGGGGCCTCAGCCGCGAGAGCAACACCACGACCAACCGCAAGGACACGCTGAACCGCAAATACCTGATGCAGGCCATCGATGGCTCGCTCAAGCGCATGCAGCTGGACTTCATCGACCTCGTCTACTGCCACCGCCCCGACCCGCACACGCCCATCGAGGAAACGGTGCGCGCGATGAGCGACATGATCACGCAGGGCAAGGCGCTGTACTGGGGCACCAGCGAATGGAGCGCTTCGGACATCCGTGCCGCCTGGGAAATCGCCGAGCGCCACCACCTGCACAAGCCGGTGATGGAACAGCCGCAGTACCACCTGTTCTGCCGCCGCAAGGTCGAGCAGGAATATGCCCGCCTCTACGAAGACCTGGGCCTCGGCCTCACCACCTGGAGCCCCTTGGCCTCGGGCCTCCTGACCGGCAAGTACAAGGACGGCATCCCGGCTGACAGCCGCGGCGCGATGGAGAACATGGCCTTCCTGCGCGAAGGCCTGACCGACCCGGCCAAGAACGCGGCCGTCGTCGAACTGGCCAAGATCGCCGATCAACTCGGTGGCAATGTGGCCCAGCTGGCCATTGCCTGGGCCAACAAGAACCCGCATGTCTCCACCGTCATCCTCGGAGCCAGCAAGCTCGCTCAGCTGCAGGACAACCTGGGCGCCCTGGCCCTGACCCCGCGCCTGACGCCGGAAGTGCTGGCCCGCATCGATGCGCTGACCAAGCCGCTGGCCGCCTGAGCGTCAAGAAGCGCACAGCACCGGGCGTTGCTCGCCCGGTGCCGCATCGGCCAGCGCTTAGCATGGCGGCCGGTCCTGTCTTGCCTCTATGCGTTTGCCTTCCGCCCTTGCCCCTTTCCTGCTCCTGCTGCTGGCCGCCGGGGCCACCCCGGCCCGAGGCGCCGCCACTCCCAATTCGCTGAACGAGCCCCGCTTCGAAAGCATCGGCGATGCCGGCAGCATCACCGACGGCATCGTCAATTCACTGGCCCAGGATGGGCGCGGCTTCGTCTGGGTCGGCGGCAGCGCCGGCCTGCTGCGCTTTGACGGCTATCAATTGCGCCCGTTCCCGCTGGCGGCCGGCCAGGCCAAGAGCGGGGCCCTGGTGCGCGCCATCCTGGCCGCCCGCGATGGCAGCCTGTGGGTGGGGCGCGACGGCATGGGCCTCGGCCGGCTCGATCCCGCCACCGGCCGCTGGACCTTGTTCAGCCACGACCCCGCCAACCCTGAGGGCCCGAGCGCCGGCTCGGTGCGCGCCCTGATCGAGGACCGCCGCGGCCAGATCTGGATCGCCACGCAGGGCGGTGGCCTGGACCGCTACGACCCGGCGAGCCGGCGCTTCCACCATTACCGGCGTGCCGATGGCAGCCTGCCCGACGACCGCGTGCAATCGCTGCGCCTGGACGGCCGGGGCGAGCTCTGGGTCGGCACTTGGAACGGACTGGCCCATTGCCGCGAAGACCGCTGTGAGCCGCGCTTCGGCGAAGCCGGCAGCGGCCTGGCGGGCCAGCTGGTGTCCATGCTGGGCCATGCCGGCGACGGCCGGCTCTGGGCCGGCACGGTCGATGGGGGCCTGTTCGCCATCGCCGCCGATGGCCAGAGCGGCCGCTGGCTGGAGCGCCATGGCCAGGGCTCGGTCTATGCGATGGAGCCGCGCGATGAGCACACGGCCTGGCTCGCCCGCTCCGGCGGCCTCGAGTTGCGCAGCCTGGCTGACGGCCGCTTGCTGCAGCGCCTGCAGCGCGATGTGCGCAAGCCCTGGGGCCTGCAGAACAACGAGGTCGTGACCCTCTTGCGCGACCGCGCCGACGGCCTGTGGGTGGGCAGCATTGGCGGTGGCCTGCAACGCTACAGCGCCGTCGATGCCGGCCTGTGGGTGCGACGAGCCGAGCCCGATGCGAGCAGCGTGCTGGCCGAGGCCGACGTGCGCAGCATCCTGGTGCTGCAGAACGGGCAAGTCTGGCTCGGCACCACCAAGGCCGGCGTGGCCGTGCTGGATGAACACCTGCAGCTGCGCGGCGCGATCCGGCCCGTCGCTGACGGGCAGCCGGGCCTCACGCATGGCATGGTCGGCGCGATGGCCGAGGATGCGGCCGGCCGCATCTGGGTGGCCTCCGACGGTCAGCTGAACCTGTTCGACGCCCGCCAGCGCCTGCTGCGCCAATGGCAGGTCAGCCCCAGTCGCATCCGCCGCCTGCTGGCCGGCCGCGATGGCCTGCTGTGGATCGCCACGCAGGACGGCCTCTACCGCCTGGCAGGCCCGCAAGCAACGCCGCAGCGCGTGCTGTTGCAGGGGGGCAAACCGCTGTTCGGCAACGTCAATGCGCTGGCCGAGACGCCCGAGGGCCGGCTCTGGGTTGGCAGCGATGCCGGCCTGTTCAGCCTGGCACGCGGCGCGGCGGCGCTGAGCCCGCTTGGCGCGGGAGCCGAGCAGGCGCCGCCCGCGCCGGTGCTGGGCCTGCTGCTGGATGGTCAGCAGCGGCTCTGGGTCGATACCAATGGCGGCCTCTTCCAGACCGCCGGGGCCGACGCCGACGCGCCGCGCTTCGAGGCCATAGGCCGGCGCCTCGGGCTGGAGGCCAAGGAGTTCGGCGCCAATCTGCAAATCGACGCACAAGGCCGCCTCTGGACCCACCGCGGCTACGTCGATCCGCAGAACGGCACGCACTACCTGTTCACGGCGGCCGATGGTGTGGACATAGGCACCGGCTGGTTCCGCAGCCATGCCCGGTTGCCGGACGGCCAACTGCTGTTCGGCGGCAGCCATGGCGTGCTGGTCGTCGATCCGGTGCGCTTCAAGCCCTGGCGCTACGAGCCGCCCGTGGTGCCGACCGAACTGCGCATCGACGGCCGCCCGGCGCCCTTGCCGCAGGATGAATTGCGCCTGCTGCCGGGTCAGCGCGGCTTCACGCTGGAGTTCGCGGCGCTGGACTTCAGCAGCCCCACGCGCAACCGCTACCGCTTCCGCCTGGACGGCGAAGACAGCGACTGGACCGAGGCCGGCGCCAGTGCGCGCGTGCTCAGCTACGGCAACCTCTCGCCCGGCAACTACCGGCTGCATGTGCAGGGCAGCAACCGCAACGGCGTCTGGAGCTCGCAGGAGCTGTCGCTGCCGGTGCGCGTGCTGCCGACCTGGTGGCAGACCTGGTGGGCGCGCCTGCTCTTTGGCATCGGCGGTCTGGCCCTGGTGCTGAGCGTCATCCATGCGCGCACGCGCCAGCTGGTGCGGCGCCAGGCCGAGCTGGAGGCCAAGGTGCGCGAGCGCACGCAGGAGCTGGAGGAATCCAGCCTGACCGATCCGCTGACCGGCCTGCGCAACCGCCGCTTCCTGACCCAGCACATCGCCGCCGACGTGAGCCTCGCCCAGCGCCGCTTCGAGGAGCAGGCGCGCCAGGGCGGGCCGGCGCCGACCGATGCTGACCTGATCTTCTTCCTCGTCGACATCGACCACTTCAAGCAGGTCAACGACCGCCAGGGCCATGCGGCCGGCGACGCGGTGATCCAGCAGATGCGCGAGCGGCTGCAGCCGGTGTTCCGCGATGTGGACTTTCTGGTGCGCTGGGGCGGCGAGGAGTTCCTGATCGTGGCCCGTGGCACGGACCGGGCCCATGCGGCCGAGCTGGCCGAACGGGCCCGTGCCGCCGTGGCCGGCAAGCCCTTCCAGATCGGCGAGGGGCGTGAGCTGGCGTGCACCTGCTCCCTCGGGTTCGCGGCCTTCCCGCCGGACCCGCGGCAGCCGCGCGCGGTCGATTGGGACGAGGCCGTCAAGCTGGCCGACGCGGGCCTCTACGACGCCAAGTCGCGCGGCCGCAATGCCTGGACCGGCGTGCTGAGCATGGACCTGCCCCAAGAGCGGCCAGCCCAGGCGCTGCTGGACGCGGCAGGCACGCACACGCTGCGATCCTGATTGCCGAGGCACGATGCCCACTGGCCGGCTTGGGCAGGTCATGGCGCTCGGCTACCATGGTCGCGATGCTTCGATTCCTTGCTGCTGTCCTGATCTTGCTGCTGCTGGCGGCTGCTCGCCCGGCTTCGGCAGCCCCGGCGGGGCTGCTCGGCGAACCGCGCTTCGAGTCGATAGGCCAGGGCAGTGCCATCCCGTCCGGCGTGGTGGCCGCGCTGGCGCAAGACAAATACGGCTTCTTCTGGATAGGTACGGGCGCCGGCCTGGTGCGCTATGACGGCTACAGCTTCCGCGTGCAGCTGCGCAGCGATGGCGACAAGGCCGGCAAGGGCCTCGGTTTTGTGCGCGCTCTGCTGGCGGCGCGGGACGGCCGGCTCTGGATTGGCACGGAGTCCGAAGGCCTCGGCGTCTACGACCCGGCCAGCGAGCAGGTGCAGGTCTTCCGCAACGACGGCGACAAGGCGGACAGCCTGGCGCCCGGCACCATCCGTGCCCTGGCTGAAGGCGCCGACGGCGGCATCTGGATCGGCACCATAGGCGGTGGCCTGGACCGCTTCGACCCCGCCAGTGGCCGCTTCAGTCACCACCGCCACGGCAGCCAGCCGGGCCGCCTGCCCGACGACCGCGTGCAGACCCTGCTGGTCGACAAGGCCGGCACGCTGTGGGTCGGCAGCTGGGGTGGGCTGGCCCGGCGCAAGGCCGGCAGCGAGCAGTTCGAGCCGGTGCTGTCGGGCCCCGGCGAGCCGCTGGCCGAGCGCATCGTCTACGCACTGCATGAAGCCGAGGACGGCAAGCTCTGGATAGGCACGCAGCAGGGCGATCTGCTGCTGCTGGACCCCGCGACGGGCCAGCACCAGCTGCTGGATCGCGGGGGCGAACGCGGCTCGGTGGCCAGCTTCGTCGCTGCGCACGAGCAGGAGCTGTGGGTGGGTCGCACCGGCGGCATCGAGGTGCGCACGGGCAACGGCCAGCTGCTGCGCGTGCTGCGCCACAACCCGCGCAACCCGGCCAGCCTGGCCGGCAACGAGGTGCGCTCGCTGCTGCGCGACCGCTCCGGCTGGCTGTGGGTCGGCGGCTATGGCGGCGGCCTGCAACGCCATGATCCGGTCAACCGCAGCATCTGGGTGCGGCGCGAGGCCGAGGGCTTTGGCGGCGTGTTCGACGATCCCAATGTGCGCAGCGTCAAGCAGCTGGCCGATGGCGAGACCTGGGTCGGCACGACCGAGCGAGGCGTGGCCGTCTTCGACCGCGAGATGCGGCTGACTGGCTCGCTGGTGCCGGCGCCCGGGCGCCCCGGGGGGCTGCCCAATGGCCGCATAGGCGCCATCGCGCAGACGCCGGACGGCACCGTGTGGCTGGGCAGCGATGCCGGCGTGCACCAGCTCGACGCCAGCCGCCGCCAGGTGCTGCACACCTACAAGCCGGGCCAGGGCCGGGTGCGGCGCATGCTGGCGAGCAGCGATGGCCGCCTGTGGATCGCCACGCAGGACGGGCTCTACCTGCTCGAGCGAGGCAAGGGCTCGCTGGAGCGCCTGCACATCGCCGGCGGCCGCGCGCTGAGCGGCGACGTGAATGCGCTGGCCGAAGCCGCCGACGGCGGCCAGTGGGTGGGCACCGAGAACGGCCTGTTCCGCATCGCGCCCGGCGGACGTGAGCTGCTGGCCATCCAGGCGCGCAACGGTCAGGGCCTGGCCCACAGCTCGGTGGTCGGCGTGTTGGTGGATCGCGAGCAGCGGCTCTGGGTGGACACGGCCATCGGCCTGCACCGCATGCTGGAGTGGGATGGCAAGACCGCCGCCTTCGAGCGCATCAGCGAGCGCCATGGCATAGGCGGCCGCGCCTTCGGTGCCAACCTGATGCAGGACGGCCGCGGTCGCCTCTGGACCCAGCACCATGTCTACGACCCGCAGAAGGACCATGTCTACGAGCTGACCGCTGCCGATGGCGTGGACTTCGGCACCGGCTGGTTCCGCGCCTACAGCGCCACCAGCGACGGCCGCATGCTGTTCGGCGGCAGCCGCGGCCTCCTGGTGGTGGACCCGGACCGTTTCGATGGCTGGAGCTTCCAGCCGCCGGTGGTGCTGACGGAGCTGCGTGTCGACGGCCGCCGTCAGGGCCTGGGCCAGGCGGCCGAGGGTCTGGCGCTCAAACCCGGCCAGCGCAGTTTCAGCGTCGAGTTCGCAGCCCTCGATTACAGCGACCCGGCACGCGTGCGCTACCGCTACAGGCTGGACGGCTACGACCCCGACTGGATCAGCACCGGCGCCAATTTCCGCGTTGCCAGCTACAGCAACCTGAACCCCGGCCGCTACACGCTGAAGGTGCGCGCCACCAACCGCAGCGGCACCTGGAGCCCCCACGAGCTGAGCCTGCCGCTCGAGGTGCTGCCGATGTGGTGGCAGACCTGGTGGGCACGCGCGCTGTTCATCCTGCTGGCCCTGCTGGGCCTGTGGGCCGTGGTGCAGCTGCGCACCGGCTACCTGCGCCGCCGTCAGCAGGTGCTGGAGGGCATGGTGCGCAGCCGCACGGCCGAGCTGGAAAGCCTCTCGGCCACGCTGCAGCAGAAGAGCGCCGCGCTGGAGGAGTCCAGCCTGACCGACCCGCTGACCGGCCTGCGCAACCGCCGCTTCCTGACCCAGCACATCGAATCCGACGTGGCCTGGACGCTGCGCCGTTTCGAGGACATGGCCCACGGCCATGCCGAGCCGCAGGACGCCGACCTGGTGTTCTTCCTGGTCGACATCGACCACTTCAAGTGGGTCAACGACGAGCACGGCCATGCCGGCGGCGATGCCGTGCTGGTGCAGATGCGCGAGCGCCTGCAGCCGGTGTTCCGCGAGGCCGACTACCTGGTGCGCTGGGGCGGCGAGGAGTTCCTGATCGTGGCCCGCGCTGCCTCGCGCGAGCATGCACTGGAGCTGGCCGAGCGGGCCCGCGCCATGGTGGCCGACCGCCCGTTCCGGCTGCCCGATGGCAAGCAGGTCTCGCGCAGCTGCTCGGTCGGCTTCGCGGTCTTCCCGCTGTCGCGCAAACAGCCGCGCGCGCTGGACTGGGCCGGCGTGGTGGCGCTGGCCGATGGCGCGCTCTATGCCGCCAAGCGCGCTGGCCGCAACCGCTGGGTGGGCGTGCTGGGTGTGGATGAAGAGCTCAGCGCGGCGGAGCTGCAACGCCATGTGCGCGCGCCGGCGGGTGACTGGCTGGAAGACCCGCAGCTGCGCGTCGTGCGCAGCGCCTGAGTGGATCTGCCGCTCAGGCGTTCAGCGCAGCCAGCTGCTCCGGTGTTCCCACGTTGACCCAGGGGCCGGTGTACATCTCGGCCGTGATGCGGCCTAGCGCGATGCCATGGTCCAGCGCCTTGCGCATGCGCTGGCGTTCGCCGCTCTGGATCACGTCGAACAGCGCCGGCTTGTAGAGGCCGATGTTGGCGAACACCTGCAAGGGCTCGCCGTCGGCGCGCAGATGGCCGTCGGCATCAATGGCGAAATCGCCCTGCGGATGCTGAGCCTGCGTCGTCACCATCCACAGGTGGGCCAGTTGCGGCGAGGCGGCAAAGCGGGCGGCCTTTGCGGCATCGAACTCGAAGCCTGGCATGTGGATGTCACCCGACACGGCCCAGAAGGCCGCATCGCCGTCGGCGCACAGCAGCGGCAGGGCGGTCGCGATGCCGCCGCCCGTCTCGAGGGCGCCGCCGAAGCGCTGCTGCTCGAAGATGTAGTGCAGGCGCAGGCCCCAGCGGCTGCCGTCGCCCAGGACCAGCGGGAACTGTTCTTCCAGCCAGGCGCAGTTGATGACGATGTCGCGCACGCCGCCCCGCGCCAGCGCTTCGATGTGCCACTCGATCAGCGGCTTGCCGCGCACGGGGAGCAGCGGTTTGGGGGTGGTGTCGGTCAGCGGCCGCAGGCGTTCACCTCGCCCGGCCGCGAGGATGATGGCTCGCATGGCGCCGCAGTTTATGCGGCTGTCGGTCCCTGGACGGGAACCCAGACCCGGAAGCAGCTGCCCTCACCCGGTGTCGAGTCCACCTCGAAGCGGCCGCCGTGCTTCTTGATGATGGAGAAGGACAGCGACAGCCCGAGGCCCGTGCCCTGGCCCACCGGCTTGGTCGTGTAGAAGGGCTCGAAGATGCGCCGCTGGACCTCGGCTGACATGCCGCGCCCGGTGTCTGCCACCTCGATGCAGACCCAGCCATCCTGTGCTCGCGTACTGAGCGTGATGCGACCACGGCCGTCGATGGCATGTGCGGCGTTCACGATCAGGTTCATGAAGACCTGGTTCAGCTGTCCAGCAAGGCAGCGCACGCGCGGCAGCGTGCCGTAGTGGCGGACGATCTCAGCCTTGTACTTGACCTCGTTCATCACGACGTTGAGCGTGGACTCGAGACCCTGGTTCAGATCGGCGTCCTGCCAGTCGGCGTTGTCGACTCGCGAGAAGTCCTTCAGGTCGTGGACGATCTTGGTCACACGGTCAAGGCCGTCCTGGCTCTCGTTGAGCAGCTGCGGCAGGTCCTCGAGCAGGAAGGCACGGTCGTCGGCCGAACCCATGGCTTGCAGCCGCTCCCGCAGGGCGGGCGGCAAGTCCTCTAGCGGTGTAGCACCGGAGGCTTGCAGCAGGGCCAGCAGCGGCTCCGCGTAGCGCCGCAGCGAAGCCAGGTTGGAGCTGACGAAGGCGATGGGGTTGTTGATCTCGTGAGCCACGCCGGCCGCCAGCTGTCCGATCGATGCCATCTTCTCGGATTGCAGCAGTTGGTTCTGAGCCTCCTCCAGCCGCGCATTAATGCGTTTGAGCGCCTGGAAGTTCTCGACAAGCTCTTGCTGTGCCCGCATGTATTCGCTGCGGTCCTGCATCAGCCACCACACCTTCTCCATCGGGGCCTCGGGGCTGGCGCTGTAGGCCGTCATCTGCACCCAGCGGCGGCGCCCGGTGCGGGTCACCAGCGTGGTTTCGTAGTGCAGGGATTCACCCCTGCGCAGGGCCCGTGCCACGGCCTGGCTGAGCTCCAGGTAGGCCGCGTCATCAGGAAAGAAGTCGCGTGCGGTGAGTTGCCCGACCGGTGCGTCGCCCAGTTCGAACATCTGGGCGAAATTGCGATTGAAGGTTACGAGTTGCGCGTGCGAGCTGGCCACGATGCCCACCTCGGCGTTGTGCAGCAGGGCATCGAGCTCCTGGTGCGTATCGTGCAAGGCGCGGCTGCGCTCCTGGACGATGGCTTCCAGCTCCGTCTGGTGCCTGCGCAAGGCTTCCTCGGCATTGCGCCGCTCGCTCATGTCGAGCAGGGTCTCGACCGCGCCGATCATGCGGCCTTCGATGTCCAGCAGGGGCGTGGCGCTGGCGAAGATCCAGCGCAGCTGGCCGTTCAGCTCGACCTGCTCCTCGGCCTCGTAGGAGCCAGGGCCGATCTTGGATTCGCGCAGGCTGTTGCTTGGGAACAGGCGGCGGTGCGCCTCCACCTCGCCGTCCACGATCAGGTCGGCCAGCAGCGGCCGGGCCTGCGGGTAGAAGCCCCGCCAGGCCTCGGTGCGGCCCAGCATCTCGCCCGACGACTTGCCGCTGAGCCGTGCACAGGCGGCATTCCAGTGCGTGATGCGGTGCTCAGCGTCGATCACGAAGGTGGCGACCGGGCCGTTCTCGATGATCTGGTGCAGCACCCGCCCCACCTGCAGCAGGCTGTGCTGCACGTGCTGCATGTCGCTCAGGTCCTGGCAGCTCAGCACGGCGATGCGCCGGCCGTCGTCCAGCTTCAGGCAGCGGGCGGTGATCTCCAGTTGACGCTCCGTGCCATGGGCGGCCCGTGCCCGCAATTCCAGCGCCGGCAGGTCGCCGTCCTCGCGCAGGCAGCGTTCGCCGTAGGTCTTCAGCCGTTCGCGGTCTTCCTCGGTGGCCCAGGCCTCGTGACTCATCAGCCCGAGCATCTCGGCACTGACGCCGAGCAACCGCAGCATGGCCTCGTTGGCAAACAGCAGGCTGTGGCCGGCATGGGCCAGCACCGGCATGCTGACGGCCGACAGGGCCTGGGTCAGGCTGGCGGGCAGGGCGGCTTCCGCCTGAAGGTGGGGGCGGCCGCTCATGATGGGACCACGTCCAGTGGTGTGAGCAGGACCTCGCCGTTCGGGCCCCAGTCGACATGGGTGATGCCAGGCTCCAGCCGTTCCAGCCGGGCGAGTTCGTAGGCCTGCGGGCTCATTGCGCCCTGGCGCAAGCGCTCGAGTTCGGCCAGCTCGCGCGTCTCGATCCCACGGCGGCGCTCGCTCAGCAGTTCATCCAGGTTGCGCAGCAGCGCGTCATCGAACCAGGGCTTGGCCACGAAGCTGGCGATGCGGGCACGATTGATCGCATCGAGCAGGCCATTCAAGTCGGCGTAGGCCGACAGGATCATGCGCACGCAGTCCGGCTGGATCTGGCGAAGTTGCTCCAGCAGCTCCACGCCGTCCATGCCTGGCATGCGGTAGTCGGACAGGGCGAGCGCAAAGCTCATCTCTCGGCTGCGGGCGAGCGCTTCAGCGGGATCGCTGAAGCATTCGACCTTCAGCGCAGGCCGTTCCTGCCGCAGCAGCCGCTGCAGCGAGGCCAGCACATGGGGTTCGTCGTCGACCAGCAGGATGCGTTCAGGCATGACGGCTCCTCGGATCAGGCGGGTTCTGCGACCGGGATGGAGGCGAGCTCGACGTGCAGCCGCAGTTTCTGGTCGTGCCGCTGAGCCAGGTCCCGCAGCTGCTCGATCACGCGGGCGCTGAACACATGGCCCTTGGCCAGCAGCAGCATGCCGTGGGGGCTCAGCAGGTCGCGTGAGAGCACCATGCCGGCCTGCAGCTCATGCAAGCCAAGCTCCCGGTCGGTCGCCGCCGCAGGCTCCGGCGCGGTGTTGAGCACCTTGAGCAGGGCCTGAACCACGGCCGGAGCGTAGCGCGCCCCTGCCATGCCTGTGAGCATGCCTCGTGCGTCGTCAGGGCTGTGGCGGCGCGGCGAGGCGCGTCCGTCCAGCAGGTTCTGGTAGGTCACGGCGATGCCGACGACCTGAGCTGCCACCGGTACCTGCAGGCCGGCCAGGCCGTCGGGGAAGCCCCGGCCATCGAAGCGCTCCTGGTGCGAACGCACCAGATGGGCGACGTTGTGCAGGTCGGTCAGGGGAAGCAGGGCCGACTCGCCGGTCATCGGGTACTTGCGGTAGCGACCCAGTTCCTCGGGCGTCATCAGCGACTCGGGCTTTTGCAGCAGCGCATCGGGCAGGCCGATCTTGCCGATTTCATGCAGCAGCGCGGCGGCGTGGACCTCCTCCTGCAGCGAGGGTTCCAGCTCCAGAGCCGCCGCCACGCGGCGGGCGAGCTCGGCTGCCTGGCGGGAGTGGCCGGCCGAACCCTGGTTGCGCAGCTCGAGCAGACTGGCGAACACCTGAATGGAGAGCTGGAAGTTCTCGCTGAGCTTGGTGTTGGCCTGGGCGAGTTCAGCGGTGCGCTCGGCGACCCGTTGCTCGAGCTCCACGTTCTGCTGCCGGACCAGGGCGGTCAGGCGCTCGTGCTCGCGCTTCAGCGTGAGGCGTTCGACCGCGTCCCGCACGGCGAGGCTCAGCTCGGCATCGTTCCAGGGCTTGGCGACATAGCGTTCGATGGCGCCCTCGTTGATGGCGGCGATGGTCGCCGTGATGTCGGCATAGCCGGTCAGCAGGATGCGGCCGATCTCGGGGTGGCGGCGGCGGGTCTCTGCCAGGAAGGCCGCGCCGTCCATGCCGGGCATGCGCATGTCGGACACCACCAGGTCGACCTGTTCGCGTTGCAGCAGGGCCAGGCCGTTCTCGCCGCTTTCGGCCATCAGGACGCGATAGCCCTGCGGGCGGAACAGGCGGTTGAGGGCGCTCAGGATCGAGGGCTCGTCATCGACGAACAGGATCGTGGCTGGCTTGGGCGTGGACATGAAAGCCTCCGGGTCGGATGTGCAGGCCAACAAGATTCGGCCTGGGCTCAGCATGCCCTATATTTGATTTAAACGATAAAAATGATCAATGTGATTCGTGCAATATGCCGCACGAATCCAGGGCCTCAAAGCGCCGGTCCGACGCCGATCGGTGCGGGCAGGGCCGCAACGATCTTGCGGAACAGGTCCTGGTACTCCGCGCCCGGCGCGTGACCGGTGAAGGGGTCGCGGTTGGCTTCGAAGGCCGCGTCCAGTTCTGCCCAGTCCTCGGCGCTGAGCACCTGCAGCGCCAGCGGCAGGATCTCCCGCTCCTCAAGCTCCATGTGCCGCAGGTAGGCGTCCACATACCGATGCAACTGCCGTTCAAAGGCGTCGCGACGCACGACGCCGAGCATCTCGAACCCGAGCAAGCTGTGCTCGAGATCGCGCACGGCCCGTTCGCCGCGCGCATGGTCCTGATCCAGCCGGTCGAGGATGTCGCGGACCCCGGGTACGCGTGCGCGTAATTTGGGGAATAGCAACTCGCTCTCCTTCGGGTGATGCAGCCGCTCGGGGAACTCGTCGACATAGAACAGCATGGCGCGCAGCGCTGCGAAATCGGGCAGGCGGTCGTGGCGGCGATGTTCGGCCAGCAGCAGGGGAATGGAGCGCAGCATGGCGGCGAGGGCACGATGCTCATCGCGGATCACGCGCAGGGTCAGCGGGTTCATGGCGCTAGCCTGCGCCTGCGCGTGCCACCCGGCTTTGCCCTGGATCAAGCCACGGAATCGAGGTCCGCAGCGGTCCACGTAAAATGCCGGGTTTACCCCACAACTTCCACCTCCGCACACCATGGCCGACACCGCTGCCCGCACCACCACCTTGATGGCCAACGCCATCCGCGCACTGGCCATGGATGCCGTGCAGGAAGCCAACTCCGGCCACCCCGGCGCGCCCATGGGCATGGCCGAGATCTCGGTGGCGCTGTGGGCCCGCCATCTGCGCCACAACCCGGCCAATCCGCACTGGGCCGACCGCGACCGCTTCGTGCTGTCCAACGGCCACGGCTCGATGCTGATTTATGCGCTCCTGCACCTGACCGGCTACGAGCTGCCCATCGGCGAGTTGAAGAACTTCCGCAAGCTGCACAGCAAGACCCCGGGCCACCCCGAAGTGGGCATCACCCCCGGCGTTGAAACCACCACCGGCCCGCTGGGCCAGGGCATCACCAATGCCGTGGGCCTGGCGCTGGCCGAGAAGCTGCTGGCCAAGGAATTCAACCGCGAAGACCACGCCATCGTCGACCACCACACCTACGCCTTCCTGGGCGACGGCTGCCTGATGGAAGGCATCAGCCACGAGGCCTGCGCCCTGGCTGGCGCCTGGAAGCTGAACAAGCTGATCGCCATCTACGACGACAACGGCATCTCCATCGACGGCCAGGTCCAGCCCTGGTTCATCGACAACACCGCCCAGCGCTTCCAGGCCTATGGCTGGAACGTGATCGGCCCGGTGGATGGCCACGACGTCAATGCGGTGGACACGGCCATCGCCAAGGCCAAGATGAGCGAGACCAAGCCCACGCTGATCATCGCCAAGACCACCATCGGCAAGGGCAGCCCCAACCGCGCCGGCACGGCCAAGGCGCACGGTGAGGCCCTGGGTGCCGAAGAAATCAAGCTGACCCGCGAAGCCCTGGGCTGGGAGCATGCGCCCTTCGTCGTGCCCAAGGAGGTGTACGAGGCCTGGGACGCCAAGACCGAGGGCGCCAACCTCGAAGCCGATTGGGACGCTCAGTTCGACGCCTATGCCGAGGCCTTCCCTGAGCTGGCGGCCGAGTTCACGCGCCGCATGGCGGGCGTGCTGCCGGCCAACTTCGCGCAGACCGCTGTCGACGCTGTCGTCAAAGCTCACACCGAAGCGCAGACCGTGGCCAGCCGCAAGGCCAGCCAGCTGGCGCTGGAAGACTTCACCGCCGCCCTGCCCGAGCTGCTCGGGGGCTCGGCCGACCTGACCGGCTCCAACCTGACCAACACCAAGTCCACCCCGGCCCTGCGCTTTGACGCAGCCGGCGTGCCCAATGGCGGCCGCCACATCAACTACGGCGTGCGCGAGTTCGGCATGGCCGCCATCATGAACGGCGTGGCCCTGCACGGCGGCTACATCCCCTACGGCGGCACCTTCCTCACGTTCAGCGACTACAGCCGCAATGCGATCCGCATGGCCGCGCTGATGAAGCAGCGCGTCATCCATGTGTTCACGCACGACTCCATCGGCCTCGGCGAAGACGGCCCGACCCACCAGTCCATCGAGCATGTGGCCTCGCTGCGCCTGATCCCCGGCCTCGACGTCTGGCGCCCGGCCGACACCACCGAGACCGTGGTCGCCTGGACCATGGCCATCGGCAATGCCCAGCGCCCCAGCGTGCTGGCCCTGTCGCGCCAGAACCTGCCCTACGCGCCGAAGACGGCCGTGGACGACATCGCCAAGGGCGGCTACGTGCTGGCCGAACCGAGCGAAGTGGGCCTGAAGAAGAAGGCGCAAGCCGTCATCATCGCCACCGGCTCCGAAGTGCAGCTGGCCCTGCATGCGCAAGCCCAGCTGGCCAAGAGCGGCATCGCCGTGCGCGTGGTCTCCATGCCCTCGACGACCGTGTTCGACCGCCAGGACCGCAAGTACAAGTCCTCGGTGCTGCCGGAAGGCGTGCCGCGCGTGGCCGTCGAGATGGGCGTTAGCGACTACTGGTGGAAGTACGGCTGTGCCGCCGTCGTCGGCATCGACAGCTACGGCGAGTCAGCCCCGGCCCCGGTGCTGTTCCAGCACTTCGGCTTCACGCCGGAGAACGTGGCCGATACGGTGCGCGTGGTCCTCAAGAAGGGGTAAATCCCGAGTCGATCGGCGAACTTTCCCGGGGCGGCAGCGGCGCATCGCTCAGAATGCGCCCTGCAAGCGGCCTGCCCATGGCCGCGTCCAGGGAGTTCCTACCGATGATGAAGACCAAGCTCGGGCGCCTCCTGGCGCCCTGGTTGGCGGCCTGCGCGCTGCTGGTGCTTGTGCAGGGGCCGGCCGCCGCCGCGACCTTGCTGCCGGACCCGGCCGCGGCCCAGTTGCTGAGCTGCCTGAGCCGGCGCGAGAAGCCGCCGAGCTACCCCTCGGGCGACGAGCGGCGCCACACCGGCCTGCTGCGGGTCCAGCTGAAGTTTGTGGCACCCGACAAGCCGCCCCTGGTCGAACCCCTGGCCAATACCGCCAGCGAGTCCATGCAGGACGTCGTCTACGACTACCTGCGCAGCTACCGCCTGCCCTGCATGGCGCCGGGGCAGGAGCCGGTGGTGGCGGTGCAGGAATTTCGCTTCGACCGCGATCCCGGCAGCCTGCATGCGCTGGAGCAGCGGCCCGAGCTGGCCGCCAGCTGCCTGGTGATGCCGCGCCAGGGCCCCGAAGGCATTTCCTCCTACATCGAGCAGAAGGTGTCCAAGGTGCTGGTCGTGGCCAGCTTCGAAGGCGACGGCAGCGAGCCGCCCAAGGTCGACATCATCTATTCCAACGGTTCGAGCCGCGTCGAGGGGGTGGTGCGCGACTACGTGGCCAGCTACCGCATGCCCTGCCGGCGCGCGGGTGACCGGCCCTACCGTTTCCAGCAGAGCTTCATCCAGACCCTGGGCAATGCCAAGCCGGCGGGTTTCCGCCAGCGCGAGGTCGATCTGCCCAACTTCCTGGCCAGCCTGAAGGACATCGCCAAGCAGACCGTCAGCTTCGACTTCAAGACCATGTCCTGCCCCTTTGCGCTTGAATGGATCTCGATGCAGCCGGCGCGCGCCAACCAGGTGCGCGAGCTGGGGCGGCGCGACCCGAACCGGGCCATCTTCCTGGCCTGGCTGGCCTCGCAGGAGCTGAAGTTCTCCGGCCGCGTGGTCGAGCAGCTGATGGGGGAAACGCTGCGCATCGAAGTGCCTTGCGGCTACCTCCAGCTGCCGGCCAATGCGTCCTGACGGCTCCTTGTAACCGGGGAGCTCCCGCCGACCGGGTATCCTTGCGGCTTCGCCGTCCCGGGCGCCTGACGCACCGCGGGGCCGCAAGAATTCTCAATACCCTGGAGCTTTCCTCATGACGATCAAGATCGGTATCAACGGCTTCGGCCGCATCGGCCGCATGGTGTTCCGTGCCGCCATCGCCAACTTCAAGGACGTGGAAGTCGTTGGCATCAACGACCTGCTGGAGCCCGATTACCTGGCCTACATGCTCAAGTACGACAGCGTGCACGGCAAGTTCGACGGTGAAGTCTCGGTCGACGGCAACACCCTGATCGTCAATGGCCAGCGCATCCGCCTGACCGCCGTGAAGGACCCGAGCGAGCTGAAGTGGAACGAAGTCGGCGCCGACATCGTCGTCGAGGCCACGGGCCTGTTCCTGGACAAGGCCAGCGGCGAGAAGCACCTGGCCGCCGGCGCCAAGAAGGTGGTGTTCTCGGCCCCGTCCAAGGACGACACGCCGATGTTCGTCTACGGCGTCAACCACAAGACCTACGCCGGTCAGGCCATCATCTCGAACGCTTCCTGCACCACCAACTGCCTGGCCCCGCTGGCCAAGGTGCTGAACGACAAGTGGGGCATCAAGCGCGGCCTGATGACCACGGTGCATGCCGCCACCGCCACCCAGAAGACCGTCGACGGCCCGAGCAACAAGGACTGGCGCGGCGGCCGCGGCATCCTCGAGAACATCATTCCCTCGAGCACCGGCGCTGCCAAGGCCGTGGGCGTGGTGATCCCCGAGCTGAACAAGAAGCTGACCGGCATGAGCTTCCGCGTGCCGACCAGCGACGTGTCGGTGGTCGACCTGACCGTCGAGCTGAACAACCCGGCCACCTATGCCGAGATCTGTGCCGAGATGAAGTCGCAGTCGGAAGGCGCGCTGAAGGGCGTGCTGGGCTACACGACCGACAAGGTCGTCGCCACCGACTTCCGCGGCGACTCGCGCACCTCGATCTTCGACGCCGAGGCCGGCATCGCCCTGGACTCCACCTTCGTGAAGCTGGTGTCCTGGTACGACAACGAGTGGGGCTATTCGAACAAGGTGCTGGAGATGGTGCGCGTCGTCGCTGCCTGATCAGCGTCCTCGCTGCCTCTGAAAAGCCCCGCTCTGCGGGGCTTTTTCATTGTGTCGGTCAAGCGTGGAAGCGATTGCCTTTCTTCACAGTGGGCTGCGAGCTGCGCTCCTACACTGCGGGCATTGCGAACAAGCTCCCGAGGCGTTTCGATGAAATCCGCTACCAAGCAACTGCTGGCCTGTCTGGGCCTCGCCTTCACGTTCAGCAGCGCGAGCCACGCGGCCACCGAGGAATCGGCCCGTGTGATCGTGCGCTTCAAGGCCCAGGCGCCCAGCGTCAAGCTGCGGGCCCTGGCGGCCAACGCCCGTGAATCCGATGTGCGCCAGATCGTCGAGTCGCGGGCCCGCAGCCTCGGCCAGCGTGTCGGCCGCAACCTGATTGGCGCACGCAGCCTGGACGAGCGCACCCATGTGATGCTGGCCTCGGGCATCAGCTCGGCCGAGCTGGCCAAGCGCCTGGCCGCTGACAGCGAAATCGAGCTGGTGGCGGTGGATCACCGCCGCCGCGCTTCGGCCTTGCCGAATGACCCGCTCTACGTGACCGGTCGCGGCGGCCTGCCGGCCGTGGGCCAGTGGTACTTGAAGCCGCCGGGCAATGGTGTGGTGTCCAGCGTCAATGCGCCGGCGGCCTGGGACATCACGACCGGCAGCGCCTCTGTGGTGGTGGCCGTGCTCGACACCGGCGTGCGCCTGGACCATCCGGACCTGGCCGGCAAGCTGCTGCCTGGCTACGACATGATCGGCTACGCCTTCCCGGGTTCGGCCGAGGCCATTGCGACGGCCAATGATGGCAATGCCGCAGACGGCGATGCCAACGATCCGGGCGACTGGGTCTCGCAGGCCGACATCACCGGTGGCAAGCTCGGCAGCAGCTGTACGAGCGACGACATCAGCAACAGCAGCTGGCACGGCACGCGCGTCGCCGGCCTGATAGGCGCGGCCAGCAACAACGGCCGGGGCATTGCCGGCATGGCCTGGGGCAGCATGATCCTGCCGGTGCGGGTGCTGGGCAAATGCGGCGGCTACGACTCCGACATCCTGGCCGGCATGAAGTGGGCGGCCGGCATCTCCGTGCCCTCGGTGCCCACCAATCCCAACCCGGCCCGTGTGCTGAACATGAGCCTCGGCGGCGCCGGCAGCTGTGCCGCCACGGATTCGACCGGCGCGCTCTACCGCTCGGTGATCAACGACATCATGGCCAAGGGCGCCGTGGTCGTGGCCGCCGCCGGCAACAGTTATGGCAAGGCGGTGGACATTCCCGGCAACTGCCCGGGCGTGATCGCCGTCACCGGGCTGCGCCATGCCGGAGACAAGGTGGCCTTCTCGGCCCTGGGCAGCGAGGTCACGATCAGCGCGCCGGGCGGCAACTGCGTCAACACCAGCAGCAACCTGCCCTGCCTGTATCCGATGCTGAGCCTGACCAACAGCGGCACGACCACGCCGGTGGCGGGGGACGATGCCTACACCGATGGCCAGGTCTCCTACGGCACCAGCTTCTCGGCGCCCATCGTGGCGGGCACGGCGGCGCTGATGTTCTCGGTGCGGCCGACGCTGACGGTGGCGACACTGACCGATCTCATGAAGAACACCACGCGCGCCTTCGTCAAATCGGGCGGGGCCGATGGCGCGCCCCGTTGCGTGGCTCCCAGCACCACCGATCAGAACGAGTGCTACTGCACGCTGAGCACCTGTGGCGCCGGCATGCTGGACGCGGCCATGGCCGTGGCCGCTGCGGCAGCGCCCTCGGGCGTCACGGTGCAGGCGAGCAACGCGGCCAGCCTGTACTCGGGCCAGTCCGGCACGCTGACGGCCACGGCCAGCGGCCTGCCGGCGGGTCGCACGGTGGCCGGCTACAGCTGGGTGATCCTGGACGACGGTGGCATCGTCACCACCTTCAGCTCGGGCAGCAATGCCGCCTCGGCCACCGTGACGCCCACGGGCACCGGCAGCTTCGTGGCGCGGGTGACGGTGACCGACAACCTCGGCGCCGTGTATGCCGGTGCGGCCACGAGCTTCAATGTGACGACGGCGCCGGTGGTGGTGACCCCGCCGGCCACCTCGAGCGGCGGCGGCGGCGGTGGTGGAGCGACCAGCCCGCTGTGGTTGCTGGGCTTGGTGCTGGCCGGCTTGCTGCTGGGCCGGTCGCGCTCCGCTTCAGCGGCTCGCAGCTGAAGCGACTGAAGCGGCGGAGGCTGCGGCCACGCCGGCCGAGGCCACGCAGCTCGTGAGGCCGGGCCCGCCGAACTCTCGGGCGGCCAGCGTGCGCAACTGGGCTTGCAGGGCGCCATCGGCGGCCTCGAAGCGCAGCTTGTGGCTGGCTTCAGCCTTTTGCAGCTGCAGCACGCGCAGACCCTTCAGCGCACGTTGCGAGAAGGCCTCCAGTGCCGCCTCGGCGGCTTTCTCGGAGGCATGGCGGCTGAGCAGCAGGCTGGGCTGCTCCTCGGGCATGCCGGGCAGGGGCTCGTAGGGCACCTTGAGGCGCTTGTAGGTCTCTTCCTTGCGCTCGCGGAAATCCTTGCTGGTCAGCTTGATGGTGACCACGCCCCATTGGCCGGCCTGCGCGTCGTCGGCCTTCAATTCGTAGCTGCCCGGCGCGATGCCGGCACGCTCCAGCGAGCTTTGCACCTGCTGCAGCGCGGCCTCGCCCTTGACCGGGCCGATCTCGATGCAGGCCGTCAGCTGCAGCGCGGCGGCGGCCTGCGGGTTCAGGAGGCTGATGCGCTCCGGCGTCTTGGCCTTTTGCAAGCGCTCGGGCTCGCGTTCGCCGCTGGCGCGCACGCCGGTCACGCCGTCCAGCCAGCCCTGGGTCCAGGAGAAGAAGGCCGCATTGGCCAGCAAGAGCAGAACGAGCAGGGCACGCAGCATCAGTGAGGTTCCTCGGGGGCGAATCGGACCGTGACCTCGCCGCCGCTGATCACCTGAGGCGCGCCGCTGCCGGTCTGCATCAGCAGCTCGCCCTCTGCATTGACGCCGGCGCCCAGGCCTTCGAGGCCGCCGGCGCTGATCAGCTGGCCGCGCAGCAGGTCGCGGCGCTGGTAGGCCGGCAGCTGCGGGGCTAGGCCTTGCGCCGCATAGCCGGCCAGCAGGCTGACCAGGGGGCGGGCCAGCAGGGCCAGCGCGCGCGGGGCGCTGATGCCCGGATAGAGCTCGTCCAGGCTGGCAAAACCGGTGGCAAAGGCATGGCCCTCGACCGGCTTGCCCTCGGCCAGGATGTTGAGGCCGATGCCGATGATGACCATGCGCTGGCCGCCTGTGGGCACCGTTTCGATCAGGATGCCGCCGAGCTTGCGGCCGTCGAGCCAGAGGTCGTTGGGCCACTTGAGGCCGATGCGCAGCGCGCCCTCGGTGGGCGGCTCCAGCGCGTCGGCCAGCACCGTGCCCACGGCCAGCGACAGGCCGGCCGTGTCGGCCAGGGCCATGGGCAGGGCCAGCGAGAAGGTCAGCGAGGCACCGGGGCTGGCGATCCAGCTGCGGCCCATGCGGCCACGGCCTTGGGTCTGGTGCTCGGCCACCAGCAGGCAGGGCTGCAGGTCATGGCTGCGGCGGGCCTGGCCGCGTGCGCTGCTGGCTCCGCTGGCGTGCTCGTCGCCGCTCTGGCGCAGGCGCTCCAGCAGCTCGGTGTTGGTAGAGCCACAGCGGGCCAGCACCTCGATGGAGAGGCCCGGCAGCAGCGGTTCGAGTTCCTGCCAGAGCGCTTCGGCGCTCCAGTTCAGGTGTGCGGCTGGGCTTGGGTTCATCGGGGTGGTCTGGATGGTCTCAGCGTTTGGGCGCCAGCATCGTGCCACGGCAGACGGCGCTGCCGCAATGGCAGGCGAACTGCTTCTTCAGCTTGGGCGTGTAGCGCTCTTCGATGACAAGGCCGTAGTCATAGAACAGCTCCTCGCCCGGCAGCAGGTCGCGCAGCGCCTTGATGAAGACCCGGCCCTCCGGCGTTTCTTCGGCCTCGCAGTTCGGGTCGCAGCTGTGGTTGATCCAGCGCGAGCTGTTGCCGCCGAAGAGGGCGTCGATGACCTGGCCGCCCTCGATGTGGAAGTAGAAGGTGTGGTCCGGCTGCTTGGGATCGTGCGGGTGGCGGCGCAGCGCCTCGGGCCAGTCGATCCTCTCGCCGGTGTACTCGATGATGGTTTTGCCGGCCTCGATCTCGGCAACGGCATAGACTCCGCGCCCATGGACCCCTGATTGCCTGACCTGGATGCGGCGGGAGGTTTTCGGGGCGGCGTCTTGCGTCATCGAGTCTTGTGGTTACATTGAATTCATGGGTGTGCGTGCGCGTAGGCGCGCGTACGCGAGGCCGGATTGTAGGCAGCGTCGCCAAGGGTGCCGCTGTGCTGTCGTAAAAATGAAAGAGTCATGAGCAAGTCACTGATCATTGCCGAGAAGCCCAGCGTGGCCCAGGACATCGTGCGCGCGCTCACGCCCACCGCGGGCAAGTTCGAGAAGCACGACGAGTACTACGAGAGCGAGGGCTACGTGGTCAGCTCGGCCGTGGGCCACCTGGTCGAGATCAAGGCGCCGGAAGAATTCGACGTCAAGCGCGGCAAGTGGAGCTTCGCCAACCTGCCGGTGATCCCGCCGCACTTCGACCTGAACCCGATCGACAAGAGCAAGGGCCGGCTCAACGCCCTGGTCAAGCTGATCCGCCGCAAGGACGTCACCAGCCTGATCAACGCCTGTGACGCGGGCCGCGAGGGTGAGCTGATCTTCCGTTTGATCCTGCAATACGCCGGCACGGCCAAGGCTGCGATCACGAAGCCGGTCACGCGGCTGTGGCTGCAGTCGATGACGCCGGCCGCGATCCGCGAGGGCTTCGAGAAGCTGCGCAGCGACGCGCAGATGCTGCCGCTGGCCGATGCCGCACGCTGCCGCTCCGAGGCCGACTGGCTGGTGGGCATCAACGGCACCCGCGCGATGACGGCCTTCAACTCACGCGACGGCGGCTTCTTCCTGACCACCGTGGGCCGGGTGCAGACGCCGACGCTGTCCATCGTGGTGGAGCGTGAAGAAAAGATCCGCAAGCACATCTACCGCGACTACTGGGAAGTGCGCAGCACCTTCGACGCGCAGGCCGGCCAGTACGAGGGCAAGTGGTTCGACCCCAAGTGGAAGAAGAACCCGGAAGACGCCGAGCAGCGTGCCGACCGTGTCTGGACCAAGGCGGAAGCCGATGCCATCGCCTCGGCCGTCAAGGGCCAGCCCGCTTCGGTCACCGAAGAAAGCAAGCCCAGCAACCAGGCCAGCCCCGGCCTCTACGACCTGACCACGCTGCAGCGCGAGGCCAACTCGCGCTTCGGTTTCTCAGCCAAGACCACGCTGTCGCTGGCCCAGGCCCTGTATGAAAAGCACAAGGTCCTGACCTACCCGCGTACCGACTCGCGCTACCTGCCCGAGGACTACCTGGCCGTGGCCAAGCAGACGGCCGAGATGCTGGCCGACGAGGGCGGCCTGCTGGCGCCGCATGCCAAGACGGCGCTGCAGAACGGCTACATCAAGCCCCTCAAGAAGGTCTTTGACAACGCCAAGGTCTCGGACCACTTCGCCATCATCCCGACGTTGCAGCCGGCCAAGGGCCTCAACGAGATCGAGGCCAAGCTCTACGACCTGGTGGTCAAGCGCTTCCTGGCCGTGTTCTTCCCGCCGGCCGAATTCCAGGTCACGACCCGCATCTCCACCGTGAAGGCGGCAGGCAAGGAATTCGCCTTCCAGACGAACGGCAAGGTGCTGGTGAAGCCTGGCTGGTTGGCCATCTACGGCAAGGAAGCCCAGAACGACGACAGCGAAGCCAGCGGCGTCAACCTCGTGGCGGTGCAGCCGGGCGAGATGGTGGCCACCGAGAGCGTGGACGTGAAAGCCCTGCAGACCAAGCCACCGGCCCGCTACAGCGAAGCCACGCTGCTCTCCGCCATGGAAGGCGCGGGCAAGCTGATCGACGACGACGAGCTGCGCGAAGCCATGGCCGAGAAGGGCCTGGGCACGCCAGCCACGCGCGCCGCCACCATCGAAGGCCTGATCACCGAGAAATACATGATCCGCGAAGGCCGCGAGCTGATCCCCACGGCCAAGGCCTTCCAGCTGATGACGCTCTTGCGCGGCCTCGACATCGAAGACCTGACGAGACCTGAGCTGACCGGCAACTGGGAGCAGAAGCTGGCCGAGATGGAGAAGGGCCGCCTCGGCCGCGATGCCTTCATGGCCGAGATTGCCGCGATGACCGAGAAGGTCGTGCGCAAGGCCAAGGAGTACGACCGCGACACCATCCCCGGCGACTACGCGACGCTGAAGACGCCCTGCCCCAAGTGTGGCGGCGTGGTGAAGGAGAACTACCGCCGCTTCACCTGCACCGGCAAATCGGGTGATGCCGAGGGTTGCGGTTTCTCCATCGGCAAGATCCCGGGCGGCCGCAGCTTCGAGCTGCACGAAGTCGAACAGTTCCTGGCGAACAAGAAGATCGGCCCGCTGGAAGGCTTCCGCTCCAAGGCGGGCTGGCCTTTCACGGCCGAGTTGGCCCTGGTGTTCGACGAAGAGATCCAGAACTGGAAGCTGGAGTTCGACTTCGGCGAGGACGCCAAGAAGGCCGAAGGCGATGGCGAGCCGGTCGACTTTGGCGCGCAGACGCCGCTGGGCGCCTGCCCCAAATGCCAGGGCCGCGTGTTCGAGCATGGCAGCAACTATGTTTGCGAGCATGCCGTCGGCGCGAGCGTGAGCTGCGACTTCAAGAGCGGCAAGATCATCCTGCAGCAGCCCATCGAGGCCGCGCAGATGGAGAAGCTCTTGGCCACCGGCAAGACGGACCTGCTGGAGAACTTCGTCTCCAACAAGACCCGTCGCAAGTTCAAGGCCTTCCTGGCCTATGACAAGAAGGCGGGCAAGGTGATGTTCGAGTTCGAGCCCCGTGCCGCGAAGACGGCGGGCAAGGCGCCGGCTGCCAAGAAGGCCGCCGCCAAGAAGACGACGGCCAAGGCGGACAAAGCGGCGTGATCCGCCGCTTGCCTGCACAATCCGCGCAGCCGTTCAGCTTCTGGAGCCGTTCTTGATCGGACCCACGACCAGCCTGCAGACCCGCCTGACCGCCGGCATCGCGCTGGCGGCCGCTTTGCTGGTGACGGCCGTGGGCTGGTACTGGACCGAGCGAGAGGAGCAGGAGCTGACCCAGGCCCTGCAGCGCCGCCAGGGCCGCATGGCCGAGCTGGCGGCACGCGGGTTTGCCGGCCCGATCTGGAACCTGGACACGGCGGCCGTCACCAATCTCCTCGACGCGGTGATGGCCGAGCCCGAGGTCCATGCCATCGAGCTGAATGCGGTGGGCGTGGACGCCGAGCCCACCACGCGCGTGCGCGAGCGCGAGGCCGTGCGGCCGCTGACGGTGGAGTTCGACATCGTCCACCAGGCCGCGCCGCAGGCGGCGCCGGCCAAGGTCGGCAGCGGCCGCCTCACCTACACCCGCCAGTACGTGGCTGAGGCCGTGGCGCAGTCGCGCCGCTTCGTCGCCAGCATCCTGGCCGCCGTGTTGCTGGCCGTCATCGCCACCAGCGCGCTCTTGATACGCCGCCTGGTCAAGCTGCCGGTCTCGCAGCTGGGCGCCGTGGCTCAGCGCGTGGCCGAGGGCGAACTCGGCACGACCACGCCGGTGGTGCGCCGCGACGAGATCGGCGTGCTGACCGAGCAGTTCAACAGCATGAGCCGGCAGCTGCAGCGCTCGGCCGAGGTGCTGCGTGCCAGCGAAGAGCGCTACCGCAGCCTGTTCGAGAACGCGACCATGGGCATCTTCCAGTGCGACGCCCGTGGCCGCCTCTTGCGCCTGAATCGATCGCTGGCCCAGATGCTGGGCTATGCCCGGCCCGAGCAGGTGCTCGACCATTCGCACAGCCTGCGCCGCCTGGCCCGCATCGAGCTGCCCGAGTACCGCCGCCTGGCTGCCGCCCTGCTGCGCCACAAGCTGCTGACCCAGGTGCCGCTCCTGATCACCACGCACGACGGCCAGCAGCGCTGGGTCGAGCTCAGCGCCCATCTGGTGCCCGATGCGGCCGGCCCGCGCATCGAAGGCATGCTCAGCGACATCAGCGAGCGCCGTGCCGCCGAGCAGGAGCTGACCCGCCACCGCGACCACCTGGAAGAGCTGGTGGCCGAGCGCACCGCCGAGCTGAGCCAGGCCAAGCTGCGCGCCGAGGCGGCGAGCCAGAGCAAGAGCCGCTTCCTGGCGACGATGAGCCACGAGTTCCGCACGCCGCTGAACGCCATCCTCGGCTTCTCGCAGCTCCTGCAGATGGACCCGAGCCTGAACGCCAGCCAGATCGGCAAGGTCAACCTGATACGCGATTCCGGCGACCACCTGCTGAGCCTGATCACCGATGTGCTGGACATGGCCAGCATCGAGGCCGGCCGCGTGCGCCTGCAGAGCGAGGCCCTGGACCTGCGCGCGCTGCTCGAGGTGGCCTGCGATGCCGTGCGCCTGCGGGCCGAGGAGAAGCAGCTGCGCCTGCAACTGGACCTGCATGCCGAGCTGCCCAGCCGCGTGCGCGCCGACGGCCAGCGCCTGCGCCAGGTGCTCCTGAACCTGCTGTCCAACGGCGTCAAGTTCAGCGATGCCGGCGAGGTGCGCCTCAGCTGCGCGCCGGTCTGGCAGGGCGAGGGCCAGGTGCGCCTGCGCTTTGAGGTCAGCGACACCGGCATCGGCATCGAACCCGAGCAGCTGGAGCGCCTGTTCCAGCCCTTCGAGCAGGTCTCCGAGGATGCGCGCCGCCTCGGTGGCACGGGCCTTGGCCTCTCGATCAGCCAGCAGCTGGTGCGCCTGATGGGCGGCCAGATCGCGGTGCAGAGCGAGCGCGGCCAGGGCAGCCGCTTCTGCTTCGAGCTCGAGGTGCCGGTCTCCGCCTGACGCCTGCGCAAGCGGACACCAAGCCTCGGCCGGCATACTCGCCGCCATGTCCTGGATGGTCTTCTACAAGCTGCTGGCGATCTTCATCGCCGTGGCCATAGGCTGGTTCGTCGGCCGCATGCGCTGGCTCGGTGACGCGCAGGCGGGTGGCACGGGCGGCGACCCGGCAAGGGTGCTGTCCAACGCGGCCTTCTACCTCTTTGTGCCGGCCCTGCTGTTCCGCACGACGGCGCGGGTCGACTTCGCGGTCATGCCCTGGCCCACGCTCTTGGCCTTCTTCGTGCCGGTGATCCTCTTGATGCTGGCCGTCTATGCCTGGCAGCGCTGGCGCGGCCAGGGCACGGCGGCGATGCCGGCCACGCAGGCCATCACCACGGTGTTCGGCAACACCTTGCAGGTGGGCGTGCCGGTGGCGGCCGGCGTGTTCGGCGAGACTGGCCTTGCCATCCACATCACCGTGGTCAGCCTGCATGCGCTGACGCTCTTGACCGTGCTGACCTTGCTGGTCGAGCTGGACCTGGCCCGCGAGCGCTCGCGCGATGCGCCGGCCAGCCTGATGGGCACGCTCAAGACCACGCTGCGCAACACGGTGATCCACCCGGTCGTGCTGCCGGTGGTGGCGGGCCTGGCCTGGAACGGCCTCAACCTGCCCTTGCCCGCCGTGCTGGACGAGGTGCTGGCCACGCTGGGCACGGCCGTCGTGCCGCTGTGCCTGACCCTGATCGGCATGTCGCTGGCCTATTACGGCTGGCCGGCGCGCTGGCGCGGCATGCTGGGCCTGGTGGCCTTGAAGCTGCTGGTGCTGCCGGCCACCGTGCTGGTGCTGGCGCACTGGGGCCTCGGGCTCAGCGGGCAGCCGCTGGCGGTGATCGTGATGCTGGGCGCGCTGCCGGTGGGCTCGAACGCGCTGATCTTTGCCCAGCGCTACCGCACGCTGGAGGGCGAGACCACGGCGGCCATCGTGCTCTCCACCGTGCTGTACGTGCTCACCGCGCCTTTGTGGCTGGCGCTGCTGGCCTTGCTGTGAGGCGAAGCGCCGCCCGGCGCCCATCGCCGAGAATGGGCGCACGATGAGCACCGATCTGAACGCCTACATGGACGGCCTGGGCGCCGCCGCCCGCACCGCCGCTACCGCGATGGCCGCCGCCTCCACCGCCGCCAAGAACCAGGCCCTGCTGGCGTTGGCCCGGCGCCTGCGCGAAGCCGGCACGTCCTTGTCGGACGCGAATGCCCGCGACCTCGCCGCCGCTGCGGGCCTGGACGCGCCCATGCGCGACCGCCTGAAACTCGACGCCAAGACCCTGGCCACCGTGGCCGAAGGCTGCGAGCAGATCGCTGCCATGCCCGACCCCATCGGCGAGATCACCGCCGTCAAGCGCCGGCCCTCGGGCATCAGCGTGGGCCAGATGCGCGTGCCGCTCGGCGTGTTCGGCATGATCTACGAGAGCCGACCCAACGTGACCATCGAGGCCGCGTCGCTGGCCATCAAGAGCGGCAATGCCTGCATCCTGCGCGGCGGCTCGGAGGCCATTCACTCCAACCAGGCACTGGCCCAGTTGGTCGGTGATGCGCTCGAGGAAGCCGGTCTGCCGCGCGAAGCCGTGCAACTGGTGGGCACCACCGACCGCGCCGCCGTCGGTGCCCTGATCACCCTGCCAGAGTACGTGGACGTGATCATCCCGCGTGGTGGCAAAGGGCTGATCGAGCGCATCAGTGCCGAGGCCAAGGTGCCGGTCATCAAGCACCTGGACGGCAACTGCCACAGCTATGTCGATGCCGAGGTTGACCTCGACCTGGCACTGAAGGTTGTCGACAACGCCAAGACCCAGAAGTACAGCCCCTGCAATGCGACCGAGTCGCTCTTGGTGCATGCGGTGCAGGCGGCGGCTTTCCTGCCGCGCATCGGCGCCGTCTTCGCCGCCAAGGGCGTGGAGATGCGGGGCTGCCCGCGCAGCCTGGCCCTGCTCGGCCCCATCGCCGGCGCCAAGCTGGCCGTGGCCACCGAGGCCGACTGGGACACCGAGTACCTGGCGCCCGTCATCAGCATCAAGCTCGTCGACTCGCTGGACGAGGCGATCCGGCACATCAACCGCCATGGTTCGCACCACACGGACGCGATCCTCACGACGAATCACCCGAACGCCATGCGCTTCCTGCGCGAGGTCGACTCGGCCAGCGTGATGGTCAATGCCAGCACCCGCTTCGCCGACGGCTTCGAGTACGGCCTCGGCGCCGAGATCGGCATCTCCACCGACAAGTTCCATGCCCGCGGCCCGGTGGGGCTGGAGGGCCTGACTTCGATGAAGTGGGTGGTGCTGGGGCAGGGCGAGGTCAGGGTCTGACCGCGCCCTGAAGGGCTCAGCGCAGCCCGCCGATCCGCGCGTCCTTGGGATAGCTGATCACATAGTCGGCCGTCAGCTTCAGCTGCTGCCCCGGCGGGAGCTCCAGCGTCCATGCGACGACGCCGGGCTGCTTGCGCCAGCTGTCTTCGGTGGGCTTGGGGTCGAACTGGGCTTGCACGCGGATGTCTTCGTGGCGGGCCACCGGCGAGGGTTCCAGCACTTGCACGGTGAAGGCCTTCTTGTGCAGGTTTTCGATGCGGTAGACATGGCCGCGCTTCTGTTCGGCGCGGCTGCCGATGAAGCCGGCGCTGCCGGCATTGCGGGCCTCGGGGTCGGCGCTCACGCGCACCAGCTCGTCGCGGCCGAAGGACAGGTCGATCAGCTCTTCGCTGCCGAACTGCAGCCGGCCCTGGCCCATGAAGGCGCCATCGCGGAACAGCTGCAGCTTGCCCGCCGGCCACACACCGGCCGGGCGCTTGCTCTCGGCCACCAGATAGGCCGCCGTTTCCTGCTGCGGCTGGGTGCGCGCCAGCAGCCGGGTTTCGAGTGCTGTGCTGCCGAGGCTCAGCGCGATGCGCTGGTTGTCGGCGTTGACGCTGCTGCGCCCAGGCACCTCGAATTCCGTCGCGAACTCGCCCTGGAACACGCTCACGTCGAAGCTCACATCGGCCTGCTGCACGCGGCTGCCGCTGACTGCGACCTTGGCCTCGGCAACAGGCGCTGCCGCATACATCGCGACCGGCGGTGCGCTGGCGGTAACCACGGGCGGCAGGATGTCCAGCGTCCACGGCCGTGGGGGCGTGATGCCCGTGGCCTGGCGCGGCTGGGCCGTGGAGAGGCGCAGCTTCACGTTGCTCCAGTCTTCGCCGCTGGTCTGCGCGACTTGCGCATGGCGCTCCAGCAGGACCTTGCCGGTGTCGGTGTCCAGCAGAGCCCGGTAGACCGGCTCCCAGCCGGCGAAGGGCGTGCGGTAGCTGAGGTGCAACTCGGTGTCGGCGCGGGCGCTCAGGCGGATGGTGACGGTTCGCAGCTGCGCATTGGCCTGCTGCTGGCGATCCAGCTCGGCGCGCAGCGGGGCCAGCGCACGCTCGAGCTCCTCCTTCTTGCGCTGCAGGGCCTGCTGCTTCTGCAGGCTGTCGAGGCCGCTCTTGCGCAGGGTCTCGGCGGTGCCGGCAATCGGCGTTGCGCTGCCCCGGCTGTCGCCTTCGCCATAGCGCTTCAGGTAGCCGAGGGCCAGCTCATGGGCCTGGATCTCGGCGTTGACGCCGGCCTGGTTGTCCTCAAGCTCGCGCAGGCGCAGCTCCAGGGCCGAGTTGGCGCATTCGGGCAGGGCGGCGCGAGGCAGGGTCTGCACGCTCACCTCGCCGATGGCCACACCCTCGCCCCGGATCTGCAGCGACTCGGGGTCGAAACGTGCGCCCAGGCAGCTGAGGCGCAGCTCGCGGGCCCCGGCCTTGACCGCAGCCACCCGGTCGACGGTGGCGCCGCCGGGGTAGATCAGCACCTGGTCGATGCGCGAGGTCTGGGCCTCGGCCAGCATGGGTGCGAGCAGTAGCGCCAGCTGGGCCGGCAGCATGCTTTTGTTCATGGTCATCTCCCTGTTGAAGTGGAGGGCAACATAACATGCGGGCCATGAGCACGCTTCCCAAAGACACGCCGCCGCAAGCCAACAGCGGCCGCAAGGCCCTGGTGCTGTTTTCCGGCGGCCAGGACTCCACCACCTGCCTGGCCTGGGCGCTGGAGCGCTATGCCGCTGTCGAGACCCTGGGCTTCGACTATGGCCAGCGCCACCTGGTCGAGCTGGAATGCCGCCAGGATGTGTTGCGCGAGCTGAAGGCCCGCTTCCCGCAATGGGCAGGGAAGCTTGGAGACGACCATCTGCTCGACCTGTCCCTGCTGGGCCAGATTTCCGAGACGGCGCTGACCAGCGAGCGCGCCATCGAGATGCAGGCCAATGGCTTGCCCAACACCTTCGTGCCGGGCCGCAATCTTTTGTTCCTGAGCTTTGCCGCCACGCTGGCGTACCGGCGCGGCGCCTCGGTGCTGGTGGGCGGCATGTGCGAGACCGACTACTCCGGCTACCCGGACTGCCGCGACAACACGATCAAGGCCCTGCAGGTGGCGCTGAGCCTCGGCCTCGACACGCCGATGACGCTGGAAACGCCGCTGATGTTCATCACCAAGGCCGAGACCTGGGCCTTGTCCGAGCAACTGGGCGGTCCGGCCCTGAACGAGCTGATCGTCGAGCACACGCACACCTGCTACCTCGGCGAGCGCAAGACGCGCCATGCCTGGGGCTATGGCTGCGGCAA
Source organism: Pelomonas sp. V22 (assembly GCF_030014915.1). Lineage (GTDB taxonomy): Bacteria > Pseudomonadota > Gammaproteobacteria > Burkholderiales > Burkholderiaceae_C > JAUASW01. The sequence continues at coordinate 372,212 of NZ_JAGIXS010000005.1, forward strand.
CTGCCCGGCCTGCGAGCTGCGGGCGCGGGGCTTTGCCGAGTTCATGCAGGGCAAGAAATGATTACGTGGTTCGGTTGGGGTCTGATTGCGCTGGTGTTCTTCTGGGCCATCGGCGCCTACAACCGGGTGATGAAACTGCGTGGTGCCATCGGCAAGGCCTTTGCTCAGCTGGACGAGCACCTGACGCGCCGGGCCGAGATCTGCGACAAGCTCTGCGAGCTCTTGCGGCCGTTGCTGCCGGCCGAGCAATCGACCTTCGACACCCTGGCCGCTTCGCAGGCCGAGGCTCAGCAGCTGGCGGCCGAGGTGCGCGCCAAGCCGCATGCGGCCGACCCGGTGGCCAGCCTGGCCGTGGCTGCCGCCGTGCATGCGGCGGCGCTGACCCGGCTGACCTCGATGCTGGAGCACCACGCCGAGCTGCGCGAGCATGCTGAGCTTTATGTGCTGCAGGACGAGCTGAAGCTGGTGGAACGCCAGCGCGCCTTCACGCGCCAGCTCTTCAACGAGGCCGTGCGCCAGTACAACGCGGCGGTGCGGGAGTTCCCGACGCGGCTCTTGACCGGCTTCTATGGCTTCACGGAAGCCCGGTCGCTTTGAGTCAGTTGCAGACGATAGCGCCGGTGTTGACCAGCTCGTGGAACAGCGCCATCAAGGCCTTGCCGCTCATCGCATAGGGATCAAGCTTGGCCGTTGCGCAGTACTTCAGCACCAGGGCCGGGTTGAGCCGGTGCAGGTTCACCGAGCCCATGGTCCAGCCGGCGAAGTGGCGCTCGGCGATTTCTTCGTAGCTGAGCAGCACCACGTCGCGGTGGCGGGCGTCGGCCACGATGTGCTTGTAGCGGGCATTGACCGCCTCGCGGCCGCCTTCCAGCACCTGGATGAAGACGCCATCGCTGAAACAGAGCAGGCCGGTCAGGCCCTCGGCCGGGTTGTGCGCGCGCGATTGCTTGAGGATGGTGTTCAGCTCGGCATCGCCCACGGGGGTGGCGGCACGGCTGGCATAGAGAAGGCGGACGAGCATGGGGGACTCCGGGACTCTGATTACTTTTTGCTGAGCAGCGACAGGAATTCGCGACGCAGGTTCGGGTCTTTGAGGAAGGCCCCGCGCATCACGCTGTTGGTCATCATGGACTCGCTGTCCTTGACGCCGCGCCAATGCATGCAGAAGTGGTCGGCTTCCATCACCAGGGCCAGGCCGTCGGGCTGCACGCGCTCCTGCAATTCGTTCGCGAGCATGGTGACGGCCTCCTCCTGGATCTGCGGCCGGCTCATGATCCAGTCGCACAGCCGCGCGTACTTGGACAGGCCGATCAGGTTGGAGTGCTCGTTGGGCAGCAGGCCGATCCAGACCCGGCCCATGATGGGGCAGAGGTGGTGCGAGCAGGCACTGCGCACGGTGATCGGGCCGACGATCATCAGCTCGTTCAGGCGGCTGACATTCGGGAACTCGGTGACCGCAGGCGCCGGCTGATACCGGCCGGCAAACACCTCGCGTACGAACATCTTTGCGACGCGCTTGGCGGTTTCCTGGGTGTTGTGGTCGCTGTCGGTGTCGATCACCAGGCTGCGCAGCACTTCCTGCAGCTTGGACGCGACCTCGGCCTGGACCTCATCCAGCTCGCCTGCGCGCACGAAGGCGGCGATGTTGTCGTTGGCGTGGTGGCGGCAGCCAGCGCTGACCAGGCGGTAACGGATGCGCTCGGAGGCAGAGAGGCCGGCGGGCACGTCTTCATCAAGGGCTTCGGGGGCTCCGGTCATGTTGGGCTCGGTGGGTTCATGCAGCGGCCATTGTGTCCGCTTCGCCGATGTGACGCATGGGGCGCCTCAGATGCCCCCCTTACACTGATCGGGTGTCTGCTGTTGCCCCCCCTTCCCCTGCCGCCCCCCATTTCGCACCGCCGCTGCAAAAGCTGCTCCTGCAGGTGGCCGATGCCGTGCAGGGCGTGCAGGCCGGCCAGTCGCTGAACGCGCTGCTGGCGCGCTGCCCGGCCGAGCTGCGGCCCGGCACGCAGGCGCTGAGCTTCCATGTGCTGCGCCATCTCGGTGCGGCCCAGGCCGCCCGCAAGCTGCTGGCGCCCAAGGCGCCGCCGGCCAAGGTGGACAGCCTCTTGCTCAGCGCCCTGGCCCTCTTGTGGCCGGTGGCCGAGCCGGCCTATGCGGACCACACGGTGGTGGACCAGGCCGTGTCGGCCGCCCGCAAGCGCGTGCCGGCCTCGGCCGGCTTCATCAATGCCGTGCTGCGCCGCTTCCTGCGCGAGCGCGAGGCCCTGGTCGAGGCCGCCCGGCGTGATCCGCAAGGCGCCTTCAACCATCCGCCCTGGTGGATAGACAAGCTCAAGGCCGACTGGCCCGCGCAATGGCAGGCCATCCTGGCCGCCAACAACGAGCAGCCGCCGATGAGCCTGCGCGTCCATGCCGGGCGCGGTACGGCCGAGGCCTACCGCGAGCGCCTGATCCAGGCGGGGCTCGGCGCCCGCTTGCTGGGCGAGTTGGCGCCGCAGGCCCTGGTGCTGGACAAGCCGGTGCCGGTGCAGCAGCTGCCCGGCTTCGCCGAGGGCGATGTCTCGGTGCAGGACGCTGCCGCGCAACTGGCGGCGCCGCTGCTCTTGAACGAACGCCCCGGCCTGCCGCCTCTGCCCGCCGCGCCGCGCCTGCTTGATGCCTGCTCGGCCCCGGGTGGCAAGACCGCGCACCTGCTGGAGCTGCGGCCCGAGGCCGAGGTGGTGGCGCTGGATGCCGACGCCGAACGCCTGGCCCGCGTGCAAGACACCCTGCAGCGCCTGCAGCAGCGCGCCACGCTCAAGGCCGCCGATGCCCGCGACACCGCCGCTTGGTGGGATGGCCAAGCCTTCGACGCCATCCTGCTCGACGCGCCCTGCAGCGCCTCCGGCATCGTGCGCCGCCATCCCGATGTGCGCTGGCTGCGCCGCGCCGCCGATATCGCCCAGCTGGCCCAGATCCAGGCCGGCCTGCTCGATGCGCTGTGGCCCACGCTCAAGGCCGGCGGCCGCCTGGTCTACGCCACCTGCTCGGTCTTCAAGGCCGAAGGTCAGGCCCAGGTCGATGCGTTTTTGCAACGCTGCCCGGATGCCGAGCTGATTCCGGTGGATGGCTTCACGGGCCACCTGCTGCCCCTCGCACACAATGAGGCACAGCCAGGTGGGGCCTCGATCGTCGACGGCTTTTTCTACGCCTTGCTGCTCAAGAAAAAGGCCTGACCCATCTTGCGCCGCCGCCGGTTCGTCTCCGCCGCCTCCCTCCTGCTGTCCGCCGCCCTGCTGGGCTCGGCGGCGCCAGCGCTGGCCCAGGGCATCGAGCTGCTGCACCTGAAGACCGAGAAGGCCGAGGAGGCGCTGGAGCTCAGTTTCAGCGGCCGCTTCGAGCTGCCCCGCGCGGTGGAGGAGGCGCTGATGAAGGGCGTGCCCATCTACTTCACGGCCGAGGTTAGCGTGTTCCGCAACCGCTGGTACTGGCGCGATGCGCGTGTAGGCCGTGTCAACCGGACCTGGCGTTTGACCTGGCAGGCCCTGACCCGCCAGTACCGCATCAGCACCGGCGGCCTGAACCAGAACTTCAGCAGCCTCGCCGAGGCGATGAACTCGCTGCGCAATGTGAACGGCTGGCGCGTGGCCGAGGCCAGGGAGCTGGATGACGACGGCCGCTACTACCTGGAGTTCAGCTACCGGCTCGACACCAGCCAGTTGCCCAAGCCCATGCAGATCGGCCTCGGTCTGCCGCAGGGCTGGGCCCTCGGGGTGGAGCGCACGCTGAGCCTCAACGCCGACCTCACGCTGCGTCAGAGCAATCCATGACCCGCGCCGCTCGATGGGCCTGGGTCATCTCGCTGGTGGCCATCACCGGCGTTTGCGGCGTGCTGGCGTTCATGCTGTCGATAGACGCGACCACGCCGCGTGGCTTCTTCGAGCGCCACTACGCCTGGCTGTTCTGGGTCAACGTCGCCGTGGCCGTGGTGCTGGTGCTGGTGATCGCCGTGGCCGCTGTGCGCCTGTACCTGCGTGTGCGGTCCGGCAAGTTCGGCAGCCGCCTGCTGCTCAAGCTGGCCGGCATCTTCGCCCTGGTCGGCGTGGTGCCGGGGCTGCTGATCTACACCGTCTCCTACCAGTACGTGAACCGCAGCATCGACAGCTGGTTCGACGTGAGCCTCGCGAGCGCCCTGCAATCGGGCCTGGAGCTGGGTGCGGGCACCTTCGACTCCATGGGTGCCGAGCTGGGCGCCAAGGCCCGCGATGCGGCCGACAAGCTGCGCGACACCAATTTCTCGCAGCAGGTGCTGGCGCTGGAGCGGCTGCGCGAGCAGATGAATGTGCGTGCCATCGCCGTGGTGGGCTCGAACGGCCAGATCCTCTCCGGCGTGGGCGGTGATGCGGGCTCGCTGCTGCCCGACCGGCCCGAGCTCTCGCTGCTGCGCCGGGCGCGGGCCGAGGACGTGGCCGTCGGCAAGCCCGAGGGCCTTGACGATGACTCGGCCGTGCTGCAAGGGCGCGTCAGCCTGCGCGCCCTGGCCTATCTGCATGGCAGCGAGCGCAGCCTGGGTTCCAGCGCCAGCGCCGAGCGCTACCTGATGGTGGTGCAGCGCCTGCCCATGGCCACCGTGGTCAATGCACTGGCGGTTCAGAAGGCCAAGAGCGAGTACGAGCAGCGCGCCCTCGAGATCGGCGGCCTGCGCAAGGTCTACCTGGGCACCCTGACCCTGGTGCTGATCCTGGCCCTGTTCGCGGCCCTGCTGCTGGCCGTGACCCTCGGCAACCAGCTGGCGCGCCCATTGCTGCTGCTGGCCGACGGCGTGGCCCAGGTGGCCCATGGCGACCTCTCGGCCAAGCCGGTGCTGACCAGCAAGGACGAGCTGGCCGGCCTCACCCGCTCGTTCGCCGACATGACCGAGCAGCTGGCCGATGCGCGCTCCATGGTCGAGCTCAGCGTGACGCAGCTGGAGGCGGCCCGCACCAATCTGCAGACCATCCTCGACAACCTGACCGCCGGCGTCATCGTGTTCGATGCCGAGGGCCGTATCGACACCGTCAACCCCGGCGCCACGCGCATCCTGCGCCAGCCGCTGTTTGCCTACCGCGGCCGGCGTCTGTCCGAATTGGAGCCGCTGCAGGGCTTCGCCCAGTCGGTCTGGCAGCGCTTCGAGGCCCACCAGGCCAGCCCCGAGGAGGGCGAGCGCGGGCAGTGGCAGGACAGCTTCGAGCTGCAGCAAACCAGCGGCGAGATCCTGACCGTGCTGGTGCGGGGCGCCACCATGCCGCATGACGCGCGCCTGGTGGTGTTCGATGACATCACCGAGGTGGTCTCGGCCCAGCGCTCGGCCGCCTGGAGCGAGGTGGCGCGCCGCCTGGCCCACGAGATCAAGAACCCGCTGACACCGATCCAGCTTTCCGCCGAACGCCTGCAGCACAAGCTGGAGGCCAAGCTCGAGGGCGCCGACCAGGCCATGCTGGTGCGGTCCGTGGGCACCATCGTCAACCAGGTGCAGGCGATGAAGCAGTTGGTCAACGAGTTCCGCGACTACGCCCGCCTGCCCGCCGCGCAACTGACCGCGCTGGACCTCAACGGCCTCGTTGCTGAGGTGCTGCTGCTCTACGCACCGGCCCAGGAATCTGGCCGCCTGCATGCCGAGCTGGTGATCGATCCGCCGCTGATCAAGGGCGATGCATCGCAGCTGCGCCAGGTCATCCACAACCTCGTGCAGAACGCGCTTGACGCCGTGAGTGAGCGTCCCGACGGCCATGTGCTGCTGCGCACGCAGAAGTCGCTCGGCGAAAACGGCGAGCTGCGCGCCTTGCGTTTGCAGATCATCGACAACGGCCCCGGCTTTGCCGACAAGGTGCTCAAGCGCGCCTTCGAACCCTATGTCACGACCAAGAGCAAGGGCACCGGACTCGGCCTTGCGGTGGTCAAGAAAATCGCCGACGAACATGGCGCCCGCATCCGCCTGTCCAATCTGCACAAGGACGGCGACGAGGCCCAGCCGACGGTGGGCGCGCAAGTTTCGTTATCATTTTCAAATCTCGCGACTGCATTTGGGCCCGCCGACCCCGGCGCAGCACCGCAGTCCGCTTGATGAACTAGGCATCCATGGCAACCATTCTCGTAGTCGACGACGAACTGGGCATTCGCGCCCTTTTGTCTGAAATCCTCACCGATGAGGGGCATTCCATCGAACTGGCCGAGAACGCGGCCCAGGCCCGCGCCGTGCGCGAGCGGATGAGACCCGACCTGGTGCTGCTGGACATCTGGATGCCCGATGTCGACGGCATCAGCCTGCTCAAGGAGTGGGGCAGCAGCGGCCAGCTCTCCATGCCCGTCATCATGATGAGCGGCCACGGCACCATCGATACGGCGGTCGAGGCCACCAAGTTCGGTGCCATTGCCTTCCTGGAAAAGCCGATCACGCTGCAGAAGCTCCTGCGCGCCGTCGAGCAGGCGCTCGTCAAGACCGCTCCGCGCCCGGCGCCGGTGCTGGGCGGCAACAACCACGGCAGCTACGCCCGCACCGAGATCAGCGCCCTGCAGATGAGCCTGCCGGTCTCCGGCAACAGCCTGCCGCTGGCCGCGCTGCCGCCGGCCGGCCTCGCCTCCGAACAAAGCTTCGAACTCGACCGCCCGCTGCGCGAAGCCCGCGACGCCTTCGAGAAGAGCTACTTCGAGTTCCATCTGGCCAAGGAAAACGGCTCCATGACTCGCGTGGCCGAAAAGACCGGCCTCGAGCGCACCCACCTGTACCGCAAGCTCAAGCAACTCGGCGTCGACCTCTCGCGCAACAAGCGCGGTGGCGGGCTCTGAGGCGTGGCGTGACGACAGCCCAAAAACCTGTGCTATAGTCGCGGTCTTCGCTGATTTGACCCGGCCAACGCCGAGGCCAATGAGGCAACAGACACAAGGCCTGGTAGCTCAGTTGGTAGAGCAGCGGATTGAAAATCCGCGTGTCGGTGGTTCGATTCCGCCCCAGGCCACCAAAATTCAGCAGTGCTGATAAGCACTTAAGTACAAGCCCCGCGTAGTTCGCTACCCGGGGCTTTTCTACAATTCGGCGGTATCTCTACAAAACGTCGCCTCTGATCGGGTGATGCGCGGAGGCGCGGGATGTTTGAGAAAGCTGTGCTGCAAGGAGCGTCTCGCAGCGGCGGGCTAACAATCGGCCAAATTGCTGAAGCTCTGCTCTTCTATCAATCTGTGCACCTGATCCTGGACGCCGGCGCCGTTATGGCACTGGCACAAAGCATTGGCTGCGGCGGGTTGATCGACCTGCTCAAGCGCGAAGGGGTCACTGCGACATTTGTCGAGGGAATGCCCGTCACGTACAGCCAGAAGATGGGGGCGCTCACGGCGCACACCTTCGAATTCATGGCTCTCGTGCCAAAGAGGCTGCCCGACGGGTTCTTAAGGGGACGGAGGCAGCTCAAGCTTGCATCGCTTGCCGGGCGCTTGCTTGACCAGGGGTTTTCGAAGCCCGATACCCGAAGGCTCGTGCAGGCGCTGGCCGACATCCCACACAAGGTATTGGGCGATGAAAATTTCGGCAAGGAGTTGCCGAGGTTGGCCCTGAACGACCTGAAGGACGATGCGTACTGCACCCAAGCGATCCGTGACGTGCTGGGCCGATTGGTTCCGCCGCAATTGATCCCACAAGACTTCCGCATTCGGATTCAGGAATCGGATCTCGGGTTCTATCTTTTTGGCGATCTGCGAGTGCACGACATTGAGGCAGCACGGCTGAAGCTCGCCTTGCCTGGAGAGCCGGTTACTGAGGCTCTAGTGATTGGCAACGTGCACCAAGCTCGCGTAGACATGTACCAAGGTGCGCACTACGGCGGGGACTTCTATACATCCCCCGATTCCAGCTCTCTCATCAAGTTGCGGTGTGAATCCCTATTGGTACGTGCAGGGCTGCATCAAGAGGAAAAGGCAGTCTTTGAAGATGTTGTCTTGGATGGGTGCCCGTCGGTCGCCGAGGTCATCGACGCGGGCGAGCGCTCATTCTCTGAGTTTGCCAAGCTGCTTGATAAGGCGGGCTCATTTCGGAAGTGGGTTCATTCTGTGAATCCGGATCGGCAACTGGTTAGCGCCTATCTCGAAGAGGTATCTAGGCAGGGGTGGCTGCAGACCAGCAAGGGAAAATCTCTCAGGTATGTGTTGGGCCTCGCGACCGGCCTTGGCGAAATATTGGGGCCGATCTTCGGAGCGTTCGACGCGTTTGGCATTGACGCCATCGCTGATCGCTGGCGCGCTAGTCACTTTGTTGATCAGCGCCTCAAGCCATTCTTGGATAAGTGAAGGACAGGTGAGGCAACGTGAGCAACTCGCAAAACCAGCAGCAAGGCGGCAATCCAGCGTCTCCCGCAAACTTGCAGTCACCAGGCCAAGCCAATGCAAACCCCGCCCCGATGAGCAAGGGTGGCAACATTCTCGGCATTGGCACGGATGGCCTGGCCGGGTTGTCGGTCGATGAGGTTGTTGGCAACAAAGTTGCAGTCACGATGGTGATGCACTACTACAAGCAACTCGTCGACGAGAACGCGTCGATGAAGAACGACCTCAACACTGCCCGTACCTACGTCATGGGCTATGACCGGAAGTCCACGTATACCAAGGTTGCAGCTTGGTTGCAGGCTCTCGGGGCAGTTGGTGTTGATTCCCGCGCGATCTTGACCCACCGTTTCCATCCAATCTTGACCCACCCTTGTTAGAGCCTCTCGGGCTCAG
>NZ_JAGIXS010000006.1 GCF_030014915.1 Pelomonas sp. V22
GTGAAAGTAGGTCATCGTCAGGCTATTTACCCCGCGAAACCCTCCAGCTCACAAGAGCTGGAGGGTTTTTGCTTTTGGGGAATTCTGGATTCAACTACGAGGCAAGGCACCGAGCATTTGAATGCTGGGATTGGGCGGGTTGTGGCAATCCTTTCAATTCCCAGGACCGCCAGTGACAGACTGCGATGGCCCCAGCAGAGGCCATTCCCTGATCCACTGATGATGGCTGAGGCCAACGTGACTGAGCAGCAGGACGAAGCGGGATGCGGTCCACTGAACTGACTCAATAGGCTGCTTAGCATCGAGCGCGCAGCCATAGAGCGCCGTCATGTGCGGCTTCGAAGCTTGCGGCTTCAGGCCGGCCTTTCGCAGAGCGACGGCCAAAGAGTTTCGCAATGCCGTGATTCGGCGCGTCGCAGGCTCATCTAGGCAAAAGACGAGTGCGCCGGTGCGGCTAGAAGCCGATATGCGGTTGATCGTGATCGTGATACCAAAGCGAGGTGCCGCGCAACTGGCCGCATTGATGACGGCGCCTATTGGCGCGCGAGGTACGAAATCGGGTTGGAACGACTCGATCGCGAGCAGCGTGACATGCAGACGATCGGCCGATTGGCGGCCCTTGGCGAGGCCGTATTGCCGGCAAACCTGGCCTGCAACACTGTCGATTCGCCGCGCATCCTCCGTCGGCGGAGCGATGGCCCGGTAGTGGTCGTAGCTCATCAGCCGGCCGTGCGGGTCGCCAACAGGGTCAAGCTCGAATGCCTCTTCGGAGACTTCCAGGCCAGGCAGCCCCAGTTGTTCTCGCATGCACATGACGGTCGGGTGCCCCTAAGTGCAGTGAATCATCTCACCGTCAAGTTGGAGCGCCGCGGCCCGCACCAGTTCCTGCAGCAACTCCTCAGTCCAGGTCTGAAGAGACTTTGCGCCAAAGTACTGCCGCCACATGACGGCATGTATGGGAGTGCGCTCCAGCCAGCTCAGCAAGTCGGCGCGCGAGCTCTCGCCGCGCTCGAGCATGTGGAACATGAGCAAGGCCTTTGCGGCATGCCTCGCGTGCCGGTCTGGATGCAGGCGGAAGAAGGCGAGGCGGCTGCGTGCCTCGGCCAGAGCCGTTCCGACCCCGCTGAATACGGCGCCATGGCCTGGGATGACAAGGCGGACGGGGAGAGATTCGATCAGATCCAGGCTCTGCTCGACTTCGTCGAAACCCGACACCCCGTCGATTTCCGGGAAGACGATGCCGAAGCCATGCTCCCAAAGGGCGTCTGCCGAGATCAGGACGCCTGAGCGCCGCTCGAACAACATGACCGCGTCCGGATCATGGCCCGGCGCCGCGAGGATCTCCCATTCGCGCCCAGCCTGCGCCAGCACCGTCCCGGGTTGCATGATGCCGTCGGCCTGGAAGCGCGGGCAGCGTTGGCCAGTGGGGCGGTAGCTGAGCCGCTCTTCGTCCCAGGACTGGACGGCATCGAATTGCCCCGGCGGGATCAGGACGGGGCAGCCATGCAATTGACGCAGCCGCGCGTTGCCGCCGCAATGGTCCGAGTGCAGGTGGGTGTTGACGATGAGGCGCAGCGATTCGCCAGCCTCGGCCAGCTCATGGGCTATCAGGGTTTCAGTTTGGTCGACGTGACTGCAGTAGCCAGTGTCGACGAGCACTGCACCGCGTGGATCGCCAGTCATCAGCACCGAGTTCGACGACAGCCAGCCGCGCTCCAGCACCCGCAGATCAGCAGGCAGCAAGGCGGCGGCGGCCGGGCTCATGCCGTGTTGCTGCGCAGCTCGCGGCGGAGGATCTTGCCGACATTGGTCTTGGGCAGGTCGTCGCGGAACTCGATGTACTTGGGCCGCTTGTAGGCCGTCAGCTGTGCTGCGCAGAAGCTGGCCAGATCTTCCTCGGCCAGCGTCGGGTCGCTCTTGATGACGAAGAGCTTCACCGCCTCGCCCGAGCGGGCATCGGGGATGCCGACGGCCGCGCACTCGAGCACGCCCGGGTGCATGTTGACCACCTGCTCGATCTCGGTCGGATAGACGTTGAAGCCCGAGACCAGGATCATGTCCTTCTTGCGGTCGACGATGCGCACATAGCCTTCGTCGTCCATGACGCCGATATCGCCGCTCTTGAAAAAGCCATCGGCCGTCATGACGTTCGCGGTCTCGTCGGGGCGTTGCCAGTAGCCGGCCATCACCTGCGGGCCGCGGATGCAGATCTCGCCGCGCTCACCCAGCGGCACATCCTTGCCATCGTCGTCGCGGATAGCGATGTCGGTCGACGGCATGGGCAGACCGATGCTGCCGTTGAAGGTCGCGATGTCCATTCGATTGATGGTGGCCACCGGTGAAGTCTCCGAGAGCCCGTAGCCTTCGACCACCGGGCAGCCGGTGATCTTCAGCCACTTCTCGGCCGTGGCCTGTTGTACGGCCATGCCGCCGCCGTTAGAGATCACCAGCTCGCTGAAGTCGAGCCGTGCGAAGGCGGGGTCATTGGCCAGCGCATTGAACAAGGTGTTCACGGCTGGGAACAGGTTGACGCGGTACTGGCGCAGCGTGCTGATGAAGCCGGGGATGTCGCGCGGGTTGGGAATCAGCAGGTTCATCATGCCGAGGCGTGCACCCAGCATGTAGCAGGCCGTCAGGGCGAAGATGTGATACAGCGGCAGCGCGCAGACGGTGGTCAACGGCTTGCCGCCCAGCTTGTTGAGCATGGGTTGGAACCAGGCTTCGGCCTGCAGGATGTTGGCCACCACATTGCGATGCAAGAGCGTGGCACCCTTGGACAGGCCCGTCGTACCGCCCGTGTACTGCAAGAAGGCCACGTCGTCCGGCCCGATCTCCACCCGTCGCAGCTGGCCGCGCTCGCCTTCCTCCAGTGCCTTGTTGAAGCGCAGGACCGTACGGCCGTCGCCGGTGGGCAGGCGGAACTCCGGCACCATCTTCTTGACGTGCCGCACCGCGAAATTGATCAAGGGTCCGCGCCACCAGCCCAGCAGGTCGCCCAGCGAGGCCAGCACCACATGGCGCACGGCGGTCGATGCGATCACCTCTTCCAGCGTGGCCGCAAAGTTCTCGAGCACGATGATGGCCTCGGCCCCCGAGTCCTTCAGTTGGTGCTCCAGCTCGCGCGGCGTGTAGAGCGGGTTGACGTTCACCACCGCGTAGCCGGCGCGCAGGATGGCGGCGATGGCCACCATGTACTGCAGGACGTTGGGCATCATGATGGCCACTCGGGCGCCGCGCTCCAGGCCCTTGCTTTGCAGATAGGCGCCGAGGGACTGGGACATGCGGTCCACATCGGCGTAGGTCAGCCGCTGCTCCATGCAGGCGGCCGCATCGCGCGAGGCATATTTGCGGAAAGCCTCTTCCAGCAGTTCGACCAGCGAGTGGTAGCCATCGGTGGCCAGTTCGGCCGGGACTTCGGGAGGATAGCTTTTCAGCCAGGGCTTCATCGCTGCGTACTGCACCATGTCTCCAATCTTTGTGTGTTTCTCTTACCGGACTGACATGGTCGGGAGCGCAGCCGGGGGCGCCTAGGGCAATTTCCCTAGGGGATCGTCACCGACGGGACAGAGCGCCTGCGGCTCGCACGCAAACAGTGCGCTGGCCAGTGCTTCCTCGCGTGAGCGCACGGTGTCGAGGAACTCAGCGGCACCTCGCATCTCCCGGAAGGTGTCGAAGCCCGATTCCAGGAACTGCTGCAGTTCCTGCATGCCGGCGGCGCTGGCCGGGCCTCGCATCATGCGCAGCGCCTGACGCAGCAGCGGCTTGCGTGTGTAGGCCTCCAGTGCCTCACCGATGGCGATGGTCAGCTCGATCTGCTGCTGCCGCTCGGCCGCCATGCCGCAGGCCTGCCAGGCCTCGGCATAGCTGCGGCGGGTGATGGCTGCAGCGCCATCCTTCATCAACCGACCCATCTGACTGTCCAGCCGCTCCGACAAGGCATGCAGCTCGGCCAGATGCGCCACCGTGCGCACCACCTCGCGCGGGAACAGGCGGGCCAGCGCCGGCACCACGCGGGCGAACTGGGCGTCGCGGCGGCTGAAGTCGCCGGGGCCGTAGAGTTCCTCGAGAAAGAAGCGCGCCGCGTGCTGGTAGCGTGTGCTGGCCAGCAGGTCGGCATAGGTGCGGGCGAAGCGCTGCTGCTGGTAGGCCTTGATCGCCTCGACGCGCTCGCCCAGCGCGGGGTCGGCGGCGCGCTGGCGCCGTTCGGCATCGACCGTGGCCAGGTGGGCCAGGATGGTGGTGGCGGTGCTGTCTTTGTCCATGCTCCGGCCCGATTGTGCCCGCCCCTACACTGGCTTCATGAACGCGCAACTGCAACGTTGGGGACTGCTCGTGAGGCTGCTGCTGGGGGCTGCCGGCTGGATGCTGGGCTGGCGTCTCGGTGGCTGGCCGTCAGCCCTGCTGCTGGCGCTGTTGATGCTGAACCTGCGCAGCCTGAGCCTGCTGCTGCTCTTCCTGAGTCTCGCGCGTATCAACCGCCAACATCGGCCTGGGCTGTCGGCGCTGCTGAAGGCCTGGTGGATCGAGGCTGGGGCGCTGGAACTCAGCTTCGGTTGGCGCCAGCCCTTCGCCGCCCAGCATCACGAGGACTATCTGCCTGCCGCGAATGCGGTGCGCGGCGTCTTGCTGCTGCACGGCTTCAGCTGCAACCGCGGGCTCTGGAATGGCTGGATGCCCGAGCTGCAGCGCCTATCGATCCCGCATGTCGCGCTGACGCTGGAACCCATTCATGGCTCGATCGACAGCTATGCCGCCGCTATCGAGCAAGCCGTCGCGCGGCTAGAGGTCGCCACCGGCCAGCCGCCGCTGCTGCTGGCCCACAGCATGGGTGGGCTGGCGGCGCGTGCCTGGTGGCGGCGCCATGGGCGCGAGGGGCGGGTTGCCGGACTGATCACCTTGGGCACGCCGCATGCAGGCACCGTGATGGCCTTCGCCGCACCGATGCTGAACGCCCGGCAGATGCGCCGCCACAGCACCTGGCTGCAGGAGCTGGCTGGCGGCGAGGGACGGCTGCCGCCGCTGCATTGCTTCTTCAGCGATTGCGACCAGATCGTCTGCCCGGCCGAGACGGCCACGCTGCCCGGCGCGCGCAACGTCCACCTGCCGGGGCGCGGCCACCTGCGCCTGGTCGACGACCCGCAAGTCCGCGCTGAGGTGCTGGCCCTGCTGCAGGCGCGCTGAGTCGCCGAAGGCGGGCGACAAAAAAGGCCCCGGGCCTTGCGACCCGGGGCCCCTGGTCTGCCCCGTCAGCAGTGCGACCAGTCCCTCGTCAGGCTTCGGCCCTCACGCCTCGGCCTTCAAGACTCCTCGGCGGATCTGGTCGAGCTCAATGCTCTCGAACAGTGCCTTGAAGTTCCCCTCTCCAAAACCTTCGTTGCCCTTGCGCTGGATCAGCTCGAAAAAGATCGGGCCGATCACTTCCTTGGTGAAGATCTGCAGCAGCAGCTCGTGCGGCGCGCCTTCATGGGCGGCACCGTCGATCAGGATGCGCAGCTCGCGCAGGCGTTCCAGGTCTTCGCCATGCTGGGGCAGGCGCTTGTTGACCAGGTCGTAGTAGGTGGCGATGGTGTCCTGGAACACCACGCCGGTCTTGCGCATGCCCTCGACCGTGCCGTAGATGTCGTCGGTGCCCAGGGCCACGTGTTGGATGCCTTCGCCGCTGTACAGATCCAGGTATTCGGCGATCTGGCTCTTGTCGTCGCTGCTCTCGTTGATCGGGATGCGGATCTTGCCGCAGGGGCTGGTCATGGCCTTGCTCTTCAGGCCGGTCAGCTTGCCCTCGATGTCGAAGTAGCGCACCTCGCGGAAGTTGAAGAAGCGCTCGTAGAACTCGGCCCATTCCTTCATGCGGCCGCGGAACACGTTGTGCGTCAGATGGTCGATGTAGGTCAGGCCATGGCCGACCGGGTTGGAATTGATGGGCTTGCCCTCGGCATCGCGCAGTGGCACGAAGTCCACGTCGTAGATGCTGATGTTGCCGATCTCGCCGGCGCCCGCGCCGTTCTTGCCCTGCCAGCGGTCAACAAAGTAAATCAGCGAGTCGCCGATGCCCTTGATCGCCGGGATGTTGAGCTCCATCGGGCCGGCCTTGTTGTCAAAGCCCCAGGCGCCCAGTTCCAAAGCGCGCTTGTAGGCGAAGGCGGCGTCCTTGACGCGGAAGGCGATGGCGCAGATCGAGGGGCCATGCAGGCGGGCGAAGCGCTGAGCGAAGGAATCGTGCTCGGCATTGATCAGGAAGTTCACATCGCCCTGGCGGTACAGGGTGACGTTCTTGTGCCGGTGCTGGGCCACGGCGGTGAAGCCCATGGTCTCGAACAACTGGCCCAGGGCAGCGGGATCGGGGGCGGCGAACTCGATGAACTCGAAGCCGTCGGTGCCCATCGGGTTGTCCCAGGGGGTGAATGCCATTGCGTGAATCTCCTGCTGTCTAGCGGTCTTGAGCTAGGGCAAGACTGTAGGGGGGCGCTGTCGCAGGAATCCTGCTAATTCGAGCGCCGTCTCTGGCGGTGGCGCAGGAATCCTGCAAAACTATCGGCCATGCAAGCCGATCCCCAGCTGGAAACCATTGATCGACGCATTTTGAGGGCGCTGCAAATCGATGGCCGCGTGACCTACGACGCGCTCGCGGCCGAGGTGGGCTTGTCGCCCTCGGCCGTGCTGCGTCGCGTGCGCCGGCTGGAGGAGAGCGGCGTGATTGCCGCCTATGTGGCCCTGGTGCCGCCCGAGAAGGTGGGCCTCGGCCTCACGGCCTATATCAACGTGCGGCTGGAGAAGCACACCGAGAGCCACAAGCGCAATCCGATGGACCTGTTCCGTGCGGCTGTGCAAACCTGGCCGGAGGTGGTCGAGTGCGTGGCACTGACCGGTGAGATGGACTACTTGCTCCGCGTGCTGGTGCAGGACATGGCGCATTACGCCCGCTTCATCAGCGAGACCCTGCTCAAGCATCCCAGCGTGCAGGACTGCAAGACCAGCTTCATGCTGGACCGCGTGAAGGGCACGACGGCTGTGCCGCTCTGAGCCTGCCTCGGCGCTTTCAGTCGAACTCGTGCAGCAGCCGCTCGGTGGCGGCCACGTCGAGGTTCAGCAGGTGGGCGATGTCGCGGAAATCGTCCGGCAGGGCCGCGTTGTCCCAGCCATCGGCCGAGTGCCGGGCCAGGCGAACAGCCAGGCGCACACTCAGCACGCGCGCGTCGTTGCCATGCTTGTCGTCGGTGATCTGGGCCAGCAGCTCGGGCAGGCGCCAGGCCTGCATCAGCGACTGCTCCAGGTCATCGAGCTCGATGTTCAGCACCGCGCGCTGCACCTCGGCGCTGCGCAGCGTTCGGTCGGCGCGCTGTCGATTTCGGATCTCGAGCGCCAGGTCGGGGGCATGCACCCACAGCAGCATCTCGGCAAAGTCGTGCAGCAGGGCAGCGCTGTAGATCACAGCCGCATCAGGGTCCATGCGATGGGCCGCAAAGCCCAGCGCAAAGCGGGCCGAGCGATCAGCCCGGCGCAGCACGCGCTGCAGGCCTTCGAGGGCATCGGGCCGCTCGGCCAGATGCGCCTCCACCGTGGGTTGCGGCCCGAAGGCGCGGAAGAAAGGCGGTATGCCCATCAGCACCAGCGCGGCCGTGACCGTCTCGGCATCGGTCACCAGCCGGCTGCTGCGATGGGCAGCTGCATAGGCCAACAGCTTCAGCGTCATCAGCGGATCGGTGGCGATCAGCTCGCCCAGCATGTTGGCGTCGACCTCGTCCTCGTTGGCCCGCATCTCCTCAAGCGACTCGGCGGTCGCCGACAGCACAGGGATTTCGGCCTGGCGGAAATAGCCTGTCCAGCGTGCCAGGTCCGGCAAGGCCTGGCGCAAGGGGGCGGCAGAGAGGGGCGTGGTCATGACGCGGCATTTGGAGCTTGGCTTGATCGTATATCGGCGTCTGCGCCCCGAGCTTGAAGGTGGCTAGAAGCAGGGCGAGCACGAGCATGAACTGCTTCACAGCGGCCCCCTGTCTGGATGGCCGGGCAGTGGCCCGGGGACGTAAAGCGCACCTTCTGGGGCTGCGGCCTCGGCATAGAAGGCCAGCTCGGGTGGGCTGCTCCGGTGCGGGCGCAGGCCGCTGAAAGCGCGGGCGGTGAGGGCCAGCAGCGCGGCGATGCGCTGTCTCCAGGCCCGGTGGGTTTCGGCAGGGTCGGGGGCGCCCTGAAATTCATCCAGTCTCAGCATGAGGGGTCTCCTTGGCGACCCCGGCGGCGCTGCGGCCCGGGGTCGGCGATCTGTTCATGGGCTGCGGTCGGGCTGTCCGAGCTGCAGCAACTCCTTTCGCAGGCGTGCCTTGGCCTGCTGGCGCTGGGCGCCGGCGCCGTGGCGGCCGGCCTGGCGCATCAGCGCCGGCGCAATCAGTGGATTGCGCGGTTTATTCAGGCGCAGCACATTCGGGCGGGGCGAGGTGAACTGGGGCATCTGGATCTCCTTGTGCGAGCGGACTCGCTTCGTTTTGGCCATGCGGCGGCGCCACTGTGGGCGTCACAGCGTTTCGGGAATGCAGCGGCTCCAGGGGCGAGCCGGGTCTATCAGGGTGCAGGCCCGGACGCCGGCAGATGGCGCGGGCGGGTCTTGCGGCAAAGGGGTGCTGGCCTCGGGTCTCGCGGCTGGCCTTGCGCCGGTTCAGACGCAAGTCATCGGAGGTCTCGGCCGGGCAGCCCCGGGGTTGAAGGTGGGAGGTCTTGCTACGCCACGGTGAACCAGGCCGCGACTTGCGCAGATGATAAACAATTGATTATCTTGCGCAAGTACTTTTTATCTAACTTGATAAACAAGTTAGGGGGCGGTGTCAGCGCTTTTTGGGCTTCAAGGGCGCGATGCCCTGTTGCAGGCGGCGCCATTCGTCCACGTCCGAGGCCTGGACTGCGGTTGCGCTGCGCGTGGCCGGTGGTGGCAGGGGCTTGCCGGCGGCAGCCGCGATGGCTGCTGGGCTTGCGGCCAGCGAGGGGGCTGCCGAAGCAGCGGGTGTGAGCACCTCGCCGAGCAGGTCCAGCAGGCGCGTGCGGGCGCGCTGCGGGTGGCGGCGGTAGTAGGTCAGCACCAGGCCGACGATGAAACGCTCGTCGTCGTCTTGTGGCAGGTTGGGCAAGTTGTCTTGCTCAGAAAGGGCAAGAGCAGCCGACGCCTGGTGCTCCTGGTCCATCCAGCCCTGCGGCTTGTGGCACAGCTGCTCGAACTGCCGCGCGAGGCGCTCGCCGATCTGGCGCGAGCGGCCCTTGATCTGGCTCCAGTAGCTGGGCTGGATCTGCAGGCGCTCGGCAAAGCGCCGCTCCAGGCCGCGCAGGGCGGCGGCATCGGGGTGCTTGACGGTGGCGGAGACGAACTCCTCGAACAGGAGCAGGGCGTTGTCCAGACGGATCTGGGCAACGTCGCGGTGCGCGGTTGACATGGGGCGCAATGATAAAGCTCCCTGATAAAGCTTCCTTGAGCAGGAGCTAATCCGGGCCCATCAGTCCTCGTCCTGTGTGCGGTGGGCCGCCACCAGGGCCGCCTGCGTGTTGGGTGGCACCGGCTGGTAATGGGCGAGCGCCACCGTGTAGCGGCCCTGGCCGCTGGTCATGGCGTTCAGCCGGGTCTGGTAGCTGGCCAGCTCGGCCAGCGGCGCGAGGCCTTGCACGCTGATGATGCCGGGCACATTGGCGCGCGTGCCATTGACCTGGCCACGCCGCGAGGCCAGGTCGCCGGTGATGTCGCCCATGGCGTGTTCCGGCGCGCTGATCTCGATCTGAACGATCGGCTCCAGCACCAGCGGCCTTGCTTCGCGCACGGCGGCCATCAATGCCCGCTTGCCGGCGGTGAAGAAGGCGATTTCCTTGCTGTCGACCGAATGGTGCTTGCCGTCGAACACCGTGACCCTGATGTCCACGAGCGGGTTGCCCGAGACCACGCCGCTCTCGAGTGCCGCGCGCACGCCCTTCTCGACGGCCGGCATGAACTGCCCCGGTATCGTGCCGCCCTTGACCGCGTCGACGAACTCGAAGCCCGCGCCGCGCTCCAGCGGCTCGATGCGCAGGTAGACCTCGCCGAACTGGCCCGCGCCCCCAGACTGCTTCTTGTGCCGGTAATGCCCTTCGGACGGGCTGGAGATGGTCTCGCGGTAGGCGATGCGCGGTGGCTGGGTGTTGACCTCGAACTTGTAGGTGTCGCGCAGCCGCTCGAGCAGCATGCGCAGGTGCAGTTCGCCGAGCCCATAGACCACGGTCTCGTTGGTGGAGGCCGTGCGCTCGACCTTGAGGCAGGGGTCTTCATCGATCAGCCGCGTGAGGATCTCCCACATGCGCTGCTCGTCGCCATGGCGTGCGGGGCTGATCGCGAGGCCATGCACGGGTACTGGGAATTCCAGCGGTTTCAAGTGGATGTGCTCGTCTTCCGGCGCATCGTGCAGCACGGCGTCGTAGTGCAGCTCGTCGACCTTGGCGATGGCGCAGAGATCGCCGGGCAGAGCTTGTTCGATCTCCATATGCTCCTTGCCCTGCAGCATGAACAGATGACTCACCTTGAAGGGCTTGCGCGCATGGCCCACCAGCAGCTGTGCGCCCTTGCGCAGCGTGCCCTGGTGCACGCGCAGGATGCCGAGCTTGCCGAGGTAGGGGTCGGCATTGATCTTGAAGACATGGGCCAGCACATGGGCCTCGGGATCGGGCGCGGCCTGCAGGGGCACGGCTTCCGGCCCCTCGCCTACGAGGAACTGCGGCGGGTTCCCCTCGGTCGGGTTGGGCAGCAAGCGCTCGATCACGTCCAGCAGTTCGGCCACGCCCGCGCCATTGCGAGCCGAGGTGAAGCAGACCGGGATCAGATGGCCTTCGCGCAGCGCCTGCTCTAGCGGCGCGTGCAGCTCGCTGGCATCGACGTCGCCTTCATTCAGGTAGCGATCGACGAAGGCGGCATCGACCTCCACCACCTGCTCCACCAGCGCCTGGTGCGCCTCCGCCACCGAGGAGAAATCGGCCTCGCCCGTGCGGCTGAAAAAGCAGTCCTGCACGCGGCTATTGCCTGCTGCGGGCAGGTTCAGCGGCAGGCACTCGCGGCCGAAGGTCTCGCGCAGTTGTGCCAGCAGCTCGGGCAGCTTGACACCGGGCGCGTCGATCTTGTTGATCACGATCAGCCGGCACAGGCCGCGCGCGGCGGCGGTTTCCATCAGGCGCGAGGCCATCAGCTCGATGCCGTTCTGCGCATTGATCACCACCACGGCCGTGTCCACGGCCTCCAGCGCCGGCAGTGACTGGCCGGTGAAATCTGGCGCGCCGGGGGTGTCGATGGCATGGATGCGAAGGCCGCCATGCTGCATGTGGACCAGGGAGGCCTGCAGCGAGTGCTGCATGCGCTTTTCGAGCGGGTCGTGATCGCTGACCGTGTTGCCGCGTTCCACGCTGCCGGGGCTTTGCAGGGCGCCGGCCTGGTGTAGCAGCGCTTCCACCAGGCTGGTCTTGCCCGCGCCGGCCGGTCCCACCAGGGCCAGGGTGCGGAGGGCCGCCATCCCCGGGTGGTTGCCGCCGGCGCCGCCTGGGCTGCCGGTGCTGGCGCTCCCGCGGGAGCCGTTGCTGGGGTTGGACATGGTGTGCTCCTTTGCCTGCGGACCCAAGCTGTGCGGGGCGCGCGGCCCGGCTTGCGGCCAGCGTAGGGCATGCGCGCGGGCCGCACAAGAGGATCAAGCCGTGTGCCGCCGGCGCTCCATCACAATGCCTGCCGGCCCTGCTTTCACCGTTGGAGATCCCGCCGATGCATCGCCTGCTGATCCTGCTTGCCTGCCCGCTGCTTGCTGCCGCTGCGCAAGCGGCCTGTCCCGCCGCCTCGGCCTCGCAGTTGCGCGAGGCCTTGAAACCCGAGGCCAACGAGGCCGAACGGGCGGTGCTGCAGACCCATGCGCTCAACCTGGCCAGTTGCCTGGCCAACCCCGACCCGGCGCTGCGTGACGGCCTCGGATTCGAGCTGCTCTCGACCTGGATGCGAGCCAAGGCCTTGAAGCCGGAGACGCTGCAAGTCCTGCGCGCGCGGCTGCTGCCGGTGCTGAGCGGGCCCGACATCACCTCCGGCTTTCACGCGCCCTTTGCCGCGCTGACGCTGGCCGAGATCGCGCGGGTCGACCGCCTGCAGCCCTTTCTGAGCCCGGCCGAGCGTCTTGACCTGCTGGAGCGCGCCTGCGCCTACCTGGCCGGTGTGCGGGACTATCGCGGCTTCACCCAGGATGAGGGCTGGCGCCATGGCGTGGCCCATGGCGCCGACCTGCTGATGCAACTGAGCCTCAACCCCGCGCTCGACGCAGCGGCCCAGCGCCGCATCCTGCAGGCCGTGGCCAGCCAGGTGCTGGCTGCAGGCGGCCAGGCCTACCAGTTCGGCGAGGGCCAGCGGCTGGCGCGGCCGGCGCTGTTCGCGGCCGCGCGCGGTGAGATCTCGGCCGAGGACTGGCAGCATTGGCTCACCAGCGCGCTGGCGGCAGCTACCCCGAACGCCAACCCGGACGCCGCCCTGCTGGCCCGCATCCACAACGCCCGCGAGTTCCTGTGGCCGCTCTATGTGAGCCTGAGCGAATCGCGCGACGAGACGCTCAAGGCGCGGCTGCTGCCGGCGTTACGCGCCGCTCTGCAGAAGCTGGGCTGAAGCAGGGCCCAGGGACCCTTCACCGGGTCTCACGCTTCCTGGGGATGGCGGTTCCGCCGGCCTTGTCTATCTTCGGTCGCGCCGGGCGCGGGCCCGGCTGCCCCAATCCGACCCCACACCGAGGATGCCATGGCTGTCTTTCACTCCCTCCAAGTCCAGTGTTCCTGCGGCCACGCCTTCAGCGCCGATGCCGCGCGCAGCGTCAACATCCGGCGCAACCCGGCGGCTCGAACGCTGATCCTGGAGGGCAAGTTCCACCGCGTGAATTGCCCGGCCTGCGCCAAGCAGCTCGTCATCGAGCGCCCGTTCTATTACTCGGATCCCGGACGCAGCGCCGTGTTCCTGGTGTTGCCGCGCGGCGAGCGCGTCAACCATGGGCGCGACGGCCAGACCCTCACCGCGCAGAAGCGCAGCTGCCAGCTGATCAATCGTGGCAAGCTGCCCAAGCAGCTGCGCGTGATCTACGGCCTTGACGAGCTGCGCGAGAAGCTGGTGGCGCAGGACGCCGGCCTCGATGACCGCCATGTCGAGCTGCTCAAGCTCTTCGTGCTGCAGGAGCATCCCTTCCTGATGCGCACGCCGCGGCTGCAGCTCGTGCTGAGCGAGAGCACGCCCACGCAGCTCGGCTTCACCGCCTACCACCACAACCAGCCGCGCAACTACGCGGTGCAGCTGAGCCGCTTGCTGGCCGACAGCTTCCTGAGCCAGCCGAATGAGCTCAAGCAATGGTTGGATGGCGCCGGACACAAGGCCAAGCTGTTTGCACCCGAACGGCGCTGGGTCAACTTCCGCCGCTGGACCACCCGCTACTCCGCGCTCGACGCCCTCAAGGCCTACGCCGCCACCGTGCGCGCCGGCGGCAAGATCGACCTGAAGTCGGCCGACTTCGCCACCATGTGCGCACAGCTGCCGCACGCCGCCAGCCTCTCCGGCTCCGCCAAGGCTGACCTACAGATCCTGTTCACTTACGCCAAGCGGGTGAACGACGGCGCTGCGCAGGACCAGCTTCTCGAGGTGCGGTACGGCATCAAGCTGGAAGACGAGTGGGCCACCAACCAGAACAAGACCGACATCGACACCATCTGGAACCTGCTGCGCAACGTGCCACCCAACAACATCGAGGGCAATGTGAACTTGAAGGAGATCGAGCTGGTGCCTGGCGGTGGCGGCACCTACCAATGGTCCGGGGTGATCCAGATCGGCAGTGCCGAGCTCTCGCAGAAGGAGCGCTTCGAAGATGTGCTGCGACACGAGGTTGGCCATGCCGTGCATGCCGACAAGGCGGCCGTGGTCGACCCCTGGCTGCAGGCCGAGTTCGGCTGGCAGCGCTTCAAGCCGACCCGGGCCTCCATCGACGCCTGGGTTGCCCTGATGGGAGGCTGGAACGCCTGGGGGCCGGTCACGGCCTCGCAGCGTGTCGAGATGAGCAACGCCGTAGTGCAGGCCCTGGGTGATGGCGGCAGCTGGGATCCCGGCGCGCGCCCCTCGTTCCCGGCCGCTCACCCCTGGAACCGCCCAGGCTTCGGCCCCCGCCTGGCGGTGGAGGGCAGCCTCGCCAACTGGTACTCGACTTTCGACCAGTGGTACCGGGTCAATGGCCTCGCCTTCTTCCTCAACTACTGGTACGCCGAACCGCTGGTGGTCAAGGCCTCCACGCTGGACCTGATTCAGCAGATGCCCGACCGCTACGCCGCCATGTCGCACTTCGAGTTCTTCGCCGAGCTGTATGCGCTGTACTACGACGTCGACGATCCGGACCGCAAGCTGATCCCCAAGAAGGTGGCCAATTGGCTGGATGCCAACATCGGCAAGCCGGTGGCGAGCGCGCCCCCAGCGCCCAAGCCAAAGAGCAAGCCGGCCGCCGCGAAGACGGTCACAAAGAAGGCGGCCGCGAAGAAGACGGTCAAGAAAGCGCCGAAGAAGTAGAAAGGCCGCCGCGCTACGCTTGGTCACCAACCAAGGCAGGCAGCTCGCCTAGACTGCCGCATCGCCTCCCGGCTTTGCTGCATGCCGCCATGAAACAAGCCCGCCGATCTGCCTGGACCTTGTTGCTCAGTGCCCTCTGGTTGTTCGCCGGCTGCGGCGGCGGTGGTGGCGCAAGCGCCGGTACGCCGCCCACACCTACGCCGCCCACGCCGCCGCCCCAGCTCAGCACGCTGCGCAGCGACCTGCAAAGCCCCTGGGGCCTGGCCTTCCTGCCCGACGGCCAGATGCTGGTGACCCAAAAGGGCGGCAGCCTGGTGCGACTGCCGGCCAGCGGCCAGGGGACTGCCGTCGCCATCAGCGGCTTGCCGGCCGTGGCTTCGGCCGGGCAGGGCGGCTTGCTGGACGTGGCCATCGACCCCGACTTCGCCAGCACGCCCTGGGTCTATCTCAGCTTCTCCGAGCCCGGCGTCGGCGCCGAAGCCGGCAAGGCCGGCACCTCGGTGGCGCGCGGCCGCCTCGTGGGCACTGCGCTGCTGGATGTGACCGTGATCTTCCGCCAGGCGCCCAAGGTGGCGGGCAGCGGCCACTTCGGTTCGCGCCTGGTGTTCGGCCGCGACAAGACGCTGTTCGTGACCCTGGGCGAGCGCCAGCTGGGCTCGCCCGCGCAAGACCTGGCACAGACGCTCGGCAAGGTCGTGCGCATCAACCGCGACGGCAGCCTGCCGAATGACAACCCGGCCTTCGGCGTGGGTGCTCGGCCCGGCATCTGGAGCCTCGGCCACCGCAATCCGCAGGGCGCGGCCCTGCACCCCACGACCGGCGAGCTGTGGGTCAGCGAGCATGGGCCGCAGGGCGGCGACGAGATCAACATCGCGCGGGCCGGTGCCAACTACGGCTGGCCTATCAAGAGTTATGGCTGCAACTACGGAGACCCGGTCGGCGATGCCTGCCGGCTCGGCAGTGGCGTGCATGCACCGACCTATGTGGAGCCGCTGACCTACTGGGTACCCACGTCGATTGCGCCGGCCGGTTTGGCCTTCTATACCGGCCCCATGTTCCCCGAATGGCAGGGCCAGCTGTTCTCCGGATCGCTGGCCGGCCAGGCCTTGTGGCGCCTGCAATTGAGCGGCAACACAGTGACGGCACGAACCGCCATGTACGCGGATCTCGGCGAGCGCATCCGCGACGTGCGGCAGGCGCCGGATGGTGCCCTGCTGCTGCTGACCGACAGCGGCAAGCTGCTGCGCATCTATCGATGACCGCCTGGCTGCTGCGCATGGGCCTGGGGCTGGCCCTGCTGTTGCTGGCGGCGCTCACCTGGGTCTGGCTGCGCCAGGAGCGATTGCTGTTCTTCCCGGAGCCTTTGCCGGCGGAGCATCGTTTCGACTTCGGCGCCGATGTGCAGGAGCTGCAGATTCCGGTCAGTGGTGGCGCGGTGCTGTCGGCCCTGCATCTGCGCCATGCCGAACCCAAGGGCCTGGTTTTCTACCTGCATGGCAATGGCGGCAATCTGCAGAGCTGGTTCGCCACGGCCGATTTCTACCGCCGCGCCGGCTACGACCTTTTCATGCTGGACTACCGGGGCTACGGCAAGAGCAGCGGCCGCATTGAGAGCGAGGCGCAGCTGCGTGCCGATGTGCGCGCTGCCTGGGACGCCGTGGCGCCGCGCTACGCGGGCAAGCGCCGCGTGATCATCGGGCGCTCGCTGGGCACGGGCCCGGCGGCCGAGCTGGCGCTGCAGGTGCAGCCCGAGCAACTGGTGCTGGTCTCGCCCTACCTGCGCATGGTGGCCCTGATGCGCCAGCATTTCCCGCTGCTGCCGACCTGGCTCCTGCGCTATCCGCTCGACACAGCCGCCTCGCTGCGGCGATGGCAAGGCCCGCTGCTGCTTCTGCACGGCGAGCGCGACGAGCTGATCCCCGCCGAGCACAGCAAGCAGCTGCAGCAGCTCGCGCCGCAGGGCCGGCTCGTGCTGATACCGGGCGCCGGTCACAACGACCTGCAGCTGCACGAGCCCTATCTGCAGGCGATCAAGCAGGTTCTGCCCTAGCCTGGAAAGGCTCGCTGCAGCAGCGGCGCGATGGCGGCCGGGTCGAGCTGAAGGGCGCCGTAGACCCGGCCGCTCGGGGCGGCGATGCGGCTGGCGATGAAGGCATCGGCCACCACCGCCGGCGAATGCCGGCGCAGCAGCACGGCCTGGGCCAGCAGCACCAGGCGCTGGCAGAGCAGACGGGCCTGCGGCTCGAGCAGCGCCGGGTCGCCGGTCAGCAGCGTCTGCAAGACATCGGCCTCGGCGCGCAATACGGGCTCGGCATCGCTGCGCCAGTCGTCCAGCAGGGCCAGCAAGGCCTCGGGTTCGCGGGCGAAGGCGCGCAGCACGTCCAGGCACATCACATTGCCCGAGCCTTCCCAGATCGAGTTGACTGGCGCCTCGCGGTAAAGGCGCACCATAACGCCGTTATCAACATAGCCATTGCCGCCGAACACCTCGATGGCCTCGCCGGTGAATTCAATCGCCCGCTTGCAGACCCAGAACTTGGCGGCCGGCGTGAGGATGCGCTGCCAGCCGCGCTCGCCGTTCTCGAAGCCTTGCGCCAGGCGCAGCATCAGCACGGTGGCGGCTTCGCTTTCCAGCGCCATGTCGGCCAGCACCGACTGCATCAGCGGCTGCTCCGCGAGCCGGCGGCCGAAAGCCCGGCGGTGGCGCGTGTAGTGCAGAGCCTGGACCAGGGCCTGGCGCAAGATCGCCGCGCTGCCGATCACGCAGTTGAGCCGCGTGTAGCCGGCCATCTCGATGATGGTCGGTATGCCGCGACCTTCCTCGCCGACCAGCAGGCCGTGGGCGTCCAGGAACTCGACCTCGCTGCTGCTGTTGCTGCGGTTGCCGATCTTGTCTTTGAGGCGCTGGATCTGAACCGTGTTCTTCGTGCCGTCGGGCCGCCAGCGCGGCACGAAGAAGCAGCTGACGCCGGCCTCGGTCTGCGCCGTCACCAGGTGGGCATCGCTCATCGGCACCGAGAAGAACCACTTGTGGCCGCGCAGGCTGTACTCGCGGCCACCGAGTGGCGTGGCGCGCGTGGTGTTCGCCCGCACGTCCGAGCCGCCCTGCTTCTCGGTCATGCCCATGCCTATCCACAGCGAGTGCTTCTGGGCCATCGGCAGGTCGCGCGGATCGTGCAGGGTCGAGCGCAGCTGCGGGAGCAGGGCGGCGAGTTGCGGGTCGCGGGCCAGCACGGGGATGGCGGCCTGCGTCATCGTCGCGGGGCACAGCGTGCCGGCCTCGACCTGGCCATGCAGGTAGAAGCCGGCTGCAAAGGCGCTCCAGCGGCCCGCGCGCTCTGCCTCCTCGAAGCTCCGCGAGACCAGGCCCTGGCCGCGATACAGCGCGAGCAGTTGGTCCCAGGCCGGATGGAAGTCGACACGGTCAATGCGGCGGCCGCGCGCATCGTGCGTGCGCAGCTCGGGTGTGTGGCGGTTGGCCTGCTCGGCCAGGGCATAGGTTTCGGCGCGGCCCAACTGTTCGCCATAGGCTTGCAGCTGGGGCAGGGCCCAGGCTGCACCCTGGCGCTCCAGGCCTTGCTGCAGCGCCGGGTCGGTGGCCAGCAGCGAATAGCCGCTCAGCTCATCGACCTGGTTCGTGACCTCGTGCGTGCGCCCTTCATCGTTGCTGCTGCTCACTGCCCACTCCAAGCTTCAGGAGCTTGAAGTAGAGCGCAGTCGTGCGCAGCTCGCCATCCGGGCTTGCGGCAAAGGCTGGTATCTCGCCGGCGTGGCTCCAGCCGAGGCGGCGGTAGACGGTCTCGGCCAGCGAGCCGGCCTCGGTGTCCAGCACCAGCAAGGTCCGGCCTTCGGCGCGGGCCTCGGCTTCCACGGCGCGCATCAGGCGCCGGCCATGGCCCTGGCCGCGTGCGCTGCTGTGCACGAAGAGCTTCTGCACCTCGGCGCGATGCCGGGCATTGGCGCGGCTGCACAGGCTCAGCTGCACCGAACCCAGCAGCCGCTGTCCATCGATCAACAGCACCAGGCGCTGCTCATGACCGAGCCGGGCCAGCACGTCTTCCCAGTAGTCGTTGGCCTCGTCGAGGCTCAGCGGCGCCATGAAACCTATCGAGGCACCTTGCTCGACGGCATCGACCAGCAGTGCATTCAGCCGGGGCAGCCAGGCGCGGCCCAGCTTGCTGCCGGCGATGCTCAGCAACTGGGGTGTGGTGGATTTCAGGTCTTCCATCGAGGGATTCATCATTCAATTCGGGTGCTGCAGTCGCTTGTAGTACAGGGCGGCGGCCAGCAGCTCACCATCGGCGCAGGCGCTGTGGCCGGGGATCTCGCCGGCGCGCTGCCAGCCCAGGTGCAGGTAGACGGCCTCGGCCTGGGTGCCGGCCGGTGCATCCAGCACCAGAAGCGTGCGGCCCTGGGCCAGGGCGGCGCATTCGACCCGGGCCATCAGGCGACCGGCCCAGCCCATGCCGCGGGCGCGGCTGTGGACCATCAGCTGCTGGACTTCACCCCGGTGATGGGCGTTGGCGCGCGGGCACAGCGAGAGCTGCACGCTGCCTTGCAGGCGCTCGCCCTCGCAGGCGATCCAGAGCTGCTGGTGCGGGCCCAGGCGGGCCAGCACCTGGTGCCAATAGTCCTGGGCGGCAAAGCGCGACATCGGGGCCAGAAAACCCAGGCAGGCGCCCTGATGGACGTTGTCCACCAGCAGCTCGGCCAGGGCCGGCACCCAGTGCTCGTCGGCGGCGCCGAGCTTGAGGATCTGGGCCGGCTGGGTGTCTCGTGAGACGACAGGAACTTGCTGAGGGCTGGCGAAGTGCAGCATCGGGACTCCCGGGATTCGATGAGAACCCCCGTGCAAACCCCATGCCAGGCCCGCCCTGCTTGGGCGAGCAGCGCCTGTTTCTTGCCTGCCTTGCTTACTCTTCCAGGCCCGGCTCGGCCATCAGCCGGCCCTTGCCGGCCTCCTTGGCCGCATAGAGGGCGGCCACGGCGCGCGGCATCAGGTCCTCGATGCTGCGGTCGCCCGGGCGCAGCTTGGCCCAGCCGGCGCTGAAGGACAGGGCAAAGCCCAGCTCTTTGGGCGCGCGCTCCTCCAGTGCCTTGCGCATGCGCTGGTCCAGGGCCTGCGGGCCCTGCGCGTCGCAGCGCGCCATCACCACGGCGAACTCCTGGCCGCCGACGCGGGCCGCCAGGTCACCGAGGCGCATCTGCTCCTGCAGGCAACTGCCGAACAGCGCGATGGCCTGCTCGCCCGCCGCCTCGCCATGCTCGGCATTGACGGCCTTGAAGTTGTCCAGGTCCAGCTTCATCACGGCCAGCGGTTCGTTGTGGCGGCGGGCCATGGAGATCATGTCGACCGAGCGCTGGCCGAAGGCGCGGCGGTTGCACAGCCCGGTCTGCGCATCGGTCTGGGCCAGGCGCTTGAGGGCCATCTCGGTCTCGGCGCGCCAGGCCACCAACACCGACATCGCGCAGGCCAGCAGGGCCACATGGCTCAGCACGGCGGCGGTGATGTTGAGCGGATGCTCGGCGTTCAACTCCAACGGCATCTCGGGCGACTGCAGGCCCAGCACCGCGCGCCACGCGGTGAGGGCGCCCACGGCCAGCAAGGCGAGCAGCAAGAGCGTGCGCCAGCGCCGGCTGGAGCGCTCCAGGTTCTTGGCCGGCCAGGCCAGGGCCAGGCAGATCAGGCCCAGCTGCAGGGCCACCACGCCATTGGCCCAGAGCAGGCGAAAGCCGTGGTGCTCGTAGCCGATCCCATAAAGCACGGGCAGCGCCACCGGCAGGCCCATCATCAGCCAGCGTCCGGGCCGCTGGCCCACCCAGGCCTGCAGTGCCCACCACAGCGCGCTGAAGCCGGCGCTCAGGAAGAGCAGCGAGCCGCCATAGACCCAGCGCCCCGGCCATTGCCCGGCCAGCACGATGCCGGCCCAGCCCAATGACTGCAGCACCGCCGCCGCCTGCACATAGCGGGCCGCCAGGCTCACCGCCCGCCAGCCCATCAGCACCGGCAGCATCACGGCCAGCATCAGGGCCTGGATCAGCAGCAGGCTGAAGAGGGTGTTGACGTCGAATTGCATGGAGGGCGTTGTCGGCGGCTGGGGTGCGGCGATTGTGGTGGCAATCCGGCCCGCCGCCTATGGCGCAATCACTGAAACGCCACCTCCGCAAAGCTCCTCAGCTTGCGGCTGTGCAGGCGGCTCAAGGACGCGGCGCGCAGCAGCTCCACCGTACGCAGGCCGATGCGCAGGTGCTGGTCGACGCGCTCGCGGTAGAAGTGGTTGGCCATGCCGGGCAATTTGATCTCGCCGTGCAGCGGCTTGTCGCTGACGCAGAGCAAGGTGCCGTAGGGCACGCGGAAGCGGAAGCCGTTGGCGGCGATGGTGGCGCTCTCCATGTCGAGCGCGATCGCCCGGCTCTGGCTGAAACGGCGCTCGGGGCCGCCCTGCGCATTGTTGGGCAGCAGCTCCCAGTTGCGGTTGTCGGTCGAGGCCACGGTGCCGGTGCGCAGCACGCGCTTGAGCTCGAAGCCTTGCAGCTGGGTCACTTCGGCCACGGCGGTCTCCAGCGCCACCTGCACCTCGGCCAGCGGCGGTATCGGCACCCACAGCGGCAGCTCCTCGTCCAGCACATGGTCCTCACGCACATAGCCATGGGCCAGCACGTAGTCGCCGAGCTGCTGGCTGTTGCGCAGGCCGGCGCAGTGGCCCAGCATCAGCCAGGCGTGGGGCCTCAGCACGGCGATGTGGTCGCTCATGGTCTTGGCATTGGCCGGGCCCACACCGATGTTGACCATGGTGATGCCGCTGCTGTCGCGGCGCAGCAGGTGGTAGGCGGGCATTTGCGGCAGGCGGGGCGGCGGCGTACCTGCGGCATCGCCGGGTTCGGCCGCCAGTCCCGCGCGGCGGGTGATCACATTGCCGGGTTCGACAAAGGCGATGCAGTCGTCCAGCGGGTCGGGTCTCGCCGGGTCGGGCGGCGCGGCCATCAGGGCGCGGCCCATGCGCACGAACTCGTCGATGTAGAACTGGTAATTCGTGAAGAGCACGAAGTTCTGGAAATGCGCCGGCGAGGTGCCGCTGTAGTGGCGCAGGCGCTGCAGCGAGTAGTCGATGCGCGGCGCGGTGAAGAGCGAGAGCGGCTGCGGCGCGCCGGGCGCTGCTTCGTAGGTGCCGTTGGCGATGCCATCGTCCATGGCGGCGAGGTCGGGCAGGTCAAAGATCTCGCGCAGCCGCGCGCGCTGCGCTGCCGTCAACTCGCCTTCGATGTGGGCCTCCTCGCCGAGCGCGAAATGCAGCGGGATCGGCTCATGGCTGCTGCCCACCTCCAACGGCGCGCCATGGTTGCTCAGGAGCAGCTGGAACTGCTCGCGCAGGTAGTTGCCGAACAGGCGCGGCTCGGTCAGCGTGGTCTCGAACACGCCGGGCCCGGCCACGAAGCCCCAGGCCAGGCGCGCGTCGGTGCGCTGCACGCTGGCGGCGCGCAACCGCACGAAGGGGTAGCAGGCGCGCACCCGTCCGGGGTCCTGTCCCCGACCAAAGGCGCGCAAGGCCTGCCTTAGGTGCTGGACGCCGGCCTCGTAGATCTGCTGGACCTGGGCCAGGGCGGCCTCGGCATCGCCGAAGGACTGGGGCGGGAAAAAGGGGGCGGCTGGGCTCATGTCAGCCATTGTGGCGCCGCTTGATGATGTAGTTTAGGTACTGAAATATTGGGTGTTACGAGTGAGTTTCAAGAAATTCAGCGGGTAAATCCGATCTATTGAATGTAGTTTTGCTTCACTACGATGCGAGCAAATCAAACCAGGATGACCTGGAACGGAGACATTCCCGATGCTCGCCACCCCCACCCGCTCGCCTTGCTGGGCCCGGACAGCCCGCCGTCTGGCCCTGCTGATCGCCACGACCGCCTGCCTCGCTGCCTGTGGTGGCGGAGGCGGGGGCAGCAGCAGCGGCACGACCACGCCGGTCACACCGGCGCCGGTGGTGGACCCGTTGCTGGCCCAGGGTAATGGCGAGGGCTTCCAGACGCTCTTGCAAGCCCAGGCCGCCAACCCGGCCAGTGGTGGTGGCAGCGGTGGCGGCAGCACCGAGACGCCCACGACCCTGACCGTGCACTACCGCCGCACGGCGGCCGACTACAGCGGCTGGCAATTGCACAGCTGGGGCGCGGCCAAGGACCCGGGCTGGGGCTTGGGCAACAACTACGTCAGCACGGATGGCTTCGGTGCCGTCTACGAGGTGCCGCTTGCGGCCAGTAGCGGCGAGGTCGGCTATCTGTTCCACAAGGGTGACGACAAGGACCACGGCGGGACCGACCAGAAGTACACGCTCAAGGCCGGCAAGAACGAGATCTGGCGCATCCAGGGCGATGGCGCCACCTACGCGGCCAACCCGCTGGGTGCGGCCGCACCGGACCTCACCTCGATCCGCGTGCACTACAAGCGCTTCGACGGGACCTACACGGCCTGGGGTCTGCATCTGTGGAATGGCAGCGGCCTGGATGCGACCAAGCTGCCCGGCGTGGCGATCGAGCAATGGGGCGCGCCGGTCGCTTTCAGCAAGTTGCCGTCCTACAGCGCCGGCACGGGCGAGGTGGTGTTCGACATCCCGGTGCTCAATCCCAAGGCGGACGCCAGCCGCAAGTCGCTGGAATTCATCATCCACGGCCTGGCGCCGAACGAGAACGACAAGGACGGCCGCAGCGACAACATTCGCATCGATTTCGGCGGCCTCGTGATCAAGAACCAGCAGGCCGAGGTCTGGCTGGTCCAGCAGGACGCCACGGTCTACCTGGCCGCGCCGGATACCCGCTCGGTCTCGACCACCGACGCCCGCGCTTTCTGGCTCAACAAGCAGCTGATCCAGTGGCCGCGCGTCGACGGCAGCGGCACGGTCAAGCTGTACTACTCGGCCACCGGCCAGGTGGTGGCGCCCAAGGACGGCAAGGTCGCGGGCGCCGAGGGCTCGATCACTCTGGAGCGCCATGCCAGCGCCGTGCCGGCGGCCGTGGCCGAGCGCTTCAAGTGGATCGCACCCGGTGCGGTGATGAGCGTGAAGGCTGTCGATCAGGCGCAACTGCCCGAGCTCCTGAAGAAGCAGCTCGTGCTGGTGCAGGAAGACGCCAGCGGCAACGTGCAGAACGCGACCACGGCGCAAGCGGCCGGCGCGCTGGACGATCTCTATGCGGCAGCAGCGAACGTGAACGACTTGGGTGCGCGCATTTCCGGTGGCAACACGAGCTTCAAGCTGTGGGCACCGACGGCGCAATCGGTCACCGTGTTCACCTATGCCAACGGCACGGCCGATGCGAGCACGGCCGACAAACTGAGCTTCGACGCTGCCACCGGCGTCTGGAGCGTGAGCAAGAGCGGCGATCTCTCCGGCAAGTACTACAAGTTCGCCGTCGAGGTCTTCGTGCGCGGCGTGGGCCTGGTGCGTAATCTGGTCACCGACCCTTACTCGCTGAGCCTCTCGGACAACTCGCGTCGCAGCTACATCGCCAACCTCGACGCCGCAGCGCTGAAGCCCGCCGGCTGGGACCAGAGCGTGCCGCCCGCCAAGGTGGCGGCCTCGCCCGACATGACGATCTACGAGCTGCACCTGCGCGACTTCTCCGCCAACGACGCGACGGTCAGCGCCGTCAGCCGCGGCAAATACCTGGCCTTCACCGAGGCCAGCAGCAACGGCATGAAGCACCTGAAGGCGCTGGCCGATGCGGGCCTGACCGACATCCACCTGCTGCCCGTGTTCGACCTGGCCAGCGTGCCCGAGCTCGGCTGCACCACGCAGAGCCCCAGCGGTGCGGCCGATGCCGAAACCCAGCAGGCCGCAGTGGCCGCCACGGCGAGCGGCGATTGCTTCAACTGGGGTTACGACCCCTATCACTACACCGCGCCCGAAGGCAGCTATGCCAGCGACGCGAGCGATGGCGCGAAGCGCATCGTCGAGTTCCGCCAGATGGTGCAGGCGCTCAATGCGGCGGGCCTGCGCGTGGGCATGGACGTGGTCTACAACCACACGACGGCCTCGGGCCAGAACGCGAAGTCGGTGCTGGATCGCATCGTGCCCGGCTACTACCACCGCTACAGCGCGACCGGTGCCATCGAGACCTCGACCTGCTGCGACAACACGGCCACCGAAAACCTGATGATGGGCAAGCTGATGACCGACTCCACGATCGTCTGGGCCCGTGACTATCACATCAGCAGCTTCCGCTTCGACGTGATGGGCCACCAGCCACGCGCGGTGATGGAGCAGCTGAAGACCAAGGTCGCGGCCGCTTCTGGCCGCCCGGTGCAGCTGCTGGGTGAGGGCTGGAACTTCGGCGAAGTGCAGGACGGTGCGCGCTTCGTCCAGGCCTCGATGTGGAGCCTCAACGGCACCGGCATCGGCAGCTTCAATCCCTTCATCCGCGACGCGGTGCGCGGCGGCAGCCCCTTTGATGCCGGCAATACCCTGATCGCCAACCAGGGCTGGATCAACGGCCTCTGGTACGACCCGAACGCGCAAGGCACGGGCAAGAGCAAGACCGACCTGATGTGGCAGGGCGACCTGATCAAGGCCAGCCTCGCCGGCTCGATCCGCAGCTTCCCCTTGAAGACGCACTGGGATGCCAGCGTGACGCTGGATCAGCTGAACAGCGCCGGCTTCGTGACCGACCCGTCCGAGGTCGTCAACTACGTGGAGAACCACGACAACCAGACCCTGTTCGACACCAACGCCTACAAGCTGCCGCTCTCGACCAGCCGCGAGGACCGGGCGCGCGTGCAACTGCTGGGCGCGGCGCTGACGATGTTCAGCCAGGGCATCCCGTACTTCCATGCCGGTGTCGACACCTTGCGCAGCAAATCGCTGGACCGCAACAGCTACGACGCGGGCGACTGGTTCAACCGCCTGGACTGGAGTTACCAGGACAACTTCTTCGGCACCGGCCTGCCGATGAAGGCCGACAACCAGGACAGCTGGGCCGTCATGAAGCCGCTGCTCGCGAATGCCGCAATCAAGCCGACGGCGACCGAGATCGCCTGGACCCGCGATGCCTTCCGCGACCTGCTCAAGATCCGCGCCAGCTCCATGCTGTTCCGCTTGCGCTCGGCCGAGGACATCAAGGCGCGCCTGTCCTTCCTCAACACCGGCTCGGGCCAGGTGCCCACGGTGCTGGCCGCGCGCCTCGATGGCTTGGGCCTTGCCGGTGCCGGCTTCAAGGAGATCGTCTACCTGGTCAATGCCGACAAGCAGGCGCAGAGCCTGACGGTCGATGCCCTGAGAGGGCGCGGCTATCAGCTGCATCCCGTGCACCTCGCGGCCACGGCCGCCGACAGGCGGATCGCCGCCGAAGCCCGCTTCGACGTGGCGACCGGCCGCTTCAGCCTGCCGGCTCGCTCGGCCCTGGTCTGGGTGCTGAACTGAAAGGATTGGTGCGGTATTCGCCCATTCGACGAGGGCATGCGGGACTTGAGCGCAGTCAAGGCCTAGGCTAGTCGCTCATGCTCTGATGCGTTGGCTTCAAGACGCCCGGGTGGCGCGATGAGGCTGGGAGGAACGCCATGTTCAAGAGCCAGCGCCCCTTGGTGCTGATCGTCGACGACAACGCCGAGAACCTGACGGTCCTTGGAGAACTGCTGCAGCCGCTCTATCAGGTGCGCGCCGCCAATGGGGGCGAGCGCGCGTTGCAGCTGATGCAGCTGGATCCCTGCCCGGACCTGGTGCTGCTCGACGTGATGATGCCGGACCTGGACGGCTACGAGGTGCTGAGACGCCTGCGCGCCGATCCCGCCACGGCGGAGGTGCCGGTGATCTTCGTCACCGCCCTCGGGGCGACCGACGACGAGGAGCGCGGCCTGGCCCATGGCGCGGTCGACTACATCACCAAACCTATCCGTCCGCAGGTGCTGCTGGCCCGCGTGGCGGCCCACATCGAGCTGCGTCGCGCACGGGTCCGCCTGCAGGATCGCAACCACGATCTCGAGGCCGAGGTGAGCCGGCGCATGCAGGAGAACGAGCGCATCCGCGACATCAGCATGCATGCACTCGCCCGCCTGGCCGAGACGCGCGACAACGAGACCGGCTTTCACCTGCTGCGAACGCGCGAATACATGCGTCTGCTGGCCGACGAGCTGCGGCGCCAGCGCCTGTTCGCTGACGAGCTGGATGCCGCCGCCGCCGACCTGATGGTGCGCTCGGCGCCGCTTCACGACATTGGCAAGGTCGGCATCCCGGATCGCATCCTGCACAAGGAGGGCCGGCTCGACGACGAGGAGTGGGCCATCATGAAAACCCATGCCCGCCTGGGCGCAGATGCCATCGTTCAGGCGGAGCGCGATGCCGGTTCCGATGCAGGAATGGACTATCTGCGTTATGCCAAGCAGATCGCCATGAGCCATCACGAGCGCTGGGATGGCCGGGGCTATCCGCAGGGACTGGCCGGCGAGGCCATCCCGCTGGCGGCGCGGCTGATGGCGCTGGCCGACGTGTTTGACGCGCTGACCTGCCGGCGCGTCTACAAGGAGGCCTGGAGCCTGGAGGCCGCGCGCGAGTTGATCGTGAAGGAGCGCGGTCAGCACTTTGACCCGCGCGTGGCCGATGCCTTCCTGGCCTGCTACGAAGATTTCTGCCGCGTGGCCACGCAGTTCCGTGACGAGGCGACCGATGACCGGCGCAGCTGAGGCGCAAACCCAGCGCTGGCGCGGTCAGCAGGCCGCGCTGAACGTGGTGCTGCTGTACGCCATGCTGGCGGTGCTGTGGATTGTGGGATCGGACTGGCTGCTGTTCCAGCTGGTGCAGGATCCCAACTGGGTGGCGCAACTGGCCACGCTGAAGGGCTGGTTCTTCGTCGCCTGGAGTGCGCCTCTGATCTATTGGGGCATGCGCCGGGCCCAGGCAGGTGCCGGGCTCGCGGCCCCTGGGCTCAAGGGAGCCGCCGGGGCCCGCCGACGCGGCCTGCTGATGCAGGCCTTGGGGCTGCTGGCGGTGCTGCTGCTGGGGCTGGGCGCTATGGCCCTGGCCTTGCGCGAGCAGCGGCAGGCCGAGGGCGCGCGGCTGCAGGCGGTGGCCGGCCTGCACGGCGATCAGGTCGAGCGCTGGCTGGCCCGCCATGCCCTGGCCGCGCAGCGGCTGCAGGAAGACCACGAGCTGCCGGGCCTGGTGGCCCAGGCCCAGCGTGGCGATGCCCGCGCGCTGGCCAGCCTGCAGACCTCGATGGGCCTGTTCGGTGCGGCGCGCTACCTGCAGTGCGTGCAACTGGTCGACGCAAACGCCGAGGGTGCGACGCTGTGGCCGGCCGCGGCCCATCCGCCCGGCCCGGCAGCGCCCGAGCTCAAGCTGGCGCTGCAGCGGGCCTTGCGCAGTGGCCAGGTGGAGCGCACCGACATCCATGTGGGCGCCGGCCCGGACCTGCCTCTGCGGCTGGACTTCGTCGTGCCGCTGAGCGGCGCCGCGGCCGGCCGCGCCCTGGTGCTGCGCCTGGACCCACGCCAGCAATTGATGCCGCTGCTGAGCAAGTGGCCGCTGCCAACGGGCAGCGGCGAGACCTCGTTGTGGCGGCCGGAGGGTGCAGACGCGCTGGCGCAGAGCGACTTCCGCCAGCGCCCGGATGCCGCCGGCCGCCTGCGCCTCGCCCTGAAGACCAGCCCGGCGCTGATCAGCCGCGTGATGCGCGGCGAGCTGCCGGCCAATGGCCTGATCGATGCGCTGGACTACCGTGGGGAGCCGGTCCTGGGTGTGGCACGCCGCATTGCCGGCAGCGATTGGATCCTGGTGTCCAAGGTGGACCGGGCCGAGGTCGATGCCCGTGCCGTGCCCACGCTGGCCTGGATCGCCGCCTGTATGGCCGCAGCCGTTCTCGTGCTCGCGGTGAGCCGTCGTTTCGGCCTGCAGGCGGCGGCCTTGCGCGATCTGCAGGCCGAGCGCAGTGCGCGCGAGCAGCGCATGCATGGCCTCGAGATCCTGCTGGCCGTGGCCGACGCTTCCAGCGACGCCATCTTTGCCAAGGACCTGCAGGGGCGCTACCTGTTGTTCAACCGGGCGGCCGAACGCATCACCGGTCTCAGCGAGGTCGAGGTGCTGGGGCATGACGACCGCGCTGTCTTCAATCCGGAGGTGGCGGCCCACGTGATGGCCCGGGATGCCGGTCTGCTGGCGCGCGGCGAGATCGACACCGCCGACGAGGCTGTCAATACGGCCGATGGCAGCCTGCGCGTGTTCCAGGCCACCAAGGGCCCGCTGCGCGATGCGCTGGGGCAGGTGGTGGGCCTGTTCGGTGTGTCGCGCGACGTGACCGAGCAGCGGCGTGCGCAGCAGGCGCTGGCCGACAGCGAGCAGCGCAACCGCACGCTGCTCGAAGCCCTGTCGGACGGTGTTTTCGTGGCGCAGGACTGGCGCTTCGTGTTTGCCAATCCGGCCCTGCTGGCCCTGTTGGGCTATGGCATGGACGAACTGGCGCAACTGCCCTTCGAGAGCGTGGTGGCGCCAGCCTGGCAGCAGCGCTGGAACGAGCGCTACCTGCAGCGTATCGGCCCCGGCCCGGAGCCCGAACGTCGCTACGAGCTGGAATGGCGGGCCCGCGGTGGCGCCACGCTGCAGATCGAGCTGCATGCCACCCGCATCAGTTACCAGGGTCGGCCGGCGGTGCTGGGCGTGGTCAGCGATGTCACTGCCAAGCGCAGCGCCGAGCGGGCCCAGCGCCAGTCGGCCGAGCTGCTGCAGGCGGTCGAGGACTCGCTGCTGGACCATCTGGCCGTGCTCGATGCCGCGGGCCGCGTCGTTGCGGTCAATGCCGCCTGGCAGCAGTTTGCTGAGGTCCAGCATCCGGGCAGCGAGCCGGCCCTGCATTGCGGCGTGGGTACCAACTATCTGGAGGTGTGTGATCGCGCACAGGGACCGGGTGCCGGCCAGGCCGCCGAGGTGGCGCGTGCCTTGCGGGAGGTGCTGGCCGGCCAGCGTCAGCGCTTCCTGCTCGAATACCCGTTTCATTCGACCAGCGAGCAGCGCTGGTTCCGGCTGTCAATGACGCCGCTGCGCACGCAGGAGGGCGGCGCCGTGATGGTGCTCAGCGACATCAGCGAACAACGGCAACAAGGCCAGGAGCTGGACCGTCACCGCCATCACCTGGAGGAACTCGTCGGCCTGCGCACGCTCGCCCTGGCGCAGGCCGAGGCCTTCACCCGCCTGGTGGCCGACAACATCCCGGGCATGGTGGGCTACTGGGACAGCGAGCGCCGCTGCCGCTTTGCCAACCAGGCTTATGCGCGCTGGCTGGGGCGCCAGATGTCCGACATGCTGGATGTCCGCATGGACGAGGTGCTGCCGGCGGCCCTGCTGAAGCAGGTGGGTCCTCGTGTCGAGGCAGCGCTGGCCGGCGAGCCGCAGCAGTTCGAGCTCGAGGCCCAGGACGCGGCCGGCCAGTCGCACGCCCTGTGGGCCCACTACGTGCCCGATGTGCGGGACGGCCGGGTGCATGGCTTCTTCGTGCTGGTCAGCGACGTCAGCGAGATCAAGGGAGCGCAGGCGCAGCTGCAGCGGCTCAATGCAGAGCTGACCGAGGCCCGCGACCGTGCCGATGCGGCGAGCCGCGCCAAGAGCGCCTTCCTGGCCAATATGAGCCACGAGATCCGCACGCCGATGAACGCCATCATCGGCCTGAGCCGCTTGCTGGAGCGCGACAGCCGCGACCCGCAGGCGCTGGAGCGGTTGGCCCGGCTGGGTACGGCGGCCCAGCACCTGCTGCAGGTGATCAACGATGTGCTGGACCTGTCCAAGATCGAGTCCGGCAAGCTGGTGATGGAGGAGCAGGTCTTCTCGCCGCAGGAACTGGTGGCGCGCTGCTGCTCGCTGATGGCCGAGCGGGCGCAGGAGAAACAGCTGGCCCTGATCCGCGACGTGGCGGGCCTGCCGGCCCTGGTGCGCGGCGACCCGACCCGGCTCTCGCAGGCCCTGCTCAACCTGCTCAGCAACGCGATCAAGTTCACCGCCGAGGGTGAGGTGCGCATCGCGGCGCGGCAGGTGGCGCAGGACGGGCAGGCCCTGCGCCTGCGCTTCGAGGTCAGCGACACCGGCATCGGCATCGCGCCGGAATTGCTGCCGCGTCTGTTCAGCGATTTCGAGCAGGGCGACAGCTCGACCACGCGCCGGTATGGCGGCACCGGCCTCGGCCTTGCCATCACGCGCCACCTGGCTGAGCTGATGGGCGGTGCCGTGGGTGTCAGCAGCCAGCCCGGCCAGGGCAGTTGCTTCTGGCTGGAGGTGCAACTGAGTGAGCCCCCCGCCGACGCGGAGGCTCAGGCCAGCCTGCTGCCGCCCGCCGGCCCGCCAGCGCTGCAGCGCCTGATGGCCGAACAGGCGGGTGCTCGCGTGCTGCTGGTCGAGGACAACCCGATCAACCAGGACGTGGCGCAGGAGCTGCTGCGCAGCGCCGGCCTGGCTGTGACCCTGGCCGGCGATGGCCGCCAGGCGCTGGCGCTGCTGGCCGAGCAGCCGTTCGACCTGGTGCTGATGGACGTGCAGATGCCGGTGCTGGATGGCTTGCAGGCCACGCGCCTGCTGCGCCAGCAGCCAGGCCTGGCGCAGTTGCCGGTGATCGCGATGACGGCCAATGCCTTCGCCGAAGACCGCGCGCAATGCATGGCCGCCGGCATGAGCGACCACGTGGGCAAGCCGGTGGACCCGGAGCAGCTCTATGCCTGTCTGCTGCGCTGGCTGCCTGAGCGCGCAGCACCCGTGGCCGCGCCGGCGGTGGTCGCGAGGGCCGATGCGGGCGAGCTGCCGGCCTGGCTGTCGCAGGTCGCCGGCCTCGACCCGGTGCTGGGGCTGCACTACGCAGGCGGCCGGCTCGAGACCTACGAGCGCGTGCTCGATCAGTTCCAGCAGCATTTCGGCAGCCGCTCGCCGATGCCGGCCGCTGGCGAAGGCCTGCACCGTTGGGCGCATTCGCTGAAGAGTGCGGCGGCGGCCATTGGCGCCACGCTGCTCAGCGAAAGCGTGGCGCGTCTGGAGTCCGCCGCAGCCGTACAGGCTGCAGAGCTGCCAGCGCTGCGCGAGCAGGTGGCCGGTCAGCTCGCTGCGCTGCTGGCCTCGCTGCAGGCCCTGGCACCGGAGGAGGAGACCCGGCCGGCCTCGCTGGACGAGGTCGAGACGCTGGCCCCCGAGCAGGTGCAGCAACTGCTCGAGCTGCTGGCTGCCGGGGACTTCCAGGCCCAGGCCCTGTACCGCGAACTGGCCGGCAAATTGCGTGCCCGTTTCGGACCCGGCGCGCACCAGGTGGGCGAGGCGAT
Organism: Pelomonas sp. V22; assembly: GCF_030014915.1. Taxonomy (GTDB): domain Bacteria; phylum Pseudomonadota; class Gammaproteobacteria; order Burkholderiales; family Burkholderiaceae_C; genus JAUASW01. The sequence goes on from NZ_JAGIXS010000006.1 coordinate 31,812, forward strand.
ACGAGCCTTCGACTACGAGGGTGCACTGCGCCGGCTGCAGGCCCTGAGGATGGATTGAGGGTGGCTTGAGCGAGGCTTGAGAGGGCCTTGCGACAGCACGGCGATACTGCGCGGCGATGAACACCTCGACCGCCGTGATCGCCCACCTGGGCTGCTATGCCGAAGCCGGCCACTCCTTGCTCAGTCTGGTGCAGGAGCCGCAGAGCGGCGCCCTGCGTCCGGTGGCCAGCAGCGCCTGTGCGGCCAATGCCAGCTGGTTGCTGGTCGACCCGCAGGCACGCCGCCTCTACGCCGCCCATGAGGAGGCGCGCGGCAGCATCAGCGTCCATGCGCTCGATGCTCAAGGCCTGCCGCGCCTGCTGCAGCAAGTCGGCACGGGCGGTGCCGGTCCGGTTCATCTGTGCCTCGATGCCGCGCGCCGCCGCCTGTGGGCCGCGCATTACGGCGACGGAACGCTGGGCTGCCTGCCGCTGCAGGCCGATGGCGGGCTTGATGCCGCGCTGCCAGCGCGCTCGGTGCGCGCGCTCGTGAGCCAGCCTGAGACGGCCCCATCGCACCCCCACATGCTGCAGCTCTCCAGCGACGGTCGCTGGCTGCTGGCGAGTGATCTCGGCCTCAACCGCCTGCTGGCCCTTCCGCTCGATCATCAGGGGCCGGCCGTGCAATCGCTGGTCCTGCCAGCTGGCAGCGGGCCGCGCCATTTCGTGCAGCAGGGCGGGCTGGTCTACCTCTTGAACGAGCAGCGTTCGACGCTGGCCTGGCTGAGCTTCGATGCCGCCAGCGGCGCGATGCAGCTGCGAGGCGAGACCAGCAGCCTCAGCCCCGGCTACGCCGGCCGCAGCTATGCCTCGGACCTGCGCCTGTCAGCGGACGGCCGCCATCTGTATGCACTGAACCGCCTGCACGATTCGATCGCCATCTTCGAGCTCCAGGCCGATGGCACGCCGCGCCTGCTTGGCCATGAATGGACGCGCGGCTCCTACCCGCGCAGCGCCACGTTCGACCCGGCCGGCCGCTTCTTCTACGTCTGCAACCAGCGCAGCGAGCAGCTGACGGTGTTCGAGCGCCAGAGCGATGGCGGCCTGCGCTTCACCGGCCTGTACCTGGCCACGCCGTCACCGGCTTGCCTGGTGTTTGGCTGAACTCACTTCAGCGGTATCGGCGTTGCCCGGTCCACCGGCACGGCGGTCACGCTGTTCTGAGGCGAGCCCTCGATCAAACGGTCGGAGTAGGTCAGGTAGACGAGGGTGTTGCGCTTGGCGTCGACCATGCGGACGATGCGCAGCTTCTTGAACACGAGGGAAATGCGCTCGTTGAACACCTCGTCCTGCTTGGGAAGCGGCTTGGCGATGCGGATGGGGCCGACCTGACGGCAGGCGATGGAGGCCTCGCTCTTGTCTTCGGCCAGGCCCAGTGCGCCCTTGACGCCACCGGTCTTGGCGCGTGAGACATAGCAGGTCACGCCTTCGACGGCCGGGTCGTCATAGGCCTCGACCACGATCTTGTGGTCCGGGCCTATCAGCTTGAACACGGTGTCGACCGCGCCTATGCGCTCGCCTTCGGCAGCGGCAAGGGCAGGCAGGAGCAGCAAGGACCAGGAGAGCAGAGAGCGGCGCATGGCAGGCATGGGTAGCGGCGATGCCGGCAAGCGTATCAGCCGCCGCGCACCACCCGCAGCGCCAGCGGCTGCACCTCGATCTTGAGTTCGCGGGCCGGTGCGACGGGCTCGCCGTCGAGGGCCAGGGGCAGCGGTGCCGGACTCGTGATCTGCAGGCCCTGCACGCGCCGCATGAAGATCGCGGGCAGGCGCAGGTGCTGGCCCATCAGCAGGGCCGGCATCGCGGCCAGTGCGCCGATGCGGCCATAGCGGCCGACGCAGACCAGCTCCAGCCGGCCGTCGTCGATCAGGGCACCGGGCGCCACCGGCATGCCGCTGGCGTAGCTCTCGGTGTTGAGGCTGGAGGCGAACAGCACCTCGCCCTCGTGCAGCAGCTGGCCCTCGCTGCGGATGCAAAGCGGATAGCGTCTCAGCCGGCTGATCTCGGCCAACGTGGCCCAGACATAGCGCGGCTGGCCGCGCAGCCAGCGCGGCGCCGCGAGAGCGCGTTGGCTGACTGCCGCGTCAAAGCCGAGGGCCAGGCTGGACATGAAGAAATGGCGCTGGCCGTTGGCCTCGATGCGACCGAGGTCCATCGCGCCGGCCAGGCCGTGGTGGGCGCGGGCCAGCGCGCTGCGCAGGTCGAGGCCGTGCAGGCCCAGCGCTCGCGCCAGGTCGTTGCCGGTGCCGCCGGGCAGCAGGGCCAGCTCCAGCTCGCGCTCGACCAGCGCCGGCAGCAGCTGGTGCACCGTGCCATCGCCACCGGCCACGATCACACGGCTTCGCGGTGGCAGGGCGAGAAGCCGGTCCCGGGCGGCCGCTACATCGTCGGGCAGATAGAGAGGCACGCGGTCCAGCGCTTCGCGCAGCGGGGCGGCCAGGGCGGCACAGCGGCCGCCGGCGGCATGGGGATTCAGGAGGCAGAGGGCAGGGGCGTGCACGGGAGGGAAGGGCTGTCGCTCGAAAGAGCGGCCAGCGTAGCGGCGTGCCCACGCTTGCCAAGGCGGGTTGACCCGGGCGACCACCTAAACTGTGCGACCCATGACTCTCGACATCCCCACCCTGCTGCTGGCCCTCTTGAGCGGCTACCTGATGCTGGGTCTGCAACTGCTGGTGGCGCGCCGGGGCGCCCTGCGCCAGCCCGAGCTCGCGCTGTGGACCTGGGGCAGCTGGGGCTTTGTGCTGGGCTTCGGGCTCTTTGGGGCGCGCGTGGTCATCCCGGTCTGGGTCTCGGTGCTGGCGGGCAATGCCTTCCTGTTCGCCGGTCTGCTGCTGTATGTGATCGCCTTGCAGCGCTTCGTGCGCCGGCCGAGTCCTGCCGCACCTTACTGGCTGGCCTGGATGGCGGCCGTGTCGGCCACCGGCCTGATGCTGGAGATGCCACTGTCGGAGCGCACAGCCTGGCTGTCCCTGGTCTACGCCGCCATGCTGGCGCCCGGGGTCTATCTTGTGTTCCGCCATGGCTGGCGCGGCGAGGCCTCGCTGCGTGCCGTGGGGCTGACCCTGACCGTCGCCACGCTGGCCTTGACGCTGCGGGCCTGGCACGCCTTTGTGCAGCCCGATCAATACACCGACCTGCTGCGCAGCAGCCTGGGCCAGGGCCTGACCTTTCTGTGTGCCTTCCTGAGCCTGATGGGCGCCGGCTTCGGCTTCGTGCTTGCCAGCTTCGAGCGGGCCGCGATCCAGATGGAGCGCCTGGCCAGCCACGACGGCCTGACCGGCTGCGTCAACCGCAGCAGCACCGACGACCTGCTGGCCCACCTGCTGGAGCGCGGCCGCCGCGAGGGCTCGCCGGTGTCGTTCGCGATGCTGGACCTGGACCACTTCAAGCAGATCAACGACGAGTACGGTCACCAGTCCGGCGATGCGGCGCTGCAAGCCTTTGCCAGCGAGGTGCGCGGCCGCCTGCGCGGCTCCGATGTGCTGGGGCGCATGGGTGGCGAGGAGTTCGGCCTGATCCTGCCGGCCACCGACGAGCCCGGCGCGATGCGTCTGCTGGAGCAGATCCGTGAGGCCGTGGCCGCGCTCAAGGTGCCGACCCGCGACGGCCGCGAGTTCGGCATGACGGTCTCGGCCGGCCTCGTGGTCGTGGCCTCGAACAGCGGCCTCTCGGCCGACCGCGTCTATGCCAAGGCCGACAAGGCGCTCTACCAGGCCAAGCATGGCGGCCGCAACCGCATCGAGCGCAGCCTGCCCCCGCAGGCCCTGGCCGCCGCCGGGTGATTCAGGCCTAGACTGCGCCGATCAAGGCAGCTCGCGGAGGCGCAATGAGCAGCGAGGTTGGCAGCAACAAGCCCTTGGCGCCCCAGGTTCAGCGCCTGCACCAGATCCTGCTGTGGCCGCTGCGGCTGATGCCCTTGCCCGGCGCCGATGCCGCACCGCGCCGGCCCTGGGAATTGCTCGCCCAGCAGGGCGGGCCCTGGGCACCGGTGGTCGACGAGTACACCGGAGACTCGTCCAGCTTCCACGAACGCCATTACCAGGAGTTCGTCACCTTCCTGCCCTTTGTCCAGCGCTTCCTCTACGGCGAGGGGCAGGCGGCGGCCCAGGCGCGCGGCGATGCGCCGGCCGAGGCCGGCATGAAGGTGTTCCGCCGCCACGACGTGGCCTCGCTGCGCGCCTGCACCCGGGCCGGCCATGCGCCGATCTCGCTGCAGGTCGTGCACATCGACCTGTATTTCTTCTTCGACGTCGATGTGGTGCTGCTCAATGTGGAGCTGGCTGGCGGCGCGCTGGCGCTCGATGAGACGCAGGAGCTGCTCTACCGCCTGGGCCGTGCCTACCCGTCCGGCTGGGATGCGGAGGGCCTGCCGCTGCACACGCTGGCCAGCGCCGAGTGGCTGGACAAGGAAGGCCGCGTGCTGGCCGCGTCCGACAGCGGCGAGCGCGAGCGCTTCATCCAGCATGTGCATGCCGAGCGCGCGCCGCGCATCGCCGCGCACTGGGACTTCCTGCTGCGGCCGCTGGTGGCCGATGCCTCGTCCGAAGCGGGCCCCTTGCGCTACCGCCAGATCGAGTACTACCGCATGCCGATGATGGCCTGGCTGGCGCTCGATGATCCACGGGCCCTCTCGCGCGCCGATTTCGTGCGCCTGGGCCTCGTTACCGGCGCTGGCGCCTCCGACCAACTGCCCTTTGGCGATGCCCACCTGGCGGACTTCGAGCAGCGCCATTGCTACGACCGTTTCTGGCAGGGGGGCGGCGCCGCACCCGACACGCGCTACATGGGCTCGGGCCATGCGCTGGTGGTCGTGGGTCGGGCCGATGCCGAGTTCTTCTGCTGCCGCGACCGCGGCGTGCTGGCGCAGTTCCGGCATCAGCATTTCCTCGTGTTCCTGATCGCGCATTTCCAGAAGGCGACAGTGCTGATGTTCTCGGACCGCCTGGTGGAGGCGCTGCGCCGCCTCAATGTGCAGGACGCCGACAGCGTGCGCCGCTTCAAGCGCGCGATCCGCAGCGCCTTCGAGGGCTTTCTGCGCTTCACCCACCGCTACTGGTTCCATGCGGTGGCCGAGCAGGCCCAGGCGCGCGCGCTGTTCGCGCTGTGCCAGCGCCATCTGGGCACCGAGGCGCTCTATGCCGAGGTGAAGACCCGCATCAGCGACATGGCGGCCTACCTGGAGACCGACAACCTGCGCCGCCAGGCCAACACCGTGGTGCGCCTGACCGTGGTCACCATCTTCGGCCTGATAGGCACGATCACCACCGGCTTCCTCGGCATGAACCTGCTGGCCGAGGCCGAGGCGCCGATGTCGCGCCGGGTCTGGATCTTTGTGCTGACGCTGATTGTTACGGTGGCGCTGACCGTCTACACCATGGCCAAGTCCAAGCGCCTGTCGGATTTTCTGGACGTGCTGTCCGACGAAAGACTCTCTGCCTGGACCAAGCTGCGCGCCTTCGTCGGCGTGTGGCTGCCTTGAGCATCCTCAAAACGCGGGCTTGCAGCCGCTCCGAATCAGGGGCAGCATGCCTCTAGCCATTGCCGCTCCCAGGGCCCGATGAGGTCAAAAGCGGCTGCAGGTGAAGGGGAGTAGCGGCTATGCAAGCAGAGCAGCAAGGACCGAAGTCGCCCGAGCGGCGCAGCGTGGCACGAGGTAGCGCCGTGATCAGCCGGCGCCAGCGCAGCCACCAGCATGGCCTCGCATTGGCCAGGCAGGCCCAGGCACAAAGCGAGTTGGTGGCGCGGCTGATCGCCGACCACGTGCCTGGCCGCATCGGCTACTGGGACGCCCAGCTGCGCTGCCGCTTTGCCAACAGCGGCTACCACGAGTGGTTCGGCCTGCCGTCCGACCAGATCCTCGGCAAGCGCATGAGTGAGCTGTTCGCGCCGGAAGACTGGGCCCTGATCGAACCCAATGTGCGGGCGGCGCTGCGCGGCGAGGCCCAGTCCTTCGAGCGCGAGGTGCGCGGCCGCGCGCCCGACTGGCAATGGGTGCAGTACCTGCCCGACGTGCAGGACGGCCTGGTGCGCGGCTTCGTGGTACTGGCCCTCGATATCAGCCAGCGCAAGCGCGCCGAGCTGGCCCAGCGTGTGCTGAATGCCGAGCTCGAGCACTCGCGCGACCGGGCCGAGGCTGCCAGCCGGGCCAAGAGCGCCTTCCTGGCCCACATGAGCCACGAAATCCGCACGCCGATGAATGCCATCCTCGGCCTCACGCACCTGCTGCGGCGCGAGGCCCGCGACGAGCTCTCGGCCCGCCGCCTGCGCGACATCGACGGCGCCGCCCAGCACCTGATGCAGATCATCAACGACGTGCTCGACATGTCCAAGATCGAGTCGGGCAAGCTGGAGCTGGAGGAGGTCGAGTTCGAAAGTGCTGCGCTGATCTCGCGCAGCGTGGCCCAGCTCGCGGATGCGGCCACGGCCAAGGGCCTGGCGCTGCAGGTTGACATGGGCAACCTGCCGGCGCGCCTGCGCGGCGACCCGACACGGCTGATGCAGATGCTCCTGAACCTGCTGTCCAACGCAGTCAAGTTCACCGAGCAGGGCGCGATCAGCCTGGCGGCCCAGTGGCAATCGACCGATGCCCAGGGCCTGCACCTGCGCTTCGAGGTGCGCGACAGCGGCATAGGCATCAGCGCCGAGGCCCTGGGCCGGCTGTTCACGCCATTCGAGCAGGCCGACACCTCGAATGCGCGCCGCTATGGTGGCACCGGCCTCGGCCTTGCCATCACCCGCCACCTGGCGCGCAAGATGGGCGGCGAGGCCGGTGTGCACAGCGTGGTGGGGGCGGGCAGCCTGTTCTGGTTCACCGTCTGCCTGAGGCCGGCCGCGCTGCAGCCAGTGGCCCAGGTGCTGGTGGCCCGGGAGGCGCCGCCGCTGGGCGCGCTGGCACCGAGCGAGGCAGAGCGCCTGCTGCGCGAGCGCCATGCCGGCCGCCGCGTGCTGCTGGCCGAGGACGACCCGGTCAATCAAATGGTGGCCTGGTCGCTGTTGCAGGCGGCGGGGCTGGATGTCGACATGGTGGACAACGGCGCCGAGGCCCTGCGCCGCGCCAGCCTGCGGCACTACGACCTGATCCTGCTCGACATGGAGATGCCCGAGATGGACGGCCTGGAAGCGGCCCGCGCGATCCGCCGCCAGACGGCCCATGCGCTGACGCCCATCCTCGCCCTGACCGGCAATGCCTTCGAGGCCGACCGCGAGGCCTGCATGGAGGCCGGCATGGACGACTTCCTGCCCAAGCCGGTGGCGCCCGAGCTGCTTTACAGGAGCTTGCTCAAGCAGCTGGGCTGAGGCCGCACACAGGGCCCGGAAGGGGCCTGTGGCTGCCGAAGGCCCGGACTCGATACAAGAGGCCGGGCCGGGGGAAGCCGCACACAGCCATTCTCAGCACTGCTCGTACTTCCAGTTGCGCCGCTTGCCTTCGGCGATCCACTCGACCGCCTGCACGAGGCGCTTGAGCCGCGTGTCCTCGCGCTTGGCCTCGGTGATCCATTCGATGTATTCGCGCTGGGCGCCGGGCGGGAAGGCGGAAAAATGGGCTGAGGCCTCCTTGTTGGCCTTCAGCGCGGCGGCCAGGTCGCTCGGTACCTCGGCGGGCGGCTTGCGCTCGGCGGGGCGTGCCATGCGGGTGGGCTTCACCCCCTCGTCGATGAGCGCGGCCGCCCGTTTGATCATGGCGCGCAGCTCGCGCTGCGGCGGCAGGTCCTTGAGACTCGCGATGCGGCCGAGCTCGCCCATCGCGCCTTCCTTGCGATGGGCCGGGTCGACCGCCTCGTCGTACCAGAAGCCGAAGGCGCAATGCGCCTTGAAGGCCGACATGCCGGAGAGGATCTTGCCGCCGTAGACCCAGTGCGGGCGGCTCCACTTCATCGTCTCCTCGGCCGTCGGGCAGGCGGCGTGGACCTGGGCGCGCCAGTGGCGCAGCAGCGGCTGGGCGAACTCGGGCGCGGCCTCGATGTAGGCATCGACCCGGGGATCTGTTTGCGGCATGGCGGCGCTTCCGGCTGGTACGACGGCGCCAGCATAGACGCACGGGCCGCGCCGCCCCAGCGTGGGAACCCGCTAGGGCCGGGCCAGGCTGACGGCGCCGTCCACCACCAAGGTGGCGCCGACCACGTAGTCGCCGGCGCGCGAAGCGAGGTAGATGGCGGCGCCGGCCATGTCTTCTTCTGTGCCGATGCGGCCGGCCGGAATACGCGCCGCCACCTCGGCCTCGTGGTCGCGCGCGGCGCGGTTCATCTCAGAGGCGAAGGCGCCGGGCGCGATCGCGCTGACCACGATGTTGTTCTCGATCAGGCGCAGCGCCATGCGCCGGGTCAGGTGGATCAGGCCGGCCTTGCTCGCGGCATAGGAATAGGTCTCCAGCGGATTGACCGAGAGCCCGTCTATCGAGGCGATGTGGATGACCTTGGCCGGCCGGCTCCCGGCCGCGCGAGCCAGCAGGCCATGCAGTGCCTGGGTGAGGAAGAAGGGGGCCTTGAGGTTGAGGTCGACCACCTTGTCCCAACCGCTCTCCGGGAACTCGTCGAAGGGCGCGCCCCAGGCGGCGCCGGCGTTGTTGACCAAGATGTCGAGGCCGTCTTCGCGGCGCGCCAGTTCGGCCGCCAGCGCCTGGGCGCCGGCCACGGTGGACACATCGGCCGGCAGCGCGATGCACTCGCCCAGGTCCGCCAGCTCCGCTGCCGCCGCCACGCAGGCCTCGGCCTTGCGCGCCGAGATGTAGACCTTGGCGCCTTGGCGCAGAAAGCCGGCCGCGATCATCCGGCCTATGCCGCGTGAACCGCCGGTGACCAGGGCCACCCGGCCCTGCAGGGAAAACAGATCGCTCATGGGCTGCACCTCAAGTAGAGCCTGCAGGCTAGCGCCGGGGAAGGCGTGCTGCAGTCGCAAGGGGGACGGGGCGTCGCCTCTGCGACGCGCTGGCGCGGCGCGGCAAACAGGCGTAGAACTGCGTCCAGGGAGTTACACACTGACCGTTTCTCGCCAAGGAGCGCCGCCATGCTCTGGAACGCCAATCTCCTGCCGGCCGAGGGCTTCCAGCCCCTGCCGGACCCTCCCCATCACCACGCCGACCGTCCGGCCGAGCCCGAGCCGCTGCCAGCCCATGCCCTGGTGCTCGATGTGCGCTCCTATGCCGAGTTCATGTCAGGCCATGTGGACGGCGCGCGCTGCCTGCCGCTGCCGCGCCTGATGGAAGACATCGTCCACCTGGTGCCCGATCCGGCCCAGCCCATCGTGCTTTATTGCTCCAGCGGCGCGCGCGCCGAGCAGGCCCTGGGCCAGCTGCGCCGCATGGGCTATCAGGCCTGCAGCAATGGCGGCACACCGCAGCAGCTGGCAGGCCGCATGGGGCGGGAGATGCGGCGCGGGATGTAGGCGCCGCGCCGCCGCTCACATGCTGCGCCGGTACTGCCCGCCCACCTCGAACAGCGCCGAGGTGATCTGGCCCAGCGAGCAGACGCGCACGGCGTCCATCAGCACGTCGAAGACGTTCTTGTTGTCGATCACGGCCTGCTGCAATCGCTTGAGCATGGCCGGCGCGGCGGCGGCATGGCGTTCGTGGAACTCGGCCAGGCGCTTGAGCTGGCTCTGCTTTTCCTCGTCGGTCGAGCGGGCAAGCTCGATCGTCTCCGGCGTGGCATCGCCATGCGGGTTGCGGAAGGTGTTGACGCCGATGATGGGGTACTCGCCGGTGTGCTTGAGCATCTCGTAGTGCATGCTCTCTTCCTGGATCTTGCTGCGCTGGTAGCCGGTTTCCATGGCACCCAGCACGCCGCCGCGTTCGGCGATCTTCTCGAACTCGGCCAGCACCATTTCTTCCACCAGCTCGGTCAGCTCTTCGATGATGAAGGCACCCTGGCTCGGGTTCTCGTTCTTCGCCAGGCCCCATTCGCGGTTGATGATCAGCTGGATCGCCATCGCGCGGCGCACCGATTCCTCGGTGGGCGTGGTGATTGCCTCGTCGTAGGCATTGGTGTGCAGGGAGTTGCAGTTGTCGTAGATCGCGATCAGCGCCTGCAGCGTGGTGCGGATGTCGTTGAAGGCGATCTCCTGTGCATGCAGGGAGCGGCCCGAGGTCTGCACGTGGTACTTGAGCTTCTGCGAGCGCTCGTTGGCGCCGTACTTGTCGCGCATCGCCACGGCCCAGATGCGGCGTGCCACGCGGCCCAGCACCGTGTACTCAGGGTCCATGCCGTTGCTGAAGAAGAACGACAGGTTGGGCGCGAAGTCATCGATGTGCATGCCGCGCGCGAGGTAGGCCTCCACGAAGGTGAAGCCGTTCGACAGCGTCAGCGCCAGTTGCGAGATCGGGTTCGCGCCGGCCTCGGCGATGTGATAGCCGCTGATCGACACCGAGTAGAAATTGCGCACGTTGTGGTGCACGAAGTACTCGGCGATGTCGCCCATCACCTTCAGCGAGAACTCGGTCGAGAAGATGCAGGTGTTCTGGCCCTGGTCTTCCTTCAGGATGTCGGCCTGCACCGTGCCGCGCACATTGGCCAGCACCCAGTCCTTGATCTTGGCGGCTTCGTCGGCCGTCGGTTCACGGCCGTTGTCGGCGCGGAACTTCTCGAGGTTCTGGTCCACGGCCGTGTTCATGAACATGGCGAGGATCGAAGGCGCCGGGCCGTTGATCGTCATCGAGACCGAGGTGGTCGGGCTGCAGAGGTCGAATCCGTCGTACAGCACCTTCATGTCGTCCAGCGTCGCAATGCTCACGCCAGAGTTGCCGACCTTGCCGTAGATGTCGGGCCGCGGTGCCGGGTCGGCGCCGTACAGCGTGACCGAGTCGAAGGCGGTGGACAGGCGCTTGGCCGGCATGCCTTCGCTGACGAGCTTGAAGCGGCGGTTGGTGCGGAAGGCATCGCCCTCGCCGGCAAACATGCGGGTGGGGTCTTCGCCCTCGCGCTTGAAGGCGAACACGCCAGCGGCATAGGGGAAGGAGCCGGGCACGTTCTCCAGCATCAGCCACTTCAGCAGTTCGCCATGGCATTCGTAGGCCGGCAGCACGACCTTCTTGATCTTGGTGCCGGAGAGGCTGGTCGAGACCAGGGCCGTGCGGATTTCCTTGTCGCGGATCTTCACCACGTACTCGTCGCCGGCATAGGCCTTCTGCATGTCGGGCCATTGCTTGAGCAGCTGGTGTGCGTCGGCATCCAGGCGCTGGCTGCGGCTGTCGGCCAGTTCCAGCACGGCGTTGCGGGCGTTCTGCTTGTCGGGGTTGGCTTCCAGCAGCATGCGGGCGCTGGCGTTCAGCTGCTGGATCTCGCGGGCCAAGGCCGCCTGGGCGCGGGCACGCTTCTTGTAGCCGCGCACGGTGTCGGCGATCTCGGCCAGGTAGCGGGTGCGGGCGGCCGGCACGATGGGCGTCTGGTGCGTGCTGTGGCGGGTCGCGGCGATGGGCAGACGGCCTTCCTTCAGCGTGAGTCCCAGCTCGGCGAGGCGCGGCTTCAGCGCTTGGTAGAGCGCGGTGACGCCGTCGTCATTGAAGCGGCTGGCCATGGTGCCGAACACCGGCATCTGCTCGGGGCGGATGGTCCAGGCTTCCTTGTTGCGCTGGACCTGCTTGGCCACATCGCGCAGCGCGTCGAGCGAGCCCTTGCGGTCGAACTTGTTGATCGCCACGAACTCGGCGAAGTCCAGCATGTCGATCTTCTCGAGCTGGCTGGCGGCACCGAACTCGGGCGTCATCACGTACATGGGCACATCGACATGCGGCACGATGGCCGCGTCGCCCTGGCCGATGCCGGAGGTTTCGACGATCACGAGGTCAAAGCCGGCCACTTTGGCGGCGGCGATCACGTCGGGCAGGGCGGCCGAGATTTCGGAGCCGAAGTCGCGCGTGGCGAGGCTGCGCATGTAGACGCGCGGGCCCTGGCCCCAAGGCGAGATCGCATTCATGCGGATGCGGTCGCCCAGCAAGGCGCCACCGCTCTTGCGGCGCGAGGGGTCGATGGAGATGACGGCCACGCGCAGCGCGTCGTCCTGGTCCAGGCGCAGGCGGCGGATCAGCTCGTCGGTCAGGCTCGATTTGCCGGCGCCGCCGGTGCCGGTGATGCCTAGCACGGGGGTCTTGATGCCCTTGGCGACCGATTGCAGCTGGGCGATGACGCCGGCATCGGCCTTGCCGTTCTCCAGTGCCGTGATCAGCTGGGCGAGCGAACGCCAGGCGGCCTCGGTATGGCCCTGGATCGCAGCCACGAAGGTGGGCGCATCGGCCGTGAAGTCCTGGTCGGACTTCATCACCATCTCGCCGATCATGCCGGCGAGGCCCATGCGCTGGCCGTCCTCGGGGCTGAAGATGCGCACGCCGTGGTCCGACAGGTCACGGATCTCGGCCGGCACGATCACGCCGCCGCCGCCGCCGAAGACCTGGATCTTGTCGCCGCCGCGTGCTTTCAGCAGCTCGACCATGTACTTGAAGTACTCGACATGGCCGCCCTGGTAGGAGCTGATGGCGATGCCTTGCGCGTCTTCCTGCAGGGCGGCGGTGACCACCTCGTCCACCGAGCGGTTGTGGCCCAGGTGGATGACCTCGGCGCCCATGCTCTGCAGGATGCGCCGCATGATGTTGATCGCCGCGTCATGGCCGTCGAACAGGCTGGCCGCCGTGACGAAGCGAACCTTGTTCTTGGGGCGGTACTCAGCAAGCGCCTTGTATTCGGCGGACAGGTCGGTCATGGGGCAGTCTCCGTTGTCGGCGCAGGCGGGCGCTGTGCCGGTTCTATCAGCAAGTTGGGCGCGATTCTAGGGTTGATTGACGTTTACGTAAACGTAAGCTGGCGACAAGGCCTGCGCCGGAATGGGAGGGAGCGGGGCTTGGTTCTCGGCCAGAATCGCCGCACTTCACTTCATCCCAAGGACCGCCCATGAAGCTCGCCCGCCGTCACCTGTTCGCCCTCGCCACGCTGTTCGCTGCGGCCTTGCCGGCCCAGGCGCATGAGGTTGATTGCAAGGGCAGCACCGGCATCGAGCTGGCCCGCTGCGAGCGCCATGCCAAGGTGGCGGCCCAGTGCGGCAAGTTCACGGGCGAGGCGCACCATGCCTGCGATCGCGACTACCTGCTCGCCAACCCGCTGGACTGCAAGGCCTTCACCGGCGACGAGGTTCAGCAATGCAAGGCCGAGATCGGGGCCATCGAGACCTGCAAGGCCAAGCCGGCCGGCCGCGAGTTCATGCAGTGCGTGAAGGCCGATGCCAAGGCCAGCCCGATGGGTGGCAACAAGCCGGCAGCAACCAAGCCGTGATGCGGCCCCGCGCCGCGCGTATCCGGGGCTGAACGCCCGAAGCTCAGAGCGTGGTCGGGGCGTCGCCCGTCGGGCAAAGCCGGTAGCCGCGCGCGCGGAGCGTTTCTATCCAGCCGGGGCCGATCTTGCGTCGCAGTGCGTGAATGTGCACGTCGATGGCATTGCTGCCCAGCTCTTCGCCCCAGCGGTACAGCTGGTCCTCGATCTGCGCGCGCGGTACCAGGTCGCCCTGGGCCTCGACCAGCATGCGCAGCAGCTCCAGTTGGCGGCCCTGCAATGGGGTCACGCGGCCCTGGCAGATCGCGCGGCCCTGCGAGAGGTCCAGCAGCATGGGCCCGCAGCGCTTCAGGGCTTGCAGATTGCCGGCCTGTCCCGCCTGCAGCGACTCGACCCAGTCCGCCAGCTGGCAGGTCTCGTAGGGCTTGAGCACAAAGGCGTCACCGCTCGGCCAGCTGCGGCAGTCGAGCAGCAGGGGCAGCTCGACGGCATCGCACCAGTGCACCGTGGGCAAAGGGGCGGGGCGGTAGTCGGGCCAGGCTTCCAGCGTCCACTGGCTGTCTATCACCTGGACACTGGCCGTGGGCGGCGGCGGGCTGAAGGCATGAAACCAGCTGTTGGCGTGGCTGACGATCCAGCCCTGCGCGGCCATGCGGTCGCCCAGCGCCAGGCCCAAGGAGGCATCGGGGCTGGCGATCCAGACATGCTGGGCACGCCGGCTGGCGGCGGTGGCGGGAGGAACTGCTTCGGCAGGGGGCATGGTCGGCCAAGCCTGATGGCCATGCCTTAAGTCAGCATGAAGTTCGGCGCCGGGTGTTTTCCCGGGCGGCGCGGCTTCAGCCGGGCTTCAGCTGGCGGGCCAAGCATCGCCGCCAGGCGTTCCTGGGCTCGCCGAGCCGCGCCTGCAAACCTGCATGCCCCTCGTCCCACTTTGTACAGCCGACTGCGTCGCCGCTGCCTATCTCCTTGCTGCGGCGCGAGTGCAACGCGGTTTTACATCTGCTCACGCGCTTAATGCAGGCCGCGTCGGTCGTCTTCAGACTGCCTGACATGTCCAGCAAGTCCAGTCTGCTCCTCTCTGCCGCGCCGCTGCGCACGGCTGCCGTGTCGCCGCGCCAGCGCGAGCGCCTGCTCTATGCCGCCATCGCCGCCTTGGTGCTCGGCGCCTGGTGGCTGGTGCGCAGCACCGGCCTCAAGGCCGCCTCCGACCTGGGCTACTGGCTCGGGGTGGCCGGCGGCGTCAGCATGCTGCTGCTGTTCGCCTATCCGCTGCGCAAGCGCGTGAAGCTGATGCAGCGCTGGGGCGCGGCCAAATGGTGGTTCGCGGTCCACATGGTGCTGGGCATTGCCGGGCCGGTGCTGATCCTCGTGCATTCGACCTTCCAGATCGGCTCGCTCAACGCCGGCGTGGCGCTGTACAGCATGCTGATCGTGGCCGGCAGCGGCGTGGTCGGTCGCTTCCTCTACCTGCGCACGCACCGCGGCCTCAGCGGCGAGCTGGAAGGCCTGGCTGCCTTGCAGCGCGAGCTGGGCCTGCAGCACGACGGCCTGCACCAGTCGCTGGCCTTTGCGCCATCCGTGGAGCAGGCGCTGATTGACTTCGAGCAAGGCGCGCTGCGCACGCCCGGCCCCTGGCAGCGCCACTTGCAACCCTTTGTGTGGATGCCCTGGCGGCGTTGGCAAGTCCGGCGCGCCTGTCTGCGGGCCTTGAAGCAGGCGCTGCGCGAGCGCGCACGCGCCAAGGACTGGGGCCCCAACCGCCTGCGTGCCGAGTACCTGCCACTGCGCGAGCGCGTGCAGGCCTATCTGGCGGCCGTGCAGCGTGTGGCCCAGTACGACAGCGCCACGCGGCTGTTCTCGCTCTGGCATGTGCTGCATGTGCCCTTCGTCTACCTGATGGTGCTGTGCGCGATCGCGCATGTCATCGCCGTTCACGCCTACTAGAAGAGATGCACGATGCAGCAGTCAGGCATCGAGGACCGGAGCAGCGCCCATGAGCCGCCTGGCAGTGTTCATGGCGCTGCTGCTCGCGCTGTGCTGGCCAGCGCTGGCCGGCGCGCAGAGCATGGAATCGGTGCTCTCGCCCGGCACGCTTTCCAAGGCCCACGCCAAGTGGGACGAGAGCTGCCGCAGCTGCCACACGCCCTTCGACCGCAAGGCCCAGGACAAGCTCTGCGCCGACTGCCACAAGGACATCGCCCGCGACCTGGGCGAGCACACGGGCTTGCACGGCCGACTCAAGGCCGGGCAGAGCTGCCGCGGCTGCCACACCGAGCACCGGGGGCGTGAGATGAACATCGCGCCGCTCGACACCAAGGCCTTCGACCACAAGCAGACCGACTTCCTGCTGCGGGGCAAGCACGCCGACACCGACTGCACCAAGTGCCATGCACCAGGCAGGAAGTACAGCGCCGCCGCCCATGACTGCCTGAGCTGCCACAAGAAGGACGACGTCCACAAGGCGGCCCTCGGCGCCAAGTGCGAGAACTGCCACGACGAGCGCAACTGGCGCGACACCCGCTTCGACCACAGCACGACCCGCTTCGCGCTCAACGGTGCCCATGCGCCGGCCAAATGCGAGTCCTGCCACAAGACGCGCGAATACAAGGAGACGCCGCGCGACTGTGTGGCCTGCCATCGCAAGGACGACAAGCACAAGGCCCAGTTCGGCGACAAGTGCGAGAGCTGCCACGGCGAGAAGCGCTGGCGTGACATCGGCTTCCGCCATGACGTCGACACCAAGTACCTGCTGCGCGACAAGCACCGCGACGTGCGCTGCACCAGCTGCCACACCGGAGCGCTCTACAAGGAGAAGACGCCGACCGACTGCGCCAGCTGCCACAAGAAGGATGACAAGCACAAGGGCACGCTCGGTGCGGACTGCAGCAGCTGCCACAGCGAGAAGGGCTGGAAGGAAGTGCAGCGCTTCGACCATGACCGCACGGCCTTCCCGCTGCTCGGTCGGCATGTGAAGCCGCGCTGCAACGACTGCCACCAGAGCCTCGTGTATCGCGAGGTGCAGACCACCTGCGTGGGCTGCCACAAGAAGGACGACAAGCACGAGAAGACGCTGGGCGAGCGCTGCGCCGACTGCCATACCGAGAGCGACTGGAAGGCGCCGCGCTTCGACCATGGACGCACCCGCTTCGCGCTCAAGGGCGCCCATGCCAAGACCGAGTGCCGCGACTGCCACCGCGATGTGCGCAGCTACCGCGACACGCCGAGCAGCTGCATCAGCTGCCACAAGAAGGACGACAAGCACGAAGCCCAGCTCGGCGAGCGCTGCGACAGCTGCCACGATGAGCAGCGCTGGAAGCTGGCGCGCTTCGACCACAACCGGGCCCGCTTCGCGCTGGCCGGTGCGCACCTGGCCGTCGAGTGCAAGGCCTGCCACCAGAGCCTGCGCTACCGCGACACGCCGCGTGACTGCCTCAGCTGCCACAAGAAGGACGACCGCCACAAGGCGCGTCTCGGCCCGGCCTGCGACAGCTGCCACAACGTGCGCGCCTGGCGGCTCTGGCGTTTCGACCATGAGCGCCAGACCGACTACCCGCTGACCGGCGCCCACCAGAAGGTGGCGTGCGAGGGCTGCCATCGCGAGCCCGCACCGGCAGGCCGCAAGACGGCGCCGCTCGGCCGCGACTGCATCAGCTGCCACCAGAAGGACGATGTCCACGACCGCAGCTTCGGACCCCGATGTGACAGCTGTCACCAGACCACGCGCTGGAACCAGGTCCGCCACACCGCACCAGGAGCCCGCCAATGAAAGCCCTGCATTGGATCCTCGGCCTGCTGCTGTGGCTGTCGCAGACGCTCGCTGGCGCGGCCAGCAACGACTTCGACCACCTGCGCACCGGCTTTGCGCTCACGGGTTCGCACCAGAACCAGCGCTGCGAAAGCTGCCACATCGGCGGTGTGTTCAAGGGCACGCCGCGCGATTGCGACTCCTGCCATACCAGCGGCGCCCGCTTTGCCAAGACCAACACGGTCAAGCCCGCCAATCACATCCCGACCAGCCAGAGCTGCGACAGCTGCCACAACACCCGCAGCTTCACCGGCGCCAAGATGAACCACAGTGGCGTCGGCAGCGGCAATTGCGCCAGCTGCCACAACGGCGCCATCGCCAGCGGCAAGCCCAGCGACCACGTGCTGACCAGCCTGTCCTGCGACAGCTGCCACCGCACCAGCGCCTGGAAGCCGCTGTCGGCCTTCAACCATGCCGGCGTGGCGCCCGGCACCTGCGCGACCTGCCACAACGGCAGCAAGGCCACGGGCAAGCCGGCCAATCACACGCCCTACACCGGTGTGGCCTCGCTCGCCTCATTGGCCTGCGACAGCTGCCACAAGGCCGGCTTCACGGCCTGGACCCCCGCCAAGCTGCACACCAGCGTGGCGGTGACCGAGGGCTGCGCCAGCTGCCATGCGGCCCTCAAGCCAGCCAATGCGGTGCATGCGGGCCAGACCGTCTGCGAGAGCTGCCACAAGAGCACCAGCAGCTGGGGCGGCGCCAAGGTCGACCATGCGAGCTTCAATGCCTCGACCAACTGCGCCAGCTGCCACAACGGCAGCAGTGCCACCGGCAAGCCCGGTCAGCACATTCCCACGGGCAGCGCCAATTGCAGCAGCTGTCACAGCACCGGCAGCTGGAAACCGAGCAAGTGGAACCACACGCAGCTGCCCGTCAGCAACCAGTGCGCCAGCTGCCATTCGGGTGCCTTCCCGCCGGCTGACGGCAAGCCCGCCGCGCACACGCCCTACACGGCCGTGGCCTCGCTCGCGGCACTGAACTGCGACAGCTGCCACAAGGCCGGCTTCACCGCCTGGGCGCCGGCCAAGCTGCACACCAGCGTGGCGGTGAGCGAGGGCTGCGCCAGCTGCCATGCGGCGAGCAAGCCCAACACGGCGATCCACGCCGGCCAGACCGTCTGCGAAAGCTGCCACAAGAGCACCAGCAGCTGGAACACGGCCAAGGTCGACCACAGCACGTTCAACGCCTCAACGAACTGCACCAGCTGCCACAACGGCGCCAGTGCGACGGGCAAGTCCGCCACCCACATCCCGGTGGCCTCGACCAACTGCATCAGCTGCCACACGACGTCCAGCTGGAAGCCGAGCAAGTGGAACCACACGCAGCTGCCGGTGAGCAATCAATGCGCCAGCTGCCACACGGGCGCCTTCCCACCGGCCGATGGCAAGTCGGCCAGCCACACGCCCTACCAGCTGGTGCCTGCCCTCGCGGCTGCGAACTGCGACAGCTGCCACAAGGCGGGCTTCGTGGCCTGGGCGCCGGCCAAGCTGCACAGCAGCGTGGCGGTGACCAGCAACTGCTCGACCTGCCACTTGAGCGTGCGGCCGAGCAATGCCACGCACAGCGGCCAGACCGTCTGCGAGAGCTGCCACAAGAGCACCAGCAGCTGGAGCACGGCCAAGGTTGATCATGGCACGTTCAACGCGGCCACCAATTGCGCCAGCTGCCACAACGGCAGCGGCGCGACCGGCAAGTCGGCCAACCACGTCCCGGTGGGCTCGACCAACTGCATCAGCTGCCACAGCACGGGCAGCTGGAAGCCGAGCAAGTGGAACCACACGCAGTTGCCGGTGACCAGCCAATGCGCCAGCTGCCACAGCGGCGCCTATCCGCCGGCCGATGGCAAGCCCGCCACGCACACGCCCTACCAGCTCGTGTCCACGCTGGCCTCGGCGAACTGCGACAGCTGTCACAAGGCCGGCTACACGGCCTGGGCACCGGCCAAGCTGCATGCCAGTGTCTCCGTCACCACGAGTTGCTCGACCTGCCACCTGAGCGCGCGCCCCGGCAATGCCACGCACGCCGGCCAGACCGTTTGCGAGAACTGCCACAGGAGCACCAGCAGCTGGACTGGCGCCAAGGTGGACCACAGCGGCTTCACCGTGGCCACCAATTGCGCCAGCTGCCACAACGGCAGCAGTGCGACCGGCAAGCCGGCCGCCCACATCCCGGTGGCGGCCACCAACTGCATCAGCTGCCACTCGACCAGCAGCTGGAAGCCGACGAAGTGGAACCACACGCAGCTGCCGGTCACCAGTCAATGCGCCAGCTGCCACACGGGTGCCTTCCCGCCGGCCGATGGCAAGCCGGCCACGCACACGCCCTATCAGCTGGTGGGCACGATCGCGGCCTCCAACTGCGACACCTGCCACAAGGCCGGCTATGCCTCGTGGACGCCGGCCAAGCTGCACAGCAGCGTGACCGTCACGAACAGCTGCTCGACCTGCCACCTGAGCGTGCGCCCGGCCACCACGATCCATGCGGGCCAGACCGTCTGCGAGAACTGCCACAAGAGCACCAGCAGCTGGGTCGGTGCCAAGGTCGATCACAGCGGCTTCACCACGGCCACCAACTGCTCGACCTGCCACAACGGCAGCAGTGCGACGGGCAAGCCGGCGGTGCACATCCCGGTGGGCACGACCAACTGCATCAGTTGCCACACCACGGCCAGCTGGAAGCCGACGAAGTGGAACCACACGCAGCTGCCGGTGACCAGCCAGTGCGCCAGCTGCCACAGCGGGGCCTATCCGCCGGCTGATGGCAAGCCGGCCACCCACACGCCCTATCAACTGGTGGGCACGATCGCGGCGGCCAACTGCGACACCTGCCACAAGGCCGGCTATGCCTCGTGGACACCGGCCAGGCTGCACGCCAGCGTGACGGTCACGAACAGCTGCTCGACCTGCCACCTGAGCGTGCGCCCGGCCACGACCATACACGCCGGCCAGACGGTCTGCGAGAACTGCCACAAGAGCACCAGCACCTGGACCGGGGCCAAGGTGGATCACAGCGGCTTCACCGTCGCCACCAACTGCGCCAGCTGCCACAACGGCAGCACCGCCACCGGCAAGGCCGCCAGCCACATGCCGGTGGGCACGACCAACTGCATCAGCTGCCACACGACCGCGGCCTGGAAGCCGACCAAGTGGAACCACACCCAGGTCACGGTGGTGAACCAGTGCGGCACTTGCCACAGCGGCGCCTACCCGCCGGCCGATGCCAAGCCTGCCGGCCACATCCCCTACCAGTCGCTCAGCGGCGCCGTGATCACCAACTGCGACACCTGCCACAAGGCTGGCTATGCCAGCTGGGCCGGCGGCCGTTTCCACGCCAACGTCAGCATCACCGGCCAGTGCAAGACTTGCCACAACGGCAGCTACACCTCGCAGGGCGCCACGGCCAAGCCGAGCAACCACATTCCCGAGAACCAGCTGCTCAACGGCGCGGCGATGGAATGCAGCGCCTGCCACACCAGCGTGACCACCTGGACCCAGAAGATGAACCACAACGCCTCGATGGGCAGTGGCGCCGGCTGGTGCAAGAGCTGCCATGCCACCGGCACGGCCTACCTGGGCAACATGGAGCGCAAGTCCCTGACCCACCGCACCAAGACACCGGTGCCCACCGACTGTTCCGAGTCCGGCTGCCATCGCCCGCTCGGCAACAAGGGCACCCCCTACACGAAATGGGACTGATGAACGCCATGACGATGCGGCGCCTGCTGGCGGCCGCCACCCTCGCCCTGTGCAGCGCCGCGAGCCAGGCCCAGCTGATCGACGACGTGGAGCTGCGCCGTCAGGGCGACGATGCCCTGGTTGTCGTGCGCTTCGTGACGCCACTGCAGTTCCAGCGCAATGTGGCGGCCCGCAGCGGCGACCTGGGCCAGGTCTATTACGAGCTGCTGCCCACGCGCGACGCGCTGAACCTGATCACGGCCGAGCGCCGGCTCACCACACCGGCCGGCGCGCCGCTCCTGATCGTGACCGACGAGAGCGCGGGCGGCACCGAGCGCAGCCGCAAGCTGGTGCTGCGCTTCTTCGGCGAGACACCCTACCAGGCCCGCGCCGGCGCGGGCAACCGCAGTATCGAGCTGCTGCTGCGTGGCAAGGGCAGCCTGCTGGCCGAGTCGGTGGCGCCCGCCGCCGCACCGCGACCGGCGGCATCGGCGGCATCAGCGGGATCCGCTGGATCAGCCGGCGTGACCCTGCTGCTGCAACAGCTGGCGGGCGACGATGCCGGCCAGGCCGTGCCCGTGCTCTTGCAGAGCTACACCGTTCTGGTGCGCAGCCGCCAGGTCGAGGGCCGACCGCTGCGCGAGACGCTGGTGACTGGCATTGCCAGCGAGGCCGAGGCCCGCTCGCTGATCGCTGCCCTGAAGTCGCGCTTCCCGCAGGTGGCCATCGATACCGCGCCGTCCAACGCCGAGACCCAGGCCGCCACCGCGCCGCTCGCCACCGCACCGCAAATGCCTGCGGCGCTCGGCGAGGCCGATGAGGCCCGTTCCGCCGCGCTGCTGGCTGCGGCCCGCAAGCACAGCGAGGAGGGCGACCACACGGCCGCCATCGTGAGGCTGGAAGAAGTGCTGGCGATGCCGCCGCATGGCCGCACGGCCGAGGCGCAGGAGCTGATCGCCCAGGCCCGCTGGCGCCAGGGCGACACCGAGCGAGCGCGCGCCGAGTTCGAGCTGTACCTGAAGCTTTATCTGAAGGGTGAGGGCGCCGGCCGGGCAAGGGAGGCGCTGCTGACGCTGGCGCCTCCACCGACGCCGGTGCTGGCGCCGGTCGGTGCGGACGGCAAGGCCGCAGCAACGACCACGCTCAGCGGCTCGCTGTCGAGCTTCTATTACGGGGGGCAGTCCAAGATCCGCACGCAGGACTTCCAGGACTCGCCGCTGGGCGGCCTGCCCGAGCTGGTCAGCGACGCCTCGCTGTCGGGCACCGACCAGAAGCAGATCATCTCCAGCGTCGACGTGAACTGGCGCCGCCGCGATGCGGACAGCGACCTGCGCCTGGTGCTGCGAGATACCTACAGCGCCGACCTGCTGCGCAGTGATCGCAGCAAGAACAAGCTGTCGGCCCTCTATGCCGACTACCGCCTCACGTCGATGGGCCTGAACCTGCGCCTGGGCCGGCAATCGCCCACCGGCGGCGGCGTGATCGGCCGCTTCGATGGTCTGCAGCTGGGCTACAAGTTCGCGCCCAAATGGCGGCTGAGCGGCGTGGTCGGTCAGCCCTCCGATCACCTGCTCGACGCCAAGCGCTACTTCTACGGCACCTCCATCGAGGCCGATGAGTTCCTGGTCAAGGGCCTGGGCGGCAGCCTCTATGCGATCGAGCAGCGCGTCGATGGCCAGGTCGATCGCCGCGCCATCGGCAGCGAGCTGCGCCTGCTGGCCGGCCCGGTCACGGCCCTCGGCCTGCTCGACTACGACCCGCTGCTCAAGGGCCTCAACATCGGCTCGCTGCAGGCCACCTGGCAATGGCAGGACAACACGGTGGTCAATGTGCTGTACGACCGCCGCTCGACGCCGATGCTGATGCTGGGCAACAGCCTGTTCTTCCAGAACCCGGTGCTGCAGGTGCAGGCGCGCACCCTCTACGAGCTGCTGCTGACGCAAAGCCTGCCGCTGCTGCGCCAGCAGGTGCGCGACACCACGGCCTTCAGCACGCAAGGCATGGTTTCGATCACGCGGCCGCTCACGCCGAGCTGGCAGCTGGGCCTGGACCTGCGCCTGACCAATGTCGGCGCGCTGCCGCCGGTGGCCGACATCCTGCCGAGCGGCCAGCCCGGCACCGGCAACATCTGGAGCAGCGGCCTGCAGCTGATCGGCACCAACCTGTACTCGGCGCGCGACACCCATGTGCTGCTGCTGACCCTGCTGCGCGGCCCGAGCTACCGGGGCGAGCTCCTCTCCTACAACAACAGCTCGGCCGTTGGCGAGGGTTGGCTGATGGAGCCCTCGCTGCGCCTGTACCGCCAGCGCGACGACACCGGCACCGACAGCCGCCGCTGGGCGCCGGGCCTGCGTCTGAGCAAGCGCAGCACGGCCAAGCTGGTGCTGGAAGGCGAGCTGAGCATGGAGTTCAGCAAGACCGACGGCCCGCTGCGGCACGAGTCCTCCAACCGCAGCTTCTACTACCTGGGCCTGCGCTATGACCTCTGAGGCGGGTTTGCTGCTGCGCGCCTGCGAGCTGGCCTGCGAGCGCGGTGGCCGCCTGGTCTGCCGCGACCAGAGTCTGACGCTGGCGGTGGGCGGCTCGGTCTGGCTGCGCGGTCGCAATGGCTGCGGCAAGACCAGCCTGTTGCGCGTGCTCGCCGGCCTGGCCCGCCCGGCCCGTGGCGAGCTGTGGCTGGCGCCGCAAGTGCGCAGCCTTTTCGTCGGCCATCAGAACGCCTTGAAGGACGAGCTCACGGTGGCCGAGAACCAGCGCTTCCTCGCGCGGCTGTGCCGGCTCGAACGTGGCGAAGCGGCACTCGATCAAGCACTCAAGACCTGGGGCCTGTGGAGCCGCCGCCACCTGCCGGCGCGTGCCTTGTCACAGGGCCTGCGCCGGCGCCTGTCGCTGTCGCGGCTGAGCCTCGCGGAGGACGCGCGGCTGTGGCTGCTCGACGAGCCTTTCGATGCGCTGGACGGCGAGGGCGTGGCCACGCTGGGCGCGGCGCTGTACGGCCATCGCGCGATGGGCGGTGCCTGTGTGCTGAGCAGCCATCTGCCGCTGGGCTTTGACCGCCTGCCGCAGCTGGAGCACTGGGTCGAGGCGCGGGGAGCGGGCGCATGAAGCGCGACGAAGCCCTGACGCTGAGGATGCCGGCACCCATCCGGCCCGCCCGACCCGAGCCGCACCCATCCCGCGAGCCCTCGCTGGCCTGGGCGCTGCTGCAGCGCGACCTGCGGCTGGCGCTGCGCCGCCGCGGCGAGGCGCTGTTGCCACTCGGCTTCTTCGGTGTGATCGCCGGCCTGCAACCGCTGGGCATTGGCTCGGATCTGGTGCTGCTGCGCCAGATCGGGCCGGGCCTGATCTGGATGGCGGCCCTGCTCGCGGCCCTGCTGCCGCTGCCGGCCCTCTTTGCCACCGACCAGGCCGACGGCACGCTGGACCAGCTGATGCTCAGCGGCGAGCCGCTGTGGCTGCTCGCGCTGGCCAAGTCTGCTGCCCATTGGCTGGTCAGCAGTGCGGCGCTCGTGCTGCTCGCGCCGCTTCTGGGCCTGCTCTATGGCCTGAGCGGCGAAGCCCTGCTCGTGCTGGTGGCCGGCCTCCTGATCGGAACGCCGGTGCTGAGCCTTGTTGGCACGCTCGGCGCGGCGCTGACCACGGGCGTGCGCAGCGCCGGTGCGCTGATCCTGCTGCTGGTCCTGCCGCTGCTGGCGCCGGTGCTGATCTTCGGCGCGGGCGCCGTGCAGGCCGTGCTGGCCGGGCAGAGTGCTGCACCCCATCTTTCGCTGCTCGGTGCCGAGGCCTTGTTCGCCCTGGTCGGCAGCCCCTTTCTGACGGCGCAGGCCCTGCGCATCGCCCAGGAGTGAACCCACGATGAACACCTCCGCCACGCTGCGCCCGCCCTGGCGCCTCTTCAGCCTCGCGGCACCGTCCAGCTTCTACCGCGCCACCGAGGCGCTGGCGCCGCTGCTCTGGGCTGCCTGCCTGGTGCTGGCGGCCGTGGCCCTGTGGATGGGCTTCGTCGTCGCGCCCACCGATGCCACACAGGGCGAGGCCTACCGCATCATCTACCTGCATGTGCCGGCGGCCTGGCTGTCCATGGTGCTTTACGTGGCGATGGCCTTCTGGGCCCTGCTCGGCTGGGCCTGGAACGTGCGCATGGCGGCGATGCTGGCGCGCGCCATCGCGCCCACCGGCGCGCTGTTCACCGTGATCGCGCTGTGGACCGGCGCGGCCTGGGGCAAGCCGACCTGGGGCACCTGGTGGGTCTGGGATGCGCGGCTGACCAGCGAGCTGATCCTGCTCTTCCTCTACCTCGGCTACCTGGCCCTGGTTGCCAGCATCGAGGACACGCGCCGCGCCGACCAGGCCGGCGCTCTGCTGGCGCTCGTCGGCGCCATCAATGTGCCGGTCATCTACTTTTCGGTGCGGTGGTGGAACACGCTGCACCAGGGGGCCACGATCAGCGCGACGGCCGCGCCCAAGATGGCCAGCACCATGCTCACCGCCATGCTGCTGATGACGCTGGCCTGCTGGGCCTATGCCTTTGCCGTCGTCTTCGCGCGGGCCCGTGCCATCGCGCTGGAGCGCGAGTCCGATCACCAATGGGTCCGCCAGCTGCAGGCTGAGCAGGGCCCGCAACGCCACCGCCACGAATCATGAGCAGCTTGCAAACCCTGATCGATCTGGGCGGCTACGGCCGCTACGTCTGGCCGGCCTATGGCCTGAGCCTCCTGCTGATGTTGGTGGAGCCTTGGCTCTTGCGCCGGCGCCTGGCGCGCGCGCTGGCACCGCGCCAGGACGGGGAGGGCGAGGCATGAAGGCGCGCAACAAGCGGCTCCTCCTGGCGGCGGGCGCACTCGCCCTGCTGGGCCTCGCAGCCGCCCTGGTGATGAATGCCTTCCGCAGCAACCTGGTGTTCTTCTATTCGCCGAGCCAGGTGCAGGCCGGCGAGGCGCCGCAGGGCCGGCTGTTCCGCATCGGCGGCCTGGTGGAGGCCGGCAGCGTGAAGCGCGATGGCGTGGTCGTGAGCTTCCGCGTCACCGACACCACGCATGCCATGGTGGTGGACTACCAGGGCATCCTCCCGGACCTGTTCAAGGAGGGCAAGGGCGTGGTGGCCCAGGGCCGGCTGCAGGGCGATGGCCGTTTCGTCGCGCAGGAAGTGCTGGCCAAGCATGACGAGAACTACATGCCGCCCGAGGCCGCTGAGGCACTGGAGCGTGCGCGCAAGGGCGGCAGCCTGAAGACTTCGTCGGTGGGCGCGCCATGAGGGTCGAACTGGGACACCTCGCCCTGTGGCTGGCGCTCGCGGCGACGCTGGTGCAGTCGCTACTGCCGCTGTGGGGCCTGCAGCGCGGCCGGGCCGAGCTCGCGGCGCTGGCGCGGCCGCTGGCCCGGCTGATCGCCGGCCTGGTGGCTTTCTCTTTTGTGATGCTGACGCTCAGCTTCGTGGCCAATGACTTCAGCGTGCTCTACGTGGCCGAGCATTCCAACACCGCGCTGCCGCTGGCCTACAAGATCGCTGGCGTCTGGGGCGGCCACGAGGGCTCGCTGCTGCTGTGGCTCTTGATGCTGCAGCTCTGGACCCTGGCGGTGGACCGCTTCAGTGCCCGCCTGCCCGAGCCGCTGGTGACGCGCTTGCTGGTGGTGCTGGCCTGGGTGGCGCTCGGCTTCCTGCTCTTCATGCTGCTGACCTCCAACCCCTTCGAGCGCTTGATACCCGCTGCGCCCGACGGCCGCGACCTGAACCCGCTGCTGCAGGACCCTGGCATGGTCATCCATCCGCCCATGCTCTACATGGGCTATGTGGGCTTCTCGGTGGCCTTCGCCTTCGCCATCGCGGCGCTGCTGAGCGGCGAACTGGATGCGCAATGGGCCCGCTGGACGCGCCCCTGGACCACGGCGGCCTGGGTCTTCCTCACGCTCGGGATCATGCTCGGCAGCTGGTGGGCCTATTACGAGCTGGGCTGGGGCGGCTGGTGGTTCTGGGACCCGGTGGAGAACGCCTCCTTCATGCCCTGGCTGGTGGGCACGGCCCTGATCCATTCGCTGGCCGTGACCGAGAAGCGTGGTGCCTTCAAATCCTGGACCGTGCTGATGGCCATCCTCGCTTTCTCGCTGTCCCTGCTCGGCACCTTCCTCGTCCGCTCGGGCGTGCTGAGCTCGGTCCATGCCTTTGCGTCGGACCCGAAGCGCGGGCTCTTCATCCTGGCCTTCCTGGGCGTCACCGTGGGTGGTGCGCTCGCGCTCTATGGCTGGCGCTCGGGCAAGGTGGGCCTCGGGGCCCGCTTCGAGCTGCTGTCGCGCGAGACGGCCTTGCTGGCCAACAACGTGCTGCTGCTGGTGGCCACGGCTGCCGTGCTGCTGGGCACGCTGTACCCACTGGTGCTCGATGGACTCGGCCTCGGCAAGATCTCGGTGGGCGTGCCTTACTTCGAGGCGGTCTTCGTGCCGCTGACGGCGCCGCTGCTGTTCCTGATGGCCGTGGGTCCGCTGCTGCGCTGGAAGGCCGCCGAACTGCCTCCGCTGCTGCTGCGCCTGCGCTGGGCCGCCTTGGTGGCGGTGCTGGCCGGCGTGGGCAGCACCTGGGCGGCCGGCCGCATCGGCTGGCAGGCGGCGCTGGGGCTCACGGCGGCGTTCTGGATTGTTGGCGGCGTGCTCACCGACGCCTGGCCCCGAGGCGCGACCTGGCCTGAGCGCTGGCGCCAACTGGCCGCGCAGCCGCGTGGCGCCTGGGGCATGTGGCTGGCCCATGCCGGCGTGGCCGTGTTCATCATCGGCGTGGTGATGGTCAAGGGCTACGAGCAGGAGCGCGATGTGCGCGTGCGGCCCGGCGACACGGTGAGCTTCGAGCACCTCAGCTTCCGCTTCCTCGGCGTGGAAGACGTGCAAGGTCCCAACTACCTGGCGGCGCGCGGCACGGTCGAAGCCTGGCGTGGCGAGAAGCGCGTGGCCGTGATGCAGCCGGAGAAGCGCATCTATCGCGTGCAGCAGAACCCGATGACCGAGGCCGCGATCCACACGGGGCTGCGCGGCGACCTCTATGTCTCGCTGGGCGAAGCCCTGGAGGACGGCTCCTGGACCTTGCGCGTCTACCTCAAGCCCTTTGTCGACTGGATCTGGGGCGGCTGCGTGCTGATGGCCCTGGGTGGCGCCTTGGCCGCCACGGATCGGCGTTATCGACAAGTGATACGCGAACGGCGCCTGGCCGCGTCGCCGATGCAGGAGGGGGTGGCATGAAACCGCTGTTCAGGCATTGGAAGCTTTGGCTGCCCCTGCTGCTGTTTGCCGTGCTGCTCGGCTTCCTGGCGCGCGGCCTTTCGCGCGACCCGCGTGAGGTGCCGAGCCCCTTCATCGACAAGCCGGCCCCGGCCTTGGACCTGCCACGCCTTGATCAGGCCGGGCTGCGCCTGCGCCGCGAGGACCTGCTCGGCCAGGTCTGGCTGCTCAATGTCTGGGCCTCCTGGTGCGTGGCCTGCCGCGAGGAGCACGAGACCCTGCTCGCCTACTCGCGGCGCGGGCGCGTGGCTGTCTACGGCCTCAATTACAAGGACACACGCGCAGCGGGCCAGGAGTGGCTGCGCCGCTTCGGCAACCCCTATGTGGCCTCGGGCTTCGATGACCAGGGCCTCGCGGGTATCGACTGGGGCGTCTATGGCGTGCCCGAGACCTTCGTGATCGACATGGATGGCCGTGTGCGGCTCAAGCACATCGGCCCGCTGACCGAGCAGGTCATCGCCGAGAAGATCGAGCCGCTGCTCGTGCAACTGGGAGTCTGAGGATGAAACGCTGCTGGACGCTCCTGCTGCTGTGCGTGCTGGCCCTGCCCGGGGCCCGGGCTGGCGAGGCTTCACCGCTCGCGGCCGACCCGGCGCTCGAGGCGCGCGTGATGGCCGTGTCCTCGGAACTGCGCTGCCTGGTCTGCCAGAACCAGACCATCGCCGACTCGCATGCGGGCCTGGCCATCGACCTGCGCGAGCAGGTGCGCCAACGCCTGGCGCGGGGCGAGAGCGAGGCCCAGGTGATCGCCTTCATGACCCAGCGCTATGGCGACTTCGTGCTGTACCGCCCGCCGGTCCAGCCCAGCACCTGGCTGCTGTGGTTCGGGCCGGCGCTGCTGCTGTTCGCGGCGCTGGCGGCCCTGCTGCTGCACCTGGCGCGGCGGCGCACCTTGGCCGACGCCGCCTTCGAACCCGACCCCACCGACGACTTCCTGGAACCCCGCCGATGAACCCGAACGACCTGAACCTGCTGCGCCAGCGCATTGAACAACTGGACCAGATGCAGCGCGACGGCCTGCTCTCCGAGGCCCTGCACCAGGAAAGCCGCCAGGCGCTGGAGCGCGAACTGGTGGCGGCAGTGCTGGCCGCACCGGCCGTGACGGCGGCTGCGCCGCGTGCCGGGCTGCGCACCTGGTTGCTGATCGGCGCCGTGGTGGCCGGCCTGGGCGGTGCCGGCTATTGGTGGAGCGGCTCGGCCGAGGCTGGCTGGTCCGGCATGCAGGCGGGTTTGCCCCCTTCGGCCGCGCCGGCGGCCCCGGCCGCTTCGGCGCCGCATGCGCTCGGCAACGAGCAGATGGCGGCCATGGTGCAGAGCCTCGCGGAGCGGCTCAAGACCAGCCCCGACGATGCCGAGGGCTGGGGCATGCTGGCCCGCTCCTACGCCACCCTCGGCCGGCCTGCCGAGGCGCTGCCGGCCTACGAGCGCGCGCTCAAGCTGGCGCCCAAGGATGCGCAGCTGATGGCCGACTATGCCGACACCCTCGCCCTGCAGCAGGGCCGTCAGCTCAGCGGCGCACCGATGGACTGGATACGCAAGGCCTTGCAGGCTGATCCGCGTCAGCCCAAGGCCCTGCTGCTGGCCGGCACCGAGGCCTTCAATCGCAAGGACTACGCCGCCGCACTCAAACACTGGGAGGCCGTGGTGCAGGGTGGCGTGGGGGGCAATCTGGTCGAGCAGGCGCGGGCCGGTGTCGAGGACGCACGCCAGGCGCTCGGTCAGCCGGCGGCCTCCGGCACTGCCCTGCCGGGCCTGGCCAGTGCCCGCGTAGCCGGCCAGATCCGCCTCGCGCCGGCCCTGCTGAAACAGGTGCAGCCGGACGACACGGTGTTCGTGTTCGCCCGCCCGGCCGAAGGCGCGCGCATGCCGCTGGCGATGCTGCGCAAGCAGGTGAAGGATCTGCCGCTTTCCTTCGTGCTCGACGACTCGCTGGCCATGAGCCCGCAGGCCCGCCTGTCCTCGGCGCGCGAGGTCGTGGTCACGGCCCGCATCTCGCGCAGCGGCCAGGCCCAGCCCCAGCCCGGCGACCTGGAGGGCAGCACGGCCGCCGTGGCCGTGGGCAGCGAGCAGCTGAAGTTGGTGATCGCAACGCCAGTGAAGTGACATTGTTCACGGGCGCGACTTCTCGCTTCAGCTGCGCTTCAGGTTCGGCCGGTGTCATGCCCGGCGAGAGAAGAAGAGCTTGCGTTCGATCAAGCCGACCATGAGTTCCAGGGAGCAGATTGAGAAGATCGGCGCAGCGAAGCGCCGGGAGATCGAGCATGAACTTCCTGAACCGCTTGAGCATTCGAGCCAGGCTGGGACTGGGTTACACCATCCTCACGCTGGCCGTTCTGGTCGTTGCCCTGGTGGCCATCCGCGCACTCTCCGATTCCCAGCGCAACTTCGAGGCCCAGGTCGAGCAGCTGGATCGTCTGCAGACCCTTGTCAATGATGTGCTGGACAGCACGAACGGTCGCGCGGTCGCGGCCCGCAATCTGGTGCTGGCCAGTTCTGCAGCAGATGCGTCGACCGAAGAAGCGGCGATCCGCAAGGCCCACGCGGCCGTGCAGGACAAGTTCAAGGCCTTGCAGCAGTTGGTCGAGCAGTCGGGCGGATTCTCGGCTGAGGTCAAACGGCTGTTGGTCGAATCGAGCCAGACCGAATCCCGCTATGGCCCCGTGGCGCTCGAGATCACGCGCTTGGCGGTGGCAGGCCAGCGCGAGGCCGCCGTCGCCAAGATCAACCAGGAGTGCCGGCCCTTGCTGGCACAACTGCTGCGCCAGCTGCATGAGCTGCTGGACGAGAGCGAGAAGATCAGCGCAAGCAATGTGGCGCACTCCCAGGAGGAGTTCGGCATGCTGCGCAATGGGCTGGTGGGGCTGGGCCTCGTCGCCGCCGCGATTGCCGTGGTGCTGGGGCTGACGACCACGCGATCCATCGTCCAGCCGCTGGAGCAGGCAGCCCAGGCCTCGCGCGAGTTCGCGCAGGGCAACCTGAGCCGCGAACTGAAAACAGATGGGAATGACGAGATCGCCCGCATGCTGACCGAGATGGAGACCATGCGTGGCAACCTGTCGGGCATCGTGTCCAGCGTGCGCATGTCAGCTGACGGCGTGGCCACGGCCAGCGTGCAGATCGCGCAGGGGAACCAGGACCTGTCGGGCCGCACCGAGAGCCAGGCCAGCGCCTTGCAGCAAACCGCCTCGTCGATGGAAGAGTTGAACTCGACCGTGCGCCTGAATGCTGACAACGCCACGCAGGCCGACCAGCTGGCGCGCGACGCCTCGGCCATCGCGACCCAGGGTGGCGAGGTGGTGACCGAGGTCGTGACCACGATGCGCGGCATCCATGACAGCGCCCGCCGCATCTCCGACATCATCGGCGTGATCGACGGCATCGCCTTCCAGACCAACATCCTCGCGCTGAACGCAGCCGTCGAGGCGGCGCGGGCTGGCGAGCAGGGGCGTGGCTTTGCGGTCGTGGCCGGCGAGGTGCGGGCGCTGGCCCAGCGCAGCGCGGCGGCGGCCCGCGAGATCAAGGGGCTGATCAACGACAGCGTGTCCCGCATCGAGCGCGGCTCCGAGCTGGCCGAGCGGGCCGGCAGCACCATGCAGCAGGTGGTCGACGGCGTGTCGCGGGTGACCCAGATCATGAACGAGATCAGCTCGGCTTCCGGCCAGCAGAGCCAGGGTGTCTCGCAGGTCAATGTGGCCGTGACGCAGATGGACCAGGCCACGCAGCAGAACGCCGCCCTGGTCGAGGAAATGGCCGCAGCCGCCAACAGCATGAGCCAGCAGGCGCAGGACCTGGTGCGCGCGGTGGCGATCTTCCAGCTGCAGGGTCAGCGTCCCTGAATCAGGGGCGGCGGGGCTCAGGCCTCGCCGTGCTTGGTCTCGAAGGCAATGCCCATCTGCTGCAGCAGGGCCGTGGGCAGCACGCCGCCGGCGCAGACGATCAGCGCGTCGTTGGGGCGTGAGAGCGGGCCGCTGCTGCCACGCAGCGACACCGCCTCGGGCGTGATGCGCTCGATCTCGGTCTGCAGCAAGAGCTCGATGCGGCCGGCGGCTGCAGCGGCATCCAGCGCGCTGCGGTTCTTCGGTTTCACTCGGCTGAAGGCCTGGCTGCGGTAGGACAGCTGCACCGTCGTGCCGGGCTGCTCGGCCAGCTGCAGCGCGGCTTCCAGCGCGCTGTCGCCGCCGCCCACCACCATCACCTGCTGGCCGCGGTACTGCTCGGCATCGATCAGCCGGTAGACCACCTTCTGCAGTTCCTCGCCCGGCACGCCCAGCTTGCGCGGCGAGCCGCGCCGGCCTATGGCCAGCAGCACCGAGCGGGCACGATGCTGGCCCTGGCTGGTGTGGATCACGAAGCTTTCGCCCTGTGGCTCGATGCGGTCCATGCGCTCGTTGAAGCGGAGCGTGAGGCCGGTCTTCCCGACGATGCCATGCCAGAACTCCAGCAGCTTCTCTTTGGAGACCTCGCTCATGCGCACGCTGCCCACCAGGGGCAACCTGACCGGCGCCGTCATCGCGATCTTGGCGCGCGGGTAGTGGTAGATCGCGCCGCCGAGCGAGTCTTCCTGCTCGATCACGGCGTAGCGCAGGCCCTTCTCCTGCGCGGCCAGCGCGGCGCCGAGGCCGGCGGGGCCGGCCCCGACGATCAGCAGGTCCAGTTCGCCGGTGCCGGCCTTGCGCCGGCGTATCGCATCGACGGCCTGCACGCCCTGGCTCGCGGCCTTGCGTATCAGGCCCATGCCACCGAGCTCGCCGGCGATGAAGAGGCCCGGCACGTTCGACTCGAACTGCGGCGAGACCTTGGGAATGTCGACGCCGCGCTTCTCGGTGCCGAAGACCAGGGTGATTGCCTCGACCGGGCAGGCCTCGGCGCAGGCGCCATGGCCTATGCAGGCCGAGGCATTGATCAGGGTGGCGCGGCCCTCGACGATGCCCAGCGCCCCTTCCGGGCAGGCCGTGACGCAGCCACCGCTGCCTATGCAGCGCACCGGGCTGACGATGGGATGCAGCGAGGGCGGTTCGTTGAGCCCGGCCTGGTCGGCCTCGGCGCGTGCCTCGGCATTGCCGCGCTCGCGCCGGCGGCGCATCAAGAGGTGCAGGCCGACGGCGGCGGCGCCGACGCCGAGGTAGAGGGGGAGGTAGGTGCTGCTGCTCATGGCTTGGCGCGGGGCGGGCGGCTGTCGATCAGGCCGCTGACCGGCAGCTCGGGCCGTGGCGCCGCCCGCTCCGCGAGTGCGTAGTGTTGGCTGAACAGGCCGCCCTGGGAATGCAGCTGCAACCATTGCTCACCTTGTGCCTGCTCCGCTGTCCAGCGGCGGCTGCCACCAGCCCAGGACAGCTGCAGCTCGGGGCTGCCTTGGGGCGGCAGCAGCACGCGGACCCGCGTGCCTGGCAGCAGCCAGATCGGCGGCTCGCCGGCGAGTTGCACGCGCACGCGGCCGTGGCGGTCGTCGGGCTCGGCACGGACCAGGTTCAGCACCCGGTCGCCGGGCTGCAGCGGCCGCTCGGCCAGAGGCCGGGCCGTACACAGCGCCTGGCGAACATGGGGTACGCACAGGCGCTCGCCGACCACCGTCGTGCCGGGCAGGGCGCAAGCGGCCAGCCAGGGCAGCAGCAGGGCGAGTGGGATCCAGGGCTTCATGGGGAACTCCTTGTGACGGGGGGACCGGACATGGGCCAGAGCCGGCCACTTGCCAGCGCGAGGCGGCCTTCCAGCAGCTGCTGATCGATGCGCGCCTGGGCCTGGGCCAGCGCCGCCTCCTGGGCCTGGCGGCGTGCGGCCCAGCGGTCGCCCAGTTGCGCTTCGCCAAGGGCATAGGCGCGGGCGAGCTTGTCGGCGTGCTGTTGCAAGGCCTCGGCATGGCGGGCCTGCAGGCTCAACTGCTGCTGCGCAAGTTCGAGCTGGCGCAACAGCTGCTGGGCCCGCAGTTGCGCGTCGAGGCGGGCCTGGTCGAGCGTGGCCTCGGCGGCGGCCGCGCGGGCCTCGGCAGCCCGGCCGGCCTGGCTGCGGCCTTCGCCACCAAAGGGCAGGGTGAGGCTCAGGCCCAGCACGCGCTCCTCGCCGCTGCGGCCCCGCAATGCGCGCACCGCCAGCACCGGGTCGGGCCGCTGTTCGCGCCGCTCCAGCTCGGCCAGGCGCCGGCTGAGCCGGGCCTCGGCCTCGGCCAGCATCAGTGCGGCATCCTGCTCTGAGAGTTGGGCTGCGTTGGTGCCCTGCGCGGCCGGTGCCTGCCAGGTGGCGGGCGGCAGCGGCGCATCGCCCAGCAGGGACTGCAGGCGCCGCCGCTGTTCGTCGGCGGCGCTGCGGCCCTGGGCCAGGCGCGACTCGGCACCGGCCAGCGCCGCCTCGGCCTGCAGCAGCTCGGCGGGGGCGGCATCGCCCAGTTGCCGGCGCCGCGTCAGCGCAGCCACCTCCTGGGCCACGCTGTCGCGTTGAGCTTGCAGCAGCGCCTGACCCTCGGTCTCGCGCCGCCAGGCGGCCCATTGCGCCAGCAGCCGCTCGGCCTGCTCGCGCCAGGCCAGCGCCAGCCGGGCACGGCCATAGTCTTCGCGGGCGCTGCCGGCCAAGTCGGCGGCGGCGGCCTTGCCAGGCAGGCGCCAGGGGCGCTGCAGGCTGAGCTCCAGGTCCTGGTTGCTTCCGGGCTGCAGCAGCGGTTCACGGCGCTGGGCGGTGGCCAGCGAGAGGGTCCATTCGCCGCTGCCGGCGCGGGTCTGGGCGGCCAGGGCGCCCTGTTCCTGGCGGCCGGCCAGGGCCGCGCGCCAGGCCGGTGAGGCCAGCAGGGCGGGCTCGGGCGACCAGATCGCAGGCGTCTGCGCCGAGGTGCTCGTCCAGGCGCTCATCCACACCGCCAGCAGGCCAACAAGGGTCCAGCGTTTCATGCGAAGGCCTCCAGCTGTTCCACCGGCTGCACCCACAGGCCGCCATCGGTGCCGGCCAGCAGGGCCTTCAGCGCTGCGATCAGTGCTGCACTGTGCTCGCGCGCCAGCACCAGCTTGACCTCCACGCGCTCGGCATAGCCTTGCACCCGCTCCTCGATGCCGGCCAGCTGCACCAGCGGCCCGCGTGCGGCGACGCGGTGCACAGCGAACTCGATGGCCTCGCCCGGCTGTTCCATCAACCAGTCCACCAGGCGCGGCTCGGCGGCGGCCGGCACGACCAGCACCACGCAGACCAGATCACTCATGGGCTTCATCACAGGGCCTCCTTGGCCAGGCCGAAACGGCGGAACATCAAAGGCAGCAGCAGCAGGGTCAGCGCCGTGGACGAGAGCAGGCCGCCGATCACGACGATGGCGAGTGGCCGCTGGATCTCGCTGCCCGGGCCGCTGGCAAACAGCAGCGGCACCAGGCCGCCGGCGGTGATGGCCGCCGTCATCAGCACCGGCCGCAGCCGGCGCTGCGCGCCCTCGCGCACCACCTCGGCCAGCGGCCGCCCGGCCGCCAGCAGCTCGTTGAAATGGCTGAGCATCACCACGCCGTTCAGCACGGCGATGCCCAGCAGGGCGATGAAGCCCACCGAGGCCGGCACCGACAGGTATTCGCCCGCCACGCTCAGCGCCGCGATGCCGCCAATCAGCGCCAGCGGCACATTGGCCAGCACCAAGAGGGCCTGGCGCACCGAGCCGAAGGTGCTGAACAGCAGGAAGAAGATCAGGCCGAGGCTGACCGGCACGCCCAGCGCCAGGCGGCGCGCGGCGCGCTGCTGGTTCTCGAACTGGCCGCCCCAGGCGAGGCTGTAGCCGGCCGGCAGCTTGAGCTCGCGGGCCATCAGCGCCTGGGCCTCGCGCACGAAGCCGACCAGGTCGCGGCCGCGCACATTGGACTGCACCATCACGTAGCGCTGGGCCTGTTCGCGGTCGATCTTGACCGGGCCCTCGACGCTGGCGAGTCGGGCCACGCCGGCCAGCGGTACGGCGATTCCCTGGTCGCTGGCGATGCGCAGTCTTGCGAACGCGTCAGGGTCACTTCGCAGGGACTCCGGGCCGCGCACTTGAAGCGGTATGCGTCGGCCCTCGCGGTGCACCAGGCCGGCGCTCTCGCCTTCGACCCAGTGGCGCAGCTCCTGCTGGATGGTCTCGGCGTCCAGCCCCAGGCGGCCGGCGGCGCTGCGGTCGATGTCGACCTGCAGGTAGCGCACGCCGTCGTTGCGCAGCGTCAGCGTGTCCTCGGCGCCGGGCAGGCTGGCGATCAGCTTCTCGGCCTGCTGGGCCAGCTGGTTGAGGCGGGCCAAGTCGCTGCCGTAGATCTTGAGCGCCAGGTCTCCGCGCGCGCCGGACAGCATCTCGCTGATGCGCATGTCGATGGGCTGGGTGAAGGCGATGTCCACGCCGGGGAAGTCGCTCATCACCGCGCGCAGCTGCTCGAGCAGCCAGGCCTTGTCGGGCTTGCGCCATTGCTCGATGGGCTTGAGCACCAGGAAGCTGTCGGTCTGGTTGAGGCCCATGGGGTCGAGGCCCAGCTCGTCGGCGCCGCTGCGGGCCACCACGTGCAGCACTTCGGGCACGCGCTCGCGCAGCGCCTGCTGCACGCGCAGGTCCAGGGCCACGGTGGCGTCAATGCCTATCGAGGGCAGCTTCTCCAGCTGCAGGATCATGTCGCCTTCATCCATGGTGGGCATGAAGGTCTTGCCCACCCAGGCCATGGCGCCTACGGCGCCCAGCAGGGCGACGGCCGTGCCGAGGGCAAGCGTCCGGCCGTGGGCCAGCGCCCAGTCCAGCAACCGTGCATAGGCCGGTGCGATGCGCCGCATCAGCCAGGGCTCGTGCGGATCGCCCGTCTTCAGCAACCAGGAGGCCAGCACCGGCACCACGGTCAGCGACAGCAGCAGCGAAGCCAGCAGCGCGAAGACGATGGTCAGGGCCACCGGCCCGAACAGCTTGCCCTCCAGCCCCTCCAGGCTCAAGAGCGGCAGGAAGACGATGACGATGATGGCGATGCCCGAGGCCACCGGTGCGGCCACGGCGCTGCCGGCGCGGTAGATCAGGTGCAGCACGCCGGCGCGGCGGGCGCGCTCGCCTTGCGCCAGCTCGCTCTCGATGTTCTCGACCAGCACCACGGCGCCGTCCACCAGCATGCCGATGGCGACGGCCAGGCCGCCGAGGCTCATCAGGTTGGCCGACAGGCCGAAGGCGCGCATCAGCACGAACGTGGCCAGCGCCGCCAGCGGCAGCATCAGGGCCACGACCAGGGCGGGGCGCAGCTGGCCGAGGAAGACCAGCAGCAGCACCACGACCAGGACCACGGCTTCCAGCAAGGCGCGGCCCACGGTGCCGACGGCGCGGTCCACGAGGCGGGCGCGGTCGTAGAAGACCTCGACCTTGAGCCCCGGTGGCAGCTGCAGTTCGGCGAGGCGCTGCTTGACGCCGGCCACCACCTGGCGTGCGTTGGCGCCGCGCAGGCCCAGCACGAGGCCTTCGACCGCCTCGCCCTGGCCGTCGCGGGTGACCGCGCCGTAGCGTGTCAGCGCGCCGGCCTGGACCGTTGCGATGTCGGCCAGGCGCACGACCTGACCCTCATGGCGGCGCACCACGGTCTGGGCCAGGTCGTCCAGCGTGCGGATGGCGCCCTCGGCGCGCACGATCAGGGCTTCCTCGCCGGCGGCCAGGCGGCCGGCGCCGTCATTGCGGTTGGCCGCCTGCAGGATCTCGCGCAGGCGCTTGAGCGTCAGCCCCTGGGCCTGCAGGGCCAGCGGGTCGGGCACGACCTCGAAAGTCTCGACCCGCCCCCCGAGACTGTTGACATCGGCCACGCCGGGCACGGTGCGCAGGGCGGGACGGATCTGCCAGTCCAGCAGCCGGCGCTTCTCGGCCAGCGACTGCGGGCCTTCCAGCGTGAACATGAACATCTCGCCCAGCGGCGTGGTGATGGGCGCGAGGCCGCCGGACAGGCCTTCGGGCAGGTCCTTCATCACGGCGCTGAGGCGCTCGCTGACCTGGGCTCGGGCCCAGTAGACGTCGGTGCCGTCCTCGAAATCCAGCGTGATGTCGGCCAGCGCGTACTTGGAGGTGGAGCGCAGCACGCGCTGGCGCGGCAAGCCGAGCAGCTCCTGCTCGATGGGCACGGTGATGCGCGACTCGACCTCCTCGGGCGTCAGGCCCGGCGCCTTCAGCACCAGCTTGACCTGGGTGCTGGAGACATCAGGAAAGGCGTCGATAGGCAGCGATTCGAAAGCCGCGATGCCGGCGCCGGCCAGGGCCGCGGTGGCGATGGCGACCAGGGCGCGTTGGCGCAGGGAGAACGCCAGCATGCCGGCAAACAGGTTCATGGCGAGGGCTCCGTCAGGGCTTGGCGTTGTCCAGCAAGGCGCGCAGTGCGGCCGTGCCCTGGGTCACCAGGCGCACGCCCGGCGGCAGGCCTTGCAGCAGGGCTTCGCTGCCGCGCCGCTCGACGCTGCTGGGGCGCAGCGCGCGGTAGCGGCCCTGGCCCTCGTCCTGGAAGACCAGCGGCTTGCCGTCGCGCTCGGACAGGGCGCTGGCCGCGATGCGCTGGGGCTGGGCGCCCGGTGTCCGGATCTCGACCTCGACCCACTGGCCGGGCCGTGGCGGCGAGCTGCCTTCGTAGCGGGCGCGCAGCGTCACCAGCTGCGTTGTGGGGTCGGCCACACCGGCGACGCCCAGCAGCACAGCCTGGCCGCTGCGGCCGGGCAGTTCGATGCGGGCGCCGGGGCGCAGCTGGTCGGCCAGCGGCGCCGGCAGGCTGAGCTCGATCCAGACCTGGTCGAGCCGGGCGATGCGGTACAGCGGCTGGTTGGCCTCGACCCGCTGGCCCACCTGCACCAGCTGCTCCAGCACCAGGCCCGCCATGGGGGCGCGGGCGCTCAGCAGGCCATTGCTGTCGCTGGCCGAGAGGGCGAGGGCCGTCTGGCGACCTTCGTGCATCAGCTCGGCCTGGGCCAGGGCGGCGCGGCTCGCATCCAGACGCGATTGCGCGATCAGCCCCTCCGCGGCGAGCTGCTCATCGCGCGCTGCGCTGCGGCGCGCGGCGGCCAGCTGCTGGTGGCTGCCTTCCAGGTCGTGGCCCAGCTCATGGCCTTGTGCGCTGCGCAGCTGGGCCATCAGCGCGCCGGCCGGCACGGTCTCGCCGGGCGCGAAGCGCAGCTGCTCGACCAGGCCCGGCAAGGGCAGGGCCACGACCCGCTGGGCTTGCGGCGGCAGCGCGGCGCGGCCGCTGGCGCGCTGGGCAGCACCCTGTTCGGTCTGTGCCAGGGCGCTTCGCAGGCCGAGGGCCCGCACCTGGCCGTCCTGCAGGGCCAGGACTTGAGCTTGCGCAAGGCAAGGCATGAAAGACAGGGTCAGTGCAAACGCTGCGAAGGCACGGATGGGCAACATGAGGGCTCCGATATGAACGGGCCGGATGCTGGGCAGCGCGCCTGAAGTCCAGCTGAAGCCGGCGCGGCACCCGCGGTGTTACCTTGGCTGTCCGGAGAGTGATGTCATGCGGCTGCTGTTGATCGAAGACGACGAAACCCTGGGCGAGGCGCTCAGCGCCTTCCTGCGCCTGGAGGGCCATCTGGTGGACTGGTTCAAGCGCTTGCTCGACGCGCAGACGGTGATGAGCGAGCCCTACGACGCCTTGCTGGTGGACTGGCAGCTGCCCGATGGATCGGGGCTGGACTGGGTCCGGCGCCTGCGCGAGCGCGGCGGCACCGTGCCCATCATCATGATCACGGCACGCGACCTGCTGAGCGAGCGCATCCGCGGCCTGGACAGTGGCGCGGACGACTACCTGGTCAAGCCCTTCCAGCCCGAAGAGCTGGCCGCCCGGCTGCGCGCGCTGAGCCGGCGCGCCGTCACGCAGGGCGCACCGCGCGTGCGTCTCGGCGAAGGCGCCGAGCTGGACCTGACGGCCAAGCAGGCCTTCTGGCATGGCGTGCTGGTGGAGCTGACGGCGCGGGAGTGGAATGTGCTCGGCGCGCTGGTGTCGCGGGCGGGGCGGGTGGTGTCCAAGTCGGACCTGGAGGCCTTGTCCACCGGTTTCGAGAGCGAGAGCGCCAGCAATACCCTGGAGGTCCATGTGTTCAACTTGCGCCGCAAGCTGGGCCGCGACTGCATTGAGACGGTGCGCGGCCTTGGTTACCGGGTACCGAAATGAACAACAAGTTCGAGCACCTGCCTTCGCTGCAGCGCGAGCTGATACGCACGCTGACCCTGGTGAGCCTGGGCTGGATGCTGGCGCTGTTCCTGACCCTGACCTGGGGCGTGCGCCACGAGGTCGACGACCTGATGGACGACACGCTGCGCGAGGCCGGCGAGGTGATCTACGGCCTGGTCGCGCTGCGGCCCAACCTGCCGGACGAGGCGCTGGGCGAGTTGCTGCCGGCGCCGCCCCATGTGGAGCGCGTGGTCTGGCAGATCCTGGAAGCCGACGGCAGCCTGGTGCGCCGCTCGCATGGCGCGCCCCGGCCGCCGCTGCTGCGCAGCTTCCATGCCGGGCTGTCGGATGGCAGCGACGGCTGGCGGGTCTACGGCATGCGCCTGCTGGACCGCAACCGCATCCTCTACGTCGCCCAGCATGGGGCCGAACGGTTCGAGTCGCGCTACGAATCGGTGGTTTTCGTCGGGCTCAGTGCAATGGCGGTCAGCGTGGTCTTCGCGGTGCTGCTGCGCCGGCGCGTGGCCGCAGCACTGAATCCGCTGCGCGGCCTGGCCGCCCAGATCGAGCACTACGACCCGCTGCGACCCGACACCCTGCTGCCCGAGGCCACGCGGGCCGAGATCGCCGTGGTCCGGGCCTCGATCACGGCGCTCGGAGAGCGTCTGGCGCGCCAGGTGCAGCAGGAGCAGGCCTTCGCCGCCCATGCCGCCCACGCGCTGCGCACACCGCTGGCCGGCATGGATGCGCAACTGGCCCTGGCCTTGCGCGAGGTGGATGAGTCGGCCCGGCCGCGCCTGCAGCGCACGCGCGCGGCCGTTGACCGGCTCAAGCGCGTCGTCGCCTCGCTGCTGGCCCTGTTCCGCAGCGGCCATGAACTGGCCTTGCAGCCGCTGACACTGGCCGACCTCACTCGCCAGTTGCCGGTGGAAGACCTGAGCCTGCACCTGGAGGGCGGCCCGCCGCTGCGTGCCGACCCCGACCTGATCAGCGCCGCGCTGGCCAATCTGCTGGACAACGCCGTGCGCCATGGCGCCACCGAGGTCTGGCTGTCCACCCGGCGCGAGGGACAGGTGCAATGCCTCTGTGTGCGCGACAACGGTCCCGGCGTCGATGAAGGCCGCCGCGCCGAACTGCAGGCGGGGCTGGGCGACACCAGCGAGCGGGCCGAGTCAGGCCTCGGCCTGCGCCTGGTGGACCTGATCGCACGTGCCCACGCCGGCTCGCTGACGCTGGAGCCGGGGCCGGGGTTCGCCGTGACGCTGCGCCTGTGGGAGCGCGCCCATTCGGATGGCGAGCCGATGGCTGGCTGAAGACAGGCAGAGGCCATCCTTGGCAAAACTTAAGTTAGCCCCTCGCAAGCCCTGCGAGACTGAGCGCCGCCCAAACCGGCCCTGACCAAGACCTTCCCAAGAAGGCCGGCGGGTATCGCCAGTTCGACAGTGAGTGAAACGAGGGAGTCTCCAGTGAGGAAGAGCAAGACACAGGGCTGCCAGCCGGCCTGGTTGGTCCTGGGCGTGAGCCTGGGTTGCACGGTATTGCCGGGCTTGGTCCGGGCCGCCGAGGCCGATGAATCCAAGGCGCAGAAGCCGCCACCGGCCAGCAAGGGCGAGCCGGCGACACGCGCGGCCGAGACGCTGCCGCCGGTGGTGGTGCAAAGCGCGCGCCCGGCGCTCAGCAAGCAGGTGCTCAGCGGCGCCGAACTGGGCCGCGTGGCGGGGGCCGGCAGCGACCCGATGCGGGCACTGCAGGCCCTGCCCGGCGTGGTGGCGGCGAGCGACAGCGAGGCTGCGCCGGCGATCCGCGGTTCGCGTCCGGGCGACAACCTCTACTACGTCGACTTCCTGCCGGTGGGCTATGCCTTCCACCTGGGCGGCTACCTGAGCACGGTGCATGGCGACCTGGTTCAGCAGTTCGAGCTGCACACCGGCGCCTTCGGCCCCGAGTTCGGCGACGTGAACGGCGGCATCGTCGACATCCGCCTGCGCGCGCCGCGCAAGGACCGCATCGGTGGCAAGATCAACAACGGCCTGCTCGGCGCCGACCTGCTGGTGGAAGGCCCGGTCAGCGAGAACCAGAGCTTCTACTTCGCCGCCAAGCAGAGCTACCTGGACCTGTTGATCAAGAAGTCGCAGAAGGACGAGGACAGCGGTGTGCTCTACAAGCTGCCCAAGTACGGCGATTACCAGGGCCGCTTTGCCTGGACGCTGCAGCCGGGCCAGGAGCTGAGCTTCTATGCCCTCGGCGCGCGCGACGCGATCAAGTTCAGCCTGGCGGCCGATGACACC
Organism: Pelomonas sp. V22; assembly: GCF_030014915.1. Lineage (GTDB taxonomy): Bacteria > Pseudomonadota > Gammaproteobacteria > Burkholderiales > Burkholderiaceae_C > JAUASW01. Next base: position 74,219 of record NZ_JAGIXS010000006.1, read on the forward strand.
CTGGGCCAGCAGCAGCCGGCCCTGGTCGGCAACTCGAGCTCCCGAGAATCCAGCCACACGGAAGGCCTGGTCTGGGATGCGCGTATCAGCCCGCAGCTCAGCAACAAGCTGGCCATCGGCCACCTGAGCACGGCGAGCCGGGGCCAGATCGGCTCGGCGGTCAGTGCCGACATCACCGGCAGCCAGAGTTTTCTGCGCGACCAAATGCGGCTGCGCCTCGGCGACTCGCATGAGCTCAGCGCCGGCGGCATGCTGAGCGCCTACCGCTACAAGCTGGACCTGGACCTGCTCGATGCGCGCTGCACCGAGTTCGATCCGCAATGCGATCTCTCGAGCGCCGAGCGCAAGCGCTACAAGGACGAGATCAAGTTCAACTACGCGACGGTGTTCCTGAAGGACCGCTGGCAGATCAGCGAGCAGCTCGCGGCCACGGCGGGCCTCCACTACACCCGCGACAGCTACCTGCGACGCAACATCGTCGAGCCGCGCCTCGGCCTTGAATGGCGCGCCCAGGCCAACACCACGGTCAGCCTGGCCTATGGCGAGCACAACCAGCCGCCCGAAGGCCCGCAGGTGCTGCGCGAGCTCGGCAACCCGAGCCTCGCCCATGTGCGCTCACGCCAGACCGTGCTGGGCGTGCAGCAGAGCTTGACGGACGGCTGGAGCTGGAAGGCCGAGGTCTACGACAAGCGGCTCCGCGACTTCATCGTGGCCGATCCGCGGCTCAACTATGTCAACGGCGGCAGCGGCGATGCGCGCGGCCTGGAGCTCTTCATCAAGAAGGACCCGCAGGGCTCGCGCTTCTCGGGCTGGGCCTCGGTCAGCCTGTCCAAGGCGCGGCGCCGCAACGACCTGAGCGGCCAGCAGTTCGACTTCGAGTACGACCAGCCCGTGGTCGTGAACCTGGTCGGCAACTACGAGTACAGCGAGCGTTGGCGCTTCGGTGCCAAGTGGAGCCTGCACAGCGGCAACCGCTACACGCCCATCGTCGGCACCGGCCGCTACCCGGACGGCCGCGTCAAGCCGCTGTACGCCGGCATCAACTCCGACCGCCTGCCGGCCTACCACCGCCTGGACCTGCGCGCCGACCAGAAGGTCTCGGACCGCCTGAGCTTCTACTACGAGCTGATCAATGCCTACGCCCACAAGAACATCTCGGGCTACAGCTACAACGCCGACTACAGCAAGCGCAAGGTGGTCAGCGAGCTGGGGCTGATGCCCAACGTGGGGCTGGAGTACAAGTTCTGAGTTAGCCCTGCGCCAGCAGCGTCGCCAGCTCGGCTGCCGAGCGCAGGCCGAGCTTGGCGAAGACGCGGGCGCGGTGAACCTCGACGGTGCGGATGGAAACATGCAGCTCGTCCGCAATCACCTTGTTCAGCTTGCCGGCCGCGACGCGGTGCATCACCTCGCGCTCGCGTTCGGTGAGCGAGGCGAGGCGGGCCGTGCGCTCGGCCGCATGGGCGCCTTCGGCCTGCATGGCCGCTTCGACGGCCAGGGCCTGCTCAATGCGGTCGGCCAGCGCGTTGTCGCTGTAGGGCTTTTCGAGGAAGTCGAAGGCGCCTTTCTTCAGCGCGTCGACCACCATGGGGATGTCGCCATGGCCGGTCAGGAAGAGCACCGGATTGCGCAGCCCGCGCGCCAGCAGTTCATCGTGCAGACGCGTGCCGGTCATGCCCTCCATGCGCACGTCGAGCAGGAAGACGCCGCGTGGCCGGTGGCTGAGCGCATCCAGCGCGGCCAGCACCGCCGCGCCGCTCTCGAAGGGCCGCACCTGCAGGCCGCGTGAGCCCAGCAAAAAGGCCAGTGCGTCCCGCACATCGTGGTCGTCGTCGACCAGCCAGACATCAGACATCGCTCAGCGCCTCCTCTTCATCGCCCTGATTGTCTTGATCGGCCCTCACCAAGGGCAGGCTGAACGAGAAGCGGGCACCGCCGCCCGCCGCCTCGCCGGCATCGAGCAGGCCCTGGTGGGCCTCGACGATGGAGCGGCAGATCGCGAGGCCCATGCCCATGCCTTCGCGCTTGGTGGAATAAAAGGGCGCGCACAGCTGCTCGGCCGTGAGGCCTTGCAGGCCGGGGCCGTTGTCCTGCACGTCGATGCGGACGAAGCGCTCGCCGGCGCGGCGCGCCGAGACCTCGATGCGGCGCGGCTCGGGATGCGCCGACAAGGCATCGGCGGCATTGCGCACCAGGTTGATCACGACCTGCTCGACCAGCACGGCATCAGCCACCACGTCGGGCAGATCCGGGTCCAGCTGCAGCTTGAGCTCCACGCGTGAGCGGGCCAGCTCCTTGGCTAGCAGGCTGACAGCATCGGCGATCACGCCGGGCAGGGCGCAGCGCTCGCGCTGCGGTTCGCGCCGGGTCAGGAACTCGCGGATGCGCTGCACCACGCGGCCGGCCTGGGCGGCCTGCTGGCCGAGGCGTTGCAGGGCACCCATCACGACGGGATCGGCGCCCCCCTGGCGCTCCAGCGAATTCAACACGCCGGCGTTGTAGCTGGCGATGGCGGTGAGCGGCTGGTTCAACTCATGGGCCAGCGTGGAGGCCACTTCGCCCAGCATGGTCAGGCGCGCGTTGTGGGCCTGCGTCTCGACCTGGCGGCGTTCGCGTTCTTCCAGCCGCTTGCGCTCGGTGATGTCGAGGATGGAGCCCATCCAGCCGATCTGCTGGCCGGCGGCATCGACCAGCGGCGACTCGAACACCAGCACCTCGATCGCATGGCCGTCGCGGTGGCGCCAGCGGGCTTCGTAGCCCTCGCGCGGTGCCTCGCCGGCCAGCGTGCGGCGGTTGCGGCGGGCCACTTCCTCGATGGCATCGGGTGGCCAATACGGCATGGGCGGCGTGAGCCCGAGCAAAGCTTCGGCCGGCCAGCCGACCAGCTCGCAGAAGGTGCGGTTGACGTACAGCAGCCGCCCCTCAGCATCGCGGGCCCGCAGCCCCACGAGGGCCGAGTCTTCCATGGCCTGTCGCCAGGCGGCCTCGGTGCGCCAGGCACTCTCCGCCTTCATCACCTGGCGCATCTGGCGGCGCAAGAGCCAGCTCGCCACGGCCGACAAAGGCAGGAAGCCGGCGATCAGCACCAGGGCCAGCGGCTTGAGCGCCGTGGGCTGGGGCTCGCGCAGCGTCAGCACCAGGGCGGCGTCGCTGAGCGCGGCCTCGGCCAGCGGGCCGGTGCGCAAGGGGCCGGTCAGGGCCACACGGTAGCTGGGGCCGGGCGTGGGGGCCGGCCGCAGCTCCTCGGTGCTGGCGATCACCAGGTCGGCGCTGTCCACCATCTGCACCGCGTACTTGCGCGACAGCCACCAGGGCACGCCGTTCTTCAGGAGCAGGGTGGGGTCGTAGCGCACCACCAGCTGGCCCTCGCGGCCCTCGGCACCGACCGGCTCGACCAGGTGCAGGCTGAGGCCGTCGCTGGCCGTGCTGCCCTGTGTGGGCAGCTGGGCGATCTGGCGGTTGAGGCCGTCCAGCCAGGTGACGCTGAGCCAGAGCCGGCGCAGGCCCACATTGACCTCGGGCCGCGCCGCCAGCGCCTCGGCACCGGCGTGCTGGCCGGCCAGGCCCGTGGCGAGGCGCCGCAGCAACGCTGCCTCCTCGGCGATGCGGTTGCGCAGCTGGGCCTCGGTGGACAGGGCATCCGTGATCAGGGTCTGGCGTTCCAGCTCGCGCTCGGCGAGCTCGTTGGCCCACACCCAGGCGATCACGCCGGCCACGAAGACCAGGGACAGCAGCAGCGGCAGGGTCCACAGCAGCGGCCGCCAGCCACCCCGGCGGGGGTGGGCGTCGTCTGACGTGCTGGGCCGGGCTTGCATGGCGGAAAGTCTACGGGCGCTGCGCGTGGCCGTGCCCGTGGTGCAGCCGCAAATGTGGATGTCCACAATTCCCCCCGCCCCGGGGGGCTTCAGACAATCGCCCGCACAGTGGCCGGAGCGTCCATCGCTCATCCTTCACGCAGGCCACGCCACCAGGAGACATTCATCATGACCCAGCGCCCCCACCTTGCCCGTCGCACCCTGGCCCTCGCGGCCGCCGGCCTGCTGGCCTTTGCCAGCTTCGGCGCCCAGGCCCAGAGCCCCATCGTGATCAAGTTCAGCCATGTGGTGGCGCCGGACACCCCGAAGGGCAAGGGCGCAATCCGCTTCAAGGAACTGGCCGAGCAGCGCACCGGCGGCCGCGTCAAGGTGGAGGTCTACCCGAACAGCCAGCTCTACAAGGACAAGGAAGAGCTGGAGGCCCTGCAGCTCGGCTCGGTGCAGATGCTGGCCCCGTCGCTCTCCAAGTTCGGCCCGCTGGGCGTCAAGGAATACGAGGCCTTCGACCTGCCCTTCATCTTCAAGGACACCGAGGCCTTCCGCGCCGTGACCGAAGGGCCGGTGGGCGCCGGCCTGTTCAAGAAGCTGGAGGCCAAGGGCATCACCGGCCTCGCCTACTGGGACAACGGCGCCACCCACATGACGGCCAACAAGCCGCTGAAGAACGTGGCCGACTTCAAGGGCGTGAAGATGCGCATCCAGGCCAGCAAGGTGCTGGACGCGCAGATGCGCTCGCTGGGCGCGCTGCCGCAAGTGATGGCCTTCAGCGAGCTCTACCAGGCGCTGCAGACCGGCGTGGTGGACGGCACCGAGAGCACGCCGTCCAACATCTACACGCAGAAGGTCTATGAGGTGCAGAAGCACATGACGCTGTCTGGCCACGGCCACCTGGCCTATGCCGTCGTCGTGAACAAGAAGTTCTGGGACGGCCTGCCGGCCGAGCTGCGCAGCCAGCTCGAAGGCGCCATGAAGGACGCCACCACCTACGCCAACGCCATCGCCGCCACCGAGAACGCCACGGCGCTCGACAAGATCAAGGCCAGCGGCAAGACCACCATCTACACGCCCACGGCGGCCGAGATCAACGAGATGAAGAAGGCCACCTCGGTGGTGCACAAGGAGATGGAGTCGCGCGTCGGCAAGCAGATGATCGCCGACATGTACAAGGCGGCCGGCTACGTCGTCGCCAAATAAGGCACGGGAGCGATCTGCCATGTTCAACCGCTTCCTCAACCACCTCGAGGAATGGCTGATCGCCTTCCTGATCGGCGGTGCCACGCTGGTGATCTTCGCCGCCGTGGTGCACCGCTACCTGTCCGGCGTGCCCTACATCCAGGACTACACCATCCAAATCAACATGAGCTGGGCGCAGGAGCTGTGCATCTTCATGTTCGTCTGGATGGCCAAGTTCGGCGCGGCCTATGGCGTGCGCACCGGCATCCACGTCGGCGTGGACGTGATTCTGCGCAAGCTCAAGGGCCGGGCGCACAAGGCGCTCGTGCTCGTGGGCCTGCTTGCGGGCGCGCTGTTCACCGGCACGGTGGCGGTGATGGGGGCCAACTTCGTCTGGCACATGTCCGAGACCGAGCAGACCTCGGTGGACCTGGAAGTGCCGATGTGGATCGTCTACCTCTGCGTGCCGCTAGGCTCCTCGCTGATGAGCTTCCGCTTCCTGCAGGTGGCCTGGAGCTTCTTCCAGACGGGCGAGCTGCCCCACCATGACCACGGCCATGTCGAGGGCCTGGACGACGACGACCAAGCCGCGCCGGCCAAGGCCTGAGGAGCACAAGCATGAACGCTGCCATCATCTTCGTGCTGCTGATCCTGCTGATGCTGACCGGCATGCCGATCAGCATCTCGCTGGGCCTCACGGTGCTCACCTTCCTCTTCACCATGACCGAGGTGCCGATCCAGTCGGTCGCCTTGAAGCTGTTCACCGGCATCGAGAAGTTCGAGATCATGGCGATCCCGTTCTTCATCCTGGCCGGCAACTTCCTGACCCATGGCGGCGTGGCGCGGCGGATGATCCGCTTCGCCACCAGCATGATCGGCCACTGGAGCGGCGGCCTCGGCCTTGCCGGTGTGATGGCCTGCGCGCTGTTCGCGGCGGTGTCGGGCTCCTCGCCAGCCACGGTCGTGGCCATCGGCTCGGTGATCCTGCCGGCCATGGTCAAGCAGGGCTTCCCCAACCGTTTCGGCGCCGGCATCCTGACCACCTCGGGCTCGCTGGGCATCCTGATCCCGCCGTCCATCGTGATGGTGATGTACTCGGTCTCGACCAACACCTCGGTGGGCTCGCTGTTCATCGCCGGCGTGGTGCCGGGCCTGCTGCTCGCGATCTGCCTCGGGTTCACCACCTGGTTCATCGCGCGCAAGAACAACTACCCGCGCATGCAGAAGGCCAGCTGGGCCGAGCGCTGGAAGGCCTTCCGCGAGAGCGTCTGGGGCCTGCTGCTGATCGTCATCGTGATGGGCGGCATCTACACCGGCATCTTCACGCCGACGGAAGCGGCAGCCATGTCGGCGGTCTATGCCTTCGTGATCGCCACCTTCGTCTACAAGGACATGTCCTTGAAGCGCCTCCCGAAGGTGCTGCTGGATTCGGCCAGCATGAGCGCGATGCTGCTCTACATCATCACGAACGCCGTGCTGTTCAGCTTCCTGATGACCAGCGAGAACATCCCGCAGGCCATGGCCGACTGGATGATCGGCCAGGGCTTCGGCCCCATCGCCTTCCTGCTGGTCTGCAACATCCTGCTGCTGCTGGCCGGCAATGTGATGGAACCCAGCTCCATCGTGCTGATCCTCGCGCCCATCCTGTTCCCGGTGGCGATGAAGCTCGGCATCGACCCGGTGCACTTCGGCATCCTGATCGTCGTGAACATGGAAGTGGGCATGTGCCACCCGCCGGTGGGCCTGAACCTCTACGTGGCCTCGGGCATCACCAAGATGGGCATCTCCGAGCTGACCGTGGCCGTCTGGCCCTGGCTGCTCACGATGCTGATCTTCCTGGGCGCGGTCACCTATGTGCCGCAGATCTCGCTGTGGCTGCCGCACCTGCTGCTCAAGTGACGGGGGCTTGAAGCTCAGTGCAGGGCCCGCTTCGGCGGGCCCTGCCGTTTCAGCGCGGTGCGATGATGCGGCGTTTTCCATTTCGCAGACCGCTCATGCGCCAGATCCTCGCTGCCAGCCTTCTTGCTGGCCTCGCTCTCGTTGGTACCGCACAGGCGGCCAGCCCCGTCACCACGCCCTCCGGCCTGGTCTACACCGAGCTCGTGGCCGGCAAGGGCCCAACGCCCAAGCCCACCGACAAGGTCCGCGTGCACTACCACGGCACCTTCCTGGACGGCCGCGTGTTCGATAGCTCGGTGGAGCGGGGCGAGCCTTCCGTCCTGCCCTTGAACCGCGTGATCAAGTGCTGGTACGAAGGCGTGCAGCTGATGAAGGTGGGCGGCAAGGCCAAGCTCAACTGCCCGGCCGCCTTGGCCTATGGCGAGCGCGGTGCCGGCGGCGGCAAGATTCCGCCGAACACGCCGCTGAACTTTGAGATCGAGCTGATAGGCATCGTCACGCCTTGAAGATCGCGCCGCCGGGCATGCTTCTTGCGCCGATCTGGCCAAGATGCCCGATTCCCCTGACTTCCCGCCTCCCAGCCTTCGCGTCCTCCTGATCGACGACGGCGCGCACCGCATCGCCCTAATACGCGATGAGTTGACGCGCCTGGGCTGCGAGGTGTTGGGCGTGGTGGAGCTGGCCACCCTGATCCACGACTGCGTGCAGCGGCTCAAGCCCGATGTGGTGATCGTGGACAGCGAATCGCCGACGCGCGACACGGTGGAGATGCTGGCCACGGTCTCGGAGACGCTGCCGCGGCCGGTCGTGATGTTCTCGGAGGACGGCAGCGGCGAGACCATGCGCCGGGCCCTCAAGGCCGGCGTGAGCGCCTATGTGGTGGACGGCCTGCGGGCCGAGCGCCTGGCGCCGGTGCTGCAGGTGGCAATCGCCCGCTTTGAGCAGGACCTGGCGCTGCGCCAGGAGCTGGGCCGCGCCCAGGCTCAGCTGGCCGGTCGCAAGAGCGTGGAGAGGGCCAAGGGCATCCTGATGAGCGAGCTGGGCCTGGACGAAGACGCGGCCTACAAGCGCCTGCGCAGGCTCGCGATGGACCGAGGCGAGCCCCTGGCCGCCGTGGCGGACCGGGTTATCGACGCGCACTCCCTCTTGCGCCCTGGTTGATGTTGCGTCGCACCAATCTGGCGCAACACTGCCGGCAAACAGTGCATCGCAGCCGCCAAAACCCTCCGAAATCGCTGGCACGCTTTCTGCTGAACTGAAGCCGACGGGCCCGCAACGGCGTGGGCTTTTCTGGAATCGAACAAGGACAAAGGCGTCCGACCGATGGAGACACGCGAGTGCTCTCTGGGTCGCGACGCCTTTGTCCTTTTCTGCTTGGAGATCTCGATGAACCGCACGAACGCAATGCCCATGCACAACAAGGAGGGTCTGATGAGCGAAGAACGCCGCACATTGCTGGCCGGCGCTGCCGGTGCCGCCGTGAGCGCCCTGAGCCCCATGGCCTGGGCCGCCGGCTCCGACAAGCCCGAGAAGGAGGAAGTGCGCATCGGCTTCATCCCCTTGACCGACTGCGCCTCCATCGTGATGGCCTCGGTGCTGGGCTTCGACAAGAAGTACGGCATCAAGATCATCCCGACCAAGGAGGCCTCCTGGGCCGGCGTGCGCGACAAGCTGGTGAATGGCGAGCTGGACATGGCCCATGTGCTCTACGGCCTGATCTACGGCGTGCACCTCGGCGTCAGTGGCCCCAAGAAGGACATGGCCGTGCTGATGACCCTGAACAACAACGGCCAGGCCATCACGCTCTCGAAGAAGCTGGCCGACAAGGGCGCGGTGGATGGCGCCTCGCTTGCCAAGCTGATGGCCACCGAGAAGCGCGAGTACACCTTCGCGCAGACCTTCCCGACCGGCACGCATGCGATGTGGCTGTACTACTGGCTGGCCAGCGCGGGCGTGAATCCGATGAAGGATGCCAAGGTCATCACCGTGCCGCCGCCGCAGATGGTGGCCAATATGCGCGTCGGCAATATGGACGGCTTCTGCGTTGGCGAGCCCTGGAACCACCGCGCGATCGTCGACGGCATCGGCATCACCGCCGTGACCACGCAGGACGTGTGGAAGGACCATCCCGAGAAAGTGCTCGGCACGACCGGCGAATTCGCCAAGAAGTACCCGAACACCGCGCGCGCCGTGATCATGGCCGTGCTCGAGGCCAGCCGCTGGATCGATGCGGGCCTGCAGAACAAGCTGAAGATGGCCGACACCATCGCCGACAAGTCCTACGTCAACACCGGTGTCGACGCGATCAACCAGCGCATCCTCGGCCGTTACCAGAATGGCCTCGGCAAGACCTGGGACGACCCCAACCACATGAAGTTCTTCAACGACGGGGCGGTGAACTTCCCCTATCTGTCGGACGGCATGTGGTTCCTCACCCAGCACAAGCGCTGGGGCCTGATCAAGGAACATCCCGACTACCTGGGCGTGGCCAAGCAGATCAACCAGATCGAGCTCTACAAGCAGGCCGCTTCGCAGCTGAAGGTCAATATTCCTTCGGCGCCCATGCGCACAAGCAAGCTGATCGACGGCGTGACCTGGGACGGCAAGGATCCGGCCAAGTACGCCGACTCCTTCAAAGTGAAAGCCTGAGGAGCGTGCCATGGTCTCCGCCGTCTTTCATTCCCCGCGCGAAGTGATCACTGAAGAGCCAGCCGCGGTGGCGGCCAAGCCTCGCGAGCCGGTGGCTGTCGCGGCCAAGCCGCAGCCCAAGCCGCGCGCAGCGCTCGACTGGCGCGCCTTCTGGATGCGCGTCCTGCCACCCATCCTCGGCATGGCCTTGCTGGTCGGCGTGTGGGGGCTGCTGACGCAAAAGGGCGGCAGCTTTCCCACGCCCGCTCAAACCTTCGATGCCGCCGTCAAGCTCTTTGCCGACCCCTTCTACAGCAAGGGCCCGAACGACCAGGGTATAGGCTGGAACATCCTGTTCTCCTTGCAGCGCGTGGCCATGGGCTTCGGCCTCGCGGCGCTGGTGGGCATTCCGCTGGGCTTCATCATCGGCCGCTTCGAGTTCGCGAACCGCATGGTCTCTCCGCTGATCAGCCTCCTGAAACCGGTGTCGCCGCTGGCCTGGCTGCCCATCGGCCTGCTGGTCTTCAAGAGCGCCAACCCGGCCGCGATCTGGACCATCTTCATCTGCTCGATCTGGCCGATGGTCGTGAACACCGCCGTGGGTGTGCAGCGCGTGCCGCAGGACTATCTGAACGTCGCCCGCGTGCTGAACCTGAGCGAGTGGAAGGTGATCACGCGCATCCTGTTCCCGGCCGTGCTGCCCTATCTCTTGACCGGCGTGCGTCTGTCCGTCGGCACCGCCTGGCTGGTGATCGTGGCGGCCGAGATGCTGACCGGCGGCGTGGGCATCGGCTTCTGGGTCTGGGACGAGTGGAACAACCTGAACGTCCAGCACATCATCATCGCGATCTTCGTGATCGGCATCGTGGGCCTGGCCTTGGAGCAACTGCTGATGCTCGTGGCCAAGCGCTTCTCCTTCAGCGAGGACTGACCCCATGAGCAACAGCAAAGCTTTTGTCCTGGTGCAGGACGCTGAGATGGTGTTCTCGACCCGCAAGGGCCAGTTCCATGCGCTGCGCGAGATCAACCTCGAAGTGCAGCGCGGCGAGTTCATCACGCTGATCGGCCATTCGGGCTGCGGCAAGTCCACGCTGCTGAACTTGATCGCCGGGCTGCTGTCGCCCACCCGTGGCGGCCTGATCTGTGATGGCCGCGAGATCGCCGCGCCCGGCCCTGAGCGGGCGGTCGTGTTCCAGAACCATTCGCTCCTGCCCTGGCTCACGTGCTTCGAGAACGTGTACCTGGCGGTCGAGCGCGTTTTCGGTGCCGAGGAGACAAAAGCCCAGCTCAAACAGCGCACGACTGATGCGCTGGTGCTGGTCGGCATGGGACATGCGGCCGCCAAGAAGCCGCAGGAAATTTCGGGCGGCATGAAGCAGCGCATCGGCATCGCCCGCGCGCTGGCCATGGAGCCTAAGGTCTTGCTGATGGACGAGCCCTTCGGCGCGCTTGACGCGCTGACCCGCGCCAAGCTGCAGGACGAGCTTCTGAAGATCGTGGCGAGAACGCAGAGCACGGTGGTGATGGTGACGCACGACGTGGACGAGGCCGTGCTGCTGTCGGACCGCATCGTGATGATGACCAACGGGCCCGCCGCCACCATCGGCGAGATCCTCTCGGTGGACTTGCCGCGTCCGCGTGACCGCGTGGCGCTGGCCGAAGACCCGGTCTATGTGCATGCCCGCAAGGCGGTGATCGACTTCCTCTACACCCGCCATGCCCATGTGGAGGCTGCAGCATGAAGAAGATGAAACTGGTGATGGTGGGCAACGGCATGGCCGGCGTGCGCACGCTGGAAGAGCTCTTGAAGATCGCGCCCGATCTCTACGACATCACCGTGTTCGGCGCCGAGCCGCATCCGAACTACAACCGCATCCTGCTGTCGCCGGTGCTGGCCGGCGAGCAGACGCTGGACGAGATCGTGCTCAACCCGCTCGCTTGGTACGCGGACCACGGCATCACCCTGCACCTGGGCAAGAAGGTCGCGCAGATCGATCGCGTGCGCCGCAAGGTCATCGCGGAAGACGGCACCGAGGCCGAGTACGACCGCCTCCTGATCGCCACCGGCTCCACGCCTTTCATCCTGCCGGTGCCCGGCAAGGAGCTGGACGGCGTGATCGCCTACCGCGACATCGCCGATACCAACGAGATGATCGACGCGGCCACGAAGTACCAGCATGCGGTCGTCATCGGCGGCGGCCTCTTGGGCCTGGAAGCGGCCAACGGTCTGATGCTGCGCGGCATGCAGGTGACCGTGGTGCATCTGGGCGACTGGCTGATGGAGCGCCAGCTCGACGACCAGGCGGGCGACCTGCTGCGCAAGTCGCTGGAGTCGCGCGGCCTGCGCTTCATGCTGGGCGCGCAGACGCAGGCGCTGATCGGCGGCAAGGATGGAAGAGTGATGGCCGTGCAGTTCAAGGACGGCAAGGAGATCCCGGCCGACCTGGTGGTGATGGCCGCCGGCATCCGCCCGAACACGGCATTGGCCGAAAGCGCCGGCCTGCATTGCAACCGCGGCATCGTCGTCAGCGACACCATGCAGACCGTGACCGACCCGCGCATCTACTCGGTCGGCGAATGCGCAGCCCATCGCGGCATCGCCTATGGCCTGGTGGCACCGCTGTTCGAGCAGGGCAAGGTCTGCGCCACGCACCTGGCCGAGTTCGGCATCGGCCGCTATCAGGGCTCGCAGACCAGCACCAAGCTCAAGGTCACCGGCATCGACCTGTTCAGCGCCGGCGACTTCATGGGCGGTGAGGGAAGCGAAGAAATCCTGATGAGCGACCCCTTCGCCGGTGTCTACAAGAAGCTGGTGATCAAGGACGACAAGCTCGTGGGCGCCTGCCTCTATGGCGACACGGTGGACGGCAGCTGGTACTTCAAGCTCTTGCGCGAGGGCCGCAAGATCGCGGACATCCGCGACAAGCTGATGTTCGGCGAGTCCAACATCGGCGACGTCGGCCACCAGGGCCACAACAAGGCGGCCGCCATGGCCGACTCGGACGAAGTCTGCGGCTGCAACGGCGTCAACAAGGGCACGATCTGCAAGGCGATCAAGGAGAAGGGCCTGTTCACCTTGGAGGAGGTGCGCAAGCACACCAAGGCCAGCGCCTCTTGCGGTTCCTGCACCGGCCTCGTGGAGCAGCTGCTGATGTTCACGGCCGGCGGCGACTACTCGGCCACGCCCAAGAAGAAGGCGATCTGCGCCTGCACCGACATGAGCCACCAGGACGTGCGCGACGCGATCTTCAAGGAGCACATCACCAGCCTGGATTCGCTCTACGTCAAGCTCGGCTGGAAGAGCGCCAATGGCTGCGCGACCTGCCGGCCGGCGCTGAACTACTACCTGATTTCATCCTGGCCCAAGGAGGCCGAGGACGATCCGCAATCCCGTTTCATCAACGAGCGCGCGCACGCCAATATCCAGAAAGATGGCACGTACTCGGTGATACCGCGGATGTGGGGCGGGGAGACCACGAGCTCGGAGCTGCGCAGGATTGCGGACGCGGTCGATAAGTACAAGATCCCGACGGTCAAGGTCACCGGCGGCCAGCGCATCGACCTGCTGGGCGTGAAGAAGGAGGACCTGGTCAGTGTCTGGAAGGACATCGGCATGCCCTCGGGCCATGCGTATGCGAAGGCGCTGCGCACGGTCAAGACCTGCGTGGGATCCGAGTGGTGCCGCATGGGCACCCAGGATTCGACGCAGATGGGCAAAGACCTGGAGCGGGCCATGTGGCGCATGTACGCGCCGCACAAGGTCAAGTTCGCGGTCTCGGGCTGCCCGCGCAACTGCGCGGAGGCCGGCATCAAGGACGTGGGCATCATCGGCGTGGACTCGGGCTGGGAGATGTACGTGGCCGGCAACGGCGGCATCAAGACCGAGGTGGCGCATTTCTTCGCCAAGCTGAAGACCGCCGAAGAGGTGCTGGAGTACACCGGCGCCTTCATGCAGCTCTACCGCAAGGAGGGCTGGTACCTGGAGCGCACGGTGCACTACGTCTCGCGCGTGGGTCTGGACCATGTGAAGGCCAAGATCCTCGATGACCACGACGGCCGCAAAAAGCTCTGGGCCGAGCTGCAGTTCGCGCTCGATGGCGAGCCCGACCCCTGGTTCGATTTCGACAAGGCCAAGGTCGACCTGCGTCAGTTCCAGCCCGTCTGAGGAAGCAAGCAATGAGCGAATGGAAATCGATCTGTGCCGTGTCCGACATCCCCGTGCTCGGCTCGCGCCGCGTGCAGCGCGCCAAGGGTCCGCAGGTGGCCCTGTTCCGCACGGCCGACGACCAGGTCTATGCGCTGCTGGACCGCTGCCCGCACAAGGCCGGACCCTTGAGCCAGGGCATCGTCTTTGGCAAGGCCGTGGCCTGCCCCCTGCACAACTGGACCATCGGCCTCGATACCGGCTGCGCCCGCGAGCCTGACGAAGGCAGCACGCCCAAGTTCACGGTCAAGGTTGAGCAGGGTCAGGTCTTGCTGAGCCAGCAGGAGCTGGACACGGTGGCGATCGACCTGGAGCCGGTCAAGGCTGGCCCCTGCACCCGCGCGCACTGCTGAACCCATGCAAGAGACACGCTCCACCTGCCCCTACTGCGGCGTTGGCTGTGGGGTGATCATCGAGAGCGAGGCGGGCGCCATCACCGGCGTGCGCGGCGACCCCGAGCACCCGGCCAACTTCGGCCGGCTCTGCAGCAAGGGCGGGGCCCTGCATCTCACCGCCACGCCCATCGTCTTGCAGACCAAGCGGCTCCTGCGGCCCTTGCAGCGGCTGGCGCGTGGCGGCGATCTGCAGGCGGTCAGCTGGGACCAGGCCAATGCGCAGATCGCCGAGAAGCTCTTGAGCATCCGCGCGCTGCACGGCCCGGACGCTATCGGCTTCTACATCTCCGGCCAGTTGCTGAGCGAGGACTATCACGCCTTCAACAAGCTGGCGCGTGCCCTGGTCGGCACCAACAACATCGACAGCAACTCGCGGCTGTGCATGAGCTCGGCCGTGGTGGGCTACAAGCAGAGCCTGGGCTCGGACGCGCCGCCGGCCTGCTACGAAGACCTGGACCACGCCGACTGTCTCTTCATCACCGGCGCCAACCCCGCCTGGGCTCATCCGATTCTTTTCCGCCGGCTCGAAGCGGCGCGTGCGGCGCGGCCGGAGATGAAGATCATCGTCGTCGATCCGCGTCGCACCGAGACGGCCGAGTTCGCCGACCTGCACCTGCAGATCCAGCCCGGCAGCGATGTGGCGCTGTGCCACGGCCTGCTGCACGCCATGATCTGGGAAGGCTGGCTGGACGCCGCCTTCATCGCCGAGCACACGGAAGGCTTCGATACCTTGAAGGCCCTGGTGCGCGACATGCCGCCGGCCAAGGCCGCGCGCCTGTGCGGCATCACGGAGGCCGACCTGCTGCAGGCCGCGCGCTGGTTCGCCACCTCGGGCGCCACGCTCTCGCTCTACTGCATGGGCCTGAACCAGAGCACCAGCGGCACGGCCAAGAACACGGCGCTGATCAATCTGCATCTGGCGACCGGGCAGATCGGCCGGCCGGGAGCTGGCCCGTTCTCCTTGACCGGCCAACCCAATGCCATGGGCGGCCGCGAGACCGGTGGCATGGCCACGCTCTTGCCGGGCCACCGCGATCCGGCAAACGCCGAGCACCGCGCCGAGATTGCGCGGCTCTGGGGTGTGGAGGCGCTGCCGGCCGCGCCGGGCAAGACCGCCATCGAGATGTTCGAGGCTGCCGCGCGCGGCGAGCTGAAGGCGCTGTGGATAGCCTGCACCAACCCCGCGCAATCGCTGCCCAACCAGGCCCTGGTGCGCGCCGCGTTGGAGCGCTGCGAACTGGTCATCCTGCAGGAGGCCTTCACGGGCACGGCCACGGCGGGCTATGCCGACTTCGTGCTGCCGGCCGCCACCTGGGGCGAGAAGGAAGGCACGGTGACCAACAGCGAGCGCCGCATTTCACGCGTGCGTGCCGCGATTGCAGCGCCCGGCGAGGCACGCCCTGACTGGCAGATCGTGCGCGATGTGGCGCAGCAGCTGGAGCTGCAATTGCGTCCGACCCAGCCTTCCCTGTTCGTCGTGGACAGCCCGGAAGCCCTGTGGCTGGAGCACCGTGAAGCCACGCGCGGCCGCGACCTGGACATCACCGGCCTCAGCTACGCGCTGCTGGAGCAATCGCCTCGGCAATGGCCGTTCCCTGAAGGCGCGAGCGCAGGCCGCGCGCGGCTCTACGAAGACGGCAGCTTCGCCACGCCCAATGGCCGTGCCCGCTTCATCGCCAAGCCGGCTGCCGGTGCCGTCGACAAGATCGACGCGGCCTACCCGTTTGCGCTGACCACCGGCCGCATGCGCGACCAGTGGCATGGCATGAGCCGCAGCGGCGCCGTGCCGCGTTTGATGGCCTTCGATGCCAAGCCGGCCGTGCGCCTGAATCCGCAAGACCTGGCGCGGCGCGGCCTGCGCGACGGTGAGCTGGGACAGCTGAAGACGCGGCGCGGCACCCTGGTGCTGCCGCTGCAGGCCGACGAGGCGGTCGCCTCCGGCCAGGCCTACATCCCCATGCACTGGGGCGCAGAGTTCATCGGGGGCGAAGGCGTCAATGCGCTGACGCAGGATGCCTTCTGCCCCGATGCCCGCCAGCCCGAGCTGAAGTTCGCGGCGATGAATGTGCAGCGCGCGCAACTGCCCTGGCGCATCAGTGCTGCGGCCTGGGTGCCTGCTGCTGAGAGCGCCGCGCTGCGCGAGCAGTTGCGCGCGCTGATGCCCGAGTTCGGCTATGCGCAGTGCCTGCCGGTGCCGCCGCAAGCCGAGGCCTTTGGCGATGGCGAGGGCTGGTGCCTGGATGCGGCGCTGGCGCAGTCGCCCGAACCGGCGCTGCTGCAGCGCCTGGCCGCTGTGCTCAAGCTCGAAGGCGTGGGCGTGCTGCGCTATGCCGACACGCGGCGCGGCCGCCACCGCGCGCTGCGCCTGGCGGGCGAGGGCGCCGAGGCGCGGTTGCAGGCGCTGCTGCGTGTGGGCGAGGGTGAGGAGGGCGCCTGGCTCACCGAGCTCTGGCGCGAGGCGCAGGCCGCGGCGCCGCATGGCCGCTGGCTGCTCGCGCCCGAGGCGCAGATGCCGCAGGGCCTGCAGGTCGCCAGCCCGCAGGTCTGCAACTGCTTCAACGTGCGCGAGGACGGCATCCGTGCCTGCCTCGCGGCTACCAGTGGCGCGCCGGACGAACGCCTGGCGCAGCTGCAAGGCCAATTGAAATGCGGCACGCAATGCGGCTCCTGCCTGCCAGCGCTGCGCCGCCTGGTTGCCGAAGTTCCTGAAGAGGTGATGACATGACGACCGTTAGCCTTGTTGGTGCCGGCCCAGGCGATCCGGAACTGTTGACCGTGCGCGCGCTCAAGCGCCTGCGGGACGCCGACGTGGTCCTGACCGACGACCTGGTCGATGCCCGCGTGCTGGCTTTGCTTCGGTCAGATGCCCGCGTGCTGCGCGTCGGCAAGCGCGGCGGCTGCGTGTCGACGGAGCAGCGCTTCATCCACGAGCTGATGATCCGCGAGGCGCGCAGCGGCGCACGGGTCGTGAGGTTGAAAGGGGGCGACCCCTTTGTTTTCGGACGGGGTGGCGAAGAGGTCACGGCGCTGCGCGAGGCCGGCATCGAGGTCGAGGTGGTGTCGGGCCTGACCGCCGGCATCGCCGCGCCGGCCAGCATCGGCATCCCGGTGACTGACCGCCGCCATGCACCCGGCGTGGCCTTCGTCACCGGCCACCGTCAGGACGGCGAGGATGCACCCGACTGGGCGGCCCTGGCCCGCAGCGGCCTGACTCTGGTGATCTACATGGGGCTGGCCCGCGCCGAGGAGCTCGTGGCCTCGCTGCGCGCCGGCGGGATGCCGGCGGACATGCCGGCCGCCGCGATTGCAGCGGCCCACACGGCGCAGCAGCGCCAGGTGATCTGCACGCTGGCGACCTTGCCCGCCACGCTGCGATCTGAGGGCATCGCCAGCCCGGCCATCCTGGTGATCGGTGCCGTCGTCAATGAAGCGGTGCCCTGGCAGACGCTGGTCGGAGAGACCGGACTGCTGCAGGTTGCTGGCGCCTGAGCGGTCAAGCCCGCTCGACGCGGCACTGGAAGCAGTTGAACTTGGAGCGGATGTGGACGTAGGCCACATCGGGGTCGTCCAGGATGCGCTCGCATTCGGCCTCCAGCTCGGTGCCGGCCACCACCTTGCCGGTCTCGTAGCGTATCCAGTCGCTGCGGTCATAGCCGCGCACCAGGGCCGGTTGCAGGAAGGCGAACCAGGCGGGCAGGCGGTCGCTCGCGTAGTGCGGGCAGTCCTGCTGGTGCAGGAAGATCGGGCTCACCTCGGCATAGGGCTGAACGGTGTCGAAGGGGCGATAGGCCAGCACCCGCATCTCCTCGCCCTCGGCGATCAGCTGCAGGCAATGCCGGCAGGGGTTGCCCTGGCCCTCGGCCCGGGTGCGCAAGGCGGGCTGGCCATGGGCGTCGGCGCCGTCCTGGCGTATCAGGTTCACGAAATCCGAGGCAATGCCCCATACAGCCAGCTTGTCCATTGAGTCACCCGTCAGCGGCGAGACCTCCTCGCCTTCGGATGCCATTGAAGCCCGGCAGCGCGGGCTTGGCTGGCCGTATCCGGACCTGTCAGCGCGCTGAAGTGCTTCAGCGCAGCCGGAAGTTGCTGACCACGTCGGAGAGCTTGACCGCCTGATCCTTCAGGCTCTCGGCCGCCGCCGCGCTCTCTTCTACCAGGGCAGCGTTCTGCTGCGTCATCTGGTCCAGCTCGGTCACGGCATCGTTGACCGTGCCAATGCCCGCGCTCTGCTCGATGGTGGAGGCGCTGATCTCGGCAATGATGTCGGTCACGCGCTGCACGCTGGCCACGATCTCGTTCATCGTCGTACCGGCGTCCTGCACCAGGCGGCTGCCGGCCTCGACCTTGTCCACGCTGGTGTCGATCAGCGACTTGATCTCCTTGGCCGCGCCGGCCGAGCGCTGCGCCAGCGAGCGCACCTCGGAGGCCACGACCGCGAAGCCGCGGCCCTGTTCACCGGCCCGCGCCGCTTCGACGGCCGCGTTCAGCGCGAGGATGTTGGTCTGGAAGGCGATGGAGTCGATCACGCCGATGATGTCGGCGATCTTCTTGGAGCTGCTGTTGATCTCGTCCATGGTCGAGACCACCTGGCCCACCACCGTGCCTCCGCGCTGCGCCACCTGGGCGGCGCTGCCGGCCAGCTGGTTGGCGGTGGAGGCCGCATCGGCGCTCTGGCGCACCGTGGTGGTGAGGCCGCTCATCGAGTTGGCGGTCTGCTGCAGGTTGGAGGCCGTCTGCTCGGTGCGCTGGCTCAGGTCCAGGTTGCCGGAGGCGATCTCGGCGCTGGCGGTCTGGATGCTGTCGGCACTCAGGCGCACCGCGCCCACCATGCGGTTCAGCGAGTCCTGCATGGTGGCGAGGGCTCGCTGCAGCGCGCCGATCTCGTCGCTGCGGTCGGCGCGGATGTCCTGGCTGAGGTCGCCTTCGCCGATGCGCTGGGCCTGGCCGGTCACCTCGTGCAAGGGCTGCAGCACCGAGCCGGCCAGGAAATGCGTGGCCACGCCCATCATGGCCACCAGCGAGGCCATCACGGCCGCGACCAGCCAGACGGTGCGCATGCGCTCGGCCGTGGCGGCATCGCGCAGGCCGTCGGAGCGTTGCTGCTGCAGCTTGACGAAATCCTGCTGGGCATCGAGGTAGCGCTTCAGCGCGGGCATCAGCTTGTCCTGCAGCAGGGCGGCGGCCCCGGCCGCGTCGCCACCGGCCTTGAGCTTGCTGACGTCGCCGCGCACGGCGATGTAGGCCTTGCGCGTGTCGGCAATCTTGGCCATGGCGGCCTTTTCCTCGGGCTCGGTGGCGAGCTCCTCCAGCTTCTTCTGGATCTCGGAGATGGCGGCCGTGGTGGCCTCGATCTCGGGCTTGAAGGTGGCCGTGACCGCGCCATCGCTGCTGATGATGCCGGCCACGGCGCGCGTGGCATTGGTCTCGGTCTGGCCGCGCCAGCGCAGGGCCAGTTCGAACTTCTGTTGCTGGCGCGTCTGGCTCAAACGGGCTTCCTCGGCCAGGCCCTTGGTTCGCAGGGCTGAGGCCACGGTCATCAGCAGCACCGCCAGTGCCAGGCCGGCCACCGGCATCCAGAGTTTGCTTCGCACTGAAAAGTTCATCGGGCTCTCCCATGCACCAAGACAGTGATGCTTATACCCTGGTGCCAGGCCCACCGGTTTGTTCAAAGTCGAGGCTGTTACGCTTGCCGCCACTGCAACGGTCAAACGTCACATGAGTTTCCTGGCCATCGACATCGGCAATACGCGGCTCAAGTGGGCGCTCTATGCGTCGCCCCAACCCGGCGCAGCGCTGCTGCAGCATGGGGCGGTGTTTCTGGAGAACATCGACCGGCTGGCCGAGACCGAGTGGGCCACCCTTGTTCAGCCGCACAGCATGCTGGGCTGCAACGTCGCCGGCGACGCCGTGCGCCGCCGCGTTGAGGAGCAGCTGGAACAGCTGGAGCAGTGGGACATCGAGCCGCGCTGGGTGGTCTCCGGGCCGCATGCGGGCGGCGTCACGAACGGCTATGACCATCCCAGCCGCCTGGGCACGGACCGCTTCGTGGCGCTGATAGGCGCGCGCTCGCTGGTTGTGCGGCGCGGCCAGCCCCGGGCCTGCCTGGTGGTGATGGTGGGCACGGCCGTGACCGTGGACGCGCTGGATGCCGACGGCAATTTTCTTGGCGGTCTGATCCTGCCGGGCCACGGCATCATGCTGCGGGCCCTGGAAGGCGGCACGGCCGGCCTGCGCGTGCCCACCGGTGAGGTGCGCGAGTTCCCGACCAACACCTCGGACGCCCTGACCAGCGGCGGTACCTATGCCATCGTGGGTGCCATCGAGCGCATGCACCGCCATCTGCAGCGGCGGTGTGGCCAGTCGCCGCTGACGGTGATGACCGGCGGTGCAGGCTGGAAGGTGGCGCCGGCCGTGGAGCTCGAGCATGAGCTCCATGAATCCTTGATCTTTGACGGCATCCTGGCGCTGCAGGCGCAGCGGCTGGCGCTCTGATCAGCCCCGTTCGCGCCCTTGCTCTGCCAGTTGCTCGCGCAGCAGCTGGATGTCCTCGCGCAATTCGCGCAGCTGCGCGTGCATGTCGCGCAGGATGTCCTGCTCCATGCGGTGTTCCGAGGTCTCGACCCACATGGCGGCGATGGCGGCGGTGACCAGGGACAGCACGGCATAGCCGAGCAGCACCACGAAGACGGCGAAGATGCGCGCGGCCGGCGTGGTCGGCACGAGGTCGCCGTAACCCACCGTGGCGGCGGTGGTGAAGGCGAGCCACAGACCCTCGCCCAGGCCCTGGACGCCGGGCTCCAGCGCCCAGAAGCCGACGCCGCACAGGACGAACACCACCAGGGCAATCAACAGCAGGTAGGTCAGCCCCCCTCGCGTCACCCACGACTTGATGGCCCAGACCATGCGCGCCAGCGTCAACATGGACACGATCAGGCGCGCGGCCAGGGCCCCGTGGGAGGCGGCGCTGGGGGGCAGGCTGGCGGCGGCGAGCAGGCCGGCCATGAGCACCAGGTCCAGCGCATTGGCGCGCAGGTAGTCGAGCGGCTGCGGCAACTGTCTGGCCACGCGCCACAGCGAGGTCATGACCAGCAAGGCCGCACTCAGGTAGATGCCAATGGCCAGCGGGGTCGGCAGGTTGTCCAGCAGCTCGATGTAGAAGGCCGGCACGGTGCACATCAGCGCGATCAGCACCGGCCAACGCCAGCGGGCCTCGGCGCGGCTGGCTGCGGCATTCATCTGGGGTGGTTTGGCCAAGCCCCAGCTGCGGGTGGAGATGCGGTGCGGCATGCGGCCAAGACTAGCGGCGCGCGCCGCGCTGCGCGTTGACTCGAATCAAGCATCGGGCGGCCGGGCCTGAGTCAGGCCTGGCGGACCTTCACTCTTGCATGCTCGTTGATGCCCATCGCGCCGAAGAACAGGGCCACCAGGCGGTGGGCCTCGGTGAAGATCACCGCGCGGTTCTCGCTGCGGCGGGTCAGCACCCAGTTCAGGAGATCGCCGGCCGCCATGAAGTCCAGGCGTATCAGCAGCGGGCAGTGGATGATGATGGTCGTGGCCGCGCCGAGCTGGCCGGCCATGGTCTTGAGCTGCTCGCCGATGTCGCCGGTCATCTGGCCCGAGAGTTCGAGCTGCACGTTGGCAGGCAGCTGGGCCATCTCGGTGATCTGTGATTCCAGGAAACTGGTCGTCTGCTCGCTGCCATGCACCGTGGTCGGGGGCATGCCGGCCGTGGACAGTGACTGGCCGCTGACGCGCACCCGGCACTTGGTCGGCTCCCAGGACGGCGGCGAGACCTCGTAGGTCACGCAGTAGTCGATGGCGGCCTCGTCGAAATGATCGGGGCGGTTGACCAGGCGCAGCGCCTCCAGGCGCAGCATCCAGAAGGCCGTGTCGGTGGTGCGCACCGAGACCGGCGCCAGGTCCTTCAGCAGCTGCAGGAACTGGTCGCCCGACAGCCAACGGATGTCCAGCGGCTGCAGGGCCCAGCTGCGCAGCAACTGGCGCAGGCGGCCGGCGGCATCGACGTCCAGGCTCTTCAGCGGGCCGAAGTCCAGCACCCAGGGCAGGGGCATCAGCTGGCAGCGCTGCTCCAGCTTGATGACGGCTTCCAGGTTGAGTTGCTCGGGCGCGGTCCAGCTGACGCCACCGGCCTTGGCATTGGGCACCTTCTCGCTGCGGGCGGCTTCTGACACCAGCTTGGGCATGGAGAAATACTGCGGCGCTGAGAGGCCGAACTGCTGCGCGTACTCCAGCGCCAGCGGCTCGAACTTGGCGGCCTGGCCGGTGGCGCGGTACAGGTCGAACAGCACCAGCCAGGTCTCGGCGTGCAGGTTGCGCGGGCCGCCCGCTCGGGTCAGCTCGACCAGGTCGCGCTCACAGCTGTCGTAGTCGGCGTTGGCGAAGGCGATGACGGCGTTGTCGAGTTCGGCGTCATGCACCAGCTCGGTCGGCTCGGCGGGTGCCGAGACCGGCGGTGGCATCGGCAGCTCGGGCCCGGGCGGCGGCGCGACGGCGGGTGGCGGCGGCGCCGGACGCTGCTCGGCCAGCTTGAAGCTGAGCGCGGGCTCGACCTCGAAATGCAGCTCGGGCAGCCGACTCGGCGCACCGCTGGAAGGGGGCGACATGCCGGCACCCATGGTCGCTACGGCCGGTGCCGGCGGCGCTTCCAGGCGCTCGACCTCCTCGGGCGAGGAGAACTCGCTGACGCGGCCGGCCGGCGGCTCGGTCGTCGTGGAGGCAAAGTGAATGGGGCGGGTGCTGGTCTCGAAGAAACCGGGCGGATGGGCGGGCTGCTGGACCTGCGTGTTGGCGAAGTTCTCGCCAGCCATCTGCTGTTCGATCTGATCGATCTTGGCCTTGAGGCCCTGCTCCAGCTTGGAGTCGATGCCGCTGTTGCGCGCACCGCCGCTGGCGCCGCGCTCCATGTCGTCGATGCGGGACGAGGAGCCTCCGAGGGCCGCCAGTTGCTCGGGTGTCAGGCCTTCGCGGCGGATGCGGCGCAGCATGTCGAGCTCGCGCTTGCGCACGAAGTCGTTGCGGCGCTTGCGCTCCACCATCGCGCGCAGCTCGGCCTTGGCCGCATCGGCCTCGGGATCGTCCTGGCGGGAATTCAGCTCGGCCCAGTCGGTCGTGGGGTTGGCCACGAAGCGCGCGACCTTGCGGAAGAAGCTCTCGCCGTCTTTCGGATCAGTCATGCGCGCTGTTGGGTCTGGTCGTCGAGCTGATTGTTGAAGGGATCAATCGCCGAACATCTTCTGCTTGAGCTCACGACGTTGTTGAGCTTCCAGCGACAGGGTGGCGGTGGGGCGGGCGATCAGCCGTCCAAGGCCGATGGGCTCGCCGGTTTCGTCGCAGTAACCGTACTCGCCGGTGTCCAGGCGGGCCAGCGACTGCATGATCTTTTTCAGCAGCTTGCGCTCGCGGTCGCGGGTGCGCAGCTCCAGGGCATGTTCTTCTTCGATGGTGGCGCGGTCGGCGGGGTCCGGCACGATCGAGGTGTCTTCGCGCAGATGCTCGGTGGTTTCGCCGGCATTGGACAGCACGCCGTCCTTGAGTTCGGTCAGCTTGGCGCGGAAGAACTCGATCTGCTTGTCATTCATGTACTCCGACTCGGGCATGGCCAGCACTTCGGCATCAGTCAGGTCCTTGCCGGCCTTGGACTTCCAGGCGTTGACCAGCTTGGGGTCGGCCTTGGCGGGGGTACGGGGACTTTCAATCACGGGACTACTCATTTGGCGCGTTGGCGGCTTGGGGGGAGCAAAACGATCTGCGAATCGGCTGGAACTGGTGACCGCAGGCGCCACTTCGGCGACTGGGGCCGCAGCGGCGGCCTTGGCTTTGGCGGTTTTTGCGGCCGGCCGGGCCTCGGCGCTCGCTGCGGGCGCCGGGGTGGACTTGGGGGCCGTGGTCTTGCTCACTATCGTCTCCTCGCTTGGGACTTTATACCTGCTCAGGCCGGGCCGAAACGCATTTGTGTCAAGGTTTGAAAACGCTTGAGCCAAGTTCGGGCGCGGCGGATTGTAGCCATGCTTGTCTGCCTTGCTGCTGACACGGGATCCTGGGGCTTGCCTGGCCCGGGCCAACCCTCGGTCGGCCCGGCTGCCCAGGCTCAGACCAGGCAGCCCTCCAGACCCTGCAGGAGGATGTCCTTGGGCAGGTCGATGCCGATGAAGACCATCTTGCTGATCTTCTTCTCGTTCGGCAGCCACTTGGGGCCGAGGTCCGAGCCCATCAGCTGGTGCACGCCCTGGAAGATCACCTTCTTGTCGCTGCCCTTCATGTGCAGCACGCCCTTGTAGCGCAGCATCTTGGGGCCGTAGACCTGGACGATGGCGCCGAGGAAGTCCTCCAGCTTGGCCGGGTTGAAGGGCCGCTCCGCCTTGAACACGAAGGACTTCACGTCGTCGTCGTGCGCATGGTGGTGCGGATGGTCGCAGTGCTCGCCATGCTCGTGGTCGTGATCATGGTGGTCATGATCGTGGCCGTGGTCGTGAGCATGGTCATGCGCATCGGCGTTGAGGAAGTCGGGGTCGATGTCGAGCTTGGCGTTCAGGTTGAAGCCGCGCTGGTCAAAGACCTTGGCGATGGGCACCTCGCCGAAATGCACGGCCTGCTGCGGCGCGCGCGGGTTCATGTGCTTGATGCGGTGGGCCAGGGCCTCGACGGCCGCCGGCTCCACGAGGTCGGTCTTGCTGAAAAAGATCTGGTCGGCAAAGCCCACCTGGCGGCGCGCTTCCTGGCGGGTGTCTAGCTGCTCCTCGGCATGCTTGGCGTCCACCAGGGTCAGGATGGAATCGAGCAGGTAGCTCTCGGCGATCTCGTCGTCGATGAAGAAGGTCTGGGCCACCGGGCCGGGGTCGGCGAGGCCGGTGGTCTCGATGACCACGCGCTCGAAATCGAGCTCGCCCTTGCGCTTCTTGGCGGCCAGCTCGGACAGCGTGGTGCGCAGGTCCTCGCGGATCGTGCAGCAGACGCAGCCGTTGTTCATCTGGATGATCTGCTCCTCGACGTCGTTGACGAGGATGTCGTTGTCGATGTTCTCCTCGCCGAACTCGTTCTCGATCACGGCGATCTTCTGGCCGTGAGTTTCGCTGAGCACGCGCTTCAGCAGGGTGGTCTTGCCCGAGCCGAGGAAGCCGGTGAGGATGGTGACGGGAATGAGGGCTTGGGACATGGTGGAAGCGAGAGCTGCGGGAAAGGGAGGCCGGGGAAGTGGGGGCGGACGACTTTGGTTCAAGGGTACTGCAATGTCAATCGGTTATTCTTGCCGCCTCTCTACAACGGCACCGACGTTCTCGTGTCCGAACCCCAGCCTAGTCGGCCCTCTCAGCATCGAGGGGGCGAAAAGAAATCTGCCGAGCCGCGCGGTCTCATTGACCGCATCGTGGACTTCCTCCACCCCGGCCCGGATTCCAAGAGCGAATTGATGGAGACGCTGGCCGACGCCGAACAGCGCGAGCTGATCGAGCCCGAGTCGCGCCAGATGCTGGAAGGCGTGCTGCGCATGGCCGAGCTGAGCGCCGGCGATGTGATGGTGGCCGCTCCCCGCATGGATCTGCTCGACATCGAGGCCCCCTATGAGGAGCTGCTGGCCCTGGTGATCGACACCGGGCACTCGCGCTTCCCGGTCTTCGAGGGCCAGCGCGAGAACATCATCGGCATCCTGCTGGCCAAGGATCTGCTGAAGATC
The DNA here is from genome assembly GCF_030014915.1 of Pelomonas sp. V22. GTDB lineage: Bacteria > Pseudomonadota > Gammaproteobacteria > Burkholderiales > Burkholderiaceae_C > JAUASW01. Next base: position 100,019 of record NZ_JAGIXS010000006.1, read on the forward strand.
CAGCGCGCGCCCGAGCTGAACCTGCGGGCGCTGCTGCGCCCCACCATCTTCGTGCCAGAGAGCAAGGGCCTGAACGAGCTGCTGCGCGACTTCCGTTCCAACCGCAACCACCTGGCCATCGTGATCGACGAGTTCGGCAACACCGCCGGCCTGATCACCATCGAGGACGTGCTGGAAGAAATCGTCGGCGAGATCGAGGACGAGTTCGACGACAAGAACGGCCAGTCCGGCCTCTACACGCTGGCCGACGGCAGCCAGCGCGTGGCCGGCGACACGGCCATCGCGGCCGTCAACGAGTCCTTTTCGGTGCACCTGCCCGAGGACGAGTTCGACACCATAGGCGGCCTCGTCGCCCACCAGCATGGCCGCGTGCCGCGCCGTGGCGAGGTGGTGGAGCTGGCGGGCCTGCTGTTTGCCGTCATGCTGACCCGGGGCGGCGCCGTGCGCTGGTTCAAGGTCACGCGCGCCGAGGCCGGCTGACCTCCGCGATGCTGCCGGCCGTCAATCGCAAGCTGCTGCTGGGCCTGGAGGTTCTCGGCTCCTGGCCCATCGTGATGCTGGCCGGCGTGCTGCACACGGCCTCGTTTGCACCGGGCCTGGCCTGGCCGCTGCAATTGCTGGCGCTGGCCATGCTGGCCCACGCCAGCTGGGACGAGACGCCCGGCCGCGCCGCGCGTCAGGGCCTGCTGTTCGGCCTCGGCTGGCTGGGCTCGGGCCTGTGGTGGCTCTACATCAGCCTGCACGACTTCGGCCATCTGCCGGGCCTGCTCGCCTGCGCGGCGGTGCTGCTGCTGGCCTTGTTCCTCTCGCTCTATTACGCCGCAGCCCTGGCCCTGGCCGCCTGGCTGCGCGACCGCCGGCCGGCCATGCAGGCGCTGATCTGGGCCAGTTGCTGGCTGGTGGCCGAGCTGGCGCGCGCGCAGTTCCTCACCGGCTTCCCCTGGATCGCCAGCGGCTATGCCCATGCGCTGGGCCCGCTCTCGCACTGGGCACCCTGGATCGGTGTCTACGGCCTGTGCGCCTTGGTCGGCCTGTTTGCGGCTGGTGTGGCGGCCGCGCTGCGTGGCAGTGGCCGGGTGCTGATGCTGGTCTTGCTGCTGATCGTGGGCGGGCGCCTGTTCCTGCCGCTGCAGTTCACCGAGGCGACCGGCAAGCTGCGGGTCTCGCTCTTGCAGCCCAATGTGCCGCAGGACCAGAAGTTCGATGCCGAGCTGATGGAGTCCAACCTGGAAAAGCTGGTGACCCAGATCGAGTCGGCGCGCGGCCAACTGGTGGTGACGCCGGAATCGGTCGTGCCGCTGCCGATGGACTGGCTGCTGGAGCGCTATCCGCAGCAGGTCGAGCGGCTCAAGCGCGCGGCCGACAAGCATCCGCTGCTGCTTGGTACCTTCCTCGGCAACGAGCGCGTGGGCTTTGTGAACTCGCTGCTGGCACTGGGCACGGCCCAGCCCTACGACTATGGCAAGCGCCATCTGCTGCCCTTTGGCGAGACCATTCCGACCGGCTTCGCCTGGTTCGTTCACGCCCTTGGCATTCCCATGGACGACCAAGGGCGTGGCCAGCATCAGCGTGCGCTCGAGATCGCGGGCCAGCGCGTGCGGCCGCTGATCTGCTACGAGGATCTGTTCGGCGAGGACTTCGTTGAAAGTGTGCAGTCCGGCCCCGACAGCGCGACCCTGCTGCTCAACGTCAGCAACCTGGCCTGGTTCGGCCCGGCCATGGTGCAGGACCAGCACCTGCAGTTCTCGCAGATGCGCGCGCTGGAGTTCCAGCGGCCCTTCATTCGCTCGACCAACACCGGCGCCACGGCCGTGATCAACCACTACGGCCGCGTGATCGCGCGGCTGCCGGCCGAGATGCGCGACCTGCTCGAGGTCGAGGTCGAGGGCCGGCGCGGTGCCACACCCTACGCGCGCTGGCTGGCTGCCGTGGGCTTGTGGCCCTTGTGGCTGCTCGCCTTGCTACCGCTGGTACTGGCCTGGCGACGCCGCCGGGCGCGCTGAAGACCCCACCTTAGAATCGGGGTCAATCTTGTTGTCACAGACTGCGACCCCCACATGCTGAGCTTCCAGCAAATCATCCTGACCCTGCAGGACTACTGGTCCCGCCAAGGCTGCGCCCTGCTGCAGCCCTACGACATGGAAGTCGGTGCCGGCACCAGCCACACCGCCACCTTCCTGCGTGCCCTCGGCCCCGAGCCCTGGAAGGCCGCCTATGTGCAGCCGAGCCGCCGCCCCAAGGACGGCCGCTATGGCGAGAACCCCAACCGCCTGCAGCACTACTACCAATACCAGGTCGTGCTGAAGCCCGCGCCGGCCAACATCCTCGAGCTCTACCTCGGCTCTCTGGAGGCCCTCGGCTTCGACCTGAAGAAGAACGACGTTCGCTTCGTGGAAGACGACTGGGAGAACCCCACGCTCGGCTGCTGGGGCCTCGGCTGGGAAGTCTGGCTGAACGGCATGGAAGTGACGCAGTTCACCTACTTCCAGCAGGTCGGCGGCATCGACTGCAAGCCCATCACCGGCGAGATCACCTACGGCCTCGAGCGCCTGGCCATGTACCTGCAGGGCAAGGACAGCGTCTATGACCTGGTCTATGTCGAGGGCAAGGACGGCGCTCCCGATATCAAGTACGGCGACGTGTTCCACCAGAACGAGGTCGAGCAGTCGACCTACAACTTCGAGCACAGCGATGTGGACTTCCTCTTGCAGGCCTTTGCGGCGCACGAGAAGCAATCCAAGTATTTGATGGAGCAGTCGCTGGCCCTGCCGGCCTATGAGCAGCTGCTGAAGGCCGGCCACAGCTTCAACCTGCTGGATGCGCGCGGCGCGATCAGCGTGACCGAACGCGCAGCCTACATCGGCCGTATCCGCAACCTGGCCCGCGCGGTGGCGCAGGCCTATCTGGAAAGCCGTGCGCGCCTCGGCTTCCCGATGGCACCCAAGGCCTGGGCTGATGAGGTCGTGGCCCAGATCGAGAAGAAGAAGGCAGCCTGAGCATGTCCACCAAGAATCTGCTGATCGAACTGTTTGTTGAAGAGCTGCCGCCCAAGGCGCTGAAGAAGCTCGGTGAATCCTTTGCCGGCGTGCTGGCCGAAAGCCTCAAGGCGCAAGGCCTGGTGTCTGCCGATGCAGTCGCCACCTCCTTTGCCTCGCCGCGCCGCCTGGGCCTGCACCTGACCCAGGTCGCTGCCAAGGCCGCCGACCGCGCCATGCAACAAAAGCTGATGCCCGTCGCGGTGGCGCTTGATGCCTCCGGCAATGCCACACCGGCCCTGTTGAAGAAGCTGGCCGCGCTGGGCGCCGATGCAAGCGTTGTGCCGCAGTTGAAGCGCGCGCCGGATGGCAAGGCCGATGCCCTGTTCCTGGACCAGGTCGTGGCCGGCGCCACCTTGGCCGAGGGTCTGCAAAAGGCCTTGGACGAGAGCCTGGCCAAGCTGCCCATCCCCAAGGTCATGACCTACCAGCTCGCCGATGGCTGGAGCGACGTGAAGTTCGTGCGCCCGGCCCATGGCCTGGTGGCACTGCATGGCGCCGAGATCGTGCCGGTGCAGGCCCTGGGCTTGACTTCGGGTCGCGTCACTCAAGGTCATCGCTTTGAGGCTCAGACTCCGGAAGTTAGCGTTGAAAGCGCAGACAGCTACGCCTCGCAGCTGCGCGAGCAGGGCGCCGTGATCGCCTCGTTCGCCGAGCGCCGCGCCGAGATCCAGCGTCAGCTGAAGGCTGCGGCCGGTGACCTGAAGCCCATCGACGACGAGGCCCTGCTGGACGAGGTGACGGCCCTGGTCGAGCGCCCCAATGTGCTGGCCTGCCAGTTCGAGCCGGAGTTCCTCGCTGTGCCGCAGGAATGCCTGATCCTCACGATGAAGGCCAACCAGAAGTACTTCCCGCTGCTGGATGCCGAGGGCAAGCTGACGCACAAGTTCCTGGTCGTCTCCAACATCAGCCCGGCCGATGCCAGCGCCGTGATCGGCGGCAATGAGCGTGTCGTGCGCCCGCGCCTGTCGGACGCCAAGTTCTTCTTCGATCAGGACCGCAAGAAGACCCTGGCCGAGCGGGTGCCAGGTCTTGCCAAGGTCGTGTACCACGGCAAGCTGGGTACGCAGGGCGAGCGCGTCGAGCGCGTGCGCGCCATCGCGGGGTTTGTCGCCGCCCAAATTGGTGCCGACGTGCAATTGGCTGACCGCGCTGCCCTGCTCGCCAAGGCCGACCTGCTGACGGACATGGTCGGTGAGTTTCCCGAGCTGCAAGGTGTCATGGGTGGCTACTACGCGCGCCATGACGGTGAGAACGAAGCGGTTGCGAAGGCCATTGCGGCTCAGTACGTCGTTCGGCGGGATGAAGAGGCCCATGCAAGCAATCTCGTCGGCGAAGCCCTGCTGCTGGCCGATCGGATCGAGACGCTGGTGGGCATCTGGGGCATCGGACTCAAGCCGACCGGCGAGAAGGATCCTTTCGCGCTGCGCCGCCATGCGCTTGGCGTGATCCGCTCGATTGAGCTGATCGCTGCCGCGGCTGCCATGGCGGGCAAGTCGCTGGCCTTCCAGCTCGAAGAGGCTCTGCAGTTTGCGGCGGCTACGTTTGCCGCCGGCACGCTGGCGGCCGAAACGGTGGCCGAGGTGAGGGCCTTCATCTACGACCGCTACCAGAACCAGTTGGCCGTCCTGTTCGATGGCCGAAGCGTTGACGCCGTCCTGTCGCAGCAGCCCTCGCTGCAAGAGGTCGTCAAACGCCTTGAAGCCGTGCGCGCCTTCGCGGCCCTGCCCGAGGCCGAGTCGCTGGCCGCCGCCAACAAGCGCATCGCCAACATCCTGAAGAAGATCGAGACGCCGGTCGAGGCCCGCATCGATGAAGCGCTCTTGAAGGAGCCGCCCGAGCAGGCACTGGCCGCTGCGCTGAAGAACGTGCAGCCGCTGGCCGACGGTTTCTTCCACAACGGCGAATATGCGGCTTCCTTGCGCGAGTTGGCGGCCCTGAAGGCGCCGGTCGATGCCTTCTTTGATGGCGTGATGGTCAATGCCGACGACGCCGCGCTGCGCGCCAACCGCCAGGGCCTGTTGAAGACCCTGCATGAGGCGATGAACCGCGTGGCCGACCTGTCGCGGCTGGCGAGCTGAAGCAAGGACGACACACGATGGGCATGCGTTCCGATCACGGCCACGGCACCAAGCTGGTCATCCTGGGCCGCGACGGGACCATCAACCATTACCGCGACGACCATGTGAAGTCGGCCGAGGAGCTCTGCCCCCTGCCCGGCGCGCTGGAGGCGGTGGCGCGGCTCAACCATGCGGGCTGGCACACGGTGATGGCGACCAACCAGCCCGGCATCGGCCGCGGCCTGCTGGACATGGCTTCGCTGAACGCCGTGCATCTGCGGCTCAACCAATTGCTGGCCGAGAAGGGCGGGCGCCTTGACGCCGTGTTCTTCTGCCCGCACACGCCGGATGAAGGCTGCAACTGCCGCAAGCCGCTGCCGGGCCTCGTCCAGCAGATCGGTGCGCGCTTCGGCGTCGATCTGCCCCAGGTCCACATGGTGGGCGCTTCGCTGCGCGACCTGCAGACGGCCCACGCCGCCGGCTGCGTGCCCCACCTGGTGCGCGGCGACCGTCTGGCCGGCACCGACGCCGCCACGATAGACGCGTTGCTGGCCCAGGTGCCGGGCAGCCAGATGCACGACAGCCTGGCGGCCTTTGCCGACTGGTTGATCCAAGACGAAAGACGCGCGAGGGGCGATCTGCGCGACGCCGATTCGCGCCCCGGAGACCTGAGTTCATGATCCTCTTGCATGCGCTGCGCTCGGCGCTGTTCATCGTCTGGCTGGCCGTCACGGTGGTGCCGGTGGCCCTGGCCGTGCTCCTGGTTTCGGTGTTCGTGCGCGGCAATCCGGTGTACTGGACCTGCGTGTTCTGGCTGCGCCTGGCCATTTGGGGCGCTCGCTTCATCTGCGGCGTGCGCTGGCGCATCCAGGGCATGGAGCACCTGCCGAGCGCCGAGCAGAGCCAGTCGGCCGTGGTGCTGCTGGCCAAGCACCAGAGCACCTGGGAGACCTTTGCCTTCCCGACGCTGATGCCGCACCCGCTGGCCTATGTGTTCAAGCGCGAGCTGCTCTACATCCCGTTTTTCGGCTGGGCGATGGCACGCATGGACATGATCCACATTGACCGCAGCAAGCGCGCCCAGGCCTGGAGCAAGGTGGCCGCGCGGGGCCGCGAGCTGGCGAAACGCGGCATCTGGGTGATCATGTTCCCGGAGGGCACGCGCATCGCGCGCGGCAAGAAGGGCGAGTACAAGACCGGCGGCACGCGCCTCGCGATCGAGACCGGCGTGCCGGTCGTGCCCATCGCCGCGACCTCGGCGCGCTGCTGGCCGCGCAAGAGCTTTCTCTTGCGTCCCGGCGTGGTCGACATCTCCATCGGCCAGCCCATTGCCTCCAGCGGCCGTGAGCCGGCCGAGCTGATGCGCGAGGTCGAGGCCTGGATCGAGGGCGAGATGCAGCGCCTGGATCCCGAGGCCTACGCCCACAGTCCCGCGCCCCAGCGCGACACGGCCATCCCTGCCTGAGTGGACGCGGCCATGCTGAAGAAACTCGCCGGCCTGTTGCAGACGCAGCTGCCGTTGTTCGAGTCCGAGCCCCCTCAGTCGCAGCAGCCGCAGCGGCCCTCGCCGCGCGGCGAGCCCGGTCCCTCCGCGCCACGCGCTCGCGAGCTGCTGCTTGGCGAGCACCGTGTGGCCTATGAGCTGCGCCGCGCGCGGCGCCGCAGCATCGGCTTCGTCGTCAATGCCGAGGGCCTGCGCGTCAGTGCGCCGCGCTGGGTCACCATTCCCGACATCGAGATCGCCCTGCAACAAAAGCAGGACTGGATACTGCGCAAGCTCGTGGAGCAGCGCGAGCGCCAGCGCCGTGTCGAGGCCGCGCGCATCGAGTGGCGCGACGGCGGCGAACTGCCCTACCTGGGACGCAAGCTGCGGCTCTCGCTGCAGCCTCAGCTCAGCGGCGTGCAACTGCAGGAAGCGGCGGAGGAGGGGGGGCTGCAGCGCCTGGCGATAGGCCTGCCGCTGGCCAGCGAGAGCGCCCAGATCCGCGATGCCGTCCATGGCTGGCTGCAGCGCGAGGCCAAGGCCTTCTTCAAGCCGCGTTGCGAACATTTCGCACAGGCGCTGGGTGTCACGATGAAGTCGCTGCGCCTCTCCTCGGCCCAGACCCGCTGGGGCAGCGCCAGCGCCGACGGTTCGGTGCGCCTGAACTGGCGGCTGATTCATTACGCGCCATCCACCATCGACTACGTGGTGGCCCATGAGTTGGCCCATCTGCGCGAGATGAACCACAGCCCGCGCTTCTGGGCCGTGGTGCGTTCTGTGCTGCCCGACTACGAAGAGGCCAAGGGCTTGCTGCGTGAAGAAAGCCTCGCCGCCTTCGGCGATGAGTGAAGCCCGGAGCCCCCGTCCCACTTAAGGGGGGTTGGCGACGAACGTCATGGGCTTCAGACTCGCGCCCTGTTAGCTGTCATCACACGGGGGCTGCCTCGGCAAGCCCCGCCAAGAATGGGAACGCCGCCGGCTATTCAGGGATGCCGGCGGCGAATCTCCCTCCAAAGCCCCAGGGGCTGAACCAGGCTGAACTACCGACTGAACCGATAAACGCCATCTGCATCCAGATGGCGTTTCAGTTTCTGGGCCCGCCACAGCGCATTCAGGTGCGCCACCGACTCGCCCATCGCAAACGTGGTCTGGTGCAGGTCCAGCTTGCGCTTGAACAAGAGCTCCAGCAGCTCGGCCGCATGGCAGGGCTTGGCGCTGCAGGCGGCCATCACTTCATCGAGCCGCTCGCGGTGATGCTCTTGCAGCTGATCCACCCGCGCATGCAGGCCGCGGAAGGGCTTGCCGTGCGAGGGCAGGACGAGGGTGTCCTGCGGCAGCGGCAAGAGGCGCGCCAGCGAATCGAGATACAAGGTCAAAGGGTCGGCCTCGGGCTCCACATCCACCACCGAGACATTGGTGGAGATGCGCGGCAGCAGCATGTCGCCCGAGATCAGGACGCCCAGCGTTTGGCAGAACAGGCTGATGTGCTCCGGTGCGTGGCCGTAGCCCACCATGCAGCGCCAGGTGTGGCCGCCGATGTCGATCTCCAGGCCATCCATCAGCCGCCGGTAGCTGGCCGGCACGCTGGGCACCATGCTGGGGTAGTAGCTGGCGCGGCCGCGTATCTTGGCCAGCGAGTCGGGGTCCGTCAGGCCATGGCTGCCGAAGAAGGCGGCGGCCGTCTCGCCGCCCATGCCTACGGTCGAACTGCTTGCCACGCGTGCAAGGTTGTAGTCGGTCGCGCTGATCCACAAACGGCATTGCCATTTCTCGGTCAACCAGGCCGAGAGGCCCATGTGATCGGGATGGAAGTGCGTGACGATGACGCGCAGCACCGGCAGGCCGTCGAGGTGGTTGGCGAACACCTGCTCCCAGGCTTCGCGCGTGGCATCGCTGCTGATGCCGCAGTCGACGAGGGTCCAGCCCTGAACTTCGCCATCGGGGCCGTCGATCTCGTCGCGCAAGAGCCAGAGGTTGATGTGGTCCAGGGCAAAGGGCAGACCCATGCGAACCCAGCGCACGCCGGGCTGCACGTCCAGCACCTGGCCGGGGGCCGGCAGGGCATCGCCCAGCGGATAGTCGAGTTCGTGTTCGCGCGGATTGGCCATGGTCGGGACTGCCTTAGACTTACGTTTACGTCAACGTTAGTCAGGCCAGTGTAGCCATGCCCCAAGCGACCCGCTCGTCCTCGCCCGCGCAGGCTCCTGAAAGCCAGGGCCGCTTGTTCACCATCACCGAGCTGGCGACCGAGTTCGACATCACGCCCCGCGCGATCCGCTTCTACGAGGACATGGGCCTGTTGGAGCCGGCCCGCGCCGGCCGCAACCGCGTCTACACCCACCGCGACCGCACCCGCCTGAAGCTCACGCTGCGCGGCAAGCGCCTCGGGCTCTCGCTGCAGGAAGTGAAGCAGCTGGTCGACATGTACGACTCCGAGAGCGGCGCCGTGCCGCAGCTCAAGGCCTTCCTCGACGTGCTGGCCCAGCACCGCCGCCAGCTGGAGCAGCAGCTCGACGACATCGAGGTCACGCTGGCCGAGATCGCCCAGCACGAAGAGCGTTGCCAGGCCTTGCTGGCCGAGGCCGACGCAGACTGACCCCCGTCTCTTGAAACGCTGAGCCTGACCGGAGGCAAGTGCTTGTCGGCCCTGGTTTTGATATGTATAGTAAACCGGACATTGAATCCGGTTTACCAGACATATGCCTCAAATCCTCCTGCTGGCCTTGTTGTCCCTGCTCACCGGCGGCCTGCTGGCCAGTGGCGTGCTGTCGGCCTTGCCGCTGCGCCCCGGCTTCATCAGCCTGGCCTTGATGCTGGCCAGCGCCGCGCTGGCGCGCCGTCATTGGCAGCGGAGCGAGCATGGGCCTGGGTCCATCGAGCGCGGCTGCTGGCACGGCCTGCTCTGTTACAGCCTGCTCGCCGGCCATCTGGCGGGCCTGCTCTGGCGCCTGGGGCCGCAGCTCGACATGCATGGCCCGAGCGGCCATGCGCTGGCGGTCGACAACTGGACGCTGATACTCGGCGCCTGGCTGAGCTGGCAGATGGCCCGCGACCCGGCGCCGCTGCGCGATGAGCGCGACCGCCTGTTTGCCGCCCAGGCCCTGAGCGCGGCCTGGTACGCGCTGCTGGGCTTGCTGGTGCTGCTGATACTGGCGCTGGGTTTTGGCGAGCACACGGTGGTGGCCCAGTTCAACCAGCCGCTGCTGGCCCACCTGCTGATCCTGATCCTGACCCTGGCCTGCGCCTTCCATGAGGCCGCACAGCTGCGCCTGTACCGGCGCGAGGCCGCACTGGAGCAACTTCAATGAGCGCGGCCAAGCCGCCGCCGGCCACGCCGGTCGACAACCAGCTGCGCCGCCTGCGCTTCGAGCATGGCGAGATGACGCAGGACGCCCTGGCCCGCGCCGTCGGCATCACCCGCCAGACCATCGTGGCGCTGGAGGGCGGCCGCTATGCGCCGTCGCTGGAGCTGGCGATGCGACTGGCCCACCTGTTTGGCCGCAAGGTCGACGAGGTCTTCTTCTGGCGCGATGGCGCGCCGCCGCCTCTTTAAGGACGCTTCATGAATTCGAGCCTCAAGCCGTGGCGCCGGCGCGCCCTGCTGTGGACGGCCGTTGCTGTCGCAGCCTGGATCCTGCTCCGGATGTTCGAGCCGGTGCTGGGCTACAGCTTTGGCTGGCAGACCTGGCCGGCCCAGGCCGAGCCGGCGGTGCGCTGGGCCGACCCCGCCTGGCAGGACCCGGCGGCCGCGGCCGATGCCGCGCTCCTGAAGTCACGTCGGCAGCTCGATGCGCCGGCCTTGTCGGCCGCCGTGATGGTGAATGGTCAGCGCGTCTGGGCCGGCGCCGTGGGCATGGCGGATCTGGAGGCGCAAACGCCGGTCGACCTGGAGACGCGTTTTCGGCTGGGTAGCACCTCCAAGGCCGTCAATGGCTTCGCCCTTGGCCTCCTGATGGAGCACGGCCGCATCGACATCGACCAACCGCTGCGCACCTACCTGCCCGAGCTGCCGGCCGCCTACGAGGCCGTCACCACGCGGCAGGCGATCAGCCACCGGGCCGGCGTGCCGGACTATGGCTTCTGCCTGTGCTTCCCGATCTGGGAGCACCGCAACCAGCGCCACTTCACGGGCGTGCGCGAGGCGCTGGCCGTTTTCACGCAGCGGCCGTTGCTGTTCACGCCGGGCGAAGACTTCCGCTACAGCAGCTACGGCGCCAACCTGGCCGGGGCGGCCATCGAGGTGGCGGCCCATCAGCCGTACACCGAGTTCGTCACCCGGTCGGTGTTCGGCCCCCTGGCCATGAGCCACAGCGGGTTCGACATCAAGGCCGCCGTCGACCCGCACCGTGCCGCCTTCTACGAGGTGGCCGAGGGCCGCTACAAGCCGGCCGATCCGGTGGACAACAGCATCCGCTACCCCTCCGGCGGCATGCTGTCCACGCCGTCCGACATGCTGCTGCTGGGCCGTGCCTGGTTCGAGGGCGAACTGCTCAGCCCGGCCAGCCGCGCGCAGCTGTTGACGGTGCAGCCGCTGAAGAACGGCAAGCCCAACCCGCAGGGCTATGCGCTCGGCATGCGCGTGGCCGAGGGCCGGGAGCTGCTGGATGGGCAGGTCAAGACCCGCATGCTCAGCCACCATGGCACGGCCGTCGGCAGCACCTCGTACTTCGCCATCTTTCCCGAGTACGGCATGGTGGTGGCGGTGATGATGAACAAGGGTCAGGAGGACCTGAAGGCGCTGGCACCCGAGGCGCACAGGCTGGCGGAGATCTTCCTGGCCGCGCGGCTGTCGAGGAAGCCCTGAGCCTGGCGCTCAGGCCGCCAGCGCATCCACCAGCACCCGCCCGTCCAGCAGCCTCAGGCTGCGCGAGGCTTGTGCCGCATGCGCTTCGGAGTGCGTGACCATCACCAGCGTCGTGCCCTCGTCGTTGAGCTCGCGCAGGATGCGCATCACCTCCTCGCCGTGCAGGCTGTCGAGGTTGCCGGTGGGCTCGTCGGCCAGCAAGAGGGCGGGGCGGGCCACGATGGCGCGGGCGATGGCCACGCGCTGCTGCTGGCCGCCGGAGAGCTGCGAGGGCCGGTGGCCGGCGCGGTGGCTGAGGCCGAGGCGGGCCATGGCCTCGTCGACGCGCTGGCGCTGCTCGCGCGCCGAGAGATCGCCGTACTCCAGCGCGAGGGCAATGTTCTCGGCCACGCTCAGTTCGTCGAGCAGGTTGAAGCTCTGGAACACGAAGCCGATGCGGCCCCGGCGCAGCTTGCTGAGCCGGGCCTCGCTCCAGCCGGCCACGTTCTGGCCTTCGAACCAGTACTCGCCGCTGCTGGCCGCATCGAGCAGGCCGAGGATGCCGAGCAAGGTGGACTTGCCGCAGCCCGAGGGCCCGGTGATGGCCAGGTACTCACCGGCCTCGATGTCGAGGTGGATGCGGTCCAGCGCCGTGGTCTCCACCTCGCCGGTCTGGTAGGTCTTGGAGAGATTGCGGATCTTGAACATGGGGTTCTCTTTCTGAAGCTCAGGGTTGCAGGCGCAGGCTTTGCGCCGTGGCAAAGGGGCGGTAGCTTGAAATGATGACGCGCTCGCCGGGCGCGAGGCCACCCAGCACCTCGATCAGTCCGGCGGCGCGCCGGCCCAGGCGCACGGGGCGGCGCTGCGCCTCGCGGCCGGCGGCATCGAGCACGAAGACCCAGGCGCCGCCGCTCTCGACGTAGAAGGGGCCGTCGCCCAGCAGCAGGGCCGGGCTGCTCGCGCCCAGCGCGAGCCGGCAATCCAGGTTCTGGCCCACCTGCAGGGCCGGCGGCGCGGCGTCGAAGCCCAGCTCGACGCTGAAGCGGCCGTCTTTGACCTGGGGGTCGATGCGGGCCACGCTCAGCGCATGGACCTGGCCGCCGAGCTCGACGCTGGAGGGCTGGCCGACGGCGATGCGGCCCAGGTAGAACTCGTCAACCCGGGTGACCAACTTGAAGTTCGCGGCACTGTCGATGCGCCCCAGGCGGGCGCCGGGGTGGACGGTCTCGCCCACCTGCAGGCTGAACCCGGTCAGGCGGCCGTCGGCCGGTGCGCGCACGCTCAACGCATCGGTGCTGGCGCGCTGGGACTGCAGGCGCCGCTCCAAGCCCTGCACCGCGCGCTCCATCTCGCGCAGCGATTGCTCGCGCGTGGCCAGCTCGGCGGCGCCGTCGGCCTGGAGCTGGGCCAGCAGGCGCTGCTGCTGCGCCAGCAGCTCGGCCGACTCTTGCAGTGCTGCCGGCGACACGAAGCCGGCGTTCGCGAGCTCGGCCGTGCGCCCGTGGTTGCGGCGCCCGGCGGCCAGCTCGAACTCGGCCTGCGTCAGCGCGCGGCGCTGCGCCGCCCGCGCGGCCATCCATTGCGAGCGCAGGCTGGAGAGATTGGCCAGCTGCTGGGCCACTTCGGCCGAACGGGCCAGCAGCTCCTGCTCGCGCTGCGGGCTGGAGAGCCGGAACATCAGCTGGCCGCGCGTCAGCGTGGCGCCGTCATTGACCAGCACGGACTCGACCCGGCCGTCCTCGACCGAATCCAGCAGCACCGATTGCAGGGGCGCCACGCTGGCCCGGCTGACCAGGTCGTCGCGGAACTGGCCGGCCTGCACCGTGCTCAAGTCCACGTCGGACAGGCGCACCGGCGCGCCCAGCGACAGCAGCGGCAGGCCCTGCCACAGCAGCAGGCCGAGCAAGCTGGCGCCGCCTGCCGCGAGCGCGGCGCGGCGCTGCCAGCGCGGCCGGCTGGTCAGTGGCCGGTCCATCGCGGCGCCGCTGTGGGGCGGCGGATGCAGGGGGCTGACGCTCATCGTCATTGCAGGGCCAGCACAGGCCGCAGCGCCAGGGCCCGCCGCAACTGCCTGAGCGTGGACAGGGCGGTCAGCAGACCCAGCAGGACGATGGCCATCACCAGCGGCCACGGGCCCAGCGGCGCCTGGGCCACGAACTCGCGCAGATAGAGCTGCCCGGCCCACCAGGCCAGCGGCAGCCCCAGCGCGCAGCCGGCCAGCACCACGGCGGCAAACTCGCGCATCAGGAGCGCGAGGATGGCGCCATGGCCGGCGCCATGCAGCTTGCGCAGCACGATCTCGCGGGTGCGCAGGCGCAAGGTGTAGGTGGCCAGGGCATAGATGCCGACGCTGGCCATCAGCAGGGCGATACCGCCTGCGGTGGCGATCAGCCAGCCCAGGCGCCGGTCGTCCTCATACTGGCGCGCCAGCTGCTGGGCGACGGTCAGGGTCTCGACGACCGTGTCGCCGGCCCATTGCTGCAGCAGCGGAGCCAGCGCGGCGCGGGTGGCGGCCGGGTCGCTGCTGCGCAGGCTGACCGTGCCCAGGCGGCCGGTGCGGGGCTCGAACAGCGCGGGCTGGTGCGGCTCCCGAGTGCTCTCCAGGCGGATGTCCTCGATCACGGCCACCACCTGACGCGGCGCCTCCCAGTAGCGCGCGCCATCCAGCGTCTGGCCGATGGCGGCCGCCGGGCTGGCGAAACCGAGCGCGGCCACGGCCGAGCGCTCCAGCACCACGCCTTGCTTGTCTTCGGCCAGGTGGTCGCTGGAGAGCCTGCCGGCCACCAGGGGAACGCCGTAGAACTCGAAGAAGCCGGGGCCTACCTCGTTGCCGACGCGCAGCGACACCGGCCCCCGAGTGGTCTTGAACTCGGCGACGTTGGACATGAAGTTGCGCCCCGGGATGTCGCGGCTGCTGGTCACCGCCTGCACGCCCGGCAGGCGTTGCAGGCGCTGCCAGAGGGCCGGGTACTCCTCGTCGCCCCGGCCCTGCGGCAGGTCGAAGGCCAGCCGGCCATCGACCTGGATGCCCAGATCGCGGCGGCCCGCATACTCGTTCTGCCACAGCACGGTGCAGGCCAGGGCCACCAGGGCGGCGGCAGCGGCAAACTGCAGGAGGGTCAGGCCGCGGCGCAGCCAGCGTCCGGCCGGGCCCTCGCTGTGCTGGCGACCGGCCAGCGAGGCGGCGCAGGGCACGCGCAGGGCGATGCCGGCGAGCGGCGCACCGGTCAGCAGGCCCAGCAGCAGGCACAGGACAGCGACGCCCGCGATATTGCCCAGGCCCAGCAGCGGGGTGTCGAAGCGATGGCCGACCAGGCTCTCGAAGCCCGGCGCGGCCCACCAGGCGAATAGCAGGCCCAGGGCGCCGGAGAGCAGGGCCACCAGCGCGGCTTCACCGAGGAACTGGGCCGTCAACTGCCGGGCGCTGGCGCCCAACGATTTGCGCAGGCCGATCTCGCGCTGGCGGCGCAGCGTGCGCACGCTGGAGATGTTGACGAAGTTGATGGCCGCCAGCAGCAGCGCCGCCAGCGCTGCCACCCCGAGGCTCAGCATCTGAAGACGGCGCAGCGGGCTGCCGGCGCCACGCCAGCCGTACTCGCTGAACGTGATGGCGCGGAAGTAGCCGGCCTTGCCGCCGCCGGCCAGGAAGTCGGCCGGCATCTGCGGCGGCAGCGGCTGGGCGTCCAGCAGGGCCTGCGCGCGCTCGGCCAGCTCGGTGGGCGTGGCGCCGGGCGCGAGCTTGGCGAACAGTGAGGAGCCGCCCCACCACCAGTTGAGCATCTGGGCCTCGGCGGCCCGGGCCGGCGGAGAGCCGAAGCCGGCCAGCACCTCGTAGCGGCCCAGCATGCTGTTGCGGCTGGGCTCGGCCAGCAGGGCCTGGACCGTCAGGGTGATCTCGAACGGTCCCTCCGGGCCCTGGCCATAGACCTGCACCTGGCGCCCCAGCACCTCGCGGCGGCTGCCGAACAGACGCTCGGCCGCCGCCTCCGTGAGGGCCAGGCCTTCGGGGCTGGCGAGCGCCGCCTTCAGGTCGCCGGCCAGCACCT
This sequence comes from Pelomonas sp. V22, assembly GCF_030014915.1. Lineage (GTDB taxonomy): Bacteria > Pseudomonadota > Gammaproteobacteria > Burkholderiales > Burkholderiaceae_C > JAUASW01. The sequence continues at coordinate 115,426 of NZ_JAGIXS010000006.1, forward strand.
GGATGGGGAACAGCTCGGGCAAGGCCGGATCGGCCAGCACCACCTGCATCTGCGCGGCCCGCTGGCCGGCCCGCAGACCCACTTGCACATTGCGCGCACGGGCCATGGCCTGCAGCGGCGCATGGCTGTCCTTCAGGCCCTGGGCCAGCGCGCCGGCCGGCACCGAATCGAACCATTCGCTGTGCCGGCCGCCGGGGCCGCGCACCCGCCATTCAAAGCTGATCAGGCGGTCGGCATCGGGCAAGGCGGCGTCGGTCCAGAGCTTGTCGCGCGCAAAGGCGCCGGCCAGCACCGTCATGGCAATGGCGACGGCCAGGCCGATCACGACGATGGCGGCATAGCCCGGGTCGCTGATCAGCTGGCGCCAGCCCACGCGCAGCTGGCGGGAGAGTGAAGGGAGATGGAGGCTCATGCCGGTGTTCTGTGCAAATACCGGGCCAGCGTTGAAGGCCTGGCGGATCAGGCACTTGGCCTCGGTGGATGGGCATGCTGTCCGCTCCCGGACAGGGGCTACTGTCCGGATCCGGACAGTCGATTGCCGCCGCCGCGCCGGCCCTGCTATGGTCGCGCTCCGATGACAGACGCCCGCATCCTCGTGCTCGACGACGACCCCGACGTGGGCACTGCCGCGCGCCTGCTTTTGCGGCGTCGCTTCGGCAGCGTCGAGTTGCTGAACCGCCCGGCCGAGCTGCTGCCGCAGCTGGAGCGCGGCCCGGCCGATGTGCTCTTGCTCGACATGAACTTCACGCCCGGCCGCTCCGATGGCGAGGAGGGCCTGCGGCTCTTGCGCCAGGTGCTGAGCCGCAACGATGCGCCGGCCGTGGTCATGATGACCGCCTATGCCGAGATCGACCTGGCGGTGCAGGCCTTGAAGCTCGGCGCCTTCGACTTCATCACCAAGCCCTGGGACAACCAGAAGCTCGTGGCCACAGTCAACGCCGCACTGGCCAGCCGCCAGCCGCGTGCGGCGGCGAGCAGCGACAGCCTGCTGCTCGGCGACTCGGCGTCCATGCGCGAGCTGCGCGCCCTGATCGCCAGCGTCGCGCCCACCGAGGCCAATGTGCTGGTGCTGGGTGAGATGGGCTCGGGCAAGGAGCTGGTGGCGCAGGAGATCCATGCCCGCTCCCGGCGGGCGGGCCAAGCCTTTCTGGCCGTGGACCTCGGCGCCCTGCCCGAGACGACGCTGGAGAGCGAGCTTTTCGGCCATCGGCGCGGCAGCTTCACCGATGCGCGCGCGGACCGGCCCGGCCGCTTCCAGGCGGCGCAGGGCGGCACGATTTTTCTGGACGAGATCGGCAACCTGCCGCTGCAGCACCAGGCCAAGCTCCTGACCGCGCTGGAGCGTCGCGAGGTCACGGCGCTCGGCGCGGACCGGGCCGAGGCCATCGACGTGCGCGTGGTCAGCGCCACCAACCTGAGCGAGCGCGAGCTGTTCGATGCGCAGCGCTTCCGGCCCGATCTCCTGTACCGGCTCAACACCATCGTCTTGCGCGTGCCGCCGCTGCGCGAGCGGCGCGATGACATTCCGCTGCTGGCCCATCACTACCTTGGAAAATACGCGTCCCAGTACGACAAGCCGCCGCGTCCGCTGTCCGATGCGGCCCTGGAAGCGCTGCAGCGCCACGACTGGCACGGCAATGTGCGTGCGCTGCGCCATGCCTGCGAGCGGGCCGTGATCCTGGCGAACGGCGCGCGCTTCGAGCCCGCCGATTTCTCCTTGCAGGGACCGCCGGCCGCCGCTGACGTCATGCCCCGCATGGCCTCGATGAACGAGCGTGAGCGGGCGGCGCTGGACGAGGCGTTGCACGAATCGCAGGGCAATATCAGCCAGGCCGCGCGCCTGCTGGGCCTGAGCCGCGCGGCGCTGTACCGGCGGATGGAAAAGCATGGACTTTGAGCGCCTGACCCGTCGCCGCCGTGCCCAGGTCGCGCTGGGCAGCCTGCTGCTGATGCTGGCCGCCGTGGGCGCCACGCGCTGGGCAGATGCGCCGCGCTGGCTGGCCTTGGCCCTGCTGCTGGGGCTGGCCGGATTGTTGCTCGCCTGGCGTGGCCTCGCCGGCCTGCGGGCGGGGCCGGCTGCGGCGGCCCCGCTCCCCGCTTTTGCCGAGGACAGCGAGCGCCAGGCCCAGCGCCTGGTGCTGCTGGAGAGCCAGCTGGCCCAGGTGCCCGTGGCCTTGTGGACGCAGTCCGCCGGTGGCGAGGTGAAGCCGCTCAATGCCCGGGCCCACCGGCTGATCGCCCCCGGCGGCGCGCTGGACCGCAGCGAGCTGCTGGCCCGTCTCGCGGCCTCCCGGGGCGCTGCCGGCCATGAGCTCCTGCGCGTGGCCACCGAGCGGGGCAGCGAGCGCTGGCTGCTGGCCGGCAGTGCCCTGAACCTGGCCGGCGCCCAGACACGCCTGCTGGCCCTGATGCCGGTGGAAAGCGAGCTGGAGGCCGAGACGCTGCGCGCCTGGCGCCAGCTGGTGCATGTGCTGACGCACGAGATCATGAACTCGCTGACGCCCATCGCCTCGCTCTCGCGCACCGCGCAGGAGCTGGTGGCGGAGTCCAATGCGCCCGATCCCGATCTCACGCTGGCGCTGGAGGCCGTGGCCCGGCGTGCCGAGTCGCTGGCCCGCTTCGTCACCGACTACCGCCAGGTCAGCGACTGGCCCGAGCCCCGCTTCGAGGTGGTAGAGCTGCGCGCCTTGCTGGACCGGCTGGAGGCCCTGGTCGGCGAGAGCTGGCGCGCGCGCGGCGGCACGGCCCGCTTCGAGCTCGACGAAGCCACGCTCAGCCTGCGCGCCGATGCCGGCCAGCTGGAGCAGGTGCTGCTGAACCTGATCAAGAACGCCGCCGATGCCACCGCCGGCCTGGCCGCGCCCAGCCTGCAGCTGAGCGCCCGCCAGGTGCGCGGCGGCCGCCTGCAGATCAGCGTGCAGGACAACGGCCCCGGCGTGCCGCCGGGCCTGGAAGCCGACATCTTTCTGCCCTTCTTCAGCGCCCGCCCGGGCGGCTCCGGCATCGGCCTCGCCGTGGTGCGCAACCTCGTGCACGGCATGGGCGGCACGGTGCGCTGCCTGCGGCCGCTGGGTGGCGGCGGCCTGTTCGTGCTGAGCTTCTGAGACTGGTCAGGCCCGGGCCGTCCTGGCATGCTGGGCCGGCCCTCGCGCATGCCCGGGGGCCGGAGATCTTCATGCGCAAAGCGATCGTCAGCTTGTTGGGAGTCCTGGCCATGAGCCTCACATCGATGGCAGGCGCCCAGCCTGCAGCCCCTGCCTGCGAGGGCGCGGAACACCGCGCCTTCGACTTCTGGCTGGGTGAATGGAATGTCCATGTGGCCGGCGGCAAGCTGGCCGGTACCAACTCCATCAAGCGCGAGATCGGCGGCTGCGTGCTGCATGAGCGCTATGACACGGGGCGCGGCTACAGCGGCGAGAGCTTCAACATCTACGATGCGCCCCGCAAGCTCTGGCACCAGACCTGGGTCGACTCCAGCGGCCTGCTGCTGGTGCTCGAGGGCGGCCTGCGCGAGGGCCGCATGGTGCTGGAAGGCCAGACCACCGGTGGCGACGGCAAAGTGACCCGCCACCGCATCAGCTGGACGCCGCAGGCCGATGGCAGCGTGCGCCAGCTGTGGGAGTCGACAGGCCCCTCCGGCGAATGGACCGTGGCCTTCGACGGGCGCTACACGCGGCGCTAGTCCCCGTAAGAAGGCAGCGCCGCTGCACCGGGACTTGCCTGTTCAGCGCCTTGCGGGCCTGGCATGCTCGCGCCTTGCCCAACACAAGCAGACAGGAGCAGCCCATGGAACTCGGCGCCTTTTCCATCAGCCTGGCGGTCAAGGACATCACCGCGTCGCAGGCTTTCTACGAGAAGCTCGGCTTCAAGGCCTTTGGCGGCAATGCAACGCAGCGCTGGCTGATACTCAAGAACGGCCCCCACGTGATCGGCCTGTTCCAGGGCATGTTCGAGAAGAACGTGCTGACCTTCAACCCCGGTTGGAACCAGGACGCGCAGGCGGTGGACCCGTTCACCGATGTGCGCGAGATCCAGCGCCAGCTGAAGGCGGCAGGCCTGCACCTGGCGAGCGAGGCGGACGAGGGCACGAGCGGCCCCGCAAGCCTGGTGGTCGTCGACCCCGACGGCAATCCTGTGCTCCTCGATCAACACCGCTGATCTGCCGCTGAAATTTTGAAACCTGCCGCCCCACCAGCACCTGGCCCGATGTCCGTCCATGAAGAGCGCCTGCGCGCGCTGGCCCTGCAATCGCCCTGGCTGATGGAAGGCCTGCGCGCCGCCCGCAGCCTGGGTCTCTCGTCCTGGTGCATAGGCGCGGGGGCGGTGCGCAACCTGGTGTGGGATTCGCTGCATGGCCGCAGCGGGCGGCCGGAGCTGGCCGACGTGGACCTGGTGTATTTCGATGCCCATTCGATGCAGGCCGGGTCGGAGCAGGCTTTGCAGCAGCGCCTGCAAGCGGTCTGCCCCGAACTGCCCTGGGAGGTCTGCAACCAGGCGCGGGTCCATCTGTGGTTCGAGGCGCACTTCGGCCATGCCGTGGCGCCGCTGCAGTCGCTTGAAGAATCGGTGGCCTGCTGGCCCGAGTACGCCACGGCCGTGGGCCTGTGGCTGGATGAGCGCGACGAGATCCAGGTGATCGCGCCGCATGGGCTGGATGATCTGTTCGGCTGCGTGGTGCGGCGCAACCCGCAGCGCGTCAGCAGCGAGACCTACCGCCAGCGCCTGGCGCAAAAGCGCTACGCCGAGCGCTGGCCGCAGGTGCGGGTGCACCCGGCCTGAAAAGCCATTGCGCCTTCAGGCCTCTTCGGCCAGGCTGGGCTGCGGCGGGCGCTGGGCCGGGCGGGCCAGCACGCGGCCGCTGACCCAGGCGTTCTGGTACTCGGGCAGGGTGGCCAGGGCCGAGTCCAGGCCGCGCACCAGGGCCACGCCCGAGGCCCCGGCGGCCGCGCAGTCGCGGGCCTGGGTGGGCGCGAGCACACCGCCAATCGCCACCACCGGCCGGCCGGCCATCAGCGACCACCAGGCCAGGTTGTCCATGCCCTGCGGATGCCAGGGCATGTCCTTGGTTGTCGTGGGCCAGACCGGGCCGCAGGCGATGTAGCTTGGCGCCAGGCCCCGTGCCCGTGCCAGCTCCCACAGGCTGTGGCTGGACAGGCCCAGCGCAATGCCGCTGTCCAGCAGCCAGCGCTGCTCGTCCGGACGCAGTGCGGCCCAGTCCTGCTGTCCGAGGTGCAGGTGGCGGGCGCCGGCCAGCACGGCGGCACGCCAGTGGTCGTTGATCCAGAGCCGGCTGCTGCGGCCCTGCACCGCCAGCAGCGCGGCGCGGATCTCTTCGGCCAGCGCGTCATCGCTGGCCGGGGCCTTGATGCGCAGCTGGATCTGAGGCACGCCGGCCTCGGCCAGCTGCACGACCCGCGCGGCCGATTCGCACAAGCCGTAGAGGCCCAGCTCCACCGGTTCGGCGGGATAGCGCAGCACATGCAGCCAGCGCGCTGGCGCCAGCGGGTCGAGTTCGGGGCCGAAGCTCATCACCGGCATGGCGCCGGGCTCCAGCACGAAGCTCGCTCGGGCGCGCACCGGGCCGGGCCCGCGGCCGGCGGCATGGCCGTCGCGCACGGCGCACCAGGTCAGCATCTTGGCCAGCACCACGGCATCGGGCAGGGCGAAGCCGCGGCTCAGCGCCGCCGCTGCCGCGCTGGCGAAGGTGCAGCCGGTGCCGTGGTGATGCCTGGCCGGCAGGCGCGGGCTGGCCAGCCAGCCGCTGGCCAGGTCGCTGTCGAGGTAGTCAAGGGCCAGGTCTTGCCCAGCGGGCGTGGAGAGATCATCGCCGCCGGTGATGCAGACGGCGCGGGCACCGGCCTCGCGCAGCCTGGCGGCGAGCTCGGGCAGGCTGTGGGTCTGCGGCGGCAGGGCCAGCAGGCGCTCGGCCTCCTGGCGGTTGGGCGTGATCAGGCTGGCGCGCGGCAGCAGCTGCTCGCGCAGGGCCTGCAGCATGGCCGTGTTGCCGAAGCTCAGGCCGCCGGCACTGGCGCCCAGCACCGGGTCGACGACCAGCGGGAGGCCGGGGTCGTCCCTGCGCATGCGGTCCAGCGTCTGCGCCACCAATTGCACGGTGGCGGCCGAGCCGAGCAGGCCGGTCTTGATGGCACGCGGCCACAGGTCGGCCGCCAGGGCCTCGAGCTGGGCCTCGATCTGCACCACCGGCAGCGGGCAGATGGCGCTGACGCCGCAGGAGTTCTGCGCCGTGACCGCCGCCACGACCGGGCACAGGTGCACGCCCAGGGCCTTGGCGGCGCCGCTGTCGGCCGTGAGGCCAGCGCCGCCGCCGCTGTCGCTGCCGGCGATGCTCCAGACGATGGGCGGATGGGGCTCCCTCGTCCAAGTCATGTGAGCCCCTCGCTCAGCGGGTACGCTGACCGATCCCCCGAGGGGAACGATGGCCGCGGCTCCAAGCTCGCCTGCGCGAGCTTGGACGGCCAGAGTGCCATCGGCCTCTGGCCGGTGGCGGGGGCCGGCTTGGGAGCGGCCCTGCGCTCGGCCCGAAGGCACGCTGTTTGCGAGACGCTCATTGTGCTTCTCCCAACAAGAACGCATGCCCGCTGACCGGCGTCGAGGCGCGCGCAAAGTCCTGCGGCGCCATCAGCCCGGCGCGGTAGGCCGTGCGGCCGGCGCGCACGGCTTCGGCGAAGCCGCCGGCCATGGCCACCGGGTCGCGGGCCTGGGACACGGCCGAGTTCAGCAGCACGGCGTCGAAGCCCAGTTCCAGCGCCTGGGCCGCCTGCGAGGGGGCGCCGAGGCCGGCGTCGATGATCAGGGTGGCGTCGGGCAAGCGCTCCCTGAGCGTGCGCAGGCCCGGCAGATTCAAGAGCCCCTGGCCCGAGCCAATTGGCGCGCCCCAGGGCATCAGCACGGCACAGCCGGCATCGAGCAGGCGGCGGCACAGCACCAGGTCTTCGGTGCAGTAGGGCAGGACCGTGAACCCGAGCTTGACCAGGCTGCGTGCCGCCTCCAGGAGCTCGAACGGATCGGGCTGCAAGGTGTGGGCATCGCCTATCACCTCGAGCTTGACCCAGGCCGTGCCATAGAGCTCGCGCGCCATGCAGGCGAGTTGCACGGCCTCGCGCGCCGTGTGGCAGCCGGCGGTGTTGGGCAGCAGGTGCGCGCCTTGCGCGCGGGCTGCCTGCAGGGCCAGGTCCACGAAGCCGTTGTCGCCGCCCTGGACGGTGCGCTTGAGGCCCAGGGTCACGAGCTGGCTGCCCGAAGCCTGGATGGCCGCGCCGAGCACGGCCGGGCTGGGATAGCCGGCCGTGCCGAGCAGCAGGCGGCTGCTCAGGCTGACGCCGGCAATGGTCAAGACATCGGTAGGGCTCATCCTCAGCCTCCCGTGATGGGCTTGAACAGCAGCACCTGGTCGCCATGGCGCAAAACCGTGTGATGACGCGCATCACGCGGCACGAACTCGCCATTGCGGGCCGTGGCCACGCCGGTGGGTTCGCGGCCCAGCTGGCTGATCAGGCCGGCCAGGGTGGTGCCGGCGCCCAGGCGCAACGGCGCCTCATCGAGACGGATCTCGATGTGCGGTTCTTTGCTCGTAGTCACGATTCCTCCTCCAAGGTGCCGAGCCCGCTTCTTGTGAGCAGCTCTTGCACCAGCGCCGGCCCCAACAGGCAGCCATGGCGATACAGGCCGTTGATACGCAACTGGCCGGGTGCGCACTGTACCTCGGGCCGGTGGTCGGGCAGCGCCGGCCTTAAGGCAACCTCGAGATTCGCGATGCGGGCCTCGGCCAGCGCCGGCATCAGGCTGTGGGCCGCTGCCATCAGCTCGACGGCGGTGCGCAGGCTCACCGGGCTCAGGTCTTCGCTCTCGATTTCGCTGGCGCCCAGCACCAGGGTCGATTCGTTGCGCGGCACCAGGTAGAGCCGGTGGCGTGGGGGCAGCAGCCGGAGCGGCCGGCGCAGGCCGTGGTCGCTCAAGGAGAGCGTCAGGATCTCGCCGCGCACGCCACGCAGTGGCAAGGCGGGGCGGGCACCGAGGCCACGGCAGTCGATGGCCCAGTCGGCCTCGATGTCGCGGCCGTCGGCCAGCAGCAAGCGATGTGGCAGCACCTGGCTGACCGGCTGCTCCCAATGCCAGCGCGCAGCGGCAGCAGCTTGGTGCAGGGCGGCCAGCGCGGCCGGCGGGTCGATGAAACCCTCTCCCTCCAGCCGCCAGGCCAGCAGACCGGGCGCCAGCGAGGGCTCGAGCTCGCGCAGGGCCGGCTCGGCCAAGGGCACGGCACCGACCACGTGCTGCAGCACGCGCTGGGCCGCGCCGGCATCGCCGCGATGCGCGAGCAGGAGGCTGCCCTCGCGCCGCAGCCGTACCTTGGCGGGCAGGCGCGCGCAGATGCGCGGCCACAGCTGCAGCGAGCGCCAGCCGGCCGCCACCATGGCGGTGTCGGCGCCGCTGTCCTGCTCGGCCAGCGGGCTCAAGAGGCCGGCCGCGCTGAAGGCGGCGGCACGCGGCGGGCCAGCCGGGGCGGGGCCGGACGAGGGATCGAAGACCTCGACCTCATGACCGGCCCGCACCAGGGCCCAGGCGAACAGGCGGCCGGCGAGGCCGGCGCCGGCAATGGCGATGCGGGCCATCAGGCGCTCGTGCTGACGCTGATGGGGATGTAGAGCTCGCCCCCATGGGCACGGAACTCGGCGCTCTTCTGTGCCATGCCGTCGGCCGCCGCAGCCTGGGCCGCGCTGTACTCGCGCACCTCCTGCGTGATCTTCATCGAGCAGAACTTGGGGCCGCACATGGAGCAGAAATGCGCGACCTTGGCGCTGTCCTTGGGCAGGGTCTCGTCGTGGAACTCGCGCGCCGTGTCGGGGTCGAGGCCGAGGTTGAACTGGTCCTCCCAGCGGAACTCGAAGCGCGCCTTGGACAGCGCATCGTCGCGCGCCCGCGCCCCCGGATGACCCTTGGCCAGGTCGGCCGCATGGGCGGCGATCTTGTAGGCCATCAGGCCCTGCTTGACGTCGTCGCGGTCGGGCAGGCCCAGGTGTTCCTTGGGCGTGACGTAGCAGAGCATGGCGCAGCCGAACCAGCCGATCATGGCCGCGCCTATGCCCGAGGTGATGTGGTCGTAGCCGGGGGCGATGTCGGTGGTCAGCGGGCCCAGCGTGTAGAAGGGCGCCTCGTCGCAGTGCTTCAGCTGCTCGTCCATGTTGGCCTGGATCAGGTGCATGGGCACATGGCCCGGCCCCTCGACCATGGTCTGGACGTCGTGCTGCCATGCCAGCTTGGTCAGCTCACCGAGCGTGCGCAGCTCGGCGAACTGCGCCTCGTCGTTGGCGTCGGCCAGCGAGCCGGGGCGCAGGCCGTCGCCGAGGGAGAAGCTGATGTCATAGGCCTTCATGATTTCGCAGATCTCTTCGAAATGCGTGTGCAGGAAGTTTTCCCGGTGGTGGGCGATGCACCACTTGGCCATGATGGAGCCGCCGCGCGACACGATGCCGGTGCGCCGCTTGACGGTCAGCGGTACATGGGCGAGGCGCAGGCCGGCGTGGATGGTGAAGTAGTCCACCCCCTGCTCGGCCTGCTCGATCAGGGTGTCGCGGAAGATCGCCCAGTTCAGCTCCTCAGCCACGCCGCCGACCTTCTCCAGCGCCTGGTAGATGGGCACGGTGCCGATGGGCACCGAGGCGTTGCGCAGGATCCAGTCCCGCGTCGTGTGGATGTTCTTGCCGGTGCTGAGGTCCATCACCGTGTCCGCGCCCCAGCGCGTGGCCCAGACCAGTTTCTCCACCTCTTCCTCGATGCTGGAACCGAGGGCCGAGTTGCCGATGTTGGCATTGACCTTGACCAGGAAGTTGCGGCCTATGGCCATCGGCTCCAGCTCGGGGTGGTTGATGTTGGCCGGGATGATGGCGCGGCCGCGAGCCACCTCGTCGCGCACGAACTCGGGGGTGATGAGGCTGGGGATGGAGGCGCCGCGCGAGTCGCCGCGCAGGCGGTTCTCGCGCTCGGCGTCCAGCTCGTACTCGCGCATCCACTCGAGGCGCTGGTTCTCGCGTATCGCCACGAACTCCATCTCGGCCGTGACGATGCCGCGCCGCGCATAGTGCAGCTGCGTGACGTTGGCGCCAGGTCTTGCCCGGCGCGGCTGACGCTGCAGGCCTTCGCTGCCGGCGCGCAGGGATTGCTGCTGGGCGACTTCGCGCAGTCCGTCATCCTGAAGCGCGATGCGGCGACCCTCGTAGGCCTCGGTGTCGCCCCGGGCCTCGACCCAGGCCGAGCGCGGGGCGGGCAGGCCGAGGCGCACGTCGATGGGCATGTTCGGGTCGGTGTAGGGGCCGGAGGCGTCGTAGACGCAGACCTGCTCGCCGTTGGTCAGCGAGATCTGGCGCTGCGGCACGCGCAGCTCGGGGAAGCGTTCGCCGCGCAGCCAGGTCTTGGTCGATGCGGGCAGGGGCGTGCGGCTGCGCTGCAGCAGCTCGGCGAAGTTGGGCTTGTCGCTCATGGCGTCTCCGGTGGTCGCTGGTGGACTCCGGAGGTCTGCCCTGGGCTGGCCATGGCGGCGTTAGGGCGGATGACGGACGGCCGGCGGCAGGCAGCCGCTGGTACTACATCTCGTCAAGCTCTTCTTACGCCGGTACTGGCCGGATCAAGTTCAGCGGGTCCGTGGCTTTGGCCACATCTCAGCCCGACGCCGTCGACTTGACAGCAGGGCCCCCCGGAGCGAGCCGCGAGTATAGCCACCGGTCTGCGCAGGACTTCACGGCCGCGCCCAGCGGGTCCGGAGAAACCCGTGGGTCCGCGCAATCCACCCTGGCTAAATTGCTCGCGCAAGGCGTCACGAGCGCCAAATTCCATTGACGCCACGACGACGAGGGGAGGCTGCCATGAAGCACTGCATTCGCATGGGAACGGGTCTGGGCCTGGCATGGGCCCTGTGCGGCGCCGCCTTGGCGCAGAGCAATGCACCGGTTGTCGTGACCCCGGCGGCCAAGCCGGCGCTGACGCCTGAAGAGCGCGCCAAGCGCGACGCCGACAAGGTCTTCCACTGGATACGCATGAATGCCGACAAGGCACCCGCGCCCAAGCCGGTGGCCGCTGCAGCCCCCAAACCCGCAGCCAAGCCGGTGGCTGTGGCTGCGGCCGCGGCGCCCAAGGCCGCCAGCAGGGCGGTCGTCGATGCCGCGCCCGAAACCTCAGCGCCGCCCACCGTGGTGGCTGTGTCGGACAACACCAGCGTCGCCTCTCGTGAGATCGAACCGCCGCCCCAGGTGGCGCTGGCGGTGCCGCGTTCGGAGCCGGTGCCTGCGCCGGCCGTTGCAGCCCCGGCTCAGCAAGCGGAGCCCGAGTTGCAGTTGCTGAACCGCGTGGCGCCGGAGTTCCCGCGCCAGCTGGCCAACACCATCACCAGCGGCTCCGTGATGGTGCGCTTCATGGTTCAGCCCGATGGTTCGGTGCGCAATGCTGAGGCCCTGAAGAGCTCGCACCGCAAACTCACCGTGGCCGCGCTGGATGCGGTCAACCAATGGCGCTTCGCGCCGGTGAGCTCGCCGCGCGAAGCCACGGTCGAGATCGGCTTCAGCCGCGGCGAGTAGGCGCTGCTGGCCCTGCCAGCCAGCGCTCGAAGTCGGGTGCCGGCATGGGCCGGGCGAACAGATAGCCCTGGCCATAGTCGCAGCCCGCAGCCGCCAGCAGCGCGCGCTGCTGCTCCGTCTCAATGCCCTCGGCCACCACCTTGAGTCCGAGCTGGTGGGCCATCGCGATCATGGCCTCGCACAGCACCAGGTCGTCGCTGCCCGGTTGCAGGTGGCGCACGAAGCTCTGGTCGATCTTCAGGAGATCGATGTCGAACTTCTTCAAGTAGGACAGCGAGGAGTAGCCGGTACCGAAGTCGTCGATCGCCACCTGGATGCCCGCGTCGCGGAAGCGCAGCAGGTGCTCGTTGGTACCCGCCTGGTCGTCCATCAGCAGGCCTTCGGTGATCTCGATGACGATGGCCTCGCCCGGCAAGCCGAGCTGCTTGAGCTGGGCCAGCCAGTCCTGGAACAGCGTGCCGCCACCCCTGTACTGCTGCGGTGAGGTGTTGATCGCGATCTGCAGTTGCGCGTGGCCGGCGGCACGCAAGTGCGCCGCGAACGCAGTGGCCTCGCGGAACACCCAGTCACCGAGCTCGTGGATCAGTCCGGATTCCTCGGCCAGTGGAATGAAGAGGGCCGGGCTGACGGCACCGCGCTCCGGATGCTGCCAGCGCAGCAGGGCTTCGGCCTTGTGGGCGCGGCCATCCAGCAGGCTGACCACCGGCTGGTAGTGCAGCGCGAACTGGCGCAGCGGCAGGGCTGCGCGCAGGTCGCTGGCCAGGGCCATGCGCCGCTGCGCGGACTCCTGCATGGCCGGCGTGTAGAACTGGCAGCGGTTGCGGCCCTCGGCCTTGGCGGCGTACATGGCCTGGTCGGCATTCTTCATCAGGAGCTCGGCATCCGCGCCATCGAGCGGGAACACCGTGATGCCTATGCTGGCCGACAAGTACACCTCGGTGCCCGCAATCGCAAACGGGCGCGCCAGCTGCTGCAGGATGTCGGTGGCGATGCGCTCGATCTGAACAGGCTCGCCGAGCTCCGCGAGGATGACGGTGAATTCGTCGCCGCCCAGGCGGGCCACGATGTCGGTCTCGCGCACGCAATGCTGGAGCCGTGCGGCCGCCTCATGCAGCAGCGCGTCGCCGGCGCTGTGGCCCAGGGTGTCATTGACTTCCTTGAAGTGGTCCAGGTCGATGAAGAGCAGGGCGAAGGGCTGGTTGCTGCGCTGCGACTTGGCCAGCTCCAGGCGCAGCCGCTCGGCAAACATCGAGCGGTTGGGTAGGCCGGTCACCACGTCGAAATTGGCCTGGCGCCAGATCAGCTGCTCGTCCTGCTTGCGCCGGGTGATGTCGACGAACAGGCCGATGTGGCGGTGCACGCTCCCGTCGGCCGCGTAGATGGTCGAGACGGTCAGCCATTCGACATAGAGCTCGCCGGTCTTGCGGCGGTTGCAGATCTCGCCCTCCCAGCGCCCCGTCTGGCTGATCTGGCGGGCCATGTCGGCATAGAAGCCGGGCTCATGTTGGCCCGAGCGCAGCAGCGCCGGCGTGTGGCCCAGCGCCTCGGCCTCGCTGTAGCCGGTGACCTGGGTGAAGGCCGGGTTGACCGCGACGATGCGGTGCCCGGCATCGGTGACCACCAGGCCTTCGCCGGCCTGCTCGAACACCTGGGCGGCCAGCTCGACGCGGGCATGCGAGTCGCGCAGCCGCTGCTGCATCTCGTTGATGGTCTGCTCCAGCAGATCCAGCTCGTCATGGCGGCGGGCACGCCAGCGCCGGCCCAGGCGCAGCGGCGCGGCACTGCGCTCGGCGCGCAGCTGGTGCAGGTGGCTGGCCACGTTGGCCAGGTGGCGGCCTATCAGCCCGTGGAACAGCAACAGGATGAAGGCCGAGAGCGCAAAGATCTGCACGCCCTGGCTCAGCAGCGTGGTGAAGCTGCGCTCGGCCACGCGTTGCAGCGCCTCGTCCAGCGAGCCGGCGATCAGCACGCTGCCCACATGCTGGCCGCGCGACTCGGCCGGGCCGTAGAGCTCGAAGCGCTGGCTCAGGCGTTGCCGGGCCTGCGGGTGGCCGTCCTCGAGGAAGGCCTGGCCGGCCTCGTCCAGCAACTGGACCGATTCGATGTCGGGCAGGCGCAGGATGCCCTGCAGCTGCAGGCGGGCATCGCGCTGGTCCAGGTTCCAGAGGCTGAGCCCCAGGCTGTGGCCGAAAGCCTGGCCGACCCAGTGCAGCCGGGTCTCGACGGCACGCACCTCGCGGCGGTAGTCCAGCGCCAGGTTGAGGCCGGTGGCGAGCAAGGTGATCAGGAGGCTGAAGGCGAGCACGCTGCCGGCAAAGCGCCAGGCCAGGCTGCTGCGGCCCAGCTGTTGCAGCGTGGCATCGAAACGTCGAGGAGAGGCGGGCTTCACGGTAGGCAGGGACGACGGCAAGCGACCCGGCAGGGCGCATGGGTCGGCCGGCATCATGACCCTGGCCGCCCGGGCGCAGGTTGACTGCCGTCAAGCCGAGGCCGAGCAGTTGCCGAGCGTCGCCGCCATGGCCTCGATGAAGAGGCGCGAGCGCATCGGCATCAGCTTGCGGCCCGGGAACACGGCCCAGCATTCCACCGGCGCCAGGCACCAGTCGGGCAGCACCCGCACCAGTTGGCCGGCCTCGACGAAGGGGCGGGCATAGTGGTCGCCCACGGCCGTGATGCCCACGCCGGCGCAGGCCAGCTTGAGCAGCATGTCGGGGGCATTGATCAGCGTGCGCTGGGCTGGCTCGCCCTGCCATTGCTCCTGAGCCGGCTCGCCGCGCCGCAGCTGCCAGGGCATCGGGTCGCCGTTGCGGCCGAGGATCATCAGGCCGTGCATGCTCTCCAGCGCCTCGGGCCGCAACGGTTCGCCGTGGCGCTGCAGGTAGTCGGGTGAGGCATAGAGGCCATTGCTCATCAGGGCCATGCGGCGCGCGGCGAGCTGGCTGTCCTCGCCCAGCGTGCCCATGCGCACGGCGATGTCGAAGCGCTCGGCAATCAGGTCGACCCTGCGCGGCGAGAGGTCCAGCTCCAGTTGCACATCCGGGTAGTCCAGCGTGAAGCGGGTCAGCATTTCGGAGAGCGCCTGGTGCGCCAGATCCGCCGGCATGGTCACGCGCAGCCGCCCGGTGGGCCGCTGCTGGCGGTGCAGGGCCAGGGCCAGGGCCTGGTCCACCTCGGCCGTGAGGGCTCGCGCATGCTCCAGCACACCCTGGCCGAACTCGGTCAGCACCAGGCGGCGGGTGCTGCGCTGCAGCAGCTTCTCACCCAGGCGCTGCTCCAGCGCGGCGATGCGGCGGGAGACGGTGGATTTGGGCAGGTTCAGGCGCTCGGCGGCACGGCTGAAGCTGCCGGCTTCCATCACCCTGGCAAACATCAAGAGATCGTCGGCGTCCAGGCTCATTGTTCTATCAGTGGAACAGTCATGTCCAATTTGAAATCTTCTGTGCCACGGATGTTCCCAATAAAGTGAGTCCATCGTCAAGCAACGGACGAAACAACCCCAGCAAACGGAGCTCACCATGAACATTCTGCAAATCAATTCCAGCGCCCGCCGAGTTCAAGACGGTCAGGGCTCCTGGTCCACCCGCCTGGCCGACGAAATCACGGCCGCCCTCAAGGCCCAGAACAACACCGGTTCGCTGACCGTGCACGAACTGGCCGCCACGCCGCTGCCCCCGATGGACGAGGCCGCCCTCGGCGCCCTGTTCACCCCGGCCGAGGCTCGCAGCCCCGAGCAGCAAGCCCGCGTGGCCCTGAACGACGCCTTGATCGCCGAGGTGCAGGCAGCCGACGCCATCGTCATCGGCGCCCCGATGATCAATTTCGGCGTCAGCTCGCAGCTGAAGAACTGGATCGACGCGATTGCCCGCGCCGGTGTCACCTTCCGCTACACCGCCACCGGTCCTGAAGGCCTGCTGAAGAACAAGAAGGTCTATGTGGTGACGACGCGCGGCGGCGTGCACCGCGACCTGCCGACCGATGGCGTGACGCCCTATCTGCGCACCGTTTTGGCCTTCCTGGGCCTGACCGACGTGCAGTTCGTGTTCGCCGAAGGCCTGAACATGGGCCCCGAGGCCGAGGCCGCCGGCATTGCCAGCGCCCGTGCGCAGATCGCCGCCATCACTGAAACCGCTACGGTCTAATCAACGCAACGCATCAAGAAGGAGATCCGTCATGTCTGCCACCGTCACCCAAGCCCGCCCCGTGGAGCGCCTGATCGCAGGCCAGCCCACCAGCGATGGCGCCGGTGTGAAGCTGACCCGTGTGCTCACGAACCAGTTGCAGCGGCGCTTGGATCCCTTCCTGATGCTCGATGCCTTTGGCTCGGACAAGGCCGATGACTACATCGCCGGCTTTCCCGACCATCCGCACCGGGGCTTCGAGACCATCACCTACATGCTGGAAGGCCGCATGCGCCACCGCGACTCGGCCGGCAACGAAGGCCTGCTCGGCCCGGGCGGCGTGCAGTGGATGACGGCCGGCCGTGGCGTGATCCATTCCGAGCTGCCCGAGCAGCAGGAAGGCCGCATGGAAGGCTTCCAGCTCTGGCTGAACCTGCCCGGCAAGGACAAGATGCGCGACCCCTGGTACCGCGACATCCCGACCGCCGAGATCCCGGAGCTGGCTACCTCCGAAGGTGTCGAGGTGCGGGTGATCGCGGGCGAGAGCCATGGCCTGGCCGGTGCAGTGCAGCGCGACCATACCGAGCCGCTCTACCTGGACCTGCACCTGCCCGCCGGTGCCCGTTTCGAGCAGCAGCTGCCGGCCGCGCACAACGCCTTTGTCTACGTCTACCGGGGCAGCCTGAAGATCGGTGCAACGAATGTGCCGCAGCAGCGCATGGCCATCCTGGCCAATGCCGCAGGCAGCGACGGCATCGTGGTGCAGGCCGGCGAGGAGCCGACCCGCGCGATCCTGATCGCCGGCCGGCCCTTGAACGAGCCTATCGCCCAGTACGGCCCCTTCGTGATGAACACGCAGGCCGAGCTGATGCAGGCGGTGCGCGACTTCCAGGAAGGCCGGCTGGCCTGAGCCGGCTCAGCCGCCGCGCAGCCGCAGCGCGCTGGCATCGGGCGCCAGCAGTCGGGCGCCGTCATAGCCGTGCACCGCGCCGAAAGGCCCGGTGCCGGCGTTCCATTCGGCGGCCCATTGGCGCATCTCCTCGTTGCTGCGGCCGACGAAGTTCCACCACAGCAACACCGGCTCGTCGAGCGGCTCGCCGCCGAGCAGCAAGAGCCGCGCTGCGCCCTCGTTTTGCAGCTGCACCTCGCTCGCGCCCGGCGGCACATAGAGCAGGCGGCCCGGTTCCAGCGTCTCGTGCTGGCCGTCGATCCGCACGCTCAGGCGGCCCTCCAGCACCATCAGCCCATGCTCGAAGCTGCGCTGGAGCGGCAGCTGCAATTGCGCGGCGGCGGCGCAGGCCAGGTCCAGGCCGAGCAACGGCGTGTGGGCCGGCACCGGCGATTGCTGCAGGCCGTGCTGCGCGCTGTTGACGCTGCCCATCAAGAGGGTGAGTTCGAAGCCACCCTCTTGCCAACGCGGCAGCTGCGGGAAGTGCTCGAAGGCCGGCGCGCAATGGCGCTCCGACTCGGGCAGGGCGATCCAGAGCTGGGCCAGTTGCAGGCGCGCGCTCAGCGATTCTTCCGAATGGCAGATGCCGCGCCCTGCCGTCATCAGATTGACCTGGCCGGGCCGCAGCACCTGCTCGCTGCCGAGGCTGTCGCGGTGCAGGATCTCGCCCTCGATCAGCCAGCTGAAGGTCTGCAGGCCGGTGTGCGGATGCGGGCCCACGCGCATCGGGGTTGTCAGGTCGGCAGGGCCGGCGTGATCGAGGAAGCACCAGGCGCCGACGCGCCGGCGCGCGGCCACCGGCAGGGCGCGGCGAATCGGCAGGCCGCCGACATTGCCTTCATGGGCGTTGAGCAGTTCGAGTTGAGCCATCTCAGTACCGCCCGGCCGTCCGTAGGTACTGAGGCGCCCCCTCGGGGGGCAGCGAAAGCATTGAGCGTGGGGGCTTCATTTCGTCAGACTCGCTTGGACTTCTGCACATGGGCCGCAAAGCCCTTCATGAAGCCGCGCAGCTGTTCGCGCAGCGCCTCGTCGCTCAGTTGGCCATCGGCATCGAACAGGTTCTGGGCGCGCGAGACCATCAGGCGGCCGCCCATCCAGAAGTCCACCGCAAAGGCCCGCATCACGCTCAGCAGCGCGTCTTGCGACTGGATGGTGCCGAAGCCGCCCTGGCTGGCGCCCATCATGGCCACCGGCTTGCCGGCGAAGAACCTGCCTTCGGCCGGCGGGCGCGACAGCCAGTCCAGGCCGTTCTTCAGCACGCCGGGGATGGCGTTGTTGTACTCGGGCGTGCCGATCACCAGGCCGTCGGCCGCCTTGATCGCTTCGCGCAGCGTGGTCACGGCGGCGGGCACGCCTTGCGCCTCCAGGTCGCCGTCGTACAGCGGGATGCCGTGCAGCGTGTGCACCGTCAGCGTCACGCCCTCGGGGCACAGGGTGGCGGCGGTGCGCAAGAGGGCGGTGTTGAAGGAGGCGGCGCGCAGGCTGCCGGACAGGGCGATCAGGTTCATGGTCATGGCGGGCGATCCTCGTGCTGGCAACGGTACCGGGCCGATTATCGGCAGCCCGGCTGTGTTGGAATCGGCGCCTTGTGCAGATTGGAGTTCGCATGAAAAAGCACGTCCGCAGATCGCCCCTTCTGGCCTTGTTGGCCGCCTTGAGCTGCACCGCCTTCGCCGCCGATGCGCCGCAGCGCCTTGACAAGCAGGGCGAGCAGGCCTTCCGGCTGCAACAGCCGCTGCAGGACTTCTACGACACGGCCTTCGTCTGGAGCGACGGCGGCCGTGCCGAGCCCAAGCTGCTGGACCTTGATGAGCTGGCCCAGCGCCTCGTGGCCTATGACGTGGTCTTCTTCGGCGAGAGCCACCGCCACCCCGGCATCCACCTGCAGCAGCAGCGCCTCTTGCGCGCGCTGCAGGCCCGCCACCCGGCCATGATCGTGTCCTTCGAACAGTTCGAGCGCGACGTGCAGCCGGTGGTTGATGCCTACCTGGCCGGCAAGCTGGGCGAGAACGCCCTGGTCGAGGACGGCCGGGCCTGGGACAACTACCGGCCCTCCTACCGCCCGCTGGTCCAGTTCGCCAAAGACCGAGGCTTGAGCGTGGTCGCGGCCGAGGCGCCGACCTGGGCGATCTCCTGCATAGGCCAGCAGGGCCTGGCGGTGCTGGAGCGTTTCACGCCCGAGGAACGCAGCTGGGTGGCGCGTGAGCTCGATGTCGGCCCTGGCGCCTATCGCGACAAGTACATGAAGTTCCAGGCTGGCGCCGCCACGCATGGCGGCGGCGCGGCGATGTCGGAAGCGGCCAAGGCACGCGCCGAACGCAGCTTCGCCGCTCAGGTGGCGCGCGACGAAACCATGGCCGAAGCGATTGCCGAGGCGCTGAAGAAGCAGCCGGGTGCCAAGGTCCTGCACCTGAACGGCAACTTCCATTCGGCCGCTTTCCTCGGCACGGCCGAGCGGCTGCAGCGCCGCCTGCCCAAGCTGAAGATCGCGGTGATCGACCCCGTCGAGGTGGCCGATCCCAAGGCGCCGGGCTTTGCCGCAGCGGCGCTGAAGGAGGGCACGGTGCTGCAACTGGCCTATCCCAACCCCGAGGCCTTTGCGCCCATTGAAGACCAGAGCGCCTGGGTCCGCAAGATCATGGCCAAGCGCGCAGCCAATCCCTGCAAATACCCGCCGGCAGGCTCCTAGCAGACCGTCGGCCGGCAATTCCTTGCGTTTGCGCAGAGGGCTGGCGGGTCGGGGGTCGGACGGCTGATTTCTGTCAATGACTTTCAGGGGCTTGGCGCCGAACATTCGGTGCAGCCGGAACGCTTTTTCAGAGTCCGGCAGGGGAGTTCCATGCGACTGAAAGACTTGCGTATCGGCGCCCGGCTGGGCCTGGGGTTCGGCCTTCTGATCATGCTGCTGCTGGGCGTGAGCCTGCTGGCCTACCGCAACTTCGGTGTGGTGCAGACCGTCAATGCCCACCTCATCGAGGTCGACTGGGTGAAGGCCGATGCGGCCAATGCGATCAATGCGCTGACCCGCGCCAATGCGCGGCGCACGATGGAGCTGGTGCTGGCCACCGATGCCGCGCAGCTGCAGCGCGTTAAGGCCGACATCGAATCCAACAAGCAGCAGATCAACGAGGCCCTCGCTACCCTGGACAAGCTCGTGGTCCTGCCGGAAGGCCGTGCCTTGCTGGCCGAGCTGGTGGCGGCTCGCAAGCGCTACGTGGCCTCGTTCGGCCAGGTGGCCAAGTTGGTCGACGAAGGGCACAAGGACCAGGCGGTGCTACTGCTTCAGGGCGAGACGCTGCCTGCGCTTGATGCACTCCAGGCGCCGGTGACTGGACTCGCCGCGCTGCAGAAGAAGGTGGTGGGGCAGAGCAGCGCCGTGCTGAGCGCCGACATCGATACGGCACGCAATCTGGTGCTGTTGCTGGGCCTGGCTGGGCTCTGCATTGGCGTGGTGGCGGCATGGTGGATCACCCGCTCGATTGCCGTGCCGATGGCGCGGGCGGTGCAGGTGGCACGCACGGTGGCTGCGGGCGACCTGAGCAGCCACATCGTTGCCGACAGCCACGACGAGACCGGCCAGCTGCTGCAGGCGCTCGACGAGATGAACCGCAGCCTGCTGGACATCGTCGGGCAGGTGCGCAGCGGCGCCGACGGCATGGCCACGGCCACCGGCCAGATCGCGGCCGGCAACCTGGACCTCTCTCAGCGCACCGAGGAGCAGGCCAGCGCCCTGCAGCAGACCGCAGCCTCGATGGAGCAACTGGCCGCCACCGTCAAGCAGAACTACGACAGCGGCGTGCATGCCAACCAGCTCGCCGAATCGGCGGCCCAGGTGGCCGTGCGCGGCGGCTCGCTGGTGGGGCAGGTGGTGCACACGATGGAGGCCATCAACCAGTCCTCGACCCGCATTGCCGACATCATCGGCGTGATCGATGGCATTGCCTTCCAGACCAACATCCTGGCCTTGAATGCGGCCGTCGAGGCCGCGCGTGCCGGCGAAGAGGGGCGCGGCTTTGCCGTGGTGGCCAGCGAGGTGCGGGCGCTGGCGCAGCGCTCGGCGGCCGCCGCCAAGGAGATCAAGACGCTGATCACGACCTCGGTGGAGAACGTCTCCCAGGGCTGCCAGCAGGTCGAGCAGGCCGGCAGCACCATGGACGAGATCGTGGTCTGCGTGCGCCGCGTCGCCGACCTGATGCGCGAGGTGACCCATGCCAGCCGTGAGCAGACCACGGGCATCGAGCAGGTCAACCAGGCTGTCGCGCAGATGGACCAGGTGACGCAGCAGAACGCCGCGCTGGTCGAGGAGGCGGCGGCGGCCGCCCAGTCGCTCGAGTGCCAGGCCCAGGGCCTGCAGCACTCGGTCAGCGTGTTCCGCCTCAGCCCGGCCTGAAGGGAGTCCCGACATGGCCTACTTCGAATGGGCGGACGACCTGGCGATCGACGCCGGCGGTCCCATCGACCAGGACCACCGCCACCTGGTCGACATGGTCAATGCGCTGCACACGGCGACCAGCGAGGGGCGCGGCCGCGAGGTGGTCGGCCCCATCCTCGAGGAGCTGATCGCCTACACCGATGCCCACCTGCGCCGCGAGGAACAGGAGATGGCGCGCGTGCGCTTCCCCACGCTGGAGGAGCACTTGCGCTGGCACCGCAAGTTCATCGCCGACTTGAACGACCTCAGGCAGCGCTACGAGACCGGCAGCGTGACGGTGGCGGCGCAGTTGTCCATGGTGCTGCGCGACTGGCTGTCGCTGCACATCCGGCGCTCGGACCGCGAGCTGCGGGAGTTCCTCAAGCAGCCCTAGGCTTCCAGCGCTTCAGAAGCAGGGCATTGCTGACCACGCAGACGCTGGACAGCGCCATGGCGCCGCCGGCGATCACCGGGTTCAGCAGGCCGAAGGCGGCCAGCGGAATGCCGACCACGTTGTAGGCAAAGGCCCAGAACAGGTTCTGGTGGATCTTGCGCACGGTGGCGCGCGACAGCGCAATCGCCTGCGGCACCAGGGCCGGGTCGCCGCGCATCAGGGTGATGCCGGCCACCTGCATGGCCACGTCGGTGCCGGTGGCCATGGCCAGGCCCACATCGGCGGCGGCCAGGGCGGGGGCATCGTTGATGCCGTCGCCGACCATGGCCACGCGGCGGGCGCCGCCGGCCTTCAGTTCCGAAACGATCCGCGCCTTGTCCTCGGGCAGGACCTCGGCGCGCACTTCCTCGAGGCCGAGCTGGGCGGCCACGGCATTCGCAGCGGCCTGGTTGTCGCCGCTCAGCATCACGGTGTGCAGGCCTTGCGATTTCAGCTGGCGCAGCGCCTCGGCGGCGCCGGGCTTGAGCTGGTCGGCAAAGGCGAGGCGGGCCAGCAGGCGCGGCTGCGGTGATGTTGTGGCGAGCCAGGACTGGGTCGCGCCATCGGTCATGGAAACCTCGGCCTGCAGCCCCAGCTCGGTCATGTAGCGCGCGCTGCCCAGATGCAGGGTCTGGCCGGGCTCGGCCAGCTCGGCCGTCACGCCACGGCCGGGCACGGCGCGCAGGTTTCGCGTCGCAGGCAAGACCTGGCCCTTGGCGGCGTCCAGCACCGCACGGGCCAGCGGATGCTCGCTGCCGGACTGCAGCGCCGCCGCCCAGCGCAGCAGTTGCGCCGCGTCCTCGCCGGCCGTGGGCTCGAGCTTCAGGAGCGTCGGATGGCCGACCGTCAGCGTGCCGGTCTTGTCGAAGGCCACGGTGTCCAGGTGGGCCGCCAGTTCCAGCGCCTCGGCGTCCTTGATCAGGATGCCGAGCCGCGCCGCCACACCGGTGCCGGCCATGATGGCCGTCGGCGTGGCCAGGCCCAGGGCACAGGGGCAGGCAATCACCAGCACGGCCACGGCATTGAGCAGGGCCTGCTGCCAGTCGCCGCTGGCCAGGCCCCAGCCGAGCAGGGTCAGCAGGGCCAGGCCAATCACCACGGGCACGAAGATGGCGCTGACCCGGTCCACCAGGCGCTGGATCGGTGCCTTGGCGGCCTGGGCCGATTCCACCAGGCGCACGATGCGCGAGAGCGTGGACTCGGCGCCCAGAGCCGTGGTGCGCAGCAAGAGCTGACCCTCGCCATTGATCGCGCCGCCCACCACCCGGCTCTGCGCCTGCTTGGCCACCGGCAGGCTCTCGCCGGTGATCAGGGATTCATCGACCTCGCTGCTGCCCTCCAGCACCAGGCCGTCGACCGGGATGCGCTCACCGGGGCGCACCAGCACCTCGTCGCCAAGGCGCAGCTTGCTGATCGGCAACTCCTGCTCCTGGCCATCGCGCAGCACGTGCGCGGTCTCGGGGCGCAGTTGCTTCAGCGCGCGTATCGCCTCGGTGGTCTGGCGCTTGGCGCGGGCTTCCAGCCATTTGCCGAGCAGGACCAGGGTGATGACGACGGCGGCCGATTCGAAGTAGAGACCGTGTTGCTCGCCGCCAAGCAGCAGGTAGAGGCTGAGGCCGAAGGCCGCGCTGGTGCCGAGGGCCACCAGCAGGTCCATGTTGCCGCTGCCGGCGCGCAGGGCAGCCCAGCCGGCCTTGTAGAAGCGCGCGCCGAGCCAGAACTGCACGGGCGCGGCCAGGGCGAGTTGCAGCCGGCCGTCGATCATCCAGTGGTGGCCGGCCAGCAGGCCCAGCATCGGCAGGACCAGGGGCGCGCTCAGCAGGGCTGCGATCAGCACCGGCCAGCCGCTGGCTGACCAGCCGGTCTGGTGCGCGGCCGGATCATCCTCGAGCCGGGCCTGGTAGCCGGCCTTGCTGACCGCTTCCAGCAATTGCGGCAAGGCCACGCTGCGCTGGGCCTGGACCGTGGCGGTCTCGGTGGCCAGGTTGATGCTGGCCTCGTCCACGCCCGGCAGCTTTTTCAGCGCCCGCTCGACGCGGCCCACGCAGGAGGCGCAGGTCATCCCTTCAATCGCCAGGGTCCAGGTCTGGGTGGGGCTGCTGTTCATGGCGACGCAGGATAAGCTGTGGCTGATTGACCTGTCTTGAGGAGTGACAAATGGAGCCGACCGTGGAGCAATTCAAGCTGCCCGACATGAGCTGTGGCCATTGCGTGGCCGCGATCACCGAAGCGCTGGGCGAGCTGGATGCAAAGGCACAGCTGAGCTTCGACCGCGAAGCCCGCAGCCTGCAGGTTCAGGGCAGCAGCAAGAGCCGCGCCGAGCTGGCGGCGGCACTCAGCGAGGCTGGCTATCCGCCGGCTGCCTGAGGCTGCCAGCGACGGCCTCGGCCGGCGCTGGACGCCCGCAGCCCCGCTCGCCACAATCAGCCGTATCCGCCGGCCCTGGGCCTGGGCTGCTTCGGCAAGCGAGCTGGGATGACAACAAGAGCGCAGGAAGAAGCCGTCAATCCGCATTACCTGGGCCACCTGGTAGCCAGCGCGGCCGCGCATCGGATCGAGGTTACCGAGGACATCGTCAGTGGCAATGGCATCAAGCTGCTGGCCAAGGGCGCGGCGCTCGATGCCGATGTGCACGAGCGCCTGCTGCGACACAAGCTGAGCCGGCCGCTCGAAGACTGCCTCGGTGCGGCCGAGGGCGTCTCTCCCACGCAGATCGCCGAAGCGGCCGAGCAATTGCTGGACAAGCATCCGCTGCTGCGCGCCCTGGCCGCGCATGATCGGGCCCTGCCCATCCAGCAGTCGCTGGCCAAGCTGCGGCTGAGTGGGCCCATGCAATCCTTGCTGACCGTCTATGCCGACCAGCCGGGCGGGCGCCTGCACCATGCTGTCGGCGTGGCCCTGATCGCCAAGGCCCTCGCGCGGCGCCTGCTGCCGGGCGACATCGATGCCCATCGCCTGCTGGGCCTGGCCGGCCTGCTGCACGACGTGGGCGAGCTCTACCTGGCCCCCGATGTGCTGAGCCGCGATGGTGAGCTGGAAGCCGAGCAATGGCGCCACATCGTCAGCCATCCGGTGATTGGCCAGCGTGTGCTTAGTGGCCTGGAGGGCAGCAGCGCGGCGTTGGCCGAGCTGGTGCTGTCCCACCATGAGCGGCTGGATGGCTTCGGCTATCCGCGCGGTCTGCACCAGAACCAGTTCGCGCTGCAGGCCCAGATCCTGGCCTCGGCCGAATGGCTGATGGGCCTGATCGATGCCGGCGCCCTGCCCATCACCCAGTCCAGCGTGGCCAGCAAGCTGATACCGGGCGAGTTCAGCGAGGCCATCTTCGAGAGCCTGCGCCAGGCGGCCACCAGTTGCGAAGGCCCCGACCATGTGCTGGACGAAGACCGTGGCCTGGCCGCCGCGCTGCCGCGTGCGCTGCGCGTGGCCGAACTGCTGGCGCGCTTCCGCTCGTCGCGGGCCCAGCTGCGCGCGCGCGCCGTGGGTGCCAGCCCTGAGCTGCGCGGCTTGCTGGACCTTTGCCTGCAGCGCATGCTGCAGCTGCAGGTGGCTTTCAGCAGCGCCGGCCTGGATGCCGACCATCCCGAGACCCTGGTGCATCAGCTGGTGCTGGACGAGGGCCCGGTGCAGCTCGAGGTGCTGGCCCTGCTGCGTGAATTCCACTGGCGCATGCGCGAGCTGGAGCGCGAGCTGCAGCTGCGCTCGGCCAGCCTCAGCCAGGAGGACCGCTTGATGGTGGGCGACCTGATTGCCGCCGTGAAGGGAAGCGCGCTGGCTTGATCTTTTTCAAGACGGGCGAGCCGGGGAGCCTCAAGAATCCAGGGCGTTCAGGATCGAGGAGTTGTTGTCCATGACCAGTCTGCCGAAGCCGGTGCCGCGTCCGATGCCGCGGTCAACCCGCATTACCTGAACCATGTGGTGGCCATGGCCGCCACGCGCCAGGTGCAGACGAGCGAAGACGTCTACAGCGCCCAGGGCATCAAGCTGCTGGCCAAGGGCGCGACCATCGACGCGAGCACGCGCGACCGCCTGCTGGTCCACAAGCTGCAGAAACCGCTGGAGGACTGCGTGCAGGTGGTCGATGGCGTGGTGCCGGAGTTGTTCGGGCCGTTGGCCGAGCAGCTGCAGGAGGCGCATCCGCTGCTGCGCACCTTGTGCGCCCACCAGCGCGCGCAGCCGGTGGCGGCCACCTTGTCCAGCCTGCGCCTGAGCATGCAGGTGCAGTCGCTGCTGACCGTCTATTGCAACTACCAGGGCGACCGGCTGAACCACAGCGTTGGCGTTGCCATGCTGGCGCTGGCCCTGGCGCGGCGCCTGCTGCCCGACCAGATCGACCGCCACCGCCAACTGGCCCTCGCAGGCCTGTTGCACGACGTGGGCGAGCTCTACATCGACCCCAGCTACCTGGAGCGCGGCACGACTTTGCAGCCGGAGCAATGGCGCCACATCGTCAGCCATCCGGTGATAGGTCATCGTGTGCTGCTGGACATGCCGGGCGCCGGGCCCGCGGTGGCCGAGGCCGTGCTCAACCACCATGAGCGGCTGGATGGCTTTGGCTACCCGCGCGGCCTCGTGGAGGAGCAGGTGCCGCTGGATGGCCAGATCCTCGCCGTGGCGGAATGGCTGATGGCCCTGATCGAATCCGGCAGCGGCGCGCTGGCCCGCGCCAGCGTGGCCAGCAAGCTGATCCCCGGTGAGTTCAGCCCCAGCCTGCTGGAGGCCATCAATGCCGCAGCACGCGGCAGCGGCGAACTGGACGCCTGGTTGCAGTCGCTGCAGCCGCTGGGGCAGATGAGCGAAGAGTTCGAGCGGGTGCGCGCGGCGCTGCTGCGCGCCGGCCTGCTGGTCGATGCCGACCTGCAGGTGGTGCAGGAACTGGTGAAGCGCTTGCGCGGCGAGGAAGAAGCAGAAGCGCTGGTCGAGACAACGTAAGCTGACTTCAGTGCAGCTTTCGTTTGTCGCCGTCGAACTGGCTGGGGCGGAACACATTGCCCTCCCAGTCGCCCTCGGCCAGCGGATTGCCGGTCTTGACCCGGCGTATCAGCGACTCGGTCTCGGCCCGCGCGCGGCGCGCCTCGCGGCGGCGGCCCCGGAAGTCCAGCAGCCTGTGCAGGCGCTCGCGCATCTCGCGCAGCCAGGCGTCGAAGCGTGCGCGCTGCACCGGGCCCAGCATCATGTGCAGGGCCATCAGCAGGCAGACGATCAGGCCAAGGGCGGCGACGGGCTTGGGCAGCATGGTCGGGGTTAGGGGTTGACGGCCGAGTGTCGCGCATCTGCGCGCAGCGCGCACAGCGGAATAACGCGGGCTTTCTACAATGCGCCCTGCCCTGAACCGGGGCTGACGGTAGGAGACCGAACTTGAAGACACGGAATCTGGTGGCCAACAGCTGCCTGGCCCTGGCCATCTCGGCGGCGCTGATCGGCGCTTCGCTGAGCCAAGCTGCCCCGGTGGCGGCGCCCAACCTGACGCTGGAACAGCTGTTCCGCGCCGAGTCCTATCGCGGCGAAGCGGCGCGCGATGCGGACTTCAGCCACAGCGGCCGCTATCTGGCCTATGCCTGGGCACCGTACCGCGAGCCGGGTGGTGACCTGCATGTCTTTGACAACAAGACCGGCAAGACGCTGCGCCTGACCTCGCCGGCCCTGATGGCCGCCTACGACGCGCCCGAGGACCTGGAGCGTTTCGACAAGAAGCTGAAGCAGCGCAACAGCGAGACGGCCGAGCGCCAGGCCCGCGAGGAAGCCTATGCCGCCTACCTGCGCGGCGAGAAGGTGGACCTCGAGCAATGGGAAAAGGCCGCCATCGAGGAGCTGAAGAAGGAAGTCGCCGACAAGAAGGCCAAGGACGACGCACAGAAGGCGGCCGACAAGGCCGAGGCTGATGCCGAGAAGCGCGCCATGGCCGCGCTGGCTGCCAAGCGCGCCGGTAAGCCCGTGCCGGCTGAGGCTCCGACTACCGCTGCCTCGGCTGCCTCGGCACCCGCCGCTGCCGCTTCGGCCGCCAAGGCCGCCGAGAAGGAAGCCTGGGAATGGCGCGACGAGCTGAAGAAGAAGCTCGCCAAGAACAAGCTCAAGGCCGGCGACCTCTATCCCGGCGTGCGCCAGATCGTCTGGGCCAATGAGAAGGACGAGCTGATCTTCCAGTACCGCGGCGCCTTGTTCCGCTGGGTGGCCGGCTCTGAGCGCATCCAGCCGCTGCTGGCCACGCAGCGCAACCTGCGCATCGTCGGCTACACGCCGGACGACCAGGGCTTCGTCTACATGGACGAAGGCCGCGTGCTGCGCTCGCGCTTCGCCTCGGGCGGCGTGCAGGTGCTGAACCGCGAGCTGATCCATCCGGACGATGCGGACAAGAAATACAAGATCTCGTCCACCGTGATCAGCGAAGACGGCCGCTGGATGGCCCTGGTGGCCCAGGCGCCGCTCGGCGAGGAGGGCAAGCCCGCACCGCGCCCCGGCCGTCAGGTCGAGATCATGAATTACAGCGAACGTTTCGCCACGGCCAAGAAGGTCGACCGCGAGGTCTCGGATGACAAGCGCATGGTGCAGCCCACTGCGCTCTACATCCGCGCCGTGCCGCAAGGCGATGCTGCACCGGCCAAGCAGTCGGCGCCGGTGTTCACGCATCCGGGTGGCGATGTCTGGTTCGAGATGAGCCCGGTGGCCTGGAGCAAGGATGGCAAGCAGTACACGTTCTCCACCTGGGAGCGTGAGAAGGAGCTGCTGAAGGTGTACCTCGGCAAGGCCGACGAGAAGGCCAAGCCCGAGGTGGTGATCGAGCGCCGTGGCGACGTCGGCCATGAAGTGGTCAGCGTGCTGAACCCGCGCTTCACGCCCGACGGCCAGACCCTGGTCGTGGTGATGGATGAAGCCGGCTGGCGCCAGCCCTATGGCTGGAACGTTGCCAAGCGCGAGCTCAAGCCCCTGCTGAAGGGCGAGTTCGAAGCCCACCAGGTGCTGGGCTTCACGCCCGACAGCAAGCAGATGCTGGTGCTGGCCAACAAGGACGACTTCGCCGCGATGAACGTCTTCAAGGTCAACCTGGCGGACGGCAGCATGCAGGCCCTGGGCTCGGCGCCGGACTACCACCGCAGCGCCGTCGCTTCCTACGATGGCAACCAGGTGGCCGCGATGGCCGGCAACTGGGCCGCACGCCCCGAGCTCAAGCTCCTGAAGGCCGGCACGGCGCCCAAGCAGCTGACCGACAGCCATGACCCGAGCTGGTCCAAGGTCGACGTGATGCGCCCCGAGCGCTTCAGCTTCAAGAACCGCCATGGCGACACCCTGCATGCCTACTGGTTCAAGCCGGCAGGCTGGCAGGCCAGCGACAAGCGTCCGGCCGTGGTCTACGTCTACGGCGGCCCGCTGAACGACCGCCACACGGTGGAGACCGACAGCTTCCAGCCCACCGGCTACATGTTCGGCATGTACATGGCGGCCAAGCATGGCTACGTGACCGTGGCCGTGGACACGCGCGGCCACTCGAACTACGGCCGCCGCTTCTCCGGCGCCAACTTCGAGCAGGTCGGCCTGCCGCAGGCGGAAGACCTGGAAGACCTGCACAAGTACATCGCCGGCAACCTCGGCGTGGACGCGCAGCGCGTGGGCCTGAACGGCTGGAGCTTTGGCGGCTTCCAGACGCAGTACGTCATGTACAGCAAGCCCGACCTGTACGCCGCCGGCATCGCCGGTGCCGGCCCGACCGAATGGGAGAACTACAACAGCTGGTACAGCGGCCGCACCATCGGCAAGGTCGACCGGACCAAGCCGAACCTGCGCAAGTACTCGCTGCTGCCCATGGCCAAGAACCTGAAGCACCCGCTGCTGCTGGTGCACGGCATGCAGGACCCGAACGTGCTGTACCAGGACACGGTCAACGTCTACCGCGAGCTGCTGGTCACCGGCAAGGAAGCCCTGGTCGACCTGTTCCTCGATCCGGACGGCGAGCATGGCCTCGGCGGCGCGATCAAGACCCCGGGCTGGCACCGCAAGTACGAGCGCTTCTGGCTCGACCATCTGGGTACGGTGAAGTGAAGGCAGGGGCTCGCGTGAAAACGCTGTGTCTGCTGGGCGGCGAGTCCAGCGGCAAGACCACGCTCGCGCGGGCCCTGGCCGAGCGGCTTGGCACCGTCTGGGTGCCCGAGTACGGCCGCACCCGCTGGGAAGAAATCGGCGGTGTGCTGTCGGTCGAGGAGCTGATACGCGTGGGCCAGGTCCAGGTCGAGCATGAAGAGCAATTCGCGGCGCAAGCACGCGACTGGCTGATCTGCGACACCTCGGCCCTGACCACCCTCGTGTACTGCGAGCTCGACCATGGCTGTGCACCGCCTGAGCTGGCGCGCCTTGCGCGCCGGCCCTATGACCTGATCGTCCTGTGCGAGCCGGACTTCGAGTTCGTGCAGGACGGTTGCCGGCGCGATGCCGGCTTCACCTCGGCCCAGCATCTGCGCGCCGTTGAGCTGTTAGGCGAGTTCGGCCTGCCCTATGTGTCGGTCACCGGCACGGTGGAGCAGCGGCTGCGGCAGCTCGCTGAATACCTGAGTCCGCACCTGACTCAGCCCGTCGCGGCCTGAGCTTGCTGGCGCTGTTCGCGCCACATCCGCCCAATCGTCCAGCTGTTGGTGGCCAGCAAGGTCAGCTCCAGCAGCGAGCCGCCTATGGAGCCGACCAGCAGGTTGTTGGCCACCCACAGGCCTGTTCCCACCAGCATCAAGAGCCGCATCCGCAGCCCCTGCAGGAAGAACAGCGCGCTCGTGCCGATGATGGAAGCCGTGATCGGCAAGAGCGAAGCCCAGCCCTGGAACAGCCAGGCGCCGAGGCCGGCCGACAAGCCGAT
Organism: Pelomonas sp. V22; assembly: GCF_030014915.1. Lineage (GTDB taxonomy): Bacteria > Pseudomonadota > Gammaproteobacteria > Burkholderiales > Burkholderiaceae_C > JAUASW01. The sequence goes on from NZ_JAGIXS010000006.1 coordinate 145,758, forward strand.
GAAGACGAGCGCCACCCAGGGCGAGCGGCTCCTGATTGAGGCCAGCGAGCGGCCCAGCGACACCAGCGTCGAGGCCACCGCCGTGGGCTCGCCAAGCAGCCAGAAGTGCAGGGCATAGGCAGCGCATTCGCCGGCCATGAAGAGCTTGAAGCGCAGGTCGTCTTTCTGCGCGAAGCAGGCGAGGCCGAGGGCGAAGGCGAGATAGCCCAGCAGCTGGGCCGGGCTGAGCCAATCAGCCATTTATCGCGTGGGAATCAGGCCGCGTTCAGGTGGGATAACGGCGCGTGAACAGCTCCGGCACCGACTCGGCCACCGAGCGGCTCAGCGCGTCGCGCACGGTCGGGTCGGCCAGTTCCTCGCGCTCCTCGTCGCTGAGCTGGGCTTCGTCACCACCCAGCTGGGCGATGGGCTCGAGCAGCAGGCCGGCCTCGGCGTCGTCAAACAGCGGTGCCCAGGCTTGCGGGTTCATGTCGACGGCGGTCAGGAAGCCGATGCTCCACTCCTCGGCGTCGATCATTTCCTCGTCGCCCTTCTCGGCCACGCTGAAGATCGGTTCCCAGCGGTCCGGTGCCTCACGCAACTGGCAGGTGATCGAATGCAGATGGCGCAGGGCCAGCAGCACCACACGCTTCTTCTGCTTGCCGCTCTTGAAGGGCGCCGGGTCTTCGCCGGTGTCGCCACCCCAGAGGGCGGGCAGCCAGGCGCTGCCGGGCAGTTCCTCGATGGGCTGGGGGGACAGCAGCAGGGCGGTGAGGTAGCCGTCCAGTGCCTCGATGTTCATCGCGGCCTCGGTGGGCAGCTCGGTCAGCAGGCCGTCCAGCGCCTCGAGTTCGGCGTCGGAGAGGGGCAGGCGGTCGGCTTGCTGGGGGCGGTAGTGGGGATATTCCATGGGGATCAGCCGGGTCGGCCGTGGCGGCTCTTGGGTTTCGTGGCATCGAACTGGAGCAGCTGGCTCTTCAAGAGGGCCATCAGCACGCGGGCATTCGCCTCGGTCATGATCAGCATGGAGCTGGGCTCGATGCCATCGACGGCCGCCTTGGGCGAGATCAGTGCATCCATCTTGAGCATGACCTGGCCGTGGGGCGTGTTGGACGCGGCCTTGAACTTCTGGATTTCGACGTTGTGAATCTTCATAAGGCCTCTATTAGAACTGGTAGCCGAGCTGGGCCCTCAATTGCGCCCTGGGCGATTCCTTGTTGAGGCCCAGCAGCAGGCCCGCATCCCAGCGCAGGCTGCCGCCGGCATAGGGCCGGTGGCCGAAGAGCGCCGGCCCGACCAGGTGCTCCTGGAGGCCGAAGCGATGCGGGTTGGAGACCGGCCCGGTCTCTCCGAGCGCCTGCACGCCCCATTCCCAGCCGGGCGCCAGCAGGGTCTTGATCTGCGCCTGGTATTGCAGCTCGGCGGGGATGTAGCGGCCGGGCCTCAGCCATTTGTAGACGAAGAGATTGAGGTTCAGGTCGAAGCCGTCGCCGGCGTACTGGAACATCGGCCCGGCACTCCAGGTCCAGCCGGAGTTGATGAAGTCGGGCTTCCAGATGCTGGTGTAGAGCGCCCATTCGCTGCGGCCGCCGCTGCTGATGGCGAACTGGTTGGTCCAGTACCAGCCGTTGTAGGACAGGGCGCGGCCGTTGTCGCGGTTCCAGCTGACCCAGGCCTCGGTGTACCAGTTCGAGGTCGGCGCGATGCCCACGGCCAGCGACTGGCCGGTGCTGCTGATCTCGCGCTTGTCGGCCGCGCCCCAGCCCAGGCGCACCAGCGGCCGGCTGCTGCCGAAGTAGGGCGTGACCACATAGTCGTAGGCATCGGCATGCACCGAGGCCGCCGCCAGCAGCGTCAAGCCAGCAATGAAGAAGGACGGCAGGGCTCGTGGCATCAACTTCCTCCGGGAGGGCGAAGCCGACTATGCCATCGGTGCCCTTGCTTGGGGCTTTCAGCGTTTGCTGGTCGCCCGCAGTTTGCCGATCAGGTTGACGATGATCAGACAGGCCGCGCCGGCCAGCAGGCCCAGTGCGGCATCAAAGCCCAGCGAGACCGCCCAGGCGAGGCCGCCGGCCGAAGCCTGCAGCGCCTCGCTGGCATGGTGGGCCGCTGGCAGACCATGGCTGAGGATGCCGCCGCCCACCAGGAACATCGCTGCCGTGCCGGCCACCGACAGCGCCTTCATCAGCCAGGGCGCCGCCACCAGCATGCCGCGGCCCAGGCGCTGCTGCCAGGCGGCGGACTTGCGGCTGAGCCACAGGCCGGCGTCGTCGATCTTCACGATGCCGGCCACCAGGCCATAGACACCAATCGTCATCACCACGGCAATACCGCTGAGCACCAGCAGCTGCGTGGTGAAGGAGGCGGTGGCGACGGTGCCCAGCGTGATCGCGATGATCTCGGCCGAGAGGATGAAGTCGGTACGGATGGCGCCACGGATCTTGTCGCGCTCATAGGCGACCAGGTCGGTTTTGGGATCCTTCAGCGCCTTGGTCAGCGCCTCGTGCTGGGCCGCGTCCTCGGCATCGCTGTGCAGGAACTTGTGAGCCAGCTTCTCGAAGCCCTCGAAGCACAGGTAGGCGCCGCCCACCATCAGGAGCGGCGTGACGGCCCAGGGCGCCCAGGCGCTGATGGCCAGCGCGGCCGGCACCAGGATGGCCTTGTTCACCAGCGACCCCTTGCCCACGGCCCAGACCACCGGCAGCTCGCGCTCGGCGGCCACGCCGGTGACCTGCTGGGCATTGAGCGCCAGATCGTCCCCGAGCACGCCGGTGGTCTTCTGGGCCGCGACCTTGCTGAGCAGGGCCACGTCGTCCAGCGTGGTGGCGATGTCGTCTAGCAATGCGAGCAGGCTGGAGGCCATGCGAAATCCTTGGGCTGGGTGGCAAAAACGGCGGAGGCGCGTTTGTACCCGATTCCAGGCCGATTTCCAGCGGGGGTCAAACCTTGCCTTTTGCGCGGGGCTCGCCTATTTTCGAATGCATGGCACGTCCCATGCGCATCGAATTGGCCGGCGCGGTGTACCACGTCAGCGCCCGCAGCGAGGCCGGCGAACCGGTGTTCGCCGACGATGCTGATCGCGCGTCTCTGCTCGCCGTGCTGGGCCAGGCCATGCAGCGCTTCGATGCCCAGGTGCTGGCCTATTGCCTGATGCCCGACCACTACCACCTGGTGCTGTTCACGCGCCAGGCCAATCTCTCGCGCATGATGCGCCATCTCAACGGCGTCTACACGCAGGGCTACAACCGCCGCCATGGCACGAGCGGCCATCTGTTCCAGGGCCGCTTCAAGGCGGTGCTGGTGGACCGCGAGGCCCTGTTGCTCGATGCCTGCCGCTACGTGGAGCTCAATCCGCAGCGCCTCGGCCTCGCGCGCAGCGCGGCCGACTGGGCCTGGTCCAGCTGCCGCGCCCACCTGGGCCTGGCCGATGCGCCGGCCTGGCTCGATGTGGACGGCCTCCATGGCCACCTGCTCGAACGCCCGGCCTTGAGCGCGGCCGACCATCGCCGGGCCGCCGAGCGCTATGCCAAGCTGCTGTCCAGCGAGCCTGACCTGCAGCTCTGGGAAGGCCATTTGCGCCAGCAGATCTTCCTTGGCGACGCCAAGTTCGCCGAGCGCATGCAGGCCATGACGCGCCAGCGCCGCCGGGGCGCCGAGCTGCCTCGCGCTGGCCGTCCACGCAGCTTTGCGCAATGGCTGGGCGAGAGCGGCTCGCGCGAGCAGGCGCTGTACCGCGCCCACACCCAGGGCGGCATCTCGATGACGGCCCTGGCCGGCGAGTTGGGGCTCTCGGTCTCGCGCATCAGCCGTTTGATCAAGGGCGTCGAGCGCGGCGCGGGATGATCGCGCGCTGGCTGCTGCTTTTTGTCCTGCCTTTCGCCCTGCTGTGCGGCGGCAAAGCGCTGGCGGCCGAGCCCTATGCAGGCCCACTGTTCGATGCCCATCTGCACTTCAATGTCGAGGCCTATGAGGGCCCGCATCCACTCAGCGACGTGCTGCCGCGCCTGAAGCGTGCCGGCGTGCGCGCCGTGCTGGCCAACAGCCGGCCCAATGCGGGCACGCATGAGCTGGCCGCGAGCCCGGCCGTGCGGGCTGCTGGCATCACCGTCGTGCCCTTTGTGCGCCTCTACCGCAACCGGGCCGACTACACGGGCTGGTTCGCCGACCCGTCCATCCACCAGATGGTGCTGGACGAGCTGGCACGCGGCACAGCCGCCGGCCCGTTCCGGGGCCTCGGTGAATTCCATCTGTACGAGAGCGCCAATGCCGACGGCCCGGTGGCGCGCTCGCTGATGAAGCTCAGTGCCGAGATGGGCCTGTGGGTGCTGGCCCATGTGGACGACGAAGCCATCGTCAGGCTGATGGCCCACGAGCCCCGGGCCCGCCTCATCTGGGCCCACACCGGCATTGGCGGCACGCCGATCGAGCGGGTGCGCGAGCTGCTGGCGCGCTATCCGCAGCTGATGGGCGAGCTGTCCTATCGCCCCGGCCTCACGGTGGGTGAGGGCCGGCTGGAAGGCGAATGGCGCGAACTGCTAAGCCAGCACAGCGAGCGCTTCCTGATCGGCTCCGACACCTGGACGCCCTCGCGCTGGCCGCAGTACGAGGCCCTGATGGCCGAGGCGCGCCGCTGGCTCGGCGACCTGCCGCCGGCCGCCGCGCGGCGCATCGCCTGGGGCAATGGCCAGCGGATGTTTGGGCTGCCCGAGCCTTGATGCCGTCGAGGGCGAACTACCTGCCGCGCCTGCTGAGCTCGCCCGCCTTCCTCCACTGGCCGTAGGCCCCGTACAGGCAGCCAGCAACTGCTGCAACGCAGAGAAGCGCGGCAAAGTAGGCGATACCCAGCGGCTGTCCGGGTTTGCCTGCGGCGACCTCCTGTTGAACCCCCTGGATCACCAGATAGACGATTCTCAGAATGAACAAGGGCGCCGCTGAAAGCAGCACCAGCCAGACGGCGGTGAATCGGAGGAGGGCGGGAGATTGGGTTGCTGGGCGCATCTCGCTGGGGGTGTGAATGGAGGCCTGCGGCTCTCCGGGATCTGGGGCATTGTCAACGCGGTCTGAGTGAGCAATTTGTACGAGGTCGCGCGCGGGTTACCAACACAGCCTGTGGACAAGATCGTGGGCAAGCTGCCCACAGTGTTGCCAAGTGCTTGATCCTTCAAGCGGATTCTTGCCTTGCCCAAAAATGCGGCAAGCCTGGCGATTCGTCGCCTCGGCTGTCGAACCGTCGGCCGCCAATCGCCCCCGCCGTTCGCGCTTCCTAGCATCCGCCCCATCCAACAACCCGAGGAGATGGCAATGAGGAAGACGAACAAGCGGCTGGCCCAGACCCTGCTGACAGCCACGCTGGTGCTGGCCGGCATCGCGCAGGCCCAGGTGATCGAGGTGAAGCCGGGCCGCGAGGTGCTGGAGGGCGAGCCGCTCAGCCTGGCCGTGAGCCAGCTGAAGGCCGGCAGCCGCATCAAACTGCGCACGAGTCGCTTGCTGCAGGGCTATATGGGCCTGCAGGTCTACCAGGCCGAGGCGCAGTTCGAGGCGGATGCCACCGGCCGCGTCGATCCCGGCCGCCAGGCGCCGCAAGGCGGCAGCTACGCCGGTGTCGATGCACGTGGCCTGTTCTGGGCGATGAAGCCGGCGCGGCCTGCCGAGAGCCTGAGCCAGCAGCTGCGCGAGGCACCGTCTGGCGAGATCCTGATCCAGGCTTTCAGCGCCGGTGCCGATGGCACCGAGACCCTTCTGGCCGAGCAGCGCCTGCTGATGCGCAAGCTGGCGGAAGGCCTGCAGCGTCGCGATGCCGAGGGCCTGCCGGGCGCGCAATTGGTGCTGCCGCCCAAGGCCCAGGGCAAGCTGCCGGTGGTGATCGTGCTGGGCGGTTCGGAGGGCGGTTCCGGCAGCTCGCGGGGCCTGGCGGCCGAGCTGGCGTCCCGGGGCCTCGCCGCTCTGGCCATGCCCTATTACTCGCCGCAGCGCTGGGGCGCCACCGGTCCGATGCCGCCCGAGTTGCCTGAGCTGCCCAAGAGCTTCGCAATGATCGAGCTGAGCCAGCTGGAGCAGGCGCGCGACTGGCTTGCTAAGCAGCCCGAGATCGATGCCTCGCGCATCGCGGTCTACGGCGTTTCCAAGGGGGCGGAATTCGCGCTGGCGGCCTCGTCACACATGGCCTGGCTGCGCAGCGTCGTGGCTGTGGTGCCGAGCGATGTGGTCTGGGAGGGGTGGGATTCGACGAACAGCGCGGCGCTGAACCAGCCGTCCTTTGCCTGGAAGGGTCAGGCCTTGCCTTTCGTGCCTTACGTGGATTTCCAGCAGGAATTCGCCGGGTTCATGACCGGTGCACCGGTGATCGTGCGGCGACCGCAGGACAAGGGTCGCGCCGCGAACCCGGAGCGCGCTGCGGCCGCGCGCATCGAGGTCGAGCGCTTCAAGGGTGAAATGCTCCTGATCGCCGGTAGCGACGACCAGATGTGGGATTCCGGGGGCATGGCCCGCAACATCGCGGCCCGTCGCGTGCAGGCGGGCCTCGCGACCGAGGCCCTGGTCTACGAGGGTGCCGGCCACGCAATCAATGGCAGCGGCTATGCGCCCACGACCCAGCACAACGCCGGGCCGATGAAGATGGGCGGCACGCCCGAGGCCGATGCCCGCGCCCAGGGCGATGCCTGGCCGCGCATGATCGCCTTCCTGCGCCGCACGCTGGCGGCACAGTGATCGTCAGGGCTTCTCGGCCAGGGCTTTGAGGTTGTTCAAGCCGCCTTCGAAGTCCTTGCCGATCATGCCGTCCATGAAGAGGGCGAACCAGCGCATCAGGGGGTTCTTGCCCATGTCGCCATCCATGACCCAGGTGACCTGGGTCATCTCGCCCTGGGCCACGAAGCGCAGCTCGCCGGTCGAGGTGGAATTGAAGTCGGGGAAGAAGAGGTCGTAGGCCGCGCGCTTGCCAGGCTCGGCGGCGGTGAAGGTCATCTTGCCGTCGCCCTCGCTCTTGCTCTTCCAGGCCCAGACCGCGCCGACGCCCGATTCGGGGCCGCTGTACTCGATCGTCATGCCCGGGTCGCGCTGGTTCCAGACGCTCCATTGTTTCCACATGCGCGGGTTGGCCACCAGGGCATAGACCTTGTCCGGCGCAGCCTTGACGCTGACCGTGCGCTCGACGTGGTACTTGGACGAGACCAGCATGCCGCCGACCAGCACGACGGCCGCCAGGGCGAGCAGGATCAGGCCGAGGATCTTGAGGACTTTCATGTCTGCGCTCCTTGCGTCTTGGTGGCCGGCAGCTTCGCGCCGGGTGTGTGGCATCGCAATGCGCACAAACCTCTAGACTGCGCCCTATGCTGTCACCCGAACAAATTGCGCAATTCCAGGAGCAGGGCTATCTGGTCCTGCCCGGCTTCAAGCCTGCTGTCGAGATCGCCGCCGTGCGCGACCGCGCCGGCCATATCGTTGCGGCCTTCGACCCGCACGAGAACCGTCCGGTCTTCACCACGCAGGAGCAGGATCGCAAGGTGGACGACTACTTCCTCGACTCGGCCACGCAGGTGCGCTGTTTCTTTGAGGAAGAGGCGCATGACGAGCAGGGTCGCTTGCGCGTGCCCAAGGAACTGGCGATCAACAAGATCGGCCATGCCTTGCACGACCTCGACCCGGTATTCGAGCGCTTCTCGCATGGGCCTGAACTCGCTGCCGTGGCGCACGACCTCGGCCTCACGCGGCCGCAGGTCTGGCAGTCCATGTACATCTTCAAGCAGCCCGGCATAGGCGGCGAGGTGCGCTGGCACCAGGACGCATCGTTCTTCGACAGTGATCCCATCACGGTGACGACCTTCTGGTTCGCCCTCGAAGACGCCACGCGCGAGAACGGCTGCCTGTGGGTGGAGCCGGGTGGCCATCGCGGACCCTTGCGTGAGCGCTTCGTGCGTGAGGGCCGGCAGGTGAAGATGGAGACGCTGGATACGACGCCCTGGCCGGGCCCGGACTTTGGAGCGGTGCCGTTAGAGGCCGAGGCTGGCACGCTGGTGCTGTTCCATGGCCGGCTGCCGCACTACAGCGCGCCGAATCGCTCTAGCGTGTCACGGCATGCATATACCTTGCATGTGACGGATGCGGGCAGCATCTACTCGCCGCGCAACTGGCTGCAGCGCGGCCAAGAGTTGCCGGTGCGCGGATTTATTTCGCCTTCTTGACAGGCCGCGTCCAACCGCTGATGGCGACCTGCTTGCCGCGCGCCACGGCGAGCTCGCCGCTACCAACGGGCTTGGTGATGGTTGAGCCGCCGCCGATGGTGGCGCCCGCACCGATCTCCACCGGCGCGACCAGCACGCAGTTGGAGCCCACATGCACGTCAGCGCCGATCACCGTGCGGTGCTTGTTGGCGCCGTCGTAGTTGGCAGTGATGGAGCCGGCGCCGTAGTTGACGCGCTCGCCCACGGTGGCATCGCCCAGGTAGGCCAGGTGGTTGGCCTTGGCACCCTTGGCCAGCGTGGAGTTCTTCACCTCGACGAAGTTGCCGATGTGGACTTCGTCACCCAGGTCCGCACCAGGACGCAGGCGGGCGAAGGGGCCGATCAGCGCACCAGCGCCGACCTTGGCGCCGCCGGCCTTCTCGCCGTCGATGTGGGTGAATTCATGGAGGCGTGCGCCGGCCGCGATGGTGGCGTTGCGGATCACGCAGTAGGCGCCGATCTTCACGTTGTCGCCAAGCGTGACCTGCCCTTCGAACACGCAGCCCACGTCGATCTCCACGTCCGAGCCCACGGTGAGCTCGCCGCGCAGGTCGAAGCGGGCCGGGTCGGCCAGGCGGGTGCCGTGGTTCTCCATCAGACTCTCGGCCTGCTGGCGCTGGAAGCGGCGCTCCAGGTCGGACAGCTGCAAGGGGCTGTTGACGCCCAGCACCTCGGTCTCGTTCGGCGCGGCAATGCCGGCCACCGGCAGGCCCTCGGCCACGGCCATGGCGACGATGTCGGTGAGGTAGTACTCGCCCTGGGCGTTGTCGTTCTTGAGCGCTGCGAGCCAGCGTTTCAGCGCGGCGGTGGGCGCGGCCATCATGCCGGTGTAGCCCTCGCGGATCTGGCGCTGCTCGGGGCTGGCGTCTTTGTGTTCGACGATGGCGCGCACGCCGCCCGTGGCATCGCGGACGATGCGGCCATAGCCGCTCGGATCGGCCAGCTCGATGGTGAGCAGGGCCAGCTGCTGGCCGCCTTGGCAGGCCTCGACCAGCTTGGCAGCGGTCTCGGTGCGAATGAGGGGCACGTCGCCGTTGAGGATCAGCGTGACCGGCGCGGCATCATCCAGCGCCGGCACGGCCTGCTGGACCGCATGGCCGGTGCCCAGCTGCGGCATCTGGCGCACAAAGGCCAGGCCTGGCGCGGCCACGGCCGCTTCAACGGCCTCGGCGCCATGGCCGGTGATCACGATGCGTCGGGCTTCGCCCAGGCCTTCGCTGGTCTGCAGCACATGCTGCAAGAGCGAACGGCCGGCCAGCTTGTGCAGCACCTTGGGCAGGGCGGACTTCATCCGCGTGCCCTTGCCGGCGGCCATGATGACGATGTTGAGCGAAGACGACATGCGCGGCGATTCCCTAGGCTGGAGGAGCCGCGATTATCGCGGCGCGCATGTGCGACTCAGCGCTGCACAGTCACCGATACCGGGTGCGGCTTGTCCTTGGTCTGTGGAAAATCACTCAGCGCCGCCTGGAACATCGCACCGAAGATCTTGTCGTCGCCCATGGACAGGCCGTCGCTCTGGGCGCGCGCCTCGTAGACCGGCAGGCCGCTGGAGCGATCCCGCACCAGCACGGCGACTTCGCGCTCGTAATTGCGCTCGCGCAGTGTGAAGGGGCCGTAAAACATTCGGCTCGGCGGGCCGAAGCGCCAGCTCGTGCGCCAGTGGCGCCACAGCGGATCATCCCAGGGGGAATACTCGGTCAGCGTGGAGCGGGCGCCGACGGCGACCACGAAGTCGGCCGTCTTCGCGTCGGCGGCCGGCGTGAACCCGGCTTTTTCCAGGGCGGCGCGGGCGCCGGCCTCGATGGCATCACGCTGCTCGGAGGCCTTCTGCGAAGGCATGCGTTCGATGGCGTAGCTGCCGGCCTTGCGATCAGCGGGCCATTCGCCATAGGTGGCCACGTCGCTGGTCAGGGTGTACATGCTGCCGCAGCCGACTGCGGCGAGCACCGTGGCGCCGAGCAGGGCGCTGAGCGCAAGACGTCGATGGAATTTCAACATGGTGGCCTCCGGTGTTCTGGGATGAGGCCATTGTGAACGCATCGCGCTGCGTTCTTGTTTACCAATGTTTCAATCGATGTCGCGTTGCAAGCTGATGATGTTGCTCGCCGGGGCGGTGGTCGCGCAGGTCTCGTCGTCGTCGAAGGCGATGTCGCCGTCCGGCATGGGCGCGCCGGTGGCCTTGATCGAGGTGAACGGGAACAGGTTGCGGTCCATCATGTGCGAGGTCACGATGTTGCCCATGGCGGTGAACATGTTCTCGATGCGGCCCGGGAAGCGCTTGTCCCAGTCGTTCAGCATGGCCTTGACCTGTACGCGCTGCAGGTTCTCCTGGCTGCCGCAGAGGTTGCACGGAATGATGGGGAACTCGCGGTGCTGTGCCCAGCGCACCAGGTCGGGTTCGCGCACATAGGCCAGCGGGCGGATCACCACGTTCTTGCCATCGTCGCTGACCAGCTTCGGCGGCATGCCCTTCATGCGGCTGCCGAAGAACATGTTCAGCATCAGCGTGGTGACGATGTCGTCGCGGTGGTGGCCGAGGGCGATCTTGGTTGCGCCGAGTTCACCGGCCACGCGGTAGAGGATGCCGCGACGCAGGCGCGAGCACAGGCTGCAGGTCGTCTTGCCCTCGGGAATCAGCTGCTTGACGATGCTGTAGGTGTCCTGGTTCTCGATGTGGAAGTCCACGCCACGCGACTTCAGGTAAGCCGGCAGCACTTCCTCGGGGAAGCCGGGCTGCTTCTGATCGAGATTGACCGCCACGATGCTGAACTTGATCGGCGCCCGCTGCTGCAGGTTGATCAGGATGTCCAGCATCGTGTAGCTGTCCTTGCCACCCGAGAGGCAGACCATGACCTTGTCGCCGTCTTCGATCATGTTGAAGTCGGTGATGGCCTGGCCGACCTGGCGGTGCAGGCGCTTGGACAGCTTGTTGATCTCGTGCGCAGCCTTCTTTTCGGCGGCCTTCGCCTCGGCCTCGGCCGCGTCGATGGGATTGAGGAGTTCGGTCGTCGTCATAGCTTGTTCACCACTGGCCACATTCGGCCGAAATTGCGACTTGGCAGTCAGGGAAGATTTCCAGCTTGCTCACCTTGATGCGCACGCCCACCACGCCGTGCAGCTTCATCAGCCGCGTGCAGAGCTTGCCGAGCAGGGCCTCGAGCAGGTCGGTGTGCTCGGCCGTGCACTCGTCGATGATGATCTGGCGGATGCGGCGGTAGTCCAGCACATGGCCGATGTCGGCATCGCGCGAGACGATGGTCTGGGCCCCGAGATTGACCTCGGCATCAACGAGGATGGGCTGCGGGCCCTCGCGTTCGAAATCGAGCACGCCGAGGTTGGCGCCGAAGCGCAGGCCGCTGATGTGGATCACCTGGCGGTTGTTGCGGCGCAAGGCCAGCGGCGGCTGGCTCTCGGCCAGCGGGCGCAGGAAGTTCTCGACCTGCTTGGCCGCGACCACGCCATCGCCCAGCGCGGTCTGCACGCTCGGATGCTGACGGCCACTGGCATCGCCAGCCACGAAGAGGCCGAGAGCCGCAAAGCGCGGCTCATCGCGGAAGGGGTGGGAGGGCGCGGTGACGCCGGCACGCTGCAAGGCGTCCGATACCAGCAGCCAGGCGCTGGCCTCGGGCTCGTAGCCCAGCAGCACGGCCACGTGGTCGAAGTGCTCGTCGCCGAATTGCTTGGAGCGCACCAGCAGTTGCTCGCCCTCGATCTGCACCGTGGCCGGCATGGCGCAGGCCGGGCGGCGGACGATGGTCTCGGCAGCATCGAGCTGCTGGATCAGATGGGTTTGCGCCCGCCAGTCGCTGCGCGACCAGATCGTCACCTGGTGACCGCGCGCGGCCAGGTACAGCGCGTTCTCGACCGCGTTGTCGCCACCGCCCAGCAGCAGGGTGTGGCCAGGCTTCAGGCTTTCGCGGCGCTCGGTCAGCTCCAGTGAATCCAGCACGTTGGTGCTGCGCGGCCGCTGCGGATAGAGCGGTTCGGGTCGGCGCGGCTGCAGGCCGGTGGCCAGCAAGAGGCTGCGGGCGCGTATCGATTCACCGCCATGTAGGTAAAGCGTCCAGCCCTCGCTGGCATGCCAGTCCAGGTGATCCAGCCGGGTGTTCAGCTCGGTGTGGATCTGGGCCAGCTTGTCCACGTGCGCGGCATAGCGCTCGCCCAGGGCTGCCAGCGTCTCGCCCGGGTGGCCGAGCAGCCAGTCCTGCGGATAGCGCAGGCTGGAGAGGCTGCCGCAGAGCTGCGGGCCGCGCTCCAGCAGGGCCGTGGACAGACCCAGCTGCGCCAGCCAGGCGGCCGCGCTGCAGCCGGCCGGACCGCCGCCCAGGACGGCGCAATCAACGGAGGAGGGCAGGGTGTCGGACATGGGCGTGGTGGGGCCTCGTGGGTGGGCTGCGGGGCTGGGTTTTCCGGAGAAACCCCGAATTATCCCAGGCCAGCGGCAAAGGCGCCCGGCCGCCCCCCGCGCTTCAGCGGGGCGGAGCCCGCCAGCGGCGCCACAGCCGCCAGCCCAGCAGCAGGGCCAGCACGGCACCATAGATCGCCGGTTCGCCGAACAGCTGCTTGCCGGCACGCATCCAGATGAAGTGGCCGAGGGCGATCAGCGAGATCGCGTAGACCCCCTTGTGCAAGGCCTGCCAGCGCTTCGCGCCCAGGGCCTTGATGGCGCGGTTGAAGCTGGTGGCCGCCAGCGGCAGCAGCAGCAGCCAGGCGCTGAAACCCATCAGGATGAAGGGGCGCTTGGCGATGTCCTTGAGGATGTCGCCCGGCTCCAGCCCCATGTCCAGCCAGGCGTAGCAGAGCAGGTGGATGCAGGCGTAGCAGAACGTCGTCACGCCGATCATGCGGCGGAAGCGCGCGAGCGCCGGCTGCTTGATGAGCTCGCGCAGCGGCGTGATCGCGAGCGTCAGCCACAGCATGCGCATTGTCCAGTCGCCGGTGCCGCGTATCAGGGCCTCGGCCGGATTGGCTCCGAGGCCGTCGTTGAAAGCGCCCCAGCTGAGGCGGGCCAACGGCAGCAGCAGAACGAGGAGCAGCAGCGGCTTGGCTGCAGGATGCAGCCAGAGAGATCGACGCGGTGCCGTCATCAGTAGTTCTTGCGCAGGTCCATGCCCGCGTAGAGCTGCCCGACCTGGGCTTCGTAGCCATTGAACATCAGCGTCGGCCGCTTCTTGGCAAAAAGGCCGTCCTCGCCGATGCGTCGCTCGCTCGCCTGGCTCCAGCGCGGATGGTCGACCTGCGGGTTCACGTTGGAATAGAAGCCGTACTCCCGCTGCGCCGCCTTGGTCCAGCTGCTGTTGGGCTGCTTCTCCACCAGGCGGATCTTGACGATGGACTTGGCCGACTTGAAGCCGTACTTCCAGGGCACGACGAGGCGCAGCGGCGCGCCGTTCTGCTTGGGCAGGACCTCGCCGTACATGCCGAAGGCGAGCAGGGTGAGCGGATGCAGGGCCTCGTCCATGCGCAGGCCTTCCACATAGGGCCAGTCCAGCGCGCCATTGCTGAGCTCGGGCATTTGCGCCTTGTCGGCCAGGGTCGTGAACTCGACGAACTTGGCGCGGGAATTGGGCTCGACCTTCTTGATCAACTCGGCCAGCGAATAGCCAATCCAGGGAATCACCATGGACCAGCCCTCGACGCAGCGCAGCCGGTAGAGCCGCTCTTCCATGGGGCTGAGCTTGAGCAGGGCCTCGAGGTCGAAGCGGCCGGGCTTGGCGCATTCGCCTTCGACGACCACGCTCCAGGGCGAGGTCTTCAGCGTGTGGGCGTTGCGCGCGGGCTCGGACTTGTCGGTGCCGAACTCGTAGAAGTTGTTGTAGCGCGTTGCGTCTTCATAGCGCGTGGGCTTGTCCATCACCAGGGCGCCGGCCAGGCTGCTCTTGGTGGCGGCGAGCTTGGCGCCTTGACCTTGAGCCTGGGCCAGATTCGGCAGCAGGCTGGCAGCGCCCAGGGCGAGCAGCTCGCGCCGGCTCGCATACAGCGAGCGCGGCGTGACTTCGGATTCAAGCTGGCGGCCGTGGCCGCGGTCGGGATGGAAATGCATGGCGGTGCTGCTCGCTTTGCGTTGAGGATCTGACCCGTCTGTCGGGCCAGCGCCGCAAAGCTTACTGCCGGGCTGCAATCCCTGTGTTTCTACAGGGTTCCGTAGCTGTGCAAGCCCGAGAGGAACATGTTGACGCCGAGGAAGGCGAAGGTCGTCACCAGCAGGCCCAAGAGCGCCCACCAGGCCGACATCGCGCCGCGCAGGCCCTTCATCAGGCGCATGTGCAGCCAGGCCGCGTAGTTCAGCCAGACGATCAGCGCCCAGGTTTCCTTCGGGTCCCAGCTCCAGTAGCCGCCCCAGGCTTCGGCGGCCCAGAAAGCGCCGAGGATGGTGGCGATGGTGAAGAAGGCGAAGCCGAGGGCGATGGCCTTGTACATCAGGTCGTCGATCACCGCGAGCGAGGGCAGGCGGGCCGACAGCGGCTTGCGCAGCGCGACGCAGAGAGCGAGGAATACCGCCACCGCGCCCATCTTGCGGGCCCAGCCATCCAGGCCGGCGACCGTCTCGGCCGGCAGCTGCGCGCCGAAGCGCACCGCCAGGATCAGGGCCACCAGACCCACGGGCACGCCGACCAGGCCGGTCAGCAGCGCCTGCTTGCTGGCGGTCTTGAGCAGATAGGCCAGGGCCACCATGGCCGACAGCGCGAAGGTGCCGTAGCCGACGAAGTTGGCCGGCACATGGATCTTCATCCACCAGCTCTGCAGGGCCGGCACCAGCGGCTGGATCTCATGGGCGCCGCGCTCCACCGTGTACCAGAGCAGGAAGCCGACCGCGCCGGCCACCACCAGCATCACATAGGCGCCCAGCGCGCGGGTCTTGAAGCGTTCTTCGTAGTACAGGTAGATCAGCGTCGTGAGCCAGGTGAACAGCACGAACACTTCGTACAGGTTGCTGACCGGGATGTGGCCGATGTCGGGCGCGATCTGGTGGCTCTCGAACCAGCGCACCATGGTGCCGACCAGGGCCATGAAGACGGCGCCCCAGGCCAGCTTGGATCCGAGCACCTCGGCCGTGCTGCGCTCACTCTTGGTGAAGAAGCCCACCCAGTAGGCGGCCATGCTCATGAAGACCAAGAGGCTCATCCACAGGATGGCGCTCTGGCTGGACAGCATGTACTTCAGGAAGAAGACCTTGTCGGCCGCCGCCAGGTCGGCGCCGAAACCGTCGAGCTGGCGCAGATAGAGGTTGATCGCGAGCAGGCTGGCGGCGCCCACCAGCAGGGTCAGGAGGCGCACAGGCCGCCAGAACCAGCCCAGGGCGATCAGCGCTGGCATGGCGAAGCCGAGGATGCCCTTCTCATAGACGTCCATGGCGGCGCCATAGCGCGAGAAGGCATAGCCGCCGCCCAGCAGCACGAGCAGGGCGAAGGCCCAGTCGGCCGTGCTGCGCGCCGTCCAGTGGCTGCGCCGGCCCAGGGTCATCGTGGTGGTGTTCATGTGGGCTTCACTTCCTCGGATTGATTCAACAGCACCTGGCTGAGGCGCGTGAACTCGGTGTCGGTGTCCAGGGTCTGGCGCGTGCTGGAGAGGGCCATGCGCACGCGGGTCTGGCCGGGCGCCATGGGTTCCAGCCAGATCCACATCCGGCGTTCGCGCACATAGAGCATGGCGAAGACGCCGACGATCAGCAAGACCGCCCCCAGATAGACCAGCTTCTGGCCAGGGGCTCGCGCCACCTGGAACACGCTGGCCTGGACCTGCTTGAACTCGTCCAGCTGCAGCAGCACCGGCGCCGGGTAGACCATGCTGTCGGACAGCGAGAGCACAGACTGGGTCATGAAGGCTTGGATGGCGGCGTCACCATTCGGTGCCGGCTTTCCAGCGCGCTCCTGGTTGATCTTGTGCAACTCGTACAGGCTGCCGTTGAGGATGCGCAGCAGCACCTCGGAGAAGCCGGCACGCTGGGCCTCGGGCACCTCGCCCTCGACCAGGGCCGACAGCGCCGGCAGGCCGCCCCAGGCCTCAGAAGGCGGCGGCGAGCCCGGCTTGATGCCTTCGACACCGGCGAACAGGTTCAGCGCGCGCAGGGCCATGGCTTGCAGCTGCGGGCGCATCGTCGCCTTGTCGGCCGGCATGGCGGCCTCGGCGTAGCGGCGGGCGGCCAGCTCACGCCGGGCCGGGTCGGCCAGGGCCTGACGCAGGCGGTGCCAGCCATCGATGCTGCCCTCGGCATCGACCGGAATGCGCAGGTAGCGGAAGGGTTCGGCCGGCGTGTCGCGCACGCCGGCGAGGAAGACGCGCTGGCCGTCCAGGTCCACCGGCACCATGTAGTTGTTGAACTCGCGCGCCTGGCCGGCGGCGTCGCGCAGCTTGTAGCTGACCGAGGGGCCCACGTTGCGCAGGCTCTTGTCGCCCGGGGCCTTGGCGCTGCTGCCCAGGTGCTTGCTGAGGCTCTCGGCCAGGTCGACCTTGCGCACGTCGGTGCCGCTCGCGGCGCCGCCGCTCATGTTCTCGACATTGATCACCCGCAATCCGGTGAACTCCAGGTTCAGCTTGTCCTGGCCATTGCTCAGCGTCGTGCCGCTGCCGACCATGCCTTCCAGCATGAAGGGCTGGGCCGTGCTGCTCAGAGGCAGGGCGCGCAGCTTGAGCGTGGAGCCGCCGTCGTCGAAGCTGCTCTGGTAGAGGGCCACGCCGTCGTGAATGACCGGCTCGTTGACCTTGACCGTGGCCTCGCGCGTGACGCCGGTGGCGTGGTCGCGGATCAGGATCTCGCTGGCGAACAGCTTGGGCGCGCCGGTCTCGTAGAACTCGACGATGAACTTCTTCAGCTCCACGTCGAAGGGCAGTTCCTGCAGCACCACGCCGTCGGTCATCGACAGGATGGCGGTGGCCGCACGCCCGCCCTCGGGCACCAGCAGATTGCCTCGGTAGCTCGGGCTGCTGGCCGGCAGTCGGTGTTCGGCCTTGACTTCGCTGACCAGGCCGCCGCCGCTGTAAATCGTCTTGCCCTGGGCCCACATCAGACCGCGCACGAGCAGGTCGCCGTCGAGCAGGCCGCCGAGGCAGATCAGGATGATCGAGGAATGTGCGGCGAGATAGCCGATCTTGTTGGCCGCGCCCTTGCGGGCCGCCACCATGGTGCCGCGGTCGCGCACCTGGGCCTTGGCCTTCCAGCCCTCAGCGCCGAGCAGGTCGGACACCTTCTGCAGCGCGGCCTCGGCCGGCAGGGCCAGCTCGCCGAGCGCCCTGTGGTGGAAGGCCTGCAGCGACTGCTCGCGGATGCCTTCCTTGTAGCTCTTCAGGTCCGCAATGATCTTCGGCGTATTGCGGGCGATGCACAGGCTGGTCGAGACGACCAGGAAGATCAGCATCAAGAGGAACCACCAGGCGCTGTAGATGGTGTACAGGTCGATGCGGCCGAGCAGCTCGGACCAGAACGGCCCGAACTGGTTCACGTAGTTGTTCAGCGGCTCGCGTTGCTTGACCACGGTGCCGACGACCGCCGCGATGCAGATCGCCACGAACAGCGCGATGGCAAAGCGCATCGAGGACAGCAGCTCAATCAGGTCGGGCAGGACGCGCGAGCGCTGGCTGGGAGCGGCAGGAGGCAGGGTGGTTTCAGCGGAGGACATCGCGGAATTGTCGTGGCGGCGTGAGCACAGGCCTTTGAGCCAAGAAAAAGGCCGGTGACATGCACCGGCCTTTGACGCGGGGGCTGCCCGTGATCGCTCAGCGCAGGCCGGCGATGTAGTCGGACACCGCCTTGATCTCGCGATCATTCATCTTGGCGGCCACGCCCGTCATCTGGGCGCTGTTCTGGCGGGTGCCGGCGCGGAAGGCGTTCAGCTGGGCCTCGGTGTAGTCGCTGTGCTGGCCCGAGAGGCGCGGGTACTGGGCGGGGATGCCGGCACCACTGGGGCTGTGGCAGCCGGCGCAGGCCGGGATGTTGCGGTCGGCAATGCCGCCACGGTAGATCTTTTCACCCAGGGCCACCAGGGCCTTGTCCTTGGCGAAGCCCGGCTTGGCCTGCTTGGAGGCGTAGAACGCGGCGACGTTCTTCATGTCTTCCGGGCTCAGCGGGGCGGCCATGCCGCTCATGATGGGGTTGGCGCGCTTGCCTTCCTTGAACTCGGTCAGCTGCTTGGCCAGGTATTCGGCGTGCTGGCCTTGCAGGATGGGGTTGGCGGGGCTGCCGCGCGAACCATCCGCCGTGTGGCAGGCAGCACACACTTGCGTGGACAGGGCTTGGCCCTTGGCCAGGTCGGGCTTGGCGGGGGCCTTGGTCTCCGACGCATGGGCTGCGGCGGCCAGAAACAGACCCGTCAACAGGAGAGCGGCATTCTTCATGGGTATGGGTTCTCTAAGCGCAAGCGGCGGATTTTACAATGTCTATTCACCAGCCCAGGATCTTCATGACAGCGAACAACACAAAGCCGCCCGCCCAGGCCCCGGAAGTCGAGGGCGAGGTCAGCGACAAGCAGGTCCTCGGCTGGACCCATACGGCGCGTTTCCTGACCACCGCCAGCCAGCTGGAGCACCTGCCGGCCACCGAGCTGGCCGAGATCGCCTTCGTCGGTCGCAGCAATGCCGGCAAGAGCACGGCCATCAACACCCTGGCCCAGCAAAAGCGCCTAGCCTTCGCCTCCAAGACGCCGGGCCGCACCCAGCACATCAACCTGTTCCACCTGGGCCCCAAGGACGCACCCGACGCCCTGTTCGCTGACCTGCCCGGCTACGGCTATGCCGCCGTGGCCAAGGCCGCCAAGCTGCGCTGGCAGAAGGTGATGGCCGACTACCTGGACGTGCGCCGCAGCCTCTCGGGCGTGGTGCTGATGGTCGATTCGCGCCTGGGCCTGACCGATCTGGACAAGCAGCTCCTGCAGTTCGTCCAGCGCCGCGTGGCCAGCGGCGAGGTGCGCTTGCTGGTGCTGCTGACCAAGTCCGACAAGCTCAACCGCAAGGAGGCCGATGCCGCCCTGCGCAAGGCACAGGACGAGCTGGGCGAGCTGGCGACCGAGGAGTCCGACGTCTCGATCACCTTGTTCTCGGCGCTGAAGAAGCAGGGCGTGGCCGATGTGGCCCACATCCTGCACCAATGGGTGCGCGAACACCGCGCGGCCGAGCCCGTGGGCGACGTGCCTGAACTGGCTGAGCCCGCCGAGCCCGGCCAGCCGGACGGCGCCGTGTCACCCGCCTGACAAGCCGGCCGGCCCGCGCTGCCGATACTCGGCAGCCATGAGCATCGAACGCTTTGACCTGAGCCTGCCGCACGGCATCACGCTCTCCTGCCGGGCCGCCGGTGAGGAGGGCCTGCCGCGCCTCGTCTTCCTGCACGGCTTCCCCGAGGCCGCCTTCGTCTGGGACGAGCTGATGTTGGCGCTCGCCCCACGCTTCCGCTGCATCGCGCCCAACCTGCGCGGCTATGAGCGCTCCAGTCGCCCGGCCGAGGTCGAGGCCTACCGTGCCAAGCACCTGATGGCCGACGTTGCCGCGGTGATCGCTGCCACCGGCACAGGCCCGCTGGCCGCCCTCGTGGCGCACGACTGGGGCGGTGCCGTGGCCTGGAACCTGGCGGTGCAGCAGCCCACGCTGATGCAGCGCCTCGTCATCATCAACTCGCCGCACCCCGGCACCTTCCTGCGCGAGTTGCAGCAGAGCGAGGCCCAGCGTGAGGCCAGCGCCTACATGAACCGCTTGTGCGAGCTGCGGGCTGAGCAGGCTTTGGCGGCTGACGACTACGCCGCGCTCTGGCCCTTCTTCACCGAGCATGGCGGCCGGCCCTGGTTGACCGACGAGCTCAAAGCCCGCTACCGCGAAGTCTGGGACCAGGGCCTGACCGGCCCCTTGAACTACTACCGCGCTTCGCCGATGCGTCCGCCCACGGCCAGCGACCCCGCCGCCATGGCCCTGAAGTTCGCCCCCGAGTTCGTGACCGTGAAGCTGCCGACCACCGTGATCTGGGGCCTGGACGACCGGGCCCTGCCGCCGGCCATGCTCGATGGCCTGGAGCAGTTCGTGCCGGAGCTCGATCTGCACCGCGTGCCGGGCGCCGGGCACTGGATCGTCCATGAGCAACCAGCCTTGCTGGCCGGGCTGATCGAACAGGCCGTCAGGGCCGCCCGATGAACAAATAGATGTTGGTGCCGCCGCGCGGCGCGTGGCCGAGGGCGAGGTAGAGCGGGCCGAAGCCGGTGTCGGCGCCAATGAAGGCGCTCGCGGCATAGCGCAGGTTCTTGAAGCTCGCGTCGCTGCGCTGGGCCCAGGCGTTG
Source organism: Pelomonas sp. V22 (assembly GCF_030014915.1). Classification (GTDB taxonomy): domain Bacteria; phylum Pseudomonadota; class Gammaproteobacteria; order Burkholderiales; family Burkholderiaceae_C; genus JAUASW01. Next base: position 166,213 of record NZ_JAGIXS010000006.1, read on the forward strand.
CCGGCCTCCAGCGAGCCGCCGATGAAGAAGCCTCGCGTCAGCACCGGCGCTTCGCGCAGCCGCAGGTAGTAGGTGGCGCGGGCAAAGGCCAGGGTGTTGCCGAAGAGCTGGCCCTGCTGGTAGCCGGAGAGCTGCTGGAAGCCGCCCAGCGTGTAGGGGCCTTGCGTGGAGTCGGTCGGCTGGTTGGCCTGAAGCAGGCGCGCATGCAGGTTCAAAGTGTGGGCGCCGAGGCTGCCCACGGCCGTGCCCTGCAATTCGAAGCGGCTGAAGTGCTGGCGCCGCGTGTTGGTGCCCGCCTGCTGTCCGGTGATCGCCTCGGCCACCAGGCGGTAGCCGCGCTGCGGGAAGTTGGCGAAGTCCAGCTGGTCGATCACCGTCTTCAGCCGCAGGCCGGTTTCGCTCCAGGTCTGGCTGAACACGTCATCCGACACGTCGACGGTCAGCAGCTTGGGCGTGATGCGCCAGCGCTGGTGCGTGAGGCCGAGGCGCACTTCGCCAAGGCGCCCCCAGGGCTGACCCAGGTCCAGGCCGATCTGGCCGGACTGCCGCGCCAGCCGCGCCAGGCCCTTGCCCGTGTCGGGATCGTAGATGTTGATCTGGCGTCGCTCCACCTCGCCCCAGCCGGAGACGAACCAGTCTTCCGAGGTCCCGAGCTTCTGGATCAAGGGGTGGTAGAGCTCGCTGTAGAAGCGTGGTGTCTGGCCCAGGGTGAGCTGGTTGCGCCATTCCGTGCCATGGTCGGTCAGCCAGTGGCGGTTGTGGCTGAGCCGCAGGTTGAACGAGCTCTCGGCAGCGAAGTCGGTCGACAGGTCGAGGCCGACGCGGAAGTAGTTCGGCCCCCAGGGCTTGTCTTCCATCAGGAACACGAGGGTGTCGCCTTCGGGGCGCTGCTCCACGTGGTAGTCCACCCGAACATAGTCGCCGGAGGAGGCAAGCTTGCGCGTGTCGCGCTCGGCCTTGGCCGGGTCGAAGATCTGGCCCGGCTGTGTTTCGAGCTGGGCCTTGAAGCGCTCGGGGTTGGTGTTGTCGCTGCCCTCGAAGGCCACGGCCTCCAGCGAGGGCGCGGCAGGCTTGCTTGGCAGGTGGGCGCTGCGCCAGCGCTGGTACTCGGCCTCGGGCAGGGCCAGCTGGCGCAGGCGAGGCAGCAGGGCCTCGGTGGCGGCCTCGCCCTGGGCGATGAAGTCGCGGCCACGCTCGAAATCGGCCGAGGTCAGCTTGCCCAGGTTGGGCGTCAGCAGGATGTCCTCGTTCCACAGGCTGGCCAGGCTGCGCTGGACGTTCTGCTCGGTGAGGATGTTGATCATCTGGCCGGTCAGGCCCACGACCGAACCCAGGGCCGAGCGGCCCGACAGCGGTGTGCCCACATTCACGGCGATCAGTTGGTCGGCACCCATGCGGCGGGCGATGTCGACCGGCAGGTTGTTGACGAGGCCACCGTCGCCGAGGATGCGCTCGTTCCATTCGATGGGCGCGAACACGCCAGGCACGCTCATGCTGGAGCGCATGGCGAGCGCCAGATCGCCCTCGCCGACGACGACCTGCTGGCCGTCCTCCATGTTGGTGGCCACTGCGCGGAACGGGATGGGCAGCTGGTCGAACTGCTGGACCATGCGCACCGGCAGGGTGAGGCGGCGCAGCAGGGCCTCCAGGCCGCGGCTGGAGAGCGTGCCTTGCGGCGCGCGCAGCTCGCCGTCGCGCAGGCCCAGCTCCAGCAGCGGCGAGAACTCGAAGTCTTCTTCCTTGCGGCGCTGCGACAGCTCCTGGCGCTCGACACGGGCCGAGAACACGCGGCCCCAGTTGATCTGCAGGAGCTCGCGCTCCAGCTCGGTGGCCGTCATGCCGCTGGCGTAGAGGCCACCGATGATGGCACCCATCGAGGTGCCGGCAATCAGGTCGACCGGGATGCGCTCACGCTCCAGCACCTTGAGCACACCGACGTGGGCCAGGCCGCGCGCACCACCGCCGGAAAGCACCAGGCCCAGCTTGGGGCGCTGTACCGGCGGAGGCGGGGAAGCTTGCGCGGGATCAGCCGGGCCGGCGGCTGCTGCGGCGGCGCAGGCCAGCAGCACGAGACCGACCAGGCGGCACATCAGGAACCGAGGTCCTGCATCAGGGTATCGACCGCGCGCTGCACCACCGTCTCTTCGGCGAGCGAGGTGATCAGGCCGTTGGACAGCAGCTTCTCCAGCGCGCCGCGCGTCAGCGAATGGCGGTCTTCCGCATCCTGGCCGACGAACAGGAAGAACTGGCGGCTCTCGCTGATCCAGGCGATCTGGGCGGTCAGCCATTGGCTCTGGATGAACAGGTGGTGCCACTGGCCCACCTCCAGCCCGTCGACCCAGGCGGCCAGGGCGGCGCGCGACTCGGGGCTGTTGTCGGCATCGTAGAGCTGGGTCGGCACCGTGGGCAGGTGGCCCCGGTCGACCTGGTCATGGGCCCAGCGCGAGGGCATCTGCGATTCGCGCTCGGTCAGCAGCTGCTGCAGCAGCTCCTCGGGGCTGAGCTCGCGGTTGTCGGTGGCCTTCAGTGCAGAAACAGGCGCCACTGCGGGCTGGCCTTGCATGACGCGCTGGTGCATCTGGGCCAGCTCGTGGATCAGGGCCTGGGCCTTGGGCGCCGGCAGGGCGATGGAAGCAAAGCCCTGCTCCAGGCGCTGCACCAGGCCCGGCAGGCGGCTGCGCAGGCGCGCGAGCTCGGCCGGTGTCTTGCAGGGCTCGAGGCTGGACAGCAGCTCGTCCACGGTGTCGATGTGGGCGTGGGCCTCGGGCGCGTCGCGGCCATGCAGCACCATGGCCTGCACGATGACATCGACCCAGGTGGTCTTGAGGAAGGCGCGCAAAGCCGGGCTGACCGGTGCGTCGATCATCTGGTCGCCGACCTGCTCGCGCAGCACCGTCGTCCATTGCTCACGCATCTGCTCGCGCTCCAGCGCGGCCAGTGCCGTGGCGCTGCGCTCGCTGCGCTGGCGGGCCTGCGAGCCGATGTGCTCGTCGACCTGGGTCAGCACCTGCTGGAACAGCTGGGCGCTGGGCGAGGGCGTGGCCACCAGCATGGACAGGCGCGACTCCATGAACTGCAGGAACTGCTGCAGGCGCTCGTCGTTCGGGTTGTCGAAGCCCATGCCATGCGAGGCCACGCGGTTGAGCAACTGCCAGGTCGGATGCTCCTGGCGCCGCAGCAGGCTGGGGTCGATGCGGGCCAGGCGCACGACCGGGATCTGCAGCCGGGCCAGCAGGGCCTTGACCGGCGGCAGCAGGCGCGGGTCAGCGAGGATCTGGTCGTACAGCCGGGTCAGCAGGTCGCCGGTGCCGCTGGCAGCGGCCGGGCTGAAATTGATGGCACCCGGCGTGGGCGGCAGCTGGGGCTCTACGGCCAGCTTCTGCGGTCGGCTGTTGACCTCGTCGACACGCCGGGCCAGGCTGTCCAGTGTGGCCGGGTTGGCCTTGCCGGCTTCGGCCAGGTGACGCATCCGCGGATCCTGACTGCTGCCGGCACCGTAGCTGGACACCATCTGGCTCAATCGCGCGGCCTGAAGCTGGCTGCAAAGCGAGGCGTAGTGGTGCTGCAGGTTCTCGGTCAGCGGGCCGGCGGCCACCTTGAGCATGGCGTAGCGGCCCTCGGCGTCGAGGCTGGTGTCGACCAGGGCGTCGTACATGGCCTGGGCGAACAGGGCCGGGCGCAGCGGGTTGTCGTCCTTGCGGACAGCGGTGCCGCCGCGCAGCGCTGCGAAGAAGTTGCCGAGCTGGTGCAGCTCGGGCTTGCACTGCTCCTCGACCGTGGAAATCAGGTGGGCGATGGCCACGTCCTGCAGGGCCTGGTGCTCGTCGACCAGGCTCAGCGCGTCCAGCGTCAGCGGCGCGGAGCGGCGCAGCGGGTCCTGGCCGCGCCGGGCAATCTCGAGCATGGGGCGCAGCACGGCTTCGAAGGTGCTGGCAAAGCGGCCGCGCTGGCGGCGCCAGCCTTCCAGCAGGGCGAAATGCTGGGGGCGCCGCTCCAGTTCATCCTGGGTGGCATCCTGGACCGCGCGGGCAAACATCGGCAGGGCGGCGAGGGTGTCGTCGACCAGGGTCTGCAGGGTTGGGGCTTGTGACATGTCTTGACTTTGACGGATGCCGCATTATGAAGTGGCCGACCACGCAAAAGCTGATGGCGCGCAAGCCCCCCCTGAGGGTGAATGGTCTGGGCGACAGAGCATGAAATATCACCGCTTTTCGGCCGTTCCAGGCAATAAAAAAGGGCCGCATTGCTGCAGCCCTTCTTGTGCTTGAGCGTCGGATGCTCAGGCGACGAACATTACATGTCCATGCCCATGCCACCCATGCCGCCCATGCCACCAGGCATGCCGCCGGCCGGTGCGTCGTCCTTCGGCGATTCGGCGACCATGCACTCGGTCGTCAGCATCAGCGAAGCGACCGAGGCAGCGTTCTGCAGCGCGGTGCGGGTCACCTTGGTCGGGTCCAGGATGCCCATTTCGATCATGTCGCCATAGGTGCCGTTGGCGGCGTTGTAGCCATAGTTGCCCTTGCCCGACAGCACGGCGTTCACGACGACCGACGATTCCTCGCCAGCGTTGTAGACGATCTCGCGCAGCGGCGCTTCGATGGCCTTCAGGATCAGCTTGATGCCGGCGTCTTGATCGGCGTTGTCGCCCTTGATCTCGCCAGCAGCTTGCTTGGCACGCAGCAGAGCCACGCCACCACCGGCCACGATGCCTTCTTCAACGGCAGCACGCGTGGCGTGCAGCGCGTCTTCGACACGGGCCTTCTTTTCCTTCATTTCGACTTCGGTGGCAGCGCCCACCTTGATCACGGCAACACCGCCGGCCAGCTTGGCCACGCGCTCTTGCAGCTTCTCGCGGTCGTAGTCGCTGGTGGCTTCCTCGATCTGGATGCGCACTTGCTTGACGCGGGCTTCGATGTCGGCAGCAGCACCCATGCCATCGATGATGGTGGTGTTTTCCTTGCCCACTTCGACGCGCTTGGCCTGGCCGAGGTCAGCCAGCGTGACCTTCTCGAGCGTGAGGCCCACTTCTTCGGCGATGACCTTGCCGCCGGTCAGGATGGCGATGTCTTCCAGCATGGCCTTGCGACGGTCGCCGAAGCCCGGAGCCTTGACAGCCACGACCTTCAGGATGCCGCGGATGGTGTTGACCACCAGCGTAGCCAGCGCTTCACCGTCGACTTCTTCGGCAATGATCAGCAGCGGGCGGCCCGACTTGGCCACTTGCTCCAGCGTCGGCAGCAGGTCGCGGATGTTCGAGATCTTCTTGTCGTACAGCAGGACAAACGGGTTGTCCAGCAGGGCGGCTTGCTTCTCGGGGTTGTTGATGAAGTAGGGCGACAGGTAGCCGCGGTCGAACTGCATGCCTTCGACGACGTCCAGCTCGTTGTTCAGGCTCTTGCCGTCTTCAACGGTGATCACGCCTTCCTTGCCCACCTTGTCCATTGCCGAGGCAATGATCTGGCCGACGTCGGCATCGCTGTTGGCCGAGATCGTGCCGACCTGGGCGATTTCCTTGGAGGTGGTGGTGGCCTTCGAAGCCTTCTTCAGCTCGGCGACCAGGGCCGTCACAGCCTTGTCGATGCCGCGCTTCAGGTCCATCGGGTTCATGCCGGCGGCCACGTACTTCATGCCTTCGCGGACGATGGCCTGGGCCAGGACCGTGGCGGTCGTCGTGCCGTCACCGGCGTTGTCCGAGGTCTTGGAAGCGACTTCCTTGACCATCTGGGCGCCCATGTTCTGCAGCTTGTCCTTCAGCTCGATTTCCTTGGCGACGGACACGCCGTCCTTGGTCACCGTGGGGGCGCCGAACGAGCGCTCCAGCACCACGTTGCGGCCCTTGGGGCCCAGGGTCACCTTGACCGCGTTGGCCAGGATGTTCACGCCTTCGACCATGCGGGCACGGGCCTCGCCGCCAAAGATCACGTCTTTTGCTGCCATGTGTATTTCTCCGGATTCTTTAAAAGAGGGTGTTCAGCTGAGGGCAGGAATTACTTCTGCACCACGGCGAAGAGGTCTTCCTCGCGCATCACCAGCAGTTCGTCGCCATCGACCTTGACGGTCTGGCCGCTGTACTTGCCGAACAGCACGCGGTCGCCCACGTTGACGTTCAGGGCAATGAATTGACCCTTGTCGTCGCGCTTGCCCGGACCCACGGCCAGCACTTCGCCTTGATCGGGCTTTTCGGCGGCGGCGTCGGGGATGAAGATGCCAGAAGCGGTCTTGGTTTCTTGTTCGAGGCGCTTAACGATCACGCGATCGTGCAGAGGACGCAGGTTCATCACATCTCCTAGAAGGATTCTTGGGCTTTGAAAATGGAGATCCGCCAGGGCCCGGGGGCCGGGGCGGATCGTTAGCACTCTAGTTTGCTGAGTGCTAGCAGGAGGATTATAGGGTTGGCGAATCGGCTTTCAAGAGGGCCGGGTTTCTTGGACCGAGCTTTGCGGAGTTCGAATGACGCACATGGAACTATGCGCAAGACGCATAGGGTTAACCCGCATGATCTAGGTAATTTCCCTAGAATGGCGGCATTCGCAACGCAAAGAGGAGATAGAAAAAATGGAACTGCTGATCATCACCCTGGCCCTGTCGGCCGTCGCCCTGATCGTCCAACTGAAGGACCTGGTGCAGGCGGACCTCGGCACCGCGCTGTAAGCCCCGACCAACGACGAACAAGCCTCCCTAGGGAGGCTTTTTTATTGGCTGTGTGCTTTGGTGAGGCGCTTGGGCTTCAGCCGGTCAGCGCGCGCATCAGCAGGGCCTGGACCAGCAGATGCTCGAGCTCACTCGGGCTGCTGATCCGCAGCTCCTCGCTCCAGTCGAGCGGGCAGGCGGCCAGGCCGGCCTGGCTATCGAGCACGGGCACACCGCCGTGCTGGCGCAATTGCTCAAGCAACTCGGGCGGCAGGCCCTGGCATTCGATGGCGTCGTAGAGCCGGCCCAGCATGCGCGTGGTGGCCAGGGCGCTGGCGGGCTGCAAGAGGCCGGCATGACTGGGTCGTATCAGCGCGACCTGGGCTCCGAGGCCCTGGGCGGCCGCGATGAAGCGGGTGGCGGCGTCCTCATCGGGGTCCTCGCTCAGCAGGCCTATGTTCTTGCCGCGCAGCAGAATGCGCCCATGGCCGCTGGCAGCGGCATGCTGCAAGGCCTTGGCGCTGCTGAGCAGGGCGGCGAGTTCGGTGGCTGTCATTGGAGACTGGAGGAGGGCACGGCACATGGTTCGCCAGAATGCTAGTGAGCGGCCATCCCGGGGCGTTGACCGCGATCAACAAGCGAGCCTGCTGCAGGGAAAACCTGCCCCATCTGAGGGGTGTGCCTGTGCTGGGGCCGCCCGCTGTTACCGAGCATTTACCAAGCGCTTGCGCTTTGCTTCAAACCAGGCATGACGGTTGTCATGCTGTTGGCATGCCCTTCCTAGACTGCATGCATCGACAACACCGCAACACAGGGATCCACCATGATGAACAGCAGCAGCCCCATCGCCTTCAATCCGCAGGCCGCCGCCAACACGGTGGTCCTGCATGGACAGGCGACGCGTCGCATCGCCGAGCAGCGTGCCCAACTGAACGCCAGCCAGCAGATCGCCGATGCTCTGGCCCTGGTCAGCGACAGCCTGGCGCCGCAGCGCCTGATGGTGCGGGCCGGCGACGTGATCTGCCAGGCTGGCGCGCGCTTCGACTGCCTCTACCTGCTGAACTCCGGTTTCGTGAAGATCATCAGCCTGTCCAGCGACGGCCGCGAGCAGGTCGTGGGCCTCAAGTTCCGCGGCGACTGGCTGGGCTTCGACGGCATTGCCAATCAGCGCTACAGCTGCGACGCCGTGGCCATGGACACCGGTGAAATCTGGGCCATCCGCTATGACACCCTGCTCGAGGCCAGCCTGCGCCGTCCGGCCCTGCTTGGTTTGTTGCACCAGGCCATGAGCCGCGAGATCTCGAACGACCGCGACTCGCTGATGTCGGTCTGCACGCTGCCGGCCGATGCCCGTGTGGCCGACTTCCTGCGCTACTGGGCCGACGCGCTGGCCAAGCGTGGCCTGCGCACCGACCAGATCAAGCTGCGGATGACGCGTGCCGAGATCGGCAACTACCTCGGCATGACGCTGGAAACGGTCAGCCGTGGGCTCTCGCGCCTGGCCAAGGCCGGCTTGATCGAGTTCGCGGAAGGCGGCCGTCGCGACATCCTGATCCCCGAGGTCGATGCGCTGCGGGCCTTCATCCAGGGCGGCACGGCCCCGGCTCCGGCCCTGTTGCAGTGAGCCGGCAGTCCTTCCGTCTGCATCAAGGGATCAGCCGTTGACCAGCCGCGCAATCGCGGCGGCCAGCTCTTCGCGCCCGTAGGGCTTGCGCAGCAGTTCCCAGCTCGGTGGCGAATCCCGGTCTGCCTCCAGCAGCTCCGATGAATAGCCTGACATCAAGAGCACCGCCATCTCCGGCCGACTGGCCTGTGCGCGGGCTGCCAGCTCCGTGCCACGCAGGCCGGGGCCCAGGGCAATGTCGCTCAGCAGCAGATCGAAATGCGGGGGCTCCCCCTGCGGCGGCGTCAACAGCAACAGGGCTTGCTCTGCGCTGGCCGCCTGCTCCACCACACAGGCGAGGCCGAGCAGGAAGGTGTTCACGATGCTGCGCACCTCGGCGTCGTCCTCGACCAGCAGCACGCGCAGGCCTGCACGCAGCGGGGCTGGCTCCGGCACCACCTCGCTCTCGCGCACCGGGTCCCACGGCTGCGGGATGTAGAGCGTGAGCGTGGTGCCGGCACCCGGGCTGCTGGCAATGGCGATGGCCCCCTTGGATTGCTTGACGAAGCCATAGACCGTCGCGAGGCCGAGGCCAGTGCCGCGCCCGGCCTCCTTGGTCGTGAAGAAGGGCTCGAAAGCCCGCTCACGGACGGATTCGGGCATGCCCTGGCCGGTGTCTGAGATGCTGATCTCGACGAAGCGGTCCACTGCCGCGCTGGGGTCGTCCAGCTCCGCACGCAGCTCGTCCGGCAAGGCGGCACAGGCGCCTGCGCGGAAGCTCAGCCGCCCGCCTTCCGGCATGGCATCGCGGGCATTGATGGCGATGTTCAGCAGTGCCGATTCCAGCTGCGCCGGGTCGGCCAGCACCAGCGGGCAGGCGGCGTTCACCTCGACCTCGATGGCGATGCGCTGGTCCAGCGTGCGCGTCAGCATGTCGGCCAGCGAATGCAGCAGGGCCTGCAGGTCGATGGGCGAGGGCTGCAGCACCTGGCGCCGTGCGAAGGTCAGCAGCTTGGCCGTCAGCTCGGCGGCGCGCCGGCTGGCGCGCATGGCGGCCGCCAGCAGCGGTTGCGCCACCTCTGCCTGCTGCAGTGCCGGCAGTTCTTCCAGCACCTGCAGATTGCCCTGGATCACGGTCAGCAGGTTGTTGAAGTCGTGGGCAATGCCGCCGGTCAGCTGGCCCACGCTCTCCAGCCGCTGGGAATGGTTCAGCGCCTCCTCGGTCTGGGCGCGCTGCAGGCTGCTGGTCAGCAGATTGGCCAGCGATTCGAGGAAGTGCACCTCGTCGTCGCCGAAGCGCTGGCTGCGCGTGGAGCGCACCGTCAGCGCGCCCACCATGCGGCCGCGTTCGGCCAGAGGCACGGCCAGCGCGCTGCGCAGCCCGGCCTGCAGGTAGCTGTCGGGCACGGCAAAGCGGGTCTCGGTGGCGTAATCAGCCACCACCACGGGGCGGCCCTGACCGACGACGAAGCCGGGCGGTGTGTTCGGCCGGTTCGGCAGCACCGTGCCCTGCGGCTCGCCCGGCAGCAGGCCTACACCACTGGCCAGACGGAACTGCTTGCGCTCGCCGTCGAGCAGGAAGACGCCGGCCAGCTCCACCTGCATGGCCTCGGCCGCGATCGCACAGACGCGCTCCAGCAACTGCTGAGGATCGCGGTTGTCCAGCGCCAGGCGGCCGAGCTGGGCCAAGTGCTCGCTGTAGCGGGCCCGCTGCAGCGCCTGCTTGACGCGCGGATAGTTGCCCACGTCGCGGATCGCCGCCACCACGAGGCCTTGCTCGCGCAGCGGGCTCAGCGCGATCTCGACCATCACCTCTGAGCCATCGCGGCGCCGCGCCACCAGCTCCATCTGCGTGCCCATGGGCCGCGCGCGCGGCGCCTTGCCATAGGCCTCGCGGTACTCGGCGTGGCGCGGGCGTATCGCGTCGGGCACCAGGGCATCGACGGTCAGCCCGTGCAGTTCGTCAACCGAGTAGCCCAGCAGCTCGGACGCGGCCTGGTTGCACAGCACGATGTGCCCGGCCTTGTCGACCAGCAAGAGCGCATCCGGAAAGGCCTGGAACAGCGCGCGGAACACTGCTTCCGGGTTGAGGTCCGGAGGCAGGGCCGGAGTCTCGCCGCCGGGCTTCATGAGGACGCCGGGCTCACAGCCGGCACCAGGATGTAGCCGGCGCCACGCACCGACTTGATGATCTGCGGCGTCTCGGCTTCGGGCTCCAGCTTCTTGCGCAGCCGCCCGACCTGCACGTCGATCGTCCGATCAAAGGGCCCGGCCTCGCGGCCGCGCGTGTGCTCCAGCAGGAAGTCGCGCGACAGCACGCGCCCCGGGTGCTGGGCAAAGGCCAGCAGCAGGTCGAACTCGCCGCTGGTGAGCAGCACCTCCTGGCCCTCCGGCGAGCGCAGTCGCCTGGCCGGCACGTCGAGCTGGAAGCCGGCAAACGCCAGGCGTTCCCCGCTCGGTGGTGGCGCTTCCGCTGCCGGTTCGGCCGGCTGCAGGCGCCTCAGCACGGCCTTGACGCGGGCGAGCAGCTCGCGCAGGTCGAAGGGCTTGGTCACGTAGTCGTCGGCGCCGACCTCGAGGCCCACCACCTTGTCGATGGCGTCGCCACGCCCGGTCACGATCACGAGGCCACAGCGCCAGTGCTCGCGCAGCTGGCGGGCGATGGAGAAGCCGTCCTCGCCGGGCAGGCCCAGGTCCAGCAGCACGAGGGCGGGCGCATCGCTGCGCATCAGCTGCATCAGCGCATGGCCGCTGTGCAGTGCGGTGATGCGAAAACCGTGGGCCTGCAGATAGCTGCTCAACAGCTGGGTGATATCGGGCTCGTCGTCGACGATGGCAATGTGAGCGGCAACCGTATTCATCGGCGCGAAGCCTAGCAGGAAAGCCCGGCGCGGCGCTGACAATGGGCGCTGTTCGCAACGGTATGCCGAAGGCAGAACCGCAACCCCCTAATTCCAGAGTTCGCATGCCCGACCTTTCCGCTTCCCAACTGTGGGTGCTCGGTGTTTTTGGCACCGTCTACCTGGGCATGATCCTCGGCGGTCTGCCGCGCCTGCAGCTGGACCGCACCGGCGTGGCCCTGCTGGGCGCCATCGCCATCGTCGGTGCAGGCGTGATGACCCCCGAGGCCGCCGCGGAGGCCATCCACCTGCCCACCATCCTGCTGCTGTTCTCCTTCATGGTGATCTCGGCACAGATGCGGCTCGGCGGTTTCTACGGCGCGCTGACGCGCCGCATCGCCGCGCTGCCGCTGGGCCCGGCCGGCCTGATGGGCGTGGTGATTGCGGCGTCGGGTGCGCTGTCGGCCGTGTTCTCCAACGACATCGTCTGCCTGGCGATGGCGCCGCTGCTGCTTGAGGCCTGCCTGCGCCGCCGGCTCGACCCGATTCCGTTCCTGCTGGGCCTGGCCTGCGCCAGCAACATCGGCTCGGCCGCCACGCTGATCGGCAATCCGCAGAACATGCTGATCGGCGAGGTGCTGAAGCTGCACTTCGGCAACTACAGCCTGCAGGCCTTGCCGCCGGTGCTGGCCGGCCTCGCGCTGCTCTGGGCCTTGCTGGCCTGGCAGATGCGCCACGGCGCGCCGGCTGCCGAGCAGCAAGCGCCGCCGCCCGACGAGCCGCCGTTCGACGCCTGGCAAACGGCAAAGGGCCTGATCGTGGCCGGCGTGCTGGTGGCCGTGTTCCTGTTCAGCCCCTGGCCGCGCGACGTGGCGGCCCTGGTCGGCGCCGGCTTGCTGCTGCTCAGCCAGCGCTTCCATTCCAGCAAGGTGATGGGCCTGATCGACTGGGAGCTGCTGATCCTCTTCATGGGCCTCTTCGTCGTCAATGCGGCGCTGGAGCGCAGCGGCATGACGCAGGCGGCCATCCACTGGCTGCTGGCCCAGGGCCTGGACCTGAGCCAGCCCGGGCCCTTGTTCGGCGCCACGCTCGCACTGTCCAACCTGGTTTCCAACGTGCCGGCGGTGATGCTGCTGCTGCCCGGCGCCAGCTCGGCAACAGCCGCACCGACCGCGGGCGTGGCGCTGGCCCTGGTCAGCACGCTGGCGGGCAATCTGCTGATCGTCGGCTCCATCGCCAACATCATCGTGGTCGATGCCGCACGCCGCGCCGGCGTCGTGATCGACTGGCGCCGCCATGCGCGCACTGGCCTGCCGGTCACGTTGCTCAGCCTGGCTTTCACCGCGCTGTGGCTGGCCTGGCTGGCCCGACCCTGAGCCGGTTTCCAGGCTCGGTGAAACCCCTGTCGTAAGTCACTTGCGCGGTCTCGCGAATCTCTTCTACATTTGTAGTACTACATCTGTAGAAGAGATCCCATGGACGAAGACAAGAGCAATGACCTGGCCCTCAGCGAGCTGCAGCTGGCGCTGATGCGTGTGCTGTGGGCGCGTGGCGAGGCGAGCACGGCCGAGGTGGTCGAGGCCCTGCACGAGGCCGGCCGGCCGCTCGCGCACACGACGGTGGCGACGCTGCTGACCCGCTTGGAGAAGCGCGGCCTGATCAGCGCCAGCCGCGACGGCCGCCAGCTGCGCTACCGCGCGGTGGTGGACGAGCCCGAGGTGCAGCGCTCCATGGTCTCGGGCCTCCTGAGCACGCTGTTCCAGGGCCAGCCCAGCCGATTGATGAACCACCTGCTGAGCGAGGGCGAGATCGGCGAGGACGACCTCGTTCAGATGCGCGCCCTGCTGGCACGACGCGGAGGCCGCCATGCTTGAAGCCCTGGCCGCCTGGCTGCTCAACTACCTGCTGCACAGCAGCCTGCTGCTCGGCGGCGCGGCGTTGGCCGAGCGCCATCCCGCGCTGCAGCGATCACTGAATGCGCGCGAGCTGCTGTGGCGCATCGCGCTGTTCGGTGGCCTGCTCAGCGCCACGGCCCAAGCACTGGCGCCGCCGCTGCTTGATGCCTGGCGGCAGCTGCCGCAGCAAGCCAGCAGCCTGCCCGCCGAGCCGCGCAGCGCCGGCCTGGTGTTGGCGGCCGTGGAGCCCCTGGAGCGCGCGGCCGAAGGCCGGCTCGCGCCGGCACCGGTGGCGGAGCTCGCTGCGCCCGTCCGGATCAGGCAAGACCTGGCCCTGTCGGCGCGCGTCAGCAATGCGGTCGGCATCCTCACGCTGGCCTGGGTGCTCGTCGCCCTAGGTGGCCTGGTGCTGCTGGGCCTGCGCCTGGCGGCGCTGCGCTGGCAGGTGCGCCGCCTGCGCCTCGCCGCCGAGCCGGCCTGGCAGCAGGCCGCACAGCGCCTTGCTGGCCTTGCCGGCCTGCCCACACCCAGTCTGCGCCTGAGCGAGAACTGGCAAAGCCCGCTGGTGACGCCGGATGGCGCAATCTGCCTGCCGCGCTGGCTGGCCGCCAAGCTGGACGAGCGCCAATGCGAGGCCGTGCTGGCCCATGAAATTGCCCACCTGCTGCGCCGCGATCCGGCCTGGCGCCTGGCCGGCCAATGGGTGGCGGCGCTGGGCTGGCTGCAGCCGCTCAACCAACTGGCCCTGCGCCGCCTCGACGCGCTGGCCGAGCTGGCCTGCGACCGCTGGGCCGCTCAGGCCTCGGGCCAGCCGGTGGCCTTGGCTGAAAGCCTTTATGCCTGTGCCGAGCAGATCGTCCGCCGTGGCCGCGCGCCCCATCTGGCGGCTGCGATGGCGCGCCCCGATTCGGCGCTGCTGCAGCGCATCCGTTCACTGATGGAGGACACACCCATGCAAGAAGGACAAGCAGGCCTGGTGGCCAAGCGATTCAAATGGCGCTGGCTCGCGCTGGCCGCTGTGCTGTCAGCGCTGTTCGGCGCGGTGGCCGTGCCGGCCGTGGTGCTCGGCAAGATGGATTCCGACTGGGTGATGGAGCTGCAGGACGGCTTCAGCTTCCATCGAGGCACCCGCATCGTCAGCAACGACGGCCAGGGCTCGACCCGCGTCAGCGTGCGCGGCAGCGACCTGCGCTTCAACGAGGCCGAGGACGAGATCATCGGCGTGACCGGCTCGGTCAAGATCAGCGAAAAGCGCGGCGGCCTGCGCCGCGAGGCGTTCATCGAGAGCCAGCCGGGTGGTGCGCTCAAGACCAGCTACAGCGTCGATGGCAAGGTCCAGGAGTTCGATGCCGCCGGCCGTGAATGGCTGAAGACCATGGTGAGGCAGCTGGCCGACACCATGGTCAGCGCCGACGAGCGTGTCCGCAAGCTGTTCGCCAAGGGGGGTCTGGAGGCCGTGCTGACCGACCTCGACAAGCCGCGCTCCGACTTCGATCGTCGCGCCCGCATCGAAGCCCTGGTGGGCCTGCGCGAAGTCGGCGCCCTGACGCCGGCCGCGCTTGATCGGGTGATTGCGGCGGTCGGCGCCATGGGCTCGGACTACGACCGCCGCGCGGCCTTCGTGGCCCTGCTCGAGAACCAGAAGCTGCCGGCTACCCAGCAGGTGGCGCTGCTGGACGGCACGGCCCGCATAGGTTCGGACTTCGACCGCCGCACGGTGCTGGAGGCCCTGGTGCCGCAGCAGCTCGAAGAGGGCGCGGTGCTGCAGGCCTGGGTCAAGGTGATGCGTTCCATGGGTTCTGACTTCGACCGTCGCACCGCCATCGAGCAGCTGATGGACCGCAAGCCGCTGGGCAAGCCCACGCTGGATGCGGCACTGCAGGTCAGCACCCTGCTCGGCTCGGACTTTGATCGCCGCACCGCCCTGCAGCGCATCGCGCCGCGCCTGGACCTGTCTACCCAGGTCGAGGCCTACGTGCAGTCCGCCTCGCGCATGGGCAGCGACTTCGACCAGCGCGAAGCCCTGGTGACCCTGATCGAACGCGGACCGCTGGACAAGGCGGCCACGCTGCTGATCCTGGACGGCACCCGGAACCTGGGCTCGGACTTTGAACTGGCCAACGTGCTGAAGGCGCTGGCCGAGCAGATGCCGGCCGATGCCGAGCTGCTGAGCCGCTACCGCAAGGTGGCGCGCCGGCTCAGCGACCACGAACGTGGCCAGGTTGAAAAGGCTCTGGATCGTTTGGACAGAAGCTGAAATGAAAAGAGGGCCCGCAGGCCCTCTTCTCACATCAAGCGCGAGGCTTGCCTTACTTCTTGGCCTTGGCGGCCGGCTTCTTGGCAGCGGCGGCGGGAGCCTTGGCAGCCTTGCGGGCAGCGGCCTTCGGGTCCACGGCGGCCTTGAAGGTGGCGCCAGCGGTGAACTTCGGCAGCTTGGCGGCGGCGATCTTGATCTTGTCGCCGGTCGAGGGGTTCACGCCGGTGCGGGCGGCGCGGGCATGCTGCTTGAACGAGCCGAAGCCGGGGATCGTGACAGCGCCGCCCTTCTTGACGGTGGTGACGATGGCGTCCAGCAGCGTTTCCAGCACGCGGCCGGCTTCGGCCTTGCTCAGTTCGTGCGCGCTGGCCAGGTGTTCAATCAGTTCCGATTTGTTCATTGTTCAGAGTCTCTGTGGGATGACGCCCGACCATCTCGGGCGGCGTGATTGTCGCTCTAGCCGAGAGACACGCGATTTCGGCCGTCCTGCTTGGCTTTTTGCAGCGCCGAATCGGCCGCCGCCACGAGCTTCTCCAGCTCGTGGCCACAGGCCTCCGAGCTGCAAAGGCCGATGCTGACCGTGTAATTCAATTCAGCGTTAGGCAGCTTGATGCGCGCCTCGACCACCTGCCTGCGCACACGCTCGCAGACCCGTTCGGCCGCCGCGCCGTTGAGCCCATCCAGCAGCACCAGGAACTCCTCGCCGCCGTAGCGCACCACCAGGTCGCCGGGGCGCAGCTGTGCGAGCAGCAGGGCGGAGAGCTGGCGCAGTACCTCATCACCGGCGGCGTGGCCGAAGTTCTCGTTGATGTGCTTGAAGTGGTCGGCATCGATCATGGCCACGGCAACGCTGCGGCCCGAGCGGCGCGCCCGCTGCAGCATTCGCTGGCCGAGGCTGTCGAGGCCGGCGCGGTTGTAGGCACCGGTCAGGCGGTCGGTCAGCGAGAGCCGGCGCAGCTCCTCGGCATAGCGCCGCGTGATCATCAGCACGAGGCCGAAGGCGATGCAGACCTGAGCCAGCGGAATGACGAACAGCGTGCCGTTCATCACCAGGGCCTGATCGGCCGGCGCATCGCCGCGCAGCAGCAGCCACAGGGTCCGCAGCGTGAGCGCGGCGGCGAGCACGCCGAAGCCGGTGGCGGCCACCCACATCACCGGCCGGGTGCGGTCGCGCACGCCGCGCACCAGGGTCACGAGGCAGGCGATGTCGAGCGCTGCGAAGCCGAAGCCGCTGACAACCAGGCGGCCGGTCAGGCTGGGTTCGGCCCAGCTGAAGTAGCCGGTCAGCAGCATCGAGGCGAGCGTCACGGCGGCCAGGGTCTTCGGGGACAGGTCTTGCCCGCAATAGCGCCGCACGCCCCGCCAGACCAGGGCCTGGCCGAGGCCCATGAAGCCGTAGCTCAGCACAGCGTGGAAAAAGATGGGCGTGCCGGTCTGCACGCCAAGGGCCAGGCCCAGGCAGGCGCTGACATTGCCGAAGGCCCAGAGCCGCAGCTCGGCTTGCCGGCCCACGCCCAGGGCGGCCGCCACCAGCAGGGCCGTGGTCAGCAGCGTGAAGCAGACTTCAACCAGCAGCAGCGTGGATTCGTGGAGCATGGCGTCCCAGGAGTTGCTGGCCCAGTCTAGGGCAGCAGGCCGGCTTGTGGGCGCGGCGGCCACCGGTCGTCCCGGCCAGCGCACGCCGCTCAGACGCCCGTAGAACGCCGCTCAAACGCGCCGCGCGACCAGGGCGACGTTGCTGCCGCCGAAGGCGAAGGAGTTGGACATCACGGCCTGCAGCGCTGGCGCCTCGCGGCCGCTGCTGCGTACGATGTCGGCCAGCGGGTCCAGCTCGGTTTCGCGCAGATGGGCCGAGCCCGGCAGGCGGCCGCGTCGCAGCGCCTGCACGGCGGCCACCAGCTCCAGCGCCCCACCAGCACCGATCAAGTGGCCGTGCAGGGCCTTGGTGGCGCTGACCGGCACGGCCCGCATGCCGAAGACCTGGGCCAGCGACAGAGCCTCGACCGTGTCACCCACGTCGGTGGCCGTGCCGTGGGCGTTGACATAGCCGATGCTGGCGGGTGCGAGCTCCGCATCCGCAAGCGCCTGGCGCATCGCACGGCACTGGCCTTCCATGTCGGGTCGCGAGAGGTGCATGGCATCGCAGCTGTGGCCATAGCCCGCGAGCTCGGCCAGCGGCGTGGCGCCGCGCCGGCGTGCATGGTCCTCGGTTTCCAGCACCAGGGCGGCAGCGCCCTCGCCGAGCACCAGGCCACGGCGTTGGCTGTCGAACGGGCGGCAGCTCTGCGCAGGATCTTCGGCATCCGGGGGCGCCATCACGCCCATCGCCTGCCAGGCGGCCAGCGAGCCTCGGTTGAGCATCGCTTCAGACCCGCCCACCAGGGCCAGTTCAGCCGCGCCGCTGCGCAAGAGCCTCAGGGCATCGCCAATGGCCTGGGCCGAGGAAGCGCAGGCATTCGAGACGGCGATCATGCTGGCCCGCAGATGGTGCTGCAGCGCCAGGTGGGCGGCGGCCGAATTGCTCATCACCCGCAGCACGGTGTAGGGGTGGACGCGCGGCTTGTCGCGCGTCAGCAGCTCGGTGTAGGACTGCTCGATGGCGTTCGAACCGCCGAGGCCCGTGCCCCAGGCCACGGCCGCGCGCAGCGGCTCTCTGGCCTGCGCGGGCAGGCCGGCCTGGCCCCAGGCTTCGGCGGCAGCGCGCAGGGCCAGCAGGCTGTGGCGGTCGTGCAGGCTGCGCTGGGCCGGCGTCATGCCGGTATCGATGGCCTGCAGCACTGGGGCGCCGACCATGGGGGTCGGGCGGTGCAGCAGGCGCACGCCCGAGCGCTGCTGCTCCAGCGCATCGGCCAGGGCTTCTGCGCCATCGCCCAGCGCGCTGCAGGCGCCGAGGCCGGTGATCCAGACCCTGGTCCTCGGTGGGCTCATGCCGCGAGGGCCGTCTTCTCGGCGTTCAGCTGGTCCACGAGCTTGGCCAGGCCGTTCAGCGTCGGATCGACCATGGCGGACGCATGGTCGACACCGATGTCGTAGTGGTCCTCGATCGCAAACATGAACTCGACCAGGGTCAGCGAATCCAGGCCGAGCTCGGTGAACGAGACCTGGTTGTCGAGCTTGTCTTCGGGCACGCCGAAATGCTCGCTGACCATGATGCGCAGCTGCTGCAGGGTGGGGCTTGTCATGGGGGTTCTCCTTGTCAATCGGCGGCCGGCAGGGGCGCCGGTACCAGCCTTTGCAGAAAGTCGCGCGCGGCATGGGCCACGGCGACGCGTTCGTTGTCCAGCGTCAGCATGTGATAGCTGTCGTGGAACCAGTGGACCTCGGGCGCCTGGCCGAGCCGCTGCTCCAGCTCCCGCACCGAGCGCGGGCCGCTGACCTCGTCTTCGCTGGCATGCAGCACCAGGGCGGGCACCTCGATCTCGGGCAGGCTCTTGCGCACATGGCGCAGCAATCGGCTGGCCTGGTAGAGCGAGGCCGCCGGCAGGCGCGCCGCGCCGGCGGCCGATACGGCATCGGATTGCATGGCCTGCGCCACCCATTCGCGCAGCCGCTCGTTCTTCAGGCCGAAGGGCTCGGTCTCCTTGAAGCTCAGCCAGCCGCGCAGCGGCGGCAGGTAGGCCAGCGGCAGCAGGCGCCGCCAGGGCGAGACATTCCAGCCGTCGAAATGCAGGGTGGTGGAGATCAAGAGCAGGGCCGCCGCCGGGCGCTGCCGCGACAGCGCCAGGGACAGCACGGCGCCCATGCACAGGCCGCCGAGCACGACCTGGCCGTGGCGCTCGGCCAGCGCGTCGTAGTGCTCGCGTGCCTGCGCCAGCCATTGCTCCCAGGGCGGCACGGCCGCATCGGCAGGGCCGCCCGGAATCACGCCATAGCCGGGCAGCGGCGGCACCTCCACCACATAGCCGGCGGCGCGCAGCACGCGGGCCAGCGGCATCAGCTCCAGCGGGTTGGCGCGCAGGCCATGCAGCAGCAGCACGGCGGGTCGTGGGTCGGGCGCAACAGCCTGGAGGCTGGCTTCGACATCGGTCGAAAGGGCAGGGAGGAGCATGGCCGGGAGGCTAGCGAGCGTGCATGTCGATCGCTTGTCGCCTAGCTTGCAGAAAGCTGTCGCGCTCGGCTGGCGCACTCCGGGACGGTGGCCGGACGTGTTGATGAAGGCTTGCCGCAAGCTTGCGACTTCAGCGGGCGGGGCTAGCGCTTATGCTGCGCAACGGCCGTTCTTGCGGTCGCTGCTCCCACTCCACGACATGCGCATCCTGCTGGTCGAAGACGACGAACTCCTGGTCGAGTCGACCTCCCGCGCCCTGCGCTCGCAAGGCTGGGTGGTCGATGCCACGGCGCGCGGCGAGCCCGTGCCGCTGTCGCTGCGCCAGGACCGCTACGACCTGTTGATACTCGACATTGGCCTGGCCGGCATCGACGGCTTCGAAACGCTGCGCCGCGTGCGCGCCCAGGGCCTGGACCTGCCGGTGCTCTTGCTCACCGCCCGTGATGCCGTGGAAGACCGTGTGCGCGGCCTGGAGGGCGGGGCGGACGACTACCTGGTCAAGCCTTTCGCGCTGAGCGAGCTGATCGCGCGCTCGCGTGCCCTGGTGCGCCGCAGCCAGGCGCGCAGCGGCAACGAGCTGCGTTTCGCCAACCTGCGCATGGACCTGGAGGCGCGCCGTGCCTTCGCTGGCGAGGAGCCGCTGGCCCTTTCGGTGCGCGAATGGGATGTGCTGGCCTACATGCTGCCGCGTGCCGGCAAGGTGGTGGCCAAGGAGCAGATCGCTTCGGCCAGCAACAGCTGGGACCAGAGCGTCACCGACAACGCCATCGAGGTCTGCATCTCGCGCCTGCGCTCCAAGCTGGAGACGGCCGGCGTGCTGGTGCGCACCGTGCGGGGCTTCGGCTATCTGCTGGAAGAGGCCCAGGTCGATGATGAGAAACAGCCCGGCGGCTGAGCCAGCCCGCAAGCCTGCCGGCGCGCCGCTGAGCCTCAAGCAGCGCCTGCTGTGGTGGCTGATGCTGCCGCTGTTGGCGGCGGTGCCTGCCGGCAGCTTCGCGCTCTATGGCGTGATGCGCGGCACGGCCGTGGCCTGGCTGGACCAGGCGCTCGGCGACACCGCGCTGGCCGTGGCCAACTTCATCCGCGTGCGCGATGGCAAGCCGGTGGTCGAGGTATCCATGCAGACCGACCGCGCGCTGCGCTTCGACCGCGTGGACCGTGTCTACTACGAGGTGCTCGACCCCCAGGGCCGCACCCTGGTGGGCGACGCCATGCTGGCCGGCGTGCCCGTGCGCGTGCGCGCCGGCGAATGGCGCTTCCTGGATGCGCAGCCTGAAGTAGAGACCCTGCGCATGGTGGTGCTGGGGGTGGTCTGCGGGCCGGCGGCCGTGTGCCAGGTGCGCGTGGCCGAGACCGTCTTCAAGCGCGACGCGCTGCGCAAGCAGTTGCTGCTGGCGGCCACCGGCATGATGGTGGTGCTGGCTGCGGTGCTGGCCATCGCCGGGCGCCTGGCCATCCAGCAAGGCCTCAGGCCGCTGGACGAGCTGAAGTCCGAAGTGGAAGAGCGGCAACTGGACCGTCTCGAGCCCCTGAGCCAGAACGTGCCGGCCGAGGTGCAGCCTTTGATCGCCGCCATCAACCGCCTGTTCGAACGTCTGCGCCTCGCTGCGCTGGCGCAGCAGGACTTTCTCGCCAACGCCGCCCATCAGTTGCGCACGCCGCTGACCTCGCTGCGCACCGACATCGACCTTGCGCTGCTGGAGCCGCATGACGCGGCCCAGGAGCCGCTGCTCAAGCGCCTGCAGAAGAGTGTGGACCGCAGCGCCCGTCTGGCCCAGCAGATGCTCGCGATGGCGCGGGCCGATGCCACGGTCACCGAGGCAGGCAAGCCGCTGGACCTGCGCGATGTGGCCGCGCAAGTGGCCGAGGACTGGGTGCCGCGCGCCGTCGAGGCCGGCCTGGACCTGGGTTTTGACCTGCAGGCCGCGCCCGTGCTGGGCCAGGGCTTTCTGCTGCGCGAGCTGCTGGAGAACCTGATCCACAACTGCCTGAGCTATGCCGGGCCCGGTGCGCGTGTGACGGTGCGCACCGCCAGCGAGGCCGGCTGGGCCGTGCTCGAGGTGGAGGACAACGGGCCCGGCATTCCGGCCTCCCATCGGGCGCGGGCGCTAGAGCGCTTCCAGCGCGGCGCCGCCGCACGCGGCCTGGGCAGCGGCCTCGGCCTCGCGATTGCGCTCGACATCGCCAAGCGCCATGGCGGCGCTTTGAGCCTGCATGACGGCACGCAGGGCGTGGGTCTGCTGGTGCGAGTGGAGCTGCCCCTTCGCGCCTGATCAGTGCTGGCGCAGCCGCCGGTGTGTGGCGCGTGCGTGCGGCACCCAGGCCAGCCGCGCCCAACGCCGCCACATGAGCAGGCCGCGCACCCACTCATCCAGCGCATAGGCCACCCACACGCCGACCAGGCCCCAGTGCATGCCGAGCACCCAGCTGCCGCAGGCGAGCACCAGGATCATCGAGGCGCTGCCTGCCATCACCGGATAGCGCGCATCGCCAGCGGCGCGCAGCGCATTGATCACGACGAGGTTGAAGGTGCGGCCCGGCTCCAGGATGACGGTGATCCACATCAGCGTGGTGCCGGTGGCGATGATCTCTGGATCGCTGGTGAACAGGCGCAGGAGCCAGGGCGCGGCCAGCGCGGCGCTCAGCGCCACCGCCAGGCTGAGCAGCAGGCCGCGGCCGAGGGCCTTGCGCACAAGCTGGTGGGCCTGGTGCAGCTCGCCCGCGCCAATCAGGTGGCCGACCACGATCTCGGCCGCGAAGCCGGTGGCCAGGCCCGCCAGCAGCACGAAGTACATCAGCTGCTGCGTGTAGGCCTGGGTGGCCAGGGCGATGGCGCCGAGCTTGCCGGCCACCGCCACGCTGACCATGAAGGCCAGCCGGTAGGCGATGTTCTCGGCCGCGCCCGGAAGGCCGATGTGCAGCATGGCCGCAAGCTCGGGCCGTGGTAGCCGCCACCAGTCGCCCCAACGGGGCCTCAGGTCGAGCCGCGCGCGCCACAGCCACAGATGCAGGGCGATGCCGAGCAGGCGGCTCGCGCCCATGGCCACGGCAAAGCCGGGCAGGCCGATGCGCGGCATCAAGAGCCAGGCCAGCAGCAGGTGGCTGGCATGCATGGCGACGATCACGGCCAGCGTGTCGCGGGTGCGCAGGTGGGCGCGCATCACACTCGCCATCGAGGCGTTCCAGGCGTCCAGCGGCAGGGCCGGTGCCAGCGCCAGCAGCAGGGGCAGGGCCAGCGGCACGACCTCGGCCGGCGCATTGAGCAGGTGCAAGAGCGGCTCGGCGCCCAGCGAGGCCAGCGCGGCGATGAAGAGCCCCATCCAGGTGCTCGCGCCCAGCGCTGCACGGGCCAGCGCATCGGCCTGGTCGCGGCGGCCGCCGCCGAGGCTCTGCGTGATCACCACGCTGACACCGGCGCCGATGATGCGGAACAGGATGAAGAGCATGCCCACCACATGGTTGGCGAGGGCGAATGCCGCACCGCCGGTGTCCGACACACGCGCCGCGAGGGCAGTGCCGAGCATGCCCACGGCGATGCCGAGGCAGAGTTCGAGAAATAGTGGCCAAGCCAGTGAAACAAGGCGTGGTGCAGCCTGGGTCATGTCATACAAGGGCGTGGGGGCCGCCGTAGGATCACGACCAGAGGCCCGTTCAAGTGGGTGATTGTGCGGAAGTAATGCAATGAAACCGGCCCGTCGTCGTTGGATGGCTGCATTGGCAGCCGGCCTGAGCCTGCTGGCTCCGGCTGCCGAGGCGCGCCAGCCCGGAGCGCCGGCGGCTCCGCTGCACGTGCTGGTCGACAACACGGCCGAGATGCCGCAAGCCTTGATACAGCGCGGTCAGCTGAACGACGGCATCCTGCGCGACGTGGGCATCGCGCTCGCCGACAAGCTGGGGCGCGAAGCGCAATTCCATGTGCTGCCGCGCAAGCGCCTGGCCGACGAACTGGTGGCGGGCGCCGGTGCCGACATTGTCTGCGGCTATTTGCCGAACTGGCTGCCCGGCGAACTGGACTGGAGCAAGCCCTTCCTGCCCGATGAGCAACTGTTGCTGAGCAGCAAGCCCGGGCCTGCACCGGCCCGGCCCACGGACCTCGGCGGCGAGCGCATTGGCACGGTGCTGGGCTTTGTCTACCCCGAGATGCAGCAGCTGCTGGGCCCGGCCTTTGTGCGCGACGACGCGCTGGATGCCGGCGCCAACCTGCGCAAGCTGAGCCTCGGCCGCATGCGCCATGCCATCGTGGGCCGGCTGCAGTTCGACTACCAGATGCGGCTCGGCAGCTACAAGCTGGACCTGCATCCGCCGCTGGTGATCTCCAGCTTCATCAGCCAGTGCGGCCTGTCGCGCCGCAGCAGCCTCACGCTGGCCGAGCTGAACAAGGCCATCGCTGCGTTGCAGGCCGAAGGCGGCGTGCAACGCATCCTGGCGAAGTACCGCTAGGCGATTGATCAGCCGTTCTTGACGCGCTGGGCCAGGTGGGCCAGCGCTTCCTCGACCTGGTCGACCAGCACCAAGCACAGCTCGCCCGGCTGCAGCTTGTCCAGCGCGCGGTCGATGGCGATGAACTCGCCGCGGATTTCCTCGACATGGCTGGTGCGGCTGGCGCCTTCCAGGCCCTGGCGCAAGAGGGCCAGCACCTCGCCGTCCTCGCGGCCGCGCTGGCAGGCATCCTGGAACAGGATGACCTCGTCGAAGGCCTTGCCGAGGATCTGCGTCTGCACGCGGATGTCCTCGTCGCGGCGGTCGCCGGCGCCGGAGATCACGACCGAGCGGCGCGTGGCCGGCAGCGCCTCGACGGCGGCCACCAGGGCGTTCATCGCGTCTCCGTTGTGGCCGTAGTCGGCGATCACGGTGGCACCGCGGAAGTCCATCACATTGAAGCGGCCAGGTGCGTTGTCGGCGTCATTGGCGAAGCTGGCCACGCCACGGCGGATGGTGTCCCAATCGAGGCCCATGCCCCAGGCCGCCGCCACCGAGGCCATGGCGTTCTCGACCTGGAAGCCGATGGCGCCGTTGCGGGTGATGGGGATCTCACGCAGCGGAATGGTCTCGCGCCAGGCGCCTTGCGCTGCCACGAGCTGATCGCCGTCCACATAGACGCAGCGCTTGCCCTGCGAACGGTGCGCGGCCATCAGCGGATGGTGGCGGTCGGCGGCGAAGAAGATGATCTGGCCCGGGCAGACACCGGCCATATTGGCCACCACCGGGTCGGCCGCGTTCAGCACGGCATAGCCGGTGGGCGCCACGTTCTGCACGATCACGCGCTTCACGAGGGCCAGTTCCTCGACGGTGTTGAGGAAATTCATGCCCAGGTGGTCGCCGGCACCGAGGTTGGTGACGACCGCGACCTGGCAGCGGTCGAAGCCCAGGCCTTCGCGCAGCACGCCGCCACGCGCGGTCTCGAACACGGCCGCTTCCACGTCCGGGTGCATCAGCACATTGCGGGCGCTCTTGGGGCCGGAGCAATCGCCGCTGTCGATCTGGCGGCCGTCCACGTAGACGCCGTCGGTGTTGGTCATGCCCACGCGCAGGCCCATGGTCGCGAACAGGTGGGCGATCAGGCGGGTGGTCGTGGTCTTGCCATTGGTGCCGGTGACGGCGACGACCGGGATGCGGCCGTCCTCGCCCTTGGCCGTGGCAAGGCCGTACAGATGCGAAATGATGGCCTCGCCAACATTGCGGCCCTTGCCATAGCTGGGGCTCAGGTGCATGCGCAGGCCCGGCGCGGCATTCACTTCGACGATGCCGCCGTTCACTTCCTCGAGCGGCTGATGCACGCTCTCGGCCACCACGTCGACGCCGCAGACATGCAGGCCCACCACCTGCGCTGCCGCCACGGCACGCGCCGCCACCTCGGGGTGCACGTCGTCGGTCACGTCGGTGGCAGTGCCGCCGGTGCTGAGGTTGGCGTTGTTGCGAAGGATCACGCGGCGGCCCTTCTCGGGCACCGATTCCGGGCTCAGGCCCTGCAGCTCCAGGCGGGCCACGGCGATGTCGTCGAAGCGGATCTTGGTCAGCGAGGTGGCATGACCATCGCCGCGTTTCGGGTCGGCATTGACCTTGTCGACGAGTTGCTTGACGGTGAGCGTGCCGTCGCCGATCACATGCGGCGGGTCGCGACGCGCGGCGGCCACGAGCTTGTCGCCCACCACCAGCAGGCGGTAGTCGGAGCCGGGCAGGAATTTCTCGACCATCACATGGCCGATCTCGTCGGCCGCCTTGTAGGCGATCTCCAGATGCTCGCGGGTCACGACGTTGACGGTCACGCCCTTGCCCTGGTTGCCGTCCTGCGGCTTGACCACGACCGGCAGGCCGATCTCCTGCGCCACGGCCCAGGCCTCGTCGACCGAGTCCACCGGGCTGCCCACCGGCACCGGCACGCCAGCCGATTGCAGCAGGCGCTTGCAGAGGTCCTTGTCTTGCGCAATCGATTCGGACACGGCCGAGGTGGCGTCGACCTCGGCGGCCCAGATGCGGCGCTGCTTGGCGCCCCAGCCGAACTGCACCAGGCTGCCTTGCGTCAAGCGGCGGAAGGGGATACCGCGAGCGACTGCCGCGTCGACGATGGAACCGGTTGACGGGCCGAGGCGCACATCTTCATCCAGTTCGCGCAACTGAGCGACGACCTTGTCGTCATCGAACGTGCCGCCGGTGGTGGCGGCCTCGATCAACTCGCAGGCAGCCTTGAAGGCCAGGCGGCCCACGTCTTCCTCGCTGTACTCGACGACGACCTGGTAGGTACCCGCTTCGGAGGTGGTGTGGGTGTGGCTGAAGGTGACCGGGCAGCCGGCCTGCGCCTGCAGCGCCAGCGTGGCCTGCTCCAGCACGTGGGCGAGGGACATGCCAGCACGCAGCGCGCCTATGCCGGGGAAGAGTTCGCGCAGACGGGCTTCGAAGCCCGGCTGGCTGGTGATGGCGAGCTCGGGGCCGCTGCAGCTGACCACCGCTTCGATGGCGGTGTGGCGGCTCCACATATTGGGGCCGCGCAGGGCACGGGTGCGGGAGACTTCCATGGTCGTCGGTCTTTCTCGGGATTCTTTGCTTGCTTCAGGTGGCCAGCTCAGGCCGCCAGTTCCGGCACGAAGGTATCGGCACCCGCCGAGATCAGCTCGGGCGAGATGTGCAGGGCCCAGGCCGTGGCGACGGCGGCCAGCAGCGTGGCGGCGTCGGTCGCGATGCCAGCGCGGGCGAAGCGCTTCAAGAGGGCATCGATGTTGGCGCCTGAGGTCTCGCCCTGGCCTTGGGCCAGCACGGCGGCACCGCCCTGCAGGAACACGGCGCGGCCGCCCTTGGCGCGGTGCGCAGCCAGCGCGGCGTTGTTGCCGTCCAGCGCGTAGAGCAGCACCTCGCCATCGCTCAGCTCGGCCATCTCCACGAGGCGTGGCTCGGCCGCATTCAGCACGGCCACGCCATCGGACAGCACCACGTCGATCTGGGTGCGCAGCACCTTGAAGAGCTGGTCTTCGGTGCGGATGTCGTGCTCGTCTAGCGAGCCGAGACCGCCCATGTCGCAGACCACGCCGACGGCGCAGCGGTCATAGGCCAGGCCGTCTTGCAGGATCACGCTGGCATTGCTCTCGGCCACGACGGCATCGACGCCGCGGTTCATCAAGAGGCGGTGCGCCGCCTCCCAGCGGGCGCCGCGCTTGTGCTCGACGCGGCGATTGCCGAGGAAGAGGCCGTCGCTGCACGACAGGCCCACATGGCGACCGTTCAGGTGCAGGAGCCAGGCCACCAGGCGGGCGATGTTGTTGCCGCCCTGAGAGGCAGTGATGCCGACGATGGGGATGCGGCCGGTCTCGTCGGATGAGAACAGGTGGTCGATGATGGCCTGGCCCACGGGCTGCGGGTTGCCCGCGGCCGGCTTCAGGTGCATCAGCAAACCGGGGCCTGCATTGACCTCGACGATGGCGCCGCCGGTCTCGTACAGCGGCTTGGAGATATCGCTGGTGACCAGGTCGACGCCGGCGATGTCGAGGCCGATGGTGCGCGCCGCCAGCGAGACCTGGAAGGCCACGTCGGGGTGCATTTCGTCTGTGCAGTCGATGGCCACGTTACCGTTGCGCTGGATCAGCACGCGCTGACCGGCGGCAGGCACCTTGTCCACACCCAGGCCCTGGCGCTGCAGGTCCAGCAGGATCACGCCGTCCTCGGCGATGTTCAGGCGGTTGAGGGGGAATTCCTCGGTCGTGCCGCGGCGCGGGTCGCTGTTGATCTGCAGCTCCACCAGCTCCAGCACGGTGTGCTTGCCGTCACCGGTGACGGCGGCTTCGTCGCCGCGGGCGGCCGCCACGACCTGGCCGCCCACCACCAACAGGCGGTGCTCGTTGCCAGGGATGTAGCGCTCGACCAGCACTTCGGAGCCGTGGCGCTCGGCCACCTCGAAGGCTGCGGCGATGTCCTCGCGCTTCCTCAGGTCCAGCGTGACGCCGCGGCCGTGGTTGCCGTCCGACGGCTTGACCACCACCGGCAGGCCCAGGTCCTCGGCGGCCTCCCAGGCTTCATCGGCGTTCTTGACCACGCTACCGGCCGGCACGGGCACGCCGACGGCCTTGAGCAGGTCCTTGGTCAGGTCCTTGTCGCGCGCAATGCCTTCGGCGATCGCGCTGGTCATGTCGGTCTCGGCGGTCCAGATGCGGCGCTGGCGGGCGCCATGGCCCAGCTGCACGAGGTTGCCGTCGTTCAGGCGGATGTGGGGAATGCGGCGCTCGGTGGCCGCAGCGACGATTGCGGCGGTGGAGGGGCCGAGGTAGCAGTCGTCCACCTTGTCGCGGACCCGCTCCACGGCGGCGGCCACGTCGAATGCATCGCCATTGATCTGGGCCATCAAGAGGGCATGGCCTTCGGCGAGCGCCTGGCGGGCAACCTGCTCGTCGCGAGCACGGAACACCATCCGGTAGACGCCGTGCTGCGAGGTCGAGCGGGTCTGGCCAAAGCCCGTGGGCATGCCGGCCAGATTCAAAAGCTCGATCACCACGTGCTCCAGCACATGGCCCATCCAGGTGCCTTCGGTCAGGCGCTGCAGGAAGCCGCCGCGCTCGCCGACGCCGCAATGGTGCTCAGCGAGGGCCGGCAGGGCGGCGGTGAGGCGTTCGGTGAAACCGGGCAGCTTGTTGCTGGGGAATTCTTCCAGGGGCCCCAGGTCCAGCCAGGTTTCCAGCACCGGCCGGTAAGTCCACATATTGGGGCCGCGCAAATAGTTGACGCGCAAAAGCTTGATGTCGTCGTGTCTGCTCATGGAGGGCAAGAGGCTGGTTCGGGGGGCTTTTTGAAGCTCAGGGCACCATTGTGCGCGCTTCTTTGCGGACTGCCGTGGCCGGCCGTTTTGTGGCAGGCGCCCGGCATCGGTCAAAATCCGCTTAATTACAACAAGCGCCGAACTGGCGAATAGGGCCTGAAAAGGCTCAGTTGGCAGAACAAACAATGCAGCATCAACATCCCGAAGTCGCGCCGGACCCAGTGCATCCGGAGTGGTCTGCCCTGAAGGCGCGGCTCATGACGGACGAGAACGTCGTCGGCGAACTGGAGGTTGACCTCGACTCGCGACTGCACTTCGCCCGGGGCCTCTTGGTGCTGACCAGCCGGCGCCTGCTGGCCTTCGACCCGGCCACGAGGGCCTGGAGCGAATGGGCCCTGAATCCGCAGCTCGCCATGCGCATCTCCGACCATGCCGGCGTCGGCAGCCTTGAGCTCGTGGACGGGCAGCAGCGCTTGGCCGTCTGGCGCTTCACCCTGCAGATGAATCTGCAGGCCCAGCGCTGGCAGGAGCTGTTCGAGCGCCGCGACGAGGGCGCCCGCGATGCCGCCGAAGACGTGGAGTTCTGCCCCAGCTGCAAGGCGCCGCTGCCGCCGGAGAGCGAGGAATGCCCGACCTGCGCCCGCGAACTGCACACGCCGCCCTCGACCTGGGTGCTCTTGCGCCTGTGGCGCTTTGCGCGGCCCTACCAGGGCCAGCTGGCGCTCGGCTTCGCGCTGATGCTCGGCTCCACCGGCGCGACCCTGGTGGCGCCTTACTTGAGCATGCCCTTGATGGACAAGGTGCTGATCCCGTTCCAGAACGGCCAGCAGATCGATCCCTGGCTGGTCGGCATGTACCTGGGTGGCCTGTTCGGGGCCGGCCTGGTGTCCTGGCTCTTGGGCTGGGCCAAGACCTACATCCTCGCCCTGGTGTCGGAGCGCATCGCGGCCGACCTGCGCACCGCCACCTTCGAGCACCTGCTGTCGCTGTCGCTGGAGTATTTCGGCAGCAAGCGCACCGGCGACCTGATGAGCCGCATCGGCTCTGAAACCGACCGCATCAGCGTGTTCCTCTCGTTGCACGCGCTGGACTTCATCACCGACGTGCTGATGCTCGGTATGACGGCCCTGATCCTGTTCTCGATCAACCACTGGCTGGCCCTCGCTACCCTGCTGCCGCTGCCCTTCATCGCCTGGATGATCCACCTGGTGCGCGACCGGCTGCGCACCGGCTTCGAGAAGATCGACCGCGTCTGGGGCGAAGTCACCAGCGTGCTGGCCGACACTATCCCCGGCGTGCGCGTGGTCAAGGCCTTTGCGCAGGAGAAGCGCGAGGCCCAGCGCTTCCGAGCTGCCAATGCCCACAACCTGGCCGTGAACGACAAGCTGAACAAGACCTGGAGCCTGTTCTCGCCCACGGTCTCGCTGCTCACGGAAATCGGCCTGCTGGTCGTCTGGGGCTTCGGCATCTCGCTGGTGGCCAAGGGTGACATCACGGTCGGTGTGCTGACCGCCTTCATCGCCTACATCGGCCGCTTCTACGGCCGCATGGATTCGATGAGCCGCATCGTCTCGGTCACGCAGAAGGCGGCGGCCGGCGCCAAGCGCATCTTCGACATCCTCGACCATCAATCGAACGTGCCCGAGCCGGTCAACCCGGTGAAGCTCGACAAGGTCGAGGGCGGCATCCAGATCGAGGGCATCGGCTTCCGCTACGGCAACCGTGCCGTGATCCGTGGCCTCAACCTCGAGATCAAGCCGGGCGAGATGATCGGCCTGGTGGGCCACTCGGGCTCGGGCAAGAGCACGCTCGTCAACCTGATCTGCCGCTTCTACGACGTGACCGAGGGCGGCATCCGCGTGGACGGCGTGGATCTGCGCCGCATCGGCGTGGCCGACTTCCGCCGCCACATAGGCCTCGTGCTGCAGGAGCCCTTCCTGTTCTTCGGCACGATTGCCGAGAACATCGCCTACGGCAAGCCCGAGGCCACGCGCGAGGAGATCGTCGCCGCCGCGCGTGCCGCCCATGCGCACGAGTTCATCCTGCGCCTGCCGCAGGGCTACGACTCGCTGGTCGGCGAGCGCGGCCAGGGCCTGTCGGGCGGTGAGCGCCAGCGCATCTCCATCGCCCGCGCCTTGCTGATCAATCCGCGCATCCTGATCCTCGACGAAGCCACGTCTTCGGTCGACACCGAGACCGAGAAGGAAATCCAGAAGGCACTGGACAACCTGGTGAAGGGCCGCACGACGATTGCCATCGCTCACCGCCTGTCCACGCTGCGCAAGGCCGACCGCCTGGTGGTGATGGACCGCGGCCAGGTGGTCGAGGTCGGCCCGCATGACGAGCTGATGGAAAAGAAGGGCGCCTACTGGAGGCTGTACGAAGCGCAGGCGCGCCGCGTCGACGCGGAGGAGGCCGAAGCGATGGCCTTGCCCAATCCCAACGCCCACACGACGGTGGTCGCATGAGCACGAGCAACATGAGCTTCAAGTCGCTGAGCCGCAATGCCTTCGGGCGCCTGGTGCTGGTGGACGAGCAGGGTGTCGAGCACCAGGGCGTGGTGCCGGTGCGCGCCCATCCGATCTCGGCGCCGGATGAGGGCGTCTCCCTTGTCGGCACCGACGGCCATGAGCTGGCCTGGATCGATCGCCTGTCCGGCCTGCCGGCGCCCGAGCGCGAACTGCTGCAGGCCGAGTTCGCGGCCCGCGATTTCATGCCCACGGTGCTGCGCATCGCCAAGGTCTCGACCTTCTCCACGCCCAGCCAATGGACGATAGAGACCGACCGCGGCGAGACCCAGTTCATCCTGAAGACCGAGGAAGACATCCGCCGCCTGGGCGAAGGCCGGCTGATGATCACCAGCAGTCACGGCCTGCAGTTCATCCTGCCGGACCGATTTGCGCTGGATCGGGCGTCGAAGAAGATCCTCGAGCGCTTCCTGTAGGAGCGCGGCAGGTCTGGCGAGATCGGGCCTTCGGGCTCTTGCTTAGGTAAGTTCACGGACGAGTCTGGCCGCCAGATCACGCCCTAGAATTGACGTTTACGTAAACGTAAGTCGAGCTCCATCTGCCAGCCCTCGGGCTTAGGATGGCTGCCGCCTCCAGGAGACAAACAATGAGCAACTTGCCCGGCCTGAATTTCCAACTTGGTGAGGACATCGACGCGCTGCGCGATGCGGTGCGCGCCTTTGCCGATGCCGAGATCGCGCCCCGTGCGGCCGAGATCGACCGCTCGGACCAGTTCCCCATGGACCTGTGGCGCAAGATGGGCGAGCTGGGCGTGCTCGGCATCACCGTCGGTGAGGAATACGGCGGCGCCAACATGGGCTACCTGGCCCACATGGTGGCGATGGAAGAGATCAGCCGCGCCTCGGCCTCGGTGGGCCTGTCGTACGGCGCGCACAGCAATCTCTGCGTGAACCAGATCAAGCGCAATGGCACGGATGCCCAGCGCAAGAAGTACCTGCCCAAGCTGATCTCGGGCGAGCATGTGGGCGCGCTGGCGATGAGCGAGCCGGGCGCCGGCTCCGACGTGATCAGCATGAAGCTGAAGGCCGAGGACAAGGGCGGCTACTACGTCCTCAACGGCAGCAAGATGTGGATCACCAACGGCCCCGATGCCGACACCCTGGTGGTCTATGCCAAGACCGAGCCCGAGCTGGGCGCACGTGGCGTCACGGCCTTCCTGATCGAGAAGGGCATGAAGGGTTTCAGCATCGCGCAGAAGCTCGACAAGCTGGGCATGCGCGGCAGCCACACCGGCGAGCTCGTCTTCCAGGACGTGGAAGTGCCGGCCGAGAACGTGCTGGGCGGCCTCAACATGGGCGCCAAGGTGCTGATGTCGGGCCTGGACTACGAGCGCGCCGTGCTGACCGGCGGCCCGCTCGGCATCATGCAGAGCGTGATGGACAACGTGATTCCGTACATCCACGACCGCAAGCAGTTCGGCCAGAGCATCGGCGAGTTCCAGCTGATCCAGGGCAAGGTCGCCGACATGTACACGGTGCTGCAGGCGGCCCGCTCGTTCGCCTACACCGTGGCCAAGAACCTCGACCTTTTGGGCACGGACCATGTGCGCCAGGTCCGCAAGGACTGCGCCTCGGTGATCCTCTGGACCGCCGAGAAGGCCACCTGGATGGCCGGCGAGGGCGTGCAGATCTTCGGCGGCAATGGCTACATCAACGAGTACCCGCTGGGCCGTTTGTGGCGCGATGCCAAGCTGTATGAGATCGGTGCCGGCACTTCGGAAATCCGCCGCATGCTGATCGGGCGGGAACTCTTCGCGGAGACGATGTAACTCTCTGCCGCTATGAAGCCGCTGCACCTCAATACGCCGCTGCTGCGCGCCGCGCCCGGCCTGTTCCCGCAGGCCGAGGTGTGGCTGAAGATGGACGCGCTGCAGCCGAGCAGCAGCTTCAAGCTGCGCGGCGTGGGGCGGCTGGTTCAGCAGGCGGCGGCTGATGGGGCGCGCGAGATCGTCTGCGCCTCCGGCGGCAATGCCGGCCTCGCGGCGGTGTTCGCGGCACGCTCGCTCGGCCTGCCGGTCACCATCGTGCTGCCGAACAGCAGCAGCACGGCCGTGGCCGAGACGATCGCGGTGCGCGGCGCCTCGGTCTTGCGCCATGGCGCCGTCTGGGATGAGGCGCATCTGTTCGCCGTGCAACTGGCGGCCGAGCGCGGTGCAGCCTATGTCCACCCCTTCGACCATCCGCTCCTGTGGGACGGCCATGCGACGCTGATCGACGAAGTCGTCGCGACCGGCCTTGAGTTCGATGCGGTCATCACGGCCGTGGGCGGTGGCGGCTTGTTCGCCGGCATCGTCCAGGGCCTGCGCCGCAATGGCCTCGAGCAGGTGCCGGTGATCGCCGTCGAGACCCTGGGTGCCGACAGCCTCAGCCAGAGCCTGGCGGCTGGCGAGGCCGTCACGCTGCCAGCCATCACCTCCATCGCCACCTCGCTGGGCGCCCGCCGTGTGGCCGACGAGGCGCTGCGCCTGGCGCAAAGCCATCCGACGGTCAGCCTCACGGTCAGCGACAGTGACGCCACGCAAGCCTGCGTGCGCTTCGCAGACGCGATGCGCGTGATGGTGGAGCCCGCCTGCGGCGCAGCGCTGGCTGCCTTGAGCGTTCACGAAGCGCAGCTCGCCCGATTCAAAAGACCCCTGATCGAAGTCTGCGGTGGCATCGCTGTCAGCACGGCGTCGCTTGCCACATGGACAATCCACGCATGAGCACCCATCTTCAAGAACTCCTCGAGAACAACAAGCAATGGGCCGCCGACACCGAGTCGCGCGAGCCGGGCTTCTTCTCCCGCCTGCTCAAGCAGCAGACGCCGCAATACCTGTGGATTGGCTGCGCCGACAGTCGCGTGCCGGCCAACGAGCTGGTCAACCTGCTGCCGGGTGAGCTCTTCGTGCACCGCAACGTGGCCAACGTGGTCGTGCACTCGGACCTCAACTGCCTGTCGGTGATGCAGTTCGCCGTCGACGCGCTGAAGGTCAAGCACATCATCGTCGTGGGCCACTCCAACTGCGGTGGCGTCAAGGCAGCCCTGCTGGACCAGCGCACCGGCCTTGTCGACAACTGGCTGCGCCATGTGCAGGACGTGCGCAACGAGCATCTCGACTGGCTGGAGACGCTGGCACCCGAGCAGCGCGTCAACGCGCTGTGCGAGCTGAACGTGCTGGCACAAGCTCGCAATGCCTGCCAGACCACGGTGGTGCAGGACGCCTGGGCGCGCGGTCAGGAGGTGGTGGTGCACGGCTGGGTCTATGGCCTGCACAACGGCCTGCTGGAGGACCTGTCGCTGACCGTGGCGTCTGCCGACCAGGTGGGCGATGTCTATCGCCAGGCGCTGGCTGCTGTGAAGAAGCGCTACGAAAGCGCGAAGCTGAGTTCCGCCGCCTGAAACGAGCTGGGCACGCCATGTTCCCGCAGAAGCTGACCGATGCCCGCGCGTTCGAGATTGCGAACACCTTGCTCGGCGGCTTCAACAAGCATTACCGCCTGTTTCGTGCCACCACGGCCGAGGCCAAGCAGCGCTTCGAGCGGGCCGACTGGCAGGGCCAGCAGCGCGCGCAGGCGCAGCGCATCGAGTTCTACGACCAGCGCGTCGATGAGGCCGTGGCCTTGCTGGAAGAACGCTTCCAGATTGGCAGCCTGGCCCTGGACGTGTGGCAGCAGGTCAAGCTGCACTACATCGGCCTTCTGACCGACCACCACCAGCCCGAACTGGCCGAGACCTTCTTCAACTCGGTCTGCACGCGGGTGCTGCACCATAGCTACTTCCGCAACGACTTCATCTTCGTGCGCCCGGCCATCTCGACCGAGTACCTCGAGAACAACGAGCCCGCGGCCAAGCCCACGTTCCGCTGCTACTACCCGACCCGGGACACGATGCGCGAGACCCTGGTCCGCATCGTCAACAACTTCCAGCTCGACCTCGATTTCGAGGACCTCGGGCGTGATGTTGATGGCGTGCTGAGCGCGGTGCATCAGGAGCTGGGTCTGTTCCGCTGGCGCGCCAATTTCCAGATCCAGGTGCTGTCCTCGCTGTTCTACCGGAACAAGGGCGCCTATGTGGTCGGCAAGATCGTCAACGGCTTCAGCGAGACGCCGTTCGCGCTGCCCATCCTGCACAACGAAGGCGGCTTGCTCTACATCGACGCGGCACTGTTTGGCGAAGACGATCTGCTGACCTTGTTCAGCTTCGCCCACGCCTACTTCATGGTCGACATGGAGGTGCCCAGCGCCTGCGTGGCCTTTCTGCGCTCGATGATGCCGCGCAAGCCGCGCGCCGAGCTCTACAACGCCATCGGCCTGCAGAAGCACGGCAAGAGCCTGTTCTACCGGGACTTCCTCCAGCACCTGCGCCACTCGTCCGACAAGTTCCGCACCGCACCCGGCATCAAGGGCCTGGTGATGCTGGTGTTCGACCTGCCGAGCTACCCCTTCGTCTTCAAGCTGATCAAGGACAACTTCCCGCCGCAGAAGGAGCACACGACGCGTGCCTCGGTGCAGGGCAAGTATTTGCTCGTGAAGCAGCACGACCGCGTGGGCCGCATGGCCGACACGCTGGAGTTCAGCAACGTGGCCTTCCCGCGCTGGCGCTTCGACGAGGCGCTGATCAAGGAACTGAAGCTCAACTGCGCCAGCCTGGTGGAAGAGCAGGGCGACGACCTGATCCTCAAGCATGTCTACATCGAGCGCCGCATGGTGCCGCTCAACATCTACCTGCAGGAAGCCACGCCGGCACAGCTGGAGCAGGCCGTGATCGAGTACGGCCACGCGATCAAGGACCTGGTGGCGGCCAATATCTTCCCCGGCGACATGTTGTGGAAGAACTTCGGCGTGACCCGGCGCGGCAAGATCGTCTTCTACGACTACGACGAGATCGAGTACCTCACGGATTGCAACTTCCGCACCGTGCCGGCGCCGCGCAACGAAGAGGAAGAGATGAGCGGCGAGGTCTGGTACCGCGTCGGCCCGCGCGACGTGTTCCCCGAGACCTTCGGCCCCTTCCTGCTCGGCCACCCGGGCGTGCGCGAGGTCTTCATGAAGCACCATGCCGAGCTGCTGGATGCCGCCTATTGGCAAGGCCACAAGGCCCGCATCCAGGCCGGTCACGTGCACGACGTTTTCCCCTACGAGGCGCACAAGCGCTTCCCCCGATTCATCAGTAACGCTTTCAAGGAGAGCCACCATGTCTGATTCCATCGTTATCGTTTCCGCCGCACGGACGCCCATCGGCGGCCTGCTCGGCGACTTCGCCGGCCTGCAGGCCTGGGAACTGGCCGCTGTTGCCATCAAGGCCGCGGTCGAGCGCGCCGGCGTTCCCGGCGACGCGATCCAGGAAGCCTTCATCGGCAATTGCCTGATGGCCGGCCAGGGCCAGGCCCCGGCACGCCAGGCCGTGCTGAAGGCCGGCCTGCCGCAATCGGTGGGCGCGGTGACGCTCTCGAAGATGTGCGGCGCCGGCATGCGCGCCACCATGTTTGCCCACGACACCTTGAAGGCCGAAAGCGCCGACATCCTGATCGCGGGCGGCATGGAATCCATGACCAATGCGCCGCACCTGATGTTCGCGCGCAAGGGCGTGAAGTACGGCGCCGCCCAGATGTACGACCACATGGCCCTCGATGGCCTGGAAGACGCCTACGAACGCGGCAAGGCCATGGGCGTGTTCGCCGAGCAGTGCGTGAGCAAGTACGCCTTCACGCGCGAGGCTCAGGATGCCTTCGCCATCGCCTCGACCGAGCGGGCCCAGCGTGCCAACACCGACGGCAGCTTCGAATGGGAAATGGCCCCGGTGACCGTGGCCGGCCGTGGCGGCGACACCGTCATCAGCAAGGACGAGCAGCCCTTCAAGGCCAAGCTCGACAAGATCGCCGGCCTGAAGCCCGCCTTCAAGAAGGACGGCACGATCACCGCCGCCACCTCTTCGTCGATCTCTGACGGCGCGGCGGCGATGGTGCTGATGCGCGAGAGCACGGCTGCCAAGCTGGGACTCAAGCCCGTGGCCCGCATCGTCGGCACGGCCGTGCATGCCAATGCGCCGGAGTGGTTCACCACCGCGCCGGTCGGAGCGATCCAGAAGCTGCTGGCCAAGAATGGCTGGGATGCCAAGAGCGTCGATCTGTGGGAGGTCAACGAAGCCTTCGCCGCCGTGACCATGGCTGCGATGGCAGAGTTCAAGCTGCCGCACGAGATCGTCAACGTGAACGGTGGCGCTTGCGCGCTGGGCCACCCGATCGGCGCCTCCGGTGCCCGCATCCTGGTCACGCTGCTGGGCGCGCTGCGCCATCGTGGCCTGAAGCGTGGTGTGGCGGCACTGTGCATCGGTGGTGGCGAGGCCACGGCCGTGGGCGTGGAGCTGCTCTGAGGCGCAGGGCAAGAGCTCGCAGCCTGTTGCGGAATTGACCTCGGTCATTTCCTGCAGGCAGTCCCTCCAAAGGCAGCGCAAGCTGCCTTTTTTTATTTCGCGAATTTCAAGTTCAAACTAGGGTGTCGCGTCGACTTACAGGTGCTCGCACAGCAGCGCGCTGCCAGTCGGCAATTCCTTGATTGCATGGGATTTTTTTGGCTTGGCATGCCTTATGCAGCTCGAAGCCGACGGGTTCTGGACGCCATGTCTTATTCATTCCTTCAAGGAGACGAGACCATGAAAATTACCCTGTTGGCCCGACTGGGCCGCTGGCTGCTCGGGCCATTTCTGTGGCTTGTCGTTGCTGGCCTGGTGCAAGCGGGCCCGGTGCTGACCGCGGCCGCATCGGGCGCCGGCTTCGGGCTCAGCCAGTTTGCCGATAACTTCCCGACCACCGGTTTCTGCTGCGGCCCGCTGGGCATCGCCTTCGTCGACGGCGGCGGCGTGATGGTGAGTGACTATCCGGGCAATGTGCGGGTCTTCGGCAGCCATGCCGATGGCCAGCATGCCAACCTGGTGGCCGCCAGCCAGAGCTATGGCAACGGCAATGCAGTCGGACTGGCCCGCCTGGGCAGCTATGTCTACATGGCGCAGCAGTCCTCCGGTAACGTGGTCAGGCTGAACCAGGATGGCACCTACCACTCCGCGGTGGTCAGCGGCATCCCGTCGGCCACCGGCATCGTCGCCAACCTGGTGACCGGCAAGCTCTATGTCTCCGACTGCTGCAGCAATACCGGCATCTGGGAGGTGGACCCCGTCAGCAACACCAAGACCCAGTTCAAGGGCTTCGGCAGCTACGACGGCATGAGCATCTCGGCCGATGGCAGCACCATCTATGCCGAGCTGGGCAGCCACATCATCGGCTATCGCCTCTCCGATGGCGTCCAGGTCTTCGACTCCGGCTTCATTCCTGGCGGCGCCGACGGCACCGAACTGGGCGCCGGCACGCTGGCCGGCCAGATCTTCGTCAACACCAACTCCGGCGATCTCTGGCAGATCTCCCTGGTCGATCCGACCCTGCAGCTGCTGCTGGTCACCGGAGGCAGCCGTGGCGATTTCGTTACCGCCGACCCAGATGGCAGCCTGCTGTTCACGCAGACCAGCGACATCTGGCGCCTCACCGCGCCGGAAGGCGGCTGCATCGGCCGGGATTGTGGCGGCGGCGATGTGCCGGAGCCTGGCAGCCTGCCCCTGGTGGGCCTGGCGATGTGCTGCCTGCTGGGTCTGGGGCGCAGGGCGTCCCGGCACTGAAGCGCTCCTGCCCCTGGCAGGTTCGCCAGGGGCCCGCCGCGCATGCCCGGGCAAGCCGCTCAGGCACAATCCGGGGCGTGCCGCAGGCTGATTCGTGTCCGTCGAGACTGCCGGGCAGGCCTGACAGCCTAGCCTGGGAGTTGTGGTCGGATGCCGAATGTCTTGTTGATTGGAGCGTCGCGGGGCATTGGCCTCGAATTCGTCCGCCAGTACCGGCAGTCCGGCGCCCAGGTCGTGGCCACCGCCCGCAGCGACGAGGGCCTGGCGGCCCTGCGGTCGCTGGGCGCCACGGCCCTGAAGCTGGACGTGGCCGATACGGCCAGCGCCTCGGGCCTGGCCTGGCAGATTGACGGCCACCAGTTCGACCGCGTGATCCTCAACGCCGGCATCCACGGCACGCGCACCACCGGCCTGCAGACGCCCCCGCAGGACGAGTTCGACGCGGTGATGCGCACCAATGTGCTGGGCCCCATGCGCATCCTGCCGCAGTTGCCGGACTATCTCGCGCCCGGCGCGCGTCTGGCCATCCTGTCGTCCCGCATGGGCTCGATGGCCCTGCGCAATGCGACGACCAGCTGGCTCTACCGCGCCTCCAAGGCGGCGGCGAACTCGGTGCTGCGCGATGCGGCCCTGGCCTTCGAGGGGCGCGCCATCTGCGTGTCCTTCCATCCGGGCTGGGTGCGCACCGACATGGGCGGCAGTGGCGCCGATCTTTCTGTCGACGAGAGTGTGGCCGGCATGCGCGCCACGCTCGCTGCCCTGACGCCGGCCGACAACGGCGCCTTCCTCAATTACGACGGCCAGCCGCTGGCCTGGTGAGAACAAGATGATCCTCAACGAAGACCACCGTGCCGTGCAGGACGCCGTTCGCGCGTTCGTGCAAGACCAGATCGCGCCCAAGGCGGCCGAATGGGACAAGAGCCACCATTTCCCTGCCGCCGAGCTGAAGGGCCTGGCCGAGCTCGGCTGCTATGGCGTGGCTGTTCCCACCGAGTACGACGGCGCCGGCCTCGATTACCTCGCCCTGTCCATCATCCTCGAGGAGATCGGAGCCGGCGATGGCGCCACCTCCACCGTGGTCAGCGTCAACAACTGCCCCTGCTGCTCCATCCTGATGGCCTTCGGCAATGAGCCGCAGAAGCAGCAATTCCTCAAGCCGCTGGCGCGTGGCGACATGCTGGGCGCCTTCTGCCTGACCGAACCGCATGTGGGCTCGGAGGCCGGTGGCCTGAAGACGACCGCAGTGCGGGACGGCAATGACTACGTGCTGAACGGCGTCAAGCAGTTCATCACCAGCGGCAAGAACGGCGACGTGGCCATCGTGATGGCCGTCACCGACAAGGCCGCCGGCAAGAAGGGCATCTCCGCCTTCCTCGTGCCTACCAAGACGCCCGGCTACACCGTCGCCCGCATCGAAGACAAGATGGGCCAGCATGCCAGCGACACGGCGCAAATCCTGTTCGAGAACTGCCGCATCCCGGCCAGCTACCGCCTCGGCGAAGAAGGCCAGGGTCTGAAGATCGCGCTGTCGGGCCTGGAGGGCGGTCGCATCGGCATTGCCTCGCAGTCGGTCGGCATGGCGCGTGCGGCCTTCGAGGCGGCGCTCAGGTACAGCAAGGAGCGCGTGGCCTTCGGCGTGCCGATCTTTGAACACCAGGCCATGCAGCACAAGCTCGCGGACATGGCCACCCAGATCGAGGCGGCGCGCCAGCTGATCTGGCATGCGGCTTCGCTGAAGGATGCCGGTCAGCCCTGCCTGAAGGAAGCGGCGATGGCCAAGCTTTTCGCCTCAGAGATGGCCGAGAAGGTCTGCTCGGCCGCCATCCAGATCCACGGCGGCTATGGCTATGTGAGCGACTTCCCGGTCGAGCGCATCTACCGCGATGTGCGCGTGACCCAGATCTACGAGGGCACGAGCGAGGTGCAGAAGATCCTGATCGGCCGTGCGCTGATCTGAGCTTAAGAAAACGAAGAAGAACAGGAGCTCCCCATGTGCCGCAACATCAAGACCCTGTTCAACTTCGAGCCGCCGGCCACCGAGCTGGAGATACGCGATGCATCGCTGCAGTTCGTGCGCAAGCTGAGCGGCTTCAATGTGCCGTCCAAGGCGAACGAGGAGGCCTTCAATCGCGCCGTGGAAGATGTGGCACGATCGGCGCGCGCGCTGATCGCCGGCCTTGTGACCACGGCCGAGCCGCGCGACCGCGAGGTCGAGGCCGCCCGGGCCCGGCAGCGCAATCTCGAACGTTTCGGAAGCCGTTGAATGACGACCCATGCTCTCGCGTCCTCTCCCGCCGAACAGGCCCGGATCCCCGAGCTCGACCGTATCGAGCTGATCACCGTCAGTCTCCCCTTCGTCCAGCCCTTTGCCACCAGCGTGCACAGCTGGGCGGTCAAGGAGGCGCTGCTCTTGCGCCTGGAGTCCGGCGGCGTTGTGGGCTGGGGCGAGTGCGTGGCCGACCCGGATCCGTACTACTCCTACGAAACCACGCAGACGGCCCGCCACATCTTCAAGGACTTCCTGCTGCCCCAGGTCGAGACCGGGCTCACCTTCGCCGAACTGGGCCAGCGCCTGAAGCCGGTGCGCGGCCACGGCATGGCCAAGGCCATGCTGGAGAACGCGCTGCTCGATCTGGTGGCGCGCCAGCGCGGCGTGCCGCTGCATGAGCTGCTCGGCTGGCCGAGCCGGCGCATTCCCTCCGGCATCAGCATTGGCATCAAGGACACCATCCCCGAGCTCGTGAGCGCCGTGGAAGACGCGCTGCGCCGGCC
The DNA here is from genome assembly GCF_030014915.1 of Pelomonas sp. V22. Classification (GTDB taxonomy): domain Bacteria; phylum Pseudomonadota; class Gammaproteobacteria; order Burkholderiales; family Burkholderiaceae_C; genus JAUASW01. The sequence continues at coordinate 207,671 of NZ_JAGIXS010000006.1, forward strand.
CTATCACCGGGTCAAGGTCAAGATCATGCGCGGCAAGGACGTGGCCTGGGTGCGGGCCGTGCGCCAAGCCTTCCCGCAGATCGCGCTGATGGCTGATGCCAATGGCGACTACCGGCCTGAAGACGCGCCTCTGCTGCGCGAGCTCGATGCCTTCGGCCTCACGATGATCGAGCAGCCGCTGTCCTTCAGCGACATCATCCAGCACGCGGCCCTGCAGCGCGAGCTGGCTACGCCGCTGTGCCTGGACGAATCGATCCACGACCTCGACGACGCGCGCGCCGCGCTGTCGCTGGATGCCTGCCGCATCATCAACATCAAGCAGGGCCGCGTGGGTGGCCTGCTCGAGTCCTTGCGCATCGCGGCCCATTGCCACGAGCGCGGCATCGGCGTCTGGTCGGGGGGCATGGACGAAACCGGCATAGGCCGGGCCTTCAACCTGCACCTGCAGGCGGCAGCGGGCTTTACGCTGCCGGGCGACACCTCGGAGACCTCGCGCTACTTCGCCGAGGACATCGTCGAGCCCGGCGTGGTCTTGTCGCCCGACGGCTTCATTGAGATGCCGACGGGCCCCGGCATCGGCGTGCAGGTGCTGGAAGACCGCATCGCCCGCTTCGAACTGCAGCGCGAGCGCCTGCGCTGAGCCTCCGTCAGTCGTCCAGGTCCAGACTGGTGCTGAAGCCGCACAGCTGGCCGGCCCAGATGAACACCAGCCACACCAGGATGCCGAAGGGCAGGTAGCCGGCAAAGCCGAGCAGCGGCATCTCGGCGAAAAGATGTATCACGTTCACGTAGGGAATGTTGTAGACCCAGTAGTTCGGGTTGGTGGCGAAGGATGGGTCCGGATGGGCGCTGCCCCAGTTCCAGACCTCCCAGAACAGGCCGTTGAACAGCGAACCGAGGGCCACCAGCACGGCTGGCGTCCAGTTGCCTTCGGCCAGAGCCGCGATGGGCGTCCAGATCTTGAGCCGCTGCAGCAGGCCCATCAGCACGGCCATGGGGCCAATCCACAAGACCCAGAACAGCGGCAGCGGCCACACGACCAGGGCGCCGCAGAGCGCGAGGCCACCCCAGATCAGCAGATTGCTGGGCAGCACCAGCTTGGGCCCTACGGCATAGCGCGCGGCCAGGGTGGGGAAGGTCTGCAGCAGCGTGTACCACTCCAGCAGGGCCGGCCAGACCGTGGTGTAGGCGATCAGGAAGAGCGCCACGATGGTGGCGTGGCTCAGCGCCGGCATGGCGCCGTTCGGGTAGTACCAGTCGCCGAGCGCGAAGTAGTCGTAGTACTCGAAGAAGCCCCAGCCGACCACCGAGACGAGGGCGCTGATGAACAGGGTCTTGGGCTTGCGCGAGAGCAGTGAGCGGCCCGCGTTGCGGCGGTAGACCAGGCCGTCCAGCACCAGGATGAAGCCCCACCACAGCGGCGAGAAGGCGTAGTAGGCCCAGGGCAGCGCGCGGCCGAACATGATGGCCAGGAACACCACGGTCAGCATCGCGCCCGCCCAGAACCAGGCCGGGAAGGCCACCGGCAGCGGCCGGGGCGGCTGCGGTTGTGGCGGCTGGAAGCCGAAGCGCGTGGGCCAGATCAGGAAGGCCGCGATCACCAGCACGGCTGCCAGCACGAGCAGGAAGTACGGCAGCCAGAAGGCCGGGAAGGGCTCGACCAGCACCGGCGGGAAGACGCCGAACTTGGGCGGCAGGTGGGTCTCCGGGTAGACGAACCAGGACACGATCAGCGGCACGACGATGACCAGCAGCATCGGCCACAACAGCGGCCATTTGCTGACGATGGGCAGGGCAGCAGAGCGGACGCTCGGCTGGGTGGTGTCGGTGGAATTTGACATGGGCTCCCTCTGCTGGCCGTCGTCGCGGCCGTGCCGTTGGTGATGGCGCCTGTGCCCGGCGCCTTGGCCTCAGGACCTCAGGGCTCCGAGGTCTGGTAGGCCACGCGGGTACGAACCCGGCGGCCCTGGTGCTTTTGCTGGTACATGCGGGTGTCGGCCAGGTGCTTGAGCTGCTCCAGGCTGCCGGACTCGCGCAGGCAGGCGCTGCCAAAGCTGGCGCCGCTGAACTCGACGCAGCAGGCCCGGGTGGTGGCGGCGGCTTCCTGGATCTTGAGCTCGACGTAGCGGCTGTCGCCGCTGGTCGAGAGCACGGCGAACTCGTCGCCGCCGAGCCGGTGGGCTGTGGCCTGCGGCCCGAGGCTCTGCCGCAGGTTCACGGCAAAGCTGTGCAATACCTGGTCGCCCACGGCATGGCCGAAGCGGTCGTTGATCTGCTTGAGCCCGTCCAGGTCGACGAAGGTCAGGCAGCCGGTGATGGGCAGCGCCGCCAGCGCCTGCTCCATCGCGTAGCGGTTGGGCAGGCCGGTCAGCGCGTCGGTGGTGGCGAGTTGCAGGCCTTGCTCGGCGCGCGCGAGCGCCGCTTCACGCTCACGCTGCAGTTCGCCGAACTGATGGGCCTGGACCATGGCCAGCAGCAGCACCTCGATGGCCACGGCCAGCAGGCCCACATGCTCGACGTAGAGCGTGTCCAGGCCCTGGAAACTCGGGAAGGAGATGGAGAGGATACCGGTCAGGAAGAAGCCGATATTGGCCGCCAGGTAGACACGAGCCAGCCGCTGCCCTGCCACGGCCTGGACCACGCCTGCCGCCATGCCGTAGCCGAGGAACAGCGCCACGCCGGCACGCGCAAAGTGCAGCGACCAATGGGGCAGCATCAGCGCGGCGGCGGCCATCAGGCCCATCAGCACGAGCAGGCCCTGGCCCAGGCGATGCATGCGCGGCGCCTGCTGTGCCGTGATGCCCAGCAGGCGCATCACGAAGGCGACGTAGGCCATGTTGGAGAACACGATGGGCAGGCTGATCAGGTAGAAGGCGCGCACGCCCAGCACATCGGCCACCACGTTCAGGGCGGTGGCGTTGTAGAGCAGGTTGCCGAGGATGAACAGCGCATAGCATCCCTCGACCCAGCGGCGCCGGAACAGGGCCAGCGTGCCGTAGAAGAAGCCGAGGCCGATGAACAAGCCCAGGCACACCAGGGTCAGCGTGTTGCCCGGCTTGATGGCGGCGAGGTAGTGCGCCTCGTCATCGATGAAGACCTGGGGCTGGCCGAGCAGGAAGGGCGTGTCGATCACCGTGTGCAACTGGTAGCGCCCGGCAGGCAGTTGCAGCGTGCGGCCATGCCGCAGGAAATAGGGGTTGGGTGCGGCGCTTTGCAGGCCGCCTTCCAGCCGGGCGACCAGCAGGCCGCGTTCGTCGCGCAGCTCATGCTGGAAGCGGCCGATGACGCTGGAATTGTTGAAGTCGATCACCCGCCGGCCGCCCTCGGCCAGCTCGACGCGGGCGATGAACTCGAAACGTCCGCCCTCCAGCGGCAGGCTCTGCACCGCCTCCAGCGCCGCGCTCGGCGTGGCGCGGAGGTGCCAGCGGCCTTCAAGCGGCGAGGCCAGCGCGAGCACGGGCAGCAGCAGCCCCAGCAGGAGCAGGGCGCCGCGGCGGAGTCCGTCGCGCAATCGCAAAACCAGGGCCATCAAAGTGTCTGCATCAAGGGCCGGGAGGATACGCCGGCATGCTGGGCTGGGTCGAGACGGTATTCTCGGTGGGAGGTGAGCGCAGCGGGTTGCATCCTAGGCACGCGAAATGACACCCGCATCGGTGCTTTCACTTGAGCAACGCTGGTCTGCGATTTTTCACCGGGAATGGTGGGATTTATCGGCGTTAGGGAGCGTCATGCAGCGGGGCTCCCGCAGCTGGGCCCTGTGCCAGCTCGGCCTTGACGAAGCCGACGAAGGCCCGCGCCGTCTCCGAGGCGGCCGGTGCCGGCAGCGTCAGCGCCTGCACCCACTCGCCCTCGGCGACCGTCAGGCGCCAGCCGGGCAGCAGGTCCACGAGCACATCGCCGGGCGGCACACAGAAGTCCGGCGCCATCACCACGCCGGCGCCGGCCCGCGCCAGGGCCAACAGCGATTCGATGTCGCTGCCCCAGGTGCTCGCCTGCAGCATCAGCGATTCGCGGCGGCCGTCGTCGTCGTGCAGCCAATGGCTGGCGAGCGGCTCCTCGTGCTGGCCGAGCAGCAGCAGGGGACGCTGCAACAGGGCCTCTGGATCACCGAGCAGCGGCGGCAGGCCATAGGCCCGCACGGCGAAGTGGCGCACCGGCTGGGCCACCCAGTCCTCGGGCGGCCGGGCGGTGATGCGAAAGGCCAGGTCCAGGCCTTCGCGCAGCAGGTCGACGCGGCGGTCGGTGAAGAACAGCTCGTAGCGCAGCGCCGGATGCAGGGCCTGGAAGCGCGCCAGCAGCGGCGCCAGCACATGGCGGCCGAAGCTCGGGGTGGCGCTGATGCGCAAGGTGCCGCCCAGTTGGTCGCGCGTGCTGCGCAAGGCCAGGCGTGCGCCTTCGGCCGCCTCGCGCACCAGCTTGGCCCGGGCATGCAGGCGTCGCCCGGCTTCGGTGAGGCCGAGGCTGCGCGTGCTGCGTGCAAACAGCGCCAGGCCCACGGCAGCCTCGATGGCAGCGATGCGCCGGCTCACCGCTGCGCGGGTCAGCCCGAGCTCGCGCGCCGCCGCCGCAAAGCTGCCAGCGGCGGCGATGCGGGCGAACAGTTCCAGGGCATTGGCATCGAGCGCGGCCTCGGTCACGGTGCGGCGGTAGCGGGATGGGGGCGGGGCTTTTGTCGCCATTTTGGAAACAATGTGTCGAAGAAGTGCAGTCTAGTGGCTTGTAAGTTGCCAATCTAGACTGGCTTTCATGGACAAGACCCACGCTCCCTTCCGCCTCCGGCACACCCAGCTGCGCTGCAGCGACGGCCGCCTGCTGGCCGCCAGCTGGCATGAGCCGGTGGGCCCGGTGCGGGCCGTGGCCGCGGTCAGCCCGGCCACGGCCGTGGCGCGCGGCTTCTACCGCGCCTTTGCCGAATGGCTGGCCGGGCGCGGCTATGCGGTGCTGAGCTACGACTACCGGGGCATAGGCGAATCGCGCGAGCAGGCCTTGCATCAGGAGTCGGCCCGGCTGCGCGATTGGGCCCAGCTCGACATGGGCGCCGCCCTGCATGCGGCCCAGCGTCGCCGCCTGCTGGAGCAAGCGGCGCAGGGCGAGCCGCTCGGCCTGCTCTGGATAGGCCACAGCTTCGGCGGCAATGCCGTGGGCCTGACACCCGGCTACGAGCAGGCCGACGCGCTGCTCGGCGTGGCGGCCCAGGCGGCGGACTGGCGCTTCTGGGCCGGCTTTGCCAAGCTCAAGGCTTGGCTGTTCTTCCACGCCATGCTGCCACTGAGCAGCCATGCCTTGGGCCATGCGCCGGGCTGGCTGCTGGGCGCGCGGGCCCAGGGCCTGCCCAAGGGCGCGGCGCTGGAGTGGGCGGCCTGGGGCCGGCGGCGCGGTTTCATGTTCACGGACCCCACGCTGCAGGGCCAGCTGGCTTACGACCGCTTCGAAGGGCCGGTGCACCTGTGGAACATCACCGACGACCACCTCTTCGGCCCGGCCCCGGCCGTCGACGAACTGGCCCGCCAATTCACGGCCGCCAAGGTCGCGCGCCACACGCTGGACCCGGCCGCCCTCGGCCTCAGCGAGATCGGCCATTTCGCGATGTTCCGGCGCGAGCTCGGCGCGCGGCTGTGGCCGCTGCTGCTGGCGCCGGTCGAGGCCGCCACGCCGCTGTTGCGCGCCCGCTTGCAGGGCTGATCCCTGGTTGCCGGGGCCCGGCCCCTACCATCGCCCGCAGCCAACCATGCTCCGGGGAGGGCGCCATGTCGCTGGCACCGATGTCGTTCTATGCAGGCCAGGGTCAGCTGCTCGAGATGATGGCGCGCGGCGCGCCGCTGCACGACACGCTGATCCGCCTGGCCCTGCTGATCGAAGCCCAGTCCGAGGGCCTTTATTGCACGGTCCTGCTGCTGGACGAAGACGGCATCCATGTGCGGCCCGGCGTCGGCCCGCGCATGCCGGCAGCCTATCTGCAGGCGCTCGACGGCTATCCGATCGGCCCGGACGCCGGTTCCTGCGGCAGCGCGATGGCCCGCAAGCAGACGGTGATCGTCAGCGACATCTGCAGCGACCCGCGCTGGACGGCCTACAAGGGCCTGATCGAGGGCGAGGGCTTTCGCGCCTGCTGGTCCACGCCCATCCTCTCGACCGAGCAGCGTGTGCTGGGTTCGTTCGCGATGTACTACAAGGACGTGCGCTCGCCCGGCCATGCCGAGCTGGAGTTGCTCGCCGTCGCCACCCAGCTGGCCGGCATTGCCATCGAGCGCCAGCGCAAGCACGACGAGATCACGCGCTACCAGTCGCAGCTGGAGGCCCTGGTGGAGCAGCGCACGGCCGAGCTGGAACACACGCTGATGGAGCAGCGGGCCATCTTCGACAACGCGACCGTGGGCATCCTGGTGGTGGATGGGGACCGGATCGTCCGGCGCTGCAACCGCCGCGCCGAAGAGTTGCTCGGCTATGGCCCGGGCGAACTCGTGGGCTTGTCGACGCGGGTGTACTTCGACTCGGACGAGCGCTGGCAGGCCTTCGTCCGGGCCGCCGGACCCTGCATCGCCTCGGGCCAGGGTTTCTCGGCCGATGCACCGCTGCGCCGCAAGGACGGCAGCGAGATCTGGTGCAGCAGCCATGGCAAGGCCATCGACCCTTCGGACCTGTCCAAGGGCACGATCTGGGTCGGCATCGAGATCACCGAGCGGCATCGTGCCGAGGCTCAGCGCAAGCAACTGCTGCTGGAGTACGAGGCCATCGTGGACAACGCCTCGGTCGGTATCACCTTCACGCGTGATCGGCACTTCGTTCATTGCAATGAGCGCTTCGGCGAGATGCTCGGCTGGCAGCCTCACGAGCTGGTGGGCAAGCCCACCCACTTGGTGCACCGGGACCGTGGCTCGTTCGAGGAGTTCGTCGTCAAGGTCAACAAGGTGTTCGACCGACGCGAAAGGCTGGATATCGAGCTGCAGCTGAAGCGTCGGGATGGCAGCCTGCTCTGGTGCCGTGTTCTCGCCAAGTCCATCGACCCGGACGACGACAGCAAGGGCACGATCTTCATCACAGAGGACATCGATGCGCGCAAGCAGGCCGACCAGGCGCTGCAGCAGGCCTTGTTCGAGCTGCAGGCCATCTTCGACAACACCAATGCCGGCATCATGCTGGTGCGCGACCGCCACATCCTGCGCTCCAACCGGGGCAGCGAGCAGATGCTCGGCTACGCGGTCGGCGAGATCACCGGTCAGTCCACGCGCCTGCTGTTCCCGACGGAGGCGCATTACGAAGCCTTCGGCCAACGGGCCTACGAGACGCTGAACAAGGGCGAGACCTGGATCGGCGAAAACCAGCTGATGCGCAAGGACGGCCAGCTGATCGAGGTCAGCAGCCATGCCAAGGCCATGGACCCGGACGACCCGTCCAAGGGCACGCTGTGGGTCTCGCATGACATCACCGCGCGCAAGCAGGCCGAGGCCGCGCTGCGCTCAGCCAACGAGAAGCTGGAGGGCAGCCTGGCCATCGTCGGCCAGACCTACCGCGAGGTCAGCCTGCTCGGCGAGCTCTCGTCCTTCCTGCAGGCCTGTGAAACGCCGCAGGAAGCCTACGACTGCCTGCGCCGCTACGGCCCGCGCCTCTTCCCCGAGAGCGGCGGTGCGCTCTACCTGCTGGGCGAGGGCAGCGAGCTGCTGGAAGAGCAGCTGAACTGGGGCCGCCTGGACGAGGCCGACGCCAGCTTCTACAGCAATGAATGCTGGGCGCTGCGGCGTGGCCGGCCGCACCAGCCTAATGGTGAAGGCCAGCACCTCTGCTGCCCGCACCTGCGCCTGGCCGGCAGTGGCCTGGCCAGTGCCTGCCTGCCGCTGATGGCCCAGGGCGACACCTTCGGCCTGCTCTTGATACTGCACCGCGCCTCGGCGCCGGAAGCCGAGCAGCGCGACATGCGCCAGCGCCTGGCCGTGGCCCTGGCCGAGCAGACCGGCCTCGCGCTCGCCAACATCCGGCTGCGCGAGACGCTGCGCCTGCAATCGATCCGCGACCCGCTCACCGGCCTCTACAACCGCCGCTTCCTCGACGAGGCGCTGCGCCGCGAGCTGGCGCGGGCCAGTCGCAAGCAGGGCGGCCATGCGCTGGCCCTGGTCGACGTGGACCACTTCAAGCAGTTCAACGACCAGCATGGCCATGAGGCCGGCGACCTGGTTCTGCAGCAGGTTGCCAGGGCGCTGGAGTCGCGCGTGCGCGAGAGCGACGTGGTCTGCCGCTTCGGGGGCGAGGAGTTCGTCGTGCTCTTGACCGAGCTGGACCCCGAACTGGCCCTGCGCCGGGCCGAGGAGCTGCTGGAGGCCGTGCGGGCGCTGCAGCTCAGCCATGCCGGCCGCTCGCTCGGCAAGCTGACGGCCTCGCTGGGCCTGGCCTTCTATCCGGCCCATGGCGACAAGCCGCAGGCCCTGATCGAGGCCGCCGATGCGGCGCTCTATGTGGCCAAGCGCGGCGGCCGTGATCGGGTGGTGGTGGCGGGCCGCGGGCCGGCGGCCGCTGCGGCAGCCGACTAGCTAGCTGTCGCTGACCTGCACCACCTTGCGCCGCTCCACATAGCCGGGCGCGAGGGCGCGGCTGTTGTCCGGGCAGGCCGTGGAATTGCAGGCGATGGCGTCTATCGTGTAGACCCGCAGCGTCTTGGCCGTGCCGGGGCTCGCCGGGTTCTCGCCCTCGTTGTAGAGGCTGGAATTGCAGGTGACGGTGACGCGCATGCCCAGTGCGCTGCTGAAGTCCAGCGTCTGGCTCAGGTTGGCGCAGGTGGTCCATGTGCCCTTGAGCGCCTGGTACAGGCCCCACTGCGTGCCGGCCTGCGCGGCCTGCAGCGCGCGGGACGCCGTCACGTCCAGGGCGCTGGCCTGGGCCGCGCTGCTGGAAAGCCGCACGATCGCCGCCGCCAGGCCGGCCAGCACGACCAGCACGATCAGCACCGCCACCGCGCCGAGGCCGTTTTGCTGTTGGAGTTGCTTTTTCATGGGGCGTTCACCACATGAGCGCCGCCGGTGACGGTGCTGTCCTCGCCGCTGCGCGTCAGCTTGAGCTGCACCCAGACATAGCCGAACTGCGGCGAGGCGCCGGGGTTGGGGTCATAGACGAAGCTGCAGCTGGACAGGCCGCTGGCCACGCGCTTGGCGCCGGCAACGGCTGGACAGCTGGACGGGTAGGCGGCGTTGAAGCCGTAGTTCGAGAGCCGCCACAGCGAGCCGCCATTGCAGACATAGAACACTGCTTTCTCGGAGGCCGCGACGACGCTGAAGCGGCCGCTGTCGAAACCGGGCGGAAACTGGGTCGAGGCGATGCTCAGGCGGTGCTTGCCCTGCGTGGCGGCCGGCGTGCTGATGCCGGTGAGCGCGGCACGGTTGGCGCCACTGTAGACATCGTTGGCATTCTGGTTGCCGAGCACCAGGAAGTCGCCCACCGAGGGCAGGGTGGTGAAGGGCGTCAGCACGTCGAGCGTGCTGCTGGGCTGGCTGGTGTCCAGGCCGGCGGCACAGGTCGAGCTGGGGGAGCAGCCGGCATTGCTGTCGAAGCTGAGGTCGGGCCCCATGCGCAGCCGGCCACCGGCAATGGTGGGCACCAACTCCAGGCATTGGTCATTCGGGATGCGCACCGAGTTCGGCACCGCCGAGCGCACGTCGCGCAACAGGCGGCGCAGCGCGGTGTCGGCGTCGTCGGCCAGGGCCGCGCGCGATCGGCTGCTGAGGTAGGTGTCCAGCGCCGGACGCAGGAACAGGGCCAGGGCGACCGCAATCACGCCGGTGATCACGATCACGATCACCATCTCGATCAGGGTGAAGCCGCGCTGGCCGCTCGGTCGGGGCATGCTCATGACGCGTAGTTGCTGCGATAGCCAAAGAGGGTCAGGCTTTGACCGGCCTGCCGCACGGTGACCGAGATCATCATCATGCTGACTCCCGACACCGTGGTGGGCTGCATGCCCACGGCCACCGAGTAGCTGCTGAGGGCCGGGATGGCCGTGCCGTCGATCGCGCAGATCTTGTTGGTCGTCTGGTAGCCGTTGTAGTCCTGGATGTCGTTGAAGGTGTTGCGCGCGCAGCCGGACGGAGCGGCATTGGCGACCGACACATAGGGCCGCAGCTGGATCTCCTCCATCATCTCCTCGGCAATGCTCAGCATCTGCTTTTGCAGCACGGGGTCGGCAGAGCCCCGGCCCACGGTGGAGAAGGCGATCAGCACGCCTGCCAGGCCCACGCCCAGCACCACGATGACCATCAGCATCTCGGGCAGCGTGAAACCGGTACTCCGGTTCGCCAAGCCGCGTGAGCGCCGCCTGCCTCGCTCATTCCACATGGCCGGTCTCCCCGATGACGCTGACGCTGGCTTGGCCGCTGATGGTGATCGTGAAGTCGCTGGCCGTCGTGCCGGCGCCATCGCTGGTGACCCGGCCCGAGGGCTGAAAGTAGAGCGTGGCGCTGCTGGTGGCGGGAGCCTTGCTGCTGGCCGTGTAGTTGGCGCCGCCCTTGTAGCCGGGCAGATTGGCGCTGCAGCTGCTGGCCGGGTTGGCGCCGGCGATGCTGAGCGTCACCGCGCCGGTACTCACCGTGGCGCAGACCAGGCGCCGCGCCGCCACCGCCGTGTGGTGGCCGTGGCGCAGCGCCGAGACCACGTCCTGGTGCCAGGCCTCGTCATCGAAGCCCACCGTGCTCTGCAGGCGCGGCAGGGCGACGACGGCCAGCACGCCGACGATGATCATCACCAGCACCAGTTCCGGCAGCGTGAAGCCCTGCTCAGAAAATCTCGCGCGCATGGATGCTCTTCTTGGTTTCGGGCGAGAAGATGCCGAAGCTGGCCCGCGCGCTGGGGTCGCGGTCCCAGGCCGTGCCGCAGCCACCGGCGCTGCCGTACTGCGAACGCAGCCAGGGCAGGGCGGCGCCGGTGGTGGCAGAGCGCGTGGCGCTGCTGCAGGCCTTGTCGACGGCCGTGCCACTGCCGAGGTTGATCGCCAGGTCCAGGCTGCCGGCGACCGCCGGGCTGGCGGCGGAGAGCGTGAGCGTGCCGGCGCCGCCGCTGATCGCCACGGCCGCCGACACCGTGTTGTTCAGCACCGTGTCGGGGTTGGGCGGGGAGGCCGGTGGCGGCGGTGGCGGGGCGCCCAGCTGCTTGTTGAACAGGGCGATGGCGGCGGCTGGAATGCTGGTGCAACTGTCCTGGGCATTCTTGATCCAGGCCTTGCCGCTCCAGTACTGGGCTTCCACGGCCAAGGGCAAGGAACTGCTCTTGGAGCCGAAGGCATTCGAGAGCCGCAGCCGGCCGCTGCGCTCGCTGGTGCTGCCTTCGGTGAAGCCGGCCGAGCTGATGCCGTCGGCGTCGACGGCCCGCAAGCCCAGCAGGCCGGCGGCGGTCAGCTTGGTCGTGAACGTGAAGGTGACGGCCTTGTTCAGCGTGGCCACGCCGCTGGCGAAATTGCTGGCCGCAAAGCTGGTCGGCGACAGCGTGCCCGCCAGCGGGCTCGCCGTGTTCGCATCGCTGAGCGTGAACGCCTTGGCGAAGCTCGGCGACATGCCACTGGCACCGCCCACACCGTCGTAGTTGACGGTGGTCTGGCCCGCCAGGTTCTGGGCGGTCACCTTGACCTGGAAGATCGGCTGGCCCGAGTAGGTGAACGGTGCCGTGCAGCTTGTGGGGTGCTGCACGTCGACGACGAAGTGATGCGGAATGAAGGGCCCGACCGCGCTGGCGCTGCCGGTGGCCCCGAGGCCGCTGCCCAGGTAGTTGCTGAGCGTCATGCCCAGGTTGATGCGTCCGACCTCGGTCCAGCTCATGTTGGTGGCCGTGGCGCTACCCCCGCTGAAGCTGCTGAGGCTGCCGTCGTTGATGATGCCCACGCTGTAGCCAAAACCCGTGGGCTGGGCGTGGCTCTTGGTCTGCAGCAGCGTCCTGGCACCCGACTCCAGGCCGAAGTTGGGCGTGGCCGCGCCCGCGCTGTTCAGCGCCGTGTAGCTGGTGGAGAAGGGGTTGCCGGCCTTGATCGGAGTGGCCGTCAACAGGCTGACACCGAAGCTGGCCGGCGCGGCGACGAAGCCGTCGCTGCCCGTCATGGTGACGCCGGCATCACCGGTGGCGGCCGAGCCCGTGTAGCTGGCGTTCAGCGTGACGCGGCCCACGTCGGCGTATTGCAGCGCAACCGTGGCAACGCCGCTGGCATTGAAGGCCAGGCTCAGCGTCTGGCCCGTGCCGTCGCACTTGGCGCTGCTGCTGTTGCCCGAATTCAGGGCCTTGCCGCCCAGACGTATCGGCAGCGTGCCATTGCCGGGGTCGTCATAGCTGCAGGTGAAGCGCACCGTTCGCGTGGTGTTGGCCAGTGCCGCAGCGCAGCTGCCGCCCGCGCTGCTGAGCGAGGAGATGCTGACCGCCTGGCTGGTCTCGGCCACATGGTCGGGCACGTCGAAGGCAAAGCCCACATTGACCACGTTGATGCGGCAGCTCGGCGAGCCGAAGTTGCAGCTGTTCGTGCCGGTGGGGCTGGGCGAGAGCCCGGTCAGGCCGATGTCCACAAAGCCCGCCGTGCTGCCCTGAAAGCGCTTGGTGACCGAGCTGCTGCCGTTGGGAATCGTGAAGCCGGCGCCGGCGGCATTGCCGCTGCTGCTGTCCCAGGTCACGCTGCTGGTGCCGCCGGCCGTCAGCGTGCCGCTGATGCCGCTGGTGTAGAGCGCCGAGCAGCTGGCGTTCTGGCAGGCGCGGATGGTGATGGTGCTTGGGGCGCAGGTCAGGCCATTGCTGCCGCTGTACTGGATCTCGAGGTGGTCGAGTGTGTAGCTGGCGCAGCTGCGCGTCGCGGCCATCAGCGTGGTCACCTGGGCGCTGGTCAGCACGTAGTTGTAGATGTTGATCTCGTCGATCAGGCCATTGGCGGAGTTCAGCGTGCCATTGGTGTCGGCCACGCCGAGCGGGTTGTCGCCGAGATGGAGGTAGTCGGTCGCGGTGCTGACCGTGCCCGAGGAGGTGAAGGCGCTGCTCGTGGCCGTGCCACCGTTGACGATGATCTGCAGCTTGTCCTGGTTGCTGCCGGCGGCGCCGTTGAAGTCCCAGCTGACGGCGATGTGCGTCCAGGTGTTGGCGGCAATGGAAAGTGCCGAGGTGTTGACGCTGCGCAGGCTGCCGGTGCTGTCCTTGATCACGAAGTACAGCTGGCCGCTTGCCTTCTTGTTCAGGTAGAACCATTCGCCGCTGGGCCCCGAGCCGTCGAGCAGTTGGGCGTCGGCCGCGCCGGCGCCGCTCCAGGCCGCATTGGAGCGGTACCAGAAGGCCACGGTGCCCGCGCCCTGCAGGTTCAGTGCCGAATCGGCAACGCGCACGCCGGTCTTGATCGCATCGACCGTGCTGCTGGAGTTGGCCGGGATGGAAGCGGCGCGGCAGAGCTTGCCGGCCACCGAGTTCACGGCGCCCAGCGTGCTGCCGGGCCGGCTGCCGCTGCTGTCGGGCACCTGGCCGCTGACGCCGGCCGCCCAGGCCGCTTCGTCCATGTAGTAGCTGGCGATGGGCTTGGGCAGGTAGAACTTGATGGCGCTGTTTGGCGCAGGTTCGGTCGCGGCACCGAAGCTGAGCACCTGGTAGTCGCTGCTCGTGAGCTGCCAGCCGATCTGCGCGGTGCCGGTGCCGCCATGGCTGATCACGCCGTACTGGTAGACGAAGCTGCCGTCCTCGTTGAGGATGACTTGCAGGTCAAAGCTGCCGCTGGTGTTGCTGGCGCTCACCCATTCGGGCACGTTCTTCCAGGTCACGACGAACTGGCGCGAGGGCGCCGTGCCCAGCGTGGCCACGGCCACATAGCAGCTGCTGGCGCTGGTGCAGGGCGTTTTGCTAGAGGCCGATGGGTAGTTGGGCTTGTCGACCAGGTTGGTGTGGTCCAGGTCCACGCCGAACACCTTCATCGTCGCGTTCATCGACGCGTTCGGGTATCCGTAGGTATAGGTCTGCGGCGGGCCGATGCTGTTGGTGCCCGAGCCGCAGGTCACGTTGCCGAACTGCAGCCGGCCATTGCTCATCACGTACAGGCTGGTGTAGTCCGTCGTGCCGAAGCGGAACGTGAAGCCGATGGGGATGGGGCCGGCCAGTGTGTCATCGAGGACGGGCGGCGTGGTGCCGCAACCGCTGGCAGCCACGAACTTGTAGGGCGTGGTGTTGTGGCCGACCTTGCTGTGGCCGCTCGCGTCGATCCAGCTGAAGGTCGTCGAGCCGCTGGAATAGGTCTGGGCGGCGGCCGGTACTGCGGCGGCAAGCAGCAGCAGGGCGGCCGCGCAGCGGCGGACCAGCAAGATCACCGCACTGGTCCGGCTCGCCTGGCTCAGGCGCCGTTGCCGGCCGAAATGCCGGTGAATGTCGCGGTGCCTGCAGCGCCCGTGGTGCCGGTCTGGGTCACCGTGCAGGTCGCGTTGACGCCGTTGCTGCCGGCAGTGCCCGCGCCGATGGCGGCAGCCGTCACGGTATAGCCGTCAGGCACGCCGCCTTGCAGCACGTCTTTGACGTCGGAGCAATTGGCGACCTTGATGCACTTGGCGCCCGGGGCGTGGTTGGCGATGGCACAGGAGCCGAAGTTCAAGGACATCGCACTGTTGGACGCGCCGACCACGCCTTGCAGTGCGGCCGCCCTGGCTTCCGAGCCCAGATCGAAGAACTTCGGCAGGGCGGTGGCCGCCAGCACGCCGAGGATGACGATGACGACGATCAGTTCGATCATCGTGAAGCCCGCTTGGGCCGAACGCTTCTTCAGAGACTTCATGGCACGACTCCTTCTTTCTTCACGACGCCGCAGGCGGGCGTCTGTTTGGATGCCGGCGCCGTGGCGCAGGCGGCTTGCTCAAGCGCCGAGGCGGCGCGCTCTTGCGATTGTTTGAACTCCTGACTGACCCGCTGACCCTGCCCGCCTAACTCTCCAAGTCGGGCCAGGGCGATGCAGATCAGGAGCGCTGTCACGAGGGTGATGATGGCAAATTCCAGCTTCGCTGTGCCACGCTGGCCCGCAAAAGCCGGCCGGCCGGCACTTGTTCTCAATTTGTAAGCTGCGGGCCATGGCGGGCGCGCAACGCACAGCCCTGTTGTCGGCCGCCCTGGCGGCAGCTTGAACCGGTGGGCGTGAACTTTGACCATGACGCCCTGCTTGGCGCCCTCTCAGCGCTTCATGGCCACCCGGCCCAGGTCCCAGATCGGCAGGAACACGCCGAGCGCCAGGATCAGCACCAGCACACCGAGGAAGACGATCAGGATGGGCTCGATCTGCTGCCCCAGCGTCTTGAGCTCGTACTGCACCTCGTTGCTGTAGAGCGTGCCGACTTCGTCGAGCAGCTCGTCCAGCGCGCCGGTTTCCTCGCCGACGGCAATCATTTGCAGCACCACCGGCGTGAACACGCCGCTCGCCGCCGCCGCGCGCAGGATGGAGTCGCCGCGCTCGACACTCTCGCGCATCTTCTCGACCTTGCCCTGCATGAACTTGTTGTCCACCGTCTGGGCCACGACCGTGAGCGCCTGCTCCACCGGCACGCCGGCTTTCAGCGAGAGGCTGAGCGAGCGCGTCATGCGGGCCAGCATGCCCTTCTTGACGATCTTGCCGGCCAGGGGCAGGCGGAGCTTCTTCTCGTCCCACCAGAGGCGGCCGAGCTCGGTGGCCGTCCAGCGCTGCCAAAGGAAGAAGCCGGCCACGGCGGCCAGGGCCAGCAGCCAGCCGTACTTGATCGTGAATTCCGAGGTGCCGAGCAACAGGCGGGTGGCCAGCGGCAGCTCGGCATTGAAGCTCTTGAACACGCCGGCAAAGGCCGGGATCACCATCACATTGATCACACCGATGGCGATGGCCATGGCGATGCCGACGAACATCGGATAGCGCAGCGCGGCCTTGACCTGCTGGCTCATGAAGAGCTCGAACTCCAGGTGGCTGTAGAGGCGCAGGAGCACCTCGTCGAGCCGGCCGGTCATTTCGCCCACGCGCACCAGGGCCACGTAGAAACCGCTGAACACCGAGGGGTGCTGGGCCAGCGAGGTAGAGAAATCGATGCCCGATTCCAGGCTCTGGCGCAGGGCCAGCAGGGTGGCCTTGAGGCGCAGGTGGGTGGCTGAGTCCTGCAGGCCGGCCAGCGCGCGCAGGATGGGCACGCCCGAGCGCAAGAGCGTGTGCAGCTGGCGGCTCATCAGCATCAGGTCGACGGTGCCGACGGCCGGCAGCGTCCAGCGCTCGAACAGCTTCGGCAGGCTCAGGGCCTCGCTGCCGGCCGGCTTGCCGGTCGGCTTGATGCTGACCGGCAGGTGGCCGCGGCCGCGCAGCAGCTCGGCCACCTCGCCCGGGTTCGCAGCCTCCAGCACGCCGCTGATGGCATCAGCGCCGTTGCGGGCGGTGTAGGCGAAATGCGGCATCGGCTTGCGGGCTCAGCCCTCAGTCGATCTGGCTGGAGACGCTCATCGCGTCCGCCACCGTGGTGCGACCGGCCAGGGCCAGGGCCAGCGCTTCCTTGGCCAGCGTGCGGCCCTGCATCTGGTGGCGGGCCACGTCGGCCACGCGGTTCGGATCCTCGAGGTTGACCGCCTGGATCATCTCGCGGTCCATCTCCAGGAACTCGTAGACGCCCATGCGGCCGGTGTGGCCCGTGTGGTTGCACTTGGCGCAGCCGGGGCTGTGGCGCAGGCCGCTGGTGTCGGGCTCGACGCCGCCGGACAGCGCGCGCAGCCAGGCTGCTTCGTGCGCATCGGGCTGGTAAGGCTGAGCGCAGTGGGCGCACAGCACGCGCACCAGACGCTGGGCCAGCACCAGCTGCAGCGAGGTGGCGACCATGAAGTGGGGCACGCCCATGTCGATCAGGCGCACCGGTGTGGAGGCGGCGTCGTTGGTGTGCAGCGTGGACAGCACCATGTGGCCCGTCATGGCCGCGCGCAGGCCGATCTCGGCCGTCTCGAGGTCGCGCATTTCGCCGACCAGGATGATGTCCGGGTCCTGGCGCAGCGCTGCGCGCAGCACGCGGCCGAAGCTCAGGTCAATCTTGTCCATCACCTGCACCTGGTTGATGCCGGGCAGGCGGTACTCCACCGGGTCTTCGACGGTGATGATCTTGCGGCCGGTGCTGTTGAGCTCGTTCAGCGCCGCGTACAGCGTGGTGGTCTTGCCGCTGCCGGTGGGGCCGGTGACCAGCACCATGCCGCTGGGTTTGTGGATGGCCCGGTGGATGGCCTGCGCCACATGCGGCGGCAGGTTCAGCGCCGGCAGGCTCAAGAGGCCGCCGCTCTGGCTGAGCAAGCGCATGACGACGGACTCGCCGTACTGCGTGGGCATGGTCGAGAGGCGCACGTCGACCGCGCCGCTTTTGAGCTTGACCGCAAAGCGGCCATCCTGCGGCAGGCGGCGCTCGGAGATGTCGAGGCCCGACATCAGCTTCAGCCGCAGCGCCACAGCGCCGGCGATCTTGGGGTCGGCCTCGGTCTGCACATGCAGCACGCCGTCGATGCGGTAACGGATGCGCAGGTGCTTTTCCTGCGGCTCGATGTGGATGTCTGACGCGCGCACGCGCAGCGCCTCCTCGAACATCGAGAGCAAGAGGCGCACGACCGGCGCGTCTTCGGCGGCGGTTGCGTTCAGCCCCAGCAGGTCGCCGAGGTCCACCTCGACGCTGGCCAGCTCGGTACCCAGCTGCTTGGCGAGGCCAGCGATCTCGCCGGCACCCTGGTAGGCCGCGTCCATGGCGGCCAGCAGCGGTGTCTCGGCCACGACCACGAGGTCGAACTCGCGTTTGAGCAGGCGGCTGAGCTCGTCGTAGGCATTGATGTCGCTCGGGTCGGCCATGCCGACCATCACGATGCCGCCGCTTTCCTGCAAGGGCAGGGCGCGCAGGCGGCGGGCCTGCACTTCGGGCAACAGGCGGGCGATCTCGGGCCGCACGGTGCGGCGCGCCAGGTCGACGAAGGGAATGCGCAGCTGCTTGCCCAGGGCCTGGGCGATCTGCTCCTCGGTGACCCAGCCGTTGTCGATGATGACGCGGCCCAGCTTGCGGCCGCTGCTGCGCTGGGCCGCCAGCGCCTCGTCGAGCTGCTGGGCCGTGATCAGCGCCTGCTGGACCAGCAGGTCGCCGAGGCGGACTCGTTCGGGACGCGGCATGGCGGGGTTCTCTCGCTTACTCGGTCCGGGGCGTGGCGGGCGTGAGCTGCGGCGCCTCGGGCCAGGTGCTGCCGTCGGCCGCGATGATGGTGGGCTTCATCAGGATCACCAGCTCGCGCTTCTTGTTGACGTCGGCGCTCTGGCGGAACAGGCCGCCGATCAGCGGGATCTTTGAGATGCCGGGCATGCCGCTGCGGTCGGTGCTGGTGATCTGCTGCATCAGGCCGCCGATGGCCACGATCTGGCCGTCGCGCACGCGCACGATGGAATCGGTCTCGTTGACCGAGGACGAGGCCAGCGGTAGCCGGTAGGCGCCGAGCGTGCCGAGGTCCAGGTTCTTGGTGCGCTCGGTCACCGTGCTGATGGCCGGATGCACGTGCAGCATCACATTGCCTTCGTCGTCGATCTGCGGTGTCACGTCGAGCGCGATGCCGCTGAAGAAGGGCGTGAGTATCAGCGAGGGCGAGGCGACGGAGTTGCCGTTGTTGCCGGTCTGCGTGGTGGTGGTGGTGAGGCCGGTGACGAAGAGCTCGTCGGTGCCGACCTTGAGCACGGCCTTCTGGTTGTTCAGCGTGGCGATGCGCGGGCTGGAGAGCACATGGGCCTTGCCCTGCGACTCCAGGAAGTTCAGGAGCGAGCTGAAGTTGCGCGTTTGCAGCGCGAGGCCATAGAAGCCCTTGCCGACCGCATTGGTGGTGGCCGTGCCGCCGGCCGTGACCTGGTTGCCCGCGCCGTCGGTGAACACGCCATTGGTGTTGAGCGTGACGCCCGGCGCGCCCACGCCTATGGTGGCGCGCAGCCGGCCGTCGAGCAGGCTGCTGGCGAAGGCGTTCCAGTTGACGCCGGCCTGGGCGTCCTCGTTCAGCTCGACCTCGATGATCTTGGCCTCGATCATCACCTGGCGTTCGATGCTCAGCTGGATGGCCTTCAGGTACTGCTCGACCTGGCGCAGCTCCAGCGGCGTGGCGCGCACCACGATCACGCCGGCGGCCGGGTTCAGCACCACGCTGCGCTTGTCGGCATTGCCCACCAGGGCGTTCAAGGAGCTCTGCACCTCGCGCCAGAAGTCGGCATCGGAGGTGGTGCGCACATGGGCGCTGTCGTCCTGACGCTGGCCGTTCTGGCCGTTCTGCCCATTCTGCGAATTGCCTTGCTGCTGTTGTTGGTTGTTGCCTTGCTGGCCCTGCTGGCCGGTCTGGGCCGAGGTGATGGCGCTGGAGGTGACGCGCAGGTCGCTCGCGCCCTGGCGACGGCCGGGCAGGTAGTTGATCTTGAAGAGGCGCGTCTGCACCGTGTTCGGCTGCACAAAGATGCGCTTGCCGACCACGCGGAAGTCGTAGCCATAGAGCTCACGCAGGCTTTCCAGCGCCTCCAGCACCGTGGTGTCGCGCAGGGTGATCGAAACCTGGCCGCCCAGCTCGGGCGAGATCAGCAGGTTGTAGCCCGTGCCGGCGCCCAATTGCGAGAACACCTGGGCGGCCGGTGCGTTGCTGACGGCGAGGTCGAAGCGCGGCTCGGGATCAGCGGCCAGGGCTTGCAGGCTGGTGGCCAGCAGACTCAGGGCCAGGGCGGCGCTCAGCAGTCTTGTCTTGTTCTTCATTGCTTCTCCTTGGTGGCGCTCGATTTGCGGACACCGGGATTCAGTCGTAGCCATTGATCGGGGCCGCGGCCGACGCGCAGCAGCACGCCGTCCTCGCTGATGGCCAGCACGCTGGCTTCGCCGACGCGGTCGCCGACGCGCACCAGCTTGTCGTCGACCAGCGCAAGCGGCGGCAGTTCGCGGCCCAGGCGCAGGGCCTGCAGCTCGGGGGGTTTGGGCGCGGGCGCGGAGGCCGGCCGTGCGGCGGAGGCCGGCGCGCTGGCGGCCAGGGCGGCGGGCGGGCGGGTCGGGTCGGCCAGCTGGGGCTGAGCCCAGGCTGCTGTGCCGGCCAGCAGCAGGGACAGCAGGGCCAGCCTTGTCATCAGAGTTCCAGCCATTGCTTGTCCTGGCTCAGTGTGTAGACGCGCAGCGTCAGCGCGAGGCGCGGATGCTGTTCGGCATTGAGGCTCATGCCACCCCACAGCAGGCGTTGCGGCAGGGCCTGCAGCGCCTGCACATAGGCCAGCAGCTCGGCATAGCTGCCTTCGACCACCAGCTCCACGCCATGGCGGTAGAGCGGGGCGCCGCCCTTGCCGGCAGCCTCGGCGTTCAGCTCCGTGCGCGGCAGGTTCTGCATGCTGCGCAGCTTGAGGCCGGCGTTCTGGCGTATCACGGCGTCGAGGACGCCGACCATCTCGTTGGCATGCACCAACTGGCCGCCGCGCTGGGCCAGCTTCTCTTCGGCCGTGCGCAGGCGCTGCTGCCAGTCCTGCAACTCGCGGCGCTGGCCTTGCACCAGCTCCTCCAGCTGACGCTGGCGCTGTGCCGAGGTTTCGCGCAACTGGGCGGCGGTCTGCCCGGCCAGGCGGTGCTGTTCCGTCTGGGTCTTCCACTCGCGGTAGGCGGGTGTCAGCCAGAAGCTGTCGGCCAGCAGCAGCAGCACGGCAGCGGCCGCGCCCAGCATCAGCTGGCGCATGCGCAGCGGCTGCGCATCGAAGCGTTCGCGCCAGGCTTTCAGTTGGCCGTTCATGGCTTGGCTCCTTCACCGGCGCCTGCCGAGGCCAGCAGCAGGAATTCGCTGAAGGAATCGCCGGCCTTGACGCTCAGCTGGGCAAAGCTGCGGCCCCGGAACAACGGCTCCTCGTTCAGGCGGCGCAGGTAGTCGGGTAGGGCGCGGGCATCGTTCATGCGGCCCTGCAGTTCCAGCTGGCCATCGGGCATCACCTTGAAGCCGGTGATCCACAGCGCGTTGCCGCCGCGCGCACTCTGGCGCGACAGGGCCAGCAGGTAGTCGGCATAGCCCTCGGTGCGGCCCACGCCGCCGCCGTCCAGCGCCTTCTGCAACTGCTGCAGCGCGGCCTCTTCCTGGCGCAGCGCCGTGAGCTGGCGGGCCTGGTTGTCGGCCGTGGCTTGCAGTGGCAGGGGCGTGTTCAGCTGGGTCTGCAGTCCGGTCAGGCTTTGCTGCAGGGCGAGGGCCTCGCGGGCCTGGCCGGCAGCGGCCCAGCGCAGAGCGAGGCCGGTCACCCCGAGGGCGAGGGCCAGCACGGCCAGCAACGCTGCGCCCTGGCTGGCGGTGTAGCGCGCCTTCGGTGGCAGCAGGCTTGCATCGAGCAGGTTGAGGTGTTGAACGCTCATGCCTCTTCACCCCGCAGGCAGGCGCCGATGGCGACCAGGTACTGCGCCAGCTGCAAGGGATCTGCAACCAGCTCAGGTGCGGCGGCGAGGTCCAGGGCCTGGCCCAGTTCCAGCGCCTGCACCGGCACGTAGAGCAGCTCGCGCACATAGGCCATGAAGTCTTCCAGCAACTGGCCCGGTGCCACCAGCACGCGCGACAGGCTGACATGGGTGAAGCTGCGCTCGAAGCCGTCCAGCGTGCGCTGCAGCTCAAGGCTGGTGCGCTCGAAGGCCTGCTGGCGCAGGTCGGGGTCGGCGTGTGTCAGGCTGGCCAGGTTGGCATCCATCTGGCGCGACAGCAGCAGCTCGCCACCGGCCGTGACCACGAGGCTGCTGTGGCTCTCGCCCACATGCAGGAGGGCCTGGCCGCGGCCGGGTTCTTCCAGCAGGCCCGAGATGTTGCGCAGCGCGGTCTCGGCCACGTCGATGGCGGCGAAGGGCGTGCCGGCCTGGCTGGCTTGCAGCACCAGCGGTTGCAACTGCGCGCGCGGCGCGGCCACGGCGATCAGACCCGGCTTGCGGCGTTGGGCGGCATCGGCGGGGATCTCAAGCACATCGAGCGCGGCCGTGTCGACCGGGAAATCGACCCGCTCCTGCAGCAGCCAGCGCGTGGCGTCTTTCCAGTCGGCGCGCGGCACGTCGGGGGCTTCCATGGTGACGACCTGGTACTGGCCACGCTCCAGCACGGCGACGATGCGGCGCTGGTGCAGCTCACGGCCGGACTTGAGTGCGCGCAGGCCGGCGGCCGCATCGGCGAAGTCTTGCTCCGCGACCCACAGCAGCCGGGGCGGCCGGCCGGACCTGCTTTCTACGCAAGCCAGGCGGGCAATGCCGTGGCCGGGCGCGAGGGCGACCCAGCCGGGATGTTGTCGTTGGCGACCAAAGAGAGACAAGTCAGGGTCCGCGCAGTTGGGTTAACAAGGAATTGTCAAAGGCCGCATGCCGTGGCTCGCACCCAAAAGCAGTGACAAGCCACAGCCGTTGGGGCTCCCGGCCAGCCGGGCAGCCCGGAGTCGTGAACTTCGCACGGCGCTCAAAGAAGCGGCTCTTTGCGCAACCAGCGCTCCAGCTGATCGACCGGCATGGGGCGCGCAAACAGGTAGCCCTGCCCCTCCAGGCAGCCCAGGGCCAGCAGCTGCTGGCGTTGTTCTTCGGTTTCTATGCCCTCGGCGATCACACGCAAGCCGAGGCTGCGGCCCAGGTTGATGACCATCTGCGCAATCGTCGAGCCGGCGCTGGAAACCTGGGCCTCGCGCACGAAGGCGCGGTCGATCTTGAGCCGGTCGACTTCCAGCTGGCGCAGCTGGCTCAAGGACGAGAAGCCGGTGCCGAAATCGTCGATCGCCACGGTGGCGCCGGTGCGCTTGATGGCGGCGAGCAGGCCCATCACCAGATCGGCGTCTTCCATGGCCATGGACTCGGTGATCTCGAGCTCCAGGTTGTTCGGATTGACCTCGGTGTCGCGCAGCGCGGCGTTCAGCGTGTCCACAAAACCGGGGTGGCGGAACTGGGCGAGCGAGATGTTCACGCACATGCGGAAGTCGCTCCAGCCCTGCTCCTCCAGCCGCTTCAGCTGGTGGCAGGCGGTGCGAAGGACAAACTCGCCGATGGAGACGATCAGGCCGCTCTGCTCGGCCAGCGGGATGAACTGGTCGGGCGGCACGAACTTGCCGTCTTCGGTGCGCCAGCGCAGCAAGGCCTCGGCACCGAGAGCGCGGCCGCTGGCCATGTCGACCTGGGGCTGGTAGACCACGAAGAGGCGGTTGTCCTCGAAACCGGCGCGCAGGCCCTTGAGCAGCTTGAAGCGCTCGCGCGCATCGGTGCCCATGGCCGGCGAGAAGTATTGCGAGCTGCCACGGTGCTGCTGCTTGGCGCGCTTCAGCGCGATCTGGGCATCGAGCAGCAGCTCGGAGCCGACCGAGGAGGACTCGGACAGCCGCACCAGGCCGGTGGTGGCCGAGAGCTGCAGCCGCTCGCCATCGACCTCGAAGGGCTCGACGAAGACGGCGGTGATGGCCTCGCCATTGACCGTGTCTTCCGGGCCCATCAGGCCGAAGGCATCGGCCGCCACGCGGGCCATCGAGGTGTTGAGCCCCAGCTCGGCCGACATCCGGGCCACCACGGCCTGCAGGACCATGTCGCCGAAATGGTGGCCGAAGGCGTCGTTGATGTCGGAGAAGTCGTCGATGTCGATCAGGGCCAGGCAGATGCCCACCGGGTCCTTGAGGTTGCGCTCCATCAGCTCGATGAAGCGCGTGCGGTTGGGCAGGCGCAGCAGCTGATCGTTGTAGGCCTGGTCCAGCAGCTGGCCGTAGAGCAGCACGTTCTCGAGGCCGGTGACGATGTTGGCCGAGAAGGCGCGCAGGAGCTGGCGCTCGACCTGGTCGAGTTGGCGGGGCAGGGCGATCAGGGCCACCATGCCGCGGCTGCTCGGGCCGCCAAAGTACAGGCACAGGTTGTCGCCTTCCAGGGTCTCGCGCTGGCTGATGCACAGCTGCACGCGCTCGCGCACCTCGGCAATGGGCACGGCCGCGAGCGCGCAGTCGACCAGGCTCGCATAGGGGCCGGCGGCCGCCACCACGCGCCAGGGGCCCTGTGCGTCGTCGTTCATCTGGGCACAGACTAGGCCGGCCGGCAAGACACCCAGCACATGGCAGAGCTGGGCGAGCACGCCATCGGCGAAATGAGCGAGGCCGCGCAACCGGCTCAGCTCGGTGCTGGCCTGCACGATCATCTCGAGGCCATGGCGCGCCGACTCCAGCGCCTGGATCTGGCGGTAGGAGCGGATGGCGGCCGTGAGCACCGTGTAGAGCCGCGTGCGGGTCAGCTCGGACTTGGTCTTGTAGTCGTTGATGTCGAACGCGCGGACCGTCTCGATCTCGGGCGCGTAGCCCGGCTGGCCGGTGCGCAGCACGATGCGCACCGCATGCTGGTCGAGCTCGTGGCGGATGCAGCGCACCAGCTGCAGGCCTGCATCTTCGCTCTCCATCACCACGTCGAGCAGCACGACGGCCAGATCGCGCTCGCGCGACATCAGCTCGCGCGCCTGCGCGGCCGAACTGGCGTGGAGAAACTGCAGGGGGCGGCCTTCGATCTGGAGGCCTTGCATGGCCAGCTCGGTGGCCTTGTGGACGTCGCTGTCGTCGTCGACGATCAGCACGCGCCAGGGATGGCTGAACTCCGTTGTCGCAAGCGCGTCGTCACCTTCCAGGAACTCAAGCACATCGTCATCGCCAGGACTCTCGCTGATCTCGTTGCTTGGTTGATCGGACATGAGGCTTACCGTTGTCGACCCGGATGGGGGCGAGACTGCTGTCTGTGCCGGGGCCTTGATCCATCAGCCCCGTGCTATTGGCGATTGCGTTGTTATAGACGATATGCGCGATGCCGAGGTCGGCGGCAGAGGGCTTGCCCGCATGAAAGTGCAAATCTGTGCCAGCTGGCACCGGCTTTGATGGGGAAGTTGTGGGCGGGCCGCGACGCTTGGCTCAGCGCCGCGCCGGTTCAGCGCGGCTTCTTGCCGCATGTGCTGCTGCCTGTCTCGCGCGGCGGCAGGCCGGTGTGCGAGGTCAGCATGCGGCCACGCGGGGGGCGGGCCGGCTGCATCGAGGGTTTGCCCGGGGCAGACTTGGCCACCGTGGGCTTGGCCGAGCTGCCGGCCACGGTCGAGTTCTTGCGGCGGGCGCTTTCGTAGGCGCCGTCGGTCGTGGGCTGGTAGGTCGGGATCAGGTGGTGCTTGCCATTGCCGATCAGGTCGGAGCGGCCCATGGCCTTCAGCGCCTCGCGCAGCAGCGGCCAGTTGTTGGCGTCGTGGTAGCGCAGGAAGGCCTTGTGCAGGCGGCGGCGGCGGTCGCCACGGACGATGTCCACGGTTTCGCTGTCGCGGGTGACCTTCCTCAAGGGGTTCTTGTTCGAGTGGTACATGGCCGTGGCGGTGGCCATGGGGCTCGGGTAGAAGGTCTGCACCTGGTCGGCCCGGAAACCGTTGCGCTTGAGCCAGATCGCCAGGTTCATCATGTCCTCGTCCGAGGTGCCCGGGTGGGCGGCGATGAAGTAGGGGATCAGGTACTGCTTCTTGCCCGCCGCTTCGCTCGCGGCCTCGAACAGCTGCTTGAACTTGTCGTAGGTGCCTATGCCCGGCTTCATCATCTTGGACAGCGGGCCGCCCTCGGTGTGCTCGGGCGCGATCTTCAGGTAGCCGCCCACGTGGTGGGTGACCAGCTCCTTGATGTACTCGGGGCTCTTGATCGCCAGGTCGTAGCGCAGGCCCGAGCCGATCAGGATCTTCTTGACGCCCTTCAAGGCCCGCGCGCGGCGGTACATCTTGATCAAGGGGTCGTGGCTGGTGTTCAGGTTCGGGCAGATGCCCGGGTAGACGCAGCTCGGCTTGCGGCAGGCGGCCTCGATCTCGGGGCTCTTGCAACCGATGCGGTACATGTTGGCCGTGGGGCCGCCGAGGTCGGAGACCACGCCGGTGAAGCCCTTGACCTTGTCGCGCATCTCCTCGATCTCGCGGATCACGGAGTCTTCGCTGCGGCTCTGGATGATGCGGCCCTCGTGCTCGGTGATCGAGCAGAAGGTGCAGCCGCCGAAGCAGCCGCGCATGATGTTCACGCTGAAGCGGATCATTTCCCAGGCCGGGATCTTGGTCGCGCCGTCGTGGCTGCCGGCCGCGTCCGCATAGCTCGGGTGGGGCGAGCGGGCGTAGGGCAGGTCGAAGACATGGTCCATCTCGTCGGTCGAGAGCGGGATGGGCGGCGGGTTGATCCAGAGGTCGCGGTCGCCATGCCGCTGGACCAGGGCGCGGGCATTGCCCGGGTTGGTCTCCAGGTGCAGCACGCGGTTGGCGTGGGCGTAGAGCACCGGGTCGCTCTTGACCTGCTCATAGGCGGGCAGGCGGATCACGGTCTTGTCGCGCGGCGGCAGGGCGATTTTCCCGGTGCGGTGGATGGTGATGGGCTTGGAGCCGTCGGGCGCGGTGCCGGTGTTGTCGCCATTCGCAGAGCACGAGCCGCCCTTGTCAGCCGCCGTCTCTTCGATGGTCTGGTAGGGGCTGATCAGCTCGTCGACGCGGCCGGGCGTGTCCACCGTGGTCGAGTCGAGCTGGAACCATTCATGCGAGGTCGGGTCGTCGGTGCGGCGCATGAAGGCCGTGCCGCGGATGTCGGTGAGGCTCTCGACCGGCTTCTTCTGCGCGAGGCGGTGGGCGATCTCGACGATGGCGCGCTCGGCATTGCCGTAGACCAGCAGGTCGGCCTTGGCATCGACGAGGATGGAGCGGCGGACCTTGTCCTGCCAGTAGTCGTAATGCGCAATGCGGCGCAGCGAGGCCTCGATGCCGCCGATCACGATGGGCACGTCGCTCCAGGCTTCCTTGCAGCGCTGGGTGTAGACCAGGGTCGCGCGGTCCGGCCGCTTGCCGCCTTCGCCGCCGGGCGTGTAGGCGTCGTCCGAGCGGATCTTCCGGTCGGCCGTGTAGCGGTTGATCATCGAATCCATGTTGCCGGCGGCCACGCCGAAGAACAGGTTCGGCTTTCCGAGCGCCTTGAAGGGCTCGGCGCTCTGCCAGTCCGGCTGGGCAATGATGCCGACGCGAAAGCCTTGCGCCTCCAGCGTGCGGCCGATCACGGCCATGCCGAAGCTGGGGTGGTCCACATAGGCATCGCCGGTGACGATGATGATGTCGCAGCTGTCCCAGCCGAGCTGGTCCATCTCGGCACGGCTCATCGGCAAGAAGGGCGCCGGCCCGAAGCGCTTGGCCCAGAAGGGGCGGTAAGCGGTCAGGGCCTTGGAGGGCTTGGGCGGGACGATGGCGGGGTGTGCGGACACGGCTGGTTCTTTCGCGTAACCCGCTATTGTCCTTGACCTCGGGCAAACCCGGGTCAAAGACCGTCAAGACCGGCGGGGCGGTCGGTGACTAATTCGACGTCGCGCTGCGCCGGCAGCAACCCTGCAGGCCGAGGCGCGCGGTTTCTTCTGGGGTCATGGCGGGCAGCAGCGGGCTGCTGCGCTGGGCGAGGCTGGTCAGGAATCCCTCGACGGAAGCCTGGCCCACCGCCACCAGGTCGAAGGCGCCGGGCTCCAGGATCCATTGGTGGAGCAGGCCGTCGACCAGGGCCACGAGGGCGATGGCCGCCACCTCGGTATTGGTGCCCGCAGGCAACTGGCCGGCTGCGATGGCCTTCTCGAACGAGGCTCGGTTCTGCGCGCGCCAATCGCGGTGCGCCGTGAGCTTGCGCTCCTGCAGGGCCTGCATCTCGCCGCTGTACTCGACCTTGGTCATCGCGATCTCGAAGACCCGGCGGGTGCGCTCGTTGTGCATGGCCGAGAAGAAGACGTTGACCAAGCCCCAGCGCAGCTCGGCGAGGCTCAGCACCTCGCTGCCCGGCTGGTCAGCCATCGGCTGCATGCCTTCTTCCAGCGGCATGGTGGCCCGGTCCATCATGGCCTCGAACAGCTCGGCCTTGTCCTTGAAGTGCCAGTAGATGGCACCGCGGGTGACTTGTGCCTCTTCGGCAATGTGCTGCAAGGAGGTGCTGGCCACGCCCCGGGCATGGAACAAGCGCTCCGCCGCATCAAGGATGCCGGCGCGCGTTTCCTGCGCTTCCTGTTTGGTCTTGCGTGCCATGGGCCTGGATTCTAAAGGGATTTACATACATACGCGAATGTATGTATATACTCCGGGCCAACCCTAGATTTGAATCAAGACCTTGTCGAAACTCGCAAGGTCTGCCCGTCGTGTTGATCAAGAAGCCTTTAGCCCAGGACACCAAGCACACCATGCAAGCCAGAACTGCACCCCAACAAGCCCTCAGCCTGCGTGCGCAGGCCCTTTATCTGCTGCCGCTGGTCATCGCCGTGGCCGCTGCCCTCACCGGTTGCGGTGGTGGCAATGCCCAGGCCCAGGGTGGAGGCGGCGGCATGCCGCCGGCCACGGTCGGCGTGGTGACCACGGCCTTGCAGCCGGTGGCCCTGCAGACCGAGTTGCCCGGCCGAGTCGAGGCGATCCGCACGGCCCAGGTTCGTGCCCGCGTCAACGGCGTGGTGCTGAAGCGCCTCTTCACCGAAGGTGCCGAGGTCAAGGCCGGCCAGGCCCTGTTCCAGATCGACCCGGCGCCTTATCAAGCAGCGTTTGAAAGCGCCCAGGCCAGCCTGGCCAAGGCGCAAGCCAACCTGAGCCAGGCCGCCGCCCAGGCCGAGCGCAACAAGCCGCTGGCCGAGAGCCGAGCGATCAGCCAGCAGGAATACATCACCAGCGTCGCGGCCGCCAAGGGCGCCGAGGCCGATGTGGCCGCTGCCAAAGCTGCCGTCACGAACGCCAAGCTGAACCTGGACTACGCCCATGTGACCGCCCCGATCTCGGGCCGCATCGGCCGCGCCCTGGTCAGCGAAGGCCAGTTGGTGAGCGCTGCCGAAGCCACGCAACTGGCCCTGATCCAGCAGACCTCGGCCGTCTACGTGAACTTCACCCAGTCGGCGAACGAGGTGCAGCAGCTGCGCCGCTCGCTGGCCAAGGGCTCGGTCCGTGGTGCCGGCGCTGCCTCCGCGCAAGTGCGCGTGGTGCAGGACGACGGCACCGAGCTGGCCAAGCCCGGCAAGCTCTTGTTCACCGATCTGAGCGTCGACGCGAGCTCCGGCCAGGTGCAGCTGCGTGCCGAAGTTCCCAATGCCGAGGGCGCGCTGCTGCCCGGCCAGTACGTGCGCGTGCGCCTGGCGCAGGCCGAAGTGCCGGCCGGCATCCTGCTGCCGCAACAGGCCGTGACCCGCGCCGCGAGCGGCGACTCGGTGCTGGTCGTGGGCAGCGATGGCAAGCCGGCGCCGCGTCCGGTCAAGATCACCGCCGCCCAGGGCAACCAGTGGCTGGTCATCGACGGCCTGAAGCCGGGCGAGCAGGTGATTGCCGACGGCTTCCAGAAGATGTTCGTCCCTGGCGCGCCGGTCAAGACCGTGCCGTGGTCGCCGGCGGGCAGCGCGTCCGCCGCTGCTGCACCCGCCTCGGCTGCCGCTAGCCGCTAAGCCGCGAAGGATTCATTCGTCATGGCACGTTTCTTCATCGACCGCCCAGTCTTTGCCTGGGTGCTGGCCCTGTTCATCCTGGTGTTCGGCGCCGTCGCCATCACCAAGCTGCCGGTGGCCCAATACCCGACGGTGGCACCGCCCTCGCTGGTGATCTCCACCGTCTATCCCGGCGCCTCGGCCAAGACCCTGGACGAGAGCGTCATCTCCGTCATCGAGCAGGAGCTCAACGGCGCCCCCGGCCTCGCCTACCTTGAATCGGTCAGCCAGGCCAATGGCACGGGCGCGATCACCGTCACCTTCGAGCCGGGCACCAACATCGACCTGGCCCAGGTCGAGATCCAGAACCGCCTCGGCCGCGCCACGCCGCGCCTGCCGGCCGCGGTGACCCAGCAGGGCGTGCGCGTCGACAAGGCGCGCAACAACTTCCTGCTGTTCGTCACGCTGTCCAGCAGCGACGGCAAGCTCGACCCCGTGGCCCTGGGCGACTACGCCTCGCGCAACATCATTCCGGAAATCCAGCGCCTGCCCGGCATCGGCCAGGCCCAGCTCTTCGGTACCGAGCGCGCGATGCGCATCTGGCTGGATCCGGCCAAGATGCTCAGCTTCAACATGAGCCCGGCCGAGGTCAATGCCGCGATCCGCGCGCAGAACTCGCTGGTGCCTGCCGGCGCCATCGGTGACCTGCCCAACCTCAGCAGCCAGACCATGTCGGCCACGGTCGTCATCAAGGGCCAGCTGGAGAACGCCGACCAGTTCGCCAACATCGTGGTGCGCTCCAACACCGATGGTTCGGCCGTTCGCCTGAAGGACGTCGCCCGCATCGAGCTGGGCGGCCAGGGCTACGGCAGCTACTCGCGCCTGAACGGCAAGCCGGCCACCGGCATCGGCATTCAGTTGGCGCCCACCGGCAATGCGCTGGCGGCTGCCACCGCAGTGAAGGAGCGCATGGCCGAGCTGAAGCGCTACTTCCCCGAAGGCGTGGTCTATGCCGTGCCTTACGACTCGTCCAAGTTCGTCAATGTTTCGATCGCGCAAGTGGTCGAGACCCTGGTCGAGGCCATCATCCTCGTGTTCCTGGTGATGTTCCTGTTCCTGCAGAACTGGCGCTACACCCTGATCCCGACCTTGGTCGTGCCGATCGCCTTGCTGGGCACCTTTGCCCTGATGCTGGCCAATGGCTTCTCGATCAACGTGCTGACGCTGTTCGGCATGGTGCTGGTGATCGGCATCGTGGTGGACGACGCCATCGTGGTGGTGGAGAACGTCGAGCGCATCATGAGCGAGGAGGGGCTCTCGCCCCGTGACGCCACGGTCAAGGCCATGAGCCAGATCTCGGGTGCCATCATCGGCATCACCGTGGTGCTGGTCTCGGTCTTCGTGCCGATGGCCTTCTTCGCCGGCTCGGTGGGCAACATCTACCGCCAGTTCTCGATGGCCATGGTCTCGGCCATCCTGCTGTCGGCGCTGATGGCGCTGACGCTGACACCGGCCCTGTGCGCCACGCTGCTGAAGCAGGTGGAAGCGGGTCATGCGCATGCCAAGACCGGCTTCTTCGGCTGGTTCAACCGGGGCTTCTCGAGCACGGCCAAGAGCTACGAGGGCTGGGTCGCCAAGCTGCTCAAGAAGAGCGGCCGCATGATGATCATCTACGCCGCCATCTGCGCTGGCGTGGGCTTCCTCTACATGCGCATGCCCACCTCGTTCCTGCCGAATGAAGACCAGGGCTACCTGATCGTCAACGTGCAGCTGCCGCCGGGTGCCACGACCAACCGCACCGAGGCGGCTGTCAAGGCGGTCGAAGACTTCATGCTGAAGCAGCCCGAGGTGGAGAACGTCATCGGCGTGATCGGCTTCTCGTTCTCGGGCCAGGGCCAGAATGCCGCCCTGGTGTTCGTGCCGCTGAAGCCCTGGGACGAGCGCAAGGGACCCGAGCACAGCGCCAGCGCGCTGGCCGGTCGTGCCTTCGGCGCCTTCATGCAGGTGCGCGATGCCTTCATCTATCCGCTGTCGCCCCCGCCCATCCCTGAGCTCGGCACGGCCACGGGCTTCGCCCTGCGCCTGCAGGACCGCGCCGGCCTCGGCCACGAAGCCCTGCTGAACGCCCGCAACCAGCTGATGGGCATGGCTTCGCAGAGCAAGCTGATCACTGGCATGCGACCGGATGGCCTGGAAGACGCGCCGCAGCTGCAGATCGACATCGACCGCGACAAGGCCTACGCCCAAGGCGTCAGCTACGACGCCGTGGCTGCCGTCATCTCGACCCAGCTGGGCTCGTCCTACGTGAACGACTTCCCCAACGCCGGTCGCCTGCAGCGCGTGGTTGTGCAGGCCGATGCTGCTGCCCGCATGCAGCCCGAAGACCTGCTGCGCCTCAACGTGACCAATGCCCAGGGCAAGAGCGTGCCGCTGTCCGCTTTCGCCAGCACGCACTGGATCACCGGTCAGATGCAGGCCACGCGCTACAACGGCTATCCGGCGATGCGCCTGGCGGGCGACGCCGCCCATGGCGCCTCCACCGGCGCGGCCATGGCCGAGCTGGAAGCGATGGTGGCCAAGCTGCCGCCGGGCATTGGTTTCGAGTGGACCGGCCTCTCGCGTGAAGAGAAGCTGTCGGGCTCGCAGGCCATGGTGCTGCTCGTGTTCTCGCTGCTGGCCGTGTTCCTGTGCCTGGCCGCGCTGTACGAGAGCTGGTCGATCCCGCTGTCGGTGATGCTGGTCGTGCCGCTGGGCCTCTTGGGTGCGCTGGCTGGCGTGACGCTGCGCGACATGCCGAACGACGTCTACCTGAAGGTCGGCTTGATCACCATCATTGGCCTGTCTTCCAAGAACGCCATCCTGATCATCGAGTTCGCCAAGGACCTGCAGGCCCAGGGCAAGGGCCTGATCGAGGCAACGCTGGAGGCCTGCCACCTGCGCTTCCGCCCGATCGTGATGACCTCGGTGGCTTTCATCCTCGGCGTGGTGCCGCTGTTCTTCGCTACCGGCGCCGGCTCGGCGAGCCAGCGCGCGATCGGCACCGGCGTGCTGTCCGGCATGATCGCCGCGACCGTGCTGGCCGTGATCTTCGTGCCGATCTTCTTCCTGGTGGTGCGACGCATCTTCAAGGGCAGCGAACGCCAACGCCGCATGTATGCGCATGAAATCGAAGCCAAGGCGGAGGAACACTGATATGACAACCAGAACAACGAAGATCCTCGGCCTGGTCGCAGCCCTGGCCCTGGCTGGCTGCGTCAACCTGGCGCCTGAGCACCAGCGCCCGGCGGCGCCGGTGGCCGAGAGCTGGCCGCTGCCCGCCGCCGCGAGCGGCACCAGCGCGCAGGCCCTGGCCTGGCAGACCTTCTACGGCGCCGACGCCCGCCTGCAGGCACTGATCGAGCTGGCGCTGAAGAACAACCGCGACCTGCGCGTCGCCCTGCTCAACGTCGAGCAGGCGCGTGCCCTGGCTCGCGTGGCGGATGCCAACCGCTGGCCCACCGTGGCTGCCGGCTTTACCAACAGCCGCACGCCGGGCAAGGACGACTCGATCACGGCGTCCTACCAGGCTGGCCTGCAGATCAGCGCCTACGAGCTGGACCTGTTCGGCAAGGTCAAGAACCAGGGCGATGCCGCGACGGCCCGCTACCTGGCCTCCGCCGAGGGCGCCCGTGCGGCCCAGATCGCCCTGATCGCCGGCGTGGCTTCGAGCCACCTGGCCCTGCAGGCCGACGACGAGCTGCTGCAGCTGGCCCGCAGTACGGCCGCTACGCGCACCGACAGCCTGCGCCTCACGCGCCAGAAGTACGACGCGGGTGCGGCCTCGGCGCTGGAGTTGGCCGCTGCCGAATCGGCGCTGGCTGGTGCCCAGGTGGCGCTGGCCGCCGCAGAACGTCAGCGCCTGCAGGACGAGAACGCCCTGGTGCTGTTGGTCGGCCAGCCGCTGCCGGCCACGCTGCCCGCTGCTGCCACCGAGCTGACGGGCTTGTCCGACCTGCCGGGCGGCGTGCCTTCCGAGGTGCTGGCCCTGCGGCCTGACGTGTTGCAGGCCGAGGCGCAGCTGCGCGCGGCCGAAGCCAACATCGGTTCGGCCCGTGCGGCCTTCTTCCCCAGCATCGCGCTGACCACCAATCTGGGCACGGCCAGCAGCCAGTTGTCGGACCTGTTCAGCAACACGGCTTGGAGCTTCGTCGGCCAGGTGCTGATGCCGGTCTTCGATGCCGGCCGCAACCAGGCCAACCTGGCCTCGGCCAAGGCCGCACAAGGCATTGCAGTCGCCCAGTACGAGAAGGCCGTGCAGACGGCCTTCCGCGAGGTGGCCGATGCACTGGCTGGCCGCATGACGCTGAGTGCGCAACTGCAGGCACAAGCCCAGCAGACGCAGGCCGAGCAGCAGCGGCTCAAGCTGGTGGAACTGCGCTTCGCCAACGGCGCTTCGAGCAGCTTCGAACTGCTGGACGCCCAGCGTTCCAGCTTTGCGGCCCGACAGGCCTTGGTGCAGGTGCGCCTCGCGCAGGCGCTCAACAGCGTGCAGCTCTACAAGGCTTTGGGCGGCGGGGCGAGCAAGTCCTGATCGCGGCCAAGCTCTGAAAGCAAAAAAGCGCCTCCTTGGAGGCGCTTTCTCTTTCGGGTTGATGAACTCTGGGTGATCAGTGGGCCAGCGCCCAGGCCTGGCCTTCGCGAACTGCATAGCGCAGCGCAGCGCGGCGGCTGTCGAAGCGCGGCACGAAACGCATGACGCGGTCGTGGCTGGCTTGGCCGTTGCCGGATCGGATCGACACCGCGGCGGTGAAACCACCATCGGTGAGAGGCTTGGTCATCGGTGAGACAAGGTAACGCCCCACCTCAATGCTCTTGTTGTGCATTGTTTTCTTTCTTGAGGTGTGCGCCTTGATCGAGAGAGAAGGCAGGAGAGATTCTTCTGATGCCATCCGTCGTCTTGGCGCGGATTGGTTATTGGTGTTTGCCGCCTACGAGGCCAGCGGCGAGGCCTGGGATGGATGACGCTTGAGCGTCATCCGTTTTTTCAGGTGGCGCTCCCGCGCCACCTCAAGCGCCATTACAGCGGCTTGATGTTCGCAGCTTGCAGACCCTTGGGGCCTTGCTTGACTTCGAACTCGACTTGCTGGTTTTCGGCCAGGGTGCGGAAGCCGCCACCGTTGCGGATTTCGCTGTGGTGGGCGAACAGGTCCTTGCCGCCGTCAGCGGGGGTGATGAAGCCGAAGCCCTTGCCGTCGTCAAACCATTTCACGGTGCCGTTTTGGATCGTCATGATGTGTTCCTTGAAAAAAACAAATGTAGAAAAACACTCCGGGGCCACAACGGCGTCCGGAGACAGAAACACTCAAGAGCAGTCAAACGGGGGAGTTGAAACTGAAGCGAGCCGCGCGTAAGACATGCGGGGCTGCAGATTGAAGACCTTGTAGAAACGGTCTCGTGTGGTTCTATGGGCCCGAATGTACCACAGCAGCCATGCCCCTCCGATCCGTCATGCCGCAGTGACTTCAACCGGCACACCTGACAGCACCGCATTGCCGGAGAGCGGGTCGCGCAGGCCTTCGGCCAGCAGGGCGTTCATGTTGGCACCGGGCCGCTGGGCCGCCAGCTGCAATCGCGCGCCCGGCAGGTCATGGCCCCAGCCATGGGGCAGGCAGACCACGCCGGGGCCCAGGTCCGGCGTGAGGCTCACCGGCACGACGATGCTGCCGGTGCTTGTGCTCACGCGTGCCATCGAGCCCTCGACCAGCGCGCGCCGGGCGGCCTCGTCCGGATGGATCAGCAAGGTGCAGCGCTCCGGCCCCTTGGCCAGCACCGGCAGGTTGTGCATCCAGCTGTTGCCCGAGCGCATGTCGCGTCGGCCAATCAGCAGCAGGCCATCGCTGGTCTCTGGCGGTCGCAGCTGCGAGAGCTGGTCAAGCAGCAGCGGCGGCGCCAGTTCGATGCGGCCCGAAGGCGTGCGCAGGACTTCGGGGATGCGCGGCTGCAAGGCCCCGAGGTCGATGCCGCCGGGTGCGGCCTTGATTTTCGCGAGTGTGAGGCCGTCGGGCTTGAGGCCGAAGCGGTCGCCGTACGGGCCGCTGCGCAAGGCCAGGTCGATCAGGCGCTCGGGGCCGCGCTGATCGCCGAGCGCGCGCAGCACCGCATCGGCTTGCTCGCCGGCAAAGCGCTTCACATCGGCGGCGATGGCCGCGTCGTCGAGCGCCTGCACGTCCACATTGGCGCCACCGCCTTCGACCAGGGCAGCGAGGCGCAGCAGCGTCTCCCATTCCTCCGGCTGGCCCGCCTCGCGCTCGAACACCGGCTCGGAGAAGCGGGCATGGTTGCGGAAGGACAACTGCGGGAAGGCCATGTCGTAATGCAGGTCCTCCAGCGGCGAGAGGCCGGGGAGGATCACGTCGGCATGGCGGCTGGTCTCGTTCAGGTAGATGTCGAGGCTCAGCATGAAATCGAGCCGATCCAGGGCCGTGGACAGCCGTGCGCCGTTCGGGGCCGACAGCACAGGATTGGCCGCCAGGCTGATCAGCGCGCGCACCTGGCCTTCACCCGACGTCTCGATCTCTTCGGCCAGCAGGGTGATCGGCAGCTCACCGAAAACCTCGGGCGCGCCGGACACGCGGCTGCTGCGCCGGCCGGTGCTGACTCCCTTGCCGCTGCCGGGCTTGCCGGCCGTGTTGGCCGCGAAGGCGGCTGCCTTGGGGAACATCATCCCTCCCGGCTTGTCCAGGTGGCCGCTGAGCACGTTCAGCACGTCGACCAGCCAGCTGTTCAGCGTGCCATGGCGCTGCGTGCAGGTACCGATGCGACCATAGACGGCGCCCGCCTTGGCGCTGGCCAGTTCGCGCGCCAGGCGGCGCTGTGTGGCGGCCGAGATGCCGCAGCCGACTTCCGTCAGTTCCGGCGCGAAGGGCTGCACGGCAGCGCGAAGTTCCTCGAGACCATTGAGGTGCTCGGCCAGCCGGCCGGGCCTGACGAGGCCTTCGTCGAACAGCGTGTGGACCATGCCGAGTAGCAGGAACACATCGCCGCCCGGCTTGATGAAAACGTGCTCGTCCGCAGCCGCTGCGGTTTCGGTGCGGCGTGGGTCGATCACACAGATACGGCCGCCGCGAGCGCGCAGGGCCTTGGCCTTGCCGCGATAGTCCGGCACGGTCCAGAGGCTGCCGTTGGAGACCATGGGATTGGCGCCGAGTATCAGCAGCCAGTCGCAGCGCTCGATGTCGGGCACGGGAATGGACAGCCAATGGCCGAACATCAGGCCGCTGGAGAGCTGCTTGGGCATCTGGTCCAGCGTCGAGGCGCTGAACACATTGCGTGTGCCGAGCGCCTTCACCAGGCGCGGGAAATAGGCCAGCAGGCTGATCTTGTGGGCGCTGGGGTTGCCGGCCACGGCGGCCACCGAATCGGGGCCATGCTCGCGCAGCACCGGCAGCAGGCGCCGCCCGATCTCGGCAAAGGCCTCGTCCCAGCTGGCCTCGACGAACTGGCCGTCGCGCTTGATCAGCGGCCTGCGCAGCCGGTCCGGGTCTTCATGCAGGTCTTTCAACGAAGCGCCCTTGGGGCAGATGAAGCCCCGGCTGAACACATCGTGCTCGGCGCCGCGGATGCTGATGATCTGCGAGCCCTCGGTGCGTATTTCCAGCCCGCAGCAGGCTTCGCACAGGGGGCAGATGCGGTAGTGGGAGCTGGGCATGGCGGGCTTCCGTGGCTGTATCGACAAGGGCCTGCCGATTGTGGTCCTGCCGGCGCGCCGACAGGTCGCCTGGGCGACAGCCCGGCTCGAATGATGGAAATCACCGAGCTTTCGAGCCCGAAGCTGCGCCGTATTGCCGCTAGCATCGCGCCCCTGTCCGGCTCCGGGCAGCGATTTCCATCGACACCAACTTCCAAACAGGGAACTCAAGAAGAAATGACTCGAACAAGAGCACGAACGTCCACCCGCCTGCTGCTGGCGCTCTCCATGGTCACGCTGCTGAGCGCCTGCGCACCCAGCAGCTACCTGATCCGCAAACCGGCGCCCAGCGGCATCAGCGGTAGCGCAGCAAGCACGCCGCAGCCGGCCACACTGAACCTGGTGGACGAACGCAAGGAGACCGACCGCACCTTCAGCAGCGGCCTGCTGCCGGCGGCCCTGCGCACCGAGGCGGGTCCGGTCGAGCCGGCTGCGTTCCTGGCCGAGCATCTGCAGGGCGAGCTGGCGTCGCGTGGCATCGCGGTGCGGGTCAGCCAGGGGCAGGCCGGCCAGCCGGGCGTCTACCTGCAGACCTTCAAGATGGTCAATCACCGGGTCAGCGGCTTCTCGCCCTTCGTGACCTTCACCTTCCTGTCGGCCGACGTCGACACGCCCGCAGGCCGCAAGCGCATGAGCGCCTTCGTCAAGCGCGGCAAGGTGCCGGTCTGGAGCTTCGACGAAGTGATCGAGCCGACGCTGAGCCAGCCCCTGGGTCTGGCCGTCAAGGAACTGGCGAGCAAGATTGCTGGCCAGGTCTACGGCTGGCGCGCCAGCGACAGCCAGCTGGCCACGCTGCTGGGCCGTGTCGACGCCGGCATCAAGCTGGAAGGCGATGCCTACCTGAACGTCTATGCGCTGGGCTTCAGCAATCACCCTGGTGCTCAGGAGCGCCTGGTCCAGCTGACCGGCCACGCCGATGAGTATGTGCGCCTGGCTGCCATCTCCTCGCTGGGAACCTTGGGCAGCGCCGAGAAGTTCAAGCTGCTGAAGAGCCTCTACGAGAACCGCGACGGTCTTTGGCAGGACCGGGCGATGGCGATCAAGTCCATCGGCGACCTGGGCACGTCCGAAGCGCGCGCCTACCTCGCCGAGGAACTGAAGCGCTGGGAGGCCAAGGGCGCCGACAAGGAAGCGGCCTGGACCGCCCAGATCATCCGCCTGTTCATCTGAGCCTGGGGGCGGCTGCGCCGGCCGGCACCATCGCCGGCCGCCTAGAACGGATCGAAGGCGATGCCGTTCCTGCGCAGCCGCTCCAGCATCAGCGCTTTCCACGGCCCTTGCGGCGTCCAGACGCCTGCGACCTTGTCCCAGGCTTTTTGCGGGTCGGCCTGTTCGGCCAGCACGCGGTAGAGGAAGGTCAGTGTCGAGGCCCGCATATTGACCTGGCAGTGCACCAGCACCTTCCTGCCGCGTAGCGAGGACAGCAGGGCTGCGAAGGCCTCGTAGTCGGCGTCGGCCGGGCGGTCGAAGCGGATGGGCAGGTTGGCCCAGATCAGGCCCTGGCGTCCGACGATCAGGGGCTCCTCGCGCACGGCATCGCCGACCGTCGGCGGCGCCAGGTAGATCACCGCTTCGAAGCCCTGCTCGGCCAGTGTGGCCAGCCATTCTGCGGACGGTTGGCCGGCCGTCACGAGCTTGGCGTCGATGGCGATCAGATTGGGCGGCGGTTTGGGTGCCTGGGCTTGCGCCGCCTGCCGGACCAGGCAGCACAAGAGGGCCAGCAGGACGGAAAGGCTGCGATGCATGGTGGCGGCTCCGCTGAGGCGAGGGCGCCACTGTATGCGCGATGCGGCGGACGGCCGCCGGTCATGGCTGCGCTTCATGCCGATTTCATGTGCGGGGCGGCAGACTGCGCGGCGTCGAGCACGCTGCTCATACCGGAAGCGATCCCATGCACCTGATTCCCGATTTCTACTGCCGCCGCATCGCCTGTCTTTCGCTCGCCCTGCCCGCCAGCCTGCTGGGCTGCGGCGGCAGCAGCGACGACGGTTCGGTGGTCTATGTCGACGGCCTGCGCGTCAAGACCCGCATCAACAAGGTCAACGTCTATGACGTCGAGGTGACGGGTGGGGACTGCGAGGTCACCATTGCAGCCGACAACACGGTCAAGCGCCTGATCATCAGTGGCATCAGCAACAAGGTGATCGTGGAGGCCGGGGCGAAGATCGAGCTGGTCGACTTTGCCGGCCGCAGCAACCGCGTGTCGGTGCCGGCCGGCTTCAAGACCCGCGTGGTCAACAGCGGTGACGACAACAAGCTGATCGAGCGCTAGACCAGCGCCGCCGGCTCACATCTGCTTGAACAGGTGCACATAGCTCTCGGCCACCAGCAAGACCTCGTCGCGGTGCTTGAGCTTGACCTGCATGCGCCCGCGGAAGTCGCGGGTCACGGCGGCCACGGCCATGGCGTTCACCAGCGTCGAGCGGTGGATCTGCCAGAACTGCTGGGGATCGAGCTCGTCCACCAACTCCTTCAGCGGCTTGCGGATCAGGGCCTCGCCCTCGCGGGTGACGACACGGGTGTACTTGTTGTCCGACTGGAAGTACAGCACCTCGTCCACGGTGATCAGCTTCAGCGCCTGGCCGACCGTGGCATTGATCCAGCGCAGCGGCGCTCGGGCGGCACCCGCCGTGGCGCGGCTGCCGAGCTGCTCCAGCACGCTCCCGAGCTCGGCCGGTGCCTGGCCCTGCTGCAGGCGCTGCTTGAGGCGGCTGATGGCGGTGAACAAGCGGGCGGGTACCAGCGGCTTGAGCAGGTAGTCGACGGCGCCCTGGTCGAAGGCGGCCACGGCGTACTGGTCGTAGGCGGTGACGAAGACCACGTGGCTGCGGCCGGCCACCTGGCGGGCCACGTCGAGGCCGGTGGCGCCGGGCATCTCGATGTCGAGGAAGAGCAGGTCGGGCTGGAACTCGTCCAGCAGGCGCAGCGCCTGCACGCCGTCGGCGGCCTCGGCCACGATGCTCAGCTCGGGCCAGAGCTTGCCGAGCTGTTCGACCAGCTCATGGCGCAGCGTGGCCTCGTCTTCGGCAACGACGGCGGTGGGGTGGCTCAGGCTTCGCATCAGACCCGCTCCCATCAAGGCAGCTCCAGGGTGAACAAGGTGGTGGCAGTGTCGCCTCGGCAATGCAGGCGCGCCTCGGCGCCGGCCAGCAAAGTGAGGCGCTGGTTCAGCTCGCCGAGTTCCTGCGCGTCGCCGCACAGGCCGGGGCGGTCGAAGTCCAGCGTGATGCTCAAGCCCTTGCCCCGGCGTTGCGCTCCCAGTTTGCAGGTGGCGGGCGCTTGTGCGCCAGCGCGCTGCAGCGCCTGCTGCAACAGCGGCAGCAGCAGCATGGGCGGCAAGGCCTGCAGGCCGAGGCCCTCGGGCCACAGGCGCTGCAGGCGAGGGGCCTGCGGCTGCAGGTCGCGCATCACGTCCAGGTAGCTGTCCAGCAGGTCGGCCTCGGCCTCCAGCGTGGTGCCGGTTTCGCGCAGGCGCGGCAGGGCCACGCGCAGATAGCGGATCAGGCGCTCCATGCGCGCTGCGGCATCGGGCTGCTGCTGCTCGTAGGACTGCTCGATGTCCACCAGCGCATCGAACAGCAGCTGCGGCTCGACCTGGGCTTGCAGCGTCGCCAGGCGCGAGGCCATGGCGCGGCGGCGCAGCTGGGCCTGCTCAGCCAGCATCCGTTGCAGGTCTTCGGTGGCGTGGCGCTGGCGGTGCAGCATCTCGCTGGCCACCACCACCAGCGAGGCGGGCAGCAGCACCTGCAGCGTGAAGGACGCAAGCAGCGTGGGCGTCAGCGTCGGCATCGGCAACTGCTTCCGTGCGACGGCCAGGTGGGTGATCGAGGGCCAGGGCAGGTGCAGTGTCAGCTCCCAGATCGTCAGGGCCGCCAACCACGAACCGAGCAGCGTGGCGAGGGCCAGTCGGCGTGTGCGCCGCGGCCCGGTGGCACGGGAGCGGTCGGCCGGCAGCCAGCACAGCGTGATCACGGAAGCGGCGGCCAGCGAGGTCACGAGGTGGTGGGTCACCACGTCCCAGAAATGCGAGCCGGCTTTGAAGCGCAGCAGGTCGCTCAGGTCGATGGCGCTGAACATCAGGCTGAGGCCCAGGATCAGCAGCGCTTCGGAACTGCTCAAGGAGCGCCAGGCGGCCAGCAGCTGGCGCATCATGTGCCTGCTCCGAGGATGGGCATGCGCAGCCGGGCCACGACGCCGCGCGGCTGGGCCGCCTCCAGCTCGAGGGCCGCCGCGTCGCCGAACAGCGCCGACAGGCGGGCCCGCGTATTGGCCAGGCCCACGCCGCTGCCGCCGCTGCCGCTGAAGCCCTGGCCGTTGTCGCGCACTTCAACGACCAAGGCGCCCGCGCCTTCCCGCCTTGCCTGGATCTCGATGCGTCCGCCCTCGGGCAGCGGCGCCAGGCCATGCTTGATCGCGTTCTCCACCAGAGTCGGCAGCACCATGGGCGGCAGCCGGGCCTGTTGCAGCTCGGCGTCGCTGGCGATGCCGAAGGAAAGCCGCTCGCCCATGCGCATCTGCAGGATGGTCAGGTAGTTGCTGACCAGGTCCAGCTCCTGGCCGAGCGTGGAATCGGGGCTGCGCATGCTCGGCAGGGCGGCGCGCAGGTAGGCAATCAGGCTGCGCAGCATGTCGCGGCCGCGTTCGGGGCTGGTCTCGAACAGCCGCTTCACATTGGCCAGGGTGTTGAACAGGAAATGCGGCTCGATCTGGGCGTTCAGGGCCGAGACCTGGGCCTCCAGCTGCTGGGCCTGCAACTGCTCATGGTCGCGCTGCACGCGTTGCAGCTCGGCCCGGGTGGCGCGCTCGCGTTGCTGCAGCAGCAACACGGCGTAGCTGATGCAGCCCAGCGCAAACCACAGGCCCGAGGCGGCGACGAACCAGCTGACGACCAGCTCGGGCATGGGCTCGCCGCGTCCCCAGCTGTAGACCAGGCGGCGTACCCAGGTGCCGGCAAGGGCACCGAAGGCCACAGCCAGCCCCCGAAGCAGCAGGCGCGGTGCGCCGCGCAGCCGCCAGCGGGCCAGCAAGGCCTCGGACAGGGCGATGGCCAGCAGCACCGTGAAACCGG
This sequence comes from Pelomonas sp. V22, assembly GCF_030014915.1. Classification (GTDB taxonomy): domain Bacteria; phylum Pseudomonadota; class Gammaproteobacteria; order Burkholderiales; family Burkholderiaceae_C; genus JAUASW01. The sequence goes on from NZ_JAGIXS010000006.1 coordinate 249,813, forward strand.
CCAGCAGCGACTGGCGCAGGTACAGCGGCAGCATCAGCAGCCATTCCCAGAGGGGCATTTCCTCGGAGGCGCTGGTGGGCAGCATTCTCGACAGCGTGTGCACGAAGCAGATCGCGAACACCGCCAGGCTGGTGGGCAGGTTCACCACCCCCCGGAACGCCGCAACCGGGCTGATCGGTGTGGCGAGCGGCGACGAGGCTGGGAAACTCATGGGGCGCATTGTGTCGTGCCCCAGGGCGGTGCAGTCCGGCATGCGACGAAGCCGGCTGCAAGGCGACGAATCCGGTCTGGTGGGCCGGCTTCAGCGCCACCAGCGGCTGCCGGCCGTCGGCGCCTGGATGGCGATGCGCTCGCCGATCTGCGGCGTGCTGAGCGCCACGCCCCGCTCTTGAGCCAAGGCCGAGATCCGCTCGAAGGGCTCGGTCCAGCCATGCAGCGAGAGGTCGAAGGTGCCGTTGTGGATGGGCAGCATGTGGCGGCCGCGCAGGTCCAGGTGGGCCTGCAGGCTTTGCTCCGGCAGCATGTGGATGTCGGCCCAGTCCTCGTTGTAGGCGCCGGTCTCGACCATCGTCAGGTCGAAGGGGCCGAAGCGTTCGCCGATGGCCTTGAAGCCAGCGAAGTAGCCCGTGTCGCCGCTGAAGAACACGCGGGCCTCGCGGCCCAGCATCACCCAGGAGGCCCACAGCGTGCGGTTGCCGTCGCTCAGGCTCCGGCCCGAGAAATGCTGGGCCGGCGTGGCCACGAAGCGGGTGGCGCCCACGGTGATCTCCTGCCACCAGTCGAGCTGGCGGACCTTGGCCTTGTCCACGCCCCAGTGCACCAGGCGGTCGCCCACGCCCAGCGGCGAGAGAAAGAGCTCGGTCTTGCCGGTCAGGGCCAGGATGGCGGCCTTGTCCAGGTGGTCGTAATGGTCGTGCGACAGGATCACGGCCTTGATGGGCGGCAGCTCCTCGATGCCGATCGGCGGCGCATGGAAGCGCTTCGGGCCCATGAACTGCACCGGCGAGGCGCGCTCGGCGAACACCGGGTCGGTCAGCCAGAACTCGCCGTCCAGCTTCAAGAGCAGGGTCGAGTGGCCGAGGCGCCAGAGGCTCTGGTCCGGCGCGGCCAGCAGCTCGGCGCGGCTCAGGGCCTGGACGGGCACCGGTTGGTCGGGCCGGGTATTGGCCGGCTTGTCGACCAGGAACTTCCAGAACACGGCCAGGGTCTTGCCCAGGCCCATGGCCTGGCGTGGCACGGCATTGCGGAAGCGCCCCTCGACCTGCTGCGGCGAGCCGCTGTGATCGGCAAACAAGGGCGAGAGGGTCTGGCAGGCGGTCAGCAGGGTCATGGTGCTCAGCAGGACAAAGAGGAGGGCGAAGAGCAAACGGCGCTTCATGGACGGATTCAATAAGTACACTGCACAGTGTAGTATCGAATTCAGAAAAGTAAACCCCGCGGTGTAAAGTTCTGTCCATGTCGAGAATTCCTGACCCCAGCGCCGTCTCCGAGGACGAACCCCAGCGCCTGACCGACCGCAAGCGCGAGGCCATCGTGGCGGCCGCGACGGCGCAGTTCCGCCAGCATGGCTTCCAGCGCGCCAGCATGGATGCGATTGCGGCGGCGGCCGAGGTGTCCAAGCGCACCGTCTACAACCATTTCCCCAGCAAGGACGAGCTGTTCGCGGAGATCCTGCTGCAGCTCTGGAAGCGCAGCGCGGCCCTGGGCCAGCTGGCCTACCGCCCCGAGCGGCCCTTGCGCGAGCAACTGCGCGAGCTGCTCGCCGCCAAGCTGGGCTTACTCACCGATACAAGCTTCCTGGACCTGGTGCGGGTGGCGGTGGCCGAGATGATGCACAGTCCCGACAGGGCCCGGCACATGGTGGACCGCCTGGGTGAGAAGGAGCAGGGCCTTGCTGATTGGCTGAGGGCCGCCCAGCAGGACGGGCGCTTGCAGCCGGTCGATCCGCAGTACGGCTCGGCGCTGCTGCAGGGCATGCTCAAGTCGCTGGCCTTCTGGCCGCAGCTCACCATGGGCCAGCCGCCGTTGACGCCCGCTGAGGGTCAGCAGCTGCTGGACGACTGCGTGGAGATGTTCCTGGGTCGCTTCGCCAAAAAGGAGAAATGCGCATGACGAGCAAGCAAGACAACAGCCATCAACCGAACCGCCGTGAGGCCCTGCAACTGCTGGCCGCCGTGCCGGCCCTGGCCGCCGCGCCCGTCTGGGCCGGCAACGACGAGGCCTCGACCTATGACCAGGACACGGTGCTCAGCGCTGCCTTGGAGTTCTTTGGCAATGGCGCGGCCGGCATCGCCAAGGTGATCGAGAAGGCCTTCAAGGAGCAGGGCCGTCCCAATGGCTATATCAAGGGCGAGGAAGGCAGCGCCGCGCTGACCGTGGGCCTGCGCTACGGCGAGGGGGAGCTGCTGATGAAGGGCGGCGGCTCGGCCAAGGTCTACTGGGCCGGCCCCTCAATCGGCTTCGACGCCGGCGCCAACGCGGCCAAGGTCTTCACCCTGGTCTACAAACTGCCCAACATCGGCGCCATCTACCGCCGCTATCCGGGCGTGGACGGCAGCTTCTATTACGTCGGCGGCGCCGGCATCAACTACCAGCGCGCCGGCGGCGTGACCCTGGCGCCGATCCGCCTGGGCGTGGGCCTGCGGGCCGGCGCCAGCGTGGGCTATCTGCGCTACAGCAAGGAAAAGACCATCAATCCGTTCTGACCCGCTCTGACGCCGCCTTTCGCGGGTCGAGCGCAGGGCCGCTCCCAAGCCGGCCCGCCATGACGATGCCTGCGGCTCGAAGCCGCAAGCATCGGCGTCCCCTCGGGGGACCGTCCGCGTACCCGCGGGCGAGGGGCTCGTCAAAAACTCCAGCGGTTCTTGCCGGCCTTCTTGGCCTTGAACATCGCGCCATCGGCATCGGCCAGCAGCGCCTCGATCTCGAAGGGCGGCTGTTCGGCCACCGCGATGCCTATGCTGCAGCCCAGGCCGTCGGGCAACTGGCCCACGCGGCTGACCAGGCGGGAGCTGACCGCCATGGCGATGTGCCGCAAGGCCGAGGCCGGTGCGCTCAGGAAGACGCCGAACTCGTCGCCACCAAGGCGGCCGGCGCAGTCTTCGCTGCGGATGCAGTCCTTGATCAGCGCGGCCACGCGCACCAGGGCGGCGTCGCCGGCGGCATGGCCGCGGCTGTCGTTCAAGGCCTTGAAGCCGTCCAGGTCGATGTAGAGCGCGGCCACGCAATGGCGGCGGCGCAGCGCCTCGGCCGCGATGCGCTGGCCGCTGCTGATGAACAAGGGCCGCCGCGCCAGGCCGGTGAGTCCGTCGAGCTGGGCGCGGGCCGCCTGGTCGCTGGCGGCCCGCTCGTTCTCGGCCGCATTGGCCAGCGCATGGGCCACCACATGCAGCTCGCGCACATTGAAGCTGGCGCTCTCGCTCGCCAGGTCGGCCGGGCCGGTGCTGTGGAAGGCCGCCACTTTGCGCATTTGCCGGCCGAGGTAGAGGCCGAGGGCCAGCGAGCAGGCGATGCTCAGTGCGATGCAGATGGCACCTAGCAGGGCGAGCTGCAAGAGCGTGCTGCGCTCGGCCTCCTGCAGCTGCGCGCGCGGCACGCCGGCCACCACGTGCCAGGGTGCGCCGGCCACCGCCACCTGGGCCATGCGCATGTCGCGTCCGCTCAGGCCCAGCGTGTCGATCACGCTGCCGCTGTTGAGCTTGAGCAGGGCGCGCACGCTCTCGGTGGCCTGCTGGCCGACGTAGCGCTGCGCCTCGCTGCTGCGGGCCAGCACCAGGCCGCTGTCGTCGACCAAGGCGGCGCGCAGCTCACCGCTGAGCGCCGTGTGAGCCAGGTGGGCCGACAGCGTCTGGCTGCGTATGGTCAGCCGCAGCTCGTGCATGCCGAGCTGGCCCAGCTGCAGCGGCACGGACAATGCCACCTCGTGCTGCTTGCCGGCCGGCTCGATGTAGAGCGATGAAACGACCATTTCGCCCTTTTGCAGCTGTTCGGCCGCGCCCTGCATTGCAGGAGGGGGAGGCAGGTCCGCTCCCAGTGCCTGGCTGGTGCAGAACAGGGGCCGGCCCTCGATACTGATCAGGCAGATATCGGCCGCATCGGGGTGCAGGGGCCGCGTGGCAACGGCTAGCTCATGCAGGCCGGCCAGGTCGCCCAGTTGCGCAGCCTTGGAGACGGTCAGCACACGCAGCAGCGTCTGGGCCTTGTGCAGCAGCAGCTGGATCTCGCCGGCCCGGTCTTGCGCGACCGAGAGCAGGTAGCGGTCGCGGTCGGCACTGCCTTCGCTCAACATGCGCTGGCCGGCATAGATGGCGAAGCCGAGAAAAGGCAGCAGCGTGAGCAGCGAAATGACCAGCATCCACTGGCTCATGCTCAGCCGGAAGGCTCGGGTCCTGAGCGCAAACATGGTCCTCTCGCGTTGAGCGGCCCCTATGAAGTCAGGCCATGGTAGGCGGGGCCCATGGCGGCGCCTATGGCGGCAATCCCTGGGGCAGGGCAGACCCTAGCCGGGCAGCAGTCCGGCGCGCACGCAGTTGCGGCCTTCGCGCCGCGCCGCCTGGAGGCCGGCTTCGGCGCGCGCCTGCAGCTTGTCCAGCGCCTCGGCCCCGCGCAGCGCGCTCAGGCCTATGCTGACGCTGAGCCCGCCCGGCGCCACCGCCAGGCCCGGCCAATCGTGGGCCTGGATGACGCGCCGCACGCGTTCGCAGGCCTGGCGGGCCGCGGACAGCTCGATGTCCAGCAGCACCAGCAGCAGGCGATCGGGTTCGTGCCTGAGCGTCAGGTCATGGGCCCGGCATTGGCCGCGCTGCAACTGCACCATCTGCAGCAGCGCCGCCTCCAGCGTCTCGCCGGCCAGCGGCTGGTCGGGGGCCAACAAGGCCAGGCAGAGGGGGCGGCCGGCTTGCAGCAGGCTGGGCCAGCGGGCTTCAAGCGCCGGACGCTCGCTCAGCGACCCTAGCGACCAAGCTTCACGGCCGAGTCGATGGAAGGCCTGGTACAGGCGCAGCGCCAGTTCGAAGTCGCCGCAGCGCTCGGCCAGGGTGCTGAGCCTCTCGGCCAGCGGCGCTGCAGCAGCATCCTGCAGCTGCGGCAGCATGGCCCTGATCTGCGCCAGCGCTGCCGCGACGTCGCCTTCCAAGGCGCTGAGTTCGGCCGCCTGCACCGCCGGCAGCAGGGGCTTGATCCGCTCGTCCATCGCGCAAGAATAGCCCTCTGCAAGGCCGCCAACCAGGCCCGCCCCACCTATACACTCAGCGACCCTCAACGCACCGCCCCCGGCTCTCCCCTCGTTCTCCCATGCCTGCCAAGTTCGACCTGGCCACCTGGCGCAACCGGCTCAATTCGTCGCCGGGCCGCATTGCCATTGCGGCGGGTCTGCTGCTCCTGCTGCTGGGGCTCAACGTGCAGTCGCTGCTGCGCCTGGAGTACCAGGCCGAGGTCGAGCAGATCCAGACCGAGGCCGACCGCAGCGCGCAGAAGCTGGCAGCCCACGCGAGTGCCGTGCTGGACCGCGCCGCGCAAAGCCTGGAGCTGCTGGTCAAGCTGAATGAGGCGGCCAGCACCAGCCCGGGGCTTTCGCAGGCCGCGCACTTGCTGGGCAATGAGGGCCTGCAAGCCTGGCTGGTGACCGATGCCAGCGGCCGCATGATCGAGGCGAGCAGCCGCAAGCTGCCCGCCGTGGTGGCAGGCAGCGAGTTCTTCCACCGTGCCAGCCGGCTGGCGCCTGGCGCGCTGGACCTCGGTGTTTCCGAGGTGGTGGCCGGCATGGGCCCACAGCCGCTGCTGCCGCTGACCCGCCGCCTGAACGGCCCCCGTGGCGAGTTCATGGGCTGCGTCACCGCGCTGATAGGCCTGCCACAGCTGATCTCGGCTGGGGGCGGCAGCGAGGCCCGCGGCACGGCGCTGAGCCTGGTCGGCCATGACGGCCGCGTGCGCGTGCGCCGCCGCGACGATCAGCTCAGCCACGGCGAGCTGATCGACATGGACAATCTGCGCGAGCGGCTGGCCACGGCGCAGCAGCGCATGGAGCCCTTGCCCAGCCGCATCGATGGCGAGTTGCGCTTCCTCGCACGGGCCGAGCTGGCCCGTTATCCGGCCAGCGTCCTGGTGGGCCTGCGGGCCGAGACCGTGCTGAGCACCTACCAGGGGCATCGCCAGCGCATCCTGCTGCAAGCGGCGGGTGTGGGCCTGCTGATGCTGGCGGCGGCCGTGCTGTTGTTCCTGCAGTCCCGCCGGCTGGCCGCCAGCCGCCAGCGCTTGCGTGCCACCGAGGCGCGGCTGCGTGCCACGCTGGATGGCAGCCTGGATGCCGTGCTGGTGATGCGCGCCGAGCTCGATGCCAAGGGCGGCCTCGTGGACCTGCTGGTGGTCGATGCCAATGCCCGAGCCAAGGCCTTGCTGAACGTGACCGAGCCGGTGGGCCAGCGCCTCAGCGAGCTGTTGCCGGGCGCGCGTGAAAGCGGCATCGTCAGCGAGATCGAGCTGGCCATGGCCAGCGGCCAGACCATGCTGAGCGAGCGCCTCGGGCATTCGCCCCACCTGCGTGAACACTGGCTGCAGCACCAGATCGTGCCGCTGGACGATGGCCTCGCCCTGTTCAGCCGCGACATCAGCGAGCGCCACAACGCCCAGCGTGCCGAGGCCGAGCAGCAGCGCTTCCTGCAGAACCTGCTGGACGTGCTGCCGCTGGCCGTCTATGCCAAGAGCGCGCGGCCGGCCACCATGGGCCGCTACCTGTTCTGGAACCACGCGGCCGAGCGCTGCTTCGAGCTGAGCGCTGACCAGGTGGTGGGCCGCACGGTGCACGAGCTGTTCGAGCCGGCCGATGCCGCCCGCTTCGATGCCCAGGACGCCCAGGTGCTGGCCGAGCAGCGGCCGCGCCGCTTCCCCGACCAACTGCGCATCACGTCCAGCGGCCGCCAGTACTTCGACACCCTCAAGGTGCCGGTGATGGGGGACGACGGCCGCATCGACCACCTGCTGGTCGTGGCCGAGGACGTGACCGAGAAACGCGGCAGCGCCGAGCGGCTGCGCCTTGGCTCGCGCGTGCTGGCCGAGACGGCCGACGCGGTGCTGATCTGCGATGCCGAGGACTGCATCATCGATTGCAACCCGGCCTTCAGCCATCTCACCGGCCATGCGATCGCGGCGCTGCAGGGCCGACCGGTCAGCGCCGCCGGGCTGCCGCCCTTTGATGGCGGCCCGGATGGCGACGCCTCGCGCTGGGTCGGCGAGTCGCGCCTCGTTTGCGCGGATGGCCGGGTGCTGGACATCTGGCTCAGCAGCAACCGCATCCACGACGGCGAGGGCCGGCTCACCCACCATGCCCGCGTGTTCAGCGACATCTCGGCGCTCAAGCGCCATCAGCAGGAGCTGGACGAAATGGCGCGGCTGGACAGCCTGACCGGCCTGCCCAACCGCCGCAGCTTCGACGAGCGCCTGCCCGAGGCCCTGGCCCGCGCCGGCCGCCACAAGCAGCTGATGGCCCTGCTCTTCGTCGACCTGGACGGCTTCAAGAAGGTCAACGACACCCTCGGCCACGCGGCGGGCGACCAGTTGCTCTGCGGCGTGGCCGAGCGGCTCAAGGCCTGCGTGCGCACCGTCGATGCGGTCTGCCGCCTGGGCGGCGACGAGTTCACCGTCATCGTCGAGGACGCCGGCAGCCAGGCCGATGTGGGCCGGCTGTGCGAGCGCGTCCTCGAGCTCTTGAGCCAGCCCCACCTGCTGGCCGCGGGCCGCCCGGTGGTCACCCCGAGCGTGGGTGTGGCCCTGGCCACGCCGGGCGAGGCCCCCGACAGCCTGCTGCGCCGCGCCGACGACGCCATGTACGCCGCCAAGCGCGCCGGCAAGGCGCGCTACTGCGTTGCCCGGCCGCTGGACGCCTGAGCCTCCGCCCTCTGACCATCCCCAGCTTGGCTAGGGGTCTACGCCAAGTGGGCAAGCGCCGGGGGCGGGCATAGACTCGTTCGGTTCCCGTGGCGGCCCCGTGCCGCGCGGGCCCGTTGGCTGCGACCGAAGACGTTGTTGAGTCCATGCCGGGATCGAACCAGAACCTTGCTTCCGACGATCCAGACCCGACCGCCCAGGTGGCCGGGCTTGCGGCGCAGCTTCAGGCCACGCAAGCGCAGCTGGCCCGCCGCGATGCCGAGCTCTCGGTGATCAGCAGCATCCAGCAGGGCATCGCCGGCTCGCTGGACTTCCTCGGCATCGTGGAGCTGGTGGGCGAGAAGCTGCGCCAGGTGCTGGGCAGCGAGGACATCGGCATCCGCTGGCTCGACCACGATCGCCATGCGGTGCACTACCTCTACGAGCTTGAGCATGGCCAACGGCAGCATTTCCCGGTGTCGCAGCCAAGCGCCGAGCGCTGGGTGGCCCTGACCGCGTTGAGCGCGCCCGTGGTCCTCAACACGGTGGCCGAGCAGGTCGCCGCCGGCCAGGGCGCCATCGCCGGCACCGATCAGGCCAAGTCCGTTCTTCGAGTGCCCATCCTGGGCAAGGACCGCCTGCTCGGCTCCATCGTGATGGAGAACCACGAGCGGGAATACGCCTTCGGCGAGGCCGAGGTGCGCCTGCTGTCCACCGTGGCCGCGAGCATGGGCGTGGCCTTGCTGGGCGCCCGCTCGTTCGATGAAACCCAGCGCCTCTTGCGCGAGACCGAGCAACGCAATGCCGAACTGGCCATCATCAACAGCGTGCAGGCGGGCCTCGTCGCCAAGATGGACATGCAGGCCATCTACGACCTGGTGGGCGACAAGATCCGCGACATCTTCGATGCCCAGGTGGTCGACATCGGCCTGCTCGACCCGGCAGCAGGGCTGCTGCACTTTCCCTACATCATCGAGCGCGGCCAGCGCTTCCCGGACGAGCCCATGGTGGTGCGCGGCTTCCGCAAGCACGTGATGGAGGCTCGCGATCCCATTCTGGTCCCGGTCCATTCCGAATCGGTCAACCAGCAGTACGACAACCCCAATGTCATTGCCGGCGAAACCGCCCGGTCCAGCCTGTTCGTGCCCATGGTCGTGGGCGACCAGGCCAAGGGCGTGATCTCGCTGCAGAACCTGGACCGCGAGCATGCGTTCGGCGAGGCCGATCTGCGGCTGCTGCAGACCCTGGCCAACAGCATGAGCGTGGCGCTGGAGAACGCGCGCCTGTTCGATGAAACCCAGCGCCTCTTGAAGGAAACCGAGCAGCGCAATGCCGAGCTGGCGGTGATCAACAGCATCCAGCAGGGCATTGCGGGCTCGCTGGATTTCCAAGGCATCGTCGACCTGGTGGGGGAGACACTGCGCCGCGTGCTGGGCAGCGAGGACATCGCGATCCGCTGGTTCGACGAGCCCAGCGGCCTGCTGCACTGCCTCTACGAGATCGAGCACGGCCAGCGGCTGCAGATCGCGCCGGCCCGGCCCATCCCCAACGGCATGTGGGACCGCATCTCCCGCAGCCGCCAGCCCTATCTGCGCAGCACGCCGATGCAGGACCTGGAGACCGGTGTGATGCCGGGCACCGACCGCGCCAAGTCGGTCGTCTACGTGCCCATCGTGGCCAGCGACCGCGTGCTGGGCTTGCTGGGGCTCGAGAACCATCTGAAGGAGCACGCCTATGCAGACGCCGAGCTGCGCCTGCTGCAGACCATCGCCTCCTCGATGGGCGTGGCGCTGGAGAGCGCCCGCCTGTTCGACGAGACCCAGCGCCTCCTGAAGGAAACCGATGCCCGCGCGGCCGAGCTGGCCGTCATCGCCGACGTGCAGCAGGGCCTCGGTGACAAGCTCGATGCGCGCTCCATCTTCGAGCTGGTGGGCGAGAAGCTGCGTCAGCTGTTCGACAGCCAGGCGATCAGCATCGCCGTGGTCGATGCCGAGGCGGGCACGCGGCACTTTGCCTACATGCATGAGCGCGGCCAGCGGCTCGAGGTGCCGGACGGCGAAATCTCGCCCCTGCTCTGGCATGTGCTGCGCCACCCGCAGCCGCTCCTGATCAACGAGAAGCTGAGCGAAACGCTGGCGGCCCTGGGCATACAGCGCACCATCATTCCCGGCACCGAGGTCAGCCTGAGCCTCTTGCGCATGCCGGTGCTGCAGGGCGGGCGCGTGGTGGCGGTGATCGGCCTGGACAACGTGGACCGCGAGCACGCCTTCAGCGACAGCGACCTGCGCCTGCTCTCCACGCTGGCCGGCAGCCTCAGCGTGGCGCTGGAAGGCGCGCGCCTATTCCAGCAGACCGAGCAGCGCGCCAACGAGCTGGCCACGGTCAATGCGCTGGGCCAGGCGCTCTCGAGCAAGATCGACCTGGACGAGCTGATCCAGACCGTGGGCGAGAAGCTGCGCGAGACCTTCGCCGCCGACATCGTCTACGTGGCCCTGCTCGACGAAGCGGCCGGCCTGGTCCGCTTCCCCTACACCCACGGCGACGAGTTCTCGCCGCTGCAGCCCGGCGAAGGCCTGACCGGCAAGATCATCGAGACCGGCCAGGCCTTGCTGCTCAACGAAGACGTGGACGGGGCGGCCGATGCCCTGGGCGCCACCCAGGTGGGCGCGCAGACGGCCTCCTACCTCGGCGTGCCGGTCTTCGTCGAGGGCCGGGCCATCGGCGTGATCAGCGTGCAGAGCACCCGGCAGAAGGGCCGCTTCACGGCCGCCGACCAGAGCCTGCTGGCCACGCTGGCGGCCGGCGTCAGCGTGGCCATACGCAATGCCCAGCTGTTTGCGGAAGCGCGCGAGGCCCGGGCGGCGGCCGAAGGTGCGAACGAGGCCAAGAGCGCCTTCCTGGCGACCATGAGCCACGAGATCCGCACGCCGATGAATGCCGTGATCGGCATGAGCGGCCTCTTGCTGGACACGGCCTTGAGCGAGGAACAGCGCGACTACGCCGCCACCATCCGCGACAGCGGCGATTCGCTCTTGACCATCATCAACGACATCCTCGACTTCTCGAAGATCGAGGCCGGCCGCATGGACATCGAGGCCCAGCCCTTCGACCTGCGCGACTGCGTGGAGTCGGCGCTGGACCTGGTCAGCAGCCGCGCCGCCGACAAGCACCTGGACCTCGCCTACGTGTTCGAGGGCGAGTTGCCGGCCGCCGTCCAGGGCGATGTGACGCGGCTGCGCCAGGTGCTCCTGAACCTGCTGTCCAACGCGGTCAAGTTCACCGAGTCCGGCGAAGTGGTGCTGAGCATCAGCGCCACGCTGGAGGGCAAGGAAGCCCACCTTGCCTTTGCCGTGCGCGATACCGGCATCGGCCTCAGCCCCGAGGCCATGGGCCGCCTGTTCCAGAAATTCAGCCAGGCCGATGCCAGCACCACGCGCAAGTACGGCGGCACGGGCCTCGGCCTCGCCATCAGCAAGCGCCTCGTGGAGCTGATGGGCGGCACGATGGGGGTCGAGAGCTCGGGCGCGGGCTGTGGCTCGGTGTTCCGCTTCACGATCAAGGCGCCGGTGGCCGAGCGGCCGGCGGAAGGCCGCCGCGAGTTCCTCGGCCAGCAGCCGGGCCTGAAGGACCACCGGCTCCTGATCGTCGACGACAACGGCACGAACCGCCGCATCCTCAGCCTGCAGACCGAGCGCTGGGGCATGCTGCCGCGTTCCACCGGTGTGCCCGAGGAGGCCTTGCAATGGGTGGCGGCGGGCGAGAACTTCGACCTCGCCATCGTCGACATGCACATGCCCGGCATGGACGGCCTCGCGCTGGCGCGGCGCCTGCGCGAGCACTCGCCCAAGCTGCCCCTGGTGCTGTTCAGCTCGCTCGGCCGGCGCGAGGCGGGCGACACCGAGGGCCTGTTCGCCGCCTACCTGGCCAAGCCCTTGCGGCAAAGCCAGCTGCACGACACGCTCGTCAACCTGCTGGCGCTGGAACGCCTGCCGGCCCGCGCGGCCCAGCCCCGCCCGGCGGCCGTCGATGCCCAGCTGGCCTCGCGCCATCCGCTGCGCATCCTGCTCGCCGAGGACAACGCCGTGAACCAGAAGCTGGCGCTGCGCCTGCTCTCGCAGATGGGCTACCGCGCCGACGTGGCCGGCAATGGCCTGGAAGCGGTGGAGAGCGTGGAGCGCCAGGCCTATGACCTGATCCTGATGGACGTGCAGATGCCGGAGATGGATGGCCTGGAGGCCAGCCGCCGCATTACCACGCGCTGGGGCGATGGCGACCGACCCCGCATCGTCGCGATGACGGCCAATGCCATGCAGGGCGACCGCGAGGAATGCCTCGCCGCCGGCATGGACGACTACATCACCAAGCCGATCCGGGTCGAGGCCCTGGTGCAGGCGCTGGAGCAAACCCGCTGGCGCGGGGAGGTGCGTGATGGCAACTGAACAGGATCTGCTGCAGGCCCAACTGGCGCTGTACCGAGCGGGCTCCGCAGCCGAGCTGCCGGGCTTGATCGACGAGGCGCTGCAGCGCCTGCTGGCGCCGCGTCGCAGCCTGGTCCTGCTGATGGGCGACGAGGGCCTGCAGCTGGCGGCGGGCCGCGTGCCCCGCGGCGAACGCACGACGGCGGTCCAGCAGGCGATCAGCGCCTGGCTCGACGAGGGCCTGCGCACCCGCAAGCCGCGCCTGCGGCACGGGCCGGACGGCGTGCCGCCGCGCGAGCAACGCAGTTGCCTGCTGGCACCCATGCTGCATGAGCGCAGCCTGGTCGGCCTGCTCTATGCCGACATCGAGGGCCGCATCGGCCGCTATGAGAAGGACGACCTGGCCCTGCTTGCGCGCTTCGCCGATGGAGCCTGCGAGGCGCTGCTGCGGGCCCGCGTGACGGAGCGGGCCCAGACCGAGTCGGACCAGCGCGCGGCCGAGTTGTCGGTCATCGGCAGCGTGCAGCAGGCGCTGGCAGCCGAACTGAGCATCGAGCAGATCTACGACCTGGTCGGCGACACGGTGCACAAGATCTTCGACGCCCAGGTCGTCAGCTTTGGCCTGATCGAGCCGTCCACCGGCTTGCTGGCCAGCAAGTACCTGCGCGAGCGCGGCCGGCGGCTGACCCCTTCCGCGCCGCGACCGCCCTATGGCTTCCGCAAGCATGTGCTGGAAACGGGTCAGCCGCTGCTGATCAACCGCGATGCCGAGGCCGCTGCAAAGCGCTATGGCAATCCGGTGCTGGTCGGCGAGATGCCGCGTTCGGTGCTGTTCGTGCCCATGACGGTCGGCGCTCAGCGCATCGGCGTGCTGTCGCTGCAGAACCTGGACCGCGAGGATGCGTTCCGCGAACCGGATGTCCAACTGCTGCAGACCCTGGCCAATAGCATGGGCGCAGCGCTGCACAACGCGGGGCTGATGGCCGAGACCCAGCGCCTGTACCGCGAGAGCGAGCAGCGCGCCGCCGAACTGGCCGTGGTCAACAGCGTGCAGCAGGCGCTGGCCGCCGAGCTGAGCCTGCAGGGCATCTACGACGCCGTGGGCGACAAGGTGCGGGAGATCTTTCAAGGCCGCGACGTCAACATCCGCATCCTCAACCCGAGCACGGGCAAGGTCGAGTTTCCCTACCTGATCGAGAAGGGCGAGCGCTTGCGCGTCGATCCCCAGCCGCTGCACGGCATCACGGCCCATGTGGTCAATACCGGCCAGCCGCTGCTGATCAACGAGAACTTCGACGAGTCCTGCCGGCGCCTGGGCGCGCCACCGCTGCCGGGCACCAGCTCGGACGAGAAGTCAGCCGTCTGGGTGCCTTTGCACTGGGGAGGGCAGGTGCGCGGGCTGCTGAGCCTGTTCGACTGCGACCAGGAAAAGGCATTCAGCCAGGCCGACGTGCGCCTGCTGCAGACCATGGCTGGCGCGATGGGGGCGGCCCTGCAGAACGCGCGCCTGTTCGACGAAACCCAGCGCCTGTTCCGCGAGGCCGAGCAGCGTGCTGCAGAGCTGGCCGTGGTCAGCAGCGTGCAGCAGGCGCTGGCGGCACGGCTGGACATGCAGGGCATCTACGACGCGGTCGGCGACAAGCTGCGCGAGATCTTTCCGCAGGCCGAGGTGGCCATCCGCATCGTCGACCGCCAGGCCGGCCTGATGAGCTATCCGTACACGCACGAGATGGGCCAGCGCGTCAAGGTGCCGGCGCGGCCCTTGCGCGACACGGGCATCAATGCCCATGTGATGCGCAGCCGCCAGCCGGTGGTGATCAACAAGGACCTGGAGACCACGGCCAAGGCCTATGGCAGCACCCTGCTGCCGGGCACGCAGCAGGAGCGGTCGGGCGTCTACATGCCACTGCTGTCGGGCAACGAGGTGCTGGGCCTGATCGTGCTGACCGACATGCAGCGCGAGAACGCCTTCAGCGATTCCGACGTGCGCCTGCTGCAGACGGTGGCCGGGGCGATGAGCGCGGCCCTGCAAAGCGCCCGCCTGTTCGACCAGACCCAGCACCTGCTGGCCGAGACCGAGCAGCGCAACAGCGAGCTGGCCATCATCAACAGCGTGCAGGCCGGCCTCGCGGCCAAGCTCGACATCGAGGGCATCTACGAGCTGATAGGCGAGAAGATCCGCGACATCTTCGATGCCCAGATCGTCAGCATCACCACGGTGGACACGGTGGAGCGGCAGATCCAGCACCGCTACCTGATCGAACGCGGCGAGCGCCAGCACATCCCGCCCACGCCGCTGGTGGGCTTTCGCAAGCATGTGGCCGACACCGGCCGCAGCCTGCTGATCGCCGAGAACTCGCTGGAGGCGGCGCGCCGCTTTGGCAACCCGGTGCGGTTGACGGGCGAGATGCCGAAGTCGGCGGTCTTCGTGCCCATGTCGGCCGGCGCGCGCGTGATCGGCGTGATCTCGCTGCAGAACGTGGACCGCGAACATGCGTTCAGCGACGCCGATGTGCGCCTGCTCGAGACCCTGTCCAACAGCATGGGCGTGGCGCTGGAGAACGCCCGCCTGTTCGATCAGAGCCAGCGCCTGCTGGCCGAGACCGAGCAGCGCAACAGCGAGCTGGCCATCATCAACAGCGTGCAGGCCGGCCTCGTGGCCAAGCTGGACATGCAGGGCATCTATGAGCTGATCGGCGACAAGATCCGCGACATCTTCGATGCCCAGGGCGTCAACATCACCTTGCTGGACGCTGCGGGCGAGATGCTGGAGGTGGCCTACATCATCGAGCGCGGCGAGCGCCTGCAGCTGCCGCCTATCCCGGTGATCGGCTTCCGCCGCCACGTGCTCGCCACCGGCCGCAGCCTGCTGATCAAGGAGGGCATGGAAGCCGCCTTCGAGAAGTACGGCAACCCGCGCGCCATCGCCGGCGATGTGCCTCAGTCCACGCTGTGGGTGCCCATGCTGCAGGGCGGCCGCGCCGTGGGCGTGATCTCGCTGCAGAACATGGACCGCGAGCAGGCCTTCAGCGAGTCGGACCAGCGCCTGCTCGAGACCCTGTCCAACAGCATGAGCGTGGCGCTGGAGAACGCCCGCCTGTTCGACCAGGCCCAGCGCCTGCTGGCCGAGACCGAGCAGCGCAACAGCGAGCTGGCCATCATCAACAGCGTGCAGGCCGGCCTCGTGGCCAAGATGGACATGCAGGGCATCTACGACCTGGTGGGCGACAAGATCCGAGACATCTTCGATGCCCAGGTGGTCGACATCACGATTCAGGACAGCGAGAGCGGCCTGCTGGTCCATGCCTACACGATAGAGCGGGGCCGGCGCCACCGTACGCCGCCGCAGGCGCCTTTCGGCTATCGAAAGCATGTGATGGAGACCGGCGAGAGCTTGCTCGTCAATCAGGATACGGAGGAGCACTCGGCCCGCTACGGCAACCCGCCGGTGATTGAGGGCGAGTCGCCCAAGGCCACCCTGTGGGTACCCATGGTGCAGTCCGGTCGCGCGATCGGCGTGATCTCGCTGCAGAACCTGGACCGCGAGCACGCCTTCAGCGAGGCTGACGTGCGCCTCTTGCAGACGCTGTCCAACAGCATGAGCGTGGCGCTGGAGAACGCGCGCCTGTTCGATCAGACCCAGCGCCTGCTGGCCGAAACCGAGCAGCGCAACAGCGAGTTGGCCATCATCAACAGCGTGCAGTCGGGCCTCGTCGCCAAGCTGGACATGCAGGGCATCTACGACCTGATAGGCGACAAGATCCGCGACATCTTCGATGCCCAGGTGGTGGATATCGGCTTGTACGAGGCGGACGCCAAGCAGCTGCGCCATGTCTACCTGATAGAGCGCGGCCAGCGCTTCGAGATCGAACCCACGCCCTTGATCGGATTCCGGCGCTATGTGATGGCTTCGAGCGAACCGCTGCTGATCCCCATGCACACGGATGCGCTGGACCTGCAGTACGGCAACCCCAAGGCGATCGCCGGCGAGGCAGCATGCTCCTCGCTGTGGGTGCCCATGCTCCAGGCCGGACAGGCCATCGGCGTGATCTCGCTGCAGAACCTGGATCGCGAGAACGCCTTCGGCGAGGCCGACCTGCGCCTCTTGCAGACCCTGGCCAACGGCATGAGCCTGGCGCTGGAGAGCGCACGCCTGTTTGCCGAGACCCAGCGCCTCCTGAGCGAAACCGAGCAGCGCAACAGCGAGCTGGCCATCATCAACAGCGTGCAGGCCGGCCTCGTCGCCAAGATGGACGTGCAGGGCATCCACGACCTGATCGGCGAGAAGATCCGCGAGATCTTCGATGCACAGGTGGTGGTGATCTCGCTGCTCGACCAGCAGACGCGCCTGCTGCACCACCCCTATGCCATCGAGCGCGGCCAGCGCCTGGACCTCGCGCCCTTCAAGGAGGTGGTGGGATTTCGCAAGCATGTGATGGACAGCGGCCAGACCCTGGTCATCAACACCGGCATGGCACGGTCGCTGAAGGCCTATGGCCAGCCGGCCTCGCTGGCCGGCGAGGCGCCCAAGGCCTCGCTGTGGGTGCCCATGATCCAGGGCGGCCGCGTGATCGGCGTGATCTCGCTGCAGAACCTGGACCGCGAGAACGCCTTCAGCGAGGCCGAGGTGCGGCTCTTGCAGACGCTCTCCAGCAGCATGAGCCTCGCGCTCGAGACCGCCCGCCTGTTCGCCGACAACCAGCGCCGCACCCGCGAGAGCGCGGCCCTGGCCGAGGTGGGCCGCGACATCTCCTCGACGCTGGACCTGGTGGTCGTCATGGACCGCATCTCGCGCCATGCCCGCGAGCTGCTGGGCGGCGACTACAGCGCGGTCTTCCTGCCCACCGACGACAGCGAGGCGGCCGGCTACCGCGCCATTGCCGCCCAGGGCGAGGTGGCCGAGCAGATCCTGCAGATGGATGTGCAGACCGGTGTCGGCATCATCGGCAGTGTGATCGCGAGCGGCCAGGCCGAGTTCGTCAACGATGCCAATGCCGATGCACGCGCGGTGCAGATCGCCGGCACCGACAAGGAGGACAACGAGCGCCTGATGGTCGCCCCCTTGCTGGCCGGCGAAACGGTGCGTGGCGCCATGGTGGTGTGGCGCAATGGCGGCCAACCCTTCCGGCCGCACGAGCTGGAGTTCCTGGCCGGCTTGTCGATGGCGGCCTCGGTGGCCATGCGCAACGCCCAGCTGTTCGCAGAGAGCCAGCAGCGCGCGGCCGAGCTGGACACGGTCAACACCGTCTCGCAGCAGCTGGCCGGCAAGCTGGACCTCGCTGCGCTGATCGAACTGGTGGGCGAGCAGAGCCGCCAGCTCTTCAAGGCCGACCTGGCCTATGTGGCCCTCTTGGACCGCAACACCGGCATGATCAATTTCCCCTACCAGTACGGCGACGTGATCCAGTCGCGGCCGCTGGGCGAGGGCCTGACCAGCCGCATCATCGAGACCGGCGAGGCCCTGATCATCAACTCCGACATCGACCGCCAGGCTGAGGCGCTGGGCACGGTGCGCATGGGCCGCCAGACGCGCAGCTACCTCGGCGTGCCGGTGATGGTGGAGGGCCATGCCGAGGGCGTGATCAGCGTGCAGAACACCGAGCGCGAAGGCGTGTTCGACCAAGCCGACCAGCGCCTGCTCTCCACCATCGCGGCCAATGTGGGCGTGGCCCTGCGCAATGCCCGGCTGTTTGCCGATGCGCAGGAGGCGCGGGCGGCGGCCGAGGGGGCGAACGAGGCCAAGAGCGCCTTCCTTGCCACCATGAGCCACGAGATCCGCACGCCGATGAATGCCGTCATCGGCATGAGCGGCCTCTTGCTGGACACGCCGCTGAACGAAGAGCAGCGCGACTTCGCCGCGACGATCCGCGATTCGGGCGATGCGCTGCTGAGCATCATCAACGACATCCTCGACTTCTCGAAGATCGAGGCCGGCCGCATGGACATCGAGGCCCAGGCCTTCGACCTGCGCGACTGCGTGGAATCGGCGCTGGACCTGGTCAGCAGTCGCGTGGCCGAGAAGCACATCGACCTGGCTTACCAGTTCGAGGGCGAGGTGCCGGCTGCCGTCTCGGGCGACGTGACGCGGCTGCGCCAGATCCTCCTGAACCTGCTGTCCAACGCGGTCAAGTTCACCGAGGCGGGCGAGGTGGTGCTGACGCTGTCGGCACAAGCCAAGGGCTCGGGCGTGCAGTTGCTCTTCAGCGTGCGCGACACCGGCATCGGCCTCAGCCCCGAAGCCATGGGCCGCTTGTTCCAGAAGTTCAGCCAGGCCGATGCCAGCACCACGCGCAAGTACGGCGGCACGGGCCTCGGCCTCGCCATCAGCAAGCGGCTCGCCGAGTTGATGGGTGGCCGCATGTGGGTGGAGAGCGCGGGCCCGGGCCAGGGCTCGACCTTCTGCTTCACCATCCAGGCGCCGCTGGCCGAGCTGCCGCGCGAGGGCCGGCGCGACTTCATCGGCGCCCAGCCCGACCTGCTGGGCCACCGCATGCTGGTGGTCGACGACAACGCCACCAACCGCCGCATCCTCACGCTGCAGGCCCAGCGCTGGGGCATGGTGGTGCGCGACACCGAGCTGCCCGAGACCGCCATCGCCTGGGTGGGCGGCGGCGAGCAATTCGAGCTGGCGGTGATTGACATGCACATGCCGCAGATGGATGGTCTCGAGCTGGCGCGGCGCCTGCGCAAGCTTGCACGCAAGCTGCCCCTGGTGCTGTTCAGCTCGCTGGGCCGGCGCGAGGCGGGGGACACCGAAGGCCTTTTCGGCGCCTACCTGGCCAAGCCGCTGCGCCAGAGCCAGCTGCACGACACCCTGGTGACCATGCTGGCGCTGGACCGTGCCACGGCCCGGCCGTCCGCGCAGCCCGCCAAGTCGCAGATCGACCCGCAATTGGCCGAGCGCCATCCGCTGCGCATCCTGCTGGCCGAAGACAACGCGGTGAACCAGAAGCTGGCCCTGCGCCTGCTCTCGCAGATGGGCTACCGCGCCGACGTGGCCAGCAACGGCCTGGAGGCCATCGAATGCGTGGCCCGCCAGCCCTATGACCTGGTGCTGATGGACGTGCAGATGCCCGAGATGGATGGCCTCGAGGCCAGCCGCCGCATCAACGAACGCTGGCGCAATGGCGAGCGGCCGCGCATCGTGGCGATGACGGCCAATGCCATGCAGGGGGATCGCGAGATGTGTTTGGCGGCCGGCATGGACGACTACGTGACCAAGCCGATCCGGGTCGAGGCCCTGGTCTCCGCCCTGATGCGCACCGAGATGCGGAACGCGTTGTGAGTGAGAAGGAGCCTGAGATGAGCGACAGCAGTACCGCCATCGACCTCGAGGTGTTCGGCGACTTGCAAGCCAATACCGGTGCCGACTTCGTGGTCGAGCTGGTCGACACCTTCCTCGACGAGGCGCCGCAGCTGCTGGCCCAGCTGCGCAGCGCCCATGCGGCGGGCGAGGCCGACAACTTCCGGCGTGCCGCTCATTCGCTCAAGTCCAACGGCAACACCTTCGGTGCGCTGGGCTTCGCCGCCCAGGCCCGCAGCCTGGAGCTGGCGCCGCTGCCCGAGGTGGGCCTCGCGTCGATAGAGCGGCTGGAGCAGCTGTTCCAGCAGGCGGCGGCGCGGCTGCAGGAGCTCTGCCATGGCTGACGCGAACCATGCGGCGCAGATCCTCTTGGTCGAGGACAACCGCGTGAACCGGTTGCTGCTGGCCCGCCAGGTCGAGCAACTGGGCCATGCGGTGCGCTCGGTGGACGACGGGCTGCAGGCTCTCAACTCGCTGCGCGAGCAGCGCTTCGACCTGATGCTGCTCGACATCGAGATGCCCGGCATGAACGGCTTCCAGGTGCTGGAGCAGCTGACGGCCGACCCCGAGCTGCGCGAGCTGCCGGTGATCGTGACCTCGGGCCTCGACGGCCTGGCCAATGTGGTGCGCTGCATCGAGCTCGGCGCCGAAGACTATCTGCACAAGCCGGTCAACCCGGTGCTGCTGCGCGCGCGCATCGCCGCCAGCTTCGAGAAGAAGCGCCTGCGCGACCAGCAGCGCGAGCTGGTGCGGCGCTTTGCCACCAGCGCCGTGGCCCAGGACGTGCAGCGCTCGGGCTTTGCGCTCGGCGGGCATCTGGTGCCGGCCTCGGTGCTGTTCTGCGACATCCGCGGCTTCACCACGCTCACCGAGGCGCTGCCGCCCGAGGAGGTGATCGAGCTGCTCAACACCTATTACACGCTGATGTTCGACGCCATCGGCAGCCATGGCGGCGTGGTCAACCAGATCATCGGCGATGGCCTGATGGCCATCTTCGGTGCGCCGCAGCCGCTGGAGGGTCATGCCAAGTGCGCAGTGCGCGCCGGCCTCGAGATGGTGGAGATGGCGGCCCAGTTCAGCCTGGACCAGCGGGCCGCTGGTGGGCCCGAGATCCGCGTCGGCGTGGGCATCGCCAGCGGCGAGGTGGTGGCCGGCTACACCGGCACGCAGGACCGCGCGACCTATACCTGCGTGGGCGACACGGTCAACCGCGCGGCCCGGCTGGAGGCCTGCACCAAGGGGGCGCAGCGGGCCGTGCTCATCGATGGTGCGACGCGTGAGCATCTGGGCGCGGGCTTCGAGGTCGAGCCGCTCGGCGCCATGCAGCTGAAGGGCAAGACGCAATCGGTCGAGGTCTTTGCTGTCGCCTAGTTCGGGTTCGCACGCTGGCTTTGTCACACCGCTTCTCTACAGTCGGCTCAGGACTTGCTTCGCGGACTTCATGAGCACGACCCTGCAGATCGCCTACGTCTTCGGCTTCATCGGCGCGGCGCTGATGGTCACCAGCTACCTGATGAAGAGCATGCTGCCGCTGCGCCTGGTGGCCCTGGTCGCCTGCCTGTGCCTGGTGCTCTACGGGTACCTGAGCGCCGCGATACCGACGCTGATCCTCTACGCGGCGCTGATACCGATCAACATCAAGAAAACGCTGCAGATCCAGCGCCTGGTGCGCGCCATCAAGAACGCCAAGGACGACACGCCGGTCTCCGAATGGCTGCTGCCGCACATGACGCGGCGCACGGCCAAGGCCGGCGCGCTGCTCTGGAGCCAGGGCGATCATGCCGAAGAGATGCTGTACCTGGAGAGCGGCCGGCTGCGCCTGCTCGAGATCGACGAGCCGCTCGAGCCCGGCGCCCTGGTCGGCGAGATCGGCCTGTTCACCGACGAGCACCAGCGCACGCTGAGCCTGCGCTGTGAAACCGACTGCGTGCTGTTCAGCCTCTCCAGCGAGGCCATGGCCAAGCTCTACTACCAGAACCCCAAGCTCGGCTTCCATGTGATGCGCCTCGTGGTGAACCGCTTGATGCGCGACGTGCAGCGCTCGCGCGTGCCGAGCGTGCCCAGCGTGGATACTGCGGGCCCATGAAGACCCTCAAGCCTTTGCTTCTCCTCGCGCTGTGCGGCGCTGCCCTGGCGCAGCCTGCGAACTGGACGCCGCAAGCCAGCGGCGTGGCCGCCCGGCTGCGCGGCATCAGTGCGGCCAGTGCCCAGGTGGCCTGGGCCAGCGGTGCTGACAACTCGCTGCTTCGCACGGCGGATGGCGGCGCCAGCTGGTTGCGCCTCACGCCGCCGGCGGATGCCGACAAGCTGGACTTCCGCGACATCGACGCCATCGACGGGCGCACGGCCTACGCGCTCAGCATCGGCCCGGGCACGGCCTCGCGCATCTACAAGACCGTCGACGCTGGTGCGAGCTGGCTGCTGCAGCACGTCAACCAGGAGCCCAAGGGCTTTCTCGATGCGATGACGTTCTGGGATGCGGACCATGGCCTGGTGGTGGGCGATTCGGTCGACGGTCGCTTCCAGATCCTGCGCACCGACAACGGCGGCAAGACCTGGGCCGCCGTGCCCGATTCAGCCCTGCCGCCGGCCTTGCCGGGCGAGGGCGCCTACGCGGCCAGCGGCTCCAATATCGCCGTGGCCGGCCAAGGGCGGGCCTGGATCGCCACCAATGCTGGCAACAAGAGCCGGGTGCTGCACACGGCCGATGGGGGCAAGAGCTGGAGCGTGGTTGAGACGCCGCTGGCGGCCGGCCCTTCGGCCGGCATCTTCTCGATCACGTTCCGCGATGCGCTGCATGGCGTGATCGTCGGTGGCGACTACAAGCAGGAGCAGGCAGCCGTGGACAACGCCGCCATCACCAGCGATGGTGGCAAGACTTGGACCCTGGTGACGGGCGCCAAGGGTCTGTCCGGCTTCCGTTCGGTGGTGAAGTACCTGCCGGGCCGCGAGCGCACGCTGATCGCCGTGGGCCCGCAGGGTGCGGACCGCTCGGACGACGATGGCAAGACCTGGCACCCCGTGCCACTGCCCGCTGGCATGGCGGGCTTTGACACGCTGAGCTTTGCGCCCGGTCAGACTAAGGCCTGGGCCAGCGGCGCGGCCGGCGCGCTGGCGCGGGTGGAGTTCAAGTAAGCGTCAGCGGGCCGCGCGCAGGCCGGCATCCGCCAGCGCCCAGCTCTTCTGCAGCTCGGCCTGCACCGTGTCCACCGGCTTGCCCTGGGCCTTCAGCGCCTGCATGAGGCCCTGCAGGGCCCAGCCGCTCTTGGGATGCTCCACCAGGTCGGCGCGGAAGCTTTGTTCCGCCTCGGCATAGCGCTGCAGCTTCAGCTGCATCTGGCCGAGTGACAAACGCGTGCCGGCGGCCAGCATGGGTGGCTCGGTGCCATCGGCGTCGTAGGCGGCCTTCACGGCTGCGGCCTGGCTGGTCAGCGCCTCATCGGCTTTCTGCCCGGCCAATGCCAGCTCGGCCCGCAGCTGTGCCTTGGCAGTGAGCGCGATGCTGCGGATCATCTTGGGGATGTAGTCGCTGCCGGTGTGCTTCTTGAGCAGCGCGTCGGCGCTGGTGTCCAAGCGCTGCAGGCGGGCCTCGGCCTGATCGGCCTTGCCGCTGCGCGCTTCGGCGATGCCTTGGGCCATCTCGCCGAGCACGCTGGCAATCCCGCGCTCGCCCTTGGGCAGGGGCTCCTTCAGCAGCTCGTCCCAGCGCTGCAGGCGCAGGAGGGTCAGCGAAGGCAGGCTGCGCACGTACTCGCCGTATTCATGGTCGCCGGTGGCCCATTTGGCGGCATTGCGGGCCGTGGCCAGGGCCAGCTCGCCGCGGCCTTCCATCAGCGCGCCGTACCACTGGAAATGGCCGTTGTGGCCACGCCAGTCCTTGGTGACGCTGAAGTTCTGCGCCTTGAGATTGGCCATCATGCTTTCGTCGGCGGCCAGGGCCTGCTGGTTGACGCGCGTGGCGTCGGCATAGCGGCCGATCTGCACATAGGTGTGGGCCGGCATGTGCAGCAGATGCGGCGACTTGGGCGCGAGCGCACCCAAGCGGTCGGCAGCGGCTTCAGCGCGCGAGGCCACCTGCAGCGCGTCGACCGAATGGATCATGTAGTGGTTGAGGCCGGTGTGCTGCGGCTGCAGCTTCAGCGCGGCTTCGAGCTTGTCGGCCACCTCGCCCATGCGGCCGCCGGGCTTGCCGGTCTGGCGGTCCCACCAGTCGTCGCGGGTGGCGATCATCTCGGCCTCGGCGTAGAAGCTCATCAGGTCGGGATCATTCGGGAAGCGCTCGACCAAGGCGCGCATCCGCTCGGCATAGGCCACGTCCAGCGGGTCTGCCTTCTCACCCCCCTTGCTGCCGGTGCCGCAGACATTGGCCTGCAGCGGCGCTATGTTGCGGGCTTCGCTGCCATGGGCATAGCGCAGGGCCAGCGATTCGATCAGCGCGCGGTCGCGCAGTGTGGATTGGCTGCTGTGCTTGAGCGCGTAGTCCACGTAGCGCAGCGCCTCGGAGAGATCGCCGCGCTGGCTGTTGTTGATGTTGGGGCCCAGCTGCCAGGCCACGCCCCAGGCGCACAGCGCGCAATCGGCATCCTGGGCCAGCGCGGCCTTGAAGGCGCGTACCGCTTCCACCTCGTTGAAGCCATAGGCCTGGGCCATGCCCTGCTCGAACAGCGCCTGGGCTGCTGGCACCTGGCTGCCCGAGGCCATGCCCACATGGCCAAAGCCGTCGAGCTGCGGCGCCCGGGCATTGCGGTCAGGCATGAAGGGCAGGGCGGCACAAGCGCCGAGCACGGCGACGGCCGTGGCCAGCAGCGAGAGGCGCAGGGCGCGGCGGGGGAGGTGGGAGGACGGCAGGCGCACGGGGTCTCCTGGATCTTGTTGCTTTCGTGCCGGGCATTTTGCTTGATGCCGATGCTGCCGCCGCACAATGCGCGCAGTTTCTAGAAGGATCTTTCCATGACAGCCAAGACTCCCAGCCGCGCCCTTGCCTGGCTGGTTTGCCTGCTGGTGGCGGCCGCGCTCTACGGCAACTACTACGTCTACGACTCGGTTGGCCCGGTGGCCGATCTCTTGCAGCAGCAGCGCGGTTTCAGCGACACCCAGGTCGGCCTGCTGAACGCGATCTACAACCTGCCGAACATCGTGCTGATCCTGGTCGGCGGTGTGCTGGTGGACCGCTTTGGCGCCGCGCGCATGACGCTCTGGACCGGCGCCATCTGCCTGGCCGGCGCGGCGTTGACGGCGCTGAGCCCAAGCTTCACCGGCATGGCGGCCGGCCGCTTGCTGTTCGGCATTGGCGCCGAGACCTTCAGCATCGCCACCCTGGTGGCGGTGGCCGACTATCTGTCGGGCCGCCACCTGGCCTTTGCCATCGGGCTCACGCTGTCGGTCGGGCGCCTCGGTTCCTACTCGGCCGACATGTCGCCGACCTGGTTCGCCAGCTCCTATGCGGAGGGCTGGCAGCCGCCGCTGCTGATCGCCACGGTCTTCGCCGCGTCGTCCTTCCTCGCGGCCCTGGTCTATTGGTGGATAGACCGGGCACCGGCGCGCGAGCGCGCGGCCCAGGGCATTGCGTCCAGCAAGGCTGACGAGGGCTTTGCCTGGCGCGACCTGCTGCATTTCGGCAAGGCCTACTGGTATTTGCTGCTGCTGTGCGTGCTCTGGTACTCGGTGATCATGGCCTTCCGCAGCACCTTCTCGATCAAGTACTTCCAGCATGTGCATGGCCTGGACCTGGCCACGGCCGGCGAGATGAACAGCTATGTCTTCCTCGCTGCCGTGTTCGCCACGCCGGCCTTTGGCTGGCTGTGCGGCCGTGTGGGGCGCTATGCACCGTTCCTGGCCTTTGGTGCGCTGCTGCTGCCGATTGCCATGGCGGTGATGGCGCTGACGCACTGGAGCCTGTGGTGGTCCACCGTGCTGATCGGCGTCAGCTTCTCGCTGGTGCCGGCCGTGATGTGGCCGCTGACCAGCAAGCTGGTCAAGCCCAACCGCTTCGGCACGGCCATCGGCCTGATGTGGGTGGCGCAGAACGCCGGCATAGGCGGCGCCAACTTCCTCGCTGGCTGGTTGAACGACCGGGCCGGCGCCAGCGCGCAGAACCCGGCCGGCTACGAGGCCATGATGGCGTTCTTCGGCCTGTGCAGCCTCGCTGGCCTCGCTTGCGCGCTGCTGCTGTGGTGGACCGCCGGCCGCCGTGAGCAGGAGGCGGCGACACACCAGGGCTGAGGCCGCGGTGGTCTCGATATAGTGCCGCGCAACTTGATCACCATTCGGATCTCTCCAAGATGAACACAAACGCCACCGCCGCGCTGGAAATCGCTGGTCTGGTCAAACAGTTCGGCGGCAAGCCGGCCGTTGACGGGCTGAACCTCAGCATCCCGCGGGGCGAGTTCCATGCGCTGCTGGGGCCCAACGGTGCGGGCAAGACCACCACGCTGCGCATGGTGGCCGGCCTCTTGAAGCCCGATGCCGGCACGGCCCGCATCCTTGGCCACGACATCACGGCGGACCCGGTGGCGGCCAAGCGGGTGCTGGCCTTTCTGCCGGACGATCCGCTGCTCTACGGCAAGCTGCGTCCGCTGGAATACCTGGAGTTTGTGGCCGGCTTGTGGGGCATTGATCCCGGCGTGGCCGCACCGCGTGCCGAGGAGCTGCTGCGCTGGCTGGACCTGTGGAAGCACACGGGCGAGCTGGTCGAGGGCTTCTCGCGCGGCATGCGCCAGAAGCTGGCCCTCGCGGGCGCGCTGATCCACGATCCGCAGCTGCTGATCCTCGACGAACCACTGACCGGCCTCGACGCTGCCGCCGCCCGCCAGGTCAAGGACCTGCTGCTGGAGCGCGTGGCGCAAGGCAAGTCGGTGGTGTTGACCACCCACATCCTGGAAGTGGCCGAGCGGCTGGCCCAGCGCATCAGCATCATCCAGCGCGGCCGCATCATTGCCGAGGGCACGCTGGACGAGTTGCGCGGCCATGCCGCCGCAGCGGGTGGTCCCGGCGCGACGTTGGAGGAAGTGTTCCTGCAGCTGACGGCGAGCGCCGCATGAGCGGGTTCCTCAAAGGGCACCCCGGCTCGGCGCTGTGGTTGATCCATCATGAGCTGCGCCTCGCCTGGCGCGGCGTGGGGGGCAAGGGCATCCGCCTGCTGCTCTTGCTGCTCTTGCTGCTGGGTCTTGCCGTGCACATGGGCGCCTATGGCCTGCTCTCGAAATGGCCGCAGGGCGAGGCACCGGCCTGGGTGCTGTTCGCGCTGGGCGGCGCGGCCTGGGTGGTCATCAGCCTGATGCTGTCCCAGGCCATCCTGCAGTCGGTGACGGCCTTGTTCGACCGCGGCGACCTGGACCTGCTGCTGGCCTCGCCGCTGCCCACGCGCAGCGTCTTCATCGCCCGCGGCCTGGGCATCGCGATCAGCGCGGTCGGCCTGTACCTGTTCCTGCTCGCGCCGCTGGCCCATGTCGGCCTGTTCACTGGCCACGCCCATCTGCTGGCCATCTACCCGACCCTGCTGTCGCTGGCGCTCGGCGTCACGGCGCTCGGCATCTGGCTGACGCTGCTGCTGGTGCGCTGGCTCGGAGCGCGCCGCGCCCGGACGGTGGCCCAGGTGATGGGCAGCCTGGTGGGCGCCGCCATGTTCCTGGCTTCGCAGGCGCACAACCTGCTGGGTGACGCACAGCGCAAGCACTGGAACGCGGTGCTGATGGGCTGGCTGGCGCCGGGCGGGCCGCTGTCGGAAGACAGCCTGATCTGGCTGCCGGCCCGCGCCTTGCGCGGCGAGCCGCTGCCTTTGCTGGCAGTGGTGCTGGTGGGTGTGGGCGCCTTCTGGGCGGTGGTGAACCTCGCGCATCAGCGCTTCCTGGCCGGTACGCAGGAGTCGGTCAGCGGCAGCGCGCAGCGCGGCGCCGCCGCACCGCGCGCCGG
The DNA here is from genome assembly GCF_030014915.1 of Pelomonas sp. V22. Lineage (GTDB taxonomy): Bacteria > Pseudomonadota > Gammaproteobacteria > Burkholderiales > Burkholderiaceae_C > JAUASW01. The sequence continues at coordinate 277,305 of NZ_JAGIXS010000006.1, forward strand.
CAGCACGCGCTTCAAGGGCGGCCTGTTCCGCACGGTGCTGAGCAAGGAATGGCGCCTGATCCTGCGCGACCCGCAGCTGATCACGCAGACGCTCTTGCAGGTGCTCTACCTGATCCCAGCGCTGGCCTTGGCCCTTCGCGGCGACGGCCGCATGGCCTTCATGCTGGTACCGGCCGTGGTCTGGCTGGCCGCCTCGCTGGCCGGCGGCATGGTCTGGATCACCGTGGCGGCCGAGGAGGCGCCCGAACTGCTGGGTACCGCCCCGGCCTCGCTGACGCGGCTGCGCTGGTACAAGCTGCTGGCGGCCCTGATTCCCGTCTGGCTGCTGGTGTCGCCGATGCTGTTCTATGTGGCGAATCAGGGCCTGCTGATCAGCCTGATCTTTGTGTGCTGCCTGGCCGGCAGCACGCTCTCCGTGGGCATGGGCCAGATCTGGTACCCGCGCCAGGGCAAGCGCGCCGACATGAAGACGCGCATGAAGGGCCACGGCGCCGTCGGCATGCTGGAGGCGCTTAGTACCTTCAGCTGGGCTGGCCTGGCCTACTGCCTGCAATCCAAGCTCGGCTTCGCGCCGCTGGCCTTGCTCGGCATCGCGCTCGGCACCGGCGTGACCTGGTACCTCGGCCGTTCGCGGCGCGAGGACGGGGCCCTGGTCTGACGCATCGCGCCATGCAGTACCTGCACTTCGAACTCAGCGAGGGCGACGACGGCGTGCTGACGCTGGACGCGATGGCCTCCACGCGCGCCGACAGCCATGCCGCCGTGATGGCCGAGGCGCAGCAGGTGCTGGACTGGGCCTGGCGGGAGTTCCCTGGCCAGCATGGCCCCGTCGAAGAGGGCATGGCTTGGGACCATGAGCTGCTGGTGCAGGAAGAGGCTGGGGGCTGGCGTACGGTCACGCTGACGTTGAGCGCTGCCGCCCATTTCGTCGAGGCCTTCGTCAGGAAATTCGGCGAAGACCCGGGCTGAGGCCGGGAAAGTCACGGCCGTAGTCGGGGTCAACCGCGTGGCCAGCAGGCGCTGGCTGCTCCTATGATCGCCTGCAATCAAACGGCGTCCTGGGAGGGATGATGGTGAAGCTGTCGCTCAAGCAAGGGCTGGCAATTGCCGGCCTGCTGGAAGTGGTCTTGCTGATCGTCGCGGCAGGCGGTTTGGTGGCCGACGCCGAGGTCGCGGAGCGAAGGCTGGACCGAACCGCCCAAGTGCAGGCGCGATTGCTGCGGGAGCAGGCGGAAGCAATCAACGAGCTGATCTTGCTCCGTCCGGTGACTGAGCCTGGAGCCGCGCAATCGCGTCGGGAGAAGGTTCAAAGGCGGCTGAACCAGCTTCAGTCCCAGGCGCGGACCCTGGGCATCGACGCAACGATCGAGGTCCGGCTTGAGGGCGAGGCGGGACTTGCGGTGCCACCACCCCGGACGGCGAGGCTGGGGTTCTCCGTCTACCAGACTGGCATGGTTGGCGTCGTGGATGTCAGGCCTGCCGAGGTGCCTGGCTTGCTCGCGATGATGGGCGAGAGTGAGACCGCGAAGCGGCTCCTGTGGGTGAGTCTGCTCATCCCGCTGACCTTCGCGGCTCTGGTGGCCCACCAGCATCTGGGGAATCGACGCACGGACAAACGGGTGCCGGCAGGGCTCAACGAACTGGTGCAAGGGCTGATCGATGCCAGCCGGGCAAGCGATGAGGCCAGGCTGTGCAAGCTGCTGGAAGAAAACGCAGCGCTCATCAGCGAAATCAACCAGTCCGCTGTGGGCCTGGAGTCCAACACCAAGCATCTCCGCGAGACCCGCCTGGGCCTGACCCGGACGCCGGGCGACGCCAGGGCCTAGCGACCTCAGGCCCGCAGCCCCAGCGCCAGCCAGCCGGCCAGCCCCAGTTTCTCCAGCGTCGCGATATTGGCCTCGAAGATGGCGTCGGTGTCGGCCATGGTCTCGGTCGCCCGCTCGATGCTGCTCTCGCGCAGCAGGTGCAGCGTGGGATAGGGCGAGCGGTTCGTGTAGTTGGTGATGTCGTCCAGCTCGGTGCCGTCGAATTGGAACTGCGGATGGAAACTCGCGATCTGCAACTGGCCGTCGAGCTCCAGGTCTTCGACCAGCGCATCGGCTGCGCCTATGAAGTCGTTGAAATCGAGGAAGTCCTGCAGCACGCCAGGATGGATCACGAGCGTGGTCTCGATCTCCTCCGGGTCGGCGCGGTTCAGCGCCAGCAGCTCGTGGGCCAGCTCCTTCAGCAGGGCCTCGGGCTCGCTGGCTTCGCTGACCACGTAGCGGATCCGCTGGTTCACATGCACGCTCTTTGCGAACGGGCAGAGGTTGAGGCCGATCACGGCCTTCTCGAGCCAGGCGATGATGTCGGCCTGGACTTGGGTTTTGTCGATGGTCATAGCGTTCGCATGTGTTTTTCGGGCCGAGCGCAGGGCCGCTCCCAAGCCGGCCCGGTATGGCGATGTGCTTGGCAGTCAATCCGGCAAGCATCGCCGTCCCCTCGGGGGACCGGCCAAGGTACGCCTTGGACGAGGGGCTCCATCATTTCAGCCACGATTCCACCAGGCGCACCCACATGGAGCCGCCGAGCGGGATCAGCTCGTCGTTGAAATCGTAGCTGGGGTTGTGCAGGGTGCAGGGGCCGAGTCCATGGCCGCCGTGGCGGTGCGTGCCGTCGCCATTGCCAATCAGGAAATAGCAGCCGGGCTTCTCGAGCAGGAAGTAGCTGAAGTCTTCGGCGCCCATCGTCGGCTCGAACTCCTGCACCTGCTCGGCCCCGACCATCTCGGTCAGCACGCGGCGGGCGAACTCGGTCTCGGCCGGATGGTTGATCGTGGGCGGGTAGTTGCGGCGGAACTCGAAGTCCACCGAGCACTCGAAGGCCGCCGCCGTGGCCTCGGTCATGGTCTTCATGCGCTGCTCGATCAGGTCCAGCAGCTCCAGCGTGAAGGTGCGCACCGTGCCCTGCAGCTCGCAGCTCTCCGGCACCACGTTGGTGGCCTCGCCGGCATGGATCATCGTCACCGAGATCACGCCCGCGTCCAGCGGCTTCTTGTTGCGGCTGATGATGGTCTGGAAGCCCTGCACCAGTTGGCAGGCCACCGGCACCGGGTCAATGCCCAGGTGCGGCATGGCGCCATGGGCACCCTTGCCGCGCAGCGTGATCTTGAATTCGTTGCTGGAGGCAAAGACCGGTCCGCTCTTCAGGGCAAAGGCGCCGGCCGGCATGCCGGGCCAGTTGTGGGCGCCGAAGATGGCTTCCATGGGGAACAGCTTGAACAGGCCGTCCTTGATCATCTCGCGGGCACCGCCGCCGCCTTCTTCAGCCGGCTGGAACACCAGGTAGACCGTGCCGTCGAAATTGCGGTGCTGGGCCAGGTGCTTGGCGGCCGCAAGCAGCATGGCCGTGTGGCCATCGTGGCCACAGGCGTGCATCTTGCCGGGGAAGGTGCTGGCGTGCGGGAACTTGTTGTGCTCGGTCATCGGCAGGGCGTCGATGTCGGCGCGCAGGCCCACCGCGCGGTTCGACGTGCCGTTCTTGATGATGCCGACCACGCCGGTGGTGCCAAGGCCCCGGTGCACCGGGATGCCCCAGGATTCCAGCGTCTTGGCGATCAGCTCGGAGGTGCGCTCCTCCTTGAAGCACAGCTCGGGATGGGCATGGATGTCGCGGCGCAGCGCCTGGATTTCCGGGGCGGTGGCGACGATGGAGTCGATCAGCTTCATTGCGTCCTGCGGGGAGCCGAGGGGAGGGTCAAGTTTAGTTCCGACTCACATCCCGAGGTGATCTGGGTCTGCTCTGAAGTGCAAGCGCCTGGGTTCCGACTTGGCCCTGACGTCCGGCCTGCTTTCCGCCCTGTGCAATAGTTCGCTCCATGCAAGATTCAGCCGCTGCCATCCGCATCGTCAAGGGCGCCTGCCCCCATGACTGCCCCGACACCTGTGCCCTGAAGATCACCGTCGAGAACGGCCGGGCCATCAAGGTCCAGGGCGCGGCCGAGCATGCCAGCACCCACGGGGCGCTGTGCACCAAGGTTTCGCGCTATCCGGAGCGCACCTACCACCCCGAGCGCATCCTGCGCCCGCTGAAGCGCGTCAGCGGCAAGTCCGAGGCGCCGCGCTTCGAGCCGGTCAGCTGGGACGAGGCGCTGGACGATATCGCCGCGAGGCTCAAGACCATCGCTGCACGCAACCCCGAAGCCATCCTGCCCTACAGCTATGCCGGCACCATGGGCCTGATCCAGGGCGAGGGCATGGCCGCACGCTTCTTCAACAAGCTGGGCGCCTCGCAGCTGGAGCGCACCATCTGCGCCTCGGCCGGCGCCGAAGGCCTGAACCGCACCTACGGCCATCGCCTCGGCATGCACCTGCGCTTCTTCGCCGAGGCGAAATTGATCCTGATCTGGGGCAGCAACTCCATCGCCTCCAACCTGCATTTCTGGACCTACGCCAACCAGGCCAAGCGCGCTGGCGCCAAGCTGATCTGCATAGACCCGCGCAAGACGGAGACGGCCGACAAATGCCATCAGCACATCGCCCTGCTGCCGGGCACCGACGGTGCCCTGGCCCTCGGCCTGATGCATGAGCTGATCCAGAACGGCTGGTTGGACCCCGCCTATATCGATGAACACGTCGATGGCTGGGACGAGCTGCGCGAGCGCGCCCTGCAATGGCCGCCCGAGCGCGTGGCCGAGGTTTGCGGCATCACGGCCGACGAGGTGCGCGGCCTGGCCCGCGACTACGGCACGACCAGCCCCGCCGCCATCCGTCTGAACTACGGCATGCAGCGCGTGCGCGGCGGCGGCAATGCGGTGCGCCTGGTGGCCTTGCTGCCCTGCCTGACGGGCGCCTGGCGGACCCGTGCGGGCGGCATGCTGCTCTCGGCCTCGGGCTGGGCGGCCCCCTTCAAGAACATCGCTGCGCTGGAGAAGCCCGAGCTGCTGGCCGGCCGCAATCCGCGCACGATCAATATGTCGACCATTGGCGACGAGCTGCTGCGCGAGAGCTCGGCCGAGTTCGGCCCCCAGGTCGAGGCGCTGATCGTCTACAACAGCAATCCGGTGGCGGTGGCGCCCGAGTCGCCCAAGGTGGTGAAGGGCTTCCAGCGCGAGGACCTGTTCACCGTGGTGCTGGAGCACTTCATGACCGACACGGCCGACCTGGCCGACTACGTGCTGCCGGCCACCACCCAGCTGGAGCACCTGGATGTGCACACCAGCTACGGCCATACCTCGGTGCTGATCAATGAGCCGGCTGTTGCGCCGGTGGGCGAGGCCCGACCCAACACCGAGTTTTTCCGCGAGCTGGCACGCCGCATGGGCTTCGACGAGCCTTGTTTTGCGGAGACGGATGAGCAACTGGCTCGCCAGGCCTTCACCTCGGCCATCGACTTCGAGGCCTTGCGCGAGCAGGGCTGGCAGGACCTGCCACTGCCCGAGGCGCCGTTTGCCGATGGGGGCTTCCGCACCACCAATGGCAAGGCGCAGGCGGCCGGCGCCGATTTCGTGCCCAACTACGAGAGCCGCGCTTCCAGCCCCGAACTGGCGGCGCGCTATCCGCTGGCCATGATCTCGCCGCCCGCGCGCAACTTCCTCAACTCGAGCTTCGTCAATGTGAAGAGCCTGCGTGATATCGAGGGCGAGCCGCTGCTGGAGATGCATGAGTCCGACGCCGCTGCCCGCGGCATCGCCGATGGCAGCATGGTGCGCGCCTTCAACCAGCGCGGCAGCTACCTCTGCAAGGCCAGCATCAGCGCCCGGGCCCGGCCTGGCGTGGTCAACGGCCTCGGCGTCTGGTGGCGCAAGCTCGGTGCCGGTGGCAGCAATGTGAACGAGGTGACGCACCAGGGCCTGACCGACATGGGCCGCGCGCCGAGCTTCTACGACTGCCTGGTCGAGGTGGCGCCGGCGTGAGGCGCTGGCGGTCGCTACTGCTGCTGCTGGCGCTTCCACTGGCCGGTTGCGGCCAGCTCGGCTATCTGAGCCAGTCGCTCGGCGGGCACCTGCGCCTCGTGGGCGCGGCCAAGCCGGTGGACGAGGTCTTGCAACAGCAAGACCTGACCCCGGTGCTGCGCGAACGCCTGCTGCTGAGTCAGCGCATCCGTGATTTCGCGGTCAGCGAGCTGAAGCTGCCCGACAACAACAGCTACCGCCGCTATGCCGACCTGCACCGCAAGGCGGCGGTCTGGAACGTTGTGGGCACGCCTGAGCTGTCGCTGGAGTTGAAGACCTGGTGCTTCCCCATCATGGGCTGCGTCGGCTATCGCGGCTATTTCGCCGAGGCGGATGCCAAGGCGCTCGCCGTTGAATTGAAGGCCGAGGGCCTGGAGACCATGGTCTACGGTGTGCCGGCCTACTCGACGCTGGGCTGGGGCCGCGTGCTGGGCGGTGACCCGCTGCTCAACACCTTCATCGGATATCCGGAAGGCGAGCTGGCGCGCATGGTCTTCCATGAGCTGTCGCACCAGGTGGCCTATGCGAGCGACGACACCGGCTTCAACGAGGCCTATGCCACGGCCGTGGAGCGGCTCGGCGGCGCGCAGTGGCTGCGCCAGCATGCGAGCCCTGAGGAGCAGGCCCGCGATGCGCTCGGGCAGGTGCAGCGAGCGCAGTTCCGCAAGCTGGTCGGCGGCTACCGCGACCAGCTGCAGTCGCTGTACGGCGATGCCGGCACCGACAAGCGCGAGCGCAAGGCCGCGATCTACGCCGCACTGCGCGCCGACTATCAGCTGATGAAGCGTGAGCAGTGGGGCGGCGACGCCCGCTACGACCGCTGGTTTGCCGAGGCCAACAATGCGAGCTTCGCCATCATGTCGGCCTACGACGAGCTGGTGCCGGCCTTCGAGGCGCTGTTCCATCGCCTGGGCGACGACTGGCCGCGCTTCCATGCCGAGGCGCAGCGGCTGGCGGCCTTGCCCAAGGCCGAGCGGCGTGCCGCGCTGGCCGCATCACAATAGCCGCCACAAGGAGAGCATTCAGATGGCCGACATCCACATCCACCGCGACCACAGCCTGGGCCTGGCCAAGGCCCGCGAAATCGCCTGGGCCTGGGCCGAGCAGGTCGAGGCCAAGTTCGACATGGAATGCACGGTACTGGAAGGCAAGACCAGCGACACCGTCGAGTTCACCCGCTCCGGCGTCAAGGGCGAGCTGACCGTGGCGGCCGACCACTTCGAGCTGACCGCCAAGCTCGGCTTCCTGCTCGGCGCCTTCAAGTCCACGATCGAGGGCGAGGTTCAGAAGGAGCTGGACAACTTGCTGGCCAGCGCCGACAAGAAGCCTGGCAAGAAAAAACCCGCCTGAGCGGGTTTTTCTCGGGCCGCTCTCGCGGCTTACTTCAGTTCTTCGATCAGGTCGACGTACTGCTGCATCGCGTCGTCGGTGCTCGTGCCCTTGAGGCCGTCCCAGGCGTCGAACTTGGCGCGGGCCACCATGTCGGTGAAGCCGGGGCGCTTGCCTTCGCAGTCGCCTTCGCTGGCCTGCTTGAAGAGCGCATAGATCTTCAGCAAGGTCATGTTGTCGGGGCGCTCGGGCAGTTGCTTGGATGCTGCAACAGCGGCGTCGAATTGGTCTTTGAGGCTCATCTCGTCTCCTGCAATACGTGGACTGGTGACAATCGGGATGGACGGCAGCGATGTTAACCAGCATCGTCTGGTGAAGCGACTCTAGAACCGCAGATCAGATCAGGACAGGAGACAAGCCTTGGCCCCAGCGATTGAACGGATGTCAAAGGTCGACACGGCCTGGCTGCGCATGGACACCGAGTCCAACCTGATGATGATCGTCGGGGTCTGGACCATACGCCCGGCCATCAGCCTTGCCGCGCTGCGCGATCGCGTGGAGCAAAGGCTGCTGCAGTACGGCCGCTTCCGCCAGAAGGTGGTGGAAGACACGCTGGGCGCGCAGTGGGTCGAAGACGACGACTTCGACATCTCGCGCCACGTGATCGAGGAGGTGCTGCTGCCCCTGCGCGGCCAGAGCCAGCAGGAAGCCTTGCGCGAGCGCGTGGGCGAGCTGGCGGCCCAGCCGCTGGACCCGCGCTATCCGCTCTGGCAGTTCCAGCTGATCAACGATGGCGAGGGCGCCAGCATGCTGATCGCCCGCATCCACCACTGCATCGCCGACGGCATCGCCTTGATCTCGGTGATGCTGAGCATCGTCGATGGCGGCAAGGCGCCGCCCAAGCGCCAGCAGCAGCCGCGCGACGACCAGGACTGGCTGACAGACACGCTCCTGAAGCCGCTGTCCGACATGACGGTCAAGGCCATAGGCCTGGCCGGCGCCGGTGCCGGCAAGTCGATAGAGAAGGTGATCAATCCGCCGCATCCGCTCGACAGCTCGGTCGAGATGGCGCGAATGGGCTACCAGGCCATCAGTGACGTGGCCGCCTTCGCCCTGATGCCGGACGACTCGCACACCCGCCTCAAGGGCAAGCCCGGCACCAGCAAGCGCGTGGCCTGGGACGAAGGCCTGCCGCTGGACCAGGTCAAGGCCGTGGGCAAGGCGCTGAATGCCTCGATCAACGACGTGCTGCTGAGCTGCGTGGCCGGTGCCATCGGCGCCTACCTGCGCGACAAGGGCGACAACCCCGATGGCCAGGAAATCCGCGCCATGGTGCCGGTCAATCTGCGGCCGATGGAGAAGGCTTACCAGCTTGGCAACCGCTTCGGCCTGGTACCGCTGGTGCTGCCGATCGGCATTGCCAACCCGGTGGAGCGGCTCTACGCGGTGCGTGCGCGAATGCAGGAGCTGAAGGGCAGCTTCCAGCCCATCATGGCCTTCGGCCTTTTGTCGGTGGCGGGCTTGCTGATCAAGCCCGTGCAGCACGCGATGCTGAACATCTTCGCCAAGAAGGCCACGGCGGTGATGACCAATGTGCCCGGCCCGGCCGAGGCCCTGAAGTTCTGCGGCTCGACGGTGGAGCGGGTGATGTTCTGGGTGCCGCAGTCGGGTGACATCGGCATGGGCGTCAGCATCCTGACCTATGCCGGCCGCGTGCAGTTTGGCCTGATCACCGACAGCCTGCTGTGCCCCGACCCCGAAGCCATCATCGCCAAGTTCGCGCCGGAGTTCGAGAAGCTCACCTGGCTGGCGCTGATGCTGCCTTGGGGTGAAGAGGCGGCCTGACGAAGAGCAGGTGGCTGAAACAAAAAAGCCGACCTTGCGGTCGGCTTTTTCTTGAGCTGAAGTCCGTTTACTTGGCGGGCTTGGCTTCAGCCTTCTTGACCGTGGGGCGGCCGGCGGCGGTCGGGTAGGCGTTCATCACGCGGACCGGATCGGCCTTGTCCAGGTAGGCGGCGTATTGGTTCTCGGTGCAGGCCAGCATCTTGCCGGGCTGAGCTTCACCCTTGTACTTGCCGCTCGAGTAGACGAACTGGTATTCGTTCGAGGCAGCGGGCGTGCCCTTGCTGTAAGCGGCGCTGTACTGGGCTGCGCATTCACCCTTCAGGGCGGCGATTTCGGCGCTCGGGGCGGTACCGGCTTGGGCCAGGGACACGGCGCCCACGGCGGCCAGGGCGATGAACAGATTGCGCTTCATGGTGAAACCTTTCGCTTGATCAAATCGGGTGTGACTGCGGACGCTGGGCCGGTGCTTTTTGGTGCTGCACGCTGGCCTTGTGGGAACGAAGCTTAAGCCCGAACGGGGCCCTTTTCCAACCGTGACTGAGGGGGGCAAAGACCCGGGTTTGGTCCGAATTCCGTGACTTATTCCTCGAGTTCTTCCCTCGCCAGCTCCACATCCAGGCATTCCATGGCGTCCATCGGCTCGCAGGCGGCGGCGTCCGTGTAGAGCGCCTCGGCCTGCTTCATCCGCTTATCGCCCTCCAGCATCACCAGGCCGTTCGCTTGTTCGATCATCGCAATCGCGCTGGTCGGATTCAGCTTGCGGGCCTGCTCGAACATCTTGAGGCCGGTGGCGGTGTCAGCGCCTTGCGTTTTACCGAGCAGCTTGCCAACCTTGTCGATCACCTCGGCATGGAAGGCGCCGAGCGCGATGTGGGCGTCGGCATGCTTGGGCGCAAGGGCGATGGTCTTCTCGAGCGAGCCCTTGACCTTGCTGCCAAGGCCTTGCGCCAATGCCTTGGCCACGCTGATGCCCTGGCCGTAGCGGCCGATGGCGTAGGCCTGCCAGTAGTAGGCGTTGGCGTTCTTGGGTTCCTCGGCCTGCTGGGCCTCGGCGCGCTCGGCCACTTCGAGGAACATCTCCAGCTTCACCTTCTCCTTCTTCTCGAGGTAGTTGGCGTAGATGGCCTGGGCCTTGTTGGCCACGGTGATGCCGGCACCACCTGCGGCCAGGCCGGCCTCGTAGGCGGCCTGGAATTCACCGGCATGGAAATGGATCCAGGCCTGAACCACGGCCGCGTCCTTGGGGAAGGGCTCGGCGTCGCCGGCATGCAGGCGGGCCCAGTGCTTCTTCAGCGTTGCCGCGTCGTACTGGAAGGCATCGTTCTCATAGGGAAAAGCGGTCCACTTGGCCATGCTCAGCACTCCTTGCTCGTCACGATTGTTGATACTTTCCGGCAAGCGCAAACAGATGCTCGCGTGAAGCGCCTTCCAGATAGGGCAGCAACAGGCTCAGCACATGAAAAGCCCCGCGCATCAGGGCCGCCCCGGCCTTTTCGGGCTCCAGGGCATGGCGCGGATCCCGAACATACTCGAAGCTGAGCCAGTAGCTCAACAGGACGACCATGGAGGAGGCGACAGGCGCGGCTTCGCGCGGGTCCATCTTCAGGGCGCCGCCCTGCTGCAGCCCGGCCAGGATCTGGCGCATGGCCTGGCCTTTGTGCTCGAGCACGGCCTGGAAATGCGTCTCCAGCCGGCGGTTCTTGCTCAGCAGGTCATTCAGGTCGCGGTAGAGGAAGCGCTGCTTCCAGATCAGCTCGAACAGCATGTGGAAGAACAGCCAGGCGTCCTCCACATTGCGCACGCCCTCGGCGGCGGCCAGCAGCGTGGCGAGCTCCTGCTCGTAGCGGCCGAACAGCGAGTTGATCAGCTCGTCCTTGGCCGGGTAGTGGTAGTAGAGATTGCCCGGGCTGATGCCCAGCTCGGCCGAAATCAGCGTGGTCGAGACATTGGGTTCACCGAATCGGTTGAACAGGTCCAGCGTGACTTCGAGGATGCGCTCCGCCGTGCGGCGCGGCTTTTTTGTGACCATGGGCTAGAACTCCTGGGCCGATTCTGGCATCAGGGAGGCAAGGAATGGCCCCAGCCAGCGCAATTGGAGCCAGCTTCCTACAATCGCCGCCCATGCAGCCTGCCATCTCCTTCCAGAACGTCAGCAAGACCTACAAGGGAGGGCGGACGCCCGCTCTCGACGGTGTCTCCTTCGATATCGAGCCGGGTGAATTCTTCGGCCTCCTGGGCCCCAACGGTGCCGGCAAGACCAGCCTGATCAGCATCCTCGCCGGGCTCTCGCAGGCCAGCGGCGGCTCGGTCAGCGTGATGGGCCACGACGTGGTGAGCGACTATGCCGCCGCCCGCAAGGCCCTCGGCATCGTGCCGCAGGAGCTGGTGTTCGACCCCTTCTTCTCGGTGCGCGAGGCGCTGGAGATTCAGAGCGGCTACTTTGGCGTGCGCAACAACGGCGCCTGGATCACCGAGCTGCTGGAGAACCTCGGCCTCGCAGACAAGGCCAAGGCCAATATGCGCCAGCTCTCCGGCGGCATGAAGCGCCGCGTGCTGGTGGCGCAAGCCCTGGTGCACCGCCCGCCGGTGATCGTGCTGGACGAGCCCACAGCCGGCGTTGACGTGGAGCTGCGCCAGACGCTGTGGCAGTTCGTCGCCCGGCTGAACAAGGAAGGCCACGCCGTCCTGCTGACGACGCATTACCTGGAAGAAGCGGAGGCCCTGTGCCAGCGCATCGCCATGCTGAAGCTGGGCCGCGTCGTGGCGCTGGACACGACCACCAGCCTGCTGTCGGGCCGGGCCTCGACGATGCTGCGCTTCAAGACGGATGCGGTGCTGCCCCCGGCCTTGCTGGAGCAGGCCCGCGTGACCGGCCGCATCGCACAGATCAAGGCCCATGACGCCGCCGAGGTCGAGACCATCCTTGCCAGCCTGCGCGCCGCCCAGGTGCCGGTGGAAGACCTGGAGATCGGCCGTGCCGACCTGGAAGACGTGTTCCTTGAAATCATGAACGGAGCCGCCCAATGAGCGCGATTCGATTGGCCGGCGCGCGGACGCTGTTTTACAAGGAGATCCTGCGTTTCTGGAAGGTCAGCTTCCAGACCGTGGCGGCACCGGTGCTCACCGCCGTGCTGTACCTCTTGATCTTCGGCCACGTGCTGGAGAACCACGTCAAGGTCTACGGCACGGTGGGCTACACCAGCTTCCTGATCCCGGGCCTCGTGATGATGAGCGTGCTGCAGAACGCCTTCGCCAATTCCTCCAGCAGCCTGATCCAGAGCAAGATCACCGGCAACCTGGTGTTCCTCCTGGTCACGCCGCTGTCGCACTGGGCCTGGTTCCTCGCCTATGTGGGCGCCTCGGTGGTGCGCGGCCTGGCGGTGGGCACGGGCGTCTTCCTCGTGACCTGCTGGTTCGCCTGGCCGGGCCTGGCGGCGCCGCTGTGGATCATTGTCTTCGCGGCGCTCGGTGCCGGCATGCTCGGCGCGCTGGGCCTGATTGCCGGCCTGTGGGCCGAGAAGTTCGACCAGATGGCGGCCTTCCAGAACTTCATCATCATGCCGATGACCTTCTTGTCGGGCGTGTTCTATTCGGTGCATTCGCTGCCGAGCTTCTGGCAGGCGGTCAGCCACCTGAACCCGTTCTTCTACATGATTGACGGCTTCCGCCATGGCTTCTTCGGCGTCAGCGACGTGTCGCCCTGGCTGAGCCTGTCCATCGTGGCGACCAGCTTTGTCGTCGTGTCCGGCATCGCGCTGGAGCTGCTGCGCCGCGGCTACAAGATCCGCGGCTGAATCTGCGGCTGATGACTTGCGAAGGCTGGTGTTTTCCCGGGCCTCATAGAATGACGGCCACCATGGCCGATCCCACTCCCGTCGAAGTCCAGTCCTTCATCGCCGCCGGCCTGCAATGCGAAACGCTGCAGGTCGAGGGCGATGGGCGCCACTTTTTTGCCACCATCGTCTCGAGCGAATTCGAGGGCCTGAACCGGGTGCGCCGCCATCAGCGCGTCTACCAGGCGCTCGGCGACCGCATGCGCGAGCAGATCCATGCGCTGTCGATGAAAACGCTCACGCCAGCCGAGTTCGCGGCCGCCCCCGAGGCCGCGCAATGATCACGCTGGCGCTCTCCAAGGGCCGCATCTTCGAAGAGACGCTGCCGCTCTTGCGCGCGGCCGGCATCGAGGTGCTGGAAGACCCCGAAACCTCGCGCAAGCTCATCCTCACGACCAACCAGCCCGAGGTGCGCGTGGTGCTGGTGCGCGCGAGCGACGTGCCGACCTATGTGCAGTACGGTGGCGCCGATCTCGGCGTGGCCGGCCGCGACGTGCTGCTGGAACACGACGGCGAAGGCCTCTACCAGCCGCTGGACCTGAACATCGCCCGCTGCCGCATGAGCGTGGCCACGCGCGACGACTTCGACTACGCCGCCGCCGTGAAGCAGGGCTCGCGCATCCGCGTGGCCACCAAGTACACGGCCATCGCCCGCGATCACTTCGCCAACAAGGGCGTGCACGTGGACCTGATCAAGCTCTACGGCTCGATGGAGCTGGCGCCCTTGACCGGCCTGGCCGAAGCCATCGTCGACCTGGTCTCGACCGGCAGCACCTTGAAGGCGAACCGCCTGGTCGAGGTCGAGCGCATCATGGACATCTCCTCGCGCCTGGTGGTCAACCAGGCCGCTCTCAAGCTCAAGCGCGAACCGCTGCGCCGCTTGATCGAAGCCTTCGCCTCCGCCAGCCCCAAATGAACTTGCGCCAGCTCAGCACCACCGCTCCCGACTTCGAAGCCGAGTTCCAGCGTGTGCTGCACTGGTCCGCGGAAACGGACGGCGCCATCGAGAACCGCGTGGCCGAGATCTTGGCTGACGTGAAAGCCCGTGGCGATTCTGCAGTGCTGGAGTACACGGCGCGTTTCGACCGCCTGGATGCCAAGAGCGTCGCCGCACTTGAGCTCACGCGCGAAGAATTGAAGGCTGCCTTCGAGCAGATCACGCCCGCCCAGCGCGATGCCTTGCAAGCCGCTGCGGCTCGCGTGCGCAGCTATCACGAGCGCCAGCTGGAGGCCTGCGGCCGCAGCTGGAGCTACCGCGACGAAGACGGCACGCTGCTCGGCCAGAAGGTCACGCCGCTGGACCGCGTGGGCATCTATGTGCCCGGTGGCAAGGCGGCCTATCCGAGCAGCGTCCTGATGAACGCCATTCCGGCCCATGTGGCGGGCGTGCCCGAGATCATCATGGTCGTGCCCACGCCGGGCGGCGAGAAGAATCCGCTGGTGCTGGCCGCTGCCTATGTGGCCGGCGTCAGCCGCGCTTTCACCATCGGCGGTGCGCAGGCCGTGGCCGCGCTGGCCTATGGCACGGCGACCGTCCCCAAGGTCGACAAGATCACCGGCCCCGGCAATGCCTATGTGGCCAGCGCCAAGAAGCATGTGTTCGGCCAAGTCGGCATCGACATGATTGCGGGGCCCAGCGAGATTCTGGTGCTGGCCGACGGGACGACCGACCCGGATTGGGTCGCCATGGACCTGTTCAGCCAGGCCGAGCACGACGAGCTGGCGCAGAGCATCCTGCTGAGCCCCGATGCCGACTACATCGCCAAGGTGCGCGCGTCGATAGACAAGCTGCTGCCGAAGATGCCGCGCAAGGACGTGATCCAGGCCTCGCTGGAAGGCCGTGGCGCCCTGATCCTCACGCGCTCCATGGACGAGGCCTGTGAGATCAGCAACCGCATCGCGCCCGAGCATCTGGAAGTCAGCAGCAACGAGCCCCATCGCTGGGAGCCGCTCTTGCGCCATGCCGGCGCGATCTTCCTCGGCGCCTACACGAGCGAGTCGCTGGGCGACTACTGTGCCGGGCCCAACCATGTGCTGCCCACCTCGGGCACGGCGCGCTTCTCCTCGCCGCTGGGGGTCTACGACTTCCAGAAGCGCAGCAGCCTGATCGAGGTCAGCGAGGCGGGCGCGCAGAAGCTGGGCCCCATCGCTGCCGAGCTGGCCTATGGCGAAGGCCTGCAGGGCCATGCGCGTGCGGCCGAGATGCGACTGCGTCGCTGAGGGACTGACAGCTTTCTGCAAGGTACGGCGGGCGCGATCTTCCTACCATTGCTCTCAACCTCTGGCGTTGGGAGCTGTCGATGAAGCTGTCTGACTTGTCTGTCGGGGCCCGTATCGGGCTGAGTTTTGCCATCGTGTTGCTGATGTCGGCTTTGTTGGGCTTGACGGCGATGAACCGCGTGGCCGTCATCCAGTCGTCGGCCGATGATCTCGCCACGAACTGGATGCCCAGCATCTCGGCGATTGGCGACCTCGACAATCGGTTCCAGGAAATCCGGCGCATCGAGCTGCGGCTGTGCATGGTCGAGTCTCAGGCGGATCTGGACTCAGCGCTGCAGGAACTGGGCAGCTTGCGCAGCAAGGACCTTGCCCAGTCCATCAAGAAGTACGAACCGCTGATCACGCAGGGCGCCGAGGCTGAGACCTGGGCCAAGGCGCGTCCGCGCCTCGACGAGTATCTGGCCTCGCTGGATCGCACCATGGCCTTGCGTCAGAAGGGCGATCAAGCGCAGGCTCAGGCCAATGCCGTTGGGGATTCGCTGCGTCTGTCCAAGGAGGTCAGCAAGCTGCTCGACGACATCGTGAGCATCAATGAGAAGGGTGGCGAGGCCAGCCATGCCACCTCGCTGGCCACCTATGCCCAGGTGCGCTGGCTGATCGGCACGCTGATCGTTGTCCAGATCGTGGTTGGCGCTGGCGTCGCCATGTTCCTGACGCGCAATACCGTGCAGCCGCTGCAGCGCATGGTGCGTCTTGCAGAACAGGTGGCGGCCGGGGACTTGCGTGTCGAGGCCGACACCGCCCGCCGCGACGAGTTCGGCCGCCTGGCCGTGGCGCTCGAGGCCATGAGTGCCGCCTTGAACCGCTCGATCGGCGTGGTGCGGGTCAGTGCAGAGAACATCGCCACCTCCAGCCGCGAGGTGGCTTCGGGCTCGAGTGATTTGTCGGCCCGTACCGAGCAGATGGCCTCCAGCCTGGAGCAGACCTCGGCGACCATGCAGACGCTGACCGAGACGGTGAAGCAGAACGCCGATGCCACGCGCCAGGCCAGCGGCCTGGCCCATGACGCCAGCAGCGTTGCGACGCAGGGCGGCGAGATGGTCAAGCGCGTCGTCGGCACCATGCAGGACATCAATGCCAGCTCGCGCAAGATCGCCGACATCATTGGCGTCATCGACGGCATCGCCTTTCAGACCAACATCCTCGCGCTCAATGCGGCGGTGGAGGCCGCGCGGGCCGGTGAGCAGGGGCGTGGCTTTGCGGTCGTGGCCGGCGAGGTGCGCAGCCTGGCGTCGCGCAGCGCCGAGGCGGCGCGCGAGATCAAGAACCTGATCGGCAGCTCGGTCGAGAAGGTCGAGGCCGGCAGCCAGTTGGTCGAGGAGGCGGGCCAGACCATGTCGGAGCTGGTGCAGGCCGTGCAGCGTGTGACCCGGCTGATCGAGGACGTCAGCAGCGCCACGCAGGAGCAGAGCCTCAGCCTGAACGAGGTGGGGACGGCGGTCCGGCACCTGGACGAGGTGACCCAGCAGAACGCGGCCCTGGTCGAGCAGTCGAGCGCCGCTGCGGAAAGCCTGCGGGACCAGGCCGGGCGGCTGAGCGAGGCGGTCGCTGGCTTCCGACTGAACTAATGGCGATCCCGTAATTAACACGAAGTTCGTGTTACACGAACTTCGTGGTACTCTCGCGGTCATGAAAAACGTGACCGTCAGCATGGACGACAGCGTGGCCGACTGGGCCCGGCTGGAGGCGGCGCGCCGCAACACCAGCGTGTCGCGCCTGCTCGGTGAGCTGCTGGCCGACAAGATGCGCCACGACGACGCCTATGAGCGCGCCCTGCAGGACTGGCTGCACCGCGAGCGCAGCTGGGCGTCCGACGGCCAGCCCTATCCGCAGCGGGAGACTCGGTGAGCGCCCGGCTGGTCTTCGTCGACACCTCGGTGCTGATACTCAGCGAGGACGGTGCCGATGCGGCACAGCGTGAGCGTGTGCTCGCTTGGCTGCGTGAGCTGTGGCAGCGCCGCTCGGGCCGCATCTCCACCCAGGTGCTGAACGACTTCTACCGCTGGGTCACGACCCGCATCCAGCCGGCCATGCCCAATGGCGATGCCCGGGCCGAGGTGCGCCGCTACCAGCACTGGCAGCCCTGGGCCATCGACCATGCGACGGTGGAGAGCGCCTGGTCCATCGAGAGCCGCTTCGGCCTGGTCTATGCGGACGCGCTGATCGTGGCCGCCGCCAAGGCCCAGGGCTGCGAGCTGCTGCTGAGCCTGGACCTGGCCCACGGCCTGCAGCTGGACAGTGTGCAGATCATCAACCCGCTCCAGGCCGAGCCTGGCCTGTTGGACGCCTGAAATGAACAAAGGACTGGCCGTCATCCGCGACGACCTGCGCTCGGTCAAGGCCTACGCGGTGCAGCCCAGCACCGGCCTGATCAAGCTGGACACGATGGAGAACCCGTTCCGCCTGACCGAGGCGCTGCAGCGCGAGCTGGGCGAGCGGCTGGGCCGGGTGGCCATCAACCGCTACCCTGCCGAGCGCACTTTCGAGCTGGCCGCCGCGCTGGCCCAGGCCGCCGGCATGCCCGAGGGCTGCGCCATCACGCTCGGCAATGGCTCGGATGAGCTGATCACCATGCTCTCCATGGCCATCAGCAAGCCCGGCGCCACCGTGCTCTCGCCGCTGCCCAGCTTCGTGATGTACGAGATCTCGGCCCGCTACCAGGGGCTGAAGTTTGTGGGCGTCGACCTGCGCTCCGACTTCGAGCTCGATGAGCCGGCCATGCTGGCGGCGATGGCCGAACACCAGCCGGCCCTGATTTATCTCTCCTACCCGAACAACCCGACCGCCAACCTGTGGGACGCCGACGCCATCGAGCGCATCGTCGCCGCCGCCCCCGGGCTCGTGGTGATGGACGAGGCCTACCAGCCCTTCGCCGAGCGTGACTCGATGGACCTGCTGCGCCGCCATCCCCATGTGCTGGTGATGCGGACGATGAGCAAGTTCGGCCTGGCCGGCGTGCGCATTGGCTACCTGATTGGCCGCGCGGAGCTGGTCGGCGAGATCGACAAGCTGCGCCCGCCCTTCAACATCGGCGTGCTGAATGCCGAGGCCGGCCTGTTCGCGCTGGAGCATGCCGAGGTCTATGCCCGCCAGGCGCAAGTGCTGCGCGCCGAGCGCGACCAGCTGATCGCCGACCTGGACGAGATCGAGGAGGTGCAAGCCTTCTCCAGCCAGGGCAATATGGTGCTGGTCCGGGTGCCCGATGCCGCCGCCATGTTCGAGGGCATCAAGCGCCGGGGCGTGCTGGTCAAGAACGTCTCGGCGCTGCATCCGCTGCTGCACAACTGCCTGCGCCTGACCGTGGGCACGCCCGAGGAAAACATGGCCTTGCTGGCCGCCTTCACCGAGAGTCTTCCGTCATGAGCAACACGCAACGCATCGCCGAAGTCAGCCGCAATACCAAGGAAACCCAGATCCGCGTGCGCGTCAACCTGGACGGCTCGGGCGAAGCCAAGCTGAATACCGGCATTGGTTTCTTCGACCACATGCTGGACCAGATTGCCCGCCACGGCCTGATCGACCTTGAGATTGAAGCCCAGGGCGACCTGCACATCGACGGCCATCACACGGTGGAAGACGTGGGCATCACGCTGGGCCTGGCTGTGGCCAAGGCTGTCGGCGACAAGAAGGGCCTGGCCCGCTACGGCCACAGCTATGTGCCGCTGGACGAGGCGCTGTCGCGCGTGGTGATCGACTTCTCCGGCCGCCCTGGCCTCGAGATGGACGTGAAGTTCACATCCGGATCCATTGGTGCCTTCGACACGCAACTGGCCTACGAGTTCTTCCAGGGCTTCTCCAACCATGCGCTGGTGAGCCTGCACATCGACAACCTCAAGGGCCACAACGCCCACCACCAGTGCGAAACCATCTTCAAGGCCTTCGGCCGCGCGCTGCGCATGGCGATGACCCTGGACCCGCGCTCGGCCGGCGTGATTCCGTCGACCAAGGGCAGTCTCTGAGATGAGCAAGCGGACGGTTGCCGTGGTCGACTACGGCATGGGCAATCTGCGCTCGGTGTCGCAGGCGGTCCTGCATGTGGCCGGCGACACAGGGCTGGAGGTCGTCATCACCTGCAAGCCCGACGAGGTTTACGCCGCCGAGCGCGTCGTGCTGCCGGGTCAGGGCGCCATGCGCGACTGCATGCGCGAACTGGCCGATTCCGGGCTCAAGGAGGCCGTGCTCGATGCTGCAGCGCGCAAACCGCTGATGGGCGTCTGCGTCGGCATGCAGATGTTGCTCGACCACAGCGAGGAGCAGGACACGCCGGGCCTCGGCCTGATCCCGGGCCAGGTCCGCCGTTTTCAGCTGGAAGGTCGCCTGCAGGACGACGGCAGCCGCTTCAAGGTGCCGCAGATGGGCTGGAACCGCGTGCACCAGCGCGGCGCGCATCCGGTCTGGGCCGGCGTGCCCGACCAGAGCTGGTACTACTTCGTCCACAGCTATTACGCCGAGCCGTCGGATGCGAACCACAGCGTCGGCGAGACCGACTACGGCGCCCGCTTTACCTGCGCGGTGGCCCGGGATAATATTTTTGCCACCCAATTCCATCCCGAGAAAAGTGCTGCGCTGGGGCTTGCCCTCTACCGTAACTTCCTGCTCTGGAAGCCATGACGAGAATCCTCCGCTCGTTCTAACTGCGCTTTTCCACGCCTTTTCCTCCCTGCTTCCTCCACCTCTTTACCTGCACTTCGGCCATGCTGCTGATACCCGCGATTGACCTCAAGGACGGACGCTGCGTGCGTCTTCAACAGGGGGACATGAATGTGTCCACCACCTTTGGCGAGGACCCCGCTGCCATGGCCCGACGATGGGTCGAGGCCGGCGCACGGCGCCTGCACCTGGTCGACCTGAACGGCGCCTTCGCCGGCAAGCCCATCAACGAGGGTGCGATCAAGGCCATCCTGCGCGAGGTGGGCGACGAGATCCCGGTGCAACTGGGTGGCGGCATCCGCGACCTCGACACCATCGAGCGCTACCTCGACGACGGCATCTCCTACATCATCATCGGCACGGCCGCGGTCAAGAGCCCGGGCTTCCTGAAAGACGCCTGCTCGGCCTTCGGCGGCCACATCATCGTGGGCCTCGATGCCAAGGACGGCAAGGTCGCCACCGACGGCTGGAGCAAGCTGACCGGCCATGAGGTGATCGACCTGGCGAAGAAGTTCGAGGACTACGGCATCGAGGGTGTGATCTACACCGACATCGGCCGCGACGGCATGCTCACGGGCATCAACATCGAGGCCACGGTCAAATTGGCCCAGGCACTCACGATCCCGGTGATCGCGTCGGGCGGCCTCTCCAATATCAAGGACATCGAGGCGCTCTGCGCCGTCGAGCATGAGGGCGTTGAGGGCGTGATCTGCGGTCGCTCGATCTACACCGGCGACCTCGATTTCGCCGCCGGCCAGGCCCGCGCCGACGAACTGAGCGAACAAGAAGACTGATGCTGGCCAAACGCATCATCCCCTGCATGGACGTCACCGGTGGCCGCGTGGTCAAGGGCGTCAACTTCCTGGAACTGCGCGATGCCGGCGACCCGGTCGAGATCGCGGCCCGCTACAACGAGCAGGGCGCCGACGAGCTGACCTTTCTCGACATCACCGCCACCAGCGACGGCCGCGACCTGATCCTGCACATCATCGAGGACGTGGCCTCTCAAGTCTTCATCCCGTTGACAGTGGGCGGAGGCGTGCGCGAGGTGGCCGATGTGCGGCGCCTCCTGAACGCCGGTGCCGACAAGGTCAGCTTCAACTCGGCCGCCGTGGCGCGGCCGGAGCTGATACGCGAAGCGTCCGACAAGTACGGTGCTCAATGCATCGTCGTGGCGATTGACGCCAAGCGGCGCGCGGACGGTTCGGGCTGGGATGTCTACACCCATGGCGGCCGCAAGAATGTGGGCCTGGACGCCGTGCAATGGGCGCGCCAGATGACCGAGTACGGTGCCGGTGAAATCCTGCTCACCAGCATGGACCGCGATGGCACGCGCAGCGGTTTCGATCTTGAGCTGACACGTGCGGTCAGCGATGCGGTCAGCGTGCCGGTGATTGCCTCCGGTGGTGTGGGCTCGCTGGATGACCTGGCCGATGGCATTCAGAAAGGCGGCGCCGATGCGGTGCTGGCCGCCAGCATCTTTCACTACGGTCAGCACACGGTGGGCGAGGCCAAGGCCTTGATGGCGGCGCGCGGAATCCAGGTGCGTCAGTGAGCGAGGTTCGGATCGTCGGTGGCTTGTGGAAGCGTTCCAAGCTGCCCGTGGCCGACAAGCCCGGCCTGCGCCCCACGCCGGACCGCGTCCGTGAAACCCTCTTCAACTGGCTGGGCCAGGACCTGGACGGCTGGCGCGTGCTCGATGCCTTTGCCGGCAGCGGCGCGCTCGGCTTCGAGGCGGCCTCGCGCGGTGCCAGCGAGGTGCTGCTCTTGGAGCGTGATCGCGACCTGGCGCGCAGCCTGCAGACCAGCAAGACCAGGCTGAAGGCCGAGAACCTGCGCGTGGAACAGGCCGATGCCATTGCCTGGATGTCGCGCTCCGCGCCCGGCCGCTTTGAACTCGTGATGCTGGACCCGCCCTTTGACGGCGGCTTGTTCGAGCCTGCGATCAAAGCGGCCGCGCCCTTGCTGGTGGCTGGCGGCTATCTCTATGTCGAATCGCCGGAGCCCATCGAACCGGCAGCCGATCTGCCGCTAGAAGCCCATCGAAATGGGCGCGCCGGCAGTGTCCATTACGCGCTTTTCCGCCGCAACGGATAATCCCGGCCCATGACCTCAGTGACCCGCCTCACCGCCGTCTATCCCGGCACCTTCGACCCCATGACCCTCGGGCATGAGGACCTGATGCGCCGTGCCAGCCGCTTGTTCGAGCGCCTGGTCATTGCGGTGGCCGCTGGGCATCACAAGCGCACCATGTTCTCCATCGAGGAGCGCCTGGAAATCGCCACCGAGCTGGCGTCCAGGTACCCCAATGTCGAGGTGATTCCCTTCCGGGGCCTGCTGCGCGACTTCGTCGTGCAGCATGGCGGCAAGGTGGTGGTACGGGGCCTGCGGGCCGTGAGCGACTTCGAGTACGAGTTTCAGATGGCGGGCATGAACCGCAAGCTGATGCCCGAGGTGGAGACCGTGTTCCTGACGCCCTCCGACCAGTTCCAGTTCATCTCCGGCACCTTTGTGCGCGAGATTGCCACCCTGGGCGGTGATGTTTCCCAGTTCGTGTCACCCTCGGTGCGCGAGCGGCTTCAGGAGCGCATCAGCAAGGGCCGCGCGGAGTAAAGCCATGGCCTTGATGATTACGGATGAGTGCATCAATTGCGATGTCTGCGAGCCCGAGTGCCCGAACAACGCGATCTCGATGGGCGAGGAGTTCTACCAGATCGAGCACAGCAAGTGCACCGAATGCGTGGGCCATTTCGATGAGCCGCAATGTGTGCAGCTGTGCCCCGTGGCCTGCATCCCGGTGAATCCTGCCCATGTGGAAAGCCGCGAGATGCTGATGCAGAAATACCTGCGGCTTACCGCCGCGGCCTGAGCCTCAACAGGCTCGCGATCAGGTTCCGGCCTCGCGGTCCGGGAAACGCTCGTAGATGCCCATCACCGCGTCCATGCGCTCGAACAGCAGGCGCACGAGGTTGGGATCGAACTGCAGGCCCGACTGGTCGCGCACATAGGTCAGCGCTGCCTCGAACTGCCAGGCATCCTTGTAGCAACGCCGGCTCACCAGCGCGTCCAGCACATCGGCCAAGGCCACGATGCGGCCGGCGATGTGGATCTGCTCGCCGGCCAGCGCGCGCGGGTAGCCGCCGCCGTCCCAGCGCTCATGGTGCTCGTGCGCAATGATGGCGCCCAGCTGCAGGATGCGCTTGTCCGACTTGTTGAGCAGCTCGTAGCCGATGCGGGCATGGGTCTTCATGACCTCCCACTCCTCTGCATCAAGCTTGCCGGGTTTGTTCAGCACCCGGTCCGGGATGCCAATCTTGCCCACGTCGTGCAGCGGGGCCGCCTGGCGCAGGAACTCCACGTCGTTGCTGCGCAGGCCGGCGGCCTCGGCCAGCAGGGCGGACAGTTCGCCGACGCGGCGCACATGGGCGCCGGTTTCCTTGCTGCGCTTCTCGACCGCCTCGCCAATGATGTAGACGGTGGAGCGCTGCGTCTCCTGGATCTCCTCGCGCAGCAAGAGGCTCTCGTAGGTGATGGCCACGTTGGCGCAGAAGATCTCCAGCAGCTCGCGCGCATTGGCGTCTACCGGTTCGGAGAACACCATGTAGAGCAGGCTCTCGTTGCCCGAGCTTGAGCGGTAGTAGCCGACGCAGCGGTGCGGCTCGAAGAAGCTCTGCTGCTCTTTCAGGGCCCGCTCCAGTGCCTCGCGCACATCCTCGGGCAGGGTGTTGAGCTCCTCGTCGACCAGGAGGCGCGAGTACTCGGCCGTGGCGGCCAGCACCTTGAGGTGGCCTTCCATGTGCGAGGCCGCATAGGCCGAGACGCGGCTGGCGCACAGGCCCTGCGCCTCGTAGCCGAGCAGGTGGGCCACCTGCTCCAGCACGGCCGAGGCGAAGCGGCGCAGGTTGTGGGAGTCGTAGACCTTGGTGATCGCGTCTATCGAGCGGCGCAGCGCCAGGCGCGACTGCTCGATGATCATGATGTCGCGGTAGCTGCGCAGCGCGGTGTAGAAGACCGTGATCAGCTTGCGCTTGGTGAGCTCGGTCTTTTCCTTGTAGTCGTTGATGTCATAGCTCTTGATGACATGCTCTTCCGGCGCCTGGCCCGGCTGGCCGGTGCGCAGCACGATGCGCACATGGTGGTTGTCCAGCTCGCCACGGATGTAGCGGGCGAGGTCGAGGCCGGCATGCTCGGTCTCCATCACCACGTCGAGCAGGATCAGGGCGATGTCGTTGCGCGTGCCCAGCAGCTCGCGTGCTTCGGCGGCGCTGTAGGCATCGAGGAACTGCAGGCGGCGGCCGGAGAACTCGAAGTCCGACATCACCAGCTGGGTGACCTGGTGCACGGCCGGATCGTCGTCGACGATCATGACGACCCAGGGGTCCAGCACTTTCACGGAAGCATTGCCAGCAGCTGCCTCAGGGGCTTCGTCGGCAAACACCATATCGGTCATCGTGACTCCCATCGTGGTGCGGTGATTATTACCACAGCAGCGGCGGGCCGGATGAAAGTGCCCAGCGCTATTTCAGCAACTGCAACAGGCTGCCGGGCTCGAAATGACGCTCCACATAGCCGGCCAGGCCCTCGAACACGGCATCGAGATCGCCTACCGCCTGGCCGAACAGGGCCTGCATCACCGCACGCTGCTCGAACAGCCCATGGGCATAGCAGCCCAGCACCGAGCCCTGCTGCCAGCCTATCGTCTCGCCCTCGGCGGTCTGCAGTGCAGGCAAGGCAGCGGCCAGGTCGGGATGCTGGCAGGTGCGGCCTTGACGAATCTCATAGCCCTGGGCAGACAGGCCGGAGAGCGCCTGCCAGGGTGCGCTCAGCGCGGGCGCGAAGCGCAGCTCGGCCGGGCGCAGCAGTTTGTCGCGCTCGTACTGCGTGACCAGGGGCAGGAGGCCGAGGCCCGGCGCATTGCCATCCAGGCCATGCGGGTCCAGCAGGGCCTCGCCCAGCATCTGCAAGCCGCCGCAGATGCCCAGCACGGGCTTGCCAGTGGCGGCGTGCTGATTGATCACCGCATCGAGCTTTTGTCCGCGCAACCAGGCCAGGTCGGCGGCCACCGACTTGGAGCCGGGCAGGATGATCCAGTCGGCCGCCTGCAGCTGTCGGGGCTCGCGGGCCCAGACGAGGCGCACGCCCGGTGCGTTGCGCAGCGGCTGGAATTCGTCGAGGTTGGAGATGCGGGGATAGGCGACGACAGCGATCGTCAGGCCTTCGCCCGCAGCGGCATCGTCAAAGACGCCGTCTTCCTCGGGCAGGCCATGGCCTCGCCACATCGGCAGCACGGCCAGCGTTGGCACGCCGGTCAGCGCCTGCAATTGCTCGGGCCCCGGCGCCAGCAGGGCGGCATCGCCACGGAAGCGGTTCAGCACGAAGCCACGCAGCAGCGCTCGCTCGTTCGCCGGCATCAACTGGTGCGTGCCATAGAGATGGGCGAAGGCGCCGCCGCGGTCGATGTCGGCCACCAAGAGGCAGGCGGCATTCACCTCGAGGGCGGTGCGCATGTTGACGAAGTCTGAGGCATGCAGATTGATCTCGGCCGGCGAGCCGGCGCCTTCGATCACGACCACATCGTTCTCTGCCATCAGCTCGTGCAATGCCGGCCGCGCGGCGCGCCACAGCTGTTCGCTGCGCTCGCGCCAGGGCATGCGGCTCAAGGCGTCGTCCACTTCGCCCAGCAGTACCACCTGCGAGGCGGTCTCGGCTTCCGGCTTCAAGAGCACCGGGTTGTGCCGGACCTCGGGCATGCAGCGCGCCGCCAGCGCCTGGAAATACTGGGCGCTGCCGATCTCGCCGGCCCGGCCCTCGCGGCCTTGCACGACGCGGGCGTTGTTGCTCATGTTCTGCGCCTTGAATGGCGCGACCTTGAGTCCCTGGTTCGCGTAGAAGCGGCACAGCGCCGTGGCCAGCCAGCTTTTGCCGGCGCCACTGGTCGTGCCCAGCACCATCACCGCTTTTGCGCGGCTCATGGCGCCGCTCCTGCTAAGAAAGCGGCCACCGCAGCCGGGTTGGACGGGAAGTAGTGGTGCAGATAACTCGCCCGCAGGCTGCCGCGCTGGTAGAGCGCCTCGGTCGTGGGGCCGCCGTTGGGATTGCTGGCCCGGGCCAGCGGTGGTTCGGCCGTGGTGAGCGAGGAGAAATGGAAGCTGTGGCCGCGCAGCTCGCCTTCCGGCCAGGCGATGGCCTGCAGGCCCAGCGCGGCGAAGCGTGCCTGCAGGGTCACGGTGCCGGGCAGCAGGCCGGCCATGGCATGGCGGTGGCCTTCGAGGGTGATCAGTTCGTCCACGAGCGCCATCATGCCGCCGCATTCGGCCAGCAGCGGTTTGCCCGCTTCCACATGGGCACGCAGACTGGCGAAGAAACCGGGGGCCTGGCCCAAGGCCTCGACATGCAACTCGGGATAGCCTCCCGGCAGCCACACCGCGTCGCAATCAGGCAAGACCTGACCCTGCAGTGGCGAGAAGCAGCGCAGCTCGGCACCGAGGGCGCGCAGGCAGTCCAGATTGGCCGGGTAGATGAAGCCGAAGGCGGCATCGCGGGCAATGGCGATACGGTGGCCGCGCAGCAACAGCGGCGATTCAGTCGGTGGCTTGGCCGTGAAGCTCACCGTATCGAAGACGAAGCCTGGCTGCATCGCGGCGCCCCAGGCGTCCGCCCAGGCATCCAGCTGTGCATCGAGTGCCGGCAGCTCGGCGGCCTGTACCAGGCCCAGGTGGCGCTCTGGCAGGGCCAGGTCTGGCATGCGGGGCAGGGCGGCCACCAGGGGCAGATCGGCGGGCAGGCCCTCGGCCAGCATGCGGCCATGGGCGGCGCCGCCCACGCGGTTGGCCACCACGCCGCACAGGCGGACATCGCTGCGGAAGTTGCGCAGCCCGAGGGCGATGGCGGCAAAGGTCTGGGCCATGGCACTGCCGTCGATCACGGCCAACACCGGCAGCCCGAACGCGACCGCCAGGTCGGCGCTGGACGGTGCGCCGTCGAACAGGCCCATCACGCCTTCAACCAGGATCAGGTCGGCCTCGGCCGCCGCCTCGGCCAGCAAGGCACGGCAGTGCTCCAGGCCGCCCATGAACAGGTCCAGCTGATAGACCGGCGCGCCGCTGGCCCGCTCGAGGATCATCGGATCCAGAAAGTCCGGCCCGGTCTTGAACACGCGCACCTTGCGGCCCTGCCTCGCATGCCAGCGTGCCATGGCGGCGGTGACGCTGGTCTTGCCGGCGCCGGAATGCGTGCCACTGATCAAGGCGGCAGGGACGTGCCGGGCTTGTGATTCAGTCATGGCGGCGGCCGTGCAGCGGCAGCACATTGCTGCTGGCGGCCGGCGGCGCGGCCGCAGGCAGGGTCAGCCATTGGCCCCGCCATTCGATCAATTGCAGCCGGCCCTGGAAGACCTGCTGCAGCGCGGCGCGCGTGATGGCCTCGGTGGGCGGACCCAGATGCACGGTGCGGCCAGCGTCCATCACCAGCAGGGCATCGGCCTGCAGCGCGATGTTGAGCTCATGCAGCACCGAGACCACGGTCACGCCCGCAGCGGCGCGTTCGCGCACCAGCGCCAGCCAATCGGCCTGATGTGGCGGGTCGAGGTGGGCCAGCGGCTCGTCCATCAAGAGCAACTCGGATTCGGTGGCGAGGGCGCGGGCCAGCAGCACCCGTTGGCGCTCGCCACCCGAGAGCTGGTTGAGCGGCCGCGTGCGCCATTCCCAGCATTGCGTCTGCCGCATCGCGCGCTCCACAGCCCCTGTATCTGCTGCCGTGGGCGGTGCCAGCCAGGCCTGGTGCGGCAGTCGGCCCAGCATCACCACTTCCTGCGCCAGCAATTCGTCTGTAGCGGCCTCGTTCTGGCCCAGCCAGGCGAGGGCGCGCGCACGTTCCCGGCGGGGCCAGGCACTCAGCTCGCGGCCCAGCAGTTCGACCCGCCCCTCGAAGGGCAGCAGGCCGGCGATCGCTTTCAGGAGCGTGGATTTGCCGGCGCCGTTGGGGCCGACGATGGCGGTCCAGCCGCCGGCCAACTGCAGCTTGCAGTCGCCGAGGATGGTCTTGTCACCGAGGGCCAGGTGGCGGATTTCAGCCTTGATCATGCCCGCGCCCCGGCAAAGTTCTTGCGCCGCATCAGCCGCAGCAGATAGGCGCCGCCCAAGAGCGAAGTGACGATGCCCACCGGCAGCTCCTGCGGCGCCACGAGCCAGCGCGCGATGATGTCGGCCGACAGCAGCAGCGCACCGGCGGTGCAGGCTGAGAGGCCCAGCAGCCAGCCATGGCTGCAATGCAGTCGGCTGCGCACCAGATGCGGCGCGACCAGGCCGACGAAGGCGATCAGCCCCGCCTGCGCCACCGCCGCGCCGGTGCACAGCGTGAGCGTGGCGATCAGGATCAGCCGGATCAGGGAGAGGCGCACGCCGAGGCTTTGCGCCGTGTCGGCGCCCAAAGTCAGCGCGTCCAGCGCGCGTGCGGCGCCGAGCCCGACCAGCAGCGCCACCAGCAGCACCGGCGCCATCACGCCCACGCTTTGCCAGCTCAGGAAACCGGTACTGCCCAGCATGAAGGCCTGCATGGAGCGCAGCACGTCGGCCGCCGTCAGCGTCAGCATCGAGGTGATGGCACCCAGCACGACGCCGACGATGACGCCCGCCAGCAGCAAACGCATCGTCTGCTCCAGGCCCTTGGCAAGCACCATCGTCAGGCTCACAGCCAGCACGGCGCCACCGAAGGCTGCGCTGGTCATGCCGATCTTGTGGCCCCAGGCGGCCGCCGTCGGCGACCAGCCCAACGCCACCAGCAGCAGGGCCACGCCCAGCGAGGCGCCACTGGAGGCACCGAGCAGATAGGGGTCGGCCAGCGGGTTGCGGAACAGGCCCTGGGCCACCGCACCGGCCAGGCCCAGTAGGGCGCCGGTCAGCCAGGCGCCTACCGAGCGCGGCAGGCGGATCTCCCAAAGGATCTGGCGGCCCACGGCATCGTCGGCCGCCGGCAGGGCGAGGCCCTGGCTGCCCACGGCCATGCCTAGCACCAGCAGGGCAGCGCCAAGCAGCAGCAGCGTGGTGAGCAGGAGCAGGGCCTTGCGGTTCATCGATGCCTTCTTACTTCTTCGCCGCCGCCAGTTCCTGCAGGCAGCGCAGCACGGCTTGCGCGCCTTCGCCCATACGGGGGCCAGGTCTTGCCATCAGGTCACCCTCGGCCGATGTGAAGCGGCAGACGTGCTGCTCGCGCAGGGCGGCGATGCGCTCCCAGCCGGGTCGGTCGGTCAGCTTCTGCGCATTGCGCTGCGACACGAGGATCAGCTGCGGGTCCGCCCGCACGACGAACTCCGGATTGAGCTTGGGGAAGGGCCCGAGCGCGGCCGGCACGATGTTGCGCAGGCCGAGGCGGGCCAGGATCTCGCCGCTGAACGAGATCTCGCCGGCGGCATAGGGCGCGCTGTCGACCTCGTAGTAGACGCGCAGGCCCTTCATAGACTCGGGCACCTGCGCAGCGGCGGCAGCCAGCTGGCGTTCGATGTTCTCTTTGATCTGCGGGCCGGACTTGCTTTCCAGCAGGCGCGAGAGCGTGTCGATGTGGCGGCGCACATCGGCCAGGTTCAAGGTGTCCAGCACCAGCGTCTTGACGCCCAGCGCGCCGAGGCGGTCGTGCAGGCGCGAGGCGGGGCTCAGTATCACCACATCGGGCCGCAGGGCCACGATGGCTTCGACCGAGGCATCGTCCATGGCACCGAGCTTGGGCAGCTTGGCGATGCTGGCCGGGAAATTCGCATAGCGGTCCACGCCGACGAGACGCTCGCAGGCGTCCAGCGCGCAGACCAGCTCGGTCAACGAGGGCAGCAGGGAGACGATGCGCCGGGGCGATTCGTTCCACTGCTGCTTGCGACCGAGGTCGTCTGTGAGGCTGATGTCGGCGGCCCGCGCGGGGCCACCGGTCAGAAGCAGCCCGCTCAGCAGGGCCAGAAGAAGGTGAATCTTGCTGCAATGCTTCACGGGCTGCGTCCTCTTCTTCAGTGCTTAGAGCGAAGGGCTCCAGCGCAGGCCCACGAAGGCCTGGCGCGGACCGGTGGCATAGCCATTGGCGAACTGGTACTGGCGGTCGAAGGCATTGTCCAGCTTCAGCTGCAGGCGCAGCTCCTTGGTGATGCTGTACTGCGCATCCAGCGTCAGCAGGCCGTAGCCGCCCAGGCGCACTGTGTTGGCCGCGTTGTCGTAGCGCTGGCCGCTTGCGAGCACCTGCGCGCCCAGCTCCCAGCCGGCGAGCGTGTAGTCGGCACGCAGCTTCAGCTGCTCATGGGTGCGGCGGGCCAGCAGCTTGCCGTAGGTGCTGCTGTTCTCGCTGACGTCCTTCGGCGCTTGCAGGTCCAGCGAGCCCGACAGGCGCAGGCCGGCAAATGTGCTGGCGGCCGTCAGGCTGATGCCTTGCAGGCGGGCCAGGCTGACGTTGTCGTAGCAACCGAACTGGTTCGGGCACTTCTTGGGATCGGCCGCGCCGAAGATGATCAGGTCGCGGATCTGGTTGCGGTAGGCGGTGATGCCGAAGCTGGTGCCGGCGTCTTCGTACTGCAGCGAGAACTCTCGGTTCAGGCCATGCTCGGCCTGCAGCAGCTGGTTGCCGTAGGGGCTGAAGCGCTGGTAGAGCGTGGGTGCGCGGAAGGCCGTGCCGATCGAACCCTGGACGCGCCATTGCGGCGTCAGCTTGTAGCCAGCGGCCAGGCTCTCGGTGGTGCTGCCACCGAACTCGCTGTCCTGGTCATGGCGCAGATGCGCCTGCACCGACAGCGGGCCCGAGCCCCACACGTAGCCCGCGCCAAAGGCGTTCTGGTGACGGTCGGCGCTGCCCGGTGTGGGGCTTTGCGGCAGGCTGGTGTTGAGCAGCTTGTCTTCGCGGCGTTCCAGCAGCGTGTTCAGCTGGCCTTCGCCCAGGCGCAGGCTGGCGTTGAAGGCATAGGCGCGGATGCGGGTTTCGGTCAGGTAGACACTGGGGCTGGTCTCGTAGCGGTCCATCGATTCGCCGACCGAGAACTCGCTGTTCAGGTCCTTGCTCCACTGGGCCGACCAGGCGGCGCGCAGGGCGCGCATGTCATTGCGCGTGCGGTCGTCGGTCTTGGGCTTTGCGGTCGCGTCGTACTGCGCGTCCATCTTGTTCTTGAGGCCCAGCAGCTCGATGCGGTGCTGCTTGTTCAGCTGCAGGCCGAGGCGGGCGCTGCCGCTGGTGGTCTTGTAGCCGTCGTCGTCGGGCGTGTAGGTTGCATCCGTCGTGGGGCGCGAGTTGAAGCCATCGCTGCGTTCGCTGGACAGCGAGATTGCATAGTCCAGCATGCCGGTGGCGCCGAAGACGCTGCCGTCGACCTTCTTCAGGCCCATGTTGCCGGCACCAACGCCCAGTTCGACCTGCGGCTTGCCGTCGCCCTTGCGGGTGAAGACCTGCACCACGCCGCCGACGGCGTCGGAGCCATAGACCGCCGCGCCGGGGCCGCGGATGATTTCAACGCGCTCGATCTGGGCCAGTGGGATGGCGTTCCAGCTGGCACCGCTGCTGGCTTGCGAGTCGAAGCGCACGCCGTCGATCAGCACGGTCGTGTGGCGCGTCTCGGCGCCGCGCAGGAACATCGAGGTCTGCGCGCCGGGGCCGCCGGTGCGGACCATCTCGAAGCAGGCCTGGCCGCGCAGCAGGTCAGCCAGCGTGCCGAGGGCCTGACGCTCGATGTCGGCGCGGGTCAGCACGGTCACGTCGGCCAGCACATCGGCAAGGCGCTGCGGACTGCGGGTGGCGGTGACGACCACCGAATCCAGCTTGTTGGCGCTGCTTTGAGCGGCGGCGGGCAGGCTGGCGATGAGGGCGAGCGCAAGGGGAGTGGCGCGCGTGCACGCGGCCAGCAGACGACGCTCTTGGCGTCGGGTCGTGGAAGTCATGAGAAAGGGATCCGAATTACAACCAGTGGCCAGCTTCCCCGCAGGCCCCTGTGAATCGGTGCTGTGCCGCTTTTGGGCGAGCGCGCACCACCTGTTGGCCGGTATCCGGGCTGGTGGCACGCATTCCTGAATCCTTCCCAGCGCGGCTGCGCCAGTGGATGTGTCGTTCAGAAACTGGAAGCCGGGCGGCTTCGTCCACTTACCGTTGCGGGGACAGCTCAGGTTGACCTTGCTCCGCTGGAGCTTGACCTTCTGATTCCCGTTTAACTGCCCTGGCTTGAATGCCAAAGGCGAGCACCAACGGGCTGGATTCTAGCGGGGTGCCGAGGCCGCGCCCTGCGCGGGCGCGGCTTTGTTGCGCTGGGGCAAGACCTTGGGTGTCTTGAGTGGCTTCTTGGTCGGCTGCTTGGCATGCGGCCCCGACGCTGGCTCGGTGGCGGGCGAGGCCAGGCCATCGATGTGGCCAGCTCCCATTTGCTGCTTGCGCTGCAAGGCCTCGGCCTGCAGGCGCTCGCGTTCCATTTTGTCGGCCTGGCGCTCAATGGCCTTGGCCTGCTCGCGCGCGGCCTGTTGTTGGGCGCTGGCGGGTTGATCGAAGCGTATGGCCTGGGCGGGTGCCGAAGCCTTGTCGGCACAGGGGCTGTCCTGCAGCTGGCGACCATCGGGGCCGCAGCGATAGACCGGCACCTCGCGCGGACGGGTCTGCGCCGGGGCGCTGCCGCTGAGGACTGCGAGAAGCAGGGGGTACAGCAGAGCAACAACCGGCGGCTTGTTCATGGCGTGGTCTCTGGCGTGGAAGGAGAGGGCGAAGAGGGCGGCGTCGCGTCTGCCTTTGGCGGCTTGGGCGGCTTTGGGCGAGGTGGCTTGGCGTGGATCTTGGTCAAGGCCTTGGCCATGTCGCCGGCCAGCATCAGCGGCAGGGCTTCGTAGGACTTGGCGATGCAGTCTTCCACCGCCTGGCGCTCGGCCAGCGGCGGCTTGCGCAGCACGAAGTTGGCCACCTCGGCCTTATGGCCCGGATGGCCAATGCCGAGGCGCAGGCGCCAGAAATTGCCGCTGCCGAGCTGGGCCTGCATGTCCTTCAAGCCGTTGTGGCCGCCGGTGCCGCCGCCTTGCTTGAACTTCATTTCACCGGGCGGCAGGTCGAGCTCGTCGTGGATGGCGAGGATCTCTTCGGGTGCGATCTTGAAGAAGCGCGCCAGCGCCGCAACCGACTTGCCCGACACATTCATGTAGGTCATCGGTTCCAGCAGCCAGATCGGGCCCGGCGCGCTGGGCGCGTTGTTCACGCGGGCAACGAGGCCGTGATAGTTGCGGTCCAACTGCAGCGAGGTGCCGAGGCCACGCGCCAGTCCATCAATCCACCAGAAGCCGGCGTTGTGGCGGGTGTCTTCGTATTCGGAGCCCGGGTTCCCGAGGCCTACAAGCAAGCGAATCATGGGCAGGGATTATCGTGGTGGCAGGAACGAAAAAGGCCCTGCATTGCAGGGCCTTCCTCAGGAGAGCTGAAGCTCGGGCAGGAATTACTTCTTGCCCTTCTTGCCCTTCTTGTCGTCGGCGGCCGGAGCGGCGGCGACAACGATCACTTCTTCCGCTGCCGGTTCCACCGGGGTGGCGACGACCGGGTTCGGCTTGCCGTGCGTCACGACCTTGATGCCTTCCGGCAGCTTGATGTCGTTGACGTGCAGCGAGTGACCCTTGGTCAGGCCGCTCAGGTCCACTTCGATGAACTCAGGCAGTTGCTGGGCCAGGCAGGTGATGGCCAGCTCGGTGATCACGTGGTTGACCGTGCACTTGTCGGTCTTGACGGCGACCGAGTTCTCTTCACCGATGAAGTGCAGGGGCACCTTCTTGGTGATCTTGGTCGTGCTGTCGACGCGCTGGAAGTCGATGTGCAGCACTTGCGGCTTGTACGGGTGCATCTGGAAATCACGCAGCAGCACCTTGGACACGACGCCGTTCAGTTCCATGTCGAGGATGGAGCTGTGGAAAGCTTCCTTCTTCAGGGCGTGGAACAGTGCGTTGTGATCGAGTTCGATCATGGCGGGTTCGCCGGCACCAAAAACAATACCGGGGACCTTGCCCGCGATACGCAGGCGGCGGCTCGCTCCGGTCCCCTGCAGCTTGCGCTCAAAAGCGACAAAGTTCATAACAGACTCCAAACAATGGATGGGCACCCGCGACCAGGTTTGCCCGTGAATTGCAGCGTTGCCGCTGCGGCTTTACGGCCACCCCGGCTTGCGCCGAGGCGACAGATTCTTAGAAATTGTTGTTCTGCTCGCTAAACAGAGAAGTGACCGACTCGCCGTCAGAGATGCGGCGGATCGTCTCGGCGAACAGGAAGGCCACCGACAGCTGGCGGATCTTGCCGCAGGCCTTGGCCGCGTCATTCAGCGGAATGGTGTTGGTGATCACGACTTCGTCGAGCTGCGACTTCGAGATGCGCTCAATGGCCGGGCCCGACAGGATGGGGTGGGTGCAATAGGCGAACACGCTCTTGGCGCCGCGGTCCTTCAGCACCTCGGCCGCCTTCACCAGCGTGCCGGCGGTGTCGATCATGTCGTCCATGATCACGCAGTTGCGGCCGTCGATCTCGCCGATCACGTGCATCACTTCGGAGACGTTGGCGGCCGGACGGCGCTTGTCGATGATGGCCAGGTCGCAGCCGAGCTGCTTGGCCAGTGCACGGGCGCGCACCACGCCGCCGACGTCGGGGCTCACGACCACCAGGTCGGAATAGTTGCGGGCCTTCAGGTCCGACAGCAGGACCGGCGAGGCATAGATGTTATCGACCGGAATGTCGAAGAAGCCCTGGATCTGGTCAGCGTGCAGGTCCATCGTGAGCACGCGCTCGACGCCGACGGTTTCCAGCAGGTTGGCCACGACCTTGGCCGAGATCGGCACGCGGGTGGAACGCGGGCGGCGGTCCTGGCGGGCATAGCCGAAGTAGGGGATCACGGCGGTGATGCGGCGAGCGCTGGCGCGCTTCAGGGCATCGACCATGATCAGCAGTTCCATCAGGTTTTCGTTGGTCGGCGCGCAGGTGGGCTGAACCACGAAGACGTCGCGGGCGCGGACGTTCTGCTGAATCTCGACCGTCACCTCGCCATCGGAGAAGCGACCGACCACGGCCTTGCCGAGTTCGAGCCCCAGATGGGTGGCGATTTCTTGGGAGAGGACCGGGTTGGCGTTACCCGTGAAGAGGACGGTGTTGAGCAGCACGAGCGGGCCATCCTTTAGGTCAGTGGCCCCGCGGCCAGCCCTGCGGGTCCCGGAGATGAAAAAATTTGGCAGGGGCGGAAGGATTCGAACCTGCGCATGTCGGAATCAAAATCCGATGCCTTAACCAACTTGGCGACGCCCCTACACAGGACACTGCAGAGCTGCAGCACCCTATAACTTGCTCAGTTGTCAGCCCAACCGCGTAGCGGGTGAACCTTCAAACTGCGGCACATTCTAGCAACCCATCCAGAGGGTAGACCCTCTGCGAACGTCATGGGCTGACGGTCCGTACCTTCTTTCCCATCCACTCTGGCAAACACCGCGCTGCCCGATCCGGTCATCCGGCTGTTGCCGAATTTGCTCTGCAAAATCTGCAGGGCCTGAACCACTTCGGGGCAGAGTGCTTCGGCGGCTGGTTGCAAGTCATTGCGACCGAAATTCTTGCCTTGAAGCTCGCTGCTGTTGTGTGCAGGAAAGCCCGCTACTATAGCCACAGAATTTGATCTTGCCAAGAGGGGGCTCGAAAAAATCTCCTTGGTGGCGATGCTCTGGGGTGGTTTCACGACCGCGTACCGCTGCTCGGGCAGCGAGATCGGATGCAGCACCTCGCCTATGCCTTCGACGAAGGCGTGTGTGCCACCCAGGAAGAAGGGCACGTCCGCGCCGAGGCTCAGGCCCAGCGACAGCAGCTTTGACAAAGGCCAGTTCAGTCCCCACAGCCGGTTCAGCGCCAGCAGCGTGGAGGCGGCGTCGGAGGATCCGCCGCCCATGCCAGCGCCGGCGGGCAGGCGCTTCTCGATGTGGATGTCTGCGCCTATCGTGCAGCCGCTCTGCGCTTGCAATGCACGAGCGGCGCGCAGGCAGAGATCGTCCGGCGGCAGGGTGTCGCCGCTGTCGTGCCGGTGCAGGGCGCCATCGTCGCGGCGCTCGAAATGCAGAGTGTCGGCCCAGTCGATCAAGGCGAAGATCGATTGCAAGAGGTGATAGCCGTCGGGGCGCTTGCCGACCACATGCAGGAACAGGTTCAGCTTGGCCGGAGCCGGGACGTCATAGATCGCGCGCATGGCCTCATTGTCCCGTGCCGGGCGATTCGAGCCGGGCGCGCAGCACCACCTCGCTGGGCTCGCCGCGTCGCGCGACGATCAGCCCCTTCTCTGCAAAGCCGCCCAGGTCTACGGTCCAGCCCAACTGCCTGAAGCCCTTGGTATCGCCTTCCAGCGCCTGGCTCGGCGCATCGGGCCAGGGCCGTCCACGCAGCCAGTCGAACAGCGCGGCCACCGGAATAGCCTCGCCCAGCAGGTCTTGCGTGAGGCTGTCCAGGTCGGGGTAGCGGCGCTGCTCCTTGGGCGTCTGAAGCAGTACCGATTGGCCGTCCCATCGGGCGCGGGCGATCAACTGCCCCAGTGGGCTGCTGAGCTCCAACTGGCCGGCGCGTGGCGTGCCTTGCAGATCGAAGCTGCCGCTGCCGCCCTGGTCGCGCCCGGTGACCTTGACGCTGAGCTTGCCGCTGAACTGCAGGGCATCGGCCTGCGCGGGCAGCGGCGGGGGCTTGTCGTCGATGCTGGCGCAGCCGACCAGGGCTGCGGCCAGCGCCGCAGCGATCAGTCGACGCAGCATCAGGGCTTGGCCTTGAGCCGGGACTGCGTCTCGCGCAGCGCCTCGTTGCCAGGGTCGCGCTTAGCGCCCTCGGCCCACACGCGGCGCGCCTCGTCCTGCTGTTGGGTGACCCACAGCAGCTCGCCCAGATGGGCGGCGATCTCGGCGTCGGGGCGCGACTGGTAGGCCTGGCGCAGGAATTTCAGCGCCGCCTCGTGGTTGCCCATGCGGTATTCGATCCAGCCCATGCTGTCGACGATGAAGGGCTCGTTCGGCGCGTACTCCAGGGCCTTGGCGATCAGCTCCCGCGCCTCCGGCAGGCGCTCAGCCCTATCGGCCAGCGAATAGCCGAGGGCGTTGTAGGCGTGATAGTGCTCAGGCTTCAGCTCGATCACTCGGCGCAGCAGAGCTTCCATCTGGTCCACTCGCCCCAGCTTCTCGGCGGCCATCGATTGCTCGTACAGCAGGTCCACATCACCGTCGAAACGCTTGTTGGCCTGCTCCAGCACCTCGTAGGCGAGCTTCCATTGCTGGGCTTCGCGCAGCAACTGGGCCTCGGCGATGAACTTCGCGCGGGCCTCTTCGTCGCGGGTCTCGGGCAGGGCCTGGATCAGCTTGCGGGCCTGATCGATCTTGCCCTGGCGGGCCAGCAGCGAGGCGCGGCGGTACTGCGTCTCGGTGAGGCGCTGCGGGTTGTCGACCTTGGCCAGCCAGGCCTCGGCGGCCTTGTAGTCGCGGCGCATCTCGGCCGCCTGGGCGAGCTGCAGCCAGGCCTGCTGCTGGGCTTCCTGGACGTCGGATTCCTTGGCGTTGGGCGATTGCTCGATGCGCTTGAGGAACTCGGTCAGCGCGAGTTCTGCCGCCTCCGGATGGTGCAGGTCCAGCTCCAAGGCGCCGAGCGCGTACCAGGCCGAAGACAGCTCGGGCGAGCGCTGCGTGACGACGCGGAACTCGCGCGCCGCATCGGCGCTGCGCTGTGAACGGGCGAGCGCGCGGCCATAGGCCTGGCGCAGCGAATGGCTGTCGGGATGGCTGGCCAGGTAGTCGGTGACCACCCCCTCGGCCTCCTTGCTCGCCTGCATCAGCTCCAGGGCCAGCAGCGAGGGCTCGTCGGCGTCCGGCGCCACCTTGGATGCCTCGCGCAACAGTTCCAGGGCCCGCCCGGTTTCGGCGGCCACCGAAGCGAGCCGGCCGTTGACCAGCAAGGCCATCAGCCGCGTGGCTGGCACACGGGCTTGTTCTTGCAGCACAGGCTCCACGGCGGCCAGCACCTTTTTGGGTTCGGGTGAGCGTTGGAACAGCCGCGGCAGCGAGGCCAGCACGCCCACGCGCTGGTCTTCCGGTGTCAGGGCCAGCAGCGACCGCAGCGGGGCCGTGGCATCGGCTGGGCGATTCAAGAGGGTCACCAGTTGCAGCGTCATCTGCTGCGCTTCCATCGACTCGGGCACGGCATCGGCCCAGGCGCGAGCCGCCTGCAGCGCTTCGTCGCCGGCGCGGGCCTGCAGAGCAATGTCGACGACGCGGCGGAACAGCGCCTCGTCGCCGGTGCGGCGGGCGGCGTCCAGCAGCACCTGGAAGGCCACGCCAGGCTTGCCCGAACGCAGCTCCATCTCGCCGACCAGCAGCTGATAGAACAGCGGCGCATCCATGTCGGAGTTCGGCGGCGGCACGGTGTTGGCGCGAGCCGCGAAGCTGCTGGCGAGCAGGGCGGTGCACAGGGCGAGCTTGTGCAGGGCGGGAGTCTTGGGCATTGCTGGATGCTCCTCAGGGAGGCCGGGTTGCGACCCATTCTAGGGACGCTCTGTAAAGCCGACATTTATCATGCCCGCCATGCCTGAATTGCCCGAGGTTGAAGTCACCCGCCGTTCGTTTGCCGACGCCATTGCCGGTGCGCGGGTCGAGTCTGTGCGCCTCGGAAAGCCGCTGCGCTGGCCACTCGGCATCGAGCCTGCACAGCTGCGCGGCGAGTGGGTCGGGCAGGCTCAGCGCAGGGGCAAGTACCTGTGGCTGCCGCTGGGGCAGGGCGGTTTGCTGATGCACCTGGGCATGTCGGGCTCGCTGAATTTCTCGGCCACGGCGGCCGAGCCGGGGCCGCATGACCATTTCGATCTGCGCACCGATCGGGGCGTGTTGCGCCTGACCGATCCGCGCCGCTTTGGCGCCGTCGTGTGGTCGCCCTCGCTGGAAGATGACCCTGCCGCCAAGCTGCTTTCCAACCTGGGCCTGGAGCCCTTCGACGCCCGCTTCGACGGCGCCCACCTGCATGCCGGCCTGGCCGGCCGCAAGGTGGCGGTGAAGCTGGCGCTGCTGGCCGGAGACATCGTCGTCGGCGCCGGCAATGTCTACGCCTGCGAAGCCTTGTTCCGCGCCGGCATCGACCCTCGCACCCCTGCCCACAAGCTCAGCCGCCCCCGCTGCGCCCGCCTGGCCGATGCGGTGCGCGCCGTGCTGGCGCAGGCGCTGGAGGCCGGCGGCACCACGCTGCGGGACTTCAAGGATGCCCATGGCGTGGCCGGCAGCTTCCAGATGCAGGCCGAGGTCTACGGCCGCGAAGGCCTGGCCTGCCTGCGCTGCGGGAGCAAGATCAAGCGCATCGTCCAGGGCCAGCGTTCCACCTTCTTTTGTCCCTCATGCCAGAAACGCTGAAACCGATGACGACGACGAACCTGCCGCTGGACTTCGGCCCCTTGCTGGTGGCCTGGCAGCGCAAGCACGGGCGGCATGAGCTGCCCTGGCAGAACACGCAGGACCCCTACCGCGTCTGGCTCAGCGAAATCATGCTGCAGCAGACCCAGGTGACGACGGTGCTGGCCTACTACCAGCGCTTTCTGCAGCGCTTCCCCACGGTGGCTGACCTGGCTGCTGCTTCGCTCGACGAAGTACTGGCCATGTGGCAGGGCCTCGGCTACTACAGCCGGGCGCGCAACCTGCACCGCTGCGCCGTGGTGGTGGCGGCGCGGGCCGATGGCGCCTTTCCGCGGACGGCGGCGGAGCTGGCTGAGTTGCCCGGCATCGGGCGTTCTACCGCTGCCGCCATCGCCGCCTTCTGCTTCGGCGAGCGCGTGGCCATTCTCGATGGCAACGTGAAGCGGGTGCTGTCGCGCCTGCTGGCTTTCGATGGCGACCTGGCCAGCAGCGCGCAGGAGAAGCTGTTGTGGCGCCACGCCGAGGCCTTGCTGCCGACGGAGGGCATCACGGCCTACACGCAAGGCCTGATGGACCTGGGCTCCAGCATCTGCTCGACCCGCTCGCCTCAATGCCTGCTGTGCCCGGCCTCCGAGCTCTGCGCCGCGCGCGCGGCCGGCGAGGCCGAGCGCTACCCGGTCAGGACCCGCAAGCTCAAGCGCGGTCGGCGCGAGAACTGGTGGCTGTGGCTGGAGAACCCGGCCGGCGAGGTGCTCTTGCAGCAGCGGCCCGAGACCGGCGTTTGGGCCGGGCTGTGGACGCTGCCGCTGTTCGATGACGAGGCTGCGCTCAAGCAGGCCACGCGAGACCTGGAGGGCGAGCCCGAAGTGCTGCCGCGCATCGAACATGCGCTGACGCATTTCGACTGGGTGCTGCATCCTCGCCGGGCGATGCTGACCAATGGCCATGCCGCCATGGCCGAAGGACAATGGGTGGCGCGTGAGCGGCTGGCGAGCTATGCCCTGCCGGCGCCGCTGAAGAAATTGCTGGCCTGAGGAGACGAGCGAGCCATGAATCCTGCCCTGAAGAATGCGGTTGAGTGGGCCCTGATCGCCCTGCTGGTGGCCGGCGCGTGCCTGGGCCTGCTGGTGGTCGCGAATGGTGGCGATGAAGAGATCTCGGCCGTGAAAGCCACGATGCTGAGCCTCGGCATTGCGGGCGGCTGGCTCGCCCATCTGGTCTTCATGGCCCAGTGCCTCAAGATCAGCGGCCGGCGCATGATGCCCTGGCTGCTGCTGCTCATCGTGTTCACGCCCATCGCCTCCGCGGTCCTGCTGGCGATGCTGTTCTCGGGCGCGCAGTCGCGGCAGGCGGGCTGAGCCTTTAGCGGTAGTCCAGTTCGCGGTGCCGCTTGAGCACCTGGCCGTGATAGGCGAACTGGCGCGTCAGCGTCTCCACCAGATAGACCGAGCGGTGCTGGCCTCCGGTGCAGCCGATGGCAATGGTCAGGTAGCTGCGCTGGTCGGCCGCAAAGGCCGGCAGCCACTGGCCGATGAAGGCGCCGATCTGTGCCAGCATCAATCGCACCTCGGGCTGGTCTTCCAGGTACTCGGCCACCGGTTTGTCGCGGCCGGTGAGTGGCCGCAATTCGCGGTCGTAGTAGGGGTTGGGCAGCACGCGCACGTCAAAGACGAAATCGGCGTCGCTCGGCACGCCGTGCTTGAAGGCGAATGATTCGAACACCAGGGTCAGCGATTCGCCCTTGACCGCCACCAGGTCTCGCACCCATGCGCGCAGCTGGGCTGGGCGCAGGAGGCTGGTGTCGATGACGGTGGACTCGACCCGCAGCGCGGCCAGCAGTTCGCGCTCCAGCTGAATGGCGTCGAGCAGGGCGCGGTGGTTGTCGTCCAGCGAGTTCTCGTCCTGACGCAGCGGATGAGGGCGGCGCGTCTCGGAGAAGCGCCGCATCAGCGCCTCGGTGTTGGCATCCAGGAAGATCGAGCGCACGGCCGTGCCCTCGCTGCGCAACTGCTTGATCAGCGGCAGCAGATGCGGCAGCGAGCCCGCGCTGCGCACGTCGACGGCAATCGCCACGCGGCGCTTGCCGCGGCGCTCTTCCAGCATCAGGAACTGCGGCAGCAGCTCGGGCGGCAGGTTGTCCACGCAGAAGAAACCGGCGTCTTCCAGCGCATGCATGGCCACGGACTTGCCGCCACCCGACATGCCGGTGAGCAGCACCAGGTCGGCCGCGCCGGTGGGGCTCACGCCGATGTCGATCAAGGGAGCGGGGCTGGTGCTGATCATGATTTGGCGGCCTTGGCCGGCTTGGCGGAGAGCGTCAGCATCTCCTGCGCATGCGCGAGGCTGGTGGAAGAAAGACGTTCGCCGCCCAGCATGCGGGCGATCTCGGCCACGCGGGCCTCGCCGGCGACCGGCTGCACATCGCTGCAGGTGACGCCCTGGTGCAAGGCCTTGGACACCACGTAATGCTGGTCGGCACAGGCGGCAACCTGGGGCAGGTGGGTGACGGCCAGCACCTGGGACGAGCGGCCCAGCTGCTTCATCAGCCGGCCCACAGTCTCGGCCACGGCGCCGCCGACGCCGGCATCGATTTCGTCAAAGATCAGCGTGCCGGCGGCCTGGCCATCGAGCTGGCAGGTGGTGACGGCAATGGCCAGCGCGATGCGCGAGAGCTCGCCGCCCGAGGCCACCTTGGCCAAGGGCCGCGGCGTGCTGCCCGCATGGCCCGCGACCAGGAATTCCGCCGATTCGAGACCGAAGCTCTGCGGCTGCTCCTGCGGCAGCAGCGCGATCTCGAAGCGGCCGCCCGCCATGCCCAGCTGCTGCATGGCCTGACTCACGGCAGCCGACAGCTGCGGTGCCGCCTTGGCACGTGCCACGCTGACCCGCTTGGCTTCCTGCTCGAAGGCCTTGCGCGCGGCCGCCTGGGCCTGCTCCAGTGCGGCCAGGTCGGTGGCAGCTTCGAGCTGCTGCAGCTCGGACTTCCATTCATTCAAGAGCGCGGGCAACTCGGCCGGCGGCCGGCGGTAGCGGCGTGCCATCTGCATCCAGGCCGACAGGCGCTCGTCCAGCTGCTGCAGCCGCTCGGGCTCCTGCTCGGCGCCATGCAGGTAGGAACTCAGGGTGTGGACGGCGTCCTGCATCTGCGCCTGTGCGCCTTGCAGGGCCTCGACGGCGCCTTGCAGGCGTGGGTCGTAGCCCAGCACGGCTTGCAAGCCATCTAGCGCGCGCTCGGTCAGGCGCTCGGCGCTGGTGTCGGCTTCGCTCAGCGCATCCAGCGCGCCGCGCGCGGCATCCATCAGCGAGGCGGCGTGTGACAGGCGCTGGTGCTCGCCATTCAGCTCTTCCCATTCCTGCTCGCCCGGCGCGAGTCGGTCCAGCTCGGTGATCTGCCAGGCCAGGCGCTCATGTTCGCGTGCGAGCTCGGCCGAGCGGCTCTGCGCCGCTTCCAGCTTCTCGCTGGCGGCGCGCCAATCACCGTAGGACTTGCCAAGTGCTGCGGTGCTCAAGCCGGCGTAAGCATCGAGCAGCGCACGCACTGAAGGCGCGCGGGTCAGGCCTTGCCAGGCATGCTGGCCGTGGATGTCCACCAGGTGATCGGCCAGCTCGCGCAGCTGGGCCACGGTGGCGGCGCTGCCGTTGATCCAGGCGCGGCTCTTGCCTTGCGCATCGATCACGCGCC
This sequence comes from Pelomonas sp. V22, assembly GCF_030014915.1. Classification (GTDB taxonomy): domain Bacteria; phylum Pseudomonadota; class Gammaproteobacteria; order Burkholderiales; family Burkholderiaceae_C; genus JAUASW01. Next base: position 320,214 of record NZ_JAGIXS010000006.1, read on the forward strand.
GGAAGAGCAGGCTGTCGGATTCGGCATCGAAGCCGGCTTCATCGAGCCAGACGAAAAGGCTGGCCGGGCGGTCGAACTCGGCGGTGATCTCGGCTCGGGCCGCGCCCTCGCGCACCACGCCTGCATCGCCCCGGCTGCCTAGCGCCAGCTGCAATGCATCGATCAGGATGGACTTGCCGGCGCCGGTCTCGCCGGTGAGCGCGGCAAAGCCGGCGGCGAAGTCCAGCTCGAGGCTGGGAACGATGACGAAATCTCTGAGCGACAGGCGGCGCAGCATCAGGCCACTCCCTCATACCAGCGCAGCTTGCGACGCAGCGTGGCGTAATAGCTCCAGCCCTTGGGATGTAGGAAGCAGACCTGGTGCTCTGAGCGGCGCACGCTGATGCGGTCGCCGTGCAGCAGACTGGCGAGGCTCTGCATGTCGAAGTTCACACTAGCGTCGCGGCCAGCCACGATCTCGAGCAGCACGCCGCCCTGGTCGGGCAACACGATGGGGCGGTTGGACAGCGCATGCGAGGCGATGGGCACCAGCACCCAGCCAGCGATGCTCGGATGCAGGATGGGGCCGCCGGCCGACAGCGAGTAGGCCGTGGAGCCGGTGGGCGAGGAGACGATCACGCCGTCTGCCCGCATATTGGCCACGAATTCCTCGCCGACCTGGACCCGCAGCTCCACCATGCTGGCGGTGGCGCCGCGGCTCACCACCACGTCGTTGAGCGCCAGGCCTTCGAAGATCGATTCGCCATCGCGCCAGACCGCGCCTTCCAGTACAGCGCGTTTCTCCATTTCGTAGTCGCCGGCGAGGATGGGCGCCAGCGCTTCGCGGAAATGCTCGATCGAGATGTCGGTGATGAAACCCAGGCGGCCCTGGTTGATGCCGACCAGCGGGGTGCCATGTCTTGCCATCTGGCGGGCAAAGCCGAGCATGGTGCCGTCGCCGCCGACCACGATGGCCAGGTCGCAATCCGCACCAAGCTGGTCGGGGCTGAGCGCCTCATAGTCGGTGATGCCGGTGTTCTCGGCCGTCTCGAGCTCCAACGAGACGTCGAGGCCCAGGTCGGTCACGAACTCGGCAATTTCCTCAAGCAGCGGGCGTATGCCACGCGCCTGATGTTTGCCCACGATTGCCACATGTCGAAAACGCTTGGCCATGGGAGGAATTACACCACAGGGGCTTGTCCCGAAGAGGCGGCGTGGCGAGGGTCCGTACAATCGAAAGCATGCTGGACGAGCGCTCCAAATCCCTGCTGAAAACCCTGGTCGAACGCTATATCGCGGACGGCCAGCCCGTGGGTTCCCGCACCCTGTCCAAGGCCTCGGGTCTGGAGCTTTCGCCGGCCACCATTCGCAACGTGATGGCCGACCTCGAGGAGCTGGGCCTGATCGCCAGCCCGCACACTTCGGCCGGCCGCATCCCAACGGCGCGCGGCTACCGACTCTTCGTCGACACCATGCTGACGGCCCAGCCCGGCCTGATGGAGGCGAAGCCGCTGGAGCAGCAGCTGCAGCCGGACCAGCCGCAGCGCGTGATCACCAGCGCGGCCAATCTGCTGTCCAACCTTTCCAGTTTTGTCGGCGTCGTGACCGCGCCGCGCAAGGCCAGTGTTTTTCACCACATCGAGTTTTTGCGCCTGGGCGACCGCCGCGTGCTGGTCATCATGGTTTCGCCCGACGGCGATGTGCAGAACCGCGTGATTTTCACCGCCCAGGACCTGAGCCAGATTGAGCTGGCCGAGGCCAGCAATCGTCTGAATGCCCATTACGCCGGCCTCACGCTGGAGGCGGTGCGCGAGCGGCTGAAGAACGAGGTGGACGAGCTGCGGGGCGAGATTGCCCTGCTGATGCAAGCCGCCGTCCAGGCCGGCACCGACGCCATGGCTGGCAGTGAGGAGCATCTGATCATCTCTGGCGAGCGCAATCTGCTGACCGTGCAGGACTTCAGCAATGACCTCGGCAGCCTGCGCCGGCTGTTCGGCCTGTTCGAGGAGAAGACCCAGCTGATGCGCCTGCTCGACGTCTCTAGCCGTGCCGAGGGCGTGCGCATCTACATCGGCGGCGAGAGCCAGGTCGTTCCCTATGAGGAACTGTCGGTCGTCTCTGCGCCCTACGAAATCGACGGCCAGGTGGTCGGCACCCTCGGCGTGATCGGCCCCACCCGCATGGCCTACGACCGCATGATCCAGATCGTCGACATCACCTCGCGCATGGTCAGCCAGGCCTTGTCGGCCCACAGCAAGTAGGCCTCGCCCGCCCTATACAATCGCGCGCTTCCCCGGGGGCCGTTAGCTCAGTTGGTTAGAGCAGAGGACTCATAATCCTTTGGTCGCAGGTTCAAGTCCTGCACGGCCTACCAAAGATTTCCTGCTTTCAGGCCGCCGCGCCCATGCCAACGATGAGATTTGCAGCTCTGACCGTGATGTGCCTGGCGGGCCTGTCGTTGTCGTCCCTGGCCTCGGCACAGTTTTCCCAGCCCAAGTTCCCTCCACAGCTTCCCGAGGTTGCGAAGGAGGGCTATTTCAAGCAGTTCGTGCCCGCAGCTGAGCACAAGGCTTTCGTCGTCAGCGCCGACGGTCAGCGCTTCTCGGCGGTGTTTGGGCGGAACTCGGTTGATGAGGCTGCCCGCGTTGCGTCGTCGGCTTGCCTGGCGGAGCACAAGGTGCCTTGCCGTATCTGGCTTGCGGACAAGACCGAGATGTTTGGCAGCTATGCCAAGACAGCTCAGGAGTCTGCAAGGGCCGTGGCCAAGCTTCCCGCAGGACTTGGTGGCAAGCGCTTTGCGGACGAAGCGGTCGACTATCAGGTCGCCACCCCGGCGGGCTTGCGCCCGGGGAAGGAAGTCCATGGCCTCACGCCGCTGGCAGCGCCTGACGGTGCCGAGCGGATCGAGACGGATGCCCTGGTCAAGCTCTACAAGTCCGAGAAGCGCCTGGTTGTCTTGGACGTTCTGCACTCCAGGAGCCTCACCCGCAGCACGCTGCCCAAGGCGACCTGGATCTATGGCGGTGGCTGGGAGCAGGGCGAGCTGAACAAGGTGATAGACAGCCAGTTCCTGCTTGCCATGCGTAGCCTGGCGCCACGCAAGGACACGCCCATCGTCAGCTATTGCTCGAACCGGGAGTGCTGGCTGTCATGGAATGCAGCGCTGCGCTTGAAGCAGGCGGGCTACGAGCACGTTTACTGGTACCGGGGCGGTGTTGACGCTTGGCATGCGGCCGGCCTCCCGCTGGTCGAGACGCCGCTGTTCGCACACATGTGGTGACCGATTGGAGCCAGGTGCCGCTGTCTGGGCGCATGGTTTGCGGTCGCTTCTAGGCTGATCCTTTGCTTTGGCCCTGAGGGTCGCTCCCAGCCAGCACCTTTGACACCGGATTCGACCGCAGCCGGAATGCCTCCGGCATGCCCGACCCCAGCAGTGGACGCAGGTACATGCGGAAGGCATCGGTCACGTCGGTGCCGCTCTCGCTGATGAAGGCGTCTTCCATGGTGCGAGTCTTGCCGGCCACGGCATCCAGCGGCAGCAGCTCGTAGTCGACCGAATAGAAACCGGTGCGCTTGATGGCGATCGAGCCTGAGGTGCGCCCGCTTGCATCACCCCACATCGCGTATTGCACAGCCTTCTCGCCGACTTCGCGGGCCTCGCGCTGATCCACGTCCGACACGCAGCCGACAAAGCTGCGCTGCAAGTAGCCAAAGGTGTCGCCGCGCACGCGCTTGATCTTCAGCTTGCTCTTGATCTCCTCGCACAGCAGATCGGCGAGCGCGCCCGAGCCCGAGAGCTGCACGTTGCCGTGGGCATCGCGTTCCAGGTCCTTGGCGAGCTGAGCGGCAATCGGCTCGCCGGAGGCGTCGTGGATGCCTTCCGAGACCGCGATCACGCAGCGGCCGTAGCGCTCGTATGTCGCTTTCACATCAGCCAGGAACTTCTCCAGCGAGAAAACGCGCTCGGGCAGGTAGATCAGGTGCGGGCCGTCATCGGGGAATTTCTTGCCCAGGGCCGAGGCCGCAGTGAGGAAGCCTGCGTGGCGGCCCATCACCACGGCGAGGTAGATGCCGGGCAGGGAGGCGTTGTCGAGGTTGGCACCGGCAAAAGCCTGGGCCACGAAGCGCGCCGCCGATGGGAAGCCGGGCGTGTGGTCGTTGCCGACCAGGTCGTTGTCTATCGTCTTCGGGATGTGGACGCAGCGCAGTGGGTAGCGGGCCTTGGCCGCCTCCTCGCTGACGATGCGCACGGTGTCCGACGAATCGTTGCCGCCGATGTAGAAAAAGTAGCCGATGCCGTGCGCCTGCAGGACCTTGAAGATCTGCTGGCAGTAGGCGATGTCGGGTTTGTCTCGCGTCGAGCCCAGCGCGGAGGAGGGCGTGGCGGCGATCAGCTCCAGGTTGTGGCTGGTCTCGGAGGTGAGATCGACGAAGTCTTCATTGATGATGCCGCGCACGCCGTGGCGGGCGCCATAGACCCGTTCGATGCCAAGATGCCGCCGCGCTTCAAGCACGACGCCGGCCAGGGACTGGTTGATCACCGCCGTCGGGCCGCCACCTTGTGCGACCAGAACCTTGTTTGCGCCTGCTGCCATGGTGAAAGCCGCTCCGTCTTTGCTGAGGGAGCGGCCATTCAACCATGAGGCGCCTTCTCGGCGCCTGCTGATTAACGAGCGGGCGTGGTGGCGCTTTGCTGCACGACCGGGGCCCGAGTGACGCGTGTCTTGCCACCGGTGGTGGTGAGGATCACCGGCTCGCCGGGGGCGAAGTGCTCTTCGCCCTTGGCCTGGACCACCGAGCGGCGCTCGCCGTTGCGCATCTGCAGCAGGATCTCGATGGCTTCTTCTCGGGTGGCATTGCGTTCAATGGCATTGCCGATGACGGCTCCGGCCACGGCGCCGATCACGCCAACGATCTGGCCTTCACGGCGGCCACCGACTGAGGAGCCGGCTATGGCGCCGGTCACTGCGCCGGCTGTGCCGCCGATGCCGCTCTGCGTGCCATCGACAACAACAGGGCGTACCGACAGCACGGTGGCGTCCTGCACCAGCGATAGGCGCTGCGCGTCGCCGCGCTGGACCACGTCCGGATTGGTCGTCGAGCAGGCCGAGAGCGTGGCTACGGCGGCAAGCGTCAGGGCGGAAATGAGGAATTTCATGGGAGAGCTCCGAGGGGTCACGCGCCCCCAACGGCACTCATTTTGCGCCCGTTGACCGACTTACAAGTCTTTACGGATGCGCCATGACTTCAGGCATAGAGCCGGCTGGAGCGCGGCACGCTGGCCAGCAGGAACTCCATCTGATCGGCCAGGATGCGGCGGCCACGCAGGATCATGTCCTCGTGCAGACTGGGCACATAGGGCAGGTAGAGCAGGCTCATATGAGCCTCTTCGGGCAGGCGCGCACCCTTGCGTCCGTTGCAGCCTCGGCAGGCGGTGATGCAGTTCATCCAGCTGTCCGCGCCGCCGCGCGAGGTCGGGATGATGTGCTCACGGGTCAGGTCTTCGCTGTGGTGGCGGTGGCCGCAGTAAGCGCAGACCTGGCGGTCGCGTGTGAAGAGCTTGGGATTGGTCAAGGCCGGCGTCTGGCGCCAGGCCCGGCTGGGGACGGCCCCGCGCACCGCGATGATGGGGTGCACCTCGATGCGGGACTGCATGCCCGTGCGGCGCTGCAGGCCGCCGCGCATCACCTGGCAGGGGTCGCCGAGCGTCCAGGCAATGCCATCGCTGGCATAGATCACGGCGGCTTCCTTGGTCGTGATCCAGGCCTGCGGACGGCCCGAGACATCCAGTTGCAGAACATCCACAGCGTGAACCTCCTGGGCCGCAGCGTACTGCAAGAGTGCGCGCTGACTCAATAGCAGCAGCCATGAGCATGCGGCCTGTCGTGCCGCTGCAAATGCCACGGCCCGGGGTCATCAAATGGTCAAGAGCGGCCGGGGCATGTGCGCCTGGGCTGGGCCCGGCTAGGCGCCATCCCCTAAAAAATGCACGGATTCCATGCGGCAGCTTGATCGGCTTTCTGCAAAATAGAACGACCGTTCGTTTTATTATTCGGGCCCGAGCCCCGCTTCCCGGATCCATCCTGCCGTGTCAGCCCTGCCGTCCAACCCGCCCAAAGCCGCCAGCGCCCCGCGTCGCGTGGCCCGCTCGCTGCAGAAGGGCCAGCAGACCCGTGCCGCCATCCTGGAGGCTGCGCTGGGCCTGGCCTCGCACATGGGGCTGGAGGGCCTGTCGATCGGCGCCCTGGCCGATGTGACCAAGATGAGCAAGTCCGGCGTGTTTGCCCATTTCGGCTCGCGCGAGGAACTGCAGATCGCCGTGGTGCGCGAGTATCACGCCAAGTTCGAGGAAGAGGTGTTCTTTCCGGCGATCCGCGAAGTGCGTGGCCTGCCGCGCCTGCGTGGGCTCTATGAGCGCTGGGTGCGCCGCGTCTCGGTGGAAATCGATTCGGGCTGCATCTATATCAGCGGCGCCGTCGAGTTCGACGACCGGCCCGGCCCGGTGCGCGATGCCCTGGTCACCATGGTCCAAGCCTGGCACGGCGCTCTGCACAAGGCCATTGTGCTGGCCAAGCAGGTCGGTCATCTGCAGGAGGCGGCCGACGTCGAGCAGATCCTGTTTGAACTGCACGGCCTGATACTTTCCCTTCATCACGATGCGCGCTTCATGCGCAGCCCGGGCGCCTTGCCGCGTGCCGGTGTGGGCTTCGAGCGCATCGTCCAGTTCTATGCAACGCCGGCCGGCCTGAAAGCCGACGCCGCCGCGCAAAAGTCCGAACCGACCGCCGGCAAAAAGCGGTCCTGACCCCCAGATTCAAACCGAGGAGCCACCATGCCCCAGTACAACCCGCCACTGCGCGACATGCAGTTCGTGATGCACGAAGTGCTGAACGTCGTCGACGAGCTGAAGCTGCTGCCGGCTCATGCCGATACGGATGCGGACACCATCAACGCCATCCTGGAAGAAGGTGGCAAGTTCGCCGCCGAGGTGCTGATGCCCTTGAACCTCTCCGGCGACGCCGAAGGTTGCAAGCTGGACAAGACCACGCACGAAGTGACCCCGCCCAAGGGCTTCAAGGAAGCCTATGCCAAGTACGTGGAAGGTGGCTGGGCGGCTCTCGGCTGTGATCCGGAGTACGGCGGCCAGGGCCTGCCAGTCATCGTGAATCAGGCCTTCTACGAGATGCTGAATTCGGCCAACCAGGCCTGGACCATGTATCCGGGCCTGAGCCACGGCGCCTATGAAGCCCTGCATGCCCACGGCACCCCGGAGCAGAAGGCCACCTACCTGCCCAAGCTGACCAGCGGCGAATGGACCGGCACCATGTGCCTGACCGAGCCGCATTGCGGCACCGACTTGGGGCTGCTGCGCAGCAAGGCCGAGCCGCAGGCAGACGGCACCTACAAGATCACCGGCGCCAAGATCTTCATCTCGGCTGGCGAGCACGACATGGCCGCCAACATCATCCACCTGGTGCTGGCCCGCCTGCCGGACGCACCGGCCGGCTCCAAGGGCATCTCGCTCTTCGTCGTGCCCAAGTTCAATGTGAATGCCGATGGCTCGCTGGGCGAGCGCAATGGCATCTATTGCGGAGGCCTCGAGCACAAGATGGGCATCCACGCCAACTCGACCTGCCAGATGGTGCTGGACGGCGCCGTGGGCACGATGGTCGGCCAGCCCAACAAGGGCCTGGCAGCGATGTTCGTGATGATGAATGCAGCCCGTCTGGGCGTGGGCAACCAGTCGCTGGGCCTGACCGAAGTGGCGTATCAAAACGCCGTGGCCTACGCCAAGGACCGCATCCAGATGCGCTCGCTGTCGGGCCCGAAGGCGCCCGACAAGGCAGCCGACCCCATCATCGTGCACCCCGACGTGCGCAAGATGCTGCTCACCGCCCGTGCCTACGCCGAAGGCGGCCGCGCGCTGAACACCTATGTCGGCCTGCAGCTGGACAAGGCCCTGAGCTCGGACGACGAAGACGAGCGCAAGGAATGCGAAGCTGAAGTCGCCCTGCTGACGCCCATCATCAAGGCCTTCATCACCGACAACGGCTGGATCGCCACCTCGCACTGCATGCAGGTGTTCGGCGGCCATGGCTACATCCACGAGTGGGGCATGGAGCAGTTCGTCCGTGACGCCCGCATCAACATGATCTACGAGGGCACCAACACGATCCAGTCGCTGGACCTGCTGGGCCGCAAGATCCTCGGCAACAACGGCGCCACGCTGAAGAAGTTCGGCAAGAAGATCGCCACCTTCGTGGAAGACGAGGGCACCGATGAAGCCATGCAGGAGTTCATCAACCCGCTGGCGGACCTCGGCGACAAGGTCACCAAGCTGACCACCGAGATCGGCATGAAGGCCTTCGGCAACCCGGATGAAGTCGGCGCCGCCGCCGTGGACTACCTGCGCGTGGTGGGCCACCTGACGTTCGCCTACTTCTTTGCCCGCATGGCCAAGGTGGCCCTGCAAAAGAAGGACAGCGGCGACCCGTTCTACACCGCCAAGCTCTCGACGGCTCGCTTCTATTTTGCGAAGCTGCTGCCGGAGACGGCATCGCTGATTCGCAGCTGCCGTGCCGGCCTCAACCCGCTGATGGAGATGGACGAAGCGCTGTTCTGATCCTTGCGCAAGCTTTTTGCGTCCTTGCCTCATTGATCCCAGGCCCGCCACAGATGCGGGCCGCTACAACACCAGGAGACACCACCGATGAAAGCACTGATCACCGCCGCCGCTCTGAGCCTCCTGAGCAGCCTCGCTGCCGCCCAGGCCACGCCCGTGGGCCTGTGGAAGACCATAGACGACGACGGCAAGACCGAGAAGTCACTGGTGCGCATCACTGAGAAAGACGGCGTTTACACCGGCACCATCGAAAAGATCTTTGATGCCGCAAAGGCCGATGGCAAGTGCGACCAGTGCAAGGACGACCGCAAGGACAAGCCGGTGGTGGGCCTGCAGATCATCCGTGGCGTCAAGCAGGACGCAGACGACAAGAGCTTGTGGGGCGGTGGCGAGATCCTCGACCCCAACAACGGCAAGACCTACAAGACCCGGCTGAAGCCGGTCGATGGTGGCAAGCGCATGGAGATGCGCGGCTATGTCGCTTTCATCTACCGCACCCAGGTCTGGGTGCGCGTCGAGTAAAGAAAGCCTTTCAGAATTTCAGGAGAACTTCCGTGAGTCGATTCCAAGTCCGCAAAGTCGCCGTGCTCGGCGCTGGCGTGATGGGCGCGCAGATCGCTGCCCATCTGGTCAATGTCAAGGTGCCGGTCGTGCTGTTCGACCTTCCCGCGAAAGAGGGGCCGAAGAACGGCATCGTCACCAAGGCCGTCGAGGGTTTGAAGAAGCTCAAGCCGGCGCCGCTCGGCGTGCCCGAGAACGCCGCGCTGATCCAGCAGGCCAACTATGAAGAGCACCTGGAGCTGCTGAAAGACTGCGACCTGATCATCGAGGCCATCGCCGAGCGCATGGACTGGAAGCTCGATCTGTATACCAAGATCGCTCCCTTCGTCGCACCGCATGCCATCGTGGCCTCGAACACCTCGGGCCTGTCGATCACCAAGCTCAGCGAAGTGCTGCCCGAAGCAATCAAGCCGCGCTTCTGCGGCATCCATTTCTTCAACCCGCCGCGCTACATGTACCTGGTGGAGCTGATCAACACGCCGACCACGCGTCCGGAAGTGATCGATCAACTCGAGAGCTTCGTGACCACGGCCGTGGGCAAGGGCGTCGTGCGCGCCAACGACACGCCCAACTTCGTGGCCAACCGCGTCGGCATCGCCGGCATGATGGCCACGATGATCGAGGCCGAGAAGTTCGGCCTGTCCGTCGACGTGGTCGACGACCTGACGGGCAAGAAGCTCGGCCGCGCCTCGAGTGGCACCTTCCGCACCGCCGACGTGGTGGGCCTGGACACCATGGCCCACGTCGTCAAGACGATGCAGGACAACCTGAAGGACGACCCCTTCTACAGCACCTACGCCACGCCCAAGGTGCTGGCCGGCCTGATCGAGAAGGGCGCCCTCGGCCAGAAGAGCGGCGCCGGCTTCTACAAGAAGGTCGGCAAGGACATCCAGCGCCTGGACTTCGCCACCGGTGAATATGTCGCCGGCGGCAAGAAGGCCGACGAGATCGTGGCCCGCATGCTGAAGAAGCCCGCGGCGGATCGCATCAAGCTGCTGCGCGAGTCGACCAACCCGCAGGCCCAGTTCCTGTGGTCCATCCTTCGCGATGGCTTCCACTACGCCGCCGTGCACCTGAACACCGTGGCCGACACCGCGCGCGAGATCGACTTCGCCATGCGCTGGGGATTCGGCACCAGCCAAGGCCCGTTCGAGCTGTGGCAAGCGGCTGGCTGGAAGCAGGTCGCCGAATGGATTTCGGCTGACATCGCCGATGGCAAGACGCTTTCGAGCGCACCGCTGCCCGCTTGGGTGACGGAAGGCCCGGTGGCCGAGAACGGTGGTGTGCATTCCAAGGAAGGCTCCTGGAGCGCTGCGGAAGGCAAGTTCAAGCCGCGGGCCAAGCTGCCGGTCTATGAGCGTCAAGCGTTCCCCGAATCCCTCGTGGGCGAAGGCGCGGTCGAGCCGCTGAAGGCCGGCACCGAAGAGTTCAAGAACGACGAGGTGCGCGTCTGGACGCTGGACGGCGAAGTGCTGATCGCCTCGATCACCGCCAAGCTGCACCTGATCAGCCCGACTGTGACCGAAGGCCTCTTGAAGGCTGTCGAGATCGCTGAAGCCAAGTACAAGGGCCTGGTGATCTGGTCGCCGGACGATGTGTTCTCGGCTGGCGCCAACCTCGAGGCCCTGATGCCCGTCTTCATGAGCAAGGGCTCCAAGGGCATCGCCCCGGAAGAGAAGAAACTGCAGGACGCGATGCTGAGCATCCGCTATGCCAATGTGCCGGTGGTTGCCGCGATGCGCGGCCTGGCCCTGGGCGGTGGCTGCGAGCTGGCTGTGCATTGCGCCCGCCGTGTCGCGCACATGGAAAGCTATGTGGGCCTCGTGGAAGTGGGCGTGGGCCTGATACCGGGCGCTGGCGGCCTGACCTACATCGCCCGCCGCGCGGCCGAGATGGCCAACGCGGGCAATGCGGCTGCGGACATCTTCGCCTTCCTGAAGGACGGCTTCACCACCGCCGCCACGGCCAAGGTGGCCACCTCGGCCCTGGAAGCACGCAAGAACGGCTTCCTGCTGGACAGCGACATCATCGTGGCCAACAAGGACGAGCTGCTGCACATCGCCACCGCGCAGGCCAAGGGCCTGTACGAGTCGGGCTACCGTGCGCCGCAGAAGGCCTTGTTCCCGGTGGCCGGCCGTTCGGGCATCGCCACGATCAAGGGCCAGCTGGCCAATATGCGTGACGGCGGCTTCATCAGCCAGCACGACTTCCACCTGGCTGCGCTGATCGCTGACGTGGTCTGCGGCGGTGAAGTGGAGGCTGGCTCCCTGGTCGACGAGGAATACCTGATGTCGCTGGAGCGCAAGCATTTCTGCTCGCTGCTGGACCACCCCAAGACCCAGGAACGCATCATGGGCATGCTGCAAACCGGCAAGCCGGTGCGCAACTGATCCGGCGGCCCCGAAGGAAACACATCATGAGCAAGCAAGTTCAAGAAGCCTATATCTGCGCCGCCACCCGTCTGCCCATCGGCAAGTCGGGCCGTGGTTATTACAAGAACACCCGACCGGACGAGATGCTGTCGCGTGCCATCCAGGCCGCGCTGGCCCAGGTGCCAGGTCTTGACCCCGCCGCCATCGAGGACGCCATCATCGGCTGCTCCTTCCCCGAGGGCGAGCAGGGCATGAACATCGCCCGCGTGGCGGCAGTCCTCTCCGGCCTGCCGAATACGGTCGGCGGTGTGACGGTGAACCGTTACTGCGCTTCGGGCATCACGGCCCTCGCGATGGCAGCGGACCGCATCCGTGTCGGCGAAGCCGAGGTGATGATCGCCGGCGGCGTGGAATCGATGTCCATGGTGCCCATGGGCGGCAACAAGCCCTCGCTGCCGCCGGCCATCTTCACCCGCGACGAGAACATCGGCCTGGCCTACGGCATGGGCCTGACGGCCGAGAAGGTCGCCGAGAAGTGGAAGGTCTCGCGCGAAGACCAGGACGCGTTCTCGCTGGAATCTCACCGCCGCGCGCTGGCCGCCATCGAAGCTGGCCACTTCGCCGCCGAGATGACGCCGTTCGAGATCATCGAGCGCTCGCCCAATCTGGCGGACGGTTCGATCAGCGAGAAGAAGCGCACCGTCTCCATCGATGAAGGTCCGCGCAAGGACACCTCCATCGAAGGCCTGGCCAAGCTGAAGCCGGTGTTCGCCGCCAAGGGCAGCGTGACCGCCGGCAACAGCTCGCAGACCTCTGACGGCGCCGGCGCCCTGATCGTGGCTTCTGAAGCCGCCGTCAAGCGCTTCGGCCTGACGCCGCTGGCCCGTTTCGTTTCGTTCACCGTGCGCGGCGTGCCGCCCGAGATCATGGGCATCGGCCCGATCGAGGCCATCCCCGCCGCGTTGAAGCTGGCTGGCATCAGCGCCGCCGACCTGGGCTGGATCGAGCTGAACGAAGCCTTCGCCGCGCAATCGCTGGCCGTGCTGAACGACCTGGACAGCAAGGGCATCGTGCTCGACCGCAGCAAGGTCAACCCGAACGGCGGCGCGATTGCCCTCGGCCACCCGCTGGGTGCGACCGGTGCGATCCGCGCGGCCTCGGTGGTCCACGGTCTGCGCCGCACCGGTGCCAAGTACGGCATGGTCACCATGTGCGTCGGCGCCGGCCAGGGCGCAGCTGGCATCATTGAGCGTCTGTAAACAAGAACTCAACCGGAAAGTGGCGCGATGAAACGTCGGCAGTTGCTCAAGACCGGGGCGCTGCTGACAGCGCCCACCCTGCTCACTGGCTGCCAGGGAGATCTGGTGGCACCGTTCAGCAATTGGCGTGAGGCCCAGAAGGCCGTGCTGGAACTGCGCTTTCGCGAGCCCAAGCCGCAAGGCACGAGCTGGGCGTTGACGCAGATCCTGCAGCACTTGGCGCAGAGCATCGAGTATTCGATGAGCGGCTTCCCGGAGCCCAAGTCGCGCTTCTTCCAGGTCACGGCCGGCAACACGGCTTTCGCCTTCTTCGATGCTCGCGGCAAGATGAGCCATTCGCTCGAAGAGCCCATCCCCGGCGCGCCGGCGCTCGATGCCAATCACAGCGTCAAGGGTTCCATCCAGCGCCTGCTCGATGCGATGGACGCCTTTGCATCCTTCAAGAGCGAGCTGAAACCGCACTTCGCCTACGGCCCGCTGACGCGCGCGCAGTACGAGCGCGCCCATTTGATGCACCTGGCCAACCACTGGCAGCAACTCGGGGGCTGAGCCTGGCCCCGCATTCCCGATTCAGGAGACAAGCAAGATGAGCATCAAGACCGCCACCGTCAACGGTGTTGCCACCATTGAAATCGCCCGCCCCGAGAAGAAGAACGCGCTGACCCGCGCGATGTACCAGGCCATGGCCGACGCCCTGGTCGCCGTGAACGCCGACAAGGCCGTTCGCGCCGTGCTGATCCAGGGCCAGCCTTCGATCTTCACGTCGGGCAACGACATCGAGGACTTCATGGGCAGCCCGCCGCGCGACACCGATGCGCCGGTCTTCCAGTTCATGCGCGCGCTGCTCGGTTGCGAGAAGCCGGTGATCGCCGCCGTGAACGGCGCCGCCATCGGCATCGGAACCACGATGCTGCTGCATTGCGACTTCGTCTATGTGGCCGACGATGCCCGCCTGGCCATGCCCTTCGTGAGCCTGGGCCTCGTGCCCGAGTTCGCTTCCAGCCTGGTGGTGCCGAGCCTGATGGGCAACCGCCGCGCGGCCGAGAAGCTGCTGCTCGGCGACCCCTTCACCGGCGAGCAGGCCGTGGAATGCGGCATCGCCAACGCGGTGTTGCCGGCTGCCGAGGTCGTCGCTCACGCACGCCGCGTGGCCGAGCGCTTCAACAACCTGGCGCCTAGTGCCGTGCGCGAAAGCAAGCGTCTGATGCGCAGCCACAGCGCCGAGCAGGTGCGTGCGGCGCTTGAAAAGGAAGCCGAGATCTTCGCAGCCCGTCTGCGCAGCCCTGAGGCCACCGAGGCCTTCCAGGCCTTCTTCCAGAAGCGCGCGCCGGACTTCTCCAAGTTCGACTGAGATGATGCTGCCCCCACGTTCGCTCCGCTCTCTGCCCCCCGAGGGGGCGCCAGCGCCCTTGGGGCGGCCCTGCGGGCGCTGATGCTGACATTTGCCAAGATCGCGCTGGCGCCGCTGCTGCTGTGGCAGGGCGCTCGCGTGCGCCGCCAGGCGCTGCGCCTGCCTGAGGCCGAGGGCGCGCGCGCCGGCATGGCCGGCAGCGGCGAGCTGAAGCTCAGGCTGCTGATCGTTGGCGATTCCTCAGGGGCTGGCGTTGGCGCGGCGACGCAGAGCGAGGCGCTGGCTGGCCGCTTGTCGGCTGCATTGGCCAAGCGCCTCGACGGCAGCGTGCATTGGCAATTGCTGGCCCGCACCGGCAACCGCACGGCCGACAGCCTTCAGCAGCTGCGGGTCGCCACGCTGGAGCCGGCCGATCTGATGGTCACGGCCCTGGGCGTCAACGATGCGGTGAGCCAAGTCGGCGCCCGACTCTGGGCTCGACAACTCGATGAGCTGCATCAGTTGGCCGCGCAGCGCTGCGGTGTTCGCTTCACGCTGCACAGCGCGGTGCCGCCCATGCATGCCTTTCCCTTGCTGCCCCAGCCCTTGCGTTGGCTGCTCGGTGCCCATGCCCTGCGCCTGAACCGAGCGCTGGCCCGCAGCGTGCTGGGCAGCGTCGAGCGGGGCGTGCAGGCCTTGCCGCCGCATCTGCACCTCTCCGATCAGGCGGCCCTCCTGATGGCGCGGGACGGCTTCCATCCCAATCCCGAGGGCTACCGGCTCTGGGCCGACACGCTCGCCGACCGCATCGCCCGTCAGATCACGTTGAGCTCGCGGTAGGGTTGGTTGGCCGCGATGCGGTCCGGCGAGAGCGGACTCAAATCCAGGCTCTGATAGTGGCCGGCGGCGATCAACTCGGCGAGCCCCCGGCCCACGCCCGGCGCATGTTGCAGGCCATGACCAGAGAAGCCGCAGGCGAGGAACAGGTTGGGGCAGGCGGCCATCGGGCCGACCAGGCCGTTGTGGTCGAAGGTGTTCATCTCGTAGTAGCCGGCCCAGGCGCGCTGCAGGCGCAGCGACTCGAAGCCGGGCACGCGCTCGGCCAGGGCAGGCCAGAGCCGTTCTTCAAACAGGTTCGCTTCCGGGTCCAGCGGCAGGTCAGGGCTGTCGTCGAGCGGCTCGCCGCCGCAAATGAACTGCCCCTCGCCCTCGGGCCTGAACCACAGGCCGGACGGATCGATGACCAGCGGGCTGCCCGGCGCCCATTCGGGGCTGCGGAAGACGTAGACGCTGCGGCGCCTGGCCTCGACCGGCACCTGCAGGCCGGCCGTGGCCGCGAGCTTGCCAGACCAGGCACCGCAGGCCAGCAGGTAGAGATCGGCTTGCAACACGCCGGCCTCGGTGCGCACGCCGCCGATGCAGCCCTTGCCGTCGCGCAGCAACTCCAGCGCTTCGCCGCTCAGGTATTCGGCGCCGGCCGCCAGGGCCTGGCGGCGCAAGGCCATCAAGAGGCCCCAGCCGTCGAACCAGCCTTCGCCGCTGCGGCCGAAGGCGCCGAGGGCCAGGTCTTGCGTGGCAAGCCAGGGCCAGCGTGTCTGCAACTGTGCCGGTTCCAGCAACCCGATGTCGGCGCCGCAGCGGGCCTGTACCTCATGCAGCTCGCGCAGCTGCTGCGGCTCACGCGCCAGGTACAGGTAACCGCCTTCGACGAATTGGGCTTCGTCGCCCAGGCTGCGCAGGAATTGCAGTCCGTACTGCGACAGCGCGATGTTCAGCGGGCTCGTGAACTGCTGGCGTATCGAGGCGGCGGAGAGGGCGGAGGAGGCCCGTGCATAGCTCGGGTCGCGCTCCAGCACGCGCACCCGCCAGCCCTGCTGCGAGGCCAGCTTGGCGGCGACGGCCGAGCCCATGGCCCCGCCGCCAATCACCAGCAACTCAGGCATGCTGGTCGATCTGGCGCGGCTTGCCTTCCTTGTCGATGGCCACGAAGGTCAGGTTGGCCTCGGTGACCTTGACCACATGTGGGTTGGCCGGATTGCGCTCGGCGATGACCTCCACATGCACGGTGATCGAGGTGCGGCCCACGCGCACCACCGAGGCATAGAAGGACAGCAGGTCGCCGATGGACACCGGCTGCTTGAACACGAACTCGTTCACCGCCACCGTGGCCACGCGACCGCGCGAGATGCGGGCCGGCAGCACCGAGCCGGCGATGTCGACCTGGGCCATGATCCAGCCGCCGAACACGTCGCCGTTGTGGTTGGCGTCGGCCGGCATGGGCATCACGCGCAGCACCAGTTCGCGCTGATCGGGGATGGTGCTGGGCGTGTCAGTCATGGCGGTGCTTGGATCGAAAGTGAGAACGGCCTGATTGTCGATCAGCCAAGCCTGACAATGGCTCTCTGCAGTTTCAGCTCAGCCCCACGCCGCCCATGTCTTCACGCCAGCCCGCCCTGCCAGCCATCGCCCCGCCTGCGAGCAGCGCCGCCCCGCGCTCCGACTGGTCCACCATAGGCAAGCTGCTGCCCTACCTCTGGCAGTACCGCTGGCGCGTCAGCCTGGCCCTCGCGTTCATGGTGGCGGCCAAGCTCAGCAATGTGGGCGTGCCGCTTTTGCTGAAGCGGCTGATCGACAGCCTGACGATCAAGCCAGGCTCGGTGGAATCCATGCTGGTGCTCCCGCTGGGCCTCTTGATCGCCTATGGCGGCCTGCGGCTCTCGACCTCGCTGTTCACCGAACTGCGCGAGCTGATCTTCGCGAAGGCCACCGAGGGCACTTCGCGCAGCATCTCTCTGCAGGTGTTCCGCCATCTGCATGACCTGAGCCTGCGCTTCCACCTGGAGCGCCAGACCGGCGGCATGACACGCGACATCGAGCGTGGCACGCGGGCCGTGCATTCGCTGATCTCCTATTCGCTCTACAGCATCTTCCCCACGCTGATCGAGGTGGCCCTGGTGCTGGGCCTGCTGTCCACGCAGTTCGATCTCTGGTTCGCCGGCATCACGGTGGCGGCCCTGGTGCTCTACATCGCCTTCACCGTCACGGTGACCGAGTGGCGCACCAAGTTCCGCAAGACCATGAACGAGCTCGATTCGACGGCGCACAGCCGGGCCATCGATTCGCTCTTGAACTACGAGACGGTCAAGTACTTCAACAACGAGGACTTCGAGGCCCGCCGCTACGACGAGAGCCTGGAGAAACTGCGCCGCGCCCAGCTGAAGTCTCAGAGCACGCTGTCCATGCTCAACACCGGCCAGCAGTTGATCATCGCCACGGCCCTCGTACTGATGCTGTGGCGGGCCACCGAGGGCGTGGTCGCGGGGCGCTTGAGCCTTGGCGACCTGGTGATGATCAATGCCTTCATGATCCAGCTCTACATCCCCTTGAACTTCCTCGGGGTGATCTACCGCGAGATCAAGCAGGGGCTGGCGGACCTGGAGAAGATGTTTGTCCTGCTGGAGCGCGAGCGCGAGGTGGCCGATCAAGCCGGCGCTCAGCCGCTGCAGCTCAAGGACGCGGCCGTGCGTTTCGAGCAGGTGGACTTTGCCTACGAGGCGGCGCGGCCCATCCTGCATGGCGTGTCCTTCGAGATCCCGGCCGGCAAGAAGGTGGCGGTGGTGGGGCCGAGCGGCTCGGGCAAGAGCACGCTGGCGCGCCTGCTCTACCGCTTCTATGACGTGGGCGCCGGCCGCATCAGCATCGACGGCCAGGCCATCTCGGCCGTGACCCAGGGCTCGCTGCGCCAGGCCATTGGCATCGTCCCGCAGGACACGGTGCTGTTCAACGAAAGCATCGCCTACAACATCGCCTATGGCCGGCCCGGCGCCAGCCGCGAGGAGGTCGAGGCGGCAGCGCGGGCGGCGCACATCCACGATTTCATCCAGGGCCTGCCCAAGGGCTACGACACCATGGTCGGCGAGCGCGGCCTCAAGCTTTCGGGGGGCGAGAAGCAGCGCGTGGCGATCGCCCGCACGCTCTTGAAGAACCCGCCCATCCTGATCTTCGACGAGGCCACCTCGGCCCTGGATTCACGCAACGAGCGGGCCATCCAGGCCGAGCTGGAGGCGGCGGCCCAGGACAAGACGGTGCTGGTGGTGGCGCACCGGCTGTCCACCGTCGTCGATGCCCACGAGATCCTGGTGCTGGAGGCGGGCCGCATCATCGAGCGCGGCAGCCACGGCGCCCTGCTGGCAAAAGAGGGCCGCTATGCCCAGATGTGGCGGCTGCAGCAGCAGGGGGGCTCAGTGGCAGCCACTGCGGCGCAGGCGGCGGAATAAGAAAAGCCCGCCGGAGGCGGGCTTTGTCGCGCGAGCGCTTGCGCTCTCAGCGCTTGCGGCGGCGGCTGATGGCCAGGGCGCCCAGGGCGGCCAGGGTGAGGGCGGCGCCGGCGGGTTCCGGCACATCGCCACCACCGGTACCCGAAGGCAGGTCACCGAAGATGATGTTGTCGAAGAAGTAGACGGCATCCGGGCCGCTGATCACGATCGAGTGAGCGATGTTCTTGCCCAGGTCGATGTTGATGCTCTCCCACTTGCACGCGATGCCTGCGGCACAGCCGGTCTGAGCCACATCGGAGAAGGCGCCGCTGGAGCCCAGCAGGTCACCGCTGCCGTCCTTGCCGCTGAACACCTGCACGCCGGTGCCGCCCCAGCTGTCGATGGTGGTGTACAGCATCTGAAAAACGGTGCTGAAGCCGGCGTCCAGGTTGATCACCAACTGCCCGGGGTCACCGTTTTCGATGTCAGCGGAGTTGAAGAACAAGGCGACATTGTTGGTCGGGTGGGTGGCGTCCACCTGACCCTCAAACTTGCCCAGGCCGCCGGCCGACTTCGCGCCATAGGTGAACGGGCTGCCGACGAAGGTGATGCCCGGATAAGGATTGCCCAGGGCTGCGAAGGTGGTGCCGCGCTCCTCGAAGGTCAGCTCGACGCCCGCGCTTGCACTCAGCGCCGTCGCCATCAGCGCGCAGCAGGCCAGAATTTTGTTGAGCCGCATGGTTCGCTCCGGGTTTGTTGTTGACGCGGTCGCCCGCATGTATCCATTCGTGAACCGACTGTACTGAAGCAATGAGGGGGCGGACAGCTGTCTGCCCCCTCCATCTGCGGGGGGGGAATGCCCCGAATGTGGGGCCGGCTACACTGATCCGGTGGAAACCAAATGGCTTGAAGATTTCGTCAGTCTGGCGGAGACGCGCAGCTTCTCGCGCTCGGCCCAGCTGCGCCATGTGACGCAGCCCGCCTTCTCGCGCCGCATCCAGGCGCTGGAAGCCTGGGCGGGCGTGGACCTGGTCGACCGCTCGTCGTACCCGACGCGCCTGACCGGCGCCGGCGAGACGCTGCTGGCTCAGGCGGTCGAGATCCTCGGCAATCTGCAGGCCACGCGCAATATGCTGCGCAGCCACCAGTCGGCCGGGCAGGACATGCTCGAGTTCGCCGTGCCGCATTCGCTGGCCTTCAGCTTCTTCCCACACTGGCTGATGGACCTGCGCCAGCGCTTCGGTGCCATCAAGAGCCGGCTCAATGCAGCGAACGTGCACGACGCCATGCTGCAGCTCAGCGAGGGCAACTGCGACCTGCTGATCGTCTACCACCACGCGAGTCAGCCCTTGCAACTGGATCCGGAGCGCTACCAGATGGCTTCGCTTGGCCATGAAACCCTGGCTGCCTATGCCAAGGCGGACGCCAATGGCCAGCCGATGTTCCGCCTGCCCGGCCACCCGGGGCAGAAGATTCCCTTCCTCAGCTATGCCTCCGGTGCCTACCTCGGTCGCCTTGTGGAGCTGATTGCCAAGGCCTCGCCCGAACCGCTGAACCTGGATGCCATCTACGAGACCGACATGGCCGAGGGCCTGAAGGCCATGGCGCTCGAAGGCCATGGCCTGGCCTTCCTGCCAGCCAGCTCCGTTGCCAAGGAGCTCAAGTCTGGTCGCCTGGTGCAGGCTGCCCTGCCCGGGCAGTACGAGCTGAGCATGGAGCTGCGCATCTACCGCGAGCGGCCCGAGGTGGCCCGCCGGACCAAGCCCGCGGCGCTCGCGCTGTGGGATTTCCTGACCGGCAGCGTGGTGGTGGCGGCCTGAGCCGCCACCCTGACAATCCCTTTCTTCCTCCCCCAGACGGAGCCTTCAATCCATGCCGAGCAAGAAGATGACGATGCTGAACAAGACCCTGCTGGCCATCGGCCTCGTGGCCCTGGCCGCCGGCGCCCAGGCCGAAGACACGCTGAAGAAGATCAAGACGAGCAGCGCTGTCACCGTGGGCGTGCGTGAGTCTTCCGGCGCGCTGTCCATCACCACCGGCGACAACAAGTACGAAGGCTTCCACGTTGACCTCTGCCGCCATGTGCTGGCCGACATCAAGAAGCAGCTCGGCCTGCAGAAGCTCGACATCCAGTACCAGGCCGTGACCTCGCAGAATCGCGTGCCCCTGATGCAGGGCGGCAATATCGACATCGAGTGCGGATCGACCACCAACAACACGCAGCGCGCCAAGGACGTGGCCTTTGCCGTGACGACCTATGTCACCGAGGTGCGCATGGCTGTCAAGGCGGCTTCGGGTATCACCTCGATCGCCCAGCTGAACGGCCGCAGCGTCGTCACCACCACAGGCACCACCTCGGTGCAGACCCTGCGCCGCCAGGAGCGCGCCAGCAACCTCGACTTCAAGGAAGTGGTCGGCAAGGACCACGCCGACAGCTTCCTGCTGCTCGAGTCCGGCCGCGCCGATGCCTTCGTGATGGACGACTACATCCTGGCCGGCAACATCGCCCGCGCCAAGAAGCCGGCCGATTTCAAGATCGTCGGTGAAGTGCTGGCGGTCGAGCCCATTGCCATCATGTTCCGCAAGGACGACCCCGCCTTCAAGAAGGCCGTGGACGACAGCCTCAAGGCGCTGATGAAGAGTGGCGAGATCGAGAAGATGCTGGCCAAGTACGGCGTCACCCCGAGCGCCGTGACCAAAGCCGCCTGGGCCGCGCCGAACGACAATCCGGCCGAGAGCTACAAGAAGTAAGGCTCAGCAAGCCCGGCGCGAACAGCGCCGCAACGAGGCCGCCGCCGGCGGCCTCTCGCATTTGACGGACAAGAAGAAAGGCTAGCGATGCGCTGGGACTGGCAGGTCTTCTGCAAGGACAATCTCGATCAAACCCTGGTGGCCGGCTGCCTGGGCGGCAAGGGCACGGTCACCTACCTGGACATGCTGCTTGGCGCCTGGAAATGGACGCTGGCCGTCTCCGCCTCGGCCCTGCTGGTGGCCCTGGTCGTGGGCACGCTCGTCGGCATCCTGCGCACGCTGCCGGGCCGCCACTGGCGCATCGTCGGCGAAACCTGGACCGAGCTGTTCCGCAACATCCCGCTGCTGGTGCAGATCTTCCTCTGGTACTTCGTCGCCCCGGTGCTGGTGCCGCCGCTCGCCGCGCTGCCGCCGTTCTGGCTGGTGGTGATGGGCCTCGGATTCTTCACCTCGGCACGGGTGGCCGAGCAGGTCAAGGCCGGCATTGAGGCCTTGCCGCGCGGCCAGCGCCATGCCGGCCTGGCCCTGGGCCTGAGCCTTGGCCAGACCTACCGCCATGTGCTGCTGCCCATGGCCTTCCGCATCGTCATTCCGCCGCTGACCAGCGAGTCGATGAACATCGTCAAGAACTCTTCGGTGGCCTTCGCGGTCTCGATTTCTGAGCTGACTCAGTTCGCTATGCAAGCGCAGGAAGAGACCTCGCGCGGCATCGAGATCTACCTGGCCGTGACCGGCGCCTATTTCCTCTCAGCCTTTGCCGTGGCCCGCGTGGCCACGCTGATCGAACGCTGGCTGCGGGTGCCCGGCACCCTGGGAGCCAAGCGATGAACGCGCTGGACTTCGGCTTCGTCACCGCCGACTTCCTGCGTGACTTCATCCTGCAGGGCTTGTGGTTCACGCTGCGGCTGACCGCCATCTCGGCCGTGCTCGGCGTGATGCTGGGCACGGTGCTGGCGCTGATGCGCCTGTCCCGCAACAAGCTGCTGAACCTGGTGTCCGCGGCCTATGTGGACACGCTGCGCTCGGTGCCGCTGGTGATGGTGATCCTGTGGTTCTATCTCCTGATCCCCTTGCTGACCGGCCAGGCCATCGGCAAGGAGACCTCGGCCCTGATCACCTTCACGCTGTTCGAGGCGGCCTACTTCGCCGAGATCATGCGTGCCGGCATCCTGAGCGTGCCGGCCGGCCAGACGGCCGCCGGCCTGGCCGTGGGCATGAGCCCGGCGCAGACCATGCAGCTGATCGTGCTGCCTCAGGCCTTCCGCAACATGCTGCCGGTGCTGATGACGCAGATCATCGTGATGCTGCAGGACACCTCGCTGGTCTATGCCATCGGCGCCTATGACCTGCTGAAGGGCTTCCAGCTCGCCGGCCAGAACCTCGGCCGGCCGATCGAGGGCTATCTGCTCGCCGCCGTCGTGTATTTCGTGATCTGCTACGGCTTGTCCGCAGCGGTGCGCCGTCTCCAGCAACGCATTGCCATCATTCGCTGACCATGATCGACATCAAGAACGTCTCCAAGTGGTACGGCGCCTTCCAGGTGCTGACCGATTGCACAACCTCCATTGCCAAGGGCGAGGTGGTGGTGGTCTGTGGCCCCTCGGGTTCGGGCAAGTCCACGCTGATCAAGACCGTCAATGCGCTGGAACCGGTGCAGAAGGGCGAAATCATCGTGGACGGCGTGGCCGTCACCGACGCGAAGACCAACCTGCCCAAGCTGCGCTCGCGCGTCGGCATGGTGTTCCAGCACTTCGAGCTGTTCCCGCATCTGTCGGTGACCGAGAACCTGACGCTGGCGCAGATCAAGGTGCTGGGCCGCAGCAGCGACGAGGCCAAGGAGCGCGGCCTCAAGATGCTGGACCGCGTGGGCCTCTCGGCTCACAAGGACAAGTTCCCCGGCCAGCTCTCCGGTGGTCAGCAGCAGCGCGTGGCGATTGCCCGTGCGTTGTCCATGGACCCGGTCGTGATGCTGTTCGACGAACCCACCTCGGCCCTCGACCCCGAGATGGTGGGCGAGGTGCTGGACGTGATGATCCAGCTGGCCAACGACGGCATGACCATGATGTGCGTGACCCACGAAATGGGCTTCGCCCGCAAGGTCAGCCACCGCGTGATCTTCATGGACGGCGGACGCATCGTCGAAGACTGCGCCAAGGAAGAATTCTTCGGCCATCCCGACCGCCGTGCGCCGCGCACGCAGGAATTCCTCTCGAAGATCCTGCACGGCTAGTCACGGCTGTTCGTATTCGGGCCGAGCGCAGGGCCGCTCCCAAGCCGGCCCACTAGGCGATGTGCTTGCCGGTCAATCCGGCAAGCATCGCCGTCCCCTCGGGGGACCGGCCAAGGTACTCCTTGGACGAGGGGCTCCAGGTTATGTCCAGAGCGTCAGCTGGTTCCCTTCCTTGTCGGTGAAAGAACCGACGACCAGCATGATCAGGTCGATCAGGTACCAGAGGCCGAGGCCGCCCAGCGTGATGATGAACAGGATGGCCGTGCCCACCTTGCCGACGTAGAAGCGGTGCGCGCCCAGCCAGCCCACGAAGATCAGCAGCAGCACGGCAGGCAGGATGCGGCGGTTGCTCAGCGAGCTCGGGCCCTGCGTCGCGCCGCACTTGGGGCAGGCCGTGGCCGAGGTGTGCATCTGGGCGCCGCAGGCGCGGCAGAAGATCATTTGTGGATTGGCGGCGGCGGTGCTGTTGTCCATGGTCTGACTCCCTCAAAAATCAAAGGCCGCGATCATCGGTGATCGCGGCCATCCTGGGGCCGGGGGCTTCCCCGATGCGCTTGGTCCTCAGGGCTCGAGCGCCGCGCCCACCACCAGCTCACCCTCGCCGATGCTGCCCATCAGCTGTACCTTGCCGGTCTTCAGGTCGATGCGGTACCAGCGGCTTGTGGCCCGGCCCGAGCTGTCGGCGGCCGGCGTGATCGCGGCATAGGCGGTGTTGGAGATGTCCGAGATGTCCAGCGTGGCCCGCTCGAACGGCGGCAGGCCGAGCGGCCCCACGGTGTAGAGCCGGCCGGTGTTGGGCGACACCGCTGGCGTCACGCCTTCCTTCGTGCCCATGTGGGCCAGGATGCCCAGGTTGCGCTCGATCACGTAGTTGGTGGTCTGCTTCTCGTCGGTCTTGTTGTAGGTGTAGCCGGCGGCCACCACGGCGGCCTTCTTGCCGGCGTTGATGTCCTTGGCATCGAAGCTGGGCGTGCCGTCCAGTTGCAGGCCCGGCTTGGACGGGTCGCTGTCGACCATGGCGCCGGTGTCCGGGTGCATGCGCAAGTTCAGTCCGGTATCGCTGATCACGCGAATGCGGTCCACCGTCGGGTTGAAGTCGAAGCCGTACTCGCGGCCCTCGCCGGTCAGCACCGCCTGCGAGCCCACCGTGCTGGCGGTGGCGCTGGCCGTGTCTATGCGGTAGAGCTGGCCGCTGGCGCCGAGGCCGTAGAGCTGGCCGCGCGCCACGCGGTAGTCGATGCCGACGAGTCGGTCCTGGGCCAGCAGCCCGCTGAGAGCCTGGCGGCTGAGGATCTTCTGCGGCTGCCCCGCATTGAAATGGATCAGCTGGTTGCCAAGAGTCACCGCGTAGACCATCTCCTTGGTGGGAGGCTGGCTGGGCTCGGTGGTGCCGCAGCCGCCCAACGTCAGGGCGAGGGCGGTGAAGGCTGCGGTCGTGAACATGCGCATGCGGAGCACTCCTGTTGATAGGTTTCGCTGCATGCTAGCCGGCCTCGATGACGCCGCACTCAGGGCCACTACCGGTTTTGGGACAATGCGCACATGCAAGACAGCCTCACCCTGACACGCCCCGACGATTGGCATGTGCACCTGCGCGACGGCGCGGCCCTGCAAAGCGTCGTTCCCTACACCGCACGCCAGTTCGCCCGCGCGATCGCCATGCCCAATCTGCGGCCGCCGATCACGACGGCTGCAGCGGCCCAGGCCTATCGCGAGCGCATCCTCGCTGCCGTGCCCGAGGGCGTGACCTTCGAGCCGCTGATGACGCTGTACCTCACCGACGTGACCACGCCGGACGAGATCCGCCGCGCCAAGGACGCAGGCGTCGTGGCCCTCAAGCTCTACCCGGCCGGCGCCACCACCAACAGCGATGCTGGCGTGACCGACATCCGCAAGACCTACCAGACGCTGGAAGCCATGCAGCGCGAGGGCTTGCTGCTGTTGGTCCACGGCGAGGTCACCGACCCGACCGTCGACGTGTTCGATCGCGAGGCCGTCTTCATCGACCAGGTGATGCGTCCGCTGCGCGCCGACATGCCCGAGCTGAAGGTGGTGGTCGAGCACATCACCACGGCCGAGGCCGCGCAGTATGTGGCTTCGGCGGACAAATTCACCGCCGCCACGCTGACGCCCCAGCATCTGCTCTACAACCGCAACGCCATCTTCATGGGCGGCCTGCGCCCGCACTACTACTGCCTGCCGGTGCTGAAACGCGAGACCCATCGCCTCGAGCTCTTGAAGGCCGCCACCTCCGGCTCGCCCAGGTTCTTCTTGGGCACCGACAGCGCACCCCATGCCTCGCAGATGAAGGAGAACTCGGTCTGCGGTGCTGGCTGCTTCACGGCGCTGTCGGCGCTGGAGCTCTATGCCGAAGCCTTCGACTCGGTCGGCGCGCTCGACAAGCTCGAGGCCTTCGCCAGCCACCATGGCCCGGACTTCTACGGCCTGCCGCGCAACACCACGCAGGTGACTTTGCAGCGCAAGACCTGGACCCTGCCGGAGGCCGTGCCTTTTGGCGAGGCGGCGCAGCTCAAGCCCTTGCGGGGAGGCGAGTCGCTGGGTTGGCAACTGGTGTAAAACCGACCCTCAGATGAGGGGGCGCAGGGTGTGATAAACGCACGAGGTGCGCGGATGATCGGATCGCGACGTGGTCGGGCTTGTGCTTGGCTGCGCGATCTTCAAACATCTCGGGAAAGAAAATGATCAAACCCCTGCTGAAAAAATCGCTGCAGTCCCTGCTGCTGGCTGCGGCCGGCATCGCGGCTGCGCCCTCTGCCCATGCGCTGGACATCGTGTTCCAGGACGTTACGCCTGGCGGCATGACAGCCTCCCAGCTGGCGGCCTTCAATGCGGCCGCTGCGATCTGGGAGAACCGCCTGCAGGATCCGATCACGGTCTACATCAGAATCTCGATGAGGAATGACGGCAACAACGGCATCCTCGGTTCGACCGGCTCGAACTACGGCGTGCTGAGCTATGCCGACACCCGCACGCTGCTGAGCATGGACCAGCGGAGCTGGACCGACCAGCAGGCCGTCTCGCACCTGCAGACGGGCAGCAGCCTGTCGTTCATGGCGACCAACCTGGACGGCACGACCCGCTTCGACAACGACACCAATGCCTGCGTTGGCGGTGCCTCGGCCGCCTGTAGCAACAACAACAGCTACCTTGCCATGACAACGGCCAATATCAAGGCGCTGGGCGTGGACACCGGTACCTCGCTGGCCTCGCCGGACGCGAGCATCTCGTTCAACGGTTTCTACGCGCCTTACTTCGACTTTGATCGCAGCAATGGCATCGACCCGACCCGGGCCGACTTCGTGTCCATCTCGGCCCATGAGATTGGCCACGCGCTGGGTTTCGTGTCGGGCGTCGATGACGTCGACTATTGCTCCTACTTCGGCGCAGCCGGTTGCGGCCTGGACAACAAGTACGGTTTCGACAAGTACGCGATCTACAGCTCGCTGGACCTGTTCCGCTACTCCGGCGACGGCGTGCTGGACATGCGCGTCGGCGGCAACCCGTACTTCTCGATCGACGGCGGCAAGAGCGCGGTCGAGTACATGTCGACCGGCTCCTACAACGACGGCACCAATGGCTACCAGGCCAGCCACTTCATCGATGGCCCGGTGAACCTGATGAACCCCTATGGTTTCACTGGCCTGCAGGTGGACCCGAGCTGGGCCGACTTGATGGCCTTTGACGCCATGGGTTGGGACGTGCCGGAACCGGCCAGCTTCGCGCTGGCAGGCGTCGGTCTGCTGGCCCTGGGCGCCAGCCGTCGCCGCCGCCCCGCCAAGTAAATCAGCCTGGGCGCTGCCTGAACTACCGCGGCCTCGTGCCGCGGTATTTTTTTGTGTGCCCGGGATGACTGCCCGCCGTCAGCCGGTAGCATCGCCGCTCCACCCCTGTCGGAGGACGGTTTGCCTTCATTTGCCTTGCCCTGGCGCGCTGCGTTCGCGCTGGTCCTGAGCCTCGCTGCCATGCCGCTGCTGGCCCAGCCGCGCGGTGTGGCGCCGCCTGCGCCGGCCGCCTCGGCCGCTGCCACCGTACCGGTCTCGGCCACGGCCCGCCGTGTCTATGAGCGGGCTCGCTCGCAGCTGCTGCAGATCCGCACGCTTCTGAAGAACCAGGACAGCCAGGCCTCGGTCGGATCTGGCTTCCTGGTCAGCAGCGAAGGCCACATCCTCACCAACTACCACGTGATCAGCCAGGTGGCGCTGGAGCCTGAGCGCTATCGCCTGCAGTTCGAGACCACCGAGGGCCAGCAGGGGGCGCTTGAGCTGCTGGACTTCGACGTGCGCCGGGACCTCGCCCTGCTGCGTGCCGACCCGGCCCTGCTCAAGGCCATGGGCGCCTTCAGCTTCCGGCCCAAGGATCAGCCACTGTCCAAGGGCGACCGCATCTACTCGATGGGCAATCCGCATGACGTGGCCTTTGCCGTCGTCGAGGGTACCTACAACGGCCTCGTGGAGCGCAGCTTCGATTCGCTGATCTACTACTCCGGCAGTATCAATTCGGGCATGAGCGGCGGGCCGGTGGTGGACGAAGAGGGCCGCGTGGTCGGCGTCAATGTCTCGGCCATGTTCTTTGCCCAGCAGATGAGCTTCCTGGTGCCGGGGCAGTATGCCCAGGCCCTGTTCGAGCGCAGCCGCAACAGCAAGCCCATCAAGGCAGCCGCCTGGCCGCGCCTGCGCGAGCAGTTGCTCGCCTACCAGGACGAGCTGAGCCAGCGCTTCATGGCCCAGCCCTGGCGTGCCGCGGGCCACCCGCGCTACCAGTTGCCGGTGCCGCAGGAGCAGTTCTTCCGCTGCTGGGGCCGGGGCACGGGGGCCGACAACAAGGGCCTCGACTTCCAGCGCTCGCAGTGCCGCATGGAGCATGCGGTCTTCGTCAACGGTGGCATGCAGACCGGCTACCTCGACATGTCGCACGAGGCCTATGACGGCCGCAAGCTGGGTGCGATCCGCTTTGCACGCCAGTACTCGGCGAGCTTCCGCAACGAGCGCCTGGGCCGCGATGACCGAGACCGCACGGCGCCGTTCTGCAAGGAGGACTTCGTCGAGCGCGACGGCCTGCCGCTGCGCGCCGTGGTCTGCATGCGGGCCTACCGCAAGCTCGAGGGCCTGCACGACCTCAGCATCCTGGTCACCACGGTGGATGCCTCGACCGAGGGCGCCCTGGGCCGCTTCGACGCCAAGGGCGTGAGCTTCGACAACGCGCTGAAACTGACGGCGCATTACCTGGGAGGCTTCGGATGGGCAGCCAAGCCGCGCTGATCGAGATCCTCGACCGCGAGGGCAATGTCCGCTCGCTGCACAAGATCGCCCATTGGCCGCTGAGCATGGGCCGCTCACCCGACTGCGACCTGGTGCTGCCCGACGCCCATGTGGCCGGCCAGCATGCGCTCTTGAACTGGGGCGAGGAGGGGGCCGAGCTGTCCCTGCTGCCCAGCCTCAATGGCGGCTGGGTGGGTGAGCGCCGGCTGCAGGGCGGCGAAAGCGCGAGCCTGGGCCTTGGTGGCCAGTTCCGCCTCGGCAGCACCGAACTGCGTTTGCGCACGGCCAGCCAGGCCTTGCCGGCCGAACAACTGCTCGGCCATGAGCATCAGGCGCGCAGTTGGCGGCAGCATGCCTTGCTGCCGGCTCTGCTGCTGCTGTGGATCGCGCTGCTGTGGTTTGACCAGTGGTCGGCGGTGAATCCGGGCACGCCCTGGATCGACTACAGCTCGGCCGTGCTGGTGCCGCTGGGTGTGTTGGTCGGTTGGGCGGCGCTGTGGTCGCTGGTCAACCAGCTGTTCCAGCGTCGCTTTCCCTTCGCGCTGCACCTGCAGCGGGCGCTGCTGGCCTTGACGGGCTTGCACTTGCTGGGCGTGGTGCTGCCGGTGCTGGCCTATGCGGTGTCATTCCCGCGCCTCTTGGTGCTGGACGCGGTGAGCTTCCCGCTCGGCGTGGCCGGCATGCTGTGGTGGCACGCCAGCCTGGTGTGGCCGCGTGCCCAGCGCTGGCTGGCCGTGGGCCTGGCCGCCTTGCTCTTGCTCGGCCTGGTGCTGACGGTGGCCAAGCGCCAGCAGCAGCAATACTGGCTGGGCCCGGCCTACCTGAGCTCGCTGCCGCCGCCGGCCTTCCGCCTGGCCTCGCCCAAGCCGCCCGAGGCCTTGATCGAATCGCTGAAGCCCTTGCAGGCCCAGCTGAAGAAGCAGGCCGGCCGCGACAACGAGCTGCCCAGCCTGGATGGCGTGGAAGACTGAGCAGACCCGCAGCCGAAGGCGGCTGCGCAACCCGCTCGGCGGGTGGGAAACGGTACGCCGTTTCCCGGGTGCCTCAGTTCGGCAGGAAGCCCTCGACGGACAGATAGCGCTCGCCGGTGTCGTAGTTGAAGCCCAGCACGCGGCTGCCGGCCGGCAGTTCGGGCAGCTTCTTGGCGATGGCGGCCAGCGTGGCGCCGCTGGAGATGCCCACTAGCAGGCCTTCCTCGCGGGCACTGCGGCGAGCGTATTCGCGGGCCTCCTCGGCTTCGACCTGGATCACGCCGTCCAGCAACTCGGTCTTCAGATTGGCCGGGATGAAGCCGGCGCCAATGCCCTGGATCGGATGCGGGCTCGGTGCGCCGCCGCTGATCACCGGCGAGGCGCTGGGCTCCACGGCGAAGACCTTGAGATTCGGCCAGGCCTTCTTCAGCACCTGGGCCACGCCGCTGATGTGGCCGCCGGTGCCGACGCCGGTGATGATGGCGTCCAGACCTTCCGGGAAATCGGCCAGGATCTCCTGCGCCGTGGTGGCCACGTGCACGGCGATGTTGGCCGGGTTCTCGAATTGCTGCGGGATCCAGGCGCCAGGCGTCTGTGCGGCCAGCTCCTGCGCGCGGGCGATGGCGCCCTTCATGCCCTTCTCGCGCGGCGTGAGGTCGAAGCTCGCGCCATAGGCCAGCATCAGGCGGCGGCGCTCGATCGACATGCTGTCCGGCATCACCAGCACCAGCTTGTAGCCCTTGACGGCTGCCACCATCGCCAGGCCCACACCGGTGTTGCCCGAGGTCGGCTCGATGATGGTGCCGCCGGGCTTCAAGCTGCCATCGGCTTCGGCCGCCTCGACCATGGCAAGGGCGATGCGGTCTTTGATCGAGCCGCCCGGGTTGCTGCGTTCGGATTTGACCCAGACCTGCGGCCCATCTCCGAACAGGCGGTTGATGCGGATGTGGGGCGTGTTGCCGATGGTGGCGAGGATGTTGGTGGCTTTCATGGCCGGCGATGCTAGCGGCAGCAGGGGTGTGGCGACAAAGAACCATCCGTCATACGTTCATGAAAAATGCTGCTGATCGCCCGTGAGCAATGCTTCTTTGCAGAGCGGTTGATATAAAGCCCGTTTCGCCCGTCTTGCGAGCCACGAGCTCCCCCCCAGACATGAACACACACTTCCGCTCCAGCCTGGCGCTGGCCGCGGTCCTGCTGATTGCAGGTACCGCCTGGGCCGCCGCCCAGCCCACGCCGCTCTCGGCCAAGAAACCGATCACGCATGATGTCTATGCCGGCTGGCGCAGCGTCCAGGGCTCGGCCCTGAGTGTGGATGGCCGCTATGCCGCCTATGCCCTGGTGGGCCAGGAAAGTGACGGCGAGGTCGTGGTGCGCCAGCTCTCCGATGGCCGCGAATGGCGAAGCACGCGCGGCTCCAACGGTGGCGCGGCTGCGGCCACACCGGCCATGCCGGGCGAAGCCCCGGCCCGCAACAGCCTGCCGTTGCTGTCCTTCAGCGCCGATGGCCGCTACCTGGCCTTCACCATCTACCCGAGCCGCGCCGAGCTGGACAAGGCCAAGAAGGACAAGAAGCGGGGCGACGACGCGCCCAAACCTTCGATGGGCATCATGGACCTGGCCACCGGCAAGGTCGAGACGGTGGAGCGCGTCAAGCGCTTCGCATGGCCCGAAGAAGGGGGCGCCTACCTGGCGGTGCAGCTGGAGGCTCCGGTCGCCAAGAAGGATGGCGCAGCCGCCGCCGCAACCGCCAAGGCCGATGCCGAATATGGTGACGAAGACCAGGCGGCCGCACCCGGCGGCGCTGCCGCTGCGGCGCGCAAGAAGGATGCCGGCACTGAGCTGCTGCTGATTGACGTGGCCGCCGCCAAGCGCACCAGCTTCAAGGACGTGGCCGAC
Organism: Pelomonas sp. V22; assembly: GCF_030014915.1. Taxonomy (GTDB): domain Bacteria; phylum Pseudomonadota; class Gammaproteobacteria; order Burkholderiales; family Burkholderiaceae_C; genus JAUASW01. Next base: position 351,724 of record NZ_JAGIXS010000006.1, read on the forward strand.
TTCGCCTGGCCGCGCAGTGGCAGTTGGTTGGCCTATACGGTCTCGGTCAAGGAAGCAACGCCTGCTGCTGCGGCCGCTGCCAAGCCGGCCAGCGGTGCCAGCGCTGCGGCCGAGGCAGCCAAGCCTGCCGACAATCTGCGCGAGGGCGTCTATGTCGTGAACCCGAGCGAGGCCACGGCGCGCGCCCTGATCACCGGCCCCGGCAGCTACAAGCAATTGCAGACCGACCGCGAAGGCACGCAGCTCGCCTTCGTCAGCAACCGCGATGCGCTGGCCGAGCAGGCCGCCGCCAAGAAGACCGCCAAGAAGGACGACAAGACACCGGAGACCCCGGCCGCCTTCCAGCTCTTCTACTGGCGCGCCAAGGATGCCGCCGCGCAAGTGCTGGTCAATGCCGCCACCGCCGGCATGCCGACCGGCTGGGGCCCGAGCGAGCATGCGTCCTTGAGCTTCAGCAAGGACGGCAAGCAGCTGTTCCTCGGCACCGCTGAGCTCGCCAAGGCCGAGCCCAAGGACGCGCCCGAACCCATGAAGGTCGACCTCTGGCATTACAAGGACCCCGAGCTGCAATCGGTGCAGAAGGTCAAGGCCGAGCGCGAGAAGAACCGCAGCTACCGTGCCGTGGTGCATGTGGGCGACGCTGCGCCCAAGTTTGTGCAACTGGCCGTGGCAGACATGCCCAACCTGATCGTCAACGAGAACGGCCGCTGGGCCCTCGGCACCAGCGAGCTTCCCTACCGCATGCTGCAGAGCTGGGATGCGCTGTATTACGACGCCTACGCCGTGGACCTGCGGACCGGTACCAAGCGCCAGCTCGCGACCAAGCTGCGCAGCCAGCCGCGCCTCTCGCCCGGTGGCGACTACGCGCTGAGCTTCTCGCCGGCGCAGAAGACCTGGTTCGCCTACCGCATGGCCGACGGTCAGAAGCTCAACCTGACCGGCAAGATCAAGAGCCACTTCGAGAACATTGAGCGTGACGTGGTTGAACCCGCCGATGCCTATGGCTTCGCCGGCTGGACCGAGAACGACGCGACCGTCGTCCTGTACGACCAGTTCGATCTGTGGGAAGTGACGCTGGCGACGCAAGCCGCTCGCAACCTCACCAGCGGCTTTGGTCGCAAGCACCAGTTGCAGCTTCGCTATGTGCCGCTGGAGATCGAGGACCTGGAAAGCCGCCGCCTGCCGACCGATGGCCTGGTGCTCTCGGCCGCGCATGAGGTGAACCGCTCGACCGGCTACTACAAGCTGGCTGCTGGCGGTGGCGAGCCGGCCAAGCTGATCCATGGCGACAAGCTGATGAGCGGCCTGATCAAGGCCAAGAAGGCCGATGCCGTGCTGTTCACGCAGCAGAGCTTCGTCGAGTTCCCCGACCTGTGGTCGGCCAAGCTGGACCTGGCCTCGCCCACCAAGATCAGCAACGCGAACCCGCAGCAGTCGCAGTACATCTGGGGCACGCAGGAGCTGATCGAGTTCACTGCGGCTGACGGCAAGAAGCTGCGCGCCCTGGTGGCTAAGCCGGAGAACTTCGACCCCAAGAAGAAGTACCCGATGATGGTCTACATCTACGAAAAGATGACGGACAACCTGAACCGCTACGTGCCGCCGGCACCGGCTCAAAACATCAACGTGACCCGCTATGTCAGCAACGGCTACATCGTGCTGCGCCCGGACATCACCTACACCATCGGCTATCCCGGCCGCAGCGCCGCCAACTCGGTGTTGCCGGCGGTCAAGCACATGGTCAAGGCCGGCTATGTGGACGAGAAGCGCGTGGGCATCCAGGGCCACAGCTGGGGTGCCTACCAGATCAACTACCTGATCACGCACAGCAATGCCTTCGCGGCAGCTGAAGCGGGCGCCTCGATGGCCAACATGGTCAGCGGCTACGGCGGCATCCGTTGGGGTGCTGGCGTGAGCCGTGCGTTCCAGTACGAGCAGCAGCAGAGCCGCATCGGCGGCACGCCCTGGAACGCCACCGACAAGTACATCGAGAACTCGCCGATCTTCAAGATCGACAAGGTGCAGACGCCTTTCCTGACCATCCACAACGACGACGACGATGCCGTGCCCTGGTACCAGGCCATCGAGTTCTTCACCGCGCTGCGTCGCCTGGGCAAGGAAGCCTACTGGTTCAACTACAACGGCGAGAAGCACGGCCTGCGCGAACGCGACAACATGAAGCACTTCACCGTGCACATGGGCGAGTTCTTCGACCACTACCTGAAGGGCGCACCGCGTCCGGAATGGATGGACAAGCCGGTGCCCTACCTCGAGAAGGGCAAGCGAGACGTGATGCCGCTGTTCAAGCCGACAGCGCCCTGAAATTGAGGTTCCGCTGAAATGAAGAAAGCCCCGGTGCTGTGAAGTGCCGGGGCTTTTGTTTGTCTACGCTTTCGGGAGGCCATGCCGGCTCATCCGTGGCTGGGCTTGCCGGCGGTCCCGAAGGCGGCGGTCGGCCCTCCGGGCCAACCTGAACGCCTGCGCCTCACAGCGGGCGGGGTCGGGCCTGATCGGAGCGGCCTACGCAAGCTGCGACAGCCCTTGCCATCGCGCGGCCTCTAAGATCAGGACCGATAGTCCGCGTTGATCGTCACGTACTCGTGGCTCAGATCGCAGGTCCAGACGGTGGCCGAAGCCGGCCCGCGATGCAGGCCGACGCGGATGGTGATCTCGCTTTGCTTCATCACGCGCTGGCCATCTTCCTCGCGGTAGTCGGGGTGGCGGCCACCGGCACGCACCACGTGCACGTCGTCGAGGTGCAACTCGATCAGCGTCTGGTCCAGGTCGGCGATGCCGGCATAGCCCACGGCGGCCAGGATGCGGCCGAGATTCGGGTCGCTGGCGAAGAAGGCGGTCTTCACGAGCGGCGAGTGGGCGATGGCGTAGGCGGCTAGCTGGCACTCGGCCTCGTCGCGGCCGCCCTCGATCTGGATGGTGATGAACTTGGTCGCGCCTTCGCCGTCGCGCACGATGGCCTGGGCCAGTTGCTGCGAGACCGCGATCACCGCATCACGCAAGACCTGACCCTCCTTGGAACTCAGAGACTCGATGCGCGAATGCTGGGCCTTGTTGGTGGCAATCAACAGGAAGCTGTCGTTGGTGGACGTGTCGCCATCGATGGTGATGCGGTTGAACGAGGCATCGGCCGCGTCGCGCACCAGGCCCTGCAGCAGGTCGGGGTTGATGTTCGCGTCGGTGGCCACGAAGCCCAGCATGGTCGCCATGTTGGGGCGGATCATGCCGGCCCCCTTGCTGATGCCGGTGATGGTGACCGTCTGGCCGCCGATCTGGACCTGGCGCGAAGCGGCCTTGGGGATGGTGTCCGTCGTCATGATGCCGGCGGCCGCTTCGTCCCAGGCATCGGCGCGCAGCGCGGCCAGGGCTGCCGGAATGCCCGCGACGATGCGGTCCACCGGCAGCGTTTCCATGATCACGCCGGTGGAGAAGGGCAGGATCTGCTGGGCCTGGACGCCCATGGCTTCGGCCAGCGCCGTGCAGGTCAGGCGGGCGCGGGCGAGGCCGTCGGCACCGGTGCCTGCGTTGGCGTTGCCGGTGTTGATCAAGACGGCGCGGATGCCGGTGCCGGCGTCGAGATGCTCGCGGCAGACCTGCACCGGTGCGGCGCAGAAGCGGTTCTTGGTGAATACGCCGGCCACGGCCGAGCCTTCATCCAGTGCGATCACCGAAAGGTCGCGCCGATTGGCCTTGCGCACGCCGGCCATGGTGATGCCCAGGCGAACGCCGGGCACGGGATGCAGGGAGGCGGGATCGGGGGCGCTGAGATTGACGGGCATGGCGGTCGCGGGTGAACGCGCTAGAGAAAGGGAGTGGCGCGAATTGTAGGCAGCGCAGATGGCAAAAGGGCTTCCATCAGGAAGCCCTTTCAAGGATCGTCGGGAAGCTCAAGCCAGTTTGCCGTGGCAGGCCTTGAACTTCTTGCCGCTGCCGCAAGGGCAGGGGTCGTTGCGGCCCACGCCCAGCAATTGCTGCGGGTCGAGTTCCTTGTCTTCGGACACCGAGCCATCCTCGTTCGGATGGGTGTAGGTGACGTTGCTGACGTTCTCGGCTTGCTGTTCCAGTGCGGCGGCTGCGAGGGCGGCCTCGTCCTTGCTTTGGATGCGCACGTTCATCAGCGTGCGTGTCACTTCCAGCTTCACCAGGTCCAGCAGCTGCGAGAACAGCTCGAAGGCCTCGCGCTTGTACTCCTGCTTGGGGTTCTTCTGGGCGTAGCCGCGCAGGTGGATGCCCTGGCGCAGGTAGTCCAGCGACGCGAGGTGCTCGCGCCAGTGCTGGTCGATGCTCTGCAGCAGCACCATGCGCATGAAGGGCGTGAACTGCTCGGCGCCGACCTGGTCCAGCTTGACCTCGAAGGCGGCGTTGGCGGCCTTCACCACCAGCTCAAGGATCTCGTCGTCGGTGATGGAATCGCTCTTCTCGACGGCGGCCAGCAGGCCCACGTCGAGTTGCCATTCATCGTGCAGCACGCGCTCCAGAGAGGGCAGGTCCCATTGCTCTTCCAGGCTTTCGACCGGCACGAAGGTGCGCACCACGTCTGCCAGCGCGCTGGCGCGCAGGTTGGCGATCTGGGCGATCAGGGACTCGGCCTCGAGGATGTCGTTGCGCTGCTGGTAGATGACCTTGCGCTGGTCGTTCGAGACGTCGTCGTACTCGAGCAGCTGCTTGCGGATGTCGAAGTTGCGGGCCTCGACCTTGCGCTGGGCGCTCTCGATCGAGCGGGTCACGATGCCAGCCTCGATGGCCTCGCCCTCGGGCATCTTCAGGCGGTCCATGATGGCTCGCACGCGGTCGCCCGCGAAGATGCGCATCAGCTGGTCGTCCAGCGAGAGGTAGAAGCGCGAGGAGCCCGGGTCGCCCTGGCGGCCCGAACGGCCGCGCAGTTGGTTGTCGATGCGGCGGCTTTCGTGGCGCTCGGTGGCGATGATGCGCAGACCACCCTCGGCCTTGACCTTGTCGTGCAGGCCTTGCCATTCGTCCTTCAGCTGCTGGATGCGCGCAGCCTTGTCGGCCTCGGCAATCGCCTCATCGGCCTCGATGAACTGCACCTGCTTCTCGACATTGCCGCCCAGCACGATGTCGGTACCGCGACCGGCCATGTTGGTAGCGATGGTGATCACGCCGGGACGGCCGGCCTGGGCCACGATCTCGGCTTCCTTGGCATGCTGCTTGGCGTTCAGCACCGCATGCGGCAGCTTGGCCTTTTGCAGCAGGGCCGAGATCAGCTCGGAGTTCTCGATGGACGTGGTGCCCACGAGCACCGGCTGGCCGCGCTCATGGCAGTCACGGATGTCTTCGATGACCGCCTGGAACTTTTCCTGCGAGGTCTTGTAGACCAGGTCCAGCTCGTCCTTGCGGATGGTGGGGCGGTTCGGCGGGATGACCACGGTCTCCAGGCCGTAAATTTCCTGGAACTCATAGGCTTCGGTGTCGGCCGTGCCGGTCATGCCCGAGAGCTTGCCGTACATGCGGAAGTAGTTCTGGAAGGTGATCGAGGCCAGCGTCTGGTTCTCGCTCTGGATCTTGACGCCTTCCTTGGCCTCGACGGCCTGGTGCAGGCCATCGCTCCAGCGGCGGCCCGTCATCAGGCGGCCGGTGAATTCGTCGACGATCACGACCTCGTCGTTCTGCACCACGTAATGCTGGTCCTTGTGGAACACGTGGTGGGCGCGCAGCGATGCATAGAGGTGATGCATCAGCGTGATGTTGCCTGCGTCATAGAGCGAGGCACCTTCGGCCAGCAGGCCGGCCTGGCTGAGCAGACGCTCGGCGTTCTCGTGGCCGTCTTCGGTCAGGTAGATCTGGTGCGACTTCTCGTCGACCGTGAAGTCGCCCGGCACCTCGACACCTTCGCCGGTGCGCAGGTCCAGCTCGCCGATCTGCTTCTTCAGCAGCGGGGCGACCTGGTTGATGGCAAGGTACACATCGGTCTGGTCTTCGGCCTGGCCGGAGATGATCAGCGGCGTGCGGGCTTCGTCGATCAGGATCGAGTCCACCTCGTCGACGATGGCGTAGGACAACTGGCGCTGCACGCGGTCGGCGACCTCGTAGACCATGTTGTCGCGCAGGTAGTCGAAGCCGTACTCGTTGTTCGTGCCGTAGGTGACGTCGGCAGCGTAGGCGGCCTGCTTCTCTTCACGGGGCATCTGCGGCAGGTTGATGCCGACCGTGAGGCCCAGGAAGTTGTAGAGCTTGGCCATCCACTCGGCGTCGCGGCGTGCCAGGTAGTCGTTGACCGTCACCACGTGCACGCCCTTGCCGGCCAGGGCATTCAGGTAGACCGGCAGCGTGGCCATCAGGGTCTTGCCTTCGCCGGTGCGCATTTCGGCGACCTTGCCGCTGTTCAGCACCATGCCGCCGATCAGCTGCACATCGAAGTGGCGCATCTTCAGGGCACGTTTGGAACCTTCGCGGCAGACCGCGAAAGCCTCCGGCAGGATGGCGTCCAGCGTTTCGCCGCCGGCGATGCGCTGCTTGAACTCCTCGGTCTTGGCCTTCAGCGCGGCATCGTCGAGCTTTTCGAACTGGGGCTCCAGCGCATTGATCTGCTGGACGGTGCGGCGATAGCCTTTGAGCAGTCGCTCATTGCGGCTACCGAAAATCTGGGTAAGAAGCTTGGGCAACATGCGGCTTGAACGATGACTTGATGGTCTGTGGCGCGGGCGGTGGCCTGCGTGCGTGGCGCCCGGGGCCGGCCTTTTTGGCAAACGCAGGCGGGGGGTATTTTTTTGATCGACGGGCCTAGCTTGGGGCGTGGCAAGGCAACACAAGAGCGTCGCTTCGCCGGCTCAGGGGCAGGCCCAGAAAAACCCGCCGAGTTTAGCATCGGCCCCGCAGGCCCTTGCGGCCCCGCCACTACACTGCCCGCATGCCCCTGACCCGCAAGCCGATGACTCCGGATCTGCTGCCCATCCAGCAAGCGCTGACGCAGCACAGCGGCCTGGCGCGCCTGGGCCTCCTGATGCAGGAATCGAACCGCCGCATGGCCATCGTCAAGCCGGCCCTGCCCGGCGCTTTGACCCGCTTCGTGCAGGCCGGGCCCGTGGACGAGGAGGGCTGGACCCTTCTGGCCGCCAACGCCGCCGTGGCCGCCAAGCTGCGCCACCTCCAGCCCCGGCTGGAAGAGCTGATCGCCGAGCAGGGGCTGCGCCCGGCGCAGGTGCGCATCAAGGTGCTGCAGCAGCGCTGAGCTTCGACTGAGATTCGCAGGGATGAAAAAACGCCCCGGGCCGTCAAGACCGGGGCGTTTTGCATATGGTGCCGACTGTCGGATTCGAACTGACGACCTACCGCTTACAAGGGAGTCTACGTAGTTCGATCCGTTGCCTTTCCCGCCGCCAAGGACGGGAAAATCTGCCGTTGCATTTGGGCCGGAAGCCAGTTGCATGAGAATTTGTTGGTGCCGAGTGTCTGACTCGAACAGACGACCTACCGCTTACCTTCCCACTTCGGCTTTCGCCGCCGGCCAACAGCCGTTCGTGGTCTGGACTATCCCTTAGCCATGGCCCGCAAGCTTTAGGCTCCCCCCGTCTAGTCTCTACACCTTCCCCCGAAGGGGCTTGGCTCGGGATTGGCTTGGCCATTGTGGCTTTAGCTTTCCCCGAGTTTGAGGGGCTCTACTCTCCCGGTTTCCCGGAAGGCACTCGTGCGCATCAAGGCGGTTGCTCTACCAACTGAGCTAACCCGGCTCCAACTTAAAAGTATAGCTCGTCCGACCGTCTATCGAGCCGTTGCGTCATGGCGCGCGCGAGTGGCCAAAACACAGACGGGGCTGTTCAGTGCTCAGTCAGCAACTCGCACACCTTGACGTCAAGCACATCCGCTAGCTTCTCAAGATTGACCAAAGTGATGTTCACGCGCTGTCTTTCATGTTGGCTGACGTAGGTGCGATGGAGCCAAGCAATCTAACCGAGCTTCTCCTGCGACACACCTAGTTGCCGCCGGCGGCGGCCAGGTACTCGTTATCGCTCGACTCCTCGACAGCGGCAGGCGCGGGCTCATGCTGGGCAGCACGGATCAGTTCCATCAGTGCGTGATCCTGCCTGATCTGCCGCCTGGCCTCGCGGATCGAAATCACGCTTGTCCGATGAATCTGCTCGAAGGCGCCTAGCTGCAGAGCGTGCCTTTCAGGAAAGACGCGCACCCATTCAACGATGCTCGTCGGGTCGTTCAAGTTCAGCAATATGTCAGCCTCCGGGGGGGGGGGGTGAGGTGAAAGTGCCCCAAGCAGACTGTATAAATACACAGTATGCAATTTCGGACCCAACTCCTGCGTCAAAAGGGCGTTTTGATCCCGCGCCATCACCTTGCTCGCACCGGCGGCGTCGTCGGTGAATTCCGCCTTTCTGAAGAGCGCGATCGCGAAACGGTACGCACGCTGCGCGTGGCCAGGCTCGTACGCGTCGATGCGCCGACGGAGGAGGTGGTGCCAGCGCTGTTTGATGCGGCTGTCATTTACGCTGCGCCGAACTGTTGGACGGTCACGGGACGGGAGCGCGAAGAGGTAGTCAAAGGCTTGGCCGAACCTGCGCACCTGCAGAGCTGGTGGATGAAGCCGCTGCCGCTCGAGGAGCTGCTCGAGCTTCGACGCGCCAGGGTTACGAAGCTCAGTCCCAAATAGAAGGCCAACGAGGAGCGGCAGGGCGATCCCTGCCAGGCTCCACGATGACAGCGGCGCTGAGCCCGTCGGAAGCAACGCCCATGGTGCGGCTAAGGCCACAAAACTCCGCCACTGGCCACAGCGGTCGTCGGCAAATACCCGCACCCAACTGGGTAGCGCTCCCGCAGAAGCTGCGACACGCGCATGCGCATTAGGACAGAGTCGAGGTGAGGCACGTGCCGGGTCGCCCGCTTATTCCGCTCGTCGATTTCAGCCTAGGCCGGGACGTCACGCAGCCCTGACTTCTAATGCCTGAGGAGACTTATCGGCTGTCCCCGGTGAGCACAACGGGGCACCTCCATAATTAATCGCTGCCAGGATGGCGTTCACGAGCTCATCTCGCCGTCTGGCGAACTCAATCTGCACACGCCATCGCTGAGCATGGCTGAGATCCGAGCGATGGCAGAGCGGATTCGAAAGCTGGAAGTCGACGACGAAGGCGAAGGCTAGGAGAAATGGCCATTCCAAGGGGGCGCGCTTGTTCACGTTCGTAGACTTCGACGGCGTCTTGCATCCACTCAACGCTCGACCCGAACGTCGCTGGACCAGCATGTTTGTTCGGGCCGAAGTGCTCTATCGACGGTCACACGTCCAGGTCGTTGTTTCCTCATCGCACCGCGAGTTCACAACCATGGAGGCGATGCAGTCGATTTTCCCTGCGGACCTGCGGGACCGGGTGGTTGGCGCAACGCCGATGATCGCCGTCGGCGCTGGTGACGTGCGGCTGCCAGGCCGACATCGGGAGGTGCTGGCCTGGCTGTCGGGCAATGGAGCGTCGGAATCGGCATGGATAGCGATTGACGATGACGCTGAGCGCTATGCCGATGACTGCCGACAGCTGTATCTGGTCGACCCCAGTACCGGATTGACTTGGGCGGACGTGGACGGCCTGTGCAGCCGACTCGGTGTCGACTAGACGACGCCTCCGTGATTGAGTGCAATCAGCATGTCGATCACACGCTGCTCGCCGGCGGCGGTCTCCGCGTGCTCAATCGGCGCCTGGCCATCTAGCAATGGATGCGGACGATTCAGCCAGCCATCGGCCTCGGCTGTGGAAACGAAAACATCAACGGCCATTGCGCGCAGGCTCCGCGCTTGGGCGCCGGAATTGAGCCAATCCATCAACCGAAGTTGAGCGGACTCGGTGGCCAGACCCTGCACCGGATCACAATCGATGACGACGTCACCAAGCTCTTTCAACAATTCAGGCTGGTCGTCGAGTACCCGGTACTGCAGTGGCTGCAGCTGTCGACGCAATGCCCATTCGGAGATCGACTGCTGCCGGTCTAGCCCTCGGTCCGTCGCACCGACAACCCGACCGGCAAGGGCGCCGAAAAGCTGCCGGAGCTCATCATCGGTGTGGGTCAAACGCCAGCTGCTGTGCACGACCAGCCCGACGTCCTGATGTTCAGCGAGGATCCTGGCCAGCAGGTCAAGGTGAACGAAAAGCCCGGCGTCCCGTAGTTCCTGCAGCGACACCTTGATGTTGTCGACCTCGAAATGAGCGTCGGCCGAGTGCAGCACGCCGTCGAAGTCGACAAATAGATATCGAGATGGCATCACGCTCCCTCGGCCAAAGCCATCCACATGGCCGAAATATTCATCGTCAGCTCTCGCTGCGTCGCCGGATCCGAAAGGCCGCGCTCGCCGTTGCACAGTATGAGACGGCCGCGATGCTCTGCGGGCCAGCCTCGATCATCGTCATCGAGCGCAAGCCAATCTCGCGGCCGCCGGCGAGCCACGTCATTGGCGATCTGGACGCCTCGAGGCAGCGACGCGAACTCCAGCTCCGCTCCTGGATTGGCGCCATGAGCACGACGATGAAAAGTGCCTCCAATGAACCGGGCCTGCAGCTCAGCTGGCAGCCGCTTGATCGTGCGCGAGTAGCCAGGCCGGCGGCACCAACTGGAGGAGAGCACCAACCTGAGAGACGGAAATGGCCGCAATAGATCGACCAGTATGTCGGCCCATTCGAAAAGCGTTCGGCCTGGCGCTTCTGCCGGACTCATGTAGATACCCCGGCGGCGGTCCTGGTACACCGCCTGGTGATGAACGACACCGTCGAAATCCAGGTAGACCAGCAGCTCGCTGCGGCCTCTCATGTGACTCGGTCCTTCAGCACTGATCGCAGGCCTCGCCGGACGCGACGGCTGAAGCGGCGTTCACCGCGCCGACCACGAGGCGTCGGCGTGATCTCGATGCTGCCGCGCACAATCTGGAACCAAACTCGCTGGCCGAGCTTCCAGGGCGAGAAGCCATCAGGCACGACAACCTCTTGAGTACCGTCCTGGCGGCGCTTCAGCTTGGTCGAAATCGACTGCCGGCGGTGCTCCTTCATGTCTGTCTCCGCAGCGCCGCCAAGATGTCGTCGACGTGATTCATGGTCAGACCGACACCTGGCTGGCAAAGCACCACGCGTCCGTACAGCACATCGTTTGGGTGGAAGTGACGATGCAACAAAAGTGGTCCTCCGCTGTTCCTATCGTCAACGACGACGAAGGGCTCACCGCAATGGAAATGCTCGATCCATGACTCGATGTCCAACCTCCGGTCGGTCGTGAAAGCAGCCTGATAGCACCGCCATGCCTTGCCTTCGTGAAGGCTGTCGGCCACAAAGGCAAGTCCAGTCTCTCGCAGAACCAGCTCGATCTGACTACGCGTGAAGTGCTCACGCCAGCTGCTGCTGATCGCATATCTGATGCGGCTGCGCAGTTGCTCGTGAACATGAAGCAGAGCCGCCCGCGCCTCCGGCGAGAAGAGAGCGGCAAGGATGTCTGGATTGGGCACTTCGCCATCAGCAAACGCTTTGTGCAACGACGCGGCAGCAAACGGCTGTCCAACACACAGTACCTCGTCGATGTCTAGCAGTACCGTTGCCCATCGTTGCTCCTCCGGCAGCGCAAGCCACTGGTCTCGACGTGCAGCCGCAGCCGCTTTTACAGCACTGGCGGCCTCGAGCTCGATTTGGCGAGATCTGGCGATGGCCGCGACGATCTCAGCCTCCTCGGCCTCGGTGATTTCCGGGTATCGGCGCTCGCCTGGCAAGAAGCCAAGCATGGAACGCTGAACGCTGGACATAGGAGTTCCATTTGTCTTCTGAAACCTTCGGCGCTGCGGCTCTTCCAGCTGCAGGTGTCGAAGTTTTTCAACTACCAACGACAGGCGAGCCCGATCAAGTCCTGTCGCCGGTTCGCACAAGACCAAGTTGTCCTGCACGTGCTTGGGGTCGAACAGAGTCTTGTCGTCATCCAACGCCGCCCACGCTGTGTAGTCATGGCCGTTGTCGACCAGCCATGCCTGGCACTCACCCGACCGTTCGAAGTCGATGCCAAGAACCCTGGACATCAGCGGTGTCACGCCGATCACACGAGTCTTCAGCTCGGGCTCGAAGTGGAACAGCATCTCCTTGAGGTCCTCGATGCTGTGGGTCTCTCGCCAGGACGAAGAGACAACCAACTGAATGGCAGGCTGCTCGCGCAACCAGGCGGCCAACGTCTGGGCATGCTCGAGGAGCTGGTCAACGCTGGCGCCAACTGGGTGCAGCACGCCATCAATATCTAAGAAGACGATCATCGATTGTCGATTTCCAAGATCAGGGAAGGATCGAACTTCTTGTTTTCCTGACCGTGATACGAATGCCAGTAGCCAGCAGGGTTGGCCACTACTCGGCAGCCACCCACCTTGTAGTCAAACGAGTCATGCACGTGGCCATGCAGCCAAACGTCTGCATGACGCAGGAGAGCGGTCAAGTCGCTGGCGAATGCGCCGTTGATGCGACTTCCTGCGTACTTTGGATGGATGCTCATGCGGTGCGGCGCATGGTGCGAGACAACCACCGTCTTGCCTGCCCATGGCTTCGCAAGCTCAGCTTCAAGCCAGGTGCGAGAGGCCAAATGGTCGAACAAGGTATCGGCCGTACTGAGCAACTGTCGGTCTCGCGTCCTGATCTGGAAGTAGTCGTTCAAGCTGACGCCAACCTCGCGCATCGAGTCAGCTTGAGATCTCCCAGGCACTCTGAAATCCGTCCAGAGCGTCGAGCCAAGAAATCGCACTTCGCCGACTACTACCTCGTCGTTGTCGAGGAACGTGACGTTGGTTCCGGCCGCTGCCTCTCGCAGTTCGGCGCGGGTGTGTTCCCAGTTGCATGAATAGAACTCGTGATTGCCGGCGATGTAGATCACTGGAACTGGCCAGTCGGCAAACACTTCGATGGCCTTCGTGCCTTGGTGGATGTCGCCGGCCAGGACGAGGAAGTCGGCATCTGGCGCAGGCTCGATGATGCGAACTGGAGTCCTTGGGCGGTTGAACTCGAGATGCAAATCGGACGCTAGTTGGACCTTCATTTCGAGATCCGCTCTGCGAAGTGCTGATCGCACAGCGTCAAGTACCACCCGCCGTGCTGCCGCAGCTCGGCCTGAGCGCCACAATCTTGACAGGACCTGTCAGCCGCCTCTTGGGCCGCGTCGATAAGCGCGCGGACGGTGTTCCATGTGGGTGAGTCGTAGCTGCCACGGTACTCAATGTGAATCCGCAGCGTCCCAAATTTCTCCTTCAGCTGCTTGAACTTGAGATTTGGAAGCTCATCCGCGGGCAACGTCGTTTCGATCCGAGTGCAGAGCTGATCGACGGCCGAGTACCAGCCACTGGCGAGGTCGCTCCAGATCCTGGGAGGGCGATTGCGAAAGAGAATCGGGTGCGCCGCGGCCAGGCGCTTGATGTTTGGGTCCCAGGGTCCAAAGTACGGGCTAACAAACGGGTCGGACATCACAGCCCCCGGGGAATGCATTCGTGGATTTACCGTAGCTGCAGAAGCAATTCGCGCTGCGTGATCTGGGTGCTGAACATTTCCAAAAGGTCAGAGTTGATTTCGGTGCCGTCCGCGGCTCGCAGGCTTACGAACTGTTCACCAGCGCTGGTGCTTATCAACCACACCTGCTTGATGGACCGCGAAGTCCAGTGGCTGGATGCCGACCCGCCCGGCAGCATGCAAACCAGCTCTCGAACTTTGGACCGCACTATGGAGCTCAGAAGCTCAGCCAGGTCATGCTGCGTGGCAATGCAGAGGGTGTGAGTGAAGACGTCTCCGGACATGTCGTCGGGGCAGTCGACCGTTAGCACGAACCAGGGAGTGCGAAGTGCGACTTCAATTAGCCGCCAGTGCTGGACGCCTGGCTCGCAGAGACCGGGCGGTGCTGGGAACTCGTACAGGGGCTGGGAGATGAACACAGGTGTCTTGGCGACGGGTGAGCGTTGCTAGGGCGTTGGTGTTTAAATAACTCAAGGCGATTCTGCGCAAATGCCCGCCGTGCTCCAAGCGCGCAGAGCAAAGGGCGAGTGGATCGTCGGGCAAAAAATTCGCTTTCCGAATACGCACAGCTCTGGGCTACGGTGGCGGCGAAAGGTAGCCATGCCCAAGTCCTTGCACAGCCGACATAACGAAATCTTTCTCACGCTGCTGCGTGGCCTGCGCAAGGCTCGCCGCCTGCGTCAGGCCGACCTGGCCGATCGCTTGGGCCGAGCGCAGGGGCTCGTTAGCAAGGTCGAGCGAGGCGAACGACGCCTAGATGTGATTGAACTCAGGGACTGGCTCAGTGCGCTCGATACCGACTTCATCGGTTTTGTCACCAGCCTTGACGCCGAGTTGCAGACGCATGTCACGACCGATCTACGGGTAATCCGCAGGAGGGGAACGCCGCGGGCGGCATCAAGAAAGCGCGGATGCGTTTGAGTTATATATAACGTGGTGCAGATAACTCTTTTCTTAGAGCCTTGGGCGGATGCCAGTCCGCCCGAAGAAACCTCCCAAGCCTGGTCGCCCTAAGGGAGTCAGGAGCTTTGATGAAGGCGTCGCCGAGACATTTGGCGCGTCGGCGCGTGCGTTTCGGCTGGAACGCGAGATGTCCCAGGAGGCTTTGGCCCATGTCGCTGATCTCGAGCGTTCGTATCTAGGTCGACTGGAACGCGGTGGCAGCCAGCCGACGCTCTTGGCCTTGCTCAAACTTGCCAAGGCGCTTGACTGCAGTGTGGCCGAGTTGCTGGCGCCGGTTGAGAAGGCATTTAGGCGGCGCCGATGATTCTTGGTGCTGGGTCCAACTAGTCGCGTAGATGGGCTGCATCCGCGTTTCGAGGCGACAAAGGCGACCGGTACATCGCGCGAGATAGATAAAGACTCCGGGCTAACCGAGTACATCTGTCAGCCTTGAGGCCGCCATCTCGAATTTGCACCGGTCCAGGTTGACCAGCGCAAGGGTCCGCACAAGGCTGGGTGCAGACAGTCGACGCTAGATGCTCGGATGGCAGCTACCGACCCCACGCAGTCATTCCCGAAATTGAACTTTCTGACTGAAAGCAGACATCGCAGTAGCCCCGCGTGAGAGAGGC
>NZ_JAGIXS010000007.1 GCF_030014915.1 Pelomonas sp. V22
ACACGTGCCTGGCAATGACCGGTATCCAGCCGAAACCGTTAACACAACCGCCGGAATCGACCGACGGCATCCGCTGCAAAGCCGACTTCAACAAGACGAAGGCCGCTTCAGGCTGATTGCAGCCGCTCCAAACTTCACTGCCAACGCCCGCTTCTTGGCCCACTGCTGACTGCCAAGCAACGTAGGGGTCCAAACGTCCAATGGCCAACCCCTCCGGGGAACTCCCTAACTAGACAGCCCCGATGAGACTTGATGCAATGCAACATCATTTCTCGCCTGTTGCATGAAACTCGTCGGCTTTTGGCTGTTGGTTCTGCTCGCTGTGCTGGTGCCGGCGACTGCTTCCATTGCCACGTCAATGCTGTGCCCGACGGTGTCGGTGGCCAAGGCCCAGGATCGTGGGCTGCTGACCAAGGCGGCGACGACTGCTGCAAAGCACGCCGTGGTCTCGGGATCTCACACCCGGGTCGCTCAGGTGAAGGCGAAGGCAAGCAAGAAAGCCGTCCCGACCGACCCCCAGGCCGAGCCGTGCTGCGACGGAACGCCTTGCAGTCAATGCGCCAGCTGCGGCACCTGTGCCTCGATCGCTGCCACCGCCGACCTCGGAACGCATGTCCGCCCGGTCGCCATTTCGCCGCTGCCCGAGCGTAACGGGCCGCGCGCGGAGTTTCTGCTCGCGGGGCAGGAACGTCCCCCTCGAACCATCTGACTCAGCATTACCGCTGGCCGGCGGCATGTGCGATTGCGCATGTCCGACCGGTCCGGCATGGGATTGGCTGAGTCACATGTCTGGGTCGACGGGCCGATTCTATTGAATTTCCAGCTGCCTGCAGCGGCAGCACCTCCCCGTCCCACTTCATGTGCTCGCCAACGAACAATTGGTTCGAAGGTGCTTTGAGTTCGTGTTCAGCCCGCCGATCGGTCGGCAGCGCGCGGCACCCAACTGGATGTACATGATGTCTAAGAATCTCTCGCAAACTGCGGTCGCCGCGGCCGTTCTGCTTCTCGTCAACAATGCCATTGCTCAACAGGCGCCTGAAGCCGCTGCTGGCCAAGCATCCACGCTCGACAAGGTCCAGATCACCGGCAGCCGCATCAACCTGAAACAGGCCCAGATCTCGGGCGTCGGCCCTGTCACCGTCATCGACGCCGAGGCTATCCAGCGCACCGGCGCCATCTCGGCCGAGACCCTGCTGCAGCGCCTGCCGGCCTCGGCTGGCGGCGCCGGCAACCAGACCAACGCCTACTGGACCGGCAACGGCTACGGCACCACACAGGTGAACCTGCGCGGCCTGGGCATCAACCGGACCCTGGTGCTCTTGAACGGTCGTCGCGTCGTCAACGGCGGCACCGGTGCCAACAGCTCGGTCGACCTGAACATGATCCCGGTCGCGATGATCGAGCGGGTCGAGGTGCTGAAGGACGGTGCCTCTGCCATCTATGGCGCCGATGCCGTCGCCGGCGTGGTCAACATCATCACCAAGACCGGTCTGAAGGGTGGCGAAGCCTCGGTGCGCTATGGCGAGACCTCGCGCGGCGATGGAGACGAGACCGCCGTTGACCTGTCCTGGGGCCTGCAGGCCACTGGCGGCTCCCTGGTCGCCGGTATCAACTATTCCGAGAGCGGGACCATCAACATGGCGACGCGCGCACCCTGCGGCCTCGGCGAAGTGAACGGCAAGCTGGAATGCGTGGGTAGCTCCGCCACCATCGGTGGCCGTGCGCGCCTAGCCGATGGCACGCGGATCAACTTCAACCAGACGCCCGGCAGCGGCGCTGCCTACGAAACCTATTCGGCCACCAAGCACAACTACAACAGCAACCCTGCGCTGAATGCGGTCAACCCGATCAAGCGCTTGGGGCTGAGCGCCTTCGGTACTCTGAACGTGAGCGAGAACGCCCAGCTGTTCACCGAGATGCTGTTCTCGCACCGCGAGTCGAACCAGTTGGCCACGCCGGGCTCCCTCGGCGTCTATCGACCGATCAACATTGCAGCGAACCACCCGACCAACCCGACCGGGCAGAGCCTGGTGCTGGAGCGGCGCCGGCTCGAGGAAGGTGGAACGCGCACCTTCTCGCAGGAGTCCAACATCTTCCGCGTCGTTGCCGGTGTCAAGGGCAGCATCGCCAACAACTGGGACTGGTCCGCGGCCGTGAACTGGGGCCGCAACACCGGCATGGATGGCACGACCAACGTGGCCAATCTGGACCGCGTGGATCTGACGCTGGATCGCACAAAATGCAGCACGGCTCCCGGCGCTGCCATTCCCTGCGGCAACTACCTCGGCTACGGCAATGTCACACCCGAGGTGCTGCGCTACATCATGGCAACCACGCGCGACACCGGTGGCAACGACCAGAAGGGCGTCAGCGCCAACATCAGCGGCGAGCTCTTCACACTGCCGGCCGGCCCGGTCGGCTTCGCAGCTGGCGCCGAGGCACGCAAGGAGAGCGGCTGGCGCAATCCGGACAACCTGACCGTGCTCGGCATCGCCAACACGAACAAGGCCGACCCGATCGCTGGTTCGTACAACGCCCGCGAGGTCTATGCCGAGCTGGCCGTGCCGCTGCTGAAGAAGCTGCCATTCGTCGAGTCGCTGCAGTTCAACACAGCGGCCCGCTATTCCGACTACAGCATGTTCGGCTCGAAGAGCACCTACAAGGCGGGCTTGGACTGGCAGCTCGTGCCCAGCCTCAAGCTGCGCGGCAACGTCTCGTCGGCCTTCCGCGTGCCCAACATTCCCGAGCTGTACGGCGGCGTGTCCGAGGGCAACCTGACGACTACGGACCCGTGCAGCAACTGGAGCACGCTGCCGACCACATCCATCGTGTCGCAGAATTGCAAGGCCGCCGGCGTGCCAGCTGGTTTCAAACAACTGGGCAACACCATCCTGACCACGGTGGGTGGCAACCCCAAGTTGGAGCCCGAGGACGCAAAGACGATCACGGCCGGTGCGGTCTGGACTCCGTCGAAGATGCTTACCCTGACGCTGGACTACTACAGCATCAAGATCACCAACGCGATCCAGAGTGTTGCAGGCTCGACCAAGCTGGCCACCTGCTACAACACGCCTGGCTTGGCGCACATCTTCTGTAGCCCGTCCAGCTTCACCCGCAACAAGACCACGGGTGAGATCGACTTCCTGTCATCGCAGCCCGTCAACGCGGCGGACGAGAAGATCTCCGGCATCGACGTCGGCGCGCTGTACGAGTTCAACCTGGCTGGCTTCACGACCACGTTGAGCGCTGAGCTGTCGCACCTGAAGAACTACCAGGTGCGTCCGTTCCCGGGTGCTGCGGCCATCGACTACACCGGCAAGATCACCGGCGGTCGTGGCAGCTACACCCAGTGGCGTTCGCTCAGCTCGCTGACGATGGCCAAGGGCCCCTGGTCGGGTTCATACACGCTGCAGTACATCGGTTCGGCCGACGACATCAACGCTGCGGCGACCGACATCGGCGCCAAGGCACCTGCCATCACCTACCACTCAGCTCAGCTGAAGTACGCCTACAGCAAGCAGCTGGACTTCGCGATCGGCGTCGACAATCTGTTCGACAAGAAGGCGCCGTTCATCAAGTCCTACACCGACGCGAACACCGACACGATGACCTATGACCTGCAAGGTCGTCGTTGGCACCTTCGCGCCGGCTATCGCTGGTAAGCCTCAGAGGCACCGCAGGCTCGGCCTGCGGTGCCTTCAGAGCGCATCACATGCTGTGAGACACAAGCTATGAACCTACCCTTCTGGGTGCGCCGAGCCCACAAATGGATCGGCCTCATCATCGGCGTCCAGGCCTTGCTCTGGATGCTCAGTGGCGTCTACATGACCGTCATCTCCCTGGATGTCATCCATGGAGACCATCTCGCCCATGTCTTCGATGAGCCCCTGGACCGCGGCAGCGAGCGGCTGGACGTCGAGCAACTTGCGAAGCTGCGTCCGGGCTTCGAGTCCCTCAAGCTGAAGAAATTCCTCGGCAAGGAAGTCTACGAGCTGCGCACAGGCAAGCAGGCCAGCCTGGTCGACGCCCGCAGCGGTGCACTGCTGAGCCCGCTGCCGCGCGAACAGATCGTTGCCCGCGCCAAGGACATCTACCAGGGCGAGGCCGAGATCCGCGAAGTGACCTGGATCACGCAGGCGCCCCAGGAAGTGGCCAAGCGGCCGGTGCCGATGTGGGCGGTCCGCTTCGACGACCGCGCCAACTCGACGCTGTACTTCTCGCCGGATACCGGCGACCTGCTCGCACGGCGTCACGACCTGTGGCGCTGGTTCGACTTCCTGTGGATGTTCCACATCATGGACTACGACACCCGAGACGACGTCAACAACAGCCTGCTGCGCGTCGCAGCCGGCGCCGGCCTGCTGTTCGCGCTGAGCGGCGCCTGGCTGGTCTTCTACAGCTTCCGGCGGAGGGCCCAGGCATGACTCCCTGGATGCGCAAGATTCACAAATGGATCGGTCTGCTGATCGGCCTGCAGTTGGTGCTGTGGATGTGCAGCGGCTTCGTCATGAGCCTGCTGGACGCGGAGAAGGTGCGCGGGCGCGAGTTCCGCGCGCCTGCGGCCGCCAAGCAGCCCTGGCCGGCCGAAGCCCAGCTGGTGAGCCCGCTGCTGGCTGCCTCGCGTGAACCGGCCCAGGTCATCTCGACCGGCTGGCTTGTCGACCGGCCGATCTACCGGCTGGCCAGCGAGAAAGCCACGCGCCTGATCGACGCTCGCAGCGGTGAACGCATCGAACTGGATGCGGCGCTGGCGCAGCGGCTTGCCGAGGCCTCCTACCGAGGCCCGGGCAAGGCGATCAAGGCCGAGCTGGTCGATCGCTCGCTGGAGACGCGCGCCCACGAAGGCAAGGTCTGGCGGGTCGACTTCTCCGACGAGGCGGACACCACCGTCTATCTGTCGCTGCAGGGCGACGTGCTCGAGCATCGCAACAGCACCTGGCGCCTGTTCGACGTGTTCTGGATGCTGCACATCATGGACTACAGCGGCCGCCAGGACTTCAACAACCCGCTGGTCGTCAGCGCCGCGGTGGGCGGCTTCTGGCTGGCCCTGAGCGGCATCTGGCTGCTGTTCACCAGTTTCAGCCTGGCCGAGTTCATCCCCAAGCGCTGGCGCGGCACCCGTGCGCTGATGGTCCATGCGCCGGACGGCAGCAAGCTGCGAAGCCTGCGCGCCCATGCGGGCGACTCGGTCTTCGTGGCACTGGCGCAGCAAGGGCTGCAGCTGCCGTCCAACTGCGGTGGCGGCCAGAGCTGCGGCCTCTGCGAGGTCCGCGTGCGGGGCTCGGCACCAGCGGCCACTTCCGCTGACCGAGCGCTGCTGTCGCCGTCCCGCATCGAAGCCGGCTGCCGATTGGCCTGCAACCTGATGCTGGACCGCAACCTCGACATCGAGGTGCGTGGTGGCGCCGATCTCGGTGCGATCCACGATGCCGAAGTCGAAAGCGTCCGTGCGCTCTCACCCTTCTTGCGTGAGGTCGTGCTGCTGCCCAAGGAAAAGCCCGGCCCTGAATACCGCCCTGGCTCCTTCATCCAGGTCCATGTGCCTGCCTACAAGATGGGCAAGCACCAGATCGACGCACCCGAGGATCACCGCTCGGCATGGGCAGGCCTGCATCTGCCGACGCAATGGACCAGTGGCGCGCTGCTGCGCCGCTCGTATTCCCTGTCAGCGCCGGTGCAGCAGACCGACGGGCGCCTGACGCTGCTGGTTCGCTTCTGCCATGGCAAGCAGGGGGGCAAGAACCATCCGCCGGGCAAGGGGTCGGCCTATGTGTTCGGGCTCAAGGCCGGCGACAAGCTGCAGTACAGCGGGCCCTTCGGCGACTTCGCCATCCAGCACGGTGAGCGCGAAAAGATCTTCATCGGCGGTGGCGCCGGCATGGCGCCGCTGCGGGCGATGATCCGCGATCTGCTGGAGTCGGGTGCGGGCGAGCCCATCCATTTCTGGTACGGCGCCCGTACGGCCGTGGATGCGCCCTATGTCGATGAGATGAACGCGCTGGCGGAGCGCTTCCAGAACTTCAGCTGGCAACTGGTGCTGTCCGACCAGCGCGACGGCGCAGCAGCGACGGGGCTGGTTCACGAAGCGGCCCGCGAAGGCCTGCTCAAGGACCATCCCGATATCCAGGCATGCGACTTCTACCTCTGCGGCCCGCCGCCTATGCTGGCTGCCACCCGGGCGATGCTGAAGCAACTGGGTGTGCAGGATGATCGGGTAGCTTTCGACGACTTCAAGATCTGAAACGGGGCGTGCGGCCAGCGTGCAGCCGGCTGCAGCGACATGCCATAGTTTGCCCGCACGCCCTTGCCGTCGAGCCCATGCCGCTGCCTTGCCGTCTGTTCCTGATTGCCATTGCTTTCGTCTGCCTGTCAGTCCCTGCAGGAGCCAAAGCCCGGGTGGGCTGGTTGTCTCTGGAGGGCTCACCGAAGCGGGCGGCCTCTGGCGTCGTCGAATCGAACATCCAGGCGCCTGCTCCCGGCGAGCAGGCGCGACGCTGGCTCGTCGAACGCCTGCCTGGCTTTCTTCACCGACAGGACACCGCCAGCGTCGCACGCATCGAGCAGTTGGTTGCCGCCGGTGGCGAGACCTACTGCTATGCGAATGCGTTGCGCACGCCACAGCGCGAGGCGACAGCGCTGTTCAGCGACGCGGTCCTGCATCGTTTGCCCAGCCGCGTCATCATCAGGGCTGATCGCCAGGCGCTGCTGAAGCCTCACCTGAACGACAAGGGGCAGGTTCAGCTGCGTTCACTCGTGGGCGACCGCAAGCTGCTGGGCGCGGTGACCATCCGTCGCAACTACGGGCCCTTGATCGACCCGGTGTTGTCCGGGGCCGCCGACATTCAGCGCGTCTCCCACTACGACACGCCCAGCCGGATGCTGATGGCTCGCCACACCGACTGGATCATTTCCGAACCTGCCGCCTTGCGCGGGCTCGTCGACAACGATCCCAGCCTGCCTCGCACGCCGACGCGCAGTTTCGAAGTGGCAGGGCCCTCGGCACTGGTGGTCACCTACGCGATGTGCAGCCGTACCGACACGGGGCGTGCGGTGGTGAATGCGATCAATCGATTGATGGCGAACCATGTTGAGCGGCCTTGGGAACGCCCCTACGTGGAATTGCTGGATGGCAATGAGCGAGCGGACCTTGCCCGCATGCTCCAGCAGCAACCGCGTTGAGCATTCGGGACGCGCCAATGGCGCGCCGGATTGTCTCGTTGCAGGCACCATGGCGGCGCCAAGGCCCAGCGCTGGCGAGCTGCGGCATAAAACCTCATGAATCGACATCTGATGCAGGTTCCAGCTACCTCCCGCTATCCGGCGCTCAGGGGCGGAGTGCTGGCCATTCTGGCTGCCACCTTGTTCGGTATCAGCACGCCGCTGGTCCAGACGTTGGGGCGAGGCCTGGGTCTGTTCACGACGGCCGCCCTGCTGTACGCCGGTGCGGCCCTGGTCGGTGGACTGCTTCGCCAACCTGTGGAAAGGGAGGCGCGCATCATGCGCTCGGACCTGCCCAGATTGCTGGCCATGGCTCTCTTTGGCGCCGTCGTCGGCCCCGTTGCATTGGTATGGGGCTTGCAGCGCAGCAGCGGGAGTGGGGCATCGCTGATGCTCACGCTGGAGGCCCTGTTCACCGCCTTGCTGGCCTGGCGACTCTATGGCGAAGGCCTGGGCCGACGGGTCTGGACCGCAGTGTTCTTGCTGTTGACTGGCGGCGCAGTCCTGGTACTCGAGCAGGGGCTGAGCGGTACCGACCAGTTCTGGGGATTGCTGGCCGTGATGGCGGCGACGGCGGCCTGGGGCATGGACAACGCTCTGTCCCGGTCGCTGGCGGAGCGTGACCCAGGTCAGATCGTATTGGTCAAAGCGACGCTGGGGGCCTTCGCGACCCTGAGTCTGGCAGTTATAAGCGGCGAAGTGCTGCCTGGACTCGGCCCCGCGGCGGGCTTGTTGGCAGTTGGTGCGACCGGTTATGGTCTGAGCCTGCGCTTTTACCTGCTGGCGCAGCGGTCCTTCGGCGCGGCTCGAACCGGATCGGTGTTCGCCTTTGCTCCCTTCATCGGCGCCGCCGTGGCACTGCTGCTCGGTGACCGTTCAGCTAGCTGGGGCCTGGTGTTCGGGGGGCTGTTGATGCTGGTCGGCGTCGTGGTGCATCTGGCTGAATCGCATGCTCACGAGCATGAGCACGAGGCGCTGGAGCATGAGCACGCCCACACGCACGACGACGGCCACCACGACCATGGGCATGATCCGATGCCTGTCGGGCCCCACAGCCATCGACACCACCATGAGCCGATCCGGCACAGCCACGCGCATGTGCCTGACGTGCACCACGCGCACAGACACTAGCCGGCGGGGTCTAGGAAAACTGCGTGCGTTTGCGCAGGCCTGCTCGGGCGCTCGTCGGGGCCGGGGCCTGGTGATGGGCATGCCCCGCAGCGTCGTCCAGACCGGCAAGGTTGTCCAGGATCGGGCACTCCGGCCGCTCGTCGCCATGGCAGCAATGAACCAGGTGTTCCAGCGTTGCCTTCATGGCGAGCAACTCCCTGGCCTTGGCATCCAGTGCCTCGATGTGCGCCTCGGCCATGGCCTTGACGACGCGGCTCGGGCGGCGCCGGTTCTGCCACAGGCCCACCAGTTCGCCGATTTCAGCAATCGAGAAGCCCAGGTCTCGGGCCTGACGAATGAAGCGCAGCGTGTTCACTTCGTTGCTGCCGTACTGCCGGTAGCCCGACTCCGTGCGCCGGGCCGCCGGCAGCAGGCCGACCTGCTCGTAGTGGCGGATCATCTTGGCCGAGACCCCCGAGGCCTCGGCGGCTTGGCCGATGTTCATGTCTTCCATTGAAATGCTCCTGTTCGCGCTGACACACTCGTTCACCGGGCCTTCCAGCGGCGCAGCAGCAGGGCGTTGCCCACCACGCTCACGCTGCTGAAGGCCATGGCCGCACCGGCCAGCATCGGGTTCAAGAGCCCGAAAGCCGCCAGCGGCACACCGACGAGGTTATAGATGAAGGCCCAAAACAGCCCGCGCTTGATCGTGGCATAAGTGCGGCGCGAGATGTCCAGCGAAGCCGCGACCAACTGGGGGTCGCCGCGCATCAGCGTGATGCCTGCCGCCTCCATGGCCACGTCGGTGCCGGTTGCCATCGCGATACCCACGTCGGCCGCGGCCAGCGCCGGTGCATCGTTGATGCCGTCGCCGACCATGGCCACGGTCTTGCCCGAGGCGCGAAGCTGCTCCACGACCGCGGCCTTGTCTGCCGGCAGCACCTCCGCATGGATCTGGGCGATGCCCAGCGCCTTGCCGACCGCCATGGCGCTGCCGCGGGTGTCGCCGGTCAGCAGCACGGTCTCGATGCCCAGCTCATGCAGATGCTCGACAGCCTCCTGTGCCGATGCCTTTGGTGCGTCGCCAAAGGCGAGCAGGCCCATCAACATCTGCCCCTGCTCGGTTTCCTGCGTCAGCCAGGAGATGCTGCAGCCCTGGGCCTCCAGACGCTGTGCGTGCTCGGACAGCGGACCCCGTTCAAGACCTAGTTCACGCAGCAGCCGGCTGCTCCCCAAGGTGAGCCGCTGGCCGCGAGCGATGGCTTCGAGGCCACGCCCGGGCAGTGCTCGTGCAGCCCGCGCCTCGGGGACAGGCAAGCGCTCGTCGCGCACCTTGTCCATGATGGCTCGCGCCAGCGGATGCTCACTGGTCTTCTGCAGGGCGGCGGAGAGCGCAAGCACCTCGGTGTTCTGGAAGCCTGCTGCAGCGTGGACAGCAACCAGCACCGGCCGGCCCTCGGTCAGGGTGCCTGTCTTGTCGAACACCACGGTGTCGACCGCATGGGCCAGCTCGAGCGCCTGTGCGTCCTTGATCAAGACGCCGTGCTGCGCGGCGACGCCGGTGCCGGCCATGATGGCGGTCGGCGTGGCCAGGCCCAGCGCACAGGGGCAGGCGATGACCAGCACGGCCACCGCGTTCACCAGCGCCTGCTCCCAATCGCCCGTGGCGGCTACCCAGCCCACCAGTGTGAGTAGGGCGATGCCGAGCACTACCGGAACGAAGACCGCGCTGACCCGGTCGACGATGCGCTGGATCGGCGCCTTCGCCGCCTGTGCGCTCTCGACCAGGCGGATGATGCGAGCGAGGGTGGTCTCGGCGCCGACGGCCGAAGTCTTCAAGCGCAGCACGCCCTCGGCATTGACCGAGCCGCCCGTGACCCGGTCGCCGGCCGACTTGGCCACGGGCAGGCTTTCGCCCGTGATCAGCGATTCATTGACATGGCTGCTGCCCTCGACCACCTCGCCATCGACCGGAATGCGGTCTCCCGGCCGCACCAGCACCAAGTCGCCGACGCGCACCAGGCCCACCGCCACCTCGGTTTCGACGCCGCCTCGCAGCACGCGCGCCACGGCCGGGCGCAGTGCGTTGAGTGCCTGCAGGGCCGCAGTCGTGCTGCGCTTGGCACGCGCTTCCAGCCACTTGCCCAGCAGAACCAGGGTGACGACGGCGGCCGAGGCCTCGAAGTAGAGGTGAGGCATGCCGTGCTCGGCGTGCTTCAGCAGCAGGTAGACCGAGAGGCCGTAGGCGGCCGAGGTGCCCAGCGCCACCAGCAGATCCATGTTGCCGCTGCCTGCTCGTGCGGCCTTCCATCCCGCGCGGTAGAACCGGGCTCCGAGCCAGAACTGCACCGGCGTGGCCAGTGCGAGTTGCAGCCAGCCGTCCAGCGTCCAACTGATGCCAAACACCTGCAGCAGCATCGGGGCGACCAGTGGCAGTGTGAGCGCAGCGCCGATGACGGCCGGAGTCCAGTCCGGCAGCGCGGGTTGCGCAGGAAGCGCCGTTGCGGGCTCGACCGGACGAGACTGGTAGCCCGCCTTCTCGACAGCCTGCCCCAGCTCAGCCTCCTGGACCGTGGTCAGCGCCTGGACCGTGGCTCGCTCGGTCGCCAGATTCACAGACACGGCCGACACGCCAGGCACCTTCAGCAGTGCCTTCTCGACCTGGGTTACGCAGGATGCGCAGGTCATGCCGAGGACCTGCATATCAAAAGTAGCCGGCCGGCCCGGCATCGCGAGGGAAGTGGACATGACGTCGCTCCAATCAGCTTGTTCAGGTTTCGGCATGCTCAAGCCTCCAACGAGGTGAAGGTCAAGCGCTCGCGTGGGTGGTCATGGTCGGTGTGGGGGTTTTTTAAATCAGCGCTTGACCCTCCAACGGTGTCAAGGCTGACAGTGGAGTTCCGATCAAGGAAACCACCGGAGATCCAAGATGATTGCCTTTGAAGTGAACGACATGACTTGCGGCCATTGCGTCAGCACCATCACCAAGGCGCTGAAGGCCGTCGACCCGGCCGCACGCATTCAGATCGACCTGGCCACCCATTGCATCCAGATCGAGCCGACTGAGGCGGATGCGGACGAACTTGGCGATGCAATCAAGGAGGCCGGCTACACGCCCGTGGCCGTGACCGACGCGGCCGCTTGTGCGCCGGCGAACTCATCGGGCTCGTGCTGCTGCCGCTGAAGCCTGTTCATCCCGTACACTTTGACCATGAGCAAGTTCTGGCGGATCGCATTGGCATGGCTGCTGGCCATGGCGTTGCCCATTCAAGGGTACGCCGCCCAGACCATGCTGCTCTGCGGTCCCGCCAATCATCAGAGCAGCCTGCTCGACGAACATGCAGGGCACGCTCATGACCATGCCGGCATGGTCGATGACGACGCCTCGGCTCATTCGATGGCCCAGGATGGAATGTCCGCGCAGCAGGGCGACGAGGCGACCTCCGCCCAGACCAAGCATGCGGGCAAATGCAGCGTCTGCTCTTCCTGCTGCAGCGTCGTCGCCATCATGACCAGCATCGTGAGCTTCGCCGTGGTGAAGCCCGATCTGCCCGAAGTTGCTACCGTCAAGTTCGCCCACGACCGTGTGATGGTCGGCGGGCTCGAACGCCCCCCACGCTTCTCTCGCGCCTGACGAACCGGCGCTGCGCGCGCGAGGCCGCAGCTGCCGTTTCCTGAACCTGCACCGGACGTGTCGTCTCGACACGGCGATCCGGCCGCAGCCTGTCAGTTCACAACGAGAGAAGCACGATGAACACCATCGCATCTGGCGTGGCGCTAGCCCTGGCGGCCACGACCTTCTGGCTGGCGCCCTTGGCGTCCGCCCAATCGACGGCGCCCGAAGCGCGGCGGCCCGATCCCATGAACCCCAAGGCGCAGGTCCCTGCGCTGGTCTACCGCTCCGCCTTCCAGAGCTACCGCCCGAATGCCGAGGTGGAGCTTGGTTCCTGGCTGGACGCCAACAAGGCCGTGCAGCAGGCCGGCGGCTGGCGCGCCTACGCCAAGGAGGCGCGCCAGCCCGACGAAGCGGTCGCACCGCTCCCGGCGGCTTCGGCCGCGCCCGCTGCGTCAGCGCCCGCCAAGCCGGCGAGCACGCCAGCCGGTCACGCGCATCACTGAGGGCCCCGCATGAAAACCTTCAAGAAATTGCCAATGCGCCTCACGCTGCTGGCGGCGCCCCTGCTGCTGGCGGGCTGTGCCAGCCTCAGTGGCAATGGCGGCATTGCACCTGTCCAGGATGCAGCCAAGGCACATCTCGGCGCCAGCCTCGTAGCGGCAACCACGGACAAGGACCTCGACAGCATCGACCAGCGAGTGAGCGAGTTGCTGGCCAAGCCGCTGACCGCCGATGCCGCGGTGCAGATGGCCCTGTTGAACAACCGCGGCCTCCAGGCCAGCCTCCAGGAGCTGGGCGTGGCTGAAGCCGAGATGGTGCAGGCCAGCCGCATGCCCAACCCCGGGTTCAGCATCACCAAGCTCAGGCGCGGCGACGAGCGCGAGATCGAGCGCGGCTTCTCGTTCGACCTCGGCCATCTGGTGGCGCTGCCGCTGACACGCCAACTCGAAAGCCGCCGCTTTGCCGCCGTTCAGCGCAGCGTGGCGATGGAGATGCTCTCGCTCGCCGCCGAGACCCGCAAGGCCTTCTATGCGGCCGTGGCGGCCGAGCAGATGGCGGGCTACATGCGCGACGTCCGGGGCACGGCCGACGCGGGCGCCGAGATGGCGAAGCGACTGGCCCAGGCCGGTAACTGGACCAAGCTGCAGCAGGCGCGCCAACACGGCTTCTTTTCCGAGGCTGTGCTGAATGTTGCACGGGCCGACGCGGCACGCGTCTCGACCCGTGAGCGGCTGACCCGGCTCCTGGGTCTCTGGGGTGCGCAGGCCGCCTACACCTTGCCCAGCCGTCTGCCGGAACTGCCCGCCGAACCGCAGGACCAGCCGGATATCGAGCAGACCGCGATGGCTTCGCGCCTGGATGTGCAGGCGGCCAAGACCACGGTGGAGGCGACTGCCAAGTACCTCGGGCTGAGCAAAGTCACACGGTTCATCAACGTTTTCGAGCTCGGCTACCAGCGCAACACCTCGAACGAGGCGCCGCGCCAGACCGGCTACGAGCTCAGTGTCGAGATTCCGCTGTTCGACTGGGGAGACGCGCGCATCGCCAAGGCGGAGGGCCTCTACATGCAGAGCGTGCACCGGGCCGCGAAGACGGCGGTGGATGCCCGGTCCGAGGTCCGCGAGGCCTACCAGGGCTACCGCTCGGCCTACGACATCGCGCGCCACTATCGCGACGACATCGTGCCCACGGCCAAGCGCGTGTCCGACGAGAACGTGCTGCTCTACAACGGCATGTTCATCAGCGTGTTCGAACTGCTGGCCGATGCCCGCGCGCAGATCGCCGCAGTCAACGGTTCGATCGAGGCGCTGCGCGACTTCTGGGTCGCGCGCTCGGATCTCGACATGGCGCTCGTCGGCAAGCCCAGCCTGGGCGGCAGCGGCCCTTCTGCCTCGGTGGCAGGCACGGGCGGTGGCGCGGCAGCGCATTGATTCAGGAGTTCAGTGACATGTTTTCACGACGCAATTTCTTCCGCGGCGCAGGCGCCTTGACCGCTGCTGTATCGGCCAGTGCCGTCAGCCGCGTAGCGATGGCCGCCTTGCCGGAACCGGTGCTGCAGACCAAGTCGGACACCATGCCGCCCTTGGTCCCGAACACGGGGCGACCGTACAACCCCGTGGTCACGCTCAACGGCTGGACGCTGCCCTGGCGCATGAACCAGGGCGTCAAGGAGTTCCACCTGGTGGCCGAACCCGTGGTGCGCGAGCTCGCACCGGGCATGAAGGCGCACCTGTGGGGCTACAACGGCCAGTCGCCGGGACCGACCATCGAGGTTGTCGAGGGTGACCGCGTGCGGGTCTTCGTCACCAACCGCCTGCCCGAGCACACCAGCATCCACTGGCACGGCCAGCGCCTGCCCAACGGCATGGACGGCGTGTCGGGCCTGACGCAGAAGTCCATCCAGCCTGGCAAGACCTATGTCTACGAGTTCGTCGCGCGCCGGCCCGGCACCTTCATGTACCACCCGCATGCCGACGAGATGACGCAGATGGCCATGGGCATGATGGGCTTCTGGGTCACTCATCCCAAGGTCAAGAACCCGCTGATCGACGAGGTGGACCGCGACTTCTGCTTCCTGTTGAACGCCTTCGACATCGATCCCGGCGCCGCGACGCCCAAGATCATGACGATGACGGACTTCAACCTCTGGTGCTGGAACAGCCGCGTCTTTCCGGGCATCGACACCTTGAACGTGCGCAAGAACGACAAGGTGCGCATCCGCATCGGCAACCTGACGATGACCAACCACCCGATCCACGTGCATGGCCATGAGTTCACGGTCACGGGCACCGATGGCGGTCCGACGCCCAAGGCCGGCCGTTGGCCGGAGGTGACGACCGATGTGGCCGTCGGCCAGATGCGGCAGATCGAGTTCCTTGCCGATGAGGAAGGCGACTGGGCCTTCCACTGTCACAAGAGTCACCACACGATGAACGCGATGGGGCACAACGTGCCCACGATGATCGGCGTCGACCACCGCCAGGTGGCCAAGCAGATCACCAAGCTCGTGCCCGACTACATGGTGATGGGCGAGCGCGGCATGGCCGACATGGGCGAGATGACGATGCCCCTGCCCGACAACACGCTGCCGATGATGACCGGCGAAGGTCCTTTTGGCGGCGTCGAGATGGGTGGCATGTTCTCGATCCTAAAGGTTCGCAAGGACCAGAAGCGCGGCGACTACAGCGACCCGGGCTGGTACCAGCATCCCAAGGGCGAGGTCGCGTTCGAGTGGACCGGCCCGCTGCCGGAGCCGGCCCGCTTTGCCGCCGAGGGCGGCCAGTCCATGCCGCGCAAGACACCGGCACCGCCTGCCGAGGTGACCGTCCGCAAGCCTAGCGGCCATTCCGGCCATTGAGCTTCTCACTCCATTGAATCAACCCTGTCGTCTATCGACGGCACTCCTGAGGACTCATCCATGAAATTCACATCCCACCGTACGCTCTCAGCGCTGGTCTTCGCGTTCGCCTCGACCTCCGTGCTGGCAAGCGGCAATCACCCGGGCGGTCACGGCCACGACAGTGATGCCATCGGCAAGCCGGGCGTCGCGGCCAAGGCCTCGCGCACCGTACAGATCGACATGACCGACGCCATGCGGTTCACGCCTTCGAGCGTCGAGGTCAAGCAGGGCGAGACCGTGCGCTTCGTCGTGAAGAACTCGGGCCAGGTCAAGCACGAGATGGTGCTGGGCACCGAGAAGGAGCTCAAGGAGCACTATGAGCTCATGAAGAAAAACCCCGAGATGGAGCATGCCGACGAGAACATGGTCACTGTCGCGCCGGGCAAGTCGGGCGAGATCGTGTGGCAGTTCACCAAGGCCGGCAAGATCGACTTTGCCTGCC
Organism: Pelomonas sp. V22; assembly: GCF_030014915.1. Lineage (GTDB taxonomy): Bacteria > Pseudomonadota > Gammaproteobacteria > Burkholderiales > Burkholderiaceae_C > JAUASW01. Next base: position 15,787 of record NZ_JAGIXS010000007.1, read on the forward strand.
TTCAGCCCGGCCATTACGACGCCGGCATGAAGGGGGCGGTCAAGGTCTCGGCGAAGGGCGCAGCGCCCAAGGCGGACGGCCATGCAGACCACAAGCACTGAGGGCCGGCCCGAGTTGGTGCGCCGCCATCTGCTGGCAGGTGGCGCCTTGCTGGCGCTGGCCGCAGCTGCCGGCGCCCGGAGTTCGCCGCCGACCGACCGGGCCACCCGGGTTCAGGTCTGGAAAGGTCCGAGCTGCGGTTGCTGCAAGGACTGGATCAAACATCTGGAGGTCAATGGCTTCCAGGTGTCGGTCAGTGATGCGGGCAATACCGACGCTCGCAGGCAACTCGGCATAGCCATCAAGTACGGCTCGTGCCACACGGCCTTGGTTGGCGGCTATGCCGTCGAGGGCCATGTGCCGGCCCGCGAGATCTGGCGCCTATTGCGTGAACGACCTGAAGCGCTTGGACTGGCCGTGCCTGCGATGCCGATTGGATCGCCGGGCATGGACGGGCCGGAATATGGCCAGCGCAAGGATCCCTACGACGTGTTGCTGCTGAACAAGGATGGCAGCGCACGCACTTTTCAAACCTACCGTTGAAGGAGAAACGACCCATGAACGCAATCAAGACCCTGACCCTGGCCTCCCTGATCGTCGCCGGCGCAAGCCTCGCTGGCACCGCCGCAGCCCAGGCCATGGACCACAGCAAGATGCACGGCACGGCCGCGTCTGCATCCGCCGCAGAGATGACTGAGGGCGAGATCAAGAAGATCGACAAGGACAACAAGAAGCTCACCATCAAGCACGGCGACATCAGGAACCTGGACATGCCTGGCATGACGATGGTGTTCCAGGTCAAGGACCCGGCCATGGTCGACCAGGTCAAGGTGGGAGACAAGGTCCGCTTTGTGGTCGAGAAGACCGCCTCGGGCTTTGTCGTGACAGAGCTGGCGCGAGCCGGCAAGTAAGCAAATCGCGGTGCATTCGCTCGGCCCTCGTGGCCGAGCAAGCGCCGCCCACAAGAGGAGACCAGGATGAAAACCAAGTACACCGCGCTCGTCGGCACGATCGTGGCGATGCTGTTCGCCTCGGGGGCAGCGAGGGCTGAACTCGTTCCCATTGACTGGGACGGCTCGGGGCACTTCGAGAAGGCGATGACCGTGGCGCCCGGGAAATTCGCAGAAATCTGCGGCAAGCTGAACAAGGGCCAGGTGATTGCCTGGTCGTTCAAGTCGAGTCAGCCGATGAATTTCAACATCCACTATCACGAGGGCAAGACCGCGGTGTTCCCGATCAAGCTCGACGCGACAGCGGTGGCGGAAGACAAGCTGGTTGTCCCCGTGGATCAGGGCTACTGCTGGATGTGGTCGAACAAGACCGACAAGCCCGTCGACTTGAGCCTTATGCTCCAAAGGTGAAGCATCTGGAGCACCGAACATGCCGATCAACTTGACCCCGGAGCAGCGCAGGCTGGCGCTCATGGTGCATGTCGCCACGTCGGTCGGCTTGATCGGTGCCGTCGCCTGCTTCCTGGCACTGGCCTGTGTCGGTCTTCAGACGCTCGAGCCACTGCTACTGCGTGGCTGCTATGTCGCGATGGATCTGCTCGCGCGCCTTGTAATCGTGCCACTGGCCCTGGCCGCATTGCTGACTGGCGCGCTCCTGTCATGGGGCACTCACTGGGGCTTCTTCCGGCATTACTGGGTCATCGCAAAGCTGCTGCTTACAGCGTTCGCAACAGCTGTGCTGCTGGCCAAGATGCCGCTCATCGCAACGGCGGCGGCGCTGGCCCGCGAGCCAATCCTGCCCATCGCTGCGCTGCGAGAAGCCGGCATGCAACTCGCCTTCCATGCGGGCAGCGGCCTGTTGGTCCTGCTCCTGCCCACCGCACTCTCGATCTACAAGCCGCGAGGCATGACCGAGCGCGGCCGACGGACCCAGGGCAGTGCCTTGGGGCGCGCTACAGCCGACGCCAGAGACGCTGAGCCGACGCGTCAAGCGATCACCATCACCCTGCGTCGCAGCCAGGTGATCGGACTTGCTGGCGCGATCTTCATCCTGCACCTTGTCGTCTTGCACCTGCTGGGCATGGGCCACTTCGGGCACTGACCCGCATGCAGGCCGTCTGTCGCGAGGGCATCGGGCGATGCCAATGGCTCTCTTATGGAGCGCGGCACCTGGCAGAAGCGTTGGCATCCGGCCGACCCGAGGCGAGCGGCAGGCTTGTTGATTTGCCTCAAGGCAGCTGGACGGCTGTCGGCGCATCCTTCTTCAGCCCCTTCTGGAGACCAAGATGCTCAAGCTTGCTGCCATTGCGACCTCCCTTTTCTTTGCCGCTGGAGCCGCGTCGGCACAGGCAAAAGAGCAAGACCATCAGGCCCACCATCCAGATGGCGCGGCCTCCTCGGCTCTGAAGGCGCCTGCCAAGGCGGCCACGCCGGCACCCGCGAAGAATGCCGACATGGCCGCCAAGATGAAGGCCATGCAGGACATGCACCAGAAGATGATGAATGCCAAGACGCCTGAAGAGCGTCAGGTGCTGATGGCCGAGCACATGAAGTCCATGCAGGCCGGCATGGGAGTGATGAAGCAGATGTCCGCCGATCCGAAGGCCCGCATGGAGGCCATGGAGCAGCGCATGGACATGATGCAGATGATGATGGACCGGATGCCGGCAAGCCCGGCCCCCACGGGCAAGTAGGCAACCGGAGCTCGCCATGGAACACGACCATCAACACGCGCCGTTCTGGCGCTCCCGCTTTGGCATCGGATGGATCGTCCTCGCCGGCGTCGCGGGATGGTTCCTCTGGGAAGAGCACCGCGCGCACCTGCTCGGCTTCCTCCCCTACGTCATTCTGCTGGCCTGCCCGCTGATGCATGTTTTCATGCACCACGGCCACCATCACGGCGGTGGCCATCATCAGCACGGCAATGATCGCGACGACGAAAGGAGGCAGCCATGACGCACGATGTGCCCGCCTATGGACTCTGGTCCCTGGTCATCCTGAATTCGGCCGTCTTCCTGATGTTCGCGTTCAGCTTCTTCAAGCCGCAGACGGCGCGCGACTGGCGCAGCTTCAGCGCCTTCGCTGCCTTCATCGTCGCGCTGTTCGTCGAGATGTACGGCTTCCCGCTGACGATCTACCTGCTGTCGGGCTGGCTGCAGACGCGCTACCCCGGCCTGGACCTGCTGTCGCACAACAGCGGCCACCTCTGGGCTACGCTGCTCGGCGAGAAGGGCGATCCGCACTTCGGCCCGCTGCACATTGCCAGCTACATCCTCCTGGGCGGTGGCTTCTGGCTGCTGTCCAGTGCCTGGCATGTGCTGTATCACGCGCAGCGCCGCCACAGCCTGGCGACCGTCGGCCCCTATGCACGGATCCGCCATCCGCAGTACGTGGCCTTCGTGCTGATACTGCTGGGCTTCCTGGCGCAATGGCCGACGCTGCTGACGCTGGCCATGTTCCCGATCCTGCTCGTGATGTACGGCCGCTTGGCCATCACCGAGGAGCGGGAAATGGAGCAGCAGTTCGGAGACGCCTATCGGCGCTACGCCGCCCGCACGCCACGCTTCATTCCGGCGCGGCGCGGGGCCTCTGCGGCCGCCTGAGCCCCCGGTGCCACTGGCCCAGGCAGCCGGACTGCGGACATGCAGATGCTGCGCGGCGTTGTCGAATCCCGCCTGCTGCGCTCCTTGCTCGGCAGGGCGGACAGCCGCATGTTTCCCACCGTGGTTGGTGGCATTGCTGCGCTTGCGACCTTGTCGATGACGGTGCCGTTTGCAAGCCTGCTGATGGCCGCGGTGCTGATGGTGCCGCGACGCTGGCTCGCCGTGGCGATCAGTTCCAGCCTCGGCGCCGCATTGGGCGCCGGGCTGCTCTACCTGGCCTTCCATCACCTGGGCTGGGCGCTGCTGTTCGAGCGCTATCCCGATGTGCTTCGCTCGTCGGCCTGGCACGACGCGACGCGCTGGCTCGGGGCCTATGGCGTGCCGGCCCTGTTCGTCATCGCGGTGACGCCGCTCCCGCTGACTCCGGCCTTGATGTTCGCCGGCATCACCCGCCTGCCGGTCGTCGAGGTGATGCTCGCGCTGTGGCTGGGCAAGCTCCTGAAATACCTGGCCTATGCCTGGATGACATCATGCTTCCCGGAGCGGGCACTGCGTACCGGATGGCGGCATGTCGAGGCCCTGCGCGCCATGCTTGCGCGTGGCGCGGGCGCGCAGTCCGACAAGCCGTTCTCAACCGGCCGGACTCACTGATTCTTGTGCACCTTTGCGTGGTCATGCAGCGGTTTGGCCTTGGCCTTGACCAGAGCAGAAGCCGCCGACGCAGCAGCAGGCGCGCAGGGCGCGTTCGCTGCGCTGGGCAAGCCGCGCTCGGCCCCATGGTCGTGCCGCTTCATCTTGGCGCATTCCGTCGGTGCCGATGCTGCGGGTGCGACCGATGCCGCCCGGTCCTGCGCCATGGCTGCGGTGCAGCCCAGAGCGAGGGCGGTCAGTGATACAAGAACTGCCAAATTGCGCATGTCGCTACTCCTGGAAGTTGTGGGTGATACGGGTCGAAGGCCGACTTGATGCTCAGCTTAGGCAGGCACCGGATGAACAGCGTTGATACGGATCAAGGGGGCGCGAAGAGCTGCTGGGCCAACGGCCATCTGACCCGGATACTGGGCGATGGGTCGGATGCCCGGCTACGACAGGCTTGACCTTGCCATCGTGGCAAGGTCGAGACTGAAGCTCTCGATCCACCCGTCGGCGGACGCGCCACCACAGGGAACCCCATGAAGAACGAGCACCAGCACCCAGGGCCGGCCAGTCCGGTGATCTACACCTGCCCCATGCATCCGGAGATCCGGCAGGATCACGCGGGCCAATGCCCGATCTGTGGCATGCACCTGGTGCCTGTCGACGCGGCTGCGCCACCCAGTCATGCGAGCCATCAGCATCACCACCATCATCCGGCTGATGCCGTGGCGCCGGCCAAGGATGCTGCGGCTCCAGCGTCGGCAGCTCGAGCCGCTACCGCGATCTACACCTGCCCCATGCACCCGGAGATCCGGCAGGACCATCCCGGCAATTGTCCGAAATGCGGCATGACGCTGGAGCCGCTGCTGCCCGAGTTGGAAGAAGAGGAGAACCCCGAGCTTGCCGACTTCCAGCGGCGCTTCTGGTGGACGCTGCCGCTGACCCTGGTCGTCACCCTGCTGGCCATGGTTGGCCATCGCCTGCAGTGGTTCGAGATGGCGACCCAGAGCTGGATCGAACTGGCGCTGACGCTGCCGATCGCCTTGTGGGCGGGCTGGCCCTTCTTCCAGCGGGGCTGGCAGTCCGTGCTCAACCGAAGCCCGAACATGTGGACGCTGATAGCGCTGGGCACGGGTGCCGCCTTCATCTACAGCGTCGTCGCGACGGTGATGCCCCAGGCCTTTCCGGCCTCCTTCCAGGCCATGGGTCGGGTGGCGGTGTACTTCGAGGCCGCGGCGGTCATCATCTCGCTGACGCTGCTGGGCCAGATCCTCGAATTGAAGGCGCGTTCGCAGACCTCGGCGGCCATCAAGTCGCTGCTGGGCCTGGCGCCCAAGACGGCCAGGCGCATCGACGAGCAGGGCGTGGAAAGCGACATTCCGCTGTCCCATGTGCATGTGGGCGATCTGCTGCGGGTTCGTCCAGGTGAGAAGGTGCCGGTGGACGGCGTCGTCGTCGAAGGCCGCAGTGCGGTGGACGAGGCCATGCTGACCGGCGAACCGGTGCCCGTCGTCAAGTCGCCGGGCGACAAGCTGATCGGCGCGACGATGAACACGAATGGTGCACTCGTGATGCGCTCCGAGCGTGTGGGATCGGCGACCATGCTGGCGCAGATCGTGCAGATGGTGGCCCAGGCGCAGCGCTCGCGGGCGCCGATGCAGCGCATGGCCGACCAGGTGGCGGGCTACTTTGTCGTCGCCGTCGTGGGTATCGCAGCGCTGACCTTGCTGGCTTGGGGCTTGCTCGGTCCCGAGCCCAGCTGGGTCTACGGCCTGGTCAATGCGGTGGCGGTTCTCATCATTGCGTGCCCCTGCGCGCTGGGTCTGGCCACGCCGATGTCCATCATGGTGGCGACCGGGCGTGGCGCCACCAGCGGCGTGCTGTTCCGCGATGCGTCAGCCATCGAGAACCTGCGCAAGGTCGATGCGCTCATCATCGACAAGACCGGCACGCTGACCGAGGGCCGGCCGGTCTTCGATAGTCTGGTCCCGGCGCCCGGCGTCGACGAGGCCGAACTGCTGCGCCTGGCGGCCAGTCTGGATCAGGGCAGCGAGCATCCGCTGGCCGAAGCCATCGTCAAGGCGGCGCGCGAGCGCGGCTTGGTGCCGACCAAGCCCGAGGCCTTCGAGTCCGGCACCGGCATCGGCGTTCGTGGCGTTGTCGAAGGGCGAAAGCTCGCCTTGGGCAACACGGCTCTGATGGAGCAACTGGGCATCGCCGTCGACGTGCTCCTGCCGCAGGCGGAGGCACTCAGGGCCGAAGGGGCCAGCGTGATGCACCTGGCGGCCGACGGGCAACTGCTCGGGCTGCTGGCCGTTTGCGATCCGGTCAAGGCCAGCACGCCGGAGGCACTGGCTGCGCTGCGAGCTGCGGGGCTGCGCATCGTCATGGCGACTGGCGACGGGCTGACGACAGCCAAGGCGGTCGGTGCACGGCTGGGCATCAATGAAGTGCATGGCGAGGTGAAGCCGGCCGACAAGCTGGCCCTGGTGTCGCGCCTGCAGGCCGAGGGCCGCATCGTTGCCATGGCCGGCGACGGCATCAACGATGCGCCGGCCCTGGCCAAGGCCGACGTCGGCGTCGCCATGGGCACGGGCACCGACGTGGCCATGAACAGCGCCCAGGTCACGCTGGTGAAGGGTGATCTGCGCGGCATTTCGACGGCGCGTGCCTTGTCCGAGGCGACGGTCGCGAACATGAAACAGAACCTGATGTTCGCCTTCGTCTACAACGCCCTGGGCATCCCCATCGCCGCTGGCCTGCTGTACCCCATCACCGGTTGGCTGCTGTCGCCAATGATTGCGGCGCTGGCAATGAGCCTCAGCTCGGCGTCGGTCATCACCAATGCGCTTCGCCTGCGCCGGGGCTAGGTGGCGTGAACTACGGCGCGCATTACCAGGCAGAAGCGGTGCTGGCAGCTCCGACCGATGCCGTGTTTGCCTTTCTCGATGACCCCATGAGGCTGGTCGGCCACATGTCCAGGCGCTCACTGATGATGGGCGGTGGCAGGATGAGCATCGAACTCGATGCAGCGGGCGGCCGGTCGCCGGGCAGTCTGATGCGCCTGCGAGGACGGTTCCTGGGCCTGGCATTGACCGCTGAAGAGCGGGTGATCGAGCGGCAGGTGCCCAAGCGCAAAACCTGGCAGACGGTAGGCACGCCGAGGCTGATTCTGCTGACCGCGTACCGAATGGGTTTCGATCTGCGTCCCAGAAACACGTGTACACGTGCCAGGATCTCGATCGACTACTCGCTGCCGGAATCCGGCGCGATGGCGTGGCTGGCGCGCTGGCTTGGACCGGCCTATGCCCGCTGGTGCGTCGACCGCATGATCGGCGATGCGGCAGCACGCTTCGGAACACGGGCAGATGTCGAACTCCCCCACATCGCGTGATGCTTGGCATAGCTGCCGTTGACTGATTACCTTGCCTACATGGAGCTTGAACGATGGAAAAGCCGCACCACAAATTCTCCGAGCTGTTCAAGCAGCTGGGTCTGCCGACGAGTGAGGCCGGGATCGCCGAATTTCTGCAGACGCATGCGCCCTTGGCTCCGCACATCGCTCTGGCCGAGGCTCCGTTCTGGACCGCAGCGCAGTCCAGCATGCTGAAGGAAGAACTGCTGGACGACGCGGATTGGGCCGAAGTCATCGATCAGCTGAACCTGGCCTTGCGTCAGACCTGGGCGATCCGCTAGGCTTTTGCGTGCGCATTGACTTGAAGCAAGTCTGCTGCAAGGTCCGCGCGTATCCTTGAAACCATGCTGCTTACCAAACGCCTGCGCCGCTGGATCTCGTCCGGCGTCCTGCTGGCCCTGCTGTTCATGCAGCTGGCCACGGCGGCGTACGCCTGTCCGCAGTTGGTGAAGGAGTTGCAGCAGTCGGCCATGGCCATGGCGATGCCGGGCTGCGAAGCCATGTCCTCCCAGATGGATCAGCAGCAGCCTCAGCTCTGCAAGGCCCATTGCGTCAAGGATGCCCAGAGCATGGGGGCGGCCACCGCACCCGACCTGCAGCCAAACCCTGCAGCGCTGACCTTGATGCTCGGCTTCGTCGAGCCTGTAGAGCCGACTCTGCCTGCACTGCAGGTGTCCAGGCCAGCAGGCGCACAGGCTCAGCCGCCGGGCGCGCCGCCGCTTTACCTTTCACTGCTGATCCTCAGGAATTGAGCTGAGCGAATGGCCGCCGCGCATGGGCGCGGCGGCCTTCGTTTCAGTCTTGATTTCGAGGATCACCATGCATACCCTTTCTTCTGGCCGCGGGCATCCACGCCCGGGACTCACGGGCCTCGCCCGCGGGCTGCTGTGCCTGCTTGCGGGCGCCAGCCTTGCCGGCCCGGCCTCCGCCCTAAGCTACACCGAAGCGCTCGCCATTGCCGAGCGCCAGCATCCCGCCTTGCGCGCCCAGCAGGCCAATGTCGACAGCGCGTCGGCCTTGCAAGGCGCCGCGGGATCGCTGCCGGATCCGCGACTGTCGGTGGGCGTCGAGAACTTGCCGACCAGCGGCATGGACCGCTGGAGCCTGAGCCGCGACTTCATGACCATGCAGCGCATCGCGCTGATGCAGGAGGTCCCCAACAGCGCCAAGCGTGCTGCCCAGGCAGAGACAGCCCAGGCCCGCATCGAGCGGGAGCGGGCCATGCTTGTCGTGCAACGCCTGCAGGTTCGGCAGGCCCTGGGAACGGCCTGGGTTGGCGTCCAGGCCGTTGAGCAGCGACGGGCTGTCTTGCAAGACCTGGTCACGGAAAACCAGCGACTGCAGCAGACCTTGCCCGCCCGCATTGCCGGCGGGACGGCCGGTGCGGCTGACCTGCTGATGGCACGCCAGGAAGCGCTGGGCCTGGCCGACCGGCTGGACGAGCTGCAACGCGATGCGGACAAGGCCCGGGCTGCACTGCGGCGACTGATAGGCCCGCAGGCCGAAGAGGCGCTGGAAGGCGACGCGCCGCTGCCGCTGCTATCGGCCGACGAGCTGCGTGCGCGCTTGCACTCGCATGCCGAGCTGGCGCCGTACCCCGCGATGCAGGCGATGGCTCGCGGCGAGTTGCGCGAGGCCCAGGCGGAGTCTCGCGGCGACTGGTCCTGGGAAGTCGCCTACAGCCGTCGCGGGCGGCAATGGGGCGACATGGTCTCGTTCCAGCTCAGCTTCGACCTGCCGTGGCAGAAGGACCGACGCCAGCAGCCGGGCATTGCGGCCAAGCAGCGCGAGGCCGAGCGCGTGGCTCTGGAGCGAGAAGAGGTCGAGCGACGGCATCGTCAGGAGCTCGAGGATGAGCTGGCGGAGCAGCAGTCGCTCGCACGCCAGATCGCTCGCTTGGAATCGGACGGCCTGCTGCTCGCACGAGAGCGGCTTGCCTTGGCCATGAGCAGCTACGAGTCTGGCAAGTCGGACCTGGGAAGCGTGCTCGCCGCGCGTGCGCAGCTGCTGGAGTTGCGCCTGCGCCGGATCGACCTGCAGTCGCAGCAGTCGCTGCTGCGGGTGCGCCTGAATTCGCTGTCGGAGGAGTGAACAATGAACAGCAAGACATTGACCCTGGCGCTGAGCCTGTTGGCTCTTGGCGTCGGAATGGGATGGTCTGTCGCGCGCTGGACGCCGGCACCGGCGACGCAGCCACAGGCCGCAGCGGCCACGGAACGCAAAGTGCTGTACTGGTACGACCCCATGACACCCGGGCAGAAATTCGACAAGCCGGGCAAGTCACCCTACATGGACATGCAGCTACAGCCCAGGTACGCCGACGAGGCCGATGCCGCCGGCGCGGCCATCAGCGTGGCTCCAAGGACTGTGCAGTCCTTGGGCGTGCGCACCGCCAAGGTGGAAAGACGCGATCTCGTCCTGCATGTGGAGGCCCTGGGCACGCTGCAGTTGAATGAGCGCGAGGTCAGCATCGTCCAGGCGCGCAGCGGCGGCTTTGTCGAGAAAGTCTATGCCCGTGCACCTGGCGATGTCATCGCCGCCGGAGCCCCCTTGGTCGACCTCCTGCTGCCCGAGTGGGTCGCCGCCCAGCGCGAATACCTGGCGGTTCGGGCGCTGGGCGATGCCGCGCTGAGCGCGGCGTCGCGCCAGCGCCTGCTGCTGCTTGGCATGCCCGAGACGGTGGTGGCCGAGGTGGAGCGCAGCGGCCAGGCGCAGGGCCGGCACACCGTCGTGGCGCCGCTAGGCGGCCTGATCGCGGAGCTGATGGTCCGGCAAGGCATGACGGTGTCCCCGGGCATGAGCCTGGCTCGGCTCAACGGCCTGGCCACCATGTGGTTCGATGTCGCAGTGCCTGAGGCACAGGCTGGCGCCGTGGCACCCGGCCAGGTGGCCGAGCTGCGACTGGCTGCCTTTGGCGCTGAAGTCTTCAAGGCGCGCGTGGCCGCCGTGCTGCCCGAGGCTAGCGGCGAGACACGGACGCTGAAAGTGAGGCTTGAGCTGCCCAATCGGGGGCTGCGCCTGAAGGCCGGCATGTCGGGCCAGGCCAGCCTGCAGGGGCCCAGGCAATCGGAGTTGCTGGTGCCCAGCGAGTCGGTGATCCGCACCGGCCGTCGTGCCGTGGCCTATGTGGTCGAGTCGCCGGGACGGTTCCGTCCGGTCGAAGTGCAGTTGGGCCGGGAGGTGGACGATGTGCTGGTCGTCACCAGCGGCCTGGAAGCCGGGCAGGAGATCGTGGCCTCGGCACAGTTCCTGATCGATTCCGAGGCCAGCCTGCGAGGTGTCGTGCCACCATCGACGCAGGCCTCGTCCATACCGCGAGAACATGACGGACACGCGGCGACCTACAACGCCAAGGGCCGCATCACGGAGATCGGGCGAGGCGAGTTAACGCTGTCGCATGAGGCCATTCCTGACTTGCGCTGGCCGGCTATGACGATGGGATTCAAGCTGGCCAACCCCGGCCTGTTGCCCGAACTGAAGGTGGGGCAAACCGTCCGATTCAGCTTTACCAAGCAGGGAGATGACTACCTGATCGTGGCCGTCGAACCGGTTGCTGTCGGTGCTGCGTCGGGAGCGCGGCCATGATTGCGCGCCTGATCCGCTGGTCCGTCGCGAACCGCTTCCTGGTCCTTCTTGCCACCGTGATGCTGCTGGCCGGCGGGCTCTGGGCCGTGCGCAGCACGCCGATCGATGCCTTGCCGGACTTGTCGGACGTGCAGGTCATCATCCGCACCAGCTATCCCGGCCAGGCCCCGCAGATCGTCGAGAACCAGGTCACCTATCCGCTGGCCACGACCATGCAGTCCGTGCCTGGCGCCAAGACGGTACGCGGCTTCTCCTTCTTCGGGGACTCCTTCATCTACGTGCTGTTCGAGGACGGTACCGACCTGTACTGGGCGCGCTCGCGGGTGCTGGAGTACCTGAACCAGGTGCAGGGGCGCCTGCCGGCCAGCGCCAAATCGGCGCTGGGCCCGGATGCCACCGGCGTGGGCTGGATCTTCCAGTACGCGCTGGTGGATCGAAGCGGCAAGACCGACCTGGCCCAGCTGCGTTCGCTGCAGGACTGGTTCCTGAAGTTCGAGCTGAAGAGCCTGCCCAACGTGGCGGAGGTGGCCAGTGTCGGCGGCATGGTCAAGCAGTACCAAGTGGTGCTGGATCCGACCCGGCTGGCGTCTCTCGGTGTGACCCAGACCCAGGTGCGCGACGCGCTGATGGCCGCGAACCAGGAGGCTGGCGGCTCGGTATTGGAGCTCGCCGGCGCCGAGTACATGGTGCGCGCCAGCGGCTACCTGAAGACGCTGGCCGATTTCCGTGCCGTGCCGGTGGTGGTGCGCGCCGGCGTTCCGGTGCGGCTGGGCGACCTGGCGACGGTCCAGGTCGGCCCCGAGATGCGACGCGGCATCGCCGAGCTGGACGGCGAGGGCGAGGTGGCCGGCGGTGTCGTCATCCTGCGCTCGGGCAAGAACGCCCAGGAAACCATCGCTGCGGTGAAGAAACGCCTGGGCGAATTGCAGGCCAGCCTGCCCAAGGGCGTCGAGATCGTCACCGCCTACGACCGCAGCGCGCTGATCGAGCGGGCCGTCGACAACCTCACCCACAAGCTGGGCGAGGAGTTCATCGTCGTGGCCCTGGTCTGCGTGGTCTTCCTCTGGCACCTGCGCTCGGCCTTGGTTGCCATCATCTCGCTGCCGCTGGGTGTGCTGGCGGCCTTCGTCGTGATGCGCTACCAGGGCATCAACGCGAACATGATGTCGCTGGGTGGCATTGCGATCGCGATCGGCGCGATGGTCGACGCCGCAGTCGTCATGATCGAGAACGCGCACAAGAAGCTGGAGCACTGGCAGCATGCCAACCCCGGAAAGGACCTCGTGGGCGCCGAGCGCTGGCAGGTCATCACCGAGGCGGCCGAGGAGGTCGGGCCGGCGCTGTTCTTCTCGCTGCTGGTCATCACGCTGTCCTTCATCCCGGTGTTCACGCTGGAGGCGCAGGAGGGGCGGCTGTTCGGTCCGCTGGCCTTCACCAAGACCTACGCCATGGCGGCGGCGGCCGGGCTGTCGATCACGCTGATCCCGGTGCTGATGGGCTACTGGATACGCGGACGCATCCCCGACGAGCAGAAGAACCCGCTCACCCGCGCGCTGATCGCCGTCTACCGGCCTGCGCTCGAATGGGTGCTGCGCTGGCCCAAGGCCACGCTCGGCATCGCCGTAGTGGTGCTGGCGACGACGGCCTGGCCCTTGATGCACCTCGGCGGCGAGTTCCTGCCCAATATCGACGAAGGCGACCTGCTCTACATGCCCACGGCCTTGCCGGGCCTGTCGGCCCAGCGCGCCTCTGAATTGCTGCAGCTCAGCAACCGGATGATCCGCACCGTGCCCGAGGTCGAGCGCGTGTTCGGAAAGGCCGGCCGCGCCGAGACCGCCACCGATCCGGCACCGCTGGAGATGTTCGAGACGACCGTCAAGCTGAAGCCACGCGAGCAGTGGCGCGCCGGCATGACGCCGGAAAAGCTGGTCGAGGAACTGGACCGCGCGGTGAAAATCCCCGGCCTGGCCAACATCTGGATCCCGCCGATCCGCAATCGCGTGGACATGCTGGCCACCGGCATCAAGAGCCCCATCGGCGTCAAGGTGACCGGAGCCGACCTACCGGCGATCGACCGCATGGCCACGGCCATCGAGCAGGTGGCCAAGACGGTGCCTGGTGTGTCGTCGGCTCTGGCCGAGCGGCTGACCGGCGGGCGCTATGTCGACGTGCGCATCGACCGAGTGGCCGCGGGGCGCTACGGTCTCAACGTGGCTGATGTGCAGGCTATCGTGGCTGGCGCCATCGGTGGCGAGAACATTGGCGAGACGGTGGAGGGCCTGGCGCGCTATCCCATCAGCTTGCGCTACCCGCGCGAATGGCGGGATTCTCCGGAGCGGCTGACCCAGCTACCCATCCTCACCCCGATGGGGCAGCGGATCACGCTGGGCACCGTGGCCGAAGTGGTCCTGACCATGGGCCCGCCGATGCTGAAGAGCGAGAACGCGCGGCCCTCGGGCTGGGTCTACGTCGACGTGCGCGGCCGGGACATGGCGGCCGTGGCCCATGATCTGCGCGCGGCGGTCGCGAAGTCGGTCCGACTGGAGCCCGGGGCCAGCGTCGCCTACTCGGGGCAGTTCGAATACCTGGAGCGCGCCAACGCCCGGTTGAAGGTGGTCGTGCCGGCCACGCTGCTCATCATCTTCGTGCTGCTGTACCTCACGTTCAAGCGCCTGGACGAGGCCGTGCTCATCATGGCGACCTTGCCGTTCGCGCTGACCGGCGGCATCTGGTTCCTCTACCTGATGGGGATGAATCTGTCGATCGCGACCGGCGTCGGCTTCATCGCGCTGGCCGGCGTATCGGCGGAGTTCGGCGTGGTGATGCTGATCTACCTGCGACACGCGCTGGAGGCGCGGCTTGCTCCGGGCGAGTTGTTGAGCAAGGACGTGCTGTTGGATGCCATCCGTGAAGGGGCTGTGCTGCGAGTACGACCCAAGGCCATGACCGTGGCCGTGATCCTGGCGGGCCTGGTGCCCATCGTCTGGGGCAGCGGCACGGGCATCGAGGTGATGAGCCGGATCGCCGCGCCGATGCTGGGCGGGATGGTCAGTGCGCCGCTGCTGTCGCTGTTCTTGATTCCGGCGGCGTTCTTGCTGAGACGGGCCAGGCGCGAGGCCAAGTCGGATTCTTGACGAAGGTTTGTTCCGGAGGGGGCATTGCTGGCCTTCGTGCTTGACGAGATCGATTGGCCTTGGCGCCATCGGCGTGAATGGCACCCATGACCGCTTGGGGCAAGAGGAGTCACTGATCCAAGTAGGTCTAGTGGCTGCAATCGCTGCGGACCTGCCTGCCACTATGTGAACGGCAGGACCAGGCTGGTTGCAGTCATCCACTGCGCTGCATGTCGCTGACAGCTAGCGCTGAGGAGCGGTCCTTCAAGCCCTTGCCCACCTTGCTGAACTTAGTGCGCGGCGTCACCGAAATACGCACTCACGCAGACCAAAGATGCCCTCCGGCCTCCTGGGGCTCATAGCTAAGACCCACTAGCTCCAAGCGCGACATCTTGCCCAGATAGCTCCAAAGGCCTTGATTGCCAAAATCCCGGACCTAGGGATAATCCGGACCCAATGAAGCGTCTCATCGCCATTCTTATTGCTGTGCTGTTGCCACTCCAGCTTGCCTGGGGAGTGGCCGCAACCTATTGCCAGCATGAGACCAGCGTCGTGACGGCCAAGCACTTCGGGCATCACACCCATGTCCATGAAGCTGCCAAGCAAGATGCTGCCAAGAAGGCCTCACTGAAGCTGCAGATCGACGCCGACTGCAACTTCTGCCATGCCTCCCCCGGTGGCATGCTGCCCGAACTGAATCCCGTCTCGCCGATCCAGGTGCTCGCACAAGTGCCGGTGCACCTAGGTGACCTAGGCCATCCATCAGCGCCACAGCGTGCGCCTGAACGCCCTAAATGGTCCCGTCTCGCCTAGTCGGCGAGACGTCTGAACTCCCCTTTGTTCCGTCTCGCCGAATCCCAAGGTTCCAACCGATGAGATTCGATGAGAAAACTTCTATTGCCGTTCGGGCTGGCGGCAGCATTGCTCAGCCCTGTTCCCCTCTGGGCGCAAACCACCCTCACGCTTGAGCGCGCGCTCGATCAGGCACTTTCCCGAAACCCTGCCATTGCGGCTGCGACCAAAGAGGTCGAAGCGACCGAAGGTGCAACGCGCCAAGCCCGCACCTGGCGCAATCCAGAACTGAGCACCACGGTCGAGGACGTTCGCAACAACACGCGGACCACCACGGTCACGGTCGATGTGCCCATTGAGCTCGGTGGCAAGCGCACCGCTCGCATCACCGCCGCAGAACGCGCCGCCAGCCTCGCATCAGCCGAGCTGGACAACGTTCGTGCGGAAGTGCGAGCCCGTGTCATCGCGGCCTTCTTTGACGTCCTGGTTGCCCAGGAGCGCGCAAAGCTGGCAGGCAGCTCAGCAGGCATTGCGGCTCGCGCCACCGACGCCGTCGGCAAGCGTGTCATTGCAGGCAAGGCTTCACCCGTCGAGGAGACGCGCGCCAAGGTCGACCAGGCCAACGCGCAGCTCGAATGGGCGGAGGCCAAGTCAGAGCTGCAGACGCTTCGCTTCAGCCTGGCCACCACCCTTGGCGACAGCGCTCCCGCATTCGACGAGGTGCAAGGTGACGCCAACGCGTTGCCGGGTCGGCCCATGTTTGCAGAGCTGGTGTCGCTGCTGGAGAGCTCGCCGATGCTCATCATTGGCAGCCTCGAAGCTGAACGACGCAAAGCGTTGGTCGACATCGAGCGCAGCAAGGCGGTACCTGATCTGACCCTCAGCATGGGTGGCAAGCGCGACGCTTCGACCGGGCGCAATCAAGCCGTCCTGGGCTTCTCCATCCCGTTGCCGTTCTTTGACCGCAACCAGGGCGCCATTCTTGAGGCTTCCCGCCGAGCGGAGAAGGCCAAGGATGAGTTGCAGATGACGCGCCTGCGGCTGCTCGGCGAGCTGCAGGAAGCATCGAATCGCCTGACGGTGACGAGTGCTTCTCTGAAGACCTTGCAGGACACCGTGCTGCCGTCCGCCCAGGAAGCCTACGAGGCTGCCAGCAAGGGCTTTGACGCCGGCAAGTTTGGCTTCCTTGAGGTCATCGATGCCCAGCGCTCCTTGCTGCAGGCACGTACCCGCTACCTGAACACCCTGGCTGGCGCCCATCAAGCTGCTGCCGCCATTGACCGCATTACGGGCCGCTAAGAGGCAACCCAAATGAATATCACCAAGAATCAAAAACTCACCATGGTCGCGGTTGTCGTGGCCGGCCTTGTGGGCGGCGGCGCCGTCCTCTGGAGCGGCCGCGGCAGCAGTACCGCGCCCCAAGCCGAACACGCGGACTCCCACGAAGGCGAAGAGAAATCCCATGGCGAAGCCAAAGGCGGCCATGACGAAGAGCGCGTCGTGAAGCTCTCCGCCGAACAGCAAAAGACGGCGGGCATCGTCGTCGCCGTCGCCGGCGGCGGCGACCTCCAAGCTGCCAACGACTTCAGTGGCGAAATCCGCTTCAACGAAGACCGGACAGCTCACGTCGTTCCGCGCCTTGGTGGCGTGGCCGAATCTGTCATCGCCAATCTGGGGCAGCAGGTCCGTGGCGGCCAGGTCCTGGCCGTGATCGCCAGTACCTCGCTGTCGGAGCAACGCAGCGAACTCTTGACGGCCCAACGTCGCCAAGAGGCGGCTCAGGCGACGTACGAGCGCGAGAAGAAGCTGTGGCAAGAGAAGATCTCGGCCGAGCAGGACTACCTGCAGGCTCAGACGGCACTGCGCGAGGCCAATATCGCTGTCGACAACGCGCGCCAGAAGCTGGCCGCCATCGGAGCTAGTGTGGCCAGCACAGGACTCAATCGCCTGGAAGTCAAAGCCCCGTTCGATGGAACGGTGGTTGAGAAGCACCTCTCAAGAGGCGAGTCCGTCAAAGAGGATGCCAGCATCTTCACGATCTCCGACCTGAACTCTGTCTGGGCCGAGTTCGCCGTGGCACCCAAGGACCTGGCCGTCGTGCGCGTGGGACAAAAGGTCATCGTTTCTTCCTCTGCCTTTGAAGGAAAAGTGCAAGGCACGATTTCCTATGTGGGCTCGCTGCTCGGCGAGCAGACCCGCACCGCCCGTGCACGCGTGACCTTGGCCAATCCGCAAGGAGCTTGGCGACCAGGCCTGTTCGTGACGGTCAGTGCGCTCGGTGCTGAGCAGCAAGTGCCTATCGCAGTGCCGGCCGAAGCAATTCAGAGCATCGACAACCAAAGCACGGTCTTCAAGGTGGTGCCGAACGGTTTCGAGCTCGTCACGGTGAAGACCGGACGGTCGGATGGCAAGTGGGTTGAGATCCTGCAGGGGCTCAAGGCTGGTGACAAGGTCGCCACCAGCAATTCCTACATCCTCAAATCGGAGCTCGGCAAGGCCAGCGCCGAGCACGGTCACTGAGGAGCGAATCCATGTTTGAAAGACTTATTCGCTTCTGCATCGAGCAGCGCTGGCTGGTCATGCTGGCCGTTCTCGGCATCGCCGGACTTGGCCTCTTCAGCTACACCAAGCTGCCCGTTGATGCTGTCGCTGACATTTCCAACGTGCAGGTGGTGGTGAACACGCAAGCCGCCGGCTACTCGCCGCTTGAGACTGAACAGCGCATCACCTTTCCTATCGAAACGGTGATGGCAGGCCTGCCTGGTCTGGAGCAGACACGCTCCTTGTCTCGCTACGGCTTGTCGCAGGTCACGGTCATCTTCAAGGATGGGACCGACATCTACTTCGCGCGC
The DNA here is from genome assembly GCF_030014915.1 of Pelomonas sp. V22. GTDB lineage: Bacteria > Pseudomonadota > Gammaproteobacteria > Burkholderiales > Burkholderiaceae_C > JAUASW01. The sequence continues at coordinate 33,772 of NZ_JAGIXS010000007.1, forward strand.
CAGCTGGTCAATCAGCGCACCCAGGAAGCTCGCGACCGTCTGCCAGCGGGTATCGCGCCCACCATGGGACCGATCTCTACCGGCCTTGGGGAAATCTACCTTTGGACGGTAGAGGCTGAGCCCGGCGCCAAGAAGGCTGACGGCTCGCCCTACACGGCCACAGACCTGCGCGAGATCCAGGACTGGGTCATCAAGCCGCAACTGCGCAACGTCAAAGGCGTCACGGAGATCAACTCCATTGGCGGCTTCGAGAAGCAGTACGTGGTCGCGCCGAACCTGGAGCGACTCTCGGCCTATGGCCTGAGCCTGGCGGATGTGGTCAATGCGCTTGAGAAGAACAACTCAAGCCAAGGCGCTGGCTACATTGAGCGCAAGGGCGAGCAGTACCTGGTGCGGGCGCCTGGCCAAGTCCAGTCCATGGACGACATGCGGGACATCATCATCGGTACCGCTCAAGGGCAACCGATCCGCGTGCGGGACATTGGCGATGTGGAGCTGGGTCGCGAACTGCGCACGGGCGCGGCGACGGAGAACGGCAAGGAAGTCGTGCTCGGCACTGTCTTCATGCTGATGGGTGAGAACAGCCGTTCAGTCTCGCGCGCTGTCGATAAGCAGATGGAATCGATCAACAAGACACTGCCTGCGGGCGTCAAGGCGATCACGGTCTACGACCGGACCACCCTGGTCGATAAGGCGGTTCGCACCGTTCAGAAGAATCTGATCGAGGGCGCCGCGCTGGTCGTCGCCGTGCTGTTCTTGTTCCTCGGCAACATTCGTGCGGCACTCATCACCGCCATGGTGATTCCCTTGTCGATGCTGTTCACCTTCACGGGCATGGTGAAGGCCGGCATCAGCGCCAACTTGATGAGCCTGGGTGCGCTGGACTTCGGCATCATCGTGGACGGCGCCGTCGTGATCGTGGAGAACTGCGTCCGACGCCTGGCGCATGCCCAGGAGCACAAGGGACGCGCCTTGACGCGCAACGAGCGCTTCCATGAGGTGTTCGCTGCTGCTCGTGAGGCCCGCCGCCCACTGCTGTTCGGGCAGCTCATCATCATGGTGGTCTACATCCCGATCCTGGCGCTCACCGGCGTCGAGGGAAAGATGTTCCACCCCATGGCCTACACGGTGCTGCTGGCGCTGCTCGGCGCGATGTTGTTGTCGGTGACCTTCGTGCCGGCGGCCGTGGCGCTATTCATGGGTAACCGGGTGGCTGAGAAAGAGAACCGCCTGATGCAATGGGCGGAGCGCCGCTACAAGCCGCTGCTGGCCAGCTCGCTCGGCAATGCACCCGTCGTGCTGACGGCGGCCGCCGTGCTCGTGGTCTTCTGCGGCGCGGTAGCCACGAGGCTGGGCTCCGAGTTCGTCCCAAACCTGAACGAAGGTGACTTCGCGATCCAGGCGTTGCGCATCCCCGGCACCAGCCTGACCCAATCGGTCGAGATGCAGAAGCAGCTGGAGTCTCACCTCAAGGCCAAGTTCCCTGAGATCGAGCGCATCTTTGCCCGAACCGGTACCGCAGAGATCGCGGCGGACCCGATGCCACCGAACATCTCGGATGGCTACATCATGCTCAAGCCCACAGACCAGTGGCCGACCCCGCGCAAGACGCGGGACGAGTTGCTGGCCGCCATTCGGGAGGAAGCAGACAAGGTTCCCGGGAACAACTATGAGTTCTCGCAGCCGATCCAGCTTCGCTTCAATGAGCTGATCTCTGGTGTTCGCTCCGATGTGGCGGTGAAGGTCTTCGGTGACGATAACGATGTGCTGAACGAGACGGCCGGCAAGATCGCGCAGGTGCTTCAGGCCGTGCCCGGCGCTACCGAGGTCAAGGTCGAGCAGACCACGGGCTTACCCATGCTAACGGTCAACATCGACCGGTCCAAGGCAACGCGCTATGGACTGAACATGACCGATGTTCAAGACGCTGTGGCCACTGCCATTGGCGGCCGAGAGGCCGGCACGTTCTTCCAGGGGGATCGCCGCTTCCAGATGCTCGTCCGTTTGCCGGACGCACAGCGCGAGAACATGGAGGCGCTGCGCCGACTGCCCGTGCCGCTGCCCAGAGGAAGTGCCGAGGGGCGAGTCACCTATGTACCGCTGTCCGAGGTTGCTTCACTGGAGCTGGCACCCGGCCCCAACCAGGTGTCGCGAGAGAACGGGAAGCGCCGCATCGTCGTCAGCGCGAACGTGACCGGGCGAGACCTGGGCTCCTTTGTGACTGACGCGCAGACGGCCATCGATCAGAAGATCAAGGTGCCGACTGGCTACTGGACCACCTGGGGCGGTACCTTCGAGCAACTGCAATCTGCGACCCAGCGCCTGCAGATCGTCGTGCCCTTGTCGCTCTTGATGGTGTTCGTGCTGCTGTTCGCCATGTTCGGCAATGCGAAGGACGGTCTGCTGGTGTTCACCGGCATCCCGTTTGCCCTCACGGGCGGCGTGCTGGCGCTGTGGATGCGCGGGATTCCGTTGTCGATCTCGGCTGCCGTGGGCTTCATTGCGCTGTCCGGGGTGGCGGTGTTGAACGGCTTGGTGATGCTGTCCTTCATTCGCAGCCTGCGCGAGGAAGGCCGAACTGTCGATGAAGCCGTGAGCGAAGGCGCGCTGACGCGACTGCGACCTGTCCTGATGACGGCATTGGTGGCCTCTCTGGGCTTCGTGCCCATGGCCTTGGCAACCGGCACCGGTGCTGAAGTTCAAAGGCCTTTGGCGACGGTGGTGATCGGCGGCATCTTGTCGTCAACAGCGCTCACCTTGCTCGTCCTTCCGATCCTTTATCGATGGGCGCACAGGCGAGACGACACGGAGGTGGCTGCGGACGAAGAGGTCCCAGCCGCCGCAGAAAAGCTCGCTGCGCATTGATGACGTTGAAGGCTGCAGGACCCGTGTTTTGCAGCCTTCTTTTGTCATGAGCTTCGCAATGAACTGTTTTGCTTACGAGAACACGAGAACCAAGTGGATTGATCTTGAGCCTTGTCCGCCTGTGCTCCGACGAGTGCCCAGTTGCCGACTACCTGCTCGGCTGCTTGATTGTGTTCGCCGCTTTGGCTGTTGCGCTCTTCGCGCATCAGCTCTATGTCCACCGGCGCCAAAGGAGAGACCGAAGGCGCGGGACTATCAAGCGGCGACGTCGAAACAAGAGGTGGCTGCCATAGCAGCTGCCGACCTATCTAGGAAAGTGAAATCGCAATGAGCCAATCTCAGAAGATTCGTCTGGATCTGCCTCTGCTGCTGCCAGACATTCCAGATGCCCAGGATGCCTGCGTCATCCGGCTGCAAGAGCGCATGACCGGACGACCCGGCGTCGCGCAGGCCCATGTGGTCGGCGTGGATGAAGGCAAGCCCCAGCTCTGCGTCCACTACGACCCTGAGGTGATCTCGGTGGCCAGGCTGCGTGAGCTGGTGATCTCCTCCGGTATTGAGATCACTGACCGGTATGCCCACTTCTTAGGAACGGTGCCCGGTCCCATGCATGCGCGTGCGGCCGAGCGCATTGCCAGCCAGCTTCGTGCGCTGACCGGCGTGATCGAAGCCGAAGTGTCAGCGGCGGGCGCCATGCGCATCGAGTACGACCGAACCGCGGTCGATCTAGCAGATATGCACAAGCGGCTCAATGCACTTGGCGTTGCCGTGAGCGCTGTAGCGAAGCGTTCGAGCGAGGCCGGCAGCTCTTCGACGGTTCGCCAGGCTGACGCCGGGGGTGGTCACGACCACGGCAATGGTCACGATCATGGGGACGATCACAAAGAGGACCGCAAGGACCACAAGGGCCACAAACACGACGAGGACGACGGCGAGGGTGAAGAAGGCCATGACCATGGCGGCCCCTTCGGCGAGAAGTCCGAACTCATTCTTGCTGCCATCGCTGGCGGGCTGCTTCTGGCTGGGTTGCTGTGTGGTCGAAGCATGCTGTTCCCTAGCTGGCTGCCGACTGCTCTTTACGCTGCCTCCTACTTCTTTGGCGGCTTCTTCACAGTCAGGGAGGCCATCGAGAATTTGCGCGCTCGGCGCTTTGAGATCGATACCCTCATGCTCGTCGCTGCTGCCGGCGCCGCGGCTCTGGGCGAATGGGGCGAAGGGGCGCTGCTGCTCTTCTTGTTCAGCCTTGGGCACTCGCTGGAGCACTATGCGATGGGTCGCGCTCGGCGGGCCATTGAGGCTTTGGCCAAGCTGGCACCTGAGACTGCCACCGTCCGCCGCGGCACGGGTACCGAAGTCGTTCCTTTGAATCAGCTGCAGGTCGGCGACGTCGTGATCGTGAAGCCCAATGAACGCCTGCCGGCCGACGGCGCGGTCGTCGTAGGGACCTCGAGCATCAACCAGGCACCTGTCACTGGGGAGAGCGTGCCTGTCGACAAGAAGCCGGTGGAGAACGGGCAAGCCGCAGTCGAGGGTTTCGAGCGCTTGCCAGCAGAGAACCGGGTGTTTGCGGGCACGATCAATGGCGCCGGCGCCATTGAGGTGATGGTGGCTCGCAAGTCAGATCAATCGACGATGGCTCGCGTGGTCAAGATGGTGACCGAGGCTGAAGCTCAACGTTCGCCCACTCAGCAGTTCACTGAGAAGTTCGAGCGCATCTTTGTACCTGCGGTGCTCGCCCTGGTCGTGCTGCTGCTGTTCGCAGGCCTGGTGGTCGATGAGCCGTTCTCAGCAACCTTCTATCGGGCGATGGCTGTGCTGGTTGCAGCCAGTCCTTGCGCGCTTGCGATCTCGGTGCCCAGCGCGGTTCTGAGCGGCGTGGCGCGTGCTGCGCGAGGCGGCGTGCTGGTCAAGGGTGGCGGGCCGCTGGAGAACCTGGGCACGCTGACCTCGATTGCGTTCGACAAGACCGGCACGCTCACAGAAGGCAGACCGAAACTGACCGACGTCGCCGCGGCAAATGGCGCGACTGAAGAAGAGTTGCTGTCCGTTGCGCTGGCCGTGGAAGCGCACAGCGATCACCCCTTGGCCTCAGCCATTGTGGATGGGGCACGGGAACGGCTGAAGGACGCAGCTGCTCTTCAGGCCTCAGAGGTGAAGAGCATCACAGGGCGTGGCGTGCAGGCGCAGGTCGGAGGCGAGACGGTTTACATCGGCAAGCCCGTGTTGTTCACTGAGCTGCCCGACTCGTCCATGCCCGCCGATGTCGACTCCCTCAATCGGAAGCTCGTTGATGACGGGCGTACCACCATGGTCGTACGCAAGGCAAATCGCTTCCTTGGCGTGCTGGGTGTGATGGATACGCCGCGTCCTGCCGCCAAGCAGGTGACGGAGAGTCTGCGCAAGTTGGGCATCGAGCGTCTCATCATGATCTCTGGAGATAACCAGAAGGTGGCTGATGCCGTGGCACAGGCGGTAGGGCTGACAGAGGCACGGGGAGACTTGATGCCCGAGCAGAAGGTGGAAGAGATCAAGAAGCTGCGTGCCGAGCACGGCAAGGTCGCCATGGTTGGTGATGGCGTAAACGACGCGCCCGCGATGGCCAACGCCACGGTTGGCATTGCCATGGGTGCGGCCGGGTCAGACGTGGCACTCGAGACGGCCGACGTCGCACTCATGGCTGACGACTTGGCGCAGTTGCCCTTTGCTGTCGGGATCTCGCGAAGTACCAGTCGCATCATCAAGCAGAACCTGTGGGTGAGCCTCGGGGTGGTCGCGGTGCTCATTCCCGCGACGATCTTCGGGCTGAACATTGGGGCCGCGGTGATTTTTCATGAGGGGTCAACGCTGCTGGTTGTCGTCAATGCGTTGCGCCTTCTTGCCTACAAGGCTGCATAGATCGGCAGCTCAATCAGGGCCGGCGGCAATGCTGCCGTCACTGTTGCCATTTACCAGTCCACCGCCAACTGGCCGCTCTCTCGCGGCGCGTCCAAGAGCTGCATTGGAGTTCCTGAGCTCCTTCTTCTATAAGCACGGTTCTCGGACCGAACGCTACACCTCAAAGCCGGCATCCGTCGACGACCACTGGTGGCCGAAAGCCGCCCTTCGCAAATTGCTCATGGAAGGGCAGCAACCGCTGCGAACGCGCCGATCCCGTAAGAGCTATCGCCACGTTCTCAATACACTGGCGATATCGACAATTGCAGCGTTCGATCATTCGATCGTTGCGCTTTGAAGTCGCTGCATTGTCCCGATCAAAGAGTCGGCCGTGTCCATCGACCGCCCAGCGCCCGCAGCAGGGCAACGCGGTTGGCATGCTCAACCAGCCGCAGCGTGATTAGCGCCTGCTGCGCGGTGGCCAGTTGCCGCTGGGCGTCCAGCAGCTCGAGCTGGCTGCTTCCGCCAAGGCGGTAGCTGTCCTCCGCGAAGCGTAGGGACTGTGCTGCTGCGGCGACCTGGGCCTGCTGGGCGTCCAGGCGCTCGGCCAGGCCGTCGCGCACGGCGAGCGCGTCGGCTACTTCGCGGAACGCGGATTGCAGCGCGCCCTCGTACGTGGCCAGTGCCTCGCGCCGGCTGGCCTCACTCATGTCGACCTGCGCGGCACGCGTGCCACCGTCGAACAGCGGGAGGTCCAGTTGCGGCAGCACGCTCCAGAAGCCGGTTCCGCTCTTGAACAGCCGTCCAGCTCCGGCGAAAGCGTGCCGGTGCTGGCGGTCAGCGTCAGGCGAGGGAAGCGCGCGGCGCGGGCGGCGCCCACGTCAAAGGCCGAGGCTTTCAACTGCTGCTCGGCGGCGCGCAGGTCCGGGCGCTGCAGCAGCACGGCATCCTATCGCTAGCGCTACACCCTGATCTGGCTCTCTTTCTGCCTAAGGTCTAGATGTCTATCTTGGCCTTCTCAAAGTCCAGGTTCTGCCCAATAGGGATGACTTTCGCCCCCGCCGGCAGCGCGTTCAGTTCCTGAAGGATGTCCGAAAGCCCGCGATACTCCATCCAAAACTGCTGAAGAGCGCGCACACCGCCATGCTGCATGACGGCGCGAACGCATGCAGCGTGTGAGGCTACCAATCCGGCTACCTGCCGCTCCAACTCCTCGACGCGCGCAGACTTCTCCGCCAGTTGCTCCGCCAGAGTAGCCGCCTTCTTGGCCACAGGCAGCTCACGTACGTTTCGAGCGTCTGTTTGTCGCCTTTGCGCGGCCGCAATCAGCCCTGCACGTTCCGTGTGACGGGTGAACGCCGACGCATTCTTCAACACACTGTGGCGACGGGCGATCTCTCTCGCAGAGATGTCCACATCGACGGCCAAAAGCTCATCAAGAATGCGACTGAGTTCCTCGTGGTTAGCATCTACCGTCAATCTCATGACAGCACATCCTTGAAGACGATTGAGTGGTCGACTCCGACCTCAAACACTGGGCTGTTGGGCGAAGCATCGAGAGCGGCGGCCACACCAGAAAGTAACGACTCCGCGTGGGCGATTTGGTTCCGTCGGCCGACTGTCTTCACGGGCTTAGCCGCCGCAGCGTTTCGCATCTCCACCAACTTCGCACGCAGCGACTCCAAGGTTTCTCGGTGTTCCGGTAGGCCACTGGCCGTGAAGTGCTTGCAGCGGTCGAAGCACTTCAAGTGCCTCGCACAGGGATTCATCGAAAAGCTGTTGACACAGTATCCGTATGGCGTGACGTGGAAGCCGTCCGAGTTCGCTGCTAGGTATCTGAAGGCGGCCAAATCCCCTTCCTTTGCTTGAATGGCTTTAAACGACCGGGCGATATGGCTGGTTGGCACTAGCCCACCGACAACCATCTTGGCGACTAACTCCTGCGGACTTCCCGGAGTCAGGAAACCCTTCGTCTCCCCGGGTAGCGACACAAACGCAAGCTTCTCAGCCAGCGACCGGTGGTCGTACTCGTAGCTCTGTGCGACGGTCTGCCGCCCAAACTGCTGAGTGATGACGGTATCGGGCGCCCCATGCCTGAACAGCTCTGTGTTCATCAGGTGTCGCAGCGAATGCGGCTTCACCGAAAAGTCCTTGTGATCGGGCTCACGTCCGTATCTGGAGAAGAAGGAGTAAGCCGCTTTGTCAGCCACAAGACCCAAGGCCATGTAGATCGCATTTTGGCCGAGCGTCGTCACTGCAAGGTCGTGCGGAACGGGGTAAGGCACATCGCGCCCTCGGACCGGCTGAAGGTAGAGCAAGTCCGCCGTCGTCAACTTGGCGCCGGCTGACGTACTGAAGCGTCGTAAGTCAGAATTTGGAGAAGCACCTATCCCCTCGTGCTGTGCGGCCAAGACCGCGCGAAGTTCGGCGGTCGCTTGAAGCGCCAAGTGGACAGCAGTGGCCAATGCCTGTTGGAACCGAGTCGGCACAAGCATGTGTTCTTCGACCAAGAGGTCCGGACGGCCTTCCTCCTGTTTCAGGGCAAAGTGTCGCAAACGTAGGGTCTGACCAACACCGCCAATCTGGTCCGCTGGCTTACCGGTCACGACGTCCAAATGCGACTCCCAGCGTAGGCAGTCTGCCGGGAGCCAGAGCACCTCATTGAGGCGCAAGCCTGTCAGAGTCAAAACGCGGATGGCGCTGAATCGGATCAAATGGTTGTGCGTCTCCGGCCGCTCCCTGAACACGATTCGAGCCAGTTCATAGAGGGCGTCTCGTTTTGGGAGCTTGTGAGCACTGTCGCGTTCGACGAGCGACTTCCGTAGGTCGATGAATGTCGCCCCCGGTCCCGGCGCTGACAATGGGCAAGCCTCGGAAAGGAGGTTCTCATTGATGACACGGACCAACGACCTCACCGCTTTCAGAGCGGCCGCAGAAGGATTGAGCAAGCCCTGCCAACGCGCGATGTCTTCGCTATTCAGGTGCCATGGCACCTTGCTGGTCGTTGCGAAAAACGTCTTGAACACCAAGGCATAGTTTCGGGTGGCGCGCGGCGACCTTGCGGCAAGACACTTATGCGCCACGACCGCCTTGATGAAGTCTTGAACTTCAGGCGCAAGGAAGGGGCCCTGGGGCAGCGAGGCCGAAGCCCAGCCCGCCTGAAGCGCTAGACCTCGCACCTTGTCGTCCACGCGAAATGCTCCCAATCGAGAGGCGAACTTGTCGTGGCTATTGGTCAGAAGGCGGAGGTCCCAATCGGTCCTTTCGCGATATGAGCCTACTTCGTCAGCCGTGCCCCATTGGACATCCTTTGACGAAGTAAAACGTTTTGCCGCGTCAATGAATCTTGCGTAAGTGACAGGCGGCACGCTTCGGTCCTGAAGGTGCTGAAGATCGTTAGTCAACGTCGGCCTCCCCCACGATGCTTGTAGCAAGCTCAAGAGCCTGCTGGGCCCCAGACAACGCTGTTCGGAGCTGCAGGAAGGCCGGGCTGGATTCCGAGCTGGAATCACCCAAGTAGAGTTGAACCTGTTCGCGCATTCCGGCGATCGCCTCTTGATGGGGGGCGACCTCAGCCACTGGCATGAACCGGCTGCACGCATAGCATGAAGTGACCGGGTTGTACGAACAGTTCGATTGGCCAGAGCGGCAGATTCCAATGCCAGCCACCAGACGACTTCCGACTACGGCACCAATCTGCTGGTCCTCACCTGCCTCGAGCAGTTGCTTGGTGTCGATGAACGCATCCGTCGAGAACGCAATGATCGTTTCGTAGAGCTTCGAAGCCCCGAGCGCCTTGTTCACGATTTCGCCCTGTTGGCGACTAGCCCGAAGATACGTCGTGGCCGCGTTCACGCTGCCGTGGCCCAGGAACTCTTTGATGCTCGCACGGTCATGGCCCGCGTCTGCAAGGCTTTGCGCAGACGTGTGCCGCACCCCATACGCCTTGAAGTCGACGTTCAACCCCCGTTCCTTGCATGCACGCTTGACCAACTTCCACAACTTCGCGGCTGTGGTGCTGGAGAACGCACGACTCCGCTCAGCACGAATTGCGGAATCCCGGAGCTTGACCAACAACGAAACCCACTCCGGCTTCACTTGGCGAAGTAGCTCCCAAGTCTTGCCTCCTTGTTTCGCCGCGTGATAGGAGACCACGAGTGCGGCATCACCAGACGCATCGAGGACGGGCGCCGGCAAGTGCTCGAGCCTAAGTGCAAGCAGTTGAACAGGCCTCATGCCATGCTGAAAGAACAGCGCAAGTGCGGCCAGTCCTTCGGCTTCAAGCTCATCCAAATTGGGGTCGACTGCAGCTTCGTCAAGGACGCCGACGATGTCTGCCTGCGTGCTGACAGTCAACACTTTCTCCCGACGCTTTAGCTTGCCTCGCTGAGACCGCAGTGGCGCATCCGCCAACGTATCGAGAGACTTCACAAGCGCGTTATGCAAAGGAGCCCATCCGCCCAACTCGAGGCGACAGACCAATTTCAGGATCATCTTGGCGGCCTTGGCAGCCGTGACGTCGTGAATGGTTTCGGCCCAAAGGGCCCGCACTTCCGTGGGGCCGCCAAGCAGCAATCGTTCGTAGTCGGCCCAATGGTTCACCATAGTCCGCACGAACATCGCCAGGGTCGACGGGGCGTTTGAAGCTTGCGTTTGTATAGCCAGCTTCCGCTGCAACTCACCAAGCTCGGCTTTAGAAAAGCTCAATCGCTCGGTTAGGCCACGTGTGGGAATGGACCATGTAGTCTCGGAGACCTGGAGTGTGGCGCGCACATCGGCGTACTTGTCGTAAATCGAAATGGAACTCGGACATGCCGGCCATGGCCACTCCAGAACGGATGCCGGAACCAGCGTCTTGCTGGGCTGCGGCGCCGACCAAGGAGCTTGATGGAGAGTCATTGATTGCCGGCTCGAAGACGGAGTATGCGTTTGTCGAAAAGGTCGTTCCAGGAACGAAGTAGGTCATCCTGAATTGCTGCCTTGGCGTAGAGCTCTGGCATCTTGGAAGTGACCGACCAGCCGAAGAACGCCCGCATGCGCTGCAGCGTCAGTTCCTTGCTCCCATCCTCTTGGGCCATGAACAACGCATACCGGGCTGTCGCACTGGTGTGTCGAAGATCGTGTGGAGAGATGTGGCGTTTGCCCCCCGTGCATTCATAAAAACGAGCGTATGCAACCGGCGACAGGGCGGCCGTGTACTGCTCGAACATTTTGGTCACGGACTCGGCCGACAACGCGCTAGACCGCGCAGAGGTGAGCAGGAATGGAACGTCGCCGTCCGAAACCCGCATTTCGTTTACATAGTGCTCATAGATGGCCACCAGATCGGACAAGACCGGGATTTGTCGATGGGACTCTGCCGTCTTAATGCTCGGCTTCGTAGCTCGCTCGTCCTCGTACTCCGTCGTCGTCACGTCAAGCCAGTAAATCAACTGCCCTGTGACGCGGTCAACGTCGTGCTTCAACGAATCGACTTGCAAGAGCAACGACTCGCCGCGTCTGAGCCCGCCGAGCAATAGGAGATGAACGATCAGCCAATTCCGCCACCGGACGCGCTCGTCCTTGAACGGGTTCAGTTCGCTCTCCGGATGCGCGATGGCTAGAAGCTCATCAAGCACTAGGTCGGGCAGTGCTCGGACAAACCTGAACTTGCCCTCATCTCCGCGGCGGATTTCGCCGAGAGACTCCAAGTAGTGTGGGACCACATTCCACGCGGCATCCCAGGGGGTGAGCAACAGAGCAACAGCTTTGGAGAAGGCGCGAACAGCCTCCCAACGGGACACATCCCAGCTGTCCGGTGACTGGATTGTCGACACCGTCAAATAGAAGTCACCCAGCATCGCCAACACGGCATTGACGTGGCCTCCGCCGATGGCCCTGTCCAATGCATCGGGGCCATAGCGAGCATCGCAGGCCTCGTAGAAGGCCCCAATGTGGCGAAGGCGAGCCTTCTGCGTATTCTCGCTCTTGCCCGCGCCTCCGAGCCCGGTCAACCAGACAGTGGCCCAGAAACGGGGTAGCGATGTACGGTCGGAAATCAAAGCGACGCTTGGTCGCCCAGGCGTTCTCAATAGCATGGCGTGCTACAGGCCTAGGCTCACGAGCCGGGTTACAGCGTCGTTGAAGGATCGCTTCTCAAGATGCATCACCAAGTCGACGGCACCGCCTCCTCCGACTTGCTCTCTGGCATCCCAAAACTTGGGACCAGTCAACAAGAGCTCAAAGTCGGTCCCGCAGCACGCGACGTGCCATCTTGATAAGGAGCGATCCTTGACTGGTACATAGGCGGAATCCGCCTTTGCGTAGTCCGCTACCTTGCTGAGCACTAGCGCTGCATCTAACGCACGCCACCGCTGCAGGGCTAAGTTATCCACAGCCGCCAAAATCTCCCCCGCGCCCCCTCTTGCTACTCGCCTTTCACAAGGCGGGATGCATCAGCCGAACAGCCAACACCCCACCTACCCGAGGCAGGGATGCTAGTCGAGGAAGCATCCAAACGCAACGGCGATTGGATTACGTATTAAAGGCGGTTGCTCTACCAACTGAGCTAAGCCGGCTGATCCCTCAAGGGGAGCCGCATTGTAGGGGCAGTGAGCCGCCCCGGATGCGAACCTTGAACTTGTTTCTTGCCTACTTGATGCGCTTGAGCGCCGGGCGGCCACCGCTGGCCGGGCCGGCGGGCTCGTCGTCGCCACCGTCGTTGCCATCGGCCTTGGGCTTGGCTTCTTCGACCTTGGCTTTGGGAGCAGGGGCGGGTGCCGGAGTCGCAGGGGCTTCGGGCTCCGGCGTGGACGCCAGACGCAGGCCGCGCAAGGGCGTCACGCCGCCACGAGGCGCGGCGCCGGCCGGGGCTGCGGCCTCGGGCATGCTTTCCACATTGGGGGCCGGAAAGGCCATGCCCTGGCCGTTCTCGCGGGCGTAGATCGCCACCACATGGTCCACCGGCACGAGGATCTCGCGCGCGACGCCGCCGAAGCGGGCCTTGAACTGGATGAAGTCATTGCCCAGTTCCAGGCCCGAGGTGGCGTCGAAGCCGACGTTCAGCACGATCTCGTTGTTGCTGACGTACTCCATCGGTACCTGCACCATGCGGTCCACGTGGACTGCGATGTAGGGCGTGAAGCCGTTGTCGGTGCACCAGTCGTGCAGGGCCCGGATCAGGTAGGGCCGGGTCGAGGTGCTGGCGCCCTTGTCGCTGGTGGAATCCATGTGCTGGCAGCCGCGCTTACTTGCGCATCACCTTCTCGGACGGGGTCAGCGCCTCGATATAGGCCGGGCGCGAGAAGATGCGCTCGGCGTACTTCAAGAGCGGCAGGGCGTTCTTGGACATGTCGATGCCGTAGTAGTCCAGGCGCCACAGCAGTGGGGCGATGGCCACGTCGAGCATCGAGAAGTCGTCGCCCAGCATGTACTTGTTCTTCAGGAAGATCGGGGCAAGCTGGGTCAGGCGGTCACGGATCTGCGAGCGTGCCTTTTCCAGTTGCTTGTCCGTTGCCTTGACGGTCGTGCCACGGCCTTCCAGCACGTTCACATGAGCGAACAGTTCCTTCTCGAAATTCAGCAGGAACAGGCGCACGCGGGCGCGGGCCACCGGGTCGCCGGGCATCAGTTGCGGATGCGGGAAGCGCTCGTCAATGTACTCGTTGATGATGTGCGACTCGTACAGGATCAGGTCGCGCTCGACCAGGATCGGCACTTCGTTGTACGGGTTCATCAGGGCGATGTCTTCGGGCTTGGCGAACAAGTCCACATCGCGGATTTCAAAGTCCATGCCCTTTTCGAACAGCACGAAGCGGCAGCGGTGCGAGTAGGGGCAGGTGGTTCCAGAGTAAAGCACCATCATGACGGCGGCTCCCGAAGTTCAAAGGTCAAAAAACAAACGCAGTGGGTGGCCGGCAGACGGCCCCACTGCGTGATGGGGCTCAGGAACAGACCCTGAGCCCGCAGCTTACTTCTTACTTGACGTCTTTCCAGAACGCGGCGTTCAGACGCCAGGCGATCACGGTGAAGATCGACAGGAACAGCAGCACGATCACGCCCAGGCGGAAGCGCTGGCCCTGGGCCGGTTCGCCCATCCACTGCAGGTAGGCCACCAGGTCGCCAACGGCGCTGTTGTACTCCTGCTCGTTCAGCTTGCCGGGGGTCAGCTGCTCGAAGCCCTTGAACACGTGCGTGGTCTTGGTGTGGTCGTGCGGATCGGCTTCCTCGGCGAACTTGGCTGCGCGCTGGCCTTGCAGTTCCCAAAGCACGTGCGGCATGGCCACGCTGGGGAAGGCGAGGTTGTTCCAGCCGGTGGCCTTGGTTTCGTCGCGGTAGTAGGTGCGCAGGTAGGTGTAGAGGTAGTCGGCACCCGAACCCTTGGAGCCATCAGCGCGCGAGCGGGCGATCACGGTCAGGTCCGGCGGCACGGCGCCGAACCATTCCTTGGCCTGCTTGGGATCGAGCGAGACCTTCATCAGGTCGCCGACCTTGTCCGAGGCGAACATCAGGTTGGACTTGATCTGCAGCTCGGTCAGGCCGAGGTCCTGCAGGCGGTTGTAGCGCATGAAGGCTGCCGAGTGGCAGTTCAGGCAGTAGTTGACGAACAACTTGGCGCCGTTTTGCAGCGACGCCATGTCGGTCATCTTTTCCTTGGGGAACTTGTCCCATTCGATGCCGCCGCCAGAGGCTTGCGCTCCCGGCACCAGGGCCGCGCCCAGGGCCAGGGAGGTCAGCAGCGTAGCAATGAGCTTTTTCATCATTCTTGTAACTCCGGTGCTGTGGCGATCAGTGGGCGTGGTAGTTCACGCGGTCGGGCACTTGCTTGAACGTGCCCAGCTTGCTCCACCAGGGCATCAGCAGGAAGAAGCCGAAATAGAACAGCGTGCCGATCTGGGCAATCAGGGTGCCGATGTCGGTGGGCGGCTGGATGCCGAGGTAGCCCAGCACCAGGAAGAACACCACGAACACGCCATAGACATAGGTGTGCCAGCTCGGACGGTAGCGGATCGACTTGACCGGGCTGTGGTCAAGCCAGGGCAGGAAGAACAGGATCACGACCGCGCCGCCCATCACCACCACGCCCCAGAACTTGGCGTCGAAGGTCTTGAGCAGAACGATGCCGATGAGGGCGCCGACCAGCACGGCGATCTTGCCCTTGCCGGCGAAGTTGCCCTTCAGCACGGCCAGCACGGCGCCGAGGCCGATGATGCCGGACAGCACGTTGACCATCACGTCGGTGGTGGCGCGCAGCATCGAGTAGAACGGTGTGAAGTACCAGACCGGGGCGATGTGTGCCGGCGTCTTCAGCGGGTCGGCCGGGATGAAGTTGTTGTACTCCAGGAAGTAGCCGCCCAGCTCCGGCGAGAAGAAGATGATCGAGCAGAACACGATCAGGAACAGGCTGACACCGAAGATGTCGTGCACCGTGTAGTACGGATGGAAGGGGATGCCGTCCAGCGGGTGGCCAGCAGCGTCCTTCGGAGCCTTGGGGCCCTTGATCTCGACGCCGTCCGGGTTGTTCGAGCCCACTTCATGCAGCGCAATGATGTGTGCCACGACCAGGCCCAGCAGGATCAGCGGCACCGCGATCACGTGGAAGCTGAAGAAGCGGTTCAGGGTCGCATCGCTCACCACGAAGTCGCCGCGGATCAGCAGCGCCAGGTCCGGACCCACGAAAGGCACGGCGGCGAACAGGTTCACGATCACCTGGGCGCCCCAGTACGACATCTGGCCCCAGGGCAGCAGATAGCCCATGAAGGCTTCGCCCATCAGGCACAGGAAGATGCCGCAGCCGAAGATCCAGACCAGCTCGCGCGGCTTGCGGTACGAGCCGTACAGCAGGCCGCGGAACATGTGCAGGTACACCACCACGAAGAAGGCCGAGGCGCCCGTCGAGTGCATGTAGCGGATCAGCCAGCCCCAGGGCACATCGCGCATGATGTACTCGACCGAGGCGAACGCCAGGTTGGCATCCGGCTTGTAGTGCATCACCAGGAAAATGCCGGTGACGATCTGGATCACCAGCACCAGCATGGCCAGCGAGCCGAAGATGTACCACCAGTTGAAGTTCTTCGGAGCGTAGTACTCCGACATGTGCTCCTTGTACATCTTGCTGGCCGGGAAGCGGTTGTCCACCCAGGTCATCAGCTGCGTGGCGATGGAGGCGCCAGCGGGAGCTTCTTTGAATTCAGCCATGTTTACCTCTGTCCTGTTCAGGCTTTTTTGTCTTCACCAATCAAGAGCTTGGTGTCGGACAGGTAAATGTGCGGTGGCACCTCGAGGTTGTCGGGTGCCGGCTTGTTCTTGAACACACGGCCGGCCAGGTCGAACGTGGAGCCGTGGCAGGGGCACAGGAAGCCGCCGTGCCAGTCGTCCGGCAGCGAGGGCTGCGGGCCGGCCTGGAACTTGTCGCTGGGCGAGCAGCCCAGGTGCGAGCAGATGCCCACGGCCACGAAGTACTCGGGCTTGATCGAACGGTGGTCGTTCTTGGCGTAGTCGGGCGTGGGATAGGCTGTGCGCTTGGAGTCCGGGTCGGCCAGTTGCGGCACGTTGTCCTTCAGTGCGGCAACCTGCTCGGGCGTGCGGCGCACGATCCACACCGGCTTGCCGCGCCATTCGACGGTCTTCTTTTCGCCGGGCTTGATGTCGCCAATATCGACTTCCACGGCAGCACCGGCGGCTTTGGCGCGCTCGGAAGGCGTGAAGGTACTGACGAAGGGTACGGCGGTGGCAACGCCGCCGACGGCGCCGGCGCAACCGGTGGCGATGAGCCAGGTGCGCTTGCCTTGGTCCACTTGCTGGTCACTCATGAGGGTCCTCGAACGAGACTTCTGATCTGGGGCAGCCGGGGATTCTAAGGGATGCTGTCAAGCCCCCGGCCCCTTGCCGGCCACAATCCTCTGGTTTGGCCCGATTCGCCCGCCGGCGTGGCATGCACAATGCCGTGGACCAACTTCGGAGGCAGCATGGGCGTGATGTCGGAATTCCGCGAATTCGCGGTCAAGGGCAATGTGGTCGACCTGGCGGTCGGCGTGATCATCGGCGGTGCATTCGGCAAGATCGTCGACTCCATGGTCAACCACCTGATCATGCCCCTGGTCGGCCGGGTGGTCGGCGGCCTGGACTTCAGCAACTACTTCATCATGCTGGCCACCCCGCCCGCGGACTTCAAGGGCCCCATGACCTTTGACGCCCTCACCAAGGCTGGCGTGCCGCTGTTTGCCTATGGCAGTTTCCTGACCGTGCTGCTGAACTTCATCATCCTGGCCTTCATCATCTTCATGATGGTCAAGCAGATCAATCGCCTGAAGCGCGACAGTGCACCGGCGCCTGCCCCGGCCGAACCGCCACCTACGCCGGAAGACATCCAGCTGCTGCGCGAGATCCGCGATTCGCTGAAGCGCTGAGTGATGCGCTGAGCCACCAGGCCGGCGGCGGTAAGCGGAAGTTACCGCTGCCTGGAGTGTTAGCTTTTTGGCGACGCCGGGCGCATAGCGTCCCTGGGTTCACCTGTATGCCCTCTTGAATCGGGTGATACTTGCGTGCACGTGGCTTGCACGCCACAAGGCCCAGCCGGACCCTGATGAACCCGCCCGACCTCAGACTCAACCCTCATCTGGAGGCCGCCCTCCAGCGCATTCGCACCGCTGCCGAGCAGGCGGCCGAGCGGGGTGCCGAGGGCATGGGGCTGTCGGCCCTGTCGGCCAGCCAGACCAAGCGCCGTGACGAACTGCTGGCGGCCCAGTTCCTGTTCCGCAAGCAACAGGTGGTGTTCGGCCAGCATTTCTACCAAAGCCTGCGCAAGCAGTTGGCGGCGGCGCGCAGCCCCGAGATGGCAGCGGCGCCGGCTCCCAAGAAGAAAGACTGGACCGAGCTGTCGCTGATGGGCGACGAGCAGGTCGAATCCATGGTCCAGGCGGACCGCATCGGCATGGCCATCGGCCACCAGAGCGAGTGGGAACTGCGCGAGGTCGACTCCTACATTTCCAGCCTGTCTGGCAACGACCGCAACCCGCTGCGCCCCGAGGTGATCGCGCAGGGCCTGCTCGATGGCGTCAATGCTGTCACCGACGACGCGGCTGTCCGCCAGGTGCTGACAGACGAGCTGACGCGGGCGCTTTCGCAAGAGATGCGCGCCTGCTACGCCGACATCGCCGAGCTGTTCCGCAGCCGCGGCCTGCGCCCGCAAGACCTGCGGGTGCGCGCTGGTGTCGATCCGCATGGCCATTCGGGCCGCGGTGCCGGACCGAACAGTGAGCAGGGGGCGCTCGACGTTCCGGATGCCGGGCCGTCCGGGCGCGGTGGCTGGGGAGGCCCGCGCGGCGGTGGCCAGACCGGCTATGGCAACAGCATGCATGGCGGCCTGGGCGGCCAGCCTGGCGGTAGCGGCCGGCGTGGCGTCGGCATGGGCGGGTTCGGTACCGTCGACGTCCAGATGATGGACCTGCTGCGCCGGCTGGCCCAGGTGCCCAGCGGCCATGGCAAGCTCGGCGGCGACTACAGCAGCAGCTGGGCTGACGAGTACAGCGACGGGCATTGGAATGCCGGTGGCGGCGGCATGCCCCTGCCGCCCAACCTGATCGTCCAGCACCGCGAAGAGCTGCGTCAGGCCTCGACCGGCAACCTCGACCACATGGTCATCGACGTGGTCGGCAGCCTGTTCGACCAGATTCTTTCCGACCCCAAGGTGCCGCCACAGATGGCGCGCCTGATTGCCCGGCTGCAGTTGCCGGTGCTGCGCGTGGCCTTGGGTGACAACAGCTTCTTCTCCTCGCGCAAGCACCCGGTGCGGCGCTTCGTCAACCGCATCGCCTCGCTGGCCTGCGCCTTCGACGATTTTTCCGAAGACCCCGGCAAGGCCTTCCTGAGCCATGTGCGCGACCTGGTGCAGGACGTGGCCAATGGCGACTTTGATCGCATGGACGTCTACGAGTCCAAGCTCGATGCGCTGGAGCAGTTCATTGGCGAGCAGGCGGCGGCGTCGCTGCAGGCCCAGAACGATGCCACGCTGCTCGTCGCCCGCAAGGAGACCGACCTGCGCCTGCAGCAGCGCTACATGCAGCAACTGCAGCAGCAGCTGGCACCGGTGCCCATGCACGACTTCCTGCGCGACTTCCTGGCGCAAGTCTGGAGCCAGGCCATCGTGCTGGCCGCGCGCGACGACAAGCAGCCCGAGCGCGCCCAGCGCCTGCGCCAGCTCGGTCGCCAACTGGTGATGAGTGTTCAGCCCAAGGCCGGCAGTGAAGCGCGCAAGAGTTTCCTGGCCGAGCTGCCGGGGCTGATGAAGACGCTGAACGAGGGACTGGACCTGATCCAGTGGCCTGAGGCTGCGCGCAAGCCCTTCTTTGGCCAGTTGCTGCCGGCCCATGCCGAATCGCTGAAGGTCGCGGCGCTGACCGCGCTGGACTACAACCTGCTGGCCAAGCAGCTGGACCAGGTGTTCGGCGTGGCCCCACCCGAAGAAAAAGACCTGCCGGCCGCGAGCGCGCCGGTGGAACTGCCCGAGGACCTCGATCTCGGCGCCCGCCTCAGCACGGCCGAGGCCCAGCGCATCGGCCTGGTGGATGAGACCAAGGTCGACTGGAGTGGCCAGGTCGATATCGAACTCGGTGCCGAAGAGGCGCCGCTGCAGGCCGTGGACATCAGCATCGAGGGCCTGCCGGCCGTCGAGGACGAGCCCGATCCCAGCACCGGTGCCCTGCTGATCGACCATCTGCAGCTGGGCTTCGCCTACAACATGCTGACCGGCGACGACTGGCACAAGGTGCGCCTCGCCCACATCAGCGCCGGCCGCAGCTTCTTCATCTTCACCGAGGGCAGCAAGCACCAGCAGACGGTCACCATGACCGCCCGCATGCTCAAGCGCCTGTGTGAATCGGGCCGCTTGCGCGCCTTCGAGAACGCCTACCTGCTGGAACGCGCCACGGCGCGGGCCCGCAAGCAGCTGGCGGCGCTGAGCAAGGCCTGATCAGTCGCCGCTCAGCCGGCGCGCCATCTGCAGAGCAGCCCGCAGGCTCGACGCATCGGCCAGCCCCTGGCCGGCAATGTCAAAGGCCGTGCCATGGTCCGGGCTGGTGCGCACGAAGGGCAGGCCCAGGGTCACGTTGACGCCTTGCTCCACGCCCAGGTATTTCACCGGGATCAGGCCGTGGTCGTGGACCATGGCGACCACCGCATCGAACTCGCCACGACGGGCGCGCATGAAGATGGTGTCGGGTGCGAAAGGGCCGCTGGCGGTCATGCCTTCGCTCTGAGCCTGCTGCACGGCCGGCGCGATGAAACGGATCTCCTCGTCACCGAAGAGGCCGCCTTCGCCTGCATGCGGATTCAATCCGGCGACGGCGATGCGTGGTGCAGGGATGCCGAACCGGCGCAGGGCGGCGTCGGTGATGCGCAGCGTCTCCAGCACGGCCTCCAGGCTGATCGCCTCGATGGCCCGGCGCAGCGACAAATGGATGGTCACCAGCACCGTGCGCAGCTCCTCATTGGCCAGCATCATGCGCACCGGCGGCAGCGGCTCGCCGGGGCGGGCGGCGAGCGCTTGCAGCATCTCGGTGTGGCCGGGGTAGGGCAGGCCGGCCGCATGCAACGCTTCCTTGTGGATGGGCGCGGTGACGATGGCACGACCCTTACCGGCCTGCACCTCCCGCACGGCAGCCTCTATGCAGCGGGCCGCTGCTGCACCGGCGCGCGCGTCGACCTGGCCTTGCGGGCAGTCCGCCAGATGCTCGGGCAGGTCCGGCGGCTGCCAGAGCGGTAGGCAGTGTGGCGGGGCCGGTTCATCGGGGTGATCGAGCAGGGCCAGCGGCAGACTCAGCCCCAGCTGGCGGATCGCCCGGCGCATCACGCCGACATCGCCGATCACGCAGGCATCGTCGGGCGGCTGCGGTGCCGACCACAGCCTGGCGATGATCTCAGGCCCGATGCCGCAGGCATCGCCCATGGTGATCAACAGCGGCGCGCTCATGCTGGATTGGGCAGGTCGATGAACTGCTGCTCCAGCCCGAGCTGTGCTGTCAGATGCTCACCGAGCGCCTTGATGCCATAGCGCTCGGTGGCGTGATGGCCTGCGGCGACGAAGGCCACGCCGGTCTCGGCGGCCAGATGAGCCTGGGGCTCGGAGATCTCCCCGGTCACGTAGACATCGGCGCCAGCCGCGATGGCCGCCTCGAAATAGCCTTGTGCGCCGCCGGTGCACCAGGCGACGCGGCGGAGCACGCGGCCGTCTCCCGCCGCCACCGTGGGTTCGCGGCCCAGCACCAGGCCCAGCTGCTGCTGCAGATCGGTCAGCGACTGCTCGGCCAGCGGGCCGACGAAGCCCAGGTCCTGCTCGCCGAAGCGGCCGTCGGCCTGCCAGCCGAAGCGGCCACCGAGCTGCGCGTTGTTGCCCAGTTCGGCGTGCGCATCCAGCGGCAGGTGGTAGGCGAACAGGTTGATCTCGGCCGACAAGAGGCGCTGCAGCCGCTGCTTCATCCAGCCGGTGACGCGGCCGTCCTGGCCACGCCAGAACAGGCCGTGATGCACGAGCAGCGCATCGGCGCCGGCCGCGATGGCGGCCTCGATCATCGCGAGGCTGGCGGTGACGCCGCAGACCAGGCGCCGCACCTCGGTGCGGCCCTCGACCTGCAGACCGTTCGGCCCATAATCCTTGAAGCGTCCGACCTCGAGCAGGGAGCCGAGGTAGCGGTCGAGTTCGGTGCGTTGCATGGTGGGAGCTCTTGGTGCGCAGACTTTGGCTGATTTTCGCCCAGGCCACGACGGTGGCTTTGGCCTTGTTGTTCGTGGTCGCCACCTTGAAGCCCGAATGGCTGCGCCGCCCCGAACTCAAGCCGCTGCGCCAGAGCCTCGGAGCGGTGGCGCCGCTCACGCTGACCAGCAATCCGCCGCGTGAAGCAGCGGGTTCGGCGGGCGACGGGGGGCATGGCCTGCGCCTGGCGGCAAGGCGCGCCGCACCCGCCGTGGTCACGATCATGGCCAGCAAGGCGCCGGCACGCGACAAGCAGGACCCCTGGCTGCGCTTCCATGAAGGCCTGCGCGGCGAGGCCCAGCGCTCGCCGCAGGTGGGCCTGGGCTCGGGCGTGATCGTCTCGGCCGAGGGCTATCTGCTCACCAACAACCATGTGGTCGAGGGCGCGTCCGACATCGAGGTGCGCCTGATCGACGGCCGCCAGGCCAAGGCCGAGCTGGTGGGCACCGACCCAGAAACCGATCTCGCCGTGCTCAAGGTCGTGATGCGCGAGCTGCCGGTGATCGAGCTGGGCCGGATCGAGGACCTGGCGGTGGGCGACAGCGTGCTGGCCATCGGCAATCCGTTCAACGTGGGCCAGACCGTGACCTCGGGCATCGTCAGCGCGATGGGCCGCAAGGAGCTCGGTATCAATATTTTCGAGAACTTCATCCAGACCGACGCGGCCATCAATCCGGGCAACTCGGGCGGCGCTCTGGTCGATGCCGACGGCGCTTTGGTGGGCATCAACACGGCGATCTATTCCCGGTCCGGCGGCAGCCTGGGGATTGGCTTTGCGATTCCGGTGAACACGGCCCGCCAGGTGATGGAGGCTCTGGTGCGCGATGGCCAGGTGGCGCGTGGCTGGATCGGCGTGCAGACCCGCGAGCTCAACGAGGAGTTCATCGAAGCCTTCAAGCTGAAGGTGCGTGAGGGCGTGCTGGTCAGCGGCGTGCTGCAGAGCGCGCCAGCCGAGAAGGCCGGTATCAAGCCGGGCGACGTGGTCACCCGCGTGGCCGGCACGCCGGTGCGCAGCCCGGGTGAATTGCTGACCGCCGTCGCGGCCCTGGCACCCAAGTCCAAGGCGCTGATCTCGGTGCAGCGCGGCGACAAGGCCTTGCAGATCGAGCTGCTGGTGCAGCAGCGGCCGCGCCCGGCGGCCCGGGAGTGAGGCTCAGGCCCCGGCTTCTTCCTCGGCCGCCTTGGGCTTGACGAAGAGCTTGGTGGCCAGAATGCCGAGCTCGTAGAGCAGGCACATCGGAATGGCCAGGGCCAGCATCGACACCACGTCAGGCGGCGTGATCAGGGCCGAGACCACGAAGGCCACGACGATGAAGTAGCTGCGGAAGGTCACCAGCTGTTCCACCGTGACGAGGCCCACCTTGACCAGCAGCACCACGACGATGGGCACCTGGAAGGCGAGGCTGAAGGCGATGTAGAGCCCGAGGATGGCTTCCACATAGGAGGCAATGTCGGGCGTGGCCGCCACCGAGGCCGGCGTCATCGCCTGGATGAAGGCGAACATGCGGTCCAGCACGAAGAGCTGCACGAAGGCAATGCCGCCATAAGCGAGCAGGCTGCCGAAGAAGATCAGCGGCAGTGCAAAGCGCTTCTCGTGGCTGTAGAGGCCAGGCGCCACGAAGGCCCAGGCCTGGTAGAGCAACCAGGGCAGGGCCAGCAGCATGGCCGCCATCAAGAGCACCTTCAGCGGGATGAAGAAGGGCGAGAACACGCCGACGGCGATCAGCTTGGCGTCCACCGGCATGTGGGCGCGAATGGGCTTGGCGAGGAAGTCAATCAGGCCGCTGGCGCCGGGCCAGATCGCCAGGGCGCCCACGGCCACGGCCAAGCCGTAGATGGCCTTGAGCAGGCGGTCACGCAGTTCGATCAGGTGGGAGACGAAGGGCTGCTCGGTGCCGGCCAGTTCGTCTTCTTTGTCAGTGGTCATTTGTGTATGCGCGGGCGAAAGCGCGCCACGCGGGCGGCACCGGACTGGACGTTGCGGCGCACGCCTTCGCGCTGCTTGTACCACTGGGGCGTGCTGCCCCGCTTGAGCCGCCAGTTCTTCTTCGGCGGCTGGTAGCTCGGCGGCGCGATGCTGTTGCCCAGCAAGTCGCTGGCACCATCGCCCTCAAGCCCGTGCCAGCTCGATTCGAAGACCTGGCCCGCGCTCTGTACCTCCTGGCGCACCGTCTGCTCCACGTCGCGGGCCGCGGTCTCCATCTGGGTCTTCATCTTCTTGAGCTCGTCGAGCTCGATGGAGCGGTTGACCTCGGCCTTGACGTCGGCCACGTAGCGCTGTGCCTTGCCCAGCAGATGGCCCACGGTGCGGGCCACGCGTGGCAGCTTTTCCGGCCCGATGACGATGAGCGCCACCGCGCCGATCAGCGCCAGTTTGTCGAAGCCGAAATCAAGCATGCAGTGCCGCGGGCCTTAGCTCTTGGTCTTGGCGTCGACGTCGACGGTGTTGGCGTCGCTCGTCTTGCTGGCGGTGACTTGCTGGGGCGGGGCGTCGCTGGCCGCGCCGTCCTTCATGCCGTCCTTGAAGCCCTTGACGGCCGAGCCCAGGTCGGTGCCAACATTCTTCAGCTTCTTGGTGCCGAAGATCAGCACGACGACGACCAGCACGATCAGCCAGTGCCAAATGCTGAGAGAACCCATAGAAATATCTCCAGAAAAGGAATGCGTGATTCTAGTTGGCCCTTGTGACAGGGCTCTTTAACTAGCCTTTGGCCCAGGGGCGCGGGCCGCCCATCACGTGCATGTGCAGGTGATAGACCTCCTGGCCGCCGTCCGGCCCGGTGTTGATGACGGTGCGGAAACCGCCCGTGACGCCCAGCTCCTTCATCAACTGCGGCGCCAGCACCAGCATGCGGCCAGCCAGCTCGGCATGCTCGGAACCGAGCTCGGCGTGCGTGGCGATGTGCGTCTTCGGGATGATCAGCACATGGACCGGCGCCCAGGGATGGATGTCGTGGAAGGCGAGCAGGTGCTCGTCCTCGTAGGCCTTCTTCGAAGGAATCTGGCCGGCAATGATCTTGCAGAAGATGCAGTTGGGGTCGTGCGACATGGTGGGATTGCTTCAGTCTTGCTTGCGTTGGGCAAATTCCTGCAGGCCCGACAGGCCTTCGCGGCGGGCCAGCTCGGCCAGCACGTCGGCTGGTTTCAGGTCGAACTGGGCCAGGGCGATCATCGAATGGAACCAGAGGTCGGCCACCTCGTAGGTCAGCTTCTGGGCGTCGCCGTCCTTGGCCGCCATCACCAGCTCGGTGGCTTCTTCGCCGACCTTTTTCAGGATGGCGTCCAGCCCTTTGTCGAACAGCTTGGCCACATAGCTGGCAGCGGGGTCGCCGCCATTCGCCGGCTTGCGCGATTCGATCACCTCGGCCACGCGGGCCAGCACTTGCTGCTCGTTCATTTGTAGATGCTCTCGGGGTCTTTCAGCACCGGGTCCACGGCCTGCCAATCGCCATTCTCATAGCGTTGGAAGAAGCAGCTGTGGCGGCCGGTGTGGCACGCGATGCCAGGCTCGTGGCCCTGCTGGGTGATCCTGAGCAGCACGACGTCGTTGTCGCAGTCCAGCCGCATCTCGTGGACGGTCTGCTTGTGGCCGGACTCCTCGCCCTTGTGCCAGAGCTTCTGGCGCGAGCGGCTCCAGTAGACCGCCTCGCCGAGCTCGGCCGTGCGGGCCAGGGCCTCGCGGTTCATCCAGGCGAACATCATCACGTCGCCGCTCGAACGTTCCTGCGCAATGACGGGCACCAGGCCGTCGGCGTCCCACTTGATCTGATCCAGCCAATCCATGGCGGGAGTGTAGTCAGCCGACATGGGTGATGCCGGCGTGGTTTCTTTCCGCAGCGAACCATTGCAGCACCGGGATGGTCCCTGGCAGCACCGGCTGCATCTGCACAGGCAGCGTTTGCCAGGCCATGGCCTGCTGCTCGCGCATCTCGAACTCGCCCTGCCACTCGTAGACCTTGCAGAAATGCAGGCGCACGCGGGCATGGGGGTAGTCCATCAGCTCGACCTTCCAGGGGTGGGTCGCGCCAATGGTGATGCCCAGCTCCTCGTGCAGCTCGCGCCGCAGGGCCTGTTCGACCGTCTCGCCGGCCTCGAGCTTGCCGCCCGGGAATTCCCAGTAGCCGGCGTAGACCTTGCCTTCCGGGCGCGAGGTCAGGAGGAAGCGGCCTTCCTGGCCCTCGGCATCGCGCTCCACCAGCACGCCCACGGCCACATCGACCGGAATGCGTTCGCCGTACTCAGACATGCTCGATCCCTCCGCGGCCGGCCACGTCGCGCGCGAATTGGTAGGCCACGCGGCCCGAGCGCGAGCCGCGCTCCAGCGCCCACACCAGGGCCGGTTGGCGCTGTGCAGCGATCTGTTCTTCGCCGAGGCCGAAGAAGCGCAGCCATTGGCCGGCAATGGCCAGGTATTCGTCCTGGCTGAAGGGGTAGAAGCTGATCCACAGGCCGAAGCGTTCGGACAGCGAGATCTTCTCTTCCACGGCCTCGCCGGGATGGACCTCGCCGTCCTCGGTGTGCCTGTAGCCGAGGTTGTCGCGCATCTGCTCGGGCAGCAGGTGGCGGCGGTTGCTGGTGGCGTAGATCAGCAGGTTGTCGCCGGCCTCGGCCACCGAGCCGTCCAGCATGGACTTGAGGATCTTGTAGCCGGGCTCGCCTTCGTCGAAGCTCAGGTCGTCACAGAAGACGATGAAGCGCTCGGGCCGGCCGGAGACCAGCTCGACCAGGTCGGGCAGGTCGACGAGGTCGGCCTTGTCCACCTCGATCAGGCGCAGGCCCTGGTCGGCGAACTCGTTCAGGCAGGCCTTGATCAGCGAGCTCTTGCCGGTGCCGCGCGCGCCGGTCAGCAGCACATTGTTGGCCGGCTTGCCGGCCACGAACTGGGCGGTATTGCGCAGCAGGCGCTCCTTTTGCGGCTCGACCTCCTTGAGGTCGGCCAGGCGGATGCGGGCCACGTGGCGCACCGGCTCCAGCCGGGCATGGGCGCCGCTCTTGCGGTAGCGGAAGGCGCTGGAGGCTGCCCAGTCGGGCGCACTCAGCGGCTGCGGCAATACGGCCTCCAGCCGGGCCAGCAGGCCTTCGGCGCGGGAGATCAGGGAGTCGAGGTCAGGCATGGCCGCCAGTGTAGTGACCCCCTCAGGCGATAATGTTCGCCGTGAAGCAAGCCAGACCGCCGCTGGGGCAAGCGTGGAAACACGGCCCTGGAGGAAGGTCCGGACTGCAAAGAGCGGCGTAGCAGCTAACGGCTGCCCGGCGAAAGCCGAGGATCAGAGCAACAGAGACGAGTCGAGGTGGGTCCACACCAGGTGCTCTATGACCGAAAGGTCATAGCCACCCGAGGTGGGCAAAGCCCACCTCGGGTGAAACGGGCAATCTCTACGCGCAGCAACACCAAGTAGGCCAGCGTTGATGCGGCTCGCAGAGCTGGCGGGTAGGTGGCACCGAGCCGGGCAGTGATGTCCGGCCCAGAGGAATGGCGGTCACGGGTGGCGGGGTGCAAGCCCCGGCGCCCGCACAGAATCCGGCCTATCGGCTTGCTTCACACTTTTATCCCCCTAGTTCAGGGCACATTCTGTCCAGTGACCTGATTTTGTGCGAATGCCGCTCAAATGGCGCGGACTTGCTGGACCAGGCTCGTCCGGCCCGCTATGGTCCTGATCATTCAGGTCAGCGGCAGCGGCTTTACAACGACCTGCAGCTCGCCCCACGACCTCCCGAGATACATGGATCCGCGCCAGCGGGTCTGACAAGCCGGCGCGGACGGGCCCGAACCGCGCCGACATCGCTTCGGGCAGCGCGCCTTTGCCGGCGCGAGGGAGTGTCATCATGTTCAACACGCTGAGTCATCTGCGCGTGAAGGCCAAGCTGATGCTGGGCTTTGTGGCGCTTGCTGCCGTGGTCCTGCTGGTCTCCGGCATGGCCTTGAGCTCGCTGGGGCGCTCCAACGAGCGTTTTTCGCAATACCTGGAGGGCGTCGGGCTGCGCGAGCGGCTGGCTACCAACATCCGGGGCGCAGCCACGCGGCGGGCCATCGCGGCGCGCAACCTGGTGCTGGTGAACCAAGGGGCGGACCGCGAGGCCGAGCGCGTGGCCGTCACCCAGGCGCACAAGGACATGGAAACCGCCTTGGCCAAGCTCAAGGAGGCGGTGGGCAAGGCCAACGACGTGGGGGCCAAGGAGCGCCAGTTGCTGGCCGAGATTGACCAAGTCGAGAGCCGCTACGGCCCGGTCGCCCTGGCCATCGTCGGCCTCGCGCTGGAAGGCAAGCGCGAAGAGGCCGTGGCCAAGATGAATGCCGAATGCCGGCCGCTGCTGGCCGCCCTTCTCAAGGCCACGGGCGAGTACATCAGTCATGAACAAGACCAGGCCGGCCAGCGAGTGCAAGCCGCCTTGCAGGACTATTCCAGCGACCGCCTGGCCATGTTCGGCGTTTGTGCGCTGGCGGTGGGGGCGGCGGTGCTGATGGGCTGGATGCTCAGCAATGCGGTCACCCGCCCGCTGATGCGTGCCGTGCACCTGGCCGAGGCCGTGGCCGGTGGCGATCTCAGTTCCGACATCGTGGTGGACCGGCATGACGAGCTCGGCCAATTGCTGGGTGCCCTGCGCAAGATGAACGAGAGCCTGGTCGCCATGGTCGGCCAGGTGCGCGATTCGGCCGATGGCATTGCCACCGCTTCGCAGCAGATCGCCAGCGGCAACCACGACCTCTCCAGCCGCACCGAGCAGCAGGCCAGTGCGCTGCAGCAGACGGCGGCCTCCATGCAGCAGATGACATCGACCGTACAACACACGGCCGAGAGCTCGCGCCAGGCCACGCAACTGGCCGGCGCGGCCGCTGAGGTGGCGGGGCGCGGTGGCGATGTGGTGGGCCGCGTGGTCAGCACCATGGGCGAGATCACCGAGGCGAGTCGGCGCATTGGCGACATCATCGGCGTGATCGACGGCATCGCCTTCCAGACCAACATCCTGGCACTGAATGCGGCGGTCGAAGCGGCACGGGCCGGCGACCAGGGCCGGGGTTTTGCCGTCGTGGCCGGCGAGGTGCGGGCTCTGGCGCAACGCTCGGCCCAGGCCGCGCGCGAGATCAAGGGGCTGATCAATGCCAGTGTCGAGAAGGTCGAGACGGGCAGCCAACTGGTCGGCGAGGCCGGCAGCACCATGGGCGACGTGGTGAGCCAGGTGCGGCGCATGACCGACCTGATGGCCGAGATCAATGCCTCGGCCAATGAGCAGAGCAGCGGCATCGGCCAGGTCAACCAGGCTGTGGCCTCGATCGACCAGGGCACGCAGCAAAACGCCGCCCTGGTGGAGCAGAGCGCGGCCGCCGCCGAATCACTGCGGCAGCAGGCGGCCAGCCTGCAGCAGGTGATCGCTCAGTTCAAGATGGCGGCCGCCGGGCGGCCGGGCTGGAGCGCCTAGGCGTTCTTGGCGGCCAGCAGGGACTCGATGGTCTGCTGCACCGCCAGCGCCTCGGCAAAGCCGGGCAGGCTGTGGGGCCGGCCCTCGACCAGGGCGGTCCACTGGTCCAGCTGCTCGGTCTGCGAGCGGCTGCGCAGCTGTGCCGGGTCGCCCATCAGCTCCCAGCCGCTTTCGGCCGAGCGGCGACGGGCCAGGCCGAACCAGTCTCCGAGTTCGATGGCGCCGCTCGCGCCTTGCCAGCTCATGCGGTTGAAGTCGGCCAGCTCGCCGCCCACCTGGCCTTGGATGCTGACCGGCACGCCGGCCACGCGCAGCTCGGCCTGCAGAGCAGTCTCGGCGCGGCGGCCATCAGCGGGCCATTGCACCTCGCATCGCAGCAGTTCGGCCGGCCCCAACACGCGTTGCAACACGAAGATGAAATGCGACAGCACCTCGCGGCTGAAACCGCCCTCGGCGCGTTCGCTCAACCACGCGCCGGCACCGGCCTGCCAGGCGCGCGGCCAGGCGGCGAAGGACAGTTCGATCTCTATGGCCTGCAAGGCGCCGAGCGACTGATCGCCGCCCGGGCCAAAGGTCTGGCCCAGCATGGTGAGGCCCGGCGACGAGGCGAGGGCGAAGTTCACGGCGGCCCGCTGGCCTTCGCGGGCGATGCGATCTATGCAGCGCTGCGCGTCCGTGAAGTCGGTGCTCAGCGGCTTCTCGCAGAAGACGGCCAGGCCGGCATCGAAGGCACGTTCGCTCAGTGCGATGTGGGCGGCCGGCGGCGTGGCGATGTAGAGCCCGTGCAGGCCCGGCGTGGCGATCAGGCTTTCTGCGCCGGCGGCGATCTCGAGGCCGGCTTGCACCGCACAGGCGGCCGCGCAGGCCACCGGGTCGGCGTCCCAGGCCCTCGTGACCCGCAGGCGCGGATGGTCGTTCAGCCGCGTCAGCATGCGGCGGCCCATCACGCCGAGGCCGATCACGCCGATGTTCAGCCGCTGCTCTGCCATGCGCCCGCTCCGAGAACCCAAGAGGCCGCAAGTTTAGGGGCCGCCGCTACACTGGCCCTTCGCCTTTACGTCCACGTCCACGTTCACGTCCACCGACTCCCGCCCCCCCCATGAATCCAGAAGCCAGCCAACTCTGGCGCGCGCCGCGCTGGGCCCTGGCCGTCCTGCTGGCCTGCCTGGGCATGGTGGGCCCGTTCTCCATTGACACCTATTTGCCGGCCTTTGCCGGCATTGCGCGGGCGCTCGACGCCACGCCGGTGCAGATGCAGCAGACGCTGTCGAGCTACCTGTTCGGCTTCGCGGTGATGAATCTCTTCCATGGCGCGCTGTCCGACAGCTTCGGGCGGCGCCCGGTCGTGCTGTGGGGCATGGTGGTGTTCACCATCGCTTCGCTCGGCTGTGCGCTCGCCACCAGCATCGGCCAGCTGGTGTTCTGGCGCACGGTGCAAGGCATGTCGGCAGGCGCCGGCATCGTGGTCTCGCGCGCCATCATCCGCGACATGTTCCCGCCCTCGGAGGCGCAACGGGTGATGTCCCAGGTCACGCTGTTCTTTGGTGTGGCGCCGGCGATTGCGCCCATGGTGGGCGGCTTCCTGTTCGTCCATGCCGACTGGCATTCGATCTTCTGGCTGCTGGTCGTGATCGGCCTGGCCCTGGTGGTGGCGAACTGGCGGCTCCTGCCTGAGACCCTGCACGTCACGCAGCGCCAGCGCTTCCATGTCGGCGAGCTGATGCGCAACTACTGGCGGCTCACCACGAGCCGGCGCTTCATGCTGCTCGCCCTGGCCAGCGGCATCCCGTTCAACGGCATGTTCCTCTACGTGCTGGCCGCGCCGGTGTTCCTTGGGGAGCACCTGGGCCTCGCGCCGCAGCAGTTCTTCTGGTTCTTCTGCTTCTCCATCGGCGGCATCATGGGCGGCGCCTGGTTCAGCGGTCGCCTGGCCGGCAAGATCCGCCCGCGCCGCCAGATCCGCCATGGCTTCCTGATCATGTTCCTGGTGTCGGTGCTGAACATAGCGCTGAACCTGGCCTTCAAGGCAGAGGCCTGGTGGGCTCTGCCGGTGATCGGCACCTTTGCCTTCGGCTGGGCGCTGATGGTGCCCGTCGTGACCCTGCTGGTGCTGGACCAGGCGCCCGACCGGCGCGGCATGGCCAGCTCGCTGCAGTCCTGCATCGCCAGCCTGGCCAATGGTGTGGTGGCCGGCGTGCTGGTGCCGCTGGTGATGCATTCCACCGTCGGCCTGGCCTTTGCTTCGGCGGGCATGATGCTGATCGGTCTTGGCGCTTGGCACTGGGTCAAGCGAGAGGTCGCTCAAGACCGCTAGGCAAACGGCCGATGTAGAGGCCATCAGGCCTCGTCGAGGCCAGGAGTGCTGCATGTCGAAATCAAAGCGGACCCTGGGGTTCGCCCTGTCCCTGGGCCTCGCGCTGGCACCGGCCTTCTCGGCCGGCCCCAAGACCAAGCCGGTGGAGAAGGCCGACAAGGCCGAGACAGAGAAGCCGGCTGCCGCTGCGACCCCAGCCTCCGAGGAGCCGCTGGACGTGCTGCGCGAGCGCCTGGCCGAGCGGCTCAAGACCACGCCCAAGGGGGAGTCGGCCAAGGTGACGGGGCGCGGCGGTCCCGACGCCAAGTCCGACCCCAAGGCCAAGGCCAAGGCCGAGGTCCATTGGGGCTATGCCGGCGATATCGGCCCCGAGCACTGGGCCGAGCTGAAGCCGGAGTTCCGCGCCTGCGCGATCGGCACCCGCCAGAGCCCCATCGACATCCGCGAGGGCATCAAGGTCGACCTGGCTCCGATCGCTTTCGACTACAAGCCCAGCAGCTTCGCCGTGCTGGACAACGGCCACACGGTGCAGGTCAACATGGCCGCCGGCAACAGCCTGGAGGTGATGGGCAAGCGCTATGCGCTGCAGCAGTTCCACTTCCACCGGCCGGCCGAGGAGCGCATCAACGGCCGCGGCTTCGAGATGGTGGCCCACCTGGTACACAAGGACGCAGAAGGCCGCCTGGCCGTGCTGGCCGTGCTGTTCGAGCAGGGCCCGGACGACACCAAACAGCCGGTCGTGCAGTCGGTCTGGGCCAACATCCCGCTGGAGAAGCACGAGGCCCTCGCCGGGCAAGGGCCCCTGGACCTGACGCAGTTGCTGCCCGCCGACCGTGGCTATTACACCTACATGGGCTCGCTGACCACGCCGCCCTGCAGCGAGGGCGTGCTGTGGCTGGTGATGCGCCAGCCGGTGGCGCTGAGCGCGGCCCAGCTGAATGTGTTCGCCCGGCTCTACCCGATGAATGCGCGACCGGTGCAGGCCGGGTCGGGACGCCTGATCAAGGAAAGCCAGTAAGAGCGGTTGTTCTCAGCGACGGCTCAGCCACAGCTTGAGCGTGGCGAACAGCTGCTCGGCCACCACGGGCTTGGCCACGTGGTCGTTCATCCCGGCGTCCAGGCAGCGCTGGCGCTCCTCGTCGAAGGCGTTGGCCGTCATGGCCAGGATGGGCATGGGGTTGCCGCTGGCGCGGATCGCGCGCGTGGCATCCAGGCCGTCCATCTGCGGCAT
The DNA here is from genome assembly GCF_030014915.1 of Pelomonas sp. V22. Lineage (GTDB taxonomy): Bacteria > Pseudomonadota > Gammaproteobacteria > Burkholderiales > Burkholderiaceae_C > JAUASW01. The sequence goes on from NZ_JAGIXS010000007.1 coordinate 66,202, forward strand.
CTGCACGTCCATCAGCACCAGGGCATAGGCGCCGGTGGCCGCCATGGCCACGGCCTGCGCGCCGTCCTCGGCCACGTCGACCGAGAGGCCGGCGCTGCCGAGCAGGGCCACGGCCACTTCCTGGTTCACCAGGTTGTCCTCGGCCAGCAGGATGCGGGTGCCGGCGAACTTGCTGGCGAGCTCCTGGGCGGCCAGGCTGCGGCTCAGCGGCGCGAGCAGCGGGGCCGGATTGACGGCCTTGTCCAGCGTCAGGCGGAACCAGAAACGGCTGCCCTGGCCGGGCTGGCTGTCCACGCCCACCTCGCCGCCCATCAGCTCTGCCAGGCGCCGGCAAATGGCGAGACCGAGGCCCGTGCCGCCGTAGCGGCGGGTGGTGGAGCTGTCGGCCTGCTCGAAGTCCTGGAACAGCCGGCCCTGGGCCTCTTCGGCGATGCCGATGCCGCTGTCTTCCACCTCGATCAGCAACTGCAACGCCGTGCCAAGGTCACGCTCGATCTTCACGGCAATGCCGACGAAGCCCGCATCGGTGAACTTGACCGCATTGCCGGCGAAGTTGAGCAGCACTTCTGAGATGCGCTGCGCGTCGCCCAGCAGGAGCTGGTCCTGCAGGTGCGGGTCGAGCGCGACCTTGACCTCCAGCTGCTTCTCGGTGGCGCGCTGGGCCAGCATGCTGGTGACGCTGTCCAGCACCTGGGGCAGAGCGAACTCGGCGATTTCCAGTTCGAACTTGCCGGCCTCGATCTTGGAGAAGTCCAGCACGTTGTTGATGATGGAGAGCAGGTGCTCCGCCGCGTCGGCCACCTTCTTCAGGCGGACCTGCTGCTCGGCTTCGCGGCTGTCACGGCGCACCAGGTAGGTCAGGCCGATGATGGCGTTCATCGGCGTGCGGATCTCGTGGCTCATGTTCGCCAGGAAGGCGCTCTTGGCCAGGTTGGCGGCCTCGGCCGCCTCGGTGGCAGCGGCCAACTGGCGGGTGCGGGCCTCGACCAGTTCCTCCAGGTGGTTGCGGTGCTCCTCCAGCTCCTGTGCGTCACGGCGCTGGCGTGAGATGTCGGTCAGGAAGCCATGCCACAGCACCGTGCCATCACCCTCGGCCCGCGCGATGGCGTTGCCGAACAGCCAGCGCTCGCTGCCGTCCAGGTTGTGCGTGCGGAACTCCTGCTGCCAGGGGGCCAGTTGCTCGGCCGAGGCTTGCAGTGAGTTCATCACGGTGCTGCGATCATCCCGGTGCACCTGCTGGAACCACTGCGTTGCGTCTTCAGCGAGCTCGGCGGCGCTGAGGTGGAAGTACTCGCGCACGGCCTCGCTGACATAGCCGAACTGGTAGCGGCCGTCGGCATGGCGGCGCAGCTGGAAGACCACGCCGGGCACGGTCTCGGCCATGCCGCGCAGCCGCTCGATCAGGGCCTGCTGGGCATTGAACTGCTGCTGCAGCGCGTTGCGCATGTCGCCCAGGTGCTGGCCGAGCAGGCCGATCTCGTCATTGCGGCCGGCCTGCAGCTCGGCCGAGAAGCGGCCCTGGGCCAGGTCGTTGGCGAAGCCTCCCAACCGGCGCAGCGGCGTCATCACCCGCGAATTGAGCAGCAGCAGCACAAAGGCGAGGGAGATCGCCAGCTGCAGGCCCACGGTGGCGCCGAACAGCCAGCGCTGGCGGCTCAGGGCTGAGGCGGACAGGTGATCGTCGATCTCGATGCGGATGTGGCCGATGCGCACATTGCCGCGGAACACCTCGCGCTCGCCGGTCAGCGAATGACCCCGGCTGCGCTCGGCCGCGCGCATGTCGATGAAGGGCTGGCCCTGCGAACTGTCGGCCACGCTGATGCGCACCACCTCGGGCGACTTCATCACGGCGGCCACCACCTCGCGGGCGGCGACCTGGTCGAGATTCCAGAGCAGCTCGGGCAGGCTGCTGGCGAGCACGTCGAGCTTGGCCTCGAGGTCACGCTCCAGCGCTTCCTGGGCGACCTGAGGCTCGCGCAGGCCGGTCCACAGGCCGCCGAGTATCAGGGCCGGCAAGAGCAGGCCGAGGACGGCGCCGGTCGCGATCGCGATGAACAGCGAGCTGGAGGCTTTTCGACTCAAGATGGACTCATGGGCTGGCGAGCGGGGCGCAGGGCGCCTGCCGGCAGGGACTTGGGCTGGCGTGCTGCCAGGCAAGGCAGTATCGTGACGCAGAACAGGCCCTGGCGCGGCCTGCGGGCAAAGGGAGTTTGTGACAAACCAACAACTATTCGCGCCCGCGACACCGGCTTTTGCCGATGTCAGCCGGCTGCGGGCCCTGGTCATCGACGAAGGCGAGCTGTCGCGCTCGGTGCTGGCTGGCATCCTGCGCCAGCTGGGCCTGCCCCTGGTGCAGAGCGCGCGCCGCCCCGAGGAGGCGCGGCGCCTGATCCGCAATGCGCCGCAGCCCTATGACCTGATCGTCAGCGACTTCCACTTCCGCCAGCAGGGCAGCGAGGCCATGACCGGCCAGGACCTGCTCGACGAGCTGCGCCAGGCGCGCGGCCTGCCGATGCAGACGGCCTTCATCATGGTGACCGACGAGGCGCGCTACCAGCATGTGGCCGATGCCCTTGAGGGCGCGCTGGACGACTACCTGCTCAAACCGATCACGGCCGGCCAGTTCGAAGACCGCTTCCGCCTGGTGATGGAGCGCAAGACGGCCTTCCGCGAGGTCTTCCAGGCCATCGAGGCCGGTGAGTACGAGAAGGCGGCCCAGCGCTGCGAGGCCATGTTCGCCGAGGGGCAGAAGTTCCGCCTCTATGCCGCTCGCATCGGCTCCGAGCTCTACCTGCGCCTGAACCAGCTCGATGCCGCCAAGCGCATGTTCGAGACCCTGCTGGCCCACAAGGCCGTGCCCTGGGCGCGGCTGGGCCTCGCGCGCATCGAGCTGAGCACGGCCGATTCGGCCACGGCCTGCCGCACGCTGGAGACCTTGCTGGTCGAGAACCCCGGCTATGCCGATGCCTACGACGTCTACGGCCGCGCGTTGCTGGAGGAGATGAAGCTGGAGGCGGCCGTCGAGATCTTTGGCAAGGCGGTGCAGATCACGCCGGGCAATGTCACGCGCTTGCAGAAGCTCGGCTCGCTGGAGCTGTTCCTCGGGCGGGCCGAGGGTGCGGTCCAGCATCTGAATGCGGCGCTGACGCTGGGTGCGCAGTCGCGGGCGCTGGACTACCAGGGTGTGGTGGCCCTGGCCATCGCCAGCCTGGACCTCGAGGCGCTGGAGAGCTGCGAGCGCGCCGACCGCTTCCTCGACGAAGCCGCCGGCCGCCATCCGGACAGCCAGCGCGTGCGCCGCCTGCGCCTGTGCGCCGAGGTGGCCTTTGTTCTGGCGCGGCGACGCTACGAGCCGGCGCTCGCGGGGCTGGCGCGGCTGGCCTCCGAACTCGCTGAGCCTGAGTTCACGTTCGAAATGGCGGGCAACTTGGTGCAGTTGTTGGTGCGGGCCGCGCCGCACCGCGCGGTGCCGGAGCTGGAGGGCTGGGTGCGCCGCGCGGCCGAGCGCTTCTGCATCTCCCGGCCCCGCACGCTCTTGATGGAACTCGCGGCGTCGGCCCTGCCGCCGGTGGAGCAGCAGGTGCGCGAGACGGCCGCACAGATCAACGAGGCCTCGCGCCAGGCCATGTCGCACCTGGTCACCAAGCAGCATGGCCGCACGCTGCAGGCCTTGGTCGAACTGGCCGAGCGCAGCCTCAACGCCCGCATCATCAACCTGGCCCGCGCCACGCTGGAGCACCACGGCCACCAGCTCGATGGCAGCGAGGCGGCCCAGCTCGGCCGGCGCATCGAGCTGCTGCACGAGAGCTATACCGACGCCGGGCGGCGCCTCGTGGGGCGCCGCGTCTGATCAGAGCAGGCGGAAGGCCAGTACCGCCACCAGCGTCGGCGGCAGTGCCGCCAGCAGCAGGTAGAGCGGGTTGATCGTCTGGTCCTCAAAGCGGCCGCGCAGAATGGCCACGCCGGCCGGGTTGGGCGCATTGGCCACCACGGTCAGGCCGCCGCCGGTCACCGCGCCGGCCACGAGGGCGATCTTGAATTCAGGCGAGAGGCCCGGCACCAGCGAGCCGAGGTAGGTGAGGGCGGCGTTGTCGGTGAATGCGGTGAGGGCCGTCGCGCCATAGAACACCGCGTCTGCATCCATGCGCAGCAGCAAGGGCTGCAGCCACCACTGCTGCAGGCCACCGAGCACGACGAGGCCAGCCAGGAAGAAGGCCACCAGCAGCGCTTCCTTCAGGATCAGGGGGCTCTGGTGCCGGGCATACGCGGTGGTGAAACCGAGGAAGAACAACAGCAGGCCCATGAAAATGGCCGGATGGTGGGCGAACACCACGACGCCCGCGAGGAAGAGCAGGTGCACGGCCACGACGAGCAGCGGCACGGGCTCCTCCGCGCTTTTGGCGGCGGCCGGCAGGGCGGCCAGCTCACGGCGGAACAGCAGGGCCGCCAGCGCCGCATTGAGGGCCACGGCCAGGGCGGCCTTCCAGCCGAAGTTGCTGAGCATGAAGCCCATGTCCCATTGCCAGACACCGGCCACCATCAGCACCGGCGGCGCGGCGAAGGGCGTCAGCGTGCCGCCAATCGAGATGTTGACGAAGAGCACGCCCACCGTGGCATAGCGCAGCCGCGCCGAGGTGGTGCCGGCAAACACGCTGTCGCGCAGCATCAGGGCTGCCAGCGTCATGGCGGCCGGCTCGGTGATGAAGGAGCCCAGCAGCGGCACGAGGCCGAGCAGGAGCACATAGAGCGCCACGCCCGCCGGCACGGGCAGCACCCGGGCGATGCCGCGCACCAGATCGCCGGCCACCTGCAGCACCGGCCGGCTCGCCGCCACCACCATGATGGCGAAGACGAACAAAGGCTCGGTGTAGTTGCGCGTGTCCACATAGTGCGTGGCGGCGGTCGAGCCCTCCAGCGCGAACATCCCCACGACCAGCACCAGGGCCCAGAAGCCGAACACCACCTCCACCTCGCCCAGCAGGTGGAATAGGCCGGCATGCCTAGGCCGGGTGTGGGCCAGGTGCTCGAAAATCTTGGTCGAGAAGGTGTGGACCAAGGCGAGCGCGAACAGCACGGCGGCCAGGATTTGCACGGCGGTGGGGGTGGCGTTTGTCATGCGCAGATTCTGGCAGAGGCCCGCCGCAAGCCTTCCGTAAGCTCATCCAGCACTTGCAATGCCCTTTGCAAGTCCTTCATTTTGAACAACTTTTGCCTCCGGATTGAGTGTAAGAATCGGTTCTAAGTGCTTGATTTCATTGAATAAATTTGCGATTTCGCTTGACCTGACAAAGCGCGGTGATTAAAGTGGTGAAAAGTGCAATTTAGTGGATCGCCGTGGCGAATTTTGTGTTTCAGGGGGCTAGCGCCTTGGCAATGGATGCCAAGGGGCGTTTGGCCGTCCCGACACGCCATCGCGAGGTCCTGCAGGCGCTCTGCGCCGGCCAGCTGACCGTCACCAAGCACCCCGAAGGCTGCCTGATGGTCTTTCCGCGGCCGGCCTGGGAAACTTTTCGTGATCGCATTGCTGCCCTGCCCATGTCGGCGGCCGGCTGGAAGCGGGTCTTCCTTGGCAATGCGCAAGACGTCGAGATCGATGCCGCCGCCCGCGTGCTGATCGCCCCCGAGCTGCGCGCCGCTGCTGGCCTGTCCAAGGACGTGATGCTGCTCGGCATGGGCAGCCACTTTGAGTTGTGGGACGCAGCCGCCTACGCCGCCCATGAGGCCAAGGTGATGGAAAGCGAGCTGCCCGACGCTCTCAAGGACTTCAGCTTCTGATGTCCGCCGCCGCCTTCACCCATACCACCGTGCTGCTCGACGAGACCGTCGAGGCGGTGCTGACCGATCCCGCCGGCCTCTATGTCGACGGCACCTTCGGCCGTGGCGGGCATTCGCGCCTGCTGCTGTCCAAGCTGGCGGCGGAGGGGCGCTTGATCGCCATCGACCGCGACCCGGAAGCCGTCGCGGCAGCGACCACCGGCGAAACGCGGGTCACGGACCCGCGTTTTTCCATCTGCCACGCCCCCTTTGCCGAGATGCGCGAGCAGCTCGCCGCGCTGGGCGTCGAGCAGGTCCAGGGCGTGATGCTGGACCTCGGCGTCTCCAGCCCGCAGATCGACAACCCCGAGCGCGGGTTCAGCTTCCGCTTCAGCGGCCCGCTGGACATGCGCATGGACACGACCCGGGGCGAAAGCGCCGCGGACTTCCTGGCCCGCGCTGACGAGCGCCAGATTGCGGAGGTGATAAAGAACTATGGGGAAGAACGGTTTGCTGTTCAGATTGCAAAGGCGCTTGTTGCTCGCCGCGTCGCGGGGCAGCCCGTACGAAGCACCGATGAGCTTTCCAAAGTCGTGGCTGGCGCGGTCAAGACCCGCGAGCCGGGCCAGGACCCTGCAACGCGCACATTTCAAGCTCTTCGGATTCAAGTCAACGGTGAGCTCGAGGAACTCGAGCAGGGGCTGAAGGCCGCCCTGGCGCTGCTGGCACCGGGCGGTCGCCTGGCGGTGATCAGCTTCCACTCGCTGGAAGACCGCATCGTCAAGAACTTCATTGCCGAGCACAGCAAGGAAGTGTTCGACCGCCGCGCGCCGTTTGCTGCGCCCAAGCCGCTGGCCTTGAGAGCGCTGGAGCGCATCAAGCCCAGCAACGCGGAGATCAAGGCCAACGGGCGCTCGCGCTCCGCCGTGCTGCGCGTGGCCGAGCGCACCGATGCGCCGCTGCCGGCCGAACCGCAGGGCCGCTATGGCAAGGGAGCCAAGCGATGAGCCGGCTCAACTTCGTGCTGCTGCTGGCCGTGCTGGCCTCGGGCATTCTGATGGTGCGCAGTGCCTATGAGGCGCGCCGGCTGTTCACCGAGATCGACCGTGCCCAGGCCGAGGCGCGCCGGCTGGACGCCGACCTGCAGCGACTGCAGGCCGAGCGCCAAGCCCAGGCCACCAATCTGCGTGTGGAGAAGGTCGCACGCGAGCGCCTGAACATGCGCGCGATCACGCCGGCCATCAGCCAGCAGGCTTCGCTGCACATGGACGGCAGCGCCAGCGGGGTGGCCCGATGATCGGCCGCAAAAAGGGCAAGGAAGGTGGCACGCGCGCCGTCAATACGCGCAGCGTGAGCTACAGCTCCAGCCCGCTGCTCGCGTCGAAGACACCGCCCTGGCGCTCGCGCTTCCTGGTAGCGCTGGTGGGCCTGTCCTTCACCGGCCTGCTGGGCCGCGCGCTCTATGTGCAGGTCATCGGTACCGAGTTTTTCCAGAAGCAGGGCGAGGCCCGCTATGCCCACACGCTGGAGCTGCCCGCCAGCCGTGGCCGCATCAACGACCGCAGCGGCCAGGTGCTGGCCGCCAGCGTGGCCGTGCCTTCGTTCTGGGCGATCCCCAAGGACGTCGATACCGACCCGGCCAAGCGCCGCGCGCTGGCCAAGATCCTCGGCATCAGCCGCGATGAGCTGGAGCGCAAGCTCGATCCGAACAGCCGCTTCGTCTGGCTGCGCCGCCAGGCCGACGACGACACGGCTGCGCAGATCAAGACCCTGGCCCTGAAGGGCGTGTTCCAGGACCGCGAGTACAAGCGCAAATACCCCGAAGGCGAAGCTGCGGCCCATGTGGTGGGCTTCACCAACATCGAGGAGCGAGGCCAGGAAGGCATCGAGCTCGCGTTCCAGAAGGAACTGCAGGGCCGTGACGGCTCGCGCGCCGTGGTGCGTGACCGCCTGGGCCGCGTGGTCGAGGACATCGGCGACCGCGTGCCGGCCGTCAACGGCCGCGACATCGACCTCAGCATCGATTCCAAGATCCAGTTCTTCGCCTACCAGCGCGTGCGCGATGCGGTGGCCGAGCACAAGGCCAAGGCCGGCTCGGTGGTGGTGCTGGACGCCCAGACCGGCGAGGTGCTGGCCCTGGCCAACTACCCCAGCTTCAACCCGGGCGACCGCCAGAACCTCAGCGGCGCCCAGCTGCGCAACCGCGCGCTGACCGACGTGTTCGAGCCCGGCTCGACCATGAAGCCCTTCATCGCCAGCCTGGCGATGGAAACCGGCCGCGTGAAGCCCGAGACCATCATCAACACCTCGCCGCGCAGCCTCGTGATTGCCGGCTGGTCGCCAACCGATGCCCACCCGCATGGCGACCTCAGCGTGGCCGAGGTGATCCAGAAGTCCAGCAACATCGGCGCGGCCAAGCTGGCCATGCAGATGCAGCCGCGCGAGATGCACGAGATGTTCACGGCCATCGGCCTCGGACAGCGCCTGCAGATTAACTTCCCCGGCGCCATCACCGGCAAGCTGCGGCCCTACAAGAGCTGGAGGCCGATCGAGCAGGCGACGATGAGCTACGGCTACGGCCTCTCCGCCTCGCTCTTGCAACTGGCCCGCGCCTACACCGTGTTCGCACGTGATGGCGAGGTCATCCCCATCACCATGACGCGCTCGCAAAGCGGCGAGCCTGTGCATGGCATCCGCGTGTTCTCGCCCAAGGTGGCGCACGACATGCGCGGCATGCTGCAAATGGCAGCCGGCCCTGGCGGGACGGCCCCGATGGCGATGGCGCCCGGCTACAGCGTGGGCGGCAAGTCCGGCACCGCGCACAAGCAGGAAGGCAAGGCCTACGCCGGCAACAAATACCGCAGCTGGTTCGTGGGCCTGGCGCCGATCAGCAATCCGCGCATCATCGTCGCGGTGATGGTGGACGAGCCGAGCAACGGCGTCTACTTCGGCGGCGCTGTGGCCGGCCCGGTGTTCAGCCAAGTCGTCTCGCAAAGCCTGCGCCTGATGAATGTGCCGCCCGACCTCGAGGTCAAGCCGCAGATCGTCGCCGCGCAGAAGATGCAGGCCGTGGAGGAGAGCTTCTGATGCTGAAACGGTTGCGCCGCCGTCACTCCGTCCACCATTCGCAGAGCCCGCTGCTGGCTGAGCCGGCGCCGCTGTGGCGTTCGCGCCTGCTGGTCGTCGTGGCCGGCACGGCCTTCGCCGGCCTGCTCGGTCGTGCGCTTTATGTGCAGGGCATTGGCACGGAGTTCTTCCAGCAGCAGGGCGCCGCCCGCTACAGCCACAAGCTCGAGCTGCCCGCCAGCCGTGGCCGCATCAGCGACCGCAGCGGCCAGCTGCTCGCCACCAGCGTGGCCGTGCCTTCGTTCTGGGCCATCCCGGCCGATGTGGATGCCGACCCGGCCAAGCGCGCCGAGCTGGCCCGCATCCTTGGCCTCACGCCCGCCGAACTGGCCGAGAAGCTGCTGCCCGGCGCCCGCTTCGCCTGGCTGCGTCGTCAGGGCGACGACGCCATGGCCGCGCAGATCAAGGCGCTGGGCATCAAGGGCGTGTTCCAGGACCGCGAGTACCAGCGCCGCTATCCGGAAGGCGAGGCCGCCGCCCATGTGGTCGGCTTCACCAACCTCGAAGAGCATGGTCAGGAAGGCATGGAGCTGGCCCTGCAAGCCAAGCTGCAGGGCCGCGACGGCTCGCGCGCCGTGGTGCGCGACCGCCTGGGTCATGTGGTCGAGGACATCGGCGAGCGCGTGCCGCCCAAGGACGGGCAAGACGTGACCCTGTCCATCGATTCGCGCATCCAGTACCAGGCCTATGAGCGCGTGCGCGAAGCCGTGGCCGCCCACCAGGCCAAGGCCGGCAGCGCTGTGGTGCTGGACGCCCTGACCGGCGAGGTGCTGGCCCTGGCCAACTACCCGAGCTTCAACCCGGCCGACCGCAGGCACCTCAGCGGCGAGCAACTGCGCAACCGCGCGCTGACCGACCAGTTCGAGCCCGGCTCGACGATGAAGCCCTTCACCGTGGCGCTGGCGCTGGAAGCCGGCCGCGTGACGCCACAGACCACCTTCGACGTGGGCGGCGGCAAGTGGAACTTCTTCGGCTCCGTGATCACCGACGCCCACCCGGCCGGCCTCTTGAACGTGGCCGAGGTGATCCAGAAGTCCAGCAACATCGGCGCCGCCAAGATGGGCCTGCAGGCCCAGCCGCGTGAGCTGTACGGCATGTTCTCGGCCATCGGTCTCGGCCAGCGCCCGCAGCTGCCGTTCCCCGGCGCGGCCATCGGCACGCTGCGCCCCTATGCAAAGTGGCGGCCCATCGAGCAGGCCACGATGAGCTATGGCTACGGCCTCTCGGCCTCGCTCTTGCAACTGGCCCATGCCTACACCGTGTTCGCCCGCGACGGCGAGCTGATCCCTCTGAGCCTGGACAAGCAGCCCGAGGGCAAGGCCGTGCACGGCCCGCGCGTGTTCTCGGCCAAGACGGCCCAGACCATGCGCACGATGCTGCAGACCGTCACCGAAGCCGGTGGCACCTCGCCCCAGGCCCAGGTGGCCGGCTACAGCGTGGGCGGCAAGTCGGGCACGGCCTACAAGCAGGTGGGCAAGGGCTATGACAAGACCAAGTACCGAGCCTGGTTCGTCGGCGTCGCGCCCATCAGCAAGCCGCGCATCGTGGTTGCCGTGATGGTGGATGAGCCGACCCGGGGCGCGCACGACGGCGGCAAGGTCGCCGGCCCGGTGTTCAGCGAGCTGACCGGCCGCAGCCTGCGCCTGCTGAAGGTGCAGCCCGACCTGGCGGTGAAGCCCCAAATCGTGGCCGGCCTGACGCCCGCCGCAGATCGAAAAGAGCAACTCTGATGCTGACCCGACTCAAATCCCCGGACGCTGCGGCCCGATGGCTGCAGGAATGGACCACCGGCGCGCTGCAGACCGACAGCCGCCAGGTCCGTCCCGGCGATGCTTTCATCGCCTGGCCCGGCTATGCGCGCGATGGCCGCGAGTACGTGGCGGCTGCGCTGGCCGCTGGTGCCGCTACCTGCCTGGTCGAGGCCGAGGGCGTGGACAGCTACAACTTCGTCGATGCTCGCGTGGCCTCGCTGCCCGAGCTCAAGTCCAAGACCGGCTTGATCGCTTCGGCCTACTACGGCGCACCGAGCCAGGCGCTGTCCGTCGTGGCCGCCACCGGCACGAACGGCAAGACATCCACCGCGTGGTGGGTGGCGCAATCGCTGTCGCTCTTGGGCCAGCGCTGCGGCGTCGTCGGCACGCTGGGTGTCGGCGAGCCTCCGCTGGCAGGCAAGCCTGCTGCCATCGACTACACCGGCCTGACAACACCTGACCCCGTGCTCTTGCAGCAGGCCTTCCGCCGCATGGCCGACCAGGGTTTTGAGGCCTGCGCCATCGAGGCCTCGTCCATAGGCATCAAGGAACACCGCCTGGCCGGCACGCAAGTGAAGGTCGCGCTGTTCACCAACTTCACGCAGGACCACCTGGACTACCACGGCAGCATGGAAGCCTACTGGGCGGCCAAGCGCGAGCTGTTCGACTGGCCGGGCCTGCAGGCGGCCGTGCTGAACATCGACGACCCCAAGGGCGCCGAGCTGGCTGCGGAACTGTCCGGCAAGCTCGACGTCTGGACCTATGCCTTGAATGGTGAAGCCCGCCTCTCGGCGCATGACATGCACTACGGCGCTGGCGGCATCGCGTTCACCTTGCGTGAAGCTGCTGAATCGCTGCAAGTGCAAACCGGCCTGATCGGCGAATACAACATCGCCAACCTGCTGGGCGTGATCGGCGCGCTGCGCGCCTTGGGCCACTCGCTGACCGACGCAGCGCACGCAGCCGCCCAAGTCACGCCGGTGCCCGGCCGCATGCAACGCGTGGGCAACGGCCGCGAGCTGCCGGAGCTGGTGGTCGACTATGCCCACACGCCCGATGCGCTGGACAAAGCCTTGCAGGCGCTGCGCCCGCTGGCAGCGGCGCGCGGCGGCCAGCTCGTTTGCGTGTTCGGCTGCGGCGGCGACCGTGATCGCAGCAAGCGGCCGCTGATGGGCGCCATTGCCGACCGCCTTGCAGACCGCGTGATCGCCACCAGCGACAACCCGCGCACCGAGTCGCCCGAAGCCATCCTGGCCGACATCGCCGCCGGCGCACCGGGGGCCTTGCAGGTCGTCGATCGCCAGCAAGCCATTGCGCAGGCCGTGCTCGAAGCCGGCCGCCGCGACGTGGTGCTGGTGGCCGGCAAGGGCCACGAGGACTACCAGGAAATCAGGGGCGAGCGCCGCCCGTTCTCGGACGTCGAACAGGGCCGCGCCGCCCTGATCCGGAGGGCTGGCCTGTGAACACGACGAGCCTCAACACCACGCCGCTGATGACGCTGGCCCAGGCCCACCACCTGCTGCTGACGAGCATCCCGACGGCCCGCCTCGTTGGCGACGACCAGACCGAAATCGAGCGCGTGCACAGCGACACCCGCACGCTGCAGCAGGGCGACCTGTTCGTCGCGCTGCGCGGTGATCGCTTCGATGCGAACGACTTCCTCGCCGAGGCCAAGGCCAGTGGTGCCGTAGCGGCCCTGGCCGAGCGCGGCCTCGAAGCGGCCGGCCTCGCCGGCATCGAGGTGCCCGATGCCAAGGCCGCGCTCGGCGCGCTCGCCACGGCCTGGCGCCGCCACTGCCACCTGCCGGTGATCGCCGTCACGGGCAGCAATGGCAAGACCACGGTCACGCAGATGATTGCCAGCATCCTGCGCGCCTGGCTGGGCAACGCCTCGCTGGCCACCGAGGGCAACTACAACAACGACATCGGCGTGCCGCTGACGCTCTTGCGCCTGCGCCAGGACGATGCCCACTGGCATCGCGCCGCCGTGGTCGAGCTGGGCATGAACCACCCGGGCGAGATCGCACCGCTGGCAGCCATGGCCCAGCCCACCGTGGCCCTGGTCAACAACGCGCAGCGCGAGCACCAGGAATTCCTGCAGACTGTGGAAGCCGCAGCGCGCGAGAACGGCGCCGTGATCGAGGCGCTGGGCGCAGCGGGTGTGGCCGTGTTCCCGGCCGAAGACGCCTGCGCGCCGATTTGGCACCAGATGGCGGGCCATCGCGGCGAGCTGAGCTTCGCCTTGCAAGGCCAGGCCGATGTGACTGGCCGCGCGCGCTGGATTGGCGCAGGCGAAGAGGGTGAGTCCACGGGTCACTGGGCCCTGGAGCTGCACACGCCGGCCGGTGATGCGCCAGTCAGCCTGGCCGTCGCGGGCCAGCACAACGTTCGCAATGCACTCGCTGCCGCGACCTGCGCGCTGGCTGCGGGCGCGCCGCTGGCCGCCATCGTGCGGGGGCTGGAGAACTTCCGCCCCGTGAAGGGCCGCTCGCAGCTGGGCAGCGTGATGCTGGCCGGCCGCCGCGTGACCCTGATCGACGACAGCTACAACGCCAACCCCGACAGCGTGCGCGCCGCCATCGACGTGCTGGCCGAGCTGCCGGGCGCGGCCTGGCTGGTCCTCGGCGACATGGGCGAAGTTGGCACGCAAGGCCCCGAGTTCCACCGCGAGGTGGGCGCCTACGCGGCGGAGCGCGGTGTGTCCCACCTCTGGACCGCTGGCCCGGCCGCCAAGGATGCGGCCGCCGCCTACGGCGCGAACGCCCGGGCTTTTGAAACGGTGAGCGAGCTGCTGGCTGCGCTCGCCCAAGCGCCGCGAGTCTCGACCGTGCTGGTCAAGGGCTCGCGGTTCATGCGCATGGAACAAGTGATTGCGGCGCTGTCGGCCGCTGAAGGGAAGTAAGAAGCCATGCTGCTGAGCCTGTCGCAATGGTTGTTGAGCCTCTACCCCGAGTGGGGATTTCTGCGCCTGTTCAACTACATCACCTTCCGCGCGGTGATGGCGGCCATGACGGCGCTCTTGATCGGCCTGGCCTTCGGCCCCTGGGTTATCAGGCGCCTGACCGAGATGAAGATCGGCCAGCCGATCCGCGAGTACGGCGTGCAGCAGCACCTGGCCAAGAGCGGCACGCCCACCATGGGCGGTGTGCTGATCCTGATCGGCATCGGTGTTTCGACCTTGCTGTGGTTCGACTGGAGCAACCGCTTCGTCTGGGTCGTGATGACCGTGACCCTGGGCTTTGGCGCCATCGGCTGGGTCGATGACTGGCGCAAGGTCGTCGACAAGAACCCCGAGGGCATGAGCAGCCGCGAGAAGTTTTTCTGGCAGGCGCTGATCGGCATCCTCGCTTCGATCTACCTGGCCTTCAGCGTGTCCGAGACCTCGGCGCTGCGCGTGTTCGAGCTGTTCTTCCGCTGGGTGCAGAGCGGCTTCTCGACCGAGCTGCCGCCGCGTGCCGACCTGCTCGTGCCCTTCTTCAAGTCGGTCAGCTATCCGCTCGGCGTGTTCGGCTTCATGGGCCTGTCGTTCTTCGTGATCGTGGGCACCAGCAACGCGGTGAATTTCACCGACGGCCTGGACGGCCTCGCCATCATGCCGGTGGTGATGGTGGGCTCGGCCCTCGGCGTGTTCGCCTACCTGACCGGCTCCTCGGTGTTCTCCAAGTACCTCTTGCTGCCCTACATCCCGGGCGCTGGCGAGCTGCTGATCTTCTGCGCCGCCATGGCGGGGGCAGGTCTTGCCTTCCTGTGGTTCAACACCCATCCGGCCCAGGTCTTCATGGGCGACGTGGGCGCGCTGGCGCTTGGCGGTGGCCTCGGCACGCTGGCGGTGATCACGCGCCAGGAGATCCTGCTCGGCATCATGGGCGGCATCTTCGTGGCCGAAGTGCTGTCGGTGATGATCCAGGTCAGCTGGTTCAAGTACACCAAGAAGAAGTTCGGCAGCGGCCGGCGCATCTTCAAGATGGCGCCGCTGCACCATCACTTCGAGAAGTCGGGCTGGAAGGAGACGCAGGTCGTCGTCCGCTTCTGGATCATCACCATGCTGCTGTGCCTGGTCGGTCTGGCCAGCCTGAAGCTGCGCTGAAGGGCGAGCGGTGGAACTGAACGGCGCTCACCTGCTGATCCTGGGCCTGGGAGATACCGGCCTGGCCATGGCCGCCTGGGCGGCCCGCCAGGGCGCGGCCGCGATCCGCGTCTGGGATTCGCGCGAGACGCCGCCGCAGCTGGCCGCCTTGAAGGAGCAGGTGCCTGCCGCGCAGTTCTTCAGCGGCGCATTGCAGGCTGCGGATGCCGAAGGCCTGCGCTCCGTGCTGAAGAGTCCCGGGCTCTCGCCGCTGGATGCGCGGCTGCAGCCCTTGCTTTCGCGTTGCCGCGAGCTGGGCCTGCCGCTGCTGGGTGAGCTCGATCTGTTCGCGCAGGCCTTGAACGCCTTGAAGGCCGAGCGCCGCTATGCCCCCATCGTGCTGGCCATCACCGGCACCAATGGCAAGACCACGACGACGAGCCTGACCGGCCAGATGGTCGAACGCTGTGGCAAACGCGTGGCCGTGGCCGGCAATATCGGCCCGAGCATGCTGACGACGCTGGCGGCGGCGCTGGACCAGGAGCCGGTGCCGGCGCCGGCCGAAGAGGCGCCAGTTGCGGAAGTGATCGAAGCGCCGGCCGATGTATCCGCCGAGCCGGCCGAGTCGGCCGAGGCAGAAGCGACCGATGCTGCCGAATCTGCAGAAGCGGCCCCCGCCGAATCCGAGCTCACCACGCTGCAGGAAGTTGAAGCCTTGCTCGACGAAGCGCCGCTGCCGATCAAGCCGCCGCCGCCCAAGGGCCCGGTGTTCGAGCACCTGCCCGAGGCCTGGGTGCTGGAACTGTCGAGTTTCCAACTGGAGGGCGTCGAAGGCTTCGAGCCCACGGCCGCCACGGTGCTCAACATCACGCAAGACCATCTGGACTGGCATGGCGACATGGCGGCCTATGCGCGCGCCAAGGGCCGCGTGTTCGGCGCCGAGGCCATCATGGTGATCAATCGCGACGACGCAGCCGTCGAGGCCCTGGTGCCGGCCACGGTGATGGTCAGCCCGGGCCGTGGCCGCCGCAAGATAGAGCAGGGCCGCAATGTCGTGCGCTTCGGCCTCGATGCGCCCAAGCGCCCCGGCGACTACGGCCTCGTCAACGACGGTGGCATGGCCTGGCTGGTGCGTGCGCTGGAGAGCGACCCCACGATCAAGCGCAAGGCCGGCGACGAGGAAGAAGAGCTGGTCGTGCAGCGCCTGATGCCGGCCGACGCGCTGCGCATCCGGGGCCGCCACAACGCCGCCAATGCGCTGGCCGCGCTGGCACTGTGCACCGCCGCCGGCCTGCCGCTGGCGCCTATGCTGCACGGCCTGCGTGAGTACCGGGGCGAGCCGCACCGCGTGCAGCACATCGGCACGCTGGATGGCGTTGATTTCTATGACGACTCCAAGGGCACGAACGTCGGTGCCACCGTCGCGGCCTTGAGCGGCCTCGGCGCCGATCGCGCGCCGGCCAAGCTGGTCGTGATCCTCGGCGGCGATGGCAAGGGCCAGGACTTCTCGCCGCTGCGCGCGCCGCTGATCCAGAACGCCCGTGCCGTGGCCTTGATCGGTCGCGATGCCGCCGCGATTGAAAGCGTGCTGCTGGACAGCGGCCTGGTGATGCAACGCCATGACACGCTGGAAGCCGCCACCGCCTGGTGCTTCGCACAGGCTCACAGCGGCGACAGCGTGCTCCTGAGCCCGGCCTGCGCTTCGCTCGACATGTTCCGCAACTACGCGCACCGCGCCGAGGTCTTCGTGGCCGCGGCCGAGGCGCTGGCGGCCGACAAGGGGGCCTCGCTGTGAACGCGGCCGCCGTGACGAGCTTCTTTCAAGGCCTGCGCCAGCGCTTCCTCGCCAAGGGCGGCGAGGCTGAGGGCGCCACCGCCGTGCCGGTGCGCGACTGGGTGGCCGCCGGCCAGCCGACCAAGCTCGCCGGCTTTGACGTGACCCTGGTCTGGGTCGTGATCGCGCTGATGGGCCTCGGCCTGCTGATGGTCTATTCGGCATCCATCGCCTTGCCGGACAACCCCAAGTTCGGCAAATACCAGCCGATGCACTTTTTCATCCGCCAGTCGCTCTACATCGTGGCCGGCCTGATCGCCGCCTTGATCACGGTGCAGGTGCCGATCAGCAGCTGGGAGCGCTGGGCGCCATGGCTGTTTGTGGCGAGCCTGGTGCTGCTGGTGGCGGTGCTGATCCCGGGCCTCGGCAAGGTGGTGAACGGCGCCCGCCGCTGGGTGCCGTTGGGCGTGATGAACTTCCAGCCCTCCGAGCTGGCCAAGCTGGCCATGGCCATGTACGCGGCCAGCTACATGGTGCGCAAGATGGAGGTCAAAGAGAACTTCGTCCAGGCCGTGTGGCCAATGATCGTCTCCCTCGGCGTGATCGGCGTGCTCTTGCTGGCCGAGCCCGACATGGGCGCCTTCATGGTAATCGCGGCCATCGCCATGGGCATCCTGTTCCTCGGCGGCGTCAACGGCCGCATGTTTTTCCTGGTGGTGGCGGTGCTGGTCGGCGCCTTCGTGCTGATGATCACCTTCAGCGAATTCCGCCGCGAGCGCATCTTTGCCTATCTGAACCCCTGGGACGAAAAGTACGCCCAGGGCAAGGCCTACCAGCTGACGCATTCACTGATCGCTTTCGGCCGCGGCGAATGGTTTGGCCAGGGCCTCGGCTCCAGCGTCGAGAAGCTGCACTACCTGCCCGAGGCCCACACCGACTTCCTGCTGGCCGTGATTGGCGAGGAGCTGGGCTTCGTCGGCGTGGCCGTGGTGATCTTTGCCTTCTTCTGGCTGTCGCGCCGGCTCTTCCACATCGGCCGCCAGGCCGTGGCGCTGGACCGCGTGTTCGCCGGCCTGTTCGCGCAAGGCATTGGCATCTGGATGGCGGGCCAGGGCTTCATCAACATGGGCGTGAACCTGGGCGCGCTGCCGACCAAGGGGCTGACGCTGCCGCTGCTGTCGTTTGGCGGTTCGGCGATCCTGATGAACTGCGTGGCGCTGGCCATCGTGGTGCGGGTGGACCTCGAGAATCGGCAACTGATGCGCGGAGGTCGCGCATGACCAAGCATCTGGTTGTCATGGCAGCCGGTACCGGTGGCCACATCATCCCGGGCCTCGCCGTCGCTGAAGAAATGAAGCGCCGGGGCTGGAGCGTGTCCTGGATGGGCACCGAGCAGGGCATGGAAAACAAGCTGGTGCCGCCGACCAGCATTCCGCTGGACCGCCTCGCCTTTGCCGGCCTGCGCGGCAAGGGCCTCAAGCACACGATCACCGGCCTTTTCAAGCTGGTGCAGGCGTTCGTCCAGAGCCGCCAGGTCTTCGTCACCCGCAGTGCCGATGCCGTGCTGGGCATGGGCGGCTATGTCTGCCTGCCCGGTGGCCTGATGGCCTGGCTGATGCGCAAGCCGCTGCTGCTGGTGAATGCCGATGCGGCCATCCTTTTGTCGAACAAGAGCCTGAAGCCCTTTGCCTCGCGCATCGCTTTCGGCTTCGATGGCAAGGCGGCAGCGGACACGAAGAACGCCATCGTCACCGGCAATCCGGTGCGTGCTGAGATCGAAGCGATTGCGCCGCCCGATGTTCGTTTCGCCGAGCGCACGGGCCCGCTGCGCTTGCTCGTCGTTGGTGGCTCGTTGGGCGCGAAAGCGATCAACGCCGCCTTGCCGCAAGCGCTGGCGCTGTGGCCGGCTGATCAACGGCCCGTCGTCACGCATCAAACGGGCCAAGCGAACCTGGTCGAGGTACAGCAGGCCTACCGCGCCGCAGGTATCGAGGCCGAGGTCCTGCCCTTCATCGACAACATGGCCGAGCGCCTGGCGGCCGCCGACCTGGCGATTTGCCGCGCCGGTGCCGTCACGGTCAGTGAGCTCTGCGCGGCGGGTGTGCCCTCCATCCTCGTGCCCCTGGTCGTGTCCACCACGGCGCACCAGCGTGACAACGCCCAGTTCATGACCCAGCACGGCGCCGCCATCCATCTGCCGCAACAGGAACTGACGGCCGCTGGCCTGCACGAACTGATCCAGGGGCTGGACCGCGCGCGCTTGCTCGAGATGGCCAACAAGGCCCGCATTCTTTCGCGTCCTCGCGCCGCCGCCCGAGTGGCCGACGAGTTGGAAGGACTCGTCCAATGAAACACGCCGTCAAGCACATCCATTTCGTCGGCATCGGTGGTGCCGGCATGAGCGGCATCGCCGAGATCCTGCACAACCTGGGCTACCGGGTCTCGGGTTCGGACCAGAGCGACAGCAGCACGCTGCAACGCTTGACAACGCTGGGCCTGCGCACGCACGTCGGTCACGCGGCCGCCAACATCGCGGGCGCCCAGGCCGTGGTCGTGTCCACCGCCATCAAGGCCGACAACCCCGAGCTGCTGGCCGCCCGCGCCGCTGCCGTGCCGGTGGTGCAGCGCGCCGTGATGCTGGCCGAGCTGATGCGCCTGAAGAAGGGCATCGCCATCGCCGGCACGCATGGCAAGACCACCACCACCTCGCTGGTGACCAGCGTGTTGGCTGAAGCTGGCATCGACCCGACCTTCGTGATCGGCGGCAAGCTGAACGCCGCCGGTGCCAACTCGCGCCTGGGCCAGGGCGAGTACATCGTGGTCGAGGCGGACGAGAGCGACGCCTCCTTCCTCAACCTGCTGCCCATGATGGCCGTCGTCACCAACATCGACGCCGACCACATGGAGACTTACGGACACGACTTCGAGCGCCTGAAGCAGGCCTTTGTCGACTTCCTGCACAAGATGCCCTTCTACGGCGCGGCCGTGGTCTGCGGCGACGACGCCGGCGTGCAGTCCATCCTGCCGCTGCTGCAGCGCCCGGTGATCACCTACGGTTTCAGCGAGCACAACGAGGTGCGTGCGGTGGACGTGCATGCACTGCCCGGCGGCCAGATGAGCTTCACCGCCCAGCGCGCTGGTCAGGCCGACTTGAAGATCACCCTGAACCTGGCGGGCCGCCACAACGTGCTGAACGCGCTGGCCGCGATTGCCGTGGCCAGCGAGATCGAGCTGCCGGACGGCCCCATCGTGGCTGCGCTGGAGAAGTTCGGTGGCGTGGGTCGCCGCTTCCAGCGCTATGGCGAATTGCGTGCGGCCGATGGCGGCCGCTTCACGCTGATCGACGACTATGGCCATCACCCGGTCGAGATGGCTGCGGTGCTGGCCGCCGCGCGCGGCGCCTTCCCGGGCCAGCGCCTGCTG
This sequence comes from Pelomonas sp. V22, assembly GCF_030014915.1. Classification (GTDB taxonomy): domain Bacteria; phylum Pseudomonadota; class Gammaproteobacteria; order Burkholderiales; family Burkholderiaceae_C; genus JAUASW01. Next base: position 86,096 of record NZ_JAGIXS010000007.1, read on the forward strand.
CTCGCCTTCCAGCCGCATCGCTACACCCGCACGCGCGACTGCTTTGCCGATTTCGTGCGCGTGCTGAAGCAGGCCGATGGCGTGTTGCTGGCGGACGTGTATTCGGCGGGCGAAGCGGTCATCGAGGGCGCCGATGCCGTATCGCTCGCTGCGGCAAGCGATGCAACGCTGGTGGGGCAAGTGACCGCGATGCCGGCGGCGATTGCCGCGACGGCCCGCGATGGTGATGTGGTGATCGTGATGGGTGCCGGTTCGATCGGCGCCGTGCCTGCGCAGACGGTGGAGCTGCTGAAATGAAACTAGACCTGAACATCGATCCCAAGGCACTCGGCAAGACCGCCGTGCTGATGGGCGGCTCCTCGGCCGAGCGCGAGGTCTCGCTGACCATGTCGGGCCCCGGCGTGCTGGCGGCGCTGCGCAGCCAGGGTGTCGATGCCCATGCCTTCGACCCGTCGGAGCGCGGCCTGCATGAGCTGAAGAGCGAGGGCTTCGCCCGCTGTTTCGTTGCGCTGCATGGCCGCCATGGCGAAGACGGCACGGTGCAGGGCGCGCTGGAGCTGCTCGGCATTCCCTACACCGGCTCCGGCGTGATGGCTTCCAGCATCGCCATGGACAAGATCATGACCAAGCGGCTGTGGCGTGCCGACGGCCTCTCCACGCCGCGCTGGTTGAGCCTCGCGAAGGCCGAGCTGGTGCGCGAGCGCGTGATCACCGTGCCGGACGAGCTGGGCCTGCCGCTCTTCGTCAAGCCGCCGCACGAGGGCTCGAGCATCGGCATCAGCAAGGTCAATGGCTACTCGGAAATGCAGGCCGCCGTCGAAGCCGCGGCCAAGTACGACGATGAGGTGCTCTGCGAGGAATTCATCGAAGGCCCCGAGCTGACCTGCCCGGTGCTGGGCGAGGGCGCTGCGGCGTTCGCGCTGCCGGTCATTCAGATCGAAGCCGATCAAGGCAACTACGACTACCAGAACAAGTACTTCACCAACTCCACGCGCTACCTGATGGGTCACCTGGACGCGGCGCTGGAGCGCGAGATCCAGGCGCTGACGGTGGCGGCCTACCGGTCCCTGGGTTGCCGCGGCTGGGGCCGCGCCGACCTGATGCTGCGCAAGCGCGACGGCAAGCCCTTCCTTCTGGAGATGAACACCTCGCCCGGCATGACCTCGCATTCGCTGGTGCCCAAGTCGGCCGGCCATGCAGGCATCACCTATGAGCAGCTGTGCTTGTGGCTGCTGTCGCAGGCCCGACTCGACGCAGGCAAGGCCTGACCCCAAACAAAGCCATGGCCGCCAACTCCGCCACCCTTCAAGTGCAGCTGCCGCCGGACGTCCGTCTGATGAACGGCGTGGCAGCGCTGTTGGTGATCGGCCTGGTGTTGGCGGTGCTGGCCTATGGCGCGAACTGGCTGGCGCGCCGGCCGGTGTTCGCGATCCGCGCGGTGCAGGTGGAGGGCGACGTGGCGCGTAACAGCACGGCCACGCTGCGGGCCAATGCGCTGCCGCGTCTCTCGGGCACCTTTCTCACGATGAATCTGCAGCAGGCTCGTCAGGCCTTCGAGGCTGTGCCCTGGGTGCGCAACGCCACGGTGCAGCGCGTCTGGCCGGCCAAGCTGAAGGTGAAGCTGGAAGAGCACCAGCCGGCCGCCTACTGGGAGCTGAAGGCCGAAGGCGCCGACGCGCAGAGCGATGCGGCGGTCGAGCGTCAGCTGGTCAACAGTTTCGGCGAAGTCTTCCAGGCCAATCTCGGCGATGTGGAAGACGAGAACCTGCCGACGCTGTCGGGCCCGGCGGGCACGGCCGGCCACATGCTTTCGCTCTGGAAGCAGTTGCAGCCAATGACGCAGACGCTGTCGGACAGCGCCGAGCGGCTGGACCTCTCGGGCCGCGGCTCCTGGCGGCTGAAGCTGGAGAAGGGCGTCGAAATCGAGCTGGGCCGCGGCAGCGACGCCGAGGTGCTGGCGCGCTTCCAGCAGTTCGTGCTGACGCTGACGCAGATGACCTCGCGCTACCAATCCGAGCTGCTGGCCGCCGACCTGCGCCACCGCGACGGCTATGCGCTCAAGCTGCGCGGCGTTTCGACCACCACGACTCCGGCCACCGGCCGGGGCAAGAACAAGTAAAGACCACAAGGAAAGAAGAGATGGCCAAGGAATACAAGGATCTCGTCGTGGGTCTGGACATCGGCACCGCAAAGATCATGGCGGTGGTGGCCGAGGTGATGGGCAACGGCGAGCTGCGCATCGCCGGCCTCGGCGTCGCGCCTTCGCATGGCTTGAAGCGCGGCGTGGTGGTGAACATCGATGCCACGGTGCAGTCCATCCAGCAGGCCTTGAAGGAGGCCGAGATGATGGCCGACTGCAAGATCAGCCGCGTCTTCACCGGCATCACCGGCAGCCACATCCGCGGCCAGAACTCCACCGGCATGGTGATCGTGCGCGACAAGGAAGTGACGCCGGTGGACGTGGCCCGCGTGGTCGAGACCGCCAAGGCGATCAACATCCCGAACGATCAGCGCCTCCTGCTGGTCGAGCCGCAGGAATTCGTGATCGACGGCCATGAGGTCAAGGAGCCCATCGGCATGAGCGGCGGCCGGCTCGAGGTCAAGGTCCACATCGTGACCGGCGCGCAGAGTGCGGCCGAGAACATCGTCAAGTGCGTGCGCCGTTGCGGCCTTGAAGTGGACCAGTTGGTGCTGAACCCCAGCGCTTCGAGTGCCGCCGCACTGACCGCCGACGAGCGCGACCTCGGGGTGGCCCTGGTCGATATCGGCGCCGGCACGACCGACGTGGCGATCTTCACCGGCGGCTCGATTCGCCATACCGCCGTGATACCCATCGCCGGGGATTTGATCACCAGCGATATCGCCATGGCCCTGCGCACCCCGACCAAGGATGCCGAGGAAATCAAGGTCGAACACGGCGTGGCCAAGCAATTGCTGGCCGACCCGGCGGATCAGGTCGAGGTACCCGGATTGGGCGATCGCGCACCGCGCATGCTTTCAAAACAAGCACTTGCCGGCGTTATTGAACCCAGAGTCGAGGAAATATTCTCGCTGGTGCACCAGGTGATTCGCGAGAGCGGGTATGAGGAACTGCTGTCCTCGGGGATTGTTTTGAGCGGCGGATCGGCCGTCATGCCGGGCATGGTGGAACTCGCCGAGGACATTTTTCTGAAACCCGTGCGGCGCGGCAACCCGACTTACGACGGCGCGCTGTTCGACATGGTTGCCAACCCCAGGTCGGCGACTGTGATGGGTTTGCTGGAAGAAGCGCGCGTTTCGCGCACCCGGGGTTTGAAGGCGGCGCAGCAGGCGGGGTCGATGAAAACCCTGTTCGGCCGCGCCAAGGACTGGTTTCTGGGGAATTTCTGAGTACTGGATTGGGCACCGGGGACGGGAATCTTTTTCTTGCCACCACGTTTATGTCGGGCCACAACGACAAGGGCAATAAAAGGGTTCTTCCCGGTATTTTTTGACGCATGGCAACTGCATAATTGCTGAAGGAGGTTTCTTATGGCGATCGAAATGATCGAAGAGTTTGATCAGGGCACCCAAATCAAGGTGATTGGGGTCGGTGGCGGCGGCGGCAACGCGGTCGAGCACATGATTGCCCAGGGCGTTCAGGGCGTGGAATTCATCTGCGCCAATACTGATGCCCAAGCACTGAACCGTTCCAAGGCCGACCAGCTCTTGCAGCTGGGTCAATCGGGTCTGGGCGCTGGTGCCAAACCCGAAATCGGCCGTCAGGCCGCCGAAGAGGCCGAGGCCCGCATCCGCGAGTCCATCCAGGGCGCCAACATGCTGTTCATCACCGCCGGCATGGGCGGTGGTACCGGCACCGGCGCAGCCCCGGTGATCGCCCGAGTCGCCAAGGAAATGGGCATCCTCACCGTCGGTGTGGTGACCAAGCCTTTCGACTTCGAAGGCACGCGCCGCACCAAGGCGGCCGACTCCGGCCTGGCTGAGCTGGAAGCCAATGTCGACTCGCTGATCGTCGTGCTGAACGACAAGCTGCTCGACGTGCTGGGCGACGACGTCACGCAAGACCAGGCCTTCGCGCACGCCAATGACGTGCTGAAGAACGCTGTTGGCGGCATCTCCGACATCATCCACATCCCCGGCCTCGTGAACGTCGACTTCGAAGACGTCAAGACCGTGATGAGCGAGCCGGGCAAGGCCATGATGGGCACGGCGCAAGCCGGCGGCCCGGACCGCGCTGCCAAGGCCGCCGAGGCTGCCGTCGCCTGCCCGCTGCTGGAAGGCATCGATCTGTCCGGCGCGCGCGGCGTGCTGGTGCTGATCGCTGCGAGCCGCAGCAACTTCAAGCTGGCCGAGTCGCGCAATGCGATGAACACGATCCGCCGCTATGCCGCTGAAGACGCTCACGTCATCTACGGCACGGCCTACGACGAAAGCTTGGGCGACCAGCTGCGCGTCACCGTCATCGCCACCGGCCTGAACCAGGGCAAGGCCAAGGTGCAGCAGCAGCCGCCGTTGCAAGTGGTCCAGCCCGAAGTGCTGCGCCGCACCGGCACGGACAACATGCCCGTGCTGACCCAGCCGGTGAACATGTCGGCCACGATGGCCCAGCCTGGTGCCACCACGGTGGGTGCCGGTGGTGATTTCTCGGGCATGACCGTGCCCAGCGTCTGGCGCCATGGCCGCACGGCCGCCGCGACCAAGGTCGAGGCCCTGTCCAGCAACGGCATGGATGAGATCGAGATCCCGGCCTTCCTGCGAAAGCAGGCCGACTAAGGGCCGAGCCCCACGCTCCCGCAAGACCCGGCACCCGCCGGGTCTTTGCTTTTGGGGCGGACCATGTCCCCCATCGGGACGGCTAGGCAGGCGAGGTGCGGTCGGGGAAACTCCGGGCTCCTTGCCGCTGATCGCACCAAGCCCCCTCGATGCGCGCCCTGATCCTCGTCCTCTTGCTGCTGCTGACCGGTTTGCCAGCCGGGGCGCAGCGCATGCCCATGCCCGAGGGCGCGCCGACCAGCTCTGGCGACCGTGCCACCACGGCGCAGCTGGCCCTCTCCAGCTGGAGCCACGAGGAACTGCGCGAATGGTGGGCCGCCCTGCGCTCGCTCGATGGCACGCCCGGCCAGCTGCCGACGCGGCTGCAACCCCCCGCCGACCCAGCAGCCTGGCATCCAGTCACCTTGCCCGACGTGCGCACGCGCGGCCCGGCCACGGGCCTGAGCGAGGCCGAGCCGCGTTTCCAGATGCGCTGGTACCGCCTGCGCTATGTGGCGCCGCAAGGCCGCTGGCCGACCAGCGTGGCGCTCTACATGCCGCGCCTGGTGACCATGGCGGCGGCCGTGCTGGTCAAGACCGATGAAGGCTGGCGCCCGGTGTTCGACAACCAGGCCGGTGCGCGCGAGCAATGGGTGAGGCCGCTGTGGGCCGTGGTGCCGGCGGCCCTGACCGAGCACCGCCAGGACCAGATGATCGAGATGGTCGTGGCCGTGCCGGTGCTGCGCGACAGCTTCTATTCGGTCTCCAGCGTCTGGCTGGGCGCGCGCGAGGACCTGGAGCCGCGCTACGACACGCGCTGGGCCCTGCAGATCGGCGTGCCCCAGGCCACCGGCCTGACCCTGGTCATCCTCGGCCTGTTCGCCATCTCGCTCTGGGTGCGCCGCCGCCAGGAGCCGGCCTATCTGCTGTTTGCCCTGGCCACCGTGGCCTGGTTGGTGCGCAACCTGCACTACCACCTGGACCTGCCGCGCACCCATGCCGGCCTTGAATGGTTCTGGTGGGCCACCCATGCCTCGATGTCCTGGGTGATGCTGCTGACCTTCCTGTTCGCGCTGCGCTTTGCCCGCCAGCAGTATCCGAAGTTCGAGCGCGCGGTGGCGGCCTTCGTGGTGGTCTCCAGCCTGCTGACCATGCCCTTTGTATCGCTGCTGAGCGACCCGGTGGTGCTGCAGCACATCGTCAACGCGGTGGTCGGCGGCCTGGGCACGCTCTTCGTCGGCGGCGTGGCCCTGCGCGGCGGCAGCCGCGAGCTGCGCCTGATCGCGATCAGCCTCTTGCTCGGCCTGGTGCTGGGCCTGCACGACCTGGCCTTGCTGGCCGGCTGGGCCTGGCCCGAGCACATCTACCTGATGCCGTTTGCCACCCTGGTCATCGTCGTCTGCTTCCTCTATGCGGTGCAGCGGCGTTATGTGGACGCGCTGGCCCAGGTCGAGGAAGCCAATGCCCAACTGGGGTTGCGCCTGGCCGATCAAGGCGCCGAGTTGCAGGCCCAGCACGACCGGCTGCGCGAGGCCGAGCGCCAGCAGGCCCTGCTGGTCGAGCGCCAGCGCCTGATGCAGGACATGCACGACGGCCTGGGCTCATCGCTGCTCTCCGCCATGGTGGCGGTGGAGCAGGGCAGCATGGACCAGGACAAGGTGGTCGAGGTGCTGCGCGAATGCGTGGACGACCTGCGCCTGGTGATCGACTCGCTGGAGCCGGTGGGCCATGACCTGGTCTCGCTGCTGGCCACCATGCGCTATCGCCTCGGCAAGCGCCTGCAGGCGGGCGGCCTCGTCATGGAATGGGACGTGCAAGACCTGCCCCCGCTGGAGTGGCTGGAGCCGCCTGATGCGCTGCACGTGCTGCGCCTGATGCAGGAGGCGCTGGCCAATGTGCTCAAGCATGCGCGTGCCACGCGGGTGCGCATCTCCACGCGGCACCTGGGCCATGCGGTCGAGATCCGTGTCGAGGACGACGGCGAAGGCTTCGACATCGAGACCGCCCGCCGCGGCCGCGGCCTCAAGAGCCAGCAGCGCCGTGCCCAGCGCCTCGGCGGCCGCGTCACTTTCGAGAGCAGCCTCGGCCACGGCACGCGCATGTGCCTGCGCCTGCCAGTGCAGCGCGCCGAGCCCGCACCCAACCTCAGCAACACCCAGGGTTAAGCGCTATCGCCGACAATCGGGGCATGTTGAAGCAACGCACCCTGAAGTCGCTGACCCGAGCCGTCGGCGTGGGCATACACAGCGGCCAGAAGGTCGAAATGACCCTGCGCCCGGCGGCGCCGGACACCGGCATCGTGTTCCGCCGCGTCGACCTGAACGAGCCGGTCGACATCCCGGTGCGTACCGACACGGTCTGCGACACCCGCATGGCCACCACCATCAGCCCCAACGGCGACCCGAACGGCCCCAAGGTCCAGACCATCGAGCACCTGCTGTCCGCCTGTGCCGGCCTCGGCCTCGACAACCTCTACGTCGACATCAATGCCGACGAGGTGCCGGTGCTGGATGGTTCGGCCGCGAGCTTCGTCTTCCTCCTGCAAAGTGCCGGCATCGAGCTGCAAAACGCGCCCAAGAAGTTCCTGCGGGTCAAGAAGTCCGTGGAAGTGCGCCAGGGCGAGGGCAAGCGCCTGATGTGGGCCAAGCTCGAGCCGCACCACGGCTACACGCTGAACTTCCAGATCGAGTTCGACAACCCAGCCGTCTCGGCCACCGGTCAGCAATACACCTTCGACATGGGCTCGGGCCAGTACAAGCGCGAGATCGCGCGTGCCCGCACCTTCGGCATGACCAGCGACATCGAGGTCATGCGCAGCCGTGGCCTCACCCTGGGCGGCGCGATGGACAACGCCATCGTCGTGGACGACTACCGCGTGCTCAATGCCGACGGCCTCCGCTACGACGACGAATTCGTCAAGCACAAGATCCTCGACGCCATCGGCGACATGCAGGTTGCTGGTCATCCGCTGCTGGCGGCCTACACCTCGTTCAAGGGCGGCCATGCTTTGAACAACAAGCTGCTGCGCGCGCTGCTGGCTGACAGCGAAGCCTGGGAGCTGGTCAGCTTCCAGGACGAGAAGCAGGCGCCGCAAGGCTTTGCCGAGCTGGCGCCGGCTTGGTGAGCTGAGGCGCTGCGATGGGGCTGAGCAAGTCGCAATTGGATCGTCTCGGTGAACGATTGCGGCGCGCTGAGGGGATCGAGCCAGCCGATCTGATGCTGCTTGATGAATACAGGCAGTCATTTGCTTTGGCTTCTGAAAGCGTCGTGGGGCGGATTCGAATGAGCCTAGGCATCGAGCCGACCGTCCGTCCTGCCAAGTCGACCCAGGCCATCATCGACAAGTTGCGCCGTGAGAAATCTCGACTCAGCCGTATTCAGGACATCGCTGGCTGTCGGATCCTGGTTGACTCCATCGTTGACCAGGACCGATTGCTGGGTTCGCTACGTTCAATGTTCCCGAGCGTTGACTTGAAAGATCGTCGCCAGACTCCGAGTCATGGCTACAGGGCCGTCCATCTGATCGTCTCTGATACCGACCGCTGGGTCGAGGTCCAGGTTCGGACGGAACTGCAGCATCGATGGGCTACGCTGTCCGAGAAATTGGCTGACGTCTACGGCCATGAAATCAAGTACGGTCAGGGTGATCAGCAGTTGCTGGAGCAACTTGCCGGGCTATCGGCCATGCAAGCGGAGATAGAGCGGGCGGAAAGACTGGCTGAGGCCTACCGCCGACGCGTGGATGGAGGGGACGCCGCGCTGCCTCAGGCGCTGAACGCCTTGCGCGAACAACTGCAGCACAATGTGGCGGCTGGGAAGGCGGCGTACCAACAATGGATTCGGCAACTGTTGGCTGAATCCGGAGATGAACGATGATTTTCTTGGTGGAATACGACCGAAGCTCGAGTTCGCTGATTCGCTGTGAACCCTTTGCAGACTTGCATCGGGCGCAGGCGGAGAAAGCTCGCTTGGATCTTGAACTGCAGCTGTTGTCGCAAGGCATTCTTCGCGAAGTCGTCATTCTTGAAGCGGCAGACGAGCAGGGGCTGCGGCGTACACATGGACGGTACTTCGAGTCCTTGCCGCGAATTCTCACAGCCGAACTCGTCGAAACCGCTACTGCGAGCGACAGCTGCGACGCGGTCGTCACACGCGCCGCCCACTGACCCATGGCCATCGCCCGTCTCCTCATCGGCCTGCTGCTCTTCGCTGCCGTCGTCAGCTTCGCGCTGTTCATCGCCACCGGCCAGCAGCGCTGGCGGCGGCTGGGCCTGGTGATCGTCAAATGGACGGTGCTGGCCGGCCTCGGTTTCTTCGGCGTGCTCATCCTCGAGCGGCTCGCGATCCTGCTCTGACGGGCTGCCTGCGGGTTTGTGCTGGCCGGGTTTGTGCCAGGTCTTGCGTGCGAAATTCGCACGGATTCCCATGGCTTGTGCGGATCTTCACCAGACATGTTTCAGGGACATGATCTGGCCGGGATTCGGCAGCCAACTCGTGAATTTGTGCGCAGCTTTCCGCCCCTAGACTGGCCTTCCTTCAATAGGAATGACCTGACATGAACAAGCCGGGCGATGGGATGGGCCGAGAGGGTGCTGGAGTGGAGCGCTTGCCGTTCCAGGTGAGGATTGCCACACGCAGTGAGTTGGACGACGTCGTGCGTCTGCGCTCGTCGGCCTATGGCCGGCATCTGCCCGAGATGGGCCAGCGCCTGGCCCAGCCCGAGGCGGCCGACTTCGACCTCGGCTGTGAGGTCTTCATCGCCGTGTCCAAGCTGGATGGCAGCCTGCTCGGCACGCTGCGCACCCATGCCAATGCCCTGGAACCGCTGCCGCTGGAAGCCTCGCTGGCGCTGCCGGAGCGCTTCCAGCACCACCGCCTGGTCGAGGCGACGCGCCTGAGCATCCAGGCCGGTACCAATGCCTCGCTGGTGCGGAACGCCCTGTTCAAGGCCTTCTACCAATACTGCCTGGGCCAGCGCATCGACTGGATGGTGCTGACCGGCCGCAAGCCCATCGATCGCATCTACGACGGCCTGCTGTTCACCGACGTCGGCGAGACCGGCGCCTACCACCCGATGGCCCACATCGGTGGCGTGCCGCACCGGGTGATGAGCCTGAGCGTGCCCGGCGCCGAGCCGCTGTGGCGTGAAGCCCAGCATCCGCTCTACGAGTTCACGGTCAAGACCTGGCACCCGGACATCGACCTGTCGGGCGTGCGCGACCTCTCCAGCGCCTGGAGCGGCGAGCAGGCCACGCGCCAGAGCAGCACGGCACGCCGCCTGCAGGCCTTGCTGCCGCTGCAGTTCAAGGTCGCCTGACGAGAGTCATGGAAGACGCGGCCTCCCGGCTGCGTCCGCCCATCAGTGCAGCAGGCTGGCGAGCAGCGGGTCGCTGCGCTCGCGCTCGGGGAACAGCGGAATCGTCTGCTGGTCGCGGGTCTGCAACTGGCGCACGAAGGCGTAGATCTCAGGGTCTTCGATGAAGTCGGCCGTTGAGCGCGCCTGCAGGATGCGTTCCGGCGTGACCGGGCGGCTGATGCCATAGCCCTGCGCATAGTCCACGCCTGCAGCCACCAGGGCCTTGAGGATGGGGAGGTTCTCGGCGTACTCGCCGATGGACTTCATGCCGAGGTTGCTGACCAGGCCGCCGAGAGCGCCGAGGATGGCCATGCCGGACGGGTTGTTGGCCGCGTCCTTCACCAGCGAGCCGTCGAGCTTGAGCGCATCGACACTGAGGCCCTTCAGATAGCCGAACGAGGAATAGCCGGCGCCGAAGTCGTCCAGCGCCACCTTGACGCCAAGGTCGCGGGCACGGTCGATGAAGCGCTGCATGTGGGCCATGTCGGTCAGCGCCACGGTCTCGGTGATTTCGATGCAGATGCGCGCGACGGCGGCCTTGTGGCGTTCGAACAGGCGGAACAGCTCCTCGACAAAGGCCTCGTCGTTCAGCGAGCTGCCCGACAGATTGACCCCGACGAACTGCGTGTTGGCCAGCTGCGCCGCGTGGGCTTCCAGCCAGGCGATCACGGTGGACACCACCCAGTGATCGATGATGGAACTCTTGCCGTGGGCCTCGGCCGCTTCGATGATGACCGGCGCCGGCACGATTTCGCCATTGGGCTTGCGCATGCGCAAGAGCACTTCGAAATTGAGCGAGTCGAAGGGCCGCGACAGTGACAGCTCCGGCTGCATCAGGAGGAACAGGCCTTCGGGCGTCTCGCCGCGCTCCAGGCAGCTGATCAGGGCCAGCTCTTCCTTGTGGTGCTTGAAGAAGGTGTCGCCGCCCTCCATCACCACGAGGCGCTCGGTCGGCTTCTTTTTGGCCATGCGGCACAGCGTGTCGGCCGCCGAGACCACTTCCTTCAGAGCGGCGCCGCCAAAGCTCTCAGCTGCCACCAGGCCACCGGAGACGCTGAGCGCAAAGCGCTGCACATCGATCTGGAACGGTGCCGAGGAGATCAGGGCCAGGATGTTCTGGCAGCGCTGCGAGGCCTCGTTGATGGACGCTTCGGGGAAGGCCACGACGAACTCGTCGCCGCCCACGCGGGCCAGCAGGTCGTGCGGACCGAGCTGGGTGCGGATGCGCTCGCAGACCTGCTTCAGCACGGCGTCGCCGGCCGAGTGGCCGTAGAGGTCGTTGATCAGCTTGAAGCGGTCCAGGTCGAAATAGGCCAGCGTGCGTGGCGGTGCTTGCGCGCGCTCGAACTTGCGCGAGAGGCCGCGCAGGTTCAGGCATTCGGTCAGTGGATCATGGTTGACCAGGAATTCCAGCCGCGTGGTGGCGCGCACGCGCTCGGTGATGTCCTGCAGCGAGCCTTCGATGATGCGGCCGTCAGAGGTCGAGGCCTTGATGGCGCACCAGTACTCGCCGCCACCGGGCTGGCACAGCCGCGCCTGCAGGTCGAAGGACGAAGCCTGGCCGGCACTGTGCAGGGCGCCGAAGGCCAGCACCACATCGGACTCGAACAACTCGCTGAGGCTGAGCGCCCCATCCAGCCCCACGGTGGCCAGCATGGCTTTGAAGGCCGGGTTGGAGCTGGCGATCACATGGCCATCGTGCACAGTGAACAGGCCGATCGGAGAGTCGTTGTAGGCGGCCTTCAGCGTCTGCTGAGCCAGCTCACGCTTGCGGCGGTCCGAGCGCATGTGTTCGGCCACGGCGGCCGATGCGAGCAGGGCCGAGGCCAGGGCGGCGGTCACGCTGTTGAGGCCGCCCATCAAGAGCTTCTGGTCCATGGCGGCGGCCAGGATCTCGCTCAGCGTGGCGAGCAAGGCCACGGCCAGCGAGGAGGCGTACCACATGGCCGCGCGGGAGCGGGTGCGCTTGACGATCAGGACGATGCAGGGCAGGGCGATGGCGAACTGCAGGCCCGAAGCCGCCCACAGGATGGGCAGGATCTGCTCGTAGCTCAGCACCAGGCACAGGCCCATGATCACCACGGTGCTGATCTGCTGCCCGACCAGCAGCGCCTGCGCGCCGATCTGCTGCAGTGACTTCTTGAACAGCTGGCCGTAAACGGCCACCGTGGTCACGTAATAGAGGCACAGCGTCCATTGGCGGATCGGTGTCAGCCATTCGGGGCGCAGCGGCAGGCCGAAGAAGCTGAAGTCGGCGCCGGCTGACAGCAGGGCCATGCGCAGGCTCACCGCCAGCCAGGCCACGAAAGCCCAGTAGAGCTTGCTGCTGTTGATCGCGGCAGCGAGGGCCATCGACACCGCCAGCAGGCCGAGGCCCGCCTCGATCATCGTGGCGGTCTTCTGATGCTGGGCGTGGGCGGCTTGCAGGTCCTGCGCCACCCAGGCGGTGGCGGTGATCTTGGCCGGCCCCCGGAAGGCGGCGCGGCACAGCAGCCTGGCCTCGCTGCGGTCGGCATCCAAGGTCAATGCGAAACCGCCACGCACAGGCTCCATCTGGCCGGCACTCATGCTGCGGTTGGCTTCGCCGATCAATTGGCCGCTCTGTTCGTCCCAGCAGCGCATGTCCATGGCGTGGCGGGAAGGGAATTCCACCGACCAGGCCTTGTTGCGCGTGGGCGCCGTGGCGCTGACGCGCAGCCAGAAGGGCTGGGTCGAGCGATGCACATCCATCGAGGCTTGCTGCGGCCGCTCGGCCAGGCGTTCGCGCACATAGGGCAGGTCATGCTGCAGATCGCGACGCAGCTCGGCGGGTTCTTCCCAGGCCGACAGGGTCAGGGCTTGCCCCCCGGCCGGTTCCGGCCGGCTCAAATGCCAGAGACCGGTGAGAACGGCAAGGACGAGCACCACCACCGGGAACAACCGGGAGGTGACGGAGTTGAGCAAGCCTTCGATGAAATCGCGGAACATAAGGTGCACGTAGGGCGAGTCAAGCCGACCCGCCTTTTTGCGTGAGTTCGCACCTTATCGGTCATGTGCTACTGCCGATGCAGGGGGGTGGGGAATGTTCGGCATGCAAGCGTGACAAGCTTCACCGAATCCCCGGAACCCGGTGCGGCAGCCGCCCGGGTTTTTGCGTCAAGCAGACGTTCTCAAGCAAACGCTGGGCCGCTCCCGAGTTCGCTTGACCCCCACGGGGGACCTGGCGCGCCGCGCCAGGTCTGGGGGCCCTTTACTCTTCCAGTGCCTGCAGCGCGACCAGGCGCTGATAGATGCCGCCTTCATGCGCCAGCAGCTGCTGATGCGTGCCACGTTCGGCCAGCCGGCCGTGGTTCAGGACGATGATCTGGTCGGCCTCGCGGATGGTCGAGAGCCGGTGTGCGATGGCCACGATGGTGACCCGCCCGCGCAGCGCCTGCAGCGCTTCGCCGACCAGGGCCTCGGTGGCGCTGTCGATGTTGGAGGTGGCCTCGTCCAGGAACAAAAGCGTCGGTGCGCCGGCCAGGGCCCGGGCCATGGCGATCAACTGCTTCTGGCCAGTGGAGACGCGCGCGCCGCCTTCGCCCAGCAGCGTGTCCCAGCCCTGCGGCAGGCTGGCGATGAAGCCGTCCACGCGGGCCGCGCGGGCCGCGTCGCGCAATTCGTCCTCGGCGATGCCGCGACCCATGTCGATGTTCTCGCGCACGCTGGCCGCCATCAGATAGGGCTCCTGCGGCACCAGGCCCACGGCGGCGCGGAAAGCGGCGTCGGGCACTGCGGCGAGCGGCTGGCCGTCGATGCGGATGCTGCCTTGCTGGGCTTCATAAAAGCGCAGCAAGAGCGACAGCAGGGTGGACTTGCCGCTGCCGGTGTGGCCCACGATGCCGACGAAGCTGCCGGGTTCTATCTTGAGGTTCAGCTCATGCAGCACCGGATGCGCCGGGTCGTAGCCGAAGCGCAGGCCCTCGATCTCGATGCCGCCGCGCGTGATCTGCCCGCCTTCTGCACCAAGCTTGGCCGCCTCGGCCTCGCGCAGGAGCGTGCGCACGCGCGAGGCCGCCACCATCGACTGCTGCAGCTGGCCGAACTGCAGCGTGATCTGTATCAGCGGGTCGACGACGCGCGAGATGTAGCTGAGGAAGGCGTAGAGCAGGCCGACCTCGATGCCCGACAGGTCGCGCTGGCCAAAGCCGTAGATCACGGTCACCAGCAAGAGCACATTCAAGAGGTCCAGCGCCGGGCGCAAGAGCCAGGCATTGGCGCGCAGCTCGGCCACGCGGGCGCCCCAGTGGCGCTGGTTCAGCTCGGCGAAGCGGGCCGCAAAGCGTGGCGCCGCGCCGGCCGACTGCAGCACGGCCATGCCAGCCATGCTCTCGGCCATCTGGGCATTGATGTCGCTGCGCAGCGCGCGCTGCTCGGCCACGGCCGGTGCGCTCCAGCGCTGGTAGAGCCAGATGATGATCACGACCGAGGGCACGAGAGCCAGCACGATCAGCATCAGCCGCCAATCCAGCCAGGCCATGGCGGCGATGGAGCCGATCACCACGATGCCCGAGTCCAGCATCACATAGAGCACCTGGCGGTAGAGCTGGTTGACCGCTTCGCTGTCGTTGGTGACGCGGCTGACCAGGGCGCCGGTGATGGCCTTGTCGAAGAAGGCCATCGGCAGGGCCAGCACATGGGCATAGACCTTCTCGCGCAGCCGCAGCACCGAGCGTCGCGCCACGCCGGCCATGCGGGCCAGCTGCAGATAGCGTATCCAGCAGGCGGCCCAGCCGCTCAGCAGCACGGCGGCCAAGAGGCCCGCCATGGCCTCGATGTCGAAATTGCCCGGCAGCAGGTAGGCGTCGATGTAGTGCTTGCCGAGGGCCGGGCCAGCGGCTTCCATCGCGGCGGCAGCGATCAGCCAGATGAAACCGCCGACGAGTTGCGGCCGCTCGGGCCGCGCCGCTTCCAGCAAGAGGCCGATGGAGGCCCAGGGGCTCTCCGCCTTGGCCTCGACTTCAGGCTTCTGCGTCAAGGCTGGCCTCCAGTTGTTGATAGCGCCATTGCGCTGCGTACCAGCCCTGCAGCTCGAGCAGCTCGGCATGCGTGCCGCGTTCGGTGATGCGGCCGTGGCGCAGCACGACGATGCGGTCGGCGTCCATCACCGCGCTCAGGCGGTGGCTGACGATGATCACGCTCCGGCCTTGTCTTTGCTCACGCAGATGCTCGAGGATCTGCGTCTCGGTGCCGGTGTCGACCGCCGACAGTGCATCGTCCAGCATCAAGAGCGGCGCTCGTGCCAGCAGCGCACGGGCAATGGCCACGCGCTGGCGTTGGCCACCCGACAGCGTCACGCCGCGCTCGCCGACCAGGGTCTCATAGCCCTGCGGCAGGCGGGCGATGTCGTCGTGAACGGCGGCGAGGCGGGCCGCTTCCTCGATCTCTTCGCGCGTGGCCCCCGGGCGGGCCAGGGCGATGTTGTCGGCAATCGTGGCCGAGAACAGGATGGGCTCCTGCGGCACCCAGGCCAGGGTCTCGCGCAGCGCCGCGAGGCTGAACTCGGGCAAGGCCTGACCCCCGAGCGAGATGCTGCCCTGGGCCGGCTCGAACTGGCGCAAGAGCAGGCGCACCAGGGTCGACTTGCCGGCGCCGGTGGGTCCCACGATGCCGAGCGTCTGGCCGGCCGGCAGCGTGATCGAGACGTCCTCGAGGGCCGCGCGCTCGCTGCCGGGGTAGCTGAAGCGCAGGTCGCGCAAGGCCAGGCGCATCTCCGCGGGCTTGCCGGCCGTGCCGTGGTCGGCGAGGCTCAGGGGCTCGTCCAGCATGGGTGCAAGGCGGCCCCAGGCGGCGCGGCCGCGCTCGATCAGCGAGAGCACCCAGCCGGCGGCGAACATCGGCCAGATCAGCTGACCGAGGTACATCGTGAAGGCGGTCAGTTGGCCGATGGACAGTTCCTTGTGGGCCACCAGCCAGCCGCCGAGGCCGAGTGCAATGGCCAGCGCGGCGCTCAGCGTCATGCCCACGGCCGGCTCGTAGGCCGCCTCCCAGCGCTGCGCACGGAAGCCTGCCTCGCCGGCGCTGTCGGCCAGGGCCATGAACTGGCGCTCGCTGCGTTCGACGAGGCCGAGCGCCCGCACGGTGCGCACGCCGGCCAGGTTCTCCTGCACATGCTGGTTCAGCGCCGAGAAGCGCTCCAGCGACTGCTTCCAGGCCTGGTGCACATGCTCGGAGATGCGCCAGAACGCGAGGGCCATCAAGGGGAAGGGCAGCAGCGCGGCAAGGCCGAGGCGCCAGTCCACGCCGAGGGTCATCATCGCGATCACCAGCACCAGGGTCAGCGAGCCGTCGAAGGCGGCCAGCATGGCTTCGCCGGCGGCGAGTTCCACCGCATCGACGTCGTTGGTGGCCAGGGCCATCAGGTCGCCGGTGCGCTTGCTCTGGAAGAAGGCCGGCCCCTGCAGCGCGAGGCGCTCGTAGAGGCGGATGCGCAGCTCGCGCCCCAGCTTGTAGGCGGTGCTGAACAGTGCCAGCCGCCAGCCCACGCGCAGGCCGTAGATGGCCAGGCCGGCGGCGATCAGCTCGGCCAGTTCGAGCAGCAGCCTCGGGCCGGCAATGCGACCGGCCACCATGCCGTCGACCACCTGGCCCACCTGACGCGGTATCCACACGGTCAGCACCGCGATCGTGGCCAGCATGGCCGCTGCGGCGAGGTACTTGGGCCAGTGCCGGCGCACAAAGCCGGCGAGCATCTTGGAAAGCGTCATGGAGGCGGCGATTCTAGGAGCGAGCCTCGGCAGACGCTGGGCCGCCCTTGTCTTTCCTATTCGGTGACGGCGGTCTCGACCAACTGCGCCAGCAGAGTCAGCGACTGTTGCCAGCCCATGTAGCAGGCCTCGGGCGGGATCATGGCCGGGATGCCTTCCTGCACCACGTGCATCTCGACGCCGCAGAACACGGCGCGAAGCGTGACCGTGGTCTGCATGGTGCCGGGCAGGTTGGGGTCGTCGAAGACCGCCGTGTAGCGCAGCTTCTCGCCCGGTACCAGCTCCAGGTACTCGCCGCCGAAGGCATGGCTTTGCTGGTTGGCGTGGTTGGTGAAGCTCATGCGATAGCGGCCGCCGACCTTGGCATCCATCTGATGGACCGTGCCGGTGAAACCATGTGGGGGCAGCCACTTGGCCATCGCCGCGGCGTTGAGGAAGGCGCGGTAGACGCGATCCGGCGTGGCGGCGAGGATGCGATGCAGGCGGATGGTGTGGGTGCTGGACATGCGGTGCTTTCTTTCAAGCCGAGGACGACCCTCTGCAGACACGACGGCCGACGATACGTGAATTCGACAGCGGCCGGTGCTAGTCTTGCGGCGCCGCTGTCGCGGCCGCGAAGAGGAGGGCTTATGAGCCAGGGATTCGGCATGGAAACCCCGTCCAAGCACCATCAGACGGTGCTGCGCAAGGCCGCTCGCTACCTGGTGCTGATCGATTCCGGCGGCTATGCGGTGGCGCGCCTCTTTCTCGAAAGCCGCGAACAGGTCGCCGAGTTCGACGGTGCAACGGAAGAGACCAACTCGATGATCAGCGGCCTCACGGCCACCCATGGTGCCAGCGGCACCGAATGGGACAAAGCCCTGGCCGGCCACAGCGCCGAGGAGCGCGCGGCGGCGGAGGTGTTTGAACTGAAGGTCTAGTTAGCGCGCGGCGGCTCAGCCGAGCTCTATGGCCTCGGCCCAGTCCTGCACCAGGGCCTCGATCAGGCCATGGTCCAGGCCAGGTTCCAGTTCCTCGGCGCTGGCGTGTTCGCCGGTCATGCGTGGCGCCAGTCCCTCGTCGGTCTCGGTCCACTGGAAACGCTGCTCGCAGGACGGGCAGGCCAGGTGGTCACCCCGGCGCGCCTGGCGCGGGCGCACCAGGATGGGCCCGCAGACCGGGCAGGGCTGCAGCGGAATGCCGTCGTCGCTGTGGCCGACGATGGCGTCGAACTCGCCGGCGCGGCCCATGCGCACAAAGATCGCGCCGAGGCGCTGGTCAAACTGCTGGCCGAGCGCGCCCTCGATGATGTCCAGGGCCTTCGCCGTGGGCATGCCTTTGCGGTAGGGACGGGTGCTGGTCATCGCGTCGAAGGCGTCGCAGAGGCCGATCAGGCGGGCATCGTGAGGAATCTCTTCGCCCTGCAGGCCCGAGGGGTAGCCGCGGCCATCGGGCATCTCGTGGTGGTGATGGATGGCATCGACCACCAGGCCGGCCAGCGGATGGCCGGCCAGCATGCGCGCACCAACCCGAGGATGGGTCTTGATCAGCGCGAACTCCTCGTCGCTCAGGCGCCCGGGCTTGCGCAGCACGGCATCGGGGATGCCGACCTTGCCCAGGTCGTGCAGGAAGCCGGCCATGGCGATGCGGCTGGCTTCGCGCGGCGTGCTGCCGGACTCGAGGGCCAGCAGGTGCGCCATGCGCGCGACGCGCCACAGGTGGCCGCCGGTGTAGGGGTCGCGGGCCTCGACCATCCAGGCCGAGACCAGCAGGCTGGCCAGCAGCGCCTGGCGCTGGCTGACCAGTTGTTGGCGCAGCGCCTGTACTTCATTCGATGGCAGTTGGATTTCGTTCATTCTTCGTTCGTTCTGCTGCTGAGGTGGCTCAGAGCCCCAGCTCGCTCAGCCCCGGATGGTCGTCAGGCCGGCGGCCCTGCGGCCAATGGAACAGGCGCTGGTCGGCGCGGATCGGCAGGTCGTTGATGCTGGCGTGGCGCACGGCCATATAGCCCTTGGCATCGAACTCCCAGTTCTCGTTGCCATAGGAGCGGAACCAGTGGCCGGCGTCGTCGTGCCATTCATACGCAAAGCGTACGGCAATCCGGTGGCTGCTGAACGCCCAGATCTCCTTGATCAAGCGGTAGTCCAGCTCGCGTGCCCACTTGCGCTGCAGCAGCTGCGTGATCTGCTCGCGGCCCTGCGGGAACTCGCTGCGGTTGCGCCAGCGGCTGTCCACGGTGTAGGCCTGGGCCACGCGCTGCGGGTCGCGGCTGTTCCAGGCGTCTTCGGCCAGGCGCACCTTCTGCACGGCCGTCGCATGGTTGAACGGCGGCAGGGGCGGGCGAGGGGCTTCGTCGAGGGTGTTCATGGCGTTCTCCTGCCCGGCCGGCGCCATGGCGGGCGCCGGCCGGCACATGCAGCATCAGGCGGCGGACTTGGCGTTGACGACCGGGAAATCGATGTCGGTCGCGGCCACGTTGTTGACGTAGTTGGTCAGCACGTTGAGGGCCACGTTCAGCACGATCTCGATCACGGCGGCTTCGTCGAAGTCGGCGGCGCGCAGGGCGGCCAGGTCGGCATCGGAGACACGGCCGCGCGACTCGGCGACGCGGCGGGCGAAGTGCAGGGCGGCAGCGGTGCGGGCGTCTTCCGAGCGGCCGTCGCGGGCGGCGTCAATCTCGGCGGCGCTGATCTTCAGCAGGTTGGTCGACAGATAGCTGTGAACCGACAGGCAATAGTCGCAGCCGTTGTACTCGGCCACGGTCAGGGCGATGCGCTCGCGCAGCGCGGCGCTCAGCTTGCCCTTGGCCAGCGCGCCGCTCAGCGACAGATAGCCTTCCAGGCCGGCCGGGCTGTGGCCCACCAGCTTCATCAGATTGGGCACGACACCCAGCTGCTTGTTGACGGCGGCCAGCAGGGGCTTGGCGGCATCGAGGGACTGGTCGACGGTGGGGATGTTCAGACGGGACATGGGGTGACTCCAATGGGTGTTTTGAGGCTCGATTCGCTGCGTTTCAGCGAATGCCTGAACTGTGATTGAATCGGTCGAAACATAGAATCTCCGTAAAACCAAAGACACCGTTACGCCAGGAGAAACAGTTGGACCGACTGCACCTGATCAATGTCTTCGTGGCCGTGGTCGACGCCAACGGCTTCGCCGGCGCGGCCCGCAAGCTCGCCATCTCGCCTCCGGCGGTGACGCGGGCCATCGGAGAGCTGGAGTCGCACCTGGGCGTGCGCCTCCTGACCCGCACGACGCGGGTGGTGCGCGTGACCGAGGCGGGCGCGCGCTATGTGGAGGATTGCCGGCGCATCCTCGCCGAGCTGGCGGAGGCCGATGAATCGGTCAGCGGCCTGCATGGGGCGCCGCGCGGCCGATTGACGGTGACGGCGCCAGCCTTGTTTGGCGCGCTGCATGTGACACCGGTCGTGACCGAGTACTTGCAGAGTTATCCGGAGGTGACCGTGTCCTGCTGGTTCCTGGACCGGGTGGTCAACCTGACCGACGAAGGCGTGGACGTGGCCGTGCGCATCGGCGAATTGCCAGATTCCAGCCTGCAGGCGATCCGCGTGGGCACGGTGCGTCGCGTGGTCTGCGGGGCGCCGTCCTACCTCGCTCGGCATGGCCGGCCGCAGCGGCCGGAGCAACTGGCGGAGCATGCCCTGGTGCTGGCCAATGCGGTGACGCCGGCGCCGGAGTGGCGCTTCAAGGTGGAAGGGGAGCTGCAGACGATCAAGCTCACGCCGCGCCTGCTGACCACCAGCAACGATTCGGCTATCGCGGCGGTGGCCGGCGGCTTTGGCCTGTCGCGGTTGATGTCCTACCAGGTCGATGCGCGGGTGCGCGCCGGCGAGCTGGAGCTGCTGCTGCAGGAGTTCGAGCCGGCGCCGGTGCCGGTGCACCTGGTGCACCGCGAAGGGCGGCATGCTTCGCACAAGGCGCGGGCTTTCATCGACCTGGCGGTCGAGCGTTTGCGTGAGAGGCTGCGCGAGCGGCTGGCGCCGCTCGGCTGATGGTGGAGGGCGGTCTCAGGCCGTTTTGCTGACGATCAGGTTGCAGACCTGCTCGTGCAGGTCCTGCAGATCCTGCGGCGCCTGCGAGAAATTCATCTTCTGGTCCATGCGGATGCGCGCATCGGCCAGGCCCGACTTCGTCGGGCGGTCCCACTGAGGGCCCAGCAGGCCCTTCATGATGACGGTGGCGTGCTGCTCGGCCTGCTCGTCGCTGAGGGCCTTGCCGAGCAGAGTGGCGCCGCGCTTCAGCGTCTCGCCGTGGATGGTGACGAAGCAGCCCAGCATGGCGTCGCGCGCCTCGACGGGGGTGATGGGGGCGTCGGAACGGGCCTTGGCCAGCATTTGCTTGACGTGCATGGGGTGAACTCCAAAATTGAGGCGTGGGTAGAGGGCCCGCTCCGGCCGCCTCGGCACCGGTTCGGGCATAAACCAAAACAGGAATGGGCTCAGGCGCGCAACCGGGCCAGCTCGCGGCGAGCGGCCTCGAGCTCATCACGCAGCGGCTGCACGGCCGCCTCGACCTCGGCCTCGGTGTAGCGCGGCGTGATGTGCTGCGGGCAGTTCCAGTCCCAGGCCTCGACCGTGATGACGAAGGCCCGTTCAACGCGGGCGCCATAGCCGGGCATGGCCAGGCGGTGCATCAGGGCCGGGTCCTCGGCCGCATCGACCAGTTGCACGCGGCCCAGCAGCTTCAGCCGGCGCTGGGCCGCGTAGTCCATCAGGAACAGGGCCACGCGCTCGTTGCCTTGCAGGTTGCCGACGCTGATGTACTGGCGGTTGCCACGAAAGTCTGCGTAGGCCAGGGTCTTGGCATCGAGCACCTTCAGAAAGCCGGCCGGCCCGCCCCGGAACTGCAGATAGGGCCAGTTGGTCTCGCTGACCGTGGCTTGATAGAAGCCGTCGCGCTGCGCAATGAACTGGGCCTCGTGTTCGGTCAGCGCATCGCGGCGGTCTTCGCTGCGATCCTGCGCCGCGTAAGCGGCACGGCTGCCCATGCGGGTCTGCATGGCGCGGACAGCGGGCGTGAAGGCAAGGTCGGCATAGGCGCGGCTCATGGTGTTCGCTCTTTCGTGCGCTGCGTGAGGCTGCAGCGAGAGCGAACTGTGCGCCGTGTGGGCCCGCAGCAGAAGCACCAGCGCAGCCAATACAGCGTTACGCCGCGCGCAACGATGCGGTGTCAGGCGCATGCGAAACCATCCCGCATTGACAGCCGCGCCGGCGCCTTGCTCCAATGCGCGCTCGTAAAAAGAGATACCAGGGAGTCCCCATGCTCGTACCGACCCGCCGGCTGCGCCTGGCTTCGCTGTGCTGTGCGCTGCTGATGTCAGGGCTGGCTGCTGCCCAGGCACCCGGCCCAGCGGCCAGCGATGCCAAGGCCGGGGCCCTCAGCTATCCCGATGGCCGGCGCTACGAGGGGCCGCTGCTTGACGGGCAAGCGCATGGCCAGGGCGTGATGCTGTGGCCCGATGGCACGCGCTACGAGGGGGAGTTCGTGGCCGGCCGGCCCGAAGGCCGGGGCCGCCAGCGCTATGCCAACGGCGACAGCTACGACGGAGGCTGGAGCGCTGGCAAGCGCCAGGGTGAAGGCGTGATGAGCCTCGCCAACGGCGACAGGTTCGAGGGCCGCTTCGAGGCTGGCATTGCCTCCGGCCTGGGGCGCTACCTGTGGGCGAAGGGCGCGCGCTTCGAAGGCGAGCTTGCGGCCGGTCGGCCCAGCGGCAAGGGGCGGCTGCAGCTGCCCTCGGGCGACAGCTATGAGGGCAGCTTTGTGCTGGGCCAGCCCTCAGGCGCGGGCCTTGCCATCTCGGCCCAGGGCTGGCGCTTCGAAGGCGAGTTCCGGGGCGGCCTCCCTACCGAGCGAGGGCGCTACAGCGCGGCGGATGGCAGCGAGCTGCAGCAGCCCGTGGCCCAGGCGGTGCGCGAGGCCCTGAGCCTGAAGCTGCCGCCCACCGGCTTCCTCAACAGGCCCTTGGCGGCCGCCATGGTGTGCACCCGCATGCCCAAGCCCGACGTGCCCTCCACCGGCAGCTGGAAGGGCGAGGCTGTGTACCGCTTCGTGGTCACGGTTTCGGACGGCAAGGTGTCCAACGTTCGCGCGACGGCCTTGAAGCACCCGGGTCCGCAGAAGGTCGACGAGGTCTTGGTGGCCTCGTTCACCAAGACCTTCGACGGCTACCACTGCCCAGGCAACCACGTGTTCGTGCAGGAGTTCCAGGTCCGCGTCGATTGAGCGGCGGGCGGCCTTTCGGGCCGCTCGGGTTGCTCAAGCCTGACGGCGGCTGACTGCCCACAGCCCTGCGAACGTCAGCCCTGCATTCAGCACCAGCAGCTCCAGCCCCAGCTCGTAGCCGCCGAACAGCGCCTTCTGCTGGCTGTCGACGATCCAGCAAAGGAGCGGGGCGGCCAGGGCAACGAGGGGCACGAGGGCATCCTTGACGCTGCGCCGCGTCAGCAGGCCGAAGGCGAACAGGCCCAGCAGCGGCCCGTAGGTGTAGCCGGCGAGCTTGAGGATCAGGCCGATCATGCTGGCGTTGTCGATCCAGCGGAATACCAGCACCAGCACGAGGAACAGCGCCGCGAACGAGAGGTGGACGCGCTTGCGCACCTGCTGGCGGCGCGCGTCGTCCCAGTCGGCGCGGCGCTGCAGGCCGAGCAGGTCGATGCAGAAGCTGGAGGTCAGCGCCGTGATCGCGCCATCGGCGCTCGGGAACAGCGCCGAGATCAGGGCCACGATGAACACGAGCTGCACGATGGCCGGCAGGTGCTGCAGCACGACGGTGGGGAACAGCGCATCGCCGCGCGCCGCAATGCCCTGCTGCCGCGCATACATCTGCAGGAGCCCGCCCAGCACCAGGAACAGCAGCACCACGCCCAGCATGATGACGCTCATCAGGAGGATGTTCTTCTGCGAGTCGGCAAGGCGCTTCACCGAGATGTTCTTCTGCATCATCTCCTGGTCCATGCCGGTCATCGCGATGGCGATGCAGGCGCCGGCGAGCAGCTGCTTGCCCCAGAACAAGCGGCTGTCGGGCTCGGTGACGAAGACGCGCGACAGCCCCTGGTCGGCCAGGGCCGTGGCCGCGCTGGAGAAGTCCAGCCCCAGGGCCTGCATCAGCCAGGCCAGGCAGACCACCAGGCCGGTCAGCATGCCTGCGGTCTGCAAGGTGTCGGTCCAGACGATGGTCTTGACCCCGCCCTCGAAGGTGTAGAGCAGGATCATCAGCAAGAGCACGGCCGTGGTCAGCCAGAAGGGCATGCCGAAGCTGTCGAGGATGGCGTCCTGCAGGATGCGCACCACGAGGTAGAGCCGCGCCGTGGCGCCGAGCGTGCGCGAGAGGATGAAGAAGCTGGCGCCGGTGCGGTAGCTGCGCGGCCCCAGGCGCTCGCCGAGGTAGTGGTAGATCGAGGTCAGGCGCAGCCGGTAATAGAGCGGCAGCAGCACGAAGGCGATCACCGCGTAGCCGAGCATCTGGCCGAGGGCGATCTGGAAGTAGCTGAACTGCGTGGCGCCCACCGCGCCCGGCACGCTGATGAAGGTGACGCCCGACAGCGAGGTGCCGATCATGCCGAAGGCGACCAGCAGCCAGTTGCTGCTGCGGTTGCCGACGAAGAAGCTCTCGTTGTCGGCGCCGCGCGAGGCGAACCAGGCCACGCCGAGCAGGAGCGCGAAATAGATCAGCACGACGATCAGCAGCAGCGAAGCGGACATGGGGCCTGGTGCGAAATGAGGGCTGGGCGATTATGGGTAGCGTGCTGGCCTGCCCCCATTCCCGCCGAGCGGGGCCCCATAACTAGAGATCGCGGGCCAGCGCGCCGAAGCGCTGCAGCATGTCCTGCCAGTAGGGCACGATGCATTCCAGATGGCCCGAGGGGCTGGCCTGGCATTCGGTCAGGCTGAGGCTCGCGGCGCCGCGCGCACGCATGGCGTCAAAGGCGTGCGTGCTGTTGACGAAGGGCACGGTGCGGTCATCGCGGCCATGGAACAGAGCCATCGGTGCGCGCGGCAACCAGTCCGCCACATTGCAGCGCTGCACGATGGCGTCGCGCTGGTCATCCAGGAAGAGATCGATGAAGTCGCTGCGAAACACGATGTCCGTGTCGTCCGGCAGCGCTTGCTTCAGCAGTTGCTTGCGGACCTCGCGCCGCACGCTGCCGCCCAGGTATTTGAGGAAGCCCGGGTTGATCAGGGCGGCCAGCACCGGCTGCTCGTCGCGCAGCTGATCAAGCGCCGCGTCCAGCGTGGCCATCACGTCGTACGGCCCGGCGCCCACGGCAGTGGCGGTGAGGCCGGTGTCGCGGCCGCTCTGCTGCAGGGCGCGCTGCGCGGCCAGCGTCACATGGCCGCCTTCCGAATAGCCGGTCAGGAAGAGCTGGCCGTTGAGCTTGCGGCCCTGGCCCTGCAGCCAGAAGCGCGTGGCGGTCAGCGCGTCGACGACCGCCGCCGCCATCGGATCGGCCAGCAGGTAGGGATGGGCCGTGCCCTTGGTGCTGCCATAGCCCACGTAGTCCACCGCCAGCACCGCATAGCCGAGCGAAGCCATCAGCATCGCCGGCTCATCGGCCGTGGCGTGGTTGCTGGGCGCATCGGCATCGTGGAACAAGGTGCCGTGCTGATAGAGCAGCAGCGGGCTCGTCGCTGCGGCGGGCTTGTCGGGCTGGGCGATGAGGGCCGAGGCGGTGACGGCGGCGCCGTCGGCATCGCTGCTCTGGTACTCGATCCGCCAGGCCTGCACCGCATAGCGCGGCCGCATCACCGGCGCGCGCGTTGCCGCTTTCAAAGCCTGGCTGAACTGCTCGGCGCTGACACGCGTGAGGGCGGCGGCCTTGCGGTATTCGCCCGGGCCGCTGGCATTGAGCAGCACCGGCTCGGCGGCCTGCGGCAGGGTAGTGCCGGGCGCGCTGCCGCCACCACCACCGCAGGCGGCCAGCAGCAGCGTGCACAAGGACAGCAAGAGCCAGCGGCGCATGGTGGCGACTCCGACCGGCGATGCCGGTGGCTCTGAGCTTACGACTTGATCAGCTGCGCGTACACCAGGCCGCCGAGCTGGGCCAGGCGCTCGCGCGCGATCTGGCCGGACAGCGCATAGCCCAGTCGGCCCTCCAGCCAGTAGAAGCTTTGCGTGGCATTGCCCGGCAACTGGGAGGCGGGCGCAAAGCGGAAGGCGGCCGGCGCTTCCTCGCCCGGGGCCCGCACCGAGACGTAGAGCGTGACGCGCTCACCGGCCGTCGATTCGAACATGAACATCGCGCGGGCCAGGCCCGGCAGGCCTTGCGCGCCCAGGGCATCGGCCTGGCCGGCCGGCAGCAGGCGGCCGCCGACCAGGTGGAAGCCGGCCGATGTCAGGTCCGGCAGGGCCAGCGGCGTGCCGAGGCGCTTGCCCAGCCACTGCACCAGATGCGCCTGCTCGGCGGCCGAGACTTCGACCGGATGGCGCTGCTCCACCTGGTAGAGCACATGGGCGATCGCCGCATCGCGAACGAAGCCAGGTGCCGCCTGGGCTTGCAAGGCGGGTGCTTCGGCCTGCAGGCTGCGGGTGTTCCAGCCGGCCAGGCCACCCACGGCCAGCAGCACGGCAGCGGCCAGGCCCTGGCGCAGCCAGCGCGAGGCATTGGCGGCGTGGCGCTGGCGCTTGAGCGGGCGCAGGAGCGCCTCGGGCAGCGGCTCGTCCAGCAGCTCGGCATGCAGGCCTTGCAGGGCCACGCGCTGGCTGCGCCAGTCCAGCACGGCCTGCGCCTCCTCGGGATGCTGGCGCAACCACTCGGCCACGGCCTCGGCCTCGAGCGGGCCGAGCTGGCCATCCACGTAGGCATGCAGGCTGGCGCTGCTGATCTCGGGCGGGCGGGTCATGGCTGGCCTCGGCTTCCTCTTCGTTTCATTTGACGACCCGCAGTGGCGGCGGGCTCGCCGGCCGCTGCTGCGGCGCGGCCTGCCCCATCAGCTGGCGCATGCGCTCGCGCGCCCGGGACAGCCGCGACATCACGGTGCCAATCGGCAACTCCAGCACCCGCGCCGTTTCCTCGTAGCTGAGCTCCTCGACACAGACCAGCAGCAGGACCTCGCGCGCCGCCGCCGGCAAGGCCGCCAGTGCGCGCTCCAGGTCCAGGCGCTGCTCCAGTGCCTGGTGAGGCTCGTGGCGCGGTGCCAGCGAATCCGTGAATTCCTCGAAGCTGCCGACATGCTCGTCGCGCCGCTGGTTGAGGAAGAGCCGGTGCATCATCGTCAGCAGCCAGGCGCGCAAGGAGGCACTGCGGTCCTCATGCGCCGGATCGGGCCGCCAGAGCGAGGCCTTGCGGCTGGCGCGCTCCAGCACGTCCTGCAGCAGGTCGTCGGCGCGGGCGCTGTCGCCGGTCAAGAGCCGGGCATAGCGCCGCAGCCGCGGCAGATGGGGCAGGGCCTCGTCGAGCAGCATGAGCAAGGGCCTGGATGCCTCAGGTGTTCAAGGCGTGGCGGTGTGCCAGACCTTGTTGAAGCCGTCGCCGGTGCGGTCACCCGGCTTTGCGTCCTTGACCCAGAAGTACAGCGGCTTGCCCTTGTAGGCCCATTGCTTGCTGCCGTCGTCGCGGGTCACGAGGCTCCAGTCGCCGCTGGCCGCAGCGTCGGCCGCGGCCATCAGGGGCGGCCAATTGGCGGCGCAGGGGCCGTTGCAATTGCTCTTGCCGCCGCCGTCCTTGTCGAAGGTGTAGAGCGTCATCGAGTTGGCCGTGCCGACCAGGGCGCCGTCCAGGGGCTTGGCCGGCGGTGGGGCCATGGCGGCGCAGGCCGCGAGGGCGATCAAGGTGCTCGTGGCGAGCAGGGTGCGCAAAGACATCGAAGGCTCCTTCAGGGGTTGGAGCTCGTTAAACACCTGGGCTGGACGCTTTATTCCATGGTCGCCATCAATATGTTCGGCTGCCCTTGAACTGGGCGTGCTGGCGGCGCTGTAGCGTCGTGGCCTTGCCCATCGCCTCGAACGAGACGCGGGCATGGGCATGCATGATGGCCAGGCCCAGGGCGTCGGCCGCGTCGGTGCCGGGCAGGCCGGGCAGGGCGAGGAGGCGCTGCACCATCAGCTGCACCTGCTCCTTCTTGGCATGGCCGTGGCCGACGATGGCCTTCTTCATCTGCAGCGCGGTGTACTCCGAGACCGCGAGGTCCGAGGCCACCAGGCCGGTGAGCGCCGCGCCGCGTGCCTGGCCCAGCAAGAGCGTCGATTGCGGATTGACGTTGACGAAGACGATTTCCACGGCGGCGCATTGCGGCTGGTAGCGCGCCACGACTTCACGCACGCCGTCGAAGATGATCTTCAGCCGCGCCGGCAGCTCGCCTGCCGCCACGGCGCTGGTCTTGATCGTGCCGCTGGCGACATAGGACAGGCGCGGGCCGTCGGCATCGATGACGCCAAAACCCGTTGTCTGCAAACCAGGGTCGATGCCAAGAATTCGCATCAGAGATTCGCCTTGAAATACCAGCGCACCGAATGGAAGAACACCGGCGCCGCGAAGCACAGCACCGCAATGCGGTCCAGCAGGCCGATGGCGCCGGTGATGGAGCTGCTATTGCCCCAGTAGATCACGCCGAAGTCCTTCTTCAGCGCCCGCATCACCAGGCCGCCGAGGGCGCCGGCCAGCGAGGCGATCACGGCCATCACCAGGGCCTGGCCGGCCTTGAAGGGCGTGATCCAGTAGAGCAGGGTGCCGGTCAGCGCGGCCGCCAACTGGCCGAGCCATAGCGCGCGCCAGGAGAAGCTGCGGCTGATGCGCCGCGCCACAGGACGGCGGCGCAGTGAGCGCGAGGCCACCTCCTGCACGATCTGGCCCACGCCCACGGCCATCACCATGAAGAACAGCAGGAAGGGCCCACGCCCCTCGTAGCCCTTGAACTCCAGCAGCAGCAGGGCAGGGCCATGCGAGAGCCCATAGACACAGACCATGATGCCCCACTGGATCTTGGCATTGCGTTCGAGGAACTGGGCCGGGTCGTCGGCAAAGGCGCTCACCACCGGGATGGCCAGGAAGCCATAGACCGGGATCAGGACGCTGAACAGGTCGAAATGCCGCGTGGCCACCAGCACGTACTGCAGGGGCAGCAGCACGAAGAAGCTGAGGATCAGGCTGCGGTGGTCGGCACGGCGCGTGTGCATCAGCGTGATGAACTCGCGCAGCGCGAGGAAGGAGAACACGCCGAACAGCAGCGTGGCGCCCACCGGCCCTGAAATCCAGGCCAGCCAGAACAGGATGGAGCCGACCCACACCGCATTGAGGTCGCGCTTGAACTGCAGCCAGTTGCCCTCGGCCGCGGCGCTGCGTTTCTCGGGATCGCGCAGCGAATAGAGAAAGCCGCCAAGGCTGATCAGAAACAGCAGGCCGAACAGCAGCAGGAACAAGAGAGCGATGTGCTCGCTCGCCGACATGGCCTTGAGGTTGCGCCAAAAGCTCATGTGGCCCGCTCCTGCACCGGCCTTTGAGCCATGACGGCCGCACGGGCCCGTTCCAGAAAGGCCCGCTTGTCTTCACCCGGCTCTATCTGCATGGGCTCGCCAAAGGTCACCGTGCACAGGATGGGCACGGGCACAACCTCGCCCTTGGGCATCACGCGCTGCACGTTGTCGATCCAGGTGGGGATCAGCTGCACATCGGGGAACTGCTCGGCGAGGTGGTACAGGCCGGCCTTGAAGGGCTGCGGGTCGCCCTTGCTGGAGCGCGTGCCCTCCGGAAAGATCACCAGCGAGTCGCCATGCGACAGCGCCTCGACCAAGGGCTCCAGCGGGTCTTCATCGGGATTGCTGCGCGTGCGGCTGACGAAGATGGCGTTGAACACATCCTGGGTCAGCCATTGCTTGAACGGCGACGAGGTCCAGTAGTCGCGCGCGGCGATGGGGCGGGTCTGGGCCCGCAGCTCGCGCGGCAGCGCCGCCCAGATCAACACCCAGTCGAAGTGACTCTGGTGGTTGGCGAAGTAGATGCGCTGCTCGGCGGTGGGCGGGCAGCCTTTCCAGTGGCCTTGCGTGCCGGTGATCAGGCGCGCCAGGAACGAAAGGAAGAGGCCGGCAAAGTCGGCAAGGGACATGGGGCGGATTATCTCCGCCCCTGCCTCAGAGCCCGCGCTTGGCCTGGGTCAGCAAAGTGCTGACCTCGGTGGAGATGCGCGCGAAGGCCGAGCCGCCGCCGATCAGGCGCTCCGCCTGCTCGTACTGGCCGCCGTTGATGCTGCGGGCCACGCCACCGGCGGTCTGGTGGAACTGCGCATGCTTGTCGACCAGGGCCACGAAGGTCGGCCGGCCGCCCCAGCGCTTGCCGCCTTCGCCATGCAGCCAGCGGCCGAGCGGGCATTGGTCGTCGCGGCAGATGGTGTCGGCATCGAGCCGGCTGCGCTCGGCGATGGCCTGGCGCAGCTTGACCTTCCACTGCCGGTGCGCCTCGATCGCGCCGTCGAAATCGAAGTCGGCCGGGTCAACCACCGCTTCTTCGAGCGCCAGGCCCTGCGGCAGCACGAAGCGCGCGACCTCGGCGGCCAGACCATCGGCCTGCAGCTTCATGGAGGCCGCTGCGGCTGCAGTCTCTTCGACGAGGGCGGCGTTCTGCTGGGTCGCGCGGTCCAGCTCCTGCACGGCCTGGCCGATCTGCGCGATGCCCAGTGCCTGTTCACGGGCGCCGGTGGCCACCTCGCCGAGCAGGCTGTCGACGCGGCCCGAGCCGTTGACGATGTGCTCGATCGTCTCGCCTGCGCGGCGCACGATCTGGGTGCCGGTCTCGACCTGCTCCACGCTGCTGCCGATCAGGGTCTTGATTTCCTTGGCCGCTTCGGCGCTGCGCTGGGCCAGCATGCGCACTTCGCTGGCCACCACGGCGAAGCCGCGTCCCTGCTCGCCGGCGCGCGCCGCCTCGACCGCCGCGTTCAGCGCCAGGATGTTGGTCTGGAAGGCAATGCCGTCGATGGTGCCGATGATGTCGGAGATGCGGGCCGAGGCACTGCGTATGCCTTCCATGGTCTGCACCACTTCGTGCATCACGCGGCCGCCGTCGGCCG
Organism: Pelomonas sp. V22; assembly: GCF_030014915.1. GTDB lineage: Bacteria > Pseudomonadota > Gammaproteobacteria > Burkholderiales > Burkholderiaceae_C > JAUASW01. The sequence continues at coordinate 116,906 of NZ_JAGIXS010000007.1, forward strand.
CGGTCTGGGCGTTCTGGCGCGCCAGGGTCGATGCCTCGGCCGTGTGTTCGGCGCTGCTTTTCACGGTGGACGAGATTTCCTCCATCGACGAGGCTGACTCTTCCAGATTGGCGGCAGCCTGTTCGGTGCGGGCCGAGAGGTCCAGCGCGCCGCTGGCGATCTCGTCGCTGGAATAGACGATCTGGTCGCTGGAGGCGCGCACGCGCAGCACCATCTGACGCAAGGACTCCTGCATCTCAGACAGGTCCCGCATCAACTGGGCCGCCTCGTCGCGGCCCCAGGGCGCGGGCGAGGTGGTCAGGTCGCCGTCGGTCATGGCGCGCAGGTGGCGGCGGGTTTCGTTGATACCGCCTTCCATCACGCGGTAGAAGCACAGGAACAGGTAGCCGGTCAGCAGCAGCGTGGCCACGACGACGCCGGCCACCTTGATGACATGGGTCCGCTCCATGGCCTTGATGTCGTCGATGTAGATGCCCGACCCGATCACCCAGCCCCAGGGTTCGAAGCCCATCACATAGGAGATCTTGTCGACCGGCTTCTCATTGCCGGGCTTGGGCCACTGGTAGGCGACAAAGCCCTGGCCGTTCTTGCGGACCTCGTCGACGAAGGCCTTGAACAAGGCCAGGCCGTTCGGGTCCTTGAAGTCGCTGACGTCTTTGCCGTCCAGGGCCGGCTTGATCGGATGCATGACCACGCGGGGCTGCATGTCGTTGATCCAGAAGTACTCCGCGCCTTCGTAGCGCAGCTTGCTGACCGCTTCGCGCGCCTGGGCCTGCGCCTGCTCGCGCGGCAGGCCGCCGGCCTCCAGCCCGTGGGCCCACTTGAGGATGCCGTGCGCCACCTCCACGTGCTGGCGGGTCGCGTCGCGGCGCGCGTCAAGCAGTGCGGCGTCGGCGCCTATCACCAGCCAGCTGATCAGCCCCAGCATCGGCAGCATGAAGGCCAGCGAGATCAGCAGGGCCTTGCTGCCAAAACGCAGCTGGCGGAACAGGCGCACGCCCGGCGCCCAGAGGCCGTGGTACGCGAAGAAGCCATGGTCGGCGGAGCTGCGGGCCCGCTCGGCCTGTGGGCGCGATTGTGAATGGGGCGAATAGGTACTGCTCGACATCGATCTTGTCTCCTGGGTGACAACGCCTCGCCTCACCGGTGTCGGAGGTGGGCAGGTCTGAAGCGGCGAGCATAGTGGGGTGCACTGACGCTGGTCTTGCGAGTTGTCAACGCAGAGACAGCGCCGCTGTCGGTAGGCAGGAAAATGCGGCAGTCTTCACAGGAGTCCGCCATGCCGCCTGACGCCAAGCAGTTCAATCAAGTCGGTGCTGGGAACCTGCCCGGCCATCTGGGCATCACCATCCTGGCGGTCGCGCCGGGCGAGATCCGCGCCGAGATGGTGGTGCGCAAGGAACTGATGGCACCCAACGGATTTCTGCACGCCGGCTCGGTCGTGACACTGGCCGACACGGCCTCGGGCTATGGCGTGATGGCCAACCTGCCCGAGGGTGCGAACAGCTTCACCACCATCGAGCTGAAGTCCAACTTCTTCAGCACGGCCCGAGAGGGCACGGTGGACTGCACGGCCACGGCCGTGCACCTGGGGCGCACCACCCAGGTCTGGGATGCCAAGGTCACGCACCGCGAGAGCGGCAAGACCATGGCCTTGTTCCGCTGCACGCAGATGATTCTCTACCTGAAGACCTAGGCCAGCGCTTCCGCCTTGCCGCCGAGGCGCGTGATCAGGCCTTGGGCCAGACGGTTGGCGAGGCTGTAGACCGAGAGCTGCGGATTGGCGCCAATGCTGGTGGGGAACAGCGAGCCGTCGTGCACCGAGAGGTTGCTGATCTGCCAGTGCTGGCCGTCGGGCCGCACCACGCCGCGCGCCGCATCGGCCGCCATCGTGCAGCCGCCCATCACATGGGCGCTGCCCACGGTCGTGATGAAGGGCTTCAAGTCCAGCTTGGCGATGCCGGCCTTGGCCTCGGCGAGGCTCTGGTAGTCGGCGGCCAGCTCGTGCACCGGGCGCACGCTCTTCGCGCCGGCGGCGAACTGGATCTCGGCCATCGAGACATAGGCGCGGCGCACCCCGTCGAACAGGTAGTCATTGAGCGCGTAGTCCAGCTGCGGCGAGCCATCGCCACGCAGCTTGACCTGGCCGCCTACGGACTGCGCATGGAAGCCGTCGCGCAAGAGGGCAATCATCACCTGGGTGTTCGGGAACTGCCTGACCCGCTCGGCCATTGCCGGCCCGAAGCCGCCGAGGTTGGTGGCGGCAAAGGCCGGATGCACGGGCGCCACTTCCAGCTTGTAGCCCATGGGCCCGTCGACCGGACCCTGGTGCAGGAAATGGTCCGAGAAGATCGACAGCGGTGCGCCGGCCCAGCCCTCGACCGGCTCGGCCATCACGGCGCCGCTGGCCACCGTGGGATGCAGGAAGGTTCGCTTGCCCAGCAGACTGTGCGGATCGGGCGCCTGCGAGCGCAGCAGCAGGGCGGGTGAGTTGATCGCTCCGCCGGCCACCACATAGTGCTTGGCGCGCACGCGCACAGTCGCACCGGTGGCGCTGCCATCCAGCGCAATCGGCTGGCACAGCAGGGCCTCGATGCGGCCGTCCTTGATCAGCAATTGCTCGGCGCGTGTCTGCACCGCCAGCTGAGCGCCATGGTCCAGCGCTGCCGGAATGGTGGTGACCAGCATCGACTGCTTGGCATTGGTCGGGCAGCCCATGCCGCAGGAGCCGAGGTTCCAGCAGCCCTTGACGTTGCGCTGCACGACGAAGGCGGGCAGGCCCAGCTTGTCGGCGCCGCGCTTGAGCACGCTGTTGTTCTGGTTGGGTTCTGCCGCCCAGGGCGCGATGTTGAGCCGGCGCTCCACCTGCTCGAACCACGGCAGCATCTGCGACTCGGTGAAGTCGCTGAGGCCGAACTGCGCTGCCCAGGTCTCCAGCGCATCTTTGGGCGTGCGGAAGCAGCCGGTCCAGTTGACCGTGGTGGAGCCGCCCACGCAACGGCCCTGCAGGATGTTCATCGCCTGGTCCAGCGTCTTGCGGCCGGCGCCTTCCTGGTACAGCGTCGGGTAGGACAGCTCCTCGCGCTGCGGCTTGAAGTCGGTGCTGGAGCGCAGCGGCCCTTCCTCGACGATCAGCAGCTTCATCCCGGCGCGCGCCATCAGCTCGGCCGTGATGCCGGCGCCGGCACCGCTGCCGACGATGACCACGTCGCAGTCGATCTGCGCGGGCAGCGGCACGTGGCCGCCGCCCATCACCTTCCAGCCGCGGGCCAGGCCTTCTTTGATCGGGTCATTCATGGAATTTCTCTCGGTCCGGGGTAGCCGACGGCAGACCAATGCGCCGGGTCGGTGAAGAAGGCCACGCTGCAGAGGTCGCGCAGCGCGTGGTAGATCTGCTGGCGGGTGTTGCTGCCGGAGAGGCGCAGGCCTTCCAGCACGGCCGCCAGTTCGGCCGTGGGCACGGTCGCCCAGTCGCTCTTCAGGCCGATCAACGCATAGCGGCCGGCAGCGGTGTCGAGCAAGCCCAGCACCTGCGACAGCTCGGCGCGCACGGCGGCCGGGAAGACGGCGATGCTGGCGTCCAGGCGGTCGAGCAGGGACTGGATGCCGGCTGCATCCTTCGCGTCCAGCAGGCCGCCATCGAAGACCGCGCGGGCCACGGCCGCGAAGATCTGGCGAGCGCCGGGCGAGAGCTTCTTGCCGTCCTCGACCAGGCCCGGCTTCAGCAAGGCGACACCGGTGCCGGCCACGCCGATCACGACGGCGGCGCCAATGCCGAGCTTCAGGAGTGAACGTCTTTTCATGGGAGCTTCTTCAGCAGGCCGAGCAGGCGCTCGAAGGTGGCGCCATAGGGCGGGAACAGCAGCTTGGTGCCGGCGAAGCGGGCCTGGCGAAACACCGGCTTGAGCTTGCTGAAGGTGCGGAAACCCCATTCGCCATGGCAGGCGCCGATGCCGCTCGCGCCCACGCCGCCGAAGGGCTGGTCTTCCTGGCCGAGGTGGAAGATGCAGTCGTTGATCGTCACGCCGCCGGCATGGGTGTGGGCCAGCACCTGCTGCTGCGAGGCCTTGTCGCTGCCGAACCAGTACAGCGCCAGCGGGCGCTCGCCCTGGTTCACGTAGGCGATGGCCTGGTCCAGCGTGTCGTAGGCCACCACCGGCAGCAGCGGGCCGAAGATTTCCTCACGCATGATCGCCATCTCGGCATTCACGTCCAGCACGAGGGTGGGCACGATCTTGCGGCTTTGCGGCTGCTCTTCGTGGCTCTGCAGCAGGCGGGCGCCGTGCGCCTTGGCGTCCTCCAGCAGCGCGTGCAGGCGCGCATGGTGGCGCGGCGAGACGATGCCGGTGTAGTCGGGGTTGGCATCGAGCGTCGGGTACATCTTGCGCATCGAAGCCAGGATGGCCGCTGTCAGCGGCTCCACCAGGCTGCGCGGCACCAGCAGGTAGTCGGGCGCCACGCAGGTCTGGCCCGCATTGAGCAGCTTGCCGAAGGCCAGGCGTTCGGCGGTGAGGGCGATGTCGGCGCTCTTGTCGATCACGGCGGGCGACTTGCCGCCCAGCTCCAGCGTCACCGGCGTGAGCTGCCTGGCGGCGGCTTGCGCCACCAGGCGACCCACCTGGGTGGAGCCGGTGAAGAACAGATGGTCGAAGGGCAGCTCGGTGAAGGCACGGCCGACCTCGGCGTCGCCGGTCACGACCGTCATCTCCTCGGGCGAGAAATGCTCGGCCACCATCCTGGCCATCAGCGCCGAGGTCTCGGGCGTCAGCTCCGAGGGCTTGATCATCACGCGGTTGCCGGCGGCCAGGGCCGACAGCGCCGGGTTCATCGCCAGGTAGTACGGGTAGTTCCAGGGCGCGACGATGCCCACCACGCCCAGCGGCTGCGGCAGCAGGCGGTTGCTGGCCGGCAAGTACATCAGCGAGGTGGAGACGCGTTTCTCCGCCATCCAGCCGCGCAGGTGCTTGAGCGCGTGGCGGGCGCCCGCGCCGACGGTGAACACGTCGGTCAGCAGGCTTTCCTGCCGCGCCCGGTGGCCGAAGTCGCGCGACATCGCCGCTGCCAGCGCCTCGGCGTTCTGCTCGGTCATCGCGATCAGACGCCGCAACCGGTCGCGGCGCACCGCGTAGCTCGGCATGCGCTCGGCATTGAAAGCCAGGCGCTGCTGCTCCAGCCTCAGGTGCAGCCGCTCATGCAGCGATTGGTCCATCTTGCTTGTCTCCGTGGTTTGCCATCGAGGCTAACCGCAAGAGAGGGCCGGGCCAACGGTGTTGGCCCTGGGCTAGAGGATGGCGTCTAGGAGTGACTGTCGCCTTGGCGACTTCAGCGCTTGCCGCCCTGACCACCCTGGTAGCCACTGTCCCGCAGGATCTGGGCCGGGTCGGCCATCTCGAGCAAGATCTGCAGCGCTGCGGTCTTGTCGGTGGCCCGGGCGTAGTAGGCCTCGCAGATGCGCTTGCCCAGCCAGTAGCCGAGGTCGGCCGGCTCGCCAGCGGCGCGCGGCGTGTTGTTGTTGTACATCCAGTTGCGCAATTGCTTGTCGCCGTGCTTGAAGTCGGCCTGCGCCTTCTCCCACAGCTCGTGTTCGCGGGCCAGGCCGTAGGCGCTGCGCTCGGCGTCGGATGCGGCCTGCTCGCCCATGGCCATCGTCATGGCGAAGTCGGCAAAGCCTTCCACCAGCATCGCCTGCAAGAGGTCGCCGGTGGGCGAGGCCTTCATGCTGCGGTTCTGGTAGACGTGCGTCACCTCATGGGCCACGAACTCGGTGATGATGCGCGTGGCCTCAAGCTCGGTATTGGCAGAACGGCACAGCACTTCCAGGCCCAGCATCAAGGCCTTGCTGCTCGCAGTGCCGCCTGAATTGCCGCCGCCGAACAGCATGTAGACGGGCGCCGTGTCCGTGCGGCCCAGCAGGGCCTGGACCTTGGCGATGGTCTGCTCGGCTTGCGGCTGCAGCTTGCGCGCGGCCGGCAGGCACAGCTCGATCCCCTTGCGGTAGTCGGCCTGCAGCGTGGCGACGCGCTCGGCCAGGTTGTCCGCGCTCTTGATCCTGTACTTGATGAAGCCGGCCACGCCTTCGCTGCCGGGCTTCAGGTACAGCTCATCGAGCTGGGCGGCGCTGGGCGTGGGCGTGCTCGCGAACAGCTTGGCGAAACGCTCTGCGTCTTCCAGGCGGACGCTGGCTTGTGCATGCACGACACCGCTGGCCGCCAGGGTGCAGGCGCCCATTGCCTTGAGAACGCGGCGCACCGATCAGTGACGGAAGTGCCGAACGCCCGTGAAGACCATGGCGATGCCGCGCTCGTTGGCGGCGGCGATCACCTCGTCGTCGCGCATCGAGCCGCCCGGCTGGATCACGCAGGAGGCGCCGGCATCGGCCAGCACGTCGAGGCCGTCGCGGAACGGGAAGAAGGCGTCCGAGGCCACGACCGAGCCCTTCAGCACGAGGCCGGCGTTCTCGGCCTTGATCGAGGCGATGCGGGCCGAGTCGATGCGGCTCATCTGGCCGGCGCCGACGCCCAGCGTCATGCCGCCGCCGCAGAAGACGATGGCATTGCTCTTGACGTATTGCGCCACGGTCCAGGCGAACATCAGGTCGTCCAGTTGCTGGGCCGAGGGCTGCAGCGTGGTGACGATCTTCAGGTCACTCTTCTTCAGGAAGTGGTTGTCGGCCGATTGCAGCAGCAGGCCCGAGCCGACGCGCTTGCTATCGCCCAGGTTGCGGCCCTGCAGCCAGGCCGTGTCGCCACCCGGCGGCAGCTCAATCTGCATCAGGCGCACATTGACCTTGGACTTGAAGGTTTCCAGTGCCTCGGCGCTGAAGCTCGGTGCCATCAGCACTTCGACGAACTGCTTGGACACGAGCTGCGCCGCTGCGCCATCGACCTCACGGTTGAAGGCAATGATGCCGCCGAAGGCGCTGGTCGGGTCGGTCTTGAAGGCCTTGCTGTAGGCCTCGGCTGCATTCGCCGCCACGGCCACGCCGCAGGGGTTGGCATGCTTGACGATGACGCAGGCCGGGGCGTCGAAGCTCTTCACGCATTCCCAGGCGGCATCGGCATCGGCGATGTTGTTGTACGAGAGTTCCTTGCCCTGCAATTGCTTGCCGGTGACCAGCGAGCCGGGGGCCGGATACAGGTCGCGGTACAGCGCGGCGCTCTGGTGCGAGTTCTCGCCGTAGCGCAGGTCCTGCACTTTGATGAAGCTGCTGTTCATCTGGCCGGGGTAGGCGGACTGGGTGCCGTCTTCCTGGTAGGCCGAGAGGTAGTTGCTGATCGCGGCGTCGTACTGGGCAATGCGGTTGAAAGCGGCGACGGAAGCGGCGAAGCGGGTCTTGTCGCTGGTCTTGCCATCGGCCTTCAGCTCGGCGAGCACTTGCGCGTACTGCGAGGCGTCGGTCAGCACGGTCACGTCCTGCCAGTTCTTGGCGGCGCTGCGCACCATGGCCGGGCCGCCGATGTCGATGTTCTCGATGGCGTCAGCGAGGGTGCAGCCGGCCTTGGCGACCGTCGATTCAAACGGGTAGAGGTTGACGGCCAGGATGTCGATCATGGTGATGCCGTGCTTCTCGGCGGCCGCCATGTGCTCGGGGAAATCGCGGCGGGCCAGCAGGCCGCCATGCACCATCGGGTGCAGGGTCTTGACGCGGCCGTCCAGCATCTCGGGGAAGCCGGTGTGGTCGGCCACCTCGGTCACCGGCAGGCCGGCGTCGGCCAGCAGCTTGGCCGTGCCGCCGGTGGACAGCAGGCGCACGTTGAGCGCGTGCAGTTGCTTGGCGAAGTCGACGATGCCGGTCTTGTCAGAGACCGAGATCAGGGCGGTGAGTTGTCGTGCGGACATGGCGTGGGCCTTCAAGTTTCAAAGAATTCTTCAGAGCAGCTGATGGTCAGCCAGCTTGCGTCGCAGGGTGTTGCGGTTGATGCCCAGCCATTCGGCGGCCTTGCTCTGGTTGCCCTGGGCTTGCGCCATCACGACCTCCAGCAGCGGGCGTTCCACCACCTTGATCAGCATCTCGTGCATGGAGTGCGGCTCCTCGCCTTCGAGATCGCGGAAATAGGCTTCCAGGTTCTCGCGCACGCAGGCTTCTATGTGTTTTTGTTGGCTCATGCCTGTTGCTCTAGTTGTTCGTCATTGGCCGCCATGACAGGGGCGGTCGTGGGGAGTCGTTCGTACTCGCGGCCGAGCTCGGCAAACCAGCCCGAAAGCGCGCGCACCTGCTCAGCGCTGCTCTCCAGCAGGTTCATGCGCTGGCGGAAGTCTTCGCCACCAGGCAGGCCGCGCACGGCCCAGCCTATATGCTTGCGCGCGCTGCGCATGCCGGTCAGTTCGCCGTACAGGCCGTAGTGGTCGTGCAGATGCTCGATCAGCCAGTTGCTGGCTTCGCCGACGGTGGGCGGAGCCAGCAGTTCACCGGTGGCCAGGTAGTGCGCGATCTCGCGGAAGATCCAGGGCCGGCCCTGGGCCGCGCGGCCGATCATGATCGCGTCGGCGCCGGTGTGCTTCAGCACCTCGGCCGCCTTCTGCGGCGAATCGATGTCGCCGTTGGCCACGACCGGGATGGAAAGCGCGGCCTTGACCGCAGCAATGGTGTCGTACTCCGCGCTGCCACCATAGCCCTGCTCGCGCGTGCGGCCGTGGATGGTCAGCATGGCGATGCCGGCGTCCTGCGCGGCGAGCGCAATGGAGAGCGCGTTCTTCTCGGCCTGGCACCAGCCAGTGCGCATCTTCAGTGTGACGGGCACGCCGCTCGGCGCACAGGCCTTCACCACGGCCGAGATGATTTCCAGCGCCAGCGGCTCGTCCTGCATCAGGGCCGAGCCGGCCCACTTGGTGCAGACCTTCTTCGCCGGGCAGCCCATGTTGATGTCGATGATCTGGGCGCCGCGCGCGATGTTGTAGGCGGCGGCCTCAGCCATCATGGCCGCGTCGGTGCCGGCGATCTGCACGGCAATCGGCGCGGCCTCGCCCTCATGGTTGGCACGGCGCGAGGTCTTGAGGCTGTTCCAGAGGTCTTTGCGCGAGGTCACCATCTCGCTGACCGCATAGCCGGCGCCGAGGCGCTTGCACAGCATGCGGAAAGGCCGGTCCGTCACCCCGGCCATCGGCGCGACGAACAGCGGGTTCGGCAGCGAATAAGGGCCGATTTGCATGGTGGGACGGGAGGGGGGGCTTGCCTAAAAAAGAGGCAGGAGTATACCCCCGCCCCCCTGCCGCCAGGTACCCACGCCCCGGTAGAACTTCACTGCTGGTTCTGCTTGCGCCAGAGCTGGATGTTCTTGTCGATCAGGCCCTGCATCACATTGGCACGGGCCAGCTTGTAGACCGCACGCGTGATGCGCCCGCGCAGCTCGGGCGTGTTGCAGGCCGATTTGTGCGACAGCGTCAGGTGCAGGTTCTCGTTGGCCACGGCCGGGCTCAGCGATTTGAGGTCGTTGATGTTCATCTTCGCGAGGAAGGCGGCGCCGGGACTGTCTTCATAGACGAGGTACTCGGCGCGCCCTTTTTGCAGCATCTGGATCGCCTGTTCCAGGCTCGCCACGCTGGAGATCTTCAGGTTGTCGCGCGCATAGCGATCAAAGTCCTCGCCGAAGCTGTTGTTGATCACGGTCACGCCCTGCAACGAGGCCAGGTCGGCCCAGCGGCGGTAGTTCAGGCGCAGGTTCTCACGGGTCCAGACGACCGAGCGTGTCTCGCGGAAGGCCGGGTGGAAGTAGTCCATGTACTCGGTGCGCGGCAGCGTGAAGAAGGCGCCGGCGATCAGGTCGTTGCGGCCGGCGCGGGTCTCTTCCTGCACCCGGCCCCAGGGGCCGATGTAGCGCACCTCGATGGGAATGCCCAGCTCCTTGGCCAGCAACTGCATCAGGTCGGCGTTCGCACCGAGCAGGCGGTTTTCGTCCTCCGGGTCGCGCCAGAGGTAGGGCGGGTATTGCGGATTGCCCGAGGCCAGCAATTGCTTGCAGGCCTCGACCGGCTGGGCCTGGGCCATGGGCGCGAGGCCGGCAGCGCAGGCCAGGCCCAGTGCCGCGGCCAGAGCCTGGATCAGCCCGGGCCCTCTGCGGAGCGCTCGTGCAGGCTTTTGTTCAAACATGGCAATCCTTGCATCGGTCCCGCTGATTTTTTTGCCGAGTCTTCGGTGCGGGTTTGTGGATGCTCCCAACGTGCATCTAGGGGGTCGAGTGTGCCGCCTGTGCCGTGGTGGAACAAGCCGGGTTCGTCCCGATAATGCGCGGCATGGAAGCCTGGTTGCAAGCGCAGCTCAATGCCCTGCTGCTGATGCTGGCCTTGCCCACCGTGGGGCTGCCGGCCGTGTTCATCATCGCCTTTGTTTCGGCCACGCTGCTGCCGCTCGGTTCCGAGCCGGCCGTCTTTGCCTTGGTCAAGCTGTCGCCCGAGCTGTTCTGGCCGGCCATCCTCGTGGCCACGCTGGGCAACACGCTGGGTGGCGCGGTGACCTGGTGGATGGGCTATGGCGCCGAGCGCATGGTCGAGCGCGCCACCCACAAGCCGATGACCGAGGGCCGTGCGCTGCGCTGGTTGCACCGCTTCGGCGCGCGTGCCTGCCTGCTCTCGTGGCTGCCCATCGTCGGCGACCCGCTGTGTGCCGTGGCGGGCTGGCTGCGCCTGCCTTTCTGGCCCTGTGTGCTGTACATGGCTCTCGGCAAGTTCGCCCGCTATGTCTGCATGACGGTGGCCTTGCTTTATCTCTGGCCCTCAGGATGATTCCCGCATGAGCACCTCCACTGCCTACCAGAACCTGTGCGCGCGCCACCAGCGCCTGCACCGCCTCAACCACCTGCAGGCCATCGCCGGCTGGGACCAGAGCGCCAACATGCCGCCCAAGGGCAACGAGGCGCGCTCGCTGGCCCTGGCCGAAATGGGCGGCCTCTTGCACGAGCTGGCCACCGATCCGCAGCTGGCGGGCCTGCTCGATGCAGCCGAGGCCGAGCCGCTCGGCGAGGAAGAGCGCGCCAATCTGCGCGAGATGCGCCGGGCCTGGCGCGAGGCCAATGCCTTGCCGCAAGCCCTGGTCGAGGCCAAGTCGCTGGCCAATTCGCGCTGCGAGCATGCCTGGCGCAGCCAGCGCCCGGCCAACGACTGGCCTGGCCATCTGCAGAACCTGCGCGAGGTGGTGCGGCTGGCGCGCGAGGAGGCGGCGCTCTTGTCGGAGAGCTCGGGCCTGTCGCGCTACGACGCGCTGCTGGACCGCTACGAGCCCGGCATGCGCAGCAGCGAGGTCGACCGCGTGTTTGGCGACCTGCGCCAATGGCTGCCCGGCCTGATACGCGCAGTGCAGGACAAGCAGTCACGCGAGACCGTCATCGAGCCCGTCGGCCCCTTCCCGCAGGCCGCCCAGCGCGCGCTGGGCCTGGCGGCCATGAAGCTGCTCGGCTTCGACTTCGAGGCCGGCCGCCTGGACGAGAGCGCCCACCCGTTCTGCGGCGGCGTGCCCGAGGACGTGCGCTTGACCACGCGCTACCGCGAGGACAGCTTCCTGCCCAGCCTGATGGGCACCATCCACGAGACCGGCCATGGCCGCTACGAGCAGGGCCTGCGTCGCGACTGGCTGGGCCAGCCCATTGCCAATGCCCGCTCCATGGGCCTGCATGAAAGCCAGAGCCTCTCGTTCGAGATGCAGCTCGGCAGCCACCCGGCCTTCGCGCGCCTCTTGAGCCCGCTGGTGGTCCAGCATCTGGGCGATCAACCCGCCTTCGAGCCGGTCAACCTGCAGCGCCTGGTGACGCGCGTGGCGCCGGGCTTCATCCGCGTGGACGCCGACGAAGTGACCTACCCGGCCCATGTGATCCTGCGCTACGAGATCGAGCGGCCGCTGATCGAGGGCGAGATCGAATGCGAGGACATTCCTGCGCTGTGGGACGCCAAGATGCAGGAGTTGCTGGGCCTGGACACGCGGGGCAACTACCAGGACGGCTGCATGCAGGACGTGCACTGGAGTGCCGGCCTGTTCGGCTACTTCCCCTGCTACACGCTGGGCGCCATGTACGCCGCCCAGTTCTTCGCCGCGATGCGCCGCGAAATGCCAGACCTCGATGCCCGCATCGCCGCCGGCGAGTTGCATCTCGTGTTCGACTGGCTGCGCGAGCGCATCTGGACCCAGGGCAGCCGCTGGACCACGCCGGAGCTGGTGCAGCGCGCCAGTGGTGAGGCGCTGAACCCGGCGCATTTCAAGGCGCACCTGCAGGCGCGTTACCTGGGCTGAAGCGAAGCGAACAAAAGAAAAGGCACCCGGTGAGGGGTGCCCAAATGAGGTTCATCTTCGTCTTCAATCAGTCAGTCGTACATCAAACAATCATTGCGCTCAACTGTCGCGCCGCGCTCTTTGTCTCTACCCGCCGAGTGCTGCGCTTCCAACGACGCCCAGCCATGTTCTCGCTGTCGTCATGGTTCCATTGTTGGCGATACACCTTGATTTGCCATCCCCGCGCTTGCTGGGTGCCGGGTCGCCATTCGTGATCCAGTTCACGAATGAACAAGGCCTCCCGCAGGAGGCCTTGCGCACGGGCTGGTCGGTGTTCAGCGGGCGCGGCGGCGGCTGGCGAAGAGCAGGCCGCCGAGGCCAGCCAGCAGCAGGGCCAGGCTTTGCGGCTCGGGCACGGTGCCGGTCAGGGAGCTGCCGCTTGCCGTGGCCAGGGCCACGTTGTCGAGCGAGCTGCCCAGGCTGTCGCTGGTGCCGGTGGCCCACAGGCTGAGCGTGCTGCTGCTGCCGGTCGCCTTGACGAGGATGCTGAAGTGGTTCCACTGGTTGTCGGCCGTGGCGTTGTAGCCCACGACCGGTGCCAGGCCGCTCACGCCGCCGAAGCTCCAGCCGAGGCCATTGCTGTTGACGGCCACGCCGGCGCGGTTGGAGAAATCGAAACTCAGCTCGTACCACTGGCCCAGCACGGTGGCGAGGGTCTGGCTGATCAGGCTGTTGTTGTCGACATCCAGCTCGACGTAGTTGCTGCCCTGACTGGCGGTGCCGGCCACGTTGTTGCGCAGCTCCACCTGGTTGGCGCCCACTGTCCAGCCCGGCATGCTGCTCAGGCGGCTCCAGCTGCCGTTCGCTTGTGGGGTGGCCTCGAAGCTGCCATTGCTCAGCAGATTGATGGGGCTTGCCAGGGCCAGCAGCGGAGCGCTCAGGAGGGCGGTGGCGAGGAGCTTTTTCATCGGTTTTTGGGGAGCAGCAAGCGCCGGAGCGCGATGACGCCATTGTCCGGACCCCCCTTGCCGGAGCCTCCCCCTCAAGCCAATGGAACGTGATGAACGGCCGTGAACGGCTTCACGCCAGCCGCGATTCCAGCAGCGAGAGCGTGGCGTCCAGCCGCTTCAGCGCGTCCGCGCTGCGCTCGGCCGGCGTGGGCTGGGCCGGCTTGTCGGCCAGCAGGCGGCGGTCCATGTCGAACAGCACGGCCTCGTCGAGCGCGAGGCCATGGCCAGCGAGGCGCGGCTTCAGCGTGGCGAGCTGGCGGCGCAGGATGGCGCGGGTCTGCTGGTAGGCATGCTCGGCCAGGCGGCGGCGCTGCGAGTAGCTGAAGGTGTTGGCCATGTAGAGCTCGGCATCGCGCGGGTCGGGCTCGAACAAGAGGATGTCGGTCTCGGGATGGCTGCGCGCATAGCCCTTCATCCCCAGCTCCAGCCGCGAATGGATCAGCGAGCGGAAGGTCTGTGAGAGCACCACCGGCAGGCCGGCGTCGACCAGCGGCGGGATCTCGTCGCCGGTGTCGGCCCGGTAGGGCACCAGCGGGTTCAGGCAGATCAAGAGGTCGGGCTTGTGGGCCAGCAGCACCGAGGCATGCAGGGTCTTCTTCAGCGCGCCGTCCACGTAGAAGCGGCCGTTGATGCGGACCGGCGGGAACAGGCCCGGCAGCGCGGCACTGGCCTGCACCGCCCGCGAGATCGGCACCTGGTCGTGGCCTGGCATGCCGAAGGGCATGGCCTGGCCGCTGTCCAGGTCGGTGGCGACCAGCACCAGGCGCGACTTCAGTTGGCGGAAGTCGTCGGTACGACCCGGCAGGCTGAACTGGGCGCGCAGCTGCTCGGCGATCGGTTCGCCCGACAACAGGCCGGTCGGCAGGGCCGGGCCCAGGCGCTCCAGCGCGCCCAGCGTCGAGCGACCTTCCACGGCGATCTGCCAGACGGCGCGCGCGAGCAGGCCGGGCAACTTGGCCAGGCGGCGCCGGTACTCGCCCCAGGCGGGGCGCAAGAGCAGGGCGGGGTCGAAGCGATCAGGCGCCTCGGCCGTGTTCTCGATGAAGGCGGCGCAGAGCTGGCGCGGCGAGAGGCCGTTGGCCAGGCCGGCCGCGATGAAGCCGCCGGCACTGACGCCGATGTATCCCTGGCAGTCCGTGAAGCTGAAATCGCTCAGCGCTTCTTCGAGGGCGCAGAGGGCACCGATCTCGTAGATCGCGCCCAGCGGGCCGCCGCCGGCCAGGGCCAAAGATACGCGGGCCCGGCGCGGCGAGGTCTTTGCCATCAACTAGCGATCAGGCCGCCGGCTTGGCAGCGGCCTTCTTGGCTGCGGGCTTTGCGGCGGGTTTGGCCGCGGCCTTCTTGGCCGGAGTTTTGGCCGGCGCCTTGGCAGCCACCTTCTTGGCGGCCGGCTTGGCTGCGGCCTTCTTGGCGGGCGCCTTTGCAGCAGCCTTGGCGGCGGGCTTGGCCGTGGGCACGCCCACCGCCTTGCTCAGCGCATCGATGCGTTCGATCAGCGTCTCCACCTCCTTGGCCGTGGGCACACCGAGGCGCTTCAGCGCATTGGCCACGCGGTCTTCGAAGATGGATTCCAGCTTGTCCCAATGCTGGCCGGCCTTGGCGCCCACGTCGCCGGCCATGCCGCTGACCTTGCTGGTCATGCTGGAGAGCTTTTGCTCGGCGGCTGATTGGGTTTTCTTCTGCAGCTTCATGCCTTCGCTCACCAGGGCTTCGAACACCTTGCCACCTTCACCCTGGGCCTTGGCGAAGGCACCGAGGCCTGCCGCCCAGATCTGCTGCGCCGAGTCCTTCACCGCCTGGCCGACCTGGCCGTCCAGGAGGCCTCCGGGCAGGCCACCCAGACCGCCTAATGGACTGGAGGATGCGGCTTTTTGCTTGGCAGCCATTTTCTGCAGCTTCTTGACCATGATCAGAGGGTCCTTTGTGGAGGGGGAAGGGGCTGCGCAGAGGCAGCGGACGCCGTGACTATAGGCCGGCCACCCGCCCGGAGGCATAGGCACAAGCTAGTGAGGGGCCTCTATCCGGGAAGCCCCGGGTAAGCGCGCAGCGCCGTGCGCGGAGACTTGGACAAGAATCGTCCTCAAACATCTGCCATGGAGACAACGATGCAGTATTTCGTCACCGGAGCCACGGGCTTCATCGGCAAGCGCCTGGTCAAGAAGCTCTTGGCGCGGCGCGGCAGCACGGTCTACTTCCTGCTGCGCGAGGAAAGCCGTGACAAGCTGCCCGAGCTGCTCGAGTACTGGGGCGCCAGCAAGACCCGCGCGATCCCGGTCTTTGGCGACCTCACCGGCAAGAAGCTCGGTGTGGCGGCCGACCAGATCAAGGCGCTGAAAGGCAGCATCGATCACGTCTACCACCTGGCCGCCGTCTACGACCTGAAGGCCGACGAGGAGTCGCAGGTCCGCACCAACATCGAGGGCACGCGCAGCATGGTCGAGTTCGCGCAGGCGATCGACGCGGGCCATGTGCATCACGTGTCGTCCATCGCCGCCGCCGGCCTCTACGAGGGCGTGTTCCGCGAGGACATGTTCGACGAAGCCGAGGGCCTGGACCACCCGTACTTCATGACCAAGCACGAGAGCGAGAAGATCGTGCGCAAGGAGTGCAAGAAGCCCTGGAGCGTCTACCGCCCGGCCATGGTGGTCGGCGACTCGCGCACCGGCGAGATGGACAAGGTCGACGGCCCCTACTACTTCTTCAAGCCCATCCAGCGCCTGCGCCAGATCCTGCCGCCCTGGATGCCCTCCATCGGCCTGGAAGGCGGCCGCGTCAACATCGTCCCCGTCGACTTCATCGTCGATGCCCTGGACCACATCAGCCATCAGCAGCGCAAGAGCGGCGGCTGCTTCCATCTGGTGGACCCGGTGGGCTACCGCGTCGGCGACGTGCTGGACATCTTCAGCAAGGCGGCCCACGCGCCCAAGATGAGCCTCTTCGTCAACGCGGCGCTGCTCGGCTTCATCCCCAAGAGCGTCAAGAAGGGCCTGATGGCGCTGGCGCCGGTGCGCCGCATCCGAAATGCCGTGATGAAGGACCTGGGCTTGCCCGAGGACCTGTTCCATTTCATCAACTACCCGACCCGCTTCGACTGCCGCGAGACCACGGCCGCACTCAAGGGCTCAGGCATCGAGTGCCCGAACCTGCACGACTACGCCTGGCGGCTCTGGGACTACTGGGAGCGTCACCTCGATCCGGCCCTGCTGATCGACCGCAGCCTGAAGGGCACCTGCGGCGGCAAGGTCGTGCTGGTGACCGGCGGCTCCTCGGGCATCGGCCTCGCCGCAGCCATCAAGTTCGCAGAAGCTGGTGCGATCACCCTGATCTGCGCTCGCGATGAAGTGAAGCTCGCCGAAGCGGTGAAGGAGATCAAGGCCGCCGCCGGTGCCGATGCGCAGATCCACAGCTACTCGGCCGACATCGCCAACGAGCAGAGCTGCGCCGAGATGATGGCCTGGATCAGCGAGAACTTCGGCGGCGTCGACTTCCTGATCAACAACGCCGGCCGCTCGATCCGTCGCGCCATCGAAGGCAGCTACGACCGCTTCCACGACTACGAGCGCACCATGCAGCTGAACTACTTCGGCTGCCTGCGCGTGACCATGGGGCTGCTGCCCGGCATGGTGGCCAAGAAGAAGGGCCACATTGTCAACATCAGCTCGATCGGCGTGCTGACCAATGCGCCGCGCTTCTCGGCCTACGTGGCCTCCAAGGCCGCGCTCGACGCCTGGACCCGATGCGCGTCGAGCGAGTACGCCGACCTCGGCATCACCTTCACCACGATCAACATGCCGCTGGTGCGCACGCCGATGATTGCGCCGACCAAGATCTACAACAACGTGCCGACGCTGGCGCCCGAGGAAGCGGCCGACATGATCGCCCAGGCCTGCATCAGCAAGCCGGTGCGCATCGCCACGCGCCTCGGCATCACCGGCGAGTTGATGCACGCCCTGGTGCCGCGCGTGGCCCAGATCGTGATGAACACCAGCTTCCGCATGTTCCCCGACAGCGACGCCGCCAAGGGCGAGAAGGGCGGCAAACCGCAACTCTCGGCCGAGGCGATTGCGCTGCAGCAGATGATGAAGGGCATCCACTTCTGAGGTCCGCCTGATCTTCGCCCTTGGGCCCGCCCCGAGCCTTTGCTCGGGGCGGGCTTTTTGCTTTTGCTGGGAAGCTGTCCCTGCCGACTGCAGCGATGGCATCGTTGCAGTTGCGTCGACTCGGAGGCTATGCATAATTTCGCTGTTAGCGTCCAAATACAGGACCTACGTGCACGACAACAACACCGGTGGCGCGACGCGGGTCGCGAGAGCCGATTGAGGGAGGTTCCATGTTTCCATCTGGCTATGGACGAGTGCCTGCGTGGGCGCTGCGACTTGTGCTGCTCATGCTCGTCGCACTGTTGGGTGCCTGCGGTGGAGGCGGTGCTGGCAGTGGCAGTGGCAGTGGCATCGGAACTTCACCGGGCCCCGACATCACCCCGACGCCCGTGGTGGCGCCCGGCGCATCCATTGTGGCCGTCGTCACAAGCCCCGCACTTGTCGGGGATACGGTCAAGTTCACGGGGGTGCCCACCGGCAGCCGTTCACCGCTGAGCCTGGACTGGGACTTCGGCGACGGCGGTGTCGCCACGGCAGGGACCGCCGTCGAGCACAGCTATGCGGCGGCTGGCACCTACCGCGTCACTTTTCGCGTCACGGACGCTGCCGGCGTCCGCGCCACGGCGACGACCTCGGTGGTCATCGAGCCGCGCACCGGCTTGAGCATTGCGACCGACCGCAACGATTACACCGTGGGCCAGACCGTGCGCCTGTCGCCGTCCGGCGACTACCGGAACGCCAAGACCTACGACTGGGACTTTGGCGACGGTCGGCGGGCTAGTGGCCCGGAGGCCGAAGTGGCCTACGCGGCGTTGGGCCAGCACACGGTCACCTTGGTGGCGACCTATGAGCAGGGTTTCCAGCGCAAGGCGCAGGCAACCGTCGGTGTGTCCACCAACACTCCCACCTTCGCGCTTAGCGCGCCGGCTGTCATCTACCCCTTGCGTGCCGCCAGCCTGACGGCGACGCCGGGTTCCGAGGTTGGTGGCCGCACGGACTGGAACTTCGGCGACGGCAGCAGCCTCGCGCAAGGCGCAGCGGACGTCCCGCACACCTATGCTCGGTCCGGTACCTACCAGGTGACGGCCACCCGCACCAACAAGACGGGCTTCCAGTACACGGCCACCATGTCGATCACGGTGCTGCCGCCGCCTCCACCTTCAGGCCTGACGCTGGAATCGGCCCAACTGCAGGTGCTGCCGGGGCAGAGCAGTGCAGAGGTCAGCTTCGTCGGTCGTGTTGCCAACGACGCCGGTGATCTGGGGACCCTTTACACCTGGGATTTCGGCGATGGCTCGCGGTCTTCCCAAAGTGCGGTGCCGTCCGCAAGCCACACCTATGCCAGCGCGGGCAGCTACGTCGTCACCCTGACGGCCACCAACTCCTACGGGCTGTCGGCCACCGGCACCGCCACCGTCAGCATCGGGCCGCGCCAGGTTCTCAAGCTGCTGGCCGGCCAGGGCGTCACGGGCACGCTGATCGACGGCCCCGCGCTGTCGGCCCGCTTCTTGCGGCCCGAGGTCATGAGTTTCGATGCGGACGGCAATCTCTTCATCAGCGATCACGGCAACGGTGTCGTGCGCAAGCTGTCGGCTCAGGGTGAGGTGTCCACCGTGCAAATACCTGACGGCTCCGGCTTGGAGAAGTCTGGCTCTGCGCGCTACTTCCAGGTGGCTGCGTTTGGCAGCGGTGAGCTCATTGCATCAGGCTACGACGGGAACAGCACCAGCTTCGTTCGGGTCAATCCGGACGGCAGCAGCGTGCCCGACAACCGTTTCTCCCCAGTGCCTTACGTGACTGCGTTCGCCCGAGCGCCCTCGGGTGCGATAGCGATCGCCGCCGGGGTGCAGATCTGGCTGCTGGAACCCAATGGCAAGCTTGCCGTGCTGGCCGGAGATCGCCTTTCCAGCGGCAATATCGACGGTCCGGGCTGGGCAGCAAGATTCGCTTACATCAGGCAAATGGGCTTCGACGCTGCGGGCACGCTGTATGTCGCCGACCGGACCCGCATTCGCAAGGTGGCACAGGATGGCACCGTGACGTCCTTGGCCGGCCATTTCTTGATCGACTCCCCCAGGGATGGCATCGGGAGCGATGCCAGGCTCGGGGTGATTGATGATTTCGCCGTAGCGCCGGATGGCACGGTCTACATGCTCTCGGCTGAAAGCATTCGCCAGATCAACCCGTCCGGTGAGGTGCGTACGCTGCCGATATCGTTGCAATTCCCAAATCGCGATGCATCTGTAACGCGGGGCATTGCCTTGTCGCCGGACGGGACGCTATTCGTTTCAGACTGGAACAAGGGCGTCATTCGCCGTATCAATGGCGACGGCAGCCTGACCACAGTCGCTGGTCGCGAGTGGATCAGCAGGCGGGTCGATGGGCAGGGCGCCGTGGCCGTGTTTTTCCAGCCTACGGGCATCGCACAAGGGCCCAGCGGGGCGCTGTATGTCGCGGATGCCGGCAACAGAGCGCTCCGCAAGGTCACGCTCGGTGGCGAGGTGAGCACGCTGGCCATGTTCCCTGGCAGCGATACGGTGCAGTTCAGAAAACCCCTGGACCCCCGCAGCGCGTTGCTGGGGGGCGTGGCCGTCGACGATCAGGAGAATGTCTACGTCGCCGATACCTTGATGCATGTGATCCGCAAGGTCTCGCCCAACGGGACTTCGACCGTGCTCGCTGGCCTGGCCAACACGACAGGCGCCTCTGACGGTGTTGGGACCGAGGCCCGTTTCGATGGGCCGATGGGGGTGGCCGTCGATGCGGCGCGCAACGTCTATGTGAGCGACGCCCGCAACTATTTGATTCGCAAGATCACGCCGGCCGGCAAGGTCACGACCCTCGCAGGCTTGGTCGGAAAATGGGGCAGCAGTGATGGTGTCGGCGGAGATGCCTCCTTCTGGTTCCCGACATCACTGGCGGCAGCACCCGACGGCACTCTTTGGGTCGCAGACCGTGACAACCAACTGTTGCGCAAGATCACGCCAGATGGTGCGGTGACGACGGTGGCCGGTATAAGGCCCGATTGCTACGTTGACGGGCCTGTGGGCAAGACCTGCATACAGTACCCACTCAGCCTGTCGTACGACGCCAGCACCGGCGATGTGTATGTGATCTCGTCCGATGGCGTTGAGCGCCTGCGCGCCAATGGCCGGTACGAAACGCTGATGCCGGTCGGGAAGCATGGCCGGCCGGTTTTGGGACAGCTGCCCGCTTTTGTCGGGGAAGCCTACGGTGTCGCCGTGCTGTCCAACGGCCAGATCGCCGTGACCTCGGGCAACGCGGTGCTGATCACATCCTTCGGGCCTTGAGGCAGCCGTGCTGTTTGGCGCCCCTCCTGAGCGGACAGGCCGGCCGCTCAGGGCCCCTTGAGCTCGCGCAATTTGCCGCTTGCAATCGCCGCCTCGGGGTCATGCAGCCAGGCCTTGAGCTCGGCCTGGGCTGGTGGCGGCAGGGCCTCGGAAGCGGCCAGGCCGACCCAGCGGTTGCGGCCCGCCCGCTTGGCGCGGTAGAGGCACTGGTCGGCCAGCTCGACCACCTCGGCCCAGCCCAGCAGCTGGGGTGCTGCGCCAACGAAGGGGTAGGCCGCAAAGCCGACCGAGCAGGTCTTGTGCAGGGTGAGACCCTGCTCCAGCACAAAGGGCTGGTCGTCCACGGCCGCGCGGATGCGCTCGGCGATCAGGCCGGCCTCGGCCCGGTCGCTCAGTCGGGCCACCATCAGGAACTCCTCGCCGCCCCAGCGCACCAGGTAGTCCGATTCGCGCGAGACCTCGCGCAGCCGCTCGCACACCTGCACCAGCACCTGGTCGCCGGCGGCATGGCCATGCTCGTCGTTGACGGCCTTGAAGTGGTCGATGTCGACCATGAAGAACAGCAGGTCGGCCTCCTTCGGCGTGGCGGGCGGCTGCTGGCGCGACGCGTCCTCGTAGCGGCGCAGGCTGATGCTGGTGTCGGCGTCCAGTTGCTGCAACAGGAAGCGGCGGTTGCGCAGGCCGGTCAGCGGGTCGCTGAGGCTGGCTTCCTCCAGCCTGGCCTGCGTGGCGCGCAGGGCCTTCAGCGTGGCCTCCAGCTTGCGGTAGGTGTTGGCGTTGTCCATGGCGATGGCGCCATAGGCACAGAGCGTGCGGAAGATCTGCCGTTCGCGCTCGCCATAGGCCTGCTGACGCGGCGACTGGATGGTCATCACGCCCAGCACGCGCTCGTTCACCATCAAGGGGGCGTAGAGCAGGGAGAGCGAGGGCAGGGTGCCCGGCACATGAGCCGGGCTGCGCTCCTCCGGCGAGCGCTCCAGCATGATCTCCTGCCGCTCGCGTGCACAGCGCGCGGCATGGGCGACCGGATCGTCGAGGCGCTGCGGACGCAGCGACAGACGCCGGCCTGCCTCGCTGGCGTAGATGCAGCGAAGCTCTTCGCCGGCCTCGTCCATCACGAAGATGGCCATGGCGGTCACATCCAGCAACTCGTGCACCGGGGTGTGCAGCGCCAGGCAGACGGATTCGGCGTCCAGCTTTGCCGTGATGGCCTGGCCGATCACGCCCAGGCGCTCCAGCGTCAGGCCTTGCTCATGCAGCAGGGCGGCGCGGCGCGCCTCGGCGCTGGCCAGCTGCTTGTGGTGCTCGGCCTCGGCGCGCGCGCTGTCGGCCGCATAGCGCAGCTGCATGGCGATCAGGCGTTCGGCTGCCTCGCGGCTGTGCTGCTTCTCGCGCGCGGCGGCGGCCTGCACAGCCATGCCATAGGCCTGCGGAAAGCGGGCCACGCGCGCGTACTCGCCGGCCAGGGCCGACAAGAGCTCGGGCGGAGGCAGCAGGCCCTCGATGCGGCGTGAGATCTCGAGCGCCCGCTCCAGGCAGGCCAGCGGCAGGTCCGCGGGGCCATGGCGCTCGGGGTCCATGCCGGCCCGGCTGCGGATCTGGGCCAGCACCATCAGGGCCTCGATCTGGCGGTCCGGCATGCCGACCGTCTGCGCCGTCTGCAAGGAAGCTTCGGCCATGGCCTCGGCCTCCTGCCATTGGCCCAGTTCCGCCAGTGCCTTGGCCTTGCCGCGATTCGCTTCCAGCAGGCCGATGTGGCCGGTGTCGCGGGCCGTCTCGGGCATTTCCTCGAACAGGCGCAGGGCGAGCTGGTTGTCGCCCCGGTCCAGCGCCAGCTCGGCGCGGCAGCTCAGCAGCATCGCGTAATTGCGCGAGCGGCCCAGCGGCGCGAGGATTTGCTGAGCCTCGTCCAGCGCGCCCTGCGCTTGCTCCAGCCGGCCGAGTCGGCGCAGGGCCTCGCCCATCTGGGCCAGGCAGGCGCCGAGGCCTTGGGGCCAGCCGCAGCTGCGCGCCAGCTCCAGGCCGCGCTGCACCCAGTCCAGCGAAGCCTCGTGATCGTTCAGCTTGCCGAAGGCATTGCTGGCGTTGGCGGCGGCCGTGATGGCGTTGTAGAGCTGGCCGGTCTGGAGGGCCAGCTCGTGCACCCGCATGAACAGCCGGATGGCGCGCGCGAAATCGCCACCCAGGTAGGCCCTTGTGGCCTGGTAGAGATACAGGGCGGCCTGCCCGCAGAGCGGCTCGGCCGCCACGTCGTCTGCGAAATGCCGGCCCCAGCGCTGCTCGCTGGTCAGCAGGCTGCGAAAGGCATCCAGCCGCGCCAGCGTGGCCTCGAAGCACAGCAGGCGACCGCTCTCGCGCGCGGCACGGGCGCAGGCGATGGCGTCCTGCAGATTGCGATCGCGCAGCTCGGCCTGGCCGGCCGAGCCGTTCAGCGCGCTGAGCAACCAGTGCGCGTCTGCCTGGCCCAGCAGGTCGCCCTCCTGTTCGAAGCGCGACAGCGCACGGCGGGTGCTGTCAAGCCCGGTGGCGTAGTCGGCCGCCGCGAACTGCAGCTCGGCGCGCACCAGGTCCATGCGCGCGAGCAGCAGCGGCTCTGTCGCGGCCGTGCTGCCGGCCGCAATTTCCGCTTGCAGCGTGTCGGCCAATTGCAGCGCACGCCGGCCGTCGCGCTCGCGCAGCTGCCAGGCCAGTTGGGCCAGGCCTTGCAAGCGTTCGGGGCCCTGCAGCTCGGGCAGGGCGGCTTCCAGGCGGGCGAGCGTGTCGTCGGTGCCGAACAGCTGCAGCGGCGACTCCAGCACGCCCTGGCCGGGCGCCTTGGGGCGATCGGTGTCGGTTGCTTTCATCGGCGTTAGGCCTCGCCAGAAAAGGGCGAGTGCGGTGGGATGCCCGAGTGTAGGTGCTGGCTGACAATGGGCTTGCAGCAAGGAGCACGCATGTCCCAACGCCCGTTTGATCTGGTCCTGTTCGGCGCCAGCGGCTTCACCGGCCGCCTGGTCGCCGAGTACCTGTTGCAGCGCGAGGGCGCTGCCGGTCCCTTGCGCTGGGCCCTGGCCGGCCGCAGCCCGGGCAAGCTGGCTGAGCTACGGCGCGAGTTGGGCGCCCCCGAGTCGCTGCCGCTCTTGCAGGCCGATGCCGGCGACGCGGCCGCGCTGGCCGCCCTGGTGGCGCAGGCCCGCGTGGTCATCACCACGGTCGGACCCTACCAGCTGCATGGCGAGGCCCTGGCCCGCGCCTGCGCCGAGGCGGGCACCGACTATGTGGACCTCTGCGGCGAGCCGCTGTGGATGGCGCGGATGATCCCGCTCCTGCAGCCGCTGGCCGCTGCGAGCGGCGCCCGCATCGTGTTCTCCTGCGGCTTCGATTCCATCCCCTTCGACCTTGGCGTGCTCTACCTGCAGGAACAGGCCCGTGAGCGTTTGGGTGCCATCTGCCCCGAGGTGCATGGCCTGGTGCGCGTCATCAAGGGCACGGCCTCGGGCGGCACGCTGGCCAGTGGCATGGAGACCTTCAAGGCCATGGCCCGCGACCCGCAACTGGCGCGCCTGCAGGCCG
Source organism: Pelomonas sp. V22 (assembly GCF_030014915.1). Classification (GTDB taxonomy): domain Bacteria; phylum Pseudomonadota; class Gammaproteobacteria; order Burkholderiales; family Burkholderiaceae_C; genus JAUASW01. Next base: position 141,075 of record NZ_JAGIXS010000007.1, read on the forward strand.
ATCCGTTTGCATTGACGCCGGGCTTCCGTGGCCCGGCCCAGCCGGAGGGCGAGCGCGCCGCCTTCGATGACTGGGCGCAGGCCTGGACCGGCCCTTTCGTGATGGCCACGATCAACACCAAGAACGTGCATCGCAGCAATGCCCTGCGCGGCCATCCCTGGGGCCGGGACTTCATCTACAGCGAGCGCCTGTGGACCGGTGCGGGCCCGGCGGGCGAAAAGCGCGCCCGCCGACTGGCCCGCCAATCGCGCCTGCAGAGCGCCCTGCTCGGCTTCGCGCCGACGCGAGCCCTGCTGCGCCGCTTCGTGCTGGCCAAGCCCGGCGAAGGCCCGGATGCCGCCGCTCGCGAGCGCGGCCGCTACGAGCTGGTCTTCATCGGCAAGACGGCCCGGGGTCAGGTCTTGCGGGCCGTGGTCAAGGGCGACCGCGACCCTGGCTACGGCTCGACCAGCAAGATGATCAGCGAGGCCGCGCTGTGTCTGCTGGACATAGGTCGCCAGCAGACGCCCGGTGGTGTCTGGACCGCCGGCGCCGCCCTCGGCCTGGCTCTGCAGCGGCGGCTGGAACAGCGGGCCGGTCTGAGCTTCGAGATCGAGGCCGGCTGACTGCCCCTAAGCCGGGGATGCCGGCGGCCTTCAGCGCTGCGGCGCGTGTCAGCTCTCCTGCAAGGCCAGGCCGTAGCACTCGTGCAGCGCGGCCAGGCGCTGGCGCAGCGCGTCGAGCAAGGCCGGCGGGCCGAGTGCCTCGACGTCGGGGCCCAGGCGCAGCAGCTCGCCGGCGGCGATCTCGATGGATTCGATGGGAATCTGCAGTCGCCGCCAGCCGGCCTTGTCCGGCGCGCCGGCGGCAGCCACGGCCTCGGCCATGCGCTGACCAAGGCGAGCCATCCTGCGCAGCGCCGCCGGCCGGGCCCGCACCGTGGCGTGGCTCGATTGCATGCGCGCCTCGTGGTCTTTGCAGAAGTCCTGCCAGTACTGCTGCAGGTCGAAGTCCGGCAGCGGCGTGGCGGCTTCGTCCTCGATGGTCAGCGCTTCAATGGCAGCCACGCGGTAGCTGCGCGCCTGCTCGCCGTGGGCCGCCACGAGGTACCAGAGCCCACCTTTGAGCACCAGGCCGAGCGGCGCGACGCGGCGCTCGACCCGGCCTTTCCAGCTTTCGTAGCCCAGCTGCAGCATGCGCTGTTGCCAGACGGCCGCCGCCAGCTGCGGCAGCAGGCCTTGCCGGTCCGGCCCCTGGAACCAGGCGACCGGATCGAGATGAAAGCGCGCCGCCACGCGCTCGGCCTCTTCGCGGGCCGTGTCGGGCAGGGCGGCCAGCAGCTTGAAGCGGGTGTTCGCCAGCGCCTGGCCCAGGCCCAGTTGCTCGGCCGCGAACGGCGCGCCAGCGAGGAACAGGCTTTGCGCCTCCGGCCGGTCCGGGCCGGTCAGGCGGGTGCGGTAGCTGGCCAGCAGCGCGAAGCCGCCCTGGCGGCCCTTCTCGGCATAGACCGGCACGCCGGCGGCGCTGAGGGCATCGATGTCGCGGTAGATGGTGCGCACCGAGACCTCCAGCATCTCGGCCAGCGCCTGGGCGGTGACCTGGCCCTGCGCCTGCAGACGCAACATGATGGAGAGGAGGCGGCTGGCTTGCATGCCTTGCAGCTTGCCAGCCCCCTGCTGACAGCGTGTGTCAGTGGCCTGGCGTGGCTTCCGGTGTCAGGCAGTGGCTCAGGCCCCAGCCCAGGCCGGCTCCCAGCAACTGAGCGGCGATGAAGCCGGGCGCGCTGGCTGGCGCGATACCTGCAAAGCTGTCGCTGAACATCCGGCCGAAGGCGGCGGCCGGGTTGGCGAAGGAGGTGGAGGCGGTGAACCAGTACGCCGCGCCGATATAGGCCGCCACCAGGGCCGAGGCACGGCCGGCCGGCGCACGCAGGATCACCAGCAGCAGGCCGGCCGTGGCCACCATCTCGGCGATCCACTGCCCCATGCCGCCGCGCAGCTTGCTGCTCAATTGCAGCAGGGGCAGCTCGAACATCGCATGCGCCAGCCACGCGCCCAGCATCGCGCCGAGCAGCTGCACGAGGATGTAGGGCAGCACGGCCGAGCGGGCCAGTTCGCCGCGCCAGGCCATCACCAGGCTCACGGCCGGGTTGAAATGGGCACCGCTGATCGGGCCGAAGACCTCGATCAGCACATAGAGTCCGCCGACGGTGGCCAGCGTGTTGGCCAGCAGGGCGATGGCGACGTTGCCGCCCGCGAGTCGCTCGGCCATGATGCCGGAGCCGATCACCACGCAGAGCAGGCCCAGGGTGCCGAGGCCTTCGGCCAGCAGTTTGCGCAGCAGGCTCATCGCTCAGCTCCTGGCAATGTCGTCGAGCGCCTGCTTGAGCGCCGCGCGGTCCAGCGTCGCCAGCGGCAGGGCCAGCAACTGCAGCATGCGGTAGCCGATGGCCTGACGGGTCAATTCGAAAGCGCGGCGCTTGCCTTCTTCTCCGCCTTCGGCATTCGACGGGTCGGGGTAGCCCCAGTGCACCTTGAGCGGCTGCCCCTGCCCGCCAAAGAACACCGGGCAGGCCTCGGACGCCGCCGAGTCGCAGACAGTGATCACGAGGGACAGCGGCGGCGCCTCCGGCTTGGTGAATTCGTCCCAGCTCTTGCTGCGGTAGCCGGCCGTGTCGATGCCGGCGGCTTGCAAGGCCTCAAGGGCGAAGGGGTTGAGCCGGCCGCTGGGCGCGCTACCGGCGCTGAAGGCGCGCACCTCCTTGCCGAGCCGGGCGGCGAGGTGGTTGAGCATGCCTTCGGACAGCACGCTGCGGGCCGAGTTGTGGGTGCACAGGATCAGGACGTTGAAGCTCATGGGACCTCTCAGCAGCAGGCGCCGGCACCTGTCTTGGGCGTGCAGCAGGCTGAGGCGGCCTTGGGCGCTTCGTTGAACATCGGCACATCAGCCAGCGTGTGGAAGTGTTCCCAGGCGATGCCCTGCGGGTCGGTGATCCAGTGCTTGTTGCTGCGGGCGTAGCAGCAGGTGGTCTCGCCGGTGTCAGCCATGGCCAGGTCGGCCTGGGCGGCCCGCTCGCGCAATGCGCCCAATTCGGCCTCGCTGTCGACCTGGAAACCCAGGTGGTCCACGCCGGGCTTGCCGCCGCGGGTGGAGATGGCGAAGTTGATGCGCGGGTCCTCGAGCATCCACTTGGCGTAGTCGCCTTCCTGCCGGGTCGGCGTGGCCGCGAACAGCTTGGAATAGAAGGCGATGCTCTGGTCCAGATCCTGGACATGCACATGGACGTGAAAACGCTTCATGACGGTCTCCTTGGGTTCAGCATCTGCTGCAGGCTGTGGTGGTTGACGGCAGGCAGGCCTCGCCCTGGCAGCAGTTCTCGCTCAGGTAGGCGAGCAGGGCGTTCATGTGGCCGAAGTCGGCGCGGTAGATCAGGTTGCGGCCCAGGCGCTCCTGGGTGATCAGGCCGGCGCCCGACATCTCCTTCAGATGGAAGGACAGCGTGGCCGCCGGCAGCTCCAGGGCCTCCATCAAGGCGCCCGGCGTCAGCCCTTCATTGCCGGCCACGACCAGCAGGCGGTAGGCGCGCAGGCGGTAGGCATGGGCCAGGGCGGCCAGCGAGCGGATGGTTTGCTGTTCTTCCATGATTCGATAATAGTCGAATTATAGAAATGTCTGCAAACACTCCAGCGGATTGAGAAAGATCAACGCCAACCTGTCTGACCGTGCGAGCTGGGTCGGCGGGCGGCTAGCATGCGACCTCGTTCTTCACGCGCGCGCATGAGCCCTGCCTCCCCCGGCGATCCGCCAGCCTCGCTGGCCCGACAGCTCTCACTGCAGATCAGCCTGCTGGTGGTGCTGATGGTGGGCGCCTTGGCGGCGATTGCCTTCTGGTCGGTGCAGCGCGAGATCGCCGAGGTGGTGCCCGACACCCTGCTCAGCACCGTGCAGTTGCAGGCGGCGCGGCAGGGCCAGTCTTTCCAGCTGGCCGATGGCAGCGTGCGGCGCCTGGAGCGCGAATGGCAGGAGCGGGCCGGGGCGCTGGGCGATGGGCAGGCGCAGCAGCGCTTTGCCGAGCTGTTCGAGCGCTCGGCCGATGGCGTCTGGCGGCTGCGGCCGTCGCGGGTGGACGTCGACCATGCGCCGACCTTCTATCTGCAGGGCGGGCCGCAGCTGGACCTGCAGCTGCGCCGCCGCGCGGTGCTGAGCTACGAGCTGCTGCGCGAGCAAGGGCCGGCCCTGGTGCCGCCATTCTTCTCGGCCTACACCGACTTCGTCGAGAAGGGCCTGATGGTCTACTCGCGCGGCATCGACTGGGGCAAGGGCGCGACGCCGGCCACCGACAACTTCAACTACCCGACGATGACCGGCGCCGACCCGCGCCGCAATCCCCGGCGGGAGGTGTTCTGGACCCCGGTCTATTTCGATGGCGAGGCCAAGGCCTGGATGGTCTCGGTCATCAAGCCGCTGGACTGGCGCGGGCGCTGGGTCGGCACCGTGGGTCATGACATCACCATCGACACCCTGCTGCAGCAGATCGGCGAGGCCGACGCGGAGCTGGGCGCGCTCAGCATGATCCTGAGCCGCGACGGCCAGCTGATTGCCCACCCGGAATTGCGCGAGCGCATTGCCAAGGCCGAGGGCTAGTTGGCGGTGCAGAGCCTCGGCGACCCGCTGCTGAGCGCCGTGCATGCGCTGGTTGCCAAGAGTGGCAGCTCCTCGCAGGCGGCGCGCACGCCGGACGGCCGTCACATGGTGGCCTGGTCACGCATTGCCGGCCCCGACTGGTGGGCCGTGCGCGTGGTGCCGCAGTCGCGCATCGACGAACTGCTGCACCGGGGCGTGTTCTGGATGCTGGCCGTGGGCGCCCTGATGCTGCTCGTGACGCTGTGGATGCTGCAGCGCGTGATACGCCAGCGGGTCAAGCAGCCGCTGAGCGACATCACCGGCTCGGTCGAGGCGCTGGCCGAGCGGGTCAGCCAGGGCGAGGAGCCCGAGTCCCTGCCAGCCCAGGGTTCGGCCGATCTGCAGCGGCTCTCGCAGGCCTTTGACGCCATGGCGCAAGACCTGGCCGCCCAGCGCCGCCAGGAGCAGGCCGCCCAGGCGGCTTTGGAGCGCGAGGTACAGGAGCGTCGGCAGGCCGAAGAAGCGGTGCGCCTGCTCAACCTCTCGCTGGAGGCGCGGGTGCGCGAGCGCGGTGAGGCCTTGCAGCAGGCCCAGCAGGAGCTGGTGCAGCGCGAGACGCTGGCCAGCCTGGGTTCGCTGGTGGCCGGCGTCTCGCATGAGCTGAACACGCCCATCGGCAACGCCCTCATCTCGGCCGACACGGCGGCGGCGGCGCTGTCCCAGTTGCAGGCCCTGCTGGCCAGCGGCGCCGTGCGGCGCAGTGAGCTGGAGCGGGGCCTGCACCTGGCGCGTGAGAGCGCGGGCCTGGCCCTGGCCAATCTGCAGCGCTCGGCCAGCCTGGTGCAGGACTTCAAGCAGGTGGCCGTGGACCGCGCCAGCCTGCAGCGCCGCCGCTTCGACCTGCGGCGCGTCAGCGAGGAGGTGGTGCACCTGTTGCAGATCTCCTTGAAGACGCCGCAATTCAACCTGGTGCTGGACCTGCCCGCCGAGTTGCTGCTGGACAGCTTCCCCGGCGCCTTTGGCCAGGTGCTGACCAACCTGGTGCAGAACGCCGTGGTCCATGCCTTCGAGGGCCGCAGCCAGGGCTGCATCACCATCACTCTGTTGCGCAGCGATGAGCGGCAGGTGGTGCTCTGCGTCAGCGACGACGGCTGCGGCATTCCCGCCGAGCACCTGGGCCAGGTGTTCAAGCCCTTCTTCACCACGCGCCTGGGCCAGGGCGGCAGCGGCCTCGGCCTGCACCTGGTCTACAGCATCGTGCGCAATGTGCTGGGCGGCGAGATCGAGCTGCACAGCGAGCCGGGGCGCGGCACCCGGTTCGTCCTGACGCTGCCGCGCCACGCGCCCGACTGAACCGACCCCTGCACCAGCGCTGCGCCGCGTGATAGCCTCTCCCAGGTCTGGTGAGCCGGCCGGGGAGGGCCGTACGACCCGTGAAAACCTTGCTGCTCAGTCTCCTGCTGCTGTTTGGACCCGCCGGTGCGGCGGAGGTCCACATGGCCTTTGGCGAGCGCATACCGCCGTTCTGCTTCCCGCAGACAAACTCCGGTATCGAGATTGAGGTGATAGGCGAGGCCCTGGCCTGGCGCGGCCACAAGCTCAAGCCGCAGTACTTCCCGTTCGCACGTGTCCCGAAGGCCTTCATCGACGGCATGGTGGACGCCAGCATGACCGACCTGGGCCAGGACCTGGGTGCAGCAGGCGGCCATTACGGCGAGCCGGCCGTGCTTTACGACAACGTCTTCATCTCGCTGAAGGAGCGGCACCTGGTGATCAGGAAGCCCGAGGACCTCAAGGGTTTGACGGTGATCTCGTTTGCTGGCGCCGTGCGGCGCTATCCGCAATGGCTGGAGGCGGTCAAGGCGGCGGGCCATTACACCGAGCAGAACGACCAGGCCGTGCAGGTGCGCACGTTGATGAAGGGCCGCTACGACCTGGTGCTCAGCGACCGCAGCATCTTCAGGTACTTCGCACTGCAGTTCCGCCGCGAGGGTGGCGACCTGCTGCCGGTGGAGGAGCATGCGTTCACCACGGTCAATCCGCAGGACTACCGGCCGGTGTTTCGCAGCAGGCAGGTGCGCGACGACTTCAATGCCGGCCTCGAGCACCTCAAGAAAACCGGCCGCTACCAGGCCATCTACGACCGCTACCTCAAAGAGTAGGTGCCCCTCGTCCAAGGAGTACCTTGGCCGGTCCCCCGAGGGGACGGCGATGCTTGCGGCATCGGGCCGCAAGCACATCGCCATCTGGGCAGGCTTGGGGCGGCCCTGCGCTCGGCCCGCTATTTCGCCTGCACCGTGAACTCGCCGTAGGCCTTCAGCTGCTCGCTGACGGCGGCCTTGTCGCCGACCACGACGATGCTCTGCGTGGCCGGGTCGAAGTACTTCTTGCCGATCTCGCGCACCTGCTCGGCCGTGACCTTCTGGATCTGCGGCACATAGCTGCCGAGGAACTCGGCGGGCAGGCCGATCAGCCAGTTGTTGGCCAGCTGGCGTGCCACGGAGCCCTGCAGCTGGGTGCTGATCAGGTAGCCGCCGGCCACGTAGCGCTTGTTCATCGCCATCTCTTCGTCGCTGACCAGCTCGCTGCCGAGGCGGGTGTACTCGGCGAAGAACTCCTTCAGCGAGGCGCCGGCCACTTCATTGCGCACGTCGGCACCGCCCACGACGATGCCGCCGTCGCGGAAGCTGCGGGCACCGGCCGAAGCGCCATAGGTGTAGCCCTTTTCCTCGCGCAGGTTCAGGTTCACGCGGCTGCTGAAGCCGCCGCCGATGATGGTGGAGGCGAGGCGCAGCGGCACCTGGTCGGCGGCGCTGGCCTTGTTGCCGGGGCGACCCAGGCGCACGGTGGCCTGTACGCTGCCCGGGCGCTCCAGCAGGATGCGCTGGACGGCGGCCGTACCGGGCGATGCGGCCACGGCGGCCGGGGCTTCGCCCGTGGCCTTCCAGTCACCGAACGCAGCCTCGACCTGTTTGAAGATCTCGGCAGCACTGACGCGGCCGGTGACGACCAGCAGGCTGCGCTCCGGGCGGAAGCGGCGGGCATGCTCGGCGCGCAGCAGCTCGGGCGTGGTGGCGTTGATGCTCTCGGCCGTGGCGCGCGTATGGGCGTAAGGGTGGTCGCCATAGACGGCGAAGCCCAGGGCCCGTTCGGCGCGGTAGCCGGGGTTGGCCTCGCTGGCCTTCAGGCCTTGCAAGGCATTGGCCTTGGCCAGGGCCACTTCCTTGTCCGGGTACGCCGGCGTGCGGGCCACTTCGGCCAGCAGCTTCAGCATGGCCGGCGCCTGCGAACTCACGGCGTTGGCATAGACGGTGATGCCGTCATTGCTGTTGCCGGCACCAACCGAGCCGCCCATGCCTTGCGCGGCCTCGGCGATCTGGCGTGAGCTTCGCTGGGCTGTGCCCTCGTTGAGGCCGCCGGCCAGCATGCTGGCGAGGCCCGCCTGGGCGGGCGAATCGGCGCTGGCGCCAGCACCGCGCACGGCCAGCACGTAGTCGACGCGCGGCTGGCCCTGGCGGGGCACAACCCACACCTCGAGGCCGTTGGCCAGCGTCTTCTTGGCGATCTGCGGCACCGGGATGGGTTTGTCCTGGCCGAAGGCCGGCAGCTCGGCCGGCAGCTTGACGGTGGCGGCTTGGGCCTGGCCGCCGATCAGCGCGCAGGCGGCGAGCAGGGCCAGGGTGGTCTTGGACATCTTGATGTTCAACATGGTCTTGATCCTCGTCTGGCGCGGTTTATTGCTTCTTCTCGGCGGGAGCCTGAGCCGGTGCTGCCGGCGCTGCGGCCGGGGCGGGCTTGGGCGCCGGCTTGCGGTCGATCACCGAGCGGTTCTCGCGGGTCAGGTAGGTCTTGGCCACGCGCTGCACGTCGGCCGAGGTGACGCCCGAGATCCAGTCGGGGATCTTGTTGATCACGTTGGCGTCGCCCCACAGCGTCTGCAGCTTGGCGAGCGTGTCGGCGCGGGACAGGAAGCTCTCCAGGCCGTCGTACCAGCTGGCCAGCATGCTGGTCTTGAGGCGCTTCATGGTGGCGTCGTCGACGCCTTCCTTCACGACCTTGGCGATCTCCTCGTCCATGGCGGCCAGCACTGCGTCGGCGCTGCTCGTGGGCTTGTAGAGCGTGAAGGCGGTGAACAGCGTTGGGCCGTCGTATTCCCAGGGGCTGGTCAGGCCGTACAGCGAATTCATGTTGAGCGAGAGCTCGCGGCCCTTGACGAGGCCGAGGTAGAAGCGCGAAGCATCGCCACCGGCCAGCAGCTCGCCGAGCACGGCCATCGGGGCCTGGTCCTTGCTACCGCGGTCGGGCATCTTCCAGGCCACGGCCACGGCCGGCACTTGCGCCAGCGCGTCGCTCTGCTCGATGCGCTTCTCGGCGGTGTTCAGGCCTTCCTTGAAATCGGTGCCGGCCGGCACTGGGCGCTTGGCGATCTTGCCGAAGTACTTCTCGGCCAGCGCAAAGCCCTGGGCCGGCGTCACGTCGCCGGCGATGGACAGCACGGCGTTGTTCGGGCCGTAGTAGTCGCGGTGGAAGGCCCGCACGTCGTCGAGGCTGGCGTTCTCCAGGTCCTGGAAGCTGCCGTAGCCGTCGTGGTTGTTCTCCCACTTGTTGAAGGCGAGCTGGCCGATGTCGATCCACATGAAGCCTCCATAGGGGCTGTTCTTCACGTTGACGCGAATCTCCTCCTTCACCACGTCCTGCTGGTTCTTCAGCGTGGCGGGGTTGAAGTCCAGCGTCTTCATGCGGTCGGCTTCCATCCACAGGATGGATTCCAGCGCCGAGACCGGGGCGGTCTCGATGTAGTTGGTGAAGTCCGGGCGGGTCGAGCCGTTGTTGCGGCCGCCGCCGCTGGTGATGACCTGGTCGAACACGCCCTTGGGTGCGGTGGGCGTGCCCTGGAACATCAGGTGCTCGAACAAATGGGCGAAGCCGGTGCGGTTCTTGGGCTCGAGGCGCATGCCCACGTGATAGACCACGCTGACGCCGATGGTGGGCGAGCTGGCGTCGGGCGACACCAGCACGGTCAGGCCGTTGGCGAGCTTCTTGGTATGGACCGGCACGGTCCAGCGGTCGACGTCGGCGGCGAGAGCCGAGACTGACAGCGCCATGCCGGCCAGCAGCAGGGAGAGTTTGGGGATGCGCATGAACTGAATCCTCGTCGATGAAGGAATGCCGGCGCCTGACTGCTGCTGCTCGGCTCTGAGAGTCGCGATGTTAGGGCGAAATCGGGGGTGACTTTTGCCACCCGGGCCCCTGGCCGACTCAGGCTCCGGCGGGCTTCTCGAAGCCACCCGCCACCCAGGCCTCGGCGCTTTGCTGGTTGAAGCGGAAGTCGGGCCGCACGCGCGTTTGCGCCAGCCGCTCGCCGGCGCGGTCATGGGCCGTCAGCAAGGCATGGGGCGCCTCCTCGTCGGGCACGATGTCGAAGCTGATCGTCAGCCGGTCTTCTTCGGTGTCCACACGCAGCTCCTTGTGCAACTGCGCATGCAGCTGTTGCTCGTGGCGGCGTATCACCTCGGATGCCGTCTTCACCAGCGTATTGAAGGCATTCACGTCCAGCGGCTTGGGGTTCTTCTTGTCGCGGCCCATGGTCCAGGGGCCGACGAGGGCGGGCTCGGATTCGCCGTCGAGGTACATGGCCACGGCCCAGCCGTCGTCCTCCTCGTTCTTGATCACTTCGGCGGTCCAGCCCTTGTCGCGCCAGAGGCGGGCTTCGTTGATGGGGTTTTGGGCTTGGGTCTCGGACATGCTGCTTCGGTCTTGGGAAAGAGGGGGGGATTGTCGTGAGTTCAGCGGAAATCCCGGCTGCCGAGCACCAGGCGGCCCAGCAGCGGCGAGAGGTCTTCGAAATCGCGGGCCAGCAGGTGCTGGACGCCGCCGTCACCGCGCTGCCATTGGCCGCGCACGGCCAACAGCCGCGAGGCGAGGATGGTGGAGCGGTGCGCGGCATAGACATCGGGCCAGACGATCACCTGCACCGCACCGGTCTCGTCTTCCAGCGTGATGAACAAGGTGCCCTTGGCCGTCTGCGGGCGCTGGCGGCCGGTGACCATGCCGCAGGCGCGGGCCGTGCGGCCGCTGGGCCATTGCCGCAATTGCTCGGCGTTCTTGAGGCCGCGCTTGGCGAGTCGTTCGCGCAGGATGGCCAGCGGATGGCTGCGCAGCGTGAGACCGAGCGAGCGGTAGTCCCACAGCACCTCCTCGCCTTCGGCCGCCTCGGGCAGGACGAGCTCGGCCTCGTCGACCGGCGCCTCGCGCAGGAGCGGCGGCGCGCGGCGCAGGGCCGAGGCCTGCCAGACCTGCTGGCGGCGGTGGCCGGCCAGCGACATCAGGGCGTCGGCCGCGGCCAGCAACTGCATGTCGCGCTGGTCGAGCTGGGCGCGCAGGGCCAGGTCTTGCGCGTCGGCAAAAGCGCCTTCGGCACGTGCCGCGACGATGCGCTCGGCCGCCGCATCCGACAGGCCCGACACCAGGCGCAAGCCCAGGCGCACGGCCGGCTGGTCCTGGCCTTCGCGCAGCTCGAGGCTGCTGTCCTTGTCGCTGCAGCTCACATCGGCCGGCCTCACCTCGACGCCATGGCGCTGTGCGTCCTGCACCAGCTGGCTCGGCGTGTAGAAGCCCAGCGGCTGGGAGTTCAAGAGCGCGCACAAGAAGGCCGCCGGCTCATGGCATTTGAGCCAGCTCGACACATAGGTGAGCAGCGCAAAACTGGCCGCATGCGACTCCGGGAAGCCGTAGGACGAGAAGCCCTTGATCTGCTTGAAGATGCGCTCGGCGAAGTCGTCCTCGTAGCCGTTCTTGCGCATGTTGGTGATGATCTTTTCGTAGAAGCGCTCCAGGTCGCCGGGGCGCTTCCAGGCCGCCATGGCGCGGCGCAGCTGGTCGGCCTCGCCGGCCGTGAAGTCGGCGGCGATCATGGCCACCTGCATCACCTGCTCCTGGAAGATGGGCACGCCGCAGGTGCGCCCGAGGGCGGCCTTCAGCACCTCCTTGGGGTAGTAGATGTCTTCCGGCTTCTTGAAGCGGTTCTGCAGGTACGGGTGGACCATGCCGCCCTCGATGGGCCCGGGCCGCACGATGGCGACCTCGATCACCAGGTCGTAGAACTTGCGGGGCTTGAGGCGCGGCAGCATGGACATCTGGGCGCGGCTCTCGATCTGGAACACGCCGACCGTGTCGGCCTTGCAGATCATGTCGTAGGTCGCCACGTCGTCCTGCGGCACGAGGGCGAGGTCGATCTCGCGGCCACGCAGCTGGCGGTAGAACGCGAAGCAGCGGCGTATGCAGCTGAGCATGCCGAGGGCCAGCACATCGACCTTCATCAGGCCAGCGGTGTCGAGGTCGTCCTTGTCCCATTCGATGACGGTGCGATTGGGCATAGCCGCGTTCTCTATCGGCACCAGGCGCGATAGCGGCCCCTGTGTGAGGACGAAGCCGCCCACATGCTGGCTCAGGTGGCGCGGCATGCCCACCAACTGGCGGCTCAAGACCACCAATTGATTCAAGCGCCGGTCTTGCGGATCGAGGCCGAGTTCGGCCTGCAAGGCCTGCAGCCGCGCGGGCGGCAAGGCCTGGTCGGACCAGCCGCTGTGGTCGCGCACCAGCGCCTCGACCAGTGCCTCCTCCAGCCCCAGGGCCTTGCCCACGTCGCGGATCGCGCTGCGCGGCTGGTAGCGGATCACGGTGGCGGCGATGGCGGCGCGGTCGCGGCCGTACTTGGTATAGAGGTACTGGATCACCTCCTCGCGCCGCTCATGCTCGAAGTCCACATCGATGTCGGGCGGCTCGTTGCGCTCCTTGCTGATGAAGCGCTCGAACAAGAGCGTGCTCTCGGCCGGGTTCACCGAGGTGATGAAGAGGCAGAAGCAGACCACGCTGTTGGCGGCCGAGCCGCGGCCCTGGCAGAGGATCTCTATCGAGCGGGCGTACCGAACGATGTCGGCCACGGTCAGGAAGTAGTGCTCGTACCTCATCTCCGCAATCAGGGCCAGCTCGTGCTCGACCCGCTCTCGCCACCTTTCGCCGCCGTCTTGCGGCCAGCGCTTCTTCATGCCGATTTCCGTCAGCGCGCGCAGATGGCTGGCCGGTGTGGCGCCCTCAGGGATCACTTCGCTGGGATAGTGATAGGCCAGCTCGTCAATGGAGAACTTGCAGGCCTCGGCCACCTTCAGCGTCTGCGCCAGCAGCTCGGGCGCGTAGAGCTGGGCCAGGCGCAGCTTGCTGCGCAGGTGGCGCTCGGCATTGGGCTGCATGTCGAGGCCGCATTCGGTGATGGGCCGGCCCACGCGCACGGCCGTCAGTACATCCTGCAAGGCCTTGCGTGAGCGGCGGTGCATGTGCACGTCGCCGCTGGCCACCAGGGGCAAGGCCGTGGCCTCGGAGACGCTGCGCAGGCGCTGCAACCACCGTTCATCGCCCAGCTCCTGCAAGAGCTCCACGGCAATCCAGGCGCGGCCGGTGAAATGCCGCAGCAGCCAGCCGGCCTGATCGAGCAGCTCGGCATCGCTGGCCTCGCGGCGTGGCACCAGCAGGGCCAGGCAATCGTCCAGCACCTGGGGGCGCAAGTCGGACCAGCTCAGCCGGTACTCGCCCTTGGTGGCGCTCGCACGGCGCAGGCCGGTAATGAACTGGCAGAGATTGCCGTAGCCATTCATGTTGCGGGCCAGGATCAGCAGCTTGAAGGCCGGCTCGCCGCTGGCATCGCGCACCAGGAACTCGCTGCCGATGAGGAGCTTGGGGCGCGGCAGCCCGGCCAGATGCTCGGGCGGATCGTTCTTCAGCCGGCGCAGATGCGCATGGGCCCGCACCACGCCGGCCAGCGAGCATTCATCGGTGATGGCCAAAGCCTCGTAGCCCAGCTCGGTGGCGCGTTCGACCAGCTCATCGGGGTCTGACGCGCCGCGCAGGAAGCTGAAGCTCGAAAGACAGTGGACCTCGGCATAGCCCGGCAGGCCGAACTGATCCGGCGCATCGTCGGGCTGCTCTGGAGCCAGCTCTGCAGGATCGTGCTTCATGCAAACACCCCGTGCAGATACCAATGCGAGCGCTCGCCGCCCAGGCGCTCGTGAAAGATCCAGAGCAGCGCCTGCTCGGGGTTGCGGGCCAGGAAATAGTCGCGCTGCTGATGCTCGGCCTGCTGCAGGCCCGGCTGCCCCCACCAGCCACCCTCGATGCGCTGCGGCCCGGCCAGCATCTGCAGCTCGCCCCGGTAGAGCGGCTTGTCGTGATGGGCGAGCAGGCGCTGCGGCGGCTCGATCAGCCAGCTGGGCTGGGGTTGCAGGGGCGGCCTGGCCTTGGCTGCAGGCAAGACCTGGCCCCAGGGAATCCAGTCCTGCATGCATTCGAGCCGGTGGTCCTCGCGGGCCACGGCGCGGCGCACGTTGTGGGCACCGAGGCGCACGGCCAGGCGCTCGAGCAATTGGTTGGCGGGCTCGCGGGCCTGCTCGGGGCCGTCGGCCAGCAGCGAGTCGCTTTCGATCTGCAGCAGCTCGATGGTGTCGGCGCTGAGCCGCAACTCGCCGGCTGGCGCGGCCAGTTGCGTCTGCGCCAGGTGCTCGCCGAGCAGGCGGCGCAGGTGCATGAAATCGCGCGTGCCGTCGGCGGTGCCGAGGCGCAGCTCGCCGCCGGCGCCGGCCTCCTTGGGGCGCATCGCATCGTGCTGCCAGGCCAGGGTCAGCTGCTTGATGCCGGCCTGGCGCGCGGCCAGCCAGGCGCAGAGCTGGCGCAAGAGCGGCTCGCTGTAGTGCAGCAGGGCCGGCGCATGCTCGATGCGGAAGGGCAGCTCCAGCCGCGCACTGAAACGCTCGGGCGCCTGCACCCATTCGTGTGCCTCGGGGGCGAGGCCGTAGGCCTGGTCCAGCGCGGCGAACAGGGCGGCGCCAAAGCGCCTGGCCGTGGCGCCGCGCGGCAGGGCGCGCAGCTCGGCCAGGCGGCGGCAGCCCAGGCGCTCCAGCATGGCCGCTTCGGCAGCGGCGGCCGTGAGGCAGGCCAGCGGCAGGGCGTCGAGCAGCTCGGGCAGCGGCCGTGCGAAGCCATTGAGCACGCCGCCACGCGCCAGGGCCAGCGCACCGAGGCTGGTGGGCGCCCAGGCCAGGCCGCTCAAGGCGAGGCCCAGCGCCTGCGCTTCATCGACGAGGCGGCGGTGCAGCGCGCGCCGGCCACCGAACAGGCGCAGGCTGGCGCCCACCTCCAGCAGCACGGCTTCTTCGAGCAGGGCCACGCGCGGCGTGAACTGCAGGGCCCACCAGGCCAGGGTCTGCTGCAGCTCGGCCGGGGCGCCCGGCTCATTGCAGGGCCGCAGCGCGAGCCAATGCGGGCGCGGGCTCATTGTGAAACCTCCGTGCTGCGCACTGCGGTGCGAGCCCACTTCGTAGCGGCCGGGCGGGGCTCCTGCGAGGTCTCCAGGATCTTGTGCGGTGCGCTGGCGGGCTGCAGCAGGCGTGTGGCCAGCACATCAGCGAGGGCCGAGGGCAGGGCCGGCAGCTGCAGCGGTGCATCGAGTGCCGGGCCCCGCCGCTTGAGGATTTGCACCTCCAGGCGCCAGTGGCTGCCCGGCGCCAGCCGCAAGCGCAAAGGCGCCGCCGAGGACTGCGCCTGCACCGCCAAGGGCCGGAACAAAAAGACCGGCGCGCTGCAGGCCAGGGCGGCGGCCTGCAGGCGGCGGATCTGCTCGGGCCGGGCCGCCGGCAGCCAGGCCAGCAGGGCTGCGGCGGCATTGGCCTTGATCGCCTGCTCGGTGGCCCACAGGGCCTGCTCGGCCTGGGGCGGGGCGATCCAGACCAGCTGCTGCTCGCTGAGACCATGGGCGAGCAGGCCCGGCAGATGCGGCGCATAGGGCGGATTGATCAGCAGCACCGGGCGCAGCGCTGGCGCGGGGCTCCGGGGCTTCTTGCGGCCGGCCGGCTGCGGCAGCGGGCGGGGTGCTTGCAGCAGGCCGCGCAGCGCCGGCCCCAGCAGCCGCCATTCGGCCATGCCGCCCTGGGCTTGCAGGATCTCGCAGACCGAGCGCGTGGGCCAGCCGCCGCCGGGCAACTGGGCGTCGAGCTCGGCAAAGCCGCTGGCGACGCAAGGGCTGCTGCAGCCGCCCAGGCTGGCGGCGCGCCACAGCCGTGGGTCGGCCAGCAGGGCCTCGGTGGGCGAGCCGGCGGGCGGGGCGCCGAGCGGCACCGTGGAAGGGAAGAAGACGGCCGGCGGCTGGAGCGCTGCGGCCGTCCTGAAGAGGGGGGAGGGCATGTTTGAATACTGTATGAACGTACAGTATATGAATCAACAAGCGCGGTGCAAGCCCCCGGACTGCCCATTGCTTCACGGACGGCTCAGCGGCGGTGCCAGAGCAAAAACGAGGGTTTACACGGCATCGTCATAATCCGGGAAAACCCTTGACCTCTGGACGCATGAGCTTGAACGCCTCCGATGCCTGGCCCGCGCTGCTGACCGAGCGCCTGCTGCTGCGCGCGCCGCAGCCGGCCGACCTGGCGGCGCTCTACGAGATCCAGTCCGACCCGGTCAGCCAGCGCTTCAGCCCGAGCGCCATGCCCGGCTCGCGCGAGGAGGTGCTGCTGCAGCTCGATGACTGGCTGGCCCATTGGCAGGCCCATGAGTTCGGCTACTGGGCGATTGCGCGGCGTGAGCAGCCCGAGGAGCTGCTGGGTTTTGGCGGCCTGATGCACCGCACGGTGGCGGGCAGCCCGGGCCTGGCCCTGTACTTCCGCTTCCGGCCCCAGGCCTGGGGCCAGGGCTATGCGGCAGAGATGACGCAGGCGGCGCTGACCCTGGCCTTCGAGCAACTACAGGCGCTCGCCGTGGGCGCCGTGGTGCAGCCGGCCAACACGCCGTCACGCAAGACGCTGGAGCGCGCCGGCCTGCGGCTCAAGGGCTCGCTGGCCAATGTGCCGGGCCAGCCGGCCGACCTGCTCTACGAGATCAGCGCCGCCCATTACGCCGAGATGCCCCGGCTGCCGCCTCAGGCCACGCCTTTCGGGGCCTGACGGGGGCTGATCCCGCTGCCAGGCGCGGCCCGTTCAGGGCGCGCCCGTGATCACCCAGACCCAGTTCGCCGGCTTGAGCAAGGCCTGCAGCGCCTGCTGCACCTGGGCCGGTGTGACGGCCGCGAGGGCCTCGTCGTCGCGCAACTGGGTGGAGAGGAAGCTGCTGCCACGATCCAGCTGGCCCAGCAGCATGCCGCTCAGCGGAGCTTCGTTGCTGCGGCCCTGGCGGCGTTCGCCCATCAGCTGGCGGCGGGCCTGGTCCAGCTCGGCGGCCGTGACGCCCTCGGCCAGCAGTTTCTCCAGCTCCTCATGCATCGTGGCCTCGATGCGTGCCGCCGCTGCCGGCGCACCGGTGGCCTGGATGTTCAGCCGGGCGCGGTCGCCGGTTTCCGGCACGGCCATCTGCAAGCCCACGTTGTAGCTGATCGCATCCTGCTGGCGCAGCTTGTTTCCGAGGCGGCTGCCGCCGCCATTGGCCAGGATGCGCGCGCCCAGTACGAAGGCCGGATAGGCCGGATCGGCCCGGTTCAGTGGCAGCTCCTGCTGCAGGCTGACCAGGGCCGAGCCCTTGCCGCCGCCGCTTGCCACGAAGCGCGCGCCGGCCAGCGGCCGGTGCGGCAAGACCTGGCGTTCGAAGGCCGGCGCGTCGGCCAGCTTCCAGCCGCCGAAATAGCGCTCCAGCAGCTCGAACAGCTGCTCCGGCCAACTGCCGACCACGGCCACCTGCACCTGGTTGGCCGACCAGAAGCGGCGCTGGAAATCGCGCAGATCGGCCAGCTTTATCGTGCGGTAGAGGGCTGCGAGTTCTTCGTTCGAGGGCTGGTACTGCGGGTCACCCGGCTGCAGCGACCATTCGCGGTTCTGGTGCTGGCGCAGCTGCTCATGGGCGGCCGCAGCCGGCTCGCGCGCAGCGGCAGCCAGCCGGGCCAGGCGGTTGTCGCGCAGGCGCAGGAAGGCGGCTTCGGGCAGCAGCGGCTGGCGCAGCTGGTCGCTGAGCAGGCTCAGCACGGCCGCCAGCCGGCGCTTGTTGGTCTTGACCTGCACGGTGAGGCCCTGGGGGCCGCCGATGACCTGCACGCTGGCCTGCAGTTCCAGCTTGAGCTGGCGGATCTCGGCCGCGCTCATCAGCATCGAGCCTTCGTCCAGCAGCTCGTCCAGCAGGCGCCAGCCCTGGAACTTGGCCATGTCGGCGGCGCTGCCCCAGCGCAGCGTCAGCTGCAGGAACAGCGCGTCGTCGGGCGCAGGCTTGGGCAGCGTGGCCAGCAGCAGGCCGCTCGGCAACTGATAGCGGCGCACCTGGCGCTCCAGCGCGCGCGGATCGGGATCGAATGCGGGCAGGGGCGTGGCCGACGCGGCGGCGGCCATCGGTGCCGGCGGCGGCGGCGGCGGCGATTCGACCTTGAGCTGATCCAGCCCCTGGGTCGGATCGGGCTGGGCCGAAGGCAGTTGCACCGGCTTGGAGAACAGGCCGGCCAGGCCGCTGACGCTCGTCTCGACGACCTGCGGCTCACTGCCCAGCGCCGCGTCGCTGAAGCCATGCACCTGGGTGCGGTTCTCGGCACGCAGATAGCTGCGGCCCAGCTCGCGCACCTGCTCGGCCGTGACCTGGGGCAGGGTCTCGATCAGCTTGAACGGCAGGCGCCAATCGCCGGCACCGACGGCATCGCTGAGCAGGGCCGAGGCCGACGCCGGCTCCTGCAACCGCTGGCGCAGCTGCTGCACCAACTGCGACTTGATCAGCTGCAGCAGCTCGGCCGGCGGCTTGTCGCGGCCGCCGTCTTCGAGCCGGCTGATCCAGCGCGACTCGAGCTTCTCCAGCGCCTCGCGGCCGGCGGCGTCGCTGCTGCTGCTGTCGGGCAGCTGCAGCGACAGGCCGATCACGAAGGGCTCGCGCGTCAGCTGCAGGCCGGTCAGCGGCACGGTCTGGTGCGGGCGTTCGAGGCTGCGCCCATGGCTGGCCGAGAGGCCCGACAGCCAGGCCTGCAGCACCCACAGGGCCGGCGTCTGCGCGGCGCTGGGCACGCGGTAGGCGAGGGCCAGCGCGCTGGACGGCGTCTGCAGCGTGACGATGCGCGGGCCCTGTTGGGCTGGCTCGCTGGCGACCGGTGTGGCCAGCGCTTCCGCCGGCGCGCGTACAGGGCCGAACTGCTCGGCCACGGCGGCCAGGGCGGCCTGCTCGTCGAAGGCGCCGGCAATCATCAGCACCGCGTTGTCGGGCCGGTAGTGGCGCGCATAGAAGCTGCGCAGCGTGGGCAGCGAGAGCTGCTCCAGGTCCTGGCGGAAGCCGATCACCGGCCGGCCATAGGGATGCTGGCGGAAGGCGCCGGCCATCAGGCCGTGGTACAGCAGGCTGTTCACCGCCGTACCGCGCAGGCCCATCTCGTTCAGCACGATGGGCTTTTCCTTTTCGAAGTCCACCGCCTCCAGCCGCGACTGCTGCATGCGCGTGGCCTCCAGCCGCAGGATCTGGGCGAGCGTGGCGGGGTTGGGCGCGAAGCTGCTGAAGTAGTTCGTGCGGTCCAGGCTGGTGGTGCCGTTGTAGCGGGCCGAGAGGCGGCGGAACTCATCACCCAGGTCCGCGACGCTCGACGTGCCCCGGAAGGTCACATGCTCCAGCAAGTGCGCCATGCCGGCTTCGCCCTTGCCTTCGTGGCGGCTGCCCACCTTGTAGATCACCGTCACCTGGGTCTGGCTCTGCGCGGGCTGCGGCATCAGCAGCACCTGCAGGCCATTGGCCAACCGGTACTCGCGGATGCCGCCGAGCTGGCGCTGCTCGGTGAGGCCCTCGGGCAGTGCGGCAGCGTGGGTGGCTGCATGGGCTGCGGCCAGCAGCAGGCAGGCGGCGGCGAGGAGCCGGTGCAGGGGCTGGGTCATCGTGGAACTCCCTCGGGGCGGTGCTGTTCTAGGTATGAGGGCGGGATGGTAGCGGTGTCGTTGGGGCGACTGGAGGGAGTGGCAGCTGCAGGCTGTGAGCAGTCATCCGCGGCCGCTTGCTCGAATGGCCGCGGTGGCTGGAAGCGGTCACTCGACGGGCGGCGCTGCGAGAGGTCGCGGCCCTAGGTGCGCTTAGTCGGGTCCATTCGAATCTCCGCCCAGTGCATTCGGTATGCAGTCTCCATGTCTCTTGGCATGTGAACGTACTTAAGCAACTCATCGGGCATATCAAGGAAGAGGTACGTCGGAGCGTTGCTCGCAGGAATGATGACTCGCGTGCGCACACATTTGCTTGATGAAATCACGGCTACTGCTCCGGGCTTGTCCAGCTTCATTTGTCGATCATCGCGGCGCCCCTGCGGCCTCGCCACCAGACCATCCGGCGAGACGGGAGTTGATCAGCCTAGCCCTATCAATCGCAGTTTGATGCCCAGGGCCTGTGCGCCGCAAGGCGTTGACGTGAGGCGCCAAATTGTTGGCGCCTGCCTCGGTTGAATCGGTTGAGGTTCTTTCTGGCGGTCTTACATTGACTGCGCAGCGAGCCGGCCACTCAAGACCTGGCCCCGGCACTCAGCAATTTTTCTTGCAGTTTCTCCTGGAGATCCCAAGCCATGCGTCCTCGCGACCTCGTAAGCAAAGGCCTTCTTATTGCCGTCCTGCCCCTACTGCAAATGCCCGCGGCTCAGGCCGCCGAGCCAGTAGACGAAATGCTGTTTTTCTCGGTGCGCACAGAGCGCAATCTGCTTGATGTCGTAGGTAAGGGGCCGTGGAGAAAGCTGAACAACGCCGATGCCTCCGGCGCTGTGCCTGGCGCAGACTGGAAAGCCTTCCTCTACTACTCGGCCGCGTTTAGCGACAAGTTCTGGCCCGTCAAGTCCGGTTCCGAAATCGCTGCCGGCAGCGCGATGCGTGACGGCAAGGAATCTCCGTTCTGGTTGCAAACGGCCCCATCGTCATACCGGGCCATGTTTGGCATGTTCAACAGCTTGGTGATCTGCCCGGACCCCGGTGAGGGGGCATCTCCCGACGCCAAAGCTTGTTTGAAGGCCGGCACGCTGGATGGCGTCTTTCCGACGAAGACTCGCTACAAATTGGAAGTCGCGCTCGCACGCCTAAAAGAAGGTGCCGACTTGCAAATCGCTGTAATCCCTGCTGACCAGCGGTCGGCTGTGCTTTCCTCGCTGGAGGCTGCTGCACTCCAAGCGAAGAAGGCCTATGAAGATCAGATAGCCTCAAGGCAGAAGCGCGAACAAGAGCAAGGGCAGCGCTTGAAGGCCAAGCAGGAGGGTCTTCAGCGCGAATTTGAGTCAATTCCCAGTGGCAAAGCGTTGGCCTGCGACTCCGGCCGCGCACCGATCGAACTGGGCGGGTCCTTTAGCCAGACGTTGGTCGACTGTGTACTGCCCAGTCGCTACGAAATTCGGATGACAGTTGCTGAGATATTGGCAGCGGGCTGGGCAGTCGAGAGCCAGAGCTCTGCACCGAGCGCCGCTTGGGGCCAGCGAGCACTGACCTATTCCATCGTCTTCCGCAAACGTTGAAGGGCGCTCGGGAGCCTGGTCGGTTGCGGTGGGCCTGCAAACCCCAACGGTTGGCGGTCCGAGGTGACTGAATTCATTGCGAGCTTCATTCCGGAGAACGCTTGCAAGTAGCTGTGGGCCGTTGAGCGGCAGGAGCTAGATGCTTGGCGGCGAGGCCTGTCGAAGTGTCGGACGCCAATCCCGATTTGCCTGGGGCCAGATCCAGTCAAGCTCGACAAAGCGCTGGACTCGAAGCGGATCGTGAAGCTGGCACCCCGAGTAATGAAATCGGGCAATCAAGGTCGAGGCGATGGACTTCTAATGCAAGTGCGAAGGCAGGAAATAGACGGCCGGAAAGAGATCGAGTGCGGTCGTTCGCGCTGAACTCTTGATCGGCCGCAACCGCTGCAGAGCCGCCTCCAACCGAGGCCCACCCACCTGTCCAAACTCGGCATCCACCGGGTCGAAATTCGGATGCCCTGACGCTCACCCAAACCGCCTGAGCGCCACCAAATCCAACACCCTCAACCCCCCATACTCGATCCGTATCAACCCATCCGCCTGCAGCCGCTTCAAAGCCTGATTGACCCGCTGCCGGGAGAGCCCCACCAGATAGCCCAGCTCCAGCTGCGTGATGCGCAGCAAGGTGCCCACGCCGGGATACAGCTGGGGATGGAAGAGGGCGGCGAGGTTGCGGGCCACGCGCAGGTCGGGGTCGCTGCTGCGGTCGATCTCACGGGCGGCGATGAACTGGCCGAGCCGCTCGTTCAGCTGGTTGATGACGAAGCGATTGAAGGCGATGCTGGTTTCGAGCAATTCATGAAAGCTCTCCAGTGGCAGGCCGGCCACCACGCTGCGGCGCAGCGCCTGGATGTTGTAGCGGTAGACCTCGCGCTTCAAGAGCGTGCCCTCGCCGAACCAGCCACCCGGCGGTACGCCGGTGAAGGTGATGGCCTGGCCGCTGCTGTCGTCGTTGCTCATCTTCAGCAGCCCGTCCACCACGCCAAACCAGAAGTTGGCCGACTTTCCGATGCGGCAGACCCGCTCGCCCACCTCGGCTTCGGCCACTTGCAGCTGCCGGGCGATCCGCTCGCGCTGCTCGGGCTCGAGCACGGCCAGCCAGGGAATGGCGGCCAGCTCGGCCGGTGTGGCGGCGCGGGCGCGTTGGCGCAGCGGCGTCCCATGAGAAGAAGCAGAAGACGACGAGAAGGAAGAGGAACGCGAGCTCGACAGGCTGGATTCGTGACTCATGCTCGTTGACGAGAGACTGACAGCGGGCCCTGGTGAAAACCTGGGGTCGGGATAGCCCTTGGAATGTCGTTGCAACGACAGGCAGGCGTCAAAGTGAGGCCTAGTATTGCCGAACACGAGGACCCGGCGCCGAAGTTTCTGCGCACAGGACGTCCCGCAGGAGACAGGCAGTGACGACGACCTTTCCGCGTCTGATGCTCGAGCATGCAAGGCAGCGCCCTGACGCCGCTGCGCTGCGAGAAAAGGAATACGGCATCTGGCAGGCCACCAGCTGGGCCGAGCTTTCCAGCCTCGTGCAGGCGCTGGCCCATGGCCTGCACCAGGCCGGCCTGCGGCCCGGCCAGCACCTGGTGGTGGTGGGTGAGAACCGGCCGCGCCTCTCGGCCGTGGTGCTGGCGGCGCAGTCGCTGGGCGCCATCCCCGTGCCGCTGTACCAGGACGCGGTGGCGGCCGAGTTCGTGTTCCCGCTCTCCAATGCCGAGGTCGGCTTTGCCGTGGTCGAGGACCAGGAGCAGGTCGACAAGCTCCTGGAGATCCGCGAGCAGCTGCCGCTCCTGCAGCACATCTGGTTCGACGATCCGCGCGGTCTGCGCAACTACGACGAGCCGGGCCTGAGCCCCCTCGATGCGCTGGTGGCCGCCGGCCGGGTCGAGGCCGCCGCCCATCCGCAGCTGTACATGCAATGGGTCGAGGCGGTGAAGGACAGCGACACCGCCGCCATGTTCTTCACCTCGGGCACGACCGGCAATCCGAAGGGCGTGATTCACACCCATGCGACGCTGATCGACCGCGCCCAGGCCGGCGCCCGCTTCGACAAGCTCACCAGCAGCGAAGAGGTGCTGGCCTACCTGCCGCCGGCCTGGATCGGCCAGAACGTGTTCAGCTATGCGCAGTGGCTGGCCTGCGGCTACGTGGTGAACTGCCCCGAGTCGGCCAGCACGGTCAGCATTGACCTGAAGGAGATCGGCCCGACCTACTACTTCGCGCCGCCGCGGGTGTTTGAAGGCCTGCTGACGACCGTGATGATCCGCATGGAGGACGCGTCCGCTGCCAAGCGCTGGCTGTTCAAGCGCTGCATGGCGCTGGCCAACCGCGTGGGCCCGGCGCTGATGGATGGCAAGCCGGTCGGCCTGCTCGACAAGCTCAAGTACGCACTCGGCAATGTGCTGATCTACGGCCCGCTGCGCAACACGCTGGGCTTCTCGCGGGTGCGCGTGGCCTACACGGCGGGCGAGGCCATCGGCCCCGACCTGTTCAGCTTCTACCGCTCCATAGGCATCAACCTGAAGCAGCTCTACGGCTCGACCGAGACGGCCGTTTTCGTCTGCCTGCAGCCCGACAACGAGGCGAGGTCCGACACCGTGGGCGTGCCCATCGAGGGTGTGGAGATCAAGCTGGCCGAGAGCGGCGAGATCCTGGTGCGCTCGCCGGGTCTCTTGAAAGGCTATTACAAGAATGACGCGGCCACGGCCGAGGTGCTGACGGCGGAGGGCTGGTATCACACGGGCGATGCCGGCTTCATCGATGCCTCGGGCCACCTGAAGATCATCGACCGCGCCAAGGACGTGGGCCGCATCCAGGGCGGCGCCAACGATGGCGCGATGTTCGCGCCCAAGTATGTGGAGAACAAGCTGAAGTTCTTCTCCCACATCAAGGAGGCCGTGGCCTTTGGCGACCGGCGCGAGAAGGTCTGCGCCTTCATCAACATCGATTTCGAGGCCGTGGGCAACTGGGCCGAGCGCCGCAACCTGCCCTATGCCGGCTACACCGACCTGGCGGGCAAGCCCGAGGTCTACGAGCTGATCCGCGACTGCGTGGAGAAGGTCAATGCCGACCTGGCGCAGGACGCGCTCTTGGCCGGCAGCCAGATCACGCGCTTCCTGGTCTTGCACAAGGAACTTGACGCCGACGATGGTGAGCTCACGCGCACCCGCAAGGTCCGGCGCGGCGCCATTGCCGAGAAGTACGAGGTGCTGATCGATGCGCTGTACGGCGGCCGAACCTCGCAGTTCATCGAGACGGCGGTGAAATTCGAGGATGGTCGCAGCGGGGCGGTCTCGGCCGATCTGAAGATCGTGGACGCCAAGACCTTCCCCGCTGTGCAGAGGGCCGCCTGATGTCAAACAAGAAAATCGGCGAGGTCATCCTCGAGGTCAAGAACATCTCGCTGGCCTTTGGCGGCGTGAAGGCGCTGACCGACATCAGCTTCGATGTGCGCGAGCATGAGATCCGCTCCATCATCGGACCGAACGGCGCCGGCAAGAGCTCGATGCTGAACTGCATCAACGGGGTCTACCACCCGACGCAGGGCCAGATCAGCTTCAAGGGCCAGACCTTCAAGCACATGAACTCGCGCCAGGTGGCCGAGATGGGCGTGGCCCGCACCTTTCAGAACCTCGCGCTCTTCAAGGGCATGAGCGTGCTGGACAACATCATGACCGGCCGCAACCTGCACATGAAGAGCAACTTGCTCCTGCAGGCCTTGCGCTGGGGGCCGGCCGAGCGCGAGGAGATCGCTCAGCGCGAGAAGGTCGAACGCATCATCGACTTCCTCGAGATCCAGGCCTACCGCAAGACACCGGTCGGCCGTCTGCCCTATGGCCTGCAAAAGCGCGTGGACCTTGGGCGTGCGCTGGCCATGGAGCCGAAGGTGCTGCTGCTCGACGAGCCCATGGCCGGCATGAACGTGGAAGAGAAGCAGGACATGTGCCGCTTCATCCTCGACGTGAACGACGAGTTCGGCACCACCATCGTCCTGATCGAGCACGACATGGGCGTGGTGATGGACATCTCGGACCGTGTGGTCGTGCTGGACTACGGCAAGAAGATCGGCGACGGTGCGCCCGACGAGGTGCGCCGCAATGAAGACGTGATCCGTGCCTACCTCGGCACCTCGCATTGACGCAGGACGGACGACATGGGATTCCTCATCGAAACGGTGTTCGGCGGCCTGATGACCGGCATGCTCTATTCGCTGATCGCGCTGGGCTTCGTGCTGATCTTCAAGGCCTCGGGCGTCTTCAACTTCGCTCAAGGCGCGATGGTGCTGTTCGCGGCGCTGGCGATGGCGCGCTTCTCGGAGTGGATTCCGAAGTGGCTGGGCTTCGACAACGCCGTGCTGGCCAACATCCTTGCCTTCGCGGGGGCCTGCGCCGTGATGATCGTGGTGGCCTGGTGCGTTGAGCGCCTGGTGCTCTCCAAGCTGGTGAACCAGGAGGGCATCACGCTCTTGATGGCGACGCTCGGGATCACCTACTTCCTCGAAGGCCTGGGCCAGAGCCTGTTCGGCTCCGATATCTACAAGATCGACGTGGGCATGCCCAAGGACCCGATCTTCCTGTTCGAGAAGACCTTTGAAGGCGGCGTGCTGGTCAACAAGGAAGACCTGTATGCGGCATTGATCGCCGCCGTGCTGGTGGCACTGCTGGCCCTGTTCTTCCAGAAGACGGCCACCGGCCGCGCACTGCGTGCCGTGGCGGACGACCACCAGGCGGCCCAGTCCATCGGTATCCCCTTGTCGCGCATCTGGGTCATCGTCTGGAGCGTGGCGGGTTTCGTGGCCCTGGTGGCCGGCATCATCTGGGGCAGCAAGCTCGGCGTGCAGTTCTCGCTCTCGCTGGTGGCCCTGAAGGCCTTGCCGGTGGTGATCCTCGGCGGGCTCACCTCCGTGCCGGGCGCCATCATCGGCGGCCTCGTGATCGGTGTGGGCGAGAAGGTCTCGGAGGTGTATCTCGGCCCCATGCTGGGTGGCGGCATCGAGATCTGGTTTGCCTATGTGTTGGCCCTCGGCTTTCTGCTGATTCGGCCCCAGGGGTTGTTTGGCGAAAAGATCATTGATCGGGTCTGAACCATGCTCTACAGAGAAAACGGCCAGTTCAAGACTTCCTACCGCGCCGACAACGCGGTCTTCCCGATACGCCAGGACCAGATCGCCATCGGCCTGATCCTGCTTGTCGCCTTCGTCGTGGTGCCGGCCTTCGCCTCGGAATACCTGTTCCGTGCGATCCTGATTCCCTTCCTGATCCTTTCGCTCGCGGCCCTGGGCCTGAACGTGCTGGTGGGCTATTGCGGCCAGATCTCGCTGGGCACCGGCGCCTTCATGGCGGTGGGCGCCTATGCGGCCTACAACTTCCAGGTTCGCATCGAGGGCATGCCCCTGATTGCTTCGCTGCTGCTGGGCGGGCTGGCCTCCACCGTTGTCGGCGTGTTCTTCGGCGTGCCGTCCTTGCGCATCAAGGGCCTCTATCTCGCCGTGGCGACGCTGGCCGCGCAGTTCTTCTGCGACTGGGCCTTCCTGCGCATCAGCTGGTTCACCAACAACTCGGCCTCGGGCAATGTTTCGGTGTCCAACCTGCAGGTGCTGGGCTTCCCCATCGAGTCACCGGTGCAGAAGTACTTGTTCTGTCTCGCCTTCGTCGTGGTGTTTGCCACGCTCACCAAGAACCTGGTGCGCTCGGCCATCGGCCGCGAGTGGATGGCCATGCGCGACATGGACGTGGCGGCCAGCGTGATCGGCATCCGCCCGGTCTACGCCAAGCTCAGTGCCTTCGCGGTCAGCAGCTTCATCGTCGGTGTGGCCGGCGCGCTCTGGGGCTTTGTGCATCTGGGCTCCTGGGAGCCGGCCGCCTTCTCGATCGACCGCTCGTTCCAGCTGCTCTTCATGGTCATCATCGGCGGCCTCGGTTCGGTGATGGGCGCCTTCTTCGGTGCGGCATTCATCATCATCCTGCCCATCCTCTTGAGCCAGGCACCGCATTGGCTGGGCATCCCGATTGCCACCGAGACCTCCTCCCACCTGGAGTTCATGGTCTTCGGGGCGCTGATCGTGTTCTTCCTGATCAAGGAGCCGCATGGCCTGGCGCGGCTCTGGGCCACGGCCAAGGAGAAGCTGCGGCTCTGGCCCTTCCCTCACTGACGCCTCATTGGTGCCTCACTGATTCATCGATTGACGAGTTCCTTCTTGAAACCACAAAGCGCGCCACGAGCGCGCACAACCGGAGACAGCAAGATGACGACACGACTCAAGTCCCTGGCCCTGATAGCTGCGGTGGCCGCCGCCGGCCTGACTACCCTCGCTACCGATGCCTTGGCCCAGGCCAAGGAGCAGTTCTTCCCGGTGCTGGTCTACCGCACCGGTGCCTATGCGCCCAATGGCACGCCCTGGGCCAATGGCTATGTGGATTACCTGAAGCTCGTGAATGCCAAGGGCGGCATGAACGGCGTCAAGATCAGCTACGAGGAATGCGAAACCGGCTACGCGACGGACCGCTCGGTGGAATGCTACGAGCGCCTGAAGGGCAAGGGCGCCACGCTGTTCCAGCCGCTCTCCACCGGCGCCACGTTTGCGCTGACCGAGAAGGCGCCCGGCGACAAGATCCCCCTGATCACCGCCGGCTACGGCCGCAGCGAAAGCCAGGACGGCGGCGTCTTCAAATGGAACTTCCCGCTGCTCGGCACCTACTGGGTGGCAGCCGACGTGCTGCTGCAGCACGTGGCCAAGAAGGAGGGCGGCTGGGACAAGATGAAGGGCAAGAAGGTCGCCCTGGTCTATCACGACAGCCCCTACGGCAAGGAGCCGATCCCTCTGCTGCAGGAGCGCGCCAAGCTGCATGGCTATGAGCTGCAACTCCTGCCCGTCACGGCCCCCGGCGTCGAGCAGAAGGCCACCTGGCTGCAGGTGCGCCAGAGCCGACCGGACTATGTGTTCCTCTGGGGCTGGGGCGTGATGAACTCCACCGCGCTGAAGGAAGCGCAAGCCACGGGCTTCCCGCGCGAGAAGATGTACGGCGTCTGGTGGGCCGGTGCCGAGCCTGATGTGAAGGACGTGGGCGATGGCGCCAAGGGCTACAGCGCCGTGACCATCCAGCATGGCGCCGAACCGCAGGCCAAGGTGGTGCAGGACATCCTCAAGGAGCTGCATGCCAAGAACCAGGGCACGGGCCCCAAGGAAGAAGTCGGCCAGGTGCTCTACATGCGCGGTCTGCTCTCGGCCATGCTGGGCGTCGAAGGCGTCAAGCGCGCGCAGGAACGTTTCGGCAAGGGCAAGGTCATGAACGGCGAGCAGGTGCGCTGGGGCCTGGAGAACCTGGCACTCGACCAGAAGAAGCTCGATGCCCTTGGCCTCGCCGGCGTGATGCGCCCGGTCTCGACGTCTTGCGTCGATCACATGGGCTCCAGCTGGGCGCGCGTCCACACCTGGGACGGCAAGAAGTGGAACTTCGTCGGCGACTGGTATCAGGCCGATGAGCAGATCCTGAAGCCGATGGTGAAGGCGACCGCTGAGAAGTACGCGGCGGAGAAGAAGCTGACCCGTCGTACACCGGAAGACTGCCAGTCCTGATCCATCCCGCACGAGGACTCCAGCGGAGTCCTCTTTGAAGCGCCGCGCGCGGTGCTTCAAAGAGTCAAAGGCGGCGTATGAGCAATATTCTTTTGAACGTCAACGGCATCGAAGTCATCTACAACCATGTGATCCTGGTGCTCAAGGGCGTGTCGCTGCAAGTGCCCGAGGGCGGCATCGTCGCGCTGCTGGGCGGCAATGGCGCGGGCAAGACGACGACCTTGCGGGCCGTGTCCAACCTGCTGGCCGGCGAGCGCGGCGAGGTGACCAAGGGCAGCATCGAGCTGCGTGGCGAGCGCATCGAGAAGCTTTCCACCGCCGAGATGGTCAATCGCGGCGTGATCCAGGTGATGGAAGGCCGGCATTGCTTCGCCCACCTCAGCATCGAAGAGAACCTGATGACCGGCGCCTACACCCGCACCGACGGCAAGGCGGCGGTCAACGCGACCCTGGAGAAGGTCTACAACTACTTCCCTCGGCTCAAGACCCGCCGCACCAGCCAGGCGGCCTACACCTCGGGCGGCGAGCAGCAGATGTGCGCCATCGGCCGCGCGCTGATGGCCAACCCAAAGATGGTGCTGCTCGACGAGCCCTCGATGGGCCTGGCGCCGCAGATCGTCGAAGAGGTGTTCGAGATCGTGAAGGACCTGAACAGCAAGGAGGGCACGACCTTTCTGCTGGCCGAGCAGAACACCAACATGGCGCTGCGCTATGCCGACTATGGCTACATCCTCGAAAGCGGCCGCGTGGTGATGGACGGCGAGGCCAAGGCCTTGCGAGAGAACGAGGACGTCAAGGAGTTCTACCTCGGCGTCGGCGGCGGCGACCGCAAGAGCTTCAAGGACGTCAAAAGCTACAAGCGCCGCAAGCGCTGGCTTGCTTAGCCCACCCCCTACCGGCTTCGCCGGCCCCCTCAAGGGGGCGCAGCCGACGGCCCGGCAAAGCCGGATCCGCGGCAGCCGCTTGATCAGGACACGACATGCCATGAGTAACGATGAAGACTGGATCCCTGCTCTTCCGCACTTCAAACCGGACGAGGCATTGCAGCGGCTGAAGCGCGATCTGCGCGAGCTCGGGCTGGCCGAGCGGGAAGGGCGCTTCGAGCGCAAAGGCATGGTGATGGCCCGGGCGGCCATCGATGGCGCACAGCTGCGCGTCGCCCTGGTCAAGCGGCCTTCGCGCACACCGGAGTGGAATGAAAAGCTGCTGAAGGACAGCGCCCAGTTGCGCGACTTCGTGGCCTCGGTGAAGAAAAGCCTGGCGGGGTGGGGCGATGAGCACGACTGAGTTCTACGACGCCTTGGAAGCCCGCGACCCGGCCTTGCGCGAGCAGGCGCTGATGCAGGCGCTGGAGCGCCAGGTGCGCCATGCCCGCAGCCGCACGCGTGCCTATGCCGAGCTGCTCGCCGACGCGCCCGAGCGTGTCGACAGCCGTGCGCTGTTGGCCCGCCTGCCGGTCACGCGCAAGCACGAACTGCTGGCGCGCCAGCAGGCCGGGCGCACGGAGGACGCCTTCGGTGGCTTCGCCGCCATCGCCTGGGGCGCGGCACGCCGCGTGTTCCAGTCGCCCGGCACGCTCTACGAGCCGGAAGGTGCGCGCCCCGACTACTGGCGCGTGGCCCGTGCCCTGCATGCCGCCGGCTTCCGGGCCGGCGAGCTGCTGCACAACAGCTTCTCCTACCACCTGACGCCGGCTGGCTCGCTGATGGAAACCGGCGCCCACGCGATCGGCTGCACCGTTTTCCCCGGCGGCATTGGCAACACCGAGCTGCAGCTGCAGGCGATCAGCGAGCTGCGGCCGACGGGCTATGTGGGCACGCCCAGCTTCTTGAAGATCCTGCTGGACAAGAGCGAGGGTCAGGTCTTGCCCATCAAGAGGGCCCTGCTCAGCGGCGAGGCCTTCCCGCCCAGCCTGCGCGACTGGATGCTCGAACGCGGCGTGACCGGCTACCAGTGCTATGCCACGGCCGATATCGGCCTGATCGCCTACGAGACGGAGGCCCGTGAAGGCCTGGTGATCGACGAGGGCGTGATCGTCGAGATCGTGCGGCCGGGCACCGGCGACCCCGTGCCCGAGGGCGAGGTGGGCGAGCTGGTCGTCACTACTTTGAATCCCGACTACCCCTTGATCCGTTTTGGCACCGGCGACCTCTCGGCCGTGCTCCCCGGCGCCTGCCCCACGGGCCGCACCAACCAGCGCATCAAGGGCTGGATGGGCCGGGCCGACCAGAGCGCCAAGGTGCGCGGCATGTTCGTCCATGCGAGCCAGGTCGGCGAGATCGCCAAGCGCCTGCCCGAGCTGGGCCGCTTGCGCCTGGTGGTGGAGGGCGAGATGGCCAGCGACCGGCTCACGCTGAAAGCCGAGCTGGCCGGTGCAGCGCCCGAGGGTTTGCAGTCGCGCGTGGCGGAGGCGGTGCGCGACATTACCAAGCTGCGGGCCGAGGTTGACTTCATTCAGCCCGGCAGCCTGCCCAACGACGGGCGGGTGATCGAGGATCTGCGCAAGTTCGACTGAGCGAGCGCCGCGCTGCGGCGCTCGCCGTTCACTTCGACTCGAGGTCGATGGTCTTGGCCGGCTGGCCCTTGTCGTCGAACATCTGGATGCTGGGCTTGCCCTCGGGGGTGACCATCAACAGCATGCGCGGCTGGCCCTTGGCGTCGCTGAGCATCAGGGCCGAGGACTTGCCGGCGGTGGTGCCAAGGCGCACGCGGTTAGCGGCGAGCAGGCCCTTGTCGCGCATTTCCTGGATGGCGGCCTTGCGGGCCTCCGGTTCCATCTTGCGGATCTCGGCCATGCGCTCGCTGCGCTGCTTGACGTCCATCTGCAGGCCGTCGGCCTCATCGTTGATGACCAGCGTGCTGGTGGCCGTGCCACCCTGCTCGGCATGCAGCAGCTGGATCACCTGGTCCTGGCGGAAACGGTCGAAGGTCAGGCTCAATCCCGCGTTGACCTTGCCATCAGGGCCGACGACGCCCTTCTGGATGAAGCCGCCGTTCTCGGTGCCTTCGTCGTTGATGAACAGCATGCCGGCCTTGTCGGCCCGATCCGGGCGCGCGCCTTCCTTGCCCTGCTGGAAGTCGCCGGGATACTGAGCCTTGTTCGAGATCACCATGCGCAGCGTGCCATCCGGCTCGCGCACATTGATGCGGCCCACGTCGATCTCCTCAAACTTGGCCGGTGGCGCCTTGGCGCCAGTCAGCAGGGTGATGGCGATGATGGCTGTGGCGCTGGCGGCGGCGCCGCTCAGGAAGGTGGTGGTCTTGCTCATGGGTTTATCTCCTCCGGGTTCGGTTTGTTGATGAAGAAGGTTGCTTCAACGCGGCGCATTGTGCCGAGTGCCAACGCGTGAGTGGAGCGGTCGTTGACGGGCTGCAAATCGGCCCGACAGAACGCAGGAGTCAGGTCATGCGCCGGCGTTTGCCGGTGCAGCATGGCAAGTCGGATCTTTGGCTTGGCTGAAGCTTGGCCTCGAAGAATCGCGGTCCTGTGTTCAACCGACCAAGCCCCGCACCATGGCCACGATCCTTGCCCTGGCCCGCCGCCTGCTGATGCTCGCCGGCCTGCTGTCCCTCGCCGCCTGCCAGACGGTGAACCTGCCCGACCGAGAATTCATCAAGCCGGACCGGGTGACCGGCTTCCAGGCCAAGGCGCCGCTCGATGAGCAGCAACTGGCCAGCCTGCTGCCGCAGGCCCGCGTCACGCCGCTGCAATTGAAGACCGAAGGCACCGAGCTGAACGGCGTCCTGCTGGAGCGCCCCGATGCCGTGGCCACGGTGCTGTTCTACGGTGGCAACCTCTTCCACCTCGACGACGCCGGCGCCCCGGTCGTGAAGGCGCTGGCGGCCTGCCCGGTCAACATCGCCATGTTCGACTACCGCGGCTATGGCCGCAGCCCGGGCCAGCCGACGCCGGAGCTGATGGCGGCCGATGCGCTGCGCATCTACGACCATGTGCGGCAGTTGCAGCAGCCGGGCGGCAAGCTGGTGGTCCATGGCTACTCACTCGGCAGCTTCATGGCCGGGCAGGTGGCCAGCCAGCGCCCGCTCGACGGCCTGGTACTGGCCGCCGCCGCGCCCAGCCCGCGGGCCATGGCCGAGTACGCCGTGGGGCAGCGAGCCGGCCTGCTGGCGCCGCTGATCCGGCTGCAGCTCAGCGAGGGCATGGCCCGCATCGACAACCGCCAGGCGCTCGGTCGCTACCAGGGCCCGCTGCTGATGCTGGCCGGCAGCCGGGACCAGACCTCACCGGCAGAGCTGGGCCGCCAGCTGTTCGAGGCCGTGCCCAGCGCGCGCAAGGACTTCCTGCTGCTGCCCGAGGCCACGCACGACACCATGCTGCCGCGCAAGGAGGCCATGGAGCGCTATTGCGAGTTCGTTCGCAGCGTGGCGAGCAGCCGCTGAGCTTGTTCAGCCCGGCAGGAGAACCCTGAACGCGCAGCCGCGCTGCCCCGACAGATCGGCACGCGGGCTCTCCAGGCTCAGCCGCGCACCGAGGCGCAGGCAGGCCTGCTGGACGATGGACAGGCCCAGGCCGGAGCCGCTGACCGGTCCGCCTTGCTGGCGGCCGCGATGGAAGCGCGTGAAGAGCAGGGACTGGTCCTCGGGTGCGATGCCGGGGCCGTCGTCCTGCACGACCAGCTCCACGCCACCCTCGACCGCCTGCAACTGCAGCTCCAGCTTCGCGCCGCGGCCCGCATAGCGCAGCGCGTTCTCGACCAGGTTGCCGACGATGGAGGCGAGGGCCTGCGGCTCGCTCTGCCACCACAGTTGATCGGGCGCCTCGAGGCTCAGCTCGATGCCGGCTTCGTCCGCCCCGGCCATGTGCAGCAGCAACTGTTCGCGCAGCCACTCGGCCAGATCGAGCCGCTGTAGGGCCGGCGCGGTCGCGGCTTCCATGCGGGCTAGGGCGAGCAGCTGCTGGACCAGGTGGGAGGCGCGGTCCACCGCCGCATCGAGCTGGCGGCCGGCTTGCTCGCGTTCGGCCTCCGAGCTTGCACGCTTCAGCACATGGGCCTGCGTACCAATCAGGGCCATCGGCGTGCGCAGCTCGTGGGCGGCGTCTTCGACGAAAGCGCGCTCGCGCTCCAGGTGGCCGCGCAGCCGGGCGAACAGGCCTTGCAGCGAGCTCAGCAAGGGCTGCAGTTCGCGGTAGCGCAGGTCGAGCTTCAGCGGGCTCAGGTCATCGGGGCTGCGCTGACCCAGCACGCGGCTCAGCCGGTTCAAGGGCGAGAGGCCGCGCGAGACGGCGAGCCACAGCGGCAAGAGGATCAGCGGAAAGCTGAGCAGCAAGAGCGGTAGCAGCGCCTGGTGGATGCCGGCGAAGACCTCGCCGTCGCCCATGGGCAGGCTGATGCGGCGCAGCTCCCAGCGGGCATTGCTGCGGGCCTGGTTGATGCAGGGCTGGCCGCGCAGTTCGCAAGTACCGTCCGGGCTCCAGCGCAGTTCCAGGCCTTGCAACTGGTCGGCGATGTAGACCGGCTCGTCGCCGGGGCGCTGCAGATCGCGCAGGATGAAGCCGGCGCGCGTGGACTGGCCCGCGTCGCGCAGCTCCTGGCGCGAGAGCTCGTCGACCGTGCGCGCGCGCAATGCAGCTTCGGCGCCCGTCTGCTCGGGCTTCAGGAGGGCCAGCACCTGGGTCACCGTGCGCTGCACCTGCGCCTCGCGCCCTTGGGTCAGGCGCTGCCAGTAGAGCAGTAGCAGGGCGATCCAGACCAGCACGAAGGCCAGCAGCAGCGAGGCGATCAGGCGCCGGGCCAGGCTGGGCCCGAACAGGCGTTGCCACAACATCAGGGCTTCTCCAGCCGATAGCCCACGCCGCGCAGCGTGCGGATGCGCTCGGCGCCAATCTTCTTGCGCAGGTTGGAGACATGGACCTCCAGCACGCTGAAGTCCAGTGCTTCGCCGAGTGGCTCCAGGCGCTGGGCGAGGGCGCCTTTGGCCACGGCGCGGCCGGGTTCGCGGGCCAGCTCCACGAGGATGCTGAACTCGCGCGGCGACAGCTCAATCGGCTGACCGGCCAACTGCACCGTGCGCGCGGCGGGATGGATCTCCAGCTCACCGATGCGCCAGCTGCTGCTCGCCTGCTGCGCATAGCGGCGCTGCACGGCCCGCATGCGCGACAGCAGCTCGGGCATGGCGATGGGCTTGACCAGGTAGTCGTCCGCGCCGCCATCGAGGCCGCGCACCCGCTCGTCCAGGCCGGAGCGCGAGGTGATCAGAAGCACAGGCGTCTGCGCGCCGCCCTGGCGCCAGCGATGCAAGAGCTCGAAGCCGCTGCCATCGGGCAAGCCGAGGTCCAGCAGCACACAGGCATAGTCGGCCAGTTCGCCGGCTTGCGGCGCATCGCTGGCAAGGCGCCGCCACTCGCTCGTGAAGCCCTCGCTGCGCAGCGCCTGCTGCAGCGCGCGGCCGAGGTCCAGGTCGTCTTCGATGATCAGCACATGCATGGCGGCGGATTGTGCCGCCAGCCAAGACGGGGCTGTCAGCGCAGTTGCAGCGGTATGGTCACCGGCCCATCGTTGACGAGGCTTACCTGCATGTCGGCACCGAACTCGCCGCATTGCACGTCCGGGTGCTGGCGGCCCGCGTAGGCCAGCGCGTGCTCGTACAGGTGTCGGCCCAGCTCGGGCCGCGCGGCGCCGGTGAAGCTCGGCCGATTGCCGCTGCTGGCATCAGCTGCCAGCGTGAACTGCGAAACGATCAGCAAGCCGCCGGCGATGTCTTGCACGCTGCGGTTCATCTTGCCGGCTTCGTCGCTGAAGATGCGGAGCTTCAAGACCTTGTCGATCATCCTCTCAGCCAGGGCCTCGGTGTCGGTGGGCTCGGCGCAGAGCAGGAGCAAGAGGCCGGGGCCGATGCTGCCGATGGTGGCGCCGGCCACGTCGACACGGGCTTCGCGCACGCGTTGAATCAAGGCGATCAAATCAAATCCTTGGGGTCATCAAAGTGGGCTTCCACGTCCATCGGCAGCAGCTGGATGGTGGCGCGCAGACCCGGCACGGCACTCATCAAGGCCTGCTCCACCGAGGCCCGCACGGCGGCGGCGCGGCCCAGCGACCAGTCGCTCGGCATGTGCATGTGCAGGTCCACGAAGCAGCGCTGGCCGGCGCTGCGGCTGACCAGGTGGTCGAAGCGCACCGTGTGGTGACGAAATCCCTCCAGCACCTCATCGACGCGGGCCAGCGATTCGGCATCCATCGCCTCGTCCATCAGGCCCTGCGAGCTGCGCCAGACCAGGGCACCGCCCTCGTACAGGATGTTCAGTGCCACCAGCACGGCCAGCAGCGGGTCCAGCCACAGCCAGCTGGTGAACATCACGCCGACCAGGCCCACGACCACGCCGGCCGAGGTCCAGACGTCGGTGATCAGGTGGCGGGCATCGGCCTCCAGCGCCATCGAGCGGTGCTCGCGTGCCTTGCGCAGCATGGCCCAGGCCAGGGCGCCATTGAGCGCCGAGCTGACGATGGCGAGCAGCAGGCCGAGGCCGAGGCTCTCCACCGGCTGCGGGTCAAAGAAGCGGTGGCCGGCCGCCCACAGGATGCCGAGGCCGGCCGCGATGATCAGCACGCCTTCGAAGCCGCTGGAGAAGAACTCGGCCTTGTGGTGGCCGAAGGGGTGGTCTTCGTCCGGCGGACGCGCGGCCACCGTGACCATGGCCAGGGCGAACATGGCACCGGCCAGGTTGACCAGGGACTCCAGGGCGTCGGCCGCCAGGCTGACCGAGCCGGTCCACCACCAGGCTGCCGTCTTGAGCACGATGGTGAGCAGGGCGACGGCGACGGAGAGCTTCAGATAGGCGCTGACTTGCATGGCGGCGATTGTCACCGGGCGCCGCCTACAATCTTTGGCAATCTCCTGCTTGAGTGCTGTAGCCATGAAGAACGTGCCCGATCCCCACGCCACCGACGTCTCCCACATCGCACCGCGCGACAAGGCTGAGATCCTGTCCCAGGCCCTGCCCTACATCCGCAAGTTCCATGGCAAGACCATCGTCATCAAGTACGGCGGCAATGCGATGACCGACCCGGCCCTGCAGCAGGACTTCGCCGAGGACGTGGTGCTTTTGAAGCTGGTGGGCCTGAACCCTGTGGTGGTGCATGGCGGCGGCCCGCAGATCGAGGGCCTGCTCAGCAAGCTGGGCAAGAAGGGCGAGTTCATCCAGGGCATGCGCGTCACCGACGCCGAGACCATGGACGTGGTCGAGTGGGTGCTGGCCGGCGAGGTGCAGCAGGACGTGGTGGGCCTCATCAATGCGGCCGGCGGCAAGGCCGTGGGGCTGACGGGGCGCGACGGCGGCATGATCCGCGCCAAGAAGCTGAAGATCATCGACAAGGACGACCCGACCAAGGAGCACGACGTGGGCCAGGTCGGCGACATCGTCTCCATTGACCCCAGCGTGGTGAAGGCCCTGCAGGACGACCAGTTCATCCCGGTCGTGAGCCCCATCGGTTTCGGCGAGAACAACGAGAGCTACAACATCAACGCCGACGTGGTGGCCGCCAAGCTGGCCACCGTGCTGCAGGCCGAGAAGCTCTTGATGCTGACCAATATCCGCGGCGTGCTGGACAAGGAAGGCCAGCTGCTGACCGAGCTGACGCCGCGCCGCATCGACGAGCTGGTGGCGGACGGCACGATCAGCGGCGGCATGATCCCCAAGATCGCCGGTGCCATCGACGCGGCCAAGAGCGGCGTCAATGCCGTCCACATCATCGACGGCCGCGTGCCGCATGCGATGCTGCTCGAGATCCTCTCGGACCAGGCGTACGGGACGATGATCAAGTCGCACTGAGGTCGCCCCCGATTTACCCTCACTTCAAACTTGGGGGGAGCCCCCCTGGCTCCGGGTGGACTCGCATTGTTTCCATCGCCTCGCCCCCGAGAATCGCCGTTTCCCTGAAACGATTGCCTCATGTCCCGTTTTTCGCTGTTGATTGTTGAAGACCAGGTCCGGTTCCGCGATGCATTCACCCATGCGCTGGCTGGCAGCGAAGACATCCAGTTGCTGGGCATCGCCCAGGACCTGCCGAGCGGCCGCCAGCTCTTTGACCTGCACCGGCCCGATGTGCTGCTGGTCGACCTGGACCTGCCCGGCGGCAGTGGTATCGAACTGATACGCCATGCGGCCGCCACCCACCCGGATTGCGACGTGATGGTGATCTCGGTCTTCGGCGACGAGCAGCATGTGCTGTCCAGCATCGAGGCCGGCGCCACCGGCTATCTGCTGAAAGACGCCCTGGCCCTGGAGCTGCCCACCCAGCTGCGCTCGCTGCGCGCCGGCGGCAGCCCGATCAGCCCGGTGATCGCCCGTCGCCTCTTGATGCGCCTGGCGCCTTCGGCACCGCACCTGACCAGCGCAGCGTTGCCTCAGGGTGATGAAGCGGCGGTGGCGCTGTCGGAGCAGGAGTCGCGCGTGCTGCACCTGGCGGCCAAGGGTTTCACCTTCGACGAGATCGCCCAGTTCATGCAGGTCTCGCCACACACGGTGATGACCTATGTGAAACGCACCTACCGCAAGCTGCAGGTGCGCAGCAAGGTTGAGGCGATCTACGAGGCGCGGCGCCTCGGCTGGCTGCGCGATTGAAGCCCGGGCGGAACCTGGCCTGAGGCGTCATCCGGCTGTGCAAGAATCGTCCGCAATGTCCGACGCCAGCCCCCTCCAAAGCGATAGCAACGTGCCTGCGGCTGCCGAGGCCGCACCGCGCCGCCGGCCCAAGCCGGGCGAGCGCCGGACGCAGATCTTGCAGACCCTGGCCAGCATGCTGGAACAGCCGGGGGCGGACCGTGTCACCACCGCGGCGCTGGCCGCCCGGCTCGAGGTGAGCGAGGCCGCGCTGTACCGCCACTTCGCCAGCAAGGCGCAGATGTTCGAAGGCCTGATCGAGTTCATCGAGAGCAGCATCTTCACCCTCGTCAACCAGATCACCGAGCGCGAGGGGTCAGGTCTTGCCCAGGCGCAGAAGATCGTCTCGGTGCTGCTGCAGTTCGGCGAGCGCAACCCCGGCATGGCCCGCGTGATGGTGGGCGACGCCCTGGTGTACGAGAACGAGCGCCTGGTGGCGCGCATGAACCAGTTCTTC
Source organism: Pelomonas sp. V22 (assembly GCF_030014915.1). GTDB lineage: Bacteria > Pseudomonadota > Gammaproteobacteria > Burkholderiales > Burkholderiaceae_C > JAUASW01. The sequence continues at coordinate 179,782 of NZ_JAGIXS010000007.1, forward strand.
GACCGCATCGAGTCCTCGATGCGCCAATGCCTGCGCCAGGCCGCCGAGGAGGCCGGCTCCAGCACGCCCACGGTGGCGGCCAATGCCCAGGCCTCGGTGTTCGTGAGCTTCGTGATCGGCCGCCTGCAGCGCTATGCCCGCTCGGGCTTCAAGCGCGAGCCCACCGAGCAGCTGGAAGCCGCGCTGCGCATGCTGGGCGGCTGACGCGCCGCAGCCTCAGGAGCGGAACAGGCGCGAGTACTGCGCTTCGTGCTGCGCCGACAGGATGGCCAGCATGGGCGCGAAGGCCTGGCGTTCTTCATCCTTCAAGCGGATGGCCGCGTCGACCGCCGCCGGAATCGCCTCACCGAGTGCCTGCAGCATGCGCTGCCCGGCCACCTGGCCCAGCGGCACGGCCTTGATCGCGGCGGCCACCACGTTCTCGGCCCAGGCAAAGGCAGCCGCCAGCAAGGCCTCGCGCAGCGGCGCACCGGTTTGCTGGGCGGCCAAGGCAAAGGCCACCGGCCAGCTCGGCGCCGGCTGCAGGGCGGCCAGCTGCTGCAGGGCGCTGGCGGGCACGCCGGGCTTGTGGCGCAGCCATTCGAGCAGGGAGCGGCCCATCTGTTCCGCCTGCAGGCGCAGCTCGCGGCTTTCGCGGGTCTGCAGCACCCAGCCGTTCAAGGCCTCGATGCGCGTCATATCGCCGTTGGACCAGGCTTCGAAGGCCCGGGCGCAGACGCTCAGGTCGGCGCGGGCCTGGCTGAGCTGCAGCTGAGCGATCAACCAGGACTGGGCGCTGGATTCATCGCTCACCCGGCCGGTATCGACCGCAGCTTCCAGGCCTTCGGAGTAGCTGAAGCCGCCCACCGGCAAGGCCGGCGAAGCCAGCTGCAGCAGTTGCAGCCAGGCCGTGGCGTTCATCAATGCTTGCAACCCGGGCCGTGCACATGCGGTGCCGCGGCGATCTTGATGGGGATGGGCTTGGGCGCCGCCGCTCCATGGGGATGGGCATGACCGTGGTGATGGCCGTGGCCTTCGCCACCATAGGCACCCGCCTCGGGCTCGAAGGCCGTGTTCACCTCGGTGACGATCAGGTGCATCTGGCGCAGCATGTCGGCCAGCACATGGTCGGGCTCCAGCAGCAGGCGCTCGGGCTCCAGGGCCAGCTGCACGTGGCGGTTGCCCAGGTGATAGGCGGCCCGCATCAGGTCGAACGGGCGGCCATGCTCGGCGCAGGCCCGCACCTCCAGCAGCGCCTGCTCCGCCGCGATCACGCGGACCAGGGAGCCGTCCTCGGCCACCAGCACATCGCCGCCACGCACGACGCTGCCGCGCGGCAGGAAAACAGCGAGCGCGCGGCCCTGGCTGTCTTGCGCGTCGAAGCGGCTTTTCTGGCGGGTGTCCCAGTCGAGCACGACTTCGGGCGCGCGTTTGAGCAGGGCCGGGGCCAGGGCCTGGCTGCGGGGGATCAGCTTGTTGATGGTCAGCATGGCGGGGGTCAGAAATCGACGGCGCGGGTCTTCAGCCCACGCGCAATCATGGTGGCATTGATCAGCTGCGCCTGCTCGCGTGTGGCGAAGGGCCAGACCGTGGGCACGAAGCCGGCCGGCGTCTCTATCACCTGCAGCTGCAGCGCATCGGGTTCGCGGGTCATGCCCTTGAGCATGTCCTTCATGCGGACCAGGTAGGCCTCTGCATCGGCGCGCTTGGCGCTGGGCGGGCCGACCAGGGCGACCGACTTCACGCTCAGCGGTGGCACCACCGGCGCGACCTTGCGCTCAGTGGCCTTGGCGTCGGGCTTGGCTTCGGCCTTGTCCGATTTTTCTTGCTTGTCGCCCTTGTCGTGCTTGTCAGCCTTGTCGCCCTTGTCGGCTTTGGATTCAGCGACAGGCGCTGCCTTGCCTGGCGCGGCGGGCGCGCTGGCTTCTGATGAAGATCGCAGCGGCGGCGCGCTGGCGGCGCGGTTGACCTGGACCAGGCGCGGGCGGATGTCGGGCTGCGGGCCGCTCGGCTGGTCGGGCAGGGCCGAGGCCGGCACGGCGCTGGCGGGCGTGGTCTGCACGGCCGCCGCCGAGGCGGGCGATGAGGTTGCCGCCGCTTCGGCGGCGGCGGAGGCAGGCTGCGATGCTGCCTCGGCCGTGGTTGATGCCGCAGAGGCGGGTGCCGCCACAGGCTCGGAGTCAGCAGCGGAGGCTGGAACAGGCGCTGGCGCCGCAGGGACTTCGGCGGCCACGGGCGCTTCGCCGGCCGGGTGCAGCCAGCTCCAGCCGGCATAGGCCAGGCCACCCACCAGCAGCAGCGCGGCCACGGCGCTGCGCACCGGACTGATGCAGCGCCGGCCGGTAAGCATCAGGCTGCGACCCATGCCCTGGCCGATCAGCACGCGGGTGCGGGAGCTGCCGGCATCGATGCCGGCGCTGACCAGGAAGAGCTCGAACGGCCAGGCGCCGCCCCGGTGCTTGGCCGAGCCCTTGGCCACATAGGCCTCGTCCACAGCGGCGGTGCGGCGCGGCCAATGCGGGTCGCCGGGTGCTTCGTTGTAGCCGTAGTCCAGCGCGAAGCGGGCCACGCGGGCGGCGCTCAGGCTGGGGATCAGGTCTTCGCTGAAGACTGGCCATTGCCAGTGGTTGCCCCAGCGCTGGCGGTGCAGCTTGAACCACTGGTTCTGCAGGCCCTGCAGCCAGGCCGGGCCGCGCAGCTTGCGCGGCGCACTTTCGGTTTCGAAGCGGCTGAAAGCGCCGGGCTCGTTGCTGCCGTCCTCGTCCTCGCCTTCGCCGCCCTCGGCCAGCGCGTCGCGGGTCTCGGCATCGTGCAGCGGGTCGACTTCCTGGCTCAGCACCGGCTCCACCGGCAGCGGCGGGCGCCGGTTCTGGCGCATGAAGGGCAGGGCGATCACGCCGACCGTGTGCACGTCAAAGGCACTGATCCGCTTGGCCAGCGGATGCCGGTTGTGCCAGGCCACGATCTGTTCGGTCAATCGCTCCATGCTGTGCGGGACTGTTTGCCTCGGTGGGGTGTCGCTGGACGGCATTATCCGGCCCGCAGCAGCCCGGATCCGGCGAGTACGGCGGTTCGCCGCCCCTGTTTCAGAGCTCCAGCGTCATGAAGGCGCTGTAGGGGTCCTCCGGGTAATCGGCAAAAGGACCGCAAAACTTGAAGCCGGCGCTGGCATAGAGACGCCGAGCCGGCTCGAAGCCCGGCTGCGAGCCCGTCTCCAGACTCAGTCGCTTGAGGCCGCGTGAGCGGGCTGTCTCGATGATGTGGTTCAGGATCGCGCGGGCCGCGCCTCGGCCACGCAGCGCCGCGGGCGTGCGCATGGACTTGAGCTCGCCCTCGCTGGCCGAGAGCTGCTTGAGCGCGCCGCAGCCCATCAGCTGCTCCCCGTCCCAGACCGTCCAGAACGTGATCTCGGGTTGGCGCAGCTTGTCCAGGTCCAGCGCATGCACGCTCTCGGGCGGCGAGAGCTCGTGCATGTGGCGCAGGTGTTCTTCGAGCAGGGCCCGGATTTCGGGGCCGCGCAGGTCATCGATGCGGATGTTCATGGCAATGGGTCGGGGCGAAAAGGGGAGGGCTGTGCCGGTGCGGCACGCAAATCGCGTGCCCGACATGGCGCTTCAAGACGCCAGGAAATAGCCGCCATCCTTGCGACCATACAGCAGCACCATCGTGGCCTTCTCGACCACGCCGCCGGGCAGCCGGGCGGCCTCGAACTCCAGCTCGATCCAGCCTTCCGCCTGCACCGAGAGCTTCATGCCCCGCTGGATGGCCCGCTCGTAGCTGGCCTGGTACACGGAGAGCGGCAGCAGCTTGGCCGAGCGCAGGGGCTGCTGGACCGCATGGCGAAACTGCGCCTCGACGCCCGCCCGGTCGGTCTCGCGGTTCAGGATCACGAGGGCGAGGTAGGCAGGAATGTCCTTGCTGGCAATGGCCTGCTTGCAGCGTTCGAGCAGTTGCTCGGGCGAGCGCGCCGGCTCTGCCACCGCCAGTGCGCTGGCAAGGCTCAAGAGGAGGGCGAGGCCGAGTTTGAGCAGCGACATGGAGACTCCCTGGGAATGAAGGTGCCAAAACGCTAACGCAAAAAATGCACATCCACGCACCCGCGTCACGGCTTGGGGGAAGCGACTCACGGTCTGCGTGAGAACCTGCACGCGGCTTCGCGCGACGATGGAAGGGGCAGGTGCGGCAGGTCAGAAGAGAAAGTAGCGCTGCGCCATCGGCAGCACCGTGGCCGGCTCGCAGCTGAGCAGTTGCCCGTCGGCGCGAACCTCGTAAGTCTGCGCATTGATCTCCATGCGCGGCAGGTAGGCGTTGTGGACCATGTCGGTCTTCTTCACCGTGCGGCAGCCCCGCACCACCGAGAGCGGTTTCCTGAGGCCATAGCCCTCTGCCGCCGCGAGGCCGCTTTGCGAGACGAAGCTCAGCGAGCCCGCCTGCAAGGCGCCGCCGAAGCTGCCGAACATGGGCCGGTAGTGCACCGGCTGTGGCGTCGGAATGCTGGCATTCGGGTCCCCCATGGCGGCGGCCGCGATGAAGCCGCCTTTCAGGATCAGGCTGGGCTTGACGCCGAAGAAGGCCGGCCGCCAGAACACGAGGTCGGCCCATTTGCCGACCTCGATGGAGCCGACCTCATGCGCGATGCCATGGGTCAGTGCCGGGTTGATCGCCAGCTTGGCCATGTAGCGCTTGACGCGGGCGTTGTCGTGCTGCTGCGTGTCGCCTGGCAGCGGGCCGCGCTGGAGCTTCATCTTGTGCGCGGTCTGCCAGCAGCGGATCGTCACTTCGCCAACCCGGCCCATGGCCTGCGAGTCGGAGCTGAACATCGAGATGGCGCCGAGGTCATGCAGGATGTCCTCGGCGGCAATGGTCTCGCGGCGGATGCGGCTCTCGGCAAAAGCCAGGTCCTCGGCGATGCCGGCATCGAGGTGATGGCAGACCATCAGCATGTCCAGGTGCTCGTCCAGCGTGTTGACCGTGTAGGGCCGCGTCGGGTTGGTGGAGGAGGGCAGCACATTGGCCTCGCCCACCACCTTCATGATGTCGGGCGCATGGCCGCCGCCCGCGCCCTCGGTGTGGAAGCTGTGGATGGTGCGGCCCTTGAAGGCCGCCATCGTGTCCTCGACGAAGCCGCTCTCGTTCAAGGTGTCGGTGTGGATCGCCACCTGGGTGTCGGTTTCTTCCGCCACCGAGAGGCAGCAGTCGATGGCGGCCGGCGTCGTGCCCCAGTCTTCGTGCAGCTTCAGGCCCACGGCGCCGGCGTCTATCTGCTGGCGCAGCGCCTCGGGCTGGCTGGCATTGCCCTTGCCGAGGAAGCCGAGGTTCATGGCGAAGGCTTCGCCGGCCTGCAGCATGCGCTTGATGTTCTCGGGCCCCGGCGTGCAGGTGGTGGCGAAGGTGCCGGTGGCCGGGCCGGTGCCGCCGCCCATCATGGTGGTCGTGCCGCTCATCAAGGCCTCTTCGATCTGCTGCGGGCAGATGAAGTGGATGTGGGTGTCGACCGCGCCGGCCGTGACGATCAGGCCCTCGGCCGCAATCACCTCGGTGCCCGGGCCGATGACGATGTCCACGCCCGGCTGCACGTCCGGGTTGCCGGCTTTGCCGATGGCGGCGATGCGGCTGCCGCGCAGGCCGATGTCGGCCTTGACGATGCCCCAGTGGTCGAGGATCAGCGCATTGGTGATCACGCAGTCGACGGCATCTTCTGCGCCGGGACCATTGACCCGCTGCGATTGACCCATGCCGTCGCGTATGGTCTTGCCGCCGCCGAACTTCACTTCCTCGCCGTAGCCGCCGGCACGCAGGGTCAGGTCTTGCTCGACCTCGATGACGAGGGCGGTGTCGGCGAGGCGCAGGCGGTCACCGACGGTCGGTCCGAACTGCTCGGCGTAGGCGCGGCGGCTGATCGTGCTCATAAGGGCCCCTGTACCAATCCCCGAAAACCATAGACCCTCCGGTAGCCCGAATAGGACACCAGCTCCACCGTGCGCTGCTGCCCCGGCTCGAAGCGCACGGCGGTGCCCGAGGCGATGTTGAGGCGCATGCCATGGGCGGCCGCGCGGTCGAAGCGCAGGGCGGCATTGGTCTCGGCGAAGTGGTAGTGCGAGCCGACCTGGATGGGCCGGTCGCCGCTGTTCTCCACCAGGAGCGTGAGCGTGCGGCGGCCCGGGTTCAGCAGGAGGTCGGGGCCGTCGGTGAACAGTTCGCCCGGGATCATGCGACGAGCAGGCCGAGGCCCAGCAAGGCAATACCCAGACCACCGGCGCGCGGCAGCCACTGCGAGGCCCGCTGCAGGGCCAGGCCGAGCGCGATGCCGGCGCCATGCAGCAGGGCCGAGCCGGCCAGCATGCCGAGCAGCGCGGCGGTGCCGCTCAGCTCCTGGCCATGGGCGGCGCCATGGAACAGGGCGAAGCCGGCCATGGGCAGCGCCGCCAGCAGCGGCCGACGCGGTGCCATCAAGAGGGCGCCCATCACCAGCAGCGAGGCGGCGATCATGGGCTCGACAGCCGGCAGGCCCTGGCCCAGCAGCGCTCCCAGTGCCAGCAGGGCCATGAAGCCCAGCGGTGCCAGCCAGCGCCGGTTCGGGGTGCCAGCGCTCCAGACGCCCACGGCCAGCATGGCCGCCAGGTGGTCGAGGCCGGTGAACGGGTGCAGCATGCCTTCGGCGAAGCCATGGTGGGCGGCGCCGTCGGTGCCGGCATGGGCGAGCGCGAGGCTGGTGCCCGCAGCGAGGGCCAGGACGAGGGGGAGGTGACGATGGTTCATCTTGATGCGTGGCTCAGGCCGGATTCATGCAATGGGTTGGTGCACGGTCACCAATTTGGTGCCATCGGGGAAGGTGGCTTCGACCTGGATCTCGGGGATCATCTCCGCCACCCCCTCCATCACATCGGCTTTCGTGAGCACTGTCTTGCCCTCGCTCATCAGCTGGGCCACGCTCTTGCCGTCGCGGGCGCCTTCCATGATGCTGGCGCTGATCAGGGCCACGGCTTCGGGGTAATTCAGCTTCAGGCCGCGAGCCTGGCGGCGCTCGGCCAGCAAGGCGGCGGTGAAGATCAGGAGCTTGTCGCGCTCTCTCGGTGTGAGGTCCATGCCCGCTCCATCGCACAAAGGATGCCAGCGAGCTTGGCAGGGCGGCACGCGGCTTGCAATCGGGTGCTGCGATGCCTGACCACCGTTCCATGCCGCTGCCCCACGACCCTCACGACCACGATGACCCCAGCCTCGCGCCGGGCCTGCCCAGCGCGCCGCTGGTGAGCGCCGATGGCGAGCGCATTCTCCTGCTGACCGCCTTGCCCCAAGCCTGGGCGGCGCATGCCGATGCGATGGAGGAGTCGGGCTACAGCGTGGCCGTGCTGCCGCCCCGCCTGCCCCTGCCGGCCGAACTGGAAGCGCCGGCGCTGATCCTGCTCGATGCGCCCGAGCCCAAGCACCTCGGCCTGCTCACGCGCCTGCGCGAAGCGGGCTGTACCGTGCCCATCTTGCTGCTGTGCCTGGCGGGCGAGGCGGGCCTGCCGGCCTCGGCGATGAAGGCGGGCGCCAGCGATTGCCTGGTGGCGCCGGTGCGGCCGCGCGAGCTGCTGCTGCGCCTGGCCGCGCATCTGCGCCGCACGCCACTCAAGCCGCGCAGCGCGCTCGACGCCTTCGGCCACGCCAGCATCGCCGTGCGCGAGACCGATGGCTGGTGCGTCTGGCAGACGGCGCTGGCGCGCACGCTGATGGCGGAGTTCTTCAGCGGCGGGCATTTCGAGCGCGGCCGGCTGCCGCCCGAACTGCTGCTGTGGATGCACCGGGAGGTGCTGCGCCGCCGTGTGGGCGCCGAGCCGGGCGAGCTGACCGTGCTGCCGCAGCTGTGCCCCGCCATGCGGCCGAGCGCCGCCGCCCTGGTGGCGCGCAGCGAGCGGCGCCTCAGCTTCTCATTGCATGCCGTGGACCCCGACGCGCTGGGCGAGGGCCAATGGCTGATCGTGTTGCACGAGAAGGCCGAAGGCTGAGCGCGCCTCGGCCCGTCTGGTGATCGATCAGCGCAGGTTCACGTTCATCACGATGGGGCAGTGGTCGGAAGTGCCGAGCACCGGATCACTCTTGCCGGCCGGTGCGGCCAGGCTTTCGCCGGAGGCGCCGATACCGACCTTCTGAGCGCCTGAGACCTTGGCCTTGAGCTGCTCCGAGACCACGAAATGATCGAGGCCGATGGCGTTGCGGCAGCCGAGGCCCGAAGGCTCGCCCAGTGGTGCCATCTCTTCGCGCTTCAGGGCCTCGGTCTTGGAGCGCTCGCACAGCGCGGCCAGCTTGGGCTCGAGCTTGCACTCGAGTGACACCAGGCTGGCGCGGGTGTTGGCGGGCTCGCCGTCGAAGACTTCCTTGAACAGGTTTTGTGTCTTCACGCCGGCCGGCAGCGGCTTGGCGAGGTCGGTCGAGCCATCGCTGCGCAGCGGCTTGGCGCCCTCGACCTCGTTGGCCTCATGCCAGAGGTTGCGGTTGAAGTCGCCGAGCACGATGAACTGCTCGGCGTTGGCAGCCAGCTTCTCGACCGCGGCCTCGATGGGTGCGACCTGGCGCTGCAGGACAGGGCAGGGGTCGGTGAAGCGCTCGTTCGTGCGGTCCTGGTCCAGGCGGCCACGGCCGTCCAGCGGGCTCACGCAGCTGGACTTCAGGTGCACGGTCATGAAGCTGGTGCGCTTGTCGCCGGTCTTGAGCGTCAGCACGAGGCCGGGGCGGACCTGGTCCTTGTCGGCCACGGTCGGCAGGATCATCGCGTCCTCGGTGCGGCATTCGCCCGCCCCGAGCTCCTTGCGCCAGGCGAAGGCCAGACGCTGGACCTTGAAGCGGCCGTCGAAGGAGCAGACGTCGTAGCGCTCTGCGGCGGTGCCCAGGGCCTCGCGCACGGCGGCCGTGCCGGAGACTTCCTGGAAGGCGATCACGTCGGGCCGCACGTCGCGCTCGATGATCTCGGCGATGTGCTTGTTGCGTTCGGCCCAAGCCGCCGGCGTGACGGCCAGCTTGCTGCGGTCTGCCGCTTCATAGACGCCGCACGGCGGCATCCTGGACAGGTCCACGCCCTCCAGCTGCGAGCGCGATTCCTTGATGAACCAGCCGACGGTGGCGCCGGCCGTGCCCTCGGGCACGACATGCCAGACGCCATCGCTGGCGCTCTTCTGGTAGGACTTGCCGCATTGCGCCAGCCAGGCCGGCAGCTCGGCGGTGGAGACATGCCAGCCGAGGTTCCAGCTGGCGACGCGCACGCTCTGCGCGGCGGCCGGGGTGGCGAGGGTCAGGGTGGCGACGGAGGCCAGCACGGCGGCCAGGGAGGACAGCGAGGGGTACTTCATGAGGAGGTCCGAAAAGGTTTGCGACTGCGGCGGCGCGATGGTAGCGGCTGGATGCGGCGCCGTCGTTTGCGCAATCGGGGCGGCGGCGGACTTTGCACTTTTTCACGAAGTTCCACTGGATGAAGGAGGAATCCCGCGCGACCTGGGGATCGCGCTGTCCCCCACACAGGCGGCTGGCCCTCAGAATGCAGCTATCGATCGGTCTACAGCAACGGAGCGGGCCCCATTCATGCGACGCAGTGGTCGGAGATTCTTTTCATCCCTGGCGGGCGCGGGCCTGTACCTCACGGCCCAGGCGCTGGGCCAGTACCTGGGCGCGCTCGGGATTCCGCACAGCTGGGTGAGTTTCCTCGGTGTCCGCGGCAGCCTTGGTGTGCAAGTCGGCGAGGCCCTGATCCTGGCGCTGCCGGTCTTGCTGGTCAGCCTGACCTGGGCCTGGCTGACGGTGCGGCCCTGGGGGGGCGCGCGTCATCCGCACACGGCCTGGTGCGTGGGGGGCTGCGTCATTGCCGCCGTGGGCTCATTGCTGGCCGGCGTGGTCAGTTTCTCGCTGAATCCGCCGGGCTATGAGGTGCCGGTCAGCTACATGCTGCTGCGCTACAGCCAGGCGCCGTTGTGGGGCGTGCAGAACTCGCTGGCAGCCTTCGCAGGCCTGACGCTGGCGGTGCTGGCCGTCAACCGCTACATGCGCCGCCATTCCAGCCGTACCCGCAGCCCCATCTACCGGCCGGGCCGCGCCCTGGGCCCGGTTCCGACCTCGAGCGGCAAGCCGCGCTGAGCGACCTCAGACTTCCGCCAACATGGCGCGGCCCAAGGCCTCGGCCACTTCGATGCCATCCACACCGGCCGACATGATGCCGCCGGCATAGCCCGCGCCCTCACCGGCTGGGTACAGGCCCCGGATGTTCAGGCTCTGGTAGTCCTTGCCACGCGTCACGCGCAGCGGCGAGGAGGTGCGGGTCTCCACGCCGGTCAGCACCGCATCGGCCATGTCGAAGCCCCGGATCTGGCGGCCGAAAGCGGGCAGGGCCTCGCGTATCGCTTCCAGTGCATAGGTGGGCAGGCTGCCGCGACCCTTTTGCTGCAGGTCGGTCAAGGTGACGCCCGGCTTGTAGGACGGCTCGACCGAACCGAAAGCCTTGCTCCGCTGGCGCTTGATGAAGTCGCCGACCAGCGAACCCGGTGCCAGATAGCCGCCTTCGCCCAGCTCATAGGCGCGTGACTCCCAGATGCGCTGGAAGGCCATGCCGTCCAGCGGATTGACGAGGCTGCCATCCGTCTTGCCGTCCTGGCGGTAGTCCTCGGGCGTGATGCCCACGACGATGCCGGCATTGGCATTGCGCTCGTTGCGCGAGTACTGGCTCATGCCGTTCGTCACCACGCGATTCGGCTCGCTGGTGGCGGCCACCACGGTGCCGCCGGGGCACATGCAGAAGCTGTAGACCGAGCGGCCGTTCTTGGCGTGGTGCACCAGCTTGTAGTCGGCAGCGCCGAGGATCTCGTTGCCGGCGTTCGGCCCGAAGCGGGCCTTGTCGATGATGCTCTGCGGATGCTCGATGCGGTAGCCGATCGAGAAGGGCTTGGCCTCCATGTAGACGCCGCGCTCGTGCAGCATGGTGAAGGTATCGCGGGCGCTGTGGCCTAGGGCCAGGACCACGTGGTCGGTGCGGATCTGTTCACCCGACTCCAGCGTCACGCCCCGCACCTGCTCGTTCTCGATCAAGAGGTCGGTCACCTTCTGCTGGAAGCGGATCTCGCCGCCCAGGGCCTCGATGTCGGCCCGCATCTTGATGACCATCGAGACGAGCCGGAAGGTGCCGATGTGGGGCTTGCTGACGAAGAGGATCTCCTCCGGCGCGCCGGCCTTGACGAACTCGGTCAGCACCTTGCGGGTCAGGAAGCGCGGGTCGGAGATCTGGCTGTAGAGCTTGCCGTCCGAGAAGGTGCCGGCGCCGCCTTCACCGAACTGCACGTTCGATTCGGGATCGAGCCGCTGCTCGCGCCACAGGCCCCAGGTGTCCTTGGTGCGCTGGCGCACGTCCTTGCCGCGCTCCAGCACGATGGGGCGCAGGCCCATCTGGGCCAGGATCAGGGCGGCGAAGATGCCGCAGGGGCCGAAGCCGATGACCACGGGGCGCGGCCGCTCGGCGGCATAGAAGTCGGCCGGCGCATGGCCGATGAACTTGTAGCTCGTGTCCGGCGTGGCCTTGATCTGGTGGTCGCCAAGATGGCTGGCCAGCACGGCGGCTTCATCGGCGAGCTCGCAGTCGATCGTGTAGATCAGCAGCATCGCCGTCTTCTTGCGCGCGTCATAGCTGCGCTTGAAGACGGTGAAGGACTTCAGGGCCGAGTCGGCGATGCCGAGGCGCTGGACGATGGCCGGGCGCAAGTCGGCTTCGGCGTGGTTCAGCGGCAGGCGGAGTTCGTTGATGCGGAGCATGGTCAGGGCTCAATTCGAACGGTGGAAATAGTACAGGCCCTGCCGGAACCGGCGCGGGCCTGTAGGTACAGCTTGAGGGCCTGACGGCCCTGGGTTCAACCCGAATGGGGACGCTTGCCCGGGTTCTTCTTGCTGCGGGTGTGCGAACCACGCTCCAGGCTGCTGCGTTGGCCGGCGCCCATGCGCGACGGCGTGCCGGCCAGGCGCGGGGTGGCGCGGCGGTCGGCTTCGGTCTTGATCTTGTTGCCCATGATGGCTCCGATGAGTGAAAAGCGAAGCCGGACCCTGGAAGGTCCGGTCTGGGGCGGGATTCTAACCGGTCGCGGCCGTGACAGCCCGGCGGGGCGGCCGGCGTGATGATCCACCCATGGGAACCCTCTTCTTGGTGCGCCACGGCCAGGCCTCGTTTGGCGCTGCGGATTACGACCAGCTCAGCCCTCTCGGTGCTGAGCAATGCCGGCGCCTGGGGGCCTACTGGAAGGCCCGCGGCCAGCGCTTCGACGCGGTGCTGCGCGGTTCGCTGAAGCGCCATGCGCAGAGCTATGCCGGCATCGCGGAAGGCCTGGGCGGCCTGCCCGAGCCGCTCATCTGGCCCGGGCTGAACGAGTACGACAGCGAGGCGGTGGTCAAGGCCATCCACCCCGGGCCGATTGCACATCCGAAGACGCCGGAGGAGGTCAGAAACCACTTCCGCCTGCTGCGCACCGGCTTGCTCGCCTGGATGCGTGCGCAAAGCGCCCCGGCAGGCATGCCTAGCTTTGCTGAGTTCTCGGCAGGTGTGGCCGGCGCGCTGGATCACGTCCGCGCGCACCATGCCGGGGGTCAGGTCTTGATCGTCTCCAGTGGCGGGCCGATCTCCACGGCAGTCAGTCAGGTCTTGGCAACGCCGCTGGAGTCGGCCATCGAGCTGAACCTGCGGATACGCAATAGCGCAGTCACCGAATTCGTGTTCACCGCCCGCAAGCATTCGCTGCTGACTTTCAATACGCTGCCCCATCTCGACGGCGCGGACGCCTCCTTGCTCAGTTACGCCTGAAACGCGGACCCTGCAGCAGAGCGCGGATCGCCAGCGATCCCTGAACCCTGCTAGCAAGGAACGTTCGATGAAGACGGCAAGCCTGAACCACTGGATGACCTGCCTGGCATTCCTGTCGGTGATCAACGTCACTGCCCAGGCCGCCGAGCCGGCTGCGAGTGATCCGCCGCGCTTCATCATCGCGCTGGAGACCACGAAATTCGACCCTAGCGAGCTCGAATGGCCGCTCACGTTCGCGCGCGACCGCGACATGAATATCAACCTGTACTCCATGAAGGACGTGGCGCGCAGGATCGATTGCCAGTGGCGCAACCCGGCAGACAAGAGCGATTTCCGTGCGATATCGCTCTGGAAGGGCCGGCGGCCGGACCTGAGCTTCGCCACCGACAAGGATTCGAAGGATTACGCCATGGGCCGCTTGACGGCCGACATTGCGATTGACCAGTGCCCGGCGACCTGGGGCGAGGCCGTCACGCTGGTCTGGGGCCCGAACGCTGTGAAGCAGCTGCAGGCTTCGGCTCAAAAATTCCAGCGCCGCCAGGATGAGCTGAAGGCCTCGGGAGAAACGGAAGAGCAGCGCTCCGCGCGTGAAGCCGTGCAGGCCTGGCAGGCCGAAGCGCGGGCCTTGCCACCGATGAGTGTGGCGCAGGAGCGTGAACTGGCTCAACAGATCGAAGCGGAACTGAGTCGCCTGGAATCCAGCATCGACGGCCTCAACTCCAGGCCCTTCAATGACCTGCTGAAGGGCCCATTGGGCGACCGCGTGGTCCGGCTTTCTCAAATGGCTTACGTGAAGTCGGCCGGGTTGAATGCGAGCGGTGCCGGCAGGGCGGCCTTCGATGCCTGGGATAACAGGCTCGGTGGGCCGGCACTGACGGCGATCAACCGCATCGAGAAGATCATCCACTACCGCATGAACCGGCGCCTTCGCTTCATGGAGCTGAAAACCTCCGACGATGCGCAACGCGAAATGGACAGCTGGGGCAATGTGGAGCTGCAGCGTTTCAAGCAGGGCCGCACTTTCCTGATGGCCTTCATGACGGAGAAGCTGGCTGGCAAGTCGCTGATCGATCCGGCCTTCCTGAAGAAGATCGCCAGCGATCTGGAGCGCGACCGACCCAGCGGCGACCCGGGTCGCCCGTACTACCGGCATGTGCCGGCCGAGCCCAAGCCGGCCTGGACCATGACACCCGAGGAGCAACAGGCGCAGGACAACGGCAAGATGCTGAGTGGGGCTGTTGCTCTGGTGCAGGGCATTGGGGACCTGATCCGCCTGATCGAGAAGATGGATGGCGATGTGCGCGAGTCCCGCGAGGCTTTCTGGCAGTGCTATGCCACGCGCTGCAAGGAGGCCGGCAAGGCGTTCTACGCGTATTCTTCGGCGCTGAACGCCAAGGACCAATGGATCATCTTCCGACCTGTGGTGACGCCTGCTCTGATCGCGCGAGGCATGTCCTTCCTCGGCGATACCAACGTGGACGGGGGCAACATTCCTGGCTGCGTTGCCGAGATGGACGGGCTCAACAAGGCGATGTCGCCCAAGGTACCGCTGGGCGAACTGGATTCGGTCGGCCGAGCCAAACTGGTGATCGCCTCGATGAAGAGCCCCGCCTACGCCGCCTGGCAGGGCTGCCGGGACCGCATGGAATACATCCTGCGGCCCCGCTTCCTCTGAAAAATGAAACAGCCACTCAGGGCTTGACGAACTTCAGCGTCATGCGGTCGCTCTCGCCGACGGCTGCGTACTTCTCGCGGTCCTTGTCCTTGTTGGTGAACGTCGGTGGCAGGGCCCAGACGCCGCCTTCGTGGTCGGCCTTGTCCTTGGGGTTGGCATTGATTTCGCTGCTGGCGGCGAGCTTGAAGCCCACGCTCTCGGCCGCCTTGATCACGTAGGCCGTGCTCATGTAGCCGCTCGGGGCCTTGTCGTCCTGGGCTTTGCCAGCCGGCAGGCGGTGCTCGACGACGCCGAACACGCCGCCCTTCTTCAGCGCATCGAAGGCGCCCTTGAAGACGAGGGCCACCTTGTCGTCGCCCATGGCCATCCAGTTGTGGATGTTGCGGAAGGTCAGCACCAGGTCCACGCTGCCGGCGGGCGCGAGGCTGGTGTCGCCGCGGGCCACGTCGAAGGTGCCGATGCGGGTCTTGTCGTAGAGCTCGGGCTTGGCCGCGAGGCGGGTCTTCAGGCGCTCGACGCCAGCCAGCGCGTTGGCCGGGGCCGTGGGCACCACGCCGGCGCCCAGGATCAGCGTGCCCTTGTCGCGCAGATAGGGCGCCAGGATCTCGGTGTACCAGCCGCCGCCCGGTGCCAGCTCGACCACGGTCTGGTCGGGCTTGATGCCGAAGAACGTCAGCGTTTCGTACGGGTGGCGCCAGGCGTCGCGGGCGCTGTTGGCTGCGGCGCGGTGTGTGCCGGCGATGGCGGCCTTCAGTGCGGCATCGTCGGCTTGGGCCGTGCCCACCAGGGCCACCGCCGTCATGGCGGCGCAGATCCAGGTCTTGATCATCATTGCAGCGTGCTCCGTGGAATGAATGAGGAGGAAAGAAGAGAAGGCGCCGAGTATGGCGCTGCATCAAGACCTGTGCTGGTCGTCATTCGCCCGGCATGGCCTCGCGCACCAGGCGCATGCCGACCAGGGTGTAGCGGGTGTCGGGGGCATTCCAGTTGCGGTAGCTGGAGCGGGCATAGAAAGCCCAGGTGTGCCAGGAGCCGCCGCGCCTCACCTTGACGCCGCCATCTGCCGGGCCTTGCGGGTCGTCCACCGGTGAATGCTTGTAGTAGTCGTCGGCATGCCAGTCCGACACCCATTCCCAGGCATTGCCGTGCATGTCGAAGAGGCCCCAGGCGTTCGGCGCGAAGCGGCCCACCGGCGCGGTGAAGGCATAGCCGTCGCTGCCCTTGAGCGCCATGGCCTGCCAGCGCGGCCAGTAGCGGGCGCTGTCGGCGTCGAAGAGATTGGCCGCCTGCAGCAGCGTGGCTGGGTCGTCGCCCGAGTGGTAACGGCTGCGTGTGCCTGCGCGCGCCGCGTACTCCCATTCGGCCTCGGTGGGCAGGCGGTAGCGCCGGCCTTCGGTCTTGGTGAGCCAGGCGGCCAGGGCCGCTGCGTCGTTCCAGGTGATGTTGACGACCGGATGGTCCTCGCCCTGCGGGAAGCCGGGGTTGCGCCAGGAGTAGCGCTTGTCGCGGCCCTCGAAGGCATCGCCGCGCCGGGTGGTGCTCGGGTCGTAGTCGGCGCGCCAGCCATAGCCGCCGGTGCCGTCGGCCTCCGACTCCGGCACATAGCCCGAGGCCTCGACGAAGCGCCGGAACTGGCCCACCGTCACCTCGTGCCGGCCCATCCAGAAGGCCTTGGTGATGCGCACCCTGTGCACCGGGCCCTCGTCCTGCAGCAGCTCGAAGCGCTCGCGCGGCAGTTGCGGATAGGCCCGCGCCAGGCTCTCGGGGCTTTCCTCGCTGCCCATCAGGAACTCGCCGGCCGGTATCTTCACGAAGCCCATGCCCAGCGTGTTCGCTGGGGTCTGGGCGAGGCCAGGGGCGATGAGCGAAAGGGTCGTCAAAAGGGCCGTCAGGCCGAGCAGGGCTTTCATGTGCCGATGCTAGGCGCGGGGCGATCACCGAGAATCGGGGCTTATCTCTAGCGCTTCCGCCCCTCGCTCTCCAAGATCTCCCGATGTTCAGCCACCTGCTTGCCCCCGATGCCCCCGACGCCCTGCAGCGCTTCATGCGCTTGCTGGAGACTTCGCTCGCCGACGGCACGTTCGCCAAGCTGGTGCTCAGCAAGCCGGTGGGCGAAGACAAGACGCTGCAGCGCCTGATGCTGCGCGAGGTGCAACTGCGCGGCGAGCGCCAGCTGTCCTTCCTGTGGCGGCACCAGACGCGCGACATCACCAAGAACCACCCCATCCCCGAGGCCCTGCGCCTGCTGGTGGATCTGCTGGGCGCCGAGTTCCACAACGCCCACCTGGTGGCCGGCAGCCAGGAGGTGCAGCTGGCCTTCAGCCGCAAGGGCAAGCCCAGCCTGCGCGTGGGCAAGATTGCCGCCGCACCCGCCCAGGAGGAGCAGCAGGGCCACGACCGCGAGAAGCAGCGCCTGCTGCAGATCGACAGCCCGTTCTGGACCGACCTCGCGCTGACCCACGAGCTCAAGGGCGAGCGCCAGCTGGTGCCCGCCATGGCGCGCAAGTGGAAGCAGATCAACCGCTTCACCGAGATTTTTTCCAGCGCCTTCAACAACTCGCAACTCGCCGCCAGCCCCGATGTGCACGTGGCCGACTTCGGCTCCGGCAAGGGCTACCTGACCTTTGCGATGCACGACTGGCTGAGCCGCCAGGGCAAGGACGCGCAGGTGGTGGGCGTGGAACTGCGCGACGACATGGTGGCCCTGTGCCGAGGCGCGGCAGAGAAGCACGGCCTCCTGGGCCTGCGCTTCGATCAGGGCGATGTGCGCAGCTACACGCCCGCGCGGCTCGACGTGATGATCGCCCTGCATGCCTGCGACATCGCCACCGATTTCGCCATCCATCTCGGACTGCGCGCTAGGGCGCAGATCATCATGTGCTCGCCCTGCTGCCACAAGCAGCTGCGGCCGCAGATGCAGCTGCCGACCCAGCTCAGGCCCATGCTGCAGCATGGCATCCACTTGGGCCAGGAAGCCGAGATGGTGACCGACTCGCTGCGCGCCCTGCTGCTGGAGGCCGAGGGCTATGACACACAAGTGTTCGAGTTCGTGGCGCTGGAGCACACCAGCAAGAACAAGATGATCCTGGCGGTCAAGCGCCCCGGCGTGCAGCCCGAGGCGCGGCGCCAGGAGGTGCTGGCGCAGATCGAGGCGATCAAGCAGTTCTACGGCATCCGCCAGCAGGCGCTGCAGGAACTGCTCTGCGCGGCCTGAGCTGGGGGCTCTAGTCGGCGCCCTGAGCGACAGTCTCCACTTCGTTCAGCTGCTGCCAGCCGCGCGAGGCCAGGCCCAGCAGCACGATGCCGCCGACCAGCGGGACCCCGTAGACCAGCACATCGGCCACCGGGCGGAACGAGCCCAGCTTGTCCAGGTGATAGCGGCCGTGCATGGCGAGCAGCAGGGGCGCGGTCCACAGCGCGGCACTGCGCCACACGCCGGCGGTCTGGCCCAGCACCTCGCGGCCAGCCAGCAGGAACAGCGCCGAGGCCACGAACACCAGCGTGTAGAAGGTGCCCATGATGGGCTGGGCCTTGCCCAGGAGTTCCATGTTGGCCCAGCAGGGCAGCCACAGCAGGCAGCAGAGGCCCAGCACCAGGGCCGACTTGCGGGCGCGGCCCACAGCGAGCGTGTCATTGAACTCGACCGACCTCTTCAGCGCCGGCAAGAGTGCCAGGCCCACCACGCCGGTGATGGCGTCGACCAGCAGCGTCGTCGGATAGCCCCAGGCCTCGGCCGCGATGCCCTGCCAGCTGGCGGCGATCGAGATGGCCAGGTTCTGCATCGCCATGTAGGCGGTGAATTGGGTGGCGGCAACCTTGGGATTGGTCACGTCCATGTAGATGGCCGAGCGCGTGCCGTACATCAAGCCCTGGAAGGCGTTGTACCAAAGTGAGGCGATCCACAGCGCCGTGACCAGCTCCGGCTGGGCCGGCCCGCCCGGCTCACGCGGCATCACATAGCCATGCTGCTGCAGCTTCCACATCAGGTAGAGCACCGGCGGGCTCATGCCCAGCGTATAGAAGAACAGCGTCGAGCGGCGGCCCAGCTTGTCAGACAGGAAACCGCCCAGCACCATGCAGGCGGCCGAGAGGATGAGCGTGACGCCGGTGAGCGAGCCCACCTCGTCGTCGCTCATGCCGAGTTCGACCGCCAGATTGGTCTGCAGTGCGAGGCCCAGCGACATCGCGCCGGCCGGCAGGATGGCGAAGAACACGCCCGAGAACGCGCCCTTGCTGCCCACGAAGGAGCGGAAGGCATCGACCGAGAACTTCTTCATCTCGGCCATAGCGCCGCGCAGGCCGCCCATTGCCCGGTCCGCGCCATCGACCAGCGCTTCCTTCATCGGCAGCACGACGAAGCCGGTGACGGCGAGGATGCAGGCCGCGACGAAGATGAAGGTCGGCTGGAACCCGAACCAGCTGCTCAGGAACAGCACGCCGCTGCTGCCGACGGCCTGGCCCACGGCGGCGCCGGCGAACATCAGGCCGTTGGCGAGGCCGCGCTCGTCTTCCTTCAGCGTGTTGCAGGCGAGTGCGTCGATGGCCACGTCCTGCATGGCGCCGAAGCTGTTGTGGATCAAGAGGATGGTGGTGAACAGGCCGAGGCTGGCGGGCAGCGGTACCAGGATCAGCACCATCAAGGTGACGGCCATCATGATCTGCGTGCCGAGGATCCAGCCACGCCGGTGGCCGAGGGTCTTGGAGCGGAACACATCGATGAAGGGGCCGAACGCCCACTTGAAGGCCCAGGGCAGGTAGAACGAGGCCACGAAGGCCCCGATCTCCGCCGGCCCCACGCCCTGGCGGCGCAGTTGAGCCGCCACGGCCGTTGCGGCGAAGCCCAGCGGAATGCCTTCGGTCACATACAGCAGGAAGAAGGCCGCCAGGCGGCCACGGCTGGTGGCCAGCAGATTGGGGAGTCGCATCGGGAAAGGGCGCCGTGGCGCAAGCGTCGCGGCGAGGCGGATGTTGTCAGTGCGGGCGATTATCGGCAGCCCGGTCTGGCCCGGCGGACAGGTGATTCCCTGTCATGCACCCCGAATCGGTGGGGGCTGAAAGCCATGTCCGAAAGAGAAAAAGGCGGGCCTCTTTCGAGACCCGCCTTCAAGAGCGTGGACGCCGCCCAAGGACGCCTGGAGCCGAGGCTCAGGTATGGGGCTGCGGCGTGCGTCGCCGTGACAGCGCAGGGCAGAGCAAGCCGCTAGCAGCTCGCGGCCTGGGCGCCGTTGATGAACGTGGGAGAGTGCCGGGTGCAGCGACCGTCAGTGTCGCGCCCGGTTCGGGGAGAACCGGAAGGCCTGGAGGCGGGCGACTGAGATGGTGTGTTGCTGTGCTGGCATGGAAGCTATCTTCGCGCCGCCCGAAAACGACAAAGCGGCGAAGAACGCCGCTCTGTCCAGCTTTTATTGATGGCCTCAAAAGCGGTTCAATAAACCGCTTTGCAAAAACTGGCCTTATCGAGGTTTGTCCCTTACTTCGAGTCCATGCCGAAGGTGTGGGCAAAGAAGGCCAGCATGTCGGCACGCTCCTCGATGATCTTGGAGGTGGGCTTGCCGGCGCCGTGGCCGGCGGCCGTCTCGATGCGGATGATCTTCGGGGCCGGGCCGGTGTCGGCGGCCTGCAGCGCAGCCGTGTACTTGAAGCTGTGCGCCGGCACGACGCGGTCGTCATGGTCGCCGGTGGTGACCATGATGGCCGGGTAGTTGCGCATCGAGCGCACCGTGTGCAGCGGCGAGTAGGCCTGCAGGGCCTTGAACTGCTCGGCGTCTTCGCTCGAACCGTAGTCGGTCACCCAGGCCCAGCCGATGGTGAACTTGTGGAAGCGCAGCATGTCCATCACGCCCACCTGCGGCACGGCGGCGCCGAACAGCTCGGGGCGCTGGTTGACCACCGCGCCGATCAGCAGGCCGCCATTGCTGCCGCCGTTCACGGCCAGCTTCGAGGGCTGGGTGTACTTGTTGGCGATCAGCCATTCGGCCGAGGCGATGAAGTCGTCGAACACGTTCTGCTTCTTCAGCTTGGTGCCGGCCTCGTGCCAGGACTCGCCGTACTCGCTGCCACCGCGGAGCGAAGCGATCACGTAGACGCCGCCCATCTTCATCCAGGTGGCGGCGGTGACGCCGTAGGTTGGCGTCATGGCCACGTTGAAGCCGCCATAGGCGTACAGCAGGGTCGGGTTCGTGCCGTCCAGCTTCAGGCCTTTCTTGTGGGCGATGAAGATGGGCAGCTTGGTGCCGTCCTTGCTGGTGACGAATTCGCGGCGGGTCTCGAACTGCTCGGCCTCGAACGGGGTCTTGGGCTTCTGGAACACCGTGGCCTGGCCGGTGGCCACGTCGTAGCGCCAGATTTCCGAGGGCGTGGTCAGGCTGGTGTAGCTGAAGAAGGTCTCGCTGTCGTTCCACTTGCCGCCGAAGCCGCCGCCGCTGCCCACACCGGGCAGTTGCACGTCGCGCACGAAGGCGCCGTTCTTGGCATGGACCTTCACGAGCGTCGAGGCGTCACGCAGGTAGCTGATGAGGAAGCGGCCACCCACAGCATGGGCGCCGGTCATGGTGTCGGCCGTCTCGGCCACCAGGGTCTTCCAGGCCTTGCGCTCGGGATGCTTCAGGTCGATGGCGATCAGGCGGCCGCGCGAGGCGCCCTGATCGGTCTTGACGAAGACGGTGCTGCCCTCGTTGCCCACGGCCTGGTACTGGGCGTCGAAGCTCTGGTCGATGATCTGCACCTTGGTCCCGGCCACATAGCTGCCCTTGGCCAGCGGCAACACGGCCATGCCGTTCTTGCTGCCGGCACCCTTCCAGATGCCGATGTAGACCAGGCTGCCGTCATCGCTGACCTCGGCGCCGAAGCCCCATTGCTTGTCGTCCTTGTTCTCGAACACGAGCTGGTCGGCCGATTGCGGCGTACCGAGGCGGTGGTAGTAGAGCTTCTGGAAGTAGTTGGCGCCGGTCAGGGCCGCGCCGGCCTTGGGTTCGTCGTAGCGCGAATAGAAGAAGCCCTTGCCGTCCGGCGTCCAGCTGGCGCTGGAGAACTTGACCCAGCGGATTTCGTCCGCCTGGTCCTGGCCGGTGGCCAGGTCGCGCACCTTCCAGCGCTGCCAGTCCGAGCCCGATTCGGCGATGCCGTAGGCGATCAGCTTGCCGTCCGGCGAGGGCACGAAGCCCGACAGCGCGACGGTGCCGTCTTTCGAGAGGGTGTTGGGGTCGAGCGCCACCATGGGCTTGTCGCCGAGCTTGGCGGCCGTGTAGTAGACGCTTTGCTGCTGCAGGCCGTCGTTGCGGGTCCAGAAGTAGCGGCCGCCTTCCTTGAAGGGGATGCCGAATTTCTCGTAGTTGTAGAGCTCGGTGTAGAGCTTGCGAGTGGGCAGGCGCTGCGGCATGGCCTCGAGGAACTTGTCCGTCACCGCGTTCTGGGCCTTGACCCAGGCGGCGGTCTCGGGGCTGTTGTCGTCCTCGAGCCAGCGGTAGGGGTCGGCCACGCGTTGGCCGTGATAGATGTCTTGCTGGTCGACCTTGCGCGTGGGCGGGTAGCTGAGCGTCTGGGCCGAGATGCTGGCGGCAAGGGCGATCAAGCCCAGTGCAGCAACGGTGGATTTCATGCGGTGTCTCCTCGTGGGTCTTCGTCAGGTGCGCCAGACTCTCGGGCGGCTGTCGGCCAGGCCCCAGGCAAGCGCGCGCCATTGTGCCCAGACTTCCGACATATGCTGAAAGAGGGGCTCGATGCGCGGGGCCAGCATGCGCAGCACGACGAGGCCGTCTTCCGGCGCGGTGACGCCGACCGGATGCGGGCTGGCGATGGCTCGCGCTGCATCGATCAAGGCCTCGCGCCGCTCCCGCGTTAGCGCCGAGCCGGCGGCGAACCACAGGGTGCCGAGGGCCTTGTGGCCGGCCAGGCCGAGCGGGGAATCGAGCAGCAGCACATCGTCGGCGGCGATGCGGCCGCGCTCCAGCCAGCGGCCCGGAATCTCCAGGTGCTGCTGGTAGTGGCCGCGGCGGAAGGCCTGGCCGGCGGCCGGCAGGCCGAGGGCCAGCAGGTCCCAGCCCATCATTTCGGCACCGGGTGCGAGCTCGAACGAGAGGCGGTTCTCGGCCAGCGCGCCGTCGTAGACCAGGGTTTCCAGCGGCAGCCATTCCAGCCGGGCACCGGGAGCGAGGCGGGCCCGCAGGCCCTGCGTCGCCGCCTCGCCGCTGCTGCGGTAGAAGCGGGTGGCGCCGGGCGTGGTGATCAGGGCATGTGTGCCTTCGGCGAGATTCGCTTCGATGGCGAGCCGGTCGCCGCCCACGATGCCGCCCGGTGGATGCACCAGCACGTGGTGGCAGACGGCCGGCCCTTCCGGATAGAGCCGCTGCAGCACGCGCAGCGGGCCATCGTGGCGGTCCAGTGCCGTGGTGCCGCCTTGATCGTCCAGGCGGTAGTCGAGTGAGAGATGTCCTTGCCAAGCCATGGAATCAGCTTAGCAAGGACCATGCTCGCGCTACTTCTTGGGCGTCACCAACAGCAGGGCCGCGGGTGACTTCAGGCCCCGCGTCGAGGTTCCCTCGGCCGGCACTGCGGCCCAGTTCGACTCGCCTTGGGCACAGGTCTGGCGGACCTTGAACCATAGCGCTCCCGCCTCTGCCGGCAGCGTGCCGCGCACGACGAACTCGTCGTACCAGGCGTCCTGCAGCCAGTCGGCTTCCGTGTTGGCGGTCCACGAGACCTCGGCCAGGCCCTCGGTCACCGGCTTGCCATGGCTCTCGTAAGGCTGGGCGAGTTTCTCCATGCGCAGCTTGAGCGTCCAGCCGGCCTTGGGCACCGGGTTGGCGCCCTTGAAGCCGGGCGGGAGCAGGACGGTGATGGCCCGTGTCGGCGAGCCTTCGCAGCCATGGCCGACCTTGAGCACCGCCTTGTAGACGCTGCCGGCTTCGGCTTCGCGCTGATCCAGCGTGATGTGGGCTGCCGCGCTGCCGGCGATCAGCAGCGAGGCGATCAGGATGAGACTCGGTTTCATGGAGGCGCTCACAGGTCGAACCTCAGCTCGGCGTGATAGCTGCGCTGCGGATAGGGGTGGAAGTTCCAGTACTGGTAGTTGTTCAGGTTGTCGATGCCGCCCGACAGCGTGAACTGCTTGCTGAGCTTCCACTGGGCGCGCAGGTCGGTGGTGAAGTACTTGCTGGCGGCCTGGTAGGCAAAGCCGTTCGGATCGCTGTTGTCCAGCGTGCTGAACTGCGGGCCGCTGAAGCGCGCGCCGTAGCTCAGGGCCAGGTCTTGCGTTGCCTGCCAGGTGGCGAGCATCGTTGCGCGCCAGCGCGGCACGCGCGGCTGCTGCTTGCCGATGGTGTCTCCGGCCACGGCGACGAAGCCGTCGTTGGCCAGGATCTTGGAATCGGCAAAGGTCAGGCTGCCCAGCAGCGACATGCCCTTCAGCAAGGACTCGGTCCAGCCGCCAGCCGTGTTGTAGGCCAGTTCGACGCCCCGCGTACGGATGCGCTTGATGTTTTGCACCGTGTTGGCATTGGTGGCGGTGTTCAGCTGCGAGTACAGCGCATCGCGGCTGTCCTCGTTGAACAGCGTGGCGCGCAGCGAGCTGGCCCGCGGGCCGGCGCCCACGCTCCACTCGGCCGAGAGTTCGCTGGTCCAGCTGCGCTCGGGCTTCAGGTCCGGGTTGTTGTTGATCGCCTGGCCCGAAGCGTTGACGCCGCCCTGGTAGAGCTCGCTCACGGTCGGGAAGCGGACCGCCCGGCCGGTGCTGGCCTTGAGCACCCAGTCATCGCCGAGCTGGTAGGCCAGGGCCGCCTTGGGGCTGAGGTAGTTGGCACTGCGCTCGGGGTGGACGAGGGCGCAGCGCTGGCTGGCCGTGCTGCAGGTGCCGCGATCGGCTGTGCCGGTGTAGGCGCTCTCGGTGATGCCGTCGCGTGCTGTCCAATGCTCGGCGCGCAGACCCAGCACCGTGCGCCAGGCGGCGCCGAGCTGGATCGCGTCCTGGGCGAACAAGGCCTGGGTACGCGTCTCGCCCGCGAAGCGCGAGCTGAAGGCGCCGGCCGCGCCGTTCAGCCAGTCGCTGGTCAGGAACACCCGCGTGCTCAGCTTGTAGTCCTCCTGCGAAGCACCGAAGTCGACGCTGTGCTGGTCCGAGCGCCAGACGCCCTTGGCGGCCAGCGTGGTCCAGCCGGTGCCGTTCTGGTCGGTGATGCGGCCGGCTTCGGGCTGGGCCTTGGCCGTCGGCGCGTAGGCGCGGGCGAGGTCGGTGCCGTAGTCGTACTGGCTCGCTGCCAGCTCGTAGTCGAAGGCATCGCCGCTGCGGCTCTTCAGGCTGAAGGCCTGCATGGTGTGGCCCAGGTCCTCGTGGCTCTGGGCAAAGTCCGACGCTGCCAGGGTGTAGCGCTTGCCATCGATCAGCACGGCCTGGCTGATGTCGCCGCTGTAGCGGTTCGTCACGGCGTTGCCGCTGCCGTCGCGCAGGTAGCTGCGCGAGCTGCCGTCCGAGGCATTGCCCCAATAGCCCAGCACATAGCTGGCCCGCAGCTGGGGCGTGATGTCGTAGGCCAGCTTGAGCTTGGCGTGGTTCTGTGTGGTGTCGTATTCGGTGCCGGTGCCGAGCAGGTACCAGTCGACATTGCTGCGGTTCTTGTCCAGCACGGCGCCGGTCACGCTGACGGCGCCGGTGCCAGCGGCCGTACCGGCACTGACCAGCTTGGTCGGGAAGGTCAGGGGCTGGCCCTTGCTGTGCAGGCGGTTGACGTTGATCCACCAGCTGAAGGCGCCAGCGCGATCACCCATGGAGGCGCTGAGCTGCTGAGCGTCGAAGTCTCGGCGGCTGCCATAGAGCTCGTTCGGCTGCATCGCCAGGTTCAGCTTCAGATGAGCTTCGAAGCTTTGCGGCATGCGGGTCTGGTAGTCGACGACCGCGCCCACTGCATTGCCCGAGTAGGCAGCCGAGAACGGGCCGTACAGCACGTCCACGCGCTCGATTTCCTCCGGCGTCACCAGGCCCCAGCGCGGCGTGAACGTGGCGCCGTTGCCGAGCAGGTTGGAGAGCTGAATGCCGTCGGCAAACACCAGCGAGCGGGCGCTGTTGCCGGTGCCGGAGGCGCGAGTCGACAGCACCGCGTGGTTGTAGTCGCCGATGTAGCGCTTGCGCACCAGCAGGCTGGGCAGGTACTTGAGCGCGTCCTCGGAGTCCGTGGCGTTGATCGAGCGCTCGAGGTCGGCGCGCTTGATGCCTTCCAGCGTGGTCGGGATGTTGGTGGGCAGCGAGGTCGGGGCCTGGCCCTTGACCTGCACCAGGCCGAGCTTGTTGCGCGTGGGGGCGGTGGCTTTCTGTTCTTGTTGCTGTTGCGTCGGGGTTTCGTCTTCGTCGCCGCATTCGTCGCAGGCACGGGCCTGGGTCGACAGGAGCAGCAGGCAGGCGAGGGCCGCCCAGGGCAGGGCGCCCAACTTGAAATTCTTCGGTGGCATGAAATGAGACTTCCGGTTCGATAGAGATGGCACGGCCGACCGCAGTGCGGCAGGCCGTGGCAGCGAGACTCAGATCGAAGCGGGAGGTGCCCGGGCGGCGGCGAGCCGCCAGGCATGGGCCGTGCGGTCGGCGCTGAAGAAGCGCTCGGGCGGGCCGAAGCGCAGGCCTTCGATCAGCGTGATCGAGGGCAGGGCCGGTGGCGGCAGGGCCAGGTCTTGCTGGTGCAGGCCGCAGAAGCTGCAATGCTTGAACATCGCATGCGTGGCGGCGTCGTCCGTGGGGCTCTGGCCGAACTCGCCGGCCTGGGCGCGCGGCGAAACGATGCTCGCGCGGCACAGCTGGGTCCAGGGCGCCAGGTCGCCGCGCTGGGCCGCCAGCGCCATCGACAGCGCAGGCGCAATGGCCCCGAGCCAGAAGGTCAGGACGACCAGCCAGCGCAGGCTTGCGAGCGGGGGGCGGCGAACGGGGCGATGCACGGCCGCGATTCTAGCGAGGCCGCTGGCCTGGCCACGCTCAGCTGCTGCGTGCCAACGTGTTCAGCAGCTCGTGGTCGGCAGTACGGATCTCATAGCGCTGCAGCATCTCGCGCCATTCTGCCGAAGCGCGCAGCCGGCCCACGCCTTCCAGCAGGGCCTGGCGCTGCTCGGCCGGCAACTTGCGCGACAGCATCACATGCCGCTGGTAGCGCAGGCGCGGCTGGGCGGCGATCTCGATCTGCTGGTCGAAGTCCGCGAGGCGGCGGCGCCACCAGCCCAGGCCGCTGCGCGACAGGAAGATGGCATCGACCCGGCCCAGCATCAGCAGGCGCAGATTGGCTTCCTGCGTGAACGAGTCGAGCCGGCGCATCTCGCCGCGCTGCACCAGCGGATCGGCATCGCGGTAGACATGGCCGAACACGCCGCCGAGCGTCAGGCCGCGCAGCGAGCGCATGTTCTCGAAGGCCACGGGCCTGGCCTTGCGGCTGAGCACCAGGTCCTCGTCGTCCATCAGCGGCTCGCTCCATTCGAAGCGCCGATCGGAGGGCCCGCCGAACCAGCTCGGAGCCACCCACAGCACGATGCCACTCCAGGCGGCCTCGGCGATGCGGGCATCGACGCGGCGGCGCGGCAGCTGCTCCAGCGAGGCGCCGCCCACATGCTGCTTCAGCCATTGCAGCAGGTCGTGGCTGAGGCCCTGGCCCGGTGCGGTGACGAAGGGCGGGTAGTCGTAGTAGCTGACCAGCTGAAGCGGCGCAACGCTGGCCCGGGCGGTGGGCAGGGCGAGCGCCAGCGCGGTGCCCGCCAGCAGCTGGCGGCGCGGGAGGCTGGCGGGGGCCTGCGAGCTCATGGCGCCGAGTGTGGCATGGCCGGGCCCGCGAAGGCTCAGTCTTTCAGCAGATCGAGCAGTGTTCTTGCCACCACCTGGGTGGCGCGGCGCAGATCGTCGAGCTGCAGATGCTCGTCGGCCCGCTTGGCGTTCGATTCCAGCACCGTGCGCGGCCCGGCGCCGTAGATGGCGGCCGGGATGCCGTGCTCGCCGTAGAGCCGCACGTCGGTGTAGAGCGGCGTGCCCGAGCTGGGAACGGGTTCGCCGAACACTGCCTCGCCATGCTTTTGCAGGGCCTGGACCAGGGCTGCATTGCCAGGAAGCGGCTTCAGCGAGCGGGCCAGCAAGAGGCGCTTGATCTCGATCCGGATGCCGGGGCAGGCGGCGGCCGCCTTGGCGATGGTCTCGCGCACCTCGGCCTCGACCACCACCGGGTCTTCCTCGGGAATCATGCGGCGGTCCAGCTTCAGCACCACCTTGCCGGGCACGACGTTCGTGTTGCTGCCGCCTTCGATGCGGCCCACGTTCAGGTAGGGGTGCTTGATGCCCGGCACCTGGGAGCAAACCTTCTCGTACTCGGCATTGCGGGCATAGAGGGCGTTCAGGATGGCCACCGCGCCCTGCAAGGCATCGACGCCGGTCTCGGGGATGGCGGCATGGGCCATGGTGCCGTGCACCGTCACCTCCATCTGCAGGCAGCCGTTGTGCGCGGTGACGACCTGGTAGCTGAAGCCGGCGGCGATCAGGAGGTCGGGCTGGGTGAGGCCCTGCTTCAGCAGCCAGCCGGGGCCCAGCTCGCCGCCGAATTCCTCGTCGTAGGTGAAGTGCAGTTCCACGCCACCCTTCAGCGGCAGGCCGAGCGACTCCAGCGCGCGCAAGGCAAAGGTGTAGGTGGCGAAATCGCTTTTGCTCACGGCCGAGGCGCGGCCATAGAGCTTGCCGTCCACCACCTCGCCGCTGTAGGGGCCGTGCGTCCAGCCCTCGCCGGGCGGCACCACGTCGCCATGGGCGTTCAGCGCAATCGTCGGGCCGCCCGCAGCAAAGGGTCGGCGCACGATCAGGTTGGTGATGCTCTCCATGCCCTGGGCCTTCACGGCCTCGGCCGGCACCGCATGCTTCTCGGCAGGCAGACCCATGGCGGCCAGCAGCTCGGCCGTGCGCTCGGCGTGGGGCGCGTTGTTGCCGGGCGGCGTGTCGGTGGGCACGCGCACCAATTCCTGCAGGAAGCGCACTTGCTCGTCGAAGTGGGCGGCGATCCAGGCATCGAGTTGTTCGTAGGAGGGCGTGGTCATTCGAAGGACTCGAGCAGTTGCTGGAAGGCCTGGACGCAGAGCTCGGCGTCGTCGGCCGTGATGGTCTCCAGTGGGTTGTGGCTGATGCCGGCATTGCCGCCGCGCAGGAAGAGCATGGCCTGGGGCATCAGCTCATGCAGCTTCATCGCGTCGTGGCCGGCACCCGAGGGCAGGCGGAACACCGGCAGGCCGAGGGCCTGGACGGCTTGCTCCCAGCGCGCCTGCAGCGCTGGGTCGCTGGGCGCGGCGGTGGCGCTCATCGTGCGGTCCAGCTTGAAATGCAGGCCGCGCCGCTGGCAGATAGCTTGCAAGGCCTCACGCACCGCGCCGTCCAGCGCATCGCGCGCGGCATCGGTCGTGGCGCGCAGGTCCAGGCTGAACTGGCAGCGGCCGGCGATCACATTGATGGAGCCGGCCGGCACGTTCAGGATGCCGACGGTGCCAACCACATCCTGCATCGCCGCTGCCTGCTGCTCGACGAAGAGCACCAGTTCGGCCGCCGCCGCCGCCGCGTCGCGCCGGCTGCCCATCGGCGTGGTGCCGGCATGCGAGGCTTGGCCGGTGATCTCGCCCAGGTAGCGAACGCTGCCGTTGATGGAGGTGACCACGCCCAGCGGCAGGTCGCGCGCATCCAGAACCGGGCCCTGCTCAATGTGAACTTCGACAAAGCCGCGGTACGCCGAGGCGTCACGCTTCAAGGCCTCGATCGCGGGCATCGCGGCCGCATGGCCAGCCGCGCTCATCGCTTCGGCCATCGTGATGCCGTCCGCATCCTGCTGCGCCAGCCAGGCCGGATCGAAATGCCCGGCCAGCGCGCTGGAGCCGAGGAAGGTGGCCTTGTAGCGCTGGCCTTCTTCTTCGGCAAAGCCCACCACCTCCAGGTCGAAGGGCAGGCGCCGGCCTTGGGCGCGCAGCTCGCGCACGCAGGCCATGGGCACGAGGATACCGAGCCGGCCGTCGTACTTGCCGCCGTTGCGCACGGTGTCGTAGTGGGAGCCGGTCAGCAGGCGCTGGGCTTTGGGATCGCTGCCTCGATAGAGGCCCACGACATTGCCCACCGCATCGATGTTCGCTTCGTCGAACCCGCCATCCAGCATCCATTGCCGCAGCTGTGCGGCACAGGCCTGGTGGGCTTCGGTCAGGTAGGTGACCGTGAGTTGCCCTTGCTCCTTGAAGCCGGGGTCCGAATGAACCGCGAGGGACTCCGCCCAGTCCCAGACCTGCTGGCCGAGCACAGGCGTCACGCCGAACTTGTCGTTCAGGCGGATCTCGGCGATGCGGTGGATGTTGCGCAGGCATTCGGCGCGTTCGAAGTCCGGATGGTTCTCAAGCCGGCGGGCGAAGGTCTCGATGATCTGGGCTCGCGTGAGGCCGAGCCCGCGTGGCCCGCGCACCGCGAGGATGAAGGGCCAGCCGAAGCGCGCGTTGTAGGCGGCGTTCAGCTGCTGCAGCCGGGCGAATTCCTCAGGCGAGCAGTCGGTCAGGCCGGCCTTGCTCTGCTCGTTCGTGGATTCGGCCGTCAGGCGCTTGGTGACCATGGCCTTGCCGGCGAGTTCCGGGTGGGCGCGTATCAGGCCCAGCTGCTCGTCGAGGCTGGCCTCGCGCACCACGCCGGCCATCGCCGCCTTCAGCTGTGCCAGCGTCTTGAAGGGCCGCTGCTCAGCAGCCCGCGCTGCAATCCATGGCGAGTGCTCATAGGTACCGTCAAGCAGGGCCACGAACTCGTCGCGGTCCGCAGCATTCAACTGCTCCAGCGTCATTCCCATACAAAGGCCTTGCTGGCATCAAAGGGGTGGGTGGCGCGCCAGTGGCGGGCGATGTCGAGGCGGCGGCAGACCCAGACCTGGTCGTGCTGCTGCACATGGTCGAGAAAACGCTGCAGTGCCTTCATGCGCCCGGGCCGGCCGAGCAATCGGCAGTGCATGCCAATGCTCATCATCGAGGCTCTGCCTTCGCCGCCTTCCTGGTACAGCACATCGAAGCTGTCGCGCAGGTACTCGAAGAACTCGTCGCCATGGCTGAAGCCCTGCGGCAGGCAGAAGCGCATGTCGTTGCAGTCCAGCGTGTAGGGCACAACCAGATGCGGTGCCAATTGGCCGTCGCTCTTCTTCACCTGCAGCCAGAAGGGCAGGTCGTCGCCGTAGTAGTCGCTGTCGTATTCGAAGCCGCCGTGGTCTGCCACCAGGCGGCGCGTGTTGGGGCTGTCGCGGCCGGTGTACCAGCCGGCAGGCTTGTGCCCGGTCAGCTTCTCGATGATGGCCACGCCGCGTTGCAGATGCTCGCGCTCTTCGGCTTCAGCCATGCCCTGGTAGTGGATCCAGCGCCAGCCGTGACAGGCGATCTCATGGCCCAGTTCGACGAAGGCCTGCGTCAGCTCGGGGTGGCGCTCCAGGGCCATCGAAACACCAAACACGGTGAGCGGCAGGCCGCGCTTCTCGAACTCGCGCAGCAGGCGCCACACGCCCACGCGCGAACCGTATTCGTAGATGCCTTCCATGCTCAGGTGCCGGGCCGCATAGCTGGCCGGGTTGAACATCTCGGACAGGAACTGCTCGCTGCCGGCATCGCCATGCAGCACCGAGTTCTCGCCGCCTTCTTCGTAGTTGAGGACGAACTGCAGGGCGATGCGGGCACCGCCTGGCCATTGCGGATCGGGCGGGTTGCGGCCGTGGCCGACAAGATCGCGGGGATAGGGCTTCATGCGGCTTTCAGCGCGGCAGCGAGGTCAGCAGCGCGCGGCTCCAGTTTGAGGTTGGCCTCGACATTGCCGAGGTGGGCATCCATCAGCTTCATCAGGGCCTTCTTGTCGCGGGCCTGCAGGGCGTCGACGATGGCCTCGTGCTCGGCCTGCGATTCGGCGGCCGAGTGGCTGCTCTGGTACATCAGCGCGATCAGCGAGCAGCGCGAGAGCAGGTCGGCGAGCGTCTCGGCCAGCACCTCGTTGCCATGCAGGCGCGCCAGCAGCACATGGAAGTCAGCGAGCAGGCGCGTGCGGCCCGGCACGTCGGTGCGCTTCAGGGCCTCGCGCTCCAGCTTCAGGTGCTCGCGCAGCATGCGGATCTGGGCCGTCGTGACCGTGGCGCAGAGCTGGGAGAGCAGGGCCGATTCCAGCATCTTGCGCAGCTCGAAGACCTGGCGGGCCTCCTCCACGCTGGGCTCGGCCACGCAGGCGCCACGTGCGGGCGTGAGGGTGACCAGGCGATGCCGGCTCAGTTGATTGAGGGCCTGCCGGACCAGGGTGCGGGAGACGCCGTAGATGTCGGCCAGCTGCTGCTCGGCGAGCTTGGTGCCGGGCATCAGCCGGCGCTCGACGATGGCCTGCGTGATCGAGGCGGCGATCCGTTCTGTGCTGGAGAGGGTCTCGGCCATGGGCATGGAGTGTATACACTTCGGCATCCAATCCAGACAGGACCTCAACGATGGGCAAGCTCACCACCCATGTGCTCGACACCGCCAACGGCTGCCCGGCCGCCGGTATGGCCGTGCGCCTGCATGGCACCGATGGCGGCCTGATCAAGTCGCTGGTCCTGAATGCCGATGGCCGCGCCGACGCGCCGCTGCTGGAAGGCGAGGCGTTGAAGCCGGGGCGCTATCGCCTCGTGTTTGCCGTTGCCGCCTATTTCCGCGCGCGCGGCGAGACGCTGCCCGAGCCGGCCTTCCTGGATGAGGTGCCGCTCGAATTCGGCATCGCCGATGCGGCGGGTCATTACCACGTGCCGCTGCTGGCCAGCCCCTGGTCCTATTCCACCTACCGCGGCAGCTGAGGGCCATGCAGGACTGGCAGGCGCTCGGACTGCTGCTGGCCCGCGAGCCCGCGGTGCTGGTGCGCGTCGATCAGGTCGAGGGCAGCGGGCCGCGCGAGGTCGGCGCCTGGATGGCGGTGTCGGCGGCCGGCCTGCTCGGCACCATAGGTGGTGGCCAGCTGGAGTTCGATGCCATGGCCCAGGCCCGCGCCGCACTGGCGGCGGGTGTGGTGGCCGAGCCGCTGCGCCGCTTTGCCCTGGGCCCCAGCCTCGGCCAATGCTGCGGCGGCATCGTGTATCTGCGCTTCGAACTGCTGGGCGCGGACCACATTGCCGGTTTGCGTGAGCGCCTGGCGCCCGCGCCGCTGATGCGCGTGGCCTTGTTCGGCGGCGGCCATGTGGGGCGCGCCATCGTCGAGGTGCTGGCCCGTCTGCCAATTGAACTGCTGTGGGTGGACAGCCGCGACGAGATCTTCCCGGCCGAGGTGCCCGAAGGCGTTCGCACCGAGCATTCCGACCCGGTGCAGCGCGCCGTGCAAGACCTGGCACCCGGCAGCCGTGTGCAGATCATGAGCTTCAGCCATGCCGAGGACCTGGACATCGTGGCGGCTTGTCTGCAGCGCCAGCGCGAGCAGGGCGACCTCGCGTTCATCGGCCTGATAGGCAGCAAGAGCAAATGGGCGAGCTTCCGACGGCGGCTCGAAGCGCGGGGCTTCACGGCCGACGAGCTGGCCCGGGTGACCAGCCCCATCGGCGTGCCCGGCATCACCGGCAAGCAGCCTGAGGTGATTGCGGTGGCCGTGGCTGCGCAGCTTTTGCAGCAGGCCTGAAGCTGAGGCCGCGCGCAGGCCGGCTAGCATCGCGACTCCCTGACTTGGTGTCACAGCCCGGAGTCCGCCTCGATGACGATGAAGTCCAAGACCCTGACCGTCCTGCTGTTCCTGTGCAGCAGCGCCGCTGTGATGGCGGCCGAACTGCCTGCCCTCATTCCCGCACCGGTGGCCGTGGAGCAGCGCGCCGGCGAGTTCAAGCTCGATGCCGGCACCCGCATCGCCGTGCAATCGCCCGAGCTGAACGCCGAGGCGGAGGCCCTGGCGCAGCGCCTGCGCCGTGCCACCGGCTTCAAGCTGCCGATTGATCACGGCAAGGCCACGCATGGCGCCGGCCAGCGCATCGTGCTCGGCATCGAGGCCGGCTTGCCGGCCGAAGGCTACCGGCTGAGCGTGGACCGGCGGCGCGTGCAGCTGGTGGGCGTTTCGCCGGCCGGTGTTTTTCGCGGTACGCAGACCTTGCTGCAGCTGCTGCCCAAGGAGGTCGAGAGCGCGACGCCCAGCCGGTCGCCGCGCTGGTCCCTGCCGGCCGTGCAGATCCAGGACCAGCCGCGCTTCGGCTGGCGCGGCCTGATGCTCGACGTCTCGCGGCATTTCTTCAGCGTGGCCGAGGTCAAGGACTTCATCGACCAGATGGCCAAGTACAAGTTCAACCTGCTGCACTGGCATCTGAGCGACGACCAGGGCTGGCGCATCGAGATCAAGAGCCGGCCACGCCTCACCGAGGTCGGTGCCTGGCGGGTGGGCAAGGTCGGCCGGTTCGGCAGCTTCGCGCCGCCGGCCGCCGATGAGCCCCGCGACTACGGCGGTTTCTACACGCAGGAGCAGGTGCGCGAGATCGTGGCCTATGCCCGGGCACGCCACATAGCCGTGATGCCCGAGATCGACATGCCGGGCCACAGCCTGGCGGCGCTGGCGGCCTATCCGGAACTGGCCTGCGAGCCGGGCAGCTTTGCCGTCAATGCCGGCGAGCAGTTGCTGACCTGGCCGGCCGGCGGGCCTTTGTCCAGCGTCGTCGACAACACGCTGTGCCCGGCCAAGGAGCAGGTCTACGAGTTCGCACGCCAGGTGTTTTCCGAACTGGCCCAGCTGTTCCCGTTCGAGTATGTGCACATGGGCGGCGACGAGACGGCGCGCAACTTCTGGGCCAAGAGCGAGGCGATCAAGGCCCTGATGGAACGCGAGAAGCTGCCGAACTTCAACGCGGTGCAAGCCTATTTCGTGACGCGGCTGCAGAAGATCATCGCGGCCGAGGGCAAGAAGATGATGGGCTGGGACGAGATCCTCGAAGGGGGCCTGGTGAGCGAGGCCGCCGTGATGAGCTGGCGCGGCATGAAGGGCGGCATCGAGGCGGCGCGCCTCGGCCACCAGGTCGTGATGTCGCCCAATGACTTCGTCTACCTGGACCTGATGCAGGGCGATGCGGTTGTCGAGGCGCCAGTCTACGGCACGGTGCGGCTCTCCAAGACCTACCAGTTCGAACCGCTGCCGGAGGGTGTCGATGCGCGCCGCGTTCTCGGTGGCCAGGCCAATCTCTGGACCGAGCAGATCTACAACCAGCGCCAGCTGCAGTACATGACTTGGCCCCGCGCCATGGCCGTGGCCGAGAGCCTGTGGAGCCCCAAGGAGCACAAGCGCTGGGAAGGCTTTGTGCCGCGCGTGGAGGCTCATTTCGAGCGGCTGACGGCGGCCGGCGTGAAGTACTCGCCCGCCCTCTACGACCCGAGCTTCAAGGCCAGCGAGAAAGTGCCGGGTCAGCTGATGGTGGAGCTCGCCACCGAGGTGGCGGGCCTCAGCCTGCACTACAGCTTCGACGGCTCGCTGCCGGACGGGTACTACCCGGTCTACACCGCACCGCTGGCGGTTCCCAAGGATGCCCAGCAGCTCAAGGTGATCAGCTACCGAGACGGCAAGCCGCTCGGGCGCATGATGGTCATGCCGGTGGCCGAGCTGCGCCGGCGCCTCGCCGCCAAGTGAGGGCGGCGGTGCCTGGCTGACTCGGGGGGATGCCCCTTGGCGCGGGCCGGTCGGCGGGCGTATCCTGCCCCGACCAGCGCCAGGGCGGCGCACGCGAGGATCCCATGCGCCAATTCATCCGTCATCCGGTCGACTTGCCGGTGGAGATCGACATCGAGCAGGATGCCACCTGGGGCGCCGGCCATGGCCGCACGCAGGACGTCAGCGCCGGTGGCC
This sequence comes from Pelomonas sp. V22, assembly GCF_030014915.1. Classification (GTDB taxonomy): domain Bacteria; phylum Pseudomonadota; class Gammaproteobacteria; order Burkholderiales; family Burkholderiaceae_C; genus JAUASW01. The sequence continues at coordinate 215,038 of NZ_JAGIXS010000007.1, forward strand.
TCGCCCTGCATGTGGCCCAGCCGGTGCTGCCGGGGCGCCAGGTGCACCTGAGCATCGGCTACGTGGAGCCGCCCTTCCATGCCGAGGCCCAGGTGGCCTGGTGCCGGCCCGATGGGGCCGAGAGCGGCTATGAGCTGGGCCTCAGCTTTCTCGATGCCGAGGTGGCCTACCTGGCCCGCATGGTCGAGCAGCTCTGCCACATTGAGGACTACCGCCAGTCCGTGCTGCGCAGCACGGGCCGGCAGCTGAGCCCGGAGCAGGCCGCCGAGGAGTGGATAGAGCGCTACGCGGCGCAGTTCCCCGAGTTCTCGGCGACCTCGCTGCACTGATCAGGGCCGGGGCCGCTCAGCGCTTGCCCGGCTTGGCGGCGAGCAGGCCGCTTTCGTAGCGCTCCCAGATCGCGCGCAACTCGCCGCGATCGCGCATCTGGCCCAGCACCCGGCGCAGCTGCGGCACCCAGTCGGCATGGCGTTCATGCACCGCATGGAACAGCGGCACGGCCAGCACCGGCTGCTCGGCATGGCACAGGCCGGCGAGGTCGCGGGCGCTGGTGAAGGGCAGCATGCCCGGCGTCGAGAGCACCAGGGCATAGCGCGACACACCCTCCACCACGCTGCGCCTGAGCTCACGCGGATGGTTGACCGGCTGCCGCGCCGCCGGTGGCAGCCAGTTCTCGATCACCATGGCACCGCGCTGGTAGCTGGCCTGGGCCTGGACCAGGGCATCGATGCTCACGGCCTTGCCGCAGGGCGGCTTGCTGAAGGCCCAGACATACATCGTCAGCACCGGCACATCGACCTTCTGCATGAAGGGGTTCTGCTCAAAGTAGGGCAGGACGCGCAGGTGGTCGGCATCCAGCTCGCCGGACTGCAGGCCGAGGATGGTGCGACGCAGCGGCAAGGCCTCGAACTGCACCTGTCGGCCAAGGGCGGCATAGGCGCGGCGCAAGGCCTCTTCCATCGGCGGCGCAAGCAGGCGGTCTTCGTTCATGCCGATGCGGACCGGCGGTTGGTCGCCGGCAAGGGCAGGGGCCGATGTCAGGGCGGCCAGCGAGAGTGAAAGCAGCAAGGAGGCTTGCATGTTTGAGCCCCTTTTTCCCAACGAGATGTCCGGCCGATCATCGCCAGCCGGTCTGCCTGGCGCAAGGGGTTGCTCGCGCCCGCATCAGCGGAATCCAGCAGGCATCGGCCAATGTGGTTTGCCGCAGCCGGGGGTTTTCACGGTACGTAGCCCCGTGCTTACTGCGTAGCCTGTCTGAGGGCTTTGCAAGCTGACTGGGAAATTACAAGAACGAATGCACCTCGACCGGCAGCGGCACACAACACCGGAGACAAAGACATGAAGTTCACCCTCAAGCTGACAGCGCTGGCGCTCTCTTGCGCGGCGCTCGGCGCCCTGGCCGCCGAGCCGATCAAGATCGGCGTGGCCGGTCCGTTCACCGGCGGTTCCTCGTCGATGGGCGTCAGCATGCGCGACGGCGTGCGCCTGGCGGCCGCCGAGATCAACAAGGCCGGCGGCGTGCTCGGTCGCCAGCTGGTGCTGGTGGAGCGCGACGACGAAGCCAAGAACGAGCGCGGCGTGCAGATCGCCCAGGAGCTGATCAACAAGGAGCGCGTGGCCGCCACCGTGGGCTACATCAACACCGGCGTGGCCCTGGCCTCGCAGCGCTTCTACCAGGAAGCCAAGATCCCGGTGATGAACAACGTGGCCACCGGCTCGCTGGTGACGCACCAGTTCGACGACCAGCCCGAGAACTACATCTTCCGCAACGCGGCGCACGACAGCATCCAGGCGCCAATGATTGTTGAAGAAGCGATCACCCGCCGCGGCTTCAAGAAGGTGGCCATCCTCGCCGACTCCACCAACTACGGCCAACTCGGCCGCGCTGACCTGGAGAAGGCGCTGGAGCTCAAGGGCATCAAGCCGGTGGCGGTCGAGAAGTTCAACATCAAGGACGTCGACATGACGGCCCAGCTGCTGAAGGCCAAGGAGGCCGGCGCCGAGGCGGTGCTGACCTACGGCATCGGCCCCGAGCTGGCCCAGATCGCCAACGGCATGACCAAGCTCGGCTGGAAGGTGCCGATGATTGGCAGCTGGACGCTGTCGATGGCCAACTACATCGACAACGCCGGCCCGGGCGGCGAGGGTGCGCGCATGCCGCAGACCTTCATCCAGGAGCCGACGACGCCCAAGCGCCAGAGCTTCATCATCAGCTACCTGAAGACCTTCAACCCGAAGAACGCCCGCATCGACTCGCCGGTGTCGGCCGCGCAGGGCTATGACTCGGTCTACCTGCTGGCCGCCGCCATCAAGCAGGCCGGCGGCACCGACGGCCCCAAGATCAAGGCCGCGCTGGAGGACTTGAAGGAGCCGGTGGAAGGCGTGGTCACGACCTACAACAAGCCCTTCTCCAAGGCCGACCACGAAGCCATCACCGCCAACATCCCGGTGTTCGGCGAGGTCAAGGGCCAGCGCGTGGTCTATGCCTACGAGGCCGACCTCAAGAAGGCCTCCGAGGTGCGCGTCAAGGACGTCAATGCCAAGGGCGCACTGACGGTGCCGGCCAAGAAGAAGTAAGGGCGCCCTGTCCGACGTGGGCGGCCAGCGCGCAGGACTGTGCGCTGGCCGTTCGCGTGCCACTGTTGCAAAGCGAGCCATCGGGGGCCTCATGCAAATCCTGACTCAACTGGTGTTCAGCGGCATTGCGCTGGGCATGATCTACGCCGTCATTGCCTTCGGCTACCAACTGACCTTCGCCACCTCCGACACCCTGAACTTCGGCCAGGGTGACGCGCTGATGCTCGGCGCCCTGGTGGGGCTCTCGGCCGTGGGGGCTGGCATCAACTACTGGCTGATGATCCCGCTGGTCTGCCTGTTCGGCGCGCTGCAGGGCGCGCTGGTGGAGCGTATCGGCGTGCGGCCGGCGATCAAGATCAAGAGCGAGTTCGGCTGGATCATGTCCACCATTGCGCTCGGCATCATCTTCAAGAACGTGGCCGAGAACGTCTGGGGCCGCGACGACCTCAAGTTCCCCTCGCCACTGCCCGAATCGCCGCTGCGTTTCCTCGGTGCCAATGTGTTGCCGATGGAGATCCTGGTGGTGGTGGGCGCCGTGCTGATGATGCTGGCGGTCGAGGTGTTCAACCGCAAGTCCATCTATGGCAAGGCGGTGGTCGCCACCTTCAATGACCGCGACGCGGCCAAACTGATGGGCATCAACACCGGCGCGGTGATCACTTTCTCCTACGCGCTGTCCTCGATGACGGCGGCCTTTGCCGGCGTGCTGATCGCGCCGCTCACGCTGACGGGCGCCACCATGGGCGCGGTGCTGGGGCTCAAGGCCTTTGCCGTGGCCATCATCGGCGGGCTGACCAGCGGCATGGGCATCATCGTCGGCGGCATCATCCTCGGCGTGGCCGAGACCACCACCGGTTTCTACCTCTCCACCGGCTACAAGGACGTGCCCGGCCTCGTGCTGCTGCTGATCGTGCTGGCGCTGAAGCCGGCCGGCCTGTTCGGCAAGACTGCGATCAAGAAAGTATGAACGCCAAGAAACTCATTGCAGCGGCTGTCGCCGTGGCGGCGCTGTTCGCCTTCCCGCTGGTCTCGGGCAACCCGTACTACATCCACCTGGTCGAGACCATCATGATCTACGCGATCGTGCTGTTCGGCCTCGACATCGTGGTGGGCTACACCGGCCAGGTCTCGCTCGGGCATGCCGGCCTGTTCGGCATCGGTGCCTACACGGCTGGTGTGCTCATCACCAAGTTCGAGCTCTGGGTGCTGCTCACGCTGCCGATGGCCGTGGGCATCACGGCGGCTTTCGGCGCGCTGCTGGCGCTGCCGGCGCTGCGCGTGACCGGCCCCTATCTCGCGATGGTGACGCTGGCCTTCGGCACCATCATCCAGATCCTGATCAACGAGATGGACTTCCTCACCAACGGGCCCATGGGCATCACGCTGCGCAAGCCCAAACTGCTCGGCCACCAGCTCGATGAGACCGAGTTCTTCTGGCTGGTGGCGGTGCTCTTGCTGCTCTCGCTGGTGTTCGTGCATCGGGTGCTGCGCTCGCACCTGGGGCGGGCCTTCGAGGCCTTGCGCGGCAGCCCGGTGGCGTCGGACTGCATGGGCGTCTCGGTCTACCGCTACAAGGTCTATGCCTTCGTGATCAGCGCCGGCCTCGCGGGCCTGGCCGGCTCGCTCTACGCCTACTCCGAGCAGTACATCTCGCCCAATACCTACAACTTCGAGCTGACGGTGATGTTCCTGCTGGCCATCATCATGGGCGGCCGCAAGACCCGCACCGGCGCGCTCCTGGGCGCGGCCATCATCGTGATGCTGCCCAAGCTGCTGGACGACATCGAGCTGTTCCGCTGGGCCTCGGTGGCCTTTGCGGTGGCCGTGGTGCTGGGCAGCGCCTACCTGCTGGCGCGCGGCAAGTCCACGCTCAAGAAGGTGGCGATACCGGCCGTGGGCAGCGTGGCCCTGGCCGCCGTGTCCTTTGTGCTGACCACGATGGCCGACTGGCGGCTCTCGATCTTCGGCGTGATCACGCTCTTCGTCGTGTATTTCCTGCAGGACGGCATCGTCGGCTTCGTGCGCAATGCGCTGAACCTGCAGGGCCATGCCCGCACCGATGCCGAGCAGAGCCGGGCGAGCGGCCAGGGCGAGAAGGCGCTGCAGCACCAGAGTGGCAGCGGCGCCCCGGAGCTGCTGGTGGCCGAGCGCGTGCTGATGCAGTTCGGCGGCCTCAAGGCGATCAACGAGGTCGACCTGCGCGTGAAGCGCGGCAGCATCCATGGCCTGATCGGGCCGAACGGCTCGGGCAAGAGCACGATGATGAATGTGCTCACCGGCATCTACGTGCCCACGGCCGGCAGCATCGCCTTCGAGCAGCGCAGCGTGGTCGGCCGCACCTCGTCCGACATCGCCCTGTCGGGCATCGCCCGTACCTTCCAGAACGTGCAGCTGTTCGGCGAGATGACGGCGCTGCAGAACGTGCTCGTAGGCCTTCATCACAGCTTCCGCAGCAACCTGCTTGATGTTGCGCTCTCCACGCCGCGCTACCGGCGCGAGAACGAGCGCAGCACGGCGCGTGCCCATGCGCTCCTGAGTCTCGTCGGATTGAGTGACCTCGCCGGTGAGGAAGCCCGCAACCTGCCCTATGGCAAGCAGCGGCTGCTTGAGATCGCCCGCGCGCTGGCGCTCAACCCGCAGCTGCTGTTGCTCGATGAGCCGGCCGCCGGCCTCACCGCGCCCGACATCAAGGAGCTGGTCGAGATCATCCAGAAGATCCGTGCCGAGGGCATCACCGTCATCCTGATCGAACACCACATGGACGTGGTGATGGCCATCTGCGACACCGTGACCGTGCTGGACTTCGGCCAGAAGATCGCCGAAGGCGAGCCGGCCGCCGTGCAGAGCGACCCCAAGGTGATCGAGGCCTACCTGGGCGGCGAGGTGGCCGCCACGCCGGCGCACTGACGACAACAGGACGGACACAGCAATGCTCACCATCAGCAATCTGCATGCGGGCTACGGCAAGGTCGAGGTCTTGCACGGCATCAGTCTCGAGGTGCCCAAGGGCAAGGTCGTCACCCTGATCGGCAGCAACGGCGCGGGCAAGACCACGACCATGCGCGCCATTTCCGGGATGATCGCGCCGAGCTCCGGCAGCATCACCTTGGCCGGCAAGGACATCGCCGGCAAGGAGTCCTACAACATTGCCAAGCTGGGCCTCGCGCACTCGCCCGAAGGCCGCCGCGTGTTCGCCACCATGACGGTCAACGACAACCTGTTGCTCGGCGCCTTCCCGCGCTTCACCGGCTCACGCCCCAAGGGCGATATTCAGGCCGACCTGGAGCGGGCGATGGAGTACTTCCCGCGCCTGAAGGAGCGCCGCACCCAGCTGGCCGGCACGCTCTCGGGCGGCGAGCAGCAGATGCTGGCCATGGCCCGCGCGATGATGATGAACCCCGAGGTCGTGCTGCTGGACGAGCCCTCGATGGGCCTGGCGCCCATCCTCGTGGAAGAGGTGTTCCGCATCATCGCCAGGCTGCGCCAGGAGGGCGTGACCATGTTGCTCGTCGAGCAGTTCGCGGCCGCCGCGCTCAACGTGGCCGACTACGGTTATGTGCTGGAGAACGGCCGCATCGCGGTGCACGGCCCGGCCGAGAAGCTGCGCAGCGATCCGGCCGTCAAGGCCGCCTACCTGGGCGGGCACTGAGCCGTTTTCAGAGCACGGGCGGCAGCGCCTGCCCGTCCATCCGCGCCTGCACCGCGCGCTTCAGCCAGCCGCTCTGCACGTAGCGGTAGAGGTTCTTGCCCGGGCAGACCGTCTGCTTGCTGTGATCCTTGTGCGTGGCAATTTTTTCCACGCCGAGGCCCAGTCGCTGGGCCGACCAGGCCATCAGCTCGGCCGTAGCGGCCAGAGCCTGCGGCGTCGGCTCCACCTCCTCGAAGTTGCCGAGCAGCATGATCAGCAAATGGCCGCGCGGGTCGTACTCGGTGTTGGTGTCGCCCGCCACGCCTTCCGGCCGCGCCGCGTAGATGCGGCCATCGGGCGCGATCACGTAGTGGTAGGGAATGTCGGCCCAATGCTTGGTCTGGCGCGACCAGGTCTGCAGCTTGGGCAGGTACTCGGCCGGGTCGCGCGCCGGGTTCCAGGTCTCGCCCTGGTGGTGCAGGGTGATGTGGGTGAGCGTCTGCGCTGGGCCGGGGTTGGCGATGGCCACGCCGCCCCAGGCCTGCATGGAGACGATGGTCGGCGCTGGCACGGCGTAGGGCTGCTTGCTGGCGCAGCCGGCCAGCAGGGCCATGCCGCCCAGCAGCAGGGCCCGGCGCTCAATCTGTTCAACGCTTGGCATTGCCGAGGCTCCGGTCGAGGAAGTCGTACATGCGCAGCCGCGCCTTGCGGGCGAGGGTGGTGTCGATGCGGTCCCAGCTGTGGCCGCCCGGTGCGTCCTTCTCGATGTGGCTCTCGAAGGTCTTGCCGGCCGCCTTCAGGTGAATGATCAGCTGCTCCACCTCCACGACGTTGACGTCGCGGTCGTTGGTGCTGCTGGTCACCATCAGCGGGATCTTGAGCTTCTGCACATTCCAGATCGGGCTGCGGCGGCGGTACTCGTCCACGGCGTCCACTGGCGCCTTGCCGATGTGGTACTTGGCAGCGAACTCGGCCGTGTAGCTCTGCTCGTGATAGCCGAGGCGCGTGATCAGGTCCGACACCGGCACGCCGGCATAGATGGCGGCGAACTTGTCCGGATGGTCGAAGCCGGCCATCAGCGAAATCATGCCGCCATGGCTCCAGCCGACGGCGGCCACGCGCTTGGCGTCGATGGGCAGCTCATCCACCGCCCAGTCGCGGCAGGTGACCATGTCGTCGTTCTCCAGGCCGCCGTAGTCGATGCTCTCGTACATGCCCTTGCCATAGCCGGTGGAGCCGCGGTACTCGGGCGCGATCACCGCATAGCCGCGCTCCAGCATCTCTCGCACCATGTGCACGTGGTAGGTGCCGAAGTCGCCATGCACGCCGCCATGCGTCAGCACGATGGCCGGCAGGGCCTTGCCCTTCTGCGCATTCTTCGGCAGGAAGGTGTAGCAGTAGATGCGGATCGGGTGGCGCTCGTTCTTGATGCCGTAGCGCTCCTTGGCCTTGGGGTTGGGCTTGCCGGCCAGGATCACCTTGTCGGCGATGGCCACGTCCTGCAGGCGCAGGAAGAACTGCGTGTCGTCGGCGATCTTGCGGGCCTGGTCCAGGTCCCACTTCAGTTCTTCGACCTGGGATTCGAGCGACTTCAGGCGCTCGGCGTCGGTGGGGGCGGGCTGGGCCAGGGCTTGTGCGGCCAGGCCGGTCAGGCTGAGGGCGAGGGCCAGGACGGTCTTCCTGGTGAAGCGTGCAGACATGTGGCGAGCTCCTGGGATGCTGGGCGGGCGCCAGTCTATGACGGCGCCCGCCGCGCTGCAGCGCCCCGGGAGCGCGCCTGTGCGCTATGGGCAAGTAGGCGTCGCTTTGGCGATGGTCGCGGGCGCCGGCCCCTGGTCGGGCAGTCCTGCTAGCGGACCAGCCGCGCCGATTGGAAGAACTCCCACATCCTGTCGTTCGCCGACAGCGCCTGCGAAGCACCTTCCTTGCCGCGCCGCACCTTGCCGGCGCCGGGCCAGGAATGGCCGCCAGTCTCGGTGGTGCAGACCTCGACCACCGCGCCATCGGCGCAGCCGCTGGCATGGCGCTCGCAGCTGGCGCCTGCCACCTTCAAGCTGGTCTCGCCCGGTGCGCTGGCGCTGCACTGGTTGCGCTGCATCCAGCGCCGCGCGGTCTCGGGCACCGAGGTGAACTCGGTGACCTGTGACTTGTCCTTGAAGGCCTTGTCGCCGGCGCCGCCCTCGTACAGCACATGGTCGTCGTTGCGGGCATGGATGATCAGCACGGGAATGGGGCGGGAAGGCTTGCAGCTGCGCGTGTTGTCGGTGCCTGCCACGCTCGCGATGGCGGCGAACAGGTCGGTGGCCTCGCAGGCCAGGCGGTGGGCCATCATGCCGCCGTTGGACATGCCGGTGGCATAGATGCGCTGCGGGTCCACGGCCACGCGCTGCTGCACATCGGCCAGCAGCGCGCGGATGAAGCCCACGTCGTCGCTGCCCTTGTCGCGCGCCTGGGCGCAGCAGTTGCCAGCGTTCCAGGTGGCCAGGCCGCCACCGGGCAGGCGGCTGTAGCCGTTCGGGAACACGGCGATGAAGCCCGCTTGCTCGGATTTGCTGATCAGGCCGTAGTTCTCGTCATCGGCCTGGAAGCGCATATTGCCGCCGCCACCGTGCAGGGCTACCAGCAGTGGGGCTGGCTGGTCCGCGCGCAGCGAGCGCGGGATGTGGACGATGTAGCTGCGCTGCTCACCGCCTTGCTGCAGCGTCAGCGTATGGCTGCCTGCCGGCAGCTGGCCAGCGGGTGCGGTCGGCGCCGCCTTGTCGGCCTGGCGGGTTTGCAGCCTTTCACGCAGGCGCTCGCGCAGGCTGCCGTCCTGGGCTAGTGCGCTCAGGTTGCAGAGGCTCAGCAGCAAGACCATCAAGGCTCGCGTTTTCATCGTGCTTGCTCCTTCTGGATCAGCCCCAGCGCGCGCAACTGCTGCTGCAGGGCCGCGATCGAATCCCAGGGCAGGATGGGTGAATTCGCCCGTTCGTCAGGCGGCTCGTCGGGCAGCCGGTCGGACCAGCCGCCGTGACCCACCAGCGGCAGCAGCGGGCGCTTGTGCAGCCAGGCCAGGCAAACCTCGGAGATCGTGCCGGCGCGGCCGCCGATCACCAGGCAGGCATCGCCGGCCAGGGCCATCAGCAGATTGCGCGCATCGCCCATGCCGCAGGGCACGACGATGCTGGCAGGCCAGTCGGCGTCGGGCATCTGGTCGGAGGGAATGATGCTCAGCACCTGGCCGCCCGCAGCGAGCGCGCGTTCGGCCGCGTGGCGAGTGGCCGGGCTGCCGCAGCCGCTGACGACGGTGATGCCGTGCCGCGCCAGGCATTCGCCAGCGGCGCCGGCCAGCTCGTAGGCGGCACTGCCGGGCTCGGCACTGCCGAGCACGGCGACCTGGGGGGAACGGGCGGAAACACTCATGCGGACTCCGATGCGTGATCAAGCCACAGCATAAGCGGGCCGCCGACCGGCCCGATCACCGGACCAGGTCTCAAGCGCGAAGCGCTTTCAGGGCCTGCACCGCATCCAGCACGGCTTCTGCCGTCGCCGGCGCCCGCAGGTGCGGATCGCAGCCCGCCGGCCCGCAACTGGCCACCGCGTCCTTGATCGCCAGCAGCACCGAGAAGGGCAGCAAAAGCGGCGGCTCGCCCAGGGCCTTGGAGCGGTGGATGCTGTCGGCATGGTTGGGATGATCGAACAGCGCGACGCGGAAGTCGGGCGGGCTGTCGTTGGCCGTGGGGATCTTGTAGGTGGACGGCGCATGGGTGCTGAGTGCGCCGGTCTTGGGATGCCACACGAGCTCTTCCATCGTCAGCCAGCCCATGCCCTGCACGAAGGCGCCCTCGACCTGGCCGATGTCAAGCGCCGGGTTCAGCGACTGGCCGGCGTCGTGCAGCACGTCGGCGCGCACGACGCGGCTTTCGCCGCTCAAGGTGTCGACCAGCACCTCGGCCACGGCCGCGCCCCAGGCGTAGTAGTAGAACGGCCGGCCCTGCAGCTTGGCGCGGTCCCAGTGCAGGCCGGGCGTGGCGTAGAAGCCATCGCTCCAGAGCTGGATGCGTTGAAAGTAGGCCTTGCTTACCAGCTCCTTGAACGTGATCGCGCTACCGCCACCAAACACCTGGCCGCCGCTGAACTGCAGGCTCGCGGCCGGGCAGTCCAGCAGCTCGGCGGCGAGGATGGCGAGGCGCTGCTTGATCTTGCGAGCCGCATCCTGCGCGGCCTTGCCGTTGAGGTCGGAGCCGGTGGAGGCGGCCGTGGCCGAGGTGTTGGCCACCTTGCTGGTGTCGGTGGCCGAGCAGCGCACCTGCTCGAAGGGCAGGCCGAGCTCATGCGCCACGACCTGGGCCACCTTGGTGTTGAGGCCCTGGCCCATCTCGGTGCCGCCGTGGTTCACCAGCACCGAGCCGTCGGTGTAGACATGCACCAGCGCGCCGGCCTGGTTCAGGTGCACCACGTTGAAAGAGATACCGAACTTCACCGGTGTCAGCGCCAGGCCCTTCTTCAGCACCGGGCTGCGCGCGTTGAAGGCCTGGATCTCGGCGCGGCGCGCGTGGTAGTTGCTGCTCGCGATCAGCTGGTCGGTCAGCGGCTTGGCGAGGATGTCTTCGACCTGCTGGCCGTAGGGCGCGACATCGCGGCCGCCTTCGCTGCTGTAGAAATTGCGTTGCCGCACCAGCAGCGGGTCAAGCCCGAGGCGACGTGCCACGCTATCGAGGATCATTTCGATGGCCAGCGCGCCCTGCGGCCCGCCGAAGCCGCGGAAGGCGGTGTTGCTCTGCGTGTTGGTCTTGGCGCAGAAGCCGTGCAAGGAGACATTCGGTAGCCAGTAGGCGTTGTCGAAATGGCAGAGCGCGCGGGCCATCACCGGGGCCGACAGGTCGGCCGAATGACCGGCATTGGAAACGAGCCAGACCTCGGCGCCGAGGATGCGGCCTTCGTCGTCGTAGCCCACGTCCCAGCGGTAGTCGAAGCCATGGCGCCGGCCGGTGATCAGGAAGTCGTCGTCGCGGTCCAGGCGCAGCTTGACCGGGCGGCGCAGCTTCATGGCAGCAATGGCTGCCACGCAGGCGAACAGGGCCGATTGCGACTCCTTGCCGCCGAAGCCACCACCCATGCGCCGGCACTGCACCTGCACCTGATGCGCCTGCCAGTGCAGGGCGTGGGCCACCAGCTGCTGCATCTCGCTCGGATGCTGGGTGGAGCAATGGATCAGCAGGGCCTGACCGTCTTGAGGCAGGGCATAGCTGATCTGGCCTTCCAGGTAGAACTGCTCCTGGCCGCCCACGGCCCATTCGCCTTGCAGTCGGTGCGGTGCGGTGCTGATGGCCGCGTCGGCATCGCCCCTGTTCAGGTGCATGGGCGGCAAGACGTACTGGCCGAGCGCGTGCGCTGCCTTGGCGGTGAGCACGGGTTCCAGCGCCTCGCAGCGGATGACGGTCTTGGCCAGGGCCGCAGCGCGTCGTGCGAGCTCGCGGTCCGTCGCGATGATGGCGAACACCGGCTGGCCGAGGTAGCGCAGCTCGCCGTCCGCGAGGATGGGATCGTCGTGGATCAGCGGGCCGCAGTTGTTCTCGCCGGCAATGTCAGCGGCGGTCAGCACGGCCACCACACCGGGCTGCTTCTTCAGCAGTTCGAGGTCGATGGAGAGCAGCCGACCATGGGCGACGGGCGAGAGGCCCAGCGCCGCATGCAGCGTGCCTTGCGCCTCGGCAATGTCGTCGGTGTAGCTGGCCTGGCCGCTGACATGCAGGGCGGCGGACTCGTGGGCCGGGCTGCTGCCGACGACCTGGGGAAGCTCATGCGGGTTGTTCATGCCGGGCTCCTGCCGAAGGACACGGCTTGCCACACGCTGGCGTGGTGAGGCGAGAGCGCCAGCTCCGGCCGCGTCTCCAGCCACAGACGCTGGAACAGGTTCTGCGCCACCTTCATGCGGTAGGCGGCGCTGGCCCGCATGTCAGAGAGCGGCGTGAAATCGCGGGCCAGCGCGTGGGCCGCAGCGCGGGCCGTGGCCTCGCTCCAGACCTGGCCGACCACGGCGCATTCGGCCTCAGTGGCCCGCCGCACCGTGGCCGCCATGCCGCCGAAGGCGAAGCGAGCCGCATGCACCTCGCGCGTGGCGGGATCGAGGCTCAAGGAGAGGCCGGCGCAGACGGCAGAGATGTCGCTGTCGTAGCGCTTGGCGATCTTGTAGCCGCGCACGCTGGTGTGCGCATCGGGCAAGGGCAGGTGCATGGCCTCGAGGAACTCGCCCGGCTGCAGCGCGTTCTGCATGTAATCGAGGTAGAAGTCTTCGAGCAGCAGGCTGCGCTGCAGTCCTCCCTTGCGCAGCACGACGCGTGCACCCAGGGCCATCAGAGCCGGTGCCGCGTCGCCGATCGGCGAGCCGTTGGCGATGTTGCCGCCCAGCGTGCCGGCCTGGCGCACCGGCGGCGAGGCAAAGCGCAACCAGAGCTCGCGCAAGGCGGGCACGGCCTCGGCGATGGCGGACCAGCTTTCTTCCAGCGTTGCTGCTGCACCGATCCACAAGCCAGCGCGGCCCTCGAAGGGTTCCGTTCGGATCGTTCGCAACGCTTCAACCGCGCCGATATAGATCAGGTCGCCGACGTCGCGGAACTGCTTGTTGACCCAGAGGCCGATGTCGGTCGAACCGGCGAGCAATCGCGCTTGCGGCTTGGCTTCGCACAGCGCGGCCAGTTCAGCGACGGTGCGTGGTGCGTCGAAGCTGTCCATGCGATCAGCAAAGGCTGGGCTCGTCGCTTCGTAGTGGAGGGCAGGGCTGGCCTGCAATGACTTCAGAGCGGATGCAATCGGCGCCCGCTGCAGGTGCTGCGCCGGCAGCTCGAACATGCGTTCGCCCGCATCGAGGATGGGCCGGTAGCCGGTGCAGCGGCACAGGTTGCCGGCCAGGTCATCGGCCAGCTGCTGGCGGCTGGGCCGGGTGCCGGCCTCGCCATGGCGCTCATAGCAGGCTTGCAGCGTCATCACGAAGCCGGGTGTGCAGAAACCGCACTGCGAGCCGTGGCACTCGACCAGGGCCTGCTGCACCGGGTTCAAGGACTCGGGCGTGCCCAGGTCTTCTACGGTCAAGAGGGCTTTGCCGTCCAGTGTGGGCAGGAACTGGGTGCAGGCATTGACGTTGCTGAACTGCAGCTCGCCATGGGCATCGAGTTCGCCGACCAGAACGGTGCAGGCCCCGCAGTCGCCCTCGGCGCAGCCTTCCTTGGTGCCGCTGCAATGGGCGTGCTCGCGCAGGTACTGCAGCACGGTGGTGGTGGTGGGCAGGCCCGAGATGGATTGCACCGCGCCACGGTGGAAGAAGCGCAGGGGACGAGGCTCGACAGAATTCATCGCGCGACCTTAACGCCAAGCTCGCCGGCTGGATATACGATGCGGCCCATGGTTGACATGAACGAACTGGTATGAGCCTGCGCGCGGCTTTCGACAAGATCGAGCTTCAACTCGTCCGTGTCCTGCATACCGTGATCACCGAGCGCAGCGTCTCCCGGGCCGCGATGCGTCTGCACATGACCCAGCCCGCCGTCAGCGCCCAGCTGAAACGGCTGCGCGCGCTCACCGGTGACGCACTCTTGGTGCGCAGCGGCGCCGGCATGGCACCCACGGCCACGGCGCTGGAGTTGCTCGCGCCGGCCCAGCGCCTCTTGCAGGATGCTGATGAGCTGTTCGGCGAGCGCCGGCGCAAGAGCGGCTTCGACCCTTCGACCGCCTCGCTGCGCCTGCGCGTGGCGGCCAGCGACTATCTCGATCCGCTCTTCCTGCCCGAGCTCGTGGCCCATCTGCAGCGGCTCTCGCCCGGCGTGCAGCTGGACCTGCAGCCGCTTTCGGCCGCCTACGACTACCGAGCCAGCCTGGCGCGCGGCGAGGTGGACCTGGTGATCGGCAACTGGCTGGAGCCGCCGGCCGAGCTGCACCTGGGCCGCTTGCTGAGCGACGAGGTGGTCTGCCTGGTCAGCGACAAGCATCCGCTGGCCCGGGCCAACGGCCGGGGCTTCACCGTCGACAAGTACCTCGCCTGCCAGCACCTGGCGCCGATGCCGCTCGGCGCCGGCCTGCCCGGCGTGATCGACCAGCATCTGGCCAGCCTCGGCCTCAGCCGCAACATCGCGGTGCGCTCGGCCTACTTCGGCCAGCTGCCGCAGATGGTGGCCGACAGCCTGCTGGTGCTGACCACCGGCCGCCTCTTTTGCTCGCGCTACCTGGACCAGCTGCCGGTCAAGGTGCTGCGCTGCCCGGTCGCCTTTCCGCCCATGGCCTACTACCAGCTCTGGCATGAGCTGACCCACCAATCGGCCGCGATGCGCTGGCTGCGCGAGCAGGTGCGCGAGGTGGCCCGCAGCCTGGTGGCGCGAGCGCCGCTGGCCGCCCGTGTGCGCGACTGATGCGTGAATGAAGAAACGATGACTCCAACGATCCCTACCCAACGCCTGGCCCTGCGCGGCGACCTGCTCGACTTCACGGCCACTCCCGCCTGGGGCGCCGAGGAAGATGCCGCCGTGCGCTTCCGGCCCGACCATTGGCTCTTGATCGAGAACGGCCGCATCGTCGGCGCTCAGCCTGAAACGCCGGATGAAAGCTGGCAGCGGCAAGACCATCAAGGCCGGCTCATCCTGCCCGGCTTCATCGACACCCATGTGCACTGCCCGCAGCTGGACGTGATCGCGAGCTATGGCTCCGAGCTCCTGGACTGGCTGAACCGCTACACCTTCCCAGCCGAGCGCCGCTATGCCGACCCGGCCGTGGCGCAGGCGGGCGCCGAGCATTTTCTCGATGCGCTGCTGGCCCATGGCACGACCTCGGCCGTGGTCTTCCCGACCGTGCACAAGGGCTCGGCCGAGGCCTTGTTCGAATCGGCCCGCGCGCGCGGCATGCGCCTCGTGGCCGGCAAGGTGCTGATGGACCGTCATGCCCCCGACGGCCTGCGCGACGACGTGGCGCAAGCCGAGCGCGACTGCATCGACCTGATTCAGCGCTTCCACAACCGGGACCGCCTCGCCTATGCGGTGACCGTGCGCTTCGCTCCCACCAGCACGCCGGCCCAGCTGGCGATGGCCGGCGCCTTGTGCAAGGCCGACCCCTCGCTCTACATGCAGACCCATGTGGCCGAGAACCGTGCCGAGGTCGAGTGGGTGGCCAAGCTGTTTCCCGATGCGCGCAGCTACCTCGACGTCTATGCGCGCGAGGGCCTGCTGCATCCGCGCGCCGTGCTGGCCCATGGCATCTGGCTCGATGAGGCGGACCGCCGTGTCCTGGCCGAGAGCGGCGCCCAGGTGGCTTTCTGCCCCTCGTCCAATCTCTTCCTCGGCAGTGGTTTGTTCGACTGGCCGGCGGCGCGCCAGGCCGGCTTCAGGGTGAGCGCGGCCAGCGATGTGGGCGGCGGCACTTCGCTCTCCATGCAGCGCACGCTGGCAGATGGCTACAAGGTGCAGGCGCTGAACGGCCAGCGGCTCTCGGCCTGGGTGGCCCTGCATGCGGCCACACGCGGCGCGGCCGAGGCGCTGGGCCTGAGCAATGAGATCGGCTCGTTCGACGTCGGCTCAATGGCTGATCTCTGCGCCTGGGACTGGGCGCAGGGGCCGGTAGCCGAAACGCGCGATGCGCTGGCCCGCACGCCGCACGAGCGGGTGTTCGCCTGGCTCACGCTCTCGGACGAGCGCAATCTGCGCGCCGCCTATGTGGCCGGGCAGGCGAGGGTGGGCGCCTAGAACAGGTCCACGCTGCCGGTGCTGATCTCCTTCAGCACGCCCTGGCGCACCAGGCTTTCGTAGTGCAGCACGCAGTTGCGGCCGGCCTTCTTGGCTTCGTAGAGTGCGCTGTCAGCGCGGTTGATCACTTCCTGCGGCAGCACCACCGGGTCGGCGCCGCTGAAGCCGCCGCTGATCGTCACCTGGCCCACGCGCGGGAACTTGAAGTGCTCGATCTTCTTGCGCGCGCGCTCGAAGGCCTGCGTGGCGGCCTCCAGGTCATTGGCCGCGATGATGGCGATGAACTCCTCGCCGCCATAGCGGTAGATCAGGTCTGAGCGGCGGAAAGCCGCCTGCAGCAAGCGCGTCACCACGATCAGCACCTCGTCGCCGATCATGTGGCCGTGGGCGTCATTGATCTGCTTGAAATGGTCGATGTCCAGCACGCCCAGCCAATATCGATGGGGCTGCTTGTCACGCCGCTCGGGATCCTGGGTCCCGTCGGGCTCGTGCAGCCGCGCATACAGCAGGTTCCAGAGCCGGTCGAGGTTCATCTCCAGCGAGTAACGGTTCAGGAGGCCGGTCAGGCGGTCGCGCTGGCTGCTGTCGAGCAAGGCAAAGAAGTTGGTGAAGACCTCCAGCACGCCGTGCACGATGGCGTCTTCCATCGGCGTGATCTCGTGCTCGCGGCGCAGCACGAAGTAGCCGCAGAGCTCGCCGCCCCCATGGATGGGGTAGCAGATGATGAAGTCGCTCTCGAGGCGGCGGCTGCAGGGCTTGTCCAGCAGGCGCACGTTGTCGAGGATGGACTCGACCTCCTCGGGCAGTTGCTGCTCGTTGGCAATCTCCTCCACATGCTCGGCCACGCGCTGCACGCCTTCCTGCTCGGTCTCGACCTGGCGCGCGTGGTGCAGCGTGCGCACGATGCTGCCGCGCTCGTCGACGCGGTACAGCGAGGTCTCGGTCACGCCGAGCAGGGGCCCCAGCGTGCGCAGCAGGCTTTGCTCGACCAGGTAGGTGTCGCGGATGGCGGTCATCTTGCCGAGCTGCTTGAGCACGCTGGGCAGGCCGGCGGTGGTGCGGGCGTTGATCATTGTTTTGGCACGGAGGCTTGTCTCAAGCCACAGTATGGCTGCCAAAACTACGGGTTTACGCTTGGTTCTCGACTTTTGTCATGACCGCCGCATCAATTGGAATGGCCGCCAGGCAGTGGCCGGCGAGCCTCAGGGCTGCGCCGCCCGACGGGCTTTCAGGACCCGATCCACTTCGGCGGCCAGGCCGATCGGGCTGAATGGCTTGACCAGAAAGGCGTCTACGCCAGCAGCCAGTGCCGCCTCGCGATCCGCGCTCTGCGCACGGGCTGTCAGCATGACGATGCCGATCTTGCTCAGCTGTGGATCGGCACGCAACTGCTTGGTGAGTTCCAGCCCGTTCATCTCGCCCGGCATCATCATGTCCACGATCATCAGCTCGGGCCGGATGACGCCGGCCGACAGCAGGCCCTGCGTGCCGTTCGCGGCCTCGTGGATCTGGTGACCATCGAAATCCAGCGCCCAGCGTATCAGGCGGCGGATGTCGGAGTGGTCTTCAACGATCAGGATGGTGCTCATGGTGCGGGGAGTCAGGTATCGGGCGCCATGGTATCGGCAGTCGGCAGCCACAGGGTCACGGTCGTGCCCTGGCCAGGCTGGCTTTGCAGTGCCAGCCGGCCGCCGTGCAGCTCGACGATTTCCTTCACGATGCTCATGCCGAGCCCGGTGCCAGGAATGGCGCCGGAGTCGTCAGCGCGGTAGAAGCGCTCGCTGACTCGCGCCAACTGGTCCGGGCTCATGCCGATGCCCTGGTCAGCGACCTCGATGCCAGCCATGGGCTGGCCGTTGTAGAGCTCCAGCCGCAGTTGCAGCGACACGGTGCCGCCTCCTGGAGAGTATTTGTAGGCGTTAGACAGCACGTTGCCGAGGGCCTGCTGCAGCTTGTTGCGATCGACGCGCACCATGCAGCGCTCGGCCTGGCACTGCAGCACCGGGGCCTCGCGCGAGGGCGGTGGATTGAAGTCATGCACGAGGGCCGGTACGACGGTACACAGGTCCAACGACTCGAGCACGAAGTCCTGGCCGCCTCGGGCCTCGATGCGCGCCAGGTCCAGCAGTTCGTTGATGACTGCAATCATCAGGGTCGACTGTCGGTGGATGATCTCGAGCACCTCGTGCCGGCGCGCTTCGTCCATCTGCCGATGCTGCAAGATCTCGACGAAGCCGTAGATGCTGGCCATCGGCGTGCGCAGTTCATGTGCGGCCATGGAGAGGAACTCACTTTTCATGCGGTCCACCTCGAAGGCATGGCTCACGTCACGCAAGGCCAGCACCTGTGAAATGGCTTCAGACCTCCCCCCTCGCAGCCGCAATTCCAGCACGCGGTGCGTGGGCCGCTTGATCTCGATGACGACCTGGCGGTCCTCGTCATTGCCGTCCCGCTGCATCGCGGCAAAGCCGAGCCAGGTGATGGCGCCGTCGGCCTGCCGGCGCAGCAAGGCCTCCAGGGCATCCTCGTCCAGGCCTAGCGGGTCCGAGGCGATGCCGGTCAAGCGGGCGAAGGCCGGGCTGGCGTAGCTCACCCGGCGCTGAGCGTCGAAGGAGACGAAGGCATCGGGCGTAAGCTCGAAGATGGCATTGAGCTGGGCGCCGCGCGCCTGCAACTGGCCCACCAGGCCACCGATCATCTGGCTGATTGCACTGAGGTCGTCGCCCGCACCCTCGCGATCGCTTGCCTCGGCGGTTGCACTGACCTGTGTCAGGCCTTCGAGGACCTGACGCAGCGCCACCAGGGCGCGTTCACGGCTGCCCAGTTCCTCGCGCAGCCGCTGCTCCAGCAGATGCTGCTCGGTGATGTCGCGGAAGGCCATCACATGACCGACCGCCTGACCCTGGTCATCGTTGATCAGCGAGAGGCTGGAGTCCACGACGCGGATCTCGCCAAGGGCGTCGGCCATGGGCAGGCGCCGGCCGCTCCAAGGCCGCAGGGCACGACCTGCGTCAAACGCCTGAGGCATGACGTCCTGCATCAGGCGGCCCGTCAGGTGGGACAGAGGCAGTCCTATCGTCTGCTGGGCGGCCGGATTGGCCAGCACGATGCGGCCATCGGCGTCGAGCGTGAAGACGCTGTCGGCAATGGCCCTCAGCGTGACAGCCGCCTGCGCCCGCTGCAATTGCAGGCTGGCGGCCGTGCGGCCGAGCACCTCGAAGGTGGCTCTGAACTCGGTCGGCGCGTCGTCGGCCGACAGCAGGGCCTGGGTCGGGTCGCCGCTGATCAGTGCCCGCTCGAAATCCTGCACCTGGTTCAGCCGCCCCAGCCAGCGCACCAGCAACAGGCGGATCAGGCCCAGGCCCGCGACGAGACCCACGAGGCCCATGGCCAGCGTGACCAGGGTCTGCTGCCAGAGCTTGCCGGCAATGCGGTCGCTGGCGAAGCTGAGCCGCAACACACCGTAGTCGCTGCCGCCCACGACGACCGGCAGGTTGCTGTCCAACAGCAATGCGGCCACCCGGTCCTGCAGCCATGTCGGCGGCGGCATGCTGGGCGTGCCTGGATTGGGTACCTTGACGACGCCGCCGCGCAGATCGATGAAACTCGCGCTGCTGAAGGAAGAATGCTGGACCGCCCGCTCCAGCGTGCGCTGGATGGTGTCGTAATCGCCGATCACGGCGCTGTCCGAGATCACCGGCAGGATCACGCTGTTCAGCGTGTCAGCGCGCTCTTGGGCCTCGGTCAGCTCGACCTGAAACTGATAGCGGTAGAACAGCACCAGCGCCGAGGCCACGAAGACCAGCAGCGTGGTCGAGTAGAGCGCGAACACCCGCCCGACCAGCGAGCGGGGAAGCAGCGCTTGCAGAACGCGCGCCACCGCCACTCAGCGCAGTTGAGGGGGCGCGCTGCGGTAGAAGTCCCGGTAGGCGCCGTACTCCGAACCGTCAGAGCTGATGAAGTGGGCCTCGGCGCTCAGCCCCACCTGCTGCGAAGCCTGCTCCAGGATCGCCCGGCCTTCCGGATCCTTGTGCATGCCGATGAAGGCGGCTGCGACAGCGCGCTGCGCACTGTCGGGCACCTTGGCAGAAGCCATCAGCGCCAGGTCGTGCAGCGGCGCCGAACTCCAGAGCACCCTGAATTTCTTGCCCTCGCGCTTGGCAAAGCCCTCGGCCAGCTGCGAGTTGGCGCCGACCGCGGCGACCTTGCCGCTGAACAGTTGCGCAAAGGCGCCGTCCATGTTGCCGCCGAAGACGGTCTTGAACTCGACCTTGCGGCTCATCAGCTGGGCCGCCGGGAACTTGTAGGCGACCAGCGCCTCCTGGCCCGGGAAGGCCACTTCCTTGCCCTGCAGTTGAGACAGCTCGGTGATGGGCGAGTCGGCAGGCACCAGGATCTGGCCATGGACCGGCGGCGTGAGCCGGCGCGCCAGCACCTTCCAGCCGAGCTTCTCTCGGTCCGGGCTGAACATGTGGTTGCTGAAGATGAATTCGACCTCCTGCGCGAGCACGTAGGACGTGGTGTCCGCCGAGGTACGGCCGAGCTTGAGCTGGAGCTTCACGCCGCTCTTGGCCGACACGTAGCTGATGATGGGATTCCAGTAGGCGGCCGTCAGGTTGATGCCGTACTGGTTGACTGGCGAGAACTGGTAGGCGGGCGAGCTGCCCTGTGCCCAGGCGGCGGGCATCAGGCTGGGCAGGCACAGGGCCAGCAAGGCCAGGTCGCGGCGACGGATCATTGGCTTCATGAACGGAACTCCGGGTTGACGGTCCATCAGACGCACAAGTCTAGGCAGGCGCGCGGCACAGGGGTTGACATCCGACAGCCCCGGTTCGCCGCAAGCGTCAGAACGGTAGTCTGTCACGCGGCCATGCCGTCTGTCGGCAACTGCGGCAGGTCGTGGTGGTGCTTCGGCAGCTGGTCCGGACCGGCCTCGTTCCAGGCGGGGCTGACGCCTATAGTCGCGCCAGCTGGCGAGGGCCGGCATCCAACCGCAGGAGCGAGAAACCGATGAAACCCCAGAAGTCGATCACGACCTTTGCCCCGGCCAGCCTGCTGGCTGCAGCCCTCTGCCTCGGGCTTTCAACCGCGGCGCCCATCTGCGCCGCTGCGCCTACCAAGGCTGCCGCGAAAGCCGCCAAGCGCTACACCATCGAGCAGTTCATGGCCACCGTCTCCATCGGCGGCGCGAGCTTCAGTGCCGACGAGAAGCGCATCCTGTTCTCCAGCAATGTCACCGGCATCTTCAACGTCTACAGCATCCCGGTCACGGGCGGCGAGCCGGTGGCGCTGACCAAGTCGACCACCGACAGCAACTACGCCGTCGGCTACTTCCCCGAGGACGACCGCGTGCTGCTGACCCGCGACCAGGGCGGCAATGAGCAGAACCACCTCTACGTGCGCGAGCTCGATGGCAGCGAGAAAGACCTGACCCCCGGCGACAAGCTGAAGGCCGCGTTCGCCGGCTGGAGCGGCGACAACCGTGCCTTCTACGTGAGCAGCAACGAGCGTGACCCGCGCTTCTTCGACCTCTACCGCTACGACGCCAAGACCTACGCCCGCACCCTGGTCTACAAGAACGAGACCGGCATGTCGGTCGGCGCCATCAGCCGCGACGGCCGCTGGCTCGCCCTCGGCAAGACCAACACCACGGCGGACTCCGACGTCTACCTGCTCGACACCCAGAACCAGGCGCTCAAGCACATCAGCTCCCACCAGGGCGTGGCCAGCTATGGCGCCGCCACTTTCGACCCGGCCTCCAAGCGCCTCTTGATGACCAGCAACGACGGCAGCGAGTTCACCCGCCTGGTGGCCTACGACCTGGCCAGTGGCGATCTGAGCGATGTGGAGAAGTCCGACTGGGACGTGGCCTACAGCGACTACTCGCGCGACGGCCGCTTCCGCGTCACCGGCGTCAATGCCGACGCCAGCATCAAGATCACGATACGCGAGGGCGACAAGCTCCTGCCCCTGCCCAAGCTGCCCGACGGCGAGGTGCGCGGCGTCAACTTCTCCAAGAGCGGCAGCAAGATGGCCTTCTACGTGAACGGCGACCGCTCGCCCAGCAACCTCTTTGTGCATGACTTCGCCACCAAGAAAACGACCCAGCTGAGTCGCAGCCTCAGCAAGGAGATCGATCCGGCCGAGCTGGTCGAGGCCAGGATCGTTCGCTTCAAGTCCTTCGACGGCATGGTGATTCCGTCCGTCTACTACGAGCCCAAGGGCGCCTCGGCCGCCAACAAGGTACCGGCCGTGCTCCTGG
This sequence comes from Pelomonas sp. V22, assembly GCF_030014915.1. Lineage (GTDB taxonomy): Bacteria > Pseudomonadota > Gammaproteobacteria > Burkholderiales > Burkholderiaceae_C > JAUASW01. The sequence goes on from NZ_JAGIXS010000007.1 coordinate 237,209, forward strand.
TCCATGGCGGCCCCGGCGGCCAGACCATGCGCGGCTACAACGCCTTGGCCCAGTACCTGGCCAACCATGGCTATGCGGTGCTCGGCATCAACAACCGCGGCAGTTCGGGCTACGGCAAGAGCTTCTTCACGGCTGACGACGGCAAGCATGGCCGCGAGCCGCTGTGGGATTGCATCGAGGCCAAGACCTACCTGGCCTCGACCGGCGTGATCGACCCCGAGCGCATCGGCATCATGGGCGGCAGCTACGGCGGCTACATGACGCTGGCGGCCCTGGCGTTCCGGCCCGAGGCCTTCAAGGTGGGCGTGGACATCTTCGGCGTCAGCAACTGGCTGCGCACGCTGGAATCGATCCCGCCCTACTGGGAGAGCTTCCGCAAGGCTCTGTACCAGGAGATCGGCGACCCGGTGAAGGACAAGGACTTCCTGATCGCCACCTCGCCGCTGTTCCACGCCAAGGAGATCCGCAAGCCGCTGATGGTGATCCAGGGCGCCAACGACCCGCGCGTGATCAAGCCCGAGAGCGACGAGATCGTCGAGGCGGTCAAGAAGAACGGCGTGCCGGTGGAGTACGTGGTCTTCCCGGATGAGGGCCACGGCTTTGCCAAGAAGAAGAACCAGATCGAGGCCAACCGCCAGATCAAGGACTTCCTCGACAAGTATTTGGCCCCCACGTCGTCCAAGTAAGCGGGAAGGAGTCCGCCATGCTCGGTTTCATCCTCTGGTGCCTGCTGTTCGTGGTCTGCTGGCCCCTGGCGTTGCTGGCCCTGGTGCTGTGGCCGCTGGTCTGGCTGATCAGCCTGCCGTTCCGGTTGCTGGGCATTGGTCTGGAGGCGGTGTTCGCGCTCCTGAAGGCGCTGCTGATGCTGCCGGCGAGACTTATTGGCGGCCGTTAACCGCTGGGCCTTGCGCCCGCAACAGCTCTTACATCGTGTTGCGGGCGTTTACCGGCCTTTGCCCCCACCATGCCGCCATTCCCCGGGTTCACCGGGACCGGCATTGATGAGTTGGGCAGCAAGAACATGAGATTCGTTGGCACGCTGAAGACCTGGGACGACGACCAGGGCATGGGCACGATAGAGCCGCAAGGCGGCGGGCAGGGCCTGTTCGTCCGCATTTCGGCCTTCCCGGGCGATGCGCAGATGCCCCATGTGGGCGAGGCGCTGAGCTTCGAGGTGGAACTGAGTGCTTCGGGCCGCAAGCAGGCGGTGCGGGTGCGCCGCCAGGCTGATACAGGCAGCAGCGCTGCTCGTTCCCGCACGGCCGCGCGCGCCGCCGCCGCCAATGCCCAGCGCCGCAACTGGATGGTGGGCACGGCGGTGGCCGTGCTGCTGACAACGGTGGGCGGTCTGGCGCTGATGCGCCACTACGAGCCCGAGGCGAGCGCGAAGTTCGCGGCGCTGAATGCCGAGCTCAAGCCCGAAGCCCCGGCCCCAGTGCAGCAGGCCGACAAGGCGCATGCCAAGCCGGCCGCCAAGCCGGCCAGCCTCAAGCACTGAGCGCGGGCTGGTTCTTCGTCAGATCCGAATTTCCAGGCGCGCCTGCCACTGCGTGAAGGTGCGGCCGGCGCTCTGGGTGGTGATCAGCTGGTCGCCCGTATTGATCACGCTGCCGTTGGCATAGTCCAGCGGCGAGAGATTGGTGGCCGACAAGCGCACGCCCACCTGCTGGTTGACGTTCCACAGCGCAAAGGCGTCGAGCACGCGCTTCTTGGTCGTGGTCGCGGCGGTCAGCACTGACTGCTGGATCTGGTTGGCCGGCGTGTAGTTGATGCTGGCGCCGAGCGTGACGGGCGCACCGCGCAGCCGGTAGTCCACACCGAAATTCGCCACGCCCTTGGGCTGCTGGTCCAGCTTGTTGTTCGGGCCGGGAATGCCGTCCACGCTGGAATGGAACACGCTCAGGTTGGTGCGGAGTTGCAGCGGCATGGCGTCCGGAATGAACTCATCCAGGCGGAACTTGGCTTCGAGCTCCACACCCTGGGTGCGGGCCTTGCCGATGTTGCGCGGCCGCGAGACCCAGCGCGGCACGTTGGACCAGCTGACCGTCTCCAGCTCGGTCACATTGCGCATCAGGTCGGTGATGCGGCGCGAGAACACATTGACGCTGAGGATGCCGCCCTTGCTCAGGTAGCGCTCGAACGCGAGGTCCAGGCCGTTGGCCAGCTCGGGCTTCAGGTTCGGGTTGCCGGCGCGGTCGGCGTAGTTGGCCGTGTTGGCACCGGTCGGGTACTGCGAGTTGACACTGGGGCGGGCCACCAGGTCCTGCAGTTGCGGGCTGCGGTAGCTGCGTGTGAGGCTCATGCGCACCTGGTCGCGGCTCTTCTCGTCGGGCTTCCAGACGGCGTGGAACAGCGGCGTCATCACGCTGGACTTGTTGTTGACGGAGTAGTTGGCGGCCGTGCTCTTGCTCTCAATGCCTTCCCAGCGCAGGCCGGCATAGGCCGACCACTGCTTGCTCGGGTTCCATTCGTCCTGGATGTAGGCGGCGGTGCGCAGCGTGGAGGCCTCGAACACGTCGCCGAACTCCAGCACGCCCCGGCAGGCCAGGCCGTTTTCCTGGCAGACGCGGGTCGAGCTCTGCTTCTGCCCCTCGGCTTCCAGGCCGCTGACCAGGCTGTGCTCGCTCGGCAGCATCTGGTGCGAGAGCTTGGTGTTGAGGCTCCAGGAATGGTTGTCGCTGTCGCTCTTGTCGTCCTGCACGCGGGTGGGCGTGTTCACGCCCTTGACGTACTCCTGGCGGAAGCTGTGGCTCTGGTTGTCGCCACGGCCCACGCCGCCGCGCAGCTCCAGGCGGGTCTCGGGGCCGAGGCGGTTGGTCCATTGCGCATTGACGCGCGCCATCGTGAACTCGTTGTTGCTCTGCGTGTCCACGCTGTTGTAGTTGATGCCAGGGTTCTGCTCCGAATGGTTGAAGCCATTGCCCTTGGACGAGACCAGGAAGGGTTGGATGGACAGCGAGCCACCATCCTCCAGCTTCCATTGCAGGCGCGCATTCATGTTGAGCGCGCGGCGCTTGTTCTCGTGGAAACCGGTGGTGGTCTGCACCGACTCGGCGCCGGTTTTCAGGTCGCGCGTGGTGGCACGCACGGCCACGTCGTCGATGTTGTCGCCCTGGTGGGCGTTGATGGTGATGTTGTAGGCACCGCCGTTGTCGTTGAGCTTGTCGTTGCGGGTCCAGGAGGCATTGGGGCGCAGGCGGCCCTTCTCCTCGGCCACAGCGAGGCGCACCTCGTTGAGGCGCTTCTGCAGCGCTTCACGCAGTACCACGTTGATCGTGCCGGCGATGGCGCGGGCGCCATGCTCGGCCGTGGGCGCGCGCATGATCTCGATGCGCTCCACCTGCTCGGGCGGCAGCTGGTCCAGCGCGAAGCCAGGCGGCATGCGCTCGCCGTTCACGAGGATCTGCGTGTAGCCGCCACCCATGCCGCGCATGCGCACGTCGCCGCCCCGGCCCGGGCGGCCGCCGGTGGTCACGCCGGGCAGGCGCTTGAGCACCTCGCCGAGGCTGTTGTCGCCATAGCGCTCGATCTCCTCGCGGCCGATGATGATCTTGGCGGCGGTCGAGGCGCGGCGCTTGCCGTCGTCATTGGCGTTGCCTTCGATCTCGACGCGCTGCAGTTGTTGTTGCTGCTGGCCCTGTGCTGGCTTGGCCTCGGCGGGGCGCTGGGCCGGACGCTGTGGCGGCGTGGCGGGCTTGCCCGCAGGCGCATTGGCGGGGGCGCTGGCCGGTGCTTCCGGCGGCGGTGCGGTCTGCGCCCAGGCGGGCGGGGCGGCGGCACCGAGGGCCAGGGCAAGGGCTGCGGACAGCGGCTGCAGGGCGAACTTTGCTTGTTGTCGGATCATGGTCGCGGGTTTGCTCGCGGCGCCGCATGCGGGCGGCCGGGCAAGGTCTTGTTGTGGACAGGCAGGCGCTGTGCCGGGGCTCGGTCAACGCAGGCGCGAAGCATCGCATGGATGCCCCGCCCAGCCCTCAGGTCATGGCCCGCGTTTACCGCGTCTTTACCTGCAGCAATACCGGCTGTTGCGGATCGCTCAAGAGACTGAGCGATTCCTGCCCTGCGAGCTTTCAGTCAGGGCTGAAGAAGTAGACGGCCCGTATCAGGCCTGCGGCGCAGTGGTAGACCACCATCACCGGCTGGGGTTCCGGCGCGCGGCCGTGCACCCACTCGTAGTCCACCACCTTGTTGCCCATCACCAGGCGCTCGGAGACCTCGGCGCGTAGGGCCGGGTTGGCGAAGGCGCCGGCCGCATAGCTCTCGCGGAAGGCCTGCAGGCCCGTGAGGCGCGGCTGCAGGTCGGGCATGCGCCAGACCTGCACGTCCTTTGCATAGCAGGCGCAGAAGGCGTCCAGATCCTTGGCGTTGTAGGCCGTCAGCTGGGCCTCGGCCAACTCGGCCGGGCTGCGTGCTTGTTCAGTGTTCATTGCTGCGCTCGAATGTCAGATGCTTGATGCGGCCGGTGTCGACATGCAGGGCCTGCACGCGGCCTGCCGCATCTCGCTCCACGCGCAGCAGCTGATTCGGCTGCATCCAGTAACCGGTGCTGCGCAATTCGACGAGGTTTGGGGTCAGGGCGTGCAGCATCCAGGGCTGTTGCGCTTTCAAGAGCGGGCCTTCGGCGTGCAGGCTGTGGTCGTCGGTGATGCGCCAATCCACGCCCGCGTCCTTGCTGCGGTAGCGGCCGCAGAGGCCGGCCGGCAGGGGCCCGTCCTCGTGGACCCGCTGCAGCTGCGCGACGCGGCCGGCGCCGATGTCGAGACTCAGACCCTCCGGGCCCTCGGTGCGCAGGCGGAATTCATAGACGCCCCGCAGCGGCGTCCAGCTGCCGTCCAGCTCGGCCTGCAGCTCGAAGGCGGCGCCCCATTGCGAGCAGCTCGTGCGGCCGGACGCGTCCACGCTCAGCGTCAGCAGCTGGCCTTGCTCGGCATCCAGCCAGCGGCCCTGCCAGGCGGCCAGTGAGGGGCCTGCAGGCAGGGGCGAGCGTTCGAGCACCAGGCCAGCCAGCTCGCGCGCCACCTTGTAGGGGTTGCTGCCACTATCGTTGGAGATCACCACCACGGCCAGCTTCTCGGCGGGCACAAGCAGGAACTCGGTGCGGTAGCCCGGCCACAGCCCGCCATGGCCCAGCGTGGCCTGGCCCTGCCAATGCCCGTGCTCCAGGCCGCGTGCATAGGGCGAGGCGAAACCGCCGCTGAGCGGCAGGCGTTCGCTCAAGGCCGCCACCAGGGCCGCCATGTCCGGGCCCGGCTGCAGGAGCTGGCCGGCCCAGAGCAGCAGGTCGTCCACCGTCGACACGAGGCCACCTTCGCCGCCCTGCTCGAAGCCATGCATGGCGCGGCGCCAGCGCCCGGGCTCGCCGGTTTCGGGCAGGTAGGGCGAGGCCAGGCCCGCCACCGGCTGGTCGCAGGCCAGCAGCATCTGCGTGGCATGCATGCCCAGCGGCCTGAACAAGTGCTGCTGCAGGAACTCGTCGAGCGTCTGACCGCTGACGCGCTCGACCACCAGGCCCAGGAGCGCGAAGCCGCTGTTGCAGTAGAGAAAGCGGCTGCCCGGCTCGAAGTTGAGATGCCGGCAGCGGGCGATGGTTTGCAAGAGCGTGGCACGGTCCACGCGGAGGTCGAGGTTGACGCCACCGAGGCGCAAGAGCTCCAGCATGTCGGGCAGGCCGCTGCAGTTGCGCGCCAGCTGGTCCAGCGTGATCGCATGCGGCCAGCCGGCCAGCTCGCTCAAATGTTGGCGCACATCGTCGTGCAGCGAGAGCCGGCCCTGCGATTGCAAGCGCAGCACGGCCGCCACCGTGAACTGCTTGGACACCGAGGCGATGCGCAGCCGGGTGTCGCGCCGCATCGGCTGGTTCTGCTCCAGGCTGGCGAGGCCATAGCCCTTGGCCAGCAGCAGCTCGCCATCGCGCATCAGGCCCACGGCATAGCCGGGCGCCCAGCGGCCTTGCAGGCCGGCGAAGTAGTGGTCGATGCGGGGCGGCAGACCGGTGGCTGTATTCAAGGCGGAGCTCCTGACGAAGTCGCCAGTGTAGGAGCGTCGCACCATGAAAAAAGGCCACCGAGGTGGCCTTGCGGGTTCTGCCTTGCGGCAGGTACTTCAGCGCTGGTGACGGGTTCCAGTCCTCTGCCCAATTTGCAGCCGGTTTTCGCTTCCGTGCTTTGCATTGTGCTGAGCTTGCGTGACGGCGGTATGACGAAGAACAAGCATTCTTCAGTCCAGATCGCCGTCAGCGCGCCATCAACTCAGCGCGACGACAGCTCGCCCAGGGCCTTGCGGTCCTTGCTGCGCACGCGCTTCTCGGCCTTGACCTTCTCGGCCTGCTTTTCCTCGGCCGTCAGCTCGGTCGGCATCGGCTTGCGCGGCAGGCGGGTCTCGGTGGTGGCGGCGTTGTAGACCAGGGTGGCCAGCACCACGGCGGCCTGCTTCATGTCGTCCGGCAGCACGTGGTCGGAGGAGTCCACATGCGTGTGGTGCAGGCGGGTGAAGTAGTCCAGCGGGTCCTGGATGAACTGGAAGCCGGGCAGACCCACCTGGTCGAACGAGGCATGGTCGGTCGAGCCGGTGGAGTTGTTGGTGATCACGCCATCACTCAGGTCGCTGACCTGGCCGAACCAGTCGGCGAACGAAGCACGCGCGGCGGCATTGCCCTGGGTGTAGATGCCGCGCAGCTTGCCGCTGCCGTTGTCCACGTTGAAGTAGAGCGAGAGCTTCTCATGCTCGGGCTTCACGGTGATGGGCCAGCCCGGGTTGCTCCACATCCAGCGCGGCAGCGCGCGTTCCTTCGGGTCGGTCGGCTTGGGGCGGCTCGCGAAATGTTCGTCCACATAGGCGGCCGAGCCGATCAGGCCCTGCTCCTCGCCGGCCCAGAGGCCCAGGCGCACGGTGCGCTTGGGTTGCACGCCCACGGCCTTGAGGATGCGGATGGCTTCCATGGTGATGGCCACGCCGGCCGCGTTGTCCACGCCGCCGGTGGAACCGTGCCAGGAGTCCAGGTGGGCGCCCAGCATCACGACCTCGGGGCCGCTGCCCGGAATCTCGCCGAGCGTGTTGTGGGCATTGACGTCCTCGTCGTAGAAACGGGCGTCGACGCTGAAGGTGACCTTGGGCGTCACACCGTTCTCGATGGAGCGGGCCAGCATGTTGTAGTGCTCCACCGGCAGCATCAGGCCCGGCACCGGGAAAGTCTTGCCCACGCGGTGGTTCTGGCCCATCACGCGGACGAGGCCGCCATCCCAGGAGCTGCGGAACAGGGCGCCGGCGGCACCCTCGGACTTCAGGAAGGCTTCGCGTGCGTCATTGAAGCGGCTGAACTTGCGGCGCGCTTCCACGCTGTCGGGCGGCGTGTTGCCGTCGTTGGCCGGGGCCTTGATGTTGAAGGCACGCATCTCGTTCAGCTCGGCGGCCGAGTAGCGCTTGGAGATCTCGCGGCGCGGCTCTTCCGTGTCCATGGGCTCGTTGAGCATCACGACCTTGCCCTTGATCTTGCCCTTGTACTTGGCGAGCTCGGCTTCGGTGACAGCGTCCAGCATCACGACCTCGGCCTCGACCGTGCCATTGGTGCCCGGCGTCCAGGCCAGCGGGATGGCATGCAGCGAGGTCTTGCGCGGGAAGCTCATGTCCATGCTGGCCTTGTCGTAGCTCCAGCCACGGCCGAACTCGAAGGCCTCCTGGTGCACATTGGCCAGGCCCCAGCCCTTCATGCGCTCCATGGTCCAGAGGCTGGCCTCGCGCATCTTCGGCGAGTTGGTCAGGCGCGGGCCGATCTTGTCGGTCAGGTGCTGCAGCGTTTGCATCACCTGGGAGTGGTTGAAGCCCTGGTCGCGGATCGCGTTGATCGTCTCGGGATCAGGCTTGGCGTAACCGAGCACGGGGACCAGCAGGGCAGCCACGGCCAGCGCCTGGTGCAGTTTGTTCAGCTTCATCTTGGGGCTCCGACGAATATTTGGATCCAGAAAACGCGGCAGTCTACGGGCCGCATCCGGGGGTGCCATTCGTCAGGCCCCGCTTTTGTGCGTTGGCGGGGGGAGGGGAAATACTGAGTGCCTGTGCGGGATCAGCGCGGGATGGCTGCCGGCAGGTGCTCGCCGATCAGGGCCAGGTTCTGGATCGCGGCGAGGCCCCATTGGGCGGTGCTGTTGGTGCTGACCCAGGGCGCCTCTTCCACCGGGTTGAGCACCAGCGGCCCTTGCACCTTCTGCGTGCGCAAGGGCTGGCTGCCGAAGCGGTCGCCGGAGAGGAACTCGCGCCAGGCGCGCTGGGCCAAGGCCGGGTCGCGCTTCTTCCAGGCGGCGTAGGCGGTCAGGCGTGAGTGACCGACCAGGAGCGCATTGGTGGCGCCGTGGCTCATGCCAAGCGCCTTGATCTGCTCGTCCTTGCTGGCGTTGAAAAGCTCGCAGTACTGCAGCCAGGCCTTCTCGAAGCTGGGGGCCACGCCGAGCTCGATCAGCTCGGCGAAGATCTCGACCGCGCCGAACACCGCGTTCAGGTGGCTGGCCTCGGCCTTGTCGCCGGCGATGTTGTAGAGATGGCCGGTGGCCGGGTCGTAGCCGGCACGCTCGGCGCTGAAGAAGCCCTTCTGCATGCCGCCTATGTCCTGCATGCCGCGCAGGATCTTGTCGCGGTACTGCGGCTTGCCACTGCGCTCCCATTCGGTGAGCCAGTTCGCAGCCAGCGAGGCCCAGTCGGTGCCGAAGCTCAGGCGCGCCGGGTAGGGGCCCTTGGGCGGCTGCTTGGCCAGCTTGCGCACCGGGTCCACCGCATCGAGTTGGCGGTCCACGTCGAGCAGCGACTGCATGATGTCGCCGATGCGCTCGTCGGCCGTCATGAAGTAGTAGAAGCGCCGGTAGGCGGCCGTGCTGATGCGCGCCTGCTTGGCGCTGCAGCCCCAGTGCTGCACGTTGTGCCGCGTGCCGAGGCCGGCGAAGCGCCCGAGGTGGTAGGTATCGACCTCGCTGGTGTGGCGCACCATCGCCTCGGCGAAGCGGAAGATGTCGGAGCGGCCCGTGCGCAGGAACGAATACCAGAGCCACAGGTCGGGCGAGAGTTCGGAGTTGTCCCAGGCGAAGCCGCCCACGTCGTAGCGCCATTCGTGGCGGTCGGCGTCGTAGGTGTGGCGGATGTCGCCGTAGTCCCAGAAGCCGTACCAGTGGCGCTGCTCGACCTCCTTCTTGTAGAAGTCGAACAGGAAGTCGAGCCGGTCTTCGATGGCCGCCTTCATCGGATGGCTGCGGTCCGGCAGGCTCCACAAGCTGCCGAACACGCCGCTCGCGAGATAGTGGGCCGGCGTGGCCACCAGCTGCGGCGGCGTCTGCACGGCAGCGGCCATCTGCACCAGGCGCTCGCGCGTTGGCGTGGCCGCAAGGGCCCACAGCATCAGCTCGCTGCTGCGTGCCACGCCATGCGGCGTGCCATAGCCCTTCTCGTAGTCCTCGTAGGTCATCTCCAGGCCTTCGAGCTCCTCGGCGTGGGTCTCCATGCCGAGGCCATCGTGATAGAAGCGCATGTCCATGGCCGGGGCTTCCGGCGAGCGCATCCACACGGTGACTTGTGCCGCGTCGGTGTGGCTGTTGCGGATGTCCAGTTGCACGGGGTGGCGCTGCCAGAAGTCGCGCAGGCCGAAGGCCACGCCGCCGGTGGCGCCGCCGATGTAGCCGGTGCCTGGCGCGCGATGGCCCCAGGCCGCGTCGATCCAGCCGTGGCCGGCCTTGGTGCGCTTCTTGATCTGGAAGGCATCGGCCGCGACCTGGCTGAGCGTGTAGTCGCCCCAGGCCGGGATGCGGTGGATGAGGGTGCGCACCTGGGTGCCGAACTCGGCCAGCGGCGGGCAGGCGCGGCCCTCGAACTGCGCGGCGCGCACGGCGGCGCCGGGGTCGCGGCGCAGGCCAGTGAGGTTGCGCACACCTTCGGCCCAGAGCCCACCGTTTTCACCGGCAAAGCGCACATGGCGGTCGTGCAGCGCGTCGCGCAGGGGCACCTCGAAGCGCAGCGCGATGCCACGCAGGAAGTCCTTCTGCTCGTCGCCGTCGTAGACGAAGCTGTGCATCACGCGCAGCGACTCGGCGCCGGCATGGAAGTACAGGCGCACGACGAAGGGCAGCCAGCCGCGCTGGCCGGCCTGGTGCTGGCCTTCGATCTTGATGACGGCGCGCACCGGGCCGTTCTGCTCGACCGTGGCGCTCTGGATGCGGCTCTCGTAGTGGGTTTGCGTGACCGGGCCGTTGCTGGCATCGGGCTTGTCGTCGGCCACAGCCACGAGCAGGCCGGCGCGCAGGATCTCGCGGCCCTCGCGCCGCACCGAGCGGATCAACTGCGCGCCGCTGCGCGCGATCTGGCATTGCAGGATGCCGGTGTCCACGCTGATCGCGTCGCGGCTTTCGCTGATGCGCAGGGAGCTGGTCGGCGCGGTGGGTGCGGCAGCTGGCTCGATGCTCAGCTGATCGCCCAGCGCGACGCCGGCCGGCAGCGCATGGGCGCTCCACTTGAGCGAACCGTCGGGCCAGTAGGCCAGCGGCCAGCTCTGCAGGGGCAAGGCCTGGCCCTGAGCGTTCTTGAGCGCAAAGGCCTGGCTGGGCCGGTGCTGGCCCTGGGGCCAGGGCAGGCCCCAGGTGCTGCCGCTGGACAGTGCTGGTGCCGCGCCCTCCAGCCATTGAAGAGCGGCCTTGCCAGCCTGCCTGGGTGCCGGCACCGGAGCCACCGCGGCTGTTGCCGCCGCCGTGGTCGTGCTGGCCATGCCCGCCAGCGGCAAGGCGCTGGCGGCGGAGGCGGTCTTGAAGAAGGCGCGACGGCTGTATCGGTTCATGGTGAATCGGGCGAGGGTTGAGGTCCGCGATTCCGGCTCGACATCGCGGCGAGGCGCCATTCTGTGGGCTCCTCAGGGTTTGTGCGGGGCAACTCCGATCATGGTTTTGATTCTTTGCCGCACGGTAAATCCAAAGCGGGTGCCCGGTCCTAGACTCCAAATCAGAACAGCGTTTCATTGCCATTCCTTGAAGCAGCTGTCACCCCAAAGACGACTCGTGGAGACAAGCACAATGACTGCCCCCATCGGCCGCAGCGCCGCACCGACCCCGATCAAGACCACCACCGCCCTGGCCATCGCCGCGCTGTTTGCTGCGGGTGCCGCTCAGGCCCAGCAGGCCGCCGCGCCGACGGCTCCCGCTGCCAAGCCGGCCGACAAGGCCCCCGAGAAGCTCGACAAGGACGGCAAGCCGCTCAAGAACCAGCTGGAGACCGTCGAGGTCGTGGGCACCCGCCGCTCCATCGCCTCGGCCATCGACCGCAAGAAGAACGCCGGCACGGTGACCGACTCCATCGTCGCCGAAGACGTGAACCAGTTCCCGGACAAAAACGTCGGCGAGGCGCTGTCGCGCATCTCCGGCGTGCAGCTGTCGCGCGAATTCGGCGAAGGCTCGCAGGTCTCGATCCGGGGCGTCGAGCCCGACCTGAACCGGGTCGAAATCAACGGCATGTCGGTGCTGGGCACCAACGGCGGTGCCGGCCGTGGCGCCGAGCTGCGCGAGCTGGCCTCGGAACTGATCCAGTCCATCGACGTGGTCAAGGGCACGCAGGCCCGCATGACTGAAGGCGGTATCGGCGGTACGGTGCTGATCAACACCCGCAAGCCGCTGGACTTCAAGGAGCTCACCGTGGCCGGCAGCCTGGCCGCCGAGCAAAGCAGCCTGCGCGGCGGTGCCCAGCCTCGCGGCACCCTGCTCGTGGCCGACAAGTTCTTCGACGGCAAGCTGGGCCTGATGGCCAACCTGACCTACGACAAGATTTACACGCGTGGCGACTTCTCGCGCAACACCTCCTGGACCTTCCTGCGCGACTGGGACAACTCGCCCGAAAAGACCCTGACCAGCCTGAATGCCAATGCCGCCGCTGTCACCACATTCGCCGGCTGCGCAGCCCTGACCAATGCCAACGACCGCACGGCCTGCCAGAGCCAGTGGTTCGACTACGCGCCGCGCATCTCTCGCTATGGCATCTGGGAGCGCAACCACAAGCGCGGCTCGGGTGAACTGACCGCGCAGTACAAGTTCAGCGACAACTTCGATGCCTGGGCCAGCTACTTGGTGAACACGCAGGCCCAGAAGCTCAACGACATGAACTTCGGCACGGACTTCACGGCGACGAACCGGCTCTCCAACGCCGGCAACGCGCCCGTCTACCGCGCCGACGGCACGGTGCAGACCGCTGGCACCTGTACGGCCATCAGCGGCACGGCGACGCCGGCCAGCATGACGATCGAGAACCACCACGTCACCGGCTACACGGTGGGCAACTGCCTGGCCGTGGCCGGCCAGGGTGGCCAGGGCGCGTTCTCCACCTCGGCGCGCGACTTTGCGCTCGACATCAAGTCCACCTATGCCACCACGGGCTTCAAGTTCAAGAACGACAGCTGGAAGGTCGACGGCCTGCTGGTCGACTCCAAGGCGGACTACAAGAGCGAGAGCAACGCGATCGCGCTGACGCAAAACGCCCCGGGTCTGATCGTCAAGTTGGGTCCTGACCGTTTGCCCACCTTCACGTTCCCGACCGGCTACAGCCCCGACGCCGCATCTTCGTACGTGCAGGCCCAGTTGCAATACCGCCCCTCGGCCACCAAGAACACCGAGCGCCAGGGCAAGCTGGACTTCACCTACAACGTTGGCCACGATTTCTTCAACACGCTGTACTTCGGCGGCCAGGCGCGAGAATCGCGCTCCTACCAGTACAACGGCGGCGGCTACCTCGTTCAGAACAACGGCAGCCTGACCAACACCAACGAAGCGGTGGATATCAACGCCCGTGGCGCCAACATCAACCAGACCATCATCTTCGACCCGCTGTACACCGGGACGGCACAGCGACCGAACGACTCGCAGACCTTCATCAACACGGGCTACCGCACGTCCTACGTGAGCGGTACCAAGATGCAGGAAATCATCAACGCGCTGCGCACCACATCACCGGGCACCTTCATGGGGGGCTACGGCAACATCTCGAACGTGCCCACCAGCTGGACAGCGCCGAGCTATGCCGCCGCTTACAACTCAGGCTACTTCGACACCAGCGCCTTCAACCACGCCTACCTGTACGAAACCCCGGGCAGCGACGGCAAGACGTATCCGCAGATCCCGGCCTTCGATATTGCCGAGAAGATCAAGTCTGCCTATGTGCAGCTGGACTGGGGCACCGACCTCTTCGGCATGTCGCTGGACGGCAATGTGGGCGTGCGCTACACCCGCACCGACGTGAAGTCCACCGGTGTGAAAGTCGACCGCCAATGCGATCCGGCAGCGCTGACCACCTGCTCCGTGCTGGTTAACAGCAACACCATCGTCGGCCTGGAAAACAACTACAGTGACGTGCTGCCCAGCCTGAACGCCGCGCTGCAGCTGCTGCCCGAGAAGCTGATCCTGCGCGCTGGCTGGGGCAAGGTGATGGCCCGCCCGGCACTGAACCTGCTGGCGCCCAACGTCACCTGCACCACCGGCAGTGGCCTGGCGTCGCGCGGCGGTGACGGCGTCGACGACTGCACGGCCGGCAACCCCGACCTCAAGCCCTACCGCGCCACCAAGCAGGACCTGAGCCTCGAGTACTACCCGAACCGTGACTCGCAGCTGAGCCTGGCTCTGTTCCGCACCAACATCGACACCTATGTGCGGGCCAACATCCGCCAGCCTGCCATCGATTTCTTCGGTGACGGCCGCCTGTTCGACGTGACCCAGTCGATCAACGGCCAGGGCGCTCGCACCCAGGGCTTCGAGCTGGCGGGCCGCACGGCACTGACCTTCCTGCCAAGCTTCCTGAGTGGCTTCGGCGTTGATGCCAACCTGACCCGCATGAGCTTCAGCTACGCCGCCGGCAACGAGCTGCTGAGCCCGCTGGACAACTCGGTGCTGCCGTACCCCGGCTTGTCCACCAAGGCCTACAACCTCGGCCTGTGGTACGACAAGGACCAGTTCAACGCCCGCATCGCGTACCACCACCGCAACAAGTACTACACGGGCGGCAACGACGTGTCGGGCAACCCGAACTTCCGCGATGGCAGCGGCTACCTGGACGCCAAGGTCCAGTACAAGCTGAACAAGAACTTCACGCTCTCGTTCGAAGCTAAGAACCTGACCAACCAGGCCGAGCTGACCTATGCCGGCGACCTGCAGCGCCCGAACGAGCTGGCCTGGTCCGGCCGCCGCTACTACCTGACGCTGGGCTACAAGCTGTAAAGCACCACTTATGTCTCCTGGCTGCCGCAAACGGCCAGTTTTGGCGGCTCCTTCGGGAGCCGTTTTTTATGGTGGCGGTTGAGAGTCTGGCGGCAATCGGCACGTTGCGGTCGTTCGCATTGATTTGATCGTTCGCGCAGCCGACGACAGGGGACATGAGCGAAGGGATGCCCACTGGCGGCCTGATCCTTGAGCGGCCGAGCCAAGACGCGTCGAGCGGCTGCAACGTGCCGCAAGCCACCTAGCTCATCGGTAGCTTCTCATGCCATTGCTGACGATAGCTGGTGAGCCCGGGCAATGGCAGTGCGACGGCAGGCTGGTGTGAGGCCGGGGGCTGCGTGCCCCAGTGCTGCAACATCCAGCCGCCACAGGTGGTGCCGCTGCTGTCGTCCGACACGCAGACCGCCTGGCCCGGCCGCAGCGCCGCCAGCAGCGGGCCGAACAGCGCGTTGCGGCTGAAGCTTCCTTCCACGATCACCGGGCCTCGGGCGTTGAGTGATGTGAGGCAGTAGTCCGTCATCAGCGCGCTGTAGAGCGTGGCCAGGGCGGTTCGCTCGGCGGGCGTCTCTGGCGCGGGGCCTTCGATGCGGCCCGCCTGGCCGGCGAAGGGCCCGCCGGCTTCAGCGAAGCAGGGCAGGGCAAGGGTCTGACGGTGGACCAGGGTCTGCAGATCTGCGACGCTGAACGCGGCCGGTTCGCCACCTGCCAGCGCGCCGAATTCGCGGCCGCCCATGAAGCGCATGCAGGGCACAGGCCGACCGTGGACGTCGACATTGGCGAGCATGTCCTGCCGTTCGTCGAGGGGCGCCTGGCCACCCAGCGCGGCGGCGATCACCCAGGTGCCGGTGGAGAGCACGGTGATGGGCTCGCTGGCCTGCAGATAGCGCAGGAGCGAGGCATTGCTGTCGTGGATGCCGCAGATCACCCGACAGTCGGGTCCCAGACCCGTGACCGCCGCGATCTCCGGCAGCAGCGGGCCGAGAGTGGCCCAGGCGGATTGCAGCGGCGGGAACTTGTCCTGCCATCCCTTTGCTTCCACCAGCGACGAGAAGTGGCGGGCCTGCGGACTCCAGAGGTCTGTGTGGCAGCCCAGCGAGGTCAGCTCGCTCGCGGCCACGCCGCAGAAGCGCCAGGCCCAGTACTGCGGGTACATCAGCACCTGGCGGGTGCGGGCGAACTCGGCCGGGAAGGCCTCGGCCAGCCAGGCCAGTTGCCGGCCCAGGTTGAGCCCGGCCGGCAGCTTGGGCGACTGGGTCTCGGCAAAAGCCGGCCGCTGGCTGCGGTAGCGGTCTTCGGGCGGCGTGAACTCGTAGTCCAGCACCGGCAGGGTCAGACCTTGCTCGTCAATGAGCGCTGCCGTGGCGCCATGAGTCACCGGCACGATGGCGGTGATGCGGGCGGTGGCTGCGAGCTCCCTCAAGGTCTGCAGCATCCACGGCCACAGGCCTTCAACGTCCAAGTGTGGATAGGGGCCGCCCTGCAGCACGACGTTGGGCCGGCGCCGCTCCTCGAGCACGCGGCCGTCCTGGCCGAGCAGGCTCAGCTTGCTGTTGGTCTTGCCGATGTCGAGGACGACGCAGGCTGCTTCTTGTGAACTCATGGGCATGTCTGGATTTGTCTCAGACCGAATGCTGCCAGCCGCAGCGGCGAATGCCTGGCCATCAGAGCACGGATCGCACATCTCGCATGCGATTGAGCGATTGCCGGCCACGGAAACGCGGACACTCTTCGCGCGTCGAACTTCCAGGCTGCTTTTGATGACCACCAAGAAGATCCCTTTGCGCGCGGCACTGCTGCTCAGCCTCACGCTGGCAGGCGTTCCGCTGCATGCCGCCAAGCTGCTCAAGCCGGTCGAGCCGGCCAAAGCGGCCGAGACGATGACGGCCGGCTTCTCGGTCCAGCGCCTGCAGCGCCTCGACGCTGCCGTCGAGCAGGAGGTGAAACAGGCCCAGATCGCCGGTGCCATCGTCTACATCGCCCGCGACGGCAAGCCGGTGCACTTCAAGACCTACGGCCAGCAGGACATCGAAAACGGCAAGCCCATGCAGAAGGATGCGATCTTCCGCATTGCGTCGATGAGCAAGGCGCTGACCAGCGTGGCCGCCATGATGCTGTACGAGGAAGGGCATTTCCTCTTGAAGGATCCGGTCGCCAAGTTCATCCCGGCCTTCGCGAATTCGGTCGTGGCCGTGCCCGCACCGGCCGGTTCCGGCCTGGCCTATGCCACCGAGAAGCTGCGCCGCCCCATCACCATCCGCGACCTGCTGCGCCACACGGCGGGCATGACCTATGGGTCGGGCCTCGCATCGGCTGAGTACAAGAAGGCAGGCCTCGCCGACTGGTACCTGCTCGACAAGGACGAGACGCTGGAGCAGATGGTCAACCGCCTCGCCGCGCTGCCGCTGCATGGCCAGCCGGGCGAGGCCTTTCAGTACGGCTATGCCACCGATGTGCTGGGCCGCGTGATCGAGGTCGTGTCGGGCATGCCGCTGGACCGTTTCATCGAGGAGCGCATCACCCGCCCCCTGAAGATGCCCGACACCAGCTTCTTCCTGCCGCCCGAGAAGACCGCGCGGCTCGCCAACGTCTACGGCATGGAAGGCGGCCAGCTCAAGCTGAAGGAAACCGCCGCCCGCAGCGACTTCGTCAACGGCCCCAAGCGCCTGCTGTCGGGCGGTGCCGGCATGCTCTCGACGACCACGGACTACGCCCGCCTTTTGCAGATGCTCCTGAACGGCGGCGAACTCGACGGCGTGCGCCTGCTCTCGCCCAAGACAGTGGCGCTGATGCACGCCAATCACACCGGCGACAAATACCGCAGCGTGGATGGCGACGGCTTTGGTCTTGGCTTCTGGACCATCGGCGACCTGGGTGTCAGTGGCGAGCTGGGCTCGGTCGGGGCCTACGGCTGGGGCAGTGCCTACTTTCCGCAGTACCTGGTGGACCCCAAGGAGCGCCTGATCCTCATCTTCATGACCCAGCACCGCCCCGCCGGAAGTTCCAACCTGAACCAGCGCATCAAGGTGCTGACCTACCAGGCCCTGATCCAATGAAACACACGCTCATCGCCCTGGCGGCCTCGCTCGCCTGTCTGACCCTCGCGGCCGAGCCGCTGCCACTGCCGGACCGTGCCGGTGTACCGCCCTCCAAGCTGTATGACTACGGCGTGATGGGTCCGCCGGCCACGCCCGCCATCGTGGCTGCAGCGCTGGAACAGGCCGGGACCCGCCTGCCGGCCGGCCCGTTCGCGGCCAGCTGGGCCTCGATCGGCCAGCACTATCGCAGCCCGTCGTGGTTTGAGGACGCGAAGTTCGGGATCTTCATCCACTGGGGCTTGTTCGCCGTGCCGGCGTTTCACAACGAGTGGTACGAGAAGCACATGTACGCGGCCCGGCGCGAATGGCATGCCGAGAATTTCGGCCCGCATGAGCGCTTTGGCTACAAGGACTTCATCCCGCTGTTCAAGCACGAGAAGTTCGACGCGACGCAATGGGCGGCGCTGTTCAAGCAAGCCGGCGCGCGGCTGGTCATGCCCTCGGCCCAGCACCACGACAACTTCGCGCTCTGGGACAGCCAGGTCACCCCTTTCAACTCGGTGAAGATGGGCCCGAAGCAGGACCTGGTCGGCCAACTGGCCAAGGCCGTGCGCGCTGCCGGCATGAAGTTCGGTGTCTCCAACCACGGCATCGAGAACTTCAGCTTCATCAATCCGACGCCGGAGATCGAGGCGAAGCTCAAGGCCGCCAAGGCCGACCTCTACGACCCGGCCTGGGGCGACTTCTACAACGTGGCCGACCGCAGCCCGGCGGCGATGACGCGCTTCCTGGCCGACTGGCTGCGCCGCAATGTCGAGCTGATCGACCAGTACCGGCCCGATCTGCTGTGGTTCGACAACGGCGCCAACCTGCGCGTGCTCGACCCGCTGAAGCTGCAGGTCGCGGCCCATTACTACAACCGTGCGCGCAGCTGGCAGCAGGAGGTGTCGATCAGCAGCAAGTTCGTCGCCTATGCACCCTCCAACGACGACCGCCAGCAGGTCGGGTCCATCATCGATTTTGAAAAGGTGGGCACGCGCTCGCCCGCCGAGATTCGGCCCGGTCCCTGGATGGTGGACGACACCATCGGCAGCACCTGGGGCTACACGCGCGGCATGAAGGTGGACAGCGCGCCGGTCGTGCTGCGGCGCCTGATCGACACGGTCAGCAAGGGCGGCTTCTACCTGCTCAACATCTCGCCGATGGCCGATGGCACGGTGCCCGCGGATCAGCAGCAGACGCTGCGCGAGATCGGCGCCTGGCTTGCCGTGAATGGCGAGGCCATCTACAGCACCCGACCGTGGCAGCAGTTTGGTGAGGGCGAATGGCGCTTCACCAGCAAGGCCGGGGTGGTGTACGCCATCGGCCCGGCCGGTTCCGCGGCGCAGCTGAAGTCGCTCACGCCAGCGCTGGGCAAGGTCACGAAGCTGGAGTTGCTCGGCCAGCCCGGCGAACTGGACTTCTCGCAATCCGACGCGGGCCTGAGCGTGCAACTGCCCGCCGGCAAGCAGGCCTTCGCCGTGCTGAAGATCAGCGGCCTGCTCGCGGGCCGCTGAGCACGGGTTCAGAAACGCTCGTTCGCCGCCAGCGGGAACTCGCCGCCGGACTCGAAATCAGCCGCCTGGCCCTCGTCCTGCTCCAGCGGCTCGGGCGCCACGGTCACGACCTTGACGCCTTCGTGCTCAAGCGCCTGCACCGCACCGTCGCTGGCGCCGGTGTCGGTGATCACGCAGGACACGCGGTTCAGCCCGCACAGGATGAGCCCGGCGCGCCGCGCGAACTTGGAGCTGTCCACCAGCACGATCAGCTCGTCGGTCTGGCTGATCAGGCGCTTCTCGGCCTGGATCAAAAGCGGGTCGGCTTCCATCAGGCCCAGCAGCGAGAGGCCATAGACGCCCATGAACATCTTGGCCGCGTAGTGGTGCTGGGTGATGTCGTTGTCGAAGGGGCTGAGGATCACGTTCTGCTCGCGGTAGACCTTGCCGCCGGGCAGGATGATCTCGTTGTCGCTCGAGACCAGCAGCCGCTCCGCCATCAGGAAGGAGTTGGTCAAGATCTTCAGCTGCTTCTCGACCAGGAACTCCACCATCATGTAGGTGGTCGTGCCGCCGTTGATGATGATGGTCTCGCCGTCATTGCACATGCCGCTCGCATAGCGGGCGATGGCGCGCTTTTCGGCGGCGTGATTCTGGATGTTGTTCTGGAAAGTTTCGCTCGACAGCGTGAATTGCCGCTTCTTCGTCTGCAGTTTGGCGGCGCCGCCGCGGGTGCGCGTCAACTGATTCTTGGCGGCCAGCCAGCCAATATCGCGGCGCACCGTGGCGGCCGAGGCAGATAACCATTCGGTGAGTTCCTGGACGCTCGCCTGCGAATGCTCGTTGAGCAATTTGAGCAGGCGCTTGTGGCGTTTGTGATTGATCATGAAACCACCTCGGATACTGGCACTGGCGGGCCCCGCGAATATGCAGAAGATGCGCAGAAGGATGGCCAGCTGATTCCTTCCGCTCAGCGCGCTCAAGCGGCCTTGGGCCCCGCTTGGCGGCGCCACTGAAGGTACGTCAGGCCCGCCCGAGGGTCAATCGCCAATCGCTCAAATCTATGATTGATTGATGCCCGAAAGCTGCGCACAGGCTGCGCATTGCTTGATTGAATTTGCTGCATCGCCGCATTTCGATCATTGATTTGCGCATCTCGTTATCACTCATGGTCTTGATTGCTTCTGCATTGACACCCCAGTAGCCCAAGCCGTCTACTGACGACCGTTGCAGCGAAGCCCCGCCATCAAGCCGCCCGCCGGGTGAGCGATTGCTGGGTTTTGCGACTCAGTTTCAACCACGGTCAAATCATGAATGCACTGAATACGGGCAAGGATTCCATCAATTCCTTGTGGGACGACAAACTGGCTGCAGCGATGAGCGAGCCGGAATTGCTCTTGTACCGCTCGAATCTCCTGGGGTCGGATTTCCGGATTACCAATTTCGGCGGCGGCAATACCTCGGCGAAGGTGCAGATGGCCGACTATCTGAGCGGCGAGCAGGTCGAAGTGCTGTGGGTCAAAGGCTCCGGCGGTGACCTCGGAAGCATCAAGATCGACGGCTTCTCGACGCTCTACCTCGACAAGCTCAAGGGCCTGAAGGCTCGCTACCGCGGCCTGCAGTTCGAAGACGAAATGGTCGACTACCTGCCGCACTGCACCTTCAACCTGAACCCGCGTGCCGCCAGCATCGACACCCCGCTGCATGCCTACATCCAGAAGAAGCATGTGGACCACATGCACCCGGACGCGATCATCGCCATCGCGGCCTGCGCCAACAGCAAGGCGCTGACGCAACAGATCTTCGAAGGCGAACTCGGCTGGCTGCCCTGGCAGCGCCCCGGCTTCGACCTGGGTCTGAAGCTCGAAGCGCTCTCCACCGAGCAGCCCAAGCTCAAGGGCATCATCCTCGAAGGCCACGGCCTCTTCACCTGGGGTGACACGGCCAAGGGCTGCTACGAGAACACGCTGGACATGATCCGCCGCGCCGAGAGCTGGCTGAATGCCAACAGCAAGCAGCCGGCCTTCGGCGGCGAGAAGTTCCCGGTGCTGGCTACCGAGCAGCGCGCCGCCATCGCTGCCAAGCTGATGCCGCTGCTGCGCGGCAAGATCGGCAAGCAGGAATTCAAGCTCGGTCACTTCGACGACAGCGCCGCCGTGCTGCAGTTCGTCTGCAGTCAAGACCTGGCACCGCTGGCGGCCCTGGGCACCTCCTGCCCCGACCACTTCCTGCGCACCAAGATCCGCCCGCTGGTGGTGGACTTTGATCCGGCGAATCCGGACCTGGACAAGACCGTGTCCGGCCTCGATGCCGCGCTGGAAGCCTACCGCGCTGATTACACGGCCTACTACGAGCGCTGCAAGCACGCCAACAGCCCGGCCGTGCGCGATGCCAACCCCATCATCTACCTGATCCCGGGCGTGGGCATGCTGTCCTTCGCCAAGGACAAGGCCACGGCCCGCATCGCGTCCGAGTTCTACATCAACGCCATTAACGTGATGCGTGGCGCCAATGGCGTCGACAAGTACGTGGGCCTGTCGGAACAGGAAGCCTTCAACATCGAGTACTGGCTGCTTGAAGAAGCCAAGCTGCAGCGCATGCCCAAGCCCAAGAGCCTCGCGGGCCGCATCGCCCTGGTGACCGGCGGCGCCGGCGGCATCGGCCAGGCCGTGGCCCGCCAGCTGCTGCGCGAAGGCGCCTGCGTGATGCTGACCGACATTGACACCGAGGCCCTGGCCGCCGCGCAGAAGGACCTCGCCAAGAGCTTCGGCAAGGACAGCGTGGCCACCGTGCAGGCCGACATCACCGGCGAGGCGGCTGTGGAGGCCATCATCGCCGCCACCTCGCTGCGCTTCGGCGGCCTGGACATCCTCGTCTCCAATGCCGGCATCGCTTCGGCTGCGCCGCTGGACCAGACCACGCTGGAAGTGTGGGAGCGCAACCAGTCCATCCTCGTCACCGGCTACTTCCTGGTCAGCCGGGCCGCCTTCCGTTTGATGAAGCAGCAGAAGACCGGCGGCAGCATGGTCTTCGTGGCCAGCAAGAACGGCCTGGTGGCTTCGGCCGGCGCTTCTGCCTACTGCACGGCCAAGGCCGCCGAGATCCACCTGGCCCGCTGCATCGCCCTCGAAGGCGCGAGCGAAGGCATCCGTGTCAACGTGGTCAACCCCGACGCCGTGATCCGCGGATCGCGCATCTGGGACGGCAAGTGGAAGGAAGAGCGCGCCGCTTCGAACAAGATCGAGACCGACGACGTGGAAGAGTTCTACCGCCAGCGCAGCATGCTCAAGCTCGGCGTGCTGCCGGAAGACATCGCCGAGGCCGTGTACTTCCTGGCCAGTGACAAGTCGGCCAAGAGCACGGGCAATATCCTCAACGTCGACGCCGGCAACGCCGCAGCCTTCACACGTTGAAGCCAAAGCAAGAGATCTGGAGACAAGCAGCATGGAACACGTGATCAACCCCGGGCGGGTCGCCCAGCACAACGCCGTCCTGAAGGCAGACCTGGAAGCCGACTACGCGGCCCTGTCCGGCGTGCTGGCCCGCCGTGGCCAGGACATCGAGAAGCTCACCACCCTGGCACAAGGCTTTGCCGTGGCCCTGCCGAGCTGGGGCGTGGGCACCGGCGGCACGCGCTTTGCGCGCTTCCCGGGCGTGGGCGAGCCGCGCAATGTGGACGAGAAGCTGGCGGACTGCGCCGTCATCCACCAACTGACCGGCGCCACGCCGACGGTCTCGCTGCATTTCCCCTGGGACAAGCCGAGCGACCCCAAGGCGCTGTTCGAGCAGGCCAAGGCGCTGGGCCTCAGCTTCGACGCGGTCAATTCAAACACCTTCCAGGACCAGGCCGGCCAGGCCCACAGCTACAAGTACGGCAGCCTCACCGCCATGAGCGCGGCAGCCCGTGAGCAGGCGGTGCAGCACAACATCGAGTGCATCGAGCTTGGGCGCGCGCTCGGCTCCAAGGGCCTGACCGTGTGGGTGGGCGACGGCGCCAACTTCCCCGGCCAGAGCAATCTGCGCGGCGCGCTGGAGCGCTACCTGGACAGCATGCGCAGCATCTATGCCGCGCTGCCGGCCGATTGGCTGATGTACATCGAGCACAAGCTGTTCGAGCCGGCCTTCTACGCCACCACCATCGCCGATTGGGGCACCAGCTTCGCCTGCGCGCAGACGCTGGGCGAGAAGGCCAAGTGCCTGGTGGACCTGGGCCACCACGCGCCCAACACCAACATCGAAATGATCGTGGCGCGCCTGGCGCAGTTCGGCAAGCTGGGTGGCTTCCACTTCAACGACAGCAAGTACGGCGATGACGATCTGGACTCGGGCTCCATCGACCCCTTCCAGCTCTTCCTCGTGTTCAACGAGCTGGCCGATGCGCAGCTGCGTGATGGCGCGGCCTTCAAGCCGGCCTACATGCTGGACCAGTCGCACAACGTGACCGACCCGATCGAGAGCCTGATGAGCAGCGCCGTCGAGGTGCAGCGCGCCTATGTGCAGGCGGCCCTGGTGGACCGCATCGCGCTGGCCGGCTTCCAGGAAGCCAACGACGTGCACCAGGCCGCGCAGACGCTGAAGCGCGCCTTCCGCACCGACGTGAGCCCCATCCTCGCGATGGCCCGCCTGCGCAGCGGCGCGGCGGTGGACCCGGTGGCCTGCTACCGCACGGTGGGCTACCGCGCCCAGAAGGCGGTGGAGCGCCCGGCCAAGGCCGGCGCGAGCGGCAGCGGCATCGTCTGAGGCCCGAGTGGCTGAAGCTCTGCAGGCGCAGGACTTCGGCGCCATCGGCGACGGCTGCACGCTCAACACGGCCGCCATCCAGGCGGCCATCGACGCGGCGGCCGTGGCGGGCGGCCGCCTGGTCTTTGCGCCAGGCGTCTACCGCACCGGTTCGCTCTTCCTGAAGAGCGGCATGGCGCTGCAGCTCGATGCCGGCGTCACGCTGCTTGGCTCGCAGGACCTCGCCGACTACCCCTTGATGCCCACGCGCATCGCCGGCATCGAGATGGTGTGGCCGGCGGCCCTGGTCAATGTCTGCGCCCAGCAGAACGTGGAGATCTGCGGCGAGGGTTGCATCGACGGCGATGGCCAGGTCTTCTGGGACAGCTACTGGGCCTTGCGCCGCCGCTACGAGCCGCTCGGCCTGCGCTGGGCCTCGGACTACGACGCGCAGCGGCCGCGCCTGGTGCAGGTCTACGAGTCCTTCGAGGTGCACATTGGCGATGGGCTCTTGCTGCGCCGTGCCGGCTTCTGGGGTCTGCACCTCTGCTACTCGGAGCGGGTGCGGGTCGAGGGAATCACCATCCGCAACAACGGCGACGAGGGCCAGCGTGGGCCTTCGACCGATGGCATCGACATCGATTCCTGCCGCGACGTGCTGGTCCAGCAGGCCGATATCGCCGTCAACGACGATGCCCTGGTGCTCAAAGCCGGCCGCGATGCCGACGGCCTGCGTGTGGCCGCCTGCTGCGATCACATCGTGATCCGCGATTGCATCGTGCGCGAGGGCGCCGCCGGCATCACCTTCGGCAGCGAATGCTCCGGCGGCTTCCGCGATATCGAGGTCAGCGGCATCGAGGTGCATGCACCGGTGCCGGTGGGCATCCTCTTCAAGTCGGCGCCGACGCGGGGCGGCTTTGCGCAGCAGCTGAAGCTCTCCAACATCAGGCTCATCGACGTGCCGGTGGTGATGCGCGCGACGATGAACTGGAACCCGGGCTACAGCCGGGCTGAGATCCCGGCTGGCATGGCCGAAGTGCCCGCGCATTGGCGCGTGATCGCCGCGCCGGTCAGTGCCGAAGAGGGCCGCACGCGAATCGCCGACGTGCAGATCAACGGCCTGCTGGCGCGCGGTGCCCGCGTGGCCTTCGAGGTCGAGGGCGTGGATGCGGCGCCGCTGACGGGCTTCCGTTTCGAGGGCGTCGACATTGAGGCCGCGGCCGGTGGCCACATCTACGGCGCCCGCGACTGGCAGTTCACCGCGACCCGCCTGACCTTGGGCGAACCGCTCGCATTACCGAACGAACGCGACGTGCAGGGCCTGCCCGGCAAGACCTGGCACCTGCAAGCCACATTGAGCAAACCCGACCCCTCGCTGCAGAGCTTCGAGGTGCAGGACGTTTCCTGAAGAGAAGAGACAAGAGGTGAGAGACATGAACCACGCCTTCAAGATGAAGCTCAAGCCCGGCATGGTGGCCGAGTACCGCCGCCGCCACGACGAACTCTGGCCCGACCTGGCCGAGGCGCTGCGCGGCGCGGGCATCCACGACTACTCGATCTTCCTGGACGAGGAAACGCTGACGCTGTTCGCGGTGCTCAAGCGCAAGCCCGGCTACCCGTTCGACGAGCTGCCCCAGCAGCCGGTGATGCGCCGCTGGTGGGACTACATGGCGCCGCTGATGGAATGCCACCCGGACAACCGCCCGCTCGATTGGCCGCTCGAGCCGATGTTCCATTTCGACTGATCACCAGAAGCACAAGAGAATGCCTGTCGTTGCTGAAATCGAAGACCTGCGCCGCCTCGCGCAGAAGCGCGTGGCCAAGGCCATCTTTGGCTATGTGGACTCCGGCTCCTACTCGCAAGTCACCTTGCGCGCCAACAAGAGCGACCTGGACGCCATCGGCCTTCGCCAGCGCGTGGCCGTCAACGTGGACCAGCGCAACACCCGCACCAGCTTGATCGGCCACGAGGCCCGCATGCCGGTGGCGCTGGCCCCGGTGGGCCTCACCGGCCTGAACCATGGCGATGGCGAGATCCTCGCCGCCCAGGCGGCCGAGGAGTTCGGCGTGCCCTTCACCTTGACCACGATGAGCATCTGCTCGATCGAGGACGTGGCGGCGGCGACGAAGAAGCCCTTCTGGTTCCAGCTCTACGTGATGCGCGACCGGGCCTTCGCGGCCGACCTGATACGCCGCGCCAAGGCCGCCGGCTGTTCGGCGCTCGTGCTGACGCTGGACCTGCAGATCCTCGGCCAGCGCCATGCCGACCTGCACAACGGCCTGACCGTGCCGCCGAAGCCTACCCTCTCCAACATCCTCGACATGGCGATGAAGCCGCGCTGGTGCGCCAGCGTCTTGATGGGCAAGCGCAAGACCTTTGGCAATCTCGACGGGCATGTGAAGGGCGCCGAAGGCCTCTCCACCTTGATGGCCTGGGTGGGCCAGCAGTTCGACCCCACGCTCAGCTGGGCCGATGTGGAATGGGTGCGCCAGCAATGGGGCGGCAAGCTGATCTTGAAGGGCGTGCTGGACCCGGAAGACGCGGTGCAGGCCGCGCGCTGCGGCGCCGATGCCATCGTCGTCAGCAACCATGGCGGCCGCCAGCTCGACGGCGCGATGAGTTCGATCCGCGCGCTGCCGCTGGTGCTGGAGGCGCTCGACAAGGCTGGAGAAACCAAGGCCGAAGTCTGGATGGACGGCGGCATCCGCTGCGGCCAGGACGTGCTCAGAGCCTGTGCCATGGGAGCGCGCGGCGTGATGCTGGGCCGCAGCTATGTCTATGGCCTGGGCGCGATGGGCAAGCCCGGCGTGGCCCTGGCTCTGGAGCTCATCCGCAAGGAGCTCGATGTCTCCATGGCTCTCTCCGGCATCCGCGATCTGCGCGAGGCCAACCGTTCGCACCTGGTGATTCCCAAGGACTGGGCATGAAGCATCTTTTCCTCACCCTGCTGCTGAGCTGCGGCATCGCTTCGGCGCAAGGCCTTCCGGCCAAGCAAATGGAGAAGCTGGACCGCGGCCTGGTCGCGATCCCGTCGGACGCGGGCACGCTCGTCAGCTGGCGCGTGCTGGGCACGGACGCGGCCGACCTGAAGTTCAACCTCTACCGGGGCACGACGCGGCTGAACAAGCAGCCGCTGTCGCAGAGCAATTTCCTCGATGCCGAGGGCAAGCCGGAGAGCCGCTACTCGCTGCGCCTGGTCAGCAATGGCAAGGAGCAGTCCGCCGAGGCCGCTGCAGCCAGCTCCTGGGCCGCCGCCTACAAGACCGTGCCGGTGCAGAAACCGGCCGACGGCGTGACGCCCGATGGTCAGGCCTACAGCTACCAGATCAACGACGGCTCGGCCGCCGACCTCGATGGCGACGGCGTCTACGAGCTGATCGTCAAATGGCAGCCCACCAATGCCAAGGACAACTCGCAGAAGGGCTACACCGGCAACACCTATGTGGACGCCTACAAGCTCGACGGCACGCGGCTTTGGCGCATTGACCTCGGCCGCAACATCCGCGCCGGCGCCCACTACACGCACTTCCTCGCCTACGACTTCGACGGCGACGGCAAGGCCGAGGTGATGATGAAAACGGCCGACGGCACCGTCGATGGCCAGGGCCGCGTGATCGGCGATGCCAAGGCCGACTACCGCAATGCAGCCGGCTATGTGCTGGCTGGCCCCGAGTTACTGACCGTGTTCAACGGCATGACTGGCGCCGCGATGGCAACGACCGACTACGTGCCGGCGCGCGGCGAAGTGACCAGCTGGGGCGATGGCTACGGCAACCGCGTGGACCGCTTCCTGGCCGGCGTGGCCTACCTCGATGGCAAGCGCCCCAGCGCCGTGTTCTCGCGCGGCTACTACACCCGCGCCGTGCTGGCCGCCTGGGACTGGCGCGATGGCAAGCTGACGCAGCGCTGGGTGTTCGACAGCGCGAACGAGAACGACAAGAGCGGTGCCGAGGCCGCAGGGCAGGGCGCCCACTGGTTCTCGGTGGCCGACGTGGACGGCGATGGCAAGGACGACATCGTCTACGGCGCCGCCACCATCGGCAGCAACGGCAAGCTGCTCTACAGCACCAAGCTCTGCCACGGCGATGCCCTGCATGTGGGCAAGCTCGACCCGGCGCGGCCGGGGCTGCAGGTCTTCATGGTCCACGAGAGCCCCAAGTGCTATGGCGAGCACGGCCTCGAGATGCACGACGCCGCCACCGGCAAGATCCTCTGGAGCATGTCGGGCCAGAACAC
This sequence comes from Pelomonas sp. V22, assembly GCF_030014915.1. Taxonomy (GTDB): domain Bacteria; phylum Pseudomonadota; class Gammaproteobacteria; order Burkholderiales; family Burkholderiaceae_C; genus JAUASW01. Next base: position 264,948 of record NZ_JAGIXS010000007.1, read on the forward strand.
CGACGTGGGCCGTGGCGTCTGCATGGACATCGACCCCGCCCACCCGGGCGAGGAATGCTGGGGCTCGGTGGGCGGCCTGATGAGTGCCGCCGGCAAGCTGATCAGCGACACGCACCCCAAGAAGTTCAACTTCGCCCTCTGGTGGGACGGCGACCTGCTGCGCGAATCGCTGGACCATGTGTCCATCGACAAGTGGGACCCGGCTTCGTTCTCGTTCAAGAACCTGCTCGGCGGTGCCAAGTTCGGTGCCCGCTCGAACAACGGCACCAAGGGCACGCCGGTGCTCTCGGCCGACCTGTTCGGCGACTGGCGCGAGGAGGTGGTCTGGCGCAACGCCGACGACACGGCCTTGCTGATCTTCAGCACGCCGCACTCCACCGAGCAGCGCCTCACGACGCTGATGCACGACCCGCAGTACCGCGTGCAGGTGGCGGCCCAGAACGCCGGCTACAACCAGCCACCGCACCCCAGCTTCCACCTGGGCGTGGGCATGGCCGCACCGCAGCCTGCAGCGATCTACACGCCGTCAGCTGGCGTCGTCGTGGACCTCGGCAAGGGCTCGCCCGCACCGGGCTTCGAGAGCGGCGCAGCGGCCAACACCGGCAAGCCCTTTTATGTGAGCTTCGACCTGCCCGAAGGCAACTACGAGGTGCGCCTGCTGCTGGGTGACGACGCCGCAGCTTCCGACACCACGGTGCGCGCCGAGCTGCGCCGCCTGATGCTGCCGCAGGTGCAGGTGGCCGCTGGCGGCCTGCTTGAGCAGCGCTTCACCGTCAACATCCGCACGCCAAAGATCGCGGCGCGCCCCGGCCTGGACGCAGGCGTCGTCAAGCTGAAGGCACCGCGCGAGACGGTGGAAGAAGCCTGGGGCTGGGACTCCCGTCTGACGCTGGAATTCACCGGCAGCAACCCGGCCGTGCGCCGCATCGAGGTCGTGCCGGTGGCTGTACCCACGCTCTTCCTGCTCGGCGACTCCACCGTGGCCGACCAGTCGCAAGAGCCCTATGCCAGCTGGGGCCAGATGCTGCCACGCTTCTTCAAGCCGGGCGTGGCCGTGGCCAACCATGGCGAATCGGGCGAGACCTTCCGCGACTCCCTGGCCCGCCGCCGCCTCGACAAGATCCTCTCCGTGCTCAAGCCCGGCGACACGGTGCTCTTCCAGTTCGGCCACAACGACCAGAAGCAGCAGAAAGACGGCAGCGGCAATGCCGAGACCTACCGCGCCGAGCTGAAGCAGCACATCGATGCCGTGCGCCGCTACGGCGGCACTGCCGTGGTCGTCTCCTCGATGGAGCGCCGCAACTTCGACGAGCAGGGCAAGGTCCGCCCCTCCTTGATCGAATACGCCGACGCCGCCCGCCAGGTGGCCAAGGAGCTGGACGCACCCTTCATCGACCTGAACGCGATCAGCAAGCGGATCTACGAAGCGCTGGGTGTCGAAGGCTCACGCGCCGCCTTTGCCCAGCCCGAGCCGGGCAAGATCGACAACACGCACCACAGCAACTACGGGGCCTACCAGCTGGCCAAGGCGATTGCGCAGGGCTTGCGGGATGCGAAGCTGCCGGTGGCGGCGATGTTGCGCGAGGATTTTGGGGGGTATGAGGCGGGCAGGCCGGATGCGGTGGCTGGCTTCGTGCTGCCTGCGAGCCCGAGGTTCACGCATGAGCGGCCGTTGGGGGATGAGGGGAATCGGTGAGGGGCTGCTGAGGTCGGGTGGACTGGTGAGGCTATGGCGGCTTTGCAGCGATCTCGGTCAGTTGATGTCAAGGGTCGTCCGACCGGTCATGTACGCAATGCTGACATTGGGTGAGCCGGGGCACCTTAGGGCTCAAGCCCTTCGAACTGACAGTCGTTAAGCGTCCAGCCACTGAAGGTAGGTTGGCATCGGACCGGCGCCCCCGATTCAAGCGTGTGCAGTCGGCGTGCTCAGATCGCGACAGCTGGCAGCAGCATGGTGAGTTCGCTTTGCGACGAACATGCGCTCATCAGCAAGCGAGAGAAGCGCAGACGACTCCGTGCCGTCCGCCGGGTACCAGGCTAGCCCGACGCTGGCACCGACCTGAACCAGATTTCCACCGGGCAACTCTACGGGCTGAGCCACGGCGTCATGGACGCGCCTGAAGACCTCCTCGACTTCGGCCTGAGTTCCGGCGGGTGACAGAATCATCACGAATTCGTCGCCGCCCAGCCGCGCGACGGTGTCGCAAGACCGCATCGTGACCACAAGTCGTTGCGCAACGGCGCGGAGGATCTCATCGCCTGCATCATGGCCATGCGTGTCGTTGACGATCTTGAATCCGTCTAGATCCATGTAGGCGACGACCAGCTGTTGCCCCTGCCGCTTGGCCTGCTCCAAGGCTTGACCCAGGCGATCTCCGAGCAGCGTGCGATTCGGCAGTCCCGTCAGTGCATCGTGGAACGCAGCCTCTTCCATTTCGACGTGGCGCTGCTTCATCGCAGTGATGTCGACCATCATCCACATGGACTCTTCAGGTTCGGTCGACACAAGTCTTCCGCTGAGATCAATCCAGAGGAGCTCACCACTGCTGTGACGCATCTGGATCTGGGTTCGGTAGGTCTCGTTCCGACGCAGCACTGGGTAAGCCGCAGCGCCTAACGCCGCGAAGCGCTCGTCGTCTGGATACAGCAAGCGTGCCGCAGACCCTTGAAGAGCCTCAGGGGTGTAGCCGAACATTCGTGACAGCCCGCGGTTGCCCCACATCACCACCCGGTCACGCACTCTCGCGATGCCTACCAAGTCGCTCTCAAGCATCATGGCCTGCTCGCTGGCGAGGCGCTCCAGCTGCATACGATGGGCCCGTGCCTCGGTGACCTCGACCTCCACCGCCATGTAGCCGGTGATGAGTCCGCCATCACCACGCAGAGGCTGGACATCAATGTTGACCCAGTAATCGCGACCGTCCTTGGCCCGATTGCAAAGCTCGGCTCGAAAGCTGTTGCCCGACGCGAGCTGCTTGCGTATCGTCGATACGGTCGCAGCGTCAGTCTTTTCAGACTGCAAGAAGTGGCCAGGCACTTGGCCTCGCACTTCGTCGAGCGTGTAACCACACATCCGCGTGAAGCCCGAGTTGATCCAGACGATGCGTCTGTCCCGGTCGGCGATGATGACAGCATTCGATGTGTGCTCCGCCACCTTGGCCAAGCGGTCAATCTGTGCCGTCATTGAGGCGACAGATCGCTCAGACCGCTGAATGAGAAGGAGACTCGATACAGAGATGACAAGCAGTAGCGCCGTGAGCCAAAGTGCGGCTACAAGATGCTCTCGCCAGCCAGCGTAAAGCTCAGGCAAGCTGCGTGACGTACCGATCACGAGGTTGCCATCGAGCTGAACCCCAGGCGGTTTCAAGGTCCTTTGCACGATCAGGCGATCGGCTGATCGGTCACTGCGACGGCGCCTCGGTTCAGCGTTTCCAGCTGGCCCGACGCCATGTGCTTGCTGAACATGGTTCCTGGTTGTGCGAGATTGGCTGCGTCCAGACTGATGTTCACTTGAGGCGCCAGAAGCAGCAGGCCACCTGTGGTGTGGGCCAATCCTGTCCACATGTCGTCGGCATAGTTGATGGCCCCCACCGTCTCTGCCAACCAGTTTGGGTCCAGAGTGGCAACGACGGCACCGGCGAACGCGCCGTCATCGCGCTGGATCACTCGTAGGACGTTCAGGGACCAGACGCCAAGGCTGGTGCGATTGGGCGGCGACACGTACAGCGCATCAGCCCTGTTGCTGCGACGCGCATTCATGAAGTACGGAAGCCCGGACACGTCGATGCCCAGCAAACCGTTGCGGCTGGCCGCCAAGATGCGGCCGGATTCATCCACCATGGCGATGGTCCGTGTCCCGGCGATGGCACTGTCGAGCGCCTTGAGCCGCGCCTGCATGTCTGTCGCGTCTCTCGGGTCGCTCAAATCGGGAATGCCCGTTGTCACGTCGCGCAGACCGCCGTCAATCGCGATCAGCTGGCGTTCAAGCATGGCCCCGAGCAGCTGCGCCTGTGAGCGGAGTCTTGCCTCCTGTTCTTGGGCAGTGCGCTCATGCGCCGTCCAAAGCTGCCATCCTTGGACGCTGGCTATGAGTACTGCGAACACCCCGAGGAAGATCCACTGAAGGCGATGCAGCCGCCGAAGCCTGACGACGGGATCCATGGGGTGGGCCGTCAGGACGGGCACTTCTGTGGTGGTCACTACGTCGCTCCCCCCTGCACTGTTCGCAAGGCGCTCGTCCGATTGTCGGTATTCAAGTGCACCTTGGGTAACAGCGGCACTCGCCTGCGACGGTTTCAGTGTGACGTTGCCTGATCGAGACATGCTCGAGGCGGTTGACCTCTGGCATCAGGATGCGCTAAGTCCCCGCACGCACGTGCGTACGAGGCCGGTGGAGCGGATGTAGCCTTGGGTCTGCAGCTGCTTTCGATCGTCCCAAGCGGCGTCAAGCGCGGTCAAGCCACTGCAGAAATTCTTGTGCCGGCATTGCTTTGCCAAAGAGCCAGCCCTGCGCCTCCAGCACGCCAGAATTCACCAGCCACTCTCGTTGCTCTTCGCGCTCGACGCCTTCGGCAATCAACTCCATGCTCATCGCGTTTGCCATCGCGACCACCGCTCGCACGATTGCCTGATCCGAGGCACTGCTCACGACGTCTCGCACAAACGCACGATCTACTTTGAGGCGCTTCAGGGGGAGCGTCTTCAGCATCGAGAGTGACGAGTAGCCGGTCCCGAAGTCATCGAGGGCGATGCATACGCCGAGCGCTCTAAGCCGTGTGAGCTTCGCTTCCACTTCTGGCACCCGTTGCAAGGCCGTCTCGGTCACTTCGATCTCTACGAGGCTGGCGGGAAGGCCTGTCGCCTGTAGCTCTTGTGCCAGATGCTCCGGGAAGGCTTCATCCTGAAGTTGTAGTGCCGACACGTTGACCGCCAATCGGCCATCCACGGAACCGTCGCGCCACCAGCGTGCCCAAGTCGACAGCGCTTGATGCAATACCCAGCGTCCCAGGGAATGGATCAAACCAGACTCTTCCGCAATCGGGATGAATCGGTCCGGAGGCACGTGCCCGGCTCGCGCAGAGTTCCAGCGCAAGAGCGCTTCTGCACCGACCACCGCGCCGGTGCGCAAGCAAACCTGAGGTTGCCAGTGCAGCGAAAGCTCACCGTTTGAAATTGCCTGCAGCAAGCCTTGTTCGATGGCCAAGCGCTCGTTGGCTGTCTCGGCCATGGCAGGCTGATAGTGGGCGAATCGATTCCGCCCAGTCCCTTTGGCGGCATACATCGCAATGTCAGCGGAGCGAAGCAGGCTATCAGCATCTGTCCCGTCCCTCGGGAACATGGCGATCCCGAGGCTTGCAGAGACTTGCATCGAACCGCCGGGCGCCATGTCAATTGGCGATCGCACGACATCCAGGACTCGCTCTGCGACGCCGACGACTTGGTCGAGATCGACATGACGTAGCAGCAGTACGAACTCATCGCCTCCCAGGCGAATACCCACATCGCCTTGGCGAAGCATCCCGACCAGGCGATGCGCGACAACCTTGAGAAGGCGATCGCCAGCATCGTGCCCCAGGCTGTCATTGATGACCTTGAACCCGTCCAGGTCCAGAAACATCAAGCAGGCGGTCTCGCCATCACGCAGTTCACATAGTGACTCGCGCAGCTGGTATCGGTTGCCCAGCCCGGTGAGTGCGTCATGGAACGCCAGGTGCCTGACCTTGCTCTCCGCCATGCGCAATGCCGATATGTCAGTGAACGTCAGCACCCGCTGGGTTACGCACCCGTGCTCATCCAGCACGGGCGCCACGTGCTCCCAGCCAGGAAACGTGGTGCCATCACGTCGATTGCAAACCACTTCAGCGTGCCCTTGTGCGTTGACGGGTGTGCGGTCCAGCAGTTCACGGTCAGAGCCTCGCCGTGCATGCAGAAAATCGTTTGGATGACGACCTCTGATCTCATCGCGTTGCCATCCCGTGAGTCGCGTGAAGGCTGCGTTCGCTGTGCTGACGCGCCCCTCCGAATCCAGGATGAGGATCGCGTCAGCGGCAGACTCGAACACGACGGCGGCCTGCCGCAACTCGTCTTGCTGCAAGACCTGCCGCGTTACATCGCGACAAATTCCGACGACAGCGCTTTCGCTCTCGACATAGCTCGCGTGAACCTCGAGCCACGACGCGTGCGTCTCGTCACCTTCATGCCAGCGGGCAAGCAAATGCAGGTCGCCCCCTTGATCCAGCAGTGCTCGGACCTTGTTCTGGGCTTCCAGCGACAAGTGGTTCAGAAAGTCATTGAGCGGCATCCTCATGCCTCGAAGCGGATCATTCGCCACCGGTGGAAAGTAGCCGTCGATTTCGACGAGGTCGCTCCCCGTCGGCAAGGTCATCAATCCAAGCTTGGCGCTGTCCAGCGCGAGTCGCAGCCGCCGCTCCGATTGCAGCCGGGCCGCCGATGCGTTGAAACGCGCCAACGCCATCTGAACGACCGCATTGAGCTCTCGCTGCTGCACGGGCTTGACGAGGTAGCCGTAAGGCGCAACGTGACCGGCTCGCCGCAGAATTTCTCCGTCTGCGTAGGCGGTCAGGAACACGATGGGAACATCAAAGCAGCGATTGATCTCCGCAGCTGCGGCGATTCCATCGCCGCCACGTCCTAGGTTGATGTCCATCAACACCAGCCCGGGCCGACGAGCCAGCGCAAGGTTGACCGCATCGCGCTCGGAGCTGGCCATTCCGACGATCTGATATCCGAGCCCGGACAAGGTCTGCTTCAGGTCGAGCGCAAAGATGAGCTCATCCTCGACGACCAGGACGGACGTCCCTTCAGAGGAACTCGAACGATCTTCGACTGTGGTCATATACGGGCTGAACCTTTGGGAAGTTTGAGAACAAACAGGGCGCCCGGCCTGCCGGGCTCTGGCCATGTCAGGGATGCGTTGAGCTGCTGCGTGAGCAGCGTTACCAAGCTGAACCCCAGGCTACTGCCGTGGGACAAAGGGCTGTCCGCCGGCAGACCACGTCCGTCGTCACTGACGGTCACCTTGATCTCGCCGTCCTGCCGCGCGGCCGTGACTTGAACGAGTCCCGACTGATGCGGTGTGAATGCGTGTTTCAGAGCGTTGGTGATCAGCTCGTTGACGATCAGAGCAACAGGCACGGCCTGGGTGAGCTCGATCTGCAGCCCGTCCTCCGGCGCATCAACCCGCAATTGAATACGGTTCATGAGCGCGCCGTGCGCATCACGCAGGCTGCCCGAAAGGCGCTTGAGGTAGGGCCCCAGCTCTAGCGCGGAAAAATCGGTCCGCTCGTACAGCAGTTGGTGCGTCAGGGCCATCGCCATCACCCGGTTCTCGCTGTCTTGAAGCGCGAGTGCAACTTCGGGCGAGGCAGCGCGAGATTGCAAGCGAAGCAGGCTGGCGATGATCTGCAGATTGTTCTTGACCCGGTGATGCACCTCTTGCAGCAGCACCGTTCGTTCGCGCAATGCTGATTCGATGCGCATCTGTGCAGCTTGACGGTCGGAAATGTCGATAGCTGATGGAATCAGGTGCGTGATGACGCCATCGTCATCGCGCATCGGCACCAGCATGAAGTCCAACGCCATGCGCGTGTCGCCCGCCATGCGCACGACCACATCTTCTCGAACGATCTCGCCCGCCGCGACGCGCTGGCATGCTGCCCGGAGCCAGTCTTGCACCTTGTCCGAATAGCTCCACCAATAGGTGTCCCAGAAAGGCTTGCCGATCACGTCGTTCGCATCGATTCCTGCGGCCTCCAGCGGCGCGCGGTTTGCCTGCACCAGTGTCCCGTCAGGAGACATCACCCCGACAAATGCGAACAAGCTGTCTAGCACGCGGCGCAGCTGTTTCTCGCTATCAGCAAGTGCCCGCTCAGCAAGCAGTTTGGCGGTTAGGTTGACCGCTTGCACGTAGACGCCGCCGACCTCGCCTCCCGGCATCTGTATCGGAAGATAGGTCGCTTCCCATTCCGCCGTGCGGCCGTCGCCCGGCATGACGACGGTGATCCGGAAGTTGCCAGCGGCTCGACCTTGCAGGATGACCTGGTCCAGGAGAGGCTTCAACGAGAGATAGGCTTCGGGAAGTACCTCTGCGACCGTACGGCCAATATGGTCCTTGATCGAGCGGCCGTTGAACGATGCCAGCGTCTCGTTGATGAGCACATACCGGTGGTCGCGATCCAGTACCGCCTTGCCGACGGGCGAGTCTGCCAAGAACACCGTCTGCATCGCGGCGTGCCAAAAAGCGCTGCCAAGATCAGCCGTTTCCATGCTGCCTCCTCTTCACAAACTGAAGCGACGGTAGCAGGACTCTCTGAAATCACGCCAGGGTCGCGCCTACGTGCCTGTGCGCCTACCTGTCTGGCGCTCTGCTGATTCAGAGTACCTGAATTTTCATCGAACCACGACAGATGGAGAGGTTGCAGCCATAGCGCTGCGGATTCATCGACCCCGTCAGCCCTGAAGTCAGTCCGAGCTCGCGGGGGGCCATGAGGGCGCGTTCGAGCAAGGACAGCCTCCGGACAGGTCGATGTGTCGCGGGCGTGACCCATCGCTCAGAATCTATTGGTACTGAGACTGAGCGCCATATGAGTGCGAACCTGGCGTGGTTGGAAGCGTGGCAACGTGCTGAACGCAGAGTAGTTGCCCTTCGTGCCGTCGTAGCTGCTAAGGCGACCGATGCCCCGACGCTTCCCGCACTCAAAGATTCCATTAGGTATGGCTGTTACTGAATGTACGGCGGCGCAACGGCTGTTTGTCGAGACATTGACCGGGGCACTCCGTTCTGGAAGAGCCTAGCCCTCGCCCTCCTGGCCTTGCCGGAAACCCATTCGGGATCAGGGTGATCCCCGTAGGCAAGAGATTTTTGTCGCCCGCGACAGCGGTCGCTGACGCAGCCGTTGAATAACTTCAGATCCGAGTCGGTCACGTACGGGCGGCAGGTTTTGAGCAAAGCAGTCGGTGGGGTGCTCATTGGCGAACGCCCGAGATCAGCCTGTTGACGCCAGTCGCGCATGCCTGCGACAACTCGACGCCAACCCCCACCAGCCGCCTTACTTCGAGAACCAGCCAGCCACCCGCTGACGCAGCCGCTCAAAGAACCCCGCCCGCTCCACATCAGCCAGCGCAACGACGTTGGCCTCGCCGAGTTGCTTTCCATTGGCCGTGGCGACGATCTTGCCGATCACGGCGCCCTTGGCGATCGGCGCTTCAATTGCGGGATTCAGCGTGACGGCCGTCTTGACGGCGGCGGCCTGGCCCTTGGGCACGACCAGCGACCAGGGCTGTGCAAGGCCGGCATTGACCGTGGGCACCACGCCGTAGGTGACCTTGGCGCTGGCCAGCGTCGCGCCTGGCTGTGCAGGGGTGGCGGCCTCGAAGTTGGCGTAGCCCCAGTTGAACAGCACGCGGGTCTGGTCAGCGCGGGCCTGCTTGCTGTCGGCGTTCATGATGACCGAGATCAGGCGCATGCCGTTGCGCTTGGCCGAGGCGGTCAGGCAGTAGCCTGCTTCGTCGGTGTGCCCGGTCTTGAGTCCGTCCACCGTGGGGTCGGTGTACAGCAGCGCATTGCGGTTGCCCTGCTTGATGCCGTTGTAGGTGAATTCACGCTCGGCGTAGATCGGGTAGTACTCGCCGCTGTTGCGGATGATGGCAGCGGCCAGCACCGCCAGGTCGCGGGCCGAGGCCTTGTTGTTGGGGTCAGGCAGGCCGGCCGAATTGGCGAACTGGGTCTTGCTCATGCCCAGCTTCTTCGCCTCGGCGTTCATCATCGCCACGAAGCCGGCCTCCGAGCCGCCGATGTGCTCGGCCAGGGCCTTGGAGGCGTCGTTGCCGCTGGCGATGACCACGCCGCGCAGCATGTCCATCAGGGACGCCTGCGCGTTGAGCGGCACGAACATGCAGCTGTCGCCGTCCTTGCCGCCACGGCACCAGGCGTTGAGGCTCATGGTGACCGGATCGGTGGGCTTGACCTTGCCGTTCTTGAGCGCCTGTTCGACCAGGTAGCTGGTCATCATCTTGGTCAGCGACGCCGGCGGCAGCGGCTCGTCGGGGTTCGACGAGGCCAGGAGCTGCCCGGTGTTGAAGTCCATCAGCACCCAGGCCTTGTTGGCGAGGACCGGTATCGACTGCCCGTTGGCGTCGGTGGTCATCGCGGGTTCAGCGGGGGCCTTGGCCTTTGGCTTGTGTGCGGCGGCGCGCGGCTTGGTGTGCGGGGCGCTGAGGGCCGTCGTGGGCACTGCGACCAAGAGGGCGCTCGCAAGCACGATGGGAAGCTGGAAGGCGGAGTGGACGCGCGAATTCATCGAGAGGTGCTTTTTAGAAACGGAACAGCCGGGAGCATGAAAGAGTCGGCAACGGGCAGGGGAAGCCACGAAGCTTGATACGGCATTGTGCCAACGAGTAGCGCTGCCGGCTTTTTGGGGGCCCTGCGTGCTGCAGGGCCAAGGCTGCTTGTTACGAAAGCGGAAAGAAGACGCCCAGACCCGATGAGGCCCAGCGCATGGCCGCCATCGATGCGTCACCCGCCCCGCTTGATCGCCGCCAACTGCTCCCGAATGATGCGCTCCGCATCCTCCGGCGGCAGGTCGATCCCGCCCATCAGCGGCCGCACTTCGATGCAGCAGTCCATGCCGGGAAACGGCGCCGGAAAGCGCTGAGCCCAGGCCAGCGCCTCGGCGTGCGAGCCCACCTCGATCAGCGTGTAGCCGGCAATCAGTTCCTTGGTCTCGGCGAAGGGGCCATCGACCGTGCGCGCCTTGCCCGTGGCGTCGTAGTTCACGCGGAAGCCCTGGCTGCTGGGCTGCAGGCCGGCGCCATCGCGCAGCACGCCCGCCTTTGCCATCTCGTCGTGGAAGGCCATCATGCGCGGCACCAGGGTCGGGTCATCGGGGAACTCGCCGGCCTCGCTCATGGCAGTGGCGCGGACCTGGATCATGTAACGGGGCATGGAAGACTCCTGTGGCTGTGGACCTTGCACGACGAACGAGCTTGGTGCTCTTCGACAAGCAATCCTGACGTCGCGGGTATTGAACATTGGAGGCCAGGCGCCGACCTGCTCGCTTGCGCCAGGCATCTCAAGCCTTCGATAGGGGCTTACTCGCCCGGGCTGCTCATCCCGGTGCCGCTCGGGCGCTGGACCAAGATGCAGTCCAGGGCAAATGCCATCTCCTCCGTGAGATCACCGAGCACGGCCAGCATCTCGCTGTCAAAGAAGTTCGATTCCCCCGCGCAAAGCATCAGCACCGCGTGCACTTGCGAGTCTCGGCGGATTGGCAGCCAGGCGATAGAGCGTATGCCGTGCTGCACGGCCTCTTCACGCCAGCGGCCGGCACGAGGGTCGAGAACGTAGTCGTTGCTGACCAGCTGGGTGCCGTCCAGCAGGGCTCGCACGGTGTAAGTGCCGCGCATCTCGGGTGCATCCAGGGCAAAGGGATTCGGTACGTTCTCGAGGATGCGCGCCGCCGGCCCAGCACTTCCCAAGCGCCTCACCCAATCACCGTCAGCAGCGTAGGCGCAAGCCAGAACGGCATAGCCGGTTTCCACACTCACGCGGCAGGCTGTTTGCCAGAGTTCGTCCTCTCGGCGGCAGCTGCGGAACTGCCGGCTTGCCCGCGCGTGGGCGGCGAGAAAGCGGTTGAGCCGGTTGATTCGGCTGGATTCCGCGTTGAAGTGACGCCGCTCGGCATTCAGCAAGCCCAGTGCATAGACCAGGCCGGCGGCAAGCAGCGCAATGCACAGGATCAGCCAGTGGGTGCCAGTCAAGATTGAACTCCAGCGACAAGTGGGACTTCCTGCAATCTACTCTGAGTCGCCGCACCGCCAGCGTCTGGCGAACCCGTCTTGACCCTGCCGAGACAGTGGCAATGCTGCAGAGCCCGGTTCCAAGGACCTGCGTCGCAGCCGCTGCTCGCATTCAGCGTCTAAGGCATCGCGCCGGCGGCGGCACGGATCAGCCCTTGGCTGCTGGAAGCAGCTTTCAGCAGGCTCATTGGGCCTGCCTCTCGAAGAAGGCCCAGATCAGGGCCGGGCCGTTGGGCGCCATGGGGGAGGGGCCCAGCAGGCGGGGCCGGCGCGCCCAGGGTTGAGGCAGGCCGTGGCCTGCGCCGTGCAGGGTCACCAGCTCGACCTCGGTGCGGCCGTCGGCCGCTTGCCAGCGCGCGTGTTCGACCGGGCTGCCCTGCGCCATGGGAGTGAGGCTGACCTGGGGCGGGCCGGCGATGGCGTTGCGGTCTGCGAAGTACCGGGCCGATGCGGTGGAGGAGATGACGTACCCGCCCTTGTAGAAAAGCCCGAGCAGATTGATCTCGCCGCCGGCATAGGGCACCAGCGGGTCTTCCGTGCCGTTCAGGATCATGACCGAGGGCGTCTGCGCGCCGGGCTGGCACTGGAAGTTCTGCGGCGCTGGCACATTGGCCAGCGCGGCGGCCACGGCGCGGTAGCGCTGCGGTTGCTCCAGCGCGAGGCGCAGGGCCATGGAGCCGCCGTTGGACACCCCTGCCGCAAACACGCGCTTGGGGTCGACACCGAGCTCGCCGACCAGCTTGTCCACCAGCGCAGCCAGGAAGCCGGCGTCGTCGGCGCGCACGCCGTTCACGGCCGTGTCGCCGACGGAGCTGCAATCGTTCCAGTCGAAGCCAAAGGACTTGGGGTAGACCACGGCAAAGCCGTGCTGGTCGGCCAGGCGCTCGAAGCCATAGCCGGTGCCTGCGCGGATGGCCTGCGGTCCCTCGCCCGAGCCATGCATCACCAGCACCAGGGGCGCGCCCTGGGGCAGGTCTTTGGGCACGTAGGTTCGGTAGCTGCGCTGGATGCCGGCCACTTCGATGCTGCCCTTGCTGAGCGTGCCCGAGAGCTGGGGCACTTCGGGCGCTGGGGTGTACAGGAAGTAGCCGAACAGGGCGGCCCCGGTGGCCGCCAGGGCCAGCAGGCTGAGCAGGCCGGTCAAGAGAAGGCGCGGAATTCGTTTCATGGCGGTGCGTTGAATGCGGGTGATGCGGTCTGAGCGTCACTGTGACCCATGCCGGCCCGCAGCCGGACTTGGGCCCGATCAAGCACGCCGCCAGGTTGACGAGCGACGCCTGGCCAGGACCAACGACGCCAACGCTGGCCGGGCCGGCCGCAGCGTCATTCGTCCCGCCCCGTCGTCGTTGAAAACCGGCACGGCGTGGCTGGTCCGAGAGGCGGTGTGCGCAGCCAAGCGGCCCAAAACAATCGCCCTGTCGATTCGAAATTCAAGCCGCAATCATCCTCCCGGAAAGCCTCCCGATCATGAAAACGCCTCTCACCCGCCGCCCCCACTTGATCACCGTCGTACTTGCCGCGCTGGCCTTGGGCAGCACGGTTTGCAGCGCCCAAGCCGCCGTCTTCAAGGACGCGCAGTTCGAGTCACTGCACGAGTCCGGCAAGTTCCTTGAACTGGAGCAGCAGGCCCAGGCCCGCCTGAAGGCCAACCCCGCCGACGCCGAGGCCAGTGCCGCGCTGGTCTTGGGCCTGAGCCTGGCGGACCCCGCCGACGCCAAGCGCCTGGAGGCTGGTGCGCAGCAAGCCAGGCTCTGCATCGAGCAGCACGCGAACGTGGCCGTCTGCCATCTGGCGGCGGCGCAAAACCTCGGCCAGCAGATGCTCAACATGGGCATGGCCAAGGCGATGAGCAGCGTCGGCAGCCTGAAGGACGCCTGGATTCGCGCCCTGGAGCTGGAGCCGACCAGCTTCACGGCCCGGGTGCAGCTGGCCAAGCTCTATGTGACCCTGCCCGGCCTGATGGGCGGCAGCACCTCCAGGGCCAGGGAGCTGGAGGCGGCCGTGCGCAGCAGCCAGCCCGAGACGGCGCGCATCATCCGCGTGCACATCGCGGCTGAGGCCAAGAAGTGGGCCGAGATGGAGGCCGAGTTGCTGGCCCTCAAGCCCGGCAAGGACGCCGCCATGCTCGAAGAAGTGCGCGAGGCCACCATGCAGCTCGCCCTCGTCTACCTGAAGGACGGCAAGGACCTGGCCAAGGCCAAGGGCCTGTACGAGTCGCTGCAGCGCGAGCAACCCGGCCGGGCCGCCGGCTTCTACGGCGCGGCACGCGTCCTGGCCGCCCAGGGTCGGCCCGATGAAGCCATTCGCCTGTTCGAGCGCGCCAGGACCCTGGCCGGCGCCGACGACTATCCCATCGACCAGCGCCTCGGCGACACCTTGCTCGCCAGGGGCGACAAGGCCCAGGCCCGGGCGGCCTACGAGCGCTTCATTGCCAACAAGCGCGCCAAGCCGGCCAACGTCGAGGAAGTGCGCAAGAGCCTGGCCAAGCTCGGCTGAACCGCATCCCGCAACTCTCCATGAACGAGACCAAGACCATGAACGACCTCCCCCTCTGGCGCCTGAATCTGCTGCGCGCCTTCTACCTGCTGGTCACCGTGGGGCTGGGCATCAGCTTTGGCCCCGCGATGTTTCAACACAGCGATCTGTGGGCCCAGCGCAAGGGCGAGACGGCGGCGCTGCTGAGCGGCCTGGCCATCCTCTGCGTCTGGGGCCTGCGCTACCCGCTGCAGCTGTTGCCGCTGCTGATCTTCGAGCTGATCTGGAAGACCGTCTGGCTCGCGGCGATTGCCTTTCCGCTGTGGCTGAACGGGGCGATCACGCCCGGCGTGCAAGGCACGGCCGAGGCCTGCCTGATGGGGCTGGTGCTCACGCCCCTGGTGCTGCCCTGGCGCTACATCGTGCAGCACTATTTCCGCAAGCCTGCCGAGCGCTTTCGCTAGGCATCGCGTCGGCCAAAGCCCCTACCATCCTGTCCAGATGACCTCCAGCCCCTACGCCCAGCTCAACGCGCTCACCGAGCCAGCCTCCAACTGGCGGGCCGTCTTCGGCTGGCGGCGCGTGCGCACCGTCACCATCATTTGCGCGCTGTTTGTTCTGCTGTTCAGCTTCGGCTGGCCGGGGGCCATGTGGCATCTGGTGGCGCGGGTGTTTGGCGTGGGCCTGGCGCTGCTGCTGGCATTCGGCCTGTTCGAGCAATGGCCGCGCCGCCTGCCCAGCTGGATGGCACGCTGGGCCCTGCAGGTGGTGGCCGTTGGGGCGACGGTGCCACTGGCCTTGTTCCTGGCCTTTGTCCTGAGCAACGCGCCCGATGCGCCGCCGTTCTGGAAGACCGCCCGCCTGGAGGGCTTCATGACCTTCACCTTCCTGGGCATGCTGGTGGCGCCCTGGACGGCACTGGCGGCCCTGCTTCGCCAACGCGAGGCCAAGGTGGAAAAACAGGCGAACGACTTTGAGCTGGAGCGCAGCGAGATGGCCCGCCAGGCGCTCGATGCGCGCATGCGCCTGCTCACCGCGCAGGCCCAGCCGCATTTCCTCTTCAACACCCTGGCCAATGTGCAGGCCCTGGTGGAAGCCGGCTCGCCGCGCGCCCCCCGGCTGCTGCAAAGCCTGACCGAGTACCTGCGCGCTGCCGTGCCTCGCCTGGATGGCACGGCCAACACCCTGGGTCAGGAGCTGGAGCTGGTGCGCGCCTACCTGGAGCTGATGCAGATGCGCATGCCCGACCGGCTGGCCTTTGCGCTGCATGTGGCCCCCGCGGTTCATGTGCTGCGCTGCCAGCCGATGACGCTGCTGACCCTGGTCGAGAACGCCGTCCAGCATGGCATCGACCCCAGCGAGGAGGGCGGGCGCATCGACGTCCATGCCGAACTGCTGGACGGGGGGCGCTGCCGCCTGCGCGTGGTCGATACCGGCGTCGGTCTGCAAGCCAGCGGTGGCGGCCTGGGCACCGGGCTGGCCGCCTTGCGCGAGCGGCTGCTGTGGGCCTATGGTGGCAGCGCCACCCTGAGCCTGATCGAGGTCCGGCCGCACGGTGTGGAAGCCAGGATCGAGTTTTCCGAGAAGCCATGAACCCCACTGCCCTGATCGCGGACGACGAGCCGCTGCTGCGCGAGATCCTGGAAGCCCGCCTGGCCGCCGCCTGGCCGGAGCTGCAGATCGTGGCGCAGGCCCGCAATGGCCGCCAGGCCATCGAGCTGTTCGAGCAGCACCAGCCCACCGTCTGCTTCCTCGACGTGCACATGCCGGGCCTGAGCGGCGTGGAAGTGGCACGGCACGTGGGCAAGCGCGCGCACCTGGTCTTCGTCACCGCGTTCGATCAATACGCGCTCGAAGCCTTTGAATACGGCGCGCTGGACTACCTGGTCAAGCCCGTCACCGCGGCCCGCCTGGCCGAGACGGTGGAGCGGCTGAAGGCGCGCTTGCAGCAAGCCCAGCCCGCCGTGCACAGCGAGCAGCTGCTGGCCCAACTGGCCGCGCGGCTCAAGCTGGACCAGCCGAAAGCCTTGGCGTGGATCCGGGCCACCGTGGGGGCGTCGCTGCGCATGATCCCGGTGGACGACATCGACTTCCTCAAGAGCGACACCAAGTACACCCTGGTGGCCTACCGCGACGAGGGCCAGCCGGCCGAGGCGCTGATTCGCACGCCGCTCAAGGACCTGCTGGCCCAGCTGGACTCGAACCACTTCGCCCAGGTCCACCGTTCGGTGGTGATCAACCTGCGCTCGATCCGCCGCGTCACGCGCGGCGAGAACGAGACCGCCGACATCGAGCTCAAGGGCCGCACCGAGCGCCTGCCGGTGAGCCGCAGCTACCTGCACTTGTTCAAGGAGATGTAGGCGCCGGGCGCCGCAATGAAGAAGGGGCCTGCAGTGCAGGCCCCTTCTCGTGTTCAGCGCATGCAGCGCTTGTACGCCGCAGCGACGCTTACCAGATCACCACGCGCTTCTCGTCCGGGCGCACCATCGGGTCGCCCACCTTGCAGCCATAGGCCTTGGCGAAGGCCGGCATGTTGGATGGAGCGCCGTTGGCTCGGAAGCCGGCGGGCGAATGCACGTCGGTGTTCAGGCGCGTCAACTGGGCCTGATCACGGATGCTGCCGGCCCAGACCTTGGCCCAGTTCATGAAGAAGCGCTGGTCGCGGCTCATGCCGTCGAGCATGGCATCGGGCTTGCCGGCGGTGGCCTTGACCATGGCGTCGTACGCCATGTTGAGGCCGCCGAGGTCGCCGATGTTCTCACCGAGCGTCATGCGGCCATTGACCTTCTTGTCCGGGTAGTTGGCCAGCGGCGCGTACTCGTCGGCCTGGGCCACCAGCTTGTTGGCGCGCTCGTCGAAACGCTTGCGGTCCTCGGCCGTCCACCAGTTGGCGTTGTTGCCCTCGCCGTCGAACTGGCTGCCCTGGTCGTCGAAGCCATGGCCGGCCTCGTGGCCGATGACGGCGCCGATGCCGCCGTAGTTGATGGCGTCGTCACCCTTGGCGTAGAAGAAGGGCGGCTGCAGGATGGCGGCGGGGAAGTTGATGGTGTTGGTCGACGGCTGGTAATAGGCGTTGACGGTCTGCGGCGTCATGCCCCATTCGTAGCGGTCCGTTTCCTTGCCGATCTTGGCCAGGTTGAAGCGCTGGTTGAAGACGCGGGCCGCGCGCACATTGGCGTAGTGGCTGTCGGCGGTGATCTGCAGGCCGCTCCAGTCACGCCAGTTGTCGGGGTAGCCGATCTTGGGCAGGAAGGTGGCCCACTTGGCGATGGCCTTGGTCTTGGTTTCCGGGCTCATCCAGTCGAGGTTTTCGATGCGCGCCTTCAGGGCGTTACGCACGTTGTCGACCAGCTCCTGCGCGCGGGCCTTGGCCTCGGGCGGGAAGTATTCCTTCACATAGAGCTGGCCCAGGGCCTGGCCCATGCTGCCGTTGACGGCGCCGAGGGCACGCTTCCAGCGCACTTCCTGCTCAGGCGTGCCGTTGATGGTCTTGCCGTAGAAGGCGAAGTTCTCGTCCTGGAAGGCCTTGGACAGCGAGTTGGCTGCGCCGTCGATGGCATGGAAGGAGAAGTAGGCCTGCCACTGCGCCACCGGGGCTTCGGCCAGCAGGGCATCGAAGGCGGCGAAGAACTTGGGCTGCGACAGCGAGAAGCCGCCGGCGTTGGCCACGCCCGCGTCGACCTTCATGACCTTGAAGTAGCTGGCCCAGTCCCAGTGCGGGGTGATCTTGTTGGCCTGTTCGATGCTGACGAAGTTGTACTGGTTCTCGGGCTTGCGCAGTTCCACGCGCAGCAGCGAGGCGGCGGCCAGCTTGGTCTCGAGCGCCATCACCAGGGCGGCGCGGGCCTTGGCTTCTTCGGCCGGCGTGCCGGTCAGCTCGAAGTGCTTGGCGATGTGGGCCACGTAGGCGTCGCGCAGCTTGGCGTATTCGTCCTTGCTGTAGTACTCGGGGCCGGGCAGGCCGAGGCCGCCCTGGCTGGCGAACGCGATCTGGCGCTTGGCGTTCTTGTAGTCGGCGCTGACACCGAAGCCGAAGGTGCGGCCCTCGGCGCGGGCATGGGCGTGCTGCAGCCAGGCGACGACGTCGGCGCTGGTCTTCAGCGAGGCGATGGCGGCGAGGTCTTTCTTGATCGGGTCGAAGCCGGCGCGCTCGATGGCGGCCTCGTCCATGGCGGCGCGGAAGATCCAGCCGATCTTCTGCTCGATAGAGCCGGGCTTGGCGCTGTCGGCGTTCTTGGCGGCCGCCTCGACGATGCTGCGCTGCGCGTTCAGGCTCTTCTCGGCCAGGGCATCAAAACCGCCCCAGCGGCTCTTGTCGGAGGGGATGGGGTTGGCCTTGATCCAGTTGTTGTTGGACCAGGCGTTGAAGTCGGTACAGGCGGACAGGCTCTTGTCCACATCGGGCACGAAGTCAGGGACGGCGGCGGCGTGGGCGAAGCTGGCGCAGCACAGGGCGGCAGCGAGGGTGAGGGCGCGTGGGGTCACTCGAATACTCCAGGGAGGACGTGAAAGCGAAGCGCGCACCTTAGCCCTGGTGCTGCGGTGAAACCCATGCTGAAAGTCATGAGCGACTGCAAACTAAAGCAAATCCCTAGGGCCGGAACAACGTCGCCACGACGATGTGCACCTATCGCCCTTAGAGCACTTCAAACACCTCAAGGTGCACCACGCCGCCCTCGCGGTAGCCGCTGGACAGGAACAGCGACTGGTTCAGCCAGGCCAGCGGCCCGTCGGGCGCTTCGAAGCGCACGCTGCCTCTGAAGTAGGGCGGCTCGCCCTCGCGGGCCGCGCGGCGCAGCCCGGTGTTTTCGATCAGCAATTGCCCGGCCTCGCCGGCATCCAACGCATAGCGCGCGAGCAGGTCTATCGTGCCGTCGTCGCGCACGGTCTGCAGGTCGCTGCCGCCGGGCAGGATGCTTCCGCTGAACAGGCCTTCGGCCCGGCCGCCGAGGATGCTCACCAGGCGACGCTCCTGGCCGTTCAGCCGGCCGAGCAACTGGGGCGGCGCCACCTGGATCTGCAGGCGCAGCACGCTGCGCAGGGCGGGTGCCGGGATGCTGGTTGATTCGCTCATGGCTGCTTGGCCTTCAGGCTGTCCTTGTCGAAACCGGCCAGGCGCTTGTAGCGCAGCGAGATGGCCTCCAGCGTGTCGCGCGGAATCACTTCGTCGATGTGCTTGAAGCCCTGCGGCGCGCGGGACTCGGCCAGCTGCATCACCTGCTCGGGGCCGTTCATTCGATTGCGCAGCACGATGCCGGTGGTTTTGGGCAGGCGCTCGGCCTCGTATTCGCGGAGGGCATAGGGCGTGTCGGGGTCGCTCGCGAGGCAGTCGCAGAGGTAGCGCGCATCGAGGATGGCCTGGGCGCTGCCGTTCGAGCCAATCGGGTACATCGGGTGAGCCGCATCGCCCAGCAGCGTGACGCGGCCGAAGGTCCAGCGCGGCAGCGGGTCGCGGTCCACCAGCGGGAACTCGTAGATCTCCCGGGCGCCATTGATGATGGCGGGGATGTCGATCCAGTCCCACCGCCAGTCCTGGAAGGGCGACTCGAAGACCGACTTGTCGACCTTGCGGTTCCAGTCGGTGCTGGGCAACGCACCGTCGGGCACGCGCAGCTCGGCGATCCAGTTGATCAGCGAACGGCCCTCGCGCCTCAGCGGCTCGGAGATCGGGTAGCAGACGAACTTCTGGTCCTGGTGGCCGGCCATGAACATGCTGCGGCCGTCCATATACGGCGGCGCCTCGGTCACGGCGCGCCACAGCATGCGGCCCGAGAAGCGCGGCTGGTCGCCGTTCGGATAGAGGAATCGGCGCAGCGAGGAATGGATGCCGTCGGCGCCCACCAGCACGTCGCAGCTGGATTGCACGAGCGCGCCGTCCGCGCGGCGCGTGAAGCTGGCGACGACCCGGTCGGCGCTTTGCTCGAACGAAGTGAAGGCGTGGCCTGCATGCACATGGTCCTTGCCGAGGCGCTCCTGTACCTTTTGCAGCAACAGCATCTGCAGCTCGCCGCGATGGATGGAGAACTGCGGGAACTCGTAGCCGGCCGCACGCCCGCGCGCCTCGCGCCAGATCTCCTGGCCATGCTTGTTGAAGTAGGCGAGGGTGGAGGTCTCGATGGCCAGGGCGGCGAGGCTCTCTTCCAGGCCGAGCCGGCAGAGCTGCTGGCTGGCATGGGGCAGCAGGTTGATGCCCACGCCCAGCGGCCGTATCTCGGTGACGGCCTCGAACAGCTCCACCTCGATGCCTCGCTCGTGCAGCATCAGCGCCAGGCTGAGCCCGCCGATGCCGGCGCCTGCAATGGTGACTTTCACGGCTGTCTCCGTTTGTTTTGCTGATGCTGCGTCGCGGCATGACATGCCCGCGCAATTGTTATAGCCTATAACAATTAATCAGCAGAACACAAGCGCCAGGCGGACACCCGGCAGGCGCTCACAGGAGACGAGCTGCGTGGCCCAGCGCATCCATTTCAATGCCAGCGTCGATGGCGTGGCGTACGACGTGCTCGACGATCTGGTCGGCTACGCGGTGCGCCGCGCCCAGCTGTGCATCTATGAAGACTTCGCCGCCACCATGGACGCCGAAGGCATCACGCCGCAGCGCTTCTCATCGCTCGTGATCGTGGAGAACAACCCGGGCATCTCGCAGACGCGCCTGGCCGAGGTGATGGGCATTGCCCGCTCCGGCGTGGTGGCCCTCATTGACGGCTTCGAGGAAAAGGGCCTGGTCGAGCGCCAGGCTGCTGATGACCGCCGCTCCTACAGCCTCACGCTCACCAAGGCAGGCGCCCGTGAGCTCAAACGCTACAAGCAGGCCGTGAAGGCGCACGACGAGCGCATCTCGGCCGCCCTGACCGCCGCTGAAAAGAAGCAACTGCGCGCCTTGCTGCGCAAGCTGGGCGCAGGCTGACCCGCCCGTTCGTTCCAACAATCAACCGATCCAGGAGACAAACGATGAAGCCCTCCCTCCGTCCGCTGCTTGCAGCTGTTCTGAGTGCCTTCGCCGTCGGCGCCGCGCAGGCCGACATCACCATTGGCGTGAGCCTCCCGCTGACCGGCCCCGCCTCCGGCCTCGGCATCCCCACGAAGAACGGCATCGCCATGTGGCCCGACACCATTGGCGGAGAGAAGGTCAAGCTCATCATCCTGGACGACGCTTCGGACTCGACGCAGTCGGTCAAGAACGGCCGGCGCTTCATCACCGAAGACAAGGTCGACGTGATCGTCGGCTCCACCGCCACGCCCGCTTCGGTGGCCCTCTCGGTGGTGGCGCTGGAAGGCCAGACCGTGCAGATCTCCACCTCGCCGGTCGATCTGCCCGAGGGCAAGGACGCCTGGACCTTCCGCGTCGCCCAGTCCACGCCGCTGATGGCCTCGGCCCTGGTCGAGCACATGAAGAAGCACGGCATCAAGACCTACGCCTACCTCGGCTACTCCGATGCCTATGGCGAGACCTGGCTCAAGTCCTTTGATGCATTGGCGGCCAAGGCTGGCCTCACCTCGCTCGCCACCGAGCGCTTCGCCCGCTCCGACACCAGCGTGACGGCGCAGGCCCTGAAGATCACCATGGCCCATCCCGATGCCATCCTGATCGGCGCTTCGGGCAGCGGCTCGGCCATGCCGCACAAGGCCATCGTCGAGCGCGGCTACAAGGGCAAGATCTACCAGACCCACGGCGCCGCCTCGCGCGACCTGATACGCCTCGGCGGCAAGGACGTGGACGGTGCCATCGTCGTGGCCGGCCTTGCGGTGATGCCCGAGTCGCTGCCGGCCTCGCATCCTTCCAAGAAGCTGGCAACCGACTTCATCGAGCGCTACGAGCAGCAGTTCGGCGCCGGCAGTCGCAACCAGTTCTCGGCCCATGGCTACGACGCCCACCTGCTGCTGCAGGCCGCCGTGCCGGTGGCGCTGAAGAAGGCCAAGCCCGGCACGCCGGAGTTCCGCGCCGCGCTGAAGGAGGCGCTCGAGAGCAGCAAGGGCGTGACCATCACCCAGGGCGTGATCCGCTACACGGCCAAGGACCACTGGGGCCTGGAAGACAACGCGCGCGTGCTGCTGACCATCGACAAGGGCGACTGGAAGCTCGCCAACTGAGGTGAGCGTGGCTGCACCGCTGCCCTCTCTGGCACCGCTGACCACGAGCACCACCCGGCCTGACGCTGCCGCCTGGACCTCTCTGGCGCAGGCGCGGCTGGACCGGGTCGACCCGGCGGCCTATGCGCGCAGCCGCAATGCACTGGGCGGTGCCGTGACTGGCCTGTCGCCCTTCATCACCCATGGGCTGCTAAGCCTGCCCGAGGTGCTGGAGGCAGTGGGCCGGCGCGAGCCGCTGCAGCTTGCCCACAAGCTGGTGGCCGAGCTGGGCTGGCGGGCGTTTTTCCGCCATGTGTGGGCGCACCGGGGCGAGGCGATCTTCGCTTCGCTGCATGAGGGCCCCCTGCCCGACAGCGCCTATGCCTCGCAATTGCCCGAGGACCTGCGCCAGGGGGCCACCGGCCTGCCGGTGATCGACCAGGCCGTTCGCCAGCTCTATGCCACCGGCGAGCTGCACAACCATGCGCGGCTGTGGCTGGCCAGCTATGCGGTACACCTGCGCAAGCTGCACTGGCGTTCCATGGCTGACTGGCTCTATGGCCATCTGCTCGATGGCGACCTGGCCAGCAATGCCCTGAGCTGGCAATGGGTGGCAGGGACCGGCAGCCACAAGCCTTATCTGTTCAACGCAGACAATGTGGCGCGCTTTGCGCCGGCGGCCTGGCACAGCCCGGGCACCTTGATCGACGTCAGCTACGAGCAGCTCGAACGCTGGGCGAGGCAGCCCGAGCCGGTGCGGTCCGAGCGGGCCGTCTTATGCCCGGATGCCGTGACCGAACCGCCGCTGCTCGCGGCACCACCGGCTGTGCTGGGCTTCGGCCCCGCCGATGCGCGCGCCGTGTCCGGCCGTCCGGTCTGGCTGATCCATCCCTGGCATTTGGCCGACTTGCCGGCCAACTTGCCACAGGGAACCGTGGTCATCGCCGTGGCGCTGCTGGAGTTCCACCGGCGCTGGCCGTGGAGCGAGCGGCGCTGGCAGTTCGTGGGCGGGCGCATGGCGGCGCTGGCATCAGCGCGCGGCGAGCCGCATCTGTGGTGGACGACGGCGGAGGACTTGGCAGTTGCTTTGGCGGAGGCGAGCTCGGTGCAATCTGTTGCAGACCCGCATGTTGCGGGGCTGCTGCCAGCCGGGGTGATGCTTCGCCCGGCCGCCGAGCTGTTCCCGGCCGTGAGTCCGGTGCAGGCATCCTTCTCGGCCTGGTGGACGCGCAGCCTGCGTGGCCTGCGGTCGGTGGAGGACTTGCCGGGCATGCGGGCGCCGCCGTGAGCGCAGTCCGACCAGAGGCGGCCGGACTGCTGGGGGCTGCAGCGGGGCTTACAGCGTCGGGATCAGCACCTTGTCGACCACGTGGATCACGCCATTGCTGGCGCGCACGTCAGTGGCAATGATGCGTGAGGAGGTGGCAGTCGAGTCCTTGATCGTCGGCGGGGTGCCGGCGTTGATCGTGATCGTCTGCCCCTGCAGTGTGGTCACCGGCGTGCCGAACGGGATGCCGCTGCTGAGCACCTGCGCGCCCACCACGTGGTAGGTCAGCACGCTGGTGAGCTGCGGCACGGTCAGCGAGTTCACGGTGCTGGCGATGGCGGCAAAGGCGTCGCGCGTCGGCGCGAACACGGTCAGCGGGCCGGCGCCGCTGAGCGCACCCTGCAGGTTGGCCTTCACCACGGCGCCGACCAGCGAGTCGAACAGCGGGTTGACCTGGGCCATCTGCACGATGTTCAGCACGCCCGGCGGAATCAGCACCTTGTCAACGACGTGGATCACGCCATTGCTGGCCTGCACATCGGCCTGGGTGACGCGTGCCGTGGTCAAGGCTGCGTCCTGCAGGCTGACGCCGTTGGAGACCGTGAGGGCGAGCGTTGTGGCTGCGTTGTTGTAGCGGTAGAGCGTGGTGGCCGTGCTGCTGCCGGCGGGCAGGTCGGCAGCCTGCTTGCGCGCGCTCAGTACGTGGTACTGCAGGATATTGGCCAGCGCGCCGGCCGGCAGTGCCGTCACCATGGCATCGGCATTTGCAAAGCCAAGCTGGGTGGCCAGTTGGTTGAAGGCCGTGTTGGTGGGCGCGAAGACGGTCAGCGTGGCGCTGCTGTCGGCCAGCGCGCCGCTCAACCCGGCCTTGTTGGCGGCCGCCACCAGGGCAGTAAAGCCTTGCTGTTGAGCCGCTTCGGCGACGGTGGGCAGCGGCGGGTCTTCGCCGCCGCAGGCAGACAGGAGCAGGGAGAACAAAGGGGCCATCAGGGCCAGTTTGAGGTTTCTCAGCATGGATCTCTCCGGAAAGAGCGTAGCGCCGCAGGATGGTCGGCGGAGCTCTTACGCGGCCCGCCGGTGCGCAGATCAGCATGCTGCCCCCCAAGAAATGCGGTGATCCAAGGTCGGCATGGGGGCGTATCACAAAGCTTGCTCACCGAGTACGACTGCCATGAACCGTGTCCGTTGGGTCCTGCTTTCACCTCTGCTGTTGCTGTTGCCGCTGCTGACGGCCTGCGACCCCGTTGCGATCAGCCTGCAGCCACTGCGCGCTGCATCCGGCGATGCCGGGCAGGCCCGCGTGTCGGCAGCCCCCTGAGCTGTCAGGTGGGTCTGATCTTGCGCCAGACGAGGGTGAAGTTGTTCGCGGGCATGGCGATCAGCTCATCGAGTTGAAGCCCGACCCGGCCGGCGACCTCGGCCACTGCATCGATGTCCCGCACGCCCCAGCAGGGATTGCGTGAACGCAGGCTGGCATCGAAGGCCTCGTTGCTGGGTGAGGTGTGCGAGCCGTTTCGCAGGTAGGGGCCGTAGGTCACGAGGGGGCCGCCCGCAGGAAGCAGGGCCGCAGCGCCAGCCATCAGACCGAGCGTGGTTTCCCAAGGCGAGATGTGGATCACGTTGATGCAGAGGATCGCGTCGGCCGCCGTGATCGGCCAGGGCTGCGCCAGGAGGTCGATGGCCAACGGCGCTCGCACATTGGTCAGTCGTTCAGCGGCCGTCCAGGCCTCAATCGAGCGATGGCGCGCCCTGTCCATCTCGCTGGGCTGGAAGTGCAGGGCGGGCAGGGCCTGGGCGAAGTGAGCCACATGCTGCCCGGTGCCACTGCCGATCTCAAGGACCAGGCCTTGCGGTGGCAACACGCGCTCCAGCACTTCGAGGATGGGCTGCTTGTTGCGTTCGGCGGCAGGGGAGGATTCGCGTGCGTCGTTCATGCGGCGATGGTAGGTGCGAATGCCTGATCGCCGACCCGGATCAAGCCAGCACGGCGGCCCCGCTCAGCGGCGCGTTCGCGGCGGGCTCTTGCCGCGATGCGCCTTCGACCATTCGTAGTCGGAGCCATCGGGGAGCTTGCGGTCGGCGACCGTGGCCACGCCGGGCCTGCCAACGCTCTCCGCCAGTTCCGTCGAGATGATGACGTGGTGCCTGCCCTCGCGCCGCTTTCGCTCGGCGTGCGCGAGCGCCTCGACCAACTGGCTGCCCAGGAAGGCCTGGGAGGCGGGGTTGGCGTCGGCTTCGAGCCAGAAGACAACGATGCTCATGGGGGGCTGCTCCTTGCAATGCGTGAAGGTCGGGTCACTGCTTCTTTCCCTGCGGGTAGATCGTCTCGCCGCGCTTGAGCATGTCGACAAAGCTCGCGATCTTCTTCTCGCGCCCGGCCGCTGTCTTCATGTTGTGGACGCGAAAGGCGAGCGCAAAGCGGTTCTGCGCGCTGAGGCTTGCCAGCATGGCCCGGGCCTGGGGCTCGGCGTCGATGGCCGCCTGGAGATCGTCAGGGATCTTCATGTCCTTGCCGCTGCCGTAAGCGCGGTCCCAGCGGCCGTCCGCCTTGGCCGCCTGCACTTGCGCCAGTCCGTGCTCGGTCATCCGGCCTTCTTTGATCAGGCGCGCCACATTGGCGACGTTGATCTTGCTCCACACACTCTTGCTGCGCCGTTTCGTGTAGCGCTGCAGATAGCTCGTCCCGTCCAAGCCCTTGCGCAAGCCGTCGATCCAGCCCCAGCAAAGCACCACGTCGATGGCCTGTTTGGGCGTGATCGAAGGCAGCCCCGAGCTCACTTTGTGGATCTTGATCCAGACCTCGTCTGCCGTGTCGTGATGCTGGGCGAGCCAGTCGTGGAAGCTCTGCTCGTCGGCGAACTCGTGGAGGTTCTCGGGGACTGTCACTGTCGATGCCATTGGATGGATGCTCCCTCGCGCGCCGAGTTTACTGAGGGCTGGCACAGGGCCTGGCCACTTCGAACGGATCAGCTCGATGGACCTGGTCATCCATCGTTGCTCCAGCGCGCACAGGGCCAGGGCGAAAAAAAACCGACTCAGGAGAGTCGGTCTTTCGCAGGAGCCTGCAGGCTTGTTCAGTAGCGGCCGCCGCCGAATCCACCGTTGCCGTAGCCAACGTCGGAACGCTTCGCCGCCCGGTAGCCTTCCGCGCTGTAGGCACTTGAGCTGTTGCTGGCTTCGCGGGTGCGGGCCGGGTTGACGACGATGGAGCGTCCGTCGACCGACATGCCGTTCAGCGCGGCGATGGCCTTCTCGGCGTCCTCTGCAGACGCCATTTCCACGAAGCCGAAGCCCTTGGAAATGCCGGTGTCCCGGTCCATCATGACCCGGGCGGAGGACACGCCACCGTAGGCCGAGAAATTGCTCCTCAGGCTGGAGTCGGTCACCGAGTAGGGCAGGTTGCCGACGTAGAGTTTGCTGGTCATGGGAGAGCCTTTCTGGGGTAACGGCGCACCGTCAGGGCGCGTGGGTGCGACACGGGGCCGCGGCGGGGGGGGAGGGGGGGCGTTCAGCATCCGGCGAGCGCAGATGCTCAGCAGGAAGGTGGGTTCGGCATGCAAGCCTGCAGCCAGCCCTGGGTGACCGCGAAGAGTCGCGCGGCGTCGCGCGAGGCGAAGGTCTTGTCGAACCGGAACACACGGCAGTAGCTGCCGTTGCCCTTGGCTCGATGAACCGAGAAAGAGGCGCGAAAGCGGCCGCAGTCGGTCTGATGTGTCGCTGGCGAGACGACGAACTTGCCCATGGAAATGGCGGTGTTGGAAATCTTGTTCAGTCAGAGGCGCGGGCTTGAATCGCCCGGCGGGAGCGTGTGGTGGCTCGGATGGCCGCTGCTCAGCAGGCCAAAGAGGAAGTCGCTTGCCAAGGGCAGCCGACTTTGCGTGTCACCCGTCTTGGGAGGACAGGGGTCGGGGAGGATTGTACCGCCCAGCCCTCAGCTCAAGGTTTGCCCACCACCGCCCGCTTCAACCACGCCCCCGGCACCGGCACCACCACGATGTTCATGCCGCCTCCGTCGGGCGCTGCGTCATCCTGAGAGGGGATCGCTCACTCGACGGAGCGAACTTGCAATGCAAGAGTGCACTGAGAATGGCGCCTCTTCGAAATTTAGTCAGATCTCGCATGACAGAACCTTTGCGTCGCATTGAGCCCGGTCTTGGGACTTTGGATGGCATTCCGATCAATGCCGAGGAACCCTCGTTCATGAATGTGGCGCGCGAGCGTGAACAGAGACCCGGCGCGCTGTTGTGGATGCTTGCTGTTGGATCTGTCATCGCCGTGATGGCCTGGAACCTCGCCTTCAATCTGCCCGAGAACGCGGGCGTTGGCTACGCCTTCGGGGCAGTCATCGGCTCGTTGTTTCTGCCCGGCTTGGTCCTGGGGACGGCACTGGTATTCGACAGCCAGCGTGGCATGCGCTCGTGCCTCAAGGTCGTGTCGATCACTTGTGCTGCGGTGTTGCTAATGCTCTGCGCTCACCTGTTGACCGTCCGTGGCTATGGCCAACGCTGGTTCAACCATGAGCAGCTCACGGCAGCGGACTTTGAAAGGCTCGCGATGGAGTGCGCGCGTGCCCGCGACCTGCGCTGTGAAGAGTCAAACTGGCGCGACTATCTGCGCCTGCGACCGGATGACGCTCGTGGCGCTGCCTGGCTGGGACGCACGCTCAATCGCCGCGGCAAGGATGCAGAAGCGATCATCGAGTTCCAACGTGCCATCGCGGCTGGCAGCGGTGGCTACGACATGTTCGCTTTCTACGGCGACAGCCTTCAGAAGCTCGGTCGCAACGACGAGGCGATCAAGTGGTTCTATCGCTCGCTGTCCGTTGATGCGCGACAAGTGGACGTGCGTGGCAAGCTGGCCGAACTGCTGGTGGCAGCGCGACGTCCCTATGAGGCAATCTCCTTGCTGCAGGCCTATGACGAGTCGCTCGAGTCGCATGGCCGTCCGGCGTACTTCTCGGCCCAGCGGATGTCCATCGAGAGCATATTGGGGCGCGGCGCTGGTTCCGTCGCGCCCGAACTCGCTTCACTGCGAGTGCCGATGATGAACGGCCACTACTTCGTTCCGGTCACCATCGCCGAAGCTCGACCCTGGCCCTTCGTGCTTGACACGGGTGCCTCGGTCACGACGCTCAGCGAACGGCTTCTGCAAGATTCCAAAGCCCTCTACAGGGTTGTTGATCCCGACGCGCAGATGCGAACGGCTGACGGGCGCAAGGTAACCGCTCGAGCGATCGTGATCGACACCTTGCGCGTTGGGCCGTTTGAGCTCACGAATGTGCCTGCCGTGGTCTGTGCAGATTGCGTTCCCTTGCTTGGCCAGGCGACGCTCAGCAGATTCGATCTGCGCTCGGAGCGCGTTCAGGGCACGGACTTCATCTGGCTGACGGCGCGGGCTTCGCGCTAGCGCGGCTGTTCAAGGCTTGACCGCCACCGGCCGCTTCAACCACGCCCCCGGCACCGGCACCACCACGATGTTCATGCCGCGTCCGTCGGGCGACAGCATGGCGGACTGAATCTGGATCCGGGTGCCGTCGGGGCTGAAGGTGGGGTGGATGTGGTCGCGGGCGGTGTCCTTGTGGCCGGCGCTGAGCAGGATCATCTCGCTGGTCTTGCGGTCGATCAGGTAGAGGCCGCGCGCGAAGTCGTCGCCCACGGCCCAGCGACCGTCGGCGGAGCCATGCACATGCCAGAGGCCGCTGCCCGAAGGCGTCTGGCCGACGATCTGCATCTCGCGGGTGCGCAGGTTGACGATGGCCAGGCCGGTCGGCTTCTCGCGGGTGCCGGATGGGCCCCAAGCTGCATCCTGGCCGGGGTTGGCGCCCTCCACGCCGGTGCCCGCCGGGCCCTTGTTCTCCACGCCGGGAATCGGCCGGTGGCCCATGATGGCCAGCGCGACTTCGTCCTTGCCGATGATGGCCTCGTGCGTCACCCATTCATGCGCGGACTCGGGGTAGAGCGGGCGCAAGCCAGTGCCATCGCCCTTCACGGTCCAGGTGCGCTGCGGCGACTTGCCGCCGGTCTCCCAGCTGAACACCAGCTCGCTCGGGTTCCACAAATTGGCCTGGATGTGGCCGATCTGGAAGGGTACGGAAACCACATGCTGAATCGCGCCCGTCGACACATTCATCTTGGCGATGCCGGTCGGGCCGGCGCCCATATTGCGCGGGCCGAAGGGAGCTTCGATCTTGGTGCCGGGTGGCAGGTGCTTGCCCGCCGCCGCCTTGGCCGTGATACGGAAGTAGAACCAGTCTTCATCGGCATCGAGCGCTGTGTCGCCCACCGCGCCCAGCTCGGCCGGCACTTCACCGACGATGCGCTGGTATTGATCGGCGCTCTTGAGCTTGCCAGCCTTGCTGTCGGCAAACAGGCGGGCGAGGTCCACCGCCACCACTTGCTTCTTCACTTCAACGGCCGGCGGCGTGCCCTTGGCGCGCGGCTCGGCGTCGCGCAGGAAGAAGAGCCGCATGCTCTTCTGCGCCGGGTTGAGCATGCCGTCGTAGCCGCCCTCGGTGACCTGCACGATGTCGCCGGTCTGCTCGTTCACGGCCATCGCTTCGCCGGCCACCATCGCGGAGCGGAAGATCAGCCACTGGCCGTCCGAGGTCCATTGCGGATGCGTCTGGTAGATCTTGGAATCGCCATGCTGCTGCGTGGTCAGGAAGGTCAGCGGCGTGCCCGTCACCGGGTCGATCACGACCTTGCGTTCTGACGGAAACCGCTTGCCAATCTCGGCCAGCGCCGGTTGGGCGAAAGCCATCGTGAGGCAGAGCAGGGAGCAGGCGGCGCGCAGGGTCGTGTTCATCGTGTTCGTGAGCCAAAGCTGTGCAATCTGAGGTGGCGCGATGGTAGCCACGCACCCTCGGAATGCGCAGTGCCGTGAGCGGTCGAATCCGAATCGCTCACGATGATGCGTTATTGGTGCGCCGATGCCTCGTTTGGTGCGAATCCCTCTAGCATTGCCGCCAAACAGGTCATGGGCTGTCCAGCGCGTGGCAACAGGGCGCACAGCGCCCGCATTTCGAGACAAAGCCCATGACTCTCTCTCGTCAGCTCTGCGGAATCTCCGCCGGCTTGCTTGCCTCCCTGACCTGGCTGTGTGCCCAAGCCCAGGCGCCGCAGCCCCTGCCGCCTGCCGTGAACACCGACCCGCTGGGCGCGCTGAAAATCGTGCTGCCCGAGCCGGCCAATCCGGCCCTGCCCACCGTCCTGCTGATCGGCGACTCCACCGTGCGCAACGGTCGCGACGACGGCCAGAACCTTGGCGTGGAAGGCCAGTGGGGCTGGGGCACGCCCATTGCCGCCTACTTCGACGCGAGCAAGGTCAACCTGGTCAACCGAGCCATCGGTGGCCTGAGCAGCCGCACCTATATCAGCGGCGGTCACTGGCAGCGCTCCCGCGCCCTGCTGAAGCGCGGTGACACGCTCCTGATCCAGTTCGGCCACAACGATTCGAGTGCCATCAATGACGCGAGCCGCGCGCGCGGAACGATCAAGGGCATAGGTGAAGAGAGTCAGGACATCGTCAACGAGCTGACCAAGCAGGCCGAGACGGTGCACAGCTATGGCTGGTATCTGCGCAGCTACATCAACGAGGCCAAGGCCCTCGGGGTGAAGCCGGTGATCGTGTCGCCGGTGCCGCGCAAGCGCTGGGATGAATCGGGCAAGGTGGGCCGATCCAGCGGCAATGGCTACGCTGGCTGGGCGGCGGAGGTGGCCAAGCAGGAGGGTGTGCCCTTCATTGACTTGAACGAACTGGTGGCGCAGCGCTACGAGGCGCTCGGCCGCGAGGCGGTGATGAAGCTCTTCCCGCAGGTGACGCCGGATGAATCGGTGCACACGAACTGGGCGGGCGCGCTCCTGAACGCGCAGGTCGTGGTGGCCACGCTGCAGCAGCTGAAGGCCGTGCCGGCCGAGTACTTCGTCGCGGCGGACAAGGTCAAGCTCATTCCCCCGGTGGCGAAGCCCAAGGAAGACGACCGACCCGTGGTCGACGCGGCTCGCGTGGCCAAGGAGGCGCCCGTCAATGCGCAGCTGCCCAGCCTCTTCATCGTCGGCGATTCCACGGTCAAGAGCGGCGGCCAGAACGGCGCCTACGGCTGGGGCGAACGCATCGCGCCCTTCTTCGATTCGAACAAGATCAACATCGTCAACCACGCCATCGGCGGCCGCAGCAGCCGCACCTTCCTGACCGAGGGCCGCTGGGATGCGGTGATGGCGCAGCTGAAGGCCGGCGACTTCGTGCTCATCCAGTTCGGCCACAACGATGGCGGCCGCATCGGCGATCCGGCCATGAAGCGCCGCGCCTCCGGCCCCGGCATCGGCCCCGAGACGGTGGATGACCCGAAGCCGGACGGCACAAGCGAGTTGGTGCACAGCTTCGGCTGGTACATGGCCCGCTACATCGCCGACGCGCGCGCCAAGGGCGCGACCGTGGTCGTGCTCTCGCCGATCCCGCACAAGGACAAATGGCAGCAGGGCCGTGACTTCGAGAGCTTCGCGCAATGGGGCGAGCAGGTGGCCAGGGCCGGTGGCGCGCAGTTCATCGACCTGACGATGCTGGTCACGGCGGGCTACAAGACGATCGGCGAAGAGAAGGTCAACAGCTTCTTCTCCGACGCACGCACCCACACCAACGAGGCCGGCGCCCGCTTCAATGCGGAGCGCGTGGTCGAGGGTCTGCGGGCGCTGCCGGGCAACCCCTTCGCTGCCTATCTTGCTGGAGCCGCCAATGCTGCGCGTTGATCGGATGCGAGGCCTGCTGGCCGGCTTCGCGATGGGTCTGCTCGCCTTCAGCGCGCAAGCGCAGGACCTGCCGGCTCAGCTGCTCAACACCGCGCCTGCAGCGACCAAGACCTCCGTTGCGCCGGTCAAGAAGGGCGAGCTGACATACCTGATGTCGGCCTTCATGGCCACCTCGCAGAACACGCTGAGCCTGTTCTCGTCGAACGACGGCATCAACTTCACGACGCTGGCCTCCGAGGTCTACACGCCGGCCAAGGAACTGCTGCGCGACCCGTCCATCATGCGGGCGGCGGACGGCCTCTACTACATCGCCTACACGACCAACTGGTCGGGCCAGACCTTCGGCATCGCCAAGTCCGCAGACCTGAAGAGCTGGACCCATGTGGCCGACGTGACCCTGCCGCTGCCGGGTCTCAAGAACGTCTGGGCGCCCGAATGGTTCCGCGACAAGGATGGCCGCTGGCAACTGGTGATGTCGCTCTCCACCCAAGGCACCGAAGGCCCGTTCGCCGCGTATTACATGACGCCGCTGGATGCGACTTTCTCGAAGTTCTCGGCGCCGGTGCCTATGCAAGGCCTCTCGGGCAACTACATCGACACCTTCGTCGTGCTGATGGACGGCAAGCACCACGCCTTCACCAAGAACGAGACCACCAAGCTGATCGAGCTGGCCACGGCCGATTCGCTGGCGGGCCCGTGGACCTTCGTGAAGCAGGGCGATTGGGCCGGCTGGGGCGGCCCGTCTGAAGGCCAGGCGCTGGCGCCGATCACCGGTGCCGATGGTCGCAAGGGCTGGCGCATCTACTTCGACGACTACACGACCAAGCGCTACTGGTACTCGGACAGCTTCGACGGCTTCCTGAGCTGGAGCAAGAAGAAGGAGCTTGGCGGCGTCTCGGGCACCGTGCGGCACTTCACCGTGATCGCCGAGGAGACCCAAGCACTTGAGAAGGCGCTGACGCCCAAGGGCAAGGCCAAGTCCATCGCCTGGGACCGCTACTCGCTGATCATCGATGGCAAGCGCGAGATGATCTTCGCCGGCGAGTTCCACCCGTTCCGCCTGCCTTCGCCCAGCCTCTGGCGCGACGTGCTGCAGAAGATGAAGGCCTCGGGGCTGAACGCCGTGTCCTTCTATTTCTCCTGGGGCTACCACTCGGCCAAACCGGGGCACTACGACTTCAGCAATGTCCGCAACATCGAGCGGGCCATCCAGATGGCGGAGGAGGAAGGCCTCTTTGTCATCGCCCGCATGGGCCCCTATGTGAACGCCGAACTGACCGGCGGCGGCTTCCCCGGCTGGCTGTTTCGCCAGCGCGCCGAGGCGCGCACCGATGCGGCCGAGTACCAGGACGCGGCCGATGAATGGATGACCCAGATCAACGCCATCCTCGCGCGCCACCAGATCACCGATGGTGGCGGCACGGTCATCGCGTACCAGATCGAGAACGAGCTGTTCTCGGTCCAGCCCAAGAACATCCGCCACATGCAGCACCTGGCCGACAAGGCCCGGGCCGACGGCATCACCGTGCCCTTGTTCCACAACGCGGCCTCGCGCCTGCCGGACTGGACGCCCAAGAACTCGACCGCGCCGTTTGCCAACCCTGGCCCGACCGACCTCTATGCCTTCGACGGCTACCCCGGTGGTGTCTGCGGCGTGGATGCCGAGCCTGGTGCGCCCGCCCGCGCGCCGGACTGGGGCATCTACGGCACGAATGTGCCCAAGGTCGGCTCACTGGCCTCACCCAACACGCCCGGCTTCGTCGCCGAGATCGGCGCCGGCTGGTTCGACTACTGGGGCTCGAACGGCACCTACGAATGCACGGCCAAGCGGCAAGGCCCGGGTTATCAGCGCGTGTTCTATGGCACCAGCCTGATCAACTCGCTGACCATCCATTCCATCTACATGGCCTTTGGCGGCACCAGCTGGGGCTGGCAGCCAGGGCCCATCGTCTACACCTCGTATGACTACGGCTCGCCGATCAGCGAGGCGCGTGTGCTGCGCGACAAGGCCTATGTCCTGAAGCAGATGGGCAGCTTCGTGCAGGCCGCCGCGCCGGTGCTGGCGCAGATGGACAAGGGCGAGGTGATTGCGCCGTCCACCGACAAGATCAAGCTGTATCACAACCTCAACAAGGCCTTGGGAACGCATGTGCTGTTCGCGGTGCAGAACCCTTCGAGCAACACCGGCACCGAGCGCTTCACGTTCCCGCTGACGACCCGCGATGGCAGCTACCGCGTACCGCAAGCGGGCACGCTGCAGCTCTCGGGGCAGGACGCCAAGATGCTGCTGGCCTCGTATGCGCTCGAGCGCCAGCACCTGGTCTATTCCACGTCGGAGATCCAGACGCATCTGCAGCAGGGTGAGCGGGACGTCGCCCTGTTCTACGGCCGTGCGGGTGAAGACGGCGAGACGGTCTTGCGCTTTGCTTCCCAGCCCAAGGTTGATGTGCTGGCGGGCCAGGCTGCTGTGGCCTTCGATGCCAGGACCGGCGACCTGCGCCTCAACTATCAACACCAAGGCCTGATCGAGCTGAAGATCAGCGGCGGCGGCCGTGCGCCGCTCGTGCTCTTGATCGCTGACGAGAAGACCGGCTGGCAGTTCTGGAAGCTTCATAGCAACCAGGGCGCTGTCTTGGCTCAGAGCGCGGCCTTGCTGCGTGCGGCTGAAGTGAAGGGCTCGGCGCTTTCGTTCACCGGCGACACGGAAGCCGACAGCGCGTTGCGCGTCTGGGTGCCATCGAGCATCAAGTCCTTGGCCTTCAACGGCGAGCAGCTGGCCAGCAAGCCACAGCGCGAAAGCCTGCAAGCCTCGGCCCTGCTGAAGGGCCCGGACAAGTTCCTGCTGCCCGACCTGATGCAGCAGGCCTGGACCCGCCGCTGGGATTCGCTGGAATCCAAGCCCGACTTCGACGACAGCGCCTGGCGCAAGGCCGATGCCAGTGGTGCGGCCTCCAATGTCTACACCGCGCCAGACAAGGGCCAGCCGGTGCTGTCGATGAGCGAGTACGGCTTCCACCATGGCGACGTCTGGTACCGCGGCCGTTTCAAGGTGACGGACCCCAAGGCCAACCGCCTGGAGTTGTTCTTCGGCGGCGGTGGCGCAGGCCTGATCCAGGTCTGGCTGGACGGGCAGTTCATCGGCCAGCAAGACCACGACACCGGCCGGCCGTTCCCGGAGACGACCGACACCTTCCGCAAGACGCTGCAAGACCTGACCCCGGGCGAGCATGTCCTGTCGGTCCTGGTGCGCAACAACTCGCACAACTGGGACCTGTTTGCCGACGACGTGCACAAGGAAGCGCGCGGCCTGATCTCGGCCTCGCTGACCACGCGCAGCGGCCAGCGCTTCGCCACGCCCATCGCCTGGAGGATCCAGGGCAACAAGGGCGGTGAGGACATTGCCGACCTGGTGCGCGGCCCGATGAACAGCGGCGGTCTTTATGGCGAGCGCATGGGCTGGCACCTGCCGGCCGCGCGCGACCGCGACTTCAAGACCGGCTGGGAGTCGGCCTCCCCCAGCGCCGCACCGCCCGCACCGGGCAGCTACTGGCTGCGCACCACCTTCAAGCTGGACCTGCCCCAGGGCCACGACATCCAGCTGGGCCTGGCCTTTGGCGACACCACGAAGCCGCGCTCCGAGGTGGAGAACCGCGCGTTGATCTTCGTGAACGGCTGGAACATGGGCCAGTTCATCGCCCACATCGGGCCGCAGCGGGTCTTCGTGATCCCGCCGGGCATCCTGAATCCAAACGGCGAGAACACGATTGCCTTGGCGGTCACCACCGATGGCCAGGCGGCCAATGCGCTGGAGGCTGTGAAGCTGGTGAGCCTGCATGCGGCGCGCGGCGGCGTGAAGCTCGAAGCCGTGCCTCAGCCCCGCTACCTGCAGCGCTGAACCGATGATGACGATCCTGAAGCCCTGGCGTATCGCCATCGCGACGCTGGCCCTGCTCAGCAGCCTGGCCAGTGCAGCGCCGCGCGAGGTCCGGCCCTTGAACGAGGGCTGGCTGTTTAGCAAGAGCGATGCCGGCGCGGCCATGTCGCCCGGCTTCGACGACAAGAACTGGCGCTCGGTGCAGCTGCCGCATGACTGGAGCCAGGAGGAGCCTTTCAGCGCCAGCTACGGCAGCGGCAACGGCTATGCGGCCGGCGGCGTGGGCTGGTATCGCAAGCAGTTCTCGCTGGCTGCGGCGCAGCGCGGCCGCCTGGTCAGCGTCGAGTTCGATGGCATCTACGAGCATTCGCAGGTCTGGATCAATGGCCAGTACGTGGGCGGCCGGCCCTTCGGCTACAGCAGCTTCGCGCTGAATCTCACGCCCTATCTGCGCTTCGATGCGCCGAATGTGATTGCCGTGCGCGTCGACCACTCGCGCCAGACCGATTCGCGCTACTACACGGGCTCGGGCATCTACCGGCTGGCCCGTCTGGTCATCAAGGATCCGGTCCACATCGAGCAGTGGGGCACGTTCGTGCGCACACCGCAGGTGAGTGCAGCCAAGGCCCAGGTGCAGATCGACACCGAGGTGGTCAACGCCACGCCCAAGGCGCAAGGCCTGACCCTCTTGAGCGAGCTGCTCGATCCGCAGGGCCGCGTGGTGGCGCGGCTGGAGAGCCGGCTGCAGCTGACGGCGGGCGAGAGCCGCGTGCTGCCGCAGCGCCTCGTCGTCAACCAGCCGCAGCGCTGGTCGCTGGCCTCGCCCGCGCTCTACAGCCTGCGTCAGCAAGTGAAGCAGGGCGGTCGGGTGCTGGACGAAGCAAGCACGCCCTTCGGCATCCGCACGGCGCGCTTCGATCCTGATCACGGCTTCTTCCTGAACGATCAATCGCTGAAGCTCAAGGGTGTGTGCCTGCATCACGATGCCGGCAGCCTGGGTGCGGCCGTGCCCGAGTCGGTGCTGGAGCGGCGCCTCCTGAAGCTGCGCGAGCTGGGCGTCAACGCCATCCGAACCAGCCACAACCCGCCGGCGCCCGAGCTGCTGGCCCTGGCCGACAAGCTGGGCTTCCTGGTGCAGGCCGAGGCCTTCGACGAATTCGCGCCGACCAAGCGCAAGTGGATCGCCGGCTGGAACGTGGGCGAGCCGGGCCGCCATGGCTATGGTGAGTCGTTCGAGGCCTGGGGCGTGCGCGACATCGAGGACATGGCGAAGCGCGACCGCAACCACCCCAGCATCATCATGTGGAGCATAGGCAACGAGGTCGACTACGCCAACGACCCGTTCTCGCATCCTGTCCTGGGCAAGAAGTACCGGCCCGAGAACCCGCCGGCCAGTGAGCTGGTGCGCCTGGGCAAGCCGCTGGTGGCTGCCTTCAAGCGCATGGACCCGAGCCGGCCGGTGACGGCGGCGATGGCCCATGTGGAGATGTCGGATGCGGTCGGCTTTGGCGACATCCTCGACATCGCCGGCTACAACTACCAGGAGCTGCGCTACGCGGCCGACCATGCGGCGAAGCCGCGCCGCGTGATCTATGGCAGCGAGAACCGGCACGACTACAGCGCCTGGGCCGTGGTGCGCGACACCGAGTACATCTCCGGCCAGTTCCTCTGGACCGGCATCGACTACCTGGGCGAGGCCGGCCGCTGGCCGCAGCGCGGCGCGGACTTCGGCCTGCTGGACCTGGCGAGCTTCAAGAAGCCGCGCGGCTGGTTCCGTGAGAGCCTGTGGAGCGACAAGCCCATGGTCTACATCGCTGCGGCCTTGCAGAGCGCGCAACTGAACGCCTCGCAATCGGGGCAGGGCACGCCGCTGCTGGATCAGCAGCGCCGTGCCAAGGTGGAAGAGCATTGGAACTGGCCGGCGGGTGCGACGCTCACCGTTTCGGCTTACAGCAATTGCGATGAGATCCAGCTGCTTCTGAACGGCCGGCTGATCGGCAGCCAGCCGCGCAGCGCGGCGGTGGAGGGCGTGTTCAGCTGGACCGTGCCGTATCAGGCCGGCGAACTGAAGGCCGTGGGCCTGCGTGCCGGCAAGCCGGTGGCCGAGTTCGTCTTGAAGACGGCCGGGCCGGCGGCGCGCATCGAGCTGGCGGCCGAGACGGCCGGCGACGGCGTGAGCCATATCGAGTACCGCGTCGTCGATGCGAACGGCGTGCGCGTGCCGGATGCCGACCAGCGCATCACGTTCAAGCTCGACGGCGCCCTGGAGATCCTCGGCATAGGCAACGGCAACCTGGCCGATGTGGACGATCCGCGCGATGCCGTCCACGCCACCTACCAAGGCCGCGGCCTGGCCATCCTGCGAGGCCTGCAGGGCGCGATCGAGGCCAGTGCGCCAGGCCTGTCATCGGCTCGGATCCAACTGAGCAGCAAACCATGATCCAGCGCCTGGTTGTCGTCTTGGCCCTGCTTTGCTGCTTCGGTGCCGCGGTGGCGCAGCCCCGCGAGCAGCTCGACTTCAACGCCGGCTGGCGCCTGCATGTGGGCGACGTGGCCGGCGCGCAGGAGCTGAAGTTCGACGACACCGGCTGGAAGGCCGTGACCCTGCCGCGCGCCTGGAACGAGGACGAGGCCTTCAAGAAGGACATCAAGGACCTCGCCACCGGCATCGCCTGGTATCGCAAGAGCTTCACGCTGCCCAAGACCATCGCAGGGCGCAAGGTGTTCATCGAGTTCGAAGGCGTGCGTCAGGCGGGCGAGGTCTGGCTGAACGGCAAGCGCCTCGGCCTGCATGAGAACGGCATCACGGCCTTCGGCTTCGACATCACGGATGCGGTGAAGCCGGCACCCGCCGTCAATGTGATGGCCGTGCGCACCGACAACGACTGGGCCTACCGCGAGCAGCTCAGCGGCGCGCGCTTCCAGTGGTCGGATCGGAACTTCAATGCCAATTACGGCGGCCTCTCGAAGAACGTTCGCCTGCACATCGCCGACAAGGTCTACCAGACGCTGCCGCTCTATGCCCACCTGGGCACGACCGGTGTCTACGTCTACGCGACAGACTTCGACATCGCCGGCCGCAGCGCGACCGTGCATGCCGAGTCCGAGATCCGCAACGACGATGCGGCGCCGCGCACGTTCGTCTACAAGGTCAGCGTGCAGGATGCGGCGGGCAAGACGGTCGCAAGCTTCGACGGCGGCCGCTACACCGTGGCACCGCGCGAGGCGGTCACGGCCAAGGCCTCGGCGCGCGTGGCCGGGCTCAATTTCTGGAGTTGGGGCTACGGCTATCTCTACACGGTGACGACTTCGCTGGAAGCTGAAGGGCGTGTCTTCGACAGCGTGGCTACGCGCACCGGCTTTCGCAAGACCGAGTTTGCGAACGGCATGGTCAGGCTCAATGACCGGGCCTTGCACATGAAGGGCTATGCGCAGCGCAGCTCCAACGAATGGCCTGCCGTGGGCCTCTCGGTGCCGCCTTGGCTCAGCGACTACAGCAATGGCCTGATGGTGGAGAGCGGCGCCAACCTGGTGCGCTGGATGCACATCACGCCCTGGAAGCAGGACGTGGAATCCTGCGATCGCGTGGGCCTGATGCAGATGCTGCCGGCCGGCGATTCCGAGCGCGATGCCCAGGGCCGCGCCTGGGTGATGCGCACCGAGGTGATGCGCGACGCCATCATCTACTTCAGGAACAACCCCAGCGTGCTGGTCTACGAGTCCGGCAACAACGGCATCAGCGAGGCGCACATGGCCGAGATGAAGGCGCTGCGCGACCGCTTCGACCCGCACGGCGGCCGGGCGGCCGGCAGCCGCGACATGCTGGGCAGCCGCGAGGCCGAGTACGGCGGCGAGATGCTCTACGTGAACAAGAGCGCCCGCCAGCCCTTCTGGCAGACCGAGTATTCGCGCGACGAAGGCCTGCGCAAGTACTGGGACGAGTTCTCGCCGCCCTTCCACAAGGATGGCGAGGGTCCGCTCTACAACGGCGCGGATGCCAGTGTCTACAACCGCAACCAGGACTCTCACGCCATCGAGAATGTGGTGCGCTGGTACGACTTCTGGCGCGAGCGGCCGGGTACCGGCACGCGGGTGAATGGCGGCGGCCTGAACATCATCTTCTCCGACAGCAACACCCATCACCGCGGCGCAGAGAACTACCGCCGCAGCGGCGAAGTGGATGCTATGCGAATCGCCAAGGACGGCTTCTTCGCGCACCAGGTGATGTGGGACGGCTGGGTGGATGTGGAGCGGCCCCGCGCTCACCTCGTCGGCCACTGGAACTATGCGGCCGGCGTGCGCAAGAGCGTCACGGTGGTCTCCAGCGCGGCCACGGTCGAGCTGGTCCTGAATGGCAAGTCTTTGGGCCGAGCCAAGCCGACGAGCGGCTTCCTTTTCACCTTTGCCGATGTGGCCTGGCAGCCGGGCGTCTTGAAGGCCGTGGGCTACGACGCACAAGGCCGCAAGGTCTGCGAGGACCAGCGCGAGACCATCAGCGCGCCGGTGGCCTTGAAGCTCACGCGCATCGCCTCGCCGGTGGCGCTTCGGGCCGATGGTGCGGACCTGGCCTTGCTGGAGGTCGAGGTGGTAGATGCCAAGGGGCGCCGCCACCCCCTTGCACTGAACAGCGTGGATATCGAACTGAGCGGCCCGGCCGAATGGCGCGGCGGCATTGCGCAGGGGCCGGACAACCACATCCTCTCGCGCATGCTCCCCGTCGAAGGTGGCGTGAATCGCGTGCTGGTGCGTACGAGCACCGAGGCCGGCCGCATCACCGTCACGGCGAAGTCCGCAGGCCTCAAATCCGCGCAGATCGCCTTCGATTCGGTGGCCGTCCAGCCCGGCAGCATCGCGGGCGCCGATCTGCCTGGTCGCCTGGACCGCGGCCCCACGCCGGCCACGCCTTCGTTCAAGCCGAGCCGCATCGCCGTGCCCGTGGCCAGCGTGGCCGCCAGCGACGGCAACGACCCGCAACGCGCCATTGACGACAACGAGACCACGGCCTGGTCCGGCAAGCAGCCGATCAGCTTCACCCTCGCACGCGCCGCCCGGCTCACCGAGGTGACGCTGAAGACGGCGGGCTTTCGCGCCCGCAGTTATCCCATCCGCATCACGGTCGATGGCCAGGAGGTGTTCCGGGGCGCCACGCCGCGCAGCCTGGGCTATGTGACGCTCGCGCTGCGCCCCTCGGCACCGGGAACTCGGGTGATGATCGAGGTCCTCGGCGGCAGCGAGGCGCGCGAGGCCTTTGCCGGCATCACCGAGCTGGTGGACCAGAAGA
The DNA here is from genome assembly GCF_030014915.1 of Pelomonas sp. V22. Taxonomy (GTDB): domain Bacteria; phylum Pseudomonadota; class Gammaproteobacteria; order Burkholderiales; family Burkholderiaceae_C; genus JAUASW01. The sequence goes on from NZ_JAGIXS010000007.1 coordinate 306,476, forward strand.
ACGCCACGACCGGCGAGCAGTTCGTGGGCAAGGGCGAGCTGGGCCTGATCGAGATCGAGTTTTATGAAGCAGTGGCTGCTGATCAAGCGGCCGCGCGAGACGACAAGGGCAACAAGCCATGAGCAGCAATCAGCAACAGATTCTTTTCCCGACCGACTCTTCCAAGATCGACCCTCTGCTGTCGCACCACGTGGCGGCCCTGGGCGCAAGCCAGGCCGACTACCGCGATGCGATCGACCGCCTGATCCACAACCTGATCAACATCCGCGACGACGAGGGCAAGTTCCTGCTGCGCCTGGCGGACGGCCGCGTGCTCGACACCAAGAGCTGGAATGGCTGGGAATGGACGCAGGGCGTGGGCCTGTACGGCGTCTACAAGGTCTGGGAGATGACCGGCGACTCGAAGGCCTGGGACATCATGACCTCGTGGTTCGAGGCCCGCTTCAAGGAGGGCACGCCCTCGCGCAACATCAATACGGTGGCGCCTTTCCTCACGCTCGCCTATCTGTACGAGCGCACCGGCAACCGCACCTATCTGCCGTACCTGGACGCCTGGGGCGAGTGGGTCTACAGCGGCCTGCCGCGCACGGAGGAGGGCGGCTTCCAGCACATCGTCTACAACAGCGTGAACTACCAGCAGCTGTGGGACGACACCTTGATGATGTCGGTGATGCCGCTGGCCAAGATCGGCCTCCTGCTGAACCGGCCGCATTACGTGGAAGAGGCCAAGCGCCAGTTCCTCATCCACATCAAGTACCTGACCGACCGCAAGACCGGCCTGTGGTTCCACGGCTGGACCTTCGACGGCCGCCACAACTTCGCCAATGCGCTTTGGGCGCGCGGGAACAGCTGGGTCACCATCGTGATCCCCGAGTTCATCGAGCTCCTGGACCTGCAGGAAGACGATGCGCTGCGCCTCTTCCTGATCGAGACTTTGGAAGCGCAGGTCAAGGCGCTGGCCAAGTGCCAGGCACCCTCGGGCCTGTGGCGCACCATCCTCGACGACGAGAGCTCGTACGAAGAAGCGGCGGCCTCGGCCGGTTTCGCCTACGGCATCCTGAAGGCGGTGCGCAAGGGCTACCTCGGCAAGCAGTACGAGGCCCTGGGCATCAGCGCGGCCAAGGCCGTGCGCGCCAAGATCAATGACGCGGGCGAGCTGACCCAGGTGAGCTTCGGCACGCCGGTGTTCAACAGCATCCAGGAATACAAGGACATCCCCTTGACCTCGATGCCCTTCGGTCAAGCCATGGCGCTCCTGACGATGGGCGAGTTCATGTACAGATTCATTTGAGCCCCTCGCCCAGATGCGCCGCGCTGAACGCGGGCACATCTGGTCGGTCCCCCGAGGGGACGCCGACGCCTGCGACATTGAGCCGCAGACATCGACCACCGGGCCGGCTTGGGACGGCCCGGCGCTCGGCCCGAATGCGAAACAGAAGAGACAGGTAGAAAAAGATGGCCGGAGACTACAAAAAGGTGCGCATCCCCAGCTGGGTGAACTACTGGGGCTGGGGCTCGGGCGACATGCTGGGTGCGGGTGCGCAGGCGGTGATCACCGGCTGGCTGTTCTATTTCTTCACCACCTTCTGCGGCCTCTCCGCCGTGGAGTCGGGGCTGATACTCGGTCTGCCGCGCCTCCTGGAGGCCATCACCTGCCCGCTGATCGGTTATGTGTCCGACCACCTGCGTCACACCTGGGTGGGCCACAAGATCGGCCGGCGCAAGCTGTTCCTCTTGATCACCATCCCGCTGCTGCCGAGCTTTGCGCTGATCTTCCGCACCGGCCACAGCTTCAGCTACTACCTGCTCTGCTTCATCTTCTTCGAGCTGCTGTACACGATGTTTCTCATCCCCTGGGAAACGCTGGCGGCCGAGATGAGCCGCGACTACGCCGAGAAGGCCAAGTTCGCCGGTGCCCGCATGATCGTGGCGCAGAGCTCGGCCATCCTCGCGTCCTACCTGCCCACGCTGCTCATCAGCCAGTTCGGCGGTAAGGACTCGCCGGACACCTTCTTCTGGATGGCGGCGATCTTCGGCGTCATCTTCTCGGTGGTGGTGCTGATCGTGGTGCTGACCACCTGGGAGCGGCCTTACGGCCCCAAGGAGCTGTCCGCGCTGTCGCAGACCTTCAAGGGCCCGAGCCTCAAGACGGCGCTGCAGATTCCGGTGGACATGTTCAAGGACCTGTTCTCCACGCTGAAGATCCGCGCCTTCCGCCAGCACCTGAGCCTCTACCTCGGTGGCTACCTGTCGCAAGACATCTTCAACACCGCCTTCCCGATCTTCGTGGCCACGGTGCTGGCCGGCGCCACGCTGGTGATCTCGCAGCTGATGACGGTGATGTACGTGGCCCAGCTGGTCTCGGTGATGGTGGCGATCAACATCGTCATCCGCACCGGGCCGCTGCTGGCCTACCGCATCGCGATCAGCTTCTTCGGCGCGGCCCTGCTGCTGTACCTGGTGTTCTTCCTGGTGCAGCCGGCCGGATTCAGCGCCGGGCTGCAGGCGCTGGGCGGCAATATCTTCGCGGCCTTCAATCCGGCGGCTGCGGGCTTTTCGCCGGGCCTGATCTTCTGGCTCTTCCTGCCCATCGTGCTGGCCGGCCTCGGCCGGGGCACGCTGAACTTCGTGCCCTGGTCGGTCTACAACTACCTGCCCGACATTGACGAGGCCGTCACCGGCCAGCGGCGCGAAGGCGTGTTCGCCGGCGTGATGACCCTGGTGCGCAAGCTCGCGCAGTCGGGCGCCATCATCCTCAGTGGCTGGATCATCGACGCGGGCGGCTACATCTCGCCCAAGACCCGCCCGGGCCAGGTGGTCGAGCAGACGCCCGAGGCCATCCACACCATCGTCGCCCTGATGGTGGGCGGGCCCATCGTGGTGATGCTGCTGGGGCTGGCCATCTCCTGGTCGTTCCGGCTCAATGCCCGCACCCATGCGGTGTTGGTGCACGAGGTGGAGCGGCTGCGCGCCGGCGAGACCGAGGCCGAGTCGCCGGAGAACCGTCAGGTGGTGGAAGCGCTGACCGGCTGGCGCTATGAGCGGCTGTGGGGGCGGGGCGCGCAGGGCTGACAGCCGGGGGGAGCGGGCTGTGTGCCGGCTCCCCTGCGGTGCGAGATCAGCGGCGGCGGCGGCGCTGCAGGATCAGGCTGGAAAGGGCGAGCCCGGCCAGTGCGATGGATGAGGGCTCGGGCACCTTGGCGCCGACCTGCTGCGCCAGGTAGAAGCCGTCAGGAATGGTCCAGTCGGACCGCACCAGGGCTGAAAAATAGAGCTGGCCTTGAGGCAGGTAGATATCGCTGAGGTAGCTCCAGTCCGTGAATGCACCCGCGTCGGCGGGCTGCCAACCCGGCAGAACCGGGCCGCTGGGACCATAGCTGAGCATCGGGCCCTGGTGGCCGCCGCCCGATACGTTCCCGGTGAATCCCTCGTCGAGGCCGGTGATGTTCGGAATGATCTTGCTGGTCCAGCAGTCCACGGGGCAAAAGCCGGAGGGCGCGCCGTAGGAGCCCTGGCGGTCGCCGAAGACGATCCAGTCGAATTGCTGGCCCGGCTTCCAGCTGCCGTCAGTGCCATCCACCGAGAGCTTGAAGTCGTAGCGGTACTGGCCTGCGTCGAGATTGGTGATCGAGTATTGCAGCTGCAGGGGATAAGCCAGGGCCAGGCCAGGCAGCAGGGCGATGAGGCCAGCACAGATCATTTTTTTCATGGGTTCTCCGAATTGTTGTTGATGTCGACCCGCTTGGGGGCCCGCCCTCGGGCGGGCGGATTGTGGTCAATCGCTGTCGCACCTGCATCCCGCGAATGCGGGTGCCTGGGCTGCGCCACGGCATGTCAGCCACCGTGACCCAGGTTTACCCTGCTTTACGAAGTGACGACGAGCCCGGTGGGCTCGCTTCCTAGCATCCAGCTTCCTACCGAAGCTGCCATGCGACCCTGCTCCCCACCCCCCTCTGCCTCGCTTCCGCCCCCGCCGGGCGGCCTGATCGTCCACTGCGCCGGGAGGCGGCCATGATGGGCCAGGCCGTCAGCGGTCCGGCCACGCGCATGGCCTTCAAACCGGGCCCGGGCTTGGTGACCGAGCGCCCCTTCCACATCTACGTCGTCGAGGACGATGCCGAGGTCCGCGACCTGGTGGCGTCCTACCTCTCGGCCCAGGGGCTGGCGGTCAGCGCCATGGCCAGTGCCGAGGAGATGATGCAGCGCCTGCCCCGGCTGCGACCCGACCTGCTGCTGATGGACGTGGGCCTGCCGGGCCGCTCGGGCCTGGAGGCCTGCCAGCGCCTGCGCGTGGAGGGCGACCGCCTGCCGGTGATCCTGCTGACCGGGCGCAATGACGAGGTCGACCGCGTGCTCGGCCTGGAGATGGGCGCCGACGACTACCTGGCCAAGCCCTTCTCGCCACGCGAGCTGCTGGCCCGCATCCATGCGGTGCTGCGCCGCACGGCGGTGCTGCTGGGCTCGCCCCAGGTGGGCAGTGCCTCGGTGCGCATTGGCGAGTACATGTTCTTCCCGGCCGAGCGCAGCCTGCACCGCGACGGTGAGGTGCGCGTGCTCAACACCGTGGAGTACGCGCTGCTGGCTGAGCTGAGCGCCAACCCCGGCGTGGCGGTATCGCGCGAGCGCCTGCTGGCGGCCTCGCATGACCGCAAGGACCGGGTCACGCTGCGCGCGGTCGATGCCGGCGTGATGCGGCTGCGCAAGCTGGTCGAGCCCGACCCGGCCATGCCTCGCTACATCCAGACGCTGCGCGGCCGCGGCTACATGTTCGTGCCCAACCGCCGCGAGCCGGCCTGCTGAGAGCGCCGGCAAAGAACTGTGACGCCGTGTGATGCCCGCAGACGGCATGTCACACGGCGTCATCAAACACGCGGATCCGCGACACCTCGCGCCACTGCAATGGCGGGGCCCCTCTGCCTTTTCGACGACGAAACGACCCATGACAAGCAACTCCCTGTTCCGATCCCTTCTTCTTTCATTCGCGCTGCTGGCGGCCGCGATCCTCGGTGGCTGCGGCGGCGGCTCGGACAGCAAGTCCGCCAAGCTGCGCCTGCTCAACGTCAGCAATGGCTACAGCAGCCTGGATCTCAGCGTCGACGACACCACCGTCAGCACCGGCCTCACGCTGGGCGTGCTTGGCGCGTATGCGGACGTGAACACCAGCGACACCTCGATGTCCATCCTCAGCTCCGGCGTGGGCACGGCCGTGGCCACGCTGACGCCTTCGCTGAAGGAATCCAGCAAGTACACGCTGATCGCCTACGGCTGGTCGGGCGGTCTCAAGACCTCGATCATCGAGGAGGAGGAAGAGGCGCCCGATGCCGGCAAGCACAAGCTGCTGTTCATGAACCTGGCACCTGACGCCGGCTCGCTGGACGTCTACGTGACGCTGAACGAGGACAGCCTGGACAACGCCTCGGCCATGGCCTCCAGCATTGGTGGCGGCGGTACCAGCAGCTACACCAAGATCAACAGCGGCACCTACCGCATCCGCGTCACCGGTGCCGGCGACCGCAGCGATGTGCGCCTGGACCTGCCCAGCGTCACCCTGGCTTCGGCCGGCGTCTCGACGCTGATCGTCACGGCCACCGAGGGCGGCTTGCTGGTGCATGGCCAGCACCTGATCCAGGGCGGCGCCATCACCCCGTACCGGGCGACGCAGGCGCGGGTGCGCGTGGTCACCGGTGTGCCCGGCGTGAAGGTGGGCGCGGCGCTGGACGGCACCAGCCTGATGGGCCTCTCGACCGGCCCCACGGTGGGCGACTACCACCTGGTCACCGCCGGTACGGGGGCGCTGACGGTGCAGGCCGCCGGCCGCACGCTCAACAGCAGCAATCCGAGCTTCAAGGCCGGCGGCGACTACACGCTGATGGTCTGGGGCGACCCGACCGCGCCCAGCCTGACCGTGCTGACCGACGACAACCGCCTGCCCACCAACAGCAGCACGGCCAAGATCCGCCTGATCAATGCGGCCGCCACGACGAGCGACCTCAAGGTCAACCTGTCGCTGAACTACAGCTCGCTGGCCAGCAATGTCCAGGCCGGCAGTTCGTCCGGCAACTACACGGTGGCCTACAGCACCAGCTCGCTCCTGAGCGTCACCACGCCGAGCTCGGCCACGGCGATCTACACGATCGAGGAACTGCCGGTGAACGCCAACTCGGTCTATAGCGTCTTCGTGCTCGGTGCGGACAACCAACTGATCGGCTCGCTGCGCAAGGAGCGCTGATGAAGCGGCCATCTCATGCGATCTCATCCCAGGTGATGGCCTGAGACGCCAGCGTCACGGCGGCGCACGATGAATGAGGAAGAGGGCGGTTATTCCGCCCTCTTCTCATTGGCGGATTCCTAGCATGGAGGCTTCTTCAACGCACTGACGAGAGGATCGCCGTGACCCGAATCGCCCCCATGGCCAATGCTCATATAGACCCGCGCACCCTGATCGGCAGCTACGACCGAAACGCCAAGGCCTTCGGCCCGGTGGTGGCCGGCGTGATGGGCGCCGCCCAGGCGGTGGGCGATGCCGCCTCCGCCACCTGCGAGTTCAGCAGCGAGGCCCTGACCCAGCTGCAGGCCTCGGTGGAGCGCGGCCTCACGGCGGTGGAGGATGCGGTGCAGGGCGCCGTCCATGCGGTGGCCGATGCTGGCTGCGAGCTCGGGCACGAGGTGGCCGAGACCGTGGGCGAGGTGGTCGACGGAGTTGCCGGCGCGGTCGGCCTGGTGGCAACGGCTGTGCTCAATATGCCGTGACGGTCCGGCATCTCGAGCGCCTGCCTTCGATCCCTGCTCCAGCTGGAACCACGGCCTGAGGGTTTGGTCGGGGCGCATGGCAGCGCAGGGCAGCACACAATGGCCCGGCCGGGCGGCGCGCCCGGCCATCCTGCACCAGGAGGCCGCTTGAACGCATTGCCCACGATCTACCTCATCCGCCATGGCGAGACCGCCTGGTCGCTGGAAGGCAAGCACACGGGCAGCAGCGACCCGCCGTTGACGGCCCACGGCGAGGCGCAAGCGCGGGCGCTGGCCTGGCGCCTGATCGAGGTGGAGTTCAGCCATGTGCTGGTCAGCCCCCGGCTGCGCGCGCAGCGGACCTGCGAGCTCGCGGAGCTGGCCTCGGGCAGCGAGACCGAGCAGAAGCTGGCCGAATGGAACTACGGCGACTACGAGGGCCGGCGCCTGGCCGAGATCCGCAAGGAGCGGCCGAACTGGAACATCTGGCAGGACGGCTGCCCGCACGGGGAATCGCCGTCCGAGCTGTCGGCCCGGGTTGACCGCCTGATCACCCACCTGATCTCCATGCACGGCAATGTCGCGCTGTTCTGCCACGGCCACCTGGGCTCGGCGCTGGCGGCCCGCTGGCTGGGCCTGCACATCAGCGCCGGCCAGCATTTCCCACTGCAACCGGCCAGCCTGAGCGTGCTCGGGCACTCGGCCGACCATCAGCACAAGCGCCTGATCGAGCTGTGGAACGAGACCGAGGTCGTGGCACGCGCGGCCGAGGAGGCGGAGACAGCGCCCGGCCCGACCTGAGGCCGGGCTGACAGAAATCGCTCATTTCGATTCTTTTTTTTGAAACGGCGGTTCGAAATGTAGGGTTTTGGCCGTTTCCCGGGCAGAATTCAGCCGTCCCACCGTCAAGACCTCCGAAAGCCAAGCCATGAAGATCGCGCTCATCATCGAGAACAGCCAAGCCGCCAAGTCCGACATCGTCTTCAATGCCCTGAAGACCGTGGCCGAGCCGCTGGGCCACGCCGTCCACCACTACGGCATGTACACGCCCGAAGACAAGGCCTCGCTCACCTATGTGATGAACGGCCTGCTGGCGGGCATCCTGCTGAACTCCAAGGCCGCCGACTTCGTCGTCACCGGCTGCGGCACCGGCATGGGCTCCATGCTGGCCTGCAACTCCATGCCCGGCGTGTTCTGCGGCCTGGTGATCGACCCGACCGACGCCTTCCTGTTCGGCCAGATCAACGACGGCAACTGCATGTCCATGCCTTACGCCAAGGGCTTCGGCTGGGCCGCCGAGCTGAACCTGCAGGACTGCTACCGCAAGCTGCTCGAGAACGAGCGCGGCGCCGGCTACCCCAAGGAGCGCGCCGCCATCATGGCCAAGAACCGCGGCATCCTGAAGGACCTGAAGGCCGCCAGCTGCAAGGACATGCTGACCGTGCTGAAGAGCGTCGACCAGGACCTGCTGAAGGCCGCCGTCGCCGGCGAGAAGTTCCAGGAGCTGTTCTTCACGAACTGCCAGGACGACGCCATGGCCAGCTACATCAAGGGCGTGCTGGCGATGTGAAACGACGCCTGACGTTGAAGCTGAGCCGCGGACGGAGGCATGGCGGCGTGCGTCGGCTCGAGCGACTGGTTGGCGTCGCCGCGCGCAGGCTCGGTTGGTTTTCTGTTCTTGTTTTGATTGCCGACGATCAGAGCTCAAGACTCGGGCGAGACGCCACACCCGCCCTCGTGCTTCCAGAGATGCACGAACTTGGCCTCTTCAGGCTCTGCGTCCTCGGTAAAGACTGCGCGGAATCGATCAGCGCTGCAGGCAACGAACGCTGCGTCGAACAGTTCAGTCTCCATGCGGGCTAGTTCATGGAAGAGAGCGCCGCCCCGTGCGGCGTTTTGCGCTGAAACCGATGTCGCGCCGCGCGCGACGAGTGCTGTGGCGGTGAGGGATGCGAAGCCAGGAACGCGCATGGGTAGGTCCTTGTGTGAACGTGACGCCTAAGCTTTGAGACATAGGCATCGCGTCGGTCAGTGATGCGCAGATCTTGCAGTTGCCGCCTCGGCATCCAGCAGGGCCGGTAGCAAGACGCGCGCGATGATTCTGTTTGCGGGCGACTCGCGGTTGAAGGAGCCGCCCGTGAAGACGACGACCAGTTCGAGAGCGGGCACGATGTAGACCTTCTGTCCGCCATTCCCCGAGAGCATGATCGTCTCCACCCGCTGGGTCCCTTTCGCGGTCGGGACGCCATACCAGCGATGCCAGATTCCGAGCCCATAGCCGCTGTCATCCACGCGCGATTGCATTGCGACTGTGGCATCGATCCACGACTCGGAGATGATGCGGCGAGCTTGCCATGCCCCACGCTGCTGGATGAGCAGGCCAAGCTTGAGCATGTCTCGCGGTCGCAGATGGATCTGCCCGAACTCGTTCCGTTGGCTGCGATCGAGCACGAACGTCCAGCGCCATTGGGTGCGCGCGATATCCATTGGGCCGAAGAGCACCTCCTGGGCGAACTGTGCGAGTGGTTTCCCTGCGGCCAGTTCAATGATCCGCCCCGCAGTGATGAAGCCGAAGGAGCAATACCGTCCGGTGGTCCCCGGCTCGGCGAGCATTGGCAGGTCGACAAAGGCCTTGGGCCAGTCGGCGGCTTCATAGAGCTTGACTTCATTGCCAGGCGATGCACCGTCATGGTCGTCACAGGCGAGCCCCGACTGATTGCTCAGCAAGTCGGTGAGTGTGATTCGCCCCTTGCGAGGATCGGGGCTCGCGATCGAGGCATAGCCCAGCCTTGAGACGACCGGCTCGTCAGCTCTCAGCAGACCGCGGTCGACTGCCGCGCCGGCAAGCAAGGAGATGACGCTCTTCGTGAGCGAACGCATTTGGTGCGGCCGGGCGCGCTCATAGCCGTAGAAATACTCCTCGAGCACCAGCGCGCCCTTGTGGTGGACCGCGATAGCGCGGATGTCTGGATAGCTGCCGTCGAGCACGCCGTTCACGACTATCTCAGCGGCGTTGCGGGGCAGCGTCCCCGGCCCCATCTCGGCGACCCGAATCCCGTCCGCTAGCTCAGGCGGTTGTGTGCAGCGATAGCGCTGTGGGCGTCCGTCCGGACCCGGCGGACGGGGCACGAGCAACTGCCGCGTCTCGGCCCCAACGCCCGTGGAGAGCCGAGCGAAAATTTCACCGTGCTCCTTGAACCCGACGACTTCGCCTGCGGAGTTGCGCATGAAGGGGAGCTCATCGCCGCTTGGGTTCGTGAAGGTATCCGTGGCGACCGCGCGCAGCGGGTACTTGGCCTCCCCGATGAGGGCGACCAGGCGCCCGCCCCCTGCAACCATGACCAGACGGCCACCGTCGCGGTAGCGGTACAGCCCTTCGAACTCGGACAAGTCCTGCTGCGGCGAAAGTGAATCCGTTCTCGCTGATGCCTGACCTTGTCCGTAAGTTGATGCTGCAGCAAGAAGAAGGCTGAGCACAAGGAGCCGTCCAATGATGTGTTGCATGCCGAATCCTGGGTTGAGTGAGTTGGTCTGACCTGGGGCCAAGCTGAGCCGCGAGCGGCCACTGCTCACCCTGGTCTCGGAGGCCTGAACCGTCGCGCCAGTTCAGCGCGCCGCTGACACAGCTGCGCGTAGTGGCGCTGTGCTCGCACCAGCACGGCGACGGCCAGCGTCAGCATCGCGGCAAATACTACTGCTGCGGGCCATGCTGCCGGCACGCCGGCCAGCAGGCCCACGGCCAGCGCACCTGCAAGCGCCACGGCGCTGAACAGCGCAGCCATGCGTGCGGCCACGACCCGGTGCAAGCCCAGCAGCACGCGGCGTGACCGGAGCACCCAGGCGGCGTAGGCCGCCCAGCACAGGCCCATGCAGGTCAGCACGGCGAAGGCCACCGCAGTTCGGGTTGGCAATGCCGGTTCGGTGAGCCACAGCGAGCCTGCTACGGCAGACATCGCGGACGCCATCATCAGCAGCAGCACATGGCCTGCGCGAGAGCGTGTCTGCAGCTCCCTATCGAGCAGCTCGGAAACAGCGGTCGTGTTCATCCTCTTTCTCCTTCGAGGCCCAGCTGGCGCCTGAGCAGGCGGCGCGCGCGGTACAGGCGCGACTTCACCGTACCCAGCGGCACGGCGAGCACCTGCGCCACCTCATCCAGCGACAGCTCCCGCAGGTAGAAAAGCGTAAGCACCTCGCACTCCAGCGTGGGCAGGCGGGCCAGGCCGTCGCGCAGAGCGGCCAGCTCGGACTCGACATCCGGCGTGTCGTCGTCAACGGCAGGCATGGCCTCCAGGTCGATGTCGCCCTCGGACACCAGCGGCAGCCTGAACTGCTCGCGCAGCCGGTCCATCAGTACGCGATGCGCAATGCCGAACAGCCACGGCCTGAGCTTGGCGCCGTCGCGCAGCCGCGCGATGCCGCGCAGAGCGCGCAGCCAGACCTCCTGGCTTACGTCGTCTGCGGCGACGTCGCTGCCGGCCAACTGCCTGGCATAGCGCCACAGCGGCAGCTGCCAGCGGGCAATGAGCTCGTCGAAGGCGGGGCGTTCGCCCAGCTGGCAGCGCACCACCAGCCATTCATCAGCCAGCGGATCATGGGCGGGCTTATGGGTGGGGCTCATGGTCGTTCCGGGGCTGGCCCTGAAAGCGCAGGGGGGGCAGTGTGACCTGCGCGGGCAAATCGCCGATGCCTCGCACGAAGCGTCCGAGCAGCCTGCGCAGCTCCGGCGGCCCGAAAAGGTCGAACTGGTGAGCTGCGTTCTCCACGACGACCAGATGCGCTCGCGGCAGCGCCGCCGCGATCTCGCGGGCGTTTTCCAAGGGCGTGCGCGCGTCCAGGTCTCCCACCAGCAGCAGCGTGGGTACGGGTACCGTGACCGGCTGGCGGAATGCCTCGCCCACTGCTTGCGCCTGCCAGGCCGCGTGCAGGTGGCGATCGGGGAAGTTCATCGCGTCCCCCAGTACCGCGCCTGCCGCCTCCTGCGCGATGCGAGCGAGTCGCGCGGCGCTGGCATTCGAGCTGAGGTCCATCATGTGCTTCATCGCCGAGCCTACTCCCGCCTGGCGCCGCAACCTCAGGGCCAGTGGGCCGATGCGTCGGAAATCACCTGCGGCCATCTCACGCGCAGCCGCAGGGAGCGTGGCGATGGCGCGTGGATCGCCGATGACCTGGGCGATCAGCCACTGCAGGTCCAGTGCGCCCAGCACCAGGCCCACGGTGCGCCCGCTGGCTGGGTCTGGCACGTCCAAGTGCACGGCTGCACGCGCGAGGCGGGCCGTGGCCTCACGCAGCTGCGCCGTCACCTCGGGGGCCCCGGCGCGCTCGGCAATGCGCTGCAATGCCGCGTCCGTCAAGGAAGGCAGCTTCCAGGTGTGGTCCGGCCCTTCTGGGCTGACGAGGACCATGCGATCCACGTGCTGCGGATGCCGGCGCGCCGTGGCCAGCGCCAAGTGGCTGCCGTAGCTGCGCCCCCACAGGGTCCATCGCTCTTCGCCCAGGGCCTGGCGGACAGCGTCCATATCGTCGGCGCTTTCCTCGGTGTTGTAGGCCTGCAGATCAATGCCGCGCTCGTGCATCTGGGCGGCCACCGCGCGGCTGGCCCGTTCAGCCAGCGACAGCCAACTGGTCTCGGAGGCGGGCTGATCCAGCGGCAACTCGTAGCGCACCGTCGTGGAAAGGTTGGGCACGGAACCACCCGTGCCGCGCTGGTCTATGCCTATCAGATCCCCATCCAGGACCTCCTTCAGCATCGCACCGCCTTGCGTCGCCAGGTCCAGCGCGACCCGCACGCCTGAATCGCCAGGCCCGCCCGCCAGCAGCACATGCGCGTGGCCTGTTTGCGCGGTACCTAGGTTGATCCTCACGACGGCCAGGTCGATGAACGGACCGCCGGGCCGCTCCCTGCTTTCGGGCACGCGAACCCGCCCGTGGGTCAGTCTCAACAGGCTGCCGTCGCGGGCGACGAGCGTCTCCTCGCGCACGTCGGTCAGCCGGGCCTGCGGCGCGGCAGCGGCGACACCCAGTAGCAGCCCGAACAGGGCCATGGCGACAATTGTTTTCATGAAAGCTCCCCAATACCAACGGTAGTCGGCGAATCGGGAAAAAGGTTCACGGGCCTTGTAGCCGCCGGCTGCCAGCGTGCACAGTGCATCACTCGTGTCGTGCCGAACCTCCCGAAGGCAGCCCATGGAGCGCGCCGCCATCATGGCCAAGAGCCGCAGCATTCTGAAGGCCGCCGTCGCTGGCGAGAACTGCCAGGACGACGCCATGGCCAGCTACACCAAGGGCATGCCGGCGAGCTGATCGCTCCCCCGCTCCCTCGGTCTGCTCAGCAAGGCCCGGCCCGAAAGGTCGGGCCTTGTCGCTTGCGCAGGGGGCCGGCCTCAGGGATTCCACGAGCGTGCGACGGCGACTTGAGTGGTTAGGCTGAAGGACGTCAAGACGATCCATCAGCCGGCAATAGACCCAAGGCGCTGCCGTGCTGCATGCAAGGGGAGAGACTCATGGGGCGTAGGAAAAGCGCAGGCCTGCTTGACGACCTGCTGTCAATCGTGGCGTGGCTGCCCTGGTGGATGGGGGTGGTCCTGGCCGTCGTCAGCTACCTGTGGCTGCACGGGCTGGCGAACTCCGGTGTGCCGCTCACGGCCCCGGGTGGGCCAGCGCCTGGCGTCAACGTGGCGCGTGCGATGCTGCAGCCGTTTGCGATGCTTGCCCAGTACCTCCTGCCGGCGCTTTGCCTGACCGGCGCGGCCCTGTCCGCGTGGCGGCGCCAGCAGCGCCGGGCCCTGCTCGAGGACGCTGCCGCTGCGCAGGATGCCAGCGCCCTCGATGGCCTGTCCTGGCGCGACTTCGAGCGCCTGGTCGGTGAGGCCTTCCGGCTGCGCGGATTCAGCGTGCAGGAGCAGGGCGGCTCGGCGCCTGACGGCGGGGTGGACCTGGTGCTCACCAAGGGTCGCGAGAAGTTCCTCGTGCAGTGCAAGCAATGGAAGGCCTACAAGGTCGGCGTGGAAGTGGTGCGCGAGCTGTACGGCGTGATGGCCTCGCGCGGCGCGGCCGGTGGCTTCGTGGTGACCTCGGGGCGCTTCACCAGCGACGCGCGGGCCTTCGCTGCCGGAACCAATCTGCAGTTGCTGGATGGGCAAAGGCTGCGCCGCATGATCGAGGAAGTGCAGCAGTCGAAGGCCGTTGCAGGCCGTGCGGTGCCAGCGCCGTCATCGTCATCGTCATCGTCTCAAGCATCAGCAGCGCCAGCGGCCCCAGCAACGGCATCAGCGCCAGCACCAGCACCTGGGATCGATTCCTTCGAGGCCCAGGTCGACGAGCCGTCCTGCCCCGTCTGTGGCAGCGGCATGGTCCGCAGAACCGCACGCAAGGGTGCGACGGCTGGCGCCTCGTTCCTGGGGTGCAGCTGCTATCCCGGCTGTCGCGGTACGCGGCCGCTGAACTGAGCGGCCGCGGGCCGGCTCAGGCCGGCTTGTCGGCATCCTTGTCCCTGGCCCATAGCTCCACCAGCACGGTCATCAGGATCCAGACCAGCAAGGTAGGCCGCACCTTGTCGGGCACGACGTCCTTGCTGCGCAGCATCAGGTCCATCAACTCGGGCAGGGTGGCGGCATAGAACAGGGCCAGCAGGGCGTAGGTCAGCTTGTTCCGGCTCGAAGAAATGTAGAGCACCGTGATCACGATGCTGGCCAGCGACAGCAACAGCATGCCGAACTGCAAGGCGTTCAGCCGTTCGGTGCCTGCGAGCACGAAGCCCAGCACCGCGCCGAAGAACATGTTCAAGCCATTGAGATTGGCCTGGTACTCGCCGGTCGACATGCGACCGAGACCGGCCCGGCTGAGCAGGCGATTGATCTTTGCTGACATCCACAGACCTCCTGAAAGTGGGCCGATTCTGCCCTGTGCCGCGCAACGCCGATGGCAGCGATGGCGCTGTGCCAAGCTCTCCTAGAATGCGCGGCCGTTCCTGCCGTCCCCCTGCCGTGCCCCACCGTCTTGCCAGCCTCACCGTTCGGTGCGCCCTCGTCCTGCTGATCCTTGTCGCCCTGGAGGGATGCCGCTCGGTGCCACGGCCAGCGCCCGAGCCCGCCGGCCCGCCGCTGCGCTTCTTGCTGACCTTCGACGACGGCCCCAGCATCGCCAGCAAGCGCAACCCCACCGAGCAGGTGCTGCGCACGCTGGGCAGCAACCCGGTGCAGCCCGGCATCAAGGCCATCTTTTTTGTGCAGACGCGAGCCAGCAAGGGCGGTGGCACGCCGCAGGGCCGCGAGCTGATCCGGCGCGGGCTGGCACAGGGCCAGGTGCTGGGGTTCCACACCGCCTCGCCCGGGCATTCCAACCACCTGGGCATGGAAAGCGGCGTGCTGCGCTCCTCGCTGCAACTGGGCCTGGCCGATCATGCCGAGCTGGGCAGCCAGCCGCGCCTCGTGCGGCCGCCGATGTGGGCCTATGACGACCGCACGCTGTCCGTCTACGCCGAATTCGGCCTGCGTGCCTTGCTGACCGACGTCACGGCCAACGACGGCAAGCTGATCCCGCCTTATGGCAGCCCGCGCCGCCGTCAGCACATGGACTACCAGATGGATTTGCTGCGGCCCCGCGTGCTGGCCGGCGAGCTGCCGCTGGTGCAGGGGGTGATCCCCGTGGTCGTGACCTTCCACGACCCCAATCCCTTCACCGCCGAACACCTGGCCGAGTACCTGCAGATCCTCGTCAAGAGCGCGCGCCAGCAAGGCCTGAGGGTGTCGGAGCAGCCCTTCTACGGCCAGGGTGATGACATCGAGGCCGTGGCGCTGGCCCGCACCGTGGCCGTCGGCCAGCCGGTCCAGCGCATTCCGGGCTTCTGGCATTCGCTCTTGAGGATGAAGCCGTGAAGCGGCCCCTGCTGCTGTGCCTGCCGCTGCTGCTGCTGGCCGCTTGCGGCCACATGACCCGCCAGGCCGCCGATCCGGCCGAGACCGCGCCGCCGCACGAGTCGCTGCGCGCCGGCGTCGAGCGCCTGGTGCAGCCGGTGCTGAAGGCGCATGAGACGCCCGGCCTGATCGTCGGCGTGGCCACACCAGACGGGCGCCGCCAGTTCTTCAGCTATGGCCGGGGCGAGACCAATGGCGATCCGCTCAGCGCAGACACACGCTTCCCCATTGGCTCGCTGACCAAGGGCTTTGTCGGCGCGCTGCTGGCCGTGCTGGTCGACGAGGGCCGCCTGCGCTGGGACGAGCCGCTGGCCGAGCTCCTGCCCGGGCTGCAGACCACGCCGCAGGCCGCCAGGCTGACCCTGCAGCAACTGGCCACGCACAGCGCCGGCCTGCCGCGCCAGCCCAATGACCTGAGCCTGCTGAAGGGGCTGTTCCAGTTCACGTTCAAGGGCAGCAACTTCTACAGCGTGCTCGACGAAGAGGGCCTGCGGCGCTTCATGCTCGACTTCAAGCCCTCGGCCGACCCGGAGCCCGCCTATTCCAACATCGGCTACGCGCTGATAGGCCTGGCCATCGAGGCCCGCACCGGGCGCCCGCTGGGTGAGTTGCTGACCGAGCAAGTGCTGGGGCCGCTGCAGTTGAGCCACACCGGCTTCGACCCCGGCCGCGCCCATCGCGCCCAGGGCCATGCCGGGGACCAGCCCTTCTTCATGCCACGGGGCCGGCCCGTCGGCGACTGGCGCTTCCCGCCAGCCATGCAGGGCTCGGCCGCGCTGTACTCCACGGCAGCCGACCTGCTGGATTTTGCTGTCGCCCACCTGGATGGCGAGGCCGACACGCGGCAGGGGCCATCGCCTGGCCCCTTGCGTGCTCTGCTGGCCGACAACCTGCGCGTGCGCCGTCCGCAGCCGCTCGATGCCCCAGGCATCGCCTGGGTCACCGATGAGTTCGATGGCCTGCCCATCACCAACCAGGTCGGCATGGCGGTCGGGCACACGGCCTATGTGGGCGTGCAGCGCGAAAGCCGCATGGCCGTCGTCGTGCTGCAGACCAGCTTCAACTGGAACTTCAAGATCGGTCACCGGCTGCTGCTGCGGCTGGCGCGCGGGCAGATCGACTGGGGCGCCGGGCGCTGACGCGCCTTGGGGCCATGCCGGTCATTCCTGCCCTTATCATCGCGACCGCTCGACGAGCGAGCCCTCAGCGACAGCCACGCCATGAACCCATCTCCGATCCCTGCGGCCACGACCCCGGCGCACTCCTTTGTTCCCGAGACCCGCTTCGGGCTGTGGTTTTTGTCGACGGCGACCTGGCGCGTGCATGTGCTGCAGCGCGCGCTCAACGACCTGCAACGACTGGCACCCGAGTTGCCGGAGCTCGTGAAAGGCGGCGTCGTGCTCGACATAGGTACGGGCCAGGGTCATTCGCTGCCGGAATTGGCCGAGCGCTTCCGCCCGAGTCAGATCCATGCCCTCGATCCCGAGCCCGATTTCAGCGAACGCTGCGATGCGATGCGCCAGGCGGCCGGCGTGCCGGTCACGCTGCACCATGCGCCGGCCGAGCGCATCCCGCTGCCCGACGCCTCGGTGGACCTGGTGCTGTGCCACCAGACGCTGCACCACATCGTCGACCAGGCCGGCGCGCTGGCCGAGGTCTTTCGCGTGCTCAAACCCGGTGGCCGCCTGCTGTTGGCCGAAAGCACCCGCGCCTACATCCACAGCTGGATCATCCGGCTGCTGTTCCGCCATCCCATGCATGTGCAGCGCAGTGCGCCGGAGTTCCTGGAGATGCTGCGCCAGGCCGGCTTCGAGATGAAGCCGGAGCAGATCAGCACGCCCTATCTGTGGTGGAGCCGCAAGGACCTCGGTGCGCTGGAATGGCTGGGTTTCGGCGTGCCCGCAGTGCGCGAGGAAACGCTGCTCAACGTGGTGGCGGTCAAGCCGCGCTGAGCGGCGACCAGCACTCAGCGGCCTGCGGCTGCAGGCTGCCCGGCAGCAGGTCGGTGACCCAGCAGGGTGCCGCGCTGCCCACCAGGGCCCAGTGCAGTTCGGCCACCCGGCCCTGCCAGGCCGGCCCTGTTGCAGCAGCCTGCCAGCGCAGGCCGCGCAATTCCGTGAGGCTGGCTATGCGCTCGGCATGGGCCTTCAGCCAGGCCTCGGCCAGGGTCCAGTGCCGGTAGAAGCAGGCGGCATCGGGGCAGGGTTGCAAGCCCGCAAAGGCGGCGAGGGCCGACCAGTCCCGTGTGCTCGACTCGAGCTGCAGGTCCAGGCCGAGCCGACCGCCGTCGGCGATGGCCACGCCCACCCAGCCGTCGCTGTGGCTGATGGACAGCTGCCAGGGCGGCGGCGCCAGGCAGCGCCCGTCTTCAAGCTGGGTCAGTGGATGATCGCCAGGCTGGCCGCCCCGCACCCGGGCCAGCAGCAGGCGTGCGAGCCAGCGCCCCGCCATGAACTGCTGGCGCCGACGATCAGCCGCGAAGCTCGTCCAGCGCGCCTGCTCGGCGGGGCTGAACCAGGTGGCCGGCTCCGGGCAGGCCGACAAGACCTCCGCCAGCGGGGTGATGCACGCCCAGCTCATGGCCTCATCAGCCCGGGGCGCTGACCGAGGGCGGGCCGGCGTGGCTCAGTCCGCCACCTTGGCGTAGGTGCCCTTGAGCGCCACGCCGATGATGATGGCGCCTGCATGGCACTCGAAGTCGGTGGCACTCTTGTACTCGACCTTCTTGTAGTAGCTGACGATGTCGACCACGGCATTGCCGCCTTCGCGCTTGGCCGATTCCTGCAGGCGGATCAGTGCAGTGAGGGCGGCCCACTTGCAGCCGAACTCGTCGCTCTTGCCGACGCCATTGGTCTTGGGGTTGCTGACGTCGGTCGAGAAGCGCTTCAGCACCTTGGGTGTGCTCTGGCCGGCGAGATAGAACTTCACGCCGGGGTCGAGCTTGCCCTGGGCTTCCGGCATGGCCAGCACGTCGGCCAGCGGGATGTGCAGCACGGTGTCGCGCGCCTGGGCGCCGGCGCTGAAGGCGGCGGCCAGGGCCAGGGCGACGAGTCGGGTCATCTTCATATCGCTTCCTTTTCGCTTGTGTCTGATTACTTGTTCAGCCCGAGCAGGCTGACTTCGCTGGCCAGGTCGGCGCTCAGGTTGCGCAGCCAGAAGTTGTAGGTCGGGTGGATGCGCTGGCGGCCCGCGTCGTAGTTCAGGTTGAAGCTGTCCGCGTAGCTGAGCTGGTAGCCGGTGGCATCGTAAGAGACCTTCACCGTTGCTTCATGCTTGCCGTTGCGGCTCTGCTTCAGCTGGACCTCGCCGGCAGCTTCCTTTAGCACCGTCCAGTTGCGGCGTGTGCCGCCGCGGATGATGGCGGCACGCAGGTTGTCCTGGGTGACGTTGGCCTGCGTCTGCAGGCTGACACGCTCGGGGTTCCACATGGGCTCGTCGCGGGCTTGGGCCGTGCCCAGCGTCAGGCCCAGCGCCAGGGCGGCCAATGCGGTCTTGAAGCGGCTCTTGGATGTCATGGAGGTCCTCCTTTGTTGCGTGAATGAAGGCGTGCGCGGCGGTGTCACAGGCGACGCAGTATCAGCGAAGTATTGATACCGCCGAACGCGAAGTTATTGCTCATCGCGTACTCGGTCTCGAGCCGCCGGCCGCCGGCCAGCACATAGTCCAGCTCGCCGCAGCGCGGGTCGACGCTGCGCAGGTTCAGCGTGGGCGCGAACCAGCCAGCCTTCATCATCTCGAGGGTCATCCAGGCCTCCAGCGCGCCGCAGGCGCCCAGCGTGTGGCCCATGTAGCTCTTCAGCGAGGAGATGGCGACCTGGCTGCCGAACACTGACTGCGTGCCCTGGCTCTCGGCCACGTCGCCCTGGTCGGTCGAGGTGCCGTGGGCATTGACGTAGGGAATGGCCGAGGCCGGCAGGCCGGCATCCTCCAGCGCCAGGCGCATCGCGCCGGCCATGGTGGCCGACTGCGGCTGGGTGACGTGCGTGCCGTCGCAGTTGGTGCCGTAGCCGACGATCTCGCCCAGCATGTGGGCGCCGCGTGCCTTGGCATGCTCGTACTCCTCCAGCACGAAGGTGCAGGCGCCTTCGCCCAGCACCAGGCCGTCGCGCTCGGCGTCGAAGGGGCGGGGCGTCAGGCGCGGCTGCCCGTTGTACTTGGTGCTGGTGGCGAACAAGGTGTCGAACACGGCGGCCTGCGTCGGGTCCAGTTCCTCGGCGCCGCCGCCCAGCATGGCGATCTGCTTGCCACTCTTCACGGCCTCGTAGGCATAGCCGAGGCCCTGGCTGCCCGAGGTGCAGGCGCTGCTGGTGGTGATGATGCGGCCGGTGATGCCGAAGAACACGGCGATGTTGACCGTCGCCGTGTGCGACATCATCTTCACGTAGGTGTTGGCGTTGATGCCCTCGATGCTCTTGGCGCTCATCATGCGGCCGAAGTCGCCAACGGCGCTCGGCGTGCCGCTGGAGCTGCCGAAGCTCACGCCGAGCTTGCCGCTGGTGACCAGCGGGTCGCCGATCAGGCCTGCCTGCTGCAAGGCCAGCTCGGCCGAGCGCGTGGCCATCTGGGCCACGCGGCCCATGCTGCGCATGCTCTTGCGGTTGTAGCGGTCGGCCGGCAGCTCGAACGGTGCGCAAGGCACGCCGACCTGGGTGTTCAGGCCTTCGTAGTCGGCCCAGTCCTGCATGACCTGGACCTTGTTGGCCTCGGCGTGCAGGCTGTCCAGCATGGTCTCGACATCATGGCCCAGCGGCGACAGCGCGCCGATGCCGGTGATCACGACTCTCTTGTCGTTGTTGTGACGACTCATCCCACCATCCCCCCGTTCACCGAGATCACCTGACGCGTGATGTAGGCCGCGTCCTCGCTCATCAGAAACGCCACCAGTGCCGCCACTTCCTCGGGCTGGCCCACGCGCTTGGCGGGGATGATCTTCAGCGCTTCTTCAACGAGCTCGGGCTCGATCATGTCGGTCGCTATCAGGCCGGGCGCCACGCAATTGACGGTGATCTTGCGGCTCGCCAGTTCGACCGCCAGCGCCTTGGTTGCGCCGATGATGCCGGCCTTGGCCGCGCTGTAGTTGACCTGGCCGCGGTTGCCCATGATCCCCGACACCGAGGCCAGCGTGACGATGCGGCCCGGCGCCTTGCGCCGCACCAGCGGCATGGTCAGCGGCTGCAGCACGTTGTAGAAGGCATCGAGGTTGGTGTGGATCACGGCGTCCCAGTCCTCACCGGTCAGCGCCGGGAAGGCGCCATCGCGGGCGATGCCGGCATTGCAGACCACGCCGTAGTAGCAGCCATGGGCCTCGACGTCGGCCAGCAGCGCGGTGGCGGCGGCTTCGCGGTCGGCCACGTCGAACTGCAGCACGCGGGCCGTGCGGCCCAGGTCCTGGATCTCGGCGGCGGCGGCCTCGGCCTGTTCGCGCTCCTTGCGGCAATGCAGGACCAGGTCGTAGCCCTCGCGGGCCAGGCGCAGCGCAATCGCACGGCCTATGCCACGGCTGGACCCGGTGACGAGCACCGTTTTCATTGGAGCCCCTCGCCCGCCGAGTACGCCGGTCGATCCCCCGAGGGGATGCGGGCCGGCTTGGGAGCGGCCCGGCGCTCGGCCCGCAGGCCGGTTGTCATAGCAACTCTCATGTGTTTTCTTCTCCCTTCAAGAATGCAGTCGGGTCTTCGGGCCCGAACACGGTCAGTTGTGCGCTGGCCAGTTCCAGGCCTTCGCTCGTGATGCGGCAGGCGAACTGGCCGAGGCCGTTGTCGGCCTGGTAGCCGCGCTCGATATCAACCTGCAGCCGCTGGCCCGGTGCAAAGCGCGCGACGTTGCAGCGGTAGCGGCGCGTGCCGAGCAGTAGGCCGATGCGCGGCTCGCCGCCTTGCTGGCGGGCTTGGAATCCGGCCCAGGCGGCCACGGCCTGGGCCATGTACTCGATACCGACCCAGGCGCCAACGCCGTCTTCATGGCTGAACAGGCCTTGGGCCGGCACGATCATTTCGGCGCTCAGCCGTTCGCCCTCGGCCGCGATGACGCGCTCGAGCAGGCACATGGGCCCCTGGTGAGGCACCAGTTCGGAGATCGGCGGCAGCTCAGCCATGGCTCAGCACCAGCGCAGCGTTGTTGCCGCCGAAGGCAAAGGAATTGCTCATCACATGGCGCGGCGCGGCCGCCAGCCTGTCGCCCGGCGCGACCAGCCGGATGGCCGGCAGCTCGGCATCGCGCTGCCCATCGAAGTGATGCACCGGCAAGCGGCCGTCGCCCGCCACGGTCAGCCAGGCGATGGCCGCCTCGATGGCGCCGGCGGCGCCGAGGGCATGGCCGGTCAAAGGCTTGGTCGAGGAGCAGGGCAGGGCCAGGCCGAAGAGCTCGGCCACGGCGCAACTCTCCATCGCGTCGTTCTGTGGTGTGGCCGTGCCATGCAGGTTCAGGTAGCCGATGTCGGCGGGCTCAAGGCCGGCGCGCCCCAGCGCCTCGCGCATCGCTGCCAGCGCGCCACGGCCGGAAGGCTCGGGCGCCGAGATGTGGTGGGCGTCCGAGCTCTCGCCCCAGCCCGACAAGCACACGGCCGACGGTTCCCGGCTCAGCAGGAACAGGGCCGCGCCCTCGCCGATGTTGATGCCGCTGCGCGTGGCGCTCAGGGGCCGGCAGCGCGCGGCGTCGACCGACTCCAGCGCGGTGAAGCCCGCCACCGTCATGCCGCACAGCGCGTCCACGCCGCCCACGATCACCGCATCGCAGAGGCCGGCGCGCAGCAGGCGTGCGCCGCTGGCCAAGGCCTTGGCGCCGGACGAGCAGGCCGTGGAGACCACGTAATGCGGTCCGCCGAGGCCCAGCAGCTCAGCCAGCATCAGGGCTGGCGAACCCAGCTCCTGCTGCTCGACACGGAAGCCCTCGGGCAGCTGACCCTCGCGGGCCAGTGCGAGCAGGGCCGCCTCGCTCTCGGCCACGCCCGAGGTGCTGGTGCCCAGCACGATGCCGACGCGCTCGGCGCCATGGCGCTGGATCGCTGCATTGACTTCGCGGCGGATCTGCGCCAGCGCCGCCAGCAGCAGCGCGTTGTTGCGGCTGCGCTGTTCCAGCGGAAGCGCGTCGACCGAGGGCAGCGGCGTGGCGACCGCGCCCAGATGCAGAGAGTGGCCGGGCCAGACGACGTCGTTCAGCGCCACGCCCGAGGGCGCGCTGGCGAACACCGCCGCGCGCAGGGCGGCCAGGTCCGGGCCCGTCGCGCAGACCACACCGGGCGGTGACAGATAGAGCCGGCTCAAGGGCCCTCCTGCGGTTGCGACTCGATCAGCAATTGATAGCCTTCAGAGAAATTGATGATTTCGACGATGTTGGCGGCCGGGCGCCGGATGACCAAGCGGGCTTGCCCGAGTTGCTGCAGCTCCTGGCCGCTTGTCGTCGCTACCCAGGTCCAGCCTTCGGGCAGGGCGGCTCGCACGGCCTCGGCCGGCCAGTAGCTCAGGCAGAGGTCGCGCAGCATGCGGTTCGGGTCGACCTCGGCCGGCAGCATGGCGTGGCGTTGCACGCCGAGCTCCTGGCCGTCCCACTGCATCAGCAGCACGCGCTGGCCGAAGGCGAAGGCCGCGAGCAAGAGGCCCGTGGCATCGAGCTGCAGCTGCACGTCGACGCGCTGCGGCGGCGCGTCGGGCTGGTCCAGCCGCGTCACCGACAGGCGCTGGCTCAGCGTGAAGCGCGCGCTGCCGAGGGCGGCCGGTGGCAGGCGCAGCGCGGGCAGGGTGCTGGGCGCGGGGGCGCGGCTTGCGCAGGCGCTCAGCAGCAGCGCCGTGGTCAGGAGCAGGCGGCGGTTCATGGCTTTCATGCGCGCGCAAACCTCAGCAGGCTGTGGCAGTAGCCGATGCCGTCGCGCACGGTCAGCAGGCGCAGCCCGGCGGCCTCGGCCAGACGGATGTAGTCCTGGCTCTCGTAGACCTTGCTGTTGCCGCTGGCCATGGCGGTGAAGTAGGGCGAGGTGTTGATCAGGCAGTAGGCCGCGATGTCGTAGCGCTGGCGGTCCCAGAAGGTGTCGAGCACCAGCACCTGGCCCTGTTCGGCGAGGCTGGCCGCCACCCGCTCGAAGATGCTGGCGATCTCGGCCTCGCCGAAGCAGCTGAGGAACTGGCTCATCCATACCAGGTCCATGCCGCCAGGCAGGGTGGCGGCGCCGTCGAGCAGGTTGCGCGGATGCAGCAGCGCGCGCTCGCGCAGGCCGGCGCCGCAGAGTTCGGCATCGGCCAGGGCGAGTTGCTGGGGCAGGTCCACCAGATGCAGCTCGACCCGCGGGTCATGCGCCAGCGCCGCGCGACTGAATTTGCCGGTGTTGGCGCCTATGTCCATCAAGCGGCGCGGCGCGGTGGCGAACACGTCGGGCAGGATGGTGGGGAAAGAGGTGTCGGAGTAGTGGTGGTCGAAGGCGAACCAGCTCGAACGCGCCGGCTCGGGCAGCTCCGACAGCACCGGGTAGATGCTGGGCCAGTCTCCGAGGCCGCTCAGATGGGCGAGGCCCAGCGGCTTGCCGGCGTCCAGCGAGCGTTCCAGTTCAAACAGGCCCTGGTAGCAGACGTCGTGGACGAAATCGAAATTGATGCGCGTGATGTCGTCCGAGATCAGGCAGAAGCCGGCCTTGTCGAGCTGCCAGCGGCCGTTGTCTATCAGCACCACGCCGGCCGACAGGCAGGACTCCAGCACCAGCTTCAGCGCATAGCGGCTCCAGCGGCCAGTGGCTTCGAGTTCGTCCAGCTTGATGCCCGTCTCGCCCGCCTCGGCCAGCGCCTGCAGCATGCCGCGCTTCCAGGCGTAGCGCACGCAGTGGAAGACCACCGGGCCGAAGGCGATCTTCTGTGCCTCGAAGCGGGCATCGAAAGCCCGCTGCCTGGGGGGAGAGAATCTTCTGGACTCAGTCATGGGGCATGAAGAAGGGGGTGAGCAACCAGGCCAGGAAGACGCCGATCAGCAGCGTGAGGCCGAAGGCTCGCAGGGCCGGCGTGCCGGAGAGCGCCAGCAGGCCGAAGGACAGCAGGGTCGAGGCGGCCGCCAGCGTGACCGAGAGAAAGGGCTGGGTCTCGCGCCGGCCGGGCTGCTCCAGCAGGAAGATGCCGTAGTCCACGCCCAGGCCCAGCAGGATCAGGAGCGGCAGGATGTGGAACAGCTGCAGCACCTGGCCGCCGATGGCGAGCAGGGCCACGGTGAGTGCACAGGCCAGCGCCGTCGGTGCCAGCGCGCGCCAGGCCCGGCGGCCGAAGCGCCAGGCCAAGGCCGCCCAGGTCAGCACGAAACCGAGGGCCAGCACGGCCGACATCATCAGGCGGTAGCGGCCCAGCAACTGGCTGACTTCGCCGACTTTGTCGACCCGGCTCACGCCTTCGAGCTGCAGGGCCGCAAGCGCCTCCCGCGTCTCGGGTGCCTCGGCGTTTTTCAAGAGCACGACGCTGGTGAAGTGAGCGTCCGGCCGACCCAGCGGGCCCAGCCACTGGGCACGCACGGGCTCGCTGACCGGGCTGGCGAGCCAGACCTTCGGTTCGAGCTCGGCGCGGCTTGCCTCGGCCAGCACGACAGGCTGGCCCAGCCGCTCGCTCAGCAGCGGCTGCAACTCGGCCGCGCGGCGCGATGCCAGCGCCGCGTCCTCGCGCTGGCGGCGCAGCGAGGGCAGCCAGTCGCTGACCGCCTGGGCTTCGACCTGCAGCCCGCGCAGCCGCGCCGTCAGGGCTTCCTCGCGTTCCAGCAGCTGCTGCTCCGTGCGGCCCTGGACCACGAAGAACTGGGTCAGCCCCGGGGCCTGCATCAGCCGCGCGAACTCGCGCTGCTGCGCGACGAGGGCGGTCGGTGCCGATTGCAGCTGGCGGATGTCGTCGTCCACGCGCAGGCGGCTGGCGCCCCAGGCGAGCAGCAGCGCACACAGCAGCAGCAGGATCGTGAAGCCGCGGCGGCCGAGGGCGGGCCAGAGCGCTCGGCGCGAGCCCAACCAGTCGGCAAAGCGCGTGGGCTGCAGGCGGCCCCTGCCATCGAGCAGCGGGAACCACCAGAGCACGGTCACGAAGGCCGCCATGAGGCCCACGGCCGAGAACACCGCGATCTGGCGCAGGCCCGGGAAGGGGGGCAGCGCCAGCAGCGCATAGCCGATGACCGTGGTCGCCATCGCCAGGCTGACGATGGGGATCTGCCGCGCCAACATGGCCCAGCGCTCGCTGGCCTGCAGGCCTTGCCGGGCGCTGAAATAGTTGCTGCCGTAGTTCTCTGCCACGCCGAGCAGGCTGGCACCGAACACCAGGGTGACGAGGTGCAGCTCGCCGAAAACCAGCAGGCTGACCGAGCTGGCGACAGTGAGGCCCACGGCCATCGACAAGGCCACCAGCAGGCGCGGCCGCAGCGAGCGGAAGGCCAGCAGGGTGAGAGCAACGATGCCCACCAGTGAGCCGAGGCCGATGGTGTGGATCTCGCGCTCGGCCTGATCGGAGGCTGCGGCGGCGAACAAGGGCACGCCAGCCGTGATGACCTGCGCGCCGAGCTGCTTCGCCGCCTCGGTGGCGGCATCCAGCTTGGGTTGCAGCGCACGCTGGGCGGCAATCTCGAAGCCGGAGCCCGCCAGTTCGATCAGCACCAGCGCGTAACTGTGCTCCGAAGCGGCCGGGTCGTTCAGCATCAGGCGGCCGTCCAGCACCCGCACACGGCTTATGCGGCCGCGCTCGGCCAGCCACTGGCCGAACAGGCCGATCGGATCGTCGGCCCAGGCGCCCACGCGCGGCCCGCCCACCGGTTGGTAGAGGGCGGCCAGGGCCTGGTCGGCCAACTGCGCGGCGGAGGCCTGGGCCAATTGTTCGCGCGCCGAGGCAGACAGCAGGCCGGACCGCGCTGGCGCATAGAAGCCGAGCCAGGCGTTCTGGGCGGCGTCGTCCACGTGATGGCGGGCCGGCACATCGCCCAGCGCCTTGAGGAAGGCATCGGCGGCGCGGCCCGCATCACTCGCCGTGCCGCCGCCGATCAGCACGCTGATGCGGCGCGCACCGGCATCGGCCAGGGCCTGCGTGGCCTCGGCGGCCAGCGGGCGCTGCTCGTCGCGCGGCAGCATGGCCAGCATGTCGGTGACGGGCGCACGCTTGGCGACGGCCCAGTACCAGACGTTGTGGGCCACACAGGCGAGCACGAGCACGAGCCAGAGGCCCGCGAGGCGCCGGGTGACGCGCTCCAGGCTCACTGGAACAGGCCCGGCTCGGCCGCACCCTCGGTGCGCGGGTTCTGGATCTGGATCAGGCTCTCGTCGCCATTGGCCTCGTAGAGCTGGATGCGGCGTACGAAGCCGTCGCCCTCCACCTCGACCTTCTTGAGCACCTGCTGCAGCGGCCCGCGCTTGGGCACCAGGCTCAGCTGCCAGCTCGCGCCCTGGGCGCCGCCACTCAGCTCGAACAACTCGGCGAGGCTGCTCACGTCGCCATTGAGCAGGGCGAACATCAGCGTGGTGATCAGGCGCACGGCCGGCTCGCGCGAGGCATCGAGGCGCATCGAGGTCTGGCCGCCCTGGCTGGCACGGATCTCGTTCTGCGTCAGCCGCAGCTCGCTGGCAAAGGGCTTCAGCGTGCGCCACAGCACGCCACGGCCGCGTGCCGCGACGAAGTTGCCGCTGGAGACCAGCGGCTTGGCGAAGCCGGGCACCCTCTTGGTCTGCGTGAAATCGCCGCGCAGCCATTCGGGCTGCTGCAGCCGCTCGCGCACGGATTGGGCGAGATCGGGCGCGGCCATGACCGATGCCGCCGCAGCCGGCAGCAGGGTCGCGATCAGCAAGCTGCGGCGCTTCATGCCGAGGGCTCCACGCCGAGCTTCTGCCACAGCACGGCCGGGCAGACGTACTCCATCTGGCGCGTCGCGATGTTGAAGGCCACCTGGATGGTGTGGGCCTTGTTGATGACTTTGCCGGTCTCGGCGTCGCGGATCACGTAGTCGACCTTGATCCGGTTCTCCCACTCAACGATCTCGGCGCGCACGATGACGCGGCGGCCGTAGGGCAGCATGTCCACGTACTTGAGCCGCATGTCGACGATGGGCCAGGCATAGCCCGACTCGCGCATCTGCGGGTAGTCGTAGTCGAAGCGGGCCATCAGCGCATTGCGGGCCAGCTCCAGGTACTTGACGTAGTGCCCGTGCCAGACGATGTCCATCGGGTCCAGGTCATGGAAGGCCGGGCTGAGCTCGATCTCGTGCCAGAGCTCAGGCATACAAGCTCCAGGCCTGCTGGCGGATGCCGTTGATCAGGGCAAGCAGTTCCTTGTCCAGCGCGCGATCTTCATTGATCAGCGGCAGCCGTTCGGCCAGGTCGGCCTGCATGGCCGCCAGTGCGGGCGTCAAGGCCAGCGGCGCGAGGCGCTCGCGCAGGGCCAGGCCCTGGCGCGCGGCGATCAGCATCGCGGCAACGACCTGCTCGGCCAGGTCCAGCACGCGCAGCGCGTCGCGGGCGGCGATCGTGCCCATGCTGACCTTGTCCTGGTTGTGGCATTCGGTGCTGCGGCTGAAGACCGAGGCCGGCATGGTTCCTTTCAGCGCCTCGGCGGTCCAGGCAGAGACGCTGATCTGCAGCGCCTTGAGGCCGTGGTTGATGGCCGCGCGCTCGCCGCTGGCGCCGGAGAGATTGGCCGGCAGGCCGTGGTTGTAGCGGGCATCGACCAGCAGGGCGAGCTGGCGGTCCAGCAGGTCGGCCACATTGGCCACGGCGGTCTTCAGCGTGTCCATGGCCATGGCGATGTGGCCGCCGTAGAAATGGCCGCCGTGCAGCACGCGCTCTTCGACCGGGTCGATCAGCGGGTTGTCGTTGGCGCTGTTCAGCTCGTTCTCGATCAGGCTGCGCAGCCAGGGCAGGGCGTCTTCCAGCACGCCGATGACGTGGGGCGCGCAGCGCAGCGAGTAGCGGTCCTGCAGGCGGTGCTCGTTGCGCGAGGGCCGGTCGCTGGCCAGGTCGGCACGCAGGCGCTCGGCCACGCGCTGCTGGCCTGCATGGGGCTTGGCGGCGAACAGCGTCTCGTCGAAGTGATGGGCATTGCCGGCGCTGGCCAGCACGTTCATCGCCGTGAGGCGCGTGGCCAGGCGCACCAGGTAGTCGGCACGCGCATAGGCCAGGCATGCGAGGCCAGTCATCACGGCCGTGCCGTTCATGATGGCCAGGCCCTCCTTGGGCCGCAGCCGCAGCGGCGTGGCGCCGGCGGCGCGCAGGGCCTCGGCGGCGGGCAGGGTCTCGCCCTGGACGCTGACCTCGCGCTCGCCGCACAGCACGGCCGCGAGGTAGGACAGCGGCGTCAGGTCGCCACTGGCGCCGACCGAGCCTTCGCTGGGGATCAGCGGCAGGATGTCGTGTTCGAGCAGGGTTTCGATCTGGCGCAGCAGGTCGAGGCTCACGCCCGACAGGCCCTGGCACAGCGAGGCCAGGCGGGCGCCGAGCACGGCACGGGTCTGCACGGGGCTGAGCAGGGCGCCGGCGCCGATGCCGTGATAGGTGTAGAGGTGGTGCGGCAGCTCAGCGACCAGGGCCGGCGGCACGGCCACGGTACAGGAATCGCCATAGCCGGTGGTGACGCCGTAGATCACGCCATCTTCGGCCAGCAGCTTGGCAACGAAGTCGGCACCGGCCTGGATGCGGGCCTGGAACTCGGGTGTGCGGCCCAGCTGGGCCGCGGCCTGGCGATGCGCCAGGGCGACGATGTCTTCGATGCGCAGGCGTTGGCCGTCAAAGACGATGGTCGGAGTGCTTGTCATGCGAGGGGCTTTTCCCAGAAGGCGAAGAAGTTGAACCAGTCGTAGGGCGAGCGGCGCAGCCGGGCGGCCAGCGCGTCGGCGAAGCGGCCGGCGTGTTCGGCCAGCGCCTGCTCACGGGCGCGGCGCGGCAGTTGCACCTGGTCGGCCAGCCGCTCGAACTCCAGCGCATAGCCGCGGCCTTCGTGCAGGCACAGCATCAGGATCAGCGGGCAGCCGAGCAGGCCGGCGATCAGGTAAGGGCCGACCGGGAATTCGGCCTCCGCACCCAGGAAGGGCACGGTCACCGTCTTGCTGCCGCGCACCGGCACGCGGTCGCCGGCGATGGCAATGAACTCGCCGGCCGCCACGCGCTCGGCGAGCTTGAGCGTCAGTCCCATGTCGAGCGCCGTGACCTCGATCAGCTCGACGCGGCGCTGCGGGTTGAGCCGCGCCAGGATGCGGTTGAAGCTCTCGGCGTGCTTGGTGTGCACCAGCACATTGACCTTGAGCTCGGGGGCTTGCTCGGCGAGGGCCTGACACAGCTCCAGGCAGCCGGTGTGGGCCGTGACCAGCACGGCACCCTGGCCGCTGCGGGCCTGCGCGTGGACGATCTCGCTGCCGCGCGTCTGCACGCGCGCGAGCGGGTAGCGGCCGGCCATGGCAAGCAGCTTGTCCAGCATGGTCTCTGCGAACAGGCGCACATGGGCCAGGCCTTCGCGCCAGCCGGCTTGGGGCTGCACGCGGCGCAGGTAGTCGAGGCTGTGTGCACGCAGGCTCGGCTTCAGCAGCCAGTACACGGCCACGATGGGCCACAGCAGCAGGCTGACCACGGTGCGGCCCAGCAGTCGGTGCAGGCCGAACAGGAACCAGATGCCGGCGACGAAGGTCGATTCGCCCATCGCGGCCCAGTGTCTGGCGCGGGCCGTCATGTCGGCACCACCTTGCGCCACAGCAGGCGCGGCGCGCGCAGCAACATGCCAAAGAACAGCCGCGTGTGCATGGCCGAGATCAGGACGTTGTCGCGCCAGACGCGGAAATGCGAGACGCCGTCCTCGGGATAGCGGACGCGGGTTGGCAGGTTGGTGACGCGCATGCCGGACCAGATGAGGCGCACGGCGATTTCGGTGTCGAAGTCCATGCGCCGGCCCAGATGCTGGCCCTGCATGGCCTGCAGCGTGGCGGCCAATGGGTAGATGCGGAAGCCGCACATGGAGTCACGCAGCTCGAAAGAGAGGGTGTTGATCCAGACCCAGATGTGTGTGGCGTAGCGGCCGTAGAGCCGCGCCCGGGGCACGCTGTCGTCGTAGATCGGGCAGCCACAGATCAGCTGTTCGGGCTTGGCCGTTGTTGCCGCGGCGAACCTGGGCACGTCGCCGGTGTCGTGCTGGCCGTCGGCGTCAATTTGCAAGGCGTGCGTCCAGCCTAGCTCGTGGGCCCGGCGCAGGCCGGTCATCACGGCCACGCCCTTGCCCTGGTTGACCGGCAGCCGCACGAGGCTCACCTCGGGCAGCCGGGCGAGCTCGTCCAGCACCGTGGCGCAGCCGGGCTCGCTCGCGTCGTCGACCAGCAGCACGGGCAAGCCGTGGCTGCGCAGCGCAGCAACCACGCCAGCCACCGGGCCGCCGTGGTTGTAGACGGGAATGACGGCGCCGAGCTTCATGGGGTGCTGAACTGGATCCGCCCGCTGGAGAACGGGCGCCCGGAGGCGTGGAAGCGGAAATCGAGCCGCCCCGGCGTCCAGGCCAGCGACAGTGTGACCTGCTGGCCGGGCGTGATCACTTGCTGGAACTTGAGGGCTTCGATGCCGGCGAACTCACCAGCGATGCCGAAGCGCTCGCGGCCAAATAGCTGGGCCCACTCCACCTGCACCACGCCCGCAAGAATGGGATGGCCGGGGAAATGGCCCTCGAACTGCGGCAGCGCCGAATCGATGAAAAGGGTCAGGTCTTGCCCAGATGCGGTGGTCTGGATGGCGCGCAGCAGCGGGCGGCGCGGATCGAACTCGGCCAGCAGCCGGGCCTGCGTGGCCTTGCCTTGGGCATTGACCGGCAGTTCGGGCAGGAAGCGGAAGCGCCGGGGCAGGGCCACGCGCTCGACCACGTCAGCGAGGCGGGTCCGCAAGGCCTCGGCCAGCGCGC
Organism: Pelomonas sp. V22; assembly: GCF_030014915.1. Taxonomy (GTDB): domain Bacteria; phylum Pseudomonadota; class Gammaproteobacteria; order Burkholderiales; family Burkholderiaceae_C; genus JAUASW01. The sequence goes on from NZ_JAGIXS010000007.1 coordinate 337,965, forward strand.
GCCGGCCCTGGCCGTCATGCAGCTGCCAGCCGGCTTCGCTCGGAACGGCCACCACGCCCAGTTGCTCGCGCGGCTCGGTGAGCAGCACCAGGCGCAGCTCGGCCAGCAGCGGCGAGGCGCGCAGCGCGGCCTCCACGGCGGCCAGCGAGACGCGCTTCTCGGCGATCTTGACGATCTGGTCGGCCCGGCCACGCAGCTCGAAGCCGCCGGCCACGGCCTGGGCGCGATCAGCGCCAGGCATCCAGTCGCTGCTCTCCAGGTGCGGCGAGCGCAGCCACAGCCGCTCGTCCTCGATGCGCCATTGCACGCCGGGCAGGGCCTGCCAATGTGCTGCTGCTCCGTCCTGGCGCTGGCGCCAGGCGATGCCGCCGGTTTCGCTGCTGCCATAGACCTCGATGGGTGCATGGCCGAAGACGCGCAGGCAGTCGGGCAGGGCGGCATCGGGCAGCGGCGAGCCGGAGCTGAACACCTGCTCGACCCCGGGCGCCTGCCAGTCCGGCAGGCGGCTCAGGTGGGCCGGGCTGGCGATCAGGATGGCGCGGTGGCCCGTTGGCGTCAGCTCGGCGATGTCTTCCAGCACGACCACGGTCTGGGCCTGCAGCGGCCGCGCCGTGGCCAGCGGCCACAGCACGCGGAACAGCAGGCCATAGATGTGCTGGTGCGAGACGCTGGCCAGCACGACGGCTGCTGGCGCGGTGGCGCCAAAGGCCTGCTCCTGCGCGGTGATTTCGTCGAACAGCTGGCCCAGGCGCTTGGGCAGGGCTTGCGGCTCGCCGGTCGAGCCGGAGGTGAAGACGACCAGCTGGCAGGCGTTCGGGTCGAGCGGTGTGCTGGCCGTGGCCGCCGTGTCGGCCGGCTCGATGCGCGGCAGCTCGGGGGGCGGCGGCTGGTCGCAGGCGAGGGCGTCGACCTGGGCCGCCAGGGCCTGGCGGCTGGCCGCGGTCAGGTCGCCGGGCAGCCAGGCCTGCTTGCCTGCTTGCCAGAGGCCGAACAGCGCGGCCGCGAAGCGCAGGCTGTCCTGGAAGAACAGGGCAAAGCGCTGACCCGGGTGCGCCGCAAAGGCGGCTTGCCAGCGCCCGGCCTCCTGCAGGAAATCGGCACCTGCGACCGGTTCGTGGCGGCGCCAGCCGGCGACGGCGGGCGGGGGCAGCGTCAACAACGCTGCCAGGCGCTCGGCTGGCGTCATGCTTCGGACCTCGCGTGGCGGGCGCGCAGTGTTCGGCGCAGCAGCCATTCACCGCCCATCAGGGCGCCGATGAGCAGGTAGGCGATCAGGCCGTTGTAGAGCGCCCAGGTCTCGGCCGACGCCCACAGTGCGGTGGCGAGGGCGATGCCGCCGTTCAGCACGAAGAAGGCGCACCAGACCTCGGTGACGCGGCGGGTGTAGGCCTGGCCATGGGCGTCGAGATTGGGGTCCTGCAGCCGGGCGATGCGCTCGACCATGCTGGGGCCACGCACCAGGCTCATGGCGAACACCAACAGCAGTACGAGGTTGACCAGCACGGGGTAGAGCTTGAGCGGCAGGCTTGCATTGAGCAGGGCGGTGCTGCCGGCCAGCAGCAGGGCTGCCAGCGCGAGCCAGCGTCCCTGCAAGACCTGGGCACCGCCGGCCATCCAGCGCAAACCGCCCAGCACCAGCAACAGCAGGGCCAGGTAGCGGGGCTCGACATGCCCCAGGCTGAAATACACGATCAGCGGATATGCGCCCGTCAGGGCCAGCACCAGGGCCCAGCGCATGGCGTGCCCTATTGCCTCAGGCCGCCGCAGGGCTGCCGTCGATTTCGGCGCCGGCCTTGAGCAGGCCTTGCAGGGCGTCGACGACGTCCTGGATGGTGCGCACGGCCTTGAAGGCCTCGGGCTGCAGGCGCTTGCCCACCAGGGGCTTGAGCTTCACGATCAGGTCGACGGCGTCGATGCTGTCGATGTCCAGGTCGTCGTAGAGCTTGGCTTGCAAAGACACGCGGTCGGCCTCGATGTCGAAGGTCTCGACGAGGATGCTGCGCAGCTTTTCGAAGATTTCTTGGTCGGTCATGGCCAGTCTCGAATCGACGCTCAAGCGGCGAGCTTGCGGTGGCTGGACACGTACTGCGCCAGCGCACGGATGCTGGCGAAGTGCTGGCGGGTCTCGGCGGAGTCGGCGGCCATGCTCAGGCCATAGCGCTTCTGCAGTGCGAGGCCGAGTTCCAGTGCGTCGATGGAATCCAGGCCCAGGCCTTCGACGAACAGGGCCTGCTCGGCGTTGATGTCCTCCGGCTTGAGATCCTCAAGTTGGAGCACTGATATCAGCAGCTCCTTGATTTCCTGTTCCAGCGCTTGCATGGCTCCCCTTCGTGACTTCCGTGATTGTTGGCTTTGTGGGCTCTGAAAAAAATTGGACCAGTCGTTCCGTCAGCTGCCGGGCAGCCCGGCCATGCTCGCCGCCGGCCGCTTGCAGCACGGGTGCGGTGGGCAGGTCGTCGCCGACCTCGATGGTGAATCGCAGCGGGCTCCTGGCGACTGCCCACCAGGCTTGGCCCTTGTACAGCCCCAGAGGCTCGCAACGGATGCGCACCGGCGTGATATCCAGGCCGCCGCGCAAGGCGATCTGAGCCGCTCCGCGTTGCATCTTCAAGGTCTGCCCGGGCTGCGTCCGCGTGCCTTCGGGAAAGATGATCAGGTTGCTGCCCGCCCTCACGGAATCGGTGCAAGCCAGCAACAAATCAGCGCCGGCATTATTGCAGATGTAACCCGTGGCACGAACCGGCCCCCTCGTACAGGGGTGGTTGGACAGCGCCGCCTTGACCACGCAGCTGGCATTGGGAACCAGGGCGATCAGGAAGGCCACGTCGATCAGCGTTGGATGGTTGGCCAGGATGAGCAGGCCACGGCGCTGGAGCTTGTCGGCGCCCTGAATCTGGTAGCGGATCAGGCCCAGCAGGCGCATCCAGCCTATGAACAACCGGAAGGTGGCCTGCACCACCGTGCGGGCGGCCTGCTGGCGGCGCAGGGCCTCGCGATACAGCAGGGCCTGCAGCGGGAAGACCAGCAGCCAGAGCAGCATGCCGCCGAGGCCGAAACAGGCGAAGGCCAGGGCTGTGGCAAAGATGCGCCACAGGCGGCCGGGCCAACGTAGCCACTCAACCATGGCGGCTCCACGACCAGCCACCCGCTGACCCGCGCTGCTCCCAGCTTGGGGCGGAGCCTGCCAGGAAGCGCAGCGTGGCCAGGTCGGGCGGCAGCCAGGCAGGCTCGCCGTCAGTCACCGTTTCGGGCGGCGTGGCGCGCAGGCGCAGGCCTGAGTCGGCGCTCTCCAGCAGTGCGGCCCAGGCGCGCAGCGGCCCGGGCTGCTTTTCAAAGCTTTGGTAGGGCTCGGGCAGTTCGCCTTCCACCGACACCACCAGCACCTGAGGCGCCCCGTCGGCCAGCAGGCCCAGGGCCTCGCAAACCCCGGCAGCCGCGCTGGCCGGGCCTGCGGACAAGGCCGAGTAGTTGGCCGTGTCGCCCCGGGCAATCGAATAGAGCGCGCTGCTGGCGTTGTGGACCGAGAGGCTGAAGCTCGTGGGCGACAGGGCCTCGCCCTCGGCCAGTTGCTTGAGCAGGGCCACGGAGCGGGCGATCTCGCCCCAGCGCGAGGCAAAGACCACGGGCCCGGTCGGCGCGTCGCCCTGGGCCCACCAGGCCACCTGCAGGGCGGCGCGGCCCAGCGGGTCGATGCGCCTGCGCGTCATGGCAGGCACCTCGGCCAGCGGCGCCACGGCCTCTTTCGCCGGCAAGGGCCAGGCAGGCGCCGCCAGCCAGGCGCCCCAGGCTTCTTGCGTCTGCAGGCCTGGCGCCCAAGCGGCCCAGCGGCGAACTCGGAAATCGCTCATGTCAGGAATCGGGTGGTCTCGGTCGAGAGTGGCCGCGGATTATCCGCGCACACAACAGGGACTCAGGGATCAGGATTTACGAGTGATAGACAGGCCGCAGACAGGCCGGAGACGGGCCTGAGACGGGCGCAAAGGTGCGCGCTTCGCGGCCTCTTTCGGGCCCGGCAGTCGCATCAGGATCAGCGCATCCAGGGTGCTAGCCCGGCTGTTGCCACCGGCGGACCGCGTCACTCACCTTGGCGAAAGCAGGCATCAGCTCGTCCCAGGTCTGGCTGTCGAACCTGGCGGGCCTGCGCAACAGGGAGGGTTTGAATCGACGCATCAGCAAGCCCTTGCAAGCGAACACGATGCTGTTGCTGCAATCGCTGTCCGGCACGACCAGCATCTCCTCGCCGAAGCTGCGTTGCATGCGCGACACAAAGCTGTCGAAGTGGCGATGCCCGCTGTGCAGGTTGACCACCATCAGCCCGTTGGGTTGCAGGGCCTCGTGGCAGTCGTCATAGAAGCGCTGCGAGCACAGTGCGGGCGGCTGGCCGTCGCTGTCGAAGCCATCCACCATCAGCATGTCGACCTTGTAGGGCGGGAAGCGCACGAAGTCGGCGCCGTCACCGCGCCGCACCTTGAACCGCTCGTCATCGGCGGGCACGCAGAATTCATCGCGCAGGGCGATCACGTGCGGGTTGATCTCGACGACCTTGATGCGCGTGTCCGGCAGGTGCCGGTAGCAGAACTTCGCCAGCGAGCCACCGCCCAGGCCGATCATGGCCAAGGTGTCAGGGCTGCTGTTGAACAGCAGCGCTCCCATCATCGTGCGGGTGTAGTCGAGATCCAGCGCATCAGGCCGCTGCGTCTGCATGCGGCTCTGGATCTCGCAGATGGAGAAGTGCAGGGACTTGGAGTCGAGCGTCTGGTAGACGAAGGGCTTGACGTGTTCGTTGGAAGAGCTGTGTTGATCCGGCATGGCAGGGCAGACGATGGCAAGGTGGTGGCGAGGCGCATCAAGCCTTCTTCACGAACTCCGACTTCAGCCCCATTGCACCGATGCCGTCGATCTTGCAGTCGATGTCGTGATCGCCATCGGTCAATCGGATGTTCTTGACCTTGGTGCCGACCTTGACCACCAGGGACGAGCCCTTGATCTTCAGGTCCTTGATCACCGTGACGGTGTCGCCGTCCTGCAGCACATTGCCTACGGCGTCCTTGATGACGCGCGCTTCATCGGCGGCGCTAGCCTCCTGCGTCAGCACCGACCATTCATGTCCGCACTCAGGGCAGACCAGCATCGCGCCGTCCTCGTAGGTGTAGGCCGAGTGGCACTGGGGGCAGGGGGGCAGGGCGTTGTCGCTCATCGAAGACTCCTCGCGGCTGGAATGAAAGAAGCCCCAACATCTTGCGATGCTGGGGCTCTTTGCCTGGCTCTTCGACCTGGGATCTAACCAGGGGCCTGCGGGCTGACGGCAGAGCCAATGCAAATTTCTGAGTTCCGGAAGTTTAACGGAGCCGCACCGGTACCCAGGTTGGCCGTGCTGTGCTTGCTTTCATGGCGGGTGATGACGCGAGGCATGGACTGACAGTGGCATGACCGGACGGGTAGCCCGGATGCTGCTGGTTCGGTGCGTGGACCAAAAGAATCAGCCGAGCTTGAACACCGCCACCGTTTGCGCGAGCTGTGCGGCCTGATGCTTCAGACTCTCGGCCGCCGCAGCGCTTTCCTCCACCAAGGCAGCGTTCTGCTGGGTCACCTGATCGAGCTGGTTGACGGCATCTCCGACCTGACCGATGCCACTGCTCTGCTCAAGGCTGGCCGCGCTGATCTCGCTGATCAGGTCGTTCACGCGTTTGACCTGGGCGACGATGTCGCCCATCGACTGGCCTGCTTCCTGAGCCTGCCGGGCGCCTGACTCCACCTTCTCGACGCTTGCGCCGATCAAGGTCTTGATTTCCTTGGCCGCATTGGCTGACCGCTGCGCCAGGCTGCGGACTTCCGATGCCACCACGGCGAAGCCACGCCCTTCATCACCGGCCCGGGCTGCCTCGACGGCTGCGTTCAAGGCCAGGATGTTGGTCTGAAATGCGATGCCGTCGATGACGCCGATGATGTCGACAATCTTGCGGCTGCTGTCGCTGATCTCGCCCATGGTGGACACCACCTGAGTGACCACCCGCAGGCCCTTCTCGGCCGACTGGCTCGCCGTGCTGGCCAGCTGCGTGGCTTGATTCGCCGTGTCCGAGTTCTGCTTGACGGTGGCCGTCAATTGCTCCATCGAGGCCGCAGTTTCCTGAAGATTGCTGGCCTGCTCTTCCGTGCGTTGGCTCAGATCGGCATTGCCGGTGGCGATCTCTGTCGAGCCCGTGGCAATCGAGTCAGAGCTGTTGCGCACGCTCCCGACGATGTTCACCAGGCTGTCGTTCATCTGCTTGAGCGCATCCAGCAACTGCCCTGTCTCGTCAGTGCTCTCGGAGCGCACGTCGGAAGTGAGATCGCCGGAGGCCACGGTTTGTGCCACCACGACAGCACGTGAGATCGGACCGACGATGGAGCGCGTGATCATCAACGCGAGCAGGGCACCGATGCCGAGCGCCGCGACCAGCAGGCCGATGACGGCCCAGCGTGTCTGGGCGTACGCATCCTGCGAAGCCTTGTAGGCAATGTCGCCGCCTTGGGTCTGATATTCAATGTCCTTCTCAATGCTCTCGGTCATCGTGTTGAAGGGCGCCAAACCTTTGTCGTAGCGAGCCCTGGCCGTGGCATCGAAGTCGGCGTCGCTGTGCTTCAGTGCCATCAGTTGAGCGACGTTGGCTACATACTCGCCGAATGCGGCTTCGATGGAGGTTTGGAAGCGCTTTTCTTCTTCGCTACTGACGGTGGCAGCGTATTGCTTCCACACCTGCTGCGCTTTGTCTTTCAGATCATCGATCCGTTTGATCTGGGGGTTGTACTTCTCCGGATCGTTTGACATGACGAACCGAGCCTCGGCACGCCGCATCGCCGATACCACGCCCAGGTAATTGCCCAGATAGCGTGTGCCAGGCATCCAGTTCGTGGCGAAATCTGTCGTCGATGCGTTCACTGCGCCGATGCGGTTGATGGAGAAGATCCCGAGGATCAGTGTCAGCGTGAGCACCACGGCGAAAGCAAGCAGCAACCGGGGGCCGATCTTCATTCGAGTCAGGACGTTCATGAGCAGATGTCTCCTTGTTGGCTAGGATATTTGGAGCAGGTTCTAGCCTTGCTATCGAGTAAAGAGTATTCGCCACCCCTTATACATTTGGCTCGCTGAAATGGCGCTCTACCTATGAAAATTTCGTCGTCGGGAATGATCAGCAGCTCGGCACAAAGAAAAACCCCCAACACCTTGCGATGTTGGAGGCTCTCTATCTGGCTCCTCGACCTGGGCTCGAACCTGGGACCTACGGATTAGCGGTCCGAGCCACACAGATCGCTGAGTACGAGATCTTCAAGGGGCAAGTTGGTGATTATCCTCAAGCCTTGAACTCGACTCCGGGATACGACGAGCAGAAAGGCGCTTGAAATGAAGCTTGGCCCTACCCTCACCCCTGTCGCCGACCTCGTTGATGGTGATGCGCTGGCAGGCGCGCGCAATCGACGACTCCACAGGAGAAGTTTCCTGGCTGCGGGCCTGGCATGTGTTCCAGCCTTGGCAAAGGCGAGACAGGTCGTGGTTCCCATGGCCGTGCCTGAATCGACGAACGCGCCGTTCATCACCTCGATACTCGACGAACTGGCTCAAGCCATGGGAATCCGGTGGGAGGTGAGTCGGGTCCCTTTCGCTCGCGTGCTGAAGATGGCTGAGCAAGGAATCGCTCTCGGATTTGGCGTCTCGCCGTCGCCTGCGCGTGCTGCGCTCTTGGACTTTTCGACCTCGATCTTCACCAGCGGAGTTTGGGCGTTGAGTGTGGGAGTTGACTCCACGGGGTCAGCACCGACCCGTCTTGCGGGGCTCCGCACGTGCGTTGCCCGAGGTGCCGACTACGGGGTCCAGTTCTATGCGGCCAACCCGGGTCTGAAGCTGGACTATGTGCACGGCGATTTTGCGGCCAGGCTGCGCATGCTCTTGGCTGGCAGATGCGACGTACTTGTTGTGACGCATTTCAATGACGACCTGAGCCAGCTGAGGAAGCGCATTCAAGAGGCGGGCGTTGACTCACAGCTGATCACAGTGGGGCAGCGCCCACTGGCAGCGTCGACGGTGCACATCGCCGCGAAGCGGGGTGGGGCCTGGGGAGAATGGGTGCCCCGATTGAACGCAGCAATCGCAGAACGGCAAGGCGCTATCGCCCGACTGCTCAGCACCGCTCAACAATCCCAATGAGCAGTTGTGTCAGGCAAGCCATCTGCGAGCAGGCCGGTCAGGGCTCACGCCAAGCCTGGCTGATACGTCGGCCACCTTGTGCCCGCGCTCGGTGATCTGCTTGACCGCTTCGGTCTTGAATTCTTCGGGGTATCTCTGCTTACTCATGGCACCTCCTATTGGGCCTCACGTTTGAGGCTCAGAGGTGTCTAGAAAACCCGGGGCGATTCATCGAGCCTTGCAGCGATTTCATTGACGCTGGCCTCTATGCCCTGCGCCGAACAAGGTATTCGATGATGCAGGACAGCCGTTTCAGCGGCTTCGACCATACACCGGTGGGTGTGGACCAGGTCCATCTCGCTGCCCCGGCTGATAGTTCCATTCGATAACCGTGGTGTTGCGCAGGCAATGTCGCAGGTAGTCGACAAGGTCAGGGCAGTCCGCACATTCCTGCAGCCAATGGTCGCGGTACTGAACCGACACGAGTTCACGGGGTAACCTGTCCATCAATGCCAGAGCCAGGGCCGATTTTGTTTGGGCCGCTCTCCAGCCATAGGCCCCAATGCTGTTGCTCAGAATCCGAACGAGTTGATGCGGTGCTGTCGTCATGCTCATGTCGGCCTCGAACCGCTGCACTTCGTTGGCACCATCGGTGCGCGCGACTGGCGGAGACTGGAAGACTCCCAGCGAACTGCTCTGCAACGAGCGGAAGGCCTTAAGTGGCGAGGTGCGGATCTGCTCGCGATGCAGCTCTTGGGCGCGCTTCTCCGCTCGCTCTCGCTGTTGCTGTACGCGTAACGCCTCTCTTTCCGGCGCACCCGGGCCAGCGGCACGAGCTTGTGCAATCGTGCACCGCCCATCATTGCGCTCATGGGCCAGTACCCACTGGAAGTGCAGCATGTCGCGCACGACCTCTGCCTCCTTTTCTGCGCCAATCTGCGTCAATCCAACTGCGGCCATGTTCGCCGCTTCGTCATAGCATTGCGCTCGACGCAGCACATCGGCAAGCACCGCCTGGGCGAGCCCACGCTCACGGTATGGAGACTCACCGGCCAGCAGGCATGCCTCGAATGCCTTAGCTGCTTGTTGACGGATGTCCAGGGCCATGCGCCTCGCCGCCATGTCGCCGCCTTGCGTCGCGTCGTCGCAAACCCAGGCCGCCTTCAGCATGGACAGAGCCGCGGCAGCCCGCATGCCACAGGCGTCAGCCAGCCAGGCCCATGCCATCAAGCGACGAGCGAGCTCTGGGTGTGCCGGATGCGCGAGCCTGGCCTGATAGTCTTTGTCCCGCACCAGCAGTCGCGGTGACACCGTGCCCAGGTCGACGTCTAACTCCGGCGCACAAAAGTGGCACACCGGGCACTCATGGGCTTCCGTGCTGTCGACAGTAATCTGTACTGAGGGCCGCAAATCCAGGTCCTGTCCCCCATGCGTGGTGTGGCTGAGCAGCGTTTGCACCTTCAAAGTCACACCGCAACTTGCACATGCGACAGATCGGAAGGCATATAGGGTCATCGGAAGGTGCTTGAGCTCGGTGGTGCAGACAGCCCCGTGAGCGAACGCTCATTCCCGGGCTTACCGGACACACAGGGCTCTATAGCGTATGGCTTTCGCATACTGGAGAAGCGCATCTTCGTCTTTCGGTTGGCTGAGTCACCGGAGTCTCGACAAACCGAATCAGGTTCGAACTGTCCCGTTGGCGGCTAATGTATTGCGGCACAAGTTGTGTAGGCTTATCCACAAGGTTAAGGATGCCTATCGTTCCAAAAAGTGTCAGCCTTTCAGCGTGAACTTTTTTCTTGACGTAGTCACAGGGACTTCGCCTTTATTGAGGTGCATATGATGGGCGTGTTGCGGGCCGTTGTGCTGGTAGTTATGTGGTTTGGCGCGCAGGCCGCATTTGGCCAAGTTGCTTCTGATGGTTGTGAGGGTTCCGTTGGTGCCAGTGATGGAGTAAGTCAGGAGAAATATTCAGGAATAAAATTCGAGCGAGGTTGCCCGAAAGCCAAGCCGGTCGAAACGCGAATGTTTTTCACTGTCGCGCAGGCTCGTAACGGGTCCGGCAACGTTTATCACGGTGCAACCGCTCGAAGCGAGTCCGGGGCAGTAGATATTGTGCAGAACGCGATTGGCGACAATTTTGTACGCGGAACGTTGCGCACATTAAGTTGGGAATGCCCCTCGACGGAGACATGGTCCGCATTGGTAATTGCCTTTCCGAATAGTGACAACTACACCTTTAGGCAAAGTGGCGTTGCATATGGGTGCGGCTTTTCCGATCCCAAGGTTGCGCTCCGTGGTGCATACGAGTTCTGCCGTACCAAGGGAATATGCAACGTCAGTGCTCCTGGGTGGGTTGAGTTTTGGCTTCTGCTTAACGATGGCACATCAGAAAGACTCAGCCGCCACAACAAAGCGAAGCGTTGCATATTCCGAGATGGGAGATTTGATAATGAAGTTCCTTGCCCGTTCGGTGATGTCATCAGGTAGATTTCTATTGATCTATCTTGTGTTTGTCGCAGATGTGTTCGCATGTGAAGAAGGGTACCAAATAATCACAATTAGACGTGATGGCACGGTTACTGCAAATCCAGCCTCAGTGGAATCGGAGGCGAGGAAGGCCGGCGGACTCAAAGCGCTCGTAGAGAGGGATGTTGCGGATCGACGCACCTTGGCCGAAGACAAGTCCATTTCTGCCGCTACGAAGAGCGCGGCAGTGCCAATTCTGGATAAGAACATTCGCATTGCACGCTGCCATGCAGCTTTAGAAAAATAGTTCTGGGTGCAACAAGAGTTCTGACCGTCTACAACGTGCTTGCGCTAGCCTAGGAACCAGGAAGGCATGCTAGTAGGCTGCGGTTGGAGTTGATGGAGTAGCGACCTTGCTGCGTGAGCACGTGCAGCCAGAAGCGCAAGCCAAGCGTGGTGTTGGCCAGCCGATCGAACGAGTGGTCATCAGGTGAGGGCGCTCCAAGCCGCCCAAACTGATGTGATGAGCGACCAGTTTGGTGAGTTGCACAGGCTAGTTCCTCGAGGCTATTGAACCAGGGCCCAACGTACTTGCAGAGGTATGCTCTCCTGAAGAGTCCGCATGCCGCTGGGCATTCTTGAGTGCGCAAGGTAGGTCGCTTGATCCGACCATCGAAAGTTCGCCAAAAATGAAAAACCCCCAACACCTTGCGATGCTGGGGGCTCTCTATCTGGCTCCTCGACCTGGGCTCGAACCAGGGACCTACGGATTAACAGTCCCAGCCACACAGATCGCTAAGTACAAGATCTCTAAGGGGCAGGGTGCTGATTAGACCTCAGGACTTCCGAATGGTGAACCTCTCTGCGATCCAGCTTGCCTTCGGTTGCCGCTGGCGCGAAATTGAAACTTGATCCGAATCAAGGGCTTGCCAACATTTGATCTCGAACGCCGGGTGAAAAATGGGTGACCGAGGGTGATCTCGGCCACTCCATTCATGCCGCCTTCGGCAGCGGGATCGCTTTCGCATCCAGTACCGATGCCTTGTTGGCTGCGGCCTGCAAGGTTTCAGAGCTGAGATGAGAATAACGCTCAGTTACAGCGGCTGTGCTGTGGCCAAGAATCTTCTGAACTTCGTACAAAGTGCGGCCTGCATTGACCAGCATCGACGCGTAGTTATGGCGTAAATCATGTATCCGAAGATGAGGCAATCCAGCCTTCTTGCGGAGTCTGTCCCAGACCTTCATAAGGGTTGTGTAGGGTTTTCCAGTTTGGCGATTGATGAACAAGTGACCTTTCTCTCCTCGTGTGGGAAGTTGACCGAGTACGTGCAGAGCACTCTCGTTGAGTGGAACGGGGCGGGGGCGCTTGGACTTCGAGTTCTTGGCCGGAATCAGCCAATGGCGCTTCTCCAAGTCGATGTGCTCCCATTGAGCCGATAGAGCCTCGTTGAGGCGAGCGCCGGTGCACAGCAGGAACTGCGCGATCAGGCACGCAGGCCGATTGTCATCACTCTCCAGAACTTCGATCAGCGCATCGAGCTGAACCTTGGACAACACGTTCTCCATGCGGTTGTCTTCGTTGAACAGTCGGACGCGAGCCAGCGGATTTCGCTCTATCAAGTCCCACTCCACTGCCAAGTTAAGCGAGTGTCTAAAAACTTTCAATACGTGATCGGATGTGGCAGGACTTAAGCCGTTTTCACGCAGCGTGCCGTGATAAGACTGGACTTCGTGGCGGCTGATCTGATCGATGCGAATACTGCCGAATCGAGGCAGGATGCGCAGACGGAATAGCTCCTCATCCCGACGCCAGCTGCGCTTTCGCGGCTTGATGTACGGCAGGAACTTCGACGAGAAGAAGGCCTTCAGCGTCGGAGGCTCTACCGAGGTCACAACGACGGCTGGTGCCGGGCGATGCATGCCCAGTTCCAGTTCGGCCTTGAAGCGCTTGGCTGCCTCGCGGGCTTCGGCCAGGCTGACTTCGCCGGTGCGGCCTAGGCGCTCGTGCTTGGTCTTCTTGTCCGGGCTCTTGTAGCGCAGGTAGTAGATGCCCTCGCCGGGCTTGGTTTCGGCAACACGGATATACATGCCGCGCACGATGGGGCAGCAGAACTCGATGGAGCGCTCGCCGGCGGGGCAGATCAGTTTGCCGTCGACGAACTCCTGAGTAAGGGATTTCAGTTTCATGGGGTGCACCTCCAAGAGTTGGTTGAGCAACCGGGGCCGTAGGGGCGCCGGGAACGGACGGGAAGGGGTAGCCCCTGACGCGGTGGAATTCGCGCCATTCGGGGCCAATGCGGGGCAGGGTGGGCCAGCCAGGGCCGGGGCGCAGGTCGGGACCAGGCTCCCCGTCAGCGTTGGGCAGCGGGAAGCTGCAAACCTGGCAGGCTGGCGCGGCGTGGCGATCTGATGCGGGTCGCCTTTAGGCCGCACCGGTGGACTGCACAGGGCCTGGGCGGCTCATGCCGGCGCTGCCTTGGCTCTTATGCGGCGCTGCACTCTGGCTTGATGATGTAGCGATGCGTCTGGCCTTTGCCTCTGGTCTTGAGGCTGAGCGGCGAGTCGGGATTGCGCGCGATGGCGGCCAGGCAGCAGCCGATACGGCATTTCTCATCATGCTCAAGCCAAGACCACATCTCGCGACCGAAGAAGCGCCAGCTCTTCAGGGGCTGGCCTGCCTTCTTGGTGCACGTCGCAGCCAGGACGGCGGCGAGGACCGTCTGGTAGAGCAGTGGGCAAATGGCGTGGCCATTGGGCAGGCGTACGACACAGGGTGGTGTGCGTCGGCGGGAGAAGGCATATTTCTCGCCGTCGTGCGCGGGCTCGACATTGAAGGAAGTCCAGTCAAGGGACAGGCCGGTTGAGTTATCGAATTTCATGAATGTTCCTTTTGCGCCAACGCAGCGGCCCGCCACTCCCGTCAGGCTGGTGGCCTGGGGATCTGGCAAAGCTGGTGGGCTGGCTGTGGTTTAGTAGGTCTCGGCGGCGCCGATCAGGCGGTAGGTTTTTGCGCCCTTGGCGATGACGGTGAAGTCCCAGCGATGGCGGTCAGGATCACTGCCGCGATAGGCGTCGAGCACGCGCAGGACCTCGCGGCGGCTCACCTGAGCCTCTTTGCGGGCTTCGGCCACCAGTTCCATGCGGTTCGTCTTGCCCTTCAGGATGGTGGCGATGACGATCTCAATCAGGTCCGCGTCAGCTGCCATTTGGGCCTGCTGTTCAACTTGGGCCAGTTCGGCCTCGGGCACTTGGCGGACCGAGCCCAGCAACTCGGTGTAGTCGCTTGAAACGGCATAGCTATAGACCAAGCTATCCGGCAGCGGGCCACGGCGCTTGAAGTTCTTCATCGACACCAAGCGGGCGTTCGAATCAGCGCCGGCCGGCAGCGCCTGCATGGTCCAGGCGCAGTCGAAGTCGTCCACCATGTCCGAGGTGCCCGCATAGACCGGGCTGCCATTGGCACCGACATGCTTATTGGTGTGAGCCAACGCGATGACCGTGCCGCCCCTAAGAACGAAGCGGCGGATCTCAGCGGTGAACGCCACCATTGAGCGTTTGTCCATCAGATCGGTCAGTTTCTTTACCGTGTCCAGAATCAACACCATGCCCATTGCGTGGGGCGAATGGATGAGCTGCTGCAGTACCGCCAGGAACTCGCTGCTGGAGAAGCCCTGATGGCCTTCGGCGATCATGTGGAAGCCGAGTCGTTCCGCAATCAACACCTTGACCAGCAGTCCTTCGCTGTTGTCGTCCATGTTGAAGTAGTAGACCTTGCCGGCCGCAATGAAGCCCGTGCGGATAGCCGCTTCAATGGCGTGCAGCACCAGCAGCGTCTTGCCGCAGTTCGGGGCGGCGTAGAGGGCCGTGCATTGACCGAGGTGTGCAAAGCCACCGATTGCTTCCCCGAGGGCTTGAACACGTTCCCGCAGCGTGGCGGATGTACCAGTCAAGGAGTAGCGAGCCAGGGGATCAACTTCCTTGGTGTCGGCCGCTGTCGAGCGAGCCTCGACTTCGCTGCTGCCGGCCAATTGCATTGCGAGTGCCAACAGGTCTTCTTCGAACTGCTGATTGACTTCGACGGACGTGGCGGCGAACTCGCAATGCCCTTGCGGGTGAAGCAGCGCAATCTCACCGCTCTTCATCACCTTCAGCTCGCTGGACGCCGGGAACTGGCGCAGAGAGCGCGTGGAGGCACGCTTGAAGAACATCGTGACGCCACCCTTGCCGAGAATCAGCAGGAGCGGCTCAATGCCGTGACGCTCACACAGGCCGTGCAAGCCATCGTCAGCTGCACCCGTAGTCGCCGTGGCCACGAGATGGGAGCTTTCCACGAGGTGACCGACGCGATCATTCTGGTTTTGCTGCCAGTGATGCTCAATCGCCGTTTCAAGCGAATCTTGATCCAGCCAGTAAAGCGGATCTACCTTCGGCTTGAGCAGCGTCGGATCGATGGGGATAGCCGGCAAGCCAGCTGCATTCGCCTGCTTAATGAATCGGCAAGCTTCTGCGATCACGCTGGGGGGCGTGTCAGGATTGGCCGGCGGAGAGCCAGCTTTTATGGGTGTCGGTGCGGCGGTCAGGATGTTCTGGACCGGTTCGCCCGAGACCGAATCAGATGCGGTCATTTTGATCTTCAGTTAGCTAGTAAATCGCAAGCGCTTAGCCTGCGGCTGATCGGGCTAGCAAAGGCCCAACTCGGAGACTTCCGGTCCTTCCCAGAACCATGTCTCTCCGTACTGCTTACCTGATGCGTCGTTCTGCAGACTTCTCGACCCGTTAGGGGATGTCTAGCAATGACTGCGATCTTCGGCGCGCAATTCGTGCGTGTTTTCAGTGTACGGGATTTGCCGGCGCCCCGCGCCAGACCCGACCAGATTGCCAGGATCCCGCGCGTGCCAGCTCGCCGCCTCGGGTGGGGCCTGTTCTCCGGTCCGCAGGCCGAAACCGCGTTCAGTAGGCGGCGCAGGAGCAGGTCTTGCTCATTGAGGGGCAGAGATCGGTACCACCCGCTATTGAGCAGCCTGCGCTGTTAGACGTCAGCGAAAGTACAGATGTGCATCAGTGGAGCAGAAGCAGTTCTGCCGAGTGGTCCTGCTCGGCCTCCCAGGAAGGTGCTTCCAAATGGATCGTTGGCCATGGCCCATTCTTCAGGTCACGCTTCTCGTCGGCCTCGTCAGCTTCATGGCAGAGAGAGTTCAGACAGAGGTCGTCGTCCTTGAATTTGCAGCGCATCAGGCGCTTCCATTCAGAGTCGAATGTCCAGGCCTTGCTGCGACCAGTCGTTGGGTCAGGCGTAGCCCAAGATCGCGCCGGCATGCCGCGCAATCCCCCGCTGCTCCAATGCATTGCGAGCCACTTGATGGCGGTCGCGTGCAGCGGCGTCTTCTGGGCGTATCGCGCCATAGGTCCGAGTCTGCGGACGCTCCAAGTCTCTTCGTCTTCGTCGGGGTCAAAAGCGGCCAGCGCGACTGCTATTGCCAACAGGATTGGGTCGCTGTTGATCGTGGCAGCTTGGATGTCATGAAACGTCGGTTCCGCATTGCTCTCGGTTGAAGATGCTTCTACAAGGGAATTTGTTGGTTTACGCATTTACGTGCTTTCAGATGCTTGTTTAGATTTGCCCTTCTTCACGTGATTGGAGAAGGGACAAGTAAACGGGCTTGCCCTTGCTGAAATTTCGTTGCCGGCACCTCATCGCCAAGGCCCAGTTGAGCTGCCTGGTCGTAGCAAAAAAAATGAAGGAGGGCTCACCTCCCGGCCGATCGAATCGACAGGGAGGTGGGCATCTTGGTGAGCTGGCCTAGTGCCAGCAGGTCATCTCGGCTCGATCTTCAGGCTCCCGAGACAGGAGAGCCGCCTGATTGGCGATCAGCAGCGGCAGTAGATGATCCGGCGCGTCTTGATCAACGGCGGCTTGAGTGGCGGTGGAAATGCAATCTTGGAAGTTCATTGGTGGAAGTCCTTTCAGCGTGAGCGGAAGATGAAAAGGCAGAACAGCGCCGAGGCCAACAGGCCCAGAGCAACCCAGGGAAAGACAAACGTGAAGAGCGCGATGCAAAGAATCCCGATGGCTCGGGTGGACTTGAACGCGAAGGAGACGGCTGCCGCGACGAGCAGCGAGAAAGCCAGAGACAGCACGGGTGGACCTCGCTCAGTGCAGGGTGGTTCGTCATTGGGTTCGGCATAGGGGGCCGAGCCCGGTCGAGTCCACGACCGCCTTGCGTTTCAACGAGTTGCTGTTGGCTAGATCAGGAGAGCGCCGGACTAGGAATCCAACGCAGCAGCATTGGGCTGCTCCATCGCAACCAGCTTGCGCCGGCCTCGAATGGAACCCGGACGAGCGTCCAGACCCAAAGACACCTTGGAGGCGGCCAAGGCCTGTATGCGCTCCATAAGCGCTTCGGCATTCCCGGCCACATAGCCGCGCCCGGTTTCGACGTCGGCTTGCACCACGCCCAGGTGCCGCAGCACGGCCAGCAGGAAGCCGCTGGTGTTGATCGACTTGCCTTCGAAGAGCGGATGCAGCGTGGCGAAGGTCAGCGTTTCACCTTCGACCAGCAGGGCCTGAACGTCGGGCCAGGTCACCCAGTCGTTCGAGAACATGCCCTTCGATGAATTGGCGACCAGGCGAAGAACGAAGGTTTCGTCGGCGCGCATGCCGAACTGGAAAGTCAGCGTCGATCGATGAGACAGGGAAGGGCAGGTCTCGGCGAGTAGCACACGGATATCAAGCATTTAGGTTTTCCTTTCCGAGGGAATGAGCCCCTCATATAAGTTACTCAGTAGTGCGCGGTACATCGGAGTTAATAAGTTCCCTAAAGATAAGAATCAAGGCCAACGCCTCAGCGAAGTCGCGAGCGTGTCCTCCCTCGAATTCGAGAATGGCTGAGCGCTCTTCCCAGGCTTCCAGTTGCTCCTCGGTCAATCGAGCCACCTCGGCGTTGACGATGGGGTGCAGTGCGGCTTTCATCGGCGGTCCTCCGTTCGGGCAGTAAAAAGCCGCCTCGATGGGCGGCTGTAGGTGGTGGGTGGAAACTTCGATTCATGAAGCCTCCTGTCTGACATCGATGGCGAGCTGGTTGCATAGGTTCAATAGGCGTTGGTCCTCCGTGGTGGTTGGGATGTAGATCACATGGCCGAAGCCGTCGTCGCTGACGATGATGGTGAGTTCGAACCAGTGGGTGTGCTGAGCACAAAGCTCAATGGGGGCTTCGAGCAGCGAGAGCCTGAGGGCCTGGTCAAGGGCATCCAGCGAGTCTGCGGGAGCGAGGACGTGAATATTCACCAGCTCCGACAGTGGGATGTCGTCGAAGTCGGCGAGGTCGTCGAGTCGGCTCCTGATCAGAGGTTGAAGGTCGGAGTGGTTGGCTTGGGCGAGGAAGAGGTCGATAGATGGCGCATCGCGCAGGCAATGCATGGGTGGTCCTTTCTGAGTGGGCAAATGAAAACGCCCAGGGATTTCTCCGAGGGCGTGATGTGTGAGGTGTTGACGGTTGACTATTCTTTGCGTTTAAGTATTTCGTAAGTACCTCCGCATTGGCTTTGCACCTCCGCGATCAATGAATTGATTGAGCCGAACTTGGCTCCAATTGCGATTTCCCGCTCATTGTTAGCGCAGCGGTAAAGCAACTTGGGTGCCCCAAGGCTGGCGTAGAAATCCCTTTGCTCGCTATTGGCCTCTTTGACTGCTTGTGCTTGTCGCTCTAGATTGGCCGCTTCGTTTGCTTTGCGCTGCGCCTCAAACTCTGCTTGCCTTGCAGCTTCCGCCAACGATTTATCTTTTCTATCTTGCTGCTCAGTTTCGCGTTGTTGTCTGGCGTCGTATGCCGCTCTTTCTTCGGTGGTGAGGGACTCGTACCAAGCGACTTCAGCACGATCTGTATGAATGGCCGTTAGCGGTAAGGTAATTGCAATAAGTGCAAGTCGTGATAACAAGAGAGGAGTCCTCCCTAATCGATTCTCAATGGCCGCGGCGACTTTCTTGACCAACACTAAGCCGAGGAGAATTGCCGTCGTCGCGAGAATTGCATTCAATCCTGTGTACGGTTGACGGCAGGCGGCAATGATTCCCAGAAGTGAAAGTAGCGCAGATATCGGCCATACAAGAATATTGAAGATGGCACTTGCGTATCTTTTGGAAAGGGCGATGCGCTCAGCGTGCTCTTCATCGGTACGGTTGGATTTCCAGCTCAAGTAACTTAGTCGCAGAAGCTCTCTTATTGTTTGGCTCAATGGGTTCTCCGATAGGTTGGCTCAGCAGTTCGTGCCGAGGACAGGGGGCGTGAGATTTCTCGGCAATCAGGTGATGTAACGATAAACGTGACGACAATTATGTGCCCTGTTACGAGACTCGAAACATGTCTCGTGAGGAGGGTTCCACCACTGTCTTTGGCCGTCGCCTACGGGCGCGGCGAGAAGCACTTGGGTGGTCTCAAGAGAAGGTTGGAGTGCTCATCGGGATTGATGAGTCCAGCAGTAGGGCGCGGATCAGCCGATATGAATTGGGCGTTCATGAACCCGCAGTGCCTACGGCGAAGCTGATTGCTGACGCGTTGATGGTGCCGCTCGCCCACCTCTACTGTGAGGACGATGGTGTGGCCATGTTGTTGCTGGCACTGCAGCAACTGTCCCCGAGCGAGAGGGCAGCCCGAGTCAGCCAGTTCACACAGACATTGGCCGAAGGTAGCGCTTAGACCTCCCGGCCAGAAGCAACAAAGCCACCGCGAGGGTGGCGTCGTGTGTGCCTCATCCCGAAGCGTTAGTCAATGCAGCATCTGACGGTGAACTCCTCAAGGAACTCACCGTATGCGATCTTGGGCGAAACAATCTGGAAGCTATTCCACAGTGCGTGAATACGACTTCGACTCCACCACCCTGCTTATATCCTCGAATTAGGAAGGTCGGTTGCTAGCGAGTAGGGGGGAGTTGGATCGCAGCGACGTCATGCCTCCCGATTTGAGCTGTCGACGCTAAAGTCAAATGGTCGTAGAGCTGGGGCCGTTGTGGAAGTAGAGGCAGTAAACGCTGCAAGGAGCCGACACTTCCCTAAGACATGCCGGTTTAGGTTAGACAGGATGAGCTAAGCTTGTTGCTCAGCAGTGGCAACGACCTTCAGGTAATACCTATGCACCAACTAGATATTTTTGGCGCGTCGCCGAGTGATGACATTCAGGTGGGCGGAAAAGGCGATGAATATTATGTTTATAGGCATCGGTTTGCTGACGGAGCATTATATATAGGCAAGGGTTTGGGAGGCCGGTATTGCGATTTCAAGCGACGCAGTGTTACATATCTAAGGAAAGTTCATGAATTTGGCTTGCCGGAAGTGGAGATACTAGAAAGTGGTCTATCAGAAGAGCAGGCATTCCTGCGAGAGGCTCGTGAAATTTCTGAGGCTCGACGAAGCCGAAATGAACTTTTAAATGCAACTGATGGACTTGAAAAGGCTTCGGTTGGAACGATGCCTTGGCGCACGTTGCTCCACGCGAATTTGTCCAATCAACAGCTTCCCATTCCGTATCAACGCCTGATTTGCCTTGCACAAATTTCGCCGCCCAATCGCTGGATTGTTGACGCATCCATAATGGAGGCAGCCCTGGTGCTCAAATGTTCGATGAACGAGGTATTGGATTTTGTTGCCCGCCCGGCTGGTGGTGTCATGAACAACTTTCGCTTCGTGACTAAGTCGAAGCTATTGGAAGAGCGTCCTGACCTGGAGCGTCATTTCGTATCAAAAAAATTTGCTTTGCCGCAGGCTCAGTCAAGGTTGAGCCCTCGATTAGATGATGCGGATTTCTTTGGATATCCGGATGCCAATTTTGAATCGCCCAGCGCTGAAGAGCCACAAAGCGACGTGATCGAAGCGGCGTTGCCATTCGGGCGGCCAGTAAACGGCGATGAGCCTCCGTTCTAGACGGTGCGCGCATATGCAACATTGCCCCTCGCCCCTTATTTGTTTGGGGTTTGTGAGCGAGCATGAGCGTTCTGTGAACGGCTCATCGTACTAGTACCGTTAATCTGGCGGCATGCGGACTTGCTTGTTCAACTAGGGGCCGTAACCTGGTTACAAGAATAATGCACTGAACGCATTAATTCGCCTGCAGAGTGGGCTTCGAGAGGCTCACTAGGGCGATGAGGATGGGTCGGCGACCAACAACGCCAACTGGACGATCTCGGTTCGAAACGTTGCCCAAACAATCAAGACGCCCAGCTTGACATATGTGAGCGTGAGTCTCGGTTTACACAACTAAACAGTATTCGTGTCGCAGATAGGGCGCCCTCGACTGAGGCGTCGCGCAGGTTCCTTGTGTGCTATTCATGAATGTGTGAGCCTGATGTTGCTGCAGTCAGGCGCCGCAAAGGGTGTCGCGATCGGTTCCCTACTTTTTGTCGGATAGCGTGGTGCAAAGCTGAGAGGGCAAATCGCGCTTGGGCCTCCCGGCCAGAAGCAACAAAGCCACCGCTGGGGTGGCTCTGCTTATGCGTCATCCCGACGCGTCAATCAATACAGCAATCAGACGGCGAAGTCCTCAAGGCGCTTGCCGGCTGCGATCTTGGCGGCCAGCCATTTGGGCTTCAGGCCACGACCACTCCAGGTAGCGCCCGTCTCAGCATCACGGTACTTAGCCGCGACATGTGAGCCCGATTTCGGCCCTTTCGACTTGCCGATGGTGAGGTCTTCAACGGTAAGGCCATGCTCGGCCATCAGCGAGCGCACTTGCTGGATGGCGTCTGCGCGTGCACCGGATTGGGCGGCCACGATTTGGGCGTCCAGGGCGGCGCGCTGGGCGATTAGGTCTTTTAGGACTGTCATATCTACAGCGAATCCAAGTTGCAGTAGTGACTGCAGGTTGATTATATTGGCGCCGCCTTTGCGGGCGTTAGTATCGCGATGGCGGTGTGGCTACCCTCTGGTATTTGTCGACGAATGATCTACGGCATTTCGGATTGCCAGGCTGAATCACCATGTGTCTTGGATGTGTGAGCATACAGCGCTCCATCAAAGGCGCGACCAAATTCCTTGGCTGCATCAAGTCGTTTAACTAAGTCACCGATAGATAATCCCGGTAGTGCGGCGCTATGAGCAAGTCCAGTGCGCAAACTGGCCAGGGACTCAAGCAGTGCCACCACATCGGTTTTTGTAACCTTGTTTAGTGCGCCACGAGGGTCGCCTATTCCTAGGGAAGGTCTGCAAAACCCCTCGTCATTCCGACTGGCGCACTGCCTGAGCGGCTGGGACGATGCGGGGCATGGA
>NZ_JAGIXS010000008.1 GCF_030014915.1 Pelomonas sp. V22
GGGTAGGGTTCGTACGTGGGTCAGGTTTGGACGGAAATCAGTCCAGGATGTGGGTCAGGATTCAGTGGAAATCAACAGTGAGGTCGCTTTCCGGCGTACCGCACCACGAGGACCACGAACCGATCGCTCTCCGTTGGGCGGCCGATAAGGCGCAACCCGAGGAGGAGTACCTTGTGGCATTCAAGTGCTCCCCCACGCAGTTCAAGGTGGTTCGCTTTGAGCGCGGAAATCGCGAGCAGCATGTCTATGCGGCCGAGGCCTAACCTGTCGCTCGAGCCGACTCGCGTCGGCAGGCCGCCGCTCGCGGCTCAGCTTCAACGTTAGGCCACAAAGACAGAAATGCAGTCTGAGAACTTCCTAGAAAAATTCCTGCGTCTCTTTGATGAAGAGCGCTATGCCGAGGCGCTTCCTCTTATTGAAGAGATCGTTGCGATGGACCCAACGATAGAGACCAGTTGGACTAATCTCGGTGAAACGCTGAAGGCTCTTGGCCGGCCGGTTGAAGCTGCGAATGCGTTCGTGCACGCAAGCCTCCTGAATCCTGAACGCCGTGGCCTGTATAGCGCCTGCCATGCGTTGGCTGAATCGAACGAACGAGAGGCACTGCATGGCCTTTGCGCGGAGGAGCTTGAGCGCGACCCCTCGATGCTGGGTCTTTTCATGGAAGCGGAAGTGCTGGACCCATTCTTCGATCTTCCCGAATTTCAAGAGCTTGTTCGGCGCTATGGGTATCACTAGCCTTCATCGCAAAATGTGGCCTAACCAGTCGCTCGAGCCGACTCGCGTCGGCAAGCCGCCGCTCGCGGCTCAGCTTCAACGTTAGGCCTCGGAAGAGCTCATGTACGCCATCGCCGCTGTCGGTTTGCTCACGATGATCCTTAGTTTCGTGATGATGGCAAGGCCGAGTGCCTGGGGTAGCGGAATCCTTGCTTTTGCGAGCAAGCCATATTTCCACTTTGCAGAAATCGCGTCGCGCGCAGCGGTTGGCGCCGTTCTGCTCTACTTTGCGGAGCAGACCTTGCACCCGAAGTTGTTTGAGTTTGCTGGGTACGGCTTCCTTGCCATCGGAGTGTTTCTGCTTCTGGTCGGGGCGCAACGTCATCGTGCGTTTGCAGTTCGCTCCGCATCGTTTACCTACCTGTTCAGGCCTGGTGGTCTTGTTGGCCTTGTCATTGGCGCGCTCGTTGTGTACTCCGCGCTAGCGAGGTAGGCGTGGCCTTCTCGTGTTCCCCCACTGCTCAAATGCCGCATGCAAAATACCCCGTGGCCTAACCAGTCGCTCAACCGGACCCGCAACGGCATGCCGCCTGCGGGCCTCATTTCATTCTGGCCCTTCGGCGTCCTGCCGTCGCGGGCCGGTTAGCTTCAACGTTAGGCCGCAATGCAGCAGCTCGTTCGCATCGTTTCTATGGAAGCGCGACCACTTGACCCAGCGGCCGCCGAGGTGACTGCTTCTGGAACCTACGTGAATGCCTACGTGGTGGCTGCATCTGATGCAGCTGCGGTGGCATGTGCGTTGCACGAGATTGAGGCTGCTGGTTGGGTTGCTTGTGAACCAGCCGCATCGCAGCTTATTGATCCGAGCACTCTTGAGGCCGGCAGCGATGGACTGGCTTACTACGAGCAATGCCTGATTGATGGGGTAGTTCTGGTTATGCACACTTGGCGCCATGAGCACTAGTCTGCGGCCTAACCTGTCGCTCGAGCCGACTCGCGTCGGCAAGCCGCCGCTCGCGGCTCAGCTTCAACGTTAGGCATGCCCAAGAGCTACATCGTTGCCTTGCTTGTGATCGCGGCCTGTATTGGCTGCTCCACCGTGCCCGTGTCACGGGACGGTGTGCGACGCCTTTCTGCCGAAGAGCAGAGTACATGCATGGCTGCTGGCGGAAAGGTTGAGAGAGTTCTCATTGGCGCAGAGGGATGTGTGCGTCCGACTACAGACGGGGGCAAATATTGCTCTGACAAATCCCAGTGTCAGGGTGCATGCAATGCCCCATTTGGGGCTCTAAGGGGAGAGGTTGTGACGGGAACATGCGCGTCGGAAGTCGGCCGCTACGGGTGTAGAAATCATGTAAGTTCAGGCCGGGCTAGCGGTGAGTTGTGCTTTGACTAGAGGCATGCCCAACCAGTCGCTCGAGCCGACTCGCGTCGGCAAGCCGCCGCTCGCGGCTCAGCTTCAACGTTAGGTCGCACACCATGCGCGTTGCTTCCCGCTATATGCCATCACTCAAAATTCGCCCGATTGGGATCTTGGGGTGGCTGGTGCTCGGATGCTTCCTGGCAGTGAATGTGTACTTCGCTCTGTTCAGTACGAAGGCATTCGCGTTGATCCTGTGTGGACTGGCTGTTCTCGCCTTGCTTGCGCACTATCAGAGCAAGCGCGAGAAGGGTAAGTTGCTTGCTCTGGCGTCTCGACGTGAAGGACAAAGCATCTGTGAGTTTGCTCGGGACTTTGACGCTCGCGCGGTGGATACCTGGGTTATCCGAGCCGTCTACGAGCAGCTCCAAAGCCATTTGAGGTATGTGCATCCGTCTTTCCCAGTTCGCGCTGACGATCGACTGAAGGAGGACCTGCTCCTCGATGACGATGACTTGGATATCGACCTGGCTCAGGAAGTTGAAGAGCGCACAGGGCGGTCCGTTGATGGCGCCACAAACAATCCATACTCCGGCAAGGTCAGAACGGTTCGCGACTTCGTTCTGTTCTTCCAGCATCAGCCGAGGGCGAAGAGTGCGACCTAACCAGTCGCTCGAGCCGACTCGCGTCGGCAGGCCGCCGCTCGCGGCTCAGCTTCAACGTTAGAGGGCAATGCCAACGCTAGTGCTACTTCCTGGGATGGATGGAACAGGCGATCTGTTCGCACCTTTCTTGGAAGCTCTTGGAGACCAATTCACGACTCAAGTCGTCCGCTATCCGACTGACCAGGAGCTTGGCTATGAAGAGCTGCTGGCGCTCACGCGGCGTTCTCTCCCTATCGACGAACCCTACGTCGTTCTTGGTGAGTCCTTCTCGGGTCCCATTGCCATCTCACTCGCTGCGGAGGCCCCTCCACTTTTGCGCGGGGTCATCCTGTGCTGCACGTTCGCCCGTAATCCTCGCCCCGCGTTGGAGCCACTCAAGAGCCTTCTTCCGCTTGTTCCGCTCCGCTGGTCGCCGTCCGCCGCACTCAGCTGGGCTTTGCTCGGCTCCTTTGGGTCAACCGCTCTCCGCGCTGCAATTGCGGGCGCTGTGCGGCGAGTCGCGCCGAAGGTTCTTCGAGCGAGGCTGCGTTCAGTGGCTTCAGTCGATGTGTCGGCCATGCTGGCTGCTGTGAAGGTGCCGTGTCTGTATTTGCGGGCGTCCCATGATCGTCTGGTGCCGGCTAGCGCCTCGGTGCATATCCAGGGGGTATTGCCATTGGTCTCGGTGGTACAAATCAACGCGCCGCACTGCCTGCTGCAGGCAGTGCCAGCCGAGGCTGCTAGGGTCGTTTCACCATTTGTCCGCGAGGTTCAAGTTGCCCTCTAACCAGTCGCTCGAGCCGACTCGCGTCGGCAAGCCGCCGCTCGCGGCTCAGCTTCAACGTTAGGCGTATTCAAATGGTTCGCGTAGAAGTTCTCTGCGATAGCGATGATCTCCCGCTTGAAATTCCATCGGCTATTGGCGGTCACTCCGGAGTTCCGACAGCAGTCGTTGAGGCCTTGGCGGAAATCAATCCTGGTCACTTGGTTTGTTGGCGCGATGAGAGATCCCTCACGATTGGCATTGCTCGCTGCAGCAAAGTGATCGTGCTTGAGGCAGAGGACGTTGTGCGCCTTACGCTGGACTTCATGCGACCGGCCAAGGGGAAAGGATGGTTTGCTTTAGAGGCGCAGATAAAGGCGAATCGAGTACCAACTACGCTGCTTCACTCCTTGACCTATAGCGCAGAGGCTGTTGATTGGGTCATGTCAAGGCGCAGCGCAATTGAGTCGGCGATGGGGTTGAAGCTAGAGATTTGCGATCATGGGTCTGACTACTAGCCATACGCCTAACCAGTCGCTCGAGCCGACTCGCGTCGGCAAGCCGCCGCTCGCGGCTCAGCTTCAACGTTAGGCTGCAGCAAAAAACCGATGCCGTACTTCCAGGTGATGCTCCATGGCGCTGATGTGCTCATCCCTGACGAGAATCCTGAGAATGCAATCGTCGGCTTCTACACCACTCGAATTGTTCGGGCCGCGAATGAGGAAGCTGCCGAGCTCGCTGCATGCGCAATGGTTCAAGCTCAGTGGCTTGAGCCGGAATACAAATCCAACAACATCGGTGGACCGCCGCAACTCAAGATCGAGTCAGTCCAGCGGTCTTCGTTCATCGCCTGGCTGCGCTTCCGCAACACAGGGCATACCTTCTACGGTCCGGGCGATGCAGCCGCCTAACCAGTCGCTCGAGCCGACTCGCGTCGGCAGGCCGCCGCTCGCGGCTCAGCTTCAAGGTTAGGCCTCACGCGCTGCTATCTCGAAAGAATCCATGAGCACGTTTACTGATCGATCCATGCTTCTATTGTGTGGGCTTGCTGCCGCAGTTCTCGCCTGGGCCTATTTCTACGCGCTTCAAGACAAGGCGTTTATTGGGTTGCTACTCATTTCAAATGTCGCTTTGATCCTGGAGAACAGATCACTGCGCAGGAAGAAGACAGAAGAATGTGCCGGGCGCTAATGGTTCTCTCCAACTTGCACTCTCAAGGGCGAAAAGTGTGGCCTAACCAGTCGCTCGAGCCGACTCGCGTCGGCAAGCCGCCGCTCGCGGCTCAGCTTCAACGTTAGGCGTCAAGAATGCCCGCACATATCCTTTCCTCGTACGTCTTACCCGGTGAATCGACCGTTGACGCGGCTGCCGTCGCCGAAGCCGTGAATGCCTTCATCTCATCTCGGAGTTGGAAGTGCTCGGATGTTTGGGCGGTGAGCCAAATGCGCGAGGACGGAGAAGGAGAGCTTGGCCTCAACCTCGCACTGCCGGACGTTGGTCGCGAGGTGGATGGGTGGTATGAAGACGTAGAGGCAGTTGTTTCTTTTAGTGTTCAGCTTCGACGCGAAATTGACCGCGATTTCGTAATTAGTCTTGCGCACGAAGCCGGCGCAGCGGAGGACGTCATGGATATCGATAGCGACGAACCCAGCACCATGTATCTCAGGCAGTTCATCGGCGTTGAAGCGCCACCAGAGGTTGTCAAGCCGTGACGCCTAACCAGTCGCTCGAGCCGACTCGCGTCGGCAAGCCGCCGCTCGCGGCTCAGCTTCAACGTTAGCTTTGTGAGGAGTCTCTGTGGCACGACTTCGAGTTTTTGTTTCATCCACCTGCTACGACCTCGACATAGTCCGGTCAGAGCTGCGTCCATTCATAGTCAACTGCGGCTACGAGCCGGTGATGAGTGACTACTCCGACGTCTTGTTCGATCCGAGATTGCACACGCATGACAGTTGCGTTAAAGAAGTAGTGGGTTGTGACGTTGTGGTGCTAATCATTGGATCCCGCTTCGGGGGAACGGCAGTCCCCGCCGCACTGGCGTCCGTCGACTGGGACGCGGTCGCAGGCATGTCAAGCAGCCCCACAGCAGTTCTAGCCAAGGAAAAGCTGTCCATAACCCAGCTTGAGGTAATCAAGGCCGTCGAATCGGCTGTTCCTGTCTACGCCTTCGTCGACGAGCGAGTTCTACACGATCACCTCGTCTACGAGAAAAACAAGGACAACCCCCTGGTTGTCGATCAAATGGTCTTCCCTTCCATTCAAAAGAAGGAAACCGCGAAGTACATCTTTGAATTCATTAATTTTCTTTCCCACCGCCTCACTGGGAATAGCGTTATCGGATTCTCGAGGCTTGAGGAAATACGACTCCATCTGGTCTCGCAATGGTCACAGCTGTTCCAGCGTCTACTGGAGGAGTCGCAGACGAGAACTGCTGAAGCTCGCCGCTATCGCGACTTCTCGGAACGAATTGAGGATCTGAAAGCGGTCGTTCTAGCGTCTCTGGCTACGCCTGGCCTTCGAGACACGGCTAAAGGTGCGGTGCAGTTTCGGCACCTAATCGACTTTGTTTCAGGTCTCCGCGACGTAGATCAAAAGGCACTGCTGCTCTCTAACATCGGATGGGATGAACTACTCGAGCGTGCTGGAATCGTTGAAACGCGAATAGCGGAAGAGCCGAATCGACTTATATCTGCACGAATGTTCTTGGTCCGTGCTGACGGAACCTTCTACATCATGCGTCTTCCGCCTCGCGTGTTTGAGTCACTGCAACGTGACTGGGCGTCTTTCCAAAGGGTTGAAAGTCGTTCCAGAGAGGCCATTGTGGATGCTCTCCTTGAAGAAAGTGATGCCCGGAGCTCAATCCTCAGATACAGATCTGAACCGATTGATGAGTTCTTGGCTCAACGCGAGCCCCCGCGGGGCGACTCACTGGACGCACAAAGCTAACCCGTCATTGCAGCGGACTGCCTCCGGCAGCCGCTGAATTCAAACGTTAGGTCGCAATGCTTTGTGGCTTGCAATGCATAGTGCTCGAGTTGACGAATGGGCTCTCGCAATTTCAACGAACCTTAGGTAATTTGATGCTCGTAAAGAACGTCGGCTTGATCGGGCTGCTGGTGCTGCTTGTTCAGCCTCAATGCTCAGATGCGCAACGGCTTAAGTACAACAGCCCGGCGGAGCTTGCGGGAGCGGCAGCCGTTTCACCGGAGGCCGGCCGGCAGATTCTGAAGGGGCTCTTCTCGAAATGCGCCGTCTACGGCGAAGCGGCTCGACGTGCGGGAGAGGCCGCCCTTGCAGGGTGGGAGGCGAGACATGACGGGTTCTTGGAAGAGAACAAGCGATTGAAGAGTGAACTCCTTCGAATGGCGTCCAGCCCGACTGCGACTGCGAGCCAGCGTTCAGGCATAAAGAACTTGTTTGAGGTCGTTGTTCCGCAGACGGTTGACGCTCAACTGACAGCCCTTCTCACGCCTATCAAGCTCATCGAGCCTGCCGAGGCCAAGGCAAGCCTCTGCATCGACTACGCGAAATCGGTTCAGGATGGGAACTGGGAGTTGGAAAAAAATGACCCTGCGGTTGCTGATTTCCTCAAGCAGAGCATGCGCAGCCGGACAAAGTAGAACTGTGCTCTGGACAGGTTCTTACTATCGGGGTTTGCGGCGACCTAACCAGTCGCTCGAGCCGACTCGCGTCGGCAAGCCGCCGCTCGCGGCTCAACCGGACGACCAACGGCGTTCCGCCGTAGGCCACCGGGTGCCTCAATCGTTGGGTAGCAAGTACCAATGCCGATTGAGATTGAAGGAGAGGAGCCGCATAGGGCGGGACAACCACAAGACTCGGCGGGTGCTCAAGGCATGGCCAAGTCAATGATCTCTACGCGTTCGCACATCGTTCGGGCGGCGAACTCTCCACTCGCTTTCTTTGCGCTTGCGTTGCTCATTGTTGAGACCTTAGGGGCAACGGTGCGCGTGCCGATCAGCCAACTCGATGCATCGTTGGCCGCCGCCAGCATCAGCAACTCTCCCCCTGGCGACTTGAACATGTAGAAGCGGGCCAGGGCGCTGCCGCTCACCAGGGCATCGAACCCCCCAGCCGGGTTGCTGGCGATGCGCGCGCGGGGCGTATCGCTCGAGCAGGGCGTGAGGTTGATGCAGACGCGCGAGGCGGTTTGCGTGCCGCTGGCGTCGAACTCGGTCTCGTTGGGCTCGGTGTAGACGCCCTCGATCCCGCCCTGACGATCCGTGCCGGTCCACAAAGTCGACCAGACGCCAGCGAATTCCGCCACCGGAAGGGTCTGCTCGGGCAGGCCAAATGCCATCGGGCGGCTGCCGTTCTCACTGTTGAAAAGGAACCAGAGGCCGGCGCTGCTGACCATCAAGCGGTTGGAACCAAAGGTATAGCTGCAAGGCGTTCCAGCATCGGCGGCCGGCAGTGTGACGACCTGTCCGTTGAACAGCGTCAGGCGCATGCTCGTGGCGTCAAAGCTGGCCACATGCGCCTTCCACGGCGGATCGGTCTCGCGGGGATTGATCAGGCGGATGGACCCGCTGCGCAGCGCCGGGCAGGCCACTGCCGCAGGCTGCAACAGCATCTTCGCCACCGCCGGCGTCGCGCCGCTGACGGCCAGCGCAGCGCTGAGCTCGGCCACGCTGCTGCGTGCCGTGCTCAGGACGGCGCCAAGGGCGTCCAGTTGCTGATCATGGGCATTGCCCGCGCTGCCGCTGCTGGCCGCTACCAACGGATCGCTGATCGGGTTGAGTGTGCCCAGGTCCACCTTGCCGGCGAGCAGGCTGGTGACCGTGGCAATGGCCTGGCTCACGCTAGCGCTGCTCACGCTGCTGCTAGCACCGAAGGCGTCGAAATAGCTGGCGGTGCTGCTGCCCGCGAGGCGCGCCACCACCAGCTCCGTCAGCGGGCTGGCATTGAGCGTGCTGCTCCCGGCCCCCGCCCCACTGCCGGCAAGCACCGAGTAGTAAGTCTCCGTGCCATCGGCGCTTCGGGCTCGCACGGCGCAGGGCAACGTGGCGGCACTGATGTCCAGGCTGTAACGCCCGTCGCTGCCGCTCGTGGCCGTGCCGCTGCCACTGGCGCACTTGACACTGACCTGCGCATTCGCGAGCGCCTTGCCCTTGGCCACCGTACCGCTCAGTGTCAACTTAGGGGCAGGGGCTGGAGCTGGGGCTGGGGCCGGCGCTGGCGACACCGCAGCACCGTCTCCACCAC
The DNA here is from genome assembly GCF_030014915.1 of Pelomonas sp. V22. Classification (GTDB taxonomy): domain Bacteria; phylum Pseudomonadota; class Gammaproteobacteria; order Burkholderiales; family Burkholderiaceae_C; genus JAUASW01. The sequence goes on from NZ_JAGIXS010000008.1 coordinate 8,708, forward strand.
CACATCCCGGCCCAGACAGGAACACGGCGCTGAACAGCGCTGCCACGGGGGCACGGCTCGACGGCATTTTGGGGGTGGCCCTCTTGATCTCTTTCATCACGCTCTCCGGTTGTGACCCGCAGGGGTTGGTTGGATGCGCCATCGGTAGATGCGCGCATTCGCGGAGGGTGCCCATGGCAAGGCGCCTCTGTCATGATCAAGCCCTGAAGAATCTCTGAAAGATCTCTGAAGAACAGCGATGGGCGCGCGAAACGACTCAGCACACCGGCGGCAGGGGCGGCGCTGGCGCTTCGCTTCTGCAGTGCTCGACGAGCGAAGCTGGACGCTTGTCGTCGGTGGCCGTGAAGTCCCCATCGAGGCCAAGCCAATGGAGCTGCTTCACGAGCTGCTGCTCCGTGCCGGCGAGACCGTCAGCAAGGAAGAGCTGCTGGCTGCCGTCTGGCCCGGCGTCTCCGTGGTCGAGGCCTCGCTCGCCACCGCCGTCTTGAAGGTTCGCCGGGCATTGGGTGAGGCTGGCGACAGCACGATCCTGACCGTGCCGCGGGTTGGCTACAAACTGGCCGTGCCGGTGACCCTGGATCTGACCGAGCTACCGCAGACGGCGCCCCTGCGTGAACTGCCGACGCCAGGGTTGGCCCGGGACCAGACCCCGCACCGGCGAGCCGTTCAGCGCCCCTGGTACTGGGGCGGGATGCTCGCCAGCGTCCTGCTGGCAATCGGCTTGCTCGGCTTCGCAACACAAGCGCTCCGCCAAAGCGCCACCGCCGGCTCGAGCCCTGCAGTCAGCCAACTCGAGGCCCGGGATGCCCTGCGTGAGCTGGACCTGCAGAAGATCCGCCATTTGCTCAACATGGGTTGGGACCCCAACACGCCGTTCGACAACCAGGGCACTGCGGCGCTGCATTTCATCGTAGAAATCTGCGAGTGGAACCCGGGACACGACCGGCAAAAACTGATGCTGGCCGTGCGGATGCTGCTTGATGCCAATGCTCGGGTGGTGGTGCGCAACGTCTGGGGCGACACACCCTACAGCATCGCCCGCGCCAAGCGCTTCTGCGGCACCGAACATCCGGTGTCGCATCTGCTGCATGTCGCGTGCTACGAGGGTGTCGACGTCCCCCGGGACAAGTGTCAGGCGGACTACGCCGGGGCCACCGCAAACCGGCGCAAGCCCTGACAAGCGCGCAGCCTCAAGCAGCAAAAAAGGGCCTGGCCGCCGCTGCAACCAAGCCCAATACCGAGCCATCAAGGCGACGCACGGCAACTGCAATCATTCAACCCGGACCCACCCAGGGCGCATTCAGTGCGCCATCTCCAGGTAGGCGGAGACCGGCAAATCGACCGCGTCGTCTTCGTCCTCAGGTTCGCTCTGGACCTGGGGCGCCCGGCGCGCCATCTCGGCGGCCTGCTCAAGCAGAGCCCGGCAGTGCGGATCGGCCCGGAGCTGCTGCCGCGCCTGGCGGATGGCCGGGCCGAACTGTGGCGAATGCCGGGCCACGTACTCAAGATAGGCATCATGCCGCTCCGGGAAGGTCAGCCACCAGCCGACGATGCTGTCCGGGTCATTCAAGTTCAAAAGCATGGGCGCTCCTGGTCACCGACGAATGCGGCCAGTCTAGCGCAACAACTGTATGAATAAACAGTATTCAGTCGAAGCTGTCGCTTCCGCCACCACCGGTGTCCGAGCTGCCACCGCTGTCCCAGTCCGAGCTGCTGTCCCCACTGCCGCCCAGATCCAGGCCCGAGCTGCCTGAGCCGCTGCCGGCCATGCGGTCGTACTCGGCATCACGCCGGCGCATCTCGTCTTCGTCATCGCGGCTGCTGTGGCGGGTGCCGGCATGGCTCTGGCTCATGGCGCTGCCGAGGGCGGCGCCGACGGCCACGGCAGCCACCGTGGGAAGGATGGACGAACCGCCGGCGCCCACCGGCTGTCCATAGCCCTGCTGGGCCCGCGCCTCCATCTCGCGAGCACGCATATCGCGCTCGTAGGCCAGCTTGGCAGCCTCCTGCTCGCGGCGGCGGTCGCTCGGGCGCTGCTCGCCGCGCAGGTCGGCGGCCAGGTCCTGGCTGCGTTCGACGATGCGGGCCACCGGCTCGAAGTCGGTGGTGCGTGGCAAGGCGCCGAGGGCGCTGTCCAGTTCGGCTTTGGCCTGGCGGACGCGGTCGTAGTTGCCGAGCTTGGCCTCGGGGCTGAGCTGCTGATTGGCGTCGCTGGCGCGCAGCGCGTTGTCCAGGTCCCCCAGGGTTTCGCGGATGCGGCCCTGCCATTGCTCGCGGTCGTCCTGGCGCAGCACGTCGCGCTGCTTGCGGAACAGCAGGTAGCCCACCGGCACGATGATGAGCGCCGCGATCAGCAGCATGCTGCCCAGGCCCAGGCCGCCAGAGCGTTTGGCTTCGCGAACCGGCGCGACCTCAACGGCCGGCCTCGCGGCGGCGGCCGGCTCCACGCGCGGTGCCGGTTCGGCCGGCTGCACACGCGCTTCTTCAGCCGGCGCGCTGAGCACCTCAGCACCGCCGCCGTTGCCCAGGCCCAGGCGTTCCTTGAGCTGGGCCAGGCGGGCCTTGTCGCCGGAGAAGCGTTCGGAGGGATCCAGCTCCATCGCCTTTTGCAGCTCGCTGCGCGCGCTGTCGGCATGGCCCAGGTGCAGCTGAGTCTGGGCGCGCCAGTAGTGGGCCAGGGCGTTGCCCGGGTGCTTGGCCAGCGTCTCGACCAGTCGCTTGTCGGCCGATTCCCAGCGCCCGGCGCGCATGTCGGCCTGGATCTCTTCCTTGGTGCCGGCACAGGCCAGTGCCGACAGGGCCAGGGTCGCGCCGAGTAGCGCGCGGCGGCCGAGAACTCCCCATGACTTCCAGCTGTTCATTCCTTCTTCTCCCTCTCGTGATGGCCTGACGGCGAACCGCCCGCTGGCGGCTGCCGGCAGCGTAGCAAATTCGCCCGACCGCCGTCCGGACCCTGGCCCGCTTCGTCGGGTGGTTTCCGGGCTTCGTCTGACATGGGCTGACCGGCGCAGCAGCGCTGCGTAACTTCGCGGCACTTCATCACCACGCACCGAGGAGCCCTTCATGAAATCATCCCTGCGCACCACCCTTGCCAGCTTTGCAATGCTGGCCTGCGGCACCGCCCTGGCCGCCCCGCAAGCGCCAAGCGCCCCCGCCGCCTGCCCCTTGGCAGCCGAGCAACTGCCCGAGCTCCTTGCCAGCAGCATGCAGCGCATCGGCCGTGAGGGCGAGGTGCGGGCCGAATTCGAGGTCAATGCCAAGGGCCGCGTGCAGCCGCTCTGGGTAGACGGGCATCGGCTCTACCGCGGCCAAGTGCGCACCGCGCTCTACTCGCTGGATTGCAAGGGCGGCACGCCGCAGCGTTACGTGCTTAATATCCGTTTCGCCGACCCCGCCCCTCCTGCCAGCCTCGCCAAGGCCAGCGCACCGGTCGTGGCCATTTCAGAATCGCGCTGAAGACCACCCCCACCCATCCATGGCCCTTGCCTCGCTGCTGCCGAGCCGCCCCGAACGCCGCGACCAGCTGATCGCAGCCGCTCTGTGCCTGTTGCTGGGCGCGGCCTGGGTGGTGCCCAGCCTGCTGGGCTGCCGGCTCATTGACGGCGATGACTGCGGCGTGCGGCTGCGCGACCGGGCCCATATCGGCCTGGGTGTGTCGACCTGGATCTGGTGCCTGTGGCTGCTGGCCAGCCTCACGCAGCGCCTGCTGCCCGGCAACGCCGAGCACCGTCCGCGTGCACTGGGGCTGCAGATCTTCGGCTTGACCTTGCTGTCGCCGCTGATCGGCACCCTGCTCGGCCTGTCAAACAATGGCGTGCTGCCGCGCAGCCTGTATGACCTGCAGATTCAAGCAAGCATCACGGCGGTGGCCTGCCTGGCGGCCGAGTACCGCCAGCGCCGGCGGCGCGGCGAGACGGACGCGGAATCGCTGCGCCAAAACACGGCCGACCTGTCCCGCCAGCTGGACCAGGCACGCACCGCCCTGCTGCAGGCCCAGGTGGAGCCGCACTTTCTTTTCAACACCCTGGCTCATTTGCGCCGCCTGGCCCACACCGACACCCTCGCGGCCCGCGCGATGCTGTCCGATCTGCGTGTCTACCTGGCGGCGGCCCTGCCCGAGCTGCGCCAGGCCGAGACGCCACTGGCCCGCGAGCTGGACCTGGTGCGCGCCTTCCTGGCCCTGCACCAGCGCCGCATCGGGCCGGACCGGCTGAGGCTGCACTTTGACATCGCGCCGGGTCTCGAGCAGGTCATCGTGCCCTCCACCTGCCTGCTCACCCTGGCCGAGAACGCAATCAAGCATGGCATCACGCCCCGGGTCGAGGGCGGCGAGATCTGCGTGCGGGCGATTCCCGATCCCGAGCAGGCCCAGCAGTTGCTGCTGGAAGTGGCCGACACCGGCGCCGGCATGAGCCCCGGCAGCGGCGGCGGCACCGGCCTCGCCACGCTGCGTGCACGCCTCGCGGCCCTGCATGGCCCGCGTGCCCGGCTCAGCCTGCATCTCAACCAGCCGCAAGGCCTGATTGCCCGGGTGCAGTTGCCATGGGCCTGAAGCTCAAGCTCGGCGACCTCGGCTGGGTGCTGCTGGTGGGCGGCGGCACCCTGGTGGCCAATGGCACGCCCCTGGACAACAACCTCGCCGACGGGCTGCTCAACGCGCTCACCTACAACGTGCTGCAGTTCGGTCTGCCAGCGGTGCTGCTCACGCGGCTCGCCAACGAACGTGTCGATGCGGGCCAGTTGCCCGCCTGGCTGGCCTACCCCGGCGTGGTGCTGCTGACCATAGGCCTCGGCGTCTGGGTCATCGCGCCCTCGCTCTACCCGGTGCTGGGCAAGGTGGAATGGTGGGGCAGCAAGGAAGACTTCAATCTGGCCGGCAGCAGCTTCATCTGGCATTCACTCGGCATGACGGTCTATGTGCAGCAGCGCTTCTCGAAGCGTGTGCAGGCGCGTTTGAAGGCCTTGCAGGACGACGCTGCCGAGCGCGAGCGCAAGCTGGCCGCCGCTCAGTTGCTGGCGCTGCAGGCTCGCGTCGACCCGGCGCTGCTGTCGGAGCGGCTCGCCACGCTGGACCGGGAGTTGCTGGAGCAACCCGAACGCGCCCAGGCCCGGCTGGCCGCGCTGATCGCCTGGCTGCGCGCATTGCAGCCGCACGTGGAGGCCGAGCTGTCGACGCTGGCTCGCGAGGTCCACGCGCTGCGCGCCTACGCCAGCCTGATGAGCGCCGATGCGCTGCACACCGAGCGGCTGCACCTGGCCGGCCTCAACGACCCGCCCGACTGGCCGCTCGCGCCCCTGGTGCTGCTGCCCCTGGTGCGCCCGCTGCTGGACGAAGGCCAGTCGCTGTGGAGCCTGTCCCTGCTGGCGAGCGGCGCCCGCGCCGAACTGCAGCTGCAGGCCCTGGGGCCCGATGCCGAACGGGCCCGGGCCGCCGCCGCACGCGTGCCGCTGCAGGAGCTCGCGCGGCGCCTGCAGGCCGTGCACGGCGAGCAGGCCTCGCTGCGGCTCGAAGACAAGCAGGACGTATTGCCCCTGTTCAAACTCAGCTGGCCCATCGCCGCCTCAGCCCCAACGCCCCCATGACCCGCATCCTGATCGCCGAAGACGAAGCCCTGCTCGCCACCGAGATCCGCGAGGAGCTGCTGCGCCAATGGCCCGAGGCCCAGGTCGTGGCCATGGCCCGCGACGGCCACGAGGCACTGCGCCTCGTCGAGCAGTTGCAGCCCGAGGTCTGCTTCCTCGACGTGCAGATGCCGGGGCTCTCCGGCCTCGAGGTGGCCCAGCTCATCGGCCGGCGCGCCCATGTGGTCTTCATCACCGCCCACGAGCGCTACGCGGTGCAGGCCTTCGACGAAGGCGCGGTCGGCTACCTGCTCAAGCCGCTGGACCCGGCCCGCATGGCCAAGACCCTGCTGCGCCTGAAAGAGCGCCTGCCGCAGCCGCCGGCCGACCTGGGCGGGCTCCAGGCCCAGGCCGCGCCGGCCAGCCCCGAGCCGCTGCGCTGGATCACCGTGCAGCGCGGCCGCGAGCTGCAGCTGATCACGGTGGACGACGTGGTCTATTTCCGCGCCGACAACAAATACGTGGCCGTGGTGACGGCCGACACCGAGGCCCTGATCTCGGTGCCGCTGAAGGAGCTGATACAGCGCCTCGACGGCGAGCATTTCTGGCAGGTCCACCGCTCGACCATCGTGAACGCCCATGCGATCAAGTCGGTCAGCCGGGCCCTGAGCGGCAAGCTCAGCATCGCGCTGAAGAGCCGGGCCGAGTCGCTGGAGGTCAGCCCCGCCTACTCACACCGCTTCAAGCAACTCTGAATCGCGTGGCGCATATCGCCCAATGGAGCAAGACCTGGCACGCCGCCTGCTAATAGTGAGGCAATTGCTGTTGTCTCCTCTATCCCCCAAGGATGGATTCAGCCCCGGGTCCCACAGGGTCCGGGGCTCTTTTTTTTCCGGCTAAGCGGCCGCCACGTGCCCCTGTTTCATCATGCGGCGACTCAGGGCGCCGAACACCCACATCAGCATGAACGCCGTGGGGGCGAACACCGGCTGCCAGCAGGCAATCAAGGCGGCCAAGGCCGCCGTGGCGACCACGCCCGTGCAGCGCAGCTGCGCAGCCTTGCGCAGCAGTTCCGGCATCGGCTGGTGGCACAGCTCTGGATGGGCCGTCAGGTAGCGCAGCTGCCAGAGTGCGCACAGGCCGAGGGCGCCCATCGTCGCGGCATAGACCGCCTGCGAGACAAAGAACTGCGGGAACTCGCCGATCAGGCCGGAAGCAAAGGGCATGAAGCTGGCGAACAGCAGGGTCACGATGTTGATCCACACCAGCTTGCTGTCCACCACCTTGAGCCAGTGCATGGCCCGATGACCGGAGGCCCAGAAAATGGCCAGCACGAAGAAGCTGATCAGCCAGGCCCCCAGGCGCGGCATCAGGTCCACCAGGGCCCGCAACAGATCGGCCTGGCTGTGAAGGCCGTGGTGATCCGGCAGCTTCAACTCCAGCACGAGCAGGGTGATCGCGATGGCATAGACGCCATCCTGCAAGGCCTCCACGCGGTGCTTGGAAAGGGTCGGCTGGCCGCCGGCGGTGTGCAAGGGAGCATGTTCGTTCATGCGGGCATTGTTCCAAGTGGGCGAAGGCCGCCCGCCTAGGGCTTGCCCAGGGATGCACCAAGTCGCAGCCCGCCCCTCGCACCAGCAAGGGGCACCCTGGCGTCCGGCACCAATCCGGTTCATGCTGCCAAGCGGAGGCCCTGCGTTCAGCAGGCACAGGGCTTGCATTGCTTAGCTCGCTAGCTGGAGTGATTTGAAATGCACACGCTGACCCTGCCGCCCCCCGGCCATCACGACGAGATGCTGAGGGCCGATGGCGCCCTTCGCGACCACTACAGCGCCTTCGGCCAATGGCTGCATGCCCAGTCGGCCGAGACCCTGGCCAAGAAGCGGGCCGAGGCCGACCTCTTGTTCCACAAGGTCGGCATCACCTTCGCCGTCTATGGCGACGAGGCCGGCGCCGAGCGCCTGATTCCCTTCGACATGGTGCCGCGCATCGTGCCCGCCTCCGAATGGACGATGCTGGAGAAAGGCCTGCGCCAGCGCGTCACGGCGCTGAACCGCTTCCTCTGGGACATCTACCACGACCATGAAATCCTCAAGGCCGGCCTGATCCCGGCCGAGCAGGTGCTCGGCAATGCCCAGTACCAGAAGGCCATGCAGGGCCTCGACCTGCCGCATGGCATCTATGCCCACATCACCGGCGTGGACCTGATACGCCACTCGGACGGCGGCTACTACGTGCTGGAGGACAACCTGCGCGTGCCCAGCGGCGTCAGCTACATGCTGGAGAACCGCAAGATGATGATGCGGCTCTTCCCCGAGCTGTTCTCGCGCTATGCGGTGGCACCGGTGGCGCACTACCCCACGCTGCTGCTCAACACGCTGCGCCACGCCAGCCCCATGGAGAACCCCACGGCCGTGGTGCTGACGCCCGGGCCCTTCAACTCCGCCTACTTCGAGCATGCCTTCCTGGCCCAGCAGATGGGCGTCGAGCTGGTCGAGGGTCAGGACCTCTTCGTCAAGGACGACTGGCTCTACATGCGCACCACGGTCGGCCCCAAGCGCGTGGACGTGATCTACCGCCGCATCGACGATGCCTTCCTGGACCCGCTGGCCTTCCGCGCCGATTCCATGCTGGGCGTGCCGGGCCTGCTCTCGGTCTACCAGAAGGGCCACCTGATCCTGGCCAATGCCATCGGCACCGGCGTGGCCGACGACAAGTCCATCTACCCCTATGTGCCGGACATGATCCGCTTCTACCTGGGCGAGGAGCCCATCCTGCACAACGTGCCGACCTGGCAATGCCGCAAGAGCGCCGACCTCGACCATGTGCTCACCCACATGAAGGACCTGGTGGTGAAGGAGGTGCACGGCGCCGGCGGCTACGGCATGCTGGTGGGGCCGGCTTCCACGGCGGCCGAGGTCGAGGATTTCAAGCTGCGGGTCAAGGCCAACCCGAGCAACTACATCGCCCAGCCGACGCTGTGCCTCTCGAGCTGCCCGACCTTCGTGGAGAGCGGCATCGCGCCGCGCCACATCGACCTGCGGCCCTTTGTGCTGACCGGAAGAGAGATCACGATGGTTGCCGGCGGGCTCACGCGCGTGGCCTTGAAGGAAGGCTCGCTGGTGGTGAACTCGTCGCAAGGCGGCGGCACCAAAGACACCTGGATCCTGGAGGCCTGACATGCTCTCTCGCACCGCCTCCCAGCTCTACTGGATGAGCCGCTACGTCGAACGCGCCGAGAACCTGGTGCGCATGCTGGACGTCACGCAGTCGCTCTCGCTCCTGCCGCAATCGCACGGCGCCCGCACCGAGCTGGCCGCGCCGCTGGCCGTGACCGGCGCGTTGCAGGCCTACAGCGCGCGCCATCCGCAGCTGGACGCCGAGCATCTCTTCAACTTCATGGCCCTGGACCTCGACAACCCGGCCTCGGTGCTCAGCTGCCTGCGCTCGGCGCGCGAGAACGCCCATGCGGTGCGCGGCCAGATCACGGCCGAGATGTGGGAGGCCATCAACAGCACCTGGCTGGAGGGCCGCACGTTCCCGAAGCGCGGCATCCCCAGCGTGTCGAGCTTCTTCGACTGGGTGAAGGAGCGCTCGCACCTGTTCCGTGGCGCCACCTACGGCACCCTGCAGCGCAACGACGCCTACATGTTCATCCGCCTCGGCACCTTCATCGAGCGGGCCGACAACACCGCGCGCCTGCTGGACGTGAAGTCGCAGCTGATCGAGCCTGCGGTGGAGACGCTGGCACCGGTGGAAGCGCCGAGCGAGAGTGCGCCCGACTTCTACGCCTGGAATGCGCTCTTGCGCTCGCTCTCGGCCTTCGAGGCTTACCACGCGATCTACCGCGACAGCCTGGAAGGCCGCCGCGTGGCCGAGCTCCTGATACTGCGGCCCGACGTGCCGCGCTCCCTGCGCGCCTGCTGCGAGGAAATCGTTGCCATCCTGCCCAAGATCGAGGCCAACCCCGGCGCACTGGACGCCGGCCGCGTGGTCAAGAAGCTGGCCGGCCAGCTCTCGCTGCGCCTGGAATACGGCTCGGTGGACGAGATCCTGGAGCAAGGCCTGCACGGCTGGCTGACCGGCTTCCTTGACGAGTCGGCAGCCCTGAGCGAAGCGATACGCGGTGCCTACCTGCAGGCTGCTTGAGCTGATTGCCGATAATCAGCGCCCATGACCTATTGCGTTGCCATGCGGCTGAATGCCGGCCTGCTGTTCGCCAGCGATTCGCGCACCAATGCGGGCGTGGACCACATCGCCACCTTCCGCAAGATGAGCGTGTTCGAGCAGCCGGGCGAGCGCCTCATCGTGCTGCTCAGCGCCGGCAATCTGGCCACGACGCAGAGCGTGGTGAGCCTGCTGGCCCAGCGCCTGAAAGGCCAGGAAGCGCATCTGTTCAAGTGCCCGACCATGTACGACGTGGCCGAGCTGGTGGGCCGCACGGTCAAGGAAGTGGTAGCCCGCGACGCCGATGCGCAGACCCTGGGCCAGGGCGTGGACTTCGGCGGCAACTTCATTGTCGGCGGCCAGATTCGCGGCGAGGCACCCCGGCTCTTCCATGTCTATGCGCAGGGCAACTTCATCGAAGCCTGCGAAGACACGCCCTACTTCCAGATCGGCGAGAGCAAGTACGGCAAGCCCATCATCGACCGCGTGATCAAGCCGCAGACCTCGCTGAAGGAAGCGGCCAAGTGCACGCTGATTTCGTTCGACTCGACGATACGCAGCAACCTCTCGGTGGGCCTGCCCATCGACATGCTGCTCTACAAGGCCGACAGCTTCGCGCCGGCGGAGCCGCACCGCATCACGGCCGACGATCCTTACTTCAACAAGCTGCGCCGGGGCTGGGGCGAAGGCCTGCGCAAGACCTTCGAGAAGCTGCCGGACGAGGACTGGTTCAACAAGTAAGGCGCTAGAAGCGGGTCGTGCCGCCCACTGACCAGTAGTTGGGCCCGACACGCACCTGCAGGCCCACCGCATGGCGTTCACCCTGCAGGCGCAGCACGCCGAAGCCATCGTTCTCGCGCCCGAGCCTGAAGCCACCGCCGAGGTAGAGGCCATGGCCCAGATGCACATCGGCCGAGACGCTGCCCGCGTAGCTCAAACGGCCGGCGCAGAAGCCGGCATAGGTGGTGTTGCCGCTCTGCGTGTCCACGCAGGCATAGCCGCTGTTGCCGCGCTGCTCGGAGCGGTAGCGCGTGGCCGTGTCGCTCTGGTAGAGGATGCCGCCGACGGGCATCAGGTTGAGCCCCACTGGCCCGGCCTTGAGGCGGTAGCCGGCCTCGAACTCCCAGCCCAGCACCGGCGTGCGCCGCGCCACGGCAAAGCTGCTGACCAGGCCATCGGCCTGTGCGGCCGAGCTGGTCAGGGCGAGCACGGCCAGCAGGCAAGCCGCCGCCTTCATGCCGGCCCCTCGACCCGCATCGAATAGTCCACCGCCTTCACATCCTTGGTCAGGCGGCCGATGGAGATGCGGTCCACACCGGTAGCGGCGATCCAGCGCAGCTGGTCGAGCGCCACGCCGCCCGAGACTTCGAGCAGCGCACGGCCAGCATTCAGGGCCACGGCCTCGCGCATCATGGCTTCACTGAAGTTGTCCAGCAGCACGCTGACCGCGCCGGCATCAAGGGCCTCGCGCAGCTCGGCAATCGACTCGACCTCGACCTGGATGCCCACGCTCGCATTCAAGGCCTGGGCGGCCCGCAGCGCAGCGCCCACGCCACCGGCAGCGGCAATGTGGTTCTCCTTGATCAGGATGCCGTCGTACAGCGCCAGGCGCTGGTTGGCGCCGCCGCCGACGCGCACCGCGTACTTCTGCGCCAGGCGCAGGCCGGGAATCGTCTTGCGGGTGTCGAGCACGGCGCAGCCGCGCGGATTGGGGCTGGCGCCTGCTATGGCGCGCGCATGCTCACGGGTCAGCGTCGCCGTGGCCGACAGCAGCTGCAGGAAGTTCAGCGCCGGCCGCTCGGCCGACAGGAGCGCGCGGCCCTCGGCCTCGATCCGGCAGGCCACGGTGTCGGCCGCCATGTCGGCCCCTTCCTCGTACTGCCACTCGATGCGGGCCGTGGCGTCGAGCGCGGCGAACACGCCCTCGAACCAGTCGCGGCCGCACAGCACGGCGTCCTCGCGCACCCGCACATGGGCGCGTACACGGCGGCCGGCAGGCACCAGCTGGGCGGTCCAGTCGCAGACGCCGATGTCCTCGAACAGCGCTTCGCGGATGTTGCGCTCGCGGGCCTCGGCCAGGGTTTCGTTGTGGTCAAACATGATGCTCAAGCATGCTCATTCGGGAGCGCCGATTGTCAGCGCAAGCCGGGCCACGCCCTCGATCCGGCCTTCCAGCCGGTCGCCGGGCTGGACCGGGCCCACACCCTCGGGCGTGCCGGTGTAGATCAGATCTCCCGGACCCAGGTGGTAGTACTGCGAAAGATTGGCCACGACCTCGGCCGTGCGCCAGATCATGTCCGAAAGATCGCCGCGCTGCTGCTCCTCGCCATTGACGGCCAGTGTGATTGCACCGGCCACCGGATGGCCGATCTCGGCCGCCGGCACCAGCTCGGTGATGACGGCCGACTGCTCGAAAGCCTTGCCGAAATCCCAGGGCCGGCCCGTCGCCTTGGCGGCGTTCTGCAGGTCGCGGCGCGTCATGTCCAGGCCCGCCGCATAGCCCCAGATGCTGGCTGCCGCCTGCTCGGGCGTGGCCTTGAAGACCGGCGCGCCAAGGGCGATCACCAGCTCCATCTCGTAGTGGTAGTTGGTGGTGCCCGGCGGATAGGGAATCGTCGAGCCGCTCTCGGCCAGGGCCGAGGCCGGCTTGCAGAAGAAGAACGGCGGCTCGCGGTCCGGGTCCGAGCCCATCTCGCGGGCATGAGCCGCGTAGTTGCGGCCGACGCAGAAGATGCGGGAGACGGCGTAGCGGGCGCTCGTGCCGCGCACGGCCACGCTGGGCTGCGGTGGCGGAGGAAAGACGTAATCGCTCATGCGCCAGAGGCTACCATCGCCGCCGATGCCCCGACTCGCCGCCCTGATCTCGCTGCTGGCACTCCTGGCCCTGCTGGGCGGCTGCGCCACGCGTGCGCCTGCACCCACGGCGCCGGCCAGCGGCCGCGACGGCCCCGAGGCCAATCCGCCGCCCAACCTGCTGACCGTGCCCGACGCCGTGCCCAAGGTCGAGCTGCTGCGCCTCGGTGGCCCCAACAAGCCCTATGAGATCGAGGGCGTGCGCTACCAGCCCTTCGTCGATGACAAGGCCTTCGTCGAGCGCGGCCTGGCCTCCTGGTATGGCAAGAAGTTCCACGGCCGGCCCACCGCCAGCGGTGAGGTCTACAACATGTATGCGATGACGGCGGCCCACGCGACCATGCCCATCCCCAGCTACGCGCGGGTGCGCAACCCGGCCAATGGCCGCGAGGTGGTGGTGCGCATCAACGACCGCGGGCCCTTCCATCCAGGCCGCGTGATCGACCTGAGCTACACGGCCGCGCTGAAGCTGGACCTGCTGCGCGGCGTGGCCCCGGTAGAGGTGGAGCGGCTGACGGCCGAGCAGATACGCAGCGGTGCCTGGAAGCGCGACGCCAAGGAGCCGCCACCGGTCTATGTGGCGCAGGAGCAGGCGGGCGCCCCGCAGCGGGAGACGCTGAATCAACCCGTCAGCACCAATCGCTTCTGGCTGCAGCTCGGCAGCTTCAAGCTGCTGGATGGGGCAGAGGCGGTCCGCACCCTGCTGGTCGGCAATGAGCCGGCGCTGGCACCGCTGCTGACCGTGTTCAAGGAAGGCGGCCTGAACCGCCTGATGGCCGGACCCTATGGCTCGCGCGCCGAGGCGGCGGATTCAGCCGAGCGTTTCAAGGCGCTCTTGAGCCAGCCGGCGCTGATCGTCGAGCGCAAGTAGCGCCCGGCGCAAGCTGCTAACGACCACCCGACACGTCCAGCGTCGCACCCACCGTGTAGCTGGCCGCTTCGGACAGCAGCCACAGCACGGCGGCCGCCACCTCGTCGGCGCGGCCCAGGCGACGGATCGGCAGCTGCGCAGCCGCAGCGGCCAGCTCGGGGCCGGCAATGCCGCTGTCCGCATGGATCTCGGTCTCGATGATGCCGGGGCGCACGCCGTTGACGCGGATGCCTTCCTCGATCAGCTCGCGCGCCAGGCCCACGGTCAGGCTGTCGATCGCGCCCTTGGTGGCGGCGTAGTCCACATAGAGCCCCGGCGAGCCCAACTGGGCGGCGCGCGAGGAGAGGTTGACGATGGCGCCACCGGCGCCGCCCTGGCGCGTGCTCATGCGGCGCGCCGCCTCGCGGGCACACAGCAGGCTGCCGATCACGTTGACGCCAAAGACGCGCTGCCAGCGCTCCACACCCATGTCCTGCAGCCGCGCACCAGGCACGACGATGCCAGCGTTGTTGACCAGGGCCGTGAGCCGGCCCAGCTCGGCGTCGATGCGCTCGAACATGCGCAAGACCTGGCCCTCGTCGGCCACGTCGGCCTGCACGCACAGCACGCGCCGGCCGAGGCCGCGCAGTTCGGCAGCCAGGGCCTCGGCGGCGGCCGTGTCGCGGGCGTAGTTCAGCGCGATGTCGTAACCGGCTTGCACCGCCTGGCGCGCGATGGCCGCGCCAATGCCACGACTGGCGCCGGTGATCAAGGCAATCCCATGCATGGCGGCATTGTGTCAGCGATGCCGCCTGGGCGATGATGGCGCGCACTCGATAACCGCACGCATGCAGTTCTTCGACTCCACCACGCTCCTGCTGGTCAACGCCGTCTTCAACCTGCTGGCGGTGCTGGCCTGGGCCTTGCTGGCCGGCGTGTTCCGCGTCGCGCCCCGCGCTTGCTGGCTGCTGGCCGGCGCCCACCTCGCCCGCGTCTTCGCGCTGCGCTGCTACGACTGCCGCATCAGCTCACCGCTGCAGACCTGGCCCTGGCTGCCCGAGCTGTTCGGCGTGCTGACCCTGGCCCTGCTGTGCCTGGGCGTGCGGCGCCTGCTGCGGCTGCGCTTCGCCTGGGCCGATGTGGCGGCCCTCAGCGCCGGCGGGGCCCTGGCGGTGCTGGGCCTGGGCCTCAATGGCCACATCGCCGGGATGCTGGCGGCCGGCTCGCTGGCCATGCTGCTGATTGCGGTGCTGCTCAGCCGAGACCTCCTGGTCGGCGCCGCCGCGCTGCGCTTCGGGCCCTGGCTGCTGCCCCTCGCACTACCCTCGCTCGCCATGGCCGTGGCGCTGGCCTGGCGAGGCTGGCGAGCCCTCTCCGACCCCGCGCCCACGGTGCCGGCGCTGGCGATCTGGCTGTGGGTGCTGCTGAGCCTGGCCAGCTCGCTGAGCCTGATTGCGCTGATCCTGCACCGCTTGATTGCGCGCATCAGCCAGCTCTCGCTGCACGACCCGCTGACCGGCGCGCTGAACCGGCGTGCCGTCACTCGCCGCCTGCAACGGCTGCAGGCCTTGTCGCAGCGCGGCCATCCGTTCAGCCTGCTCCTGCTGGACATCGACCACTTCAAGGCCATCAACGACCGCCTGGGCCATGCCGGTGGCGACGCCGCGCTGGTCCATGTGGTGAATGTGCTGGGCCGGGCCCTGCGCAGCCAGGACGAACTGGCGCGACTCGGTGGCGAGGAGTTCTGCGTGCTGCTGCCCCATACCGAGCTGGCGGCGGCGGCCGAGGTGGCCGAGCGGCTGCGCGCCCGGCTGGAGGCCAGCCCCTGCTCCTGGAAAAGCCGCGACATTGCGCTCACTGCCAGCTTCGGCGTGGCCCAGGCCCGGCCTGGCGAGCTGCGCGCCGAGGCCGTGCTGGTGCAGGCCGACCAGCAGCTCTACCGGGCCAAGGCCGGCGGGCGCAACCAGGTTTGCGCCGAGGGCCTGGACGACGCCGAGGACGGCAGCCCCGAGGCGCCGCTGAGCCTGCCCCAAGGCGATGGGGAGGACTGATGCTGGACGCCATGCCGCTGACCTTGCTGGCCACCAATGTGCTGTTCCTGCTGGTGTCGGCCCTGGTGTGGGCAGCGCTGAGCCAGGTGCTTCACGCCAGCCACCGGCCGGCCCTGCTGCTCGCGCTGGCCAACGCCCTGTTGGCGGCCTCGCTGGGCGGCAACGCGATGCGCGGCCTGGCCTGGGACTGGCTGGCCTACTGGGGCGCCAACCTGATGGCCATCGCCGCCTTCGCGCTGATGCGCCAGGCCGTGCCGGCCATGATGGGCGAGCGCACCCCCTGGTGGCCGACCGCGCTGTTGCTGGCGCTCTGCGCTGTCCTGCTGGCCGCCGTGCCCTTCGGCAGCAGCTGGCTGCCCATCATCAACTTCGGCGCCATGGGGCTGTTGACCCTGGTCTGCGCGGTCGATGCCTGGCGGCGGCTGCGCCGGCATGCGCGGGCCGGCCTGGCCCTGGCGCTGGCCAGCCCGCTGTTCCTGGTGGCCGCCCTGCTGCTGTTGCGCCTGGCCCTGCTGCTGAGCGGCCACAACACACACCTGCGCGATGCCGACGACGGCAACCTGGCCTGGCTGTGGGCCGTGCTGCTGATGAGCCTGGTGCTCAATGCCACGCTGGCCTTCCTGGTGCTGATGCGGCTGATACTGCGCATCCGCCGCCTGACCGAGCGCGATGCGCTGACCGATGCCCTGAACCGCCGCGCCTTCGGCGAGCTGCTGGCCGCCGAACACGGCCAGCTGGGCCGGGGCCGCAGCCATGCCCTTGTGGTGCTGGACATCGACCACTTCAAGCGCATCAACGACAGCCTCGGCCATGCTGGCGGCGACGCGGCGCTGCGCCATCTGGTGCAGGTGCTGCAGGCCTGCCTGCGCGAGGCCGATCAGCTCGGCCGGCTGGGTGGCGAGGAGTTCGGCGTGCTGCTGCCGCTGAGCGACCTGCCGGGCGCCCTCTGTGCCGCCGAACGCATGCGCGCCGCTCTGCAGGCCCGGCCGCTCGAGTGGCAGGGTCAGCGCGTCGACATGACGGCCAGCTTCGGTGTGGCCGTGGCCGTGGCCGACGACATCGATCCAGAGGCGCTGATGCTGAGGGCCGACCAGGCGATGTACCGGGCCAAGGCGGCCGGACGCAATCGCGTGGAGTTTTAGGCGAGGGCGACGCGGTTGCGGCCCAGGTGCTTGGCGCGGTACATGGCGCTCTCGGCCCTGGCCACCAGCAGGTCGGTCGAATGGGGCGGCGCAGTGGCGAGGCCTATGCTGAGGGTGGCGTCCAGACCCGGCGCAAGCTCGGACCAGGCATAGCCCTCCACGCATTGGCGCAGCCGCTCGCAGACCTCGAAGGCGCGATCGGGCACGGTGTCGGGCAGCACGACCAGGAACTCCTCGCCGCCGTAGCGCAAGAGCAGGTCGCTGCCACGCGTGTTGTCTTGCAGCATGCCGGCCAAGGCCTGCAACACACGGTCGCCGACGGCCGCCCCATGCTGGGCATTGATGCGGCTGAAATGGTCGAGGTCGATCAGGGCCAGCGTCAGTGGCGCGCCGCGCGCTTCGGCCTCGGCCACCAGCTCGGGCAGGCGCTGTTCCATCAGGCGGCGGTTGCCGAGGCCGGTCAGCGGGTCGCGCAGCGCACTTGCATCCTCCGCTGGCCTCGCGACGGTTTCGGTCTCGCCACCGCGCGGGCGCTGCGCCTCGATGCGGCTGGCGACATAGCGCGACTGTGCGATCAGCTGGGCGCTCGCGCGGCGGCGCTCCAGCACGGTCAGGGCCTCCAGGTGGCGCAGGGCCGCCTCGTTCAGGCCCAGTTGCCGGGCACATCGGTAGGCCGTGCCATGCAGGCGCCGCAGCTCGGCCAGGTTGGACTTGCCGACCAGCTCCTGGAGCAGCCGCGACAGCGCGGCATAGGCGGCATCGGCATGGCCGCGCGCCTGGGCCAGCTCGGCCCGCAGGCAGCTGACGCGGCCGGCCAGGGCCAGGAATCCGTATTGCTGGCAGCACTGCTGGGCGCTGTCGAGGAAGACGCCGGCTTCGTCGAGCTGGCGCAGTTGCAGCAAGGTCTCGCCCAGGTGGCTGTCGCTCAGCGCAGCGGCAAAGGGGTCGCCCAGCTCGCGCACATGGGGGCGCACCTGGCGGCCCAGTTGCAGCGCACGCTGCAACGCTTGCTGCGACTCGGCTTCGCGGCCGCTCTCGCGCAGCAGATGGAAAGCGCCCATGGCCACGGTCCAGAGGTTGTTCAGCGCCACCACCTGCTCGAAGGGCGTGGCCTGCTCGCGCACCAGGGCAGCGGCCTCGTTCATCAGGCGCTCGGCCTGCCAGGGATCGCCCATGCGTTCGAAGACGATGCCCAGCGCGTTCAGCGCCACGGCTTCCAGGCGCAGGTCGGCCAGTTCCTTGGCGGCGGCGCTGGCCTCCTGGGCGGCGGCGAGCGCGGTTTCGAAATCACCCTGGTCGGCGGCGGCCAGGGCGGTCCAGCGCAGTGCTTCGCAGAGGCTGGGGCTGGCGCCACCAGCACGCAGCAGGGGCAGCAGGCGCTCGGCGGCGGCCAGCATGTCTGCCAGCTGGCCGCGCCGCAGCAGGAAGAAGCAGCGCAGGCGGCCGGCCTCGATCTGCTCGGCCATCTGGCTCAGGGCCAGGGCCTGAACCCAGGCCTGCTCGGCCAGGGCGAGGCCCGCCTCCAGCCGCGACTCGCTCTGCGCGCTGCGCGCCCGCGCTATCAACTCGGCCAGCGCGGTGGCGGCTGGTACGGCAGGGTCTTGCGGAACGGCGTACTGCATGGGCCCGCTAGGGTAGCGGAAGTACCGCGCCCCGCAAGCCCCGCAGAACCGGGGCTGTTGGTCTTCAGCGACTCGTCGGCATCACGAACTCGGCGCCCTTGCCAATGCTGGCCGGCCAGCGCTGCATCACGCTCTTTTGCTTGGTGTAGAAGCGCACGCCCTCCTCGCCATAGGCATGGGTGTCGCCGAACAGACTGCGCTTCCAGCCGCCAAAGCCATGCCAGGCCATGGGCACGGGGATGGGCACGTTGATGCCCACCATGCCGACCTGGATGCGCCGGGCGAACTCGCGCGCCACATTGCCGTCGCTGGTGAAGCAGGCGACGCCGTTGCCGTACTCGTGGTCGTTGACCAGCTGCACAGCCTCGGCGAAGTCATGGGCGCGCACGCAGGCCAGCACCGGGCCGAAGATCTCTTCCTTGTAGATGCGCATGGAGGGCTTCACATGGTCGAACAGCGTGCCGCCGGTGAAGAAGCCGTCCGGGAGGCTCTCGACCTTGTGGCCGCGGCCATCGACCACCAGGCTCGCGCCCTCCTCGACCCCAATGGCGATGTAGTTCTCGATGCGGTCGCGCGCCTCGCGCGTGACGATGGGGCCCATCTCGGCATCGAGCTCCATGCCGTTCTTGATCTTCAGCGTGCGGGCGCGCTCGGCCAGCTTGGGGATGATCTTGTCGGCCACGTCGCCGACCAGCACGGCCACCGAGATCGCCATGCAGCGCTCGCCGGCCGAGCCGTAGGCGGCGCCGATCAGGGCGTCGACCGCCTGGTCGATGTCGGCATCGGGCATCACCACCATGTGGTTCTTGGCGCCGCCCAGGGCCTGCACCCGCTTGCCGTTCCTGGCGCCGGTTTCGTAGATGTACTGGGCAATCGGCGTCGAGCCGACGAAGGACAGGGCCTTGACGTCCGGATGGTTCAAGAGCCCGTCGACCGCGAGCTTGTCGCCCTGGACCACGTTGAACACGCCGTCCGGCAGGCCGGCCTGCTTCAGCAGCTCGGCGATGAAGAGACTGGGTGACGGGTCGCGCTCGCTCGGCTTCAGGATGAAGCAGTTGCCGGTGGCGATGGCCAGCGGCGCCATCCACATCGGCACCATGAAGGGGAAGTTGAACGGCGTGATGCCGGCCACCACGCCCAGGGGCTGGCGCATGGTCCAGTTGTCGATGCCGGTGGACACCTGCTCGGTGTAGTCGCCCTTCAGGAGCTGGGGCACGCCGCAGGCGAACTCGACGATGTCGATGCCGCGCGTGACCTCGCCTTGGGCGTCGGTGAAGACCTTGCCGTGCTCGGCCGTGATCATGGCGGCGATGTCGTCGCGGTGCCGGTTCAGCAACTCCAGGAACTTGAACATCACGCGCGCCCGGCGCAGCGGCGGCGCGTCGGCCCAAGCAGGGAAGGCGGCCTTGGCCGAAGCGACAGCCTGGTTCACGTCTTCCTGGCTGGCCAGCTGCAGTTGGCGCGCCACGGCGCCCGTGGTCGGGTTGTAGACCGCCTGGCTGCGGCCCGAGCTGGCGGGCACGAGGGCACCGTTGATGAAGTGGGTGACGTCAGCGCTGCGGGTGAAGGGGGCGGTCATGGTCTCTCCTGGCAATGCAGGCAAGTCTAGGAAGCGGCGCCCTGTCTGCCAATCCGCTTCTGTCGATTTGATTGTTCGTTAATATGAACAATGGCCACGACAAAACCCAGCGAGCTCCGGCATGAACTGCTGTGGGGCCAGATGCATGCCCTGACCGTGATCGCGCAGCTGGGCAGCTTCACCAAGGCGGCGCAGCGGCTCGGGCTCTCCAAGGCGGCGGTGAGCCAGCGCATTGCCGAACTGGAGAAGGCACTCGGGCAGCAACTGGTGCACCGGACGACGCGCTCGGTGCGGCTTTCCGAAGCGGGGCGCGAGCTGGTCGAGCAGACCGAGGCCAGCTTCGCCCACATCACGCAAAGCCTCGGCGCCACGCGCGACGCCGTGGGCCAGCCGCGCGGCCTTCTGCGCGTGACGGCGCCAGTGGCCCTCGGCCGCCAGCATGTGGCGCCGCTCTTGGCCAGCTTCTTCCAGCGCTACCCGGAGATTCGCATCGAGCTGGACCTCAGCGACCGCCTGGTGCCGCTGGCGCAGGAGGGCTTCGACCTGGCGGTGCGCCACACCAGCAGCCCGCCGGATTCGCAGGTGGCGGTCAAGCTCTGCAGCTCACGCGCCTTGCTGCTCGCCGCCCCGTCCTACCTGGCGGCCCATGGTGAGCCGCGCCATCCGGAGGAGCTGGCCGGCCATGCCTGCCTGCCCTATCTGCGGCCCGGGCCTGCGCAATGGTTGTTCGAGAAACGCGGCCAGCGGCTGCGCATCCCCGTGCAAGGCCCCTTGCGGGCCGGCAACAGCGAGATCCTGCGCGACGCGGCCCTGGCCGGCCTCGGCCTCGCCCTGCTGCCCGACTTCAGCGCCGGCCCGGCCCTGCGCAGCGGCGCCCTGGTCGAGGTCTTGTCGGACTGGAAGCCGGTCGGCTTCTTCGGCGACGCGATCTACGCCATCCATGCCTGGAGCAGCAGCCCGCCGCGGCCGCTCAAGCTCCTGATCGAGCACCTGCGGCAACACCTGAGTGCAGGTTTCTGAGCCATCAATAGACTCGCCGCATTCATCAAGGACTCCCATGACCCAGCCGCGCAGCTACAAGTACTACGACCTGATCATGGCCGCCTTCGTCTGCGTGCTCCTGTGCTCCAACCTGATCGGTGCGGCCAAGGCGGCGACGCTGAACCTGCCGCTGCTCGGGCAGGTCACCTTCGGCGCAGACCTGATGTTCTTCCCGCTGTCCTACATCTTTGGCGACATCCTGACCGAGGTCTACGGCTACGGCCGCGACCGCCGCGTGGTCTGGGCCGGCTTCGGCGCCCTGCTGTTCGCGGCCTTCATGGCCTATGTGGTGGTGAACCTGCCGCCCGCCCAGAACGAATTCATGAACGTGTATCAGAAGCACGTGGAGGGCGTGTTCGGCAACACCTGGCGCATCGTGGCCGGCTCGATGATCGCCTTTTGCTGCGGCAGCTTTGCCAACAGCTTCGTGATGGCCAAGATGAAGCTGCTCACGCAAGGCCGGCATCTGTGGGCGCGCACCATTGGCTCGACCATCGTCGGCCAGTTCGTCGACACCAGCTTCTTCTTCGTGATCGCCTTCTGGGGCATCTGGCCGCAAGAGCAGCTGATCGCCGTGACCATCACCCAGTACCTGTTCAAGACGGCCTGGGAGGCGGCGATGACGCCCATCACCTACAAGGTCGTCGGCTTTTTGAAGCGGGTCGAGAACGAGGACTTCTACGACCGCGAGACCAACTTCAACCCCTTCAGCCTCAAGGTCTGAGCCAACAAAAAAAAGGCCCGGCCGGCGAACCGGGCGGGCTTCAAGTCCTTCAGAAAAGGACGTCGTTGGGACGGGCGCGGTGCACCATTCACACCGCATGGCCGAGACTGTAGAACCGGCCTCCCTGGAGGGCCATCCCCAAGAGGTGGGAACCTGGGGCGGAAAGCGGGGACATTCGCGTGACAATCCGTGAATGAACGCACCGAAGCCCCCTGCCAGAAGTCACAAAAGCGGTCACAAAGGTAGTCACCCCGGCGGTCACGCCGGTGGTCACACCCAGGCGCGCCAAGCCGCCAAGCCGCCGGCCCCGGCCGCCGCCAAGGCGCTGAGCGAGGCCGAGATGGAGCGCCTGCAGTCGCTGCTGGACAAGCTGCCCGCACCGCTGGAGCCACTGGACATCAGCATGCTGGATGGCTACCTCTGCGGCGTGCTCTTGCAGCCAAAGGCCGTGCCCGATGCGCAATGGATGCCCGCCATCTTCGACAGTGAAGGCCGGCCGCTGCCGCCGGGCCTGGATCTCGCCCCGGCGAAGGGCCTGATCCTGCGCCGCCACAAGGAGCTGAACCAGGCCATCTCGCAGCGACAGTGGTTCGACCCCTGGGTGTTCGAGCTGGATGACGAGGCCGAGCTGTCCGAAACCCTGATGCCCTGGGTGGCCGGCTTCGCGCTGGCCACCGAGTTGTTCCCGGGCCTGATGAAGCAGGACGCGGCCGAGCTGCTTGAGCCGCTGGCCATGCTCTACCTGCACCTGGATCCGGAAGACCTCGAGGATGCCGACGAGCTGCTCGAGGAGATCGAGTCCATGGAGCCACCAGTGGACCTGGAAGCAGCGGTCGAAAGCCTGGTGGTCGCCACCATGTTGCTGGCCGACGTGGCCCGCCCGCAGAAGGAAGGCACACCAATGAAAACGGCGGCCCGCAGGCCGCCGCCGAGAAAGGGCCCGCCGTCACGCGGGCGCTTCTAGGACTTACTTCGAGGCACGCGGGTCCGAGGTCTGGCGCTTCATCCAGTCGCTCATCTCGCGCAGCGTGTGGCCCAGCGATTCGCGGGCCGAGTAGCCGTGCGACTCATGCGGCAGCACCACGTAGCGCACATTGCCGCCGGTGCCAGCCAGGGCCTGGTACAGGCGCGCGCTCTGGATCGGGAAGGTGCCGGGGTTGTCGTCGCTCTCGCCGTGGATCAGCAGGATGGGCTCCTTCAGCTTGTCCGCGTAGTTGAACGGCGACAGCTTCAGGTAGACGTCCTGCGCCTCCCAGTAGGTGCGGCGCTCGCTCTGGAAGCCGAACGGCGTCAGCGTGCGGTTGTAAGCGCCGCTGCGGGCAATGCCGGCCTTGAACAGGTCGGTGTGCGCCAGCAGGTTGGCCGTCATGAAGGCGCCATAGCTGTGACCGCCCACCACCATCTGCTTGGGATCGCTGACACCCAACTCGGCCGCCTTGTCGATGATGGCCTTCGCGTTGGCCGTGATCTGCTCGACGAAGCTGTCGTTCACCGTCTTGGGGTCCCCGACGATGGGCATGGTCGCGTCCATCAGCACCACATAGCCGTCCAGCGTCAGCATCAGCGGGCTGGCGCCGGCGATGGTCGTGAAGCGGTTGGTCGAGCCGCTGACCTGGCCGGCCGTGGAGGCGTCGGAGAACTCCAGCGGATAGGCCCACACAAACGTCGGGCGGCGCTCGCCGGCCTTGTAGTCGGGCGGCAGGTAGAGCCAGAACGACAGCTCGACACCATCGGCGCGCTTGTACTTGATCAGCTCACGCTTGATGCTGCGCAGCTGCGGCGTGGGGTCGGCCGACTTGGTCAGGGCCTGCATCTGCGCCAGGCCGGCGCCGCTGCGCAGCACCAGGTTGGGCGGCTCGGCAAAGGATTCGCGGCTGGTCAGCACGCGGCCATCGGCCAGCAGCGTGATCGGGCGCTCGTAATGCGTCGTGCCCGAGCGGAACAGGCGCGTGGCCTGGCCTTCCTTCAGGCTGTAGCTGTCGATAAAGGGCAGGTCGCCGTCCTTGCTGGCGCCCTGGCCGACGAAGATCAGCTTGTCGCCGCCATCCACTCGCACGATGCTGCGGCCATTGGCCAGCATGCGGGTCAGCGGCTGGCCGGGGTCGCGGTAGCGGTCGCGCATGTCGCGGTCCTGCAGGCGCTGCGGCTTGGCGCTGCCATCCAGGCTGACGAGGTCGGCCGCGATCCAGCGGCGCTCGCGATCCACGTCGCCGATGATGGCACGGTTGCCACCCTCGACGAAGTTCAGGCCCGAGAGGCGGCCCACCGTGCGGTGCACTTCCTTGGCCTCGCCCTGGTAGGGCGCTTCCAGCTTCATCAGGCGGTCGCGGAACGGGGCCTTGTTCTTCTGGTCGCCACCGTCCAGGGCCTCGACCCAGTAGACGGCGCCATCCGCCTGCGGCGAGGTCCAGAAGTTGCGCGGGCCGGTGATCACGCCTTCGACCGGCACGCTTTCCTTCAGCTTGATCTGGCCGAGGTCGCGCAAGAGCTTGCCGTTGGCATCGCGCAGCTCGACCTGGCGGGCAAAGTCGTTCCAGGTGACCTGGTAGCTGTAGGGCGCGACCAGGCGCTCGGTGATCAGGTTGCCGTTGCCGATGACCTGCAGGCTGGCATAGACACCCGGCGTGCCGATCTCGCGCGAGGCGCCGGTGCTGAGCTTGACGCGGCGCAGCGCCGAGGTGCCCACGTGGGTGAACAGCGCCTCGTCCTGGCTGTTCTTCAAGAGGTCCTGCAGCGTGCGCTCGGGCGAGATGCGGCCCATCGATTCCTGGATGGCTGGGCCCGTCGGGGCCTCGAACTGCGGCAGCGGGCCGCGCTTGTCCGGCACGGACAGCACGACGATTTCATCGGCATTCAGCCAGGCAACGTCGGCCTCGAGGATGGTGTTGAGCTTGATGCCCTTGACCTGGTGGATCTTGGCCGTGGCCACATCGCCGACCCACAGCTCCGTGGCGTTGGCCGTGCGGCGGTTCAAGAGGAAATGCTTGCTGTCGGGCGACCAGCGCAGCGCCGAATAGGTGCCGCCGGCCGGCAGCTGCACCACGCGCTCGGCGGCCTCGGGGTTGGCCAGTTCACGCAGGGTGATGGCCTCGATGTTGGCGGTCAGCTGCGGGCTGCTGGCGGCGGCGTCGATGCGCTTGCCCGCGAGGCGCAGGATGGGGCGGGCCAGCTCGGCGATGCTGCGGTTGCGCTTCATCTCGACGCTGGCAAGCAGCTTCTGATCCGGCGAGATCGTATGGCTGGGCAGGCCCTTGGCATCCAGCACGGCGCGGATCTCGGCCGAAGGCTGCTGGTAGACCTGAGAGATCTGGGGTTCGGCGGCGAAGGCGCCGCCACCCACCGTCAATGCGGCCGCCAGGGCCAGGGCCGTGATCGCCCAACGCTTGCTGCTACTGCTGCTCATCGCGCTCGTCTCTCGTGAAGTCGAAAAGCGGGCAATCTAGCAGAGCCGCCGCTGCGGCGCGCGTGCCGGAGGGCTCAGCGGGTGAACAGGCGTGCGGCGTGCAGACCCAGGCCGGTGGCGACGGAGGCGAAGCGATCGCCACGCACGGCCTCGGCGGCCGGGAACTCGGCCGCGATCCGCTCGGCCAAGAGGCGCAGGCCGGTCGAGCCGCCGGTGAAATAAAGCGCGTCGATCTGCTCGGGCTTGAGACCTGCCTGGGCCACGGTCTCGCGGCCGGCAGCCACGATGCGGCCGAGGTCGGCATCGAGCGCCTCGACGGCCGTGGCCTCGCTCAGCTCGGTGGCCAGACCCCTCTCGACCACGCTGAGGTCGATGGCGGCCGAACCGCCACCCGAGACCGCGATCTTGGCCCCTTCGGCCCGGCCCGCGAGCTCATGGCCCAGGCGATCTTCCAGCACCGTCATCAGGCGCTGGTGGTGGCGCGGGTCGGCATAGAACGTGCGCATGCTGCGCAGCTCGGCCACGCGCTGCGGGCTGTAGACGGTGTTGATCAAATGCCAGGTGGCCAGGTCGAAGTAGATGCCGCTGGGCACCTCCAGCCTGGCGCCGTCGGCGCGCGGCGGGCCGAAGCTGCGATAGCCGAACTCGCGCAGGATGCTGGCCAGCTCGATGTGGCGGTCGAAGTCGGTGCCGGCGATGTGCACGCCGTGGTTGGCCAGGATGTCGTCACGGCGGTCCAGGCGCTGCATGCGCTCGGGACCCACGCGCACGACCGAGAAGTCGGAGGTGCCGCCGCCGATGTCGGCCACCAGCACGATGCGCTCGCGGTCGATCTGGCTCTCGTAGTCGAAGGCCGCCGCAATCGGCTCGAACTGGAAATGCACTTCGTCAAAGCCCACGGCATGGGCTGCCGCTTCCAGCGAGGCCTGCGCCTGCGCATCGCGTGCCGGCTCGCCATCGACGAAGAACACCGGCCGGCCCAGCACCAGCTTGTTGAGCGGCCCCACTGCGCCATCGGCCAGCGCGCGGTTGCGCAGGCGCTTCAGGTAGCCGGAGAGGATGTCGATGTACTTGGCGCCTCGGCCGCCGCCGACGTCGGTGGTCTGGTCGATCAGGCCGGAGCCGAGGATGCTCTTCATCGAGCGCATCAGGCGCCCGTCGGTGCCCTCCACATAGGCCGCCACGGCGGCGCGGCCGAAGGCGCGCGGCGGGCCGTCGGCGTCATGCCGGCCTTCGGCGTAATAGAACACGGCCGTCGGCATGGTCTTGTGGCCCGTCTCCAGTTCGACCAGGCGCATACCCTCCGCGCCGGGGATGGCCACGGCCGAGTTGGAGGTGCCGAAGTCGATGGCACAGAAGGACGGGGAACTGCTCATGGCGGGCCAAAGGAACGAGGGGCGCGGATTGTAGGCCCGCGCCCGTTTTTGCCCCGCTTCAGACCGGTCTCGCGGCCTCAGGCGTGGGCCATGCTCCGGATGGGCTTGGCCGGCATCACGTCACCGTAGAAGCCGAAATCCATGTCCGGGCGGCGGCCAGCCATCAGCTCGGCCAGCGCGTGGCCGGAGCCGGCGCCGTGGGTCCAACCGAGCGTGCCGTGGCCGGCATTGATCCAGAGGTTGGACGCCTTCTTGCTCTTGCCGATGTAGGGGATGTTGGTCGGCGTGCTGGGGCGCAGGCCGGTCCAGTAGTTGCGCTCGGACAGGTCGGCCACGCCGGGGAACAGCTCTTCGTAGCGGTTCACCAGGGCATCGCAGCGCACCTTGGCCGTGGGGCTGTCGAGGTTGAGGTCGAAGCCTGAGAGTTCGGCCGTGCCGGCGATGCGGATGGTGTCGCCGAGGCGCGAGATCGCAATCTTGCGGGTGTCATCCAGCAGGCTGACCACGCTGGCCTGCTCGGGCTTCTTCAGCTTCAGCGTGGCCGAGTAGCCCTTGGCCGGATAGATCGCCAGGTATTCGCCCAGCGGCTTCAGCAAGGCCGGCGTGTAGCTGGCCATGGCGGTGACGAAGGCATCGCCCTTGAGCTGCTGCGTCAGGCCGGTCTGGCGCGACGTGATCTGCACCGACTCGATCTTGCCGCCGCTTTGCTGAAGGGCGTTCACATCGTGGCCGTAGAGGAAGGTGGCACCGCGCTCGGCGCACAGGCGCGCCAGCTTCTGAGTGAACACGCGGGCGTCGCCCGACTCATCGCTCGGGGTGAAGGTGCCGCCGAAGACCTGGCCGCCAAAAGCCGCCAGCGCCGGCTCGACCTTGAGGACCTCGTCGTGGTTCAGCACCCGGCGGTCCACGCCATGGCGGCGCATGATTTCGCAGGCGGCCACGCCGGCCTCGAAGTCGGCCTGGCTGGAGAAGAAATGCAGGATGCCGCGCTCCAGGCGCTCGTACTCGATGCCGGTCTGGGCCACCAGGGCCTTCAGCGATTCATGGCTGTAGCGGCCCAGCTGCACCAGGCTCTCGACATTGCGCTCGAAAGCGGACGTGGTGCATTGCGTCAGGAAGGAGAGGCCCCAGCGCCACTGCGCCGGGTCCATGCGCGGGCGGAACAGCAGCGGTGAGTCGTCGCGCAGCAGCCACTTGGCCACCTTGAACGGCGCGCCGGCATTGGCCCAGGGTTCGCAGAAGCTGACCGAGATCTGGGCGCCATTGGCGAAGCTGGTTTCCAGGGCCGCGTCGTCCTGGCGGTCCACCACCACCACCTCGTGGCCCTGTTCCAGCAGATACCAGGCGGTGCTGATGCCGATGATGCCGGCGCCGAGAACGATGATCTTCATGATGACTCCTGCGGCCCGGTGATCTTTTAGTCCCGCGCACGGCAGGCTGCAAGCCGGCGAGGACGGCGGATTGTCTGCAGGCGCCCGCCAAACAAGAAGCACGATTCATATTTGTGCCGGTACATTAGTGTCACTTATGAAAGACCTGGATTCCGCCGGACTTGACTGCCTGGCCGCGCTGGCGGACGAGCGCAGCTTCGAGCGCGCCGCGGAACGACTCTCGATCACGCAGAGCGCGGTGTCGCAGCGACTGCGCAGCCTGGAGGCCCAGGTCGGCCAGCTGCTGGTGGTGCGCTCACGCCCGCTGCGGCTGACCGAGGGCGGCAAGGTCCTCTTGCGCTATGCCCGCCAGCTGCATGCGCTGCGCAGCGACGTGCTGCGGGAACTCGGGGAGCGGGCGGCCGTCCATGAGCGCATCGCCATCGCGGTCAATGCCGACAGCCTGGCCACCTGGGTGCTGCCGGCGCTGGACCCGCTGGTACAGCGCGGTCTACAAGAGGGCTTCGGCCTGGAACTGGTGGTCGACGACCAGGACTTCACGCACGACTGGCTGCGCCAGGGCGAGGTGCTGGGCTGCGTCAGCACGGTCAAGCAGGCCTTGCGCGGCTGCGTGGTGCAGCCCTTGGGGGTGATGCGCTACGTGGCCGTGGCCAGCCCGGACTTCGTCAAGCAGCACCTGGGCGGCGAGCTGAATGCCGGCAACTTCGCGCACCAGCCCTTCCTGGTCTTCAACCGCAAGGATGACGCGCAGGCGCTCTGGGTCAGCAAGGCCCTGGGCGTGCGCAAGCCCCGGCTGCGCGAGCGCTTCGTGCCCTCCAGCGAGGCCTACACGCGGGCCGTCTGCCTGGGATGGGGCATAGGCGTGACCAGCGAATTGCTGGTGCGGCCCTTGATCAAGAGCGGCGCCCTGGTGGCCTTGCAGCCCGAGACCAGCGTGGACGTGGCCTTGTACTGGCACCAATGGAAGCTGGAAGCCCAGGCCCTGGGCGCGCCGGGCCGGGTGGCCCTGCTGGATCAGATCGGCGCCGCCCTGGCCGCCGGTGCGCGCAGCGCGCTGGGCAAGCGCCAGTCGGGATGAACGGCGGGCAGGCTCAGCGCAGGGGCGCCGAAGCCGCCGCGGCGGCCGCCTGTGCTTGAGCCATCAGCATGGGTTTGCCGGTTTCCAGCAGCTGAGTCGTCGAGTGAGACAACCACATGACGGACAGGACCACCGCCGTGACGATGGTGCGGGACAGCCAGACGAGCAATCGCGGATTCATGATTCAGCACTTTAGGTGGCGCAACGCCTGAGGCCCAGCCTCCAAAAGTGGGAGATCGCAAGCCTTGTGGAGCAGCGGCCTGGCGCGGGGCAAGGACACGAAGTAGAGCGCCGACGTGTTACGCCCCTTGTGTCCTTGTGTTTCCGTTTGTGCGGGCGTGCGTTTTTCCCAACTGCGCACGCTTTGACACTCAGTTTGGGGGTTTCTCCAGGGCGCAGAGCGCGCACACTCCGTTCCAGCAGCCGACGAGGTTCGTCATGAGATTCGCACCCAGCCTCCGTTTCTTCCGCAAGACTCCCGCACCGGTCATCGAGCATGATCCGGCGGACCTGGGCACCGCGTTCGGCATGGAGGCCAGCCTCGAGGGAGAAGAGGCCGGTCAGCGGCGCAGCTCCAGCTACGAGCTGGAGTCGGAGCGCGCCGGTGCCGACAGCGAATCGCCGCTCGCCTGGCTGTCCCGCCCGCGAGCCTGAGCCCGGTCTCAGCCCAAGGTCCGATACGCGATACGCGATTCAGCGCACCAGCAAAACCGGCACCCGGCAATTCGCCATCACCTTGGTGGCCACCGAACCCAGCACCAGATTGGCCACCGTGCCGTGGCCATGCGAACCCATCATCAGCAGGTCAAAGCCGCCCTTGTCGGCCAGGGCTGACACGGCATCGGCGGCCACACCCACCTTGGCGACGAAACTGGCCTCGAGCTTCTGCCTGGCAAAGAAGGCCCGCACCGGCTTGAAGACCTTCTCGGCCTCGTCCTCGTAGTAGCTCTTGAGCGTCTCCTTGCCGAGCAGGCTGGCTGCGCGCGGCGGCACAGCAGGTACGACATGAATCAGCGTGTACTGCTGCGAGGGCCCCAGCCATTCATCATGAGCGGCCACATAGGCCAGCATGCGCTTGCTGTAGTCGCTGCCATCGACAGCCAACAGGATCTTCATCAGCTTCTCCCAGGTTGCGGTTGTTCAGTCTGACAGCGGCAGGCCGCCCGGCCATTGCGTTCAAGCAGATTCAGAGCGCCGGCCGATCAAAAACCTCGATCAGCCGTGTGCCTTGCCAGCCGTCGGCCTCACCTTTGCGGCGATGGCCTCGAGCGTTGCAGACCACGCGCGTGCTGCCGGCTGCGTGCGCGAAGCGGTAGTCATGCCGGCAATGCAGATGCCCATGCAGCCAGAGTCGCGCCCGGGGCAGCAGCGCTTCATCGTTGTTGCAGAAGCTGGCTGTGCCCGGCTGGCGGCCATAGCGTGGATCGCAGCTGCGCAGGCTGGGCGCGAAATGCGTAACGACCACGGTGGCCTCCCAGTCCGGCCCGGCTTCGGGCTCGGCCAGTGCTGACTCCAACCAGGCGCGGCAGCGCAGGCCCTCCTCGCGCACGGCGGCGGCGTCGAAGGGCTGGCCCTGCCGGGTGGCAGCCATCACGCGCTGGAAATAGCCGGCGGCCCGCAAGGCGCGGTCGCGCTCGCGTTCACCGAACAGGTCGAAGTCGCTCCAGCGCGTGCTGCCAACGAATCGGACCTTGCGGCCCTCGTCATCGGCCAGCACCAGGCTGCTGGCGTCCAGCATCAGGAAGCCAAGCTCGTCGGCCAGCGCCTGCAAGCCCTGCCGGGCCTCGTCGATGTCGCGCCGGTCGTACTCATGGTTGCCCGGCACGAAAAGCACGGGCACCGGCCAGTCGCGAAAATGCCTCAACCCGGCCCAGCCGCTGTCCACGTCACCGGCCAACACCAGGAACTCGGCCCCCGGCGCCGGTTCGGCGTCGAAGGCTTCGGTTTCAAGATGAAGGTCAGAAAGCAACTGCAGCCGCACAGCGCCTCAGTTGCTGCCGTGGCACTGCTTGTACTTGCGGCCCGAGCCGCAGGGGCAGGGGTCGTTGCGGCCGACCTTGGGGCCTTCGCGCTGGATGGTCTCCACGCGATAGCGCTCGGCCTCGGTGAGGTCGCAGAGGTCGGCCACCGTCACCACCATCTCTTCGATGGCGTCGTCCAGGTCCTTGAGCGGATGCTCGCGGTCCAGCGTGGCGATGATTTCCTTCTCTTCGTCGGTCTCGGCCGGCAGGTGGCGGTACAGACGGGCCAGCGCGGCCATCACGGCGTCGTCAGGCAGGTCGGACAGTTCCGGGAAGCACAGCTGCGCATGCTGGAAGCCGGCCACCCAGGGCAGCAGGGTGCGCGAGATCGGGCTCATCGCGGCGACCTCGGCGTCTTCTTCGGGGTCGGGCGCTTCACTCTCATCGAGGTCCAGCACGACCGGATCGAACCAGCCGTCTTCGACCAGCTGGCGGTTCAGCGCGCCATGGCGGCGCTCCACCAGCTCGCGAACACGCGACAGCCAGGTTGGGTCCACGTCCTCGGGCAGCAGGCCGCCGTCGTAGTCGAAGATATTGGGCAGCCATTCGTCGACCGGAATCAGCCGCGGCTGCACCAGCACGCCGCAGAGGTAGCCATCCAGCATGGAGGCGTCCAGCGCTTGCAGCGGTTCCGGCGTGGAGGCCAGCAATTCGTCGAGTTCGGCGAACTCGGCGTCGGTCAGGTCGGTGGCATGGGTGCTCATGCCGCGATTGTCGCCGCTTCGGCGGCCTTGCAGGCAGCCACGACTTGTCCGCGCATCCAGCGCTGCTCGCTGCGGGCCTCATTGCGCAGATGCCAGAGCAGGTCCACATGGACCGGCGTCAGCGGCATGGGCAGGCGCCGCTCGGTCAGCTGATGGCGGTAGCCGGTGGCCTCGACGAAGGAAGCCGGCAAGACGGTCAGCAGGTCCGACTGGGCCACGATGCGGCCGGCGGTGAAGAACTGGTTGACCGTCAGCTCGATGCGGCGGCTGCGGTGCAGGGCTGCCAGCGCCTCATCCACAAAGCCATGAGGCCGGCCCGAGAAGCTCACCAGCAAGTGCCGGGCCGTGCAGTAGGCGTCGAGCGTCAAGGGCTGGGCGGCGAGCGGATGGTCGCGGCGCATCACGCAGACATATTCGCTGTCGTAGAGCCGGTGCTGGCGGATGGCGGCGGCGTGGCCCTGGGCCTGCAGCGCCGCCACGGCATTCGGGAAGAAGCCCAGCGCCATGTCGGCATCGCCCTGCTCCAACAGCGCTCGCGGGTCGCGCGTGGTCAAGGGCAGCACATGGACCTGGGCCAGGGCGCCGGCCGCCTCCAGCTGGCGCACCAGCGGCGGCAGCACCAGGGCGGCGGTGGCGTCGGCCATGGCCATGCGAAAGGTCGAGGTCTGCTGCTGCGGGTCGAACTCGCCCGGGTCCAGTAGCTGCTGCAGCCGGCCCAGCGCCTCGCGCACCTCGGGCCACAGGGCCTCGGCGCGCGGGCTGGGCTTCATGCCGAAGGCCTGGCGGCTGAACAGCTCCTCGCCCATCGACTCCCGCAGCCGCTTGATCGCATGGCTGACCGCCGGTTGGGTCATGGCCAGGCGTTCGGCGGCCCGGGTAAGGTTGCGTTCGGCCATCACGGCGTCGAAAACACGCAGCAGATTCAGGTCCAGTGTGCGGAAGTTCACGATCCAGCCTCGAAATCAGATTTGCGAATATCTTAGATCCGAAACATTCATTGGACGCATTCCTAGGGTTTACCCAAAATACACCCATCGACTCCACGAGAGTCTGTCTCTGAAGGAACCCGCCATGAGCATTGCCACCCAAACTTACGGTCTGCCGCTCGGTCGCCAAATCGCCCATGGCGGCTCGTTCGCCTCGATCGGCGCCCGCATCTGGCTGCGCCTGCTGGCCTCGATCCAGGCCCGCCTGGAAGCTGCCGCCGCCGTCCGCGCCGAGCGCGAACTGCTGGCCCTGGCCGCCCAGTACGAGAGCAGCATGCCCTCGTTCGCTGCCGAGCTGCGCGCCGCGCACGCCCGCAAGGCCTGAGTTTTTGCCTCGCCATGAAGAAAGCGCCCCACGGGGCGCTTTCTGCTTTGCAGACTCGAGAAAACTCAGGCCGCGCTCAGCCGCTCTTCGATCTTGGCCTTGGTCGCCGGCAGCGCGGCAGGCAGGCCCTGGGCGAGTTGCTTGAACAGCTCTTCATGCAGCCCCAGCTCGGCCAGCCAGGCGGCCTTGTCGATGCTGGTGACCTGGTCGAACTGCTCGCGGCTGAAGTTCAGGCCTTGCCAGTTGATGTCCTCGTAGTTCGGCGTGACACCGAACACATGCTCCTCGCCATGGCCCTGGCCTTCGACGCGGTCCAGCATCCACTTCAGTACGCGCATGTTCTCGCCGTAGCCGGGCCAGACGAACTTGCCGTCCGGGCCCTTGCGGAACCAGTTGACGCAGAAGATCTTGGGCAGCGTGGCACCGGTGGCTTCAAGCTTGGCACCCAGGTCCAGCCAGTGCTGGAAGTAGTCGGCCATGTTGTAGCCCATGAACGGCAGCATGGCGAAGGGGTCGCGGCGCACCACGCCCTGCTGGCCGGCGGCCGCAGCGGTGGTTTCGGAGCCCATGGTCGCGGCCATGTAGACGCCTTCGACCCAGTCACGCGCCTCGGTCACCAGGGGCACCGTGGTGGAGCGGCGGCCACCGAAGATGAAGGCATCGAGGGCCACACCGGCCGGGTTGTCCCATTCGGCATCGAGCGCCGGGTTGTTGGTGGCGGCCACGGTGAAGCGGGCGTTCGGGTGCGAGGCCTTGGCACCGGTTTCCTTGGCAATCGCCGGGGTCCAGTCCTTGCCTTGCCAGTCGGTCAAATGGGCTGGCGGGGTGTCGGTCATGCCTTCCCACCAGACGTCGCCGTCATCGGTCAGCGCGACGTTGGTGAAGATCACGTCCTTGCCGAGGCTGGCCATGCAGTTGGCATTGGTCAGCGAGTTCGTGCCCGGGGCCACGCCGAAGTAGCCGGCTTCCGGGTTGATGGCGCGCAGGCGGCCATCGGCGCCCGGCTTGATCCAGGCGATGTCGTCGCCAATCGTCGTGACCTTCCAGCCGGCGAAGGCCTGGGGCGCGATCAGCATGGCGAAATTGGTCTTGCCGCAGGCGCTGGGGAAGGCGGCGGCCACGTGGTACTTCTTGCCGGCCGGCGAGGTGACGGCCAGGATCAGCATGTGCTCGGCCAGCCAGCCTTCGTCACGCCCCATCGTGGAAGCGATGCGCAGGGCCATGCACTTCTTGCCGAGCAGCGCATTGCCGCCGTAGCCCGAACCGTAGGACCAGATCTCGCGGGTCTCGGGGTAGTGGACGATGTACTTGGTGGCGTTACAGGGCCAGGCCACGTCCTTCTGGCCGGCCTGCAGGGGCGCGCCGACGGTGTGGACGCAGGGCACGAAGTTGCCGTCTTCGCCGAGCAGCTCGATCACGGCGCGGCCCATGCGGGTCATGATGCGCATGTTCACGGCCACATAGGGGCTGTCGGAGAGCTCGACGCCGATCTGCGCGATCGGCGAGCCCAGCGGACCCATGCTGAAGGGCACGACGTAGAGCGTGCGGCCGCGCATGGAGCCGCGGAACAAGGCCGTGTCACCGGTCTGCAGCAGCTGGCGCATCTCGGCCGGGGCCATCCAGTTGTTGGTCGGGCCGGCGTCTTCCTTCTTCTCGGAGCAGGCCAGGAAGCTGCCGGGGCGGAGTTGCGGGTTGAGCTTCTTGAAGGTGCCGGCTTCGACGAGCTTGGCGCACAGCCGCTCGTACTCAGCCTGGCTGCCGTCACACCAGTAGACGTCGCGCGCCTCGGTCAGCGCGGCGATTTCGGCCACCCAGGCCAGCAGGCGCTGGTGCTTGAGGTATGCCGGTGCGTTCAGGCGCAAGCCTTCCATCACGGGTTGGTTCATGGTCGTACCCATCCAATTTCAAGATTAAAAAGCAGGATTGGGTCAACCTCGGCAGGCGCTCCGCCCGGGGGGCGAAGGCTGGGCCGGGGCTGGCCCAATGCCGCTCGTCTCATCGCCCAAGGGTTACAAGGTCGGGACAGGCAACAGCTGTGAAGAACCGGGTCGCCTCGGTGGCGCGACCCCCATGTCAGGCCTGGTGCGGCCGGGACGACTCGATTGTCGGCGCAATGTAACCATGCCGTAACCTCCCTCACCCCCGGGGTCATGCAATTCCGGAATAAGTTCATGCGTGCCACCGCCTGGGCTGTGCGAAGCTCGAACCCGGCTCGGGATCGGGACACAATCGTTCGGAAATCACGAAGCCCCGCTCTTCAACCATGACACGCGTCAAGCCATCGAAGCTGCGTCGGCGCCTGCTGGTGCTGACCGGGCTGGTCCTGCTGCTGATGGCCGGCATGGGCGTGCTCACGCTCTCGCAGCTGCGCAGCGTGTCCATGAGCGTCGACTCGCTCTACAAGGACCGGCTGCTGCCGCTGGAACAGCTGCGCCGGGTGGCGCTGACCTTCAATACCGAGGTGCCCGCCATCGTTGGCCAGCTGCGCGATGGCCGGCTGTCGCTGCCGCTGGCCCGTCAGCAACTGGACAAGAGCGAACAAGCCGCCCGCCGCAGCTGGAACGACTATCTGCAGACCTACCTGGTCGACGCCGAGAAGCGCCTGATCCAGCGTGCCGAGCCCGAGCTGCAGCGCAGCCATGCGGCCATTGCCCGGCTGCGCCTGCTCTTGCAGCAGGGCCGCACCGACAGCCTGACGCCCGCCTTCAGCTCCGAGCTGCGGGCCGATGCCGAGGCGCTGCTGGCCACGCTCGGCGAGCTCAGCGACGTGCAGCTGCAGATCGGTCGGCGCGAGGCTGAGGACAGCGAGGCCTCTTTCCGCCACGCGGTCCTGTGGGTCACGCTGATGGTGGCGCTCACCACCGGCCTCGGCCTGCTGCTGACCTGGTCGGTGCTGCAAAGCCATCAGGAGGAGCAAGGCGCGGCCGAGGCCAGCCAGGCGCGGCTCCAGCGCTTCTACATGGCGCTGTCGCAGACCAACCAACTGATCGTGCGCAATCCGGAGTCGGCCCAGCAGCTGTTCGAGGCGCTGTGCCGCATCTGCGTGGAGACCGGGCATGCCAAGCTGGCCAAGGTGGTGCTGAAGATCGACGGCGACCAGTTCGAGCGGGCCGCCTGCTTTGGCCCCATCGAGCGCCTGATGCCGGGCGCGCCCAAGCGCTGGAACGCGGTCGCACCGCATGCGCAGGCCGCCTTGAGCAGCATCGCCATCAACACTGGCCTGCATGCGGTCAGCAATCGTGCCATTGCCGATGGGCGACTCACCGACGGCAACAGCGTGATCCCGCCCGGCGTCGAAGCCATGGCCGCCTTTCCCTTGCGCCGCCAGGGCGAGGTGGTGGGCGCACTGAGCCTGCTGGCCGGCGAACTCGATTTCTTCGACGAGGCCATGCTGGCCCTGCTGGACGAGATGGCCGGTGACGTGTCCTTCGCCCTCGACAACCTGGACCGCGAGCAGACGCTGCGCGACAGCCTGCAGAAGTCGCAGCAGGAGCGCGCGCTGTTCCAGCTGCTGTTCAACGCCTCTGCGGTGTCGGCCGCCCTGGTGCGCCTGGCCGACGGCACGCTGCTGGAGATCAACGAGCAGCTGTGCCGCCACTACGGCTATTCGCGGGCCGAGCTGCTGGGCCGGCGGCCTGGCGACCTGGGCGTGGGCATGGTCGAGGCCGACCGCAACCGCCTCTACGGCGCGATCCGGACCGAGGGCCGGGTGCGCAACATGCAGATCCAGCTGCGCGGTCGCGACGGCAGCCAGCGCCGCCTACTGATCAGCGGCGACCTGATCGACTACCAGGGCGAGCCCTGCGCCCTGGCTACCGCCATCGACATCACCGAACTGCAACAGCAACAACAGAACCAGCAATGACCGCAAGCCGCCAGCTGATCAGCCTCAACACCGCCCGAGCCGAGCCGCTCGCCACGCCGCAGGGCGAGGTGCTGAGTGGCATCCGCAAGCGCGGCCGCGAAGGTGCTGTGGCGGTTGGCATGCTGGGCCTGGAGGGCGACGAGCAGGCCGATCCCACGGTACACGGCGGGCCGGCCAAGGCCCTCTACGCCTACGCCAGCGAGCACTACAGCTTCTGGCAGACGGTGCGCGCCCAGGCCGGCGCGGCCGACTGGGGTCAGATCTTGCCTTGGGGCAGCCTGGGCGAGAACCTGACGCTCTCCAGCCTGCGGGAGAGCGAGGTCTGGATCGGCGATCGCCTCGTCTTCCCCGACTGCGAGCTGATCGTCAGCGAGCCGCGCTATCCCTGCTTCAAGTTCAATGCGGTGATGGGCTTCAACCAGGCCGCCAAGCTGATGACGCAAAGCGCCTGGTGCGGCTTCTACCTGGCCGTGGCACAGCCCGGGACGATGGCGGCCGGCCAGGCCTTCGAACTGATCGCCGGCCCTCGCGAGGTGGGCATAGTCGAGCTGTTCAAGGCACGGACCGGGCGCTCAACTCAGGCCGCTGCCAGGTTCGGATAGTCGGTGTAGCCAGCCGCGTCGCCGCCGTAGAGCGTGGCGCGGTCCAGCGGCTGCAGCGGCGCGTTCAGGCGCAGGCGGCGCACCAGGTCGGGGTTGGAGATGAAGTCACGGCCGAAGGCGATCGCATCGGCCTGCCCTTCAGCCACGGCCTGCAAGGCCATCTCGCGCGTGTAGCCGTTGTTGGCGATCCAGGCACCGCCAAAGCGCCGGCGCATCGCCTGGTAGTCGAACGGGGCCACGTCGCGTGCGCCGCCGGTCATGCCCTCGATGATGTGGATGAAGGCCAGCTTCAAGGGCGCCAGCTGCTCGGCCACATGGTTGAACAGGGCTTGCGCATCGCTGTCCTGGCCGGCATCGTTGACCGGCGTCACCGGCGACAGGCGCAGCCCGGTGCGGCCCGGGCCAATGGCGGCGGCAATGGCCGTCATCAGTTCCACCAGCAGGCGGGCGCGGTTCTCGATGGAACCGCCGTACTGGTCGGTCCGGTCGTTGACGCTGTCGCGCAGGAACTGGTCGATCAGGTAGCCGTTGGCGCCGTGGACCTCGACCGCGTCGAAGCCCGCCTCCATCGCGCAGCGCGCCGCATGGACAAAGGCCTGAATCACGCCGGGGATCTCTTCCGTGGCCAGCGCGCGCGGCGCCGACACCGGCACGAAGCCCTCGGCCGTGAAGGTCTTGCCTTGGGCCGGCTTGCTGGTGGACGACACCGGCGCCGCGCGCCCCGGCTGGAAGCTCTCATGCGAGATGCGGCCCACATGCCAGAGCTGCACGGCGATCTTGCCGCCTTCGGCATGGACCGCATCGGTCACCTGCTTCCAGGCGGCGATCTGCTCCGGCGTGTGGATGCCGGGCGTGTCCAGGTAGCCCTGACCTTCGGGTACGACTTGCGTGCCTTCGCTGATGATCAGGCCGGCGCTGGCGCGCTGGCGGTAGTACTCGACGGCGAGCTGCCCCGGCAGCAGGCCGCGCGAGCGGCTGCGGGTCAAGGGCGCCATCACAATGCGGTTGGCGAGTTGCAGATCACCGATCTGGACGGGGTCGAAAAGACTGGGCATGGTGCGATGAAGGGCTTCAGCAAAGGAATGCAGGCAGCGTACCGGCGGCAGGCCGAGGCTGCAGCCTCGTCGGCGACAGCCGCAAATCCAGTAATGCCTCCGCCGCAGCCGCAGCACGCAGGCGGCAATGCTGCTATGGACCGTCGTCACCTGCTCGCCGGTCTGGGCGCCCTGGCCCTGCCTGCGCTCGCCGCCAAGCCCGACCTGCGCGTCGGGCCCAACGAGAAGGTGCGCACCTTGGCCGAGGCCGCGCGCCTGGCCCGCGAGGGCTGGCTGATCGAAGTGGCTGCGGGCGAGTACCGCTCCGACGTCGCCAGCTGGCGCCGCGACGGCCTGCGGCTGCGGGCCGTCGGTGGCCGGGTCCGCCTGATCGCCGAAGGGGCGCAGGCCGAGGGCAAGGGCCTCTTCGTCGTCAACGGCCGGGGCGTGGAGATCGAGGGCTTCGATTTCAGCGGCGCCACCGTGTCGGACCGCAACGGCGCCGGCATCCGCTTCGAGAGCGGGACGCTGACCCTGCGCGACTGCAGCTTCAGCGATTGCGAGATGGGGCTGATCACCAGCAACGAGGGCAGCGCGCGCCTCATCGTCGAAGACTGCGAGTTCAGCCGGCCGCGCGGGGCCGAAGGCTTCACCCATTTGCTTTACACGGGCCGCATCGCCCACCTGGAAGTCCGGGGCTGCCATTTCCACGACGGCGCCCATGGCCATCTGCTGAAGAGCCGGGCGGCGCTCAGCCGCGTCGAATACAACCGCTTCGTGAGCAGCCGCGCGAGCTATGAGCTCGAGTTCCCGAACGGCGGCCGGGTGCGCGTGATCGGCAACCTGATCGAGCAAGGCCGCGAGAGCGAGAACCCGCTGATGCTCTCCTACGGCACGGAAGGCTATGGCTGGCCACGCAACGAACTGGACCTCGCGCACAACAGCTGGATAGACCGGCTGGGCGGCACACCGGTGCGCGTCGCCGCTGGTGGGCAGACCCAGGTGCGGGCCTACAACAACCTCCTGCTCGGCCGCCGCCCCTGGCGCGACGAGACCGACTGGCAGGCCGCCGGCAACCAGCAGATCCCGCTTGAGGGCCCGCAAACCCTCCTGCCACCCGCGCCTCTGCCACCGGAGCTGATGCCTACGCACCAGGTTGGCGACCCACGCGGCCTGCGCCGCCTCGCTGGCCCGGCCCGCCGCGTCGGCGCCCTGCAAAACCCCTGAGCGGCGACAATGCGCCCCTATGCTCGCCTACCGACACGCCTTCCATGCCGGCAACCATGCCGATGTCCTCAAGCACCTGGTCCTCACCCAGGTGCTGCGCTACATGGGGGAGAAGGACAAGGCCTACACCCTCGTTGACACCCATGCCGGCGCCGGCGGCTACTCCATCGAGGGCCGTTATGCGCAGAAGAAGGGCGAGTACGGCGGCGGCATTGCGCGCCTCTACGACGCCAAGGATCTGCCCGAACCCTTGAAGCCCTATGTGGAGCTGGTCAAGGAGTTCAACCCCGACGGCCAGCTGCGCCAGTACCCCGGCTCGCCGGCCCTGGCCAACTTGCTGATGCGCGAGCAGGACCGGCTGCGCGTGTTCGAGCTGCACCCGACCGACTTCCGCATCCTCGAGAGCTACCTCTCGACCCGGCCCAACACCCAGGTCTCCGACAAGGATGGCTTCAGCTCGCTGAAGGGCGAACTGCCGCCGCCCTCGCGGCGTGCCGTCGTGCTGATGGACCCGTCCTACGAGCTCAAGACCGACTACGGCAAGGTGCTCGCCGCCCTGCGCGAAGGCCTGCAGAAGTTCCCCGACACGGTCTTCCTGATCTGGTATCCGCAGCTCGCGCTGCTGGAATCGACCCAGCTGGCCCAGCGCCTCAAGGCCAGCGCCGACACGCTGTCCAAGAAGGGCTGGCTGCATGTGCGCCTGACCGTCACGCAGGCCGACGATAAAGGCTTTGGCATGCTGGGCAGCGGCATGTTCGTGGTGAACCCACCCTACACCCTGCACGACCAGCTCAAGGACTGCCTGCCCTGGCTGGTCGACAAGCTGGGCCAGTACGACGGCGCCAACTTCCTGCTGGAACAGCAGACGGTCTGAGGCTGGGCTCGGCCAGCCTACTCAGTAAGCCGCCGTGAACCGACGCTGGATGTGCTTGGGCGCTTCGAGCTCGTCGACGATGGCCACGGCCAGGTCGGCCACGCTGAGGTTCGACTCACCAGCAGCATCGACCACGAGCTCCTCGCCGCCGAGGCGGTAGCTGCCACGGCGCTCGCCGGGCACCAGGTGGGCGGCGGGCGAGACGAAGCTCCAGTCCAGGTCCTTCTCGGCGCGGATGCGGTTCAGCGCCTCGCGGGCGGCCAGGGCGCCCGGCTTCCATTGCGCCGGGAACTCCGGCGTGTCGACCAGCTGGACGCCAGGTGCGATGAACAGGCTGCCGGCACCGCCGACCACGATCAGGCGCTTCACGCCCGCCTGCTTGGTGCCGGCGGTGATGCTGGCCGTGCCGCGCAGGAACTCGTCGTGCAGATCGGGGTTGGTCCAGCCCGGGTTGTAGGCGCTGACCACGGCATCCACGCCACGCACGGCGGCGGCCACGGCGTCAGCATTCAGCACATCCGCTTCAGCGACAGCCAGGCCCGGTTGAGCGGCGATCTTGGCGGGGTTGCGGGACAGGGCTGTGACCTGGTGGCCGCGGGCCAGCAGTTCGCTGAGCAGGGCGCTGCCGACGAAGCCGGTGGAACCGATGAGGGCGATCTTCATGAGGGGGTCCTTGCTGCCCGGAATCGGGCGGTGGTTGCGATGCCTTGAATTGTCAGAACTTCACAATCACCGCGTAAGTCCTCAAAATAACCGCTCACTCTTTAGAAAAACTTCATGCTGGACCAGTTGAAGCGCATGGCCGTGCTGGCCACCGTCGTCGAGCAGGGCAGCTTCGTGGCGGCCGCCCGGCAGCTCCAGACCACCACCTCGGCCGTCAGCCAGCAGGTGCGCCTGCTGGAGCGCGACATGGGCGTGACGCTCTTGCACCGATCCACGCGCAAGCTCTCGCTGACCCCGGCCGGCGAGCGTTTCCATGAGGGTTGCGCCGCCATGCTGGCCGCTGCCCGCAGTGCCCAGCAGCACTTGCTGCAATTGCGCGATGCACCGGAAGGCGAGCTGCGCATCGCTGCGCCGGTGGGCTTTGCCCGGCACATCGGCCCGGCATTGGCGCCGCTGCTCGCCGCCCATCCGGCCCTCAGCCTGCACCTGGAGGTGGAAGACGGCTTCACCGACCTGATTGCCAAGCGCATCGACCTGGCCGTGCGCTTCGGCCGCCTGCCCGACAGCCCCTGGGTGGCCCAGCGCATCGGCGCGCAGCCGATCGCCCTCTACGCGGCGCCGGCCTATCTCGCGCGGCGCGGCGTGCCGGCAGCCTTGAGCGAGCTGAGCCAGCACGACTGGCTGATGCTGCGTCCCGGCACCGACGGCGTGCAGATGCTGGACCTGCAGCAGGAGGCGGCGCGCCAGCAATTGCGCGTCAGCCCGCGTGCCAGCAGCAACAACCAGCTGAGCCTGCAGCAGCTCTGCGAAGCCGGCCTCGGCCTCGCCATGCTGGGGGTGGACGATGTGCGCGAAGCCCAGCAGGCCGGCCGCCTGCTGCCGCTGATGCCCGGCCTGCAACTGTCCGCCCTGCCCATCTATGCGCTGGCGCCGCAGCGCGACGCGCAGCCAGCCAAGGTGCGCCACGCGATCCAGGCCCTCAAGACCCACCTCGCTTCGATACTGCCGTCATGAACGAATCGCCACTGAAGAACGGCCCGCTCACGGGCCTCAAAGTGCTGGAGCTGGGCCAGCTGATCGCCGGCCCCTTCGCCGGCAAGACCCTCGCGGACTTCGGCGCCGAGGTGCTCAAGGTGGAGCCGCCGGAAGGCGACCCGCTGCGCCAGTGGCGGATGCTGCACGAGGGCACCAGCGTCTGGTGGCAGGTGCAGAGCCGCAACAAGCAGAGCATCCAGCTCGACCTGCGTACCGAGCAAGACCGCGAGATCGCGCGCCGCCTGGCGGCCGAGGCCGATGTCTTGATCGAGAACTTCCGCCCCGGCCTGATGGAGGACTGGGGCCTGGGCTACGAGGCGCTCGCGGCCCTCAACCCGCGCCTCATCATGCTGCGCATCAGCGGCTACGGCCAGACCGGGCCCTATCGCGACCGCCCCGGCTTCGCCGTCGTGGCCGAGGCCATGGGCGGGCTGCGCCACCTGATGGGCGAGCCGGGCCGCGTGCCGGTGCGCGCCGGCGTGAGCCTAGGCGACACGCTGGCTGCGCTGCACGGCGTGATCGGCGTGCTGCTGGCCCTGCAAGCACGCGCCACCACGGGCCGGGGCCAGGTGGTGGACGTGGCCTTGTACGAAGCGGTCTTCAACTGCATGGAATCGCTCTTGCCCGAGTACAGCGCCTTTGGCGCCGTGCGCGAACCGGCCGGCTCGGCCCTGCCCGGCATTGCGCCGAGCAATGCCTACCGCTGCGCCGACGGCCAGGTCGTCATCGGCGGCAATGGCGATTCGATCTTCAAGCGCCTGATGGCTTCGATAGGCCGGGATGATCTCGGGCAGGATCCAGACCTCGCCGGCAATGCCGGCCGCGCCGCCAGGGTCGACGAGCTCGATGCCGCCATCACCGCCTGGACCGTGCAGCGCAAGGTGGCCGAGGTCGTCGAGATCCTGCAGGCGGCGCGCGTACCGGTAGGACGCATCTACACGGCCCGCGACATCGCGGAGGACCCGCATTACCGCGCGCGGCAGATGATAGAAACCATCACCACAGCGGCCGGCCTAACGCTCGAAGTTCCCGGCATTACACCCAAGCTCAGCGACACGCCGGGCGCGATCCGCTCATTGGCTCCGCTCTTGGGCCAACACAACGCCCAGTTCAAGCCCCAGGGCTAGAGCGGCAGCAGGCCGTA
Source organism: Pelomonas sp. V22 (assembly GCF_030014915.1). GTDB lineage: Bacteria > Pseudomonadota > Gammaproteobacteria > Burkholderiales > Burkholderiaceae_C > JAUASW01. The sequence continues at coordinate 52,027 of NZ_JAGIXS010000008.1, forward strand.
GGCCGCACGGGCCTGCCTGCATTTGGCATCGCCCGCCAGCACTTCACGGCAGGGGCTGGGCCGATGCGCATAGACCGTGCAGCCGACGGCGTCGCCGACCTCGCCCTGCAAGGCCGCACAGCGCGGTGCCCTGCTGTTGGACCCACGCATGCAGGCCATGATGGGCGTGAGCCGCTCCACCAACTCATCGGGCAGACCCTCTCCCTCGGCCCAGTAGAACGAGACGCGGAAGTTCGCGCAGCAGGCGCCGCAGTTCAGGCAAGGATTGGATGAAGCAGGCGACGAAGACGGGAAGGAACTCACGGTGCGCGATTCTTGCATCGCCGGCCGCGATGCTAGGCTCGCGCCGATGAACCTCCAGCCCGCCGCCCTCGCCCGCTGCCTGCCGTTTGCCGTCTTCATGGCCCTGCTGGGCCTGCGCGGCGCCCTGCCCGAGAGCTTGCAGGGCCTGGATCCGCGCTGGATCTACGGCCTCGGCGTCATCGCGGTCGGCGGCCTGCTCCTGCACTACCGCCGAGAGTACGGCGAGCTGAGCCGGCAGAACCTGCCGGACGCGCGCGAGCTGCTCTGGAGCGTGGCCGTGGGCCTCGCGGTCTTTGGCCTGTGGATCGTGCTGGACGCGCCCTGGATGCAGCTCGGCACGCCCACCGCCAGCTTCGTGCCCGTCGATGCGAATGGTGGCCTGATCTGGCCGCTGGTGGCGCTGCGCCTCATCGGCGCGGCCCTGCTGGTGCCGGTGATGGAAGAGCTGTTCTGGCGCAGCTTCCTGATGCGCTGGATCGCGCAGCCACAGTTCCAGACGGTGGCGCCGGCGCAGGTGGGCCTCAAGGCCCTGGTGCTCTCGACCTTCATCTTCATGCTCGCCCACACGCTGTGGCTGGCCGCCATCGTGGCGGGCCTCGCCTATGCCCTGCTCTACATGCGCACCGGCAAGCTCTGGACCGCCGTGATCGCCCACGCCGTCACCAATGGCGCGCTGGGCCTGTGGGTGATCAGGACCGGGAACTGGCAGTTCTGGTGAAGAGCAAGCACAGCGCCGCCAGCAGCAGGTGGGCGCCGACCGACAGGGCCACGCTGGTCGTGGGCTGCAGTGTCTGCAGGTCCAGGCCCGTGCTGAGCAGGCTGTTGGCCAGGTTCCAGCCCCAGTGCAGCCCGAGTGCCGCCCACAAAGAGCCGGTACGCATCAACGCCACGGCGTAGGCCAGACCAAAGCTGGCCAATCGCAGCCATTCGAGCGGGCCGTTGGCGAGCAGCCACACATGGTTGAGCACATAGACCGCCGTGCTCAACAGGACGGAACCCATGCCGCTGCGCAAGGGGCCGTGGCGCCACCACAGGCCGCGCGTCAGCAGGTCCTCGGCCAGTGACGGGATGAAGGTCGCCAGCAGCATGAAAGCCAGCAAGCCCGAAGGGCTGGCGCCCGACGGCACGGCAGGTGCGCTGGCCGCATAGGCACCGAGCCAGACGCCCAGCGTCACCGCTGCCAGCTTGGCCAGCAGGGCCGCAACAAGCCCTCCCAGCAACCAGCGCCCTGCGCCGGGTCGAATCTCCAAGGCATAGCTCCTCAGAGGCGCACGCCAGAACCAGGCCCCCAGCAGCAAGGCCAGCGGCAGCACGGCCGTCATCAGGAGGCCCTGCCAGAAAACACTGTGCAACCAGCGCGTGCCAACCAGCTCGGCAGCGTGGTAGCAAGCCAGCAGGCCTAGCAAGACGACGACGAAACGCCGGTCGAGTCGCCTCCAGGACGGGCTCGTCATGGCAGGCTCGGCTCAGCCCGCCAGGCCCACGTAGACCTCCTGCACGTCATCGTGCGCATCGATGGCGGCCAGGAAGGCCTCGACCTCTTCCAGCTCGGCGGCGCCAAGCGTCACCGGGTTCTTGGGGCGATAGCCGAGCTTGGCTGAATCGACCGTGAAACCCTGGGCGGGCAGGGCGCGGCAGACCAGGTCGAGGTCGGCCGTTTCGGTGATGAAGAGCGCGCCGCCTTCGTCGGTCGCCTCGAAATCCTGGGCACCGGCCTCGATGGCCGCCAGCTCGGCATCGGCACCCGGACTGGCCGGCGAGCCCTCGATCAGGCCCACATGGTCGAAATCCCAGGACACCGAGCCGCTGGCGCCCAGCTGGCCCTTGCGGAACAGCACGCGCATCTCGGAGACGGTGCGGTTCACGTTGTCGGTCAGGCATTCCACGATCACCGGCACGCGGTGCGGCGTGAAGCCCTCGTAGGTCACGCGCTCGAAGCTCACCGCCTCCCCGAGGAGGCCAGCGCCCTTCTTGATGGCACGCTCCAGGGTGTCGCGCGGCATCGAGGCCTTCTTGGCCTGCTCGACCACCATGCGCAGCCGAGCATTCATGTCCGGGTCAGCGCCATTGCGCGCCGCCTGCATGATTTCCTTGGACAACTTGGTGAACACGCGGCCCTTGGCGTTGGCGGCGATGTCCTTGTGTTTGGCTTTCCACTGTGCGCCCATGAGGGGTACTCCATTGCTTCTTGATGGCGGCGGGTTATACACCCTCCGCCATCCCGCCCCCTCTTGCGCTGGCGCCGTCAGCGCCGCGGCAACACCAGCAGGCGCAGCCCCCCCGTTGGCGGCAAGGCAGTTTCCAGCTCGGCAAGGCGGGCCGCGACCCGTGCGTCGCAGGGTGAGGCGCACTGGATGTCCAGCGACCATCCGCCCGCATCGGCGGCCGCCTGCAGGTCCACCTGCGCGCCCCAGCCGCGCAACTGCACGGCCAGCTGTTGTGCATCGGCCTGCGGTGCCGTGCTGCGCCACTGTGCTTCACCCCCGTCTGCGCCTCGCCACTGCGGGTCTTGCGCTGGCTGCCAATGGAGGGCCAGGCCCACCGCCAGCGCGAGGCTGGCGGCCGCAGCACCCCAGCGCCACCGCGCATCGTTGGCAGCGCGGGCGGGTCGGGCGTGGGCGCGCCGCTCGACCTCCGCCCACCCCTCGGCTGGTGCGGCGAACTCGGGCAGGCGATCCAGGCCGGCGCGCAGGCGCCGCCCTTCGGCGAAAGCTGCAGTCTCGTGGCCGCCCGCAGGCGCACCCGCGACACCACGCAGCCAGTCCTGGCCCTGCTGATCGGAGGATTCAACAGCCATTGCAGTCCTCCAGAAACGGTTGCAACTTCACACGACACTCAGACAGGTAGACCGTGGTGGCCCGCTCGCTGCGGCCCAGCAACTCGGCGAGCTCCGCGTGCGCCCAGCCCGCAACATAGGCCAGGAATACCGCCTGGGCCCGCTCGGGATGGGCTGCAGCGAAACGCGCAAAGCCTCGTCGGACGCAGTCCCCGACAAGGCTCAGATGCGGACTCTCTGCAAAGATCAGGTCCTCCACCGCATTGACGTCCGCCACGCGATCCAGCGGTCGATGGCGTCGCTTCTCGGCCAGCAGCACTCGATGCCCGATGGCCCACAGCCAGGTGGACAGTTGCGCGCCCCCCCGAAAGCCGTCGAGCCCGCGCAACGCCTGGACAAAGCTCTCCTGCGCCAGCTCGTGGCACAAGGCTTCATGGCAGCCACAGGACGAAAAATAGCGCGCCAGTCGCGGGTACCACTTCGGATACAGCGCCGCAAGATCGGCGGCCGTGGGCACCTCGCGCGCCAGCCCGCCGTCCATCGGACTCCCAGGGTTTAGCGCAGCAGCAGCATCAGCGTCGGTCGGTATCATCGCGCGGCATTTCAGAGGGCAGTCAAGGCCCCATCGAGGAATGAGGAGGCTTGGATTGACGAGGCGGGCAGTTCAACAGCGGATCTTGGCCTGGCGGCATGTGCACACCGCGCTACTGCTCACGGCGGTTGCCACTGTAGCCGCTGCGGCAGGAACGGCACCCTATGTAAGTACCGATCTGCAGGCCCTGAACGAGGCCGCCAACCGCATGCGGGCGAGGCCAGGCGACGCCGGTGCCTGCCTACAGGCGCTGACGCCGGTTGAAGGTCTGGCGGCTCGGCGCGCAGACGACGAACAGGCCGCTTGGTTGCTGCTCGCATTGCATGGTTGCCGCGCGTTGCAGCTGAAAGTGCAGCCCGATGCCGCTGCACAGTTGCGCCGGGTGGGCGATGGTCTCCTCACGGCTGAGAGTGCTGCCCCCCTGCCCGCCGAGCTTCGCATGCGGCTGATGGCCAGCCTCTGGCTGCATCTGCGCGACGTCACCACGCCCGACGAGGCCGCGGCATGGCTGGGCCAGCGGGTGCTGGCGCCGTCGATTGCGCGAATCCAGGCCGGCGATCGCCATGCCGAGCTGGCGCTGGCCCATCTGATCGAGTCGTTCTACGGCCATCAGCCATTGCTTCCTGACATGGAGGCCCTGAACGGACAACTGCTCCGTCAGCTGGACCTCTCGGCGGCCCCCGTGCTGGCCATGGCACGTGTGCTGTCGGTAGCCTACCGCCGGGCCGACCGGCCCGAACGAGCCCTCGCGCTGATCGAACCCGCCTACCATCGGGCAGCCAAGGCCTGGCCGGGCACCGACCTGCTGGCCTGGATCGAAAGCGAAAGGGCTTTGGTGCTCGATCACACGGGGCGCGTGCAGGAAGCCGCGGAGTCGCAGCAGCGCGTTGCCGACTACTGGGCCATCCGCCAGCCGCGCCACTGGATCCGCGGCGCCCGCGCCGAATACAACCTGGCCAGCCAGCAGCTCTCGCTGGGCCGGTATGAGGCCGTGATGCGGCACGCCGAACGGGCCGAGGCCTGGGCCCTCGACGCCGGCTTGCTGGCGGACCAGGTCCGCTCGGAGAACATCACGGCTCGCATTTCCAAAGCCGTTGCGATGCTCCGCCTGGGTCGTCCGCAGGCCTTGCCGGCCCTGCGCGAAGTCCTGATGGAACTGGACGCCAGCGATTTCTTCCTGCAGTCCCAGGCACTGGAAGAGTTTTTCGTGGTTGCCGAGCAGCAGGACGACCAGGAAATGATCAACTGGGGCCGCCAGGCATTGCAACGCTTCCTGGACCGCTGGACCGCGCCCCTGCAATCAGACCGGGCGCTGGCGCACCTGCTGATGGCTCGGCGCGAGCCGGCACGGGCTGCATCCGCGCGAATGCAAGCCGTGGCGCTGGGCAGCATGGGGCGTGATCATGCGGTCGAGGCCCTGGCCCTGGTGGAAGCCGCGGCTGGCCACGCCGACGCGGCGCCGCACGTGGCGATCGCGATGTACAAGCGCATGTGCCTTGCGCTGCACCGGGCCCGCGCAGACATGTCCTCCAGCGAGCTGATGCGCGCCAGCATGAGCCGTTATGAACCGCACCTGCGCCGGCTGATCGCCTTGCTGCTCGACCAGGGACGACTCACGGAGGCCGACCAGACCCTGGCTTTCCTGCAGGAGGAGGCCTTGTACGAACCAGGTCGCAGACAGACGGTCATGCGGGGACCGCCCTCACTCAACCCGGCCGAACACCGCTGGGACCAGGCCGTCGATCGGGCCGGAGCAGCGCTCCTGAAACAGGCCCTGGCGCTCGAACCGGAGATCGACCGCCTGGCCGCTCAGCAGGCTGCGGGCAGCGTCCGCTCGGCGGCAGCGGACGAGGCGCTCACCCAGGCAGCGCAGCGCATCGCTGCAGCCACCGACCAGCTGCGAGCCGAAGGCCGCGGTCGGGCGCCACCGGTCGCCGAGCCGCAAGATCGGCTGAGGGCGGGCCAGGCACAGGTCAGCTACATCGTCAGCGAGCAGCGGACCGATGTGCTGCTGCGTTCAGCATCGGGCGCGACACGTCGCATTCAGCTGCCCCTGCCTCGGGCCCAACTGGCGCGGCAGATCCAGGAGTTCCGCCGATCCCTGGAACGGCCGGACAGCGCGCTTGAGGACCTGCTCCGCCAGGCCCAAGTCCTGCATCGCCAGCTGCTGGCGCCGCTGCTGAGGCATCTGCCAGCCGACGTACGGGACCTGAAGTTGCGCAGCGACGGCGTGCTGCGCTACCTCCCGTTCGCGGCGCTGCACGACGGCCGCAGCTTCCTCGCGGAGCGCCTGTCGGTGAGCCAGCGCAGCCCGGGCATCGTCAGGCCCGGCGAGCTCAACCACGGAGCGCCGCTCGGTCTCGGCCATGCCGCCGCCCTCGGCCGCAGCGGGGCACTGCCGGCCGTCTCCCGCGAGATCGACTCATTGAGGCGCTGGCCGGGCGCCACGCTGCGACTGGACGCCGCCTTCGACGCGGAGGCCTTGCGCGCAGGCCTGGCTGCGCGACCGGCCCTCGTGCACGTGGCCAGCCATTTCAATCTTGACCCGGCCGGCGATGCGGCCACCTACCTGCAACTGGGCAATGGCCAAGTCCTGAGCCTCAGCGAGCTGGCCCGCCTGCCGTGGCGTGGTGTCAGGCTGGCCCTGCTGTCCGCCTGCGAGACCGGCCTGCCCGACCACGACGGGCGCGGCGCCAGCAGCCTGGCCGGCGCCCTGAGGCTGGCCGGCGTTCAGCAGGTCATGGCCACCCATTGGCGGATTGCCGACACAGCCGCCGCCGACTGGGTCACCGCCTTCTACGCCGGGCTGGCCGATACCGACCTCCGGCAGGCGCGCCCCAGCGCCGCATGGCTCGCTGCAGCGCAGCGCCGCTGGCTGGATGCGCACCGAGGCAGCGCTCTCGAACATCCTCACTACTGGGCGGCCTACACATGGTTCGACTGATGCGCCTGAAAATTCGCCTGGCGGTTCGCCTGGTCATCGCGCTGGCTTGCCTGGACGCCAGCGCGGCCGACCATGCCCTGCTGGTGGGCGTGAGCCGATACCCCGCCCTGCCCAGGGCCCTGTGGCTGGAGGGCCCGGCCAATGATGTGCGCCTGATGCGGGAGGCACTGCTCGCCCGCGGCTTTGACCCGCGCCTGGTGAGCAGCCTGAGCGACGCACCGACCCGCGCGGACATCCTGGGCGCGATGGCGGGCGTGCTGGACCAGGTGCGCCCGGGTGATCGCGTGGTCTTCCATTACGCGGGCCACGGCAGCCAGCAGCCACAGCCCAGCCATCCACGTTACCCCGAGCCGGACGGTCTGGACGAGGTGCTGCTGCCCTCGGACGCGGGCCGATGGCAAGGCGCCGGGCAGATCGAGGCCATCCCCAATGCCATCATCGACGACGAGATCGGCGACTGGATCGATGCGCTCGTCGACAAGGGCGCCACGGTCTGGGCCTTCTTCGACACCTGCCATGCCGCGGGCATGGCGCGTGGTGCAAGCAAGCCGCTCAGCCGCGCCGTGGCGCCGGCCGACCTGGGCCTGCCCCGGGAAGCCCAGCCGCGCGCCACACGCAGCCTGGGCAGTCCCCGCCTCGACGGCCGCGTGCTCGTCTTCGCCGGCCGCAGCCACGAGCGCGTGGCCGAGGAATGGCTGCCTCGCGGAGCCGGCTTCGCAGCCACGCAGCGCCATGGCGTGTTCAGCTGGCACGTGGCGGCGCTGTTGCGTGAGCGGGGTCTCGGCGACGCTGGCTCGCTGATGGAAGCGCTCCAGCGGCGCTATGCCAGCGAAGGGCGAACGAAGCCAGTACCCCTGTTTGCCGGCGGAGCGATTACGGGTAAGCACTGAGGGAACGGGGCTGATATCGAGACGGTGACTGGCACCAAAGCAAGGTGCCACTCGCCAGACCGCTGAAAGCTCCCATGACGACTCCCTTCCCCTGGCCGCGCCGGCTGCGCTGCCTCGCCATATCACTGCTCATGCTTTGCGCCAGCGGCCTCGCCCTGGCCGAGGCAGAAACGCTGCTGCCCGACGGGCGCAGGATCGTGCTGACCAACAAGACCTGCTCCAGCTGCCCCAATCCGGCGATCAAGCTGGTGGATGCAAACGGGAAATTGCTGGCCAATCTGCCGGCGCAAGAAAAGGCGCTGGTGCTGTCAAGCGTTGCGGTGCAGAACGGGCGCTACTTCGTCACCGCCACCACAGGCGGCGAAGGCATGGTTCGGGTCTATGACCTGGAGAAGAAACTGATGTCCAGTTCCGCACTGCCTTTCGGAAGTTCGCAGACCTGGGGCGACCTGTACGACCTCGGCGACGGCGAAATCGCAGTCGTTTCCGGAAGAAGGTCAACGTATCTCAAAGACGCCAACCGGCCAACGCAGCTGGTGATCTACGCCATCAATGACGGGAAGCTCAAGGCCCTCGAGCGTCTGGACCTGGACACGCCTTGGGTAGGAGACCTTCACAAGACCAGGAACAAGAGTCTCTTGATGACTGAATACTCGAGCCGCGTTTCCGAGTACTCCCGCACGGGCACTTTGCTACGATCGGTGCAGTTCGATGCACACGCGCAGATTCTGGACATGCGACTCATCGACAACGGGTTCGTTGAGACTTTGCTCCGAGTGGGGTCAAGCAACTTTTCAGTCCGAGTGGACGCGGACGGCGTCAGCTACGCAGCGCTTCCGCTGGCAGACGAACTGCTGCAGGCAGTCATGAAGAAAAATGCCAATCAATCGGGTTGGTACGTCCGCAGTGGTTCGTGGCAACTTCGCTTTTCAAAGCCTGACTCGACGGAGATCCAGCTCATCAGCGACGAAGTGCTCGCAGGAGCACAAGCCGGAGCACAAGCGCGGGTCCTCGCCACCGTCGATACCTCAAAGCTGGTCTACACGCGTGTTGATGCAGACAGGCTAGGCCCATCATTGACAGTGAAACTGGGGCGGTACAGCGCCAGGGGATGGCCCGTCGTGACCAGAACCATTGTCTATTCCGATGGCAGTGCCTACGAGGGCGACGCCGAGGGTGATCCCTCGAAAGCCGCCACGCCCTTCAGTATTGACTACAACATCCGCAGCGGCAGCGGTCGCGTGATCTGGGCAGGCGGCAATCAGTACGATGGCGAGTGGGTAGCCGACAGGCTCGCCGGCAGGGGGCGGTACAGCTGGCCGAATGCAGGGTACTTCGACGGCTACTGGGCAGATGGATTTTTTGGGGGATACGGTGAACGCGTTTATGCCGATGGACGCGTGGATCGGGGCATCTGGACCAAGGACCGTCTGAGCACGCCGTGCAAGACCGACCAAGAATGCGTCAGGCTCAACGGGGGCATCAAGTTCGAGCGGCTGGCAGCGCAGGTCGCGACAATCGAATCCACTGAGGCGGGCGTGAGTCGCTGTGCCAAGGCACAAGTCTCCAACCTCTATCCCGGCCCCGATAGCAGCAACGATTTTCTTGGCCAGTGCAACATCGCCGGCTTTGCCACCACCGGCATCGTCATCACCCGCCACAAAGGCGTTCCCGTTGACATCGCCTGCCTGAAAGACTCCAAGCCCACCGAGAAATCGAACACCGAAGCCTTTGTGCCTTGTGAAAAGTACTGGGCCTTCGTGCCCGACTACTGCCAGAAGGACGACTACCGGGGCCAATGCAAGGATGGTCAACCCCATGGGGTCGGGTTTCGGACAGGCAGACGGGGTGGCAGCAGGCCCAGCATGGGCTCAGGCACCATGGGGGCGCTGCTCAGTGCCTTTGCGCCCGTCACCAACTACACGGTCTACATCGAGTCCGGCATGTTCCGTGAGGGCAAGCTGCAAGGCTACGGCACAGCGAAGTCTGCCAGCGGATGCGGCGCCGCCGGCTGCTCGGGCGAGCGGGTCAACGACATCGGCTGGTTCAAGCAGGGCAGCAAGGCCTTTGACTGCGCCACCTATGCCGACTGCATTCCCAAGCTGTCCGGCAAAGACCTGTCGAGTGAACGCCAGGCCTGGCTGAGCGCGAGCGCGGCTGCCGGCAGCGCGTCCGGCGGCGATGCCACCAAGACCTTTGAGGCCGCTTTGAGCGCCTACCAGGCCAAGGGCAACAAGGACGACCTCAAACGCGCTCAGGCACTGGCGGCATCGCCCGCCGAGCGCGCACGGCTCGAGTACACGCTCATGCAGCTCGCCGGCTTCGACAAGGTGCTCACCCTGTCCTCCCGTGTGGAGGGCAGCGGCAAGTCCGCTGGCACGGAAGACGCCGAGAGGCTGCTGGGCTTCTTCAGGTCGGTGTCCAGCTCCGTCCCGGTCAAGTTCAGCTGGTCGCTGGCACCGGAGACGGCCTTGCTGCCGCTCAAGCAGGGGCGCTACGCCGTCACGCTCAAGGTAGGTCTGAAAGTCGACAAGACGCATCGCACCTGCTTGGGCGCAGCCTGCTCGGACCGCGTTGGGACCGTGCCCTACGTGCGGGAGGTCCAGGTCGTTCTCGACACCACGAATGGCTACCGCGCCAAGGGGAGCTTTGAACTGAGCCTCGACGGCGCCCGCACCTCGGCGCTGTTCGGCACCGAATCCGGCGAGGCCATCAGCGGCTTTGCCGGCGTGGCCTCGATCGAGTCGGTGAAGCTGCTGCCATGAGAGTGCTGCTCGCGATCGCGGTGCTGGGCAGCCTGTCTGTGCTGGCACGCGCGCAGGACATCGACAAGTTGCTGGACGCCCAGAACAAGCCGGCGAAGACGACGAGCACGGTCGACGCCAGCGTGAACAAGACCGCCAATGAGTCAGCCCAGGCGGTGGCCAAGCGCCATGCCGAGCTCGAACAGCGCCGCCGTGAGATGGCGGCGGCGGCCGCAGCCGACAAGGCCTATGAAGACCGCAGCAGCGCAGACTGGACTGTGCTCGGCGAGAAGAAGGGCGGTGGCCTGGCGCACTGGTACCAGAAGGAAGTGCGCGTGCGCTGCAACTTTGGACGCAAGGCCAGGGAGGAGTTCTCAGTCCACCTGCTGAACTCGGGCCGGTGGCAATCCAGTACCGGCCCGGTCACCAAGAGCCTGGCGGAGTCGGCGCAGTGGGAGTGCCGGAGTTCACGATGATGAGGTCGACGCAATGACACGTGGGATACAGATTCGGAGTGTGATGGTGTGGATCGCGGGTCTGCTGACGGCCTGCGCTGGCGCCCCGCCCCCGCCGCCGACACAACCACCAGCGCGCACCACCACAACCGCGCCGGCTCAGACTGCCGCAACCGTGCCCCCAGCACCTGTGACGGGTTTGCTCAATTCCGACCGTGTGATCGTTGGTGAAGGTGATTGCCGCACGCTGCGCCACGCCGTGTACCAGCGCAACGGCTTTGTGGAGATCGAGATCGACAGGCCCTACTCGGGACGCTGCGGCTTCACCGACCTGGCCTTGGTGATCGACGACATTGCCATCCCAGGCCCCGCCGCCGTGTCTGCATCGATCAAGACCAACGACCAGGGCGTTCGCTACTGGGCCGACAGGCGAGGCACCCTGTTCTTCAAGTACGGCAAGCCGCTGGATCCGTCATTGCTGAACGAGCGCGCGCGCTTCGGTCTGGCGCAGCCCGTGTGCAGATGGGGCGGGCACTGTCTCACCGACGCAGGCCTGCTGCTTGCCAAGATCGACGTCGGGCAGTTGCTACAGGAAGGGTCCATCCGCGCGGCGTTGGAGTCTGACGATGACGCATCGCTATTGAAGACCTACAGCGCCACCAAGGATTCGCGCGTGCTGGAGGCACTGCTCCGGCGGACCGGGCCGGAGAACACGGTCGAGCGTGCGTTGTCCATCCATGGCGTCGAGTCATCGCCAAAGGCGCTTGCCTTGGCACAACGGCTGGCGCTCGAGGGGCGTCGCGTCGACTCGCTGCTGAAAGTGCATGCCATCAACAAGCGCCGCGAGCTGCTGAGCGTTGCGCATGATGCAGCCACCACAGACGCAGAGCGGGCCCAGGTGGAACTGCTTGTGATGCAGTCTCTGCAGGACAAGCTGTTCGACTTCAAGGCGACTCTGGCCGGCACCGGGCGCGTCGACGCCAACGACAGCAATGTGGTCATCGCCCGCGTCGTCGAGACCAAGCTTCGCGCCCTGCTCAGCTTCAGCGGTCAGCTCCGCACCGACATCTATGCGCCGCGCTTCGACTACGCGGTCGATGGCGTGCTCGTCCTGGTGGCCCACGGCGTTCAAAGCGGCGAGCGAAATTGCGGCTTCCTGTGGGGCGACAAATGCGAAATCAAGGACGAACCCACGAGTCGCAGCTTCGAGTACCCCGTCTCGCTCATCTTCAGCCGCAACGGCCAGTACCGGGTCAGCGGCAGCCGCGACATCGAGTGGAAGTCGATCTCCGGCGGCTCGGGTGCCGCCAGTGGACTGCTGATGGGCGGCACACGCGTCTTCAAGGCCGATGGACGGTTCGACATGCAGTTTCAAGTGAAGTCCTTGAAACCGCTGTGAGCGCCACCAACGGCCATCCCATGGAAAGGAAATCACTTTGAGGACGACTCTCACCGCGGCAATCACGCTGCTTGTGACTGCCTTGCCCGCCTCGTCGGCATGGGCTCAGAGCTACCAGATCGGCAGCAACGTGCAATGCCAGGAGCAAACGCAGGGCTGGTTCCGGCACAGCGGCTCCTGCAACCAGGCCGGTCAGCTGCAGGGCAAGGGCATCGCGTCGATGGGCGACATGCTGCTCATCGGCGAGTTCGCCAACGGCTTGCCGGATGGACCGCAGCACGTGTTCCATGTACGCAAGCCCAAGGAAGATCTGGGGCAACAGATCAACAGCACGGTGGAGTCGGCTCAGCGTGTCATCAGCCGAGCGAATGGCAAGCCCTTCGAAAGACGAGGCCTGGCCTGCCTGGTCAACTTTCGCGAAGGGCAGCCCGCCGACAACACGATCGCCTGCAATGGCGTCGTCGCCAAGGCGCGCACGGGCAGCGTCAGGATGGTGAAGGTCAATGGGCGCGTGCGCCTGGAGATGGATGAGGCTGACATCGCCGGCCAGTCCCACAAGTGGACCGCGCGCACGCTGGCCTATGACGAGCACGGGGCTGTCGATCTCAGGGTGTCCGGCCACCATGTCGACGTGACCGGGACCTCCCAGTACCGGCATGACCCCTTCAGCCTGTCTGGAACAGCGCAGGCAGCCAGCCTGGGTGTGCTGCATTTCAAGAGTGGCTTCAACGAGTACATCCGCGCGACTTTCGATCTCAAGGCAGTGACTGGCACCTTGGTCTCCCCGCAGCGACGCCAGGATTGGCCCCACCATGCAACGACGCCGACCCTCTCGGTGGCCGGCCGCTTCGACTTCCAGATGGAGAACACCTCGGCTGCCGTGCTGTTGAACTCGGTCCGGCCGGACAAGACATCGACCAGGCCGCTCACCAGCGACTACATCTATCGCCTCCAGACACCCGCAGGGAACTTCATGGCCGCCTTTTACGAGCATCGTGAGCAATGGCGACAGTCTCCCGTCCACTATTTCAAGTCCGATTCGCTCGAGTTCGATGCCAGCGGCTATGAGCTCTGCCTGCGTCAGATCTACTCCAACAGCTCACGGGAGGCTGAGCCGCTGGGCACCGCCTTCATCAGCACCGAGCAGATCAGCGGCAGGGACTATGCGACCTTTGAGATCGGCTTCGTCCCACGCTGCGGCAAGGTCACGGACAAGTCCGGAAGAAGCTTCGCCGGCTTGTTCGACAGCAAGGGGCGGCCTCTGCCGAATTGACATGCGCACCTACAAACACATCGCCTGCTTCGCCCTGCTGTATGTCTTCGTCAGCGTCTCTGGCCAGGCCAATCCCGTCGATGACGCCTACCGCAAGGCAGACGCCAGCTCGGGCAACAAGGTCGAACTGAGCGTCGCTGCATCAGTCCGCAGCGACATCGCGCGGGCCCGGAGCGCACTGGGCGCCCAGGTGGACGAAACGGACCGGCGCAACAAGCAGCGTCAGGCAGAGCAGGCGGCCGCAGGCCCCAGCAGCACCAACAGCAACCCTTCAACAGCAGCCACGGGCAGCGCATGGAAGATCGTCAGGCAGTACGAAGGCGGCTTCTCGGAGTTCGGCTTCGACACGCGGCACACCATCTTCGTGGTCCGCTGTCGCAGCGGCGCCGAGCACAAGCTGTACCGCGACAAGAACGGCAAGTGGGGCAGCGTGGGAGCTGGGTTCAACAACTCGGCGGCGTCGCTGGAAATGGCAGCGAGCCAGAAATGCAACTAGCAGGGGAAGCGTCGCTGAACCTGCCCAGTCTCCGTTCATTCGGCATGTGAGGCACCGCAGCCGATATGCGACGCCGCTCAACTGCCCATTGAAATCAGGCCGCGTCAGCAACATTCGAAAGACTCGTGAAGCGCCCGGTCCCGTGAGGTCCGATTCGATAGGCCTGATCCCGCGCCTGCTGGCTGGTCGCTACGACGGCCTGATCACCACACCTGCCTACTTCGTCACCCTCCGCCGGATTGCCGGCGGTGCCGACATACGCCCGCTGCCCATTCCTGAGGGGGAGCCCTTCCTGGCGGGCATCTACCTCTCGCGCAAGACCCTCAGCGAGGGTCGCTGCCAGCAGATCCGCAAGGCCCTACAGGCCATCCACCAGGACGGCACGCTGCTGCGCATTTTGCTGCGGTATTCCCCCGGAAGCGATGGCACGCGAGCGGGTGGCCTTCAAGGACGAGGCGCCCTGACCAACGCACGTCCGACCGCGTCAGCGCTGGCTCGGCCGGCGACAATGCCTCCATGAGCCCCGACGCGCCCCGCTCCCGCCTCTCCCTCTACCTGGACCTGATCCGCTGGGACCGCCCGGCCGGCTGGCTGCTGTTGCTCTGGCCCACGCTGGGCTGCCTCTGGATAGCGGCGGACGGCTGGCCCGGCTGGCACCTGCTCGTGGTGTTCACGCTTGGCACCATCCTGATGCGCTCGGCCGGCTGCTGCATCAACGATGTGGCCGACCGCGACTTCGACAAGCATGTGAAGCGCACCGCCAACCGGCCGGTCACCAGCGGCGCGGTGTCGGTCAAGGAGGCCCTGCTGCTGGGGGCAGGTCTTGCGCTGGCGGCCTTTGGCCTCGTGTTGACGACCAACGCCACGACCATCCTGCTGTCGTTCGCGGCCCTGGCCGTGGCCCTGGTCTATCCGTACGCCAAGCGCCTGGTCGCGATGCCGCAGGCCGTGCTGGGCGTGGCCTTTTCATTCGGCATCCCCATGGCCTTCTCGGCCGCCCAGGGCGGCACCGTCTTCAGCCTGGAAGCGCTCAATGCGGCCGTGCCGCTGTCAGCCTGGGCCTTGCTCGTCGCCAACCTGTTCTGGGTGCTGGCCTACGACACCGAGTACGCGATGGTGGACCGCGATGACGACATCCGCATCGGCATCAAGACCTCGGCTTTGACGCTGGGCCGTTTCGACGTGATCGGCGTGATGGTCTTCTATGTGATCTACCTGGCCGCCTGGACGGGGCTCGGGCTGCGCTTCGGCCTCGGCAAGTACTTCATCGCGGGCGTGGTCGTCGCCGCCGCACAGGTGGTCTGGCACTACACGCTGATACGCGAACGCTCGCGCGAAGGCTGCTTCAAGGCCTTCCGGCAGAACCACTGGCTGGGGTTTGCGGTGTTTGTTGGGACGGTGGTGGATCTGGCGCTGCGCTGAACAAGGCGCCCTGGGGCACTGCCCAGGCAGGCCCCCAGCTCAGCCGCGCAGCCTCACTGCGCCTTCTGGTTCACAAAGAGTGAGTCCCAGCCCTCCCTGGGGCTCATGTCGCCGAGATTCCACTGCGCCGGATCGAACGCCCGCCGCGTCGGCGCATAGAGCTTGCCGTGCGGATGGCCGTGGGCGTTCTGCAGTTCTGAATCGATGATCTGGCCGCGGCCCTCGGCCACGTCGGACAGCAGCTTGAAGTCGATGGGGTCGCGGTCCCAGGGCCGCGCGCCAACGGCCAGTGGCAGCTCCGCCTCCAGACGCGCCGCCGCGTGGATGCGGATGTCGGGCGGCAGGTAGGGCTGCTCGGCCTTGAGGATGCGGGCTGTGCCGGCCGTGTAGACACCGGTCTGCGCCACCGGCTTGCCAACCTCGTCGACGGCGATGTTGTCCTGCAGGAACAGCTCCACGTCGCCATGGCCGCCGAGGGCGAACAAGGGCGTGCTCGGCCGCGTGTCCGGCCCCTGGCGGTAGGCATTGCCGATCAGCGTCACCTTGCCCAGCTGGAAGGGCCGGCCCACCCACTCATGCGCCACCAGGTTGTAGTGCACGGCCTTCCAGCCCGGGTTGTAGATCAGGTTGTTGACCATGGCCGCGTGCACGCCGCCCTTGAACAGGGCGTTGCGCTCCATGTTCGAGGCGTAGAGATTGGCGTAGAGCAGGATGCCGGTGGCGTTGTCGTGGATCAGGCTACCCTTGGAATGCTCGCCCTTCTCGTGCACCGAATTGGCCAGGCCCTCGTAGATCAGGTTGTGGCTGTAGGTGATCTGGTGGGAGGTGTTCAGGCGCCAGTCTTCCGGCTTGTCGCCGCCATTGAAGCGCGGGCCGCCGACCGAGAGGTTCTCGTCGGTCGCCCAGGAGAAGCTGCAGTGGTCGACGATGACCTGGCTGGCCGCGCCCTGCGTGGAGATGCCGTCCTGGTCCGCCCCGCCCTTCTTGGGCCGGCCGAACTCGCCGGGCCGGAACATCAGGTGCTGGATGATGACTTGGCTGGTGCGGATGTTCGTCTCGCCCTTGATCAGGGTGATGCCCGGATGGGGCGCCGTCTGCCCAGCGATGGTGATGAACGGGTGGCGGATGTTGAGCTCCTTGCCCGCCATGTCGATCACGCCGCCCACCTCGAAGACCACGATGCGCGGCCCTTCGGCCTCGACCGCCTCGCGCAACGAGCCCGGGCCCGATTCGGCCAGGGTCGTGACCCGGAGGATGCGGCCCCCGCGGCCGCCCTGGGTGCCGGCTGCCCAGCCCGCCACGTCGTAGCTGGCCCGGTTGATGGCCGCAACAGCACCGGTCTGCGCCTGCACCGGAGCCAGCACTAACACTGCCGCAATTCCAAGCAGGCTGTAGATCGTTTGCCTCATCCGGCCACCCCCATGAAACCACTCATGAATCTGAAACGCTGTTTCGCTATTCTGGTTCAGGCCCTGAATTTTTCGAAACGGTACAGACCCTGAGGCCCGGAGACTGCGATGAAGACCCTGAAGACCTGCGTCCTTTTTGCGGCGCTGCTGCCGGCCCTGGCCAGCCTGGCACAAGCCCAGACCCTGCGCGCCGCCGACATCCACAACAGCGATGACTACCCGACCGTCGTGGCGGTGAAGCACATGGGCGAGTTGCTCGCCAAGCAGACGAACGGGCGGCTGAAGATCAAGGTCTTCAACAAGGGGGCGCTGGGCACCGAGAAGGAGACCATCGACCAGGTCAAGGTCGGCGCGCTGGACATGGCGCGGGTCAACGTCAGCCCGATGAACGCGATCTGCGCCAAGACCCTGGTGCCGACCATGCCCTTTCTGTTCCGCTCGGTGGACCACATGCGCAGTGCGCTGGACAGCGCGGCCGGCGAGGAGATCCTGCGCAGCTGCGAGCCGCAGGGCTTCGTGGGCCTCGCCTTCTACGACAGCGGCGCCCGCTCGATCTACGGCAAGAAGCCGATCAAGACCGTGGCGGATGCCAAGGGCCTGAAGATCCGTGTGCCGCAGTCCGAGCTCTGGGTGGCCATCGTCGGCGCCATGGGCGCGAACGCCACGCCCATGCCGCTGGGCGAGGTCTACACCGGGCTCAAGACCGGCCTGATCGACGCGGCCGAGAACAACGTGCCCTCCTTCGAGGGCTACAAGCACTACGAGGCGGTCAAGTACTACTCGCGCACCGAGCACTCGATGGCGCCCGAGATGCTCTTGATGAGCAAGCGCTCGTACGACAAGCTGAGCCCGGCCGACCAGGCCCTGGTGCGCGCGGCGGCCAAGGCCTCGGTCGCCTTCCAGCGCCAGAAATGGGACGAGCAGGAGGCCAAGTCGCTGGCCCTCGTGAAGTCCAAGGGCGCCGAGGTGGTGGACGTGGACAAGGCCTCGTTCCAGGCGCAGATGGCGCCGGTCTACGCCAAGTTCATGAGCACGCCGGACCTGCAGCGCCTGGTCAAGGCCTTGCAGGACGTGAAATGAGCGAGCAGCCAGCCTCGACCGAGGCAAGACCGGATCCCTGGGCGCCGACGCGGCTGTTCACCCGGCTCTGCGCCGGCCTCTCCAAGGTCGCCTTGATGGCTGCGGTGCTGGGCCTGATCCTCGTCCTGATCTGCGTGCAGTACCAGGTCATCGGTCGCTACCTCTTCAACGATTCGCCGACCTGGACCGAAGCATTGGCCCTGCTGCTGGTGCTCTACATCACCGCCTTTGGCGTGGCGGTGGGCGTGCGCGATGCCGGCCACATCGGGCTGGAGTCGCTGCTGGTGCTCTTGCCGGAGAAGCTGCGGCTGAAGCTGGAAGTGCTGATCCATGCCCTCGTCGCGCTGTTCGGCGCCCTGATGCTCGATTCAGGCTGGACCTGGACCACGCTCAAGTGGGACGAAGCCAAGCCCATGCTGGGCGTGCCCGAGGGCATGGACTATCTGCCGCTGGTGATGGGCGGCGTTCTGATCGTGCTGTTTTCGATTGAGCACATCGTTGCCTTGCTGCGCGGCCGCAGCGTGGAGCCCGCATGGAATTGATGATTCTTGGGCTCAGCTTCGCGCTGCTGCTCATCCTCGGCGTACCGGTCGCCTTCGCCATCGGCCTGTCCTCCATCGCCACCATCATCGCGGCCGACCTGCCCGTCGCCATCGTGTTCCAGAAGATGGTCGGCGGCATGCAGGTGTTCTCCTTCCTGGCCATTCCCTTCTTCGTCTTTGCCGGCGAGCTGATGCTGCACGGCGGCATCGCCGAGCGCATCGTGCGCTTTGCCAACAGCCTGGTGGGCCATGTGCGCGGTGGTCTCGGCATGAGCAATGTGCTCGGCTGCACGCTGTTCGGCGGCGTGGCCGGCTCGCCGCTGGCCGATGTGTCAGCCATGGGCTCGGTGATGATTCCGCTGATGAAGAAAGAGGGCTATCACGCCGATTACGCGGTCAATGTGACCACGCATGCGGCCCTGGTCGGCGCCTTGATGCCGACCTCGCACAACCTGATCATCTTCGTGCTGGCCGCCGCCGGCATTGCCTCCGTCAGCGTGTTCAAGCTGATCCTGGCGGCGCTGATCCCGGCCCTCATCCTCACCCTCGCCAACCTGGCCGCAGCCTACGGCGTGGCCGTGAAGCGCGGCTACCCGGTGCACGGGCCCTTCCCCGGTTGGCCGGCGGTGCTGAAGGCATTCGGCGCGGCGCTGCCGGGCCTGCTGGTGGTGGTCATCATCCTGGCCGGCATCCTCTCGGGCGTGTTCACCGCCACCGAGTCGGCGGCCACGGCCGTGTGCTGGGCGCTGGCCGTCACCGTGCTGGTCTATCGCTCGCTCTCCTGGCGCAGCTTTCTCGCCGCCTGCGCCAAGGCCTGCAAGACCACGGGCGTGGTGCTGCTCCTGATCGGCATTTCCTCTGCTTTTGGCTACTTCATGGCGCTTTATGAGGTGCCACAGCAGACCGGCGAGCTGATGCAGTCTTTCACCAGCAGCCCCTGGGTGATCTTCCTGATGGTGAATGTGCTGCTGTTCCTGCTCGGCACTTTTCTTGACATGTCGGCCACCATCCTGATCTGCACGCCAATCTTCCTGCCGATCTGCCAGCAGTACGGCATGGACGCGACGCAGTTCGGCATCGTCATGCTGATCAATTGCGCGCTGGGGCTGAACACGCCACCAGTGGGCACGACGCAGTTCGTCGGCTGCGCCATTGGCGGCATCTCCGTGGGCCAGGTGATGCGCTCGATCTGGCCTTTCTACGGCGCCCTGATCGTCACGCTCTTGCTGGTCACCTATGTGCCAGCGTTCTCGCTCTGGCTGCCGGGCTTGATAGCTTGAGCCCGCGCTGAAAGGTGCCGGGGATGGATGGCTGAGAGCCCACCCATCCCCTTTGATGACACCGCCGTCTCGACGGACCTGCTGCCGCAAGGATTGGAGCGACAACGGCGCAGGTCTCCTTCACGAGCCCCGGCCGCTCACGCAACCGGGGGAACGGCTTCCCCGAGCAATCTCCTCAGCTTCAGCGCAGCTGGGGCAGCTGCACTTCGTCCTGGTGCCAGCAGCCGAAGACCTCTTCGTCCGGCTGGTGCAGGCCCATTTGCGGACGGCTCTGGCCACCGCGAGCGGCGGTCAAGGGGTCCAGGGCCTTGCTGGTCTGGTCGGCCAGTTCTTCCCAATGGGCCTTGATGCTGCTGTCCGTCGCAGCGCGCGCCTTCTCGGCGAACTGCTTGTTCAGCGACTTCACCTCGGCACGGATGGCGGCGCGGCCGTCGTCGTAACTGGAGCCGTCAGACAGCTTGGCGGTCAGCACGTCCACATAGCTGCGCTGCAGGTTGCGGCGCTGGCTGTTCGGCGCGACGCCCGTCTTCAGCTCGCTCAAGGTGCCGCCGCGCAGGTCGGCCAGCAGCTGCTCGATGCGGTAGGCCTTGTCGCCCTGGGCCTGCTCCTGGGTGTAGAGACGGCCCAGGCGATCACCGCTCAAGAGCGCGCCCAGCAGGCCGCGCTGGGCCGAGACCACCAGGCCCGGGCCCACGCCGGGAGCCAGGCGCTCCAGCACCTTGGGTTCCAGGATCCATTGCGGGTAGCCGGCAAACAGCTGCTCGTTCAGGAAGGACACGGCACGGGCCTGCTGCGCCTTGCTGGCCGGCGTGCTGATGGCGCCCGGCTGGCTGCCGGACTTGGTGCGGTGGTCATAGCCACCGACCAGGGCCAGCACATGGCCCAGCTCGCGGGTCCACTGGCCCCACACGGCCTTGTACAGGTCGCTCAGCTCGCGGTCGGTCTCGCCGCCGCGGATCGCCATCTTGGGCAGGTTCTTGACGATGCGCTGCAGGTTCTTGGTGCCGAGGGCCGTGGCGCTGACCGCGTCCGCATCACCCACGGCCTCCATCACCGTGCCGTAGTCGCCATTCAGGTTGGCCTGGAAGCGCAGCCAGGGCGTGTCGTCCTGCACCCGGGCCCAGGCATCAAGCAGGGGCTTCTCGGCGTCTGGCGTCTTGGCCGACGGGATGGGTGCATAGCCCCACTTGGTGGCGAAGATGTCATAGGGGCCGATCTTGGGGATCAGCAATCCCGGCGCGATCTTGTCCTCGGGCTGCACCACATAGTTCATGCGGCTGTAGTCCATGATGGACGAGACGTGGCCCATCTCCTTCAGCCACTTGGCGTCGCGGATCTTCTCGAACGGGTACTGCGAGCTGGCCTTCTGGTTGTGCTGGAAGCCGAGCGAATGGCCCACCTCGTGCGTCACCACCATGGCCACCAGGTCGCCCATCAGGTCGTCCGGCAGCGGCAGCTGCTGCGCACGCGGATCCACGGCACCGGCCTGCGAGATGTACCAGTCGCGCAGGATCTTCTGGATGTTGTGATACATCACGATGTTCGCGTTCAGGATCTCGCCGCTGCGCGGGTCGCTGAGGTGCGGACCATAGGCATTAGGAATCGAGGACGGCACCCAGCGGATGATGCTGTAGCGCACGTCTTCCGGGTCGAACTCGGGATCCTGCTCCTTGGTCGGGAACGGGCGGGCCTGCACCGCGTTCTTGAAACCGGCGGCCTCGAAGGCCACGTTCCAGGCTTCGATGCCCTTCTTGACGTAGGCGACCATATTGGTCGGCGTGGACTTGTCGATGTACCAGACGATGGGCTTGACCGGCTCGCTCACGGCAGCGTTCGGGTCCTTCTTCTCGAGGCGCCAGCGCGTGATCAGGCGCTCGCGCTCGACGGTGTGGCGGTCATGGCCATAGTCGGTGCGGTTGACCCAGAAGTAGCCGACGCGGTCGTCCATCAGGCGCGGCATCATGGCCTGCTCTGGCAGCTCGACCAGGTTGTAGGCCAGGTTGAAGGTGGCCGAACGAGCCGGCCAGCCGGGAGGCGCCGGCTGCGGGCCGAACGGGCCGTTGACCATGGCCGGAGCGGTATAGGTGTGGACCGCATCGACACGGATGCTGCCCGGGAAGGCGCGCGTGCCCTCCACGTAGCTGCGCGAGGCGTCCAGGCCCGTGCCCTTGACCATGCGGCGGGCGGTGAACTCACCGACCTCGGCCTGGAACAAACGGCTGACCTCGATCACCGGCGAACCGTCGGCAGCAAATGCCTCGACGTTGAAGCTCGCGAGGATGGCATCGCGCTGCGAGTTCTGCACCGCCTCGGCGTTCGGCCGTGCCGTGTCCAGCGAGAAGGCATGGTCGACGGCCTGGAAGTAGACCTTGTTGCCCTTCATGAAGAAGCGCACCACCTCCTGGTTCAGCGCCTTGCCCACGTGGTCCACGTCGGACGGCACCGAGGTGACGTTGGCCACCATCAGCAGCTGCTTGCCGAGCAGGGCCTTGGGCACTTCGAAGTAGAGCTTGGTCTTGACCTGGTGAACCGTGACCAGGCCCTTCTGGCTCTTGGCTTCCTTGGTGATGACCTTGTCATAGGCCTTGGGTTCGGCGGCATCGGCGGCCGGCGTGGCACCGGGGCCACCCGGGCGGGCGGCCGAGGCCGCGCCTTCGGCCGGGGCCGGCGGGGTGTCCTGAGCAAAAGCGGCACCCAGGGCCAGCGAGAGCAGCGCTGCCAGCGGCAGGCGGCGGATGTGGGAAGACTTCATGGCGTTCATGTCTGCTTGTTGGAGAGAGAGCGAGAGAGAGATGCTGGCGGCGCTCAGAAGCGGCTGCGCAGCGTGAACGTGTAGCGCATCATTCGCGGGTCGACCGAAGCGTTCACCGTCCCTGTGGGGCTCAGCGGCGGCGCCACATCGGTGGCGTTGATCAGGCCCAGGGAGATGCGCGTGTCGCCCATCAGCTTGGCGATCAGGCCGTCCTTGTCGTGCCAGCGGCCGTTGCCGTAGTCGTACCAGACGTTGGCATTCCAGGTCGTGGTGCCCGGGTAGTCAACGATGGGCGGGAACAGGCTGACTGGGAAGCCGCTCTGGCGGATGCCGGTGACGCTGACGCCGGCGCCCTGGTGAGCCCAGGCCATGCTGACCACCGCACGGCGCGGCTGCAGGCGAGCGTTGGTGTAGGGGCTCGGCGCCGCGGCGGGCGTGGCCACCACCTCGAGCTTGTCGGTGCGCGTCATGCGGCCGTTCAGCGAGAACTCGCCCACGTTCGTCCGGATCACGTAGCGCAGCGAGTAGTCATAGCCCGAGGCCTGGTACTTGGCGATGTTGCGCGAGGTGAAGTCGACGCCGGTGATCTTGCCTGCCGTGTAGCCGGCGGCGGCATCCTCGGGCGTCAGCGCGGCCCGCGTGTAGGCGTCGGGGAAGTACAGCATGTACTCCTGGCGGCTCAGCGTACCCACGCGATCCAGGATCTTGGAGCGCCAGCGGTCCACCGAGAACGACAGACCCTTGGTCGCCTCGAACGGCGACTCGATCTGGATGCCGGCGTTGTAGTGCACCGACTGCTCGGGCTTCAGGTTCGGGTTGCCGCCCAGCGTGGTGGCAATGAGGCCGGTGTAAGGCTCGTTCTTGCGGTACAGGTCGATCAGCGAGCTTGAGCCGGTGGCTGGCACCGTCTGGTTGGTGACGTAGCGGGGCCGCGTGATGTCGATCAGGTAGGGCACGCGGAAGGCTTCGTTGCGCGAACCGCGCAGCGACATCCACGACACCGGCTTGTACTGCCCGCCGAGCAACTTCTTGTTGGCGGAGCCGAAGTCGTTGTAGCTGTCGCGGCGCAGCGCACCGCTGATCGACAGGCTGTGCACCAGCGGGATGCGCAGGCTGCTCTTGGGCGAGAGCAGCGGCACCGAAGTCTCGAGGTAGCTCGAGTTGGTGATGCGGTCCTGCTTGGGCTCGGCGGCTTGCGTGGTGTCGATGCCCGTGCTGTCGGTCACGTTGGTGAACTTCACCGAGTCCACGCGGCGCTCCACGCCCACGGCCAGGTTGATCGGGCCGGCGTCGAGCTGCCAGGCCGGGCCGTCCAGGCTGAAGCTGTACATGCGCGTGATCGGCGTGTCGTATCTCTCGTCCTTGTAGTAGGCCGACTCCAGCACACCGGCGGCATTCGGCGCCGAGCCTTCCTTGCCGATCAGCGAGTAGCTGTCGTGCAGCAGCACCGGCGGCGTGCTGCCCGCGATCAGCGCATTCATGCGCGGCGCATAGAACTGGAAGACGCCTTCGGGCAGCGATGGTTTGCTGCGCGCATCGCTGAGGTTCAGGCGGTAGCGCCAGTCCTTGGCCAGGTCGCCGCGCAGGCCGATCGAGGTCGACTGCTGCTCGTAGGTGTAGTGGCGGGCGGGCGTGCCCAGCTCCCACATGTACTTGTAGACGCGGATCGGCACGCCGAACGGGTTCCCCTGGTAGCCGGCGGGCAGCGTGTAGCCACTCAGCTGCACCGGATCGCTCGGCGCCTGCGATTCGTTCTTGGACCACATCAGGTCGACGTAGGCCTGGGCCCAGGGCGCGAACTCGTACTCGGCATGCGCCGAGGCCGCGCTGCGCTTGTACTCGTTGACCGCGTTCAGGTACTTGCCGGCGTCATAGCGGGCCGTGGCCGGTGCGTTCAGGTAGTCGGCGATGGTGGCCGTCTTGCCATTGGCACCGGTCGGGATGTAGGCCGTGGTCTTGCCGATGCCGGGCAGGTTGCCCGTGACGGCCTGCACATAGCCGCCCATCGGCAGGTTGTTGGCCGTGCCGTCGGAGCCGCCGAGCCAGCGGCGGTCGTCGGTGGCCAGCCATTCGCGGTCGCGCAGGGCCAGGGCGTTCTGGGTCTCGACCGAGACCGAGCCGCGCGCCGAGAACTTGTCCTTGCGGAACGCATGCGAGATGCCGAGGCGGTTGTTCGCCGCGTCGGTGTCCATGGTGTTGTCCAGCGCGTACTCGATCTCGGTGCCGCGATAGCGCTTGCGCGTGATGATGTTGACCACACCGCCCACGGCATCGGCACCATAGATCGCGCTGCCACCGCCGAGCAGCACTTCCACGCGCTCGATGGCCGACATCGGGATGCCGGTAGCCTCGTAGGCCTCGGCCACGGTGCGCGAGCCGGTGCGCGGCAGGCGCAGACCATCGACGAGGATCAGGGCGTTGCCCTGGCCCAGGCCGCGCAGGTTGAACAGCAGGCGGCCATCTGGAGCGCCGCGCGAGCTGTTGCCGTCGAAGCTGGCAGAGGCGCCCACAGAGAGCTGCGGAATCAGGTTGCGCAGCTCAGCGAGCGTGGTGACGCCGGAGCGCTCGATGTCCTGGCGGGTCAGCACCTCGACCTGGTTGATGCCCTGCTCGCCGACGATGGAGCGCAGGTGCGAGCCGGTGACTTCGACCGGCGCAATGATCTCGACCTTGCGCACCACGAACTCGCCGGAGTTCATGTTCTGGCCGAGCGAGAGCTTGGTGTTGCGCAGCATCTCCTGCATGGCCTGCATGAAGCTGAAGTCGCCGTTGATGCGATTGGTGCGGATGCCCCGCAGGTCTTCATCCTTGAACTTGACCTTGACCCCCGCCAGCTCGGCGGCCTTGTTGATGGTGTCGGCAGCATCGCCGGCGGCCAGGTCGAACCTAAGAACGCGCACCGCCGCCGAGGCGGCGACGGGAGCTGCTTTTGGGCCTGAGTCGGCCTCCGATTCGGCGCCATCGGCCGCCGCGCTGGCGCCGCCGGAACCGGTCTGCGCACCCGAGGCACGTGGTGCCGGTGCGGCAACCTGGCGCAGCGTGGCGGCATTGGGGCCGGTGTCGACGATCTGCAGGCCACTGCCATCCAGCATGCGCGTCAGTGCCTCGCGGGCACTCATGCTGCCGCTGACCGGCTTGCTGTTGACGCCGCGCACCAGCTCGGGCGCATAGAGCAGCTGGAAGTTGTGCTGCTTGACGAAGACCTGCAGCGCCTGGGCGGCGGGCTGGGCGGGAATCTCGACGGGCCGCACTTCGGTGGCGGCTTGCTGGGCCTGGGCATGCACTTGGGCCGTCAGCACGAGGGCTGCAAACGCAAGCGGATGGCTGGCGAATCTTTTGCTTCGCGACACAGGGACTCTCCTGGGGCTTTACGGTTGATCTTGTTTTGGCGACGTCCGGGACAAGGGATACGACGCGCCAGGCAAGACCTCCCCCCACAAGGAAAACCCTAGGGATTCGGCGAATGCGGAGATTCAGTGGTTGCGGCTGACCACCCAGCGACCGTCCTGCTGGCGCACCTTGAGGCCGAAGCCCTGCTCCAGGCTGCGCAGGAACACGGCCACGTCGGTGGTGGCGAAGGCGCCCGAGATGCGCATCTGCTGCAGGCCGGGGTCGGCCGCCAGTTCGATGGGCTCGGTGCTGTAGCGGTTGACCTCTTCCAGCGCGGCGGCGAGGCTGGTGTCATCGAAGACGATGCGGCCCTGCTGCCAGGCCAGCTTGCGCTCCAGCTCGGCGCTGGAGGCCAGCGAGAGCCGCGTCTGCTCGGCCTGGTCCAGCGCGACCTGGCCCACGCCGAGGCGCACCGGCGGCGTCCCCGGCTTCTCCAGCTCGACCACGCCTTCGTAGACCGTCACTTCGACCGCGCCATTGGCATGGCGCTGCACCAGGAAGCGCGTGCCCACGGCACGCACGACGGTGCTGCCGACCAGCACCTCGAAGGGTCGGGTCTTGTCCTTGGCCACCTCGAACAGGCCGACGCCGCGCTCCAGCGTGACGCGGCGGTGCGCCTCGCCATAGGCCACGGCCAGCGAGGAGGCGGCATTGAGCGTGGTGCGCGAGCCATCCGGCAGCAGGGCCGAATGCTGCTCGCCCACGCCGGTGTGGTGGGCGGCCATATAGGCAGCGGCGTCGCCATCCGGGCGGGCCAGGAAGAGGGCGAGGGCCGCCACGCCGGCAGCCAGGGCAGCACCGCCCCAGGCCCAACGCGGCGACACGCGACGCTGGCGGCTGGCAGCGGTGGCGGTGGAGGCCGGCGCAAAGCGCGCCTGGCTGGCGGCGGCCCAGATCAGCGCATGCTCGTCCAGCAAGCGGGCATGGCCGCTGTCTTCAGCCAGCCAGTCTTTCAACTGCTGGCGCTCGGTGCTGCTCAGGTCGCCCGCGTCAATGCGCGCGATCCAGCGGCGCGCCTCGTCGGCGGCGTTCGTGCCGCCGCCTCTTTCAAAATCCAGCACCTTGGCTTGCATCAGCGGACTTCCTTGCGTTGCAGACCATCGTGTTCGGCCATGGCTTCATGGCACAGCTGCAGCGCGCGGGTGATGTGGCGCTCCACCGTCTTCGGAGAAATATCCAGCTGCCGGGCGATCTCGGCATGCGAGAGATTGTCGATCTTGCGCAGACGGAACACCTCCAGGCATTTGGGCGCCATCCTTTCCATCGCGGCCTCCACAGCCGCCACCCGCTGGCGGTTCTGCAGCAGCGCTTCCACGCTGGGGCCTGTGTCTTCAACGCGCAAGTCGTCCCAATCCCCCACAGCGTCGGTGGCCCGCGAGATGCGTTTGCGCAATTCGCTCAGCGCCAGGTTGCGCGCCACGGTGTAGAGCAAGGCCTCGCTGACCGGCGTCTGCTCGCCGAGCTCGGCGGCATAGACGCGCAGAAAAGCCTCCTGCGAGACCTCGGCCGCCTCGTCCGCATTGCCGAGCAGGCGCTGGACGTAACGTTCCAGCGCCTTGCGGCGTGCGCGGTAGATGTCGAGGAGGCTCATGGGGCGGCGACTATATGCCAAGCCCCCGACGAAAGGCGAGCGCGGTACGCGGTGCGCGCATCCTGGGGGTCATGCGCCAGTAGCACCGCTGAGTTCACGATGCAGCCAGGCTCGCGCCAGGCTCCAGTCGCGCTTGACCGTGGCCAGCGAGATGGCGAGCGCCTCGGCGATCTCTTCGTTCTCCAGCCCGCCGAAGAAGCGCAGCTCCACGATCTTGGCCGCACGCGGGTCGACCTGCTCCAGCGCCAGCAAGGCCTCGTGCACGGCCACCAGGTCGCGGTCCGGCGGCAGGGCCAGCTGGTCCAGGCCCGAGAGCGTCAGCGGCACCAGCTCGGCGGCCCGCTTGTCGGCACGGCGCGCCAGCTCATGGTTGACCAGGATGCGCCGCATCATCAGCGAGGCCACGGCCAGGAAATGGCTGCGGTTGCGCCACTGCGTGCGGCTCTGTTCGGCCAGACGGAACCAGGCCTCGTGCGACAGCACGGTGGGCGAGAAGGTGTGGGCGCCGAACTCGCGGCGCAGGTGGGAGCGCGCAAGCCGGCGCAGCTCTTCATAGAGCAGCGCGAACAGCTGGTTGCCCACGCCGGGCGCGTCGGCCGGCTGGGCGCTGAGCCATTGGGTCAGCGCGGCCAGGTCCGGACCCGGCTGCTGATCTTCTGCCTGCATGAAGTCTCCCCCCCATTTGAATGTCGCTCGATGAGCCTTCTGCCGGTGCGGCGCTGCGTATGCCAGGGAGACCCCCTTTTCACGCACCCGAAAGGCTTCGCCATGATCACCCGCAAGGCACCCGCCCCCAAGACCCTGGCCCCGCTGGCCATCCTACTCGGCAGCACCCTGCTCAGCGCCTGTGGCGGCGGCGATCCATCCCCCGACCCGGTGGTGCCGCCCAGCTCGGCTCCGTCACCGGCGCCTTCCCCGGCACCCGCCCCAACTCCCGCTCCATCACCGGCTCCTGCACCTGCCCCGACTCCTGCACCTGCACCTGCACCTGCACCCACGCCTGCACCTGCACCCAGCCCCACACCCGCGCCGGCTCCTGCCCCCAGCAGCGCAAGCTGCGGAACGCTGAAGGAGCTGAGCTTTGCCGCCCTGTCGGCCCATGACGGCAGCTATGCGGCCCGGGTCTTCTCCAGCAGTGGCAGCGAGCTGGGCGGTGCCACGCTGGTGCTGTCGGGCGGCGTGCTGAGCTACACGCCGGGCGCCGGTCTGAGCGGCGCGAGCGCCGCCAGCGCCGTGGTTGCCAAGGTCTGCCAGAACACCGATGCCAGCGGCAATGCCATCGGCGTGGTGGCGGTGATCGATGCCGAGCGCCATGTCGACTTCTTCGCTCCCGCCTTCAGCGGGCTCTACATGTCTGGCGTCGACCTGGGCTCGGCAACCACTTCGGGACGCTACATGCAGAGCACCACGCCCAAGAGCGCCGCGCCGTCACCGGCGCCGGCCCCCAGTCCCTCCGGGGGCGGCAGCGGCGGCGAATGCGCGCCACTGGTGGCCAGGGCGGGCGACTCGGTCACCTACCGCCAGACGTCGAACAGCGCCGGCAGCGCGCCCTACACGGTCAAGTACGACTTCTCGAACGGCAGCTACAAGGGCCAGGCGGCCATCGTGGGCCTGCTCACGCTCAGCGGCGCTACAGCGGCATCGACCGGCCTGGCCAACATCTACCTCGACCCGGTCACCGGTGCGGCCCTGGGCCAGGACACCACCACGGCCGGCGCCGGCGACACCATCACCACCTACGAGCCGGCCGACTGGCAGGCCCGCCTGGCCAATGCCGGCGTCGTGGCCGGGGGCAGCGGCAAGATCAATGTCACAGCCACCCTCACCGGCAAGAGCGTGACCGACGGCTTTGCCTCGCTGGGCGGGGCCACGGCCCTCGTCATCAAGTACGAGTTCGCCATCAACCGTGATGCCAACGAGACGGTCACGGTGCCGGCCGGCAGCTTTGCGAGCAGCTGCAAGTTCCGCGTCGAGTTCGTGCTGAAGGACTTCCAGGTGCTGGGTCCAGCGGCCTCCAGCCCGCTGCTCACGGTGATGCTGCCCGTCCTGCAGTCCAGCTTCGTCGTGCCCACCCAGGTGACGCTGTGGAGCAGCAACGCCGTGCCGTTCATGCTGCCCAAGAGCGTGACCGTCAGCACGCTGCCGGCGCCCACCGGCGCGGTGACCACGACGCAGGAGTTGATTGCGGTCACGAAGGCAGCGCGCTGATGAAGCCTGTTCAGGGGGTCAGGGCTTGCCTGGCCCGCCCCTGCCCCTGCACACTGAACACATGACTGCTGCTGCCGACTGGACCGCGCTGAAGCGCCTCTTCGATGCCGCGCTCGCACTGCCGGCCGCCGAGCGCGAGGCCTGGGTGCGTGACTGTGGCGCCTCGCCGGAACTGCAGGCCGAGCTGCTCTCGCTGCTGGCCCACAGCACCGGCGGCGGCAGCGACGATCCCGGCTTTCTGGCCGGTCCGGCCGCCGCGGCCGGCCTCAGCGGCGAGCGGCTTGGAGCCTGGCTCTTGATCGAGCCGCTCGGCAGCGGTGGCATGGGCGAGGTCTGGCGCGCGCGCCGCGCCGACGGTGCCTACGAAGGCGAGGCGGCAGTCAAGCTGCTCAAGCGCGGCATGGACTCGGCGGCCGTGC
Organism: Pelomonas sp. V22; assembly: GCF_030014915.1. Classification (GTDB taxonomy): domain Bacteria; phylum Pseudomonadota; class Gammaproteobacteria; order Burkholderiales; family Burkholderiaceae_C; genus JAUASW01. The sequence continues at coordinate 81,992 of NZ_JAGIXS010000008.1, forward strand.
TGCAGCGTTTCGCCCAGGAGCGGCAGGCGCTGGCGCGGCTGGCCCATCCCCACATCGCCCGACTCTTCGATGCCGGCCTGAGCCCGCAGGGCCTGCCCTTCTTCGTGATGGAGAAGGTCGACGGCCAGGCCATCGACAAGGCCTGCGAGGGCCTGACAGTCGAGCAGCGGCTGCGGCTGTTCCTGCAGCTGACCGAGGCCGTGGCCCATGCGCACCGCCACCTGCTGGTGCACCGCGACCTGAAGCCCGGCAATGTGCTGGTCACGCCCGAGGGCCAGGTCAAGCTGCTGGACTTCGGCATCGCCAAGGCCCTGGACCCGCTGGAAGATGCGGGCCAGGCCTGGCAGACCCAGGCCGGCCAGCGCCCTTTCACGCCGACGCATGCCAGCCCCGAGCAGGTGCGCGGCGAACCGGTCTCCACGGCCACCGACATCTATTCGCTCGGCGTGCTGCTCTACCAGCTGCTGACCGGCCAACGCCCCTACGGCCGTGCGGCCCGCACGCCGGCCGAGATGGCCGAGGCGGTGCTGAACGAGGCGCCCACCCGGCCCTCCAGCCTGCCGCCGGGCGAAGGCCCGGACGCGCAGGCCTGGCTGGCCACCCGGCAGCGGCTGCGCGGAGACCTGGACAACATCCTGCTGAAGGCACTCGAGAAGGAGCCGGCGCGGCGCTACCCCAGCGTCGAGCAGCTGGCCGCAGACGTGCAGGCCTACCTGGACGGCAGGCCGGTGAGCGCCCATGCGGCCGGTGCCGGCTATCTGCTGAAGAAGTTCGTGCGCCGCCACCGGCTGCCGGTGGCGCTGGCCTCGCTGGCGGTGCTGGCCCTGACGGGCGGCATGGCGGCCACCGCCTGGCAGGCCCATGCGGCGCGCCTGGCGCGCGACGAGGCGCGCGCGCAGCTGGCCGCCGTCAAGCACATCACCCGCGAGCTGGTGTTTCGCTACGGCGACACGACCACCACCCTGCCCGGCGGCCCGCAGGCCCAGGAAGCCATGCTGCGCCAGACGCTGGACCAGCTCGAAGCGCTGGCGCGGCAGGCCCCGCAGGACGCCGACCTGCAGGCCCTGATCGCCTCGACCCTGGGCCGCATCGCCGAGCTGCAAGGCAACCAGACGCAGGCCGCGCCGGAGCGCGTGCCTGAAGCACTCGCCACGGTGCAGCGCGCGCTGGCCGTGGCCGAGCCGCTGTGGGGCACGCCCGCGCAGGACTGGCGCTTTGCGCTGTGGCATGTGCGCACGCTGGCCATCCAGGCCCAGCTGCTGCGCGCCACCGGCAAGCCTGAGCAAGGCGTGACGGCGCTTGGCAAGGCCCTGGCGCGAACCGGCGAAGCCCTGCGTGACGAGGCCAGCGTGGTCGCGCGGGCCCATCTGATCGCGGCCCGCGCCAACGCCACCTTGCTGATGGCCCAGCTGCATGACCAGGTCTCCGTGGCCAGCCTCAACCAGCCGCAGCAGGCGCTGCACTACTACGCGCTGGCCGAGGCCGACCTGCGCAGCATGCTGGACGACAAGGCCCTGCTGGCCGAAATCGAACGCACGGCCGTGCCCGGCGACCCGGCCACCGATGTCTACCTGCGCCACCAGATCGGCACCATCCTCGGCGGCCGTGCGCTGGTGCAGCTGCGGCTCGAAGACCTGGCCGCGATGCGGCGCGAGGCCGAGGCCGCACTGGCCATGCGCCGCGCCAACGTCGCGGCCGAGCCACGCAACGCGACCTGGCGCGACGGCCTGATGGTCGAGTCCAACACGCTGGCGATTGCGCTGATCCGCCTGGGCGAGGCCGCGCCAGCCCTGGAGGCTGCGCAACTCAGCTGGGACACCGCCGCGCAGCTGGCGCGTGAGCAAGGCCCGAGCAGCAAATGGGCCGGCGTGCCGCCCTTCCTGGCGCCGCAGTACGGCCGCGCGCTGGCGCTCAACGGGCGGCATGCGCAGGCCATCCCGGTGTTCGACCTGGGCATCAACCACTGGGGCGCCGTGCTGGCCCAGGGCGAGAACCCGAATGCGCAGCGCCGCAAGGCCTGGCTCGAGGTGCAGCGCGCCCGCTCGATGCAGGCACTCGGGCAGGGCCCGGCAGCCGTGCGCCTCGCGGAGCAGGCACTGGCCGCGCTGCAAGCGCTGCAGGCCCACCCGGCCCAGGGCCGCGATGCGCTGCTGGCGGTGGCCGAGGCTCAGCTCCTGCTGGTGGCGCTGCAGCCGGCCCGCTCAGTCGAGCGGCGAGCGGCCGCCCGCGTGGCGCTGGAGGCTGCCGCCGCACTGCGGCCCCTGGGCAGCGACCACCGGGCCTGGCTGGAGTCGCTGGCAGAGGCCGCTCATTCGAAGGGGTAGCGGACTCCCACCTGGGCGCGGAGGCGATCCATCCAGTTCAGCAAGGCCCGACTTTCCGCATGCGGCATGCGCGGGCTCTCGACCAGGCCGGCACGGACGCAAGCCATGCTCTCCTCGATCTCGCCCTCGAAGCCATTGATGCGGAACGGCGCTTCCACGCGCTGCACCGGCTCGCCCGTGCGCTGCAGCTCCAGCACTGTGGCCTGAGAGAAGCTCTGCGGCAGGCTGATGCGGCCACGGGTTCCCAGAATCTGCAGGCCATTGACCGACACCGCATCGAAGCTACAGACGAACTGCGACGCCAGGCCCTCGAAGTACAGGCTGGCGCTGAGCTGGCGGTCGACGCCGGTGGGCGCCAGATCGGCCTGCGCGGTGATGCGCTCGGGCTCGGGGCAGGCACCCAGCGCCTGCTCCAGGATGAAGCGGGTGGCCGCCAGGTTGTAGATGCCGATGTCCAGCAGCGCGCCGCCGGCCAGCTCGGGCGCGAACAAGCGGCTCGCCGGGTCGTAGGGTGCCGGGAAGCAGAAGCTCGACTGGATGCCGCGCAGCTCACCGATCGCGCCTTCGCGCAGCCATCGCCCCAGCAGTTCATAGGCGGGCAGGAAGCGCGTCCACAGCGCCTCCATCAGAAACACGCCGCGCTCGCGTGCCAGCGCAAAGAGCGGTTCGGCCTGTGCCAGGCTGGGCACCAGCGGCTTTTCGCAGAGCACCGGCTTGCCGGCCAGCAGGCAGGCACGAACCGCCTCGCCATGCTGGGCATGGGGCGTGGCGATGTAGACGGCATCGACGGCCGGATCGGCCAGCAGCTCCTCCAAAGACCGACACGCGGCTTCCGGCCTGGCCCAGCGCGTGGCAAAGGCGAGCGCCTTGGCCGGGTCGCGGGCATGGACCCGCGCGATGCGGGCCTCGGGCAGGGCCTGCACCGCCTCGGCAAAGCGCTGGGCGATGCGACCCGGACCGATCACGGCCCAGCCGAAATCCCCGGCTTCGCTCACAGCTTGCGGGTCATGCTGCTGCCGCCTTCGCCGACCGAGGTGAACAGGCCAACCAGGCGGCCCAGCGGGAATCCTTGCAGCATCTTGTTTCCTCCGTGAAGCGCCTTCGGCGCGGGGGCATTGTCACCGTAAGATCGCCGCCATGCCTCTAGATGCTGCCACCGAGTTGCGCCGCCACATCCGCACCGTGCCGGACTGGCCGGTGCCGGGCGTGCAGTTCCGCGACATCACGCCGCTGCTGGCCGATGCGGCCGCCTTCCGGCTGATGATCGAAACCCTGGCCCAGCGCTACGAGGCCGCGAAGCCGGCGCTGGTCGCCGGGCTGGAGGCGCGCGGTTTCATCATCGGCGCGGCCCTGGCCCAGCGCCTCGGTGTGGGCTTCGTGCCCATCCGCAAGAAGGGCAAGCTGCCTTTCGAATGCATAGAGGAAAGCTACCTGCTGGAATACGGCAGCGCCACGGTGGAGCTGCATGTGGACGCGGTGCAGCCGGGCCAGGGCGTGCTGCTGGTCGACGACCTGATGGCCAGCGGCGGCACCATGGGCGCCGGCGCCCAGCTCTTGCAGCGCCTGGGTGCCGAGGTGCTGGAATGCGCGGTGGTGATCGACCTGCCGGCGCTGCGCGGCTCGCAGCGCTTGCGCGAGGCCGGCCTGCCGGTGTTCGCCCTGCTCAGCTACGGGCTCGATGAATAGCCCGCGCCGCCGGCGGCTGCTGGCCGGCCTGGCCTCGGTGCCGCTGCTGCCGCTGCTGCCACTGCTGCCGCTGCTGCCGCTGGCCGGCTGTGATTCGCGCAGCAAGGCCGAGCGCCAGATCGACGCCGACTGGCACCGCCGCGCCGCGCTGGACGGCCATCTCGCCCACTGGCTGGCCCATGCGCCCAATCCCAATGGCAGCTTCCGCATCAACTTCGGCCGCGACTGGCGTGCCAAGGACGACCAGCGCCTCGAGCTGACGCTGCAGGGCCGCATGATTTACGCGATGGCCACCGGCTACGAGCTGAGCCAGGACCAGCGCTACCTGCAGGCCGCGCTGAAGGGCGGCGAGTTCTTGCTGAAGCACTTCGCCGACCCGCAGCATGGCGGCTTCTTCCACCTGCTCTCGCCCGAGGGCCAGGTACTGAGCGATGCCAAGCGCAGCTACGGCCATGCCTTCGCGCTGTTTGCGCTGGCCCACCTGTACCGCATCACGCAGGACGCTCGCTGGCAGGAGGCCGCGCTGAAGGCCTGGCACGACATCGAGCAGGGCCTGGCCGACCCGGCCGGCGGCTTCCATGCCCAGACCTCGCGCAGCTTCGTGCAGGGGCCGCGCGGCACACCCAGCCAGAACCCCTTGATGCACATGTTCGAGGCGCAGCTGGCCTTGCTGGAGGCCACCGGCGACGTGGCCGTGCGCAATGGCGCGCGGCGCCTGGGCGACTTCATCGTCTACCGGCTGATGCAGGGCCAGGCCGACGGCACGGCCAGCATCCCCGAGTGGTACGACGCACAGTGGCGGCCGCTGGCCACCAAGCAGGCCGGCGGCTATACCGACATCGGCCACCAGTTCGAATGGAGCCACCTGCTGCTGAGCGCCCACGGCCTCGGGGTCTCGCCGCTCTACGCGGCCGTCAGCGAACGCCTGCTCGACTTCGCGCTGAAGCAGGGCTATGACGAAATCGACGGCGGCGCGATCAACCAGGTCTATCCGGACGCCCCCCCCTGGAAAGGCAAGGGCTGGTGGCAGCAGGCCGAGTGCCTGCATGCCCTGATCCAGGCCGCCAGCGGCAGCGGCCGCAACGAGCTGTGGCGGCGCTACGACCAGACGCTGCAGCTGGTCCGGGCCGAACTGATCGACACCGAGCAGGGCGGCTGGCGGCCGGCCCTGTGCCGGCGCGGCGGCTGCGACGATGTGCAGCCCGACCCGTATCACATGCTGTCCATGCACATGGCAGCCTTGCGGGCGGCAGGAATCGGTACCGCCGGCCGCTGAGGACGGAGGACAATCGCGCCATGGCCAAACCGATTCCCCGCCTCAGCCCGGACGAGATCCAGCGCATCATCAAGACCGCCTTCGCCGACCGTCCGCCCTATCAACGCGTGTTCATGGAGCATGGCCTCGGCCAGGGCGAGCTGGTGCAGCTGATGAAACGTGAGCTCACGCCCAGCGCCTACAAGACCTGGGCCGCCCAGGGCAAGGCCGTCAAGCCGGCCAAAGTGAAATCCACCTTCCCGCACGGCCGCTGAGCAAGCCATGCCTACGAAGCTGCGCCTGAAGCTCGCCGTGCTGCTGCCCGGCCTGCTCTGCGCGTCGCTGCTGCAGGCCGCGCCCAAGCCGCCGGCCGAGGGCACGGCCACCTGGTGCAGCTTCGACCTGCCGCCCATGTACATCGTCACCGGCCCCGAGGCCGGCAAGGGCAGCGTGCAGGAGCATGTGCGCTTCCTGCAAAGCAAGCTGCCGCAGTACGAGCACAAGACCCAGCTCTCCAGCATCCCCCGCCTGATCAAGGACATGCGCGAACAGCAGTTGGTCTGCGCCGGCATGCAGCGCAATGAGGAGCGCGAGCAGTCCATGCTGTTCTCGCTGCCCTTCTACACCACCCACCCGCCGGCCCTGATCACGCTGCGCAGCCGCCTCGCGCGCATCAAGCCCTACCTGAATGCCCAGGGCGAGGTACAGCTGGCTGAGCTGATCAACAACGGCGAGCTGAACCTGGGCCTGACGGCCGGCCGCTCCTATGGCGCCACGCTGGACACCGAGCTGGCCCGCCACCTGAACGACCCGCATGTGCAGGTGCGCACAGTCGCAGAGCGGCTCTCGGAGGGGCTGGTCAGCATGATGAAGCTGGGCCGGCTGGACTACACCATCGCCTATGAGAGCGAGCGCCGCCTGTTCCTCGAACAGCTGGGCAGCCACAGCGGCGACGAGCTGGTGCAACTGCCCATCGCCGGCCTGCCACGCCGGATCCCGATCTACATCGTCGCGCCCAAGACCGAGTGGGGGCAGCGCTTCATCCAGCACATCAATGCCCTGCTGGTGCGCTACTGGGACGACCCACAGTTCCGCGGCCCCGTGCTGCGCATCAAGGATGAGGCGCAGCGGCAACGGATGCTGAACGACCTGCGCGAGCTCAGGCCTGGCAAACGCGCACAGCCTTGATTGCTGCGCCCCGGGAGGCCCGGCAAAAACCCCGGGTATACCCAAGGACGCGATGCGAAAACCAGCATCGAGAGGTCCAAAAATGTGATTAGCCCTGGATCAATGGGCTGCCTAGCATCCGCTCCCAACAAGAACAAGCGCTGCCCCGGCCTGCCGCCGACACAGCCAGCTTGCCCCGACGGACTGCCCCCAAAAACGATCCAGGAGACAAGATGAAGAAGACCGCATTCGTGTTGCGCAGCACCGCTGCCGCCGCCATGACCTTGGGACTTGCGATTGCCGCCAGCGCCCAGGAAGCCAAACCCGCCGAGCCTCAGCAGCTGGAAGGCGTGATCATCACCGGCGCCCGCAAGTCGGCCGAGAGCGCGCAAATCATCAAGATGAAGTCCGACCAGGTGGTCGACTCCATCGTCGCCGACGACATCGGCAAGTTCCCCGACAAGAACGTGGCCGAGATACTCGGCCGTGTCACCGGCGTGCAGATCCAGCGCGGCAACGGCGAAGCCGGCAGCGTGATCGTGCGCGGCCTGGGCGGCATCGTGACCCTCTTGAACGGCCGCGAGTTCTTCTCCGATTCGGGCCGCAGCCTCTATCTGGCCGATGTGCCGGCCACCATGCTGCAGCGCCTGGACGTCTACAAGACCCAGGGCGCCGACCTGCCCGAGGGCGGCACCGCCGGCGTGATCGACGTGCGCACCAACCGGCCCTTCGACTTCAAGGACTCGCAGGTGGTCATCAATGGCCGCCTGGAGCACCGCGACAAGGCCAAGGCCGACAACCCCGACCTGAGCGGCATGGCCTCGAACCGCTGGAAGACCGACCAGGGCGAGTTCGGCGCGCTGGTGGGCCTGTCGTACCAGAAGGGCACGTATCACGACGAGCGCGCCTGGGTCGGCGACCCGGTGACTTTCAACTACGGCGGCAAGAGCATCCTCGGCGCCGATGCCATGGGCCGCGTGCTCGACCTCGGTGACCGCAAGCGCCTGGCCGGCAACCTGGCCCTGCAGTGGAAGCCGAACGCCGACATGGAGTTCTTCCTGGAAGGCTTTGCCACCAAGATCGACCACCGCTTCCAGCAGTCCTTCCTGGTGGCCGGCATCCCGGTCTACGAGCCCACGTCGGTGATCACCACCAAGCCGGGCACGAACAATCTCGACACGGTCACCAACACCAACTACCCGGGCTGGGGCTTCACCTCGACCCAGGCCAAGCACGACGAAGCCTCGAACAACCAGTTCGCGCTGGGCGGCCACTGGGATGTGAGCGACCGCCTGCGCGTGAGCAGCGAGCTCGCACACACCAAGAGCCGGATCGACTGGGTCAACCGCATCCTCGACACCGGCTACAGCCCGACCAACACCATCGGCAAGGTGCAGGACGGCGGCGGCTACATCGACTACCCGACGCTGGACCTGACCAAGGCCACGAACTTCCGCATCAACGGCGGCGTGGACGTGCGCGGCGAGCGCAGCGGCGACTCGACCGACTGGCGCGCCGACGCGGTCTATGAAGTGGCCGGCAACAGCTTCTTCAAGGAATTCAGCACCGGCGTGCGCCTGGCCAAGCGCCATGCCATGGCGGTGAACACCAGCATGCCCTGGACGACCAGCTTCTCGGCCGTGGGCCAGCAGGTGTCGAACTTCCCAGGCATCTATTCGGTGTCGCCGGCCACCTGGGGCAACTTCGGCGTCAAGCAGTATGTGTACGCCGACCGCGAATGGCTGCTCGACAACGGCGAGGCCTTCCGCAAGATGCTGACCGGCAGCACGGCGCTGACCGCCTACGACCCGATGACCTTGTTCGACGACGAGGAGAAGACCAGCGCCGTGTACGGCAAGACCAAGTTCGGCTTCAACGCGGGCGGCGTGCCCGTCAGCGGCGTGGCCGGCCTGCGCCTGGTGCGCACGCAGCAGCACCTGATGGGCAACTCGCGCAACGCCGCCACCAATGTGATCACGCCGGTGGATGTGGACACCTCGCGCAGCGACGCACTGCCGAGCCTGGCGCTGAAGGCCGAATTCAGCCCGAAGCTGATCGGCCGCCTGGTGCTGGGCAAGGCCATCGAGCGCCCGAACTTCGTCGACTACAACCCGGGCGTCACCTACACGCCGCCCGGCGGTGGCGTGACCTTCGGTAGCGCCTCCGGCGGCAACCCCAACCTGAAGCCGACCGAATCCAAGAACATCGACGTGGCGCTGGAGTACTACTTTGCCCGTACCGGCTCGCTGACGGCCACCGTCTTCGAGCACAAGTTCAAGAACCGCGTGGTGATCGACTCCGGCCAGACGACGATCAACGGCGTGCGCTACAACACCAGCCAGCCGATCAACCTGAACAAGGCGAATCTCGGTGGCTACGAGCTGAGCTACCGCCAGTTCTACGACTGGCTGCCGGGCATGCTCAGCGGCCTCGGCATGGAAGCCAACTTCACCTACATGAGCGGCAAGCAGACCGACAAGAACGGTCTGGAGAGCACCTTCCTCGGCCAGTCGAAGCGGGCCATCAACCTGGTCGCCTTGTACGAGAAGAATGATGTGTATGGCCGCCTGGCCTACAACTGGCGCTCGAAGTTCCTGGCCGAGTACCCGTACCGCACCACGGGCCGTGAACTCTGGGTCGCACCGCTGTCCACGCTCGATGCCTCGGCCGGCTACACGATCAACAAGAACCTGACCGTCTCGCTGGACGTCACGAACCTGCTGAACCAGGCCTATCACGACTACTTCGACAAGAACCCGGCGATGGTGCGTGACGTGCGCTACTACGACCGCACCTACGGCATCTCCGTGCGCTGGAAGATGTAAGAGGACTCTGGATCGCTGAACTGTCGATCCGGCGGGGCGTTGCGCGGCGAAACCCGGCAACGCCCTTTTTGTTTCTCCTCTTCCAGAGCTTCTTCGATGAGCCAGCTTCTGAAGCCGCTGATCCTGCAGCGCGCCGACCCGCACATCTCGCGCCATGCGGATGGCCACTACTACATGACCGCCTCGGTGCCGCAGTACGACCGCATCGAATTGCGTCGTGCATCGACCATCGAAGGCCTGGTTGATGCGCCGCTGATTGACATCTGGCGCAAGCCCGACACGGGCCCGTACTCCGAGCTGATCTGGGCGCCCGAGCTGCATTTCAATCAGGGCGCCTGGTACGTCTACTTCGCGGCGGCACCGACCCGCGCGATCAAGGACGGCTTGTTCCAGCACCGCATGTATGCCATCCGCTGCCGCGACGCAGATCCATTGACCGGCCGATGGGAATTCCTCGGCCAGGTCGACACCGGCATCGATACCTTCTGCCTCGATGCCACCACCTTCACGCAGCGGGGCCAGCTCTACTACCTGTGGGCGCAGAAGGACCCGGCCATCGCGGGCAACTCCAACCTCTACATCGCGCCCATGAAGACGCCCTGGCAGCTGGCCGGCCCGCCGGTCATGCTCAGCAGGCCGGAGTTCGATTGGGAATGCCGCGGATTCCTGGTCAACGAAGGGCCCTCCGTCCTGCAAAGCCACGGCAAGGTCTTCATCAGCTACTCGGCCAGCGCGACGGACGAGAGCTACGCGATGGGCTTGCTGTGGGCCGATGAGGATGCCGACCTGCTCGACCCGAAGCGCTGGCAGAAGTCGCCAACGCCGGTGATGAGCACCTGCCACGAGCACGGCGTCTACGGCCCCGGTCATAACAGCTTCACCACAGGCGCCAGCGAAGAAGAAGTGCTGCTGGTCTATCACGCCCGCACCTACACCGAGATCGAGGGCGACCCGCTGTGGAACCCGGACCGGCACACCTTCATCAAGCCGATGCGCTGGAGCGAGGACGGCATGCCGGTGTTTGGCAAGGCCTCGCTGGCCGAGTGAATCGGGGCCAAACACGCAGCCGATTGAGCGAACAGCGGCCGGTATGTCGATAACGATATCAAGCGGCCGCAGGAATTGATTGGATTGCAATTTCGAGCTTGCCTAGCATGGCCCGAAGGCATCACGAGAGCACCTACCCCATGACGATCAGTGACGACAAGAAGAAGCAGGTCAAGCTGCGCTCCGCCGAGTGGTTCGGCACGCAGGACAAGAACGGATTCATGTACCGCAGCTGGATGAAGAACCAGGGCATCCCGGACCATGAGTTCCAGGGCAAGCCGGTGATCGGCATCTGCAACACCTGGTCGGAACTGACCCCCTGCAACGCCCACTTCAGGAAGCTGGCCGAGCATGTGCGGCGCGGCATCATCGAGGCGGGTGGCTTCCCGGTCGAGTTCCCGGTGTTCTCCAACGGCGAATCCAACCTGCGGCCCTCGGCCATGCTGACGCGCAACCTCGCGAGCATGGACGTGGAGGAGTCGATCCGCGGCAACCCGATGGATGCCGTGGTGCTGCTGGTCGGCTGCGACAAGACCACGCCTGCCCTCCTGATGGGCGCGGCCAGCGTGGACGTGCCGGCCATCGTCGTCACCGGCGGGCCCATGCTCAACGGCAAGCTGAAGGGCAAGAACATCGGCTCGGGCACCGTCGTCTGGCAACTGCATGAGCAGGTCAAGGCCGGCGAGATCTCCATGCACGACTTCATGGCCGCCGAGGCCGGCCATTCGCGCTCGGCCGGCACCTGCAACACCATGGGCACGGCGTCCACGATGGCCTGCATGGCCGAGGCGTTGGGCACCTCGCTGCCGCACAACGCGGCCATTCCTGCCGTGGATTCTCGCCGTTATGTGCTGGCGCATCTGTCAGGCATGCGAATCGTCGAGATGGTCTGGGAACAGCTCACGCTGTCCAAGGTGCTGACCAAAGAGGCCTTCGAGAACGCGATCCGCGTCAACGCGGCCATCGGCGGTTCCACCAATGCCGTGATCCACCTGAAGGCCATTGCTGGCCGCATCGGCGTGGACCTGGAGCTGGAAGACTGGACCCGCATCGGCAAGGGCACGCCCACGCTCGTCGACCTGCTGCCTTCGGGCCGCTTCCTGATGGAAGAGTTCTATTACGCCGGCGGCCTGCCGGCGGTGATCCGCCGCCTGGGCGAGAACAACCTGCTCGTCCACAAGGACGCGCTGACCGTCAACGGCAAGACGCTGTGGCAGAACTGCCATGACGCGCCGATCTATGACGACGAGGTGATCCGCCCCATCGAGAAGCCGCTGATCGAAGACGGCGGCATCTGCATCCTGCGCGGCAACCTGGCGCCCCGCGGCGCCGTGCTCAAGCCCTCGGCCGCCACGCCCGAACTGATGAAGCACCGCGGCCGCGCCGTGGTGTTCGAGGACTTCGACCACTACAAGGCGCGCATTGGCGACCCCGATCTCGAGGTCGATGCCGCCTCGGTGCTGGTGATGAAGAACTGCGGCCCCAAGGGCTACCCCGGCATGGCCGAGGTCGGGAACATGGGTCTGCCGCCCAAGCTGCTGGCGGCCGGCGTGAAGGACATGGTGCGCATCTCCGACGCACGGATGAGCGGAACGGCCTACGGCACCGTGGTCTTGCACGTGGCGCCGGAAGCGCGTGCCGGCGGCCCGCTGGCCGTGGTGCAGGACGGCGACTGGATCGAGCTCGACTGCGCCGCCAACCGCCTGCACCTGGACATCAGCGATGCCGAGATGGAGCGCCGCCTGGCCGAGTGGGAAGCCAGGCAGACCGTCGACCCGATGGATGCCAGCGGCTATCGCCAGCTCTATGTGAAGCATGTCTTGCAGGCCGATGAAGGCTGCGACTTCGACTTCCTGCGCGGCAAGCGCGGCTCGGCGGTTCCCCGCCACTCCCATTGAATTCCTGAGGATTCCCCAGTGAGCAACAGCATCCAGGGCGAAGCCCTGATCGGCGGCCGGGCCGTCATCGGCGCAGGCGCCACCTTCAAGGCCTTCGACCCGAATCTGGAACTGGCCATCGAGCCGGAGTTCCGTGCGGTCAACGCAGCGCAAGTGGCCGAGGCCTGTGACCTGGCCGGCCAGGCGTTTGATTCCTTCCGTGCGACGACCGACGAGCAGCGCGCCGACTTCCTCGAACAGATCGCTGCGCAGATCGGGGCACTGGGCGACGAGCTGATCGTGCGTGCCATGGCCGAGAGCGGCCTGCCGCGCGCGCGCCTCGAAGGCGAGCGCGGCCGCACCGTCAATCAACTGAAGCTGTTCGCGGAGTTGCTGCGCGAAGGTTCGTGGCAGGACGCGCGCATCGACAGCGCCCTGCCGCAACGCCAACCACCGCGGCCCGACTTGCGGCTGCGCTTCATCGGCGTGGGGCCGGTGGCGGTGTTCGGCGCGAGCAATTTCCCCCTGGCGTTTTCTGTTGCAGGCGGCGACACCGCAGCTGCACTGGCGGCGGGTTGCCCGGTCGTTGTGAAGGCGCATTCGGCGCACCCAGGAACGTCGGAGCTGGTGGGCCGCGCGGTGGTCGAGGCGGTGCGCCGCTGCGAACTGCATCCCGGCACGTTTGCCCTGCTCAGCGGCAGTGGCCACGGCATCGGCGAGACGCTGGTCAAGCATCCGGCCATCCAGGCCGTGGGCTTCACCGGCTCGCGCAGCGGCGGCCTCGCGCTGATGGCGGCGGCGGCCTCGCGCCCGCAACCGATTCCGGTCTATGCGGAGATGAGCAGCATCAACCCGGTCGTGCTCCTGCCCGGCGCCCTGGCCGCGCGCGGTGCCGAGATTGCGGCGGGCTTTGCGACATCGCTGACGATGGGCGTGGGCCAGTTCTGCACCAACCCGGGCCTGTTGCTCGGTCTCGCGGGCAAGGAGTTCGATGCGTTTGCCTCCGCTGCAGCCGAGGCGCTGAAGCCACTGCCGGCAGCAACGATGCTGACCGCTGGCATCGCCCAGGCCTATCAACGCGGCGAAGACACGCTGGCTTCGCAGGACGCTGTCACTTCGCTCGTGCGAGGCGAGTCGGCCGGCTGCAAGGGTGCACCGAGCCTGTTCACGGTCAGCGGCGATGCCTTTCTCGCCAACACGCATGCGCTTTCCGCCGAGATCTTCGGCCCGGCGTCCTTGCTCGTGGCCTGCCGCGACCTCGACCAACTCTTGCAGATCATCGAAGGCCTCGAAGGCCAGCTCACCGCCACCCTGCAATTGCAGGAAGACAGCGAGAGCGACCTCGCCGCCGCGCGCCGCCTCTTACCGGCGCTGGAGCGCAAGGTCGGCCGCATCCTCGCCAATGGCTTCCCGACGGGCGTCGAGGTGTCCACCGCCATGGTCCATGGCGGGCCCTTCCCGGCCACCTCGGACGGCCGCAGCAGCTCGGTGGGCACGGCCGCGATCCAGCGCTTCCTGCGCCCGGTGTCGTACCAGAACCTGCCGCGCGCGCTGCTGCCGGAGGTGCTGCGCGAGCCGAACGAGCGCGGTGTCTGGCGGCGCCGCGACGGCACGCTGACACGCAACTGATGCGTTGAGCGGCCTGCACAAGACAACAACGGAGACAAACAAATGAAGAAGCAACTGCTGGCCCTCGCGGCCGGACTCGCCCTGAGCGCTGCAGCTTTCGCAACGGATGAGATCAAGGTCGTCGTTGACGCGGCCAAGCCCGGCCCGGTGATCAACAAGAACATCTACGGCCAGTTCGCCGAGCACCTGGGCACCGGCATCTACGAAGGCATCTGGGTCGGCCCCGACTCCAAGATCCCGAACGTGCGCGGCTGGCGCAAGGACGTGGTGGGCGCCTTGAAGAACCTCAAGGTGCCGCTGGTGCGCTGGCCGGGCGGCTGCTTCGCCGACGAGTACCACTGGCGCGAAGGCATTGGCCCGCGCAACAAGCGCCCCGTGAAGGTCAACACCCATTGGGGCGGCGTGCCCGAGAACAATGCGGTCGGCACGCACGAGTTCTTCGACCTCGTGGAGCAGCTCGGTGCCGAAGCCTATGTGAACGGCAATCTGGGCACGGGCAGCGCGCAGGAGATGGCCGAGTGGCTGGAGTACATGACGGCCGAAGGCAAGTCCACGCTCGCCGACCTGCGCCGCAAGAACGGCCGCGACAAGCCCTTCCGCGTCCACTACTTCGCCATCGGCAACGAGACCTGGGGCTGCGGCGGCAATATGCGGCCGGAGTACTACGCCGACCTGTACCGCCAGGTCGCCACCTTCCTGAAGACGCCGGCCAACAACCGCCCGCTCTTCATCGCCAGCGGCGGCAACGACCAGGACACCAAGTGGACCGAGGTGCTCAGCAAGAACATCCGCTGGAACTTCGACGCCATCGCGCACCACTACTACACCTTCCCCTCCGGCAAGTGGGAGGGCAAGGGCCCGGCCGTGGGCTTTGGCGAAGACCAGTGGATCTCGACGCTCGCCAACACGCTGAAGATCGAGCAGACCATCGTCAAGAACAAGGCCATCCTCGACCAGAACGACCCGAAGAAGCGCCTCGCCCTCTACATGGACGAATGGGGCAGCTGGTACGACCCCGAACCCGGCAGCAACCCCGGCTTCCTGGTCCAGCGCAACACCCTGCGTGACGCGCTGCTGGCAGCCCTGCACTTCAATGTGTTCCACGCCCACGCCGACCGCGTGCGCATGAGCAATATCGCGCAGATGGTGAACGTGCTGCAGGCCATGATCATCACCACCAAGGACCAGCTGATCCTGACGCCGACCTACCACGCCTTCGAGATGTACACGCCCTTCCAGGACGCGACCTCGCTGCCTGTCACGGTGCAGAACAACCCGACCTACAGCGTGGCCGCGCACAGCATGCCAACGATCAGCGCCACGGCGGCGCTGGCCAAGGACGGCAAGCTTTGGGTGGGCCTGGTGAACGCCGATGCGACCAAGCCGCAGGAGCTGACGCTGGATCTGGGTGCCGCGGTGAAGTCGGCCAAGGGCCGCATCCTGACGGCCGCTGCAATGGATGCAGAGAACAGCTTCAAGGCACCGAATGCGATCAAGCCCGAGCCCTTCGAGGCGCAGGCGGTGAACGGCAAGCTGGTCGTCAAGCTGCCGGCCAAGGCCATCGTCGTGCTGGCGGTGGAGCGCTGAGCGTGACGACCCCGAACCAGCGTCGCGACTTCCTGGTCGCAGCGGGCAGCATGGGCGCTTCGCTGGCCTTGACGGCCTGTGGCGGTGGCGGTGGTGGCGGCAGCGCGCCGGCGCCAACGCCTGCTCCCGCGCCGAGCCCTGCACCGGCACCGGCACCGGCACCGGCACCGGCACCGGCACCAGCACCTGCACCGGCCCCCGCGCCAGCCCCGGCGCCCGCCACGCAGGCCGCCGTGCCCTTCACCAATGCCTCCGTGCACGACCCATCGGTCATCAAGGTCGATGGCAGCTACTACGTGTTCGGTTCGCACCTGGCAGCCGCCAAGAGCGGCGACCTGATGAGCTGGACCAAGCTGGCCGAAGGCGTGAACGACGCCAACCCGCTGTTCAACAAGGTCACCACGGCGCTGGCCGAGACCTTTGCCTGGTCGCAGGTCACCGGGCTCTGGGCCGCCGATGTGGCGCGCCTGGACGACGGCAAGTTCTACATGTACTACAACTCCTGCAAGGGAGACTCGCCCCGCTCGGCGCTGGGTGTGGCCGTGGCCGACAAGGTGGACGGCCCCTACGTCAACAAGCAGATCATCCTGAAGTCCGGCCAATGGGGCCTGGCCAGCGAAGACGGCACGATCTACGACGCGACCAAGCACCCGAACGTCGTCGACCCGCAGGTGTTCAAGGACGCCGACGGCGTGCTCTGGATGATCTACGGTTCCTACTCCGGCGGCATCTTCATCCTGAAGATCGACAAGACCACCGGCTTGCCCATCGCCGGCCAGGGCTACGGCAAGCACCTGATGGGCGGCAACCATGCGCGCATCGAGGGCGCCTATGTGCTCTACAGCCCGCAGAGCAAGTACTACTACCTGTTCACCTCCTTCGGCGGGCTCGATGCCAGCGGCGCCTACAACCTGCGCGTCGCTCGCTCGCTGAAAGCCGACGGCCCCTACGTCGATGCCGCTGGCAAGGACATGGCCACGGTGATGGGCGCGGCGGGCACGGTGTTTGACGACGCCAGCATCGCGCCGCACGGCCAGAAGCTGATGGGCAATCACCAGTGGCAAATGGTCGGCAGCGAGAGCGGCACGGCGCTGGGCTATGTCTCGCCCGGCCACAACTCGGCGTACTACGACGCGACGACCCAGCAGTACTTCCTGATCTTCCACAGCCGCTTCCCGGGCACCGGCGAGCTGCACGAGATCCGCGTGCATGAGATGCACCTGAACGAGGACGGTTGGCTGGTGGTGGCGCCGTTCCGCTATGCGCCGCTGAGCTTGGCCACGCCTGCGCAAACAGCCGACGTGAGCAGCGCGCAGACAGTTGGCAGCTACAAGCTGATCAACCACGGCAAGGACATCACCGCGACGATCAAGACTTCGGTGGCGATCAAGCTGAATGCAGACGGCACGGTCAGCGGCGGCGCGACGGGCACCTGGGTGCACAAGGGCAGCAACAAGGCCTCGGTGACCCTGACCGGCACCGGCGGCGGTACGTTCGCAGGTGTGCTCTCCCGGCAGTGGAATACGAACGCCAATGCCTTCGTGGTGAGCTTCAGTGGGCAGTCTGCGGCTGGAGTCTCGATCTGGGCTGCCAGGACCGGGGACTGAAGCATGAAGAGGCTGATCGTCGCCCTGAGCCTCTGCGGCGCAGCCTCCTTCGCAGGAGCTGCGGCCCAGCTGTTTCCGCTCAGCGACGTCCGCCTGAAAGACGGCCCCTTTCTCGAAGCGCAGGACACCGACCGCCAGTACCTGATGGCGCTGGACGCAGACCGCCTGCTCGCGCCCTTCCGCCGCGAAGCCGGCCTGCCCTTGCCGAAGCCGAGCTATGGCAACTGGGAGTCCAGCGGGCTCGACGGCCACATGGGCGGCCACTATGTCTCGGCGCTGGCCTTGATGTGGGCCTCCACGGGCGATGCGCAGGTCAAGCAGCGGCTGGACTACGTGATTGCCGAACTGAAGCGCTGCCAGGATCAGATCGGCAGCGGCTACATCGGCGGCATCCCGGACGGCAAGACCGCCTGGTCAGAGGTCGCGCAAGCTCAGCTCAAGGTCGACAGCTTCTCGGTCAACGGCCGCTGGGTGCCCTGGTACAACCTGCACAAGCTCTTCGCCGGCCTGCGCGACGCCCATGTTCACGCGGGCAGCGAAGACGCGAAGCAGATGCTGGTCCGCTTCAGCGACTGGGCCTTGCAGCTCACCGCGAAGCTGAGCGACGAGCAGATGCAGCAGATGCTCAGGAGCGAGCACGGCGGCATGAACGAGGTGTTTGCCGATGTGGCGCAGATCACCGGCGATGCCAAGTACCTGAAGCTCGCCCAGCGCTTTTCGCACCAGGCCCTCCTGCAGCCGCTGCTGCAAGAGCGCGACGCGCTGACCGGCCTGCATGCCAACACGCAGATTCCCAAGGTCATCGGCTTTGATCGCATCGCTGAGACGGGCGGAGACAAGACCTGGCACCAGGCTGCCCGCTTCTTCTGGAAGACCGTGGTGGACAAGCGCACGGTCGCCATCGGCGGCAACAGCGTCAAGGAGCACTTCCACCCGGACGGCGATTTCCAGCCCATGCTCAACGAAGTGGAAGGCCCGGAGACCTGCAACAGCTACAACATGCTGAAGCTCAGCGCCGCGCTCTACCGCGCCGATGCGGCCCAGGGCGGCGCCTATGCCGACTACTACGAGCGCACGCTCTACAACCACATCCTCTCGGCCCAGCATCCGCGCAGCGGCGGCTTTGTCTACTTCACGCCCATGCGGCCACAGCACTACCGCGTCTACTCGCAGGTGGATCAAGGCATGTGGTGCTGCGTGGGATCCGGCATCGAGAGCCACGCGCGACATGGCGAGTTCATTTATGCGCATGAGGGCGATGCGCTCTACGTGAACCTGTTCATCGCCTCGACCGTGAACTGGCGCGAGCGGAGCGTGCGCATCACGCAGAGCACGCGTTTCCCGGATGAGGGCCGCAGCCGCATCACGATCAACGATGCCGGCAGGTTTGCCTTGAAGCTGCGCTATCCGTCCTGGGTGGCTGCCGGCGCGATGAGGCTCAAGCTCAACGGCCGCGCACTCAAGCTGAGCGGCAAGCCGGGCGAATACATCGAGATTCGCCGCAGCTGGACGGCTGGCGACACCGTCGACATCGAGCTGCCGATGCGCACGCAGCTCGAGCCCATGCCAGGCCTGAAGAACTACTACGCCGTGCTGCATGGACCCATCGTGCTGGCCGCCAAGACCGCAGGCCCGGCCGGAGAGCACTTGAACTTCCGCGCCGACGATTCGCGCATGGGCCATATCGCGCAGGGCCCGGTCTGCCCGCAGGAATCCGCGCCGGTGTTCGTCAGTGACCGCAGGGATTTCGAGCGCCGCTTCAAGCCGGTGAAGGGCCAGCCGCTGACCTTCACCGCGCCGGGCCTGATCCAAGGGCGCAATACCGAGCACCTGCGGCTGATCCCCTTCTTTCGCCTGCACGATTCGCGCTACATGCTGTACTGGGCGCACGCCACGCCGGCCCAGCAGAGCATGCTGCGCAGCTCGATGGCCGCTGCCGAGTCAGAGCGTCTGAAGCTCGATGCGCAGACCATCGACCAGGTCGCGCCCGGCGAGCAGCAGCCGGAATCGGACCACGGCTTCAAGGGCGAAGGCGTGGAGAGCGGCATCCACAAGAACTCGCGCTGGCGCCATGCGCGGCAATGGTTCAGCTACGAGCTGAGCGACGGCGAGCTGCAGGCTCGCACCTTGCGCCTGAGCTTCTCGGGCGGCGATGCGGGCCGACGCTTCGACCTCATCGTCAACGGACAGCTGATCAGCGAGATCCTGCTTTCCGCCAACGAGCAAGAGATCTACAGCCGGGACTTCGAGTTGCCGGCCGAGCTGGTCCAAGCCTCGGGCGGCAAGCTGAGCATCAAGTTCGTCGCCAAGCCCGGCTCCATCGCCGGCGGCCTCTACAGCCTGCGCTTGCTCCGCTGACGAAACGCTCGCCAGGTTGAGCACCGCCGCCACCCGCCGCTTCCTACCATCCCTTCAAACCAAGAACCGGAGACAACCATGACGACCACCCTTCTGCGCCGCACCCTGCTGGCCGCCGCGCTCCTTGCACCACTTGTCTCGATGGCCGCCGACAAGCCGCTGGTGATGGGCTTCTCCCAGGTGGGCGCCGAGAGCGAATGGCGCAGCGCCAACACCGCCTCGGTGAAGGATGCGGCCAAGCAAGCCGGCATCAGCCTGAAGTTCGCTGACGCTCAGCAGAAGCAGGAGAACCAGGTCAAGGCGATCCGTAGCTTCATTGCGCAGAAGGTCGACGTGATCGCCTTCTCGCCGGTGGTGGAGTCGGGCTGGGACACGGTGCTCAAGGAGGCCAAGGCGGCCAGGATCCCGGTCATCCTGACCGACCGCGCGGTCAATGTGTCGGACCCTTCGCTCTACGTCAGCTTCATCGGCTCCGACTTCGTCGAGGAAGGCCGCAAGGCCGGCCGCTGGCTCTTGGAGCGTGCGGCCAAGACGCCGAGCGCTTCGCTGAACATCGTCGAGCTGCAAGGCACCGTGGGTTCGGCCCCGGCCATCGACCGCAAGAAGGGCTTTGAAGAAGTGATCAAGGCCAACCCCAAGCTGCAGATCATCCGCTCGCAGTCGGGCGAATTCACGCGGGCCAAGGGCAAGGAAGTGATGGAAGCCTTCCTGAAGGCCAAGGACAAGAAGATCGACGTGCTCTACGCACACAACGATGACATGGCCATCGGCGCAATCCAGGCGATCGAGGAAGCAGGCCTGAAGCCGGGCAAGGACATCGTCATCGTGTCCATTGACGGCGTGAAGGGCGCATTCCAGGCCATGCTGGCGGGCAAGCTGAACGTGACCATCGAATGCAATCCGCTGCTGGGTCCGCAGCTGATGCAGCTGGCCCGCGATGTCGTCGCTGGCAAGCCTGTCGAGAAGCGCATCACGGTGATCGAGGGTGTGTTCCCGGCCGAGGTCGCCGCCAAAGAGCTGCCCAATCGCAAGTATTGAGATGACTGGTGCCGCGCCTGTGCTGGAGCTCTCCGGCATCCACAAGGAGTTCCCGGGCGTCAAGGCGCTCTCGGACGTGCGTCTGCGTCTCTTCCCCGGCGAGGTCCACACGCTGATGGGCCAGAACGGCGCCGGCAAGTCCACCTTGATCAAGGTGCTCACCGGGCTCTACACACCGGAGCAAGGCCGCATCGTCTTGAACGGCACCGAGATCGCTCCGCGTTCGACCGAAGAAGCGCAGAAGCTGGGCATCAGCACGGTCTACCAGGAAGTCAACCTCTGCCCCAATCTCTCGGTGGCGGAGAACATCTGCATCGGCCGCTACCCGCGCCGCTGGGGGCAGATCGACTGGCGGGCCATGCGGGCCGAGGCCCGCCGCGTGCTGGCGCAGATGGACATTGCCGATATCGACGTGGACGCTCCGCTGTCGCGCTACTCGCTGTCGGTGCAGCAGATGGTGGCGATTGCGCGCGCGCTCAGCATTTCGGCCCGCGTTCTGATACTCGATGAGCCCACGTCGAGCCTTGATGAAGCTGCCGTGCAGCGGCTGTTCACCGTCCTTCGCCGCCTGCGCGAGCAAGGCATGGCCATCCTCTTCGTCACCCACTTTCTGGACCAGACCTATGCGATCTCGGACCGCATCACCGTGATGCGCAACGGCGAGACCGAAGGTGAATACCTGGCGTCTGACTTGAGCCGCCTGGCCCTGGTCAACAAGATGGTGGGCGAGTCGCAGGCCGAGGCGCGGGAGCGCACGGCCAGTGCGAGCCAGGCTGGCGAGACCGTGCTGCATGCCAAGGGCCTCGGCCGCACGGGTGCCCTGCAGCCGCTGGACCTGGAGATTCGGCGCGGCGAGGTGCTGGGCCTGTGCGGCCTGCTCGGCTCGGGGCGCACCGAGACCGCCCGCCTGCTGTTTGGCGCCGATGCGGCAGACTGCGGCGGCATCGAGATCAAGGGCCAGCTGCAGCGCTTCAACTCGCCGCGCGAGGCGATTGCCGCCGGCATCGCCTTCTGCTCCGAGGACCGCAAGCATGAGGGCGCCATCCTGGCGTTGTCGGTGCGCGAGAACATCGTGCTGGCATTGCAGGCACGCGAGGGCCTGCGGCTGGTGATGAGCCATGCCGAGGCGCAGGCCCTGGCCGACGACTTCATTCAAAAGCTCGGCATCAAGACGCCGAGCGCCGACACCCCCATAGCCCAGCTCTCCGGTGGCAATCAGCAGAAGGCCTTGCTGGCCCGCTGGCTGGCCACCGACCCGGCGCTTTTGATACTGGACGAGCCCACGCGCGGCATCGACGTGCGGGCCAAGGAAGAAATCATGGACCACGTGGCCGGCCTGGCCCACCGCGAGGGCGGCATGGCCGTGCTCTTCATCTCTTCCGAGCTGCCCGAGGTGCTGCATTGCAGCGACCGATTGCTGGTGCTGCGCGACCGCAAGGCCGGCGGCGAGTACCGGCGCGGCGAGCTGGACGAGAAGACCGTGCTTGAAGCGATTGCCGGCGAGGCTGCATGAAGGAACTGTCCCGCCCTCTTGCGGCGCTCGCGCTGCTGCTGATCGTCGCCCTGTTCAGCGTGCCCGGCTTCTTCCATCTGGAAATCAAGGACGGCCATCTCTATGGCAGCCTGATCGACATCCTCAACCGCGCCGCGCCCTTGATGCTGGCCGCGCTGGGCATGACCCTGGTGATTGCCACGCGGGGCATCGATGTGTCGGTCGGCGCCGTGGTGGCGATCTCGGGCACCGTCGCCGCCGCGCTGGTCGCCGCGCAGCAAAGCCTCTGGGTCGCACTGGCCGCCGCGATGGGCGCTGCGCTCGTTTGCGGCGCGTGGAACGGGCTTCTGGTCGCGGCGCTGGGCCTGCAGCCCATCATTGCCACTCTGATCCTGATGGTGGCCGGCCGCGGCCTGGCCCAGCTGTTCGCCGATGGGCAGATCATCACCGTCTACGAGCCGGCCTCGTTCTTCTTCCTGGGCAGCGGGCATCTCGCGGGCCTGCCGTTCTCGCTCTTCGTCGTGGCCGCCATGTTCGGCCTGACCTCGCTCCTGATGCGCAAGACGGCGCTCGGCCTCTTCATCCAGACCGTGGGCATCAACCCGGTGGCCGCGCGGCTGGCCGGTGTGCGCACCGCGGCGCTGATCTTCTTCGCCTACCTGTTCTGCAGTGCCTGCGCCGGCCTGGCCGGGCTGATGATCGCCTCCAACATCAAGAGTGCCGACGCCAACAACGCCGGCCTCTTGCTGGAGCTGGATGCCATCCTCGCGGTGACCCTGGGCGGCGGCCAGCTCACCGGCGGCAAGTTCAGCCTGGCCGGCAGCCTGATCGGCGCGCTGATCATCCAGACGCTCAGCTACCTGATCTACGCGCTGGGCGTGCCACCGCAGGTCACCATGGTCGTGAAAGCGGTGGTGGTGTTCGCGGTCTGCATTGCTCAGTCGCCAGCTCTGCGCAGCAATGGGAGCCGCGCATGAAGGCCTTGATGCACAAGCTGCGCGCCATTGCTGCCGCGCCATCGTTCACCTCGCTGGTCAGCGTCGCCCTCTTGCTGACGCTGTTCGGCGCCGGCGCCGCCAACTACACCGGCTTTGCCTCCCTGCAGGTGGTCTTCAATCTCCTGATCGACAACGCCTTCCTGCTGGTGATCGCGGTAGGCATGAGCTTCGTGATCCTGTCGGGCGGCATCGACCTCTCCGTCGGCTCGGTGCTGGCCCTGACCACCATGGTGGCGGCCTGGCTGCTGCAGGTGGTGCACTGGCCGCCGCTGCTGGTGATGGCCGTGGTGCTGCTTGGCGGCGCGCTGTTTGGTGCGGTGCAAGGCTGGCTGATCCACCGCTTCAGGCTGCAGGCCTTCATCGTCACGCTGGCCGGCATGTTCCTGGCGCGCGGCCTGTGCTTCCTGATCAGCGTGGACTCAATCACCATAGCCTCGCCGATGTTCGTCGCGCTCTCGCAAACGCAATGGACGCTGTTCGGCGCCTTCGTCTCGCCGGGCGCGGTGATCGCGCTCGCCGTGCTGGTCATCGGCATCTGGGTCTCGCAGCGAACCGCCTTCGGCCGCGCGGTCTACGCCATCGGCGGCAATGAGCAGTCGGCCTTGATGATGGGCCTCAATGTTGGCCGCAGCAAGGTCTTGATCTATGCACTGAGCGGCTTCTGCGCCGCGCTGGCGGGCCTGCTGTTCTCGCTCTACATGCTCTCGGGCTACGGCCAGCATGCGCAGGGCACCGAGCTGGATGCGATTGCCGCCGTGGTGATTGGCGGCACGGTGCTCAGCGGCGGCTATGGCTATGTGGCCGGCGCGCTGTCGGGCGTGCTGGTGCTGGGCCTGATCCAGACCTTGATCGCCTTTGACGGCACTTTGAGTTCCTGGTGGACCAAGATCGTCATCGGCGCCCTGCTCTTCGTCTTCTGCGTCGTCCAGCGTCTGCTGGCTCGCCGCGTGTCATGAAAGCTTCCATGAAAATTCTGATCTCCGCGCTGGCGCTCGGCCTGGCCACGCTGGGCGCCCAGGCCGGCAACCCGCTGTTCCCCAAGCTCTTCACCGCCGACCCAGCGGCCATCGTCGACAAGGGCCGCGTCTACCTCTATGTGGGTCACGACGAGGCCAAGCCGGAGGACAAGGACTATGTGATGCACGAGTGGCGCGTCTACTCCACTTGCGACATGGTCAACTGGCGCGACGACGGCGTGCCGCTCACGCCCTTCACCTTCAGCTGGGCGCGCGACAAGGCCTGGGCGGCCGACGTGGTCAAGCGCGAAGTTGACGGGAAGATCAAGTACTGGTTCTACGCACCGGTCGCGCACAAGACCATCCCCGGCATGTCCATAGGCGTGGCCGTGTCCGACAGCCCCACCGGCCCCTTCGTGGATGCGCGCGGCACGGCCCTGGTCACCAACGACATGACCACGCAGACCCAGATCAGCTGGGACGACATCGACCCCGGCGTCTTCATTGACAACGACGGCCAAGCCTACTTGTACTGGGGCAACACGGTGCTGAAGTACGCCAAGCTCAAGCGCAACATGACCGAGTTCGACGGGCCCATCCACGTGGTGGAGGTGCCCAACTTCACCGAAGCGCCCTACCTCCACAAGCGCGCGGGCCTCTACTACCTGAGCTACGCCCAGCACTTCCCGGAAGAGATCGCCTACATGACCGGCACTAGCCCGACCGGGCCCTGGACACCACGTGGCGTGATCATGGGCAAGAACGCCAAGACCAAGACCATCCACCAGGCCTTCATCGAGTTCAACGGCAAGTCCTATGTGCTGTATCACAACGCCGAGCTGCCCGGCGGTGGCGAATGGCGGCGCTCGGTGGCGGTGGAGGAGGTGCACTACAACGCAGACGGCACGATCCAGCCGATCGTGCAGACCAGGGAAGGGCCCAAGGCGAACCCAAGCCCGGGGTGCGAGAGCGGCAAGTAGCCGCGCCTTGCCGGGGAGGCGGGCCTTGCGGTCTACTGCGGCGACCGGAGGCTCGCCACGACCGCATCGCCATGAAGATCCACAGCATCACCCCCATCCTCAACGTCACCAGCGTGCCTGACAGCGACGACGACGTGGGCGCCAACTGGATGAGCCTCTGGCTCGGGAGTCCGGCCGAGGTGGACGAAGCCCACACGCTCTCCGTCGCGAATGGCGCCACCGTGCTGTGGCCGCCGACCGACGAGCCCTGGGGCGTGCGCGAGTGCCGCATCATGCGTCCGGACGGCCATGTGTTCCGGCTCGGTGCCGGGCTCGGCGAGTAAGCCGCTCGCGCCCGCCAGATGCGCCAGTCGCCCAGGCCGGGCCCGCGCTGGCCGTAGCATGGGCG
Organism: Pelomonas sp. V22; assembly: GCF_030014915.1. Taxonomy (GTDB): domain Bacteria; phylum Pseudomonadota; class Gammaproteobacteria; order Burkholderiales; family Burkholderiaceae_C; genus JAUASW01. The sequence continues at coordinate 107,206 of NZ_JAGIXS010000008.1, forward strand.
CTCGCCCAGGAGATCATCCATGCTGCTGCGAACCCTGTTGAGCACTGCGCTGTGCGCCGGCCTGTTGCTGCCGATCCTGCCGTCTGTGGCTGTTGCTGCTGCAGCCGCCGACGCCGAGACCAAACCCCAGGTCATCGCCCTGATCGCCACGCTCGGTGACCAGCTGACCATCGTCCGCAAGCGCCCGACGCGCGCGAGCGACGTCGAGCCCTATTCGCGCAAGCCGCTGCAGGTCGATGCCCAGCTGCTGAACTACTCGGTGCTGCGCGGCCTCGATGCCGCCGTGGCCGCCGCCGAGCCTGAGGCGCGCCGCGTGATGCTGCGCTGGCGGCCGTCCGAGGAGCTGACGGCGCAGCTGCGCAGCGCCACGGTCAAGAACGCCGACGAGCTGCTGTTCGCTGCCCTGATCCATCAACTGAGCCAGATGCCGCAGCGCGCCGACTGGGACCGCATCGAGGCCATCGTGCCGAGCTACTCCCATGTGGAGAAGGACGGCCTGCCGCGCCGCATCGGCGGCATCGGCATCTTCATCCAGCCGGTGGGCAGCGAGTGGTCCATCACCGACGAGGAAGGCGTGGACCGCACCAATGAGTACAAGGCCGACGCCTACGACACCGTCAACCCGCACAGCGGCGTCAAGGGCAAGGACACGGCCTTCGTCGCGCCCTACATCTACTTCGAACGCCTGACGCTCGACGCCAAGACGCTGCGCGTGCTCTCACGCCAGCCGCTGTACGCCAACACCAAGTACAGCGACCCCAATGCCAAGTCCATGGACATCGTCGAAGGCATCTCGCCGGCCGAGCTGGTCAGCCACCTGAGCGCCCTCGTGGAGAAGGCGGCCTACCAGTCGGTGCGCGGCAAGGTGGAGGTGGAGGTCGGGCCGGTCAAGCAGGTGCCGGGGAAGTGATCAGGTAGCGCACCTCAGCAGTCGGACACTGCCTCCTTGCGCAGATACTTCCGCGAATACATTTCGTCTGACAGACAGGCTTGGTTGTACAGCTTGCCTTTGTCATCGAACCAGAAGTCGTACTTGTCGCCGCGGCGCTGTCCGCGCAGCACATAGCTGTGACCGGCCGCCGCATTGACCTCGAGCACGGCTTCGGAGGTGGCGAGCGTCAGCTTCGCCCCGGTGGTGCCCAGGGTGTAGTTGTCGAAATTCATGTAGCGCACCTTGACCGTGCGCACCCCTGCAGGTACCAGCAGACCCTGTGTCAGCCGGGCGGCACCCAGCACCGGATCCACAACCGGCTGTCCATCGACTGCCACCACATGGATCCAGCCGCGTGCGCCTTCGGACAGCGTTGCGAGTTGCTCGGCCGGTCGCGGCGGCCCGGCATACAGATGCTTGGGCTCAGGCGGCATCAGTCCGCAGGAGGCCATCAGCATGCTCAGCGGCAGCAGTATCAACTTTCTATGCATGGGCGTTAACCGAATGAATGGTTAGGGTGGTTTTTGGCGGCCGCAGCATACACGGATCACATGCTCTGACAGAAAAAGGGCGCGGATTGTCGATTGAGCAACCCGACTTGCTGCCAAGCGCGCGGCGTCGAAGCCCGGCTGGTCTCGCCCCTGATCGGGCAAGAACTCGACGTGACGGTGCCTGGCAGGGTGCAGATGGCGGACTGGGCTGTCTGGGAGCTGCGGCAGTTCTGCTGGAAGGCCAGCCTCAGCCACGCAGCAGGTAGTCGATCGCCGCCGTGACCGTCGCCACCTGCGCCGCATTGCATTCGGCCGGGCTGGCCGTGGCGCTGTCCGGGTAGACCTCGGTGGTGGTGACATAGCGCGCTGCCGTCATGCCGCCGCACAGGCCCAGCGAGCGCTTGGGGTACTCGATCACGCCCCATTGCTGCAGCGGGCTGCCGATGATGGCGTCGTGCGCGTCGGCCTCGGCGATGTGGGTGACCTGGCGTACCGCCTCGATCAGCGCCTTCTGGAATGCGGGCGCCGGGCGCTCGCTGTCGGCCACCAGGTAGAAGCCGTCGGGCACGGCATGCCATTCGTAGACTTCGCCGTCGCGCGCGGCCTTGGCGGGCCGGAACTCGCTTTCGTCGCTGTCGGTGGTCTCGTGCAGGTCCACATGCAGGTCGAAACCCGGGCCTTGCGCCGCCACGCATGCCATGGCCAGGGCGGCCTCCAGCGCCGGGCTGTCGGCCTTGAACTGCCGGTTCGGGTCGATGGCATCCGGGTTCCAGCGGTTGATGGTCTCGTAGGCCCAAGGGCTGATGCAGGGCAGGACCAGCAGATTGACCCGGCCCGCCTCACCGTCGAAGCAATCGCGCAGCCATTGCAGCGCGCCCTGCACGCCGCTGGTCTCGTAGCCATGCACGCCGCCGGTCACCAGCACCGAAGGCAGGGCCGGGTTCCAGTGGCGGCTGCGCACGGCGTAGAGCGCGTGGCTGCCCTGGCCCAGGCGGGCGTAGTCGATCTGGCCGTAGCTGAACAGTTCGGCCTGCGCCGGCAGGCCCGCCTTCAGCGGAGCGACGACCTCGTCTGCATAGCTGCGCTGCACGCGCTGACGCGACAGCCAGAGCGCCTTCTCGGCCGCGCCCCAGGGGGTGCCGGGGGTACCGATCGGATATGGAGCATGGGTCGGTTCAGTGTTCACGGGTTGCACCAGATTGGGACGACGCCGCGCACGATACACCGCCAGCCCATGCAGCCTGGCGTTCCGAACGCGCGTATCGAAGCCATCTGCATCTCAGCCCGCCGTTCGTGCGGACTGTCGCGGACCGCTTCCGCCGGCCCCGCGCCTTTCGGACACTGCATTCACTGACACAGCAAACACACGCAAGGAGCCCACCATGAACACCACCGCCAAAGCCCTCGTCTTCGCCATCGCCACCGTGGCCGGCGCCGCCTTCGTCGGCAGCGCCCTCGCCGAGGGTACCGCCCCTCGAGGCGAGATCGTGAAGCTGGAACGCGTGGTGATCACTGGCAAGCGTGCCGAAGCCTCGGCCGTGACGGCCCAACTGCCGCGAGTGGTGATCCTCGGCCGCACGGTGGCCCATCTGGACCGCAATGTGGCCGCCATCACGCCGGACGGCCAGTCCATCTGATCGACAGGTCATCGACAGCGCGTCGGCCGCCCCGCCAGAGGGCGCCGACGACGACAAGCCAAGTCAGCAAGTGAACGAGGGGAAGAGGGAGACATGCAAGAACCACTGAATCAGCGCGTCCTGGCCTGCGAGCAGGAGAACCGCAGATTGCGCAAGCTGCTCGCGCTGCAGAGCGTCGCGGGCCTGGCCATCGTGCTCGGTGCCTATGCCGGCATTTCGCGGGCCGGCGGCGACAACACGGTCGACACGATACGGGCCCGCGAGATCCTGGTGGTCGATGCCAACAACGTGGTCCGCGCCCGCATGAGCGGCGACATGCCGGATGCCGTGATGGCGGGCGGCCGCGTGGCCAAGCGCGGCACCAAGGCCGCCGGCTTCATGATCTACGACGAGGAAGGCATAGAGCGCGGCGGCTACGTGACCATGGACACGGGCAGCAATGCCATGCTCTCACTCGACTCCAAGCATCACATGGTGGCCCACATGGTCGTGGGCCCGGACAAGGAGGAAGCGGCCGCGCTGCGCCTTGGCGGCCAGCAGCGGGCGCTGGAGTTCCGCACCGATGACAACGGGGCCCGCATGAGCCTTGAGGCCGAGCGCAAGGTGGTGCAGCAGATTCCTGCCATCGACACCCTGCGGCCCGAGAGCTGCCAGCAGCAGATCGAGCTGGAGCAGAAATACCCGGGGCGCAACATCTGCCGTTTCCGCTTCACGGCCGAGGCCTGCGCACGCTGCCTGAAGGCCCAGTAGGCGCGCGCCCTCAGCCCCCTCGCAGCGGCTTCAGCAGATCGCCCAGGCCGTTGTGGTCGATCTCGTACATCAGCGCCAGCAGGCGGCCGATCTCACCCTTGGGAAAGCCCTCGCGTGCGAACCAGCCGAGGTAGTTGGCCGGCAGATCAGCCAGCAGCACACCCTGGTGCTTGCCGAAGGGCATGGTCTGGCTGACGAGTTTTTGCAGGTCTTCAGGATTCATCGTGCGCGGCTACAGTGCACGCACAGTGTAGGCAAGGGGGCCCCATGACCGACCAGACCATACGTTTCGATGACGGCGCCAGCTACGAGCTGATGATGGGCCGCTGGAGCCGCATCGTCGGCGAGCGCTTCCTCGACTGGATTGGCGTGCCGCCGGCATCGACCTGGGTCGACATCGGCTGCGGCAACGGCGCCTTCACCGAGCTGGTGGTGCAGCGCTGCCAGCCGGCGAGGGTGCAGGCTTTCGACCCGGCGCCTGCTCAGATCGAGTACGCGCGCGGCCGGCTGCCCGCCGGATCGCCGGTTCAGTGGGAGCTCGGTGACGCGATGCAGCTGCCGCTGGCCGATGCCAGCTGCGATGCCGCCACCATGGCCCTGGTGCTGTTCTTCGTGCCCGACCCCAAGGTCGGGCTCGCCGAGATGTGCCGCGTGCTGCGCCCGGGTGGCGTGGCGGCGGCCTACCACTGGGACATCCTGAATGGCGGCTTCCCGCTGGCCGCCATCGGCGCCGAGATGCAGAAGCTGGGCGTGCCGCCGCGCCTGCCGCCCAGCGTGCAGGCCTCGACGCTGGAGGCCTCGCTCGCCCTGTGGCGGGAGGCCGGCCTGCAGCAGTTGCGGACCACGCAGTTCACCGTGGAGCGCCAGTTCGACAGCTTCGATGCCTACTGGCACAGCGCCGCCAGCAGCAATGCCATGCGGCCGATGTTCGAAGCCTTCTCGGCCGAGCAGCTGGAGCAGCTGAAGCGCCATGTGCGGCAGCGGCTGCAGGCGGGCGATGGCCCGCTGACCGTGAGCGCGCGTGCCAACGCGGTCTGCGGCCTCAAACCCTGAGCAACGCCCCGTCCTGCGCGGGCCGAAGCGTGAGGAAGTTGCCAACTTGAAGCAGCAAGGCAACACGGCCGTCGCGCCATGCACCGAAGATCACACCATGGGAATGCTTGATACCGAGGAACTGCGCTGGCGAACCGCCGTGGAGCAAGGCCGCTTCGGCGTCTGGGACCTGGATCCCCGGCTGGACACCGTGCGCTACTCGCCACGCTGGATGGCGCACCTGGGCTTTACCGGCATAGAAGCCGCCGACAGCACCTCGTTCTGGCGCTGCCGCGTGCATCCGGCCGACCTGACACCCATGCTCAAGGCCCTGCGCTCGCACCTGGATGGGTTCCGCACCAGCTACGAAGCGCGGTTCCGCATCCGCAGCAATGGCTCGGGCTACCGGCTGATGCTGTCGCGCGGCCTGGTGGTGGAACGCGATGCACGAGGCCAGGCGCTGCGCATGGTGGGCACCATGGTCGACCTGACGGATCGGCCCGGCATGCCGCTCGATGAGCCACTGGACAACGACCAAGAGGCCGCCAGCCTTGCTGCGCAGGCGCCCTGGACGCTGCTGAACAACCCAGTGCCGTCTGGCATCGCAAGCCAATTCGGCGAACTGCTGGACCTCTCGCTGCGCCAGGCGCCGGGCCCGGCCTGAGCCGACCTCAGTACAGCTCCCGCGCCGCCACCCTCACCTCCTGCAGCAGCTGGCGCGCACCGGGTGACAGCAGATGGCCCTCGCGGGTGATGATGCCGAAGGCGTCCATCTTGCAAGGCAGGTCGATGGGCAGGATGGCCAGCACCTTCAGCGAGGCGTAGTAGCGCGCCACCTCCACCGGCATCACGTGCAGCGAATCAGTCTGCTGCAGCAAGGCCGTGATCAGGAGCAGGGCCGTCGTGTCCACCGCATTGCCCGGCGGCTCCAGCGCGGCGCGGCGGAACATCAGCTCCCAGCGGTGGCGCAAGACGCTGCCGGGCGGCGGCAGGATCCAGGGCTGGTTCGCCAGGTCGGCGAGCTTGAGGTTGTCTTCCTTCAGGAGCGGATGGCCGATGCGCGCCACGGCGCAGGCCGGCTCCACCGTCAGCTCCTCGTAGTGCAGCCCGGCCGCGCCCTCCTCCTCGACGATGCGGCCGATCATGAAGTCGAGCTTGCCCTTTTGCAGCATGTCGACCAGCACCTTGCTGGTTTCCATCTGCACGCCGATCCGCAGCATCGGCGCCTTCAGCTTGATGCGCGAGATGGCGCGCGGCAGGAGGCCCATGGCCGGCGTCATGATCACGCCCACCTCGACCTGGCCAGCGAGGCCGTTCTTCAGGGCGACGATGTCTTCATGCGCAAGCGACAGGCTGGTCAGCGCCATGCGGGCGTGGCGGATCATGGTCTCGCCGTAGAGCGTGGGCTCCATGCCCCGCGGGTGGCGCTCGAAGAGCTTCACCTCCAGCATGTCCTCCAGGTCCTTCAGCTGCTTGGAGGCAGCCGGCTGGGTCATGCACAGGGCCTCGGAAGCGCGGTGGATGTTGCGCTGCTCGTCCAGCGCGATCAGGAGCAGCAGCTGGCGGGTCTTCAGCCGCGCGCGCAGGAACCAGTTCGGATTGGGGATGTGGTCGGTGCCGGCGCTGCTGTCGAGGTCGTCGTCGTCCATGGCCGGGCCTCAGGCGAGATTGACGCTGCCATTGCTGGCCAGGATGGTCGAGAGGTCGTCGCTGGTTTCTTCCAGCTGCACCAGCGTGGCCTGGCGTGCGCCCAGCGGGTCGCGGTTCTGCAGCGCGGTCAGGATGGCCTTGTGGCGCGGCAGCGAGAGCGCGTGCGTGTTGGGCAGCTGGCTGCTGAGGATGATGGACTCGCGCAGCGCCAGCGACAGCATGTTGCCGATGTAGGCCAGCAGGTCGTTGCCGGTGGCCTCGGCGATGCGGCGGTGGAAGGCCAGGTCGGGCTCCAGCAGCTCTTCGGTCGTGGTGGCGGCGGCCATGCCCTCGAAGGCCTGCTCGATCGACTTCAGCTGCGGCTCGGTAGCGGCACGCGCGGCCAGGGCAGCGGCGGCCGGCTCGAAGATGCGGCGCACTTCCAGCAGGGTCTGCACGAACTCGCGCTGCGGCTTGGCCTGGATCAGCCAATAGAGCACGTCGGGGTCCAGCAGATGCCATTCATTGCGCGGCCGCACGATGGCGCCGGCCCGCTGGCGCGACACCACCAGGCCCTTGGCCACCAGCACGCGCACCGCCTCGCGCAGCACCGGCCGGCTGACCGCGTAGCGCTCCAGCAGCTCGGCCTCGGCGGGCAGCTTGTCGCCAGGCTTGAACTCGCCGCCGACGATGGCGCCGCCCAGCTCGCCGACGATGCGGCCGTGCATGCTCTTGCCTTCGGGCTTCAAGCTGTAGGTGCTGTGGTCGGCGCGGGATTTCATGGGCGGCACGCTATCACAGGGCTTCACTTGAATCGGGCCACGAAGCCGCCATTGGGCTTCATCGTCAACGCGGTTCGGGCTGCGGCCTTGAGACCTTGGATCTTGAAGTCGCGCGGGCCGTCTCCATCGCCAATCAGCTCGGCCTCGCGGCCTTTCAGGAAGCTCAAGTCCAGCGTCACGGTCTTGTCCGAAGTCTCCGCATTGAAGCCGGCCACAAACCACTGCTGGCCGGCGCGGCGCGCCAGCACCAGGTGCTTGCCCGGCTCGCCGGCCAGGAACCTCACTTCGTCCCAGCGGCGCGGCAGCGCCTGCAGCAAGGCCTTGACCTGCGGCGGCACGGTCGCCATGCCCTCGGGCACCTCGGCGAAGTGCTGGATGCCCGAGAGCAGCAGCACGGCCTGGGCCAGCTCGAAGCCGTTGCGCGTGCTGCGCTTGATCTTGGGAATGTCGCCGAACACCAGGGGCGTGAAGTCCATCGGGTCGAAAAGATTGCGTGCGAAGGTCAGCATGGCCAGATGCGGCCCGACCTTGTCCTGGTCCTGCTGCTCGAAGGTGGCGAACTCGAAGCCCTTGACGCCCTCGGCCGTCATCAGGTTGGGGTAGGTGCGGGTCCAGCCGCGCGGCAAGGTGGCACCGTGGAAATTGACCAAGAGGCCGGCGGCGGCCGTCTCTTTCAGGAGGTCCACGTAGTAGGCGATCATCGACTGGCCGTCACCGTTGAAGAAGTCGATCTTCAGGCCCTGGATGCCCAGCGCCTTGACGCGGGCGAACTCGCGGGCGCGTTGCTCCTTGCTCAGGAGCGCGCTCTTGGGCGTCATCTTGGTGTCGTTCCAGGGGCCCGAGCTGTTGTACCAAACGAGGATGGCCACGCCCTTGGCAGCGGCGTAGTCGACCAGCTCCTTCATCTTGGCGTCGCCGATCTTCAGGTCCCAGTCGGCGTCGACGAGCGTGTAGTTCCAGTGCATGTCGGCGGCGTAGTCGACGAAGCGCTTCTGCACCTCGAAGACCGTCGCGTCGTCCTTCAGAAGGGCCCAGCTCCAGGACGCGTGGCCGGGTTGCAGCTTGGCCTTGTCGAAGGCGACGGCCGGCGCGGCCAGGTCGGTGCCGAGCGTGGACTCCATCACCGTCTTCAGCGAGCCGATGGCGAGCACGCGCCAGGGCGATGTCAGTGTTCCTTCGACGTTGGCCAGCAGGCCACCCCCGGTGAAGACCTCGGCCGGCATCGGCGTGCCGAGTTGGTACTCGCCGCCCGAAGATTCGGCGCGCAGGCGCGAGGCGTGGAAGCTGCCGTCCATGTTGGCCTCGGTCAGCGCCACCCAGGTGTCGCCCGTCTTGAACAGCGCCGGGAACACCCAGCCCGCCGGCGACGGCGAGGCCGTGCCCGCCGGCATGTCCATCACGTAATGCTCTTCATAGGCCGGGTTGACGCGGCTCCAGCCCGTCTGCGCCACCGACATGGGCTGCAGCCAGGCGCGGGCCGTGGGCGCGAAACGGAAGCTGCTCAGCTCCTCGCGGAAGCTCTTGCGCGCAAGCGACGGCTCGGCCACCACATAGCGAAAGGCCACGCCATCGTTCGAGGCGCGGAAGATGAGCTGCATCTGCTGGCCGGCCGGGTTTTTGACGGTGAAGGTCTGCTCGTTGGCCTGGTAGTGGATCTGGCTGCGCTTGCCCACCGCCATCTCGTAGCGCTCACTGTGCGGCAGCACCGGCGAGCTCGACACCAGCGCGAGCTGCGAGCCCAGGTCGGCGCCCTCCAGCATCAGGCCGAGGCGTGAAGCGAGCAGCACCGGCTGGCCGGCGCGCTGCACCGTGTAGACCAGCTGCTGCTGCTCGTTGACGCGCAGCTCGACGGCCAGTTGTTGGTCGGGGCTGGTGAGCGGCGCGGCAAAGGCGCTGGCGGCCAGCAGGGGAAGCAGCATCAGCAAGCGGCGCATGGCTCAGCTTTCCATCGAGCAGGGGCCATCGGCCACGGGCGTGCCGAAGACGGGGAAGCCGGCCGCGTCCCAGCCGAAGGGCTGGACGCGCGCATGGCGGTTGGGGTCGTTCAGGGGGTCGCCCACGATGTCGCGGTAGTTGCGCGCGTGATAGACCAGCAGGTCGACCTGGCCGTCGCGCGTCGTCGTGAAGCTGTTGTGCCCGGGGCCGAACTGGCCCACCGACTCGTCGGTCTTGAACACCGGCTGCGGCGACTTCTGCCAGCTGGCTGCATCCAGCAGGTCGGCGTTCTCATCGGCCCAGAGCAAGCCCATGCAGTAGTTGGCGTCGGTGGCGCTGGCCGAGTAGGCGATGAACACGCGGCCATGACGCTTCAGGACGGCCGGTCCCTCGTTGACCAGGAAGCCGATGCGCTCCCAGTCGAGGTCCGGGCGGGTGATCAGCACCGGCGCTGTCGCGAGCGTCCAGGGGTTGGACAGCTCGGCGATGTAGAGATTGCTTTCGGTGGCTGGGTCTTTCTGCGCCCAGCAGAGGTAGCGGCGGCCAGCGTGCTCAAACGTCGTTGCGTCGAGGGAGAAGCCTTCGGCATGCGTGCGCACCTGGCCGCGCTCGACCCAGGCGTCACGCAGCGGGTTGTCGCCCAGGCATTCCAGCACGTAGATGCGCAGCTTCCAGATGTCGTCCACCTCGCTGGCGGCGAAGTAGATGAACCAGCGGCCTTCGATCCTATGCAGTTCGGGGGCCCAGACGTGCTGGCTCATGGCACCGGACTCGTGCTTGCGCCAGACGATCACCGGCTCGGCCGTCGCGAGCTCTGCAATCTCATCGGCGCAGCGCAGCTCGATGGCGTCGTAGCTCGGCACCGAGGCGGTGAACCAGTAGCGGCCATCGACCAGGGAGAGATGCGGGTCCGCGCGCTGCGGTATCAAGGGGTTGTTCCAGCTGCTCATGAGCGCGCCACCCTCGTCACGACCACATTCCAGGAAGCCGGCAGCAGCCGCACTTGCAATTGCTCGCCGTCAATGACGACACCGCCCAGCGCCGTGGGCGCCACCTTGTCGGGTTCGGCCGCCGTGTTCGCGGCCTCCAGGTCGGCATGATGCAGCTGCTTGGCCGCCACCAGCTCGCGCTCGCCGCCGAGGCCGCGCAGCGTGATGCAAAGGTTCATCGCGTCACTGAGATGCCGGTTGAGAAGGAACACCGCCGTCGTGCCCGTGGCCCGGTCGTCCACCACGCTGGCGCACAAGTAAGGCAGCTCGCCGTACTTCTCGTTCGCATAACCAGGCGACTGGATGGCCGGCCGCAGCACGGTGCCCCGCGCCCACCTTGCCGCCTGCGCGAACGGATGAAAGATGGTCTGCCGCCAGGCCGGGCCGCCGGGCTCGGTCATGATGGGGCCGATCACGTTGACCAGCTGGGCCAGGCAGGCGACCTTCAGGCGGTCGGCATGGTTCATCATCATGGTCAGCATGCCGCCGATCAGCAGCGCGTCCTCGGCGGTGTAGACCTCCTCCAGCAGGCGCGGCGCCTCGGGCCAGCCCTCGCGCTTCATGTGCTCGCCATGGCGGGCGCGGTACCAGACGTTCCACTCGTCGAAGCTGAGCATCAATCGCTTGCTCGAACGCTTGCGTGCCGCCACCGCATCGGCCACCGCAATGGTGTCCTCGATATAGCGGGCATTGGTCTCGATCTGGGCGAAGAAGCTCTCGCTGCTGGTGTCGGTTGGCGGCTTGACGAAGTAGCTGTGCAAGGAGAGGTAGTCCACCTGCTCGAAGCAATGCTCCAGCACCCGGTCTTCCCAGACGCCGTAGGTGGGCATGTCGTAGGCCGAGGAACCGCAGGCGGCCAGCTCGACCGTGGGGTCCACCATCTTCATCAGCTTGGCCGTCTCCTGCGCGAGGCGGCCGTACTCGTCGGGCGTCTTGCGGCAGATCTGCCAGGGGCCGTCCATCTCGTTGCCCAGGCACCAGAACCTGATGCCGTGCGGCTGCTCGTAGCCATGGCTGCGCCGCAGGTCCGAGAGCGCCGTGCCGCTCGGGTGGTTGCAGTACTCGAGGTAATGGCGCGCTTCATCCGGGCCGCGCGTGCCCAGGTTGACGCCATACATCGGTGCTATGCCGACCTTGCCGCACCAATCGACGAACTCGTTCGTGCCGACCTGGTTGGTCTCGGTCGAGAACCAGGCGAGGTCCAGCCGGCGCGGGCGTTGCTCTTTGGGGCCGACGCCATCTTCCCAGTTGTAGCCCGACATGAAGTTGCCGCCGGGGTAGCGAACGATGGTGGCACCGAGCTCCTTGGTGAGCGCCATCACGTCGCCGCGAAAGCCCTGCTCTTCGGCCGTCGGGTGGCCAGGCTCGTAGATGCCGGTGTAGACGCAGCGGCCCAGATGCTCGACGAACACGCCGAAGAGGCGACGGTCCAGCGGCGCGACGGGGAAGTCGCGGTCGACCGTGAGTTGGGCAGAAAACATCAGCGACGGGCTTTCTTCAAGGCGAGATTGACGCGCTTCTCGACGCTGGCCTGCACCTCGCTCACCGGCTTGGCCGAGATCATCAGATTGGCCACGTCCTCACCGATCAGCAGCTCGATGGCGCGCTGCGTCGGCACATTGCCGGGCATGCCCGTGCCGGTGGCCGTGATCTCGGCCAGGCCTTCGCGCAGCGGCAAGCGGCGGAAGGCCTCGCTCTCGGCGACCTTCTGGCTGACCGGCAGGTGGCCGGTGCGCGACCATTCGGCGCTGTGCTCCCAGATGAACTTCAGGAACTTGAGGCTGGCCTCGTGGGCCTTCTCGTCCACCGCGCCACCCTTGAACAAGGCCCAGGCGTGGCCGTCGGCGAACACCGCCTTGCGCTCGAAGAGCTGCGGGAAAGGCAGGACCGCATAGCCGCCCTGCAGCGGCGAATCGGCCTTCTGCGATTCGCGCAGGAACTGGTCGATGGTCCAGGTGCCCACCACCACCACGCCGGCCTCGCCGTTCAGGAAAGCCTGGTTGGCGGCGGCGTAGTCGAGGTTGGGCTTGATATGCCCTTCCGCATACAGCTGCTGCATCAGGCTCAAGGCCTGGGTGACGGCCGGCTGCTGCATGTGGATGGTTTTGCCGTTTGGAGCGAACAGGGTGGCGTTCTGCTGCGCCACCAAGGTCAGGAAGGTGCGGTTGTTGGCCGCCGTCTCGTTGGCCACAGCCCAGGCGAACAGGGGCTTGCCGGTGCGCTCCTTGAAGCGCCGGGCCTGGGCCAGCAGCTCTTCCGGCGAACGCGGCAGCAGCGGCTGGCCGTTTGCGCCCATCAAGCCGGCCTTCTTCATGAGCGTGGTGTTGATGTGCCAGAGCCAGGCCCAGGTGTCGAAGGGCAAGGCATAGCGGCTGCCCTCGAACGTGGTGCCTCGCTTCGCATGCTCGGTGAAGTCGCTCACGTCTATGCCCACGCGCTCGAAGTCGGCATCCAGCGGCAACACCAGCTTGCGCCGCACATAGTCGCCCAGGGCCGATTCATGCATCACCGCCACGGTGGGCACATCCTTGGCCACCAGGCGCGCGGTCAGCTGGTCGTAGTACGGGCCCCATTCGCCGATCTGGGTGCGCACCACGATGCCATCTGTGTTGGTTGCGTTGAACTCGTTGACCAGCGTGGTGATGATCCCGCACTCGCCCACGCCTTCCGAGGCCTTCACGACCTGGCCGAACTTCGCCTCGCAGCTGCCGAAGAAGCGCATCAGCGTGATCTCGGTCTTGCCGTCGTCACGCGCGCTCTGGCCGCAGCTGGCCAGCAGCGCCAGGCTCAGGATGGAAATGCTGCGCTTGATCATTGCCGTCCTGTCCCTGCCACGGCGGTGATCAGGTGCTTCTGGAAGAAAAGATAGAGCATCAGCACCGGCGCTCCCGCGAACACCGCCTGCGCCATCAGGAACCCGAGGCCCTCGGACTGCGCGAAGTTGGTCTGCGTCGAGGCGAGGCCGCGCGTCAGCGTGTACATCTCCGGCTTGGTGGCGATCACCAGGGGCCAGAGGTAGTCGTTCCAGCAGCCGAGGAAGGTGAAGATGCCCAGCGTCGCCTGCGCCGGCAGGCTCAAGGGCAGGATCACCAGCAGGAAGGTCTTGAGCCGCGAGGCGTTGTCCAGCATCGCCGCCTCTTCCAGGTCGATGGGCACGGCCTTGAAGTACTGCGTCATCAGGTAGACGCCGAAGGGCGCAGCCAGGCCCGGCAGGATCAGGCCCGCATGGGTGTTCTGCAGGTTCCAGTCCGAGAACAGATGGTGCAGCGGGATGAAAGTGGACTGCGCCGGCACGGCGAGGCCGAACATCACGACGGCAAAGAGGATCTTGCGGCCCGGGAACTCGCAGCGCGCGAAGCCGTAGCCTGCGAGGGATGAGAGCACCAGCACGCCCAGCGTCTGCAAGAGCGCCACCAGGGCGCTGTTGCCGAGCCAGCGGAACACGGAGGACGTCTGCAAGATGTCCAGGTAGTTGGCCAGCGTGTAGGGCGGCGCCAGGAAGACGTCGGTGTGCGTGAGCAGGAACTCGTTGGGCTTGAACGAGAGCGCCAGCACCCACAAAAGCGGCGCCACCCAGGCCAGGGCCAGCAGGCTGAGGCCGGCCATCAGCAATCGGTCAAACCAGCCCTTTCTCAACTGAGCGTTCATGTGAGCCCCTCGTCCGTCGAGTACGCCGGCCGATCCCCCAAGGGGATGCGGGCCGGCTTGGGAGCGGCCCTGCGCTCGGCCCGCGTCATCGCTGCACCTTCCCGTCTCGTTCCAGCCACAGCTGGGCCGACACGCCGATCAGCATGATGGCCAGCAGGATCTGCGAGGCCGCGGCCGCATAACCCAGCGAGAGCTGCATGAAGGCCTGCTCGTAGATGAATTGCACGATGGGCCGGGTCGTGTTGTTGGGCCCGCCATTGGTCATCAGCATGATCTGCGGGAAGACCTGGAACTGCCGGATCATCTCGATCAGCGCCACCAGCACGATGGTCCGCTTGAGGCTGGGCAGCGTGATGCGGGTCAGCACGCGCCAGCGGCTGGTGTTGTCCAGCGCGGCGGCCTCGTAGATGTCAGACGGGATCTGCTGCAGCGCCGAGAGGAACAGGATCATCGGCAGGCCGATGATCCACCAGACGGTGACCAGCGCCACGGTCAAGAGGGCCAGCGCATCGCTGGTCAGCAGCGGGATCTCGGGCAGGCCCATCGAGGCCAGCAGCTGGGCCACGAGGCCGCGGTCCGGCATCAGCGCCAGCTTCCACACCAGGGTGATCAGGGTGACCGAGAACACCGAGGCGCCGAAGAAGGTGGCGCGCAGCACGGCACCGAGCTTGCCGGGCCGGTTCAGCGCCAGCGCGAGGGCCAGCGAGAGCACGACAAAGATCGGCGTGCTGATGGCGACGAAGCGCACCGTGTTCCACACCACCTGGGCGAAGACCTCGTCTTCCATCAGCTGGCGGTAGTTGTCGAGGCCCACCCAGAAGCTGTCGTTGGACAGGAGGTCGTGGTCGTGCAGGCTGATCCACATGCCATTGGCCAGCGGCCAGAGCAGCAGCAGCGCATAGACCGCCACGAAGGGCAGCACGAAAAGCACGTAGGCCGGCCGCGAGGCCCTGAGCCCCACCGCGCTCATGCAAGCGACTCCTGCGCGTGATGGGCCCTGCCCTCGGCATCGAACAGATGGGCCTCGGCCAGGTCGATCTCGACGCCGATGTGATCACCGATCTGCGGCGCGTTGCCCGCTACGGTGATCGTCAAGGGCGAGCCATCAACCAGCTTCAGATGGGCCAGCGTGCGCTCGCCGAGGAACTCCACCATCTCGACCTGGCCGCGCAGCGCGCCCTCGGCGCTGGGCCGCAGGTTCTCGGGGCGCAGGCCGAGGCTCAGTACCTGTCCCTGCAGGCCGGCCGCCGCGACCTGCGTCTTCAAGAGGCCGGCGCCCGGCAGGCGCACCACGGCCCGGCCCTCTTCGTCCTGTGCGCGCCGCACCGGCACAAAGCCCATGCCCGGCGTGCCTATGAAGCTGGCCACGAAGCGCGTGGCCGGCCGGCGGTAGACCTCGGCCGGCGAGGCCACCTGCTCGATCACGCCGCCGTTCATCACCACGATGCGCGTGGCCAGGGTCATGGCCTCGATCTGGTCGTGGGTCACGAAAATCATCGTCGCGCCCAGGCGCCGGTGCAGCTGCGCCAGCTCCAGCCGCGTGCGGCCGCGCAAGGCGGCATCGAGATTGGAGAGCGGCTCATCAAAGAGGAACAGGCCCGGCTCCTTGACCACCGCCCGGCCTATGGCCACGCGCTGGCGCTGGCCGCCGCTGAGCTGGCCGGGCTTGCGGTCCAGCAGCTTGTCCAGCTCCAGCATGCGGCTGGATTCCTGGATGCGGCGGGCGATCTCGTCGGCCGCGAGATTGATGTTCTTGAGGCCGAAGGCCAGGTTCTCGCGCACCGTCATGTGCGGGTAGAGCGCGTAGTGCTGGAACACCATGGCCAGGTTGCGCTGGCCCGGTGCGGCCTCGGTCACGTCGCGGTCGCCGATCAGGATGCGGCCGGCGCTCACCTCTTCCAGGCCCGCGATCATGCGCAAGAGGCTGGTCTTGCCACAGCCCGAGGGGCCGAGGAAGACGAGGAACTCGCCCTCCGCCACGTCCAGCGAGAGCTGATCAATCACATGCACCGCGCCATAGCGCTTGCTCACCTGCTCGAGCTTCAAGCCAGCCACTGATGTCTCCAGTCTCGTCTTGTTCTGTTCTGTTTCAGAGCGAGGGCCAGCCGTCCGGCGCCCAGCGCAAGCTGCCGAGGCGCAGATGCGGCTTGCCGCCGTCTTCGGCATCGTAGGCGTGGCGCACGATCAGGTCGCCGACCACGTCCTGGTGTCCCGGGCCCTTCCAGCGCGGCCCGCCTTCTTCGATCAGCGTGCCGCCGCGTTCCATCATGTCCACGCCGTCCTTGTCGAGGTAGGGTCCCCACACGCTCTTCGCGCGGCCGACGCGGATGTTGTAGGTGCTCTCCACACCACGGCAGCAGAGGTCGTGCGAAACGAAGAGGTAGTACCACTCGCCGCGACGAACAATCGTTGGTGCCTCGATGCCGCCCTTGCGGCGTGCGATGAAGCGCGTCTCGCCGGTGGGGCGCAGGGTCTGGCCGTCCAGCTCGGTCAGGCGGATGCCGCCCCAGAAGGAGCCGTAGCTGAGCCAGAGCTTGCCGCCGTCGATCAGCAGGTCGGGATCGATGGCATTGAAGTTGTCGCTCGGCTGGCTGGCCACGACGAGGCCTTCGTCCTTCCACTCGGCGGCGTCTGGGCTGGCAGCGCTCGCCAGGCCGATGGCCGAGGTGTTCTTGCCGAAGGTGGAGATCGAGTACAGCACCCAGACCTTGCCCGCATGGCGAAACAGCTTGGGCGCCCAGACGTCCAGGCCCTGGTGCGCCGGCACGGCCTGCGCCCACCAGGCCGGCTTGCTGGCCTCGCTGAAGACCGGCGCCTCGCGGTGCCAGGTCTTGCCTGCGTCGACCGACTTGAGCCTTTGCAGGCCGGCGCCGGTGGTGAACACATGCTGAACGCTGCCCTCGCCGATCAGCAGCGTGGGGTCGTGGGCGCGCGTGTCGCCCTGCGGCTCGGCGGCGTTCGACAGCGTGGCGGCAAGCAGCAGCGCCGAGGCAAGCAACAAGGCCTTCATGGCGATGGCCTCAGCGGCCCCAGCGCAGGACCAGCGGGTCGAGCCGCTTCGCCGCATCGAGCAGGCCGGCGCGCACCTCGGGCAGCATCTCCGGGAACGGGTGGCGCGGCGCATCGCAGCGGATCACGCCGCCGGCCTTCATCAAGGCCTTGGCGGTAAGGATGCCGCCCTGGCGGTTCTCGTAGTTGATCAGCGGCAGCCAGCGCGCGTACTGGGCCACAGCCTCTTCGCGGTTACCCGCGTGGTAGGCGTCGACGATCTGGCGGATGCCATCGGGGTAGGCGCCGCCGGTCATCGCACCGGTCGCACCGGCATCGAGGTCGGCCAGCAGCGTGATCGCCTCTTCGCCGTCCCAGGGGCCTTCGATGGCGGCACCGCCGACGCGTATCAGCTCGCGCATCTTGCTGGCGGCCTGCGGCATCTCCAGCTTGAAGTACTTCACGTGCTCGATGTTCTGCGCCATGCGCGCCAGCAGCGAGACCGACAGCGGCGTGCCGGCCACCGGTGCGTCCTGGATCATGATGGGGATGCTGATCGCATCGGACAGGCGCCGGTAGAAGGCCTCGATCTGCGGCTCGGACACGCGGAGGGTGGCGCCGTGGTACGGCGGCATCACCATCACCATGGCGGCGCCGAGCTCCTGGGCCTGCTGGCTGCGGGCTATGCAGATCTGGGTGCTGTAGTGCGTAGTGGTCACGATCACCGGCACGCGGCCGGCCACATGGGCAAGGATGGCGCGGGTCAGCGTTTCGCGCTCGGCATCCGAGAGCACGAACTGCTCGGAAAAGTTGGCGAGGATGCACAGGCCCGTGGAGCCT
Source organism: Pelomonas sp. V22 (assembly GCF_030014915.1). GTDB lineage: Bacteria > Pseudomonadota > Gammaproteobacteria > Burkholderiales > Burkholderiaceae_C > JAUASW01. The sequence continues at coordinate 124,858 of NZ_JAGIXS010000008.1, forward strand.
GCGTCGATCATGAAATCGATGCAGCGCAGCTGGCCGGGCAGGTCGAGGTTGCCGGTCTCGTCGAAGATGGTCGGCACGACCGGGAAGACGCCCTTGTAGGGGCGGGAGGCCAGCTGGCTCATGAGGAGGTTCCCTTGTCTCGGTGGGATGGGTTTGATCGCTTTGCCGCCATTAAAGTATGACTATTAAATGCTTGTCATGCGGGTTAACCCGTTGATTGCCGGCTTTTCAATTTAAATAGTATGACTAATAATTCGAACCCAGCCCCTGTCCCGGAGACCATGAGATGAGCCTGTCCGCGTCCTATCCCAGCCTGAAAGACCGGGCCGTCCTGATCACCGGCGGTGCCACCGGCATAGGCGCCACGCTGGTCGAAGCCTTCGTGGCGCAGGGCGCCAAGGTGGGGTTCATCGACCTCGCCGTTGCGGACGGCACGGCATTGGCCGAAAGGCTCAAGGCCAGTGCACATGCGCCACAGTTCGTGGCCGCCGACCTGACCGACATCGCCGCACTGCGTGAAGCCATTGCCACGCTGCGCGGCCGCATCGGCCCGATCAGCGTGCTGCTCAACAATGCCGCAAACGACAGGCGCCACAAGGTCGAAGAGACCACGCCGGAATCCTGGGACGCCGGCCTCGCCGTCAACCTGAAGCACCAGTTCTTCGCCGCCCAGGCGGTGCTGCCCGACATGAAGGCGGCTGGCGCCGGCTCCATCATCAACTTCGGCTCGATCAGCTGGATGCTCAAGCAGGGCGGCATGCCGGCGTACACGTCAAGCAAGTCTGCCGTACAGGGCCTCACGCGCAGCCTGGCACGCGACTTCGGGCCGCATGGCATCCGCGTCAACACGCTGGTGCCAGGCTGGGTGATGACCGACAAGCAGATCAAGCTCTGGGTGGATGACAAGGCCCGGGAAGAAATCGCCAAGGGCCAGTGCATCAACAAGCCCCTGCTGGCCGAGCACATCGCCGCCATGGCCTTGTTCCTCGCCGCGGACGACAGCGCCATGTGCACCGCGCAGGACTTCATCGTCGACGGCGGCTGGGTCTGAGCGCCATGGCGATCACCGAGCGCGAATACGGACGCCTGGCCGATGGCCGCATCGTCCACGAGTACCGGCTCGACAACGGGCAAGGCCTGACCCTCACCGCCATCAACCTGGGCGGCATCGTCACCGGCCTGTGGGTGCCGGATGCGCAAGGTGCGAGCGCCAATGTGGTGCTGGGTTTTGACAATCTGGACGACTATGTGCAGCGCAACCCGCACTTCGGCGTGATCGTCGGCCGCTACGGCAACCGCATTGCGCGGGGCCGCTTCGAGCTCGAGGGCAAGCCGTACCAGCTCGACCTCAACGATGGGCCGAACACCTTGCACGGTGGCAGCCGCGGTTTTGGCACGCGCTGCTGGGAGGCGCAGATCGAGGGCGACTCGCTGCTCTTCACGCTGGACAGCGCAGACGGCGACCAGGGCTTCCCCGGCCGCCTGCAGGCCCGCGTGCGCTACAGCCTGGCGGCCAACGAGCGCAGCTGGCGCATTGACTACGAAGCCACGTGCGACGCGGCCACCGTCGTCAACCTGACCCACCACGACTACTTCAACCTCACAGGGCAAGGCTCGGTGCTGCGCCACCGCCTCACCATCCCCGCCAGCCGCTACACCGAGGTTGATGCGGTGCGCATCCCTACCGACCACGCGAGCGTGGCGGGAACGCCCTTCGACTTCCGCGCGCCCAAGGCCATCGTCACGCACATCCGCGAAGCCCATCCGCAGATCGTGATGGCCAAGGGCTATGACCACAACTGGGTGTTGGACGCGCCCGTCGACGGCGGCCTGCGCCTGGCCGCGTGCCTGGAAGACCCGGCCTCGGGCCGACGCATGGAGGTCCACACGACCGAACCGGCCATCCAGTTCTACTCCGGCAACTTCCTCGACGGCAGCCTGGTCGGGCCGAGCGGCCAGGCCTACCGCCAAGGCGACGGCCTGTGCCTGGAAACCCAGCACAGCCCTGATTCGCCCAATCACGCGGTGGACGATGATTGGCCCTCCACCGTGCTGCGCCCCGGCGAGGTCTACCGCAGCACGACCGTGCATCGCTTCTATTGAGAGAGGCCAGACCGCCATGGACCTGCCCGCCCACCAACTGACGATGACGGTGCTGATGACACCGGACACCGCCAACTTCGCCGGCAATGTGCATGGCGGCAACATCCTGAAGTTGCTGGACCAGGTGGCCTATGCCTGCGCCAGCCGCTATGCCGGGCGCTATGTGGTGACCCTTTCGGTGGACCGCGTGATCTTCCGGCAGCCGGTGCACGTGGGCGAACTGGTGAGCTTCCTCGCCAGCATCAACCACACGGGCACCTCGTCGATGGAGGTCGGCATCAAGGTCGTGGCCGAGAACATCCGCACGCAGGAGTCCCGCCACGTGAACAGCTGCTATTTCACGATGGTGGCCGTGGACGATGCCAACAAGCCCGTGGCCGTGCCGCCGCTGCGGCCCTTCACGCCGGATGAGCGGCGCCGCTACGAGGCGGCCATTGCGCGCAAGCAAGCGCGCGCCTCGCTGGAACCGCGCGCGGCCGACGCCTGAGCTACTTGCGCCGCCCGTAGCGCTGCCAGGCCACCTCGCGCAGCGTCTGCAGCAGCGCCTCGGCGCCCGGCGAGAGCTGGTGCTGCTTGCGGGTGACGATGCCGTAGGCATCCATGCGCAGGCCCAGCTCGAAGGGCAGGACGGCCAGCAGGCCGGTGTCCAGATAAGGCTGCACCATCTCTTCGGGCAGCGGCGCCAGCATGTCGGTGCCGATCAGGAGCTTGCTGATCACCGGCAGCGAGATGGTCTCCACCGTCTCCTGCGGCTGGTCCAGGCCCTGGGAGAGGAAGAGCGCCGTGATGCGGTCGCGCAGGATGCTGCCGGGCGGCGGCAGTATCCAGCCCTCGCGGGCCAGGTCCGTGAGCGTGAGGCCTTGGCGTTCCAGCAGCGGATGGCCGGCGCGCACGACCAGGCTGTGCGGCTCGTCGGTCAAGGGCTCGAAGTTCAATTCGGCGGCCGATTCGCTGTCGAGAATGCGGCCGATCACCAGGTCCAGCTGGCCCTCGCGCAGGCGCTGGATCAGGATCTTGCTGGTGTCCACGGTGATGGCCACCTGCACCTTGCTGTGCTCCTGCTTCAGGCGCTGCACGGCCTCAGGCACGAGGCCGCTCGATGGCGTCATCACGCTGCCCACGGCCACGCGGCCCGAGAGGCCCGACAGCAGCTCCATCACCTCCTGGTGCGCCGCGTCCATCTCGGCCAGCGCCGCACCGGCGCGGCGGATCATCACCTCGCCATAGCGCGTGGGCTGCACGCCGCGCGGCAGGCGCTCGAACAGCGGCACGCCGAGCGCATGCTCCAGCTCGCCGAGCAGCTTGGACGCCGCCGGCTGCGTGAGGTTGGCGGCCTGGGCCGCATGCAGGATGGAGCGATGCCGGCCGAGCTCGACCAGCAGCACCAGATGACGGGTCTTCAGGTGCGAGCGGACGAAGCGATTGGCGCGGGGGTCGGTCATTCGTGATAAAGCTGGGAACGGCCGCCGTCGATCAGGATATCGGTGGCATTGATGAAGCGCGCCTCATCACTGGCCAGGAAGAGCGCAGTGTAGGCAACTTCATCGGGCTCGCCGACGCGCTTGCAGGGCAGGATGTCGACCTGGCGCTGCCGCTGTTCTGCAGGCAGCGAATCGAGCCACACCTGCACCCGTTCGCTCATGATCAACCCCGGCGAGATCGAGTTCACACGCACGCCGCATGCCGCGTACTCGATGCCCAGCGAACGCGTCAGGCCGATCAAGGCATGCTTGGCTACCGGATACGGAAACGCGCCCGGAATGATCTTGTGGCCATGGACCGAGGCGATGTTGACGATGCTGCCTGCGCCACGCTCCAGCATGCCGGGCAGCACGGCGCGGCAGTTGTTCCAGACGCCTTCGAGGTCGATGCTGAAGCAGCGCTGCCACTGCTCGCTCGTCATCTTCAAGGGATCTGAAAACACGTCCACACCGGCGTTGTTGACCAGCACGTCAATGCGGCCGAAGCGTTCGATGCCCTGCGCCACCATGCGCTGCACGGCGGCCGCATCGGCCACGTCGGCTTCGACGAACAGCGCATTCGCATCGCCGAACTCGGCACGTGAAGAAGCCGCCGTCTCATCGTCGCGGTGGTTGTTGAAGACGACCTGCGCGCCCTCCGCCAGGAAGCGCCGAACGATGGCGCGGCCGATGCCCGACGTTGATCCGGTCACCAGCGCGACCTTGCCTTGCAGTCTTTTCGTTCCGCTCATTGCGTGTATTGCTTCCAGATGTCGAGCACGGGCAGCGCCCGGCCCTTGAAGTCGAACAGCGTGGTGTTGCTCACCACATTGGGGCCGGCCTCGCCCAAGCCCTCGCGCACGGCCCAGCCCACGCCGGGCGTGGCGATCATGATCGGGTCCCAGTAGAGGACGCCGATGACGCGTGGCGTCTGCTTCAGCGCGCCCATCAGCTCGGCCATGAAGTCGCGCTGGCCTTGCGGGCTGCTCATCGAGGCGGGATACGGGCCGTTGTGCTCCAGCTGGCCGGGCCAGCCGTCGGGCTTGGTCGGCGCGAAGTTGAAGCCGGCTTCCATCACCAGCAGGTCGCTGTCGAAGTGTTCGGTGATGGTCTTGCTGAAAGCCACCATCTGCGTCACGTTCTTCTTGGTCCAGAAGGGGTAGTAGGAAGAGCCGATCACGTCCCACAGCACGCCGTGCTTGCGGGCCTGGCCGAACCAGTCGAGGTACTTGGCCTCGTTGCCACCGTCATCGATGTGCAGCACGACCTTGCTTGCTGGGTTCACTTGCTTGACGGCCGCATGGCCGGCTTTCAGAAGCTGGGCCAGGCGCGGCCAGTTCTCCGGGGTGGCCTTGCCATAGGGATAGAGCATGCCGTGCTCGATCTCGTTGCCCAGCGAGACGAACTGCGGCGGCGTGCCCTGCTTGACCATGGCCTGCATCACCTCGCGCGTGCGCTCGCCCACCAGCTCGGTGAGCCGCGCCATGCGTGCCCCCTCGTCGGGCAATTTCTTCAGCTCGCGCTGCCAGGCATGCGGCAGGTCCTGCGTCTTGGAGTTGGTCCAGAAGTCGCTGTAGTGAAGGGTCAGCTGGATCTGCATGCCCTGCGCTGCAGCGCGCCTGGACAGCGCCAGCACATCGGGCAGGTCCATCGAGGCCTGGGGCCAGTGCCAGCCCTCGGCGCCGGTGCCCGGGCCGGTCTGGTCGTAGAGGCGGATGCGGGCGATGTTGTGGCCGTAGCGCTTCAAGATCTCCAGCGTGTCGCCGGGCCTGCCCTGGCGGTCGCTGTAGCGGGCACCGGCGCGCTCCATCCAGCTCAGCGTGGAGATGTCGCCGCCAGCGAGGAACTGCGCCTGGGCAGCACCACACACCATCGCGAACAACAACCCGAGCCAAGCGGCGCCCGAGGATCCGGCTTTGCCGGGCCGTCGGGCGTGCCCCCTTGAGGGGGCCGGCGAAGCCGGTACGGGGGTGGGCCCATCAAACACGGCGCTCGCCTCGGGTCTTGAGTTGATCGAGCAAGACGGCCGCCAGCAGGATGATGCCGCGCATCAGGTACTGATAAAACGCGTCCACGTTCATCAGGTTCATCACGTTCTCGACCGTGCCCATGATCAGCACGCCGATCACCACGCCGAAGATGCGCGCCTTGCCGCCCTGCAGCGAGACGCCGCCCAGCACGCAGGCCGAGATCACGTCCAGCTCGAAGCCGGTGGCGGCATTCGGCTGGCCGCTGGTGATGCGCGAGGCCAGCACCAGGCCGGCCATGGCCGTGACCAGGCCCTGCAGCAGGAAGATCCACACACGCAGCCGCTCGACCCGCACACCCGCCAGGCGCGCAGCCTCGGGGTTGCCGCCGATGGCGAGCGTGTTGCGCCCGAACACGGTGTGGTTGAGCAGCACGCCGAACACGAGGAAGCAGGCGGCGGTCAGCCACACCGGCAGCGGCAGGCCGAACACGAGCGTGTCGCCGAAGCTGATGAAGCCCTCGTCGGCAATGCCCACCGCCTGGCCCTTGGAGACGATGAAGGCCAGGCCGCGCACCATCAGCATGGTGGCCAGCGTGGCGATCAAGGCATTGACTCGCAGGTAGGCAATCAGCACGCCGTTGCCAGCGCCGATCAGCGCGCCCGCCAGCAGCCCGCCGCCAACGGCCAGGCCCGTGCTGCCGGTGCGCTCCAGAATGATGGCGCCCAGGACGCCGGCAAAGGCGATGGTGGAGCCCACCGAGAGGTCGAAGTCGCGCGAGGCCAGGCACAGCATCATGGTGCAGGCCACCATGCCGATCTGCGCCACCGAGAGCATCAGGCCCACGATGTTGGCGGCCGAGAAGAAGTTCTCCACCGTGGCGGCAAGCACGATGAAGAGCAGGCCATAGCCCAGCGTCATGCTGTGCTCTTTCAGGAGGGCCTTGGTTCGGTTGGCATTCATGGCGGTAGCCGGGGAAGAGGTATTCGTTGCGGTAGTCATGTCAGGCGGTGACTTCGTCGGGCAGGGCCAGCGCGAGGGCGGCGGTTTCATTCGCTTCGGCGCGGGAGAGCTCGCCGCTGATGCGGCCCTCGCGCATGACGATCAATCGGTCCGAGATGCCCAGCACCTCGGGCAGCTCGCTGGAGATCACGATCACACAGCAGCCGCTGGCCGCCACCTCGTGGATCAGGCCGTAGATCTCGTTCTTGGCGCCCACGTCGATGCCGCGCGTGGGCTCGTCCAGGATCAGGACTTTCAGCCCCGGCTCGGCCAGCCAGCGCGCCAGGATGACCTTCTGCTGGTTGCCGCCGGAGAGCAGGCGGATCTCCTGCTCGCGGTTCGGGGTCTTGATGCGCAGGCGCTTGATGAAGGCATCGGCCAGCTCGGCCTCGCGGCGGTGGCGCAGGAAGATGCCGCCGAGCAAGCCATGGCGGCGGCAGCTGATGTTGATGTTCTCGGCCACCGAGCTCTGGGCCAGGATGCCCTGCTCCTTGCGGTCCTCGGGGCACAGCACGATGCCGGCGGCGATGGCCGCAGCCGGACCGGATGCGTTGACCGGCTTGCCATCGAGCAAGACCTGGCCCCCGGTGCGTTTGTCCGCGCCGTAGAGCAGGCGCATCAGCTCGCTGCGGCCGGCGCCCACGAGGCCGAAGAAGCCCAGCACTTCGCCGCCACGCACCTTGAAGGACAAGCCATGCGGCAGCTCCTTGCTGCGCAAATCCTTCACCTGCAGGCGCTCCTCCTTGGCCGGGCGCTCGCGGTAGTCATAAATGTCCTGCAGCTCGCGGCCCACCATGTCGGCGATCAGGCGCTCGCGGGAGACCTCGGCCATCACCGGATGCGTGGCCACCTTGCGGCCGTCGCGGAAGATGGTGCAGGCATCGCAAAGCGCGTACAGCTCCTCGAGCCGGTGCGAGATGTAGATCAGGGTCCGACCCTCGGCGCGCAGCGAACGCACCAGGCGGAACAGGATCTCGCTCTCGCGGTGCGAGAGGCTGCTGGTCGGCTCGTCGAAGGCGATGACCTGGGCATCCTGCATCACGGCCTTGCAGATCTCGACCATCTGGCGCTGCGCGATCGACAGCTCCGACAGCCTGGCCGCCGGGTCCAGATCGACGCCGATGCTGGCCAGCTTCTCGGCCACCAGCTTGCGTGCGGCGGCGTGGTCCACGAGACCGAAGCGTGTTGGCAAGCGGCCCAGCAAGACGTTCTCAGCCACGGTCAGCTCGGCCACGTACTGCAGCTCCTGATGGATCACCGCAATGCCGGCGGCGATGGCATCACCGGCCGAATAGAAGTCGCAGGGCTTGCCATTCAGGAGCAGGCGACCACCATCCGGGCGGTACTGGCCACCGAGGATCTTGAGAAGCGTGCTCTTGCCGGCACCGTTCTCGCCCAGCAGGCCATGGACCTGGCCCGCCCGCGCCTCGAAGCTGACCCCGTTCAGCGCCTTGACGCCGGGGAAGGTCTTGGTGACGTTCTCGAACTGCAGGACGGGGGTCATCTCACTGCAGTCCCATCTGCTTGCGGACTTCGGCTTGGTTCTTGCGCGTCATGAGGGTGCCACTGGTCAGCGTCAGCGCAGCCGGCTGCTTGTTCTCAGCCACCCATTGATAGACGTTCAGCGCCGTCTCGTAGCCATGGCGCTTGGGGCTGATCAGGACCGTGCCGAAGAAGGCCGTGGGCGTGGGCTTGGAGAACTCGTTCAGCGCCGTCTGGCTGCCGCCGATGCCGATGCCGAGCATCGCGTCCTGCTTCAGGCCACGGCCCTCGCCCGCGCGCACGGCACCGAGCACCGCTTCGTCGTTGAGGCCAAAGGCCACCCAGTGCTTGAACTTGGCGTTCTTGGTGAAGGCGATGTTGGCAGCGTTGAAGGCGCTCTCGGTGTCGGTCTTGGCTTGCGGCGCATCGACGAGGTTGGCGGCCGGCAGGCCAGCGGCCTTCAGCGCATCGAGCGCGCCCTGCGTGCGCTCGCGCGCGGTGGGCAGCTGGTCGAAGGCGATGCGCAGTGCGCCGACCTCGGCGAGGTTCCAGCCGCGCGCCTTGATCTCCTCCGCGAGGCCCTGGCCCACCTGCTTGCCGATCTCGTAGCCGGAGATGCCCATGTGCGGGATGTCGGCAATCGGCTTGCCAGCGCCGTCCACCAGCTGGTCGTCCACCGACATCACCTTGAGCTTGTGGCGCTTGGCGGCGCGCGAGACGGCGGCGCCCAGCTTCACGTCGGGCGCGCAGATGACGAAGCCCTGCACCTTCTGCGCGGCCAGGTTGTCGATGGCGGCCATCATCTTCTCGCCATTGGGGATGCCGATCTTCACGAGGGTGAAGCCCTTCTCCTTGGCGGCTTGCTCGGCAAAGCGCCATTCATCCTGGAACCAGGGTTCCTCGGCCTGTTTCACGAGGAAGCCGATCTTGATGGGCTCGGCTGCGTGGGCCGTGAACGAGGCCAGGGCGGCCAGCGTGGCGAGGGCGAGGGTTCTGCGTTGGATCATGGGCGTTGTCTCCGATTTCGCGAGCTCAGACCGGCTCGTCGTCAAACAAGGTTTCGGTTACGGCGAGTGGCTGCGGCAGGCGCAGGCCGAACAGGCTGCCGGATTGCGGCGCGGCGGCCAGGGCCTCGCGGTTCAGGTCGGCACGGGCGGTGGTAAGCATCAGCTCATCGCCGTTGGGGCCGCCGAGGGCCGGGCAGCTGCTGTGCGGCGCAGCACCGCCAAAGCGCTGCAACAACTCGCCCGCTGGCGAATAGCGGACGACCTGGCCGGCGCCCCATTGCGCGTTCCACAAACAGCCCTCGGCGTCGATGGCCGAGCCGTCGGGCCAGGCATGCGGGTCGCTCACCGCCACGAAGGGACGGATGTTGCTGACCTGCGCGGCTTCAGCGTCGTAATCGCATTGCTGGATCACGCGGCTTAGCGTGTCGCAGAAGTACATCGTGCGGCCGTCGAGGCTGAAGCACACGCTGTTGGCAATCGCCACCGCCGGCAGGGCCAGGCGGCGCAGGCCATGCTTCAGCGAGTATTGGTAGAAGCTGCCGATGGGCCTTCTCTCCGGTGCCTCGTTCATGGTGCCGAAAACGAAGTAACCGCGCCGGTCGCAGCGGCCGTCGTTGACGCGGGTGCGGCTCTCGGCCGGGTCCACCGCCGCCAGCTGCTGCAGCGCCATGTTGATGGCACCCTGGGCCAGCGGGTCGGTCAGGGAGCCCAGGCACAGGCGCTTGGCCAGGCCGAGGATCAGCTTGCCGGAGCGGGTGTGGGCAAAGCAGCCCAGGCGGTCGGGCAGGCGGCAGCTCAGGGCCGCGCCGGTGTCGGCCGACCAGGCATGAAGCTGGGCGCCCTCGATGTCGGTCCACCACCAGCGCCGGCTCGCGCCATGCCACTGGATGCCCTCTCCCAGCGTGGCGCTGTGGGCGTGGGCCAGCTGCAGGTTGTTAACGCTCAAAGCTTCCGAGGGCACGCTGATGTCTCCGTCTCTCAAGAATGAGAAGTTACCGGGTCGGAACATATCCGACCAATCGCTTGTTGCGGCTTATCTATCCAGAAGTCGTATAGCTCAGGGGGCCACCGTCAGGCGATAGACCGGCGTCAGCGTCAGCCCCCGCAGCGCGGCGATCTGCTTTTGGCCGGCGAAGTCCGGGCGGTGTTCGCGCGGCAGGTAGATGGGCGCATCGGCACGCAGCGGCAGCACCGAGAGGCTCAGCGGCCCGGCGGCGGCCTTGCCCAGCGACTTCAGGCCGATCTGCCAGGTGGGGCCGAAGTAGTACCAGTCGTCCAGCATGCGGGTGCCGCTGTAGAGGCGGCCAATGTCGCCGACGATGTCGGCCTCCAGCAGCACGTCGTCCAGACCCTTCAGCGCATCGGCGGGCAGTGTGAGCTGCCAGCTGGCGGCGGCCGCAAAGGCCTCGGGGATGGGCTGCAGCGCCGCCTTGGCGAGGCCGCCCTTCATGATGGGCGGGGCGGCCTGGGCGGCACGGGTCTGGGTGAAGCTGGCGGCGAGCGTGCGCGCCGGGGCCTCGGCCTCGTAGACCTGGAACAGGCCGTCGCGGCCGGCCGGCTTCAGCGCGAGATTGGCCTGCGGCGCCTTGGCCAGCGCCGGGTAGATGGCGAAACGCAGGCGCGCCTCGCCGCTGCTGCGCAGCTCCAGCTTTCCGCCCTGCGTCCACAGCTGCTGCGCGGACAGCAGCAGGCGCGGCTGGCCGGCGAACTCACCGCGCACCAGCTGCTGGCTTTGCGCCGCCGTCAGCACGAGCAGCTGCACCGGGCGCCGGCCGGGCTTCTTGATCGTGAGTGCTGGCGCCGTGCCCGGCTTGAAGCCGCCGAACACCACCCGGTCCTCGCCGGTCACCTCGCGGCGCGTGGCGCCCGGTGCTTCGACAAAGGCCGCATCGGCCGCGCTGAAGGCCAGCTCCACCGGCTGGGCGGCGGCCGCGCTGAACACATGGAGGAGGCCCTCGCTGCCCGCGTCGAAGCGCGTCACCGGCTGGGCCGTGGCATAGCTGAGGCGCGTGCCATCGAGGTCCAGGTTGATCGGCCAGACGAAGTAGTCGCCGTTCTTGATCGTCAACGCCTGCTGCGGGAACGTGAGCGTGCCGCCCGGCAGCTGGACCGAGAAGCGCACGTCGGCGAACTGCGGCATCGCGTACTGCCGCACATGGTTGTTGACGAAGAGGAAGGCGCTGTCGCCCTTGGCGCGCACGGCATAGCGCGGCGTCGTCAGCTCGGTGGGATGCGGCGGCACGACGGCGGGCTTGCGCACCGTCATGGTGGCGAGCTGCGCGCCGTAGGACTGCAGGAACAAGTGGAAGGGCCGCAACCTCGTCAGCACCTCCCGCTGCTGGCCGTCCGGGCCCAGCGGTGCCTGAAAGTCGTAGTTGATCTTCGGCGTGTCGTTGTAGCCGCCGCTGGCCGTGCTTTCTTCCAGCGAGTGCTCGCCCAGCGGGTTGCGGCCGCCGTGGAACATGTAGTAGCCCAGCAGGTTGACGCCGGAACCCAGCTGCACCGGCAGCATGGACGCGATGTCGTCCGGCGAGACCAGAGTGCGGCGGCGGTACATGGCCGGCAGGCCGGCGCCGTATTCCGCGCCGAGGAAGGGCGTGAGCGCGATGTCGGTTTCGGCCGTGCCGCGCGCGGTGGCGGCGGTCTGGGCACCCAGGTCGCCGGAGACGCGGCTGTCGAAGCGGAAGGCATGCGTCTCCTTGGGCGGCAGCTCCGTGGTCGGCAGGCCCCAGGGCTCGTCAGGGTAGCCACCGAACACCGGCGTTACTTCACCGGACGGGTAGACCGTGCCGTCCCAGCCGGTCACGGTGTAGAGCGGCACATCCATGCCGGCCTTCAGCGCCAGCTGCTTCAAGGTGGAGATGTGCTCGGCGCCCTTGCCCGAGCCGGTGAGGTTGTATTCGTTCTCGATCTGGATCGCCACCACCGGGCCGCCGTCCTTCCAGAGCAAGCCCTTGATCTGCTGGCCGATCTGCGCATAGAGACGCTCGACATGGCGCAGGTACTGCGCGTCGTTGCTGCGCGTGGGCATGGTGTTGACCACCCAGTCCGGGATGCCGCCGAATCTCACCTCGGCATGCGACCAGGGGCCGATGCGCACCACGGCCTTCAGGCCTGCCTTGGCGGCCAACTGCACAAAGCGGCGCAGGTCACGGTTGCCCTGCCAGTTGAACTGGCCTTCATTCAGCTCATGGTGGTTCCAGATCACATAGCTGGCCACGATGTCGATGCCGGCCGCCTTCATCTTGTTCAGCTCGGCCTCCCAGCTCTCGGCCGGGCTGCGCGTGTAGTGGAACTCGCCCATCACCGGCAGCCAGGGCTGGCCGTTGAGGCTGAGGTACTGGTTGTTGACGGCGAGGCGCTCGCCTTTCGGAGACACCGAGCTGCCGAGCTTCAGGTGGCCGGTGGTGGGCGCGGCCACGGGCGCGCTGGCGTCGACCTGCAGCAAGGTCTCGGCATGGAGCGGCAAGCAGCACAGCGCTGCCGCCAGGGCGATGGCGCCCGCGGTCTCTCTCTTCTTCATCGCTTGTCTCCTGTTTTTCTTGGCTCGTCTTCAGCCGCGCCAGGCCGTCACAAAGGCGCGCGCCCGCTGGGCCACATCGCCCGCACTGAAACCCGGCGCATACAAGGCGCCACCGAGGCCGAAGCCCGCAGCACCCGCAGCGCGGAAAGCACCCATGGTCTCGGGCGTGATGCCACCCACCGGCAGCAGCTTCAGGCTGGCGGGCAGCACCGCGCGCATGGCTTTCACCACCTGCGGCGTGACCAGCTCGGCCGGGAACAGCTTGACCGCATCGGCCCCCGCCTCCACGCAGGCAAAGGCCTCGGTGGGCGTGGCGGCGCCGGGCACGCACAAGAGGCCCTGCGCCTTGACATGCGAGACCACGCGGGTGTCGGCATGCGGCATCACCACCAGCTGGCCGCCGGCATCACGCACCTTGTCGGCCGCGCCGGTGCTCAGCACCGTGCCGGCGCCCATCACCGCATCGGCGGGCAGGCAGCGGGCGAGCTTGGTGATCGAATCAAAGGCCTGCGGCGAGTTCAGCGGCACCTCGATGAGACGAAAGCCTTCTTCGTAGAGGCTCATCGCAATCGCCTCGACCTCGGTCGGCTTGATGCCGCGCAGGATGGCGACCAGGGGCAAGGCGGCAAAGGCCGCGTCGAATTTGTCTTGCAACATCAGAGCACTCCTCGCGCCACCTGGGCGATGCGCCACAGGCCGGCGGCGGCGGTATTGGGCAGGACCTGCACTTCGCCCACCCCGAACAGGTCCAGCGCCTTGACATAGCGCTGGCACAGGGCCGGTTCGCCCAGCAGCACCAGCGGCGCGCTGGCGTCACGGGCCTGCAGGCCGGCGCGCAGCTCGTGGCCGATCAAGAGACCGGAGAGATAGTCGGGCAGGGCTTCGTGCGCCAGGCGGCCCGTGAGGCCCAGGGTGCGCACCGCAAACAACTGGTGCGGCAGACCCAGCTCGCCATGGTCTCGCGCGGCGCGCACGCCCTCGGCAAAGGCGAGCAGGTCGGGCTGCGGATCGGCCAGCATCAAACGGCCCAGCACCGAATGCTGGCGCATCACGGCATAGAGCTCGCCGGTCATTTGCGTGGCGAAGCTGCGCACGGTGCCGTCGACCACCTGCGCCCACTTGCTGTGCGTGCCGGGCATGACGATGCAGCTGCGCGCGGCCAGCTCGGGCAGCAGCTCCAGCGCTCCGAGCACCTGCGTTTCTTCGCCGCGCATCACGTCGGGCGGGCCGGCTTCGGTGTCGCAGCGCAGGCCCGGCAGCAGGCGCACCGAGCGGCCGCGCCAGTCCACCGCCAGGGCACCGGTCGCCAGGGCTCTTGCATCGGCCGGGCAGGCTGCATAGGGCACCTCGCGCCAGCCATGCTGGCTGCCGACCATGCCGCAGGCGAGCAGCGGCTGGCCCGTCGCATGCCAGTCGCCGATCAGTTCATCGAGTGCCGCGCTGAAGGCGGCCGGGCCGCCGTGCAGCGTGGACGCACCTTGCGTCGATTGGCGCGAGAGCAAGACCTGGCCCTCGCCATCGATCAGCATGGCACGCAGGCTGGAGCTGCCCCAGTCCAGGCCGATCAGGCGCGTCTCGCGGGGAAAGGAGGTCACGCTCACCATTCCGCGACGCTGCCGTCCGCATGGCGCCACAAGGGATTGCGCCAATCGGGCGCCGTCTTGCTGGCCTCGATCACGCGCGCTTCATCCACTTCGACGCCCAGGCCCGGCTTGGTCAGCGGCTTGATGTAGCCGTTCTCGATATGGAAATCGTCCTTGTTCAGCACGTAGTCGAGCAGCTCGCCACCCTTGTTGTAGTGGATGCCCATGCTCTGCTCCTGCAGCACAGCGTTGTGCGAGACGAAGTCCACCTGCAGGCAGGCGGCCAGGGCGATGGGGCCGAGCGGGCAATGCGGGGCGAGCGCCACGTCATAGGCCTCGGCCATGCTGGCGATCTTCAGGCATTCGGTGATGCCGCCAGCATGCGAGAGGTCGGGCTGAACGATGGAGAGGCCACCGCCCTGGAACACCCGCTTGAACTCGAAGCGCGAGTACATGCGCTCGCCGGCCGCCAGCGGAATGGCCGTGTGCTCGGCCAGGCGGGCATAGGTCTCGTCCTGCTCTGCCAGCACCGGCTCCTCGACGAACAGCGGCCGGTAGGGCTCCAGCGCGCGCAGCATCACCTTGGCCATGGGCGCGGCGATGCGGCCGTGGAAGTCGATGCCGAACTCGATCTCGTGGCCAAAGGCGGCGCGAATCTCGGCGATGCGGCCCACGGCCGCGTCGACCTTGGCGGCACTGTCGATCAGGCCCATCTCCTCGCTGCCATTCATCTTGAAGGTGTCGAAGCCGCCTTCGCGCAGGCGCTTGATATCGGCGATCACATCGGCCGGGCGGTCGCCGCCGACCCAGGAATAGACCTTCATCTTGTCGCGCACCAGGCCGCCGAGCAGCTCGTAGACCGGCACGCCGAGCGCCTTGCCCTTGATGTCCCACAGCGCCTGGTCGATGCCGGCGATGGCGCTCATCAGGATGGCGCCGCCGCGGTAGAAGCCGCCGCGGTACATCACCTGCCAGAGGTCGTTGATGCGGCTCGGGTCCTGGCCGATCAGATAGGGCTCAAACTCATGCACCGCCGCCTCGACCGTGCGGGCCTTGCCCTCGATCACGGGCTCGCCCCAGCCGGTGATGCCGGCATCGGTCTCGATCTTCAGGAACATCCAGCGTGGGGCCAGACGGTAGGTGGTGAGCTTGGTGATCTTCATGGGGCCAGCGGTGCAGTGATGGCGCCAGCTTAGGGTTGGAACCTAGCTGCGAAATATGCTTTGTTGATCGTCAGCTATCTCGTCTTCACATAGCAAGCGGGTTGGATCGGAGGCTTGCGAAATGCGCATAGACGTGAGCAATTAATTGATATCTCGGCATCTCGCCGGCTTCGTAGCATGAACGCAAGGCAAGTCCGTCGGGATGCCTGAAGCAAATCAACAAGATGGAGACACCATGCGCAAGAAACCCCTCGCCTCGCTGATCCAGGCGATGTTCATGCTGCCGGCCGTGGCCCTGGCCCAGACCGCGCCTGTCCCTGCCACGCCGGCCACGCCCGCCTCGGCCCCCAAGGCCGACCTGGAAACCGTGGTCGTGACCGGCATCCGCGCCTCGGTGCGCCAGGCGCTGGATGCGAAGGAAGCCTCCAACAGCATGGTCGAGGTGATCGCCTCGGAAGACATCGGCAAGCTGCCCGACACCACCATCGCCGAAACCCTGGCCCGCCTGCCCGGCCTCTCCTCGGGCCTCGACCGTGGCAACGCGAGCCAGGTGATTGCGCGCGGCCTCGGCCCGCGCTTCATCGGCGCCACCTTGAACGGCCGCGAGCTCGCCTCCAGCGAGCCGGGCCGCGCGGTGCGATTCGAGCAGTTCCCGTCGGAGTCAATCAGCGGCGCCACCGTCTACAAGACGCAATCGGCCGAGCTGGCCGAAGGCGGCGTGGCCACCACCATCGACCTGCAGACCGTCTCGCCCCTGAACTTCCGCGAGCGCCAGGCCTCGGTCAAGCTGGACGGCCTCTACTACCAGCTCGCCACCGACATCGCCGGCGCCAAGAAGACCGCGCCGCGCCTCGGCGGCATCTACGTCGACCAGTTCAACAACCGGACGCTGGGCGTCGCGCTGGCCTTCAGCTACCAGGACCAGCCCTCGCTGCAGAAGAACGTCAAGCACTGGGGCTTCAACGAAGACCATTCCGGCGACCTGAACGGCGACGGCAAGGTCGACAAGACGCCCTGGGGCTTCGGCACCGACGTCAAGCGCGGCACCGACAAGCGCACGAGCCTGCTCGGCAAGGTGGAGCTGAAGGCCACGCCCGAGCTCTTCGTCACCGCCGACGCCTACTTCGCCAAGGCCGCGATCTACGAGCCCGGCCTGCAGCACTGGACCGGCGATGTGGGCAACTGGGACGGCTGGCAAAAGGGCAACTACAGCAACGTCGACATCCGCGACGGCTATGTAGTGGGCGCCACCGTCAAGGACGTGGGCCTGACCACCAATGACTACGTCTGGGTGCAGGACAACAAGACCACGGCCGGCGGCATCAACGCCAAGCTGAACGCCGGCGAGTGGAAGCTGGAGGCCGACCTCTCGACCTCGCAGGCCTCGCGGGCCAGCCAGTGGCGCGACGTGCGCCAATGGGCCAACAGCGGCGCCACCTTGACCTGGTCCTTCACCGGCAACGAGGTGCAGAACTTCAAGATCGGCCAGGACTCCGGCAACCCCGCCACCTTCAGCCAGCCCACGCTCTACGTGGACACCGACGGCCACATCAAGGACCGGCTCGATGCGCTGGCACTGAGCGCCTCCACTGCGCTGAAGTTCGGCGACTTCAAAAGCCTCAAGCTCGGCGCCCGCTTCAGCGACCGCGAGAAGCGCTACCACCAGACCACCTGGAGCGTGGACCCGAAGAGCACGGTCGCCAACTCGGCCTTCGAGACGGTCAACGTCAGCGGCCTCGCGCCCTTCATCGCCTTGAAGGATTTCGAGGGCACGACGGCCTCCGTCTTCGGCGCCGATGCCTTCAGCGCCGCCGGCCGCGCGCCCACGCAATGGGACCTGCTGGCCGGCTGGAAGGTGACCGAGCGCAGCAGCTCGGCCTATGCCCAGGCCGACCTGGACGGCGACTTCGCCGGCCTGCCCTACCGCGGCAACCTGGGCCTGCGCCTGGTGCACACCCGCCAGACCGGCGCCGGCATGCAGTCGCTCAACGGCGCCGCGCCCACGGCCACGCAGGGCGGCACCAGCTACACCGAGGTACTGCCCAGCCTGAACCTGATCTTCGGCCTCGATGCCAACCAGGAGCGCCAGATCCGCGTGGGCCTGGCCCGCGCGATGACGCGCGCGCCGCTGGACGAAATGCGCGGCTCGCGCAACCTCAACATCGACACCAACCCCGCCATGCCCATCACCGGCAGCGCCGGCAACCCCGGGCTCAAGCCCATGCTGGCCGACCAGCTGGACGTGGCCTACCAGTGGTACTTCGCCAAGAGCTCCCTGCTCTCGGCCGGCCTGTTCTACAAGAAGCTAAGTCGCTACATCGGCATCACCTCAGATGCCACCAGCATCGATGGCCGCGCCGCCAACATCACGCGCTCGGTCAACGGCAAGGGTGGCAACGTGGACGGCATCGAGCTGGTCTACCAAAGCCCGCTGCCGGCGCCGTTCAACGATTTCGGCATCTACAGCAACTACGCCTACACGCACAGCAACGTGAAGGAGAACATGCCGGCGGTGAACCCCTTCCCCATTGAAGGCTTGATGAAGCACAACGGCGGCCTGACGCTCTGGTACGCCAAAGACGGCTTCGAGGCGCGCCTCTCGGCCAACTACCACAGCGAGTTCGTGCGCAACCCCACCTGGACCTCGGGCCAGCTGATCGTCAACGGTGCCGAAACCTATGTGACGCTCAACCTGTCCAAGCAACTGAGCAGCCAGCTGCAACTGCGCTTCGGCGTCGACAACCTCACCAATCAGAAGGCCGTCTACACCAGCGGCAACAACCGCTACCAGCAGGAAGTGACCGAGTTCGGCCGGCGCTTCAATGTGGGGATCAGCTACAAGCTGTGAGTCGGGCCCCGCGAGGGGCTTTGTGAGCGGCGCGAGTGACCAGTTAATCGCTCGCGCCGCTTCTTTTTCTTGCCAACCTTGGCTGCTCAGCCCTGAAGATCCAGCGGCCACAGCGGCCGCTTCAGATGCCGGTAAGGCAGCTCGGCGAGATTCACGCGCAGGCTGCCGGGGGAATATTGGCTGGCCCGCGACTGCGAGCCGGCGGTGCGCTACGAGGCAGGCTGCATCGCCAGTCCGGTGGAGTTGTGGGGCTGAAACCCGCGAAGGGCCGGGACTATTTGCCTATGCAAAAACTGCTGAAGATGACGCCCAGCAGCTCGTCGGCGGTGAAGGCGCCGGTGATCTCGCCGAGGGCGTCGTGCGCGAGGCGCAGCTCTTCAGCAAGCAGGTCCAGGGCGGGAGGCTTTTGCACCGAAACGGCATGGGCCATGGCCAGATGCTCCTGCGTGCGGCGCAAGGCCTGCACATGGCGCTCGCGGGCGATGAAGAGGCCCTCGGGCGTCGCGTGCCAGCCGACTTGCTGGAGCAAGCGCTGGCGCAGCGCGTCCAGGCCCGCACCGGTCTTCGCGGACAGGGTGAGCGCTGTCGCGGGCAGGTCACGCCCATGTGGAACGTCAGCCTTGTTGTAGACCTGCAGGATGCGGCTCGGATCGACGCCAGCGAGGCGCTCTGCAATCAGCTTGTCTTCGGCTTCGTAGTTGCTCTGGCCCAGGCGGCCGAGGTCGTGCAGGAAGAGCACCACGTCTGCATCGCTGATTGCCTCCCAGCTGCGCGCCACACCGATGCGCTCGACCTCGTCCTCGGTCTCGCGCAGGCCGGCGGTGTCGCTGATGTGCAGGGGCACGCCCTCGATCTGTATGGTCTGGCTGACCTTGTCGCGCGTGGTGCCCGGGATGGGTGTGACGATGGCCAGCTCGGCGCCGGCCAGCGCGTTCAGGAGCGAGCTCTTGCCGACGTTGGGTTGGCCGGCGAGCACGACCTTGATGCCTTCGCGCAGGAGCGCGCCTTGCTGGGTGCGATCCAGCACGCGGTCGAGTTGTGCGGAGAGGCGGGCGAGGCGGCCGAGGGCATCGGCCTGCTCGAGGAAGTCGATTTCTTCTTCCGGGAAGTCCAGCGTGGCCTCGACCAGCATGCGCAGGTTGATCAAGGCGTCGCGCAGCTTGCCGACTTCATCGGATAAGGCGCCCGACAAGGCGCGGCTGGCGCTGCGTGCGGCGGCCTCGGTGCTGGCATCGATCAGGTCGGCCACGGCCTCGGCTTGCGCCAGATCCAGCTTGCCGTTCAGGAAGGCCCGCTGCGTGAACTCGCCGGGCTCAGCCAGGCGCACCCGCATCTCAGCGCCGGCTTCCATGCAGCGTGCCAGCAGCAGCTGCAGCACGACGGGGCCGCCATGCGCCTGCAGCTCCAGCACATGCTCGCCGGTGTAGGAGTGCGGCGCCGGGAACAGCAGGGCCAGACCCTGGTCGATGGCATCGCCAGCGGCCGAACGGAAAGGGAGGTAGCTCGCCTCGCGCGCCTTGAGCGGCCGGCCGCAGATCGCTTCGACGAGGGGGGTCAGGTCTTGCGGCGACGAGACCCGCACGATGCCGACAGCCCCGCGCCCGGGGGCGGTGGCGATGGCGGCGATGGGGTCTTGGTGGCGAGCAAGCATCGGGCGATTGTCCCCGATGCTGTCTTTTGAATATGGCGCGGGGGAGGCCGGATCAGTTGCTTTCGTAAGCTCTGAACTCGCGCCTTCGATTCAGATTGGCTGTCGCCGCCCGGAATTCGCGCCCCGCATGAGCCCTATTAAAGGCGGCGGCCGGTCAAGAAAAAAGCCCCCAGACGCGGGGTGCGCTGGGGGCTTCGTGGCTTATTGCCGGCGGCAGGCTTACTTGTTGGAGACGCCCAGCTGCTTGTTGATCATCCATTGCTGGGCGATCGACAGGACGTTATTGACCAGCCAGTACAGCACCAGGCCGGCCGGGAAGAAGAAGAACATCACGCCAAAGGCCAGCGGCATGATCCACATCATCTTCTGCTGCATCGGGTCCGGTGCCTTGGGGTTCAGCGCAACTTGCAGCACGCTGGTCGCGGTCATCAGGATGGGCAGCAGGCCGATGGGCGCGCCCAGGAAGTGGCCGAACAGGCTGTCAGGCTGCGAGAGGTCGGTGATCCACAGGATCCACGGCGCACCGCGCATCTCGACGCTGGACAGCAGCACCCAGTACAGGGCCAGGAAGAACGGCATCTGCAGGAAGATCGGCAGGCAGCCACCGATGGGGTTGACCTTCTCTTCCTTGTAGATGCGCATCATCTCCTGCTGCATCTGCTGCGGCTTGTCCTTCAGGCGCTCGCGCAGCTCCTGGATGCGCGGGCCCACGGCCTTCATCTTGGCCATGCTGCGGTAGGCGCTGGCGTTCAGCCAGTAGAAGGCGATCTTCAAGAGCACCACCAGCACGACGATGGCCCAGCCCCAGTTGCCGATGATCTTGTGCAGCTGGTCCAGCAGCCAGAACAGCGGCTGCGACAGCGCCTTGAAGATGCCGTAGTCCTTGACCAGTTGCAGGCCCGGTGCCAGCTCGGCCAGCTTGTTTTCTTCCTGCGGGCCGACGAAGAGCTGGTCTTCGGTGGTGGCCGAGGCGCCCGGAGCCAGCTGGCTCAGCGGGAACACCATGCCCACCGCGTACTGCGGCGTGGCCACGTCGGGCTGCTTGCGCACGAAGAAGCCGCGGTCGCCCTTGGCATTGCGCAGCCAGGCGCTGGTGAAGTAATGCTGGACCATGGCGACCCAGCCGTCTTCGGCGCGGGTCTCGAAGGTGGCCTTGCCCTTGTCGATGTCGGCGAACTCGATCTTCTGGAACTTGGACTTGTCCGTGTAGACCGCCGGGCCGGTGAAGGAGTTGGGCGCCATCGACGAGGCCTTGGCCTCGACATGGCCATCGCGGCGCAACTGCACGTAGAGCTGCGGCGTCACGGCGGCGGCCGAGGTGTTCTGCACCTCGTGCTTGACCGTCACCACGTACTCGCCGCGCTTGAAGGTGTAGGTCTTGACCAGCTTCAGGCCGCCAGCCTCGGGCGACTCGAAACGCACGCTCAGCGCGTTGGCACCGTCCTTCAGCTCGCGCTCGCCGGGCTGCACGCTCATCAGCGTCAGGTGCGAGGGCGCGTCGGCCACGCCGGTCAGGCCGGTCTCGGCCTTGTAGAAGCGGCCGTTGGCGTCGTCCAGCACGACCACGTGGCCGCTGCGGTCAGCGCTGTCCTTGTGCTTCAGCAGCTCGACGCGGACCAGGCTGCCGCCCTGGGTGTCCAGCGTGGCCTTGATCAGGTCGGTGCTGATTTCAAACTTCTCACCCACCACGGCGGCCGAGGCTGCCGGGGCTACGCCCGGAGCTGCCGCAATGGCGCCAGAGGCCGCCGCAGCGACCGGCACGCTGGCGGCGCTGCCAGCGGCCGAAGCCTGCTTGGCCACCGGCGCGGGGCTGAACATCGACGGGTGACCGTTGTGCTTCTGCCAGCCGTCCCAGAGCAGGACGAGCGACATGGTGAACACCACCCAGAGCACGGTGCGGCGTATATCAGTCATGAGGAGGCTTCAGGATTGGTAGGGGATCGGGAATCGTCCGTCCGGCGCAGCAGCCGGCTGAACAACTTGGGGGGATGTTCGGGCACGCCATCATGGCCGCCCTCGCACCAGGGGTTGCAGCGCAGGATCCGATATGCGGTCAGACCGCTGCCCCACAAGGCGCCATGGCGCTCGAGAGCCTCGATCGAATAGGCCGAGCAGGTCGGATAGAAACGGCAGGAGGCGCCAAGCCAGGGGCTCAGCAGCAGGCGATAGCCCCGCACCAGGCCGATCAAGGCCTGTTGGGGAAGCTTGCGCAGGGAGAAAGCCATGGCCGCTCGGGGAATACCGGCTCAGGCCGCCGCGCTCGGCGCGGCCGGTGCTGCCGGCACCGCAACAGCCTGGGCGCCGCCTTGGCGCCTGGCCACGCGGCTGACCAGCTGTGCCAGCTCGCTGCGCGCGGCAGAGCGCAGCGCATCGGACGAGGCACTGACGAACTGCTTGCGATCGAACGGCGCGCGCAGCCGCACCACCCACAGGCCCGGAGGCAGGGTGGCGGCACCGGTCTCGAAGACCGCACGGATCTGGCGCTTGAACAGGTTGCGAGTCACCGCCCGCTTGGCGTGGCGCTTGGGCACCACGGTGCCCAGCCAGCAGCCCTCCACCGGCTTTTCGTCCACAGGTCTGTGGGCAGCCGGTGCAGCAGCTGTTGATAAGTCGGCCGCTGCTGTGGATAAGCGATAGGCCGGCAGACTCGGCTCCGCCGCCACGTGGTGGACTGCGAAGTGGCTGCTGCGGGCGCGGCTGGGGGTGCCCAGCACGCGCTCAAAGTCGGCCGATCGCACGATCCGGCCGATCATCTGTCTGGTCCCTTGGACTTAGACGGCCAGGCGCTTGCGGCCCTTGGCGCGGCGCGCAGCGATGACGGCGCGGCCGCCACGGGTCTTCATGCGGACCAGGAAGCCGTGGGTACGGGCGCGACGGGTCTTCGATGCTTGGTAAGTACGCTTCATTTTGCAACCTCTAGCGGGCTGTCAAGCCCAGGGGGACGTCCTGCGGACGCACGGTGGATAAGGGACGCCCAATCATTCAAGGGCTCATCAAGCCCCTCATGGGTTCGCTGGGTAGCGGTCACGGGCGCTTGAGGTGACTGGCCTTGAGGCCCCAATGAAGAGACCCTTCAGCCAAACCACGCGCCCACGCAAATCCGTCCGGCGTCCTGGAAAACCCGCGATTACACCAAAGATTGCGGGCAGGGTCAATGCGAGGGTTGGCCCGGGTGGGGATTTCAAGGGCTTGACCCTCTAAAAAATTCTGTGGATAACCCCGGTCTGGCCGGCTTCGAATCCGTACAATCCGGCCGCTCAAGAATAAGTTTTCCACAATGAGCCTAGACCTCTGGCAGCGCGGCTGTGAACGCCTGGCCGCTGAGCTGCCCGAACAGCAATTCAACACCTGGATCCGGCCCCTGCCGGAGGCCGAGGTGCAGGACGCGGGAGGAGCGGACGGCATCGTCGTCTCGCTGCGCGTCCCCAACCGCTTCAAGCTGGACTGGATCCGCAACCAGTACGCCGGCCGCATCGAATCCATCCTGACCGAACTGGCCGGCAAGCCCGCGAGGCTGGAGCTGGCCCTGGCCGCGCGTGAGGCCGGCGTGGCCCGCCCCGCCCTGCCGGCCAACCAGCCGGTGGCCGTAGGCCAGGTGCTGCACAACGGCCTGCGGCCCGTGGCGGCCAAGGTGCAGGAGCCCCTGCCCGGCATGGCCAGCGCACCCATGGCTGACGTGGCGGCCACACCTGCGCCGAGCGCCACCCGCCATCGCATCAACCCGGCCCTGACCTTCGACACCCTGGTCCCCGGCCGCGCCAACCAGATGGCCCGCACGGCGGCCCTGCACGTGGCCGGCGCGCCGGGTGCGATGTACAACCCGCTGTTCATTTATGGCGGCGTGGGCCTCGGCAAGACCCATCTGATCCACGCCGTGGGCAATGCCCTCCTGAAGGACAAGCCGGACGCCCGCGTGCTCTACCTGCACGCCGAGCAGTTCATCTCCGACGTGGTGAAGAACTACCAGCGCAAGACCTTTGACGAGCTCAAGGCCAAGTACCACTCGCTGGACCTGCTCTTGATCGACGATGTGCAGTTCTTCGCCGGCAAGGACCGTACGCAGGAGGAGTTCTTCAACGCCTTCGAGGCGCTGCTGGCCAAGCGCGCCCACATCATCATGACCTCGGACACGTATCCGAAGGGCCTGGTGGACATCGACGAACGCCTCACGAGCCGCTTCGACGCCGGCCTGACGGTGGCCATCGAGCCGCCCGAGCTCGAGATGCGCGTGGCCATTCTGATCAAGAAGGCCGAGGCTGAAGCCACGCCGATGCCGGAGGACGTGGCCTTCTTCATCGCCAAGAACGTGCGCGCCAATGTGCGCGAGCTGGAGGGCGCGCTGCGCAAGGTGCTGGCCTACAGCCGCTTCTCGCACAAGGAAATCAACATCCAGCTGGCGCGCGAGGCGCTGAAAGACCTGCTCTCGATCCAGAACCGGCAGATCTCGGTCGAGAACATCCAGAAGACGGTGGCCGACTTCTACAAGATCAAGATCGCCGACATGTACAGCAAGAAGCGACCGGCCAGCATTGCCCGGCCGCGCCAGATTGCCATGTACCTGGCCAAGGAGCTGACCCAGAAGAGCCTGCCCGAGATCGGCGAGTTGTTCGGCGGCCGCGACCACACGACCGTGCTGCACGCCGTGCGCAAGATCGGTGGCGAACGTCAGAAGAACACCGAGCTGAACCAGCAGCTGCACGTGCTGGAGCAGACGCTCAAGGGCTAAAAACTCCTCTGGTTTCCACCCTCGGGAACAACCCGATTCCTGGGCGACAATGCGCGCTGTTGCTCGCGCGCGCGTTAGTCAGAGTGGTGTGACCCGCCGCCCGAGCCCATGCCGAACAAGTGGAGAGAGGTTGACATGATTGTGTTGAAAGCCGCCCAGGACCAGGTGCTTGGTGCCTTGCAAGCCGTTTCCGGCATCGTCGAGCGCCGCCACACCCTGCCGGTCCTGGCCAACGTGCTGATCCGCAAGACCGGCTCGCAGATCGAGCTGACCACCAGCGATCTCGAGATCCAGGTGCGCACCACGGCCGAGCTGGGCGGCGACGCCGGCAACTTCTCGACCACCGTCGGCGCCCGCAAGCTGATCGACATCTTGCGCTCCATGCCGGCCGACCAGGTCGTCTCGCTGACCAGCAACCAGAACAAGCTGACCCTGCAAGGCGGCAAGAGCCGCTTCACGCTGCAGACCCTGCCGGCCGACGACTTCCCGCTGGTGCAGGAAGCCGCCGACTTCGGCCCGGTGTTCGCCGTGCCACAGAAGACGCTGAAGGCGCTGATCAACCAGGTGCACTTCTCGATGGCGGTGCACGACATCCGCTACTACCTGAACGGCATCCTCTTCGTCGCCGAAGGCAAGAGCCTCACGCTGGTGGCGACGGACGGCCACCGCCTCGCGCTGGCCCAGGCCACGCTGGAAACCGACATCCCCAAGCAGGAAGTCATCCTGCCCCGCAAGACGGTGCTCGAGCTGATGCGCCTCTTGAAGGACGGTGGCAAGGACGGCTCGGACGACCAGCCCATCGAGATGCGCTTCGCCGGCAACCAGGCCAAGTTCTCGTTCTCGGGCATGGAGTTCGTCACCAAGCTGGTCGAGGGCAAGTTCCCCGACTACAACCGCGTGATCCCCAAGAACCACAAGTTCCGCGTCACCCTCGGCCGCGCCCCGCTGCTGGCCAGCCTGCAGCGCGCCGCCATCCTCACGAGCGAGAAGTTCAAGGCCGTGCGCCTGTCCTTCGAGCCGGGCCTGCTCTCCATTGCCTCCAGCAACGCCGAGCAGGAGGAGGCCAAAGAAGAGATCGAGATCGACTACGGCGGCGACCTGATCGAAACCGGCTTCAACGTGACCTACCTGATGGACGCCCTGGCGAACATGGGCCAGGACATGGTCAACATCGACCTGAACGACAGCGCCTCCAGCGCGCTGATCACGATCCCGGAACAGACCGGTTTCAAGTACGTCGTGATGCCGATGCGGATCTAAGGTCAGACGAGAGATTGATAGACAGCGGGCGAGGATTCACATCCAGCCCGCTTCAATGCTTTTAAAGGGCGGCCCTCAAGCCGCCCGCGAGTGAGAGAGAGTTCCCGATGAGTGATGTGCCGAGCAACGAACAAAACCCCGAAGGCCTGACCGACAAGCAGCAGGCGGCCGTCTCTGCCGAAGCCTCCTCGGGCTCCGTCTACGGCGCGGATTCGATCCAGATCCTCGAAGGCCTGGAAGCCGTGCGCAAGCGTCCGGGCATGTACATCGGCGACACCTCGGACGGCACCGGCCTGCACCACCTGGTCTTCGAAGTGGTGGACAACTCCATCGACGAGTCGCTGGCCGGCCATTGCGACGACATCATCGTCACCATCCACACCGACAACTCCATCTCCGTCATCGACAACGGCCGCGGCATCCCCACCGGCGTCAAGATGGACGACAAGCACGAGCCCAAGCGCTCGGCCGCCGAGATCGCACTGACCGAGCTGCACGCCGGCGGCAAGTTCAACCAGAACAGCTACAAGGTCTCGGGCGGCCTGCACGGCGTGGGCGTCTCCTGCGTGAACGGCCTCTCGAAGTGGCTGCGCCTCACCGTGCGCCGCGACGGCAAGGTGCACCAGATCGAGTTCAAGCAAGGCATCCCGCAGGACCGCCTGATCGAGCTGGTGGACGGCGTGGAGACCAGCCCCATGCGCGTGATCGGCGACACCGACAAGCGCGGCACCGAGGTCCACTTCCTGCCGGACACCGAGATCTTCCAGCAGAACAACGACTTCCACTACGACATCCTGGCCAAGCGCCTGCGTGAGCTCTCGTTCCTGAACAACGGCGTGAAGATCCGCCTGGTCGACGAGCGCAACAACAAGGAAGACAACTTCGCCTACGCCGGCGGCGTGCGCGGCTTCGTCGAGTTCATCAACAAGGGCAAGAGCACCTTGCACCCCAACATCTTCCACGCGCAAGGCGACAAGATGTCGGACCAGGGCACCAACATCGGCGTGGAAGTGTCGATGCAGTGGAACGATGGTTTCAACGAGAACGTCCTCTGCTTCACCAACAACATCCCGCAGCGTGACGGCGGCACCCACCTGACCGGCCTGCGCGCCGCGATGACCCGCGTGCTGAACAAGTACATCGTCGACAACGACCTGGCCAAGAAGGCCAAGGTGGAAGTCGCCGGCGACGACATGCGCGAAGGCCTGGCCTGCGTGGTCTCGGTCAAGGTGCCCGAGCCGAAGTTCAGCAGCCAGACCAAGGACAAGCTGGTCTCCAGCGAGGTGCGCGGCCCGGTGGAGGAAATCGTGGCCAGCAAGCTGACCGATTGGCTGCTCGAGAACCCGATCGACGCCAAGATCGTCTGCGGCAAGATCCTCGACGCCGCCCGCGCTCGCGAAGCCGCCCGCAAGGCCCGCGAAATGACCCGCCGCAAGGGCGTGCTTGATGGCCTCGGCCTGCCCGGCAAGCTGGCCGACTGCCAGGAGAAAGACCCGGCGATGTGCGAGATCTACATCGTGGAGGGCGACTCCGCCGGTGGCTCCGCCAAGCAGGGCCGCGACCGGAAGTTCCAGGCCATCCTGCCCTTGCGCGGCAAGATCCTGAACGTCGAGAAGGCCCGCTACGAGAAGCTGCTCACGTCCAACGAAATCCTGACGTTGATCACGGCGCTCGGCACCGGCATCGGCCGCGGCGCCGGTGGCGATGATTTCAACCCGGACAAGCTGCGCTACCACCGCATCATCATCATGACCGACGCGGACGTGGACGGCGCCCACATCCGCACCCTGCTGCTCACCTTCTTCTACCGCCAGATGCCCGAGCTGGTGGAACGTGGCCACATCTACATCGCGCAGCCGCCGCTGTACAAGGTCAAGGTCGGCAAGCACGAGCAGTACTTGAAGGACGCGCACGACCTCGACGCCTTCCTGCTCAAGGTGGCGCTGCAGGACACGCACCTGCACACCGGTATCGGCGATGCGGTGCTGAGCGGCGAAGCGTTCGAGACGCTCGCCCGCCAGTACGTGCTGGCCGAAAGCGTGATCAGCCGCCTGTCCAACTGGATGGACTTCGAGGCGCTGCGCGTGCTGGCCAGCGGCCTTGCCATCAACCTCGACACCAAGGAAGCGGCCGATGCCGCCGCCGTGGCCATGCAGGCGGCCCTGCACGACGCCGAGGTCTCGGCGGAATACGACGCACGCACCGACAAGCTCTTCCTGCGCATCAGCCGCAAGCACCACGGCAACACCCGCTCGTCCATCATCAACGCCGACTTCGTGCACGGTGCCGATTACGAAGTGCTGGCCCAGGCCGGCATCACCTTCAAGGGCCTGATCGGCGAGAACGCTGTCGTTCGCAAGGGCGAGGGCGAAAAGGCCAAGGAAGCCCAGGTCACGGACTTCCGTGGTGCCATGGACTGGCTGATGCAGTTGGCCGAAAACTCCGTCGGCCGCCAGCGCTACAAGGGCCTCGGTGAGATGAACCCCGAGCAGCTCTGGGAAACCACGATGGACCCCAACGTCCGTCGCCTGCTGAAGGTGCAGATCGACGACGCCATCGAAGCGGATCGGGTGTTCACGATGCTGATGGGGGATGAGGTGGAGCCGCGGAGGGACTTCATTGAGACCAACGCGTTGCGCGCGGGCAATATCGACGTTTGATCGTCGCAAACGCACCCATACGCTGAGAGTCTGGGGCCCCAAGAGGCGAAAGCCTTTTGGGGCTCGTTTCTTTTTGGCCATCAGCACGAGATATTGGTAGCTCACGCCATGAGCCTGCTGGCTCATACATTCAGGGCTGGCGAGCCATCGGCACGCCCAAATGCCTGGAGCTTCGCCATGAATCCCGCCCAGTTGTCTGCCAAGTTTGTCGAGAAGATCCCGCTCTTTCGCGGCGATGCCAGCCGGGAGGTGGCCGCACATGCCCGACACATCGCGTCAGGTCATGTACTGAAGTTGCCGGCCACGGTGCAGGATCCGCCTCTCTTGCTTGCGACGAGCCCGGGTGAGGTCAACGAGCGATTGCTCCAGGCCTTGTTCGGCCAATGGCCTCCCGGTAGGCCTCGAGGCCGACGCGATGTCATCACGCCCATGAGCGGTGTTTCGGTCAGGTATGTCGACTGGTCTGAGTGGTGCGCCCTGTCTGGTCCAGACATCTCGTTGAGCGGCAAAAGCGCGCCATGAGCAAAACAGGTCAAGCCAAGCGCGGCAAGTACGAAGACATCTGCGAAGAACTCTTGCATCGGCTGAAGGCCGAGTCCTGCATCGTGCTGATCAATGGTGGCATTTACGGGAATGGCATGTCGTTCTCCTATTACGAGATCGCCGACAAGCCCGAATTGCTCCGCAAGCACGCAACCATGCTGGACATGAATGCAGCCGAGTTGAGACGCCAAGCCGGTGATGTCACCGAGCATTGAGCCTCACGCCTGCCCCTCAACGCCCGGCTTCGCCGGGCGTTGCCGTTTCTCGCTACCATGCATCGCACTTGCATCGCCCTGGGCCTCGCCGTCAATCCATTGACGCGCAAGCCACGTCGGGCTGCGATCACAGGGAGCACAACAACAATGCTGAACCGTCGGCAGTGCCTGCTAGCCAGCGCCGCCATAGGGGTGGCCGGGCCAAGCCCGGCCCAGCCCCCGGTCCTGCGCCACCTCGAAGTCCACCCCGCCGACGACTACGGCCGCTATGTGATCGAGCTGATGGGCCTGGCGCTGCAGCGCAGTGGCCTGCCGCATCGGCTGCAGGCAATGCCCAGCTTTCAGATCAGCCAAGGCCGCGTCGAGCTGGAACTGGGGCAGGAGAGCTCGCGGCTGGACCTGGTGTGGAGCATGACCAGCCGTTCGCGCGAGCAGGCCATCGTGCCGCTGCGGGTGCCGCTGGACCGAGGGCTGCTCGGCTGGCGCGTGGCCCTGATACGCCGGGAGGACCAGGCGCAGTGGCTGAAGCCGCCCACGCTGGCGGCGCTGGCGCTGCGGCGCGCCGGCCAGGGCCTGCACTGGCCGGACACCGAGATCCTGCGCGCCAATGGCCTGGATGTGGTCACGGCCTTGAGCGGCCGGCAGTTGCTCGACATGCTGCACCGGCGCCGCATCGACTACTTCCCACGCTCGGTGCTGGAGGTGCAGGGCGAGCTGGAAAGCTATGCGCCCTTGAATCTGGTCGTGGCGCCCGGCTTCGTGCTGCGCTATCCGGCGGCCAGCTACGCCTTCCTGAGCCCCAAGCTGCGCAAGCTCGCGCCGCCGCTGACGCAGGCGCTGGAGGCGCTGGTGCGCGATGGCAGCCTGGAGCGCGTGTTCCGCCGCCACTTCCACGCACGCTTGATGGCGCTGGGGCTCGCACAACGGCAGGTGATCGCGCTCAAGAATCCTTCGCTGCCCGCCGAAACCCCGCTGCAGCGCCCGGAGTTCTGGTGGTCGCCACGCGCCCATGCGACCTGATCCGCCAGACCGCAAACACCGTACAAAGCTCGGCCGTACGGCCATCCCGCCACAGCCCCGCCGGCCCGCATGTAACAATTTCCTCGCAAGCTCCCACTTTCCCAGCTGCTGACGCCGACCCACCCTCGCCGCGACCGTTGCAGATGTCATGCTCACGACGCGGGCCTCAGCCGCTCCGCATTCCCAGGCCTCGCCGGGCCACCCTCCAGCCCATGCGCCGCTCCCTGCGTCTCCACGCCTTCGGCCTTGCCGCCTGTCTGCTGCTGTCTTGCGCGGCGGCGCAAGCGCGCCCGGGTGACACCCTGGAGGTGCAGTTCCGCAGCATCAGCGTGCCCGAGAGCACGGTGCCGGCCATCGCCCAGGACCAGGCGGGCTTCATCTGGGTGGCCACCAGCAAGGGCCTGACGCGTTACGACGGCTACCGCTTGCGCCCCATCGAGAAGGAAGGCGAGACCCGCGCCCATCGCAGCCTGGGCTGGGTGCGCGCACTGGCGCCGGCCCGCGATGGCCGCATGTGGATAGGCACGGAATTCATGGGCCTGATGGCCTACGACCCGGAGCGCGACCAGGTCCAGGCCCATGGGAGCCCCCTGGGCGAGAACGGGCCCAAAGCGCCGGTGCGCGCCGTGGCCGAGGACGCCGAGGGCGCCGTCTGGATGGGCACCGTGGGCCAGGGCCTGTTCCGCTACCTGCCCGCCACGCGGCGTTTTGAAGCGCAGGACCTGCGCTGGCAGGGCGAGCCGGAGTCGCGCGTGCTGGCCTTGCGCGTGAGTCGCGACGGCAGGGTCTGGGCCGGCCATTGGCGCGGCCTGTCGGTGCGGCAGGGCGGGCGCTGGCAAGCTGTGGCCGGCATGGGCGCCGACAGCCCGGTGCTGGCGCTGACCGAAGCAGCCGACGGCCGGATCTGGCTGGGTACGCAGGACGGCCGGCTCGGCGTGGTCGAGGCGGGCCGCATCCGCTGGGTGCACGAGCTCAAGCTGCCGGTCCAGGCCCTGGCCGAGGGTGAGCCGGGCCAGCTCTGGGTCGGCACCAAGTCAGGTCTGTTATGGGTGGACATGGCGAGTGGCGCCATCGCCCTGCACCTGCGCCACGACCCGCGCCGCCGCACCGGCCTGGCCGGCAACGACATCAGCGGCCTGCTGCGCGACAACACCGGCACCCTGTGGCTGAGCGGCTATGGCCTCGGCCTGCAGCGCCATCAGCAGCATCCGGCCCTGGCGGTGCGCGGGCCCGATGCCGACCCGGCCAGCCCGCTGGCAGAGATCGACGTGCGCGTGCTCTTGCGGCTGAAGAACGGCGAGGTGCTGGCCCCCACGCAGAAAGGCGCCATCGTGCGCCTCGACGGCCGCCCCGGGGCCGAGCTGGCCACGCTGGGCCGCTGGCCGCGCGAGCGCACCAGCGTGGTGGAGGCGCTGGCCGAAGCACCGGATGCCAGCCTCTGGATGGCAGCCGGCGGCCGGCTCGAGCACCGCGCGGCCGATGGCCGCCTGCTGCGCGACTGGCCGCTCGACGGCGGCCGCGCGCAGCGCCTGCTGCTGCTCGCCAGCGGCGAAGTGCTGCTCGGCATGCAGGAAGGCCTCTACCGTCTGGCCAACGAGAAGGCCACAGCGCTGGAGCGCCAGCACCTGGCCGATGGCAGCCCGCTGCATGGCGGTATCTATGCCCTGATCGAAGACCGGGCCCAGGCCGGCATGCTATGGGTGGGCGGGCAGCAGGGCATGTTCCGCGGCGCCGTCGGCCAGCTGGCGGCGGTGCCGCAATCGCCGCGTGACAGCCTCGGCAACCCCATCATCATGGGCCTCCTGCAAGCACACGACGGCAAGCTCTGGGTGGACACGCCGGCCTCCGGCCTGCACCGCCTCTATGCCTGGGACGAGCAGGGCCGCGCGCGCTACGAGCGGATCGGCGAGCGCCATGGCACCGAGGGCGTGTTCGGCGGCAATCTGCATGAAGACGCGCAAGGCCGCATCTGGAGCCAGCTGAACGTCTACGACCCGAAGACCGACCAGCTCGACAGCATCGGCCCGGCCGAGGGCGCCGACTTTGGCACCTTCTGGTTCTTCGCCAGCACCACGCTGCAGGACGGCAGCCTGCTGTTCGGCGGCAGCCGCGGCCTGCTGCGCGTTCAACCTGAGCGTTATTCAATGGCGAACGTCAAGCCGCCGCTGGTGATCAGCGCGGTGCGGGCCGACGGCCAGACCTTCCATCCCGACAGCCTGCAGCAAGGCGTGGTGCTGCCCGCCGGCACGCGCACGCTGGGCGTGGAGTTCGCCGGCCTGGACTATGCGGACCCTGGCCGACTGCGTTACCAGTACCGGCTGCGCGGCCTCGACGCCCCCTGGACGCAGGCCGACGGCAGCGCCCGCAGCCCCAGCTTCGGCCCGCTCAAGCCCGGCCACTACCTGCTGCAGGTGCGCGCCTCGGCCCAGCTCTCGGGCGGCCACATGGCCGAGCTGGAACTGCCGGTCGAGCTGCGGCCTCTGTGGTGGCAAACCGCCTGGGCCCAGATGGCCGGCGCGCTGCTGGCCGTGCTCGCCATCGCCGGCTGGATACGCTGGCGCACCCGCCAGCTGCGCCGCCGCGAGGCCGAGCTGCAGGCTCTGGTGGACGAGCGCACGGCCGAGCTGCGCGAGGCCAGCCTGACCGACACCCTGACCGGTCTGCGCAACCGCCGCTACCTGGAGCTGCGGCTGCGCGACGACCTGCGCCTTTGCTCGCGCCGCTTCGAGGCCACCGCCCTGCCCGGCCCCGACAGCGACCTGCTGCTGATGCTGCTGGACCTGGACCACTTCAAGCGCATCAACGACGCCCACGGCCATGCGGCCGGCGATGCCGTGCTGGTGCAACTGGCCGAGCGCTTGCGCCGCGTGTTCCGCGAGACCGATTCGCTGGTGCGCTGGGGCGGCGAGGAGGTGCTGGTGCTGGTGCGTGAAACCAACCGGGACGATGCAGCCGAGCTGGCGGCGCGTGTCTGCGCCGCCGTGCGCGAGCAGCCCTTCGAGATCGGCGAGGGCCGGGTGCTGCACGTCACCACCTCGGTCGGCTTCGTGGCCTTCCCGCTGGACCCGCGCCAGCCCCGCGCCTGGGACTGGCATGCCAGCCTCGGCCTCGCAGATTCGGCGCTCTACGCCGCCAAGGCCAATGGCCGCGACGGCTATGTGGGCGCCACCAGCGCCGATGGTCTCGGCCCGAGCGAATCGCCCCGCGACCTGGAAGCCTGGCGCGACGAGCAGCGCCTGAGTGCCCGCATCAGTGGCAAGACCGTGGTGCGCTGAGGCGAGCGCCCTCCCCTCATCCAAGCATCATCAGACGGCGCCGCGCTGCTGCTGGCTCGCGTAGTAGACGGCCTTGCGGGCGCGCTGAATCTCGCCCAACGGCCGGTGCTCGGCCAGCCCATTCCACAGATCAAAGACGCCGGCCTCGCTCTCGCGAACCAAGGCAGCATCGAGCGCCTGGCGCGGCAGGCGCAGCAGCGCCACCGTGGTCCAGGGTGAGTCCCAGTCCACCGAGGGGTTCTCGATCGGCGTGCGCTGCTCGTTGATGAAGGGCTGCAGCTGCAGCTCCCAGCTCAGCTCGCTCTCGGCCAGCCGCCCCATGAAGTCGGCGCCCCAGTCCGCCTTGGCGCCCGGCTTTGCGCCGCCATTGGCGGGCGCCGGCAGCAGGCGCACGCGCACCGCATAGGGCCCGCAGGCCAGCGGCAGCACGGTGCTCAGCGGCTCGGTCGCAAAGCCGCCGAAGGGGCGTGTCGCGGTCTGTATCAGCAGCTTGAGCTTGGCCGGCAGGGCCAGCCAGCCGTATTGATGGACCAGGAAGCGCAGCACCGCGCCACCGCCCTGCGAGGCGGCCTGCACGAGGCCCACGAACTCGCGGCTGCTCTGGAACGAGAACGCCGTCTGGTTGATCAGCAGAAAGCTCTGGCTGTTCGCCTGCAGGCCTTCGCCCAAGGCCGAGGGGCCAGCCAGGCCCAGCACCTTGAGCGCGAGGCCGCGGATGTCGGGCTTGCTGTCGGCCTGGTGATCGAGGCCGCCATTGGACAGGCGCACGACCGCTGCGAAGCTGCCCGGTGCGGCGAACAGCCCATGGCGGGCAAAGTCCGGCAGGCCCTCGAGCACCTGCAGCTCACCACGCGCCGTGGCCAGCTGCTTGCGGTGCAGGGCGCGGCCGGCGCCGTACTTCTTGGACTTGCGGGCCTGGATGGCCTGGAAGATCTCCACATAGCCAGCGAAGCGCTCGGCCTCGTCGGGCTCGATCCGCTCCTTCCACCCTGTGCTTGCTGCCGATGCTGAACGGGTGGAAGAAGCGTTCGTCATACTCTAGGTCCTCTTGCTGCTGCTCAAGCGTTCGAAAAGCGCCAGCGCCTCGCCGACGATGCCGCGCCGGAACGCGAGCACGCACACGATGAAGATCAGGCCGGTCACGAGGCTGACCGACTCGCCAAGGCTGTTGAACCAGTTGATGCCGGTGATGTTGGCAATCGCCTGGCCCAGATCGCCGATCTTGTTCTCGAGCGCGATGATCACGAGCGCGCCGACCATGGGGCCGGTCAGCGTGCCCATGCCGCCCACGAGCGTCATCAGGATGACGAGGCCGGAGGTGGTCCAGATCGCATCGGTCAGCGTGGCAAACCCGAGCACCAGGGTCTTGGTGGCGCCGGCCAGGCCCGCGAGGCCGGCCGACAGCACAAAGGCCAGCAGCTTGAAGCGGTCCACGTCATAGCCGAGCGAGGTGGCGCGCGCCTCGTTCTCGCGGATCGAGGTCAGCACCTGGCCGAACGGCGAATGCACGATGCGGTAGATCAGCCAGAACGCCGCGATGAAGATCGCCAGCACCACGTAGAAGAGCGTCAGGTCGCTCTCCAGGTGCAGGCCGAACAGGCTGCCGCGCGGCACCGACTGCAGGCCGTCTTCACCGCCGGTGAACGAGGCCTGCAGGAAGAAGAAGTACAGCATCTGCGACAGCGCGAGCGTGATCATCGAGAAGTAGATGCCCGAACGCTTGATTGCCAGCAAACCGAAGAGCAGGCCCACGCTGGCCGCCGCCAGCGCGCCGAAGGCGAGGCCGAACACCGGCGGCAGGCCCCAGACCTTGAGCGCATGGCCGGCCGCATAGGCGGCCGTGCCGAGGAAGGCCGCATGGCCGAAGCTCAGGAGGCCGGTGAAGCCCACCAGCAAATTGAAGGCGCAGGCGAACAGCGCATAGCAGAGCACCTTCATCACGAAGATCGGATAGGCACCGAGCGCCGGCAGCAGGGCGATCGCGATGAACAGCAGCGCGTAGCCGGGCAGCGGGTTGCGGGTGAGGCGCGTGGTCGTCATTTCTCTTTTCCAAACAGGCCGGCGGGGCGCAGCAGCAGCACCAGGGCCATCACCACGAACACCACGGTGTTGGAGGCCTCGGGGTAGAAGACCTTGGTCAGGCCCTCGATCAGGCCGAGGCCGAGGCCGGTGAGGATGGAGCCCATGATGGAGCCCATGCCGCCGATCACCACGACGGCGAACACCACGATGATCAGGTTGCTGCCCATCAGCGAGGTCACCTGCAGGATGGGCGCGGCCAGCACGCCGGCAAAGGCCGCGAGCGCCACGCCGCCGGCATAGGTCAGCGTGACCATGGCCGGCACATTGACGCCGAAGGCCTGGACCAGCTTCGGGTTCTCGGTGCCGGCGCGCAGCTTGGCGCCGAGCGAGGTCTTCTCGATCAGGGCCCAGACCGCGAAGCACATGGTCAGCGAGGCCACCACCACCCAGGCCCGGTAGTTGGGCAGGATCATGAAGCCGAGGTTGGTGGCGCCCTGCAAGGCATCGGGCACCGGATAAGGCTGGCCCGAGACGCCGTAGAAGCTGCGGAACACGCCTTCGATCACGAGCGTGATGCCGAAGGTCAGCAAGAGGCCGTAGATGTGGTCGAGCTTGTAGAGCCACTGCAGGAGCAGCCGCTCGATCACGATGCCGAAGACGCCCACCACCAGCGGCGCCAGCACCAGCATGGCCCAGTAGGAGAGGCCCAGGTACTCGAGGCCCATCCAGGCCAGGAAGGCACCCATCATGTACAGCGCCCCATGGGCGAAGTTGATGATGTTGAGCATGCCGAAGATGACGGCCAGGCCCAGCGACAGGATCGCGTAGAACGAGCCGTTCACCAGGCCGAGCAACAGCTGCCCGAGCAGGGCAGGGAGCGGGATACCGAATAACTCTGTCATGACACTGCTCGGGATTGCTTCAGCTTACTTCTTGACCATCGGGCACTTGCTGTCCGCCAGCTTGGTGAAGGCTTCATCACCGGGGATCTTGCTGACGACCTTGTAGTAGTCCCAGGGCTCGGTGGACTCCTTCTGCGACTTCACCTGCATCAGGAACATGTCGTGGACGAAGCGGCCGTCTTCCTTGCGGATGGTGCCGCTGCTGTAGAAGTCATTGACCGGCGTGGCCTTCATCTTGGCCATGACCTTGTCGCCGTCGTCGGTCTTGAGCGCATCCACGGCCTTCAGGTAGTGCATGACGGACGAATAGTCGGCCGCCTGCAACGAGGAGGGCATGCGCTTCATCTTCTCGAAGAAGCGGCGGCTCCAGGCGCGCGCCTCGGGCGTCTGGTTCCAGTACCAGCTGTCGGTCACGTACATGCCCTCGGCAGCCTTCAGGCCCACCGAATGCACGTCGTTGATGAACATCAGCAGGCCGGCCAGCTTCATGCTCTTGGTGATGCCGAACTCGTTGGCGGCCTTGATCGAGTTGATCGTGTCGCCGCCGGCATTCGCCAGGCCGAGGATCTGCGCGCCGCTGCTCTGCGCCTGCAGCAGGAACGAAGAGAAGTCGCTGGCGTTCAGCGGATGCTTGACCGCGCCCACCACCTTGCCGCCGGCCTTGGTGATCACCTCGGAGGCATCGCCCTGCAGCGAGGCGCCGAAGGCGTAGTCGGCCGTCATGAAGTACCAGCTCTTGCCACCGGCCTTGACCATGGGGTTCACGGTGCCGCGGGCCAGGGCCACGGTGTCGTAGGCGTAGTGGATGGTGTACGGCGTGCAGGCGTCGTTCGTGAGGCGGGCCGAGCCGGCGCCGATCACGATGAAGGGCTTCTTGCGTTCGGCCGCCAGCGTGGCCATCGCGAGGGCCGTGCCGGAGTTGGTGCCGCCCACCAGCATGTCCAGGCCCTGCGTGTCGAACCATTCGCGCGCCTTGGCCGAGGCCACGTCGGCCTTGTTCTGGTGGTCGGCGAACAGCAGCTCGATCTTCTTTCCGGCGGCCATGCCCTTCATGTCGGCAATGGCCATGCGGATCGCCTCGACGCCACCGGCGCCGTCGATGTCGGCATAGACGCTGGACATGTCGGTAATGATGCCGATCTTGATCACGTCGCCCGAGACTTGCGCCTGGGCAAGGCCCGTTGTCAGGCTGCCGCAGGCGAGTGCACTGGCCAGGGCGATGCGCTTGAGGTTGCTGGTCTTCATCGACGGTCTCCTACTTTGTGGTCAATCAATCGGTCAAACAAACGTCAAACACTCAACAGCTCGTCCAGCTTGGACTGCTTGGCTGCCAGCTCGGCAGCCGGGAAGGACTCCACCACTTCGCCATGCTCGATGACGATGAAGTGGTCGGCCAGCGGTGCGGCAAAGCGGAAGTTCTGCTCCACCATCACGATGGTGAAGCCCTCGGCCTTGAGCGCCGTGATCATGCGGGCCAGGGCCTGGACGATGACCGGGGCCAGGCCCTCGGAGATTTCGTCCAGCAAGAGGATGTCGGCGCCGGTGCGCAGGATGCGCGCCACGGCCAGCATCTGCTGCTCGCCGCCCGAGAGGCGCGTGCCGGGGCTGTGCTTGCGCTCGGCCAGGTTGGGGAACATGGCGTAGATCTGCGCTTCGCTCATCGGCTTGCCGCGCTGGCTCTTCAGCGGCGGCGGCAGGCGCAGGTTCTCCTCGGTGGTCAGCGAGGCAAAGATGCCGCGCTCCTCCGGGCAGTAGCCGAGGCCCAGGTGGGCGATGCGGTGCGTCGGCAGGCCAATCGTCTCCGTGCCATGGACCTTGATCGAGCCCTTGCGGGCACCGGTCAGGCCCATGATGGCGCGCAGCGTGGTGGTGCGGCCGGCGCCGTTGCGGCCCAGCAGGGTCACGACCTGACCCTTGTTCACGGTCAGGTTGATGCCGTGCAGGATGTGGCTCTCGCCGTACCAGGCGTGCAGGTCTTTGATTTCCAGCGCCGCCGACATCAGTGGGCTCCCTGCAGTTCGGTCGCTTCGCTGCCCATGTAGGCCTCGAGCACGGCCGGATGCTTGGACACCTCGGCGTAATTGCCCTCGGCCAGCACGGCGCCACGCGCCAGCACGGTCAGGCGGTCGGCGATCTTGGAGACCACGCGCATGTTGTGCTCCACCATCAGCACGGTGCGGCCCTGAGCCACCCGCTTGATCAGGTCGGTCACGCGCTCCACGTCCTCGTGGCCCATGCCCTGGGTGGGCTCGTCCAGCAGCATCAGCTCGGGCTCCATGGCCATGGTGGTGGCGATCTCCAGTGCCCGCTTGCGGCCATAGGGCAGGTCGCCGGCGCGCAGATGGGCCATGTCCTGCAGGTCGACCTCTACCAGCAGCTCCATCACGCGCTCGTCGAGCTTGGAGAGGCCCGAGAGGCCCTTCCAGAAATGGAAGCTGGTGCCGGTGAAGCGCTGCAGGCCGATGCGCACGTTCTCCAGCACCGTCAGGTGCGGGAACACGGCCGAGATCTGGAAGCTGCGGATCACGCCGCGGCGGGCGATCTCGGCCGGCTTCTCGCCGGTGATGTCGACGCCGTTGAAATGGATGCTGCCGCGCGTGGGCGTCAGGAACTTGGTCAGCAGGTTGAAGCAGGTGGTCTTGCCGGCGCCATTGGGGCCGATCAGCGCATGGATGTGGCCACGCCGCACCTGCAGGTTCACGCCGTCCACGGCGGTGAAGCCCTTGAAGTCCTTGCTGAGGCCTTTTGTCTCGAGTATCAGTTCGCTCATGGGCTCTGACTTGTTTCCTCGTGCATGGGCACGCACTGCAGCCGATGAATGTAGGACTCTCTCAGCCCGGCCGCTCCCCGGACCTTCCCTTTACGTAGATTTGCACAAGGGTTTGCCCCGGGCGGTTTTGTCAGGCAGGTGTCAGGGCCCTTGCCTGCGCCTGTCTGCACTGGCCGGGCTGCCTGCCACGCGCACAAAAGCCGTGCACGGGCTTTGGCAAGCGGTCAGCGTCGGCCTAGGATCGGCGCTCCTTGTCATGAGCCTTTCCCGATGACGACCACCCTGCCCTTCAAGCGCTTCGCCCTGCTCGCCCTGCTGCCCCTGTGCGCCCAGGCCGCCCCCGATTTCGACCGCTGGGCCGAAGGCCTGGCCCTGGATCGCATGCGCGCCGAGCCCACGCTGGCCACCGTGCGCCAGTACCTGCCCGAGGCGGAGCAGCAGCAGCTCGACGCCAAGCTCACGCCCAACACGCCCGAGCAGCGCGCCGCCCGCATCGCAGCGGCCAAGGCCGCGCTGCAGCAGCTCCAGGGCTTCGACCGCAGCCAGCTCACGCCCCAGCAGCGCACCTCGGCGGCGGTGGTCGAGTGGTCGCTGCGCAGCACGGTGGACGGCGCGCCGTTTGACGACTTCGATTTCGTCTTCAGCCAGTTCCGCGGCCTGCATGTCAGCCTGGTGAACTTCCTGAGCCAGACCCACCCGATCCGCAACGAGCGCGACATCGCCAACTACCTGGCGCGCCTGCAGCAGGTGGCTGGCCAGATGGACAACGGCATCACCCGCGCCAAGGAGGCGGCCGGGCGTGGCTTCCTGATGCCGCGCTTCATC
Organism: Pelomonas sp. V22; assembly: GCF_030014915.1. Lineage (GTDB taxonomy): Bacteria > Pseudomonadota > Gammaproteobacteria > Burkholderiales > Burkholderiaceae_C > JAUASW01. Next base: position 164,865 of record NZ_JAGIXS010000008.1, read on the forward strand.
ACCGAGGCGGCGCTCGGACAGTTCGAGCGCTTCCTCGCTGACCCGGCCGGCCGCAATGTGCTGGTGGCCTCGCTGGCGCAGCGCGCCGAGAAGCTGTCGGGCCTCGCCCCCGAGGCCCGCGCCAAGGCCCTGGCCGAGGCTGAGAAGATCACGGCCGAGTCCGTCATCCCGGCCTTCCGCCGCGCCCAGGCCTTGCTGAAGGAGCAACTCCCCAAGACCACCGACGATGCCGGCCTGTGGCGCCTGCCGGGCGGCGACAAGGCCTACGCCTTCGAGCTGCGCCGCAACACCACGACCGACTACACGCCAGCCCAGATCCATGCCATCGGCCTCGCTGAAGTGGCGCGCATCGAGGGCCTGATGGACGGCCTCCTGAAGCAGATCGGCTACAAGGACGGCACGGTGATGGCCCGCATGGTCAAGCTCGATGCCGACCTGCAGCCCAAGGAGGCCGAGCCCCGCCCCGCCCTGCTGGCCCGCTACGAGAGCCTGCTGCGCGATGCCGAGCAGCGCGCCAAGCTGATCTTCGACATCACGCCCAAGGCGCCGGTGGTGGTCAAGCGCGAGCCGCCCTTCACCGAGAAGACCGCTGCCGCGCACTACTCGGCGCCGGCCAAGGACGGCACGCTGCCCGGCATCTTCTGGGCGCCGCTGCCGGGGCCGGTGTTCCGCATGACGAACATGCGCACGCTGACCTACCACGAGGGCGTGCCGGGCCACCATTTCCAGATCGCCCTGCAGCAAGAGACCGAGAGCCTGCCGCGCTACCGCCGCGACTCGGTGTTCGCCGGCGGCTCGGCTTACGCCGAGGGCTGGGCCCTGTATTCGGAGCAGCTGGCCGTCGAGAACGGCTGGTATGACGACAACGGGGGCGACGTCCCCGGCCGCCTCGGCCAGCTCGATGCCGAGTTGTTCCGCGCCAAGCGCCTGGTGGTCGACACCGGCCTGCATGCGATGAAGTGGACCCGCCAGCAGGCGCTGGACTACGGCATCCCGGTGGCCGAGGTCGAGCGCTACGTGGTGATGCCCGGCCAGGCCTGCGCCTACAAGATGGGCATGCTGCACATCCTGGCCGAGCGCACCAAGGCGCAAAAGGCCCTGGGCGCCAAGTTCGAGATGAAGAAGTTCCACAACCTCGTGCTGCAGACCGGCAATGTGCCGCTGGCCGTGCTGAGCCAGGTCGTGGATGAATGGGTGGCCGCCCAGCAGAAATAGCGCGCAACGGCTATCCTGCGGCGCTGCCTTTCCCGACCTGGAGACACGCCATGAAACGAGCCACCCTTGCCCTGAGTCTTGCCCTGGCCTTCGCGGCGGGCGGCGCACAAGCTGCCGCCCCCTTCGTCAAGAGCCAGGCCCCCGGCGTCTTCCGCATGATGCTGGGCGACTTCGAAGTCACCGCCATCAACGACGGCACGTTGGACTTGGCCGTAGACAAGCTGCTGAAGGAGAACCGCCCGGGCCAGGTGGCCGAGGCGCTGAAGCATGCCCACCTCGGCCTGCCGCTCGAGACCTCGGTCAACGCCTACCTGATCAACACCGGCGCCAAGCTGGTGATGGTCGACACCGGCGCCGCCAGCGTCTTCGGCCCCACGCTGGGCCGCGTGCTGGCCAACCTGAAGGCCGCCGGCTACTCGCCCGAGCAGGTCGACGAGATCTACATCACCCACCGCCATGGCGACCACATCGGCGGCCTGACGGTCGGCGGCAAACCGGTGTTCCCGAATGCTGTCGTGCGCCTGGACAAGCGCGATGCCGACTACCTGAGCGCACCCCCGGCCGCCGGCCAGGCGCCCGACGGCGTGCAGCTCGCCGCCAAGCCCTACCTGGACAGCGGCCGCATCAAGCCCTTCGATGGCGCCACCGAGCTGGTGCCCGGCGTGCGCGCCCAGCCGGCCTACGGCCACACACCGGGCCACACGGTCTACGTGGCCGAAAGCAAGGGCCAGAAGATGGTGTTCGGTGGCGACTCCATGCACGTCGCCTCGGTGCAGTTCCCCGACCCGACGGTGACCATCAGCTTCGACAGCGATTCCAGCAAGGCCATGCCCGAGCGCCAGAAGCTCTACGCCGAGGCCGCTGCCGGCGGCTACTACCTGGCCTTCACCCACGTCTCCTTCCCCGGCATCGGCCGCGTGAAGGCCGAGGGCAAGGGCTACCAGTGGCAGCCGGTGAATTACACGCGACTGCCTTGAGCTGGTAGAGGCGGCGCAGTCCGTCCCCTGGTCCAGGGGACGGACTGCGCCTGCCGGGCGCGGGATAAAGCAGCAACGAGGATCCGGCACAGGGTCCAGCGCGGGGGGCCTTTGCACTGGAGCGAATGCCATGCGCTGTCCCGGCCTGGCCTGCCTGACCTGCCTGCTGCTGCTTCTCGCCCTGCCGCTGCCGGCGGCGCGCGCTGCCGACGAGTTGCTGGCCGTGTCCGAAGACGCGCCGCCCTTCGCCTACCTCGACAACGGCCGCTTCCTCGGCCTCGCAAATGAGCTGCTGGACCGCATCGCGCAGCGCTCCGGTCTGCGCCTGCAACGCAGCCAGCAACCCTGGGCCCGCGCGCAGCAGACGGTGCAGCAACTTCCCAACAGCCTGCTCTACGTGACCGTGCGCACGCCAGCGCGCGAGTCGCAGTACCGCTGGGTCGGTCCGGTGGACGACTGCGACATCGTGGTGATGGCACTGGCCACCAGCGGCCTCGCGTTCGAGCCCAAGGCGGCCAGCAGCCGGCAGCTGCGCATAGGCGCGGTGCGCGGCTCGCCTTCGGCCCAGCTGCTGCGCGATGCCGGCCTGCCCGAGCGCGCCATCTACATCACGCCGGGCAGCGAGACCTCGACCAAGATGCTCTACGCCGGCCACCTGGACATGATTGCCGGCCTGGTCCTGCCCTATGCCAACCAGGCCGGGCGCCTCGGCCTCGATGGCGCGCAGCTGAACGTCATCCATCAGCTGCAAAAGGGCCATGGCTGCTACTACGCCTTCAACCCGGCCGTCGATGCCCGGCTGTTCGAGCGCTTTGCCAAGGCCTTTGAAGCGCTGCGCGCCGAGGGCGAGCTGAAGGCCCTGCGCGGCCGCTACCTGCGCGCGATGAGGTAGAGCGGGCGGCTTTTACACCTTGTCACGTCGGCCAATCACCGGCGTGCCTCGTTGGCTAGCTACGGTGTCACTGCGGGTGGCACCGGTTCAACGACAAGGAGCCCGTCATGAGCCTGAACCGTCATCTCGCCCTCGCCCTGATTGCAGCCGCCGGCGCACTGTCGGCCGGCGCGGCAGCGGCTCATCCCGACGTGCGCTGGGCCGTCAGCGTCAACGCGCCGCCGGTCGCGGTGCAGGTCGCCTCCAACCGGGGTTACGGCGCCGTTTCGGTGCCGGTGGTCGATCGCTACGGCTACCCGGTCTACCGCGAACCCACACGCTGGGACCGCGATGCCGATGGCATCCCCGACCGCTATGAATACCGCTCGCGCCACCACCATCACCGCCACGAGCGCTTGGAGCGCTGCGAGCCCGACAGTGACCGCGATGGCGTGCCCGACCGCTACGACCGCCGCCCTTACAACCCGCATCGCCGCTGATCAAGACCTCAGCTTTGGCAAACCCAAAGCTTGACGCGCCAAAAGGTGGTTAACATTTCCCCTCCAAGATTCACCGGGAGGGGAGATCATGTCCAAGAAGCACGACAAGGGGCGCGCCGCCCTGGTCCTCGTAGCAGCGATGACGCTGCTGGGTTCCGCCCAGGCCGAGGACCGGGTGACGGTCAACCAGGGCGTCTACATCGGCGTCACCGAGAGCTGGGTACGCGGGCCCGATGCCCGCTACCGCGACAACTCGCTGATTGCCGACCCGACGCTGGGCTACCGCATCAACCCGCAGTTCGGTGTCGAGCTGTTTGCCCGCGACCTGTGCGGCGTGTTTTGCGGCCTGTTCCAGGGCAAGGACTTTGCCCAGGCCGACACGCACACCGGCGTGGCGGCCCTGGGTTATCTGCCGCTGGTCAATGGCAACTTCAAGGCCATGGGTCGCCTGGGGCTGGGCCGCACCAAGTACGCACGCGGCATCGGCAACACCCACGCCGCCCGTGAGACCGAGGCCACGCTGGGGGCCGGCCTGGCCTACGACTTCGGGCCGATGTTCGGCATCAAGCTGGAGGCGCTGCGCTACACACGCGCCCATACCAACTCGGTGAGCCTGGGCGCCGAGTGGCGTTTTTGAGCGCTTGAGCTCCCAGCCCGCAACCCACGGCGCTGTCGACGGCCGCGCCGGCTCAGGCCCTGCGGCGCTTGCTGGCGACCCTCAGCCCGGCCAGGCCCAGCAGGCACAAGGGCAGGCTGCCTGGAAGGGGCACGGTCAGGGCGGCGTCGCGATACAGGCTCAGGCCCGGGGAGCCGAAATAGGCCACCTGCATCGGGAGCACGGTCGCGGGCATATCGCTGATGGAGGCATCGGCCCGGAACTCGGCCCGCTCACCGTTGTAGTGCCAGTCTGAGACCCAGCCCACGAAGCGGGTGTCGGCTTGGCCTTCGAGACTGGTTTCATACAAGGCCCACGACAGGTCAATGTGGGTCGTCCACAGCGGGCCGGCCGTTAGGCCCGAGGCAGCATAAGTGTCGCCAAACAGGCCGACGAAGGCACGGAAGGGCTCGCCCAGCAGCCGTTGGCTGCGCTCATAGAACACGATGTCGTAGTCCTCGGACAGGTCGGAGCGCTCATAGGCGTGGCCCTTGACGAACTCGAAGTCGGTGAACAGGGTGTTCATCTGCTCCCGCCCGGCCAGACGCCAGCCCGCATCGCGCAGGCCCTGGGCGGCCGGGTCCAGCTGGAACCATTCGACCGACTTGCCCAGGGTTTCGGTCCACATCAGCCATTCGCGGCCGCCGCCGCTGATGACCTGGCTGCCGCTGTCGCGGCTGTAGCCTCGGTATTCGATGGGCGTCGCATGGGCGGACGGCGACAGGACCGCCAGGGCGGCCAGAGAAATGAGCTTGCGCATTGCGGCTTCCTCACCAGCTATTGGGTTGCGGGGAGGACCAGGGGCGGTACTCCTCCTGCCTTGGAAGCGGGCGGGAAGCAAAACATCAGGGGGCCGGCCGTGGTTCTCACCCCCTCAGGTCGGGGGGCGTCCGGGCCGGGCCGGCCTCAGCCATCCATCCGCTGCTGGAACACGAGGCCCGCGTGCTCGCGCAGCGCGTGGAAGCGGATGCGCGGCCAGTTCTCCTGCATGGCGCGCAGCTCGCCGGCGTACTCGAGCAGCACGGTGGGCGCATTGACGGCGTCCCAGGCCACGCGGTGGGCGTTGTGGTCGATGAAGCGGCGCAGCTCCTTCTCGCCGCTGCCACCCTGGCCTTCGATGTCGTCACAGGTGACCCAGCGCGCCACGTTGTAGCGGGCCGCCGTGATGCGGGCCTTGACGCCGTATTCATGCTCGAGCCGGTGGGCCACCACTTCGAACTGCAGCTGGCCCACGGCGCCGAGCAGCAGCACGCTGCCGGCCTCGGGGCGGAACACCTGGATCGCACCCTCCTCGCCAAGCTGGCGCAGGCCCTCGCGCAGCTGCTTGGTCTTGAGCGGATCGGCCACTTCCACCGAGCGGAACATTTCTGGCGCGAAGAACGGCAGGCCGGTGTACTGCAGGGCCTCGCCTTCGGTGATGGTGTCGCCGAGTTGCAGCACGCCGTGGTTGGGGATGCCGATGATGTCGCCGGCAAAGGCCTCGTCCAGCAGCTCGCGGCGCTGTGACAGGAAGCTCACCACGGTATTGGGCCGCAGCTCCTTGCCCGAGCGCACGACCTTCAGGCGCATGCCGCGCTCGAAATGGCCCGAGGCCACGCGCAGGAAGGCGATGCGGTCGCGGTGGGCCGGGTCCATATTGGCCTGGATCTTGAACACCACGCCGGTGAACTTGGGCTCCTCGGGCTGGACCACGCGCTGCATGGCGGCGCGCTCGCCCGGTGCCGGGGCCAGTTCGACGAGAGCGTCCAGCACTTCCTGCACGCCGAAGTTGTTGACGGCCGAGCCGAAGAACATCGGCGTCTGCTTGCCCGAAAGGAAGTCCTCCAGACTGAACTCGGGCGCCGCCTCGCGCACCAGCTCGATCTCGCCCTGCGCGTTGTCGTACTGCATGCCGAAGCGCTCGGCGTAGGCCGGGTTGTCCAGGCCCTCCAGCACTTCCTCGGTGCCGGCCGCGCGGTCTTCACCCGGCGCGAACACGCGCATGCGCTGCAGGCGCAGGTCCATCACGCCATGGAACTGCTTGCCCATGCCCACCGGCCAGGTGAAGGGCACGACAGTCATGCCGAGCTCGCGCTCGATCTCGTCCATCAGCGCGAGCGGGTCCTGCACCTCGCGGTCCATCTTGTTGACGAAGGTGAGGATGGGCGTGTTGCGGGCTCGGCAAACCTGCAAGAGGCGGCGGGTCTGCGGCTCCACGCCGTTGGCTGCGTCGATCACCATCAAGGCTGCATCCACGGCGGTCAGCACGCGGTAGGTGTCTTCCGAGAAGTCCTGGTGGCCCGGCGTGTCGAGCAGGTTGATCACGCAGTCGCGGTACTCCATCTGCATGACCGAGGAGGCGACCGAGATGCCGCGCTGCTTTTCGATTTCCATCCAGTCGGAGGTCGCATGGCGCGAGGCCTTGCGCGCCTTCACCGAGCCGGCGATCTGGATCGCGCCCGAGAACAGCAGCAGCTTCTCGGTCAGCGTGGTCTTGCCCGCGTCGGGGTGGGAAATGATGGCGAAGGTGCGGCGGCGCCGCACTTCGCCGTCGATGCGGGTGGCGAGATCGGTGGACATGAGGCTGAGGTCTTATTCGGGTGGCTCGCGAAACGGGCAAACAAGCGAGCGAACCCCGGATTATCCCCGCAGCCTCAGGTCTGGCCTCGTGGCCCTGCGCCTGACCTCATTGGCCGCCAATGACCTTGACCGAGCCATCCACCTTGCTACTGTCCAGCACGCCGATGCCATTGGGAGTGCTGGCGATCCATTTCTTCAGCTCGTCCTCGTTCTCGAACTGCTTGGGCGCCTGCGCCTTGCCGGTGAAGATCAGCTGGGTCCAGACAGCCTTGTACTGCTGGTTGCTCTTGCCGACGTAGCTGGAGAGAAAGTCTTCGCGCAGCTTGCCCTCCTTGGGCAGGCCGGGTTGAACCGCGCCTACGCCTGGCAGGGCGCTCGACTGCCCCAGGAAGACGGCCTTGATGTCGTCGGCCCCTGGCTTGCCGGCCATGCCGGGGTTGGCCACGACGACCGGGCCGGCACTGACGAGGCCAGCGATCAGCGAGGCGCAAAGGATCGTGAGTATGCGTGTGTGCTTCATGATCTTGCCCTCGCCGCTCAGAAGGTGAAGTCCAGCGAGACCGCCAGGGCCTTGGAGTTCCCGATGAAGGGGAAGGCCGACTTGTCCTTGAACACGTCGTACTCGAACTTCAAGGCCATGTTGTCGCGGAAGTCCCAGCGCAGCGTGGCCGCCAGGGTGTTGTGCTTCTCGTTGGACGTGGGGTCGTCCTTGAAGTCCTCGGTGAAGCGCGAGTAGGTCAGCATGGGCAGCCAGTCGCCAAAGCGGCGGCCAGCGCCGACGAAGTAGACGTTGTAGATGTCCTTGGGCGCATCGGGCCGCACGAAGCGGTTGATCTCGGTGCGCAGCACCCAGTCGTTCTGGTCCACGTTGAAGGTGAAGCCATAGAAGTTCTGCTTCACGCCGCTCTTGTTGACCGCGCCGCCGACCAGGCGATCGAGCTTGTTGGTCATCATCACGAAGCGGGCCGTGCCCCAGTCGGTGCCCAGCTCCACGTAGCCGCCGAGGATGCTCTTCCACTTCTCGTTGACGCGGTCGTCGTAGTAGATCTTGCCGAGCATGCGGTTGTCCTTGTCACTCTCGCTGCCGGCCCAGACATTGGCCGTCACCGAGAGGCTGCCGTAGTTCTTGCGGAACAGCAGGTTGGCGCCGTTGTAAGCCACGATCTGCCAGCCGTAGAGGTCGCCCGGCGGGCGTATCCAGGGGTAGGCATAGCCGACCTGGAAGAAGTCCGAGTAGCCGAACAGCGGCAGGCGCTTGCGGCCGGCCTGCAGCGTCAGCGAATCGGTCAGCGCGTAGGAGCCGTAGGCCCAGTCGACGGCCGGCTTCATGTCGTTGCCGCCATGGCCGGTGACCTGGCCGGTGAAGCTCAGCCCCCCGTCAAGCCGGTAGTTGGCCTGCAGGCCGAGGCGCGTGTCGGGTTTGAGCGAGAACTTGTCTTCATAGACGCCAACGTCCGGGTAGTTGGCGATGTAACAGGGACAGTCGAAACCGAAGTAGCGCTGCTGCGGCCCGGAGAAAGCCTTGCCGACGCCGATGGTGCCAAAGCCCGTGAAGCTGAGCTCGCCGGCCGTGGCCGCCGCTGCGGCGCCGAGCAGCGCCAGCCCAAGACACGAGGACCGCAGGCCCGTTTGAAACCCAGAACCATTAGCAAATGGATGCATGACGACTCCCAACGAAAAAGCTAGTTGAAAGAAAAGCAGGTGGGCCGGACCATGATGCTCCCGGGCAATTTGGGCGGCAAGCGCCCACTTGTGCGCCGTGGCGTCAGGCCGACGCCGGCACAAAGGGTCGGATCTTGCCCAGCAGGCGCTCCACATAGGCCGCCTGCTCGCCCACCGGGGCCGAGCGCCCCAGCGCCTCCCGCGCCAGGGCTTCGCCCGCCTTGACATACATCACCCAGGCCGCCAGGTAGGGCGCCGCGAGGCAGCCCCCGGCGGTAGCCACGGGCCCCCGCGCATGGAAGGCCTCGTCCTCGAGCACGCGCACGCCGGCTTCGATGAGGAAGGGCCGGGTCGTGCTGTCGGTGCAGGCCGGGGCACCTCCGAGCAAGCCCAGGCGGGCCAGCAAGAGCACGCCAGAGCATTGCGCACCGATCAGTTGCTGCACCGGGTCGAGCTGCAGGCGGTCCAGCAGCGCCGAGTTCTCGGCGATGGCGCGGCTGTAGAGCCCGGAGCCGAACAGCACGACCTCGGCCTCGTTGGCCCAGTCCACCGGGCGCTGCAGCTGGACCTGGACGCCATTCATCGAGGTGGCGCTGCCACCAGGGCCGCAGAGCTCGGGCTGGAAGCCCTGGGCGCGCAGCCGCCCGATCAGGCCGAGCGCGACAAAGCTGTCGATCTCGTTGAAGCCATCGAACGTCAGGATGGCGATGCGGGTGGCGGCCGGCATGGTGGGGTAATTGTGGAGCGATCCGGGCCGCGCGGACGCGCATCATGCGCGCCATCGCAAATTTCGGGTTTTCCTGGGCTCCCATGACCTCCATTGCTATCGCCCCAGCCGGAGATACCCGGCGCTGGGCCTGGCTGCCGCCCGTCGGCAGCTGGGGTTACTACACCCTGCTGGCCTGCGTTGGCATGTTCATCCTGGGCCCGCTGGGCGGCATCACGGCCGCCTTCATGAACTTCTCGATCGGCTTCTTCGTCGGTGGCCAGGTGCTCGCCGGCATCCTCGGCTCGGTGGTCACCTATGGCTATGGCGCCGAGGGCCGCCACGGCGCCAACTACATCCAGACCACGGCCGCCTCGGTGGCCGGCATGATGGCCATGAGCGCCCTGATCCAGGCCATGGTCTGGATGGGCATGCCGGCCGTGCCCAACTGGCAGCTGATGGGCTACCTGATGTGCATCGCCATGATGGCGGCCGGCATCGGCATGCTGTACACGCCCATCCTGGTGGAGCGCATGCAGCTGACCTTCCCCTCCGGCCTCGCCGTGGCCAACATCCTGCGCGCGCTGACCGACCCGGAGCTGCTGCGCCGCTCGGTCTCGCGCCTGTTCGGCGGCATGGGCCTCGGGGTGCTCGGCGGCTTGTTCATGAACAAGCTGGATGTCGTGGGTCGCGTCCTCGGCATTGCGCCCGAGAAGATGGAGCTGATCGCCAAGAGCGAGTTCGGCTGCTCCACCTTCGGCGCTGGTCTGATCGTCGGCGCCCGCGTGGGCGTGCCGGCCATCGTCGGCGCTGGCGCCTTCTGGGCGCTGACGCCCTACTTCATCTCCATCGGCTGGCTCAAGGAGAACGAGCCCACCCGCAAGATCGCCTTCCTGATCGCCCTCGGCATGGTGCTGGGCGCCGCCATCATCGACCTCGCGCTGATCTTCTGGCGCATCGCCAAGCAGCTGGCCCAGCCGGGCGAGCGCGTCCAGGTGCCCGACGAACAACGCACCGGCCCCAAGGCCAGCATCCCGCGCCTGCTGGCCTGGGTGGGTTTCTGGACCGTGGCCACGGTGGTCGCCGGCATGCAGTTCTTCCACCTCTCCTTCGGCTACATGGTGTTCGCCGTGCTGCTGGTCTTCCTGTTCGCCCTGGTCAACGGCATCTCGCTGGGCCTCACCGACTGGAACCCGATCTCCTCTGCCTTCGTCGTGACCGTACTCCTGATGGCCACGCTGGGCCTGCACGACCCCATCCTCGCGCTGATGGGCGCGACTGTGGTCTTCGTCTCCTGCAGCGTGGCCGGCGACATGCAGCAGGACCGCTCCACCGGCTGGCGCCTCGGTTCCAACCGCGCGCTGCAGTTCCGCTTCCAGGCCATTGGCCTCGTACTGGGCGCGGTGATGACGGTGGCCATCGCTGAGTTCTTCATGGCCGCCCATCCGATCCTGCGCCTGGACCAGACGGTGATGAGCGCCTCGGAAGCGCCTTCGCAATGGACCTCGGCCATGACCTACAAGTTCGTCGGGGCGCTGCGCTCCATCACCGACCCCAAGCCCTACCAGACGCAAGCCATCCTGATCGGCATCGCCCTCGGCATCCTGACCGAGTTCCTGCGCAAGTTCATCCGCAGCCGCAAGGCCTACCAGCAGTTCGCGGCCAGCGGCAAGCCGGGCTTCGCGGTGGACTTCGTCGTCGACACCATGCTGCTGCCCAGCCCCTATGCCTCGTCCTTCGGCGGCTTCGTCAACTGGCCGACGGCCGTCTGGTTCGGCACCGGCGGCATCGTCGCCAGCCTGATCCAGGCGCTGACACCCAAGCCCAAGGCCAGCGAGGCAGCCCTGCCCGATGACATGAAGCCGACCTCCCTGGTCGGCGGTGGCCTGATCGCCGGCGACGCGCTGGCCGCCCTCGGTATCGGCATCGTCGGCCTGCTGGCGGTCTTGTGAGTGCTATTCAGAAGCTGGTCGAGCAGGCCGACAGCCACGCCGACGAAGGCGACTTCGAGGCGGCGCTGGACCTGTTCGAGCAGGCCCTGGACCTGGTGCCCGAGCCCTGGGACGAGCATGACGAGGCACTCGCCCTGCTGATCTCCATCGCCGACATGCAGTTCCTGCTCGACGACTACGAGTCGGCCCGCGAGACCTTCCAGGCCGCCGTCAACAGCTTCGAGGAGGCTGGCGACGAGCTGCTGGTGCAGCTGCGCTTGGGGCAATCGCTGCTGGAGCTGGGCGACGAAGCCGGTGCGGCCGAATGGCTGGCGGCCGCCCACAAGAGCGGCGGCGCCAAGGCCTTCGAGGTCGAGGATCCGAAGTACCTGGACTTCCTCAAGGCGCGGCCCCGCGCCTGAGTTTCACTCGCTCAGCGGCAGGTGCTCGTAGCTGAGCACCCGCATCATTTCCCAGCGCTCGCCCTTGCGCTGCCACACGTTCACGTACTTGCCCTTGCCTTCGCAGCGGCTGCCGTCTGGCGTGCAGAACTTGTGGTCGCCCATCTGGATGGCGCCGAAGTTCTCCAGCGGATAGACCACCATGGTGCCGGCGATGGGCTCGCGGCGGAACTTGCCACAGACATTGTTCTTGACCGCAGTGATGAAGGCCTGGCGCGAGCGCATCAGACCGTTCTTGTCGTGGAAGAACTCCAGGTCCTCGGCCACCATGTCCTTGAGCTTGTCGAGCTTGCAGTTGTTGAAGGCGTCGAAGAAGGCCTGGTCCAGCGCCTCGACCTGGCGGGTCAGCTCGGCCCGGCTGGGCTCGGCCGCCACGGCGGCGGCGCTGCCCAGCACCAAGGCCGCCGCGGCGAGGCTGCGCGTCCACAGAGAAGAAGCGTTCATGGGAGGCTTTCCATCCGGTTTTCCACGCGGGATGCGTGGCGTGCGGCGCATGATGCCGGGCGGCCGGCAATTGGCAAGCGAGGGGCCGACCAAGCGTCGAATCAGTCCGACGAGTTGCAGGCCAGCAGCTCCCGTGCGTGCTCGGCCAGCGCCCGGCGCAAGGCCACTGGCTTGAGGATGCGGAACGCAAACGGCAGGCCGGCCAGTGAACGCGCCATCGAGGCCAGGTCATCGGCCTGGCCCCGCAGGCGCACACCACCACGCGCTTCACTCAGCACACCCAGCTCCGGATAGGGCAGGGCGCGGCGCGCCGTGGCCAGGTCGGTCTGCAGCAGCAGCTCGATCGCGTGGCTGCGCGGCAGCGTGGCGATGGACTCGCGCAGCCAGGCCAGCACGTCGAAGCCCTCGGGCCGGCCAAAGCTGGCCGGCAGGGCCTCGACCGATTGCACGCGGTCGAGCCGGAACGAGCGCAGGTCCCGGCGCAGGTGGCAGTGGCCCACGGCATACCAGGCGCCGCCGCGGTAGGCCAGGCCATAGCAGTCGAAGTCGCGCTCGGTGGCGAGCTGGGCGGCGTCCAGATAGGCGATGCGCACGCGCTGGCAGGCCCGCGCGGCGGCGCTCAGCGCCAACAGCTCGATGCCTGCGCCGGCGACCGGGGCCGGACGCGTCAGGTCCAGCGCCACCACGGCATCGATATCGCCGATGCGCTTTCGGACCGGTACCGGCAACACCCGCTCCAGCTTGGCCTGGCTGCTGCTGATGGCCGGCAGGATGCCAGCGAGCCCCAGCTCCCGCGCCGCACGCAGGCCCATGGCCAGGGCCAGCGCCTCCTCGGGGCTGAACATCAGCGGCGGCAGCTTGTGACCGGCTGCCAGCGCATAGCCGCCATCGCGGCCCCGCAGCGTCTCCACCGGCACACCCAGGTCCAGCAGATGGCCCACATAGCGCCGCACGGTGCGTGGCTCCACGCCGAGGCGCGCGGCCAGCTCGGGGCCCGTGGCCTGGCGCTGCGACTGCAGGATCTCCAGCAGGGCCAGCACGCGGCCGGTGGGTTTGGACGGGGCTTTGCTCATGACGAGGCGGTGGTTTGATAGCGGACCGATTTTGTCCTCTTTGCTTCCTAGACTGGCCGCCATTCTTCAAACGGAAACCCGCCCATGGACGCCACCACCCCGCACAGCCTCTGGCTGTTCTTCCTGCTGACCTTCGGCGTGATCCTGCTGCCGGGCCTGGACATGGCCTATGTGGCCGGCAGCGCCCTCACCCGCGGCCTGCGCGGCGGCCTGCTGGCCGTGGCCGGCATCATGGCCGGCGGCCTGGTGCACGTGCTCGTGAACGTGACCGGCCTCGCCGCCCTGATGCTGATGTGGCCCGGCGCCTTCAACGCGCTGCTGGTGGCCGGCGCGGCCTACATGGCCTGGATAGGCTGGGGCATTGCGGCCTCGGCGTTTGCGCGGAGCGCCGCCGAGCCTGCGTCGTCATCACTGCCCGCCGAGCCGCAGCGCGGCGGCGTGTTCGCCCGCGGCGTGCTGAACTGCCTGCTCAATCCCAAGGCCTATGCCTTCATGCTGGCCGTGTTCCCGGCCTTCCTGCAGACGCCCGAGCGCAGCATGAGCCAGCAGGCCTTGCTGCTGAGCGCCAGCATTGCCGGCAACCAGCTCATGATCTACGGCGGCGTGGCCTTGCTGGCGACGGGCGCCCAGCGCTGGGCCGGGCCGGGGGCCGGCGCACAACGGGGCTTGTCGCTGGTCGTGGGAGCGACGCTGATCATTGCGGCCGCGCTGACGCTGTGGGGCGCCTGGCGGCCGTGAGTCGGCTTACTCCTCGAGCAGGCTGCGCAGCATCCAGGCAGTCTGTTCGTGGACGGTAATGCGCTGCGTCAAGAGGTCCGCCGTCGGCTCGTCCGAGGCCTTCTCCACCGCCGGGAACAGGCTGCGCGCCGTACGGGCCACGCCCTCATGGCCTTGCATCAGGATGCGCACCATCTCCAGCGCCTTGGGTGGCGTGGCCGGTGCATCCTTCAGGCTGGAAAGCTTGGCGAACTGGGCGTAGGAGCCCGGCGCCACATGGCCCAGCGAGCGGATGCGTTCGGCCACCGGGTCCACGGCGTTCCACAGCTCGGTGTACTGGGCCATGAACATCGCATGCAGCGAATTGAACATGGGCCCAGTCACGTTCCAGTGGAAGTTGTGCGTGGTCAGGTAGAGCGTGTAGGTGTCGGCCAGCAGCTTGGACAGGCCGGCCGCGATGGCGGCGCGGTCCTTCTCGCTGATGCCGATGTTGATGCTGCTGATGCTTGCTGCGGGCTTCTTGGCCATGGGGCGACTCCGGGTTGCGATGGGCTCAGATCTTGCCATCAGGCCAAGTCAAAGCGATCAAGGTTCATCACCTTGACCCAGGCCGCGACGAAATCGCGCACCAGCTTGTCCTTGCCGTCCGCGCTGGCATAGACCTCGGCATAAGCGCGCAGCACCGAGTTGGAGCCGAACACCAGGTCGGCGCGCGTGGCGGTGTACTTCACAGCGCCGGTCTTGCGGTCGCGGCCCTCGAACAGCTCCGTGTCTCCGCCCTTGGGCATCCAGACCGTGGCCATGTCCAGCAGGTTGACGAAGAAGTCGTTGCTGAGCGTGCCGAGCTTGCTGGTGAACTGACCGTTCGCGCTGCTATCGGCGTTGGTGCCCAGCACGCGCAGGCCCCCGACCAAGGCAGTCAGCTCCGGTGCGGTGAGCGTCAGCAGCTGGGCGCGGTCGATCAGCAGGGCTTCGGTGGCCGCGCCGAGCTTGCCGGCCCCGTAGTTGCGGAAGCCGTCCACCACCGGCTCCAGCACGGCAAAGGACTCGACATCGGTCTGCGCCTGCGTGGCATCCACGCGGCCCGGCGCGAACGGCACGTCCAGCGACACACCCGCCGCCTTGGCGGCCTGCTCGATGCCGACACCACCGGCCAGCACGATCACATCGGCCAGCGAGAGCTTGCCGGCGATGCCCTTGAGCGTAGCGACGGCCTTGGCGACACCCTGGTTGACCGCCCAGTCTTTCTGCGGCGCCAGGGCCAGGCGCGCGCCATTGGCGCCACCGCGCTTGTCGCCGCCCCGGAAGGTGGAGGCCGAGGCCCAGGCCACCGAGACCAGTTCGGACACCGACAGGCCCGAGGCCGCGATACGCGCCTTGGCATCGGCGATATCAACCGCCGTGGGCTTGAGCGTGGCCGCCGGCAGCGGGTCCTGCCACAGCAGCTCTTCTTTCGGGACCTCGGGGCCCAGGTAGCGGGCCTTGGGGCCCATGTCGCGGTGGGTCAGCTTGAACCAGGCGCGGGCAAAGGCTTCGGCAAAGGCCTGCGGGTCTTCGAGGAAGCGCTGGGAGATCTTGCCGAATTCAGGGTCGAAGCGCAGCGTCAGGTCGGTGGTCAGCATGGTGGGCTTGTGGAACTTGCCCTTCACATGCGCATCGGGGATCACCTCCTCGGCATCCTTGGCCACCCATTGCTTGGCGCCGGCCGGCGACTTGACCATCTCCCATTCGTACTTGAACAGGTTCTCGAAGAAGTTGTTGCTCCACAGCGCCGGGGTCTTGGTCCAGGTGACTTCGAGGCCGCTCGACACCGTGTCCTTGCCGTGGCCGCTGCCGAAGTTGCTGGTCCAGCCGAGGCCTTGCTCGTGGATCGCGGCGCCCTCCGGCTCGGGGCCCTTGTGGTGCTCGGGCGCGGCGCCATGGGCCTTGCCAAAGGTGTGGCCACCGGCGATCAGGGCGACGATTTCCTCGTCGTCCATGGCCATGTTGTTGAAGGTGGCGCGGATGTCCTTGGCCGCCGCCAGGTAGTCGCCGCTGGCGTTAGGGCCTTCCGGGTTCACGTAGATCAGGCCCATGTGGGTGGCCGCGAGGTTCTTGTCGAGGTCCCTATCGCCATGGAAGCGCTTGTCGGTCGCGAGCCAGCTCGTTTCGGCACCGAAGTTGACGTCCATATCGGGTTCCCACACGTCTTCCCGGCCGCCGGCAAAGCCGAAGGTGCGGAAGCCCATGCTCTCCAGCGCCACGTTGCCGGCGAGGATGAAGAGGTCGGCCCAGGAGATCTTCTGGCCGTACTTCTGCTTGATCGGCCAGAGCAGGCGGCGGCTCTTGTCGATGTTGACGTTGTCGGGCCAGGAGTTCAGCGGCGCAAAACGCTGCTGGCCACGGCCGCCACCGCCGCGACCGTCCAGGGTGCGGTAGGTGCCGGCGGCATGCCAGGCCATGCGCACCATCTGCGGGCCGTAGTGGCCGAAGTCGGCCGGCCACCAGTCCTGGCTGTCGGTCATCAGCTTGACCAGGTCGGCCTTCAGGGCCTTGTAGTCCAGCTTCTTGAATTCCTCGGCGTAATTGAAGCCTTCACCCAGCGGGTTGGACTTGCTGGAATGCTGGTTCAGCAGGTCCACGCGCAGCTGGTTCGGCCACCAGTCCTTGTTGGTGGTGCCGCCACCGGCTGCGTGGTGGAAGGGGCACTTGCTTTCGGATTGGGCTTCGGTCTTGCTCATTCGTTCTCTCCGCGGGATGCAGACGGGCTGCGATGGCAGGAACGATATTGGAGGGCCGGAGACCTGGCAATTTGAATGCCTCAACCGCCGCGATAGGCAAAAAGAAGGGGCCGCCTCCAGCCTGGAGGCGGCCCCGATTCGCAGGACAACGAGCGCTTAGCCCTGCTGTTGCTTCTTGCGGCGGCTCACGCCCAGGCCCAGCAGGCCGAGGCCCACCAGCGCCAGGCTGGCCGGCTCCGGCACGAAGCTGGAGCGGATGAAGTCGGCATGGATGGAGGTCGGCACAAAGCCGTTGAACTCGCCGAAGCTGCTGTTCAGGCCAGACTTGATATCGCCGTAGTAGCTGCCGAAGCTCAGGCCGAACGAGGTCACCGAGGCGATCTTGCCGTCGACGAACTCGGGGCCGCCGGAGTCGCCACCGGCACTGGACACTTCGTCGGCGCCCACGCCCAGGTCGCAGTACTTGCTCGAGGCCGGCACGCCGAGGCCCAGCACCACGGTGCGGCAGCTGGCATCGTTGGCGCTCTTGCCGTTGTCGAAGTCAGCCAGGTAGGTGTACTCGATCTGCGACGAGGGCTCGCCCAGCACGTCGCTCCAGACGGTGCGGCCATCCGGATACAGGAAGTCGGCATCGCCCATGCGGAAGTCGTAGCGGTTGTCGCCCTGGCGCAGGCGGCCCGTGCCGAGGTTGGCGCCGGCGTTGCCGCCGGTGTCGGAGCGGCCACCGTAGCCGGCGATGTTGTAGCCCTGGCCGGTCAGGTCGCCGGTGTACAGGTCGTAGGTGCTGATCGACGAGTCGACCCAGTTGTCCAGGGTCAGCATGGCGATGTCGTTCTGGTCGATCACATGGCCGGTGTAGGCCGAGTGCACCGTGTAGTTGCTGACGCCGTAGCTGAAGCTGGGCGTGGAGGACGGGAAGGTGTCCGGGTTGCTGCCGTTGTAGAAATAGACGCTGGTGCTCAGCGGACGCTCGGCCGTGCCGTTGCTGACGCAGTGCGCGGCGGTCAGGATGGTGCGACGGTCGGCCATCAGCGAGCCGGTGCAGATGAAGGAACCACCCGCGCCGTAATTCATGATCAGGGTGGCCACGCCGCTGTACTGCGGCATCGCGGCGAAGTAGCGCGGATCACCACCGGCGGCGCCGGTGGCCGTGGAGGTCACGCCGACGATGTTGCTCTGGGCGGTCCAGCTCAGGTCGCCATAGCTGCCGGAAACGGTGCGGGTGTCCAGGGCCAGGGCGGGGTTGGCGGCTGCAAATGCAGCGGCTGCCAGTGCCGCCACCAGGGCGGTACGGTTCTTGATCATGGTGGTGATCCCTCGGATTCAGTCTTGTTGCTGGACGATCGGCCGGGCTGGCCGGCGACCGACGCCGCGGCGGTTCTGTGCATTAATGCTCGACCGCTGACGGTGCGGGCGCAGCATAAGGGCGATTGGTGCGACTTGCGCCCGCCATGCCCGCAAATGGAGGGCCGGGTTTGCCCGTATTTTCGCCGCTCAGGACAGGCGCTCGACGCCGCTCAGCTCGCAGGCGTAGATCGCGTTGCGCAGCGCGGCGATGGCCTCGTAGCGCGTGAAGGTGCGGCGCCAGGCCAGTACCACGCGGCGGCTCGGGATCGGCGCCTCGAAGGGGATGAAGCGCAGATGCGGCGAAGGGTCACGCGGCACGCTCAAGCTCGGCACGACCGTTACCCCCATGCCCGAGGCCACCATGTGCTTGATGGTCTCCAGCGAGCTGCCCTCGAAGCTCTTGCGTATGCCCTCGGCGTCGGACGAGAAGCGCGCGAACTCGGGGCAGACCTCCAGCACATGGTCGCGGAAGCAGTGGCCGGTGCCGAGCAGCAGCATGGTTTCCTTCTTCAGCTCGGCGGCGCTGATGCTCTTGAGCTCGGCAAACGGATGCGTGGCCGGCACGGCCACGACGAAGGGCTCGTCGTACAGCGGCGCGATGGCGAGGCCCGTGTCCGGGAAGGGCTCGGCCATGATGGCGCAGTCCAGCTCGCCGGTGCGCAGCATCTCCAGCAGCTTGACGGTGAAGTTCTCCTGCAGCATCAGCGGCATCTGCGGATAGAGCTCGATGCTGTGCTTGACCAGGGCCGGCAGCAGGTAGGGGCCGATGGTGTAGATGATGCCGAGGCGCAAGGCGCCGGCCAGCGGGTCCTTGCCGCGCTTGGCGATCTCCTTGATCGCGCTGGCCTGCTCGATGACCGACTGGGCCTGGCGCACGATCTCCTCACCGAGCGGCGTCACCGAGACCTCGGCCGCGCCGCGCTCGAAGATCTTGACGTCCAGCTCCTCTTCCAGCTTCTTGATCGCCACGCTCAGCGTCGGCTGCGACACGAAGCAGGCCTCGGCCGCGCGGCCGAAATGCCGCTCGCGGGCCACCGCGACGATGTAACGCAACTCGGTCAGGGTCATGCAGGCTCCACGTCTTGAGGGCGCAGCCTAACCCGAGCGCCCCTCCGTGCAAACCCGGAGTGCCCCCGCTACACTGCGCCCGCCTGTCATCCCGCGCCCCTTTCGGGCGCCCAGCGCCCATGAACACGACATCCGAGAGAAAGCCGGTCACGCTGCAACGCCTGCTGGACATGCATGCGAACAGCGACAAGATCGCCATGCTGACCTGCTATGACGCCGCCTTCGCCAGCCTGCTGGACGAGGCCGGCGTCGACGTGCTGCTGGTCGGAGACTCGCTGGGCAACGTCTTGCAAGGCCAGAGCAGCACCGTGCCGGTCAGCCTTGCCGAGATGGTCTATCACACGGCCAGCGTGGCCCGGGGCCGCAGAAGCGCCTGGGTGATCGGCGACCTGCCGTTCGACAGCTACCAGGCCTCCACGGCCGAAGCCTGGAAGAGCGCCGCCGCCCTGGTCAAGGCCGGCGCCCACATGGTCAAGCTCGAAGGCGGCGGCTGGACGGCGGAGACCGTGCGCTTCCTGGTCGAGCGCGGCATCCCGGTCTGCGCCCACCTCGGCTTCACGCCGCAGACGGTCACCGCCCTCGGCGGCTACAAGGTGCAGGGTCGCGACGAAGCCGGCGCCGCTCTTCTCAAGAAGCAGGCCCATGAATTGGCCGCCGCCGGCGCGCAGATGCTGGTGCTGGAAATGGTGCCGGCCACGCTCGCCGCCGAACTGACGGCCGAGCTGCAGATCCCGGTGATTGGCATAGGCGCCGGCGTCGGCTGCTCGGGCCAGGTGCTGGTGCTGCACGACATGCTGGACATCACGCCCGGCCGCCGCCCCCGCTTCGTCAAGAACTTCATGCAGGGCGCCTCGTCCGTGCAGGACGCGGTGCGCCGCTATGTGTCGGAAGTGAAGGCCCAGACCTTCCCTCAAGACGACCTGCACGGGTATTGACATGACCACCCCCGAGGCGCTCACGCGCCACCCCCTCAAGGGGGCGCACCCGATGGCCCGGCAAAGCCGGTTCCATGGGTGCCGCTTGGCTCGGCGCTGCCCCTGCGATCGCTGATCGAGCGTATCGATACGGAACTCTTTGATGAAAATCGTCCACACCATCGCGGAGCTGCGCGCCGAGCTTGCAGGCAAGACCGGCCGCGCCTTCGTGCCGACCATGGGCAATCTGCATGAGGGCCATCTGGCCCTGGTGCGCCAGGCGCGTGCCGCGACCCCAGGCCCGGTCATCGCCAGCATCTTCGTCAACCGCCTGCAGTTCCTGCCGCACGAGGACTTCGACCGTTATCCGCGCACGCTGGAGAACGACTGCCGGTTGCTGGAGGGTGCCGGCTGCGATTACGTGTTCGCGCCGGATGAGCGCGAGCTGTATCCCGAGCAACAAGGCTACAAGGTGCAGCCGCCGGCCGAGCTCGCCGACATGCTGGAAGGCCATTTCCGGCCCGGCTTCTTCACCGGTGTCAGCACCGTGGTCCACAAGCTGTTCAACATCGTGCAGCCGCAGATCGCCGTGTTCGGCAAGAAGGACTACCAACAGCTGATGGTCATCCGCCGCATGGTGGCGCAGATGGCCCTGCCGATCGAGATCATTGGCGGCGAGACCTGCCGCAGCGAGCAGGGTCTCGCCCTGTCATCCCGCAACGGCTACCTGAGCGATGCCGAGAAGGCCGAGGCCTTGCGCCTATCAGCCACGCTGCGCGCGCTGATCGCACGCTGGCAAGGCGGCGAGCGCGATCTCGCCCAGCTCGAGGCGGATGCCCTGCGACACTTGTCCGCACATGGCTGGCAACCCGACTATGTGGTGCTGCGCCGTCAACGCGACCTCGGCAGTCCCGTTGAGGGTGAGCCGCTGGTCGCCCTGGCGGCAGCCAAGCTGGGCGCCACGCGCCTGATCGACAACATCGAAGCCTGAAGTCGGGCTTCCTGCTAACGGATTTCTTCCCATCCCATGAGTTTCGACAAGAAGACCCTGGCCGCCTCGGCGGTCGCGCTGGCTGCTGCCCTCGTTTTGTCCGCCTGCGGCGGTGGTGGTGGCAGCGACGGCGGCGGCACGACCACGCCGGTGGCCGTCAAGCCCAATCCCAAGCCCACGGCACCCACCACGGCCTGCAGCGCCGCCGGCATTGCGGCCTCCAACGCCAGCACCGCCTCGGCCACCGTCTGCATGCTGACCAGCGATGGCGAAGTCGTGATCGAGCTCTACGCCGACAAGGCGCCGGCCACCGTCGCCAACTTCCTCAAGTATGTGCGGGACGGCTTCTACAACAACACGGTGTTCCACCGCGTGCCGCGCGACTTCGTCGTGCAGGGCGGTGGCTTCATCACCGGCGGCTACGCCAAGACGGCGACCTACAACCCCATCGTGCTGGAGAGCAACAAGGGCCTGTCCAACGTGCGCGGCACCATCGCCATGGCCCGCACCGACCTGCCCAACTCCGCCACCTCGCAGTTCTTCTTCAACACCGTGGACAACAGCAGCTGCCTGGACTTCGGCAAGCTGATCTGCGACAGCACCGGCAATGGCTACGCCGTGTTCGGCAAGGTGATCTCGGGCCTGCCCACCATCGACGCCATCAATGTCGAGGCACGCTGGGTGTCGAACGCCGAAGTGCCCGCCACCGAGGTGCTGCTGTACTGGGCCCAGCAGCTGAAGTGATGAGGCTCTGAGATGAGCCCGGCCCACATGCGCGTGCGCTACAGCGCGGCGGCGCTGTGGGCCCTGGCGCGCCGCTGGGGCGCCTTCGTGGCCGTGTTCGCGGCCTTGCTCGGCAACTACGCCGGCCAGGCCATTGGTTGGCCGGCCCTGCCTTTGTTCTGGGCGGTCAGCCTGACTGCCCTGCCTGGCATGGCCGTCGTGGCGGGCCATGCGCTGATCGCCACGCTGCTGGCCTGGGCCTTGCGCGAGGCCCTGCTGCCCCGGCGCTGGATGGAGGCGGAGCGCGCCCTGCCCTTGGCACGAACCGCGGCCTGGACGGCCGATGCCGCCGTGGTGGCGCTGACGCAGGCACCGCTGGCCTTTCTCTACCTCGCCTCCTGGATCAGTTGGCGCCTCCATGCGCCGGCCTGGATGCGCGGCCTCTGGCTCGGCTCCGCCCTGGCCCTGCTCGCTTCGCTGCTGCTCGGCCTGGTGCTCGGCGTGCTGTTGCTGCGCTGGCGCCGCCAGCCGCGGCGCTGGCGTGGACAGCTGCTGACCATCGGGACGGCCGCGTCCAGGCAACCGCGTGTCTGGGTCGCCCTGCTGCTGATACCGCTGTGGCGCGGCCCCGCCCGGGCCCTCGGCCTGTGGCTCGTGGCCTGCTTCACCGCCCTGCTGCTGTGCCTGCAACAAGCCTGGCTGGTGCCGGAGCACTTGCGCTGGTGGCTGGCCGCCTATGCCGGCATCGCCCTGCTGAGCGCCAGCCGCGGCATGACCCTGGCCCGGCGCGATCTGCAGGCGCTGGCCGACGCCAGTCTGCCTCTGCCTTTGCCCGCCAAGGCATGGCATCACGCCCAGCACCTGCTGGCCCTGAGCCCGGCCCTGCTGGCCTGGCCGCTGCTCGTGGCGATGCTGATGTGCGGCCCCTGGTCGCTCGCGCCGCTGGCCGGCCCGCTGTTTCTCGCGGCGGGCTTGCTGGCGCCGGCGCTGACGCTTTACCTGCCCGCTGCCGCCGGCCGCGCCGGCGACGAGGTCCGCGCCGCCCGCTGGCTGCTCTTCCTCACCGTCTGGATCGTGCTGGCCACCGAATGCCTGAAGGGCTGATGCTGATGAACACCCCGCTGCTGTCCACCACCTCGCTCAGCTTTGCCTACGAGCGGCGCCGCATCGTCGACCTGTGGAGCCAGGATTTCGGCCCCGGCCTCTGCTGGCTGCGCGGCCCCAATGGCACGGGCAAGTCGACGCGGCTCAAGCTGCTGGCCGGTGCGCTGCAGCCGCAATGGGGCACGGCCTGCATTGCCGGCATCGACCTTGTGAAGCAGCCGCAGGACTACCGCCGCCAGGTCTTTTTCGTCGCCGCCGAACCGCCGCCGTTCGAGCACCTGAGCCCGGCCGAGCGCTTCGGCTTCCTGGCCCGCCTCTACCCGCATGCCGACGCGTCTGCCTGGCAACGCCATGTCGAGGGCTTCAGCCTGCAGCCCTTCCTGAATCAGCCGCTGCGCAACCTGTCCACCGGCACGCAGCACAAGGCCGCGCTCGCGGCAGCGCTGGCACTGGGCACGCGGGTGCTGCTGCTGGACGAACCGCTGATCGCGCTCGATGCCGCCTCACACGCCCATCTGCGCGAGGCACTGGCCGAGGCCGCCCGCTGGAGCGAGCGACTCTGCCTGGTGGTCAGTCACGAGGCCCTGGGCGTGGAGCCCAGCGCCGTGATCGAGATCGCCGCGAGCTGAGCGCCGAGCGATCGCTCAGCTGCCGATCGCGTGCAGCTGGGCGTTGTTGATCGCGTAGACCAGGCCGTCCGGACCTATCAGGCTCGGCGTGTAGGCCTGGCCTATGCCGTCGTTCATCTTGACGGCCTCGGTCAGCTGGTTGGTCCGCAGGTCCCAGCGGTAGATGCGGCCGTCCTCGTTGTTGACCAGGGCCGAGCCGGTCTTCGGGTCGACCACGGCCGTGTTGACGCACCATTCGCGCACGCCGCCCGGGGTGTCGGCATCCAGCGTCGGGCCGGTGACCAGCAGGATCTCCTTCATCACCTGCACGCCGGGCGCGCCGACGACGAAGCGGTCGGCCTGCGAGGCAAAGGGGTCGATCACCGCCATCTGGTTCTGGCCATCGCCGCTGCCGATGCCGAAGTAGTTGTTGTACTTGACCAGCAACAGGTAGCTGGAGCTGCCGGCGTAGCTCGTGACCACGCTGGCCGGCACGATAGCGGGCGTGTCGTCCCAGCCGAAGGAGCCGGGGATCTTGGCGGTGGCCAGCAGCGCGTCGAAGTGCAGCAGCCAGCCGCGGCTGTTGTGGTCCTGGCGCACGCCGTCCTGCACGCCGTAGTAGACGTCGCCATCCGGGCCGACCATGGGCGAGGCGGTGGAGCTGTCGATGATGTAGGCCAGGCCGCTGTTGCGCGGCTCGCGCAGCGCCTGCTTGGCTTTCAGCGTGAGCGTGGTGGCATCCAGGGCCAGCAAGTAGCCGGTCTGGATCTGGCCGCTCACCGGCGCGGTGTTGACCACCGCGTACAGCGTCTTCTGGTCCAGCGACAGGGCCGGCGCCGCATTCATCGCCGGCTTGGAGATGGCGTTGTCGCCGGCCAGCGCGGCCGCGCCCATCCACAGGCCCGTGCCATCGGCCGCAACGCGCGCAAAGCCGCTGCTCAAGTTGGCCGGGTTGCCGGCCGTGGCGATGAAGCCGAAGAAGACATTGCCGGCGTCGTCCACCGTCAGCGGCGTGTTGATCTTGACCTGCACATCCAGGGCCGCTGCATTGGCCGTGTAGACCGCATTGCCGTAGAAGGCGATGCGGGTGACGGCGCCGGTGGCCAGGTCCACGTCGTCGCGGCGCAGCAGGCGTCCGCCGGACTCGGGCATGTAGACGCGCTTGCTGCGGTCCAGCGCGATGTTGAAGCTGGGCGTCCAACTGCTGGCAGGCAGCGAATAGGCGGTGGCCTGCGTCCACAGCTCCGTGCCATTGCTGCCCAGGTAGGCCCGCACCTGGAAGTCGCCGGCCGTGCTGGTCTTGACCGGCAGCAGCACCGTGTTGGCGGCCGAGATGGCGGGCGAGCCGTAGTGGATCAGCAGCGCACCACCGGTGCGATAGGGCGGCGCCAGGTCAACCGGCTTGCTCCAGACGATGCGCTTGAGCGGCTGGCTGGCGACGCTGCTGAGCGCCTGGTGCTGGGCGTTGCCGGCATAGCCGGCCCAGGCCGGGGCGACGGGGGTGGGGCTGGGAGCGGGCGTGGGTGCCGGCGTGGGAGTAGGCGTGGGTGCCGGCGTGGGTGCGGGTGCGGGTGCGGGTGCGGGTGCGGGCGTCGGCGCGGCGCTGCCGCCTCCACCGCCGCAGCCGGCCAGCAACACGGGCAAGCCCAGGGCCAGCAGTTCGCGGCGGGTCTTCATCGCTTCGTTCAAG
This sequence comes from Pelomonas sp. V22, assembly GCF_030014915.1. Taxonomy (GTDB): domain Bacteria; phylum Pseudomonadota; class Gammaproteobacteria; order Burkholderiales; family Burkholderiaceae_C; genus JAUASW01. Next base: position 189,801 of record NZ_JAGIXS010000008.1, read on the forward strand.
GCGCGTCTCCTCCATCTGAATGCTTGATCAAGCCGCCGCGCGTCGAGGCACGGACTTGGGGCGGCAGAGGGTAGCATCGGCCCGCCATGAAATGCAGATCGCACAAACACCAGGGTCGGCCAGCCGGCCTGCAAGTCGGCTTGCTCGCTGGGCTGCTGGCACTGTCGGCCTGCGGCGGTGGAGGCGGCAGCGCCGCGCCCAGCCCGGCGCCATCGCCAGCTCCCGCGCCGGCCCCGACACCGGCACCCGCCCCGCCGCCCGCGCTCAGTGCCTTGGCGCAGCTGGGCGAAGCCGCCTTCAACGACCGCACCCTGTCGGGCTCGGGCCGCATGTCTTGCGCCACCTGCCACGACCCGGCTTTCGCTCATGGCCCACCGAATGCGCTGGCCGTGCAGATTGGCGGCCAGTTCGAGACCGAGTTCGGCCTGCGCTCGTCCCCCTCGATCCGCTACCTGGAGCGCCAGCCGGTCTTCGAGATCAGCACGCTCAGTGGCGGCCTGACCGCCGACGGCCGCGAAGACTCGCTGGCAGCGCAATCGCATGGCGTGCTGTTCAACCTGCGCGAGTTCGACAACGCCAATGCCGATCAGCTGGGCCGGCGCATCCGCGCCTCGGTGATCGCGCCCCGTTTCAATGCCGTGTTCGGCAGCACGGCCGACGCAGCCACCACCGTGGCGCAGTTGGAGCAGGCGCTGCAGGCCTTCCAGCAGGAAGACCCGCGCCTGCATCCCTACGACAGCAAGTTCGACCAGGTGCAGTCCGGCCGCGAGCGTTTTACGGCGCCCGAGCTGCGCGGTCAGCAGGTGTTCCGCGACCCGGCACGCGGCGCCTGCGTCGCCTGCCATGACGACACGCCGGTCGGCGGCAAGCCGCCACTGTTCACCAACTTCGGCTATGCCGCCCTCGGCGTGCCACGCAATGCCAGCATCCCGGCCAACGAGAACCCGGCCTATTTCGACCTCGGCCTCTGCGGCCCGCAGCGCACGGACCTGGCCCAGCGCGACGACCTCTGCGGCCTGTTCCGCACGCCGGGCCTGCGCAACGTGGCGCAGCGGCCCGTGTTCTTTCACAACGGCATCTTCAGCACGCTGGCCCAGGTGCTGGACTTCTACAACACGCGCGACACCCAGCCCGAGCGCTGGTACCCGAGCCAGGCCGGCCAGGTGCGGAAGTTCGACGACCTGCCGCCGCGCTACCGCGCCAACCTCTCGACCAAGGCGCCCTTCAACGGCCACAAGCCCGGTGACAAGCCGCCCATGACCGCGCTGGACCTGCAGGACCTGGAGTGCTTCCTGCGCACGCTCAGCGACGGCCATGTGACCGGCACGCCGCCGGCCAGCAGCCTCTGTCGCTGACCCGCAGGGGCTGCCTGCCGATCGCCCCTGCCATCCGCCATTGATCGCACGCGCTTGCCATTCGTCGCAGGCCGGCGGCTGGCCGGCAGGCGGCCCGGCACAGTCCGCTCCACTGTCAACCCACAGGAGGAGAAAACATCATGCAGAAGACCCCGCTCAAGGCCAGCCTCAAGACCGGTTTCAAGACCCGCGCCCCCTGGTTCATCCTGGCCATCGCCATCATCACCGGCATCAGCAGCGGCCGCAGCCAGGCGGCCACGCCGGAAGCTGCGCCGGCCACCAGCTTCCGCGACCTGCAGGTGCAGGTGGTCGGCACGGGCAAGCCGGTGCTGATGATCCCGGGCCTGAACAGCGCCGCCTCGGTCTGGACCGAGACCTGCGCCGCCCTGCAGCCGCAAGTGCAATGCCACATCGTCCAGCTGCCGGGCTTCGCCGGCGCCAAGCCGGTGCAGAAGGAGCAATGGCTGAGCACGATGCGCGACGAGCTGCTGGCCTATGTGGACGACAAGAAACTGGCACAGCCGGTGGTGATGGGTCACAGCCTCGGCGGCGCCCTGGCCCTGATGCTGGGCAGCGAGGCGCCAACGCGCTTCGAGCGCCTGGTGATCGTCGATTCCCTGGCCTTCATGGGCGCGGCGCGCGACCCGAATGCCACGGAAGCGAGCGTCAAGCCCATGCTGCAGGCCATGCGTCAGCAGATGCTGGCGGCCAGCGAAGAGCAAAGCGCCAACCAGATCCGCATGATGGCGCCCGGCATGACGCGCAGCACCAAGGGTGCCGAGCGCATCACCGAATGGGGCCTGGCCAGCGACCGAGCCACGACAGCTCAATCGATGACCGAGCTGTGGGGCACGGACCTGCGCCCCGCCCTCAAGAAGATCCAGGTGCCGACGCTGCTGCTCGGCTCCTGGGCCGCCTACCAGCCCATGGGCGCCACCAAGGAAAGCACGCGCCAGATCTTTGAAACCCAGTACGCCAACCTGAAAGGCGTGGACATCAAGCTGAGCGAAGCCGGCTACCACTTCCTGATGTGGGACGACGCCGACTGGCTCATCAAGGAAGTCAAAAACTTCATCAAGCTTTGAGGAACTCGGCCTTGCCGCCCAGCCAGCGTTCGACCTGGCGGCGGGCCGCTTCCGGATGCTCATCCAAGAGGCGCGGTGCCAGGGCCCGCGCCGCTTTCAATAGCGGCGCGTCTTCCTGCAGGTCGGCAAAGCGCAAGAGCTCGGCACCGCTCTGACGCGTGCCCATGAACTCACCGGGCCCGCGGATGTCGAGATCGCGGCGCGCGATCTCGAAACCGTCGGTGGTCTCGGCCATGGCCTTGAGCCGCGACTTGCCGGTGTCCGACAAGGGCCCGGTGTAGAGCAGCACGCAGACGCTGGCCACCGCGCCCCGGCCCACGCGGCCGCGGAGCTGGTGCAGCTGTGAGAGGCCGAAGCGCTCGGCATGCTCCACCACCATCAGGCTCGCGTTCGGCACATCGACGCCGACCTCGATCACCGTGGTCGCCACCAGCACCTTCGTCGCACCTTCGCTGAACTGCGCCATCACGGCGGCCTTCTCGCCCGGCGGCATGCGGCCGTGCAAGAGGCCCACCGGTTGGCCGGCCAGCGCCGCCGAGAGCTCGGCATGCGTGTCGGTCGCGTTCTTCAGGTCCAGCGCCTCCGATTCCTCGATCAGCGGGCAGACCCAGTAGACCTGCCGCCCCTGCTCCACCGCATCGCGGATCTTGGCGATCACCTCGTCGCGCTTGGCGTCGCCGAACACCTTGGTGACGATGGGGCTGCGGCCGGGCGGCAGCTCGTCGATGGTGCTCACGTCGAGGTCGGCGAAGTAGGTCATCGCCAGCGTCCGCGGTATCGGCGTGGCGCTCATCATCAAGAGATGCGGCTCCAGCGCCTGCGAGGCGAGCTTCTTGCGCAAGGCCAGGCGCTGGGCCACGCCGAAGCGGTGCTGCTCGTCGACCACCGCGAGGCCCAGCTTGGCGAACGAGACCTTGTCCTCGATCACCGCATGCGTGCCCACCACCAGGTTGGCCTCGCCAGAAGCCACGGCGTCCAGCATCTTCTGGCGCGCCTTGCCCTTGACCGAGCCGGTCAGCCAGGCCACCTGGATACCGAGCGGCTCCAGCCAGGCGATCAGCTTGCGGAAATGCTGCTCGGCGAGGATTTCGGTCGGCGCCATCAGCGCGCATTGCCAGCCGGCGTCCATGCAGACTGCCGCCGCCAGCGCCGCCACCACGGTCTTGCCCGAGCCCACGTCGCCCTGCAGCAGGCGGTGCATGGGCTGCGGCAGTGCCAGGTCTTGCGCCACCTCCTCGACCACACGCTGCTGCGCGCCTGTGAGCTGGAAAGGCAGATGGCGCAGCAGTTGCTCGGGCAGGCCTTCGCGGCGCGCGCGCAGGGCCGGCGCCTTCAGGTGGGCGCGCTCGCGCTGGGCCTTGAGCTGGCTCAGCTGCTGGGCCAGGAGCTCCTCGAACTTGAGCCGCTGCCAGGCTGGGTGCGTGTGGTCCTCCAGCGTGCTCAGCGGCACGCGCGGCGGTGGGTGGTGCAGGAAATGCAGCGCCTCGCGCAGCGCCGGCAGCTGCGGCGGCACGGTGCGGGGGGGCAGCAGCTCTTCCAGCGGCGCGCGCTTCAGCGACGCCTCGATGGCTTTGCGCAGATAGCTCTGCGGCAGGCCCGCGCCGGCCGGGTAGACGGGGGTCAGGGCTTGCGCCAGCGGCGTGTCATCGTCCACCGCCTTGACCACCGGATGCACCATCTCGCGCCCGAAAAAGCCGCCCCGCAGCTCGCCACGCACGCGCAGCCGCTGGCCTTGCGCCATCTGCTTCTGCTGGGACGGATAAAAGTTCAGGAAGCGCAGCAGCAGCTCGCCACTCTCGTCTTCTATGGTCACGAGCAGCTGGCGCCGGCCACGCAGCTCGATGCGCGAGGCGATCACCTCACCCTCGCACTGCACCGTGTCGCCCTCGCGTGCCGCGGCTATGCGCGTCAGCTGGGTTTCGTCCTCGTAGCGCAGCGGCAAGTGCAGGGCCAGGTCGATGTCGCGGACGAGGCCCAGCCGCTCCATGGCCTTGCGCGGCGCGGACTTGGGCTTGCTGGCGGTGGCGCTGACAGATGCGGGAGCCTCGGGCATGGGCGGATTCTCGCCGCAGCGCGGGCGGCCCGAGAGCGCCCTGCCGACTCAGACCGGCGCCGGCGTACCTGCCATCCGGTCATGCTTGCGAAAGTAGCGCCGGGCCGCAGCAAGCAACTGGCCGTCGCTGGGCTTGTCCACCGGCTCGAAGCCGACGATGTGCTCCTGCAGCGACGGCCGGTGCTTGACGACGTAGTGACGGAAATCGCTGAGGCTGGTGCTGTTGCCGCACACCAGGACCTCGGCAATGCCCTCCAGCGCGGTGCAGACCTCGGCATAGAACTCGTGCTCGGTGCGAACCGCGCTGCCGTGTCTGCGCGAATGCTGGGAACGGGCCTTGATCTTCTCGCTCTCGACGTGGCTGTCGTCGAACTGATGGACCTCGGCCTGCTGGTGATCGAGCCAGGCGACGGCGTGGAACAGCGACATGGAATCTCCTTGCTGAGTGGGTCGATAGGTCCATGCTCTCACCGGGCGGGGCGGGTTTCCTTGAGCAGGCTCAAGCAGCCTGCGCATGGGAGAATCGCGGCCCAACCCCATTGGTACGGGTCCGTCCGGCCCTCAATCCCATGTCCCTGCCCCGCTCCTACACGGTCGCCGATTTCGATTTCGAGCTGCCGCCTGAACTGATTGCCCAGCATCCGGCGGCCGAGCGCAGTGGCTCGCGCCTTCTCGATGGCCGCACGGCCGAGCCGGTGGATCGCGTGTTCCGCGATCTGCCCAGTCTGCTGAATCCCGGCGACCTGCTGGTCTTCAACGACACGCAGGTGATCAAGGCCCGGCTCTACGGCCACAAGGCCAGTGGCGGCGCGGTCGAGGCACTGGTCGAGCGCGTGCTGCCGGGCACGCACGAGGTCTGGGCCCATGTGCGCGCCAGCAAGTCTCCGAAGCCGGGTTCGACGGTCCGGTTTGCCGAGGCCTTCGACGCCGAGGTGCTGGGCCGCTGCGGGCCGGACAACGGCATGTTCCACCTGCGCTTCTCGGCCGATCCGTTCCAGCTGCTCGAAGCCCATGGGCATGTGCCGCTGCCGCCCTACATCGAGCATGAGGACTCGGCCGATGATGTGCGGCGTTATCAGACCGTCTTTGCCCGCAACCCAGGTGCCGTGGCGGCACCGACCGCCGCCCTGCATTTCGATGAAGGCGTGCTGGCGGCCCTGGCCGCGCGCGGCGTGCAGACCGCCAGCGTGACTCTGCATGTTGGCGCCGGCACCTTCCAGCCGGTGCGGGTGGAGAGCATCGCCGATCACAAGATGCACAGCGAGTGGTTCGAGGTGCCGGCCGCCACGGTCGAGGCGATTGCCGCCACGCGTGCTGCCGGCGGCCGCGTGATCTCGGTGGGCACCACGAGCCTGCGGGCGTTGGAGTCGGCGGCACGCGGCGGCACGCTGCAGGCCGGCGCCAGCGAGACCGAGATCTTCATCACGCCGGGCTTCCAGTTCCGCGTGGTGGACGGCCTCTTGACCAACTTCCATCTGCCCAAGAGCACGCTGATGATGCTGGTCAGCGCGTTGGCCGGCTACGACACCGTGCGCAGGCTGTATCGCCACGCGATCGCCGAGCGCTACCGCTTCTTCAGCTACGGCGACGCGATGCTGCTGAGCCGCCGCAGCGACTGAAGCCCGCCATGCGTGCCTGGCTGTTCGCCCTGCTGCTGTGCCTGGCCTTGCCGGCTGGGGCTCAGCATGAGGCGGTGACCCGGTTGACGCTGGCCGAGTTCGCCACCAGCGTCGACGGCCCCTGGAAGACCGTGCAACTGCCCGACAGCTGGGTGCAGCGCGGGCTCGCGACCGGCAGCCGCGGTATCTACCGCTTCGAGTTCGAGCTGCAGGCGCGGCCGCAGCTGCCCTGGGCGCTGTGGGCCGAGCGGCTGTCCAACGCCCATGAGCTGTGGATCAACGGCCAGCACCTGAGCGGCGACCTGGGCCAGGACGCGCTGCAGCAGCGCGGCCGCATGCAGACGCTGTGGATAGGCATCCCGCCGATGATGCTGAGGCCCGGCATCAACACGCTGGAGCTGCGCGTGGACAACGGCCCGCGCGCCGGCCTCTCGGTGCTGAACCTGGGGCCGGCCGACGAGATGGCCGGCCAGTTCGAGCGCGCCGAGATGATGTGGGCCGACCTGCCGCGCTGGCTCAACATCGGCGGCGCCGCGCTGTCGGCCTTCATGCTCCTGATCTGGTGGCGGCGTCGTTCCGAGGTGGCCATCGGCTGCGTGGGCGCGCTGTGGCTGCTGTCCTCGGTGCGCAACTACAGCTACTTCACGCACAACCCGATGAACAGCCATGCGTTCGCGGACTGGCTGTACTTCACTTCGTTTGCCGTCTCCACCCTGCTGCTGGGCGAGCTGGTCATGGCCCTGGCCAACCGGCAGCTGCGCTGGTGGCGCCGCCTGCTGTACGCCACGGCTGTGGGGCTGCCGGTGCTGGCCGCCGTGCTGTTGCCCTGGAACCTGCTGCAGTGGATGCGCGCCTGGTCCTTCCCGCTGATGCTGGCCGTCTCGCTGCCGGCCCTGCCGCTGGTGCTGCGCCACGGGCGCGACCAGGGCTGGCAGTCCTACCGCGCCTTTGCCGTGGGCCTGGCCCTGACCCTGGCCGCCAGCGTGCACGACTACTTCTATCACCAGGGCTACACCTCGGTGATGGACCGCTACTGGATGCCCATGCTGATGCCGGTGGTGCTGGGCCTGTTCGGCTGGACCCTGATCACCCGGATGATCAATGCCATGGCCGAGGTGCAGCAGCTCAACAGCGACCTGGAGCTGCGCGTGGCCCAGCGCACGCGGGCCCTCGAGCTGGCCAACGCGGCCAAGAGCCGCTTCCTCTCCAGCGCCAGCCACGACCTGCGCCAGCCGGTGGTGGCCATCGGCCTGTCGGTGGGCCTGCTGCGCGAGCAGATCGAGGCGGTGCCGCAGCGCCGCATGCTGGACCAGATCATCGAGGCCGTAGGCTCGCTGGAGCGCCTGCTGATCGGCCTGCTGGACCTCTCGCGGCTGGATGCCGGCACCACGCGCACCTCGGTGCAGCCGCTGCGCCTGCAGCCGATCTTCGACGCCATCGCGGTGCACGAGGCCGACCACGCGCGCAGCCGCGGCCTGCGCCTGCGCTTCCGGCCGACCGATCTCGCCGTCCGCTCCGACCCCGTGCTGCTGGAGCAGATCCTGCGCAACCTGGTCAGCAACGGGCTGCGCTACACGCGCTGGGGCGGTGTGCTGGTGGCGGCGCGCCGGCGTCAGGGCGGCGTGCTGCTGCAGGTCTGGGACACCGGCGTGGGCATCGCCCCGGGCGACCAGGCAGTGATCTTTGAAGAGTTCGTGCAGGTCGACAACCCGGCCCGCCAGCGCCGGCCCGAAGGCGGCATGGGCCTCGGCCTCGCCATCGTGCGGCGCAGTGCCACGCTGCTGGAGCATCGCCTGAGCCTCAGCTCGCGGCTGGGCTCGGGCAGCTGCTTCAGCCTGTGGCTGCCTTGCGCCGGCCCCGTGCAGACGCCGGCCCCGCCCAAGCCCGAGCCGCTGCCGCTCAGTCTGGTGGGCATGCGGGTGCTGCTGGTCGAGGACGACGACGCGGTGCGCGCCAGCCTGAAGGCGCGGCTGCAGGCCTGGGGCGCCACGGTGCTGGCCTACGACAGCGGCCAGCACCTGCTGGCCGCCGTACCCCACGACCCCGAGAAAGCGGGCTTGTTTGCCGACCTCTTGATCAGCGACCAGCGGCTGCCCGACATCACCGGCATCGCCCTGGTGCAGGCCGCGCGCGAGCGCTGCGGCTACCTGCCTGCCCTCCTGATCACCGGCGACACGGCCCCCGAACAACTGGCCAAGCTGCAAGCCAGCGGCGTGCCTGTGCTGCACAAGCCCTTCCGCGCCGAGGCGCTGATGGCGGCGCTGGAGCGCCTGCTGGCGCCTCAGCCGTCCGACTTGAGCCAGCCGACCCGGCCCTGAGTGGCCTCGTTCAGCCGCGCCACGAAGCTGGCGGCCGTCGGCTCCGGCAGGCTGAAGCTGAACTCCACCTGCGTGCCATGCAGCACCTCGCCCAGCTGGGCCCGCGCCAGCTCCAGCTCGCGCCGCATCAGGCCCTCCTGCGCATAGGGCAAGGTGCAGCGCAGCAGTGCCTGCTTCACCAGCGGAATCTTCTCGGCCGTCAGCAGCGCCTGGGCCACGGCATCGGTGTAGGCCCGCACCAGGCCGCCGGCGCCGAGGCGGATGCCGCCCCAATAGCGCACCACGGTGGCCAGCACCAGCTCCAGGTCTTGATGGCGCAGCACCTCCAGCATCGGGCGGCCGGCCGTGCCGCCGGGCTCGCCATCGTCATTGGCGGCCGACTGACCGCCGGCCAGCAAGGCCCAGCAGACATGGGCGGCGCCAGGATGCTGCTCGCGCAAGGCCGCCACCCGGACCAGCGCCGCCTCGCGGCCCGCACAGGGCTCCACGCAGCCGATGAAGCGGCTCTTCTTGATGATCAGTTCGCTGTGGACGGGAGCGGCAAGGCAGGCGGGCATGGGCGCGATTGTCGGCCCAGGCCCTCCTTCTCCTTCATCACTCGTCGAGCCTGACGCGGCGGGCCAGCGCCTCGCCCATGTGGCGCCGCAGGATGGCGTCGACGCTGCCATCGCGGCGCATCGCCTTGAAGGCCTGCTGAAGCTGCTGATGGTCGGCCGGGTTGACGCTGTCGCGCGCCACCAGGAGGCCCACACGCACATCGTCCTGCGGCGCCCAGTCCTGCAGGCTCATCTCGGCCAGCCAGGGGTAGAGGTCGGTGCGCAAGCTGCCGGGCGTGATGAACATCAGCTCCGCGCGACGCGCCTTGAACGTGCGCAGGGCCGAGGCGTAGTCGGCCACCTCATGCACACGGCCCTGGGCGCGCAGCGTCACGATCCAGCCGTCGATCTGCGGGCCATGGCGATTGGCACGCACCACCACCGCCCGCAGCCGAGGGTCGGCCAGGAAGGCCTCGGGGCCGTTCACGCGCTCGGCCAGGTCTTTCTGCAGCAGCGCATGGTTGCGCGCCTGGGCATAGGGCCAGATCTCGCCCAGCCGGGCCCGCTCCGGCGTGACGATGATGGACGTGGCGAGGGCGATGCCCTGCTTGGTGAACTGGTCCCAGATGCGGGCCGGCGACTCCAGGCTGACGTTCAGCGCGCAACCACTGCGCCGGGCCAACTGCTCGACCAGGTCATGGTCCACGCCCACAGGCCGGCCCGCGGCATCGCGGTAGGCGGCACGTCCATGCTCGACGATGCCCACCTGGTAGGGACCGCAAGCCAGCGCGCCAGCGCCCGGCAGGGCGCACAGCATCAGGGCCAAGGCCCGGAAGGCGAGGCGTCGGCGAAAGGCCGGCATGTGCCGCTCCTTGCTCGTCTGGATCAACCGCCCGCTGAGCGGGTTCTGGCTGAAGCTCCCTGCGGCCGAGTGTAGACCGCTGCCGCCACGGCTAGCCGGGCAGCCCGTAGCTGCGCCTGAGCTTGTCCAGCAGACCACTGCGGCGCACTTGCTCCAGCGCACGTTGCAAGGCCTCGGCCTGCGCCGGCAGGCTCTCGAGGCGCAGGCCGAAGCAGTAGTCGGTCGAGGCATCGAGCACGGCCACCTCGCGAACGCGTTCGGGCGGCTCCTGCAGCTGGCGCAGCTGCCAGTAGAGGTTGATGTCGCCGATCACCAGCAGCTCCATGCGGCCGGCCAGCAGCTTGCGCACGCTGGCCTCGTAGCTGGGCGAAACCTCCAGCTCCTTGCCAGGCTTGAGTCCATCGGCCAGCAGCTGCTCCAGCGTGGCCGTGCCGGCCGTGGCACCGAGACGCAGGCCCTCAAGCTGGCGGAAGCCTCGCCAGCGGATGTCGCTTCGGCCGGCCAGTGCGTAGACAGCCACCCGGCGCGGCAGCATCGGACCGACCCAGCGAAAGCGCTGCTCGCGTTCGGGCAGACGGGCCAGCGGGAACAGCAGGCTGTCGGGCGTTTCCAGGAAGGACTTCTCGGCGCGCAGTCGCGGCTGCAGGGCCAGCTCCAGGTTCATGCCGGCCAGGGCGGCCATCTCCTTCAGCAGCTCAACGGCCAGGCCGCTGGGCTTGCCGTCCTGCTCGAAGGCCAGCGGAGGCAGCGCGTGACCGAAAGCCGACAGCTGCGGACGGGCAGCCCGCGCAGCCAGCGGCAGCGCGGCGGCGAGAGCAAGCAGGGGGCGGCGGCTCAGCATTCCGATCGGCTCACCGCTCCGCCTCGCCTTCGAGCAGGTGGATGGCCTGGGCCAGCTTGTCGCCCAGATGGCGGCGCACGATGGCGTCCAGGCCACCGTCACGGCGCATGGCCAGCAGCGCGGCGCGCAAGCGCGTGCGATCGGCCTCGCTGACCCGCTCGCGGGAGATCGCCAGCGCAGCGACCACGCGCTCCGCGGGCGCCCAGACGGCCGTCTCGTAGCTCCTGAAGTCAGGATCCTGCTGGCGCAGCAGAGCCAGGCTGGTGGCGCCTATCAGCAGGGCGTCGGCGCGGCCGGCCTTGAAGGCACGGATCGCGCTGGGCTGGTCGGGTGCCTCGACGATGCGGCCCTGCTGCCTCAACGGCGCCAGCAGGGCCTCCATCTGCGGGCCATCGCGGGCCGATCGCACCATCAGCAGTCGGCGCGTCGGGTCGGCCAGAAAGGCCTCGGCCGTGGCCGGCACGGCGCGGTACTGCAGCAGCACGACCCGGCGCGACTGCAGATAGGGCAGCATCTCGAACTGCCGTTCACGCTCGAGGGTGATCAGGGCGGAGACCGTCAGGTCGAGACCGCCCGAGGCCATCAGCGCCCAGGTACGGGCGCGTGACTCCAGCGTCGTCTCGAAACGGCAGCCCGTGCGCCGCGCGAGCTCCTCGACCAGGTCCTTGTCGATGCCACGGTACTGGCCGTCGGCCTCCCGGTGATAGAGCGATGCGTATTCGTAGAAGGCCAGGCGGTAAGGCCCGCAGGCCTCGGCGACGGTGGGCAACAGGCCCAGGCAGCACAGGCCGATTCGCAAGGAGCGCAGCAGGGACATCGCCGGGAACCTCATTGCGGCCCAGTGTAGGCGCGCGGCGAGGGCTGCGACAATCCGGCCCATCATGCTGAAGTTCGACCTGCTCAAGACCGAAGGCCGCGCCCGCCGCGGCACGCTCACCCTCAACCACGGCGTCGTGCAGACGCCGATCTTCATGCCGGTGGGCACCTATGGCACGGTCAAGGGCGTGATGCCGCGCTCGCTGGAGGAGATGGGCGCCCAGATCATCCTCGGCAACACCTTCCACCTGTGGATGCGGCCCGGCCTCGACATCATGAAGCAGTTCGGCGGCCTGCATCGCTTCGAGAGCTGGGACAAGCCCATCCTCACGGACAGCGGCGGCTTCCAGGTCTGGTCGCTCGGCGACATGCGCAAGATCAGCGAGGAAGGCGTCAAGTTCGCCTCGCCGGTCAATGGCGACAAGCTCTTCCTCACGCCCGAGATCTCGATGCAGATCCAGACCGTGCTGAACAGCGACATCGTCATGCAGTTCGACGAATGCACGCCCTACGAAAGCAAGGGCAAGCTGACCACCGAGCGCGAGGCCCGCGCCTCGATGGAAATGAGCCTGCGCTGGGCCAAGCGCTGCCAGGACGAATTCGAGAAGCTGCAGAACCCCAATGCGCTGTTCGGCATCGTGCAGGGCGGCATGTTCGAGAACCTGCGCGACCATTCGCTGGCCGGCCTTGCCGCGCTCGACCTGCCCGGCTATGCCATCGGCGGCCTCTCGGTCGGCGAGCCCAAGGAAGACATGCTGCGCGTGCTCGACCACATCGGCCACCAGCTGCCGGCCAACAAGCCGCGCTACCTGATGGGCGTGGGCACGCCGGAAGACCTGGTGGAAGGTGTGCGCCAGGGCATCGACATGTTCGACTGCGTGATGCCCACCCGCAATGCGCGCAACGGCCATCTGTTCACCCGCTTCGGCGACCTGCGCCTGCGCAATGCCCGCTACAAGACCGACGAGCGGCCGGTGGACGAAACCTGCACTTGCTACTGCTGCAAGAGTTTCAGCCGCGCCTACCTGCACCACCTCGACCGCTGCGGCGAGATGCTGGGCCCGATGCTGACCAGCATCCACAACCTGCACTACTTCCTCAACCTGATGAAGGAGCAGCGCGAGGCGCTGGATGCGGGCGGGCTCGATGCCTGGCGGCTGCAGTTCCACGCGGACCGCGCGCGCGGGGTGTAATCCGGCAGGGGTATTGCGGCGAGGCATGATCGCGACATGTTGAAGACGCTGCTCAAGCCGCTGCGCTGGGCCTTCCGCCTCGTCCTGGCCCTGCTGATCCTGTTCGAGGAATGGGGCTGGGCGCCGCTGCAGCGGGCGATGGCCTGGCTTGGCCAGTTGCCGGTGCTGCGCCAGCTGGAGGCCTTGATCAAGCGGCTGCCGCCCTATGCGGCTCTGGTGGTCTTCTTCCTGCCGGGGCTGCTGCTCCTGCCGGTCAAGCTGTTTGCGGTCTGGCTGATCAGCCTGGGCCGCGCCGGCCTCGGCCTCGCGGTCATCGTGCTGGCCAAGGTCATCGGCACAGCCATCGTCGCGCGCCTCTTTGCGTTGACCCAGCCGGCCCTGATGAGCCTGCCCTGGTTCGCCCGGCTCTATGCGCGTTGGACCACCTGGAAAGAGGGCCTGCTCGCCTGGGTGCGCGCGAGCAGCGCCTGGCGCCTGGCGCGGGCGATACGCCTGCGGGTGCGGCGGGCGCTGAAGCGGATGTTTGCCTCAGGCGCGGCCTGAGACCCGCCGGCGCGATCAGCGCAGCTCGACTTCGCGGAGCAGGCGCTCCTTGCCGTGCATGTAGCCGCCTTGGGCGGCCACCATGATCTCGCGCTCGTAGAAGCGCAGCAGCACCGGCCTCGGCAAGGGAGCGCGCAGCCGGTCGATGACGCGCTGCTGTGCGGCGACGTCGAGCAGGCCATAGGCGATCAGCTCGACACGGTTCTTGCGTGGATTGAAGTACAGCCTAGGACGCTCGGGTGAGCCGAGCTCGGCACGCCGTGTCGGGCAGAGGTCGGGATCACAGGCGCGCTCGGACACCTCGCGCGCCACGGCATGGTCCGCCGTGTTGACCTTGCCGGCCATGATCACCGCCTCCGCGCCTTTGAGCAGCCCCCAGGCCACCAGCATGGAAAGCCCCAGCAGCAGCACGCCCCGGCGCAGACCACGGACGGCCGCGCGGCGATGCTCACCCGCGCTCAGCACGGCCTATCCAGCAGGTCTTGCACCCTGGCCTGCAGCAGTTCCGGCGACACCTCGCTCGCCACCAGCGGCGCGCTGGCCACCAGGCCCACGCGGCTCCACAGCCCACGCCTGAAGGGCCTGACCATGGCTTCGCCGCGCTCGATGCGCGAGAAGAACGAACCCCAGAGGTCGGTCAGGGCCAGGGGCACGACCGGCAGGGTCTCGCGGCCTTCCAGCAGCTTCATCACGCCGCCCTTGAACGGTTGCAGCTGGCCGTCGCGCGTGATGCCGCCTTCCGGGAAGATGCACAGCAGCTCGCCGTCGTCCAGCACGGCACGGGCCTGGGCGAAGGCGGCCTCGTAGGTGGCGGGGTCTTCCTTCTGCGGCGCGATGGGGATGGCTTTGCCGAGCTTGAACAGCCAGCCCAAGAGCGGCAGGGCAAAGATGCGGTGGTCCATCAGGAAGCGGATCGGCCTCGGAGAAGCGGCCATCACCAGCACCGCGTCGATGAAGCTCACATGGTTGCAGACCAGCACGGCCGCGCCCTTGGTGGGGATGTGCTCGTCGCCCGTGACCTTGAAGCGGTAGACCAGGCGCGAGACCACGAAGGCCACGAAGCGCAGGAGGTACTCGGGCACGATCAGGAAGATGTAGGCCGCCACCACTGCATTCGCGAGGCCCACGACCAGGAACAGCTGCGGGATCGTCAGGCCCTGGCCCAGCAGCGCGCCCGCCAGCAGCGAGCTGGCGATCATGAAGATCGCGTTCAGGATGTTGTTGGCCGCGATGATGCGGGCCCGGTGCGAGGGCTGGGCGCGCAGCTGTATCAGCGCATACATGGGCACGCTGTAGAGGCCGGCGAACAGGGCCAGCAGGCACAGGTCGGCCAGCACGCGCCAGTGCGCGTGATCGGCCAGGAACTGCGCCAGCGTCAGCGAGGAAGCGGGCGCCAGGCCACGCGAGGCAAAGTACAGGTCGATGGCGAAGACGCTCATGCCGATGGCGCCCAGCGGCACCGGGCCGATCTCCACATGGCGGCGCGAGATCAGCTCGCACAGCAGCGAGCCCACGCCTATGCCCACCGAGAACACCACCAGGAGGAGTGAGGCCACCTGCTCGTCGCCATGCAGCACGTCCTTGGCGAAGGCCGGGAAGTTGGACAGGAAGACCGCGCCGAAGAACCACATCCAGGAGATGCCCAGCAGCGAGCGGAACACGGCCAGCTGCTCATGGGCCAGCTTCAGGTTGCGCCAGGTCTCGCTGACCGGGTTCCAGTTGATCTTGAGCCCGGGGTCGGCGGCGGGGCTGGCCGGTATGGCTTGAGCGCTGAGCCGGCCCAACACGGCGAGACCCAGGCAGGCGATGGCCACATGCTGCGCGCCCACCCCTGGCGTGGCGATCAGCAGGCCGCCCGCCACATTGCCGAGCAGGATGGCCACGAAGGTGCCCATCTCGACCATGCCGTTGCCGCCGGTCAGCTCGCGCTCGCTGAGCTGCTGCGGCAGGTAGGCGTACTTGACCGGGCCGAACAGCGTGGAGTGCAGGCCCATCAGCAGCACACAGGCCAGCAGGGCCGGCACGTTCACCGCGAAGAAGCCCCAGGCAGCGATGGCCATGATGGCAATCTCCAGCGACTTGATGAAGCGGATCAGGCGCGTCTTGTCGTGCTTGTCGGCGAGCTGGCCGCTGGTGGCCGAGAACAGCACATAGGGCAGGATGAAGACCGCCCCAATCACCATGCCGGCCTGGGCGCGCGGCAGCCATTCCACGCTCAGCTGGTAGGTCACCAGCACGGTGAAGGCGAACTTGAAGAGGTTGTCGTTCGCCGCACCGAGGAACTGGGTCCAGAAGAACGGCGCGAAACGGCGCTGGCCCAGCAGGGCGAACTGGTTGCTGTGGGGGGCTTGGTTCATGGGGCCTCAGGATACGGCTTGAAAGTGACGACGGGTAGCAAACACCTCGGGCCGCAAGACCTGGCCCTGCCAGCGCACGACACGTTTTAGCGCCAGGTCGAACAGCAGCGGGTTGTGCTCGCGGATCTGCTCCAGCGGCGCGTGGTCGGACTCGGCCAGCAAGCCGGCCTTCACGAGGCCGCCCAGTCGGTACAGCGGCCCTACGCCGGGCAGCGGGTAGTCCGAGCCATGCAGCAGCCGGCCATGCCAGTCCTGCCGGGCCAGCACCGTGTGCCAGACCTCCGGGCGCCGGTTGAACTGAAACAGGGCCGATACATCTCCGAGCAGCAAGCCCTGCCAGGCCGGCTCGTCCATCAGGCGCGCAAACAGCGAGAAGGCGCTGACCAGGCGCGGCCGCGCCTGGTCCAGGTCCAGCGCGTCGCCGAGCGAGGCGCAATGCGCCATGATGACCCGCACGCCATGCGACAGCGGCAGTCGGGCCAGCAGCGGATTGCCCAGCTCGTCGCGGCCGGCGCCGGGCACGGCTTTCTCCTCGCCGCAATGAATGATCAGCGGCAGGCGCCCGGCCGCGAGGCGGTCGTAGAAGGGGCGCAAACGGGCATCGCGCAGGTCGATGTTCATGCTGCTCGGCAGCCACTTCAGCGCCACCGCGCCGCCGCGGATGGCGGCATCGAGCCGGGCCAGCGCGTCCTCGCGGTAGGGATGGATAGAACAGACCCAGGCAAAGCGCTGTGGCGTGGCGGCGGCCACGCGGGCGGCATGGCGGTCGGGCACATGGAAGCTGGTCCATTCGGGGCGGGCCTGGCCCTCGCCATCCAGCGCTTCATCGAAGGCATAGAGCAGCCAGCGCGCGCCTGCCGGGAAGTCGGCGGCCAGCTGCTGCAGGCGCTGCACATAGGCCTGGTCCACGCTCACCGCATCGGGCGGCACGCAGGCGCCGGCCAGGATGACTTTGCGGCGCAGGCTCTCCACCGGATGCCACCACTGCGTCATGCGCGCATCGATGCGGCAGCCCGAGCCCGAGTCGCCGGTGCCGAGCAGGTGGGCGTGTACATCCCACAGTTCCCGCGCGTCCAGGCCCTGCCAGCAACGCTGCAACAGCGGGTGCTCGCGCAGTGGGGTGGGCAGCGTGCCTCGGCAGGGGTTGATCAGGCTGCTCGCGCGGGCCGTGCCGGCCAGGCCCGTGAGGGCGCTGAACAGGCCGGCGGCTGCCGCGCCGCCGCAGCACATCAGGTGGTGTCTTCTCGTCTGCATCGCAGGGCTCTCCTTGATGGAGCGCGATGCTCGCGGCGGGGCTGGCCGGCAGGGCCGCTCTTTTGCGGCTGTAGCAAACACCGAGGTGGGCGGTATCGTTTTACGCTACCGTCGCGCCATGCCAAGCACCCAGACCCTGGTGGACCTGATCAAGGCCGAGCTCAAGATCGCCGGCCTCAGCTATGCGCAGCTGGCGGCCGAACTCGGCCTGTCGGAATCCAGCGTGAAGCGCATGTTCGCCAGCGGCGGCGAGATGCCGCTGTCGCGCGTGGACGAGATCTGCCGCGCCTTGAAGACCGACTTTGCCGAGCTCTCGCGCAAGGTCGCGGCTGCCGAGCCGCTGCGGCGCGAGCTCACGCTGGCGCAGGAGAAGGCCGTGGTGGCCGATGCCAAGCTGCTCCTGATGGCGATCTGCTGCCTGAGCCAGTGGACCTTCGAGCAGATCGTGGCCAGCTATGTGATCAGCGAGGCCGAGGCCACGCGCTACCTCGCACAGCTGGACCGCCTGGGCATCATCGAGCTGCGGCCGCTGAATCGTTACAAGCTGCAAGTGGCCAAGACCTTCCGCTGGCGGCCGCAGGGGCCGGTGATGAACTTCTTCCGCGAGTCGGTGATGCTGGATTTCTTCTCGGGCGGCTTCGACGGCGACGGCGATCTGCTGATGCTGGTCCATGGCCAGCTGAGCCCGGCGATGGCGCGCGAGCTGGCGGCACGGCTGCAGCAGGTGGCCGAGGATTTTGCGCGTCAGCACCTGCTGGACCAGAAGCTGCCCGAGGCCGAGAAGCGCCCCTACACGCTGGTGCTGGGCATGCGCTCCTGGCTGTTCGAGCACTTCCGCCATCTGCAGCGTGCGGCGAAGATGCGGCGCTGAGACCCACAAGACAACACAAGCAGGGAGAGACTCGATGGCATGGATATGGGGATTGGCCGGCTTCATGCTGGCCTGGTTCATCAAGGGCCTGTTCGGCAGCACCGAGGGCGCGCTGGCCGTGCTGGCTGCGGTCGGTGCAGGCTTGCTGGGGCGCTTGCAGCTGCGGGTCACCGCGCTGCAAAAGGAGGTGGAGGCGCTGAAGAAGGAGCCGCGCGCGGCGAGGGTCCCGCCCGAGGCGACGATGCAGCGTCCACCCGAGGCGCTGCCGGTGCCCGTGCCTGCTGCAGTGCCGGCATCGGTGCCGATGCCGCAGCCCCAGTCCGAGCCCGAAGCCGCCCTCGCCCAGGCCCACAACGAAGGCGACACCGGCCCCGACACAGTGCCCATGCCACTGCCCTCGGCGCCAGCACCCGCCCCGCGGCCACGGCCCGCGCCCCGGGTCGATGAGCAGGAGCATCTGCCCAGCATCACCAGCTCGCTCGGCGCCTCGCTGCAGGCCTGGCTGCGCGGCGGCAACACCATCGTGCGGGCGGCCGTGCTGATCCTCTTCATCGGCGTGGCCTTCCTGCTGCGCTATGCGTCCGAGCATGTCACGGTGCCGATCGAGGTTCGCCTGGCCGGTGTGGTGCTGGGCGGCGTTATCCTGACCGGCCTCGGCCTGCGCCTGACGCCGAATCGGCGCGGCTATGGCCTCAGCCTGCAGGGCGCGGGCCTCGGCATCGTCTACCTGGCCTTGTTCGCGGCCTACCGGCTCTACCAGCTGCTGCCGTCCGGCCTCAGCTTCGGCCTGCTCGCGGCCATGGCCGTGATCACCACGGTGCTGGCCCTGCGCCAGGACGCGCTGCCGCTGGCCGTGCTGGGTTTTGGCGGCGCCTTCCTCGCGCCGGTGCTCACCTCCACCGGCCAGGGCAGCCATGTGGCCCTGTTCGGCTACTACCTGCTCTTGAATCTGGCCATCGCGGCGATTGCGCGCCGCAAGGCCTGGAAGCTGCTCAACCTGGAGGGCTTTCTGTTCACCTTTGGCATCGCCTCAGCATGGGGCTTGCGCGGCTACGGCGATGAGAAGTTCTGGAGCGTCGAGCCCTTCCTGATCGCGCACTTCCTGCTCTACCTGTTCATCACCGTGCAGTACGCGCTGCGGCTCACCGAGGAGCGCGCCGCGCCCGGCCTGCCCCTGGTCGATGGCGGCCTGCTGTTCGGCACGCCCATCGTCGCCTTCGGCCTGCAGGCCGGCATGCTGAAGGGGCAGCCCCTGGCCCTCGCGTTCAGCGCGGCGGCCCTGGCCGGGCTCTACCTGTTCCTCGGCCAGCTGCTGTGGCGGCGCGTCGGTGAGCGCCTGGTCCTGCTGATCGAAGGCCTGGCGGCGCTCGGCCTCGTGTTCCTTGCGCTGGTCATGCCGCTGGCCCTCGACGCTCGCTGGACCGGCGCCGCCTGGGCCCTGCAGGGCCTCGGCGTGCTGTGGGTGGCGCTGCGCCAGCGCCGCTGGTGGGCGGCCGGCCTTGCGCTGCTGCTGCAGTGGCTGGCCTGCTTGAGCTTCTGGTCAACGGCCGGTTTCAGCGGCGGCCACTGGCTGTTCCTCAACAGCGGCTTCCTGGCCTTGCTGCTGCCGGTGCTGGCGGCCCTCTGCAGCGCGCAGCTGTTGCAGCGGGCCCGGCAAGGCGACGAGACCTTGCCGCCGCCGCTGGGAACGCCCATGCCCGAGGTGCTGATGCTGACCCTCGGCCTCGGGCAGCTCTGGGCCGGCGGCATCGCCGAGCTCTTGCACTGGCAGCAGCAGACGCTGGATGAAGCCAGCCTGGTAGCGCTGTGGTCGGCCGCGCTGGCGGGCGCAGCCGAGCTGCTGCGCCGGCGCCTCGCCTGGCCGGCCCTGCTGGGCGCGGCGCGGGTGCTGATGCTCCCGGCCCTGCTGGCCTCGCTGACCGGCTGGCTTGTTGGCTGGTCTTTCGACTCGGGCTGGCATCGCTATGCGGCGAGCTGGGGCTGGGCCGAGGCGGTGGGTCTCTTGCTGCTGGGCGGCTGGATGCTGCGAAAGCGTCGCAGCGCGGAGGACTCGGCCGGCCCGGCCGCCGGCGCCGAGCAGATCGCGCTGGCCTGGTTCGCGGTCATCCATGGCGGCAGCTGGCTCTACAGCCTGGCCGCCCATGCGGTGGCCCGCCACGAGGGCTGGACACCCGCGGCCGCCATCCTGCTGCCCACGCTGCTCTGCCTCGCCTTGCTCGCCCGCATCGATCCGCCACGCTGGCCGCTGCTGGATGAGCGCTGGCTCACGCTCTACCGCCGCGCGCTGCTGCGCCCCTGGGCCGCGCTGCTGGTGCTGTGGGTGCTCGGAGTCAACCTGGTCTGCGATGCACGGATGGCGCCGCTGTCCTACCTGCCGCTGCTGAACCCGCTGGACCTGGGCCATGGCCTCGCCCTGCTCTATGCGCTGAAGCTGGGCCGCGAGACGGGCAACGCCGCGCCGCGCTGGCTGCTGCCGGGCCTCGTGTTCTGGTGGCTGAACTCGCTGCTGGTGCGCAGCCTGCACCACTGGGGCGGCGCGCCGCTGTGGCTGGATGGCGCGCTGTCCTCCGGCCTCGTGCTGACCGGCCTGACCGTGCTGTGGACCCTCACCGCCCTGGTGCTGATGAGCTGGGCCACACGCCGTGCCGCGCCAGCGCAGGCGCGGCCCATCTGGATGGTGGGCGCGGTGCTGCTGGGCGCTGTCGTGCTGAAGCTTTTCCTGGTCGACCTGTCCAGCCTGTCCAGCCTGATGCGCATCGTCTCCTTCATGGCGGTGGGCCTCCTGATGCTGGTGATCGGCTATGTCGCGCCGCTGCCGCCGGCGGCGCAGAAGGAGGCCGCATGAAGCGCCTGATGCTGGCGGCGCTGGCCCTGCTGTTTGCGGGGTCAGGTCTTGCCGCCGATCCAGAACGGCCTGAGTCGCGGCCCGAGTCCTTCTCGGCCGTGGCGCCCTTGCAGCTGAAGCCGGGCGAAGCGCTGCAACGTCTCGCCCTGCCCTGGTCCGTGTTGCAGGCCTCGCGCAGCAGCGGCCTCGCCGATGTGCGCATCTTTGATGCCGAAGGCCGCGCGGTGCCGCAGGCCTGGGCCCTGCCGGTCACGGCCAGCGAACAGCAGCGCGACGTCGCCCTGCCGGTGTTTGCCTGGCCTGAATCAGGCGCCACCGGGAGCACCGACGGCGCACCGGTACGGCTGCAGCTCAGCAGCGAAGGCAGGCTCCTCAGCCTGCAACTGCCGGCCGCCCGCGCGCCCGCCCCCACCGCCGATGGCCGCGCCCGCCAATGGCTGCTGGACCTGAGCGCCCTGCAGGGCCTGAAAGACGAGCGCGCCCTCGCCCTGCAGTTCGACTGGCCGAGCAGCGCCAAGGGCCTCGCCAGGGCCGTCCAGATCGAGCGCAGCGACGATGGCCAGCAATGGAGTGCCAGCGGCCAGGGACTGCTGCTCGAACTACCGGCCGCCAATCCACCCCGCATCGACCGCATCGAATGGGCCTCGAGCGCGCCGCTGCCGCGCTACCTGCGCCTGCGCTTCGACGATCCCATCGCCCTGAAGAGCGCACAGCTGCTGCTCAGCCGGCGCCTCGTCACGACAACGCCGCTGCAGCAACAGAGCCTGCGCTTCGAGCCGGTGGCCGGCGAGCCCGCGCAATGGCAGCTCGACCTGCAAGGCCGGATCGCGCCCCAGGCCCTCGCCCTGCAACTGCCCGAGGGCAACCAGCTGCTGAGGCTGCGCCTCGAGCAGCGCAATGCCGAGAGCGAAGCCTGGCGGCCGGTGGCCCACTTCGTGGCCTGGCGCATGCAGCGCGGCGGCGTCGATGGGCGCTCGCCCGCCCAGCCGCTGGCCGCCGAGCCCGCACGCTACTGGCGCCTGGTGGCCGAGGCGCCCACGGCGCTGCAAGGCCAGGCCCTGCCCGCGCTGTGGCAGTGGCAGCCGCCGCAGCTGGTGCTGCTGGCCCAGGGCCAGGGCAGCAGCGGGTTCCGCCTGGCGGTCGGCCGCAGCGGCCTGGCGTCGGCGTCGGTCTCGACCTTGGCCGGCCTGATGCCGGGCTACCGGCCGGGCGACGAATACAAGCTGCCCGAGGCCAGCCTGGGCGCCTTGCAGGCCCAGGCCGAGCCCGGCTTGCAGCAGCGCCTCGCCGACCCCGACCCGGCCACGCGCCGCCGCTGGGCGCTGTGGGCCGTGCTGATCGCCGCCGTCGCCGGCCTCGCCTGGATGGCGCGCGGCCTGCTGGGGCAGCTCGGCAAGCCGCCGCGCGCACCAGGCGGCGAATAAGCAAAGCAATACCCTGTCTAAGCGGGGTCTCGCCGCTGGCCTGACAATCCGCGCCAGATCCACCGTTGACGCCAGCGGCCCTGCCGGCTGCTGCCACCGCATGAACTCTTTCTCGATCGCCCGCCCCACCCTGCTCGCCTGCAGCCTGGCCCTGGCCCTGCTGAGCCTCGGCGCCCTGCCAAGCCCGGCGCTTGCCGCCAGCGCAACGACCAGCACGGCCACCGTGGCCTGGCAGCCGGCGGCCGCCGATGCCGACATCGAGAAGGCCTTCACCCAGGCGCGCAGCGAGAAGAAGCCGGTGCTGCTGTACTGGGGCGCCAAGTGGTGCCCGCCCTGCAACCAGCTGAAGGCCACGCTGTTCAACCGGGCCGATTTCATCGAGCAGTCCAAGGCCTTCGTGGCCGTGCACATCGACGGCGACCTGCCCGGTGCACAGAAGCTCGGCAGCCGCTTCAAGGTGCGTGGCTATCCGACGATGATCTTGTTCAACCCCGAGGGCAGCGAGATCACCCGCCTGCCCGGCGAGGCCGATGCCGCGCAGGTGATGAAGGTGCTGCAGCTGGGTTTGGCCGGTGGCCGCCCGGTCAAGACCGTGCTGGCCGAGGCCCGCGCGGGCAAGAAGCTCAGCGCCAATGAATGGAAGATGCTGGGCTTCTACTCCTGGGAGACGGACGAACAGCAGCTGGTGCCGGCCATCGAGCGCCCGGGACTGCTCGCCCAGCTGGCCGTGGCCAGCAATGGCGTCGATGCCGAGACCACCACGCGCCTGTGGCTCAAGGCCCTGGCCGCCAGCGACGAAGGCAAGGGCCTGAAGCCCGATGCCGCGCTGCGCGAGCGCGTGGCCAAGGTGCTGGCCAGCCCGGCCGAAAGCCGCGCCCAGGCCGATGTGCTGACCAATGGCGCCGACGACATCGCCAAGACCCTCGCGCCCGAACCGGGTGCGGAACGCAGCAAGCTGCTGGCCGCCTTCGAACCAGCACTCAAGCGCCTGGAGAACGACGCCGCGCTGTCGCGCATGGACCGGCTGATGGCCATCACCGCCCGCGTGAAGCTGGCGCGCCTGGACCAGCCCAAGACCGAGGTGCATCCCAAGATCCCGGCGCCGCTCTTGAAGGAAGCGCAGGCCCACGCGGCCCGCAATGACCGCGAGATCACCGACGGCTACGAACGCCAGGCCGTGATCACCGAGACCGCCTACATGCTGGGCCAGGCCGGTCTCTGGCAAGACAGCGACGCGCTGCTGAAGAGCAGCCTCGCCAAGAGCCATTCGCCTTACTACCTGATGAGCCAACTGGGCGGCAATGCCCGCAAGCAGGGCCGCACCGAGGAAGCGCTGCGCTGGTACGAGGAGGCCTTCAACAAGAGCGAGGGCCCGGCCACGCGCCTGCAATGGGGCTCGAACTACTTCACCGCCCTCGTGGAGCTGACGCCCAATGACGCCGCCCGCATCGAGAAGATCGCCACCCAGCTGTTCAAGGAAGCTGGCGAGGACAAGGGCTCCTTCCACGAGCGCAGCGCCCGCTCGCTGAAGAAGGTCGGCACCCTGCTGGTCAACTGGAACGTGATGGGCCAATACGACCCCGTGCTGGCGCGCCTGAAGGGCCAGCTGGACGGCGTTTGCGCCAAGGTCGAGGCGGCGGACCGCACCAACTGCAGCAGCGTGCTGAAGGCCAGCGTCAAGGGCTGATCCCAGCGCTGGATCAAGAACTCAGCGCGGCCGGCGAGCGGCGACGCGGCCCCCACAGGCTGGGCTGGGCCGCCTGCCGCTCGATGCGCGCCAGCAGGGCCGGGATCTCGTCGGCCGGCACGGCGCGGCCGAACAGCCAGCCCTGCAGCTCGTCGCAGCCCTCCTGCTGCAGCAAGGCGCGCTGCGCCTCGGTCTCCACGCCCTCGGCCACGACGATTTTCCCGAGTGTCTTGGCCAGGCCGATGATGGCGCGCGCCAGCACCGCATCCTGCGCATGCTCGGTGATGCCCTGGATGTAGCTGCGGTCCATCTTGAGCCGCGACACCGGCATGTCGCGCAGATGCCCGAGCGATGAATAGCCCATGCCGAAATCGTCCAGCGCCAGCTGCACGCCATGGGCCGCCAGCTGCTGCAAGAGCGCCTGCGTCTGCTCCACATGGGTCATGGCGGCGGTCTCGGTGATCTCCAGCTCCAGCAGCGCGGGCGGCACTTGCCAGCGCGCCAGCGTCTTGAGCAAGCGCTCGGCAAAACTGGGCTGGCGCAGCTGGTGCACCGACACATTGATCGCCACGCGCAGCGCCAGGCCCTCGGAGCGCCATTGCATGATCTGGCGGCAGGCCGCGTCGACCACCCATTCACCGAGGCCGTGAACGAGGCCCGAGCTCTCGGCCACAGCCACGAAGCGCGCCGGCGGCACCTCGCCGAGCTCGCCGTCCTTCCAGCGCAGCAAGGCCTCGACGCCCAGCACCCGCCCGCTGCGCGCGCACAACTGCGGCTGGTAGTGCAGCCGCAGCGCACCGCCCTCGATGGCGCGCTTGAGGCGGCCCTGCAGCAAGGCCTTCTCCTCGATCTGGCGCGCCATGCCGGTGTCGAAGACCGCATAGGTGCCACGGCCCGCCTCCTTGGCGCGGTACATGGCCATGTCGGCATGGCGCATCAGGGTGTCGGCGTCCTCGCCATCGGCCGGTGCAAACACGAGGCCGATGCTGGCGCCCGGCGAGGCGTCGTGATGGCCATGGCGCCAGGGTCGGCAGATCGCCGCCAGCAGCTTGGCCGCCACGCGCTGCGCCGAGGCCAGGTCGGCCGGGTCGTGCAGCAGCACGGCGAACTCGTCGCCACCGAGGCGTGCCAGCGAGTCGCTGCCGCGCAAGGCACCGCGCATGCGCTGCGCCACCTCCTGCAAGAGACGGTCGCCCACATGGTGGCCATGGCCGTCGTTGACGGACTTGAAGTCGTCCAGGTCGATCAGCAGCAGGGCGAGCAGCTGGCCGCTGCGCCGCGTCTGCACCAGCGACTGGCTGAGCAGCTCGCCGAACATGTGGCGGCTGTAGAGCCCGGTGAGCTCGTCGTGCATCGCCAGGTACTGCATGCGCTCGTGCATGGCGCGCAGCTCGCGCATGTCTCGCACCACGGCCAGGGCCAGCGCGTCGTCGCCCCGGCGCACCAGGCCGAGGCTGATGCCCACCGCCACCGCATGGCCGTCGCGGTGCCAGAGGTTGAGGTCGGGCACGCGGCCCATGGCGCGGCCACGCGGTGCGGCGAAGAATTGCTCCAGCTGCGCCTGATGGCCCTCGCGCGCCGCCGGCGGCAACAACAGCGACAGCGGTTCGCCAACGAGCTCCTCGAGGCCGTAGCCAGCCAGGTCCAGCAAGGCCTGGTTGGCACTGAGGATAGAGCCCTGCTCATCGATGATCAGCACGCCGTCGGGAATCAGGCCCAGCAGGTGCACCACCTGTTCCCAGGGCAAGGAGCGGCCCGACGCCATGTCAAGCATGGCGGAACACGCCGACGGCCTGCACCAGGCGGTCCGACTGGGCCCGCATCAGCTGCGCGGCCGCGATCGACTGCTCGGCCATGGCGGCGTTCTGCTGCGTCATGCGGTCCAGCTCCTCCACGCGCTGATTGAGCTGCTGCACGCCCTCGGCCTGCTCGCTGTTGGCCACGCTGATGCTGCCGATAAGGCCGGCTGCATCGCGCACCTGGGCGATCAGACCCTCCATGGCCTGGCGCGAGGCCGCCACCAGCACCGTGCCGGCGGCCACGCGCTCGCCGCTGTTCTCGATCAAGGCCTTGATCTCGCGTGCCGCCTGCTGGCTGCGCTGGGCCAGCCCACGCACCTCGGCAGCCACGACCGCGAAACCGCGCCCCTGTTCGCCCGCCCGCGCCGCTTCAACGGCGGCATTGAGCGCCAGCAGATTGGTCTGGAAGGCTATGCCGTCGATCACGCCGATGATGTCGCCGATGCGCGTGCTGGCCTGGTTGATCTGCTGCATCGTCGCTTCCACGTCGACCACGCTGCGGCCCACCGCAGCCACCGAACCTGCCATCGCCTCGGCGGCCTGGCTGGCCTGGGCCGCCGTCTGCGCGTTCTGCCCCACGCTGCCGCTCAGCTCGGTCAGCGCGGCCGCCGTTTCGGCGAGGCTGGCGGAGCTCTGCTCGGTGCGCGCGCCCAGGTCGGCACTGGCCGCCTCGACCTGCTGTGCCGCCGCTTGCAGGCCGCTGGTCTGCTCGCCCACATCGGCCACCAGGGCGCGCACGTTCAGGCCCGCCTGGTTGATCGAGCGCAGCAGCAGGCCGATGTCGTCGACCCGCTCCATGCGCACATTGGCATCGAAGTGGCCGGCCGCCACGTTGGCGGCCTGGCGTGCCACCTGGCGCAGCGGCTGCACCACTTGCTGCTGCAGGCAGGCATCCACCAGAGCCAGGGCCGCTGCCACGGCAAGCGCGGCACCGGCGAGCGGCAACTCGCTCAGACCGGCCAGCCAGGCCAGGCCCAGCAGCAAGGGCCACAGCGGCCACAGCGCGAGGCGGATGCGCCCGGCCACCGACAGCGTCTTGAGCCGGTCGCCCAGCGCATGCCAGCCCTTGCGCAGCACCAGGCCACGGTGGAAGTACAGGCGCCCGGCCTGCCCCTCGCGGAAGCGCTGGTAGATCGTCTCGGCGCTGCCGATCTCCTCGCGCGTGGGATGGGTGCGCACCGAGATGTAGCCAGAGACGCGGCCGCCGCGCACCACCGGCGCCACGTTGGCACGCACCCAGTAGTGATCGCCATCGCTGCGGCGGTTCTTCACGAGGCCGGTCCAGGCCTGGTCGCGGCGCAAGGTGGCCCACATGTCGGCAAAGGCCTGGCGCGGCATGTCAGGATGGCGCACCAGCTTGTGCGGCTGGCCCATCAGCGCGTCGGCGGCATAGCCGCTGACGGCCACGAAGGCCGCATTGGCATATTGGATGTGGCTGTGCTCATCCGTGGTCGACATCAAGGTGGCATCGGGGGCGTAACTGAACTCCCGCTGGGTCACATGCATTCTTGACTCCCTTGTCGCCAGGCAGCGCCGTTGCCACCTTGGCGAGGCCGATTCTGTCGGTCGCCCCGGCTGCGGTTTGCGCTGGATCAACCGCCACTGTGAGCCGGCGCACAGGCAGGCTGCGACTCAAGCCTCGGGCGGCGCCAGCAGGCGTTCGAGCCGGCTCAGATCGAGCTCAACGCCGTGGTGATGCGGGCGCCGCACGATGCCCTGGGACACGAAGGCGCGCCAGGTCCGGTTCACGCTTTCGCGCGTCACATTGAGCAGCTCGGCCAGAGCGCCCTGGGCCGGCAGCTGCATGGAGCGCGCTGGCTGCATCTCGGCGAGCAGTTGCAGGGCCATGGCCAGGCGTTGATCGAGCCCGGGCAGGCGCACCAGGCGACTCCAGGCCGCCAGCGTGGCCACGACAAGGCGCGAGTGCTGGGCCACCAGACCTGGCAGGGCCGAGGGCCCTCGCAGCGCGCAGACCTCTTCCAGCAGTTGCACCGGGAACTCGCACACCGACACTGGCGTCAGCGCCTCGACGGTGAACACCGAGGCCTGGCCCTGCAGCCCGGACTGCCCCAGCAGATTGCCATGGCCTATGCAGGCGATGGCGGGCTCGCGGCCCTCGAGATCGGACTGGCGCACCGCCAGCAGGCCTGACTTCACATAGCTGAGCCACGGCGCATGCTCACCCTCGCGCTGCATCAGCGTGCCGCGCCGGTAGCTGCGCGCCACCACCTCGCCAATGCGCTCGGGCCGCATCAGCTCTCCATAGCCCGCTATCGGGCATTGGCCGGCCACCACGCATTGAGCGCAAGGCGGCACACGATGGCTCACGCCTCCCGCCTCCGTCTTGCCCACGCCAACTGCTGCCTCGCTGTCACCACGTCACAACCTCGACTGCCCGTGACCATCACCGGCGCAGCATTGTGGGTAGCAGGGGCACGCACGGCTGTGACCTGGATCACAGGCCGCCCCGCGCCCGCGCGCAGGGCGCCTGCATCCCCCCTAAGCAGGGGACAAGCCGAGGCGGCCGCCGCCGCCGCCCGTCCGACAGCATCGCGTCAGCCGATAAGCCTGGCTTATGCGGCAATCACCTTGAGGAAATCCTGGGTGCAATGGGACGCGTCTTCACGATGTTACTGGGGCGGCCGGGTCATCCTGCTTACTTCAACAAGCCTTCGGCTTTCATCGCCTCGACCACGGCCGGGCGGGCGCCCACGCGCGCGCGGTAGGCAGCCAAGGTGGCCAGGCCGGTGATGTCCACACCCACCAGCGAAGCCCAGTTGCTGACGGTGAACAGATAGGCATCCGCCACCGTGAACTGATCACCCATCAGGAATTGCCTGCCTTCCAGCTGCTCGTTGACCCAGGTCAGGCGCTCGACCAGCTTGGCGCGCGACACGGCCTTGGATTCTTCCGGGATGGCCGGGTTGAACAGCGGCGAGAAGCCCTTGTGCAGCTCGCTGGTGATGAAGTTCAGCCACTCCTGCAGGCGGTAACGCGCCCAGCTGCCGTTGGCCGGCGCCAGTTCCTTGGCCGGCACCTGGTCGGCGATGTACTGCACGATGGCCGGGCCTTCGGTCAGGCGCTCGCCGCTGTCCAGCTCCAGCACGGGCACCGAGCCCTTGGGGTTGATCGCATAGAAGTCGCTGCCGTCCTGCAGCTTCTTGGTCTTGGTGCTGGCCAGCACCAGCTGGACGTCCAGGCCCGCCTCGCGCAGCACGATGTGCGGGGACAGGGAGCAGGCGCCAGGGCTGTAGTAGAGCTTCATGGTCAGGGCTTTCAGGGTGGACAAAGCTGAAACCATACGGCTGAATGATTAGGCTTATTGCGCGCTGGTTCATTGCGTCAGGTTCGCGGACAACGACAGCCTCCCAGGCGATCACGACTTAAAGCGCAATGAGCCAATGAATGTCCCTGCAGAACACTCCGGAACGCCCATGCCTCGCTACGCCTTCGAAGATTTCCCGGTCGGCCTTGAACTGGACTGCGGCAGCCGCCTGGTCGACCGCGAGGAGGGCCTGCGCTTCGCCGCCGCCTACGACCCGCAGCCGCTGCACCTGGACGAGGAGGCCGCGAACGCCTCGGTGCTGGGCGGCCTTTCGGTCAGCGGCTGGCATACCTGCGCCATGGTCATGCGCCTGATGTGCGACGCCTACCTGCTCGATTCGACCAGCCAGGGCTCTCCCGGCATCGAGAACCTGCGCTGGCTCAGGCCGGTGCGGCCGGGCGACAGGCTCCATGTCCGCATGGTGGTGAAGGAGGCACGCGTCAGCCAGAGCCGGCCAGCCATCGGCCTGGTGCGCTCCGAGTGGCTGGTGCACAACCAGCAGGGCGAGCCGGTGCTGAGCATGGAGGGCTGGGGCATGTTCGGCCGGCGCGAGGCCGGCAATGAGCGCTGAGAACGACCGCTGAGCCCCGGCTTCCCGCCATTCGCCGCCTGAGCCCGCCATCGGCCGCAAATCCGGTCGCCCGGGCCCGTGCCGGTCTCCATAATCCGCCCCGTTCAAAACCAAGAGGAGAACGGAGCCATGCATCCCCCATCAACGAGGAGACAGCCGGTCCGCCTGGCGCTCGCCGCCACGGCCCTGATGGCCTTGTCGGCCTGGGCCCAGGCCGCTGACATGCCGGCCCCCACCCCCACCCAGCCCTGCCGTCTCAGCGGCCTGCCCAATGAGCTGCAATGCGGCTCGGTCAAGCGAGCGCTGGACCCGGCCAAGCCCGAGGGCGCCCAGATCGAGGTGCACTACGTGGTGCTGCCGGCCCTGGCCCGCAACAAGCTGCCCGACCCGGTGCTGTTCCTGGCCGGCGGCCCGGGCCAGAGCTCGATCAATGTGGCGTCCGCCGTGCTGTCGCGCTTCTCGCGGCTGAACAACCGCCGCGACTTGGTCTTCGTGGACCAGCGTGGCACCGGCAAGTCCGCACCGCTGGAATGCCCGGACCCCGGCCGGCGGCCGCTCGCCGAGATGGCCGACAACGACCGCCAGCTCAAGGAGCTGGAGCAATGCCGCGACAACCTGCAGAAGCTGCCCTATGGCGACCTGCGCTTCTTCACCACCACGATTGCCATGCAGGACGTGGACGCGGTCCGCCAGGCCCTCGGCGCCAACCAATGGAACGTGATCGGCGGCTCCTACGGCACGCGCGCCGCGCTGGAATTGCAGCGCCAGTTCCCGCAGACCATCCGCCGCCTGCTGATCGACGGCCTGGCGCCGCCGGACATGATCCTGCCCGCCTCGTTCTCCACCGACACCCAGGCCGCCGGCGATGCCCTGTTCGACGACTGCGCGAAGGATGCCGCCTGCAGCAAGGCCTTCCCCAAGCTGCGCGAGCAATGGGCCGGCCTCTTGAAGAGCGTGCCGCGCACGGTCCAGGTCACGCATCCGGTCACCGGCCGTCCTGACCATTTCGTGCTGAGCCGCCGCATGCTGTTGAGCGCCCTGCGCGGCCCGCTCTACAACCCGGCCATGGCCTCGGCCCTGCCGGCCGCGATTGCGGCAGCCGCTGAAGGCCGCTTCGAAGGCCTCATCGGCCTGAGCTCGGGCGGCACGCCGCGCAAGGGCATGGGCCTGGCCATGGGCATGCACTTTTCGGTGGTCTGCGCCGAGGACGTGCCACGCCTCTCAATCAGCACCGACAAGCCCGGTGCCGACTTCGGCGACACCGATGCGCAGTTCTATCTGAGCGCCTGCAAGAACTGGCCGCGCGGCAGCGTGCCGGAGGCCTTCTACAGCATCCCCAAGGCCCCGGCCCCGGTGCTCCTGATGAGTGGTGCCATCGACCCGGTGACGCCGCCCCGCCACGGCGAGCATGTGGCCAAGGCCCTGGGCGACCAGGCCCTGCACGTGGTCGTGCCCGCCACCGGCCACGGCGTGATGGCCCTGGCCTGCATGCGCGACGTGGTGTTCCGCTTCATTGACGCCAAGCAGGACGCCGAAGCACTCAAGACGGACACCAGCTGCGCCGCCAAGATCCCGCGCCCCACGTTCTTCCTGCCCATCCCTGACGCCCCCCGGGAGGCCCAGCCATGATCCACATCGACCAGGTTCACAAGACCTTCCAGACCCGCGCCGCCGGCTCGACCTTCAAGCGCGGTGCCAAGCAGCAGGTCAAGGCCGTGCAAGGCATCAGCGTGAAGGCCACAGACGGACGCATCACCGGCCTGCTGGGCCCCAACGGCGCCGGCAAGACCACGACGCTGCGCATGCTGGGCGGCCTGTTCGCACCGGATGCCGGCTCGATCCAGGTCGACGGCCTGCCGGTCGGCCAGGCCGCGCTGGCCCGCATGGGCATCCTCAGCGACGCGCATGGCCTCTACCCGCGGCTCAGCGCCCGCGAGAACATCGTCTACTTCGGCCGCCTGCAAGGCATGACGCGCGAGGCCGCCGAACAGCGCGCCGAGCTGCTGGCCGACATGCTGGACCTGAAGAAGCTGATGGACCGCCGCACCGACGGCTTCAGCCAGGGCGAGCGCATGAAGACCTCACTGGCCCGCGCCCTGGTGCACGACCCGGCCAACATCGTGCTCGACGAGCCCACCAACGGCCTCGATGTGCTGGCCACCCGCTCGCTGCGTGAATCGCTGCGCTTCCTGCGCTCGGCCGAGGGCGGCGGCAAGTGCATCGTGTTCTCGACGCACATCATGCAAGAGGTGGAGCAACTCTGTGACCACGTGATCATCGTGGCCGCCGGCCGCAGTGTGGCCGAGGGCACGG
The DNA here is from genome assembly GCF_030014915.1 of Pelomonas sp. V22. Classification (GTDB taxonomy): domain Bacteria; phylum Pseudomonadota; class Gammaproteobacteria; order Burkholderiales; family Burkholderiaceae_C; genus JAUASW01. Next base: position 221,468 of record NZ_JAGIXS010000008.1, read on the forward strand.
TGCCGGAACTGCTGGCCGCGGCCGGCGAGCAGCGCTTCGAGGACGCCTTCGTCAAGCTGGCCTTCAGCGCCGAAGCCAAGCAGGGAGAACAAGCATGAGCCGCAAGACCCACGACCTCTTCAGCGCCGCCTGGGTGGTCTTTCTCAAGGAGCTGATGGACGGCCTGCGCGACCGCCGCACCCTCGCCCGCCTGCTGATCCCCGCAGTGCTGATGGGGCCGCTGATGCTGACCGCACTGTCGGGCCTGATCGCCTCCTTCCAGGAACAGGCGGCCAAGCGCGAAATCATGGTGGAGGGCATCGACCATGCACCGACGCTGCGCAACTTCCTGGAGCGCCAGACCTACACCATCCAGGCCCCACCAGCCGACTACGAGAAGCTGTTGCGCAGCAGCAAGCTCACCCAGCCGGTGCTGGTGGTGCCCAAGACCTTCGAGGAAGAGCTGCTGAACGGCGAGCAACCGGTGGTCGAGATCGTCAGCGACTCGGCCAACCAGCGGGCCAACGCCGGCGTGCGCAACCTCGAGCGCGTGGTGCGCGGCTTCGGCATGGAGCGTGCCTCGCTGCAACTCGCCCTGCGTGGCATGCCAGCCGACCAGCTGGTGCCGGTGCGCAGCGAGGAGCGCGACCTGGCCAATCCGCAGGCCCGCGTGGCCCAGCTGACCGGCATGGTGCCGATGTTCATCATCATGGCCGTGCTCTACGGCGCGCTGACCGCCGCGCTGGACAGCACGGCCGGCGAGCGCGAACGTGGCTCGCTGGAGCCGCTGATGATGAACCCGGTCTCGCCGATGTCGACCGTGATGGGCAAGTGGGGCGCCGTGGCCTTGCTCGGCATGGCCGTGGCCCTGCTCTCGGACCTGAGCTTCATCCCGGCTCAGCTGATGCTGCAGAGTGACAGCCTGCAGGCCATGTTCAGCTTCGGTCCTCGCGAGGTCGTGGCCTTCCTGCTGCTGCAGCTGCCGCTGGCCGCCAGCATGGGCGCCCTCTTGATGGCGATCGCGATCCGCTCCAAGACCTTCAAGGAGGCGCAGGCCAGCAGCACCCTCGTGATCATGGTGATCAGCATGGCGCCTATGGTGACCCTGTTCAACCCGGGCGCCGAGGCTCCCTGGTACCTGTGGATGCCGGGCCTCGCGCAGAACACGCTGATGACGCACATGCTCAAGGGCGAGCTGCCGACGCTGTGGCAATTCGCCCAGCCCGTGATCGTGGGCCTCGTGCTGACGGTGGTCTGCCTGCTGGACGTGGCACGCTCGATGCGCACCGCTGTCGCACGATAGGCAGTTTCAGGCCGGCACCCGCAGCACCTGCGGCCGGCCGGCCTGAAGCACCTGCTGGACCTGGGCCTGCCAGGGCAGGCCGTGCACCAGGCCGTTGAGCTCCAGCGCCGATTCCATTGGTGCCAGCACCTCGCCGTCCTCGTTCAGCAGCTGCAGGTTGGTGACCAGGGACATGGGGTCGGCCAGGGCCACCACGCCGGGCGGCTGGCTGACCCAGTCCCAGGCCACGCCGGCCGTGGACTCGCCCGAGCGGCTGAGCCACAGGGTCTGGCCGGTCGAGGGTCTTCGGTCGCGGCCGGCCACCAGCACCTGCGTACTGAGGTGCGCGAATTGCAGACCGGACAAAGCCTCCACCGCACACAAAATGCGCGGCCAGGCGTACACAATCCAGGCAGGGTTCGTCGACATCTGGGCTCGATGGGCTGGGGGCACCGGTGGCGCCGTGGCCGCGAGTGTGCGGCGGCGGCGCGATGGCGCCAGCTGTAAACCTTGTCAGGGGGGCGCCTCGCGCCGGAGTATCCCGTCATGAGGTCCATGCTTCAGAGCCGCTTCCAGGCGGTGCTCGATGCCAGCAGCCAGGCCGAGTTCCGCACGGAGATCGAGCGCTTCACCCACTCGCTGGATTTCCAGACCTTCTCGGCCATGACCGTGGTCGACCATGCGCTGGGCAAGCCCGAGTTCATCGTCCTCGACAACTGCCCCAGCGGCTTCTCCGAAGCGATGCACAACCCCCTGCTGGGCCAGCAGGACCCGGTGATGCAGCATTGCAAGCGCCACAGCGTGCCCATCGTCTGGGACCAGCAGACCTATGTGGGCGGAGGCACGCCCGACCTCTGGGACGCCCAGGCCAGCTTCGGCTACCGCACCGGCATCTGCCTGGCCCTGCACCTGCCCGAGGGCCGCCATTTCCTGCTGGGCGTGGACCGCGACCAGGCCCTCCCCGAGGATCCGGCCTTCGTCACCCGCATGGTGGCCGACCTGCAGCTGTTCGCCGTCCATGCACTGGACACGGCCCTGCGCGTGCTGCTGCCGCCCGAGCAGCAGCTGGAGCGCCCGCACCTGACGCCGCGCGAGCTGGAGGTGCTGCGCTGGACCATGGATGGCAAGACCGCCTGGGAAGTCGGCACCATCCTCGGCATCACTGAGCGCACGGCCGTGCTGCACCTGACCAATGCCGGCCAGAAGCTCGGCTGCAACAACAAGCACCAGACGGTGCTCAAGGCCCTGCGCCTGGGCCTGATCCGCTGATCGGGCGCCCGAGGTCGGCCGGGCAAGCTGTAAGAGTTGACAGTTATGGGCCTGAGGGTCCGCTGCTGCAATGAGGCTGTGCATCCCGCACGAGTCATTGGAGCAAGCAGCCATGGACCACAAGCCCGCCGCCATCGACCTCGTCGCTGAACTCGACGCCCCCGTCGAAATCGACCCCCAACTGCTGAAGCTGATCAGCGGCGGCGGTGAGGGCGACGGCAGCGGCTCCGGCGGCACGCCGCCCCCGACCGGCGACGCACCCAAGGGCACCTGGTAAGCCGGCCGACCGGCCCGCTCCCCAAACAACACATCGCTGTCATCACCGCCGGCCTTTCGGGCTGGCAACGCAATGCTATTCAGAACCGAGGCGCTGTCCGCACAAGACCATCAATGGCTCGGCAGCGCGCAGGTTCAGCAGTCTCTGCAACTGAAGGCGCTCACGGTCCTGGCTGTGAGCGCCGTTTTCTTGGTCGGTGGCTTTCTCTTTGTCGGCGAGTACACGCGCAAGGCGCGGGTCAGCGGCCACCTGGTGCCCGTGGGCGGCGTGCAGCCGCTGAGCTCGCCCCAGGCGGCCCTGCTCTTGCAGCGCCTGGTCGAGGAAGGCCAGGCGGTCAAGGCTGGCGACGCCCTCTTCGTGCTGAGCCTGGACAGCGCCAGCGAAGGCAGCGGCGAAGGCGTGGCCCGCAGCCTGCAGCAGCGCCAGCGCTCGCTCGATGAAACCGCCGAGCAGCAGAGGGCCTTGCTACAGCGCCAGCGCGAAGACGTGGGCCTGCGCAGCCAGGCCGTGCAGCGCGAGATCGAGCAACTGCAGCAGGCCGAGACGCTGCAGGGCGAGCGCCTGGCCCTGGCCCGCCAAACGCTGGCCCGGAACGAAACCCTGGAGCGCGAGCACTTCATGTCCGCCGCCCAGGTCCAGAACAAGCGAGAGGAGGTGCTCGGCCTGCAGGTTCAGCAGCAGGATTTGCAGCGCCAGCGCGAAGGCCTGCAAAGAGAGCTGCTGAGCCTGCAGGCCCGGGGCCGCGAACTGCCGCTGGAGTCGGCCACCCGCCAGGGGCAGATCGCCCGTGAGCGCTCGGAGCTGCAAGCGCTGGGCCTGGAAACCGAAGCCCGCCGCCGCCTGATCCTGCGCGCGCCAGCCGACGGCGTGCTGAGCACGGTGCAGGCCGAGCCGGGCCAGCCGGTGACCGCCGGAGCCCGCCTCGCCACCGTGCTGCCGCGCGATGCCACGATGCTGGCCCATCTGTATGCGCCGTCCAGCGCCATCGGCTTCGTCCATCCGCAGCAGCAGGTGCAGCTGCGCTACCAGGCCTTCCCGTACCAGAAGTTCGGTCACCAGCGCGGCACGGTGGTGCAGGTGTCGCGCACACCGCTGTCTGGCGCCGAGCTGGCCCAGCTGTCGCTGCCGGCCGGCATGGCGGGGCTGAATGAGCCGCTGTATCGCATCACCGTCGCCCTGGACCGCCAGTCCGTGCTGGCCTTTGGCAAGGAGCAGGCACTCACTGCAGGCATGCAGCTGGATGCTGACGTGCTGCTCGAGAGGCGCAGGCTGATCGAGTGGATCTTCGAACCTTTGCTGGCTTTGGGTCATCGTGTCTGAGGCTTTGGTCTCCCAACTGCAATGGGGCCGGCGCCGCCGCCTGCCCCTGCTCTTGCAGACCGAGGCGGCCGAATGCGGTCTGGCCTGCCTGGCCATGGTGGCTGGCGCCCTGGGCCATCACGTGGGCCTGGCCGAGCTGCGCGCCCGCTTCTCCATCTCGCTGAAGGGCAGCACGGCGGCCGACCTGGTCCGCATGGCCGACGGCTTGGGCCTTGCCAGCCGGGCCTTGCGGGCCGAGCCCAAGCACCTGGCGCAGCTGCAGCTGCCCTGCATCCTGCACTGGGACTTCAAGCATTTCGTCGTGCTGGCCGAGGTCCAGGGCGAGCAGGTCGTCATCCACGACCCGGCCCATGGCCGGCGCACGCTGGCGATGGCCGAGCTGTCGCGCCACTTCACCGGCGTGGCCCTGGAGCTGCGGCCGGGGGCCGACTTCCTGCCCCGCGCTGCCGCGCCGGCACCGAGCCTGCGCCAGCTGCTCGGCCGCGTGACCGGCCTGCGCCGCGCGCTCGGCCAGGCGATGCTGCTGGCCCTGGCCTTGGAGCTGCTGCTGCTGCTCTCGCCCTTCCTGCTGCAATGGGTGGTGGACGGCGTGCTGGTCGGCGCGGACCGCGACCTGCTGGCCACGCTGGGCCTGGGCTTTGGGCTTTTGGTGCTGCTGCAAGTGGCGGTAGGTGCACTGCGTTCCTGGGCGGTGCTGGCCATGTCGGCCAGCCTCAACCTGCAATGGCTCAGCAATGTCTTCGCTCATCTGTTGAGGCTGCCGCAGGCCTGGTTTGACAAGCGCTCGCTCGGCGAGATCTGGTCGCGCTTCGGCAGCGTGCAACAGATCCAGCGCACGCTCACCACGCGCTTCGTCGAGGCCGTGCTGGACGGCCTGATGGTGATCGTCACGTTGGCGATGATGTGGCTCTACAGCCCGCGGCTCAGCCTCGTGGCCCTGCTGGCCGTGGCCGGCTACGGGCTGCTCCGCTGGGCCTTCTATGGCCCGCTGAAGGAAGCGACCGAGGAGCAGCTGATCCACGAAGCCAGGCAGAACGGTTTCTTCGTCGAGTCGCTGCGCGGCGCGGCGGCGATCAAGCTCTTCAATGCCGAGCCGGCCCGCAGCGCGCGCTTCTCCAACCTGGTGGTCGAGCAGATGAATGCCTCGCTCGCCATGCGCCGGCTGGAGCTGTGGATGGGGGTGTCCCACAAGCTGCTGTTCGGGCTGGAGCGCGTGGCCATCGTCTGCCTGGGCGCCTGGCTGGTGCTGGAGCGCGAGCTGTCGGCGGGCATGCTGTTCGCCTACCTGGCCTACAAGGAACAGTTCAGCACCCGCCTCGCCGGCCTGATCGACAAGGGCGTGGAGCTCGCGATGCTGAAGCTGCAAGGCCAACGCCTGGCCGATATCGTGCTCAGCGCGCCAGAGACGCGTGGCCCTGCCCTGCCGCTGGCGGCTGGCGCCACGCTGGAGCTGCGCGAGGTCTCGTTCCGCTATGCCGATGGCGAGGCCGAGGTGATCAAGGCCTGCTCGTTCAGCATCGCAGCCGGTGAATCGGTGGCCCTGGTCGGGCCCTCAGGCTGCGGCAAGACCACGCTGATGAAGCTGATGCTGGGCATGCACGAGCCGCAGTCGGGCCAGGTGCTGGTGGGCGGCGAGCCGCTCGTCAAGATCGGCCTGCAGAGCTGGCGCACGGCGGTCGGCACGGTGATGCAGGACGACCAGCTGTTCGCCGGCAGCATTGCCGACAACATCAGCTTCTTCGAGCCCGGCGCCGATCCGGCCTGGGTGCGCGAATGTGCTCGCCTGGCCTGTGTGGACGAAGAGATCGAGGCCCTGCCCATGGCCTACCAGAGCCTGGTTAGCGACATGGGCACGAGCCTCTCGGGCGGCCAGCGCCAGCGCATCCTGCTGGCCCGGGCGCTCTACAAGCGGCCGCAGTTTCTCCTGCTGGACGAAGCGACAAGTGCGCTGGACGTAGAGCGCGAGCGGGCGCTCAACGCTTCACTGCGCCAGCTGCCGCTGACCAAGATCGTGATTGCCCATCGGCCGGAAACCATCGCGGCGGCGCAGCGGGTGATTGCGCTGCAAGGCGGAAGAGTCGCCCAAGACTTGCGGAGTCTGTCGGCCTGAGCGAGCTACAGCCCTGCGTTTCGGGCCGAGCGCCGGGCCGCTCCCAAGCCGGCCCGCCTTGGCGATGTGCTTGCCGGTCAATCCGGCAAGCATCGCCGCCCCCTCAGGGGGCCGGCCAAGGTACTCCTTGGACGGGGGGCCGTCTCCTGTTCCATCCAGCCCAGCCAGCGCATCGCCTGTTCGCGGCTTTCTCCGCACATCATTTCGTTCGGCTGCAAGGAGCCGCACACGGCAGGCCGCTCGGGCCGGCCAAAGATCTTGCAGCGATCCTCTTCGTCAAGCTGAATGCAACGCACACCCGCCGGCTTTCCCTCGGGCATGCCGGGGATGGGCGAGCTGATCGACGGTGCGATGCAGCAGGCGGCGCAATGGTCACGGCATTCCATCGCGCAATTGTCGCCGCCACCCTTGCCCTCGGCCGTGACTTATCCACAGCTGCCCCGTAAAATTCAGGGTTTGCCCGCGCCCAGGTTTTAGGCGCTCATTCCAGGCGTTTGCCCCATGCTCTATCCCAAGGAATTCGACGTCATCGTGGTCGGTGGCGGCCATGCCGGCACGGAGGCGGCGCTGGCCGCTGCACGCATGGGTGTCTCGACCCTGCTCTTGACCCACAACATCGAGACCCTGGGCCAGATGAGCTGCAACCCGTCGATCGGCGGCATCGGCAAGGGCCACCTGGTGAAAGAGGTCGATGCCCTGGGCGGCGCGATGGCGGCGGCCACCGACGAATCGGGCATCCAGTTCCGCATCCTCAATGGCTCCAAGGGCCCGGCCGTGCGCGCCACCCGCGCCCAGGCGGACCGCATCCTCTACAAGGCCGCGATCCGCCATCGCCTCGAGAACCAGCCGAACCTGATGCTTTTCCAGCAGGCGGTGGACGACCTGATGGTGGAGGGCGACCGCGTGGTCGGCGCCATCACGCAGAGCGGCCTGCGGTTCCGCTCCCGCGCCGTGGTGCTGACGGCTGGCACCTTCCTCGATGGCCGCATCCACATCGGCCTGCAGAACTACAGCGCCGGCCGCGCGGGCGATCCGCCGGCCGTTTCCCTGTCCGGCCGTCTGAAGGAGCTGAAGCTGCCGCAGGGCCGGCTCAAGACCGGCACGCCGCCGCGCATCGACGGGCGCACGATTGATTTCTCCAAGTGCGAAGAGCAGCCCGGTGACCTGAGCCCCGTGCCGGTGTTCAGCTTCATGGGCAATGCTGCCCAGCATCCGCGCCAGGTGCCCTGCTGGATCACCCACACCTCGGCCCGCACGCACGAGATCATCCGCTCGGGCTTTGAGCGCAGCCCCATGTTCACCGGCGTGATCGAGGGCGTGGGCCCGCGCTACTGCCCGTCGATCGAAGACAAGGTGAACCGCTTCGCCGACAAGGACTCGCACCAGATCTTCCTGGAGCCCGAGGGCCTGACCACACACGAGTTCTACCCGAACGGCATCTCCACCTCCCTGCCCTTCGACATCCAGCTCGCGGCGGTGCGGTCCATCCCCGGCCTGGAGAACGCCCACATCCTGCGGCCCGGCTATGCCATCGAGTACGACTACTTCGACCCGCGTGAGCTGAAGTCCTCGTTCGAGACCCGGGCCATCAACGGCCTGTTCTTCGCCGGCCAGATCAATGGCACGACCGGCTATGAAGAGGCCGCAGCCCAGGGCCTGTTCGCCGGCCTGAACGCCGCGCTGCAGGTGCAAGGCCAGGAGGCTTGGCTGCCGGCGCGTGATCAGGCCTACCTGGGCGTGCTGGTGGACGACCTGATCACCAAGGGCGTGACCGAGCCCTACCGCATGTTCACCAGCCGGGCGGAGTTCCGCCTGCAGCTGCGGGAGGACAACGCCGACGCCCGCCTGACCGAGGTTGGCCGCCAGCTGGGCCTGGTGGACGATGCCCGCTGGGACGCCTTCAACCGCAAGCGCGATGCTGTTTCACGTGAAACAGAGAAGCTGAAGTCCACGTTTGTACACCCCGGCATCCTGCCGGCGGCGGACGCCGAGCGCCTGGTGGGCAAGGCCCTGGAGCGCGAGTACACCTTCGTGGACCTGCTGCGCCGGCCCGGTGTGGTGTTCGACACACTGGCCGAAGTGGCCGCCATCGCCCGCCCGGAACTGGGCATCTCGCGCACCGCACTGCACGCCGAGCTCGGCCAGCCCCTGGGCGATGCCGTGATCGAGCAGATCGAGACCAGCACCAAGTACGCCGGCTACATCAACAAGCAGGTCGATGATGTGGCCCGCGCCGCGCACTTCGAGCACCTCAAGCTGCCCGAGGAGCTGGACTACGAGCAGGTCACCGCCCTCTCCTTCGAGGTCCGGCAGAAGCTCGGCAAGCACCGGCCCGAGACCCTGGGCCAGGCTTCGCGCATCTCTGGCGTGACCCCGGCGGCGATCTCGTTGCTGTTGGTCCACCTGAAGAAGGGCCGCTTCAAGGGCTTCTTCGACACACCCGCCACCGCCTCCAACGACGACAAGAACGCCGCCGCATGACCGATGCCAACCTGTTGCGCCAACCGCTGGCAGCGGCCGCGCAGACGCTGGGCCTGAGCCTCAGCGACATCCAGCTCGACAAGCTCCTGAACTACCTGGACCTGATCCAGAAGTGGAACAAGGTCTACAACCTGACCGCCGTGCGCGACCCACAGGCGATGCTGGTCCAGCATCTGGTGGACAGTCTGAGCCTGCTGCCCGCTTTGCGCCGGCACGCCGCCGGCCAGCCCCTGCGCCTGATGGATGTGGGCAGCGGTGGCGGCTTGCCCGGCGTGGTCGTCGCGATCTGCGAGCCGACCATCGACGTCACTTGCGTCGATGCCGTCGCCAAGAAGGCCACCTTCATCAAGCAGGTCGCCGCCGAGCTGGGCCTCAAAAACCTGCATGGCGAGCACTCGCGCGTCGAGCAACTGACCACCCCACCCTTCGACCTGATCACCTCCCGCGCCTTCGCCTCGCTGCTGGACTTCACCACGCTGACCCGTCAGCACCTGAAGCCGGAGGCCATCTGGTTGGCAATGAAGGGCCAACACCCTGCCGACGAGCTGGCCGCCCTCCCCTCGGACCTCGACGTGTTTCACGTGGAACAGCTGCAGGTCCCCGGCCTGGACGCCCAGCGCTGTCTCATCTGGATCAAACCCAAGGGCTGATCCTGGACTGGGGCCCGGAGCTTCCGGGCTACCATCTCGCCTGCTTAGAACAACGACACCATGGCCAAGATCTTCTGCATTGCCAATCAAAAGGGCGGGGTCGGCAAGACCACCACCACGGTCAACCTGGCCGCCGGCCTGGCCCAGGTCGGCCAGCGGGTGCTGGTGGTGGACCTGGACCCGCAGGGCAATGCCACCATGGGCTCGGGCATCGACAAGCGCAAGCTGGAGCTGAGCGTCTATGACGTGCTGCTGGAGTCGGCCTCCATTGCCGAGGCCAAGACCCGCAACGACAAGGTCGGCTACGACGTGCTGGGCGCCAACCGCGAACTGGCCGGCGCCGAGGTCGAGCTGGTGGAGCTGGAGCGCCGCGAGCGCCGACTGAAGACCGCCCTGGCCGCCGCCAACGACGACTACGACTTTGTGCTGATCGACTGCCCGCCCTCGCTGTCGATGCTGACGCTGAACGGCCTGTGCTCGGCGCACGGCGTGGTCGTGCCGATGCAGTGCGAGTACTTTGCGCTGGAAGGCCTGTCCGACCTGGTCAACACCATCAAGCAGGTCCACGCCAACCTGAACCCGGACCTGGAGATCATTGGCCTCTTGCGCGTGATGTTCGACCCGCGCATTACCCTGCAGCAGCAGGTCAGCGAGCAGCTGAAGGCCCACTTCGGCGACAAGGTGTTCGACACCGTCATCCCGCGCAATGTGCGCCTGGCCGAGGCGCCGAGCTACGGCCTGCCGGGCGTGGTGTTCGACCCGGCGTCCAAGGGCGCCCAGTCCTTTGTCGAGTTCGCACGCGAGATGGTGCGGCGGTTGGGCAAGAAGTAGCCCCCAAGGCGGCGAGACACAGACGCATGACCCAGCTCAGCGCTCTCGCCCGCCGCGCCGAAGCCGCCGGCCTCAACGCCAGCGCGCCGCCGCAGGAAGCCGAGATCGACGGCTGGCTCTTGCGCCTCTCTCCCGGCAAGGCCAAGCGCTCGCGCTGTGTCAATGCGCTGGCCGAAGGTCGGCTGCCGCTGGCCCAGGTGCTGGCCCGCTGCGAGCAGGTGTTCGCCAAGTCCGGCCTGCCGCTGATCATCCGCATCACACCCTTCACGCAGCCGGCCGACCTGGACCGGCGGCTGCAGAACCTGGGCTGGTTCGAGTTCGATGCCGCCGACGTGATGGTGCGCGCCTCGCTGGATGAACTGCCCGCCACCCCAGGTCTGAGGCCTGTCGACGGCCCGCGTTACGCCGCCCTCGTGGGCCGGCTGCGCGGCTCCAGCCAGGTCGAGATCGAGGCCCACGCCGAGCGCATGCAACATGCGCCTCGGCCCTATCAAGGCTTCATCCTCGAAGGTCCGGACGGCGAGTTGCAGGCCCTCGGGCAGATCGTTGTCGAGGGCGACATTGCGGGCCTGTTCGACATCTTCACGCCGCCCGCGCAACGCGGCCAGGGCCAGGCGCTGAGACTGTGTGCAGCACTCTTGCGCGAGGCCCGCTCGCAAGGCGCGTACCAGGCCTACCTGCAGGTAGGCACCGACAACGCCGTGGCCAAGCGGCTCTACACCCGCCTCGGCTTCGAGTTCGCCTACCGCTACCACTACCGCAGCAAGGACCCTTCAGCGGCCGACTGAGCCAGGTCCTGCAAGCTGATCACCAAGGCTCACACCCGGGCCGTTAGGAACCGAGCGGCAGCGCTCGCCTCAATCGCGCGGCTTCCAGACCTTGATCAGGATGTGGCGGGTGAAGCCCGGCAGGTAGTCGTGCACATGGGCCACGGACGTGAAGCCGAGGCTTTCGAACCAGTCGGCCGTGCGGTCCGACAAGGTCTCGACCAGGGCGTCCAGACAACCCAGGCGCAGCGCCTCGGCCTCGGCCCGGCGCATCACGGCCGTGCCCAGGCCGCCGCCGCGCCATTCGTCCTCGACCCAGACCTGGTCGATGAACAGACGTTGGAACTCGGTATGGCCGGTCAGACCAGCCACCAGGGCCTCACCCTCGTAGAGCCCCAGCGAGAAGGCCTGCGGCCGGCCACCCGTCGCCTGGGCCTGCGCCTGCCGGTAGGCATGTTCGCCCTCGGCGACGCGTTCGGCATCCTCGACCGGCAGGCCCAGCTGCCAGCGCCGGCTTTCCGAGCTCAAAGCCCCAGCGCCTCGTCGACGCCCAGGTGCACGTTCATGCTTTGCACGGCGGCACCGCTGGCGCCCTTGCCCAGGTTGTCCAGGCGCGCCATCACGAGCGCCTGTGTCTCGCTGGCGAAGACAAACAGGTCGACCCGGTTGGTGTCATTGCAGGCCTGCACGTCGAAGAAGCCGTCGGCCAGCGTCTCGGCATCGCGCAGCGGCATCACACGAATGAAGCGTTCGCCTTCGTAATGCTGGCTCAGGGCGGCATGCAGGTCTTCGGCCTTGGCACCGTCGCGCAACTGACTCAGGTGCAGCGGCACGGTCACTGCCAGGCCCTTGTAAAAATTACCGACGATGGGCATGAACACCGGCGCAGTCTTGAGCCCGGTGTGGGCCATCATCTCGGGCAGGTGCTTGTGGGCCAAGCCCAGTGCGTAGGGCCGCGGCGACGTGAGCTTGGGCTCACTTGCCGTCTCGTATTGGGCGATCATCGACTTGCCCCCGCCCGAGTAGCCGGTGATCGAGGTCGCGCTGATCAAGGCCTCGGGCGCCAGCAGGCCGGCATCGACCAAGGGACGCACAGCCAGAATGAAGGCGCTCGCATGGCAGCCCGGGTTGGCGATGCGCTTGGCGGCGCGGATCTTGTCGCGCTGGCCCGGGGCCAGCTCGGGCAGACCGAAGGCCCAGCCGGGCACCGTGCGGTGGGCCGTGCTGGCGTCGATCAGGCAGGTGTTGGGGTTGGTGATCATGGCCGCCGCTTCGCGCGAAGCGGCGTCCGGCAGGCACAGGAAGGCCACGTCGGCGGCGTTCAAGAGCCGGGCGCGTTCGGCCGGGTCCTTGCGCTTGTCGGCGTCAATCTTCAGGACCTCGATGTCCTTGCGCTCGGACAGGTACTCGTTGATGCGCAGGCCGGTCGTGCCTTCCTGGCCATCCACATACACCGCGAACTTCGTCATCCCGCTCTCCAGCACAATTCAATCGATCAATCAAAAGAGTGCGAAGCATAAGGCCAAGACCATGTCCGACTCCCCGCGTGTGTTGATACTGCCCGGCTGGCAGAACTCCGGCCCCGGCCACTGGCAGAGCCGCTGGGAGCTGCTCCATGGCGACCAGCGCGTCGAGCAGGACGATTGGCTGTGGCCGCGCCGGGGCGACTGGATGGCCCGGCTGGACGAGGAGCTGCTGAGCAACGAGCAACCCGCCCTGCTGGTGGCCCACAGCCTGGGCTGCCACCTGGTGGCCGGCTGGGCCGAGCATTCGCAGCACACGGCTCGCGTGGTCGGCGCGCTGCTGGTGGCACCACCGGACTGCGAGCGCGAAGACTTCCCGCCGCAGCTGCACAACTGGCGTCAGATGCGGCGCGGCCGCCTGCCATTTGCCAGCGTTGCCGTGCTGAGCAGCGACGACCCGTATGGCTCGCTGGAGCGTTCGACGGCCCTCGTGAACGGCTGGGGATCCGAGCTCGTGCTGGCGGGTCCGCGCGGGCATCTGAACGCCGATTCTGGCCTCGGCGACTGGCCCGAGGGTCGCTCCCTGCTGGCCCAGCTGCGGCGGTAAGGGACAATCGCCGGCTATGGTCACGAAAAAACCCAAAGGCCTCGGCCTCGGCCTGGAAGCCCTGCTGGGCCCCAAGGTCAGCGACACGCCCGCCGCCACCCGCGACGGCGACCCCAGCACCCTGAGGCTGGAATGGCTGCAGGCCGGCAAGTACCAGCCGCGCACGCGCATGGACGAGGGCTCGCTGTACGAGCTGGCCGAGAGCATCAAGGGCCAGGGCATCATGCAGCCCATCCTGGTGCGGCCGATCACGCCCAATGGCGACGCCCGCTACGAGATCATTGCCGGCGAACGCCGCTTCCGCGCCGCCAAGCTGGCCGGCCTGCGCGAGGTGCCGGTGCTGGTCAAGGCCGTGCCCGACGAAGCCGCGGCCGCCATGGCCCTGATCGAGAACATCCAGCGTGAAGACCTGAATCCGCTGGAAGAAGCGCAAGGCCTGCAACGCCTGGTCAACGAGTTCCACCTGACGCATGAGCAGGCCGCCCAGGCCGTGGGCCGCTCACGCAGCGCTGCCAGCAACCTGCTGCGCCTCCTGCAGCTGGCCGAGCCGGTGCAGAACATGCTGATGGCCGGCGACATCGACATGGGCCATGCCCGTGCCCTGCTGCCGCTCGATGGCGCGCACCAGATCACCAGCGCCACCGAGATCGCCACCAAGAAGCTCAGCGTGCGCGAAGCCGAGAAGCTGGTGCAGCGCCAGCAGGGTGCGGCCCGCCAGACGCCCTTGCTGCGCGTCAAGAACAGCAAGAGCCGCGACGTGCTCCGCCTGGAAGAAGAACTGTCGGACCTGCTGGCCGCCCAGGTCGAGATCCATGTGAAGAAGCGCACCAAGCGTGGCGAGCAGGGCGAGGTGAGCATCCAGTTCGGTTCACTCGACGAACTGAACGGCCTGATCGACAAGCTGCGCGGCCCGCAATAGATCTGCCGGGCGCTTATGCAAGAAAAGCCGTGCATCACGCACGGCTTTCTTCTTTGCGGATCTGTAGTCCAAGGCTCAGCATGCATCATCATCACCAGCGCGCCAGCCCCGTGAACGGGTGCCAGGTCTTGCCATCGCAGCTTGTGCTTGTTCGGCGTAGCATGGTGTCAACGGTCGACGGATTGTTCGTGTTGAAGGGCGAAGCAAAGGCTTTTCAAACCATCACGCCGCCGACCATGAACGAAGCTTGATTCGAGCCCCGCGCTGACGCGGAAAGCTCTGATGACGCCCCCGGGCTTCACCGGGTTCGAGGACGCCATCAGAACTTCCCAGACGACGCCGGACGCAACCTGTCCGGCGCCCCCACGGATTGCCCCTGGAGGTCAGCATGGATGTGATCAAGAATTTCGCGGCTCGCTACGAACGCACCAAGGTCGAGGAACTCACGCTGGAGGAGTACCTGGCCGAATGCAAGCGCAACCCGCTCGCCTACGCCACCGCCGCCGAGCGCATGCTGCAGGCCATCGGCGAGCCGCAGATGGTCGACACCCGCAACGACCCCCGGCTCTCGCGGCTGTTCGCCAACAAGACCATCAAGATCTACCCTGCCTTCGCCGAGTTCTTCGGCATGGAAGACTCCATCGAGCAGGTGGTCAGCTACTTCCGTCATGCCGCGCAAGGCCTGGAAGAGAAGAAGCAGATCCTCTACCTGCTGGGCCCGGTCGGCGGCGGCAAGAGCTCCATCGCCGAGCGGCTCAAACAGCTGATGGAACAGGTGCCCTTCTACTCATTGGCCGGCTCGCCGGTCAACGAGACGCCGCTCGGCCTCTTTGATGCCGTCGAGGACGGGCCGGCGCTGGAGCGCGAGTTCGGCATCCCGCGCCGCTACCTGAACCGCATTCTCAGCCCCTGGGCCGTCAAGCGCCTCGATGAATACGGCGGCGACATCCGCCGCTTCAAGGTGATCAAGCGCTACCCCAGTGTGCTGAAGCAGGTGGGCGTGGCCAAGACCGAGCCGGGCGACGAGAACAACCAGGACATCTCCAGCCTCGTCGGCAAGGTCGACATCCGCAAGCTCGAGACCTATGCGCAGGACGACCCGGACGCCTACAGCTACAGCGGCGGCCTCTGCCTGGCCAATCAAGGCCTGCTGGAATTCGTCGAGATGTTCAAGGCGCCGATCAAGGTCCTGCATCCGCTGCTCACCGCCACGCAAGAGGGCAACTTCAAGGGCACGGAAGGTTTCGGTGCCATCCCCTTCGACGGCATCGTGCTGGCCCACAGCAACGAGAGTGAGTGGAAGACCTTCCGCAACAACAAGAACAACGAGGCCTTCCTGGACCGCATCTACATCGTCAAGGTGCCTTACTGCCTGCGCGTCAGCGAGGAAGTGAAGATCTACGAGAAGCTGATACGCGGCTCGTCCCTGGCCCAGGCCAAGTGCGCACCCGGCACCTTGAAGATGATGAGCCAGTTCGCCATCCTCACGCGGCTGAAGGAACCGGAGAACAGCTCGCTGTACTCCAAGATGCAGATCTACGACGGAGAGAACCTCAAGGACACCGACCCGCGCGCCAAGAGCTACCAGGAGTACCGCGACTACGCGGGCGTCGACGAGGGCATGACGGGCATCAGCACGCGCTTTGCCTACAAGATCATCTCCAAGGTCTTCAACTTCGACAGCGCCGAGGTGGCGGCCAATCCGGTGCACCTGATGTATGTGCTGGAGCAGCAGATCGAGCGCGAACAGTTCCCGGCCGAGACCGAGCAGAAGTACATCGGCTTCATCAAGGAGGCACTGGCGCCGCGCTACGCCGAGTTCATCGGCAAGGAAATTCAGACCGCCTATCTTGAGAGTTATTCCGAGTACGGCCAGAACATCTTCGACCGCTACGTCACTTATGCCGACTACTGGATCCAGGACCAGGAGTACCGCGACACCGACACCGGCGAGGTCTTCGACCGCTCGGCCCTGAACGGCGAGCTCGAGAAGATCGAGAAACCGGCCGGCATCAGCAACCCCAAGGACTTCCGCAACGAGATCGTCAACTTCGTCTTGCGGGCCCGTGCCGGCAACAACGGCAAGAACCCGGCCTGGACCAGCTACGAGAAGCTGCGCACGGTGATCGAGAAGAAGATGTTCTCGAACACCGAGGAGCTGCTGCCGGTGATCAGCTTCAATGCCAAGGCCAGCGCCGACGAGGCCAAGAAGCATGAGAACTTCGTCCAGCGCATGGTGGACAAGGGGTACACGGCCAAGCAGGTGCGGCTGTTGTGTGAGTGGTATCTGAGGGTACGCAAGAGTTCCTGAACAAACCCTGAGCAAGGCCGCCCATGTCTTTGCAACAGATCATTGATCGAAGGCTGTCCGGCAAGAACAAGTCCGTCGGCAATCGCGAGCGCTTTCTGCGCCGCCACAAGGAGCAGATCCGCGAGGCCGTGCGGCGCGCGGTCGATGGCCGGGGCATCCGCGACATGGAACGCGGCGAGGACGTGCACATTCCCAAGAGGGACCTGAGCGAGCCGGTCTTCGGCCACGGCGAGGGCGGCGTGCGCGAGGTGGTGCGCCCGGGCAATACCGAGCACGTGAAGGGCGACCGCGTGGGCAAGCCCAAGGGCGGCCAGGGCGGCGGCGGCGGCAGCCAGGCCAGCGACTCCGGCGAGGGCGACGACGACTTCGTCTTCCACCTCAGCAAGGAAGAGTTCATGCAGGTTTTCTTCGAGGACCTGGCCCTGCCCAACCTGGCCCGCACCACGCTGGCCGAAACGCCCGAGTACAAGACCCACCGCGCCGGCTTCGTCTCCGACGGCACGCCCACCAATCTGCATGTGGTGCGCTCGATGCGCGGCGCCCTGGGTCGCCGCATTGCGCTCGGCATGGACAAGCGCCGCGAGTTGCACGAGCTGGAAGAACGCCTGGCCCTGCTGCTCAAGCATGAGGACCTGGGCAAGCCCGAGGTGCAGGCGGTGCTGAAGGAAACCGAGGCGCGCATCGCCGAGCTGAAACGCCGCATCGAGCGGATCCCCTTTCTCGATCCCATCGACCTGCGCTTCCGCAACCGCGTGCGCGTGCCCGTACCCACCACGCGGGCCGTGATGTTCTGCCTGATGGACGTGTCGGGTTCGATGGACGAGAGCCGCAAGGACCTGGCCAAGCGCTTCTTCATCCTGCTCTACCTGTTCCTGACCCGGCACTACGAGAAGATCGACGTGGTCTTCATCCGCCACCACACGCAGGCGCAGGAGGTGGACGAGCAGAACTTCTTCCATGCCACGGAAACCGGCGGCACCGTGGTCTCCTCGGCCCTGGTGCTGATGGAACAGGTCATCCGCGAGCGCTACTCGCCGAGCGAATGGAACATCTATGGCGCCCAGGCCAGCGATGGCGACAACTGGCACCACGACAGCGGCAAGTGCCGCGAGATCCTGGCCAACCAGCTGCTGCCGCTGTGCCGCTACTTTGCCTATGTGCAGGTGGCGGAGGCCGAGCAGAACCTCTGGGAGGAATACGGCAAGCTGGCCGAGGAGGTGCCGCACTTCGCGATGCGCAAGGCGGTCGAGGTGGCCCAGATCTACCCGGTATTCCGCGACCTCTTTCGCAAGGAGGGAGCCAAAGCATGAGCAGCCCTGAGAACCGCCGCAACATCGGCATTGCCCATGTGTCGGACGAGTACGGCGGCCGCCGCCGCCCGCCGCCCTTGAAGCAGATGAAGCCGCTCCTGAAGCGCCCCGAGCATCCGCTGCCCTCGCCCAGCGACTGGAACTTCGAGCTGATCGACGAGTACCACGACGTCATCCGCGCCACGGCCGAGCGCTACGGGCTTGAGACCTACCCCAACCAGCTGGAGGTGATCACGGCCGAGCAGATGATGGATGCCTATGCCTCCGTCGGCATGCCGGTCAACTACCGGCACTGGAGCTATGGCAAGGAGTTCATCGCCACCGAGCGCAACTACAAGCGCGGCCAGATGGGCCTGGCCTACGAGATCGTCATCAACTCCGACCCCTGCATCGCCTACCTGATGGAAGAGAACACCATGGCCATGCAAGCCCTGGTGATCGCCCACGCCTGCTATGGCCACAACAGCTTCTTCAAGGGCAACTACCTGTTCCGCATGTGGACCGATGCCTCGTCCATCATCGACTACCTGGTCTATGCGAAGAACTTCGTGGCCGAATGCGAGCAGCGCGAGGGGCTCGATGCGGTCGAGCAATTGCTCGATTCCTGCCACGCGCTGATGAACCACGGCGTGGACCGCTACCGCCGCCCGGCCAAGCTCTCGCTGGCCCAGGAGCGCGCCCGGCTGCATGACCGCGAGCAGCACGCCCAGCAGCAGATCAACGACCTCTGGCGCACCCTGCCGCGCGGCAAGGACAAGGCCGAGGAAGGCCGCGAGGCGCGTCGCTTCCCCGACGAGCCGCAGGAGAACCTGCTGTACTTCATCGAGAAGAACGCACCGCTCTTGGAGCCCTGGCAACGCGAGATCGTGCGCATCGTCCGCAAGATCGCTCAGTACTTCTATCCGCAGCGCCAGACGCAGGTGATGAACGAGGGCTGGGCCACCTTCTGGCATCACCGCTTGCTGAACACCATGTACGACGACGGCTACCTCTCCGACGGCATGATGATCGAGTGGCTGAAATCGCACACCAATGTGATCGCCCAGCCGCCCATGGCCAACCTGAACCCCTATGCCCTCGGCTTTGCGATGTACACCGACATCAAGCGCATCTGCGAGGCGCCGACGGCCGAAGACCGCGAATGGTTCCCCGACATCGCAGGCTCCGACTGGCTGCCCACGCTGAACCACGCGATGCGCAACTTCAAGGACGAGAGCTTCATCGGCCAGTACCTGAGCCCGAGGCTGATGCGCGAATTCCGGCTGTTCTCCATCGTCGATGACGAGGCCGAAGACGAGTACGAGATCTCGGCCATCCACGACGAGGCGGGCTACCAGCATGTGCGCGAGGCCTTGTCACGCCAGTACGACCTCTCGACCCGCGAGCCCAACATCCAGGTCTGGAATGTCAACCTGCGAGGCGACCGCTCGCTGACCCTGCGCCACACCCAGCACATGAACCGCCCGCTGCACGAGAGCGGCCAGGAAGTGCTCAAGCATGTGGCGCGGCTGTGGGGCTTCGGCGTGCACCTCGAAAGCGTCAATGACAAGGGCGACACGACCAAGCGCTGGTCAGTCCCTGCTCCAGCGCATTGAGTGTCCCGCTACAGCGCGAAGATCTTCCCGGGATTCATGATGTTGCGCGGGTCCAGCGCGAGCTTGATCGCGCGCATCATCGCCACCGCGCCTTCGCCGGCCTCGTCGACCAGGAAGCCCTGCTTGTGCAGGCCGATGCCGTGCTCGCCGGTGCAGGTACCTTCCAGGCGCAGCGCCCGCGCCACCATCTGCGCGCTCAGGGCCTCGGCCGTTTCACGCTCCCCGGGAATCGCCGGGTCGATCAGATAACCCAGATGGAAGTTGCCGTCGCCCACATGGCCGACGATGAAGTACGGCAGGCCCGATGCCTCGACCTCGCGCACCGAGTCCGCAATGCTCTCCGCCAGGCGTGAGATGGGGACGCAGGTGTCGGTGGTGACGCAGCGGCAGCCGGGCTTCATCTGCAGGGCAGAGAGGTAGGCGTGGTGGCGAGCCGTCCAGAGCTTGGTGCGGGCCTCGGGCGTGGTGGCCCAGTCGAAGTCTTCGCCGCCCAAGTCCTTGGCGATGTCCTGCACCGCCTGCGCTTGCTCGGCCACGCCCGCGTCGGAGCCATGGAACTCCATCAAGAGCATCGGCGCCTCGCGCAGGCTGAGCTTGTCGTGCTTGTTGACGGCGCGCACCGAGTTCGCATCCAGCAACTCGCAGCGCGCAATCGGGATGCCCAGCTGGATGATCTGGATGGTGGTCTGTACCGCCGCATCGATGCTCGGGAAAAAGCAGACCGCCGCCGACACTGCCTCAGGCAGCGGATAGATGCGGAGCGAGAGTTCGGTGATCACGCCCAGCGTGCCCTCGCTGCCCACCATCAGCCGCGTCAGGTCGTAGCCGGCGCTGCTCTTGCGGGCGCGCGAGCCGGTGCTGATCAGCTCGCCGCCGGCCGTCACCACCTGCAGGCCCAGCACGTTCTCGCGCATGGTGCCGTAGCGCACGGCGTTCGTGCCGCTGGCGCGGGTAGCGGCCATGCCGCCCAGCGTGGCATCGGCGCCAGGGTCGATGGGGAAGAACAGGCCGGCATGACGCAGCTCGGCATTCAGCTGGTTGCGGGTCACGCCAGGCTGCACGGTCACGGTCAGATCCTCGGCATCGACGCGCAGGATCCGGTTCATCCGCGTCAGGTCCAGGCTGATGCCACCCTGCACCGCCAGCAGATGGCCTTCCAGCGAACTGCCGGCGCCATAGGGGATGACCGGCACCGCATGCTCATCGGCCAGGGCCACGACGAACGCGACCTCCTCGGCCGACTCGGCAAACACCACGCAATCGGGCGGCGGCACGTCGAACGGCGACTCGTCGCGGCCATGCTGCTCGCGCAGCGCGAGGGCCGTGGAGCAGCGCGGGCCGAAGCGCTCGGCAAGCTGCGCGAGCAGGGCCGGTGGCACGGTGCGCATGGCGGTGGCCGAGGCGGGCAAGGCGGCATTCATCGACGGATCTCCTGGGTGCCGGCCGATTCTAGGCAGGCCTTGTCAGCGCGCGGCGGCAGTGCCACGATGGCCGCAGGGCAATCAATCCATGGAGGGCATCACCATGCAATGGATGGCACAGAACCTCGTCTGGCTGGCACTGGCCCTGCTGGCACTGATCGCCGCCTTGACGGCCTTCCGGCGCGAGTCGCCGCCCCTGCTCTGGCGCGAGTTGATGACCAAGCTGGGCGCGCCACGCGGCAGCACGGAGATCGCGCCGCCGCCCGAGCATGGAAAACGGGGGCGCGGCGCTCAACCGCCCCATCAGGCCGAACCGCACAAGCCGGCTTTCCACCGCAGCGGCCGGCGCTCGAGCCACTGAAGGCACGCGCCTCGATGAGGCAAGATGCGGGTTTCGACGCTGGAAGCACACCCGCATGGCCAACCGACTTTCACAGATCGCCACCCGTACCGGCGACGACGGCACGACCGGACTCAGCGACGGCAGTCGCGTGCCCAAGAACCACCTGCGCGTGCAGGCCATGGGCGATGTGGACGAGCTCAACTCCAACATCGGCGTGCTGCTGGCCGAGCCGCTGCCGGACGACATCCGCGAGCTCCTGATCACCATCCAGCACGAGCTCTTCAACCTAGGCGGCGAGCTGAGCATGCCGGGCTACGAGCTCTTGAAGATGGACGCGGTCCTGCGCCTGGACCAGGCCCTGGCGGACCACAACGCCACCTTGCCCCGGCTGAAGGAATTCATCCTGCCGGCCGGCACACGCAGCGCTGCGATCGCCCATGTCTGCCGCACGGTGGCGCGCCGCGCGGAGCGCACCGTCATCACCCTGGTCGGCTCCGAGCCCATCAATGCGCCGCCGCGCCAGTACCTGAACCGCCTGTCCGACCTGATGTTCGTGCTGGCCCGCGTGCTCAACCGCGCCAACCTCGACGGCAAGGGCGGCGACGACATGTACTGGAACAGCGCCCGCCTGAAGCGCTACGAAGAGGCCGACAAGGCCGAGCAGGCAGCTGCCGAGAAGAAGGGCTGATCAACTCAGCCGAGCCACCGCCTCGCGCAAACGCCTCGCATAGGCCTCGCGCAAGGCGGGTGGCGCCAGCACCTCGACCTGGCCGGCATGGCGCCACAGGTCCATCAAGAGCTCGGTGGCATCCACAAAGGGCAGCTGCAGCCGCCACCGGCCGTCGGGCAGCCATTCGCTCTGCTGCTGCGGATGCCACTCCTCGCGTGACACCCAGGCCGCCGCCTCGGCGCTGAACACCAGCTCGGCGCGCTGCTCCTGGCCGCCAGCAAAGATGCCATAGCCCCGGTCCAGTTCTTCTTCCAGCTGCTTCACCGACAGCGTGCGCGCCTTGGCGTCCAGCAGCTCGGCTGCCTCCATAGCGTCCAGCGCAAAGCGGCGCAGACCTTCGCTGCGGTGGCACCAGGCATCCAGGTACCAGGTATTGCGGTAGTGCACGAGGCGCTGCGGCGACACCTCCCGCTCGCTCGCCTCGCCACCGCCCACAGCCCGCTTGCGGTAGCGCAGCTTCAGGCGCTGGCGCTTGACCACGGCACTGCCCACGGTCTCGAAGAAGGCCGACGGTGCCCGCCGCCGGGCTGTGTTGATCAGCTTGATGCGTCGCGTCAGCTCGCGCGCCTCGGCTGGGTCGTTCCCGAGCATGCCGGTGAGCTTGTCGAACATGGGCTGCAGGTGGCGGGCCAGGATGCCGTCTTCATCGAGGCCGGAGAGCAGCTGGTGCATGGTCAGCAGCGCATGCAGCTCCTTCTCGCTGAACCAGACGCCGGGCAGCTCATGCTGGGCCTGGCCCTTCCATTGCTGGACCAGGCGGTAGCCATTGGCCAGGGCGTCGTACTCGATGGGCGCATCCATGCGCTCGCGCAGGTACTGCAGGTCGCGCTTCAGCGTGGCGGGCGAGACCTCCAGCGCCTCCAGCAGCGTCGCAAAGCTCACGCATTCGCGGTGGCGGATGAGCATTTCAATCTTGTAGAAGCGTTCGGTGCGATCCATGGCGACCCTCATTTCTAGGTAGCTCACGCCTTGAGCCACCTGGCCGCGAGACTGTGCCACAAGCCTGCCAACCAAGGCTTTCAGCCAACCAGGAGCACACCATGGCCCAGATCGCTACCCTCGCCGTCACCGCCGCACCGCAAGCCCAGATCGAACTGGGGCTGGAAGCCGCCACCGTGATTCGCCAGCCGGCCGAGACCTCGGCCCACAGCCGCCTCGGCTATGAGCTGGGCTGGGACTTCGCCCACCATGGCCTCACGCCGCCCATCGACCATTTGTTCACCACCTCGCCCTTGCTGCAGGGCTGGCAGGCCGGGCGCGCCACCTTCGGCAGCCGCACCCTGAAGGCCTCGCGCCACGTGAACCAGTGCCTGCAGCTGCGCACCCATGCCTGGGCCCGCGGCCGCCAGTTCGAGGCCCTGCAGCTGACGCCCAACTACCTGCAGCAACTCGAGACGACACACTGCCCCATCCTGCGCTGCCCGCTCGAGGGTCAGGGTTCGATCGACCGCGTGCGCGACGACGCTGGCTATGCCGCCGGCAACCTGGTGCTGATGAGTGCAGCCGCCAATCGGGCCAAAGCCCGCCACGGCCATGCCAGCGCCACCGAGCTGGCGCAAAGCGTGGCCCAAGGCCCCATCCATGAGATCGCCGGCCTCGGCCCGCAGCAATGGCAGCGCGTGGCCGTGCTGTGCAGCTTCGTCACCGAGCTGCCGCATGAAGAGGCGGCGCTGATCCCCTTGAGCGTGATGCCGCCCAACCGCCTGCGCCTGTTCAACCCGATCCAGGCACTGCAGGCCCTGCTGACCCGCCAGCTGGCCACGCCGGGCTGGAGCCAGCGCCTGTCACGCCTGGAAGCCCTGCTGCCGAGCGAGGCCGCCAAGGCCGACTTCAACCGCTTCGTCATGGCTTTGGTGCCCCGGGTGCTGAAGGTCGATGCCCTGCAGCAGCCGCACGAGATCCGCTGGGCGCTGGAAGATGCCTGGGGCGATGCCCTGGTGATGAAACGCTGGACCCGCTTTGCGCTGAGCCTCACGGCCGAGCAGGCGGAGAGCCTGGTGCAGCGCGCGGCTGCCAAGCGGCTCTCGCCAGTCCATGTGCAAAAGCATGGCAGCGAGATGGCCACCGAGGGTTGGGCCCTGTCACGCCGTGGCTATCGCGCAGCGTCCTGATCTGCTTCAGCCCGGCAGGCCCTGGCTGATCTTCTCCACGCTGCCGCTCTGGTCCTGCAGGGCTACGTGATAGCCCTGCTGCAGAAACCAGTCGGCCCACAGCCTGGCCTTGCTCTTGCCTGGTAGCCAGGGGCCCGTCTTGTCCACGTGCACATGGCTGCCACGGCGCTCGTAGAACACGACGCGCCACATGCCTCCACCCATGGAGGTGTCGAACTTGCTCATCGCCGGGGCGAGCGGAACGAGTCTTAGACCAGGCTGCGCTGCAGTCGCAGTTCCTCGAGGCGCACGCCTCCGACCTCGGTGGTTTTCACGCTGCCCAGCTCGCGCTTGAAGCCGGCCAGCTCGAAGAAGCGCAGCGCGCGTTCATTGCGCAGATAGGTCCACAGCGTGACCTTGGTGCAGCCCTCTTCCTGCAGCCCGTCACGGGCGGCATCCCAGAGGGCCAGGCCCACACCCTTGTCCCAATGGACCGGCGAGGCATAGATGGCCCAGATCTCGCCGGTGGTGGCCGGCGAGCCCTTGTCGCGCGAGCGGTCGAAGCCGGCGAAGCCCATGATCTGGTTGTCCAGGTGGGCCACCAGCACCTGCGGCTCGGCGTAGTCGATGGCCTCGCGCCAGAAGGCCTGGCGCTTTTGCACCGAGATGCTGTCCAGGGCGCTGGCGGGCAGCAGGTCTTTGTAGGCATCCTGCCAAGCGGCGACATGGATCTCGGCAATGGCTTTGGCATCGCGCAAGGTGGCGGGGCGGACCTGGATACTCGACATAGGCAGCAAGGAACTCGGAAACAAGGGGTCGGCGAAAGGGCAGGATTGTCCTTGTCCGCGAGCCGGATTGCGCGGCTTGACAGCGCAAAATTTTCCAGGGCCAGGCTTCCGGGGCAGATGCAGGGACGAAAAAAAACCGGCCCGCTGGGGGCCGGTTTCGATTCGCTGTGAAGCGAATTCAGGCTATCAGTAGTCGTAAGACACGCTGATTTGCGCCGAGCGAGGAGCCTGGTACGAGATCGGCATCATGAAGGCATTGCGGACCGTGTAGGGATCGCTTTCCGACGTCACGTCGTACTGGCGAACCTTTTGCTGGTTCAGCAGGTTGAACACGTTGGCCGTGATGGCCAGCTTGCCTTGCAGCATCGACGGACGGTACTGCAGGCCCATGTCGATCTGGTAGGTCCACGGCGTGCGCACGTCGCCCGGCTTGGCCACCTTGCCCAGACAGGTGTGGTAGCTCGAGCCATAGCCCACCGGATCAGCCGCAGCCGAGCCCTCGTCGATGTTGCCGGGGTTGAAGTAGCCCAGGCAGCTGACCGGAGAGCCCGACAGCACGCGTGCATTGCCCGAGATCATCCATTCCTTGGCGAACTGGTAGGAGCCGCGGAACTTCAGCTGGTGGCGACGGTCGTTGAACAGGTAGCCGTTCGCGTATTCCATCAGGGCCGCAGCATCCCAGTCCTGCGTCTTGGAGATGTCGGCCTGACCGAATTCAGACTTCACCTGACCTTCGTTGTTGCCCTTCAGCTTCGAGTACGTGTAGTCGACTCGTGCGCTCCAGACATTGTCGAAAGCACGCTCCAGGAACAGGTCGATCGAGCTGTACTTGCGCTCCACGCCTTCCTTGAAGCCCAGTTCCTTCGAACTGATCTTCTTCAGCAGACGCGAACCACCACCGATGGCTTCGAAGCTGTAGGTGGCCGAGCCGCCCGGGTTGAACATGTAGCAGTGGCCAACGTAGTAGCCCTTGCCAGCCTTGTCCTGAGCGATGTACTTGCCGGTGTTGGCATCGTTGCCGGTGATCGTCAGGCCAGCTGCCGTAGCCAGTGCATCGCCATCGCAGAAGTCATCGATGGACGACTTCAGTGCGCGGTGGGTCACCTTGACACCAGCGGTCCAACCCTTGGCCAGCGACTTCTCGAAGCCCAGGATGAACTCGTCCTGGTACATGTTCTTCAGGTCCTTCGGAGCGAAGGCTTCGACGTCGACCGGCGTGCCGTACTCACCGTTGCTCGAGACCGGGCCCGGAGCCGGCTTGCCGCCGATGCCAGGCACGGGAGTCAGGCCCGTGGGCGCGCCGTTGGCGGCGATCCCGGTGTAGGTGTAATAGTCGCGGGTGAAGGTCGAAGCCGAAGCGCCACGCACGGCCACGCTGTTGGGCATGGCCAGGAAGTAGCGGCCGGCATTACCGAAGGCCTTCATCGAGCCGTCGCCATTCACGTCCCAAGCGGCGCCGATACGCGGTGCCCACTGGTTCTTGGCGTTCATGTACGCCTGGCCGATGTTGTTCTTGTTAGTGAACTCGTCGTTGCGCAGACCCAGGGTCAGCAGGAAGTTCTTGCTCAGGTTCCAGCGGTCTTCAAGGTAGTAGGCCTTTTGCTCCAGCGACATGCTCGTGGCGGTGGAGAACAGGTACTTGTAGACGTAGTAGCCGTTCGGGTTGGCGGCGTTGTACGGGTTGCCAACGCCCAGCGTGGTGCTGATGTTGCCCGGGCTGCCCAGGCGACCATAGATCCAACGGTCCGCCACCTGTGCCGTGCCTTCGTTCTCGGCCTTGAAGGTGATGTTATCGATACCGACGGCCAGCGTGTGAGCCGCATTCAGCTTCCACTCCAGGTCGGCACGCAGACCGTTGCTGTAGTCGCGGCCGTCACGGGCCTGGTAGCCACCCTGGTTGTTGTTGATGGGGTTGCCGCCGTTGTAGGCCGGGTTCTGCAGGGTCGTGCTGGCCAGGGCCGGCAGACCAGGCACGATGGACGGGTTGATCTGCTTGTCCGTGAAGGTGCTGCGGCCATAGGTAGCGCTCAGCGTCAGGTCGTCGGTCAGATAACCCGTGTACTTCAGGATGTTGTACGTGGTATTGCGCACCTCAGGCGTCGGCACGCCAGCCACTGGTGCACCTTCCACACCGGTGGCGAAGGCATAGGCATTGCGCGTGCCGCTGTAGTCGTACTTTTCACCCAGGTAGGTGTACTCCAGCAGGTGGTCGTTGGTGACGTTCCAGTTCAGCTTGACGTAGGCCTTGGGGTCCTTGGTCGTGCCGAGCGTGGTGTAGTCCGTGCCAACGGCAGGTGCCGTCTTGGTGTCGACATCGCTCTTTTCCAGGGACACGAAAGCGAACAGCTTGTCCTGGATGATGGGGCCGCCGGCGTAGGCGCTGACCTTGACGCTTTCACGCGTGTCCTGGCCGCCGCGACGATACAGCGTGCCCGGCAGGGACGCGCTGGCATAGTTGTAACCCGACGGGAGGCTGATCTTAGGGTAGTAGGTGTCAGGCGACTTGGCACGCAGACCATTGGGCGAGAACACGAACTGGCCGCCGTACACGAAGTTGTTCGTGCCGCTCTTGCCCACCTGGCTGATCACGCCGCCGGCCGAACGGCCGTACTTGGCGCCGTAGCCACCGGTGTAGGTTTCCTGCTGAGCGATGGCGCCGTAGGGCAGTTCGAACTGGCCCAGGTTGCTCAGCGGTTCGCCGCTAAAGTAGCCGTTGACGTAATAGGCGTTTTCCGAAACGCCGGCGCCGCCGAACGAGGTCAGGCCGCCGAAGTAGGCGCCGGAACCTGCATTGGCACCCGGGGTCAGCAGGGCGATGGCCTGGGCCGACTGCGTCAGCGGCAGGCGGGCCAGTTCCTTGGCGGTGATCACGGTACGCACGTCGGTCGACGAGGTGTCGATCATGACCTTGGTGCCCACCACGGTCACGGTGTCCAGCGTGTTCTCGAAGGAAACGCCGGTCGTCGAACCGATGGTCACGGTGATGGTGCGGGTGCCGAGGCCCTTGGCTTCGACCTTGTACTCACCCACCGGCAGCTGGTTGACGGCGAAACGGCCGCTCGAGTCGGCGGTGACGGTACGGGTGAAGCCGCTGTCATTGGAAATCACGACGACGGTACCCGCCTTGGCCACACCGCTCACGTTACCGGCGGTGCCCTGGGCCAACACGACACCGGCGAGACACATGCCCACCGCAATCGCGACTAGGGACTTCGTCTTCTTCATAGCCTTCATAAAGGTCGCTCCAAAAAGTAGAAGAACTGTGCCCCCCACGGCACAGGCTCTCAGACCGGCCGAACGGGAGGCAACGTGGAACGATTGTCAGATCGCGTAGAAGCGAGGACCCCCGGGTAAGTCTTGACTCCCACTGCCAGCGGATTTTTTGGCTGCTTGTCCAGTCGTGAAATATTTTTATGAATCAATGACTTATTGCACTGCGACCGCTTCACCAGAAAAATAGGACCCCACGCAAGAACGGGGTCTACCCCCTTTGGGTTGTTGCGTTTTGGTGACGAGTCGGCCGGTTCAAGCTTCTTTACAGCACCCCATTCAGGGTCCCGGATACTTCAGCGCGTTCTTGATGAGCTTGTCCTCGACGGCGGCGGCAATGTCCACGCCACTGTGATCGGCGATCTGAAGCAGGTAGAGCAGCACGTCGGCGATCTCCTCGCCCAGGTGCTGATGACGGGCCGGATCATCGGCAATGGCCGCACTCTCCTCGGGCGTGAGCCACTGGAAGATCTCGACCAGCTCGGCGGCCTCCACGACCATGGCCATGGCCAGGTTCTTGGGCGTCTGGTACGCCTGCCATTGCCGGGCCGCCGCAAACTCGCGCAGCCGGCGCTGTAGGCCTTCGACGTCCAGCGGCTGGCTCATCGTCAGGCTATGCCAACGACCTTGTGCATCTGCACCGAC
Source organism: Pelomonas sp. V22 (assembly GCF_030014915.1). Lineage (GTDB taxonomy): Bacteria > Pseudomonadota > Gammaproteobacteria > Burkholderiales > Burkholderiaceae_C > JAUASW01. The sequence continues at coordinate 249,926 of NZ_JAGIXS010000008.1, forward strand.
AACCTCCATTGGGGGTGGTCCAGGCAGTACTGCACCGCCTCCCGGGTGTGCTGGCGCTGCAACACCGAGTCCATGGGCTGCAGGAAGAAGTGCTGGAAATCCAGCCCCGCAAAGCGCTCTGGGCGGGCCAACTGTTGCGGATAGACCAGCTTCAGCTCATGGCCCCGGGTCAGCACCAACTCGGCGTCGGCCTTGGGGCTGACGCAGATCCAGTCCAGCCCCGGCGGTGCAGCCTGCGTGCCATTGGTCTCGACAGCCACCTCGAAGCCCAGCCCATGAAAGGCCTCGATCAACGCTTCGTCGAGTTGCAGCAGCGGTTCTCCGCCTGTACACACCACATAGGGCCTGCCCGCCTGACCCTGCGGCCACAGCGCCGCCACCGCTGCCGCAAGCTCGGCCGCCGTGGCGAACTTGCTGCCGCCCTGGCCATCGGTGCCGACGAAATCGGTATCGCAGAAATTGCAGACGGCGCTGGCGCGGTCCTGCTCGCGGCCGCTCCACAAATTGCAACCGGCAAAACGGCAGAACACGGCGGCACGACCCGCCTGCGCCCCCTCGCCTTGCAGCGTGTAGAACATTTCCTTTACCGCGTAAGTCATCTGGACTGCCTCAGACCGGAATCAGTTCGTCTATGCCCACGGCACTGACGATGGCGCCCGACCCCCGGGTTTCGTACATGTCGACCCGGTCCAGCTGTGGCAAGGCCGAGCGCCCCTTGGCCAGCACCCAGCTGGACAAACTGGCGGCATCGCCATCGGGCAGGTCGGCGATCTCGTAGAGCGGCCGGTGGTCAATGGCCTTGAAGATCGGATCGAACAGCCGCTTCACGTCACCAAAGTCCACGGTCCAGCCGGCCATTTCATCGAGCTCTGCGCTCAGATGCAGGCGCAAGGTGTAGGTATGGCCATGGATGCCACGCAGGATGTGGCCCTCGGGCGCGCGCTTCAGCTGGATCGCGCTGTCCAGCGTCAGCTCTTTCCAGATCCGGTAATTGCGGCCATCGAAATTCGCGCCGCAGCTGCCGGTTTCATAAACGGTGACCCAGGACAGCTCGGGCAACAGCGGCTTGATGCGCTCCCAAAGCCAGGCCGAGATCACCTCGCTGGTCGGGTTGTGCAGGCCCTCGATCTGGTTCAGGCACTGGTAGTTCAGGACCATGTGCAACGGCGACCAGATTTCGTCCAGGTGGTCGTAGTCGATCGACAGATCGCGTTCGCCCAGATCCTGGTTGGCATGCAGGATCACCTCGAAGCCATGGCCATGCATGCGGCCGCACTTGTGGCCCAGCGGCACATTGGGCAGCTGATGGGCCGCCTGGAAGCGGTAACGCCGCCAGACATGGGCCTGACCCGAGGCATCGAGGTCAACGCCGGAATGCTGGGTGCTCTGCACGCCGATCTGCTGGATGCCCTGCACGCCGAACTCGGTTTGCAGACGATGGCGTATCCAGCGGGCGATGTTCTCGTCGGTTGGCTGCTCGATGGTCCGGTTCAGGAGCGCATGGTCCAGTGGCGCGACGCAGGCTTCCAGCCTGCGTCGCAGCTCCTCGACCTCACCGCCTGGGAACGGCGCCCAAGCCTCGGGCAGCTGGGCCCGCACGGTGGCGAAGTAGCTGTGGCCATGCAGGCCATGGCTGCGATGGCTGGGTGCCAGCAGTGGGATCTGGCAGGCGGATTCAAAGCCGGCGGAAGCGGCGTAAAGCGTGGCGGTATTCATGCGGAGACAACAGGCCCGGCCCCCTCACTGGGGACCGGCAGCTCGGCAGTGTGACATGGCCCGCAGGCGCAGCCAAACCAGGGGCGGGGGCTGTGGTTTGTGCACACGGCAGGCGAGGACTCTTATTCAATGATGATGTTGTCTTTCAGATTGGTGGTCGTAGTAGAGGGGGCCGATCTCTGTGGACAAGTGCTGAAGAGCCCCGGCTGACAAGCATTTAGCGAGCTCCAAAGCCTGTGTGTCCAGGGCCTGTGAGCGCCGGGACGAACCTACAACAAGTCCGCCGCCGGCTCCTCGCCTGTGGATAAGCCCCTGCTTGTTCAAGAACTCTGCACAGGTTTATGCATTGACAGCGGCCCGCTCAGAAGGTTTCCCAATCGCCATCGTTGGCCGGTGCAGCCGCCTTGGGTGCCGGGCTGGGCGCCGGAGCAGCAGGCCTGGGTGCGGCCGGTTTGGTCGGCTTGGACGGGCTGGCTGCAGCTTTTGCGGCGGAGGCAGCAGGCTTGGGCTGGGGCTTGCCGGCTGCAGGTCTGACGGCGGGCGTTGGCACCGTCCTCGCGGCTGCGGCCGGCTTGGCGGCACCCTGGTTGCTGAGCGCCGCACGCAGCGAACTGCTGGACCCGGTGCCGGTACGGAACACCGACACCACCTCGGCCAGGCGCTGGGCCTGCTCGCGCAGCGAAGACGCGGCGGCCGCGCTTTCTTCCACCAGCGCAGCGTTTTGCTGGGTCATCTGGTCCAGGCCGGTCACGGCCACATTGACCTGGGCGATGCCGTCGCGCTGCTCGGTGGCCGAGGCGGCGATCTCGCCGATCATGTCGCTGACGCGGCCGACGCTGGCCACGATCTCCTGCATCACGGTACCGGTCTGGCCGACCAGGGCGGCACCCGACTCGACCCGCTCGACCGAGGCATTGATCAGGCCCTTGATCTCCTTGGCCGCTTCGGCCGAGCGCTGGGCCAGGCTGCGCACTTCGCTGGCCACCACGGCAAAGCCGCGGCCCTGCTCGCCGGCACGGGCTGCTTCCACGGCCGCGTTCAGGGCCAGGATGTTGGTCTGGAAGGCAATGCCGTCGATCACGCTGATGATGTCGGAGATGCGCTTGGAGCTGGCCGTGATCTGCTCCATATTGCCGACCACCTGCTCCACCACCGAGCCGCCACGGGCTGCCGCCTCGGCCGCCGAAGCGGCCAGCTGGTTGGCCTGGCGGGCCGTGTCGGCCGACTGCGAGACCGTGGCCGTGATCTGCTCCATCGAGCTGGCCGTCTGCTGCAGGCTGGAGGCTGTCTGCTCGGTGCGGGCGCTGAGGTCGTGGTTGCCCGTGGCGATCTCGGCCGAGGCGGTGGACACCGACTCCACGCCCTGCCGCACATCGCCCACCACCTTGCGCAACTGGCTGGCCATGCGGTTGAGGGCGTCGAGCAGCTGGCCGAATTCATCGCTGCGCCGGATGCTGGTCGAGGCCGAGAGGTCGCCATCGGCGATCAGGTTCGCGAGGTTCAGCGCATCGCCCAGCGGCTGTTTGATCGAGCGCACCAGCCAGACGGCACCCGCCAGCAGTGCGGTAACGATCGTGATCACTACCACCATGGCCACGCGCAGGGTCAGCTTGCGGCGCTCGTTCAGGTCGGCATCGGCCTCGTCCTTCTGCGTGGTTTGCAGCGAGGCGAAGTCGGCCAATGACTTCAGATAGACAACGACGGCCGGGTTGAAGGTCTGGCGAACCTCGTTGCCCGCCTCCTCGGCCTTGCCGGCGGCCTTGAGCTCGCGTGCCTTGGCCAGCGAGGCGAGCACGAGCTTGCGCTCGTCGGCAATGCGGGCCATCAAGGTCTTGTCCTTGTCGGTCAGCACCATCGCCTCGATGGCCTTCTGCACCTCGCTGATCTTGGCGATGGTGGCCGCGATCTCGTCCTTGAACAGCGCATCCACGGCCGGGTCGCTGCTGATGGCGGCAGCCTGGACGCGGGTCACATTGGTCGTGGTCATGCTCGCCCAGCGCTCGGCCGCTGCGCGCTTGGCGCCCATTTGCTGCTCGATGGCGGCCGCCTCGGCGTTCAGATTGCCGGTACGCACCGAAGAAAAACCAATCAGGCCCACCAGGCTCACGATCACGGCCGCCACCGAGATCCAGAGGCGGCCGGCCACGCCCAGGCCTTGCAGCTTCAGGGCCACCGCGCTGCCAGCGCCGCTGCCGGGCGCACCGAAATTCATGCTCATGCTTGTCTCCGCGTTTCAGGACGTAGTGATGCATGGCACCTTACGCCTGGGCGGGCCCGCTGTCGCTAGGGCGGATGCCTAGTGCGCAGCAGCGATCCGGCACGAGCGCCGGATATTCAACAGTTGCAGCAGAAATTCAAAGGCCGAATCAGCGCCGGCCGCGTGACTGCCAGAGCGGCTTCTTGCCCTTGAGCTGGCGCTCGATGCCGTCGTTGAGCCGGTTGCGCAGGTCCACCACGTCGGCCAGGTGGCCGTAGACGCCGGGGAAGCGCAGGTCCAGCCACAGCCACAGCGTGCAGCTGCGCAGCGCCTGCTCCATGCGGTCCAGCCGGCTGCGCTCGTCCACATCGTCCAGGAACCAGGGCGCGCCCACCTGGCCGGCCAGCGCATGGCGCTGGGCCCAGTCCAGGTACTCCTGCACCTGGCTGTCGGTGCGGCTGTCCACCGGCGCCTGGGCGTAGATGAAGCGGGTCTTCAGCGGCAGCTGCGGTGCCGAGCGGTCCAGCGCCTCGGCCAGCTGCAGCATCTGCTCCAGCTCGGCCACAGCGAAGTGAGCATCGTCGAGGCGCAGCCGGTCCATGAAGACCTTCAGCACGGCCTCGAGCTTGTTGAAGCCGAGGCTGCTGGCGATGGTCTGCACATGCCACCAGTTCGGTGCCACGGCGGCCTTGAAGTCGCGCGGCGCCCGCGGCTGCTTGGGCAGCAGCTCGCGCAGGGTCTTGCCGGCACTGGCCTCGGCCTCGCGCAGCACGCCGACAAAGCCCTCGTCATGCATGCCATAGCGGCCGGCGCGGCCGGCGATCTGGTGCACTTCAGAGACCGTCAAGGAGCGGTCGCCCACGCCGTCGAACTTGCTCAGGGTGCTGAACAAGACGCGGCGTATCGGCAGGTTGAGGCCCATGCCGATGGCATCGGTTGCCACCAGCACATCGCTGGCGCCAACGGCAAATCGCTCGGCCTCTCGGCGCCGAACTTCAGGAGGTAGCGCCCCGTAGATCACCGAGACCGGATGGCCGGCGGCCGACACCTGGTCGCGCAGCATCAGCACCTCGCGGCGGCTGAAGGCCACGACCGCGTCGCCCTTCTTCAGTGCCGTCATGGGGACCGGCGCCGGCAGCAGCTGCACCTCCTGCTTGCGCTCGAAATGGCGCACCGTGCAGCGCTCGCCGCACAGGCCCAGCAGGTTCTCGATGGCCGGCACGGCATAGGCCGAGCAGATGATGATCAGCTCGTTCGCCGGCACCGCGACGATGGCCTGAGTCCATGCCCAGCCGCGGTAGTTGTCGAACAGCATCTGCGCCTCGTCGACCACGGCCACGTCGATCGGCCGGCCGGTATCGACCATCTCGATGGTGGACGAGACCACGCGGGCGTTGTCGGCCGGAACGTTCTCTTCGCCTGTGAGCAGCGAGCAGGGCACGCCGCGCGCCACCAGGCGGTCGCGGCCCTCCAGCGCCAGCAGGCGCAGCGGTGCGAGGTAGGCGCCATCATGGGCCGCCGCCAGCTTCTCGAAGGCCGCATGGGTCTTGCCGCTGTTGGGCGCGCCCACATAGAGCGTCACGGTGCGCTGCATGTTGCGGGCGAGTTCGAAGCTGTCGGGGTAGCCCTGGAAGGCCAGCTGCCGCTCCAGCTTCTGCAAGGTGCTGATCTCGGCTACGCGCTGTTCCCAGCGGTCCTGCGCGCGGGTGCAGGCTGCCAGCAGGGCCGGCAGCGGCTGGGGCGTTGCGCATTCGGCCTGCAGGCGCGGCAGCAGCGAATCAAGCTGCTCCGGATGGCCGGAGGTGCTGCGTGCCAGCAACTGCTGCAGATGGGATTGCAGCGCGGCGGCATCGGCATAGGCCGGTGCCGGGCCCAGCGCCTGCTGCAGCGTGGCCAGGTCGCCATCACGGTAGAAGTTCCAGACCGGCGCGGCATCCGCCAGCGGCAATTGATAGGCCACCGTGAGCTGGCCTTCGAGCAGTGGCTGCTTGCACAGCCGCAGCCATTGCAGGCCGGCGCGCCGCAGGCCCAGCGCTTCCAGCTGGGTGCTACGTTGCTGCATCAGCGCTCTGAGGGTGGGGCCCGTGCCCAGGGCCTCGAGATGCCTCAACGCAGTGGCAATCAGGTCCGGCGCGATCCAGCGGCTGGGGCGACCGCCTGCGGCGGCCTTGGAGATCTGCACCAGGCCCAGCTGGTCGGCGTCCTCGCCCTCGTCCAGGTCGGCCGGTGTCAGCACTTGCGGCAACTGGTAGGCGGCCTGGCGGATCTGCTGCCATTGCTCGGGCAGCAGCCCCGGCGGCAGGCGCTTCAGGTGGCGGGGATTGGGCAGGGCCAGCGAGGGCGCGGCGGCGGGAGAGGGGGATTGAACTTCGGACACAGGCTCAAGTGGAACACAGGCCTTGCCCCTGCCTGGCCCGACTTGGCTCAGCTGGCGCGATAAAACCAGCGGCGCGCGCCCTCGATCTCGAAGGGCTTCCACTGCCCGGCCGGCTGGGCCAGACGGTCGGCCACGGCGTACAGCGCAAACGGGTTCATGCCCATGCCGCAGTGGCTGGCCAGCACCTCGATGTTCTCGCTGGTGGGGCTCGGATCCATCACGCTGCACTGCCAGGCGACCACGCCGTCGGTCTTGGAATAGAGCGAAGTCGTCGGTACCGGCGGCGTGCGGCGGATTTCCTCCAGCAGTTCGTGGTCATGGACCCGCTGGCCGCTCACCAGCTCGAAGAAGCGCCAGGCATTGGTGGCGCGCGGATGGCCGGTGAAGGGCGTTCCGAGCGTGATCACCGAGCGCACATGGTCGGGCAGCTCCTTGGCCAGCTCGCGGGCATAGATGCCGCCGAGGCTCCAGCCGATCAGGCTGACCGGCCGCGCATGGGCGCGGAAAAGGCGCTTGACCTCGGCCGTGCAATGCTCGAGCACGCCGTCGCGCGGCCCGAAATTGAAGCCATGGCCCCAGGGGTGGGTGACATAGCCGAGCTCGTCCAGGAAGCGGCGCAGGGCCAGCGTGGTGAAGTCATTGGCGCCGAGGCCGGGGAAAACGATGACCGGGTGGCCGTCGCCCCGGGGCAGCTTGCGCAGCCAGGGCGACGCGGCCAGCAGGGCGGCGAACTCCCAGGGCGCGCGGCCCTCCAGCAGCATCAGCCAGGCATTGGGGGCGCGCAGCTCCTCGTCGGATCCAGCGGGCACGGCGGCCGCAGCGGCGCTGCGACGGGCTTGTTTCTGAGGCATGACCGGCATCGTAGCGCCGTGAGCCCCCAAGAGTCTTGGGCGCTTGCCCTAGGACCACAATCGCGCCATGAGCAAACTCGCCGATTCACCCATCCTCAGCTTCGCCAGCCAGGCCGAGGCGCTGGAGGGCGCGCTCTGCCATGGCTGGATCGACGGCCAGTTCGTCGAGATGCTGGCGCGGGGCGAGAAGCTTCATCCCTGAATCGGGATGCCAAAGCGGCTGCCGGGCCGTTCAATGGCAAGCCGATCATCATCGTCAGCAACGGGTTAGGATTTCGCACCACCCGGTATCTACCGAAATCCCAACCCCGCAGCAGATTGACAACATGCCTATCATCCGATTGATCGAAGGCCCGGTCGGCGCAGGAAAGTCGACCTTCGCCGCCGATTTGGCCGCACGCACAGGTGGCGTTCATATCGCCCTGGACGCCTGGTTTGCAAGGCTGTTCAGCCCGGACCGACCCGCCGGCGATTTCATTCCCTGGTATGTCGAACGCAAGGAGCGGCTGCTGGAGCTCATCTGGGCCCATAGCCGGGCTGTCCTGGCCACGGGGACCGATGCCATCCTCGAGCTGGGGCTCATCCAGCGCCAGCCGCGCATGGACTTCTGCCGTCGCGTGATCGACGAGGGCCTGGAGCTGGTGATGTACGAGCTGGATGCACCGCGAGACCTGCGGCGCGCACGCGTGCTGCAAAGAAACACCGAGCGGGGCGCCACGTTCTCCATGGTCGTGCCGCAGCAGGTCTTCGAGCTGGCCAGCAATATGTGGGAGCCCTCGGATGAGCAGGAGCGCGACGAGTACCGCATCGAGTACCCGTCCATCCTGCCCCGATGAACCGGTGCCCAGGTCTGAACCGCCACCCCTCAACAGCATGCCGGACTACAACGCCACCTCGGTCGCCACATTCGACAAGAACGCCGCGCGCTACGCCGACAAGTACTTCGCGCTGCGCGACTACGACGCCTGCTACGCGCTGATCACCACCGAGTTGCAGGGCCGGCCGGCGCGCTTCCTGGACCTGGCCTGCGGGCCCGGCAATGTGGCGGCCTATGTGCGGGCGCAATGCCCAGCGGCGCAGATCCTGTGCGTGGACCGCTCGGCGCAGATGCTGGAGCAGGCGCGCCAGCGCGTGCCCGAGGTCGAGCTGCTGCAGGCGGATTGCCGGGATCTTTCTGCCGTCCCTGGGCGCTTCGATGCGGCCGCCTTCTGCTTCGGCCTCAGCTACTTCGACGATGCCGACGCGGCCTTGGTGCTCGCGGCGTTGCAGCGCCTGCTGCGGCCCGGCGCGCCGCTGCTGCTGGCCACCGTGGCCACCGTGGCCGGCGATCCGGCGCTGAGCGGCGAGCAGCAGACGGCGGCTGGCGACAAGGTCTACAGCTTCTACCGCGAGCAGGACCAGATCGTGGCGCTGATGGCTGCTGCCGGTTTCGAGCTCATGCAGGCAAGCCGCATCGCCAGCCCGGCCAATGCGAGCGTGGCCTCCACGGATGTGGTCGTGCTGGCCAGGCGGCGATGAGCTGAGCGGCGGCTGCGCGGGTTCCCACCAAGCCGGTGCCGGCCCGCGCGGGCCAACAATCAGCCACCGCTGCAAGGCAAGGTGAACGACATGAGCCCTCTTCTCTCTCTGGTGGTCTGCATGGCCTGCATCACCTGGCTGCTGTTGCTGGCGGCCAGCCTGATACGCGCCAAGTGCTGGACGCCCGCCGGCCTCAAGCTGGCCATGGGCAACCGCGCGCACATGCCTGAGGCCAGCGACTTTGCCGGGCGCGCCGACCGCACGGCCAGGAACACGCTGGAAAGCTTCGTGATCTTCGCCGCCCTGGCCCTCGCGGCCCAGGCCTCGGGCCTGCAGTCGCCACGCATCCTGCTCGGCGCCCAGATCTTCTTCTGGGCCCGGCTCGCCTTCATCGTCTGCTACTACCTGGGCATCCCCTATCTGCGCACCTTGGTGTGGACCGCAGGTTCGCTGGGTCTGGCGATGATGGCGTTTTCCATGGCCTAGGCGGCCGCGAGGCCCTGCCACTCGGCCAGTGCCGCGCGCAGATGGGCGGCCAGCCGCGCCGTCTCGGGCAAGGCCTCGCCACAGGCCATCAAGCCGAACTCCAGCGAGTCGCCATAGCTCTGCACCGTGATGTTGAGCGCCATGCCGTGCACGGCGATCGAGGTCGGGTAGTTGGTCAGCAGGCGGGCGCCAGCGAGATACAGCGCCACCTGCGGGCCCGGCACATTCGAGATCGCCACATTCGCGAGGGCCGGCAGCTTGTCGGCCATCTGCGCCGCGCCATAGAGCCTTGCGGCGCCGGCCATCAGCCAGGGCAGGCCGAGCGAGGGGAAGTCCAGCGGCATCAGCTCTTTCAAGGTGCCGAGCGAGCTCTTCATGGCAGCGGAAGCCGCCAGCACATGGGCCAGGCGCTTGTGCGGATCGGCAATGTGCGTTCCCAGCGTCACCGTGCTCATGGTGGCCTGGTTGTTCGATGAAGCGTCGCCGGCGGCGCGCAGCGAGACCGGCACGGCCGCCACCAGCGGCTTCTTGGGCAGCTCATGCCAATCGAGGAAGAGCTGGCGCAGCGCCGTGCCGCAGAGGTAGAGCACCGCATCGTTGAGGCTGGCGCCATGCAGCTTGCGCAAGCGATGCAGCTCGGCCAGTGGCAGGCTGACCGAGGCGAAGCTGCGCGTCGCCGAGATCGTGCGGTTGAGCCTGGTGCGCGGCGCGAGTTTCAGCGGGCTGGCGGACGCGCTCTTGCCACGCAAGAGGCCCAACAGGGCGCCGGCTGCATCGCCGGCCGACCCGCCGAGCGTGCCCAGCGCGCCGGGCAGGGCGCGGACCATGTTCAGGTATTGCTGGGCCTGGTGGGCCAGCGCGCCGCGCAGCAGGCTCAGCGTGCCGGGTTCGTGGCGCTGGCGCGGTGCTTTCTCCGGCATGGTGCGCGGCACGGGGCCCAGGTCCAGGATCACCGCCGCCAGGGCCACGGCGGCCTGGCCGTCGACCGCCGCATGGTGCAGCTGGGTGTAGAGCGCCACGCGGGTGGCGCCGTCGTCGGGCGCGGGTGCCAGGCCCTCGAAGACATGGAACTTCCACAGCGGCCGGTCGCGCGGCAGCAGCTGCGGATGCAGGTCGGCCACGGCCGCTTCCAGCGCCGCGATGCCGCTGCCGGGTGGCAGGTCCACGGCCACGATGTGCTGTTCCAGGTCGGGCAAGGCATCGACCCAGGCCGGGTTGAGCGCATTCAGAGCCACCGAGGCGAGACGCCGCCGCAGCGCGGGCAGGTGCGGCAGGCGCTGGCCCATGTGCCGGCGCAGCGCGGCGAGGAAGCTGCCCTCGAAGCCGCGCGGCAATTCGAGGATGTGCAGGGCGCCCACATGCATGGGCATCTCGGCCGTTTCCAGGAACAGGAAACTCGCGTCCAGTCCTGCCAGTTGCTTGATCGCCATCGCGCCGCCCTCCTGAGCTGCGGCCGATGCTAACCGCTGCGCCGCAGGCAGAGCTCGAAGTTCACGCCGTCCTCCACATTGCGCGCGGCGATCGTGCCGTCCATCTTGGCCATGTAGGTCTTGGCGACGAACAGGCCCTGGCCGCGTCGCTCGCTGCCATGGCCTTGCGGCTGGTCCGAGACGCCGTATTCGAAGATCTTGTCCAGCAGGGCCGGGTCTATGGCCGGGCCCAGGTTGTGCACGCTCAGCAAGACCTGGCCTTCGGCCTCGGACAGGCTCAGCGTGATCGCCGAGCCGGCCGGGCGGTAGCGGTCTGCATTGCGCAGCAGATGGGTGATCACGTCCTCCAGCGAATAGGCATCGGCCCGCACCCAGACCGGCTCACCGCGTGGGGCATAGCGCACGTTGGCGATGTCGGCAAAGGCCGCGTTGGCGGCCACCTCCTGCAGGAACTGGTCGAGCTCGAGCCGGCCTGGGTCCAGCGTGGCCGACGCGATGGCCTCGCTCGGCGAGGCCGCGCCATAGAGCACGCGCACGGCCTGCTGCATGCGCTGCAGGTAGCGGTGGCTCGCGTCGTCCGGCGCGCCATGCAGCACCAGCAGGGACTGCAAGGGCGACATGATCTCGTGCCCCACGGCATGCCACATGTCGCGCTCATGCTCGGCACGCAGGTGCTCGCGGCGGATGCCGTCGCGGGTGCGTTCCAGCAGGTCGGACAGCGAGCCGGCCAGGATGCCCACTTCATCGCTGCCGCGCAGGTCCGACACATCGAGCTTGCCGAGGCGCTGCTCCACCTGCGGATGCTGAACTTCGTAGGACACCGCCGCCGCGCGCTGGGTGAGCCGCGCAATGCGGCGCATCAATCCCAGCTCGATGATCAGCCAGGCCAGGGCGATGGCGGCCAGCATCGCGCCCACCAGCCCCGAGGCGCGTGCCGCGCTGGCGCTCAAGGACCGGTCCAGGCTGCGCCAGTCGCCGCGCAGCACCAGCTCATAGCGGCCCAGCGGCGTCACCACGCTGTCCTCGGCCAGCAGGGCCGGTGCCTGCACCTGCACCGGCAGGCGGCGTATCAAACGCGTCAGCCAGGGCGAGGGAATCTCGGCCGGGTCGGCCGAGCCGCGCAACAGGGTCACCGGGCGGCCGTCGCGGGTGATGCTCAGGGTCTCGTCCGGCTGCAGTGACTGGCCGACGCTGACCAGCGAGACCGGCGGCAAGAGCGTGCCCGCCGCGCTGTCGAACAGCGGTGCGGCGCCGTCCGGCGCCAGCAGCTCCATCCTCACCTCGATGCGGTCCAGCTCGGCCGGCGGCCAGGTCGGCGCGGGCTGCCTGAACAGGGCCTCGCGGAAGGCCTCGACCGGCAGGCGGATCGAATACAGCGTGCGGCGCGGGCAGTCGGCGCCGCTGGTGTTCTTCAGGCAAGGCCCTTCGCGCCACAGCCAGCCCCGGAAATCGCGCGTGGGCCGGGCGCGGGGCGGCAGCTCGTCGGTGCCGCCGAGGAAGCCGGTGAGCCGGCCGAGCTGGCCGTCGCCGCTGCTGCTCATGGCCTCGAAAGGCGCGATCCATTGCTCGCTGCCACCGGGCAAGCCCACCGTGATGCGCGCACGATGCAGGCCGGCCAGCTCGGAGGCGCCGCGCTCGCGGCCGACCAGCGGGCCCGCATCCAGGCTGCCGACCAGGTAGATGAAGGCCCCGGCGGCGGCCTTGCTGCCCACGGCGACGCACAGGCTCGCGCCATCGCTGAATTGCAGGGCGCAGCCCGACATCTCCACGGCGCGCTGCGCCTTGGTCGGGTCATCGAAATCAATGGCCGAGAACGGCAGCAGCAGCGGCGTGATCGGCCGCCGGCCCTGGAAGCCGGGGTTTAGCAGCGCGAGCTGCCCGGTCGGGTGGCGCAGTTGAGCCGTGATCTCGCCGAGCGAGCGCTTGAAGCCCTGCTCGTAGCGCTGGTAGCTGCGCTGCTTTTCTTCCAGCAGCAGCGAGACGGCCAGGGCGAGCGTGGCCGCAGCGAGCAAGAGGAACACGCCGTGAAAGACGATGCGGCTGCGAAAAGCCGCGAGGCCGAGGCGCGGCACTTCGTCGAGCGCCGGCAGCCTCATCGGCCAGTCCAGCGGAAGCCGCGCATGGGGACGTTCTCGATGCCGTCGAAGTTCGGGTCCACGTCGCGGAAGGCATCTCGGATGGTGCTCACATGCTTGCGCACGTTGTCCTTGTTGCGGCCGCTCTTCACCACCTCGAAAAGCTGGTCATAGCTGACCACCTCGCCCCTGCGCTGGTGCAGCGTGGCGAGGATGCGCTGGGCGGTGAGCGGCAGGTTGATGCGCTGGCCGCGCCAGGTGGGCGTGCGCTGCCACAGCGGGTCCAGGCTCAGCTCGTCATCCTTCTTGATCGCGGTAGCGGCCGGTTTTCGAGCCTTGGCGGCGCGCAGCATGTCGAGAAAGGTCTCGATGAACTCGGCCTCGTCGAAGGCGGTCTTCTGCAGGTAGTCCCAGGCATCCAGCGCCTTCATGATGCCCCGGTAGATGGCGGCCGGCATGGCCGAGACCACCAGCACCGGCGTGCCCTGCTGCAGCTTGTTGATCGCATTGATCAGGGCCACGCCGGCATGGCGCTCGCGGCCCAGCTCGATGTCGAGCAGCACCAGGTCGTAGCCGCCACCGGCCAGCGCGGCCTCGGCCTCATCGCGCGTGAACCACTGGTCGACCTGCAGCTCCGGCCGGGCGGCGCGTATCCAGCCGGCCAGCTGGTCGCTGGTGGGGCGGTCGTCTTCGATGACGGCGACTTTGCTCATGGCTGGCGATTATGGGAGGAGGGCCGACGCACGCCTGTGAAGCTTTCTTCCGCGCCCCGGAAGGGATCCACCCGCCCGCCGCCTTGTTGCTTCCTGCCCGGGCGCCGAATCATTCAGCCATCGCCAAACACAAGGAGAAGCGCGATGGAACTGATGCAGAAACTCAAGGCCCTGCCCCAAGCAATTCGCAATGCCATGCCGCCGCTGCCGGCTGTCAATGGCCGTGTGCTGGGCGCCCTGTTGGTGGCCGGCACCGTTGGCACGGCAGCCTATCTGCTCGTCAGCCATCCGCCGCTCTACACGGTGCAGCGCGGCGAGGCGGCGGTGCGCAGCAACCTGTTCACCGGCTCGGCCGTGGTCTTCAACGACGGCCGCATCCTGGCCCTGCCCGGCGTTCATGAGGTGCGCGGCCTGCCCTTGCACGACCTCAGCTACCGCGCCACGGCCATGAGCCGTGCCGACGGCCCGGCGCCGCTGCAATCGGTCGAAGGCCTGTCGCTGGGCCTGGACCTGACGCTGCGCTATGCCGTCGACCCGAGCCGTCTGGCTCAACTCGCCCGAACCCTGCCCGACAACATCGAGCGCGACCTGGTGGACCCGGCCCTGCAGGGCGTGGCCTACCGCCTGGTGGCCAAGCGCACGGTGCGCGAGATCTTCTCCAGCCAGCGTGCCGAACTGCAGCAGCAGATGGAAAGCGAGCTGCGCGCCAAGCTCGCGGCCGACGGCCTCCTCCTGCGCAGCGTGCAGATCGGCAAGGTTGACCTGCCGGCCGACTATCGCCGGGGCATGGACGCGCTGCTGGCCGAGGGCCTGTCGGCCGAGAAGATGCGCTACACGCTGGAGCTCAAGGACAAGCAGGTCAAGCAAAGCGAGCTGGAAGCCGCCGCCGACAAGGTGCGCCGCGAAATCGCTGCCGAGGCCGCCGGGCGCGAGCAGGTGCTGGCCGCCAAGGCGCAGGAGGAGGCGATGAAGCATGTCATCCCCTTCAAGCAGCGCCAGATCGAGCAGCGTGAACTGGAGGCCAAGGCGCAGAGCGCCTCGCGCATCAAGGTGGCCGAGGGTGAAGCGCAGGCCCGCCGCATCGAGGCGGAGGGCGAGGCCAAGGCGCGCGAGAAGCTGGCCGACGCTGAGGCCTACCGCCTGGCTCAGCTGGGCAAGGTCAACATCGAGCAGATGACGGCCGAAGGCGAGCTGATCACCAAGCATCCGCTGCTGGTGCAGAAGACGCTGGCCGACAAGCTCTCGAGCAAGGTGCAGGTCATCATCGCGCCCCCGCCGGCTGCGGGCGGCTTCATTGGCAATGGCCTGCTCGGTGCCAAGAACGAAGCCAAGGAGTGAACACCATGCGCAGCCAAGGTCTCCGTGTTCTGCTGGTGATGGGCCTGGCCTTGGTGGCGGCCTATGTGAATGTGGCTGCGGCGGCCGAAGCGGCCAAGCCCCTGGGCGCCGGTCTGGTCTTGCAGGACCAGGCTCCGCTGCGCGGTGCGGCGCGCGACTCGGCGCCTTTGCAGGCCAACCTCTGGCGCGGCGAGGCGCTGGAGATCCGTGGTGAACGGCTCGACCATTACCAGGTCTGGGACTACCGCCGCGAGCGCGGCGGCTGGTTGCGCAAGAGCCAGCTCTACCGCTTGCCGAGCGATGCCAACGAGTTGCTCGCCACCCTGCGCCTGGTGCGCCTGCAGCAGGGCGCCGAAGCGCTGGGCCTGGGCCTTGCCGCCGCCTATGTGCAGAGCGCTTCGCGCGAGCAGCTGAACGGGGCCGGCGGCACCGAAGCGCTGGATGCCTTGGGCACGCTGGCCGAGCGCATGGCTGACCGTGCCAATCTCGGCAACAAGAACAGCGAGACGCAGACGGCCGCGCAGCTCGACGTGGCCGCGCGCTACGGCCTGCGCTTCGTCAGCTTCAACCTGCCGGATGGCCGGGTCCAGCTCTGCTACGACGGCGATGCCTTCCGCCGTGTGCTCTCGATGCCGGCGCCCGCCGAGGCGCAGGCCCGGGCGGCGCTGGCGCTCACCCGCCCCGATTGCGCCGACCCGGCCGCCCTGCCCTCGGACAAAGAAAAACTCGATGCCTGGCGCGCCGAGGTCCTGAGCCATGTGGAGGTGCAAGACCTGGCCCCGCATTGGAAGAACCGCGTCTTGATGCGCCGTGCCGCCGTGCAAGCCAGCCTGGCCTTTGCGCGCCGCGAGGTGGCGGCATCAACCGTTGCGGCCCAGCAGTCGCTGGCCGATTTCGCCAGCCTGCAAGCGGCCGATCTGGCGGAAGACGATCAACCGACCTGGAACGACACCGCGATGCGCGTGAACGCCATGCGCTGGGCTGCGTCGCCAAGGCTGGCCTCACGCGAGTTCGGCAAGCTGCTGATGAACCTCAGCGTCACGCCGGACGGCGAGCAATGCCTGAGCCTCATCGAGGGCAACCCGGCCAAGCCGCTCTTGCGCCGCTGCAGCTTCGGCCAGGTCTGGCTGGCCTCGGCGAGCTTGAACCGCGAAGGCACTGCCATCGCCATCGCCGCCCAGCCGCTGGAGGGCTGGCGCGAGCTGTGGGTGCTGCGCAAGGGTCGTGAGGGTTGGAGCCTGCAAGTGCTGCCGCCCGCCGCCGCCACGCCGGGCCTCGGCTATGTGGAATTCGCCGGCTGGGTGCCCGGCGGCAAGCAGGTGCTGGTCAGCCGCGAGGCGCGGGCCGAGGGGCGCTATGCCCGCCGCACGTTCGAGCTGCTGAGCCTCGACACGCTGGCCACCGAACGCCAGGCCGGCGAGCCGCAGCTGCTCGGCGCCTTCCAGCGCTGGCAGGACCCGGCCTGGAAGCGCGAGTCGCTGGCCCTGCGATGAATGAGGCGCTTACTTGGCAGCGATGGCGGCCGCCACCGCCGCCTCGGCATTGACGATGCCGGCACCGCAGCCGCTGCAGCTGGCCGGGAAGGCGCGCGCGCTGCTCTTCAAGAGCGTGGCCACCTGGTCGGGCGTCAGCTTGGGGTTGGCCGAGAGCATCAGCGCCGCCACGCCGCTGACCACCGGCGTGGCCATCGAGGTGCCCGACATGTAGGCATAGGCATCGGCGCCCGGCGTCGTGGTGCCGGCGTTCCAGGTCGAGAGGATGCCGCTGCTGCCGCCGTCGCCGCCCGGGGCGGCCAGCGTCACCGTGCTGCCGTAGTTCGAGTAGGAAGCGCGGCCGCCTGTCTTGCCGGTGGCGGCCACCGAGATCACGCCCGTGCAGTTGGCTGGCGAGCTGGTGCTGGCATCAGCCTTCTCATTGCCGGCCGCCACGATGACAACGGCGCCCTTGGCACGCGCCGCATTGATGGCGGTCTGCGAGGTCTTGCTGCAGGCGGCCGTGCCGCCGAGCGAGAGGTTGATCACCCGAGCCGGCGTGGTGTTGGTCGGCAAACCGCTGACGGCATTGCCGGCCGCCCAGCTGATGGCGTCCGAGATGTCCGAGGTGTAGCCGCCGCAGCGGCCCAGCGCGCGCAGCGGCAGGACCTTGGCACCCCAGGCCACGCCGGCCACACCGGCCTTGTTGTTGGTGGCGGCCGCCACGATGCCGGCCACGTGCGTGCCGTGCCAGGAGCTGTTGGCGGCGGCCGAGCCGGTGCTGCAGTAGCCGGCCGTCACGTAGTCGCCGGGGTCGGTGGCGTCGGCATCGCGGCCGTCGCCATCGTTGGAGATGAAGGTGGTCGAGATGAAGTCGCGGCCGGCCAGCAGATTGGCCGTCAGGTCGGCGTGTTTGCGCACGCCGGTGTCGATCACGGCCACCACGATGCCGGCGCCGCTGGCCTTGTCCCAGGCGGCCGGCGCGCGGATGCCGGCGGTCGCGTCGAACAGGCTCCACTGGTAGCTGTAGTAGCTGTCGCTGGGCGTCATCAGCGGCTGCAGCAGGTGGTCGGGCTCCGCATACTCGATATCGGGGTCGCCGGCACGCAGGCTTTGCACCATGGCCTCGGCCTCCTGGGCATTGAGCCGGCGGTTCAGCTGCATCACCTGAGCGCCGCTGCTCATCGCGCGCAGATGGCGCATGTTCACGCCCTGGCGATTCGAGGCCACGCGGATCGCGGCCTCGCCGCGTGCCGTGGTGAAGGGCTGCACGCCGCTGCGGTACTTGATGATCAGGCGGTCGGTGGGGGCGGGTTCATCGCCGGGGACCAGGTGGTCGTTGACGGGGCGCGCCAGGGCGGCGCCGACCAGGCTGGCCAGGGCCAGGGCGGTGAACAAACGGGGGAGCTGGTGCATGAAGAAGCGCCTCGTGTTGAACTGCTGACGAGGCCAGATCACTTGGCGGCGATCTGGCAGCCCCGCTGCCCTGGCTTGCTGTGAAGCTCGCTGTAGGCCGGAAGCTTTGCGTCACGCGCTTTCACGCGTTTTGCCGAGCCCCAACGATAGGCGGCCGGCCCGGCGGCCGCCAGTGCGGGCGCTGATCGCACCGGGTGATTTCTGGCATTTGTTGGCAGGCTGGCGCCACAATCGGCGCCCGAAGAGGAGGTGCCAACAATGTCTTACATGCTCTTGATCGTCGAACCGGTCGGCCAGCGCCACGAGCGCGGCCTGGAAGCCGGTCAGCAGGTCTACGAACGGATGCTGCGTTTCACCGAGATGCTGCAGCAGCGCGGCGTGCTGGTGGCCAGCAACTCGCTGGCTTCGACCAAGCGGGCGACGCGCCTGACCGTGCGCGAGGGCCGGCCGCAGCTGATCGACGGCCCCTTCGCCGAAGCCAAGGAAATGGTGGGCGGCTTCTTCCTGCTGGAGGGCGTCAGCCGCGAGCAGGCCCTGGCCTATGCCGAGCAATGCCCCGCGGCCGAGTGGGCGACGGTGGAGATCCGCCAGGTCGGGCCCTGCTTCGACGATTAAATTCCCGGTCTTTGTCGAAACCGGGCGGCCCGGCCCGTCGTGTTCCTGAGCGCCCGCTGCTTGGCGCGCCAACCAGGAGAGACAAGATGCGATTCATGATCATCGTCCGGGCCACGCCCGACAGCGAGGCCGGCCAGCTGCCGACGGCCGACGACCCCCTGATGGTCGAGATGCAGGCCTTCCACGAGGAACTGGCCAAGGCCGGCGTGCTGCTCGATGCCAACGGCCTCAAGCCCAGCAGCGCCGGCTGGCGCATCTGCCATGACGGCAAGGGCAAGAGCCGGGTCGTCGACGGCCCCTTCGCCGAGACCAAGGAGCTGATCGCCGGCTACACGCTCATCCAGGTGCGCTCCCGCGAGGAGGCGATGGAATGGTCGCGCCGATTCCCGGCGCCGTTCCGGGGTCTGGCCTGCGAGGTCGAGGTGCGCCAGCTCTATGAAATCCAAGACTTCGAAGCAGCAAGGAACTGACATGCTGAAACTCATCCTGATCCTCGTGGCCGTCGCCCTCGTCGGCTTCCTCGCCTTCGTGGCCACCCGCCCTGACAGCTTCCGCATCGAGCGCAGTGCCCGCATTGCCGCCACGCCCGAGCAGCTGCACGGGCTGATCAACGACTTTCGCCAGTTCAACCGCTGGAACCCCTGGCGCCTCAAAGACCCCGCCACCACCGACCTCTATGGCACGAGCACCGTCGGCGTCGGCGCGCGCTACGGCTGGGAGAGCAAGGAGTTGGGCGTGGGCAGCATGGAGATCGTCGAGTCCACGGCGGGCCAGCGGGTGCTCTTGAAGCTCGATTTCATCAAGCCTTTCGAGGCCCACAACCGGGCCGAGTTCACGCTGCAGGCCGAGGCCGATGGCGCCACCACGGTGCGCTGGTCCATGGAGGGGCCGGCCAACTTCATGTCCAAGCTGATGAACGTGGTCGTTGGCATGGAGAAGATGGTGGGCCCGGACTTCGAGGCCGGCCTCGCCAACCTCAAGAAGATCGCCGAACAGCGCGGCTGACAAAGGAGACTGCCATGCAGATCAAGATCGCCAGCGTCATGGTCGATGACCAGGACAAGGCCCTGCGCTTTTACACCGAGAAGCTGGGCTTCAAGAAGATGGCCGACATTCCCATGGGCCCGACCTACCGCTGGCTCACCGTGGTGGCGCCCGAGGGCATCGCGGGCATGGAGCTGGCGCTTGAGCCGATGGGCTTCGAGCCGGCGCGTGTCTTCCAGAAGGCCTTGTACGAGGCCAACATCCCGGCCACGGCCTTCCTCACCGCCGATGTCGAGACCGAAGCCCGACAGCTGCGCGAGCGCGGCGTCACGGTGCGGGGTGAGCCCGTGCACATGGGCCCGATCAAGGCCGTGATGTTCGAGGACGGCTGCGGCAACCTGATCCACCTGGTCCAGCCACTCCAGACCTGAGATGCGCACGCCCAGCGACATCGAGCGCGCCATCACGGCGGTCTGGCGCATGGAGTCGGCCAAGATCGTGGCCCACATCGCCCGCATCACCCGCGACGTGGGCGTGGCCGAGGAGCTGGCCCAGGACACCCTGCTCAGCGCCCTGCAGCGCTGGCCGCAGGACGGCCTGCCCGACAAGCCGGCCGCCTGGCTGATGACGGCGGCCAAGCACCGCGCGCTGGACCATGTGCGCGCCGAGGCCCTGCATGCGCGCAAGCATGAGGAACTGGGCGCCGACCTCGAGGCGCAGGAGGCGATGATCGTGCCGGACTTCGTCGATGGCCTCGATGCCGCAAGAGCCGACGACATCGGCGACGACCTCTTGCGCCTGATCTTCACCGCCTGCCACCCGGTGCTCTCCACCGAGGCCCGCGTGGCGCTGACGCTGCGCTTGCTCGGCGGCCTCACCACCGCCGAGATCGCGCGTGCCTACCTGGTGGCCGAACCCACCATCGCCCAGCGCATCGTGCGCGCCAAGAAGACCCTGTCTTCGGCCCGCGTGCCTTTCGAGCTGCCGCCACCCGAGGCGCGGCATGAGCGCCTCGCGTCGGTGCTGGAGGTGATCTACCTGGTCTTCAACGAGGGCTACACGGCCACGGCCGGTGCCGACTGGCTGCGCCCGGCGCTGTGCGACGAGGCGCTGCGCCTGTCGCGCGTGCTGATGGGCCTGATGCCCGAGGAGGTCGAGGTGCTGGGCCTGAACGCGCTGCTGGAGATCCAGGCCTCGCGCGCTCACGCCCGTACCGACCGCGAGGGTCGGCCGGTGCTTCTGATGGACCAGGACCGCAGCCGCTGGGACCTGCTCCTGGTGCGCCGCGGCCTCGCTGCACTGCAGCGCATTGCCGAGCTGGGCAAGGAGCTGGGGCCCTATGCGCTGCAAGCCGGCATCGCCGCATGCCATGCCCGGGCCGTGCGTGCCGAGGACACCGACTGGACCGAGATCGTGGCGCTCTATGACGCCCTGTGCCAGCTCCAGCCCTCGCCCGTGGTGGAGCTGAACCGCGCCGTGGCTGTGGGCATGGCCGAGGGGCCGGCCGCCGCGCTGGAACTGGTTGATGCGCTGGTGGACGAGGGCGGCCTCGCCCAGTACCCCTGGCTGTTCAGTGTGCGCGGCGACCTGCTGGCCAAGCTCGGCCGCATTGGTGAAGCCCGTACCGAGATCGCCCGTGCCGCGACGCTGACCCGCAACGAGCGCGAGCGCGAACTGCTGCTGGAGCGGGCCAGCAAGCTCAGCGCTGCGTGAACGCGAGAGACAAACTTTTGCATGAGAGGCAAGATCAAGGATGAGGGAGGGAGCGGTAGTGCGTGCAAGAAGCTTGATCATGCTCGGCGGCTTTGGGGCAATCTTGTGCGGCCTTGTCGCGGTCTGCATGTCAGGAGATCCGCCGCCCGAGCTTGAGGTGAGACCCGAGCGCTTGGTTGAGCGCCCTGTCGGGATGGGCGCAAGGCCTTCATGGGCGGCGTCGGGAGGCTCTACTCCGCTGCCCGGTTTGCCACCGAAGGTTGAGGTGCCCACCGCGAACTTCGCTGAGATGCGCCGGCTCTTCGAGAGCAGCCAGAACTACCGCGCTTTTGTCAGCCAGGCGCTTCTGAGGCCAGCCGATGGCGGCAGGTTCTATTCGTTGATGGCCATGGAGACTTGCATCCGGGTCCAGGCCCTTCAGAACGCCAGACGCAAGGAGTCAGCTGGCGATTCAGGGAAAGGGTTGGAGCAGAGCGTCTCAGCCTTGGATCGGCTGGAGCAGCGATGTGAAGGGTTGGCCGAGCAGTTTGGTGGCTCGCGCAATCTCTACAGCCGGATCCTTGTGAAAGTGCCAGCCGGCGCTGAGGACCCGCTGCTGCAGGCGCAGCGACGATTGCAGCAGGGCGAGGAGGATCCTTGGGCGGCGATCCAGCGTGCTCGGTCGCTGTCAGATCCGAATCTGTCCGCCATGACGCTGGGAACCAAGGCCGAACAGCTGATTGCGCATGCCGAGCGCTTCAAGGACAGCACCTTGGACGAAGATCTGGTCGCGCAAGCTGTGATGACGGCTGGATGCGAGATCCAGGGCAGCTGCATCAGTGGACTGGACAATCTCATCGAATGTGCAGACCGCATCTGCTCTTCGACAGACATGAGAGAGCGCGTCCTTTCCAGCATCGCGGATCCGGCGCAGCGGGATCAGTATCTGAAGCTGCGGCAATGGCTCTTGACGGTGATGAAGTAGGGCCACACGGCGCCGCGTTTTGCGTCCGGACTCAGCACTCGACGATGTTGACCGCGAGCCCGCCGCGCGCGGTCTCCTTGTACTTGTCCATCATGTCGGCGCCGGTCTCGCGCATGGTCTTGATGACCTGATCCAGGCTGACGAAATGCGTGCCGTCGCCGCGCAACGCCATGCGGGCCGCGTTGATGGCTTTCACCGAGGCGATGGCATTGCGTTCGATGCAGGGGATCTGCACCAGGCCGCCGACCGGATCACAGGTGAGCCCGAGGTGGTGCTCCATGCCGATCTCGGCCGCGTTCTCCACCTGCTCGGGCGTGCCGCCCATCACCTGGCACAGCGCGGCAGCGGCCATCGAGCAGGCCACGCCGACCTCGCCCTGGCAGCCCACTTCGGCGCCCGAGATCGAGGCGTTTTCCTTGTAGAGGATGCCGATGGCGGCGGCAGCGAGCAGGAAGTCGATCACGCCTTCTTCAGTCGCCCCCGGCACGAAACGCCAGTAGTAATGCAGAACCGCCGGCACGATGCCGGCCGCGCCATTGGTCGGTGCTGTGACGACACGGCCGCCGGCCGCGTTCTCCTCGTTCACCGCCAGTGCAAACAGGTTGACCCAGTCCATCACCTGCAGTGGGTCTTGCTGTGCCGTGGCCGTGCTGGCCGTCAGCTGGCGGTGCAGCTCGGCCGCGCGGCGTTTGACCTTGAAGCCTCCAGGCAGGATGCCCTCCGTCTTGCAGCCCCGCGTCACGCAGTCCTGCATCACCTGCCAGATCTTCATGAGCCCGGCGCGGGTTTCTTCTTCTGTGCGCCAGTGCCGCTCGTTGCGGCGCATCACTTCGGCCATTGAAATGCCGTGCGACTTCGTCAATGCCAGCAATTCATCGCCGGTCTTGAACGGATAGGGCAGCACGGCCGCATCAGGGGCGATCGCCTTCTGCTTCGTGCCATCGGCCGCCACCTCGTCGCTGATGACGAAGCCGCCGCCCACCGAGTAGTAGGTCTTCTCGGCGAGCTGCTGGTCTTCGGCATCGAAGGCGAGGAAGCGCAGGCCGTTGGCATGGAAGGGCAGGCTTTGGCGGCGGAAGAACTGCAGGTCCTGCACCTCGTTGAAGGCGATGTCCCGTTCTCCCAGCAGCGCGATAGCGCCGCGACCGCGTATCTCGGTGAGCATGGCCTCCACACGATCGACATCGACCTGGTCCGGCTCATGGCCGGCCAGCCCGAGCAGCACGGCCTTGTCGCTGCCATGGCCCTTGCCCGTGGCGCCCAGCGAGCCGTAGAGCTGGGCCACCACGCGGGTGGTCCGGCTCAAGAGGCCCGCCTGGTGCAGGCGCAGCGCGAACAGGCGCGCTGCACGCATCGGGCCCACGGTGTGTGAGCTCGACGGGCCGATGCCGATCTTGAAGAGGTCGAAGACCGAAACTGCCATGCCTGCCCTGCTCCCTCAGAAGTCGTAGGCCGCGGTCACCGACAGGTAGCGGCCGTAAACATTGGCCACGCTGCTGCTCACGCCGACTTCGGTGTTGTTCGGATCCAGCGGCGGGCGCTTGTCCTGCAGGTTGCGCACCGAGGCACTGAGCTTCACGCCCTTGAAGCCCTTGTAGCTGAGCGACATGTCGATGGTCTTCCAGGCCGCGATGCGGCAGAGGTTGCCGTAGCCGCCGGCGGTCAGCGTGGCATCGCAGCTGCCACCCGCGTCGAAGCTCTGGAAGGCGCTCTGGTAGTTGTAGGACAGCGAGCTGGACCAGCTGCCCACCGACCAGTTGGCGCCGAGCTGGGCCTTGTTGCGCGGCAGCTTGTAGTAGCCCACCGTGTCGACCAGCGGCGAGCTGGCTTGCGTCTGCTGTTTGCGCGACTGCATGTAGGTGCCCTTGAGGCTGAGGCGCAGCTTGCCCAGGTCGCCCAGGCCAAAGCGCTGGCCCAGCTCGTAGTCGAGGCCGGCGGTCTTGGACAGGGCCAGGTTCAGGTAGGGCCGGCGCACCTGGAACACGGTGCCGGGCGTGCCGGGCACGGTGCTGTCCAGCCGCACGACGGCGCCCGGGAACTCGCTCTCGCGGTTCAGGATTTCCTGGGCGCTCAGGCGGTCCACCTCGCCACGGCGCTCGATGTACCAGGCATCGACGATGACTTCCGTGCCCTTGGTGGGCTCGTAAAGCAGGCCGAGGGTCACGGAGTCGGACTTCTCGGGCTTCAAGTCCGGGTTGGACAGCGAGACCGTCGACAGGCTCAGCGAGCAGTTGGCATTGCTGGTGTTGACGATGGGGCACAGGATGGGATCGCGGTAGCCCGAGCTGAAGGCGAACACGGCCGACTTGGTGACCTGCGACAGCGAAGGCGCTCGGAAGCCATTGGCCCAGGAACCGCGCAGGGCCAGCGTCTTGGTCAGCGCGTACTTGGCGCCCAGCTTGGCGGTGACGGCATTGCCGAAGTCGGTGTAGTGCTCGGCGCGCAGCGCGACCTGCGTTTCCAGGCCCTTGATGAAGGGCAGCTGCAGTTCGGCGTAGGCTGCCGCGATGTTGCGCGAACCGGCGGCTTCGCCGATGCCTCGGCCGATGATGTCGCCGGCGGCGGTGCGCGGGTCGGCGCCCACCTCGAAGCTCTCATGGCGCAGTTCGCCACCGACGCCGAGCATGGCCATGCCACCGTCGAGCTTGACCAGCTCGCGCGAGCCACGCGCATCGAAGGACGTGGTGCGGGAATTGCCCCAGTCGTTGATGTCCGGCGACAGGAGGGCCAGCACCTCGGGGCTGTTGACGCCGCCGAAGCGGTAGCTGCCATCGGCCAGCACCTTGTTGAGGCCCGACAGGCTCAGGCGGCCAGTCAAGGTCTTGGTGTTCTTCTGGTCATGGTGCAGGAAGCCGCTGTCGATGTCCCAGGCGCCCAGCGTGGTGCTGGCGCTCAGCACCAGGCGCACGTTCTCGGCCTGGGTGTGATAGTCGTAGGGCAGGTCGGCAAAGCGGTAGCGCAGGCCCATCACCGTGGGCTTGGTGTAGCTGGTGGTGGTGCCGCTGGAATTGGGCAGCTTGACCGGGTTGGCCGTGGTGGCGAGGCGGGTCGGGTTGTCTGGGTGGTTGGCCGGCAGCGCCAGGCCCATGAACTGCACGGTATTGCCCTTGGCATCGCCCCAGGTGGAGAGCGATTCGGTGCGGCTGGTCGGCGAGTCCGTGTAGTCGTTGCGGGTGCGCGAGGCCATCAGCTCGGCATTGAGCGTCGTGTCCTTGCCCAGCAGGTAGGTGCCGCGCACAAAGCCCGAGCTGCGTTCCTGTGCGCCGGTGTACTGGGCGTACTGCGTCGAGTCCCACAGGCAGCGCGGCGTGGAGACGGTCGAGGAGTACGGCGCCTGCGTGGCGCAGCTGCTGGACAGCATGCCGCGGAAGCTGCCCGAGCTGCCGTTGTTGTAGGTGTAGAGATTGCCCGGGTAGGACGAGGTGGACGACGGCGTCAGGCGGCCGTAGAGCTGCTTCAGCAGGTCGCCCTGCACCAGGTTGGGGTTCTCGGTGATGCCCACGCCGTCGCGCTTGTAGAGCTCGGCGCCGACGAAGACGTTGTAGCCGTCGCGGTCGAGGTCACCAAAGCCAGCCACGCCGGTGACCGTGTGGTTCTTGAACAGGCCGTCGAAGCGCTGCTTGGCGTTCAGCTCGATCATCTGGCCGCGGTAGTCCTTGCGCAGGATCACGTTGACCACGCCGGCCAGCGCGTCCGAGCCGTACAGCGAGGAGGCGCCCGACTTGAGGATTTCGATGCGCTCGATCGCCGACATCGGGATCGAGTTGACATTGAAGATGGTCGACTGGCCGCTGTTCACGTCCACGACGGCGGCCGGCGCGATGCGGCGGCCATTGATCAGCACCAGGGTGGCGGCCGAGCCCATGCCGCGCATGGAGACCGAGGCGGTGCCGGCCGAGAAGCCGTTGCCGCTGCTCAGGTCATCGAGGCCGCCGGCGCCGGTGGACGGGTCCATGCGCAGCAGCTCGTCCAGCGTGGTGGCGCCGCTGCGTTCGATGTCCTCGCGCTTGATGACGCTGACCGGGGCCGGCGTCTCGGCATCGGTGCGCTTGATCATGGTGCCGGTGACCTCGACACGCTCCAGCTTGGGAGCGGCCGGCGTGGCCGGGGCGGGCGGCGTGGCGGGATTTTGGGTCTGGGCTTGGGCGCCCAATGCCATGCAGGCGAGCGCGATCAGGTGAAGGCGTGCGGCGGTCTTCATGCTTGCGGAACTCCAGGGTCGGTTGATGCGCGCAAAACGGCGCGCGAGGAACGAGGCAGACCGCACCGTAAGCATTTGCCATCCGGCGAGCGTGATCTATTTTTTGCTAAAGTTTCGCAATGGTTATCGAAGCCTCACACGAGCTCACCAACGAGCTCACCAACGGCCTGGCGCCCTCGCTGGCCGAGGACTTCGTGGTGCGGCGCGTGAGCCTGCGCCACCTGCGCGTGCTGCTGGCGCTCACCGATGGCGGCAGCATCAGTGCGGCGGCCGAGGCCTTGCACGTCACGCAGCCCGCGATCAGCCGCACCTTGGCCGAGCTGGAGCAGGGCCTGGGGCAAACCCTGTTTGCACGCCGCGGCCGTCGCATCCGCGCGACGGCGCTCGGGGATCGCATGATCCAGCTCGCGCGCCGGCTCGAGGCCGAGCTGCGCCGGGGCGGCGAGGACGTGGCTTCGCTGGTGCGCGGCACCAGCGGCGAGCTCTTGATTGGTTCCACCAATGCGGCGCTGACCGAGCTGATGCCCGAGGCCGTGATGGCCATGAAGGCCGAGTACCCGCGCCTCGAGATGAGCGTGCGCACCCATGCGCTGACCACCATGCTGGACGACCTGCGTCAGGGCCGGCTCGATCTGGTGATCGCACGCATCGACCCGCGCGAGGCGCCGGCCGACCTGGAAGCCCATCACCTGCTGGCCCAGGACGAGGTGCTGACCATCAGCGCCGTCCATCCGCTCGCCCGCCAGCCGGCACGGCTCAGCTGGGAGCAGCTGTGCGACGAGCCCTGGCTGTGGCCGCTGGCCGGCACGCGCATGCGCGTGCTGCAGGACCGGCGCTGGCAGGAGATGGGCCTGACCCTGCCCAGCAAGCTGATACAGACCGACGACCTGATGATGATGACCGGCCTGATGCGGCGCATGCCGCTGCTGGCCTTCCTGCCCGAGCATGTGGCGCGCAGCGCAGCCCGCGAAGGCCTGCTCAAGATCGTGCCGCTGCAGGCCGAGCTGCGCCTGACCGAGCTCTCGGCCTGGCATCTGCGCGAACCTCAGGGTGAGGTGGTCGAGCGCTTCAAACAGGTTCTGGCCGAGGTGGCTCGGCGCCTGGCCTGAGGTTGCGCTTGCGGCTGCGCGGCGCCTGCTCCTCGCTGGGCCAGGGCTCGGCAAAGCTCTGGATGCCGAAGCTGTAGCGCTGCTCGCCGCCGGCCTGGCGGCCGCGCGCCTCGGCCTCGCTGACGGCGAGGTTGAGCCGGTCGCCAAAGCTGCGGCCCCAGCGCCTGACCTTGGCATGCAGGGCCTTCACGTCCTCGTCCAGCAGGCCCTCGGCGCGCACCGAGAACAGGAAATGCGCTGGCGCCTCGGCCTTTGGGCCACGCATCAGGTTCTGCCAGGCGGCTTCCAGCCGGTCGGCCGCAAGGCGGGCGCTGCGGCCTTGCTGCTGCAGCGATTCGCCGGCCACGTATTCCGGCTGGGCCCAGCAGACGCGGCCCTGCTCATCGAGCGTCACGGCGCCCTGGCCTATCCAGGCCTCCAGCAGCGCGCGCGGCTGGTGGCCCTTGCTGACCTCCTCGATCAGGTCCTCGAAGCCGGGCTTGCCGTCATCCGCATGGGCGGCGAGGCGGCGCGACAGCGGGCGCGGCGCGCCGCGCCGGTCCAGGAAGCGCTTGTCGCCGCTCCACAGCGACATCACGGCAGACAAGAGGCTGCGCTTGCGCCGCTCGGTGGGCGCCAGCGGCCCGTCGGCGCCTATGCGCTTGACGTCCTTGCGGTGCACGCCGGTCATGGCGCTGAGCGCCGCGTCGCTCGCCTTGCGGCCCTCGAGGCGCAGCTTCTCGGCGGCCTGCTCCACGTAGACGCGCTTCGCCAGCTCGACCAGCTCGTTGATGCCCACGCCCCAGTGGATCATCAGCCGTATCAAGGGCCGCATCAGCGTGGCGGCAATCTGCAAGGCCTGGTCGCGGGTGTTCATTTCCATGGCTGCTAGCCTAGCGCAGGCGGGCGGCGGCGGAATCGGTGCTTCTGCTATTTGCGAAAAAATCGCATAATCTTTGGAGCCGTCATCACGGCCAAGCCTGTCATCACTCCCAAGGATCCCGACCATGCGCCGCCCTGCCCTTCGTCTGCTTGCCCTGAGCCTCTGCCTGACCCTCGGCCTGAGCGCGGGTGCCGCCCTGGCCGCCTCGCCCGAATGGGAATCGCCGGTGATCAGCCACAAGACCGACAAGCCCTTCTTCGACGCGAGCAAGCTGCACGCCGTGGTGCTGGGCCCGGCGCCGGTCGAGGGCTCGCGCCAGGACAAGGACGACGTGGCCGCCGTGCTGGCCCGCCAGCAGGTCGACGCGGCGCGCCGCGAGCAGGCCGAGCTCGATGCCAAGTGGCTGTACGACCGCTTCGCCGAGGCCTTTGGCCGGCCGATCACGCGCGAGAAGGCGCCGCTGCTGGTGGCCTTGCTGAACCGCGCGGAGAAGCAGGTCAGCGGCCCGGCCTTCGCCGCCAAGCCGCTCTATGCGCGGCTGCGCCCGCACCAGCGCCTCGCCTTGCAGAACGTCTGCGGCCGTTCCAGCGGCTCGCAGCCCGACCCGGATTCGCAGCAGCGCACCTCCTACCCCTCGGGCCACAGCGCCTATGGCTGGACGGCCGCCCTGGTGCTGGCCCGCGTTGCGCCCGAGCGCGCGCCGGCCCTCTTGCAGCGCGCCGCCGAGTACGGCGAGAGCCGGGTGATCTGCGGCATGCATTTCCCGAGCGACATCGAGGCCGGCCGCACGCTGGCTACCGCTGTGGTCGCCCAGCTCGACGGTTTGCCCGAGTTCCAGTCCGCGCTCGAAGCCGTGAAGACGGAGCTGGCCGCCAGCCGCTGAAAACCCCGTTCCGGCGGTGCTACGCTGCGCCGCCATGCTCGAACCCCTCACCGCCGCCCTGCTGATCGATGCCGCGCTGCGCGGCGCCGTCGTCGCGCTGATGCTGATCACGGCCGCGCTGATGCTGCGCGACCGGCCCGGCCTCACCGCCGTGCGCCTGGGCCTCGCGCTGGTGGCGGGCCTTGCGGTCCAGGTGTTCGCCTCGGCGCCGCTGATCGAGTCGGGTGTGCCCCGGCTCTGGCAGGCGCCCCTCGTGGGCATCTCGGTGGCCAACGGCCTCCTGTTCTGGCTGTTCACCGCCGCGCTGTTCGACGAGGAGTTCCGCCCGCGCCCCTGGCAGGCCGGCGTCTGGGTGGTCGTGGTGGCGCTCGGCACCTACAACTGCGCCAGTGCCACAGCCGAGGGCGCGCCCGCCATGCTGGTGCAACGCTGGCTGCCCGTGCTGTTCTCGCTGCTCGCGATCACGGCCGCGCTGCGGCCGCGCCGGGCCGATCTGGTCGAACGCCGCCGCCGGCTGGCGCTTTACCTGGCCGTGGCCGGATCGGTCTATACCGTCGTGATGGTGGCCCTGCGCCTGTCCTCGCCCCATGGCCGGCTGAGCGAGCCGGCCGCCACGCTGGACATGGGCCTGCTGCTGTTGCTGGTCGCCGGCCTGGCCTGGAAGCTCCTGACCGTTTGCGACACCGAGCTGCTGAGCGCGCCCGCGCCGCTGCCCCTGCCCGAACCGGCGCCGGCGGTGGACCCCGAGGAGCAAGCCCAGGCCGAGGCGGTGCTGGCGCGCGTCCGGACCGAGGCCCTGTACCGCCAGGACGATCTCAGCATCGGCAGCCTGGCCGACCAGCTCGGCCTGCCCGAGTACCGGCTGCGCCGCCTCGTGAACCAGCAGCTGGGCCATCGCAACTTCAATGCCTTCATCAATGGCTTCCGGCTGGCGGCCGCCCGCGCGGCGCTGGCCGATCCGGCGCGGCGCGAGGAAGCCGTGCTGGCCATCGCCCTCGATGCCGGCTTTGCCTCGATCGGCCCTTTCAACCGCGCCTTCAAGGCCGAAACCGGGCTGACGCCCAGCGAATTCCGCCGCCAGGCCCTGGCCGATTCCTCGATTTGAGGCGCCGAATCCTGCTCGGCCAGGAATCGGCGAGACGGCAAGACCCGACCCCGCGAGAGTGGGCCACCGCCGGCAGGGTGCCGGTGATGGAGGCTTGAATGACGCGAATGAAATGGAAGGGTGCTCTGGCTGCCCTGATGGCCGGCTGGATGGTCTGCGCAGGGGCTTGGGCCGGTGTCGGTCAGACCGAGCTGTGGGCCGGCGACGAGAACCCGGTGACGCTGTTCTATCCGACCGATGCCGCCGGACGACCCGAGCGCCGCCTGTTCGGCAGCTTCGAGATTGCGGTCGATGCGCCGCCGCGTGCCGGCAATGGCCGCCTGGTTGTGATCTCGCACGGCTCGGGCGGTTCGCCCTGGGTGCACTTCACGCTGGCCCGGTCCCTGGTCGAGGCCGGCTATGTGGTGGCCTCGCCCCGCCACCATGCGGACAACTACCGCAACGACAGCAAGCCCGGCCCCGAGAGCTGGACGCGCCGGCCGGCCGAGGTTTCAGATGCCATCGACGCGGTGGCGGCCGATGCGCGCTTTGCGCCGCTGCTGGACCTGCGCCAGGTCGGCGCCTACGGCATGTCGGCCGGCGGGCACACGGCCCTCTCGCTGGCCGGCGGGCGCTGGTCACCGGCGCTGTTCTACCGGCATTGCGAGGCGAACCTGGCCGAGGATTTCAATGCCTGCGTGGGCCTCGCCACGCGGCTGACCGGCGGCTGGGCCGACGGCCTGAAGAAGTGGGTCGCGACCCGGGTCTTGCACGCCTACTTCGCCGGTGACCAGCAGCTGCGCGAGCACCATGACCCGCGCATCACGGCGGTGGTGGCGGCCGTGCCGGCAGCAGCCGACTTCGATCCGGCCTCGCTCGCGCAGCCCAGCGCTGCCCTCGCCTTGCTGACGGCCCGAGAGGACACCTGGCTGCATCCCCGCTTCCACGCGGACCGCATCCTTGCGGCCTGTCTGCCACGCTGCGAGCTGCTGGCGGAGCTGAAGACCGGCGGCCATGGCGCCTATTTGTCACCGCTGCCGCCGGGGCTCACCGGCCTGGTTGGCCAGCTGATCAACGACCCGCCGGGCTTCGACCGCGCGACCGAAGTGCCGGCAGTGGAGGCCAGGATCGTCGACTTCTTCGACCGCAAGCTCAGGGCTGGATTCAGGGCTGACGGTCCGTCCGCAGCACGGGGTAAAGATTGAAGCGGTCGTCCCAGCTGCTGTGCCGGCGGGCGAAGAAGTCCAGGCGCTGGGCCGGGCTCTTGGCGAAGGCCGCGTCCTCGGCCACGCGCTTCTCGAACGCGGCCTTCAGCGCCGGGTCGGCGGCCAGCTGCTCGCGGGCCACTTCCTCGGCCACATAGCCCTCCATGTACTCCTTGCGCTCGAAGTGGTTGTTGAAGAAACCCCAGGCCGCGAACGAATCGGGCGCCAGCGGCTCCAGCAGCGACATCACGAGGCGCGCACCGGGCTGGGCGATGGGCACGAACAGCGAGCCGGCCGGCACGTCGCGCGCTTCTGCGGCCCACTGGCCCTGCAGGTCCAGGCGCTGGTGGCTCTCCACCGACTGTGCGCCGCGCTTGGCCATGGTGGCGCGGAAGGTCTGCACCTCGGCCTTGCCCTGCGGCGCCTTCAGCACGCGGTAGCTGAGGCCGTGCAGCTTGAGCTTGTCGGCCATCCAGGCCGCATGCTCGGCCGGGATCAGGTAGCCGGCCTTGGGCGCGGTGATCTGCAGGTCGGGCAGGATCTCGTCGCGCAGCGGCAGCTTCCACAGCTCGGGCTTGCTCTCGTCGTAGCGCGTCATCAAGGCGCCGGAGATCTCGCTCGGCGTGCGCGTGTAGGCATAGCCCCGGAACTCGATCTCGCGGACCTTGGGGCTGGCCTTCCAGCTCAGGGCCACGCTCTGGCCGGCCAGCTGGGCGGCGCGGCCGTCGGCCTCCTTCGCCACCTTTTGCCAGGCCTTGCCATTGGCGGCCATTCGCTCCAGCACCGAGACCACGATGTTGCGGGTCACGCGCACGCGGTGCGGGTAGTCCTTCCAGGAATGCGTTTCCACCAGCATCGAGAGCCGGTTGCGCAGCAGCGGGTAGCCGGTGGAGAAGCGCGGCGGCGAGACGCCATCGGTGAAGCCCGAAAGCGGGTTGTCGTCCTCATTGAACGAAGGGTAGAAGACCACCGGCAGCGAGCCCTGCTTCGCAATGTCGGCCGCCACGCCGTCGCGCCAGGCGCGGCCCACGTCGCGCAAGGCCTCGTCCCCGGCATGCACCGGCTCGACCTGCACGGCCACGTCATGCTCGAACTTGGCACCGTCGGTCACGTGCAGGTCCACCAGCAGCAGCGGGTCCCACAGGTCGATCAGGCGCAACATGGCCTGCATCTCGGGCGCGTCGGCCTTGGCGTAGTCGCGGTTGAGGTTGTAGTTCTGCGCCGTGGTGCGCCAGCCCATCTGCTCGGGGCCGCGCTGGTTGGGGCGGTTCCAGGCGGCAAAGCGCTCGTGGCCGTCCACGTTGAACACCGGCACGAAGACCAGCACCTGCTTCTTCAGGGCGCCGGGCGCGGCCTGGCCGTCGAGCACCTGGCGCAGCGCCTGGAAGCCGGCGTCCTTGCCGTCGATCTCGCCGGCATGGATGCCGCCCTGGATCAGGGCCACCGGCAGTCCCTTCTTGCGCGCGTCGGCGGGGCTCAGGGCACCGCTGTCCGAGGCCACCAGGGCCAGCATCGGCCGGCCCTGCGGCGTGCGGCCGAACTCCCAGCAGCGCACGCGGCCCGGATAGGCTTTGGCGAAATCGCGGCACAGGGTCTCGACCTCCTCGTAGCGACCGGTCTTCAGGAAACCGCTGCGCTCGGAGACGGTGGTCAGCGTGGGCGGTGCGGCGAGAGCGCTGGTGGCGAGGAGGGCGGCGGCGAGCAGCGGGGTGAGCTTGAACATGGGCTTGTCAATCCAGGCGACGAAGAGGTCGCCGGACTGTACTAGCCGCCCGCCCGCTTGGCCGGATGTCCGGCCTTGATGAGCAGCTCGGTCACGCGATCGGCATGGTCGCCCTGGATCTCGATCACGCCGTCCTTGACCGTGCCGCCGGTGCCGCAGGCGGCGCGCAGCTTCTTCCCGAGGGCCTGCAGATCGTCGTCCGACAGGGCCATGCCCTTGACGAGCGTGACGGTCTTGCCGCCCCGGCCCTTGCTCTCGCGCCAGACGCGGGCGATGCCATCTCCGGCCGGCTTGGCAGCCTTCTTAAGCGCGGCGCAACGGCAGTCCGCGAGCGCCTGGCGGCAGTCGGGGCAGGTGCGGCCCGTCTCCGTGGAGTAGACCAGGCGGCTGCCGCCGCTCATCGCTGCGCCCCCGACGCGGCCGAGGGCAATTGCAGCTGGCGGCGCTGCTTCTCGTAGTCGCGGTAGTCCTGGCTGTTGCGGCGCCGGCATTCCGTGCGGGCGCTGGCATCCTGCATCTGCTCGCAGTCGCGCAGGGCCGTCTGCTGGCCCATGTCGTACAGCACCTCGCAGCCCGCCAGCAGGGCTGCGGCGGCCAGTGCCAGCGGCAGGGTCGCCTTCATTTGTCGCCCTCGCGCCTGTCGTTGGCCTGCTCCTTCAGCATGCGGTTCATCAGTGCGAAGAAGCGGTCATAGAACTCGCCGGCCGGGATGGTCTCGCTGGCCACCTTGACCAGGGAATCCTGCGACGAGGACAGCGGCACCGAGATCGAGCCGATGGCGCTGATGCCTATGCTGCTGGCGTTCGTGCTCTTCTTGATTGCGTAGCGGTCTTGCTGGGCCGAGACGTAGGCGGTGGCGATCTGGCTGTTCTTGCCATCGGCCACGCAGACGATGTTGAAGCTCAGCTCTACGTGCACCTCGCCCTCGGGCTGGAAGCGCTTGCTGCCATTGATGCCGCCCTCGCGGGCGCTGGTGATGATGTAGCCCTGGCTCAACAGCGCGCGGCGCGCCGCCTCGCAGGTCTCGGCCACGCTGCCGTCGAACAGGCGCGAGAAGGTCTCGTCGCTCTGGAACTTCTCGTTCAGGTAGACCGAGGTCTTGGGCGTGGCCTGCAGCGCCGGCGAGCCGCAGGCACTCAGCAGGACGGCAGCCGCCAGACTGGCGGCGAGCGGGCGTAGCAAGGGGTTGCGGAGGGTCGGCAGCATCGGGGTGATTATCCCAGGGCGAGGGGCGGTGTTTGGCCGGGTCCGCACCGTACCACCCTTTGTGGGCCGATGCTAAGCTGGCCCGGCAGTCCCCGAGCCCGCCATGAACCTGTCCCGCCGCCACCACCTGAGCGCCCTGCTGGGCCTGTTGGCGGCCCGGCCAGGGCTGGCGGCCGGCACCGCGCTCGGCGAGCTCGAGAAGGCGGCGCGCGCCGAGGGCCGTGTGGTCAGCGGCGGCATGCCGGACTTCTGGGCCAACTGGCGTGCCACCTGGTCCGACCTGCAACACCGCTATGGCCTGGCCCATCAGGATTTCAACGGCAGCAGCGGCGAGATGCTCACGCGGCTGCAGGCCGAGGGCCGCGAAGCCACGCTGGACATCGTCGACCTGGGCTTCGAGTTCGCCGGCCTGGCCAAGGCCTCCGGCCTCACACGGGCGCACAAACCCGCCCCCTGGGAGCAGCTTCCCGACTGGGCTCGCGACCCCGAAGGCCATTGGGCCCTGGCCTATACCGGCACCATTGCGTTCGCGGTCAACACCCGGCTGGCGGCCCGCGCACCGCGCAGCTGGAAGGACTTGTTCGAGGACAAGTCGCTGCGCGTGATGACGGGCGAGGTCGGCCCCACGGCGCAGGCCAACGCCGTGGTGCTGGCGGCGGCGGTGGCGCTGGGTGGCAGCGAAACCCGGCTCGACCCGGCCCTGGCTCGCTTCGCCGAACTGGCCGCGCGTGGCCGCCTGGTCAACATGAATCCGGGCGTGGCCCGCATGAAGGCCAACGTGGCCGATGTCTACCTGATGTGGGACTTCAATGCCCTGTCATTCCGCCACCGGCTGGCCAATGCGGCCGACTTCGAGGTGCTGATACCGGCCGACGGCTCGGTGCTGAGCGGCTATGCGCCGGTGCTGAACCGCTACGCTCCCCATCCCCATGCGGCACAACTGACGCGCGAATACATCTTCAGCGACGCCGGCCAGCTGAACCTGGCGCGCGGCAATGCCCGGCCCATCCGTATCGACCAGCTGGACCTGCCGGCCGCCGTGCGCGGGCGCCTGGTCGACAGCGCCCAGTACCGCAATGCGCGCGCGCTGCAGCCGGCGGTCTGGGCGCGCGAAGCGAAGAAGCTGGACCAGGTCTGGCAGAAGGACGTGCTGCGCAAGCCGGGCTGAACAAGGGCCGTGCGCCCCGCTGGTGCGCCCGGGTTTGCCCGCGCAGCCCAGCCTGGTGCGGCGGGCGTAGACTGGCCCGACACAGTGGTGCACCGGTGCCCTTGATGGCACCGCGAATGTGCAGGTCGCTGTGATCCGCACAGGAGGGCTTCCACGGTGCAGCGCAGCGATATTGCCGACCCGGCCTATTTCCACAAGGTCGTCGACTGTCAGTGGGCCTGTCCGGCCCATACCCCCGTCCCCGAGTACATCCGCCTGATCGCCCAGGGCCGCCACGACGAGGCCTACATGGTGAACTGGGTGTCCAACGTCTTCCCCGGCGTGCTGGGTCGCACCTGCGACCGGCCCTGCGAGCCGGCCTGCCGGCGCGGGCGGGTCGAGGAAAAAAATGCGGCCAAGCCGGAGGCTGTGGCGATCTGCCGCTTGAAGCGGGTCTGCGCTGACAACAAGACCGAGGAGGTGCGCGCGCTCTTCCCCATGCCTTTGCCGCGCAACGGCAAGAAGGTCGCCTGCATAGGCGCGGGCCCGGCCTCGCTGACCGTGGCGCGCGACCTGGCCACGCAAGGCTATGCGGTCACCGTCTTCGACGGCGAGGCCAAGGCTGGCGGCTTCATCCGCACGCAGATCCCGCGCTTTCGCCTGCCTGAATCGGTGATCGACGAGGAATGCGGCCACATCCTCAACCTCGGCGTCGAGCTGCGGGCCGGTGAGCGCATCGCCTCGATGAAGGCGCTGCTGGGCGAGGGCTATGACGCGGTCTTCGTCGGCTGCGGCGCGCCGCGGGGGCGCGACCTGCAGCTGCCCGGTCGCCAGGAAGCCGGCGCCACCATCCGCATCGGCATCGACTGGCTGGCCTCGGTCTCCTTCGGCCACGTCACCAGCGTCTTGCCCCGCGTCATTGTGCTCGGGGGCGGCAACACGGCGATGGACTGCTGCCGTTCCGCCCGCCGCCTGGGCGCGAAGAGCGTGACTGTGGCCGTGCGCAGCGGCTACGCGCAGATGAAGGCCTCGCCCTGGGAGAAGGAAGACGCCGAGCACGAGGGCATTCCCATCCTCGACTTCCATGTGCCCCTGGCCTTCGAGCATGAGAACGGCAAGCTCACCGGCATGCGCTTCAAGAAGGCCCAGACCGGCGAGGAGCTGAGGATTCCTTGTGACGAGGTCCTGATCGCCGTGGGCCAGGAAAATTCCTTCCCCTGGATAGAACGCGATGCCGGCATCGCATTCGACGAGCAGGGTCTGCCGCAGCTCGATGCGCTGACGTTCCAGTCCAGCCTGCCCCAGGTCTTCTTCGGCGGCGACGCGGCCTTCGGGCCCAAGAACATCATCACGGCCGTGGCCCATGGGCATGAGGCGGCCGTGTCCATTGACCGCTATCTGCACGCCGAGGCGGTGAGCAAGCGGCCGCCTCCGCATGTGAACCTGCTGTCGCAGAAGATGGGCATTCATGAATGGAGTTATGACAACGCCATTGCCAACGACGCACGCTACAAGGTGCCCTGGACGGCGGCCGAGAAGGCCCTGGCCAGCATCAAGGTCGAGGTCGAGCTGGGCTTCGACGCGGCCACCGCCTTCAAGGAGGCGCAGCGCTGCCTGAACTGCGATGTGCAGACGGTGTTCACCGACAGGCAGTGCATCGAATGCGATGCCTGCGTGGACATCTGCCCGATGGACTGCATCAGCTTCACCGCCAACGGCGAGGAGGCCGAGCTGCGCCAGCAGCTCCATGCGCCGGCCCTGAACCTGACCCAGGATCTCTATGTCTCCGGCGAGCTCAAGACCGGCCGCGTGATGGTCAAGGACGAAGACGTCTGCCTGCACTGCGGCCTCTGCGCCGAGCGCTGCCCCACCGGTGCCTGGGACATGCAGAAGTTCCTCTTGCAGACCACCAAAGCGGGGCCGGCCTGCCGGGACCATGAGACGCGGAGGGCTGCCGCATGAGCCGGATAGAAGCGGTCAACGACTTCGTCGTGAAGTTCGCCAACGTGAACGGCTCGGGCTCGGCCTCCGCCAACGAGCTGTTCGCCAAGGCCATCCTGCGCATGGGCGTGCCGGTCAGCCCGCGCAACATCTTCCCGAGCAACATCCAGGGCCTGCCCACCTGGTACGAGGTGCGGGTCTGCGAGGCCGGCTGGCTGGGCCGGCGCGGCGGTGTCGACATGATGGTGGCGATGAACCCACAGACCTGGGCCCAGGACCTGCAGGAGATCAGCCCCGGCGGCTACTTGTTCTACGACTCCACCCGGCCACTGCCGCCCGAGGCCTTCCGCGCCGACGTGCATGTGATCGCCATGCCGGTGACGGCCATCTGCAACGCCACCTACGAGGACTCGCGCCAGCGCCAGCTGTTCAAGAACATCATGGTGCTGGGCGCGCTGTCGCAGCTGATGGGCATTGATCCCAAGGAGATTGAGACCCTGTTCGCCGAGCAGTACAAGGGCAAGGAACGCCTGCTCGATTCCAACGTGCGTGCCCTGCATGCCGGCCGCGAGTTCGCGCGCGACCACCTCGGCGATGCGCTCGGCCTGCAGGTGCGGCGCGCCGACCGCGTGGGCCAGCGAATCTTTGTCGATGGCAATGCGGCTGCGGCCCTGGGCTGCGTCTATGGAGGTGCCACCGTCTGCGCCTGGTACCCGATCACGCCCTCGAGTTCGGTGGCCGAGGCCTTCGAGAAGTACTGCGGCAAGTTCCGCGTCGACGCGGCGACGGGTGAGAAGCGCTACGCCATCATCCAGGCCGAGGACGAGATCGCCTCCATCGGCATGATCACCGGCGCCGGCTGGAACGGCGCGCGCGCCTTCACGGCGACCAGCGGCCCCGGCGTCTCGCTGATGAGCGAGTTCCTGGGCCTCGCCTACTTCGCCGAGATCCCTCTGACCATCATCGACGTGCAGCGCGGCGGGCCCTCCACCGGCATGCCCACGCGCACGCAGCAGGCCGACCTGATCGCTGCCGCCTATGCCTCGCATGGCGACACCAAGCATGTGCTCTTGCTGCCCGAAGACCCGCGCGAATGCTTCGAGATGGCCGCCGCCGCGCTGGACCTCGCAGACCGGCTGCAGACGCCGGTCTTCCTGATGACCGACCTCGACATCGGCATGAACCAGCGCCTGTGCGAGCCGCTGGCCTGGAGCGACGAGCGCCGCTACGACCGCGGCAAGGTGATGACGGCCGCGCAGCTTGAGGCCGGCAAGGAGTTCGCCCGCTACAAGGATGTGGACGGCGACGGCATCCCCTGGCGCACCCTGCCCGGCACGCACCCGAGCAAGGGCGCCTACTTCACGCGCGGCACCACGCGCGATCCGCAGGCCCGCTACTCGGAGAAGGGCGAGGACTATGTCTACAACGTCGAGCGCCTGTTGAAGAAATTCGCCACGGCCGCCACCCTGGTGCCGCCGCCGCTGCTGAAGCCGGCGGCCCGCAAGACGCGGCTCGGGGTGATCTATTTCGGCTCGACCAGCCCGGCCATGGACGAGGCCTTGCAGGCGCTCGGCGAGGCCGACATCCATGTCGATGCGCTGCGGCTGCGTGCCTTCCCGTTCCCCGCTGCGGTGCTCGAGTTCATCGCGGCGCATGAGCAGGTCTTCGTCGTCGAGCAGAACCGCGATGCGCAGATGCGCAGCCTGCTGGTCAACGAGCTGGAGGTGGCGCCGGCCAAGCTCACCAAGATCCTGCATTTCGACGGCACGCCCATCACCGCCCGCTTCATCACCGAGGCGATCACGCGCCATGTGCATGCGCTGGCCACGACACCCAGGTAGGAAAGCACAGCGATGACCTATCTCGCCAAACCCACGCTGCACCATCCCTCGCTGCAGAAGAACAAGGTCGGCTACACGCGTCGCGACTACGAAGGAAAGGTCTCGACGCTGTGCGCCGGCTGCGGCCATGACTCGGTCTCGGGCGCCATCGTCCAGGCCTGCTGGCAGCTGGACATCGCGCCGCACCGCGTGGCCAAGCTCTCGGGCATAGGTTGCTCCAGCAAGACGCCGGACTACTTCCTCGGCGCCAGCCACGGTTTCAACACCGTGCACGGCCGCATGCCCAGCGTGCTGACCGGGGCCAACCTGGCCAACCGCGAGCTGCTCTACCTCGGCATCTCAGGCGACGGCGATTCGGCCTCCATCGGCCTCGG
Organism: Pelomonas sp. V22; assembly: GCF_030014915.1. Taxonomy (GTDB): domain Bacteria; phylum Pseudomonadota; class Gammaproteobacteria; order Burkholderiales; family Burkholderiaceae_C; genus JAUASW01. Next base: position 289,367 of record NZ_JAGIXS010000008.1, read on the forward strand.
CCAGTTTGCCCATGCGATGCGGCGCGGCGTGCGCATGGTCTACCTCGTCGAGAACAACGGCGTCTACGGCCTGACCAAGGGCCAGTTCAGCGCCACGGCCGACCGCGGCTCGGTGGCCAAGAAGGGCGCGACCAACAACGACGCCTCCATCGACCTGGTGGCGCTCGCGCTGCAGCTCGGCGCCACCTATGTGGCCCGCTCCTTCAGCGGCGACAAGGCCCAGCTCGTGCCCCTGATCGAGGGCGCGATCCGCCATGGCGGCGCCGCCTTCATCGACGTGATCAGCCCCTGCGTGGCCTTCAACAACCATGCCGGCAGCACGCGCTCCTACGACCATGTGCGCGAGCACAACGAGGCGCTGAACCGCATCGACTTCATTGACCTGGCGGCCGAGCAGAATGCGGCGGGCGACGAAGGCGAGATCCTCGTGCCCCAGCCTGATGGCTCGCAGATGCGCTTGCAAAGAGTGCTGGCCGACTACGACCCGACCGACCGCCTCGGCGCCATGAACCACCTGCAGGCCTTGCAGGCCGAGGGCGTGATCCCCACCGGCCTGCTCTACGTGGACCCGCAGGCGCGCGACCTGCACCAGGGCCTGAAGACCGTGGCCCGGCCGCTGAACCAGCTGGCCGAGGCCGACTTGTGCCCGGGGGCCGCGTTGTTGGACAAGATCAACGCGGGTTTGCGCTAGGGCCTGACGAACGGTGGTGGCGGTGGCCTGGCCGAGAATGGCCGGCTTGTACATACAAGTACCCGCCCAGCCCATGATCCAACGTTCCTCCGCCGCCTTGAGCCTGCTTGCGCTCGCGGCCACCCTGTGCTGCCAGCCCGCGAGCGCCCAGTCGTCTGCCACCGAAACCCCGCTCACCGCCCTGCCCTACACCCCGAGCCTGGACACCCAGGCCATGGACCGCTCGGTCGACCCCTGTGAGGACCTCTACCAGTTCGCGTGCGGCCACTGGAACAAGAACAACCCCATCCCCTCGGACCAGTCGCGCTGGTCGGTCTACGCCAAGATGGCCAACGAGAACCAGCGCTACCTCTGGGGCGTGCTGGACAAGCTCGCGCAGGGCGGCCCCGAGCGCACGGCCAACCAGGACAAGATGGGCGACTACTTCGGTGCCTGCATGAATGAAGACGCGGCCCGCGAACAAGGGTTGGCGCCGCTGCAGCCGCTGCTCAGCCGCATCGACGGCCTGGCCGACAAGCGCGAGCTGCCGGCCCTGCTGGCCGCGCTGCAGCTGGCCACCAACAACGAGCGCTTCTTCTTCCGCTTCTCCTCGGGCCAGGACTTCGCCGACGCCAGCCGCCAGATCGCCTTTGCCGTCGCTGGCGGTCTGAGCCTGCCCGACCGCGACTACTACCTCGGCAAGGACGCCAAGTCCGTCAAGCTGCGCAGCCAGTTTGAAGCCCATGTGGCCCGCCTGCTGGAACTCGGCGGTGCCACGCCTGCGGCGGCTCGTGCCGAAGCGAAGACGGTGCTGAAGATCGAAACCGCCCTCGCGCGCGCCTCGCTCAGCAAGGTCGACAAGCGCGATCCTTACAAGAGCTTCCACGTCGTCGATGCCCAGGGCCTGCAGGCGCTGACGCCGGGCTTTGACTGGGCGGCCTACCAGCAGGCGCTGGGCGCGCCGGCCGGCCTCACGCGCTTCAACGTCACCGAGCCCGCCTTCATGAAGGCTTTCGCCGCTCAGCTGAAGGCGCTGCCGCTGGCCCAGCTGAAGACCTATCTGCGCTGGCAGACCTTGTCCAGCCATGCGGCCCTGCTGTCGCCCGAGCTGGTGCAGGCCAATTTCGACTTCTTCGGCCAGACGCTCAATGGCGTGCCGCAACTCAAGGCCCGCTGGAAGCGCTGCGTCGAACTCGTCGATGTGCAGATGGGCGAGGCCCTGGGTCAGGAGTTCGTGGCCCGCAACTTCAGCCCGGCGCTGAAGGAAGCCACGCTGAAGATGACGACGCAGATCGAGACCGCGATGGCGGCCCGCATCGACAAGCTCGAATGGATGAGCCCGGCCACGCGAAAGCGCGCGCAGGAGAAGCTGCATGCCATCGTCAACAAGGTCGGCTACCCCGATCGCTGGCGCGACTACTCGGCGCTGCCGGTGGCGCGCGGCAGCTTCGTGGCCAATGTGCAGGCCGGCCATGGCTTCGAGCTGCGCCGCCAGCTGGCCAAGATCGGCCAGCCGCTGGATCGGGGCGAATGGGGCATGACACCGCAGACGGTGAATGCCTACTACGACGCGCAGATGAACGACATCAACTTCCCGGCCGGCGTGCTGCAGCCGCCGCTGTACGACGCCAAGCTGGACGACGCGCCCAACTACGGCAACACCGGCGGCACCATTGGCCACGAGCTGGTGCATGGCTTCGACGACGAGGGCCGGCAGTTCGATGCCCAGGGCAACCTGAAGGACTGGTGGGGCAAGAAGGACGGCGCTGCGTTTGAGAAGCGCGCCGCCTGCGTGGCCGACCAGTACGCCACGTACACCATCGTTGACGACATCAAGATCAACAGCAAGCTGACCTTGGGCGAGGACCTGGCCGACCTCGGCGGCCTGGTGCTGGCCTGGGCCGCCTGGCAGGCCCAGATCGCCGACATGAAGCCCGCCTCACGTGACGGACTGACGCCCGAGCAGCGCTTCTTCGTCGGCTATGCGCAGTGGGACTGCAATGACGCGCGGCCGGAGGCCCTGCGCGTCAAGGCCAAGACCGATCCGCATTCGCCCGGCCGCTACCGCATCAACGGCGTGGTGGTGAACATGGCCGAGTTCGAGCGCGCCTTCAATTGCAAGCCGGGCCAGAAGATGGTCAAGCCCGAGGCGCAGCGCTGCAAGGTCTGGTGAGCATGGGCGGCCGGGCCGCCCGGCGCCAACTCAGAACCCGAGGCTGGCCAGCAGGTCGTCCACGTCGTCCTGCTTGAGGGCCTTGTCCGGCACCTGCGGGCCGGCCAACTGCTCGACCTCGGGCGGATGCTCGGGGTCGGCCTTGGAGGTCTCGATGAGGATGGCCAGCAGCTGGGCCTCGGTGCGGGTGATGATGTCCACGACCTTCTTGATGACCTGGCCGGAGAGGTCCTGGTAAGTCTGGGTCATCATGATGTCGCTGAGCAGGGTGCTCTGGCCGTCGGCGAACCGGGCGGCGCGCTCGGCATAGTCGGCGCATTGCTTCAGCATGGCCCTGGCCATCAGCTCGCTCATCTCGCCCTCGGAGCGGCGGCGCAGTGTCTCCGCCAGCTCGCGCCCGCGGGCGGCCACGCTGTCGCATTCGGGCATGCCCTTCTCTACGGTTTCCAGCACCTTGTGAGCCGCATCCTCGGTCAGCTTGCCCACGTAGACCAGGCGGTCGCGGGCATCCGGGATCTCGCGCGTCACCTGCGTCAAGGTACGGTCATAGCCCAGCTCGCGCAGGGCCTCGTGAAGGGTGCGGGCCAGGTGGCCGAGCTGTTCAAAGGCAATGGGCTGGAGGGGCAAAGGGGTGCTCATGGCATTCGTCCTGGGACTGCGAGGGATCTGAACGCGGGAAGGCTGATTTTCTGCCGACCGGCTTGGAGAAGGCTGACGGCGGTCAAGTCTGCCACCTTCCAAGGGCCACCGGAACGCCCGCCGGCGTGAAGAAATTGGTGCGAAGGCTGGACCGCTCCAGGGGCTGAGGGGCCCCGATCAATCGTAGACTCGCCGCACTTGCCGCCTCTTCGGGTCGGTCGTTTGCCGCCCGGGCTGTCGCAAGTCGAAGGGCTCCCATGCGGTCCAGGCTGTCATTTGCCGCGCTCGTGCTCGCCATGGCCCTGCTGGGCCCGGCGTACACCTGGGCGGCCGCTTCAGCGGCCGAGATCCGCGTCGGCAGTTCGGCCGCGCTCAGCGGCCAGGCCGCCGGCCTCGGCCTGCGCTTCCATGCCGGCGCCGCCGCCTACTTTGCCCAACTGAATCATCAGGGCGGCATCGGTGGTGCGCGCGTGGTCGTCGACCTGCTCGACGATGCCTACGAATCCGACCGCGCCGACACCAACAGCCGCAAGCTGGTCGAGGACGAGCGTGTGCTGGCCCTGTTCGGCTATGTGGGCACGCCCACCAGCAATATGGCCCTGCCCTATGTGCGGCGCTGGAAGATCCCCTTTGTCGGCGCCTACACCGGGGCCGAGATGCTGCGCGAGCCCTACAACCCGCTGGTGTTCAATGTGCGGGCCAGCTACAAGGAAGAGGCCCAGCAACTGGCCGTGGCCATGAAGGCTGCCGGCGTGCGCACGCTCAACGTCTTCTACCAGGCCGACCTGTTCGGCCGGGCCGGCCTCGAGGCCATGCGCGCGGCGGCGGCGGCGGCGGGCATCCGCATCCTGACCACGGCCACGGTCAAGCGCAACACGGCGGCGGTGGATGCCGAGGCGGCATCGCTTACGCAGAGCACGCCTGCCGATGCGATCTACCTGGTGAGCACCTATGCCACGACGGCGGCCTTCGTGCGCAGCGCGCGGGCCAAGGGCTTTGGCGGGCGCTTCTACACGCTGTCGTTTGCCGGCCTGGAGCAGCTGCGCCAGGCCCTTGGCAAGGCGCAGTTCAAGGGCCTGACCATTGCCCAGGTCGTGCCCGATGCCGAGGACCGCAGCCTGCCCATCGTGGCCGAGTACCAGCAGGCCATGCGCGATGCGGGCGACAGGCATTTCGACTCGATCAGCCTCGAGGGCTACCTGGCAGCGCGCGTGCTCGCCGAAGGCCTGCGCCGGGCTCGCCATCCGCTCAGCCGCGAGAGCCTCGAGCAGGGCCTGGAGGCCATAGGCAGTCTGGACCTCGGCGGCTACCGCGTGCATTTCGGGCCGGGGCTGCGCAATGGCTCCAGCCTGGTGGAGCTGCGCGCTCAGCCCTGAGCCAGGTCTGTTTCAGAGCGCCAGGTAGGCGATGGGCGCGCCGTCCTGCGCCTTGACCTCGGCCAGCCGCGCCGCCAGCTTGGACTGGATGCGCACCGGCAGCGGCGCAAAGCCGGTGCCGCGCGTCAGCTCATCGCCATGCAGGAAGCACCAGTAGAGGAAGCGCATGGGCGCCACGGCGGCAGCGGCACGCGGTGGGCGGGCATCGATCAGGGCGAAGCTGGTCAGCGTCAAAGGCCAGCTGTCGGCGCCGGGCCGGTCCAGCAGGCTGGCGCGGTCGTCGCCCTTGGACTGCAGCTCGCTGTGGCGGATGGCGGCCATGAAGCCGGCCTCGGAGGCGCTGACCCAGCGGCCCTCGCGGTTGCGCAGCTGCACGCTGCTCAAGGCGTCGCGGGCCACCCGGTCGTAGCTGACATAGGCAATGGCGCCCTCGGTGGCCTTCAGCAGGGCGCTCACGCCATCATTGCCCTGCGCCGCCAGCACCTCGCCCGGCCAGGCCGGCAACTGGCTCGCGCCAATCTCGCTGGCAAAGCGCGGCGACACCGCCGCCAGGTAGCGGCTGAAACCCTCGGTCGTGCCCGACTTGTCGGACCGCACCACCCGCTTGATGCGCAACGCCGGCAGGGCGAGGCCGGGGTTGAGGGCGGCGATGCGGGCGTCGTTCCACTGCGTCAGCTCGCCGCGCATGATGTCGGCCAGCAGCTCGCCGGTGAGCCGCAGCCGGCCGCTCGGCACGCCTGAGAGACGCACCACCGGCACCACGCCGCCCACCAGCATCGGAATCTGCAGCAGCTGGCGCTTGGCCAGTTCCTCCGGGCTCAGCGGCGAATCGGAGCCGCCGATCTGCACCTGGCGGGCACTGATGCGCTTGATGCCGTCACCCGAGCCGGTGGCCTGGTAGCTGACCTGCACGCCGGCCGCCCGGGTGTAGGACTCGGCCCAGCGCAGATAGACCTGCGACGGGAAGGAGGCGCCGGCAGCCTGGACCTGGGCCAAGCTGGGCAGGCTGGCCGTGGTCAGCAGGCCGGTGGCGACTAGGCATCTCAGGGCGGAGCGGAACATGGGCGCGCGGGATCGGTGGCAGGACCCGCGATGCTAGGCAGCCCATGTGACAGGCGATCACGACCCGAAGCGCAAAGAGCCATGAAAAAAGCCCCGGGCTCCAGGAGCGCGGGGCTTGGCAGGCGAGGGGCCTGGTCTTAGGTGCGATCGCGTCGCAGGATGCCTTGCGGGGCGTTGGCGCCGCCACCCAGCACGAAGACCGTGTAGACGGTGCCTTGCAGCACGGTCAGGCCGGTTTCCTTGTACAGCGGCGTTGCCGACAGCGGCGAGGACACCGACAGCTGCGAGCTGCTGCTGGCTGCCACGTTCAGCACGCTGGAGGCCGTGCCCGGCAGCACGTTGTTGGCGATGGCGCTGAAGTCCAGCGTCAGCGTCAGGCCGGCGCCGGCGGTGGCCAGGCCGTTGATCAGGCGCATCTTGGAGGTGCCGGCGGTCGTGGGCAGGCGGTTGTCGTCGCTCAGCACAGTCAGCTGCGGCGCGGTGGCGTCGCCGTACACCATCAGCGTGTAGTCGCCGCCAGCGGCCAGGTTCACATTGGCAACCGGCATGGCAACGCCATTGACGGTGATGTTGACGCCGTTGTTGCCGGCCGTCAGGGCCACGTAGTCACCGATCTGCGGAGCGGCCGTGCCGACTTGCAGCAGCGTCTTGCCACCGGTCGTGGCGCTGACCGTCGGGAAGACGTTGGCGACATTGCTGGCGACTGCAGCCACGACGCGGGCTCGCGCGCTGGTCGCGGCGTAGTTGGTCGGGGTGCCTTGCTGCTGCATGAAGATGCCGTTGACCAGCACGCCGCCTTGCGTCGGGGTGATGATCAGGCTGTGCACCTTCAGGGCTTCGAGCGAGATGGACGGGATGTCCAGCAGGATCTTGGTGCGGTCGCCGGCGGCGGTGACGCGGGCGCGGAATGTGCCGCTGTTCAGGCCGACGTAGCCGCTGCTGGAGCCACCATTGACCGCGCTGGCGGTCGGGGAGGCGTTGTCCAGCGTGTCGGTGGCACCGGTCAGGTAGAGGTCCACGGCGCCGGCGTCGGCGGCCAGGTTCAGCACCAGCAGCTTGGAGGTGCCGGCCGTCGTCGGGGCGGCTTCTTCTTCCTGCAGCAGGGTGGTGCGCAGAGCGCCCGACCAGCCGTAGGCGATCACGCTGTAGTGGCTGCCGCCGGTCAGGGTGGGGGTGATGGACGCCAGCGTGGTGCCAGTGCCGTTGGCCTGGACCTGGCTGGCCGTGGCGCCGGTGTCGACGCCCGAATAGGTGCCAGCGTTCGCGTAGGCGATGCCGGTGCTGGCCTTGGTGGTTCCGATGGTCAGGTCCAGCGAGCTATAGCCCACGCTGGCGTTGACCAAGCGCATCTGCGCACTGCCGCTGCCGCTGCCACCACCACCGCCACCGCAGGCGGTCAGCAGCATGCTGCCGATAAGGGCCACCGAGGTGGCCAGACTTCCAAAGCGCATCGCACTCTCTCCTGAAAATAGGTTCCCGATTGGACGGGGCCGCCATTGCTGGGCCGCGTCGCAACTTGTCGGACTGTAAAGCATAGAGCGCTACCCCCAGTTTCCGCGCCCAGCCCACTGCTAGCATGCCTCGCGATTCCATGGTGCCCCCAAGCCTGGCACGGCGTGCCAGTCGCCCCCCCGAGGGGGAGCAAGAAAGCTCGGGAGCGGCCCAGCGTTTTCTTTATAGGAAGTCCGTCATGCCCTACCCCCATTTGCTCCAGCCGCTGGACCTCGGTTTCACCACCCTGAAGAACCGGGTGCTGATGGGCAGCATGCACACCGGGCTGGAAGACGGGCGCAAGCACTTCGAGCGCATGGCGGCCTTTTTTGCCGAGCGCGCCCGGGGCGAGGTGGGCCTGATCGTGACCGGCGGCTTCGCGCCCAACATCGAGGGCTGGGCCAAGCCCTTCGCCGGCACGCTGGCCACCTCGGGCGCGGCGCGGCGTCACAAGCTCATCACCGACGCGGTCCATGCCGAGGGCGGCAAGATCGCGCTGCAGATCCTGCACACGGGCCGCTACGGCTACCACCCGTTCTGCGTTGCGCCCTCGCGCATCCAGTCGCCGATCTCGCCGTTCACGCCGCGTGAGCTCTCCGAGCGCGGCATCGAGCGCCAGATCCGCGCCTTCGTCCGCTGCGCCAAGCTGGCCCGCGAGGCCGGCTACGACGGCGTGGAGGTGATGGGCTCCGAAGGCTATTTCATCAACCAGTTCCTGGTGACCCACACCAACCAGCGCCAGGACCGCTGGGGCGGCTCCTATGAGAACCGCATGCGCCTGCCGCTGGAAATCCTGGCGCGCATGCGCGAGGCCGTGGGGCCGGACTTCATCATCATCTACCGCCTCTCGATGCTGGACCTGCTGCCCGACGGCAGCAGCTGGGACGAGGTGCTGGAGCTGGCCCGCCGCGTGGCGCGGGGCGGGGCGACCATCATCAACACAGGCATTGGCTGGCACGAGGCGCGGGTGCCGACCATCGCCACCTCGGTGCCGCGCGCCGGCTTCGCCTGGGTCACCCAGAAGCTGCGCACGGCGCTGCGGGCCGAGGGCATCACCACGCCGCTGATCACCAGCAACCGCATCAACATGCCCGAGGTGGCCGAGAACGTGCTCGCCGAAGGCGCGGCCGACATGGTCAGCATGGCCCGGCCCTTCCTCGCCGACCCGGACTTCGTCAGGAAGGCCCGCGAGAACCGGGCCGACGAGATCAACACCTGCATCGCCTGCAACCAGGCCTGCCTGGACCACACCTTTGCGCAAAAGATCTCGACCTGCCTGGTCAACCCGCGTGCGGCCTATGAGCGCGAGCTGGCCATCGTGCCTATCGCTGCCACCGCTACGGCGCGCAAGAAGATTGCCGTGGTCGGCGCCGGCCCGGCCGGCCTCGCGGCTTCCACGCTGCTGGCCGAGCGCGGCCACGAAGTGCATCTGTTCGACTCGGCGGCCGAGATCGGCGGCCAGTTCAACCTGGCGCGGCGCATTCCCGGCAAGGAGGAGTTCAGCGAGACGCTGCGCTACTTCGGCCGCCGCATCGAGCTGACGGGCGTGCAGCTGCAGCTGAACCGCCGTGTCGGTGTCGAGGACCTGAAGGGCTTCGACGAGGTGCTGCTCGCCACCGGCGTGAGCCCGCGCAACCCGCGCATTCCGGGCCAGGACGAGCATCCCGACCTGGTGCTGAGTTACATCGACGTGCTGCTCAAGCGCAAGCCGGTGGGCCACCGCGTGGCCATCGTCGGTGCCGGCGGCATCGGCTTCGACGTGGCCGAGTTTCTGGCCGACGAGGGGCATACGCTGGCCCTGGACCCGGCGGCCTGGCGGCGCGAATGGGGCGTGGCCGACCCGGCCGAGGTGCGCGGCGGCGTGGTGCGTCCGGCGCCCAGCGACCCGGTGCGCCAGATCACGCTGCTGCAGCGCAAGAGCGGCAAGCTCGGCGCCGGCCTCGGCAAGACCACCGGCTGGATCCACCGAGCCGCGCTGAAGATGAAGCGCGTGGAGATGCTGGGCGGCGTCAACTACGAGCGCATCACGGCCGAGGGCCTGTGGGTCAGCCAGGGCGAGCAGCGCCGTGACCTGGAGCTGATCCCGGCCGACAGCATCGTGCTGTGCGCCGGCCAGGAGCCGCTGCGCGAGCTGGAGGCGCCGCTGCGTGCAGCCGGGCTGCGCGTGCACCTGATAGGCGGCGCGCTGGAAGCCGGCGAGCTGGACGCCAAACGCGCCATCCTGCAGGGCAGCAAGCTGGCCTTGGCGCTCTGAACAGCCTGTCGGCGTGCTTTACAAAGCGCGAGCCGCCTGATTCATACGGGCGAATGACGCGCACCTGTGCGGCGTGACTTTTCACAGGGTGGAAATCTGCTGCCGCGGCCGCAGGAGCAGGGGTTGGCATGGTTCTGGCTACTGGCTGTGTCATGGCCCCGCCGGGTGGCGGGGCAATACCTCCAAGGAGACACCATGCAAATCAAAAAACTGTTCACCGCAGCCTCGATGGCTTTCGCGTTGGGCCTTTGCGGCGTTGCCCAGGCCGACGTGATCAACTTCACCGGCGGCACGGCCACCGACGTGGGCGCCGGCACCCATGTCACGTCGAACTCCAGTTCGTTCAGCAACATCGTCAAGTACGAGCAACTGGGCTACCGCGTCGAGTTCATCGGCGGCACCGGCTACATCGGCAATTACTACGGCGCCGGCAATGACGTGATCCACGGGCACTGGGACACGGGTGACTACGGCACGCTGACCCGCATCAAGTTCAGCCGCATCGACGGCGCTGCGTTTGATCTGAACTACTTCCTGCTCACCTCCAACACCGACACCGGTGGCGGCGCCGCTTCGGGCAACGAGCGCGCCTTCATCCACGCCTCGTCGGATGGCGTCACCGATGATTACAGCCAGCTGCTGCCGGTCGAGAACTGGGGCTTCCCGGCGACCGCGGTCATGCTCGGCTCGCAGTTCGACAGCGTCAAGGCTTTCTGGTTCGACGTCGAGAATGCCGTGGACTGCTTTGGCATGGACATGTTCTACATCAACGAGGCTGCACCGGGCGTGCCGGAGCCGGCCTCGCTGGCCCTGGTGGCTCTGGCGCTGGCCGGTGTGGGCGTGAGCCGCCGCCGCCGCTGAAAGCAGGGCATTGCCCGGGCGTTTATCGCCCAGGCCTCCTTGAAGGCACCGCTTGCGGTGCCTTTTCCTTTTTGTGCGCCCCGGCCGGGCTCAAGCCGGCGCTCACGCTTTGCAGCAAACCGTGAGCAATTGCGGACTTGCACTGTGGCGCCTAGTGGCCAACCCTGAGCCTGGACAGGGGGGCCGCACCCACACTTCCGACCGGTCGTCAAAACAAAGAGGGACACCCCGCCGTACCAGGGTGTTGACCAACTATCGCCTCCGTCTCATCAGGACGGTGGCGCCGACAAAGGTTCGGAAGCGATGAACTTGAGCAAGAGTCACCCAGGCCGTGCGGCCCAGCTGTGCTGGCTGGCCGTGGTGCCGGCCTGCGGGCAGGCGCGCGCCCTTGTTGAAACGGGTGGGCCGGCCGCGCTGCTGGGCCGTCCCGACCTGTGGCTGCTGGCGTTCGCGCTGCTGGGCGTGCTGGGCATGGGCCTGGGCCTCGGCCTGCTGCGCGGCCAGCGCCTGCGCCTGAAGGCCCGCCGCGACGCCCTGCGCCGCGTGCGCAGCGAGCGCACCCGCCTGGCGGCGCTGCTGAACGCCATCCCCGATCCGGTCTTCTTCAAGGACGCGGACGATGCCTATGACGGCAGCAATCCCGCCTTCGTCCGCCTGACCGGTCTCTCCGAGGCCGAGCTGCAGGGCCGCACCGACGAACAACTGCCGATCCAGCCGGGCTGGACCCGCGCCATGCCGGGCAGCCATGGCAGCGTGCAGCGCGCGCTCAGCTGGGTCGAGCGCCCCGATGGCAGCCGCGCCTGCCTGGATGTGCTGCAGGCGCCGGTGTTCGACGAGAACGAGTACCTGGGCCAGGTCGGCGTCGCCCGTGACGTGACCGTGCAGCAGGAAGCGATGGAGAGCGCCCGCCGCGCGGCCACCGTGTTCGAGCATTGCGGCGAGGGCATCCTCGTGATGGATGCCGAGCTCAGCGTGATCGACCTGAACCCGGCCGCCTGCCGCATCAGCGGCCGTGTCCGCGAGCAGTTGCTCGGTCGCACGCCCGAGATGCTGCGCGCCATCGCGCTGGACGCCGAGCTGCAGGAAGAGCTGTGGAGCAAGGTCGACACCGAGGGCAAGTGGAGTGGCGAGCTGCTGGACCGCCGCCAGGACGGCCTCAGCGTGCCGCTGTGGGCTACCCTCGTGAAGGTGCCTGCAAGCCAGACCACCCCGGCGCAGTACCTGATGGTGCTGACCGACATCTCGCGCATCAAGGCGACCGAGGCCGAGCTGCTGCACCAGTCCCTGCACGACCGCCTGACCGGCCTGCCCAACCTGGCGCTGCTGCGCGACCGCATCGAGCGCCAGATCCACATTGCCCAGCGCGACCACACCAGCGTGGCCGTGCTCTACATCGACCTGGACGGCTTCCGCGAGGTCAACGACATCTCGGGCCACCGCGCCGGCGACGCCGTGCTGCGCGAGACGGCCGAGCGCTTCGTCAACGTCGTGCGGGCCAGCGACTCGGTGGCCCGCGTTGGCGCCGACGAATTCGTCATCGTGCTCTCCGGCCTCGTGGACGAGGAGACGGCCATGCGCCTCGGCGACCGCCTGATCCAATCCATGGGCGAGCCCATCCTGGTCGGCAGCCAGCGCTTCAACCTCGGTGCCAGCATAGGCCTGGCCTTGTTCCCCACCGATGGCGAGACGGTCGACTCGCTCCTGCGCAATGCCGAGGCGGCGATGTGCCGCGCCAAGGCCAATGCCCGCAACACCGTGCAGGGCTACCGACCCGAGCTGACCCGCATCGTCCAGCAGCGCTTCGAGCTGACCCATGCGCTGCGCCAGGCTAACGAGGCGGCGCAGTTCCGCCTCGAGTACCAGCCGCAGGTGCGCCTCTCGGATGGCGTGCTGATCGGTGCCGAGGCGCTCCTGCGCTGGCGTCACCCGACCCGCGGCCCGATCTCGCCGGCCGAGTTCATCCCGCTGGCCGAAGACACCGGCCTCATCATCCCCATCGGCCGCTGGGTGCTGGAGCAGGCCTGCGCACAGGCCGCTCGCTGGCAAGGCCAGCCGGGCAAGCCGCAGCAGGTGGCGGTCAACGTCTCGGCGCGCCAGATGCGCCAGAGCGACTTCGCCGACACCGTGGAGCAGATCCTGCGCGAGACCGGCTGCCCGCCGCAGGCGCTGGAACTCGAAGTGACCGAAAGCCTGCTGCTCGAAGATGCCGAAGGCGCCATCGAGCTGATGACGCGCCTGACCCAGCAGGGCGTGCGCGTGGCCATCGACGACTTCGGCACCGGCTACTCCTCGCTCAGCTACCTGAAGCGCATGCCGGTACAGACGCTGAAGATCGACCGCAGCTTCGTCTCGGAGCTGGGCAGCGATGCCAACGTGGCGGCGATTGCCCGCACCGTCATCGTGCTGGCCCGCAGCCTCAACCTGGACGTGCTGGCCGAGGGTGTGGAAACCGCCGAGCAGGCCGAATGGCTGCGCCGCGAGGGCTGTGACTGGGCGCAAGGCTGGTACTACGGCCGCCCGGCACCGGCCGAGGACTTCGTGGCGCCGACGGTGGACCTGCCGCGCTCCGAGGCGCGCCGCCGCCTGCATCTGGCCTGAGGGGCCAGGCGCGGCCACAATCGCGCCATGGACCCCGCCCGACTGCTGCAACGCATTGCCAACGGCCGCTGCGACCTGATCCTCGACCGGCTGGGCGATGGTGGCTCGCCGGACGCCCGGGTCGATGGCGCGAGCCTCCTGCAATGGGCCGCCTACTACGGCGACGTGACCGCGCTGCGTGTGCTGATGGAGCGGGGCCAGGCCTTGTCCGAGCTGGGCGACGACCTGGGCCTCAACGGCGCGGCCTTCCACGGCCATTGGCGGCTCGCCCAGTTCCTGCTGGAGCAGGGCGCGCAGGTGGACCATGCCGACCCTGACACCGGCGAGACCGCCCTGCACTCGGCCCTGTGCCATGAAGACCGAATCGGCCGCGACCGCGTGCTGCAAGTGCTGCTCGAGGCCGGCGCCGATGTGCGCGCGGCCACGCGGCCCGGTCAAGCCACCGGCGCCTTCATGCGCGATGCCCGCACCAAGGGCGAGACGGCGCTGCACCGGGCCGCCCTGGTCGGCACGCCACAAACCCTCCAGCTGCTGCTCGATGCTGGCGCCCATGTCGAGGCGCGCGATGCCCATGGCGACACGGCGCTGGCCTGGGCGAGCTGGGCGCGGCGCCCGGCGGCCGTCCTGCGCCTGCTCTGCTATGGCGAGCACCGCGTGCGACCCGACCATCCCGGCATGACCGAGCACCTCGCGGGTCAGCCGCTGAAATCCTGAACATGGCCATCGAGATCGAACGCAAATTCCTGGTGCAAGGTGAAGCCTGGCGGCAACCCGACGCCCGCCGCTACCGCCAGGGCTATCTGAACCGCGACCCGGCCCGCACGGTGCGCGTGCGCTGCGTGGGCGAGCAGGCTTGGCTGACCATCAAGGGCCGTTCGGTCGGCGCGAGCCGGGCCGAGTTCGAGTACGAGATCCCTTTCGCGGACGGCGAGCAACTGCTCGCGCTCTGCGAAGGCCCGCTGATCGACAAGTTCCGCCACCTGGTGCGCCATGCCGGCCTGCTCTGGGAAGTGGACGAGTTCCTCGGCGACAACGCCGGCCTCGTGGTGGCGGAGATCGAGCTGAGCGACGAGGCCCAGGCCTTCGGGCGCCCGCCCTGGCTGGGCGCCGAGGTGACCGAAGACCCGCGCTACTTCAACTCCAAACTGGCGGTGCATCCGTTCAAGGACTGGTAGTCCACCGCCTTGCTGCAGGCCACGCGGCTTGGCATGCTGGGCCCATGGACGAACCGCTGCCCTTGTTCCTGCCCCGCGATCCGCAGGCCCACCCGCCCGCGCTGGCGCCGGGCTACCGCTCCAGCCTCTTGCGCTCGCCCCGCCAGCCGCTGGTGCCGCTGGAGATCGCGCTGCCTGCGCCGCGCTTTCGCCGCGAGGACCTGGGCCCGCTCGACCACGACCTGATACGCAACAGCTCGCACGGCGGCCTGGCGCTCGGCGAACGGCTGATCGTCCATGGCTATGTGCGCGACGAGCAGGGGCGCCCGGTGCCGAATGCCTTGATCGAGGTCTGGCAGGCCAACGCCGGCGGCCGCTACCGCCATCCGCGCGACCAGTACCTGGCGCCGCTGGACCCGAACTTCGGCGGCTGCGGCCGCGTGATGACCGATGCCCAGGGCTACTACTTCATCCGCACCATCCGCCCCGGCGCCTACCCCTGGCCCAACCACCGCGCCGAATGGCGGCCGGCCCACATCCATTTCTCGCTGAACGGCGAAGGCTGGGCCCAGCGCCTGGTGACGCAGATGTACTTCGAGGGCGACCCGCTGATCGCGCGCTGCCCCATCGTCCACAGCATTGCCGATGAGGCGCAAGTGCGTGGCCTGATCGCCCAGGCCGACCCCGGTGCCGACGAGGCCATGGACAGCCGCGCCTACCGCTGGGATATCTGCTTGCGCGGCCGCCGGGCCACCTTGTTTGAAGCCGAGACGGGAGCGCAGCCATGAGCCGCGAGACCGCCTCGCAGACCGCTGGCCCTTTTGTCCACATCGGCCTGCTGCCCGAGGCGGCTGGCGGGGCCTCGCCCTTCGCCCGCGCCACCGCTGGGCCCAGGCTCTGGACCGATGACACGCCGGGTGCGCGCCTCGTGATCGAGGGCCAGGTGATCGACGGCGAGGGCCAGCCGCTCACCGACGTGCTGGTGGAACTCTGGCAGAGCGACGCTGCCTTCAGCGGCTGGGGCCGCAGCGCGACGGCCGCGGGCACCGGCCTCTATCGATTTGAGACCCTCGAGCCGCAAGCGGCCTTCGTCAGCCTCTTCATCCTGGCTCGCGGCATCAACCTCGGCCTGCATACGCGGCTCTACTTCGAGGACCGGCCTGCCGCCAACGCGGCCGACCCGGTGCTCCGCCGGCTGACGCCGGAACGCCGCGCCACGCTGCTTGCCCGGCCCCTGGCGCCCGGCCACTACCGTTTCGACATCCGGTTGCAGGGCGAGGGCGAGACGGTGTTCTTCGATCTCTGAGCTCAATGGGCCTGGGCGGTGGCCACGTCAAAGGCCAGCAGCCACAGCTCAAACTCCACGCCCTCGGGCGCATCGCTGACCTCCAGCCCCTGGCTCAGTTCGAACGAGGAATCGAACCAGCCGCAGCCCGCGCGGTCGCGCAAATCCTGGGGCTCGGCGATGACGGCTACCGGCGTGGCAAGGGCGGCGAGGGCGGTGGCAGGCGGCTGGCGACGGGCGGTGAAGAACATGGCGGCTCCTGGGTGCAAGGTGGGAATGGGGCGCATCGTCGGCGCGCAAGCCACCGCCTCCCATCACCACGAGGAGGCCCCCCCACCGGGGCGACCTCCCCCTTCCCCACCGATGGGGGAAGGCCTTGCACCAGGCCTTCAGATCGGCAAGGCCGTGGTGTTCTTGACCTCCTCCATCACCGCGTAAGTGCGAGTCTCCCGGACGCCGGGCAGCGTCCAGATCACGCTGCCTATGAACTCGCGGTAGTGGCCCATGTCGGCCACCCGCGTCTTCAGCAGGTAGTCGAAGCCGCCGGCCACCAGGTGGCATTCCAGGATCTCGGGCCGGGCCTGGACGGCGGCCTTGAAGTTGTCCATCACGTCCTGCACCGTGCGGTCCAGCAGGATCTCGATGAAGACCAGCATGGAGGCGCCGAGCTTGGCCGGGTTCAGCCGTGCCTCGTAGCCGAGGATGAAGCCGTCGCGGGTGAGGCGCTTGACCCGCTCCAGCACGGCCGTCGGCGAGAGGTGCACGCTTTCGGCCAGCTTCAGGTTGGAAATGCGCCCATCGGCCTGCAGCGCGCGCAGAATGCGGGCGTCGATCTTGTCCAGCCCGCGCTGGCCGTTGTCGTCGTCTGGGGTGCTCATGCTGGATTTTTGTCTGGTGGATCGGCAAGACTCGGAATTTAATTCATCCGAAGCGCTTTTAAAGTCCTGATCTTCGCTAGATCCTCCGCCTGGAGCCCATGATGACCAGCTTTGCCCTGCCGACCGAACGCGCCCGCCTGCCCTTCCCCTACCGGCCCGAGCGTCCGGTGGTCGAAGCCTTGGCAGCGCAGTTGCATGAACAGCTGGACTGGCCGGCCGTGATCCGCACCGCCACGCCCTGGGTCGAGCAGGTGCGTGCCAACCCGGCGCCCTTCTGGGCCATGGAATCGCTGCTGCGCGAGTACCCGATCACCAGCAGCGAGGGCCTGGCCCTGATGCGTCTGGCCGAAGCGCTCTTGCGCGTGCCGGACGCGCCCACCGCCATCGCGCTGACGGCCGACCAGCTCGGCCGTGCCGACTTCGACGGCAATTCCGAGGGCCCGCACAAGATGCTGGCCAGCCTCTCGGCCTCGGCGATTTCCTTGTCCAAGAAGTTTCTGCCGGAGGCCGAAAGCTCGGGCGGCCTCTTGACACGCCTCGGTGCGCAGACTGTGGTGGCCGCCACCGTGCGCGCCATCCAGCTGCTGGGCCGCCAGTTCGTGCTGGGCCGCAACATCCGTGAAGCGATGGGCGAGGCCGACTCGGCCCGCAAGCAGCAGGCCCAGCTGCGCTTCTCCTACGACATGCTGGGCGAAGGCGCCCGCACCGAGCATGATGCCGCCCGCTACCAGGCCAGCTACCTGGCCGCCATCGAGGCCATCGCCTCGGGCCGCAAGGCCGAGTCGCCCGAAGGTTCGGACGGCATCTCGATCAAGCTCAGCGCCCTGTTCTCGCGCTACGAGATCCTGCAGCGTGAGCGGGTCTATGCCGAGCTCTTGCCGCGCGTCTGGCAGCTGGTCGAGCGGGCCGCCAGCGCCAACATCAACCTGACCATCGATGCCGAGGAGGTGGACCGCCTCGAGCTCTCGCTGGAGCTGCTGGACTCAGTGGCCGAGCGCATTGCCGCCAGCTTCCCCAAGTGGCGCGGCTTCGGCCTCGCGGTGCAGGCCTACCAGACCCGCTCGCTGCAGGTGGTGCACGAGGTGGCCGCAATCGCCCGCAAGCATGGCCTGCGCTTCATGGTGCGCCTGGTCAAGGGCGCGTACTGGGACGGCGAGATCAAGCGTGCCCAGGAGCAGGGCTTGCCGGCCTACCCGGTGTTCACGCACAAGCAGCACACCGACGTGAGCTACCTGGCCTGCGCCCAAGCGCTGATCGCCCATGCCGACGTGATCTACCCGCAGTTCGCCAGCCACAACGCCGGCACCATCGCCGCCATCGTGCAGATGGCCCGCGCTGCCGGCGCCGAATTCGAGATGCAGCGACTGCACGGCATGGGTGAGGGCGTCTACCGCGAGGTGCTGAAGGACGGCACGATTCCCTGCCGCGTCTACGCCCCGGTCGGCGAGCACCGCGACCTGCTGGCCTACCTGGTTCGCCGCCTGCTGGAAAACGGCGCCAATTCCTCCTTCGTCCACCAGCTGGCCGATCCTCAGGTCCGCCCCGACGAGCTGCTGGCCTCGCCGCTGGAGCTGATCCAGAACGAGACCGCCCTGCCGCTGCCGGTGGACCTCTACCGCGACCGCCTGGGCCATGGCCGTGCCAACTC
This sequence comes from Pelomonas sp. V22, assembly GCF_030014915.1. Taxonomy (GTDB): domain Bacteria; phylum Pseudomonadota; class Gammaproteobacteria; order Burkholderiales; family Burkholderiaceae_C; genus JAUASW01. Next base: position 307,456 of record NZ_JAGIXS010000008.1, read on the forward strand.
CACCGGCGCCGACCTCACCTGCCTGCAGCAGCGCGAGCCGCTGCTGAATGCGCTGGCCGAGGGTCAGGTCTTGCCGGTGGCCGAAGCCACGCCCGAGCAAGTGGCGGCCGCGATGCAGCTCTTGCAAGACGGCTTTGCCGGCTGGAACGGGAAGCCCGTGGCGGAACGCGCTGCGATCCTGCGCCGCGCGGCCGATGCGCTCGACGCGCGCCTGGCCGAGTTCTGTGCGCTGCTGGTGAAGGAGGCCTACAAGACGCAGGGCGACTGCATCGCCGAGGTGCGCGAGGCGGTGGACTTCCTGCGCTACTACGCGGACGAGGCAGAAAGCCATGGCGCTGCCATGCAAGGCCGTGGCGTCTTCGTTTGTATCAGCCCCTGGAACTTCCCGCTGGCGATCTTTGTCGGCCAGGTGGTGGCGGCCCTGGTGGCCGGCAACACCGTGGCGGCCAAGCCGGCCGAGCAGACGCCCTTCGTGGCGCTGAAGATGGTCGAGCTCCTGCACGCAGCGGGCGTGCCGGCCGATGCGCTGGTGCTCTTGCATGGCCCGGGCGAGACCGTCGGCGCCGGCCTTGTGGCCGCTGCGCAGACCGCTGGTGTCTGCTTCACCGGCTCTACACAAGTCGCGCAAATCATCAACCGCACGCTGTCCAAGAAGGACGGCGAGATCGTCCCCTTGATTGCCGAGACCGGCGGCATCAACGCCATGGTGGTGGACTCGACCGCGCTGCCCGAGCAGGTGGTTGACGCCGTGGTGCAAAGCGCCTTCCGCTCGGCCGGCCAGCGCTGCTCGGCGCTGCGCCTGCTGTGCGTGCACGAAAGCATTGCCGACAACCTGATCGAGATGCTCAAGGGCGCGGTGCAGGAGCTGTGGGTCGGCAACCCGGCCGAGCTGGCGACGGACGTGGGCCCGGTCATCGACGACGAGGCCTTCGAGAACATCAAGCAGCATGTGGCGCGCCTGAAGAAGGAAGCGAAGCTGATCGTCGAGGCGCGCGCGCACGACGCCGTGCCGCGCTTGGTGATGCCGGTGGCCTTCGAGCTGGCCAGCATCAAGGAGCTGGGCGCCGAGATCTTCGGCCCGGTGTTGCATGTGGTGCGCTGGGGGGGCGATGTGGACGCCGTGATCCAGGAGATCAATGCGCTGGGCTATGGCCTGACCCTGGGCATCCAGACCCGCATCGACAGCCGTGCCTTGCGACTGGCCGAGGCCGCCAAGATCGGCAATGTCTACGTGAACCGCAACATCATCGGCGCCGTGGTGGGCGTGCAGCCCTTCGGCGGCGAAGGCCTGAGCGGCACCGGCCCCAAGGCCGGCGGCCCGAACTACCTGTGGCGCTTCTGTGCACCGACCCAGGCAGCGCCTGCAGCCACGGCCACGGCCTTGGCCGACGGTGCCGCCAGCGCCGAGCTCGGCGCGCTGGCTCAGGCGCAGGCCGTCTGGAGTGACGTGGCCCTGGAAGCACGCGCCGCCTTGCTGGGTCGCACCGCCGATGCGCTGGGCGCCGCCGGCGAAGCCGCCGCGCTGCGCCGCCTGGCGCAAGACGCACCGGCCGTGCTGGCCAGTCGCGATCTGCCCGGCCCCACCGGCGAAAGCAATGAGCTGCGCCTGCACGGCCGGGGCGTGATCGCCGTGCTGGCAGCCGGTGCCAGCCCGGCCGAAATCGGCGCTGCGGTGGGCGCGGCCCTGGTGGCCGGCAACAGCGTGGCCCTGCTGGGCGCCGACGACGCCGAGGCCGCCCAAGGCCTGCGCAAGGCCTTGCAGCAGGCGGGCCTGCCGGGCGCGGCCCTGCAGCTCTTTGCCCTCGATGCCGAGCGCGCCCTGCTGCAATCGCCCCTGCTCGCCGGTGTCTGCGTGGCCGCGGCGAAGAGCGGCCAGCGCCGTGCCGTGCAGCGGGCCCTGTCCGAGCGCTCGGGCGCCATCCTGCCGCTGATCGGCGCCAGCGAAGCTGCCAACCCGCGCCAGCTCTACCGCTTTGCGGCCGAGCAGACGCTGACGATCAACACCGCGGCGGCCGGCGGCAATGCGGCGCTGCTGGCCGGCGTTCACTGACGGCGGGCGAGGCTGACGGCAGGCGGGCGGCGATTAGACTTCCGCCCATCATGAGCAGCAGCCCTCACCAGACTCCCGCGCCTTCGTCCGCCCCACGCCGCCGCATCGCCTTCATAGGCGGCGGCAACATGGCCAGTGCCCTCATCGGTGGCCTGCTGCGCAGCGGCCATGACGCGGCCAGCCTGGCTGTGGTCGAACCCTATGCGCCGCAACGCGACAAGCTGTGCCAGGATTTCCCTGGCGTCGCGGTCGTGGCGCAGGCGGACAGCAGGCTCGGCGAGGCCGACCTGGTCGTCTGGGCCGTCAAGCCGCAGATGTTCGGCGAAGCGGCGGCGCCGGTGCAGGCCTCGGAAGCTTCGCTGCACCTGTCGGTGATGGCCGGCATCCGCTGCGAGACCATCAGCCAAGCCACCGGCAGCGCGCGTGTGGTGCGCGCCATGCCCAACACACCGGCCTTGATCGGCCAGGGCATCGCCGGCCTGTTTGCCAGTGCGGCGGTCAGTGCGGCGGACCGGCAACTGGTCGAAGCCGTGCTGGCCCCCACCGGCCGCAGCCTCTGGGTGGCGGCAGAAGCCGACCTGGACGCGGTGACGGCGCTGTCGGGCTCGGGCCCGGCTTACTTCTTCTACATGGTCGAGGCCATGATGGCGGCTGGCGTCGAGCTCGGCCTGCCGGCCGAGCAGGCGCGCGAGCTGGCCCTGGCCACCTGCGGCGGCGCCGCGGCGCTGGGCCTGCAGTCTGGCGAGTCGCCCACGCTGCTGCGTGAGCGCGTCACCTCCAAGGGCGGCACCACCCATGCGGCCATCAGCAGCATGGAAGCCGAGGGCGTGGGCGCCGCGATCCAGCGCGCCGTGAAGGCGGCACAGCGCCGGGCCGTGGAGCTGGGCGATGAGTTCGGCGCGGCCGCTGGTGGCACCGCCGCCGGCCAGTCCTGAAGCTCGAAGCGAACCACGAAGCCACGAACGGAAGCGAGCGTATGGGCATTGCAAGCCGTGCCGGCCTGCGCGACTGGCTGCGCGCGCCGGGCTCGTTGAGCCGGCGCCTGGCGCGCCTGGGTCAGCGCTTCGAGGTGCAGGTGCTGAGCCAGCGCATCGCGCCGCTGCGCCAGCTGGAACGCCGCGCCCTGGGCCTGCCCCGGCGCGGCCTCAGCCTGGTGCGCGAGGTGATCCTGCGCGTCGACGGCCGGCCGTTGGTGTGGGCCCGCTCGGCCCTGCACCAGAGCGCCCTGGCCGGCCCCTGGCGCGCGCTCAAGGGCCTGGGCCACCGGCCGCTGGCCGATCTGCTGTATCACGACAAACGTGTCAGCCGCAGCGAACTGCAGCCGCGCCGGCTTTCGCGCTGCGGCCACACGCGCCGGCACATGCAGCGCCAGTGGCTGCAGGCCACCGGTCTGGAGGCGTCGGCGCAGATGCTGTGGTCCCGCAACTCGGTGTTCCGCCGCTGCGGCGCCGAGCTGCGGGTGATGGAGCTGTTCACACCGGAGCTGGAGCGGCACAGGCCGGGGAACCTGAGGCGGCGCAGGCAGCGGTGACGATGATGCGCGCGCCCTGTGTGTGTGGCCGCTGCGCGCGAGGGATGCGATTCGATGCGGCGCGTTGCTACATCTGGTCCAGCGGGCTGCGCACGCCGCGTCCGCCCCGGTTCAGCACATGGGTGTAGATCATCGTGGTCTTGACGTTGCTGTGGCCAAGCAACTCCTGCACCGTGCGGATGTCGTAGCCAGCCTGCAGCAGATGGGTGGCGAAGGAATGCCGCAGCACATGGGGCGAGCAGGGCTTGTCGATCTGCGCCCGGCGGGCCGCCAGCGAGATGTTGCGCTGCAGGGTCTGCTCCAGCAGATGGTGGCGGCGCACCTCGCCGCTGCGCGGATCGATAGAGCGCGAGGGGCTGGGGAACACCCACTGCCAGCCCCATGACAGGGCTGCCTGCGGCATCTTGACGGCCAGGGCATGCGGCAGGTGCACGGCGCCATAGCCTTCGCGCAGGTCGAGCGCGTGCAGGCTGCGGGCCGCCGCCAGTTGCTCCTGCAGCGGCAGCATCAGGTTTTCGGGCAGCACCGTCACCCGGTCTTTGCCGCCTTTGCCTTCGCGCACGATGACCTCGCGGCGCTCGAAATCGATGTCCTTGACGCGCAGCCGCAGGCCTTCCATCACCCGCATGCCGGTGCCATAGAGCAGCGAGGCGATGAGCCATGGCACGCCATTGAGCTCATGCAAGAGCGCACGCACTTCGCGCGGCGTCAGCACCACCGGCAGGCGGCGCTTCGTCTGCGCCGTGATCACCTCGCCCAGCCAGGGCAGGTCCAGCTGCAGCACCTGGCTGTAGAGATAGAGCAGCGCCGACTTGGCCTGGTTCTGCGTCGACGGTGCGACGTTGCGCTCGGTGGCCAAGTGCGTGAGAAAGGCGGCCACCTCGTCCGCCCCCAGCTCGCGCGGATGGCGCTTGTTGTTGAACAGGATGAAACGGCGTATCCAGTCCACATAGGCCTGTTCGGTTCGCAGCGAGTAGTGCCGCACGCGCAAGGACTCGCGGACCTGGTCCAGCAGGCGGGGCGGGCTTGCCGAGCTTGTGGCCGGCGCAGGACGCCGGATGTTGTTGTTGCTGCTGCTGTCGTCGTTGCCGTTGCCGTTGTCGTCTGGGGCAGAAGTGAGGTAGGGCGGACTGGCTGGTTCGGCAACGAAGCTTTCTATGTCGGTGTCGGCCACGACGGCGAAGCGCGGCATTTCATCCGCTTCGGTGGCCCACAGGCGCCGGTGAGATGCGTCGCTGGGGTTCTGTATAGGGTCTTGCTCGCGTTGGGGGGAATTACACGTTCGCGGAGTGTCTTTGCCGACAGCGCTTGTGCCGCTTTTCTGGCCAATCACGCCGAGCGCGTGCGCTCTGCTGGCCGTTGCAGCTCCCGGACCTGGATTCGACTTCGAGCAAGCCTCCGGAGCCCGATCTTCAGCTAGTTGCGCGCGCTTGCGCGGTTGCTGGACCAAAGCAGGCGCTAGCAGGGGTTCATGGCGATTGACGGCAGGTGTGTCCATACCCTGAAAATTAGGCGTTCCATCGCACCATTGAAATCCTCAGCAATGTGGAAAGACAGAGGAGCCCCCATGCCAGAATCGCCAACGCTTCGAATCCTTAGACCGCCCGGTACGTGTTTGGGTCGTATGGACAATTAACGTTAGGCGTTGAAAATGCAGCACCCCGAAGCAACCATTCTCTGGCTCCGCGACAGTGGAGGTCTCTTCCCTCACGCCCGCTTTTCGGGAGACACGGATATGACAACCGCGGGGTGGGGCTCGTTCAGCTCAACGAATCGTCGTGAAATCGTCCTTGCCGCCCTCACGCCAGTCGAATGGAATAGCGAGGAACGTGGCCTTAGTGCCGCGCTGAACCGCATTAGTGTCGCGCTCGGGAGAGACGACTTAAGGGCAATCCGAATCGCTCGCGTCGAACCCGGCGCGTCTGCAGCTGGCCTCTCCTTCCAGCAGTTCCGGAAGTCATACCGCCCCCCAACAGTCCTCTACACCAGCCTCGATTCAAACCGCGAGGCAGAGCTGGATTCGGAGCAGTCGTTGGAGGAATTTGTGATGAATGGTGGGGTGGTAACGAATGCCGACGCCTAACCAGTCGCTCGAGCCGACTCGCGTCGGCAAGCCGCCGCTCGCGGCTCAGCTTCAACGTTAGGCCCACCGTAAACCGGTGCCACATGCCAAGAGAAGTGCTCTTGCCGCTGACGCGTGAGTCGGGCGTCCACGCCAATGCACGAGTCGCGCTGTGCGGTGTGCGCGTGCAGCGGTTCCCTGCCAAGGCCGCTCTGGTGCGTGGCTGGGGTTGTCCCGCTCAGCGGCCGCGCGGACTTGGCCTCAAACTCCTTTCCTCGCCCGCCACGCAGTTCAACCCATGAGTTCCACCACCGCGTCCGCCACGTCTCGCATGGGCCGCCTGTCCACAGGCAGGCGGCGCGCCGTTGTGCGTTCGCCGTCAAACTCGTCTTGCATGTCGGCGAGTCTGGTCACGGCCCTAGCGGTCTGGCCTAACCCGTCGCTCCAGCTGACAGCCTACGGCTGCAGCTGAGCTTCAAACGTTGGGCCTGCCACACCAGCACCACATGCGAAGGCTGAGTCCGCGCCGCTTACGCGTGAGCTCGGCGTCAGCGCAAATGCACGAGCCTGCGCAAGGCGCTGCTCTGGTGGCTCGGCCACCTGCAACGTCGGGCGTGGTGCGTGGCTGGGGTTGGCCCGAGCATCGGGTCGGCCTTGCAGGCGCGAAACTTGGTTCTCGCTAGCCACGCACTGCAATCCATGAGTTGCGCCACCGCGTCCGCCAGGTCTCTCATTGGCCGCCTGTCCACAGGCAGGCGGCTCACCTCTGGTCATGCGCCATCAAACCCGACTTGCATGCCGTCTGTTCTGGTGGCGGCTCAAAGGGCATGGCCCAACCCGTCAGTCGAGCGGACAGCCTTCGGCTGCCGCTCACTTTCACGTTAGGCATCTAGATCGATATGGAACCATTCAATCCGACTGCGCCGCAGGTCCTCGTTTCATTTGGAGTTCTGGCCGCAGTTTCTGTAGCGACTGCTGCCTTTCTTTGGCTCAACCGGGACGGAGCGTTGAAGCGCACGCTTTTTCCGTACATCGCGGCTGCACACGGAGTGCTATTCCTGTTCGTTTTTTTGGCCGCAGGGCTACCACTCGAAAACCTATTCAGCTTTGCTCCGCTAGTCGCAATTGGGGTTTGGCTAAACGTCAGAGCGTTCAAGTTCTGCCTCGCGTGCGGCACCACGGTGCGGGGCGGAGCATTCTTTTCGCGGCCAAAGTTCTGTCCGAAATGCGGCGAGGGGCTTGGCAAGTGAAGGCGCTGCCTAACCAGTCGCTCGAGCCGACTCGCGTCGGCAAGCCGCCGCTCGCGGCTCAGCTTCAACGTTAGGCACCAGAGAATGAGTTCTGCCGACAAAGCTCCTGAGACGTTGTTGAGGGTCCTTCGTGACTACCTCCATGTGGAGTGGTACGAGCTCGACGAGCTGAAGGCTGATGTGAAGCCAGATGAATGGATGCGTCGTAATGCCTCATTTAAAGCCGAGCTCCAGAATTCATTGCATGGCCCCTTCCCCTTTGTGTCTGCCGTCAATGCAGAGACAGGGCATGAGTTTCAGAGTGAGGCAGAGCTCGTAACCTGGCTCAAAGATCTGAGGCAATCTCTTTACGGAGAGTCGCAATGAACAGCTGCATTGCCGTCCTCGTGGGGCTGGTGCCTAACCAGTCGCTCGAGCCGACTCGCGTCGGCAGGCCGCCGCTCGCGGCTCAGCTTCAACGTTAGGCCGCATAAGAGCCACGCATGACCATTCTCAGTCGTCTCTTTGCAAGACCAATCGCCCCACTGCGAGCCACGCAGGAGTTTCTGTTGAAGCTCGATGCATCCGCTCCGGAGATGAGGCGTGTCTACTTGCTGTCTAAGGACTTAGAGGCAAATCCGGGACAAGTCGAACGAGCGCGTGCGCTTACCCTGAATCGATCGAAACCGCGGTTGGGTCTGAGAGGAGTGCATGGACTGTTCGCCTCTGACGAGTGGTGGAACAGCATCAATACAGGAAAGATGCGACTGCGGTTTGTCTCTGGAATCGTGGCGGAGGCCTATGAAGCTGGGCAGGACCGGACCGGGGTGAACAATGCGGTCACCGTCAAGCTCGACGACGCATCTACAACCTCCGTGGGAATCTACACAAACGACCCCAGGGACGTACGTCTGTTCAGAACAGGCAGCAAGGTCAGCATCGTCTACGCTCAAGACGAGCTGAAAGATCAACCGGCTCCTGATGGTGACGTCAACTATGCTGAGATCGCGCTTGAAATGCTTGTCGGCGCTGCGACGAATGCGGCCTAACCAGTCGCTCGAGCCGACTCGCGTCGGCAAGCCGCCGCTCGCGGCTCAGCTTCAACGTTAGGCCGCAAAGAACAACCTCACTGCCATGCGAACAGTCTTTACCGATCCCGTTGGCTGGACTGCCTCCGCCGTAGGAACAAAGGCCCGCTACTTGTTCATGCTTGTAGCGTTGCCCGTGCTGGTCTGGGTCGTGGTGGCCCTGGTGCATTTCGCCGGTTGGCGGTCGGCAATCGGCCTTGCCGTGCTGCTGACCGTACTCCAAGTGGCTATCGTGTTCTCACTTCGGCAGTTGCACTTGCGGCTCTCCAATACGCTGCCAGGCGCTGGCGGGTCTTTGAGGCCTAACCAGTCGCTCGAGCCGACTGCCGTCGGCAAGCCGCCGTCAGCGGCTCAGCTTCAACGTTAGGCGTCAAAGAAAGTTCCGTTCATGTTCGGTAGCCTCTTTCCGAAGAAAAAAGCCATTCAAGTGCTTCAGCAACGATTCGACGAGATTGAGGTGTCGGGTGAGGTTCAAGGCTCCGGACTCGACGAGTTGCGTGTAGAGCTGGCCCTGCGCCTGCGGGCACACCCGGGCGTGGAGAACGCATACCTGCCAAGACTCAGATATCACGGGGAGGATTCGTTCAGGAACTGCCTTGCCATCGGTCTGACCCACGACCTCGATCTTGATCAACGCGAGAGCATCGCGGCAAGCTGCGGCGGAATCATTCCGCTCGATATCCTCTTCCTCGATGCGCTGCCGGACCCGATTTCACTCAAGATCGAGTCGCAATGCAGGAGGCTCTTCCTTGGAAAACTCGCATTCTTCGAATGCCCCTTGCTTGTTCGAAAGGGGAGCAATGCCGAGATGCCCGCCAACTGGCCGCGCGCCGTTTCCTTCTGGTACTTCGCTGCAACCGATTACAAGGAGGCTCTCGTCGCGGCAGTCGCGGCGGCGAGAGCCGATGGATATGTATTCGACGATGTGTATGAGGGCAAGGTCGCGCAACTCGATCCTTCGAAATGGTGGGAAGAGCACGTCATGGTTCGGTGGGCGGAGCATGCTGACTTCTTCCCTTCTCAAGAAAGAGTTGAAGCCGTGGTTGCTACAGGTGGTCTGTTCCGCGGTCCCAACCTTGGGCCGGTTGGCGCGATTGACGCCTAACCAGTCGCTCGAGCCGACTCGCGTCGGCAAGCCGCCGCTCGCGGCTCAGCTTCAACGTTAGGGCTCAGGGAAGAGAAATGCAGAGCGTGGGTTCAGGCAGCTCGTCGCAAGCCAGGCTTTTGAACACAAATGCATTGCCTGTTCTGTGCTGTAGGTCATCCGCCAAGACAACAGCCTCAACCGCCATGCCTTCGTTCAACATTCCTTGCCAGTTGGTTGCTAGCGCTTCGCGCTGCAGTGCTGCGCCTGGCAGTCAGTTTGTTGAGTGGTCTGCGCAACGCTGCTCTGCGCATGCTGCCTCTGGATTTACGCCGCGTTCAAGCCAAAGTCCAATGCACGCCTCAGCTGGCGTTGTGCGGCTAGTGGTCCGCAGTGCCATTTCCAAGCCGGGTTCGCCCCGTCGCGGCGGCAGTGCGTTTGCCCTAGGCTCTCAATCCAATTTGCCGCATCTAGTGAGGTTCGTTGTGCGCCAAGGTCTGAGCCCTAACCCGTCGCTCGAGCCGACTCACGTCGGCAAGCCGCCGTTCGCGGCTCAGCTTCAACGTTGGGCCTGCCACGCCAGCACCACATGCGAAGGCTGAGTCCGCGCCGCTTACGCGTGAGCTCGGCGTCAGCGCAAATGCACGAGCCTGCGCAAGGCGCTGCTCTGGTGGCTCGGCCACCTGCAACGTCGGGCGTGGTGCGTGGCTGGGGTTGGCCCGAGCATCGGGTCGGCCTTGCAGGCGCGAAACTTGGTTCTCGCTAGCCACGCACTGCAATCCATGAGTTGCGCCACCGCGTCCGCCAGGTCTCTCATTGGCCGCCTGTCCACAGGCAGGCGGCTCACCTCTGGTCATGCGCCATCAAACCCGACTTGCATGCCGTCTGTTCTGGTGGCGGCTCAAAGGGCATGGCCCAACCCGTCAGTCGAGCGGACAGCCTTCGGCTGCCGCTCACTTTCACGTTGGGCCTGCCACACCAGCACCACATGCGAAGGCTGAGTCCGCGCCGCTTACGCGTGAGCTCGGCGTCCACGCCAATGCACGAACCGGCGCAAGGCGCTGATCTGGTGGCGAAGCCACCTGCCGCGTCGGGCGAGGCGCGTGGCTGGGGTTGGCCCGAGCACTAGGTCGGCCTTGCAGGCTCGACACTCACTCGTCGCTAGCCACGCACTGCAATCCATGAGTTCTGCCATCGCTTCCGCCACGTCTCCCATGGGCCGCCTGTCCACAGGCAGTCGGCTCACCGCTGGTCGTGCGCCGTCAAACTCGACTTGCATGTCGTCTGTTCTGGTGGCGGCTCAAAGGGCATGGCCCAACCCTGCAGTCGAGCGGACAGCCTTCGGCTGCCGCTCACTTTCACGTTAGGCGTCGCATTGAGCATTATTCGCGCGTTCTTCACCAGGCATCCCGTTGCAGCCTACTGCGCTCTCGCGTTCTCGCTGTCTTGGTCCTACTGGTTGGCTCTGATCCATCTCGGATACCGAGTCGAGCCAGGCTCCAGCGCAACTCACCTGCCGGGCCTTGCGGGTCCGTTCCTGGCTGCTGTCATCGGTACCGGGATCACAGGTGGGTCGTTAAGCGTGCAGCAGTTTCTACGACGCTGCTTTGTGCTGCGTCAGCCGCGTATTCAGTCGCTTGCGCTTGCGCTTTCCCCTCTAGCAGCCGGGGCGCTGGTCTTCTTCGGCATGGGTCTACTGGGCCGCAACCTTCCCTCTGTGACCGAGTTCAACACCTACCCCGGCGCTCTCCCAGGCTGGTCGCTTCCCGGCACGGTACTGCTGGCCCTGCTGCTCAATGGCCTTGGAGAGGAAGGCGGCTGGCGCGGGTATCTCTTGCCGCTTCTGGCTCGCCGAGGCACGCGGCTGCTCGCATCCGTGTCTGTCGCGGGCATATGGATGCTTTGGCACGCCCCTCTCTTCGTTCTGAACTCAAGCATGTCTGCCTTGCTCGGTCCGACTATCGTTGGTTGGGCTATCAGCCTGCTGGCTGGTTCTTTGCTACTTGCTTGGCTCTACTTCAGAACTGAGAGCATCCTAGTCGTCGCCTGCTGGCACACCTCATTCAACTTCATGGTCGCTACGGAGCCTGGCCAGGGCGCTGTGGCAGCGTCACTCAGTACCGCAGTCATGGCCCTTGCCGCGATCATCGCCATTCAATGGCACGCCCGCCAATCGCGCGGCGACGCCTAACCCCTCGCTCAAGCGGAGCGCCAACGGCAGGCCACCAGGCCCGGCCTGAGGCGAGGTACATTCTCCTCAGTCCGGGCCTGGCGTCCTGCCGCTGTCGCCCGCTTAGCTCGAACGTTAGGCATCCGTGAATACAAAAGTTCGGCGAGCTCTCAGGCTGATCACGGGTGCCTTAGTCGGGCTGTTGGTCTTGGTGGTCGCGCACTATCAACTCTGGCTGCGGTCCTTTGAAGGTGCAGACGTTACGGTAAAGCCCGGGAAGTGGGTTTGGGTTGAGTGCAAGACGCAGCCGTTTTCCGCACGGCTGGAGATCCTTGGTCTTTCTGGCGTTACGCTAAGCAGCGACCTAGTGCTTCCCGGAATTCCGTGCGCCGCTGTAGGCGTCACGAGCCTCGGCGCTGGCAAGTACTTCTTTCCGTTTCAAACCATCTTGTCGGTCGAGGCAGCAGGGAGATTTCCTTGGAAAAATCCGTTTCCTATCTAGGCCGTATGCCTAACCAGTCGCTCGAGCCGACTCGCGTCGGCAAGCCGCCGCTCGCGGCTCAGCTTCAACGTTAGGCATGCAATGAGAGTTTTCGCGATTTCGCTAGTCTCAATCTCAATTGCCGGTTGCGGTTCATTGATGCCGCCGAGTATTTCCACCGCCGCGCTCGTGGGACGCTCTGAAACTGGATGTCAGTTCTTAGTGAGCGGAACATTCCCCAATATGGCGCATGACCCAATTGGCCTGATCTTCAGCGGTCGGACGAAGATTTCTGCGCGCGTGCACGTTCCAACTCTGACTGGGAAGTACTCTGCTACCGAGGTTCGCGTTTTCTATGAGTACGAGCGCTCGCCATCACGGCTCCTAGAAGACCTGGATGGATCAGTCGAGTTCGGTGGAAGTGAAGTTTCGGTGGACCTGAGGTGGCGCGACAGAGCTACCGGCCGGGTCTATCCGCTCGACTTCAATCGCCGGTATAGGCTGGAAGGCGCTGCATCGTGCGCTGTCGTTGGAGCCGACGCGAGCGCATTGCCTAACCAGTCGCTCGAGCCGACTCGCGTCGGCAAGCCGCCGCTCGCGGCTCAGCTTCAACGTTAGGTCTCAGGAGAGCCACTTGCGCGGGTACGTCGGATTGGCGATCGTTGGAGCTCTCGTCTTGGCGACGGACCATTGGTTTGGTGCCATTGGCGTTACGCGGCTCTTCGGCCTGTTGTTTCTCGCTGCCTGCGCATACGGTTGCTTCGCGCCCACGTTCACGGTTTCGGCTGGAAGCATCGAAATTGCTCGCCTGGCCGGGTGGAAGAAGGCATTCGCTCTTGTTCCCGTATGCGTAATCGGCATTCTGTTGCTGCTCTACGCACCTGCCATCATGTGCGCTTCTTCGAAGTACAAGCATCTCTGTGCTTAGGCAAAGTCCAATGAAAGCGGCTGCTCAACTGCAAAGTCTGAGACCTAACCAGTCGCTCGAGCCGACTCGCGTCGGCAAGCCGCCGCTCGCAGCTCAGCTTCAACGTTAGGCGTCAGGCGCATCGCGAAAGAGTATGAGAAGAGCAACTGTCATCGCCGCTCTGGCTTTCTCCCTCTCGGCATTTGCTGAGGAACCCCCGATTGAGTTTGTTTCCCAAGTTCTAGAGCCGACAGGCGGCAAGATTGATCGCCCAAAAGACTGGTTCTACTCCGAAGGGCACCGGGGTGGGACGTACATGTGGACGATCTCCCGCGAGGACATGTCAGGCGGACGTCCCTACACGACCGGCGTTCGCATTCAGGTCTTCGTCGGGGTGAAGGGCGTCACAGGCAAGTCTGCAAAGCAATTCATCCTCGACTTCATTGCGAGCAAGAAGCAGCAAGCTACGGTCATTAAGACTTGCCAGGAGAGCGACCAGGGGCTCTTCATGCGGGTTTGCCTTGAGACTGAAGAAGGCCCGCACCGCATTCTCTATTCGCTCTTCTGGGGCAGTCAGAACATGGACATGGCTGTCGTATCTATCGCAGGAACCACCAAGGAAAACTGGAAGGCCTACGGTCCCGTCTTCGAAAGAATGAGTGCATTCGAGATCATCGACATGAAACGCTTTGAAAAGTGAACGAGGCGCCTAACCAGTCGCTCGAGCCGACTCGCGTCGGCAAGCCGCCGCTCGCGGCTCAGCTTCAACGTTAGAGGGCCCAATCGCTATGCACAGTCAGCGCTACACAAGAGCGATCGAGCGCAATCTTGCCGAGCTTCAGCGCGCCATCCTCAATCGGACCACCATGGTTGGCATTGAGAAGGTTGGCGGGGTCTCATCGCTGTTCTTGCAAGTCACTTACTTTGCTTTGTTCAATGACTACGTCGCGCATTGCATCAAAGTCTTCGAGAACAGCACGCGGGCAGCTTCGTTTTGGTACATCTATCGCACGGACCAAGGGCTTGTCGATGCTTTCGCAAAGAAGGCAAAGCTTGATATTGCGTCCTTGGAAGCGGTCAGCGCCAAGCTGAAGCACATTCGAGATCAAACGCATTTCCACATCGACTCGAAGGGTGTGCTGGATACCAAGTCAGTGTGGCGCGCTGCAGGCCTTACCGGAAAGCAGTTGTCCGCTGCGGTGGACGCGGCCTGGTCAATACTTACGCACCTGCAGCAATCTTTGTTATTGCCGGAGACCCCTCTCCCTGCTTATTACAAGGTCGCGCATGTGCTTGAGCGCGTAGCTTGCATCGAGTCCGGAACATTTAAGTCCTAGCCGCAGTTGGAGGTTTGTCATTAGTCGCCAGCCCTCTAACCTGTCGCTCGAGCCGACTCGCGTCGGCAAGCCGCCGCTCGCGGCTCAGCTTCAACGTTAGGCAGCATCAAACAATGATTCGCGCGGCTCTTCTCCTCGCCCTACTCCCAGGCGCCTCAATGGCGCAGTCAATCAGTCCGTGCTCTTTTGTGGTGGGACATGGATTGCTGCGGGGCGAACCCAGTCAAGGCATGCAAGCCATCAACCCCTCTTGGTTTACCGCTTCTGGACGAGCCGAGGTCGAAATTCAAGGCAAGACGCTACGGGCGAAGTTCTTTGACCCTGCTATGCCATCTGAACCGAGCCACAACTTCAAAGCTTCCTTTTCTACCGTCCCGCGCGCAGGAAAGGCCAATACAAAGATCGTGCGGGCTGCATTGCGCACGATTGGTACAGATGGCGGAGACGATGCCCTCGCTGGGCAACTTGCCATCTCGTCGGCACAAGACGAGTCTGGAAAGTTCACTCACTATTCCCTAGTTGTCCACGATGCCTATTCGTTCGTTGGTATTACGTGCTTTGCGAAGCGTGCTGCCTAACCAGTCGCTCGAGCCGACTCGCGTCGGCACGCCGCCGCTCGCGGCTCAGCTTCAACGTTAGGTTTCACAACCCACAGGGCGGCGATACTTCTACGACATTACCTGGAATCTCCATGAAGAAGTCATTGGAAGAGAAAGCGAAGGCGGCAGCGGCGGGCGTGAAGCGAGGTGTCGCTGCCACTGGCGCAGCACTAGGAAGTGCTTCCGGAGCCATGGTGGAGGCGTCGAAGAGTTCCGCTGCATCGGTAGGGCGAGGCGCAGTCCGTGTTGGGAGCGCGGCGAAAGCCGCCGCCAGTACGGCTGGAGAGGTCGCGACTTCGGCGGTGGAAATGACCAAGCGAAGCGTTGCTACGGTTGCTACGGCTGCGTTTGATCAGAATGGCGATGGCCAACTGGACCAAGAGGATCTAAAGATCCTTACCGAGAAGGGCGTTGCTCTGGCAAAAGTCGCGGCGGTAGAGGTGGGCGCACTAGCCAAGTCAGCAGCTTCATCGCCGTTGGTGAAGGACACCGCAGCGGCAGCTGCTGTTGGAGCCGCAATTGCGGTTCCTGTACCGCTGGTCGGGCCTGCAGCTGGTGCTGTGGTCGGCGCTGCAATTGGCGCCTATGCCCACATCACCAAGAAGTAGTTGCAGTGAAACCTAACCAGTCGCTCGAGCCGACTCGCGTCGGCAGGCCGCCGCTCGCGGCTCATCTTCAACGTTAGGGCGCAAATGACCGAGTACGAACTGAACATTCACGCGCACATCGAGAAATGCGGATGCAGCGTGACGTCCGTATTTGATCCAGAAGGAGACGAACCGCCCTTTTCGTACTCCATCGGGATTGCGCAATCTAGCCAAGCACCAGAGCTAATTGTTGTGGGGCTAAAGCCCGAGATTTCTCATTGGCTTGTGAATGAGTACAACCGCAGAGTGCGAGCTGGAGAGAGGTTTGCTCCTGGCATCTTGTACGCAGACTTTCTAGAAGGCTTTGAGGTCCAGTTTGGGCTCGTCGACCGAGAGCATCGCGCGGAGTACATGCGCTCAGCCTCGTGGTTGCATGGCGGTCCGGACTTCGAGGCGTTGCAGATGCTCTGGCCAAGCACTAGCGGCGTATGGCCATGGGATTCGGGGGCAAGTGAGTGGTTTCGAGCTAATCAACCTTTGCTTGGAGCGCTATGTTCGTGAAGCGCCCTAACCAGTCGCTCGAGCCGACTCGCGTCGGCAGGCCGCCGCTCGCGGCTCAGCTTCAACGTTAGGGCTCAGGAAGACAGTGCCACTTCATCGGTCAATGCGTGCTGTTTGCGAAGCGCGGATCGTCAGGTCCGCCCCGCCAAGGCGCGGCTCGGTTTGGCGCACCATGCCCTTGGCATCGTGCGAACAGCCGCGAGAGGCCGTTCACATTGCCAACATTCCTTGCCAGTTGGTTGCTAGCGCTTCGCGCTGCAGTGCTGCGCCTGGCAGTCAGTTTGTTGAGTGGTCTGCGCGGGGCCGTGCCCGATTCTTGACGGTGGCACGCCGGCCAGGCTCATCAAGTCCAAATCCAAATCCAAGTACGAAGGCACGCAGTGCGCTGCAAGGTCACATCGTGGCTGGCGGTGGTGTTTGCGTCCGGTCGGGTTCGTCCCGTTGGCCCGGTCGCGCTGCGTGCCTAAGCTGCAGGTTTTGTTTTCTGCCGCCGGTGGGCCGTGTCGCGTTCAAGAGCCCGAGCCCTAACCAGTCGCTCGAGCCGACTCGCGTCGGCAAGCCGCCGCTCGCGGCTCAGCTTCAACGTTAGCCATCTATGAACGCCGACCTCGTCAAGCTCAACCACCAGTTCAGCGAGCAGGACTTCATCGACTTCCCGGTGTGGGCCACCTACTATGAGCCCGACGACATTGATACCTTGGTTGAGTTCGGCTACGACCGTCAAGAAATCGAACGGCTCGTCGCGCTCACCAAGAGCAACGACGAATACTCCTTCCCACTTCCACCGCAGGCCGCGACTTCACCGTTTCACTACCTCTACATCGGCGTTCGAGCAACGACCCGAGGTGGGAACAGCCTTGTCGGGTTCGTCACCGGACCTTGCTTCGGTGTCTTTCACAACGGCGAGTCGTATCAATTCAATGCATCACTCCGAACCCAGGCTCTGCAGACTGCGACGGAGCTCTCATCGGCCCTTGGTGAGCAGGCTGTGTTCCCGATGCAAGTTGAGGTCATGGCCACACGTGAGCATCGAGAGGAAGAATTGTGGTGAGCGCGCAGATGGCTAACCTGTCGCTCGAGCCGACTCGCGTCGGCAGGCCGCCGCTCGCGGCTCAGCTTCAACGTTAGACCTCATGAAACCATTGCTCGTTTTGCGCGTAGATCGATTCACCCCAGGCGACGAATCTGCGGAGGTCACTCTGCGGAGCGACGCGAGCGAGCTGGTTGCCTTTAGCTTCCCGTGCGACTTGGAAGTTGGCGCAGAAATCCCAAACCGCTTGAGCGTCCTGGATGGAGATACCAAATCCGCATACCTTGAAGACTGGCCTGAAGACCTGCGCGACGAGAGAAGCGTGGAGCGAATCGAGCGAACCGGTCCTTTCTCGTATCGTGGGGTTGGACGGGTCATCGATCAACGCGAAGGTCTTGTTCAGGTGCTTGGCTTTGTTCTCGACTTTGGCGAAGTCCCGTGCCAGGGGCATGTTGAATTCGAGTGCATGCGGGTGGACCTATGAGGTCTAACCAGTCGCTCGAGCCGACTCGCGTCGGCAGGCCGCCGCTCGCGGCTCAGCTTCAACGTTAGGCGTCACAAACAAATGCACCGCGCACTCGTCATCGCAATTGCCGTTTGCTGGCTTCTAGCCGGGTGTGAAAGGCCACAGCTCGAGCAGCCGAGATCGGCTTCCCAGAATGCTTCGGGCAAGCTTGATCCGAACGATCCAGAGTTCAAGAAGCGCGCCCAAGCTCGGCTCCAGGAGATGAAGCGCGAGGAGTCGATTCGCGAGGAAGCTCCTTGGCCGGGCAGGACCGGTCTGCCCGACGATGATGAACGAGAGCTGCCCCGCTATCTGCGCCGGGAGTTCGGGCAGCTGCTGTCTCAACCAGGTTCACTTCGCGCTCAGGATCTCCATTACCTGGGCGTCTTCGTGCAGGGCGTTGAAACTGTTCACTACTGGCGCATCAACTACGGCTCAGCAAAGTCAAAGTTTGCCTACGTCGTCGTTGCACCCGCGGATCGTCAGGTCATGGGATGGGGCGATCGCACGCCGCCAAAGTGACACCTATTGCACCGGATTTGCAATGCCAGCATCGTCATGTACTCTCGCCGCTCTCACATTTGCGATGAGTGCGCCGCCTAACCAGTCGCTCGAGCCGACTCGCGTCGGCAGGCCGCCGCTCGCGGCTCAGCTTCAACGTTAGGCATGCAATGAGAGTTGTCGCGATTTCGCTAGTCTCAATTTCAATTGCCGGTTGCGGTTCAGTGATGCCGCCGAAGATTTCGACCACCGCGCTTGTGGAAAGCTCAGAGATTGGGTGCCAGTTCTTTGTGAGTGGAACATTTCCCAACATGGCGCATGACCCAATTGGCCTGATCTTCAGTGGTCGAACGAAGATCTCTGCACGCGTACACGTTCCAACTCTGACTGGAAAGTACTCTGCAGACGAAGTTCGCGTTTTTTATGAGTACGAGCGTTCGCCATCACGGCTCCTAGAAGACCTGGATGGATCAGTCGAGTTCGGTGGAAATGAAGTTTCTGTGGATCTGAGATGGCGCGACAGAGCTACCGGCCGGGTCTATCCACTCGACTTCAATCGCCGGTATAGGCTGGAAGGCGCTGCATCGTGCGCTGTCGTTGGAGCCGGCGTCAGCGCACTGCCTAACCAGTCGCTCGAGCCGACTCGCGTCGGCAAGCCGCCGCTCGCGGCTCAGCTTCAACGTTAGGCCCCATGAAGAAGCACTGCTGCGACGAAATGCAGAGTCAGGCCGAGTTCGCGTGCTCTGTGCACGATTCGGCATCAGATTGCCCAGACGCGCTTGTCTCCTACTCGGATAAGTTCCGCGAGTACGGTCTTTTCGTCCATGACGGTGGCACAAGCTCGAAGGCCATTGG
The DNA here is from genome assembly GCF_030014915.1 of Pelomonas sp. V22. Classification (GTDB taxonomy): domain Bacteria; phylum Pseudomonadota; class Gammaproteobacteria; order Burkholderiales; family Burkholderiaceae_C; genus JAUASW01. The sequence goes on from NZ_JAGIXS010000008.1 coordinate 326,033, forward strand.
CTTCTGTCCTTGGTGCGGCACCAAGCTACCCGAGTCACTGCGCGAGCAATGGTTTGCCGAGCTGGCTGCACTTGGCATAGAGGATCCTTGGTCGCAGGAAATCCCGGTGCCGTTTCGTACTGGTGCTTGGTATCGTGGGGCCTAACCAGTCGCTCGAGCCGACTCACGTCGGCAAGCCGCCGTTCGCGGCTCAGCTTCAACGTTAGGTGTCAATTCAGATGCGCTTCCTGCCGATAGTCACTCTGTTGTTCCAGCTTCCGGTCCTGGCGGAGGAACCCTTGCGCCCGCCCGCCGGCCAGAACATCAATGAGAGCAAGGAAGTGCGACTGAGGACCTCGGTGAAGTTGCCTTGCCTTGCGTTCCCCGTTGGTGATGCGACGGTGATCTTGCAGAATGAAGAGCTCGAGGAGTACGCGCGCCAGGATGCCGAGGTTGTTGGCTCGAGGGATGCGGAGATCGCTCCTCTCAACGGTGATCGGGCTCGTTCACTGCTGCGAGGCTACTTCACCGAGGGCGAGGTTCATGGGTGCCCATTGGCAAGGGCAGTGCCGGGCGACGGACGCAGATTGATCCTCCGGCAAATCGAGCTTGGGCGTGCTGCGATCTTGGCGCCTGGGTCAAGCATGCTTTCTCCATATGCCTCTGTGCGCTACTACGGAAGTGCAACGAATGGTCATGGAGCGGGCTTCATCTCGGTTGGGTTGCCGGGAGTCCGGCGTGAAATTCTCTCGCTGTCCTGGTGGGCGACGTGACACCTAACCAGTCGCTCGAGCCGACTCGCGTCGGCAAGCCGCCGCTCGCGGCTCAGCTTCAACGTTAGATTTCCTGAACTCCGCTATGCCACTTACTCAGCCGCTCAAGATGAGCGACTACCTGCATGATCGGCCAGCCCCGTCAGGGATCGATGTCCTCTGCAAGCTTCAGCATTTCGCGATCATCACGTATGCGCTTGATCCGAAGCGATTTGCTGGCTTGATGCCCGCGAGATTCGCATTGGATACGGTCGAAATCGAAGGCTGCGAAAAGGCTCTCATCTCGGTCGTTCCTTTCATTGACGTTGACTTTACTTCTGCAGTCTTTCCGTTCCCGAAGTTCACGATGGGGCAAACGAACTACCGCGTCTACATCATCGACAGGCAAACTGGGGAGCGATGTGTATGGTTCCTGGGAACGACACTCGATTCCTGGACTCTGGTGGTTCCACACGTGCTCTGGAACCTGCCATGGTTTGCCGGGGATGTTTCCTTTGACTGCGAGTTCGATGAGGCGGCAGGGCGCTACGCTAGGTACAAGATGCGAACCAAGGCCCGATGGGCTCCAGCTGAGGTCGAGCTCAGGCAGGACGGTGATGAGGCTCTGTGCTTCCCTGGGTTTCCTGACATTGAAACCGGCCTTGTGTTTCTGACTCATCCACTTGCAGGCTTCTATCACCGACGCGATGGGAAGTTGGGTACGTACCGGGTGTGGCACAAGCAGTTGGTGGTGCGAGCGGCGAGGCTCGAGTCAGCGCGCTTCGGCCTGCTTGACCGTATGGGCTTGGTTAGTGACGAAGAACAGCAAACGCCTCACAGCGTTCTTGTGGAGCCGATCAATGAATTCACCATCTACCTTCCGCCGCAGATCGTTCGCGCGGAAATCTAACCAGTCGCTCGAGCCGACTCGCGTCGGCAAGCCGCCGCTCGCGGCTCAGCTTCAACGTTAGGGGTCGCAAGATGCGCTTCCAGACTGCCATCGTCCTAGTTGCTTCCGTCCTCCTCTCGGGTCTTGCGAGCGGCGCCGAATTGCCAAAGGACCTTGTAGGTGTTTGGGCTACTGCCGGAACCGAGTTCGAGGGAGAGAAGCTTATTGGCGGTGAGGCGCTCTACCTGCTACCTGCAGGTAAGGCTGCACTGGTCGGAGCGCCACTTCCTGTGAGGCGCTGCCCCGACGGGAATGTCTGTACGCCCATCATCGGGATCGGTGGGTCTGTAACCTTTGACGCGGCTTCAGGACGCTTGAGCATCACCGTCCGAGACGGACAACGGAGCCAGACGCTAGAGGCAAAGTTTGACGCGAACGCTGGCACCATTTCACTGCAAACCGAGCCAAGCAAGGTCGCTCGCTTCTCGCGTAGAGATACTGCAGTTCCAAAAGCACTGGAGGCCAGCCTCAATGGCAACCCCTAACCAGTCGCTCGAGCCGACTCGCGTCGGCGAGCCGCCGCTCGCGGCTCAGCTTCAACGTTAGGTCTCATGGAAATTCCACCGTTTATTGCGAATGTTCTGGTCAAGGCTCTCGAGATCTGGACTACGCCGGTGTTCCGATTCGGGATTCGGAACGGGCGACCGTACGCCGAGTTGCTCCTAGACGATGCGCCGCACGAGGGAGTTGACGCGCGGCTTGAGAAGATCGAGGTGGCGCGAAAGAACCTAGCTGATGCCTTGGACGCCATGGATGAGCTTCGGGCCGCTGCGGAATCCAACAAGGCGGAGCTTGCAAATGCGCTTCAGCGGCTGTCCGACGCTAAGGAGCAAAGAGCCTCTGCGGAAAGAGAACTTAAAGAGGTCCAGAGCATCGCTCAAGCTGACGTCGAGGTTTTCCGCAGGTTGGCTGGGGTTCCATCAAAGCTCGAAATTGCGAAGGAGCGCTTCATTGGGTTTCTTCTTGGTGTGCTCGCGTCAATCGTGGCCTCGGGTGTCTGGTGGGCTTTCGCCAAACTATGGCCGGCGCTCAAATGAGTTGGCGGCTGAGACCTAACCAGTCGCTCGAGCCGACTCGCGTCGGCAGGCCGCCGCTCGCGACTCAGCTTCAACGTTAGGCGTCACAAACAAATGCACCGTGCACTTGTCATCGCAATTGCCGTTTGCTGGCTTCTAGCCGGGTGTGAAAGGCCACAGCTCGAGCAGCCGAGGTCGGCTTCCCAGAATGCTTCGGGCAAGCTTGATCCGAACGATCCAGAGTTCAAGAAGCGCGCCCAAGCTCGGCTCCAGGAGATGAAGCGCGAGGAGTCGATTCGCGAGGAAGCTCCTTGGCCGGGCAGGACCGGTCTGCCCGACGATGATGAACGAGAGCTGCCCCGCTATCTGCGCCGGGAGTTCGGGCAGCTGCTGTCTCAACCAGGTTCACTTCGCGCTCAGGATCTCCATTACCTGGGCGTCTTCGTGCAGGGCGTTGAAACTGTTCACTACTGGCGCATCAACTACGGCTCAGCAAAGTCAAAGTTTGCCTACGTCGTCGTTGCACCCGCGGATCGTCAGGTCATGGGATGGGGCGATCGCACGCCACCAAAGTGACACCTATTGCACCGGATTTGCAATGCCAGAATCGTCATGTACTCTCGCCGCTCTCACATTTGCGATTGACCTGACCCCTCCTAGCCGTACCAGCGTAAAGGTAGTGAAGTCCGTCAACTAGGAGAATGACGGACATGAAGA
>NZ_JAGIXS010000009.1 GCF_030014915.1 Pelomonas sp. V22
CTGGAACGCCGCGTCCTGCTCCGTCCGACTTCTAACATCACCGGTTCCACCGGTTGGGGTAAAGGACCGATCCTGGGGGCGGCCATTGGGCAAAGAAGGGTTGACCGACGGCTCTCAGCCTGAAGCTGTCGTCACAGGTCTAGGCCACATACGTCGCCGAAACTCATGTTCAGCGTCAACTGCAACGTCTGCCCGTATGCGCCCGAAATATGCACGAGCTCCGTGAGGAGCGCGGCGGCTCAGAGGTATTGCGGTCATCTGAATATTCATCGCTAGCCCGCAGTCAGTGCGGCAAGGACTCAATGAAAAAGCTGTCAATCCTGATCGCAGTGGTTTCGCTCATTGCAGCAATGGCCGCCTATGTTCTGTGGCCGCTCACTCAAGCTTCGGAACCTTCCCAGAACGACTCCGAGCCAAGGATGCCTAGCCTCCTGGCGGCCGGCAGCGGGGCCACGGCTTCAACCCCGGTCACAGCCCCGGCTTTCGCTGCAGCGGCCAGCGGTCCCGCCTTCAGCGCCTCCGCTTACACCGACTATCTCGAGCACAAGGGAACGCTGCGCGCCCTTGCACACAAGGCCACGAGCTCGAATGATCCGGGTGAGATCGAGATGGCAAAGCTGTACCTGCAGCGGTGCTTGATGTTCCCCAAGCCAAAGTCCAAGCATCAGTGGATCGAATCTCCGGACGCGATGCGCGCGAACGCACCCAAGGCTGCCGCGGCCTTTGAGGGGCTTCAAGCCTTCTGCTCCGACATCGTGAACCAACGAGATCGAAACCTCGTGACATGTCTGTCAGACCAGACGTGGCTACACAATGGATGATCGGCAAGGACATCATCAAGAGCGACGAGGCGGGTGAGCGGAAGATTCCGGTCGCCTTCCTGAGCTCAGTCATCCCTGCTGTGGCCTGTGAAGCCTGGGGATGCGACGAAAGTATTTATCGGATGCGCTTTTGCGGGTACGCCCCCCAATGCACGGACGACATCTGGAAGGAAAAGCTGAGTGCGTTCTTTGAGGCCGAGTACACGGCCATGATGGAGAACAACCCTGGGCCCAAGTACCCAAGCTGGGCTGAAGCGCGGGAGCGCGTGCGGAAGGCGCTTCAGCGTTAGTCCATGAGGCCGAGCCCCTCACTCGCCGGCGGCTTAGGAGGGATCAAGCAAGCGGGGAGCAACCGGAGGGACCATGTTGCCCGCGAGCTGGGGATTACGTATCGGCTCCGGCAGTTGCTCCGTGCAGCAGCGATGGTGTTTCAGATATCTCGCCAATTCGCGGTTGTAAATTTGGACTTGGTGGGTAAATCTCATGCGTAAGGCCAAAACACATGAGTTTTTCGGCCGCAAGCGTCCTGTAACTCATCACGTTAGCCACATTTTTAGGCAAATGACGTCCTGTAGCTCATCCGCTTTGGCCGCCGAAGAACTAACACAAAGGTGGCGCGCAGCGAATCGGATATCTGATGTGCAGCGAATTCGGCCAAAACGGCCCGAAAAGTGGCGGTTTTGGGGGTCAAGAAGGCAAAGTGATGTCGTCGAGGTCAACGTTCTCACATTGAGACCATGTCATCCTGAAAGTCATCACTTTGCCCAACCGGCCTAGCTGCTGGCCTTCGCTAAATCAGCTTCTGTTGGCCAGCGTTCCGGTCGCTCGCAAGAGTTGCCAAGGCCTCGTCGGTCCTTCGCGCGTCACCGTGGTCGTAGAAAGTGTCTGCGGGTGCCACGAGCAGCCTTCGAGCAGTTTCCTCGTCGCCGTGGAGCCAGGCCTCGATGTCGGCCCGCGCGATGTGGGCTTCGGCTCGCTTGTCCTGGAGCTCGAGCGGCAGCGGCTTCTTGGTGACCTTGTCCACCTCGGGCTTGTGAAGCCGATTTAGGAGTGGGTGGCTGTTGACATTGAACGTCAACATCGCAAAGTTCGGCACCACCTCGCCGGTCTCGTGGTCGGTCCATTCTGACCAGAGGCCGGCGATCATCCAGGGCAATCCATCGGCACGCTTCAGGCGCCACCAGATGCACCTGCCGGTCTCCCAGTTTGGCTCTTGAAGCCAGGTGGCAGGGATCAGGCAGCGACGACCTTGCTTCCAGGCGTCGCGGAACGCCGGTGACTTGTTGACGGTCTCAATGCGCGCGTTGTTCTTGAGCATCGGCGTCTTCAGTGGCGCGCCACCGGGCTTCTTGGAAGGGACTTCTCGGTACTCGATCCGACCTGGCTGACCAGGTCGGATCATTCCCCACTGGCCGAGGACGCCCTCGAGGTCGCCTGATGAGCTCGAGCGGATGAAAAGGCCGGTATCGAAGGGACCGACGTGCCTTGGCAGGTACTCCGGAAGCCGGACGCGACCGAGATGCAGCTTGACCTCACGGTCGAGGGACATTTCGTACAGGTTGCACATGCGACCTGGGCCCGAACTTAGCGCCTAGCTCCGCGCTTCAGGATCCATTGGGACATGACGTTAATCCAGTCGCGCAGATAGTCGAATGACTGGATTTCGTCGAAAGTGACCTCGAGCTTCTCGGCCAACACAGGCAAGTCACCAAGGAAGAGCTGATAGCGATTCCAGATGGCATCGCCGCCCCGAGTCTTCTCACCGGACGGAGCCTTTGCCGACAGGAAAGAGCGAACGGCTGCAATGGCCTTTTTCGGGTCTCCGCCGTGGGCTTTTGAGTCCTGCCCAGCAACGTCGCTCAGTGTCTTCTTGTCCTGGAACAGCTCTGCTGTCATGAGCAATGAATCGCGACCAGGCTGAGAACCATAACGAATAGCGCCCATTGCCAAGCCGAATTCAAAAGGCATATTGAATCTTGGCAACGGACTTTCATCGGTGATCTCGACTCGGCAAATGTCGTGCACCGAATAGCGAGACTCTCCGATGATCCTGGCGATCTTGTCCAGGCGGGTCTCGTTCGTTCCGGTGTCTTCTACTGCGATTCTCGCGACGAAGCCACAGTCATGAATCCCAAACAGGATTGCGTGAAGGATCGGCAGGTAGTCCTTGTCGAACGGTGCGTTGACGAAGACGCATCGTCCGAACGGCAGCGCCGATGTTGCGGCGCCGGCTGCAACGGCTGCGTTCAAAACAGCGAAGCGACAGCGTCAGCGATCTGCCGAGTAGTCTTGTGTTCTGGCTCAATGGGTGAGCCGAAGACCTTGAAGCCGCCAACCTTCGCGAATTGAACGCGACGCTTTTTAGCGTCGGCGACGGCACGAGCTGGCGCAGCCTTCTTTACGGCCGCTTTGGACGTGCTATAAGACTTTGCGCCTAGCTTGGTGACCTTGCTCATGGAACCAACTATACGCCAATGAGGTAGGCCATTGGGCTAGTCATGCCCTCGCAATCGGCATCTCTTCCCAGCATGTTGTGTATCGCGGCGTGCGCCGGTCCTGTTTCATCGACCAGGCACGCCGATCCGCCGCGAGCCCTGCACTCCCCACCAGCAGCGACCCTCGACCATATCGCTGGTTGACGGCGTCCATCGCTGCCATCAACTTGGTCCGGTCGCGAGCCTCCCTCTTGGGCTCTTCACCAACCATGTGGCCACCGAATAGATCGAGCTCGCCCTGAGCCAACTCTTGCGGCTGCAGGTCGACCAGCATGACGCCGGCCTTGGCATAGCGGAAGCCCTCGCGATAGATCGCTCGGAGCCCTCTCACTGCCGAGGCCACCAGCAGATTCGAGTCGCCTGTCGGCCTGGCCAACGGTACGGTGACGCTGCTGCTGTACTGGGCGTCCTGAGCGCGAAATGGACTTGTCCTGATGAAGACCATCAGGGCGCCGGCAGCACTCTCCTGGCCTCGCAGCTTTTCGGCCGCCCTGGATGCGAATTCAGTGACGGCTTCGACCAGGTCGTCGATCCGTGTGACCGGCTTTCCGAACGACCGCGAGCACATGATCTGCTGCTTGGCGGCCGGCGCGTCATCGAGGCCGATGCACTGGATGCCTTGGAGCTCCCGAACGGTTTTCTCGAGCACGACGGAGAAACGATTGCGCACAGTTGCCGGGTCCAGCCTGGCCAGATCGAGCACTGTCTTCACGCCGGCGTCGACCAGCTGGGCGCCGATGCGGCGCCCTACCCCCCAAACCTCGCCCACCGCAGTTGCCGCTAGCAGCTCGTCCAACCCCTCCTTTGCCAGCTCGCCCAAATTGCACACTCGTGCGAAGCGCGAGGGGTATGAGCCAGGCTTCCGCTCTGCGGTCTTGCCGATGTGATTGGCCAGCTTCGCCAGCGTCTTGGTCGGCCCAAAGCCGACGCAGGTCGGTATGCCGGTCCAGCGCAGCACGCGCTCGTGGATCTCGTGGCCAGTGGCCACCAGATCCACATTCACGCCGGTGAAGTCGAGGAACGACTCGTCGATGGAATAGATCTCTTGTCGCGGAGCGAAGCTTCCAGCTGCGGTCATCATCCGATCAGACAGGTCTCCATACAGCTGGAAATTTGCAGACAACGCAACCAGACCATGTGTTCGCTCGAGGTCCCGGATCTGGAACCACGGCTGAGCCATCTTGACGCCCAGGTCTTTGGCTTCGTTGCTGCGAGCGATGGCGCAGCCGTCGTTGTTGCTGAGAACGACGATTGGTTTGCCGACCAGGCTGGGCCGAAACACCCGCTCGCATGAGCAGTAGAAGTTGTTGCCGTCGACGAGCGCAAACATGACTCACCAGTTCCAGTCAGGCGCGCATGGACTTGATCGACTTGGTGACAACGCCCCAGATTTCGACGGTCTGTCCATCCTTGGGCACTATGTCTGGATAGGTCGGGTTCTCGGCCTTGAGCTTGATGTTCGAACCGCGCTTCCAGAGCCGCTTGACTGTGAAATCACCGTCGACGACGGCCACGACAACATGGCCATGCGACGGCTTGATCGCTCGGTCCACCAAAACCACGTCACCGTCGTCGATTCCGGCTTCGCGCATCGAGGCGCCACTAACCCTCATCAAGTACGTGGCGAGCGGGTGCTTGATGAGCACCTCGTTAAGGTCGATGCGCTTGGCTGAATGGTCCTCAGCCGGGCTGGGAAAGCCGGCCTGGACCGAGAACGCTGCGACGGCTACCGTCGCAGCATTGGGCGAGCTGGCCAAGGGCGAGGGTGCGTTCGCCTGGATTTCCTGAATACTGTACATACATACAGTTTAAGCCTACGCGGGCCGGAGTCCAGAAAATTGCCGATTGGGCTTGGCGCCGTCAGGCCTCCATGTTTCCCTCAACTGGGACCGGGCAGGAGACAAGATCTACATCGGCGTACCTGATGTCTCGTTTTCCGATCTGAACGCAGCGACTGACCGTGAGCTAGTGACGGCCTATCTGGCCGACATGACGCAGAAGATGATTCGGACGCTGAAGCCTAGGCTTGAAGCCGCGACCAGGTCTAGCGACTGATTTCCACGAGTAAGGGTGGCCTACTTCTTGTAGAGGTTGGCGACCAGCAGGATACAGATGACGATGGCCCAGGCTGGCCACCCAGCAAAGAGCGCCGAGAACAGACCGCCAATCAACGCGCCACCGCCAACGATGAGTGCGAGAACCGCAACGATGACGATCAGGCCTGCAGGGACGACGAACGGAAGCAGCGCAAAGTTCATCCCATCCCGCGCGAACTCAGCCGCCTGCTCATCGGGCGTCCGATCACCTTTGAGAAGAAGGCGACGGAGGCCGCCGTCAGGCAAAAAGTGAATGACCAGATCTTCCAGGGATCGAGTAAATCCAAGGAATCCGATCAAGGCAAATAGCCCGACGAAGATCATGATTCCATTTTCAATCCACGGATGCAAATGCAACTTTGCATCATCCAACCATCCGATAAAAAACAGAGCAAGGGAGGCATTCGTCACGATGACGAAAAGAACGCGAAGCCCAAGCAGCTTGCGCCAGAGCGGCGCCTCTAACGGGTTGGTGGCCTCAACCGACGACGCGGTCGTATCGTTAGGCATCAGAGATCTCCAGCAGTCTGCCCGGCGACATCCACTTTGCGGAGCGTCAGCCAGGCCATCTCGTTGAAGACAACTAGCTACAGGAGTCTGCCACGTTAGCCGGCGACCGCCTCTTCAGCAACTTCAGTCTTCACGTCGATCCAGGCGCTCTAGGTAGCGCTCGAGTGCATCGTTGACACTCACGGCCAGCAGTTCCTCTCGGCTCATCTAGTAGGTCCTGGCCAATCGAATCTTGATTCGTAGCCCGACTGGAACAATGACCCCGCCTAGCTACGAATCCAACATCATCAAGGTGTTCGTGATCTGGTCCCAGTGCCAGGCCCGTTTCGCAACCCGAGCGGACGCCGTGGCTTCGAGTTCCTTGCGCTTGGTGGCGTCGACCAGGCCTTGAACCACGTAGATGGCTCCGGCGCTGGGCAGCCTCGGAACTGCGTCGGCAGCCTCATTCACGATGGCGTGTGCTTGTGGGTCGCCCACGTGGGTGGCAATACGTGCGAAAAATGCTCGTGCCAGCGCTTCCGAATAGGGCTCACCGCGCGCACGTGCCGACTTGATCGCCCGCTGATACAGCAGACGTGCTTCATCGATATGCCCCATTGCATAGGCCAGTGCACCACCGTTTGCCAGGTAATGCGTCGCATGCAGCTTCAAATCGGGATGACGCCCGATTCTGAGGAAGTCCTCCATAGCGTCATCCAGATCGCCGGCCTGGATCTGCGCGAACAGAAGGTTCAGTGCTGGACCAATGTCATCCCCGTCGAGGTCATGAGCAACCTTGGCCGCAGCTAGCGCTTCCGTGTATCGGCCCTCGAGACTCAGCAGATAGCACTGCGCATCCATCGGCCGGGAGGCGAACGGCTCGTCTTTGGCCCACAGCACGGCGTGGTCGATGGCAGCGGTGATCTCTTGGCGCCGATAGGCGTTGTGCGAATTTGCCTCATATGACAGCGGCGTCTGCAGGGCCCGGTGGTCGACCACCAGCTTGAGCTTGGTCGCTGCCCACTCGGCTTGTGCAAGACTGTTGTCGTTCGGATGGCTCAACGCGTGCTTGAACAGGACCCTGGCCTTCTTGTCCGAGCCTGAAAGCAACTCAACTGTGCCAACGGCACTCGCGAGCTCCGTCGCCTCGGCGCCGACCTGCTTGGCTTCACTCAGCCGCTTGATCGCCTGCTTCGCAAGACTTGATGTCTTGCCACGCACAGTGGCAACTGCAATTTCTGACGCCTGCATCCATGGATCCGACCCGATCAGTGGTGATCGACGCAGGAGGTCATGCGCAATCTCATACTCACCGATGTGCAGGTAGTAGCGTGCAGCCGCTCGAAGCACGAACCTGGATTTCGGCGCCAGTGCTACTGCCGCCCGAACATACCGAAGTGCCGCCTTGTCTTGACGCATCGCAGCGAGCTCACGTGCTGTGTCCATCAGCAAGACCGGGTTTCGGTAGTCGATGGCAAGCAGCGACCGCGCATGCTTCACAAAGTCCTTGGACGCGGCTTCGACCCGCTCCGCAGAGCCACCCTGCAGGACCTGCTGAGCCGAACGAACGAGCTGTCTGGATCCGATCTGATCGCGACTGGAAAGGATCACATCTGCGGCTTGCCTGGCTGCGGCCTCATTGCCCGCAGCCGACGCCAAGAACATCAGCTCAGCTGCAATCGGAACCGACCGGACCACCTCGAGCTCATGGAGCTTGTGCGAAACCTCCAGGTTGGCCTTCTTAGTCGAGTCGTCGGATTGCTTGGCCGGGAGTCGTGTTGACTTGGCTTCGGCCGTGGTTGCCGTGACCCAAGAAGGGCGCCACCGCGGGACGACTCGCCGGGGCCGCTGATCGTCAAGCATGCTTGGCCACCGGCCTGATGCCTGCCTTCTTTCGCAGGATCTCGAACTTAGCTACATAGCGCTCGAGCCACAGTGGACCTGCCGGCGACTTCTCAATGCCTGCGCGGCCGCGAACAGCTGGGTCTGGATGGCAAAGGTCGAGCACGATATCGGTCAAGTCGGCGCGGAATCGCTCAGGAAAGTCCGTCGATAGTTCGGCCATTGCGTCAATCATTGCCGCCTTGATGTGGTCAATCACCTGGTCGTACGAGTCGCCCCAGACGCCGGGCTTGTGAACGTCGGCAAGCTTGCCGATCACGAAGTCAGGGAAGCAGATGTTGGTGAAATTGAAAACAACAAGGCACCCCAGGTGGAAGACGTCGACACTCAAGCGGCGCTCAAGCCAATCAGGCCGCAGATAGCCGTAGCGCTGTTCAAACGGTGCATAGTTGAGCGCCCCAGCAATCGCCTCTCCATCGTGCGGCGCAACCTTTCCGCGCAAAGAAGACCGGCCCAAGTCGCCGAGCTTGAGTCGCTCGTCAAAGCGAAGCACGTTGGATGGCTTCAGGTCCTGGTGCGCAATCTGCTCCTTATGCAGTTGCAGGAGCGCAAGCGTGGTTTGGTGCAAGATCTGGAACCGCCACTGATCGCTGACGTCCTTGCTGACGTCGACGGTCTCGCGGATATCTCCATCAGCGAGCTCGAAGATCAAAAACGGGACATTCCTCAGCACCGGTGCCGCGTTTGGATCGCGCTCAACGTTGCCGTACTCAATCACTTGTGCGATGCGGACGAGGCGTTTGTCGCGGCAGAGCTGGGCTAGCTCTGCCTCGTAGTTGAATGCGCCAAGCAGCCAGCCGATCTGCGAGATGTCGAATTTCTCGATGTCGAGCGCTTTCAAAAATGCCTTGCGGCCGTCCTTCTCGACGTAGTAACAGTCACTGAAGTAGCCGCCGGTGTGATCTGCTGCAAAGCTGACCGGGTCACCAATCAGCCAGCCGGCTGGCGTTGTCTTGCCCTTCAAGTCCATCTTCTTTTTCTCCCCGGAATTCTTTGACTACCTCACCGCTGCAAGGAAAGCTTCGGCACTCGCTCAACGGTGACCGAGAGCTTGTACTCGAGGAGTTCCACATCGGCAATGCTCGCGCAAGCCAGGCGCAGATCTTCGGACATCGTCCTGCACACAATGATTCCACGCACTCGCTGGCCAGGGTCCGCGAGTTCCTTGCGGACCCAGTTCATGTACCTGAGCAGCTGTCCAACCACCCGGTCGTAGCCCTTCTCGACCTTGAGTTCCAGCACGACAAAACCTCCGTCCTTGTCGGTCGCAAGAATATCGATTCGACGCCCTCCGCCGGCTGGGTATTCGAGGCCCCTGAGGTCCTCGTCCTCGAACAGGGTTAGGCCGGGCTCGATGATGTGCAGGTTGTCGGCCAGGTACCGCTGCAGGTCCTGCTCCAGCGCAAATTGCGTCGAACCAGGCTGCGCCTCTCCGGAAAAGTTGCCCTCATCGTCATCACCCTCTTCGCCGCGCTCATCTTGTCGAGCGACGTCTCCGTCAACGAGCTCATGGATTGGTGCAGGATCCTTGCCGGGCTCAAAGAGTCGAAATTGCCCTGCAGCGATCTTGAACAGGAGGTCGTCTGATTCGTTCGTCGCAGGATGGTGGAGTCGGCTTCGATCATTGGTCGACGCCTGCACCAGGTGGGCGCGGATGCTGCCGGGCTTGAGCTTCGGATACTTTTCCTGGAACCACTGAATGGCTCGCGTCGTCGTGAAGACCTGGCCAGGCTGGAGTCCGAAGTCAGCAATCATGTCCTTCAGGAGTGCGCGAGTTGGGCGGTCGTAGATTGTTCGTGCCATAGCTACCTAGTCGTTGTTTGCGTTGGAGTCAGCGTGCGCCACGACACGGCGGCACAGCTCTATGAAGGCATCGACGCCGAGGTCGTTTTTGGCGTCATTGGTTCGCCACGCGCAAATGCGAAAGCTGGCTTCCGTCGCACCGGCATCGATGTGATCGACTGAAGGCAGCATTGCGAAGCGGGCCTTGTACTGGTGACGGCCTGCCTTCGACTCATCGTTGTCGTAGGTGCTGATGAGATGCCAATCCAGAGGCTCGCCTGTGTACGCGTCGAGGCCTTGGGAGAGGACCACAGCGGCATGGATTGCTTCTTTGTAGAGGGCTCGAGTCGCGGTCTCAGTGGAGTGTCCTCGGCCACGATCTCTCTTGACGTGCGCGAGAGCCTTCCGGTTCAGCCAGCGCTCGTAGATCTCGGGCGTCGTGGCGCCATCGAGGAACGGGGGCATAGTGTGTTTGCGAGCCATTTCTTTACTCGGAGCCGGTCGGGCAATGTCAGACGACGTCAACAGGTGCTGGCAGGACCCTCTGGTACCTCGCCATGACGGCAGGGTCCGTGACTCCGAGCCAGCTGGCCACCTCGCCCGGGGCCTTGCCACGGCGCAGCTGGCGCAGTGCGAAGGTATGCCGTAGGCGGTAGCTGCCCCCGTCGACATCATCGACGCCGGCGGCCTGCAGGACCTCCTTGGTGGCGTTGTACTGGGAAACCTTGCTCCAAACCTTCCCGGTCCTGGTCGAAGGAAACAGTGCTTGGCCGGGAATTCCTTGCTCGGCTCTTACGGCGAGCCAATAGCCGACCAGCTGACCGGCCCATGGGGCTATCGGCGTCTCGCGCGCAGCTGCGTCAGCGTGCCCCCGAACTCTGAGCTTCCAGGGAACACCTTTGGCCCGACCGCCCTCCGCGATGGCGTCCGCAACCTCGAGCGCCCTGATCTCACCTGGAGTGACGCCGGCGCCAAGCATCAGTGCGACTGATGCCCGGTTGCGAACCTCTTGCCAAGATTGCCCCGCTGACGAACGCCCAGGCCTCACAGCCGACAGGTAAGTGACCAATCGCTTCGCCTCACCGGCTGGCAAGAATGTCGGCAGCGGATCTTTCTCGGCTGCGTTGGCGTATCGCAGCTCCGGTCGCTGCTCAAGCAGCTGGGCGGCCGAGAGATTGGGCCTGGATCCGTGCAATCGAGCTCGTGCTGCCAGCACTCGGTCGACCAGGCGAAGAAAGCGCCATGCGTGCCTGGCGGATATGTCGTCGTTGCCGCCTCGAGAGTTCAGGAACAGGTCGAGGTCGAGGACGCTGATGTTGTCCACGGCGATGTCGTTCCCAACGCACCAGGCAGTGAGCGCTGACCACATGGATTCGTAGACCGCAACCGATGAATCCAGCTGCAGGCGCCCTGCTCTTCGCTCGCCATCGAGCCATTGAGTCCAGGCCTCGTCGAAGCTGGACGGGTTCGACTGGATGGGCGTGTCGAAGAGATCGAGGTTCGTCATTGAAAATGAACTAACGCCAAGAGCTGTTTATTCTAGGCCTCTGCTGGACCCTTGGGCGGCTTCCTTCACCTATAGGCTTCGCAGAAAGTTGACAAAACAATGCTTGGCCGTTAGTTCATTTGTTGGGCGCTTCCGCCCCCTTTGTGGGTAACTTGGGCACGGCCCATTACTTTGGGAAGTCCGCGGGCCTCGACGAGTCGGTCACTCGACAGCCCTCGTCATCGCGAATTCCAACAGCTCCTTGTCAGTGACCTCGTTTGGCCAGAGTTGCCCGGCCATCCATTTGTAGAAGCTGCTTGCCGCTACACGGCTATCGATTCCGTCCCGCCGCCATGCTTTGGCGATTGGCGTTGCAAGCTCAGGCAGTCGCTCCGTTTCGAATCGCCCCGTGAAAATTCGCCGATCCAGGTCGTCCATCTCAGCGTATCGAGACTTTGCATCCAGCGCTTTTTGGTGGTGCCACTCTTCCCTCAGTTGCTGCAGCTTCTCTCCTAGTGACTGTGACTTCGGCTGGGTTGCAATACGCGGAGCAGCTGCTGCGGCTTGTGCGGATCCTTCACTTTGGTCGTGATCGCCCGCGTAACGTTTCTTGAGTGCGTCTCGAAGATATGCCGCCGGCGATTTCAGCGGCGGAAGTGAAGTGCTCTTCATCCGCTCTTCAACATGCTCAACAGCGGCTCGAAGAGCCCCCTCGTCTGTCACTGCATACAGATCCTGCGCGTCCGGCCGCTTAAATCCGAGGCCAACAATCCGCTCAACAAGTTGGAGGTCAAAGACATTCTTGGCCATGGCTTGACCCAGCCCCTCGAGTGCTGCCTGCGGTTTGGGAACCACTCGAAACTGCAATTCCTCGACCTTGCGGCTGCGCTTGTGTTCGACCACCTCAAGACTGAATTCGTCGCAGAGCGTATCGAGTTCAATCAGAGCTTTCTTGATGGTGTCCCGGTGCAGGATCCGATAGTCGACCGAGCTAATGTCGCTTCGACCAGTGAGCACAGAGGCCCACCAGATCACATCCTCTCGCATGGTGAGCCGACCAGGTGATGTGAGGTAGCGCGCCCCGAGTTCGTACAAGACTGCGGCTGCATAGCTCCGCATCTGTGAACTGATTTCAAGCAGAACGCGGGTGTATAGGCGCGACGGCCTCACCAACCGCTCACGGATCGCATCGTCGTACTGCCATGTGATCGAGCAGGCTTGGCCTCGGCCGCGATCTGTGATGTCAACAGCTCCAAGCAGCGATCTCGACGACCACTTCTTCTCACCATTGCTCTCAGTAGATTGCCATTCGATGGTCGTGGCCTGCATGTCTCGCAGATGGCTTTTCAGCAACTCGGTGTTGTTGCTGTTGAAGCGCGCGTCATCGATCAGTTCGCTGAGCAGGATGCTGTAGCGCGGTTTGTCTACCCCCTGCTGCTGAGCGTGGAACAAGAGGACATTGAAGATGCGCCGGCTCAGGAGTGTCAGCTTGCCGCGCTTCGGTCGAATCGCGATGGCTTCGTTTGCTTTGACGACAGATTGGTCTTCGTCGCGAGGCTGGGCTTGCGGTCGAGTTGTCCGACGTACGTCCGGCAATGTCTCTGGAGGCTTGTCGGGATCAGTCACAGAGGTTGCTGTTTGTCAGTTGCTGACACTCCATCTTCAGTGGTTGTTGTGAAACTGTCAATTCACATTAGCGGAGGCGGCCACGGAGTGGTCGCCTTGTGAATTTGAATAAATACACTTGAGAACTTGAAGAGTTGGTGGGCAAGAACTTCTTTACAAAACAACAACTTACCTATTGCTCTCTGAGTGGATATGGGACTCTCGCGGAGAACTTTTGGGGAACTTGCGGAGTGGATATGGGAACCCAATCGCTTGAAGTGGAGAACTTTTGGGGAAGTCGCGGAGTGGATATGGGGATCTGCATGCTTTGGAGCTCTGAATGCACCGAAAGTGCTGGAGATATCACTTACGCTTGCGTCTGAGTCCCCAAAAACTCTCACAATTTCTGCCCGTTGCACCCTGGTAGCTCGCGAGGTTCCCCAAATCTTCTCCACTTTGCAAACGCCGTCGATCTTCATATTTCGGTGATTCGACGGTTCTCGGTACACTTGCTGAAAACCGTAGAGAGGTCAACAAGTGGCAGACACCAGGATAGTAGATCAAGAACGTGGCAACGCTGGCAACCAGGTTGCCACTGGCCAAGAAGTATCCGCGGCTGCGCGTCCAGTGATTGATATGCGCCGGATCGCCGACTTGGGGGCTCGAGCCGAGGGAATGGTTGCCCAGATTCGCCAGCGGCTGCTGGCCCCAGAGTCCCGCAAAGTCGCTCCTGAATTCTCGACGGCACAGCTTGCTGCGCTGTGCGGCGTCGACAAGGCGCACGTAAATTACCGACTCACAAAAGGCGATCTCCCGTCCGGGAAGCTGACGCCTTCTGGCGGCAAGCGTGAGTTCACGCTCGCGGAGGCCCGGCAATGGACGCAGACGTACCGAGCCGAGAAGATGCGTCCGCCAGGTCAAAAGGCGCTCTGCATAGCGGTGGCGAACTTCAAGGGCGGCGTCAGCAAGACAACGAGCGCGATGATTCTTGCTCAGGGTCTGAGTCTGAGGGGGCATCGGGTGCTGGCCATCGACATTGACCCCCAGGGTTCTCTTACGACGCTCCATGGCGTTCTGCCTGAAACCGACGTGACGGAGGACATGACGGTCTCGCCGCTATGCCATGGGCAAACGACGGACGTCACTCCTGCAATTCGGAGCACCTACTGGGATGGCATCGATCTGGTGGCTGCAGCGCCCTTCTTGTTCAGTGCTGAATTCGCCCTGCCCTCCATGCAGATCCGTGATCCATCGGCAAAGTTCTGGGATGTTCTCAATGCCGGGATGGAGTCGATTCGAGATGAGTACGACATCATCATCATTGACACTCCACCATCGCTTTCGTACGTGACCATCAATGGCCTGTGGGCCGCCGATGGAATCGTTGTACCCATTCCACCGAGCGGCTTGGACTTTGCCAGCTCGGCCCAGTTTTGGGCGCTGCTCGCCGATCTCGGCGCGAATTTGGATCAGCAACAGCTGGGCGGGCCAGGCAAGGTGTTCGACTTTCTGCACGTCCTCCTGAGCCGAGTTGACCAGGCGGATGCGGCGTCACCCGCCGTTCGTCAGTGGATTCAGGCAACCTACGGCGAATTCGTCTTACCGGTTGAGATTCCGAAAACCACGGTCACGAGCAACAAGGCCGCCGAATTCGCGACGGTCTACGACGTCCAGAAGTACGACGGTTCAGCCAAGACTTACAAGCGCGCTGCAGACGCGTACGACCGGTTCGTCGACCTCATCGAAGAGTCGGTGGTAGAGGCCTGGAAGTCGCGTGGGGCGGCAGCATGAGCGCCGACCTGAATGTGGCAACCCGGTTGCCAGCCCGCCTCCCTACCCTCCCCTTCTGTGGTGATTTTTTCGCTGAGTGGCAACCAGGTTGCCAGGAGATCCACGCATGAGCACCAGGTCTAAGCTTCTTCAAATGACGGAAGGCCTTGAGCTTCCTCCAGCGGTCCAGAGTCGCTCTACCGCTCGACCTGCAGCAACCCCATCTGTCCCGCCAGCTGGCCCTGGCCAAACGCTGCCTCCGGCAGCGCCTGGGCTGATGCCGCGGACCGGGCCGGGGCAAATGCTTGAGGTTCGGACGAAGATTCTCGGCCTGGAAGGCGAGCTGGCAAGTGCAAATGACCGGCTGCGAGAGCTAGAGAAGATTCCGCAGACACGCAAGCTCGACCCGAACGACGTCGTCCCAACTGGATGGGCAAATCGGCATCCAGATGCATTCAAGCGCGCTGACTTCGAACGACTGAAGTCCGACATAGCCCTGAGCGGTGGCAACGTTCAGGCAATTAGCGTGAGGCCCTTGGTCGGCCAGCCGGGCAAGTTCGAAATCGTGTTCGGCCATAGACGCCATCGAGCGTGTCTGGAGCTGGGTATTCCAGTCCTTGCCACGATTGAAACAGCACCGATCACTGACCTCGAGCTCTTTGCCGCGATGGACCGAGAGAACCGCGAACGCGCGGACTTGTCGCCGTTCGAACAGGGGACGATGTACCGGAGGGCTCTTGATGCTGGCATGTATCAGTCCAATCGGCGCCTAGCTGAGGCGCTTGGTGTCTCACACACATGGGTGGCCAACGTACTAGCTGTAGCTGACCTGCCGCCTTCTATTCTTGAGTGCTTCCGGACCCCGCTTGAAATTCAACATCGACATGCAAAGATCATCGCTGCAGAGCTGGACCGAGACCGCAAAGGCGTTCTACGTCGAGCCGACAAGCTACGGCAGCAAGCCGTTCGATTGACGCCTGGTGCCGTCGTTCAAGCGCTGCAAGCTGCCGATGCCGTTTCAGCAAAGGATGAACCTCAACCAATAACGGTTGGAGCCAAGCGAGTTGGAAGTTGGACACGCGACAGGGCAGGGCGCCTGACCATCCAGCTTGAGGCTGGAGCCGCTCCTGATGACCGGATGGAGGTGATTCTTTCAGCGTTGGCAAAGGTCCTGGAATAGTCGAGTGGCAACCAGGTTGCCACTCGACGTGACAGCTGGTGGATTGGCTCAACGAAGGGGTGGCAACCAGGTTGCCACCCCTTCGCATTTGAAGTCCTCAATCGCGCTCTTACAGCCTCACGCCAACGACCAGGTCAGATGAAAGATAGGCCAAGCTCAAGGAACCTCGGGACTGTGGCCTTAGAGCTTTCTCTCTGTGTCGTCACCAGTGGGCGGGCTTTCGGACAGGCTGCTTCTTAGTGGGCACAACAGGTGGCAGCTGGGCAGCCTGCAGTTGTGCATCCGTGAGCTGCTCGATGGTCCAGGTGGCCAGGTTGGCGAGCGATGCGCTCGCCCGCCGGTGAACGGCCTTCCCAGGCGGCGGTGGGTGAATGGGCATCACCACACCGATCATGATGTGCGGGAAATCATCGTGTATCGCCTGCAGCGCCGGCTCGGCGTCGGAGTCGTTGGACACCAGGATGATCCGGTCGAAGCGCCCCTGAGCAGCATCGCGGTACATCCGGATGGCCAGGTTCACGTCAGTCTTCTTCTCCTCGAGGTGCCACACTCGGACTCGCTTTAGGCGGTTGTAAGGCTGTCCAGCGATGAACTCCGGGAGGAGGGAGCCACCTTTGTCGTAGCTGTGTTTCCCAAAGGTCATTTCCATCCGAGCCCCATGCCTTGCCATCAGTGCGCGGTGATAGCCGGCTTGGGCCTGCTCAGAGGCTTTGCCATGAGAAGCGAAGGTGGCCAGAGCATGCGCGGTGAAGAAGTGGACGCACTCCAGACTCTCATTCTGGTCCCGCGCAACCAGAATGTCATCGATGAGTTTGACGGGGTCGAGCCACTTGAACGGGGTGCCTCGCAGGCGCCCGTAGTAAAGGTTGTAGCCGTCGATGTAGACGCCGACCTTCGCCGGTCTCTTGGGAGGAGGCTTGGGGGCGTCCCGCCTGCCAATGATCCTGTTCCAAAAGCGATGCCACCACGAGGGCTCGTTGTTCCTCGCGGTCGTCGCAGTTGCGGTGCTTTTGGATGGAGCTTTGGGTGCCACCACGATTGTTTTTTGGATGTGAAAAAGCCGCCCGTAAGAGCGGCTTTTCCGTCCCAATCGAGAGCCAACCTAATGACACCGAAAGGGATGAGTGGTGGAGTAATTGTCTGCGTCCCGGCCAGAGACGTCAACAAATATTTAGCAGGAGCTAAAGGTGCCCATGCGCTTTAGAGCATTTGAGGGCTGCCCCATTCTTGACCCGTTTTACGATGGACGGGGTCTTGAGCACCGTTGACGAACCTCAGCTCGGCGCTCTTCCCTCGGCCGGGTTGTGCTTGCCCTGAAGTTCCATACGCCGGGTCTCCAGGCGGACCCGCATGTCGGCGATGACGTCTTCAGCCGGCCTGCCGCCGCCGGTGCGCTGGAAGCGCTCCCAGGCTTCATCGGCCCTGGCTGCGAACGCGCTCTGGACGAGGCGGAGCTCCACCGCACCGCGTACCGCAGACTCGACGAATTCGGACAGGGTCTCACCCTCGCGCAGGACGGCTTCGAGGTCGGCGCGGAGCTGGGGCTCGATCCGCACCTGCGGGATGAGGGGGGTCTTCATACGAAGATTGTCTTTCAGATGAGTTGCGACATCAAAGCCAAGTGAACTCCTGGCGAGGGCGGCGCTGCGTGAGGCATGCGGCCTTAAAACGTCCTGAAAGATGCTTTGACCCTACTAGGGCAGGCGGTGGCGGGCCAGCGGCCTGGTCACCAAGTGGGCCCATGAGTAGTTGGCTGCGTCCCTAGTAGGGACGGTGGTGGATCCCGACGCCTTCGGCCTTAAAAAACGTGCTCGAAGGAGCGTCTGCCCTACTAGGGCAGACGCCAGAAACGCCGGCAATTTGAGTTGTGAGGAGGCCTGGATGGCTGTCTGCCCTAGTAGGGCAGGCGGTGGCTGGCCAGCAACTGGAGCTGTCGTCCCCAGTAGGGACGATTAAACTCGCACCATCAAAAGCATACCGTGATAACTATTATTATCACGGTGTACACTTTTATTCGTCATCTCGGCCTTTTTGAAATCGAGGCGACCTAAGGCCTTGTCGCACAAGGCAATTCGACACACGCCGCCAGAAGGGGACACCGTGGCCATTCAGTCCGCTCGCTACCAATTCACCCGCGGCGAGGGCATCGCCGTCGTGATGGCGCGCGAAAGCGCCAGCACCGACGCGGTCAACGCACTCGAGCAATGGCAGGGCGCGCATGCGCGGCGCAGCTACACGTTCAAGATGGAAGAGGACAGCAACGAGCAGCTGATCGCCACGCTCAGCTGGGATGAGGAGGACGCGGAAGCAGGGCACCGGCTACAAGCCAAGTGCGTGCAGCGGGGCGTGTCCCACACCTTCATCGAGCTCGTGGCGACACCGGCGGTCGTCGGCAACGACTGACCCCCTTCATCGACCGGGGGGTCTCGACGATGGTCACACGCTCGCATGTCCAACCCGGTGCCAGCCCCCGGCTGGCGGCGGCGGACTTTCGCTTTCTGACGGCCTGGCTGCAGGGCATCGAAATTCACGAGGCGTGGGACAGGTACATGCTGGCACGCGGCCCGGCGGATCTGCGCCGCATCCGCTCGACGACGCGCACGCTGCTGGATGTGCTCGTCTCGGTGGCCAAGCGCCACGGGGACCCGCAGGTGGCAGCGCTGCTGCGCCGAGATCCTGGCCGCATCAAGTCATCGCAAAACGAACTGACTTCATTGCCGAATGCAATGAAGTCAGTACATCCGGCAGTGAAGTCATCGCCGGTGCCGACTCTCGAACAGTTCGCCGAGACGCTCGAGGATCCTGATTTCTATAGCCAGGCCGAGCTCATCGAGCTTTGGGAAGAGCAGTTCGGCAAGGTGCCGTCTACGACGGTCGCACCCCAGGACGGTGCTCCAACTCGCCGACGAGACACGCCCGAAAACCGCGCCCTGAAGCGCCGCGGCCGACTGATTCAGCGCCAGCTCGAAGCGCTCAAGCGCCTCGAGGTCCTGGCTGCCAGCTCGCCTGAACCTGCGGACCAGGTCGAAGCATGGCTCGACGCGGAGATGGCCAAACGACTACAAGCAGTCGGCATCTCACGCTTGCTCGACCTGAGCTACTACGTGCGCACTCACGGCTATCGTTGGTACCGCAAGGTCCCACGCATTGGTGAGGAGAGGGCAGGGCGCCTGGTGCGTTGGCTGCAGCAGCACGAAGCCACCCTCGGCATGGTTCCCGTCGTTGCCCTGGTGCCGCGGGCCCAGCTGCCCGCCTTGGTCATGTCTCCCGAGTCGGCCATCGGGGTCGTCCCAATCGAGCGGCTGCAGGTGCCCTACGCGCTATCGGGAGAGCAGGGGTCGAACAGAGCGCCAGCGGATCGCTGCAAGGCCAAGGCGCGCAACGACCACCAGGCGGTGAACGAATGGCTGGAGCTTCGGCGACCTGTTGGTGACACTGGCAACGCTCACACTTTCCGGGCCTACCGAAAGGAGGCGGAGCGATTCCTCCTGTGGGCACTCTTTGAGCGCCGCAAAGCCCTCAGTGACCTCGACCACACAGACTGCACCGAGTACCGCAGGTTTTTATCGAACCCGGGGCCGATGTGGATCGGGGCGAAGTCAGCACAGCGATGGAGCGATCAGTGGCGACCCTTCGAAGGGCCGTTGAGTGCCAGGTCTCGCAAGTCGGCGGAAGTGATCGTTGCGTCGCTCTGCACCTGGCTCGTCAAGGTTCGCTATCTGGACAGCAACCCTTGGGACATGGTCCCTGCGCCGAGCCTTGCGTTGCCGATGCAGGAGCTGCGGTCGCTGTCGGACAAGCAATGGGACCTGGTCAAGTCCTGGCTCGAGGAGCGGCCACAGACGGGGGCAAACGTGCGCTTGCTCTTCATGTTCCGCCTGGCGCTGGGGACTGGCATGCGCGAGGCGGAGCTGGCCAATGCCAAGGTGTCCTGGCTGCGCCAGGACACGGATGACGAGGGCGAGCTGGCGTGGGGGATGCTGGTTGAAGGGAAGGGCGGCAAGCAGCGAGAAGTGCCGCTGACAAAACGCCTGGCGCAGCAGGTGTTTGAGCATCTGGTCTGGAAGGGCGCGTTGGAAGAAGGGCAGAGCATTGACGATGTCGATGCAGAGATGCCACTGCTATCAGCCCTTGAAGATCCCCGGCGGCCGATGTCGCCGGCACGGGTCTACGAACTCATGAAGGACGCTTTGCAGGCTTGCGCCGATGAGGTCGATTCAACTGACCCCGCAGCTGCGGCCCGTATCCGCAAGGCGTCGCCGCACTGGCTGCGGCACACGCACGGGCGTAAGTTCGTCGAGGCCGGCGGTGATCGAGGGATCTTGCGGCAGAACCTGGGGCATGCAAGCGATGCGACAACCGCGATCTACGACCGGTCGGAGGCCAGGCGGCGCCGGCGTGATGTGGAGAGGGTGTTTGGGTAAAGCGGTTCGCTAGTGGTGTCGCTACGATCCAACCATCTAACGCATACGTTGAGGGCCTGCATGGCAGCAGAATCAGAACTAGCCGATCAAGACGCATCAGAGCAAACAGAAGTGCTGGTCAACGTGAACATGGATGCGGTGCTAGGTACCTTGCACCGGGACATTCAGCGCATCACGAACCTGGTTGCTGTTGGCATCCAATCACCCGTGACGTTGGACGACGATGCGCTGGCCATTCGCTCAGAATCCATGCAGTACCGATTCGGAAACGCGCGCCCATGGAACTCAAGCAATCAGGCCCGTGCGGACTACGAAGATTGGGTCTATGGCAATGGCTTCAGGGACGCCATCGAATCTGTCGGCACCTTTCTGGAATCGGTTCGCCAAGTGCTGGCACTGTGGTCCTTGGGGGACCGGGAAAAGAAGGGCGAAGCGCTCACGGGCGCCAGCTGGATCCAGGAGATGGACTTCGCGGCGAAGAAGTTCCATCGCCTGGGATTCCCTGACAAGCTGGAGGCGCTGCTAAGGAGCTTTGATGCCAGCGTCGACGCCGCCCTGAACGAGCACGTGTTGTCCGTCACTGTGGCCAGGAACTGCCTGGTCCACCGACGCGGCATCGTGTCGGAACGCGACCTCACCTGCGGCGATGCATTGGTGGTTAGCTGGCGACGGATGGCGGTGGTCCTTCGCACCGAGGATGGCGAATTCCCGCTGGTGCTTGGCCGAGCCCTCGAGAAAGAGGCGCAGGTGTTGTTCAAGGTCGAAGAGCAGAGCAAGGCCTTCAATCTCGGCGAGCGCGTTGTCTTTACAGGCGCGGAGTTTGTCGAAGTCTGCTGGTCGATGTTCCTCTACAGCCATGCCTGGGGGGAGGCTCTCAACAAGATCGGCTTGGAGCGGGGCTATCTTTCTGCGCCGGAAGCTGCGCCGGTGTAGCGTGTCGATCGCAGATAGCCAGCAGAGCTTAGGTTGGAGCTGCTGTTTGCAGCTTTGGGTTGGCAATCACTGCTTGTTAGGTAGGAGGTGAACATTTGCTGTTCAGCTAACATTGGCCAACCGACTAACTTAGTCAATTGACAAATATTAGCTGTACAGCTAATATGTAGTCATGCGCGAAGCTGAGCAAGTGTTGGTGCAGGACTTTCTGGCCGCCCTGCAGGCGGCCACTGGAAGCGAACTCATCGACCAAAAGGACGAGGTGGCGTTTGACGATCGCCAGCGGCTGGATGCGCTCCTGCGCGTCAGGATGCCCAACCATCCGGACATCGTTCCCATTGCGGTCGAAGCCGAGGACGCCACCTATCCGCGCGATGCCCGTCGCTTGGTCGAGTTCTTAAAAGCATTCAACGCTCAAGGGACGCACGATAGGCCACCCGCGGCCCCCGTCGTCGTTGCGAACTACCTCACGGGCACGGCGAGGGACGTGCTGCGGGAGTGCGGGGTCAATTATTTCGAGGCCTCGTCAGGCACGCTGTTCTTTCGATTCGGAACCTGGCTCATCGATATCGAGCGCCCATCCAAACGGGCCCTAGATCGAAAAATCGGCAGCGTCTTTACCGGCGCCCGCGAGCAAGTAGTCCATGCGCTACTCATGCATTGGCATCGGGCCGGTGCGCGTGCTTGGCTGGCCGGGAATGAACTGGCAAACCTGGCTGAGACGTCGGCCTTCACGGTATCCAAGACTCTGCAAGAGCTTGAGAAACATGAATGGGTCGAGGCGACCGGAACGGGGCCCTCACAACGACGTCGACTCAAGAATCCAGCAGGCCTGCTCGATGCCTGGGGCGACGAATGGATGCGCCGTGCGCGGTCCGAGCCGCGGACGCGCTGGTACACCTACGCCGGCGGACGGGGGGGGATCGTCGATCGCATGCTCGAAAAGCTGGAGAACCGCCAAGGCTGGGCGATCTCAGGCACAGCCGCCGCTAATGCCCGGGTCCCCCATCTGACCGCCGTCGACCGGGTCCTGGTCATCGTGCCGCCCGGGCTGTCGCTGCCCTGGGCCGAAGGGATGGCCCTCGAGCCCGCGGACAAAGGCTCGAACATCACCTTTGTCGAGCGCACAGGGACTTCACTGCAGTTCCTCGACGAACAAGCAGAGCGTCCCAAATCACGCTTTGCCAGTCCCTTCATCCAGTACCTGGACTTGCTCGACGGCGTGGGCCGAAACAAGGAACTGGCCCGCGAGTACCGCAGCCAAATCTTCAAGCTGGAAGAGAGAGACCATGACTGAAAAGCACCCCACTGCCGAGGCGTACAAGAAGGAAAAGACGCTGGCCTGCGAGACCGCACTGGTGCTCTTGCTGGAAGCCTTTGGCACCCTGAAGCCGACGCTGCGCCTGATCGGCGGGCTCGTGCCCAGATACCTGGCGCCTGAAGCTCCTCCAGATGTGCCCGAGCATATCGGCACTACCGACGTGGACGTCGTCCTCGATGTAGCAGTCCTCGCCGCCGGCGAGGACTACAGCTCGCTGCGAGACCAGCTCAAGAAGGCAGGGTTTCGACGTCACACACCCAACGGCAAGCCGCCGAGTTCGTGGCAATGGGCCTGCGACGTGCTCGGTGAGCGCATCGTCGTCGAGTTCTTGATCAACACCGACGATCCAAACGAAAAGGGCCTGGTGCCACTGGACGGAGAAGATATTTCGGCATGCAGGATTCCGCACGCCGGCCTGGCGAGCGACTGGTACCTGGAGCAAGAACTGCGCATCAAGCGACCGGACGGCGATGGAACGACCATCGAGACGGTTCGCCATGCCGATGCCGTGGCATTCATTGCTTTAAAAGCGCTGGCCTTGGAGTACCGCTACGAGCGCAAGGACGTCGCCGACCTGGTGCACGTGCTTCGATACTACAAGGGTGCGCCCGACTCCATTGCTGCGGAGTTCGCCGAAAGGCTGGCCACAGGCAAGCATGAAACACCGCTTCGCAAAGCGCTCCAGGTCCTTGAGGCCAAGTTTTGCGACGACGATTTCACGCCGGGCCACGAAAAGGACGGCCCGGGTCGATACGCGGCGTTCCATGGCATCGAAGACCCTGAGGAGCGAGCGCTCGAGTTGCGAAACGTCAGTGGCCTGGTGACTGAGTTCCTTCGCCAGGTGAACAAGCAATCCAGCTAGGATCTTCGGTCCAACTTCCCGCGGCGCCTTGCAGGCGCCAGCAAAGAAAAGGCTCTTTGCGCATTGCCTATGGATGAGCAAATCGTCCGAGGGAGAGGCTGAGGAATTGTTCCGGGGGCAGGTGGGCGGGAGCGCAGCGGTCAACGACACGAAACCAGCCCAGGTAGTGGTGCAGGTAGCTGGTCGCCACGCCACGGAAGCGCCGCAGCCAGCCCTTGAGGCGCGAGTGGTAGGCGTTGACGTTCTGGATGTGCCAGGCTCCGTGTACGCGCGAGCCGGTGCTCATGTTCAAGGCATGGTGCTCGATGCCCATTGCGATGGCGGCCGTGGCCATGGCGGAGCTGCCATCGGTGCACAGCACGGCGTCTGGGGCGAGCACGGTGGCAAGCGAGGCCAGGATTTCGCGCTTGGAGGCGCGCCCGAGGATGAAGTCGGTGCTGCCGCCAGAGCGGTCTCGGGCCACCAATACGGGAACATGGTCGTCGCTGGTGCCTCGGGTGCTGGCGTGGCCGCCACGGCGCCGGGGCTTACGCCCGCTCACGCACTGCCCTTTGGCTGAGCGCAGGATGAAGGTCTCGTCAGCCTCGGCGATGCCGCTGAGCAGCGCCGACTTGGCCTGCTGCGCCAGGCTGAGGAAGCGGTGGCGCCAGCGGAATGCGGTGCTGGGCGCCACCTGCAGGCGCTCGGCCGCCTGGTGCACGCTCAAGCCCTCGTCGAGAACCCGGGCCTGCTCCAGCCACTTGTGACGCTGACGAAGCCGCGCCAGCGGCGTGGCCGTCAGGGCGTTGAACGTCTTGCCGCAGCCTCGGCACTTGTAGCGCTGCAGTCCGTCGGCCTGCCCGTTGCGCACCACACGCTCGCCCGCACAGTGCGGGCAGCCGACGGGCGTCCCGCCCGCTTGGTCAATCTGCTCTTGCACCTGCTGACGCTCGTCGGGCGTATGCAACTGCGCCATCAGCGCCTGGCGCTGCCCGGGGCTGAGCTCCTGCAGGCGCTCCAGCCACCGCTTCCAGTCTTGTTCCCGCATCGCTCACTCCAGGACGTTCCCGGCTTGCCGCCGTACCCTGGTCACAATGCCCGCTCGCTGGCTCATGGCGTGAGCCCGTCACTACCGAACGGGCAAAGAGCCAAAGAAAATCTATGGTCACCCCCGTTATTGCAAGGGCTGGGGCGGCTCCGAGGTGAAGGTGGCTTGCGTAAATCTATCCGGCGTCTGAGTGGGGATGAATAGTCCCCGCGCCACGATGAGAGTCGCGCCTGGCAGTCCCTAAAAAGCCCGCGGCTTCAAGAGCCGATTTCTTTGTCTGGATGCCTGCCAGGCCGAATGGGCCGTTCACGTCATCACTGCTACAGCGGTCGCAAAACCCGTTGGGTGTTCGTTGAAGGAAGGGCGTCGTTCAGCCTGCTGCCAAGTCAGGCTTGAGATGGCTGGGTTCGTAGACTGTGTGCCCACGTGCCAAGGCCCAGGCCATGCGCGCGAGCTTGTTGGCCAGCGCACAGGCCACGATGTTGGAGTGGCGGCGCGTGAGCAGCGAGCGCACCCAGTCGGCCAGGGGGCTTGTGTCCTTGTCTAAGCGCAGCATGAAGGCGCGGGCGCACTGCACGAGCAGCCGTCGCAGGTTCTTGTCGCCGCGTTTGCTGATGCCCAGCAGCGTGGCCTTGCCGCCGGTGCTGTACTGGCGCGGCACCAGGCCCAGCGAGGCGGCGAAGTTGCGGCTGGCGGCGAACTGATGTCCGTCGCCCATCTCGGCTGCAAGCACGCTGGCGGTGATGGGGCCTACGCCGGGCAGCGTCATGAGTCGCTGGCCCAATTCGTCTTGGCGGACCTGGCGCCCCAGTTGCTTCTCGATCTCGGCGATCTGGTCGTCCAGGTACTTGAAATGCTCGTGCAACCTGTGCAGCACAAGGATGAGTTGTGGCGGCAGGTCTTCATGCTCTGCCATCAAGGCGGGCAGCCTCTTGATGACGGCGAAGCCGACGGGCAGGCTGATGCCGAACTCCAGCAAGAAGCCGTGCATCTGGTTGGCCGTCTTGGTGCGGTCGTGGACCAGTGATTCGCGCACGCGGTGCAGCGTCGACAGCGTCTGCTGGCCCTCCGTCTTGGGCGGCACGAAGCGCATCGTGGGCCTTGAGGCGGCTTCGCAGATCGCCTCGGCGTCAATGAAGTCGTTCTTGTTGCCCTTCACGAACGGACGCACGTACTGCGGCGAGATGAGCTTGACGTCGTGGCCCATTGCGATGAGCTTGCGCGCCAGGTAGTGGGCCCCGGCGCAAGCCTCCATCACGGCTGTACAGGGATGGAACTTGGCGAAGAACTCCAGGAACTGCTTGCGGTTGAGCTTCCTGCGGAACACGGCTTGGCCCTTGCGGTCCTGACCGTGCAGATGAAAAGAGTGCTTGCCCAGGTCGATGCCGACCAGCGTCACAGAGTCCATGATGACCTCCGCCACAAAGAAGAACACCCCGGCAACTTATGTCACCGGGGTGTTCGGGGCAAACACAGAGATGGGGTGACCATCTCATTAAGCCCTGACCACCGGCCAGGGCTCAATGCCTTTTCGCTGTCATCAAGTCAGGCTCCTGCTCAGGGAGGAAAAGCAGGGACGCCGCAGAGCAACGTCGAAGTCATTCTATGGCTCTCGTAATCGCGCCAGAGGTATGTAGCCTATGGCTATGTCGCGCATCCGAGTGAACCCAACTCACGTTGGCTAGCGCAAAACAGCCGCTCGGCCTCAGTGCCTTGGTGCGGCCGACTGAAATGTTCTTGGCTTCGCACGTCTGGGCCATCATCGATGGTGCCTTCCAGTACCGAGCGGCTTCTGGAACCTGGGCTGAACGGCCGGGCCCAGGCTATCGAGGCTATCGCAAGGGCTGCATGGCGGCCTGAGTTGCCTCGTGGATGGCCTTGGTCTTGTCGCCGCCAACCTCGGCAACCTTGGCAAATGCAGGCCAATCGTCCACCGCGGCCAGGACCTGCTGCAGCAGCGCCTTGGCGCCGGGAACGCCGTAGCGATCCGCCACCTTCATCAGGTTCTCGCGCGTGATGCCCAGCACCTCCCCATCCACGCTCATCAGGTGCTGGCGCAACCAGGTGTTGTTGGGGTCGAAGCTGAAGGCCATGTCGTAGGCAGGTGCCAGGCTCCACTCGCCCTTCTGGTCCATCAGGAAGGCCACGTTCTTCGTGTGATCGTCGTGGTTCACGCTGGCGACGTTGAAGGCCATCCGAAGGAAGGCCTGCCGGCGGGCGTCCAGGCCAAGGTTCAGGGATTCGATGACCTGAAAGAGCTGCTCGTAGGAGTTCCCTCGGACCAGGTTGAAGTCGAGGTGTGCCATCGCGCACAGTGATTGCATGTGCAGCCGCTCATTGCCCACGCGGTCGAATCGCTTGGTGATGAAGTGCGCCCGCTCCGCATCGTGGATCAGCCGGCACTCGTTCATGTCGATGCCGGCTTGCCGGGCCATGAGGAAGTAGGCGTATTCGGCGCGGCCATAGGTCTGCGGCGCTTCGAGTTTGGCATCCCGGTCGATCCCGTCAAGTTTGAGCAGCCAGTGGCTGAAGCCCTCGGGGGCGTCCACCTGGCCAGAGCGCAGCTGCCCGGTGTCCGGGTTGTAGGCCACGATGGCCTTGGCGCGCGCGCCGCCGGCGCTGGATCCCACCCGCATCAGCTCGCGCAGGGACAGGGCTTCAGGGTCGTTCGGATCGGCGAGCGTGCCGGTGATGACCTCGCGGGCCTGATGGGCTAGCTTGGCCACTTCGATGATCGAGGACTTGGTTTCTGACCCGCCGCGCGTGGGCTTGAAGGTGAGGGCGCCCATGCCGCGACTGCCCATGTAGGCGAGCCGGTCAATCACGGTGATGTCCTCGCGTCGAACGCCCTTGCTGGCCAACCAGCTGTCCAGCACTGCGTTGCCGAAGCGGTCAGGCAATGCGTCAGCGATCATGGCTGGGAGCCCCTTGAATGTCTCGACCGGCAGGTTCGGGAACACGTAGGGCGCCTGGCGCAGCGGCATCATCAGCGGCGAGGGCTCGATGCGGGTGGCGAGCCACTTGGGGTCGTACTGGAAGGCGAACGTGCGCATGTTCGTCGCCTGGGCAACCGCGCCCGCGCGCTGGCCCCACAGCAGGACGTCTACGGCCATCAGCGGCTTGTAGGTGCTTGAGGATTTCTTCGAGGTGGCCATCAGCTGTTCCGCTTGTTGCTCGGGCGACGCACGCGCTGGCGGGGCGCCGCGTTCCCGGTTGCTGCCATGTGCAGGGGGCTCACGGTGACCTCGGGGCTCAGGTTGTGCAGCCAGTCCTCCAGGCCCAGCGCTTTGACCACGGCGATCAGGGTGTGCGTGTTCACAGCCCGGCCCTTCTCCAGGGAACTCACCGCGCTCAGGCTTACGTTGGCCCGCTCGGCCAGCTCAGCTTGCATCAGCTCCGCCGCCACCCGTGCGCGCCGCACCTGCTCGCCCAACTGCGCCTGCAGTTCGTCGACCGTTACTTCTGTTGCTCTGTTAATCATTTGTTTGTCAATCGTATAGAGCAAATGTACCTCTTATCGTTGTTTTGCAAGTTTTTATTAGTGCTCAGTTTAATAAATGCAATTGCAATGTTTAATGGGGCTTTTTCTTGTTGTTGTTGCAAAAACAATGTTTATGCGTAGGCATTCGGCCATGGATCGAGTGGCCGGACCGTCCGGCAGTGCAACGCCGAGAAACTTGATTTCCCGCACGCGCGGCGGACACCCAGCAGCCATGCCGACCAGCCCGCAAGCCCGGCGCAGACTCAGGCCACGCTCGCGAGCGAAGGCGACCTGGGCAAGTCGAGCCAGC
Source organism: Pelomonas sp. V22 (assembly GCF_030014915.1). Taxonomy (GTDB): domain Bacteria; phylum Pseudomonadota; class Gammaproteobacteria; order Burkholderiales; family Burkholderiaceae_C; genus JAUASW01. The sequence continues at coordinate 27,985 of NZ_JAGIXS010000009.1, forward strand.
GGGCTCACCACTTTTTTTTGCGTTGATCTCTTTCAGGATCGCGTTGTCCAGCGTGGCCTCGGCCAACGGCTGATTGCTTGTCGGCTTCGGCCAGTGCCAGACGCTGGTGCAGTTGGGCATCAAACTCCTTGTCGCGTACCTGCTTCAAGATGCTGGCGTAACCCGCCTCGTCCACTTTGAAGGCCTTGCTGCAGTGCGGGCACATGATCTCGTGCATTTCAAATTTCTCCCTAAGAAAGTCATGGCCGAAGGACGGACTGCCCATTCGCGCAACCCGCCCATTCGGCTCGAGTGGATCTAGATGTCAGCGACCGAACAAGCGGCCCAAAGCGGTGTCTGCAGGCGCGGTGTTCCACCGCCATTGGCCGGGTTCCGAGTGCAGCACATATTGCTCGTACCACCAGCCAAGGTGCTTTCTCGTGGTTCTCGGTTGCTCGGCGAGAGTCCGTAGGCGGGCATGTGCCGGGTCTGCTTCGATGACCTCGGCAAGGCGATGTGCAGCCGAACGGAAAATCACAATGGACTTGCCGCTGAGCAGAAGCGCATGTGGCGTGTCAACGCCATTACCGGCTCGCATTTGGGCGTGGTGGAAGTTCTCGCCACGCATCCTGTCGCCGCGAAACATGCGGTCCTGAGTCTGGGCGCCCACATAGAGGCGATCTTGCGGCTGGAGTGCCTTTGGATTGGCACCCTCGGGAATGGCGAAGTAGATCCAGGACTCGCCGATCTTGCACTTGTGTGCGTGCAATTCGGACTCAAAAACTGGCAAGTCGAACATGCCGCGCTTGGCGTAGTCATATGTTCGGGAGGTATGCGCGCGCCTCAGGGTGATGTAGGGCTCGGCAACAGTCGCGGCAGTGGGAATGAGACTGGGCAGGTTCATTTGATGGCTGCTCGTGGTTGGCTTTGGGTGAAGGAGGTTGGTCGGTCGACGAACGGCGGTTCGGTAAGCTGGGTCAATGCCTTCGCATTCGCCTGGTTCGGTGTGCTGCGGTGATGAGAGTTCCGTGATCGGACACCACGACTTGAATGTCCAGCGAAGGAAGCGTGCGCAGCGCAGTCGGCATGTGCACCGCCAGGAGCTCACGACTCTTTTTGTCAAGGAAGTAGCGCGAGGCGCCGTAGGCGCGCTGCTCACGTCCGTAGTCCAGGATGGTCACGACCTGATCCATGGTGATTCCGCGCTGCTGCAACCTTTTCAGGCCGTGGTTCGACAAATCGGGAACGTTCGGAGCGACCTCTTCTGTGGTCGCCACTGCTGGAGCCCGTGTCGGTGCTGGCAGTGCCGTTGCCGGCTGGCAGCCTCTGCGACGAAGTGCAGCCGTGCGGCGAACCCGTTCGATGCGGCCGGAGTGGGTGCCTAGCGCCTCATCTGCACGGTCGAACTCGTGACTCCACGCAAGCTGGCGAATTCCCTTCAGTGTGGTCATGTCATCGCTCCTGAAAACTGGATGGAAGAGGCCGCCGTTGAGGGGGCGGCGTTGACAGCGAATGAACCCGTTGCAGGGCCCTATGTCAGGTGGCTACTTGGCGGTGCTTGCGTCCAAGGCTTTGATCTGCCGCTCAATGGCGCGCAGCCGCTCGACCGCACGAACCTCCGCTGCGCGAAGCGCGAGCAGTTCCCCTGGCAGCGCCAGGACGGTCCCCAGTCGTGACATCAGATTGGCGTCGTCCAGTGCGGATTCGGGGATGTCCAAGTGAGGTCCGAGGCCACCGGGTTGACCAGACACAACCGAAATGCCGATTGCTTGGAGTGCCACTGAAAGGGCGACGGCGTGTGGTTCTGAGAGCAGGAATCGCAACCTCTGGTTCAGGGACACAATCAACTCGTCTGCGGATTGAAAGCGATGCGTGGTCGGGTCATGGCGCCCATGTCGGCTTGTGTGCTTGATCGGCACATATCGCCCCTTGGAGATCAGCCAGGCTTTTGCGTCATCGGGGGTGATGAATGCGTTTCTGCCCTCCGTGCGCGTCACCAACGGGTTTTGGCGTTTGCCGCCCGCCAGCGTTCGAAGGCTGGCCTCCGTCATCCCGGACAGCAGTGACATTTGCCGAAATGACAGGCCAGGGGTGTTTGGTCCGTGCCAATCCATGAAACGATCGCCCTCTGCTTCGAGGCCCTCAAGCACCAATCGGGCTTGAGCTGCTTCAAACACCTGCTGGCAACGTCGGATGCTCTCCTTGCACTTGGAGTATTCCTCCCATTCCGCGACGAACTCCGAGTTGCCCAAGTCAACGAGTACCCGCGTGATCCAGGCTGGCGTGGACTCGCTGTCCCAGTCGCTCACGTCGGTATTGAGGTGCCCGAAATAAGCGAACTCGTAGGCCGTCTCAACGCTTTCTGCGAGCGCCGTTGTGGCGATTTGCTCGTACGTCAAGCCGCTTTCAGTCCAACCGACCTCAGGCTCTCCGAGTTCCAGGGAGGGCGCGTCTGTCCGCTGATCGAATAGTCCCTGAAGAACCTTGTGGGTGCCGCCCTCGAGCGCATGGTCGAGAAGGATGCCCGAACTTGGCGTGCTATTGACCTGACCCCTCCTAGCCGTACCAGCGTAAAGGTAGTGAAGTCCGTCAACTAGGAGAATGACGGACATGAAGA
>NZ_JAGIXS010000010.1 GCF_030014915.1 Pelomonas sp. V22
ACACGTGCCTGGCAATGACCGGTATCCAGCCGAAACCGTTAACACAACCGCCGGAATCGACCGACGGCATCCGCTGCGTTGCTGACGCACAGGTTCGGCGGCTTCAGGCTGGGAGCAGCCGGTCGTCTTTGGACATCCTCGGCGTGAAATGCGCGCGGGGTCGGGTGCCAGTCAGCGGTCGTTCGTCATTGCCGGCGATCGACCCTGAACCGGCATCCACGGCCCTGATTCCGGCGTCACGAAGCGGTCGGCCCGGTACGCCGGTCGCCCCGTGGACGGCACACGCGGGTAGACGGTAGTCAGCGCGATGGAGGCGCACGCGCGGGTTAAGACCGTGCGGCCTAGCCGCCCGCTCCCAGAGGAGGTTTGTGGCAGCGACGACTTCGTTGCGACCACCGCCGGCAAGAGCGGTTCAATCGAGATCGGTTTGAAGGAGCGGCGCACGAGGACAGGACCTCTTCATCCCGATCACTCAAGCCATGTGGAGCTTCACATTTGCCGCCGCGGACAGCTCGTCAGCCAGGCAATTTCGCCGCCAGCAGCTCGATCTTCTCGATGTTAGGCGGTGTACTGAGCAAGGCGGCTGCGTTCGCCATCAACGCGGCGGCGATCTGGCCGTGCAGGTGAGCCTCGCGGCCGGCCTCGTCCGCAAAAGCGTCAAAGACGCCGAACGTCGATGGGCCGAACTTCAATGCGAACCAGGCGGTGGTGCCCGATTCGGCGTTGGCGAGCGGCAACGCGCTTCTCAGAAAGTCGGCAACGGCGGCTTCCTGGCCAGGCTTGGCTTCAAGGCGGACGAACAGGGCGAACTTGGTCATGGAGTGATCCTCTGGTTGAACGGATGAAAGCGTTGGTGAGCCCGAAGTCTCGGGCGCGAGGGCAGTTTTTGCGAGTGGCAGGAATGACAACATTGATATCATTTCCGCCATGAATCTGCACCTTCTTGTTCTCGATGGCGTGTTCGACCTGGGTCTTGCTGCACTCATGGACACACTGAGCACGGCCAATGAACTGGCAGGCTCGCTCGCACAGGCGCCGCCGCCCATCAACGTCACGTTGGTCGGCGTTCGGCGTCGCGTGCGCACCGCGCACGGTCTGGCGGTACCGGTCGTTCCAGTGCACCGCGTGCAGAACCCTGACGTTGTTCTGGTGCCCGCACTCGGCGCCAAGATGCCAGACGCACTCGCCGCGCGTCTCGCGCATGCGGACGTGGCCGACGCGGTCGTCGCGTTGCAGCAATGGTCAAGCGCCCGCGCGGCCGCTGGCGCCGCCTGCACTGGCACGTTCTTGCTGGCGGAAAGCGCGCTGCTAGATGGCCAACGCGCCACAACTTCGTGGTGGCTGGCGCCAATGTTTCGGCAGCGCTATCCGCACGTGGTGCTCGACGAGTCCCGCATGCTTGTGAATTCAGCCAGCTTCACCACGGCCGGCGCCGCCTTGGCTCATCTCGATCTGGCATTGAGCGTCGTGCGCAGCCGTAGCCCAGCGCTGGCGGCTCTGGCGGCGCGATACCTGCTGGTAGAGGCCCGCGGCTCGCAAGCTGAGTTCGTGATCCCCGATCACCTGGCCCATTCCGACCCGGTGGTCGAGCGCTTTGAGGGCTGGGCCAGGCAGCAACTCGCGCACGGGTTCTCTCTCGCCGATGCGGCCATCGCAGCGGGCGCCAGTGAACGCACCTTGGCGCGGCGCGTGCAAAGCGTATTGGGCAAGACACCCCTCTCGTACTTCCAGGATCTGCGCGTCGAGCGTGCGGTGCATCTGCTGCGAACCGGCAGCGAGAGCGTCGACCAAATCGCCGCACAGATCGGCTATTCCGACGGTGTGACCCTTCGCAACCTGTTGCGACGCAAGCTGGGCCGCGGCGTGCGGGAGCTGCGTGCACGTGCCTGATCGGCGCCGCGTGGTGCAGGCCGATGAAGTGCCCGAATGCTGCCGGTACTGAACGTCTGCAGATGGCCGGTTGCGGGTGGTCACTTGGCGAAGTTCACTGCCTGAGAGCAGTCCCTCAGAGGTTGCGTCTTGAACGGCCGCTTCAGTGCGAGCAAATCCGAAAGCTGGCGGGCTCGACTCGGCCAGAAGCTGACGCCCCTGAACGGCCGGTTCGGAGTCGCGCGCCTCGCGCAGTTTCGGTCTCGTCGAACCTATGGCGGAAGCAGAGTGCATTCGCAGCTACCAACCGAAGAACCGTGACGCCGAGGTCGGTGTTGTCACCTTCTTGGTTGTCCGGACGAATACGCACTACCCTGCCATGACCAGCCGTTGCATCCAGTCGAGCAACGCGGTCGGCAGCATCGAAGGCTTCGCCAACAAGGCGTACTGGTTGGCCCCGAAGACGCCCGGAAGGTACCCTGCGGCGTATCGGTCAACGGTCAGGCAGAAGGGTGCGATGCTCTGAAGCTTTGCCTCGATGACGGCCCTTCGCATGTCTTCGACGCCGTAACGGCCCTCGTAGACATCGACATCGTTGGGCTTGCCGTCGGACAACAGGAGCAACAGACGCTGCGACGCGGGCTCCCGCATAAGCGTTACGCTGGCATGGCGGATCGCGGCGCCTGCGCGGGTAAATTCGTCAGGTTCAAGCGCCGCGATGCGTATGGCGACCTGATTGCCGTAGGGCTCGTCGAAACGCTTGAGGGTGCGCACCGACACCGACCGCGGACCGTGGCCGGAAAACGCCTGCACGGCATACGGTTCGCCCATTGCACCCAGGGCGATGCACACCAGCAGCAGCGCCTCGCGTTCAACATCGATGACGCGCCTGCCGCTGGAGACCCACCCGTCGGTCGAGCCGCTAATGTCAGTCAGCAGCAGAATGGCCATGTCGCGCCTCGTTCGTTTCTGCGACCTGTAGAGCGCCTGCGCCATCGGATGTCCCGCCTGCAGGTCCGCACGCGCGTCGATGCAGGCTTCGAGGTCGAGGTCGTCCCCATCCAGTTGACGCCGCAGCGGCGTGCGCTGCCCGCGCAGCATCTCGAATCGCCGCCGTATCGCATCCAGCATCGAGCGATGCTCGACCAACGTGCTGTCCACCCACTGCTGTGGGCCGTCGGCGGCGGGCAGCAGGCGGACGATGGCGCCAGTTTCGTTGTAGGCCTGGACGCGATGGTCCCATTCGGGATAGCGGATGTGCTCCGAACCGTCGGCGCCCCCGCCGCCGCCGTGCTTCATCCGCGCTTCGGGTGGGTCGTCGGACAGCAGTACCTCCTTCGGCCGACCGGGTGTCGAAACGAGTCTCGCCTGCTCGAGTTTGGCGAGTGACTCTGCAAATTCGTCGGCTGCCGTCTGGGTATCCCGGTCGGTGGGACGTTGCAGTCCGAAGGGATCTTCAGCGACTTCATGCGGCGCCGAGGCCTGGATCATCCAGGCACCCTGCCGCGTGTCGTCTTCTTCGTCCGGTGCCTCGCGCACCTTCGGTTGGCGCGCCAGACGCGCACTGCGGGTGGAGTCCGCCGATGCTGGGTCGGATGCGTTGTCGCTGTGCTTGTCACTGCCAACCGCAAGTCCCGATACGGCGCCGGGCGCAAGGAGTTCGCCTGTCCACCAGTCCTTGAACAAGGGCTGGGTGCTGGGCCTGCCGGCTTTCAGCTCATTCCCTTGGAGCTTGCTCGCGACGTCCCGCGCAAGTTGCCTAGATATGACCGGCGACGGGCTGTACAAGGCATCCGTACCCCCGCCCGAGCCGGGTACGGCCATCAGCCGGCGCACCCAGGCTTCGAGCGGCTGGCGCTGGTCAGGGAATTGCGACAAGGCGGGGCGCGCGCTCAATGCCGCCGCGCGCAGGGCCAGCAGGGGCGCCCGCATGCCGGGGAGCAGTTGCGCCAGGTCCGCATCGGCGGCATGGGCCTCGATCAGCAAGTAGAGATCACGCACCAACGGCGTGGCGTCGCAGTCGGCGCCGGCAGCGCTGCCCCTAGCCGCGCGCATCGCCTGCTGCAGCGCCACCGTGCGAAACCGCTCCTGCGCCATTGCCGGATCGGGCAGACCGGTTTCGGCGGGCAACCAGATTTGGGCGCCGTTGGTGGCTGGGATCGCGACTTGCACACGGGGGCTGTTCTGCCGTTGAAAGGTCTTCGCGAGCATGGTGGCGCGCGCGGGTGCCTGGGCAGTGCGCAGGGGACACGCGCGACCGAACACGGCCATGATCAGCAGGTCGAGGCGCGGTGCGAGATCTGCCAGCGTGAGATCAGGAATTGCGGGCGTGTGGGCCCGGTGCCGTCGCCACATGCCCTGCACGAACTTGGTCGCATGCAGCGCTGCATCGGTGATGACGTCCTCGGCTTCGGCCATGTCCGTCCTTCTGAACGTTTCCCGCGTTCAGACGAAGGTGGCGTCGACCAGGTCGCGCATCGCGCCAACCAGAGATTCGTCATCGGACAAGGGCGAGACGATGGCGCTGTAGCAAGCCTGCCGCGCGCCGATGCCACTGGCCATCAGGCCTGCGGCAGCGATAAGCAGCCGCGTGCTCGGGACCTCTGCCAGACCCCGGTCGGCCAGACCGCGCAGCCGACGACCCAAAGTGACAAGGGCCACTGCCGTCGCATGGTCGGCGGCCGCTTCGGTCTCGATGATCGCCGCTTCCTGCGGTGCCGGCGGGAAATCGAAATCCAGCGCGACGAACCGCTGCCGGGTGCTGGGCTTCAGGTCCTTCAGCATCCGCTGGTAGCCCGGGTTGTACGACACGATGAGCTGGAAGCCCGGCGCAGCAGTAATCGTCTCGCCAGTCTTGTCGATGGGCAAGAAGCGCCGGTGATCGGTCAGCGAGTGCAGCACGACCATCGTGTCCTGGCGGGCCTCGACCACCTCATCCAGATAGCACAGCGCGCCGTCGCGCACGGCGCGCGTGAGCGGCCCGTCCTGCCAGGCCGTGCCGTCGTGCCGGATGAGAAAGCGTCCGATCAGGTCGCTGGCCGTCAGGTCGTCATGGCAGGAAATCGTCACCAGCGGGTGCTTCAGCCGCCAAGCCATGTGCTCGACGAACCGCGTCTTGCCGCAGCCGGTGGGCCCTTTCAGCATCACCGACAGACCGCGGCTGTGGCATTGCTGAAAAATCGCGATCTCTTCGCCGGCCGGCAGGTAGTACGGCTCGCGTCCCGGTGATACCCAGTCGGTCACGCGGACACCGACCTCACGCCAGGCGCCAAGCCCGGAAGCAAGGCCGACTTCGGGTCGTCCTCGACCTCGAAACGTGGGGCGTAGCGGAAGAAGTCGTAGATGAAAAGGCCCACGCCGATGGCAAAGATCGAGCCGGTGAGCACCAGCATCACGAAGTGAACCTGGATCTTCAATTGGGCGTCCAGGTAGCCCATGCCCAGGATCCGTTCCAGATAGACCTGCCGGATGCCGGCGGTGGCGAACGACAGGGTCATGCCAAACATGCCGCCGATCTGCAGCCAGAACGACCAGTAGCCGATGCTGCTGCCCTGTTCGGAACGCCCTGGCGTCATCGACGGCAAGGCAAAGCTGATCATTGCCAGCGTGATCATCGCGTAAGCACCGTAGAACGCGGCGTGGCCGTGCATCGCGGTGATCAGCGTGCCATGGGTCCACTTGTTGACGTCGGGGAAGGTGTGGGCCAGACCCAGCAGCCCGGCCCCGAAGAGCGTGAACACGGCGCTGCCCAGCGTCCAGTGCAGCGCCAGCGTGTTGGGATGCGACATGCCCGAACGGCGCATCGCCGAATACGCATAGATCGCCATGCCCACCAGCGCCAGCGGCTCTAACGCGCTGAAGATGCCGCCGATGGGCAGCCAGTACGACGGCACTCCGACCCAGTAGTAGTGGTGCGCCGTACCCAGAATGCCGGCGATGAAGACCAGGCCGACGATGACGTAGAGCCACTTCTCCATCACCTCGCGGTCGGCGCCCGAAAGGCGGATCAGCAGGTAGGCTAAGAAGCCGCCCTGGATCATCTCCCACACGCCCTCGACCCACAGGTGGATGGTCCACCAGCGGTAGAAGATGGCCACGGTGTAGTTCTCGTATTCCAGCAGCGCCGGCAGGTACAGCACTGCCGCGAGGCCCAGGCCGAGGATCAACACCCCTTCCGTGGTGGTGAAACGCTTGGACTTCCAGATCGTCATGCCGATGTTGTAGAGGAACAGCAGCATGCAGATCACGATGACGATCTTGTGCGGCAGCGGCTGTTCGAGCAGCTTGTTGCCGGTGCCATAGCGGAACAGATAACCCACGACCGCCGTCACGCCCATCAGCGTCCACAACACCAGTTGCAGATAGGCGAGCTTGACGCTGTACAGCTCGGTGCGCGACTCATCGGGCACCATCCAGTAGGTCGCTCCCATGAAGCCGGTCAAGACCCAAACGATCAGCAAGTTGGTGTGGATGACCTTCGTGACATCGAAGGGCAGGATGTAGAGCAGCGGATCGGGCCCCAGATACTTGGCCGCCGACAACAAGCCAAACACCAGCTGCAGGCCGAACAGCACCATTGCGACGGCGAAGTACCAGTAGGCAACCGATTGGGACCTGTAGCGCATGGCGTGATTCCTTGCGGCGTGCGCCGGACTACTTGAAGGTCGCGAGATACGCGACCAGGTGATCGATCTGCTCGGGCGTCAGATCCTTGCCGTAGGTGGCTGGCATGAACGACACCCCGCTGGCCGAGTACATGGCACCGGCAACCATGTGCGCACTGGGTTGCACAATGGACTCGTGCAAGTAGGCGGCCGCGTCTTTGGCCTGGCCCTTGTAGTCGGCCGCGCCAATGGTCTGCTCTGCGCGTGTGGCCACGCCCGCCAGAGAGGGCCCGGCCATCTGGGCGCCGGGCACCAGCGAGTGGCAGGCAGCGCAGGCCGGGGCCGATGCTCTGAAAACGACCTCACCCAGCGCAATCGGGCTCTTGTCCGAAACAGCAGGTGCGGCGTCAGCCGGCGGTACAGGCCGAGCCGACGCCGTGCCGGCCTGCTGCGCACCCATCGGACCGATGCCCGAACCCGTGACCAGGATCGGCCGCGGCGGCCAGCCCTGGTTGTCCACCTTGCTCACCCAGTCGAGGAACGACACCAGGTCGGCGATCTCGACGTCGGTCATGTCCTGCTTGGGCATGAGCCGGCGGTGCCGCTGTTCGTCGTAGAACTTCGCCGGGTCCTTCAGGTAGGCCTCCAGGTAGGACCTGCCACGGTGCTGCGCGATCTTGGTCAGATCGGGAGCGTAATAGGCCCCCTCGCCGAACAGTGTGTGGCAGTTGATGCAGTTGTTCTTGTGCCAGACATCCTTGCCGTGCGTGACGGCGGGCGTGAGGTTCTGTGCATTGGTCAGTTTGGGAAACTGCCGGTGGCTGTCGATGGTCAGCCCCAGGAAGGCCAAGGCAGCCACCACGGTCGAGCCGATTGCGAAGAGTCTGGCCTGTCGCTTGTTCATCGATAGGCCCGCAGCGTCAGACGCTGATGCCAGTCCAGTAGGTGACAGCGATGTAGGCCGCGTACACGATGCCCCCCAACATCAAGCCGAGCACGACATGGCTGAAGATCCGGAAACCCTGGTACGCGCTCATGGATGCGATGTCACCCGATACGACGGTAGAGATTGCGGTGGAGGGACGAAAAGTGCATTCGGCGATGCTGACCATCCGCGCATCCACCGTCCGTGCGGCACCGTACGTGGCGCCTGCTGCGAGTTGCGGATCCGAAAGGGGGAGCCCTCAGACACTGCGTCGCACCATCATCTCCTTGATCTTGCCGATGGCCAGTGCCGGGTTCAGTCCTTTGGGACAGACGTCCGTGCAGTTCAGGATCGTTCGGCATCGGAACAGACGGTAGGGGTCCTGAAGGTCGTCCAGTCGTTCGCCGCTGGCCTGATCGCGGTTGTCCACAAGAAAGCGGTAGGCCTGAAGCAACCCCGCCGGCCCGACGTACTTGTCGGGGTTCCACCAGAAGCTGGGGCAAGCGCTGGAGCAGCACGCGCACAGGATGCATTCGTACAGCCCATTGAGTTCATCCCGGGCCTCGGGCGACTGCAGTCGCTCGCGATCGGGCGGCGGGTCGTCGTTCACCAGCCAGGGCTTGATCGAGTGGTACTGCTTGAAGAAGCCGGTCATGTCGACGAACAGGTCGCGGATCACGGGGAGGCCAGGCAGTGGCTTCAGCACCACGGTGCTGGGCAGCGAACGCATGTTAGTCACACAGGCCAGGCCGTTCTTGCCGTTGATGTTCATGGCGTCCGAGCCGCAGATTCCTTCGCGGCAGGAGCGGCGGAAGCTGAAGCTCGGGTCGATGGCCTTCAGGCGCGTCAGCACGTCGAGCAACATGCGGTCAGCGCTGCCCACCTCCAACTCAATCACCTGCATTCGGGGCTTCTCGTCGGCGTCCGGGTCGTAGCGGTAGATGTGGAAGCTGTGCATGGTGGCAATTGAGGCAGCTATAGGCGGGGGTAGCGGTCGGCCCGGTCAACCAGGCTCAGCATCTCGTCGGCCGCGCGCAGCGTGATCGGGTGGGGGGTGAAACCGGCTCGCGGTGAGATGTAGGTCGCCATGCCTCGTGCCAGGGTGAGTTGTCGATCCGGTGCCTCGGCCAGCAGGGCGATGACCAGGTTCTCTAACGCGATCACGCGGATACGCAACTGCACCAGTTCTGCGTTCGTCAGTGGCGTGTCTTCAGCTGGCTGCTCGTCCGGCCTTGTTCCGGGGGCGGAGTTCCCTTCAGGTTCGAAGTTGGGAGTCGTGGTCACTGGGCTGGTCATCGTCAACTGGCGCAAGTGCGCCCTGAGGCCTAGCCTGCGCTCAGTCAGACCTGGGCATCTGTGCGGGAGCGCACTCACAAGCGCGCCCGAACTCCGAGCCTTGACACGTTCAGTCCGGAGATGGCGGAGTGCACCGCATGCGCGTATCATGGCAAGTATTCAATCACTTACCTATGGTCCGTAAAGGGACTCACCATGCAAACCAGACTGCCCACCGAGGAGCGCCAAGCAGAGATCGTCGCGGCCGCGTTGAACCTGGTCCGGGACATCAGTCCGGTGTCGATCACCACCGGCGACATCGCCACTGCCATCGGCGTCAGCCAGGGCGCTGTCTTCAAGCACTTTCCCACCAAGGACGCCATCTGGATGGCGGCGATGAAATGGGTGCGCGAGAGCCTGCTGGCGAAGCTGGAAGAAGCGGCGCGGGCGGAGACCTCGGGAGTGCTTGCTCTGGAAGCGGTGTTCCGTGCCCATGTGGCGTTCGTGATCGCGCATCCCGGCGCTCCAAGGATCATCTTCCATGAGTTGCAGCAGACCGCCGATTCCCCGGCGAAGCAGGAAGTCAGGGCGTTGCTGCATGCCTACCGGCAACTTCTGCTGAATCAATTCAAGGGCGGCATGAAGTCAGGCGAATTGCCTACCGGGCTCGACTCTGAAGCCGCCGCCACGCTCTTTGTCGGCATCGTCCAGGGCCTGGTGATGCAGTCGATGATGACCGGCAAGCCGGCAGCGATGAAGACGCAGGCCGAGGGTGTATTCGCCATCTATCTACGCGGCATTCGGGCGGCACCATGAAGATCCCCTCGAACTGGTCGCGCCGGCTCGGTCTAGGTCTGTTGGCGGTGCTGCTGATCGCGGCGTTGGGCTATGTGGTCATGCGCTCCGGACCCCTGGCGCCCACCCGCGTGACGGTGACACAGGCCACCGTCGGCAGCTTGTCGCCGTCGCTGTTCGGCATCGGCACGGTCGAGGCGCGCCGTGCCTACCTGATCGGGCCGACTGCTGCCGGCCGTGTCGGCAAGGTGCTGGTCGATGTCGGCGACACGGTTGCTGCCGGCCAGTTGCTGGCCGAGATGGACCCGGTCGACCTGGACGAGCGTGCCACAGCACTGGAGGCTTCGGTGGCACGGGCGTCCAGCGTAGTCGCTGCGGCGCAAGCGCAGCGACGCGACGCTCAGGCGCGCAGCGAACTGGCGGCCATCACGGCGCGTCGGTATGTCGAACTGGGTGCGCAGAAGTTCATGAGCGCTGGCGCTGTCGAGGCCAAGCAGCAGGAGCAGGCTTCGGCCGATGCCGCCGTGGCCACCGCTGACGCCAACCTGGCGGCCGCTCGCCAGGACACCCAACGCCTGGCGGCCGAACGTGCGGGCCTGCGGCAGCAGCGCGACAACGTGCGCTTGCTCGCACCGGCCGCGGGCGTGGTCATCAGCCGTGACGCCGAAACCGGGTCCACCGTGGTGGCGGGGCAAGCCGTGCTGCGGCTGATCGAGCCCTTGTCCTTGTGGATCCGGGTGCGGCTGGACCAGGGCCGATCGGCTGGGCTGGCGGCCGGATTGCCAGCCTCGATCGTGCTGCGCTCGAAGCCGGGCGCGCGCTTGTCCGGCAAGGTGGCCAGGGTTGAGGCCACCAGCGACAGCATCACCGAGGAGCGGGTGGCCCTCGTTTCCCTGGACACCCTGCCCCAGGGTTTGTCCACAGGTGAACTGGCCGAAGTCACCTTGACGCTGCCGGCCACGGCCCCGGCCGTGTTGCTGCCCAACCCCGCACTGCAACGTCAGGCCGATCAGGTCGGTGTGTGGCGACTCGACGGCGGCCAGCCGACGTTTACGCCGGTGCGCATCGGGTTGAGCAGCCTCGACGGCCAGGTGCAGGTGCTCGAAGGCCTCAAAGGCGGTGACGAGGTGGTGGTCTACAGCGAGAAGGCGCTTACGGCGAGCAGCCGTATCAAGGTTGTCGACAAGCTCGCGGGCAGCGCGCCATGATCAGCCTGGCCGGCCGCGACATCCTGCATTCCTGGGGCAAGTTCGTTCTCACCGGCATCGGCCTGGGCCTGCTCATCGGCGTCACGCTGACGATGGCTGGCGTCTACCGCGGCATGGTGGACGACGCGCGCGCCTTGCTCGACAACAGCGGCGCCGACCTGTGGGTGGTGCAGCAGGACACGCAAGGACCGTATGCGGAATCGTCCAGCCTGCGCGACGACGTGGTGCGCAGCGTGCTCAGCCTGCCGGGCGTGGCGCGCGCCGCAAACGTCACTTACCTGACGATGCAGGTGCGCGCCAGCGAAGGGCGCGACGCCGGCCGCGAGGTTCGCGCCATGATCGTCGGCTTCGAGCCCGGCCAGCCCGGTGAACCCGGCTACCTGGTAGCAGGCCGCCACATCACGCGCAGCCACTACGAGGCAGTAGTCGACGTGCGCACCGGCTTCACGCTGGGCCAGCGCATCCGCATCCGGCGCCACGACTACACGGTGGTGGGGCTGACCCAGCGCATGGTGTCGTCCGGCGGCGACCCGATGGTCTTCATTCCGCTCAAGGACGCGCAGGAAGCGCAGTTCCTGAAGGACAACGACGCCATCCTGAATGACCGCGCGCGCACAGCCGCCAACCCGGCGCTGAACCGGCCGGGGGTACCGGGGCTGCTGGAGGCGATCCAGGCCTCGCAGGCCGCCAACCACAACGTCAACACGGTGCTGGTGCAGGTGCAGCCGGGCGTGTCGGCCGAAAGCGTGGCCGAGCCGATCCGGCGCTGGAAGCACCTGGAGGCCTACACGCGCGCGCAGATGGAAGAGATCCTGGTCGCGAAGCTGATCGCCACGTCGGCCAAGCAGATTGGCATGTTCCTGGTGATCCTGGCCATCGTCAGCGCGGCCATCGTCGCCTTCATCATCTACACGATGACCCTGGGCAAGATCCGCGAGATCGCGGTGCTCAAGCTCATCGGCACGCGCAATCGCACCATCGCAGGGATGATCCTGCAGCAGGCGCTGGGCCTGGGGCTGATAGGCTTCATCGTCGGCAAGGTGGCCGCCACCTTCTGGGCGCCGATCTTCCCGAAGTACGTGCTGCTGGAAGTGAACGACGCACTGCTCGGGCTGGTCGCGGTGATGGTGATCTGCGCCCTGGCCAGCACGCTCGCGATCCGCGCGGCGCTGAAGGTCGACCCGGCTGCGGCCATCGGCGGCTGAACGCCCACGTGAAGGCCCACGACATGAGCGAAGCAGGCATCCGAATCGAAGGCCTGCGCAAGCGCTACGGCGAAGGCGACACCGCGGTCGACGCCCTGAAGGACGTCAACATGGTGGTCGCACCCGGCGAGGTGGTGGGCTTGATCGGCCCCTCGGGCTCGGGCAAGAGCACCTTGCTGAAGTGTCTGGGCGCCGTCATCGAACCGACCGCGGGTCGCATGATCCTCGGTGGCCAGACCATCTACGACGACGGCTGGAAAATCCCCGACCTGCGCGCGTTGCGCCGCGACAGCATCGGCTTCGTGTTCCAGGCGCCTTACCTGATTCCGTTTCTGGACGTCACTGACAACGTCGCGCTGTTGCCGATGCTGGCCGGGCACCCCAACGTCGAGGCGCGCGCGCGAGCGCTCGAACTGCTGAAGGCATTGGACGTCGGCCACCGCGCCAAGGCGCAGCCGTCCGAGCTGTCGGGCGGTGAGCAGCAGCGTGTGTCGATCGCGCGTGCCCTGGCGAACCGGCCACCGGTGATCCTGGCCGATGAACCCACGGCCCCGCTCGACAGCGAGCGCGCACTGGCCGTGATCCGCATCCTCAACCAGATGGCGACGCAGTACCACACGGCGATCATCGTGGTGACCCACGACGAGAAGATCATCCCGACCTTCAAGCGGATCTATCACATCCGCGACGGCCGGACCGAAGAAGAGGCGGGGCAGGGGTTGAGCCTTTGATCGGGCCCAGCCGCTTTCAGCCCCGGTCAACCAGGACAAAGATCGTGAACACATCCAGATCGGACCTGCTGGTGAAGACACTGGCCGTGGTGGCTGTGCTCTTCGGGTTGCTGACGGTCTTGTCCGGCGGTCGCACACTGTTCGGTGGCAACGCGGCGCGCCTTGCCGCCGGGGCCATCGTTCCTTTCGTGCTCTGGTTCAACTTCGTCGCCGGGTTCGCCTACCTGTCCTGCGGTCTGGGGCTGTGGGGGCGGCGACGCTGGTCGGTGCCGCTGGCCGTCTTCATCGCCGTCGCCACGGGCTTGGTGTTCGCGGCCTTCGGCGTCCATGCATGGAACGGTGGTGCATACGAGGCGCGCACCGTCGGCGCGATGGCGCTGCGCACACTGCTATGGGCCGGGATCGCGGGGGCAGCCTACCGAGCGCTCCGGCATCGCAACTGATCAGCCGGCCGGCGCAAGGTGATGCTCGACGGCGATCAATGCAGGGTCGTCGGCGTGGTCGATCAGTATCGTTCGCACCCAGCCTTGCCACGCCTCGGCGAAGGCCTCGCGCGTCGCTGCATCCGCCTGCGGCGCCAAGGCGTCGCGCATTAGTTCGGCCAGCCCGCTGGGCCGGGGCACCGACTGCGGAAAGTGCGCCAGTTCGACCGATACTCCGTTGTCCAGCCGGGTAAACCGGATCTCGCCTGCCATGGCCACACCGAATCGCAACAGGCCCTGCCGCCCGTACCGACCGCCCAGGCCCTTGAACCCACCGTCGTTCGCCGCCCCTGTGATCAGGCACGCAACGCTGGCGATCACGCCGGTGACGCCCTCGTCGACCGCTTGGCGCAGTTCGACCCGCAAGCCGCCCCGTTGTGGTGAACCATCGGGGTACAAGCGCGCCAGCGCCGTGCGCGTCATGAGCCAAGCGCCGGCCACGGTCGGACACGAGTGCCCGGCGAGCTTGACCGCATCGAGGTAGTGGTACTGGATGAGCCCGCCTTCGGCCGCGCCCAGCAGCGCAGCCAGCGGGTCCGTGACCTCTATCGGCGCCACGGCTTCAAAGAACGCGGGCGTTCTCATGGCTGCCACTTTCAGGCGAGCGCCGTTGCGCGCATGCCCAAGCGCTGCCGCACGACCTGGCCGACCAGGATGGCAGCCGGGTACATCACGGCTTCCTCGGTCTGCGCGTGCTCGACCAGCGCCTCGGCAAAAGCCACGATGTCGTCGTGGCCCGCACGCGCTGCCTCGTCGCGCAGCTTGCTCAACGCCTCGACGATGCTGCGGTGTTCCTCCAGCATCTGCGGCAGCTCGGCCTCGAGCCGATCGGTGAGTTCCAGCACCGCAGCCATCTCGGCGTTCACCTCGCCGCGCGCCAGGGCCACCAGCAGGCCCAGCGGAGGCAGCGCGAACTCGTCTTCCTTGACGAAATGTGGGTGCATCAGGCGAGCTAATGTCTTGGCTGCCTCACCGACTTCGCCGCCGGCCTCGGTGGCCTGACGCAGCCTATCGTGCAGGGCCTCGTGTTCGCTTTGAAGCGTTTTGGGGATGGTGAACTTCATGAGAATCTCCTTGACCTGTCAATGACCAACGACGACCGGCTTGAAGCCGGGGTGCTCGAAGTGCTTTCCGTACTGGTCGAGGGTCTTCGCCACCTTCACCAGACCAAGCGCCGGGCGCTGCTTTGGGTTCTTGCCGGTCATGGTGCTGGTGCCGTCACCCAGATCGGCGATCAGCAGATGCAGCATGGCGTCGGCCTTCGGCTCTAGCTTGCAGTTGGCGACGATGCCGCCCACTTCGGTTTCGATCCGTGTGGCCAGCTCGCTGTACTGTGCTGGCGTGAGCTTGCCGTTGTGCGCCGCGCTCAACTGCGGTTCGACCAGGCCGCGGATGCGCCCCATGCCGGCGCGCAGCGGCTCGTCGGTGCCCCACTTCTTGCCCTGATTCAGGGTGAGCTTGTGTAGCGCTGCCGCGTCGTGGCTGTGGTCGACGGCTTGTGCCAGCGCCGGGCCGATAGACGAGGCAACCAGCACGGCTGCAGTAGCGGTCGCGATGGACAAAGTTTTAATCAAACGTACCAATTCGTTCTCCTTGGTGTGGATGGGATTGCGGCTGAAGCGCATAGTGGGTCGGATCGGGAAGAGGCGAAGGGAGCGACACGGAGACATCTCATTCGAGCCTGCGCTCATGCAGCCTCACGCGTCTGTGCTGGAGCGCACTGCCACCGATCAGAGGTCTGAACCAGCGGGATACCGAACCTGTTCTGCCTGCCGGTGACCGCTACACCGTCGGACATGACTTACTGCGACAGGGGTCCATCGGACCCGTGATCGCGACCACCGCTTCAGTGCACGCTGAAGTCGATCACGATGATCCCGGCCTCACGCTGGCGGTACTCCACGCTGACGCGCTCGCCGTAGCGCTGCTGAATTTGCGCCAACAAGGGCAACGGATCGTGATCGTTGGCGAAACGCATGGTCTCGCCGGGTTGCAGGCTGTCGAGCGCGCCGAAGATCGCGGCGTGCCGGAATCGCTTGGCCACACCGCGGGCGTCAAAGGGATAGATGGCGTCTGGAGACAGGTGCAGATGAGCTTGTGACATGAATGGATCCTCGGGTTGGAGTGAGAAGGAAAAGGGCAGGCCGACACTCGGCCATCAGGATGCCAAGTCGTTCGCCCCCCCGATCGAGAGCTCCGACGGCTTGGCGGAAGGACTGGCTTGGGCGTTCGACACGGCACGTCGCGTGCGCATTGCCAAACCTATCCGGTCGAGCTCGGCATCGCTCAACAGGCGGTGGGCCATCGGCAGGAGCTCGGACTCTTCGCGAGCGATGTGCCGCTCATACAGCTCAGCGAACGCGCTTACGTCGTCCTCGGCGAGCCGCACCGTCTGGCCTGCCGCCACCTGCGCGAGCACCGCGCGCAGCGATTGCCAGCGCGCTTCGAGTTCACGGTGCTCGGCGGTCAGCGCCGCAGTGAGCTCTCGCAGGCAGACTGCGTCCGAACCCGCCATGGACTCGATCAGCGCGGGGAAAAGATCGCGCTCCTCGTCGTCGTGGTGGTGCTTGGCCGACGTGTCGAAGTAGCGCATCACAGCCGTGGCGGCTTCCTGCGCCGGCCGATCCGACCCTTGTATGGTGATGTGCGGTACCAGACGCAGCAGCGTCGAGCATTGATCCTGCACTCGCAAGTGGCAGGCTGCGAGCATCTCCAGCGGCACCTCGAAGCCGACGCTGGGGGCGGAATGGCCTGGAAACGTGAGGGTCATGGTGAGTTCTTCGATGTTGTCAGCGCTGCGCAGACGCCTTGGCTTGCCGCTGGGGCCGCGTGGAGGTCGGCATGCTCACAGCGACAGCGGGCTTGCCGCGTCCCGGAGGACGCCCTGAGACGCTCTCTGGTCCTGGGGGTCCTGAGGTCAGGTCGGCCAGCGTCGCGCCGTCCAGCGCCTGGAAGTAGCCGCGCAGCGCCGCGTCGAACAAGTGCTTGAGCCGACAGTCCGGCGTCAAGGTACAGGCATTGGTGCTGGCATCGAAACATTCGACGAGCCGGAAGTCGGTCTCCGAGGCCCGCACGACGTCGCCGATGCGGATGGTCGCGGGCTCCTTCGACAGGCGCAGGCCGCCGCCGCGCCCCCTCGTGGTTTCGATCAGACCTTGCCGCGCCAGATCGTTCACCACCTTCATCAGGTGACCCTTCGACAGGCCGTGCTGCTCGGCCAGTTCGTTGATCGTGACCAGGCGCTCTCGGTGCCGCGCGCAGTACATCAGCACGCGCAAGGTGTAGTCGGTGTATTCGGAAAGACGCATGCCATGCCCCAAAGATGTATGAAGTTTATTGCTTTAAGCAGCCTTCGTGTTTAAGATTCATCATTCATCGATGTTTAGCCTGATCCGGGCTGTTGCATCGATCAGGAACCCTGTCCCGACCATGACGATTTCCATTCCGCCGCTCCGGGCCACGCCGCCGGTCGCCCTGCCATCGCCCCGGGGCTGGCCGCTGTTGCGGCTAGGTTTCCGCCCGTTCTACCTGGGTGCGGCCGCCTACGCCATGCTGGCCGTGCCGCTGTGGATCGCGTTGCTGCTGGGCCAGGTGTCATTGAGCCTGACGGTTTCGCCCGTGCTCTGGCACGCCCACGAGATGCTGTTCGGTTTCGCCGTCGCCGTGATCGTGGGCTTCCTGTTGACTGCGGGCAAGGCCTGGACCGGCCTGGCCACGCCGCGCGGCGCGGTGCTCGGCGCCCTGGCCGGGCTGTGGCTGGCCGCCCGGCTGGCGGCTGTCTTTGCGCCCTATGCGGTCTATGCGGCGCTGGACCTGCTGCTGCTGCCGCTGGTGGCGGCCATCCTCATCACGGTGCTGCTGCGCGCCGGTAACCGGCGCAACCTGCCGCTCGGGGGCATCCTGCTCCTGCTGACCCTGGCCAACGCGGCGTTTCACGCGGCCGTGCTGGGCGTCATCGACATCGCCCCGGTGCGCGCCCTGCATGCCGGGCTGGCGCTGGTAGTGATGATCGAGTGCGTGATCGCCGGGCGCGTGATCCCGGCCTTCACGATGTCTGCGCTGCCCGGCGTGAAGCTGAAGGCGCCGCCTGCGTTGGAACAGGCCACGCTCGCGACCACGGCCGTGGGCCTGGCGCTGTGGGTGCTGGCGCCACCGAACGCTTTCACCGCCGTGGCACTCGGTGCCGCGGCCTTGCTGCACGCCCAGCGGCTGTGGCGCTGGCAGCCGCTGCGCACGCGCGCACGCCCCATCCTCTGGGTGCTGCATGCGGCCTATGCCTGGCTGCCGGTCGGCCTGGTGCTGCTGGCGATGTCGCAGCTCGGTGCGGTGGGTGTGTCGGCCGGCATCCATGCACTGGCGGTCGGCACCACCGGCGGGCTCATCATCGGCATGGTCACCCGCACCGCACGCGGCCACACCGGCCGGCCGCTGAAGGTGTCGCGGTTGGAGGTCGCCGCCTACTTGCTGGTGGCCGGCGCGGCGGTGGCGCGGGTGCTGCTGCCAATGCTGTTGCCGCAGCACCTCGTCATCTGGCTGGTGGTCGCTGCCGCCGCCTGGGGGCTGGCATTCGCGCTCTATCTGTTCGTCTTTGCGCCCTGGTTGTTGGCGCCCCGCCTCGACGGCAAGGACGGCTGAGTACGCCCTTGGCGTCGCCACGCCCGTCAGGTTCTCTTCTTGCGCACGCTGCGCGAGCCCTCTGAAGCTTCAAACCCACCGATGCACTGAAAGGCACGTCCACCATGTCCACTCTCGCCACAGCCACCCCCGCTGCCATCGACCTGCGCACGATCGCGCCGCGCGAACGGCATGCCCTGGTCTTCGGTCGCTTCGATGCCCTGCAAGCGGGGCAGTCCCTGCAACTGGTCAACGACCATGACCCCCAGCCGCTGCGGTTCCAGCTCGATGACCGGGCCTTTGGCCAGTTCGAATGGGCCGCGCTGGAGTCCGGCCCGACCGTCTGGCGGGTGCAGATCACGCGGGTCGGCATCAAGCCCATCCCGACGGCCACCGACTCGTGCTGCTCCGGCGGCGCGTGCTGCGGCTGATCCGAAGGAAGTCTCGGCCATGACCTTCGTTGTCACCGAGGCGTGCATACGCTGCAAGTACACCGACTGTGTGGACGTATGTCCGGTCGACGCTTTCCGCGAAGGTCCGAACTTCCTCGTCATCGACCCCGACGAGTGCATCGACTGTGCGGTGTGCGTGCCGGAGTGCCCGGTGAACGCGATCTTTGCCGAAGAGGACGTGCCATCCGGTCAACTGCACTTCACTGCCCTGAATGCCGAGCTGGCACGTGATTGGAAGCCCATCACCCGGACCAAGCTGGCTCTGCCGGACGCCGACGAGTGGAGCCGCATCGAATCGAAGCTCGGTGAGCTGAAACGACAAGAACCGTGACCCGAAACGCACCAGCGCGCCCCGTCATTCCCATCCGGCCGGCCGGCACCGTCGGCGACTCGGACGACGGCTCGCACTTCGTCTCGATGTACCAGAAGCAGCCCGACATCTACCCGCGGGCGGTGAAGGGCTGGTTCGCCACCTGGCGCTGGACCTTCGTCTGGCTGACGCAGCTGCTGTTCTACGGCATGCCCTGGCTGCAGTGGGACGGCCGGCAGGCCCTGCTGTTCGACCTCGAGGCGCAGCGCTTCTACATCCTGGGCCTGGTGCTGTATCCGCAGGACCTGATCCTCCTGGCGGCCCTGCTCGTGCTCTCGGCGCTGGCCTTGTTCTTCTTCACGGCCGTGGCCGGGCGCCTGTGGTGTGGCTACACCTGTCCGCAGACGGTCTACACCGAGATCTTCATGTGGGTCGAGCGCAAGTTCGAAGGCGACCGCATCGCCCGCATGCGGCTGGACCAGGCGCCGTGGTCGGCCGCGAAGCTCGCGCGCAAGGGCGCCACGCAGCTGTCCTGGGTGGCCATCGGCCTGTTCACCGGGTTCAGCTTCGTCGGCTACTTCACGCCGATCCGCGAACTGAGCCAGGCGGTGCTGGGCCTGACCGTGACGCCGTGGAACAGCTTCTGGATCCTCTTCTACGGCGCCGCCACCTACGGCAATGCGGGCTACCTGCGCGAGCAGATGTGCAAGTACATGTGCCCCTACGCCCGCTTCCAGAGCGCGCTGATCGACAAGGACTCGCTGGTCATCACCTACGACCGCGCACGCGGTGAGCCGCGCGGCTCGCGCTCGCGCAAGGCGAGCCCGGCCGCCCAGGGTCTGGGCGACTGCATCGACTGCACGCTGTGCGTGCAGGTCTGCCCGACCGGCATCGACATCCGCGACGGCCTGCAGAACGAGTGCATCGGTTGCGCCGCCTGCATCGACGTCTGCAACGACGTGATGGACAAGATGGGCTACGCGAAGGGCCTGATCCGCTACTCCACCGAAAACGGCGTGGTCAACGGCTGGTCGAAGTTGCAGATGTTCAAGCGCGCCCTGCGCCCGCGCGTGCTGATCTATGGCGGCCTGCTGTCGGCGGCCAGCGTGGCCTTTGCCGCGAGCGTGGCGCTGCGCAGCCCCTTCCAGGTCGACGTGGTGAAGGACCGTGGCGCGCTGGCCCGGGTCGTCGAGGACGGTGCCATCGAGAACGTCTACCGCCTGCAGATCATGAACCGTACCGAACAGCCGCAGACCTACCGCATCGACGCCCAGGGCGTCCCGGGCCTGGAGGTACGGACAGAGGTCGTGAAGACGCCACCCGCAGGCATCAGCTCGGTCGTCGTCAGCCTGCGTCTGCCGTACAGCGCTGCCCAAGCACTGCTCGGACAATCGGCGCCCGTGCAGTTCGAAGTCAGCCTGCTCGACGGCACGCGCGCTGCCGCAGCGGTTCAGCGCGAGAAGTCGACTTTCTTCGTCCCACGTTGAGCGGCCCGCCGCCTGCGCAGGCGGTCAAGACGCCGGCCGCGCTTCGAACATGGGGAACAACACCGTCTCTTCGAGCTGCACGTGCTGCGCCAGGTCGTCGAACAGCTTGCTGAAGGCAGAGCGCAGCGCAGCCACGTCGGGCTCGGTGCCTGCAGGGGCTCCCAGGTCGGCCATCCTGCGCTCCAGTTCGGCCACCACGTCGGCATGGTCGAGATGTTCGGCCTGCATGTCGTCGATGAGGTGAACGATCAAGGCATTACCGCCCTGTTCCATCATCGGGAACAGACGCATCTCCTCCTTGAACATGTGCATCTCGAGCGCCTTGGCCATGACATCCAGGTCATCGGCCAGTGTCGGCATCGCGCCCTTGCCCTCGAGCTCACGCGCCAGCGCGACGATGCCCGGCAGTTCGCGGCGATGGGTCTCGTGGAAGCGCGCCAGGATATGGTCTATCAGTTCTGCTGCCGTTGAAGGCACGCTCATGCCTGCTCCCTGGATGCTCGGTGTGTGGGCATCGCCGCTCCGCGCCGCAGGTGCCCGAAGTGGATGGCGAGCCCATTCAGCCGAAGCTGACCGGCTGGCCGTGAATGTCGAACGGAATGAAACTGCCGATCCGACCCGACTTGATCGATTCGACCATGCGCTGCAACGGCGCTTCGGCGTCGGTGCTGGTCGGGCTGCGGCCGGCGCTGCCCGACAACGCGGCGACGAAGACGATGTCCCAGCCCGGCCCGGCGCGCCGCGACTCTTCGAGAAGGGCCTCGAACGAGGGCAACTCGTCCGGTGACTTGTCCACGCACATCAGCGGCGTCAGCGTGCCGCCTTCGCCGACCTGGAAGCGGGCACGCTGCTCAGGGGTGGCGTCGTCGGGCAGTTCGGCCGCGGTGAACACGAACAGCAGTCGCTGCGGTTCGGTTTGCTGGCTTGCCGAGCGTAGCAGATCGTCGAAACTGGCAATGGTCATCGAGGGCTTTCATGGGTGGGTGGGGGCTGGCAGTTCTTTACGGCCTGCCGCGGCAGCGTGCGCGCCATCGAACCCGCCAGTCTAAGCATCAGGCTGTATGGCTCAAGCGACGCCTGCCGTGGTGCGCGCCGGGCCTTCGTCAGGTTCGTCTCTGCGCCGATCTGTCGATGCATGCGCTTCGCCAATCGGTGGCGTTCCATGCAAATTTGCGCGCGAAACTGCTCCATGGCTGACCCTGATTCAGGGCCTGCTTGAAGCCCGACGCATCGGTGATCCAGGTTCCCCCCAGCGTGGTGACGCCTGCCTTGAAAAGCACTTCCGGCAGGCATCCGGCGCCCGGACCGATCAACGCAATGTGCCGTGCCTTGCGGCAGTTCGCCAGCACCATGTCCAGTGTGTGGTTCAGCAGCACGGTGCTGGTGGAGAGCACCTTGTCGCAGCCATCGAGATCCTTCGGGTCCAGCGTAACCGTGAAGCCGACGTTTTCACCCGCAAGATCAGCCCGCAGTTCAAGCACGGTCAGTCGCGCGCCACGTGCGGTGACTTGTCTGACCAGGGGTGGAAAGAGACCGACCATGCCGATGTGTTCACCGGGCTGGGGATCGATGCCGCCGATCGAGTCTGGTGCTGCGGGCGGGACAAGGCCCATGTGGTCAATGAGATGACGGGACAAGGCGTTCACCGCCGCAAAGCCCAGCGTTCGGGCCGCGGCGTGGCCACCCAGCCAACCGGCAGCAATCTCCAGGGCGTCAGCGCCCGGCAGTTCAGCTGCCGCCCGGCCGTTGGCGAGTGCTCCCAGGCTGCCGTCGAGCAGCACGTAGCTCAGACCCAGCGAGCCGTCTGCCAGCTCCAGCGCGCCAAACTCTCCGTCCTTGCTGCCGTTCCATGGCACGGGCGGCAGGTGCAAGGCCTTTACTCGGGGGACGGGGGCATCCCCCAAGCGGCGCGCCAAGTCCGAGAGCACTGCTTCGGCGATCATAGTCATGGCTGCATCATGCCCCGGCGAATGGCGTGTCGTTGACGGCCGGACAGCCAGCAACCCGATTGGATGGCCAGACGTCCGTCCGCCTCGTGTTTCCTCGGGGTCAAGGGGCGCACAAACACATCGGTAGCGGTCAACCGATCACCTCGGGCCATACGGTGTGGAACCACTGACCGGCCGGCCGGTCGACGCGTTCGTAAGTGTGGGCGCCGAAGAAGTCGCGTTGCGCCTGCAGCAGGTTGGCGGGCAGCCGAGCGCAGCGGTAGCTGTCGTAGTAGGCCAGGGACGCGCTCAGCGCCGGCACCGGGACACCGCTGGCCACCGCCATCGCCACCACATCGCGCCAGGCCTGCTGGCTGCGGTTCAGCACGCCTTCGAAGAAGGGTGCCAGCATCAGGTTGGGCAGTCCTGGGTCGGCGCGGTAGGCCTCGGTGATGCGGTCGAGGAACCGCGCGCGGATGATGCAGCCTCCGCGCCATATCGACGCGATACTGCCGAGATTGAGCGCCCAGATCTTCTTCTCGCTCATCGTGCGCATCAGGTCCAGGCCCTGCGTGTAGCTGACAACCTTGGCCGCGTACAGCGCGTCGTGCAGCAACCTGGCCAGTTCGGCGCGGTGCGGCCCCAGCATGGGCGTCGGCCCCTGAAGTCGCGTGCTTGCGGCAACGCGTGCGGCCTTCATCGAAGACAGCACCCGTGCCTCGACTGCCGCGTTGATGGTGCTGACCACCACCGCGTTCTCGGCTGCGCTGATGAGCGTCCACTGCCCGGTGCCCTTCTGACCGGCCTTGTCGAGGATGAGATCGACCACCGGCTGTCCGGTCTCGGGGTCACGCTGCCGCAGCACCTTGGCGGTGATCAAGATCAGGTAGCTCTGCAGTTCGCCCTCGTTCCAGTCTTCGAAGATGTCGGCCATCTCGTCAGTCGAGAAGCCCGCCAACCGAAGCATCGCGTAGGCCTCACAGATGAGCTGCATGTCGCCGTACTCGATGCCGTTGTGAACCATCTTCACGTAGTGGCCGGCGCCGCCGGGACCGATGTGGATGGCGCAGGGCTGGCCATTGACCCGCGCGGCAATGGCCTCAAAGATCGGCCGTATCACGGCCCATGCGGATGCCGGCCCGCCGGGCATGATCGACGGGCCCTTGCGCGCACCCTCTTCGCCGCCCGAGACGCCAGCGCCGATGAAGCGCAGCCCGTGCGCGGTGAGCCAGGTGTCGCGCCGCTCGGTGTCGGCGTACAGGCTGTTGCCGCCGTCGATGATGATGTCGCCAGCTTCCAGTTGCGGGAGCAACTGCTCGATGACCGCGTCGACCGCGGCGCCAGCCTTGACCATCAGCATCACCTTTCGCGGCCGCGACAGGCTGGCGACGAATTCGTCCAGGCTGGCTGCGCCAAGCAGCCGCTTGCCCGGGTGCGCGGCGACGAACTCGCGCGTTACCGCGTCGGTGCGATTGAAGACGCTGACACTGAAGCCCCGGCCCTCGACATTGAGCACCAGGTTTTGGCCCATCACGCCCAGGCCGATGAGGCCGAAGTCGTTCTGCACGGTCATGGCTTCGAGCCTCGCGGAAAGAGGCACTCATTGTCACTGCGGGCCGCGCAACGCTTCCCTCGGATCCGCGAATCGGAATTGGCGCGCGGGCTGACGCGGCATCAAGCAGCGCGTTAACCCTCAGGGTGACCTGCCCGGATTCTTCGAGACACTGATTCCAAGAGAAGATGGCTCCATCCCCGAGGAGCCCATGAGAAAGAGTCGATTCACGGAAGAGCAGATGGTCGCGATCCTGCGCGAGGCGGACCGCACCACGGTGGCCGAGGCGGCCAAGAAGCACAAGGTCAGTGAGCCCACGATCTATGCCTGGCGCAAGCACTTCGGCCAGTTGGAGGTCGCCGACGTCAAGCGGCTCAAGGCGCTGGAGTTGGAGAACAGCCGGCTCAAGAAGCTGCTGGCCGAAGCCACGCTGGACAACGCGATCCTGAAAGAGATCAACGCAAAAAAATGGTGAGCCCGCTGGCTCGACGTGCCCAGGTTGCCTTCGCTCGCGAGCGCTGCCTGAGTCTGCGTCGGGCTTGCGGGCTGATCGGCATGTCGCGCTCCACGCCAAGCTACGAGCCACGGCTGCCGGCCAAGGACGCACCGGTGATCGATGCGATGAAGGAACTCTCTGCCCAATACCCGCGCTACGGCTACCGTCGCATCCGCGTGTTCCTGCGCCGTCGCGGCTTCGAGCTGAGTTGGTCGCGCACGCATCGGCTGTGGCGTCAGGCCGGTCTGCTCGTGCCCAGGAAGCGGCCTCGCAAGCGCATTGCGTCCGTGCGGCCGCGCATCCACACACCGTTCAAAGCCAACATGGTCTGGGCCTACGACTTCGTCTTCGACACCACGGCCAGCGGGCAGCAGATCAAGTGCCTGACGGTCGTCGACGAGTTCACCCGGGAATGCCTGGCCATCGACGTGGCCGGCTCGATTCGCTCCAGGCGTGTCATCGAGGTGCTGTCGCGGCTGGTCAGCCTGCACGGGGCGCCACTGTTCATGCGCTCGGACAACGGGCCGGAGTTCGTCAGCCTGGCCATCCTGGAGTGGATCGCCGCTTCCGGCATCGCCACTGTGCTCAATGAGCCTGGCAAGCCCTGGCAAAACGGCACCGACGAGAGCTTCAACGGCAAGTTCCGCGACGAGTGCCTGTCTGTCGAATGGTTCCGCTCGCGTCGCGAGGCCAGCGTCGTCATCGAGACCTGGCGCCAGCACTACAACGAGGTCCGTCCGCACAGCAGCCTGCAATACTTGACCCCAGTGGAGTTCAAGCAGCAACTCCGCCAACACCTGCAACCCGCCGTCTTCTAGGAATAAACGTCTCGATTAAACCGAGCAGGTCAAGGGGATCGCACCGCTTCTCAACCGGCTGTGCCACCGCTGGCGATGTACAGCACTCTGGGCGTGGGTCGAATAGCGGGCACACGGCTGCATGACCGGCAGCTTAGCTGCCTGCAATCGAGATTGGCGAGAGTCGGCAACGGGTCGATCGCCGCCCCACACGAATGACCGCTGACCGGCAGCCCGCCTCGCGCTCATGTCGCACCGAGATCGCGGGAAGGCGACCGGCTGCTCCCAGCCTGAAGCTGAAGACCGCGACCGACGTCCGCATCGCTGACCTGCCGGGTATCGAGCACACCCTAACCCGGCCTGTCTGAATTGACGAGGCACAGGATTCACGCCTTCGAAGCACTGACTTTGCGTCTCTCCCCACGTTACAGGGACAAACCACTGTCAAGTCCAAAGCGTTACACGGGACAAGAATTCGGGGGTAGCAATGCTCTCTGATTTGGAGGGGTAACAAGCTGCTTCGGAGATCCCAAAAGCCCCCCAAAAAGCACTATGAGGCCGGGCCAAAGGGCAAATCACAGCACAAGAGTTGGATCCGACCGCTCCGGATCGACGCCGGCGGGCCTGAGTTCATCCAGGAGGCCGCTCGCGACATCGCCTTGCGCATCAGTCGAACATCAACTGAACATCAACTTGAGGCGTACCCACTTGATCGGGCCCCGTCGATGGAGTTGAACATCAACTGAACATCAATCGAACATCAATCGAACATCTCGACCCCATTGGGTTGGACAGTTGCCGACTTTTGTGTTTTCAAAAGCCCCAAAACCACCCTCAATCGCTAATTTTTACTCCCTACCCCGGGGTCTCGTCGTAAAAATTAGCGATTGGAGCCACCGAAATAGCAAACACGATACCCTCACCTTGGCAAATGTCGACTTTTGTGTACTGCTTCGAATAGCAGTCGGACCAGATCGGTCTGTCCCAACCGCTATATCTTTACGAGGGCCCCGTGGATGAAGCCTGCTTCCTTGTCTGCCCAAATTGTGGCCAGGGTCTCCTTGTTCCGCGGAGACCCGGCGACGGCCATCGCTGAACATGCGCGGAATTTGGAACGGGTTCACGCACTCAACTTGGACGGCATCGAAGCTGTCGCTGATCGCGATCTCACAGTCTTGAACGTCAGTCGCCCTGGCGACTTGAGCGAGCAAGTTCTGGCCCTTCTGTTTGGACAGTGGCCTCCGAATCGATCCGTCAAGAAGTCGGAATGCCGTCGGCCCCTCAAGGGAGTCACCGTGACGGAGTTGGACTGGTCGGAGTGGAGGCGTGTCGCCGACGCTGTCAATGTGTCGGGAGAATCTTCGTGAGCTGGTAGATCAAGCGCGTTCGGATGCAAGACACTTCTTTCAGGAAGCGTCTCTTGGCCGAATCAGGCCCGGCCCGTTGCGGAATCGTGCGCTCAATCCCCATCCGTACCGTTGGCCGACCGAGCAACCTGGGCCGCCAGCGTCCCTTCCTTTGCACTTTTGGCTCGCTGCCCGTGGTCCCCAGGCGGCCGCGGCAGTCGTTGCTCCCGCCAATTGTCTTGCCTAGTCGGTGCTGGTGATGAATCCAGCTCTGCTGAGCGTTGACTCACCCGTCCAGCGATAGGCCACCAACGGCCCGCTGCCCGCGGCGGAGTAGTCAACACACGCAACCCGAGGCAAATGGGGCGCCGGAATGCCGTCCATCCAATAGTGCCCAATGAAGATGGGCGACCCGGTGGCGGGTGAACCCAGATAGTCTTCAGGCAATGGGCTTGCGGGAATGCTCGCGGTCGCGTGCCTTGGGACGATCGCGACATCGCGAATGGTTCTCTGGCTTTCGTGCCACCAGCGACACCTGAGATCCCGACGAGCTTCACCCTGATGATCGAAATAGGAGTGGCCGTCGGACAGCTTCACTTCGAGGCCTTTGGTCAGTCCTTCCATCGCTTTGCACTCCGCAGTTCCTTTGCAAAAAGCTCGCTGCAAGAAGTCATCAGACATGAACCCATCCGAGCCTACGGATCCGGCTATCTCATCAACGTAGTCCTGGTGCCACCAGGCATGAACGACTCGGATGGATCCCAGATCCAGCGCAACTGGCAATGACCGAAACCAAGTCACCAGTTCGCGATGTCTTTCGGACCCTTCTCCCACTTGGTCGAGAAACTCGCGATGCTGCGCGACCTTGGACGGCGTGTGTGGACGCAGGAATTTGTGAGGGTCATCGAAGTTGGGCGTGACGTAGCCAATGGCATTGAATTCATGATTGCCCATGACGGCGCGCGCATTGCCCGCATCGATCATGGCGCGCACGGTCTCAATCACCTTGATCTGCTCCGGGCCGCGGTCGATCAGGTCTCCGATAAAGACAGCCTGCCGTCCTTGCGGCGGTTTGAGCGAAATGACCGTTTGACGATCACGCATCAGAGGAATACTCCAACTGTATGGACTGCTCCCGCTGATGCCGCCAAAGGTCATCGATGGAGCAAACAGCACCACGCCGGTTGCGCCTGATTCAAGAAGGCGATTGACCCGGGCTCTGGGCACCATGTTTAGCTGAATCTCATACTCGCCAGCCAGCCGTCTATTCAGTTGATCGATCAAGTCCTTGCAAAGTCCAGCATTGCTTCGCTCGTCTACTACAAAAGGCGGCGTGGAATAGAACGACCACGCTTGAATTACTCGAGGCGCTTCTGCTTGGGCACACATGCCAAACTGGCCAGCTGCAAAGATCAGGCTCAGCAGGCCCCGTATGGGAAGCAGCCGCATGCCGTTCCTGTTGCGTCTCTTCATTTGTGAATACCTTCGGAATGGGTCTGGCGGCCCGGGCGGCCTCTGCTTACCACTAGCCTGATGCTCCGATGTGTGCACGACGCCACCTTAGAAACATTCCCACACGCCACCGGCCGCATCGCTACAAGTCGCGAGCCGGCTTGCAGGTGTGGCCGAAGTGGAAAAGCCATTGCGAGGGGCGCTGCCTTTGATGCGATGCTGGTAGAGAGGCCCTGCGCTCCGCCAAGCTCGACGATGGTGTAGGAGCGAGACGCGGAGCGGACGGTGCCATCGAAGCCGGTGGTACCGTCACCCTAG
>NZ_JAGIXS010000011.1 GCF_030014915.1 Pelomonas sp. V22
AATCACCCAGTGATTCGCAAATCACGTCTCACTGTGAATTCCACCGACCGTGGTGGGCGGGGTTTTGCAGACCTTCCTTAGTCGGACCTGCAAAACGCTTGGAACCCGCATGAACACTGGTGATGCCGGGTGAATGCCGATGGTCAGAACTCCCAGAATCAAATTCAATGGCAATTGATTTCTGGGAGTTCTAGAGGGCTGGCAATGGCGACCGACGACTTCTTCCGCGCACGGCTGGATGGCATGGTGGATCCCCGCCATCCACTCGCGGTTCTCGGCCGGCGCATGCCCTGGTCGCAGATTGAAGCGTCACTTGCTCCGCTGTTCGCACGCAAGGCCCGCATGGGCAAGTCCCGCGAGGACGCCGACTTGTTTGGCCACCACGCTGGTGGTGGCCGCCGGCGGCATGAGCCGCGCAGGCCGGCCGCGCCTGCCGATCCGGCTGATGGTGGCGCTGCTGTACCTCAAGCACGCGTTCAACGAGAGCGATGAATCCGTTGTCGAGCGCTGGTCGGAGAACGTGGTGTGGCAGCTGTTCAGCGGGATGGAGTACTACCAGAGCAAGCTGCCCTGCGACGCCACGCAGATTGGGCGCTTCCGGTGCGTGTTGGGCGAAGCCGGCGTAGAGCAGTTGCTCAAGACCACCATCGAAGCGGCGGTCGCGATGAAGGCGGTCAAACCCATCGAGCTGGAGCGAGTGACGGTCGACACCACGGTGCAGGAGAAGGCCATCGCCCACCCGACGGACAGCCGATTGCTGGAGGTCGCGCGGGCCAAGATTGCCCGCCTGGCCAAGCGAGCGGGCCTGCAGCTCAAGATGACGCATGAGCGCGAGGGCCAGAGCTTGCGTCGGCGTGCCGGCGGCTATGCCCATGCCAAGCAGTTCAAGCGGCTGCGCCAGGTGGTGCGCCGCCAGCGCACGATCCTCGGGGTGCTGCTGCGCGAAGTGCAGCGCAAGATGACGACGCTGGCCCAGGTCCTACAGGACCAGCTCCAGCCTTGGTTGGAACGCGCCGAACGCATCCGCAGCCAGCGGACTCACGACAAGAACAAGCTGTACGCCCTGCACGCGCCCGAGGTCGAATGCATCTCGAAAGGGAAAGCGCGCCGGCCCTACGAGTTCGGCGTGAAGGTCAGCCTGGCCGTCGCACATAAGAGCGGCCTGATCGTTGGCGCTCGCAGCTTCCCCGACAACCCCTTCGACGGCCACACACTCAGCGCGCAGCTCGAGCAGACCAGCACCTTGCTGCAGGACCTCGGCGTCAAGCCCAAGGTGGCCGTCGTCGACCTGGGCTACCGCGGCGTCGATGCCGACATCGCTCCGGTGGAGCTGATTCACCGGGGAAAGTACAAGTCGCTGAATGCGCTGCAGAGGCGCTGGCTCAAGCGCCGGCAGGCGATCGAGCCGACCATCGGCCACACCAAGCACGACCATCGGATGGACAAGTGCTGGCTCAAGGGCAGCGAAGGGGATGCGCTGCACGCGGTGCTGTGCGCGGCCGGCTTCAACATTCGCTGGCTGCTGCGGGCGCTGCGGCGCCAGCTGCAGGCCGGCGGCCTGAAGCACGTTTACTTGGCCTTGATCGCCGTATGGGAGGCCTGGCTGGCCGCGGCCATCGCCGAGTTCAGCAGCGCCCGCGGCGCCAATGCTGCCCCTTCGCGTCGGCCGCTGCTCCGCCCATCATGACCGCGCGCCGCTCGTCGGGGCCGATCCGACAGCGACCCGCGTGGAAATGGATTTTGCAGGTCCGACAACTTCATCGTTGGCGAGTCCTGGACCAGAGGCCTGGCGCCCATCAGGAAGAAACTGTCCATGCGGCGATTGCACCTGATAGGCGGTTACGGCGCATCAGGGAAGTTATGCAGCGGTCTTGACTAGTGAAATTCTAGGCGTCAATTGGTGCTTCGCGAGCATCTTGCGCGACAGCTAAGTCGAGGGCATGACGATTTTTCTGTGACGAAATGTCGCGAACATAATATTTATCGCAGCAGTCTTGCCACAGAGTTTGACTCAATGCGGATTGAAATTCGTATCGAACACTATTGGTCGGTCAGTTGTAAATTAATATAATTTTCCCCACTCATGAACCCCCGAATAGTATTCCTGCGAAGAAGATTTTGATGAACGGCCCGCGCCTTCGGATCATCCATTGGAGCAATGACTTGTGCTCGACAGTCGTCCAGTGCGCTTGATGGATGAACTCTTAGGCGTTCGTCTTCATATGGTTCGACAGGCGTTGAGTTTACAGATGAAAGTCATTTGTTTACGGATGAGCTCGCGACAGAGAGCAGAGTCATTGCCAACACGAAGCGGAAACTGGCCGGTCTTTTTCTTTAAGGAACAATGCGTTAGGTGTTTACGGATGGGGCCTTGAATTTCTGTCGGCAACCGACACTCCCATAAGTTAAGTTATCAGCAAACGCAACTCCTTGGCTTTAATTCCACATACGAAGTGAGTGCTCGCAAACATTTTACGTGTCTTTACTCAATCCGCTCAACAATTTAGCAGTACTTGACCCGAAAGCGCTCCTGGCGAATCGGCAATTATCCGCAAAATCTCAGAGCATTTCGTCAGATCTATAGCAGTATTTCCGTCTTCAGTCACGCTTCGACCAAAGCTGATCCGTCAATTGAATTTGGGTACAGCCTGAGAATAAGCTTGTAGGAAGACTTAAATCCAGATCCGTTTTCCTATTTTTCCTTTTGATCTCTGGGCGCCCTCCCCTCGCACAGTAATGGACGCCGCCCATTAAAAATTGTGACTTAAACGCGGCTGACGTTCTATATTTGATTTAAGAAACTGTTGAGGTGAATTCAACAGATGCTCAAAGTCCTAGGACTCGCCAAAGCGCCCGAGAGACGTTGGCGCTAAATCTCATTGCGTTTAGAACCTTGCGCGGCCTGTCTCAAGAAGGGCTTGCATTTGAAGCTGGCCTACATCGGACATTCATAGCGCACATTGAACGACAGGCGCGCAACGCCTCAATCGATAATATCGAAAAGATTGCTGACGCT
This sequence comes from Pelomonas sp. V22, assembly GCF_030014915.1. Lineage (GTDB taxonomy): Bacteria > Pseudomonadota > Gammaproteobacteria > Burkholderiales > Burkholderiaceae_C > JAUASW01. Next base: position 3,017 of record NZ_JAGIXS010000011.1, read on the forward strand.
CTCGGCGTCGAACCCTACGTCTTGTTGGCGCCGCATCTCCGGCCATCCAAGAGCTGATTGCTTGAGCTTTATCCATGCAAGATCCGAAGCTCAAGAATCAAGGCCTACTGCCGGCGGACGAGGAAACGCTTCATCACTTCCGTCACCTCCAAAGAAGACGCACGTGGGAAACGCCAGAGCTCGATCCGCAATTGCCGCCCCCATGGCACTTGTCTGATGCCCTCTGGGCCCAGTTGGAACCTCTAGTTGCTGTCGTAAGCCAGCCAGCCCGCACCGGCCGCCCTAGCAAGCCGGATAGGATCGTTCTCGAAGGGATTTTCTTTGTACTGAAGCACAGGTGCGCATGGAAGTCGCTTCCCAACGAACCATTTGGAAGTTCGAGCGCCATTCATCTGAAGTTCAAGCGCTGGTACATGGAAGGCTTGTTTGAGAAGATTTGGGAGGCTGGGCTTGCCGAGTCTGCGGAACTTGAAGGCATCGCTTGGCGCTGGTATTACAAACGTGTGCAAGATCCGACTGGATGTGAAATTCCAGTCTTCCTTCAGGACCCATCCGGTCGGCGATCAGGGCACGCAATCAAGGTTTGGCGGCCGGAGATTCCATCGCGGTAGCGGTTGAGCCTCAAGAGTTCACTGGGCTTTCGCAGCCCCGCCCAGCATCGGCGGCGCCTGGGCATCGCCACATAACCAGTCCAAGTTTTTGTCCGCATCCCCGTGGGTCAGTTTTCGGCGAGCGTCAACAGACGCAGGCCAGGCTGGCCGGCCTGCACGTCTCGCCGGGCCTGCCAGCTGAAGTAGCCGCTGGGGCTGAGCTCCAGCACCTCGCACATCAGCGTGATGGGCCAGCTGACCTGCCCCCTCCCAGCCGTACCAACGTAAAGGTAGTGAAGTCCGTCAACCAGGAGAATGACGGACATGAAGAAGAGCAGATTCACCGAGGAGCAGATCATTGGCTTCCTCAGACAGGCCGAAGCAGGCATGCCGATCAAGGAGCTGTGCAGGCAGGGCGGCTTCAGCGATGCGACGTTCTACAAGTGGCGCGCGAAGTTCGGCGGCATGCAGGCGACGGACGCCAAGCGCTTGCGTGAGCTCGAAGCCGAGAACGCCAAGCTCAAGCGCTTGCTGGCCGAGGCGCATCTGGACATTCATGCGCTCAAGGATGTCTTCGGCGTAAAGCCCTAGCCCCGCAGGCCAGGCGCGAAGCGGCAGCCAGGATGATCGACCTGCATCACCTGTCTGAGCGACGCGCCTGCCGCCTGGTGGGGCTCTCCAGGGACAGCTATCGCAACCCGCCGGTGCCCAGTGAAGCGACACAGCGGCTCAGCGCCAGGATCATCGAGATCGCGCAGGTGCGGCGCCGCTTCGGCTATCGCCGCATCCACGACCTGCTGCGCCTGGACTTCCCCGGCGTGAACCACAAGCGGGTCTATCGCCTGTACAACCAGGCGCAGCTGGCCGTGCGCAAGCGCAAGAAGGCCAAGCGCGCGCTCAGCGAGCGCATGCCACTGGCGGTGGCTTCGCACGTCAACGAGGTGTGGAGCATGGACTTCGTCAGTGACAGCCTGGCCACTGGGCGGCGCATCAAGTGCCTGACCGTGGCCGATGACTTCTCGCACGAGTGCGTGGACATCGCCGTGGACTACGGCATCTCGGGGCAGTACGTGACCCGGCTGCTGGATCAGGCGGCGATGTTTCGGGGGTATCCCGCTGCGGTGCGCACCGACAACGGGCCGGAGTTCACCAGCCGTGCCTTCATCGCCTGGGCGCAATCCCATGGCGTTCGGCACATCCTGATCCAGCCAGGCAGGCCCATGCAGAACGGCTACATCGAGAGCTTCAACGGCAAGTTCCGCGACGAGTGCTTGAACGAGCACTGGTTCGAAAGCCTGCCGCAGGCGCGCTCGACGATTGCGGCTTGGCGGCAGGACTACAACGAGGTGCGGCCGCACAGCAGCCTGGGGCGCATCCCACCGGCGGAGTTTGCGCAGCGCCATCGCAGCAAGAACTCGCCAACACCGGCTTCAGGCAAAGAGATCAAGTAACCTTCAACCTGGACTTCCGCCTTGGTGGTACGGCGGGAGGGGGCAGGTCACAGCAGCCCTTCATCGAGCGGATCCAGGCGTACTTTGCAAGACGTCCTGCGCAAAGTACGCCGCGGCTTTTTTTGCGATGTCTCGCTCCATGCGCAAGCGCGCCACTTCAGCGCGAAGACGGGCGATCTCCATCTGCTCGGGGCTGACCGGCGCGCCCTTGCTTGCGACCTGCATCCCGCCGAGCTGCCCTCGTTCCCCCTGCCTTACCCAGTTGCTCAGGCTGGCCTTGGAATGCCCAGCACCCGGGCCACTGCCCCGGTTGACTGTCCAGCCCGCACCTGCCTGACGGCCTCGAACTTGAACTCCTGCGTGTACTTCCCGCGAACCTGCTTGTCTGTCATTCCTTGCTCCATCTCACGATTGTGGTCAGGGGCTATGAACTCCAGGAATCGGGGGCAAGGTCAGCTTCAGAAATCGTAGCTAGGTAGAGCGCTGCAGCTTCAAAATCAAAGGGCCTCGCCTTTGCTTCGGCGGCGCAATGCGATTGCATCTTCTTCGGCAAGCGTCTTATCTTTCGCTGCCAGTTTGAATACGCGAATGGTTTGACTGACGCGACCAACTTGCGCATCCAGAGAGGCTGCTGCCGCGGACAATTCTTCCACCATCGCAGCGTTCTGTTGGGTGATGGTGTCGAGTTGAGCTACGGCTTCACTGACCTGTGCGGCGCCAATTGACTGCTCACGCGAAGAAGCGCTGATTGCTCCAAGCAGACTATTCACTTTCTCCACCGAGGCCATGGCTTCGTCCATCCTGCCTTGCGCTTCAGTGGCTCGCACTTCACCTGCATGGACTCGCTCACGCGACTCTTCGATCAAGGTTCGGATTTCCCGGGCTGCGCTGGTGGTGCGCTGCGCCAGCGCCCTGACCTCTGAGGCCACCACGGCAAAGCCCCTGCCCTGATCTCCAGCACGCGCGGCCTCAACTGCAGCGTTGAGCGCCAGGATATTGGTCTGGAATGCCACGCCCTCAATGACTTGGATGATGTCCCCGATACGCGCAGAAGACGCCGAGATTTCCCGCATGGTCTCGCCAACTGCCGCCACTGCCCCGTGACTCCGACTAGCAATCTGCGACGTTTCGGCCGCTAACTTGGCGCCTTCGGATGCCGTGCCCGCTGTCTGCTGGATGGTTCCGTTTATCTCCTCCATGGAAGCTGCTGTTTGCTCAAGGTTACTGGCCTGAGCTTCCGTACGCGCTGACAAATCCAGATTGCCGGTGGCGATTTCGTGGGTGCAGTTCTTGACGTTCTCGATCTCTTCACGAACGTCTCGGACGATGGTTCGGACCGTGACGTTCAGTTGCGCCAGAGCCAATTGCAGCTCGGCTGCAGGTCCGTGGCCCGTGATCGCGATGGCATTCGACAAGTCGCCCGCAGCCATCTGATTGGCCGCATCGATCACCTCTCTTAGAGGTGCACGAAGGCGTTGGGACAACCACGTTCCAAGACCGAAGGAAGCCACAACGGAGGCCGTTACCGCGGACCAAGTTGGAAGCCCGGTCAGGAGCATGGCAAGCGGAACGCAACTTGCCATCAGCACGGTAAGGACCGTCGCGCCGTGATCGGCAAAACCGAGGCGATCAAAGAAAGCAGACAGCACACCGGTGCGGATCACCTGCCCTTCGGATAGCCGGGTGGCGAGCTGCCCGCGAGCCGCCTCCGAGCGCATGGTGGCGTAGAGCTTATCCGCCGCTTGGATCTCAGCGGTCGTCGGCTTGGTACGTACCGACAGGTAGCCCACGATCCGTGAGCCCTCCCGAACCGGTGTTGCATTCGCGCGGACCCAGTAGTGATCGCCGTTTTTGCAGCGGTTCTTGACCAGACCCGTCCATGGCTTACCTTTGGTTTGAATCGTCTCCCACATGTCCCGGAAAGCCTCGGCGGGCATGTCAGGATGGCGCAGCAAGTTGTGTGGCTGCCCGAGCAACTCCTCCTCGGTATAGCCGCTGACCGCCACAAAGCTCTTATTGCAGTAAGTGATTCGGCCCTTTAGATCGGTCACAGAGACCAGGGTGTGATCGCTCGGGAAGTCGTAATCGCGCTGCGTCACCGGTTCGTTCAGTCTCATTGGGTGCTCATTGGTTGGCTGTAGCGAAAGGGACAGTCGGGGAGTGGCTTGCCTACTACTTCGGTCGGCTAGGCAGAAGCGTTCGATCTGGCAGCACCAAGGTGAGCAAGCGTTCGGCAAACGTTGGACGGCTAAAAAGATACCCCTGGAACAAGGGACAGCCCACAGACTTCAAGTACTGAAGCTGTTCTTCGGTCTCAACGCCTTCCGCCACGACAGCGAGGCCGAGGCCATTTGCCAAGGTGAGGATGGACTGAGTGATTAACTGGTCTTTGGGGTTGTCCAGCAACGTTCTGACAAACGACTGATCGATCTTGATCTTGGTCAGCGGCAATTCTTTTAGATACATCAGCGATGAGAAACCCGTCCCGAAGTCATCCAAGGCCAACTGGATGCCCAAATCACGCAGCTGAGCGAGCGAATCGAGCGTCCACGAGCTCAAGTCGTCCAACAAGCTGGTTTCTGTCAACTCCAGCGCCAAAAGCTGTAGGGGGAACTGTTGCCGTTTTACAAACTGCATCAATTGATCCAAAAAGGCGGGATCCTTCAATTGCCGAGCGCTCACGTTTACGCTCACCCACCAATCGCAGGTCACCGGATTCGCCTGCCAAGCCTGGAGCTGTAGGCACGCCTGCTCAATCACCCACCAGCCCATGGCATTGATGAGGCGCATTTGCTCAGCCAAAGGGATGAAGACCCCTGGCGAAATGGCTCCTCGGTCAGGATGCGTCCAGCGCATAAGCGCTTCGGCGCCCACCACATGATTGCCTTGGTCCACGATTGGCTGGTACGCCAAATGGAACTGCCCCTGGTGAAGCGCCTGTCTCAGGTCCTTCTCAAGTTCATGGCGTTCTTGCAATTGGTCTCTAAGGTGCTGGTCAAAGTAAACGACCTGGTTCTTGCCGCGGTCTTTGGCTTCGACCAAGGCAACATCTGCCTTTTCAAGCAGGTTTACTTGTTCCGCAAGAGGGGTTTCAAAAAACACTACCCCAGCAGACAAGCTGCAACTCAATGCCAAGTCGACCAAACTGCCGCCATCGCTGATGCGGTGGGTGTTGGAAAGCTCCTCTTGCAAGCCCGTGATTAGTCCAGTCATCAGCAGGTTGGTTGAATCGAGGTCCAGGCCTTGCAGGTCCGTCAGGATGACAAATTCGTCACCGCCCAAATGAAAAACGTTGCTGCGCAGATGGCCTTCCTTAAGCAAGCCCTCAACGCGTCCGGCCACACTGCGAAGGTACGCGTCACCCGCGAAATGACCATGCACATCGTTGATCACTCGGAAGTTGTCGACGTCAATCAACACGAGTGCGCCAGTCCCGTTCCCGAAAAGCGGGGATTTGCGTTCGGCCAGGGCCTCTCGAAGAGATCGCCGATTTGGAAGATCCGTCACCTGGTCGTAGTAGGCCAGTTGGTGGGCTCGTTGCTGGGCCGCCTTTAGCGCTGTGATGTCGACTCGGATCGATACGTACTGGGCCGGGAGTCCGTGACCATCGAGGAACGGAACAATCGTCGTATGCACCCAATAGAGCGACCCATCCTTGGCGCGGTTGCAGACATCACCACGCCAAGTCTGACCGCCACTGATGGTGGTCCACATGGCTTCGTAAAAGTGGGCGTCGTGATGGCCCGACTTGAGGATGCGGTGGTTTTGCCCAAGCAGCTCGGTCTTCGTGTACTTAGAGATCTGGCAAAAGCGCTCGTTTGCGTAGGTGATCGTGCCCTGGAGATCGGCAACTGCCACGATGGCGTGCTCATTCAAAGTCTGGAGCAAATTGTTCGGCCAGCTGTCACCCTTGGATGACTGCTCGCCCCGGGCAAATGATTCACCCAAGAAAACAAGGCCTTCGGACGACCAACCAGCCCCCATGAGCGGTTCGAATCGCAACTGCATGCTTTCGGGCACATCCTGAGCGCCGAGACAAATGTCGGCTTCCACGCTGACCTTCCTGCCCTGAAGTGCCGTGGTCAAGTTCTGCAGGACCACTTTCTGGCAATTGATGCAGACCAGATCAGCCAACGAGCGGCCAACCAAATCCTCGGGTCGTTGCTTGGCACTCTTCGCAAGAGCCCCGTTGGCGAATCGGATCCTGCCCGTGGAATCGATGCGTCCTCCAATTGCTGGTGTGGCTTCTAGGATCTGGTCCACGACCTCCAATGAACTACTCAAAGGATCCATTCTTAGGCGACCTCCTATAGGCTTACGCTCCCGCCAACTTGCAAATTGCAGCTGCTCTGTCGGAAGCTTGTTGGACGCAACTCGGGACGTCTTTGCTGAATCTCGCTTCAGTCCATCACGCAGTCCGGAAGAACGACATCGCTTGACTCATTCGGTCAGCGCTATCTCGCAGTGATGCCGCTGCAGCGGCTGTTTGTTCCACCAAGGCTGCGTTTTGCTGGGTCATCGCGTCAAGCTGCTCGACGGACGCCATCACGTCGGCCAGTCCGCTGGTCTGCTCGCGGGTGCCGGCGCTGATCTCTGCGATGAGATGTTTGACGTCGTTGGCCTTGGTGACGATCTCGCGCATCGTGTTGCCCGCTTGGTCGATGACGGCGGAGCCCGCCTCCACCTGGGTAACACTGGTCCCGATGAGGGCTTTGATTTCCCGGGCTGCGCTGGACGACCTTTGGGCCAAGGCCCGAACCTCGCTAGCGACCACCGCAAAGCCGCGTCCTTGCTCGCCGGCTCGTGCCGCCTCCACAGCAGCATTGAGCGCCAGGATGTTGGTCTGGAAGGCGATGCTGTCGATGGTGCCGATGATGTCGGCGATCTTGGTGGACGACTCGCGAATGCTGCCCATCGTCTCAACGGCTCGGCCCACTTCTTGCCCGCCCTTGGACGCAACCGCAGCGTTATCCGACACGAGCCCAGAGGCGCCTTGCGCCGTTTGAGCGGTTTGCACCACGGTCGAGCCAATCTGGGTCATCGCAGAACTGGTGCGCTGAAGATGGCTCGCCGTTTCTTCTGTACGCCGTGACAAGTCCAGCGAGGCCGACGCGACTTCTTGGCTTGCAGTCTGAATCTCGCCTGCACCTGCCCGAACCTCCCCCACGATCTGCCGCAACGATTTCAGGGTGGAAGACAAGGTGTTCATCAAGCGGGCGACTTCGTCCGAGCCCCACGGGCGGGGGTCGGCGGTGAGGTTGCCTTCGGCGATTTGGTCGAGTTGACGAGCGACTTCCGCAATCCCTCCTTGGGTGACCTTGTAAAACGCCACGAGCAAGTAGACCGCCACGGCAATGCCGATGAGCGCGAACGCGAGTTGCACGTAGAGCGTGCGTTCCAAGCCGGCAATGCGCACGGCAAGTCGCTTGTCCAACGCCGTCAGTAGTTGCTGCACGGTTTCGTATCCGGCGTCGACGGCAACGTTGCCGGCTTTGACATACGCCACAGGGTCTCCGGACGGTGCCTCGCCCAGCACTTGGTCGGTCACCATCTTGATGAAGGCCTCGGCGAGTTCGAGGCTCCGGGAGGAAGCCGAAAGCTCGGACTCCAAGGTGGGATCAGCAGAAATCGCTCGCTTGATGGCCTTGTCAACGCCCGCTTTGCTGACCAAAGCCAGTGCTTGAGCGCGATTCACGAGGTCGTGCTGCTCCTTGGTCTTGGAGCCGGCGCGGATGAACGCGTTGCCTAGACCCCTCATGCGACCGAGTTGCTCGATCACCGCCGGGTACTTGCCGGTGGCCGCATCCATGAGGTAGTAGGTGTCGACATCCGGGTCCAGCGTGAGGTGGGAGTTGTCCGCCACGTCCTCCAACAGACGGAAGAGCGCATCTACATACTGGGAATGCGCGTCGAAGGTTGCGGTGATGTCGCCGCGCACCGGTTGCGCGGACGTTTCGCTTTGCAGGCGTTCCACATCCTTCCAGGCAGAGCCGGTCTGCAGTTCGGCACCGTAGCGCTGTTGGAGCGCTTCCAGCTTCTTGTAAGCAACGGCTACGTTGCGCTGGGCGTCCGGCAAATCGGTCGCGTTCGCAGCGGCCGCGCGGCGCTGGTTCTGGGCTGCGCCCAGCAGAGCAAGAAGCTCACGTGAAACCTCAACGCCGATGCGCTCTTTCTGGGAGAAGGCGATGGTTTGGCGAGCCGATAGCAGCAACGCGGTGAAGAGGATCAGGATGGGAACCAAGAAGGCCAGCGAGACCCACGCGGACTTGGCAGAAAACCCGATCTTGCGAAAGGCACGGATGCCGGGTGCCATGAGCCCGTGATGGCGGAAAAAGCTCGGCACTGAGTTCGGCCGTTGCAGCGATTTATTCGCTGGAGTCGTCGCATGCATTGAACGCTGTCTCCTCAAACCGTAATCGCTTGGTTGCGAGTGCCCTGCTCCGGCTGACCGGAAAAAGGCGTGCTGGGACTAGCTACTTACCTGAGCGGAGTATTATCTAAAATCGCGCGATTGAGCTACCGTCAGCATGGGGCCAAAATGTGCGGTTTGTTGGGAAGGTGTTGGCGCCGATCTAAATTTGACCCACGGGTCAGTTCGCTGCGAGCCTCAACACCCTGCGCAAGTACAGGTATGGCAGCGGTGATGTCGGTTGAATTTGCGTAGCAGGTCTCTCGTGGTTTTAAACTGGGTTGGCCAAGCCCCTTTCCGCTCGAAGTTTTGAACGACAAGGAACTTGACTCTCAAGGCGCGTTGGCTGACCGCATACCGAACATGTCTTCAGTGTCCGGTTTATCCCAGTCGGGTCCATACACGGCGCGCGCATAGTGGCCTAGAACGACCGCACCCACCATGCCGTGAAGAACGTCGCCCTGTGCCACGCGCCGCGAAATCACAGCGGTCATCATCCCCTTGCCCGTCAATTCCTCGATGGCCGCATCGACGAAGATCTGCCTACGTTCAGGGCTTAGGCTTAGCAACTCCTCTCGGATCGAAGCCATGCGCGCGTTAACCCACTCCGCCACAGGTACGGCGGCCTCAGCGCGTGCAGCATAGGCCTGAGCTGCCGTCAGTTCGCTCGCGCTAATCGTCTCGTCCCTGAGTTCTGATTCGACATCGCGCGACCCCTTCTTGACCGGTGGATCGTTGGCGTCTAGGCCTCCGTTGCGAAGCAACGACCTGAGGTAGGAGTAGGCGTTATCCACCTCGCGCAGTTTGTTGTTGGCTGCCCGCTTCTCGAGGACTTCGATGTTGACGCGAACAGCGTCCTCACTGAATTCCTTGATCAACCCTTCGAGCTTCAGTTCTCTGATACCAAGTGACTCGGCACGAAGAACGAGGTTAGCGTCGACGACATCGCTGGCTTGGCGAAGTTTTGGCGCCACCCGCTTTCGACGGACCGCGAACTGCACCTCGACAACCGCCCTGCCCTGCTTGTGCTCGATCAACTCGATCTCTAGGTCGGTCTCACTATTGATCTCGTCGATCGCGGACTTGAGTCGCTCGTTCTTAAACTTTCGCCACTCTCGCCGCTCAGTCCCAGCAGGCACCTGGCTCAGTGCGTCGGCCCACCAAGCCACAGGCTTCCGACTCGTTACGCCGCCAGGATTGTCCCGATATCGGGCACAAATCTCATACAACGCAACGGCCGCATAGGTCCCCAGACTGGCAAGGACATCAAGGTCAATTCGTGCCCACCTCTTGGGTTCACGAAGGGCTGCCATGATGGTTGGCGGATACGACCAAGAGACCCAGTTCTCACCGTTTCGAACTTCGATGGCGACCTCCGATAGCATCGAGAAGCCCCTCCATTTGACCCCGTCGCCAGGCGCTGTGGATTCCCAATCGACCTCCAGGCCTCGCATCTCCTTGAGGTACCTCTTGGCCGCAGTCCGGTCCTCGCCTGACGAACCAGTCGTCCTCAGGATGGCCGGCAATGGTGCTTCAAACATGTAGTCCGCGGCTGGCATGGTATCCATCGCTGCCAAGCGCGCTTGCGAAACCTGCATCAAGGCGTTGTAGATCCGACGCCCAGTGAGGGTCACACGCTTTGATCTGGGAACCATCACGATCATCTCGTGCGGCTTACGTAGCTCGGCGCCCTCCCCTGTTGCCAGCTCTGGCGGCGATAGCGATTGTGTCGCGATGACGTCCATATCTCATTGTATGTCCACATGCATTTGGACGCTGAATCGACCCCAAGGCGGCCTAGATTGCCCGGGTAGGACGCGGACATTTCCGCCCTATCTGCTGAGTCTGCACCTCTTCTTGACCGGGTAGAACCTGGACAGTTCGCCAAAGCGACTCGATCCAAACGCTTTGGAGACCCGGTTAGATGCTGGACATCGACGGCAATTCATCGTTATTGAGTTGTCCACTGCCGATTGATGAGGTCTGTGGACGCGCCGGGTAGGGCAAGGACAGCAGACGGGTAAATAGCGGACAGAAACGGGTAGAACACGGACACATCCGGGTAGAACACGGACGATCTACTAGTCAATGTGACTGCAAGCAATTGATTATCAAGGACTTTTTCAATTTATCCACAAGGCGTAATCTCTTTAATGAATTAAAGATCTTCTTAAATCTCGAGGATTGAGAGTCAACTTAAAGGCCAAACAGCCAGTCTTGAGGTCGTGGTGCTCAGCAGTCCTGGGCTGCACCAAGCAGTCTTTCAATGCTCATGCGACTTTGCGCATGTGTGCCGCATAATCGCATGTAAGCGATTTTTCTCACGAGCAAAGCATGGACATTAAGCAGACGATCCGGCGCCAAAGTCTGGCAGACATCGAGACGCAAGCGGCCAGGGTAGCGGCCATGATGGGACACATTCGAGCTGCAATGTTGTCTCCTACCGCTTCAAAATCAGCGCCGGCGCTGAGTGCGTTGCAACTGGCTCAGCTCTGCCAGGTCGACAAGTCCAAGGTTGCCTATCGACAGACCCGTGGTGACCTTCCGGCCGGGTCGATGAACGGCAATCGCCGTGAATGGACTATGGCGGAAGCTCAGGAGTGGGTCCGAGCATTTCGGGCTGATCATTTGAAGCCGTCAGGCGGTGCTGCCGTCACGATCACCGCAGCCAACTTCAAGGGTGGGGTAGCCAAGACAACTTCCGCAGTGACATTGGCTCAAGGACTGTCAATGCGAGGGCACAAGGTGCTCTTGGTTGACTTGGACCCGCAGGGATCCGCTACGACGCTGTTTGGCGTTCTTCCTGATGCCGAGGTCGACGCTGAGCACACTGCGATGCTCTTGTTTGGCGGCGAGCATGATGACCTGGGCTACGCAATTAGATCTACGTATTGGCCGGGAATCGACCTTGTATGTGCTGCTCCTTTGCTGTTCGGGGCTGAGTTTGCGCTTCCCGCTCGACAGACGAAGGATCCCGGCTTTGAGTTCTGGAGAGTCTTGGACCGTGGACTCGACCAGGCGCGGGCTGACTATGACGTCATCATCATAGACACCCCCCCCGCCCTCTCGTACGTGACGATCAATGCGCTGATGGCCGCAGACGGTGTCCTCATGCCGTTGCCGCCGTCGGCACTCGATTTCGCTTCTTCTGCACAGTTCTGGGACCTGTTTTCTGACTTGTGCAACCAGTTGGTGAGAGCTCGCGGACAGGACAAGTCATTCGAGTTCATTGATGTCCTTCTCTCCCGTGTTGAATCGTCTGATGCGGCGAGCACAGTTGTGCGGCAGTGGGTCATTGAGGCCTATGGCGACAAGGTGCTGCCGATTGAAATTCCGAAGACTGCGGTGACAGCTACTGCAAGTGCCGAGTTTGGGACGGTCTATGACCTTCCGCGAGGTGCGATGAACGCGAAGACGTTCTCACGCGCTCGCGATGCCTATGACCGGATGTGCGAACTTGTTGAGCAGCAGATTCAGGCAGTCTGGGCATCGCAACAAACCGGGATGGATGGAGCTTGAAATGAGTCTTAAGGACAAAGCCTCGCGGATCAATTTTGGTTCTTTGCCAGATGCCGCTTCCTCGTTGCCGGAAGCCGGTGTTGGCGGTGCGAGCAAGCCCAAAACAGCGCCGGGTCTCATGATGGCCCAGGCTGCGGATCAGCGGTCAGAGTTGCTGCGTGAGAACGAGGATTTGAAGGAACGCGTAGCCGGACTTGCGGATGCCGCAGCACGAGCCACAGAACTGCAGGAGGAACTCAAGGCATGGGATGGCGCAAAGGCAGCGCGACAACTTGACCCAGCATGCATTGGTTGGAGTACCTGGGCGAATCGAGATGAGTCCAACTTCTCAGGACCAGAGTACGCTGAGCTCAAAGCCGAGATCGCATCCGCTGGCGGAAACGTTCAGCCCATCAAAGTTCGTGTGGTTAAACCCGGCACTGAAGGTCACGAATACGAGATCGTCTTTGGTCATCGACGCCATCGGGCTTGCCTTGAGCTCGGCCTTCCGGTGTTGGCGCTGATCGACAACCTCGGAGAGGCCGACCTCTTTGTTCAGATGGACCGGGAGAACAGGGGGCGCAAGAACCTGAGTGCGTTGGAACAGGGCAGGATGTATCAACGGGCGTTGGACCGCGGACTATTCCCGTCGAATCGGAAGCTAGCTGACGCGGTGGGGGCTGACCTTGCCCAGGTGGGGAAGGCGTTGTCACTGGCTAGATTGCCTTCGGAGGTCATCGCGGCTTTCGCTTCTCCTCTGGACCTGCAGTTCCGCTGGGCCAAATTGTTGGCAGATGCGAATGACAAGGATCCGATTGGGCTCAAAGCGCGCGCCTTGAAGGCGCGCGAAATGGGTGCAACGCGCTCTGGCAAGGAGGTGCTCGATGTGCTGCTGAAGTCTGAAGGGCAGGGGGGTGGAACGGTTCTACCCGCCCCCATCGTCGTCGAAGGCGGAGGAAAGCCAGTGGCAACCATTGAAGTCGACTCAAGGGGAAGGACAACAGTAGCGTTCGCGTCTGAAGTCGTTCCTGGTTCTCAACTTCGAGCACTCGCAGAACTGGTGGAGGGCTTTTTGTCAAAGATTTCGACTTCAAAGAACTAGTCGCAGAGAGCGTCGGCACAAGGGGGTGGAACGGTTCCACCCCTTTTTGTCGTTGGCCGGCCCATGCCACAAGAGACAGTCAAACCCGGACTGCTATCGTTGACTGGCTGCCGCGCGCTCCATCACTTCGTGCCGACGTCGATCTTGCGCCGTGTAGTAGCCGGCAGTCGTAGCTCTGGAAGAGTGTCCCATCTCTGCCATCAGCACGTCCTCGGGAACGCCAGCCTCCGCAGCCCGTGTAGCGAAGGTGTGCCGCAGCCAGTGCTGGGTGGCCTGCAGGGCCCGTTCGCGCTCACGCTCCGGAAGATCTGCTCGCCGAATTGCGCGCCGCAGAAACGTCGACAAGGACTTATGCACCGCGCTGTAGGTCGGTGCCCGCTTGCCATCGTCATGGGCCGCCAGCAAAGGAACGTCGGGTTCACAGTCACCCACGGCGGGTAAGCCGCGCGCGGATAGGTATTGTTCCAACACCTCGAGGGCCGGAGAGGGGACCGACACCATCCGGCGCTTGCGACCCTTTCCGACCACGTCCAGCTGCCAGCCAAAGTCCTGCGGCTTCAGGTCCCCCACCTTGGCATTGAGCAGCTCGGTAGCCCTCAGCCCTGTGAAGCGCGTGAACGTCACCACAAACCCATTCCTCGTCTCGCCTGGCAGCTCGGGGCAGGGTAGGGCGCTTATCAGCGCCTGGTAGGCCGCAGGCGTCAGAGCCCGGCTGGTGGGGGCCGGCGCCACTTCGTTGCCGTCGACCAAGCTACGGTTAACAGCCGACCAGGGATTGCTGTCCAGGTAGCGCTGGGCGGTCAGCCAGTTGCACATCAGGTGGATCACCTTGACGGCCAGGCGTCGACTGGCCAAGCCGGGCTGACCCCGGAATGGCGTCCAGCCGGCCGCCACATCCAGCCGCGCCGCCTTTCGCCGCGACATCCAATGCGCAGGAACACTGTTCAGGAAAGACATGTAGGCCCGGCAGTCTTCCGGGTCGGCCGAAGAAAGGGCTTTGCGCCGCTCGAACAGACAGTACATCAGCCAGCGTTCAGCCTCGCGCCGGTATGTCGATTCGGTGATGGCGTTGTGACCGGGCTCGCCGGGTTTGCCGACGGTGCTGGAGAGCCACGAATCGATGGCCTCCAGGTCGTTGCTTGCGGGCACGCGAGGGGGCAGGGGAGAGCGGTTGGAGCCGTTGGCGCCGTCCAGTGCATGTGCCGAGCGGGGCAGGAGCAGCGGTAAGCCGGCCGCGCTCATCAGTACGGTTGACTGTACTTTTTCGGTCGCATCAGCCAGTTCAGTCAACTGAACTTTTCGCTGGCCCGCTGGGGAGCGGGGGACCAGCGCTGCCAGGTGCGCCTCGATCCGCCGGGCCTTGGCCTGGCCTATGGCGCGAACGCCGCTCCACCAGGACTTTCTGTCGGCGATGCGTTGCACCAGGTCCTGCAGGAGCAGGCAGCCTGCGCTCATGAGCCGCTCGGCCGTGGTCGGATCGAACCAGGCATCGATACGGTCCGTGGCCAGGGCGGGCTGGGACGCCAGCTTTGCGAGCTCGGCGAGCACCTCGAGCTGGCGCTCCCGCAAGCGGCCGTTGCGGCGTGCCTTGCGCGCCTCGCGAGGATCCTCGGCCGGAAACCGCTGCTCGTACATCTCGAGCAGTTCGTCTTGGCTCCAGTCGCCTAGGCCCTCGGCCTCGGCCCACTCGTAGAGGGTAGGGCAGGGGTGAGGTACCGTACCACATTCCCCCGTTGTACCGTACAACGCCCCCTCGCCGGCATCCGCTCGGGACCCTAGGTCCACTCCAATCAAGCGCCAGCGCGAGTCGCCGGCACGCCGCGCCAGCGCCCGCAGCTGGTCGACGAGTTGGCGATGCAGGGTCACGAGCTCGTGACCGTGGGCCATGCCCAGATACCGCCGGGCCGCGTCTTCGCGGGGCAAACCTTCGGCCAGGCTGCGCAGGTAGGCGAAGTGGTGCGGGCCGAGCCGGCGCTCGTAAGTCCTTGTCATGCCTGAGGAACAGGGTAGGGCGCCGCTGCAGGGTGGTTTTGACAGCAGGATTATGCCTATCAATAACCGAAGTTATCTATAGGCTAAATCCGAAAAGTTTACCCGGGTAAACTGTCTGAGGCCGGGAAGACGGGGAGGGCGGGCCGGAGCCGCCGACGGTGTTTAACGGTTAAACACCTTGGGACAAGGCGCCGGGATGGGCTGCGCAATGGGGTCGGTTGAGCCGGCTCAACCGGGCAGGACATGGCAAGGGTGCTTGCCGGTGCGGCCGGGGCCTTTGGCAACGCAGCGTCGCTCAAACGACGTGGCGGCGCACATCGGGGGGGGGCGGTCGAGATACCGAGATCTCAGGAGGCGGGCCAGTTCAATACATTGAACTTTGGCATCGAGTGGAACCCTGGCGGAGCGGAACCGGCAGTTTAGTACCGTACTACACTAGGGAATACCCTTTGACCCTGAGGCGACCCAATCAGCACCCGTGCTGGGCCGCTCCGGGCGCGAGTATCTGAGCCACCATACGCTGAGACGTTCCTGGCCCAGCGGGCATGCCAGCGCCATGGGTGGGGTACGGTACCCCACTCGTCGCAGAGCATCTTGGCAGCGCTTGCCCAGGTGCGGAACGAGCAGTGAGGAACCGTTCCGCCCCTTCGATACCTCGGGGAGGGGAGGGCTATCCCGCCCCCGGCGGTTCAAATGTCCAGGTTTTGTGAACCTGCGCGGGCCAACAAGCCTCGTTGACCAGGAAGTGTCCGGGTTTTGTGAATCAAGGCGCCAGGCTTTACGGGCGATTTGCCCGCAAACGCAAAAAATCGCACAAAGGGGCGCCACAGGGCAGCAATTTCGCGCCGGCCAGAGTCCCGCCGTTCACAAAACCCGGACAGTTCACGGCGTCATTCACAAAACCCGGACACTTCGAACGCCTTGCGGGAACGCGCCAGCGTGAACACCGAGTTGGCTGCGTGGTTTTGGGCCCTGCTGGAGCTGGGGTCGGACACGCGTCTTGAACCGCCCTTGCTTTCGTGGGACATGGTGCGCCTAGCCGTTCATCGGGCCGGCGGCGTAGAAGCTGAAGCTCAGCGCCTCCGCCGGCACGACCGCATGCTGTTCAGCGCCGCCAGCGCGCCGGTGGGCCTGGTGCAGTGAGATGGTTGGCGCGGTTTGCGCGACAGAGCGGTTAGCGGTGCCGCCGGCGGTTGTCGCATCACCGGGCCCCACGCGCCTGGCACGCAGCGCGGTGGAGAACGTCAGTTGGCTTCTCGCTACGCCTTTGCGCGGAGAAAGATTCGATTTTGGGGTAGTATTCTTTCCGCAGAAAGAAGAGCGCCCAAGGAAGAGCCATGCAAGCCAGCCCCGTGATGGAAGTCGACCGCACCCATGTGCTGGGCAAGGCCACGCAACGTGCCGCCGAAGCCCTGGGCTTGAACGGCCGAGAGCTGGCACAGACCGTCGGGTTCAGTGAGCCGACGGTGTCACGCATCCTGAAAGGCGAGCGTGGTATTGATCCCGCCTCCAAGGAAGGACAACTCAGCTTGATGCTGGTGCGAGTGTTTCGCTCGCTCGACGCGCTGGTAGGCGGCGACGCCGCAAAGCGCCAGACCTGGATGACGTCGCACAACTCAGCCCTGAACGGTGTGCCGGCAGCACTCATCGTCACGGCCGAAGGCCTGGGCCGCACGCTGGCCTACCTCGACGGCATGCGCGCTCCAATCTGATGGCGACTGCGCCAATTGAAACTCCGTTCGCCTGGGCTCCGGACTGGTTCCAGGCTTGCGCACCGGCCGAGATGACAGCCTGGCGAGGTGTGGAGAGCCAAGCGCAAGTCGCCACATGGCGGCTTGTCGATTCCGGCGCCGAACACGACGCATTGGAAGAAATGCTGGAGGTTTCGAAGCCCCCGCTGCCTGAGGGCTGCGAGGGGCTTCACTATTTGCTGTTCACACCGTTTCGATACACCTCGCCCTACCCGTCGCGGTTTCGGCGCCCGAACGAGGCCGGCATCTGGTACGGCGCCGAATCGGTGGAGACCGTGTGCGCCGAGCTGGCTTACTGGCGCCACCGCTTCATTTTGGACTCAGCCGGCTTGGCCAAGGATGCCGACGGACTGCTGACGCTGCACACACTTTTCCAGACACGCGTTCAAGGTCAGTCATTGAACCTGACGGAAGCCCCTTGGGATGCAGGGCGCGCCCAGTGGACACACGGCGCCGACTACAGCAGCACACAGGCAGTCGCCGCCGAGGCACGCGTTCATGGCGTTGAGTGGATTCGATACGAGTCGGTGCGCTGTCCAGGGACGCACTGCGCAGCGGTTCTTAGCCCGCGGGCACTGCGCACAGTTCCACCCTTCGACATGCAGGAATGGGTCTGCAGCGCAACCCGCGCCCGGGTGATCATCACCCACAAGGATAGCGGCACGACCTTCAGCTGGGATTTCTAGCGTCAGAACCCGTGGCGCGCTCGGATCTGTCGCAACAACGCTGCTCGGCCGTGGAGCGGCCTGCTCCAGACGGGGTCAGCGAGTGGCGAGGCTGTGGACCGGCGCCGCAGTCCAGTGAGGCAGGCCCGTGAAGCTGGAGCCAGCCCGGTCCGTCCGGGTTTTGTGAATCAAGGCGCCAGGCTTTGTGGGCGATTTGCCCACAAATGCACGCAAGCTGCGCGGTTACGTGTTGGATGCGCGGCTCATCGCCAGCCACTTCGTCACGCCCTACCGCATGGCAGGCAAGGGAGGCAAGAACGATGCGGCGGCCCGCCCGTACATGCGCTTTGTGCCGATCAAGACGCCGGCCCAGCAGACGCAGCTGGCCATCCACCGGCTGCGCGAGGGCTACAAGGAAGAGCAGGCTTTGCGAGCGATTTGCCCATAAACGCAAGAAAACGGCGAAGGGCCCGCAAAAGGGGGGGCATTTCGGGCCCGACCGCGCCCAAAGCTCCACTATCAGGCCACTGGTGGCGCTTCCCGTGCAGGTTTTGGTGAGCGTCCCGACAGCTGCGAGAACAACGAGCGTCAAAGTGTCAGCCTTGAGGGCTCCAGATCGCAGCCGATCCGTCACCCAGTGGGAACGCCAGACCATCGACACACGATGCAGCCGAACCATGCTGGCGGCATCTGCTTCAGTATTACCTCCGGCCACGAAATGGCGGATGAGCGCCAGTTCCGTCGCCTCAATGGCTACCGCCGCATCTTCTCCAGATTCGGGAAGCTCAATGCCATGTTCCAGGCCTTCATCTGCCTCGCGCTCATCGCAGATGGGCTGAGGCAGGGTGAACAGGCACTAGTTGGCACGATGCTGAATCGTCTTTTGGTTGTGCTCAAAGATTCAACCAAACGACGATCAATCTTGATCCAACGCAAGCCCCTGCCGCAGCGGCTGAGGGCCAATGAGTTCATTGCCGATCGATCTCCCCCAACAAGGTCGGTCGGAAGAGAGAAACAAATGTTGGGCCTGCAACGGCGCGGTGCGTACCGCGTTCCCATCACTCCTTTGGCTGAAGCCATGAACCTCATTGCAAACATGAAGATCGGCGTCCGACTCGGCGCTGCGTTCGCGTTCCTGATCGCGGCGCTGCTAGTCGTGACCTTGGTGAGCTGGCTGGAGATCGGACAGATTGACAGGCGCTTGACCGAAGCGACGGCTGACCGCGTTCCCAAGGTTCTCAAGCTCAACGAAGCCATCGACAACGTGAACCTGATCGCTCGGGCGGTGCGCAACATGGCCTTGCTTGCCGAAGCGGACAAGAAAGCGGAGCAAAGCCGGGAGATTGCGAAGGCCCGCGCGGACAACAACAAGATCCTCGATGAACTCGATCCGCAGATCACGACAGCCGAGGGTCGTGAGTTCATGAAGAGCATCCGTTCCGAGCGTCAGCGCTTCAACGGCGAACTGGACCAGGTCATGGAGTTGGCCGCCAAGGAGGACGCGATCGCGACGCGGGATCGTTTGCTCGGCAGCATGCGCGATGCGCAGCTGGCCTACATGAAGACGCTCTATGCCTTTGCCGACTTTCAGGTCGAGCTGATGAAGGCATCGAGCAAGGAGGCATCCGAGGAGACGGCGCGCGCCGGCATCATTCTCTGGTCGGTCGCCCTGGTGGCCAGCGTCGCCAGCGCCTTGTTGGCATGGCTCATCACCAAGTCGGTCGTGACGCCGATTCACGAGGCCGTCAAGGTGGCCGAAACCGTTGCCGAAGGCGATCTGCGCGTCAAGATCCACGTCACCCGCCAGGACGAGACAGGACAGTTGCTCGGCGCGCTCAAGCGCATGAACGAATCCCTGGTGGAGATCGTCGGCAACGTGCGTGGCAATGCCGAGAGCGTGGCGACAGCCAGCGGCCAGATTGCCCAGGGCAATGCTGATCTCAGCCAGCGCACCGAAGAGCAGGCCAGCAATCTGCAGCAGACCGCCGCGTCGATGGAAGAGCTGACGGCCACCGTCAATCACAACAACGACACGGCCCGCCAGGCGGCCCAGATGGCCGATGGCGCGGCCCGCATCGCCGAAAGCAGTGGCGCGGTGATGAGCCAGGTCGTGTCGACCATGGAAGACATCACCAACTCCAGCAAGAAGATCGCCGACATCATTGGCACGATCGATGGCATCGCCTTCCAGACCAACATCCTGGCCCTGAATGCGGCGGTGGAAGCCGCGCGGGCTGGCGAGCAGGGTCGCGGTTTTGCGGTCGTCGCCGGCGAGGTGCGAACCTTGGCCCAACGTAGTGCCGATGCGGCGCGAGAGATCAAAAGCCTGATCGGCGCCAGCGTCGAGCGCGTCGAGGCGGGCAACAGCCTGGTCGGAGAAGCCGGCCGCACGGTGGGTGAGGTGGTTTCTCAGGTCCGCCGGGTCTCTGATCTGATCGGCGAGATCAGTGCGGCCAGCAGCGAGCAGAGCAAGGGTATCGGTCAGGTTGGTGAAGCCGTCAGCCAGCTGGATCAGGTGACCCAGCAGAATGCCGCGCTGGTGGAAGAAAGTGCCGCGGCAGCGGACAGCCTGCAGCAACAGGCGCGCCAGTTGGCGCAGACGGTATCGGTGTTCCGCCTGGAGGGCGACGGCGACCTGGCGACCAGCCACCGAAGCGCCGGGCTGACCAAGAAGCCGGCAGCGGTCCGGTCGGCGTCGGTGCCTGCCCGCAAGTCCTACACCCCGGCCGCCAGCGTGGGCGCCACCAGCATGGGCCGCGCGCCGAAACCGAGCAGCGCTCCCGCCGATGACGGCGACTGGACCTCCTTCTGACGCAACAGCGAGGCATTGCGATGAACACCAGCACCTTTCCCACGCCAGAGCGAAGCGTCGGCCTCCTGCCCATCGAGCACCGCGCCGAGCGGTCCTCCGCTCGCGGCGCCGATGAATCCACGCGGGGCTACCTGAGCTTCCGCGTCGGGCGCGAGGAGTACTGCATCGACATCTTGAAGGTGCAGGAGATCCGCAGCTACACCGAGCCCACACGGATGGCAGGCGCTCCGGCCTTCATCCGCGGCGTGATCGACTTGCGGGGCGTCATCGTCCCCGTCGTGGACCTGAGGCTGAAGTTCGGTCTGGAGGACGTGCACAACGACGGCAACACCGTCGTCATCATCCTCAACGTGGCGCAGCGCGTGATCGGTGTGGTCGTCGATGCCGTCAGGGATGTCGTCGAACTCCGCGCCGAGCAAATTCGCGAGGCCCCCAGCTTCACGGCAGAGATCGACAGCGACTTCATCCAGGGCTTGGCCTCCCTGAGCGGCGCGGACGGCGAGCGCCTGCTCATCGTCACCGACATCGAGCGCCTGATCAGCGGCGCCGACATGGGCTTGATCCGTTCCAACTAACGGGCTTGGATCGTGATCTCCCCGGCTCTGATCGATCGCCTGGGCAGCGCTTCGGCGCTGGCCACCACGGTGAACCAGCAGTACTTGCGCCAGCTCTGTCAAAAGGCCGAGGCGGAGGGGCTGAGCGTTGGCGGCCTTTTGCGCCAGGCCGGGCTGACCGAGATGGCCCTGGATCGCCCCGTTGCCCTGGGGGCGCTGTGCCGGGTGATCGACGCGCTCCAAGCGTCGCTACCCCGTGACGACCTAGCGCTCGAAGTGGCACTGGGCACACCTCCCGGCGCTCATGGGCCCCTGGTGCTCCTTTTGACCAGCGCGCCCACCTTGCGCCTGGGCCTGTTGGATCTGATCCGCTTCTATCTCCTTCGCACCCGGGCCTTGCAGTTGACGCTGGAGGACCAGCGGACGAGCGGCGTGCTGGCCGTGCGGCCAGCGCTGGCCCTGGGCCAGCACGAGTTGTTCCTGCTCGAGTGGGCCTTGGCGAACCTGCTGGGTTTGCTGGCGGCTGCGAAGGGTGCCGCCATGAGTTCCTGCGCGTTTGAGTTGCCCCGACCCAAAGTCGGACGCGCGTGGATCGCGGCGGCAAAGTCTTGGGGCATGCCGGCGCCAACGCCTGGTTCCGGGGCCATCGTGCAACTGCCCGCGGGGCTGCTGGACCAAGCGCAGGCGACGGCCAACACGATGGAGTACCGCCACGCCTTGCGCACCTGCAACGATCTCCTGCGTCAGCAGGAGGAGGCGCGCCAGCATGTGGCTCGATTGAGCACGCTGCTGGTCAAGGGTGGCGCGGATCATGAGTTCCGGCAAGGCGAACTGGCGCGACGCCTGGGCTTGAGCACCGCGGCGATGCGTCGCCATCTGCGGGTCGAGGGGCTCAGCTTCGACGAACTGGTCGAATTCAGTCGCCGACGCCAGGCTTGGGCGCTTTTGCGGGAAAGCTCCCTGCCGATCGCGGAGGTGGCGGGGAAACTGGGTTATCGGGACGCGTCCAACTTCAGTCGAAGCTGCAGACGCTGGTTTGGTATGACCCCGGGCGATCTCCGCCGAGCCGCCGCTGACTCAAAGCAATGACCATGAACGCTCCCACTCATCGCCGTCACGCGCTCTTTGCGCGCTGGAACTCTCGGGTCAGTTCACGAGTTTGGCCATGAACATTCCGGCCGTCCTGGGTCGGGATGTGGATCGAGGACTGCCCGGCTGGCAGCTTCCCGCCTTCTGTTTGCTGGCGGCGCTTGCGATGGCAGTTGCTGCCCTCAACAGCGGGACCATGCTTCATGGCTTGGTCGACGCTGATCGACTCAATGTGCATCTGCTGCTGGAGATTTTTGCGGTCGTCGTGTCATCACTGGTCGTTCTGGTGACCTGGCACAGCCGGACTCTCGAGCAAGCGGTGTCTGTCCGCAATCTGTTGATTGCCGGGTTCACGCTGACGGCGGGTCTGGATCTCGCGCACGCATTGAGTTACGAGGGGATGCCTGACCTCTTGACCCCGAACAGCATGCAGAAGGCGATCTTCTTTTGGCTGAGCGGTCGGTTCACCGCTTCCTACAGTGCGGTCAGGCTCTTCCATGCCGCATGGCGCCGCAGCCTTACCAAGTCATGAACAAGCCAC
>NZ_JAGIXS010000012.1:0-10000 GCF_030014915.1 Pelomonas sp. V22
CAAAAGCAAAAACCCTCCAGCTCTTGTGAGCTGGAGGGTTTCGCGGGGTAAATAGCCTGACGATGACCTACTTTCACACGGGAATCCGCACTATCATCGGCGCTGAGTCATTTCACTGTCCTGTTCGGGATGGGAAGGAGTGGGACCAACTCGCTATGGTCATCAGGCTTGACTGGTTGGCTCATTGAGACCTGGGAAGGTGCTCAACAAACCCAATTTGTAGAGTTGCGCAGTATACAGGCTGTGGCGTGTATCTGGCTTCGAATCAGCTTTGGTATTTTGATTGCGTTCAATTCAGACTTCTGAAGAACAGCATAACTTGTGCTTACCTCAATAAGCTCCAACGAGTTCTGATGATTGCTCATCTTGTAGAACTGTCAAAGTTATAGGGTCAAGCCTCACGGGCAATTAGTACTGGTTAGCTTAACGCATTACTGCGCTTCCACACCCAGCCTATCAACGTCCTGGTCTCGAACGACCCTTCAGGGGGCTCTAGGCCCCGGCAAGACTCATCTTGAGACGAGTTTCCCGCTTAGATGCTTTCAGCGGTTATCTCTTCCGCACTTAGCTACTCGGCGATGCCACTGGCGTGACAACCGATACACCAGAGGTGCGTCCACTCCGGTCCTCTCGTACTAGGAGCAGGCTCTCTCAATCTTGCAGCGCCCACGGAAGATAGGGACCAAACTGTCTCACGACGTTTTAAACCCAGCTCACGTACCTCTTTAAATGGCGAACAGCCATACCCTTGGGACCGGCTACAGCCCCAGGATGAGATGAGCCGACATCGAGGTGCCAAACACCGCCGTCGATATGAACTCTTGGGCGGTATCAGCCTGTTATCCCCAGAGTACCTTTTATCCGTTGAGCGATGGCCCTTCCATACAGAACCACCGGATCACTTTGTCCTACTTTCGTACCTGCTCGACTTGTCAGTCTCGCAGTCAAGCACGCTTATGCCAATGCACTATCAACACGATTTCCGACCGTATTTAGCGTACCTTCGAACTCCTCCGTTACACTTTGGGAGGAGACCGCCCCAGTCAAACTGCCCACCATACACTGTCCCCAATCCCGATAAGGGACCAAGGTTAGAACCTCAAACACACCAGGGTGGTATTTCAACGTTGGCTCCATAGAAACTAGCGTCCCTACTTCAAAGCCTCCCACCTATCCTACACAGATCTGTTCAAAGTCCAATGTAAAGCTACAGTAAAGGTTCATGGGGTCTTTCCGTCTTTCCGCGGGGAGATTGCATCATCACAAACATTTCAACTTCGCTGAGTCTCTGGAGGAGACAGTGTGGCCATCATTACTCCATTCGTGCAGGTCGGAACTTACCCGACAAGGAATTTCGCTACCTTAGGACCGTTATAGTTACGGCCGCCGTTTACTGGGACTTCAGTCAAGAGCTTGCACCCCATCATTTAATCTTCCAGCACCGGGCAGGAGTCACACCCTATACGTCGACTTTCGTCTTTGCAGAGTGCTGTGTTTTTAATAAACAGTTGCAGCCACCGATTCTCTGCGGCCCCATTCTGCTCCCCAAGTAAATGGTTCACATACTAGAGGCACACCTTCTTCCGAAGTTACGGTGTCAATTTGCCGAGTTCCTTCTCCAGAGTTCTCTCAAGCGCCTTAGAATACTCATCTCGCGCACCAGTGTCGGTTTGCGGTACGGTCGTTGTAAGCTGAAGCTTAGTGGCTTTTCCTGGAAGCAGGGTATCACTCACTTCGTCTGCAAGCAGACTCGTTATCACGCCTCATCTAAGCTCTCCGGATTTGCCTAAAGAGCACGACTACACGCTTGAACCGGGACATCCAACACCCGGCTGAGCTAACCTTCTCCGTCCCCACATCGCACTTACAATCGGTACAGGAATATTTACCTGTTTCCCATCAGCTACGCATCTCTGCCTCGCCTTAGGGGCCGACTCACCCTACGCCGATGAACGTTGCGTAGGAAACCTTGCGCTTTCGGCGAGGGGGCTTTTCACCCCCTTTAACGCTACTCATGTCAGCATTCGCACTTCTGATACCTCCAGCAGGCTTCACAACCCACCTTCACAGGCTTACAGAACGCTCTCCTACCACGTGCAATAAATTGCACATCCGCAGCTTCGGTAACTGGCTTAGCCCCGTTACATCTTCCGCGCAGGACGACTCGATCAGTGAGCTATTACGCTTTCTTTAAATGATGGCTGCTTCTAAGCCAACATCCTGACTGTTTTAGCCTTCCCACTTCGTTTCCCACTTAGCCAATTTTAGGGACCTTAGCTGGCGGTCTGGGTTGTTTCCCTCTTGAGTCCGGACGTTAGCACCCGGTGCTCTGTCTCCCAAGCTGTACTCATCGGTATTCGGAGTTTGCTAAGGTTTGGTAAGTCGCCATGACCCCCTAGCCTAAACAGTGCTCTACCCCCGATGGTAATACTTGAGGCACTACCTAAATAGTTTTCGGAGAGAACCAGCTATTTCCAAGTTTGTTTA
Source organism: Pelomonas sp. V22 (assembly GCF_030014915.1). GTDB lineage: Bacteria > Pseudomonadota > Gammaproteobacteria > Burkholderiales > Burkholderiaceae_C > JAUASW01. The sequence goes on from NZ_JAGIXS010000012.1 coordinate 2,488, forward strand.
GCCTTTCACCCCTATCCACAGCTCATCCGCTAATTTTGCAACATTAGTCGGTTCGGACCTCCAGCACCTGTTACGGTACCTTCATCCTGGCCATGGATAGATCACTTGGTTTCGGGTCTACACCCAGCGACTATTTCGCCCTATTCGGACTCGATTTCTCTACGGCTTCCCTATTCGGTTAACCTCGCCACTGAATGTAAGTCGCTGACCCATTATACAAAAGGTACGCAGTCACCCCTTTCGAGGCTCCTACTTTTTGTATGCATGCGGTTTCAGGATCTATTTCACTCCCCTCCCGGGGTTCTTTTCGCCTTTCCCTCACGGTACTTGTTCACTATCGGTCGATTACGAGTATTTAGCCTTGGAGGATGGTCCCCCCATATTCAGACAGGATTTCACGTGTCCCGCCCTACTCTTTTCGCGCCTAGTTCCACAATCTGCATTTTTCATACGGGGCTATCACCCGCTATGGCCGGACTTTCCATTCCGTTCTGATATACAAACTGCTAAAACGCGAGGGCTACTCCGATTTCGCTCGCCACTACTTTCGGAATCTCGGTTGATGTCTTTTCCTCGAGCTACTGAGATGTTTCAGTTCACCCGGTTCGCCACAATGACCTATGTATTCAGTCAGAGTTACCTCTTGCGAGGTGGGTTTCCCCATTCGGAAATCTCCGGATCAAAGCTAATTTGCCAGCTCCCCGAAGCTTATCGCAGGCTATCACGTCCTTCGTCGCCTGTAATCGCCAAGGCATCCACCACATGCACTTAGTCACTTGACCCTATAACTTTGACAGCGCTGACTGCACTGTCGTCAAGGACTCGTACAGAACCGTTCAGTTCCATACGTTTATTGAGTATTCACGCGTTACGCCGTTCTTCATACCCAAGCAATTTCTTGCTCAGTTGAAGTCTATGTTTGACGCAATCAAAATGTTGCCGACGGCACGGTGCAATTCACCCCTTTACGAATGATTGCTTTCCGTCGACAACGCTGATTCGACTCTACAAATTGTTAAAGAACAACAGCCAATAAAGGCTGGCAAACCACAATAGCCAATAGCTACTTTGGTTTGCCAACTCTTGAGTGAAGAAGATAGTGGTGGAGGATGACGGGATCGAACCGACGACCCCCTGCTTGCAAAGCAGGTGCTCTCCCAGCTGAGCTAATCCCCCGGGATGTTTCAGACTTCTCATCTGATACCGTGGTGGGTCTGGCTGGATTCGAACCAGCGACCCCCGCCTTATCAAGACGGTGCTCTAACCAACTGAGCTACAGACCCACGCGTTTCTCATCGTGCCCTGCAGCTCTCGCTTACCTGTTGAGGCCAGCTCGGCAGGCTCACGTTTTCTTCACTCTTACTGTTGATACAGCCGATAAGTGTGGGCGCTTAAAAATGAGTCATTTGGATCTCACTCATGCTTGCTGCATGCAGCAAACCGTGGCTCGATCTATTCTAGAAAGGAGGTGATCCAGCCGCACCTTCCGATACGGCTACCTTGTTACGACTTCACCCCAGTCACGAACCCTGCCGTGGTAATCGCCCCCCTTGCGGTTAGGCTAACTACTTCTGGCAGAACCCGCTCCCATGGTGTGACGGGCGGTGTGTACAAGACCCGGGAACGTATTCACCGCGGCAAGCTGATCCGCGATTACTAGCGATTCCGACTTCACGCAGTCGAGTTGCAGACTACGATCCGGACTACGACCGGTTTTCTGGGATTAGCTCCCCCTCGCGGGTTGGCAGCCCTCTGTACCGGCCATTGTATGACGTGTGTAGCCCTACCCATAAGGGCCATGATGACCTGACGTCATCCCCACCTTCCTCCGGTTTGTCACCGGCAGTCTCATTAGAGTGCCCTTTCGTAGCAACTAATGACAAGGGTTGCGCTCGTTGCGGGACTTAACCCAACATCTCACGACACGAGCTGACGACGGCCATGCAGCACCTGTGTTCTGGCTCTCTTTCGAGCACTCCCAAATCTCTTCAGGATTCCAGACATGTCAAGGGTAGGTAAGGTTTTTCGCGTTGCATCGAATTAAACCACATCATCCACCGCTTGTGCGGGTCCCCGTCAATTCCTTTGAGTTTCAACCTTGCGGCCGTACTCCCCAGGCGGTCAACTTCACGCGTTAGCTACGTTACTGAGAAGAAACCCTCCCAACAACCAGTTGACATCGTTTAGGGCGTGGACTACCAGGGTATCTAATCCTGTTTGCTCCCCACGCTTTCGTGCATGAGCGTCAGTACAGGTCCAGGGGATTGCCTTCGCCATCGGTGTTCCTCCGCATATCTACGCATTTCACTGCTACACGCGGAATTCCATCCCCCTCTACCGTACTCTAGCTATGCAGTCACAAAGGCAGTTCCCAGGTTGAGCCCGGGGATTTCACCTCTGTCTTGCATAACCGCCTGCGCACGCTTTACGCCCAGTAATTCCGATTAACGCTTGCACCCTACGTATTACCGCGGCTGCTGGCACGTAGTTAGCCGGTGCTTATTCTTCAGGTACCGTCATGAGGCGTCTGTATTAGAAACACCCTTTTCTTCCCTGACAAAAGCGGTTTACAACCCGAAGGCCTTCTTCCCGCACGCGGCATGGCTGGATCAGACTTGCGTCCATTGTCCAAAATTCCCCACTGCTGCCTCCCGTAGGAGTCTGGGCCGTGTCTCAGTCCCAGTGTGGCTGGTCGTCCTCTCAGACCAGCTACAGATCGTCGGCTTGGTGGGCCTTTACCCCACCAACTACCTAATCTGATATCGGCCGCTCCAATCGCGCGAGGTCTTGCGATCCCCCGCTTTCACCCTCAGGTCGTATGCGGTATTAGCCACTCTTTCGAGTAGTTATCCCCCACGACTGGGCACGTTCCGATACATTACTCACCCGTTCGCCACTCGTCAGCATCCGAAGACCTGTTACCGTTCGACTTGCATGTGTAAGGCATGCCGCCAGCGTTCAATCTGAGCCAGGATCAAACTCTACAGTTCGATCTTGATTTACTCAACGGAATCGACTTGAACTATCTACATAGTAAAAGTCTAATTTCCGTGAGCGTTTAAAGTCTAAGAGACTCGATCCAGGTCGCCCCGAATCAAAACTCACCTTCAAACGCCCACGCTTATCGGCTGTGAATTATTAAAGAACAAAGAATCTAGTTATTTACTTTGATTCTTGGCACCGATCAGTGATCAGCACAGAAGCGAGATTATGAGCGATAACGATCTTATCGTCAACCCTTACTTGCTTCTTTTTCTGCAAGCCCCCCGTTGCCGGGAACATCAGCAGATGCAAACGCTCAACTTGAACACTTGCATCTGTTGACACAGATGGAAACGCCCAGTCTTGCGACTGGGCGTCTCAGATAAATAGCCTGACGATGACCTACTTTCACACGGGAATCCGCACTATCATCGGCGCTGAGTCATTTCACTGTCCTGTTCGGGATGGGAAGGAGTGGGACCAACTCGCTATGGTCATCAGGCTTGACTGGTTGGCTCATTGAGACCTGGGAAGGTGCTCAACAAACCCAATTTGTAGAGTTGCGCAGTATACAGGCTGTGGCGTGTATCTGGCTTCGAATCAGCTTTGGTATTTTGATTGCGTTCAATTCAGACTTCTGAAGAACAGCATAACTTGTGCTTACCTCAATAAGCTCCAACGAGTTCTGATGATTGCTCATCTTGTAGAACTGTCAAAGTTATAGGGTCAAGCCTCACGGGCAATTAGTACTGGTTAGCTTAACGCATTACTGCGCTTCCACACCCAGCCTATCAACGTCCTGGTCTCGAACGACCCTTCAGGGGGCTCTAGGCCCCGGCAAGACTCATCTTGAGACGAGTTTCCCGCTTAGATGCTTTCAGCGGTTATCTCTTCCGCACTTAGCTACTCGGCGATGCCACTGGCGTGACAACCGATACACCAGAGGTGCGTCCACTCCGGTCCTCTCGTACTAGGAGCAGGCTCTCTCAATCTTGCAGCGCCCACGGAAGATAGGGACCAAACTGTCTCACGACGTTTTAAACCCAGCTCACGTACCTCTTTAAATGGCGAACAGCCATACCCTTGGGACCGGCTACAGCCCCAGGATGAGATGAGCCGACATCGAGGTGCCAAACACCGCCGTCGATATGAACTCTTGGGCGGTATCAGCCTGTTATCCCCAGAGTACCTTTTATCCGTTGAGCGATGGCCCTTCCATACAGAACCACCGGATCACTTTGTCCTACTTTCGTACCTGCTCGACTTGTCAGTCTCGCAGTCAAGCACGCTTATGCCAATGCACTATCAACACGATTTCCGACCGTATTTAGCGTACCTTCGAACTCCTCCGTTACACTTTGGGAGGAGACCGCCCCAGTCAAACTGCCCACCATACACTGTCCCCAATCCCGATAAGGGACCAAGGTTAGAACCTCAAACACACCAGGGTGGTATTTCAACGTTGGCTCCATAGAAACTAGCGTCCCTACTTCAAAGCCTCCCACCTATCCTACACAGATCTGTTCAAAGTCCAATGTAAAGCTACAGTAAAGGTTCATGGGGTCTTTCCGTCTTTCCGCGGGGAGATTGCATCATCACAAACATTTCAACTTCGCTGAGTCTCTGGAGGAGACAGTGTGGCCATCATTACTCCATTCGTGCAGGTCGGAACTTACCCGACAAGGAATTTCGCTACCTTAGGACCGTTATAGTTACGGCCGCCGTTTACTGGGACTTCAGTCAAGAGCTTGCACCCCATCATTTAATCTTCCAGCACCGGGCAGGAGTCACACCCTATACGTCGACTTTCGTCTTTGCAGAGTGCTGTGTTTTTAATAAACAGTTGCAGCCACCGATTCTCTGCGGCCCCATTCTGCTCCCCAAGTAAATGGTTCACATACTAGAGGCACACCTTCTTCCGAAGTTACGGTGTCAATTTGCCGAGTTCCTTCTCCAGAGTTCTCTCAAGCGCCTTAGAATACTCATCTCGCGCACCAGTGTCGGTTTGCGGTACGGTCGTTGTAAGCTGAAGCTTAGTGGCTTTTCCTGGAAGCAGGGTATCACTCACTTCGTCTGCAAGCAGACTCGTTATCACGCCTCATCTAAGCTCTCCGGATTTGCCTAAAGAGCACGACTACACGCTTGAACCGGGACATCCAACACCCGGCTGAGCTAACCTTCTCCGTCCCCACATCGCACTTACAATCGGTACAGGAATATTTACCTGTTTCCCATCAGCTACGCATCTCTGCCTCGCCTTAGGGGCCGACTCACCCTACGCCGATGAACGTTGCGTAGGAAACCTTGCGCTTTCGGCGAGGGGGCTTTTCACCCCCTTTAACGCTACTCATGTCAGCATTCGCACTTCTGATACCTCCAGCAGGCTTCACAACCCACCTTCACAGGCTTACAGAACGCTCTCCTACCACGTGCAATAAATTGCACATCCGCAGCTTCGGTAACTGGCTTAGCCCCGTTACATCTTCCGCGCAGGACGACTCGATCAGTGAGCTATTACGCTTTCTTTAAATGATGGCTGCTTCTAAGCCAACATCCTGACTGTTTTAGCCTTCCCACTTCGTTTCCCACTTAGCCAATTTTAGGGACCTTAGCTGGCGGTCTGGGTTGTTTCCCTCTTGAGTCCGGACGTTAGCACCCGGTGCTCTGTCTCCCAAGCTGTACTCATCGGTATTCGGAGTTTGCTAAGGTTTGGTAAGTCGCCATGACCCCCTAGCCTAAACAGTGCTCTACCCCCGATGGTAATACTTGAGGCACTACCTAAATAGTTTTCGGAGAGAACCAGCTATTTCCAAGTTTGTTTAGCCTTTCACCCCTATCCACAGCTCATCCGCTAATTTTGCAACATTAGTCGGTTCGGACCTCCAGCACCTGTTACGGTACCTTCATCCTGGCCATGGATAGATCACTTGGTTTCGGGTCTACACCCAGCGACTATTTCGCCCTATTCGGACTCGATTTCTCTACGGCTTCCCTATTCGGTTAACCTCGCCACTGAATGTAAGTCGCTGACCCATTATACAAAAGGTACGCAGTCACCCCTTTCGAGGCTCCTACTTTTTGTATGCATGCGGTTTCAGGATCTATTTCACTCCCCTCCCGGGGTTCTTTTCGCCTTTCCCTCACGGTACTTGTTCACTATCGGTCGATTACGAGTATTTAGCCTTGGAGGATGGTCCCCCCATATTCAGACAGGATTTCACGTGTCCCGCCCTACTCTTTTCGCGCCTAGTTCCACAATCTGCATTTTTCATACGGGGCTATCACCCGCTATGGCCGGACTTTCCATTCCGTTCTGATATACAAACTGCTAAAACGCGAGGGCTACTCCGATTTCGCTCGCCACTACTTTCGGAATCTCGGTTGATGTCTTTTCCTCGAGCTACTGAGATGTTTCAGTTCACCCGGTTCGCCACAATGACCTATGTATTCAGTCAGAGTTACCTCTTGCGAGGTGGGTTTCCCCATTCGGAAATCTCCGGATCAAAGCTAATTTGCCAGCTCCCCGAAGCTTATCGCAGGCTATCACGTCCTTCGTCGCCTGTAATCGCCAAGGCATCCACCACATGCACTTAGTCACTTGACCCTATAACTTTGACAGCGCTGACTGCACTGTCGTCAAGGACTCGTACAGAACCGTTCAGTTCCATACGTTTATTGAGTATTCACGCGTTACGCCGTTCTTCATACCCAAGCAATTTCTTGCTCAGTTGAAGTCTATGTTTGACGCAATCAAAATGTTGCCGACGGCACGGTGCAATTCACCCCTTTACGAATGATTGCTTTCCGTCGACAACGCTGATTCGACTCTACAAATTGTTAAAGAACAACAGCCAATAAAGGCTGGCAAACCACAATAGCCAATAGCTACTTTGGTTTGCCAACTCTTGAGTGAAGAAGATAGTGGTGGAGGATGACGGGATCGAACCGACGACCCCCTGCTTGCAAAGCAGGTGCTCTCCCAGCTGAGCTAATCCCCCGGGATGTTTCAGACTTCTCATCTGATACCGTGGTGGGTCTGGCTGGATTCGAACCAGCGACCCCCGCCTTATCAAGACGGTGCTCTAACCAACTGAGCTACAGACCCACGCGTTTCTCATCGTGCCCTGCAGCTCTCGCTTACCTGTTGAGGCCAGCTCGGCAGGCTCACGTTTTCTTCACTCTTACTGTTGATACAGCCGATAAGTGTGGGCGCTTAAAAATGAGTCATTTGGATCTCACTCATGCTTGCTGCATGCAGCAAACCGTGGCTCGATCTATTCTAGAAAGGAGGTGATCCAGCCGCACCTTCCGATACGGCTACCTTGTTACGACTTCACCCCAGTCACGAACCCTGCCGTGGTAATCGCCCCCCTTGCGGTTAGGCTAACTACTTCTGGCAGAACCCGCTCCCATGGTGTGACGGGCGGTGTGTACAAGACCCGGGAACGTATTCACCGCGGCAAGCTGATCCGCGATTACTAGCGATTCCGACTTCACGCAGTCGAGTTGCAGACTACGATCCGGACTACGA
>NZ_JAGIXS010000013.1 GCF_030014915.1 Pelomonas sp. V22
GTGGCTTGTTCATGACTTGGTAAGGCTGCGGCGCCATGCGGCATGGAAGAGCCTGACCGCACTGTAGGAAGCGGTGATCCCCGGGGCTGTAGGGAGTTCTTGACGACCCGCGTGGGGGACCCTCGCGCCAAGGCGAAATGTGCGGCATGCGCCGTGGCAAGGCCCTTAACATCAAGGCAGATGCACCTGCCCACCACCCCCACCGGCCGCGTTTGCCTAATCATTGCTGTCGTTGCAATGCTGACGCAGGGGCTGCTTCTGGCCTTGCCCCCAGCGCCTATAGGCTTGCCCGCCCACACCAGCATGCTGAGCCTGCATCTGCTGCTGGAGATGTTCGCCTTCGTGATTGCCGCGCTTATCGCCACGGTCACCTGGCACACCTTTAGCAGTGGAGGGGATCGGAAGTTGCCGTTGCTGATCGGAGGCTTCGTGGTGGTCGGCATCTGCGACGTGGTGCATGCCCTGACTTACGACGGCATGCCTGCGCTGCTGGGACCGACGAGCACGACGCGCGCCATCTTCTTCTGGCTGATGGGGCGCAGTGTCGAAGCGCTGACGCTGATGATGATTGCCCTGGGGTGGATGTCCAGGCTCTCTCGCAATGGGTCGCTTCTGGCAGGCCTATTGCTTGCAATGGGCCTGGTGACCTGGGGAAGTACAGGGGTGGCAGGCTTTCCGGTCACCTTCATACCCGGGCAAGGGGTGACCCCGTTCAAGGTCGGGTACGAATGGGCCTTGTGCCTGCTCAACATCGGCATTGCGGTGCTGCTGTGGCGGCGCTGGCGCAGCGAGGGTGAGCCGCGCTATCTGCTGCTGGCCTGTTCCGCCTGGGTGATTGGCATTGGCGAGCTGTCATTCAGCAATTACGTCCGCCCCTCGGACCTGCAGAACGTCGTCGGCCATGGCTACAAGCTGGTCGGCTACGCCCTGCTCTACTGGGCGACCTACATCGGCAGCCTGCGAGCGCCTTTCGAGGCGCTTCAGCAGGCCGAGCAGCGCAGCACCGACAACGAGCAGCGCATGCGCGCCCTGGCCGACAACCTGCCGGACACCGTCGTCTACCAGCTGGTGCGGGAGCGGGATGGCAGCACGCGGTTCAACCACATTAGCGCCGCCATCGAGCGCGTGACCGGGGTGTCAGCCGCCGCCGCACTGGCGGATCCGGCGGCACTCTATGGCCGCATTCATCCGGCCGACCAGCTCCTGGTCCGTGCGGCCGAGCAGGAGTCGGCCGCCAGACTGCAGCCTTTTGACGTCACGGTCCGCATGCGGCGGACCGATGGCATGGAGCGCTGGATGCACCTGATGTCCATGCCGCGCTGGCTGCCGGGCGAGCGCATGTGTTGGGACGGCGTCCAGACCGACGTCACCGACAGCCGCATGGCGATGCTGCAGCTGCGCGAGCAAGAAGCCATGCTGTCGGCCGTGATCGACTCGGCCAGTGACGCCATCATTAGCTGCGACCCCACGGGCCGCGTGCGGCTCTTCAATCCGGCGGCCGAGCGCATCTTCGGGCACCCGGCAGCCGCCATGCTCGGCCAGACGCTGGACCGTCTGTTGCCGACACCAGCCCGGGCACACCATGCGGAGGGCATGGCCCGCTTCGCAGCGGCCGGCGTGCCCAGCCGCAGCATGGGACCCGGTCGCGTGCAGGGCCTGCGCGCCGACGGCAGCGAGCTCGAACTCGAAGCCTCGATCTCCCAGGTTACGGTGAACAAGACCCAAGTTCTGACAGCTATCCTGCGGGATGTAACCGAGCGCGTGCGCACAGAGCGATCACTACTGCGCTACCAGACCGAACTGACGGAGCTGACCCATCAACTGATCGCGCAGGAGAAGGCCAGCAACACGCGCCTCGCCCAGATACTCCACGACCAGTTGGGCCAGACCCTCACCGCCATGCGCATTGACTTCGTCAGCGACCCAAAACTGGCCACGCCGGCTGAGTCCGCGCGCCATGCGCGTGTCGACCGGCTGATAGATCAGGCCATCCGGGAAGTCCGCCAGGTGCTGGTCGAGCTGCGCCCCACACTGCTGGCGGAGCAGGGGTTGGTGGACGCCATCGACAACGAACTGCGCAGCCGGCGGCAGCAGGCCGGGCAGGTGCGCCTGCTGCTGGAGGTCGCGCCGGCCCTGGCAGGGCGCCGCTGGCGCAGCGAAGTCGAGTACGCAGTCTTCATGGTCGCCCGCGAAGCCGTGGCCAATGCCCTGCTACATGCGAGTGGCAGCGAGATCTGCGTGCGGCTGGAGGGCGGCGTACGCTGGCTGCGGCTGGAGGTAGCCGATGACGGCGTGGGCCTGCGCGGCGAGGCGAGCGCAACACGCCCTGGCCACCTGGGGCTGGTGGGCATGCGCGAGCGATCAATCGCAATTGGCGGCCAGTTCGAAGTCGGCAGCATGCCCGGCGGAGGCACCGTGGTCACCTTGCAATGGGAGGAGACGCAGGCATGAGCACCCGAATCTATCTGGTCGACGACCATGCCATCGTGCGCGACGGGCTGCGTGCGCTCCTCGAAGCTGCCGGACATGCCGTGATCGGCGAGGCTGCCGACCCGACAGCAGGGCTGGCAGGGGTGAGCACGCTGCAGCCCGAGTTGCTGCTGCTGGACCTCAGCCTGGGCAACCGATCCGGCTTCGAGATGTTGGAGGAAATGCAGCGTCGCCGCCTGCGATGCCGCTGCATCGTTCTCAGCATGTCCGCCCAGCCGCGCCACGTGGCAGAGGCCCTGCGACTCGGTGCGAACGGCTACGTGCTGAAGGGCGCCTCGCGCAACGAGTTGCTGGAGGCGATTGAGGCAGTAATGGCTGGCCGACGCTATCTCAGCGCCGACGTGGCTGAGTTGGCACTGCAAGGCCTGACGGCTGGAACCGAACCCGATCTGCTGGCCGAACTGTCCCCGCGGGAACGCCAAATCGTCACCTTGGTGGTCAAGGGCCTGTCCAGCGCTGCCGTTGGCGAGCAACTGCACCTTTCACCCAAGACCGTTGACACCTACCGCAGCCGGCTGATGAGCAAGCTCGGCGTTGCAGACCTGCCAGCGCTGGTGCGCTTCGCAATTCGGGCGGAGCTGATCGACACCGACGGCAACTGAGCGCTAGCTTGCTAGCGACTGCTATGGCCACGTCGGCGATGTACCCCCACGGCGCGGATCAAGATCTCCCTACAGACTCTGGCCTACCAGCTGCCTAGAGTGGTGCACGAGCCCGAAAGCGCACGACCACGGTCCTGCCCCGGGTGTTGCGAGTTCCCACTAGAGGCAAGTCATGGACATCGTTGCAAGCCCCCTCAACCAAAGCCCAACCCGAGCCATTGGCGGTGAGTACCTGAGCTTCCGGCTCGGCCAGGAGGAATACGGAATCGAAATCCTGCTGGTGCAGGAGATCCGAGGCTACGAGCCTGCCACACGCATCGCCGGTGCGCCGGAGTATGTGCATGGCGTCCTCAACCTGCGCGGTGTCATCGTGCCCATCGTCGACCTGCGGCTCAAGCTGGGGCTGGCAGCCGAATTTGATCCGTTCACGGTGACCGTGGTGATGAACCTGGGCGGGCGCACCGTCGGCGCCGTGGTGGATGCCGTGGCGGACGTGCTGGAACTCCTGCCAGCGCAGATCCAGCCCGCACCCGAATTCAGCAGCAGCCTGCGTGCCACCCACATCACTGGCCTGGGCACTGTGCGCCAGGGTTCACTCGACCGAATGCTGATCCTGCTCGACATTGCCGCCCTGCTGTCTGACGACGGTCTGCTCGGTATGGCCACCTGAGCCAGCCGGCAACCTCATCGCCCATCTGCACCGAAGGAACAACCATGAACTTCATTAAGAACCTGAAGATCGGCGCACGGCTCGGCGGGGCTTTTGCCCTGCTGATGCTGCTGTTGCTCGGCATCGCCTTCTATGCCCGCGCCGAGCTCTCGAACATCAACAGCGAACTGGACCTGCTCACCGAAGACCGGCTGGCCAAGGTCGAGCAGCTGCAGACGATTCGAGACAACCTGAACGTCATTGCGCGTGCAGTACGCAACACGGTCATCCTGGAAGACATGCCGTCGATGCGCAAGGAGGTCGATCGCATCGACCAGGCCCGTACCGACAACTCAAAGCTGATCCAGTCACTGGAAGAGCAGATCAAGTCCGAAAAGGGCAAGACCCTGCTGAAGGCAGCCGCTGACGCCCGAGGCCCCTACAACACCCAGGTGGCCAAGGTGCTCGAGCTGGGCCTGGCCAACAAGACAGAGCTGGCGCGTGACCTGCTGATGGGCGACACGCGCAAGGCGCAGGCAGCCTACTTCGAGGCGCTGGACAAGCTCGTCGCCTTCCAGCGCCAGCTGATGAACGAGAGCAAGGAGGCGGTGAACGACTCGGTCGATCGCGCCACGCTGAACATGATCATTGCCGCCGTCGTCGGCACCCTGGTCGGCGTGGCCGCTGCCTGGCTGATCACGCGCTCCATCGTCACCCCGCTGGGCAATGCCGTTCAGCTGGCGCAGGCGGTGGCCGACGGCGACCTCTCGCGCGAACTGCATGCCGAGGGCAAGGACGAGACGGCGCAGCTCCTGCGGGCGCTGGCGGAGATGCAGTCCAAGCTGGGCAGCATCGTCGGCGACGTGCGGATGAGCGCAGAAAGTGTGGCCACGGCCAGCGCCCAGATTGCGCAAGGCAACCAGGACCTATCAGGACGCACCGAGGAGCAGGCCAGCGCGCTCGAAGAAACCGCCGCTTCGATGGAACAGCTTGGCAGCACCGTGCGCCAGAACGCCGACAACGCACGTCAGGCCAATCAACTCGCACAGTCGGCATCGACGGTCGCGGTCGAAGGGGGCGGCGTCGTCGGCCAGGTGGTCGAGACCATGAAGGGCATCAACGAGAGCTCGCGCAAGATCGCCGACATCATCGGTGTGATCGATGGCATTGCCTTCCAGACCAACATCCTCGCGCTGAATGCTGCCGTAGAAGCTGCGCGTGCCGGCGAGCAAGGCCGCGGCTTCGCCGTGGTGGCCAGCGAAGTGCGCAGCCTGGCCCAGCGCAGCGCGGATGCGGCCAAGGAAATCAAGACCCTCATCTCGGTCAGCGTCGAGCGGGTCGAGTCGGGCACGCAGCTGGTGGACGCAGCGGGCACCAAGATGCAGGACATCGTCGCTTCGATCAAGCGCGTCAGCGACATCGTTGGCGAGATCAGCGCTGCCAGCGTCGAACAGTCCAGCGGCGTCGGCCAGATCGGCGAGGCCGTCACCCAGATGGACCAGGCCACCCAGCAGAACGCGGCCCTTGTGGAAGAAAGCGCGGCAGCGGCGGAGAGCCTCAAGGTCCAGGCCACGCAGCTGGTGGAATCGGTCGCCTTTTTTAAGCTCCGCCGCGGTCAGAGCGAGGCGATTGCAAGACCTGCGGAACGCCTTGCTGCAGCGCCGCGACCCGCAGCCTCACGCTCAGTCGCTGCCTCGCCCTCGGTGTCAGTCGCGCGGTCAGCCGCTGCAACCAGCGGTGAATGGAGCAACTTCTGAGCAGGCCCTCAGGGCTAAATCATGCGAATACTGCTACTGATTGCGGACCCAGCCCGGCGCGAACGTCTGCTTGACGCCTGCCGCAACGCCAACCACCAAGCCCATGCCGTTGATCCGCTGGACACCGCCTCGGCAGTGTTCACGGTCGCGCCCGACCGCATCGACCTGCTGTTGCTGGACCCGCAGCTGTTAGTCCGGCATGGTGCGGCGCTGCTGTCGGACTGGCGACGCATGGCGCCCAGCAGCCGCGTCGTGATGCTCACCGACGCAGGTGACGACCTCTCGGTGCTGAAGGCGGCCCTGAGCCACAGGGCCTGAAAATGCTGTCTCGCGCACAACAGCGCGCGACAGCTATGGTTCCGAGAAGGATACTGCTGACTGCACCCTTGTGCCCGCCATCACATGAAACTGCTGCCCCAAGCCGCCATCGCCCGAGCTGCCGCCCTGCCGTTTGCGACCCGCTTGCTCGGCTTTGGTGCGCTGGTGCTGTTGCCTCTGCTCTGCTTCAGCGGTTACAGCCTCTGGCGCGATAGGGAACGCGACCAGCTGGACGCCCAGGGACGGGTACACCTACTGGCCATTGAGGCGGCCGCAGATGCGCAGCGCGAGCTGGACCGGGGGCACCGGTTACTGGCATTCCTGAGGGAGCGTCCCGAGGTCGTTGCCCTCGACAGTACCCTGTGCAACACCATGCTACGTGGCCAGCTGAAGCTGGATCCGTTGCTGGCCAATGCAGGCGTGCTGGACCTGGACAAGCATATCGTTTGCAGCTCGGTGGACTTGCCTACGGGCCTCAAGGTGCCGCTGGACGGCGGCCGCTGGTGGGCCGAGGCCCTCAGCACCCAGCGGGTCATCATTCCGGCACCGATAATGGGCCGCATCCTGGGCAAGCCTGTGCTGGGCCTGGTTCAGGCACTTCGGGACAAGACCGGGCGCCCTGCCGCGCTGATGATGGTCTCGGTCGACCTGCTGGCACTGTCCAGGCATTGGACGCAGCTGCAGCTGCCGGCTGGTAGCGAACTGACCATCCTGAATAGCGATGGCGTGGTCGTAACCCGTAGCCATGATCCCAAGCACTGGATCGGGAAAGACCTATCGGTACCGCTGGCTGCGTTGCGTCAGCAGCTGCCGAGCAGTGCCGACGGCGTACTTGGCCCAGACGGCGTGCGGCGCATCTACAGCGTTGTGCCCATGAGCCAACCCGGGTGGACCGCCCTCGCCGGCCTGCCCGTTGACGCGGTTTTTGCGCCTGCGCGCGATCGCCTGCGCGTGACGCTCTACTGGGCAGCTGGCGCACTCGGGCTGGCTTTACTGCTGGGTTTTCTGCTCGCCCGTCATCTGTCGGCTCCGCTGCGGCAGTTGCAGCGCAGCGCCAGTGCCGTGGCTGACGGCCGGCGCGATACGCGCGCCAGCGAATCTGGCCCGCGCGAGTTCCGCAGCGTGTCCATCGAGTTCAACCGCATGCTGGACAGCCTGCACGCTGCGGAGAGCCGCGCGCGGCGTATCCACGGCCTCTACGAAGCGCTGTCGCGTACCAACCGCGCGCTGATGCGCGGCAAGGACAAGCAGGCGCTCTGCACCGAAGTCTGCGCCGCCTGCGTAGACGCCGGCCATGCCCTGCTGGCCTCGGTCTGGCTGCGCGACGATCAGGATCAGCTGCGGATGTTTGCGTCGGCCGGCCCGGTGCTGACGCTGTACGGCAGCCTCGACAACGCGATCGACTTGCGCGACCCCGAGTTGGCCAGGACTCCGACCGGCGAAGCTGTCATGACCGGCCTGCCTGCGGTAGCGAATGACTATCTGAATGACGCCCGGACCAGCCGCTGGCACGAGTTGGCTCACCTGCATGGCGTACGCGGCGTAGCCGTCGTGCCGTTGAAGCGCCAAGGCCGGGTCGAGGCTGCGCTGGTGTTGCACGTGGCAGAAGCCCACTGGTTTGACGAGCCGTTGATGCAGCTGTTGGCCGAGCTGGCCGATGACATCGCCCTGGGCTTCGACATCCTGGACCGCGATGCCGCCCGCGCGCAGGCTGAGGCTCAGCTGGTGCACAGCCGCGAGCGCTTCCAGCGGCTGTTCCAGGCAGCCCCCTTGCCCGCGGCTGTGTTCGACCATCCGAACGGGCGGCTGCTGGATGCCAACCAGGCCTTCGTCGAGGCCATGGGCTTGGGGCTGGACCAGTTGCGCGGCCACTCGCTGAGCGGGCTCGGGCTCAGCCACGCCGACGCCCAGCGCCTGTACCAACGGCTGCGCGAACAGCGCGGCCGGCTGCGCCAGTTCGAGGCGGCGTTCCGGCAGCGCGACGGGCGGGTGCACGAGGTGCAGATCAATGCCGAACAGATCGAGTTCGACGGCCAGCCGGCCCTGCTGACCCTGAGCGCGGACATGACCCTGCGCAAGCGCACCGAGCAGGCGCTGCGGGAAAGCCTGGCGCGCTTCGAATTGGCCGCATCCACCGGCCATGTCTGGGCCTGGCGACCCGACGGCGGGCTGAAAGCGCCCACCGCACTGCTCGACTTGCTGGGTTTCGCCGACGAGGAGATGGGCCATCAACCCGGGCTCTGGCTGCCCGAAGTGCACGAGCAGGACCGCAGTCTGCTGCTCGACACCCTACGCAGGCATCTCAGTCAGCGCACGCCGCTAGAGCTCGAATTCCGCATGTGTGGCCGCGACGGCAAGGAGCACTGGCTGCACGCCAGCGGACAGACCCAATGGGACGAGTCAGGGCAAGTGCGCCAGATGGCGGGCATTGTGTTCGACGTCAGCGAGCACCGGCGCATGCAATCCCGCCTCGCCAGCCGTGAGCAACAGCTTGGCGACACGGCAGGAATCGAGATCAGCATCACTCCCAAGTAGTGATCGCCCTCGAAGTCCCGCAACCCGCCGTCTGTTAGGAATTACTGTCTCGCAAGTCCCGAGCCGGTCAGAAAGTAAACCACTATGCCTTCCCGCGAACAATTGATAGAGGTGATCAAGTTTCAGACCGATATTGCCCATCTCGGCCTCGACTTGGGTGGTGTGATGTCGCTCGTGGTCGACCGATTGCCGCGATTGATTGGCGCGGATGGTGCCGCATTGGAGCTTGTCGAGACCGATGAGATGGTCTATCAGGCCGCCTCAGGCATTGCCCGAGAGCAAGTCGGCCTGCGCATCAAGCGCGCCAGCAGCCTGTCCGGGCTCTGCGTGGCGACGGGTCAAGTTCAAGCTTGTGCGGATTCCGAATCCGACCCCCGTGTAGACCAGGCCGCCTGCCGCCGCATTGGTTTGCGTTCCATGCTGGTGGCCCCTCTTAGACACGGCGGAGACACTGTCGGCGTTCTCAAGGTCATGTCGGCAACGCCAGACCATTTCAAGCAGAACGTCTTTGAGCTACTGACTCTGCTGTCAGACATGGTTGGCGCGACCATGTACTTTGCAACTCGCTACGGCCGCGACGAACTGTTCTTCCTCGCTACGCACGATTCACTGACTGGCGTACCCAACCGAGCCCTGTTCATGGATCGACTGCGCGCGGCTTTGCGAAACAGCGCCCGAGATCAGGGGCCCGTTGCAGTCCTGATGGTGGATCTGGATGGGCTCAAGCAGGTCAACGACTTCCACGGACACCATGCCGGCGACGCTGTGATCAAGGAGTTCGCAAGGCGCCTGCAGGCCACCGTGCGAGAGTCCGACACCGTCGCACGTGTCGGCGGAGATGAGTTTGCCGTCGTATTGACGCCAGTTGAAGCTGCAAACGGTGTCGAGGTACTGGTGCGCCGTTTGAGAACTGCTATTGCTGCCTCATTCGAATTGGATGGACAAAGTTGTCCATTGCAAGCCAGCATCGGCATTGCACAATTTCCGGACGACGCTCAAGACATTGCGCCGCTCTTGAAGCTCGCAGATGAGCGCATGTATGCGGAAAAAAGAGCGAAGTCCGCCTGATGCGCTACGCATGGAAGGCATGAAGACTTGCCACTGATGAATGAACTGCTCGTCGGTGCGGTGCGGAGTAGTGGCGGCGCACTTCACCGTTGGAGTTCGAACGACGCCACCCAACGGCTCACGGGTGTCTAGGAAATCCGGGGCGATTCAGATCGCACAGGATCTCAAGGACACGTACTACATTGCAAAAGCGAAGGCCGAGGCCTCCTACAAGGCCTGGGACGCGAAGCCCGCTGGGACTGAAAAAGATTCCTCCTGGACTCAGGTGGTCACGGATCGAGTCGCTGCCAACAAAGCAGCTCGCAAGGCCAAGATTGATCCGCCCTACACCTTCGACTGATGTGCTTGTAGAAGGACACAACCTTCGTCGGCGATTTCTCTTTGGTGGCCGTGACTTGCCCTGTTTCTCCTAGGCATTGATTCCCAGAAATGAGGGTTTCGGTCCCCCGCGGAGCCCATGAGAAAGAGTCGAATCATGGAAGAGCAAATAGTGCCGATCCTGCGCGAGTCAGTTCGCACCACGGTGACCGAGGCATAAGCGGCCTGACATGTCGTGTTGACTGCGGCGGGGCTTCGCGTCAGGTGGTCCCAATTCTTGCAAACAGCCTACTTGGCCCTCAACGCAATCAAGTCTGCCTTGCAACGGATAAAACTGCCGAGCCAATTGGGGACTGCTACCAGCAATGTCATCTTGGCTGAATCGAACGCGGCGTCGACTTTGTTATTCGCTTCGAACTCAACCAAATCTGCACCTAGCTGAAGGTTGTACTGAAGGGTAAAGGTTGCGATGTTTAACTGCATGACCTCATCGTGCACGGGCGACTTGCCAGCTGAATCGCCCCGGGTTTAGAGGAGGCTCCAACTCTGGAGAATGGAGCCATGAAGAAGTCCCCGAAGTTTTCGCCCGAGGTTCGTGAGCGTGCCGTGCGCATGGTGCTGGAGCACCGGGCAGAGCATCCGTCGCAGTGGGCGGCCATCGAGTCCATCGCCGACAAGATTGGCTGCGTGCCGCAGACCTTGCACACCTGGGTCAAGCAGCACGCAGTCGATTCCGGCCAGCGAGACGGCGTCTCGACTGCGGAGGCCCAGCGCATCAAGGACCTGGAGCGCGAGGTGCGCGAGTTGCGCAAGGCCAACGAGATTCTGAAGCTGGCCAGCGCGTTTTTCGCCCAGGCGGAGCTCGACCGCCGCATCAAGTCCTGAAGGCGTTCATCGACCAGCACCGCCAGCAGCTTGGGGTCGAGTCGATCTGCCGCGTCTTGCAGGTCGCCCCATCGGCGTACTGGCGCCACGCCGCGTGTCAGCGCAGCCCGGCCTTGCGCTCTTTGCGAGCCCAGCGCGATGTGCAACTGCTACCGCAGGTGCAGCGCGTCTGGCAGGCCAACCATCAGGTCTACGGCGCCGAGAAGGTCTGGCGCCAGCTCAACCGCGAAGGCGTCGCCGTGGCGCGCTGCACCGTCGAGCGGCTGATGCGCCAACTCGGTCTGCAGGGCGTGCGCCGAGGCAAGGCAATGCGTACAACCATCCCTGACCCCAAGGCACCGTGTCCGCTGGACCGCGTGAATAGGCAGTTCCGTGCCGAGCGGCCGAACCAGCTCTGGGTCTCGGACTTCACCTACGTCTCAACCTGGCAGGGCTGGGTGTATGTGGCGTTCGTCATCGACGTATTCAGCCGGCGCATCGTGGGCTGGCGCCAGAGCAGTTCGATGCACACCGAGTTCGTGCTCGACGCACTGGAGCAGGCGCTGTACGACCGCAAGCCGTCCGATGGCCTGGTGCATCACTCCGACAGAGGATCGCAATACCTGTCGATCCGCTACAGCGAGCGGCTGGCCGAGGCCGGTATCGAGCCCTCAGTGGGCTCCAAAGGCGACAGCTACGACAACGCGCTGGCCGAGACCATCAACGGGCTGTACAAGGCCGAGGTCATTCACCGGCGCGGGCCGTGGAAGACCAAGCAGGCGATGGTGACCTGCCCCCTCCCGCCGTACCAATCAGGCGGAAGTCCGGTTTGAAGATTACTTGATCTCGTTGCTTGAAGCCG
>NZ_JAGIXS010000014.1 GCF_030014915.1 Pelomonas sp. V22
CTGGAACGCCGCGTCCTGCTCCGTCCGACTTCTAACATCACCGGTTCCACCGGTTGGGGTAAAGGACCGATCCTGGGTGAAAGCGGCCATTGGGCAAAGAAGGGTTGACCGACGGCTCTCAGCCTGGTCCCGCCCTTCACATGGTGGCAGGCGGCTCCGCAGCGATCTCGGTCACTCTGCACTGAGCTTTGAACGACAGCTCCTCAGCACGTCTCGGCCATTGAGCCCTGCGCTTGAATAAGGCTTCCCAAACCGGTTCAAGCGCCAGACCCGGTCTTTGCTCTGGTTCGTGCCGTGCATGCCGTGACCGCTCCGACATCGGCACAACGTAGGGGTGCCTAACCGACGCTCACGCCGTGACTGAGGCAGTACTTCAAGAGCGCTTGATTGCTGTCCACGCCGATCTTCTCCAGGACACGCGCGCGGTAAGTCGTGATGGTCTTGGGCGACAAGTGCATGAGCTCGCCGATCTCTGTGAGGCGTTTGCCCTGCGCGAGGTAAACCATGACCCGATGCTCTTGCATCGAGAGCGTTTCGTGTGGCGCACGATCCGCCTCGCCAAGTGCCACTTCTGCAATCCGTTCGGCCTGGCTCACCGTGATGTACCGCTTGCCTTCGGCGATCCGCTCCATCGCCTGGATCAACTCAGCGGCTGCGCGCTCCTTCGACAGGTAGCCGGACGCGCCGAGCTGCAGCACACGCTGGGCGTATGCAGCCTCGTCGTTGAGGCTGAGTACGAGGAGTCGCAGGCCTGGCTTGAGCTTGCGCAGTAGCGTGACTGAATCGAGCCCTGCTGCGTCCGGAAGATTGAGGTCCACCACAGCGATGTCGTACGTCTCTGACGCCACGCGGGACTGAGCTTCAGCCAGCGTCGGAGCAACATCGACGACCGCAGCAGGCCAACGACCCGCGATCAGTTGCCGCAGCCCCAACTGCACGATGGGATGGTCTTCGACCACCAAGAAACGCTCATTCATCTGTCGCTGCATCCAATGGCACCGTCACTCGAATTCGCACGCCTTCACCCGGCTGGCTGGTGACCTGCAACTCCCCGCCCATCATGCGCGCGCGCTCCTGCATCCCGGTCATCCCGAAGTGGCCCGGCGCTGCGCTCGCTGCCTTGATGCCCTCGCCATCGTCCTCGATGACGAAGGTGTACAGAGCGTCTTCAGCCGTCCCGGTGATCTCGAACCGCCGGCAGCGCGAGTGCCGAAGCGCGTTGGTGATGGCCTCTTGCATGATGCGGTAGCAGCCGATGGCTTTCCTAGATGAGAGCCGGCTTGCGTCCGAAATCTCGATCCGAACTTCGATGCTGGCAGGTACGAGAACTTGCTTGGCCATGTCTTCCACGGCCGCCGCCAAGCCAAGGTGATCGAGCAGCGGCGGTCGCAGCTCAGCTGTAATCCGTCGGGCAGTCGCCATGCCGAAGTCCAAGGCCTGGTTGACTGAGCTGCGTTGTTCCTCAGACATCGCGCCCTTGGGCAGTCCGCTGACGAGCATGGACACACCAGTAAAGATCGCGCCAATCTGGTCGTGGACTTCGCGTGAGATGCGCAGTCGCTCGCGCTCGATGTTGTCATCGAGTTTCTGAGCGAACTCGGCCAGCTGAGCCTGCGCACGGTTCAGCTCCGCCGTTCGCTGCTCTACTTGCTCCAGGATAACGTTTCGATAGATGTCAGCGCGGGTCAGGCTGTACCTGAGATCGTCCAGCTCACGGATCCCGGTCGAGTCGATTTTTCTGAGCTGCCCCGAAAGTGCCTGCCTGGCATCCTGTACGACCTCCGAGAGCCGTCCGGTGATTAGCCGGTTCATCCGATAGACAGTCGCGGCCAAGATCATCAAGAAGACTACGGTGAAAGCGCCAAATCGCTGCAGTTCCGTCCGCAGAGGCGCATTGATCGTTGCCATCGGTACCGACACTGCAACGCTCCATTGCCACTGCCCAATCGGACGCATCACCGTCAGCGTGTCGATGCCGTCGCGCGTAACGCCCCTCTGCACCGACAAATCCTGGGTCTTGATGGTGTTGAGCAGGCGTGGGCCTGCCACCTTGCCGACGTAGATCTCGGGCGACAGGCTACGTGCTACGGTGATACCGTCACGATCAAAGATGCCTGCAATCCAGCCGGGCGGCAGACCTTGTGGGTTGATGAGATTGGACAGCGTCTCAACACGCAGGATGCCTCGCAGCACATACACAACTTGCCCATCCCGAATGACCGGCACGTTCAACGCCGCGATCTTTCGGCTGCTGACGGGAGACTGGAACGGCTTGGACAGGGACGGCTTGCCAGTCTTGAAGGTCTCGCGAACAGAGTCCAACTGAGCGACCGGCAGCGTCGTCCCCATGGGGCTGAGAGACAGGAACACCAGCTTCTCGTCTCGATCGACCAGGCTGATTGCAGCCATCGCGGGGGAAGCCTGCTGGATTCGTTGCGATGCACTGTAGAGCCGCGGGATGTTGTCCTCCTGGGCTGCATTCGACAGGGACATTGCGGTGAGTGCCCCGAGGCTCTGCTCCAGCCTGCTCTGTGCGGTGTTGGCCAAATCGTTGGCCTGATCTACCAACCGAGCCTCCATGGAGCGCTGCCGCTCGTCCGCGTACTGATGGACCGAGTAGCCAAAAAAGCCCATCAGCGGCAACGTCGGCAGAAGCACCAGCGCCCACAGCCAGGTGCTGATGGACGTTCGCGCCTGTGTGCGGCGGGAAATCACGGGGTTGGAAGGTATCCCATGTGGCTATTGGAGCGCCGGAATCGCTCTGTAGGAGGGCCTGTAGGGTTTCCCCTTCAGCAGTTTCCGGGTTCCCCTTCAAGCGCGTCGGCGAACCCTTCTGGCATCGATTGCAAGCGGTCACGACACTGACTGTCAAGGAGCCACGCTGTTCGTGGACTGACATGAGAGTTGTCCTGGTTGAGGACTCAGCGCTGATCGCAGGCGAGCTGCTGAAGCGGCTTGAGCAGCAGTCGCTGCAGATGGCCGGATGGGCAATGGACGAAGACGGCGGCGTCGCAATGATCACGGGCGCCCAACCGGATGCCGTGATCCTGGACTTGAGCCTGCCTGTGGGCAGTGGGCTCGGCGTACTCAAGCGCATCCGCGCTGCTGGATCGACGGCCCGGGTGCTGGTGCTGAGCAACTTTGACCATCCTGAGATGCGCAGCGCTTGCTTTCAGGCCGGTGCCAACAGCTTCTTCGACA
This sequence comes from Pelomonas sp. V22, assembly GCF_030014915.1. Classification (GTDB taxonomy): domain Bacteria; phylum Pseudomonadota; class Gammaproteobacteria; order Burkholderiales; family Burkholderiaceae_C; genus JAUASW01. The sequence continues at coordinate 3,202 of NZ_JAGIXS010000014.1, forward strand.
AGCACACGCAGGTGGACGAATGCATTCGGGAGCTGACCCAACTCAAGGATGAGGCCATGTCTTCAATGCCAAGCTTGCCCAGAAACACCGTCGGCGAGTGATCGGGACGAAGCCGCGCCGCCATCCATGCCAGCCACCAGATTCGACTTCCTCGCTCAATCAGACCGGAGTGACGCCATGAACAGCCACCTCGACATCACTGTCCAGCCGCTACTCGTTGCTACCGGCCGGCTCAGTCTGAGGCCGGGCCACCGGCTCTTCATGACCCAGCGCAGCCTCAAGGCTCTGGAAGCACCTGGGACGAACTGATGAACGCCGCGGCCGCTTCTGCGTTTCGACTGGCCGGGACCTCGGTATCGAAGATGGACACGACACCACACAGCGAGACACCCTTCACATGGCTTCGGCGCCGGAGCCTGGGGGTGCAACTGGCCTTGCTGTTGGCGCTGCTCGTCGCGGTGTTGTCGCTGTCCTTGACCACCCTCGTCACATCCATGATGAGGGCGCAGATCGAGAGGGATAAGGGCGCTGCGTTGGCGTCATTGGGCCGCAGCATCACCATGGCGCTCGGCAAAAACTTTCGGGATCGGATCCAGCAAGTCGAACTGCTGGCCAGCTCGACGGAGATCTGGGAAGACGGACTGAGCAGCCCGAAGGTCAGCCAAGCCCTGGCGCGCATGAAGCGCACGAGGCCGTTCCCTTCGTGGATCGGTGTTGCTGACCTCCAAGGCAATGTCGTTGCCGCCACTGATGGACTGCTGGTGGGCCGCAGCGTCAAGGAGCGCGCTTGGTTCCCGGCCGGACTCCAAGGCGCATCCATCGGAGACGTGCATGAGGCCAAGCTGCTCGCCGGCTTGCTTCCAGCGAACGCAAGCGTGGAACCGATCCGATTCGTCGACGTTTCCATGCCGCTGAAGGCCGCCGGGCGCGTACGGGGCGTGGTTGGCCTGCATGCGGACGTCCAGGGGATTCGCGCGGTTGTGGATGCGTTCATGCCGAAGAACGCGAGCGCTCGCCAGATTGAGGTCTACATCCTGACGCGGTCCGGTGACGTCATCTTCGGCGCCGACCGAAGCGCTAGCGTAGATCTGCCGGCTCTCGCTCAAGCTCTTGATGGACAGGCAAGCAGTGACCCTAGCGAACAGACGAGGCCAGCGGTCGATTTCCACTGGGCGGATGGTCATCGCTATCTGACGTCGAGCTGGTCGCTGGAGGACCTTGCGCCTGAACTGAAACTGGGTTGGCACGTGTTGGTGCGCCAGCCGGCAGACGTGGCCTATGCACCTGCCATCCACGCGACTGCGCGGGCACTGAGCCTTGGACTGCTCATTGCGCTGATCGCGGTGGCGGTCGGTCTCGTGGTCGGCCGCCAAGTGACACGACCGCTCAGGGACATCGCCCGTGCGGCCCGCGATGTCGAAGCCGGTGTCCCACAGGCAGTTATCCCCACTGCTGACCACAACCTGGAGCTGTCGCATCTGTCGAAGGCACTGCAGTCCATGACGACGCGTTTGGAGCAATTGGTCGAAGAGCGAACGTCTCAGCTCAACGCGGCGAACCACGAGCTTCGGGCGCTCGGCGAAGAGCAAAGCGCCATCCTGGACAACGAACTCGTCGGCATCGTCAGGCAGAACCTATCGGCCCGGGTTGCGATCTGGAACAACCGAGCCATGGCAAAGATGTTTGGCTACACGATGGAAGAGCTCCACAGTCATCCAGCGCGCATGCTGTACCCGGATGACGCGACCTACGAGCGAGTTGGGCAGGAAGTTCGCGCCGCCTTCGCCGAAGGGCGCGACTACATCGGCCTGGTGCCCTTGCGGCGCAAAGACGGGACGGTGATCTGGATTCATCTTCAGGGGTCACCGCTGCGTGAACGGCCAGGGGAGTCCCAATGGATGATGACCGATGTGACTGCGCAGCACCTGTACCAGGAACAGGTCGAGCACATCGCATTCCACGACGGACTGACTGGGCTGCCCAACAGGCTTTTGCTGGCAGACCGTCTGAGTCAGGCTGTCGCCTCATCTCAACGGGCAGGTCAAACGTGCGCCGTCGCGTTCCTTGATCTTGACGGCTTCAAGGCCGTGAACGATGTCTACGGGCACGAGGCTGGCGACCAAGTGCTCAAGGTCGTGGCTGAGCGTGCATCCGCAGTTGTGCGAGCTGGAGATACGGTGGCCCGGTTGGGCGGCGATGAGTTCGTGATCGTCCTCAGCTGCCTCACTGGCGATGCCCAATGCACGTCCATCCTGCAGCGGTTGCTTGATGGCATTGCCCAGCCAGTGGTACTCACCAGCGGCATCAGTGTCACGGTGGCAGGAAGCATTGGCGTGGCCCTCAGTCCGCTTCATGGCACCAAGCCGGCCCAGCTGCTTGCCGCAGCAGACGGTGCCATGTACGAAGCGAAACGTGCGGGCAAAGCGTGCATTCGATATGCGTCGGCCACAGCGCAAGACCCTGAGTCCTTGAATGGTGACGGCGCGGAATGGCCTGCGCTGTTGAAAGCCGACGGTCGGAGTACGATAGTGCCATGACTGAAGGAAGCAGTAGTTCGCGCCAACGTGGAGAACCGGTGCTAACGATCAAGAAGCCATGACACCGCCACTCACCACATATTCACATCATGGCCACGGTTCGCTCATTTGCCGGACCTGCTGAGTAGCAAGTGAATTTTGAAGAGCGGCGACCTGAGTGAGTCACCTGAGGTCGCACAACAAGCACGATAGCTCGCGGTCAAGGCGGGCCCTAGGAGCAAAGAATGGAAGTTGTACGAACGCGGCACGCCGCAAGTTTCACCTCATCGAAAAGCGCAGATGCCGGGGTGACGGCTGGGGGCTTCTTCGCGCACCACGGGCCATGGGCCGTTGGCGTCAAGCTGTTCCGCAAGCTCAATTTCTCCTCGAAGGCCGGGCTGATTTCGCTGGTCTTCTTGGCGCCCCTGGTACTGCTCGCAGGCGCATACCTGCAGAACAGCCAGGAAAGCATTGACTTCGCAACTCGCGAGCGAGCTGGGGTTGCGGTCCTGCGCGCGGTCGAACCGTGGGTGATCGAGGTGCAGAAGCAGCGCCGGCTCACCCTGAGCGGGCAGCAACCAGGGCCTGACATCGGGGCGATCAGCACTCGACTGGCGGAGGTTCGCAAGGCGGTGGCTCAGAGCGGGCTGGACCTCTCCAATGAGCTCAGCTCCATCGAATCATTGCAGGCCGCGGCCGCCACCATCGACGGCAAGCAATCCGGTGACGATGGCGCCGTGAAGCTTCAGGCCTACGTAGACGCCGCCATCGCGGTTCGAACTGCCCTGCTGGACAAGTCCAACCTCACACTGGATCCCGACCAGGATACCTACTACCTCATGACGCTCGCGAGCGATGTGACGTCCGACGTGATCGAAGCCGTATCGCGTTCACGGGCCCTTGCGGGCCGACTTGGCAGGATCGACAACCCAGCGCCGGCTGAAGTGCGGCACTTGTTCGGAGTCTGGTACCACGGCAGCGTCCGCGAGCCGGCCATGACCGAGGCTGCAAAGCATGCATTCGATGCCAATCCATCATTGAAAAAGCGCATCCCTGTGGAAGACGCTGCACAGGCGACCCGTGAATTCCTCGCCGCTTCCAGCAAGGCCTGGTTCGAAGGCACGTTCGAGGCCAAGACCGCCGAACTGAACGTGCCAGGGCAGCGGGCAGTCGACGCGCTGCGCAAGCTCACCTCGGAAAGCACGGCCGCGCTGGACGAGCTGCTGCAGGCCCGTATTGACCGGATCACTGGCGCACGGAACCTGCTGCTCGGCATATCGATTGCGTGCGTGCTCGTGGCTGCGTATCTCTTCTACGCGTTCTATTTGGTCATGAATGGGGGCTTGAAGGAGGTCGGGCGTCACCTGCAAGCCATGACATCGGGGGATTTGACGACAACTCCCAGGCCTTGGGGGCGTGACGAGGCAGCATCGCTGATGCTCTTGATGGCCGACATGCAGGAGAGCCTCCGGGCCATGGTGCGCAATGTGCATCGGGCAGCAGAGGGCATCGTGACCGCCAGCACGGAGATCGCCGATGGATCAACGGATCTGTCTTCGCGGACTGAGAAAACGGCGGCAAACCTGCAGCAGACAGCAGCGGCGATGGAGCAGATCGGCGCCACAGTGCGCCAATCTAGCGCCAACACGCAGGAAGCCACGCAGATGGCTTCAAGCAATGCGGCGGTGGCCCAGCAAGGCGGTGAGGTGATCCAGAAGATGGTCGCCAATATGCAGGGCATCCAGGACGCCTCCACGCGCATTGGCGACATCATCGGCACGATCGATAGCATCGCGTTTCAGACGAACATCCTGGCGCTCAACGCAGCGGTGGAAGCTGCCCGGGCCGGTGAACATGGGCGAGGCTTCGCTGTCGTGGCGACCGAGGTCCGAGCGCTCGCTCAACGCAGCGCCGTGGCAGCCAAGGAGATCAAGTCGCTCATCGGGAACAGCGTCGAACAGGTGGAGACCGGCACCGGTATCGTGCGGGATGCTGGCAAGTCGATGACGGGCATCGTCAGCAGCGCAGGCCGGATCAATCAGTTGCTGGCAGAGATCGCAACTGGCTCTGATCAGCAGAGCGAAGGCATTCATCAAGTCAGTCAAGCGATGCAGGAACTCGACCAGGCCACGCAGCAGAACGCTGCCATGGTCGAGGAGACTGCCGCGGCTGCGGCAGCACTGAGGGCTCAAGCGATGGATCTTTCGAACCAAGTATCCAAGTTCAAGTTGCCGGCTTGACCCTTGTCGCAAGAGATCCTGTACGGTCGAACGCTTTGCAGACACCTGCGCCAGTCGCGGGACGCTATGGCGGTCATTTGGCCGGTGCGCATACGAACCCCGGCGCCGACCGCAGGTTCCGGGTGGCGAACCTGCCGGCAATGCTGTTCGAGGTCGTTCGACCGCTTCTGGCAACAGCAGTCACTGGGCGCGCCATGATCGAATGGCTGAGATCAGCCTGGCACGGTCATTCACCAGGTGGCAGGCATCAGATCAGTTCAGCCGCCTCGCGCAACCGCTGGGCCGTCACCGGCAGTCCGCCGCGCTCCATGGCTGCTGCAAAGTCTTCTGCTGTTGCTTCCGGTTTCTTCCAGCGAGCTCGCATGCGCTTGAAGGCAGCTACGGTCACAAGCTGGTCTAGGTCCCATTGAGACACGATGAACTGATCCGGGTGGATCACTTCGATCCCAAACGGGTCTACGGCCTCTCGCGGGAAATCCTTCATATTCGCCGTCACAATGCAGTCCGCATGGCCGGCCAGGGCGGCCGCCAACACATGCACGTCGTTCGGATCCGGCAGTTTGAGTCCGCCGGCACACGCCTTCCACGCCGCCTCGGACACCTCCCAGTCGGGTACAGCTTGGCGCATCTGCTCGCGCCGACCATTCAATTTGCCCTTCAGATCGGGCCGCCGTTCTTCCAGCGCGTCGATCCACTCGCTTTCGATGGCGGTCGTCCATTTGGCGGCAAAGAGCCCGGCCGTGGCCAGACTCATGAGCGCATCCGTCATGGCGAGCGGAAACAGTACGCAGGCGTCCAGCAGCGCGGTATAGCGTACGTGACCCGCCATCTCAATAGTCTAGGCCGAGCTCGCGTGCGTTGTCTGCCATACGCTCGAGCGCGCGCTCCTGCTGACCTCGCATCTGCCGCGCATACGCGAGCAGATCTTCAAAGGCTATGCGGCGATGGGTACCCACCTTTCGGTGTGCCAGGCGCCCCTCCTCGATTTCCTTGATCACGAACGGCCGCGACACATTTAGGAAGTTCGCCGCCTCCACGGTACTGAACTCTTGGTTGGCTGGCACCAAGGAGATCGGCCCCCCTTCGCTCATGGCACCCAGAAGCTGTCCAATGAGTTTGAGCGCCGCGGGCGGAAGCTCCACTGACGGGTGTTCACCGTTGGTCGTCGTCAGGGTGATGGCCGCAGCGCGCGAGTGATCCAAGGCTTCCATGATGCAGCGCTGGGCCACGCGCGCCATCTCGATGTCCTTCGCGGACAGAGGGGGCGGCACGACCTGACGGGTCTTTTCAAGCGTTGGCATAGGGATGATCTCCGCGGAATTTGTATGGGCCACTGGCGCAGTACGGCAAGTCAGGCCTCTTCGAGGCTCACATCGTACACTTCAAATGCAATAAATGCAGCAAGTGAAACAGTCGAAACACCTTCTCCGCGCCGTTTGCCGCTTGCTCACCGCGCCCTCCTTGAGATGTGTCCACAATTTCTGTGGATAAGCAGCCAGTGATCACGTCAACACCCCAATGGCGGCGGACACGTAAGCACGACAACGCCGGGCTGCACCAAAATTGAGCAGCGGAAATGTCCGGACATTGTGAACGTGCGCTAGCCTCGGGTTCCCAAGGCTGGCCTTAGAGGGTCAATCCGTGGCGAATTCAGGTCTTGACATTAAGGTCTACCCTATTTTGATTCACAAAACCCGGACGCTTCCTGGTCAACGAGGTTCTTTGGCCCGTGCAGCACGGTTTCCATCACGACGCGAGCAACACGTTCCGCATGAGGCGCTCGAAGCGTCCGGGTTTTGTGAATGACGCCGTGAACTGTCCGGACTTTGTGAACGACCGGGCACGGTACGGCCCGAAGTGCCCGCCCTTTGGAGGCCCTCTGCGGAAGTGCTGCCGTCAGCGGGAACGGGACGATCTACCTGGTCGAAGTCTTGATTTCGCTGAACCGCGGAGCTTCGCGATCGCCAGGGGCTTTGGCGAGCCAGTCATCAGACCAACTGCGCCCTTCGGCTCGGTCGCACTCAGCTCGAGGACTTGTTCGCGCGTGAGCCCGGCGCCGAATACGCGCGCCGCCTTCTCCGCCAGCTCGGCGGAGATGGTGACAGTCTTGCCGGGGGCGACTCGAATTCTCTTCATGCCTGGACCTTCGCAGCCGGGACTCTACACATCCGACACGAGCAATACGTTCGCCGCAAGGCGCTCGAAGTGTCCGGGTTTTGTGAATGACGCCGTGAACTGTCCGGGTTCTGTGAACTACCGGGCACGGTCCGGCCTGATGTGCCGGCCGCCTGGAGGCCCTCTGCAGAATTGGTGCAGTCAGCGAGAACGTACCGATCTACCTGGTCGAGGTCTTGATTTCGCTGGACCTCGTAGTTGGGCGATCGCCAGAGGCTTTGGCGAGCCAGTCATCAGACCAGCTGTGCCCTTCGGCTCGGTCGCACTCAGCGCGAGGACTTGTTCGCGCGTGAGCCCGGTGCCGAACACGCGCGCCGCCTTCTCGGCCAGGTCGGTAGAGATGGTGACGAACTTGCCGGGGGCGACTCGAATTCTCTTCATGCCTGGACCTTCACAGCACGGGACTCTACACATCTGACACGAGCGATGCGTTCGCCACGAGGCGCTCAAAGTGTCCGGGTTTTGTGAATGACGCCGTGAACTGTCCGGACTTTGTGAATGGCCGGGCGCGGGCCGGCACGAAATTTCCGCCCTGTGGAGCCCCTTTGTAGGATTTTTTGCATCTATGGACAGATCGCCCACAAAGTCCGGCGCCTTGATTCACAAAACCCGGACAGTTCCGTGCACGACGCCACCTGAGAAACATTCCCACTCGCCACCGGCCGCATCGCTAGAAGTCGCGAGCCGGCTTGCGGGTGTGGCCGAAGTGGAAAAGCCATTGCGATGGGCGCTGCCTTTGATGCGATGCTGGTAGAGAGGCCCTGCGCTTCGCCAAGCTCGACGATGGTGTAGGAGCGAGACGCGGAGCGGACGGTGCCATCGAAGCCGGTGGTACCGTCACCCTAG
>NZ_JAGIXS010000015.1 GCF_030014915.1 Pelomonas sp. V22
TCCATGCCCCGCATCGTCCCAGCCGCTCAGGCAGTGCGCCAGTCGGAATGACGAGGGGTTTTGCAGACCTTCCCTAGTTCTCTCAAAACCGTCCCGAATGGTCGGTCACTCCGCTGTGGCAATCCAATACCAGCATCCAATACCAGCATCCAATGCCAGCATTCGGTGGCGTTTAGAGCTCGCCAACGTCTAGGCTTAAGGCGCCCGGGGGGGGGGCAGCTGGTTTGGTCTGTCTGGCCTTGGCCGGACGGCCGCCGCATATATTACTTCCTCGTATCCTATTGATTCCACTTAAACCTTTTGCTTCTTCGTCTCCCCACCAAACCGATGAATCGGACCGATCCTTCCTCCTCATCCGAGGCTGGTGCTGACGCACCCACCACTGGACCTCGCTCCCTCCGCGACGTGGTGCTGTCGATCACCAACGAGATCACTGCCGCCGTCGCTTTCCAGATGCAGATTCTCGACGGGATGCTGTGGGATATCGACCAACTGCTGAACGACTTGCAGCCTCCATTGACCGGAAAGATCCGTCTTTGGCAAGACACCAATGACCATCTGCAGCGCTACTTCCCGGTCATCTGGCGGAGGTCCAAGGCCGACAACAAATGGAAGTTCGACAAGATCGGTTGGGCCCGCTTGCCCTTGCGCGCCAAGCAAGTCAGGGAGTTCAACGACAACCATCCGTTGGTCACTGAGCTGCTGAAGCTAGCGGTCAAGATCTACCAAGCACGCGCTGGCCTCGTCACGTCGCTGACCAACTTCTCCCGCGGTTCGAAGCAACGGCTGAATACACTCAAAACCAGCGGAACCAATATGCGTCACAAACTGAACGATCTCGTAGCAGCGCGTGACTCCGAAAAGTACCGCACTTGGATCACTGGGCACCATCCTGTTCGCGAGGGCTTCGAGTCATCGACGGATGAAACGGACACATAGGCTGGCCCGGCGGTTGGCGAACAGATAGGCGTGGTGCGGCCGCGCCGCACCGAAGACCGCGACCACCCGGGCCAACGCAGCCTCGGTGCCGGCCCGCATGTCCAGCGGTTCGACCGCCAGCCACTGCGCATCCACCCGGATCAACTCAGCAACTCACGCAGCCAGACGCCGCAGGATGCCGCGCTCGACATCTGTCAACTTCCACCCAAATCAGGCCAGTTCGTTTTCGGCATATTCAGGCCAGTGAGGGCCTGGGGCGGCGGTGGTTGTTTCCGGCGTAATCAGGCCACCCGCGCCGAACTGAACCGCACGGGAGCCGCGATGGGCCGAAGGAGATTCGAGATGTTCCAGTACCGCCAAGTGCTTGAGCGGCTGCGCGCGGGCGACTCCGAGCGCGACATCGACCGCAGCGGACTCATGGGCCGCGAGTAGGCCGCCAAGGTCCGCGTCGTCGCCGCCGCGCGCGGCTGGCTCGATGTCGGCACCGAACAGCCCGACGACGCCACGCTGGCCGCCGCGATGCATGCGCCGCGCACGGCCAGTTCCTGCACCTTCTCGGCCGAATCCTGGCGCGAGCTCGTCGCCCAGTGGCTGGCCGCCGGCGTGCAGGCCAAGGCGATCCACGCCGCCCTGTGCCGCCAGCACGGCTACGCCGGCAGCTACTCCTCGGTCTACCGGCTCATCGTCTCGGTGCGCGGCGAGCAGCCCGTGGACACCACGGTGCGGCTTCACTTCGAAGCCCGGCATTGTCGTCCGGGTCAGCATCGGACCGAAGGCATTGAAGCCCACTCGGTTGTGTAGGCCGGTGTTCGCCGCTCCTGACGCATCTGCCAACCGCCGGAGGCCGTGTCGCTCGCCTTCGCCTGGCCGACGCGCATGGTGCCCTTGCCCCAGCGGCCGTTGATGCCGTCGAGCGCCTTCATCAGCTGCTCCCGGTCGCGCGCCGGCTCGTCATCCTGCAGGCCGAGCTCGAGCTGCTGCTCGGCCGCAGGCTGCAGGTCCAGCAGCATCACCCCGGCCTTGGCCAGGTTGAAGCCCGGCCGGTAGATCGCGTGCACCCCGGCCACCGCGCTGGCCACGATCGCCGCAGTGTCCGCACAGGGCCGCCGCAGCGGCACGACGATCGATCGCGAGTACTGTGCGTCCTTCCGCCTGAACGGAGAGGTCCTGAGAAACACGAGGACCTGTGCCGCATGGCTGTCCTGCTGCCGCAGCTTCTCGGCTGCCTTTGTGGCGAACGAAGTGACCGCTTCGATCAGCGGCTGCAGGTCGCGCACCGGTGCGCCAAAGGATCGGGTGCAAGCAATCTGCTGCCGCGGCGCAGCTGCATCTTCGAGATCGATGCAGCGCACGCCCTGGAGCTCACGCACAGTCCTCTCCAACACGACCGACCATCGCATGCGTGCCGTCACCGGATCGAGCTGGGCCAGCTGGCCAGCCGTCTCGATGCCGGCCGCGCGCAGCTGCTCCTCAATGCGTCGCCCAACGCCCCATACCTCGCCCACCGGCGTGGCCGCCAGCAACTCATGAAGTGCGCCAGGAGACAGGCAGCCAAGATGGCAGACCTGAGCGTGCTCCGACGGGTAGCTGCCAGGCTTGCGCTCAGCAGACTTGGCGATGTGGTTGGCCAGCTTGGCCAGGGTCTTGGTCGGACCAATACCGACGCTGCAAGGCAGCCCCAGCCACTGCAGCACGCGCGTCCGAACAGCGCGTGCTCGCATCACCAAATCGCCACGCACACCATCGAGTGAGATGAACGTCTCATCGATGCTGTAGATCTCCTGCTCTGGGCCGAGGCCGGCGGCCAGGCTCATGAAGCGGTCACTCATGTCCCCGTAGAGCGCGAAGTTCGCGGATAGGGCCACCAGGCCGGCGCTATCCACCAGGTGGCGGAACTCGAAGAAGGGCTGACCCATCTTCACGCCGAGCGCCTTGGCCTCGTCCGACCTGGCCACTGCGCAACCGTCGTTGTTGGACAGGACGACGACTGGCAAACCGTTCAAGGACGGGCGAAAGACCCGCTCCATAGAGACGTAGGCGTTGTTGATGTCGAGCAGCGCGAGCATGCGGTCACAGCGGCATGGTCTTGATCGACGCAGTGACCACGCCCCACACTTCAACGACCTGGCCCTCTCGCGGCACGATGTCCGGGTAGGAGGGGTTGGCCGCCTTCAACTTCATGCGGCCGGCGCGGAGCTGCAGTTGCTTGCAGACGAACTCGCCATCGACGACCGCGATAACGATGTGCCCGCTACGCGGTGTTACCGCTTTGTCGACGAGCAGCACGTCGCCGTCGAAGATTCCTGCTTCTCGCATTGAGTCACCACGGGCTCGCATGGTGAAGGTGGCCTGTGGGTGCTTGACCAGCTGGGCGGTCAGGTCGATCCTCTTCGCTCCCAGGTCCTCCGCCGGACTGGGGAAGCCGGCGTGCACGACCGCACCCAGGTCAGCGACCAAGAGCGGCAGAGCGGCGACGGCGACCGGAGCGCCGGCCTGGAGGTCGTAAAGGTAGGTCATACTGTATAAAACAACAGTATAAGTATGCACGCCCCTGGATGGCTGACTTCCAACACTGTGGTCAGAAGCTGATGTACTACCTCTTGTAAAAAGGTAGTATATAAACATGTTCGTCGACAACAGCCTGGCAGCTCAGGCCGCCTACTCCTCCGTGCTCTCGGCAGCCCGGATGGCGCAGCTCAACCGATCGCCCGCCGACCTTCCAGGCGGCTTCGCGTCGAAGCTGATCCACGGCAAGCGGTATCACTACTACCAGCGCAAGGGCCCGGCCGGCCTCGAGCAGATCTACGTCGGTCCGGATGACGAGGCGACCCGCGCGCTCATAGCAGCCGCTCACAACGAGACTGCGGTCGCGAACCAGGCGCACTTGCGCAAGCTGGCCAACGCGGCTGCAGCGTTGGGTTGCTACACCGTCGCGCCGAAGCATTTCCGAGTGCTGAAGCGCCTCGCCGACCACGGCGTGTTCTCGGCCGGTGCCCTTGTGGTGGGCACCCATGCCTTCCTGGCCTACCAGAACGTGCTGGGCGTGCTCTGGGGTGATCCTGGCCAGACTGTCGACCTGGACTTCGCCCACGCAGGCAGAAACTTGTCGTTGGCTGTGGCGCCGGACGCCCGCGTCGATGCCCACTCGGCGATCGAGTCCCTGCAGATGGGATTCGTGCCGGTGAACTCTGGAACACGCTACGTCAAGCCGGACGAGCCGGACTTCGATCTGGACTGGCTGACCTCCCGGACGCGCACCGGAGACGCGCCGGTCGACTGCCGCGCACTGAACGTAACCCTGCAGCCGCTGCGCTTCATGGAACTGGCGCTTGAGGCCCCCATCCCGGCGGCCCTGCTTGGCAGTACCTCGGCCATCGTCGTCAACCTGCCGGCGCCGGCCGCCTACGCCGTGGGCAAGCTGCTCGTGGCGGCCGAACGGACCGGGGACAGCCGATCAAAGACGAAGAAGGACATCGCCCAGGCCGCAGCGCTGATCGACTACTTCGTGCAGCGCGATCCCGACACCATCGTCGAGATGGTCGCCTCGACACGTGCACGCGGCCCGGCGTGGCGCAAGGCCTTGGACGTTGGATTAGATGCCCTTCACAGGACGTGGCCTCGGGTTGGTGAGAGCCTGGCTGCAGCGACCGAACAACGGCAGTAGGCAGGCACTACGTGGGCTCTCGACGCCGGCGCTCGGCAGCCAGTCGGTCCATCTCCCGATTGGCGATCTCACGTGTTCGGTCCCGCTCTGCTTGCTCTGCCTCGGCCTGCATACGCGCCTTGCGGTAGGCCTCAGCCGATTCCTTGGTGATCTGATCCTGCCGCTGGATCCAGGCCGAGATCCGCTTGTCATAGACGGAGAAGACGAGCCCAAGCAAGGTGTAGCCAGCCAGACCAGCAACTGCGTATAGCCACCAGCGCAGGTGCTGACTGACGCGCGCCCGAAAGTCCCGCGGAGCCTCCACGCGATCCTGGGACCACAGGCCCTGCCGCGCCTGCTGAGCTCCGGACAGGGCGGCCTGGTACTGCTCGCGGTCGGGCTGGTTCTGCGCATCGAAATAGTCGCACCAGGCCAGGCCGCGGCGAACCAGCTCGAGGTTCACGACGTGGCCATGGGGCTCGACCACCTCGACTGCGGCGATGCCGTCTTGGTCCCTCCCGCGAACCTGTGCCGTCACTTGTCGGCCGAGCACCATGGCAGACAGGGCTGATTGCGCTTCATCGGCGAAGGGCTGACCCGGCACCGGCGCGTCGATGAAGGCCAGCCGCAGCTGGTGCTCGCGCTGCTGCGCATCGATGAGGGTGACGGTGTCGCCGCCAGCGACCTTGACGATCTGCCCTTGAATCGTGTCGTTTGCCCACACTGGCGCGACCAGGCTGAGCCACGCCATGCCTGCCAAGAGAACTCTTTCAGCGAGGTGTGCCACGACTACTCCCCCAACTTTCGATCACGCGCCAGAGCGACTTTGGCTCTCAATTTGTCGATGACTGCGTCGGCCGAAATCCCATCGCCGGCGGCCTTGGTGCGTTTGATGGCCTCTCGTCCGCGCCGCTCGAACTCGGCTTGGCGCCGCAGGCGTTGCCTTTCGGCCCACTCGAGTCGTCGGTACTCCCAGCGGATGCCCCTCACGGCGCCTGTCAGCGGCGCAAAGTACAGCCAAACGCTGTGGCCGAAGAAGGCTTGGAGCGAGACCAACCGCCGATGAAGCGCTGACGGCACATTGAGTGGCATGCGCTCTTGAACCTGCATATCGTCCGGCTCCTGCAGTGAAGCATCCGCAGCACTCGGAAACTCGCCGCCATGCCGATCCGGGTCGAACTGGCCCAGGCTCTCGGCGCTCGGGTCGTCGATCCGCAGCCATCGTCCGAGCACGTCCTTGAGGCAGTGCTGGCACAGGTCGACCTGGACGTGGTTGCCATCGCCAAAGATGGAGGCGTAGCCGGCCTTCAGGTCGATGCTGACGAACTCGTGAAACTCCAGCTCCGCATCGCCCACCTCAGCCAGGCGGTCGCAGCGATCACACCGGATCTGCTTGACGAAGGACGCTGGACGCACATCTTTGATCTGCATTGGGACTCCGAGGACTTGATGTCTGGTGGTACGGCTGCGCGGAGGCGCCTCGTCCGAAGACAAGTGAGACCTGCACACACTCGACGGGCGCCACTTTCTGCGGCAAGATGCATCATAAACATCAATGAAATCAACAAGTTAAACGTACTTCACCTGTATGAATTCGATACTGAATGCATCCACTGTGCAGAGCTCCAGGGCGAGCACGCGCGGTGATGCGGGACGCCAACTGGAGTGGACATGGGTGCCTTGATCGTGCTGCCGCCACCGAATCGCACACGCTCCCGGCGGCTTCGCAACAAGCTGCGCATCGGCGAATTTCAGACGCTGAGCTTCGATTACGAACTGACCTGGCGGGCGCCGCCGTCGATTGAACTGCAGGATCGGTTCATCGACCACCTGCTCGAGCAGCTCATCGAGCCCCGCGCTCTGAGTCTGGGAGGCGGGGTCAACTGTGGCTTCGTGGCCGCACGACGGGGCAGTGTCACGGCAGCCGATCGTGAAGCCTTCGATGGCTGGATTCGCAACTGGTCCGGCATCACCAAGATCGAGATCGGACACCTGCGCGACGCCTGGTATGACGAGGCACCCTGAGCGCCGACCAATCGCCCATGGACATCACACGCACATGACAAACGAGAACAACGGTTGGAACATCGGTCGCGCGGGCCGGACGTGGACCGGTCCGGAAGGCCTGGAGAAACTCAATCGCCTACCCGGTTGCCTTGAAATGGTCCGCGGCAAGCTTTGCTTAGACGAGGCCCAGCGACTCACCCTGTTGGCCGGCCTGCTGGAGAACGTCGGGATCGACGACGTGGTCAAGCTCGGCAAACTTGAGGACTGGCAGCAAGCCGTTGCCGCGCGCGGCGATGCTGACGCCGACGAGCGCGAACTGTCCGACTCAGTCAGCGGCGATGTGCCTGAGCGGTATTGGAACTGCCGCGTCATCGAGTTCGAATCGGAGGAGGAGACCTGGTACGCGATTCACGAGGTGCACTATGCGCATGGAATGCCCGTGGCCCACACGGTTGAGCCAGCGACACCCGGCTGGTCCAGCATCGACGATCCTGGCGGCGCGCTGAGGCAACTCGCTCGATTCAGAGAGGCGCTCCGAAAACCCTTCTTGAAGGCGTCTGACTTTGAAGGTGCCGCAACCAAGGCGGAACTGTTGGACAAACTGGGCCGGATGGTTGAGGAAGCCGGTGGCAACCGTGATGTGGCCACGCTCTCTGCCTGGTTGAATGCCTGGCTTTCGGAGCCCTTGCCTGAGCTCAATGGCGCCACGCCGTCGCAGCTGCTGCACAGCGAGGATGGCCGGCGCCAGGTTGAATCCCTGCTCGAACGAATGCGCGGAGGCCTGTGTGCGTGAGATGTATTGCGGCGTCGTGCTGAAAGTGCCGCTGCCTTCCGACGAACAGCCGGTCGGCGCCCGCGGGGTCGTGGTCCATGTGCACGGCCAGGGGGAAGCATATGAAGTTGAGTTCATGACTCCCGCCGGCGAGACGATCGATGTCGTCACGGTCACGGAGGATCAGCTGGTGCCATCACCGCAAATTTTCGAGGAGGGTGTTGACGTCGAGACCCAATCCACGCATGTCATCCAGGTTGGCGGCTAACAGCCAATCTAATGCCCAAAGAAACCATGAAAAAGACATTTTCGACAAAGCGAATCAGATGAAAACATCCAAAGTCACTGCAGATCCAAAGAGCAAAATTGTTGGCAGCCTTAGCGGCAAAGACATTAGTGCCGCCTTCGCGAGGTTGCCACCTATGCCGGGTACGCCCGGAGCTGATGACTATTACTCAACGAAGAAGTCGACCGGGCTAGACATTGGTCTGCGCGACTTCCCAAAGCACTTGATTTCCAAAGAAGATGGCGTCTTCCCCCCCGAGGAGACCTGATCGAGCTCCGGGCTGTCGATGACCATGGCGCCAGTGTTGCACTCCTTCGGGCGGCTGCTCTGCAGCGAGATCAGACATTCAATGACACCCAACGAATGACCGAACTGGACCGCTTCAGGGTCACTCGAAGCGAAGCCGATCAGATGTGGGCTTCGGTGGTGAGCGAGGGCTTCAGCAGGTTGAAGCTCAGGGTT
>NZ_JAGIXS010000016.1 GCF_030014915.1 Pelomonas sp. V22
GCCTCTCTCACGCGGGGCTACTGCGATGTCTGCTTTCAGTCAGAAAGTTCAATTTCGGGAATGACTGCGTGGGGTCGATCGCTGACCCTCGCGAATGACCGCTTGATGGGCTCTGCCCTGGCGGGCAAAGCGCAACGAGACTGCTCGGTGCTGACCGGCCGCTATCGCTGCAGAGCAGTCCGCGGTCGCCCGGTGGTGACTTCAGGCTGGGACCTGACGGCGAAGCAGGTCACCGATGCAGTACACGACCGTCGGCATTTGCCAAGGCGAGGGTATCCTGTTTGCTATTTCGGCGGCTCCAATCGCTAATTTTTACGACGAGACCCCGGGGTAGGGAGTAAAAATTAGCGATTGAGGGTGGTTTTAGGGCTTTTGAAAACACAAAAGTCGGCAACTGTCCAATCCAATGGGGTCGAGATGTTCGATTGATGTTCAGTTGATGTTCAACTCCACCGACGGGGCCCGATCAAGTGGGTACGCCTCAAGTTGATGCTCGGTTGATGTTCAGTTGATGTTCGAATGATGTTCGACTGATGCGCAAGGCGATGTCGCGAGCGGCCTCCTGGATGAACTCAGGCCCGCCGGCGACGATCCGGAGCGGTCGGATCCAACTCTTGTGCTGAAATTTGCCCTTTGGCCCGGCCTCATAGTGCTTTCTTGGGGCCTTTTGGGATCTCCGAAGCGGCTTTTTACCCCTCCAAATCCGAGCATCGCCACCCCCGAATTCTTGTCCCTTGTAACGCTTTGGACTTGACAGCGGTTTGTCCCTGTAACGTGGGGAGAGAATGAAAAAGCTGGGTATCTAGAGTGGCGAAATGGCACCTTGTCAATGCCAACGGGCCAGGCCGCACCGGGCTGTAATGGGTCTACAACGCGCATCGCGTATCGCATATCTCCAAAACCATCGCACCTTGGCAACTTGCGATCGGGGTGATATCTACCCTGCATGAAAGTACTTTTTGCAGGAGATCCACATGGCGTCTTCGACCACATCAATCCGCTAGAAGCCCGTCAAGCTGACGTTGTCGTCCTGCTCGGCGACATGGAGCCGGCCAGGCCGCTCCACTTCGAGCTCGAGCCACTCCTCGCTTCCGGCCTGCCTGTTTATTGGATCCATGGCAACCACGACGCCGACAGCGACGAGCTCTGGGTTCGTGTTTGGGGCAGCGAGCTCGCCGAGCAAAACCTTCACGGCCGCGTGATCCAGCTCGCCGACGGAACTCGACTGGGCGGACTGGGCGGTGTATTCAGGGAGTCCGTTTGGTACCCATCGCCGGCGGCCGCTCGAGGCGGCGAGCCTGCATTCCGTAGCCGCGAGGCGCACGCCAAGTCAACGCCACGCCAGGATCGGTGGGGCGGAGCAGGGCCGCACCGAAAACATTGGGGCACGATCTACCCAAATGAGGTCGACCGCTTAGCCGATCTGCGAGCCGACATCCTCATCACGCACGAGGCGCCGGGCTATCACCCGAACGGCTTCGAGATCCTCGACACCCTAGCCCAGCAAATGGGCGTCAAGGTCGCCATCCACGGCCACCATCACGATGCCTTGGACAGCTCAGCGCGCTGGTCGGAGCAGGGTTTCAAAAGCTTTGGCGTGGGCTTGCGTGGCCTGAGTCTGCTGGACACCTCGACCTGGCATTGGTCGGTCGTTCGGCCTGGCGAGCTCGACCAGGCCCGGGCACATCGGCTATGACGATCTCAGCACTCGCCAGACTTGTTGAGAGGCACCCGGCCGTTTTCCGCGGCGAAACACCGGAGGGAGATCTGCCTCCTGGTTGGTTTGATCTCGCAAACAAGCTGCTGGTCAGCATCAGGCTAAGGCTAGATCAGGCGGACATCGAAAAATTTTGCGTTGTCAGCATCGCCGACGACCACGGCACGCTAGCAGTTGCCTTTAGGTTCGACGGTGCCAGTGATGTCTTCGATGAGCTCCTTTCGATGCGCTCGGCTGCGGAACGCCGGTCGAACATCACATGCCAGCAGTGCGGTAGGCCAGGCACGAAGAAGCATTCAAACGGCCGATTCAGGACGCTTTGCACCGAGCATTCGACAGAAATTGACATGGCCGACAGCTACAACCAAATCGATCCAGGCCTGCAGCGCCTCATCGATGCGCACCCGCTGCTGTTCCGAGGTCAGGCACCGGCAATCTCGAGCTACGTGTCCGCGGGCTGGTACAGCCTACTCGACAAACTCTGCACCGACATCGAGGCCGTCCTCGGGCCCCAAGGCTGCGTCGATCTCGAGGTCAGGCAAATCAAGGAAAAGCTTGGCAGCCTGCGTTTCTACTACCGCCAGGGTGCGAGCACAGACCTTCATTTCGACCTCGTGTCGCCAACTGGCCGCCAGCATTTAGTCGGCCGCGGATCAAAGGCGACCGACGACGACTTGGTCGTCAAGCGAGTGCGTGAGCTCGTCAATGCGGCATGCGCAACATCGGAAACCGTCTGCGAGGAGTGCGGCGCCGCCGCTGAGCTGCGGAACACTGGCGGCTGGTACACGACGCTGTGCCATCAGCACCTGGCTGAGCGGAAGCGGACCTCGAAATGAAGATCCAGCTCGCGTCCGATTTGCATCTGGAATTCGACCGCCCGAGATCGCCAGCTCGCATCATCGAGCCCGAGCCAGACGCTGACTTGCTGGTACTGGCCGGCGACATCGATCATGGATCCAAGGCCATTGAAGCCTTTGCCGATTGGCCGGTGCCGGTGGTGTACGTGGCTGGCAACCATGAGTTCTACGCCCGCAATTGGGAACGCACCCGCGCCGAACTGCGCGAGGCAGCGGCCGGAACCAACGTCACGTTCCTCGACAACGACGTGGTAGTAGTCGGCGAAGTGCGATTTCTTGGCTCGACGCTCTGGACGGATTTCAGAGTGCCTGGGAGATCTCAAGCTGACTCGATGCGCGAGGTTGGCGTCAGCTTGAACGACTACTTCCAGATCAGGACGCGAGACCAACAACTGCTCAGCACTTCGGACACTTTGATGGACCATCTGGCCTCTCGCAGTTGGCTCGAGGCTGAGCTTGCAAAGCCCTGGCCAGGCAAGACGGTGGTCATTAGTCACCATGGGCCTCATCGACTCAGCATCCACCCTCGGCACGCCGAAAGTCGCATCAACGGCGCATTCGCCAGCGACTTGACCGATCTCCTGCGTCATGCAGACGTTTGGCTGCATGGCCACGTGCATGACTCGTTTGACTACAAGGTGTGTGGCTGCCGAGTAGTTGCCAACCCTGCCGGTTACTGGCATTCGTATCACGGTCAGGAATTCAAGAAGTTCGATCCTGCCCTGGTCTTGGAAATCGAAAACAGATGATCGTCTTCTTAGATTTTGATGGCGTGCTGCACCCAGTCGGCGCCAGCGTTGATCGGCTTCTTGAGCACTCCGAGACGTTGGCCGCCTGGTTGCGCGAGCAGCCAGCCATTCAGTTGGTTATCTCTTCGTCCTGGCGAGAGATCCACAGCATCGAGGACCTCAAGGAGATGCTGTTCCATTTCGAGCCCGAGCTGAAGAATCGTGTGATCGGCGTGACGCCGCTGATGTCCAGGGTGCTCGGCATCGAGTTCGAACGGTCGGGTGAGTGCCAGGCATGGTTGGTCGACAACGGCCACGACTACACAGCGTGGGTGGCACTGGATGACCAAATGAATTTGTTCAACCCCGCTCACATGAAGGACAACTTGGTTTTGTGCGATCCGGCGACAGGACTTGATCGAGCGCGCTTGTCGTTGGCACTCCAAAAGCTTCGACGCCAGCAACTGGAGGAGCCTCAGCGCCGGAGGTTTCAGAAAACCAATGGAACTCCTATGTCCCGCGCTCAGCGCTCTATGTGTGGCGTCTTGCCAGGCGAGAGGCGATACCCTGCCGTCACCGAGGCCGAGGAGGCTGAGATCGTCGCGTCCATCGCCAGATTTCGCCAAGTCGAGCTCGAGGCCGCCAGTGCTGAAAAAGCGGCTGCGGCTGCACGTCGAGACCAGTGGCTTGCGCTACCGAAGGAGGAACGGTGGGCAACGATACTGTTAGACATCGACGAGGTCATGTGCGTTGGCCAGCCGCATGCGGCTGCGCAGCTTCACAAGTCTTTTGCCGACGGTCTGGTGCCAGACCCTGATTTTCTCGGAGCGCTCTTCTCGCCTGCGTCGCTGGAGGCGTTGCGGCATGTCCACGATCAACTTGATGGCCGCATTCGCTTTGCAATCAGCAGCAGCTGGCGTGAGCACTTCACTCGCGAGCAAATCGAGTGGGTCCTGCGGATGACCGGCTTTGCCTTCGTGGCCGATGGCTTGCATCCTGGCGCGGCCTGGAGGTGCTACAAGGCTGCCTTCACCGGCGACAGACAAATGGACCTCGAAGCCTGGATCGAGGCGTTCCACAGTGGCGAGCCGTTCGTCGCACTCGACGACAAGTACAGCGGAGGACCACTTCTGTTTCATCGTCATTTCCACCCAGGCGAGGTGCTGTACGGTCGCGTGGTGCTTTGCCAGCCTGGCGTCGGGCTGAACTTGAGCCACGTCGACGACATCCTGGCCGCACTGCGGAGGCCGACATGAGGGAGCGCCGTCGGCAGTTGATTTCGACCAAGCTGAAGCGCCGCCAGGACGGTACTCAAGAGGTTGTCGTGCCTGATGGCTTCTCGCCCTGGAGGCTCGGCCAGCGAGTTTGGTTCCAGGTGGTCCGCGGCAGCATCGAAATCACGCCAACTCCGCAGGGCTGGCGCGGTGATCGCAGATACAGCCGCCGAGTCCGGCGGGGCCTGCGCTCGCTATTTAAGGACCGCGTTCGATGAGTCTCAAAAGCGGCGAGTTGGTTCTATACCTGGATTTCGATGGCGTCGTGCATCACGAAGCTGTCTACCAGAATCGCCGCGGCATATACGTCGACCAGGCCAAAGCGCCAGGTCGGACACTCTTCGAGTGGGCTGACATCTTGGTGCAACTCTTGCAGCCGTACCCTGAGGTCCGGTTGGTGCTCTCCTCTAGTTGGTGCCGCCGGCCTGGGTACTCGCGCGCGATCAAGCGGCTGCCAGCTGAGCTTCAGGTTCGGTTCATTGGAGGCACTTTTCATCGTCGTACTAATGGCGCTAATCCAGGAGCGGAGCTGGAGTTCGCGTCGCTGCCTCGAGGCGTCCAGATCGCCAACGACGTGGCTCGCCGGCGGCCGCGAGATTGGCTTGCGCTCGATGACGATGATCGAGGCTGGCCCGCAGAGCATCGCGGCCGTCTCATACTGTGAAACGGCGAGCGCGGCCTTTCGGATCCGGCTACGCAGCGAGAGCTGACGATGAATATTTCGGCCATGTGGATGGCTTGGGATGAGGGAGCGTGATGCCATCTCGATATCTATTTGTCGACTTCGACGGCGTGCTGCACCCGGCGGACGCCCATTTCGCGATCGACAACATCAAGGTGTCGCTGCAGGAACTGCGGGACGCCGGGCTTTTCGTTCACCTTGACCTGCTGGCCAGGATCCTCGCTGAACATCAGGACGTCGGGCTGGTCGTGCACAGCAGCTGGCGTTTGACCCACACCGATGATGAGCTCCGGCAGCTTTTCGGCGCTCTCGCCGGTCGGGTTGTCGGTGCGACGGAACGAGGGCTAGACCGGCGGCAGTCGATCTCCGAATGGGCATTGCGTCGGCACCTGCAGCCACTGCAGTACCGAGTACTCGACGACCAGCCTGAACTGCTGAAAGAGCTTGGTGAAGTCGTCATCGATTGTGATCCGGTGCAGGGTCTGGCCACCGAGTCCGCTCAACTTCGGCTGATGGATTGGCTCAATTCCGGCGCCCAAGCGCGGAGCCTGCGCGCAATGGCCGTTGATGTTTTCGTTTCCGCAGCCGAGGCCGATGGCTGGCTGCATCGGCCGCATCCGCTGCTTCAGGACCACACGCCGCTCGAGCACGCGGAGACCGTCGCCGCCGGCGAGCAACGCGTGGTCGACTTGCTGGTCTCCATCAAGTACGGCGGGGTCGTCTAGCATGCTGGTCCAGCGCTGCTAGGGTCGGGCATTGACTGGATGAAAGACGCCGTCGAAATCTAGAAAGATGAACAAGCGCGCCCCTTGGAATGGCATGTCTCCTAGCCTGCGCCTGCGCCTTCATCGTCGGCTTCCAACTTTCGAATGCGCTCTGCCATCGCTCGGATCTCAGCCAGGCTCAGCGATGGCGTTTGCTGATTGAGCTCGCCAGAAGGCGAGATGAGCTCATGGACGCCATCGACGAGTGCGTCTACTGCCCATGACCACTCCGCGCTTGGAAAGCTCAATTGATTGATCGAAGCCATCAGTCGGTTTGCGTTGTCAAAGTTTTCAATCAATAGCGCGCAGCCATTCCCGAAGCAAAGCTCGGCGCTTGCGCCGCAGGTGAATCTTGGTCATGGTCAGGTTCGATCCTGACCGGCTCGGGCCATCTGCAAAGCCACGGCCTTGACCGCAATGTATGAAGATCGCAAAGCGCCGGCATCGGTCAGCGCATGGTGCCGCCGCAGCCCGCGGCGGCTGAGCTCGCGGAAACATTGCTCGGCGGCGAGCTCACCTTCGGGGCTTCCAGTCAAAGGTCCGACGTTGACCGGCATGACGACCTCTCGGACTCGATTCCAAAGTTCGAGTCCGGACTCGCGAATTGAGTCTGACAGCAACTCAAAGTCAGTCTGGTAATCAAACGCTACCTCGACGCGAGTACCTGACTGTTCAGCGAGCTGCAGCAGCCACTCGCCAGTTCGGCGGCCCATTTCCCACTCTGTGGCCTTCGCGCCGGGTATGCGTCCCCACTGGTCGAAGACCTCGTCATGCACGAAGTCCGATGCGGCCTTGCGCCTGGTCTGGCCGGCTTCGGTGCTGAGGTCGAGCTCAACGTAGTGCTCGCAGCCGTCGATTGTGACGAGGCCGAGGCTTAGGAGCTCGGGGCGAGCGAAGTTTGTGAATTCGGTGTCGAGGAAGGCGATCATCATCTCGTCTAGATATCACCCTCCGCGTAACCTGCCAATAGCGATGGTTTTAGAGATATCTGATACGCGATGCAAGTGTTGCGACGCCATTGAATTCGATAGGGTAGTGATGTCGAATTCGATACAGCAGGCGGTGGTCGAGAAGGGCGAAGGGGCCCGAAGGCCCCTTCTGCGCGATGTTCGCTTTCACCCCTCTGGGGACCACTTGCGTGGCGGAGAGTGGCCGGTTCCATCGCTGTGCCGCTGTTTTCGCTGAAGTACCTCAGCGCCTCTGCCTAGTCCGAGCTGCGTATTTCGGCGGTTGCGCGCATCGGTTCCGGCAACGTGACCGCGACACGGCGAAGGTCCGTTCCGCAGCGAGATCAGACATTCAATGACACCCAACGAATGACCGAACTGGACCGCTTCGGGGTCACTCGAAGCGAAGCCGATCAGATGTGGGCTTCGGTGGTGAGCGAGGGCTTCAGCAGGTTGAAGCTCAGGGTT
>NZ_JAGIXS010000017.1 GCF_030014915.1 Pelomonas sp. V22
GGGTCACTCGAAGCGAAGCCGATCAGATGTGGGCTTCGGTGGTGAGCGAGGGCTTCAGCAGGTTGAAGCTCAGGGTTTGACTCTCGGTGCCTACCCGCTCATCGCCGAAACTGGCGATGGCCCCACCTGCTCCCATCTGCATCAAGGCCAGGCGAACCAGCGGGGAGTCGAGGTGGCTTGACTCAAGCCTGAGCCCGCCGAAGGTCAATGACAGACTGATGGCTTCTTCTGCTTTGACGCTGATCTCCAGCGTCAGGCCGCTGGTGCTGGACGACGCCAGGGCGAGCAGGAGTTTTTGCATCCCCGCTTGGAACTGCTCCGCATTGCCCATCACCGCCAGGGTCCGGCTGGGCAGGGCCAAGCCCAGGTCGATGGCCTTGCTTTGGGTTCGACACCATGCGTCGAGCTCCGTCAGCGCCTGCGCCAGGTCAAAGCCTTTCAGCTGCGGGGGCGCAATCGGTAGCGCCGCGCGCCCCTGAACGGCGGCGACCAGGTCCTCGGCCGAACGGGCGCCGTCGCTCAAGGCCTGGAGCAAGGCCAGCTGCACGCCGGAGGCGACGACCGCATCGCGCAGCGCCTCGCGCCGCTGCTCGGCGGCGATTCGATCGCTCGCATCACGCAGCACGACGGTGGTGATGCGGTGCGCACCGCCCCCCTGCTGAAAGACCACCGGCTCCACCGATCGGACCGCGCCATCGCCGCGGAACAGGCGCAGCACCCGCGCCGGGCGGCCGCTGCGCCGCCGCTCGTTGGCTTGGGCCATGGCCTCGTTGGCAAAGTCCAAGGCCATCCAGCCGGGGAGCACCGCCTCCGCAGGCTGGCCGAGCGCGCGCTCCACCGAGACGCCGAACAAGGCGGCGGCGGCCTTGTTCATCAGCCGCACCACGCCGGCCGAGTCCACGGAAACGATGGCATCCGAGGCCACCGACACCAGCTCGGCCACACGGCGATCGCCCAGCTCCTGCCAGTGCGCGGCGATGGCGTTGGCCGTCTCCTCGCGCTCGCTGCGCAGCTGCAAAAGCTTGCGCACCCGGGCCAGCAGCACGTCGGGCTTGAAGGGCTTGGCCAAGAAGTCAGAGGCGCCGACCGCAAAACCCAGGGTCTCGTGCTTGGCCTCGGCGTGAACGCTGACGAAGGCCACCGGCACCTGGCTCAGCACGGGGTCGGTCTGCATGGCCTGGCACACGGCGTAACCATCCAGCCGCGGCATCTGGGCATCCAGCAGCACCAGGTCGGGAACCTCTTTGTGCATCTGGGCGAGCGCTTCCTCGCCATCGGCCGCCGCCAGCAAGGTGGCGCCCAGCGGCGCCAGCGTCGAGCGGAGTGCCTCGATCGCCAGCGGGTCGTCGTCCACCAGCAGGATGCGCGCACTGCGCGGGTTCAGGGCGGCCGGCTGGCGGGCGCGCAGCGCCGACAGCCGCAGCAAGGCGCGCATGCGATCGACCAGCAGCTCCGGCTGGAACGGCTTGCGGATGAAGTCCTGGGCGCCGATCTGCAGCGCCGTGGCCTCCAGCGCTTCATCGCTGGCGCTGGTCACCAGGATCACCGGCAGCTGCGCGCTGGCGGGGCGGGCCCGGAGCTGCGCGAGCACCTCCATGCCCCCGAGGCCCGGCATGTTGACGTCGAGAATGAGCAGATCGGGCAGTTCCGACTCCACCGCCTGGAGCGCTTCGGCGCCGCTGCGCACAAAGCGCATGCGGGCGTAGGGTGCCAGGGTCTTGCTCAGGACCTGCAGCGTGACCGTGTCGTCATCCACCAGCAACAGTCTGGGCTTGTCGGCCATCGAGTCACCTCCTCATGACTATCCCGACGCTCCGGCTGGCGCCGTCTCGGTATTATCTGGGCACCAACCATAGCAAGGATCGGCTCGCGCGGCCGTCATATGCTGCGCCACGCCAGGATTCCCAACACGATGCAAGCTCAATTCAGCAGGGCATGGACATGGGTCGGGCTGCTGGGTCTGGTCGCTACGGGTCTGGTCGGCGGCGGCTTGAGCCTGGAGAACGAGCGCCGACTCGCGCAGGAGATGGAGCGCCAGGCGCAGCAGGTGGCGCAGCAGGTGGAGGCGCGCTTCGGCCTGTACGAGCACGGCTTGCGGGGCGCCCGCGGCGCCATCCTCGCCGGCGGCGGCGCAGAGATCCGTCGCCCGACCTTTGCCGCCTACTCGCAAAGCCGGGAGCTGTCGCGAGAGTTCCCGGGTGCCCGGGGCTTTGGCTTCATCCGGCGCTGGTCCCTTGGCCAGGATGAGGCCGAGCTGCGCCGCGCGCGCGCGGACGACATGCCGGATTTCCGGCTGCGCGAACTGACTCCGCACCCGGGCGAACGGTTCGTCATCGAGTACATCTACCCCCAGGCCAGCAACCAGGGCGCGACCGGCCTGGACATCGCCTCGGAACGCCATCGGCGCGAGGCAGCGGTGGCCGCGGCCCAGTCAGCCGCGCCGCGGCTGACGGCGCCGATCACCCTGGTGCAGGCCAACCAGAAGCCCCGGCAGGGCTTTCTGATGCTGCTGCCGGTCTACGCGCCGGGCGTGCTGCCACCCGACCCTGATGCAAGACTGGCCCGGACCCTGGGCTGGTCCTACGCGCCGCTGCTGGCCGACGAAGTGCTCAGACCCTTGCTCGAGGCGTTCCCGCTGGTGAGCATCAGCCTGGCGGAACACGATCAAGCCCAGGCCTTCTTCGCGACCCACCCGGACACGAGCGACATGGGGGACGCGGACATGGCTCGCGTTGAAAAGAGCCTGTCAGTGTTCGGCCGGACCTGGCGCCTGGAGCTGCAGTCCAGCCCCGCCCTGCGCGCCCAGTCGCGCCTCGCACCGGTCTGGCTGGTGCTGGTGCTCGGCGCCTTGATCAGCGGGCTGATCGCCCTGGTCACCCGCCTGGCGACGGCCCGGCCGAATGCCGAGGTCCTGGCTCAACAGGGCGGCACCCGGGTGGCGGACTTCGTTCGCAGCCCGCTGGCACGCTGGTCCTTGCTGGTCCTGCTGGCCCTGGGCGGGGCCTATGCGGCCTTCGTGGGCTGGCAGGTCAGGCAGTCGGTTGCCGCCCGCATCGAGCGCGAGCTGCAGCTGCTGGTCGACCAGCGCGCCAGCACCGGCGAGACCGCCATGAAAGGCCGCAAGGCCGCGTTGGTCTACCTGCGTGGAACGCCGCCGGTCGATGGGCTGGTGCGCAGCGACGCCAGCGGTCGCGACCCGCTGGATGGCAGCGCTGCCGCGCTGTGGCGCCAGCGCATGGGGCAGATCTTCGCGGCCTATGCGCAGGCCAACCCGGATGCCCAGGAGATCCGCTTGATCCGCCTGGAAGGCAGTGCCCTGCAACTGGTCACGTGGCGTCGGGAAGCCGTCGGCCCCGCTCGGGCGGGTGCTGTGTTGGTGGACCAATCGATGGACCCGGCGTCGCTCGGCACGCTGAACGATCTGCGCGCCCGTCTGCTGCGCGGCGAGGCCTGGACGCATCCAATCACGGCCGCCCCGCGCCCGGGCGCGCAAGGCGAGCCGCTGCGGCAGCTCATTCGCTACACCCAACCGGTGCTGGTCGACGGCAGGCTGTTCGGCGTGCTGGAAATGGACGTCGATGTCTCCGCGCGCTTCAGCGCCGAGAGCCTGCGCCTGCCCTGGGGCGGCAGCTTGCATGTGCTGAGCAGCGACGAGCGCTGGCTGACCCGCCAGGGCCCGTTGGAGGGGAACGCCGCCGACAGCTGGCGGGACCGCTACCGCCCCGGCTCGTTGGCGGTCGCCACCCCGCTCGACCGCTTGCGCGCCTGGCAGGGCGCCCAGGCCGAGGTGCTGAGCGTGGAAAGCGTCATCGACCCCAACCCTGGGGACCGAAGCGCCAGAGTCATCTACCGCGCGGTGGTGCCCAAGTCGGCCATGGACGACGCGGCGATGACGCAATGGCGCTCGCGGATGCTGCCACCGGCGTTGCTGGCGGGCCTGTTCTATGCGCTGATCTACCTGTACTGGCGCCTTCAACAGCGCCATCAGAGGCGACTCACGACGCTCAACGCCGACCTCGAGCGCCGCGTCGCCGAGCAGACCCGGGATTTGCAGAGCGAACGGAGCCGACTGAGCAACATCCTGGAGGGCACCGGGGCCGCCACCTGGGAGTGGAACGCGCAGACCGGGGAGACCCGCTTCAACGCCCGCTGGGCAGAGATACTGGGCTACCGCCCCGAGGCCCTGCTGCCGATGACCCGCGACGGCTGGATCGCGCTGATCCACCCCGAGGACCTGGCACGTACCCGGCAGCTGCTGGGTGCGCACCTGAAGGGTGAGAGCGCGCAATACGTTTGCGAAAGCCGGCTGCGCCACCAGGACCAGCACTGGGTCTGGACCCTGTCGGCCGGCCGGGTGATGAGCCGCACCCCCGATGGCCGGGCCGAGTGGGTCAGCGGCACCTTGCTGGACATTTCCGAGATGCGCGCCGCGCAGCAGGAGCGCGAGCGCTTTGCCAACCTGCTGCGCGGCGTGCTGCAGGCAGCGACCGACTTCTCCATCATCGCCACCGGGCCCGATGGCCTGATCACCGTCTTCAACGCCGGTGCCGAGCGCCTGCTGGGGTACCGCGCCGAGGAGATGGTCGGGCGGCAGACGCCGGCCCTCATTCACTTGCCCGAAGAGGTCATGCAGCGCGGCGTCGAGCTCAGCGCGGCCGAAGGCGTAGAGGTACAGGGCTTCCGAGTCTTCCTGCATGTGCCCGAGCGTGATGGCAGCGAGCAGCGCGAGTGGACCTATGTGCGCCAGGACGGCAGCCGGGTGCCGGTGTCGCTGACGGCGAGCGTGGTGCGCAGCGAGCGCGGCGAGATCGTCGGCTATCTGGGCATTGCGCAGGACATCTCGGCCCGGCTGGCCGCCGAGCAGGCGTTGCGCCATGCCAAGGCCGCCGCCGAGCAGGCCAGCGCCGCCAAAGGCATGTTCCTGGCCAA
>NZ_JAGIXS010000018.1 GCF_030014915.1 Pelomonas sp. V22
TGAGCAAGATCGAGGCCGGCGAGCTGGCCGTCGAGCAGGCACCTTTCCAGCTGAGCGAGCTGCTGCGAGAACTGGATGCGGTGTTTGCCGACCCGGCGCGGGCCAAGGGCCTGGGGTGGGAGCTGCACAGCGCACCGGACCTGCCCGACACCCTGATCGGCGACGCGCAGCGCTTGCAGCAGGTGCTCGGCAATCTGCTCAGCAACGCCATCAAGTTCACCGCCCAGGGCCAGGTCAGCTTGCGCGTCGACCGCGTCGAGCTCGACGCGCAGCGGCCAGGCCTGCGCTTCCAGGTGCGGGACAGCGGCATCGGCATCCCCCCGGAGGCCCAGGCGCAGCTGTTCCAGCCCTTTGTGCAGGCCGAGGCGTCGACCACCCGGCGCTTCGGCGGCACCGGCCTGGGCCTGTCCATCGTGAAGCACCTGGTGGGCCTGATGGACGGCACGGTGGCCCTGGAAAGCCAACCGGGCCAGGGCAGCGTGTTCACCGTGGAGTTGCCACTGCTGGAGGCGGCCGAGACCAGCCGGCACAGGCCGCAACGGCTGGAGGCGGTCATCGTTGAGGACGAAGAGCTGCAACGCGATCGCCTCAGCGCGCTGTGCGCCGGATTGGGCTGGCAGGCGCGCAGCTTCGCCGAGGCCGCCGGCTTGCTGGCGCTGCTGCAGCAGCGCCAGCAAGCCGGTCAGGCCTTGCCTGATGTGTTGCTGGTTGACTGGCATCTCGGTGACAGCCTGGACGGCATTAGCGCGATGCGCCGCCTGCGCGCATCGCTGCCAGCCGGCCAGGTGCCGGCGGCCTTGCTGATCACCCAGGACCAGCGCCGCGCGCTGCAGACCGAGGACATCGAGGCGGTGGTTGACGCGGTGCTGGCCAAGCCGGCCAACCCGTCCACGCTGTTCAACGCGGTGAACGAGGCCATCGCCAAGCGAAAGGGAAGC
Organism: Pelomonas sp. V22; assembly: GCF_030014915.1. GTDB lineage: Bacteria > Pseudomonadota > Gammaproteobacteria > Burkholderiales > Burkholderiaceae_C > JAUASW01. Next base: position 939 of record NZ_JAGIXS010000018.1, read on the forward strand.
AGCGATCACCTGCTGGACCCGGCCGCGATCCAGCGCCTGGGTGGTGGCCTGCTGCCTGGTGTGCGCCTTCTCGTGGTGGACGACAGCGAGATCAACCTGGAGGTGGCAAGACGGATGCTGGAGCGTCAGGGGGCGGTGGTGCGCTGCGACGGCGGTGCCGAGGCGGCGCTGGCGCGCCTGTCCGGCGGCGAAACCTTTGACGCTGTGCTGATGGACATCCAGATGCCCGGCATGGACGGCCTGGAGGCCACGCGTCAGATCCGCGAGCGCCTGCAGTTGCGCGAGCTGCCGGTGATCGCGCTGACGGCCGGCGCCTTGGTCGAGGAGCGCCGTCGGGCGATGGACGCCGGCATGGACGATTTCCTGACCAAGCCCCTGGACCCCGAGGCCTTGGTGCGCGCGGTCAGGCGGCAAGTCGAAGCGCGGCGAGGCGCGCCTCTGCCCGTGCGCGGCAGCGACACCCAGGCCGCGCTGCCGCCCGATTGGCCGCTGATCGACGGCATTCAGGCCCAGGAAACCGCGCATCGTTTGGGCGGGGATGTCGCCCTGTTCCACCACCTGCTGGGCAGGCTTCTGGAGACGCATGACGCGGCCTGGGTGGGCGGCCTGGCGGCGATGAGTGCCGAACAGGCTGCCGCGAGCCTGCACAAGCTGCGAGGCTCCGCCGGTTTGCTGGGTGCCAAGCCAGTGCAGGACCTCGCCGCCGAGGGGGAGGAGCGCTTGCGTCAGGGCGATCCCCTGACCGAACTGACATCACTATTCGACAGCCTGTCGCATTCCCTGTCGGCGCTGCGTGGCGCGGCATCGGCTTGGCTGGCTCAAGCCATTGACAAGGTGGACAGCGGCCAGGCAGCGCCCCTGAGCGACGGACCGGCGCGGTATGGGGTGCTTCTCGATTTGCTTCGACAGCAGGACCTGGATGCTGGCAGCGCGCTGAAGGAGTTGCGGTTCTGGGTGCGGGAGCGGGGACTGAGTGAGCAGGATGTTGCGGCGATCGAGGCCCACGTCGACGAGTTGGACTTTGAACAGGCTTTGCGTCTGTTGGAAGCTCGTCAGCTCTTAACTTGAACCTGTTGGCGCCACCTGCACTGCGATGTGTTTCCCTCTGGAGTCGAGAGCATGAACCCGATCGAAAGAAACCATGTCCGCCGCATCGGCCAGCAGGGCCCGGTGCTGCTCTATGCACATGGCTTTGGCTGTCACCAAGGCATGTGGGTCGGCATCACCCCCGCGTTTGAGGCCGGCCATCAGCAGATGCTGATGGGCTACACGGGCAGCGGCCCGGCGACTGCTCTTCGACAGCAGGCGCTGCAGCCGCCTGGACGGCCATGCGCAGGACCTGATCGACGCGAGGCCTGTCGCGGGGCATCACCCTGGTCGCCTTCAGCACCGCATCGCTGATCTCGACTTTGCGCCTGCGCATCCGTTCCTCCGTGATTGACAGGCATCCGATGCCTCGTCGCGTCAGGCATGATGCGTGTCGATAACGCTAGCAAACCCGGTCGTCAACTGACATGAACGAATCCAGACCCACGCCAGCCACGCTGCTCCTGGTCGACGACGACCCATCGATCATCCAGGCGGCCAGCCGCCTGCTGAGCGATTTCGGTCGCTGCCGCTTCGCGCGCAGCGCAGCGGACGCCTTGCGTCTGCTGCGTCAAGAGCCGGTCGATCTGGTGCTGCTGGACGCGGAGATGCCGGAGATGGGGGGGCTGGAGATGTTGTCGCTGATGCAAAAGGCCAGCGAATTGGCAGAGATTCCGGTGGTGCTGCTGACCAGTCACCGCGACGAGGCCACCGAGGAGGCCGCCTTCGCCGCGGGCGCCGTCGACTATTTGTCCAAGCCGATCCGCCCCGGCGTGCTGAGAGCCCGGGTGAACACCCAGCTGCGACTGAGCCGGGCTTTGGCCGAAGTCCGACGGCTGTCACGCACCGACCCGCTGACCGGGCTGTCCAACCGCCGCGCGATGCAGGAATGGCTGGAGAGGGAACTGCTGCGCGCCGACCGCCAGAACGCGCCACTGAGCGTGCTGATGGTCGACGTCGACCACTTCAAGGCCTTCAACGACTTGTACGGTCATGCAGGCGGCGATCACGCGTTGATCAAGATGGCCGACTGTCTTCGACAGGCAGCCAGCCGTGCCAATGACGACTGCGCGCGCTGGGGTGGCGAGGAGTTCTTGGTCCTGCTGCCCGACACCGACGGCTCAGGCGCGATGGCGGTTGCTCAGCACCTGCATCGGGCCCTGGCCGAACTTGCCCACCCGCATGAAGCCAGTCCGCTGGGGCAGTTGACCGCGTCGGTCGGCATTGCGACCTTGGAGCCGCTCAGCGAGAAGTGCGCCGCTGCACTGCGAGCGGCGCCGGTTCAGGATCGGATCGAGGAGTTGCTGGGGCGAGCCGATGCGGCGCTGTACCGCGCCAAGGCAGCGGGCAGAAGCCGGAGCGAAATCGCAGAGCGCTGAGGAAGCTCGAACCACGCCGCGTACGGCGACGGCCGGACAAGGCGAGCACGAAGCTGGTGATGGCGCAGAGCAAGACCGCACCAACCTGAGGGCGACGCCGAATCCAATCGAGCGGCCTGAACGCTAGAAATGCAGACGGCCACGCTGAAACATGGGGCGGGTGCTGGCAGCCTGGTAGCGTCAGAGAGCAATTCGCACTCCAAATGGCAGCTTGAATCATTCGCCCATCGGCGCATGCTCTGATGCCCATCAACTCGATGGGAGACCATCATGAGCATGTCGAATGGCAACGCGTCTCGCGAGCCGTGGAATAAGGGCAAGATCGTCGGACAAAAGGCGCCCTTCAAGCTGAAAGACATCTGGGCGCTTCGCGTTCGCCTGCAGATGCAAGGACGAGTTCGCGAGCTCGCCCTGTTCAACCTGGGCATCGACAGCAAGCTTCGCGGGTGCGATCTGGTGGCGCTTCGAGTGAGGGATGTGTGCCATGGCGACCAGATGGCCTCCCGCGCCATCGTCATGCAGCACAAGACCCAGCGCCCCGTGCAGTTCGAGATCACTGCGAGCACGCGTGATGCCCTGCAAACCTGGATCAAGCAGGCCGGCCTGAGAAGCGAGGATTTCCTCTTTCCCAGCCGGTTGCACGAGTCGCCGCACCTGGGCACGCGTCAGTACGCTCGCATCGTCGGGCACTGGGTGAAGGAACTGGGACTCGATCCAGCGGACTACGGCACGCACTCCATGCGCAGGACGAAGGCGACCCTGATCTACCGACGCACCAAAAACCTCCGCGCAGTGCAGCTGCTGCTTGGCCACTCCAAGCTGGAGTCGACTGTCCGATACCTTGGGATCGAAGTCGATGACGCCCTCGAGATCTCGGAACAGACGGAGATCTGAAAAGGCTGCGGAGATCACGGCGACGCAGTTAGTGATGTGGCCGCTGCAAGCGCGGCGCCCTCCTTCTGGAACGCCGCGTCCTGCTCCGTCCGACTTCTAACATCACCGGTTCCACCGGTTGGGGTAAAGGACCGATCCTGGG
>NZ_JAGIXS010000019.1 GCF_030014915.1 Pelomonas sp. V22
CGACCCCACGCAGTCATTCCCGAAATTGAACTTTCTGACTGAAAGCAGACATCGCAGTAGCCCCGCGTGAGAGAGGCCATCCGGCATCTGGACCGACGCAGTGGCCGCGTTGTCCCTCGCCCTAAACGACGCTGGCAGTAGCTGGCCCGAGTGACGCGAGCCGACTTGGTATATGGATTTATCGAGCGCTTTTCAGCAGGCGTAGTCCATTGAAAACAACCAACAGGCTCGCCCCCATGTCGGCGAACACTGCCATCCACATCGTCGCGCTGCCGAACACCGCAAGGACGAAGAAGATTGCCTTGATGCCCAGCGCGATGGTGATGTTCTGCCAAAGGATGGCGTAGGTCCGCTTCGACAACTGAATGGTCTCCGGCACTTTGCGGAGGTCGTCGTTCATGATGAGGACGTCTGCAGCCTCCTTCGCCGTGTCGGTGCCGGCCGCACCCATCGAGAAGCCGACCGCAGCCGCTGCCAGGCTCGGCGAGTCGTTGACGCCGTCGCCGACCATGCCGACAGCTTGGCCATCGCCGCCAAGCTCCGCGACAACCTTCTGCTTGTCTTCCGGCAGCAGGCCGGCTCGAACGTCGTCAATGCCCACCTGTTTGGCGATTGCGCGTGCTGTCGTCGCGTTGTCGCCCGTCAGCATGACGGTCCGAACGCCCAGGGCCTTCAATTCCGCGACTGCCTGCTTGCTGGTGTCCTTGGTTGTGTCCGCAACCGCGAAGAAGGCGAGGGCTTGCTGCTCGTCAGCCAGGATGGACAGCGTCCGCCCCTGAGCTTCGTGCTCCTGGAGCAGCGCCTCGAGTTCCGCAGAGCAAAGGCCGCGCTCGTGCACCCAGCGATGGTTGCCAAGGATGTACTGCTGGCCGTCGACCGTGCCGTGTACACCCTTGCCGAGTTCTGCGCCGAAGTCCACGACCTCGGAGGAAACTCCCTCCAACCCAGTGGCCACCGCCTTCGAGACCGAGTGGTCCGAACGGGCCGCAAGACTGCGTGCGATGCGCAGCACTTGGTCCTCAGGCGCGGTTTGGGCCAAGACGCGGTGCGCAACGAGTTTGGGCTTCCCTTCGGTGAGTGTGCCTGTCTTGTCGAGGCCCAGGACGGTCAGCTTGCGAGCCTGCTCCAGGTACACGCCACCCTTGATGAGGATGCCACGCCTGGCCGCGGCGGCCAGACCGCTGACGACCGTGACCGGTGTGGAGATGACCAGCGCACAGGGGCAGGCAATGACCAGCAGAACCAGCGCCTTGTACACGGCCGTCAGCCAGGGCCAACCCATGAGGAACGGCGTACTAAGCGCGACCGCGAGAGCCAGAACGAAGATGGCCGGCGTGTAGACGGCGGCGAACTTGTCGACGAAACGTTGGGTCGGCGCTCGTTGGTCCTGAGCTTCCTCAACGGCGTGGATGATGCGGGCCAGCACCGTGTCGCTGGCAGGCTTCGTTACTTCGAACTCAAGCGAGCCGCTTTGGTTGATGGTGCCGGCGAACACTTCGTCGCCTGGGGCCTTGTCAACGGGAATGCTTTCGCCCGTGACCGGCGACTGGTCAACGGCACCGTGTCCCGCGGTTACCCGACCATCAAGCGCGAAACGCTCGCCGGGCTTGACGCGAGCGACAGCGCCAACGGCAACCGCCTTGGCATCCACGACGGACCACGTGCCGCCCGCCTGCCGGACTTCCACTTGCGGCGGCGACAGTGCCAGCAGTCCTGAGATGGCGTTGCGCGCCCGCTCGACGGACCGAGCCTCGATGAGTTCGGCCAAGGCGTAGAGCGCCATGACCATTGCCGCCTCCGGCCATTGGCCGATGAGGAATGCACCGATGATGGCCACGCTCATGAGCGCGTTGATGTTCAGCTGGCCACGGAACAGAGCGGAAAGTCCCTTCTGGAACACGGCCAGCCCCGCGAGCGCGATGGCACCTGCGGCCACGCCCATGCCGACCAACTTCCAAGGAAGCGTTTCAGGGGCGAAGAAGTGGACACCCTCTGCCACAACAGCGACGACGAGCGCGGCGATCAGGCGTTGCATTTCCTTGCGCTGCGCCCTTGCCGTGTCCTCCGCGGCAGGCGGAGCGGAGAGCGTTTCCGTTTTGAACCCGACAGCTTGGATGGCGGCAGTAATGGATGCCCAAGCCTCGGTAGGTGCCTCCACGGCCAGCGTTCGTCTCGCCAAGTCGAAGCGCAGTCGGCGGATGCCTTCAAGCGGTTCGAGGGCCCGGCGGATTTGACCCTCCTCTGTGGCGCAGTCCATTTGGGGAACGCGCAGCAGCAATTCGCCGGGCACGGCCGTCACGGCAGGGGCAGGCGTGAGTAAGTTTTCCGAGGTGGAGCACGCCGACCCACAGCAGGCGTCATCGCTCGCCTCGCTTGGCGCATTTGATGAGGCTGGCAGGGATGGGTTGGTCTCGAAGCCGAGAGCGTTCACGGTCTTGATGACGGCCGCCCACGAGGCTTCGGGCGCGTCGACAAACACCATGCGATTGGCCAGGTCAAAGCGCATGCCCTCCACACCAGCTACCTGCTCCACCTCAGCCCGAATGGGACGTTCCTCATTGGGACAATCCATCTTCGGGACCAAGAGCTGCAGCGTCTCAACGGCCGCTGCGGTCTGGCTGGTGCCACAAGTAGAGCCACAGCAACTGCCGCAGCCGGCCTCCGGAAGGTCATTCTCGGACAGCTCAGTCGTGGTGGTTTTTGTGCTCATTCAGGTATTAGACTTCCTGTAGCTACTCCAGATGCAAGTGCTTTTTTGGCCCTCACAGCTCCGGCTTCCCGAGACCCTCTATGAAGATTGGCGAACTCTCTGCCGCTTCGGCAACTCACATCGAAACGATCCGCTACTACGAGCGGGAGGGCTTGCTACCCGCGCCGGCTCGGTCACAGGGCAACCTGCGCATTTATGAGGCGCAGCATCTTGAGCGCTTGCAGTTCGTCCGTTACTGCCGGGGTCTCGACATGTCGCTGGACGAAGTGCGTCTCCTGCTTCGGTTCAAGGACGACCCAGCGGCTGAGTGCGGCGATGTGAATGCCCTGCTAGACGAGCACATCGGCCACGTGTCCAAACGCATCAAGGAGCTACGCTCGCTTGAGAAGCAGTTGAAGGCGCTACGCCAGTGCTGCGGTACCGAAAGGACCGCCGACGAGTGCGGCATCCTTGCGGGGCTGGCCGAAGCCTCGCAGGATGTATCTCCGCCAACTAAAGAGTCAAAGCACTTGCGGGCGGTGCACGGCCTCTGAGCAAATTGACTCTTGGCGTCTCAGGTCGGAGGCTGTCGCCCTATCGGCCATCGCGGCCCCGCACATTTGGCTGCAGGCGATGCGTGCTTGTCGAGGCTGACCGTATTGCAGAACTACCGCCACACCAATGGCAGTCCTCAGGCCCCACAGCAACCGCGCTGCATCTGAATGGGCGGGCACTTGACGGACCCATACGAGCAGAACACGCAGCAATCCCCGGCCTTTGGCCGCAACAGGGTCTTGCAGTGGTCGCATTCGTAGAAAAACTGACAAGCGCCGGTCGGCATGACCTCATGCTTGGTGTGGCCGCAATGCGGGCAGGTGAGTACCGAATTCAGGACGGCAGTGGTCGTCATCATTTGCGAACCGTCGATGGGAAGCCTGCGTCGGTGGTGGCGTGAACCAAGGCAGCAACGGTGGCTTTGTCGGCGTCGAAGATCACCTTGGCGGTCTTTACATCCAGATTGATTTGCACCTGGCTGACGCCGGGCACCCTCTCAAGCGACTTCTTGTCCGTGACGGGGCACAGGCCGCAGGCCATTTTCACAGCGCTGCCGCTTCCGCGGCAAGGACCATCAGCACGAAGGCCTGCAGCTCACCTCAAAGCCGCCATCGAGTGCCAGTGACACGTGCCTGGCAATGACCGGTATCCAGCCGAAACCGTTAACACAACCGCCGGAATCGACCGACGGCATCCGCTGC
>NZ_JAGIXS010000020.1 GCF_030014915.1 Pelomonas sp. V22
GAGATACTTCGCCGGCAGAGTTCGAGCGACGCCATTCCCAACGGCTCAAAAGTGTCTAGGGAACCCGGGGCGATTCACAGCTCAGCTTGCAGTTCATGGAAGGAGACGCCATCAAAGGACGTGACGGAAACGCCGTGACCACCAAAGAGATCTCCGCACTCGTACCGTAGGGTTGCTAGCTCGACTCCGGTGATCTCAACGTCACTCAATTGAAGCATGGAGCAAAACTCCCTTGGAGTGAGGGTCTGCGCTCCAGTACGCCAGCTATCGTTGTAGACGGGCAGAAGCTGTTTGGTCGCGTACTCCTGGCACCGCAGGTTTAGCGCTGAAAGATGTTGCACAAAGCTGGCTGCAAATTGAATGGAAGCCTCCATCGGCTGTCCGTCAGGCCATACGACCAGCTTTAGCTCACCGAGCCCTGCGTTGATGATCCCGTGAAGTTCGGCCGATGTTCCCGACAACCGCCCAACGACAGGATCAATAACCTCCATGGCTTGAGATGCAATGTCTTTCTGCATTTGGGGGCGAGCGAGAGCTTGGAAGAGGCGGCGACCGAAGTTCATTTCCGATGCCTAACGTTGAAGCTGAGCCGCGAGCGGCGGCTTGCCGACGCGAGTCGGCTCGAGCGACTGGTTAGCCATCTGCACCCCGACCACCGGAATAAGTAAGGGCTTTGAGCATTACGCCTTGCATGAACTTCGTGGCCTCGACGAGCGTCATGGGCTTTGCCGGCGGAATCTTGTTACCGGCGGAATGCCGTGCGTCTAGCCCAGCAACAGATGGGCTATTTGCCGAGCGCATGAAGCGCTCGCGCTGATTGTCCGAGCAAAGGTCAAGGTTGCTCACCGTATTCCCGAGGCCTTCTTCAACCTCATCAAGTATGCGATACAGACGAGGCCAGGTTCTGGCTTCGTCAGCCCACAGGATCATTGCGGTTGTGAGCGCCTTGTTCTTCATCGAGGCTGTCGTTAGCACTTGCGCCTGCGTAGGACCGGTAGCTCCGTCCAGATTGGCCCGAATTTTCGAGAAAATTGTCAGTTCGGCGACCACGCCAGATGCAAAGGCATCACGCCTTCCATCGGGATGCTCCCTGTACGTTCCGGCAAGAGCAGGGGTCTTGTAGTGGCCGAAGAGAAGCTTCATCGCCCCGGCAAAGATTTCTAGCCGAGCCAGGGCCAGAGCACGAACTTCTGCGTGGTCTGCTGTCACCTCTAGCGCGGGACCAACAATGTAGTACCGCTCGCCCTCCTGCACGACGTACATGTCCCCGTCTGGAAAGAACGCAGGCAGATCCTCAAGGTGGAACTTGTCGCCCGTGATCTCCACGAGCCAGCGCGGCTGATTCACTTGATGGCTAACGTTGAAGCTGAGCCGCGAGTGGCGGCTTGCCGACGCGAGTCGGCTCGAGCGACTGGTTAGGTCGCAGTACTTGCAAAAGAGCGGCCCGCTGCATTTTGGATTGGCTACGCACAGAGATGTTTGTACTTGGTTGATACGCACGTGATTGCCGGCGCATAGAGAACCAGCAGCATCCCAACTACGCAAATCGGCACAAGCGCAAACGCCTTATTCCAGCCAGCCAGCTCTCCAATCTCGATACGCCCAGCAGAGACTGTGATTCTTGGGGCGAAGCAGCCGTACACGCAGGCGCACAAGAAAAACACACCACAGAATCGCGTGACACCGATAGCGCCGAACCAATGATCGGTCGCAATCGCAAGTGCAACGAGGACGGCCATTCCGATGTATCCGCGCATGCGACTTCCTGCGACCTAACGTTGAAGCTGAGCCGCGAGCGGCGGCTTGCCGACGCGAGTCGGCTCGAGCGACTGGTTAGGCATCACTTGCTTGGCTCGCCTGATGCCCCAGACGCAGGTGGCCTTGGGCTGGGGGTAGGAACTGTAATGAACGTCGGCTGAAGCTTTGGACTTTGCTCCCACTTATGCATCCAGAACGTCGACATCGCAGACGGCTGACTTGCGCGCATCCCGGCCTCGAATTTGCAAGTTCTGGCGGCATTCAGAAGCGCATCGTCCAAGGCCTTGACACCACTAGCGTAGTCAACTCTTAGATCCTGGACCTTCCCATCTGCGTCAAGCTCAAATCTGACGCTTGTGTGCCCCACAAAGCCGGCGGGCAGTAGCGACGGAATAAATGCCGGTCTACCGCAAGTTCCTGGGACTGCCTTAGGCCACGCAACCTTGACGAAGCCCTGATCGCACCCAGCTTCGTCCCGCGAAGTGCAGCGCTCAAGGGAGTCTTGCCTTCGGACAGGGCCAGACTGCGCAAACTGGGCGCTTGCATGGCCGGCAATGACCACCAGGGCTATTGCGGAGTATCGGAGGGTACTTGGGTTCTTCATGATGCCTAACGTTGAAGCTGAGCCGCGAGCGGCGGCTTGCCGACGCGAGTCGGCTCGAGCGACTGGTTAGGCTCAACGGCGCCCTTAGAAGGGAATTGATGCTTGCTCAAAGACTTCTCCGCCTCGAAAGTATTCAAGTCGACATACCCGTTGGCTCTTATCTAGCTCTACGAATGCTCCCAGTGCGTAGCCGCATACATGCTCGGGTATTGCAATCCCATCAGCGCTCCATATGTCATCGTAGCTAGCCTTCGTAAGCGCTCGGAGACGCTCCCTATCTTTCTCCTTCTCGGCGATCGGTCGATCTCTCTTCTTTACCTCGATAGCGATGAGATTGTCTTCAGCAACGACATGGCCTCGACTATGAAGGATGAGATCGCAGTTGATTGTGACGACCTTGAACTCACTATCAAGAATAGTCTTGACCTTCCCGTCCTGCTTTCGGTTGTATTCGGTGTCGACAAAGTACCCGACTAGGCCGTAGTTCAGCGCCGTCTGCTGCATGTAGATGGCAAGCCGCCCGCAATTGCTTCGCTCATTGACACCATCAAGCACTTCCTGCACCTCGTGCTGGAAGAACATTTCGAGGGACCTATCGAGCACCTCGCGAAGCAGCTCCGGCGAAATCGGCACGTCGATCCTCCTTGAGCCTAACGTTGAAGCTGAGCCGCGAGCGGCGGCTTGCCGACGCGAGTCGGCTCGAGCGACTGGTTAGGCCGCGGGCTCATGGCAAACCGCTTCGATGTTGTGACCGTCAGGACCGATGATGAAGGCTGCATAGTAGTTCGCGTGGTACTGGGGGCGCAGACCTGGCGCGCCATTGTCTTTGCCTCCCGCCTCTAGTGCTGCGCGGTAGAAGGCCTCGACTTGCTGGCGATTCTCGGCCGCAAATGCCAAATGAAGATGCGTTGCCTTTTCTTCAATTCGGCGGATGCAAAGCGAGGCATTGGTTCCAGGACGGCAAAGCTCGATTCCGAGTGGCCCCTCTGAGGCAATTGCCACACCAAGCGGCTCAAGTGCCTTAAGGAAGAAGGCTCTCGCTTCTGAATAATCGCTGACCCCGAACACAACGTGATCAAACATTCCATCTCCTCGCAGGTGCGTCTTCCCGGGGCCTAACGTTGAAGCTGAGCCGCGAGCGGCGGCCTGCCGACGCGAGTCGGCTCGAGCGACTGGTTAGGCGGCGCACT
>NZ_JAGIXS010000021.1 GCF_030014915.1 Pelomonas sp. V22
CTTACGATGGGAACCGCATTTGCCCGAACCCAGTAGTGATCGCCGTTCTTGCGGCGATTTTTTACGAGCGCGGTCCAAGGCTCGCCGGCCTTCAGGGTCTCCCACATGTCGGCAAAAGCCTCTTTGGGCATGTCGGGGTGGCGCACGAGGTTGTGGGGAACTCCACGCAGTTCGTCCAAGTCGAAACCGCTGACTTCCACGAAGGCAGCGTTTGCGTACTTGATGTGGCTCTGCGCGTCGGTGGTAGACATCAGCGTCACACCCTCCGGGATCTCGTACTCTCGTTGGGTGACGGGCTCGTTGATACGCATTGACTTCTCCCTATTGCAGTACTGCAAGGCAGCACGAAGTGGCCTTCGCTTGCAGCCTTGAACGACTCTTATTCACAAGCACATTAGCCTGTCGGCTCGACAAGGGCTGCCTGTGGCTTGCCGAAATAGTAGCCCTGGAATGAATGGCAACCCAGCGCTTTGAGCACATTGAACTGCTCGATGGTTTCCACACCCTCGGCGATGACGTCCAGGCTCATGCTCTCGGCCAGCGAAAGGATGGTGTTGGCAATGGAGGCTGCATTGGAATCGCTGGTGACGTCTCGGACAAAACTCCGATCGATCTTGAGCTGGTCGATCGGCATGCGCCGCAGGTAGCTGAGTGAGGAGTAGCCGGTTCCGAAGTCGTCAAGTGAGAACCTCACGCCCAGGCCCTTAAGCCTGGACATCTTCTCGATGGTTTCGTCGATGTCGGTGTGCAGCATGCTCTCCGTCAGCTCGATCCAGAGGGCATGCGGGTCTGCGCCGCTCTCGCGCAGTGCAGACTCGACGCCTTCGACGAACTTAGGGTCTTTGAACTGACGAGCGCTGACGTTCACCGCCAGAGTCAGCGTGCTCCGGCCTGGTTCGTCGCGCCATCCGGCCAGCTGTCTGCAGGCCAGCTCGAGCACGCGTTGGCCGATCGGGAGGATCAGACCCGATTGCTCGGCGAGGGGGATGAACTCTGCTGGCGACACCATGCCCCGTTCAGGATGCTGCCAGCGCAGCAACGCCTCGTAGCCAATGATCCGGCAGCTTTCCCCGACCACGGGCTGGTAGTGCAACAACAACTGCTCGCTGGCCTTCGCCTGCTTTAGCTCATGCAACAACTGAATGCGTCCGAGGTTCTGGGCCTGATGCGCCGGATCGAAGAAGCATTTGCGGTCACGCCCCAACTCCTTGGCCTGGTAGAGCGCCATGTCTGCACGCTTAAGCAGCTCATCCTCCGACATGCCGCCACCGCAGAAGGTCAGCAGCCCCATACTTGGAGAGATGTCGACCCGCATTCCGTTGAGCAGATACGGTTCATTGAGCGCATCACGCACTTTGTCGGCGATGCCTCCAGCCAAGGAGGTGGCCACTGCAACATCCCTGCTCAACTCACTCAGCACGAGCACGAACTCATCGCCCCCCATCCGCGCCACTGTGTCGACCTGGCGTACGCTGGATTGCAAGCGCACCGCAACCTGGCGCAGCAGCTCGTCGCCCTGGTCGTGTCCGAGTGTGTCGTTGACCTGCTTGAAATGATCAAGATCGAGGAGTAGCAGGGCCCCGTGCTGACCGTCTCGTGCCGAGGCCGCTAGCGCCTGCTGCAGACGGTCGCTCATCAAGCGCCGGTTGGGCAATCCGGTCAGCGCATCGTAGAGGGCCATGCGCTGCGCGCGCTGCTCTGCATTCTTGCGCTCGGTGATGTCGGCGCGGATCGCGATGTACTGGACCGGCAAGCCCTGACCGCCAATGAACGGCACGATGGTGGTATGCACCCAGTACGACGAGCCATCCTTGGCGCGATTGCAGATCTCGCCGTTCCAGACCTGACCCGACGAGATGGTTTTCCACAGATCGACGAAGAAGCTCTTGGGGTGGTGACCTGAGTTGATCAGCCGGTGGGTACTGCCGATGAGCTCGTCGCGCGGATACTTGGAGATGGTGCAGAACTTGTCGTTGACGCGCGTGATGACGCCGCGGGCATCCGTGACCGCCACGATGGCATGGGCATCCAGCGCCGCCTTGAGCTCGGCGATCTCGTGCATGGATTCGGCCAACAGGCGGCGCGCGCGATCACGCTCGGTGTTGTCCTTGAAGATGGCAAGCACACCGTCGACGCCGGTAGCCTGGTTGTACTCCGGCACGATGGCCGCCCAGATGTTCTCCGGTTGGCCTGTGGGTGCGCTCGCCTCGAAATCGAATTCGGCGCGCTGGCCTGCCATCGCCTGCTCGATGAACGGCTTGACATGCGGTATCCATTCTGGCCGCATGGACTCGAACAGCGAGTGTCCCTCGCAGGCTTGCACCGCCATCCCGGCCTGGTTGGCATACGCCGGATTGGCATAGCTCAGGCGCAGCTCTCGGTCGAGTTGAACGATGGTCACCGGTACGTTGTTGAGGATGGCGTCCAACTCCTTGTTGCGCTTCTGCAGTTGCTGCTCGGTGCGCTCCAGCAGCGCGTAGGGCGCCTGGACGCTGCTGAAAAACACCGCCCGATAGATCAGTCCGTAGGCCAGCAACTTGTAGAGGTGCCCAAAGAGATTGAGGAAGTCGGAAGTCGCCACATAGGTGGTGAAGGCCAGTTCGCCAAGTCCAGTCACAAAGCAGGCCGTGGCCAGCCAGATTTGACGAGGCTGGGCATCCCGGCGGCCCTGCATGAACAGCCATGCAGCGGCGACAAGGTTCGCCGCCAGCAGGCCATATTCGAGATTCGCCTTGAGCGGCGTAACGCCCACGCCCGGTACGAAGATCGTTGGCAGGCTGGCCAGCCGGTACGTACCGACAAAGAAGAGACCGACGACGGCAACAATGGCCAATGTCAGCCAGGTCCCACGGCGCCCCGGCGGGTCGAACCGGCCCGCCACGAGAAAAACGGTCGAGACTTCGATGCCCCGCCCGCAAAGCCAGAAGAAGATGGCCTTGGCCGTACTCGCGTCGCTCAGCAAGGAGGGCATGCCATCGAAGCTGATGGCATGAATCATGTCCACGCCGGCCACTACGGTAAAGCCGAACAGCAGCAGCTTGGACATACCAGAGCCACTGCGGCCTGCTTCGTGCCAAGCGATCGATGCCACCATGACGGACACCACGACGGCGAACATCTCCAGCAGCAAATGGACGGAAGCATGATCACCCGGTCGCTCCGCGAACATGCTGACGCGCGGAAGAGCGAGCACCCCGAACATTAGTGCTGTGGCTGCACCGCATATCAAAATGGCAGGGCGCAGGGTGGGCGGCCATTGATCACTGGCCGGGAGGTTGGAGTGTGGCTTGTTCATGACTTGGTAAGGCTGCGGCGCCATGCGGCATGGAAGAGCCTGACCGCACTGTAGGAAGCGGTGA
>NZ_JAGIXS010000022.1 GCF_030014915.1 Pelomonas sp. V22
TGTTGATTCCCGCGCGATCTTGACCCACCGTTTCCATCCAATCTTGACCCACCCTTGTTAGAGCCTCTCGGGCTCAGGTTGTGAGTAACTTCTTGGTCTTTGACTCCTTCTTGGTGGGTTGTGCGGAACTGTTCTTGAAGCGGTAGCTGTCGTTGCCGGTCTCAAGGATATGGCAATGGTGTGTGAGCCGGTCCAGCAGCGCCGTCGTCATCTTGGCGTCGCCGAAGACGCTGGCCCACTCGCTGAAGCTCAGGTTCGTCGTGATGACGACGCTGGTGCGCTCATAGAGTTTGCTCAGCAGGTGGAACAACAGCGCGCCGCCTGATGCACTGAACGGCAGGTAGCCCAGCTCGTCCAGCACGACCATGTCCATGTGGGCCAGTCGGTGCGCCATCTGCCCGGTCTTGTTGCACAGCTTCTCCTGCTCCAACTGGTTGACCAGCTCGACCGTGGAGAAGAAGCGCACCCGCCGCCGGTGATGCTCGAGCGCCTGCACGCCGATGGCCGTGGCCAGGTGGGTCTTGCCCGTGCCCGGACCGCCGACCAGCACAACGTTCTCCGCCCGGTCCATGAAGTCGCCTCGGTGCAGCTGCCGCACCAGCGCCTCGTTGACGTCGCTGTGCGCGAACTCGAAGCCGGCCAGGTCACGGTAGACCGGGAACCTGGCCTGCTTGAGCTGGTAGGCCACGGCCCGTACTTCTCGTTCGGCACTCTCGGCCTTGAGCAACTGCGCCAGGAAGGGCTGCGCCGCCTCGAAGGCCGGTGCGCCTTGCTCGGCCAGCTCGCCCACGGCCTGCGCCATGCCGAACATCTTCAGCTCGCGCAGCGCGGTGATGAGCGCGTTGGTTGCGGGGTTACGCATGGCGCACCTTCCTCTCCTCGCGCAGCGCGTCGTAGCGGTTCACGTTGGCCTGAGGCTCGGTCGCCAGGCGCAGTGCCTGCGGCGCATCCACCGGCGGCTGCTCGACCTTGCCGTCGAGCAGCCGGTGCAGCACGTTGAGCACGTACATCTTGGTCGGCACCCCGACCTCCAGCGCCAACTCGACGGCCGCCAGCACCGACTGCTCCTCGTGGTGCAGGACCAGGGCCAGCACATCGACCATCTCGCGATCACCGCCTGGCTTCTTGAGCAGCTCGGCCTGCAGCCGCTTGAAGGCCAGCGGCAGCTCAGCGAACGGCGCGCCGTTCCTGAGTGCGCCGGGCTTGCGCTGCAGCACCGCCAGGTAGTGACGCCAGTCGAAGATCGTCTGGCCGATGGTGTCGTGCCGGCGCTCGATCACTCGTGTGTGCTCGCAGATGATGTTGCCCTCGGCCGCGACGACCAGGCGGTCGGCGTACACGCGCAGGCTCACCGGCCGGTTCGCATACGACGCCGGCACGCTGTAGCGGGTGCGCTCGAAGGTGATCAGGCAGGTCGGCGAGACGCGCTTGGTGTGCTCGACGAAGCCGTCGAACGGCCGCGGTAGCCGCATCAGCAGCGGCCGCTCTTCCTGCCAGGCATCAAACACGGTGCCGGGCAGCTTGCCGTGCGAGATCTCGGCCCACAGCGCCCCGCAGCGTTCCTCCAGCCAGACGTTGAGGGCGTCCAGCGTCGGGAACGACGGCACGGGCTGCCAGAGCCGGTGGCGCGCGTCGCGCACGTTCTTCTCGACCTGCCCCTTCTCCCAGCCGGAGGCCGGGTTGCAGAACTCGACCTCGAAGAGGTAGTGGCTGACCATCGCGGCGAAGCGCGCGTTGACGTCGCGCGCCTTGCCGGTCAGGACCTTGTCCACAGCCGTCTTCATGTTGTCGTAGATGCCGCGCTTGGGCACGCCGCCAAACACGCGGAAGGCGTGGTTGTGGGCGTCGAACAGCATCTCGTGGGTCTGCAGCAGGTAGGCCCGGATGTAGAAGGCCCGGCTGTGGCTGAGCTTGAAGTGCGCCACCTGCAGCTTGGTGCGCTCGCCAGCCAGCACGGCCCAGTCCTCGCTCCAGTCGAACTGGAACGCCTCGCCGGGCTCGAAGACCAGCGGCACGAAGGTGCCTCGGCCGGTGGTCTTCTGCGCCTCCTGACGCTTGATGGCCCAGTCGCGTGCGAAGGCCGCGACGCGGTTGTAGGAGCCATCGAAGCCGAGCTCCATGAGCTCGGCATGCATCTGCTTCAGCGTGCGCCGCTGCTTGCGGTTCTTGCCAGCCTCGGTCTTGAGCCATTGGGCCAGCTTCTCCGCAAACGGATCGAGCCGGCTTCGGCTCTCGCGTTTGGCATAGGCCGGCTCCTGGGCATCGCTGCGCAGGTACTTCCTTATGGTGTTGCGAGACAGGCCGGTGCGTCGGGCTATCTCGCGGATGGACAGCTGCTCGCGCAGGGCCCACCGCCTGATGACACTCAGTGTCGCCACGTCAATCACTCCAGTGCTCCTGCCGCAAATAGCGGCAGGGTAGGGTTCGTACGTGGGTCAGGTTTGGACGGAAATCAGTCCAGGATGTGGGTCAGGATTCAGTGGAAATCAACA
>NZ_JAGIXS010000023.1 GCF_030014915.1 Pelomonas sp. V22
ATTGACCTGACCCCTCCTAGCCGTACCAGCGTAAAGGTAGTGAAGTCCGTCAACTAGGAGAATGACGGACATGAAGAAGAGCAGATTCACCGAGGAGCAGATCATTGGCTTCCTCAGGCAGGCCGAAGCAGGCATGCCGGTCAAGGAGCTGTGCCGGCAAGGCGGCTTCAGCGATGCGACGTTCTACAAGTGGCGCGCCAAGTACGGCGGCATGCAGGCCACGGATGCCAAGAGGCTGCGTGAACTCGAATCCGAGAACGCCAAGCTCAAGCGCCTGCTGGCAGAGGCCCACCTGGACATCCACGCGCTCAAGGACGTCTTCGGCGTAAAGCCTTAGCCCCGCAGGTCAGGCGCGCAGCGGCAGCCAAGATGATCGAGCAGCATCACTTGTCCGAACGCCGTGCGTGCCGCCTGGTGGGGCTCTCCAGGGACAGCTATCGCAACCCGCCCGTGATCGATGAGGCCACGCAGCAACTCAGCGCCAAGATCGTCGAGATCGCACAGGTGCGCCGGCGCTTTGGCTATCGCCGCATCCATGACCTGCTGCGCCCGCAGTTTCCGGGCGTGAACCACAAGCGTATCTATCGGCTGTACAGCCAGGCGCAGTTGGCGGTTCGCAAGCGCAAGAAGGTGCGGCGCGCAGCCAGCGAGCGCGTGCCGCTGACAGTGGCCAGCCGCGTCAATGAGGTGTGGAGCATGGACTTCGTTTCCGACAGTCTGGCCAATGGTCGGCGCATCAAATGCCTGACCGTAGCCGACGACTTCTCGCACGAGTGCGTGGACATCGCCGTGGACTACGGTATCTCGGGGCAATACGTGACGCGGCTGCTGGACCGGGCTGCAATCTTCAGAGGCTACCCGGCGGCGGTGCGAACCGACAACGGACCGGAGTTCACCTGCCGTGCCTTCATTGCCTGGACGCAGGCTCACGGCGTGCGGCACATCCTGATCCAGCCGGGACGGCCCATGCAGAACGGCTACATCGAGAGCTTCAACGGCAAGTTCCGCGACGAGTGCTTGAACGAGCACTGGTTCCAGACGTTGCCGCAGGCGCGCTCGGAGATCGCCATCTGGCGTCAGGACTACAACGAGGTGCGGCCGCACAGCAGCCTGGGACGGATACCGCCGGCGGAATTCGCTCAACGCCACAGGACCAAGAACCAGCCGCCACCGGCTTCAAGCAACGAGATCAAGTAATCTTCAAACCGGACTTCCGCCTGATTGGTACGGCGGGAGGGGGCAGGTCAC
>NZ_JAGIXS010000024.1 GCF_030014915.1 Pelomonas sp. V22
CTAGGGAAGGTCTGCAAAACCCCTCGTCATTCCGACTGGCGCACTGCCTGAGCGGCTGGGACGATGCGGGGCATGGATCAGATCACGCTTGGCCTTGACCCGTTGCCCAAGAAGACCCGCAAGGAGGTCTTTCTCGACGAGATGAACCAGGTGGTGCCCTGGACCGCGCTGGTGGCGCTGATCCAGCCGCACGCTCGCGGTGCGCATCAAGCGCTGGGCGGCCGCCCGCCGTTCCCCATCGAGACCATGCTGCGCATCCACTGCTTGCAGCTTTGGTGGAACCTGAGCGATCCGGCGGTGGAAGAAGAGCTGCACGAGCGCCCGCTGTACCGCCGCTTCGTCGGCTTGGAAGGCGCTGCGCGCATGCCCGACGAGACCACCATCCTGCGCTTTCGACATCTGCTGGAGAAGCACCAACTCGCGCCGCAGGTGCTGGCCACGATCAATGCCGGACTGGCCCAGCAGGGCTTGATGCTCAAGACCGGCACCGTGGTGGATGCCACCATCGTTGCCGCGCCCAGTTCCACGAAGAACAAGGACGGCGAGCGCGACCCCGAGATGCATCAGACCAAGAAGGGCAACCAGTGGCACTTCGGCATGAAGGCCCACATCGGCGTGGATGCCGAGTCGGGCCTGGTGCACACGGTGATCGGCACGGCCGCCAACGTCAACGACGTGACGCAGGCGGCGGCGCTGCTGCACGGTGACGAGACGGACGTGTTTGCCGACGCGGGCTACCAGGGTGTAGCCAAGCGCGACGAAGTCAAGGACCTGGAGGTGAACTGGCACATCGCGATGCGCCCGGGCAAGCGCCGCGCGCTGGACCCGGCACGCGAACTGCATCGGCTGCTGGACAAGGTGGAACAGCTCAAGGCCAGCGTGAGGGCCAAGGTCGAGCATCCGTTCCGCGTGGTCAAGCAGCAGTTCGGCCATGCCAAGGTGCGCTACCGGGGATTGGCCAAGAACACGGCACGGCTGACGATGCTGTTTGCGTTGAGCAACTTGTGGATGGTGCGCCGGCAACTGCTGGGAGCACGGGGATGAGTGCGTCTGCGATGCGGTTGCAAGCCGCCGCAGGCCTCGAATTCATGGCTCGCCCGCGACCGATGGGGCTCAATCACCCAGTGATTCGCAAATCACGTCTCACTGTGAATTCCACCGACCGTGGTGGGCGGGGTTTTGCAGACCTTCC
>NZ_JAGIXS010000025.1 GCF_030014915.1 Pelomonas sp. V22
TGACCGAGGAGCGCGACATCCTAAAAAAGGCCGCAGCGTACTTTGCCAAGCAGTCCGGGTGAAGTACGCGTTCATCGAGCGGCACGAGCATGAGCACAGCGTGCGCCGCATGTGCAAGGTCCTGACGGTGCACCCCAGCGGCTACTACGCCTGGAAGGCCGAACCCGCGAGCCCTCGTGCCAAGGACGACTAGCGGCTGCTGGGCCTGCTCAAGCAGGCCTGGCTGGAGAGCGGCGGCGTGTACGGCTACCGCAAGCTCACGCTGGACATGCGCGATCTGGGCGAGAGCTGCGGCAAACATCGCGTGGCCAGATTGCTCAAGCGCGAAGGGCTGCGCTCGCAGACGGGCTATCGGCGCCGCCCCGGCATGCGCGGAGGCAAACCTGCTGTCGTGGCACCCAACCACTTGCAGCGCCAGTTCACGGTGGCCGAGCCCAACCAGTCCTGGGTGACCGACATCACGTACATCCGCACCCATGAGGGCTGGCTCTATCTGGCCGTGGTGGTAGATCTGTTCTCGCGTCAGGTGGTCGGCTGGTCAATGGGCAGCCGCATCGACACCGGCCTGGTGCTTGACGCGCTGATGATGGCCTTGTGGCGTCGTCAGCCCAAGAAGCCAGTCACGGTGCATTCGGATCAGGGGAGCCAGTTCACTGGCCACGACTGGCAGGACTTCCTGCGCGACCACAACCTGATCTCCAGCATGAGCCGTCGCGGCAACTGCCACGACAACGCGGTGGCCGAGAGCTTCTTCCAACTGCTCAAGCGCGAGCGCATCCGCCGCCAGACATACCCGACCCGCGATGACGCTAGAGCCGACGTCTTCAACTACATCGAGATGTTTTACAACCCCAAGCGCCGTCACGGCACTGCCGGAGATACTTCGCCGGCAGAGTTCGAGCGACGCCATTCCCAACGGCTCAAAAGTGTCTAGGGAACCCGGGGCGATTCA
>NZ_JAGIXS010000026.1 GCF_030014915.1 Pelomonas sp. V22
TGGACCGCGCTCGTAAAAAATCGCCGCAAGAACGGCGATCACTACTGGGTTCGGGCAAATGCGGTTCCCATCGTAAGGAACGGTCGGCACCAGGGCTACATGTCGGTGCGTACCAAGCCCTCGGCTGACGAGGTCCGCGCGGCGGAATCCTTGTACAAGGGCCTCCGCGAGGGCACCGAGCGCGGTCGCAAACTTCACAAGGGCATTCTGGTACGCACGGGCTGGGCAAGCGCGCTTTCTGTTTTCAAGTCCATGTCGGTGCGGGCCCGAGTCCGCGCGAACTTTGCCTTTCTTTGGGCCCTGCTGCTCGGCGCTCACGCGCTGTTCGTGGGTGGTCCGCACGCCTGGGCGGGCTTCGCTGTGGCAACCGGTGTGTGTTTGATCGGCTCTCTACTGCTTGAAGGCCAGTTGGCGGCGCCTATCGAGCAACTGCGGAAGCAGGCGCTGGACGTGGCAACCGGCAACAATCGGGAGGTCGTCCAGATGGACCGCGTCGACGAAATCGGCATGACGATGCGCACCATCAGTCAGCTAGGATTGATGTTCAGATGGCTGATCGATGACGTCAGCCAGCAGGTCATCAGCGTGAAGAACTCGGCGCAGGAGATCTCTCAGGGAAATCTGGATCTGAGTTCGCGAACGGAGCAATCCGCTTCGAGCGTCGAGCAGACGGCCTCGTCCATGGAGCAGATGACGGCGACAGTCAAGAATAACGCCGAAACAGCCGGTCAGGCCAACACTCTGGCCAGCTCGGCAGCCGCCGCTGCTGCACAGGGCGGCCAGGCCATGCAGGAAGTGGTCCGGACAATGAGCGACATTGCGCAGAGTTCGAAGAAGGTGGTCGACATCATCGGCGTCAT
>NZ_JAGIXS010000027.1 GCF_030014915.1 Pelomonas sp. V22
CGCCAAGCTCGACGATGGTGTAGGAGCGAGACGCGGAGCGGACGGTGCCATCGAAGCCGGTGGTACCGTCACCCTAGACTCAGAACTATCCAGCTTGAGCACCGATAGGGTCTTCATCGCAGCCTCATCGACAGGATGATCAGATCGCGGGCCAGTGCCCCCAGCCCCCACGGTGAACGAGAGGATCAACGGAACACGCTGACTGCCTCGACCAGACGCTGCGTCTGGGTCTCAAGGCTGCCAGCGGCAGCTGCGCTTTGCTCAACGAGCGCGGCATTCTGCTGCGTGATCTGATCCATGTGCGCAACCGCACTGTTGACCTGGCTGATGCCGTCGCTCTGCTCGCGCGTGGCGTTGCTGATCTCTGCGATCAGGTCGGAGACGCGACGGACTTGCGTGACGATGTTCTCGATGGCCTCGCCGGTCTGATCGACCAACCGTGCCCCCGAGTCCACTCGCTCGACACTGGCACCTATCAGCGCCTTGATCTCACGTGCGGCGTCGGCGCTTCGGCCTGCCAGTGCGCGGACCTCGCTAGCGACGACTGCAAAACCACGGCCTTGCTCGCCGGCACGCGCCGCTTCCACGGCAGCATTCAGTGCCAGGATGTTGGTCTGGAACGCGATGCTGTCGATGACGCCGATGATGTCGACCACCTTCTTCGAACTCTGCGCAATGTCGCTCATTGTCCGGACCACTTCCTGCATGGC